>CAVTYG010000001.1:0-20174 GCA_963738905.1 uncultured Acidobacteriaceae bacterium
TGCCATTTCCCCAAACATCCGTTCGCGGGTCCCTGCAATCCGCCCTTCTGGCCCGAGGGATTCGGCTGACGCGCCAGCGCCGGATCATTCTTGAAATCATCGAGACCGCCAACCAGCATCTCGATGCGGCCCAGATCCTGCGCAAGGCCGCACGCATTGATTCCGAGATCAATCGTGTCACCGTGTATCGGACCCTCGCTCTCCTGAAGCGCCACGGACTCGTGGACGAGCTGGACTTGTTACATGTGAAGGGGGAAGGTCACTTTTACGAACGTCGGCCCCAGCGGGACCATATGCATATGACATGCCTCCGCTGCGGGAGCGTGCAGGAATTCGAGAGCGACCTGTTCGATCGGGTGAAAGGGACAGGTGGAACGCGACTGCCAATTTCATATTCTGGTTGCCCGCTTCGAGATTGGCGGCTACTGCGTGAAGTGCAGAAAATAGCCAACCTCCCGTAAAAACTTTTATAGCCATGGCCTGCCATCTGCCTCCAAAATGCGAAACGCGCGGCTGAGTGCCGCGCGCCTCGGGAAAATACCCCAGGACTAAATCTACTTCGCCGCGAGAGCGGGTTCTTCCACCTCGTAGAGGCTGAACCACGAAGTCGCCGCTTTCAGGGCGTTGTTCACGTTTTCGATGTTGGCCACACCGTCAGTCTCCAGCCATTTGCGGAAGTCGGCGGCACCCTTCTCGGCGTAGATGGGAATGCCGTCTTTCCACGTCGCACGGCCGCAAAGCACGCCGTTGAACTTCACGCCCGCTTCGGCTGCGAACTCGAGGTCCTCGATGAACTCGGCGTTACTGACGCCAGCCGACAGATAAATGAACGGCTTGTTGGTTGCTTTCGCCGCGGCACGATAGTGATCGAGCGCCTCTGCCTTGGAATAGGCTTTCGTTCCCTTGAAGGACTTAGCGCCTTCGACGTACTGCAGGTTGACGGGAATTTCTACCTTCAACACATCCACGCCGTAACGGTCTTTAGAGAACTCCGCCATCGACTTCGCGACGACTTCGGGCTTTAGCTTGGCGAACTCGGGGCCCTTCTCGTCGAGACCTTCCTTGTACCCGATCAATTCCAGGAAGAACGGTATGTCGTTCGCCCTGCACTCATCGCCAATGCGCTCGGTCCAGGCCTGCTTGTGGTCATTAATCTTCTGCTCGTCGTAGGGGCTGTAGTACAGCAGGATCTTGACGCAGTCCGCGCCGGCTTCCTTCAGGCGCTTCACCGACCAGACATCCAGCAGATCGGGCAGACGGCCGGGAAGGGCCTTGTCGTAACCGGTCTTTTCGTACGCAAGCAACAAGCCAGACCCCTTAGCGCGACGCTTGGCGGCAGGCAGTCCCCACTCGGGATCGAGCAGAATTGCGCTGGCGTGCTTGGTTAGAACTTCGGTGACATTGATCTTGAACTCTTCCAGACCGGCATCATTGGCGCGGCTGCCCAGCATCTTCTTCAGCGATCCACGCTGGTCCATGGCGGCGGCGGCAATCACGCCACGCTCGTTGGAGACGTTTTTCATTCCCTGTAATTTTCCAGGAGTAAGTTTCACGGCAAACCTCCGCAGGCGCGGAGCGCCCGCTATAAATTTTGGTCCGGCCTACGAATAATGGCTGGTCCCACCGGGGGCGGCGAGACCCTCTATTCTAAATGACGGGGCGGGCCGATGCGAGAACCCCGCCATCCATGCTCATGCTTGCAGGGCAAGATTCTTGAGCAGTTCCCGCTGCCTGGCGATAAGCGCCGCGATTCCGTTTCGAGCTAGTGCCATCATCTCGGCCAGTTGCGCGTCGTCGAACGGGTTGTGCTCGGCGGTTGCCTGTACTTCCACCATCTTGCCGCTGCCGGTGATGACCATATTCATGTCCACATCGGCGCGCGAGTCTTCTTCATAGCACAGGTCGAGCATCGCAACACCGTCAACGATGCCTACGCTGGTGGCGGCCACATAGTCGCGCAGCGGGGTCGTTTTGAGGGCACCGGTTTCGACCATGGCGGTCAGGGCCAGGCCCAGAGCGACAAAGGCGCCTGTAATGGACGCAGTACGCGTTCCCCCGTCGGCCTGAATGACGTCGCAGTCGATGGCTATGGTGCGCTCGCCCAGCTTTTCCGTGTCGGTGACCGCTCGAAGCGATCGCCCGATCAGGCGCTGGATCTCGTGGGTGCGTCCGCTTGGCCGACCTTTGGTCACCTCGCGCGGGGTTCGGGTCAGGGTAGCGCGGGGAGCATCCCGTACTCGGCCGTCACCCAGCCCTTACCGCTGTTGCGCAGGAACTGGGGCACCGTATCGTCGATGCTGGCGGTGCAGATGACCCGGGTGTTGCCGAGTTCGATGAGGCAAGAACCTTCGGCGGTGGAGACGTAGTGCGGGACGATATTGACGGGCCGCATCTGATCAGGGGCGCGATTATCGGAGCGAAAGACCATAGCCAGCGATTCTAACCTTCCTTCGTGTGAAGAGAGAGGACAATAGGATGGCACGTACTTGTAGTTGCCACCCCCTTTCCTCGACCTCGTAAAATCAGCAAGTTACGCATAAATTGTGTGCAAAGTCGCAGAAATAAATGGCTTAGAGGTAAAGTCGCACGAATAAAGGAGTTAGCTTACAGAAATCTCCACCGCGCGTGATTTCAACGGGCTTGGGATTCCTCCCTGTGCTTCGCAAATGGCGCGGACGGGTATGAACTCTGCGTCGTAGACGTATGCAGAACCCAAGAACGCGGCCAACATGGATCGCCTGCTACCCCTCTTCCGACAACCTAATCAAATCAGCGAGTTACGCGCCAATTCCGTGCAAAGTCGGGGAAACAAATGACTTATGGGTAAAGTCGCACAAATAAAAGAGTTAGCAATAAGCGTGCGCAGCCACAAAGTTGTCAAAGAGCGGAGGGGTCCGCGACTTCGCCGCAGACACGGCGCACAAAAATCCCTTGCCTCACAAACGATTTACGCATCGAGTGATACCGCGACGAAAGGGCATATGACACATAGCCGTGTGATAACTCGGCGGCCGGTTTTGCGCGGACGTTGCTCGACCCGAGTACCCGCCTCCGGCGCTGCCTCGCTCGGATGACGAGGCTAGGATTTCTGCGGCAAGCTAAAACCGCGCCCCTTCGAAAGACTATCCGCCGAGATCGACGTGTTCAACGTGGTCGACTTGGCGGCCCAGAAACCGGGTTGCCAGCCGTTTGAACTTGTCCACCGAGTCGGTGACATAGAACTGGAACGTGCGATGGTCCGGTCCGGACGCCTCGATGTTGTGGGCAGCCCGTTCGCCGGAACCAAGCATCTCGGTTACCGCCCGGGCGGTCGATTCGGCCGAATCCACGATCTGGAGCTGGCTGGGGGCAATGCGCTTCAGCAAGGGGGTCAACAACGGGTAGTGGGTGCAAGCCAGCACGAGCACGTCGGTGTCGGCGGGGGCTTCCGCCAACGCCTCACCGAGGTAGATGCGGGCCACTTGCTCGGTCACGGGATGGTCAATCCAGCCTTCCTCGACCAGGGGGACAAAGAGCGGGCAGGCTTTCTCGTGGGCTTTCATCTCCCGGTGATGCAGAGCATTCCGGTAAGCGTGACTGCTGACGGTGGCTTCGGTGGCAATCACGATGGCGGAGCGGGACTGGCTGACCTCGGCTGCCGCGGCCGCTCCCGGTTCTACTACACCGATCACGGGAACGCTGGAGGCGTCCTTGATTGGCGCGAAGGCAAGAGCAGTTGCGGTGTTGCAGGCGATGACCAGGAGGTCAACATTCTGGCGCTCGAGAAAGCGGGTGGCGCCGATGGCGTAGCGGGCCACGGTTTCCGCCGACTTGGTTCCATAGGGCAGGCGGGCCGTGTCTCCGAAATAGAAATAACGCGCGGGCAGGCGTCGGGACAGCGCGCCCAGCACGGTAAGTCCGCCGACGCCGGAGTCGAAGACACCGATGCGCGGGAGGGTCACTGAGCGTCCTTCATGAGCTGCCCGATACCACTGGCCAGGTAGAAGCGGCGCAGGTCGGCGTGACCCGCGAGGGTTTCGCGCTCTTTGCCGTCCACCAGGATTTTCACGCGGTTGATTTGCGGATCGTTCGCATTCAGGGTGCTGACGATGGAGGCGATGGTGAGTTCTTCCGCGAGTACACCTGACGGATGCGCGTCGGCGAAGGCGGCGGTGACGTCTACGATGGCAGTGTTGTCGGGCATGATAAAGACGTCCCTGACATCGGAACCTGCTCCAATCGGGTGCGAGGAAGAACTTTGAGTGTAACTGCTCAACAGGGCCCGAAGAATGGTGCGGTCGCGTTCGCTGCGCTCTTGAGGAAGCGAGATGTTTTGTTGCGTGCGGCTGAGGTTTCCGGTCGAATCGGAAGCCACATAGAGGGTCACAAGGGCGGTGGGACCATTCGCCGGGGGCGCGAGAATAGCGGGCTGGGTTGCCAGTCTCTGTTCTTCCTCAGCAACCCGCTTCTTCAGATGGTAGGCGTAATAGCCCAGCGCGGCGGCAACCACAACCAATATCGCGAACATCACCAGGACGCGGCGGGTCACGGGCGGGTCTCCGGGATCTTGCTGCGAATGGCGGCTACTCCACTGGCAATCGACTGTGCGACCTGGTCCTGATAGGCGGAGCTGGCTAAATCGGCGATGTTGCCGCTGGGAGGCGCGATTTCAATCGCAATCGCCGGCGCCGCCACGTTGTTCATGGGGCGTAGAGGCGCAGCGAGCAACACGTTGGGCAGCTTGCGGTTCTCGAGTTCAGCGGCGACCGAACCTGCGACCAGGGAACTGGGTTCGAGGTAGGCGCTCTGGGCTTCGTTCCAGGGCAGGAAGTCGCGAGGGCTGTAGCTCTGCTGATTGACCAGCGCGGTGAAGACGTGAACACCGCTTCCACTGTTCGCGGCATGGAGAGCGATATAGAGGGCCGGCCGGGCTGCATTGGCGGAAATCGCGCGCTGATCGAGAGAAATGGTTATGTCGGAGTTGCGCAGCAGGCTGGATGCAATGCCTTTACTGGCCAGCTCATGTTGCAGCTTTCGCGCCAAGGCAAGTACGACGTCCTTTTCCGGCAAGGTAGGACTGATGGCCGCTCCGATTTCGGTCCCACCATGCGCCGGATCGATCAGCACGAGAAAGCGAGGTACCGATACAGGTTGCGACGGCGGTGGTTGAGGTACCGGGAGCGGCAGGGCTTGAGCGGGTGTCTGCTGAGCCACCGCAGCCGGCAGCGGCAGGGGAGCGGCGGTTACAACGATGGTCTTTCCGCCGTCGGCGAAGTTTGCCATCAGGGCGGAGTTGCCGCGAACGTCGAGTTCGCCCATGCCGTCGTGCTCGGAAAATGTCGCTCCGGTAATGAGTGAGTCGGTGTATGAAACGTGATCGGCAGAGGGAATTACCGGCTCACGCCGAAACGTAAAGCGCATGTGACCGGGCTCGGTAGCGATGGTGGGATTCACGGGCGAGTCGAAGGTCACGAAAAGCTTCGATGGCGTTCCGGGCCGCAACTCTAGCGTAAATCGATTGCCAATATCTCCGATGAATAGCCGTCCCGCAGCCTGGTTGATTCGAATCTGCTGGGAAAGGGCGTGCGACAGCAACTCGCTGATGGAAGCTAGCGGAACGTAGCCCCTGCCGTTCAGCAGCAGGAAGTCAGCCGGAAGCTTGACGTTTACGTTCTTTACCTTGCCCTTGTCCTTGCCGTCGTGGAACTGGAACTCGACTTCCTTGGCGCCGGGAGCAGTGAAATGCAGCTTGTATTTCTTGCCGTCGGGGCGTGCATCAACGGCGCCGAGAGGTTCCAGCAATTCCACGAGGCCGATGTATTTTTGGCCGTTCTGGTTGGTGACCGGAACGGTATACGTGGCATGCGCCGAGTAGACCGATAGCTGAAGGGACTCCGCGGGCTGGGCGAGCACGGAAGAGCGTGCGACCCAATATGCCGCTGCGCAGGTGACCATCACGGACAAAACCACGCTGCGTTTCGTTGCCAGACGAGATGTCACCGAGTATCTAACGGTCTCCACGTACAGCGGGCTGCGCGGCTTCTTCGAGGCAATAAATGGTGAGGCCGCTTAACATCTTGGGGAAGAAGTCGGTCGATTTCTGGGGCAGAACCTCGCCACCAAAAGCGATGTCGCGCACCTGGTCCATACGGACAGGGTTCATGAGAAATGCCACGTCAGCGCCCTTGCGAACCTCGTCAAGCGCGTCACTGGACTCGCGGATGTATTTCAGGTGCTTCTGGTCGCGGATGTCTTCTTCCGACATTCCGAGCGTCTCTTCCAGAATCAGCTTATGAAGTTGCACGACATCGAGCTTACGCTGGCGTTCCGATTGGCCCGCAAGGAATTCCGAATGCTGGGTTGGAAGGGCGCGCAGCAAGAAGGCGCCGTTTGAGGTAACCGCCAGTAGCGCGGTACGGTCCTTGCCGGAATCTGCGAGGCGCTTCATCGCCGCTTTTATGTCGCTGACTGGGCCCAGGGCCTCGACTTCGAAGTGCTTGCGAAGTTTCGCTGCCAGAGCCGCTGCATCGAATTGCTCGAGCCCGAAGACGACACGGTGTGTGGGGAGGACCACGAGGCCTGGGCCGTCCATGTTCACCAGAGTCATGACAACACGTTCGTACGGAGCCTCAGGGTCCGAACCATACTTCTGGCGCATCTCGTTGCGATAATTCAGGGCAGTCTCGTAACGATGATGGCCGTCGGCAATGATCAGCTTCTTGTCACGCATGGCGCTCTGGACGGCCGCAATCGTCGAAGGATCGGATACCTTCCAGACGCGGTGGGTGACCTGGTATTCGTCGCGCACTTCGATGTCGGGTGGCCGCGACTGCTGGAGGGTTGAGGCAATCTCATCAGCCGGGTCGCTGTAGAGCATGAAAATCTGTTCGAAATGCGTTTGGGTCGCCCGCAGAAGATTGAGGCGGTCCGCCTTGGGCTTGCTGAGGGTCTGCTCGTGACGAAAGACGATCTTGCGCTCGTAGTCCTCGAGCTGGCCGGCGGCGATGAACCCACGGCGTTCGTGTTGTGTGCCGGAAGCGTCGCCAGGGACGGAAAATGTTTGGGTGTACACAAAAAGGCTCGGCTCGGAGTCCTGAACGAGAATGCCGGAGGCGCGCCAATCCTCGAGATGGGAGGCGGCGCGGGTGTACACGTTTTGATTTTCGCTGTCGGAAGGCTCAGATTTGCCGAGGACAATTCGTACGAGGTTGTGGGGATTGGTCTTATAGTAGCCGTCCTGCATGGCGGGGGAGATCTTGTCGTAGGGCTGGGTTACGACATCTGCGACGGACACCTTGCTGGGGTCATAGCGGAGCGCTTGAAATGGAGCGATATTGGCCATCTGCGTATGAATTTCCTTCGTAATATGGATGGGAACTAATTAACCCTCAGAAAGGTTGATTGTAACAGCCGAGAGAGCAGTACCGATGGCAGGCCGGCGCGTCAAACTCTGTGGTTTCGGGTTGAAGAACGGTTGGGGATGTGTCGTGGTTTTGACAGCGCGACGTTTATACCTGTGTTAACATTTAGCCCACTTGAGGGACCTATGGCCCGCGGTAGCGGTAGGAGAGCCGGGTGGGCCAACCTGGCACTCCGGTTTCGGCTTCTGGAAATGAAGAGCGATGGTGCGTCCCAGGGCAAGGGACCTAAGCTTCTTCGCGTCGTCCTCCTCGCGTTGTTCTCACTCACTCTGATCAGCATTGCCCGCACACCGCTCTCGTTCGCACAAAACGAGCAATCCGACATTCACGTGGTTCCGCGCGAGCAGAAGAACACAAAGGCGGATCCGACGGTCATGCCACCGAACGTCGCTGCCGACGCGAAAGCAGCGGGCGTTGCAGTGGATCCATCGCTCAAGACCCATACCAAGCCGATTCGGAAAGATGTTGATTTGGTGCTGGTTCCGGTCACGATCACCGATCCCATGAACCGGCTGGTTACTGGACTGGAGAAGGAAAACTTCCTGTTGACTGATAACGGCCAGCCGCAGGAGATACGGCACTTCTCCAGCGAAGATGCGCCGATTTCGCTGGGCGTGATTTTCGACGTCAGCGGTTCGATGTCGAACAAGATCGACAAATCGCGCGATGCGGTGGTGGAGTTCTTTAAGACCGCGAATCCGGAAGACGAGTTTTTCCTGGTGACGTTTTCGGAAAAGCCGGAAGTGCTGGCTGACTTTACGTCGTCGGTGGAGGACATCCAGAGCAGGCTGGTGTATGCCGAGCCTAAGGGCCGGACGGCGTTGCTGGATGCCATCTATCTGGGCATGAATCGCATGCGCAAGGCCAAGCACCAGAAGAAGTGCCTGCTGATTATCTCCGACGGTGGCGACAATCACAGCCGGTACACCGAGGGTGAGATTAAGTCGATGGTGCGGGAAGCCGATGTGCAGATTTACGCCATCGGGTTGTATGATCGCGACTTCAAGACGGCGGAGGAGCGGGAAGGGCCAGAGCTCCTGACTGAGATCTCCGACGTGACGGGCGGACGGACTTTCGCCATTGGCTCACCGAATGAACTGGCGGATGTGGCCACCAAAATCGGGATTGAGCTGAGGAACCAGTATGTACTGGGTTACCGGCCGAACAATCCGACACGCGACGGAAAATGGCGCAAGATTAAGGTTAGATTGAATCCTCCCAAGGGCCTGCCCCCGCTGCACGTGTACGCCAAAACGGGATACTATGCACCAACGGAATAGAACCGGACTCCTGGCACTCGTCACAATACTTCTTCTTTGGTCGCTGGCAGCCGGGCAGAGTCCTGCGCCACCGGCCGCCGCAGAAAAACCGGCGACCTCGAGTACTCCTGCACAAGACCAAGCCCCCGCGGGCAAGAACGGCGACATCTTCGTCTTCCACAAGGAAGTGGACGAAGTTACGTTGCATGCCACCGTGGTGGACGACAAGAACCACCTTGTCACCGATCTGACGCGAAGCGACTTCACGGTCTTCGAAGACAGTCAGCCGCAAAAGATTATTTCGTTCCGGAGAGAGGACATCCCGGTCGCGATGGGAATCGTGATCGACAACTCCGGATCGATGCGCGAGAAGCGCCAGGCAGTCAACGCCGCAGCCATCAACTTCGTGAAGTCGAGTAATCCGCAGGACAAGGTTTTCGTCGTTAACTTTAACGAGGACTACTTTCTCGACCAGGATTACACGGCGTCGGTTCCCAAGCTGAAAGACGCGTTGGAGCGCATTGAAGCGAGGGGCGGTACGGCGCTGTATGACGCGGTGGTGGCGTCGGCGGACCATCTGAAGAAGTCGGGGCTGCTGGAAAAGAAGGTGCTGCTGGTGGTGACCGACGGGGAAGACAATGCGAGCCGCGAATCACTGGAACAGGCAATACGGCGGCTGCAGGAAGAGAACGGACCTACGGTTTACACCATCGGCCTGCTCGGAGAGGAACACAACAAGCGGGCTCGCCGGGCGCTTCGCGCCATGGCGGAAGAGTCGGGAGGTATCGCGTTCTTCCCGCAGGGGTTGGCGGAAGTGGACTCTATCACGCAGCAGATAGCGCACGATATCCGGAACCAGTACACCATTGGCTACAAGCCCACCAAGCCGCAGAGTGAAGGCGGGTTTCGCGCGGTAAAAGTTGATGCGAACGCGAAGGGCTATAAGAAGCTCCAGGTGCGCACGCGCAGCGGCTATTATGCCGGACAACAGCGCGCCGCCTCGCCGGCGGAAGCGCCCAGCGCGAAGTAGAATCTTTAGTCTGCTTCAGGCGTTATTGCACAGGCTCTTTGCTGGCAGCCTTGAAGCGTGCGACGACTTTTGCTGCTGCGAGCAATTCCAGAACCTGGCCCTTGATCTCATAGCTATCGACCGACGGTAGCGTCGAGGCGAAATTCTGTTCCTGCTTCATGAGCGGCTCGGCACAGGCCATCATGGTCATGGCTCCAGCTTTGAGGTGCAGGGAGTCGCCATCCAGTTCGAACGCCCCGGAGATGCGGTTGCACCCGGTCGATCCCGAATAGCGGTTCTGGGCGCCGTCGAACATCAACTCGGCGATATTCATCGCGGCCGGAGGCACGGCAGGTTGCCCTCGCAGTTCGAGCAATTGCCAGGTCGTCCCCAGAAGCGGGATCGCGCCAGAGACGGTTGGAGTCTTTTGCAGTTCGGCGCCGGAAGTGCCATGCACCGGTTGGAGCACCAGGCTTACCGTCGTTGGCGCGCCGTTGGTGATTACGGGATACGCCGTAGTCGTGGTGAATCGCAACTGATTGTTTTCGGTGATGCTGGCGCGGACCTGATAGCGATGGGTGGGATCGATGTCACCCGGCGAGTACGGCAGCTGAAAGGGAATCGGAACCTGTTTTCCGGCGGCGGCAAATATGTTTTCCGCAATCAGCTTGGCGGGAGCGTCGGCGCGGGAAACATCTTCCAACCGAACATCGATGGCGGCATCGGGCGGCAGCGCCATGCGAACCAGATAGGTCACGGTGCCGGTAATCATTGGGCCCGACCGAGCCGCCTGTGCACAGCAAAGCATGGTCCAACCTAGTGAGATCGTCAAGAATATGCTCAACGTCCCTGCGCGAACCATCGTTCGTCCCCCAAACGTGAGTGATTCTGTGGTGTGCCGCTCAAGCGTAGCACGGCATCCCAGCGCCGGAGCCCCGGAGATTTCACAGGGTCGTGATGCTTCGATGCAGGTATGGTCGTTGACCGGCGCAATCGCCATCGCGTAACCTTGTCAGTCGCTTCCGCGCGATGTCCTACATGATGAAAACTGCCGAAATGATCCCTCTCCGTGTTGCGGAAGAAATCAGTGAACTGGTTGGTGAAACACCAGTCCTGCATCTCCGCCGAATTGCGCCATCGGATTCTGCCGATATCTACGCCAAGCTGGAATACCTGAACCCCGGCGGCAGTATCAAAGACCGCGCCGCCCTGGGCATGATCACTCGAGCCGAGCAGGACGGACGGCTAAAGCCCGGCGCAACCATCTTTGAGGCCACCGCCGGCAATACTGGCGTCGGCCTCGCCTTGATTGCGTGCCGGCGCGGCTACCAGGTTGTGCTCGCTGTTCCGGAGAAGTTCTCCGTGGAGAAAGCCATCCTGATGGAGGCGTTGGGCGCGGAGGTCATTCGCACGCCGGATGCCGAAGGAATGGAAGGCGCGATTCGCTACGTCAAAGATCGTGCGGCCAAGACGCCGAATTCTTTCGTGGCCGGCCAGTTCGAGAACCAGGACAACCCGAACTTCCACTACGAGACGACCGGCAAGGAGTTTTTCGAACAGCTTGGGGGCAGGGCAGACGCCGTCGTGATCGGTGCGGGCACCGGCGGCACATTTACCGGCGTTGCCCGTTATTTCAAGGAGCGCCTTCCTCACGTTCAGGCCATCGTCGTAGAAACGCAGGGTTCTGTTCTGGGCGGCGGACCCAAAGGGCAGCACGCAATCGAGGGCATCGGTGCGAGTTTTATCCCGCAGACGTTTGATGCCTCGCTCGCGGATGAGATTATTGCGGTCAGCGATCGCGATGCTTTTGACACCGTGCGGAAATTAGCCTCGGTGGAAGGAGTGCTCGGGGGATCAAGCTCGGGAGCTGCTGTTTTTGCGGCCATCGAAGTCGCCAAGCGCCTGGGTCCGGGCAAACGCGTGGCAACCATTATTCCGGACTCCGCCGAGAGATACCTCTCCAAGGACATCTTCCATTTCAAAGGTTAGGAACCGTGCCTGTCGCCGCAAAGTGCTGCTCGCATTCTTTTCACGGGTCCGCTGATTTAAAACATGAAGAATAGACAAGCAGGTTTTTCTACTCGCGCGATCCACGTCGGAAACGAGCCGGACGCGTCGACAGGAGCCGTCGCGGCCCCAATCTTCGCAACATCAACCTACGCCCAAGAAGAGCTCGGCAAGACGAAGGGCTACGACTACTCACGGGCGGGCAATCCCACGCGCACGAGACTGGAAGAGAACCTGGCGTCGCTGGAAGGTGGCGTTGCGGCGCGTGTGTTCTCCAGTGGAATGGCGGCGGTGTCGGCGCTGGCGAGCCTGATGCGAACCGGAGACCACATCGTAGCCTCGAACAATCTGTACGGAGGTGTTCCTCGGCTGTTCAACCAGGTGCTTGCTAACCTTGGGCTGGAGTTTACCTACGTTGATACCGCAGACCCGCGGAACGTAACCAAAGCGATTCGCAAGAGCACCCGTTTCGTTTATATCGAGACCCCCACCAACCCGTCTGATGGCCCTGACCGACATCGCAGCCGTGAGCGAGATCGCACACAAACGAGGATGCCAGGTGGTGGTGGACAACACCTTCATGTCGCCCTACTTCCAGCAACCGCTGAAGTTTGGCGCGGACATGGTCCTGCATTCGACGACGAAGTTTATGAATGGGCACAGTGATGGAATCGGCGGTGTGTTGATTTGCTCCACGGCCGACCAGGCAGAGAAGCTGGCCTTCGTGCAGAAAGCTGTGGGAGCGATTCTCTCACCGTTCGAATGCTGGCTCGTTCTGCGCGGTGTGAAAACATTGGCGGTGCGAATGAGGCAGCACGACCAGAGTGGACGTATCATCGCAGACTTCCTCAGCCGTCATCGCAAGGTGAAGAAAGTCTTCTACCCGGGCTTGGAGAGCCATCCCCAGTACGAGCTAGCCTGTCGGCAGATGTCAGGCTTCGGAGCACTCATCACCTTTGAGACCGGCTCGCTGGCCAATGCCAAAAAGCTGCTGAAGCGTGTACGCGTGTGCACTCTCGGGGAGTCACTGGGTGGCGTGGAGACGCTGATTTCGCATCCCGCCAGCATGACGCACGCGGCCATCGGCGCGAAGGGGCGCAAGGAGATTGGCCTTACCGACGGCATGGTACGGATTTCCGTTGGAATTGAAGACGTGGAAGACCTGATTGCTGATCTCGAGCAGGCGCTGGCAGTGCTATAGCCAACTGCCGCGCGCCTTACTCGAACATCCTGGTGACGCCTTCTTCGAGGACGCAGACTCGGTCCTCGACGCCGTGTTTCTTCGCAGCTTTCAGAAGTCGCGGCACAGGCTCGTCCACCGGCTCATACGACAACCGAAACGAACCGAAGTGCATAGGAACCATCCACCGTGCGCCCAGGTCAACGAACGCCTGGAGCGCGTCTTCAGGACTGGTATGCACGTTGCGGAACGATGCCGGATGATAGGCGCCAATCGGCAGCAATGCCAGCTCGGGACGAAGGCGGGCGCCGATTTCGGTGAATCCGTCGAAATAGGCAGTGTCGCCAGCGTGGTACACGGACTGTTTGCCCGAGCGCAGAACGTATCCGCCGTATCCGCGGTGCACATCGCGAATGACGCGCGCTCCCCAATGGCGGGAGGGCGTATGAACGATCTCGACGTTCCCAAGCTGGTGACTCTGCCACCATTCCAACTCGATGACACGGGAGAAGCCCAGGTCACTCACGAGGTCCCGCACGTGTCGTGGCACGATGATTACCGGACGCTTCCCGGACTTGCTGCGCGTGAGGTCAGCGATGGTTCGCAACGATGGCCGATGCAGGTGATCGAAATGCGCGTGTGAAACCAATACAGCATCGATAGGCGGGAGGTCGCGCATCCGCAAGCCGGGGCGGCGAAGTCTCTTCAGAATGAATATCCAGCGGGCAAAATTGGGATCGACGACGATGTTCTTGTTGCCAATTTGGAGGAAGAAGCTGGAGTGTCCGATGAAGGTGACGCCTAATTGCCCATGATTAGTGAAAACCGGCTTGCGGGTCACTCCGCTGCGTGGGGTAAAAGCCGAACGTCCTACGAGTGTTCCAATCTGTTTGGCCTTGCGACGAATCGTGATTCCCGTCATATCTCGTTATTAGACGCTTGAGCCGCGCCGAACGATGCGGTCACCGACGGGCGAAGACTTCCTTGACCTTGCGGAGACAGTCAGCTTAAATCAAGGTGCAGTCTCAAGGAGAACCAATGCGAATCGCTTTTCTCGGTTTGGGCATTATGGGACGGCCAATGGCCTCGAACCTGGTGAAAGCAGGGCATGAAGTTTTTGTGTGGAATCGCACCGCGCGTCAACACGTGGACGGAGCCACAACTGCCGTATCACCGGCGGAAGCTGCAAAAGACGCTGACGTTGTATGGCTCTGCGTGGCGGACACCGCCGCCGTCGAGCGGGTGATGTTCTCCAACGACGGCGTTGAGCAATCGCTTCGCGAAGGAATGGTGATCGCCGATTCCAGCACGATCTCGCCATCCGCTACCGTGCGCTTTGCGCAGCGGGTAGCGGAGAAAGGAGCGCAATGGATCGATGCTCCGGTCACGGGCTCAAAGATCGGGGCTGAGAATGGCCAACTGATCTTCATCGTCGGTGGACCGGCTGAAACCGTGCAGTCGATGGAGCCGCTGTTCAAGGCGATGGGTAAGCAGGTCATCCACATGGGCGATACAGGCAAAGGCCAGTGCGCCAAGATCTGCATGAATTTGCAGATCGCGATGATCTATGAAGGGTTCGCCGAAGGTCTCACGCTGGCGCGCAAGCTCGGCGTCGAGCCGCACAAGATGGTCGAACTGGTCCAGGCGTCGATGATCCGTTCGGGAGTGATCGATTACAAGGCGTCTTTCGTGATGCGCGGGGACTACTCGCCGAATTTCCCTCTGCGGCTCATGCACAAAGACATTCACCTTATGCTCGAGACCGCGAAAGAAGCGCGAGTGAAGCTTCCGGCGCTGGAAACGGTGGATGAGATTTACGAATTGTCGAGCGAAGAGGGATGGGACGACCTTGATTTCGCGGCGACGATTCAGCTGCTCGAGAAGTGGGCCGGGCTGAACGTACGTTCCAAGTAGCGGTTACCTAATTAGGCTTCGAAATTCCGGCAACAATGACGCGGCTGGGATCGCCGGGCTCAATGTTGTTCGCTGCGAAGCATGCCTTCACCCGCCGCTGCAATTCCCGGCGCACGGCGAATTGGGATCCCGGCTTGGTCTTCACGAGTATCAGGTAGTCCACTGCATTGCCGCTGATCTTGTCGATGCCCGGTACTTCCGGCGTGGCAACCAGCATGTTTGCGAAGTTTGGATCGTGCGCCAACTCTTCGCCGACCTGCTTCAGCAAGCCGATTACTTTATCGCTGTCGACGCCATAAGCGACGGACACCTGCAAGGTGACCTGCGTCCAGTCGCGCGTCAAATTACTGACAACCTGGATGTCGCTGCTGGGTACGGTGTGGAGGGTGCCGTCAGCGTCGCGCAAGACCGTTCGACGCAGCGTCATATTTTCTACGACGCCTTGTACGCCGGCGATCTTGATCGTGTCGCCTACGTCGTACTGATTTTCGGCGAGGATGAAGAATCCGTTGATGAAATCTTTCACCAGCGTCTGGGCCCCGAAGCCGATGGCGATGCCGGCGATGCCGGCGCTGGCCAGCAACGGCCCCATATTGATGCCCAGAAGGGCCAGGACTTGCATGGAGGCGATGAAGACAATGATGAGCAGCCCGACGCTGTAGACGGCCCCCGAAATCGTTTTTAACTGCTGGGAACGTACAGCGGAAGAGAGACCCTGCCGTTGGCCAAGCTCCGAAAGCCTCCGGGAAAGCAGCTTGAGCAAACGGCTGAGAATGAATGCAACGAGAACGACGGCGAGGATCCGCGGCAACTGATGCCGAAGGAAGTCGAATGCATCATCGCTCCAATCGTTCAGTACTTGTAGTATGCGGTTGGGAGCCATAATAGCCTCACACCGGAGCCGGTGCATTGGCTCGGCGATTATAGCAATCGTCGGTCAGCCGCAGTTATAGACTGCTCGTTCATGCGCAATGAGTGCTGGAGGATCGGGTCTCACAGGAGAAATCATGAATCGGTTTGAACTCTTACGCAAAGTTTCAAGGCAACTTCTGACAGCGGCCTTCATGGTGGGCACTCTGCTGAGCGTTGGGGTGGGGGCGCAAGCCGTTGATCCGCAGGTCTCCGATGCCAGTCAATCGGGCCTCCAACGGCAGCAGCCTGAGGACCCGGTGATAACGCAACAAAGACGCGACTTGGCTAAGAAGCAAAATGAGTCACGCCAGCAGGACATCAAAAAAGACACCGACAAGTTGCTTCAGTTGGCGACTGAATTGAAACAGTATGTGGACAAAACCAACGAAAATATTCTCTCTCTGGACGTGATCAAGAAGGCGGAAGAGATCGAGAAACTGGCGCGTACGGTGAAAGACAAGATGAAGTCGCAGTAGTTCGAGGTTTCGAGGGTAACAAAAACGCCGCCAAAGCTGGCGGCGTTTTGCTGGAGTTGGAAGCAGGAATCAGGCTGCTTTGACGATCCGCATGCCGTAGAACGACCGGTACACGAACACGAACGAAACCACAAAGAAAGCAAGAGCCAGGATGTGCGCCAGGCCCGTGCCGTTGCTTGCCGTAAGTTGCACTGCAAGTTCGACGGCCAGCAGTCCGAACAGGGTAGTGAACTTGATGATGGGGTTCAGTGCCACCGACGACGTGTCCTTGAAAGGATCGCCCACGGTGTCGCCCACTACGGTCGCGTCGTGTAGCGGAGTACCCTTCTGCTTTAGTTCGACCTCGACAATCTTCTTGGCATTGTCCCAGGCGCCGCCCGCGTTGGCCATGAACATCGCCTGGTACAAGCCGGAGATGGCAATCGAGATCAGGTAGCCAATAAAGAAGAACGGCTCCACGAACGCGAACGCCAAGGTCACGAAAAACACCGCAAGGAATATGTTAAACATGCCCTTCTGCGCGTATTTCGTGCAGATTTCGACGACGTTCTTGCTGTCCTCCACCGAGGCCTTCTCTGCGCCTTCCAGCTTGATGTTGGCCTTGATGTACTCAACCGCCCGATAGGCGCCCGTGGTGACTGCCTGCATCGAGGCGCCGGTGAACCAGTAGATTACAGCGCCACCGCTGATGAGGCCCAGAACGAACGGAGCGTGCAGCAGTGACAGGTTGCCGACGTTTTCGGTGAGTCCGTGAGTGAGCGCCATGATGATCGAGAAGATCATCGTGGTAGCGCCGACGACCGCGGTGCCGATGAGCACCGGCTTCGCCGTAGCCTTAAAAGTATTACCCGCGCCGTCGTTCTCCTCCAGCATGTGCTTGGCGCGATCAAAGTTAACGTCGATGTTGAAATCTTTCTTCAGTTCGCCGGCGATGTTGGGGACCTGCTCGATCAGCGACAATTCGTACACCGACTGCGCGTTGTCTGTAACCGGTCCATAGGAGTCCACTGCGATCGTCACCGGCCCCATGCCGAGGAAGCCGAAGGCCACCAGCCCGAAGGCGAACACCGCAGGAGCGAGCATCAGAGCGCCCAATCCGTAGTTGCTCACGTAGTAGCCAATGCTCATCAGGATGACCATGGTGAAGCCGAGGTAGTAGCACGAGAAGTTGCCGGCCACTAAGCCCGAAAGGATGTCGAGTGACGCGCCGCCCTCTTCGGCGGAGGTGACGACTTCTTTTACATGGCGCGACTCAACCGAGGTAAAGACTTTCACCAGCTCAGGGATGATAGCGCCGGCCAGGGTTCCGCAGGAAATAATGGTCGCCAGCTTCCACCATTGCGTGGTATCGCCGCCGAGGTCGGGAACGATAACCTTCGAAACGATGTAAGTCAGAATGATCGAAATAATCGAGGTCAGCCACACCAGAGATGTGAGCGGCGCTTCAAAGTTCATCTCGTTAGCATTTCCGTAACGCGCCTTGGCAACTGCTTCGTTCAGGAAGTAAGCAACGCTGCTCGACACGAGCATCATGATGCGCATGACGAAGATCCACACGAGCAGTTGCACCTGGACCGTGGGATTGCGAACGCCCAAGAGGATGAACGTGATGAGCGCCACGCCGGTGACGCCGTAGGTTTCAAAGCCGTCGGCGCTGGGTCCGACGGAGTCGCCAGCGTTGTCGCCCGTGCAGTCGGCGATTACGCCTGGGTTACGAGCGTCGTCTTCCTTGATCTTGAAGACGATCTTCATCAGGTCGGAGCCGATGTCGGCAATCTTGGTGAAGATACCGCCGGCGATACGCAGAGCAGCAGCTCCTAACGATTCGCCGATGGCGAACCCGATGAAGCATTGTCCGGCGTAATCACCCGGCACAAAGAGCAGAATGCAAAGCATGATGAGCAGCTCGACGCTGATCAGCATCATCCCGATGCTCATGCCTGCGCGCAGTGGAATGGAATAGAGCGGGTACGGCTTGCCGCGGAGTGAAGCGAAGGCGGTGCGGGAGTTGGCGAAAGTATTTACGCGGATACCGAAGGCCGCAACACCGTAGCTGCCGACAATTCCCACCACGCTAAAGCACAGGATAATGACTACGCGGAAGGCCTCGAAATGCAGCAGTACGCCAAAGTAAAGCAGGATAACGACGGCAATGAATGCCCACAGCACCATCAGAAACTTTCCCTGGGTGATCAGGTAGGTCTTGCAGGTCTCGTAAATCAGTTCGGAAATTTCGCGCATGGCACGGTGTACAGGCAACTTCTTGAGCTGCATGTAAATCGCCAGGCCAAACACCAGTCCGAAAACGCAGAAGAGCAGTCCGATGGAAAGAAGCTTGTGTCCATCGATACCAAGAAAGGTTACGGAGCTAAGGTCCGGAAGCTGGAGATTGGCTTCTCCTCCGGCTTCACTGGGTTGCGCGAACAGCGAAGCGGAACTCAGCAACAGGAACATTGCCGACGCGGCCATGAGCTTGGCTGAGCGTAGTTGCGTGCGCGAAAACGTAGATAGCCGCCGAACTGAGGCGAGCCAGGTTTGCATAAGAGTCCTCCGCTGGGCCCGGTCACAGTCGTGCGCCTGCCCGCATGAATAATCCGAACAAAATTGCCGTTTCAGGCGGTCACCCCCGACAGTCGCGGGATGAAAACCCGGTATCCATCGGCAGATTTCGCCATTACGTGCTTCGATTTGGAATTCCGATATAGGCCACCCAAAACCATTGGCCGACCCACTCATATCCCGGAAACGCGCTTCCACTTCAAGACAGAAGTGTTGAGGTTTGGCCGCGTCGGGCGCGCTTCACCTGCATCCAGCGAACCATGCGGAAAACAGTATGGAGCGACACTTTATAGCATGGCGGTAAAAGTCCGGTCAATTGCACCGGTCACTGTCTGTTGTACCAGCGTGGCAGGGCCGTTGTACAGGAAGGGGATACTTACGAATCTTCCATCCGACCGGGAAGTGAAAGCGCGCGCCCTGGAAGGTTTATCCGGTCACTCCACGAATCGTCCAGAAGTCGAAGGCAAACCGGGGGTCGGTTATCACCTTGTAGGGCATGCGAAAGTGCCCGTCGAGGCCCCAATCCGGGCCCCAGGAATTCCTGACCAGCATGGTTTGCGTGCGGTCGTCATAACCAACCGCCATTACGGCGTGCCCGCCCACCGACTTTTCCGAGCCAGGTTTCGGGATGGGCATAACTCCACTGCGCCATGTCCCTTTGGGATTCTTCTCGAAGCTTTTATACATGATGAACCCAAAGACGAACGGATAGCCGTCGGCGAGACAGTGCTTGAGATGCTTGAGAAACACCTCGCGGTCGTGAGACCCGATGGGAATACGGTGGTACGCGAGCACCTTGCGGCCCTTCGCCGCATGAAAGGCCCGCTTCGGGGGTTTCTGCTTTAGCTTGCGTTCATGCTCGCTGTAACGCCACATGTGTTCCGGACAGACCCCCACCTTGGCCAGCGCTTTGATGGCATCGCGCAGGCGAACCACGCAGTTGAGGCCGGTCTGGCCAGTCAGAACCCGCTCGTTGTAATAGATGAACAGTCGCGAGGGAGTAATGGCCCGCTTGTTCTGCAGTCGTTGTTCGAAACTAAACGCTGCCCCAATGGCGTGCGCCGTACAGGTGCCGATGCCTCCCTGGTTCAAGACCGGAGGGCAGTTCGCCCGCAGGTCTACCTGAGCGGGCAAACGGCGAAGATGATGATGCGGCACTTTCGGATAAACGTAGTCCCGGCTGTCTGGAATATCTCTCTGTAATGTGTACCTGGTTTGACGTGGCGCCATGAGCGCAGATTGTGACAGATGCGAGCGCGAATGCAAAGTGTCGCTCGCGTTTCCGCCCACGGACGACCGTTAGTTTTTTTGACGCGATGAACGACGATGGTTACAATAAATGTATCGTTCCGGGCGCTTCCAACGCGCTGGACACACTCCTCAGTAGCTCAATGGCAGAGCATCCGGCTGTTAACCGGAGGGTTGTAGGTTCGAGTCCTACCTGAGGAGCCATTCTTT
>CAVTYG010000002.1:0-1352406 GCA_963738905.1 uncultured Acidobacteriaceae bacterium
GCTCTCGCTGCCCAGCGACGCCGGTTCGATCTCTTCGTAGAATCTCCAAGCGCTGTGCGCGGGAGGGGAATTGCCTTTGCTGTGGTTCTCGGCCGCTGTCTCACAAAGCAGCGCGAATGCCATGGTTTCACTGAGGCGATGCAGCAGCTTGCGCGCATAACGCTGGCTGCTTACTTCATCGCGCATTGTGACCGCGTGAGCATCTGCATCGCCGTGTAGTCGATGTTGTAACGTTTGCCGCAAATAGTTGAGCGCTTCCGGCAAGCCATCCAATACATCCTGGACGCGCTCCCGATATAGCTCCCATCCCTGATAGCGCGGCGAAAGAAGGCGGATCAACTCTAACGCCTGGATGTTTGCCGGGCCCTCCCAAACGGTCAGCACCTGCGCGTCGCGCAAAATTCGCGCCATTGGGTAGTCGCTGGTGTACCCGTTGCCTCCGATAAGCTCAAGCGCGGAACGCGCCGCCGCGATGGCCCATTCTGCCGTCAGATATTTGGCCAGCGCTGTCGATACTCGCAGCCATGTCTTCTGTGAGCTGTCTCGTTGTGCCCGATCGAAGGAAATAGCAGCTTCGAACGCCAACAATGCTCCCGCTTCAAACTGCACTCTCATCCGCAGCAATTCGTCTTGCACCATCGGATACTCAGTTAAGACATGACCGAATGTTCGTCTGGTTTTGCACCAGGCCAGAGCGTCTTGGAGCGACCGTCGCTGGATTCCTGCCGAGCCAACAGCGTTATGGACGCGGCTATATTCCAAGGCCTCCATCATCAACTTGAATCCTGATGGCGGCGGAGCAATCTCGACGGCGTCGGCTCCCAGCAATTCGATCTCACCTGTTGGCAGGCCCTTCGTCCCCAATTTGTCCTTGAGCTTGCGGATTCGAAAATGGTTGGGCCGCCCATCTTCGAGATGACTGGGCACGAGATAAAGTCCCAATCCAGCCGATCCGTCCGGTGCTCCCTCTGGACGCGCCGTTGCTATCGCAAGTCCGCTATTCGCGTTGCTGGCGAACCACTTCAATCCACTCAGTGCAAAACGATCTTCCATTGCCGCAGCGACCGTGGTCGTCGCTCCTACGTCACTTCCACCGTGCTGCTCCGTCGCCCACGTGCCACCCGTCTTCGCCTTACCGTCCATACGAATTAGGTCGTCTAGGTAACGCTTCCGGAGTGCCTCAGGAGCGTGCGAAGCGAGGACATGGGCTACGGCGCCGGTGAGAGTCACTGGGCAGTGCAAGCTGATGTCTGCTTGTGCCAGCAGATACCCCATTGCGAATGTCAGCAGGTGAGGAGCGCCTTCGGCATATGGCAAGCCGATGATGCCGCGGCGATACAGCTCTGTGTGCTGCTCTTCATAGCACTGGTTGGTGATGATACGGTTTACGACTTCGCCGTTGCGGTCATATGTTTCCAGCGCCGGAGGAGCATAGCGATCGGTGTAATTGGCCTGCGTGTCCACGTCGGTGAGCACCCAGTTGCGAAAGTCAGCAAGCACTCGGGAATAGTCAGACAAACCCGGCGAACGCTTACAGAGCCACGGTTCAAGATAGGCGTCGAAACTGAAAGCGTCATTCATGGTCGAATCGTCCTCATCGTCCAACGTCAAAAGCTTAAACCGTACGTAACACCGTGCGTAACCCATGCGCGAGATGAAACGAAACGCTTCCTGAATCGGTACTGGCTCCGAAGGTGCGTCCGCCGCATTCATTTTTGTTGAAATTGTCGATTTATCGTTTTCGTTCGCTTGCGAAAGGCCATTCGACTTGCTAGCCTTCTGGCGGTATGGCACGATTGCAGCCGCCGAGGGCACTCGAGGGCCCGCGTGTCCGCGATCAATTGAGGTGAGATTCAATGCGCGCTCGAAATTCTTTGCTCTGTCTGAATGGTGTCGTGCTGTTTGCCGCTCTTCTGCTCGTTACCGTGACCGTCCCGTGCTTCGGTGCCGACGCTAAAGAAGTGATTGACGCCACTGCCTTTGGCACGAGCACACAGATGGGCAAGACTATTGCTATCAAGTTGCTGATTTATGACTACTCCACGCCGCAGGATCGCCAGACGTTAATGAATGCCTTTCTCCAGGGACAAAACACCGGGCTGGTCAAGGTGCTGGAGAAGATGAAGGCGGTGGGCCGCATCCAGATCCCGGGAACGCTCGGCTATGACGTAGCGTACATCGCGTCCGAGCCGACTCCCACGGGACGCCGCATTCGCTTCGTCACCAATCGCAGGATCAGCTTTGGCGAAGCCTACCGCAACACCCAATCCCAGTCATACAGTCTGACCGGAGGCGAGGTCGAAATCAACGATCAGGACAAAAGCAAGAGCGCCGGGTTTCTTTATCCGGCGGCCCAGCTCGTGATTAACGGTGACGGCGACTTGCAGATTGAGTTACGGAAGAACCCTTGGCGGCTTTCGAACATCATTGTGAGGGGCAACAAACCTGAGTGATGGCTTAGTTTTTGAACGCTACATTGACCAGCAAGCGTTCGCCCGCGACATTCACTACATTACAAAACGTTCGATCGTGATGGCGGGTGAACTCGAGCTCCACCCGGCTGTTTCCAACACTTAGATTTTGAATTCGCAAGTGGTCGAGCCACTCCGGCAATTCCGGATTCACGATGTTCAGTTCGTTCCTGGGCGCACTGGGACGGATGCCTAGCAGCGACGCCAGCATCAGGAACCACGAGCCTGAGGCCCACGCCTGCGGCGAGCAGGAAACCGGATAGTGGACCGGCTCGTCGTGTTCTCGCCGTTGTACCCCACAAAACAGTTCGGGTAGTCGAAAATTACGGAAGTTCAGAGCTGCCTGAAACAGTGAGGTCAGAATCTGTGCCGCCGGCTGTCTATATTCGTTCAATGCCATGCCGTGGGCAATGAGCGAATTATCGTGAGGCCAGACTGATCCGCGATGGTAACTCAGAGGATTGAATGTGGGCTCGGCCTCCGACAGCGTCCGCCAACCCCATCCGCTCGACATATCGGCCTGCATGAGTCGCGTCACGACCGATCCGACCCTGGCACTGCCCAAACAGCGCGAAAATAACAAGTGCCCGGGATTAGAGGAAATGCAGGCAATCTGGCGCTTGTCACCGTCGAGTGCCATGGCAAAGAACTGATGCTCGGGCATCCAGTAGGCTTCATCGATGCGTCGCGCCAGTTCTCGTGCCTCCCTGCGCAATTTCTCGGCACGCTCTGGATTTCCAAAGTTTCGCAGCAGGGAAGCCATTCGATACTTTGCGTCGTACACGTATCCCTGAATTTCAATCGGAGCGATTGGCGACGGAGGAATGCTCCGGTCAGACCGCATGTACGCATCCCAGGAGTCCTTCCAGCTTTGATTGGCCAGCCCTTTTGGCGACCGTCGTGAATACTCCACGAACCCATCGTGGTCAAGGTCGCCGTAGTTCTCGATCCAATCCAGGGCAGCGTAGGCCGCTGGCAGAAGCTCTTGTACTAACCTTTCATCCGCGGTCCAGTTATAGGTTTCGCTCAGTAGAATCAGGAACAGCGGAGTGGCGTCGAGCGACCCATAATAGGGACCGAAGGGAAGCTCGCCGCAGCGCGTCATTTCACCCTGGCGGTATTCATGCAGAATCTTGCCCGGCTCTTCATCCTGCCAATCGTTCAATTCCTTACCTTGGAATTGTGCCAATACGTACAGTGTATCGATGGCGAGTTGTGGGTTAAGCGCGAGTCCCTGGTATGCGGCGATAATGGAGTCGCGTCCAAACAGCGCGGCGAACCACGGAACTCCTGCCCCGACGACACGTCGATCGCCTTCCGATATCTGGAGCGAATGAAAATCGCCCACCGCGGTATTGAGCGCCGCATCTAGAATGCTGTTATTACTACTGAACCGGGTCGAGGAAGTCTCCCATTCCGCGAATCGCCGCCGTCGTTCTCCCAGGCAGGGGCCAAAGGCACACACGGCCCGTGCGCCGTGGTTCTCGCCGATCAGCGGAGTAATAGTGACTTCGATCTCGCACTGAGTGAGCGGTGGTAGCTTCACATTCCACTGGGCGCGCTTTTCGTCGAGCTCTGACGGAATTGGCGACATATCAATTTGTGTCTGCCGTAATAAACCGTCGAGGCCGCGATAGACAAAGCGCAGCGAGTTGCCAGACCTAATCGGCTGATAATACTGGCCATGCACTCCCCGCCCAGCTCCACGCACTTGGAAGACATCTACAAAGTCGGCATCGAAGAGCAGTTCGACCGACAGATCCAATTCGTTCTGGTTGAAGCTGACCAGGGTCAACCGATCGAATAGCACTTCAGCATTCAGCAACTGTTGCCGGCGAATATGAATGGTGTTTTCGGCGATGTCGAGCGAGTCGCGTATCTTGATTTGTTGTGTGGTGAGCTCGATTTGCGAAGCGAAGGTTTTTTCCGTGTTGGAAGACAGCACGATGCCGGAATTCCCGCTAATACGCAATTCGAGATAGCTCAGGAACCGCGTATCGTCATGGAAGAACCCAACATCCGGAGCGCCGGCGGGAACAATGTCGCCGGCCACCGTGGTAGACAGAAATGTCTTGCCATCGATCAAGGTGAGGTTGTCCACCTTGCGTGAGACTTGCGAAGGAAAGGCGATTCGCGGCTCAACGTAAGGTGAAGGGATTGCTATCAGTTCGCTGGATGAAACCAGATTGCTCATGCTGCTGTTGGTTCGGCGCCTCTCGCCTCCAGCACGTTGGGCTCTGGATGCCGCGATGCTGGGGAGTTGATAGTGTCATACAGCCGCTCGTATTCTAATGCCATTCGCTCCATCGAAAAGTTCTTCTCGACGTAATGACGGACTAGGGCGGGGCGGATCCAGCTTTCTACGTCACGGGCACGGCGAACCATCTCCTGCACTGAATGACAAACGTAGCCGCTGACGCCATCCCGTATTACTTCTGGCACGGACCCTCCCGGCAGCGCCAAAACGGGAGTTCCACAAGCCATTGCCTCGATCATGACCAACCCGAAGGGCTCGTTCCACTGAATTGGGAACAGGAGCGCAAGCGAGTTTCGGAGAAGCTCATTTTTTGCCGCCAAGTCTGCTTCCCCGACGTATTCGATGAACTTGCCGTCAACATGAGGCTTAATTTCCGATTCGTAATAGCCGCGAAAGATCGGCTGGATTTCGCCTGCGATCTTTAGCGGGATACCACTTTCCTTGGCAACCTTAACTGCGAGATGAGTCCCTTTGATCGGCGCTACTCGTCCTAAAAAGCTGAAGTACTTCTCTTTCTTCTCGCGAAACTCATAACGCTTGAGGTTGATGCCATGATGAATCGTCTGCAGGCTGCGCATCAACTCCTGGCGCCGCTGAAAATCGCTTATCGTTACGAAATGCGCCTCCGGATAACGCATGTAAAAACGACTGAGTTCGTCTTGGTGCTCATGATGGATCGTGAGTACGATCGGGATTTTCGTGAAGTCGGAAAAGGGCAGTCCAAAGAAGTTGTTGACGTGAATGATGTCGCAAGAGTCCGCCGCATCTCGTAAGGCCCACGCCGTGTGCGTAATCTCTTTTAGTGTGTCGGGAAAATCCCCCTTTACCGGCCATTGGTCTTGCGGATAAATCGAGCGCACCTCTGCCGACACGTCGGACTCTCCATTGGCATACACAACTACTTCGTGCCCGAGTCTGCTCAGGCCCTCGGACAGGTTCGCAACAAAGAGTTCGGTCCCTCCGTAGCGTTTCGGAGGTACTTGAATGAAGGGTGGAGCAATCTGCGCGATTCTGATGGGTCCTCCCGTGGAGCTCCATTGATCAGCCTAAACTCTGAGAACAGAGTGACCCGGCTTTATTTGATTTGATGCACGATGAGCGTTGTTCGTTGTTTGTGCTCATCCCTTGGGCCCAAGAATCAGAACTACACACGAGCGCGCGGCAATCACCTTGTTGCTGGGGCCTTTACCGTATTCCTCCACTCCCGACCGTAGTGTAGCGAATCCACTGGCAGAAGCCGTCAGCCAAGGGTGCCGTTTTAGGCGGCGCCCGGTGAGAGTTTGATGCTTTATGCGCCGCAAAGTTCGACCGCGAAACCCGCCGTGAGTGGTGCGCCAATAACTGCTGCATTGGAGTGCGAGGGCTTGCCTGCAAGAAGAAAAGGTGCACCGACGAGAAGCACAGTTGCGCAAATGCGAAACTGATAAAATGTCTCCTATCCGAAGAACATCATCTTCTATCCGAACAGATAGCTTATCCTCGAAGCGCCGGCCGGCCTCTACGTATTCCGTAATGTGCCCACCCTGTTAACAGCGCAGTAAACAAGACACATATCTCTGTTCTGCGAACCGAACCCAGTGCCTTGTAATTGTGGCGGGACGAATGCTCTTTTGACGGCCAGATTCCCTTAGGGACATCGGCATTTGGGTTAGCGATACCTCAAGAAGCCACGTCGATAGTTCACGACTATCGAGACGCGCCAACTCTTGTGACTGGGAGTCGCAACGGGCCGGTGCATTGTATTGCTAATTCCGTCTTTGTTGCGCACGTCTCGTCTCGGCTCGTACGACTCAACGCTCCAAATCGGAGGAGGTTTCCTATGTCTCGTCGCTGATCGTCTTGCCACGATGCCGTGGCGCAGCGTGCGCGACTTATGCTGGATTGTCGCGCTCACGGCAGTCACTTTTACAATGTTTCAAAACGCCGGGCTGGCACAGTCGCCACCAGCCACCGTCAGTCTTGCGACAACCCCCGCTGAGGTCGCTAGTGGCTCAGCGAAGCTGGCCGGTCACTACAATCCGAGTCAGAAACTCCGATTAGTAGTCGGATTGCAGATTCGCAACTCAGCGGAACTCGATCAGCTACTGATAGACCTGCACGACAAGGAGTCACCGCAATACCACCAGTGGCTCACACCCGCTCAATACGCCCAGAGATTTGCCCCGCTCGCGATCGACGAGCAGCAGGTCGTGGACTGGGGGCAGAGCCAGGGATTGACCGTTACGGCGCGATATCCGAATCGGCTCATTGTTGACCTCGAAGGTCCAGCAGGAACCATCGAACAGGCCTTTGGCGTCACCATCAATCAGTACACCCTAAATTCAAAAACATACTTCTCGAACGATCGTGATCCTTCGATCCCGGTCAGCTTGAAGAATATCATTCAGTCGGTCGGCGGTCTGAATAACCTTCAGGTGTTGCATCCCGCCAGCAAAGGTGTCAAGCAGGCTCCCATGCTCGACTACGCCGCTGGCCCCGTGGTTGCCAATGGCCCGAGCGGTTCGCAGAACGGCGATCGAGCCAAGTTAGCGGCCGCCGTTAAGGCCCACCAGGCAAAGATAGCCAAGGGCCTCATCCCGATAACCGGAGGCGCGTACGATCCCACAGACCTTTATAGCTCCGAGGCGTATGACACCAACGCTCTGTATGCCGAAGGGCACTGCTGCAATCCGTTTCACGTTGCCGGCGGCACGCCAAAGGAGACCTCGATCGCCATTGCTACGGCGGGGTCTCAGGACGGAAACGACTTCCTGGGGTTTCACAACCAGTATCCATATCTAGCGGAGCACTGGTTCATGGTGTTCGTTGACGGAAGCCCCGCCTGCTGCGACGGCGAAGGCACTCTGGACTTTGAGTGGTCCACCGCGATGTCGAACAGTTTCGGCAGCTTCGCAGACACTTCCTCCGTGGTGATGTACGACGGCGTAAATAACGCCTTTTCGACCTTTATCGATGTTTTCAACCGGATCCTCAGCGACAATACAACCCGGATCTTCAGCACCAGCTGGGGATGCGGCGAGCTCGATTGCTGGGGAAGTGGCAACATGAACACTGCCCACAATATTTTTAGTGCGATGTCCGCTCAGGGTTGGACCTTGGTGGCTGCTACTGGTGACCAGGGAGCCACTGCTGATTGCATCGCCTCACTGGGCGTTCAGTATCCGGCATCCGACCCCAATATCGTCGGCGCAGGCGGAACAACCTTGCGGCTGAATGCTAGCAGCAACTTTGTGAGTGAGACTGCCTGGACAGGTGGTCCCGCTGGTTGCGGCGCCAATGACGGCGGCAGCACCGGAGGCTGCAGTTCGTTCTGGTCGGCGCCTTCGTATCAGGGCACGGCAGCTTGTTCCGGCAATATGCGGAGCGTGCCTGACTTGGCCTTGAATGCGGACTGGTTCAACACTCCCCAGAACATTTTCTTCGGTGGCGGTCTCTCGGGTAACGGCGGAACCAGCATCGTGGCTCCCGAACTGGCGGGTTTCTTTGCCAATTCGAATGCGTACCTTCTCTCACTCGGCAATATCTGCGGCCTCGGTGCGGGCAACCGCCCTTGCGCGCCGATGGGTAATGCCAACAACTTCATCTATAACGAAGGTCTCGGACCCAACTCGCCCCACTACCCTTACTATGACGTTCTGTCGGGCTGCAATAACAACGACATTACGTCCACCTTCGGGCTTGGATTCTTTTGCGCTGGCCCGGGTTACGACCGCGTGACCGGGTGGGGTTCGATCAACATGCTCCAGATGGCGTGGACGATTAACTGGCGGAACGTTGCTGAGAGTGGCGCTCCCTTCGTTACTTTCAGCGGCCCCACCATCAACCATTGGTTCAACGTCGATCAGCCAATCAGTTGGACGCTGACCGATACTGGCAGCGGATCGTTTCCCGCGAGCGGAGTTTCCGGCCACAGCTGGTTATGGGATTCCGATCCGGGCGATGTGAACTCAGAAGCGACTCCCGGCTTCGGCAACTCGTTCTACAGTGGGCCCTTTTTCCCCAACTCGACTGCTGGCTCTAGCACATTGTCAGCAGCCGGACAGGGTTGTCACACAATGAACGTTCGAGGATGGGACAACATGGGCGTAGGATCCGGTGATAGCACCTACGGACCCGTGTGCTATGACGTTTCGCCCCCTGTTACTTCCGCCTCTCTCTCAGGCACCCAAAGTGGAGGCGTATTTATTACCCCGGTGAAGGTCACTCTCTCGGCGACCGACAGTTTCAGCGGAGTAGCGAGTACCGTCTATCAAATCAACGGCGGCGCGGTGAGCGAACTTATGTTGCTCCCTTCACCATCTCCGCCCGTGGCAGCTATACCATTACCTTCCACAGCACGGACGTGGCTGGAAACATTGAAGCGACGAAGTCTGTTAGCTTCACTTACAAGGCCCCCACCACCACGACACTGGCGACGTCGTTGAATCCTTCCCGCTCAGGACAAGCTGTGACTTTCACTGCGAAGGTCACGTCGTCCGTCGCGGGGACGATCACGAACACCGTCAGTTTCAAGGACGGAGCAGCGACACTCTCGACCGTCGCCGTGAATGCTTCGGGTGTTGCAACCTACACAACTAGCACCCTAACTGCCGCGGTGCATCCTATCACCGCGCTGTACAACGGCAACGCCACCTACGCCCCCAGCACTTCGGCGATCGTGAATGAGACCGTTGCTGGAAAAGCCGCCGTGGCATTGGCTTCGAGCCTCAACCCTTCGACCTACGGTAAGGTCGTGTCGTTTACGGCCACCGTCAGCGCGACACCCGGACCCGTGCCGACCGGCACCGTGACGTTCAAGGATGTCACCAAAGGCTTAACGCTGGGAACGAAGACGTTAGCGGCCGGCAAGGCCATCTTCGCCACGACCGGGACGCAGCTTGTTCCGGGCTCGCACGTCATCAGTGCCACTTACAACGGCGACACGCTCCACACAGCCGGTGCCGTGAAGAGCCTGACCCAGACCGTAAACAAGGCGGCGAGCACGACTGCTCTGTCTGCCTCGGCTAACCCGTCCACCTATGGCAAGCCCGTGACCTTCACCGCGAAGGTGACCTCGGGTGTCGCCGGAACCATCACCGGTACCGTCTCCTTTAAGAACGGTGCGACGCTCTTGGCAACCGTGGCAGTGAACTGCTCGGGAGTAGGTACCTACACCACGACGGCGACCGCTCTCGTGGCCGGTGCTCACACCATCACTGCGACTTACAACGGTGACACGCTCCACCTCACCTCAACTCACAGCGTCACCGAGACGGTGAACAAGGCAGCAGCCACTACTGCCGTAACTTCGTCTCTGAATCCGTCAACTTTCGGCAAGAAGCGTGACCTTCACGGCGAAGGTGACGTCAACTGCCTCCGGCGCATTCACTGGGTACCGCAACGTTTAAGAACGCAGGCGTTACCATTGGTACCGGAACGGTCGGTAGCGGCGGCGTTGCGACGTTCAGCACCAGCAGCCTCGGCGTTGGATCACATGCCATCACCGTGGCTTATGGCGGCAACACGAACTTCGCAGTCAGCACCTCTCCCGCGCTGACCCAGGTAGTGCACTAGCCTGACCGTGAAAGAGCCTGATACTTTGGGCCGCTCTTCGGAGCGGCCCAGGTTTTTCGGCCTGCAAATAGTCGGTATCGCGTATCGACGCGACTCTGCGACAAGCCGAAAGGATTCAATTAGGGTCTACTGAAACTAGCGCGGACGCGTAGCCTCTAACACCAACTGCGCCGAGCGAGCCATATGCATGAGGTCGGTTCCAACCGCCACGACTTGGGCGCCCAGCTTTGTCTGCGCGAAAGCCTGGTCAGCATTGCTACAGAAGATCCCCAGCGCAATGTTGGCAGCAGCACAAGCCTTGCGAACTTTCCCGATCGCGTCGACCACTTCCGGATGGGCGACCTCACCCAGCAAACCCATGCTGCCGGACAGGTCATACGGCCCAATAAAAATCACATCGATCTCGGGTATTCCCAGAATTTCCTCGACGTTGGCGACAGCGTCTTTATGCTCGATTTGGATCATGACGACGGTTTGAGCGTTGGCCGACTGGATGTACTCCGTGAAGCGGAGACCGAAGCCCTGCGCCCTCCCCAGACCGACGCTCCGTTCGCCAAGTGGAGGATATTTGGCGAGGGCTACAATTCTGCGTGCCTCTTCTGCCGTGTTGACGTGGGGAACGATGATGCCATCGCATCCAGTATCCAGGACGCGTTTGACGTTTTCCGAGGTGCCGTCAGGAACTCGGACCACCGTGAAACAGCGGCCTGCAACCGCCTGGACTGCCATTTGAGCGTCACGAATCGACAAGCTTCCGTGTTCCAGATCGACGAACAACCAGTCGAATCCTACTTGCGCCAGCACCTCGGCGACTTCTGCGGACGCGACGGTGAGCAGCGTTCCCACCAATAGCTTGCGGTTTCGAAGAGCGTCTTTCAGTGAGGCAGACATGCGTACATTCCTATTGTTGAAAGCTTATCCGGCGGTCCGAAGCGATTAGTATCTCCAACTTGTCAGATCAGCTCCCGGCGGCGCGGTCTTCTGAATCCGGTCCAGGATCTTCGGCAGATACATTGTGTTGTAGTGTAGCCGCGACAAGTAGTTGGGCAGGTTCGGATCGCCATTCCAGCAGTGCTCCGCGCGATCGCCGTACTTGACCTCGCCATCGTAAGGAGGGTTGCTCGTAGTCTTGAGGAAGTCCTCCATCAGATACACGGCGTCGTTCAGGAAGTATGTATCCATGCTGCCGCAATAGATGTGAATCTTGCCTCGCAACTTGGGGCCAAGAGTTGCCCAGTTTTTCTCCAGGATCGCCCGGAGGTCGTAGTGCTCATGCCAGTACTCGGCGACCGCATGATCGATGTCCCCGGTTTCTTTGTTGAAGATAGGCTGCGGGTAGCCGTCGGCCCCCACCGGACCGTACACTGCCTGCCAGATGTCCCACTGTTCGCCCGATCGGCCGTGTGTGCCGAGCGCCAGTTCGTAAGCGTTAGCATCTTTGATGCTGATGAGCGTCTGCCCCAGGTAGTTGCGCATCGCGGGTTGCAGGATTTGCTTGTGCGCTCCATCGATATAGAACGCGTTGGGCCACTTGTACAGATCGATCAATGTGTATGCGCGGAAATCGATGGGGTCGGGGCAAGCCGAAAAGACGCCGTTGTAATGGTCGGGATAGAACATCTGCACGGCCAGCGACTCCCATCCGCCGGTCGACCCGCCGTACGTGAAGCGCGCCCATCCCTGCGCGATGCTGCGGAACTTCTTCTCCAGCGCCGGCATCAGCTCGTTCTCGATTGCATCGCCATAAGGTCCGAGGTTCGCCGAGTTCACCGCATAGGAATCGTCGTAGTAAGGGTTCGCATGCTGAACCTTTACCACGAGATAACGCGGAAAGTTCGGTGAGATCCATTTCTGATAAAACTTGTAGGCTTCTTCCTGTTGAATGCGGTTGTAGCCCGAGATGTGGAAGCGCTCGCTGTAATCCGGCTTCAGGTTGGGATCGGGTGGCTCCGTGCGGAAATCGTCGATGTCCTCGACGAAGTGATCATGAAATAGCATCAAGGGATAATGCGCTTCCGGATGCTCATCGAACCCGTAAGGCACCAACACGACTGCCGAGAGATACATCGGCCGGCCCCAGAACTTGGTCAACAGTTCACTCTGAATCTTGATGTGCCGGATGTATTTTGTGTCCGCGGCGATCGGGATGGGCGGAATTTCCTGATCGAGCACGATCTTGATGGCCTCACCTGACTTGCCGATCGTGATCTTCATCGGCTTGCTGTATAGGTTGCCAGGCGCGATGTCCCAATGCCGCCCCTCTCCTTGGTCCATCGGAAGCTTGACAGTCTTCCCGTCGGACCTGTGAAACGTTTCATACCTCTGCAAGAGCGCCTGCACGTAATACTCGCCTGACGGCACATTGCGTAGAGTCCGAATCGGATAGCCCCAGGCCTTCTCGTCCACAACTACGCTCTCGTCCGGCTTTAGCCCGTCGACATCGACGCCGAAGACCATCTGGGTCTTAGGGGTGTCATTGATCTGCATCCGCGGCTCGGCCGACGGGTCAGTCGAAAGCAAGAGCAGCATTCGGCCATCGAGCGGCTGTCCGCTCAGTTGCTTGCTGAATGAGATGGAGAAAGCTCGGAGTGCCGCCGGTTTGTGCGATGGCGCGGGCACCAAAAGCCGCCAGGAACATGACGAGGAGGCCGATGTAGAAACAAGCGTTCCGAAGGGCAGGCCGACAAGCGGAGCTTTTTCATACCGACAGTGTACTGTCTCGCGTCCGATAAGCGAATAAGGTTGCGGGAAACCACAAAGAGAGGAAATGGTAGGCACGAGGAAACTCGAACTCCTGACCTCCAGGCGTGTCGAAAGCCATTCTGTTTTACTTCTTGAGCGTTTCCTTTTCGAGGGCCTGCAGTTCTCGGGCCAGTTGTTCGGCTTGATCGCGAAGCTGGTGGATGCGTTCAGCCAGGGAACTAGCGTTCTTCTCATTGCTGGCTACGGCAGGCGTTTGAGCGCCAGCAACTACCGGGGGAGCCGCTTCTCGCGTCAGGTCTGCCAAGGCCTGGTCGAAGGTGTCACGGTAGATCAACCGGTCGCCCATGGCCAAAACTACCTTCTTGAGCTGTGGCATACGGGCTTCGGTGGCTTGAATGTAAATCGACTCGAGGTAAAGGAAGCCGCCAGTCACGGGGAGAGCGATGATGCTGCCACGCAACACACGCGAGCCCTGCTGGTTCCACAGGGTGAGGTCCTTGGAAATATTCTGGTCCTGGTCGATGCGCGATTCAATCTGCATGGGGCCATACATCAATTGCTGCTTCGGCAATTGATAGAAGATCAGCTTTCCCAACTGATCACCATCGCATCGAGCGGCCATCCATCCGATCAAGTTGTCCTTGCCTCTCGGGCTGAACGGCAGTATGAGCAGATACTCGGGTTGTTTCTCGCCTGGCAATGTGGCCACCACATAAGTTGGCGCCAGGGGTTCGGGTTGTCCAGACTGGCCGAACAGGTCGCGTGCGATATCCCAGATGTCTTCCTTGTTATAGAACACCTGCGGATCGCGCATGTGAAACACGCGGTACGCCTCTGCCTGCGTGCGAAAAAGAGCCTCCGGATAACGGGCATGGCGGCGCAAGTCGGCGGGCATCTCTGACGCAGGCTTGAATAGTTTAGGGAACAACTTCTGGTACGCCTGAATGATGGGGTCGCTGGGATCGAACACGTACAGTGACATCTCCCCCGTGTAGGCATCCACCGTAGCTTTCACCGAATTGCGAATGTAGTTTGCGCCTTCCTCAATTCCGGCCACGGGAAGGGCAGCCGAGTACGGATGCGAGAGAGAAGTCGTATAAGCGTCCACCATCCAGACCAGCCTGCCGTCATCGCTAATCACCAAATACGGATCCGGATCCCAGTGCAGGAAACCGGCCAGATGCGCCAATCGTGCTTGGACCCGGCGATAGATCATCATGCGGCTCTGCCCGGTCAGGTATCCGGTAAAAACAATGTTCGGCTCGCCCTGGGAAATGGCGGCCGCAAGTTTCAGAGGGAAAGAGCCAACCGGGAAGCCGCCAGTGCCCTGGTAGGTCGAATACTTGTTCTGGTCGCCGGATGGATAATCAAACTCCTCGCGAGCGGTGTGAACAAAGACCGGATCCTGGGTTTTCTCGCCAAAGTAGATTTCCGGCCGAGTCAGCTTGAACCCCGGCGACTTGATTTCCGGAGGAGCATTCTCGATGAGCAGGACAGGCAGCCCATCAGGCGTAATCTTGTTGACCTCGGCTACGACCGCGCCAAAACCGTGGGTATAAATAAAACGAGGGTTGATCCAACTCTCGCTCGCTTCGGCGGACAATTGCGTGACGTCAATCTCGCGAGGAGACAACAATACCTGTTTGATTCTGCCGTCGATGAAGTACCGATCGACATCGGTGTCGGGAAACGTGTAGTAGGGACGTAGCGCTTGAATCTGGGTAATGGTTGCGCCGTAGGCACGCAGGTCCCAGAGCCGCACATTGGCAAGCAGCGTTGCGTCCTGGACAGGATCGACGACGCCCTGACCGGAAGGTGTGAACGGGCTTTCCGTAGCATTTCGATTGAGGCCAAACGCAGCGGTAGTCGCCTCGATATGCCGCTCGATGTAAGGCCGTTCAATGGAAATCTCATTCGGCCGTACATAGACGGCGCGCACCACAGCGGGCAGCGCCAATTGCAAGACGAAACACGAGACCACGAGGACGGCTGCCTGCTTGAACTTCGACAGCCAAACCAGCGGCAGCGCTGCCAACGCAGAAATAATCAGGACCCAGCGCAACGGGAGAGTGACCTTTTCGTCCACGAAGTCGGCGCCAGTCATGAAAGCGTGAGTATTCAACAGAAGTTCAAAGTTTCCCAGATAAACCCAGGCTGCAAAACCAAGCAACAAAATCACGACAAGCACGCGAACGAAGGCGCTGCGGGTGGCGCCTGGCAAGCGCAGGTATGCGCCAAAATCAATTGGCCTGTTCGATCCGTCGATCAGTTGGCCATAGCGAATCCGTTCCGCCAACTGCCACCCACGGGCCGTACCCCAGAACAGCAGGGCAGAAAGAATCGCCAACCCGAACACAAACCCGAGCAGATCTGAATAGAACGGTAAGTCGAATAGATAAAACGGCAACGAGTGTGAGAAGACGTGGTCCTGCCAGGCCTCGGGAGGCGCCTTGAGGCCACGCGACCCGAAAAAGCGCATTACAGTCCAGAAATCGATCGAGGCCGACGCAAACCAGATGGCGACCAAGGCCAGACCAACCGGTACCAGGCGCGAATATATGGGATAGTCGCGCTGTCGTATGCCGGCAAAGTGCAGGCCACGTGCGTGAGCAACGTAGAACGCGACAAATGCTATGAGGCTACCTATCGCCGCAGGGGCGATGCTGTACCACAGCATGCTGATCCACGTATCAACCTGCGCGACTTCTTTCCACCAGTTGTACTCGATAACGAAGTTCGCGGCGGTCGGAATCGCCCAGGCGGCGAACACCAACGTTACGATTACAAAAATAAACGTGCGGATATGGGAAGGACGCATAGAAGCGATCTTTGTGTGTCCGGCAATCGCACCCTTTCGCGGCCAAGGGGACACATCTTGGCGACGCAGCATCGCTGTTAGCGGGTGATGGTGTGCCCATTATAGGCTCCACGTGGTGCAGAACTCTCCTGCTGGACGCGATCATCGCCCGCGCAAGACACTATGTGTAGACGGATCGAAGAGCGGATAAACACTGGGATTTGGGAGATGCGCCTGCGGGTTGAAACCGTTGAAAGAGAAATGGTAGGCACGAGGAGACTCGAACTCCTGACCTCTACCGTGTCAAGGTAGCGCTCTAACCAACTGAGCTACGCGCCTACAAAGGTTGGCAGTTATTATTCTAGCGATGCCACTCGGTAGGGGCAAGTGCTGTAGGTTTTCAGCGCGCGGGCTGTCGTCGAGCGTAAGCGCCGGGATCGGACGGATGCGCCGCCTTCCAGCGAAATGCTCCCTTGTGCAAGCGGATCACGGGTCCTTCATTGGCGCTGCCGAGCACAACGCTCACCACATCAAAGCGACACGCCGGAGGCCGATCGAGCCGCAGTTTCCGCAAATACCGTCTTGCTACCGCGCGGATATGGTGCCTCTTGGCCGCATCCACCGCCATCTCGGGCGGCACCAGGCCACTCCGGGCATGGGTCTTGACCTCAATGAAGCAAAGCGCCCCGTCATCCCATCCGACCATATCGACTTCACCGTGCTCAAACGCGGTCCGAAAGTTCCTGGCGACAATCCGATACCCGAGGCTCCGCAGGTAGAAGTATGCTTCCACCTCGCCCCATCGTGCCGTCTCCAGGTGTTCCGTGCCGGGCCGGAAGAAGTGCGACACCTTCATGAGCGTCCGGGTCACGAATTGCGTGAAGGAGAACATCGCGTAGAGAATAGGAGATCGCAGGTGGCACTCTATCGGCTTCGCCTGCAGTAACGCAGTGATGAACGTCACTTGGCCGCGAGGCATACTGGCCGAAGTGGCCCGCAGCCGGCTCGGTTGCCAAGCAGGCATGGGAGACCCCACAATCTAGATTGGGGTGCCGGCGACGCGTAACACGTCACCAAGGGGCGATTTCATCCGCCTTTAGCAGCTCCTCATCACTGGAACATCACGGCCGCAACGGAGGGCGGGATTGAAGAGCCAATTCTGGAGTGCGCCGAACCAGCTCACGCTGTTGCGTCTGATTTTCATCCCATTCGTTCTCACGAACGTCCTTGACGGCAACTGGCGTTGGGCGTTGGGCCTCCTCGTCTTCGCGGGCCTCAGCGACGCGCTCGACGGATGGCTGGCGCGCATGCTGGACCAGCGCACGCTGCTCGGCCAGTATCTCGACCCTATCGCCGATAAGCTGTTGCTGAGCTCGTTGTTCCTGGTGCTGTCGATCGTGAGGAAGATCCCGTGGAAGTACACCGTCCTCGTGCTGAGCCGCGACATGTGCATTCTCGCCACTGCGACGGCGCTCTATGCGACCGTCGGCTTCCGCGATTTCCGTCCCAGCATCTTCGGCAAGATCAACACCGTGTGCCAGATTTGCGCAGTCTTCTTCGTCGTGCTGGCGCAGGTGGTCAAGACGCCTCCAGTCCTGATGCTCGAAAGGTCGTTCTTATACGCGACCTTCGCGTTTACGCTGCTGTCGGGCGTTCACTACATTCTGCTCACCGGCAGCCGTTTACGACACGACAACCACAAGCTTCCGGCGACGTAATGCCTGCTATCGCTCCGTCCGACGCTACGGCCAACAGTTCGAGTTCGGATCACAAGCTCAAGGTCATCATCGCCTTCGGCTTGGTATATGTCTTCTGGGGATCTACTTACCTCGCCATCGGCATCACGTCATCCCAAGGCATTCCGCCGTTCGCGATGTGCGCGGTGCGCTTTCTCATCGCAGGGCCGTTGATGCTGGTTGCGTGCGCACTCTTCGGGCGCAACGTACGCATCTCCATCGACGAAGCGTGGCGACTGGCGATGATCGGCATTCTGCTGCTTGTCGGCGGCAATGGCGGGCTCGCTTGGGCGGAACAGTATGTTCCGACGGGCTATGCTGCGCTCATCATCGCGGTAACGCCGATCTGGTTTCTGGTACTGGAGACGTTCGTCTTCCGCGGCGACCGCATCTCGCGCCGCGGATTGGTTGGGCTGGCGATGGGAATTGTCGGGATCGCGATCCTCGTCTGGCCGAAGATCACGCACCGCGATTCGCTCGGCACTGTGCAACTATTCGGATCGCTGACTCTATTGTTCTCGTCGTTCAGTTGGGCAGTTGGTTCCGTCTTCTCACGTAAGTGGAAGATGCGAGTCGATCCGCTGGTTGCGACAGCTTGGGAGATGTCTTTCGCTGGAGCGACGCATCTCTTATTAGCCAGCGCGACTGGCCAGTTTCACCGCGCCGTGTTCAATCGGAGTGGCATTATTGCGGTTCTTTATCTCGTCGTTTTCGGATCGTGGATCGGTTACACCGCTTATATCTGGTTGCTGAAGCACGTTCCGACGCCGAAGGTTGCGACTTACGCTTATGTGAATCCCATCGTCGCGGTCATTCTCGGAATCATCTTTCTGCGCGAACGCTTCGATCACTACATGCTGGCCGGAACCGTCGTCATTGTTGCGGCCGTCGCTTTGGTGACAACCGCGAAAGTACATTTGCGCGATGCGCCATCGCTGGTGTCAGAAGGCCCTCCGGAACTCGAATCGGAAGTCTGACTGCGCGCTACTTCCGCTTCCAACGCACTCCGTCTTTCGTGTTCTCCAGGATGATGCCGTTTTCTGCGAGTTGATTTCGGACCGCGTCCGACCGTGCGAAATTACGCGACTGGCGCGCCTGCGAGTGCTCGGCCACTAACTTCTCGACCTCTTCATCCGACAGCGACGCTGCTTTCGCGAGCTCGGCTGCGGCAGCGCTGATTTTATCGCTCTTGCCTTCGGCCATTGCCCAATCTACGGTTGCGCGGACCTTCGCAGCATCATCATCCTTGAGTATCGCGAAGATCTCATCGAACTGTTCCAGAGTTTTCAAGATCACCGATACATCATCCTGCTTCACTCCTCCGCCATCGAGGGCCGCATTGACGTCGCGCACCAGGTCGAAGATCGCGCCCAGGGCGCGCGCTGTATTGAGATCGTCTTCCATGCCGGCGCGCATCTCGCTCGAAGCTTTCTCCGCCAACTCCGCGACCGCCCTATTCGATCCGCTACCCACTTTCGCCGTCTGGAGCCGTAGCTTGAAGTTGCGCAGCCGTTCGACCGAATTCGCCGCCTGCGTCAGGCCGTCGAACGTGAAGTTCAATTGCTTGTGATGGGGAACTGACATCAGCAAGAACCGTATTGACGACGGCTTGTGCCCCATCAGAACCAGGTCGCGCACGGTGTAGAAGTTGCCGGCGCTCTTGGCCATCTTCTCGCCTTCGACCAGCAGGAAGCGCGAGTGCACCCAGTAGCGGACGAATTGCTTACCGGTCAGCGCCTCCGACTGGGCGATCTCGTTCTCATGATGAGGGAAGATCAGGTCCTCGCCACCGGCATGAATGTCGAAGCTATCGCCCAGGTACTTCATCGACATCTGCGAGCACTCGATGTGCCAGCCGGGGCGGCCGGGGCCGATTTCGGTGTCCCACTGGGCTTCGCCGGGCTTGGGCGCCTTCCATAGGGCGAAATCGCGGGCGTTATCTTTCTCGTACTCATCCACATCGACGCGCGCGCCATCGGTCATGCCGGCGAAGTCCTTCTTCGATAGCTTGCCGTACTCGGGAAACTTGGCGATGCGAAAGTAATACGACCCGTCGTCGGCAGCGTAGGCGTAACCCTTGTCGCGCAGCTCGGCGATGAAGTGCGCCATCTCCTGAATGTGCTCGGTCGCCTTCACGATCATCTCCGGCCGCTCGATGTTGAGCGCATCGGAGTCCTCCAGGAAGGCCTCCGTGTACTTCTTCGTGTACTCCTGCACGGTGACGCCATCGCGTGCGGCGTTGCGGATGATCTTGTCCTCGACGTCGGTAATGTTCATGACGTGCTTGAGCTTGTAGCCGCTCTGCTTGAGGAAACGACGCAGCACGTCCACCGCAACGAAGGTACGGAAGTTGCCGATGTGGCCGTAGTCGTAAACCGTGGGCCCGCAAGCGTACATGCGGACCAGGTTGTCTTCGAGGGGATGAAACTCTTCCGTTTTGCCCGACAGAGTATTAAAGAGCTGTAGCGCCATGAACCGTCCCTGATGGAGTGCAGAATCTCCGATTGTAAGGGAAGGGCGAGAAACCGGGTCGGTGCGGCTCGGCTCCGTGGCCGGTATGTAGCGATCGGTGACTGAGGGAGCTGGCGATTGCGGTAGTGCCGAAACGGGACGGCGGCGTGCGGGGGTACCCCCCTCCCCCACCCCAAAAATCCTTGTTTTGCTGGAGATGCGCGGAAAACGCGCGTAAGCGGTTGATGCCGTGTAACTTACAGGCAAAATCTTCTGGGCAAAGGAGTTACGCGAGATTTTTTGAGGCCGGAAAGAGCCGATGGCGGGCAGATGGGTAAGAACTCGAGAACGAACAAGACCCATCACAGGTCAAAGCACCTGGCTGACGATGGGGGTAAAGTCTGGCTGCCGTTTTTAGAGACGACAACTCTCCCTTATCGTTCCAGCGGTAGTGTACGGGTGTTCGGGCGTAGCACCAAGCGATTTAGTCACGGTTGAACGTGACGGCCGAACCATGTCGATGTGCGGACTGACGCCCCCACATTTGCCAACGAAAGTGTCCAGTCCCACGACACCCTGTAAAGGATGTCATGGGACTGAACAAACGAAAGGCAAATGTGGGCCACCGGCGGTTGTCCACGGTCGAGTTGTGAAGTACGATAGAACACTCTCATAACAGCTCCGCTGGTGATATTTGTGCCTGCACTTGCGCTCACGCGCAGGTCCATCGCGGGTGTTATCGGATTATTGAATGGTTCCTGCGCCCACCGATCCGCAAGCCGAGTTCGACGACCGATTGCGCTTCGAGATGCTATTGACCGAGCTCTCGGCCCGGTTTGTCAGCGTCACCGCCGAAACAATCGACGCCGAGATCATCAATGCCCAGAGGCGGATCGGAGAGGTGCTGGGCTTGGAACGCAGCACCCTGTTTCAAGTTGAGGATGGTGGGAGTTATGCCGTAACCCATTCCTGGCAGGTGGCCGACTTGCCTCCGTTTCCCGGATTCCTCGCCAAAGACCTACCCTGGATATCAGGCCGGATTTTCGGTGGAGAAGAGGTTTGCTGGGAGCGTCTCGACGATTTGCCCGATGAAGCGGCGCGGGAGAAAGAGGTTGGCCGCCGGTTCGGGCCTCGCTCAAGCTTTACTGCTCCACTGAGAGTGGGTGGCAAGGTAATCGGTGCCATCTCCTTCGGCACGGTACACCGGGAACGAAAGTGGCCGGACGCCGTGGTGAATCGTCTGCGGCTCTTCGTAGAAATGATCGGCAGCGTGATGGCACGAACTCAGGCTGAGTCGGCAACGCGCGAGGCCCTCGCCGAAGTGCGCCGCCTGCGTGACCGCCTTCAGCGCGAAAACGCTTACCTGCAACAGGAAGTAAAGACGGTGCACGGACGCGAGGGCCTTGTCGGCGAGAGTCCCGCGTTGCGCCATGTCCTGGAGCAGGTGGAACAGGTAGCGGACACGAATTCCACGGTGCTTCTCATCGGCGAAACCGGAACGGGAAAGGAGTTGATTGCGTCAGCCATTCATGGACGCAGCCTGCGAAGTGCGCGCCCCATGGTGAGAGTGAGTTGCGCAGCCATCCCGGGTACGCTGATCGAGAGTGAATTGTTCGGACGCGAAAAAGGAGCCTATACCGGCGCCATGTCGCGGCAGGTGGGGCGCTTTGAGCTCGCCCATGGCTCAACCTTGTTCCTGGATGAGGTCGGGGAATTGCCTCTGGAAGTGCAGGCCAAACTCCTCCGTGTTCTACAGGAACGGCAGGTCGAACGCTTGGGCAGTACGAAGTCGATCCCGGTAGACGTGCGGATCATCGCCGCCACCAATCGCGATTTGGAGAAAGCCATACGCGAGAAGACGTTTCGCGATGACCTTTATTACCGCCTGAATGTTTTTCCCATCCGCATGCCCCCGCTTCGAGAGCGTCCGCAAGATGTTCCGCTACTGGTGAGGTCGTTTGTCAAGGAATTCGCGACCTCATTCGGGAAGGGCATCGATGCGATCGAGGAGAGCAGCATCGAGGCACTGCAACGCTACCCATGGCCGGGCAACATCCGCGAGCTGCGCAATACCGTGGAACGCGCGGTAATATTGGCTACGGGACGGCTGCTCGAGATCTCCCCTCCCAGCGATTCTTCCGACAGCGCCCGGCAAAGCCTGTTGCACATTGATGCCCAACGGGAACACGTTCGCAGCGTGCTGGAAAGAACGGGATGGCGGGTTCGCGGAAAAGATGGCGCGGCGGAAATTCTCGGCCTGAAACCCACCACACTCGATTCCATGATCGTCAGGTTAGGCCTTGCACGCGGGCAGGCCGACAAGGTCACATAATTTCAGCGTCGCATGCCTTGCCTCCGATTAGTCGGAGCCGCCTCCGGCCCATCGGAGCTCAGCCCTTGCGTTCCGGTCGCTGCCGGAATTCGCGCACGCGCTAACTCCTTCGGAATCATATGAGGAACGGGGTTTGTGGTTGAACTTGGGCTTGGCCACCGGATTGCAATCTAGTTAGGCACGTTTCAAAAACACATTTGGGGATGAGGGCCAACGCGGCTCGACCGGCGAGATATGTTTCAACTCAACGTAAGGCTAAAGGTGCGTCCGCTGGGCGCGGAAGAAGCGATCCATGCGCTTCGCTATGTGACGATTGCGGCCCAGGTGGAACGAGGCTTCATCGCGAGCCGCATCTACCGCGAGATCGGTGATTCGGAAGCCATTTGCCTGGAAGAGGATTGGTCCAGCGAACCGGCACTGAAGTCGCACATACGTTCGAGCCATTTCACGGACCTGCTGATGCTGATGGAGACGGCTCCCGAGGCGCCCGTGCTGGAAGTGCGCTCGGTCAGCGAAGTACACGGTTTGGAATACGTTGAAGCGGTTCGCTTCGGAGAGAGATAGACGAAGCCGCTTGGGGCCTGAATTACCTGGGACACGATAACGCTGTTGACACTGAAGTAGTGGACGTATGCGTAACCAAGGGAATGTAAGTCTATGGACTTCAAACGTAAAGCTCAAATCCTGATTGCGGACAGCCACAAACTGGTGGCAGACGCTTGCAAGCAAATACTTGAGCCGGAGTTTGAGGTCGCAGGCCTCGTCTCCGACGGCCGTTCCCTGGTACAAGCGGCGGTAAAACTCAAGCCGGAGATGGCTATCCTTGAGACGTTCCTCCCTCAACTCAACGGAATCGATGCGGCCGAACAGATCAAACGCGCCGTGCCTTCGGTGAAGCTGGTGTTTCTCACCGCGAACCTGGATGCGGATGCTGCGGCCGAGGTCTTTCGGCGGGGAGCAAGCGCCTATGTGCTGAAACAGTCAGGCGCGGAAGAGTTTGTAACCGCGATTCGAACCGTGATGCGTGGGGAATCCTACCTGTCCCCGCTCATTGCTCGTGAGACTATCGAACACCTGCTGCACCCACCCAAGCACCAGACTTTAGGCCGCCGACTTACCCGGCGTGAAGTCGAGGTTCTCCAACTACTGACCGAAGGAAGGTCGATGAAGCAGGTTGCGGCAATTCTCGAGATCGCGTCGAACACAGTGGCATTTCATAAATACAGAATGATGGAAAAACTCGGAATCGATAGCAATGCGGGTTTGTTTCAGTACGCGATGAACCACTCCATAACCCCGCGACAGGAAAGCTGGACGATCACCGATTCTGCGGGAACGAGGCTTCTGGAAGCTGGTTAGCGGGTGCGTCACTCTGGCGCGAACGACATTAGTATTCGCTAGTTGCGATGGCAACAAAGAAGGTCAATCGGATTTGCCGTGAGGAGACACGAATGGACTTCGGAGCAGGATTTCGAAAGCTAACCTTGGGAGTGCTTGTCGTTGCCAACCTTTTCGGCGGCGGGAGTGCCAGCGCGCAAGTCGTCACCGGAACGTTAGGTCAGGCCGACGCCACCACCACCATCAACGGCAAACAGCTTCCGCCACCGCCTCCGAAGTTCGGCGGAGTAATTAAGGAAACAGCGAAGGACTCCACCCCGTGGTGGCCGCCACGCGTGGTGCCGCCCAAGAGCGCGCCCAATGTGCTGCTCATCATGACCGATGACCAGGGCTACGGCGTGCCCGGCACCTTCGGCGGCGTTATCCCGACACCGAACCTGGATCGCATCGCTAAGGCCGGCCTGCGCTACATCCAGTTCCACTCCACTGCCCTATGCTCGCCGACGCGGGCGGCGCTGATCACCGGACGCAACCACCACTCGGTGGGCTTCGGCGTGATCGGCGAATTGTCCACCGGCTATCCCGGCTATGACTCCGTCATCGGTCCGGACAACGCCACCATCGGCGAGATCCTGAAACAAAACGGCTACGCTACCTCGTGGTTCGGCAAAGACCATAACACGCCGGGATTCACTTACAGCACCACCGCTGGGCCCTTCGATCAGTGGCCCACGGGAATGGGCTTCCAATACTTTTATGGTTTTCTGGGTGGCGAGACCGACCAGTGGACGCCCTACCTGTTCCGCAATACGACTGCCGTGTATCCGTGGGTCGGTAAGAAAGGCTACAACCTCACCACTGACTTGGCGGACGATGCCATCCGCTACTTGCACGACCTCAACGCGTCGGCGCCCGACAAGCCGTTCTTCGTTTATTACGTGCCCGGCGGCTCGCACTCGCCCCACCAGCCTACCCAGGAATGGATCGACAAGTTCCATGGCAAGTTCGACATGGGATGGGAAAAGCTGCGCGAGCAGATCTTCGAGAACCAGAAGAAGCTGGGCGTGATTCCGCCGAACACAGCGCTAACGCCGTGGCCCGACGGACAGGCAGAGTTCGGAGGAGCCAAGCTACCCAAATGGGACTCGCTCAGCGCCTTGGAAAAGAAGATGTACGCCCGCGAAGCAGAGGTCTTTGCTGCCTACACTGCCTACACCGACTATGAGATTGGCCGCGTGATCGACGAAGTCCAGAAGCAGGGCAAGCTCGACAATACGCTGATTATCTACATCGACGGCGACAATGGCACCAGCGCGGAAGGCAGTATTTACGGCACGTTCAATCAGTACACCGCCTACAACGGCATCATCAATATGCCGATGGTGAAGCCCGTTCTCGCGATGAACGCCGTGCACTATAACGACTGGGGCTCCGACAAGACCTACCCGCATATGTCGGTGGCATGGTCCTGGGCATTTGATACGCCCTTCAAGTGGACCAAGCAGACGGCGTCCCACTTCGGAGGCACCCGGCAGGGCCTGGCCATTTCGTGGCCCGGACATATCAAGGACGTGGGAGCGATTCGCACCCAGTTTCACCACGTAATCGATATTGTTCCGACCATCCTTGAGGCCGCGGGTATCCAGGCGCCCGAGGAGGTCAACGGAATCAAACAGAAGCCTATCGAAGGCGTAAGCATGCTCTACACCTTCGACTCCGCCAATGCCAACGCGCCGTCGAAGCGCGACACGCAGTATTTCGAGATGGTCGGTAACCGTGCTATCTACCACGATGGATGGGTCGCCGCGACTACACCGCCTTCTCCGCCATGGGAGCTGGGAACCCAGGCGATGCCGGCTCTCGATCAATACAAGTGGGAGCTTTACCACATCGCTGACGACTATTCGGAAGCCAACGACCTCGCCGCAACCATGCCTGACAAGCTGAAGGAAATGCAGGCGCTGTTCCAGAAAGAGGCAGAGAGCCACCAGGTATTGCCGCTGGATAACTCGGGTTTCGTGCGTGCCCTCACACCGCGACCCAGCGCGATTGCCGGTAAAACGGTTTTCACCTATATCGGTGAGAACGCCAACATTCCCGACGGCAATGCCCCCAACGTCCTCGGCAGGGACTTCACCATCACAGCCGAGTTGACCATCCCGAGCGGCGGCGCGGAGGGTGTGGTCGTAACTGAAGGCGGAATGATTGGCGGCTACGGCCTGTATCTGACCCACAGCTTCAATTGGTGGCTCAAGAGCAGCCTGTTTAAGCGAATCTTCCTGGGCCTGTTGATACTGGGGCTGCTTGCTCTTGATCGGCAATGCCGGCAGGTGGAGAAAACGCTTCGGCTACGCGATGTTGCTGATCGCCGCGCTCGGACTGCTCGCCGTATTCGCTACCGACATCTTCGGATTCGGCAGAGGCCGGCCGGTGTTCGTTTACAACATGCTCGACCTGGAGCGTTTCCGCTGGAGAGGCGATGCGCTGGGCGAGGGCAAGCACACCGTCGTCTTCGACTTCAAATATGACGGCCCGGGCGTCGGCAAGGGCGGTACAGGCGTGCTGACCGTGGACGGCAAAGAGGTCGATCGCAAGTCGATGGAGCACACCATCCCGTTTCTCATGCCCGCCGACGAGAGTTTCGACGTCGGGATCGACACCCGTACGCCGGTGGACTTCACCTATGATTGTCCGTTCCGGTTTACCGGAAACATCGACAAGCTGACCTTCAACCTCGGGAAGTCGCAGTTGTCGGCCGAGGACCAGAGGAAGATGGACGACGCCGTGGCCAGGGTCAACAACTAGGCAGCCACGGATAGTGCGGCGCTTGCGCGCCACGTCATAAGGACCGTTGATTCTCGGGTGTTTAGACAGAGCCGTACATTTCAGCTATGAAAAGGATGACGAACATGAAAACGAAATTTGCCGTTTGCGCGCTGCTGCTGTGCGTTGCGTCGACCATTTCGGTTGGTCAACAGGTCTCCGTTAACTACGACCACAACGCGAGTTTCTCGCAATACCACACCTATGCGTGGGGCTCCAACAACAAGAACGAGATCCAGAATTCAATTCTCGCGCAGGTGGCACAGCAGGACATCGAGGCGGCCATGCAGCAGAAAGGCCTGCAAAAGGTACAGGAAAACCAAAGCCCTGATCTGGTCCTGGCCGCCAGTGGCGGCGAACGCGAGCAGACCTCGTACAACGCATGGGGCATGCGCGGAATCGGTGGCGGCATGGGAGGAATCACCCCCCAGCAAAACGTAGAAGCCACCATGGTCGTCAGTCTCTACGACGTAAAGGCAAAGTCATTAGTCTGGCGCGGAATCGCCCAGAACACACTGGACAATAACGGCAACAAAAACCAGAAGATGGTGGAAAAGGCCATCGAGAAGATGTTCAAGCAGTGGCCAAAACAGTAGTGTGGTTTGGGGCTGGCGATGACAACAAGAGTCCTGTTAATGATTTCTGCGGCGGTCGAGGCGGCAACCGGCGTTGCGCTGGTCGCCGTCCCTGACGTCGTCGCCCGCCTCCTCCTGGGCACCGAACTGTCCAGCAGCGGCGTCGCCGTTGCTCGTGTTGCTGGATTTGGACTGCTCTCTGTCGGGATAGCGTGCTGGCCTGGCGGGAATGAAGCAACCGCGCAGGCCACTCGCGCTCTGTTCACCTACAACCTCCTGGCGGGGCTGTATCTCGGGTATCTCCGAGTTAGTGGAGAATTCGCGGCCTTCCTGCTTTGGCCGGCGTGTGTTTTTCATGTTGTGGTGGGGCTTCTGTTAGCTCGACCGGCATTCGAGAGGGCGAGCCCACAGGCACCGTAATCAAAAAGGTGATTGCCGTACTCTGTGTGTGGGGGTCCTGGCCGCCGCAGAGTTTTGATTGAATGTAGCCGCGTCAGCGGTTCTCTTCGATGCCTTGCGATCTACCAACGTAGCTATCAGCGACCTGTTGGTCTAGTCGTCCGTGTGCGAAACAGCATCGCCAGCACCCCCGCGAGCAGCATTGGTATTCCGCAGGCCGCAAGGCCAAGGTAGATGGATCCGGTGTGGCGGGCGATGGCTCCGATTGCATAGGGGCCGGCAAAGCCGCCGAGATTGCCGCAGCAGTTGATCAGAGCGATGCCAACCGCGGCGGAATATCCGGCGAGGAACTCGTTCGGCATCGCCCAAAACGGACTGAGCGAGCTGTACACGCCGACGGCCAGCAAGGAAAGCAGAACGATGGAAAGCAACAGGGAATGCGGCGTTCCCAGAAAGAAGAGCGCGAGGCTTCCAGCGACGACGGGCACGGCCACGTGAAACCTGCGTTCGAGGCGACGGTCGGAGCTGCGCGAAACCAGCACCATGGCCACCAGCCCGACAAGATTGACCACCATGAGCGACAATCCGACGGCAAAGTTCGACGAGCCGGCGGCCGACAATCGCACCAGTTGCGGCGCCCAGAAATTCAGCGCATAACCGCCGACCATCATGCCGAAATAAACCAGCGTCAGATGCCAGACCCGGCGATTGGTGAGCGCCTCGCCCACCGAGTAGTGACGCGAAGCGAGCTTGTCATGCTCTTCCGTCTTCAGCTCCGCCAGCAGCCAGCTCTTTTCGTCGGAATCAAGAAAGCGCGCATTGGCCGGCCCATTGGGAAGCGTCAGGTAAGTAAGCAGACCAAACAGAACGGCGGGAAATCCTTCGAGCACCAGCAGCCAGCGCCAGCTACTGAGGCCGAGCCAATGTACGTGGTCCAGAATGAGGCCCGAGATGGGCGCGCCGACAATGCTCGTCACCGGCAGGCCCGCAATGAACAGCGCCGCGGTTTGCGCCATGTCGCGCTGACGAAACCAGTAGGTGAGGTAGAGGACGATGCCGGGGAAGTATCCGGCTTCGGCGAGGCCGAGCAGAAAGCGCATGACGTAGAGCTGTTGCACGTTCTGCACGAAGCCCGTCAAGGTCGCGATCAGGCCCCAGGTGAGCAGAATGCGGGTAATCCAGACGCGAGCGCCAATCTTGTGCAACAGGTAATTGCTGGGCACTTCGAAGAGAAAATAGCCGAAGAAGAAGATGCCGCTCAGGAAGCCGAACTGCTGGCTGGCAATCGCCAGGTCCTTGTTCATGGTCAAGGCGGCAAAGCCGATGTTGATGCGATCGATGAATGCGATAACGAAGATGGTGAAGAGGAAGGGAATGAGGCGCAGGCGGATTTTGCGAACCGTAGCCACTTCGAGGGCGCGCGCGAGGACTTCGGCGGAGGAAGCTGAGCTCATTTTGGATGCGGAGTAGTTGGCTGATGATAGGTGCGCGAGGAAGTGGAGTCAATGCCATCGGATCTGACTTGAGGGAACGTTTCGGCTATCGCTAACGGTGTAGACTGTCGTGACCTCGAGGTCCGGACGATGGAGCTACCGCGAAATTTCAGGCGCTACGAAATCATTGATGTGATTGCCTGGGGCGGGTTCGGCGTTATTTACAAGGCCCGAGACCCCAATCTGGATCTACTTGTCGCCCTGAGGGTGTGGACTGGCTTCGAAGGCGGTCCCGAAACTCGCGAGCCATGGCTCCGCGAACCGAAGCGCCACTGTTCGTTTCGCCACCCCAATATTGTGAGTGCCTACGATGCGGGCGAACTGGATGGCAGCGTCTACCTTGCAATGGAGTTGATCGCTGGAGAGTCGCTAGATTCTCTTATAAGGAATAGCAGCCCGCTGAGTCTGCTGAAACAGATCGACATTGTCAGGCAAATATCCGGTGCACTGCAGTTTGCTCACGAGCAGGGCGTTATTCATCGGGATGTAAAGCCCGGAAACATTCTTGTATCGAAAACTGGCACAGCGACGCTCGTTGGTCTGACACCGCCTTATTCTGAGTTGATCAATCTGGAATGCTCATGGCCAGTGGGAACAATTGCTTATATGGCACCGGAGATGTTCAATGGCGACGCGCCCGATGGAAGATCAGACGTTTTCAGCCTGGGTTGCACATTTTACGAGTTGGTAGAGGGCCGGAGACCCTTCGAGGGGGACACGTTAACTGATGTGCTAATCAAGATTCTTCGCGATCCACCTCTACCGTCAACGAAAGCGCGGGACCTTCGTCTGCCGGAGTTGCAGCACGTTTTCGACAAAGGGTTGGCGAAAGAGAAGAATTTGCGATATCAGTCGTGCGCAGAATTTAGCTGGGACCTTGACCTACTGAGGGACAGGATCGCGATACGAGGTGAAGAGTTGCTTGACAACAGCAGCATGCAACGATAGCGTTCCGAAGCAAACCCGAAAACCTGAACACCAGGAGACGCTATGGTTTCCCTTACGGCGCTTTGGCTGCCTATCATTCTGGCGGCAGTGATCGTGTTCTTTGCCAGCTTCGTCATGCACATGCTGCTGAAATATCACCAAGGCGATTATAAGAAGCTGCCCGGCGAGGAAAATATTTCTGCGGCCATTCGTGACGCAGCTGTAACGCCGGGCCTGTACATGTTCCCCCACACTACTCATGCGGAGATGAAGTCGCCGGAGACGGTGGAGAAATTCAAGCGAGGGCCGGTAGGAACGCTGAATGTTCGTCCCAATGGTCAGATCGTGCTGGGGAAATTTTTGGGACAGTGGTTCGCGTACTGCCTCATCGTCGCGTTCTTTACCGCCTATGTCACCGGACACACGGTGGCCCCGGGAACCGACTACCTGGCGGTGTTTCGCGTCGCTGGAACGGTGGCGTTCATGGCTTATGGATTGAGCCAGCTGGCCAATGGCATCTGGAAGGGCGAGCCCTGGGGCATGGTCATCAAGGAAGTGATCGACGGACTGATCTACGGCCTGCTGACGGCGGGAGTGTTTGGGTGGCTGTGGCCGAAGGTGGGCTAGTGGTCTTCGATGCTTTCGCCGAGACGAGCCAAGGCAGCCCTGGCCTCTTTGTTACCGTGCAGGTCGGCCTGGTCGTACCAGTGAACCGCCTGCTGCACGTCTTCGCGAACGCCTGAGCCGGTCTCGTAGGAACGCCCAAGGCTGTACATCGCGTCCGCGTTGCCGGCTTCAGCCGCCTTCTGATACCAGGCTGTGGCTTGCTTGTAGTCCTTCTCCACGCCGGAGCCGGCAGCGTACATGCGTCCGAGGCGGTACATGGCGTACGCGTCGCCCGCGTCAGCGGCTTTGCGTGAGCCAAGTGATGGCCTGCCGGAAGTCCTGCGGCGCGCCTTCGCCCGTCTCGTACGCGTTGGCGAGTTTCGACCATGGCTGGGGCGTTGCCAGACTCGGCCTTGCGATGCAACTCAGCGACCTCGGGCGCGAGATCAGCAGTTTGCGAGTGCGCTGCGGGTGGCTGTAGTGGAAGAGGCTGTGGCATTTGGACGGAGGCGGAAGGTGCCTTGTCGGACGAAGCGCTGGAGCGGGTACATGCCGATGTAGCCACAAGTGTGATCAGGATGAGCGTTGTGACCAGCAAAAAAAGATTTATGCGGAATGCGTGAAACATACTTGGCGTTACTCTGGCCCAGTTTTCTACAGTTTACGGCGAGAAGCAGGTCGGTTTCCAGCGGAGGCAGTGGAGCGAACGTCTCTAGGGAGCGGCACTACTCGACTTCAGACATCACCGCCTGGATAGTCGGGAGCCGTTACTGGAGGTCACCTAAGCGTTTTAGATTGTTCATGGCCGTCTGATTGCCGATCTGTGCCGCCTTGCGATACCAGTAGACGGCCGCCGACTGATCTTTCTGGGCGCCTTGGCCTTTCTCGTACATTGTGGCCACCTTGTTCATACCACCGGCGTCGCCGGCGTCGGCGGCTTTACGGTACCAGTAGAGAGCCTGGCCTAAGTCCTTCTTGATTCCTTTGCCATGCTCATACATGTCGGCCAAGTAAAACATGCCGGTAGCATCGCCTGCATCAGCCGCCTTGCGGTAACAAGCAATGGCTTGCGGCAAATCCTTGGGAAGGCCCAAGCCGTCTTCGTACATCACACCCAGGTTGCGGACACCTTGTATGTCGCCAGCGGAAGCCGCCTTGCGGTACCAGTCCGCGGCCTCAGCATAGTTGGTCGGCACTCCCCAGCCGTTGTCGTACATCTTTCCAAGATTACTCATTCCTCGTGCGTTACCGGCCGCGGCAGCCTTGCGATACCAGTAAAGGGCCTGGGGATAATCCTGGTTAAGTCCGGAACCGTCCTTGTACATGTCCCCGAGTTTGTTCATCGCCACCACGTTTCCGGCGTCCGCCGCTTTGCGATACCAATCCGCGGCTTGTGCAGCGTCTTTCGGAACGCCGTAGCCTTTCTCGTAACATTCGGCAAGATCAAACTCTCCACGCGGATTTCCAGCTTCGGCCGCTTTGCGATACCAGAGCAACGCCTGCTTGTCGTCTCTGGGGACTTCGTTACCCTGGCGGAAAGCAATGGCCAGGTCTTGCATGGCATTTGCATCGCCAGTTCGTGCTCTGCGATACACCTCTCCCAGTTTTGTGCTCATGCCAGCCGGAGGCGTGTCGATAGGTTCAGCGGGGATGGGCGTAGAAGTCATATGTGATGACGTAGCTGGGGCATTCCGATCGAGTACAGCGGACACAGAAGTCGAGCTGGCTGCCGGCGAAGTCGTGGGGCGATCCTTGGGCTTGGCGAGCGATTTTGGCGGTGCCTGGGGGTCCGTGCCTGCGGTCTTTGCCTGCTCGGTTGGAGGCAATTGAGGCGAGCTCGCCGTTTTCGGAGAGGAAACTGGAGGGCTGACGACTTCCCCATGCGCTTCCGGAGTGATAGCGACTGGAGCCTGGGAGCTACGAACTGACTGTTTACCGTGTTTCGCCTGGGAGATTGCCACGGTTTCGTACGTGACGGTACCGATCATCACGGTGATAGAGAGCGCCACGGCAACGATTACGCCGCGTGAAGCTTTGGGGGTGACAAGTAACGCTGCAGGCAGCGACCGCAGTTTCTGTTGCCAATCGGCGAGGCCATTTGCAACATGCCGGCGTAAGCGGTCACTCTGGGCGCGCATCTCCAGTGTCCGCTCTCGCAGCTTTCGTCCGGCTGTCGCAGCGAGCATCGACCTGGGTTGTTCCTTCGGTTGGACCTGCTGTCCGAAGATCTCTTGGCGCACTCGCTGTCTGCGCCTGGCCTTTTCCTCGGCGGCTGGCTGGGCCAACGGTTGCTCCGCCGGCTCGCGATGCTCGAACTCAACGCGGGCCTGCTCTGCCGAAACGCGCTGCCGTTCCAGTTCATGTTGGGCCATCTCAGGGCCCTCGGATTCCTTGGGGCGCCCCAGCTCCGTTCCGGGTTGTTCTCTCGAGGCTTGCTTATCGTGCTCCTCCAAGTGAGCATGGAAGGCTGTGGATCGACGACGGCGCTCTTCCTCATCGGCCGGCGACAGGGCGAGCACGTCGGTGGTTTCGCGGCTTGAGATTCTGGTTTGGTTGTTGAGGCTGGAAACGAGTTCCTGCAAGCCCGCAGAATAGTCAGTTCGGAAGTCGGCATACTGAAAGGGAAGCAAGCGAAAGGGAATACTGCACTGCCGGAAGAAGATGGGGATGATTCCTTTGCCTTCACTTATGGCATATCCAACCTCAGCCTGCACGTTGCGAGAGGCTACGGAGTCGGGCGAGAGAACGATCAACACTTTGCAACAGCCGTTGACGGCATTCTGGATTTCGTCAGCCCAAGTCTGGCCCGGACGAATATCGAGTTTGTCCATCCAAACCTTCGCACCCATTGCCTTTAGGTCTTTGGCGAGGCGGAGGACGAACTCCAGGTCTTCGCGACTGTAACTGACGAAGGCCGTTGCTGGATCGGTAGCCACTTCGATCTCCTGGCGCTGAATGTGTGCGCGAAAGGCGTATTCACTTTGAGGATGTTGCAATTCGGCGGCCACGCCAAGGAACAACGAGGAAAGGTGCTATCTCATTACCACGAAAGGGACGACTGATTCGCGCATGGTGGTGGCTGCAAGGGAAAACCGCAACCCTTCGGATTGCTCCGACTATCTCAAGGGATAGGGACGGCTCTGAGAGGTGGGGGCAGAGGCGAACTTTGGGGGTTACGAGGTGCAAAGAAGCCAGATATAATTTAGATAAGGATTCTTGTCGTGTTTTGCCGTAACACCATCCCGTGTGCGATCGCCCTGGCTGGAGCCCATCCGGTCGATGGCGCTACTGTGCGTGCGGCGTGGTCGCGGCCAATCTCTTCGCGTGCCGACTCCAAGCTGGCCCCCTGCATGGCGCGCCCCAATCTCTTTTCCGGCGACTAGTTCCAGCCATACACTTCCTCCGGAATTGCGGTCTGACACTGTGAGACCAGCAATTTGTGGAAAGCAGAAATTCGGCACTTCCGTCGTGCCCTAGCCATTTCGCAGGAGAAGACCATGACTACCAATACTCTGATTCCCGTTGCCGGCCCTAAGCTCAAGACCGCTCTGCCCGGCCCGAACGCCACGCGTATCCTTGCGGGCGATGAGCGCTATATCTCGCCGTCGTACACGCGGTCGTATCCGCTGGTGGCCAAGCGTGGGCGCGGCGTAATCGTCGAAGACGTGGACGGCAATGAGTTCCTCGACTTCTCCGCCGGCATTGCCGTGACATCGACGGGACACTGCCATCCGGAAGTGGTCGCTGCCATTCAGAAGCAGGCGAGCGAGCTGATTCACATGTCGGGCACCGATTTCTACTACGAGAGCATGGTGACGCTGGCGGAGCGGCTGTCGAAGATTGCTCCGATGAAGGGGCCGCACAAGGTGTATTACGGCAACTCGGGCGCCGAGGCAGTGGAAGCGGCGTTGAAGCTGGCGCGCTACCACACCAAGCGTCCGCACGTGATTGCGTTTCTGGGCGCTTTCCACGGACGCACCATGGGAGCGCTGTCGCTCACAGCCTCGAAGCCGCAACAGAAGCGCCGGTTCGCGCCGATGCTTCCGGGCGTGACCCACGTGCGCTACCCGGATGTGTATCGTGGCTGCGTCGGTGGAGCGCAGGAGGCCGAGGCCTTTGCGCTGGGCTGCGCGCGCTACATCGAAGACAAGCTGTTCAAGACGATCCTGCCGCCGGAAGAAGTAGCAGCGATCTTTGTCGAGCCGATCCAGGGTGAGGGCGGATACGTGGTGGCTCCCACGGTGTTCATGCAGGAGCTGCGCAAGATTTGCGACCGGCACGGCATTCTGCTCGTCGCGGATGAAGTGCAGTCGGGATGCGGCCGCACCGGCAAGTGGTGGGCGATCGAGCACACCGGCGTCGAGCCCGACATCATCACCATCGCGAAGGGAATCGCCAGCGGCATGCCACTGGGCGTCATGATGTCGAAGGCCGAGATCATGGACTGGGTTCCGGGCTCGCATGCCTCGACCTTCGGCGGAAACCCGGTGGCGATCGCGGCGGCCCTGGCGACACTCGATGTGCTGGAGCGCGAAGGCGTGAAGAACGCCGAAGTCGTGGGCAACCACATCATGGAGCGCATCGCCGAATGGCCACGCACCATGGCGCTAGTCGGCGACGTGCGCGGACGCGGCCTGATGATCGGCATCGAGATCGTGACTGATAAGAAAGCTCGTACACCGGGCGCGGCAGAGCGCGATCGCATCGTCGAGTTGGCGTTCGAGCGCGGCTTGTTGTTCCTGGGCTGCGGTCCGAACTCGATTCGCATCGCTCCGCCGCTGGTCGTGAGCCAGGAGCAGGCGGACATCGCACTCGATGTGCTGGAAGAGTGCATCGGGATCGTGGCGAAAGAGAGCCACGGCAAGTAAGCCAGCATCCCACATTGTAGTTCGGCCCGGGCAAAATGCTCCGGGCTGAGTCTTTTTTGCGAGCAGATCGGGAATTCCCCTATAGGGAAGTCGGGATTATTCCGTTTTTTGTACTGGATCGGTGGAATTCATGCCGCTCGCGGTTCAGCGATTGTGACGATGGCGTAATATATCCGAGGCAATCCAGGAGACCCCAACAGTGCCAGAGTTGCGCAAAGATCCCATCGTCGGACGGTGGGTCATCATATCTACTGATCGCTCCAAGCGCCCAACCGATTTTGTAAGAGAGTCCGTCAAGCTGAAGGGCGGTTTCTGCCCGTTTTGTCCCGGCAATGAGAACAAGACGCCGTCGGAAGTGCTGGCCTACAGGCCCAATGGCACAGGTCGCGACACGCAGGGCTGGACGGTGCGCGTGGTGCCCAACAAGTTTCCGGCGCTCGGCATCGAAGGCAATCTGAACCGGTCGGCCGAAGGCATGTTCGACAAGATGGCCGGCATCGGGGCGCACGAGGTGGTCATCGAGACTCCGGACCACAACGCGACGCTGGCAACGCTTTCCGAGAAGCGTATTGAAGATGTGCTTTGGGCCTTCCGCGACCGCATCCTCGACCTGAAGAAGGACAAGCGTTTCAAGTACATCATGATCTTCAAGAACCACGGCCCGGCGGCGGGCGCGACCCTGGAGCATGCTCACGGACAATTGATCGCACTGCCCATTGTGCCTAAGCATGTGCTCGAAGAGGTGGACGGCGCGAAAGAGTATTACAAGTACAAAGAGCGTTGCGTGTTTTGCGACATCATCCGGCAAGAGACCGATGCGGGTGTTCGGGTGGTGAGCGAGAACGAGCAGTTCATTACCCTGGCGCCGTACGCGCCGCGGTTTCCCTTTGAGACGTGGGTGCTGCCCAAGAAGCACGAGTCGGCCTTCGAAGATGCTTCGTCGCAAACCTACGAAGCGCTGGCGCGGGCGCTGAAGAACCTGCTGCAGCGCGCCGACCTGGTGCTCGACAATCCGGCGTACAACCTGGTGATTCATTCGGCCCCGGTGCAGGAGGGACCGATGGAGCACTATCACTGGCACGTGGAGTTCATGCCGCGCCTGACGAAGATCAATGGCTTTGAGTGGGGAACCGGTTTTTATCAGAACCCGACTCCTCCGGAAGAGGCAGCCCAGTACCTGCGCGAGGCGAAAGTTAAGACGGCGGTGCCGGTGATGGTGGGGTAGCTTTTTCCGATGTGATTCAGAAGTTGGCCCCATGAGAAAGTTGCTCGTAAGTGTCGCATCGTTGCTTCATTTGGTGTCTCTGGCGTCCGCGCAATCCACTGTTTATGTACCCTGCTGGACCGAAAGAAAACCCCAGATTTATCGGAGCACGCAAGTAAAGGGTACCGTCGTCTCTTCAGCGACTGGGGAGCGTGCGTACGTCACCGTAGCTGCCCGTGCCGATGGAGGTAGCTGCTCAAATGTGACCCGCCTTTACGTCGCCGGACCGGCCGGAGAATTCCGCAAAGTCTTTGAAGCACAGCCCACCAAGACGGACGACGGCAATGGAATGCGGCTTATCGGATGGAACCGTTCGGGCCGCAAACTTCTGGCGGAACTAGGCCGGTGGCCGTACGGCACCGACGTTGGGATGGGCAGGGAACTGATTGTGTACGACGCGAAATCCCGGGCAAGGTTTCGCACCTCGATATCGATGATGCCCTGTCGAAGTACTTTAGTGAGGATTGTGCGTTTGTGTTCGAAACGAAGGCCTGGCACGAACCGGGCGCCGTCGTTGTAGCCGTGCGAGTGGTCAAGGAAAACTATTTAGGCGAATCCGTGAAATCGTGCGTGCAGCAGCCAACAAATTTAATCGTGGAGCTGGCCACAGGAGCCGTCAGCGCCAGTCTCAAGCCGGTGAATCTCTATTCCTGTCGGTCCTGAAATTCTTCGTACCATGCCATCTGGATAGCTTCGAGCTTCGATTCGTTCGACGCCTTGGGGTCGGCGGTAAAATTCGGCAGCTCCGTTACGTAACGATGCAGATCGGTGAAGCGTACTTCGAGCGGATTCAGTTCAGGAAATTTCTCCGCCAGCTCAATGCCGAGGTCTTCGGTGCTGTCCCAGGTCAACTCGTTCGCCATTAGTGGCCCGCTCCTTCCGAGACGTAATTACGGTTCCACGCAGGAATCTCGACGACGACCTCGCCGGGCTTCTCGATGACGGACTGGCAGCCGAGGCGCGACTCAAGTTGGAGGTCCGCGGCCATGTCGAGTTTGTCGGCTTCGTCGTCCTCCATCGGGCTCAGGAGTTCTTTGCCCTTCTTCACCACGACGTGACAGGTGGTGCAAGCGCAGTTGCCGCCGCAGGCGTGCTCAAGATGCAGACCGAAGTTCATGGCGACATCGAGCAGCGATTGCGGCTTGCCGTGGTCCTGGTAGGGCAGCTTGCCGTGCTCGAACTCAAAGGTCTTGTTGTCAGGTAAGAACGTTACCTTGACGGTGTTTGTTCCGGGAGCGTCGATGGTCGCTGCTCCACTGCCTTGGGATTTTTCGTCTGCCATAAGTCCTCGTGTAATCCGTTAACTCTCAATCTCTGCCTTGGCGATGGGATGCGGAGCCGCCGGACCCTCTCCGACATCAGCCGTTTCCATGGTCTTGCCCTTCAGCGCGGTGCTGACGGCGCTGTCCATCATCATCTCCGCGAGACGCATCGTGGCCTGGTTGAGCGCGTCAACCGCCGAGCGAATCGCCTGATAGTCGTCGTGCGGCGCCACCGCTTTCAGGGCGTTCTCCAGCTTCCCGATGTCGTCACGCTCGCGCGAGGTAAGCTGTCGCCATGCCGGGCTTTTGCGCGCTTTTTCCAGCGCCGCCAGAATGGTTTCCGCCTCGTTGCGTGCCTCGATGACCTGGCGCTTGGCGAAGTCTTCTTCGGCGTAGTCGAACGATTCCAGGATCATGCTCTCGACCTGCTCATCGGTCAGGCCGTAGCTGGGCTGAACTTCGATCTCCGCTTCCTTGCCGCTGCGTGCTTCGCGCGCCGACACGTGCAGGATGCCGTTGGCGTCGAGCAGAAATTTCACTTCGATGCGCGGCAGTCCCGCCGGCATCGGCGGAATGCCCTTCAGGTCGAATCGCGCCAGCGAGCGGCAATCTTTCGCCAGTTCGCGCTCGCCTTGCACCACGTGGATGGCGACGTTGGTTTGGCCTTCGACGCCGGTGGTGAAGTGCTCGGTGGCCGACTCCGGAATCGTCGAGTTGCGATGGATGATCTTCACCACTCCACCGCCCAGCGACTCAATGCCGAGCGAGAGCGGCGTGACGTCGAGCAGCAACATCTCTTTGGTGGCTTCCGACCCACCGCCGAGAATGTTAGCCTGCACCGCCGCGCCTAGCGCGACCACTTCGTCGGGATTCAGGTCGGCGTGCGGCGTGCGCTGGAACTGCTTTTCGACGAGCGCGCGAACCAGCGGAATGCGCGTGGACCCGCCAACCAGCACAGCCTCGTCTATCTGTTTCGCTGTCAGTCCTGCATCTTTCATCGCCTGACGCACCGGGCCGACCGTGCGGTCGATCACCGGGCGAATCAGTTGCTCGTACTGCTCACGCGTGATCTTGCGCTGATAGCGCTTGCCGTCGGTAAGCGTAACGTCAAGCGTGGTCTCATCCTGCGACGAGAGCGCAATCTTGGCGTCGATGACGGCCTTGCGAATCGTCTGCACTGCTTCACCGCTGCGCCGGACGTCAACCCCTAGGTCGCCCTGGATATCGTCGAGTGCTATCGCAATGAGCAGGTTGTCGATGTCGTCGCCGCCCAGGTGCGTGTCGCCATTGGTGGCAATGACCTCGAAGATGCCTTCGTGCAGCTTGAGGATCGAAATGTCAAAGGTGCCGCCGCCAAGGTCATAGACGGCGACAGTCGCGGTCTCCTTCTTGTCGAGACCGTAAGCCAGCGACGCGGCAGTCGGTTCGTTGACCAGGCGCAAAACTTCGAGCCCGGCAATGCGCCCCGCGTCTTTCGTGGCCTGGCGCTGCGCATCGTTGAAGTATGCAGGTACCGTGATGACGGCCTTACTTACCGGAGCTCCAAAGTAGCGCTCAGCATTGCGCCTGAGCTGGCGCAGGATGAACGCCGAAATTTCCGGCGGTGTGTAAGTCTTATTGCCCAGCTTGATGCGTAGCACTTCGCCGGGCGCGAGATCGTCGGCCAGGCGGAAAGGGAAGAGCTTGAGCTCGTCCTGAACGTCTTCTACGCCGCGTCCCATGAGGCGCTTGACGCTGTACACGGCGCGCTCCGGCGTCTCGATGAGGTATTTGCGTGCGGCATTGCCGACGATGATCTGGTCGCGCTCGTCGAGAGCAACAACCGAGGGCACGAGGTTCAATCCGTCCTCGCCGGGGATGACGACGGGACGGTCGTTCTCCATGTAGGCCACCAGCGAGTTGGTAGTGCCGAGATCGATGCCGATGATGCGTTCGGTCGCCATCCGCTAGCTTTCCAGGACCTCGTCGATTTCGCGCAAGAGGTTGCGGAGATACTTACGCCGGTTCAGGATGCCCACCATCGCATCGCGGACCGAGGCACGCTCGGCCTCGGTGACCGTTTCACCGGCCGCGGCGCGGTCCACCAGCGCGTCCCACTGGCTCCAGGTGGACTGCAACTCGCTCAGCATCGCGTTCTGCTTGCCGTCTAGATGCTCTTTGGCCTTGTGAATGTCCTGCGTCAGCGAGGGATCGTCCTCGTCCATCTTCTTGTTCATACGCAGCTCTTCCAGCTGCATGTTCAGTTCAAAAACCTCTTCCAGCAGCTCCGGCGGAACCACCTGCTTCTTGGCCGCGCCCGACTTGCGCGCCTCATCGGTCGCAGCCTTCGACTGCTCCTCCAACTGCACGCCCTGTAGCCGGAGCAGGTATTCCGTCCGCGAAATCGGGTCTTTCAGCGTGCGATACGCGTCGTTGAGCTGCGAAGTTTTTTCGAGGCTCCAGTCCTGCTCGTTACTGTTGGCCGTGGCGTTAATGTCGGGATGCAGCTTGCGGCTCAGCGCGTAGAAGTCACGCTCAAGCTGCGCCGTGTCGAGGTTCAGTTTGTACGGCAGCCCGAAAAAGGCGAAATAATCGACAGGCAAGGGCGGCTGCACTTTGCCGCATTCCTGGCAATAGTGGGCAGCGCGCATCGCGCCACACGACCAGCAGGTCGCGGTCGCGGACTTCACTGGGTTGAGGACCAGAAGGCCGGAGTTGTCGGGTTGTTGAATGGTTGCCATGTCTTGCCTAACTCATGCGCCCTTCGAAATCGCTACAAAGCCCCGATTGGGCGGCCGATTGTCAGCCTCCCAACGATTCCCGAGGTGTGATCGGATGATCCGCCACAAGACTAGAGGAGGCGGACACGACTTGCTCTACGAGAAAGAGCTTCCGCAGCCGCAGGACTTCTTGGCATTCGGGTTCTGGAACATGAATCCCTGGTGCATCAGCGTCTCTTCGTAGTCGAGAATCATGCCATGCAGGTAGATGAACGACTTCGGATCGACGAACACACGCACATCGTCATACAGAAAGACGCGATCGCGTTCGCGTGGCTGCGTATCGAAGCGGATGTTGTAGCTCAGTCCCGAACAGCCGCCGCCCTGCACGCCGAGACGCAAACCGCCTTCGGTAGGAGAAATATTCTCCTTCGCCATGGCGGCGCGAATGCGCGCGAGGGCCTTCTCCGTCACCTGGATGCCCTTCGCCGGCACCGGCGGTGCCTGCACCGGATTGTCAATATTGACCGTCGTCATCACTATTGTTGGATGCACCGCAATCGCGGCACACCAACCTCCGATTTCAGTCTACGCCCGCTGCGCAACTGCGGCCGGCTCGGTTTTGTCCTGTCCCTGTTTCTTCTTCCAGTCGCCGATGGCGGCGCGAATCGCGTCTTCCGCCAGCACCGAACAGTGAATCTTCACCGGAGGCAACGAGAGCTCCTTCACGATCTCCGTGTTCTTGATCTGGAGCGCCTCGTCCACCGTCTTGCCCTTCACCCACTCGGTCGCGAGCGAAGACGATGCAATCGCCGAGCCGCAGCCAAAGGTCTTGAACTTGGCATCTTCGATGATGTTGGTTTCCGGATTGACCTTGATCTGCAGCTTCATCACGTCGCCGCACTCAGGCGCGCCGACCAAGCCAGTGCCAACCTCGGAGCTGTTCTTGTCGAGCGAGCCGACGTTGCGGGGATTGGTGTAGTGATCGAGAACCTTGTCGCTGTATGCCATTGTGTCTCCTAAATCCTTGCGGGGCTGAAGCCCCTGTCAATCAAATGAAGTCCGTATCGCCGACCGCAAGGCCGGCACTGCCAAGTCCCTAGTGGGCCGGCTCAGCCGCCCACACAACCTTCGATAAATCGACGCCTTCTTTCGCCATCTCGTAGAGCGGCGACAGTTCGCGCAGCCGGTGCACGGTCTCCACCACGCGCTTGCGCCACGTAGTCGACTTCGGCTTCGGTGTTGAAGCGGCCGATGACCGAAGCGAATCGAGCTGTGCGCCAGGTCGTCGCCCGCGCCCAGCGCCTTCAACACGTACGATGGCTCCAGCGTCGCCGAGGTGCAGGCCGAACCGCTCGATACCGCGATGTCGTTGATGCCCATCAGCAGCGACTCGCCTTCCACGTACGCGAAGCTGATGTTCAAGTTGCCGGGCAGGCGATGCTCGAGCGAGCCGTTGATGTAGCACCTCGTCGAGCTGGCCCATGATCGCGTCTTTGCAGGCGATCGCGCAGGCCGGCCAGTCGCTTGGCTTCTTCGGCCATCTCCGTCGCGGCAATTTCGCAAGCCTTGCCCAAGTCCAACGATGCCGGGAACGTTCAGCGTGCCGGAGCGCATGCCGCGCTCGTGTCCGCCGCCGTCGATCTGCGCGACCAGTTGCACGCGCGGATTCTTGCGGCGCACATACAGCGCGCCGACGCCCTTCGGCCCGTAAAGCTTGTGCGCGGAAATCGAGGCCAGATCGACGTTGTCCTCGATCACGTTGAACGGCACCTTGCCGATCGCCTGCACCGCGTCGGTATGGAAGAGCACGCCGCGCTCGTGGCAGAGCGCGCCGATCTCGCGGATCGGCTGCAGCACGCCGATCTCGTTGTTGGCCGTCATGATCGTGACCAGGATCGTCTTGTCGTCCATCGCACGCTTCAGGTCGTCGAGATCGATGCGTCCGTCTTTCTGCACCGGCAGATAGGTCACGCGGAAGCCATGCTTCTCCAGGCGCTTGCAGGTGTCGAGCACCGCCTTGTGCTCGGTCTGCCTGGGTGATGATGTGGTTGCCCTTCTCGCGATACATCTCGGCGACGCCCTTGATCGGCGAGGTTGTTGCTCTCGGTCGCGCCGGAGGTGAAGATGATTTCTTTCGACGTCGCGCCGATCAGCTTGGCGATGCGCTCGCGCGCCTGCTTCGACGGCCTGCTCGGCCACCCAGCCGAACTCGTGATTGCGGCTGGCGGCATTGCCGTAAGTTCTCGCTGAAGTAGGGCAGCATCTGCCTCCACGACACGCGGATCGACGCGCGTGGTGGCGTGGTTGTCCATGTAGATGGGCAGCTTCACGTCCTTGTTTCCGTTTCCTGCGATCACATCAGTGCTCATAATTGCCGATATCTCCTAGGCTTCTTCCACTTTGTCCGACCGCCAGCCCAGCGTCACCAGCTCCGGCGAAGGCTCGGCCTCGGTTTCGATCATGTCCCAAATGGTCAGCTTGTTCAGAACTTCCTCAATCGTGCGGCTCACCTTCAGCAGCGGACCGCGCACCGTGCATCGGTCGCTTTGCTCGCAATCGGAGGTGGCGGCGCTGCACGAAGTAATAAACAGCGGGCCCTCGATGGTTCGGATCACTTCGTACGCCGTAATCGTTCGCGCATCGCGCGACAAGGTATAGCCGCCATTGGTGCCGTACTGCGAGGTCAGCAGCCCAGCCTTCGCCAGGCGCTGCAAAATCTTGGCCAGCGCTTCCTGCGGAATGCTATACATCTCGGCCAAGTCCTTGGCGCTGCACGCGCCCAGATCAGCGTGCTCCGCCAAGTGCCGCATGGCAATCAGTCCGTAGTCGGCCTTTTTGGTCAGTTTCAGCATTACGTTACGTCAGTTAGACGAATTGCCGACTAATTCAGTCGCAATTTGATTCTACGCGGACTTCGGCCCCGGATGCAAGCCTTTCTGGCCAATGGACAGGATTTGCATTGAGCAGCAACTGACAGAGGCTAAACGGTTTAGATATTGGCGATGAATTTGGACGGATATATGTTAGTAAGGCAAGGGGATAGGCGATTCTTGGGAAGCCATCCGCGCTAGAATCGCGCGTTTCAGGGATCCACGCAAGACCCCCGGAAGGTCCACGCCTTCGGTGCCACGCTGACCCCGTGCCCGGGTCAGTTCCCAATATTCCGGCCGAATCCCTAGGAGCCACGCACCACAAGCGCCCGACATGAGCGAAAAGTGGTGGTGACGAATCAACGGAACTCGCGGACGACGGCCCTCGGATAATCCTGTTGGCGGAGTTAAAAGCGGCGACGCTGTTTTGCTCGAAAGCGCAACGCCAGGTCAGCGCATAGGTCTGTCGCTAAAGTGGCGCACACAGATTTTCACGCTCAGGTTGCGGGAAAAGCTTGACAACGCATGGCGCGGGGCTAAAATACCGCTCAATTCGCAAGCGCCTGACCATTTCGGGCAACATCGTATGAATTTCATCCAGCCGGCGGTCACACCACACAGCCACCCCCAAGGCGAGGTCATGGAGAAGAAGTGCCTTCATCCTCGTGTCCAGGTCGTCTCGCGCGACGAAGATGCGGAATTCGTGGAATGCCTCGAATGCCGCGAGATTTTCGAGTCGAGTGAGTTCCGCGATATGGACATCGAAGCGAAGATTCCCACCGAAGAAGAATAGGCCCCGTTCGTCGAACAACGTAAGACTTGTGCGAGACGGCGGCAGTGTGTCTGCGAGTGGAGAAGTCTTTGCCACGAAGGCACTGAGAACACGAGGTAGTTCTTCAAGTCTTTTGACGTGGCGTTTCCCTGGCGCTGGAGTGGTCGCGCGATCAGGTCAATTCGAACGGAAACCCCTGAACTGTTTTGGTTTTCTCCGTGCCTCTGTGTCCGGGTGGTGAATCGATTTTTACCCCAGCCGCAGGGCCGGATCCGACGAAACATCCGCTGCCGCGAACTCGCCCGCCAGAAATCGCGGATACGCCGCGGCTGCGATCATCGCCGCGTTATCTGTCGAAAGCTTGCGGGAAGGGAACAACACCGGAATGCCTTCCTCCGCGGCGCGAGTGTCAAACGCTCCGCGCAATTCGCTGTTGGCGGCAACTCCGCCGGTTACGAGCAGGGTCGCGGCTCCGTGATCGACAGCGGCCCCTAAAGTCTTGTTGACCAGATCGTCCACTACCGCGCGTTGAAACGAAGCCACCAGATCCAGCGTCTGCTGATCACAGGCGCCGAGATAGTCCTGTGTTGTGGGCTTGGCGATGGCCTTCATCGCATCGCGCCGACTTTGGATGTTCGCAGCCATGTTGTTGACCTCGACAAAACGCAACACAGCGGTCTTGATTCCGCTGTACGAAAAGTCGGTGCGCAGTTCGTCGGCTGCGTGGCGATTCTGCGGATTGCGATCACCGTGCTTCATCTGCGCGAACGGAAACTTCACTGCGTTTGGATTTCCGTGCTGCGCCAGAAACTCAATGATCGGGCCCCCGGGATAGCCAAGTTCCAGCAGCTTGGCAACTTTGTCGAAAGCCTCGCCGGCAGCATCGTCGCGGGTATGTCCAATGTTGCGATAGGTCCAACTCTCATCCTTGCGTTCGGCGAGATACAGATGAGTGTGGCCGCCGCTGACCACCAGCGCGAGCACAGGGAATTGCAGATCGCGGTTTCCCTTCTGGCGTTCTTCCAGCAGGACCGCGTGGATGTGTCCCTCAAGGTGGTTCACCGCGATAAGTGGCTTTCCGAGCGAGTACGCCAGTCCCTTCGCGAAGCTCAAACCAACCAGCAGCGCGCCCGCAAGGCCCGGCCCTTGTGTCACCGCGACGGCGTCGATGGTTTCGTAGGTCTGACCGGATTCTTCCAGCGCTTTCCGCACAACGGGAACGATCGCGCGCAGGTGTTCTCGGGAAGCCAGTTCGGGAACGACGCCTCCATAGGGATGGTGGATCGCGATCTGCGAATAGACCACGTTGGAAACAAGCTTCTCGCCCGAGCGCACGACCGCCGCGGCGGTCTCGTCACACGATGACTCGATGCCGAGGATGTAGGTGTCTCCCACGGATTTATTGTACGGGGGGTGTCTCGAATGGAAAGGCGATTCCCATCGCATCCCGCACCTTTATCCCATCACACGGAGGCGTGACTTACGCCCTTTCATGGCTATCTATCTGTCTTGTAAGGAAGGTATCGTGAGGGAAGGGATCTGTGTCCCTTCCCGGCCGCGTCATGACGCGGCGCCCTCAATCAGCTCTTTGAAAACTCATCACCGGCGGCAACAGAAGAGAACTGAGAAACCCGGATGAGACATTGCTTTATACATACGTAGTTATGTATATCTGTACTTTGTCGTAGCGCTTTGTCTGTAACTGATTGAGCATAAATCATGATATGTTTGCGATATGGTGTTATAGCTACGTAGTGCACAAATGACATCACGAAATTCGCCACACTCCGGAGACCGCATCCTCCAGTAAACTCTGTCCGGCAAAAAACGCGAAACACTCTCGCATCCGCCGATTGCCGGTCCCAGTTACCTTCCGCGCAACCTGGCGAGCAGAGTCGGCGAATACAATCTCACCATTCATGAAAGCGCATGCGATCAACGTAGTTCGCGAGCTTCGCCGGCGCGGCTTCCAGTCGTACCTGGCGGGAGGCTGCGTGCGCGACATGCTCCTCGGCATCGAGCCGACGGACTATGACGTCACCACCGACGCGACCCCCGACCAGGTCATGCGGATCTTTCCCGAGACCTACGCGGTAGGTGCCCAGTTTGGCGTGGTGCTGGTGCCGGCCCCGAAAGACGGACGCGAATGCGAGAAGCCCCCGCATCCCGTCGAAGTCGCGACGTTTCGCAGCGATGGTGTGTACTCCGACGGCCGCCATCCCGACCACGTGCAGTACTCGAAGTCTCCCGAAGAAGACGTGCAGCGGCGCGACTTCACGATCAACGGATTGCTCATGGATCCGACCGACGGAGACCGCGTGCTCGATTTCGTCGGCGGCCGAGACGACCTGGCTGCGGCAATCGTTCGCGCCATCGGCGATCCGGAGCGGCGCTTCCTCGAAGACAAGCTGCGCATGTTGCGCGGAGTGCGTTTTGCGGCGCGATTCGGCTACGCGATCGATCCCCCAACGTTCGCCGCTATGCAGAAGCTGGCGCCCATGATTCGTCAGGTCAGTCGCGAGCGCGTGCGCGATGAGCTGACCAAGATGCTGACAGAGGGCCATGCGCGGAAGGCGTTTGAGTTACTCGACCGCACGGGGTTACTGAAAGAGGTGCTTCCCGAGATCGATCGCATGCACGGTGTAGAGCAGCCACCGCAGTTTCATCCGGAAGGCGACGTGTGGATCCACACCATGCTCCTGTTGGAGAAGCTGTCCGCCGGCGTGGCGCCCACACTGGCGTGGGGAGCGTTATTGCACGATGTCGGCAAGCCTCCGACATTTCGCGTTGCGCCTGATCGCATTCGTTTCGATGGACACGTGGAAGTTGGCGTCGCCATGGCACATGAAATCTGCCAGAGACTGCACTTTTCAAATGGCGAGACTGAACAGATTGAGGCGCTGGTCGCCAACCACATGCGTTTCGCCGATGTAGAGCGAATGAAGGCCGCCACGTTGAAGCGTTTTCTCCGCTTGGCGCATTTTGATGAGCACATGGAACTGCATCGCATCGACTGCCTGAGTAGCCATGGCGGTCTGGGTTTGTACGACTTCGTCGCCGAAAAGTTGCGAACGACTCCTCCGGAACAGATTCGGCCCGAGCCGCTGTTGAGCGGCCGCGACTTGATCGAGCTGGGCTATGCGCCCGGGCCGCGCTTTAAAGAGATGCTGGCAATGATCGAAGACGCGCAACTCGAAGGCCGGCTACACAGCAGGGAAGAGGCGTTGGAGTTGGTGAAGCACGAGTTTCCCGCCGTCACGTGATCGCCGGCCTCCGACCGAGGCCGTCATTTTGCGATGCTAAAATCGGAGTTCACACCATGCAGCATGCGCGCGGAACACTGAAGAAGATTTACGCGGAAGCGGTTTGCCGCGATGCGGGCAACGACGCCCCGTTGTTGGCGTGGCCGGTGGTCTGCGGAGCGACCGTAGCGGAGAAAACCCGCGCCCTGAGCTTCGTTGATGGCGTGCTGGTGGTGGCTGTTCCCGATGCAGCATGGCGCAGTCAGTTGCAGCAGATGTATCAGCAATATTTATCCGGCTTGCAGCATATTTCCGGACAGCCCGTGCAAAACATTTCGTTCGTGGTGGCGCCGCATGCCACTCGTCACGGCCAGTAGTCACGAGGACGGCAAGTTATGGTTTCCGAACAGGACGTCTCGTACGTCGCCGATCTGGCGCATTTGGAGCTGACACCGGAAGAACGCGCCCGCATGTTGAAAGACCTGAACTCCATTCTCGGCTACATCGAGCGGCTGAATGAACTCGACACCAGCAACGTCGAGCCGATGGCGCAGGTAGCGAGTCGCTATGGCACTGCCAAAGAAGGCGATGCATTCGGCTACGCCATGCGGCCAGACGAGTTGCGCCCATGCTTGCCCCACGACGAGGCGATGAGCAATGCCCCGCAGACCGACGGCACATTCTTCAAGGTGCCGAAAGTGATTGAGAAATAGGTCCGATGAACCTCGACACTTTAACTGTTGATTCCGCGCGCACCGCAGTGCTGGAGAGGCAGACCACTGCGGCTGCGCTGGTGGATGCCTTCTACCAGAAGATTGAATCCGACGATCCCGCGATTGGCGCCTACCTTACGTTGTGCAAAGACCGCGCGTATCGCCAGGCCGAGCGGATAGAAAAACTTGCCGACAAGGGCGACGGCCTCCCTCCCTTAGCCGGCGTTCCTATCGCGATTAAGGATGTTTTGGTGACGAAAGGTGTTCGCACCACAGCGGGATCGAAGATTCTCGACAACTTCATTGCGCCCTATGATGCAACTGCTGTAGCACGTCTGGAGGCAGCGGGGGCGATCGTTCTCGGCAAGACCAATTGCGACGAGTTTGCCATGGGTTCGTCGAATGAGAACTCTGGCTTTCATCCCGTGAAGAACCCGCGTGACCATTCGCGGGTGCCGGGAGGTTCGTCAGGCGGTTCGGCAGCTGTAATCGCGGCCGGAACTGCGGTGGCTTCGTTAGGAACCGATACCGGAGGATCGATTCGCCAGCCCGCCGCGTTTTGCGGAGTGGTCGGCATGAAGCCCACCTACGGACGGGTATCGCGTTACGGACTGATCGCATTCGCCTCGTCGCTCGATCACGTGGGGCCTTTCGGCAAGACGGTCAAGGATGTTGCACTGATTCTTCAGCACATGGCGGGTCGTGATGAGATGGACTCAACCTCCGCCGATCTGCCGGTGCCGAATTATCTGGACCACATCGGCCAGCCGGTACGCGGCTTGCGGGTCGGCGTTCCCAAGGAGTACTTCGGCGAAGGCCTCGACCCCGAAGTCCGTGCAGCCGTCGAAGCCGGCATTCAGGAGTTGGCCAAAGCCGGATGCGAGATCGTACCCGTGTCCTTGCCTCACACGGGATACGCGATTCCGACGTATTACCTCATCGCCACGGCAGAAGCGTCCTCGAACCTGGCGCGCTTCGATGGCGTGCGCTACGGATTGCGGGCACGCGACGCGAAGACGCTGGCCGACATGTATCGCAAGACGCGCGACGCCGGTTTCGGAACCGAAGTGAAGCGGCGCATCATGCTCGGCACCTACGCCCTGAGCGCGGGTTATTACGATGCCTATTACCTCAAGGCGCAGCGAGTGCGCAGCCTGTTAGCGCGCGACTTCGACGAAGCCTTCGCCAAGGTCGATGTGATCGCCACGCCCACCACTCCGACACCGGCATTCAAGCTGGGTGAGAAGGCCGACGATCCGCTAGCCATGTATCTCGCCGATATCTACACCGTGACTGCAAACCTTGTTGGAGTTCCGGGCATCACCATTCCTTGCGGTAACAGCAAAGAAGGATTGCCGATCGGAATGCAGATTCTGGGCAAGCACTTTGACGAGGCGACTGTGTTGAGGACGGCGCACGTAGTGGAGCACGCTCTGGCCGCGCCGCCCCTTCAGGCGGGCTCGTAATAACGCTCGCCTGCGCAGGCGCGGCACAAAATGTCGCCATCGCGCCGCACTTCGCGCCCGAAGTTGATGCCCTCGCCGCATTGCGTGCAAACGATGCGTTCGCCTTTGTAGCCCGGCAATTCCTGTGGACCCACCTCAACTTTGACCCATTGCACCGTGAAGAGATCGTCGTTGGGCATCTCGCGATACGCCAGCATCTGCTGCTGATTTTTGTTGCCGATTTCCGGATGCATCTGCCGCGCCCTTTCCTTCGAGCTTTCGCGAGCGCAGAGACGAACGGCGCGACCGGTTTCCAGATCGACAAAGGTCGCAGCCACTTTCCCCCAGTCGCGAAATTTGAGGGCACGCTTGCCCAGGCGGCATCCGGTGACAACACCGATGGCATCCGTCATGCAACGATCGATCTCGACATAAGTGACAAGGCGTTTGCGGTCTTCACCATAAGGATCTCTGAAGGCCAAGCAGTTCGAGGCCCAACATGGCCATGCGGACGCCGAGGACCTGCCCGGCACAAAGATGTCCATGGGCAATTTCAGCGTCACGCAGAAGTTCGTCGAACGATTTCAAAGCGGCCCCACGCACTCGAAAGGTGCCGACAGTTTACGTCATTCTTCGGCGGGCGTGTCTGGAGTCACATCGGCGAAGCGGCCATTCACGTCCACCGACAGCTTCTCCCCATCCTGCGGCGTAAACGTAACCCGTGCCGGACTGCGCTGCCACAACGGCGTCGCGCACACGGAGTCAGGGAGATCTCCGGTGATCTTCTCTACCTGCTTCTTGTACAGCGGCTTCTTGGTGGTGATCTGGGCGACGATGGCGGAGACTTTCTCGCCGTCATCTGCCACGCCGCAATAGGCGGCATAATCGCGATACCAGCTCACGTCGGAGTAATACGGATCGAAGTCGGGGAACTTGATTTGCGTGATACGGCCGGTGTTGCGATCGACCAGGAGCCAGCCTCCCCGTTGCCAGAGCCACCGCGGGTTCGACGGCTCGGTGGGCAGGGAATCATTTACCCGATACGCACGGCGGACCACGAACACCCGGTCGGTGATGTCGTGTGCCGGGCCGGTGGTGTACTCCTTGAGCTTCGCGTCGAGAAACAGTGGTCGCACCATGATGTTGAGCGACTTGTCCTCCGAAGGGCCGAGGATAAGTTTGACCGGCATAGCCTTGCCAAAACTCATGACGTGAGGCTTTGGGGCAGCATGCGCGGAGATCGCAACTACGAGAACGATGGCGATGAGAATAATTCGTTGGTGGCGCATGAGGTCAGCCTAGTCGCGGTGCAAAAGGTGCGCAAGTTACGAAAGTACCCAAAATACCCGCGCAGCTGGCGTCCCGCGGTCGCCGCTCAGTTCTCTCCCGGCCTCGCTTTCGTGCGTGGCATACAATGAGCAATCGTTGTCATCCGCGATGAGCGATCCTACCCACAGCTTTGTTATTCCCGCCTATAACGAAAGCGAGCGCCTGAGGGAGTCGATCCCCAAGGTACTGGATTACGTTCGCGACCGCCGATTGCAGGCCGAAATCATCGTTGTCAATGATGGTTCGACTGACCAGACAGCAGAAGTGGTGCGGGAATTTGCGTCCCAAAGTTCGATTATTCAGCTGGTAGAAAACTCGGGAAATCGCGGGAAAGGGTACAGCGTTCGCAACGGGATGTTGCATGCCAGGGGTGATGTGGCCCTCTTCACCGACGCCGATCTATCATCGCCCATCCCCGAAGCTGACAAGCTTTTTGCGGCTCTAAATCAGGGGGCAGACGTGGCTATTGGGTCGCGTTGGGTCCGGCGGGAGTTGCAGACGGAGCGCCAGCCTTTGGTCCGCCAACTCTACGGACGGATGTTTAACTTGGGACTGCAAGTGATCTTGGGGTTGCGGTATCGCGACACTCAGTGTGGCTTTAAGGCGTTTAATCGGCGTGCCATCGAGACCATCTTTACGCGGCAGCGAGTAGAGCGCTGGGGGTTCGACCCTGAGCTCCTGTTTCTGGCCGACAAATTCCAACTAAAGACAGCCGAGGTGCCGGTCGAGTGGGCTCACGACCACCGTTCGAAGATCAATCCATTGCGCGACGGCCTGCGAATGGGTACCGAGGTGCTCCAGATTCGCTGGAACGACATCGCAGGACGCTATCGGCGACCGTCCCTCCGCATAGCCGATGATGTAAAGAGCCCGCCGGTTGTACCGGCAGGGTAATTTTCGCGAAAGTACGTTTTCATCGCCGCCCACGCAAAATTCATTCTAAAATTTGCAGCTTTAGGGCAAGGTCGGCATCTTGAGTGAAGGTGTTTCGACACTTTCGCCTTTAGGAATGGCGAATTGGGCTTATGTCTAGGTCTCTGGGATCGCAAAACACGTCAGCAGTAGTCGCCGAACGTAACCACGCGGAGCAGTACCGAGCGGTCCGGCGACTGTCGAGGGAACTCTGCATGCCGCTATCGGTCGAAGACCACTGCTTGCAGGCCATGCCGGATACCAGCCCAGCCAAGTGGCATCTCGCGCACACCACATGGTTCTTCGAGACATTTCTGCTGACTCAGCACCTGCCTGGATATCGAACCATTAACCCCGCATTTCGCAACCTATTTAACTCGTATTACAACGCCGTGGGTGACCGTCCCCTGCGGGCGATGCGCCATGTGCTGTCGCGACCCCCGTTAGAGGACGTCCACGCTTATCGCGCGCATATAGACGAAGCGATGGAGCGCCTGCTCGGCGACGAGTTGCCCTCCGACGTGCTCGACTTGGTGGCGTTGGGGCTGAATCACGAGCAGCAGCACCAGGAACTCATCCTTACTGACGTGAAGTATGGGCTGGCAGCGAACCCGCTACGCCCGGCTTATCGCGAAGGGATACCTACACGCGCGAACCTTCCGCAGATTGCGCCCGAGATGCAGTGGCGATCGTTTCCGGGCGGCGTGTTCGGCGTCGGCTATGAGGGCGAGGACTTTGCCTTCGACAACGAAGGCCCGCGGCACAACGTCTATCTCCAGCCTTATCGATTGGCTTCGCGGCTGGTGACCAACGGCGAGTACATGGAGTTCATGCGCGACAACGGTTACGGCACTCCGACACTGTGGTTGTCGGATGGCTGGGATACCGTGCGTACGAATCAGTGGACCGCACCGCTCTACTGGGAAATACGCGACGGACGATGGTGGCAGTTCACCTTCGAAGGCATGCAGCCTGTACAGGAGCACGAACCGGCATGCCACATCAGCTACTACGAAGCCGACGCTTATGCGCGCTGGGCGGGGGCACGGCTGGCGACGGAGTTCGAATGGGAAGTCGCATCACAAAGCTGCGAGATCGAGGGAAACTTCGTTGAGACCGGCGCACTGCGTCCTCAAGCCGCGAACGAAACCGGTGGTCTTACCCAGATGTTCGGCGATGTCTGGGAGTGGACCGGCAGTGCCTATCTCGCCTATCCGGGATTTCAGCCTGCCGCGGGCGCGGTCGGCGAATACAACGGCAAGTTCATGTCGAACCAGATGGTGTTGCGCGGCGGCTCGTGCGCGACCTCGCAGTCGCACATCCGGCGCAGCTATCGCAACTTCTTCCCGCCACATGCACGCTGGCAGTTTATGGGGATACGGTTGGCCAATGGCGACTAGCAAACAGCTCCAGTTCGTAGCCAGTGACGCGGTGATCTCTGCTGTGCGCGAGGGGCTGCGCGCCACGCCGAAGCGGCTTCCTTCATGGCTGTTCTACGACGAAGCGGGATCGGCACTGTTCGAGCAGATTACCGAACTGCCGGAGTATTACCTGACGCGCACCGAGCGTTCGATCTTTGAGACTTTCGCCGGGGAGATGCTGCAAGCCGCGGGGACGTCGCTCACGCTGGTTGAGTTGGGTGCGGGAACGGCCAGCAAGACTTGTGTCCTGATCGAAGAGTTGCTGCAGCGGCAGAGTCGGGCGCTGTTCTATCCGATTGATGTTTCGCCGAGCGCCTTGCAGGAAGCGGTGAAACACTTAGGCGGGCAGTTTCCGCAACTGCGAGTCAATCCCATCGTTGCCGATTACACGGGCGGGGTCGAGGCCCTTAACCGAATATCCGGACGGAAGCTGGTGCTGTACATCGGATCCAGTATCGGGAATTTCAATCCGGACGAGTCGGTCCGGATCTTACGACGAATCCGGCGCAGTTTGAGTTCCGGTGACGCGTTGCTGCTGGGCACCGATCTGGCTAAAAGCTCCAAAACTCTCGTTCCGGCTTACGATGATGCGCAGGGTGTTACTGCCGCCTTCAACAGGAACATTCTGGCGCGGCTGAACCGCGAACTCGATGCCGACTTCGATCTAGATGCGTTCAAGCACATTGCACTGTGGAACAAGCGATGTTCGCGAATGGAAATCTACCTCGAAAGCCTTCGCGAGCAGTCAGTGTTTCTGCCGGTGCTCGACATGGACGTAAAATTTGCTCCCGGCGAACGCATGCATACTGAGAATAGCTACAAATACACCCCCGAGATGATTGATTCGATCCTGGGCGAAAGTGGCTTCCGCCGGGAACAAACATGGCACGATCGCCGCAAATGGTTTGGCGTCCACCTCGCCCGCGTCTAGCCTACCGCTCTTGCCACTTCTTCCCTTCAAATTCGCGGAACTGCTGTTCCAGCTTGAGTTGCAGTCGCGCTTTATCGCTGGAATCGAGCAATGCCTGACACGCCGCTGACGCTGTTCCGCCTGTGAGCGCGCTGCCGCAATCCTTTACGGGTACGAACGTCTTGCCGTCACTCCACAAGCTGCCGCCTGCGATAAACGCGTGCTCCAGGCTAGTGCGTGCCATCCGCTTTAACTCGCTATAGGAGAGTCCCTGGTCTTCGACGCCGCGTAAGTATTCGTGCGTCATATCGGACCGTGCAACACCCTCGTCGTCGGTCCCGAGGGCAACGGGTATTCCGGCCTTTATGAAATCGTGCAGAGGATGATTAGCTCCGTGTACTCCTAATATGACGTCGTTGCTGGTGAGGCAAACCTCCACCATGACGTTCTTCTGCGCCATCTCATTCAGCAGTTGCAGCGAATTCGTTTCATTCAGGGCATCGACGCCGTGTCCGATCCGTTCAGCCCCGGCCATCTCAATCGAGTCGCGGACATGAAAGCGGAGGCCTTCGGGTGGCACCAGACCTTCCACCAGTTCGCCGGCATGCAACGTCACATGGACCTTCGGATACTGAGCGTGCAGGTACTGCATCATCCGCATATGCAAAGGGAAGTCATGCATGGGCACGAAATAGTCTTCGGGCATCACCATGTTGAGGCCAACGAAACGGCGGTCGGCCATGGCCAGTTCGAAGCCGAGCAGCATCTGGGCATATACGATTTCTTTGGGCAGCCCCCGTAGCACCTGGAACAGATAGCGCTGCGCGACCTGGCAGCCGGAGCCGGCTGTCGCCGAACCACATTGTAGCTGCGTGTCGCGAATCTTCTCCGCGTCATTGGTCTGCTGAATTGCGTCCTGCAGCGCGGCTTGCAGACCATTTTCCGTGAGCGCCTTGCGCAGCGCAGCCAACGTTTCAGGGGTGGCGTCGTCGGTGAGCTTGATCGCCTTCACCGCTTCGGAATTCAGCATGTCACCGAACGGCTTGCCCGTGGGAGTGAACATCAGCTCCTGGTAGATTTCACGTTGCGAGGCCGCGCGGGTGGCGGTTTCCGCCAGCATCGGGCCATTGTTGCCGTGGGTGGCAGCGCCGAACTTGTCGAAGCTGTCGAAGAAGTGGTCGTGGCCCGACTGGCCGGAAAGCTCCCAGCTGCGCATCGAGTAGGCATCGATCATCGAGCGGTACAGGATGGGATCGCCCAAAGCAGTTTCCGCCAAAACGCTCGGCGCCGGGACAGTACGGATCGCCAGTCGAGAGCTTGAGGGATGGCGTCAGATAATACGTCTTCGGATCGACGCACTGGCGCAGGCCTTTGGCCCATTGGATCAAGGTCTCCGCGTAAATTGCTCCCGAAAGATGGTTATGCAGGTCGCCGCCCTTCGGCATCTCCAGCAGAAACGCGACCAGCAGGTTGGGGTCTTTGCGGATGCTCTCGAAGTAGCGAGCGGTCTGGGCTTCACCCGAGGTAGTGGGCTTCGAGGCGGCGAAGGAAGAGACAGTAAACAGGACGGCGAGGGCGAGGAAAAGACCCAGCCGGCCAAAAGAAGGCCGAGTGGGGCACCCGTCTATTCCCACCCTTTGCCAAAAGAAGGCAAAGGATGGGGCACCCAGACTATTGGTTTGGGTGGAACTCAGCCAGCCAAAGGACGAACGAGGGAGACAGGCACCCCCCTCCCCCCCTCCCCCTGAAATCCTTGTTTTCATGAAGTTACGAATGTTTTCCGCGCAAAATCGTGACCGCGTGGGAGTTATAGGCAAAGTCGTCAAAGCAAAGGATTTAGACGGATGCATGGCAGGATGAAGATAGTGCGGAGAGTGGTTGGTTGGCAAGAGCGGCCGTAGCTTTGGTGTCTGCATGCGGTCTCGGAGGTGAGCAGAGACAATATCTCCTCGTCCTCTTAACGAGGGATATTAGGGCAGGCACGACAGCCGCGATAGGACGTGGGTCACGCGGATGTGTGACAAGAATTCTTCGCCTTGTGCTCTTCGGTTTTCGCCGTGCCGCCCTGTCGAGCGGGATTGGTGTCTCGCAGATTGACCACTGGTACCACACGAATTCTCCCGATCCCAAAACTCATAGTTCAAGGGAAATCAACGCCGCCCTAAGCCACTGTAAATGCAGAGTTTGAAGTTTGGGTCTTCAGTTGCTATGCGTCTCAGGGAAGTAGAGTCCGCGGAGTGTCCCATGCTTGAGACCATGTGGACGTGCCGATTTATTCAGAACCATGGAGCTCTTTGAGATGCTTAGAACAATTAGAACAGGAGCCATAGGGACAATCGTAGTGGTGGCGCTTGAGCTGGTGAGTTTGTTGAGTATGACTGTGAGCACGCGGGCACAGGAAGAAGAGAGGCCCTATCCGAAGATGCTGCCGGTCTCGGAGTATTTAATGGACCGAAATGTGGCCATCGCGCTGGCACGAAGCGCCGCTCCGGAGAGCATTTCAAAGGATGCATCTGTTTTGGTGCTCACGCCCAAAGGCTGGGAAACTGCGGTCAAAGGTACCAACGGTTTTGTGTGCATGGCGGGGCCGTCATGGACGGCCAGCATTGATTTTTATGACGTTTGGAGTCCGAAGCAGAGAGGGGCGATTTGCCTCAATCCAGCGGCTGTGCGGTCAATCCTGCCGATTTTTTACAAGATGACGAAAATGACGCTGGCCGGAGTGGTCTCGGTTAAAGAGCGCATTGCAGGCATTCAAGAAGCGTATGCGAAGAAGGAGATTCCGCCGCTGGAGCCGGGGGCAATGAGCTATATGATGTCCAAGGATGCATACCTTACCCATTTGGGCCATTCACACAATTTATGCCATGTGATGTTTTTCTTGCCGATGAAAGCTTCTGGTGAATTGGGCGACAATGAACCGAACTCGCCCATTTTGTCCACGTCTATGTGGTTCCCGGACCCTGACAAGCCGGATAGTCCACTGAACAAAGAGCTGCCGCCGCTGCGGACCGTCCCAATCGCTGTGCCGTATTGGTCCGATGGGACTGTTGCATTCAAATAGAGCCGTACAGGGCTGAACAGGTTACCAGAAGCGTTCGCCTGGCGCGGTTTTCAATGCACCTTAACGCAATCGCGGAGGTGCTCAGGGGCAGCTTGGAACGTCAGGAACCGCGCCGGGTAGTCAAAGGTGATGCGGTAACAATGTAGGACGCCTCCGCCGAGGCTGCCAGCTAATGTGCGGGATGCGAAGCTGCCGGCTTTGTTCTGGCTTACGTTGGCGGGCAGCTCACGAAAATCTGTTCCCGCCAGCTTGAAACTCGACAGAGTCACTTTGCGAGCTTTCACCTTTCCGCCGACCCCTGCGCCGGATATGACATTCTCTCCTATCCCCTGATACAGGTCGTTTCGTTTCGCGAATGCGGCAAAGAGCGTCACCGTTCCACCATCTCCTGTATCCAGCCGGAACAGCCCGGATGGCCGTCGACCTCGGCCTCGATGTAGATGGAATGCCCGTCACTGTAGAAAGGCACAGTGGTGCCCGCGTCGTTCGGGGCGGGCTGCCCGAATTCGGCGAAGCTGATCGTCTGAGCCGGATAATCAATCGTGGTGCGGAACTCCGCGAGGAATTCGAAGCCCACGGAACCAGCGGGCTCCGGTTGTCCCGGCCGAGCGTCCCACGGTAGAGGACCCACGAGGACTACCTCGTCTGATAACTCCGCGGATCCTAGAGATATCTTCTTCGCCACCGCATATCCGCCTGCCGTGCTTGATTCGCCGACGCCGCTGAGATTCAGTCCACCCGAGACCTTCAGGCCAAACTGCTCGGACCATGCGGGAGAGAAATAGTTGGCCGCGCCCGTGTCAAACACCACGTCCGCCGGCACGTCGTTAACCCGGGCGGAGACGAGGATGTGCCATCCCGCATAGCGAAAAGGAATACGTGCTCCCTCGACAGAGACGAGCCGGCCATGGGGTGATCTCGCAGGCCGCGCCAAACTATCCGGCGGGAGCTTGCTGAGCAGGCGCACACGCTTGACTTCGAACGTGGTGGTTTCGCCGGTGTTAGAAGTTTCAACTCTGCGGAATGGAAAGCTTACCTTCCCAACGCGACGCCAGTCGCTGTAGGTGATCGTGAGCGGCCCGTCTTCGGTCTGGACCACGACTTGCCTAACCAGATGGTCCGTCAAGTCGAATGTTACTTCGACCTCACTACCTCCAACTGGAACGTAGTGCACAACTTCGGCGTGATTGCCTGGTTCAGCCTTGCTAATGGTGAAGCCAGTCTCGCTTCGCCATCCCGCACGATCGACGAACGCCTGCGATCGAGCGTCTTGCACCAGAGGAGGCAGGTCGACCGAATTGACGATACCGTTGGCAGCACCCCAGGTCACTCCGTCATAGCCTGTCAGTGCCCGCATTGGGCCAGTCTCGTGGAGCATGCGGCTGTTCCCCGTGCGCAGGTCGATGGTCTTTTCAAATCTACCGGGCACGCCACCCTCTGTCATGGTCCCCTCCAGGATTACGGCGGCTATTCCGTCCCAGCCGTGGCCACCGGTAGCTGCCCACTCCGAATGAGCAAGTCCGGACGGCCGCTGGTCTTCCGCCTGCTGGGCTGTACTGGGGGAAGAAACAAGTGTGAGTGAAATTGCTGCCGCTAGGAACGTACCGCGGACGCACAGCATTTTAGACCTCCAGCGCCAATGCAGCTACTAAGAGCCAGGAGCGTATGACGCTCATTCTCGCATCTCGGATAAGTGAGCCAAAAAGCCCCCGCCTGGGGGGTGCCAACCCGGAGCGCGAATGGTAAAGGACGTTATCGTTCGCATGTGCTGCCCCCGAGACGAGGTTGTTCCGATGCCTAAGACTTGAATGTTCTCACCGAATGGATTAGCTGATTCTCTTGCTGCCCTCGAAGCTCGAAGCGAGCCAACTTGACGAGAAGTCGGCAAGCCGTAAAAGTGGACTGTCTCGCCGGTTGCTCGCAGATAGCTGGCGAGAACAGGCCATATCGTAGGTAGCCCCAAAACCATGCCTCGGGCGGATTGCGTGCGAGTTGGCGATTTATCAACAGCAACCCAAGCAAGCGACGTTTCGGGTTCGCACTCGTGTCCGACCTCACCTCTCCAGCGAGCCAGCGAAGTGAGAAACGACCTTGGCGGTCCGGGCACCCCGCTCATTCCTGCCGTTCGAATGAGTAAGATTCGTAACGTCAGCTGTCCATCAGTTATCCGACACCATCTGACCGTCTCACTCATTCGAAAAAGCAGGTCTTTCAACTGGGCGCTCGCCATCCGCAAAAGACGCGGATCGAAGGTAAAGCCGGCGAGCACTCAAGAGGACAAAAGTGAATAACTTGTGTACATCACTGCAGCCGGCTCGTCTGTGCAGTTGAGTTTCTTCGGGCGATTCTCTAGCATTCGTGTTTCTGCTGGTAACGGCCAACGTGGACAAACTAACAGTCCTGCTCACGCGGGAACAGATCGCAAACAAGATTGCCGAGTTGGGCACGCGCATTACCCAGGATTTTGCCGGCGAGCCGGTTGTGCTCGTCGGTGTGCTGAAGGGCGCAGTCATCTTTCTTGCCGATCTCGCGCGCGAAATCAAGCTCGAAGCCAGCTTCGACTTTATGTCGGTTTCCAGTTACGGCAACTCTCGCGAGCAAAGCGGCAACATAAGGGTGTTGAAGGACGTTGACCACTCGATGGAAGGCAAGAACGTCATCCTGATCGAAGACATTCTGGATACCGGAATGACGCTGTCTTTTCTCAGGGAGCAACTCTTGCAGCACCGGCCCAAGTCGATAAAAATCGCCGCGTTGCTCGACAAAGTGTCACGGCGTAGCGTGCCGATTCAGGGCGATTATGTGGGTTTTGAGATTCCTGACGCGTTTGTGGTGGGTTACGGGCTCGATTTTGCCGGCCGGCACCGAAATTTGCCTGATATTTGCATCGTCGAAAGTGAGAAGTCGTCGTAAAATCTCCGGAGCTTATGTCGGTTCACACTCTGGCCCTGGGACGGGATACCGCGGCCCTCTTACAAGATTGGCATGCAGTCGCCAATCTCATCGACCACACTCTGCTTAGTTCCACCGCCACGCGGCGCGACATTACCAGTCTCTGCGCCGAGGCCAAGCGATACGGTTTCTACTCGGTCATGGTGAATCCGGCATGGGTCACGCTTGGCTGTGTCACAGGTACACGGATCGCCGGTGAAGGTCGGAACCGTTATCGGATTTCCCCTGGGCGCTAACTTAACCGTGACCAAGTTGCTGGAAGCCGAAGCCGCCGCGCAGAACGGCGCGCAAGAGCTCGACATGGTGCTCAACATCGGCGCGCTGAAGTCGGGCGATCGCGTGCTGGTGCAGACCGAGCTTCGCAGTCTGGTCAGGATGGCGCACTCGCATGGAGCGATTCTGAAAGTGATTATCGAGTCGTCTCTCTTGTCGCAGGAAGAAAAGATACTGGCGTGCGCTCTCGCCGCCGAGGCCGGAGTGGACTTCGTGAAGACTTCCACCGGATTCGCTGCCGGCGGCGCTACCGCGGCCGATGTTGCCCTGATGCGTGGCGTGGTCGGACATGAGATCGGCGTCAAGGCTTCCGGAGGCATTCGTACCGCAGCCGATCTGGCCGAGATGGTGGACGCCGGCGCCAATCGCATCGGGACAAGTTCCGGGGTGGCGATTTTACGTGAGTTGGGCGCTCCTGCGGAGTAGAACATAGAACAATGGAGAGTCCTTTGGAGACCGCATGGGGCGGCTAACGGGTGTGCTCGGCATCCTTGCCATCCTGCTTTTTGCCTACCTGTTTTCCACGAACCGTAAAGCGATACGCATCAAGACCGTTGCCATTGGCCTGACTCTGCAAATCCTTTTTGCGCTGATGGTTTTGCGGGTGGCGTGGGGAGTGCGAGCGATTGCCGCCGCCGGCGATGCGGTCAAGCAACTGCTGAGCTATTCGTTTGCCGGGTCGGAGTTTGTTTTCGGGCCCTTAGGCGCGAAAGTCTCGCAGTACGGCTTCATCTTCGCGTTCCAGGTGTTGCCGATCATCATCTTCATTGCCGCGTTCTTTGCGATCCTCTATCACTACGGCGTCATGCAGTTCGTCATCAAGCAACTCGCCAAGGTGATGATGCGCTTCATGGGGGCGAGTGGTGTCGAGTCCATGGACGTTGCCGCCAGCATCTTCATGGGACAGACCGAAGCGCCGCTGACCATCCGACCGTATCTCGAAACGGTAACGATGTCGGAGTTGATGGTCATCATGACCGCGGGCATGGCGCACATCTCTGGTGCGGTGATGGGCGCCTACATCGCCTTTGGCGCAGAGGCGCGCCACCTGCTGGCGGCGGTCATCATGACTGCTCCGGGCACAATCCTCATCGCCAAGATGCTGGTGCCCGAGACTGAAACTCCGCTTACGGCAGGGACCACGAAACTCGACGACCTTCAGTTTGAGAGCAAAGATAGCAACGTCCTCGACGCTATTACGAAAGGAACTACGGACGGCTTGCACCTCGCGCTGAATGTCGCTGCGATGCTGATCGCGTTTCTGGCGCTCATTGCGTTGGTCGATGGCATTCTTGGAGGCACGCACAACTTTCTTGCGGCGCATGGCATACCGTGGTTCCCGGCGCGGCTGGAATCCATCTTCGGCGTGCTGTTTGCGCCCGTGGCGTGGCTGATTGGGGTTCCGTGGCACGATTGTCTGGCCGTCGGCAACCTGCTGGGCACCCGGATGGCGCTCAATGAGCTCGTGGCGTTTACCAAGCTGGGCGCCGAGAAAGCGTCTCTCGATCCGCGATCGTTCACCATCGCGACCTTTGCACTTTGCGGCTTCGCCAACTTCAGCTCCATTGGAATTCAGATTGGTGGCCTGAGCGCACTAGCCCCCAATCGGCGTCACGATCTCGCGAAGCTGGGTTTCCGCGCCATGATCGCCGGGCACGCTGGCGAATCTTATGTCAGCCAGCATCGTGGGAATTCTGCTAAGGGCCTAAGCCCTATGCGCTAGCTCACACCTGCTTGTGACATCTGCACTACTACTCTCCATACCCGACAGCCCATCATGAAGCTAGCGAAACACGCATTCATACGGAGACTGTCATGTCGATATCGAAACAGGAAGCCCTTGACTACCACGAGGGGACGCGGCCCGGCAAAGTCGAGGTCATTTCCAGCAAGCCGTGCCGTACGCAGCGCGATTTGAGCCTCGCCTATACCCCCGGCGTCGCACAGCCGTGCCTGGAAATTGCCAAGAATCCTCTCGATGCCTACCGCTACACCGCGAAAGGCAATCTCGTCGCGGTCGTGAGCAATGGCACCGCCGTACTCGGCTTGGGAGACATTGGCGCATTGGCCGGGAAGCCCGTCATGGAAGGGAAGGGCGTGCTGTTTAAACGCTTCGCCGACATCGACGTCTTCGACATCGAGCTCAACACCAAGAATGCCGACGAAATCATCAAGACCTGCGAACTGCTTGAGCCCACCTTCGGCGGAATCAACCTGGAAGACATCAAGGCGCCGGAATGCTTCTACATCGAAGAGACACTGAAGAAGACGATGAAGATTCCGGTCTTCCACGATGACCAGCACGGTACTGCCATTATTTCAGGAGCAGCGCTGGTGAACGCCGTGGAACTGGTCGGCAAGAAGATGGACCAGGTGAAGATCGTGGTAAACGGCGCGGGAGCGTCGGGCATTTCCTGTGCTGAGCACTACATCTGTTTGGGTGCAAAGCGCGAAAACATCACCATGGTTGATACCAAGGGTGTGATCTACAAGGGCCGCAAAGAGGGGATGAACCCCTACAAGGAGCGGTTCGCGTACGAGACCGAGAAGCGCACCCTCGCCGAAGCCGCCGACGGGGCCGATGTTCTATTGGGACTGTCCGCCAAGGGAGCGTTCACGGCCGAGATCATCGCCTCGCTGGCGCCGAATCCGGTTGTCTTCGCTATGGCGAATCCCGATCCCGAAATTACCTATGACGAAGCTCGTGCCGTGCGTGACGACATCATCATGGCTACCGGGCGGTCCGATTTTCCCAACCAGGTCAATAATGTGCTGGGCTTCCCGTTCATCTTCCGCGGGGCCCTCGACGTCCACGCCACCACCATCAACGAAGAGATGAAACTGGCGGCGACCTACGCCTTGGCAGCGCTGGCGAAAGAAGATGTACCCGACTCGGTGTGCCGCGCCTACAGCGTGGAGCGGCTGAAGTTCGGTCGCGACTACATCATCCCGAAGCCGTTTGATCCGCGCGTGTTGGTGTGGGAGGCGTCGGCGGTAGCGAAGGCCGCCATGGAGACCGGCGTTGCCCAGAAGCCTGTCGATCTCGCCGAGTACCGCGAAGAACTGGAGAAGCGGCTGGGCAAGGCGCACGAACTGATGCGCATTATGATCCACAAAGCGCAGGCAAACCCCAAGCGCGTTGTCTTCACTGAAGGCGAGAACGAGAAGATCCTTCGCGCCTGCCACGTTTTGCTGGAAGAGAAGATTGCGATTCCCGTCCTCCTGGGGCACGGCGACGCGGTTGAGAAAGCCGCCGCGGAGTTGGGTATCTCGCTCGAAGGGGCAATCGTGGTGCAGCCGGAGCGGCATCCCCGGCTGAACGAGTACGTCGAGGCTTACTATCGGTTGCGCCAACGCAAGGGCGTGACCCAGATTTCCGCGCAGGAGCAGATGAACCATCGCAGCATCTTCGGTTCCATGATGGTGCGCATGGGCGACGCCGACGCCCTGGTTTCCGGCGTGACGAAGAACTACCCCGACACTCTCCGCCCGGCGCTCCAGGTCATCGGAGTGCGCGAAGGCATCCACAAAGTGTGCGGCATCTACCTGTTGGTCACCCGCAAGGGCGACCTTTATTTCCTCGCCGATTCGACGGTCAACATCGAGCCCACCGCGGAAGACCTCGCCGAAATCGCCATCTGCACCGCGCAGGAGGCCCGCCGCTTCGATGTTGAACCGCGAGTGGCCATGCTCTCGTTCTCCAACTTCGGAAGCACGAAGCATCCCCTCTGCGACAAGGTGCGGCGCGCCGTCGAGCTCGTGCGCTACGCCGATCCCACGCTCATCATCGACGGCGAAGTACAGGCCGATTTCGCGGTCAATCGCAAGAAGATGGCGGAAGCGTTTCCCTTCAGCCAGCTCAGGGGCGGCGCGAATGTGCTCATCTTCCCCGACCTGCAATCGTGCAACATCGCAGCCAGACTTCTTCCCCAGCTTGGCGGTGGAGAAGTGCTGGGCCCCATCCTCTCGGGGATGGCGAAGCCCGTACACCTGCTCCAGCGTGGCGCAGAGGTCGAGGACGTGGTAAACGTTGCCACCATAGCAGTCGTGGATGCGCAGGAGAGTGCGGCGTCCCTCGGCATGCATACGGAAAACGCGTCGGCTACTGCCAGCCGCTAGGGAACGAGGATGACGTTTAGGGGGCATGGCAGGTGCCCCTTCCTTGCCGACAACTGAAAGCTGACAACTGACAACTGCTAGCCGGCAACTGCTCTCCAATTGCGCAAGTTTTGTACACCTTACAACCTAAGTTGTAGGCCCCTACGATGGAAGGGGGATACGCTTCCACCGTCGCCGATGTAACAATCCCGCCAATGGGATGTTTGCCGCACGGGCGGCAGGCAGATTGTGCAGGCGTCACACTCCTCATAGAGCTGTGAACTTCGTCGGTTAGGCGGAATTCTTAGGACTCATAAGGTCTCGGTGGTGCAACTGGGCGCTGCGCTTCCGATACGGGTTCCGCCTTTACTTCTTCAACCCCTCTCCAACCCCTAACTAGCAACCCTCTACTCATCCGGCTGTCACCAAGCCGGGTGAGTAGGGTCACATCATTGCAGGTTACCTTCTGGTATCAAAGCGGGGAAGCATTCCCCGTGCTCTATAAGACCGTCAGCGCCGCCGTCTATGGTATCGATGCCAACCTCATCGAGGTCGAGGTTGACGTCTCGCCCGTCAAGTCCGACGATGCCCACTTCATGACCGTGGGACTTCCCGACGCCGCGGTACGCGAAAGCCGCGAACGCGTGCGCTCCGCCTTGAAGAACAGCGGGTACGACGTTCCGCCCTCCGACACCACCATCAACCTGGCCCCCGCAGACCTTCGCAAGGAAGGCTCTGGCTTCGACCTGCCCATGGCGCTCGGCATCCTCGGCGCCTATGGCGGGCTCCGCAACGCACCTCCAGACGACGCGCTGTTTGTCGGCGAGCTTTCCCTGGACGGCGGACTACGCGGCGTACGTGGTGCCCTGCCGATTGCCATCACCGCCCGCAGCAACAAGATCCGCAAGCTGGTTCTGCCGGAAGTGAATGCCCGCGAGGCCGCCGTGGTCGAGGGAGTCGACGTCTATCCCGTTCGCTCCTTGATCGACGTCGTGCAGTTGCTCAACACGGGCAATGGTATCCAGCCCCTCAAAGTTGACACCCAGGCACTACTCGATTCATCGCAAGACTTCACCGTTGATTTCAAAGATGTTCGCGGCCAGCAGACCGCCAAACGCGCCCTCGAAGTCTCGGCCGCAGGTGGCCACAACCTCCTGATGATTGGTCCTCCCGGTTCCGGAAAGACCATGTTGGCGAAGCGTTTTCCCACGATTCTCCCGCCCTTGACGTTCGAAGAGGCGCTGGAAACGACGAAGATCCATAGCGTCGCCGGAGTACTCGACTCGACTAGTGGGCTGGTGGGAATCCGGCCTTTCCGCTCCCCCCACCACACTATCTCCGATGCTGGCCTGATTGGCGGAGGCATGATCCCGCGCCCCGGAGAAGTGTCGCTGGCGCATAATGGCGTGCTGTTTCTCGACGAGCTGCCCGAATTTCCACGCAACGTCCTCGAAGTGATGCGCCAGCCCTTGGAGGACGGCACCGTAACCATCGCCCGCGCCGCCATGTCGCTCAGCTTCCCCGCGCGCTTCATGCTGGTCGCGGCCATGAACCCATGCCCTTGCGGCTACTTCAACGACCGCACCCGCGAATGCCATTGCACGCCGATGATTATCCAGCGCTACATCTCGAAGATATCGGGCCCACTTCTCGATCGCATCGACATTCATATCGACGTGCCGGCGGTGAATTACCGCGAGCTCCGAAGCAACATTGCGCCGGAGAGCTCCGCGGAAGTCAGGAAGAGGGTCCTGAAAGCTCGCGAGTTACAGCTCGACCGGTTTGCCCGTGGCGGCGAGCGAATCTACGCCAATTCCCAGATGGGCTCCCGCGAAATTCGCAAGTATTGCGATCTGGGGACCGAGTCTGAGCACCTTCTGGAGCGGGCCATGGCAAAACAGGGTCTCAGCGCGCGCGCCCACGACCGTATCCTGAAGGTCTCCCGCACCATCGCTGACCTGTCATCCTCGGAATCCATTGAGCCCGGCCATATCGCCGAGGCCATCCAATATCGCACCTTGGACCGTACATTTTGGGCATAAGGAACAGAGTTATTTGACCAATAATCGTAGCGGGAGCGCTTCCCAAGGGCTGGAATACACCGTCTGGCACTTTGTCGAGGCTTTCGCAACATATTGAGGCTTCGTGGGTTAGAAACTGCGAGACCTTTTCCCGAGGTCGGCGTCTAAGTTGGCAGCTAAGGTTCCGAGCGGAGACGGTGGAAGATTTTTCTTGACTATGGGCCTGCACCCGGATAACTTATTTCTTTCCGAGTTGCGCTTCATCCGTAGGTTCCAGTCCCGGCGTCCCGCCCACTAGCGGCCACACACTGAACGCCACCATCAGGGAATCAGGAAAGCTTGATGCCGCACGACAGCGTGCAGGCTGCGTACGTGATACAGCGACAGGATTTGTCTGCGCTCACTTGCGGATCGCGGCTGGGGTTCAGGGAACTGGAAAGAAACGCACCTCTTGGCAGGTAGACGGCATCGAAGTAGCGTCGCCTGTCACCGGTAATGGGCTGGTCCTACCAAGACGATCTCCTCAGAGTCTTCGCCCAGGTAGAGGCAGGCACCGGACAAGTTATCAGAGCACAAGGAGACATCATGCGGTCTGAATTAGTTTTTGAAGCAGTTCATACATTACGTAACCGTTACACGCTTTGCCAGCTTGCGTCGAAGGCGACGCGCAAGTTTCATCGCCCCAGCACCCGCATCCAGGACACCACCAATGAGGTGTTGAACCGGATCGCCGGCTCGGAGCGCCAGGAAATCATTCTGGAACCGGAGACCGCATCCGAAGCCCAACGGCGCGCTGCTTAAGCGCGCCGCGCTTCGGCGCGATTCCGCACTACCCCATCCTGCCTTTCTGTAAATCCCCGTAGGTGACAATGACAATCTCAGAACTCAAAGAAAAAAACATCACCGAGCTGACCAAGATCGCGCGCCAGCTCGATCTGCCCGGTGCCAGCGGTCTGCGCAAGCAGGACCTCATCTTCAAGATACTGCAGGCCCAGAGCGAAAAAGAGGGCCACATCTTCGCCGAAGGCGTCCTCGAAATCCTGCCTGACGGCTATGGTTTCCTCCGCTCTCCCGACTACAACTACCTTCCCGGCCCGGACGACATCTATGTCTCCCCGTCGCAAATTCGTAAGTTCGACCTTAAGACCGGTGACACCATCAGCGGACAGGTACGTCCTCCACACGAGGGCGAAAAGTACTTCGCGCTGGTCAAAATCGAGGCCGTTAACTTTGAATCGCCCGACGAAGCGCGCAACAAGATTCTCTTCGACAACCTGACGCCGCTGTACCCGCAGGAGCGCATCAAGCTCGAGACGGTGAAGGAAAACATCAGCGCCCGCGTCATGGATCTGCTCACCCCGGTGGGCAAAGGACAGCGCGGTCTTATCGTCGCACCGCCGCGCACCGGCAAAACCATGCTGTTGCAGAACCTGGCGAACTCCGTCACGACCAACCATCCTGAGGTCGTGCTCATCGTTCTGCTCATCGACGAGCGTCCCGAAGAAGTTACTGACATGCAGCGTTCGGTGAAAGGCGAGGTCATCTCCTCCACCTTCGACGAGCCCGCCGCGCGCCACGTTCAGGTCGCCGAAATGGTCATCGAGAAGGCCAAGCGTCTGGTCGAGCACAAGCGCGACGTCGTCATTCTGCTTGACTCGATCACGCGTCTGGCGCGTGCCTACAACACTATCGTTCCGCCATCCGGCAAGGTCCTCTCCGGCGGTGTCGATTCAAATGCGCTGCAGCGTCCGAAGCGCTTCTTCGGGGCGGCCCGCAACATCGAAGAGGGGGGCTCGTTGACGATCATCGCCACCGCGCTGATCGAAACCGGCTCCCGCATGGACGATGTGATCTTCGAAGAGTTCAAGGGCACGGGCAACATGGAAATCATTCTCGACCGCAAACTGGTCGATAAGAGGACCTTCCCGGCCATCGACATTCAGCGCTCCGGAACGCGTAAGGAAGAGCTGCTCATCCCCAAGGAAGACCTGGCGCGTATCTGGGTCCTCCGCAAGGTGCTGAACCCGCTCTCTCCCGTCGAAGCGATGGAACTGCTCATTGACAAGCTGGGCAAGACGCGTTCCAACGGCGAGTTCCTGTCGAACATGAGCGCGCTGTAGGGAGCCGACGGCCGCCGGTATTCAGTTGTGAAGTTAGAAGATAAAGCGGAAGCCAGGTGCTTCCGCTTTTTCTTCCGATAGTGATTGGTCTCCTCAGCGAGAGTGGGCGCGCTGACTCATTCACTGCGGGATGTGGAACGCGAGGCCCGTGACGTTGCTGCCGTCACCCACATCAAGCACTTGGTAAGGCACTACGTCACCGTTATCATCCGGTCGGAATACCTTGATTAAATCCGTATCGGCCACAAAGATAAATCCGTCATCACTCACAGCGATCCCGAGCGGACGGCCCAACCGCGTTTGCCTCGAATCGGGTCCGCCGATCCTCCGTACCGGCAATACATCGCCGTCAGCCATGGGATCGTATACGGTCACGCTCCCCGTGAATTCTCCATTTCCCCAGTTGGTCACGTACACGAATCCATTTCGGTCCACTGTGATCCGCTGAGGCTGGCTCATTAGTGTGTTGGGCCCCGCTATTGTACGGGTCGCCGCAACCTCTCCCGCGTTCATGAAGCGCGGCGAACTCTCGAAGAACAGCAGCATCGGTCCATTGGGCAACGCAGTAGGCTGCGTGCCCGGCTGATTGCCGGGTGCAGGTTGCGTGAGTACATAGAAGCTGGATTCGCTAGCGGCGATGCCGGAAATGATGCCAAACCGGCTATTCGTCAGCGACCCCGCCTGCCCCTGATCGTTGGGCTGCAACGGAAATTTTTGCAGTTGCATCACTAGTGGATCAGGAAAATTTACGCCCAGAAGCAGCGAGTCTGGCTGCGCGCGCGTCACCGTGAGGCAGCTGAACAAAATGGGCTCAAAAGTGACCTGATACCAGCTATAGTCTGGCGGCGCCGCGCCATTTTTGTCGTTTCCAAAAATCACGATCGCATCCACTTCCGGAACCACGGCCCCTTCCGCGTCCGTCCCATTGTTGAGCACAAACGTATATGTGGTGTCTACGAAGATGTCGTACGGGGCTACCAGATGCGTAACGGGGTTTTGCGCTGGATCATCCACAATCCTGCGCAGCGCTGGTGATTGGAGAAGGCCCCGCTCATCGATGGCGTACACGGAAATTGCGTTGTTTCCCGCCTCGGCCACGAACAATTCCCGCGGTCTCGGCCCGGGCGGTCCATAGATTGGCGGATTCTTCAACCTGGGACCGTAATATCGCAGCACCAAACCCAGGCTGACTACGGCTATAGCAGCAATCGTGACGTAGAGGAAAGACATGGAACCTCCCAATGGGCAACTGCACGGTTAGGAGTCCCGAACATCTACGGGCGAATGCCTGCAGTATAGTGCGGAACCGGCGCGGCCAAAAGAGCGCCAAAGTGCCTTCCGATGTCCCAGCACTTATGTCCAAGGTGATCAAGGCGGAGGCCACGCGCCTCCGCCTTTTGGATGCTTCGACCCGGGCCGTTGACAAACTCGTCGGGCCATCGTCTAATACCTAGTTATGCTACACGTGTAGAACGTCTGGAGGTCAAGCTTGCCGCCCGATAAATCCGATCTCTTGCAGGGAACGCTGGACCTCCTGGTCCTGAAGATTGTCGCGCTGGGGCCGCTGCATGGCTACGGCATCTCCCAGCGCATCCGGCAGATGTCCCGGGAAGCGCTGCAAGTGCCGCAAGGTTCCCTTTACCCGGCGCTGCATCGGCTGGAGAAGCGCGGCTGGCTCACCGCTAGTTGGAGTGAGTCAGAGACTGGCCGGCCCGCGAAGTTCTACAAGCTCTCCCCCAAGGGACGCAAGCAGCTCGCGCAAGAAGAACAGAACTGGCGGCGCCTGAGCGATGCCATCACTCTGATCTTGCGGACGGCGCAGTAGGAGACGCATATGAGCTGGTTTCGCTTGTTCGACCGCAACCGCCGCGAGCAGGAGTTCGACCGCGAACTGCAATTCCACATCGACCAGGTCACCCGCGACTTCGTGGAGCAGGGCATGACCCCCGAGGAAGCCCATCGTCAGGCCCTGCTGGAATTCGGCGGCAAGGAACAAGCTGCACAATCGTTGCGCGATGTGCATGTCGTCAGCATGCTCGAGCGCGCCCGCGCCAACCTGAAAGCTGGCTTTCGCCTCATCCGTAGGGCGCCCGGGTTCTCTGCCGCTGTAATCTTGACGCTCGCTCTAGGCGTCGGCGCCAACAGCGCAGTGTTCTCGGCGATCGATGCTGTATTACTGCGTCCGCTGCCATTCCCTCATAGCGAAGAGTTGCTCCTGCTGCGCCAGTACGAGCCGGCGGGTAAGAACCCGAATGAGTTCGTAGCGCCAGTACGTGTGCACGACTGGAGCCGCATGAGCTCGACCCTCCAGGCCGTGAGCGGGTACTTCACCGAGGATGGATCGGAACTTTCCGGCGAACTCCCCGAGAAACTGACCCGTGCTTTCGTTACCCCTGGATTTCTGCAAGTCATGGGCGTTAGCCCCGCTTTGGGCCGCGACTTCACAGCAGAAGAAGAAAAGGCCAACGGCCCGAATGTCCTGATCATCAGCAACCGCCTCTGGAAGCGCCGCTTCGGCGGCAATCCCAACGTGTTGGGCAAGAGCCTGCGTTTCGGCTCCTCGTCAAGTCAGATCATCGGCGTCATGCCCGCAAGCTTCCAGTTTCCTTCCGCCGACGTCGATGCCTGGCTGGTTGCGCCCTTCGACTCTCCCTATTCGCAAGACCGCGCTTCGACCTGGTATACCGTCGTCGCCAGGATGAAGCCAGGAGTCAGTGTCCAGAGTGCGCAAGCTGACATGGTCACCGTGCAGAACCAGCTGGGCAGGCAGTTCCCCAAGACAGACGCCAAGTTGGCGGTTCGACTCGAACCGCTCAAGGAAAACACCATCGCAGGCATACGTCGCTCGCTTTGGCTTCTGTTCGGCTCAGTCACTCTTCTGCTCTTGATTGCTTGCACCAATATCGCCGCGCTCTTACTAGCGAGAAATAGCGACCGTGAGCATGAAATCTCCGTACGGTTTTCGCTCGGCGCCTCACGACGCACCGTCATGGCGCAACTTCTTACCGAGACGTTCGTGCTATCGCTGGCCGGCACGCTATTGGGCCTGATGGTTGCCGCCGCATCTTCCTCGGTCTTCCGGGCACTGGCGCAGGATTTGCCCCGAGTCGAAGAGATTCGACTCGACTGGCGCATAGTCGGCTACTCGCTGTTCTGCGCGCTGGCTGTTACCTTCCTGTGCGGATTGCTTCCCGCCTGGCGTGCAACCCGCGGACTCGCCGGGTCGCTGGCCCAGCACAGTCGCACCCAGGTCGCGGCACACAATCCCATGCAGTGGGTGCTCGTCGGCGTGCAGGTTGCCCTGGCAGTGACCTTGCTGTTCGGCGCCGGGCTTCTTCTGCGCAGCTTCCAGGAACTGGGCCGCGTCTCGCCCGGCTTCGATCCCAACCACGTACTAACCCTTCACATCAGCGGGTCGTGGGCCGAAACGTCGGACATGAAGGCTCTGGAGCAGCGCGTGAATCGTCTGCTCGACACGCTGCGCGCTGTTCCCGGAGTTGAGGCTGCCGCGACTACATCAAACTTGCCTGGAGTGCCCGGTGACTACAAGGCCGAGCTGCAATTTCCCGAAGGGCAGGACGACGTCTCGCGAAAGATGGTCGCTGACAGTCGCTTTATTTCTCCCGGCTACTTCGATGTCTTGCGCATTCCCGTGCTCGAGGGCGAAGGCTGCCGCTACACCGAGGGTTCAACCGGCATCGTCGTGAACCGCAGCTTCGCTCGCCAATACTTTTCGACCATGCCCGCGCTTGGTCATCATCTTGTCTTTGGCGCCACTACGTCGTATCCCGTTACCGGAGAAATCCGCGGCATCGTGAGTGACGCACGCGAGCAGGGTCTCCATGCCGAGCCGATGCCTACGGTGTACTGGTGCGTAAGCGCAGCTTCGCCCAACCGGTATTACCTCCTGCGTACTCGCGGTGAGCCGATGACCATGGCGGACACCATTCGTCGCACCATCCTGCGAGTGGAGCCAAGCCGCTCGGTATTCGACCTGATGCCATTGCAGGCGCACCTGATCGATGCTTACTCTGAGAATCGCCTGCGCACCATCTTGCTTACGATGTTTGCGCTCACCGCGGTTTCCCTCGCCTGCATCGGCCTCTACGGAACCCTCAGCTACTTCGTCACCTTGCGAAGGCGCGAAATCGGACTGCGCCTCGCGCTCGGCGCAGTGCGTCGGCAGATTGCGGGCCGATATTTGCTGCAAGGGTTGCGGGTCACGTTGCTGGGCTGCGTTTGTGGATTGGTTCTTGCCGCGGGTGCGGGAAAGTTGCTCTCAGGAATGTTGTACGGCATCTCCAGCTTCGACGCCATGACCTTTGCCGGCGTCATATTTCTGATGTTCGTCGTCGCAGGATTCGCGGCCCTGGTTCCAGCGTGGCGGGCGTCGCGGACCGATCCCATGCAGGTGCTGCGTGAGGAATGAGTACTTGCTGTTTTCCCTGACCAGGCCTCTTAGGAGATGGCTTGTGGCTACGAATCGGTGCGCGCTGATATCATGATGTCAGTCGATGAATAACCTGGATTTCGCTCCTCCCGAAACTTTGACGGTCCCGCTGTGGCGCTCGCTGGTGTTGAACGTCATCGACCGTGTTGCGCCGGAGCGCTTGCCACCCTTGCAACTCACCTCGAAGCCGATGCAAGTGGGCATGTTGCTGGGCGATCAACTGGATCGGCCGTGGTTTCGCACTGTCTTTACCAACATTGCCGATGTGGTATCTCCGGAAGTTCTGCCGCCGCTGGAATTGACATCGTCTGCCATCGACATTGGCGAACTCCTGGGCGAAGACCTCGCGCATCCATGGTGGCATTCCTTGCTGGGAAGCCTGCGCGACCGACTGTCGCCCGAGATGCTTCCCCCGCTCGATGTCACCTCAGAACCGGTCACCGCGTACGGCGCCAACACATGGCTGCAAATTCTCGACTGGTCGTCACTGCTCGATACGCCTAAGGTGTATCTACCGGACGTGCCGGCCGAGGCCGTAACCTATCTCGCTCCCGGAAGCAGTGGCCGAGCTGGCGCCGGTCATGCCTGAGTTTACGCTGGACGTCATCGCGGCCCAGATGCAGTTCAAGCGCGACATCTCGCGGTCGCGGTTGCGTCAGAAGGTCTGGATCTCGCTGGTCGCAGCCCAGGTCGCCTTCCTCATCTTCGCCGTTGTGAAGTTCAGCTAGACCGCACGTTCAGGAGATGTCCGGCCGTCAGGGCGTCCGCTTAAGGTGTCTAACACCTTCCGTAGCCGCGACGATCACATCGGTGGCTATGTTGAGAAACAATCCGTGCTCGATAATCCCGGCTCTGGATTCCAGCTTGCGGGCAAGCTCGTAAACATCGCCAATTGGGCCGAAGTTGCAATCGACAATCATGTTGCCGGAATCGGTAACGTACTGTGAGCCGTCCTTGTTGTTGCGGATGACCGCGCGGGCGCCGAGCGATTCGAGATAGCGCATCTGCGACTCCCATCCGAACCGGCTTACCTCCACCGGCAGGGCGAAGCGGGTGCCCAGGCATGGCGAGAGCTTGCTCTCGTCTACGACGATGATTTCGCGGTCGCTGGCCTGGGCGACAATCTTTTCGCGAAAGAGCGCACCGCCTCCGCCTTTGATCAGATTGAACTGCGGATCGACCTCATCGGCGCCGTCGATGGTAACGTCAATCTTCTTCGGCAGCGAGTCTGGCAGGATGGGAATGCCAAGATGCATGGCTTCGTCGAGAGTCGCTTTCGACGTGGCGAAGCCGGTGATGTCCCGCAACGCGCCGCTTCGTAGCAACTCACCAATCTTGCGCGTCGCGAAGATAGCGGTCGAGCCGGTACCAAGTCCCACGATCATGCCCGAATGAACGAACTGCACAGCATATTCGGCAGCTTCCTGTTTGAGTTGGGCGTGAGGATCGACAGACGAACTGGTCAAGTGGTTCTCCTATACTCTAGCTGGCAGGAGAATGATCATGGGCGAGAGTCTCAAGGGTCAAGTGGCAATTGTTACCGGCGCGAGCGGCGCGCTGGGGTCCGCGGTGGCAAACAGTCTGCTTGCCGCCGGAGCGACTGTCATTGGAATCGATCGGACCGGTGGGAAGGCCGAGGCTGGCGATACGGCAATTCGGCGCTTTAGTGCGAACCTGACCGATTCCCAGGATGTCCACCGCGTAATCGCTGACGTAACCACAAAGCTGGGCAGGATAGACATTCTGGTCCATGTGATGGGCGGATTTGCCGGCGGCGCGAGCGTCGCCGAGATCGATGACGCAACGTGGAAGAGGATGATGGACATCAATCTCAACGCTGCGTTTTACGTGCTGCGCGCTGTGTTGCCTTTGATGCGGGCCGCGGGCCAAGGCCGCATCATTGCGATTGGAAGCCGGCAAGCAGTTCAACCGGCCGCAGGCGTTGGCGCGTATTCTGCCTCGAAAGCGGCGCTGGTGTCGCTGGTACAAACCGTCGCGCTGGAGAACAAGGACAAAAACATCCGGGCGAATGTGATCTTGCCGGGAACGATGGACACGGCGGCGAATCGCGCGGCAATGCCCAAAGCGAACTTCGAGAAGTGGGTGAAGACCTCGCACGTAGCGGACCTGGTAGTGATGCTGGCGGGCGAAGTTGGAGGCGAGATCACCGGCGCAACCATCCCTGTGTACGGCCCAGAAGGATAGTGGGCCGCGCGGACGGCGGCAGAAGTCACGTTCTAACACCGGCATGCTGCCGGTCTGGGGGACCCCGGCAGCATCCGGTGACGACGAATTGCTGAGTTAACGGCCGACTGTGACCTCGACCTCGGCCTGATTGAGCGTGCGATGAGAGTACTCACCTTCGTCCAGCGTGGCGGTGTGGTCGAAGGAATGTCCGGTCATGAGGCCGAGGACAAACCATCCGAGCACGAGCGCACCGAAGGCGAAAAGCGTGTCACCGATCATGCGCAACCAGCGCAACCGAGTCAGCATCGGGGTCTGCATGAATTCAGACGAGCGTGCGTACCACGTGCCGTATTCGACCGAAGCCCACGCTTGCAGCAGGCCTATGGGCAGCATGCTCAGCAGAACCATCGCGGCCAGACCGATGTTGATCGACCAGAAAGCGATGGCCAACGGACGGTCTTTCCACTTCAGCCCCGGCCGCAGAGCGCGCAGGCAGAAGAGCATCAGTCCGAGACCGAGCATTCCGTAAACGCCGAACAGCGCGGTGTGTCCATGGACCGGGGTTAGGTTGAGGCCCTGCACATAGTAGAGTGCGATTGGTGGATTGATCATGAAGCCGAACAAGCCTGCTCCGACGAAGTTCCAGAATGCCACCGCGACGAAGAAGTAGATCGGCCACTTGTAGGCGCTAATCCAGGGACTGTCGGCGGTGCCGCGTGACAGTCGGATGTTCTCCCAGGCCTCGAAGCCGATCAGCACCAGCGGAACAACTTCCAGCGCACTGAATACCGCGCCAAGCGCCAGCACCGCATTCGGAGCGCCGGTGAAGTACAAGTGATGGAAGGTGCCGATGATGCCTCCGGAAAGATAAATGACGGTGGAGAACAATACCGAGCGCGTTGCAGTCGAGACCGACAGAAGCTTGAGTCGAGTGAGCAGGAAAGCAATCACCACGGTGGCGAACACTTCGAAGAAGCCTTCGACCCAGAGGTGAACCACCCACCAGCGCCAGTATTCGGCTGTGATGAGCGGACTGCGCTGGCCGTACATCAGGCCGGCTGCGTAGAACACCGGAATCGCGATACTCGAGATCAAGAACAAGACCAGCAGCGAGTGGTTCTCGTCGCGCCGTGCGAGTGCAGGTTTCAGGCCGCGCCACATGAGCCACAGCCAGAAGGTGAGTCCGACGAAGAGCAGGATTTGCCACAGACGCCCAAGGTCAACGTACTCGTAGCCTTGCGAGCCCAGCCAGAACCAGAGGTTGCCGAGCTTCTGCTCGATGCCCATCCATTCGCCTGCGAGCGAGCCAACGACCACTGCGACGACCGCTCCGAAGAGCAGGTTGACGCCGAGGCGCTGTCCTTTAGGTTCGGCGCCGCTCACGGCCGGCACAATGTACAAACCGGTTGCGAGCCACGAGGTGGCGATCCAGAAGATACCGATCTGTAAATGCCAGGTGCGCGCTATGGAATAGGGCAGCCACTTTGCCAGCGGAATACCGTAGAAGCCGTTGCCTTCTACTCCGTAGTGCGCCACGATTGCACCGAGAGCCGACTTGCACTACCCAGAGTGCCGCGACGACGAAGAAATACTTCACGGTCGCTTTCTGCGACGGCGTCGGATTCAAACCGAGCAGCGGATCGCGGCGCGGCATGATACCCGTAGATGGATTGTGGTCCTGCGAGGCGAAGTACCAGACCATGCCGCCGATCCCAGCGAGCAGCAGAACGAAGCTGATGACGCTCCATACGACTGTTGCCCCGGTGGGTCGATTGCCGATGAGCTCTTCATGCGGCCAGTTCTGCGTGTAGGTGACCGCCTGCCCCGGACGATCGGTGCTCGCGGCCCAGGCTGTCCAGAAGAAGAACGTGGCCATCTGGTGCTGCTTGGTGGCATCGCTTAACGCGCCGGCTGGTATGGCGTATTCGTTGCGGCCCTTGCCGTAAATATCGCCGTAGTACGCGGCCAGCTCGTCGAAAGCAGCGGCGCGGTCCTCGTCAAGAACGATGGTGTCGGTTGCCGCGTCGTAGGTGTTGCGGCGCGTGAGTTCGGTCAGGCGGGCCTGCAACGCCGCGCGTTGCTCAGTCGGAAGCGAGAAGTAGCTGGCGGCTCCCTCTTGCTGCGCCCAGCGATTCAGCACGATGACCGACTGGCGATGCAGGTAGTCGGCGCTCCAATCGGGCGCGACGTACGCGCCGTGACCCCAGATGGTGCCGATTTCCTGGCCACCGGTCGACTGCCAGACGTTTTGGCCGTCGCGAATGGTCTCGCCGGTGAACAGAACGCGGCCGTCGGCAGTTACCACCTTGATGGGAATCGGCGGCCCATTGCTAATCGCCTTGTAGCCGACGCTTCCCAGTACGGTGAAGGAGATGAGCATAACCAGGCCCATCGCAATCCATAACTTTTTGTATTGCATGAAAATCGGTGCCTCCGATGAAGTTGTCTATTGCAGGCTATTGGGTGCGGCAACCGCCAGCGATGACTTTAGTCACGGCAGAGTCGATTCTCAGGCAGCTCGAAAGTGCTGTGGGATTGCGATGCCCATATAATCCGTTGCCATGGAGCGGAGTTTCGCGTCGGTTACCCGCTGGCTGTTCTCGCCTGACGATGGCCCTGACGGTCGGATGCTGCCACGCTGGCTCTTTCTGCGCGGCCTCGGTCTTATCTACTTCTCGGCGTTTTATCCGCTGCTTTTTCAGATCAAGGGCCTCATCGGGCCTGAAGGCATTCTGCCCGCGGGCGAATACCTGGAAGCTTTGGGCAAACTCGGGCTGAAGCGGTTCTGGTACGCGCCGACACTCTTCTGGTTCGCAAGCAGCTCGCACATGCTCATGGCCGTGTGCTGGATCGGACTAATCGCCGCGCTCCTGCTGGTATTGAACCTCTGGCCGCGGGCGACGCTCGCCGTCTGCTTCGTGTGCTTCCTGTCGTTTATCAGCGCGGCGCAGGACTTCTCGAGCTACCAGTCGGACGGAATGTTGCTGGAAGCGGGATTCCTTTCGCTATTCTTCGCGCCAGCCGGGTATGCAGGCCGGGATTCGCGTGGAACCGGCCGCCGATTCGCGCGAGCTTGTTTCTTGCTGCAGTGGGAGTGGTTCCGCATCTACTTCGAGTCGGGCATGGTGAAACTGGCCAGCGGCGAGACCCAGTGGCGCAATTTCACCGCGATGGATGAGTACTACCAGAACGGCCCGCTGCCAACCTGGATTGGCTGGTATGTGCAGCATCTTCCGCACTGGTTTCACGCATTCGCGACCGCCGCGACGTTGGGTCTGGAGTTGGTGCTGGTGTGGGCGTTGTTTCTCCCACGACGCTGGCGGATCGCATGCTTCTTCGTGGTGACGGCGTGGCAGATTCCGGTGATTCTCACCGCGAACTACACGTTCCTGAACTACCTGGTGCTGTTGCTGGGAGTGTTGCTGTTGGATGATCGGTTCCTGCGGCGATGGTTGCCTGCTGCTGAAGCCATATGTCAAAGAGGGCAGCGCGGCGAGACAACTGAACTTCCCGTAGAGGAGGGCCGTGCCGTCTCGCCCAGCCCGGCTTACGCGCCGTCAAGCTTGCGCTCACCGCCGTCATGCTGACGTGGATCTTCTATGCGACGACACTGCAGATGCTCTGGATCATATGGCCGCGGGCACCGCTGCCGAGTCTTCCAGTCGTCGCGCTTGATCCCTTTCGCATCGCCAATCGTTACGGATTGTTCGCGGTGATGACGCGCGGACGATACGAGATTGAGTTTCAGGGCTCGAACGACGGCGAGAACTGGACCGCGTATCAGTTCCGCTACAAGCCGCAAGACATGTCATTGGCGCCGAGAATCTACGCGCCCTATCAGCCGCGATTCGAGTGGAACCTTTGGTTCGCGTCGCTGGACTACTGGCGTGACAACATGTTCGTGGTCAGCGCCGAAGAGCGATTGCTGGTGAACAGTCACGACGTGCTGGCGCTGTTTAACGGCGATCTCTTTCGCCGGTGCCCCTCCGAAGTACGTGCGCACCGTGATCTGGCAATATTGGTTCACCTCGATGGCCGAGAAGCGCGCGACCGGCATGTGGTGGCGGCGTAAGTTCCTCGGCTTGTACGGTCCCGAGCTGACTTACCTGCCCGACGGACGTCTCGGAGTAGTCGAGTGGCCTCCGCCACCGACGCCGCGACCGTAACCACCATTCAGAACGCGAACTTCACGGCGAACTGTACCTGCCGCGGCGGCATGGCGTTAACGATCTGTCCAAAGGCCACACTGCTGATGTTGCCGTTCACAGACGACGCTCCAAAGAACTGAGCGTGATTGAATACGTTGAAAGCTTCCATGCGGAATTGCACGGAAGTCGATTCGCCCAGCTTGGTCGTGGCGGAGCCGGCGATGCCGGTCAGCAGAGTAGCAGCGAGCAACAGGTGAAGCCGTGAAAGTAGAAGAGTGCGATAGGAGAACATGACAGCCCTCACGCCGGGGCGATATGAAATTGAAAACCATTTTCATTTTCATTCGGGGCAGGGCAGCACGCGGTGATTGAAGTCACACCGTGGTGTGATGGTTGGCCAGGGAACTATCCGAAGTAGTTACGGACCCACGTTAACGCCGCGGATGGAACGGTTTTTCACCGGTGCTTTCACTCGCCGGCTCGGGACTCTCAATCTCCAGATTCACGACAATCGGGTCCTGCCCGCTTCGCACCACCACCGCCTCGCACGGCATATCGGAGCGTGCGTTGATCTCCTGATGCGGGACGTACGGCGGAACGTAGATGAAATCTCCGGGACCGGCCTCGTCGCAGAACTCCAGGTGGTCGCCCCAGCGCATGCGCGCACGGCCTCGGATGACATAAAGCACCGTCTCCAGTTCGCCGTGATGGTGCGGCCCCGTTTTGGCCTGCGGCTGAACCACTACCGTTCCGGCCCACAACTTAGCGGCTCCAGTGCGCGCGTGAGTAATGGCGGCCGCGCGTGTCATTCCAGGCGTCTGGGGCGTGTTCGAGTCCAGCTCGCCCGCGCGCACGATCTTCACGCCGTGTTCTTTCCAGTCCATGCTTGTCCCTCCGCTCCAGCACAAAAGAGTTGTGTCCGGCGTCAATGCCGAAGTCTACGCCGAGGACTAACTATGCTTCGATCGATCGCCGGTCATGCGTTTGGCCGACAACTCGTCTACCAGCGCATGCTGGTCGCCGACGATGGTGAACATTTCGCTGGTAGTCCAGGCGAAGGTAAAAAGGCCGGCGATTGCAATGATCGGAGTGAGTTCGTGCCACGAGTAAGGCAGCGCCATTGATCCCATGCCCAAAGTCGTGTAGGCATTGGCGCTGAAATAGACCGCCTCGTGCAGGTTGTTCACCAGGCCGCCTCCTCGCAATACGAGGCCCCAGATCCAGATTTCGCTCATATGCAGAAGCAGCATCAGGAAAATTGTTCCCGCAAAAACCAGGATGGCCAGACGGGGAGGCCAAGTTTCGCTGCGCAGATGCGCGGCCCTTCGTTTGTATCGCCGGACAATCCAGTCCAATCCAAAACCATGCAGGACGGCGATGAACACCAGCATGGTTCCACCCAAAAGTACAATCGCCAAAGGAATGAGGTCTTCGCGAATTTGCATCAGCATAGAGAGGTCATTTTACCGGGACAGTCGAGACCCTCAAACTGTACCGCGCAAGGGCTTCTGCGGAGCACCGAATCGCCTATTATGGCCTTGTTTTGCTGGCAACTTCCTTCTTCAGGAAGGTTCCTTCGCGAAGTTCCGTGAAGGCCTGTTGCAGCTGCTCTTGGGTATTCATGACGATCGGCCCGTACCAAGCGACGGGTTCTTCGAGCGGCTTACCGGAAACCAGCAGGAAACGGATGCCGTCCTCGCCGGCCTGCACGGTGACTTCGTCGCCGCGATCGAACACCACGAGCGAGCGATTATCGGCGTCCACTGGAGGCGACGTATCCAACCACTGGACCGACTCAGTAGGAACGGCGAGCGGGCCGGAAGCGTTACAGAATTTCCCGCTGCCGGCAAACACGTAGGCAAAAGCGCTGCGCGTAGTCTCGACCGGCAGGCTCTTACGCTTGCCGGGAGAGACCGAGACGTCGAGGTAAATAGGATCGGCGGCGACACCGACAACCGGACCTTTCTTGCCCCAGAACTCGCCGCACACAATGCGCACGTGCGTGCCATCGTCATCCGTAGCATCGGGTATCTCAGCGGCCTTCACTTCCTGGTAGCGAGGCGCGGTCATCTTAAGCGAAGAGGGAAGATTGCCCCAAAGCTGGAAGCCGTGCATGCGTCCGATGGTGTCGCCTTTCGGCATCTCCTGATGGATGATTCCGCTGCCGGCGGTCATCCATTGCACGTCGCCAGCGCCGATAACGCCGCTGTTGCCCATGCTGTCGCCGTGCTGCACGGTTCCCGCGAGAACGTACGTAATGGTCTCGATACCGCGATGCGGATGCCAGGGAAATCCAGCGAGGTAGTCTTCGGGAATGTCGTTGCGGAAGTCGTCCAGCAGCAGGAATGGATCGAACTCTTTCGTGCTCCCGAATCCGAAGGCGCGCCGCAGATGCACGCCAGCACCTTCGCGGGTTGGCTTCGACCGTATGAGCTGCTTTACAGGACGGATCGACATGGGCGACTCCTTAAACTCCGCATACAGATGACGGAGCAGGGAACTGGGTTCAGTGGTGCTTGAACTAGGCTGCGGTTGCGGAACTCAGCCAGCTTTCCATCACTTGATGGTCAACTAAGCCGGCCTGCTGCTTGACCAGGCGGCCTCCCGAGAAAACCGCAAAGTTCGGAATTCCTTGCACGCGATAACGCGCCGCCAATTGCGGATAACGCTCTGTGTCGACTTTCACGACAATGGCTTTTCCTGTCATCTCGGCCGCGGTGCGCTCCACTTCGGGAGCCGCCATGCGGCACGGTCCGCACCACGCCGCCCAGAAGTCGACCAGCACCGGAACACGCGCCTCGCGAATGATCTCGTCGAACTGCTCAGCATCGACCTCAAGAGGCTCGTTCGCGGGCGGCAGTGGAGACTTACACGCGCCGCAACGACCGGTATCGGCCAGATGTTTCGCTGGTATCCGATTCTTTTTTGCGCAAGCTTTACAGGTTCGAACGACCACGAATCACTCACTCCGGGGCTGATGGTTCGCAAGAAGAATGGTGGAGGCGGCGGGAGTTGAACCCGCGTCCGAAAATGCTGTCAGCCAAGAGACTACATACTTAGTCCAGTTCACCCACCGGTTACCCGGCAGTCTCGCCAACCGCGCTGAGAACGGACAAGAAACGCGGCCAGCCAGCCTGAAAATTTCGCCTCGAACCCCAGACCTAGGCTTTGAGGCTAGCTCACTGTATGACGCTCTGACTCCAGCCCATGAGCAAAGCCGAAGAGAGCGGCAACTTAATTAATTAAGCTGCGTATGCGAGGTTTTGGTTCGCAATTGTGTTTTTGCGCACGATTACGGATGCACGCACTCCGGTATGCCTCTTGACCGCAATCACTTCCGTCGAAGCCGTGACGCCCCCACGGTATGGAACGGCTACTTTCAGCCTAACAGCCTTGGCGCGGAAGTCAATTGGGCCACTTGCTTAGATGCCGCGCTGCGCTTACCGACGCAATACCGCGCGAGCCTCATTCGGCCGGCTCTTTCTCAAAACCAGGCGGAGCCTAACTTGCCAGTCGCAGCTCCGCCTTCCTTTATCCGACCACTAGGCCACCTTGGAGTTAGCCACGCCGACCAACTCGTCCATTCCCGGAGCTGTGGTTGTGCGCTGGGCCGAATCCTGCTTGCCTCGTTCTTCCGCGCCGGCCACGCCGTCTACCTTGTCGACGGAGAGGCCTTCGCCGCCTGCCATCTCCGATTCCACTACGTGCAGGCCGAAATGACTCATCCACGGCCCGCGCATGTTCGTGTCGCCCTCGTTTCCGTCGCCCGTCGAGCCATCAAAGTACTCGTCCACCAACACCGGCGTTGGAGCCAGTCGCCCAATCGAGAACGGCGGTTTCTCCATGCTTTCCAGCGCCGCCGAGAACGCCTTCATATGCGTGATCTCGCGGGTCATCAGGAACTGCAGCGCGTCGATCGTGCCCGGGTCGTCGGTGTGATCGATCAGCCGTTCATAGACGATCTTGGCTCTCGCCTCGGCGGCTATATTACTTCGCAGATCAACGTCGAGTTCGCCCGTGATCTTCAGGTAGTCGGCGGTCCACGGATTACCCGCAGAGTTGTTCAGCGCCACTCCGCCGCCGCCGGCGATCGTTACCAGCGGGTCCGCTTCCGCTGCTGCCGCCTCTGTTTTAAGGGGCTTGAGATGCATGCGAATGAGTGCGCCTACTACTTCGAGGTGGCTCAGTTCTTCTGTTCCAATGTCCAGCAGCAGGTCGCGTCGCGCAATGTCGTCAACGCAATTCCAGCCTTGGATGGTGTATTGCATTGCGGCCGCGAGTTCTCCATTGGCGCCACCGAACTGTTCCAGCAGCATCTTTCCGAAGCGGACATCCGGACTTCCGATGTCCACGGTATACATTAGTTTTTTTACGTGGTGATACACATCTCCTCCTTGGGTCGGTCTCGCTGCTAAGATGTGCCCCCCATCCGCGGGAGTTGTTCCTTGCCGACAAATATGCGCACGGGCTATTCGGTACGTAGGAGTGCTCGTTGGGTGGATTGTGACTTTACTGGCCGGGCGCCCAATACAATCCTGATTCTGGATTGTGTGGGTCTTTTGACTTCTCTCCGAACCCGTTACCTATCGGCTGATCGTGCATCTCTTTACATCGGCTCCGGCGTTGCCGATGACACACGCAATCCAAGGCCCGGCAGGGCCGGTATATCTAAGCCCAGCGATTCATCGCTGGGAGAGCGAAGAACAGAAACCCATTCCACTCTGCCGAAGGCTTGCGCGCAGGCCCCAAGCCGTAGCGCACACAAAGAATCAGATCCGTGATCGGCCTTTCGCCCGTCTTCCGTCCGTGTCTCCGTGCCTCAGTGGTGAATCCATCTTCTCCTCCTCCCCATTTCGGGAATTTTGTTACTAAAGTTTTTTTCTCCCTTACCTTTTTAATGACACTCCTTCCTCAACTCCGCTATCCCTGAACTAGCCCCGCCCTGACCGGGCTCCCCACGAAGCGCCGTCTTTGCGGTTCGTGGGGTGGTACCGGGCGAGCGCCATTTTGTTCTTTACCAATTGCGGACCGTAACTCCTTTGCTTGCAGGACTTTAGTATGTAACCCTCTTGTTAAGAGGAACTTACAAGCAACGCTGCAATAAACCTTTTATTTTCAGCAACGGCAAGGGGGGAGGGGGTACCGCCGGAAAGGGATCTGGCCTTATGTCCTTCGCAACTTGTAATCACGTGAAAGAAGACGGCGTCTATTGCGCTTCGCCCGCCTTGCGCCACCGAAAATACTGCTATTACCACTGCGTATGGCCGAGATCGAAGCCGCCGCGTTGAAAGATGCGCAGCAAGACACCGCCGCCGCCGCCAACCGCATTGAGGAATATCCCGAGTTCGAGCGCCAGTTCGGCCTGCGCCGCGCCTAAGAGCAGGTTGCGGTTCTCTCCATCGTGCCACGGCCGAACCCGACGCCGGATGCCCCGTTCCCGCGAAGCCACAATACACCCACGAAGAGGCCTACCAAATGATGCAGTGGCAGATTCATCACATGCGAAAGCAAATCCGCGAATACCAGGACGAGAAAAAACGCGAACTCAATAAAAAACTGGCCGCCTCAGTGACGGCCACAGCGAAACCAGTCGCCGGCACTGCCTAAGCTTTCGAATGGGCAGAGCCTTAGCTGAGCCGTACAAGGCGAAATAAAATATGAAGCTTTAGCCCCTGCGGAGACGCTTGGCGGTGACTCATCGCCCGATCGGCGAATAATTTCGCGTTGTCACAATTGCTCGTGACACGCGGACTTGCGTTCGTTCGTGGTGCGACTAGACTGAGGGCGACGACGGGTCACGCTCGTCGCGCCGGGAGTGAAAGACCCGCCTGCTGCCGACAGGAGGTCGTCATGCCGCTCAACAAAGTCAGGGCCTTCCTAGATCAAAACCAGATCAAGTACGTTGTGATTTCACATTCCAAGGCGTACACGGCGCAGGGCATTGCTGCCGTGACGCATATTCCGGGACAGGAGCTGGCCAAGACGGTCATCGTGAAGTTGGACGGAGCGTTGGCGATGGCGGTCCTGCCGGCTTCTTATCAGGTCGATCTGCTGGCGCTCAAAAGAGTTGTGGGCGTGGGCGCAGCGTCGCTGGCCAGCGAAAAGGAGTTCAAGCAGCACTTTCCCGATTGTGAGACGGGCGCCATGCCGCCCTTCGGGAACTTATATGGCATTCCGGTTTACGTGGATGAGAGTCTAACGCGCGACACGGAAATTGCGTTCAACGCCGGTACTCACCTGGAATTGATTCGCATGTCATGCGCTGACTTTGAACGGCTGGTGAGGCCGGAAGTCCTGGAGTTTTCGACGCGGCGCAGCGCCATCATAGACCGCGAGCCGGTGCTGGTGCCGTAGGGCGAACGGTTTCTGAGTCGAGCTTGGTCTCGCGGGGATGCTGCAATCCACCCATCGCTCGAGCCCATGCGATGGCGCGGCATCCCGGCGGGGCCATTTATTCGCCTGGCTAGGCAGTGGCGTGCGCGAGATGCGTGACGCGCTGGGTCTGTCCCCAGATCCATGCCACCAGAAAACCAAAAACAAAGTTGGAACTGGAAACCTCGCATAGATGCGCCCGGCGCACGATATCGGGAAAAATCCCGTTGGGCAAAATCAGGGTAGCGACGCCGCTCATGAGACTGAATGCCAGTCCGACGGCGACTGCGCCCGACCAATGCGGAAGTCGAAACATGCGAAGCAGCGTCAGGCACACCAGGACGAACACGGGTCCACGCAGCAAAAACTGCATGGCGACGAGCTCGCCAAAGCTGGGAAGATGCTGGTTCGCGTAGTAATCGCGCACAAAGGGAAAGATGATCATTCCGGCCACGAAGTACAACAGCACGTAGCATGCGGAGCAAAGCGCGAAGCGCCAGAGTTTCTGAAGGAAGGAACGATCGGGAAGGTTCGAGCTGACATTCGCCTCCAACACCGGCGCGCGGCGGAAGATGAGGAACCAGAGAATGGCAGCTATGGCGATCGACACGACGTTGAAGTAGAACACGCCACGCCAGTCGAGGCCTATGTTGGGCAGATACCACGCGCCCTCAATCCAGTTGGCCAGGCTGATGGCGACAGTCACCAGGAAGAGCGCGCGTAGCAGCTTCACGTCACGCCAATCACTGCGCAAGGCAGCCGCGGCGATAGGCAGAGCGATGAATGCGTTGGACACGATCAGCCAAAGCAGCGGATTCGGATTCGGAGGAGCGTTCGGGTGAATGACTACACCCGCTATCATCTGCGCGGCCAGTAACGCGAGCCATGCGAGAAAGAGACGGACGGTGATTGTTAAGGCGTTCATGAACGACCTCCTTCAGCGGGTTTCGGGGAGCGAGAGGTTGGAGTAGTTTTTGCCTTGCGATAGACACGGATGGCGTGTGTGGCCCAGTCGTACAGACTGCGATAGCTGCGAATGCCGCATTCCAGCGCTAGGCTGCCGGAGAGCGGCATGTTTTTGGCGTTGGCCTTCAGGTAAGCCTCCAGGCCGGAAACGTAGGGCTGGAGAGCGGCGCGGAATTCTTCCAGGAAGACAATGGCAGAGCCGATCCCAAGGGCTTGGTCCATGAAGGCAAAACGCAACATTAACTCTGGGACTTCGCGCTTGATGTCGGATTGCGCAATGGAACGAGTCAACCATTTCTTCAGTGCAGCGTTGCCTTTGGCCGTGACCCGATAAAGGCGACGGCGGCGCATACCTGCTGTGTCCTGAAGCACGCCGAAGATGAGCTGCTGCGATTCGAGGCGGTCCAGCGCGGGATAGATTCCGCCGGGGCTGCTGCTGTAATTGCCCATGGCCGTCTCGGCGAATACCTTGCGCAGATCGTAGCCCGAGCTGGGTTTCCGTTGGATGAGGCCCAACAGAGCATAGGCGAGTACGGAAGTGTCCGAAGCCTTCATAGTACGAAGCGTACTATATCGCTGAGTACCATGGCGGGCAAGGACAAAGTTGCCCATCGCGAAAAGGTGTGCCCATTTTGGGACGGCAGGCATCGAGGCGCGAGGCAGTTAACACAGAGGCGCAAAACAAAAGCCCGCGTTAAACGCGGGCTCGAGAAAAAGATGTAACCGGGCTAACGGTTATCGGCCGCCGCGGTGGCTGCGTCCTGCTGCGCCGTCAGACGAGAGTTGCCCTTCTGCGCGATGGTCTTCTTGGCATTATCGGCAAGCTCTTTCGCCTTGGGAAGCAGTTCCAAAGCCTTGGCGACGGCAGGATCGTTTTCGGTGTGAACGATGAGGCCTTGCTGCTGGCCAAATTCGTTCACGAACAGCTCCGCCTTAATGTTGGAGCGGACCCAGTCGTTGTTCTCCGCCAATTCGGCCTCGGTGAAGGGAATCTGCTGGGCATCGAGGAATTTGCGGAACTCCTGCATCACGGCGTCATCGACCTGGAAATTCTGAGCTACTTTGTGGTTGATAACGTAGTGCTTGGAGAAGTTGAAGAACGCATACTTCTGCAGCAGCGTGTCCTGGAACTTGTTGCTCTTGATGGGAGGAATGTTGACGTCGGGATTGATTCCGCCGCCACCATAAACCGTGCGGCCGCTGTCGGTCATCTTGACTTCGCGGCTGGGAGTTGGCGGCGCGCCATCGCCGTTTTCGCGGTTGTTGTAATAGTAGTCATAGAGCGAGACGCCGTTGTAGTCGCGCTGGATGAGGCGTCCGCTGGGCGTGTAATACTTCGCCGTCGTGAGCGCGAGACCGGTGTTCTCAGACAGCGGATAGACGGTCTGTACAAGACCTTTGCCGAAGGTCGTCTCGCCGACGATCAAGCCGCGATCGTGGTCCTGGATAGCGCCCGCGACGATTTCAGCCGCCGAAGCAGTGCCGCGATTGACGAGCACAACCAGCGGGTAGTCCTTGCCGCCGTTGCCGTGAGCGGCGCGATAGATTTTTTCCGGGGAAGAGCGGCCATGGTGCGAGACAATGACCTGTCCCTTCTTCAGAAACTTGTCGGCTACTCCGACGCCTTCGCTGAGCAGACCGCCTGGATTCTGACGCAGGTCGAGAATCAGGCCCTTCAATTCACCCTGCTGCTGTAGCTCGTCCAAAGCCTGAGCAACTTCGTGCTCGGTGGTCTCCTGGAATCCGGAGACGTGAATATATCCGATGCCCGGACGGATCATGAAGTGAACGTCGACGCTGTAGCGCGGAATTTCGTCGCGCACCACGTTGAAGTCGATCGGCTTTTCGGTACCTTCGCGCAAGACGGTGATCTTAACGGTGGTGCCTTTCGGTCCCTTCAGGAGTTCGGCGACATCGCTGGTGCTCATGTTGTCGGTGGGTTTGCCGTCAACGGCGATAATCACGTCGCCAGGTCGAATGCCGGCACGGTACGCCGGAGCGCCGGTGAACGGAGCGATGACGATGACCTTATTGTTGCGCGGGCCAACCTGCATGCCGACGCCGTAGTACTTGCCGCGCTGCTCTTCGCGCAGGGCCGAGTACGACTTGGGATCGAAGAAGTTCGAATGTGGGTCGAGCACGCGAAGCATGCCCGGAATCGCGCCGTTGTAAATCGCCTTGTCGGGGTTCACCGCCTCGGCATAATTCTGCTGCACCACCTCGTACACCTGAGTGAAGCTGCGGACGCTGTCGCGAACGTCGCCTTCGCCGGTTGCTGAAGTGGAGTTGAGGCGCTGTCCGAACAGCATGCCTACACAGCCACAGGCGAGAATGACGCTGAAAATGATGACGGCGGAGCGACGCGAACTACTGGACATGGTGTGATCCTTCGGCGGGCGGGAAAATCGGCTTCACCTTAATCGGGGACGAGTGCGATGCAAGTAAGTATAACATTTTACGGGAGCAAGACCCGTTGTCCTCGTATCACTTTGGATGCCACAAATGAGCTACAAGGTGCGCCGTTTTGCCTGGTTGTACTGACGAACGGCAGGCCGGATCGTGAGCCGGATCTTAGTGTGAGATAGGCCTGATGGGACCAGAAATCGCGGCACTGGCACCTTCGGGCCTGATTCCACGCTGCCTGGCGGGCAAGACAGTATCTTCGAGGATTCCTTTGACCAGACTGCAACAAAACGCTGAAACGCTTTCGAGACATCAGGTTTGCCGCCAACAGAGCAGGGCATTATCATGCAGTTATGGATGTTGGCATGCCGGAGATGATCTTCATCTTCTTGTTGGCCCTTGTGATGTTCGGGCCCAAGAAACTTCCCGAATTGGGACGGCAATTGGGGAAGATACTCGGCGAGTTCAAGAAGGCGAGTAACGAATTCAAGAACCAGCTCGAGGTGGAGATGATGAACATTGAGCTGGAAGAACGCTCCCGGCCAACCCCGGAGGCGAGTCGCACCATTCTGCCGGCCGAGAAGCTGTTCGATACCGTCAGCGTGCCACCCATGGAGTCGATACCCCGCGGACCCATACCTGCGCTGGGAGAACCGACTTCCGTTGCCGGAGCATCCGGCGGCGAGAGCGCAACACCGGAAACCGTTCCGGTGACGCCGGACGTTCCGAGCCAGAATGCCTAGCCCCGTAGTGGAAAAAGCCCAGCACCGCACGTCGGAAGAAATGACGGGCATGAGCTTCCTCGAGCACCTGGAGGAGCTGCGACGCCGCATTATCTATAGCTTCCTATTCATCATCGCCGGCTTTTGCATCTGCTGGTGGTTTCATGAGCAAATTTTCGGGCTCATGCAGAAGCCCATCGTGCAAGCCTTGGCGAACCACGGTCTGGACCAGAAGCTGGTCTATTTGAACCCCACAGACGCCTTCAACATGTACCTGAAGATCGCGTTCCTGGCGGGGATCTTCCTGGCGTCGCCGTTCGTGCTGTACCAGGTGTGGGCGTTCATCTCGCCGGGTCTGTACCGGAATGAGCGGAAATATGTGCTGCCTTTCATGTTCAGCACGGTGGGACTCTTCCTCGCGGGAGGGTTTTTCGGTTACAGGATGGTATTTCCCGCGGCACTCGACTTCCTGATCGGCTGGAGCAGCCAGTTCAAGCCGATGGTCACAATCGGCGAGTACACCGACCTGTTCCTGACGATTATCGCGGGCCTGGGCATCGTGTTCGAGATGCCGATCCTGGTGTTCTTCCTGGCGCTGATGGGGATCCTCACCGCGGGCTGGATGTGGAGAAACCTGCGCTACTCGATTCTGGTGATCTTCATTATTGCGGCAGTCATTACGCCTACCACCGACATTATGAACATGTGCATCTTCGCCGCCCCGATGATCGTTCTCTACCTGGTGAGCATTGCCATCGCGTGGTTCGTGCATCCGGCGCAGCGGAGAAAACGGGCGGGACAAGCCGATTCTGAGTAGTTTCTCGGAAAACTTATGAAGCTGATCGTGAGACTTGTCGCATTGATCTTGTTGACGTGCGTGACTGCATTTGCGCAGGCGCCTGTGGGTGATTCCGTGGCAGTGTTGCGGACACCCGGCTGGAACTATGGCTTCTATGTCGGAGGCAGCCAGTCGTTTGCCAATACCCCGAGCGCACAAACATTCCTGATTGCGGGAAGGGTCGGTCGCGTACTGACCCATGAGCTCGGGTCGAACGCATTGCGCGGAAGCTTCGAGATGGCCGTGGACATTATTCCCATCAATGAATTCTGGATCCATGGCAATGCGCAGTATGCGGGGGCCATCAATCCGTTCATCGCCAAGTGGAACTTCACTGGAGGCAAGACGGTAGCGCCATACCTCGCGGCAGTAGGCGGAGTGGTCTTCAGTTCGAGTAACTTGCCACCGGGCGATACATCGCAGATCAACTTCACCAGCGGAGCTGAGCTGGGTTTGCAATGGTTCCGGCATTCCAGGAATTCGTGGGACTTCGCAGCCAAGGTGTATCACCTGTCGAACGCTTCGATCGGCAACAAGAACCCCGGTATCAACGGCGCGGTGCAGGGGATGGTCGGCTACACCTGGCACTGAGTTATCTATCGGAATAACTTCTGCTCAAAGGGAGGCGATCATGCAGCCGCGTACGACAAGAGTTAACCCTTCAGAAGAGACCATCAAGATTGGCCCGCTCGGGATACGGTTCCTCCTCACGGGCGATGATTACAACCGTAGCGTGTCAGTGTTCGAGGTTCTTGTCCTCAACGGTTTCAAAGGGGCGGGGAGGCACCTTCTGAGACGGAAGGCCCGGCTTACGCCGCCTTAAGCGACAACGCAACGCCTTGCTCCCATTCCTGTAGCATGCGGTTGCCGATGTCCTCAAAATCAGGATGGTGCTTGATGTACGTGCGAATCTCCTTGGATATATCGTCAATCGCGGCATTAATGCGTTCAAGGATCGCCCGGACGCGGGCAGGGCTCCCTCCCATGCGCGTCTCGCCTATTCGCTGCAGCTGTTTCGCACTGGCCCATTTTGTCGTGCCCATGAGGGTCAGCGCCATGCTGTCTTTGGGTAGATAGACAGAGGTCGTCACGACGTCGTAGACCGGGGCGAGCCTTGCTTCGCCCTCAACATCGTCGTAGAGGATGCCAAAATTCTTCAGGTGTGCGTCTCCATTGCGCAGCGCACAGTTGACGGCGATGAGCGTGAAAAGCCTCTCCAGGTCTTCTCCCACATGCGGTGAGTTCGCAAACTCCGTAAAGCGCTTCATGATCGAGGTTTCGTAGCTGCCACGATATTTTTCATCGGTGCGGCGGGCATTGAGCACGCAGAAATCCTCAAACCCGCGATAGGTCCCATCGGAGCGCAAGTCGAATCGGTCAATAACGAGCGCCAAGGCATTTTCGGCGAGACGGTAGGGCGGGACATCGAGGCCACATTTCTCGGCGACCCTAAGGCAGAAAAATTCGTTGGCGGCGAGTTGCGGATATTCGTTCTGCTCCCAGAACTTCACAATGTGCGTCGCACCCCGGTAACTCTGGGAGAGCCGCTCCGTGGACTTGCTGAGCGTTGCGGAGGCTCCTTCGTCGCGCACCAGGATCTTCGGCTGTACACCGCTGATGCCAGAGAAGGAGGCGAACTTGTCGATGAGGTAGCGGAGCAGGTCGCCGCCACGACGCTGCGCGAGGATTTCATCGACGGATTGAAAGGGCACTTCCTCCTGCAACTGTTCCTTTTGGCCTTTAGCGGATGCGTCCCACCTGTGAGCGCCCGACGATGCCCAAACGAATACAGGTGGAGGCGGAGTTGCTGAGCCGTCGGGAGTATAAGTCGGAAAAATCACAGCTGAACAATCAGAGGGACGCACAGGCATGCTGAGAATACGGAAGGGTGCAATTAGCAAAAGAAATAAAAGGCACTGGGAGTTCGTTAGGTGGTATAGCGGATGCGTCCCACTGTTCCCACCGTAGCGCCCGACGATCCCAGAGATCGAATTCATCAAACGTGCCAGTGGCTTTGGCGAAGGTGAGGCGTAGTCTTTCGCGGAGCACGCCTTCGGGCAGGTTCATTTCAAAGATCGGAGAGAGTCCGAACTGCACGGTCCAGGAGGGGAGGCGCACCGGCATGGTGACGGATACGGCGCGCGCGCGCGTCACTTCCGGCAGATACGCAAAGCTGCTTCCACGTGTCTCGTGCCTGTCGAGGAGGCCTGCTTCAGCGCCGTCGGTCCAGACCTTGATCATCATCATCCTTTTCTAGGAGTTCATCGAGGGTCGGCCGTCGCGCGCTCACTCCCTGCAGTTTCAGCTCAAGCCCAAGCACGGAGAGAATATTGGTAATCTTGGAATATCCCAGTTCGCCCAATCGGCCGTTCTCCAACGCATCGAGCGTAGAGAGACCAATCTTGGCTTTCTTTGCAAGCGCAGGCTGCGTCAGACGCAGCGCTTTGCGCTTTAGGGCGATCTGTTCGCCTATAGAGGACAGGGCTAGCATTCGCCTAATATACGAGGTCTTTATGCCAATAACAAGAGAAAAACCTAATATATTGGGTTATGGCGAACGCCTTCGAAGGCGGTTTAAGCTATTCTGAAGAACCTGGGGTGGAGGATTTGTACCATGGCAAAGCTTGTGTATGGATTGAACCAGTCCTTGGATGGCTACGTCGACCATCAGAAATTTAGGCCTAGTCAGGCGCTCTTTCGTCACTTCATAGAGCATACGCGCGACGTGACGGGCACTGTGTACGGGCGCGGCATGTATGAGGTAATGCGTTATTGGGACGAAGACCTTGCGGACTGGGACGCGGAGGAACGCGACTTCGCGGCGTGGTGGCGGAGCCAGCCGAAGTGGGTTGTGTCGCGCACGTTGAAGTCGGTCGGGCCCAACGCCACACTTGTCGAGGATGACCTCGAGGCGGTGATACGTGGGCTGAAGGCTCAGCTCGTTGGGGAGATTGACGTTGCCGGACCAGACTTGGCAGGAAGCCTAACCGACCTTGGTCTTATTGATGAGTATCGACTTTACCTCCACCCCGTCGTGCTTGGTGGCGGCAAGCCATTCTTCACCGGCCCCCGGCCGCCGCTCCGCCTGGTTGCCAGCGATCGAATCGATGAGGACGTGATTCGGTTGACGTACGTTCCCGCTTAATCGCGCGACTCGGCCGACGAACTGCGCCGACACTTCGGGACTAACCACCCCTCGCTATCCACGGTTTTTCTTATCACACTCAACCGTGATCTGCGTCCTAGCCGATTCCGGCCTGCAACCCTACACTCACCGATGGAAAGACGAGGGAGAGCTGTCGTCGTCAGAGGCGGCAGCCGGACAACGTCTCGTCTTCAGTAGGTGCTTCGACCTGTGAAGGGTCATGCTAGATCTCGCTTTTTCGCCCATCTCTCCGTCGCCTTCGCTCGACCTCAAAAAGTATTGTCTAAGTCCTTTACCCACAATATTTTGCCTGTAAGTCTCAAGCGCTCTATATTTTGCTTCGAAAATTCTGCCAACTTGATGAAAACAGGGAATTTTGGGGGGGAGGGGGGAGGGGGTGTGTAAAGCTGTTCGCTGAGTGCCAACGGCCTGCCAATTGCCAGTTGCTGACCGCTTCTCTATCCTGACTGCTTATGCCTGCACTCGTCGAATGTGTTCCGAACTTCTCTGAAGGCCGTGACAAGGCGAAAGTTGACGCCATCCTCGAAGCCATGAAAATGGATGGTGTCTACCTCCTCGACCGCGAGATGGACGCCGACCATAACCGCTGCGTAATCACGCTCGTCGGCGACCCTGTAAACCTGGCCGAAGCCGCCATTCGCGGCGTCGGTAAGGCCGCCGAACTCATCGACCTCACCAAGCACACCGGAGCACATCCGCGGATGGGAGCGGCGGACGTGGTGCCATTTATTCCCATCGAAGGCGTCACGTTGGAAGATTGTGTCGCCATCGCCCGTCGAGTTGGCGAAGAGATCTGGAAGCGCTACAAGGTCCCGGTTTACCTGTATGAAGCCGCCGCGCAGCGACCCGAGCGCCAGAACCTGGAGAATGTCCGGCGCGGGCAGTTTGAGGGCATTCGGGAAGAGGTAAAGACCAATGCCGACCGGAGGCCCGACTTCGGCGAGGCGGCACTGCATGCCACGGCGGGTGCAACCATCGTGGGCGCGCGCAAGTTCCTCGTGGCCTACAACGTGTACCTGAACACACCTGACGTCGACATCGCCAAGAAGATCGGTAAGGCTGTGCGCTTCTCCAACGGCGGCTTGCGCTACGTGAAAGGCATGGGCGTCCCGGTGCGCGGCTTGGCGCAAGTCTCGATGAACCTTACCGATACTGACCAGACGCCCATTGCGCGGGTGTACGAATACGTGAAGCGCGAGGCCGCGCGATACGGTGTGATGCCGCTTTCGAGCGAGATCGTGGGCCTCATACCGAAGAAGGTGCTGGAAGATGCGGCGGAGTGGTTCCTTCAGATCGAGAATTTCGACTCGTCGCTGATCTTGGAGAACCGGCTGGCCGGAGTGATGAGCGGGAAGATGGCGGTGGGGGGTCTCCGAGCCGGCGTCGAACCGTTCATCGAGCAATTGGCGGCCCCGACCGCTGCCCCGGGCGGAGGAAGCGCCTCAGCAGCCGCTGGTGCCATGGCGGCGGGCCTGGGCGGCATGGTGGCCGGCATGTCACGGGGCAAGAAAGCGTACGTGCAGTACGAACCTGAATTGGGCGAGGCGATCCGCCGGCTGGCCGAGATTCGTGAGGAGTTAAAGGCGGCCATCGACGCCGATGCTGAGTCCTTCCATGAGGTGATGAGCGCGTTCAAGAAGCTGAAGGACGATCCCGAGGCGCAGAGTGAAGTGGATGCGGCGCTGAAGAAGGCGACGACCGTTCCATTAACCGTGGCAGAGCGGGCGAGGGAAGTGGCGACGATTCTGGGGACACTGCGGCCCATCACGAATCCGAAAATGGCGTCGGACCTGACGGTGGGGCTGGCGTTGGCCAATGCTGCGGTCGAAGGTGCGCTTGCCAATGTGGAGATCAACCTCGGCGATCTCAAGGACGAAAGCTTCGCTGCGGAGGTACGGCGGCGGGTGGCGGCAATCAAAGCGTAGGGGCGGATTCCTATTGTCACTGTCAGGAGTATCGGTGGTCACAGCGTAGTCTCGCCGTTCAGCTTATGAAGAAGCTGGAGGTGGCCGATGCTCAGCTTCCTGCGTTCCATCTTTCCGATTCTGTCGCCCATGTTCGTAGCCGGTGTGCACGGCGTAAGCGCAGCCAGAGGCACGATCGAAAATTTGCAAGAGGCATTGCAAGGCGAGAGGAATGCCAATGCCCGATATCTGGCCTTTGCAGCGAGAGCAGATGAAGAGGGGTACGGCGAGGTTGGCAGCCTGTTCCGTGCGACCGCCAAGGCAGAAGAGATCCATGCGCACAACCATGCGGCGGTGATGCGAGAATTGGGCGTCGAGTCTGAACTTGTGTTGGAAAGAGTAGAGGTCAAGCGCACGCGCCAAAACCTCAAGACGGCCATCGAAGGCGAGAAATACGAGCGCGATGTGATGTATCCGCAGTTCATCGAAAGGGCAAAGAGGGAGAAAGAGTCGGCGGCGTTGCGGACTTTCACTCTGGCCTTGAAGGTGGAAGCAGTCCACGTCGTTTTGTACCAGGATGCGCTCGACACCCTCGACAGCCGCAAAGGAAAACGGCGCGCCTATTACGTTTGTTCGGAGTGCGGCAATACCCTGGAGAAGTTGTCGATTCTCAAGTGTTTGATCTGCGGGCGTATGAAGAGCGACTTCCTCGAAGTCAACTGACCGGCGGGGAAGAGAGAGCAACTGTCTATCGGTTCGCGGGTTTGTTCGTCTAAGACTCAGGTAGAATAATGCGAATGAAGCAGTTGCTTTTTCGGTTTTCGCTCGTTGTTTTGTTGTGCGCTCCGGCGCTGGCTGCGCCCTTGAGCAGTAACGCCCGCACGGTAATTCCGTCGGCTATTCAACAAATTATCTCGGTGGACTATCGCGCCTTGCGGGGATCGCAGACCGCGCTGGCGCTGAAGAACCGCGTGCTGCCCGCCAATCTGAAGCAGTTTGAGACGGCTCTCCGCGGAATGGGCATCGACCCCGACAAAGATGTCGAGCAGATCACCTTTGTGACCTATCGCACGCCGTCGAACGGGACCAATGCAATCGGAATCGCGCAGGGCCCGTTCAAGCAGAAAGAATTCCTGCAAAAAGCGAAAGTGAAGGGGATCAAGCCAGAGAAGTACCTGCTGTCTTATCTCTATCCCATGAGTTCGGGCATGCAGTTGTCGTTTCTCGATCCGGCGACGATCGTTTTCGGCGAGAGCGGATCACTAAAGGGCGCCATCGACGTGCGCGACAAGAACGCCGAGTCATTGGCGAACAATAGTTCGATTAACGATCTGATTGTGGACAACGACAGCGCGCCCATCTGGAGCGTTCTGGACCAGCAGGGAACCCAGAACATGATGAAGTCAGCGCTGGGCCAGGCGTCGTCATTGGCCGACTATGACGTGGTGAAAAAGCGTTTGCTGGCGTCGGACTACGTGATGAACTTCGACAACGGCGTGACCTTCGATCTCAACGTGAAAACTTCGGACAACATGACGGCCGCAAGCCTGGCATCGTTGTTGAAGGCAGGCGTTCTGTACCGGAAGATCAATGCCACGCCAACCGAGAAGATAGCGCTGGAGAGCATGACGGTTGATAACCAGCATGACTTACTGAAGATGAATTTTAAGACCGACGATCAGCGCTTCCAGGCATTGCTAAAATCAGACTTGTTCGCATCGGTATCGCACTAAAAATCCCTCGCTTTCGCGCGGCCCCGACGTTGCTTGACTGAGGCTGCGCTGGAATCGGTCCGTTTTGTCGAGAATCCGAGCTTGTTTTTCTTTTCAATTCGCATGCCTGCTGATGATGGCTGCGGCGGCAACGGCGCTGTCCGCGCAAGCGCCGAAAGCAACTTTCACGTTACTGATCATGCCCTTTGAAAACCACTCGCGATTGGCGGGTGTGGACTGGATGAGTGAAGGCTGTAGCGAGGTGCTCGCGGAGCGCATGTCGTCGGCCAAGGTGTACGTGATTAGCCGTGACGACAGGTTGTTCGCGTTCGATCGCGCGGGAGTTCCGGTTGCGGTACGCCCGTCGCGGGCTACCATTTTCCGGGTTGCCGAGCAGATGGGCGCCGACTACGTGATATTGGGCAGTTACGAGGTTGGCGAAAGCAGCTTTCAGGCTTCGGCCCAACTGCTCGACGTGAAGAACCTGCGGCTGGGACAGACGATTCCGACCAAAGGACAGCTCACCGACTTCGTCAATCTGCAGACCGCACTGGCGTGGCAACTGCTGCAACACGTTCCAAACCCGACGCAGGTAAGTCAGCAGCAATTCGTGCAATCGGCGCCGCCAATTCGACTGGATGCGTTCGAGAATTACATCCGCGGGACCGTGGCGATCAATCGGCAACAGAAGATCCACTACTTCAGAGAAGCGGTCCGGTTGAATCCGACCTACAGCAATGCAGCGCTGGAGCTGGGCAAGGTTTATTACGTGAGCCACGACTACGAGCAGGCAGCACAGTGGCTCAGCAAGGTGCCGAAGGACGATCCGAGCGGCGGAGAAGCGGCGTTCCTGCTCGGCATGACAGAGTATTACCGCGGAAGCTTCGAGCGAAGTTACAGTGCGTTCAATTCGTTGGCGGCGCGGATTCCTCTTACTGAGGTGTACAACAATCTCGGTGCAGTGGATGCGCGGCTGGGACGACGAGCAGCAGCCGTGGAGTATTTCTCTAAGGCAGCGAATGCCGATCCGAGCGATGCCGATTACCGCTTCAATTACGGACTGGCGCTGTTCAAGAACGGCGATTCTTCAGCCGCAGCCCGGCAGTTGCGGGAGGCTTTACAGCGGCGTCCCAGCGACGCTGAGGCGAAATCGCTGCTGGAGATAATTGGCCGAGGGGTTGCGGCGCCGGCGGTACCTACGGCGACGACACCGGCACAGGCTGGTCAGCCGCGAATCCCGCTCGAGCGAATCAAGCGTAATTATGACGAAGCCTCGTATCGGCAACTGCAAGTGGCGATCAATAACCTGAACCAGCAGCGGTCGTCGAAGTAAGATAGAAACAGAACTCCGAAAGGAGGCTGTATGTTGAACATCCGCCGATTCTGCCTGGTTGTCTTTTTTCTCCTCCTCACTACCGCAATTGGTTCCGCGAGCAGCGTCGTCAAGGTCCGGGTCGACGATACGATCCAACCTATCAGCGACGAATACATCGGCCGTGCGATTGAGCAGGCGCGCCAAACCAATGCCGATGCCGTGCTGATCGAGTTGCGCACGCCGGGCGGCCTGGTGGACTCAACCCGGTCGATTATCCAGAAGATGCTGGCGTCTCCGGTGCCGGTGATTGTCTATGTAGCGCCGTCGGGGGCGCGCGCGGCGTCTGCGGGGTTCTTCATTCTGGAGGCCGCAGATGTTGCGGCGATGGCGCCCGGGACCAACACCGGCGCGGCGCATCCGGTCAACCTCGGCGGCGAGAAGATGGACGATGTGATGAAGCAGAAGGTTGAGAACGATGCCGCCGCCTTCATGCGTTCGTTTGTGGGACCAAGGGGAAGAAATGTCGCCCTGGCGGAGTCAGCGGTGCGGGAATCGAAGTCGTTCACGGACAAGGAAGCGTTGGACCAACACCTGATCGACTACATTGCACGCGATCAGGATGACCTGTTCAAGCAACTCGACGGCAAGCCCATCAAGCGATTCGACGGTAAGACAGTCACACTGCACCTGGCCGGGGCGCAAGTTTTTGAATTGCCGATGACGGTAAAGCAGCGAATCCTGGACTTCCTGCTGGATCCAAATATCGCCTTCATTGTGCTGGCAATCGGTGCGCTGGCGCTCTATGCGGAGTTTAACCATCCCGGAGCGATATTGCCGGGAGTGGTCGGCGTCGTCTTCATCCTGCTCGCGCTGTTCGCCCTGAACCTGCTGCCAACGCGCTACGCTGCGTTTACGCTGATCATGGCGGCGTTCGTCATGTTCGCCCTGGAGGCCAAGTTCGCGACCCATGGAGCGCTGGGGATTGCGGGGATCGCGTTGATGACCATCGGAGGATTGTTGCTGGTGGACGGGCCGATTCCCGAAATGCGCGTCAAGCTATGGACGGCACTTTCGGTCAGCTTTCCGCTCGGAGCCATCACGGTGTTCCTGATGAGCATTGCGCTGAAGGCGCGGCGGAACAAAGTCGTTACCGGGCAACAGGGCATGATTGGCTCGGTGGGCGAAGCGCGGACTGACATAGATCCTGAGGGCAAAGTATTCGTTCAGGGTGAGCTGTGGAATGCACATGCGCCCTCTCGCGTGCAAATGGGGGAACAGGTTGTCGTGCGGAAGGTGGAAGGGTTGGAACTGGAAGTCGAGAAGGCCTGAACCGCGAGTGCTCACGAGTTTATCGGCGAGAGGAGCACTGCCGTCTAGTACAGAACTGCGTTTTCGCCATTGGCCTTGATGAGCGCCTGGAATATTGCCACGATCTTGTCCCGGCGGGCCATCACGGCATTGACCTCGTCCTTGGAGAGGTAGTTCCTGGTTTTGGCGGCGAGTTCTTTGCCGTCTAAAGCCTGCATCTTTTCGAACAGAGTGCGGTCACACTTCACCAGATTCTTCGGTGTCCGCAAGTCTTTGTAGGGACGAAAGGCGCGAGTAAAGTCAATGCGCCAGATATTCCAATCTTCGGTGATCAGCACGTTGGTCAGGTTGGGGTCGGTGTCGTAAATCAGCTCGTCGAAGACGCGAACGCGGGCCATCTGGCGGTTCCACTTCTCGGTGTCGGGGGGCTGGATCTTCTTTTCCACGCGCTCGGCTTCGTCCATTTTTACCGGCAGCCACCAACTGAGAGACCCGGTTTTGCCACTCCACTTGCGTTCGACATAGATGGGCACCATGTCGTCAACGGCAAGAAGTTCGGCGAGTTGGGAGGCGGCGATGTTGTACTTGTAAGAGTCGACAAAGTTCATTTCGACGCGGCCGCTTTCCAGCGTCTGGCGAGCCTCATGTTCGTCGACCGCCTGAAACGAGGCGTCGTGGGTGATTGTGCCGTTGCTAAGAGTGAGGCGGGAAGGGTGGGTCACGCCTTTGCTGGACGGCTTGTTGCTGATGACCTGAGCTGTCCGAAGAAATTCCTCGATCTGGTCCCTGGTAAGGGAGCTCTCATCGGCAGCAGGCGCGGTGCGAATGGCAGCCGAAATCACGCATAAGGAAAGGAGAAGACTCCTGGCACCGAGCCAGCGCGATTTGAACATGGGCTGTTCCCTTCGAAGTGCTGCTCACTGTATCGCAGGGCGTCGTTGAGAGGCAACCTCAAATTGGGTGGCTAACTCGGTACCAAGGGTCCACTCTCGGGAAATTGTTCTTGACTATTATTGAACGCCGGACTATCTTCCGTTTCGCCTACCGCAGTCGTAGTGTGTAGAGAAGCCGTAGATATTTGCATGGAGGAAGCGATGAAGGTTTCGAAGAATTTGTTATTCCTGGTACTTGCGGCGGCGGTGCTTGTGGCTCTGCCAGCTCGAGCGTTCCAGGCCTCGACCGACCAGAAAGCCGCAGCGAAAGAAGCGAAATGGCAAGGCTATGTCGTTCGAGTGGATAAAGACAACTCGATGATTACCATCCGCGGCGGGCCGCCACCGTCGCAGGACACGAGACAGGTGGTCTACGACGCCTCAACGGTCTGGACAAAGGTAGGACAGCCCGTACAACAGGACGAACTCAAGACTGATTCGTTTGTGATCTTCCTGGGCACGGTGGACAACAAGGGCATACTGCACGCTACACGAATCGATTTGCGACAGCCGAAGCCCAGCCGATAAAGTCAACAAGACGGCTTGACACGAAGATCTGGCCTCTGCGGCTCCACGCCCGCCGGGGCCTTTCGTGTTTACGAGAATAAATCAGGACTCGATAGCGGTGGTGTCGAGGCGAAGTTTTGCGACGCGGGCGGTTTCGCGAAGGAGGGGGTCGGGGTGTTCCAGGCAGCGGCCTAGTTCGGGTTCCAGGGACTTAATCAGGAATTTTCCCACCGCGTAAGCACCGCACGATTTCAACCAGGGATCGTCGCTGGCAACCAACTCGGCGACAGCCTGCTCCCGGCTTCCAACCTTGGTTCGTACCAGTGTGTTTGCAATGGAAGCTTTCTCTTGTGGGCTGACTTTTCCGTCCAGCAGCGGCACGAGAATGGAGCGCAACTGGGGCTTTAAGACATTGTCGAGAAATTCCAGAGCGTTGTCGTACACAGTCAAGTTGTTGGACTGCAATCCAAAATAGGCAGAGTGCAGATCCAGATGCGGGTGCAACAGTCCCAGAAGACGGAAGATTCTTTCGCGCTCCTGCTGCATTGATTCGTGGAGGGCGGACAGAACAGGGTCGTCGGGTTCGTCGGGAACCCGCACGGCCTCCAGTATCTGGTAGGAGCGATAATGGCCCATTATCTCGGCGGCGAGTACGGTTTCCACGAGTTGGGTGTCGATCGCAATCTCGGGATGCGAGCGATGAAGTTTGTTAAGAGCGACGATCATTTGAAAACGAAGTGCGGTATCACGTTCCAGCAGATTTTCAGAAATGACACGCGCCGCTGCAGGGCTGCCAATGTTCACGAGGATTGCCGGGATAGCTCGACGAATTTCCAGCGAACACGCGGAATCGCCCAGAGAGTTGCCGAGAAGATCGAGTACTCCGTCGCCAAGTCTGGAGAGCGATTGCGCGGAGTCGGCAGAGAACTCGGGTCGGGGAAGCAAGTTCAACAAGGCAGAAGTCTGGGAAACCTTTCGTAACCTTCCGACGGAGCGGATTGCCTCCAGGGCAACCGGCTGCGCAGGGTCGGAGAGAAGCGTTGCCAGCAATGGATCGAAGCAGTCAGGAAGCTCTCCGAGAATGCGGGCCAGTTCCCGACGCGTACGCTGGCCTTCGTCGCCACTCTCCAGAGACATTCCAGTGAGAATCCGCGTTGCGACTTCAAGGTTCTGCGACTCACCGGGACGGGCGAAATACGCGGCCATGCCGGAACGGACGGAATAATCGGCACAATCATCGATTTCAGACAAAAGGGTGAGTGGGTCAACGTGGGCGTGATAGACGAGATAAAGCATGGCCTCGGTCCTGACGCCGGGATCGGGATCTCTGAGAAGAGCTTCCATGGAAGGTCGTACCGACTTGTCGCCCACGGCAGAGAGGACGGAGATAGCTTTTTGGCGCACCTCTGGTGACGAGTGCTGAAGCAGACTGCGAAGGACCGGATGGGCGGCCCGCTGTTGTTCGACCTCGAAGAGACTTAGGGCGTACAGAATCTCCGCGGGGTCGGAAGTGAGGATCTTTCTGGTCAACACGTCTGTCGTGGATCGATCGAGGGTCAGAGTGGAGGTTTGTTGAGCGTCCATGCGGTGCTGACTGATGGAATCCTGAAGGACCACGACATACTGCTTACCAGCGACGTAGACGGCAGCGAGCCAGCCGAATATGAGAAGAATGGCGATCCAGCTGATTTGTTGCGGCGTCCAACCGAGATGCCCGGCAAAGATCAACACAACGATGCCGGCTAAGCCGTCTCCGAATCGCCAGACGACCGTATCGATGAACCATTTTGCTTCGACTTTGACCCGGTTGGGCAGAGGTAAATAGAGCAGCTCAATGGCCGAGCGGTCGAGGGAATAGCGAAGTACTTGATCACTGCCCTTGAGAAACAGGGCGGCAGCGACAGTTCCCCAAACAAGCAAGCCTGCGGACCCAAGCAAAACTACAAGAGGAAGCACAAACAGCATCTTGGCGATGCCGAATCGGCGGAGCAGCCGTGTGGTGAATACGAACTGGAAGAGCAATCCCAACGCGCCGGCATAGAAATAAAAATCGCCGAAGAATATGGCCAGGGCGTCGGTGCCAGAGGAAAACTGCTTGGCCAAAGCCTTGAATTGCCAACCGGTCATTGTGGTTGCGAAGGACGAGATGCAAATGACGGCCGCGATGGCCAGCAGATAAGGCGACGAAAATACCGACCGTAGACTCTCGTGCAGGTCTCGTTGAGCGGCCCCGCTGATTCCACGGATGGGGTCGTGCTCAGGATCCACGGTCAGCCTACCGCCTTTGGAGGCGATTGCGGTAAGCCCAGCACAAACTACGAGAAGGGCAGCCATCGCCAGCAGGAGGCTGTCCGCACCGAACGTTCGGGCTACGATTTTGGATACGTAACCGCCAAAAATCCAACCTACGATTCCGCCCGCCCCGACCATGCCAAAAATGCGTTTTGCTTCACGTGTAGTCAGAAGGTAGTTCGCTAAGGTCCAAACCTGGGTCGGCGCCAAAACGCCGAACATCCCGACCCAGATGTACAGTACGGGATAAAGCCAAACGGCGTGGGAGTAGTGAGTCGCCAGCCAGAAGGCCACGAAGGTAGCCCCAAAGATCAAAGGGCTGGCGACCAGCAGATGGCTCAGCGAAGTGCGCTGGCCCACCCGAAGGTAGCCGAGGACAACGAAGCCCACCAAAACGCCGCTGGCAATATCCACATAGGGAAGTTGAACAGCGGGGAAATACGCGAGGAACAGGGTGTCGCGCGCCACCTTGCCGACAACGAAAGCGCTTATCGTGAAAAACAGACAGGCGCTGAGGGGAAGACCGCGACCCAGGTCTCCGGGACGGACATTGAGCGCCCGCTCGAGCCAACGCTTCATGTCAGGAACATCCCGGTGCGGTCGTCACACAAGATCAAGTTCAATTGGAGTTCCCCGGGACGGGAGGCTTTGTATCGAAGAGTACTTCCTGGCTGTCGGCATAGAGCGCGGTGAATCTGCCGGCACTGATTTCGAGCGCCGACGGTTTTCCACCCGGCCAATACGACGAAAGCATGCCGGTATCAATCAGGAAGACCCTTCCTCCAAATCGGCTTCGAATGTGTCCCACCTTTTGAACTGTGTGGGCGACCACAATGTGCTCTGCGTGGTAAGCCGCCAGAACCTTTTCGATCTGGGGAGTGCCTTCCTGCTCACTCCACTGGTCGTATCCGCGATACCATAACGGCCCATCATCGCTCATGCAAAGCCAGCTATTAATGGCCAGCAAACGCACCAGCAAGTTGTTGAACGTTGCCTCCGGCGCCTTGCCGGCGGCGCGTGCCGCCAGCAGCTCTCCCTGCGCTGCCACCAAAATCTCCTGGAGGGTGAAAAACGGCAAAATGACGTTGCGTGCCACCAAGTCCTGCTTGGCCTTGTCGAATTCCGCGAGCTCTTTCGTCACCAGGGAATTTATTTGATCGAGGGACAGTGAGGCGGTTCCGGAGCTAATTCCGCCATGCACGAAGAGGACTCCACCGATCTGGGCGACGGTGGCATGACGCCGAATCCAGCGACCGTAGTTCCCGTTTGGAGCGAATGCCTCGCGATACTCCAGAAAGCCGGGAGGATGCTTCGCTATCCATTCTTCTTTCGTTGTAGGGAACACTGGTTGTTTCAGTACGGGGAGAGACTTTGCATGACTTTCGTACCAAGCAGCGTATTGCTGATAGGCGGCATCCCGGCGCTTCTCGGAGTCATTGTCCGCAAAAGCAGCATAGCTCTGCGGCGGAACGTATCGGAGGTCGCCGAGAATGTTCATGACCTCATGATTGCCCAGTAAGGGTATGACCCGGCCGCCTGCCTTGGAGGCTTCTTCCTCCAGTCGCATCACCAAGTCCATGACATCGCGACTCTTGGGGCCCCGATCCACGAGATCCCCGGTTTGAACGAGGGTAGTTCTGCCCCCAGTCCAATGGTTTTGTTCGTTGGCCAGTCCGGTCCGTCTGAGGATGACGCAGAAGTCGTCCAAGTCCCCATGGACGTCGCCTATCGCGATTAAGCGCTCCGGAGGCTTGTCGGCAGCGGAGATCGGAACCACTGCAAGAATCGCCACCAAGGACAAGAGGAGGGATATTGCGCAGACTCGAAGGACGACATTCACATGTCGCGTATGTGTCATCTTCACTTTTGTGCCACGGGGCCACGCGAACGCCTTATGTTGAGCGCCTGGTAGAAGCATACTGGAGCTTTGTATAGATCGTGAGGAATATTAGGTGCGCCCGCTGACCAAGTCAATTCACTTATGGGTTCCTACCTTGCACGCTGCCCTGCAGGACTAAAGGGCCGCACGTAAGTGGCAAGTCTTAGTCTGGACGAGGCTTAGGACGCCCGCGGCAGCACCGTCACGACCCGCGCGCATCCGCCTGATGTGTGCGGTTCATGATGGCTGAACAATAAGAGTATTGTGCAACTACTTTCCGAAGGCGGCTATGGCTTGGACCTCGTCGTCCCAAACGTCGAATACGGTGTAAAGCTTTGTGATTTGCAGCACGCCCTGGATCTTCTTGGTCAGGTGCATGAGCTTCAGTTCGCCATCCTGATTACGAGCGGAGGTGAAAGCGCTGACCAGTTCGCCGACCCCGGCGCTATCAATATAGCTAACGTCGCCCAAGTTCAGGAGGATCTTCCTGTGTCCCTTGCTGAGTAGATCTTTCACGGTGTCGCGCAGATCTGAACTCCCCTCGCCCAACTTGATTTGGCCGCTCAGGTCAACGATAGTGACCGCACCGGCTTGGCGGGTACTTGCTTTCATGCTCATATAAGCCCTCCCATGAAGAACCTTGCAAATGGTCGGATTAGACGACGTTAAACTATCGGGGTCGTTTTGTCAGTGATTTTCGGAAGGCGGGTCGGGACAGGTGATTGAGAAGTTTCCTGAGGCGCGTCGCGTTGCCGACAATCGTGGCGGCAAATTGAAGTGTTCGGAAGTCGCCTGCTGTCATGGCCGTCCGCGATCGCTGGCGAACGCAGATCGCATCAGCTCGAGTCCTTCTTCGATGGTGATGGCCGGGTGATAGCCGAAGTCTCGCCGCGCGGCAGAGATATCGAAATAGTGATGGCGGCCCATCTCGAGTACGGAGAGACGGGTAACTGCCGGTTCGTTGGCAACATGAAAAAGCTTGTAGCCTGTCTCCAGAAGCCAAGCCGAAACGTAGGCAACAGGCAGGGCAATTGACTTCTTTACAGGAGGGAGGCCGGCGGTGTCGAGGAGAGCGTTTATCAAGTATCGAACCGGACGCGGATCTCCCTGCGAGATAAAATAGGCCCGGCCGGCGAGAGGACTGCCGGGGCCCAGCCGCTTCGCGGCATCGAGGTGGGCCCGCGCTGCGTTGTCGATATATGTGGAATCGATCAGATTGTCGCCGGATCCTACGAGCATCAAGCGATTCGCCAGGCGTCGTTGCGCGATACGTGGGAAGAGCTGGGTGTCACCTGGTCCCCAGATGAGATGAGGCCGAAGCGTTACAGTTGCCAGGGTAGCGCTGTTGGCCTGGAACACGAGCCGTTCGGCTGCGGCCTTGGTGGCGATGTAAGGAGCGAGATGTTTCGTGGGAAGAGGTTCGTCCTCGTTAGCGTTGCGAACGTTGCGTCCGGCGAAAGCAACGCTGGGCGTACTCGTGAACACCAGCCTGGAGACGCCATTGCGCCGGCATGCCTCGATCACGTTGCGTGTGCCGGTGACGTTGGCCGCGTAGTACTCGGAGTAGTCTCCCCATATTCCCGCTTTGGCGGCAACGTGAAAAACGACGTCGGTGTCTTGAAAAGCGTCGATGACCGCTTGTCGATCCGCCAAGTCTCCCTTATGACACACGACCGCCTGCGCCTTGAGCTCCGGATATTCGTTTCGCGAAAAACTTCGGACCGAGTGACCTTCCGCGAGCAATATCGAGACGATCTTCGAGCCGAGAAATCCGCCTCCTCCGGTAACCACGGCTCGAAGTGTTTGACCCATGCGATGCCTTTGCTCAATTAGGATGGAATTACAACTCGTCGTAGAACGTGTGGCCAATTATAGATACGACTTCGCGGACATTGGTTTGTGGATCGCACGGCGGACCGGCAAATCGGCAGGATGGGTTGACGTTGCGAAGAGGAAGGTGAAAAGGTATTCGCAAACATGTCCACGAGTCCCGCTCTCCAGCCCCATCACGAAAGGCTTTTGCAGGATGTAATGCGTTGGGCGGCCGGTACACCGTTCGATCCGGAGCAAGCTCAACGATCGCGCCGCGAAGCGTTGCTTTGGAACCACCGTCACTACCGGAACAGGATTCCGTTGTATCGGCAGATCGCGGAGCGCGCGGGAGTAAATGACGATGCGCCGTTTGATGTGCTGACGCGCTCGATGCTTCTCCCGGACGGAATCTTTAAGTCTTATCCGCCGTCGCTCCTCGACAAGCACGACTTTGATGGCATGAATCGATGGCTCAGGACGATCTTTCACGACGACGTGAAGACCGCCGGCGACGAATTCGAGACGGTGGACGATTGGCTCGCGGGTCTCGGCCAATGCGGAATCCATACGGTGTACAGTTCCGGGACGAGCGGGAATCTGTCTTTTGTTCCCCGCGACGAGTACAGTTGGTGGCTGTTTCGCGAGGGGCCGCTTCACTACGCACCGCTTCTGCTGGCACGCCGCGGTACGGTTGGGCGAGTGAAGGCAGCGCTGGCTGGTTTTGCAGGCAAGACGCTCTCGCCCGCTCGCTTCAGGTCGCTCTTTACCCGGCTGGGATTCCGAGACTTCGACGGCATCTTCCTCAATTTCAGCGGCGGCAAGCAGGGCACACAAATCGTAGGCCAAGAGCTCGCCAAGCGGGTGCGCAAGGCAAATTTCCTCTACCCGACGGAAATTTCTGCGACGGCCATCCGTGCCCTCATACGGGGGCAGGCAAGTCCCGCGGAGCGAGTACGGACAGAGTCATTCCTCGATGCGACAGTCCGGCGCAAGGAAGAGAACTACGAACGGATGATTCGGGCAACGCAGAGCGCGATGGATGATGGGCAGCGGATCATGGTCTTTGGCGCTCCGTACCTGGTGAAGGAATTCTGCGATCGCCTCCTCGCCAGCGGCAAGCGAATGGTTTTGCCGGCCGGATCCATGGTCGGCTATGGCGGTGGTTGGAAGACTTTCGACGGCGAGGCTCTCAGCGAACCCGCGCTGCTCGACCTCATCGAAAGCGCCACCGGTGTGAAGAAAAAGTTCGTGATCGACGGCTATTCGATGACCGAGATTGGCGCGGTCATGCTCAAGTGCGAACAAGGACGTTTCCACGTGCCGCCGCACCTGGAGACCATCATTCTCGATGACGCGCTCGACCCCGTGGATGGCGAAGACGTCACTGGAATCCTGGGCGTGATGGATCCGTTTGCGGTTTCCTATCCCGGCTTCCTGATCACGGGTGATAATGTGCATCGGAGTCGCAACCTCTGCCCGTGCGGACTCGCTGGGGAGACATTCTTGTCGGTGAGTCGCGCTCCAGGCGCAGAAGTGAAAGGCTGCGGCGGCATCATAGCGACCGTGAACGCGTGAAAACGAACGACATAGCGAAATCGAGCCTGACGATCGATCAGGCGCATAACGGGAGCTCAGCCCAGGGTGTCGGGACAGACCTTCGTCAGATGCTCGACGAACGGGGCTGGTTCATACTCTCGGATGATGGCGTCGTGCGTTGCCCGTTGCTGGTGAAAGGTCGCCTTGTCGATCCGCCGAACGTAACCCTGGAAGGGATCATTCGGGCATTTGCTGCCCTCGACGAACGCCGGGGATCCGCTGACGCATATGAGAGCTATGTTGCTGTCGGCGGCGCACAAGTCTTACGACATCGTGAGATCGACCGGCAAACCATGCTTGGTACAGGCCGGTGGATCTACACCGCCATGCCAACCGTTGACGCGAGGGATGTCATCGAGACGGATATCGAGGGCCTCGCGAACGAACTCTACTCGATTCCTTACGAGAGCGTACTGGAGTGGCTCACGCTCGTATCGTCGGCTCTTGGGCGTGAAGCCGACATTGTGGCCCGGGTGCGAGATCTCGATCGGATCACCTCTGAACACCCGGACGTGTTCGGTGACGTTGCATTCCTCGCCTTCACTTTTCTTCTCTCGCCGGAAATCGCTAGTGCATCGGTGGAGGCCGAGCTGTCGCACCAGGGGATAGCGGGCCGGCGCTTGCTCGACGAGTGGGTTGAAACGCCGACCACGCGCATGCCTGGACCGGTTCACGTCGTTGGCGCAGACTTCCTTCCGGATGCGTTGATGAAGGAAATTCCGTCTCACAACGCTGCTGTTCGTGCGTTGCCTACGCGCCAGCTTCATATTACGGCGGGCAATTCGCCGTTGGTGCCTATCGTCTCACTATTGCGGGCCGTCTGGACGAAGTCGCCGTGTGTGTTGAAGCTCCCGTCGGGAGCAGTCTTACCGGGCAGCCTGATAGCACTGATCGCGGCGATGGCTGCGCCGCACCATCCAATCACCCGGCACCTCTCGATGGTGTACTGGCAAGGTGGCGACGAGAGTGTTGAGCGGACGCTGTTTTTCCCAGGCGCCTTCGATCGAATTGTTGTGTGGGGATCGCCGGACTCGATCGCGTCGGTTCGAGCACGGGCAGGGTTTACGAAGATCATTTGTTTCAATCCTCGGTATAGCGTGAGCTTCATCGGCCGAGAAGCATTGGGTGATGGCGGTCTCGACGAGGTTGCTGCGCGGGCCGTCTGCGATTCCATGGTCGAAAACCAGAAGGCATGTATCGCATCGCTCGTCCACTACGTGGAGGGCAGTCTAGAGGACGCCGAGCGCTATGCCTCCGCGGTCGAACGAGCTCTGGACCGCTGGGACACACAAATGCCGCATCCTCTGCTGAATCGCCATCGCGGTCAACTCAAACGCATCGAACGTGGAGTGCTTCCGGATGCTCGTGTGCGTTTCCACCAGGTGGACGGCGCGTACCGCTCGGCGGTCGTCGTCGCCCCGCACGATTTTGCGATAAAGGACCACCCAATGTGCCGCCTGATCGTCGTGCGTCCGGTATCGAACCTAGACGACTGCTTGCGCTTCTTGCATCCCGGCGTCGCGACCGTCGGCATCTTCCCTGATGATCGTCGCGTATCCTTACGAGATCGAGTTGCGGCGCGTGGGGTGAGCAACATCGTCCCGCTCGGTCATGCCGGCGCCGCAGCGGCCGGCAGTTCGCACGATGGAATGCTCGTTTTGAGCGAACTGGTCGATTGGAAGAACGGTTGAGGGGGCACGGGAAGGCTTGAAACGCCGAGGCGAGAAGTGTTACCTCGAAGAATTCAAGAGAGCCACAATTTTCAGGGCAGTCGATCTGGGAGCTAGCCGGTTGAGCTGGGAACCGGCCTTATTTCGACCTCCATGCGTGATTCTTCGAGTTCCCCTCATCATCGCTCGGTAAGCCTGGCGCGCGACTACGGCAGCCGGCATGGCGTTCATCTGAAACATTTTCATGTTCGATACGTGCGCGACGTTCGGAAATTCGGTGAACGTTGGACCCGGACAGCTCAGCGTGACCGTGACACCTGTTTCCTTGAGTTCGTAACTAAGGGCCTCGGAAAAGGAATTCACGTAGGCCTTGCTGGCGTAATACACAGCCATGAAAGGTCCAGGCTGATCTCCTGCGGTCGATCCTACATTTAGAATTCTGCCGCTCTTGTTCTTAATCATGGAGGGAAGTAACTGATAGGTCAGCTCAGTCAGAGACCTGGCGTTCAAGTCGATTTGAGCAAGATTCAGTCTCAGCGAAACGTCGGAAAAACTTCCTGTCTGTCCAAATCCCGCGTTATTTACGAGGTATGCGATTTCGATTTGATGGCTCTGAAGGAATTCGAGCACTCGGCTCACCGAGTCAGGCAAGGTCAAATCCAAAGGAAGAATGTCTACTTTGACTCCAAAATCGGATTCGAGTTCGGTTTTCAACTGTTGCAGACGGTCTCCTCTGCGGGCGACGAGAACGAGGGGAATTTTGTCTTTAGCAAAGAGCCTTGCAAACTGTTCTCCCAGACCGGCAGATGCTCCCGTTATAAGCGCAGTCTTGGTCATGGAAGACGCTCCTTGTGTACTATCAGACTCTTCCGTATCATACGTCGAAGGTTTGTAGGGTGTGGATTCGAAATCGAAATGTCTGATCTCTCGACCGCTTTATGAGCGACCACGGATCACGCAACACACTCATCGAAAGCCTCGGAGTCTATCTGCCTCCGGAAATCACCTCGACACGTGAGGTGCTCGCCGGATGCGGCAAGATCTCGCGCTTGCATAGGGGTTCCGCAGGCCGCGTTGAACGCCTCCTCGGCATCAAGAACCGGCGTCTCGCCGCCGACACGGAGCCGGCCAGCGAGATGGCCAGCAAGGCTATTCGGAATTGCCTCGCCGTCTCGCGTTGTGAGCCCTCGGAGATCGATCTACTCCTCTACTGCGGCATCTCCCGCTACGGGGGACCGATGCACTACGTTTCCGAGCCGGCCATTTCTCTTGTGCTCACGACGCAGTTCCCGTTCCGCAACGCCCTTGCTCTGGACATTTCGAACGGATGCGCCGGAATGTTCACCGCGATCAACATCGCCGACTCGCTTATCAAGTCGGGACTCATCCGCGTCGCCATGATCGTCAGCGGTGAGCACATCACCGATTTGCTGAAGACCGCTCAGAAGGAGGCGTCGGGATACGCGGATTCGCGCTTCGCATGTCTCACACTCGGCGACGCCGCCGCAGCCCTCATTCTGAAGGAGGGATCGGGCACCGACTCCGGCTTCCAGGCGTTCGAGCTCTACACCGTGCCGCAATTCAGCGATCTCTGTATCGGGAAGCCTACTGAGGCTGACCACGGTGGCATCATCATGTACACCGAGTCGGCGAAGTTGTTCAATGTCGCCGAAAATTACGGGCTTCCGGACATCGTGCGTGCGCTCGAGACTCTTCAATGGGGAAAGAAGGAGCTCGATCACGTCATCAGCCATCAGACAGCCCGAAGCGCCATTGACACGCTGTACGAGGTGAATCGCCTGGCCCACCGAGAGATCGTTCACCAGGGCAACGTGATCAACAATCTTTCTGAGCGCGGCAACACCGCCAGCACGAGCCACTTCGTTGCCCTGTGGGACAACATTCAGAACGGCAGGATCCGATCCGGGGACCGTCTCCTGTTCGCGGTGCAGGGGTCGGGCATGACAATCGGTACGGCAGCGTACACCATGGACGATCTGCCCGACCGCGTCCGGCAAGCGACGGGGAACGGTCATAGTATTCCGGCCGCATCTTCGCAGGAGCGCAAGCGTGCGATCCTCCAGTGCGGGACGCCGCGCGTCCGGATTGAGAGTCTCGGTATCGCAAAAGGTGGTAGCCCTACTTCCAGCATGAAACTGGCGCAGCAGGCGATGGATAACTGTCTCGCGGCATCGTCGTACGGCAAGGACGACATCGAACTCCTGATCTACGCAGGTGTGCATCGGGACGAGTTCATCGGCGAGCCGGCGATCGCTGCGTTGATCGCGGGCCGCGTCAAGATGAACGAGACCGCGGGGTTCCCCGTTCCTGGTAAGAAGACCTTTGCGTTCGACGTTTACAACGGGTCGATGGGATTTCTGGACGCCTGTTATCTGGGTACCGGAATGATCCGGGCCCGACGGGCGAAGTCCGTGATGATTGTAGCGTCGGAGATCGAGCCCAACGCGGGGCGACCGGAATGGGACCAAATGGGTGTCGCCGCAGCAGGTTCAGCGATAATTCTAGACAGTCCGGAAGATGGCCCGGCCGGGTTCGGTCACTGTGTGTTCGAGTCGTTCACCAATCATATGTGCGCGTTTACCTCATGGCTTGTCACGAGCGAGGGGACGCCGAGGATGCATATCAAGAAGCACGCGGATCTCGAAGCTATCTACCTGAAGTGCATCCCGCGGACGGTGGAGGAGCTTTTGCAGTGCGAGGGTCTGCGTATGGAAGACATCAAGGTAATCCTGCCGCCGCAGCTCTCGCGCAGCTTCGTACCCGGGCTGGCTGAGGCGCTACATGTCGAGACCAGCCGGTTCGTCGATCTGGCGGTCGACTGCTGCAGCCTGTCGTCCTCGTCGCTGGCGCACTCATTCCTCAAGGTCCGCGGTAGCGGCGGCGTAGCCGCGGGAGATGTCGGACTGATAATCAACGTGGGGAGCGGGCTTCAGGTTGGGGCAGCGACTTATTACTTCTGACCGGAACGATGTCCTGGCGTTTTGGTCATGTTGCCGCAACCGGCGGTTGCGCGCTCCTAGCTAACAGATAGACGGCGGGTTGGCCTCAGCTTGCCACCGAGACGGACTGCGGAGAAGCACCCTGGGCAACTTCGAGATCGAGCGTCTCGATCTGTCGGTCCAAATCCTTGAGGACGAACTGAGAGAAATCTCCGAGGTGCAGGTAGTAAGCAATCATCGTTAATACGGGCACGAGGCTGACGTGGTTGTGTACGGTACAATCGCGCACTGTCCGCCAGAAATGCCGTCTCAGCGCTGGCCGGGTGAACGTCATGCACCAGACAATGCGGCAGACGGCGCGAAACTCGCGAAGCAGTTCCAGCTGCGATCTTTTTCCTGCGTGTTCGGCGGGCTTCAAAGCCCGGCCCATCGCGCGCACGCGAGCGAAATAGTTCTCCGGTGCATAAACGGATTTCAGAACGGCCCTGTAGTCCACCAGGATGTCACGCTTCGGCCGCAGCGTGATGAAGTTTAATCCACCCGTGCATTGATCCCCTTTGTTGGCCTCGATCGGAAGCGTCCGGCCCTCCTTTCTCAATCGCCGCGACAGCTGGGTATCGTGGAGAGCGAACAACAGACCGACCATGCACACCGGAATGCTCATGGCTCCAATCGCCTCGATCATCGTCTCCGCGACACGGTCCTTCTCGGTATCGAATCCAATGATGAAGCCGGCGACAACGTAGATGCCGGCGTCATACACCTTGTGGACGCTCTCGGCAAGGCTTCGCCGGGTGTTCTGTCGCTTCTGCGCCGACACCAGAGTCTCGGTATCGGGGCTCTCGATGCCGATGAACACCGTTTGGAAATTGGCGGCGCGCATCATCTTCAGGAGTTCGGCATCGTCCGCCAGGTTGATCGACGCTTCCGTCTGTAACCGGAACGGATAGCCGCGCTTTTTCTGCCACTCGGCCAGGACCGGCAGAAATTTCTTGACGGCCTTCTTGTTGCCGATGAAATTGTCGTCGACGAAGTCGACCGGACCGCGCCATCCTGCGTCATACAGCACATCGAGTTCTCTGAGAATCTGCTCGGTTGCTTTGGCTCTCGGTACGCGACCATAGAGTTCGATGATGTCGCAGAACTCGCACTGGAAAGGGCAACCGCGAGAGTACTGGACGGTCATAGCGAGATAATGGCTCAGGTTTAAAAGGTCGAAACGCGGCGGAGGAGTCTTGGTAACGTCAACCTGGAATTTGATTCCTTCGAAGACACCCTCTTTCGCCCCAGCAGACCATGCCGCCACGAACTGATCGATGACTCCCTCAGCCTCCCCCAGAACGAGAAAGTCCGCCCTGCGGTAGGACTCGCGGCTCGACGTGACGTCGGGACCACCAATCACTACGGGCTTACCGTGAGCGTGGGCACGATCGGTGACCGCCAGTGTGTCGTTTTGCTGATACAGCATGCCGCCGGTCATGACTAGGTCGGCCCAGGCCAGGTCGCTGTCTGTGAGCTCTTCCGCATTGTGATTGACTAGCCGGATGTTCCAGGCGGGCGGCAGGAGCGCAGCGACGGTAAGCAGGCCGAGCGGGGGCTCCGTGCAGCGAGCGCCCAACAGGTCGCACAGTGGCCCCAGGCTCCAAAAGGAGTGCGGATTGAACTGCGGATACACCAGCAATATGTTGGGGCTCAGCGCTGTAGCCATGCGTGGCATGCTAGTCGGGCATCGTTGTCTATGTCAATAATTTCGCAGTGTGCCTTGTAGGGTCGCCTCCCGGCTTGCGCCCGAACCGGCGCAGCGCACGTGCATGGCCGAGCAACCCGGCGAGCATGGTCGGGTAAACGGAATAGGTGATGCCGAACTCCTCGCACGTCTGGCGCACGATGGGTGAGAGGCGCGGGTAGTGGATGTGGCAGATGTGTGGAAATAGGTGGTGCTCGATCTGATAATTCGTCCCGCCCACGTAAGCGCTGATGAGGCGGCTGTAAGGCGCGTAGTCAACCGTCGTCTGAACCTGGTGAATCGCCCATTCGTTCTCGAAGTGCAAGGGCTCACCCAGCGGCTCGGGGAAGTCGGCCGCATCGACCAGGTGCACCGGTACGGTGACAGCTGACATCACTAGACCCAACGTGAACATGGTGATGACAAATCCGATCAGCACCTGCCACCACGGGAGCAATAGCATGGGCAACGCCAGGATGTAGCACAAGAAGAACAGCTTGCCGGCCACGAAGATTATGCGGTCTGACGCGTTCATCTTCGGATAATGGTGATGTTCGCTAGTGCGGCCGCTAAAGAACACCAGCGTGTCTCTCCTCAGAAAGTCGAAAGCAACAAGGGCATAGAGCAGCGGGGCGTACCACATTTGAAGCCGGAAGAACGGCTTCCATTCGGCATACGGGCTTAGGCGCAGCAAGCCACCCGCTTCCAGGTCCTCATCCCGGCCGTCGACGTTGGGATAGGTGTGATGAACGTTGTGCCGGTTCCGCCACACGAAGCTGCTGGAGCCGATTAACTCCATGGCAAGGCTCATCAGCCGGTTGATGCGCGAATCATTCGAGTAAGCGCCGTGGTTGGCGTCGTGCCCGATGTTAAGGCCAATGCCGGCCATCACGAAGGCGAAGGCGATGCACAACAACGCATCAGCCCACAGCGGAAATCCTCCGAACAGGATGAGCAGATAGATGCCCAGCCAGCAGGCGATAAGGATCGCACTCTTGACGTACATCGCGGGCACGTCCCGCAGGGGTAACCTGTTTTCTGTAATGTAGGCGTCGACCCGCTCGGTGACAACTTTGCGGAAGCCGTGCTGCTGAGTAAAGAGGATTGCCTTCACGCGGTGCTCTTTGAGGACAGACAAGCGGCAGTTCCTCTCTCGAGGTGGATGGCCGAAGTCACCACCAGCCATATGTGCGAACGGTCGGCCTGACTCAAGCCAGGCTGATGCCCATACGCGTCCTTAGCGGTCCCGGCGGTAGCATGTCACGTGAAATCAGGCCATGTCAACAGGGAGGGTCGTAGGGTGTCGATCTTACGAGAGCCAACATGCCCACAGGTCAGGAGACGAAGCCCTTCGAGCAAGAAGAGCCAGGAGATTTCACCACCAGACAGCTTTTCAAGTGACACTTGAGCAAACTGACCATAGAATGCAACGACGACACGAACGTTTGCTGGTCAAGGAGGAGTGCATGAGCAAGGTCATCCTGGTTAACCCTTCGATGGCGACTCTCGGCTATGGCATCGTGACGCCGAGATGGCTATTTGTCATCGCGCAGGCAACTCCTCAGGACTTGGTTGGGACGCCCGTCGTGGTCGACGAAACGATTAAAGAATTCGATTCATCGATCATTTCCCCGGGAGATATCGTCGGGATAAGCATTCAGACCGGTAATTGCATCGCCGGCTATCGAGTACTGAGGGAAGCAAAGCGGAAAGGTGCGACGGTGATCATGGGAGGAGTTCACGCTACGGTCTTCCCCGATGAGCCGCTGGAAATGGGCGCGGATGCGGTCGTTACCGGAAACGGAGATGTGGTCTGGGGCAAAGCGGTCAGAGATGCGGTGAGTGGTCAACTGCAAAAGCGGTACGACGGGGGCAGAGTGCCGGGAGAGTTGCTGCTTAACGCTCGGTGGGACCTTATGAATCAGCGGAACTACCTGATGCCAACCGTACAGACGGTCGCAGGATGCCCGGAGCATTGTGACTTTTGTTCCGTGTGGGTGATTGAGGGACGGCAACCGCGCCCGCGATTGGCCGCAAAGGTCATCGAAGAAGTCAATCAGTTGTACGAGAAAGGCTATCGCCTGGTAATTTTTGCAGACGATAACTTTAACCCAGCTACACTGGGGCGCATTGCGCGTGAGCCGAGTCCGAGTAAAAGACGACAGCTCGAGCAAGTGCGAGAAGAGCGGTTGAGGTTCTTTGATGAATACGATCGGTCTGTGCCCAGAGACATCTACGCGCTTACCCAGATGACAACTGAGGCCACGAGCGACCCAGAATACCTCGCGGCTATGCACGATAAGATGCGGCTCAGGGGAGCTCTCATTGGGGTGGAATCATTTACTCAGGAGGGCTTGGAAAAGGTTGGTAAAGAGTGGAACCCGGTTGGGGAGGAAATGGTAAAAACCATCCGGACCATTCAGGAGAAGGGAATTCTTGTCTTAAGCACGATTATGTGCGGACTGGAATCTGACACCGTGGAAACGATTCGAACGATGAAAGCGTTCGCCATGCGGTCGGGGACGGCATTGGCCCAATTTACCTACTATGACGTCTACCCAGGCACGAAAGATTATTACGAAATGCTGAGCGACAACAAGAGTGCGGCGGACCCAGCATTTGTTCGCAAGCACAAGACAGAGATTTTACGCGATCGATTCTGGCTGGAGCCCACCACGGTAAAACGAGATCAAATCATGCATTACGCGAATATCGGCACTGCTGATTTGATTCGGGAAACCACGCAGTGCTGGCAGGAGTTTTACTCGGTCCCGGAGGCGCTCAAGCGAGCACGATTGGGAGTGATGGGGCGATGGCCTGTGGCCGTGAAACTCACCTATCTACTGCTCTGCCTCTCGTTCAAGCGCCTTTACTCAGGACAAGGGATGGTTGCGGACAGCGTGCGGAAAAAGCAAGCGGGAACGGTTGAGGCCATTCCGTACCAGATCATGCCCAATGTCGTAATGAAGGTATTTCTGCACTCGCTGGTGCGATTGGCGCTGCGGCCAAGTGACAGAACGCGTCGAGCTGGAACTCCGCAGGTACAGCAAAGGGTCGCGAGCTAGGGCGAATGAGCATTCGTCTGCCGGTCCTGGTCCACAAGGAGAACAGGGTGAGTGCGGGCGTCCTGCTTTTTGCTCTCACGGGGATTCTGTACCTGCTCCCGAATCATTTGCATTTTTTTAGCCCGAGGCTTTTGCCGCTTTCTCGCATTGACGTAGCTGTGCCTTTTGTCCCTCAGACCGTCGGGCTTTACGTGAGTGAATATCTCTATTTCGCGGTCGTGTACTTGAGCTTTCGGGACATATTGAATCTGAACCGATTCATTTATGCCTTCTTTTCGATTCTGGTTGCTTGTGTTCTGGTGTTCTGGATCTGGCCAACAACCATTTCTCGGGACTTATTTCCGTTGCCGGAAACCCTCGATCCGGTCACCTACGCGGTGTTTAGCGCGTTGAGGCGGGTCGATAGCCCCGCGAATTGTTTTCCAAGTTTCCACGTCGGCAGCGTGTTTCTCTCCTGCTTTCTCATATCCAACGAGGGACGCCGGAAATTCCTGTTCTTCCTGGTCTGGGCGACAGCCATCGCCCTCTCCACTCTCACCACGAAACAGCATTATTTCGTAGATGTCGTCTCGGGATTCGGCATGGCCGTAATTCTGTATTTTGTCTTTCGGAAGGTCCGCTTCGAATCCGTACCGATCACCGATCAGTGCTCATAACTGGAAGTGCGTCCATCGACGGAAGTTCGTCGTAGCCCGAAAATCGGAACCACGATTCGTGGATGCCATTTCCCAGCTTTGAATCGCTGACCCAGGCAAACTACTCCGGAGAGTCTCCGCGAACGACGGGCTGTTTGGCATCGCTCCATTCGCTATACGATCCGTCGTACATCGCAGCATCGAAGCCGATATAGCGGGCCAGCATGTAGACATAGGAAGCCTGCAGTCCGATTTCGCAATAGGACACTGCCTTCTTGTTGCCGGTGACCCCTGCCGTGGTAAACAACTGACGAATTTGCTCAGGTGATTTCAGCAACGGCTCTTTCTCGCTGACCAGGGCGTTCTCCCAATAAAGCGATTCGGCGCCGCGCAGGTGACCACTGCGATACCGCTTGGACGGCCGAGCGTCGACAATCACAACCCCGCGCTCCGGATGGTCGACGAGGTTCTTCATGTAGTCCATCTTCACGATGATCTCGGGATGGAGATGAACGGTCAAGCTGCCGGGTTTGACGGCACTCGTTTGCGTTGAAGTAGGCCGCTTTTCACGAATCCATTCGTCAAGGCCTCCGTCAAGCAGGGCGGCCTGGTTGCCGTGCCCCAAGTAGTCCATCGTGAAGAAGAGACGCGTGGCCATCGGGTCCCAGTCAGGCGCGTAGTACACGACACGCGAGTTGTCCCCGATACCAATCTCCTCCAGGTTTTTCTTCAGCTGGTCTGCTGGCAACAGTTCCGTCCCCGGCGGAGTGTGACCGGTCGCAAATTTGTCCATTGCCAGGTACCGTGCGCCCGGAATGTGGGCCGCGCGATAGTCGCCCTCCTCATGGCCAATATGCACAATCACCAGATTTGGATCAGAAAGATGGTCCGCCAGCCATTGGGTGGACACAATCAACTCCGGGTGCGCTGGGCCTTCGCTCACTGAACTCTTGGGCGCGTCACTCGCAGACAAACCAACAAGGCCCGTCAGCAAACACGCGGCAACTATCGAAAAGATCAAATTGCGTTTCATTCTTACCTCCGTCAAACTGTCGAGACTTCCTTATTGATGGGCCGTACGTGCGCGCTCCGGCACAGGCGACGTTACCAGTTCATTGCTCGCTGCTCGAACCCACTCGTAGACCGAGCCGTCGTACATCGCAGCTCGATATCCCAGGTACTTAGCGACGAAATACGTAAACGACGACTGCATGCCAGTGCGGCAATAGGTGATAACCGACTTGTCCGGCCCGGCGCCGGCACGCATGAATTTCTGTTGGAGTAGCTCGGGATCAAGTAGCTGCGGATTCGCGTCGGAACGAACCAGCTCTTTCCAATACAGGCTTTGCGAGCCAACGATGTGACCCGCCCTGGATACTGCTTCGGAATTAACCATGCCGGTGTATTCCGCCAATGGCCTGGCATCGAGCAATACGTAATCCGAGCCGCCCTTACTAACAGCGAGACTTGCTTTGCGCATTTGCGCGGTGCTCACCAGGATGCCGGGCTGAACATGCGGAGTGAAGTGCGTCTGAGCAGGGCGGGGGTCGTCTGTTGTTGTTTTTCGGGATTCTGCAATCCATTTCTCCAGGCCGCCATCCAGCAGCGCCGCGTGATCGCCATGGCCAAGGTAATCGAGCGTGAAGTACGCGCGAGCGGCCAGGACGCCGCCCCTGTCGCCCGTTAGCACTACCCGTGACTCATCGCCCACTTCCAGGCTTTCGAACGTCGCCTGCAGGTCGTCGACCGGTGGTAGCTCGTTCAACGAGTCCTTGTGTTGTTCAACCAGGTCGTCGAGCCGGACGAAGCGGGAACCCGGTATGTGTCCGGAGTCGAACTCTCCTCGATCGTGCCCGACGTACAGGACAACCAGATTGCGGTCGTTCAAGTGCCGCTCCAGCCATGAAGTGGATACCAGCATTTCCGAGCGTACGGCCGGCCGACTTCGTTCCTGCGCGAACATGCGCTGAAACGCCGGACTCAGAATTGCGGTGCCGATCAGTGCGAGCGCCGCTTTGTTTGCCACATCTTTTCGCATCGTTTCCTTTTCCGCCATGAGTTCACTCGGCTCTTAGCAACACCACCGGATCGAGCCTGGCAATTCGTGTCAGTGGAACGAATGACGAGGCCGCTGTTACAGCAATCAGCAGTACGGATGAAACTGCGAAGGTCACCGTGTCGCGAGGCGCGATACTGACGATAAGGTGTGACATCGAAGTGGACATCAACCATGCCACGCCAAATCCCACTCCCAGCCCCACCGTCATCAGGACCAGCACCTGCTTCATCATCGACAGGATGACTGTGCCCGGCGTCGCGCCCAGCGCCAGCCGCACACCGATCTCATGTTTCCGTTCGCCCACAGCCAGTGCCATCATCCCGCTGATGCCGGATGCCGTGATGCACAACGCAACCACGGCAAAGACACTCAAGAACATCGCGGTCGTGCGCCGCGATGCAAGCCATTCTTTGCGCACTTGCATCATCGGACGCACGTCCGCTACCACGGCATTTGGATCGATATCATGCGCGATCCACCTAAGCTGCTCTGCGAGCTCCGGCGAGGTCTGCGAACTCCGGATAACCACGCTCATCGCGGCCTGAGGCGACTGCGCCAACGATCCGTACACCTCATCGACGGGATTCTGATCAAGACCGAGGTGGCGGATGTCGCTCACCACCCCAACAATGGGAAGCCATTTGTCGGGTGAGACGGCAATCTGTTTACCCACGGCGCTGCCATCCGGCCAGTAGTGGTTCGCCATGTGCTGGTTGACGACCACGACCGGAAGCGCTTCGTTTATGTCCCATTGGTTGAAATCGCGGCCAGCCATGATGCTGGCGCCCAACGTGCGGAAATAGTCCGGTGTCACGATCCGAATGACGGGAGGATTCGGTTTGGTCTCGATATTAGCTTTCGCTTCCCGCACCTCGATCGGTACAGGCCCATCGGACGCAGCATCGTGCAGAGGTATCGTGCTCGCCAGTCCAGCGGACTCTACCCCGGGCAGCCGTCGTATGCGCTCCAGCAGTTCCTTGAAGAACTCCTGGTGTTTTCCGTTCAGAATGTAAAGTCGGGCCGTGAGGACGCCGCTGGGTTGGAACCCTGGATCAACCCGCTCCAAGTGGAGTACGGTACGCAACGCCAGCCCGGCCCCGACCAGCAGGATCACGCAAAGCGCAAGCTGCGCTGCCAGCAGGGCGCCACGGGTCTTCGAACTGATTCGACTTGATACACTGCCGCTCCCGGTTTCCATGGTGAACAGCGGTGTATAGCGCATGCCAACAGACGGCACCATTCCAATCACAACTCCGCACGCCGCTGAAAGCAGAAAGCCGAAGGCGATCACCCCTGGCGTAAAAGTGAGTTGCGAAGCGAGGCTGGTGAACTTCGACGTAAAATTCACCAGCAGCCCCACGCTCCAATACGCAAGGATCAACCCGACTATGCCGCCCAGGATCGCGAGCATGACTCCTTCGGTAATCAATCCGCGCAAGATCCGGCTTCGACTTGCGCCCAGGATTGTCCGAACCGTCAGCTCGCGGCTGCGCGCCAATATCCTTGAAACCATGATTCCAGCTACGTTTGCGCACGCCAGCAGCAACAAAAGTCCAACGGCCGTAGCGAGGACAATCAATACGGGCCGAATGTCATGGGAGAGCTCTTCATGTACCGGCCGTAATCCAATCTCGTAGCCTTTCGCACTCGGATAGTCATCCGGGTAAGCGGCCTGTAGACGCTTTGCAATCTGATTGAGATCGGCTTGCGCCTCCGCCAGCGATACCCCGGGTTTCAGCGTCGCATATACATTCATCATGTGCCACGAACGCTCATGAAGCGCGTGTTGGCCGGAACGCGACGGACATGCGACAGTGGGCATGTATACGTCAACTTCCGCCGGAAACTGCGGGATCGGCGGCAGGATGCCCACCACAATGTGCTCTTTGTCATTCATGGAATACTTCTGGCCAACCACGTTGGGATCGCCACCAAAACTCTTTTGCCAGAAGTTGTAGCTGAGAATCAGTACCGGACGCGCATTCGGCCGGTCGTCCTCATCCATAAAAGTGCGGCCGTATAGCGGGGTCACTCCCAGGATGCGGAAGAAGTTCGCCGAAACCACCCCCGTATCCACGCGTACCGGCTCCCGGCCACCCAGCAGGCTGAATGTCATCTCGTGGAATTCAACCACCGAGTCCAAGGTATGGTTCTGTGAACGGTAGTCTTCGATCTCCTTGACCGAGAACGCCATGTTCTCTACGCCGATCGCTGGCCTGCGCTGTTGCAGATGTATCAAGTGGTTGCCGCCGGAAAATGGTAGCGGCTGGATCAGGATTGCATTGGCCGCCATGAAGGCCGCCGTACTCGCCCCAATCGCCATTCCGAGAATTGCGATCACCACAATCGTGAATGACAGGTCCTTCCGCATCAGCCGGAGGGCGTAGTCTGCATCCTGGAGCAGGATTTCCCGATGCTCCCGGAATGCAGTGGCCACCAATCCGCGGCAAGTGTCCCAGAAGAACCGGGCGTAAGCCAGACGCCCTGCAGCTCGTGCGTCGCGCTGCTGGTCGCGAAACAACGTCCGCATTTCGCTGGCAAAGCGCTCCCGGAACTCGGCTGGAAACAGGCGCAGGAGTATAGCAAACAATCGCTCCTGTGGCCCCTTGCCCGTATCAAGTCTGGCTGCCATGTTCACCTCAGGCGTTCTGCGGACCCAGCACGTGCTTGGATCGCGCCAGCGCCAACACTCTTTCCATCCGCTCCGCCTCAGCTTCGGCCACTGCTTTGCCCAGCTTCGTCAGGCGATAGTAGCGCCGGCGCTGGTCGTCCAGGCTGAAGTCCGGCCGCTCCTCCGACTCTTCGATCATGGCGTCGTCGAGCAATCGCTTAATGATGCCGTACAGCGTGCCTGTGCTTAGCTTGACTTCGTTGTTGGTCCTTCGTGCAATCTCCTTGCTGATTACGTAACCGTGCTTCTCGCCATCGGCGAGCGCCAGCAGCACATGGAAGAGCGCCGGAGTCAGAGGCAAATGGGATTCAATCGTTCGTTTCTTGCCCAAGGGATTACCCTTCATTTCCGCCCGCGGGCCTCGTTAAAATCCCGCGTGCTCGTCATATTACCGTTGCATTCGTACGACGTACGGTGTATTAGTACGTTGTACGACATATATGCTCGTTTACTGACTTAGTCAAGACGAAAATGGAGCCGGCCATGAATTTGCTGATTTCCCTGGCTATAGGAGTGATGATTGGAACAATTTCCGGGATGATCGGATTGGGAGGCGCCATCTTCCTCATTCCCATCCTCGTGTACGGCTACGGCATGGATCAGAAGAGCGCTCAAGGAACTTCCCTTGCGACCTTGCTTCTCCCGATTGGCGCCCTGGCCTTCTGGAAGTACTACAGCGCCGGCCACGTCGACCTGCAGCTGGCAGCCTTACTGGCGCTCGGTTTCTTTGTCGGCGGTTATTTCGGAGGCTCTCTGGCACAGCTGGCAACCGGTTTCCAGCTCCGCCGTATTTTCGCTGTATGCCTGGCCGGAATAGCGGTAAAGATGTTCCTGCAGAAGTGACGACGGCGTTTTAAGGTACCGAATTTGCGAGAAGGAGCGAGGCGCGAATGAGGTGATTAAAACCAATCATGCGTGTCGAGGCGATAGCGAGGATTTCCCGGATTAGAACAGCGACAATCGTGCCAATGTTTATCGTTTCGGCGGGCGCTAAGAGGCTTTGCTGCGCCTGTAGAGAATGACCTGCAAGACTGCCCCTATATTGAAATGACAGTACGTTCGCAGTACAAACTATGTTGTAAGTTATTTTATTCGTGGAGCTTAAGGTTGGTTGCGGGGGGTGGATTTGAACCACCGACCTTTGGGTTATGAGTGGCCCCAATATCTTGTAATTTCAATGACTTCAGCGGCACCGATGGTAAGACTTGGGAGCTTATGATCCAACAACTTATCCACTAACGCGATTTAGATGGGAGCTGATGGGGAGCTAGCATTTGGCGAACCTGGTCAGAAAGGAAAGTCGAATCCTAGTCAACATCAGCTCTCTCATTTTGCCACTCAAATTAGCTGAAGTGGCTCCATTGCTACCTGTTGACCTTATGGCCTCCGTCCGGTTGCCCAGCCAACGCTCTGATCAGTTTGCTTATGCTCTGAGCTACGCCAAATGAGTCGGCGATAGCGGACACGTCGAGGAGTCCAAGTCCGCAGGTGGCCGTAATCATAGCGCGTTGAGCAAACTCCTGGGGATCACCAGCTTTGGATGCCGCGTGCAACCACCGAATGAAAATGCTCGCCGAGTCGACCGCGTTCAGGCCTGGTCGAGTGGGCACTATGCCATAGCCAACCAAGCCTCCCCGATGAACGAAGCCGAGCGCATGTGAGTCACCAAAAAACAGATCGAGACCCGCATCCGCGTCGAAGGAAAGAATGTCTGGCATTACGCGGAGCATGCGCTCAAACGGACGTGCGGCACAACAGTGCAGCCCAGCATATGCACCTCGAACTCGTGCATCCTGCAACGTGGCAGCCAATGCACTGAGTCTCTTCTCTTCGGAGACGGCGCTCGCGCTCGGCGCTTCCAGGCACAGAGCCGGTTCGTCAACAAAAATCAAGACAGGAAGGCCGGCGGATTTCAGGCGATCAATTTGCCAGCAAGCGATTTGCGAGACATGAAATGCGATGGCTGCAAACAGAGCAGGATCGGACAGGAACGGCCGATCCTCGTGGAATAAATAAGCTGACAACGTGATTGGTCCTTCAATCTGTCCTTTTACGGCGACTGCATCTTTGAAAACACCTGACGACAGTGCGTTCTCAAATGCGCCAAAGCCCACAGCATTCGTGGCGGTCAGATCCCCGACACTGCGGTGGAGGATTTCAAGTAGCGAATCGATCTGACCTTCTTTTACCCGGTATCCGTAGGCCTCGTTGCGTGGCTCAATCAGATCGGCAACAATGCCGAGGCCCTGGCCGATGACTCTCTCTTTTTCAGACAGCTGTGGAAGTTGGGGCCAGAAAGGGACTTCCGGCGAAAAGTCGGCAACCGCCTGGATTGCCGATGCAGCAGAGGAGAGAGGCAGGCTGCCTATGCCGGTGACTGCGCCCGCCGGCGTGAACGGTAGTCGGTTGGTGTGAGTCGGAATCGTCGTGGGTCCCACTCTTTCCGGTCTCCGCAGAGGATGCCTTCTCGTCAAGACTCGAGAACCACCTAGCATGCAAAAAAAGACTAACTCTCTTTATTGTGGCGAGGCACAACTGCTCTGCTGTAGCGCGTCTCGCTACCTTGCGGTACTCGGTGCATCCAAACTGTATAACGATCATCTTACTGATGCTGCCCATCATGCGTTAAGCGCTGCCTGCATCGTTATAATTAAATGGAGGGGCCGCGGCGGTAAATGTGGCAAAGCTGAAGCGAATGACCGCCACAGGGCGCAGTCGTCAGCTTCGGCGAAGTGTCTTCACCTTCAGATAGATGGCAGCGGCACAGCGTTGCCCCAGGGTATTACGGAAGCATGACGAAATTTAGCCAACATCCGCTGGAAAAGATCCTCGACAGTCGGATTGCCATCATCGACGGAGCAATGGGCACGACGATCCGTACCTATGGCATGACGGAAGCTGATATCCGCGGGGATCGCTTCAAGGACGCAACCAAGGGCCTGCTGAATAACGGTGACCTCTTCACCCTGACACAGCCGGAGATGATTGGTGACATCCATCGGCGATTCCTGGAAGCAGGGGCGGACATCATCGAGACGAATACCTTCGGTGCGACCAGCATCGCGCAGAGTGAATTCTTCGTGGTTGATCCGCGGGAGCGTGGTGGCCGGAAGGATCCGGCTTTCTACCAGAAGATTATCGATGATCCGTTCCTCGGCAGCCTGGCCACGGAGATAAACGAGAAATCGGCACAACAGTGCCGCGAGTGGGCCGATCGTGTCGGGAGTGCAACTTCGCGTCAACGTTTCGTGGCAGGAGCAATTGGCCCTCTGACAGTGTCGCTTTCGAACTCGCCTGATGCTGATGATCCTGGCTTCCGTATGGTTACATTCGATCAAGTGAAGACCGCGTATGCACAACAGGTGCGAGGTCTGATCGCCGGCGGATCGGATTTTCTTCTCGTCGAGACAATCTTTGACTCGTTGAATGCCAAGGCCGCCCTGGTTGCGATCCGTGAGGTGTTTGATGAGGACGGGAAGGAACTGCCGGTGATGATCTCGGCGGCGGTAGGACGTGGCGGTGAGACGATGATCTCTGCCCAAACCATTGAGGCTTTCTGGAACGCTGTGCAACACGTGAAGCCCCTGTCGGTGGGGCTCAACTGCTCCCTTGGTCCAGATTTGATGTATCCGTTTCTCGAGGAGCTTTCGGAGAAGGCGGACGTCGCAATCTCGTGCTATCCGAACGCTGGCTTGCCGAATCCTCTCTCGGAAACCGGATTCGATTTGGGTCCGCAGGATATGGCCCGCTACCTGGGCGATTTTGCGCGTGCAGGATTAATCAATATCGCGGGCGGTTGCTGCGGTAACACTCCCGAGCACATCGCGGCGATCGCCAAAGCGCTCGAGGGTCAGCCTCCGCGAAAGTTGGAAGCCACGTTAGCGGTGGGTTCCACCGCCCGGAGCGAGGAAAGATCTTGAGCGCAGCCGAGGTCGTGAGCGTGGCCGATGCCACGGATCCGAGGCCCCTTCGTCTGTCTGGATCCCAGCCTTTCACCCAGCAACGCGGCGTCTTCATCATGATCGGTGAGCGGACCAACGTGGCTGGTTCGCCCAAGTTCGCGAAACTGATCAAACAAGGTAAATACGAAGAGGCGGTAAGCGTAGCGCGACAGCAGGTTGAAAATGGGGCTAACGTCCTCGACATCTGCATGGACGAGGGCATGATCGACGGCGTCACGGCAATGACACGCTACCTGCAGTTGCTCGGGAGCGAACCCGAGGTGGCCAAGGTTCCCTTTATGGTGGACTCCTCGAAATGGGAGGTGATTGAGGCCGGACTCAAATGCCTGCAAGGCAAGGGCATCGTCAATTCCATTTCACTGAAAGAAGGCGAAGAAAAGTTTCGCCAGCACGCCGCCACGGTTCTTAAGTATGGCTCTGCGGCTGTGGTCATGGCTTTCGACGAACAAGGCCAGGCCGCGACATACGAAGATAAGATCCGAATCTGCGAGCGCGCCTACCGGATCCTGGTTGACGAGATCGGATTTCAGCCCGAAGACACCATCTTCGATCCGAATATCCTCACGGTTGCCACCGGCATGGAGGAGCACAACAATTACGCAGTCGACTTCATCAACGCTACGCGATGGATCAAGGACAATCTGCCGCATGCCAAGGTCAGCGGCGGCGTCTCTAATATCTCGTTTAGCTTTCGAGGCAACAACAAGGTTCGTGAAGCGATGCACTCCGCGTTTCTTTATCACGCCATCGCTGCGGGCCTGGATATGGGCATCGTGAATGCCGGAATGCTCGAAGTCTACGAGGAGATTGATCCCCAGTTGAAGGTGCTGGTCGAGGATGTGCTGCTAAACCGGCGACCCGATGCCACCGAGCGGTTGGTTGAGTACGGCGAAACGCTCAAGGGCGCTGGCTTGATAGTTAATGAGAAGAAGGCAGAGGAATGGCGTAGCGGCACGGTCGAGGAACGTCTTTCTCACGCATTGGTGAAGGGAATTGACACGTACATCGAGGTTGATGCGGAAGAAGCACGCGTCAAGTTAGGGCGGCCACTCCTGGTTATCGAAGGCCCGCTGATGGACGGCATGGGCGTGGTGGGTGATTTGTTCGGGGCCGGCAAGATGTTCTTGCCCCAGGTGGTTAAATCTGCCCGGGTGATGAAGAAGGCTGTAGCCCATCTGACGCCATTCATGGAAGCTGAAAAGGCAGAGATGATTGCAGCCGGACAGGTAGTCAAGGCCCAGGGGAAGATTGTGCTTGCTACCGTCAAAGGCGATGTTCATGACATTGGCAAGAACATCGTCGGCGTCGTCCTTGCCTGTAACAACTACGAGGTGATCGACCTTGGAGTGATGGTCCCCTGCGAAAAGATCCTGGAACGCGCCAAGGCGGAGAAGGCCGACCTGATTGGTCTAAGCGGTCTAATTACACCGTCTCTGGACGAGATGGTGCATGTGGCCCGGGAAATGGAGCGCCAAGGTTTCAAGTTGCCATTGCTGATCGGTGGGGCGACCACGAGCCGGAGGCACACCGCCATTAAAATCGCTCCGCACTACAGCGAGCCGGTGGTCCACGTCCTCGACGCCAGCCGGGCGGTACCCGTAACGACCAGCCTGCTTAGCGACGACGGAAAATCGGCGTTCATCGCGCAGCATCGCGCCGACTATGATGCGCTGCGCAAGGCTCACTCCGCGCCGCGCCTGCAGGTTGTCTCGCTTGAAGCAGCTCGCGCCAAACGAACTCCGATCGAGTGGCGCCCAGAGGATCTGCCGGTGCCCGAGTTTACGGGCGTACGTGTGCTGAAGAACTTTCCGCTCGCTACGCTACGCGACTTCATCGATTGGACACCCTTCTTCCACACGTGGGGGCTGAAAGGGGTTTATCCCCGCATTCTCGAGCACGAGGAACAAGGTGCGCAGGCCCGCCAGATTTTCACAGAAGCCCACGCCATGCTGAATCTAATGATCAGGAACAACTCGATCACCGCACATGGTGTATATGGTCTGTTTCCCGCCAGCGCCGTGGGTGACGATGTCGAACTGTACACGGACTCAAAGCGGGGAAGTGTTCTTGAGCAATTCCACTTTCTCCGCCAGCAGTCTGACAGGGAAGGAAGCGAACCTTGCCGATCGCTCGCCGACTTTATCGCGCCGAAACAAAAAGCGCTGCTTGATCACATTGGCGCATTCGCAGTGACCAGCGGAATCGGCCTGAAAGAGCTATGCAACGGATTCCGGGCTGAGAACGACGACTATAACGCGATCATGGCGGAGGCTATCGCAGATCGTCTGGCCGAGGCGTTCGCCGAGTGTCTTCACAAGCGAGTACGAGATGAATGGGGCTATGGTCGTGACGAAGACTTGAGCAACGCAGATCTGATCCAGGAGAAATACCGCGGGATTAGGCCCGCCGCTGGTTACCCAGCGTGCCCGGACCACACCGAGAAGGGCCCGCTCTGGCGACTGCTCGATGTGGAGGCCAATACCGGAATGCGGATTACCGAGTCATTTGCGATGTGGCCGGGCTCGAGCGTGAGTGGCCTCTACTTTGCTCACCCGGAGTCGCGATATTTCAGCCTCGGCAAGATTGATCGGGATCAGGTCGCTGACTATGCCGCACGCAAGGCGATGAGCGTGGCAGAGGTCGAGCGATGGCTTGGGCAAAACCTAAACTACGACCCTTCGGAATAGCGTTCCGGATCTTTGCCGCTTGCAATTGTCTAACCCGTTCGAAATTTACTTCGGTGCTATTCGGTGTGTAGGTTGGCGATCTTTGGGTTTCGGACCCAAATGTCGGGAATAGATGGCTGTCACTTCCCAGAAGCCGGTCTCTGGACAGCTTCAGGCCGGCGGCTACAGATCCACAACCATTGGTCGACTCTTCTTGGGCGCGATCTGGGGCCCCCAGCTTCTCCATGATGTATTTGATGTGTACTTTCACTGTTTCTTCTCTAATGAAGAGCCTTTCGGCGATGTCGCGGTTCCGGTTTTCGCCGCCGAACTGTCTTTGACGCAACACACTGACCTTCATACAATTGGCAATATTCATTGTCAGGCGAGGCTTCGATGGGGTCGCCTAAGACGCTTCAGAAAGAAAACATTGACCGATCTTCAGCGGCGGCCGAGGATTTCCTCCGGTCGGTAGTGGATACAGTCCCGACTTTGGTGGTGAGTGCGCTGCCCAATGGCTCCGTTGATTTTATTAACAAGGATGGCGCGACTACACGGGCTTTCCGTTGGAGAAGCTCACGGGCTGGAGCTGGAACTCAGCCATTTATCTGGAGGACCTTGCAAAGTTCGCGCAGGATTGGGAAGTGCCCGGGCAGCTGATAAGTCTTTCTTAGAACCAGGCACGGATCAGGAAATCCGTGGGGTGAGGCAGTGGTCGTCCAATCACGGGCACGACGCGTTTTCGTGTTGGTCAGCTTGCTGCTCGCAGTGCCGCTCACCTCGGATCGTGACGGAGAGCGATGATGTTCCACCCGCACATAGTCGCCCGTACCGCAACATTCCCAGCGCTGTTGGTGTGCTTTGTGCTGACCGGGTGTCACTCTTCATCAACAAATTCAGCTCCGACAGTTGCTTTCGGCAAGGTTGCCGCGGCGTATCAGGAGAGTCCCTACAAGACAGACATATTCGAGCGTGACTACAAGATAGACATAATCGAAGGTCGTGCCACAGGGGCTCGACCCGGGCAGCGACTCGTGTTGTACGCAAAGACAGATGGACGATGGGGCCTGTGCGAGCAATCAGGTCAGCCGTTTACCAATATCGAAAGTGACGGCCGGTGGAAAGCTTCAGTCCACCTGGGACTACAATATGCCGCTCTGTTGGTTGATCCAACCTACACTCCGCCTGAGCAAACTGAACTGCTACCGATCGTCGGCAACGGCGTGGTGGCCGTGACAGTCGTTAATGGGAAAGGCCCAGCACCGGTACTCCCGTCGCCTAAGATACTGGACTTTAGCGGTTACGCGTGGACGACGAGCACCGGGCCAATTTTTCACGCTGGGTCAAGAAACTATTTCGACCCTGCGAACGTTTGGACGGACGAAAAAGGTGCGCTGCATCTTCGCATCTCGGGAAGCCCGGGAAAGTGGACTGCGGCGGAGCTGAAGCTCACGCGCAGCCTGGGATACGGAACTTACAGGTTCCAGGTGCGCGATGTCTCTCATCTCGAACCTTCTGCTCTTCTAACGCTAATCACATGGGACGGCGTTGGCACAGAGAGCAACCGGCGCGAGTTGGACGTTGAGCTTGGCCGTTGGGGATATCTTGACCATGAGAACGTAAATTATGTTGTCCAGCCTTACTACGTTCCAGCTAACATCGTTACCTTTCGGGCGCCGCCGGGTGCCTACACACAATCTTTCCGCTGGGAACCGGGGCAAGTGACGTTTTCGACGGTGGCAGGATCGGGCAATACAGGTGCCGATCGCGTCATGAACCAGCACGTGTTTACCTCCGGTGTGCCTTCCCCGGGGGGCGAATCGGTGCGCATCGCCTTGTATGTATTTCATCAAGGCCATATCCCCCTGAGAAACGAAAACGAGGTCATAATCGACAAATTCGAGTACCTCCCGTGATTTGCTGGTCGAAGCAAACTCGATGGATTCTCACTGGAATCGTGCTAGCGGGCCTTGTCACCGATGCACGTGCGCTTGATCCTGATCGTCAGCCTTCGCAGTACGTTCGGGAGCAATGGACCGCCGAAACCAGGTTTCCCGGCGGCGCGGTCAACGGCATCGCGCAAACCGCAGACGGATACCTCTGGATTGCAACCGACGGAGGCTTGATACGTTTCGACGGTTTTAATTTCAGGCCTGTCTCTTTTACTTCTGTCGCCACCCCTCCGAACGTTCCGATATTGCAACTGCTTACGGATGCCCACGGAAAACTGTGGATCCGTCCACAGGGCGCCGATCTCGTACGCCAAAAAGATGGCAAGTTTGAGAGCGTCAGATATGGTCCAGTCGCAATCACCGCCGTGTCAAAAGATAACAACGGCGGAGTACTGGTTTCGGACATCGAGCAGGGCACATTCCGTTTCACAGCAGACCACGCTCAGAAATTGGGACCCTCTTTACCCCCAGTAATCTGCATGGCAGAAACAGCCGATGGGAAGGTTTGGCTGGGCACACTCGGCGATGGCCTCTTTTCTCTTGCGGGCGGGCGAGCTACCAACGTCAACGCGGGATTGCCCGACCGAAAGATTAATTCTCTGCTGCCGATCGGTGAAGAGTTGTGGGTTGGCACCGACAAAGGCTTGTATCACGGTAACGGTAACGGCTTTCGTCAGCTCGAATTGCCGTCCTTCCTCGGTAATGTCGAGGTTTTGAGCCTCCTCCGCGATCGTGACTCGAATATCTGGGTGGGTACAACGCGCGGGCTACTGCGCATCAACGCGAAAGGCATTTCGTTCTCCGAAGAAAATGAGCTTCGCGGAGACGGTGGGATTACCGTTCTATTCGAGGACCGCGAAGGGAATCTCTGGATCGGAGGTGCGCGCGGGCTAGGCCGCATGCGGGACAGTGCGTTCGTAACTTATTCGTCTGTTAGCGATGGTCGTTTCGAACACAATGGCCCTGTCTATGTCGATCCGGAGGACCGCACCTGGTTCGCTCCCGCTCAAGGTGGGCTGTATGTCCTCCAGGATGGACGCGTTCAACCCGTTACATGGATACCACCAAATGAGGTCGTCTATTCCATTAGTGGACGGGCAGATGTGGTGTGGGTCGGACGTCAACGCGGGGGACTGACCCGTCTACAATTTCGCAACGGTGCGATAGCGAGCCAGAGTTATACAGAGGCAAACGGACTGGCCCAAAACAGTGCCTATGCTGTTTATGAGAGCCGCGATGGCGCTGTGTGGGCCGGCACGCTAAACGCTGGCGTCAGCAAATTCAAAGATGGGCACTTCACCACTTACACGACGACCAACGGCCTCGCTTCGAATACCGTCTCGTCCATCCTTGAAGCCCGCGATGGTGCAATGTGGTTTGCTACACCAGCCGGGCTGAGTTCTTTTTCAAACGGCCAATGGAAAACCTATATGACGGCGGATGGTTTGCCTTCGCCAGAGGTGAACTGCCTTTTCGAGGATTCATCCGGAACTCTCTGGATTGGAACGTCTGCTGGTGTTGCCTTTTTTGCTTCTAACCGATTTCAAGTCCCTCATGAATCGCCCGACGCTTTGCGCGAACAAATAGTCGGTATGGCGCAGGACAAGAGCGGGAAGTTTTGGATTGCGACCTCACATCATGTTTTGCGCGTTCCGCGTGACAAACTGCTAAGCGGCGTTGTGAAGGCGGTCGATGTTCACGAGTATGACCAGGCCGATGGTCTCGAGAGCACTGAAGGAGTGAAGCGGAGCCGATCGGTGGTCTCGGATTCAGCGGACAGGATCTGGTTTTCACTCAGCAGCGGCCTGTCGGTTGTTAATGCGTCCCAGATCAACGACAATTCAGTTCCCGCGCTGCCTCACATCGAGGCGATCACCGCCGACAACAACGCCGCGAACCTCGCCGGCGTCGTTCAAATACCGCCATCTCCCAGGCGAATCACATTTGAGTACACGGGGTTGAGCCTCGCGGCGCCCGGACGGATTCGCTTTCGGTATTTTCTCGAAGGTTTCGACAGTAGCTGGAGCCAGCCGGTTGCAGCGCGAGAAGCCGTTTACACGAACCTTGGACCCGGCTCCTATCGATTCCGGCTTGTCGCCAGCAACAGCGAGGGGCGTGGAACGGGCCAGAAACTGCGATCGCTTTGAACGTCGCCCCGGCTTACTATCAAACTTACTGGTTCCGTTTGTCGTGCTTCGCAGCCTTCATCGCCCTGCTGTGGGCACTTCATCGATGGCGCATTCGCCGGCTGAGGCGTCAGGAAAAGCGTCTGCGGGACGTTGTGGAGACGATCCCCGCGATGACTTTCACAACATTGTCTGACGGCTCCAACACATTTGTGAACAAGCGCTGGACTGAATACACTGGGCTTTCTGCCGAGAAGACTTCAGGCGCAGGTTGGCAACGTGCAATCCATCCCGAGGATCTTGTGCGCCATTCCGAGAAGTGGCGCATCTCTGTCGCGACTGGAGAGGCTTTCGAAGATGAGGCGCGGTTCCGTCGCGCCGCTGACGGGGAATATCGGTGGTTTCTGGTGCGTGGCGTTCCCCTTCGGGACCAGCACGGAAATATTGTCAGATGGTACGGGACCCTCACGGACATTGAAGATCGCAAGCGTGCCGAGGAGGCGCTTCAACATAGCCAATTTCATCTCGCTGAGGGGCAGCGCCTCGCCCATATGGGAAGTTGGGCATTCGACGTTACGGGATTCACTTATTGGTCCTCCGAGCTATTCCAGGTTTACGGCCTTGATCCGCATGGCAAGCCCCCAACAGTAGAAGAATACTTGGCTCTTGTACACCCGGAAGATCGCGCTTTCATGAAACAAGGCATTGCGAAGATGCTGGATGACCATCTTGCTTTCGACTTCACAAAACGAACTGTGCGGCCTGACGGAGAGATTCGTCGGATACGGTGCGTGGGTGTTCCGGTCACGCACGGGGGGACTTTCCAGGGTTTCCTTGGGACTGGGATGGATGTTACTGAGCAAGAACGACTAACCGAGGAACTGCGCCTGAGTGAACAGTATCTCAGTGAAGGACAGCGCCTGGCGCACATGGGAAGTTGGGCATACAACCCCTCAGGGTTCTTCGATTACTGGTCTCCCGAGCTGTTTCAGATTTATGGCCTCGATCCGCACAGGGGAGTCCCGACACTTGAACAGTATCTAGCCACCATTCACCCACAAGACCGCGACTCTATGGCCAACACCATAAAGAGAATGACTGCGGAACGCAGTGGCTGTGATGTGAAAAAGAGAATTGTTCAACCGGACGGCGAGCAACGCTACATTCGCTGCGTTGGAATTCCCGTTATTGATGGCGAAGTCCTCAAAGGATTTCTCGGCACCGCCATGGATATCACGGAGCAGGAACTGCTGACCCGGGAGTTGGAGTTTCGGCAAGTGCACTTGGCCGAGGCACAAAAGCTGACCCACACGGGCAGTTGGGTCTGGCGCGTACTGGATCGGAACGCGGTGCACCTCTCCGCGGAATGGTACCGGATTTACGACTTCGATCCAGTTGAGGGAGAGCCGGTTTGGGAAAAGCGGCTGGAACGCGTGCACCCGGAGGATCGCGCTAAGTGGAAGGGTGCGATCGAACGGGCAATCATGGAAAAAGCCGATTACGAGGTGGAGTTCCGAATTGTTATTCCGAATGGAGAGGTGAAATGGATCCACACTGTCGGCCATCCCGTCCTTTCCGACACCGGAGATTTGGAGCAATTCGTCGGCAGCTCGACCGACATCACGGAGCGCAAGTGTGCCGAGCAAGGGCGTGAAAAACTGCGACAACTCGAGGCCGATCTGGCACACATGAACCGAGTGACCATGCTTGGTGAGCTGGCCACATCTCTTGCCCATGAAATAAACCAACCCATTGCTGCCACCATCACAAGCGCCAATGCCTGCCTGCGATGGCTCAATCATGATCCACCGGACCTGGAAAGAGCCCGCGCCGCCACAATGAGAATTGAGAAGGACGGAAACCGTGCTGCCGAAATCATCCAGCGTCTACGGGCGTTTTACAAGACAGGTGCTCCGCCGCAACGTGAGTTGGTCGACATCAACGAGGTAGTCGATGAAATGCTTGTGCTGCTGCGTAACGAGGCAACCCGGCACTCAATTTCAATGCGCACGGAACTTACCCCGCAATTGCCGCGAATCATCGCTGATCGTGTGCAATTGCAGCAGGTTTTGATGAACCTCATGCTGAATGGCATCGAGGCCGTGCTGGACGGGGCCGGCGAAGTTACTATCCGATCGCAGAGGACGGAGGATGAGCTCGTGCTGGTCTCCGTCAGCGATACCGGTGTGGGCCTTCCCAGCGAAGAAGTAGACCGAATCTTCAGCGCATTTTTTACCACTAAGGCTCAAGGCACCGGTATGGGGCTGGCCATAAGTCGTTCCATCATTGAAGCACACGGTGGCCGCTTGTGGGCCACTGCTAATGGTCAGCGCGGTGCGACATTTCATTTCAGCTTGCCTGCTGAGGTGCACCAATGAGTACTGGAGATGTGCGCACCGTATTCATCATCGATGATGATTCCGGCGTGCGTGAATCGATCCAGGATTTGGTGGAGTCGGTGGGCCTGCGCGCTGAGTCCTTCGCCACGGCACAACAGTTCCTAGCAAGTGAGCGGCGAGACGCTCCCAGTTGCCTGGTGTTGGACGTGAGACTTCCTGGCATTAGCGGCTTGGATCTTCAGCACGAATTGAAAAAGGCAGGGGTCAAGATTCCCATCATTTTCATCAGCGGGCACGCAGACATTCCGATGAGCGTGAGAGCCATGAAGTCTGGTGCCTTCGAGTTCCTCACCAAGCCATTCAGGGACCAGGACCTGCTCGATGTGATTCAGCGGGCGCTCAGCCGTGAGCGCCTGGTCCGCGAAAAGCAAAGACAATTGGCAGAACTGCAGGAGCGCTATGCGAGTCTTAGCCCACGCGAGCGTGAAGTCATGAGCCTGGTGGTTGCCGGAAGGCTCAACAAGCAGATTGCAGCGGAGCTCGGTGCCAGTGAGACTACCGTAAAAATCCACCGCGGGCATGTGATGCAAAAGATGCAGGCTGATTCTTTGCCCGAATTAGTAAGAATGGCCGACAAGCTCAAGGTCTCCCACTAACTGCTGTTGCCTGACACTCGCCTGCCTCGGCACTCTCATAACAGTCCCTCCATCCGAGGCGTTGACTAAAAGTCTTATTGCGCCGTCCGAAAGTGTGATTGTTTCCCATTGATCGTGGCGTTACGTTAATGGCATGAGCAACGACCAGGGCAACGAGTTCATTGCAATCGTAGATGACGATGAATCGGTCCAAAGCGCGCTGCAGGACCTGATTGAAGCGGATGGACTTTCGGCGAAGTGCTTTGGGTCAGCGGAAGAATTTCTCGAGTCTGGCCTGCAGCGTAGAACAGCGTGTCTGATAACGGATCTCCGTATGCCTGGAATGTCAGGTCTGGAGCTGCAGGCAAGGCTTAAGACTGATGGATATAAAACTCCGATCATTTTTATCACCGCACATGGAGATGCGAGAGTGCGGATACAAGCAATGAGGGAGGGCGCCGCCGAGTTCCTGATGAAACCATTCGATGATCAGGTCTTACTTAACAGAGTTCGCGCCGCACTCGACAGGTGAGCAACCGACACATGGCCCGGGGAAACCGTCCGTCAACCTTGTCAGGGGTGTTCTGTGAAGAGTTCCGAAGCAATCGCGTGCGCTGAGCGGGATCGAGCCGAGCGCGCATTCGAGCAGATTATCGGGAACAGCTCCGGCTCTCGAATCTGTGCTTGAGCAGGTAGAACGTGTTGCTCCCACCGACTCCACTGTTCTGATTCAGGGCGAAACCGGCACAGGCAAGGAGCTAATTGCTCATGCCGTTCATAATGCAAGCCAGCGATGCGGACGGTACGCTAATCAAGCTGAATTGCGCGGCTATTCCGCTTGATCTCCTTGAAAGCGAACTGTTCGGTCACGAGAAGGGCGCCTTCACCGGAGCTGTAACGCAGAAGATTGGACGATTCGAAATGGCTGATAGGGGCACGTTGTTCCTGGACGAGGTAGGGGACATTCCGCCAGCGCTACAGCCGAAATTGTTGCGTGTTCTTCAAGAGCAGGAATTCGAGCGCCTGGGTAGCGGGCGCACCCATAAGGTGGACGTGCGGCTGGTAGCCGCCACGAATCGAAATCTGGCGGAGATGGTGGCACGGAACGAATTCCGCAGTGACCTGTATTACCGGCTCAACGTCTTTCCGATCTCGTTACCACCCCTCCGCGAACGCCGGCAAGATATTCCAGCTCTCGTGGAGCACTTCGTCGAGATTTTGGGCCGCCGCACGAGAAGGTACATTCGCCACATTCCTCCGGAAACTATGACGGCCTTCTCGTCATACGCTTGGCCTGGCAACGTACGTGAACTACAAAACCTCGTGGAGCGCGCGGTAATTCTGTCAGAAGACGGCGTGCTTTCAAACCCACTGCCCGCACCTCCGGTCGACACATTGGCGTCGCCAGCCATAACGTCCATGTCCGGAGACTCGGCGGCTGCCTTCCCCATGACGCTCAGCAACAGCGAACGAGCGCTCATCCTTCGGACGCTCGAGGTAACCGGTTGGGTCATTGGAGGAAGCAAAGGTGCCGCCGCATTGCTTGGCCTAAAGAGAACCACTTTGGCTTACAGAATGAAGAAACTCGGCATCGAACGGCCTAGGTATCGCGCTCGCTTGGTTGAAATGCCCGCCATCCCCGACCAATCCAAAACGCCGACAGAGCTTGATCAATCGACCGCAGCTTGTTGACGGATGCTGGTAGGACTTACGAACTGGCGAGGCAAGTCGGTGCTAGTTCGCTGACCTATTCTCGCCGCAATCGCAGATCAGCTTTAGTCGCGAAGAACAGGCTGGGAGGCAGGGGCGGTCACTCATCAGCCCCTGCCTTGGGAGGGAGGATAATAGCCCAGCATGCAGTGCAGTGCTTTGTTACGAAGGCTCACGTCGAAGTTGTCATACGTGTGGGTTGGCACTTGACTCTCCTTAGGGTTCGCACCATGGGCTGGTTCGCCACTGCGCGCCCTTCGCTTCTTCGTCGTTTCGCATAGCGGATCGAATGCCGTTATGCCTCGGAAGTGCACTTGCAGTACCAAACTCAGCCGCTGCCCGCCTCGGCCTCCCTGCATCGTACTGGGAGAAACAGGCCCTATTTCCAGGCACTAAGTCATTCCTATCACAAAGGCTTCAGCCAATAGATTGGCGCACGAAGCCACCGACTCCAGCCATGCCCACACCCAATCCGCGAGCTCGAGTTACCTAACAAGTTGGACAGTGCCAAGGCGGGCTCTGCCAACTAGTTGGCACTTGCCAATTGCTTGTCGCTTCACCAGTTGGCATGACTTCTGTTTTCAGGAAGTTGCGAGTGGTCACAGAGTTGCACTCCGTAGGGGCAGTCGGCCGCGTAGGGCGTGCCGAAATCAGAGGATGGAGATGGCCGCGTGGTTGTTGCAGATAAAAAATGCCAACACACATATGTGACTGCCTCATCTGCCGGCCCGACCTTCTCGCCCAACGCTGAACGGCCCGGAAGCGGGACTTCGACCGGGGCAGCATTAGAAGGAAAGTGTGTGGCGGAGCTCATCGCTCTGCTCGTTCGAAAAGGTGCTCGAGTCGTAATTCAATCGGAAGACAGGAGATGACTTATGGATCGCATGTTAGTCGTGGTTTTTGACAATGAAAGCAAAGCGTACGAAGGAAAAAAAGCGCTTCTGCAACTAGATAACGAAGGCAGCATCAGCGTGTACGGATATGCCGTCGTCGCAAAGAACGCAGATGGCACAGCATCAATCAAACAAGGCGATGACGCCGGTCCGCTGGGGAGCCTGGTCGGCACCTCGCTTGGAAGTTTGATCGGTGTCCTGTTTGGGCCTGTTGGGTTGGCGGTCGGCGCGACGGCGGGACTGGCCAGCGGTGCGAGCTTCGATCTTGTTAACGCTGGAGTTGGTGACGACTTCATCGACGATGTTTCCAAAGCCCTGTCGCCGGGAAAAGTGGCCGTAGTGGCAGAGATCGAAGAAGACTGGACGACGCCTGTCGATACTCGTATGGAGTCCATCGGCGGTACCGTTTTCCGCCGGGCGCTTTCGGACGTGCGGCACCAGGTCCACCAAGAGAACGTCTCCGCAATGAAGGCCGACATGGCTCAATTGAAGGCCGAGCACGCCCAGGCGCGCGCCGATCGCAAGGCAAAGCTCCAGGAGAAGATTAATAAACTCGACTCGAAGATCCAAGCCCAGCTGCAGAAAGCCAAAGAAAAGCGCCAAGCAGCGGAGCTCGAAGCTCAAGCCAAGGCCAAGATACTCAAGGCGAAGGCCGCGGTCGCCACGGCGAAGGCGTCGTAACGCGAGATGCTCTCAGGCCCGTCGATGGGGAGGTCGAGATGACCTCCCCACAAAACAACATAAGAAATGAGGAAAATCGAATGTCCAGCCAGAGTCTAACTGACGACGTCAAGAAGCGTTCCGCTTGGAGCATAGCCATGGGAGTGCTGACTGCGGTCCTAGGTGTGTTTCTTATTCTTTCTCCGTTTGCTACCGCGATGATCACCACCGTCTTACTGGGTTGGATCCTGGTTTTGGTTGGTGTCGCCCAGTTTGTGTTTGCGCTCCACACCCAGACAGTCGGGAATTTCTTTCTGAAAATTCTGCAGGGAATTCTGTATGCGATGGCCGGCATCGCTTTGGCGTTTCTTCCTATAGAAGGCGTGATCGTGCTGACGGGAGTACTCGGAACGCTGCTGCTTATTCAGGCGGGATTGTTGACGGTGACTGCGTTCCAAGTGAGGCCGCTGGATGGCTGGGGTTGGTATCTCGCTGATGCCATTGCCAGCCTGCTGCTCGGGGTTCTGATTTTTATCAAGTGGCCCAATAGCTCTATGTGGGCGATAGGCACGCTGGTCGGCGTTGCGGTGCTGATGGGCGGCATCTCGCGGATCATGATTGCCGCAAAGATCCGAAGTGGCGCCGGACAGGTCGAACGATATGTCGGCAGACCGGCATAGCTCCAGGCGTCGAAACCAAGACCAGGCTTTTAGGGCAACAAGCAAATGCGGGCAGCCAGCAGGTTCCTGCGCAGTCGACCTCTACAACGGCGAGAGGAAATCACAAATAGTGATTGAACAACTCGTAATCCATCAATAGTACACAACACAATGAATGAGGAGAGTAGTTATGGCACAACTGATCGTAGTTGGTTTTAAGAAGGACATGTACCGAGCATCTGAGGTACTTAACGAGTTACAAACGATGGACGACGACTGGGTAGTAGATCTTCACGACGCAGTCGCTGTCTATCGCGACTACAACGGCAAGCTGCGCGTCGACCAAAGCTACCAGATGACCACCGGCGAAGGCGCGGGATGGGGCGGACTGTGGGGCTCATTGATCGGCCTCACTCTCGCCATCCCGTTTACCGGCGGAGCGACCGCTCCAGCGGCTGCAGCTCTTGCTACTGGCGCTCTCGCCGGGGGCGCGATTGGAGCGGGTGCGGGCGCGATCGACGCCTCCTGGTGGAAGGACGAGTTCGGCATCCCCGACGACTTTGTAAAGCAAGTCGGCGCACTGATCCAGCCCGGGGACTCAGCGATTTACGCACTTCTGCGCACTGCCAATCCCGACGTTGTGGCGGATGAGTTCCGCGGCTACGGCGGGACCATTCTCAGTACGACGTTAAGCCGGGGTCAGCAACAGAAAGTGGAAAACGTTCTGCAAAACAGAATGGCGGCCTAGGCCACTCCAACGCTCATCGAAAAGATAGGAGAAGTTCCATGAACATAGCAGAAATCAAAGCATATCAAGAAAAGATCAACGCGCAGCTACAGCAAGCCAAAGCCGTACTCAATGGCTTGGAGGCTCACGCCAAAGGAAAGCTGGCGCAGTCGGAGATTGACACGATTGCCGGCCTCAAGGCGAAGCACCAGGAAATCGAGAAGAAGGTCCGTCAGGACCTGAAGACGACCGGCGAAGTGGCTGTGGCGGCCAAGGTCAAGTCCGACATCGACGCCGAAATGACGAAGTTCAAGACCTCAGTGGATCAGGTCTCCGCGAAGATCAAGAGCCAACCAGCGGCGTAGGTGCCAAAGCAAGTTGTACGGGCCAGGGATTCAACTTGTCCCAAGCAAAACCGGGTCCGGATCAATGGACCGCCTGCAAAAGCGATCCTAATGTGGGCGGCTTCGTTGATTCGGAGAAGGTTCGCAGGAGGGCGCCATAGCTGCATCCGAGTAACTCGAAGTTTACTCCCGTTATCTGATGCCGCTTGACCAAGAAAGGAAATAAGCCGTGAACGTACCAGAACCAAGAGAGAAGTTTGGCACACTTTTCCAGATTACCAAGGCATTGCTCGATGGAATCGGATCGCATAAAGAAAGAGAGGTGACGCGATCAGAGATCGACGAGGTCATCCGGCTGCACATTGGCGCGGAAATGACCAAACTTATCACCGCGTTGGACCACCTTCAATGTGAAGCTCACGTAGCTTCGTCCGAATGGAGCGACGGCGTTGGTAATTAGGACGGGCAAGACGCACGACCGAAAATTCAATTACCCCTAACCAATGACGGCCAGGGTTTGCAGGAGATCAACAATGGTTACATCTAAGAGACTTCGACACTGGTTTCTGATTGCCGGTGCGGCACTATGTCTGCCGGCAGTCGGCACACCTGCAGCGGCCCAACAACAGAATCAGGACGAAGAAGTGCAAATGGGCCAAGAGGTCTTCAACGAATTGAAGGCCAAAGGCGAAATAATCGAGTCATCGCCACTATACGACCAACTTAAACCAATAGCGGACGCCATCACCAAGGCGGCGCAGCCCCGCTATAACCACCCATTTAAGTTTTACTTGGTGCACGAGACACAGCCGAACGCCTTCGCAACTCCTGGCGGCAACGTCTATGTCGTAGATTCGCTCTTGTATTTCGTCAAAAACCAGGAGCAGCTCGCCGGCACGCTATGCCACGAAGTCTCACACACCATTCATCACGACACCGTGGTGTTGATGGAGAAACAGCAGAAGATCGAAGAGCGCGAACTCGCAGCCGCAGTAATTATGGGGCCGACGAAGGCCCACATTCTGGCGATCGCACTCGTGGGCAAGCTTCATTCCCTGGGTTACTCCCGCGACGTGGAGTCCCGAGCCGACCTCACCGGCTCCGATATCTGTGCGCAAACCGGATATAACCCATGGGGGTTAGTCTGGCTGTTCCAGGACTTCCAGACCGCCAACCCCAATCAGATACCACAGCTCTTAACGGATCATCCGGATGACCAAAATCGGGTAAACGCTCTCGAACAACATTTCAGTAAGAATCCCTCGGTCTTTAAGAAGTTCAACTCGGATCCCAAGTCGGCCACGCCGATTTCCATTCCAAAGGACGCAGCCGAAGTGTTCACGCGTTGAACGGTGGATGCCATCACAACCAATTCGCTAACAGGAGTAAGACACGAAACATGTTGCAGTAATCGAAAGGAGAAAAACAATGACTAACGTTTCCAATTTGTTTGAAGCCGGCATGGAGGAAGTCAGAAAATCTTGGGGCTGGTTTCTAGTATCCGGCATCGTGTTGATGGCTCTTGGCGCCGCTTGCATCGCCAAGGCTCAGACCGCAACTACGTTCTCGATCCTCGCCCTGGGCTGGATTCTTGCAATCAGCGGAGCTGTGTGGCTCGTGGGAGCCTTACAGACTTGGACCTGGGGAGGATTTTTTGTGTACCTGCTGAATGCGATTATCCGCGGCGTAACTGGCTATCTTCTGATCCGCCACCCGGACGCAGGGGCGGCAGCCGTCACCACGCTTCTCGCCGCGCTGTTTATTGCTGGCGGGCTGTTCCGCGCCACCGCAGCCAGCGTCATTCAGTTCCCCCGGTGGGGATGGACGGTGTCCGCCGGGCTGGTTTCTGTTGCACTCGGAGTTTACCTCTTTGCAACTTGGACTGCCGCGAGCACGTACTTCGTTGGAATCGTAATCGGCGTCGACCTCATCTTCGACGGCGCGAGTCTGGCCGGATTCGCGGGCGCGATTCACAGCTTGCCGGGAATGCACAGTACGGCATCCTGAGAACAAGCGCGTGTCGCAGATTGATCACGCCACGAAGGCGCACTATTCGTTAGGAAGGCGTCATGTTCGCAATTGACGATCGCACTGGGAACGCAGTCACGACCGTGGCGCTCTTTCTGATCGCGGCGAGTGTCCTCTATCTGGCACGTGGTGCATTTTTTGTCTTGTTGCTTTCGCTTCTACTCGCCTACTTGCTGGAACCAGCGGTTGCGTTAGTACAACGGCACTTGCAACTGGGTAAGAACAACCGCACTTGGGCGATCGTGTTGGTGTACTTGATCGGAATACTCATGGTAGTTACTCTCGGGTACGAGTTTGGGCCGCACGTAATAGCGGAAATAAAAGACCTCAACGCGGCTCTGCCCCAGCTCCTGCAGGATCTTTCCAGTGGCAAGACTGCCACGGACATCGGGACTAAGCATGGCTTCAGCTCGGTTGACCAGCAGCGAGTACATGGTTGGTTGGCCGGGAACCATGACCTCGTCGCGCGCCTCTTAGAGCGGGTTGCCGGGTCCGCAGCCTACGTCACTACTAGGACGGTCTGGCTTTTCGCGATCCCTATTCTTGCCATCTTCATTTTGCGCGACGGACGTCAGCTGGTGGACGGGATCGTAGAATCCGCTGGACGGTACCGGGACCAAACCGGAGTCAAGCGGATCCTTCGGCGGGTTGACACCATGCTTGCCAAGTACATTCGCGCACAACTCGCTCTAGCTGCGCTCTCGTTCGCATTTTACAGCGTCATCATGCTGATTCTGGGTTTTCCGTATGCGATCGCACTGGGTGTGCTGGGCGGTGCTCTGGAATTCCTTCCTGCAGTGGGATGGATCGCTTCAGCCGCGGCCATTCTAACGATCGGCTTCGTAACGCATGCGCACTGGATCTGGATGGCCGGTTTGTTGCTGCTGTGGAGGCTGGTGCAGGACTATGTGAACTCGCCTCGCATAATGGGTGACAACTTGGAGCTACAGCCACTGACCGTCATATTTGCCCTGATGGTAGGAGGACAATTGGGCGGGATTGCGGGTCTGTACCTCTCGGTGCCGGCCGTTGCTGTGCTGCGAATTGTGTGGCTGGAATGCTTCTCGGCTCGGAACTCCGGTACCTTCGACACCAAAATGCAGCCAAGCTTAAGGAAACCCCAGCGGTCGCAGCGTGGGACCGTCGAAGAGAGCTCTGCGGTGCAGAGCAAGCTCGACAACGTGAGTTTCCTATGCGATTAGCTGGCGAAGGACCAACTTTGGTGATGTGGACGCACACTCGGACTTGTCCACAGTTCGCGGCATTGTGCTTGCTGGTTTTCCTGCTAGGGACATCGGGTTGGAGCTGGGAAAACGGTGAGGATCGAGAGGCTCATCTGCCAAGCCAAGAGCAGGGCCGCCAACGAAGTGAGGACCAGTTGAATGTGAACTTCCTTTACGGTGCATACCTTCCCAAAGAGGCACCCCTGGTGTCGCTGACCGGGCACCAGCGGGCACATCTCTTCGTGCTCCAGACCTTCACCACACCGGGTATCTACGTGAGAACTACATTCCTGGCTCTGATGAATCAGGCGAGCGGCACGCCCTATGAGTGGGGAGGAGGTTTCGGGGGATTCGGACGGCGTGTGGCTTCCACTTATGCGCGGTCTTCAATGCAGAACGTCTTTTCGACAGTGGGAAATGCGGCGCTCCGGTACGAACCGCGCTATGACCGTTGTCGTTGCGTCGGCTTCGTTCCCAGGACAAAGCACGCTCTAATGCGAGACTTCGTTACGTATAACCAGACGGAACAAGAATTGCGTCCTCAGTTTGCTCTCTATGGAGCTGCGTTTGGGGCCGGGATGCTGTCCAGCCTCTGGCAGCCGAAAGGCCAGCTTTGGAAGGATGGCTTCCGCGGTGTTGAGGCTCAAATCGGGTTGGGCATGGTGTCCAACTGGATCGCGGAGTTCGCGCCGGAAATCGAACGGAGATTGAGACGGCAGAGGCCACAAGTCTCCAGCAATTCTCGGTGATTGTGCGTGCTGGATATGCGTGGCCACTGCAAGGCATTTGACGAGATCGCCGGCGGCATGGTCTTCGTCGAGCAGTCGATGGCGCAGGCTGACCGCGAGGGTCCCGAAATAGAAAGTGCTTGGAGCGAGGTTGACATGTTGCGAAAAATTGGCTGCACTACCGCACTTCTGCTTGTAATTGCGGCGACTACTCAGTTCGGCCATTCTGAGTCGCGCCCTGATTTGCAGACATACTTTCAACATTACATTGGGCTGAGCCAGGATCAAATCGCGGCCATCCGCAACGGGCGGCCAGTTACAAAGGCCCTGCCTTCCCGCGCGCCGGCTGAAGTCTTTTTGTTTGGTGCGGTTTACATCCATGCTGCTCCGGAGAAATATCTTCAGTTTGCCAGCGATTACGACAGGCTACGCAAACTCCCGAACAATCTCGCACTCGGCGTGTTTTCCGATCCTCCACGGCCTTCTGACTTGAAGGGTTTTGCCTTCGACAAGAGCGAGATTAGCGATCTGAAGAACTGTAAGCCAGGTGACTGCCAGATCCAGATGCCCGCAAGCGGCATGGAAGAGCTTCGCAAATCCATTAACTGGTCTGCCGCCGACGTGAACGACCAAGTGAACCAACTCCTGCAAAAGACAGTATTGCAGGGCCTGAGCGCCTATCAGCGCGAAGGCAATGTGGCGTTGGGAGCCTATAACGACAAACCTGACCCCGCGGAGGTGCCCAACCAATTCGCCTACATGCTGAGCTATGGCAAGGCGTTGCCGGTCTACTTGCCGGAGTTCTACCGCTATCTTCTCGACTATCCAAAATCGAAGCCCGCGAACGTTGAAGACAGTTTTTATTGGGCCAAGGTGAAATTCGGATTGAAGCCAACGCTGCGAGTAGTGCAGGTGGCGACCCTGCGTGGAAACTCCGCCGACCCCATCGCCTACGCCATTGCAGAAAAGCAACTCTATTCAAGCCATTACTTCGAAACTGCGTTGGACCTGTCCTTTTGTGTGCGCGGTACCGACGACAACAAGCAGCCTGGTTTTTACTTGATCATGGTTATGGGTTCCGAGCAGGCGGGTCTGACCGGTCTAAAGGGATCGATCGTTCGACAGACCGCTGTCGGCCGGTCGGTTTCGAATCTGAAGGACGCACTCACGACCATCAAGAGCACGCTGGAAGGCAGCCACTAGCTCATCCCTGCTCGTGTCGTTTTGAAGGACAATTGTTGGATCGAACGTCTTTAGTTGGCAGCCCTGTGAGTTCCGGTCTGAAGTCTCAGAATATCGCGGCTGATCTGTGGGTTATAGCAGTGTTAGGGCGAGTACATCTGCCGTGGTGAAGTCGGGACTCCTTTACTCAAGATCGGTGCGGCATGCGCCAATACAGACTTTAGCGCCAGCTCAGAGCGTCCTTCTCGGGTAATTCAGCGTGACAACCAACGTCCGACCGCACTTGGTTATGTGCTTGTCGCGTTCAGCGATTGGATCTAGAGTCTTATCCTTCGCGGGCCTGCTTCACCATCTCGACGAAAACTTCTCTGGTTTGCGAAGGATCGCAAACTTCCCACAGGAACGCGATTCGAATTCCTTTCATGCCATCCTGGGTTTTCAGGCGCAGGTGGAAGCCTAGGCGATCAACTAGGGTCATCTCTGCCTGCTGCGCTTCGATTCCGGCAAACCGTTTGGCGAGCAGAATGAGCGCATCTTTATGGTCGGCGTTCATGTGCTGAATGATGCCTCGCTGGTTGTCAGCCAGCGGATCGGATTGCGCTTGTGAGTAATCCGAGGCAGCCACCCACCCCATCACTCCGAAACCGCCGACGTAATAAACGTCGATTACGTCCAACCGATAAAAGAAGAAGTCCTCGAAATCAACCCAGTACTTGCTATCTGGGTAACCTGTCAGATAGACCGCACGGGCATCCGGCAACTCGGGCTCGGGTATTCTGAGGGCACTTCCTATCAACGTGACTCTGGATGAGCCGAGTGGGTCGCCACTTGCGTCCGGTTCGGTCACGAACAGGCTGGCGCGTGGATCGGCTTGCAGATTCTGCGTATGCATCGCCATCGTGCTTATGAGGAAGATGGGGCGCCCTTGACTGTCTAGACCGTACGGCATCAGGGATCCAAAGGGGAAACCCGGCTGTTTGCGCGACAGGGTCGCGAGACTGCCGATGCGGCCCGAGTGCATCAGTGTGCGTGCTCTCTCGGCGAACGACGGCTCAGGCACCGCAGACTGAGCGCTCATCGCGCCACCAGCGTGTTTTCGAAAGGATGGAGAAGACATCGTTCATTACTCCTCGGCCATTCAATTCATCTCTGATGATATCTCCCGGGGCGTTGAATCGAGTCGAGATCGCAACCCTTAATCCTCGTTACCTAACGAGGCGACGCGCATCCAACTGTAGGGGAGTTCCAATACAGTCTGGACATTGCTTGCGGCTGAAACAGAAGTCCGGAAACGTTGTGACCATCTCCGGGCGCTTGCGGATCAGCCAATCGCCGGAAAAGTGCCTCGCTTTCGATGATTACAAGGGAGGCCTGGATACGGTCACCCGGAGTCCAGCCCTCTCATGCGATGAAGCAGGCGACCTTCCTGCTACACTTCGCAACAATCCAAACCACAGGTTCATGAGTCTAATGCATCATGCGAGCAAAACGTCTAATCGGATTCATTGCAATCATTCAGTCGGTTCTGTTCTTGACGCATTTGCTCCTCTATAAGACGTGGACATTTTCGCCGGCAGGTCATGAAACACCGGGAACGCTCTGGACCAAGCTGCTCCTCAGTTTCCTGTCGGTGAGCTTTGTCGTCGCTTCGGTACTCGCCTTTCGCTACACAAATGCTCCTCTACGCGCGTTTTACAAGGTTGCTGCAGTTTGGTTGGGCGTGCTGTCTTTCCTCTTCATCGCTGCGGTTTCCTCCTGGATTATCTTCGGACTTGCGCGGCTGGCGGGGCTGGACGTTGAATTTTCATCGGACTGTGGAGTTATTGTTCGGGGCGGCGGTCGTGGCCGGACTCTACGGGGTTTTCAACGCAAGCTGGACCCGGATCACCCGGACGACGGTGCAGCTCGCGAACCTGCCCCATGCGTGGCGCGGCCGACGAGCTGCTTTGATCAGCGACCTGCACCTGGGCCATGTGCGAAACGGCAGTTTCCTGCGACGCATGGTTACGAAGATTTTGAAGGAAGAGCCGGACGCGATTTTTATTGCTGGTGATTTGTACGACGGGACGGCTATCGATGCGCAACGAGCAGCGCAGCCATTGAGCGAACTCGTCGCGCCACAAGGGGTGTATTTCGTTGCCGGAAATCATGAGCAATTTGGGGATGACAGTAAATATCTGCATGCCATCGCGGCTGCCGGAGTCCGGGTGCTCAGCAATGAAAAGGTCGAAGTGGACGGTTTGCAGATTATTGGTGTTCCGTACCGCAACGCGGCGCATGATAGCCACCTTGCTGCGGTGCTCCGGGGTATTGGGCTGGATCGCGATCGCGCCAGTGTTCTGTTGACCCATGCGCCCGACCATCCGGAGGTCGCGGAGGCTGCCGGGGTCTCCCTGCAGGTATCCGGGCATACACACCTGGGGCAGTTCATACCTTGGAGTTGGATGGCTCGGCGGGTTTATCGGCAGTTTGTATATGGCCTAAGCCGGATCGGAAAGATGCAGGTTTTCACTTCAAGTGGGGCGGGCACGTGGGGACCGCCTCTGCGCCTGGGATCGAATCCCGAGATTGTGATGCTTGAGTTCCAGTAAAGGTCACGACGTTCGGGGCCCGAAAGGCCACCGCACAAAAGTTCTTGTTTGTGCACCTCGGCAGCGTCAATCGTCATCTTAGTTCGAAGATATGAACCGAACCCAGTGGGGGCCCGCAAACGCATGCCCAGAGGAATCGGTGATTCGGTCATGACCAACAGTTCTTGCGTGTATGAAGTATCAGCGAGTGCGTTAGAGGAGGTTGTATGTCCGATGTCTTGCCGGCGGGCACACCAGCGCCTGATTTCACGCTGCCTGTAACCCCCGACCAGAAGCTCTCACTCCAGGAATTACGCGGCCATCCGGTGATCTTGGCCTTTTATCCCGCGGATTGGAGTCCGGTGTGCGGCGATCAGATGGCGCTCTACAACGAAATCTTGCCTGAGTTCCAGAAATTCGGCGCTGAGTTAATCGGAGTATCCGTGGATGGAGTCTGGTGCCACCGGGCCTTTGCAGAAGCGCGACACCTGCATTTTCCATTGCTGTCAGATTTTGAGCCCAAGGGAGCCGTGGCTCGCAGCTATGGAGCTTATAGAAATGGAGACGGAATCTCGGAGCGCGCTCTCTTCGTCATTGACAAAGACGGAGTCATTGCGTGGAGCTATCTCTCTCCGATTGCCGTAAATCCCGGGGCCGACGGGATTCTGGAAGCTCTCGAGGCTTTGACCAAACAGGAGAAGATCCATGGCTAATCTCAGACCGCCTGTTACGCCCGAGGACCACATCCAGGGGCCGGAAGATGCACCAGTCACACTAGTCGAATATGGAGATTACGAGTGTCCACATTGCGGGAGTGCTTACTCCATAATCAAGCGCGTACAAAAGCATTTTGGAAAGAGCCTCCGGTTCGTGTTTCGGAACTTCCCGCTGACCGAACTGCACCCGCACGCCGAATCCGCCGCGGAGACCGCTGAGTTTGCCGGCGCTCACGGCAAATTCTGGGAGATGCACGACTTTCTGTTCGAAAACCAGGAGCGGTTGAGTGGGGAGCTTTATTTGAAGCTTGCCGAGCAGCTGAGTCTGCCTATTGAAGCGCTGAGAAAAGCGCTGGAAGAGGGTACTTACCAGACTCGCGTTCGCGCTGACTTCAGCAGTGGCGTCCGTAGCGGCGTCAATGGCACCCCGACGTTTTTCATCAACGGGAAACGTCATGATGGACCCTTTGATTACGAAACCCTTGTGCTGGCAATTCAGGAACAGATCGGCAGACACGGAAATGCTGCCGTCGCGTAAAGCGGGTTGAGTTATCGCTGTGCTCCGCAGAGAGGAGATTGCACCCATGGCCACCAAGAAGACAGCTAAAAAGAAACAGACGAAGCCGGAACAATCGGCTCGCGGCAAACTCGCTGCGATGAAGAAAACGAGCAAGAAGAAGCCGGGTGGTAAGCGGCAACCTTCCAAGGAACAGCCGGTGAGCAAGTCCGCTCCCAAAAAGGCAACAGTGAAGGCGTCCGGCAAGAAGATAAATAACACGCGCCGGAGACCCGTTCGAAGGCGAAGCCAGACTGCGGAAGCGGACTCATTCTCCGCACAAGAAGCAGCAGCTCGTTCGGCCGGGCAGGCAGGAGATTTACAGGGCTTGTCCGACGTTGAAGCTGCCGATTCGGAGAGTGCCGATGAGTTGCTCGAGGAAGGAAACGCTTTTGAAGCAAGCATAGTAACCGGCGTTGAAGCTGCGGAGCGTACGACTCCGAGCGAAGTCCACACGCATGAAGTGCTGGAAGATGACGTGCCGGAGGAGTATCTGAATCCGGACTAGTCGAAAAAGATCTCGGGAATCGGATTGATTGATTGTCGCGCTTCGTCACGAATAAGCTCCGGCGAACGCGCAAACCAGTTGGCCCAACGATCTTTAAGTAAGCCAGGAAGGGCGATGGGCTTACACTCGTCCGAAACCATTTGATGCATTGATTGATCGGGAGTTGGCCCAAAACCCGCTTCGCGGACATTAGTGCGCAATGAGCGTGCAACAAGACTTGTCGGGACCGATGTCACTGAGACTTCACCCAATTCTCCCAATACTCTGCTTCCGGACAGGCACTTGCTCGGTCATGTCAGAATAGCGCGATGCTGAATGAGCGACGATCGGTCCCCGATTTTCTCTACGGTACCGCCTGGAAGGAAGACCGCACACCGCATCTAACCGAGCTCGCCCTCCGAATGGGATTTCGGGGAATCGACACGGCTAACCAGCGTCGCCATTACTTCGAAGCCGGAGTAGGGCAGGGGCTGGCCGCCGCCTACGCAGCTGGGGTTGTTGCGCGTCGCGACCTTTTTCTACAAACGAAATTCACCTCTCAACATGGTCAGGATCATCGGCTGCCCTATGATCCTGAAGCCGGCCTTTCCCTTCAGGTGGCTCAGTCGTTAGCCAGCTCTCTTGAACATCTTGGAACCGACTACGTCGACAGCTATGTACTGCATGGCCCCGCATCGGCGTTGGGTTGGAGCAACGCTGACGGTGAGGTCTGGGAAGCAATGTGCAACGAGCGTGATGCCGGCCGCGCCTGTTTTCTTGGCGTGAGCAACGTTTCCCTCCGGCATCTTGAGGAGATGATGGCAGCCCACGCCCACGGGCCTACTTTCGTTCAAAACCGCTGCTTCGCTCGCCTGAAATGGGATAGGGATGTGCGTTTGTTTTGCCAGGAACGAAAGATCCGCTATCAGGGTTTCTCGCTGCTCACTGCAAATGTGGAGGTACTGCATGATGCTTGGCTCATAGAATTCGCCGCGCGCACCAATGCGACTCCTGCTCAGGTTGTTTTTAGCTTCGCGCGCAGCGTCGGGATGATCTCGCTGACCGGCACCTCTAACGCCGAGCATATGAGACAGGATCTAGCTAGTCGCGACTTGGCACTGGCTCCGGAACAGGTGCGCGCGATTGAGTCTCTGGCAGGCTGACCGTTCGGGATACGAGGCCCCCTGTTGATCCAGGATCAATATCGGGAAACGCGTAAATGGGAAGCCGTAATCCTTTTCGATCGCGGCGCGGACTATGTGCTCGCGAAGCTGACGACAGCCATCAGCGCGGATCAACATTGCCGGAGGCAATCAGTCGCAGGGCAGTCATACTTGGGAGGAAGAAATAGTCGCCACCGCGTAGTTCGACAAAGTTTCGCAGACCGCCGCACAGGAAAGGCGGATTCGCGGGATCCTCGGTGCCCTGGATCATGAACTTTCCGCGGCCACCGTGGTTGCCGATTAGCAGATCCTTGTCGTTGCCTTGATGTGCGTCGTTGCCGTATTCGATCCACTGCTGCTGCACAAACTCAAATTGGCGCGACAGGCTGGCGTTGAGCGCCATGAAGATAATTCCATGCTCAGCGTCGTCGCTTACCGGCTCGCCTTCGGGAACGTATTGTCCGTAGGGAAGCCCGCGGCGGCTGATGCGGCGACGATTGACCAAGCCGCCATGGAAACCGAAGGCGTCACGCGGGTTGGTCCGGCGAACGTGGGCGCCGATGGGACAGCGCGTTCCATCCAGGTCATTGCCATAGACAAAATTGACGTTGCGCTCCCTGTCCGCGGCAAGCGCTGGGTCCGGTTGGTCAGGTGACAACTCAATTGGAGTTCCATCGCGCCAGCGACCTACGAACTTGGAAGCCAGCTTTTCTCTTCCTCCAGCGTATCGCTGGCCCATCGTGTCGAGATAGTCACGGAACGTCTTCACATTCTGATGGAGCTTGCGATAGACCATGAATGTTCCGTTGTTCGCCAGCAAGTGAGGGACGGGCGCAATCGGCAACTCGCCGGCTTCGTCAGCGTATCCCAGGAGCAGTTCGCCGGGGGCCAGCGGAGACCAGGCGCCATCGCTCGTCAGTTTGCCCTGTCCCGGTTGCGTTTTGCGGCAGATGCCAAGGTAGTCGGGATTGCCAAATCCATCGCTGTAGCCGAAGTGTTCCTTGTTACAGAACTGATCGTCGATCATGATCGACGCTGCATCCTGTGTGCCGAGAAGGTTGGCGCCGCTGCGCCCTGCAAGCTCTGCCAGCTGTGAGCACCGGGCCTCCAGAATCTGGGCCGACTGCGCGTACACGGCGGTCCACACGTGAACGCGCTCCTCTCGCCAGATCGGCTCCCAATTGCTGGAGGCGTTGCTGCCGGTATCGCAGAGTATGGCCGCACGCGCCTTCATCCCCTGATAGAACTCGACCGGGAAGCTGATGAGCGTCGCATCGGGCAATTGCAGCTTGGCCAGACCCTTAAAAGTGAAAGCGATGTTGAGAGTGGATTGTGGCTTGCCGAGATCCCAATGCTCTCCCGTGGTGATGCTGTCGATCGAGGTGCCGAGGAGATCGCGAAAGCCTTGCGCATCGGTGATCTCGAGAAACAGAAAGCGGGCGACAGGGAAGCTGTATCCGCGAAGGACGAATCCCTGGACATCTGTCTCGTCTAACCGGCTGAAAGTAGTCTCGGCTGTTTGGCTCATGTCGTCCTTCAGGTGATGCTGGGTCCCTTTGCAGACACTGTTTCGGTGAGGAAACACGGCATAGGGCCGACCGCCTTTGCTCCGGGAAGCTGCGGCGAAGCGTCTTGCGCTGCTTTCCAGAAATCGGCGAAGGCCGCCTGAATCTCAGCCGGCGATTTGCTCTGATTGCGCTCGACGAACGTCGCAAATCCGCTCTGGACCTGCAAGGCCCGCAATGTCTGCTGAACCGTCTTGTCGTTCACGTCTGCAAAGTAAAACGTGGTGGTAAGTTGGCAGCGCTTCATGTAAGCGACAAACTTGTCCACGTCACGCAATGTCGGGTACCCGACACAGTGCCCCCAAATGGCATCGACCACACTTGGTATCTCGCGGGCCATGCGGGTGAAATACGTTTCGAGATCGCCGTCGAGGTTGGACTCAAACACCAGGTAGGACGATTTCAGGTGCTCCTCGCGTGCCGGGTAGCCAACGAAGACTACATCGTCGAGCACCACAAGGCGGGCCATGTGAGTGCTCGACACCCTTGCGAATGGGCCCTTGTCGTCGCGCGGGAGTTCGGAGAGGTATTTCCGGATAGCGACGGAGTGAGACACTGCCGCCGCGGGATCGTCGATGATCGGCGACAGGATTGTCAGTCCGTAAACATTTCCGCTCTGGTTTGCCATGGACGGTCCCGGTTAGGTCCCCACCGGAGGTTCGCCGGTCTCGCCTAGATCGCCCTGCGTTGCGATCAGCAGTTTTTGGTAGGCCTTGGCGAATTCGCCGGGCTGCATGCTGCCGCAAGTAGCGGCAAACGTTCGGACAGCGCTCTCCACGCGATGGGCGGCCTTCACATCGTTGGTCGTGGCGTAAGGGTACGCGGTGAAGTAGTAGTCGGTGTCGAACTGGCAACGAGCGATGAGTTGCTTGAACGGAGTGACTGGCGTCGCTCCAGGAAATTTCTCGCTCCAGCGCCAGACCAGGTTAAGGCCTTTGCTTAAGACTGCTGAGAAAGCGTCGATGTATTGGTTCCAGGTGCCATTAAAGTTGCTGAAGAATAGAAGATAGTCGTAGCCGAGCTGCTCTTTTTTCTGGCCGTCGCCCAGGTGAGGAAAGCTGTGCCGCGGAATGATGACCCAGCGCGCAAAGTGGATGAAAGACAGATCAATCAAGTCCTGCCGCATGAGTTTAAGGTGCCCAAGCAGGAAGAAAAACGCCCGCAGAATCCATGTTTTCCATGGCTTCATCGGGGTAATGACATTCATGGCATAGGCCTTGCCATTGATGTTGGTCATGGGCGGTGTCCGGCAAAGAATCCGCAATTATGGGCTGCGGGTGCGCCGAACACAAGAGAAAAGTCGGACCGCGAAGGTTCGTTGCTGTGATGCGCGCAGCAAAGCCTCATCGTTGTGTCGGACTGAAGTCCTCGGCGTGCATGGCGTCCCCGGGGGACTCGGGATCTTTTCCATCCTCTCCCAGTCCTGAAGGACTGGGCTCTCTTATGTTGCGTCCTAGGCGCTGAGGATGGCTTCAGGTTGGCGCGAAAGGAAGGCGCGCGAATCCTTCGACAAGGTCAGGACAGGCTCGGGGGCACGGAGCGCGTCCTTGGGACAAACGAAGATCCCCGCTCAAGCTTGCTCAGGCTCGCTTGAATGGGGCACCGTCCTTTACTTTGCTTGCTCAGTGGGGCGGTTGGACGGGCCGCCCGCCGGATTTGCCGTAACTTGTAGGAGGAAATCTCCTCGGTTTCCGTACGCAGTCTTGGTGAAAATAATCGTTCGGACCGGACCGTTAGTCGTCCATTCTGAGTCCCCCGGTGACTCGATTATGTCGCGCCGAAGCCTCGGCAGCCACTCAGTCAGCGGTGTGTATTTGGTGGGCCTCGGAAGGATATTGAGGAGCCCAATACCGAAATAGATCGCGCTGATCACCGCGTTACCATGCGCGTTGCGCACCAGCAGGATGCACCGTGCGAAAGGATTTGCGGGCTCAACGACACTCAGGCGGTCAATCAATACCTCCGGGGATGTGCGAAACCGGTTTGCAGCCAAACGCACGAAACCCGCGTTGATGCGCTGACGATCGCCAAGCGCAATCACTATTTCTTTTTTGAGGAGGTCAGTTGGAACGAGGATGTAACCTGCGGTGCGGTCGCAGATAGTCTCTATCTCAGGCACATTCGGGATGGCCTCATGAGGAGCGGGCACCGTTGCTGAGAACTTGAAAAAGTAAGTATGAGCGATTTCGTGCGCCAGCGAAAAGCGCTGACGAGAAGAGAGTAAACCTTCCGGCTCCGGCTTGGAAATGTCAAGGTCCATCGGGCTAAGACTGAGAAGATAGACCTCAAAACCACCTCCCACAGGCAATAGCACACCACGTGGAACCATAAGACGAAAACCAAGACGTTTCACCCGTCGATGTCGCGCCACTGCATGTAAATCCACGGGTAGCTGAGCAAGGCCAAGGGCACCGGGCAACACATCTGCCCAATTCTCAGCCCGCCACGATCCGGCTCTACTCTTCACTTCGCGTCTCCAAACAAGTCTTTTCCGAGTTGAGAAGAGACAGAGATACCATATTTGCTCAATAACTCGTCCAACAATTCAACGGCGGTATACATTTTAGGTCCCCGATGAACGGTCGCGCCGCCACCCAACTGATCCAGTTGCCGAGTTTGAGCAATCGCGGCTTGTAGCCCCGAGACGATCTCCTCAAAATCTTGATTCGACAACTTATCGAGTGGTCCAGAATGAGTTCGCCTAAACTCGTCGATTTCCTGACGTGTCGGCTTCGCCTTATAGGTTTTAAGCACGCCAATCACCCGTTCCGTCCGCGGTTTCAATGCTCCCTCGACGGGCTCTCCTCCGATGCCAGAACCGTCTGCGCCGAAGGCCGAAAGCAGCGCCGATTGAATCTTCACGCGCAACTCTGATGGTAGGCCGTCCGGGCTTTCGAGGAGTTGCTTCGGGAAATCCTTCAAGCGACCAGTGTCGAATAACTCGTCGCTCAATCGACCGACTAACTCCCCCAAGGGACTCAAATCAGAATCAAACTCACTTCGGATACCCCTGTCAGCCATTGATTTGGCCGCCAGCTCCTTTTCGAGGTTTTGATCATTCTCCCAAGGGATATCCGCCCCGGAGAAGTGCCCATGGTCGTCCATTGTTTCAAATATGACCCGCCCAGCGGTCTCACTAATCTCTTTGTACCGTGGCAAGTATTCGGGGGCGACATAGACGGCAAGTCGCCACATCGATCCGTACATCTGTTCAACCGCCTTGACGGCTTTTTCATGTTCTCCAAAGATAAGAGGGTCGACGGTGCCGATGTCTTTGAGTTTGCACACCTCATCCTCGCCATCCTGACCGCGCTTCGTCATTAACACGTTGGCTATTTTCCGTGCGGTTCGTCTCGTCGGGCAATGTATGGTGATGCTGCCGAGTGGAAGCTTCATCAACGCTTCGATTCGCCTCTCAGCGTCGTATCTCGTATCGGGTTCACGGAACACCACGGCAAGCGCCTCTGCCCCCGCCTGTAGCTTCGTATCCTTGGAATTGGGGAGTGCCCGAAAAACCGGCCTAAAAAAACGACGGGCAGTAAGGCGGTCCAACAACAAACGAGCAGCCGCCAGTTCCGGGCGCACATCTGCAACAGTCTGTCCGGTCCTCATCGCAAGAAGTGCTGGCACGAGGCCACTGTGGACTCGGTCGACATTTGTGATGCTGGCAATAAGGGTATCTTCAATTTGGGCATCGGCAGGGAGATTGTCAAGCCATCGAAGCGTGAAGTCCAGGGCGGCAGAGATATCATGCAGGAACACCTCATCCCCCACGAAACGCAAATGTCGCGGAAGACTCGGTCGCCGACACCGGCAACTGCCTTGTCACACCCCCCTGTGACCTGCGTCCTAGCGCCTTCCCACTGGTACGCGTAAATTCCGAATAGAAGATGAGGGAGAGTTGTCGCACAACGGAGACGACAGCCGATATCCACCCTCACTCCGAGGTGGTTCGACCTGTGATGGGTCACGCCCCATTTCGCTTCTTCGCCCATCTACCCTCCACACCCAACACCTGCCTTCAGCGAATCTCCCGTAAGTCCTTTATTTGGCCGATCTTGCCTCTAAGTCCTTTGGCTGGAAGATTTTGCGCGGAAAATGTTTGTAACTTCAACAAAACAAGGATTTTCAGGGGGGAGGGGGTACCCCCGTCTGCTCCGCCGTATTCCCAGAACGGGAAGAAAAGCAGATCCCTCGCTGCGCTCGTGATGACAAACCCAAACAGCATCGCGACAATAGGGGTCGTTCGGCTGCGGGCTAGGACGCCCGCATGAGGCCTCGACTTCGACTGCGCGCTCGCCCGATCCGCTCAATTACTGGCTTGCGATGCTCCTACGCAGGCTCGCCGTTGGTGAGGATTACCTTGAGTGCGCCCTCTTTGGCTGCGTTTCCGAAGGTTTCGTACGCCGCCATGATGTGGCCCATGGCAAAGCGATGAGTCACCAATTTGCGCGGCTGCAACTTTCCCAAACTCACCATCTTCAGCAGCATGGGTATTGTGACGGTGTCCACCAACCGTGTCGTAAGGGAAATGTTGCGGTCCCACAGTTTCTCCATGTGAAGCTCGACGGGTTTGCCGTGCACGCCGACATTCGCGATGTGTCCGCCGGCCGCGATAATGGACTGGCAAATGTCGAAGGTAGCAGAATGTAGCCATCGAGGCCGTCGGCATTCCGCACCCACAATGGCAACCGTGTCGCCCGGCTTCACCTGCCCGTTCAGTACGCCGCATTCAAACCCAGTCGCCAAAATATCGCAAACCATCACGAGGGATTCCTCGTCTCCGCCATGCGGGAAACGGTAGAGGCTTCCATCGGCGTACGGAATTCGTACATACTCCGCCTGAGTTCCGTCGATGGTATAGCCTAAAATCCACCCGCCTTGGCGGCAGTGGGAATAGGTGCCGCGTCTGCAAAAGTCGCACTTTAAACACGCCGTGACACACGAGATGATGACTTTGTCACCCACGTGGAACTCCGACACGCCGGATCCGACATCTTCAACGATTCCAATGCCCTCATGGCCGAGGATGCGTCCATCGGTGACAGCGGGAAGATCTCCCTTCAAGATGTGAAGATCGGTCCCGCAAATCGTCGAGGTCGTAATGCGAACAATGGCATCACCCACGTGCTGGATAGTGGGGCGTGGCTTGTCTTCCCAGGCGGGCTTGCCTGGACCGTGGTAGACCAGAGCTTTCATCGTTGTACCGATGGATGAGTTCGGGTGCTTGCTGTTTCTAGTTCCAGTTAAGTGGTTGCCACTGATTTTCCTCACTTCCCCTGTCGTGTGTCTGAAACTAGCATCGGCGCGACCGGAATTCTGAGCTAAAGCGCTCACTCCGTTGTGGCAGTCAGAGGGTCTCGCTTGAGATGATAGATCAGTGGATAGTGATTAGTGGCTGGTGGATCGTAAAGACCGCGCTGCACGCGAGAAGCCTATTCGATCCGCAACAGCAGCACGGGGTTCGACCGTGAAGTGGAAGTCGTTGATCTTTTCGATGGCTCCGCGCACCTTTGGTTCTGAGACTGGTTCGACCGTGAAGAAGAGCGACAGGCGCTCTTTGGGGGAGTGAGGCTCCTGCTGCACCGAGTCGATGTTCATGCCTTCGCGGGCGAGGGTGTCGGCGACGCGGGCGATGATGCCGCGTTCGTCGTTGACCGTCAGGCGCAAATACCAGCCTCGGGTTTGGGCTCGGGCGCGATCTCCAGCTCGCGCGATTCGAGGAACCCGACGACGTTCTTGGCGCTGAGGCGTCCGGCGGCGAGGTCGCGCGCGATCTCCACTAAATCCGACACCACGGCCGCGCCGGTAGCGTCGCCGCCTGCGCCGCGTCCGTAGAACATCTGCGTGCCCAGACGGTCGCCGACCAGGAAGACGGCGTTGTTCCCGTCCTCGACCTTGACCAGCATGGAGCGCCGGCTGACGAGCCACGGACGCACGGAGATCGAGGCCGCGGAGAACACTTCATCGTAGGTCGAGATCGACAGTGGGAAATTTACGACACTTGGGCCACGCACCCAACGAAATCCTGTGATCTTGCACGTGTCGAGAAATCAACCAGTGATCAACCTCAATATCAACCCATTTTTAAGAGCTGCAACTGGTGCGTGGCCGCCGCTGACGCGTTACCCGCAGCCCCGCCCCCGAGGAAGGACCCGTAGGTACTGGCGCCGCGCTCGAGCATATTGAAGGCGGAATCCGGAGCTAGTCAACCAGTTACAGCCGGGTCACTGAGCATCAGAGAAAAAAGGAAGGTATTGATATTTGAAGTGTACGCGCTCAGCGCAGAATCCTAGCTCCGTCAATGTAATCTGAAGGTCGCCTTCGAGTTTCTTCAGGAATCCCGTGTAAGCGGGATCACGCACTGTGACTGAGATGAGAGCGATCCTGCCATTTTCTTCACAGAAAATTGCCCTTGTGTTTTGTAACAAGATTCGATGCACCCCAGGAACGATTGCTCGATTGGACCGCAAGCGATCGAGAACTGTTCTCCATTTAGAATCGAGTTTTTCACAACTTGAAGCGTCGTCTGCTTCAACTAGATGTTCTATTTGGATCGCTTCTCTGGTTCGTAAAGGTTCTGTGGTACTTCCATAAGGGTTCAAGGGATGAGACGCCGTTCGCCATGGGGAGTCGGATTCATCGCCACGGTGGTGATGCGGGCTGACCTGTTCCCTGAATGCCAAATCGCGATCAGCAAGATCCAGACAGCACCCACGGCTGTCTAGCACTTCAGGATCTGGATGTTCGGGAACGCCCTCTTTCTCACAAGTGGCAGTGGAAATCTTTGGCTGCGTGTCTAAGTTTATTGCGTTTGTCCCTTCAATACGTTTCTTGCCTTTGGTTAGTTCCTCGGGTTTCACCCTTAGTGGCGGTTCACCGTCAAACCGAACAAAGCGCCAACAGTTACTTCTGTTGCTTCCATCAAGCCGCCGACGTGGTTCGCGCCAGATGATTCCTTTTCGTATGCACTCACCCAGAACTATTTGGGCATACCGGTGAGACCAGTTGTTCGCCCTCGCGATGGTCGATACAGCTGGCCAGGCTGCACGCTGCTCGTCGTTATACGCGTCTGCAAGATACCAAAGCGCTGCCTTCTCAGCGGTTTTGATTGGTTCACCGTTTTTTCCTTCCGTCAGACTCCGAACGTAGCGCAGAACCTTGCAGCTCATGAGCCGTTCCTTCTGGTTGCACGATTATATTATTGACGGACTGTACATATACAGTACACAATGTAGTAATGCAGTTCAAGCGGATCGATGAACCACTAGGCTTCGACGAATTGTGGCACGCGGCAGGAGTCAGCAAGTCTCTGGCGCAGAACTGGACGAATGGACGGCCCTTCCGAGTCCTCCCGTCGCTGAGTGTTGGAGCGGGAAAGGGTTCACGGAACATATACGCATTGGCTGATGCGTATTTTTTGGCCATGTTACAGCTGTTGAAGGTGGAGGGTTTTTCGTCGGACCGGTTAAAGCGGATAGTCCGCTCTTTCAATCTACGAGTGGAAGGCGAGCCTCCATTTCCCATAAGGTATTTCGCTGAGCCTGCTCCTGGCATCTCGATTAGCGGCGGGAAGCTCACTTTGTCGTTCGGGCCCGTGCAGTTCGCGGACGACCGTTCAGCCAATCTAACCGCCTCACCACTAGTGCTTAATGCAGTGCACGAGAGCATCACAATTCAAGTAATAGTGAACCTCAACAAGCTGCGGGAGGACGTCAATTACCGACTTGATTCCTATCGGAGAAAAGCAAAGCGAGGCAACCGATGAACAAGCTGAATACAAAACTCCAATTCGCTGTGACTGACCCACTTGCGCGCCAGCTCGAGGCCCTGTTGAACGCCCGCGAAGCTGCCGCATCCCTACGCATTCACCCGAAGACGCTCCTTTTGATGGCGCGGGCGGGTCAAGTGCCGGCGATCCGCTTTGGGAAGTTGTGGCGCTTCCGTGCTTCCGACCTCGACCGATGGTTGGCATCGAGAGTAATCTGTCAGCACCATCCGTGCCGCTAAGAAAGTGAGGAACACTTTTGGAGCGCACACGGTACCAGCTAGGCAGTTTGGCTCGAAAGACTCGTAAGAAACGCGATGACGTTTGGCAGTTCCGTTTTTACGAAACCAGTGTTGACGGTACCCGTTGTCGACGGACCGTCACAATTGGCTCGGTGAAGCAGTTTCCAAACAGGCGAGACGCCATGAAGTTGGTGGAGGCGTTTCGTTTGCGGATGAACTCCGATGCTACTTGCAATCTCGAACCAGTCACTATCGGCGCCTTGATTGAACGGTACATCGAACTGGAATTGCCCGAGCGATATTCAACCCAGAGGTCTTATTTGGCAGTTTTGAGATGCTGGATCGGACCGAAGTGGGGCGAGTATCTGCTTGGTAACGTCAAAGCGATAGCGGTGGAACAGTGGCTTCGGTCGTTGGCTTTAGCTCCCAAGACCAAAGTGCACATACGAAATCTGATGCACCTGCTTTTTGAAAATGCGCGTCGTTGGGAGCTAGTCGATCGCAACCCGATCGAACTGGTTCGTCAAAGCGGTCGACGTCTCAGCATTCCCAGGGTGCTTCAGCTCGATGAGGTGTTGCGCCTGCTCGCAGAACTCAAGGAGCCCTACCGCACGATGGTTCTGGTAGCGGCCTGTTTGGGACTACGGGTAAGCGAAATCGTCGGACTGCAGTGGGGGGATTTCGACTGGAAGAACCGCACGGTGCTGGTGCAACGCAGTGTTGTTCACGGCCGGGTCGGGGATACCAAGACGGAATACTCACAACGTCCTATGCCGTTGGATGCAGCCCTGGCGGACGCCATCTGGACTTGGCGCGAGCAATCGATGTATCCGATGGAATCGGACTGGGTGTTTGCTAACGATCGAGGCAAACCGCGTTGGCAGGAAACCATTCTGGAGAAACAACTCAAGCCGGCCGCATTGAGAGCCGGTATCGGCAAAATTGGCTGGCACACTTTCCGTCACACCTACTCGACGATGTTGAGGTCGCTCGGTGTGGATGTGAAGGTGCAACAAGAGTTGTTGCGTCACGCCGACATTCAGACGACCTTAAACATCTACACTCAGGCCGTCTCGGATGCGAAGCGGGAAGCCAACAGCAAAGTGGTCCGCATGGTTTTGCCGGGTTTCGAACCAGCAAAAAGGCCGCTTTTGGCGGCCTCTGGCTTATTAGGAGCTAATGGGAGCTGATGCTCCTTGAAGTATTTCCCGTAAACCTATGATTGCGTTGGTTGCGGGGGGTGGATTTGAACCACCGACCTTTGGGTTATGAGCCCAACGAGCTACCAGACTGCTCCACCCCGCACTTCGATGATACAAACATGTGAACGCGCGGTCAAACAATCGGGGCAAATTGCGCCGGATGATACGCTTAAGCTCGTGACGGAAAATAATAGAGAGCCCAAGAGCGACAATCCTGCCGTGGTGTGGGCGCGATATTCAGAGGTCGCATTCATCATTCCAGCTGCGGTTGTGGTTGGGTTGCTGGTGGGGAAGTTGCTGGATTATTGGTTGCACACACATTGGCTGTTTCTAGCAGGCATCATTTTTGGTGCAGTCGTCGGGTTCATTCAGATGATCCGCATGGTTACGCGGGCCAAAGACTGAGCCTGCTGGAAGTGTGAGTTTTGTAAATCCTGGCACGTCGATGGAGGTTCTTGTGCGCAGAGCCACAGCGCGGTGCACGCTGAATTCATTTTGGATTGTGGCCTGCCTATCGGCGGCATCCTGTGCGTTTGGGCAATCGCAGGCGATCGACAGCATCTATGCCGAGTTCACGCTGCCTGGCTCCTGGCAAGGGGCGAAGCAATATTCGGGCGAGTCAAGTTCAGACGTTTACTACGATGCCCAAACCGGCTCGCTGCTTCTCATCGGCGAACAAGGCGAATTGAAACAGGCCAGCGAGATTGCCAAGTATTTCGGCGGAGCCAACGGCCCAACGGCGGAAGCTGCCGGTGTCATGTCGGCTTGGGCGTTTCCGCTTCCGGCAGGCTATCGGGAAAAAGCGTCAAAGGACCTGGCTAAGGGAGACAAGCCTCCGAAAATGTGGGATATGAAGGAGGGTGACGGAAACCCCCTGTGGTTCTACGTATCGCAGTTATTTGACGGATATCGCACCAAAAGCAAAGGCGGTGCGTCGGAGATCAGTGAAGAATTCGTGCCGGTTCGAGTGACTAAGGCAGAACAGCTCAGAGTTTCCGGTGGAGACGCTCTCCTATTCGAGGTCGAGACAGAAAGACCCTGCAGCGAAGCAGCCCTGAAGCGTTTCCGCATGCCGGGCGTATTCAAAGATCAGCGAGTGCGCTACGGATGGATACAATTTGCACCCGGCGGCATTGCGGCTGGCCAGGCATTGTTGTCGGTGGCATTCGCTACAACCGTGGACTCGAATTTGAAGGTTGAAGAAGTGGCGAAGCAGGTCAGCGCAGGGAAGATCAAGCCACTGTGAGGCCCGGTGCGTTACGGCATAATCCGCGCTACAGTGATCCCAGATCATGGCTTTGACTGACGCGTCATCATCCGAAAGCGCATCGGAGCACTTTTACGGTGGTGCGCTCGGGCGGATACGACGGTTTCTTGTCGTCCTTAGCGGCCTCGGACTCGTGGTCTGCCTCTTGCGCTTCGGTCCGGTCGCCTCCGCTGGATTTCTGCTTGGCGCCAGCATTTCATACATAAACCACATCTGGCTTGAGCGGGTTGTTTCAGCGCTCGGCGAGCGCATCACCAGCGGCCAGAGCCGCGAAAAAGGCGCTGGGATAGTAGCACGCGCGGTTCTCCGCTATGCCTTCATTGCGGTCGGGGCGTATATTATATTCAGAGTTTCTCTCGCGGGACTTTACGGTTTTCTGGCAGGTGTTTGCCTGACGATTGTCGCTATCGCCTGCGAGGCCGCGGTGGAAATATATGTCGGACTGCGGCGCGGACTCTGATTTCCTAATCATCCAACGACACACGGCTGGGAATGTCTGGGCGTGTGTCTGCAACAAAACGCGATACTTACTTGGTTATACGACCACGAATTTATGCCCGAGCAACTGTGGATTACAGCACTCCTCAATAAGTATTTCGCCGGTGTGGCGAACGCAATATTGGGTGTCTTCCATCTGCACGCCCCGTATCCCCAAGCCCCGATTACGAACTATGTCGCCATGCAGGTTGTGGTTTTCATCTTCCTGGTGGTGGTGTTCGCACTGGTGCGCGCGAGCCTCTCGGTAGAGAACCCAAATCCGCTGCAACACGTCTTTGAAGGCATTAACGGGATGATCAGCCAACAGGGCCACGAGGTCATTGGCCACGGCTATGAGCGGTTCACCAACTACCTGGTGACGCTAGGTCTCTTCATCCTTACCTGTAACTTGATTGGCCTGATTCCGGGATTCGAAGCACCGACAGCTGTGCCGTCGGTTCCTCTCGGCTGCGCGGTGGTCACGTGGATTTACTACCACGCATACGGAATTCGTGAGAACGGCCCTGGCTACATCAAGCACTTCCTGGGGCCGGTCTGGTGGCTTGCTCCCCTGATGTTCGTAATTGAAGTGGCAAGCCATCTGGCGAGGATTCTTTCGCTCACCGTACGTCTATTCGCCAATATGTTTGCCGGCGACATGGTCACGCTGGTGTTCTTCTCGTTGTTCCCAATCGCCATTCCCGTGGTTTTCATGCTGCTGCACGTCGGCGTCTCGTTCATTCAGACGTACATCTTCGTGCTGCTAGCGACGGTATACATAGGCGAAGCGGTGGCGCACGAGCACTAAGAGTTTGCTGCCAGCGTGAGGGCGTCGGCACGGTACGGCGTCAACCACCCACTGGCAGCGATTTATAAGGAGAATCACAATGCGGAAAGTAACGATCGGAGTCTTTTCTGTGCTGGCGGTCATGATGATGACGATGCCGGCATATGCGCAGGGCGGAGCTGCTGCCGCACCTGCAACCAACTGGGTAGCGATTGCCTCTGGCTTCGGTATGGCCATTGCCGCCGGACTGGCCGCCCTCGGCCAGGGCCGCGTAGGTGCGGCCGCTTGCGAAGGCATGGCGCGCAATCCCGGCGCCCGTCCTGGAATTCAGCTCGCGCTGATTCTTGGTCTCGCCTTCATCGAGTCACTAGTGCTGTTTACCCTGGTTATCATCTTCGCCAAGGTCGTTTAGTTTCGACTCGGCTGGAGTTCAAAGAGGGGATGCCGCCGGGCATCCTCTTTTGCTTTGGACGCTATTTTGTCTCGATCCAGGCGAACCGGAATACCGCCAATGGGTCCTCGGAATGGCTGACATCCACATCGATGTAAGAGTTGGAAACGATCCAGTAATAGCGGCGTACACTGTCCACCAGGAAATCAATGCCGCGATCCAGCATTCGGTTTGCCGTAACCAATGCCGCCGGAGTCCGTTCGTGGTTCAAGAAATGCGGATCGATGGTTTCCTTGACTGCTGTCCCCAGATCATCCATTTCCGCCAGATCGGCGGACAATTCCTTGCCCGTTAGTTTGTCGTGCAGCAAGTCGGGATAATCAGAAACTTGCTTCAGGATGCGGCGCAGTGACAGATTCGCGTCAGGCGCGAACAATCGACGAAGGCGCATGGCTGTGGCGTCCGCGTAGGCGGCCCGTACCATGGCGACGAAGTCGAAGTTGTTGCTCGCAAGCTGCGCGTTTGATGCAATGACGTTCGCTTCCAGTTTCCGGTAGAGATCACGATCATTTACCAGGCTCTGGACCTGTTTTCCGATCTCGCGCAATTCCCGAACCGCACGGTCACAAAACTGCTTTTCGTTCAGCATAGCCGAGTAGTGTATCGGAAATGGGAGCATCGCTTCGGTGAGCGAGGTCACTCAGCCCTTGCGCGAGCAGAAAAAAAGGCGACTCGGAATCGTCGCCTACAACCACGAATTTGCACCAAATGGAGCTGTGCGGCTAGTTAGTGTTTCTTCTTTTTGGCGGGCTTCTTAGCAGTTTTTTTGGGCTTCGCCGCTTTCTTTGCTTTCGACTTGGTGGCTGTCTTTTGCTTAGCGCCGGGTTTAGGGGCCTGTTCGCCTATGCCCTTTGCCATGGGATTCGGGGCCTGCTCTCCAATCCCTTTCTGTTCTCCGATACCTTTCAGGGGCATCATTGTCTCCTTAATACTCTTTGCAGATCCGCGTACACGCGGAAGCCAGACTACTTTGCGACAATAACACGAATCCACAACGGACGGCACCTTTGTTGGGCGAAGGTCGCCCAGCATTAACCGGCGGACGCGCCTGTCATCTGGGAGGAGAGGCCATACGCGCGAACCGTACGGGATCACTTGCCCTTGTAATCCACGAAGAGCTGTGGGAACTCCTGTTTCAGTAACCTGATCTTTGGCACATCGCAGACCTGAATGTAGGGATTGTCGGGGTTGTGCAGCGCATAATCCTGATGGTAGTCCTCGGCCCGGTAGAAGCCCTTTAACGGGGCTACCTGGGTGACGATCACCTTGGGAAAGGCTTTGGCGGCGTCCAATTGGCTGATGTAAGCGGTTGCTATTCGCTTCTGGTCGTCGGTCGCGTAAAAAATCGCCGAGCGATACGAAGTACCGACATCTGGCCCCTGACGGTTGAGCTGTGTGGGGTCGTGGACGACGGAAAAGAAGATGCGAAGAAGCTGGCCGTAAGTGATCTGATAAGGGTCATAGACCACTTCGACCGACTCGGCATGGTCCGTCGCCTCAGTGGTGACTTGATCGTAGGTCGCGGTCGCAGCGGAGCCGCCGGAATATCCGGCGGTCGTCTTGGCTACTCCCTTTACGCGCTCAAAAACGGATTGAGTGCCCCAAAAGCAGCCACCGGCAAAGACCGCGGTCTGTGTGCCCGGCTGGGTGGCCAAGGCGTCATCCACTTTGGCCGCCGGAATCGGCGTGACAGGTTGCCCGTTGGCAGAACAGGCCAGGAGGGAGAACACAACTCCAAGTGCAAACAGCGAACGTAAGCAATGGATCGACATTCTTGGCGCCTCGGGCTGCACCTATATGACGCGCAAATACGCGATTAGATACAAAGGATGGCAACCGACGCTTCGGTGGGTCCCTAAGCGATGCGATCTTTAGCTACGTCCAAGGTTTCTCGAGCCGCGACGTGGGACGTGTCTCTCAACTGGGATTGGCCCGCACCTAACGTGACCATTGAGACGGGCGTCTTCTCCAGACGGTGGAGGGTCTTCAGTTTCGTGAAGAGCGACAGGGCCTGCGCCGTCACCTGATCCATGTTGTAGTACTTGTATGTGGCCAGGCGTCCTACGAAGTGCGTGTTTTCCGCCATTTCTGCCAGTTGCTTGTATTTTCTATATAACTCCTGATTTTCGGGCATCGGAACCGGGTAATACGGATCGCCCTCGGCGCGAGGAAATTCGTACACGATGCTGGTCTTGGAGTGCGATTGCCCGGTCAGATATTTGAATTCTGTAATGCGCGTATGCAGGTGCTCGTTGGGATAATTGATGACCGCATTCTCCTGAAAAACTGGGCGATCATGCGTTTCATGCCGGAAGTCGAGGGAGCGATACGGCAGTTTGCCGTACCGATGATGGAAAAACTCATCCACGGGGCCGGTGTAGATCATCTGGCCGTAATCGACCTCTTTGATCAAGCTTCGATAATCGGTTTGCAGCGCCACGGTGATGTTAGGATGGCTGAGCATTGACTCAAACATGCGAGCGTATCCCCGCAGAGGCATTGCCTGGTATTTATCCGTGAAGTAGCGGCAGTCTCGATTGTGCCGAACCGGGATCCGGGCGGTAACGCTCGCGTCCAGTTCGGAGGGATCCATCCCCCACTGCTTGCGGGTGTAATTCCGGAATAACTTTTCGTACAACTCCCGGCCTAGTTTGCTGATTACGACGTCTTCTGAATTCCGCACCTTGTCGACAGGTTCAGCCACTTCGTCGAGAAACTTCTGCATCTCACGTGCGCTGAGATTCAGGTTGTACATCCGGTTAAGGGTTTCCAGGTTAACTGGTATGGGCACAAGCATCCCATCGACGCTGGCCAGCACTCGGTGTTCATACTGACGCCACTCAGTAAACAACGAGAGATACTCGAATACTTCCCGAGAATTCGTATGGAAAATGTGGGGCCCATACTTGTGGACGAGAATGCCGGCATCATCGTAGTGGTCAAAGGCGTTCCCCCCGATGTGGTTGCGCTTGTCGCAAATGAGAATGCGCTTGTCGCAAATGGTGGCCAGGCGTTCGGCCAGTACACTGCCCGCGAATCCGGCTCCAACGATCAAATAGTCAAACATGTCCCGCCCCAAGATTCTTGAGTTAACCCACAGTTCTTAAATGAATACCCTCCCAAGCCGTAGACTGCCAGCGGTTGGAAAGCTTTTAGTCGGCAGACGCTGCCATTGCAGTAGGTTCGCGAATAGCGTTTTGGATAAGATCCCACATTGCGAACCATGTGCGGTCCCACGAGAGCGCCGACAGAAAAGTGTCCACCTGCGAGAGCCATTGAGATACTTCTGATCCAGACCGGGTCAATAAATGTTCCGCTGCGTCCACAAAGCTGCGAGCGTCATCCGCGATCGTAACGAGGCCGAGATCGCCGTAGGGAGAGACTACATCACGAACCGACGTGGATATCGTCGGCAGACCGGCCGCGAGGTACTCCGGCGTTTTGGTCGGGCTGATAAACCGGGTTGAGTCATTAAGCGCGAAAGGTAGCATGGCGATGTCCCAGCCTGCGAGATAGACTGGCAACTCGTTGTAAGCCTTCATGCCGAGATAGTGAATATTTGGACGCCGCGGCAGGTCTGCCGGTTCGATCTTTACTACGGGCCCGAGCATCACGAATTGCCACATGGGCCGCATGGCCGCCACCTCAGAAAGGAGCGCCAAGTCCATCCGCTCATCGATCACGCCGCAGTAGCCGAGGCGTGGCCAGTCGAATGAGGCTTGGTCAATCGGCTCCGGTCGCGGCGATCGGGCCTGCCGGAAGTGCGGAACGTCGATGCTGCTGGGGAAGAGGTGAACGCTGGGATGAGATCTACGCTTTGCTTCGTGAAGACTTCTTCCGCCGGTAAAGACCAAGTCGGCACGCTGGAGTAAGGATGCCTCTGCCGCTTGCAAGCCCTGTGGCGCTCCACGGAACGCAGACAATTCGTCCATGCAGTCATACACAACTAGCGACTGCGGGAGATTGGCAGTGAAATTCATCGCCATCGGGGTGTAGTACCACAGTGCGGGCTCAACAACCCCGTGTTTTTTAAGGAAATTCTCGATTAGACCACTTAAAACTGCATCCCGCCGGCCAGCTCCAGATGATACGACAGGAACGACAATCGTCACTCCTTCGTCAGATCGGGAAACGTCAAGTCGGGGCTGACCAGCCTCTTCTATAACCGGCTCCTCTACAAAAAATACTCGGTTTGCGCGAGCGCACCGCCCAAGGATCTGTTGCGGTCGTTGGTAGACAAAACTCCAGCGCAAGTGTGAAAAAACAACAAAATCCATGACTTTACCCGACTTTTCCCAAGTGACAGCTTCGGAGATCGGAAGCGTTTGGGCGGTTAATATATTCCGCGCGTCATTTCCCCGAAAACCGCCCATTTGCGAGACTACGACCCATGGCGTGGCCCAGCAATCGGGAGAACGCCGTACTTCCCCGTAGCAACGCCCTGATTCAGAGAATCTTCCTGCAAGAGATGTATTTCTTACTCGGCCCGCTGAAAGCAACACTTCGTTCGAAAATGCAAGACAACGGATCTCCGGTCACTTTTGGTCTCAGTCGAGTCCCTGGTCAATCGCATCTCTAAAAACGGATGCAATGTTTGCAACGAACGGGGGATGTTCCATGAACTTCGTCCGGCTACTATACCTGCAACCCACAAGCGGATATTTAGTGCTCTCGAGAGGGTAGGTTGGAAACGCAATCCTCATTTGCCTCGTTTTGGATGGCCGGCTTCGAGTCCGCCTGCCAGATAAACGGAGACAGTCAGCGACTCGACATGATCTCGGCAGTGCAACACGACGTCGAGGCTGACTCGGATTACGGATTGATTCGGGACCTTGGCATCCGCTCAGCCCGCGATGGAATTCGCTGGCACTTAATTGATCGCGGAAATCATTACGATTTTGCCTCGCTAAGACCGATGGCCAACGCCGCAGAGAACCACGGGGTGCAAGTAATTTGGAACCTTCTGCACTATGGTTGGCCTGACGATTTGGACGTCTTTTCGCCCGAATTTGTTGACCGCTTCGGAAAGTTTGCTGGAGCAGTAGCTCGATTCTTCGCAGACCGTAGCGACGACGTGCCGTTCTACGCACCAGTGAATGAAATCTCTTTCCTCAGTTGGGCGGCTTCTCGCGGAGCGATGTATCCCTACGCATACGGACGCGATGCCGAACTGAAACGCCAACTCATCCTCGCAGCCATTACCGCTTGTGAAGCGATTTGGGACGTGGACACACGGGCGCGATTCGTTTACCCAGAGCCGACGATTCATTGTGTTCCGCTGCCCGAGCGTCCCGATTGGACCCAACCGGCAGAGGCGCAGAACGAATCGCAGTTCGAGGCGTGGGACATGATGGCCGGCTACAAGTCCCCGGAGTTGGGCGGCGATTCGAAATACCTGGACATTCTCGGAGTCAACTTCTATCACAGCAATCAGTGGGAATGTCCGGACGGAGCCCGAATTCACTGGCACATTAAGCCGCGAGACGCACGCTGGATTCCGCTGAACCGACTACTCGAGACGATCTATCGTCGCTATCAGCGTCCGCTGTTCGTTGCAGAAACCAGCCATGTGGGCGTGGGCCGAGCCGAGTGGATTGTCGAAGTTGCCGAGGAAGTCCGGATTACCAGAGATAAAGGCATTCCGGTCGAAGGCATCTGCCTCTATCCCATCCTTGATCGTCACGATTGGGAGGATCCCAATCACTGGCACAATAGCGGACTGTGGGACCTGCAGCTGACAGAGAACGGGCATTACGAACGGGTGTTGAACGAGCCCTATATGGACGGCCTCCGCAAGGCTGGGGACATAGTTGGTCAACCTATCGGCATGAATCTCGCAGATATCCACGCCCGTTAGGGTTCGAATCGGAGGACAATGCGGCGGATGGTTCGAGTTGTGAGATCGCCATCGACCAGCGCCCTCAGCTTGTTAAGAACGTGTTCGCATTTGGCGAGGAGTTCTCGAGAATGAATTCGGATGTTTTTACTGTGCCGCCGTCGGATGTAATCCAGACCTCGATAAGCTTGCCGAAACGATGGACACGCGAAAAGGCAGGCAAGTGGTATGCACCGCGCCCGTGGCTTGTGGGCTGTAACTTTATCCCGTCTACGGCAAGCAATCAGTTGGAGATGTGGCAAGCGGATACATTCGATCCGCAGCGCATCGACCTTGAACTCGGTTGGGCCGCCGGGCTGGGCTTCAATTCAGTTCGAGTATTTCTGCACGATCTGGTGTGGCTACACGACCCGGCGGGATATCTCTCGCGCATCGATCAGTTCCTGTGCATCGCGTCCAGGCACGGAATCGACACGCTCTTTGTGATCTTCGACTCGTGCTGGGATCCGGCGCCGCCGTGCCGGACGACAGGAGGCTCCACGGCCGGGGGTTCACAACTCGCGTTGGGTGCAGAGCCCTGGCTGTGCCGAGCTATCGAACCTCGACGGCTATCCACGCCTGCAACAATACGTTACGGAACTCGTCGGCAGTTTTGCTGACGACCCGAGAATCCTGGGCTGGGACGTGTGGAATGAACCAGACAATGATAATGTCGGCCTCGTATCCATCTACAGAGACCTGCCAACAAACTTGGGCGTGATTGGGGATTTGCTTCCCCAGGTTTTCGATTGGGTGCGATCGGCGAGTCCGTCACAGCCGCTAACCAGTGGAATTTGGTTTGGCGACTGGTCGAGTCCCGAAGGACTTACACCGATCCAGCGGACGCAAGTGGAACAGTCCGATGTGATCTCTTTCCACAACTATGAGAATGCGGCCGAATTCGCAAAACGAGTGGGATGGCTACAGATCACTTGGGCGTCCCTTGTTGTGCACCGAGTACATGGCCCGCTCGCTCGGAAGTACGTTTGAGGAGATACTTCCCGTGGCAAAGGCTAACAACGTGGCGGCCTTTAACTGGGGCTTGGTGTCGGGCAAAACACAAACGAACTTACCTTGGACGTCGTGGCAGTCCCACAGCACTGACGATCCTGAGGCGCGATGGTTCCACGAAATACTCCACGAGAACGGATCAGCGTACAGCGAATTAGAAGTTGAGACCATCCGCAGCTTAATTAAAGGAGATCCCACCTGTGGGATCGAAATAACGATCCGCGAGCCGCGGTCGAAACTGGCAGCAGCGGCGAACGATATTCGGGATGTTATATCCCGCTAAATTAAGTTGATCCATGAAGCTGGGTGGGGAGCAAACGCGCGATGGGAAAATCGGGGTTCGCTGTTATCGTCCCCTCATATCCCCTGATCGGGAAGGAGGTAAGTCTGTAAGCCATTCAAAAGAATGGCGGGGTCGACGGGACTCGAACCCGCGGCCTCTGCCGTGACAGGGCAGCGTTCTAACCAACTGAACTACGACCCCGCTTGCGCGGATGGCGACGTACATCGCCGGTGCCCGGCTACCGGGCGCATCACCATACAAAATGTTCGGTGACGGATCTGGTGGGCAGTGCAGGACTCGAACCTGCGACCTCCTGCTTGTAAGGCAGGCGCTCTAACCAACTGAGCTAACCGCCCGTCGCACACGCCTCGCGACGCGCACTCGAGCGGATGCAACTCTCTCAGTGTAACTGAGCCACATTTGCGCGGTCAAACTTCCGGACTCGGTGATGAGCACAACCTCGCACCCTTCGATGGGTAAAGTATCGCGATATACAACGATTCCCTGGAGATTAAGTTTCCGCAGTTCGCCACCCATTTCGCGCGCATTGCACCGCATCACTGAGGCTGGTAACTTGTTTTCCAAATCCGTCATGTCTGCGATAGAAATTTCCAATCATTCTTCGCCGTAATTACGCTGCAGGCCGTGCTTCTTCGCCGGCCCTTCAGCGTCTAATGCGCTATACGCGATACACCTTGCGCAAGGGAATCGTAACCAAAGATACGACGAGGGAATTCGAGCTGACCGTCAGCGACAGCCGTAATTCTCACGCGCGACACCCTACACCAGGAGCATACGGATGAAGATTCTTGCGAGTTTGATGATACTGTTTACCGCCTTTGCCATCACCGCGTTTGCAGCGGATGGGTCGGGCAAAATCCACCTCGATAACTCGGTGAAGGTCGGTTCGACCGAACTTCCAGCAGGTGATTACAAAGTGACATGGACCGGTTCTGGGGACAACGCCCAGGTTACGCTGAAGCAGGGCAAGACCAGTGCAACCACGACTGCTCGACTGGTTGACGTGCGCCGCAACAGCGACGGCGTCGGCACCAAGACTGAGAATGGATCTGCGGTTCTCACGGAGATTCAGTTTAAAGAAAAGACCCTTGTGCTGGATCAAGGCACCGCTCAGAGCACGGGCCGCTAGTTGTCTGCTACACTCGCAGCCTGGGTAATTCCCGGGCTGCGAGAGTTCTTCTATCGAAGGAGACCCACTGAGCGTGAAGCGCACGTTCGTTGTCTTGAACGCCCTACTTTTGCTTGTGACCTCGGCTTTCGCTGAGGTTCAGACCTGGCAAATCGATCCCAACCACACTGCTGCCCAGTTCTCCGTTCGCCACATGGGAATCTCTACGGTTCGAGGGGCGTTCACCAAGGTAAGCGGCACCGTTCAATTCGATCCAACCAATCCTACCGGGGCGTCTATTGATGCCACGATTGACGCCAATTCCATCGATACCCGCGTGAAGATGCGTGACGATGATCTACGCAGCCCTAACTATTTCGATGTCGCGAAGTTTCCTACTATTACGTTCAAGTCGAAATCAGTGAAACCGGCGGGTGACGGGAAACTAACAGTTGATGGCGATCTCACGATTCACGGAGTCACGAAAGAGGTCCAACTCAACGTAGAAGGCCCGAGTGCTCCGGTCAATGACCCGCGCGGTAACACTCACATGGGTGCCTCGGCAACTACGAAAGTGAAGCGCACCGACTTTGGAGTGGGAAGTTCGAACCCCATGGTTGGCGAGGACATCTCAATTACCATCGACATCGAAATGGTACGGCCCGCAACGACGAAATAGGCGATGCAGGTCATCGAGTTCCTGAGAGGGGCCGCGACCGCGGCCCTTAGTTTTCTGGATTGCTGAACCTGTCTGCTCGAAGAACGCGGTATCCAGTCCTGGCACTCGCCCAACACGGTACAATGGCTGTCCTGCCAATTGTATTTCGGACACATTCCGTATGAATCCACTGGTTCTTTCACCGGACGAGTATCGCAGCGCGTATTTGCAGGTTACCCAACTCACCCTAGATTTCCTCGGCGAAATCAACGACCGTCCCTGTTTTCCTGGCATCACCGGCGAAGCGTCGGAAGCGCTGTTCGGCCAGGATTTGCCGGAGCAGGGCATGGGTATGGCTGCCTTAGACATGTTGCGGGCCGTCGTCGATAACTCCAGGCCTCCCAACCCACGATTCTTTGGCTACGTACTTGGGTCCGGCGAGCCCATCGCCGCCGCCGCAGATTTACTGGCTAGTGTGCTCAACCAGAACACAACCGCGTGGCGTTCTGGTCCGGCTGCTGCCTGCATCGAGCAGATTGTTACTGGTTGGCTGGCCCAAGCGGTTGGGTGTGGGGAATTCCGCGGCATACTGACCGGCGGCGGTTCCTCCGCCAATCTCTCCGCTCTGGCCATGGCGCGCGAGGCGCGTCTCCCGGCCAATGAACATGGGGTGCACGCGGTAGGAACGTTATATGCCTCGGAACAAGTCCACATGTCCATTCCCAAGGCCGTCGCCTTGCTGGGAATCGGACGGCGAAACCTGCGACTCATTCCTTGCGACGATGAATTTCGCATGCGTTTGGATTTGCTAGGCCAGTCCATCGGTAATGATGTCAGGGCAGGGAAGACGCCGATCGCCGTGGTCGGTAGCGCCGGAACCGTTGCGACGGGAAGCATTGACCCCTTGCGCGAGATGGCCGCTATCGCAAAGGATGTGGGCGCGTGGTTTCACGTTGACGGCGCATACGGAGCGCTGGCTGCCATCGCGAAGCCGCAGCTTTTCGATGGAATGTCTCTTGCCGATTCGGTCTCTCTTGACCCGCACAAATGGCTCTACCAACCACTCGATTGCGGGTGCCTGTTGTTTCGCGATCCCTCGCAGGCGCGGCGTACGTTTTCTTTTACCGGCGACTATGCAAAGTCACTCCTCGAGAATCCGGTAGAGAACTTTGCCTTCTTCGAGCAGTCGGTGGAGCTGTCACGGCGCTTTCGGGCGCTGAAGCTGTGGTTATCAATCCGCTACCACGGAATGGCGAACTTTCGCGCACAGATCGAAAACGACCTGGAATGTGCAAAACACCTGGCTTCGATGGTCGAAGCCAGTAACGACCTCGAGCTCCTCGCTCCGGTGCCTCTCAGCGCCGTTTGTTTCCGTTTTGCTCCCGCCCCCGCCAGGCTGAGCGACGAAGAACTGGACCAGCTCAATCTGCGGCTCCTTACCAGCGTACAGCGCCGGGGTAGGGTCTATTTTTCTAATGCGACGATTCACGGTCGGTTTGCGCTGCGAGCTTGCGTGGTGAACCACCGTACGACGACGTCCGATATCGAAGCTGTGTGCGACGAAGTACTGCAGGTTGGCAAAGCACTACTCTCAGGGGCCGAATCCTAGAATGTCCTACTCTTTTCCGATTGCTTTGCCCACTTCTAGCGGCCAGATATACGCTCAGGCACCGTGCCGCGCCGACTTGGCTGGCTCAACCCTCGATTTGTGGCCGCTGTATCTTTTCCATCCGGGATCGGTGACGGTCAACATCGCCGTCAACATTCAAACCACATGCAAGATCACTCCCACCCGGGGGAGCGCCATCCATCTGAAGTCGATCGACACCGGGCGCGAGGATCGCTTCGCCAACCTTGCTGCGCTAATGGCTGCAAAGAAGTATCAACATGCACTGGCGGCCTGTCTTGTCAGATTCTTTCAACCCGAGGGCGGCTTTCTTCTGGAGTCGCATTCCGAATCCGCCGCGGGCGCAGGCATCTCTGGCTCTTCCGCAATGATGATCTGCACCAGTGCCGCGCTTGCTCGTTTCACGGGGCGGGAAGTGGATATTGAGCAGACTCGCGTTATCGCTCAGAACATTGAAGCGCAGCTCATTCGCGTTCCCACAGGGTGTCAGGATTACTATCCGGCAATGTATGGCGGTGTAAATGCGATTCACCTCGATCCCGACGGCATTCATCGCGAACCCATCGCGATTCCTGCGAAGGAAATCAATGAACGCTTTGTGCTCTTTTACACGGGAGCACCGCGCCAGTCCGGCATCAACAATTGGGAGGTGTTTAAGCAGCACATCAACGGCGACAAGCATGTCATCCGCAATTTCGCTGAGATCTCTCGCATCGCTCAGGAAATGCACCGGGCGGTGGCAGGCGCCAACTGGAACGAGGTGGAGCGACTGCTGCACGAGGAATGGAAGCTGCGCCGTACCAACGCTCCGGGCATTACGACTCCCCTGATCGATAAGTTGATCGCAGCTGCACGCAAACAGGGTGCGCGCGCCGCCAAGGTCTGCGGCGCCGGCGGCGGTGGTTGTGTGATCGCCTTCATCGAGGAAGGTACGCGGGAGCGAGTCCACGAAGCCATTCGAAAGAACGGCGGCCAGCCGCTTGCGTTCAAGGTCGCCCGCTACGGATTGCGCTTCCACGGGCCTGCGCAGTAGCCCACATGACCGCCTTAACCGATGACGCGGGTCGCCTCCGACCAGGCTGGGCTTTCCTGCTGTCGTCGGTATTGGCCTGCGGGGCGTTCTTCATCTGCGGCTTCGCGTCCGCCTCACTCGCCGGCGATCACGTGTTGCGCTTCGAGGCCATCTTCCGTACCTCTCTCGCGGTCCTTCTGCTTTCCCTTTTCAGTTGGTTGCTGACCGTAGCGAACCACGTCGAAAGCCATCGTCTCGCAGCCCAAGGGCTGCCGATTTCGCCAGGATGGCAGAAGCAGTTCGGCGTTGGATGCCTTCTTGGGATGATCCTCGTGCTGGCCGCGCTGCTTCCGGTTGCGATTTGGGGACAGCTTTCCTTTCGCCTAATAGTCACCCGGCACAGCATCCCGCATATCGCTACGGTTCTCTTCGTTTTGCTCACTGGTGCCCTCGCCGAGGAGCTTATGTTTCGCGGCTATCCCTTCCAGCGGCTGGTCGAGGCGATCGGGGCGACCCGTGCCATTGCGGCCTTTTCGATTCTCTTCGGATGTATTCACTTGTGGAACCCGGGAGCGACCGCGTGGGGGCTCATTAACACAGTGGCGATTGGAGTGGTCCTGGCGATGGCCTATTTGCGCACCCGTGCGTTATGGCTTCCATGGGGATTCCATTTCGCGTGGAACCTGACAGGCGGCTTAGTCCTCGGCCTGCCGGTTAGCGGCCTTCGTCTCTTCAATGTAGCGGTTCACGGTAGCGCTGCCGGACCTACTTGGCTAACAGGCGGAAGCTACGGCATGGAAGCAAGTGCCCCCGGAACACTCGCAGTGGCGCTGGGTCTGTTTATCGTCGCGGTGGCGCCGCTAATGCCCTTGCCTTCTTTGGGGGGGGCGTCACAAGAACGCGCCGCCATCGCGACAGATGTTTCGGATTCGTCAAACTGACACCCAATTCGAGTGCCGACGGGCTTATAATCTGCCCAGACGGGGTTCTTGATGACACGCCATAGGTTTCCGTTGTATGGGCTAGCAGCATTGCTGCTGGCGGGGGTGTGTGTCAGTCCAGGACAGGGAGCATTTGGCCAGGCTCCCGCGCCGCCGTCCAGTTCCCCTGCTTCCGAAAAAATGACGCCGCAGACGCGGTTGCTTGTCATTCGCAGCCTCCAGTCGGAGCGAGTGTTCTCCCGTATCCTCTTTCCTCAGGGTGATAAGGGAATCAAGATCAAAAACGGTGTCGTGAGCCCTAGCGACATGGTCATCGCCCAAGAAGTTGCCGAGTTCGGGCCTGCCGCGAAAGCTGGTGACCGCTGTGTCATCACCGACGTAAAGGTCGCGGAGAAGGACATCGTAGTAGAAATCAACGGGGGGCCGAAGAAGAAGGGGAAGTGGTATCAGCACATCCAGGTGGTGAGCAACGCCGGTTCAACGCCGTTACCCGGAGGCCCTAGCCCGCAGAGCCTGGACGCGCACGGTTCCGTTGTCACGCTCGAATTCGACAAATATGTCCCCGAGATAAACGGTGACCAGGTGCGAGCTTTGTTGGCGCCGGTCTTCGATTTCAAGGCGCTCACCCCGGCGGAGGCGTACCAGAAGACGTTGCCCCCGAAACTTCAGGAGGCAATCAAAGACCACAAGATCCTCGTCGGCATGGACAAGGAAATGGTGATGTACTCCAAGGGCCGCCCGCCGCGCAAAATCAGGGACAAAGACGAGCAAGGCCAGGAATACGAGGAGTGGATCTACGGAACACCGCCCGAAGAGGTAGACTTCGTGCGCTTCAAGGGCAATGAAGTTGCACGGCTTGAGATCATGAGCGTGGACGGCCAGAAGGTGGTGCGCACCGAGAAAGAAGTCGATCTCCAGGCGAAGGAGACCGAAGTGGCTGAGCAGAAACCGGCCGCCAAGCCGCAGAATGCGCCCACTCTACGCCTGCCCGGGGAAGAGCCCGAGAACTCCCCCACGACCTCCGATCATCGCGCGTCGCGCCCGCAAGACCCTAATGCGCCGGCTAAAGGGAGTCCGTATCCCGATTCCACAGGAACAACCCAGCAGGGAACGCCCCCGATGACTCCCACCGTCGGCCCTACCATGACGCCACCTCCGTTGCCTCCGCATATCGTGCCGGCTCCGTAAGTCGCCGTACCGTAAGCGCCTTCCACATTTGGCGGAGCCCAGCTGCGCCGTTACACTGTTACTGTGAGGATCGCACTCGCCCAGATCAATCCTACCGTCGGCGATTTTCAGGGGAATTCTGAGAAAATTATCGACTACGCCTTGCGCGCCCGCAGCGCTGGTGTCGAGCTCGTTTTGTTTCCCGAGCTGAGCGTGTGCGGCTACCCACCGCGCGATCTCGTCGAACGCCCCTGGTTCGTGGAGCGCAATCGTATTGCAGCAGACGAGATTGCTCGCAAAACGGTCGGCATTTCTGTCATCTGCGGATTGGTTACTCCAGCAAGTGCAACCACCGGCAAGTCGGTCTTGAACTCTGCCGCACTCCTGCGTGACGGCGGAATCGCAGCTATCCAATCCAAACGCCTCTTGCCGACTTACGATGTCTTCGACGAGGTGCGTAACTTCGCTCCCGCAGATAAGCAGCAGCTTATGTCGATCGGGGGTACGGCCTGCGCGCTTACCATATGCGAAGATGCCTGGAACGACAAGAATTTTTGGGACCGGCAGCTTTACGGTATCGATCCCGTCGCGGACCTGGTCGGCGCCGGCGGAACGATCCTGCTAAATATCTCGGCGTCTCCCTTTTACCTGCAGAAACGTGAATTGCGGCAAGACATGCTGGCGGCCATCGCGAAGCGCTATCGAATTCCGGTTGCGATGGTCAATCAGATCGGCGGCAATGACAGCCTTGTTTTCGACGGTTCCAGCCTGGCGATTGCTCCTGATGGCCGCGTTATCGCTCAGGCACGCTCTTTTGCGGAAGATATGGTTTGCCTCGATACGGCGACATTGGCCGGCGACATTCGCGATAACGATATGGGCATTGAGGCGAGCGCCTACGCGGCACTCGTATTGGGGACGCGCGACTACGTACGGAAATGCGGCTTTCGCAAGGTTGTGCTCGGCCTAAGCGGCGGCATCGATTCGGCACTCACCGCCGCCATCGCCGTCGACGCCCTTGGCCGCGAGAATGTCATGGGTGTTGGATTGCCGGGGCCCTATTCGTCGCCGGGCAGTATCGACGATGCCGCGGCGCTGGCGCGCAATCTTGATATCCACTTCGAACTCGTTCCTATCGGCGGGGTATTCGACAGCTACCTGAAGTCTCTGGAGCCTGTCTTTGCCAACACCGCTCCCGATGTTACTGAAGAAAACGTCCAGGCCCGCATCCGCGGCTCCCTCCTGATGGCGTTGTCCAATAAGTTCGGCGCGCTGGTGCTCACGACGGGTAACAAGTCCGAGTTGGGGGTGGGTTATTGCACTCTCTACGGCGATATGTGTGGTGGTTTGGCCGTGATCTCTGATGTTCCCAAAACGCTGGTGTACCGGCTCGCCCGCTACGTGAACTCGCGCTCGCCTGTCATTCCCGAATCGACACTGGAAAAGCCGCCGTCTGCTGAATTGCGGCCCGACCAGAAGGACAGTGACTCGCTTCCGCCCTATGAGGTTCTTGACCCTATTCTCGAAGCGTATGTTGAGGACAACCAGTCTCCGGAAAACATTGCCGCTACCCTCGGTTTCAATCCAGAACTGGTGCGAAAAGTAGCCCGGATGGTCGATCGCAACGAGTACAAGCGTCAGCAGGCTGCACCTGGCCTGAAGATTACCCCCAAGGCGTTCGGCTTTGGCAGGCGCTACCCCATTGCCGCCAAACTGGATGAATGAGGCGCCCCGGGGCCTCGCATAAACTATTGTGAAAGGGAAACATGAGATTTCATCGTCAATCTGTTGTTAATACGGTTATTTTAGGATTTTTGCTTGCCCTCTCGTTCCGTCCGTCATGGGCGCAGGCCAAGCCTAACGCTGCAACTCCAGCCATTTCGTTGCCCAGTCAAGCCACCGTGGATTCCTTTCTCAAGCAAATGTTCGGATGGAACCAGGAACTGACGTGGAAGGTGGAAGAGATCAAGCCGGCCGAAGCCGCGGGATTTTCTGAAGTGACGGCGGTCTTCAATACGCCTCAGGGCCAGCAGATCTTTCGCGTGTATGTCAGTCCGGATCAAAAATTCGCCCTCACAGGTGACATGGTGCCTTTTGGCGCTGATCCCTTCGCCAATGCGCGCGCGGAACTGAAGGCCGCTAACGGTCCTGCCCACGGCCCGGCCGACGCAAGCGTCACCATCGTTGAATTCGGTGACTTGGAATGTCCCGCCTGTAAAGCTGCTCAGACCAATGTCAACAAGCTGATGCAGGAGGAGCCGAAGGCCCGCCTGATCTTCCAGAATTTTCCGTTGGAGACGATCCATAAGTGGGCGTTTCTCGGTGCAAAGTACGTGGATTGCGTCGCCCGTGAGAACAGTGACACGGCGTGGAAATTCATCGGCACGGTTTACGAACATCAGTCGGAGATCACACCCGAGAAGGCAGACGCTGCTTTAAAAGGCTATGCCAAGGATGCCGGAGCCAATGCCGACGCGGTTTCTGCCTGCGTCGCCTCCCCCGACACCGAAAAGCGCGTTCGCGCCTCCATGGCTTTGGCAGAGAAGCTCGCGGTAACCAGCACTCCCACGTTCTTCATCAACGGCCGAAAGGTCATCGGGTTCGGGAACACCACGCCGTACGAAGTGGTGAAGGCGATTGTGGAGTTCAACCTGGGCGGTGCCTCGAAATAATGATTGGCGAGGAGCGCATGCTTCCCTTAATGGCCGACCGGTAGCTGGAGAGCGAAGCTTTGTGACTGCGCTATGCGCACGACATGAGGCGTGATGACCACCAGCAACTCATCGTCATCGACGTTCTTATTATGGACCGCCGACGCGTAGCTGAGTCCTGGGACGCGGCTGAGGAATGGGTATCCTGCCAAGCTCCGTGAGTCGGCTTTGGATATAAGCCCGGCTACCACTCCCGCCTCTTCGTTCTTGAGGGTGATGCTTCCGGTATATTCGCGGTTCTGAATGACGGGAATACCATTCACGGTCTGGGTTCCCAGCGTACGGATATTAAGCTCGAGTTTCAGACTGACATCGCTATTGGGATGGATGATCGGTGTCGCCTTCAGATTTAGGCCCAGGTCCTCGAAGTTAAACGAAGGGAAGGGCGCAATGTAAGACTGGTTGCCGATCACTTGTGAAATTGCCGCCGTATTGTAAATTGGCGCAAACGTCGCATTGACGATGGGATAGCGCTCCCCAATTCTCATGACAGCCTGGGTGTTTTGCGACGCGAGCAGGTCCACATGCTCCAGGCCGCGCACGTCCGACTCATTCACCTGGACGTTAATCGCGATGGGCGGCGTGCCCGAGACGCCCATGAGGGTCAACCCGCCTCCAAATGTGGCGAAGGGTGTCGAGAGCAACGAATTCTGGGCACCCTGTTGTAGTTGTGCGAGTAATGCCTGTATCGCTTGTGAATTCGCCTGGTTAATCCCACCCGACGCGATGAGCTGGTTGATAAGGTCTGACGCGCCCGCTCCTAGCGACGCAATCAGCGATGGGCTGATGTTGAACATCGTAAATTGATTGGGAAGCTGCGTTCCTAGCTGGCGCATCAGGCTTGAGCTGATCTGATACACCCGTACGTCGAGCATGACCTGCGGACGCCCGCCCGCCAAACTCTCGATCATTCGGCTAGCCGCCTCGACGATCGGGAGCGGGGCCCGAATCGTGATGGTGGATTGGCTGGCATCCTGCACGACGAAGCGCACGTCCAGGATGATGCGAAGAGCGTTTACCAGATCGGTTAGCTCCTGCGGCGTCATTACCTCGGAGAGGTAGAACGTTCGAATGGCCAGGCGCTCGAAATTTCTCCTGTTTTCAAGGGTGTCCGAGACAAAATACATCTGCGATCCCGAGAGTGGGATCCAAAACGATTTGGTGACCTGAGTGGCGGCTTCCATCGCCTGCGCAAAGTTCACCTTCTCAATGTCGTATCGAACCGCTCGCGCCTGAACCGAATCGTCAACCGTGGCCGTGATTCCATACGCCCTGGCGATCTGTACTAGGAGATTGCGCGAGTCGGTCTTAAGGTGAAAGTCTTTCACTTCAGCATTAGGCGACAGGGACACTTCGAGCGAATTCTGCACGATCTGCAGGGCGTGGCTCGGTGCCGGGGTATCTTCCCAGATGGCATCCTTCAATCGCTGTTGGGCAAAGTCGTTGGTGGGATCAAGTTCGAGCGCCTTGCGGAACTCGGCCGTCGCAACCACGTCATTTTTCGCCGCCATTGCCTTGTTGCCACGCTCCAGTGCCGCCATCACCAGTTCCTGCCGGGTCAACTCGCGGGCCGTTGCGTATTCAAGATTGCGGGGATTCAGTTGTGACGCTCGCACGAACTTCTCGTAAGCGGCATCGGTTTTGTCGAATGACTTGAGGCGTGCCCCCGCAGAGAATTCCTTCTTCGCTTCCGCCATCTCCTGGGCGGTCGGTGGCGCCGGCATTATGACGGCTGTGGGTTTCTCCGTGACGGAGGGCGAAGCAAACTGATTGGTTGTTTGCGGATCGGGAGCCGGGGAGGAACCTGCAGGCGGTTGCTGCGCCATTCCCGACGCAACCAGTGACGCCAACAAAAGGACTCGTGCCGCTACCCGCATATCCCCGATTCTAAGGCATGACCCGAAGCTTCTGCTCGCCGCCCAGCATTTAGGCGGTGTGCTAAACTCGGCCCAGTCAGGGGTGAGAATTGAAGCAGCTCGTCCGAAAATTGCTCTTCATGGATCTGGTCAAGGGCCTGGGTGTCACGTTTCGCAATCAGGCGCCGAAGCAGGTCATTACGGAGCAGTATCCGTTGCAGCGGCCTCAAGTTGCGGAACGGTTCCGGGGAGCGCCACGCCTCGGAGTGAATCCAGAGACTAACGAATCGCTTTGTATTGCCTGCGACCTCTGCGCCGTCGCTTGTCCCGAGAACCTCATTATTGTTGGTAGTGAGCGTAACCCTGTAACGCGACGTAAAGAGCTGACCGAGTTCACCTATGACTTGAGCCGCTGCATGTTCTGTGGGCTTTGTGAGGATGCTTGCCCGACGGACGCTTTGGAACTTACGCAGGATTTCGAGATGGCGCAGTACAGCCGCGAAGGTTTGATCTGGAACCGCGAGACGTTGGAGAAGGGCCCCACGCCGCAGACCTACAAACGATAATCTCCCGGGCCAATCGCAAAAGGTAAGGCGCGACCGAGGTCGCGCCGTTGTGCTACTTAAGTGCAACGTTCTATTCGAAAATGAGGATGGCAGCGGCAATGACTGTCGTCCAAAGCCCGCGCTTGTCGCCGACGGCCGTTTGCGTCATGTTCATCGTGCGGACGATCTTGTTCGACAGCTGATAGACTTCCTTTTTCTCGTCCCACGATTTGTCCGCATCGAATTCAACGTCCAGCGTCGTCGCCAGCATCTCGGCCGCGAGTTCCTCCGCGTAATCGCCAGCCAGGTCTTCTTTCTCACCGAAGGAATGGTGCTCGCTGAGGTATCCGAAGGTGCTGCGGTCAGCGGGAATGGCCAAGCCGATACTCGAAGCGACCAGACGGTGAGGCTCGCGGGTTGAGTTCTCCGCCACTACAGCAAACACTACTTCGCCGGGATAGAGGTACTTGAGGCCTTCTTTGCGGGCGATCAGTTTGCAATGCGGCGGGAAGATCGACGAGACGCGCACGAGGTTTTGCGCGGCAATGCCGGCGTCCCGTAGCGCCAACTCAAAGGAAGTAAGCCGTTCCTTATGTTTTCCCACACCCTTAGTGAGGAAAATACGCTTCGGAACCATGTTCTTGGCCAATTCTTGCGCCTCCTGAGGCGAACCGAGGGTTCGTTCCGCCCGGTTAAAAATAACATGCGGTTGATAGTGCAGAAAGAAAAACGTCTCGAAACCAACCAGCTTTGCAAATATTTACGATTTATTCATGAGGTTCGAACCGCGGTTACCGGAGCGGCTCCCGTCTTCAGCTTCACAGCAATCTCGATGAAAGCCAATGCCGCTCGGCTGAGTGCCTTGTCAGTACGGAAGACCAACGCCAGATCGCGCTGCAATACCGCGTCCGCCAGCCGCATGGCAGACAGCGTCTTCGCCTTGAGGTCCTCAGCGACGTTAGATCGCGGAATGAAGCTGATGCCGACGTCAGCCGCGACAAATCGTTTCGTCAGTTCGCTGGAATCAAGTTCCATGGAAATGATCGCCTTCAGCCGATGCTCGTGAAACAACGCCTCCAGCGCATCGCGTGTGCGTCCCAATTTGGGAAGCAGCAGGGGATACTGCGTGACCTCAGCCAGAGTTACCTCAGCTCGCCCCGCCAGCGGATGCTTGGCCGGCGTAATCACCACCAACTCATCGCGATGGATCGGTACTACGGTGTACCGCTTGTCCTTGATGGGCATCGACACGACGCCGAAGTCACACGAGTTCTCAATGAGCGCCTCCAGTATCTTCTGGTGCTCCGAGCGCTTCACGTTGACGGCTACATCGGGATACTGGCGCTTGAACTCGGCAAACACTTCCGGAAGGATATGCAAACAGGTGCCTTCGTTGGCCGAAACCACAATTTCTCCGCGTGGTATGCGATGCATCTCCGCCAGCGCAATGAGCATCACTCGGCGTTGTTCGATAGTCTCTTCGGCGTACTTCTGGAACACCTTGCCAGCGGCGGTAACCGCTACCCGTCCGCCGCTCCGGTCGAGCAGCTTGGCCCCCACTTCCTCCTCCAGCGAGCGGATTTGCGAGGAAATCGCAGGCTGCGTACGGAACCGTCGCTCCGCAGCGCGTGAGAAGCTGCTGAGCTTGGCGACCTCCAGAAACGTCTCGATCTGATCGAAGTCCATTGGAGCTAGGCTCGTTCAATTCCCATAATACGGGATTATGTGGCTAATAAAATCATTGTATCCCGCATGTCTCCCGGCTCGGCGTATGCTGGCGATGCACTTCTAAAAGGAGCTCGTTATGGTTGGGTCGCAGGCCGATCCCAAGGCCGTCTTTGAGTTTGCCAAGAGCAATAATGTCCAGATTCTCGATCTCCGGTTCACCGACCTTCCAGGCATGTGGCACCACATTTCTTTCCCCATCACCCAGCTCACCCAGGAATCGTTCGAAGAAGGCTTCGGTATGGATGGCTCCTCCATCCGCGGTTGGGCGGCCATCCATGAGAGCGATATGCTGCTCATGCCCGATCCGTCCCGTTTTCTTCTCGATCCGTTTACCGAGGTTCCCACGCTGGTAATGGTGTGTGACGTGATCGATCCTGTCACCAAGCAGCGTTATGACCGAGATCCTCGCTATATTGCCACCAAGGCCGAGCTTTATCTCGCCTCGACCGGGCTGGCCGATACCGCATACTTCGGCGCTGAGGCAGAATTCTTCATCTTCGACAACGTTCGCTTTGATCAGAACGAACACGAGGGCTATTACTTCGTGGATGCCGAGGAAGGACGCTGGAACTCAGGCCGTGCCGAGTCCAACCTCGGCTACCGTCCGCGCTACAAAGAGGGCTATTTCCCTGTACCCCCGACCGACCACTACCAGGACCTGCGTACCGGCATGGTGCTGGCGATGCAAAGCTGCGGCCTCGAGGTCGAGTGCCATCACCACGAAGTTGCCACCGCCGGGCAAACGGAGATCGACATCAAGTACGACTCGCTGCTACGTTCGGCCGACAGCATGATGCTCTACAAGTACATCGTGAAGAACGTGGCGAACCAGGCAGGAAAGACCGTGACCTTCATGCCGAAGCCACTCTTTCAGGACAACGGAAGTGGCATGCACACCCACCAGTCACTGTGGAAAGAGGGCAAGCCACTCTTTGCCGGCGATGGCTATGCCGGTTTGTCGCAGTTGGCGTTGTGGTACATCGGGGGGCTGATCAAGCACGGCCCGGCACTATCAGCCATTATCGCGCCGACGACGAATTCGTATAAACGCCTGGTGCCCGGATTCGAAGCGCCCGTGAACCTGGCCTATTCGCGGCGCAATCGATCAGCGGCCATTCGTATCCCCATGTATTCTGCCTCCCCCAAGGCCAAACGCGCAGAGTTCCGTCCTCCCGATCCCAGTTGTAATCCGTATCTTGGGTTTGCCGCGATGCTGATGGCGGGGATTGATGGCATCGAGAACCGCATCGATCCCGGACCTCCGCTCGACAAAGACATCTACGACCTTGGCCCCGAGGAATTGACCAAAGTCCCCTCCATGCCGGGCTCGCTGGAAGCTGCGCTCGAAGCTCTGTCGCGCGACTGCCAGTTCCTGATGAAGGGCGATGTCTTTACCGAGGAGATTTTGAATACCTACATCGATTACAAGCGGGAGAAAGAAGTCGATGCGCTGCGGCTAAGGCCGCACCCCTACGAGTTCCTCATGTATTACGACGTATAGAACGCATTACATTCACGCGTTGGGGACGCGTTTCACTTCGCGTTCAGATCGACATCCTTGATCGGCAGGTCCCAGTGTGCCTCCAGGATCTCGAAGCGCCGCTGTTCTTCTTTCTTATAGGTTTCTTGGTCGGGATACAGCTGTTTGATAAGGGCCTTCTCGTCGAAGCCATCGTTGGCTACAGTCGCATTCTTGAACACGATCGTCACTCGATAGTCCCAGCGCCCATCTTCGGTGGTGTGATAACGCGGAGAGACCATACTGACGCTTAGCATGCGCCCCGTCTCTACCTGCTTTTTCAACAGCGGGTAGTGGTTCTTCTTGAACAGAGTGAGGAACTCGTCTGCATAGCCCCACTTGGCTTTGTAGTAATACTCGACGACGAACGGCTTGTCTTGGCCGGCGCTGGTCGAGGTCTGCTGCCCTTGAGCCGGCAATGGCAGAAAAGTGCACAGGCAGAACAGCAGCGCAGTCGCAAAGATAAAATGCAGTCTCACTCGCAGTGCATTGTGCATTGCCTCTCCTTGTTAAACCTTAGTCGAGTTGCTTCACACTCCGGACCCAACTGATTTCCAGTTAGGCATGGTCCGGCAAATATTTAATCAGCAATACTTCATTGCCCTTTTCGCCGTAGATGAGTTCGTCCACCAGGTGCTTGGCCATCATGACGCCGTAGCCACCAGGACGCATGCCTTCCTCGCTCCGCTTTACGACATGTGCGATTGGGTCGTCAGGAGGATTCCCAATCGCTGCATGGCATACTTCCTCGAGCGTAAAGCCGTCGCCGGGGTCTTTGATCCGGGCCATAACCATGTGGCGCGCCCGCACGTAGCAGATCTCAACGTACTTTTCCGGATCAAAATGCCCCCCATGCTCCATTGCGTTCAACAGCATTTCGCGAAACGCAGTGCCTACATCGTTGCACTCTTGCGGTGGCAGATCGGTAATCTCCCGCAGAAATTGCATGAGACGGTCGGCCGTAACCATCTGGCAGCGTACCGCCAGGGTGAGCAATGTCGGCGTGGCCGAAATGATCTCGATGCCGTCGTCCCAGCAAGGCGTCTCCATCACCGTACGAACGGTGTCCGCCAGGTTATCGGTGGAGAATCCCTTCGAGAGGTATCCAAAAGCGTGTTCCCGCATGGAAGCAATCACGTCTTCCGGCGTGCTCTCGTCCGTAAGAATGATGACGTGGGTATGTGGCCTGACACGGCGAAGTTTGCGAAGAAACGCCACATCTTCCTTACCCGAAGTCCGCCGGCTGGTTACGATCAACTCAAACGGTCGCGCCTGTGCCAGCGCATAGGCTTCGTCTTGGTCGCTTGAGTGGGCCAACGACCATCCTTGCGGCCCCAGCACACTTGTCAGAGCGGCCTTTACCTCGTCGTCATCACCAATCAGCAGCGCGTTCTTGGTTGCTTTGCAGGGATTCGTGTCTTGCGTCGTCAAAGACTTCGTATCGGTCATCGCCCAACCTTGTGAAATCCGGGGATACACGCCATTGTATGAGGTTGGGCGCAATTCCGCAGCCTCAGCCCCTCTCCGAACTTCCGCGCTTGCGATTCGATATAATCCGCCTCTTATGCTGAGGTTGGCCACTCTTGTCACCGCTATCGTCCTTGCCGCAAGCCTCTTGATCGCGCAGTCGCCTGCAAATACTGGACCGTCATCAGCCTCTCCGCACATCGTGGGAACCCGTGCCCAAAGCGAACTCCTCTGGCAGAAGCTAGACGCCACCATGCAGGAGGTCAATCGCACCCTGAATGGCACCATGGGCGGTGCCATCCTGGATCTCACGGATGGACGCACTCTGCTGCTGAACCCCGACACCGTGTTTGCCCAGGCATCTTCCATTAAAGTCGCCGTCCTCGCCGAGCTCTACCGTCAACAGCAACAGTCCGGCGAAGGCCAAACGGGGAAGGCCAAGCTCACAGACCTTTACACCGTCAACGCCGGCGACCTTGTGGCTGACAGCTCCATCATGGGCGGACTGACTCCGGGCGTAACCCGCGTTACGAATCGGGACCTCGCGACCTTTATGGTTGCGGTGAGCGACAATAGCGCAACCAATGTCCTCATCGGGCGCGTCGGCATGGACAACGTCAACGACATGCTCAACTCCCTCGGCCTGACCCACACGCGCCTCCAGCGCAAAATGATGGACATCAAGGCCGCGCAGGCCGGTAGCGAAAACCTCTCGACGCCGCGCGAAATGATGACTCTGCTGGCCGCGCTCTACCAAGGCAAGGTTCTGAACAAGTCTCTCACCAACGACTTCTTCAAGGTTTTGAGCACCCCGAAGGCCAGTGACATTCCCCGCTTTATTCCCGACGACGTCGTCATCGCCAATAAGCCGGGCGAACTCGCCGGGGTTCGCAATGACGTCGGCATCGTCTTTGTCCCCAATCGCCCTTTCGTCGTCGTCGTGATGACGGGCTATCTCCAGCGCGAACGCGATGGCAATGACGCCATTGCCCGCATCGCTCTGGCGGCTTATGAATACTTCGACCGCGTCGGTCGTTCCTCCGAGTACGGACGCATCGTCAACGAGCGGAACTCGCACTGATGTTCTCCACCCGAACCTCATGGAACCTGGCTCGCAACCGCTATACCGAGGCCCTTGAGGAAGCCATTCGTAACGGTCAAAAGGTGCTCGACCTCACCGCTTCCAATCCCACCACAATCGGCCTTACTTATGACGAGCATCGGCTGCTCACGGCACTCTCCCAGCCTGACGCGCTCACGTATCAGCCGATCCCGAAGGGGATTCTTACCGCACGTGAAGCCATCGCAGCCTACTACGCGGAGAAGGGAAGCGAGGTTAACCCCGACGACTTGATCCTCACCACGAGCACCAGCGAGGCCTACTCGTTTGTGCTTCGGCTCCTGTGTGACCCAGGCGACTCGGTGCTCGTCCCCGTGCCGAGCTATCCTCTCTTCGATTTCCTGGCTGACCTGAATGACATCAAGCTCGTTCCGTACGAACTCATTTATGACCATGGCTGGCAGATCGATCTCCACTCCATACGCCAGGCCTTAGCGAGCGGCCATCGGTGCCGGGCGTTGATGGCATTGCATCCCAACAATCCCACCGGCTCCTACATCAAGCCTCGCGAAGCAGCGGAGTTAAGCGCCGTTTGTGTCGAACACGAGATGGCCCTGATCGTCGATGAGGTGTTTCTGGACTACGGTCTCGATCAGCTGTATCCCAGCTTTTCATCGAGCGGAGAAGCCCTGACCTTTACTCTCAGCGGACTATCCAAAATCTCAGCCCTGCCACAGATGAAAGTCTCGTGGATCGCTGTAAGTGGACCACCACAGTCCAAAATCGAGGCTCTGGCACGCCTCGAGGTCATAGCCGACACTTACTTGTCCATGAACGCCCCTGTGCAGCTAGCTGTCCCCGCCATGTTGGCCCACCGGCACAACATCCAAAAGCAGCTTATGGCTCGAATTCGCACGAACCTCAACGCTCTGGACCACAGCATCAGCCAACAGCAGCTATGCAGCCGCCTGAACCTCGAGGGCGGGTGGTACGCCATGCTTCGCGTGCCGGCCATAAGCACCGATGAGGAGTCGGCTGTCACCCTCCTGCGCGACACCGGCGTGCTGCTGCAACCTGGGCACTTCTACAACATGCCTGCAGAGGGATACTTGATAGCGAGTCTCATCGCTCCTTGCGAGACTTTTGCGCAAGGCATCACCAGTGCCCTCTCGTTCTTCGAAAGGCCTTCCAATGCGTCGTAGTATCCTTCCTCACACCGCAACGCCATGACAACACGTGCGTTACAAGGCGTGAGCCACACTGCGCCATCCGCTACCCGTCACTAAAAAGGAACTGCTCCCCTCATCCCTGTTTGCCCTTAACAGCGGACGGTATAATCAATAGATTGTGCTTAAGTACTCTATTGTTGTCCCTTTCCACAACGAGGAAGAGAACGTAACTGAGCTTTACGACCGCCTGAAGGCGGTTATGGAGGCCACTCAGGAGCCGTTCGAACTGGTCTTTGTTGATGATGGCAGCCAAGACCATACGTTCTCACTTTTGCAGCAAATTGCTGCTGTCGACCGTCGTGTTGTGGTCGTTAAATTGCGCCGCAACTTCGGGCAGACGTCGGCTCTGGCGGCCGGCTTCGACCACTGCCAAGGCGAGTATGTGCTCGCGATGGATGGCGATCTGCAGCACGATCCCGACGACATTCCGCTGTTCCTGGAGCAATTGCGCGCCGGTTACGACATCGTGAGCGGCTGGCGTAAAGAACGTATCGACAACTTCGTAATGCGACGGATTCCGTCGCGGATCGCCAACTGGCTGATGGCGAAGCTGAGCGGCGTCGATATCCATGACTTCGGGACGACCTTCAAAGCGTACCGTCGCGAAGTGGTTCAGGGAGTTCCCCTGTACGGCGAGTTGCACCGGTTTATACCTGCTTTGGCGTCGGCGTATGGTGCCACGATCTGTGAAATTCCCATCCGCAACGTGAATCGCGAGCGGGGCGAGTCGCACTACGGAATTGGCCGCACGTTCCGTGTCTTTTTTGACCTGATCACAATACGTTTTCTCCTCACCTACATGTCGCGCCCGTTGCATTTTTTCGGCGGCTTTGGCGCCATCAGTTCGATCTCGGGACTGCTGATCGCTTTCTGGATGCTTATCGAGAAGTTCATCCGGCACGTGGACGTAATGGATGAGCACGGCCCGTTGATGGTCTTTGGCGCGGTATTGATCGTGGCCGGAGTTCAGTTGGTCGCTCTTGGGTTGCTGGGTGAACTGCAGGTGCGGCACTTCCATGAGCCGCAGAAGCGAGCGCCCTACACGGTGGATCGGGTTCTGCGTACCTCGCCCAGCGAATCGGCCCTGGCAGAGTAGCATGTCGCAATCGAAGGTAGTGGTGTACACGCAACAGGACTGTCCGCCATGCGGATGGGTCAAAGACTTCCTCTCGCGGCGCGGGGTCGAGTATGAAGAGCGCAGCATCGATGAAGGTTTCGCCGTTGTTCGCGAGATGACCCAAAAGTACAATAGCCAATCGACGCCGACTGTCATCATCGGAGACGAAGTTCTTATTGGGTACGATCCTGAGCGCCTCTCCCAACTCCTCGAGCAGTAAATCCCACGCCGTTCGCGGTTTTCTGTATATCGCGACTGCAACCTTCTTCTGGGGACTCTCCGCGGTAATGGGCCGCGCGGTTTTCACCGGCCGGGTCACCTTCGGCGGAATGTCGATCGCGAAGGTCGATCCGCTGATCCTTACCCAGGCCCGAACCTCCTTCGCTTTGCTGGTTCTGGCTCCCATTCTGGCGTTACGAAGTCGTGCATCGCTGCGACTGAAGCCTAAAGCATCTGCCGCAGTTCGTCATTCTCGGCATCGGCGGTTTCGCGGCATCCAATTACTTCTACTACCTGGCGATTGAGCGCAGCAGCGTGGCAACGGCAATTGTTCTGCAATACGTCGCTCCCGTCTGGGTGCTGTTGTACATGCTCGCAACGCGACGCCAGCATCCCACGGTGGCGCGGATTGCCGGTGTTCTGTTGGCCGTCGTCGGCTGCGCCTTCGCTGTCGGAATGTTTTCCGGGAAGTCCGCGTTCCCGTGGATAGGGACGACGGGCGCCCGCTTCAGTGCTATCGGCGTTATTGCGGCCGAGTTGGCGGCCATATCCTTCGCCTTCTACAACGTGTACGCGCAACATTTATTGCAGACCTATCACCGCTGGACCGTGCTTTTCTACGCGTTATGCGGAGCGGTAGCCTTCTGGATCGTGGTGAACCCGCCGTGGAAGATTGCCGCCCATCATTACCACCTGGGCCAATGGGCGTTTATGGCGGTGTTCTCCATGACGTCGATGCTGGTGCCGTTTTCGTTCTACTTCGCAGGATTGCAGCATCTTGATCCCACGCGGGCTATCGTCGCGGGATGTCTAGAACCAGTGTTTGCGATTCTGCTGACGGCCATCGTCCTGGGCGAATTGGTGACCCCAACCCAGGTGGTAGGAATGATCGTTGTTCTGGCGGCAGCCCTCCTGGTGCAGCAACCCGACCGGGTGCATCACGAGCCGGGGATCGCGATCGAGCCCATCGAATAAGAGACCTCTTTGACGGCGAGTGATCTAGTGATCTATCTCGCAATAACACTAATTCAAAAACGCAGCATTATTTAGAATCAATGTGTTGGACGGAAATTGTTTCCAAGTCATTGATAAATATAATAGTTATACGTATCCATTTGTGCCAGTAGGACTTAGGTGGCTTTCAGGCTTCCGATTTCCATTAGCTAGCGACTATTTGGTCGTACCATTCGTCGGCACCTACTTTTTCCCGTGCCGACTTTGGTTTGGCAGAGAGCCAATAATCGTTCTGCGCCTGGGCGCGAGCAGGGCAGGGACACCAAGACCGCGTCCTCCCAGACTCGTTCTAATAGGCGAGAGGAATGGGCGCAAGAGAAAAGCGCATGCGAGAAAAACTAAAGTAACCAAGCCGGGTGCGAAGACCGCGGGAACGTGACGACCCTCCGCTCCCACGAACCAAAACGCGCGTATCATCTTCTGACCCGTTCCGGTACTCGTTCACTCTGACGGCCGGCACCTGGCGCCTCTTCAACGTAGAGCGAGTCGATTTGCTTATGGTACCGCTGTTCGAGGTGGCGGCGGCGCAGCTTCATGCTGGGGGTCAGCGTCCCATCGGCGATACTCAGCTCTTCGGAGAGAATTAAGACCTTCTTGAGCTTCTCGTACTGCGCCAGGTTCTCATTCAACTCGTCCACGATGCCTTCATAGAGAGCTCTTGTCTGCGCCGAACGAACGAGGTCCTTGCGGCCGTCAAACGAGACTCCGTGAGTGGCAGCCCACTCTTCCAGCGCCGGAAAGTTGGGCACGATTACCACGGCCGGGAAGCGCCTCTTGTCGCCGACGACTGCGGCCTCGCCAACAAATACATTCGCTTTTAGCGAATTCTCAATCGGCTGGGGAGCGATGAATTTTCCGCCAGAGGTTTTAATCAGGTCTTTCTTGCGATCGGTGATGGAGAGATAGCCCTCGTCATCGATTTGTCCAATATCGCCGGTCTTGAACCAGTCGTCTTCGAAGGACTGGGCGGTCTCATCGGGCATGTTCCAGTAACCCTTGAAGATGGACGGCCCCCGGACCAGCACTTCGCCATCGGAGGCGATGCGCACCTCGAGATTGCTCAGCACCTTCCCAACGGTCCCAAACTTATGCGCACTGGGCACATTCACCGCAATCACGGGTGACGTCTCGGTCAATCCATATCCTTCGTCGATGCGGATGCCGATATCGGCATACCACGCCGCCAGCTCGCGTCCCAGAGGAGCGCCACCGGAAATGAACAAGCGTGCTCGTCCACCTACGCCTTCGCGGATCTTCGCGAACACGAGCTTATTGGCGAGCTTCCAACTGAGAGAGCTGGGCACCTCATCGTTCAGTATCCGCTCGCGATAGCGCTTTCCTACTCCGATCGCCCAGTTGAAGATTTTGGCCTTCGTGCCGTGCATCTTGAGTTGAACCTGATTGTGGATCTTCTCGTAAACCCGCGGCACACCGACGAAGAGCGTCGGCCGCACCTCCATTAGCGTACGAGGCAGGTCTTCGAAGTTGGGGCAATAGGCTACCGTCACCCCTTTGACGAACAACAGGTAATCCACGTGGCGCGCGGTAATGTGCGACAGCGGCAGGAACGATATCGCCAGGTCCCCGGGCACCATATCGACCAACTGTGACGACTGTCCCAGGTTCGATGCGATGTTGCCATGGGTCAGCACCACGCCTTTTGGAGTTCCCGTCGTACCCGAGGTATAAATCAGGGTTGCTACGTCGTCGGGCTTGATCTCATGAGCGAGCGCTTCAATCGCAGCGTCCTCTAGATCGTGCGCGCCACTCAGGATGTAGCGCATTTGCGGTACCTCGGGGAGGTCGTCGATCGGGTCCATCACCACAACCCGTTCCAGCTTCGACTGCGACCGCACGGCTTCGATTTTGTCGAACTGCTTGCGGCTCGAAACCACCGCAATTTTCGCTTCCGCATGTTGCAGGACGTAGAGGACCTGTTCCGGGGTCTGGGTGGCGTAGATCGGGACAACAATTCCGCCCAATAATAACGTGGCGAAATCGGTGACCGCCCACTCCGGCCGGTTTTCGCTCAGCAGCACGACGCGATCGCCCTTTGTTACTCCCCAGGACTGGAGTTGCCGTGCCATGGCGGTGACCCAGCGATGCAGTTGTGCCGCTGAGTGTGGCGTCCACTGGCCGTCGTGACGATCGAGCATGACGCGGTCATCGTCTCGTCCGACCACTCGAAAGAAGACATCGTTGAGTGTGCAAATTTCCATACGGGTCACTTAGGGCCGCTTAGGCGCAGCCTTCAATCCATTCAGGAGAATGTCCAGCAGCGGATCGGTGACGTTCGCGAGTGGATAGTCCTTCTCGCTAAGCACCCAGGACGTGACAATCTCATCGATTGCTCCAAAAAAACAATTGGCGGCAATTTTGTCTGGGAGATCACTGCGAAACTCTCCGCAAGCTTTGCCATCCTGTATCGCCTGCCGGACCAGGTTGAAATACTCAATCAGATGTTCATGGGAAAACTCAGACAGGAACCGCGTACTCTGCCGCAACTCCATCTGGAACACGACGGCCATGTTTCGGTTCGCGCCTAGTGCCTGCAAGTGCAGGAACGCGATCCGCCTCAGCCGCTCGGAAGGACTGGGCAGCTTTTCCAACTCGGCGCGCGCGGTCCGCATGAATCCGTCGAACGCCGTGTTGATGGCAGTCGCCAGGATCTCGTCTTTATTCTTGAAGTACAGGTAAACCGTTCCATCGGCCACGCTCGCGCGATCTGCGATGTCGGAGACCCGCGACACGAAGAACCCTTTCTCCGCAAAAACCGCGATCGCGGCGTCCAGGATTCTCTGATACTTGTCGTTATTGCGGTTTACAGTGGCGGGAGCCGCACTGGTAGCATCGGGCGACGGATTGGAATCGCGTTTCGACATCTGTGTTCGTCGTAAATCCTCTGGATTCTTTGCGATGGGTTCGAGGGTCCCCTGCGGTTTCGACGCTTTCCCAACGCCGAATGAATACTCATTCAATTTATTCCTCAAATGCCCGTTCCTGCAATTACACGCGTCACACCGGTCGCGGTATTCCCATTTTGGGAAGTGGCGCGGACGGAGGCGAACCTAGCGAAAAGTCCATCCGACACAAGATTCAGCGCCGCTCGTGGGAAAATGACAGGACTGTTCCACGCCTTACCGTTACAAGTTCTTCAAGAGGAGAGTTACATGAATCGCATCGCCATTGCCGTTGTGGCAGCAGCCCTGTTTGTGCCCGCGATATGGGCCGCAGACAAGCCTGCTGACACTCCGGCGCCCGCCATCAAAGTCGGAGACATGGCTCCCGACTTCACCTTGACGGACCAGAACGGCAACAAAGTCTCCCTGCACGACTTCAAGGGGAAGAAGAACGTTGCGCTGGCCTTTTACATCTTCGCCTTCACCGGTGGTTGAACCAAGCAGATGCAGAACTTCCAGCAGAACCTTACCAAGCTGGAAGCTGCAGATACCCAGGTCCTGGGTGTAAGCATGGATTCTCCTTTCTCGAACAAGGCGTGGGCTGAAAAGATCGGCGTCACCTTTCCGTTGCTGAGCGATTGGGGCGGTGACGTTACCAAGGAGTACGGTCTTTACAATCCGAAATACAAAGCGGCTCGGCGCGTGAATTACGTCATCGACAAAGACGGCAAGGTGGTGGAGATGCAGTTAGACTCCGATGCCATCGATCCGACGAAAGTCGTGGAGGCGTGCCAGGCCAAAAAGTTGAACCGGTAGGTTGTCGTGAGCAGGGAAACGGCGAGGCCGTTCGTGGATGAGACGCCGGGGGAGGCTCCGGTGCGGGGAACGTTACACCGCACCGCGAGGTCCTCCGGCGACTTTCTGGTGCTCGACACACGGCGCCAGCGGAAATTCGACCACACCATTGCTGGTCGCGTTGGCGGAAGAGTTTGCGGGAGCAGGCATCAATGTTTTGCGATGCGATTTGCCGTACCGTCAAAGGCGTCCGCACGGACCACCTTCGCCGGGGAGCGCGAAAGAGGACCAGGAGGGATTGCGCCGGGCGTTAGTTCTGTTGAAGAGCGAGTTTGCTGGACGCGCATTTCTCGGGGGCAGTTCGTACGGAGGCCGCCAGGCCAGTCTGCTCGCCGCATCTCAGCCCGATCTTGCCGATGGACTTCTGCTGCTTTCGTATCCGCTGCATCCTCCGGGAAAGCCGAAGCAACTGCGGACCGCTCACTTTCCAGAGCTGCGAACTTCGTCGCTTTTCGTCAGCGGGACAAAGGACGTATTTGGGAGCATCGAGGAACTAAGCGCGGCGATCGAATTGATTCCGGTGCGCACCGAGCTTGTACCCGTGGAAGGAGCTTCGCATGGTCTCTCGAAGCCAGGCAGCGCAGAAAACATTTCTCATCTCATCAAAGCAAAGTTCTTGAACTTCTTCCGCTGAGAGCGGTATTCCCAGTTGAATCCGCGTGTGCTCGCTAGCACGAAGACAAGCGTGCTTCGTGCGCATACATGAAATAAAAGAAGAGGTCGATCGCGAGGGCGAAATGTGACACGTGCCGCGAGGCTAGTCAGGCAACGGCGTAAAGCCGATGGCCTGCAGGTTCGCCTTCAGGGCGTCAGGCGTGGGGGCGAGGATCCCGCGAATGCCGAGCGCCTTCGCGGCTTCGACGTTGGGCTCGCGATCGTCAAGGAACAATGCTTCCTGCGGCGTGACGTCGAGCGAACTCAAGCAATGGTGAAAGATTTCCGGCTCTGGCTTGGCCATCTGTATGGCCGACGACAGGGTGAGAGCGTCGAAGTAGCCCGCCCATGCTCCGTTGGCGCGAATGTGCTCGATCATATCGATGTGCATGTTCGACAGCACCGCCGTCTTGAACCCTGCAGCACGAAGTTGGCCCACCCACTTGAGGATGGTGTGGTTCAAGCGGCCCCACATTCTGACATCCGCTTCGCGTAGGTGTGGAATATCGCTCTGTTGCAATGCGACACCGGTCTTCTCAGCGATGCGCCGCCAGTATTCGTCCGGGCCAAAGCTGCCGCGGTCGTAATCGTGACGAAAAAAGTCGTAGGCTTTGCGAAACTCAGCTTCGGGAAGCGTGAGAATGGCGGCCATCTCGGCCAACACAGCAGGATCGCGGGGCAGGGAAATCACGTCGCCGTAGTCGAGGATGACAGCGCGAATGGGCGGCGTATTGAGTGGCCTTTCGTTCGGCATAAAATCATCTTACCGGAGGGTGCCGGCACACCACGCCGAGGCAAACTAGCCCCAAATCGTTTGTTATAATATGAAGGCCGCAACACGCGCGCCCTTAGCTCAGCTGGATAGAGCGTCTGGCTACGAACCAGAAGGCCGGGAGTTCGAATCTCTCAGGGCGCGCCATTTCTTCGATTCCCGGTTGCCTCGATCTTCGACTATCCCCGCAAACCGCCCGACGCCTTACGCTCTCCCACCCTCAATTCCATCCGCACGCGCCCGGCCGGTTGCCGAATCGCTTCCACCTGCCGCCAATTTCGCGAGGCAATCGCGGTACTCTTCCGGGCCGACCGGCGACTTAGTGTTGTAGCGGTCTGTAGGCGAATACGGACAGTGTTCCGTCAGTCGCTGCAAGAGCGGTTGACTGATCTTCGCCGCGTGCCACCATGCCGTGGTCCACATCCAGCAGTTCTCGAACTCCGTGACCTTGCTCATGTCGCAGCCATCGACGTTCACGAAGTTCCAATTCGTGGCCGCAATGTTCGCATCGCCCAGGTCCACGCCGCTCAGATCGATGTTTCGCAGGTTCAACTGCGACAGATCGACCTTTACGCCGGGCGGCGGTGCGATGTGCAATAACTCCGCTAGCTTGTTGGACAGGAACACTTGCTCCTGGCTGTAAAGATCGAATAGCTTGTGGTCTTTTTCCTTCAACTTCGACACGTCGCTCGACGCCGTGCTGTCGTTCCAGATGGGCGTCGCGATGGTGAAATACGCTCCATCCACCGCCTTGCACAGCCGCCACATCTGCGGCATCTTGTCGTACGTCAGCGGATTCATGACGGCCATGTACATGGCTTCGAAGTCGTCAAAGTTCTTGCGCATCAACAGCAGCGTAACCGCCAGGTCTCGCGCCTGGGTGCGAAACGGCTCATCGTTGAAAGTATTGATCAGCGCCGCGGCGGTCGATATCTTTTCCGACGTCTGGATCTCTTTTAAGGTGTCCATATAACGCTGCTGTTCTTTCTGCTTGGCTTCGACCACCTGTTCTGCGCGCTTTTCCTTGCGCTCCTCCCGGTCTTTCGAGATCTGAAAAATCAGCGTTGCCGCCAGAATGATGGTCGAGGCCAGAGGAATGAAACTCACCAACGCGTCGCGCCAGTGGTTGTGTTCCGCGTCGTCCAAGTCGCGCTTTAGCTTTTCCCGATCCAGTGCCAGCTTCTCGGCATTCGACTCCTGCTGCTCGAGTTCATTCGCCTTCTCCAGCAGCGCAGTTCCCTTGGCGACGTCGTCAGGATTGCCGCTGGAGATCAGTTTGTTGGCGGCGGCGCGAATCGCCATTCGCTCCTGTTTCGTCGTGTCACTTTGGTTCGCCAAACCTTGTGAGAATGCCGCAACGCCCAACCCAACCCATAGCACGAGAGAGAGGAAACCAAAACGCCTCATCAATTCTTCTCCGCAAAAGCCGTATATAATTCCGCGCCATGCAAATCTACTCTCTGCAGCGGTTCTGGTTCTACAACGTTTACAACAACAGCACCACGCAGCAGAACCATCAGTACACCATGACCTTCGATCCACCGGTTACGGTCAAAGGACAGATCTTCCTCAACCTGCTCTCGCCGGGCGTTAGCTACGATAACAATTCGGTAGGGATAGCTGTCGCGTGCGTGAAGAAATACACCTACCTCGACGACCGCGGGCACGAGCAAACCTTTGATTACACCGGCCAGGACCCATTCGGCAGCATCTATGTGACGAACATTACCAGCGTGACGTGGGAACTCATCGTCACCCTCGCCTGGGTCGGCGCCCACGGCATGATCTATTACATCCAGTAGGCATCGGAGTCAGCCATGTCATCGGAACACAAGTTGAATCACGACGTCGAAGTCCTCGAGCGCGTGATCATCTATGATGCCCAGACGGGCGAGATCGTTGGAAGCCACACATTCGGAACTACGGGTCCTATATCCGAAGCCGGCCGGCAGAGACTTGAATCGCTGGTGCGCAACCAGGCAGCCGACCTGGAGAAGCGCCATGGCCGCAAACTCGCCATTCATCGTTCGCCGGAAGCGGCAAAGTTGGGCGCGCTGCATCATCGTGTCGATATTGCTAGTGGCAAGCTGATCGAGCTCACGGGGGCCCCAGGACGAACCAAGGTGGAGTAACAGGTCGCATTCACTGCGTTAGTTCGGGCGGGTTGCTCAAGCGCATGGTGTTCGCGATCACCGAAGCGCTCGAGAGCAGCATCGCCGCCGCCGCAAGGATGGGATTCAGCACGCCCGTTATCGCCAGCACGATTCCGACCGTGTTGTAGAAGAACGCCCAGAAAAGGTTTTGCCGGACGATCCGCATCGACTTCCGCGCCAGGTCGAGTACCGCTGGAATCCGCTCCAGTGAGCCATTCAACAGCACCACCGCCGACGCCCTCATGGCGAGGTCAGTCCCACTCCCTATGGCAATTCCGAGGTCAGCCTGTGCCAGCGCGGGGGCGTCGTTGATGCCGTCACCTACCATCGCGACCGTCTTTCCGCGTTGCTGAAGCACCTCGATGATCTCTCCCTTAACCTGCGGCAGCGCTTCCGCGCGATAGCTGTCGCAGCCTAAGTCTGCCGAGACAGCTTGCGTCGTCAGCTCAGCGTCGCCGGAAACCAGCCGCACCTCAACGCTGCGCTGTTGCAGATCGGCGACGAGACGCCGCGCTTCCGCGCGAACCCGATCTCCCATGACGAACATGCCCTGGAACTGACCATCCCAGCCATAGAAAGCAACGGTCTTGCCTTCGCTCTCCCAATGCTGCGCCCGGCGTTCGTACAGCACCTCGAAGGTGGCTGACAGTTCGTCCACGAGGCGACGGCTGCCGACAAACACGCGATGACCCTCCACCTCGCCGGTGATGCCTTGTCCTTTGCGAATCTCGATCCCGCGCGCTTCAGTGAGGCGAACCTGTTGTTGCCGCGCAAACTCCACGACGGCCTTACCCAGCGGATGCTCCGAGTACCTCTCCAGCGAGGCCACTAATCGCGCCCCCTCCTGAGCGCTTGCCGGGCCGCCCGGCATGGCGATACGCACACGCGTGCGCACATCAATCGGACCACCGGCGATTGCCAACACGCGGGCGGTACTTACCACCTCGGCCGCGATCCATTCGTGGTGTAGTACGGCGAAGCGCCCTTCGGTAACGGTGCCGGTTTTGTCGAGCAGCATGACGTCGAGCTTCTGCAAGGTTTCCAGCACACGGCTATCGTTAATGAGAATTCCCGCGCGCGAGGCTGCTCCCATGGCTGACGTAATCGCGAGCGGCGTGGCAAGACCGAGTGCGCACGGACACGCGATCACCAGCACTGCGATGGCGCGCATCAACGCGGCGCCGCTGCCGAATCCCCAGAGGCTCAAACCGGTAAACGTGGCGATGGCGAGCACGATTACTGCGGGCACGAAAATGCGCGACACTTTGTCCACCATGCGCTCGACGGGGGAGCGCGTGCTCAAGGCGCGCTCCACCTGGGCGATAATCTGGGCCAGCGCCGACTGGCTTGCCGTGCGTAGCGCGCGTACCTTCAGCACTCCACTCAGGTTGACGCTTCCGGCAATGACCGTTGCGCCCGGGTCTTTCGCCACCGGACGCGACTCGCCCGTCAGCAGCGACTCGTCGGCATGCGACGCGCCCTCTTCGACCACGCCGTCGGCGACGATGCGCTCTCCAACCTTCACCACAAACAACGTGCCGGGCTCCAGCGCGTCGATGCTGACGAAGCGCTCGTCGCCGCCCGACAGCAGCCGCACTTTGTTGGGAGCCATGCGGTGTAAGTTCGCGATCCAGCGCGTCGCCTTTGCCTTGGCCTCGCGCTCAATGAGCTTGCCCGCCAGCACCAGCATCACAATCACGCTGACGGTATCGAAGTAGAGGTGACGTTCCCCGGCGAATGCCTGCACCGAGCTATATACGTACGCCGCCCCGATGCCCAGCGCCAGGAGCGCTTCCATGCGAATGGCGCCATGCAGCAATCCGCGCCACGCGAGTCGAAGGATCGGCGCTGCGCAGTACGTGATCACTGGAGTCGCCAGCGCCATCAGAAGGAACGGCAGATATCGACGAACGCTGTAGGTGATTGGTTCAAAGTAGCCGGCGTACACCACCAGGCTGAGCGACATGATGTTCGCCCACAGGAAGCTCGCCAGTCCCAGTCGTAACAGCAGGTCGCGCTTCTCGGCAGCGCCCGATTCCTTTTCGCCTGAATACTGGTGAGCCTTATAACCCAGGCCTTCGATTTTATCCAGGACTCGCTGCGGCGGCATGCATTGCGGGCGGTACGTGACTTTGACCGTGTCGGAAGCGAACGACGCCTTCGCTGCCACGATGCCACGTTCTTTGCGCAGTACGTGTTCGATTAACCAGGCGCATGACGAACACCACATGCCGGTGACCTGGACCAGCAGGTCGCGCGTGGGGCTGTCGGCATTCGCCGTCGCCTCACCCGTCTCGGTTTCCGGTGACTCTCGGCGCGCGATCAGCCCCAGTTCAAGGCTTCGCTTGAAAACCTCCGTCTCGCGAAGGTCCTGTCCGCTGGCGACGACTCCGCTTTCTACCAGGATCAGATACACGTTCATGCAACCCACGCAGCAGAAGTGACGCTCCAATTCCGACACCTTTTGGCCCAAGGGATGCGCGCCGCATCCTAAGCCGCAGAGGTCACATGGAATGCTCTCGGTCATTTCTTGCTGCTGTGGTCGCGGGGTTGGTCGGCAGTCTGCGCATTCACCGGCCGGCCCTGCTCATCGACGTAGATAGGATGCGTACGCTTGGTGACCATGTAGGCGAAAATCAGGATCCCGATGAAAAGGCACGAGATGAACATCAGGAAATACGCCAAGGGCGACCCCTGCTTTCGTGTCGTTGGCTGAATGTTGGATGCTGCGCGCATAGACATTGCTCCTGCTATCGATTCGTATTGCGCCCCGGAGGCTGTACTTCAAGTCCCGTCGGCTACTGACCGTCCTTCACGGGTGTTATGAAGGTTTGCGGAAACGTTTCCTTGTCGCCCCCCACGCGAGCGACAAGCTGGAAATGATTCACTCCTGCCGGTGTTCCCCCGGCCGCCGAAACCACAACCTCGAATTCTTTCTGCACCGTCCCGCCCGGGTTCACCACGATCGCGTTCTCCGTGTCCGCCAATGTCGCGCCCTTAAGGTCCTGGATGCTTAGGATCACCGTTGCCTGCTCGTGCCCGCGATTGGCGATCTGCAATCGGAACTTGTTAGCGATGTCGCCATTGCTGGCCACCTGGTACATGGTCGTACGGTCGGGCGCGATCTTCACCAGCACGTTCCGCCGTACCGAGATGGCAACGTACAGCCCGATTCCGTATAGCAGCATGATCAGCAGCACCACCACGCGCTTGGCGTCGCGGATACCGATGCGCTGAAACCATCCTTCACGCAGGTTAGCTGGTATTTCGCGCGCGCCCCAGGAATAGTGGATTAGTCCCTGCTTGCCCAGCTTGCCCATGATTTCATTGCAGGCATCAATGCAGTCGGCGCAGTGAATGCACTCGATCTGGAACGGTGAATCGCGAATGTCGATTCCCATTTCGCACACTCGTACGCACTTCTTGCACTCAATACATTCGTGCCCCGGATCGCGATAATGCACCAGCAGCGTATTGCCGTCGCCCAGGATGCCTTGCAGATATCCGTATGGGCAAACCGTGGTACAGAACTTCTGGCGCAGCAACCAGAAGTCGAAGAACGTGATCAGTGTCGTCGTTGCGCCTGCAATGCCTGCCGCGGTGCGAATATCGAATGACATCAGCCTGTGCAATAGATCGCGAGGCTCAACAAAATACGCGATAAAGACGAACGCTAGTACTACTGACGCGATCAGCAGCAGGAACAAGAAAATCCCACGTGACAACAGGTCGCGTTTTGATTTCCCCCAGTCAACGTACTTGTTCACCAACCGTCGAATCTTGTCTTCCGCCGAGACCGATGCCTCGCTGAAGATCATCTGCGGGCACAGATAGCCACAATAGATGCGCCCCCAGATCATCGCCATCGCGGCGATGACGAACAGCAGAAACATCATGGATAGAAATAGAATGCCGAATTCGCTGATCCACAGCTCGCGCCCCATGAAGTAAAAACGCTGCCGCGGGATATCGAAGCGCACCAGGTTCGAAAGAGGCAGCACAAAGAAGATAACGACACAGAGCGCCTGCACCCACTTCCGTAGGCGATGAAAAGCGAAATACGGAGGCGGCTCGGGCCGTTTCTTCAGGGGCACGGGTTTCTCGGAGATCGTCACCAGCGGACTACTCGCACTTGGCTGCTCAGTGGTGGCCATGAATGGCATGACCTCCGGCGCCGAGCATGATTGGCATGCTCGCGCGCCACAAGAGAACTGCGCCCATCAGGATCACAGATACCGCGGCGATTTGGCTGCCCCAGCGCGCAGCTCGGAACCGAAATAAAGTTGAGGCAATTCCAATAGCGAGCAGGGAAGTGGCTGTTCCCAGCCCAAAGGCGAACATATCGAGAGATCCGGCGAGTGCATTTCCGGCAGACAGCGACTTCATCAGTGCCGCGTAAATCAATCCGCAGGGAAGCAGCCCCAGCGCGAGTCCCAAAGCGAATCTGCGGCTGATCTTCGGCGATGTCAGCAGCTCGCGTAGAGGCCGCAGAAAGCGCGAGGTCACACTCGCAGAAGCCTGTCCGAGCGATGCTAGCTTGGGCAGCCATCCCAGCATGGCGATGCCGCCAACGATCATCGCCGCACCGGCAACGAGCGACGCCGTATGACTCAGCCCGGCGAGACGCCCCATCCATGTCATGCTCTGGCCGGCGAGTCCAGCGATTGCGCCAAGCAGGGAATAGGTGAGAATGCGGCCGCCGTTGTAAGCAAGATGGCCGAAGAGCGAAGTCCAACGACGCGGGGAACCGCTCGTACCTTGAATGCTGGCGAGGCTGTACGTAACTACGATCGGGCCGCACATCTGTGCGCAGTGCAGGCTGCTGAGCAGGCCCAGCCCCAGCATCAGCCCACATTCCACCGCACTCATGAGGGGCTTCCTTTGGTCTCCGCCAACGCTACGGCATATCTGCTCGAATCGTAGTTCACCTTGGGATTACGCGCCGGCACAGACACACATTCGCGGTAGAAATCGAAACGCTTCATGGTGATGGCGTGCGTCGGACAGCGCGATGCGCACATCGCACAGCGAATGCACGTCGTTTCATCTTTGAGCATCACGCCGCCCAGTTGATCGAGGTCAGCGCGGTCCATGGCACTCAACTGCTCCATCGAGACGCCGAGCGCATCCGCCGCCCATTGCGACCACTTCGGGTCATCACGCATCTGGCTGAGGCCGACCAGGCGGATGAGGTTCTCCGGACACACATCGACGCAGCCGTTGCACGCAACACAGATCGACGTATTGAACACTGTATTGACGTTGCAGCGCAGGCAACGCGACGCCTGGCGATGCGCTTCTGCCGGCGGAAATGCCTCTTCGATGATGTTCAGCGACGACGACCGCTGTGCCGCCTCTAGCACGGGTGGATTCGCCCGCGGCGTCCGTTCCCATCCCTCGGCCATGGTGTAGCGGGCTGGCACCCACTGGCTGCGTACGGCGATGTCCGTCCGGGTGCCGCGCAGGAAGTCGTGCATCGAGCGCGCTGCGATCTGTGCCGACGCGATGGCGTCAATAAACAGCCTGCGGCCCATGCGCGATGTCGCCACAGGCAAATACGTCCGGCGCGGTCGTCTGATACGTCTCGCGATTGACCTTGATGAGCCCACGCTCGCTCTCCACCCCGTCTTCTGGCGTCAAGAACGATAGGTCCGACGACTGGCCGATGGCAAAGATCAAAGTGTCGGCAATGATGTCCTCGATGTCGTTTTCATCCAAGCTGGGATTGAAGCGTCCAGTCTCGTCGAACACCGATTTGCAACGCACCGTCCGTAGTCCCGCGACGCGGCCATTGTTATCGAGGATTTCCTTCGGCCCGCGGGAGTTGTGCAGCCGGATGCCTTCCTCGTCGCCCTCGACTACCTCAACCTCGTCGGCGGGCATCTCCGCGCGGCTCTCCAGGCAGACGACGTGTACCTCTTTATCTCCGCTCATCCGCAGGGCCGAGCGTGCGACGTCGTACGCTACTTGCTCGCCGCGTTCCATGTCCGACAGCGCTTCGCTGCGCGTTAACGCTTCCACCGGACGCACCGCCGATCGCGCTACGTCGTAGGCAACGTTTCCGCCGCCGATGACGATGATCTTCTTGCCCAGTGGTAACGGAGCGCCTTCGTTGAAGGCGCGCAGAAAGTCCATGCCGTCGTACACCATCTCGAGGTCGGCGCCCGGCAGATTGAGCTTGCGTCCCTTGGGCAGGCCGATGCCGAGGAAGATCGCTGCATAGCCGTCACGCCGCAGGCTGTCGATGGTGAACTCGCGCCCCAGCCGCATATTGCACTTGAGCTCGACGCCGAGCGACAGCACCGCCTCGATCTCTTTCTTTACCAGTTCGCGCGGCAGGCGGAAAACCGGAACGCCTACCGTCAGCATTCCTCCCGGCGATGAGTGTGCCTCGAAGACCGTGACTTTGTATCCGATCTGGGCCAGGTCATGTGCGACCGTCAGCCCCGATACGCCTGCGCCCACCACCGCGATTCGCTCGTAGCTCCCACGGTTCGGCGGCAGCATACGCATGTCGCAGGCGGCGCGATACATCGCTGCATCGCCCGACTCCGGCCCGTACTTGTCGGTCACGAACCGCTTCAACGCGCGAATCGATATCGGCTGGTCGAGATCGCCGCGGCGGCAGTTCGCTTCGCAAGGAGCGCCGCACACCCGTCCGCAAATCGACGCAAACGGATTGGTCGCCCGTGCCATGCGATAGGCGTCTTCGTAGCGGCCTTCCGCGATAGCGGTTACGTAGCCGCAGGCATTGGTGTGCACGGGGCAGGCGTGCTGGCACTTCACCATCTTGATCCAGTAATCCGCCCCGTCGATGGCTTCTAATTGTTCGAGCCTGTTATTCATGGCCATTCGACTTAGTGCGGCTTTCTGAAGGCAACAATGACGGTGACGACGGCGTAGATCGCAATTAACGCCGCCACGAAATACATGAAGCCGTTCGCCGACGATGTCGCCGCGTCAAACTGGCGCACCAGCATGCCGCGTGGCGTATCGTTCACCGCGCCGTTGATGTAGCGAAGGCAATAGATGAATACCCCAAGCGCAATCACGATGTAGGAGTACTTCAGGAAGACCGGAACATCGGTGCCTTTGCGTTCCTGTATCCAGCCGCCTGCGTAATCGTGCAGCTCTTCGTGCTTTTTCTGTTCGGCCATAGGATCTCCATGACTCCGGTTTGGTAGAGCTGGCCTTCAGGCCAGCGTTGCACGACGTTTCGTATCAGGGCACGGCTTCAGCCGTGCCGAAGAAGCCGCCTCACGAAAGGGCTTTAGCCCGTGGGGACTTGCCACGTTCTTTGAGGCCGATGTCGCACTGGTCCTCATCTTCCAGCATCCGGTACTTCGCTTCCTCACTGTCCTTGCCCCAATAGCCGTGCTTGATGGAGCGCACCATGAAGAAGATCGCCCCGATCAGGAACATGAAGAACAGCGAGTACGAAAAGAAAATGCTGGGATAGACGTAATCTTTCATAGCGTCCTACTTCTCGTAATCGTTATCGGGACGCCAGTTCTTATCGCGTCCCAGCCGTTGCAAATACGCCACCAGCGCGGGAAATTCCTCGGGATTGTTCACGATCCACGGGAACGGCGGCATCACCGAGCCCGGAACCAGGTCGCGCGGATTGCGGAAGTGCGTCCTGTGCCACTGCGTGTCGTACTTACCGCCGATGCGCGACAAATCCGGCCCGGTACGTTTCGTCCCGAACATATGCGGGTTGTCATAAACGAACTCGTCCGGTGTCGAAATCGGCGAGCGTACGCCCTTCCATCCCGAACGGTAGGTGTCGGCCAGCAGCGTGCGCGTCTGCTGCGTATGGCAATACCAGCAGCCTTCGCGAACGTAGATCGCGCGTCCCTTCAGCTCGATTGGGGTGTAGGGCATCAGCTTCCCGGTCGGCCCCTTCGACGGATCGTTGTTCTCAAACGGCTTTGACCAGCTCTTGTCGATGAGTGGAGGTACCACCGTCGTCAGCAGGCCGCCGATGAAGAAGAAGATGAGTGCGGCGACCACAAATCCAACCGCGCTTTTATCGGTTTTTTCTAGCATGGCAATCTCCTTAACGGGCCGTAGCCAGTTCAGGCTCGATTGGAGCCTGCTGCTGCTCTTTGCCGCCGCTGTTGGCAACGGTCGCCATGATGTTGAACAGGAAACACGTGATGCCGGCGAACATCAGCACGCCGGAGAAGAAGCGCACCGTCCACACCGGTTTCAGCGCCACCACCGTGTCAATGAAGGGAATCGAAGGATTGTTCCACTGCCATCCCTGCCAGAAGCCGCCCAGCCACAGGGTCACGAAGAACCCCAGGCCGCCGATCATCAGGAACCAGAAACTCCAGTTGGCCAGCGACTCGGAGTGCAGCTTCGTCTTGAACATTCGCGGTACGGTGTAGTAGCAACCCGCAATCGCGAAGAACGAGAACGCCCCCAGCACCGCCATATGTGCGTGTCCCGGAATCCAATCCGTCTTCGACACGATGGCATTCACCGAACGCAGGCTGTGCATCGGACCCTGGAAGCAGGTGAGCAGGTAGAAAACCACGCCCGACATCAGGAATTTCAACGAAACGTTGTCGCGTAACTGGTGCCATTGCCCCTTCATGGTCGCGAAGAAGTTGAACACCACCGTCCATACCGGAATCAGCAGCATCAGCGAGAAGGCGATCGAAATCGTCTGCAGCCATTGCGAAATCGGCCCATGCAGCATGTGGTGAGCGCCCGTCCAGACATAGACAAACGCCAGCGACCAGAAGCCGATCATCGACAGCTTGTGGCTGTACAGCGGTGTGTTCGATGCTTTGGGAATGTAGTAATACGCCAGCGCCAGTCCAACCGGAGTAAAGATGAGGCCGACCGCGTTGTGTACGTACATCCAGTTCAGGTTGGCCTGGTTGACGCCCGTCGTGAAGTACACCGCGATGTTGCCCGTGGCATAGACGAACGTCGTCCACAGGATGGTGCCCATGATGTACCACAGGCTCACGTACATCTGCGGATACTTGCGCGTGGCGATCGTTCCGAAGATGTTGATGCCGTACATCACCCACGCCACCACCACCAGGATGGTCAGCGGAAGCGGCAGCTCTGCATACTCCCATCCTTTATTCATGCCGAGCGGCAGCATCACCACCGCGCCCAGCACAATGACGTTCCACAGCATCGCGGTGGCCACGCCCAGCTTTTCGCTGTAGAGCTTCACTCCGCACAGCCGCGGCACAATGTAGTACGACAGCCCCATATCGGCCGCCAGCAGCCAGCCGAACAGCATGCCGTTCACGTGCAGTGGACGCAGCCGTCCGTAGGTCAGCACCGGGACCGTTCCCAGCAACTGCGGCCACACAAACTTCGCCGCAATGGTAAGCGCGATAATTCCGACAATAAAGAAATACGTAATAGAGCTCAGGAGGAACCACTTCGCGGTAGTGTCCTCGTGCATCGAGTCGTACAGCGGAGTTGCCGCCACGCTCGATGGTTTCACTTGCAGTTCTTCTGGCATGCTGCCTCCTGATGGAGCTGCGAGGTGAGTTGCGGTATCTTGCCGTCTTGCTTACTGCCTGTGGTAGAGCGGCGCTTTAGCGCCGCGTCCGGAGTGTCCGAAATCACTGGGGGCTTTAGCCCCAATGCCGCTGCTTTCACCGGCGGCTTTCCGGATGCATCCGACGTTTTATTCAAGCTATGGATGAAGTTGATGATGTCGCCCACGTCGTTCTGCGTGAGTCCGTAATCGATCCACGGCGGCATTGCCGTGCCCTGTACGCCGTACAGAATCGAGTCGTACAGCCGGTGATCACTCACCGTCATCACGAACGCGCGGTTCCGCAGGTTGCGTGGCCGTGGGCTGATGTCCAGCGAGTTCGGGCCCTTGCCGTCCGCCTTGCGTCCGTGGCATCCCGTGCAGCGGGCCAGGAAGATCTGCTCGCCGTGCGCCACCGATTCCGCTGAGTAGGGAATCGGATCGCTGTCCGGCAGGTTGTGGGTCTGCACTCTGCGCGGCTCTTTCACGAAGTTCGCAAACACAAAGTCCAGCACCGCCTTGCGCTGGTCGTCGGTGAGTACGCGCTCCCACGGAGGCATCGACGTTCCCGCGACTCCGTTCTTCAGCGAAGCCAGGAACCGGTCTTCCGGCTTGCTGGTCATGAACGCGGCTTTAGTCAGATCGCGTGGCGCGGGATCGATATACAGATAGATCGGTCCCTTGCCATCGCCTTTCTCGCCATGGCAGCGCGCGCACAGTCCCTTGTAGGTTTCTTCCGCCGTAGCAAAGTGCGGCGGCGTGTTGCGCGTCTCCAGATACGCAGTCATCGACTGGAAGTCCGCCTCCACGAACGGGAAGCTGCGGCATGATGGAATCCGGAATCCGCGAACGCGGGTCCTTGAAGTGCGCCATCAGCCAGTCGTTGTCGCGAATCAGTCCTTCATAGTCGAGGTTGGGCGAGATTTTGCCGTCCCTATCGCCCAGCCTGTGGCAGGCAGTGCAGGCGCGCAGCCCGATAAGCTGTTCGCCACGTGCCGGCGACACCGTTTCCGAAGCCGCCGTCCCGCGTTCCCGTCACCACAGCGCTGGTCTTCTGCACGTGTGCCTGGAAGCGCTCGATCGACGTCTCGGCGAAGTTCATCCCGCGCCGGCTTTTCAGGAAGATCACCAGCGCCTTCAGCTCGTCGTCGTTCAGCTCGAACTTCGGCATGAACGACGTCGCCTGAAACGCTCGCGGATCAACCGTGTGCTCCCACAGGTAGTTGATCTTGAATTTCTTGCCGACCTCCGTCAGGTCCGGCCCTAGCGTTCCCGCTGCCAGCCCTTCGATGCGGTGGCACCCGTAGCAGCCTTTTTGGAAGAACAGTTGCCGTCCCTGGCTGACCAGCGGCGTGCGGGCGAAGTTTTCTTCCGTATGACACTGCGCGCAGTTGGCCTGCATGTACTCCTTGCCGGTCAGCTTCGGAGTGAACTGCTTGTGCCAGTTCGCCTGCACCGTGTAGCCCAGCAGCGGATCGGGCCAGTATTCGTCTTCGCCGTGCGCGTACTCCGTCTCCAGTCCGCGCCCCTGCCCACCGTGGCAAATGGTGCAGCCGAAGTCGGCGAACTTGTGCGCCCGTTGCCACTCACCGTTCACTTGTTTATCGCCAAGCTCGACGGAATACGGATGCGCTTTCAGTGGCTGCGCGTGCCCCGCGAACCGCGGATCGTCGATCGCTGCATGACATGTCGCGCAGCGGTCCACGCGCGATTCGCCGAATCCGGTGACGATGGTTTGTTCGATGCGCGGCTTCTGCTCGTCCAACGCCTTACGCTGCGCGTCGGTCTTGGCCATGCTTCGGGCCTGTTCCAGGTAGGCCGACTGGTGCTTCTCCCAGTGATTGAAGAACTGGTCGCGGAAGACGATTCCATGCACAATCAGCACTACCAAGGCCGCAATTGCGAGAGTTACACGTGTCTTCACGGATGTCTCCTCACCAGGGCGAAACGAATTCCCAATTGGGCCCGCGGAATAAGGTGCCGATGATCATCAGCACCACGTTAATAATCACGAACGTGACGAACAGGGAATTGGCCAGCAGGCGCTCTTTCGCGAACCAGCGCCCAACACCGGCTGTTCCGCGGTCGAGGTAGGGAACCAGCAGCAAGATAATCACCTCGATCGTCGGTATCCCGATGCCTCCCCAGAACGCCGAGTAGCTCACCATCTCCTGCAGGCCGAGGAAGTACCACGGCGCTTTCGCCGGGTTTGGCGGGTGCATGACGTTCACGGGTTCTTCCAGCGGAGCGTTAAAGAAGACCGACACCAGCAGAATCACCGCAATCGTCAGCAGCAGCACCAGCAATTCCGATTGCAGCAGGTTCGGCCAACTGAAGACCGAATCGTCTGGAACATTGCCGATCTTGGTGAACGGTCCGCGCACCATGCCTTGCACTCCGTACGGACGTTTGACCAGCATCGGCTTGCCCGCTATCGCTGGCATAGCCACCGCGGGCGCGACCGTCATTGCCATCACACCCGAACCAACTGCCACGGGCACTCCGGCATCGACCGCAATCGCCACCGGCTGTGCCGCCAGCTCCGGTATCTCTTCTTCTGTTGGCCGCGACAACCCGCCGTCCTTGCGAATGCGCCAGAAGTGAATCGCCACCAGCAGCGAAACCACCAGCGGCAGCACCACCACGTGCAACACGTAAAAGCGCAGCAGGGCCTCCTGTCCTACGCCGTTATCGCCCAGCAGTACGAACTTCATCGACTTGCCGACAAACGGTGCATACGCCGCAATCGACGTGCCCACCGTGATCGCCCAGAATGCCAACTGGTCCCACGGCAGCAGGTAGCCGGTGAAGCTGGAGAACATCGTCAGCAGGAACAGCAGAACGCCGATGACCCAGTTGAACTCGCGCGGCCGCTTATACGACCCCGTCAGGAACACGCGGCACATGTGCAGAAAGACCACTGCGACCATGGCGTGCGCTGCCCAGCGATGCATGTTCCGCAGGAACACGCCGAACGCCACGGCACCGCGCAAATCCAGCATCCGGTCGTAGGCCTGCGTGGTCGAAGGCACGTAATAGAACATCAACAACACGCCGCTCACGCTGAGAATCAGAAAAAGGAAGAGCGATATAAGTCCCAGACCGAACGTGTACGTCGGCTTCAGCGTGTGCTTGTTGACCTTGACCGGATGGATATGCAGAAAGAAGTTGGTGAAGCTCGTCTGTGCCCGTCCCAGATCGGAGGCGGGCAGGGGATTGCGAAAGATCGACCGCCACACGTTTTCCGGCAAAGCGGTCAGCGACTTCCAGAGCGAGGTGTCGTCTTTGCTCATACCGTGAAATAAGTCCCCTGTTGAATTTCCGTATCTTTATCCACCACGACTTCGCCGTTGGGCGCGAGGCTCACCTCGTACCACGCAAGCGGCTTTGGCGCCGGGCCGCCGGTTACGTTGCCGTCCTGGTCATAGCGCGACCCATGGCACGGGCACGCGAACCCCGTCTCCGACAGCGACACAATGCAGCCCAGGTGGGTGCAGGTGGTCGAGATCGCCGCCATCTTGTCGCCATCGCGCACAATGCAGATCCGCTGTTGTTCCAGCGCAATCTTCGAGCCCGGCGGAAAAGACTCAGCCTTGCCAATCGAGAACCGGCTCGGCTGCCCATACGTCGCTCGCGGCTTGATGAACAGCAGGTTGGAGAAAACGGTGATAATCGCCGAACCGAACAGACCGAACCCGGTCAGCCAGCTCAGCATCTTGCGCCGTGTCATCTGCCCGTCGCTATCCGCGACCGCTTCCGGCGTGTGTCCCGCCATTGCCTTCCTCCTTCTTCTTCGTTCTCGATTCCACCAGCTCTTCCACGTCCGACCAGAACATCTGGTACTTCGCGTCTTCCAGGTCGCGGAAATAATTCCTCTTCACCGCGAACACAAAAATCAGTACCGCGCCAATGCCCATACAAACGCTGGCGATTATTGCAATCCAGGTAACTTCCATCTCAGTCTTGTCATCCCGAGCGAGGAGCGTAGCGGCGGGCCGAGGGACCTGCCTTTTCGGCCTCCCAACACTTGTCTCCTTCGCTCATGATCTGGACCGGCTCATTCCGATGGATCGGCAGCTCATCCACTTCCGTCTGTTGTGCCACCTTCCGCTTCTTTGCCAGCTTCGCCATCGTGGCTCGGTGTAGCACCTTCACCAAGGTCTCTCGCGCTTCCACCCACACCGGATGTACCGCGCATGCCAGACTGCGCTCGCAGCCGTCGGCTCCCGGCACACAGAGATTCAGGTAGATTGGCCCGTCAATCGCTTCTACGACATCCAGCACCGACACTTCGTTGGGCGGCTTGGCCTGTTCGAAACCGCCGCCCCCGCCTCGCCATGAGCTGATTAGGCCTTGCGCCACCATGCGCTGCAACACTTTGGACAGAAAACTCTCCGGAGCTTCGCTGAGCTCGACCAGTGCGCTCTTCTGGATACGGGTACCGGCAGGAAGGCTTGCCAGGTGGACCATCACGCGAACGGCATAATCAGCGGCACGGGTTATCTGCATTGCCGGGGCAATCCCACCCAGAAACAAGACCGATGTAGTCCTATTCACCGGATGGAAGTTTTGTACATTTCGTGCCGAGCGATGTCTGTGACCTAGCCACCCCTCGCACGTGACCTGGCTCACGGGGGTCAGTGACTAAGTCAGAAAAGAGGGAGGGAGCCGACAGGCGTATCTTTGGACCAATTTTCCGGTCCGGTTCGGCATCGCAGTGCCAGATCCCAGAAGGGATATTCGTAGTCGGTATAAGAACAACTAGCGCTTCTTAAAGAGATCCGCTAACCGGGAAGCCCCACTTCCGTGGCCGGTAATCTTTGCCGCATAACCGGAAAGTTTTACATGTAATATTTTCACTACTGTCCGTAAGCTGTGCATTTTCAACAGCACCGTTATGGCATGCTAAGTGCTGATACACCAGCAGACGAAGTGGCGCATAAGGGTCATCTGTGAAGAGGTTTTCGGCCAGAGTCCTCTCTACTGGTGACCCTTTTTAAGAAGCCGCCGCCGTCACAAGATCCCTCCCCCGGACCTGCTGATCAGGGATTCTAGCCCTCCCCAGCGAGTCCAACCGCACGAATAGCGGAGTGCAAGTGACCTGCACTCCGCTATTGTTTTGTCCAAATTCTGGGCAACAGCTATACGAGAGCGAGCTTTTCGGTGATGTCGAAGCCGGCGGCGCGCAGCAGGTTCTCCACTTTGGCCTCGGTCAACCGCGTAGCGTCGTATTCCACTCGTATCGTTCGCTCCGCCTCGCCCAGACGAAGCCGCCGGATGCCGTAAACGTCGCTCACTTGACCGTAGGCGGTCATTACGTTTTCGTTGGGCTGCGCACCATAACGGAACAAAACCTCGACTGCGGTCATCGAAAATTCCTTTCCAGCGTGCAATGATGAAGAGTTGGGAACCGTCACTACTATATTGCAGGGCGACTGCTCCCTACAAAGCCTGTCCTCCCCAGGCCCAAGCCGGAACATCGAATGGAAGATCTCTCGCAAAACACGCCCACTGTTCCGGCCCCGGCGACCGCTACCGATCCCGTCTGCGGAATGACGGTCGATCCCGCCAAAGCCCGCGGGAAGGCGCAGCACCAGGGCACGCAGTATTACTTCTGTTCGCCCGGATGCATGCACAAGTTCGTCTCCGACCCTTCGAAATACATCACCGCGATGCTCCTTCCGATACAGCGCCGCTCGCGGGCCGCCCTACGCATAAGGACCCGGTCTGCGGAATGACCGTGGACCCATCTCGCGCTGCCACTTCCATCGAACGCGACGGCAAGCTCTATCACTTCTGCTGCAAAGGTTGTGCCGAGAAGTTCAAGACCGATCCCGATAAGTATCTGTCTCCGGCCTTCAAGGCGGCCGGCATGCAGCCCATGGTGCAGTTGACCCCGCTTCCAGCCCAATCCGTCTGAACCCGCTCCTGCCAAAATCGAAGGCGACAGCCTACGTCTGCCCCATGGACCCCGAGGTCCGGCAATCGGCGCCCGGTGCCTGTCCCAAGTGCGGCATGGCGCTTGGAGCCGGAAGTCCCGCGTCAGTTCCACCACGACGAAGTGGACCTGTCCCATGCATCCCGAGATCATCCGCGATGCGCCGGGTGCGTGTCCGATTTGCGGCATGGCGCTAGAGCCCATCACCGTTACGACCCAGACCGACCAGAATCCAGAACTTCGTGACATGACGCACCGTTTCTGGGTGAGCGTCGTCCTTTGCGTTCCGCTGGTTGTCCTGTCGATGGCGCACATGATCGGTCCGCTGGCGCACGCTATCTCGCCGCAACTCGCGGCTTGGATCGAATTCGCCCTCGCGACACCCATCGTCCTGTGGGCAGGGAAGCCTTTCTTCGAGCGCGGCTGGGCCTCCGTGAAGTTTCGTAGCCCGAACATGTTCACCCTGATCGCGATGGGTGTCGGCGTGGCGTACGGCTTCAGCGCCATCGCTACCCTCGCGCCGAAGATCTTCCCCGAATCCCTGCGCGGTCCGCAGGGACAGCCTGCTATCTACTTCGAAGCCGCCGCTGCCATCATCGTTCTCGTCCTGCTCGGACAGGTCCTCGAGCTCAAAGCCCGCAGCCGCACCAGCGGAGCTATTCGTGCCCTTCTCGACCTCACTCCGAAGATGGCGCGCCTCATGCGCGCCGGCGGCAGCGAGTACGACATTCCTCTCGACCAGGTCCAAGTTGGCGACAAGCTGCGCGTACGTCCCGGCGAAAAGATTCCCACGGATGGCACCGTACTCGATGGCCTCAGTTCCGTTGACGAGTCCATGCTGACCGGCGAATCCATGCCCGTTGAGAAGCGCACGGGCGACAAGGTCATCGGCGCCACCGTCAACGGAACCGGCTGGCTCCTGATGCGCGCCGAGCGCGTGGGCAGCGAAACCGTGCTGTCTCAGATCGTGCAGATGGTCAGCTCCGCCCAACGCAGCCGCGCGCCCATTCAGCGCCTCGCCGACAAGGTTGCAGCCTGGTTCGTTCCCGTAGTCCTCGCCATCGCGGCCATCACCTTTATCGTGTGGCTCGCCATCGGGCCCCAGCCTCGTCTCGCCAACGCGGTCGTCAATGCAGTGGCGGTGCTCATCATCGCGTGTCCCTGCGCTCTAGGCCTCGCTACTCCCATGGCCATCATGGTGGGCACCGGCCGCGGCGCCCGCGCTGGCATCCTCATCAAGAACGCCGAAGCGCTCGAGACCTTCCAGAAAGTTGATACCATCGCCCTCGACAAGACGGGAACCCTCACCGCCGGCAAGCCCGAACTCATGTCCGTCATTACCGTTCCCGGCGAAAGCGATGAGCAACTGGTACGCTTCGCCGCCAGCCTCGAGCGCGGCAGCGAGCATCCTCTGGCAGCCGCGATCGTCGAGGCCGCACAGGCGAACGCAATGCAGCTTATGGAGCCTGACGGCTTCCGCTCCACCACCGGCAAAGGTGTCGTGGGCACGGTTGGGGGACACGAAGTCGCCGTAGGCAATGAGCGCTTGCTCGAAGACCTCGGCATCAGCACCGCCGCATTGCACGAACAGTCTGAGACCCTTCGGCGCGACGGACAGACCGCTGTCTTCGTCGCGCTCGACGGCCGCTTCGCCGGAGTTATGGGCATCGCCGATCCCATCAAGCCCGAAGCGCCTGCGGCGGTCCGCGCCTTGCAGAGCGAAGGCATGCGCGTCGTCATGCTCACCGGAGACAGCGAAACCACCGCCAAAGCGGTAGCGCGTCAGCTCGGCATCACCGACTTCGAAGCCGGAGTTCTTCCCGACCACAAAGCCGAGGTCGTCAAGAAGCTCCAGCAGCAGGGAAGGACCGTCGCCGTAGCAGGTGACGGAGTGAACGACGCTCCCGCACTGGCGCAGGCCCAGGTCGGCATCGCCATGGGAACCGGCACCGATGTCGCCATGGAAAGCGCCGGCATCACGCTGCTGAAAGGTGACCTCAGTGCCCTGGTGCGAGCGCGCCGCTTGAGCAAGGCCGTCATGCGCAACATCCGGCAGAACCTTTTCTTCGCCTTCATTTACAACTCGATCGGCGTTCCGATCGCTGCCGGCATCTTATATCCGAAGTTCGGACTCCTCCTCAGCCCCATCCTCGCCGCCGCGGCCATGAGCTTCAGTTCGGTCTCGGTGATCTCGAACGCACTTCGCTTGCGGAACGTCAAGTTATAGCTTGCTCTCACCGTTTGGATTGTGTTTCTCGCGGCGAATAGCGTTTCCGACATACTGAAACCCCTTGCGCGGAATACCTTCGCGTAATGTCTGCGCGACTACGGGACGATCTTCTCGGGACGGCCGCCTCTTAAAGTTGCACTTGAAGTAATTACCCTACTCCCCACCAATTAGTTGCTGCTACTGAGACAAGCAGCGGCGAGACGATCGCTCGCTTGTGGGCTCATCGCGCCCCTCCTAACTTGATACCAGAAGGAGGGAAGCAAACAACGATGTGCCACGACCCAGACATCTTCGGAACTCCAAAGTGGAACGAGAGACGGCGGAGCAAACGATTCGAACTTACCGGTGGCGCCTGGTTTCAATGGCAATCGGCAGATGGGAGGTGGCACCCCACTAATGGAGTTACCGGCAACATCGGGAGCGGAGGGGCCTTTGTTTACGCCAGCGTTATACCTCCGATGGCATCGCCGGTGACGCTGACCGTGACGCTGGAGTGGGAAGGGGACAGGAAGATTCGACTCAGCGGCAGCGGAGTTGTATGCCACACGAGGCGGAACAGCGGCAGCAGCGGCTATGGCGCAAGCGTTTTGTTTCGCGCCACCAGCTTGCCGTACGGAAAACAGTAGCGCCGCAGTTGAGTTCAGGGCGGCGTCGCGAGGTCTGGGTCATAGAGCAGGGCAACGGTCGCAACCGGCACAGTCCGCGACCAATTGCAGGAAGGCAAGCGGCTGTGCCGAAGAAAGAGCGAACTATGAGCATATACAAAGGTATCTGCTGGACCGTCATTCTGGCATTCGTCGCCCTACCCGCGTTTGCGGCCCCAGCTAATCTTCAGTACACGGGGCTTCCTACCGGCAATAACTACTTCGGGGTACCCAGTTATCCCTACAACATCAGCGTGAACGGTGGCCCCAACCAGTCGATGATGTGCATTGGCTACTATGAGCACATTGAAGGCTGGGAAACCTGGCAGGCGAACGTCGTGTCGATCGGCAGCCTTGATCCCACCACGCATCTTACGGACTACGAAGCGGCATTCCTCTTCGAGAAGGCGGTCGCCGATGGCGGCGTAAACAGCGATGTTAATGCTGCCATCTGGAACCTGTTCGAGGGCGCTCCGGGGCTCACGCCTTCCGCCCAGGCACTGCAGGATTTGGCAACCGGCCAGACCTACACGCAGGGGGAGTTCTCGAATGTACTGCTGTACAGCGCCATTCCTGGAACAGAGAGTGACCCAGCATTGGGAACAGCCCAGGGCTTCCTGTCGAGCACGCCGGAACCCAGCACCCTTGCAATGTTGGGCACGGGAATGATTGGCTTGGCAGGTGCTCTGCGCCGCAAGCTTCGGGGATAAAGAGAAACTTCTCCGCTGGGGCTGCCGCAGTAAGGGCAGCCCATTTCTTATGCGCGAATTAAACAGCTCCGGAGTGAACTGAACTCTGATGGGGCATGCAAGACCGCGGAAAAGTTGCATCGCCAGGGGGAGGCGGTGGATCAGGCGTTGTATTTTGTGTGATCCAACTGCGCAGTTTTGCTTCCGTCGTGGCCGGCAGGAAGAGGAACTTTACTCCGGCGGCGCCATCGGGCCGGACCCAGGCCACAGACGCATTTAGCGCGACGGGCGCCGAATCCCCCGGCAGAGTGAATTGCACCATCACGTCTTGCGCGACGGAAAGGGGAGTAGTCAGGGCGGCGAGACCTATGCCTCCCAGACTGACATCGGCTGACTCGGCTGAGTAGCGGCCATTTCCAGTGGCGACGGAAACCGGCACATGCAATTCGGCACGGCAGTGTGAGGGTTGTGCTGCAGAACCGCGCGTCAGGGTGTGTCGGCGCCGTCCCAGTGTGATGTTGTGTTCGTTGAGCTTGCGGCAGAACGTGCGCCGTGGAATCCCCAGTTGCGTGGCAGCCAGGCCTTGGTTGCCGCCGCAGGATTCGAGGGCGCGCACAATCATGAGACGCTCCATCTCGGCCATGGTGGTTGCTTGGCGAATACCCGGCTCACTTGTGACCTCACCAGGATGAGCGTAGCAGTATACGTCGTCTGCCGTGATATGGGTGTGTGTGAGGGAAATGCAGAGCGTAGTGACAAGATTGCGAAGCTCTCGAACATTTCCCGGCCATGGTAGTAGCGTCAGAGACTCCAGTCCGGCACTGGTGAAAGTCATGTCAGGACGTAGTTCCGACAGAAAGTGTTCGGCCAGCGCGACGACGTCGAGCTGTCGTTGGCGCAAGGGTGGCACCGCGACGTGGAATTCACTAATGCGGTGATACAGGTCGCGCCGAAATCTACCAGATTGCACCGCCTCTTCCAACGGCCGATTAGTCGCCGCAATCAAACGCACATCCACGTTGATTTTGTGATTTCCGCCCAGGCGGTAGTATGGTGCGGCATCGAGCACCCGCAGAAGCTTTACCTGTACGCGAGGGTCAATCTCGCCTATTTCGTCCAGAAATAGCGACCCGCCGTGTGCCAGTTCAAAAAAACCGGGCTTGGTGGAATCGGCGCCGCTGAACGCACCTTTTTCGTAGCCGAATAGCTCACTTTCCACCAGGTGTTCCGGCAGCGCGGCACAATTCACGTCGATCAGTGGACGCGAATTACGCCGTGAGTGTCGATGGATCAGGTGAGCGACGACGTCCTTACCACTGCCAGTCTCCCCGGTGATCAGCACCGTCGCTTTGTAATCGGCGGCCATCCGCGCGATCTGCAAAACCTTCAGCATCGCCGGATCGCGAGCAATGATGACGTCATCCGGTTGCGAGTCAGTGCTCGTCATCGCATTCAAGTCTCACATTGTGGTAGAGCAGCACTTCTGTCACAGAGATAGCATCGGCCAGAGTGCCTCGTAACATCAGGCGGAATGCGCCAGATTGGCGCGAACCTGGTTTGCCATCGTGCCATTCCGGCGCAATCGAATGCCGCGGCAAACGGAAGAATATTGAGAACACTGGAGTTGCGCGGTCCGCCCGGAACGGCACGCAAGGTGCAATCGAAAGGAGGAAAGTTTCCACCGAATCGGGAGGTTATTCGATGAAACGCAGTTTCTTACTGGGGCTGGCCCTCTGGGTGCCAACGGTATTGGCAGCCCAGAGCGCAAAACTCGCGCCCGAGCTGATGAAGTTGGCGGGCAATCAGAAGGTACCGGTCATCGTGCAGTACAAGGCTGCGCCAACTGCTGGACAGACGGCGGCGATGCGCGAGCGCAATATCAGCGTCAGCGCGACATTAGGCGTGATTAACGGACTGGGGGCGAGCGGGACGGCGAGTTCGCTGGCGGCGCTGGCCGCGGACCCTGCGGTTGCCTACATTTCGCCTGACCGTCAGGTGCAAGGTCAACTGAACAATGCGGCGCCGGCAGTGATGGCGAATTATGCCTGGGCGACCGGGCTGGACGGTTCGCGCGTGGGGATTGCCGTGATCGACAGCGGCGTGCACGAGGTGCCGGATCTCGACCAGCCTGCCGGTGCATCACGCATCAAAGCGAGCTTCGATTACACCGGCGAGGGAATGGACGACCCCTACGGCCACGGTACCCATGTTGCGGGAATCATCGCGGCAGACGGCAGCGGTTCCACTTGCCCGGTCTGCAACGTATCGATCAAGGGCATAGCTCCCAATGCGAACCTCATCAGCTTCAGAGTGTTGAACAGCCAGGGGATTGGATATGAAAGCGCGGTGATCCAGGCGATCCAGGCCGCGATCCAACTGAAGTCGACCTACAACATTCGTGTAATGAACCTGTCGGTTGGCCGGCCGATCTTCGAAAGCTACCTGCAGGACCCGCTTTGCCAGGCCGTGGAGCAGGCGTGGAAGGCCGGGATTGTCGTGGTCGTGTCTGCGGGCAACGGCGGCCGAGACAATTCGGCTGGCACGAACGGTTACGGGACGATCGACGCCCCAGCCAACGATCCCTACGTGATTACGGTTGGAGCCACCAACACCAAATTCACTTCGGCCCGTGCCGACGATGTGATGACCAGTTACAGCGCTAAAGGGCCTACCGCGATTGACCATGTCGTCAAGCCGGATATTGTTGCCCCGGGGAACAGGATTGTTTCACTGTACGCACCTGGATTGCTGGAGCTCCAGAACCCCCAGAACGATGTGCCGCTGGGCTATTACGAAGCTGGGGGAAGCATGGTTCCTTCCGGCAGTTACTTCACGTTGAGCGGCACCAGCATGGCGACCGCCATGGTCAGCGGAGTTGTGGCACTGATGGTGGAGAACGACCCGACCCTGACCCCGGACCAGATCAAGGCCCGAATCATGAAGACGGCCTTCAAAGGGCTTCCTCGTTACACGACGGTCGTGGATGGAGACCAGGCGTTCAATATTCAGTCTGACATTTTCACCGTCGGGGCCGGATATCTCGATGTCCAGGCTGCCTTGATGAACAAGGACCGTGCCTCGGGAACGGCCAGGTCGCCGGTAGCGACCTATGACCCGGGCAGCGGAAATGTGTACTTCGTGGCCGACATGACTACGCCTTGGGGCGCAGCGGCGATCTGGAAGGCCCGTTTTGGCTCTACCACAGCGTGGGACACCGGAATGGTCTGGGGCGTCCAGGCGTTCCTCTCCAATACCGGCTCCGGCGCCCCTGTGAGCGGCAACTCCGCCATGTGGGGTAGCTCGGCGATGTGGGGCAATTCCGCCATGTGGGGGAACTCAGCGATGTGGGGCAATTCTGCCATGTGGGGGAACTCAGCGATGTGGGGCAACTCAGCCATGTGGGGTAATCGCGTGATGATCAATGGTGAGAACTGAGCGCTACTGAATGAGGGGCAGCCCCGGCTGCCCCTTTTCTTGCAAGCAGCCGGCATTTCTCAGTGCCGTTATCTTTGTCGTTCCATTAGGAAACAATCACCCGCCGGAAAGTTGTCGATAGTAAAAGCGACCCGACGCGGTGGTGCGCTGTCACGGCGGTGAGCAGACCAAAGGATGATCGTCACTGCGGAAGTGTGTGAGACGGGGAGCGCGATGACCTGGAAAGCCAAGACCCTCATCTTCGCGGTAATTGCGACGGGGATCAGCGTGCTGGCCGTGGCGATGCTTCAGTGTCCGTGGGGCAATCTCGTCAAATTCATTGCTTACCTGCTGGCTGCGGTAATTGCCTCGGGATTGAAAGTCGAGCTGCCCGGCATAAGCGGGACGCTTTCGGTGAATCTGATCGTCAACCTGGTTGCCATCATAGAGCTGGCGCCGGGCGAGGCGATCGCGGTCGGGTGCGCATCGGCGGTGTGTCAATCGCTGTGGCGTAAACATCGCATCGAAACTATCCACGTGGCCTTCAACCTTGCCCAGATGGCGCTAAGCATCGGCGTGGCACAACAAGTGTTCGTATCGTCGGTCAAGCTTCTCGGCGACAGCTTACCGCTGCGCCTCATGGCTACATCTTCCGCCTACTTTCTGGTGAACACCCTGCTGGTCGCGGCGGTAATCGCCGTGACCGAAGGGCGCGGGTTTGGGACGACATGGTCGGAGTTCTACCTGTGGTCGTTCCCGAATTACCTGGTGGGAGGCGTGCTGGCATGCGCCTTCAGCTGGTCCAACGCACATCTCGGTTGGCAGACTTCGACCTTGATGGTGCCGGTAGGGTACCTTCTCTTCCGCTCGTACCGGCTCTACCTCGGCAAGCTGGCGGACGAGAAGAAGCACGTTGAGCAGATGGCTTCGTTGCACTTGCGTACCATCGAAGCGCTGGCCCTTGCCATCGACGCCAAGGACCATACCACCCACGATCACCTGCAGCGAGTGCGGGTGTTTGCCGTGGAAGTGGGAAAGGACATGGCCCTTGCCCCGGCGGAGCTGGAGGCACTGCGGGCAGCGGCCCTGTTGCATGACATCGGCAAGCTTGCTGTCCCGGAACACATCATCAACAAGCCCGGCCGGCTCTCTCCCGAGGAGTTCGAGAAGATGAAGATTCACCCCATCGTGGGTGGCGAGATTCTCGAACGCGTCAACTTTCCCTATCCCGTAGTGCCCATCGTGCGTTCCCATCATGAGCGGTGGGACGGCAAGGGCTATCCCGACGGTTTAGCCGGCGAGCAGATCCCCATCGGAGCCCGCGTTCTTGCCGCCGCAGACTGTCTCGACGCCTTGGCCTCGGACCGGCAATATCGGCGGGGTATTCCGCTGGACGATGCGATGGAACAAATCTGCAAAGGATCGGGGACGCAATTCGATCCCCGCGTGGTCGAGATCCTGCGGCGCCGCTACCGCGAGTTGGAGGGCAAAGCCAAGGCCCTCTGTAATAGCGCCGAAACTATCAAGCTTTCGAAAAACGTGCGGGTGATGAACGGCGATGCTCCGGCGGCCGGTTTCGAAAGCGCGCTGGCTGCAACAGCGGGCAACGGTGATTTTCTGGCCTCGATCGTGGCGGCCCGCCAGGAAGCACAAAACTTGCTGGAGTTCAGCAGCGACCTGGGACGCTCGCTGAGCCTGTACGAAACCCTCTCGCTGGTGGCGGCACGACTGCGCAACCTGGTCCCTTATAACGCGATCGCTATTTATCTGCTGCACGCGGGCAAGCTCGTCCCGGAATACGTGAATGGCGATGACTATCGCGTATTCTCGTCATTGCAGATTCCCATGGGCGAAGGCCTTTCCGGCTGGGTTGCCCAGAATCGCAAACCAATCCTCAACGGCAATCCCTCCGTCGAGCCGGGCTATCTGAATGAATCGCATGCTGGCAGCTGCATGTCGTCGGCGCTGGCTGTGCCGCTGATTTGTGGCGACGACGAAGTGCTCGGCGTACTCGCGCTATACAAACTCGAAGCCGACGCATTTTCGGCCGACCATTTACGGATCCTGCTGGCGATGACTGACAAAATCGCGGCTTCCATTCATAACGCGATCCGCTACCAGGCGGCAGCCGATTCGGCGAAGGTAGATTACATGACGGGTCTGCCGAATGCCCGTTCGCTGTTTCTGCACCTTGATGCCGAGATTGCCCGTTGCGCTCGCGAACGAAGCCGCTTTGCCGTGATCGTGTGCGACCTGGACGGCTTCAAGGCCTTCAATGATCGCTACGGACATCTGGCGGGAAACAAGGTCCTGCAAACATTTGCCGGACGGTTGCGCAAGGTGTGCCGGGAGTATGACTTTATCTCCCGCATGGGCGGCGACGAGTTCGTACTGGTGACTCCCGGACTCAGTGAGGAGGCAGCGCAAGAGGTGTGTGCGAGGGTAAGCATTGCCGCCGAGGAGAGTGCGCGGGAGATATGTTCCGCGGGCGCGTTGTCCGCGAGTGTGGGGGCGGCGTTCTATTCGGTGGATGGACAGAATGGTGAACAGTTGTTGGTAGCTGCCGATAAGAGAATGTATGCCCACAAGAAACATTCGCGGCAATCCTCCTTCAAGGACGCCGGCGTGATGGCGGCGGACTGGGCAGGCAGGTAACGCGATGACGTTCGTCGGGGCACTCTTGCGGCGCATGGGACTAGCGGCCATCACCGTTGTGGCCGGTGGTCTGCTGTCTGCCGCGCTGGTGCGCTACGCCCCGGGATTCGGTACCGACGAGCGCCAGTTGGACGCTCGCCTTAGCAGCGAGAGTATTGCCGCTATCCGCGCTGAGACGGCCAAGGACGCCGAAAACGTAGTGTCCTACTATGCGACGGCTCTGCGTAAGGCGGCGAGCGGTGATTTAGGGGTTTCGCGGACGTCACAGCGTCCGGTGCGCGAAGTACTGCGCGAACGTTTCGCCGTTACCTCGCGACTGGTTGCCGCGGGGCTGCTCATGGCGTGGGCAGTTGCATTCTTTGTGATGCTGGGTTCGTGGCTGCTTCGCTCGCGAGCGCTGGAGTTCGCGAGCACGCTGGGAAGTGGTTTATTACTCTGCCTTCCCGCCGGCGCCATCGCCTTGCTGCTGGTATTGGTCAGCGGGCCTGGATATCTCGGTCTAGCGCTGGTCGTGTTTCCCAAAGTGCACCGCTACATCGGCAATCTGGTGCAGGCAACGTCCGGTATGCCGCATATTATCAATGCTCGCGCGAAAGGAGTTTCCGAACTCGCGGTGCTGTTGCGCCACGTCATACCCCTGGTGCAGTGGGAACTTCTTGCGTTGGCAGGAGTCTCGGTAGGCCTGGCGATTAGCGCCGCAATTCCCATCGAAGCGTTGTGTGGAATTCCCGGAATCGGGCAGTTAGCGTGGCAGTCGGCGCTGGCACGTGACCTTCCGGTGCTGCTCAATGTCTCGGTACTGGTCATCGCTTGTACGGTGCTGGCCAACTCGGGCGCCGATCTTTTGGTGCAGGGGGAGGGACATCCGGCGTGAGAGCGATACGCATCACCGCGATAGTCGTGGCTTCGCTGCTCGCCCTGCTCAGCGTTGCAGGCAGCTTGTCTCAGCGCTACAACTACGAGCGGCAGGACCGCGAGCACTGTGCCCAAGGCCCATCGACAGCGCATTGGCTGGGAACCGATGCGTTGGGCCGCGACCGGCTGTCACGCTTGCTGCACGGAACGCGTGTCTCACTGACCCTGGCTCCGCTGGCCGCAGCTCTTTCGGTATTGACTGCCCTTCTTGTCGGGGTCGCCCCCGCTCTCGCCGGAGGCGCAGTGGAGCAGCTGGCGCACGGCCTCATCGACCTGATGCTATCGGTCCCCTGGCTCTTCCTGCTTCTTATGGTTCGAGCGCTGCTGCCGCTCAACACCTCTCCCTCGGCATCGGCCCTGGCGACCTTCCTCATGCTCGGCTTATTGGGGTGGGGCATGCCCGCGAAGATACTGCTTGCCCGGACGCGAAGGCTACGCCAGTCGGAGTTTGTTCTGTTAGCGAGAGCAACCGGGATACCGCGACGAAGACTCTTGCAGGCCCACCTGATGCCGAACCTGTGGCCCGTCCTGCTGGCGCAGTTCTGGATCTCGGTCCCGGTATTCATACTGGCGGAGGCCAACCTGAGTCTGTTGGGACTGGGAGTGTCTGAGCCGCTACCTTCGCTTGGCAGCTTGTTGCGGGAGATGGAGTCGGTGTTGTCCCTGCGCGGTGATCTTTGCAATTTCGCCGCACTGCTCGTGCTGGTACTTCTCGTAAGTAGTCTGCAAATAGGATTCTCCACTCGTGAGGTTGCCTGATATGCGTCGCGCGATCATCGGTATCTGCTTAGTCCTGCTCCTGGTCGTGACAGCGGGAGCTGGTCTCGACGAATTGCGGTTTTATCTGCACTCCGACCCCAAGACGTTTCGTCCGGCGTTGGTGGCCGACGACGCCTCGGAGACCATTCGCTACCTTACCGGGGGAGTCCTCCTGCGGCTCAACCGTGAAACGCAAAAAGTTGAACCAGAGTTGGCGGTAGGGTGGAAGATTTCGCCTGACGGTAAGACCATCACTTTCCAGTTGCGGCATGGACTGCGGTTTTCCGACGGCACGCCGTTCTCTGCGCAGGATGTGCAGTACACCATGGGTGAGTTGATGGACCCCGCATTGCATTCGCCGACCGGAGACGCGTTCCGTTCGGGTAACGGAACGGTTCATACGACGGTGCTCGCAGCAGATCGCGTTGCTGTCAGCTTTCCGGCTCCCGTGGCGGGATTAGAGCGGCTGTTTGACCAGGTCGCGATCGAATCCGCCAGCTCCCCTAAAAAAGAAGCTGCCGTACTAGGACCATTTTACGTAGCTGACTACAAGACGGGATCGTATGTCTATCTGCGACGCAATCCGAACTACTGGAAAAAGGATGCGACCGGTCATGCGTTGCCCTATCTCGATGCGGTCAAACTGGAGATCCAGTCCAACCGCGATATTGAGATGCTGAAGTTCTCCCGCAACGAAATCCATCTCATCAACGCCATGGATGCGGACTATTTTCAACGCTTGGGTCAGATTGCTCCCGGCAAGGCCCGCGATGCCGGGCCTTCCCTCGATTCCGAGCAGATCTGGTTCAACCAGTCACCGACAGCGCCCATCCCGCCGTACGAACTGGAATGGTTTCGCTCACGCAATTTTCGTCGCGCCGTGTCAGCTGCCATCAACCGTAGCGACTTGTGCTCCGTGGTGTATGGCGGACATGCCGCTCCGGCGCGAGGTCCAGTCTCTCCGGCCAACAAGTTCTGGTTCAACGCCAATCTCCCGGGGGCACGTTTCGACCGCGCACTGGCGCTTCAGCTCTTACAAGCGGACGGGTTCCGCCTGGCAAATGGCAAGCTCAGCGACAAGTCCGGTCATGCGGTTGAGTTCTCCATCGTCACCAATGCCGGCAACCGCTCGCGGGAGAGGATGGCGACGATGATTCAATCCGACTTGGGCGCAATCGGGATTCAAGTGAACGTCGTCACCCTCGATTTTCCGTCTCTCATCCAGCGCATCAGCGAGACCTTTAACTACGAAGCCGCGATGCTCGGTATGACGAATGTCGAGATCGATCCCAACGGACAGCTGAATGTGTGGCTCAGCACGTCGGATGAACACCAGTGGAATCCGCGCCAGAAGACGCCGGCCACTCCGTGGGAGACAGAAATCGACCGTCTCATGCGCGCGCAGGCGACAAGCATGGACCCCAGAAGCCGTAAGCGCGACTTTGACCGGGTGCAGGAGATCGTGGCCGACCAGGCGCCCTTCATCTATCTCGTAAACAAAAATACCTTGGTGGCTGTTTCGCCGCTGTTGCAAGGTGTGGTTCCTGTACCGGCCCGCCCACAAACCTACTGGAACATCGAGCGGATACGCCTTTCCAGCGAGAGTGCCCACAATGCCAACTGAGCCTCTCCTGGATGTCGATCTCCGCGTCGATTATCCCAATCGTCCGCTTGCGCTGAAGCGCGTGCGATTGTCTCTCGATGCCGGTGAAGTCCTCGGGCTGGTTGGCGAAAGCGGCTCCGGCAAGAGCACCATTGCGCTGGCACTGCTTAATCTCCTTTCCTTCAAGGGAGGCACTGCGGGAGGACACGTTCGTTTTCGGGGGAGAGAGCTCCTCACGCTGCCGGAGCGCGAGATGCGAAGCATACGCGGACGCGAGATTGGTCTTGTTTTACAAAGTCCGCTGGCCAGCCTGAATCCTGCCATGCGCATTGGCGCACAGCTCGCGGAATCGTTCCGAGCACACACCTCAGGAAGCGCAGGGAAGTGACACGCGCAGTGAAACGCTCTCTCGAACGCGTTGGGCTATCGCAGGATGAGGACTTTCTTCGCCGCTACCCCTCGCAGATCAGCGTCGGTCAGGCGCAACGAGTGTTGATTGGAATTGCCATCATGCACTCACCGCCGCTGCTGATTGCCGACGAGCCCACCAGCGCACTCGATGTGCTGACGCAAATGGAGGTCCTCCAGATGCTGTCCGGCCTCACACGCGACTCGAATACGGCGTTGCTCTATATCTCCCACGATCTGCAGTCGGTGGCATCGATATGCCAGCGGGTCGCTATCCTGTACGACGGAGAAATTGTTGAGTGCGGGTCTACCGCGAAATTGTTGCAAGCCCCGAATCACCCCTATACGCGGCGGCTGGCCTCGTGTGTGCCCTGGCTGCGATTGACGGACGCGCAGCCCCGTAAAGTCGGCCTGCAATCTGTCCCACAGTCCGACGAACCGGAAGAGTTTCCTCGTAATCTCTCGACTCCAAGCCAGTCTTCTTCGGGACTAAAGTCCTCATGGAACCTGCCGATTAGTTTATAGAGACGATCTTCGCAGAGAAGCGAAATCGCATGGGTTCCCGTCATGATGCCACGAGCAAAATCCCTTCGTATCGCAATCGCTGATTCGAGCCAGATGGCGTGCCGCCTCTTGTCCGAGGCACTGAACAAGCAGCCCGGACTTTCGGTAGTTGCTGCGGCAGCCGATTACGATTCGCTATTGCAGTCCATGCCATCCGCCAAGCCCGATCTTGCGCTCATCAGCGCGACGTTGCCCGGTGGCCCCCTGCGGGCAAAGCCGGGAAGTAGCGATAGTTCACTGGTTACGCCATCGTGCCCCTGGGTCCTCCTGCTCGATGAAAATGAGCCACACGTTGTCGTAAACGCATTTCGTGCTGGCGCGAGAGGTGTCTTTTCCCGTGCCCAAACCGACATTGCGTTGCTCGCGAAGTGCGTACGCCGCGTCCTGGAAGGTCAAATCTGGGTCGACAACCGGCAGATGCTCTACCTGCTGGAGGCCGTCGTCAATGGCAATGGCCAGCGCGAGAAGGCCAATACAACCCCGCGGCTCACTCCGCGCGAAGCATCGGTTGTACGACTGGTCGTGCAGGGCATGGTTAACCGCGAGATAGCGGAACAGCTTCAACTCAGCGAGCACACCATCAAGAATTATCTTTTCCGCATCTTCGACAAGCTTGGCGTCTCCAATCGCGTCGAGCTGGCTCTGTACGCCGTGGCCCGCTTGAATCTGACTGAGGAACCGGCGGCCTAGCGGGCGTGCGCCCGAAGCTTCGCCGCCCAAAGTGCGCTTCCAATCCCGTCCCACCGCCTGTTGCCGAATTGGGTTACGCCCGGAGATAAGCCTACAATCGTGTGTGCCACAGGTTCTAAACTCGACTGTGGCCCGGGAGGCACGCGGTGAACCTGTTCGTCCTTATTCCCGTCGTCATTGTTGTGTTGTACCTGCTGAACTCCATCAAGATTTTGGCGGAGTATGAGCGAGGTGTCATCTTTCGCTTGGGCCGGCTGCTGGGAACCGCAAAAGGGCCGGGACTGATCCTGGTCTTCGCTCCGATAGACCGCATGGTCCGGGTGTCGTTGCGCCAGGATGCATTGGAGGTTCCTCCGCAGGACATCATCACTCGCGACAATGTGACGTTGAAGGTAAACGCCGTCATTTTTCTACGCGTGATCGATCCCAATCGGGCGGTGGTGGCAGTTACGAATTATTTGTATCAGACGTCGCAATTTGCGCAGACAACCCTGCGTTCCGTGCTGGGCGAAGTCGATCTCGATGAACTGTTGGCCCACCGCGACAAGATCAACACGCGTTTGCAGTCGATCCTCGACCAGCACACTGATCCTTGGGGAGTGAAGGTTACCAACGTTGAAGTCAAACAGGTTGACCTGCCGGAGACAATGACCCGCGCCATGGCGAAACAAGCCGAGGCCGAGCGTGAAAAGCGCTCGAAGATCATTCACGCCGAAGGTGAATTCGCCGCAGCACAGCGGTTGACGGATGCGGCTCACCTGCTGGCCACCGAACCGACCAGTATTCAGTTGCGCTACCTGCAAACCTTGACGGAAATCGGTGTTGAAAAGAACACCACCATCATCTTCCCGGTGCCGGTCGACTTTTTGACTGGCTTACAACAGCTGATAAAGACGGATGCGGCAAAGGCAGCCGCCGCCCCAGCGACGTTGCCGGGCCAATAGATTCGGAGAAGAGAACGAATGGAGACAGACGACCGCGACATCACGATAGGCCCAGGCAAGCTGCTGGGCCTGTTCTTCATGCTGGTGGCAATTTGCGGAGTATTTTTCGCGATCGGCTATTCACTCGGAAAGACGTCGGCGCGCGAACAGGCAATGAACGACAAATCGCCACTCAGTGCTTCGCTATCAGCCCCCGCAGTCGGCGGTTCTGGAGGTGCCAAGCCTTCGGCTGCGGTTACAAGCAGCATTGAGAGCGACAATGCCGCATCGCAGGAAGACGGGAACAAGGACCAGAAACCGGACCTCACGTTTTATGACGCAGTAAAGAAGAGCGATTCCAAGACTGTGGCGTCCCAACCGGCCGCAACTCCGCCTCAGCAGAAGGCCTCACCCGAAAGAGCCCCTGAACCGAAGACCGCCACAGTAGCGTCCACTGCTCCTGCGCCTCCGGGCACAACCTCCACCGTGTCAGCGTCGAACTCGGCCGCCAAGCCCGTGGCTGTTCCCGTAGCGAGCGGCGCTTTCGTCGTGCAGATTGCTGCGGTGACCCGGGAAGAAGATGCCGCGGCGCTGGCGGGTGCGCTCCGCAAGAAGAGTTATAGCGTCTTTGTGGTCAACAATCCCGCAGTACACGACAAGTTCTATCACGTGCAGGTTGGACCGTTCGCGACGCAGCAAGACGCCGAGGCGATGAAAGCGAAGTTGACGGGAGAGGGCTACAACCCAATCGTAAAACGAAGCTAAAGATTCCCCATGCAGGGAACCGCAGGGCGCTACGGTCGCTCGGACGGGGTGCTTCCCGACGCGGCAGACGCTTCCAGCGCTTCACTTTCCTTCTCCACTTCCTTCGAGAACTCCCGTGATGACAATGGCAGTGGGGGTCCCTCGCCTGTAATCAGTCGTGCTGACCGGTCGTAGGTGAAATAGCTCCATGCCCACTGGATCATCACGATAATTCGGTTGCGAAAACCAATTAGGAAGAAGATGTGGACGAATAACCACGAAAGCCACGCGAAATATCCTGAGATGTGCACCTTGCCGAAATCGGCCACCGCAGCGGCACGTCCAATGGTCGCAAGACTCCCTTTGTCGAAATAGTGGAAGGGTTTTCGGGGAGCTCCCGCAAAATCGGCTGCGATCTGCTTTCCAACCCAGCGTCCCTCCTGCATGGCAACCGGTGCGACTCCAGGCAGTTGAGTCCCTTCGGCCTGCTTCAGCGAAGCCAAATCCCCGATCACGAATACTTCAGGATGACCGGGCAGGCTGAGGTCAGCTTCCACCAGCACGCGGCCAGCGCGATCCACTGGTCCTCCGAGCGCGCGTCCCAAGGGAGATGCGGAAACACCCGCTGCCCACACCACCACCGTCGTGCGTAGAGTTTCGCTGCCTGTCCGAATCTCTCCGAGTCGAACATCGGTCACTGCTGAATTCAGTTGGACTTCCACACCAAGACGCTCAAGTTGGTGCTTTGCGCTCGCACGCAAATCCTCAGGATAAGAAGGAAGCACCGATGGCCCGGCTTCGAGCAGCACAATCTTGGCTTTTCTGGGATCGATGTTGCGGAAGTTATCGGACAGCGACTTGTGCGTGATCTCGGCCAAGGTGCCAGCCAATTCCACGCCCGTCGGTCCGCCTCCAACGACGGCAAACGTAATCGGCAGGTGCTCGCCCGTTGTAGCGGCATGTCGCTCTGCCAATTCGAAAGCGAGCAGCACGCGGCGGCGGATCTCCAGCGCGTCCTCGACCGTCTTCAGGCCGGGCGCGATAGGCTCCCAATTGTCATGTCCAAAATAGGCGTGACTGGCTCCCGCGGCCACTACCAGGTAATCGTAAGGAAGCTCGAAGCCCTCTAGCTTTACCACTCGCTGTTGCACGTCGAAGCCGACAACCTCTCCTAGCAGCACCTCGGTATTCTCGTAACGCGCCAGAATCTCTCGAATGGGCGCCGCAATCTCCGCTGGAGACAGCCCCGCCGTTGCCACTTGGTAGAGCAGGGGTTGGAACGTGTGATGGTTTCGGCGGTCCACCAGCGTAATGTGTACCGGTAGGCGCGCCAGCGCATGAGCAGCCTGAAGGCCTCCAAAGCCACCCCCAATGATTACTACACGTTTACGATTTCGCTCAATCATGGGCTCTACTGGATGGATGCATTTCAGCGTCCTTGGAAGCAATTCCTTGCGGGAAGCAGATGGTTACTGCGGTAACATCGTACAGTGTTCACAAAACCGATTGCGTAAAACTTGCCGATGAGGGAAATTTTTCACTCCAAGTCGCTCTGTTAATGCTTGAATACACGATATTTGCGGGTTTCTTGCGAGTCCCTATCGGCAACCCAATTGCAACGGTTCGGGCATGATCAAAGTAATCTTGGCGGACCACCAGCGGGTGTTCCGTATTGGTATGGCCAGCGCCCTCGCGGCTGAGGAAGACATTCGTATCGTCGGTCAGCCACATTCCATTCATCAACTCATGCATGGACTGGAGAATTTCCGGCCCCATGTGTTGGTTATTTCTTCTGCCTTCATGGTTGCGATCGACGCCATCGAACCAAAGTGCGAACGGCAGCGCACCGCCATTCTTCGTCTTGAAGATTGCCAGGAGACGGTCGATTCGCAACTTGCGTTCCATCTGCCAGCGGTAGTCGGCCGCTGGGCCGATGAAGCAACCATGGTGCGTTGCATTCGACAGATGGCGACTGGCGGAAAACCGATTTCTTTGGTTCGTCATCCCACCTCCGCATCGGATGATCAGTACGAGGTGGGTCTACGCGTACGTCGCCGCCTTACTTCAACCGAGGTCCGCATCATCACCTTGGTGCTACAGGGTTATCGCAATCGGGAGATTGCCTTGCAGATAGCGACTACAGAATCGTCGATCAAGCATTCATTGCGGAGGATCTTCGACAAGACAGGTGTATCTGACCGGCTCGAACTTGCATTGTTCGTGCTCTACCATCGCACTCTGCAGGATCATCCGACGCATGCCTATCCGTCGGGACTTGTGCATGTGTTTCGTCCGCGACTTGGAACAATACAGCATCGCAACCGGTCCACGCTGAACTGAACCCAGGATCTTGACCGTCGATGAGTCAGCTTGCGCTCATCTGGAGCACCGCACGAGCCCTGCGGGACGGCAGTTTTCCTGTGTTAGATTAAAAGTGTGGGCCCGTAGCTCAGTTGGTAGAGCAACGCACTTTTAATGCGTGGGTCGCAGGTTCGATTCCTGCCGGGCTCACCATCGCTAACGATTCCATCCCCGGTTCTAGCTCTTCTTCTCTACATAAACCGCAGTCCCGTACGCCAACACTTCGGTCACCCCCTGCATGACCTCGGTAGCGTCATAACGCATGCCAACGACTGCATTCGCTCCCAGTTCGGCGGCATGCTGCAGCATGAGATCAAACGCGTGCTCACGCGTCTGTTCACACAGGTTCGTCAGCAGGGTGATATTTCCTCCCACGATGGTCTGCAAGGTCGCCCCGATTGTCCCCACAATCGATCGCGAGCGCACGATGATTCCCCGTACTAGTCCGAGGTTGCGAATGATGTTATAGCCGTCGAGGGTAAACGCGGTGGTGACCATGTTGTGCGAAACCGCAGTTACACCCGGGTTGGGATAAGGGCTGCTACTCATGGAAGCTCCTCCATCGATTCGTGCCCGCAGAATAGCATGCTCTCGGTGAGACCTAGCCTACCTGCGCCCGGGCGAGAGCTGCGCTGACGTCGGCAGAGGAGAAACCTGCTCCAGCAGCAGACTCACTTCGTGCGCGCTGAGCTGGCTGTCCAGCGAATTCTTATAGGGGGATATCGAAGTCGGCGAGTTCCGCGACCTGCGCGGCGAAAATTCCCGAAACAGCAGGAATGCACCGATGAGTACGAGCGCTCGTGTCACCAGGATCCTCGTTGGACAGGATTGGCCTATGCCTTGTCACAAAGCACATCGGCAATTGCGTCGCAACGATTAGGGTAATCTGGTAAGCGAACCTCTTCGAGGATCCTTGCCCTCAACTTCTTTCAAGCGCCACGATGCACTGATCGTTGTCCTCTCCCTCGCATTCGTTTTGGGAATGGCGGTCGCACTGATTCTTGTCCTGGTGTGGCGCAGCCATCCCGGGACGATGAGCGTCGGCGGCGGATACCATGCCGCCTTGCTCGTATGCCCGCCTTTTCTCTTGGTTCAGGCGGTTAGCGGACTCTCCGACAACATGCTGGCGCTGGTATTGGCCACGGGCTCTATCGTCTTTGCCAACGGTGCTCTCTATGCCGGTCTCGCCGCGTTCGGCACCTGGGTAGTCAAGACGGTCAGGCCCTTTAAATCGCGTCCTTAGGCTGGACTCACGGCCTCGGCTGTTGCTGTGTCATGCAATGCAGTGTGCCGAGTCCGAGGACCAAGTCTCCGCAGTAAATCCCAATTACGGCCCGGCCTGGAAGGACCTCCGCTATCGTGTTGAGCGCGACGCGGTCATTCGGATCATTGAACACAGGAACGAGCACCAGCCGGTTGGCAACGTAGAAGTTTGCGTAACTGGCCGGAAGGCGTTGCCCATCAAAATACACCGGAGCAGGCATCGGTAGCCGCACCACCTGCAGCGGCTTATCTGACTGGTCAGTAGACTTTTTCAGCGTCATCCAATTCTCGCGCAACGGCTCGTGATTTACTTCGCGCTTATCAGGCTCATACGCAGTGACCACAACATTCGGCGCCACGAACCGGGAAATATCGTCGACGTGTCCATGCGTGTCGTCGCCTGCGATGCCGCGTCCCAACCAGATGACCTTCTTTACCCCCAGGTAATCCGCGAAGAGCCCTTCGATCTCCGCGCGGCTCAGCCCCGGATTCCGTTGCTGTACCTCGCTGAGAAGGCACTCTTCCGTGGTCAGCAGCGTTCCGCTCCCGTTGACATCGATGCTGCCGCCTTCCAGCACGACTCGCCGGAGCTTGCCATTAACCTCCACTTCCGGCTGCCATGTGGGAACATCCAAACGCCGTCCCAACTCTGCCGAGACGGGCGCGTCGCGCTTCCAATCGTCGTACTTTGCCCACCCATTGAAGCGCCAGGCAACTGCTCCGAGCGAAGCTGGTTGTCCTTGCCCGACTCTCCGCACGAAGGTCGGTCCTGTGTCACGCAGCCAGCCTCGGTTAGTCGGGATATGCCAGAACTCGATGGTGCCACTTTTACTGCCTGGTTCGGACGCGCTTTTGGGCAGGACTTCGGCCGTCAGCAGAACGTTGCGCGCGGCTTCTTCCGCGGCCTCGTCGTTAACCAGTATGTGGACTCGCTCCACCCGCGACAGATGACGCACGATCTCCGCGTAGACCCACGGAATCGGCGCAAACTTGCCCGGCCAATCGCTACGGTTGTGGGGCCATGCGATCCACGTTGCCTCGTGTGGCTCCCACTCTCCGGGCATGCGATAAGCCAGTGACGCGGGAGTTTGGAAGTCGGTTCTGGAAGTCTTGACCAAGGCTATACCAGGAACCGCTGCGTGATGGCGGCGTATGCGTCAATGCGACGATCGCGCCAGAAGGGCCAATTGCGACGCACATCCTCGATCCGATGTATATCAACTTCCGCGAGGAGGACAGCTTCCTTGTCGTGCGGTGCCTGCGCCACAACTTGACCGAACGGGTCGGCGATAAACGATCCTCCCCAGAACTCCAGACCTTTCCCGGAAGCCTCGTTACCACGAATGTTGCCGGTCTCAAATCCAACACGGTTCACCGCCGCCACATAGACGCCGTTCGCGATCGCATGCGACCGTTGTATGGTACGCCAAGCGTCGTACTGTGCTTCACCGTACTGCGCTTTTTCGTCGGGGTGCCACCCTATCGCCGTCGGATAAAACAGGACATTGGCGCCTTGTGCTGCCGTAAGCCGTGCGCCTTCTGGATACCACTGGTCCCAGCACACCAGGGTCCCGAACTTTCCAAACTCTGCCTCGAACGCTTTGAAGCCTAGATCGCCCGGAGTGAAATAGAACTTCTCGTAATAGAGCGGGTCATCGGGAATGTGCATCTTCCGATAAATGCCCACCAACTCACCGTTCGGGCCGAGGACAGCCGCCGTATTGTGGTACACGCCGGCAGCACGCCGCTCGAACAGGGAAACGACCAGCGTAATCTTCAACTCGCGAGTGACATCGCCCAATCGCTTCGTCGCCGGTCCCGGAACTGGCTCAGCTAACTCAAACAGCGCTACATCCTCGCGTTGGCAGAAGTACTGCGTCTGAAACAGCTCCGGAAGACAGATAAGTTCCGCGCCTTGTTCGGCGGCTTTACGCACGTGTGCGACAGCGCGCTCCATGTTCTCCGCGGGATCGGGCCCGCATGACATCTGCACGATTCCGATGGTGAAGTTACGTTCGGGCAATGCTTAACTCCGTGATTCGAGTGAAGGAAAAGCATAGCATTCCACCGCAACAACCATCGGATGTTACGGCTGTGTAAATGCTATAGGCGTCGAGAATTGACGCGACGCTCGCGAACCCTGTAGCTTCGAAAGTTCGGCGTCGTTCTAAGCTTATCTTCTATACGGCGCTGGAAATCTACATCCACAGCTCTCATGAGGTGAACGTGGCCGACCATACTTCGCACGAAGACGGCAAAGAACGAATTCTCCACGACCCGATCAGCGACAAATTGGTGCCGCTCGACCCGTTGGATCTATCCAAAATCAAGTCCATCAGCGACCTGGTTAGCGCCATGGGGAATACCGCATTTACCGGTCGCCAGGTCGGCCAAGGGGCCGACGTCCTCGAAGCTATGGCCCGCGACAAAGACTGCTTTGTCGTCATGACCCTCGCCGGCGCCATGACCGTCGCCAAGCAGGGTCTCATCGTTACTGACCTCATCGACGCGGGCATCGTGAAAGCGGTGATCTCGACTGGCGCACTCATGGCGCACGGCCTGGTCGAGGCCGCCGGCCGCTCCCACTTCCGCTACGACCCGCGCATGGACGACACCGAGCTCTACGAAGCCGGCTACAACCGCGTTTACGACACGCTTGAGCCTGAAACCAACCTCAACTTCGTCGAGACCATCGTGGCGCGCATCCTCAAGGCCTGGAACCCCGTCGAACCGTTATGTTCCTACAAGCTGAACCACAACATCGGCAAGTACCTCAGCGAGAACGTGAAGGACCGCGGCATACTTAAGTCGGCTTACGAAAAAGGTGTGCCGGTGTTCGTGCCTGCCTTCAGCGATTCGGAAATTGGACTCGATTTCGCCGTCCACAATCGCGTTCGCCGCAGGGAAGGCCAGACTCCGCTCCGTTACGACCCTTTCGAAGATCTTGAGCACTACGCCGATACCTTGCTGAAACAGGAGCGCATCGGCATCTTCACCATCGGTGGCGGCGTGCCCCGCAATTGGGCGCAGCAGTTCGGCCCGTATATCGATCTGCGCCATCGACGTGGCGGCGAAGAGATGATCCTCAAGCGCTTCCACTACGGCGTCCGCATCTGCCCCGAGCCCGTCAACTGGGGAGGCCTATCCGGCTGCACTTACAGCGAAGCCGTCTCGTGGGGCAAATTCGTTCCTGAGGATGAAGGCGGCAGGTTCGCCGAGGTTTTACTCGATGCGACCGTCGGCCTGCCTTTGATCGCCGGGGCGGTGCTCGAACGAATCAGAAAATGACCACGACCTGTTGGTAGTTTCATTTCGGGAATTTGTTTGTGAATTAACCCCCTTGTGGCTGGCGTGGAACCTCTCCATCTCCCACAATAAAATGGGAGGCCGAAACATGAGTTCCATGGCAGCAATCCGGGACTTTCTCGCCCAGAAGCGCATCGCCGTCGTTGGTGTGTCACACGATCCCAAAGACTTTTCCCGTGGACTTCTGCGCACTCTCCGCGAGCGTGGGTATGAAGCGGTAGCCGTCAATCCGCACCTGACCTCTGCCGACGACGCGCCGTGCTACGCCAGCCTTATCGATGTCGCGCCCCCTGTGGACGGCGTCCTGATGATGACGTCTCCGGCGGTAACCGACGAGGTCGTGCAGGAGTGCGCTCGCCTCCACATCCCCCGGGTCTGGATGTACCGCGCCGTTGGCGATGGTGCGGTCAGCCCGCAAGCCATCGAATTCTGCGAAGAGCACGGCATCGCCGTAGTTCCAGGCGAGTGCCCGTACATGTTCCTGGTCGGCGAACCCTGGTTCCATCGCCTGCACGGTTTTGTCAGGAAAATTACCGGCGCCTATCCAGCCTAGCTTGTCAGGAGACTTCGCTCTGCATTCGTTCTAGCGCAATTCGTTGGCGAAAGGGAAGACATGCATGGCTGACAACCTGTTCCGCTAGCCACCGGCTCCGGTTCAGGCCCGGCGAGGTCTAAACCCCGGAGCCGGCTTCGGCTTCCGCGGAACTCAACGTGCGTTCGACCGGCGGCCTTTTGCGCGACCACCAATCTCGCGGAAGGTCATGTTCTGTGCCTTCCGCTTATATTTACGCTTCCACTCCAGAAAAAGTTCACCATACGATTTCGTAATGTAGTCGGCACGAGCCACGCCTAATGCTTTCGCGGTAGCATCGATCCACCGTTTCGGTCCCTCGATCTCTGCGATCTCTCCAACTGGGGTACGGTCAACCACGACGTGGCCCGTACCGTCGGTCCATTCCGAGCGGTACTTTTCATATACAAACACCGGCCGGTACCCGAGAGAGTGAAGAAGCAATTCCATCTGCCCACCATCGGAGATTCCCGTCTCGATCTCCACCCGTGCCTTGTGTCGGCCGACCGTGCCACGCGACTTGTGGGTTAGCTTCCACAATGCGCCATACTTGCGCAGCCGAAGTATCTCGCCTTTGCGCCGCAGTTTCTGGCCCGGCAAATCGTAGAGCGTATTCACTTCGTGCGTCGAAGCAGTGACGCAGCGAAACGCAATCTCCGTCAGTCGTTGCTCAAGCCGTTTCGGATCGGCAACGAGGAACTTGATTTCGATCTCTTGCGGAGCTGGCATAGCCGGAAGTGTAAATCAGGCAGGCGGGAGGTTAATTCTGTCGTTCCACTACGAACTCAGGCACCCAGAGCAACACCCGTTTGATCTCTGAGTCCGGAAAAGTGCAAATCGCTTCCCGCGCCGCTTGCGTGAATTCCGTAGCACGCGCGTAAGCAGCGTCGATCGAACCATAGCGCTTCAGGATCGCCACGATATCGGCGGGGGTGATGCCGTTGAATCCGCCGTTTCCCAGGACCGACTCAATCGTCCTGCGCTCCTCCGGACTGCAACGCTCCAGCGCGTGCAATACCGCAAGCGTCGCCTTTCCTTCACGCAAATCACTTGCCACGGGCTTACCCAGCACTTCCTCGGAAGCCGTCAGGTCGAGCACGTCATCGACAATCTGGAACGCCATGCCCAGGTTGCGCCCATAGTCGGCCAGTCGCTGCTGATCGGCTTCAGAAGCACACGCAAGAATTGCGCCCAACTTCATGCAAACCGAAAACAAGCAGGCTGTCTTGCGATAGATAAGCTCGAAGTGCTCATCGATTGTGATCGCCTTGCCCAGCCGCTCGATCTGCAACAACTCGCCTTCCACCATCGCTTGCGTAAGTTCGATGAGCGTATCCAGGACCGGGAACTTGCGCTCCTGCACCGCGATCTTGAACGCCTGCATGTAGAGCCAGTCGCCCGCCAGCACACACTTGGCATTACCCCATTGCGTGTTGGCTGCCGGACGCCCGCGCCGCGTCTTGGCCTCGTCAATGATGTCGTCATGCACCAGCGTCGCCGTATGAATAATCTCCACCACCGCCCCCAGCTTGATGGCGCCCTGGCCGTTGTAGCCCATCAGCTTGCAGGAAAGCAGCAGCAGGGCGGGACGCAGTCGCTTGCCCCCGCCGGCGCGCAGGTACTCACCGATCTCTGTGATGGCGCGCACGCCCGAAACTGTGTCGCGACCAAACTCGCGCTCGATGGCGGCGAGGTCGTCGTGCAGCAGGTCAAAAACTTCCTTGGCGTTGCGGATTACCGTCGTATTCAAATCGGCTGGCCCCGTTTAGTTGGTTCGGTAATTCGTAAACTGCATGTCAATCCCGAAATCCGATTGCTTGAGCAACGCGATGACCTGTTGTAGCGTGTCGCGGTCTTTGCTGCTCACTCGCACAAAATCGCCCTGAATGGACGCCTGTACCTTGAGCTTCGAGTTCTTCACCAGCTTCACAATCTCTCGCGCCTTCTCAATTGGGATCCCTTGCTGCATATCGACCTTCTGCCGCACCGTAGACCCGGCAGCAGGTTCGATCGCTCCATACGTGAGCGCCTTCAGCGAAACCCCGCGCTTGACCAGTTTGCCCTGGAGCACGTCGGTTACCGCCTTCAGCTTATATTCGTCGGCCGAGGTAAGGACCAGCGCCTCTTTGTCCAACTGAATGTCAGACTTGGAATCCTTTAGATCGTAGCGAGTATGGATCTCCTTCAGCGCCTGTTGCAGGGCATTGGAAACCTCCTGCAAGTCCACCTTGCTGACGATGTCAAACGAGTTTTCAGCCATAAACGACTAGTGTAACAAGGATTTGGCGATTGCTGAAATGCGGGGCGCGAATGTCAGACTCGATTGGACTGCGTTAGCCCAAAGAACCGATAGAAGTTCTCTGTCGTCATCCGCCCAATCTCCTCCGATGCAACGCCGCGCAACTCTCCAACCTGCCGCGCAACTTCGGCAACAAATGCCGGTTCATTTCTCTTTCCACGATGCGGCACCGGCGCCAGGTAAGGCGAATCCGTCTCAATGAACATCCGGTCCAGAGGAACCATACTCGCGGCATCGCGAATGTTCTGTGCTTTGGGGTAGGTAATGTTACCTGCAAACGAAATGACGAATCCTAAATCGAGCGACGCACGCGCCTGCTCGACCGTGCCCGTGAAGCAATGCATCACGCCCCCGAGCCCGCTCGATTGCCAATTCTCACGCAGCAACCGCAAGAGGTCATCCCACGCATTGTCGCTATTGTCCGACGACCGGCAGTGAATGACGATCGGCAGCTTCGCCGCCCTGGCCAACTCCAGTTGTTGCAGAAAGACTTGCTGCTGTACTTCGCGTGGCGAGTGATCGTAGTAATAATCCAGCCCAATCTCGCCCCACGCTACGATCTTTGGGTGCTTCGCTAATGCGGCCAACTCATCGAAATCCTGTTGCTTCGCCAGCCCCGCTTCGTGCGGATGTATCCCCACCGTGGCGTACACGCCATCGTGTTGTTCAGCCAGCTTGATCGCACAGTCGAAGGTTCCGGTCCCCGGCCCATCGCCGTTCCCGATAGCGAGAATCGTGGACACGCCGGCATCTTTCGCCCGCGCAAAGATCTCGCTGCGGTCGCTGTCGAACCGCTTGTTTTCAGGATGGCAATGCGAATCGGTGTACATGCGGTGGGAATCTCTCTAACCACTAGCCACTTACTTCAGCCTCGCCCCCACCGGCACATCCTCGAGAAAGCCCGCAAGAACGGGAACGCCGTCATCACCCAGGGAGGCGGCCACAATCATCCCCTGCGACTCCAAGCCACGCAGTTTGCGCGGTGCCAGGTTCGCGACAATCACCACCTTGCGCCCGATCAGCTTCTCCGGATCGTAGGCCTTGGCGATGCCTGCCACGATCTGCCGCGTCTCGTTTCCCGAGATCCACTTCCAGCCGCAACAGTTTATCGGCGCCTTTTACCTTCTCCGCCACTTTCACCTCTCCGACTCGCAGCTCAACCTTGGCGAAATCGTCGATGGTGATCGTGTTCTTTGGCGGAGCCGCAACCGGCGCAGGCGCAACGGCTGCCTCAGTCGCCGGTTTTGCCTCAGCGGGACTCTCAACTGCTGCCGTCGGCACCGCCCGTTCTGCTTCCATCTGCTGCATCCTTTCGACTGTGCTCTTATCGGCGCGCGGAAATACCGCTTCCACCTTGCCTAGCTTGGTATGCAATGGCAGCTGCCCCCACGCCAGGGTCCGTAGATCGAGCTTCGTGATGTCACCCAGTCCGAGCTGCTCCCATATCCTCGCGGTTGACTCCGGAATGACGGGATGCGCCAGCGCCGTAACAATCCGTAGCGCCTCTGCTGACGTATGCAGAATCGTGGCCAGCCTCGCCCGCGAATCCTGGTCATCTCTTTCCGCTACTGCCCACGGCTCGTTCTCCACGATGTACTTGTTGACGGCCGCTACCAGCCCCCACGCCGTCTCCAGTGCTCGCGAAAACTGGAACTGCTCGAACTGCGCATGAAAGTCTGCTATCGTTTTCGCCGCCAGTTCTGCTACCGCGTCGTCCGCCGCGGTTCGCGCCCCCGGCGAAGGATACGGAATCTCTCCGTCGAAGTAGCGCGTGATCATGCTCAGTGTGCGGCTCGACAGATTGCCTAATCCATTCGCCAGGTCGGCGTTGAAGCGTTGTACGAGCGCGTCGAAGCTGAACGACCCATCGCTCCCAAAAACAATCTCCCGCAGCAGGAAGTAACGCAGCGTGTCCGCTCCCAGCGTGTCGAGAATGGTTTCGGTGCGCACGATATTGCCGCGCGACTTCGACATCTTGCTCTCTTCGAACAGCAGCCAGCCGTGCGCGATGATCGACTTCGGAAGCGGCAACTCAGCCGCCATCAGAAGGGCCGGCCAGTAAACGCAATGGAAGCGCACAATCTCCTTGCCGATCATGTGTACATCGGCAGGCCAATAACGCTCCAGTTTGGCTTGGTCCTTCGGATCATCGGAACCGAACCCTAGCGCGGTAATGTAATTCGCCAGGGCATCCAGCCACACGTAGATCACGTGCTTCTCGTCTCCCGGAACCGGAACGCCCCACGTCACTGTCGTACGGCTCACCGAGAGATCGCGCAATCCACTTTTTACAAACGAGATCACTTCATTGCGTCTGGTTTCCGGTCGAATGAAGTTGGGGTTTTCGGCATACAGCTTCAGCAGCGGCCCTTCCATCGCCGAGAGCTTGAAGAAGTAGTTCTCTTCCTGAACCGTCTCCGTCGGTCGTCCACACTCGGGACAAGGAGCACCGGGTTCCGTCACGTCTACGTACAGCTCATCGAACACGCAATATTGTCCGCTGTAAGAACCCTTGTAGATGTAACCGCGGTCCTTCAGCCGTTTGAACAGCGCTTGCACTCCACGTATATGCCGCGGTTCGGTCGTCCTAATGAAGTCGTCGTAGCTCAGCTTCATCCGGTCCCAAAGCCCGCGAAATTCTCCCGATACGCGGTCGGCAAACTCCTTCGGCGAGCACCCGGCCGCTTCCGCCGACCGTTCAATCTTTTGCCCGTGCTCGTCCGTGCCCGTCAGGAACCAGGTGTCGTAGCCCATCATGCGCTGCCGCCGCACCACTGTGTCGCACACCAGCGTGGTATAGGCGTGCCCGATGTGCGGCCGGGCATTTACGTAGTAAATGGGCGTCGTAATGTAAAACTTCCCAGGGTTATCCATTTCTCTTGTCCAAAGGCCTTTGGGTGCCCCAGGTTCCGCCCCTCGTTTTGGGCGTTAACCTGGGCGAAGCGCTATCCCTTCGTCTTGTCCAGATACAGCCGCAGGGCCTCCTGCATCACGCTTTTCAGCGGTACGTGTTGCTCTACCGCGATGCGTCGGCAATCCTCGTACTCCGGTGCCGCCTGCGCTGCCGTACCATTCACACTCCCAATCTTGATTCGCACTTCGCCCCACTCCGTCTTCACACTCTCATAACGGCGGGCCAGCGCTATCCGCTGCTCATGGCGGCCGCGCACTCCCAATGTGCTGGTCTCCTCAAACAGAATACCCCGCAGCTTGGTCTCATCGCTGGGCTTAGCCAGCACCGTCAGCAGCGTTCCCGGGCGCGCCTTCTTCATCTGGATGGCCGACGTGAACACGTCCAATGCGCCTTCGGCGAAAAGCCTTTCCGACGTGTACCCAATGACCTGCGGATTCAGGTCGTCCAGGTTCGCCTCCAGCACAACCAATTCTTCCTCGATCGCTGTCCCACCTCCGCTACCCGCCGTCGTTTCTTCCGCGATGCTTTCGCCAATCACGACACGCAGTACATTCGAATGTTGAGGGAAGTCGCGCGTTCCCGCTCCGTATCCAATTCGGTCTGCTTTCAGACGGGGCAGGGAACCGAAACTACTTGCGAGGATCCTAACAATTGCCGCTCCCGTTGGCGTTACCAGCTCTTTCTGTATCTCGCCCGCGTAGATAGGCACGCCTCGCAGCAGTTCCAGAGTAGCCGGAGCCGGTATCGGCATCGTTCCGTGGGCGCACTTCACCGTACCGCTACCCACGTTCAGTGGCGACGCCACGATGCGGTCCACCGCCAAAGCCTCAGCGCCCACAGCGGCACAGACGATATCCACGATGGCGTCGGCCGCGCCGACTTCGTGAAAATGAATCTTCTCCACAACAACGTTGTGGACCTTCGCTTCCGCTTCACCTAGCTTAAGAAAAATCTCCCTCGATACCCGCTTCGCGTTCGGGCTGATGGGTGCGGCATCAATAATTTCCAGGATCGAATGTAAATGTCGTCCATGGGCATGGCGATGCGCGCTCGCCTCACCATGATCATCCGCATTCTCCCAGAATTCCTCGCGCGGAACGTCCTTCTCACCGTTCACCACAACGTCAATCTTCGTGGCGGAAATCCCGTTGCGCTCGACCCGCGACCGCTCCAGCGTAGCGCCTACGTTGAGTGCGGCCACCGTCTGTTCCAGCAACTCGAACGGAACTCCAGCGTCCACCACGGCGCCCAGAAACATGTCGCCGCTGATACCGGAGAAGCAATCGAGATAGGCAATCCGCATGAAGGATGTCCGCAAATGTCCTGTGTACCTATTTCATCACATACGTGTGCGCCTTGTATCAGGACACGCTGGGACGCGAGGCGTCAGGTGCCCACACAAGCCCACAAGTGGCCCACTCCGCCTTCCCTTGGCGGGGGGGCTTTCCTCCCACTCAACGCCGTACCGAACCGCTCGCACCCATCGCTTACACTAGTTTCTTACCGATTTACTATCCGGAGCCCTCGTGTACCTGGAACGGCAAAAGCAACTGGCCCAGCACCTTCGCCAATTCCTCCGTGAGAAGTACGACATTGATCTGCCCAACATCGTGATCGACCAACCGCCCAAAGTCGAGATGGGTGAGTTCGCCCTGCCATTCTCCTTTGAGCTGGCGAAAAAGCTTCGTAAGCCTCCCCGCAAGATTGCCGAAGAAGTCGTCGCCGAAATGCCGTTGCCCGAGGGCTTCGAGAAGTTTGAAGTTGCCGGCGCCGGATACGTGAACGCCCGCCTCCAGCGCGACGATGCCGCGCGCGCCCTTGCCCTCGGCGCCGCACTCGCGACCACCGATCACACCGGCGAAGGCGCTGCCGCCGTAAGCGGAAAGATCCTGGTCGAGCACACCAGCATCAACCCCAACAAGGCTGCGCACATCGGCCATCTCCGCAACGCCATCCTCGGCGATACTTTTGTCCGCCTGTTGCGCGCTGCGGGGCACACCGTTGATATCCAGAACTACATTGACAACACCGGCGTCCAGGTGGCCGACGTCGTGGTTGGATTCACACATCTGGAGAAGCTTTCCAAAGCGCAAATCGAGTCCCTGGTCGCCACCACACCGCGCTTCGATTACTACTGCTGGGACCTTTATGCCCGCGTTTCGCAGTGGTATGAACAAGACAAAGCTAACCTTAAAGTACGAGTTGAGGCTTTACACGCCATCGAGCAGGGCAGTAATCAGATGGCCGACATTGCCGGCCTGGTCTCAACGGCTGTATTACGCCGCCATCTCGAGACCATGGACCGCCTCGATATCGAATACGATTTCCTCCCCCGCGAGAGCGAAATCCTGAGCCTGCATTTCTGGGACCTCGCCTTCCAGCAGCTCAAAGACAAGGGCGTTCTCTACTTCGAGACCGAGGGCAAGAACAAGGGCTGCTGGGTGATGACGCGTCCCGTGCAACCCACCAAAGCCAATGCTCGCAAGACCCGGCGGAAGAGAAATCTGGCCCCGACGAAGACGCCAAGGTCATCGTCCGCTCTAACGGCACCGTCGGCTACGTCGGCAAGGACATCGCCTACCACCTCTGGAAGTTCGGCCTTCTCGGCCGCGATTTCGGCTACCAGAAGTTCTTCCGTTATCCCAACGGCCACGAGTGCTGGATCTCCGCCGAGCATGGCGAAGCCGACCATCCTCACTTCGGTAGCGTCGAAGCCATCTACAACGTCATCGACTCGCGCCAGAGCGAACCGCAGAACACCGTCATCGAGGCCATCCGTCTACTCGGCTATCCCGAGCAGGCCGCGCACTACACCCACTTCTCCTACGATATGGTCGCGCTCACGCCCCGTTGCGCCATCGAACTCGGCTACGACATCAGCGACGAAGACCGCGCCAAGTCCCACATCGAAGTCTCGGGTCGCAAAGGATTCGGCGTCAAAGCCGACGATCTCCTCGACTCCCTCATCGCCGCCGCTCAAAAAGAAGTGGACAGTCGCCATCCCGAACTCGAAGACTCCGAACGCCGCGGCATCAGCGAGCAGATTGCCATCGGCGCGCTGCGTTATTTCATGCTGAAGTTCACCAAGCAGTCCATCATCGCCTTCGACTTCAAAGAAGCTCTGGCGTTCGAGGGAGAAACCGGCCCCTACGCGCAATACGCCGTCGTTCGCGCTACCAATATTTTTCGCAAAGCCGGCCTCGCGCCCGACCAGGCCCTCGCCGCCGCAATCGACTACTCTCGCTTCTTTGCCGGCGACACTGGAACCGAAATCTGGGAACTCTGGCTCCTGGCAGGGAAGACCTCTTCCGTGATCGAGCAATGCATCGCGACCACCGAGCCGGCCTATGCCGCCAAGCACGCCTTCCAATTGGCCCAGCAGTTCAACAACTTTTATCACCGCCACCACATCCTCACCGAAGCCGACGAGGAGCGAAAGAAGTTCCTTCTCGCGACCGCAGCCGTGGTGCGCCGCGAGCTGATTGCGCTGTTGGCCGTCATGGGCATCCAATGCCCATCGGTAATGTGACCTTAATGGATTTTGTGATGTGTATTGGTAGAGCTGGCCTTCAGAGCCTGCCCTGAGCGGAGTCGAAGGGGCAGCGCCTAAGCCGTCTATTCTTCTCAACTCTCACGGATTTCAGTCCGTGAGAGATCTGTTTGTCCCATTTCTGCGCAGCCTCTTTAACCCGTGCGCTACGATACCCTCATGTTCATTCCCCGCCCCATAGGACACGCTCGCACTCCCTACACGCAAACCAGCGACATCCCCAAAGGTCTTGGCGCGAAACACGATGCCGACGGTGCGCTTGAAATTCACCCCGAATTCGAACCCGGCCTGCTCGACATCGAAGGCTTCTCCCATCTTTACGTCATCTGGACCTTCGATCGCGCCGACGGCTTCGACCTCTGCGCCCATCCGCCGTGCGACGACCACACGCATGGCGTCTTCGCCACGCGCTCCCCCCGCCGCCCCAATCCCATTGCTCTTACCGTTGTGGAGTTATTAGGCCGCGAAGGCCGGATCTTGAAAGTCCGCGGCGTTGACATGCTCGACGGCACGCCAATCCTCGACATCAAGCCGTATCTGTCGAGTATTCCAGAAGAGAAATTACGCCGAGGGTGGTTGGCCGAAGCCGAAGCTCGCAAGAAGAACGCATAGAACACGTACAACCCTACCAGCTGCTATAAGCCGTGCCTTCACTCGATATCTGCTCGCTGCCGCTGTGCACATCCACGATGCCAGGTTGCGACTGGTCTGGAGACATGATGCTGTCGTCCGTCACCGGCACCCAGCTCTCCCGCGAGTTGGTGAATGGGTCCCGGGGAAGCTGCTTGATGTAACCCGATTCCACCAGGTCTTGCAGAGATTGTGGCGCCTTCTGCTTGTCGAGGGTGTACTGATCGATGACCGACCGCATGGTATACAAATCGTCTCGCAGTACCGTTTCTCGCGCTCGCAAAATCGATGCCTGGTAGCGGGGAATCGCGACCGACAGCAGAATCACGATGATGCTGATGACCACCATCAGCTCGATGAGCGTAAACCCGCGTTCTCGTGATCGTCTGTTCATGATCGTGCTTGCGGTTCGAGAATTAAGCTACCACGTCTTATATTTCGTTCCGTCCAGTCCGGTGCCTTCCGATTTCGTGTAAACGTCAAACACGTTCTGGCCTCCCCACGAATCGGAGTCCGCCTCGTCCTGCATCGAGCGCAGTCCCCACTCCGTCGTACCCGTCATCGGGTCAACCGGAATGCGCCTCAGGAACCGCATCTTCTTACCGTTCGAATCAACGCCTTTCACCAGCGTGTCGAGATCAGGAGGATACCCCTGGCTGTCCACCTTGACTTGGAAAGCGCCACGGTCCGCAGCGTCTTTGTAGCGATCGATAGCGTCGCGCATCTCCCACAGATCACGTCGCAACTCCCGTTCCTTGCCTCGTTGAACGGTAACCCTGACGATGGGCACTGCCGCCGCCGTGAGGATCATCAGGATCGTCATCGCGACGATCAACTCTATGACCGTGAAGCCGCGGGAATTGCGCCGCTTCGACTCTCGCACACCTTCCCTTGGCCCGATCAAGTAAGACGAGCGCTCAGCTTGGCCACAGATAGACCCCTGATTTGTGGAGTGCGATTGCGATCTCACCAACATAAATCCGAGATTCGCCTCACTAGTGGATCGTGATGATCGCCTGAGAGCCGCCGGCAGGAATATTTTGCATGCTCGCATTCCTTAGGACGGCGCGATTAATGCTTAGCGTTGCCTGGCCCGGGGCCTTCCCCTGGAATGTTAACGTGAAAATCTGGCCGTCGCCCGAAATCCCTTCGCTGCCCGGAGGACGCGAGGCCGTAAGCTGCAAGATTCCGGCCATGCTGTCGTCGCGGTGCACTAGTGCCACCGCCTGACCATCTTGTGACAGCATCGGTCCGTTCGAGACGTTGACCAGTTGCAGCAGGTTCGGGTTGTACGTAATCTGCAACGGCACCGACGCTACGTTCTGTCCGCCCGAAAGATTCACGTTCACCGTAAATGTGGTACCCACCGCCTGGCTCAGCGATGGTGGATCGAAACTGACTAGAGCGCTGCCCGCCGGCGCACTTGCCGCCGATTGCTCCGCCCCGGTATTCCCCGGCTGGCCTGCCGCCGGACGATTCGGTTGCGGCGGCGCTGCCGCCGGTTCCGGTGTCGTGGTAGTCCCACGGTGCAGCGAAATCGAATTGGCGGTACCTACATCGATCGCACGCGTGTTGCTGTCGAACACATCTTGCGCCCGCACAATGTGGGGGAGCAGCATGAACACCAGTTCGTTGTCCTGCCGCTGCTTGTTTTCTGTGGAGAAGAAATACCGGAAGAAGGGAATCGACGCCAAGCCCGGAATTCCGTTGATCGACTTGCTCTCCGTCTCTTCCAGGATTCCGCCCATGATGTTCGCTTCGCCCTCGCGCATGCGAATCTCATGTTCAATCTTGCGCTGGCCGATGATCGGCTGCTGAATGCCGCCAATATTCACGTACGAATCCACCGCCGAAATGTCCATGGAAATCTTCAGCGTTACCTGGTCGGTTCCATGCACCCGCGGCGTTACATCGATATTCACACCCACGTCGATGTAGTTGAACTGCGTATTGACCAGCGGATTGATACCCACGCCGCCAATTCCAGGCTGAAACGATCCTGTAGCTACCGGAACCCTTTGTCCGATTTTCAACGACGCCTTCTGTCCATCCAGCGCGCGTATCTGTGGCTGCTGCAGGATTTTTGTCGTGCTGTCGTTGTAGAGAAACGACGCCGTCGCCGGCGGTATGGTTATCTGGAAGTTCGTCGCGTTGATATGCGCCAGGGTGTTGAGGTTGATCGTGCCTGTCGCGTTTCCAGTGGTCGTGGTTACCGAGCCGTTGCCCGTCCCTACATTCTGGCCGGAAGTCGACGTGCTCGTGACCGTATTGTCTACCAGCGCCACCGAAACGTTGGTCGGAGGCGTAATACCCAGGTCGCGCAGCTTGTTGCGCTGCACCTGCATGATGACCACGTCCACCACGACTTCGGGCCGTGATTTGTCAAGGTCATCGATCAGCTTCTCCGCCAGTGCAATCTGGTCCGGAGTACCTCGCACGACAATCGCCTGCTGCGACGCAAACTGTTGCAAGCGCTGTGTATCCAGCAGCGTGCGCAGAATGTTCACCAGGTCCTGCAGTTCGTTGGGCTGCGAAAGGTTCGTCAGGTAGAACGTGCGAATCACGCTCTGCTCCAACTCCTTCCGCTTCGCCGGACTGTCCGCCGCCACAAAGATCGTGTTCGGCGTTACCGGACGCCAGAACGTCTTCGACTCCAGCGCGGTGATCTCCAGTGCCTCTTGCAGGTTGACGCCGTTCAACTCCACTCGGATGACGCGCGACGTGTAGTCCGGATCGAACAGTACGTTAATGCCCGCCAGTTTTCCGATGGTCTCGTAGATCGTCTTGGAATCCGCGCTTAATTTCAGTGTAATGGGCGTGTTGGCGATGGGCGCCAGCTCCACCGGTCCGCCCGCCTCTTCCATGCGCTTGTGCAGCGCCGACTGCGCCGCCTCGCTGCTCGATGGAGGAGTCGGCTCCGCTGCTTGCTGCAATTGCCGCCGGACCTTGTTGGCTTCCTGCTGCGCGATAAAGCTCGACGGGTCAATCGCGATCGCCTGCTCGAATTCCGTCAGCGCCTCTTGCAACTTCCCGCTCTTCTCTAGCAATTGTCCTTTGTGGACGTGCGAGGCCGACGCCAAAAACCGCACCCGCTCAAACGAGGCGCGGTACTGAATATCTGCGGGCTTCAGTTCGTAGGCCTGATGATAAAAGTTATAGGCCGCTTCGTAGTCCTGGCGCACTTCTGCGTCGAGACCTTGCTTTGTAGAGCGTCTTGGCTTTGTCAGTGGCAACTGCGGGTAGCGTACTGAAGATCAGCAGTAGGGCCAGGAGACGGGTCAACCGTTTCATCAAGATCCTTAAGACCGTATTCTTCGCCGCACCCTTCTCTCTCATCGGAACGCATCTGATACTCAGTTCTGACTTTGAGCGACGGCCAAACGTAAGCAATCTCTCAATCTCTAACCCGGATTGCCTCTAACTCGATTAAAAATCGGATTTTGCGCGATTATAACATCCCGATTCCTTCGGCTCTGTTGGATTAAACGCCCCGCTAGCATCCGAGTTTCGTTCGCAGCTTCGGTATGTGAACTTCGCACGCTGACCTGACACTTCGATCGTGTAACCGGCTCGCGTCAGCGCATCCCTTGCCGGGGTTGAAAGACGTCATATAGGCCTGAGATTGGGCGGGTTGCCCCTAAGATTTTGTCAATTCCTCTTCTGGTAGTGCTGGCCTTCAGGCGAGCGTCTCAATCATCTATTTTTGCCATACCGCGCGGACTTTAGTCCGCGCGAGATCTGCTTCCCCGTTTTAAGCGTGCGCGTCAGCTCGCGCTCCGAGCTCTCGCGAATGAGATACTAGTTCCGACCGACTCCTATGGCCCGTCCGCCTCAATCCACCACCCGTCCTGAAAAGCCGAAGAACCCCCGCCGCGACCCGACGGCCTCCGGCGAACGCGATGCCGCAGTCAATCGCGCCGCGTCTCACAACTACTTCCTCTCGGAAAAGTTCGAGGCTGGAATCGCCTTACGTGGCACCGAAGTGAAGTCCATTCGCAGTGGCCGCGCCAATCTCAAAGACGCCTACGGTCTGGTGAAAGATGGTGAGCTCTGGCTCATCAACGCCCACATCGGCGAATACGATCACGGCAATATCTTTAACCACGAGCCCTTGCGCACGCGCAAGCTGCTCATCCATCGCAGCGAGCTGAACAAGCTGTTCGGCAAGACGCAGCAAAAGGGCCTCACTCTGATTCCCACTCGCTTTTACTTTCGCAATGGAAGAGTCAAGGTCGAGATGGCCATCGCCAAGGGTAAGCAGACCTGGGACAAGCGCGAAACCGAACGTCGCCGCACCGCCGACAAGGAAGCTCGCGAAGCCATCCGCAGCCGTAAATCATGATTGTGGTAGAGCTGGCCTTAAAGCCAGCGTCCAGCCGTATTGTTTGTCATTCCGAGCGGACTTTAGTCCCCGAATGGCCTGCCACTATCCACTGCCTTTGGCGCTCGCCCCACTCAGGCGATATTCTAGTCAGAACAAAATGAAAATCACTCTTTCTACCTCCACGCCCTCGCAACTCGAAACCGAATGTCTCGTCCTCACCGTCGTCGACGCGACCGCGAAATCGGACAACGGCGCCAACGACAAACCGCAACCGCAGCTTCTTGCCGACGATGCAGCCATCGCCAAGGCAGCCGCTGACCTCATCGCCTCCGGCGAAGTCACCGGCAAAGCTCTTGAGACCACGCTTCTCCACAAGCCCGCCGGACTCAAGGCCACGCGCCTCTTATTGATTGGCGGGGGCAAGCTCAAATCCTTCTCGGCAAACGAACTCCGCAAGATCGCAGGCGCCGCCGTCCGTGCCCTCAAGGCGAAAGACGTAAAGACCTTCGCCCTCGTCCTTCCGGCGAGCGACGTGCCCGCCGAAGACGCCGCCAAAGTCATCGCCGAAGGCGCCTTCGTCGGCAGCTTTGACGCCGACTACTATAAGTCCGACCGCAAAGACCAGAAGATCGACGAGCTGACCATCGTTGCGCCGTCGAACTCCGACTCCAAATCCCTCCAGGCCGCAATCGATATCGGAACCATCATTGGGGAATCCCAGAACTTCACCCGCGACCTCGTCAACGAGCCCGGCAACCGGATGACGCCGACCATTCTCGCCGACCGCGCCAAAAAAATGTCCGACGAAGTCGGACTCAAGTGCGACATCTACGGCCCCGAAAAACTCAAAGAACTAAAGATGGGCGCTTTCTGGAGCGTCGCCCAAGGCTCGCCCGAAGAACCAGCCCGCCTCATCGTCATGCGCTACGAACCTGCAGGCGCACCCGCCAAGCCTGTCCTCGGCCTCGTCGGGAAGGGAATCACCTTCGACAGTGGCGGCATCTCCATCAAACCCTCCGACGGTATGGAAAAGATGAAGTACGACATGGCCGGAGGCGCAGCCATGATCGGCGCCATGCGCGCCATCGCCAAGCTCAAGCCCAACGTCCGCGTCATAGGAATCGTCTGCGCCACCGAGAACATGCCCTCCGGCACCGCGCAAAAGCCTGGCGACGTGCAGATCGCCATGTCGGGTAAGTCCATCGAGATCATCAACACCGACGCCGAAGGCCGCCTCGTCCTAGCCGACGGTCTCCACTACGCCAGGGAACTCGGCGCAACCCATCTCATCGACGCCGCCACGCTCACCGGAGCCGTCGTCGTCGCCCTCGGCATGATTAACGTCGGCGTCTTCTCCAACAACGACGACTTCTACGATCAGTTCAACGGTTCCCTCAAAGCCTCAGGTGAAAAGATGTGGCGCATGCCCGTTGACGACGAATATCGCGACATGATCAAGTCCAACATCGCCGACATCGTCAACAGCGGCGGACGCTGGGGCGGTGCGGTCACCGCTGCGATGTTCCTCAAAGAGTTCGTCGGCGACACCCCATGGATACACCTCGACATCGCCGGCGTCGCCTGGATGGAGGACGCCAAACCCTGGATCGCCAAGGGCCCATCGGGAACCCCCGTGCGCTCCTTGGTCGAATTCGTCCGCGACCTCGCAGCGAAGAACTAACGCGCACCAAGAGTGCCCCAGGGTGGCCCACATATCCCTTCTTCTGGGATATGTGGGGTCTTCTCCTGTCACATTTTCTTCATGCACAATTCATGGTGCTTTGATGCACCATCTTCGCGCCCCAACTAAAGTATCCCCAATAGCAAACCTGATCGGAGAGAGTGGGGAGCGGGCCAAACAGCCTCTCCCCGATTTTCTTGCGCGCATATCCCACAATCTGGGTGCCCCATCCTTTCCCATCTTTTGGGGAAGGGTGGGACGAAGGATGTCCTGAGCGGAGCGCCCGCCCAAGCCATTCCGACGGCCCTCGTTTAATTCAGAGAAAAAAGATACGCCGCAATGTCGCGCGCGTCCTTCTCACTTACGTTCATCAGCTTCATGGATGTCCCGGGGCGCAGCTGTTCCGAATGCCGAATCCAGTTTTCCAGGTTCGCTGGCGAGTTCGGCCACTCTTTGGCAATCGTTTTCCGCGTCGCCCAGCGTTCCAGCGGAGGCCCCTGCAAATTCTTGTCCCCCTCGATCCCCGGAATCTCATGGCACGAGTGACAATCGTGCAGCAGCAGCGCCTGCTTGCCGGCCGCGGCATCTCCACCCGTCATCTTCTGCCCTTGTGCAACGTTAATCGCACCGCTCGAGCAGCCACACAGACTTGCAACTAACAAAGTTATCGCCGTTATCCAGCCCAGCCACACGACCCGCATCCACCCTCCCTCAATCACCGATTCGTCCCAGACTATGAGTCTGCCGATAACGCGTCACAGAGGGAAGTTCCCACGTCACACAGCCGTGTGCGGTGACGTGAGTACTCGGGTGCCCCACACAACCCTCTTTTGGTTGTGTGGGGCTTTTCCTAACGGGACCAGAACACTTGCAACTTGAAACTCCACTCTTCCTCCCACTACCATCCTGTTATGCCCGTAGCGACCGACTCACACGCCACCTACGCCCCCGTCCGCGCCCCTCGCGGCAACCAGCTCTCCTGCAAAGGATGGGCGCAGGAAGCCGCCATGCGCATGCTGATGAACAACCTCGACCCTGACGTGGCCGAGCGCCCGCAGGACCTCGTCGTTTACGGAGGCACCGGCCGCGCCGCCCGCAATTGGGAGTGCTACCACGCCATCGTCCGCTCCCTTGCGGCGAACTCGAAAACGACGAGACGCTGCTCGTCCAGTCCGGTAAGCCCGTCGCCGTCTTCCGCACCCACGACTACGCCCCGCGCGTCCTCATCTGCAACTCCAACCTCGTCGGCCACTGGTCCAACTGGGAGCAGTTCAACCAACTCGAAAAGCTCGGCCTCATCATGTACGGCCAGATGACCGCCGGCTCGTGGATCTACATCGGCTCGCAAGGCATTATCCAGGGCACCTACGAAACCTTTTCCGCGGCCGGCGAAAAGCAGCGCCTTCGGCGGAGACCTCGCCGGCAAGCTCATCGTCTCCGGCGGCATGGGCGGCATGTCCGGCGCGCAGCCTCTCGCCGCGACCATGGCAGGCGCTTGCTACCTCGGCATCGAGGTCGATCCCGAGCGCATCAAGAAGCGCCTGCGCACCGGCTACTGCGACTTCATGGTCAACTCGCTCGACGAAGCGCTGCGCATCCTCAAGAACGCGGTGCGCAAGAAAGAAAACATCTCCGTCGGCCTCGTCGGCAATTGCGGCGACATCATTCCCGAGCTCGCCGACCGCGGCGTCGTCCCCGACATCCTTACCGACCAGACCTCCGCGCACGACCCGCTCAACGGATACGTCCCCAGCGGTATGACGCTCGAAGCCGCGCAACGAACTTCGCAAGAGCGATCCCAAGGCGTACGTTGAAAAGTCCCTCGACACCATGGCCCGCCACGTCGAAGGCATGCTCAAGCTCCAGAAGATGGGCTCCGTCACCTTCGACTACGGCAACAACATCCGCAAGTTCGCCTTCGATCACGGTGTGAAAGACGCGTTCGATTTCCCCGGCTTCGTGCCCGCCTACATTCGTCCTTTATTCTGCGAAGGACGCGGACCCTTTCGCTGGGCCGCTCTCTCCGGCGATCCCGCCGACATTCACACCACCGACGATCTTGTCCTGCAGATGTTCCCGCAAGACCGCGTCTTGAGCCGCTGGATCGACCTCGCCCGCAAGCGCATCAAGTTCCAGGGATTCCCCTCGCGCATCTGCTGGCTCGGCTACGGCGAGCGCGCCGAATTCGGCCTCGCCATGAACGACATGGTGAAGACCGGCAAGCTCAAAGCGCCCATCGTCATGGGACGCGATCATCTCGACTGCGGCTCGGTGGCATCTCCCTTCCGCGAGACCGAGTCGATGAAAGACGGCAGCGATGCCATTGCGGATTGGCCGCTGCTCAACGCATTGCTGAACACCGCCAGCGGAGCATCCTGGGTTTCCATTCACAACGGAGGAGGCGTCGGCATCGGCTACTCGCAGCACGCCGGACAAGTGACGGTCGCCGACGGCACCGACGCCATGGCCAAACGCATCGAGCGCGTCCTCACCAACGACCCCGGCATCGGCGTCGCCCGCCACGTTGACGCCGGCTACGCGGAAGCGAAAGAATTCGCGCACGAGAAGGGCATCAAAATCCCAATGGCCGGCGATTAGTACCGATGGTGGCCCCCATTTCCCTTCCTTTGGGATACGAGGGTCGTCTCAACTGAGAAGCGGGCCTTTGAAGGAGCTGCGCCGTGCAAGCGCCTCGTACCAGGGCACGGCTTCAGCCGTGCCGCATGCTTTAGCCCCTAAACGCTGTAGCCCTGCAGACGACCCGATTTCGCCTACGAGGAATCTGGGGCCCGGTCGACGTGCCGCACACCCGTCTTTGCGAGGCTCAACACACCGCCCGCAGGTTCTTCCGAAAGCCCTCCGGGTCACCATCCGGAAGCAGTGCTTCAACCGCAACGTGGGTCTTCCTCCAGATAGGGACCGCGCGCAAAAGCAACCTGCGCCCCTTAGGAGTCAGCGTTAAGATCCGGCTGCGGCGGTCCGCCACGTCCGCCTTGGTCCTAAGCAAGCCTCGCCGCTGCAACGGCTTCAGAGCGGCCGTCAACGTAGTTCGGTCCATGCCGAGCAGTGACGCCGCCGCCCTCATGTCCGGGGGCTCCGGACGGTTCAACGACATCATCAAAGAAAATTGTCCATTGGTCAGTCCCAGCGGGCGCAGCGCATCATCAAAGCGCCGCGCCAGCGCCCTCGCCGCCCGTTGTACGTGAAGGCACAAGCACGAATCCCGCACCTCGTGCGTTGTTGCAAGCGTTGGCTTCCTGGCCACTGCCATAGCAAAATAATATTGATATCAACGCATCTTGCCAAGAAACCCTGTGTTATGTAGGTTGATATCAATCTATCGCCCCGGGAATCTACGCGGGAGGAAATCATGGTGAGACGTAACATCGGCGTAATCGCGGTGAGGACTATCGTGCTGACATGGATACTTGGCGCCGCATGCCATGCCGTCGCACAGGATGCGAAAGCGCCTTATCCCGACATGGCGCCTCTTGACCAATACCTCATGCAGGACCGCAACACTGAAGTCGCCCTGGCGCGGAGTGCGGCACCGGAGTCCATCTCGCAGGACGCTGAAGTCTTGGTTCTCGGACGTCACGGTTACGAAACTGCCATTCCGGGGAAGAACGGCTTCGTGTGCGTCGTCGAACGTTCCTGGACCGCTCCCATCGACGATCCCAACTTTTGGAATCCGAAGCTGCGTGGTCCCATCTGCTTCAATGCGGCAGCCGCTCGCTCCTACCTTCCACGCACCATCAAGAAGACGGATCTGATACTAGCCGGACGCACCAAAGCTCAAATGGTTGACACCATCACGGCAGCGATCGACAAGAAGGAATTGCCACCGATGGAACCTGGCGCTATGTGCTACATGCTGTCAAAACAGGGATACCTGAGCGACCACGACGGACACTGGCATCCCCACCTCATGTTTTTCGTCTCACAAGACGACCCGGCGACGTGGGGAGCCAATCTGACGGGCTCTCCGGTCATCGCGGTCAACGATAGCTGGGAGCACCTGACGACGTTCATGGTTCCGGTGCGGCGGTGGTCCGACGGAACTCCAGATCTGTAAGGATCCAGGCTCTGACGTTTCGCAAAGAAGCCGACCGATGGCCCATATATCCCTTCTTTTGGGATATGTGGGACGGGTTTGCCGGAAGGCGAAAGCAACGCGCTGTTACTCGCGGGCGTCAGCACGCGTATGTCATTCACCTCATCCGTACCGCCTGCCTACCTTCAAAAAATCGGGAACGAACATGACCCATCAGAGGTCGAATCACCTTCACTTCGACGACGAGGTGAAGATCAGGGTGGGTCTCTGGGGACACATCTCTCCCTCATCATTCCGTAAGGGAGTGTAGGTTGGGGAGGGAGGATGCGCTAGGACGTGGGTCAGGGTTGAGTGTGATAAGGGCAAAGCCCCACATCTGCAAGGGGATGGCAAAGATAGCAACCGGCGCCCTCTTACCCCGGAAGCGCTAACTATGCCACCGGCGGCGAGCTCTCATCCCTACGCTTAGCAAGCCGGTACCGAGCAGGGGCAAGCTGGAAGGCTCTGGTACTGACGTGAAGTAAGTGTGCCCGCTCGCTGTGGCGTACGATGCTCCCGGCGTGAGCGAGTCCACGAAGAAACTAGCTGAAGGTGGGTCCGCTTGAGCGCTGGCTGATGGCCCCACTGGACCCACCCCTCCTGCATCGGCACTGATATTCCAGTCGCCCTCGCCGCCAATGTCAATCACGGCTCCAACGGTGGTGGCGTATATCGCAGTTTGAGTCTGAGTAAATGTAGTCCCGCAGGTCGAATCGCCAGCGGTTATGATGTTCAGCCCATAAACAAGGTCACCCAAAACCTGGGCTTGAGCAGTTGTGCCGAGCGGAGAAGAACAAAATAAGGAGCCGGAGACAGTCAGGGAGAACCTCAAGTTTACGGCTGTCCCCATTGGTAGTGTCGAGGAGGTTACAGTAACTGTGTCCGCGAACTGACCATCAAAACCTCCACCGCCGTTTGTCACGTAGTTGTCGGGACCTGCGGACCCCGAGGAAAATCCTGTGATGTACCCATAGTTGACGGTACCGTAACTTTCTGCCTGAGCTTGGAAGATTGTCGACATTACGGGGCCGATAGCAATGCTGGTCAGAGAGTTTGCAGTAACGGTAGATGTATTACAAACTCCATTGTTACCAACCTGCCCTTCATTACATGCCGATGCGGTCGCTGTAGCAGTTAGCGAAAAGGCGCTGGCGTTGAGCATTTGCGCGGAAGTTAGGACTAAGACCACAAGAAGAAATGTCGCGGCCGAGGCGGATTTCATCGCGAGGTTTTTCCTTTCAGCAGAAATATTCATGAGGAGCCCCTAGTTGGCGGTGACAATATACCCCCACCCGGGAACGAACAACCAATTTATTTCCCTTAGCCTCTTGGTGGCGGCACCGTTGCGCGGGGCGGGAGGGTGGCCCGGGCAACTCTACTCTCCCGCCGAAAAACTTCAAGTGGGTGCTCCGTCCGGGCTGATTTTGCCTGGGGGCGATTTTAACTTTCGACCTAAAGCGACCAACCCTACGGCTGCGCTCTGGCGAAAGAGAACCGGTGCCAAAGTGGGAGAATGCAGGTCCTCCACTACGCCGCCGAAGCGGCGGCTTCGGTCAAGGAAGACAGTTGTCAGTCAGTAGGCAGTATCCAGTTGCCAGTAGGCAGTTGTCAGTAAAGGCCAAGGCTCGCGGATTGGCGCGGGCATCTCTCTTGGGTAGGCGCACTCCAAAGCCCCACATTTGCCAACGGATGGCAAATATTGGCCACCGTGCCATCCTGCGGGCTAAAGCCCGCTCGGAATGCCAAAAAATAGCCGGCCTGAACGCTGGCCTGAAGGCCAGCTCTACCATAAACCTGAAGATCGGGTCCACCTCAGACTCGTGTTTTCAGTAGCCTGTTTAGTAGTGGAAGCGGAATTTCACCTGCACTGACGCCATGAAGGGGTCGGCCCAGTGGGAGCCGCCGAAGGTGTTGCTGTTATCCAGTTGATAGCGCTGGTTGGTGATGTTGGTGCCGATGAAGCGCACCATCCAGCTCTCGCCGAACGATTTTCCTACTGACAGATCGAGGGTGTAGTAGCCCGGCAGATGGCTGGGGCCGTCGCCATTGAGGAAGCCGGAGCCGTAGTTGACGGTCACGGCGGCGAAGCTGCGCCATGGGAGGTTGCCATCGAATCCGGCGGAGAGCGTGTTGCGCTGGTCGTGGTCGAGATAAAACGCTCCGCCTTCGGGTGGGGAAAAGTCGGTGAGTCCGCCGGTAACCGCGCCGACGCCCCGAGCGATCTGGTGCGAGTACACCAGGTGAGCGTGATAGCGATGGAGGAGCTCTGGCGAGCGGACTGCGACTTCTTCTCCTTCGAGGATGGCTCCTTGAATGGTGAGAGGCAGGAAGATGTTGGAGTTGCCAATCACATCGTGGTCGAAGAAGTTGCGGACGCTGGTGTGGAAGTAGGTGAAGCTGGAGGTCCAGTCGCGGAAGGGAATCGTGATGCCGTACTCCTGCTGAATGTCGCGTTCACCGGCCAGCGGCAGGAAGCCGAGTCCCTGGTTCTGGGTGAAATCGAGCAGGGAACCGGTCACAGTGTCGAGCGGCGGCGGCTGGTAGAAGTACGAATAGGCTGCGCGGAGGACCCAATGCAGCTTGGGTAGCGCGATGGCTACTCCGAGGCGCGGATCGACGGCGTTCTCCTGGACTCCGCCGGAGAAGTGCGTGAGGCGAAGGCCGCCGGTGAAGGTCAGCCAGTTGGTGGCTTTGAACTGGTCTTCGAGAAAGGCGGCGAACAGGTATCCGCCGGGATAGACGCGCTGGTTGAATTGCTGGCCGGAGCCGTCGTTGGCGATGACGGAAAAGAACGTGTTGTCCTGCTGGGCGAAGGCGTAAATTCCGGCGCGCGCGTTGTTGCGGGCGTTCAGGCCGGATAGGGTGACCTGTCCGCCCTCGTAGTTGGAGGCGCGATTGTCGGTGGCGATGGGGACATCGTTGGGGCCTCCTTCGTAGGCGGCGCGGTTGAAGTGATAGAACGGCGAGACGATCAGCATGAGGCCGGGCGAATAGGTGTGGACCCAGGTGCCGGTGGCGAAGATGTCCTGCTCGCGCTGGCGATCGTTGATTCCGGCGGCTTGCATGTCGGGGTCGTTCGGCACCTGGTAGTAGTCGAGGCGCATGCCGGCATCGAAGCGGAATTGGTCTTTGGGATCGCGGTTGTAGATCAGCGAAGTGAATGCGCCGCCGCCTTCGGCCTGGTTGTGCAGGTTGACGCTGGTTGGCGGTCTCGAGTCCCCAGTCCGGTGTTGTTGCCGCCGGCGCTGACGTAATAGGCGAACTTGGAGGTGTGGTCGCCGAAGCTCAGCCAGTCGTCGGTCTGGTTGTAGTTGCCGTAACTGGCGATGAGCTCGGCCTGGCGATTGCGCTCGAATCCGGTGTTGGGAGCGACGTTGAAGACGCCGTAAGTGCGGTCGCCGTATTCGGCCGCATAGCTGCCGGTCTCGGCCTGCAGGTACGAGACGTCTTTGGGATTGAATTGCGGGCCGACGTTGGAGGCGATGTTGGTATTCGGGATGGGAACGCCGTCGATCGCCCAGGTGACCTGGTGGCCGCCGCGAACGTGGAGTTGGTCGTGCACCATGTACGCGCCGGGAACGAACTCGGTGATGATCTTGAAGCTGTTGGCGGCGTCCACACCGGCGTAGTGGGAGATCTGGTCTTGGGTGATGAGAATGTCGCGGCGCGGCGAGTCGGGATTCAGGTCTTCGGGGGAGGCGGTGACCGTGACCTCCTCCTTCGCGCTGGCGAGTGAGAGTTGGTAGTGAAGCACAGGCGCAGATCCGGAAACTACAACGAGTACCTGGGACTGGGGCGCGAATCCAGCGGCATCGACGGATACGGTGTAGGCGCCGAGAGGCACGGCGTCGAAGTGGAACTCGCCGTCATCAGCGGTGCTGGCGATCATTTTGAATGCTGAATCGTTGGCTTGGAGTGTGGCGTGCGCTCCGCCGACCGGATGGTGCTGTGGATCATGCACCACGCCGCGTATGTTGCCGAATACGGTGGCGCAACAAGGAGTGACGATCGCGAGGATCACGGGTAAAAGCGCAAATCGTAGTAAGTGCGCGAAATGCCAATTCACGAGAGCAATCTCCGAAAGTCCATGCGCGACTGCCGGTGTTCGGCGTGCCGAGGCCGATTTTGGCCGTCGCGAAACCGATGGGAAAGCTAAAACAGGAGAGCCAGGAGATTAGGTGGCGGGAGGGCCGCGCTTGTGTGCGTTGTCGAAAACGAGAGAGACGGGCAACGGGGCCGGCAGCGCTGTGGCGCGGGATTCGGCCACGAACAGCGCGGTGGGCAGAGACTTTACTACGTGTGCGGAAATTGCACCGCTTACGGCGGGCGCTACAACGTAGGGACACTGGTTCGGGAAGGAACGGAAACCATCTGCGCCGGGCATGCCCATGCAGTGGTGCTGGCCGCCGGTGCGGCAACAAGCGGGCAACCAGGTCGGAGTGGCCTGCGCCAGGGGCGCGAGCACGATGACCAGGAACACCGCCAGAACCGAAATGGAGACGCCACGCCTCACAAGTACGCGGATTCTAGCACATAGTTTGCGGGTGTGATAAACAGACAGCAGCCGCGTGCCGCGAGGTATTGGCTACGCGGGCAATCGTAGATTGTCGCGACTGCACTGAGACCGGAGACGATATTGCGCTATCTGCTAGTGCTTCTTGCCCTTGCCGGAGTGGGTGTTTCCGGACTCGCGCTTCACGTGCATTACAGCACGGAAACGCAGCCCTGCAGCATTAACGAGAAATGGGATTGCGGCATTGTGAATCACAGTCCGTACGCCGCCATCGAAGGCGTTCCCGTTGCCGCCATCGGTATTGCCGGATACTTGCTTATCGCAGTGCTTGCGTTCCTGCGGCGTCGCAGCCTGGTGTTGATGGCGGCCCTCGTGGGGATGGCGTTCGCTCTCTATCTCACCAACATCGAAGCGAAGGTGCTCGGTGTATGGTGCCTGTACTGCGTCGTCTCGCAGGGAATCATCGCCGCCATCACGCTGCTCGCTATCGGATGGATTGTCTGGAACGCGATGCGCGGCAAGGCCGCTGCGTGAGCGTCAGGCTTCAAGTTCGCCCGGCTCCAACTGGTCCACGTAGCACCAGATCCAACGCTCGCCGGGCTCGATGGAGCGCATCAGCGGGTGCCCCCCGTGTTTGAAGTGCTTGGTCGCATGCTTGTTCTTCGATGAATCGCAGCAGCCGACGTTTCCGCAGATAAGACACATGCGGAGGTGGACCCACGTGTCCCCCATTTTTACGCACTCTTCGCATACGTGGGTGGTAGGCTTCGTAACTTTAATCTGTTTCAGATGAGAGCAACTGTCTGGCATTCCATCCTCCGGTTAGATTACAGAACGTTCGAGGGCCGCGCGGTCCCACTTGCCGGCGTTCGCAGCCGCCGCATAGGTAGTTCGCAGGAACTGGAAAAGAAAATCGCGCGGCGCGGAAGCTTGCCTGACGTCGTCGTACATAAGCAGGTATTCACGCATCTGTGGATGATAGAAGGCCGCTGCCGGCTGCACTTGGCTTTCGGCGAAACCGTCGGGCTCGGGCGCTGCATATGAGTAGTAGGCGGGGCCATCGACGCCGCCTCCGCCGGGCCAGAAGCCGGCGCTGCTGACTTCGTGGGAATAGGCTTCGGCCGTAACCAGGTCGGCGCCGGGGCGAGGAGGCGCGGGGCGTCCGCTGAAGCGTGTGACCGCGAGATCGAAGCTGCCCCAGAAAAAATGCACCGGGCTTGCTTTCCCGATGAACTCGGCGCGAAATTCCTTGAACACCGCGTCACTCCATCGCAGGATCTGCCAGAATCGGCTGACAGCCTCGGCATCATAGGAGGCGTGGGTGGTGTCCTTTTCGAAAGGTATGGGATCGGGAAACTCGACCGGCGTTGTGTAAAGGTGGATATTGATCCCGAGGTCGTCCAGGGCGGCCATGAATTTGCCGTAGAACTCCGCAACGGACTGCGGTTCCAATCGCAACTCGCGCACCTTTCCATCGCAGGTGTCGATTACAAGTTTGTGGTCGATGAAGTCAAAACTGATTTCGAAGGACAGGTCTTTGTAAGGGATGGGCGAAGTGGTTAGCCCGTCTGCGGTGACGTAGAGAGCGACGCCCCACCAGTGATTCAGGGCGGGGCACTGTTTCAGGCGTATCTTGCCTACGATTTGCGTCCACATGTGCAGCGTGTCGTAGGTGGCTTGCCATTCGGCCAAGGGAAGGGGTGGAAGATCGCCTGCAGGCGTAGAGGGTTGCCGGATGTCAACGGTCATCGAGTCCTCGTGCGCCGAGCGGGGGGATTTGTTCCGCTCGGGACGTTTCGGATAGTAGATGAGCGCCAGCGAGAAACGCTACGATTTTTCGTCGGTGAAGGGTCAGGGCGTGCTGATTGGCGACCTGGTCATCGCCCAGAAGGTGAATGCCTAGCGAAGCTCGCCGGTGGATTGAAACTGGGCTCCGGCAAGCTGCTTTCCTGAGGCGAGGCGCTCGCGAAGCTTCGAGCGGTTAGGGCCCGATTCATTCTCCGCTGCGGCCAGGGTCTTTAACGCTTGTTCCAGGGAAGTGCCTTCGGGCATGCGAAAGATCCACGGAATGTTGGTAGAAGTGAGGGCTCGGTCTGACGAGATCGCAATCACCGGCACGAAGGCTTTCACTCCGATTTGCTCAGCCAGATGGCTGGAGGCGCGGTCGAACGCAATGACCGCAATTACGTTCTGGTCATAGACGGCGCGGACCAGTTCGTTGGAAGCCTTTCCCCACGGTACGTCCGAGGAAACCGGCACCAACTCCCACTTGTGGCCATCCGTCGTTGTTATTGACACCGTCTTTACCAGTTGTTCTGCGGCCGGACCGAAAATTGCAACCTTCGGGGTGTCTACTGACGTATTCGGAGTCGGTGGGCCAGCGAACTGGACGCCGTCTTCGCCGACGCGTGCGTACTCCTTTTGCATGGACATCTTGCGATACTCGATGTGGCCGTTTCGCACCGTTCCGAGGTACATGTCGCGAAGCTGCTTGTCATTGGGATCAAACTGCATCGGCCCGGTCACGCCGTTGTAGGTCACGGTTCCGTATAGGGCATCGCGGATCATCGCCCGATTGAGGCCCGCCTCGCAGATGGACCGCAAGAGGATCTGCATCTGGTCGTAGGCCAGCGCGGCGAAGTGGTCGGGCTTCTCGTGATACTTGGCCTGATAGCGAGTGTTGAAAGCAAGCCACGCGGGATCGCTGCTCGATGGGTCGTATGGATAGACCGCCTGGAAGCCATCGGCTGCCGCGCCTGCCTGCTCGACCAGTTCGTCGCCCAGCGTGCGATGGCTGCCGAATACTCGCTGGGTCATGCCCATGTCGCGCATTTGTTTCAGGATCATCGCGGCCTTGGGCTGGTCGGTCCATAGCACGATGCCGTCCACGCGTGACTCCTGGATGACCTTCAGTTGGTGTGTGAAATCTGTGTCATATCCGAAAAACTTCTGCTCGATGACGACGGGGTGTCCGAGCCTGCGGGAGGCATCACGGAACTTGCCCACCCCAAAGCGACCGTAGCGGTCATTTACGCGCAGAAGAGCGATGCGCTTGAGGCCTAGTTCCGTGTAGATGTGCCGGGCTAGGGTGTAGCCCTGGGTGCGATCATCCTGCAGCACTGTGAAGTACCACGGAATGATGGTCTCGACTATGGTCGGGTCGGTGGAGGCGCTATTGACGATAGGAAGCTCGGCCCTCAACGACGCACGCAACGCAATGTGCGTGGTGTCGCCGCTGATAGAGCCAAAGATCGCCCAATCCTCATCGTCGTACACCATCTTGACGACTTCGTTGCTGGACGCGCCCCAAATGGCGGAGTCGTTATGCAGCATGAGTTTGAACGGCTTGCCCCCGTATCCACCAGCTGCGTTAGCTTCGTCGATCGCCATCTGGGCGCCATTGAGCATGCTTCTTGCCCAGGGCTGCATCCGGATGGTTCTCCAGCGGCCCAATAAATCCGATCCGTACCTCGCTTACATCACTGGCCTTCACCACGGGAATGTCGCGCGCCGCACCGTTGTATTCCACGAGGTCCACGTAGTGTTGGTAGTAGGGCTGCGTGAACTTAGAAAACGGTTGCAGGTCCTCCGGCTCTTGCGCATACGGTTTCATCGAGCGCTCCGCCGGACGGCCTGGCGGATTCTTGCCGCAGCTGCAACTCTGAAAGGTCTGCCCTTCAGCCGCAATAGCCAACGCCAACAGCAGCACCAACCGCACAACTCGACGCATTTCCTACTCCTTGACGCTCGGCTTGCGGAACATCGCGATGGCTTCCATCTCAACCAACAGTTCTGGACGGCACAGTTTTGCCTGGATACCAGTGGACGCCGGCAACGGATCGAGTCCCTGCTCGCGGAAGAACTGCGGTGCGCTCTTCGTTGAACTCCGCATAGTCGCGATCGATGTCGCGCAGGTAGCAGGTCGTGCGCACAATGTCGTGCCAGGTTGCGCCCTCGGCCGCCAGCAGCGCCGTGATGTTCTGGTACGTACGGCGCATCTGCGCACGAAAATCGCCGATGTGGACAGAGACGCCACCCTCGTCGATACTCGCCGTACCTGAAATCAGCAGGATCACGACGTTGCTGATGTCGATACGCATGCCGCGCGAAAACGAGCTAGGCTTCGCGTAGTCATAGGCCTCATTGAGCACGCCAAGATTAGTGATGGCGCGCTTCTCAATTGGTTCGTGGCTTGACTTCACCAGTTCTGCAATTACGTCCTGTACCGCCATGGTGCCTCCCGAAAAAATCGAATTCTTACTTCTGCCGTATTCCGTGACTCAAACCTTTTGCCGTCGCCACCCAGATGTCGTCCCCCTGGAAATCGACCGCTAGTGCGTAATTGTGGGCCGGCGCCGTTTCCACAGGAATGTTGGTGATGGTTCCGTCAGCATCGCGGAGGTCATCTCAGGTGCACCGGTCTTCAAGTTCGGACGATAGACAGCCCAGTTGGTTCCGTCGTAGTACGCCAGGCCTTTGTCGGTGCTGAACCACGCGCGGTTGGCGTCGATGGCTTTCACCTGATTGGTGAAGTTGCTGGGCAGTCCGCTGTCTTTGGTGAGGAAGTTGTGCCAGTTGCGGCCATCGTAGCGGCTGTCGCCAAAGTAGGTTGCCACCCAGAGAATGCTGTCCACGTAACTTACCGATGTGGTGATTTCGTGGATTAGTCCCTGATCTTTGAATAGGACGATCTCGGTCTCGCCGTCGGGATCGTTGTAGTCTTTCCAGCGTTCCGTCTTGATGTCGTATTCCAGAACGCCCGCGCCCCACACTGCGTAGTACACCTTGTCCGGACCGACGGTTACGGCGTAGGTCCAGATCTCGTACATCGGAGTGTTGCGTTCGTTGAACAGGCTCCATTGTCCGGTGCGCGTGTTGTAACGGCTCGCGCCCGCGGCAGTAGCCGTCCAAACATGATCACCCTGAACTGCGACGCCGTACACGACGTCATTGCTGAGGCCTGAGTTGAGCTGGTTGAAGGTGTCAATTCGTCCTGCGGAGACGCGGCTCAGGCCGCCCATGGTTCCTACCCACAGGTCGCCAGTTCGCTTGTCCAGCGCCAGGGACAACACGGCGCGATGTGCGAGACCGTCGGCCGGGGTATAGACCTTCCACTTGCCGTCTTCGTAGAGTGCGAGCCCGTTTTCGGTAGCGGCCCATATCCGGCTGCCATCCACCAGCACGGTGAACACATGGTTGTCAGGCAGTCCATTGGCGGTGGTGAAATTCTCCCAGCGAAAGTGCGGCATGTCGGGCGTCGCCGCGAACAGCGGAAGCGAGGTTAAAACCAGCAACGCAATCAGAAGCCGCGATTTCATAAGGTCCTCAGGTACTCGATCAAATCGTTCAACTCATCTTTCTGGAGATCGTTGGTCACGCCGTGAGTGTCGTGGGGATTAAAGACTGTCCAAATCTCTTCCATCGACTTCGCCGAGCCATCATGCAGATAAGGCGCGGAATAGACGACATTGGGTAGCTGCGGCACATCGATGAGTGGTGACCGGTCCGTGTGTTTGCCGCTGCCGACATCAGCGAGTTTGGTGTTGGTGTACTTTGGTCCGCTATGGCAATAGGCGCATTGGTTGGCTTCGGGAATGGGCTTGCCAGTCTTCGTCGTGGTGCGCTCGAAGATCGTCTTGCCACGCTCCTGCGAGGCGGTCAGTTCGCCTCCAGGCAGGCGGTATCGGTTAGGGCGATAGGGAAGTGCCATCACGTACGTCACCAGGTCAGCCAGCTCGGCGCTGTTGTAGCTTTGCGAGCGGTAAAAGAACTTTTCGGTGCGCGGCCCGCACTCGGTTGCCATGTTGGGATTGCCGCCATTCCACTTGAAGGGCTCGGTACCGCCGAGGTCTTCGATGGAGCGGTTATCGACGATGTCAACGCCAAACCCGTCGGGCTCGAGGTCCCACTGCAAGCCGTCGAAGGTAGAATCGATATGGCAATTGGCGCAACTGAACTGGCCCTGAAAGGCGAAGCGGGCTGAGTGGAACAGCCTCTCGCCTCGCCTCAGGGATGTCATGTCCTTCCTCCCACCAAGGTCGATCGAGGACACGACAACATCGTTGTTAGTTGTGTCGATGACGCTGATAGTGTCGTCTAGCCGATTGGCCACGAAGAGCCTGGTTCCGTCGCGGGAGAGCAACAGGCCCTTCGGATTACGGCCAACCGGAATTCGTGCGATCACATAATTCGCCGAGGCTGACAGGTCATTGGCTATCGGACCGTTAGCGGATCGGACGTACGCGAGCATCGTGGGGATGTCGATGACTGTGATCGCTTCTGAACCTGCACTGCTGACGTAAAGTTTGCGCTTGTCAGGGGTGATGGCAACGGCGTAAGGCATCGCATAGTAGCGGTCGAGTTCATCGATGGGTACCTGGACCACGCCGTCAACGTCCTGACCAAACACCGCCAGAGAGTCGCCAAAAGCCCAACCGTGTTCGACGTGGGCCAGCGGGACGAGATTGTGTGGACGCAGTTGCGCGGCGACGGCCAGTCTTCCATCGGCTGGAAACGGCGAGGTGAAATACTCCGCCGACGTTGTGCAGAGGCACGCGCGAGGTCACAACCTGGCGCTGCGTGTCGATTACGGTGACTTCGGACTCCGGAGGGGCGCGATGCGCGCCGATCTTTGGATACACGTGGGTGCAGTAGAGTAGTCGTCCGTCCGAAGAGAGTGTGAGGTAGCTTGCGCCGCGCCCGGCCGCGAGCCGCTTGATCTCCTGGCCGCTGCTCAGATCGATGACGGAGACGTCATTGCTCAGGCGGTTGGCGACGTACAACGTCTTGCCATCGAGGTCTGATGCTACGCCGTTTGGCTCAAAGCCCGTCGTCAGAGTGCGGACGACCTTCAAGGAAGCGGTATCGACCTCCGAAACCGTGTCGTCCCAGGAGTTGGCGACAAACAGCCGGCTTCCATCCCGCGACAGGAAAATGCCGCGAGGGACGTGGCCAACCTCAACGGCTTTCACTACGGTGCCCGTGCGGGTGTCGACCACTCGTACTTCGTCGCTGGCCTCACACATAACATACAACCAATGGCCGTCGGGCGATAACACCATCTCGCGAGGCGATCGGTAGTGGGCCTCGCCTGAATCCTGCGTCGCTTTCACGGAAGCCGCAAAAACGAGCAATCCGAACACCACGGCGATGGTCGCGAGGCCGACGAGAAAGCGCGGCGTGGAGACTCGGCTCATTTCGGCTCCTCGACGAGGAGGACGCGATCGACTCTGAGGTTCTCCAGCGTTTGCTCGTGGCCACTTGGCCACTTGACGGTGAGCTTCTCGATCTTCGACGCGGCGCCTAATCCGAAGTGGAGGCGGCCATCGTCCTGCGATAGGTATCCGGAGCCTGCCGCGCGCTCTGCGACCTGCTTCTTTCCGCCGGCGGTTACCTCCAGGCGCGCACCGATGCCATCACGATTGCTCTTAGTTCCCCTGAGTTGAATCGTGATCCAGTGGCCGGTGTTGGTGGAGACGTTATGAAACAACACTCCGGGCGCGCCGAGGTTGTTCAGAAACGCATCGACCTTGCCATCGCTGTCGTAGTCGCCAAAGCAGGCGCCGCGCGCCACTGACTTCACGTCAAAAATAGGCCCTGCCTGCCGTGACACGTCGGCGAACTTCGCATTGCCCAGTCCGCGATACACGGAATGCTCTTCCGGCACGAGGTGAATCAGGCCGCCGTGGAATGTCAGAATGTCGAGCAAGCCGTCGTTGTCGAAGTCGTAGATTCCCGTTCCCCAACTCACGTATTGCGCGGTAATCGGCGAAATGCCGGAAGACTGCCCGATGTCCTCGAAGGTCTTGTTGCCCTGGTTCTTCATCAGGCGGTTGTACTTCGCGTCGGTCACCCACAAATCGAGTACGCCATCGCCATCGACGTCGGCGAAGATGGGGCCCATCGCCGAGGTCGATTCGCCGTTTTGTCCGTACGCAACGCCCGCATCGACGGCGATTTCTTCAAATGTGCCGTCCTTCTTATTGTGGAAAAGGAAGTTTTCGGTCCGGTCGTTCGCGACATAAATGTCGGGGTAGCCGTCGCCATCGAAGTCGGCGGCGGTCACGCCCATGGTTCGGCCAATCACCAATCCGATTCCCGACTTCGCGGTCACATCGGTGAATGTTCCGTTGCAGTTGTTGTGATAGAGACGATTGGTCGTGCCTTCGTAGTCCAGTGGGCCGGGATAGTTGTCGGCCGCATAGTACGCGCGATATTTCGGATCGAACTTCACGTAGCGCCCGACGAACAAATCGACGCAGCCATCCTTGTCGTAATCCAGCCACGTGGAGCTGATCGACCAGCCATCAACGTCGATCCCGGCTTTCGCGGTCACATCCTCGAACGTGCCGTCGCCCCTGTTGTGGAAGAGAATCGCCTTCCCGTAGCCCGTGACGAAAAGATCTTCATGGCCGTCGTTGTCGTAGTCCGCCGCAATGGCGGCCATGCCGTAGATGTTCGCCGCAACGCCCGTCTGATCGGTGACGTCTGTAAACTTGCCGTTACCGTCATTGCGAAAGAGATGGTTGTGCGGAGGGACCTCGGGTTGCTGCTTGAGAGGATAAGGGTGCATACCCGCTTCGAGCGGCTTGCCACTCGTCACGTACAGGTCAGGCTTGCCATCGTTGTTGTAGTCAAACCAGACGCAGCCTCCGCCCGTGCCCTCGAGCAGAGACCCCAGCTTTTGCGAGCCAAAGCTGTGGGTGAACTTGATGCCGGAGTCCGCCGTGGCATCCTCGAACTTGATCGTTGAGCTAGAGGGCGACTGCGCCAGCAGCACAGAAGAGAAGAAGAGAATGCTGAGTATGCGGGCGAACACTAATTGCCCCCCTTTGTGCGTTGCTGGTGCTGTGCCCCTCAGATCCACGGGCGTAGTCGTCTTGAGGAGGACTGCAGGCACGGCGTTTTCCGGAGAGCGTTCTGGACCGGCATGGCATCCGACACAAATGCGCTGCTCGCCTTTGCGCATCCACCACCACCCCTGCTCGCGGTGCAGCGTTTTCCCGGCGCGGTCGAGGAGTTCAATCTGCAGGGGCTTATCGGCTGGAACCTGAACGTAGAACGAGCCATCCGGCTCAACGGCCGAGCTTCCCAGCAGCAATGGTTTGCCCTTTTCGTTTGTGGTGTAAAGCCTCATGGCCGCGATTGCGCCCGCCGGGAAGCTGTACTTCGAGGTGTAGGCGTTCAGGCAAAGCAGGTTGGCGTAGTTCCAGTCGTGAAGGCCGGAAGGATGTTGGTTAGGTACTGCGCGCGGCGCGACCACGACTGGCTGCAACAGGTTAACTTCGTTCGCCACCACCAAGGGCTGAAGAGCGCCCGTCTTTGCATTCCAGCTTTGCAGCGAATAGCGTGCTTTGTTGTCCGGACGCCAGGAGACGAGGTATTCGTCTTCGTCAGTCTGTAGGACGTCACCAGCAAACTCGCCATTTGCCGCCGGGATGCTCACTTCATGCGCCAGCGCTGCTGTAAAGCGTGCTAATCCGTGCGCCGAGGTAAAGACGATGTCGCCGTCCGATGTTTGTTTGCCCGCTGCACGCCCTTGCCCATGGTCGCAGCGATAAGCTTCCACTCCGCTGCCGTCCGAATAAACCGTATAGATCTCAGGCTGTGTTCCTGTGCCCATGGGATACGAGGCTTCGAACAAGATTCGACCGTCGCGCAGCACATCAGTGGGCATGGCATTGCCGGGCACGTAGCTGAGTTGCAATGGCGCTCCACCATCGAGAGGCACCGATTCCAGCGCGAAATGGCCATTCGCCCTGTGCGCATACACCACGCGGTTGCCGGGCAGGTAGAACGGGCGAACACAGTCGCCGGCACACTGTGAAATCTGCTTGGCGTCGCCGCCACGGGCCGAAACTTCCCATAACTGCCAGGTATCAGTAGGCCGCCGTTTGCCGGCAAAGATGATTCGCGTTCCATCAAACGAAACGTTTGCGTCAGCAGTCGCCGCGAATTCCGCGATGAGCAGGCGCGACGAGTTTCCGTCGCGCACCATGATTTGCGCACTGTCGAGGAAGCGTTCGCCGCCCCGCAGCCACGCCTCAGAGTCGTATCGTGCGGCGGCGGTATAGAGGAGCGGCATCTGCGCATTGTTGGGTAAAGATTGCGCCGATACGCGAATCCAGACGGCGTAGGTAACGAGAAGCAGAATCAGGGGAGTCAGAGCGGCACGCCGGAGCACTACGCAAGACCTCCCGCGGAACACAATGCTGGCTGACCGATCCGCAGCCCCAGATAAGGTCCAAGGTCGGCCATCATGGCGTCGAACTGCGCGAAAGTCAGCGATTGCTCGCCGTCGCTTGCCGCCTTCTCCGGATGCGGATGGACCTCCACCAGCAGTCCGTCAGCGCCCACAACTACGGCGGCGCGAGCCAGTATGGGCACCAACATCCTTACGCCCGCCGCGTGGCTGGGATCGACGATCACCGGTAAATGGCTCACCGTCTTCAGCACGGGCACTGCGGCTACGTCGAAGGTGTTGCGTGTCGCGGTCTCGAAGGTGCGGATACCCCGTTCGCAGAGAATCACGTTGGGATTGCCGCAGGCAACGATCATCTGTGCCGAGCGGAGCAAGTCCTCTAACGTGGCCGTCATGCCGCGCTTCAGCAGAACCGGTCGCCCGCAGGTTCCCAAACGCTCCAACAGCGAGAAATTTTCCATGCTGCGAGCGCCAACCTGCATGACGTCGGCATATTCTGCGACGACCTCGACGTCGGTCTCCGACATGACCTCGGTGATGATCGCCAGGCCGGTACAGTCGCGCGCCTTGCTGAGGATCTTGAGGCCCTCAACACCGAGACCCTGAAAGGAATACGGGGAGGAACGAGGTTTGTAGGCGCCGCCGCGAAGGATGCGTGCGCCCGCCCGCGCAACCGCGGTTGCCGTGTCCAGCACCTGGCGTTCGGATTCCACAGCGCAGGGGCCGGCCATCACGACGAAGTCATCACCACCGATGGCAATGTCACCAACGCGGACTACCGTCCGCGGACAGTCGGGCGTCCGCGCGACGAGGTCAAAACATGAGTATTGCCCGTTCCAGCGTGCATTCACTTTGGCAGCAACCGTTTCAGTTCTTGCCCGTACCCTACCTGTTGGGGCAACCCACAGTCGGTGACGTATGCACACAATGTGTGTGACATGAGGTCACAAATAGGAACTAGTATGTTTGGATTATTGCGTTACGGTAGCAATAAAGCGTAGGAAAGACGGGATAAGAACCTGCTGCGTCGCATCGCGGCGTGTATGCCATAGCAGCACGCGCGTCCCCGAACCAGGCCATCACGGGGTATTTATACCGTAGTGAAACAAATGTTTCATCCACCCGGTGATAACATAGCGCCAAGCTGATGGGCGACCCTACGTAACCGGCTCCAGATGTGCGGTGAAATGCCGCAGGAAGGGCGCTTCATAGGTGATGCGCATGCCTTTGATCTGTCCTCGCCGTTCCCAAACCCGTAGAATGATCTCCACCACGTAATCAATATGGCTTTGGGTATAGACACGTCGTGGAATTGCCAGTCGTACCAAGTCCATCCTGGCAGCGTCGGCGAACATGAGGGTCCCAATTTCGACGGAGCGAATTCCGCCTTCAAGATACAGCTCCGCAGCCAGGGCGACTCCGGGGAACTGCGTTTGAGGAATATGCGACAAGAAGGCACGAGCGTCCAGATAGATGGCGTGGCCTCCCGGAGGTTCGACGATGGGCACGCCGTGCCCCGACAGGTGGTTTCCGAGATACGCGGTCGAAGTGATGCGATAGCGCAAATAGTCTTCCTGAAGCGACTCCTGAATTCCCACGGCAATTGCTTCAAGATCGCGTCCCGCGAGGCCGCCGTATGTCGGATAACCTTCCGTGAGAATGAGTAAATCCTTCTCCTGCCGCGCGAGGACTTCGTCATTCGTGCACAGGAAGCCGCCAATGTTTGCCATGCCGTCTTTCTTCGCGGACATGGTGCAGCCATCGCCCAGAGCGAACATTTCCTGCGCAATTTGCTTCGGCGTTCTCGATTCCTGCCCCGACTCCCGAAGCTTGATGAAATACGCATTCTCAGCAAAGCGGCAGGCGTCGAAATAAAGTGGGATTCTGTGCTTCCTGCACACGGCACTGACTGCCCGTGCATTCTCCAGCGAGACTGGCTGTCCGCCACCAGAGTTGTTGGTGATTGTGAGCATCACCAGCGGAACCCGCTCGCGGCCGACGCGTGAGATGAGGCTCTCTAGCGCCGCTACGTCCATATTTCCCTTGAATGGCAGCTTAGTCGAAGGCTGCCTCGCCTCGGGAATCGGAATATCCAGGGCCTCCGCTCCCACGTACTCGACGTTGGCGCGGGTGGTATCAAAATGAGTGTTATTCGGTACCACGTCACCGGACTTGCACATGACGTTGAACAAGATGCGTTCAGCCGCACGGCCCTGGTGGGTCGGAATCACGTGCTTGTAGCCAAAGATGTCCTGCACCGAGTTGCGAAAGCGCTCGAAGCTCCTGCTGCCCGCGTAGCTTTCATCGCCCTCCATTACCGCAGCCCACTGGTGGGTTGACATGGCTCCCGTGCCTGAGTCCGTCAGCAGGTCGATGAGCACGTCGTCAGCCGCCAAGAGAAACAGGTTGTAATGGGCTTTGCGGAGCAGGTCTTCGCGCTGCGCGCGCGTGGTCCAGCGAATCGGTTCAACACTTTTAATGCGAAATGGTTCGATAATGGTCTTCGTCAATGCGGAACTCCCGTCCGATTTTAGTACCCGTGTCGAGGAGTACCTTGTGACGAAGACCACAAGGCATTGTTTGCCGGCGAGTCCTTACATTCCTGGCTTACCGAAGAGGTGATAGTTGGTGTTCAGCGTGGTGACGACAATCTGTTTCGCAGCAACATTGAGTACCGTCTTTTCTACGTAGTTTGTGCCGTCCGGCAAGCTGGAGAAATCGACCATCAGCGTGACTGCGTCCTTGGCCTCTCCGAGGTAGGTATTCACATTGATGTTGCTAATCTTCTTCGCCGTCGTGTCGAATGCCACCACCATCTGGTCGCCGGGCTGGGCGTAGTTCTTGAACGTGAGATTCACGATGCCTGCCCCGGCATCACGGCTGAGGGAGACATTGTGGGCCTGAAACGCCTGCTGCATCTTCTGCGGATTCGGCGGAACATAGAGTGACAGCAGCGACTTCACCTGTCCCATATACTGCTCCATCTCATCTTTCTTCTTTTCAATCATGCGCTGCTTTAGTTTTCCGCCGGAAGGCTGCTGCTGAGGACCCATGGGAAATTTCTGCACTTTGCCGTCAGGCCCGTACTGGCACATGAACTGTTGTTGCGGCTTGGCTTCACCCTTAAAGTTGACCTGCTGGACTTCCGTCCATTGATACTTGTGCAGCTTTTGCTGGTTGGCCGCCGCTGACTGCCTGAGCGCCTGGAGTTTCTGCTGTAACTCGGGGCCACCGGCCTGTGCGCTTGCAATCGCGGTCATTGCGAGTAGCGCCGCAAACGCCATAGCCACCCATTTCGTGTTTGCGCGAAGCTTCAAACTCATTGTTGTCTCCTTAGATGTCTCAGAATCTACGCACCTTCCGGAACCGGCTGGCCTGCGACACTCGGCTGCGCTTCCGGCGATTTCTTTTCTTCCCACGTGAGCCACTTCAAGTCGAGCACCATAATCGAATACAGGACCGGGACCATCAGCAGGGTGATGAAGGTTGCTACTGTCAATCCGCCGATTTGCGCATAACAGAGCGGCTGCCACAGTGGTCCTCCGTGCAGCGCCAACGGGAACAGCGCCAGTACCGTCGCTCCTACGGTGATCATGACCGGACGCAATCGGATGATGCCGGCATCAATCACCGCCTCTTCGAACGGTTCGCCCCTGGCGTGCATCTCCTCGATGAAATCGAAGAGTACGATGACGTGGCTCACAATAACGCCGATGAGGCTGGCAATCCCGAGAAACGCCATAAACCCAAACGAGGTATTCATGATCCAGAGAGCAATCAGCGCGCCGGCGACACCATAAGGGGCGGCTGCGAAGACGAGGAACGGCTTGATCGCATTGTTGAATTGGAAGAGCAGCGCTAAGTAGATCGCCGAGATCGACACCGCCAGCACCACGGCGAGGTTCCGGAACCCCACTTTCTGCTTGTCGAACTCGCCGCCGATGCTTATGCCGTATCCCGGGGGCAGAGTCTTCTCGAACTCTCGCAACTTGGGCACGGCGATGGTCGTGATCTCCGACGCCAGGTGTCCGGGAGCAGGGAAGGCGTAGAGGGACATGCTTCGGAAGTGGTCCAGACGAACGATGCGATCAGTAACCATGCTATTGGCAATGCTCGAGACTTGCACCAGCGGAACTTTGCTGTTACTCGACGAACCGAACACGTACAAGTTCTGGATGTCGGAGAGCTTCGCGCGTTCGTCCATCTCGAGGCGGGCGACCACGGGTATATTTCGGTCGCCATCCTGCAAGGCGGTCACTGCCACTCCGCTCATCGCGCTCGTCGCCGAGTTTGCCACGTCCATGTTGGTGATGCCTGCGAGATTAGCGCGGTCGGGATCAACGTTCAGGCTCACAGTGGCGCTTTCGGCGTCCCACTCATTGCGGACGCGCGCCGCTGCCGGAGCCGAGCGCAAGATATCGGCGACTTGCGAGGCGATCTGGCGCATCGTACGGATGTCTTGCGCGCTTCGGGCCGTGCCGACATCAGCCCGGCTGGTTACGCGAATTTCGATGGGATAGTTCACCGGATTGGTCTGCAGTTGCCGCATATCGATGCGTGCGCCCGGCACCGTTGCCGAGAGCACCGGTTGCACTTGATCGACGAATTCCGGGGTTATGTCCTTGTCGTCGAGTTCAACCAGAACTTCGGCGTAATTAAGCTGCAGCGCTTGGGGCGACAGCGAGAACCAGAATCGCGGACTGCCGCCACCTACCCACGTGGTTACGTAACGCAGGATGTCCGACGGTTTGCCGTCTTTGCCGGGGTGCTGTTTACCCCACAGGTCTGCCTGCTGGCGGATGATCTGCTCCACCTGTTGCGCCGACATGTTCGTTGCCTCGAAGTTTGCGTCATTCGGCAACCAGACATCGGCGTATGACCAGTACTGCACATCGTCGGGGAAGAAGGAGGTCTTCAGCTTAGTGAACAGGAAGCCCGCCAATAGGATGAACGCGAGCGAGCCAATCGCGACCTTCCACCGATGCTCGATGGCGAACTTTGCCACCCGCGCATATTGTCCGGTAAATCCTTGCGTACGACGCTCTTCGATCGGCTTTTCCGGCTTCTTGTCAGGACGCAGGATGTAATACGCCAGCAGCGGAATGAACGTCATTGACGCTAAGCGGGACGCAATCAGCGCGCAGGTCATCACAATCGGAAGGCTGTACAGGAACTCGCCCGTGTTTCCTGTGACCAACAGGAAGGGCAGATACGCGACGATATTGGTGATCGTGGCATACAAAATCGCAGTCGCAATCTTCGTCGGTCCCAGCCACGGAGCAACAATCCGCGGCTGGCCTTCGGCCAGCGAGCGCTTGATGGAATCTCCCGCCACCACCGGATCGTCCACCAGCAGTCCTAGCGCGATGATCAATGAAGCTACCGAGACCTGCTGAATGTCGATCCCGAGCAGATAGATCATCCCGAAGGTCAGTGACAGCGTCACCGGAATCGAGAGCGCCATCAGTAGCGCCGAGCGCCATTCCCAGAAGCCGATGAGCGACACGATGACGACCAGCCCGATGGCCTCATAGAGCGCGTCCATGAACAGATCGATTTGTTCCTTGACTTGGATGGGCTGGTCCGACGTGTGCACCATAATCAGGTCGTCGGGCAGATACTGTTTGACCGCACTCAACTTCTCAGCGACGTGCTGGCCAAAGAGGTTAATCTGCTGGCCATCGCGCATGTAAACAGCCAGTGTCACGGCACGGCTGCGGATCCACTTGCCGTCTTTGTCGCGCCATGTAAGAAAGTTGAGGTACGTTGGCGGGCTCTGATAGGCGCGCGAGATGTCCACCAAGTCCCGCAAATAGACCGGGCTATTGGAGGACGACACACCGATGATCACGTCGCCGATCGCTTGCGCGTCCGGAAACAGTCCCGACGGATTGATGATCAGATCTTTCGGCCCAACCTCCAGCGACCCGGCCGGGAGGGTGATGTTTTGTGCGCCGAGGACGTCTTTCAGCTTTGACGGGTCGTACCCGTACTGGGCCAGGCGTTGCTGGGAGTAGTCGAGGTAGATTTGCTCGGGCAGAACACCGGAGCGCGATACCTTCGACGTCTCAGGAACTCCCTGCAACGTGCGCTGGAGCAAGTCCGTGTAGTTATCGAGGTCGTGATACGAGTACTTCGCCCCTGCGACGTCCTGGAGCCTCGCATCAGTTTCGGCCGGATTGCGAATAATGGCCGGCTGCCACGCGTCCGGATGGATCTCCGAGCGATGTAGGTTTGTCCGGATGAGCGCCTCGCCACGCGAGCGAATCGTCGCATCATCAAACGAGGTGCTGGCATCGAGACCCACATATCCCGGCCCATCGAAGAAATGCAAATCAGTGAGCGTTTTGTTGCGCGCCGCAATGCTCGCAATGTTCTCGAAGTCGGTTCGAACAGGTCCGGGTGCGACCGACAACGGAAACGCATAGATAATGCTGACGCGCGGTTGCGGTGCATTTGGCGTCAGCTCCGAGCGAGTTTTCTCGATTGCCTTCCTGATCGCAATGGCCCGCAGCGCCACTTCGGTCGGAGTCACCATCGGGCTCGCGACGGTGAGCATGAGCGCCGCAGTATCGCCGAAATTGCTGTTGAACTGGACCGGCCCCGCGCCTCGCGGGAGGCTCAATTGGTTCAACTTCAGGTTCATATCGGCGAACTGTTTTTCTTTGTCCTGCACGTTGTCGCCGAGTTGGATATAGACAACGGCAAGCCCCGGAAAACTCAGTGACCGAATACCGAAATCCGAGGGGCTGGGAGGTTTCAGGCTCGAGTTCAGGGCGACCGTCTGTTCAATCGGGCGGGTGACGAGCTGCTCCACCTGCTCGGCTGTTGCCCCGGGCCATGGACATTGCGCCGAGGCTACGCGTACGGGAATGTTCGGGTCTTTGCGCTTCGGCATATTGCGGTAGCCAAAGAAGCCCCACACAAACGTTGCCAGCAGCAGGATCAGCGCGACCTGACGGTGCTCGGTGAAGTAGCGCGCCATGTTGTGCGTGGTCGCAACGTACTCCGCATCCGACTTGTGCATGTGCGCCATGGTTATTTAACGCATGCCATCCAGAGCGTCAGCTCTACTCAGCGAAGCTCTACTCCATCACCCGTACCGTGTCCCCGGCGTGAATCATGTTTGTCCCCGACGTCACCACTCTGTCTTTCAGGGTCAGCCCGCTCAGGACCGCGATATTGTTCCCGTATGTATCCCCTAGGGTCACGTCCTGCGTATGCACCTTCGGGGTGTCGCCCGATGCATCGGTGAGGAACACCGCGAAGCCATCTTTTTTATCCTGACTTCGTATCACCGCGGTTAGCGGTATCACCATTACCTTTGCGTTCGCTTGTCCGCCCCCCAGCGTGATCGACGCGATCATTCCTGACTTCAACTCATTTCGCGGGTTGTCGATCCGTACTTCGACGGAATACACCCGGCTCTTGGGGTCGGCGGACGCTGAAATGGAAGTGATATGACCGGTAAATAATCCCGGCAAGGCTTCCGTGGATATCGCCTGTGTGCTGCCCAACCTAACCTGTCCCATGGCGGTGTCGGGAACTCCAAACACCGCCTTTACCGACCGCGTGTCCGCGAGCGTGAAGCCGTTCGTCGCCGGTCCGACCAACGTACCTACGTCAACGCTGCGCTTCAGCACCCAGCTATCGAACGGCGCCCGTAACTCGCAATATCCCAGCGCGATTTGCGCCTCCGCGACCTGGGCCTTCGCGTTCGCGACTGCGGCGGTTGTGGAGTCCAGTTGCGCTCGCGAGTCGTCGTAATCGGGTTTCGTCGCGGCGCCCACTTCGTACAGCTTCGAGATGCGTCCAAACGAAAGTTTTGCCCGCTCATTCTCCGCTTGCGAGCGATCGAGCGACGCCTTGGCCTGCGCCAGCTTCTCGGTGTAATCGTCCTGCTGTACCGTCGCCAGCACGGTTCCCTTGGTTACGTAGTCGCCGATGTCGATGTTGCGCACGTGGCCATCGGCATCTTTTACCTGTCTGATCGTCGCCAGGTAGCCATTCGACTTGAAGGACAGATCCACCTGCTGATATGGCTGTATGTTCGCTGAATATGTATTGTTGGTTCCGGCATCGATTGACTGCACCTCCGCCGTTCGTACCGGGGTTGGCGCTTTCTGGATCGCCGCTTCTTCCCGGCATCCGACCGCCGCAAATAAAAGCGCCACTGCGACAGGCAGCGAATTGAGACGTATTTTCACAGTCATAAACTCTCGCCTCCGAAGGCGGACTTTGCACTGAGGCATTACCGATTCTCTATTGCTCGCCCATCGACTTTTCCAGTTTCGCCTTCGCCGTCCAGAACGATGCCAAGGCCTCGCTGTAATCCGCGTTCGCCTTGTCCACGCTTGCCTGCTGTTGCAGTACGTCGCGTAGGAGCTTGGTCTTCTGCCCATACTGCTCGGTCACTTCGCGCAGCTTCTCGCGTGCTGATTCGCGAAGCGCATCCGCCGCTTGCACCGCAGCCTGCGCCTCGTGTACAGCGCGATAAGCCTGGTCAACGTTCAACAGGATTTGCGATTTCGTCTCGTCGAGGCTCACTTTGCTTTCTTCGACCTTGATGGTCTTTTCGTTTACCTCGTGCTTGCGGCGGTTCCAGTCCCACGGCTCCCAATTGAACTCGATGCCTAAGCCGGCGACGTTAGTCGGAACGAAATTCACCCCGAATGGCGACAGGTAATGTACCGAAAGGTCCACGTCAGGGAGATACTTGGCCTTCGCCTGCTTCACCATGTTCTCGGCTTGTTTGATCGTGATCTCCGCTTCCTTAATGTCTGAATTCTGTTCCAACGCCTTCGACTCCGCCGTCGGGAGGTTGTCTTCCGCGGGCGAGAGCTCCGCTGCCGGCGCCGTCTGGAATGGAGTATGGATATCGCGCCCCATCAGATTGTTGAGCATGTCTTTGGCGTTTGCGAGCTGGTCCTGCAGTTTCAACAGCGAGAGCTTCTCTTGCGCCAGTTTGGCCTGGATTTCCAGCAGCTCGGATTTCAGCACTACTTGCTCCGCCAGATATTGGGACGAGATTCGCTCGAGTTCCACGTATTGCTGGATGCTGGCCTGGGTCGCATTAATACCGTCCTGGCATTCCAGTGCGGTGTAGTAGGTTTCCCGGACGTTGGCCACGACGCTCTGCTGCTTACCCACCAGTTGTTGTGCAGCCATATCCACCGAGAGGCCTTTGCCGGCGAGCGCGGTGTTGATCTTGTAAAGCGTCAGCAGCGGCTGTGATGCGGTGCCGACCACGTAAGCGGTGAACACTTGACCGGTCGTTATCGGCGTATTCACTGCTGGAATCGGCCCAATGATCGGATAGGTACCGAACTGTCCGGCTTGCACGGTGAAGCTGAAGGGCGCGAGGACCTGGGACCCGAATACGTAAGTATTAAAGGACGGATAGCGATGGGTCTTGAAGGCGAGATAACTTTCCTTCGTGTCGCTTAACTGGAGCGAGGTGATTTTCAGAGTGCGATTGTTCGCCAGCGCAGTCTTCACCGCCTGATCGACAGTGAGGACGTCAGGCTGGCCCTGCGCTAGCGCAGACGCCAACAGACCGCTTGCCAGAACGGTCAACAATATCCTCGACAGCAACCCCTGCATGTTCGCGAGGTCTCGGACTCCAAGCGCCGAGCGCAAAGCGCCTTTCTCCAGAGCGTTTGACCGCAGTGAAAATCACACTGCCAACAGTACTTGGGACTTGATTCTTGGCTCCCGAGATTATCAGCGTCAAACGGGTTTGGGCAACCCTACGTCGGCTGATATTGCGAGCCTGAGCCAATTAGGGACAAGGTTGGGCCGGAGGCCCGTCCCAACGCCGCGCGAAGAGGGAGCGGCGAGCAGGGCACAGCTAGAACGTAAACATCGCCTGCAACTCTATTTTTCGCGGAGCCGAGGACGAACCGTAGGGTCCACCCGCTATGGCGTTTGCCTGTCCGAAGAGCGGCGAACTGAGGTTCCCAACCAGGGGAGCGAAATTAATGTTGTTGAACACGTTTCGCGCATTGATGCTGAACGTCAGGTTATAGCGCCGGTTAGTTGTGCTCCCGAGGCCCATCGCACCGCCCATTCCCCCGCCGAAACCGCCGCGAGGTCCACCCCCGCCGCCTCCGCCGCGAGGGCCACCCCCTCCGCCCGACCCACCAGGACCGCCCGCCGCCGTCGCGGCACTTTTGGTCTCAGGACCGAAACCGAATGTCTTGGCCAACCGCAGATTCAGCGAAAACCGCCCTGGCCCAAGCCCGTAGTAGGGCGGAATCACTGTCTCACCCGGCTGTGGCGTCAGGTTGAACGTGCCCCATTTGGTGACCATGATGTTCGGGCCGGTCTGCCCCGGCGTTGCGAAGGTTGGCCGATCGTTAAAGATCGAGTCACCGTTATAATCCTGGCCCAGCGTGATGTTGAACGGAATCCCCGAACTCACCACCAGGAACGGATTCAGCCGCCATCCTTTCGGCAGAGCCACCGTGCCTCCGATGAACGCGCGGTTGCGGACGTCATACATCGTAGGGCCATAGTTTTCGGCCAGGTTGTACCCATTGTTCGGAAAGGTGCTTGCGCCGTTAGTGTTGGCGTTCACATTGTTCAGTGTGTACCACCCGAAGAGCGACACTTTCGAGCCCACCCGCACGTTGGCATTCACGATGAGCTGGTTCTGTTCGAACTCGCCTTCGGATTCGTACTGGTAAATGTTTCCGACATCGCCAAACGGCCTGATTCCGCTTGCTGGATTATTGGGATCGTAGGTTCCCGGTAGCGGTGCGTTGATATTGGCCGTCAGGAACTGATGCACGCCTTTCGAATTCAGGTACGAGATCGCGATATTCGCATTCTTGGTAAGCTGCCGCTCCACGCTAACTGCCGTCTGCATGATGTAGGCGGCCCGAAGGTCGGGAGCAAGCTGGTATTTGGTCGGGAAGCTGATCGCCGTATCCAGCAAGGGGCTGCCTTGCGGGGGCACGATCGGGTAGAAGTTTGGCTGGTTCACGATGTATTGCAACTGATTGGTGCCATTCAAACGGTCTGCCTGGAGAACATATTGTTCGTCGAAGCGCTCGTAGAACATGCCCCATCCCGCGCGCAGTACGGTCTTCGGTGTTGGATTGTTGCGCCCTCCCAGGCCCCATGCGAAGGCAATGCGGGGTGCGACGTCCCCGCTGTCGTTGATGTCCGTCTGGGTCTCGAAGCGCAAACCGTAACTGATAGTGAAGTTCGGCTTCCAGCGCCAATCATCACCAGCGTAAAGTCCCACGTCGTAGTAGGTGACCACCGTAGACGGCGTCCCATAGGTCACTGCGAGCTGCGCCGCGCCTCCACCCGCCGCTCGGATTCGTGCCGGAGTCCAGCCGGCCGCAATGCCTTGCTCGGTGATTTGATACTCTTCGAGCGAATTGAAGGTGTAGGTGCCGTTAAAATTCGCGTCCGCATAGTTGGAGTCGCGCAGCGCCCGAAGCCTGCCACCGAACTTCAGCAGGTGTTTGCCCAGCAACCAGGAAGTGTAGTTTTGCAGTTCGTAATAATCCTGCTTGTCGAGATTGAACTGCTGGCCATATCCACCACCTACAAAAGCTCCCTGGACGTTGAGCGTGGTCTCGGTGGATTCAGGCGCCAGGTTATTGCGGTCGCGCAGGTATTCAAAACGGGTTTCGTTGACTACTTTCGTCCCGAACAACTGTGTGTCGCTGAACTGTAGCGTCTGCTCGGTGTGCGCTACGTTGTATGCCTGGGTGGGCAAGGAGAACTGGCCGACTCCCTGATTGTCCTGATCGTTCTGCCAATACTGATATCGCACACTCAACGTATTGGTGGGCGTGAGCTGGAAATCCATCCGCGGGCTGAGTACAGTACGGGTCTGCGGAATGGGTACGGACGTATCAAACGGCGTTGGTTCGAAGGTCGTCGGATCCAGCACGAACGCGTTCACGATCGCATTGTCGCCGATGTTCCGTCGCTCAAAGTTGATGAAGAACGACGTCTTCTTCCCGATCGGGCCGCCAAAGTTGGCGGTGTACTGTGTCGAGTCGTACGCAGGATTTTCCGTCGCAAACGGACTGGTCGAATTGAAGTACGACGAGTTTCCCAGCACTGCAACCGACCCGTGGTATTTGTCGGTGCCTGGCTTGGTGAAAATCTCGATGCGCCCGTAGCCCAGCTTGTCGTACTCCGCTGAAAAGGGGTTCTGGTTGATGCGAATCTCACGGATCGACGACTTCGGCGGAAGCTGTCCACCGGTGAATCCGTCGATGTAGATCTGTCCTCCGTTCGGTCCTGCCGACGGACCAGCCAGTGCCTGTAAGTCCGTCGCCAGTTCGTCCGGGTCATCCGACAGGGCATCGAGGTCTTTGTCCGTCAGAACCATCTGGGTTGCGTTGTTCTCGGCGGAAACATCGAGGCCAACCGCATTTTCCGCGACATCGACGTTCTGCTGTTGCACCTCGATCGAGAGCGTCACATCCATCTTCTGCGACTGCCCGGGGCCAACGTCGATGCCATCCACTTCGTACAACGAGAATCCCTTGGCCGTGACCTTGATTCCGTACTTGCCCGCGGCGAGGCCTTTCACTTCATAACTGCCGGTCTGAGTGGTTGTCGTGTTCACTACGTTCCCATCAGGACCCATAATCGCAACGCCCGCCTTGGTCACCGCCGCTCCCGATGGGTCCGTCACGGTTCCGTGCAAGGACGCGTTATTCGTTTGCGCCCACGCAGGGCCGCAGCACAGCGCCACCAGAAGCGACGCCAGCACTGCAATTCGAATTACAAACAAAAACGAAGCGGCTCTCATCCACGTCCTAACTTTGCATTCAAATCGAAAACCAATTCACTTGCCTTACTGCGCCGCTTCGCCCGGCGCTCCGTTTAAACTCCAGGGTGAAAGCATCATCTGGCTGGGGGAGCCTGCGGTGAGAATTGGTTCCACTCCGCCCACCAGGGTGATCGCCGTTACTCCGGCGTCGGTCCCTTCGGTCGAAACCAATATGACGGCGTCACCCTTCTGAAAATCGTTGAGAGTGGCCGCTGGCAAGCGCAGCAGCATTTGCCCCAGGTCACCGCCGCCGCGCGCCGCTCCACCACTACCCGCTCCTTGTCGGCCCTGCCAGCCGCCGCCTTGGGGACTCGGTGCCGCTGCGTTTGCCGGTGCACCGGTAGAAGCGGGCTGTCCTTCCGGCGTCTGACCTTTTAGCCGCATCGCAATACGCTGCGCCATCACCTGCGGCAGCTTGCGCATCTGCGAATCCGGAGCAATCTTCACCACCACTGGCTTCTTGGTCAGAAGGTCCATCACGGTTAGCGAGTTGTCCCCGGCATTAACTGCTGTCACTGTGCCGGCAATGTTGCGGAACGACCCCGTTACAATTTCATCGGCGGCGAACTCCGTACCATCAGCATTCTTGTCGCCACGCGCCCGCAGTTGGTCGCCCGGATGAATGTCCGCCAGCTTGCTCGACTTGGCGTCGTCGAATTTGACCGAGTTCGGAGCATATCGTCGGACTGCAGTCTTCTTTGTCGTGGTGATCAGCACCTTCTTGCTGCCTGCCAACGATGTCACCGAAATCGTCACGCTTCCAGCCGCAGGATCGACCGCACTCACGAGCCCGCCGATGCCGCGCTTCTGCCAGTCCTCGCGCTCCTGCTGTTGCCTGGCCGCCACGTCCGACTGCTTCATGACAACCACGCGCAGCGCGATCATGGTCTTGCCGTCATCGGAGGTCTTACCCTGCACCAACACGCGATCGCCGTTCTGCAAGTCTTTTACTTCTATAGGCGTTGCATTCTTCAAATCGGTCTCACCCGGAGCGATTCTCACCACGCGCACGTTGGCGGGAAGAGCAATGGTCTCGTTCTTCCCTTCGTCAGTCGCGAGCGTGAGGCTCCCGCCGCCAATTGATTTGATCTCACCGACCGCCTTCACAAGCGGCGGGGATGCCGGGGTCGCTTGGGCCACCGTTTTCGACGGAGCTAAGACAGTCGCGATCATCAGAAACCACGCGCCGATAAAAGCGATGGCCGCGCGAGTTAGAGCTCTGGTCATTCGCAATAATCCTGCTATTTGATTTTCCTATTTGACGGATACAAGTACTGTGTCGTTTTGTTACGAAGGGTTAATGCGAGGTTACGCAGTGGTACCCGTACTCCATGTTAGTTGTGCGCAAGCGCGCAATCTAAAATCGCGACCCTTCTAAGCGAAGAGCGATACTGCCCACTGGCAACCGGCTACTGACAACAGCTTTTCAACACTCGATGACGTTCAAAGCCAACCCCGCCAACGACGTCTCTTTGTAACGCGACTGCATATCCAGTCCGGTCTGGAACATCGTTGCAATCACCTGATCGAGCGAAACCTTGTGCTCACCCGTCTCCCGCATGGCAATACGACTGGCATTAATTGCTTTCACCGAGCCCATCGCGTTCCGCTCGATGCACGGAATCTGCACCAGTCCGCCGATGGGATCGCACGTCATCCCGAGATTGTGTTCCATCCCAATCTCGGCAGCATATTCCACTTGATGGTTCGATCCGTCCTGGGCTGCTACCAGTCCGCCCGCGGCCATCGAACACGCCACACCTACCTCGCCCTGGCATCCAACTTCCGCGCCGGAGATCGATGCGTTCTCCTTATAAAGGATGCCGATCGCGCCAGCGGTTAGGAAATATCGAAACAGCCCTTCCTGTGATGCGCCCTCCACAAATCGCATGTAGTAATGTCCCACGGCCGGAATGATTCCCGCTGCGCCATTCGTCGGTGCTGTCACCACACGTCCGCCGGCAGCGTTCTCTTCATTCACCGCCATCGCATACACGTTTACCCAATCCATCGGAGCCAGAGGATCGCCTGCTCCATGTTCGTTCAGCTTGCGCGCCAGGCGAGGAGCACGCCGCCTCACGTTCAATCCACCCGGCAGGACGCCTTCTGTTTCTAGCCCACGTTTTATGCACGCTTCCATCACGTCCCATAAGCGTGCAGTGCCCGCGCGAATCTCGGCTTCGCTACGCCACGTCTTTTCATTCTCCAGCATGATCTGCCAGATCGCCAGCTTCTCCCGTTCGCCGATTTGTAACAGCTCATCCGCACTGCGGAAAGGGAAGGGAGGCACTTTCAACGCCGACTTGCCTGGGTCTTCGCCCTCCCGTCGAATGAATCCGCCGCCCACCGAATAGAAGACGGCCGAGTACAACTCGACGCCCTCGCCATCCAAGGCCGTGTAGCGCATTCCGTTGGAGTGTCCCGGCAAGGTCTGCGTCTTCAGGAAGAGCAAGTCAGTGTCTTCATGGAAGGGAATTGTTACTTCTCCGAGCAGCCTTATCTCTCGCCGCTGGCGAATGTCACCGACCTTCTCGTAAATGGTTGCTGGGTCGATCGTCTCCGGCTTCTCACCCGATAGCCCCAGCAACACCGCGCGGTCCGTTTGGTGTCCATGTCCCGTGAGCGCGAGCGAGCCGAACAACTCCACATGTACCCGTGCGACGCGCCCCAGTAAGTCTCGTTCCTTCAGGTCGAGCGCAAACCGCCGCGCCGCCCGCATCGGGCCCACCGTGTGGGAACTCGATGGCCCCACCCCAATCTTAAAAATCTCAAAAATACTGGTTTTCAAACCATCCTCACGCGGCGCTAGCCTGACCCACCAGCCAGATTCTATTGCGAATCTCAATCCCGTGCCGGATTTCGGCTGACCCCGCTGACCTTGGGGCCGCGTGGTTGTATCATTTTAGAGTTATGGTTTTTCCTCTCAGAACCTGTGCTATCTGCGGCGAAGAGTTCGAATTGAAGCCCGGCAAGCCCGGTTTCGCCACCCATTGCCCCGAGTGCAGCGAAGCCGAATCCAGCGATCCCAAGGCAAAGCAGGGAATCGCCGCCGCCGACCCTTCTACCGCCAAGGAAGTCAACGAAGCCCGGCGAGAAGCCATGCGCAACCTCCTCTACCGCAAAGACAGTTAGAGGCTTAGCCGCGATGTCTGTCTAAATCCGCGGCTGACTTGGCCTTTCCACGCCTCTACAACTAAACCATTAGTTACCTTTTTCGCTGACCTCCGTCCAATACCCGTGCCGCCGAAACGATCTGCGACCCTGACGGAAGCCGAACTCAGGTTGATGGAAGTCCTCTGGCAACGGGGCCCCTCGACCGTTCAGCAGGTGCTGGACGACCTTCCGGGCGATAAACCCTTGGCCTACAACTCCGTCCTAACCATCGTCCGGATCTTGGAGAAGAAGGGCTACGTCGCGCATGCCAAGTCTCAAGATGCTCGCGCGTACGTGTACGCGGCGTTGGTCGAGCGCTCAGAGGCCACCCGTTCCGAGGTCCGCCACTTGGTGCAGCGGCTCTTTCAGAACTCGCACGAGCTGTTGGTGCTAAATATTCTGGAAGACTCCGGCTTGAGCCAGGATGAGCTGCAACGTTTAAAGCAATACTTGAAGGAGCGGGAGTAGTCATGCACTCATACGCCTTAGCCCGCTTCGCCGCCGACGGCATCCTGAATAGCCTTTTGGCCGGAATCGCCATTGCCGCCACCGCTTGGGCCGTTTCCCGTCTCGTGCACCGACAGGGATCGGACACGCGCTTTGCGGTCTGGTTCCTTGCGCTTGTCGCCATTGTCGTTTTCCCGTGGGTCGGTTCCTTGGTCGCCTCCAGAGCTTCGGTTCCGGCCCTGGCTACGGGAGCAGTAACTTTGCCCGCATCCTTCGCCGCATATCTTTTTATTGCTTGGATTGTCGGTGCGACCTTGGGGCTGTCGCACGTCGCCCTTGGCCTTTATCGCTTGCGTCGTCTGCGCGCGACTTGCGTGCCAGTCAATCTTGAAATGCTCGAGCCCAGCTTGCGTGCGATCCTCGCCCAGGGGCAACGGCAGCGCAGCGTCACCCTCTGTACCTCAGAATTCGTGCGTGTTCCTGCGGCCATTGGATATTTTCGCCCCATGGTCGTTTTCCCGTCATGGACGCTCGCGGAACTTCCGACGACCGAACTGAGTGCAATTGTCCTGCACGAGCTGGCGCATCTCCGTCGCTACGACGACTGGACCAATCTCGCCCAGAAGGTGGCCAAAGCGATCTTCTTCTTTCATCCCGCGGTATGGTTCATCGAGTCGCGCCTGACCCTCGAGCGCGAGATGGCCTGCGACGATGCTGTGCTGGCCGCGAACTTCAGCCCGCGCGTCTACGCCGAGTCCCTGGTCGGCCTCGCCGAGAAGAGCTTCCTGCGCCGCGGGGTGCAGTTGGCCCAAGCTGCCGTGAGTCATGTCCAGCAGTTACGGCTGCGCCTCGCGGAGATCCTCCGCAAAGACAAGCAGGGAAGCGCCGGCGTTCGCAAACCCGCCTTCGCCGTGATGTCACTCGCCGCCATCATCGCCACCTACGGCGTCTCTCGCGCACCACGCCTTGTCACGTTTTCGAGCGGCGCGGACGAAGCTGCGGCCGTCGATACCAGCAGACTTCCGCAGCCCACCGACTTCCACCTTCAGCCCGTAAATCTGAAATACACGATGCCTGCAACAGCCGCGCAAAGCAATGGCGCGGCCGGGCATCATGACGTTTCGAAGATTCGGTGCCGCCAGAGCCAAGTGCGGAACGAAGTAAGGAAGAGCAGACTCCGTGTCCTCCGTGCCTCCTTGGCGGACCCGATTCGCACGGCGGCTGATTTTGCGGCTAGTGAGGATTTGCCGCTGCCCGCGCTGTTGATGACGAATTTCCCCATCGACGTCACACCATCGCCCGTACTCGTCGTCTTTCACGGCGAGCAGTTCGGACCTGACGGCCCGATCTTCTGGCGCGTAACGGTAGTACACCTTACGCCGAGCCAACAGCGCGCCATCACCGGAGGGGTTCCCAAACAGATTTAGCCGATTTTCCTGCTCACCAGGAGCACACCATTTACGTCAACTAAATGTTTAGTTGCCTAGACACCGAGGAGCAATAACCGATGAACACCGTCCAATCCACCAAACGCAGCATTGGAGCCGCTGTCCTGGCCGTCGCCATGATTGCCGGTCTCGGCGCGTACCACTTCCTGCAACCCACAACCGCGCGCGCGGCCGCCAACTCCAACACCGCGCCTCTCGACGACAACAAGATTGAGGCATTGCTCTCCCTCGACCGCGCGATGGAGACCGTTGCCGCCCGTGTGACGCCGGCCATCGTCAATGTCGCCGTCACCGCGAAGGTTGACCAGAAGAAAGCCATGATGCAGCAGCAGGGCATGCCCGAAGGTCTGCCTGACGACATGCAGCAGTTCTTCGAGCGTCAATTCGGAGGCCGCGGCCAGATGCAGCCGCAGCAGCCGCAGTTCCAGCACGGTATCGGCAGCGGAGTCATCATCTCCCCCGACGGATACATCATCACCAACAACCACGTCGTCGAAGGCGCGACCGACATTAAGGTCACGCTCAGCGACCGCCGCATGTTCTCGGGCAAGCTGATCGGCACCGATCCGCTCACCGACCTCGCCGTAATCAAGATTGAAGGCAGCAACTTCCCCAACGTTCCGCTCGGCGATTCCACGCAGCTTCACCCCGGACAAACCGTTCTCGCCTTCGGAAACCCGCTCGGCTTCCGTTTCACCGTGACCCGCGGCATCGTGAGCGCCCTCAATCGTCCGAACCCCTACAATGATGACCCCCGCAAGCCTGGCCAGTACATACAGACCGACGCCGCCATCAATCAGGGCAACTCTGGAGGCCCACTGGTCAACGCTCACGGCGAAGTCATCGGCATCAACACATTCCTGATCTCTCCTTCGGGAGCGTTCAGCGGCATGGGTTTCGCCATCCCGACCCAGATCGTGCAGCCAACGGTTGACTCTCTTGTGCGCTACGGCAAGGTTGAGCACTCCTACATCGGAGTCGGTATCACTGATGTCACGCCGGAAAACTCCAAGTTCTTCGACCTGAAGGACGCCAACGGCGCAGTCATCAGCGAAGTCACGCCTGACTCGCCCGGTGCGCGCGCCGGCCTCAAAGTCGGCGACGTTATCGTCGGACTCGACGGCAAGACGGTCTCCGGCGCTGGAGAACTCCAGGCCGAAGTCAGCGAGAAGCGTCCCGGAACCAAGGTCTCGCTCGACGTCCTCCGCGACGGCAAGAAAGTGAACGTGCCGGTCACTCTCGAAGAACTCGGCTCCAAGGACAAGAAGGAAGAACTGAACGCCAGCACCGACAACGGCAAGCCGCGTTGGGGGATCGGTATTGCTGATCTAACTTCCGACGTGCGCGACCAGATCCAGGCTCCCGCGAACGTAAAGGGTGCGTTGATTCAGCGTGTTCAGCCCGGTAGCCCGGCGGAAGACGCTGGACTCCAACCTGGTGAAGTCATCCAGAGCGTGAATCGTCAGCAGACGCCGACCGCTTCGGACGTGCAGAAGGCCCTTGCCAGCGTACCCAAAGGACAGGATGCGATGGTCTTGGTTTGGGGCAACGGCGGCAGCACCTTCCGCGTTCTGCACGCAGCAACTTCTAGCGGAGCGTAATTCGGTCCCAATCCGCTAGACGCAAAGAGGGCACGGAGCAATTCCGTGCCCTTCATGTTTTTGGGAATGAACCGAGCCCCCACAAAATTCTTTACAAATTTCGGTGTGATTTAGGGGAGAGTAGTTGTACTATGGTCGGCACTCAACTTTTGTGGAGGGCACAATGGTCGCAGGTGTAAAGGTAGCTCGCCCATCAACCGTAACTCTGGGTATCTGGTCACTTGTGTTGATCGCCGCAGTCATGGTTCCGGCCGCTGTTTACGGCCAGACGGACACCACTCCTCCCGTCTTAACCAGCCTTAGTATCGATCCTAATCCGGTCGACGTGACGTCTGGACCACAAACCGTTACGTTGACGATGAACGTCACCGACGACTTGTCCGGCGTAAACATCGTTCAAGGAGCATTGCAGAGTCCGACAACCGGCCAATACCTGTACTTCTATGCGTACTTGGCCGCCGGCGACAATCTCAACGGCACCTGGATTGGCTCGGTCACGGTTCCACAATACAGCGAGGCGGGAGATTGGTCGGTCTCCTATATCTCCCTGCAAGACACCGACACCAACACGCAATATCTCTATAACTACGACCTCCAGAACCTCGGGTTTCCGACCACGTTCACCGTTATCTCGCAGCCCGACACGACGCCTCCGCAACTCACCAGCTTCAGCTTTACTCCTTCGGCAGTGAACACGTCGGCTGCTGACCAGATCATCACGTTCAACCTCGGCTTGACTGACGATCTGTCAGGCGTGAATTTCGGCTGCGGCTTCTACTGCTACTACACGGTGTATCTGACAAGCCCGTCCGGCAAACAATGGCAAGGGCTGGTCAATTACTACGTGACTCAGGTCTCGGGAACTCCGCTTTCGGGTGTCTGGCAAGGGCAGATCACGATGCCGCGTTATAGCGAGCCCGGCAACTGGCAGGTGAATTTCATGACGTTAGAGGACAACGCGAACAATTTCAGTTACCTCTACACGTCGAACTTGCAGGCAATGGGTTTCCCGACCACCATCGCAGTTACCTCCAATCCGTCTGACACGACGCCGCCAAAGATATCCAGCCTCTCCTTCGGTCCTAATTTCATCGACACCACGATGGGTAGCCAGCCGGTAACAGTGACGCTGGGACTGAGCGATAACCTCTCGGGCGTGAACTACGGTTGGGTGTATTTCACCAGTCCTTCCGGGGGCCAGAACCAGTACGCCTATTTCAGTTCGTACAACCGGATCGCTGGAACCGCTACCAACGGTACTTACCAATATGTGTTCTACATGCCTCAGTACAGCGAGGCTGGTACATGGCAAGTCAGCCAGATCTACGCCTACGACAACGACAATAATTCCCTCTACCTCACGAATGCGCAACTGCAGGCGATGGGGCTACCCACACAATTGGTAGTCGTCCTTCCGTCCAACCAGGTAGACGGCAATCTCGACAGCAACGGTGGGACCGTGATGGACGCCGTGTTCGGCGATCGCGCCGAAGTGACTTTCCCGCCGGGTGTGTTGAGCCAGCCTACCGACGTCTCCATTGATGTCTTCACGGAGCAAATCCAGCTGCCTATCCCGCAGGGATACACGGCTGCTGGAACCGCCTACGTAAACCTCTCCTTCAATCCTGAGCCGAACCTGCCTCTGCCTGCTCCCGGTATGTCGCTGGTTCTGCCGCTGCCCAACCAGATGCCGCCGGGCAGTACGCTCACCTTGTTCAAGGTTGATCCTAAGACCGGCAACCTGATTCCTGAGCCTGGCGTGTATAGCAGCACCGTCATCGGCACCGTCAATGCCGACGGCCTCAGCGCTACCTTCGATGGGATCGCCGGACTGTCAGTCGTGGTCGGACTCATTCCGAGTTCGGTAATCCCCGGCGACGTCAACGGCGACGGACAGGTCGATTGCACTGACATGAGCATCGTCCAGGCGTCCTTCGGCTTGCGCCTCGGTCAGGCCGGCTTCAACTCGATGGCCGACACCAACCACGACAACGTCGTGAACATCATCGACTTGTCGTATGTGTCCCGTCATTTGCCCAAGGGCACGGTTTGCAAGTACGTTCCCTTGAACAAGCTTCGCCAGAAACAAATGAATGCCAACTACGTAAAGACGAAATCCAAGGCAGGAAAAAAGAAATGACTTTGCGCGTGCACAGGATACTGCTGACACTGTTCTCACTGGCGCTGCTGGTGGGCCTTGCGGCCACACCGGCAGCAGCCGATGTTGTGGTCCAGCCGGCGACAACCACGGTGAACATCAGCCAGATGTTCTCCCTGGACGTTGCCATCACCAACGTGACCGACCTCTATGCCTTTCAGTTCGACCTGGGGTTTGATCCCAGTGTGCTGTCGGTCACCAATGTCTGGGAAGGCCCTTTTTTGCCGAGCGGTGGGCCGACGTTCTTTATTCCGGGCGTCATCGACAACGTCGGAGGGACGGTCAGCTTCAACGCCGATACGCTCGAGTCCGCAATCGCTGGTGTTACCGGCAGTGGTGTGTTGCTCACCTTTGACTTCACTCCTGTTGCCGCAGGTACAAGCACGGTCAGCATCTTTAACGTGATCTTGCTCGATTCCAACGGCGCAGGTATCGACATGCCAAACCAGGACGGAACCGTCACTGTTAGTGCGACTCCGGAACCTTCGAGCCTGCTTCTGCTCCTGGGCGGGGTTGGCGGCCTGATCTATCGGCGAAGAATGACGTCGTAGATCGGCATAGCCGCGTAGACTGTTAGTTACTCATTCAAAGGGCACGGAACCATTCCGTGCCCTTTTCTCTAGACTCGTCCTTCCCGCCCGTCGCCACTGCAACGCGAACCGATTGCGCTGTTGGCGAAAAAGCATGGTGTGCCCTTGCCACCGCTGCCGGACACGCAAGCCGCCAAGGACTTTTTGCGTAGCCTGGTTGCCTGACAAACGCCGGGTTGTCTATTTGGCGTATCATGCCTTCCAACGCTGAGGAGGAGACGATGGCTCATTGCACCAAGTGTGGCGCGGAGATTCCGGCAGAAGCGCAGTTCTGCCAGAAATGCGGGCAACCTCAGGTAGCCGCAGCCCCCAATCCGGGATGGCGGCCGCCGGCGCCACCATTTCAGCCGGCAACCTCTGGCTTGTCGGAGAACGCTGCTGCAACGCTCAGCTACGTGCTGGGATGGCTCACTGGCATCATCTTCTACTTGATCGATCGCCGTCCGTATGTGCGGTTCCACGCCGCGCAGTCGATTGTGACGTTTGGAGGACTCCACATCATCCGGTCCATCATCGCCGTGATGTTCGGTCTGGGATGGATGTATGGGGGATGGGGCCCATGGCATCATCACGGTGACCTCGGTGCCATGCCTTTCGCCGGTTTCGGCGTCGGAGTCATGCTGCTGATGCTGATCGGGTTCGTGACATTCGTGCTCTGGATCGTCTGCATGGTGAAGGCGTACCAGGGCGAACGGTTCATGGTCCCCATCGCAGGCGACATCGCCGCGAACCTCGCGGGACAATGAGTACGCTTCGAAATCGCGCGGCACGAACTATTGCGCGGTGAGGATTCCCGGCGGCTTCCATGTACCTTCCCCCGGAGGCAAGATCGATGGCGGGGGAACTTTTCGCGGCCAGTACAAACGCATCACAAGATAAATCGGCCCGTTGGGCGCTGGCAGCCAGTTGGCTTTCTTGTCTCCTGCGGGTTCGTCTTTTTGAATGTAGATAGTAAGTGAACCGTCGGGATTTCTCTTGAGGCTGGGCAGCATCGGCGAATTGATCAGGTATCGGTTGATCGGATTTTCCACCAGCAACTGTGTTTTCCCGTCGTACATCGTGACCGACCAGAACGCATTTACCGGAGGGAGCGAGTTCGGCGGCGCAATAGCCGGAGGAATCGCGTCCTTCGCGAAAGTCAGCGTGTAGTTGTGTTTGCTGCCGTCGAGAGGTGCGCCGATGCCGTCGGTCTTGGTCATGGGATACATGGCTTCTTCAGCGTCGTTGCCAAAAATGCCTGACATTGCCGCCGCGGCGCGGCGTAGGAAGTCTCCATGATAGAAGTCGCGACTTCCAAACGGAGAGCCAACCCGCCAACCGTTGATGCTGGTGCCGATGTTGTCGGCCCGGTCCTTGATTGCGGCGGAACCGTCCTTGACTGCCTGCGAAAGCTCGTGCCTTTGGGCGTCGGTCAGGCGAGCCGGATCAAACGGCGTGCCGGGGCCGATGCCAATGGTGGCGAATTGCAAACGGATGGCAGCTTCTTCGGCAACTTGCGGACAGAACTGCAAAATGAAGTTTAGATAACGGGGAAAGTCGGTCTTCAAAGCGTCGTCGGTGAACTTGGGAAAGTCTATCGCGGGTGCTGGCGGCGGCGCCGGCTGATGCGCGTACTGCGACAGCGTCTGCGCCGTGTATCCCGCCTGGATCTTCTTGACGTTCTCAATGTCCTTGGGCCCGAAGAGTTGGGTGCGGTAGATGAGCAGACCGAACTGCGTCTCGGACTGGAAGACTTTGCGAATACCCTCGGGCGCAACGCCTTTCCAACCGGGGCCGGTGATCATGTAGCAGCCGGCATCATTGCCGGTCGTGCGCGAGCCGACATAACCGTAGTTGAAGGTGTACATGTCCACCAGTTGCACATCGTAATAGCGGCTCCGCTCAATGTCGGGCACGCAGAAGATGATGGGTTCGGCGCGCAGATCAACCTGCATCATCGAATACGGCGTGTCGCTGTTGGGAGTGACGATCGCCGTATCTTTTGGAGTGAAGACTTGGGCATCGCTGAGCACCGTGTTGAATGGGCCTTTATACTGCGGATCCGACTTGTCGATGTTGAATTGGTACATCGCCTTATAGGAGGCGATCATCGGGAAAGCGTAGATATAGGCCTGCTGGTAATCGTCTTTGTGACTGATATCTTCGTTGTGGCGGCACGAAAATGTGAACAAAGTCGCCACCAGCGCTAGTCCTGTGAGCACGGGTGAGAGAATTCGACGCCCAGTGGAGTGCATTGGCCCTCGCTTTCAGTTCGGAAGCAACAATATGAAACACGATTTACAGCAGAGTAGATATCATACGCAAGCGCGAAAGTGGCGGGATGGAAATCCCCTCGGCGGGTGTCCAGTCCGCCAACCTTCACACGAGCGACACCCGAGAAAGCAGCGGCAGAACGCACCTGCAGCCTTTGAAGTGACCAAAAAACCAGGGCGAGGTGGAAGAAGCCGCCACACTCGCCCGTTAGCCCGTGAAGTTGCAGAAGTAACTACTTCTGGCAGCCCTGACTCTCGACCACTACATCTCGCGCTAGCAGATAGCGACTTGCGCCGCCATCCGTCCGCTCAGCAGCCGTTGGACGGATATGATCACCGGCGATGGTCACGGTCTTACCGACATAATCGTTCAGCATCATGTCGCGATCTTCGTTGACGCCCCACTTCGTACCGTCGCTTGCCTGTATCAAGTACTCCTTTGCGTCTGGGCCTTGTTGCAGGCAACCCGTGATTTCTGTGGCTCCCCTTGTGATGGGTGCCGATGCCGGAGCGGCATAAGCGCTGCCGAGTCCGAGAGTGCCGAGAAAAAAGAGAGTCGAGAGCGACATAGTTTTCATGCGATTCATGGTTCATCTCCTTTTAAGCAAAGAATTCACTTCGCAAATTGCGATCTGTGGGTTCGTAGAATTTCGCGCCCTCGCCATCACGACAAGGGCCGAGTGCCTGTGGGACGTGTGAGGGTTAGCAGCGCAGGGCGGGGTTAGGAGAGCGGCTGGGACGGCGGCAGTAGGCAACGAACACGGGAACCGGTGAGTCTGCCACGAGCAGCAGAAAGGGAACGACCAGCGCAATCCAGGGGATGTTGACATCCGTCACGTCTTTCGTGATCGCGCGGAATGAACCCGATGCACCGCCCGTCGAACCGAAGGCGGCTGTCGCAAGCAACAGACCCATGCACAAGACCGCGGCAATCGCCAAAAAGGCGGCGCTTGCTACCGCAATCTTGGGGCCGCTGATCATGAAGCTCCTGTTTAGTTAGACCGCTGGTGAGCGCTTTTCGTTGCCGAGTTTTCCGGAAAGAAGTCACTTTGATGGCGTACTGCTACTTCTACCTCACCCGTCTTCTTACGAAACGCGAACGTAGGTTGTGTAAGCCTGCTCGTCGATCTCGGTGAACGGAACGAGAGAAATCGGGCCGTCCGTAGTCTCGACTTGCCACGTGCTGGCGCCTGTGCGTTTGGCGGCGAGCAAGTGAGCGCGACCCACTTGCGGGGCCGACTGAGTGAGCGGAAATAGCACCAGCGGTCCATACATTAGGGCAACGATATCCGGATGCTGCGGGTCGATGGCTTCCAGACGAGTGGTCATCGGCAAGTCAAGCTCGATTACGTCGCCCGATCTCCACTGGCGGCGCAGGACCGCAAAGGTGCCCGGTTGAACCTCAATGCTCTGACGCTTCCCATTGACTGACAGCGATGGACTGATCGTCCAAGCCGGAACCCGTAGATGCAGCGCGAAATCCTGTTGCCGTGAAGTGCGTATCTGAATTCGCACATTCGTGTCGTAGGGATAGGCACTGCTCTGCGTCAATTCAATCTGCGAACCCGCAAGATCCCAACGCACCATCGACGGTAGATAAAGGTTGATATACAGGTCCGGGCCGTCATGAAAAGCTGCGCTGATGCGGTAGTCGGCGGCGATTTGTGGCAGCGTACCCGAACAGCACGGCCAATGGTGGCGCGAGTATCCCTTCTTCCCCTGATAGCTGTAATCGGAGTAGTAGAACGCAGTCCCGTCGGTCTGTAACGGCTTGGCGCCCAGAACGGTGTTGTACATCACGCGCTCCATGCTGTCGCCATAGCGCGCATCGCGGGTGACGCGCAGCAGCGAGCGTGTGAGCTTGAAGTGAGCGTAAGCGCCACACGGAGTCTCGAAACTCTGGTGCTGATCGACGAGGCTGGCGGCGAGCGCCCCTATGCCGGGCTGGCGCAGTTGTTCATCTGGGCCCCAGCCGCCGGTAGCAAAACTCTGGGTCGTCACCAGCATTTCAAACGCGTTGCGCGCCGCACGGAGATGCTTTTCGCTTCCCAGCGTGAGGTAAGCCTGCATCGCGGAGTTGAGCGCATTGACGTAACTGTAGGCGTGCTTGCCCGGGAAGACGTTCACTCCCGCCGCCAGTGGATCGAAGTAGGTTGCATCGTCGAGATAACGGATGGCCAACTTTTTGTAGCGATCGCCGGCTCCACGCTGATAGGCAAGAAAGAGGTTTTCAGGCAACGTGTAGGACTCGTCCCAGTTGTAGGAGATGTCGCCTTCTTTCCCTGCCCGCCAGCTTTGCTCGCGATCGACAGCGTGCGGAGGAAGATTCGGTAGCGCCAGGTCCGTCGTCTGTTGCAGGATCGCGAAAGCGTTGGGGTCGTGCGCAAACTGGTGAGCGTCGATCAGTCCGCACACGAGCTTGTCGTAGCAGTAAGCAGGGAAGCGGTTCTTGGAGTCAAAGAAGCCGCTGCCGACGGATTTGGCGTAGAGCTGATTGAGCCGGAGCACCTTTTCACGCGTTGGTTTGTCGCCGGTGATGGCGTAATGGCGCGAGAGCGCCGACACCCACTGTCCGAACGTTCCGCCGGGACAAAGGCCTGCACTGTCTTTTCGGTAATCGTAATCGGCCTTGTACATGTACCAGCCACCCAGGTTTTCACCCGGCGCCGGAAGACCAGACATCTCGCGAAACGGCTTCATCAACCCGTCGTCGTTGAGCCCCATCAGAATTTCGTGCGTGCTATCAAGTTGCGCTTGATGAGGCTGGCTGGTGATGGTCACGTCGCCGTACTCAAACAAATTGAGCGGCGGGTTGGGCGTCGCTCCGTCGAGTCCGAAAAGCTTACGGCCGGGCAGCGCGAGAGTAGCGCTCAACATGGCCATGCGGCTAAGGAATTCGCGGCGGGAAGTCGGTGGAAGCGGCATAGCGCAACATTATCGCCCATCCGATCTCGGTTACGTTCGCAGTTCTAGTGGTTTCGTAGTATTGCTCGCCCCCATTGACATCGTTACGCTCCGAGGCAACGCTGTGGGGTCAACTCTGTCGAGAGAGCAACCGGGTCGACGTTCCGTCTGCGGACCATCCGGTCGTCATAACTGATACCCACACTTCTGCGTTGAGAGAGCGGCTATGAGTTCGTTGGATGCGGCGGTGGGGAGGGTCGAGGTCGGTTCTACGCGTCAGCGTTACACCGTACAGATTGTGGTGGCGGCCTTGCTCGCATTGGCTATGGCGTCGTACTTCTGGGTCGATTCACGGTATCCAGCACTACTGAAAAAACTGCATGCCGGCCGATCGGTGAAGGTAACTGCGCCTATTACATTCGATGCGCTCGTGCTCGTAACACCCGACATGCCGCTAGCCGCCCGCGTCGGCCGCACGACCGTCAACTGGATGTGGGCCAACCGTATCGGCATGTCATTCGGTATTTGCTTTGGCGCCGCAATGCTCACGTTGCTGCCGCTGCTTCCTCGGCGTCGCTTCAAGAGTGCAGCCTCCAATACCTTGTTCGGCGCCGCTCTCGGCGCTCCTCTGGGAGTGTGCGCCAACTGCGTTGCGCCAATCGGCCTGGGCCTTGTTGACTCCGGAGCGAGTACGCAGACCGTGCTGGCCACGATGATCAGCTCTCCGCTGCTGAACGTGGTTGTGCTGGCAATGGCGTTCTCGCTGTTCCCGTTGCCGGTGGCGCTCGTACGTCTTGCCGTACCATTAATCTTATTGGCTCTGGTTCCGCTGATTGCGAAAACCAAACCCGTTGGGCTCGACGTTCAACTGCCCGACACATGCGAGACAGGTGCGGCGCTCGAAGTTGGGACCACGCTGAAACGGTTTCTCAGGAATCTCGCTCGCATCCTGGTGATTACGGTTCCGTTGATGGTTTTAGCGGCACTGCTGGGTGCGGTGACGGCGGAGTTGTTGCCGGTCAGCCACATTCCCACCACTGTGAGTCTTGTGGGAATCATCCTGCTTGCCCTGATTGGTACGTTCCTGCCGGTACCGATGGCCTTCGATGTAGCGGTCGCGTTCGTGCTGATGGCTCGTGGTGTTCCTTTACCCTACGTGGTTACGCTGCTGTGTACACTTGGGGCCTTCAGCATCTATCCCTACCTCATCGTTGGACGAAGTCTATCCTGGCGAACTGCGACTGCTATCTTCGGCGCCGTAATGGTCCTCGGAATCATCGCTGGTACCGGAACGAGCTTGTTGCATCACTGGTTCTAATGCTTCTATTGACATTCTGGGGACGCGACTGGAATATTCATCCCCATTTTCTTGCCGGAATTGTTACGCTTGAGGCCGAAACACGCAATTCCCAAGGACGCGATCCAGGAGAACAAATTGACGATCTTGAAGCGTTTCAAGATGGTTGTGGGGTTGGGCGCGTTGTCTTTTGTGGTGGTGCAAATGGCGTCCGCTCAGGCGCCGGCGCATGTCGCGAAGATGGGAACGACTGCGCAAATCGTGCGCGGAGAATACCTTGTGAAGGCCATTGCCGGATGTCCCGATTGCCACACGCCAATGAACGACAAGGGAGAGTATGTCCAGTCGCAGTGGCTTCAGGGAACGAAGCTGTTTTTCGGCCCGCTGGTAAAGTTTCCCGCGTGGGCCGACACCTCCCCAGCCATCGCGGGTCTGCCCGGATGGGACACGGAAAGAGCCATTGCGTTGCTGATGACGGGGAAGGATCCCAGCGGCAACCCGCCGCGGCCTCCGATGCCTCAGTATCGGATGAATCGCGCCGACGCAACCGCAGTGGTGGCGTATCTTAAATCCCTAAAGTAGTACTCGAAGTTCAGCCCCCGGTGAACCCGCCATTGCTGGCGGGTTCTCACCTGAATCGGCTGAGGCGTGACGACTCCTTGAAAATATTGCTCACGGCACCCGATCTACTGACCTCGCCCGAATTGACACGGAGTTGGTGTAGTCATATGCTGCTCTGACGTTACGCCTTTGGCCGAGCCCGCCGCAAAGAGCGAGAAGCTGTTCAGTCCTGTGGTGATTTCATGAGTGCCGATTTGCCTGGACACTGGGAGGGTTCCCAGATCCCCGCCACGTTTCGTTCGCTGCTGGATGCGGCGCCTGACGCGATGGTCGTCGTGGATCGCGATGGCCTCATCGTCCTCACCAATGAACAAACCTCGAAGCTCTTTGGCTATGGAGCCGACGAGCTGATAGGCCAGAAAGTTGAAGCCTTGGTTCCGGCACGCTTTCGGTCGAAACATCCGGGACATCGTGCGGGGTTTTTCAGCGAGCCACGCACCCGATCCATGGGGGTTGGGCTCGATCTCCTGGGGTTACGCAAGGACGGCAGTGAGTTTCCGGTTGAGATCAGCTTAAGCCCGGTTGAAACCCCCGCAGGCTTGGTGGTCATCAGTGCCATAAGGGATGTCAGCCAGCGCAAAGCCGAAGAAGACAAATTTCGTGCACTGCTCGAGTCTGCGCCCGACGCCATGGTCATCGTTGATGGGAAGGGAAGAATCGTCCTGGTGAATTCCCGGACGGAGCAGTTGTTTGGCTACTCGCGCAAGGAACTGCTGGGATATTCGGTGGAGATTTTGTTGCCGGAACGCTTTCACGGTCGCCACCTGAGACACCGGACCGAGTATGTGGAAGATCCGCGGCCAAGGCCGATGGGCGTCGGGCTGGAATTGTTTGGCCTGCGCAAGGATGGGACAGAATTTCCGGTCGAGATAAGCCTCAGTCCGATTCACACGGCTGAGGGCGTCCTGGTAAGTAGTGCGATTCGCGATCTGACTGTACGAAAGAGGGCTGAAGACAAATTCCGCGCCTTACTGGAAGCGGCGCCCGACGCCATGGTCATGGTAGATAGCGCTGGTTTGATTGTGCTGGTCAATGCTCAGACCGAAAAGCTCTTTGGCTATGAGCGGGCGGAGTTGGTAGGCCGCCGGATTGAAACTCTGATTCCGGAGCGTTATCGGGGGCAGCATCCTCGGCATCGGGAGGGATTCTTTAGCGAACCGCGCCTCCGTCCCATGGGAGTTGGCTTGGAACTGTTCGGACTGCGCAAGGATGGAAGAGAGTTTCCGGTAGAGATCAGCTTAAGTCCCCTGAACACCGAGGATGGCACCGTCGTGACAGCGGCGATCCGCGACGTGACGGAGCGGAAACTAGCCGAGGCGCAGATTAGGAAACTGAATGACGAGTTGGAACTGGCTCTCCAACGCTCCGACAGACTGGCCTCCACCGGGCGGCTGGTGGCCACGATCGCGCACGAGATCAATAATCCTTTGGACTCCCTGTTCAACATGATGCATCTGTTGAAAGGCAATCCGAATCTCGATGCCACTGCGCAGGAGCTGGTGGAGTTAGCGGAAGAAGAGATTACAAGACTGGCGAAGCTGACGAAACAGACCCTGGCGCCGCATCGCGAGAGCAGCCAGCCTGCTTCGGTGAAGGTGACCACCGTACTGGATGATGTCTGCGCCTTGTTTCAGCCCAAGCTGCAGATCCTGGGGGTCGAGGTACGGCGCGACTATCGGACCCACGGCGAGGTCATGATTCACTCCAGCGATCTGCGGCAGGTGTTCAACAACCTGATCAGCAACTCTATTGACGCCATGGAACGCGGAGGAAAACTCGATCTCGAGGTCGAAGCGCTCGGATCGGAGCAAGTGAGGGTCATGATACGAGATAGCGGCTGCGGGATTGAAGCCGCGCAGATCGATCGTATCTTCGAGCCCTTCTACAGCACCAAGGGCGAGAAGGGCACGGGCATCGGTTTGTGGGTGGTGAAGAACATTCTGTCGCGCGTCGGGGGACGCATTTCAGTAGCCAACGTGGCCAGTGGAGGAGCGTGCTTCACGATCGTTGTTCCGGCCGGGAGCAGAGGCCCGGTGCCGCATCCCGAATACGATCAGAGTTCAGCGTAATGCATCAGGCAAGAAGTTGGTTGTCCGGCGACGCCATCAGTAGAAAGACGCAGCCGGTCTCAGAAAAGCTCTGATCGTGCACTGAGTCGAGATCGGCCCTGCAATAATCGCCTGCAAACATCACTTGATCTTCGACATGTAAGTCTCCCGAAAGCACGAATAGTTCTTCAATCTGCGCGTGACGGTGGCGAGGGATACGCGAGCCGGCCTCCATGCGTACGAGCATGGTGTCTGTATTGCGAGCTTTATCGCGGTACAGCGGCTTGAAGGTAATACCGGGAGCAAAGGGTTTCCAGTCGATCTCCTTGGAACGCGCGATGAGCACACCGGCCTCGTGGTAGGCAATTCCCGGAGTGCGTGGCATCCGTGTCACCCGGGCCATAAGTCTCTCACGCAGCTGCGATGGTGGCTCGACTGCAATCGAAGCGGCTAGTGCCGAGGTGACATCTTCGAGCGAGCGCAGTTCGGCAGAACACGCCTCGCAGCCCATGCGTAAGTGCTCTTCGAAGTGTTTCTCCTCGGCCGGGCCCAATCCACCCAGCGCGTAGAGCGACGCGAGTTCGTGGACCGTGCCGGTCTCGTCCCTCGGGTTGCTCATAATCCCTCCGAGTAGGGACCAAGTAATTCACGAAGCCGCATCATACCCAACCGTATTCTCGTTTTCACGGTGCCAATCGGCAGGCCCGTCTTGATTGCTATCTCACTGTGGCTCAGCCCCGCAAAGTAAGTCAACTCGATAGCGCGCCGCTGCTCAACCGGAAGCCCTTCCATGGCCGCCCGAATGACCCGCGCGCGTCCCGCATCGATGCTGACGCGCTCCGGGCTCGGACGCGCATCCTGCAAATCAAAAACCTCATCCAGGTTCTGTTCCAGCTCGGCACGGCGAGATCTGCGCGCACGCAGCCAATCGATGGCACGGCTGCGCACCACCATGAGCAGCCATGCGGTGACTGTGCCACGAACAGGATCGTACGATTCCGCTGTGCGCCACAGCTGCAGATAGGTTTCGAGAGTGATGTCCTCGGCAGCTGATGGGTCCTTAACGATGCGCACGCACAAGCCGTACACTATGCGGCTGGTTACATCATAGAGTTGCGCCAGCGCGCGCTCGTCTCCCCGGGCGACTTGCGCGATCAGGGACGCCAATACTCGCTCGTGATCAGGCCATTCCAGCGCTGAACCAGTGGACATGGAGGATGCAGTGCGAACCGGACCGACGGGCGGGGAGGGCCGTTGGGCGCCGTTCGAAATCAACCCTGTTCTTTCGGCCGCCACACGATAAGCGCGCGGGGATGCCGAGCATGTGACATACCTTGTAGCACATCCACTCGATGTTCAGAAGACTCACTTCGTGAAACAGTAACGGTGGCGTTATTGCCCCTCCCGTTACTGCATCGCCAATGCTCAGCGGAAGAGTGCGACATTCTGCGTGCGTGCTGTTTGCCGGATAGGCGCATTGGCAACCGGGCTCCTGCATTGGAATAGTACGGACGGCGATTCATTCTTGGATTCATGGTTCGGCGCGCAACCAGAAAAATAAACTTTGTAAAAACTTGCACGCGCAACAATCCGTAGCGAGCGCGCCGGCGTAATGCAGACTGTAGATGAAGTCACTAACTCTGCAGAAATCGCGGCGCCGCATTTCAGCAGGTCGCAAGCTGTGACCGCTTCTACCAATTCAAATACGAGGTAATTCGATGAAGCGACTGCAGACCCTGCTGGTCACGGCGTTCCTCGTGTTGGGGGCGGGCAGCATCTGGGCGTCGAGCCATCGCGAGGCGCCCATTACCGCTCTTGACCGAAGCGCGGACGTAACCGACTGGTACGCGTTCGTCAGCTACGACCATCCTGACCGCGTCACTATGATTTTGAATGTCGATCCATTGCTCGAACCGGCCAACGGCCCCAACTACTTCCCATTCGATCCCAACGTTCTGTACGAAATGAGGATCGACAACAATCACGACGGCATTCCCGACGTGACCTTCCAGTTTCGTTTCCAGACCCAGATTCGTGCTCCCGGCGTATTCACCGGATTCGTTGGCGGCATCGCCGGCATTCCTCCCATCACGGCATTGAATGGCCCTGGCTCGGAGGGCTTAAGCCTGCAACAGACCTACACCGTGACCATGGTCAAGAACAACGATAAGGCCGTCGATATCACCGGCGGCACTACGCTTTACACGGTTCCGTCGAACGTTGGGCCATTGACCATGCCCAATTACGACAGCTTATTCTCACAGGGCGTGTACAACCTGCCGAACAACGTTCGCGTGTTCGCCGGAACCGTGGACGATCCCTTCTACATCGACCTCGGCGCGGCGTTCGACTCTCTGAACTTCCGCATGGGCGTGGGTGGAATTCTGACCCCGGCGGTCGATGCCGACGACACCCACAACTACGCTCCTGACGCGGTAGCAGGCTACAACGTAAATAGCATCGTTCTCGAAGTCCCCATCACCATGTTGACCTCGGATGGCAAGTTGCATCCGGCAAGCGACAAGCGGGCCGTAATCGGAACCTACGGCGCGACCTATCGTCCGGTCATCACGGTTCGTCGAGGCTCTACAACTCTCGAAAGCGGAGGCTACGCGCAAGTCAATCGCGAGGGCAATCCGCTGATCAACGAGTTGATCGTCGGCACCGGCTCGAAAGACAAATTCAGCACGGATGTCCCGAAGAACGATGGCCAGTTCGCACCCTTCGTACTCGATCCGCTGCTGGCACACTTATTCAACTCGGTGCTGGGATTGCCAATTCCTCCCGCTCCGCGCACCGATTTACTGCTCCTGGTGCAATACCAGGCGCCGATCTGTCCGGGATGCACCGCGAAGGATGCCGGCCCGGTCGCCGATCTCCTGCGGCTGAACACCGGTATTCCTCCGACTGCCGTCGGTCAGCAGAAGCGCCTGGGCTTCTTGGCCGGTGACGTCGCCGGCTTCCCCGACGGGCGACGTCCGATTGACGACGTGGTGGACATCGCGGCTCGCGCAGTAGCGGGGATTCTGGTTGATCCGGTGAAATACGGCGCTGCCATAGGGGATGGCGTCAACATCAACGAAAACGGCTATGGGACAACGTTCCCCTACGTAATGCCGGCTAACAGTGGACGCAACAGTCATCACGTTGGTCCGGGACAAGAAGGCTGCACTGGGCAGCCCGGTGGGATCTGCCCTGTGAACTGAGTGATGAAAGTGGCCGTGGCGCAAGCAACACGCTGCGGCCACTATTCTCCCCACACATGCGAGTAATCGATGTTCAACGAAGGCATCAGGAGTAATGCTATGAAGACATTGATTGTGATCTTGGTTCTTGCCGCTACAAGCGTTCTAGCGAGCGCACAGGCTACCAACCCCGAAGTAAAGCTCTCGCCCGCGCAGATAAACATGGCGCAGGCCCAGAAGCTCATCGACAAAAATCCGAAAGACTACGAGGCGTACAACGCTTTGGCGTTGGCCCTCGCACGTCGCGCGCGAGAAACCTCCGACCCCGCCTTCTACACGCAGGGTGAGCAAGCGTTGCAGAAATCGTTCGCGATTTCGCCCGACAACTACGACGGCAAGCGCATCCAGGTTTGGTTGCTGCTGGGCAAGCACGAGTTTGCCGCCGCCCTCGACGAAGCCACAAGGCTCAATCGGCGCATGCCCGACGACGTGATGGTCTGGGGATTTCTGACCGACTCCAACGTTGAGCTTGGCAACTACACTGCCGCGGAAAATTCCGCGCAGTGGATGTTGAACCTTCGTCCCGGAAATCTGGCAGGCGTTACGCGGGCCGCCTATCTGCGCGAGCTGTTTGGCGACAACGAAGGTGCGTTGGAGCTCATGCGGATGGCGCTCGACTCCACTCCGCCAAACGAAGTAGAAGACCGCGCGTGGATCACCAACCAGATGGCGCACCTCAAACTCGCCACCGGAAAGACCGCCGAAGCCGAGCAACTCTTGCAGCAGGCGCTAGTCATGTTTCCGGAATACCACTACGCCCTCGGCAACATGGGCAAGGTCAGGATGCAGCAAAAGCGTTATGCCGAGGCCGCCGCCTATTTTCAGCAGCGCTATGATGCCGCGCCGCACGCCGAGAATCTATTCGAGCTCGCAGAAGCCATGCAACTGGCGGGAAGGACCGCAGACGCGAAGAGCGCCTTCACTGAATTCGAGCGCAAGTCGCTGGCTGAGACCAACAAGACCGACAACTCCAACCACGAGCTGATTCTGTATTACGCCAACGATGCGAAGGAGCCGGCGAAGGCTCTGGAAGTCGCGCAACGTGAATACGCGAGACGGCACGATGTGTTCACGCTCGACTGCTACGCCTGGGCACTGCATGTGACTGGCAACAATGTAGAGGCGCGTAAACAACTGGATACCGCGTTGGCAGTAGGAATCCGTGACGCAAGGATGTTCGATCATGCCAGCGAAATCGCGCAAAGTCTGGGCGATACGGCTTCCGCTCAGAAGTACGCACGGATGGCAACCGACCTGCGTTCGCCAAGTGATAGGGCGACATTGGCGAGCGCGCGATAGGTGGACGTCTTGCGCCAGCGTCAGAGTGACAAATGACTGGCGATGCGCGAGACTGGACGCCGGCGGAACCTCGCAATGATCCTGGTGCTGGCGGGTCGACGGATCGACGCAGTCAATGCGCCCGAGGCCCGCTTCCCGCTCCAGAACGTCGCCAAAGTGCAAGAAGCTCTGCGGGCCTTCCTTAAGCAGGAGGGTGCAACGGCCCTGGTGAGCTCCGCGGCCTGCGGCGCTGACATCATCGCTCTCCAGGAGGCGGGCAAGCTGGGACTGCGTCGCAGGGTCGTGCTTCCGTTTGATCGCGGTAAGTTTCGCCAAAAGTCTGTCGACGACCGCCCGGGCAACTGGGGCCCGTTGTTTGAGACCAACCTCGACGAGATAGAACAGTGGGGCGACTTAGTGACGGTCAAGACGGTAGGAATAAGCGACCCTTACAGCGCGGTGAGTACCTCGCTACTTGACGAGGCGGTCCGCTTAGGAAACGACGACAACGAACCCATCGAAGCCGTGGTGGTGTGGGACGGTAGGAAAGGCGAAGAACCAGACTACACCGCAGAATTCGCGGACGAAGCACGAAACCGCGGCCTCAAGGTGAAGGAAATTCTCACCCTATAAGGACCGTATGCCCCTCTCTGGAGGCTACGCCGCCCGATGCTCGCCGGGCAGCGAATCTGCAGAAACGTTCAGGTTCTCCTGGCGAGCGAGCGGCAAGCTTCCCGGGTAACGCTGCTGTACAAATGCCAATAGTTTCTCGCGCACGTAGCAGCGTAAGTCCCACGCCTGGCTGGAATCGGGAGCACTCATGAGGGCTCGCAGTTCAATGCTCCGGTCCGTCGCGTTCGTGACTTGCAGGCCCCATGCCTTCCCGTCCCACATTCCTGAGTCCTTTAGAATGTCGTGCAACGCGCCCCGTACCTCTTCGACCGGCACGCTGTAGTCGGTGTAGATGAAGACCGTGCCTAGCAGGTCTGATGTGCTGCGAGTCCAGTTTTGAAACGGCTTTTCGATGAAGTACGAGACGGGCACGATCAGGCGGCGCAAATCCCAAACCCGCACCACCACGTAGGTTAGGCTGATCTCCTCAATCCATCCCCATTCGCCTTCCACAACCACAGCATCATCAAGGCGGATCGGCTGCGTCAACGCAATCTGCATTCCGGCGGCTAGGTTCCCCAGCGTGCTGCGGGCCGCGAAACCCGCGATCAGCGCGGCCAGCCCTGCTGACGCCAGGAGACTTTCGCCGATGTGGCGGATCTCCGGAAAAGTCATGAGCATGACTGCCAGTGTCACCAGCACGATGATGCTGTTTGCAATTCTGCGTAGCACCTGCACTTGGGTACGGATCCGCCTCTCCGAGATGTTGCTTTGCCGGTCACTGCGGTGGCGTCGCGAAATCCAATCTTCCAGCACGCGAATCGTAGCCATGATCAGCCAGCCGATACAACCGATAATGCCCAGCGCCCCTACGTGGCGCACGGCGTGAGCGGCGTGGATGGGCAACGGCAGCGCCGGAGAGACTGCCAGCAATAGCGAGATCAGCACGAAGAAAAGCACGGGCTGCTCAAAGCGGTGAATGATAGACAGAAAGGTCGAGTTCGGCTTACGTCGAATGAAACGCGTTGCGGCAGCGAACAGGACACGATGGACAACAACGCCAAGGAGGATTACACCAACGATCAGCGCCGCCATCCATGACCACGTCTGCCAATGTGGAATCAAAACCGGCATGAAGTAGGGAACCCCAACTTTGGAATGGTCTGGCTGCTTTCCTGCCCAAATGCAAATGACGAGAGCCGCCCCGATTTCGAGCGGCTCTTCCGTCGGGATGACCGCGAAAGGTTAACTTGCGCGGCGCCGCTGATCCGGTGTCTGCATGTCGGTGTCCCGGACGTTTGTTTTCGCGGTATCCGACCAGTCGCGAATCTGCTTGGCAGCTTCTTCACGAGTGATTCCGTAGCGCTCCTGGATCTTGCCCACTAGCTGGTCCTGCTTGCCGTTGATGACGTCTAGATCGTCATCCGTAAGCTTTCCCCACTGCTCTTTGACCGAACCCCGCATCTGCTTCCACTTTCCTTCAACTTGGTCCCAATTCATAGTCGTCTCCTCGTTAAAGAGTTACCGTGGATTGTGAGGGTGCATCGAGCTGCACCCAACTCTACAAAGTTCTAACGAGCTTCCTGTCTACATGGTGGAAATCCGAATGTACCGGCGGATATCCGGCAGCGAAGTCACCAATACGTACCCAACGATCAGGAACCCTGTAATCTTCAAAACTTGCCCCAGCGCGGAATGAGTTTGCTTCACAAGTCCTCCTCGTTACCCACACTCGCTCGACTCAACCCCAAACTCTATCCCGACGGTCTCCTGCCATAAATCCGGTACACACCCTAGCTGAGTGGGGAATAAGCCCTAAGAAAACCCAGACGCGCGATGCAATACAAAGAAATCATGGGGGGTTACGATTGGGGCGCAATCCTGCGGAGCCCGCGCGCAGCGCCTGACTACGCAAGGATTCCCCGGCGACTAAGAGTTTTTACCGATTGCTGGCAGCACCGCGATTGAATAATCTCAGCCGAGTTGACGATGTTATGCCTGCAAACTGTCCCCTAGACTCCCGCCAGAACGCCCACCTTTGCGGCAGACGTCGGCCCCGTACCAGTTGTTGCCGACGTCTGCTCCTTCCTTCTTAACTGCTCACCCACGCGTAACTAGTAATTGTTCTTCGCTGCTACGGGCATTCGAAGGTGTCGCTACAGCACACGCCTTATGTACCGAGCGCACGGCTCAGCCTAAAGTCCGAGGTGAGCACGACCTAACGGACGTGCGAAAGGAACGAGGTTCATGAGCGGAAAAGTGTTATGTATCGGTGCCGAGCAGGAGAGCTGGGCGGACAGGTTAGTCGCTGAAGGCTACCACGTTTTGTCCGCTGCAGACGCCGAAGAGGGAATCGCAGTCCTGCAATCGCAGCTTGTTGATGTCGTGTGCATCGACTCTCGCGCGATGGAAACCGTACAAGATGAGAAGCCTGGAACCAATCTGAAAAGTATCGATCCCCAGCTTCCCGTTGTTCTGGTTCAGACCCAACACGATTCGCCGTTGCGCTTCAAAGAGCTGGTCGACGTCGTAATGGACGGCCGCAGCTTCGACATCAGAGGCAGCTCGATCATTGAAGAGCTGAAACAGGCTCGTTTCCCATTCTTCGTGGAGTGGTTCGACGACTGGAAACAGAACTGCGCACAGAAGTTGGCGCAAGACAACTTAGCTACGTCGTAAACCCCGTCACATCGATCCCAAAGGAGGAACAAAACGATGATAACCATCCTGATCGTGATTCTGGTGCTGGCGTTAGTCGGAGCCCTTCCAACTTGGCCCTACAGTCGTGGTTGGGGCTACTATCCCAGCGGCGGAGTTGGCCTGATTGTGCTGATTCTGGTCATCTTGTTGCTAATGGGCCGCGTCTGACGTGCTGAACCCCGGGGCTTTTGAGCGTGAGGTTGGCCTCTACGCAGCATCCAAGCGGCTGTTTTTATCCGGAGCGGGCTCTAGGCCGCCGGGGTAGTGCTGCGTTCAGGCCAGCGTGTCCGCCAGTCCTCTTTGTCATCCCTCGCGAGCTTTAGCCCGCGGGGGATCTACTTTTCGGTTTTGGCAGCATGTGTCGCCCTGAGGCATGAACCTCGCAATCACACGTAGCTGTGACCCCCGTGCTTTCTGATTCAACTCCGGCCGCGTACAACGTCAATGAGGGAGGGACGAATTTGTGTGTCCCGTCAACGGTCCGCGCCCAGGCTGCGGCCTCTGTGGCTCTTTGAAACCCTGTTGGTCGGGGAACATGCAATACATACTTGTATGTCGAAGCACACACATACAATCAATACTATCGATCCTTGGCATAGGTCAAAAAGCGAACGAAATGCGAAGAATGCCGCATCTAACCCCAACGCGCTCAATTGGATAGATATAACTACATGTGTTTTCAATGGGTTGGAGATAATTTTCCCCTAAACCTTTGATTCTAACCAAGCACTATGTGAGAGTCGTAAAATGCTGTTAACGACAGCCATACTGGTACTCCCCGGTGCGCCGCGACCAGGAAAGACGAGCTCCCCCCGCCGTGGCCAAGAGGGTGTCTAGATCCCGGAAGTATAAGAAAAAGTTGACATAAGGCTGATTGCCCGGATAATAGAGAACAGTTTTGCACAGGGGGTGGTATGGCTCGTCCATACTGGTCGGGACACGTTCAAATTTCGCTGGTTTCCTTTGGGGTCAAGTTCTTCACCGCCACGGAGTCGAAGAGCCAGATCTCGTTCCACGAGATCGATCGGCGGACCGGTGAGCGCGTACGGCGCCGCAACGTCAGCTCCGAGAGCGAGGGCGACGTCGAACGCTCCGACATCATTAAAGGTTACGAGTACAGCAAGGGTCAGTATGTGCTGTTTGAGCCCGAAGAGCTCAAGGAACTGCGTATCCCGAGCACCCAAACTATCGCCGTAAGCCAGTTTGTCGACGTTCGCGATGTCGATCCCGCCTTTTTTGAGAAGCCGTACTTCGTGCTGCCAGAAGAAGATGCGGACGCCAACACCTACAACGTCATCTGCAAAGCGATGGCTGAAACTGGCAAGGCTGCCCTCGGTGAAGTGTCGTTTTCCGGACGCGAACATCTGGTCGCATTAATGGCGACGAACGGCAAAGACTCGCCCCCCGGCATGATGGCCTACATCCTCCGCTATGCCGAGGAACTTAGGGATTCAAAGCCACTCTTCAGCGAAATTAAGGCCACCAAGATCGAGGGCGACCAGCTCGCGCTGGCTAAGGAGCTGATTAAGCGCAATACGGCCAAGTTCGATCCGGAAAAGTTCAAGGACGATTACGAAGCGGCACTTCGCGAAGCCATTGACGCCAAGATGAATAATCGTCCTTTGCCGAAGGAAGAAGCTCCCCGGCGCGGCAAGGTCATCAATCTCACCGATGCGTTGCGGCGCAGCTTGGACAGCAAGAAGCCGTCCAAGAGCATCGCAAATGGGGCCGCGAGCAAGACCTCCGGGCGAACCACGGACGCAGATGCCGGCAAGCAGGCCAAGCGCAAAGCGCCCAACGGCACGGCCTCGGGTCGCCGCAGACGCTCCGCCTAGCAAGAGCTTTCGCATTTCCGTTTTTCTGTGTCGGGCCTGCCCCCTGCAGGCCCGAAGTTCTTTCCGCTGAATAAGTTATTCCCTCTCCGCTCTACAGCCAATTCATTGCGGATTTAGGGCAAACTCCCGATTCGTCCACTCTGTCGGCGGCGCTAGTCTGGAGAAGTACGTAGCGGTGTTCCTGCTCGGGTTCCTCCGAGCGAAGGAGGCAATAGATGAAGATGTCGAACCGGACGGCAACAATCCTGCTGGTGGCCGGAATGGTGAGCGCAGGTGGCGCGGTGGCTGTCGCGCAGGAAGCGCCAGCCGCGGATAACACCAAAGCCAATCAGCAGCAAAGTATGACTGCTGACCAGCAGAAGAACAACACGTCGGATCTGAAGCTGAGCCAGAATGTTCGGCGTGCCCTTCAGGACGATAAGTCACTCTCTACCTATGCACATAACGTCAAGGTGATCACCCAAAACGGGCAAGTCACCTTGAAGGGTCCGGTACGTTCGGACGACGAAAAACAAGCGGTGGAAGCCAAAGCCGCCGAAGTGGCAGGGAAGGGCAACGTGGTGAGCGAGCTCACTGTTGCTCCTCATAATCCGTAGGAAATGGATTCTGACTTTCCATTTCCGGAAATCATGAATGAACCCAACCAAAAGGAGGATTCAATGGCAGGAAAAAATACAGCGGTGTTCGGCATTTACCGCACTTACGCCGAGGTGGAGCAGGGTGTTGACGCCCTTAAGTCGGCCGGCTTCCGCAATACCGACATCTCCGTGCTGATGCCCGAAAACGTTGGCACTAAGGACTTCGCCCACGAAAAGGGAACTAAGGCCCCGGAGGGAGCGGCTACCGGTGCAGGAACGGGAGCTATCCTGGGTGGCGGCTTGGGCTGGCTGGTCGGCATCGGAGCGCTGGCCATTCCGGGATTGGGACCCTTCATCGCGGCGGGACCGATTATGGCGGCGCTTGCGGGGGTCGGCGTAGGAACAGCCGTAGGCGGACTGACCGGCGCTCTGATCGGAATGGGTATTCCTGAATACGAAGCCAAGCGTTATGAAGGCAGGGTCAAGGAAGGTGGAATCCTGCTGTCCGTCCATAGTGACGCGTCCGAATGGACGAAGAAGGCGAAGCAGATCCTCGAAAGAACTGGCGCACAGGATATCTCCTCCACAGGCGAATCGAGTGCCGATTACGCCGAGAGTGATCGTCCGCTACCGCGCACTGGAACCGACTACTAAACAAGATTGCCGTGCCTGTTGAGGCATCGGTCAATAGGGTGCTCGCCGCTAACCGGCGCGAGTGCCCATTTTTTGCGCCCGTCACGCCCCTCACTTACGCCAAACCTCCCGGTCATCGGCGTTCCGACACTACGGCGAGTGTTTCCGATGTAACTTGTATTGTGGAGGATGCGACATGGCGATTCCGTATTATCACGTTGACGCATTTACGGATGAGCTTTTTGCCGGAAACCCGGCAGGCGTCTGCATCCTGTCAGCCTTTCCAGCGGATAGCCTCATGCAGAAAATTGCTGCCGAGAACGGGCACAGCGAGACCGCTTTTGTTGTTGCTCGGCCTGACGGGGATTTTGACTTGCGTTGGTTCACACCCACAATCGAGGACGACTTATGCGGGCACGCGACTTTAGCATCTGCCTACGTGCTCGCCCTCCGGAAGCATGACATGTGGCCAGTTCGTTTCCATACCCGCGGCGGCATCTTAGCTGTTGCCCCTCGCCAGGACAGTCTTGAAATGGACTTTCCTGCCAGGCCTCCCCAACCATGTGAAGCGCCACTCGAGCTCTTACGAGCGCTGGGCTTGGAAGCGGCGCTCGTCATGAAATCGCGCGATTACCTTGTGGTGGTAGACCATGGCGATCAAGTGCGAGCGCTGTCCCCCGATATCGCGTCACTTGCCAAACTGGACATGGTGAACAGTGGAACAATCGTTACTGCGCCTGGGGAAGGTGACATCGATTACGTGTGCCGATTGTTCGCACCAGCGGAAGGCATCGATGAGGACCCGGCAACCGGCTCTATACACTGCACACTAGCTCCCTATTGGGCAGAACGGCTGGGTAAGGACACCTTCCGTACCCGGCAACTCAGTGCCCGCGGTGGATCCCTACAGTGCGCCTTGGACGGCGATCGCGTGAAGATCGTCGGCAAGGCACGCTTGTACCTTCACGGCACGCTGGAAGTCTGACGCATCTGCGTCGAAAGGGAGGGCTGGACCTACGTTACTGCACACGCAAAAAAGCCCAGCGGGTTGCGCTGGGCTGGCATTTGGAGGCAGGGGCACGACTAAACGACGGGACTACGACCTTGAATGACGCGGATAATCAACACGACCAGCGCCAGAAGCAATAGAATGTGGATGAATCCTCCAAGCGTGTAGGAACTAACCATGCCAAGCAACCACAGTACCAGCAAGATCACAAAGATTGTCCAAAGCATGCGTGTTCTCCTATCGATTGAAATCGGGGCAGTGCTAACTAGCGCTGCACCGGTTGCGTATGGGGTGTGTCCGCTTTCGCCTGTGCCTGGGCTGAGAACTGGCGCAAGGCACTCAAGAACGGGGCAGAACCACTAGGCGCTGGAACCTCTCCCTTGAGAATGCTGCGGAACGAAGCATCGTTACCGTAGAAGGCCTTAGTTGCATCATGGTCCTGCGCAATAACAGCGCCGTTCAGCGTGAGACCCGCGAAGATTCCACGAGCTCGCGAGTAGGTCAGTACTTCAGCCTTCATCTTCCAATCGGTGTCACCTTCGGCCTGGCGCCCGACTGGGCCCGCCGCTACCGAAGCATCGGCTCCAAGGGTGAACTTGCTGGAAAGCAAATCTTCCATACCCTTGTTGTTCATGATCAGGAACACCACGTCAACGGCTTCGCCCCCGATCTGCAATCCCCAAGTCCCGCCACCGAGGGTGAACGGGGCAGGTGCGCTCCAGCCGTGAGCATCATGACAGGACGCGACGCCTTTACCATACTCGCCGCCGAAAACGAATCCGGCCTTCTTCATCGAAGGAACGACGCCTACGCACATGGCATTCTTCATCACGCTATCGGGAATGCCCTTGTCGGGCGTTTTCATGATGTCATTCAGTACGTTCGCAGCGTTTTGCACTCGTTTTGCTTCGTCATCACGGTCCGCACTCCAGCCGCGTACGGACAAAAACATAACCATGGCGACGGCCACCGCGAAACTTAGTAAAGATTTCTTCATAGAGCTACCCTCATCACAAACGCGATTGTCCTCCGCCACCACAGACGGGCATTCGGACTACAGTAACGATAGTGCCACTCGCGATTAGCAGGTATCGGGTAGAAGCCCTAAGTGTTTTGAAGATTTGCCGTAGGCAGGTTCGCTAGGCAGAGGGGTTGGCTTTAGTAGCCTTTTCAAATAACTGGTTTACCAAAGCCTCGTCGAAGGAGGGACTCACAAAGCGTCCGCCCTGGCTTACACTCTGCAGCGCAGAAACCAGTAACTCTTCTGCGTCACTCTTCAGCAAATACCCTGATGCGCCAGCCAAAGCTGCGGCGCGTAGCATTTCTATCGAGTCATGCATGGTAAGAATTAATACTTTCGCGTTCGGAAGGGAATCGTGCAGCCGGCGCGCAACTTCCAGCCCATTGGTGGGACTCATGGAAATGTCGGTAATCACCACGTCAGGCAGCAACTGGTAAGCGAGAGCAACCGTCTGTTCGCCGTCTCCCGCTTCGCCACAAATTTCGTAATCCGTGGTGTTTTCAAGGATTGTGCGTAGCCCTCGCCTGACAATTGGATGGTCATCAGAAAGTAGCACACGGAGATGTTCGAGACTCGGCACCTCCACCCATTGCAAGCCATTCAGGGCCTGAGTGTAAATCAGGTGAAAACCTTATAGGCGTCACAACTGGTATCCCCAAGCTACCCCCAGAGTGGAGTAGCAATCCGCTCCATTATGGTTCAACAATCTTGTTGCGAATCGCGTAGCGCACAAGCTCAGCGATCGAATGAAGATTCAATTTCCGCATGATGTTAGTTCTGTGAGTATCCGATGTTTTGGTGGCGATGCCCAATGCGGATGCCACCTCCTTTGCCGTTTTTCCTTCCGCCAGAAGCTGGAGTATCTCCACTTCACGCACCGTCAAGCGATGGCGCATGGCTTCGCTGGAGTCGGCGACTCCATCGGCACGGTGGGTGAGAAACATCTCCGTGATACGAGAGGTAAAGAATGGCTTGTGCCGGCTGAGCGCTTCAACGGCACGGACCAGGTCCTGGTCCGAGTCAGACTTCAAGACATAGCCGCGCGCTCCAGCGTCAAGCACTTCGGCGGCCATCTCATCGGAGTCGTGGTGAGTGATAACTAGCACCTCACACTTTGGGCACGCTTTGCGAATTAGGCGTGTCGCCTCCAGTCCGTTCAAGTCAGGCATGCTGATATCGATCACGACAATATCGGGTCGCAGCTGGGTAGCCATGTCTACCGCCTCACGTCCGGAACGCGCTTCCGCGCATACGTTCCATCCCGGACGCTCCTCAATCAGCATGCGAATGCCCTTACGGATGAGGTCGTGGTCGTCGGCGATCAAGATTCGTAGCGTGTTCATGCAACTTCTCCTATGGGAAGAATTACGTGGACAGTTGTTCCCTCGCTAGCGGAGGAAATTTCGAGTTGGCCACCGAGTTGGCGCATCCGCTCGCGCATGCCAAGAATGCCGACACCGATAGCGGCATTCTCCATTCTTGCCGCGAGCTTTTGGGGAGGAATTCCAGATCCATGGTCCGTGACTTCGAGATGGATCTCGTGGTCTAGAGTAGTGAGACTGACGAGGGCCGTAGGGCTGCCGGAGTGGCGGTGGACGTTGGTAAGGCTCTCCTGCACGGCGCGAAAGATAGAGATTTCAGTTTCCACCGGCAGGCGCCGAAGCGTGGCCGGTAGGTCGAGCTTCACATCGATACCACTGCGCTGCGCGAACCCGTTGACGAACCAGCGTATCGCCGGTAAAAGCCCAACCTCATCGAGCATAGGTGGGTGAAGAAGATGAGAAAGTGTACGCACCTCTTTGATACAGCTGTCGATGAGATCTTTACTCTCGGAAACTGCATTGCGACCACGCTCATCGAGGTGCGTCGTCTCGCGGCCAAGATAGGACAGGTTCATCTTTACGGCCGACAGAATCTGGCCCAACGAATCGTGCAGATCGCGCGCAAGACGGCGCCGCTCGTCATCACGAAGCTGCAGCAGGCGTCCACCAAGCCAACGCACCGCATTTTCAGCGCGCTTGGTGGGAGTGATGTCCTGTACGACGGCGCCAATCTGAGTCACGACTCCGTCGTTCTTTGTGATCGGAAAAAATGATTTCAACCACCATCCGGTCACGCCCGGAGCATAAGGTGCTTGCCCTTTGATTTCATGGTTGAGAACCGGAACTCCGGTAGCTGCGACCTGGCGAACTAACCGCTCCAGTTCAATCGCAAGTTCGCTCTTGACATCGCTGACATGGAGTCCCCGGTTTTCTTCCGGCGCCAGACCATTGAGCTTGGAAAACGGCTCATTGATGCGCTGGAAGCGAAGGTCCTTATCGATAATTGCCAGCCCTACCGGAGCATTTGAGAAGAAGGCATCCAACTGGGCTTCGCGCTGCCCAATTTCTTCCGCTTGCCGACGGCGCTCGGTAATGTCGCGAGTAATGAGCGCATAGCCTCGCGGTTGTCCTTCGGCGTTGCGAAGCAGCGTAAGGTCAGCACGCACCCAAAAAGTTGAGCCGTCGTTTCGTAACTGCTGACAGTCGTCCTCCATGTGGCCTTCGCTCAGTGCCGATGCAAGATGCCGGGCCGGCGTCTCGTGGTCACACGTCTGGAACAGATGCGACAGCGGTTTGCCGAGGATCTCGGGACTGTGGTAGCCGAACATGCGTTCCGCCCCGCGATTCCAGGTGGTGATACGACCCTCGAGATCAAGCCGCACAATCGCGTAGTCTTGCACACCGCTGACCAGGAGACGGAATCGCTCTTCGTTGTCTTTGGCCTCGGCTTCAGCTTGGGTACGGCGATTTACCTCAGACGCCATGATGAGAAACAGAGCGATCAGAATCACCGCGGCAAGTAGGAAAGTGAACACCAGGATTACGCTGAAAAGCTGCTGCGTACGAGCCGAGGCGGCGACGCGGTCGTGCAGAAGGCGGTTCTCCGCATCACGCATGTCGGAGAGTATGTTCTGAATCTGGTCGTCCAGAAGCACACCCTGATGTGTTAAATCAGCCTGTTGGGCCGTGGCCGAGGGGTCACGGTCTTGCAACTCGACAGACTGGCGCAAAAGGATAAACCGCGCCTCGAACAACGGCTTCAGTTTCGCAAGATCACGCTCGTGCTGAGCATTGTCGGCTGTCAGGGTTTGCAGCTTGTTCAAGGTCGTCCCGATGGATTGCAGGCCGGCGTTAAAGTCCAGAAGCATGGTGCGGTCGCCGGAAAGAATGTAGCCGCGGCGCGCATTCTCCGCTGTGCTGAGTGACGCTGCCAAACTGCTAATTTCTGACAACACTTCGTACGTATGAACGACCCACTTTTCGCGCTCGGAATAGCGACGTGCCCACACGTAAGAGGCACTGATCGTTCCGATGAGCAGACACACGACAATTAAAAATGCTGCTCGGCGCGAATTAGGAGATGACAGCCACATTCATTTAGTGCCCACGCTTCACCGAAGGACGACCCAGTGAGCGTCTGTGTTAGCGATCGCGGGAAAATCATTCAACGTAACAATCATCAATTAGGCGATGCAAATGAGTGCCACTCTCGTGAGCCCTTGGTTTCTCAACAGCACTTACGATGCCGAAACGCGCACTAAGGCACCCGCCTTAGTGTCAGCTTATCTCTTTTAAAGACAGGCAGTTATCCTTAATACCTTAGATTATGGCGGGTAAATACCTTAGGAAAGAAATGCCTATCGCGGAAGTTTTTTCCATGGAAAGTCGGCGGACCGCCGTTTCGGTCGGTGATTCCCCTGCGTCAGTCGTTAAAGGCATGTACTGACATTAGGCGATCCGGCTCAGGGAGCAGCTAGGGCAGCAGCACCGTGTTTACGCCCGTGGACGCCGTACTTCTTTTCGATTCATGTAGATACGAACGGATAAGGAGTGCGCGCCAGGGTCAGGGACGGACCCCGAGATCTAGCTACTAGTCTAGTAGGGAGGGGTAGGCACATGCGGCAGCGAGGCGGCGCCGAAGAAAAGAGCCGGGAGCACGAAGCCCCCGGCTCAAAAATTGGGTCGGCTGGCGGATAACCACTTACAAATGCATCCTGCGGCGAAGTGCGCCAGCCAAGCCAATCACACCTGTCCCGAGCATCAGCAGCGTGCCGGGTTCAGGCGTACGCGCCAGATCGAGTCCGGCGAGGTCGAAGGTCTCGGCGACTCCGGCTTGATGATCGGCGGAAATCGTAAAGGCGCTGAAGGTTGAGTTGGCGACAATACCAAACCAGCTTCCGTCAGGCACCAGGGTCGTTTGAGTGGGCCCTCCCACACATCCGTTGACGACATCACCGCAGATGTCCTGGATGTGCTGTGAACCGATGGGTATAAGGCTGATGGTGAGCGTCAGCCCTTGACCCCAACCGCCTGGCGAGAAGTCCCAATATCCTCCGAATGCCTGCATGTCCTTCCCGGTGATCCACCACGTAGTCGTTTCGGCGAAGGCGTTGGTGACGCGGTCAGTCCACACCTGGGTGTAGGGGCCGACGAAGACGCCACGCGGTGCGCCAAAAGAACCAGCAGTAGAGATCACCGAGGTTCCAGGATTCTGACTCTCGTTGACTGCATTAATGGGACAGGGGACAGCCGAGATTCCGCTTGGGCAGAATGGATAATGAGCCCAGCCCGTGGTCGCGGCCAGCCACTGTGCATAGTTTGTATAAATGGTGAAGGTAGGATCTGAGTCGGCGAAAAGACTTCCCGCCAGGAGCAGCACCACCATCGTCACCAACAAGAATTTCAGTTTCATGATGAATTACCTCGCATGGTTTGAAACCGAACTGCGTACGCTGAAGTTCGTTCAAAGAGTCCGGGCGCGCCCATCGAGCCGATGGAGAAAGACTTGCCCGGCAACGAAACGAGGGAGGTAAACGGCGGGCGGAGTTCCTTTTCTGCTGCAGAATCGCCGCGTCGATGAGGCGAATGTAGCACCGTAAAGCGACGAGGCAACCAAGAAATCGATCACCCGACAGCAGATTCCCGTAGTGGGATTCCCGACTCGGGAATGGGGATGAATTACCGTAATGGATGGGGTAGTTGTGGGGATTGGTGGGGGCCCTGGGCAGAGTCGAACTGCCGACCAACGGTTTAGGAAACCGCTGCTCTATCCATCTGAGCTACAGGGCCGCTGCGTTTGCAGATAGGGCGACCTTAGTTTACCGCACTGCTAATCATGTTTTTGCAGTTGCGACCGGCGAGGAGCGTCATGTTGGAACCGCGTATCCCCCAAATGGGTGAGGTCATTTGGGCGAGTCCACTCAGGCGATTGTGGTTGTGCGCCGAATCGGAACAAACTCAGGGGTAGAAAGCAGTTTAGCTTTCACCCTTTCGCAATTGTGCAAGTTCTTCCCCCGATTAGATGTAACTGGCCTTAGGGGGCTGGATGACGCTGCTTCGTACGTTAAGTTCCGCGTCCTCATCGTCCTCTGCCGTCGGGCAGATCGTGGGGAACGATTTACTAGAAATCCTCTCCGACGTCGAGCTCGCCGGCGGCGTGAGTTCGGCTGCATCGCAGAAATTCGCGCTTCCTAGTACGAGGCATGTTTTAGCCTCAATTCCCGATCAATGTAACCGCGCCGGCCAAGCTTCAGGCGTTACTGTTCGTTTCTGTGCAGCTCCAGTACTGACCAGGTTCGCCGGAGCCTCTCTAATTCCATTCCACACAACTGCGCTTTCGCTCGGGAAAGTGGTGCGCCGCTTCCTCCGTGCAACCGATCGAGCCGGCAATTCCAGGCATTCGGTAGAGGCGATGGTGTGTCTGCCGTCAGGGGGCATGCAATGAAAAAACTCGCAATTGTCATCGCACTTCTTTCCATAGCATCGCCGCTCATCGGCCAGACCACGTTCGGTGGCACTGGAACGGGAGTTTATTGGTTCGGCGCCTACGGTTCAGGCTCGATTGCCGGACACCCTTACCGCTCGAATCCCTATCAATCCCAACGCGTGACGGTGGGCGTGCAAGGTACTCGATTAGATCTGCAGATGTATTGCAGCGGATCGTGCACCAGCGTTACTGCCACGGTGGACAATGGCACGGCGACGACAGTCCCCATTACGAGCAACAGCGGGTGGGCCTGGTACACCATCTTTACCGGCCTCACCGACACCACGCATGTCGTCAGCGTGACGAATGGCCAACATGCGGTGGACAACAACAACTTTGCCCGCGTATATGGATCAGCTCCGGCGCTGGTCGTGCCGCCTAACTACGGTCAGCTCATGACCATCCTGGATCAAACCCGAGGCGCCTCGCCCTTTGTCGGAGTTGGACAACTGGATCCTTATCACGTCCTGACGACCAATTGGGCTACTCCGGTTCCGCAGTGGATGAATGGCGACATGGGAATCCGGTTCAACGCAACTGCCGGGACTACGAACATTCAGACATGGGGACCTGATACGCAGGGTATTGCGCTATTGGAAGACGGCAAGATCGTGGGTACGCAGAAAGGCGGAACCTGCAACGGTAGTTTCACACTATTCAATTTTCCGGCCAATCCCCCCGACGGAAACCAGCACACGTTCGAGATCGTAATTGGGGAGAGCACAGAGCCGTCGTCCCCGGCTTCACATCCGGAATGCACCGGTAGCAACGGATATCTCAATCAGATGTATCAGGTCATGATTGGCGGCGGCACGATTGGTACCGCGACGCCTCCACGCCCTTGCTACTTTCAGTTTTATGGCGACTCTCTTACCTCTATCGATAGTTGGGACAACGCCCTCAGTGGCCTGCATACCGTTTCGTGGGAAGTTGGGCGAGCGCTGGGCTGCGCAACCGAACGGTACGGCGTCGATGGTCGAACAGTTGCCAATTCCACAGATAACCAGTGGATGATGCGCAACGTTAGTGGAGCTCAGGCCGTTACCATAGCTCCCAATATTTTTGAAGTCAACGGCGGATTCAACGATGTTCGGGCCGCCACACCCATTGCGACATTCACTACTGATTACCAGCAGATGTTGTCGAACATCGCGGCCCAGCTCGTAACCCAAACGCCATGCAATACACAGTCTTGCACGATTTTGGCGTCGGGCACCTACCCCTGCAATGCAACGGGAACAACGAATTGCGGCCTCCGTCCGCAGTACCTCACCGCGCAGCAGAATGCTGTAGCCGCCTACATGGCAAGTGATCCCAACTCGCCTACCAATGGCGGACACATTCCGGTGTACTTCTTCGACACAACAGGCTGGTACTGGTCAAGCACGACGTCGGGAGACATCAATCATCACGACTACATTCATCCCACGGATCAAGGCTTCGACAGGGTTTCGGTGAAGGAAGTTCCCATCTGGTGCAGCCATCTGCCGGGCTGTGTTCCGTACACCGTCTCGGGGCCTTCCACGGGTACGGTTGGCGATACGAGCACGCCGTTCACGCTGCAACTCATGGCGACGCCAAACGACCCGTACCACAACCATGCCATTTTTACGGCTAACTACAGTACAAGTGACATCAGCACCACTCCGTATGACAGCATTACTTTGAGCGACAGTGGAAAGGGCGGCACATTCCGCAGCTCATCGGTTTGCGGCAGCACGACTTTCACTGCTGGTAATCCAGTCACGATTGCGCCCACTGCGGGAGACAATTGTCTCTCATTCACTTACACGCCGGCCAATTCCGGATCGATTGCCATCAAAGTTTCGAATCATCAGAATCTTCCCTCCGGCAACCAGTGGCAGGATGTGGCGCCCTTGAGTTTCCAGGTCAATCCAGGCTTCGCGTTAACCGTGAACGAGGTCGGGTCCGGCACGGTGACCAGCAGCGACGGCAACTTGAACTGCGGTTCCGTCTGCTCCTACAACTATGCAAACGGCAGCGTAGTTAACTTGACGGCGACGGCGTCGTCAGGATGGGCCTTCACGCAGTGGCAAGGCTGCGACAGCGTGTCGGGTAATGTCTGCACAGTGACGGTGACCAGTTCGCGCTCGGCGACAGCGTCATTCGGGACGGCGCAGTCGATTACCTTCCCAAACCCGGGCAGCCAGATTTATGGCGTTGCCCCGATCACGTTGGGGGCGACCGCTAGCTCGGGCCTGCCCGTGAGCTACACGGTATTGTCAGGACCGGCTTCGGTCAGTGGAAAAGTACTTACAGTCACCGGGGCAGGCACCGTGACAGTGCAAGCGAACCAGGCAGGCAACACTAACTACGCACCTGCGCCTCCTGTGCAACAAACGTTTACCGTGGGCAAAGCTGTGCTGACGGTGACGGCCAACAATGCGTCGATGACGTACGGCGGGGCGCTGCCGTCATTCACCACCAGCTATAGCGGGTTCGTGAACGGCGATACCGCAGCGGTGTTGAGTGGTGTTCCAAGTCTGAGCACAACAGCCAGTTCGGCATCGCCGACGGGCAGCTATGCCATCACAGCGGCACAAGGAACATTGGCGGCCAGCAACTACAGTTTCAGCTTCGTTAATGGTTCACTGACCATTGGCAAAGCGGTACTGACGGTGACGGCCAACAATGCGTCGATGACGTACGGCGGAGCAGTGCCCGCATTCACCGCCAGCTACAGCGGGTTCGTGAATGACGACACCGCAGCGGTGCTGAGTGGTGTGCCGAGTCTGACGTCGCCGGCAACTTCGGGATCGCCGGTAGGAAGCTACCCGATCTCAGCGGCGCAAGGGACATTGGCGGCGAGTAACTACAGCTTGGGCTTTGTGAACGGAGCGCTGGCGATCCAGATGGCCGGAAGTTCGGTGGCGGTGAACTCGGCCCTGGGCAGCCTGCAAGCCTCACAATCGACCACGTTGACGGCGACGGTAACGGTCAGCGGGCTGGGCGGAGCGCCGAGCGGCAGCGTGAGCTTCATGCTGGGTGCAACACTGCTGGGCACGGGGACGTTGAGTGGGGTGGACGCCACCGATGCGACAGCGACGATGCAGTTGAATGGTTCACAACTGGTGGCCGGGGCCAACAGCATCACGGCGGTATACAGCGGAGATACGAACTACACGGCCTCGACCTCGCCAGCGATCACGGTGACGCTGGCGACGGGGCCGGTGAGCTTCGGAGGAGTGGCGGTGGGCACGGCGGCAGCAGTGCAGACGCTGACCTACAGCTTCACAGCGACGGAGACGCTGGCGTCGGTCAACATCCTGACGGAAGGGGTGGCGAACCTGGACTACACGGACGGCGGGAGCACGACGTGTCAGGCAGGTACGACCTATACGGCGGGACAGAGCTGCACGGTGTCGGTGGGCTTTAAGCCGACAGCGCCAGGAGCCCGGGCGGGAGCGGTGGTGCTGTTTGCCCAAGGCAGTACGGTGCCGCTGTTCACGGGATATGTGAGTGGCACAGGACGGTCAGGGGCAGTAGCGCTGGACCGGGGCACGCAGACGTCGGCGGGCATGATCGCGGGCGGGATGACGCAAGGCTCGGCGATCGATGCAGTGGGCAATCTGTATGTGACGGACAGCAACAACGGACAAGTGGTGAAGATCGCAGCGGGCACGCTGGTGCAGAGCGTGGTCCTCAACGGGCTGAGCAATCCGGTGGCAGTGGCGCTGGATGGCGGCGGCAACCTGTATGTGGCGGAGAACAGCGGAGTGTTGCTGGTTCCCAACGAGAACGGGACGCTGAATACGGCTGACCAGTCGATGGTAAGCCTGGCGGGAGTGGGAGCAGCGGCCGGAGTAGCGCTGGATGCCGCCGGCAACCTGTATGTATCGGATGCGACGCATGGCACGGTGGTGGAAGCGCCGAGCGGAGGCGGAGGGTTGCAGAGCATAGCGACGGGACTGGCGAATCCGCGTGGCATCGCGGTGGACACGGCGGGCAACGTATATGTAACGAGCGATGGAGGAGTCACGGAGTATCCGGCGGGCGGGGGTAGCGGCACGGCAGTGGGCAGCGGGTATGTGAAAGCCAGCAGTGTGGCGGTGGATGCAGCGGGCACGGTGTATGTGGCGGACACGACGGCGGGCCAGATCGTGCAAGTGCCCACGACGGGTGCGCAATCGGTGTTTGCGGTAAGTGGGATCACGGCTCCGGCTGGGGTGACGGTGGACGCGGCGGCGAACGTATATGTCTCGGATACGAACAACCTGTATGCGGTGAACCGGACGCAGGCGGGGGCATTCGACTTCGGGTCAGTGAATGTCGGGTCGAGCAGCGCGGCGCAGACGCTGACGGTGACCAACGTAGGGAACGGGCAGTTGACGTTGACGAACCTGGCGGTGACGGGAGGATTCAGTCAGCAGCCGTCGGGAGGGACGGACTGCACGGGGAGCACGCAGTTGGCGAAGGGGACATCGTGCGCGATTGCGATAGTGTTCACGCCAACCGGGAACGGAGGGGCGAGTGGGACAGTGACGCTGACGGACAACGCGCTGAACAACACCAGCAGCACCCAGTCGGCAACGTTGTCAGGTATCGGTGTGACCTCCCAACAGAACCAGACCATCACCTTCCCGAATCCGGGGAGCCAGACATATGGAGTCGCGCCGCTTACACTGACGGCCACCGCGACGTCAGGTTTGCCCGTTACTTATGCGGTGGTTTCGGGACCGGCAACGATCAGCGGCAATGTTCTGACGGTTACCGGAGCAGGAACAATCACCATTCAGGCAGACCAGGGTGGGAATGCTAATTACAGTGCGGCTCCGTCCGTGCAGCAGAACCTGACCGTGGGCAAAGCGGTACTGACGGTGACGGCCAACAATGCGTCGATGACGTACGGCGGGGCGCTGCCGTCATTCACCACCAGCTATAGCGGGTTCGTGAACGGCGATACCGCAGCGGTGTTGAGTGGTGTTCCAAGTCTGAGCACAACAGCCAGTTCGGCATCGCCGACGGGCAGCTATGCCATCACAGCGGCACAAGGAACATTGGCGGCCAGCAACTACAGTTTCAGCTTCGTTAATGGTTCACTGACCATTGGCAAAGCGGTACTGACGGTGACGGCCAACAATGCGTCGATGACGTACGGCGGAGCAGTGCCCGCATTCACCGCCAGCTACAGCGGGTTCGTGAATGGCGACACCGCAGCGGTGCTGAGTGGTGTGCCGAGTCTGACGTCGCCGGCAACTTCGGGATCGCCGGTAGGAAGCTACCCGATCTCAGCGGCGCAAGGGACATTGGCGGCGAGTAACTACAGCTTCAGCTTCGTGAACGGAGCGCTGGCGATCCAGATGGCCGGAAGTTCGGTGGCGGTGAACTCGGCCCTGGGCAGCCTGCAAGCCTCACAATCGACCACGTTGACGGCGACGGTAACGGTCAGCGGGCTGGGCGGAGCGCCGAGCGGCAGCGTGAGCTTCATGCTGGGTGCAACACTGCTGGGCACGGGGACGTTGAGTGTGGTGGACGCCACCGATGCGACAGCGACGATGCAGTTGAATGGTTCACAACTGGTGGCCGGGGCCAACAGCATCACGGCGGTATACAGCGGGGATACGAACTACACGGCCTCGACCTCGCCAGCGATCACGGTGACGCTGGCGACGGGACCGGTGAGCTTTGGAGGAGTGTCGGTAGGCACGGCGGCAGCAGTGCAGACGCTGACCTACAGCTTCACAGCGACGGAGACGCTGGCGTCGGTCAACATCCTGACGGAAGGGGTGGCGAACCTGGACTACACGGACGGCGGGAACACGACGTGTCAGGCAGGTACGACCTATACGGCGGGACAGAGCTGCACGGTGTCGGTGGGCTTTAAGCCGACAGCGCCAGGAGCCCGGGCGGGAGCGGTGGTGCTGTTTGCCCAAGGCAGTACGGTGCCGCTGTTCACGGGATATGTGAGTGGCACAGGACGGTCAGGGGCAGTAGCGCTGGACCGGGGCACGCAGACGTCGGCGGGCATGATCGCGGGCGGGATGACGCAAGGCTCGGCGATCGATGCAGTGGGCAATCTGTATGTGACGGACAGCAACAACGGACAAGTGGTGAAGATCGCAGCGGGCACGCTGGTGCAGAGCGTGGTCCTCAACGGGCTGAGCAATCCGGTGGCAGTGGCGCTGGATGGCGGCGGCAACCTGTATGTGGCGGAGAACAGCGGAGTGTTGCTGGTTCCCAACGAGAACGGGACGCTGAATACGGCTGACCAGTCGATGGTAAGCCTGGCGGGAGTGGGAGCAGCGGCCGGAGTAGCGCTGGATGCCGCCGGCAACCTGTATGTATCGGATGCGACGCATGGCACGGTGGTGGAAGCGCCGAGCGGAGGCGGAGGGTTGCAGAGCATAGCGACGGGACTGGCGAATCCGCGTGGCATCGCGGTGGACACGGCGGGCAACGTATATGTAACGAGCGATGGAGGAGTCACGGAGTATCCGGCGGGCGGGGGTAGCGGCACGGCAGTGGGCAGCGGGTATGTGAAAGCCAGCAGTGTGGCGGTGGATGCAGCGGGCACGGTGTATGTGGCGGACACGACGGCGGGCCAGATCGTGCAAGTGCCCACGACGGGTGCGCAATCGGTGTTTGCGGTAAGTGGGATCACGGCTCCGGCTGGGGTGACGGTGGACGCGGCGGCGAACGTATATGTCTCGGATACGAACAACCTGTATGCGGTGAACCGGACGCAGGCGGGGGCATTCGACTTCGGGTCAGTGAATGTCGGGTCGAGCAGCGCGGCGCAGACGCTGACGGTGACCAACGTAGGGAACGGGCAGTTGACGTTGACGAACCTGGCGGTGACGGGAGGATTCAGTCAGCAGCCGTCGGGAGGGACGGACTGCACGGGGAGCACGCAGTTGGCGAAGGGGACATCGTGCGCGATTGCGATAGTGTTCACGCCAACCGGGAACGGAGGGGCGAGTGGGACAGTGACGCTGACGGACAACGCGCTGAACAACACCAGCAGCACCCAGTCGGCAACGTTGTCAGGTATCGGTGTGACCTCCCAACAGAACCAGACCATCACCTTCCCCAGCCAGACGGTCATCACATTGAACGCTACGGCTTCCTCGGGCCTGCCGATTACGTACACGGTCATCTCAGGGCCGGGAACAATTAGTGGCAACGTGCTCACTATCAATGGACCGGGAACAGTGACGGTGGAAGCAGACCAGGCGGGTAACGCCAGCTATTCGCCGGCGCCACCGGTCCATCTTACGTTTACGGCAAGTGCTCCGTTCTAGGGCATGAGGTGGGCCGCGCACGAACATTGTCTGTCTGCGCGGCCCCGAAACGGCGTTACAATGCAGCATCCAGTCACTCGGAACAGCTCCGGGAACTGCATTTCACTGCCAAGTCGGTTTCCGAGGCCGAAGGAGCCGCAGCACGATGGCGGTTTATGCCGACAAGCCAGGAGTGGCCGTATGCGCTCGTGTGCTCCTCATTCTGACGCTAAGTTCATGCGTCCAAGGCCTCGCGTGGGCCGCATCGGATACCAGCACTAAACCCAAGCGTCCCCAAATCCCCTGGGGCGTGACCGGCTTGAATTCCATTCAGATCGGCGCTTATGACAGCAAGGCGCAACCCACCGCCGAGGTCCTACAGGCCCGTACCGAAATGGACCTGAAAGGCTGGGAAGTTATCCGCAAATACTATCCGCAGTTAGGTGTGATCACCGAAGGCCGCGGTACCAGCATTAATCCTCGCGATCCGCATGATGAGCGGTTCTACGCCGTGTTCGCCACCGAAGATCCAGGCCGCAGTCCCATCCCGCTCATCTCCATGATCTGCTCGCTCGAAAACAACGATGCCACGGGAAAGCTGAAAGCACTGCGGGCGGAGTTGCTCGACGCGGTCCGCACGGAAGACTACTCGACCTGGAGCCTGGAGCGCCTCAAGCAGACGGTTCGCGCAATGACCCAGGAGCTGACGACCGCGAAGGGCACCAAGTATCGTGCACCGAAGAAGACGCTGACCTTCCAGGAGACCGTCCAACTTTACGAAATGACCGTGGTCCTGATCGACAGAGACCCAAAATGGGAAAATTGGCAGGAGCAGGTCAAGAAGCTCGGTTACGCGGCGCCCCCGCTGCCCGATATGCACGATTTCAGTCGGCGGTTGACCCATCAGACCCCAATCCTCATTCCTCCAGGCGCCACACGGGCATTTCTGCTCTACCGGCCGGGTTGGGACATCAGCCAGCCGGTGACGAAGGAAGAATACGAAGAGCGCGCCGACGTCGTGCTGGTGAAGCGCACGGGCACGATGTTCCGCGTGGAACAATTTCCTATCTACCTGACAAACGACCAGCAAGCCTGGAACCCGGACTGGATCCAGCCGCAGGATGAGATACACGACACCACGCTGATGGCACGAAAGTTTTACGAACAATGGACGCGATTCGATGGCCCGTATCTGTGGTTCAAGAAGGATCAACTGACTGGGGAAGATACTTATCACGCCACAGTGAACGTTTCAGAGGGACGACATCGCTATCGAAGGTGAGCACTTCGTGCTACGTCGTGGCGCGGTGGTCAAGACGCTGCGTGACCGTCGGTACGATCCGGAAAACATGAAACGTTTCGTTGCCGGCGAAGAACTGCCTGCCGATCTTCTGGTGGTCGAGCCGCCGGAACTCGATTTCTGGCCAGCTATGTGGAAGAAAATGTCGAAGAACATCGACGCGACGTGCTACGCGCAAGGTGACCGGGAACTGCTTTGGTACAAGACGGGCGAAGGATCGTGGACCAGCTCGGTCTATCCCAGGACGGATGCTGGACCGGCGACGCTGCGGCCGATACGCCCCGTGACGGCGCCCAGCAGCGGCATCGTCGCGCGATTCGATGGCGAAGGCGCGCTGCATCCCCGCGACAGCCAAGTCTTGACACAGGATCAGATGACGACGGTTGGCATTGCAGCCGGATTGATGAATCGATGCCTGTCCAGCGCGAGTAGCGTTGTGCTGACCGAATTGCGCGTTTCTCTTCCGCGCGAGAACGATAATCAGACACCCATCTACTTCTACAAAGTCGAAAAAGGGACAGCATTACAGAAGTCGCCGAATGCGCTCATCGTCGTGCTCCCCGAGGGCTATTACAACAGCTACGTTTCGACTTTCAACCGCATGCTGTGGGTCATTGAGCGGCCATTCGCAAGCGACGCGGCCAAGATTTCCGCGATTCAGGCGGCGATCAAGCAATACATTGAAGACCAATATCCAAAGGACCTCTCCCATCCGGCCGATGCAGTAACGATAGCGTGGTCACAGATTCTCCAGAGCGGCACGGTCGATGAGTTGATCAGCCCATCCCTCTTGCCCGGAGAGGTGAAGACAGCATCCAGCGGGTTAACAAGAGACAATTCGAGGAGTGCTGTGACGGATGCGGTGCCCGGTGAGTGGTTGCGTGCCGATGGCACGTCCGACGGAGTGAAAGAGCAGGAAATTGACCCCAGCCAGGCAAAGACTGCGGGAATCGCGGTCGCGCTGACGAACTTATACCTTGGACGCGCAACCGGCGTTGACGCAGACCAGTGGAGGCGATGGTATCCAAAGGAAACGCGCATATCATTTCAGCTAGCGAGCGGCGACGTGAGGGGAAGCGCCGCCGAGCAAATTCGTGACACAACGTCAGCGCAAGGCGAGAAGAGCACCGAGGTCAGCGTGACGGTTGTTCTGCCGGCACGCGCATATGTGGATTATCCCAGCGCGCTGGAGTGGATGCTTGGCGTGTTAGAGGTGAACGCCCGCGGACGCGACCGTAGCGCGGCCGTGGGCGGTCAGGGAACCGGTGTTGCGAGCGTTCTGGCGTACTTGCGCCAACTCGATGTCGAGAAGGACCCGTCACTGGCACAGACCCTGGCTCCCTTGGGGATAAATCCAAAGCGGTTTGCGGAATCGATTCCAGATGTGCCGACGATGTTTCTGAATGCAACGCAGGATAGCAGTGCGAACACGGCCGCACGCAAATCGCTGCTGGACCCTTCATCGATCGCAGAAACATCCTCACGTGCACGGCCAAGAATATCGGCCCAGTATCCCTCGGACATTGGACAAGGCCCCTTCGATGCCGGCGAACGACGGGCGATGAGTGAGGTCGTTCGTGTCTTGAACCTCTATTTGGACAAACCGGAGGCCAAGCCAGACAAGGCGGCCGAGGAATTGCGCCAGGGATTGCCAGCAGTGACCGACTTCTATGTTTATCGCAACAGTGTCGAGGCAGTCCATCTGAAGCCTGACACGGATTCCGAGGTGTTTCTTGGTTATTCGACGAAAGATTCTTCCTATACGAAATTGTTTCTTGAGCTAATACGCGTCCTGGAAATGCGGAATGAGCGTTTGACCAAGTCGCCCGAGAAGCGGCAAGACATCGCTGCGTCGATTCGCAGCTTTCTCCAGAGTTATGCGCGCCAGAATCCGGGCGATGGGGCGGCCGCGGAACTCAGCGAGATTGACGTTAAGACTATGACGAACTTGTGGTGACAGCAGCACCGACGAAACGCCGGACGATCGATACCGCTAACAATGCAATAAAGAAAAAAACGTTCAGCCAACCAAACCAGTTTCCGAACCGATCGTAGAGAGTGGTTTCATGCCTCACCGGCACAGCGGCTACCAACGATGAAAAAGGCAGGGTATCGGTTGAAGTCTCGGCGAGCACCCGGCCGCGGTTGTCGCTGACGCTGAGAATCCCTTCTTTGGGGGCGCGCGCAATACTGAATCCACTTTCAATGCCGCGCAGAATCGCCATGCGGCCATGCCACCAGCCATCCACTCCGAAATCCCACGCAGGAACAAGCAGCAAGCCGACGCCGTCGTTTCCATATTCCCGGCTGAGCGGGGGGAAGTCCATGTCTTTGCAGATAGTGATGCCCCAGCGTCCGGATATCTCCGTCCATTCGGTGCGTTCGGTGCCGACGGTGAGATTGCCCTCATAAACCGGCAACATGTGGTGCTTCTCATAAGTGCGAATGGAACCGTCGGGGAAGTAGAGCCGCGCTTCATTCCACGTAGCCCCGGTGGTGGGATGGATGACCCCAACAACAATCACGGCGCCGGTATTTGCTGCGGTTGCCAGAAGTAATTCATCAGCTTGTGCCAGGTTCGGGTCGAGCAGAACGGCAATCTTCTCCGGTATGACGACAACGCGAGCGCCCTTCGCAGCCAGCACCTCGGCCTGCGCCGCGTAGTCGTGCAGAACACGCAGCGTGTCGCCCGGTTGTTCGGTGAGGATGTTCTGATGGAGATCGGAGGCAACCAGGCCGACCATCACAGTAGGGGACCCCGCGGGCGTATGGCGAAGCCGCCAGATACCGAATCCGAAAACAGCGAGAAGCAGACATGCGATGCTCACCGCCAGTTGCCCTCGACCAACCAGCGAGCCATAGCCACCAAGCAGGATCGCGGCAGTGGAGGCAAACAAAAGGACACAGAAGCTGATGGCCCAGATGCCGGTTACAGAAGCGATCTGTATCACAGGAAGAAGGTTCATTTGGGTGTATGCGAGATTGCCGGCAGTACTGTGCGGCGAGGTCAGCGCCTCGAGAAATTCGTAGCACACCCAGAAGCTCGGAAAAATAAAAGCAGCCTGCCACACCGATCGTTGTAGCATCCAACGATACAACGACACACCTGCGGCAAAAATCAGCGCCGGGCCCGCGATGATCGCCAGCGTCACCGCGAACGGCATACTGAGGTAGTGGTGGAAGTAACTCCACAGATTCAGTCCGCCTAACGTCAACGCGAAAAACGCCAACAAGAAAGCGAAGCGTCGCGACACGCGCGGAGCGATCCATAGCACCGGAATCGGCGCGACCCACGTCAGCCACCAAATTGGATGTAGCCCTGTGCCGAAGTAAAACATCGTGGCGGATGCGACCACTACCAAGACGGCGGCGACGGCGGTATTGCGGGCCAAGGTCATGAAGTTATCTCTGTCGGCAGTTTACGCAATCTGCGGCGGCAGTTCAGCTTGCACCACTACGAGTGGAGAACGGAATCTCCGCAAAACTGCAAGAAAGCGTAGATGCGTTTCGGCGATCGAGATGACGCGACAAAGGCGCAGCTTTGGACCAGTCAGATTAAACAGAGCAGAGCATCGCTCAAGGCCAACTGAACATGAGGCTCCGTGCAGGAATGCCCGGAAGAATTGGAGGAGCGACGGGCTTGGGAATGACAGCAGATTCTTCGAGTAGGACGGCGATTGTTGGCGGTATCCTCGCTCAAGTTGACGATCGAGAAAAGTGCGAATCGGCCTAGAGTTTGTTGAGGTAATCGACGATGTCGGGGCTGGTCCAGTCGGTAGCGCCGATGAATTTGCGGCGGATGACTCCGTCCTTGTCGATTATGTAGGTTTCGGGGAACTTGAAGGTGCCGTAGAGCGTGCTGGACGCCTGTTTGGCATCGCGTACGGTGAGCAGATCAACGTTATGATCGCGGACGAATTGCTGGTAAGCATTCTGGTCGGAGTCAACACTGACGGCAACGATGGTGGCCTTGTCGCCGATTTGCTTCTGCAACTGCACCAGCGAGGGCATTTCTTCCACGCAGGGCGCGCACCACGAAGCCCAGAAGTTGAGCACGACAGGCTTGCCGCGCAACTGGCTCAGCGTTACCGTGCGCTGCGAATCGGTCACGCTGAAGTCGGGCGCGATTGCGCCAATTTTCGGAGGGCGTCCGCCATTGCAGGCAGAGAGAAGGATGAGACCGAGGGTGGCCAGAATCGAGAGAGAACGCTTCACCTCTCTATAATAGCGGACACCAGAAAGTCAATTCGTAGTACCCAGGCGTGCTGCCCGTGAGAGATCGCATCGGAAGTCCTGAAGTTTCGGTGATCGTTCCCGCCCGGAACGAAGAGGCCGCGCTGGGAGGGTGTCTTGAATCTTTGGTGGCTCAGTGCGTGGATGACCATCCTCGCAGTCCGATAGCAGGGTTTTGTGGGGCGCCGGACTATGAGTTGATCGTCGTCGATGACGGTTCAACCGACCGCACGCGCGCGATTGCTGGGTCGTTTGCGCACGTGCGAGTTGTGGGGGCCGGGCCACTGCCCGAGGGGTGGAGCGGCAAATGCAACGCTTGCTGGAGCGCCGCCAAGGTCGCGAAAGGGAATTGGCTACTATTCACGGACGCGGACACCGTGCACGCGCGCGATTCGATTGCTAACGGACTGCGCGAGGCAGAGGCGTGTGGCGCGGCGTTGCTGTCGTATTCGCCAAAGCAAGAGGTACATAGTCTCGCAGAGAGGGCGCTGATGCCGGTGATCTTTGCGGAGTTGGCGGCGACGTATCGGCCGAAGGAGGTCAGCGATCCGAGGTCTCCGGCGGCCGCGGCCAATGGGCAGTATCTTCTGGTGCGGAGGGATGCGTACGACGCTGTAGGAGGTCATGCCGAAGTGGCACGGGCAATACTTGAGGATGTGGAACTGGCGCGACTGGTGAAGCGCGCCGGCTACAAACTGCAATTCCGGCAGGCGGACACCGTCAGCACGCGCATGTATCGCAGCTTTGGACAGATGTGGGAGGGCTGGACGAAGAACCTGGCGCTGCTGTTTCCACATCCCGTGTGGCTGGCGTGTGAGCGTGTGCTGGAGTTTGCGCTGATTGTGCTGTGTGCGGCGGGCGTTGGTATTGCGGTCGCTGATCGCGACTGGAAGGGGATTGCGATCAACGGAGGGCTGGCGGCCGGGTTGCTCTTGTTATTCTTTCGACGCATCCGCCGCGCGCATTTTGATTGGCTGTCAAATCTGTGCGCCGTTTGCGGATTGCCCCTGTTCGCAATCCTGCTGGTGAATTCGTATAGGGCGCACAATAGAGGTGCGGTGCGGTGGAAGGGGCGGGTGTACGATCCAGATTTGTTCACCACGGAGGCATTGAGGACCCGGAGAAGCTGAGGACCCGGATGCCACGTTTATCATTATGATGACTTCAAGCTGTCGTGCAGAAAGCGAAGCATGATTTACCTAACGCGTAAGTGTGAGTTTTCCGCGTCTCACTATTATCACAATCCGCACTGGACGGAGGAGGAGAACCGCCGTGTCTTTGGCAAGTGCGCCAACCTGAATGGACACGGGCACAACTACACGCTCGAAGTGACGGTCAAGGGAGAGATTGATCCGACGACGGGATTCGTGATGGACCTCAAGGAGTTGAAAGATATTCTCAACCGCGAGGTGGTTGATGCCATGGACCACCGGCATCTGAACAAAGAGGTGCCCGAGTTTGTGACGCGCATTCCCACGACGGAGAACATCGCGATTGCGATCTGGCAGCGGCTCGAAACTGGGTTGAGGGTTGCGAAGTTGCACCGGGTGAGGGTGTATGAGCTGCCCGATTTATTCGTCGATTATTACGGAGAAGCATGAAGGCGTACCTCACGCGACGATACATTTTCTCGGCTTCGCATCGTCTGCATACCGATGCGCTGTCCGAGGCGGAGAACAACTCCGTGTACGGTAAGTGCAATAATCCGCATGGTCATGGGCACAACTATTCTCTGGAAGTGACGGTGAGCGGACCGGTGGACGAAACGACCGGAATGGTCTGCAACCTGGTTGATCTGGACAATGCAGTATGTCGTGAAGTCATCGAGAGGTTCGATCATCAGAATCTGAATGTGCTGAACGTTTTCGCGGAGCTTGTCCCGACCACGGAAAACCTCGCTCAAGTGACATTTAACATTTTGAAGCAGAAGTTTCGTGTGGCTCATCTGGAGAAGGTACGTATCGAAGAGACGTTAATGAACAGCTTCGAATATTGGGGCGAGAACACGCCGCGATAACGCGCGAAGCTGAATGGGCCGTGCGATGAAAGAGTCTATGGATACTCAAACGACGTTGGTATCGGCCAGTCTGGAAGAGTTGACCCGCGAGTTGCTGCTGCGACTGGGGGAAGACCCTGATCGCGAGGGCCTGGTTCGAACTCCGGAACGGTTTGCCAAGGCGTATCAGTACCTCACCAAGGGCTATCGGGAAGATCCGATGGAGGTGTTGAACGGCGCGTTGTTCAGCGTTGATTACGACGAGATGGTGATCGTCAAAGACATCGAGATGTTTAGCCTGTGCGAGCACCATATGCTGCCGTTCTTTGGCAAGGTGCATATTGCGTATATCCCGAAAGGCAAGGTCATTGGCCTGAGTAAACTGCCACGGCTGGTCGAAGTGTTCGCGCGGCGCTTACAGGTACAGGAACGGCTGACGGTGGAGATTGCCGAGTCGGTGCAAAGCGCCATCAAGCCACTGGGCGTAGGTGTGGTGATTGAGGCACGCCACTTGTGCATGATGATGCGCGGGGTTGAAAAGCAACATTCGGCGGCGGTCACGTCGTCGATGATTGGCGCGTTCCGCGCTCAGCAGACGCGGCAGGAGTTTCTGTCACTCATCCGCGAAAGAAATACCAACGGGTCGTAATCAATGGCTGCGAAGAAGCAGTCTCTTAAGAAATCCAGGAAACGACTCACTCGCGACAAGCGTGGGCCAGGCCGCCTGTTGGGCAAGGCCGCGGTCATTACCGGCGGCAATCGCGGGATTGGCCTGGCGATTGCGCGCGCCTTGGTGGGCGAGGGCTGCAGCGTTCTCATTACGGGGAGGGATCAGAAGGCACTGACAAGTGCGAAGAAGGAATTGGAGTCGATCGCTGTCGGCAGTGCTGAGGTGCTGTTCGAAGTCTGCGAAGTACGCGAGGAGAGTGCCGTCGCAGCCGTGTTTGCCAAGGTAAAGAAGCGATGGGGCAGGCTGGATGTTCTGGTCAACAACGCCGGAATTTCACAAGCTCTGCACGACGTGGCGGAAACGCCGTTGGAACTTTGGCGCACAGTGATGGATACCAACATGACGGGTACGTTTTTGTGTACGCGTGCGGCGCTGCCACTGATGGGACGGGGCGCGACCATCGTTAACCTGCTGTCATTGACGGTGAAGACTAATCCGCCGAAGTTCGCTGCTTATAACGCGTCGAAAATGGGTGTGCTGGGATTCACCGAGACACTGCGGACCGAGCTGGTTGCCACGGGCATTCGTGTGATGTCGCTGATACCAGGCGCGACCGACACGGCAATCTGGGAGCAGTTCTGGCCCGACGCGCCGCGAGAGAACATGGTACGCGCGGAAGACGTGGGGGCGGTGGTGTTATATGCGGTGTGCCTGCCTCCGGAAGCGAGTGTGAATGAAATCTTGTTGGTGCCGCAGAAGGGGCTGCTATAGAAGATCTTCTTCCGACCCGTTTTTGAAATAATAAGAAAAGCCGGGGTTGAGAACTCCGGCTTCCAAAGACAGCGAACGTCCGGTTAGAGGTTCAGCTTTCGGCGAAGGAGCCCTGCTAGTCCAAGAACGCCACTCCCAAACATAATCAGGCTGCCGGGCTCGGGACCTACACCGAAGTTAGCTCCCCAATATCCGTTGCTGACGCCATTCATGAGGAACGTGCCGTTGAAATTCAGCCCATTGCCCGCCACTTCGTTGTTGCCCAGGATAGTAACCGGAAGATAAACCGTAAATGCAGGGTCGTCCCAAGTGTAGGGGTCCACATTGCTAACGCCTTCGATCACGTAGGTCTGCCCGGCGTGAAGCGTAACCGGCGAAATCCAGTTGAACGCAAAGTTCCCGCTCTGCTCTCCGCTGATGAGCGACTGATGCACGCCGTACATCGATGTATTGTCGATGACGGTCGAAGCCATCAGGTCGCCGGCCGCGTCAAAGAGTCCCACCGGATGGGGGCTCGTAAAGCTCCAACCGGGCACCGGAAAAGATGGGTTGTAATAGCCCAGGAAGATGACACTGAGATCTTGACTCGGTATGAACACCTCGCCGAATGTCCAGTTGCCGTCAGTGAAGTTAAAAAAGTTGCCGTTCGCGAAATTCCATGCCTCTATCCCGCAGCCCCAGCCGGCCGAGGGCAGAATGAGTACCAGTGCCAGAACAAGAATTACTAACGTCGATCTAGCCATGCTCAGGTCCTCCCCGAAGATGAAGAAGTAGTGTGCGCGTCGGTCACCTCAGGCCAACTTACTTCCTTCCTATTAAGCGTGTTCGGTTTGTAGGCAGGGAGGTGGAGACCCGAAGGCCAACCGGCTCGCAACAACCATATCGCCGTTAGCAACGGTTTCAACATGCGTGCGGAGCTTTTCCTGGGCAATTCCCGATTCGGGAGACCCGTCTCCGCACTTGCGCTAGCCCGCCCCTCTCGTTCATCTTGATTGCATGTCTCGCCACAAGCCCGTCCCCGGCCATGAGGTCAAACAGCGCGTTTACGGCCACAATTGTTTCGGCTGCGGCCCAGCCAACGAAACCGGCCTGCATCTTGAGTTTCACCTCGACGAAGAGCACAAACGCTTCGTCTGCGAATTCGAATTGCCATCGCGCTTCGAAGGTCCGCCCTCTCATGCCCACGGAGGCATCATCGCCACCATCCTCGACGAGGCCATGGGCAAGGTCAGCAAGCTGCGCAGCATCATCGCCGTGACGCAGACCATGCAGGTGAACTACATCCGCCCCGTACCGCTTTTCAAGCCGCTGATCACCGAAGGCTGGGAGGTTGGGGTCAGTGGCCGCGAGCACTTCCGCGCGGCCGAGATCCGCGACCCTCAAGGCGAAGTACTTGCCACCAGTACGGGAACCTTCATCGAGATCGATCCCAACCGTATGTGGGCTAAGTTCCTGAAAGAGAGCCAGGACGATGCCACATAGTGATATGTGTCGGATTGTCTAGGTCGATGTGAGTCGGCGGAGCACAGGAGTGAACTAGGCCGCTACCCTCGGCTTTGCTCCCGATCGAGAGAGTTCGAGAATCAGACCGACGACCGCATACGTCGCAGCATTGATCAGGACAAACAATCTCCACGACATAGGATGGTGGTAGTGGCGCCCAACATAAGAAATCGGACAGGTGAGATAGACGGCAGCCTGAACTGCAGGGTTCATAAAGAGGGAATCCGGCGGTGCCACAAAGGTGTAGACGACCCAGCAACTCGCAACCAGAAAGCCAACGGCCGCCCAAATCGCAATCCTGCGTTTCATGGCTTCCTCCCGTCACTCATGGGCGTACTGATTCGGCCAAGTCGGCGTCGGATGCGGCATTTCTCGCCCTAAGAGTCTGCTGCCGGACGGGAAACCAGCCCATTGTTGGACCCCGCCGTACGTCATTGCAGGGTAAAATAGAGATTCCTGGGCAGGAGAAGGACTTATGTCAGACAACAATGGCGGCAGCAGCAACAGTTTGCGTTTGAAGGTCGGCCTGGCCGAGATGCTCAAGGGCGGAGTCATCATGGACGTGATGAGCGTCGAGCAGGCCGAAGTCGCCGAGAAGGCCGGCGCAGTCGCGGTCATGGCGCTCGAGCGCGTGCCTGCCATCATTCGTGCCGAGGGCGGCGTCTCGCGCATGGCCAACCCTAAGCTCATCAAGCAGATCATGGCCACCGTGTCGATCCCGGTCATGGCCAAGTGCCGCATCGGCCACTTCGCCGAGGCGCAAATCCTCCAGGAAATCGGCGTGGACTACATCGACGAGTCCGAAGTCCTCACGCCTGCCGACGAAGAGCATCACGTGGACAAGGACGCCTTCAAGACTCCGTTCGTCTGCGGCGCACGCAACCTCGGCGAAGCTCTGCGCCGCATCGCTGAAGGCGCAGCCATGATCCGCACCAAGGGCGAAGCTGGAACCGGCGACGTCATTCACGCCGTCAAGCACATGCGTCAGATCGTGAAAGAGATGAAGCAACTCACTGTGATGAGCGAGCAGGAGTTGTTCGCCGCGGCCAAGAACCATCAAGCGCCCTACGAGCTGATTGCCATGGTCGCCAAAACCGGAAAGCTGCCAGTACCGAATTTCTCCGCCGGTGGAATCGCAACTCCCGCCGACGCCGCGCTCATGATGCAGCTGGGCGCAGAAGCTGTCTTTGTCGGCTCGGGCATCTTCATGAAGGGCGGCGTCACTCCTCTCGAAGTCGGATACAACGAGAAGACCGGTGACCTCAAGAATCCTGAAGAACGCGCCGAAGCCGAAGCTCGAGCCAAGGCCATCGTCATCGCGACTACTCACTACAACGACCCTAAGGTCCTCGCCGAGGTCAGCGAACAGGTCCCCAGCGCGATGAAGGGCCTCGCTGTGTCAGCCATCGAAGAGAAGGACTTGCTGCAGACACGCGGCTGGTAGTTTCCAGTCTGGTTCAATTCAAACGGGGCGCGACATAGTTCGCGCCCTTTGTGTCCCGAGCCGATCGATCATGCCCATGATAATCGGAGAAGTCGAAGCCCTCTTCCGTTATCCCGTGAAGTCCATGGCCGGTGAACCACTCGATGCAGCCACGCTTGGCTGGCACGGCATCGAGGGCGATCGGCGCTTGGCACTTCGGCGAATGGGCGACCACAGCGGAATGCCTTGGCTTACCGCCAGCCGGCTTCCCGAGCTACTGCTCTACGTCCCCGTCCGCCGTAGAGACAGCCCTCCGGACGACATCGCCACTCACGTACGCACACCCGATGGCCGCGAACTGCCCGCCTTCAGCGAAGAATTGGCCGCAGACGCCGAACGCCGCTACGGCTCTCCCGTGCAGATGATCCACTTTCGTAACGGCATCTTTGACGAAACGAACCTGTCGGTGATTGCCACCGAAACCATGCGAGAAATCGGACGGCTCGCAGGCTTCAGTCTTGACGTGCGACGCTTTCGCCCCAACGTTGTGGTCCGCTTGCGGCAAGAAGTGCCCTTCCAGGAGGACGAGTGGGTCGGCGGTACTCTCTCATTCGGCGAGGGCAACGATGCCCCAGCGATCGCCGTCACGATGCGCGACATTCGCTGCTCGATGGTGAACCTTGATCCCGACTCAGCCCGTCCTGCGCCTGAAGTGATGAAGGCGGTTGTTCGCGAGCACCAGAACACCGCAGGAGTCTACGGCACGGTCACTCGCATCGGCCGGTTGGAAGTCGGACAACCGATCTTCCTTGATCCGGCGCCCGACTCCGTGGGGCGCTCAAGAACCAGTCCCGGGGGGGACGACAGAGCTTAGCCCACCACTTCAGCGGTGGGTAGCCCGTTTATGTGGTCCCGAGTCGGCTTCAGCCGACGGCACTCTTTCGGGAGGGCGTGAGCCCGAGCGCGTACGCGAGTCGAACTGCAATTCGCGATAATCTAAAGACCATTGCTATGACCATTGGTGTCCTCGCACTCCAGGGCGATTTCGATGCCCACCGCCGCCGCCTCGAAGAACTCGGGGCAAAGGTCGTCCTCGTCCGCAATGCCGAAGACTTTGACGACATTGATGGCCTCATTATCCCGGGCGGCGAATCCACTACGTTCCTCAAACTGCTGCCCAAAGAACTGCTGGAGCGCCTTCGCGACTTCGTCCACTCCAAGCCGACTTTCGGCACGTGCGCTGGAGCCATCATGCTGGCAAAGCATGTTACCAACCCCGATCAGCCGGGACTTAACGCCCTCGACATGACGGTCGAGCGCAACGCCTACGGTCGCCAAATCGACTCCGCCATCCTAGAGGCGAAGACCAAACTCGGCGACGCGCCGCTGGAGATGGTCTTCATCCGCGCCCCGCGCATCCAGCAGGTCGGCGAAGGCGTAGAAGTCCTGGCCGAGCGCGATGGCCATCCAGTCTTAGTCCGGAAGGGAAGTGTCATGGCCGCGACGTTCCACCCCGAACTCTCCGACGACCCCCGCGTGCACGCTGAGTTCTTGAGGCTGGTGAGGAACGGAACCGCGTAGGCGCGAATTGCCGGGTAGAGCGGCGCTCAGCGGCGCGTCCTTGCGACTCTCCAGAAAACGAGTCGGCTTTAGCCCGACGCTACACGTCCCGAATCGGGACAATCTGGCGCTTTTGTTCCCAGCACTCGATGTTTTGTCGTGACATGCGCTTGTCTCTCGTGCAATGTATCTCTGCACCTCAGCGGTGCCAGGCTGGATCGGATCTTTGACATCGCGGACGCCTCGCCGACATTGCCGCGTTATTCCGGGCCGCATCCTTCACTAACTCCTTTGTTTCTGCTACTTTACGTATAAGTCCTTTATTTGTGCGATCTTATGCACAGTCGTGCTGTAAGTTGTTTATTTTCATCAGGGGGCAGGGGGCATGACGCCGCTCGCAAGGAGCCTCTCTTTTCGAAACCCAAGTGGAATCAGACACGTTCCGTGCCTCGGCCTGATCGAATAGACATCCCATCATCTATCAAAAGGCTGAAAATAGCGTACTAACTCCATTGTTTCTGCTACTTTACGTATAAGTCTTTTATTCACGCGACTTTGCGCATAGTCGTGCGGTAAATCCTTTCTTTTCAGTAAGGCGCGTAGGGGGTGGGGAACACCAAGTCTCGCGCCCAGCTATGATGAAAGGCGCTATGTCTATTTATGATTTCTCCGCCAAGCTGAATAACGGCACCGAGCAATCCCTTGCCGCCTACAAGGGCAAAGTTTTGCTCGTCGTCAATACCGCCAGCCAGTGCGGATTTACCCCGCAATACAAAGGCCTGCAGGAGCTCTACGCGAAGTATCACGACCGCGGCCTCGAAGTCCTCGGCTTCCCCTGCGACCAGTTCGGACACCAGGAGCCCGGGTCCGACGCCGACATCGCGTCGTTCTGCGAAGTGAACTACGGCGTGACCTTTCCGCTCTTTTCCAAAATTGAAGTCAACGGCGACAACGCCGATCCACTCTACAAGTGGTTGAAGAGCGAAAAGGGCGGCCTGCTCGGAGACTCCATCAAGTGGAACTTCACCAAGTTCCTGGTCGACAAGCAGGGAACTGTCGTAGAGCGTTTTGCCCCGCAAACCACGCCCGAAAAAATCGCCGCCGACATCGAGCGCGAGCTGGCGAAGTGACGGAAGATCTCACCACGGAAGCACGGAGAACATGGAGAAATAAAATCTTGTCAATTAAGCACAGGCTCCAAATATCTCTCGTGTTCACGAGCTGCAGTCACGCACAAACTCCAGGTTTTTGACCAATTCTTCTCGGTGTTCTCCGTGCCTCTGTGGTGAATCCTCGTTATACTTGACCGTAAGAGGATGGCCGTGTCTACGCAGCAGAAGACCTTCTACATCGAGACCTTCGGGTGCCAGATGAACTTCCACGACTCCGAAAAGGTCGTCGGCACGCTCATCTCCGAGGGCTACCAACAGGTCCAGTGCGAAGAAGACGCCGACCTCATCGTCTACAACACCTGCTCTATCCGCGACAAGGCCGAGCAGAAGGTTTTCAATCGCCTCAACGACGTCAAAAAACTGTACAAGGAAGGGAAGCGCTTTGCCGTGCTCGGCTGCGTGGCCCAGCAGGAAGGCGAAAAGATCTTCGAGCGCGCCCCTTACGTCTCTCTCGTCGCCGGCTCCGCGTCGTATCGCAACCTGCCGCAGATGCTGGTTCAACTCGGCGAAGGCGCAAATCGCGTCACCGGCCTCGACGACCGCCAGACTGACCAGGCCTTTGACACCGAATTCACGGCCCGATCCAATCCGCATCGCGGCTACATCACCATTATCGAAGGGTGCGACAAGTTCTGCGCCTACTGCGTCGTCCCGTACACTCGCGGCAAAGAGCGCAGCCGAACCTCTGACTCGGTGCTGAGCGAAGCTCGCCGCATGGCCGACGCCGGCTACACTGACGTTCAACTGCTCGGCCAGAACGTCAACTCTTATGCTGATCCATCGCACAAGAAGACGTTCGCCGAGTTACTCGCCGCCATCGGCGAGCTACCCGGAATCCGGCGCGTGCGCTTTACCACCTCGCACCCACGCGACTTCACGAAAGATATCGTCGACGCCATCGACGCCGTCCCGACGCTATGCGATCATGTGCATCTTCCCGTACAGAGCGGCTCGTCGCGGGTGCTTGACGCCATGTTCCGTGACTACACCCGCGAGCAGTATCTCGAACGCATTGCCTGGATGAAGTCCGCCAGGCGCGAGATCAGCCTGACCACCGACATCATCGTCGGCTTTCCCGGCGAGACCGAAGAAGAGTTCCGCGAGACGCTTGCCCTGCTCACCGAAGTCGGCTACGACGGCGTCTTCTCGTTCAAGTATTCTCCTCGACCCAATACGCCGGCTCTCCAGTATCCCGACTCCATTCCCGACGCTGAGAAATCCCGACGCCTGCAAATTCTTCAGGAGCACCAGCGCGAGATCCAACGGGTAACTTACCGCCGCCACGTCGGCCAGGTGCTTGAAGTGATGGTGGAAGGAAAGAACGCTGCCCGCGGCCAGATGATCGGTCGCACCTCGCAGAACAAGACGCTGAACTTCACAGTAAACGGTCAGCCTGAGCCGGCAGTCGGGGCCTATGTCCCGGTTCTGGTGACGCAGGCGTTTCCCAACAGCCTGCTCGGCGAATTGACCATCTAACGTTGAGGTCGATCCATGGCGCAGACCGCGTCCAACTCGGGAAAACGCAATCTGACCGGCTGGATGCTGTTTCTTGCGACCCTGCTTCTGTTGAGCTTTGCCGCCCAGCCCGGTCATGAGGAATTTTCGGTCGTGGCTGACCGCTCGCTGGTTGCGGTACGATTGAGTCTCGTACTCGCGCTCTCGGTCCTGGTCGTGCGCGAGAGATTCAGTGGCGGTCGTCAACATTCCGGCGATCTGCTGCAACGATGCCGGCGGTGGTTTTACGACGAATAGGACAGGAGGGACACGATGGAAGTCGAAATGAAAATACGCGGACTGATGATGGATCCCGTTACTCACATGCCCATCGTGTTGTTGAAAGAATCTGAGTCGGAGACCGTGTTGCCCATCTGGGTGGGCATTTACGAAGCCAACGCCATCGCCCTGGAGATCGAGAAGGTCAGCACCCCACGACCCATGACCCACGACCTGCTCAAGAACCTGATCGTGGGCTTGGAGACGACCGTCCGGAAAGTGGTCGTCACCGAATTGAAGGACGACACCTTCTACGCCGTCATCTGGATCGAGCGCGGTGGGGAACTGATCAGCATCGACTCGCGGCCATCGGACGCCCTGGCGCTGGCGCTCCGCATGGATTGCCCCATCTTCGTCGAGGACGAGGTTCTCAAAACCAGCAAACAGGCCACTGACTTGAGTGGTCAGGTTTCTGCCGACGACCTTCGCAAGTGGCTCGAAAACCTCGGCGAAGACGACCTCGGCCGCTACAAGATGTAGGCATGCCCGACCCAGCGGAGCAACTCCAACGCCTTTACGTAGAAGGGTTTGAACTGCAAACCTTCGAGCGATTCCCAAACAGTGTCGGCGTCCTTCGCGACGGCTGTATCGCGCTCTTCCGCGCCACTCCCACCGGCCTTGAACTGCTCGGCGTCCCCGGCTGGCGCATGGGCGAAGTTATGGGCGTCCTCGTCGAAAAAGACGGGCGCCAGGTCTTCCAGTCGAAAACCGAGATCGTCGAAGCCAACCGTGACCGTCTCGAGGCCCTTCGCCGCTTCCGCGACGATCTCGAGCAACTGGTGAATCCGACGGCATAACTCGATGACTGTCGAACCTTCGGCCCTCATACCGTGTTGACAAATGGTATGTGTCGCCGTCCAATCCCCGCCCAGGAAGGGAACTGATGCGAATCCGAACCGCAGTCGTTATCGTTCTTGCTTCGCTGTGTTGCGCCACCGCCGCTCTCGCTCAGGATTCCGCTGTGCTCGAGCCTTACCTGGATGACGATGCGTACCAGGTCTTCAGTGCCTTGTTGGCGCACCCCCAATCTAGCGTTCCCGCAAACACTCGGATCATCGAACAGGAAACAGTGCCCCATCTGCAAGACCCTTCTGACAAATTCCCCGAAGGCCCTGAGGCTTGTATCTTTCCCGACGTCGCCCTCAAATTCAAGGAAGCCATCGCCGATTACAACCGTATTAATCAGAAACGGTGGCTCTTACAGAGGAATTTCCCGACCGACGACCCTTACGAGCTCGTGACGTCCGATACGCTGAAAGTCCTCTTCGACCATGGCGACTGGGACGCCTTCTACAAGCGGTATCCTGGCTCGAGCGGAATCATCAGCCTCTCCGCTGTCGGCTTCAACCACGATAAGACCCGGGCTGTTCTTTATGGCGGGAAGAGTTGCGGCGGCCTGTGCGGAAGTTGGAGCTTCGAGCTACTGGAGAAAGTGGACGGGAAGTGGAAGACCGTACCGGGCGTAAGCTGCCATACCGTATCGTAAGTCTGGAACGCTTGAGCTGATCTGCCCCGCTGGCTTCAGACTCTGAGCTCACGATGCTCCGGTGCTTCGGCGTGAAGCAGCGCCAGCCTGCGTGCGTAAAGCTCAATCCCAGGGACGGCGGTTAAGCCGTGCGCAAAGATGCTCAGCACTACAGTCGCAGTGATTGCGTAGCGTATCGGGTGCTCGCCCGGCATGTGGACTTGCTGCTCGAGATAGACGAGGCCGAGAACGATGGATGACAGTCCTCGCGGCCCGAACCATCCCATGAACACCACGCTGGCAGCGCTCAGGCGCGTGCCGATCAGAGCCAGCGCTACTGGCACCATGCGCACTACAGTCAGGCTTAGAAATGCATAGCCCCACGATGCCATGGTCAGGTGCGACCAGTCGCGCACCACCACCATCCCAAACAGGAAGAACACGCCCAGATTGACGAACTGGCCCCACTCTTCGGCAAGCTCAACACTGTGCGTGCCGGCTTCCTTGAAGCGAATTTGCACCGCGAGCCCGGCAACAAACGATGCAATAAACATACTCGCGCCGGTCATTTGAGAGACCACGAAGCATAGTAACGGCAACGCCACCACGCCGATTTGCCGAAACGGTTCGGTTATCCACTTCGCGCGGTAGGCCACATCCAGCAACCAGCCGCCCGGGAGCCCGATCACAAGACCGACCAGCAGACCGATGCCGAGTTGTTCCACGATGAAATGTGCCAGGCTGCGCCCCGGGCCTTGAAGGTGAGCGACTGACAAAGCCGCAAAGAGCAGCAGGAACGGGACCGACAGTCCGTCGTTCAGACCAGCTTCGACGTTGAGGGCTTGGCGGACGCGCATCGGAACGCGCGGGCTGGTCACCACCACCTGTCCCAGGCCGGCATCGGTGGGTGCCAGGATCGTGCTGAGAATTCCAGCCTCCCAGATGGGAAGCTGCCGAAACACGAGTTTAGCGACGATCGCTCCCAGCACTATGGTCAGCAACATGCCTGTGCTGAGTAGCCGGGCCGGCAGGTTCCGAATACTGTGCAGGATGTTTAAGTCGGTGCGGCTGGCATCCGTAAACAGCAGAAGGACCAAGCCAATTTCAGCAAGGTGGAGCAGGATGTCCGGGGTACCCCCGGCCTTGAGAATTCCCGCCAGCGAAGGAAACATCAGCATCCCCGCTAGCGTGAACACGATGGGCGCGGTTATGACCGTCCGCTCCAGCCGTCGCGAGGCTACGCTGAAGAGGAAGAGCACCGCCAGGAAGACCAGCAGCGGTGTCATCGCTGCGCACTCCCCAGGAAGTGTCGCGAGGAACCAACGCTAAACCAGCATTCTGACTTACTTAACATAATATCTGTTATCGGACATTACATGCACGCCGATAGGTTCCGGTAGAGCTGCCCTTCAGGCCAGCGTCTACGCCACTTATTTTGTCGTTTCCCCGGCTAGCTCATCCAGCACGCTTGCCGCCGTCGTTAGCCGGTCCACCCCGAAGATGATCAGTCCCTGCGTCGAGCCTGGCTCCGCGCCGCAGTAGCTGTAGTCAATGTTGATCTGTTTCTCGCCCAACCGCGCGGCGGCTCGGCCCAACTCACCCGGCCGGTGCGGAAGCCTGACTGCCGCAACCTCGGTCTCCTCGAAGATCATGCGCAGGCTGCCCAGCACCGCCTTGGCGCTGGCCATATCATCCGCGACGAATCGTGCCAGGCTTTCGCCCGCCTCTACGTACGATTGAAACGCAAGGATATTCACTCCACGCTCCGCCAAGGCGAGGAAGAACGTCCCCAGCGCGCCAGGCTTGTCTGCGATCGTTACGGTAAACTCCTTCGCCTTCGGCATGTGACTAGGCTCCGTTCCTTTTCGGCACTCCAACATCCCAGTATTGCGGTCGCTATCCGAACAATGCAATCAATACCTCAATAGCCGCTTGCTAGCCCATCAGTACCACTTTGGGATGGAACAGACTCCCCGCTACTCTGCTGGCCAAACAAACCAGCTCTGACTGTCCAGCGAAGACCTTCACCCACTTCGAGCGGGAAAACTCGGCCAGGTTTACGCTGCGGCCGTGCCGAATCTTGCCGAGAGTCTCGTCGTCGGCCGTGATGCTCGGTATCTCCGGCAGTAGCTTTCGCGGATGCACCATCAATTCGTCCAAGCGGTCCTGTGCTACGGCCTCCGCCATCTGTTCCAGCGTGTGCGCGTCCTCTACGCAGAACTCTCCCGACCTGGTCCGCCGCAGACTCGTCAGGTGAGCTCCACAGCCCAGCCTCTTGCCCATGTCATGTGCAAGGCTCCGGACGTACGTTCCCGACGATACGCGGCACTCGAACCGAAAGACGCTGCCATCTAAGTCCAGCACCGCCAACTCCCGTACCTCCACCTCGACCGGCCTCAGTTCGACCGGCTGCTTCTTACGCGCCAATTTATGTGCCGGAACTCCGCCGATCTTCTTGGCCGAGAATGGCGGCGGCATCTGCTGAATCAGTCCCGTGAACTCCGCAGCAGCGCGCCTCACTTCTTCAAGCGTTACTTGAACAACGACGGAGGGTCCTGCAGCCTCTCCCTCGGCGTCGTAAGTGTCCGTCGCAAATCCGAGCCGCACGCTCCCCTGGTAGGCCTTTTCAGATCCCGTATAGAACTGGCACAAACGGGTCATTTTTCCCGTAACCAGCGGCAGCACGCCAGTAGCCATCGGATCCAAGGTGCCGAGGTGGCCAATCGACCGCTCATGCAGAATGTTCCGCGCCCGCGCCACCACGTCGTGCGACGTCCAGCCCGCCGGTTTGTCGATGACCATCACACCGTTGAGTGCCATGCTTCTGGTATCGTGTACGTCGAGGCGGCGGTTGGTCAAACCGACGCAGAAACAGTGAATTTAAACAGGGTACGCTTCCCTTCTGCTCCAGCCCGTAAGCCGCTCTTATGATTCCGCTGAAAGACGACGCCCCGAAAGTTGGCACACCGTACATCACCTGGTTTCTGATCGCGGTGAACGCCATCATCTTTCTACTGGAGTGGATGATCGGCAAGACCAACCCGGGCGCCCTGACGGCCATTACCACGCAATTCGGGCTCGTCCCGGCGCGCTTTCCCATCGTCCTCATGAACCAAGGCTACGTCCCTTGGGACCTCGTCTATCAGATGGGCACACGCTTCGTGCCCCCCGCGGCCGCCTTCCTGCCTCTGTTGACATCCATGTTTCTCCACGGCTCATGGATGCACCTCATCTTCAACATGCTGTCACTCTGGATCTTTGGAGACAACGTCGAAGACTACCTCGGCCACTTTCGTTACATCATGCTGTACCTGATTAGCGGCGTCGCCGCCATGGTGGTACACACGCTTTTCAATCTCTACTCGACGATCCCGACGGTCGGAGCCAGCGGCGCCATCGCCGGCGTCATGGGCGCTTACTTCCTGCTGTACCCGCGCGCCAAGGTCCTAACCATCGTGCCATTCTTCTTCATGTGGTTTATGTGGCTGCCCGCATGGATCGTGTTGGGCTACTTCTTTGTTGGGCAGTTCCTGTTGGGAGCTGCATCTTCGATCGCCGTACGCGGAGGCAGCGCCGGAGGCGTAGCCGTCTGGGCCCACGTAGGAGGCTTCCTTGCCGGCATGGCGCTCATCAAGCTCTTCCCTGCCCGCATCCGCCGCTACCAGTACGGCGCATTTTAGCGTCTGCGCCACTAATAACGTTTGCACGAAGAAACCCAAGCTGAGTTGTAGTTGACTTAGTACAGGCTAGGGTTGTTGGGATTGCCAGAATCGATCTTGATCTGCTTATCTTTCTGGCGCCGCGCGTACCAGCAAGGCTTTTCGAAATATTGCGGTAGAAGGCTGTTGGGGCATTCAAACGTCTGCTGTCCACCATAGTCGAATTCGGTTTTGCCATTTTTGAGTTTCACGGAGTAGTACACGTCGAGCGTGATGCTGCCGAACGCGTTTTGGTTAGTGGCCATGCGATAGCGCAGCCAAAGATAGTCGCCGGCGTAAATCACAGCAACGAGCAGTGCCAGCGCGATGAGGCCTCGTTTCACTCTTCCGGAGCTTATCGCCGGAGGAATTGTGGCGCAACTACAGCGACCGCGACTTATCACCGAAATTTGAGTTTGTCCCAGTTGAAAGTCCGTCGCGGCACGCGCATGATAGGTCGCAGAACGCTGGGATGAGGGCCTTTCGGCAGCCGGGGATCATGGGACTCCAGGTCGGCTACCTCCATACGTAGTTATGCAGTCCAGAACCAGAACACGCATACCCAATCCCGCATTTGGAGGCGGCGGCCGCGGTCCCGTGGACGACTGGCCGGGCGGCGGCAACGACGGCGGTGGACGTGGTGGCGATGACGTACCGAGCTACCGCGAGCGTCTGAGGCGATATCGGCTGCTGATCGCGTTTCTACTGACTTCGGTGGTGATGATCTTCGTCTCGTTCACGACTGCCTACGTCGTTCGCAAGGCAGGATCAGTGTGGGACCCGGCGCGCAATGAGATGGTTAGCAACTGGGTGCCTACGACGCTGCCGGTGACGATCCTGCTGGTGAATACCTTCATCCTGCTGTTGAGCAGCGCAACGCTGGAGATGGCGCGGCGGCGGGCGGAAGAAGACGTGGTGCTGGCGCCGATCGCAAATATTCCGGGAATCCGCGTTCAAGACAACCGTTCCCTGCCCTGGCTGTGGGCCACAATTGTTCTGGGAGTGGTTTTTCTGGCCGGCCAATATCTTGCCTGGCATCAGCTTCGCATCAGCCATATCGATATCGAGAGCAATATCAGCACTTCGTTCTTTTTCATCCTTACGGGAGTTCACGCCGTTCATCTGACGGGGGGCATTTTGGCACTGCTATACGCCGGGATGACATGGTGGCTGCACCGGCCGCCAGAGACGCGGCGCATTGTGATCGACGTTACTGCGTGGTATTGGCACTTCATGGGAGTGCTGTGGATTTACGTCTTCGGCCTGCTGTATTTCGCCCGCTGAACCGCAGATCAGGGCCGCAATTTCTGGCTCACCAAAACAGATATAATAAGAAGTTTCAGCAGGTGGTTCCGAGGCCGTCTGTGGGGACGGCGATCGGTCGGAGCGTCTGCTGGCATTGGGGCTCATGTCGAACGACAGCATCGTGGTTCGGGGCGCACGCGTCCACAACCTGAAGAATATCGACCTGGAAATTCCGCATAACACCCTTACGGTCGTAACCGGGGTGTCGGGATCGGGTAAGTCGTCGCTAGCGTTTGACACGATTTACGCCGAAGGCCAGCGGCGGTATGTGGAGTCGCTGTCGGCGTACGCACGGCAATTTCTGGAGCGCATCGAGAAGCCCGACGCCGATGTCATCGACGGGATCGCTCCGGCGGTGGCGATTAGGCAGAAGAACACTACGCGCAACCCGCGTTCGACGGTTGCAACGGCCACGGAGATCTTCGATTACCTAAGGCTTCTTTATGCCCGAATCGGCCGGACCTATTGCAGCCTGTGTGGGCAGCAGGTGCGCAAAGACACGGTGGATGAAGTCGCCGACCGGATGCTTGCGTTGCCGGAAGGCACGCGGTTGCAGGTTTTGTTCCCGCTGCGCGCGGCGCCGGCGCCAGCCGAACCAGAAAAGATGAAAGGGCGGCGTGCGCCAAAAAAGAAGGCCGCCAAGCCAGCTGACGATTCCCTGCTGAAGGAACGGCTATTTGAGCTTCGCAAGCGGGGATTCCTGCGCCTTTACCAGACCGGTAATGTCATCGACTTCTCGACCCCCGAAGCCCTGCTGGATGTGGATTTTGCCGAGCCGGTGTACGTTATGATCGACCGAATCGTGACTGCTCCCGACGTGCGAGCGCGACTGGTAGATGCCGTGGAGCAAGCGTATCGCGAGGCGGGCGAAGTCATCTTTGAGACTGTGCCGCGTGAGATCGAGCCTGTGGAGCGCTTCCGCTTCTCACAACGGTTCGAGTGCAAGAACGATGGAACGCGTTACGAGGAACCGGAACCGCGGTTGTTCTCGTTCAATAATCCTTACGGTGCCTGCCCCAAGTGCCAGGGCTTTGGTAACACCATCGATTTCGACCTGAACCTGGTGATCCCGAACAAATCACTTACCCTCGCGGAGGGTGCGATTGAGCCTTGGACCAAACCGAAGTACAAACCGCTCGCCACGGAGATGAAGCGTTACGCAAAAGTTGCGGGAGTTCCGCTGGATGTTCCATGGCGGGAACTGACGGCCGCCCAGCAGGCGTGGGTCTTGAAGGGAGATGGCAAGTGGACCGGACTCCGAGGATTCTTCGATTACCTGGAACGCAAGAAGTACAAGCTGCACGTCCGCGTCTTCCTGAGCCGGTATCGCGGATATTCGGTGTGTCCCGACTGTACTGGGTTGCGGCTGCGCCTCGAGGCGCGGCAGGTGCGGGTTGGTGGGAAGGACATCTGCCAGGTCTGCTCGATGACGGTGGAAGATGCGACACGCTTCTTCGCTGAGCTGCAACTCACGCGCGAGGAATCTGACATCGCCGACCGCCTGCTGATCGAGATCCGCGACCGGCTGCGCTTCATGAATGATGTGGGACTGGAGTATCTTTCGCTGGATCGACTGTCATCGACGCTCTCGGGCGGCGAGGCCCAGCGCATCCAATTGGCGACATCGCTAGGGTCACGGCTAGTGGGAACGCTATATGTGCTTGACGAGCCTTCGATTGGATTGCACAGCCGCGATACTGCGCGACTGATCAAGATTCTGCACAGTCTGCGAGACCTTGGAAATACTGTCCTCGTCGTCGAGCACGATGAGGAGATCATGCGCAATGCCGATCGCATCCTCGACCTCGGACCAGGGGCCGGCGAGAACGGTGGCCGCGTCATGGCGACGGGCTCGTACGATGAAATCGTGCACAATGCAGCTTCGCTGACGGGACGATATCTGAATCATGAGCTTCGTATCCAGATGCCGCCGACACGCAGAAATGGCAACGGAAGAGCCATTCACCTGACCGGCGCTCGCGCTCACAATCTCAAGGACGTGAACGTAACGATTCCCTTGGGAATGATCGTCGCGATCACCGGAGTGTCGGGTTCAGGCAAATCAACGCTCGTGCACGACGTGCTGTACAACGCTGTCGCTGCGGAGAAAGGCCACGCATCGAGCGGTGCCCGCGCCGAGGTCGATGCGGTCGAAGGCGCCGACTGGATCGACGAAGTGGTGCTGGTTGATCAGTCGCCAATCGGGCGGACCCCGCGATCGAACCCGGTTACCTACATTAAGGCGTTTGACGCAATTCGTGAGCTGTTCGCAGCGCAGGCTGAAAGCCAGAAGCGGGGCTACGCTGCAGGACACTTCTCGTTCAACATTCCCGGGGGCCGCTGCGAGGCGTGCCAGGGCGACGGCACGGTCACAGTCGAGATGCAGTTTCTAGCCGACGTGGAGCTAATCTGCGAAGAATGCAAGGGCATGCGTTACAAGCCAGAAGTGCTGGAGATTCGGTACAAAGGCAAGAACATCCATGATGTTCTCGACATGACGGTGAAGACCGCGCTGCACTTCTTTTCCGGCGTTCCGAGGATCGTGGAGAAGCTGCGTGTACTGGAAGAGGTTGGCCTGGGCTACCTGCGTCTGGGTCAGTCCGCCACCACACTGTCGGGCGGCGAGGCGCAACGCATGAAACTCGCGGCGCATTTGCAACCCAAGCAGCGCGACTTTGCGCGGACGCAGGCCGAACGAAACCGGCGGCATCCGCGAATTCTGTATATCTTCGACGAACCGACGACCGGGCTGCACTTTGACGACGTCAGCAAGCTTCTGGCAGCGTTTCGCAGGCTCATCGATGCCGGGGGCAGTATTGTCGTCATCGAGCATAATCTTGATGTCATCAAGACCGCCGATTGGGTCATCGATCTCGGCCCCGAAGGCGGCTGGCGAGGCGGACGGGTCGTAGCGGAAGGCACGCCGGAAGACATCTCGAAAGCTCCCGATTCCTACACCGGACAATGGCTGGCGCGCATCTTATCGAGCAACGGCAACGCCGCATGAAGATTACAGCTCGAGTCCGTATGCATATTTTGTTCATGGCGCTGATGGGACTCGCCGTCCCGCTGGCCGCGAGCCAGCAGACCGGGACCACGGTGCGCCACCACACCGTAGCGGAGGAGGAAGAGGACCCTTCGGCAGCGACAACCGATCAGGCGGAAGCGGCCATGCAAAAGCAAGACTTCGCAGCCGCCGAAGCGCTGTTGCAGAAGACGGTAGCCGCCTATCCTGACGCCTATCGCGCGTGGTTCGACCTGGGCTACCTCTACAACCAGACGAAGCGCACTCCGGAATCGATCGACGCATACCGCAAGTCCATCGCAGCCAAACCCGACGTGTTCGAGTCGAACTTGAATCTTGGCATCGTACTGGCGCGGCAAGGCAACAAGGAAGAAGCGGCCAAGTACCTGAAGGCGGCGACGCAGTTGACACCGACAGCCCATCCCGACGAAGGCCGGGCACGCGCGTGGCTTTCGCTCGGTTTAGTAGAAGAGGCAAGTGACCCGGAGCACGCGCTGGCAGCCTATGCGCAGGCGGCAAAGCTGACTCCGAAGGACCCGGAGCCGCACCTGTCAGCGGGAGCTTTGCTCGAAAAGCAGGACAAGCTCGACGACGCAGCACGCGAATATCAAGCGGCGGCAGAGTGCGATCCGAAAGCGACCGAACCATTGGCCGCACTAGCGAACGTCTATACCAAGCAGAAGAAATATTCGGAGGCAGAAGCGCAGTTGCGCAAGCTGTTAGCCATCGAGCCGAACAACGGCAACGCGCAGGTGCAGTTGGGAAGGGTCCTTTCGGCGGAGGGCAAAGGCGACGAGGCCGCGAAAGTTATGAGCGCGGGCGGCGCGACGGCCAGCGATCCACACACGGCGCTGGATTTGGGTACGACCTACGTCAACGCTGGCAACTACTCTGGCGCCGAAGAACAATTTCGCATCGCCGTACAGGGGCTTCCGAATGATGCGGAGGCACACTACGCGCTGGGTTCTGTGTTGATGGAGGAGAAGCAATACCAGGAGTCGCAGGAAGAGTTATTGCAGGTCGTAAAGCTGAAGCCCGATCTCTCGGGCGTTTACGGCAATCTCGCAGTGGTTGCGGCGGCGAACCAGAACTTCCAGCTGGCCATTCGTGCACTGGAGGAACGCGCCAAATATCTGCCGGAAAATCCGGGGACTTACTTCTTGCGCGCCACCGCATACGACAACTTGAAGGTGACTGCCAAAGCAGTGGAGAATTACAAGCAGTTTCTGGCTACGACCGATGGCAAGTTGCCTAACCAGGAGTGGCAGGCGCGGCATCGGCTGATGGCCATCGATCCGGGCAATGCCAGCAAGTACGCCGGGAAGAAATAACATGCGTTGCGTCACGCGGGCCGCACTGTGGCTCTTACTCTCGAGCTTTGCGTGCCTTGCGGGGAACCAGCCTCCGCAGGACCTGAAGGCTCGCGCGGACGCGGCCCAGGGCAGCGAGAAAGTGACGCTGTCATTGGAGTATGCACACCACCAACTGGAGCATGCTAACACCCTGTATACCGACGGCGACGTGGAGAAGGCGGAAGCCGCCATTCACGAAGTCGTGACCTATTCGCGGCAAGCCGCGGAAACCGCTGCCAGCGTCAATAAGCGCCTCAAGCAAACCGAAATCGAGCTGCGAAAGATTGAGCACCGCATGCGTGACATAGGGCAATCGCTCAACATCGACGACCGGCCTCCGGTGGAGCAGGGTGTACAGGAGCTGGAACAGATGCGCGCCAGTTTACTGGCCAGAATGTTCGGCGAGAAGGCCGAACCCAAGGACAAATCGTGATGAGGAAGCTAGCTTGGGCGCTGTGCAGCGTTTTGCTGCTCGGCTCGATGGTTCCCGGGGTACTGGCGCAAACTGCGAAGCGCGACCCGATGACGGAGGCCGAGGTGGACCAGATGCGCGAGGCCGCCGATTTTCCGGACAAGCGGCTGGAATTGATGGTGCGTTTTACGCGCGAGCGCATTGCGTTGATCGATACGCTGCGCACCGATCCCACCGACACGGCAAAGCGACCCCAGGAGATTCACGACCTGCTTCAGGATTTCCTGACCTTGCTGGACGAGACCGACGACAACATCGACATGTACGCTTCGCACAACGCCGATATGCGCAAGGGGCTTAAGTTTCTCATCGAGGCCAACAGCGAGTTTCAGTTGAAGCTGCGGCAGTTGAGGGAGCAGTCTCCACGGGAGGAGCTACAGCAATATTCGTTCGTTCTACAAAATGCTACCGACGCCGTAGGCGACAGTGCCAAAACGGCGCGCGAGACCTTAGAGGAACAGAACAAGCTCGCAGCGGAGAAGAAGCTCACCAAGGTGTACACGGAGCGTAAAGACTAGCGAGCGGCCCCTCGTGATAGCTTAGAAAAACCTTGCTGTCTAATCTTCAGGAAATCTTTCAGCGTTCTTACCGGGAGCTGCGGCCACGTGCGCCCATTCCCGAGATGCGCGTTGAGTTCTATCCGTTCGCTAACGTCAATAACACCATCCGGCTACGTGACGGCAAACTACATATCCGCCTTTCGGACCTGCTGGAGGGTGCGCCACAGACGGTGCTGGAGGCGATTACTCACATTCTGCTGGCCAAGATTTACCGCAAGCCGATCGAACCGTCTCACGCCACGCGCTACCGGCGTTATGTTTCAAGCCACGACGTAAGCGCCAAGGCGTGCCTGGTTCGACAGCTTCGCGGACGTAAACGCATCGCATCGGCGAAAGGGCACGTTTATAACCTCGAAGAAGTTTTCGATGAGCTGAATCGGCGATTCTTCTATGGGCTGATGGGGCGACCGCAGATGAGTTGGAGCCACATGCGGTCGAGAATCAGCCTCGGGCACTACGATCCTTCGCATAATGCCATTGTGGTCAGCCGCATCTTCGACCATCCGTCAGTTCCCCGCTATGCGGTGGAATACATCGTGTATCACGAGATGCTGCACCTCAAGCATCCGGTCAAATTGCGGGGCAGCCGGCGCTGCGTTCACGGGAAAGAGTTTCATGCCGAGGAAAAGCTCTTTCCGCAACTGGAACAGGCGAAGGCGTTCCTCAAGACGCTGTAGCCAGTCCGCACGGGCAGGTTCGCTGTCCGCTAGAATTAAAGCAACACTAAAGAAACTACCTAGTTATGGAACAGTGGCTTCCAAAATCCGTCCTGTGTCTGCGGAATTACACCTATCAGGATTTCGTCGCTGACCTGGCAGCGGGAGTCACCGTGGGTCTGGTGGCGCTTCCGCTGGCTATGGCCTTTGCGATCGCCTCGGGGCTGTCGCCCCAAGCCGGAATCTATTGTGCCGTCGTTACTGGCTTCCTCATTTCGCTGCTGGGCGGCTCGCGAGTACAGATCGGCGGCCCTACCGGTGCGTTCGTGGTCGTCGTAGCCGCCATCGTTGCGAAACATGGAATCGACGGCCTGTTCATGTGCACCATGATGGCCGGGGTCCTGCTCTTCATCATGGGTGCGACGGGCTTGGGAGCGGCAGTGAAGTTCATTCCACGGCCGGTGGTCCTGGGCTTCACCAATGGAATCGCCGTTCTCATCGCCAGCACACAGGTCAAGGACTTCTTCGGGCTGCGCATCGATCATGTGCCGGGCGATTTCTACGGCCGGATGCGCGCGATCTTCGACAACTTCTACACCTTTTCGTGGGAGGCCACGCTGCTGGGTGTGCTATCGATCGCAGTCATTCTACTGACTACGAGGTACGTTCGCAGAATTCCCGGCTACATCGTTGCGCTGGCGCTGGTTACGCTTATTGCCACATTTTTCAAGCTGCCGGTCGAGACTATCGGCACGCGGTTTGGTGGAATTCCTTCGGGTCCGCCGCACCTGCACATTCCGCAGTTTCACTGGTATATGGTCCACGGCCTCATCTCGCCGGCTATCACCGTGGCTATGTTGGGCGCGATTGAATCGCTGATGTCGGCCGTAGTCGCTGACCGCATGGCAGGCGACAAACACAATCCCAACGTTGAGTTGATTGCGCAGGGCGTCGCCAATATCGCATCGCCCTTGTTTGGAGGACTTCCGGCAACGGGAGCGATCGCCCGCACGGCAACTAACATCCGTTCGGGAGCCCGCACGCCTGTGGCAGGGATGATTCACTCGTTGACGCTGCTGGCGATCCTGCTGTTTGCCGCGCCACTGGCCTCGCATGTGCCTCTGGTAGTGCTGGCGGGAATCCTGATGGTGGTGTCTTACAACATGGGGGAATGGGCCGAGACCGGCAAGATTCTGCGGCTCTCGAAGTCAGACATCTCGGTGTGGCTGGCGACTTTTGCGCTGACAGTATTTGCCGACCTCACGGTTGCGGTCGAATTCGGCATGATTCTGGCCGCGCTGCTGTTCATCCGCAAGGTGACGGCGACCACGACGGTCTCCGAGGTCACCGACGACTATGTGGAAGCCGGACGTGCGCACATCCTGCAGGACAAGGACATCCCGGATTACGTGCGCGTGTTCCGTATTCATGGGCCGTTCCTGTTCGGAGCTACCGACAAACTCGATATGGTGACGCAGCAACTCGACAGCCTTCCTCTTGTGGTCGTGGTCAGGTTACGGAACATGACGGCCATCGACGCAACCGGCTTGAAAGTTCTAGAGGACTTGGCGAGTAAGTTGCACAATTCGGGCCGAGCGTTGCTGTTCTGCGGTGCACCGCCTCAGCCGCGGCAACTGATGAAACAGGCGGGATTTGATCAGCACGTTGGGTCAGAGAACATCTGCCCCAATATCGAAGACGCCTTGCAGCGGGCCGCCGAGGTCATGCGCGAGATGGAGGTGGGGGCGAGCTAGCTTTCGCTTAGCTCGGCCTACCGATACCGCTTGTGCGGGCGCTTGCGCAGGATGATGACCGAGCTGACTAACAACGCCACTGCTACCAGTGCGCCAGTCGCGTTCAGTCGCAAGTTCTCCTCGGAGGTGTGAAGCACGACACTACACTCCTCCGACGGAATCGGCACCTTGCTTAAGTTGCCCGACTCGTCAATTTGGTCCTGGTAGCAGCCAGCCCGCTGATAGGCGTTGTAGGCGAAATTGCCGATGGTCAGACCAGCGAGGAGGAGGGCGAAGAGCAGTAATGCACCGCCAAGAACCCTTCTCTTATGATGACGACCGTGACGCCGATGGCGCGAAGCCCCGGGTGCGGTACTTTCCGTTTTCGCCAGATCTAGGGTTAAAGGCGCCACAGCGAGTCAAGCACCTAAATACTTATAAAACAATCTAGTACAACCTAAAGTTAACTTCTACATTGATCTGTACGGCAACCGGACGGCCATCTTTCATGGCGGGCTCGAACCGCCACCTATTCACCGCCTCAATCGCCTTCTGGTCCAGGCCCATGCCGAGCGGCCGGCTGACGCGAATGTCTCGCGGCTTGCCGTCAGGGCCAACGATCAGCCAGAGGACAACGGTTCCCTGGTACTTGGCTTTGCGGGCTTCTTCCGAATACTCCGGATCTGGGGTCTCCAAGGCTCGCGGGGCCGACACGCCATTGCCGACGTGGAATGCGCCACCGCCAAAGCCTCCGCCGTGACCTGGTCCAACGCCGGGACCGCTGCCCGAACCAACACCGCCGCCACTACCGGAACCGATGCCGCCCCCGCTGCCCGTTCCGTTCGACAACGGTCCTTCCGGGATGCGCGAGAGGGGATCGCCCAGGTTCGGCATATTGCTGGCGAGTTTGATGTCAGGAGGAACAACAACCGTAGGCTCAACCGCCAGCTTAGGGTTCGGATTGCGAATCACCACAGCGGGAGGCGTGATCTGTTCCATCGAAAGCTTCGGCAGCTTTCCTTTCGTCGCGGCCAGTTTGTCACGGTCTCCGCCGCCACCGCCTCCACCCATCTTGTCACCCTTCTTAGGGGTCATGGGAAGGTCGACGGGCATGTCATCCGCAATCGAAATCGAGTTCTGCGGCTGAGTATTCAGTTTTACGCCACGGCTGGTGAGGATTGAGAGTCCGATGAGCCCGGCGATCATCAGGGCATGAACAGCCAGAGAGACGCCTGCGCCTTCCTGCTTGTAGTCATATGCGCCCCAGATGCTGCGTACTCTAATCGGCTTCGAACTGACTTGCAGGGGAGGCAGCTTCTCCGGAAAAAACGTTGATTTGACGTTGTCCCGTAATGAGCCCCACAGCGACTGCTCGAGATTGGTTTGCCGGTCAAATCCGCTGTCCACAACCGGCTTGGAAGTGAGCTGCAGCGGCGGCAGTTTCTCTGGAGAGAATCGGTCTCTGAGGTTCTGGCGGAGCGATTGCCACAACGACTCGTCCATGGTCGATTGGGGCAAGATGAGACTGTCACCCTCAATCGGCTTCGAGGTTAGTTGCAGGGGAGGCAGTTTCTCAGGATGCAACGCACTCTTGATGTTTTCGATCAGGGAGCGCCAAACCGACTCATCGAGCTGAGCCGGAGGCAAGAAATTGAGGCCGTCGGACGGAGATTTTGGTACCGACTGCACCGGCGGAAGCGGAACTCGCTCTGCCATACTTTGATTCGTTCCCTCAGGAAGTTAAACGGCATCAACCATTGAGCTTAGGGTGCACTCCACCGGAAGGCGGAGTAACCTTTCCCTACTAACCCAGGCGTGACCGTAAGGTTGCTTACAAGGCACCGCGCCCGATACCAAGCCGCTGCTCGTGCCTGTTATCTCGATGCGCTACCATCCTTAACGTTGTCAATTATTTCCAGATTACCGGAAGGCGACCGCGCCGTAAAGAACCCGAGCCGTCGATGGACGGTGTTTTGCACGGTACCTATAATGGATACATGGCCTGTTTGCAATCAATTAGCAATTACGGCCTATGGGGAGACACCTGCATTGCCGCTCGACCTTAAGTCAACGCTGAACCTGCCGAAAACCGAGTTTCCGATGAAGGCGAACCTGCCGCAACGCGAGCCCGAGCGGCTCGAAAAGTGGGAGGCGATGCGAATTTACGACCGCATCCGGCAGACGCATAAAGGCGATCCGATCTACGTTCTGCATGACGGGCCGCCCTATGCCAATGGGCCAATTCATCTCGGTACCGCGCTGAACAAGGTCCTAAAGGATTTCGTGGTCAAGTGCCGCAGCATGAGTGGTTTCGATGCCCCGTACGTTCCGGGGTGGGACTGCCACGGGTTGCCCATCGAGATCAAGGTGGACGACGACCTAGGACGAAAGAAGCTTGCGATGGATCCCATGCAGGTGCGTAACGCCTGTCGAGCCTACGCCGAGAAATTCCTGAACCTGCAGCGCGAGCAATTCAAACGAATCGGCGTCTTCGGGCGCTGGGACGATCCCTACTCCACCATGACGCCGCAGTACGAGAGCGTCGTAATGGAAACGTTCTACTCGTTTTACGAACAGGACATGGTGTACAAGGGCCTGAAGTCGGTGTACTGGTGTATCCACGACAAGACTGCGCTGGCCGAGGCAGAGGTCGAGTATGCGATGCATACGAGCCCCAGCGTGTGGGTGCGCTATCCAGTGACCAGCGACCCGGGGAAGATCGATGCTGCACTGGCGGGCAAGAAGAATGTTGCGACCATCATCTGGACGACGACCCCGTGGACGCTGCCGGCGTCGATGGCGGTGACGTTTGCGCCGGACGCGGAATATGTCGCTCTCGATACTGGCGACTGGATCTACATCGTTGCCAAGGCGCTTGCGCAGCAGACGATCGAGAAATGCTCGTTGGCTGACCCGAAAGAGGTTGCTGTGTTTGCCGGCTCGAAGCTGGAGCACGCGACGTTCGCGCATCCCTTCCTCGATCGAAAGATCCTCGGGGTACTGGGCGACTACGTCACCATGGATACCGGTACCGGCGCAGTTCATACTGCTCCGGCGCATGGCGCTGATGACTTCCAGACGGGCGTGAAGTACGGCATCGACCTCACCTGTAACGTTGACGAAGGCGGAATCCTGCGCAACGGATTGCCGGAATACGGGGGGCAGCAGGTCTTCAAGGCGAATCCGCTGATCGTGGAGTTGCTGAAGAGCCGCGGCGTGCTGCTGGGTTACGAGAAGATTGAGCACTCGTATCCACACTGCTGGCGCTGCCACAACCCGATTATCTTCCGCGCGACCGAGCAATGGTTCATCTCCATGGAAGGCAAGCTGCCAGACGGAACTCTGCGCAGCCGCGCCCTGGAAGAGATTGGCAAGGTGAAATGGGACCCGGCGTGGGGCGAGGAGCGCATTTCGAACATGATCGCTGCGCGTCCTGACTGGTGCATTTCGCGCCAACGCCTCTGGGGAGTGCCGATAGCGGTGTTTCAGTGCGAAAGCTGCACGGAGTTTCTGAACGACAAGGCAGCCAACCGTGCTGTCGTTGAGCTCTTCGCGCGAGAAGGTGCCGATGCGTGGTATAAGCACGTCGCGGAAGACATCCTGCCCGGCGGAACAAAGTGCGCGAAGTGCGGCAGCACGAAATTCCGTAAAGAGATGGACATCATCGACGTATGGTTCGAGTCCGGCTCCAGCCATGCAGCGGTGCTGGGCCATGAGCCTGGGCTTCCCTGGCCCGCCGACCTCTATCTCGAGGGTGGCGACCAGCATCGCGGATGGTTCCATTCCTCGCTGCTGTGCGCTGTCGGCACGAAGGGCGCTGCCCCGTATCGCGGTGTCGCTACCGTGGGATGGACGCTCGATCCACAGGGTCGCGCCATGCACAAGTCGCTGGGGAACACGGTGGACCCAGTCGCAATCGCCGATAAGCTCGGGGCAGAAATCGTTCGTCTATGGGTTGCTTCGGTCGATTTCCGCGAAGATGTGATCGCCTCCGATGAACTGATGCAGCGCATCGCCGACAGCTATCGGAAGATCCGTAATACGTTCCGCTACATTCTTGGAAACCTGGATGGGTTCGATCCGGCCCGCGACAGCGTTGCATTTGCAGAGATGAACCAGCTTGACCGGTACATCCTGCTGCGCGCTGCGGAACTGACGAGTGACGTGCGTGCCCACTATGACGCTTTTGCTTTCCACAAGGCGTATCAGCGGCTGAAGGATTTCTGCATCGTCGATCTGAGCGCGATCTACTTCGATGTGTTGAAGGACAGGCTATACACCTCTGCGCCCAAGTCACTGGCGCGACGGTCGGCGCAGACTGCGTTGTGGCGATTAGGAAACGCGCTGGTCAGGCTGATGGCGCCCACCATGAGCTTCACCTCTGATGAGATCTGGGAGTTCTTGCCCCAGCCGAAAGGCAGCCCGGAGAGCGTGCATCTGGCGCTGTTCCCCAACGCCGGCGATTTGACCGGTGAGCTTCCGTCGAGTTTTGACCGTGAGAAGCTGGCAGAAGACTGGGATTCACTTTTTAGTGTTCGCGGTGAAGCATTAAAAGTCCTGGAGGTCGCCCGGGCGGACAAGCAAATAGGTGGCAGCCTTGAAGCGCAGCTGCATGTAGCAGCCCCTGAGCCTCTCTATTCGCTGCTGGAGCGCCACAAAGACCAGTTGCGGTACTTGTTCATCGTTTCGCAAGTCGAATTGCACAAGGCGCCCTCGACCAACGGCGATACCGGCTTGCAAATTAAGGTAAGTAAGGCCGATGGAGCGAAGTGCGAGCGCTGTTGGAACTATTCGGTCCACGTGGGGGAAGACAAATCGTACCCCACGGTATGCGAGCGCTGTAGCGCGGTGCTGGCCGAGATAGAAGCCACAGCGGGAACACGGTAGCAAAATTTGCCTTTGCGGCGGGAGATTCCTTTGGCTGGCGGGTTGCGTCTAACATAGGGATGATTCCCGAGCGCCGTTTCAAAGTATTCGATTTCAGGACGAGAGAGTGGCCGGCGTCGGCTGATTCCATGCGTAAGTATTTCTTTCTGATTGCCGTATCTGTAATCGTTTTAGACCGCCTGACAAAGTGGGCGGTGGCGAGCAATATTCCTTTGCACGAGAGCCTGACTGTCATTCCGGGCCTCTTCCACATCACGCACGTTGAAAACCGAGGCGCGGCGTTCGGTCTCTTTGCCGACTCCAACTTCCCCTGGAAAATCACGGCTCTCATTGGCTTCTCTCTGATTGCCCTGGTGATCGTGACGGTACTGCTTTGGAAAAACAGTCACACCATCAGCACCACGACCATTGGGCTTTCCCTGATTCTCGGCGGCGCGGCGGGAAATCTCTGGGACCGCGTGTTGGACGGCCGGGTCGTGGACTTTCTGCACTTCTACATTGGCAGTTATAGCTGGCCCGACTTCAACTTGGCCGACAGCGCAATTGTCATCGGTGCGATTCTGCTGGTGTCAGAGATCCTATTCGCCAAGCCCGGCGAACGAGCTGCCGAGAGTAGCTCCTAGCGGCACGACGTAAGCCACAAGTCCGCACCCTGCGTTCTGGCAGGCGCGTACACTGTAGCTGAATTCACGCACCTTCTAGAGGCACATGAGAGCTCTCTGGCTTGCGTTTTGCCTTGTCTGCCCGACTTTCCTGCTGGCGCAGGACATTCCTCCCATCAAATCCGACAGCATCGTCAGCTTCAGCTCCAACAACAACACCGTCGAGTTTCGCACTCGGAAAGGTACCTTGCGTGTGATCGTTTGCACGGATGGGATGGTCCACTTGCTTTTCGATCCGGGCACCCACGTTAGCCATCCTCAGCCGTGGATCCTGCAAAAGGATTGGGCGGCGACACCCTTCACCGTCACCGAGGACGCGAAGAAGAATATCGTCATCGCCACCAAGCGACTGCGAATTATCGCCCACAGGGATTCGGCTTCCCTCACCTTCGAGGATGCACAAGGTGATGTCTTGTTGAGAGAGTCGCCCTCGCCGCGTCCGCGCCAGATAACTCCCGTGACACTGGACGGCGAGAAGACCTTCCATGCCGACGCTTACTTCGACCTCACCGAAGGCGAGGCCCTCTATGGACTCGGGCAGCACCAGAGCGGACTGCTCAACCTTCGCGGCACCGACCTGCTCCTGCTGCAGGACAACACCAACATCACTATTCCCTTTCTGCTGTCGAGCCGCGGCTATGGCCTGCTGTGGAATTCTGCGTCGCTCGGCCGCATGGAGAACCACTACCAACCGAAGCTCGCACTCCACGCCAACGTGGCCGATGCCGTGGATTACTACTTCCTGTATGGCCCCGACTTCGACCGCATTATTGGAGCGTATCGAAGACTTACTGGTGAAGCGCCAATGCTGCCGTTGTGGGCCTACGGCTTCTGGCAGTCTCGGCTGCAATACGAAACACAGGAGGAGATGCTCGCAGTCGCGGCGAAATATCGCGCATTGAAGATTCCACTCGACAACCTTGTACTCGACTTCTTCTGGATGCAGCGCATGGGCTCGCACCAGTTCACCAGCAAGTTTCCCGATCCCGCTGCGATGTTCCGCCAGCTCGCCGACATACATGTCCACACGATGCTTTCTATCTGGCCGTTCTACATGCCGCCGAGTGCCAACTTCGACGAGATGGCGAAGAACGGCTTCTTCGTCACCGGCGGCCGTACCGAATTGCCCACCTTTTTCCCGGGCAGCCGGCTCTTCGATGCATTCAATCCGGATGGACGAAAGTTGTTCTGGCAACAGATAAAGGCTCCACTCTTTGACAAAGGCGTCTCGGCGTGGTGGCTGGATTCATCCGAGCCACTCGATTTCTTCGGCGAGGAACAAGGCGCTCTGCTGGAAGGCGCACACACCGCGTTAGGCAGCGGATCTCGCTACGCCAACATGTATCCACTGTTCGAGACAAAGGCGGTGTACGACGGCCAGCGCGCAGCGACTGACAAGCAGCGGGTGTTCATCCTGACGCGTTCCGCCTTTCTGGGCCAGCAGGCCAACGCTGCAGTGTCTTGGTCAGGCGATATCGCGCCGACCTTCGATTCGCTGCGACGCCAGATTCCGGCAGGATTGAATTTCTCCATGTCGGGACTTCCCTACTGGACGACCGACATCGGAGGGTTCCTGGGCGGCGACCCAAAGGATCCTGCCTATCAGGAGATCTTCGTTCGCTGGTTCGAATACGGCGCGTTCTGTCCGATCTTTCGCACGCACGGCGCGCGCCCGGCTAATGAGTTGTGGTCGTATGGTCCGCAGGCGCAACAAATCCTTGTTTACTACGACAAGTTGCGGTATCGCCTGCTTCCGTACATTTATTCCCTCGCGTGGAAGACCACATCGGAAGGCTATACACCCATGCGCGCTCTGGTAATGGACTTCCGTGCCGACCGCAAAGCATTCGACATCGCCGACGAGTTCATGTTCGGGCCGGCCTTACTGGTAAACCCGGTGACGAATGCCGGAGCGACTTCCCGCGATGTCTACTTGCCGCTTGGCACCACCTGGTACGACTTCTGGACGGGCGAGCCGCAAAGAGGCGGTGAAACCATCAACGCTGCCTCTCCTTTGGAAACAATGCCGATTTACGTGCGTGCCGGATCGGTCATCCCCATGGGACCCGAAGTTCAACATGCCGGCGAAGTACCTTGGGCGCCGCTCGAGGTGCGTGTTTATCCCGGCGCCGACGGCAACTTCACCCTCTACGAAGATGACGGACAAACCTACGCCTATGAGAAAGGTGGGCGCGCAACCATCACATTCACGTGGAGCGACGACTCCCGCACGCTTCTCATATCCGCGTATACGGGTCCGAATCCAACCATGCAGCCGACGCGCGAGTTTCACATTGTGGTGGTGGGGAAAGGGCATGGCATCGGCGAACAGGAGGCCGCGCCAAACATGACGATCTCCTATCACGGAGCCGCCGCAACAGCGAAATTTTCGCTTCCTGCAAACTAGGAAATACGATTACGGCGACTTGTACACACGCTTATACATTTCCGCATTGCGCACGATGGCCTGCACGTATTCTCGCGTCTCGGTGAACGGAATCGACTCCACGAACTCTTCGATATCGCGATAGCTGCCCGATGACCTCCAGGTCTCCACCCGCGACGAGCCGGCATTGTACGCGGCAAGGGCATACTCAACTTGTCCCCCGAAGTGGTCGACCATCTCACGGAAGTACTTCGTTCCCAACTCGATGTTGGTCGTAGGATCGAGCAGGGAGTCGGTCTTATAGTTGTGCATCCCAACTTGCTTGGCAGTTCCCTTCCCGGTTGCCGGTAGTAGTTGCATCAGGCCATAGGCATTGGCGCGCGAGACGGCACCGGGGTTGAACTCCGACTCCTGGCGAATCAGCGAGGCCACGAGGTATGGATCGAGCCCATTGGCCTCGGAATACTGGCGCAACGCGTCCCAGTAGGGGCGCGGAAACAAGCCTTCCCAGTAGGGCTGCGGCAAAGCATTCAGGTCCATCGCGAAGTAACCGTTGACGGCCTTCTTCAAAGCTTGCAAGGCACGGTAATACTCGCCGGCCGCGGTGTACATGCGCGCGATTTCCACCATCTCCCATGACGGTCCTGAGGTGGTACCTGCTTGCAGTTCGCGCACCGCGAGATCGATCGCGCCGGCGTTCTCCAGTAAACGCGAACGGTTGTAGTGCAAATCGTCCGTCGGAGGCCAAGTTTGTAGCGACTGCGGCTCCATCGTCGTCAGCCCGGGGATGCGCTGGAGACTCGCAACCACGACAGGCTGGGCGTCGGGCATCGTCGCCAGACGTTTGCGTGCCGCAACCCCGTAGTAATAGTTGCGGTAGCGGTCCATGAGCTTCAGGTAATAGGCACGCGCCAGGGCGTAATCGTGCTCATCTTCGGCCATGCGTCCGCGCCAGTAGATGGCATTGGCGACTTCGTTCGACGCTGGATAGAACTCGATCTGCTGGTCGAAGTACTTCTGCGCTTGTACCGGACGGTTTTGGCGGTACGTCAGCCACGCGCACTTCCAGTGGGCATACGAAGCCTTGCTGCTATTAGGAAAGCGGTCGTGTATTTCCTTGTAGTAGTCGATGGCGCGGTCGTAATTCTCTTGCAGCAGGTACATGTTGCCCGCAGTGAACAGCGCAGACTCCAGCCACGGCGAATGCGGTGTTGTCGCCCGCATGTGCTCCAGGATCACGGTAAGCTGAGCGTCGTCGTTCGTATTACGCGCGATTTCGGCGCTCTGGTACCACTTTTCAGCGCTGGCTTCGCTGCCGTCATCAGGGATGCGGCCCAGGGCTTCCTTCGCCCCGCGATTATCGTTGAGCTTCATCAGAGCGTTCGCCAGACGAATATTCACCTGCGACTGCTGTCCTAGGAGCGCCATTGCCGCCATCGCTTTATACTCTTCCGCAGCCGCCGCCCAGCGCTTGCCCTTGTAAAGCCCCTCCGCGCGAAGATCGCGCTCGCCGTATGACACCGGAGGCAACAATGCCCCCTCAGGAACCTTCTTCAGGTCCCCTTCCGCCCAATCGGCCTGCTGACTAATCGGATACTCGTAATAGACCTTGCGTAGGAGCTCGGCACCCGTTTTACCCTGGCCATTCTGTACATAAGCCTTGCCCAACAGATATTCAGCATCGGCACCGATGTTGTTGCGATGGCTCAGAACCTGGATGGCTTCCGTCGGCCGGTTGGTGGCCAGCAGCGCGCGCGCATAACCCAGCATCGCGTCGTTGGCATACACCGAATCGGGATATCGGGTACTGAAGTCGCGCAGATAGGTGAGCGCGGGCTCAGGATTATTACTTGATACATACGCATTGCCGATGTAGTACGAGGTGTAATCCTTCAGCTCGCCGATATAGGGCTGCGCTTTCTGCAACGCCGTAATGGCTGCCGGAAACTGGGCATCCAGGTAATGTGCATACCCGATGGCAAACCACGCCAGTGCTCCCGGCTCGGTGCCCGCATGCTTGACCGCATAGCTCTCGACGCCGGCATACGCGGCGGGCGAGCGATACTCAATTAACTGCCGCGCCATCGGCCGCAGATCGCTCGAGGCCACGAAAGTCTTATGCAGCTGAATCGTCCGGGCGGTCGTCGATTTCTTTCGGGGTGTGTGTCCCTTGGCGGCGGGCTTCTGCGCAGCACCCGACTTTGTAGCACCTGACTTCGACGAACTTTTCTTCGCGGTTGATGAACTGCTGCTTTTCAGCTTGGTCTGCGAAGCCGAAGAATCCTGCGCGGGCAGGCTCACGCCCGGCATTAACAACAGGACGGCCAAAATATGGGCGGCGGCACGGCTAAGGCACATCGAGGATTTAGTTTAACCCGACTCGCCTCGTCTCTCATGCTCATTTCGGTTGCTGATTACGGTTCCTGCGAAGGGAATCCAAGCCCAGCTTGAATTGCGTAGCACAGGTATTGGAGGGATCAAGCTTCGGAATGGTCCGGCCCGAAAGTGTAGTGTGAGTCATAACACTGGTGGTGACCGTCGCGTCCCCTGCACAGTCACTCTTACTCTGTATAATGTCCGGAGGCTATTAATTGGGCGGACCGTTAAAATCCTGAATCTGCATAGACATGGCTACCATCCAAACACAAGTAGAAGAGCCAGCGGGCGATGAGCTCAGCCTGGTTCATGCGGCGAAAGCGGGCGACATCAGCGCCTTCGAGGCGCTGGTAAAACGCTACGACCGTAATGTGTTTCGCATAGCTCAACACATCACGCAGAACCGCGAAGACGCGGAAGACGTGGTGCAGGATGCTTTTTTAAAGGCGTACCAAAACCTGGCGAATTTCCAGGAGCAGTCCAAGTTTTATACCTGGCTGGTACGTATCGCGGTGAACGAAGCGCTCATGCGCCTTCGCCGCAGGCGTCCTGAGCGAATGGTGTCCCTCGATGAGGACATCAAAACGGAAGAAGATTCCATGCCGCGCGAAGTTGCGGACTGGTCTCCGAATCCGGAACAACTGTATAGTCAAGGCGAGCTCAAAGAAATTCTGAGCAAGACGATCCAGGGGCTGCCGCCGAGTTTTCGCACGGTTTTTGTGCTGCGTGATGTGGAAGGTCTCTCCACCGAAGAGACCGCCGACGCCCTGGATTTGAGCATACCGGCCGTGAAGTCTCGTTTGCTTCGCGCCCGGTTACAGCTGCGCGAACGCTTGAGTAAGTACTTTAAAAATCGTGTTGGTGGGGATGGGAAACAGTGACCTGCTCTGAATTCCTGAAAGAGCTGACAGACTACCTCGACGGCGCCATGGACGCCCAAACCAAGGCTGAATTGGAAGATCATCTTCAGTGGTGCCATAACTGCTACGTCGTCTGCAATACCACCAAGATGACGATTGAGATCTATCGGGAATCTCACCTCTACGAACTACCAGATGACCTTCGAGGACGCCTGCGGACCGCGATCGTCAGCAAGTGCAAGGGCTCGAAAGTGGCGGCGGCTTCGCCCAAGCCTTCGGCTCAACCTCCCAAGTAATTGAGGCCCTGCATCTTCTCCCGTTGAAGCTTCCCAGCCGTCCCACTCCGGCACTCCCTGCTATCGAATCGGGAAGCCAGTCGAACCTTTACGGCTCAACTCGAATCTAACTATTTAGCGACGGGTTGACACGTGTAGTGATGTTCCACCGTCGCCAGCGCCAACTCGTATTTCGCCGGTTCGTTCGACGGCCCCTCGGAGGCGAGCTATGAGTATCGTGGATTTTGTCTTCGGTTGTTCGCACAAGAAAATGAGCTTTCCAATCACCGTCCGCGGTGCCCGCTCCAGAAATCAGGCTGGAATCAGCAAAGGGTACTTACGTTGTCTGTCTGGATTGTGGGCGGGAATTTCCCTATGACTGGAACGAAATGAAGGTGGTACGCGGAGCAGCTCCCGCACCCAGTCGTGGAGCGTTGACGCCCGAATCCTCGCCGTGCTGCCTGACGCAGTGCCCGCGGCTTCTTGGTTTTGTGAACGAAAGAGCGCGGCGCTCTACAGCGCGCAAAATAAAACCGGCGGCACGGGCCGCCGGCCATTTCCCGAGATTCCTAGCTAGTCGTCGCGTTTCTGGAGCGTCGGGCGATCATCGTCCTGTTGCTGGGTTGTCCCATTCGGATTGTTGTCCGCGGTGGTCCGCCGCAACGTAGGCTTGTTGGTATCTGCCGACGCCTGTACCACCTTCTTGCGGTTCTCGAGAGCCGCCAGCCTTGCCTTCACCGAATCGAACTCCGAAGTGCTGACAATGTATTGCGGCTGGGTAGGCAGGATGCGCTTGATCTCAGCCTGCGTCTTCTCGATACGTTCCTCGTTGGGAGGATGCGACGCAAACGCACGCGCCAGCGTGCCCGGCTTCTTCTTGTCCTTCGCTTCGATCTTTTCGAAGAACGAGATGAATGCCTGGGGATCGTAGCCAGTCTTATACATGTACTGGACGCCCAGATAATCAGCTTCACTCTCGAAGTTGCGCGAGAACTTCATGAAGGTCAGCGGCAGCGCCAGGTTGATCGCCATGCTGGCCGCTTCATAGACTCCCCAGCTTCCCACAAAAATCAGTGGGATGGTCGCCATGCTGGCATACTGTGCGCGGGTCATCTGTTGCATCGCATGACGTGCGGCCACATGCGCGATCTCGTGCGCCATTACGCCAGCGAGTTCGGCCTCTTCGTCGGCGGCGAGAATCAATCCGCTATTGACGTAGAAGAAACCGCCCGGCAAAGCGAAGGCATTTATTTCGTCGGAGTCGATGACCTTGATGGTGAAGGGCACTTTCGCATCGGAGTTCCGCACCAGGTTCTGACCAATGCGATTGACGTACTCGTTGATGACGGGATCCTGCACCATGCGGGCCGTCTGCTCCACCATCATGGCGTACTGCTTGCCCATCTTCATCTCGGTTTCGGTGGAGTACCAATCACCCAAGCCGCGTTTGCCGATATTGCGATTGCCGACGGCGTCAACGTCGTTCTTGCTCCCGCTCTTTACGCCCGCAGGCGTTGAGCCGACCGCGTCATCGTTAGTGGATGCACTTGGACTTGCAGCATCAGGGCTTTGCGAGGGATCTTGCGCAGTGCTCGGACTTTGACTTGTGGCCTGAGGAGTTGTTGACGGCGACTGCGAGCTGTTTTGAGCTACTGCCGGCACTATCATGCAGTAACTTAACAGCCATGCAGTGAAAATATGTACAGCGCGTGCCTTCATTGGGAACCCCCGTCCCCGAGCGCGTCCTCACCTGATGGTCACTTCGTGCGACAGGCACCTTGCTTCCCGCCGGCGTCGCTCATGCGCTGCTGGAAAGCAACGGTCGCCAAAAGAACCCTTCTCTGCGCACATTATATGCCTAAAGGCAAACCGCAAGGTGCTGTCTGGCAACACATTCGTGACAAGTCGCTCGAGGCTGCAAACCCGGTCCGGCCGCTCGAGTTCCGCGCCAGCCATCGGATGTTGCAGATTCGCACGCTCGCGGCAACCTCTCTTTACACTCTCCGGATCGATGTGCCATGATGCCCGGACAATCCAAACGGCTTAACCTAGGGCATCATTCAATGGAACCGACGCCAACCACTATAGCGACAGCTCAAAAGGTCTCGATCGACGAATTTGTCAAACGTTTGCAAACCCTTACGGACCGCGACTTTGCCACCGTCAACGCGCCGCTGGCCTTCCTGCGTGAGCATATCGTGACGCCCGATTCGCTGGAGCCCTTTCTCTTCTGGGATTCCCAGCATTACACCCGTAACCTCATCGACAAGACCGACCTGTACGAACTGCTCGCCATCTGCTGGGAGCCCGGCATGGCGTCTTCCATTCACAACCACAAGGACCAGAACTGCTGGATGGCGGCCGCCATCGGGCGCCTAAAGGTACACAATTACCGCGTCTGCGCCGAGGACCTGTCGCGTCAATACTGCGATATCGTCTCCACGGACATTGTCGAGATCTCGGCCGGCCATCCCGTCGCCGTTGACCCGCTCAACCCGGTGCATGACGTGCGCAATTCCCGCGAGTTTGGACAGCGGGCCGTCAGTTTGCACGTGTATTCCCGCCCCTTCGACTCCTGCGTTGTGTATTCGGTCGAACAGCATAAGTGCGGCGAGATTCCGCTGCACTACACTTCGATGTACGGAAGCCCGGTGTGATACACGAGGCTCGGTCGTGAAAACCTCGGCCTACTTTCCTCCCGCCACCATCTTCAAATACCGGTAATAGAAGACGGCTTCGTTGTAATACGACTGCACCGGCAAGCGCTCATCGCGGCCATGAGAACGATCGTCGTCAACGTCTATCGCTAATCCACAGACTCCGTAAGTCGGAATTCCCGCCGGATTGGTATAAATCCCGTCCGTCGCACCTGTACCCATCTCAGGAACCACCGGGGCACCAGGCCACATTTGCTCCGACAGCTTCTCCAGCGGATCCATCACGGCGGGATTTAGCGGCACCGGCGGCAGGGCGATCTTCTCTCGATCACCTATGGGAACTTTTGCGCCGTTGCTGATGTAATCCACCGACACTTTGGGATCGTCGATGACACCCTCGATCGCTTTGAAAATCTCGGCCCGCGAATGTCCCGGCAAGATGCGGCAGTTCACGTTAGCGGTTGCGCGCTGCGGCTGCGCATTGTTGGCGTGACCGGCCTGCACTCGCGTCGCGATGCAGGTCGTATGTGTGAGGGCGTTGTAATACGGGTCCTGCGACAGGCGCGCGATAGCAGCTTGATCTGGCGGAGTCTTCGTAATCGCCAGCATGTCGGCTGCGACCTGTCCCTTCTGCACCTTCGCGGTCTGCGTGAAGAACGCCCGGGTGACATCATTCAACTCGAATGGAAAGTGATAATTCTGCAAACGGACCATCGCATCAGCGAGGCGATAGATGGCATTCTCCGGCCGCGGCAGTGAGCTGTGGCCGCCGGGATTCGTCACTTCCAGTTCATAGTCGGCATACAGCTTCTCGCTTGCGCCCATCGCAACCACGAACGGCTTCCCTTCCTCCGTGATCACCCCGCCGCCATCGGCGTTCAGGGCGAACTCGGCATCCACCAGGTCACGATGGTTCTTCAGCAGCCAATCGACGCCGTTCGACTTGCCGCCCTCTTCGTCGGCAGTCAGCGCCAGAATGATGTCGCGATCGGGTTTATACCCTTCGCGCTTCAGCCGCATCATCGTCATGACGTAGATGGCGTCCGATGCCTTCATGTCCTCGGTGCCGCGGCCGTAAAAGTAGCCGTCCTTTTCGACCAGTTGAAATGGGTCACTGGTCCAGTCCTCGCGGTGTGCCTCGACCACATCAAGATGCCCGATCAGAAGGACTGGCTTTTTCATGCCGGTTCCATTCAGCCGCACGACCAGGTTCTTCTTACGGTCATTGGGACCGCCGATGTAGATATCGCTTTCGGTGAATCCTGCGTCGCGCAGCCGCTTCGCCATGGCCTCCGACGCGGTCGACACGTTGCCGACCGAATCCGTTGTGTTGATCTCGATCAGTTGCTGGAGGATTTCGTGCGCAAGCTTTTGATCGGCTTGGTCCAATTGCGCGAACGATGGCAGCGTGAACAGGAACGAAACCGCCCACACAAAGAGCGCCTTAATCTTCAAGGAGAGTCTCCGGCTAAAAGTTGGTTTTCCCCAAACTGCGGTTCCATCGAGACTATCAAACGGTGGCACAGGTGTCAGATGCACAGGTGGGAGCGTAAACTCGCGGTATCTATGAAACCTTCTTTCTTATGTCTGCCCTTAACTTTCGGCCTGATTGCCATTTCGCTTACTCTAATTACGACTAACCTCGTAGCGCAGGACCCCGTGAAACCTAAAGTGGCAGAACAGGCTTCGTTCGACGTCATTGGCATTGAAGCTCGAACCAACAACGCCCAGGAGTCCAGCGGCAAGGGCGCAATTCCCGAGCAGTGGCAGCGCCTATTTAACGAAGGAATCCTCGACAAAATTCCCGACCGTGCCGACGAATTCGTCACCGCTGTTTACACCAACTACGCCAGCGACTGGAACGGGGACTACACCTACATACTCGGCGCGAAGGTGAAGCCGGGCACCAAGGCTCCAGGAGGAATGGTTCTCGTTACCATTCCCGCCGGCAAATATGTCGAGTTCGAATCGGCCCGCGGCGCCGGACAGCAGGTCGTTCCCGAGTTGTGGAAACAAATCTGGTCGTACTTCCAGGAGCCCGGTAATCCCGCGCGCGCCTACAAGGCCGATTTTGAGCGCTATGAAATGCCGTCAGACCCAAACAACATGCAGGCACACATTTTCATGGGTGTGAAACCGTAGGGCAGATCACCGCTGATTGAGGTACTGGATCGTCTGGAGCACTACATCCCCGACAATCTGCAACGACTTCGGGCTGAGCTTGTCGAGGGTGTCCTGGGTGGTGTGATGGTAGGCATTGGCGTATCCGTAGTCGATGTCGATGATGTCCACCACCGGAATGCCGATCTTCGCGAACGGAAGATGGTCGTCTTCCAGGGCGGTCGTCTGCTGGAAGAAATGTGACTGGTAGCCTAGCGCACTAGCTGATTGGTACACCAAGTCACTCAACCAGGGTGTTGAGTTGTTGTCACGCTGGATGTCGAGGTCGGCATCACCGATCATGTCGAGCAGGATGAACGCCTTGATCTTTGCGGCGGTACCATCCTGCTTCCATTTAGCTGCGAGGTGCTTGGTTCCGTACAGACTGTCGGAGTCGCTCCACTTCACGAACGCCTCTTCCCCGTCCGTCCACAGCAGCCAAATGCTGTAGCCATCAAGCTCTTTGCCGCGAAACTGATTAGCGAGTTCCAGTAGCAGCCCGGTAGTCGAACCGCCATCATTGGCGCCGACAAAGTTTTTGGGCAGAGCGTAGTTCGTCTCGTAATGCCCGGCGATGACGATGATGCCGTCTTTCTTGCCGGGGAACTTGGCGATGATGTTATGGACGGGAAACTTGCCCGCCGGTGTATCTGCGGTAAACGCGTCGATTTCGACCGTATCCCCCGCCAGGTGCGACTTGATGTATTGCTCCGCCTTTTCGTGCCCAGGGCTGCCCGGCTTGCGCGACCCGATGGCGACAAATTCCTTCACGTATTGAAAGGCGCGCGCGGGATCCACGTGTCCGGCGGAAGCGGACGGCGGTGCCGTGGCAACGGGCTTGGCAGGCTCAGAAGAGACAGCGGGATTCGCTTCCTTTGCGGCGGCAGTCTCCGAACGCTGCTGTGTGCAGCCAACCAGGTTAACGAGTGCTAGTACTGACGCGAAAAGAATCGGGCGAGCGGTCATCTGGTCGGTATTGTAAATGCAGCCCTAGAATCTTTACGCTCAGCCCACTTCCTTCCGCAAAGGAACACGTGCCCAAGCAGTCGTCAATCTCGCGCCCAAGTTGCTCCGGCCGGTTAGATGACGCTCAAGGCGAATCGTCAATGTACTCCAAAATCAGTCGGCCGCTCCGAAGAGCGGCCGGCGTCACAACTCGCGATTGGGGACGAAGCCTACCTACCCTGCCACTTCCTCCAACTGCTTCTGGTCGATGTCGAAGTTCGAGTACACATGCTGCACGTCGTCGGAGTCTTCCAGCGCTTCGAGCAAGCGGATCATGGTGTTGGCCTGCTGGCCTTCGAGCTTGGTGTAGGTCTGCGGGATCATTCCGATCTCGGCAACTTCGGGCGTAATGCCGGCTTTCTTCACGGCCTCGAGGACGGCTTCATAAGCAGAGGGGTCGGTGAGGATTTCCCAGCTTTCGCCGTCGTCCTTCAGATCCTCTGCGCCCGTCTCGAGCACGAGGTTCATGAGGTCGTCTTCCTTAGCGGCGGATTTCGCAATGACGATGTCGCCCTTCTTATGGAACATGTAGGCGACCGATCCGGCTGCACCCATATTCCCGCCATTCTTTGAGAAACAGTGGCGGATTTCGCTGACGGTACGATTGCGGTTGTCGGTGGAGACTTCCACTAGGATCGCGACGCCACCTGGCCCATAGCCTTCGAAGGTGATTTCCTCGTAAGACACGCCGGGCAGCTCGCCCGTGCCACGTTGAATGGCACGCTTAATGTTATCGGCCGGCATGTTCTCCGCCTTGGCGGCGGCAACTGCCGTGCGCAGGCGGGGGTTCTTCTCGACATCGCCGCCGCTCTTGGCAGCCATGCTGATTTCTTTGATCAGCCGAGTGAAAATCTTGCCGCGCTTGGCATCGAGCGCGCCCTTTTTGTGCTTGATTGTCGCCCATTTAGAATGGCCGGACATAAACAGACCTCGTAAGATTAATGACTACTGAATGCCCTTCGCGCCACATCACGGGCATGAGAAGGCGTCCGCGTCGGAGAGGCACGGACGTGCTGGGCAAGCATCGATTATAGCACTGGAGCAAACAGCACTGGCTCGTATGTAGCCGAGTTCATTGCGGCGAATTCCGTCGCATATTGCTCATTTACCATCCAGAAAATCAGGGTTGCGTGCCGGAGTTTTCGGGTGACCCTGACCGGACTTCCGCGCAGGTTCATTGTAGAAATCAGAATGTCGCAGAGCAGCAAGGCCCCGACGGAAAACAACCAATCCAGAATCCAGTTATGGAAGGTTAACCGCGCAAATCCGGCACCTGCAAAAACAAAAAGAAACTGCAGGGGCCAACCGAATGTTTTCAGCTTGCGATATCGCGCGGCGCATCTGCGGCAGATAGGCACGTCATAAGCGATTTGGTCCAGGAACAGGCCTTTCGCCTCGACCGCGAAGAATTCCAAATCCTCCATGCCGAGGCATGAAGAGCAATGCTGAGGGAATCCGTGAACGGCGTCTTGTTGGACGACTACCCTGGTCCAAGCCATGCAACGCTCCGCGAGCTAAGTCTAGCGACAGGCGTCAGGCCTGCGCAGTGACGTCCCGCACCCGACCGTGTTCAGCAAATACGAATGTGAATTAAGGTAAGCCGCCGAGTTACCGTTTGCGTTTGCCCCGATTAGAGGCGGCAATGGCATTCCCCCAAGCGGCTTCGACTGCTCTAGACATCTCCGCCTTCCGTGCCTTAGGAAGATCTACGCTGGTCGACCCCTGGCGTCCCCACGCTCCGGCAGTTGGACTAAATACCTCCGGATAATCGTGTACGAACTCTGCCTGAGCTTCCGGAGTGAGGTTTACCATAGCGCGTTTATCGTTCGGGTAGCCAAGCGTAGCGAAGATCTTTGCATTGACACGGAAGTCAGGGTGGCCATGATGAGAGTGCTCTTCCGCATCCGCAAAACTCAAGACGAGTCGCCGAAACTGCTCCGCCGTCATTGCTGTCCTCCCTGTCTAGTGCGCCATTGAGCTGCGACCGCGGCCGCGCACCCGCCTCATGGCAAACGCAATGGGCGCACACCCCAGACACAGGAACCCAAGATAACGGAAATCATCCACGTAGGACAGCAAGGCGGCCTGCTGTTCAAGAGAGCGTTCGAGAATCTTGTAGGCCTGTAGTCCTGCAGTTACAGCGTCGGTATGCTGCGAGAGAAATCCCACGACTGCCTGATACTGCTGCTGAAAGGTGTGGCTGACATCGGACATGGAATACACCAGGTAGCTGCGATGCACCTGCTCGTGGCGTACCACCAGGGTGTTTACGATCGAGATGCCAATGCTTCCGCCCACATTCCTCATGAGATTGTAGAGGCCGCTTGCGTTACCGATTTCCTCATTGCTCAGCGTTCCCATAGTCGTAGCCGCCAGGGGAACGAAGATCAGGCTCATGGAAGCGCCACTGAATACGATCGGCCACAAGAGCGACCACTGCGAGATGGAGAGGTCGGCCCGCGCCAGCGCGAAACTGCAAAGTCCGGTGAAAACGAAACCCGCGGCGACGAGATAGCGATTGTCGAAACGATCGGTGAGGATGCCGATCACCGGCATGAAAAAGAGCGATCCGAGACCTCGCGGCGCAACGGCCATACCAGCCGCTAGTGCCGTATATCCCAGGAGTTCCTGAAAAAACAGCGGCAGGAGAGTCACCAGTCCATAGACGAAACCGCCAAACAGAAAGATGAGCAGGCACCCCACCGCGAAATTGCGATTCTTGAATACGCTGAGCCGCACTAATGGCTTGTCATGGGTAAGTTCGCGGTACAAAAACAAGACAAAGCCGACGATCATGATGACAACTGCCCACCGGATCCACACCGCGCCAAACCAATCGTCCTCTTGGCCTTTATCGAGGACGATTTGCAGCGCCCCAAGCCAGACCGCGAGGAGTCCCAAACCAAGGCCGTCGAATTTCCCCGCCTTGGCATTTTTGATATAAGGCGGGTCCTGGACGAACCGCATGATCATGAGGATGGCGAAAATACCAACGGGGATGTTGATATAGAACGCCCAGCGCCAGGAATAAGTTTCCGTCAGCCAGCCGCCGAGCGTTGGTCCCAAGACCGGTGCAACCACTACGCCCAGCGCAAACACGGACATGGCCAATCCTCGCTTTTCGGGCGGAAAGCTCTCCAGCAGGATGGCTTGCGACAGTGGTTGCAGCGCTCCCCCGCCGGCGCCTTGTACAGCGCGGGCTAAAAGAATAAGGCCCAGACTGCTCGCGGCGCCGCAGAAGAACGACGACAACGTGAAGATTCCGATACAGGCGATCAGAAACCGCTTGCGCCCGAACTTGATGGCAAACCATCCGCTAGCGGGAAGCACGATAGCGTTGGCGACGAGGTAGCTGGTCAGTACCCAGGTAGCTTCATCGTTGGTCGCCGAGACGCTACCGGCAATATAGGGCAGGGCGACGGCGGCGATTGAAGTGTCAAGCACCTCCATGAACGTCGCCAGCATGACAGCGACGGCGATCATCCATGGACTGCTCTGCGGCCGCGAGACGGAAACGGTGCCGACGGTTTCTGCTGTAGCTGCCAAACTTCCTCTGCGATTAACGTTGTGTAGATTTACGCCGCATCACTCGTTTGATCTTCACAAGGCCTTGCAGCGCCAAAGGTACGCTCCGCCAGATAGCGGCGATTGTAATACGATGCACCAGCGAGCCGATTAGAAGCCAGGAATGTGGGTTTGTTACTTCAGAAAGTGGAACGCCTGCAGTGTTGGAAGGGTATTCGGAAGCAGATCTGTAGCAGCGTGAACCAGAACGACAACCAGGAAGTTGCGAGTTCGCGCCCACAACACTCCCAGGAAAAACCCCGCGACTGACGTAATCACGATTGAGTAGCCGACGGCCATGAGCAGCGAGGGATGCGGCGCAAGTCCCTCTTGCGTAACACTAGTGCGCAGGTAGAGACCGGGAGCATGGACTAAACCGAACAGGATCGCCATCAGGACGATTCCCCCAAGTTCGGAACGGACCGCAGCCGAAAGGCGTGATTGCAATAGAGCGCGAAAGAAGAATTCTTCGACAACTCCGACTTCGAGCACCAGCCACAGAAACACGAACGGCATACCGAACAGGAGCGTTTCACCCGAAGCATGAGCGGCGGAGATGTCGCGCAATCCTCTTCCTGCGACCGCCTGGAAGATCACCAGCACCAGCGACATTCCCACGAACACCAGCATGTGACTGGTCTTGGTCGAGACCGGAGCCAGTTCGCGTAGTTTGTAGCCGAAGCGCGCCACCACAATCCAAGCTGGAAGCGCCACGAAAATCGCCAGCTTGGCGACGAGAATAACCAGCGAATCAGCGGGTTCGCCCGGGACGTAGCTGTGAATCGCTCCGAATCCGAAAGCGACTGCAGCTGTGAGGGGCACGAGATACAGAAGAAGAGCGGCTGATTCTCTGCCCGGCTCGCGAACCTGATAGGGCAACGGCTTGACACCTATGGTGAGCAGCCACGCGGCCAGCGAAAATCCAACGCCAAGCACCGCAAAGACGCCAAGAGCGTCACTTGCGTCGAATCCCCTGAAGCGTACCATCGCGAAGAGCGTTGCGGCGTAAAGCAGAACATAGACCGCGAGAAAAGCTACACCCGTCGCCCGGCTCTCTCGGTCAACGATGGTTCGATTAATGACGTGGCTCGACATGCTGTAAACAAGTACGGACGCCCCCTGCAATTTGTTCCAAGCGGGCCATGAGTTACATTTTTGCCATGCACTTACTCGTAAATGGCGAGCCGCAATCCTTCACGGACCTATTGACCCTGGCTCAGCTGGTCGATCAGTTGGGAATGAAGGGGGATCGTATCGCGGTGGAGCTCAACCGCGAAATTGTGCCGCGCACCGAGTGGGCGAACACTCAGTTAAGTGACGGCGACCAGCTGGAAATCGTACATTTCGTGGGGGGCGGAGCTCATTTTCGCTAAGCGTACCTCAAGGTCATTTTCCTGCGATGCAAGTTGCTCACGCCACACACATCGCTTATTAAAACCTGCGTGAATTCTGCGCGCGCGTTGGTTGACACGGACACTAACGCAAAATAGACTCAATGAGTTACCCGCCTAAGCGGTACGGCGATTTTAAAGTGTTAGCGCAATCATGCCGGACTCTTATTTCGCACGATATCTGCCGTTGTTGATCCACGTGGTTGTGGCCGGTGGCTTAGCCACTGCCATGGTCGTTCTTTCCTGGTTGATCGGTCAGCACAAGTTCAATAAGGTCAAAATGTCGCAGTACGAATGCGGCATGACGCCCGTCGGCGATGCTCGCCAACGCTTCTCGGTGAAGTTCTATCTGGTTGCCATGTTGTTTATTTTGTTCGACGTGGAGGCGGTCTTCCTGTACCCGTGGGCGATCATCTTCAAGGAACTCAAGATGTTTGGCTTCTGGGAGATGCTGGTATACATCGGCATCGTGCTCGCCGGTTACTGGTACATCTGGAAGAAGGGCGTCATCGACTGGAATCAGCAGGGTAAGGCGGAGAGAATCTGACGATGGCACTTCAGCCGGCTATAACTGACTTGGAGCAACTGAAGAGCCATGGCGAGGTTGCGTGTTTGGTTGCGTGGAACGAGGCCGCCGTCGAAGGCGCCAAGTTCGACCGCGATGAGTTATCGGTCTACGTAGAACGCACTTCCCTGCGGGGAGCCTGCACGGTACTGAAGAACGATTCGGCCCTGCAATACGACTCATTGTCCGACGTTACTTGCGTCGACTGGACCCCCAGCGACCCGCGATTCGAAGTCATTTACCACTTTTTTTCTACCGTCACGAAGAAGCGGGTTCGCCTGAAGGTGCGTCTCTCGGGCGCGGACGCCGCGGTGGATTCCCTTACTCCAATCTGGCCCGGTGCAAATTTCTTCGAGCGCGAAGTCTTCGACCTCTTTGGCATTCGCTTCAACGAGCACCCTAATCTAAAGCGCATCATGATGCCCGACAACTGGGAAGGACATCCGCTCCGCAAGGATTACCCCGTCGAGGGATACCGGTAAACCATGGCTGAGATGACACCAACTCCGGTTCTGGACGTGGCAACCGACCAGACGATGGTTATCAACATGGGACCGCAGCATCCGTCGACGCACGGAGTCTTGCGCCTGCTGCTCGAGATCGACGGAGAGACCATCGTTCGCATCATGCCCGACATCGGGTACCTGCACACCGGCATCGAGAAAACTTGCGAGGCGAAGTTCTACCAGCAGGTCGTGCCCATGACCGACCGCATCGACTATCTCTGCCCACTGACTAACAATCTCGCCTACTGCCTGGCGGTGGAGAAGTTACTGGGGCTTGAAATTCCTCCGCGGGCGCAATGGCTGCGCGTGATGTTAAACGAGTTGACGCGCATCAATTCGCATCTCGTCTGGCTCGGCACCCACGCCATGGACATCGGCGCGATGACCGTGTTCCTCTACTGCTTCCGCGAGCGTGAGAACGTTCTCCGCCTCTTTGAAGCGGTCTCCGGTCAACGCATGATGACGTCGTATTTCCGCATTGGCGGTGTCGCAATTGAGCCGCCGCTCGATTTCTTCGCGCGGGTAAAAAAATTCAATGATGCCTTCCCCGAGCATATCGACGAGTACGAAGGTCTGCTGACGCAGAACCCGATCTTCGTAAACCGCCTCAAGGACGTCGCTTACATCTCGAAAGAGGACGCGTTGGCTTTGTGCGCCACCGGTCCGACGCTGCGGGCCAGCGGCGTCGATGTCGACCTGCGGCGCGATGCTCCTTACACGGGATACGAGAACTTCAAGTTCAATGTGCCGGTGTCCAACGTCGGCGATGTGTATGCGCGATACCTCGTCAGAGTTGCAGAGTTACGCGAATCGCAGAAAATCGTCGCCCAGGCGCTCGAAGGAATTCCGGAGGGCCCGGTAAAGGCCGATGCGCCAAAGGTCGTCCTTCCCGACCGCGAGAAGATGAAGACGCAGATGGAAGCTCTCATCTATCACTTTAAGATTGTGACGGAAGGCTTCACGGTGCCTGAGGGCGAGGTTTACCAGGCAATCGAGTCACCGCGCGGCGAGATGGGCTACTACGTCGTCAGCGACGGGACGGCCAAACCGTACCGGGTTCACATGCGGTCTCCATCGTTTGCAAACTTGCAGACCTTACGGAAGATGTGCGAAGGCCGCCTGATTGCCGACGTGGTGGCTGCGATTGGCAGTATCGATATTGTGCTGGGAGATTGCGACAGGTAGCAAGAGGTTCTTCGCTGCTCGCCCCTCACTCTTCGCGTTGGCGAAGGACAAGCGAGTAGCAAATAGCGGCTTTATGAGATTCTCGGACCAACTCGAAGAACGTTTCTCGGACATGATCACGCACTACCCGACCAAGCGGTCGGTTCTAGTGCCGATTCTGCTGTATGTGCAGGATGAATTGGGATTTATTACCGACGAAGCGATAAGCGAGTTGGCGCACCGCGTCGACCTGACCGAACTGGAAGTGCGCAACGTCATCAGCTACTACTCGATGATGCGAACGCACCCCATCGGCAAGCACAACCTGCAGGTATGTACCAATGTCAGTTGCCTGCTGCGGGGCGGCGAAGAAATCCTTGATCACTGCAAGAAGAAATTGGGCGTCGGCAACAAACAGTCCACGCCTGACGGCCTGTTTCACGTGGAGGAAGTGGAGTGTATCGGGGCCTGTTCGTGGGCACCCGCGATGCAGATCAACTACGACTACCACGAAAACCTGACGCCGGAAAAAATTGACGAATTGATCGACGGAATCAAGAAAAAGGAACAGCAGTAGGCAATGGCTTACCTGGTCTCACATCCTGATGAAGTGAAGGTCGTCTCCCAACGCTTCGGCATGGGTGCTAGCAACATCGACCGCTACCTTGAGCTGGATGGCTATAAGGCCCTGCAGAAGGCCTTGACGATGGAGCCCGATGCCATCATCAACGAAGTCAAGACGTCGAACTTGCGGGGACGAGGTGGTGCCGGTTTCCCCACAGGCTTGAAGTGGTCGTTCGTGCCCAAACAATCACCCAAGCCTAAGTACGTTCTGTGCAACGGCGACGAGAGCGAGCCCGGAACCTGCAAAGACCGCCTCATCGCGGAGCATGACCCACATTCCATCATCGAAGGCGTGATGATCGCCTCGCTCGCCGTGGGTGCCAAGACGGGCTATATCTATCTGCGCGGCGAGTACCGTTACCTTGTCGTGATCATGGAGAAAGCAGTCGCCGATGCTTACGCACGTGGCTTCATTGGAAAGAACATCTTCGGCTCAGGTCGTGATCTGGAGGTTTACGTCCACTCCGGCGCCGGTGCTTACGAAGTGGGTGAAGAGTCGGCATTAATGGAGTCGTTGGAAGGTAAGCGTGGCATTCCGCGCATCAAGCCCCCCTTCCCTGCTGTAGTGGGACTTTGGGGCGGTCCGACGGTCATCAATAATGTCGAGACCCTCGCCAGTGTTCCGCACATCATTCTGGGTGGCGGACAGTGGTTCGCCGATCTCGGCACACCGAAAAACGGTGGCACACACCTGGTGAGCATCAGCGGCAACGTGGAGAAGCCAGGTGTTTACGAGCTTCCTCTGGGATACAACTTCAAGAAGCTAATCTACGACGTGGCCGGGGGCATTCAGGGTGGACGAAAGCTCAAGGCTGTCGTGCCGGGTGGATCGTCGGTCCCGATTCTATTGCCAGATGAGATTGACTATCCGTTCGATTACGACGGTATGACCAAAGCCGGTTCCATGATGGGTTCGAGCGCTGTCATTGTGCTTGATGAAACCATGTGCATGGTGCGCTTCGCACTTCGCGTGATCAAGTTCTATCAGCACGAGAGCTGTGGATGGTGTATTCCCTGCCGTGAAGGAACTGACTGGCTCAAGAAGACGCTGATTCGCTTCCATGCCGGCCTTGGGGTCGAGAAGGACATCGACAACATTAGGTATCTGGCGGAAAACATGCTTGGGCGCACATTCTGCCCGTTGGGCGATGCTGCCGCGATGCCCATCATTTCGTACGTGCAGAAGTTCCGTAGTGAGTTTGAAGAACATTTGAACGGCAAGCCGTGCCCCTATGAGAAGGCGCTGGAACCGGCACTGGTCTGACGTTGCCTCGTCCCTTTCGCTAAAAGCAGCGAGAGGATGGGTTACCCGAGATTTAGTTTTTGCTAATTACTTTTTATGGCTGACGTAACACTCACCGTTGACGGCAAGAAGCTCAGCGTTCCGGCGGGAACGCTGCTGATCGAGGCCTGCAAGAGCACCGGTATTGAGGTGCCTTCGTTCTGTTACTACCCTGGTCTCTCGCTTCAGGGCGCGTGCCGCATGTGCCTGGTCGAAATCGAAAAGATGCCCAAACTCCAGACCGCCTGCACCACGCCGGTCACCGAGGGTATGGTCGTCACCACCGAGAACGAAAAGATAAAACAGGCCCGCAAATCGATGCTCGAACTGCTGCTTGCGAACCATCCGCTGGACTGCCCGGTGTGCGACGCCGGTGGCGAGTGCGAGCTGCAGGACATGACCTTCAAGTACGGCGCTGCCGAATCGAAGTTCATGGACATCAAGAACCACCGCGAAGAGCAGCAATGGTCGCCGGTCGTGTACTTCGATCGCCCACGTTGCATCCTGTGCTACCGCTGTATCCGCGCCTGCGGCGAAGGTATGGACGTTTGGGCGCTCGGTATTCAGAACCGCGGCTCCAGTTCTATCATCGCGCCGAACAAAGAAGATCACCTGGAGTGTGAAGAGTGCGGCATGTGTATCGACATATGCCCAGTCGGTGCGTTGACATCGGGTGCCTACCGCTACAAAACACGACCGTGGGAGATGAAACACGTCGGCACCGTGTGCACCCATTGCGGGGATGGCTGCAAGACCACCCTCGGGGTGCGTCGCGCCGATACCGGCATGGACATCGTCCGCGGCGACAATCGCGACAAGAGCGGCATTAACGGCGACTTCCTCTGCATCAAAGGACGTTACGCCTTCGACTTTGCGAACAACTCCGATCGGCTGACCCAGCCATTGATCAAGCGTGACGGGAAATTCGTGACCGCTACCTGGGACGAAGCCTTCCGCCTGATCGCCGCCAAGTTCAAAGAAGCCGGAAGCTCAGTTGGTGTCATCGGATCGAACCGAACCAGTAACGAAGAAAGCTATCTACTGCAGAAGTTCGCGCGCCTGGTGTTCGGCACGAACAACATCGATCACCACCGCACCACGGACTTCCCTGCCTTCGCTTCGGCTCTTGCCGGGAAGTCGAACGCGACCGCTTCGATGCGTGATGTCTCCGCCGCTCCGGCTATCCTGCTGATTGGCAACGATCCAACGGAACAGCATCCGCTGCTGGCGTGGCAGATTCGCAGCAACGTCCGCCTGCACCGCGCGAAGCTCTATGTGGTGAATTCCTCGCCCATCAAGCTGAAGCGCCAGGCAACTACCTTTGCGCAGATTGCTCCCGGTTCCGAAACCAGCTTCGTGCAGTTCCTGGGTGGCAACAATTCCGCGGCGGACTCGGTCGTCACCGCCGACTTCAACCACGAAGCCCTCAACGATCTTCGCGACAAGGTGAAAGCCGAACAGGGACTCGTCGTTGTCTTCGGCTCGGAGCTCCGTGGCGCAGCAGTAAAGTCACTCATCGACTTCGGACTGGCGCAAGGGGCCAAGTTCTTGTGCCTCGGCGACTACGCCAACTCGCGCGGCGCTGCCGACATGGGTCTATACCCGGACATGCTTCCCGGCTACGCCCCGGTCAGCACTGCTACCAGATTTCACGAGAACTGGGTCGACACGATTCCTGCGGCAGCAGGTCTGAATCTGCTCCAGATGGTCGATGCTGCGAAGGCCGGTAATCTTAAGGCGCTCTACGTCGTCGGGTCGAACCCGGTCTCGCGCTACAGCATTGATCCCTTCGCGCTCTCGAAGACCTTCGTCGTCGTGCAGGACATGTTCCTCACCGAGACCGCCGCCGTTGCGGATGTCGTGTTGCCCGTGGCTAATGCCTACGAGAAGTCAGGCACCTGCACCAACACCGCAGGCGACCTTCAGGTGCTGAAGAAGGCCGGGGACTTTGCAGGCACGCGCAGCGATTTCGAATGCATCATCCGCATCGCACAGGCCATGGAATACGACGTACACAAGCTCGTTCCCTTTACCGGCGCGGGCGTCCGCGCCGACATGGGACAGACGCGTGGTGCGCAGTCGGGCGAATCCGATATGCACGCAATTTGGCTCGCAGCTCACAACCTTGAGCCCAAGATGAGCCCGCTTGATCCGACGGCAATGCTGGACGAGATTCAGCGGCTGGTTCCGGGCTATGACGTTTCGCGGCTCAACTTGCTCGCCGGTCAGGACGAGCACACGCAACTAGTGCAGATTACCGCCGCCACGGGAACGGGGAGCCCGGAACTAGTTCTGCCCGCCAACGATACGTTATTCACGTCGGGGACATTGGGACGCTACTCTGCCACCCTGAATTCTGTCATTGAGCGTCATCTGGTTGCACCGGCCGGAGAAGTCGCGGCCGACTAACATCCGGCGCCGCTGTCAGCGCCGGTCAGGCTGGGTATAGCTGTAATGATTCATCGCGGCTATGCCGCGCGAGTCAAAGCTGCGAGAACGCATTCATTCCATGACTATCGGAACCTACATCCTCGTATCCCTGATCAAGATCGTGCTCGTAATCTTTGTTCTGCTGACCGGAGTCGCCTACACTACTCTGGCGGAACGCAAGGTCGTCGCGCGCATCCAGAATCGCTGGGGACCTTCTCGGGTGGGTCCGTTCGGCATCTGGCAGCCGCTCGCTGACGGTTTAAAGTTTATCTTTAAGGAAGACATTACACCGCCCTTTGCTTATAGAACCTTATACCTATTGGCACCCATCCTCTCGTTGACCATGGCGCTGACCGCTATTGCCTTGGTTCCCATTGGACCGTGGGTCTCGGTCGGTTCCATCCACACCCCGCTGCAGATTGCCGATGTCAACATCGGTTTGCTGATCATCCTGGGATTGACCTCGATTGGCGTGTACGGAGTGGCGCTGGCGGGATGGTCATCTAACAGTAAATACTCAATGCTGGGTAGTCTGCGTGCCTCCGCCCAGATGGTGAGCTACGAAATCGCGCTCGGCCTGTCGTTGGTTGGCGTGTTGATTTACGCTGGCAGCTTTAGCCTTCGCGACATCGTCAACGCACAGTCGGGAACGTTTCTGGGATTCATTCCCAAGTGGAATATCTTCACCGGGCAGTTTGTCGCCTTCTTTATTTACATCATGGCTGCGTACGCCGAAACCAACCGTATTCCGTTCGATCTGGCGGAAGCGGAAACAGAAATCGTGGCCGGCTATCACACGGAATACAGCTCGATGAAGTTCGCCATGTTCTTCATGGCCGAATACGCCAACATGTTCACCGTCGCGTGCCTGGCGACGGTACTGTTCTTTGGAGGATGGTCGGGGCCAGTGTTCGGACCTCCGATTTTGCAGGCGTTGTTGCCCGTGCTCTGGTTTGTGTTGAAGGTACTGGTCTTTATTTTCATATACATCTGGGTCCGCGGTACGCTTCCCCGGTTCCGCTATGACCAGTTGATGGCTTTTGGCTGGAAGTTCCTGTTGCCGCTGGCGATTGCAAACATTCTTGTCACCGCCCTGATTGTGGCGCTGAAGTAACGAAGGGTTGGCAAAGGGTTGTTCCGGCACTTTGCGCCGGAAAAGTGGAAACCATGCATCTTATTTTGTTCTTCATTTTCGGTGCGGTATGCGTAGGCGCGGCGATCAACCTCCTCGTGCAAAAGCACCCGATTAACAGCGCGCTTTCCCTGATCGTCGTTATGGGTTCGCTGGCCCTGCTCTATCTGTTGCTTGGGGCTGAGTTCGTTGCCGCCGTTCAAGTGATCGTTTATGCCGGAGCGGTCATGGTGTTGTTCGTCTTCGTCATCATGCTGCTGAACGCCGGCGCGGAGGAGGTCCTGCCGCACACCAGCCGTGTGGCGGTCACTCTGGGAATTCCAGGTCTCATCGCAGGACTGGCCATCGGAATATGGGTAATCGCTCATTATGCCGGGCTGGATCGCATCGCCATCGGGGGACCTCAGATTCTCAACGGCACTCAGGCCTTTGGCAATCCCCGATCGATCGCGCAGTTACTTTTCCGCGACTTTCTGTTGCCATTCGAGGTCACTTCTATCCTCATTCTTATTGCAATCATGGGCGCTGTCGTTCTCGCCCGGAGGGAGGAGTAGATGGTTCCTCTTTCCTACTATCTGGTGCTGAGTGCGATTCTCTTCGCCTGCGGCGTCGCTGGCTTTCTTATCAAGCGCAATATCATCACCATCTTCATGTCCATTGAGCTGATGCTTAATGCGGTGAATCTCACATTTGTTGCGTTCGCTGCCGAGTTGCGCGCGCTCAGCGGACACGTGTTCGTCTTCTTTGTCATGGTGGTCGCTGCGGCCGAGGCCGCGGTTGGACTCGCAATCATTATTTCGGTATTCCGGACGCGCGAAACCCTGAACGTCGATCGCGTGAATCTCCTGAAACTATGAGCCTTCATCTCTGGATCATTCCGCTGTTGCCGCTGGCTGGCGCCGCCATTAATGGGCTGCTGGGCAAGCGCTTCCCGAAAACCGTGGTGAATGCCATCGCATTGGGATCCACGGCTGCAGCGTTCCTTTACGCGCTCTGGGTGGCAGTGCAGTTCTTCGGCCTGCCGGCGGACCAAATTCCCCATATCGAGCGATATGCGACCTGGATGACCGCGGGAAGTTTCTCCGCCGAGTTCGGCATTTACCTCGACCAGCTCTCCCTGGTCATGCTGCTCATCGTTACCGGAGTCGGCTTCCTCATCCACATTTATTCCGTCGGCTACATGGAGCACGAGGGCGGCTACTACCGTTACTTCGCCTACCTCAACATCTTTATGTTCTTCATGCTGACCCTCATCCTCGCGAACAACTACCTGCTGATGTTCGTCGGGTGGGAAGGTGTTGGCCTCGCGTCCTATCTGCTCATCGGGTTCTGGTTCCTCAAAGAGTCGGCCGCCAATGCCGGCAAGAAGGCTTTCATCACCAATCGTGTTGGCGACTTCGGCTTCCTTATCGCCCTCTTTTTGCTCATTAAGCATTTCGGGACGCTGCAGTACGACACGGTGTTTAAGGCGCTCACGGCTTATCCGATTGAAGCATCAGCCGGACTGCTCACCGCTATCGGTCTGCTCATGATGGTCGGCGCCAGCGGCAAATCGGCCCAGATTCCGCTGTACGTCTGGCTGCCCGACGCAATGGAAGGTCCCACTCCGGTGAGCGCGCTGATTCACGCCGCGACCATGGTGACCGCCGGCGTCTACATGGTGGCGCGCTCCAACGCCGTCTTCAATCGCGCGCCCATCGCTCTTACCGTGGTCGCTGTCGTCGGAACCCTGACCGCCATCTTCGCCGCCTCTATCGGCATCGTGCAGACCGACATCAAGAAGGTGCTGGCATACTCCACCGTCTCGCAGCTCGGCTACATGTTTATGGGTTGCGGCGTGGCGGCCTACGGCGCGGGCATCTTCCACCTGATGACGCACGCCTTCTTTAAAGCTCTGCTGTTCCTCTCCGCCGGAGCCATCATTCACGGCCTCGGCGGCGAGCAGGACATGCGACGCATGGGTGGACTTCGCAAGTACATGCCCAAGACCTTCTGGTGCATGACGATCGCGACGTTTACCATCGCGGGCTTCCCTCCCCTCGCAGCGTTTTTCTCGAAAGACGAAATCCTTGGCAAGACCTGGGCGAGTGGGAACCATCGTGCTATGGCTTATCGGCTTAGTCGCAGCCGGCATGACGTCGTTCTACATGTTCCGCCTGTGGTTCCTGACGTTCTTCGGCGAAATACCGCGGGCCGGTGCCCGAGACCGGTAGCCATGGGCATGACGCTGACACCCAGCACGTAGGCCATACCGGCGCGGTACACGCGCAGCACGATGATGCTCGTGCCGGCGGGCATGAACACGGTCAACCGCACGAGAGCCCAATGATCATGATTGTCCCGCTCATGGTCCTTGCCGTCCTTTCATTTGTTGGTGGATGGGTTGGAGTTCCCGCTGCGCTCGGCGGCTCTGACCACTTCGACCATTTCCTCGACCCGGTCTTCAGCACATACGCTCCGGCGGCTGGGGCGGTGGAAGTTCCAGCTAGTCACGAAGAAGACAGAGGAGCGGAACTCGCGTTAATGGCGATCTCCGTAGGAGCTGCGGCCCTTGGCTTCCTCGGAGCCTGGTACCTGTATTTCAAGCGCACCGATCTGCCTGCAAAGATGGCCAGGAGTGCCGGCAGCCTCTACACCTTCGTTCTCGAGAAGTACAGGGTGGACGAATTCTACGGAGCGGCCATCATCCAGCCGATTGTCCTGATTTCGACCAATATCCTGTGGAAGGGCATCGACGCTACGCTCATCGACGGCGCAGTCGATGAAAGCGCCGCCGGAGCGCAGGACATCTCCAATGGTGTGCGTCAGATGCAATCGGGCAATATTCGCTCCTACGCCGGATGGGTTGCCTTCGGCGCGGCCGTCGTCATCGCCTTCATGGTGTGGAAGGGAGTGCGATGAATTACATCAATCAGAATATCGTTACCATCGTCACCTTCTTGCCGCTCGCCGGCGCCCTGTTGCTGGTGATTTTCCCGCGCCGCGACCGCGACATTCGCTGGTTTGCACTCGGCATCTCGTTGGTCACGCTTCTCGCGTCACTACACCTTCCCTGGTACTTCGATCACAGCGTCAAGGGCTTCCAGTTCGAGCGGAACGTTCCCTGGATTTCCCATCCTGTCATCAATTACCACCTGGGCATCGACGGTATCTCGGTCTGGCTCGTGGTGCTGACCACCTTCCTTACCCCGCTCTGCGTGCTCATCTCGTGGAAGTCGATTAACGATCGTGTGAAGGAGTTTTTCATCCTCATGCTGGTCCTCGAGACCGCGATGATCGGTGTCTTCGTCGCTCTCGACCTGTTCCTCTTCTACTTCTTCTGGGAAGCCACGCTGATCCCGATGGCGCTGATCATCGGCATCTTCGGTCACGGCCGCCGTATTTACGCCGCGGTAAAGTTCTTCCTCTACACCATGATCGCGTCGGTTTTCATGCTAGCGGCGATCCTCTGGCTCTACGCCCACGTGGGCAGCTTCGACTTCGTCACCATTCGCGACGCCATTCAGAATTCCCAAGTGGAAGGTTTCGACACCGCCGCGAAGTGGTTGTTCCTCGGCTTCTTCGTCGCCTTCGCCGTGAAGGTCCCACTGTGGCCGCTGCACACTTGGCTGCCCGATGCCCACGTCGAAGCGCCCACCGCCGGCTCCGTTCTGTTGGCCGGAGTGCTGCTCAAGATGGGTACCTACGGCCTGCTGCGGTTCAACATCGGCCTCTTTCCCGATCAGTCACAACGCAACGCGCCCTGGATCATGATCCTGGCGCTCATCAGCATCATCTCTGGCGCTCTCGTCGCCATGGTACAGCCCAACATCAAGAAGCTGGTGGCCTACACCTCCGTTAGCCATCTCGGCTTCGTCGTCCTCGGTATTTTCAGCTTCACCCAGATTGGCGTCGACGGTGCGGTGTACCAGATGCTGAACCATGGCGTCTCCACAGGAGCGCTCTTCATGCTCCTGGGCATGATCTACGATCGACGGCACACCTACGAAATCTCGGAGTACGGCGGGCTGGCGACTCCCATGCCCGTATATGCCACCTTCTTCACCTTCATCATGCTTTCTTCGGTCGGTCTGCCGCTGCTCAACGGCTTTGTCGGTGAGTTCCTCATTCTCAGCGGCGCCTTCCAGGCTCGCCAGGTCTACGGCATTCTCGCCGCTACCGGCGTGATTTGGAGCGCTTGCTACTTGCTCTGGATGTATCAGCGTGTCTTTTACGGTCCGGTAACGAATCCCGCGAATAAGGCCCTCAGGGACATCGACGCCCGCGAGCGCGTTTCGTTGTGGCCATTGGCGGTCGCAGCACTGGTCATGGGCGTCGCGCCTAATCTCTGGCTGCACTTCATCGATCCATCGGTTTCTTACGCACTGACGCAATTCAACAATGGGCTGCACGCTTCTGTGCCTGCCACAATCTACATTACTCAGGCCCTCATGCAGGTGATCGGACGATGATTCCGACCGTTGACTATATCCGGATCCTTCCTGAGCTGGTGCTCAGCATCTTTGGCATCATCGCCATGATGGTGGACCCGATTATTCCCCCTCACGATTCCAAGAAGCCGCTCGGCATTATTGCCATCGTTGGTGTGCTCGCCGGACTCGTCGCCACTGCGTACCAGTCGCAGTATTACGGAAACGCCTTCTTTAACATGGTGCGCGTCGATGCCTTCAGCATCTTCTTTCACGTTGTCGTGCTGCTCATCGCTCTCGTAGTGGTTCTTAGTTCGTTCGACTACCTGGAAGTCCAGCGCATTCAGGCTGGCGAATACTATGCCCTCGTTCTTTTCGCCACCGTCGGCATGATGCTGATGTCATCAGCCGTAGAACTCGTCCTCATCTTTATCGCGCTTGAGATTTCGTCGATCTCCACCTACGTCCTCGCCGGATTTCGCCGTCGCGCCGCCGAAAGTGCCGAGTCGTCCCTGAAATACTTCCTACTCGGCTCGTTTGCGACCGCATTCTTCCTCTACGGCGTAGCCATGGTCTTCGGAGCAACCGGAAGCACCAACGTCTATCGCATCGCGGAAGTGCTGGCCACCCAGCAATCGGTCGTCGTTTACCTCGCCATCGCTTTGATGTTTGTAGGCCTGGGATTCAAAGTTGCTTCCGCGCCCTTCCATGTCTGGACGCCCGATGTGTACGAAGGCGCGCCAGCCCCAGTCGTCGGATTCATGTCCACTGGGCCCAAGGCCGCCGCATTCGCCGTGCTTCTGCGGGTGCTCTTCGCGACCGGGGCTCCGGGATGGTTCTGGCTGGTGTGGGTCTCCGCAGTGCTTTCGATGACCATCGGCAACATCGGCGCGCTGGTACAGAACAACGTCAAGCGCCTGCTGGCTTACTCCTCTATCGCGCACGCCGGATACCTGCTCGTCGCCTTTGCCGCCGCCCAGACCACTGGCATCTCTGCTGCGATCTTCTACACCGCTTCCTACGCAGCAATGAACGTTGGGGCTTTCGCCATCGTGGCCCATCTCTCTGGACGCGGCGAGCGCTATGTCACTCTCGACGACTACGCCGGCCTCGGCCGCCGCTCTCCACTGATCGCGGCTGCCCTGACCATCTTCCTCATCTCTCTGATTGGAATCCCTATTACCGGTGGCTTCTTCGCAAAGTTCTACGTCTTCTCTGCCGCGTTGCAGTCGAACCTGATAGGGCTGACGATCATCGGCGTCATCAACAGCGCCATCGCTGCGTATTACTACCTGCGCATCATCGTATACATGTACATGCGTGATGAGCGAACCGAAGCTCCCGTGGCAAAGATGCCCGCCAGCCTCGGCGTCGCCGTGGCCATCGCCCTCATCGCAACCATTTACCTGGGAGTGCTGCCGAACCGCGTGCTTGGAGACGCCATCCGCGCCGCACAGGACCTCATGAAGTAATTCTGAAGGCGGGTTGTGAAAAGGGGCTGACCTGGTCATGGCCCTTTTCTTACGTTCATCATCTCGAGCTAAGGCCACTGTCCTACCAGACCTTGCACACCTTGTTCGCCGGCTTCAGCATCGGCTGGCCTTCCTTGCATCCGAAGGCTTTCCCGAACTCCGGCATGTTGACCACAACGCCGTTAATCCGGTCTTTTCCTGGCGAATGTGGATTGGTCAGTGCCATCACCCGCAAGTTTTCCGGACGATTGTTCTCGCATGCCCACTGCGCGAATCCGATGAAGAACCTCTGGTCCGGCGTGAACCCATCCTGGTCGTGCAGTGTCGTGCTCTTCGTATCGTCCTTCCATGCCATGTAAGCGAGGATAGTGCCTCCCAGGTCGGCCACGTCCTCGCCTTCCGTCAGCTTGGAATTGATCTTGATGTCATCCACAATGACGTACTGCGCGTACTGGTCTACCACGCAATTCGCATGCGTCACGAACTGGGTGGCGTCCTGCTCGGTCCACCAGTCCTTCAGATTGCCCTTGGCGTCGAACTGCCTGCCTTCGTCGTCGAACGCATGCGTCAGCTCGTGCCCGATGGTCGAACCGGTGTTCCCATAGTTCGGCGCCGCATCCATTTTTGCGTCATACAGCGGAGGCTGCAGTACGCCCGCCGGAAAATTAATGTCATTCATCTGCGGGTTGTAGTACGCATTCACCGTCGGAGGACGTCATGTCCCACTCGGTGCGGTCCACCGGCTTCCCGATCTTGGCGATCTGCCGCTTGGTTTCAAATTCGGTCGCCCGCACGTCGTTCCCGTAAAAATCATCCGCCACAATCTTCACGGAGCTGTAATCGCGCCACTTGTCCGGATAACCGACTTTATTGCGGATGGCCTTCAGCTTCACCAGCGCCTGTTGTTTGGTCGTCGGACTCATCCAGTCGAGCTGCTGAATCCGGACCGCCATCTCGTCCTCGATCTGTTGCGTCATCTGCACCGTCGACGCCTTCAGGTCCGGACCAAACGTCGCCCGCACATACGCTTGTCCCAGAGCGTCGCCCAGATTGTTGTCTGTGTATTGCACGCACCGCTTCCAGCGCGGCTGAAGTTCCGTGGCCCCCCGCAGATACTTGCGGTAGAACTCGAAGTTCGCATCGACGAATGCGCGACGACAGAAACGCTGCCCGCGAGTGCGCCACATGCCAGCGCAGATACGTCTGCCAATCCGCCAGCGGCGCCGAGCCTAACTGGGCGTTCACATCTTTAAAGAAGTCCGGCCACGCGACGTTCAGGATCTCGAACTTCGGCACGCCCGCCGCAGTAAAGAACGCGTTCCAGTCAAAATCCGGCGCTACCTTGTACAGCTCAGGCACCGTCATCTTGTGCTTCAGCTTGTAAGGATCGCGACGGTCAACCCGCGACAATGACGCCTTTGCCAGGCTCGTTTCCATCCGCATGACTGTGGCAGCGTTCTTCCTGGCCACATCAGGCGAATCGCCGAGCAACTCAAACATTTTCTGTACGTGCTCCAGATACTTCGCCCGCGTCTCCTTCGATTTGTCATCATCTTTCAGGTAATAATCGCGGTCCGGAAGCCCCAGCCCTCCCTGGTCAATGCCCACGATCATCTTGTCCGAGTCGTCTGGGTCCTGCGTAGGCCCAAAATCAAACAGCGCTCCGATCCCCTGTATCTGTAGCTGCCCCATCAAAGGCGCGAGCTGCTTTGTGTTTTTGACTCCTTGGATGGCATCGAGATCGGGTTGCATCGGCTTGGCGCCCAGCTTCTCCACCAGCGTTTCGTTCATGCACGATCCGTAAAAGTCGCCGATCTTCTGGGTCACCGCGTCGCGGTTCTTTTCGGTGGCCGCCTGTTCCAGTATTTGCCGCAGGAACCCCAGGTTGTCCTGGTATAGCTTGCCGTAAACGCTCCACGACGTCTGGTCGGGAGGAATAGGGTTGTTCTTCATCCATCCGCCGCAAGTGTATTGGTAAAAATCCACACACGGATCGACGCTCTTATCCATCGCCGTTACGTCGAGCCCCGGCGTGTAAGGCAGCTTCGGCGTAGCACTCCCAGCGTCCGCCGCATTCGCTGCACGGCTCGGGCGAGACGCCTGCGCAGCACATACCGCAATCAACAACCCCAAAACAAGGACAACTCGTATCAATCGCAAGGCAACCCCTCCATGAACCGATGAGGATAGCAGACACTACCCGCCAAAATCGCCGAATTGGGACGAGCCCCACGCCCACGCTCGCGAAAGGCCCTCTGCAACCTGTTGATACGGTTCACATTTCTTTACCGCCCTCCGGTGCCTGCTTTCGGTCCAAACGAAACACCACCCGCATCAAAGGGTTTAGAGTATTGGCAGTCGACAGGCTGCATGCTTCTAAATCCTTTCGGATGGCCGGGCAGGATTGAGCATCAGGAGCCATAAGATGAAATTCAAGCGGCAGTTGGGTTGGACGCTTGTTGTACTGGTTACGGTGGCGCTCGGCACAGCGACCCTGTTCGCGCAAGAGGGCGAGAATTCGGGTATTCCCACGAACATCGGTACCCAGCCCGATACGGGTGGGCCTCCTTACGCCGGCGGTCCGGCCGCACCGGGTGACCCCAACTCGGCTGGTCCTTCCAATGTTGCGGGTGTCCCAGGTAACCCCCAGAATGATCCGCCGGCGCGGGTAGCGCGTATTCAGTACATCTCGGGCGAAGTATCCATGCAGCCGGGTGGCGTCAACGATTGGGTCGCCGCCAGCCTGAACCGTCCCCTGACCACTTCGGACCGCGTCTGGACCGACAAGAACTCGCGCGCCGAACTCAACGTCGGCAACGCTTTCATCCGCATGGACTCGGAAAGCAGCCTGACGCTCACCAACGTGAGTAACGGTACGGTGCAGGCCGAACTCGATCAGGGAGTTCTCGAACTCACCGTCGTCCACCTGGAACCCGGCGAAATCTTCGAGGTCGATACTCCGAATACTGCCTTCACCGTGATGAAGTCCGGCGTGTACGTTTTCAACGTTCGCCCCAATGACAACCAGACGTGGGTCACCGTCCGCAAAGGCAACGGCCAGGCCACCGGAAACGGACCGGCCGTAAAGGTCAGCTCCGGCGAGCAGGCCCGCTTCACGGGACAGAACCCACCAGAGGTCGCTTCCTACGCTGCTCCTTCGCCCGATGGCTTTGAGGACTGGGCGCAGGTTCGCGATAAGCGTCTCGACGGCTCTCAGTCCGCGCGCTACGTTGCCCCTGGCACCATCGGCTATCAGGACCTCGACTACTACGGCCGCTGGCAGGTAGTTCCCACCTACGGCGCAATCTGGGTACCTAACAGCGTCCCCGCCGGATGGGCCCCCTACCGCAACGGCCACTGGGTGTGGATTTCTCCGTGGGGCTGGACTTGGGTGGATGACGCTCCCTGGGGCTTCGCCCCCTTCCACTATGGCCGATGGGTTTCCTTCGGAGGATATTGGGGCTGGGCTCCCGGTCCCGCATACGTCGGCTGGCGTCCTTATTACGCTCCCGCACTCGTCGGATGGGTTGGCGGAGGCGGATGGGGCTTTGGAGTCTCCTTCGGAGTCGGCTTCGGATTTGGCGCCGGCTGCGGATGGTTCCCGCTTGGGTGGGGTGAGCCGTACTACCCGTGGTATCACGGATATCGCGGCGGATACGTCAGCAACAACTACATCCGCAACGTGAACATCACGAACACGCACATCACCAATATTACGAACGTAACCAACAACTACTACCACAACTCCATCGGCAACACGCAATACGCCAATCGCATGGTCGCCGGCGCCGTGACTGCGGCCCCTAAGTCTGCCCTGGCCAACGGCCAGAACATCGCCAAAGTCGGTATGGCGGTTCCCCGCTCCGAACTCGGCAAAGGGCAGGTGATGCGTAGCGCTGACGTTACGCCGACCCATCAGGCCATGTTGGGAGGTCAGGTGGCGCGGGGTAACGCCGTGCCTCCGCACTCCGCTTTCAACCGTTCCGTCGTAACTCAGGCGCAGGCCCCTACACATGTGAATAGTGCCGCGACGGAAGCGCGCAACCTGCCGCAATCTCCGGCATCGCTTGGAGTCCACAACCCGGCCGCCACCAACCCGAACTCCAACAGCACGACCCGCACCACCAACGAGGCCCGGGCCTACAACGTGCCGCGTCCGCCGGAGCGTAACAGCACCGTAAGCACGCCGTCGGCTTCGACCTATAACAACGCCCAGTCTGGATCGCAGCATGCGGTTCCAAAGCCTCCTTACGCCGGCAACCCGGCGCCGCATAACTATTCGAGCACGGCGCAGAACCCATCCGCTAACTCGAATGGACACAATACTGCGCCTGCCCATGAGGCGTCGCACGTTTCGCAGACACCCGCGCCGAACAACCATAGCCAGCCGGCTTCGCAGCCCAAGCAGAACAAGTCGAACGAATCCTCGCAGCCGAAAGGAGGCACAACTTCGTCGAATGCTCCGCATCCTCCGGCCGGTTACAACTACCGTGCGGCGCCAGCGTATGCTGCATCGTCGTATACGGGAGGCGAAAGTGCCTCGCGGAGCTACAGTGCTTCACCGTCTGAATACGGCTCCAGCCGCGGTTCTTACGAAGCAGCACCTGCCTATCGTTCCGGCGGCAGCTACGGTTCGGCTCCTGCGTACACTGCCCGCGCATATCAGCCGCCGGCACCGCCGCATTACTCCGCTCCGTCTGCGCCGCATTATTCAAGCGGCGGGGGCGGCGGATACTCCAGTGGCGGCAGCAGATCTAGCTCATCGAGTGGTGGCCACAACTCGGGCCACAGCCACTGAGATCGCTTTGTCGCACACTTTGCGGGCGGCCACTTGGCCGCCCTTCTTCTTGGTGGTGTCGGCTGTGAGGCCCTCACCGTTCTCATCACCGAAATCCCCTATAATTAACTCTGATGTCAGCTTCCATTCGCAAAGTCGCCGAAGCCACCTTTCCCACCCGATGGGGACAGTTCCGCATCTACGGCTTCGAAGGGCGTGCGATTCCCGAACCAAAGTCGGAGAATACCGACGATTTGGCGCGAAAAGGCAAGCTCGAGCGGCGCAAGGAAGAAGCCGTCGTGCTGGTGATGGGAGACTTGAACTCAGCTCCTCCCCTCGTCCGTATCCACTCGCAATGCCTGACCGGCGATGTCTTTGCCTCCATGCGGTGCGACTGCCGCCAACAATTGGAGCTATCGCTCTCCATGATTGCCGACGCCGGCGCGGGCGTCCTGATCTACGAGCAGCAGGAAGGCCGGGGCATAGGGCTGATGGCCAAAATCCAGGCCTACGAGCTACAGGACAAGGGGCTCGACACCATTGAGGCCAACGAAAAGCTTGGCTTCGATGCCGACTACCGCCAGTACACTCTGCCGGCCGAGATCCTGAAGCAGTTGGGCGTTAGCGCCGTCCGCCTGATCTCGAACAATCCGGAGAAGGTTGCCGCGCTGGAGAATGCCGGTATTCAGGTCGTCGAACGCATCTCCGCCGAGGTGGAACCCTACGAGCACGCCGAGCGTTATCTCCAGACCAAGAAAGACCGCATGGGCCACCTCTTCACCAGCATCTGAAGTTCGCTTCGGTTCCGATCCGGCGAATATTCAGCTTACTTAGACTTCTCTTTCGCGCGTCTTAGTGTCTTCTTCATTGCCACCGCGTTCCGCGCCGGCAGCTTCGCAACTGCGACCTTCGCCAACGACAGGTAAGCATCCCGCGCGACAGGGGTTTTCCGGAGCGCGGCCAGATGCTGCCGAACCGTATCCACATCTCCCCGGATGAATGCCCCGCTGAAGGCCGCTGCTGCGCCGTGCTTCAGGTAATTGCTCAGGGTCTGTTGCAAGAGCGTTCCGGCCAGCTGCCGCACTTGCGACGGTCTGATACCCGCCACTCCGGCGACCTCTTCCATCGCAGCCATCAGCGCGATCAGTAGCGGAGAGGCGAATGTGTCGAATGTATGGTAGTGAACTTTGTTCTCTTTGCGAATCGCGAACGCCTTGCCCTCGAGGTCGGCAATGATTCTCCGCGCGACTCGGACCGCCGCCGCATCGCCCTCCACCGCGAAGGGCACGCCACGCAGGCTCGGGGCCGACTTCGCGACAAAGGTCATGCCCGGATGGACCGACGCGACCCTGGCCCCTTTGGCCCGCAACAGTTCTAGCTCGTCGCTGGTGAGGGCGCCGCTGGAGTGGAATACCGTTCGGCCTTGCCACTTCCCGTTTCGGGAAAGGCGGGCAGCAACTTCGGCGATCGCCGCATCGGGGACAGTGATCCAAACCACGCTCGAGCTGCCGGTAAATTCGCCCAACCGGAAGACAGGTGCGCCCACTTCGCGCGCCAGTCTCGCCACGCCGCGCGTCTGACGGCTTCCCTCTCGCGTTACCAGCCCGTCGATCTTCCAGCCAGCGCGATGCAAACTGCGCGCCAGCGCCGAACCCAATCGTCCGGGGCCGACGATGGTAATCGCCGAACGTGGCTTCTTAGGTCGCGGCATGGCGGCAGAATACCAGAGCGCAAACAACTTTAGTCGTGCTCGCTTAGAATCAATGGTTTAGACGGAAATTGTCGCTAACTCATTGAAAAGTAATATGGTTATATCTATCCAATTGAGCCCGTTGAGTTTATCAACCCATCTGTTCGTGTTTCGTTCGCTTTTGGGGTTGATACCGAGTATTGAAAGTATTGATTGTATATCTCCTGGTTGCAACCGCCGGTCAGAGAGCTGGTGGGTCCGAAGCCTGGGCGCGGACCGGTAAAGAGACACAGAAACCCGTCCCCTCACTCTTGATGGTTTACGCGAGCGAGGAAAGAATGGAAAGCACTTGGGTCACATGTCTGTGTGATTGCAAGGGGAGTCGCTCTTTGAGGCAACCGATTAGATAGGTTGTCGCACAAAGCCTGCGCTAATCAGAAAGGCAGAGCAGATCCCCCGTGGCTGAAGCCCGAGGGATGACAAGAGAAAAAACAGAGAGAGACAAGGGAGGGAAACAGATGTCCGGCAAAAGCCGGAGCGGACGCAATCGCAACGGTCGCTTATAGTGTTGTCCTATGCCCAAGCGCACCGTTCCAGCCAAAGCCTCGCCGGGCACCAGCGAAAGAACAACCGGCGCGCCCAAACTCCACGTCCTCTCCTCGAAAGTCGTCTTTCGGGGCCGGGTGTTCGATGTCACTCGCGACAAGGTGTGGGAGCCCAATGGGGTGACCGCTATTCGCGAAGTTATTCGGCACTCCGGGTCGGTCGTGATCCTCGCTGTCGATTACTCGGGCAAGGAGCCACGTGTCCTGCTGGAGCGGCAATACCGTTATGCGGCCGAGGAGTTCATGCTTGAGCTTCCCGCCGGACGCGTGGATCCCGGCGAGACTGTTCTCGCCGCCGGCAAGCGTGAGCTGCGTGAAGAGACGGGCTACTCCGCTCGAAAGTGGAGGCGCGCTCTCTTCTTCTATCCGAGTCCGGGTTTTCTGGAAGAAACGATGACGATCCTGCTGGCGACTGAGCTTAAGGCAGGAGAAGCGGAGCCGGAAGCCGACGAACGGATCGACCACGATCTCGTTCCCTTGTCGCGCGCCGTTAAGCTGGTCATGTCAGGCAAGATTCGGGACGGTAAGACCATCGCAGGGGTACTTTGGTGCTGGCAGTCGATTGCCACTCTAGCGCGATGATGCTTTGGTAGAGACGCAAGCAGGGTGTATTTTTGCGTCGATTACATTAACTGCGCGTTAAGTGTCACTACTATCGACGCTATCTTGGCATTAAAAGAAGCTTGTATACTGTATTGACAACACCACGAAATTCCTAAACAATCGGAGCACGCTGTTCAACAGGCGAAACTCCGATCCCGCCAGCGCCAACTGCAAGATGCTTCACTGGATACTGGCTCGTTCGCTTCAACCTGCTTGACGCAAATTAGTTACGGCACCCGCGCACTGTGCCAACGGGTCGTACGTTACCGGGAGGAATCGAAAGTGAAACTGAAAGGAACCGTGAAATGGTTCAACAACGCCAAGGGGTTTGGTTTTATCGGTCGTGACGACGGCCCCGATGTGTTCGTGCACTATAGCGCTTTGATTGCCGAAGGCTACAAGAGCCTGCAGGAAGGCGACGCGGTGGAGTTTGAAATTGTTGACGGACAAAAAGGTCCGCAAGCTGCAAATGTGGTGAAGAGCCAATAGATATTCCGATGTTAGCTTTGCCCAGCCATTTGGCTGGGCTTTTTTTTGCCGAACGGCAGCCACGCCCCGCGAACCCAAATCTCTTCGGTCCACGCGATACAATTTCTGCAGGTCATAGCAAGTGGACAACCGGGCGATCGCCAACATCTTTTACGAAACCGCAGACATGATGGAGATCGACGGCGCCGATCCCTTCCGTATCCGTTCCTACCGTCGCGCCGCGGAAACGATCGAAGGTTTGTCGCAGCAGGTCGCTGGCCTCGCCGGCGATGCAAAACAACTCCTCGCAATACCCGGCATTGGCAAAGGCATGGCGGGAAATATCCAGGAACTGGTTCAGACCGGCAAACTCAAGCTTCATCAGGAGCTGTGCGAAAAATATCGCCCTTCCATGCTCGAGCTGTTGAAGATCCAAGGACTCGGGCCCAAAACCATCGCGCTTATCTGGAGTGCGTTTCAGGTGAGTGATGTGGAGGGCGTCGAGGCGCTGGCGAAAGAAGGCAAACTCCAGACACTGCCGCGCCTAAGCGCCAAGAGCGAGCAGAAGATACTGAAAGCCATCGACGATTACAGGCGCATCTCGGGCCGCTTTCTCATTGACGATGCCGACCGTACCGCCGAGCAACTGGCTGCACATCTGCGCAAGATCGAAGGCATCGACGCCATCACTCCGGCTGGTTCCCTGCGACGCGGCCGCGAGACCGTTGGCGATCTCGACGTTCTCATCACTGGAGCCTGCTGTCAGAACGACCAGCTGCGCGCCGCCCTCCTCGACGAAATCACGCGCTTTCCTGGGATCCAGCAGGTCCTCGCCAAAGGCGACAATAAGGTCAGTTTTAAGCTGCGCAATGGGTTGCAGGTTGATGTGCGGGCGCTCTCACCCGACTCCTACGGCGCGGGCATGCAGTATTTCACCGGATCCAAAAGCCACAACGTCTCGCTGCGCCAGCGGGCTCTCAAGTTCGGCCTGACCCTCAACGAATATGGTCTCACCCGCCTGAGCGACAACGTGGTCGTGGCCAGCAAGACCGAAGAAGAGATCTACAACACGCTCAAACTCGACTGGATCCCGCCCGAGCTCCGCGAAAACTCCGGTGAGATTGAAGCTGCCGAAAAACACACTCTGCCCAACCTGATTACGGTTGGCGACATACAGGGCGAAGTCCACATGCATACCGTCGAAACCGACGGCAAATGCACCATCGAGCAGATGGCCGAAGCCGCCAAACAACGTGGGTATAAGTACATTGCTATCACCGACCACTCCAAGAACCTGGCAATGGCGAACGGTCTCGACGACAAGCGCGCCGTCGAACATATCGCCCGCATCCGGGCGGCGAGCGACCAGATTGAGGGCCTGACCATCCTGGCCGGAATCGAAGTGGACATCCTCAGCGACGGCGAACTCGATCTGTCCGACTCGGTGCTCGAGCAAATGGATGTGGTTGTGGCCAGCGTGCATTCCGCCTTCAACCAGGAAAAAGCTCAGATGACGGACCGACTGGTGTGTGCCATCAGCAATCCAAACGTTGCGATCCTCGGCCACCCCACGGGCCGGCTCCAGCTTCGGCGTGACGCTTATCCCATTGACTTTGAGGCGCTGCTGAAGACGGCGCGCGAAAAGCAGGTCGCGATGGAGTTGAACGCCTACCCCGATCGCCTCGATCTCAACGATGTACACCTGCGGATGGCAAAAGAACACGGAGTCAAAATCGTCATCAACACCGATGCCCATCACACATCGCACTTCGAAAAGCTCAAGTATGGCGTACTACAGGCACGGCGCGCCTGGCTCACTGCGGCCGACGTTTTGAACACTCTTCCCGAAGCGGAATTCCGCCGCGCCATCAAACACCACTGGCCCGCTTAGCGAATGGGGTGAATCCCGTCCCGCTCCGGCGTAAGCTAGAGTTGCACTCTCGGTAGGAGGCGCGTTATGCCGAATACGAATCTACGCAAGCCTGACGCCAGTTTTAACGCTGGTCACGTTCCTATCAGCGAAGAGTTCGACAGCGCCAAGCGGAACCTGCCGCCGGTCGCGACTTTGGGTGCGGCGCTCGCGGTTGTACTGGTTTTCATTCTTGGAGTTGCCTACATCTTCCGTGCCAAGCCTGTCGCGCAAGGGCAAATCGATCGCGCGTTCGCCATGCAGCAAGCCGACCAGCCGACCTCGATGGTGCTGATGCAGGTCACCGTCCGCAACACCAGCGACAAGGCGCTGTTCGTTAAGGAAATCAAGGCAACCATCGTTACAGACCAGGGCGAATTGTCCGACGACGCGGCTTCCGCCGTGGACTACGGCCGCTACTTGGAGGCTTTTCCGGATTTGAAGATGTACGCAACCGATCCGTTGAAGGTGGAGACCAAGATCGCTCCCGGCGGCGAAGCGACTGGTTCCGTGATGGCTTCTTTTCCCATCACCAAAGATCAGTTCTATGCGCGCAAGGACCTCAGCGTGACCGTGGAACCCTACGATCAGAGGGCCATTGTGCTGCACGAAAAGACCGGCGCAACGGCTGCCGAAATAACGTTCCACAGCAAAAAGGCCAGAGCTGGTGCCCTGGCCTTGCTATCCACTATCCAGTACTTACGGCGTAACCGGCTTGGGAGCGTTCTTGGGAGTGCTCAGATACCCGGTGATGGTGTTCTTGTCGGCGGTAAACGCTACCACTTCATAGAGCAGGTGGTCACGGCCGGTATAGAACTGAAGCGGCTCGCCCACCGTGCGGTCCTTCTTCTCGATGGTTTTATCGTCCGCCATTACATTCAGCGTGAAGCGGCTCTTCTTCGCATCGACCTTCTTGAGCTCCAGGCTGACCGTCGATACCGGCGTCTTCGCGCCCTTGTGCAGCGTGAACTCGTAATAGTTACGGTCACCCTTGTGCTTCAACTGCTCCAGTTCCGAGGACGTATGAGCGATCAGCCCGCTCTGCACACCGAGGTCGCCAATCGCATGTTCCAGCTTTGAATTGGTGGCCTGCAGGTCTGTCTGGGTTTTGGCGATGTCGGTTTTCGCGGAACCGACCTCGGTCTTCACGCCCGTCACTTCCGAATTGACCGCGGCAATCTGCTGGCCCTGCTGGGTCTGTGCAGCAGTCAGCTTCGCCTCTGCGCTCTTCTGCGCCTGTTGCAATTCGGCGGCACGCTTTGCGAGCTCCTGCTTGGTGGAGCCGACTTCCGTCGTCAGCGCTTCCTTCAGCTCCGAGCGCGTGCTATGCAACCGTGCCGTCAGTTCGGATTGCTGGGACTCCAGCCCCTGCTCTTTCTGATCGAGAGCGTCGAGGCGGCCCTTCAGCGTGTACATGAAATAGAGCGACGCGATCACGTAAATCAGCGCCACGGCGAGCAGAACATACTTCACAATGGAGCCATGATCGGAGCTGCCGGCTACCGGCCGCACATCCTCACGACTTGTTACATCTTCTTCGTACATCCGTTGTCCTTTCCTGCGCTGGGGGGGACTCTACCGCCATCCGGCCCTGCGGGGCAATACCGAAACACGCAGCCCGCAACAACTTAGCCCACGAACTCAGTCCGTACCCCGGGGTGTGCAAAACTGCGATAGATAGAACGTGGTTCGCCCTTGGCAGTGTTGTTTCATTATAAATGTTCATGAACCCGAAATAGGCATTTGAGTTGCACCGGGTCTCTCACTTGTGACATCTCCTCTACAATCAGCTTCGTGAAGACTTGGGATGTCATCGTTATCGGAGCAGGTGTTATCGGTCTGGCTCTGGCTCGCCGCCTGAGAGCCGATAACCTGCGTGTGCTGGTGGTGGAGCGCTCCGAACCTGCACAGGAATCGACGTATGCCGCCGGAGGCATGATCGCGCACTGCGATCCCCATACTCCTAATGTGCTGATGCCCCTGGTCGCCGCCAGTGCAGCCATGTATCCCGATTTCGTGGGCGAAGCCGAAAGCGAATCCGGCGAATCAGCCGACCTCCGTGGCAACGGAACGATCGCCTGGTTTAAGGACGACTCGCATCCTCAATGCCCGAGCGCGCGGCGCCTTATCGGCGACGAATTCGCCGGGATCGAACCGTTCCTGCGTCCGCAGACAGCTGCATGGTTTCTGCCGGAATGCTGCGTCGATCCTCGCGCCCTCGGCCACGTCCTAGCTAAGTCGGCCAAACATCGCGGCGTAGATTTCGTTACCGGCAGCCCCGTGCTCGAGGTGCTTACAGACAACGGACGCGCCGCGGGAGTTCGCACGGTCCGTGCTTCTTACGCCGCCGCCGTGGTTGTGAATTGCGCGGGAGCGTGGGCGGGACAAATCCCGCCCATTGTTATTCAGACGCGTCCGGTCAAAGGACAGATGGTTTGCCTGGTACCCTCTGCGGATGACCACCGCTCGCAACCGCTCATTCGCCACGTGGTTCGAACGCCCGACGTGTACATTATTCCGCGTTCCGACGGACGCATTCTGCTCGGCGCTACGGTCGAAGAAGCCGGATTCGACAAGCACGTCGATCCCGACACCATCCGGCGGCTCGTTCACGACGGGATCAACATTGCGCCCGCGCTCACCTCCATGCGAATTCACGACGCCTGGGCCGGCCTGCGTCCGGCCGCGCCCGACAATCTGCCCATCCTTGGCGAAACCGAATTGCCCGGCTACTTTGCCGCGACCGGACACTTCCGCGACGGCATTATGCTCGCCCCCATCACGGCGTTGCTGATGTCGCAGCTCATTGGCGGAAACACTCCGGCGATCGACCTGCGTGCATTCTCGCCTCTTCGCTTTGCGTCCGACCGGATGTCTGAGCTTGGTAGGAATTTATGACCGGCCTGAGAATCGATAAGTGGCTGTGGGCGGCGCGCTTCTACAAGACGCGCGCTTTAGCGGCTCGTGCCTGTGAGTTGGGCAGAGTTCAATCGCATGGCCAGCGCATCAAGCCCGCACGTGAAGTCCGCGTTGGGGACATGCTCCACATCAGTAATGACACCGGCGACTTTGTCGTGGAAGTTTTACTGCTCAGTGAGGTGCGCGGACCGGCTGCAACCGCTCAGACGCTGTATCGCGAAACCGAAGACAGCCGCGAGGCGCGCATGAAGGTCGCGGCGGAACGAAAAGCATTGCGACAATCGGAGCCCATCCCGGAAGGGCGGCCCTCCAAGCGCGATCGTCGGCACATCATCCAGTTCCGGCAAAAGCGTGATAACTCTTAACTTCGCATTTGCCGACATTTACGGCTGTCGAAGACCTACTCTGCACGCGCCGCCCGTATGAGTCCAATGCCCAACGACAGACTCCTGCCGTGCGTGCCATGCCTCTTGAATCCTCCGCACGAAGTGAAATCGGCGGGTTTGATGCAAAGCGTGTCGTTTCGTGATGCACCCTAAGTCCATCGTTGGCTGGGCGGCCGTAAAAGTTATCGCGAGAGCTCGCAAATCCAGTTAACTTCCCAGGTCTTGCCGCCATCGGGAGAGAACGACTGCTCCATGCGCGCGGACTTGGGATTGATGTTGAGCCAGACATAGCGCACTAGAATGGCGCGGCCCTTGTATTGGTCCTCACCGTAAAACTCACCGCGATTTCCGGTGAAGCCACCCACGACATGAGGCTGGTCAAGCGTTCCTTCGTTCACATCGAGAAGATAAATACTCCATTGCCGGGTTGTCGGGTTGTAGAGCCGGAGCGTCTGGGCTTTGAGATGCAGCTTCTTGTCGGTGCTGGTGACTTCGAACTCTTCGAAGTTCGAGTTGCTATCGAGGATTTTGTGATGGTTGGAAATGCCGTCGTAGGTTCAACCCAGACATTGGAATGGTTCAGGCGATCGGGAAGGCGGCGTACATGGGCCTTCCAGTCGCCGATGAGAAAGTCGAAGTCGTGAGAGCCATCGCGTTGCGGCAGGAGGGCCGGATCAGTAGTGGTTTGCGCGTGAAGCGAAACCGAGAACATCGTCACGAGAACGAGCAACACAAGACACTTGAGCCTGTGGGCCGTCATAAGGGAGTGTCCTTTCCAGACGGGAGGGCGCATGCGAACGGTCGCGCAGTGTTTTGGACGGTCACCCCTCAAATCCGGTATCAGTTGCCTCAAATATGAGCCTGATGCCTACGTCGCCAAGCCCTGCGTCCATCACCACGCTACGAGATTAGGAGGTGCTAACCTATCGGACAGGAGGAATAATGACCCTGGCTGCGGTCCTGCTCGGAGCGATTCTGTTAGTGCTCGCCTGTGGCGGAATACTGATGTATCGGGCCTTGCTGGCGATCGTCAAACTGCTGGATCAGATCAACGAGAAAATCCCGGCTCGCGGAATAATTACTTCACTTTTGTCAATTTGACCGCGGATACCATGTCGTTGTGCCGAAGGCTGACGCCTGGGCACAGGCGGAGCGGAATAGCCAGACTAGCTACTCCAGCACTTCCGGCTCCAGGGCAATTCCCTTTTCGCCGGCAGCTTTCTTCTCCCAGTACTTGCGGACCCAGGCTTCCCAACTCTTGCCAGCGGCGGTATCGCGTCCGGTAAACGCCAGAGCGGCGATATCGGAATACGCAATGGAGATTCTGTCGCGAGTGTTCTGCGGAATTATCCGAATGAGCGAGCCGCTTAGCGTTGCGCTGCTGCGCCGATCGAAAATATAGCCTTCCACACGCGTGCCATCTTTGCGAGTGATGGTCACGTCTCCGCGATAATCGAAAGCTTCCTCTAGCGCCGCGCGCAGCTCGTCTTCGCTCGCCAGCTCCGGAACCCAGCCTTCAATCTGGTGATGCTGCTCGCCTTCGACGACTTCTAATTCATCGACCGTAAGATTGCGTTGCGGCTCGCTCATGCGTGCATCTCCTCGGCTTGCGAAGAACTGCTCCCAATCTGCACCAGCGGATTGTACGAATGCACCGGCCGGACCTCTTCTTTCAGCATGGCCGCCGCTGCGTCGTCTTTGTACTGCGTGGAAAACGTCGCACGTACCGTGGCGACAAACCCTTTCCACGATCCAAAAGTATCGTTGACGGCCGATGCTTCATATCCGCTATGCACCATGCAATTCGCACACTTGGGATTGCCCGACTCGGTGCCGTAATGCTCCCAATTGGTTGACTCCATCAACTCCGCGAAGGTGTCGGCATAGCCGTCCTGCAGCAGGTAGCAGGGCTTCTGCCAGCCGAACAGGTTGAAGGTCGGCATGCCCCACGGCGTACACGGATAGTCGCGCTTGCCCATGAGGAACTCGAGAAACAGCGGCGATTGATTGAACACCCAGCGTTTCTTGCGGTTCGACAGCATCGCGCGGAAGACGCTGCGCGTGCGGGCGCGTCCCAGGAAGTGGCTCTGGTCGGGGGCCTTGTCGTATGAGTATCCCGGCGAGAGCATCATGCCCTCGACGCCCACGTCCATCATCTCGTCGAAGAAGGCGCGGACGCTGTTGGGATCGGCGCCGTCAAACAATGTCGTATTCGTGGTGACTCGAAAGCCGCGCCGTACCGCCTCGCGCATACCGTCAATCGCGACCTCGTATCCGCCCTCGCGGCAGACGGAAAAGTCGTGATGCTCGCGTTGGCCGTCGACGTGGACAGAGAATGTGAGGTACTTGCTCGGCTTGAACAGGTCGATTTTTTCTTTGAGTAGAAGCGCATTGGTGCACAGGTAGATGTACTTCTTGCGGGCAACCAGCCCCTCTACGATCTCGGCGATCTGGGGATGCATCAGCGGTTCGCCGCCGGGGATCGACACCATCGGCGCGCCACACTCGTCCACCGCCCGGAAGCACTCCTCCGGCGTCAAGTTCTGCTTTAGGACGTGCGCCGGATACTGGATCTTTCCGCATCCCGCACAGGCCAGGTTGCACCGGAAGAGCGGTTCCAGCATCAACACCAGCGGATAGCGCTTACGCCCTGTAACCTTCTGTTTCAGGACGTAGGTCGCCACCGTCCACATCTGGGAAACCGGCACACCCATTCTCGAAAGCTCCTAGCAGCGAGGAATAAGAACGCGAACTCTCTTTCGCTTTTATACCCAAACCGTGGCATAATGTCAATAGAACTATGGAATTGCACCCTAATGCCCGAGATACCGCCGCAACCCGCGCAGCCTGAGCCCGAATCCACAGCGGTAGTCGTCGAGCCGATGCGGCCGACCGATTGGCCTGTTGTTCGGGCTATTTACGTCGAGGGCATCGAGACCGGCGACGCCACCTTCGAGACCGCCGCGCCGGATTGGGAAAAGTGGGATGCAAGTCATCTTTCGTCTCCACGCCTGGTCGCGCGACGGAATGGCGAAGTCCTTGGCTGGGCGGCACTGAGCGCGGTTTCCTCGCGCTGTGTCTATGGCGGAGTTGCGGAGGTGAGCGTTTATGTTGCCCGCCAAGCACAGCGGCACGGCGTCGGCTCTCAACTTCTGGCGAGGCTCATCGAGGATTCCGAGAAGGCAGGGATCTGGACTTTGCAGGCCGGCATATTCCCGGAAAACCAAGGTAGCCTCAAACTGCACGAGTGGTGTCAATTTCGTATCGTCGGGATCCGCGAGCGATTGGGCTGTCTGCAAGGCCGATGGCGCGATGTAGTGCTGCTGGAGCGAAGAAGCGCGATCGCAGGGGTATAACGAATGACCGAATCCAACGATGTGGTCCTGACGGAATCGCTCGCCGCACCTCAACCGGCGCGCCGTGTTCCCGTGCAGAACCGCAGCCAACAGACCGTGCAGCGCGTGCTCGACGCCGCCAGCTCCCTTTTGGAACAGGTTGTGCTGGAAGAGCTTACGACTACGCGGGTTGCTGCTGAAGCTGGACTCTCGATTGGCGGACTCTACCGCTTTTTCCCCGACAAGCAATCGATCATCGACGCCATCGCCGTGCGCCACGTCGAGCAGTTCAAGGCAGAGCTGGAGTCGAGCGTGTTGCGCTCGCTCGAACTGGAACTCTCCGATCTGGCATCGTTTAACCCTGCGGCGTTGCTTAACAGCGTTGTCGATGCCTACGTTCTTTACCTCGAAGCTCATCCTGACTTTCGCGCCATCTCTTTCGGACGTCACATCAGCGCTGCGACCAAGGAACGTGAATCCTCGCCCGAGGTTGGACTGCCTTCGCTGCTGAAGAACTTCATGCTGCAACGACTTGGGATTCCGAATACGCCGGAACTCGACTTGAGGTTGCGTGTGGTCAGCGAAGCCGGTGAACGGCTGATTGCCTTCGCCTACGAACAACCCGCGCAAGAAGATCGCCAACGCATCATCACTGAGATGAAGCGCATGCTGGCGGGCTATCTGTTTCCATCCGCTTGATTCCCTGACGATTACCGCCCTTACAAACTGCTTATGTCAGGTTTATTCGGGGCTTATTGTCGGCAGCGTCCAAGGCTTGTATGCGCCACAAGCGCATGAGGTGATGGAAGCGATGTCAACTCAGGAAGTATTCGTACAGCAGTTCGCCAGACTTTTCGTCCATTATCAGGAAGCTCTAGCGCCGACTTCGCCGGACGCCGAAGAGACGACGGCTTCGTGGCAAGACTTACCGGAGATTGAGCGCGAACGCTTGATGGCAGCGGCGCGTCTGGCCTTGATTGAGCTGGAAGCCAACGACAAGCAGGATTCAAGGCGGTGGTTTGCCAAGCCGGGACAAGCAGAATGGGGCTGCTGATTAATCTGGCAACGGCATGCGCTCGACTGTGGCTGAGCTATGCCGCGCAATGGCTGTCGCGCTACACTGCTCGTCACCATGCTTGCAAGAGAGCAGAGCTCGCAGTCAAGCGGAGCAAGCCGTTTCAACCATCGAGCACTTCTGTCGGTGTGTTGCTTCCTCGTTCTTCTGCTATTGCGGGCCGCGACCGTCGCGCAGGAAAAGCCCGAGTGTACGCTGCCTGACTGCGAACAGGCCAAAACATTTTTCACTAAGTTTCAGCAGGCCGTCGATGCCGGCAACAAGCAGGATGTGGTTGGCATGGTTCGATATCCCTTGCACTCCTATCGCAACGGCAAGGGCACGGTTTACCGGACCAAAACGCAACTGCTCGCGGGCTATGACACGGTGTTCACTTCCGGCGTGCGCTGCGCCATCAAGACAGCCGCATTAGCCGATGTGTGGGGCAATTGGCGCGGGTTCACCATCAGCGCGGGCACAATCTGGTGGGACCGCATCATCCCTAACTCGGCTACCAATGTTCAGCCCTCCGATCTTCCGAAGTTTCCGTTCGGAGTCTATGGAGTCAACCATTCTCCCAAGACAGACAAACACTGCCCGTGAATCGGGCCGCTCCGGCAAGCTACAACTTCGAGCTCCACTCGGATCCGTTCACGAACGTCTTCCAGCAGCGGTTGACGCCAAACCAATACGGTAGTTCGCGATAGTCTTCGGCGTTGAAAATCGCGATGTCGGCATCTTTGCCGGGCTCGAGACTTCCTTTCGTATTTTGCAAATGGAGCGCGCAGGCACCGTTGATAGTTGCGGCGGTGATGGCTTCTGCGGGCGACATCTTCATGTGGGTACAGGCGACCGACAACACGAAAGGCATCGACGTGGTCGGCGAAGTGCCGGGGTTGTAATCGGTGGCGAGCGCGACAGCGACGCCGGAGTCAATAAGTTTTCGAGCGGGCGGAAATTCGCGGAGGCCGAGGAAGTAGTTGGCGGCAGGCAAGAGCGTCGCGATTGTGTCGGCTTGGGCGAGCCAGGCAATGTCGGCGTCGGTGAGGTGGTCGAGATGATCGACGCTGGCGGGCTTGAACTCTGCGAAGAGCTCAAGCGCCGTATGCGTTAGCTGCCCGACATGGATGCGGGTCTTCAGTCCATGAGCGACAGCGGTGCGGAGGATACGGACCGATTGCTCCGGGGTGAAGGCGCCACGCTCGCAGAAGACGTCGACCCAGTGAGCTTTCTTAAACATTGGTTGGTCCCGGCGCGCAACGCGCGGAATCATTTCTTCGCAGACGATGCGCACGTACTCATCGGGATTGGCTTGGTGTTCCGGCGGCACAGTGTGGCCACCCAGGAAAGTCACTGTTAACGAACCGGGCCAACATTTAGACGCGTCGCAAAGGGCATCCAGAGATTTGATCTCGCTCTCAATGTCGAGACCGTACCCGGATTTGGCTTCTACGGCGGTGGTGCCCTGGGCGGACATTTCGTTCAGCGCGCGCAGGACTTGGTTTGCGAGGTCGATGCGCGAGGATTCGCGCACGCCACGAATGCTGGCACGGATGCCGCCGCCGGCTGCAGCGATTTCTTCGTAGTTGGCTCCGGCGATGCGTTTTTCGAAGTCGATGAGGCGCGGGGCAGCGAAAACGGGATGGGTGTGGGAGTCGACGAAGCCCGGAAGGACAACTTTGCCGGAACAGTCGAGTTCTTGCAGAGACTCTGTAGAACCCGGATTAGCGCCCAAATGCGGGGCGCGAACCTGGGGCACCCAACTCTTTAATTGTTGGCGGAGGTCGTCGGTGGTGGCGACGGCGGTGATCTTGCCATTCTCGATCAGGACCGCACCATCCTCGATGATTCCGAGGTCGCGCATGTCGGCGCCACGACGGGGCGCAGATCCACCCCGGAGTGTGAGGAGCTGCGCAGCGTGGGTCAGAAGTAGGGCGTTTTCGTTCATAGGGCGTCGCCGCCGGGCTCGGGTTTCTTTTCGTGTTCGACACTCCGGGGCTGCGGGAAGGCTACACGTTCCCTTAATGCGTTTCCAGGTCGCAAGGTGGGCTTACCCCCTCCCTCTCCATCCATTGTGTTTTCAGACACTTGGATAGGATTATTGGTGTAAAGTCGTGCAGTTGAAGGATTTATACCTACATGATAGAAAACATTAGGGTTACGACCAAGCCGTCGGAGCGTCTCCTCGGCACGCAGGACATCGGCGGTGAGGCTCAGGGCCCATAACATCGTGGTGGCGACGTCGGGGTCGATGCGTTCGGTGGCGAGTACTCGATCCACTTCGGCCTGGTTGTAAGCCAGATCGCGGGGCGTTTCGGCGACAAGCAGACGCGGAAGCCGGAAGCACCGGCGGGCGCGGGCCATATTGTGCAGGCGAGAGTGCGCGCATTGAGGTGATGGCGACAGCAGGCGCGTCTTCGAACCGCCGCAATGACGGCCGTCGGGCAAAATGTGACAGCAAGTGCGAATGATTAGAGGCTGCGAACGCATGGAGACCTCCGCAGGGTCATTAGGTCAGCGTAGAGGGATGGCGGGGATGGAGTGAAGGAAAAAATGCAGGGTCGGCCTTACGGAGGTAACCAACGTCCCGAAATGGGAAGAGCGCAAAGAAGGGATTGGGGGCGTCGTGGGAAAATTCTGCCCACGCAAAGGAGGCCGGCCATTGAAATAGAGGAGTACGGTATTCAGGGGCTAAGGGCCGGCGATTTGCCCAGCTCCCGGTCAAAGCCTCTGGCCGCCATCCAAAAATCCAGTGTAAGTCCTTTATTAAGAATATTTTGCCTCTAAGTCTCACGGGCTCATAATTTTGCGCGCGCAAAAATGACCTCTATCTCCATGAAAACAAGTATTTACGGGGGAGGGGGGTACCTGCCGTCGCTGGGTCAGTGCTTATGCTCGCCGTGAGAATGCACATGCGGATGGGAGTGCGTAACCTCGCCATGCTTATGACGGTGGGCGTGGACCAGGTTGGCCCGCATCAGCAGCTCGCCATTGGAGAGGATCTCCTGCGGCGGGCCCGAGGCGGCCAGGCTTCCCTGCTCCAGCACGAAGACCCGGTCCGCAATGTCCTCGATGATCTCGAGCTGGTGGGTCGCGGTAATGACAGTCTTCGACGAGCCTTTCCAGTTCTGGATCAGGTCGATGAGCTGGCTCTGGCTCCGGGGATCGAGCATCGAGGTTGGCTCGTCGAGCAGCAGCACCTCGGGATCGAGAACGATAACGGACGCCAGAGCCACCCGCTTTTTTTCCCCGCCCGAGAGCCGATACGGCGCGCGATCACGGAGATGCGCGATCTTCATCTCGTCGAGAGCGCGGTTGACGCGATCGACGACTTCGGAGCTCGACCATCCCATTTGCAGCGGCCCAAAGGCCACTTCATCGAACACCGTGGGATTAAAAAGCTGAACGTCAGGGTTCTGGAAGACCAGGCCCACGCGGCGACGAAAGAAGGGCGCGAAACTATCGTCGCGAAGGCGTTCAGGAGTGAGCGGATCACCGCAAAAGCTGATCGATCCGGACGACGGAAAGCAGAGCGCGTCGAGCAGACGCAGTAAGGTCGATTTACCCGATCCGTTCGCGCCAACAAATGCAACCGACTGGCCGCGTGCAATCGCGAGCGACAGACTGCTCAACGCAGGAATATTTTCGTAAGCAAAGGCGACATCGCGCACCTCGAAGATGGCCGCATCGCTCATGAGCGGCCGATCCATATCGCGGCCACGCCAACGAGGAGAAATGCCGTTAATCCGAGATAATCGAGCGGTCGCATCTGAAACCCGGCCAGGACTTTCGCATCGCCGCGAAATCCCCGCGATTGCATCGCCAGGAAAACTTCGTTACTCAGTTCAACACTCTTGCTCAGTAAAACTCCGGCAGTTTGCGCGGTCATGCGACGCTGCACGCGCCGGTCAAGAGTTCCCACAGTGCGACTCTGGCGCGACTCAAACATCTGCCCGGCGGTTTCGGCGAGCAGAAAGACGTAACGATGCGTCATGGTCAGCATCATCACCACTTCCGGCGGCACGCGGAAGCTGCGCAACGCCTTAAGGAGCACCATCCAAGGCGTCGTGAGCACGAGAAGTGTAGTGAGCGTTGCGGCTGTCTCAACCCGCGCAATGAGCAGGAGTGCAGCATGAACACCCTGCGTAGTAATCGGCAGCACACTTCCCGACGGAGTAAAGATGTAATTACCCGGCGTGAGAAAGAGAGCTGGAAGCACGATAACACCAGTGAAGACCAACACCGCCAGCCAAACGCGTCCCGCCAACACCGAGATCGGCACTCGCGATAACACTGCCAGCACCACAGCGATGACGAAGAGCACGACAACGACCGCGATACTCCGGGCAAGAACCGCGGCGACCACCAGCGACAGCAGGCCCGCGAGCCGCACTCGCGGGTCGAGAGACTGCAACAGCCCCGGTTGACGCGCCACGTCTTCAGCGACGATGGCATGGGCAAACGCTCGCGTCAGCCTGAGTAGTGTTGCTGTAATGGCGCGGTTGTCGCTCATGCCGAACGGCCTCTCGCCGAGCGCCGCACATACGTCTGCACGATCCACGAGAACGTCAGCAGCAGACCCACTCCGAACATGGCGGAAAGCAGATAGCCCAGCGAGCGGCTCCTCACGAACTGCGGAGCGTAAGCAGGAAGCGGCGCAGTCCATATGGTCGAGAGCCGTTGCAGCCCTTCAGGCGCGGCAGAAACTGGCTGCTGCTGTGAGGCGCTGGCGATACGGTTCCGCCCCTGCTCGCTGGAGAACTCGGACGCGTGCCACTCGCCCCATGCCGTTCCGGCGGCGAGGATGCCGAGCGGAGTCAGCAGCAGCAATAACGCGACCCCAAGCCACAAACGGCGCACAGGTCTCGCCGGCACGTGGACTTCGGAGGCTGCCGAACCCGGCACGGTTCCGGCAGTGCGCTGAAGCAGCGCGGAATCCGCCGATTGCAGGTAGGCAATCAATCCCGCGGTAATGACGGCCTCCGCAACACCAGCCACAACAAGGTGGCCGATCATCATCGCAGGGACCGCAATGCGAAGCGGATACGGAGCGTACAGCGGAGCGCCTTGGGCGTCATGAAAGAAGAGTGGCTGAATGCCGAACTCCACCGCCGCCAGAAACGCGGCCACGTTCACCGCCAGATATCCGGCGACGGCTCCGGCAATCACGCGCCGCCGAGAGTCGATGGCAGATCCGCTCGCCATAAGCCGATAGGCGGCGTACGACACCAGCGAGCCGACGATCGCCATGTTGAAGCAGTTCGCTCCCAGGGTCGTGATGCCGCCGTCGCCGAAGAAGAGCGCCTGAATAGCGAGCGCGATGGAGAGAGCGAGAATCGACCCCGCTGGCCCGAGCACAATCGAGGCGATCGCGACACCGAGAGCATGTCCAGTGGTGCCGCCGGGCAACGGCAGGTTGAACATCATTAGCAGGAACGAGAAGGCCGCGAAGACGGAAATCAGCGGGATCATGCGAGTGTTCAGCACGCGCTTCACCCGCCGCATCGCACCATACCAACCCACACCAGTGCCGGCGTACAGGACAGCGCAGGTGGAGGGACTAAGGTATCCGTCGGGAATGTGCATGAATGGCGGTTCCGTTCGGATTGTAACTGAGTGAACGGAGGCGTCAGAGGTAGTAAGACCCAGACCTTGGGATGTCAGGGGTACCCACATCTCCCAATCAGGGATATGTGGGCCACCGACACTTCGCTCACGCCCGCAAAACGGGTCTACTTGCGGCTGGCGGGAGGAATGATGTTGTTATCGCGGAGGTATTCGACCATCTGGCCGTAGTGATCCATAGGATGGCTACACAGGCTGACCGCCAAAGCGAGACGGGTGGTTGTGTTGGGACCGCGGGGGGCCTTGATCGGATCGAGAACGTTGGCCTCGGTAATGCTGTTGATGGCCTTATGGGCATAGACAAACGAGTCGTTGAGGAACTTCATGATCTCAGCCTTTGACTTGATGTTGTCTGGGCCATCAGGACCATTGCCCAAGTCGACGGGAGGCTTTTCGCCGAGAATCGTAGCGGCGTAGAAGTAATTGGCTACCGCCATATGTTTGACTTCAGCACCAAAGGTGCGCACGCTCTTGAAGTCGCCTTGGGTGGGAGCAAAGCCGTACTTATCTTCCGGCATGGCATCGGCAGCGGGTACGACCGTCTTTTCGGTGTTGCTGAACTGATGGTCAAGCACCGAAGCGAAGGTCGGTTTCTCGTCGGGGTTGGCAGCGAAAGCGGCCGCCGAGACTATCAGGGTGAACAACATATAACCAAGTGCGATACGCAACTTCATGGAGATCTCCTTCATGGTGAATGCAACGAAGAACTCAGGGCCGATGTGCCCAAGCATTCTAGTCCATACCGATGGTGTTCGGCTCTACAGGCACAGGATGCAGCCTGAAGCGCAGTGCGGTCGGAATTCCGAGCAGCAGGAAGATAGCGGCGAACTCAAGAGAGCGGGCCATGCCAAGCCGTTCAGCTATTGCTCCCCAGAGAGCGGCGCCTACGGCGAAGCCGCCTTGCAGCACCAACAGGTACATAGAAATAGCGCGCGCACGCATGTAACCGGGAGACATCGTCTGTGCGCAGACGTTGAGACTGGCGAGAATCTGAATCCAGGCTGCACCGCCGATCAACATGGTGAGCACAAAAGCGGCGAAGCTGGGGTGACGTCCGGCGGCGTAAGTGGCAAAGGCGAAGACGGCTGTGGACGCTGAGACCAGCGTATCGATGGACACCACGCGGCGAAGGAATGGCAGTGCGGCGGCACCGATGAGGCAACCTGTTCCGAAGACGCCGAGCATCAATCCGTAGCCCTCGCAGCCGAAGGCGTGGGCAAGCAAAGGCAACAGAGCGAGTAGAGCGCTGCCGGAAATGCTGAAAACTGCGCAGCGCACCAGAACCGCATGCATGGTTCGAGAGGTCCGCAAGTAACGAAACCCAACCATCATGGTTTCCCAGGTTCGTTCGGGACGACGTGAAGCCGGAGCGGGAGGGCGTTTCCAGCGATAGAGGAATACGATGACGCCAAAGAACGAAAGAGCATTCAGCAGAAAGGCGATGCCCGACCCGGCGGAGTAAATGACGAATCCTCCGAGAGCAGGGCCGACGGCACGAGCTACATTGAATCCGGCGGAGTTAAGAGCGATACCGGCAGCAAAATTCTCGCGCGAAACTACTTCGGGCGTGATTGCTTGCCAGGCGGGATCGTTTAGCACAGCGCCGAAGCCCATCAGGAAGGTGAATAGCAGCAGAACTACAGGCGTAATTAACCCCTCTATAGCCAGGACTCCCAAGGCAGCCGCGGCAAGCACCATCCAGAGCTGCGTGACCAAAAGAAGCTTGCGACGGTCAACGACGTCGGCGATTGCTCCGGCAGGGAGGACGACGAGGAAAACTGCAATGCTGTTAGCTGCTTGCACCAGCCCGACCATGAGCGGAGACATGGTGAGCGAGGTCATCAGCCATCCGGCGCCGACGTTCTGCATCCAGGTTCCGGTGTAGCTGACCAGGGCGGCGGCCCAAAGGCTGCGGAAGAGCGGTTCGTGCAGCGGCCCGAAGAGGCGCCGGCGACGTGGTGGTGCGAAGGTGACCTCAGAGAGTGTTCCCATCTCTGACAAGCCGGCTCCTGACTGGGCGGAATTGACCGCGAGGCATGACCGTCGGCATGGGGTGCGCCAACAGCAGCCATCGGGAGTCAGACTGATGGGTGGCAAAAAGGTAATCCGTCGCCGAGGGGGTTCGAATGGCGGCGGTTCCAGTTGCAGTCAAAGCGTGACCAGCCGCAGGCAACGTGCCGGGCTCACAGCGCCTGATTGGCCTGAGATGAACGGGCGATGAACGGCCATTCGTTCCGCCTCCAGGACCGAGAGAGATAGACCAGCAAGGCCGACGATCAGGATCACTAGTGCGTATTTGAACTCGCGCTGAAAGTTCTTGCGCCCGAAGAGGACAAAAGTGAACCCACCGATCGCCATCAGCGCGGGCAAGGGATACAGCCACATGCGAAACGGTCGGGGCAGGTTGGGTTGACGCACCCGAAGAACGATGACGCCGACAGCCTGGACGATGAACTGAAGCAGGATCCGGATGACAACCAAGGCAGCGATGACGTCGGCAAGACGCAGCAGGCAGAAAAGCATGGCGACTCCGCCGAGCGCGAGCAAGGACACGGTGGGAAATCGCTTCTCGGGATGTACGCGGGCGAATGCGCGAAAGTAGTTGCCATCCAGCGCGGCCGCATACGGCACGCGCGAATAGCCCAGGAGCAAAGAGAAGACAGAAGCGAACGCGGTCCAGATGATCAGCGCAGCGATGGCTCGACCGGCCCAGTTCCCGTAGATTCGCTGCATAAATACGGAAACGATGTAGTTGTTCTCACCGGCTGAGCGCTCCAACATTTCACGCCATGGGATGACGCCGAGAACGCTGATGTTCATCACGATGTAAATGGCGGCGACGGCGATGATCGACAAAATGAGAGCGCGAGGTATGGTGCGGCCCGGATCTTTCACTTCCCCGCCGAGGAAGCAAACGTTGTAATAGCCCCAGTAGTCGTAGGTCGCGATGAGCATGGCGGCGCCCATGCCGGTAAAGAACTCGCTGGAGAGGGTGAAGGCGTGAGGTGGAAAATCGAAAGCACGCGCGGCATTGAAGTGGGTAATTCCCGCGAAGATGATCCAGAAAAGCGCGATAGCCACTCCGATCCAGAGGAATTCGGCGAGCCGGGCGATCACGTTGATTCGTCGATAGAGCAGGAAAACTATGAAGGCGCACGTCGCCATCGCAAGGAGCGTGCCGGTAATGACAACGATGCTGACTTCCATCGAGCCAAGAAGCGGGACGTGACTCTGAAACGTATGCGCGAACCAGGAATGTTCCAGACCGGGCCAGATGTATCCGGCATAGTGCGCGAGTCCGATGCAACCGGAGGCGATAGACAGTGGCGCACTGAATGACAACTGCCAGATGAACAGAAATGACAGCAGGCGACCGAGTGACTTTGGCCCGTAGATCTGCTTGAGGTATTGGTACGAGCCTCCCGCCTGCGGCATCGCGGCCCCCAACTCTGCCCAGACCAGTCCGTCGCATAGAGCGAAGACAGCTCCTGCGATCCACCCCAGCATGGCTTGCGGGCCACCGGCGGCGCTAACAATGAGCGGGATGGTGATGAATGGACCGACGCCGATCATGTCGATCATGTTCAGCGTAGTGGCGCCGGCGAGCGAAACGCCGCGAATCAGTTCTGGCTGAGACGGCGCATCACTTTGGCTCATGTCCCACGCTTAGCAGGTTGACGTATAAGCGGATTGCGCCGGGAACTCCGAATGGGAGCTGACGGAAGAAGGCGTATGCGTTGTAGATGTAAAAACCTTTGCCATAGGACGCCAGCAGGAGGCCGCCCTTCTGCGGGGATTCCCCAGGGTCGTTACAAGCCAGCAGTGGCGTGTAATGGTCGTCCCACTTGTCCATGAAGTACAGACCGCGCTCCTGCACCCACCCGTTGAAGTCACTCGGACTGATGATGTTGGGGTATGCGAACACCTGGCTCTTGGGATCGAGCACAGTCAAAGGCGCCTCTTCGACCGAAACGCGAGCACGGCTGAGATCGGCTGGATAGGGCAGATAGTTTCCGGCGTTAAAGGTACCTGGATCGGTGTTGTACTGCACCATCAGTGTGCCGCCATTACGTACGTAATCGAGCAGGCGCTGATTGTGTCTTCTTCACGTCGTCGCGAGTATCGTAGGCGCGGATACCGAGAATGATCGTGCCAAAACGTTGCAGGTTTCCGTGCTCAACATCGTCGGGAGTGAGCAAGGTAACGTCCAGTCCGACCTGACGCAGTACAGTCGGGATGTCATCGCCCGCGCCCATGATGTAACCAACCTTGAGATCAGGCAGGCACTTTCACTTTCACGACAGCGGCGCGCTGGGTGGCGGGTTGAAAGTAGAAGAATCCCCCAATATCAGGTCGCGTGACCAGGCTGTAGCCTTCGCTGAACTCCTCCGCACCTTTGGAGGCGACGGCGCGAACCAGATAGCGTCCTTCGGCGGCGCCGTCGGGCAGGACCTTAAACTCCGAGATGTGTTCGCCGCTGTGGGCGAATTGAATCTGCGCGGCGCTGGGTTCGACCTTCCAGCCGCTGGGAACACGTGGACGCACATCGGCCGGTTTCGTGTTCGGAGTTGGCACGTACCACGACACTCAGTTCGGCCGAAGGATTCGCGCCGGCGGGAATGATCTGTGTCGTCGGAGTAGTTTGCACGGACAACAGCGGTACGACCGCGAGAGGCATGGACCATGCTTCTCCGTGAACATCGTGGATTGGGGTGCGGGCCACGGTGGTCAGGACGCCCTGTTGTCCCTCTACCGTATAGACGACGCGAGCAGTAACGGGCGGTGGCGGCAGCGCCAGAGTCTGGTATTGCGGCTGATCGATCTGGTAAACCGAATCGGTTTCGGGATCGTTCCGGTGAAAATACGCCTTGGTAGGCAACGCATTCGCTGGCGGTGTGACACGGAAGGTCAGGGCGCAACCATCGCCGGGAGCGATGTGCGCGGGAACCTTGTCCATGAAGAGTTCGTAGCGCCAGCCTGGCGGAACATCGAGGGCAAACTCCTTGATTTCCATGGGAACGGTGCTGCCATTGTGGAGTTTGGCGAGCAGCAGAAAGGACTTCCCTGCCGTAATCACCGCGGCCAAAACTTTGCCGTTGGATGTGTCGAACTCTTCCGCCATGGGGCGGCCGTCGGGAGTGCCGGGACCGATGCCCATGTCGAGCGAGTATGCGAGATTAGCGGCTTGTTCAAACTGTTGCTGCTTGGTTCGAAGCTCAACCAATAAGTCGGCCTTCTTTGGTGCCGGTAATCCCGACGCCTCAACCTTGGAGATGAGCGAACTTGTTGCGTTCAAGCCTTGCAGAAGAGGCTTGCCGGCCGCTTGAGGGCTACGGTCGGCCAGTGCCGTCGCTTCCTCCACGAGCTTGGCAAGTTCTTCGAGTTGCGATTTCAACCATGGAACTTTCGCTGCGTCAGGACCAAGACGCGTAACGAGCCCGGGCAGCGACGTGTCGATTCCGTCAAAGAAATCCTTCTCGTGGTTGTTGCTGACTGGAACGCCGGGGAGGGCAGAGTCGATGAGCTTGTAGTAGCTGGTCCGCCGGCCTTCCGAAAGCGTCCAACCGCCAGCTCCCTGAGAGAGCTGATGTTGCAGGCCTTTGAAGGCGAACTTTACATAGGACTCGCCAAGCAATGGATCGTCTTGTGAAGTCTCCAGCTCGACGTTCCAGTCTTCGTTGGCGCGGACATTGTCCATGTACAGCTTTTTGGCCTGCCAGGGCTGCAATCCTTCGCGAATCTGCTCAGGGAACCTCGTAGGATCGGCAGCGGCGTGAAACGCCTCGCGCGTCAGGATTCCGGAAGCCTGATGGTTCCCGTGGCCGTCGCGCGACGAGCCTTGAAACCGCGTGCAGATTACGTCAGGACGAAACGTGCGAATAATTCGAACCATGTCGCCGAGTGCTACATCGTGACCGCCCCACTTGGCAAAGGTCTCTTCCGGCGTCTTGGAAAATCCAAAGTCTGCGACCCGTGTGAAGCGCTGCTCGACTCCGTAATAGCGATCGGCGGCGAGCAGCTCGAGCGTACGCAATATTCCGAGCTCATCAAGGAGATTGCTCCCGACCTTGTTCTGACCGCCTTCGCCGCGATTAAGCGTCAGTTGCAAGGCGGTAACGCCATGGCCGCGCGACTCGAGCGTCAACATGCCGCCATCCTCGTCGTCAGGATGAGCAGTGGTGTGCATGATGCGGGCGGTCGTATGCAGGCGGCGAAGCGTTAGCTTGAGGCCGACAACACCGGTATCGATTTGTAATGGCTTGGTATCGACCCAGGGGGACGGAACCTGCCCCGCGAGGACCGCGGAAAGCAGCGCAGGCAGAAACGCAAGCAGGAAGTGGCGTAGGCGAAGGCCGGTTTTCAATGGTCGGGGTAAGTCCATCAATTATTGGGACATGCTGCGAATTGCTGTATTACAGAGTAACAAACGATCCGTTCCATCCAAGGTAGCTGCCAACTACGGTCAGCTTTCACATATAGCGTTGGTGAACATAACACCACGTCCAGTCCCCTGACTTGAACGCTTTCATTACGGGGTGCCCAGTCTCCTGAAAGTGCTTAGTAGCGTGACGGCCCGGCGTAGAGTCACAACAAGCCACATTGCCGCAGACCAGACACATGCGCAGTTGTACCGGGCGCTGCCCGAGGGCGGCGCACTCCTGGCAGGTCTTACTGCCCGGCTTGACCTTTACGTCAGCGAGTTCCAGATGCTCACACTTGGCCACGGGGTTTCCCTATCACAACAGGGCTTAGATGAGGTCAAAGCGCGCACAGATTCTTCGAGATCGGGCTATTGCAGGGGTTTGTACGCACAGCTCAGGAAGCACAGGGTAGTTATAATGAAAGATTCGCGGCGCTTGGGCTTTCGCGCAGGGTGACGTTGCGCCCCCGCATTTTGAGAGCTCGCGACGGACCCATCCATGATCCAGACCCTGTTCGGCAGCACCGAAGAAAAACCGAGTTTCCTCGACCGCATGAAAGAGGCGGTCACGCGCACGCGTGAAAGTCTGAACGAGCGAATCGACGACCTGATCTCAGTCGGCAAGGAAATTGATCGCAATACGCTCGACGAACTGGAAGCTACCCTCATCAGCGCCGATTTAGGTATGGCGACGACGGCTGCCGTCCTCGAAACCCTGCGTGAAAAAGTCGACCGGAAGCAGATTGGCAATATCGAAGAGCTGAAACGAGTGCTGAAGGAAGAACTGCTCCAGATCCTGAACGCCTCGGAGCAGCGTCCGGTACAGAGAGTCGACGGTGAACCGGAAGTCATTCTCGTGGTAGGAGTGAACGGGACTGGCAAAACGACTTCCACCGGGAAACTGGCGTACGCGCTCCGGGCACAGGGAAAGAGTGTCCTGCTGGCGGCAGCCGACACTTTTCGTGCCGCTGCCATCGAACAGTTGGAAATCTGGGGTGACCGCACCGGTGTAGAGGTCATCAAGAACAAGCCGGGTGGAGATCCCTCGGCAGTTTTGTTCGATGCGCTGAAGGCGGCGAAGGCACGCAATATCGACTATGTGATCGTGGATACCGCTGGCCGTCTGCACACGAAGAGTAACCTGATGACCGAGTTGGAGAAGATGCGGCGAACGGCCCAGCGATTTATCGCCTCCGCACCCCACGAGACGCTGCTAGTCATGGACGCAACTACGGGTCAGAACGGGTTACAGCAGGCCCGTCTCTTTACGCAGTCGGCCGGGGTGACCGGAATCGTGCTCACCAAGCTCGATGGCACTGCCAAAGGTGGAGTGGTAGTTGCGATTTCGAAAGAGCTTGGGCTGCCGGTTCGCTATGTGGGTGTTGGTGAGAAAGTCGGCGACCTCCTTCCGTTTAATTCGACAGACTTCGTGGAGTCACTCTTCAACTAGCGATGGCACCCAGAGCAAACGACGCGCGGCACATGAATCAGGCACTGGAGCTGGCGCGACGGGGCATGGCCCTGGCCTCGCCTAATCCGCGAGTCGGAGCTGTCCTCGTCTCCCCCGAAGGCAAGGTGGTAGGACGAGGCTGTCACACCTACGATGGCGTGAAACACGCTGAAATTCTCGCGATAGAAGCCGCAGGCGAGAATGGCCGTGGCGGGACCCTCTACCTCAATCTGGAGCCGTGTTCGCACGTAGGCCGTACCGGGCCCTGTGCAGAAGCCATTGTCGAGGCAGGGATCAAGAAGGTTGTCGCCGCCATGCGCGATCCCAACCCTCTAGTTGCAGGGCGAGGCTTTGAGCGCCTCGCGGATGCTGGAATCGAGGTGGTGGAGGGTCTATGCGAAGCGGAAGCGCGGAAACTCAATGAGGCATTTGCCCGCTACATCCGTTACAAGACACCGTTCGTGACCCTAAAAACAGCGATGACGCTGGATGGCAAGATCGCTCCTCCGCCGGGCGACCCGATTGCCCCGAGTACGATGAGCTCCATGGCGGCAACCGGCGGATGGATCACCAGCGAGGTAGCGCGCGCGCATGTTCACGAGATGCGACACGCGAATGACGCCATCATGGTGGGCGTCGGAACGATTATCTCGGACGATCCATTGCTCACGGATCGAACCGGTCTGCCTCGGCGCAGACCGCTGCTGCGAGTGATACTTGACTCACGGCTGCGCCTGCCGCTGGACTCGCGGGTCGTGAGAACGGCCGCTTACGACGTAGTCGTCTTCTGTTGCTTTGCGGAAGAGCGCAAGAGGCGTGAGCTGGAAGAACGCGGCATCATCGTCGAGCAGGTACCAATGCGGCAGCCTCTGGAAGATGGGACCATTCCCTTCCCCAGCGGCTCGCCATCGTCGGATGGACGCCCCGATCTGGAGCGAGTGCTAACCAGGCTGGGCGAGCGAGAGATTACCAGCATCATCATTGAGGGCGGCTCCATGGTGAATTGGGCAGCTCTTTCCGCGGGCATTGTCGACAAGATTTTCTTTTATTACGCTCCGAAGATTCTGGCGGGCACGGGGTCAATTCCTCTGGCTTTAGGGACGGGATACCGCCACATCAGTGAGGCTGCGTATGTACGATCCATGACGCTTCATCGCTTCGGAGAAGACTTCGCGGTAGAAGGATACCTACGAGATCCGTATACGGATGTCATTCACGTTGTACCCAATCATTCATAACTGGCCCGCTATTGCGGGCTTTTTTGCGAGGCCATCATCATGTTTACCGGATTAGTGGAAGAAGTCGGAACGGTAGTTGCGATTGTGGAGCGCGGTGGCAATCATCGCATCACAATTCAAGCGCCCCAAGCGGCGAAAGAACTGAAAGAAGGCAACAGCATTGCCGTCAGCGGCGTCTGTCTGACCGCGTTGGACATCAAGCCGGAGTCCTTCTGTGCGGACTTGGCAAAAGAAACCTGGACGCGGACATCGTTCTCTCGCATCACGCAAGGCGCGCGGGTCAACCTTGAGCTTCCGCTCAAAGTCGATGCGCGCATGGGCGGGCACATTGTGCAGGGCCACGTGGACGGCACCGGAAAACTCGTGGGGCTCGAACCTATCGCCAACGCCGACGACTTTTGGCTGCACATCGACATCCCCGAAGACCTGGAAAAGTATGTGGTCTTCAAGGGATCCATCTCCATCGAGGGCATCAGCCTTACGGTCGCCGACCTCGACCGCTTGCGCCTGACGATCGCCATCATTCCCCACACCATCAAGATGACGAACCTGCACTCGCTGAAGCCCGGTGATCCAGTCAACATCGAGACCGATATCGTGGCGAAATACCTGGAGAAATGGACCCGTCGCGATGAGCAGACCAGCGGCCTGACGATCAATCGCCTGGTTGCGCAAGGGTTCTAGCGACGAAGCTACAATTCGGCGGAATGCGGTGGGCGCTGGGCGCCGAAGTAGTGTTCAAAATCGAGCGAATCAAGGCTCAGGAACTCCTGCACGATAGGCTCGTTGGACTTCTGCATTTCGTCGAACGTTCCGAAGAAGACGGCACGGGCCTCGTACAGGAACAGCACACGGTCGGCCAGTTTTTTGGCCAGCGCCATATCGTGCGTGACGACGATGCTGGTGAGCTTGAGTTGGCGCTTGAGCTTCTTGATGAGGTCGCCCAGCAGGTGTGCCATTAACGGATCTACCATCGTCGTCGGCTCATCGTAGAGGACTGCCTCAGGCTGCGCAGCGAGAGCCCGCGCTATGGCCACTGACCGCTTCATGCCGGTCGACAAGTCGGACGGCAACTGGTCGCGAAACTCCCTCACACCCACCATGTCGAGCAGACCGTCGATGATCTGATAGATCTGCTCTTCTTCCAAACCGCCGCGCTCGCGCAAGGGGAACGCTACGTTTTCGCCAACCGTAAGCGAATCGAAGAGAGCGCCGTTCTGAAAGACCATCGTGACCTTCTTGCGAATCTCCTCCATCTGCTGTTCCGTGAAGTTTGTCACGTCTTCGTAAGCGACCGAAATGCGGCCGCTGTCGGCGCGAAGAAATCCCATGATCATATGCAGCGAAACCGACTTACCCACGCCGCTGCGCCCGAGGATGCACACTGTCTCACCCGGCATGACATCAAAGCTCACGTCGTCGATGACGACCTTATCGCCGAAGGCCTTGTGCACGTGTTCGAACTGGATGTACGGTCGGCGCTCGTTCATGATCGATGTTCCCTGACGGCGGACGCTTGAGCGTACCTTCCCGTAACGGCATTGTAATCGGCAGGCGTGTTGACGTTATCGAACATGTCTAAGGCGAATCCCGCTGCAGCCAACTCCGATTCAGCGATTACGCGCGTCGGTAAGTGCGCAAAGACACCCGTGACTTTGAAGTTCCCTGCCTGCAATTCGCCCTCAACCGCGCCCAGCGCACTCCGACGATATACCGCGCAAAGCGGTTGCAGTCGGCCGTTCGCTTGGGGAACCGTCACAACAGCATCGTTGTTGCTGGCCGTATCCGCCATCCAACGAAGGAACAACGGCGTTACCTTGGGTATATCGACGGACAGAACGAGGTTCAGGTCGGTCTCTGTCAAACGTAGCGTGGCATGGATTCCGCCTAACGGTCCGCAACCGGGAATAATGTCTTCGATGACCTCGCCATACCGCGAGTAAAGGTCCCGACGGCCCACGATAAACGGGCGCTGCCGTGAGATGCCGTGCTTTACCCAACATGCATTCGAGTAAGGTTTCGTCGCCGAACGGAAGCAACGCTTTGTCGCGTCCCATGCGGGAGCTGCGGCCGCCGGCGAGAATGAAAACCGAAAGATCGCCCACTGCGTCATCATACCTGACGCAAACGCTGCGGAATTCTAGGCGCGCCCCGGCTTAAATGTCGTTGTGTGCGGGATACAGCCGTTGATCTCAACCGCAACGATACGGCCTGCGTTGTCGAGCTCGACGGTGCCCGGTGCGTTGAGAACAGCGTCGCCACTCAGACCAGGAAGCGAGAGGAAAACCCGGTTTTCCACGCAAACAACCGTGGGGTCTTTCTTGAGATAGGTCAGGGCGTAGTCGGTACGGCAGGCCTTGGGAAGAACAAAGCTCAGGTCGGCAATGTCCCCGGTTTCGGAGACGGAGACGGCCACTTCGACGGAAATGCGCGCCGTTATCTCGTCGCCGTCTACCTGGCTGGCGGGCTTGAAGCAGATGTAGTACTCAAAACCTGAATCGGGGTCGAAGGCACTCCGATCCACCTGAAAAGCCATGCCCTGGCCTCCTGAGGTACAGCTACACCACATCAGGCCTCTGATAATAAAACACTGACCTGAGGTGTGCAATTAGTAAACCTGTATTCGAGAATCTATCTCACGAATGCGGCGATACACGCATACCAGCCGTCTCGCTCAGGGTAGCCACTCGCGCTCTGATATATTTCGGACGGGAGCGAAATTCGACTGACGCATGGCGCTCGTCTCACTGAACGACATCGCTAAAGACAAGGTTGTGGCTGTCCAGGAGTATTCGCTACTGGCCGGACGGTCGCTGTCGAACCTGTTCGCCCGACCGCGTTATTATTCCGACACGCTACTGCAAGCGGACCTGATCGGCGTCGGCTCTTTGCCCATCGTCGTTCTCATTGGACTGTTTACGGGCGCGGTATTGGCCCTGCAAACCTCAAGCACCTTGCAGCAGTTCGGTTCCCTGTCCCTGACTGGGCAACTGGTCGCTCTCTCCATGGTTCGCGAGCTGGGTCCGGTCTTGACCGGTATTCTCGTGTCCGGACGGAATTCGAGCGGCATGGCCAGCGAGCTCGGTTCGATGAAGGTGACGGAGCAAATCGATGCCATGCGTGCGATGGGCGTCGATCCAACCAAGAAGCTGGTGACCCCGCGAGTTATCGCCACCGTCGTTATGCTGTTCTTTCCTGAGTATCATCTCCGACCTCGTGGGACTTATCGGCGGCTTTTTCATCTCGTTTTTCCTGCTCGGGCTGAACGCTAACCAGTACTGGACGAGTGCCTACCAGTCTTTGCGCTTCGGTGACGTATTCATGGGGCTGGGTAAGCCGGTGGTGTTTGGGTTCATCATCGCCTCGGTTGGCTGCTATTACGGAATGACCGCCAAAGGTGGGACCCAGGGCGTTGGACGGGCCACAACCCAAGCCGTCGTATCGGCCTCAGTGCTGATTGTCGTTAGCGACTTCTTTATCACCAAGTTACTGATGGCATTCTTTCACTACTAGTTATGGCCAGTCCTCCTGCAACCATCGAGCGGCAACAACGATCTCCCGCATCTCGTACCGGCACGATTTTGCGATTTGAAGACGTCTCGATCGGGTTCGAGCAGCCCGTGTTGGAGGGAATCTCGTTCAAGTTAGCGCAGGGCGAAACAAAGGTTTTGCTCGGAGAAGCGGGGACCGGCAAGACCCTGATCCTTAAGCTGGCACTGGGCCTTATCAAACCCGACAGCGGTCGAATCACCGTCCTCGACGAGCCAATTTCGGAAATGCGCGAGGAACAGATGTATGACTTGCGACGCCAGATTGGGATGGTGTTCCAGGAAAGTGCGCTTTTCGATTCCCTGACGGTTGGAGAAAACGTCGCCTATCGGCTGATCGAGGAAACCGGAAGGATTACGGATGAAATCCGTGCACGGGTGATTGAGGTCCTGGAGTTCGTCGAATTGGCGCAGACCTACGATCTCTTTCCATCCGAGCTTTCCGGCGGCATGCGCCGGCGAGTCGCGATTGCGCGGGCCATCATTACTCAGCCTGAAGTATTGCTGTACGACTCTCCGACAGGCGGGCTGGATCCGGTTACGTCGAACACCATCATCGAGTTGATTGTGAAGCAGCGCGACGTTTACAAAACGGCGTCACTCTTGGTGACGCATCGCTTGCAGGACGCCTTCACCATGGCCAGCCACTACTTCGATCGCAGTAAGAACAAAATGGTGCCGCTGGAAGATGGCTCGACCCGCAACGTCCACACCACGTTCCTGATCCTGCGCGACCACAAGATCATCTTCGAAGGAACGGCGCCGGAGTTGCTCCGCTCCCACGATGCCTACATACGTGAGTATTTGAGCTAGTGCGCGGCCAGAGCCTCGGCTCGACGGCGCGCCATCTCCGCCTGCATTTTCTGCATGGCGGCAGTACGCTCGCGCGTTTCGGTCGAACTCTCGGCCAGTTGCTGCGCTTGACGCATAAAGTTCGGAGTCCCCATCTTTTCCCGATAAGCCTCAAGGTACGGCTGCACTTTGGCGTACACAAAGAACATCTCCTGGAAGTTATCCAGGGCGAGCTCGCGGTTCAGCGCGCCGCGATTGACCAATGACGCTGCCATCTCCCAATATCCAACCACCTGCCTGAGATAGGCCTGTTCCTTGGTGCCAAATGCGCTGCCAAGCTTCATCATTTCGTCGAGCGACGAAGGTGCAAATTGAGCAACAAACGAACGCGCTTCCCGCATTACGGGTTCGCGACGAAGGTCGTACAGTTTGAGTATCAGTTCAGCATCGTGAGTTGTTGGCTGTGAATCGCTCATAGTATTGCTCCTCAGGCCACGGCTTCCGGCGTGGCGATCTGCCGCGAGTAATCGCACTTCACGGTGCTCTCAACGGCTTCCTTCTTTTTCTTGCCGCGACGTTTGGGTTCTTCGGCTGTTCCGCGCTTGTTGTTGGGACAGACGAGGAAAACGCCGTCCTTCAGGGTCTTTTCCAACAGATACGGACTACCGCAGGACGGGCAAGTTTCCGCCACCGGCTTAAACGCCGAAGTGAACTCGCACTTGGGATAGTTGGTGCATCCGTAGAAATAGTTTCCCCGACGCGCCTTCTTTTCGGCGATATCGCCGTCTTTGCAGTCCGGACACTTCACTCCGATAAGGTTCTGCTTCACGTACTTGCAATCGGGATATCCGCTGCAAGAGATGAACTCTCCGAAGCGGCCATGCCGGATGAGCAGGTTGCGGCCACACTGCGGGCACTTTTCGTCGAGCGGAATGTCGGGCACTTTCTTGGCCTGGTCGAGACGCCGCGTGGTCTTGCACTCGGGATATCCCGTGCATGCCATGAACTGGCCAAACCGGCCGCGCTTGAGAACCATGGGACGTCCGCAGTTCTCGCAATACTCTTCCTGGGTCGTCTCCTGCAGGTCGGCAGAGTCGAGATCAGGCAGATCAATCGGGTTTTCTTTGGTAAACGTGCAACTGTTGGGGTCGGTCTTGTCGTAGGAGCTGCAGGCAAAGAATGACCCGTGCTTGCCCCACTTGATGACCAATGGCGAGCCGCAGCGTTCGCACTTCTCGTCGGTGGGCTTCTCCATTCGCTTCACATTTTCCATGTGCTTCTCTGCGTAATGGAGGTCTTTCTCGAACTTCTTGTAGAACTCGGCCAGCGCGTCGGTCCAGGTTTCTTTGCCGTCTTCGATTTCGTCGAGCTCTTCTTCCAGCCGTGCCGTGTATTGAAAGTCGAAGATGTCCTTGAAGTTATCGACGAGCAAATCGGTCACAACCAGGCCGATTTCGGTCGGAATGAACTTCCCACCGACCTTCTGCACGTACTGGCGTTCCTGGATCGTGCTGATGATCGCGGAGTAGGTGGACGGCCGGCCGATGCCACGCTCTTCCAGCTCTTTCACCAGCGACGCCTCGTTGAAGCGTGGAGGGGGCTCGGTGAAATGCTGCTCGGTGTCGAGCGATTTCAGGGTGAGCTTCTGTCCCTCCGTAAGCTCCGGCAGTTTGTGTTTCAGCGCCTCGTCTTCCTCGTCCTTATTATCCTTCGCCTCTTCGTAGACCTTGAGGAAGCCTTCGAACTTCAGCACGGATCCCGTGACGCGAAAACGGTAGTCCACGCCGTTACTCTTCGCGTCAATATCGACGGTGGTCTGGTCGAAGATGGCAGGATTCATCTGCGAGGCCACAAAGCGCTGCCAGATGAGCTTGTAAACCTTGTACTCGTCTTCCTGTAAGTACTTCTTGACCGAATCAGGATGACGGTCTGCCGAAGTCGGACGTATGGCTTCGTGCGCGTCCTGCGTATCTTTCTTGGACTTATAGAAGTTGGGCGACTCCGGACGAAACTCCGGCCCGTATTCCCGGGCAATCAACTCCCGTACTTCGGCAATTGCGTCGTTGGAGACACGCGTTGAGTCGGTACGCATGTACGTAATGAGACCGACCGTGCCTTCATCGCCCAGGTCGATGCCTTCGTACAATCTCTGCGCGATCATCATGGCGCGCTTCACGCTGAAGCGCAGCTTGCGTGAGGCGTCCTGCTGCAACTTACTCGTGGTGAACGGAGCGGCTGCGTTGCGGCGGCGCTCTTTCTTTTCCACTGAGCGAACCGACCACTCCGCCTTCTCCAGCGCAGCCCGAAGTTTTCCAGCCTCTTCTTCGTTCGGGACCGGGGTCTTTTCGTCACCGATACCCAGAAAATTTGCGACGAACTGAGGTGGCTTGGCGCACGCCAGATGCGCCGCGATCGTCCAGTACTCTTCCTTGTTGAACGCCTTGATCTCGCGTTCACGATCGACAACGAGACGTAGAGCAACGGTCTGGACGCGGCCGGCGGAAAGGCCGCGACGAACCTTATCCCAGAGCAGCGGAGAAACCTGGTAGCCGACCAACCGGTCGAGCACCCGTCGGGTCTGTTGAGCATCGACCAGGTTGCGATCGATATCGCGGGGGTGCAGAAACGCTTCCTGAACCGCCTTCTTGGTGATCTCGTTGAAGGTCACTCGCCGTATGCTGGTCGAGGTTGTTTTCTTCGACTTCTTGCCATCAACTCGCTCGCCGCCGAGTTCTTCGGCCAGATGGGCCGCGATTGCTTCGCCTTCCCGGTCGGGGTCGGGAGCCAGGAAAATGGTCTCAGCCCCTTTCGCCAGCTTCTTCAGCTTTGCAATGACCTTTTCTTTTCCCGGAATAACCTCGTATTCGGTGGAGAAATCGTTCTCGATATCGACACCCAGGGACTTTTTCGGCAAATCCTTAATATGGCCGAGCGAGGCTTCGACCTCGTATCCGGCGCCAAGATATTTTTGGATCGTCTTCGCCTTGGCAGGCGATTCGACGATGACTAGACCTTTGGACAAGTGGTTCCTCGTTGCAAACTTTATCTAACAGTACGGTTATGACACTAGCATGGTTGCTGTGAAAACGTGAACAGCCGACTGTCGCAGATGAGCTGTTAGCGGTCGGCTATCAGCCATCGGTGCAATAACTTAGATCACTCTCACGTAATACTTCCCCGGCAGGGTACGAATTCTGCCGCTTAATTCCAGTTCGAACAGTGCGGCGAAGATTTGTGCTGACGAGAGTTCGGCGACCAGCTTTTCTATTACCTCGTCGATGTGGGTGGACTCATCCGCACGCAAGATAGCGAATATCCGCTTTTCGTCGGGACCCAACTCCGGGGTGCCAAACAATGATGCCGATTTGCGTGGCGAAGATTCATTCCCCTGCGGAGGCGTGAGCGCCAACCGGGTATCTGCGGGCAGGGCTTCCCATACGTCTTCCCATGTGGCAATCAGAGCAGCTCCCTGCTTTATCAATGTGTTAGGTCCCCACGACAGCTTATTGGTCACGTTGCCCGGCACGGCGTACACGTCGCGCCCCTGCTCGAGAGCGCACCGTGCCGTGATCCGGGTTCCGCTGTACTCCCCAGCCTCGATTACCAAGACACCCAAAGACATACCACTGATGATCCGGTTACGGATCGGGAAATTCTGCGGCGCGGGGAATGTCCCCAGCGGAAATTCGCTTATGATAGCCCCGCCGTTCGCCAGAATCTGCTCACTAAGCTTCTGATTTTCCTTGGGGTAGGTGACATCCACACCGGTTCCCCAGACGGCTACAGTGGGTCCGTGAGCGGTGAGCGCACCGCGATGCGCAGCCGTATCAATACCGCGCGCCATTCCGCTGATGATTACGAGGCCTCGGGCTGCCAGATCGCACGCTAAGCGCTCGGCCATGCCCGTGCCATAGGGTGTCGGATGGCGCGTGCCCACTACCGCAAGCCCATATTGTTCAATAACTTCCTTGCTACCTCTTATATACAGCACCAATGGAGGGTCGTAGATTTCATAGAGCCGCTTCGGAAAGGACGGGTCATCCTGGCCGATAATCTCGACCCCGCTGGCTTTCGCGCGGTCAAGTTCCTCGGCCGCCACTTCGGAGGACTTGCCCAGCGCCAGACTCTGGGCGGCAGCGGCGGGGAGTCCAGCGCCTTCCAACTCGGTGAGCGAAGCGTTGAAGATGCCGTCGGTACCGTCAAACATCTCGACCAGTTTGCGGCCGCGCCCGGCACCGATGCCCGGGGTCAGCGTCAAAGCCAGCCATTGCAGGGCATGGTCAATGGCAGGACCAGGCCGTGAGTCCAAGGTATGCAAGGATCCTCCTGTGGGAAGCGATCCTTCCGACGGTAATCATTCCAAAGGTTACTGACTATGACGCATATCACATCGCTACGTTCGACTAGGACCGTAAGCCGACGAGCCCCGAACCGGCTTTGTTAGACTCGCAATAATGCCTGGCTTCCGCGTCTCGGCCATCTCTTTCCTGAACACCGCTCCCCTGATGTGGGACTTCGAGCAGGGAGAGGCGGACGAAGGCTTCGATGTCCGGTACACCATCCCCTCAAAATGCGCCGCTGCCCTTGCTGCCGGAGAGGCGGACGTCGGAATCATTCCCGCCATCACCTATGCAGAAATTCCCGGCCTCGTCATTCTGCGGAATATAGCGATTGCGGCCAAGGGACACGTGCGGTCGATCCTGCTAGTCTGCAAGAAGCCCATCGACGACGTGCGGACCGTGGCGACCGACACGTCGTCGCGAACGTCAGTTGCTCTGACCCAGGTCCTCTTCGCGAAGTTCATGGGGGGACATCGGGAATTTACCGCTCACCCTCCCGATCTGCAGGAGATGCTCAAAGAGCACGACGCAGCCCTGCTGATTGGCGACTCGGCTCTACAAATCTCACTGCACGATTCGAGCTACCATCTCTACGACCTTGCCCACGTATGGCACAGGCTGACGGGCAAGCCGTTCGTATTTGCATTCTGGGCGGTCCGTCTGGATGCACTCCATCGTCAGCCTGAAGGCGTCGACCTCACGGCAACGTTTCAGCACTCACGCGATAACGGCCTGCTTCCTGACAACATTGCTGCACTGGCCGCGCAATGGGGACCAAAGCTTGGACTCAGCGAACCCGAGGTCGTGACTTACTTGACGGAGAACATTCATTATTACCTGGACCGCGAGAACCATGACGGACTCCAGTTGTTCCTGACCTACGCTCAAGAAACTGGCTTGATTCCGTCGGTTCCGGAGTTGCGATTTCTCGGTCCAGTGGCCTTTGGCAGCGCGAAGAAGTGAGAACCAAACCTGGTCCTACTCGAACATCCACCGGGTTGCTCCGGCGGGAAACAGCTTCTCCGGCATGGCAATAACTTTGCGCGGTATCACCTTGAAGACAGGCCCACGTTTCGGGTCTAACTCCCAGCCATATTTCTCCAGGTAAACATCAAACGCCGGGGCAGGAATGTCAGGCGCCGGCAGTTCTCGCCCTTCGCCTTCCACAATGACGGCTTCTTCGACGTTCTCATTGCAGACGATGCAATTCGGATTGGCGGCCAGGTTCTTGGCCTTCTGCGTTGCGGAACCAGTACTGAAGTAATAAGCGTTGTCGAGCCAAATGCCCCAGATGATCATGCTGTGCGGACGACCGTCCGGCCGAACGGTGGTGAGAATGTAGTTGTGCGAGTCGGTGAGCCGCTTCAGCGCCCACGCCCAGGGAACACTTCCCTTCATGCTTTTGGGCGCGCCATACCCGTCCGGAAAAACGGGACGGCTCGCGGTTGGAACAGTGACCTTCTTCGTGCTTCGAGCTTTCGACTGTTTCTTCGCGGGCATCGGCACATTGAAACCCGGGACGATGCCTCGCGTCAAGAAAATGGGCGAAGCCGCACAGCCCCGCCCGTCCGGATAGTTGGGCGACTCAGTAGGCCCAGAAAGGCCCAACAAAGGTCGTACCTGTCACCGGCTGCTGTTCAATGCCGGTAAACACATTTCTTCCGTAGAAGAAGGAAAGTCCCCAATCGAACGAATTGCAGCCATTGATGGGAGTATCCGGCGCACCGAGTTCGCTGAAGGCATTGTTTAGTCCGTTGTTGTTGGTGAACAGCGTATTGGCGTTGCCGAGGCTGAAGTTGACGGTGCCGGTAGAACCATTCGTGTTGGCCGCGCTCTGGTTGGTCGCTGTAAGCGCAAGCAGATTAGCGGGACAGTAGAAGCCCGTGCCAGGAGTGTTATTGGGACACGCGATGATCCCCGGATAACCCGCCGACTGAAAGTAATAAGCGTTCGAGCCGCTGTCAATGTAACTACAGGAATTCGTCTGCCCATTGAAGGTGGTGATGAAATAGGCGTTCGGGTCGGTGTCGAAGACCGTAGCGCTGCCGAGAGCGTTGTCCGACTGCGTACCAATGCCGAAGAGAAGCGAGCCGCTCACCGTTGTGGTGCCTCCGGATGGAACGCTCGGCAACTGCACCAGCACGCCGTTATTGTCGTACGGAAGCACCCAGGCCGGATTGGTCACCTGTTGCGCCAGGCTCACCGTGGTCGCGTTACAAGCGCCGCTAGCGCAGGCGTAATACACGTTATTGGTACCGCTTGTACAACCCCCACCGCAATCCTGCTCGAAGGTTCCGACACCGAGTACGCCGTTCGCGCCAAGAGCCTGGAAGTTACTCTCGTCCACGCCCGTGGAGGTACAAGCACTGGGCGCCGCCGGAAGATTCGGATCGCCGATCAATTGAACAGGCAGCCCCGTAGCTGGGATTCCCGTTGGGAAGGCTGGGAGCGGTTTCCCCAGCCATTTGAACTGTTGCCAGCGAAACCGAGCCCCACGTAAAGCCGTCCACAAACTGATTACATTGCGCGATCACGCTGCCGCTTACGGTCTGTTGAGGCAGCGGAACAATCGCAGGATCGAGTTCCCCTCCGGCAGCCTTCGCCAGCAGCCTTACACCGATGGATCCGGTATCGACCAAAACATGATCGATGGTCTGGCAGGTTGTCGTATTGGGAACACACACGGTAATCGTGGCAAAAGCCGCGTTGGGATAGGAGAAGGTCAGGCCCTGGGGGCCACCATCTACGACGATCGAAAGAGTGTTATTCGCTGCGTTGACCACCGTGATAGGAACGGTGGCGGTCTTGGTGGGATCCTGCTGTGAGGTAGCGATAACGCTATAAGTGCCGGGAGTCGTATTGCTAAAAACGCCGGTGATCGGATTGATCGTGCCGGCGCTGGCTGTCCAGGTGACATTCGGACTAAAGTTGCCCGTACCATTCACGGTGGCGGCACACGATGTTAATTGGCCACTCTGAATCGTAGTTGGAGCGCAGGTAGCGGTGACTCCCGTCACGGTCCCTGCGGTCGCCACAGTGATGATGGTCGAACCGCTCTTCGTGCTGTCCTGGGTAGAAGTAGCGGTGACGGTGACTTGCGTCGTGAACGGTACCGTGGCCGCGGTGAAGACACCGCCTGCGGGCGTAATGGTTCCGTTACCGCTGGCCGTCCAACTCACAACCGAGCTGAAGCTGCCGGTTCCCGACACGCTGGCAGTGCATTGGCTGGTTTGTCCAGCCGCCACGGTTGTCGGGTTGCAACTGGCGCCGACTACGGTGATGGTTGAGGTAGTGCTTCCGCTGCTGCCTCCACAAGCTGCCAGCAAAGTCAGGCAGCATGCCGCTGCCAAAAGTCCTAAGAATCGCACGCCTTACTCCTTTACTGGATCTCAGTGATGTCGACGCCCTGCGGAACCATAGCGGGAACATATGCGCGACCGTGGAAGCTACGTGCGTGCCCACTCGCCTCAAATACAAAGCTGGAGGTCTGAATCGTTATCGGATTGTTTCCCCGATGTTGCTGCGCCGAGACTGCCTGCTTCATAGGCTCGAAATACGACCCCAACACTTGCTGCAAGTCGGGTTGCGAAGGACCGTCCCAAGCGACTCCGAAGACGTTTCCTTGCGGCGAGACGAACTCCCGTACCGTCTGTCCGGTCGGAACCTGGATCTCATGCTTGACATAGCGCTGCGTAGCCACGCTACGAAGTGTTCCCTTCATCGCTGCCCGGTCAGCCTGCACCGTCGTGACGTTGTCTCCCAACGCCGCCCACGCCGGGAAGGCGAACGCCAGCAGAACACTAGGGAGTAACAGTTTTAGAGCGCTTCCGTTGGGGAACCCAAAGGGAGTAGGTCGGTTCATTTTGTGTCCTTTGATGACTTCGCCCATGAATTCTCATCTTGGTCGGGCGACCGGGGCCAGCACGACTCACCTGGTACCGTTGAATACCCTATCATTCTACAAGGTTTGCTGCGACCACTAGCGTGGGTATAAACGCAGGCAGGGATGATAAGTTTCGACGCACCCGGCGGCCATCCGCTTCTCCCTGATGATATTCCGCCCCGCAGGGACAGGCGGTTCCATGCTTTAGAATGTCACAGTACCGTGTGAGCCTATGTCCCTGAGCAAAACCGAAGCGCTTGAGCTGTTTCGATCCGACGATCTGATCGGTATTGGCATGGAAGCTGATGCCGTGCGGCGGCGTCTGCATCCCGATGGCGTGGTCAGCTACATCATCGATCGCAACATCAACTACACCAATTTCTGCACCGAATACTGCACCTTCTGCGCGTTTTATCGTCCTCTCAAGGGAAAGCTCGCGGCCGAAGGATACGTCCTCGATTTCGACACCATTTACGACAAGGTGCGGGAAACGGTCGAGCTCGGCGGCACCGGCGTGTTGCTGCAAGGAGGTCTGCATCCCGATCTCAAGATCGAGTGGTACGAGGCCCTATTGAGCGGCCTGAAGCAGCGATTTCCCCAGGTGCATCTGCACTGCTTCTCGGCGTCAGAAGTTATCTGCATCGCCGAAGTCAGCGGGCTGACGATTGAGGACACCATCAAGCGCCTGCGGGATGCCGGGTTGGATTCCATTCCGGGTGGCGGCGCCGAGATTCTCGACGACGAAGTGCGCTACAAGATCGCGCGGCTGAAGTGCCTGACGGCGGATTGGCTTGAACGTGCATCGCACCGCTCACAAGGTGGGTATGCGAACCACCGCAACCATGATGTTCGGCGTAGGCGAGAATTACGAGAACCGCGTCAATCATTTTCAGGTGTTGTACGACCTCCAGGAGGAGACTGGCGGATTCACCGCGTTCATCCCGTGGTCGTTCCAGCCACAAAATACAGCACTCGGTGGGCGGGGCTGGGACGAAGCGACGGCTGTGGAATATCTGAAGACACTGGCGATCTCGCGCCTGTATCTGACTAACTTCGAGAACGTGCAGTCGAGCTGGGTGACACAAGGTTTGAAGGTCTGCCAGACCGGATTGCGCTTCGGCGGAAACGACGTTGGCTCGGTCATGATCGAGGAAAACGTGGTGCGCGCGGCGGGCGTTCGCAATTGCACCACCGAGGAAGAGTTGCGGCGGATCATTCGCGACGCGGGTTTCCGTCCGGCACAGCGGGACACCCTCTACACCAAGTATTTCTTGAACTGACGTCGGAAGGGACGGAAGCGTGGAAACACCAATGCAGTACAAGGCGCGGATAGTCGGCCTGATGGAAGGCAAAGACCCCGTCGATGTGCAGCGCCAAACGGCGAGCGAGTTGGAGCGGCTCGTGTCCGGAGTTTCGTCCGAGCAATTACGCAAGCGTTCCACGCCGGAGAAATGGTCGCCCGCCGAAGTGCTGGCGCACCTCGCTGAGGCCGAGATCACGAGCACGTGGCGCTACCGCCAGATGCTGGAACACGATGGCTGTTCGCTGCCCGGCTTCGGACAGGAACTCTGGGCCAAGCTCGGAAGCTATCCGAACCGCGATCCGCAGGAATCCTTGCAGCTATTTCGTTTGCTTCGCCAGACCAACCTCCAGATGTTCGACATGCTGAGCCCGGAAGAATGGAAGCGGCACGGCGTTCACACCGAACGCGGCGAAATGACAGTGCGGGATTTGGCCGTCCAGATTGCGGGCCACGACATTAATCACGTGGCACAGCTCAAAGCCGCTCTTCACAAGTCGTAGCAAGCGCTCACTCGACGCACTGGTAATTTCTCTAATTCTGGTTCTGAGGAATCGGAGCAGCTCTTCCTGGGCTGCCCCTGCATGTCTTCGCCCTCGCGGCGCAGCGTAGGACGAGAAGCCACCTGCGTAGCGGGAGGGTCCACTGCCTTGGCCGGCTCGTTGTCGGCGGCGACACTGGAAGGTCCGGGGGCCGCTGGGGGTTCGGTAGTGGATTTGGCACCGGTCGATCGAGCTGACGAACTGCTTTGCGACGGAGCTTCGCGTTCACTACCGGAACCGCTTGCTGACAATTCCTTGCTCTTTAGCTCAGGGTCGAATGCGACTTTGGCGGCCAACAGCTCACGCAACTCTGAATCGTGTGGAGCAGCAAACAACCAACTCAGAAGATATCCGTTGTGCTCGGTGAAGGCGGTCGCCACCGAGATGCGGCGGGAGAGCCCATCCCCTTCCACTTTGTACGCAATAGTACCGCGGGTAAGAATAAAGGCCTGCCCACCAGCCTCGTACGAACGGGCATCGCTCATGTCGCGCTGAAGCGGCTCGGTGAGGCTTAGCCCGGCAACGAAACGACGGACGGCGGAAGCATCCTTCGCGTCGTCAGGAAACTTTATGTTCGGGAAACACGATAACGGCATGGCCGACAAGGTCACTTCTCCAAACTCGTCGTACGGGACGTTGTCGTCCGAGGTTGGCTTCATCCTCCACGCCGAGAGAAGAACACGGCGGCAAGCTTTCACCACGGCACGCTCCCGCGGACCAAGCGCCGGCTCGCCCGTCACTTTTTCGCGATAGCGCTCCACCGACTCCTCGACCGCGCCGGCCGGCTGGATGCTCCAGCCCTTCGGAAACTCGTAGGTCATGCCGATCTGCGCGTTGCGGTAAACATCGCCTTCGACCTTACCGGCATCCATGTGCTCCGCCGGTGCTGCATCTTTCACTTCCCGCAGGCGTCTCGAAGAGATTGCCGGGCCTTCGTAGGCCGATGCTTGCGGTCCCGCATGCTCTGTGGCTTCCGCCGGCGGGAAGAACTGGATGTCGTTCAACGCGGCGACCATGTCTTTCACGAGCTTCGAGTCGCTGGCCTGCACGACGGCCAGAAGTATGTAGCCGTTCAGCTCAGTGGCATATTCCGCCGATTGCTCGACGCCGCGACGTGCCTCGAAATAGTAGAAAGGATGGCCCGCAATCGTGGTTTTCGCGACCCCATGGAGTTCTTCGATACCGACAAAGAGTTCCTGGTCCAGATGACGGCGAAGAATCGCCTTCGCGTCGGGATAGTTCTTGTTCTTGTACTCGTAAGCGCTTAATGACAGCAGAGCGTGCGGCGAAGAAGGGTTGAGGAGATCGAGCAGTTGGATCCGTCGATCGGCAGTCGCCGGCATCGCAATCGGCTGTAGCCGGGCCTGCGGCGGCAAGCTCCAGTTCAAAGCCAAAAAATGCGTTGGTGTAGCGCGTCGCAGAGAGAAAGGCTCTTTCAGGCTCGGCGGAGCCAGAAGGTTCGTAGGGCGCGCTTGCGTCCGGCAGGGGAAACTGGGCAAAACTGCCGACACTGAGTACCATCAACAAGCAAACGACTATCGAAAGGAATGCACCCCTCAAAATCATCCAACCCGCCTGTTCTTATTGTTAGCCCGCAGCGGCTGGGAGTCAACGTGTCAATCGAGGTTTCATGGCGCTATTTATGCCAGCAGGACTTCCTCCGTGTTTTCCCGACTGTTGTGGATTCGGTCAGGTACAATCATCGCGTCGTTCTCGCGAGTGCCGCGCTTTAAGCGTCCGGCTGGCGCGCTAGGGGATCGGATCTGAACGCCGCGCTACTGCTATGCACATTGTTGCTGGAACCGCACGGCCTGCGGCATTACTTTCGCACGCATTTTCTGGACACCACATTTAAGGGCCTTTATAAGCCCAATGCCTTTGACTTCGCCCTCCTGATTCCTTATTTCATCGTACTGATCCTGCTGGCGTTTTACGGCATGCACCGGTATCAACTGGTGTACCTGTACTTCAAGCACCGCAAGAACAAAACTACGGAACCCCCATCGCGTTTTGCTGACCTTCCCAGGGTCACCATTCAACTTCCGATCTTCAATGAGCAGTTCGTGATCGACCGGCTGGTGGACAACGTCTGCAAGATGGAGTATCCACCCGACAAGCTCGAGATACAGGTCCTGGACGACTCCACCGACGAAACCGTCGAAGTCGCGCGGGGAGTCGTTGAACGCTATGCCGCCATGGGGCACAACATCACGTACCACCATCGAACCAACCGAGAAGGATACAAGGCAGGCGCGCTCGATGCCGGCTTGAAACACTCCTCGGGAGAGTTCGTCGCCATTTTCGATGCCGACTTTACTCCGCAACCGGAATGGCTGATGCAAGTGATCCATCACTTCGCCGATCCCCAGGTCGGAATGGTGCAAACGCGATGGACCCATCTGAATCGCAATTATTCATTCCTGACCGAAGTTGAGGCGATTCTGTTGGACGGCCACTTCGTGCTCGAACACGGCGGACGCTCGCGGGCAGGAGTGTTCTTCAACTTCAACGGAACCGCGGGAATGTGGCGCCGCCAGGCGATCGATGATGCCGGCGGATGGGAACACGACACCCTGACCGAAGACACCGATCTCAGTTACCGCTCGCAGCTTAAGGGATGGAAGTTCAAGTACCTGCAGGATGTGGAATGTCCGGCCGAGCTGCCCATTGAGATGACGGCGTTCAAGACGCAGCAGGCACGATGGGCCAAGGGCCTGATCCAGTGCGCTAAGAAAGATCTGCCCAAAGTCTTAGGGGCGGACGTGTCGCGGCGCGAAAAGATCGAGGCCTGGTATCACCTGACGGCAAACCTTAGCTACCCGCTGATGATCATTCTGAGCACGCTCCTGATGCCCGCCATGATCATTCGTTCGTATCAGGGCTGGTTTCAGATGCTCTACATTGACCTGCCGCTGTTCCTGGCGTCCACCTTCTCGATTTCCAGCTTCTATCTAGTCTCGCAAAAGGAGCTCTTCCCGCGAACGTGGCTGCGGACATTCCTCTACCTGCCTCCGCTCATGGCGCTCGGTATCGGTTTGACGATCACCAACACCAAGGCAGTCCTGGAAGCGCTGGTGGGCAAACAGACGGCGTTCGCGCGCACCCCCAAGTACCGCGTCGTCAACAAGCAGGACAAAAATGTAGCGGCCAGGAAATACCGCAAACGCTTGGGCTTCGTACCGTATATCGAATTAGCGATAGGGACCTACTTTGCCTTGACCGTCTGGTATGCCATCACCGTCGAAAACTACTTCACCGTTCCCTTCCTTATCCTTTTCGTTTTCGGATACTGGTACACCGGCCTGATGTCCCTGCTGCAAGGCAGGTTTGATAGCCTGGTCGCGGCGCGCGGCGAAGAGCACAGCACAAAGCCATTTCCAGTTGGAGTTTAGCGTGCCACTAACTGTCTTTTATTCTGTTCGTTATCGTCCATTCTTAAAGTTTTTGATGTGCTTCGCCCTCCTCGTTTGTACTTGTACAGGCTGGGGAATGGACCGCCAACCCAACGCCGACTACAAAGCACGTCGCATGGCACTCGCCCAGAAGATGGAAGGCGGCGTGGCCATTCTGTTCGCCGGCACAGAAGCCGAAGGCCCGAACGCGGTCTATGGATTCCGCCAGGACGACAACTTCTATTACCTCTCGGGATGGGCAGAGCCGGGCGCCGCTCTCGTTATCGTGTCGCAAGTAACCCCGAAAGAGAACGTCGCGGGACACGCCTACAGCGAGATCCTGTTTCTCCCAGTACATAACACCGCGCAGGAAAAATGGACTGGACCGAAGCTGGCCGCCGACAATCCTCAGGCTTCATCCATCACAGGCTTCGATCGGGTAGCCAACCTCGATCAAATGCCGGCAGAGCTGGTAAGACTTCTGGGTAATGGACCAGCGTCGGTCTATGTCGATCAGTCGCAAGACGGCGACATTTCTTCCTCTTCCGGCTCCATCGACTGGCTACGTCGCACCAACACCTTTCCTCTACAAACCGCAATGCACGACGTGAAGCCTTTGCTGGCGCAGTTGCGCGTGGTGAAGGACCAGGGCGAGGTGGACCTCATCCGTCATGCAACCGACGCCTCGATGGCAGCTCACATGGCCGCTCTGCAAATGATCAAGCCAGGCCTGAACGAGCACGACGTCGATGCACGGATGCAATACGAGTTTATGAAGCGCGGCTGTGAGCGTCCGGCCTATGCGCCGATTGTCGGAACCGGAGCGAATGGCACCGTTCTGCACTATTCAGCCGATGATGCTTCCATCAAAAAGGGTGACTTGATTGTGATGGATGTGGCCGGCGAGTATTCCATGTACGCCTCCGACATTACGCGTACCGCACCCGCGGATGGTAAGTTCACCGCGCGTCAAAAGGAAATTTACGACATTGTGCTGGGAGCACAACAGGCGGTGATGGACTCCTTTCGCGCCGGCAAGAGCAAACTGTCGGGCCGCAGCGCGGACTCGCTTTTTCTCGTGGCCTACAACTACATCAACTCTCACGGCAAAGACCAGCACGGGCAGCCTTTAGGGCAATACTTTATCCACGGAGTCGGCCACTATGTGGGATTGAATGTGCATGATGTTGGCAATCCCAATGCGCCCATTCCTCGTGGAGCGGTGTTTACCGTGGAACCGGGAATCTATATTCCCGAAGAAAAGCTCGGCGTCAGGATCGAAGACATCGTATGGGTGTCGCCCGATGGACAGTTGGTGAATCTGACCGCGAAGCTGCCGCATAGCGCGGCAGAGGTTGAGGCGGCGATGTCAAGCAAAGCCATCCCGAAGCAGTAGTTTCGGTATCGCAGTTTCGATTCGGCACTGACAGCACGTTGCTGCTTCACCTCCCGAAACTTTCGTCGCTCCATCTGATATCCTGAAAATCTGTGGTGGTCGAGATTCTGTATGTTGTTTTGGTCCTATGCACGGCAGCGATCGTAGCGGTGGGAGTAGGTATTTTCCTGCGAGTGAAAAGGCATTGGAAGCAGGAACACCCGGAAGGACACGCTGCTTCGCCATCGAGCAAGACTTCTAAACCTCGAGAGTAGGGGCCTGGAAGTTGCCGTCAAGTGTGGAGGATACGATATGGCTCAACCGGAAGTTCGCAGTGAACAATTAGCCGGCGAACCGTCATTGTGGCTGGCCAAACAAACCGCCGTCGTGATTGGCGCAAGCGCCGTCATTGCGGTTTGTGCCCGGCTGGTATTTCCCCTGCCGTTCACTCCGGTTCCCTTCACGCTGGCAAACTTCGGGGTCCTCCTGGTTGGCCTGGTGCTGGGCAGTAAGCGAGGCTTCGCCGCCGCAGCGCTCTACCTCGCCTGGGGTGCGATGGGCTTGCCCGTGTTTAGCCCTGCCGGAATCGGCGGAATCGCCCAGTTATTCGGCCCCACTGGTGGATATCTGCTTGCCTATCCAGTAGTTGCGTTTATCGCAGGCTGGCTGGTAGAGCGCGGAAAAGTTTCGTTCCTACGGAATCTTACGGCTGGAGTGGTTGCCGAAGTTGCACTGTTTGGGGCGGGCGTGGCATGGCTGCATGCGTTGACAGGAAGCTGGCAACGTGCCCTGGCCTTCGGAGTTGCGCCGTTTCTATTTGCGGAGGTTATCAAGGTAATGATCGCTGCGGCTGCGGCATTGAGGCTCCGTCGCATGATGTAGTTCGGCCCGCGACGGCCTGACTGCCTTCCGAGCGCTTAGCCACCGAAGTCTAGTATCTATGACGAAAGCAAGCAGCAAAACCCGGGAAATCGCCGTAGCACACAGTCCGGACTCCGACGACGCCTTCATGTTTTACGGAATGGCGACAAACAAGGTCCGCGTACCGGGGATCAAGTTTACCCACACCCTTTGCGACATTGAGACGCTCAATCGCAAAGCGCTGGACGGCTTCTACGACATCACCGCCGTGTCCTTCCATGCGTACCCGTATATCCAGGACAAATATGCGATTATGCCCAGCGGTGGCAGCGTCGGCGAGGGATATGGCCCCATGGTTGTGGCCTCCCGCAGCCTCACGCCGGAAGATCTTGCAGGCGTAAAAATCGCCGTCCCTGGGACGATGACGACCGCGTACCTGGCGCTGAAGTTGTTTGCTCCGAATGCCGAGACGGAGGTCGTGCCCTTCGATGAGATTATCCCCAAGGTTCTCGAAGGCAAATACGAAGCCGGACTCATCATCCACGAAGGCCAGCTCACCTTCAATAAGGTAGGCCTGCACCGCGTCGTGGATATGGGGAAATGGTGGCGCGACCTTACCGGCATGCCGTTGCCGCTTGGCGGCAATGCCATTAGGCGAGAGTTGGGGCCAGAGCTAATCGCGTCCTGTTGCGCTGCCCTGCGCAACAGCATTCGTTATGCCCTCGACAATCGCGACGAGGCGCTGCAATATGCCATGCAGTTTGCCCGCGATCTGGACGTGCAACAGGCCGATAAGTTCGTTGGCATGTACGTGAACGAGCGCACCCTCGACTACGGTAAAGACGGCCGGGAAGCAATCGCGAAGCTGCTCGACATGGGGTATGAACGGGGCATCATCCCGCACAAACCAAACGTTGATTTCGCCGGCGAAGCGGCCGTGACCGCATAGGCGCATCACCCACCAGAATGTACGCTGAAGCCGCCAAGAGAATCCCTCCTGGACAGAATCTGCTCATCGACGCGGATGACACTCTCTGGGAAAACAATATCTATTTCGAGCGGGCCATCGCGGACTTCATCTCCTTTCTCAACCACCAGCATTACTCCCCCGACGAAGTAAGGCATGTGCTCTACGACGTCGAGCGCGAGAACATCCGGCAGCACGGCTACGGTATGCAGAGCTTCGCCAATGCATTGGCGGTCTGTTTCGAAAAGCTGTCTGCGGACCCGGTTACGCCCGAGTTGCACGAGACCATCCGCACCATCGCCTACAGGATCGCGGAACACGATATGGAATTGCTACCTGAGGTGCCCGAGACCCTGGTAGACCTTGCGCAACGCCACCGTTTGTTTCTGGTGACCAAGGGAAATATCACCGAGCAATTGGGTAAGGTGGAGCGCTCCGGACTTCGCGAACACTTCACCGCCATTGAAGTGCTTGCCGAGAAAGACGCGGTCGCTTATCGCCGCGTCGTCGAGAAATACGGCCTGGTTCGGGACCTCACCTGGATGATCGGCAACAGCCCGAAGTCAGACATCAATCCCGCCCTCGAAGCCGGACTCCACGCGGTCTTCGTGCCGCATGAGAATACCTGGATGCTGGAGCGCGGCGAGTTGCGCGATCATGCCGCCGACGGCCGCATGCTGCAGGTCGAAAGCTTCGGCCGTCTCCGCGACTGGTTCTGATCCCCGTACCACTCGCCTTTCCCCACAACAAACCCCGGCAGCCGTCTTATAATCCTCGAATGGACGATCAAGAATTTCGCCGCCTGGCTGACAGTGCCCTCGAAAGCCTGAAACGCAGTCTCTACGAGGCGGAAGGTGAAGCTGATTTCGAGGTGGAAGACAACGCCGGTGCGCTGCACCTCAGCTTCGAGGACCCTCCAGGCAAGTTTGTGATTTCGCCCAATTCGCCCGTCCGCCAGATATGGATTTCCGCGCTCTCCACCAGCTTTAAGCTCGATTGGTCACCCGCACAGAAAGACTTCGTTCTGGGCAAAAGCAACGAGGTCCTGAAAAAGCTCGTCAATCGCCTGATCAATGAGCAGTTGGGCGAGCAAGCTGTCACCTTGCGATAATGGTGATTTGTCGACACTTATTAAGGGGCGTTCGAGGTTGTCTCCGCGACACAATCGCCTTTTCCTATTTCGGGAATCGCATGGTCACTTACGTCCGATTTTTCTTGTAACCGTTACCGCGCCGCGCTACAACCATCCTGTGATGGCTAGGGATTTGTGTGCCTTCCGAAGCCGCGCCCAGCGCCCGGTTACTTCGGTTCTTTAACAATTCGAGATCGCGCAAATTCTGCCCGGCCGTCCATGCCTGTATTGAAGTATTGATTGTATTGCTGCACCAGTATTGATTGTATTGGTAAACATGCCGCGGCGAGTGCGGTCTAACTCCCTCTACGACAATAAGATACACGCACTTTTCCTCAATAGGGTGTTCGTTACGGTAAATGCCGGGGGAGGGGTTGCCACGCCTTGGCGGCTTGTCATTGGGCGCCGTTTCTTCGCGCCTGTTACCCTAACGCTTCGTCGTACTTCCGGACTTCATCTATGACTCTTTGCCGATATTTGTACGCCGCTTGCCTGCTGCTCGCTGTCTCACTTTTGCCGTCCCGCTCTGTCGCCCAGTGGACCGCCCCTAATCCTGTCGCCGACTATCAGAAGTCTGCCGACGGAGTCACGATCCATCTCAAAACGGGAACCCTCAGACTTCAGGTTTGCTCACCCGCCATTATTCACCTGATTTACTCGCCCACTACCGAGTTTCCTGATCACCCGAATCCGGTGATCGTCAAAACCACTTGGAGCCAGGCCGATTGGAAAATCGACGAGACTCCCGACCTGCTCACGCTAACGACCTCCGCGCTCAGAGTCGCCGTTGACCGCAAGACCGGCTCGATCACCTATTCCGACGCCGCCGGCCGCGTTCTTCTGCATGACGACTCGAAGACGATGACGCCTGTGACGGTCAACGGCGAGAAAACCTACCACGCGGAAGACTATATGACGCTGGGCGGATACGGTTCCACCGAGGCGCTATACGGTCTGGGGCAACATCAGGCCGGGGTCTGGAATTATCGCGGTGAGTCGGTGGACCTCTCGCAAGACAACACCAGCATTGCGGTTCCACTGATGGTTTCCAGCAAGGGATATGGTCTGTTCTGGAACAATACGTCGCGCAGCCGCTTCAATAATCGCTTCGTGCACGCGCTGTACGTCAGCTCAGAAGTAGCAGACACCATCGACTACTACTTCCTGTACGGCCCCGGGTTGGACAAGGTGGTTGCGGGATACCGCGAGCTGACTGGCGCCGCCCCCATGTTCGGTAAGTGGGCGTACGGATTCTGGCAGTGCAAGAACCGTTACAAGTCGCAGGCTGAACTCTTAGGCGTGGCACAAAAGTATCGCGAGCTGAATATCCCCATCGACAACCTTGTGCAGGACTGGTTCTGGTGGAACCGCAAGGGCGAACACATCTTCAATCAGAACTATCCCGATCCGAAAGCCATGATCGACCAGCTACACAAGGAGAATTTTCATCTGATGATCTCGGTCTGGCCATTCTTCGAGCCGGGATCGACCGCCTACGACACGATGGACAAGAACGGTTGGTTCATCGACAAAACGGTGGTGGCGAAGCCTCCCTACCACAAGAACGCCATGGCGGTGTACGACGCCAGCAATCCCGATGCCCGGAAATACTATTGGCACCTCATGGACGATGCCCTGTTTAAAATCGGCATCGACGCCTGGTGGCTGGATACAACCGAGCCCGAAACCGAAGGCCGGGAGGAGAACATCCAGCTCAATCACAAGCTAGCGATCGGAAGCGGAAATCGGTACGTCAACCTCTTCCCGCTGATGACGACGACCGCAGTTTATGAAGGCCAGCGGGCAGCGTCTGACCAGAAACGCGTCTTTATCCTGTCGCGCTCTGCCTTCGCCGGCAGCCAGCGAAACGCCGTTGCAGCGTGGTCGGGCGATATCAACTCCGACTGGATCACCTTTCAGCGGCAGATTCCCGCCGGCCTGAACTTTGAACTCTCAGGACTTCCCTACTGGACCACAGACATCGGCGGGTTCGTGAGCGGCAATCCTGACGATCCCGCCTATCGCGAGCTGTTCATTCGGTGGTTCCAGTTCGGAACCTTCAGCCCGATATTCCGGGTGCACGGCACACGCACCAATGACCAGAACGAGTTGTGGTCGTACGGCGCCGAGGCACAGACCATCCTCACCAGCTACGACCGCCTCCGCTATCGACTGATGCCCTACATCTACTCGATGGCGTGGAGAGTGACCAACGAAGCCTACACACCGATGCGGGCGCTCGCCATGGACTTCCCCTCCGACGATCGGGCATTGAATGTTGGCAACGAATTCATGTTCGGGCCCGCATTGCTGGTTAGTCCGGTGACCGAACCCGGCGCAGCTACGTGGCGTACGTATCTGCCGCAGGCCACCTGGTACGACTTCTGGAGTGGCCAGAAGCTGCTTGGCGGGAAGGTAGTGGACACGCCGGCGCCACTACCACGCCTCCCACTCTTCGTGCGCTCCGGGTCGATCGTCGCCATGGGACCCGACCTTCAATACGCAGCCCAGAAGCCGGCTGATCCCGTCGAGTTGCGGATCTATCGGGGCGCGGACGGCACGTTTACGCTCTATGAGGACGAAAACGACGGATACAACTACGAGAAGGGCGTCTATGCCACGATCCCGGTGCAGTGGAATGACGCTTCAAAGACTCTGAACATAGGCGAGCGAAAAGGCTCGTTCCCGGGCATGTTAAAGACCCGGACATTCCGGGTGGTATTTGTCGCTAGCGAACACGGCGCTGGGATCGAGCCGACGGAAAATCCCGACAAAGTCGTTCGCTACTCAGGTCACGCACTGACTGTGAAGCCCTGAACGGACGTCTGACACCAGACTCCGTTTGCGGGAACGCCTCGTCAGGCCGAAGGGTTTCTATGTTTTTTGCTGCTTTATACGGCAGTGCGACCCTCGTCCACCGTAGGAGCAAAGTGGAAGAGCTGATCGACTTTCGTGGCCCGCAGTGAATTCAAAAGACGCTCCGAGGCGCCCACTACGACGAGCTTTCGACCAGCGTTCTCGCGGGAAACATGGGCGCCTACGAGGCAGCCAATGCCGGCCGAATCGATATAGGGCACATCCGTAACATCGACAATTAGCAGGTTCGACTGCTCGCTCCGAACCATGTTCTGGAATCTAAAGAAGTTACTCAGCAAAAGAGGGCCGTGGAGGCGCAATATTGCGCCCGCTCCCCCCGATTCGTCGAGCCGTTCGATCTCCAAGGGCTTTTCCTGCATAGGCTTGTATCTTACAAGGCGGCGTACTACGGCAGTGTTAATTTTCGGTGACGGGAGACATCCGAATCGCGCGGAACGCGCTTGAATTCGCGAGAGTTACTAGGAATGTGCGGCGGGCTGTCCAGCCGGCGATGCCGGTGAATTCTTCTGCGGGGTCTTTGCGCCCGAGGGCAGTTGCCGCTTCTGACTTGACGACGAAGATTGGGCGGGAGCGCGGTGAAAAACTGCATGGTCGTGGCCCGAATAGCGCTGGGCCAGCGCACCCGTAGTAAACGATGCGAGAGTCAGTGATATTGCAAGCGCTCTTAGGCAGGGCCGTAACATAAAACTCTTTTAACCTCCTTCAATTTTATGCCACTGGGAACTGAATGGAAAGTGCCTTCTCGGCAGCATCTTGCTACTTTTGGGTCAGATACGTTATGACCGTCTCTTGCCTGCCGATCGCCTCTGTCGCGGAAACTGGTATTCAAACTCGCCCAGATCGACCTTCCGCCCTCTGAACCTGACTCCCTCACTCTCCAGCAGAAAACGCTGTTCCATGCCGTACTCGCGAGGCAGCGATATCCGGCCGCCTGAACCGAGGACCCGCTGCCACGGAAGGCCGGGCACCTGGTGCAGTACCTTCGAGACCTGACGCGCACATCGCGGGTAACCGGCGGCGGCCGCAATCGCGCCGTAGGTACTTACCTTGCCCCGCGGAACTGCGCGAATAGCGGCTGCGATTGCCCGTGTAAGCGGCGACTTGGCAACTGCGTCTTGCATCAGCTTCACGATAAGATACACGAATGTCAGTCACGAACTCTCGTCCGACAGAGCGCTTTTCCGACCGTGTCGATGACTACGCAAAGTACCGGCCGCATTACTCGCCTGACATTGTCGCCGGACTGAAACGGCATTGCAGTTTGCGAAAGGAAGACATGATCGTCGATGTCGGCTGCGGCACCGGACTACTGGCTAAGATCTTTCTCGAACACGGAAACCCGGTCATTGGAGTGGAACCAAACGCTAACATGCGTCAGGCTGGCGAGCAGTTCTTGTCTTCCTTTGCAACGTTCAGCATGCTGGACGGTACCGCCGAAAGAACAGGCTTGGCCGCTAACACCGCCGACTTCGTTGTCGCTGCCCAGGCCTTCCATTGGTTTCAGCCGGAAGCGACTCGACGCGAATTCGTTCGAATCGTTAAGCCGGAAGGTTGGGTGGTGCTGATCTGGCACGACCGCGACGTTACTTCCACGCCGTTTCTCCGTGCCTACGAAGACTTTCTCTTGCGCTATGCAACCGACTACTCGACCGTCGCGCACAACAAAGTCGCGAACTATGGCGCCCTGGAGCAGTTCTTCTCTCCCAACCGCATGCAGATGATCACCCAATCGACGCGGCAGCAGCTCGGTCTGGAGGGGTTGCGCGGCAGGCTGCTTTCTTCTTCGTATGCGCCCCGCGAGGGCCCACGCGCCAACGCCATGCTGAAAGAACTGCCTCAACTCTTCGATGCGCATGCGGCCAACGGTCAGGTCGTCCTGGAATACCAAACTCGGATTTACTACGGTCATCTGACCTAATGCCGAACAGTGTGGCAGCTGCCGCCCGCAATGTGGTTCTGCGTGCCGACCATCTAAGCCGAACCGTCGACAAAAAGGTCATCGTTGAGGATGCTTCCTTTGATGTACCGGCCGCAAGACTGTTGGGACTCGTGGGAGCCAGCGGTTCCGGAAAGACTTCCCTTCTCCGCATGCTCAACCGTCTCGACGAACCTACCGCCGGGACCGTCTATGTCGATGGAAAGGACTATCGGCTCATACCGCCACGCGAATTACGCCGCCGCGTCGGGATGGTCACCCAGCGCCCCTATCTGTTTCCGGGCAACGTTGCCACAAACTTGAGGTTCGGACCGGCGCAACGCGGAGAAATACTTACCGACGAAGAGGTCTCGACGTTGCTCGATCAGGTCGGGCTAGCGAACTTTGCGTCACGCGAGGTTTCCGTGCTCTCCGGCGGCGAGCAGCAACGAGTTTCTCTCGCACGAACGCTCGCCAACCAACCCGAGGTCCTCCTCCTAGACGAACCAACATCGGCGCTCGATGAAGAATCAAAGCTCGGCATCGAAGACCTTGTGCAGTCGCTCGTAGGCCAATACGGTCTCACATGCATCATGGTCACGCACGACCGGCAGCAGGCCCGGAGGATGTGCGATCGGGTAATTCTCATGGAGTTGGGGCGCATCGTGCACGATGGGCCCACATTGGAGGTGCTCGGTGCTTAAATCGCACTTCAGCTCGCAAATTACCTTGGGACTAGCGCAAGCGGCCATCGCAGCACTGATGGCACTGGCAGTCATCCTGCTTGCGCGTAAGCGCAATATTCATCTCGAAAGCGATGCGCTAATCGCACTGGTTCGTGGCCTCATCCAGATTGTCGCGATCGGCTCCATTCTCGCGTTACTGTTGCAGGCGCCACGCTGGACCAGCGTCTTCCTGCTGGCCGGTATGGTGCTGGCTGCGGGATCCATTTCCGCTCGGCGCGCGCGAAACATTCCCGGCGCCATGAAGGTCTCGATCTATTCCATAGCTGCGGGCGCCGGACTGGTAACCGCCGTCATGACGTGGGCTGGCGTGATCGACACCGCCATCACTTCGCTGATACCTGTCGGCAGCATGATCATTGCCAACGCGATGAATACCAATGGGCTCGCTCTCAACCGCTTTCGCTCGGAAGTGCTGGCGCACTCGGGAGAAATCGAATCGGCTCTCGCGCTGGGAGCGTCGCCGCGGGCCACCATCGGACGGTACGCGGAAAGCAGCATCCAGTCTTCGCTGATTCCTGCAATCGACAACTTGCGGTCCCTGGGCATCGTCTGGATTCCCGGATTGATGACAGGAATGCTTTTGTCGGGCGCGAAGCCGCTCTACGCAGCGATTTACCAGTTCGTCGTTATCGCCATGATTCTGGCATCGTCGGGGCTGACCTCCTTGCTCAGCACTACATTGATCCAGGCAAACGCATTTTCGCCCGCCGAGCAACTCGTCTTGAAGGGCGCAGAATAACCGGGAGCCCCTTATTTCATGGTCGCGCGCACATCCCCCAGATAGTGGTCGAAAGCATCGACGCGAATCATACCCAGCCTCGGAAACTCCAGATCGACGATCACGTAAACCGCCACCGAGAGAATGAATGCGTAGCCCAGAATGTGCAGCCAACTGCGGCTCGTCGCACCAGCCATTTCAAAACCAGCCATCAATGAAGTCGCCAGCGCGATCAGGGCCAGCATGCCGAAGATGATGTTCGGCGGATGGTCTTCTGTTGAGGCAATCCGGACCGTAGTGATATCAAACATCGAGTTCAGCGCGGGCAGCAGAAGCATGCTGGCGGCGGTATTGTTTGTCTGCGCCGCGGCCACGACTGATTTTTGCCAGATTTGGGCCTGCAGGTCCTGCGACCTGGCAAAATGCTGACGGGCCAAAGCACCATTCGAGGCATGGCTGTAAGTGTCGAGGCGGCTGTCCACATATTCGCGAAACAGCTCTCTTATTTCCGGCTGGCTCTGCGGCGGGAGCAGATCGACACGCAGGTACGCGGTGCCGATATCGTTCGCCTCTTCAACGATCAGATGACGGCGGTTCTCGAAACGTTCGGCGGCGCCTGAAAACGTGAAGGCTACCAGGAGACCCAGCAGCGCGAAGATGGCGCCTTCGATGATGCTGAGGCCTTCTTTGCCTTCCTGCTGAGGAGGCGAGTGACGCCCCAGGCTGCGTCCAATCTCCAGGCACGCCAGCATCCCGACAAACAAGAAAGCGATGAATAATCCCGCCCAGAGCTCGTTGTTGGTCATTTTGTATGTTTGTCAGTTACGTCCTTCATGCTGAAGTTCGGGGCAGTGTTTGTCAATCCACTCGCAGGTTCCTGGATGAGCCTGCAATACGGCCGTGCAGCTACACGTCCATGGTGTAACGGTTCGCGGCCAGGCGGTAGAGGCGTCTCCAGACCATGCGATTGATAGTCACCACGACCATGGCCATCACAATCGTAGAGCCTAGCAAAAGAGTGAAATTGCCGGCATCCGTCGCCCGAGAGATGACCGCGCCCAGCCCAATCGTCGTATAGGTCTGGTCTTTGAGGCGGAAATATTCGGCGACGATACTCGCATTCCAGGCGCCCCCGGAAGCAGTCACCAAACCCGTGACGAGATAAGGGAAGATGCCCGGGAGAATGACGGTTCGCCAGCGTTGCACGGAAGTAAATCGGAACAGCGCTGCAGCTTCCCGTAAGTCAGTCGGAATGGCCATTGCCCCGGCAATGACATTGAACAGGATGTACCACTGCGTGCCTAAGAGCAAAAGCACGATCGAGCCAATACCAAGGCCTCCGCCCACCCTGATCAGCAGCAGTAACACAATTGGAAACAGTGCCGTCGCTGGGATGGACGCTGCAATCTGGGCTAGGGGCTGCGCAATGCGAGCGAGCTTTGGGTTAAAGCCGATGGCCACCCCGACCGGAATCGTCCACAACGATCCAATAAGCAGTGCCACAATCACTCGCAAGAAAGTTGCGCAGGCCCCGGACAGCATCTCCCGATATTCTGCGCGCGAAAGATGACTGAGCATGCCGGCCGCATGGACCAATGCATACACCACCGCACATGCCGCGATCGCGGCAATGGTTCGGCCACCCCAGATCTTCCAGGCAGTCGGCGACGTATCGGCCACCGATGAGTGATGTTGCCGGGCAAAGCGCACTCCCAGCCACTCACGAAGCGGACGGAAAACTCGTCTCCGCAGGCCAATGAGGACGCGAGAGCCCTGAATAAGATCGAGGAACCACGATTGCGGAGCGTTGACGCTTTCTACTTGCTCCATCTTGAACTTCTCGGCCCAGGCAATGACCGGGCGCCACACAATCTGGTCCATCAGCACAATCACCAGGACCATCGTCGCCACTCCCCAGAGGATCGCCTGGGTATCGCCTGCGCTCGCGGCCGTCTGAAGATAAGAGCCCAGACCCGGCAGGCGGAAGTCCTTGTCACCGAGAACGAACATCTCGCAGGCCATCAGGAAGAACCAGCCGCCCGCGACCGACATCATCGAGTTCCACACCAGACCGATGGCGGAGTACGGCAGTTCAACATTCACGAAACGCTGGTACCAGTTAAATTGGTAAATCTGCGCGGCCTCACGCATATCTCGCGGGATGCTCTTCAACGAAGAATAAAAGCTGAACGCCATGTTCCATACCTGACCGGTAAAAATCAGGAGGATGGCGCCCAACTCCACTCCCAGTTGGTGGTTAGGGAATAACGCCACCATGGCCAACATCACACCGGGCAAGAAACTGAGTACCGGAATGGACTGAAGAATATCGAGTAGCGGCACCATGAAGCGCTCGGCCCTTGCGTTATAGGCGGCGATGTAGCCATACACGAGGGTGAACGCCAACGACAGAACGTAAGCGATCATGATCCGCAGAAAGGAATATGCGGCGTATACCGGAAGCATCGCCGGGCTGCGGGATATCTCCACCTGTGGAGTAAACGGCCCAAACCACGACCGCGCCAGCACCACGATGAAGTAAAACAGCGACAGCCCGAGCCCGAAGATGAAGACGTCGGTCAGGAGCGACCAGGTCTGCGACGGTAGCAGCGACCAGGGCCCTTTCCCCAGGATGCGAACCGGTCGCTGCCGGCCAGCCGGCATTATTGGTTGCCTTCCACCGGAGCAGCGTCGGCCACTTCGCTATGGAAAAGTCGGCCAGTCTCGGAATCGTAGTTAAATATCTCAGCGTACCGTCCCCAATTCAGGGCGGTATCGAACTGGCGCTCCACTTCATCCGCGCTGAAGTGCTCGTCCAAAATATCGCGGAAGAACTCTTCGCCAATCGCGTGGTCCCGCTTGAGATGCAGAGTGTTTTCGATGAGTCGCAGGATCGCGACATGGCTAAGGGCGGCTTCCCGGAATATTGTCTTTTGCGCCTGAATGTCGGCTTCGCCAAACCGGCGGCCTTCCGGCGTTATCTCCACATCGCCTTCATTCACCATGACAAATCCCAACATCACCGACGCATCGACGATCGGCAGGATGTCGTCCACGTCCATCGCCAATTCATCTGCGAGCTTGTAGAGATCGTCCCGGCCGCCCCGGTCAGCGACCAGTTCCATAAAGCCGGCGATGCCCCCTGGCCTCGCGTGAGGCAGCATCTGAAATTTCGTGCGTTCGCGCGCCTTTCCATCAGCCGGGCCCGAAATTGCTGCTCCCGGGCTCGCAAGTTCGTCGCTCGGACGTGTCAGTGCCTTGTAAATGAAGTCCACATAGGCCAGGAAGCGCGGCGACTTGCGGTCGCGGTACTGCGGAATGTTGATATCGAAATCCGAACGGATGCGGGCCGGATTACGGCCCAGCACGATCACCCGGTCCGCGAGAAGCACCGCCTCTTCGATGTTGTGGGTCACCACAAAAATACACGTGGTGGGCATCTTGTGGCTGAGCCACAGCTCTAGCAGCTCCGAGCGAAGGTTCTCTGCCGTCAGAACGTCCAACGCTGAGAAAGGCTCGTCCATGAACAGCACCTCGGGTTCGACAACCAACGCGCGTGCGAAGCCTACGCGTTGTTTCATTCCGCCCGATAGCTCTTTGGGATATGCCGTTTCGAATCCATCGAGGCCCACCGTATCGATCATTCGGAGCGCTCGCTTGTGGCGTTCAATCGCTCCCACGCCGCGAGCGACCAAGGGCGCCTCCACATTTTCCAGGACCGTCAACCACGGAAACAATGCGAAGCTCTGGAACACAATGGAGACACTGGGTATCTGGCCCGACAGCGGGTGTCCGTGCCATAGCACTTGCCCAGAAGAGGGTTGCGACAGACCGGTCAAAATCCGTAACAGGGTCGACTTCCCTGAACCCGATGGCCCCAGAAGCGCGATAATCTTCCCCGGCGTTACCGCAATGTCCGTCGGCGCAATCACTTGAATGCGGTTGCCGTCCGGTTGCGAGTAATACTTTTCTACTGCACGCGCTTCGATGATTGCGTCAGACACGCCGTTCTCCCAAGTCGCCGACTTACAGTCTATGGGTTGGGAGCGGTTGCGCCAATTAGGAGTCGCCGTGACCTTGTGAAAAAATGAAGAAAATCCACGCTACCCTTACGCACTAATTGTCGGTAAAGTAGCTAGACCAGAATGCCTGACCTGATACAACTTGCGATTCCCGCCTTCATCCTGCTGATGGTCGCCGAAGCTGTCTTCGACGCCGTGATGCGACGTGATTTGTATGAGCCCAAAGATACCGCTGCCAGCCTGACGATGGGAATGGGCAACGTGGTCGTGGGACTGATCTCCAAGGGCATGGTCTTCGTCATCTTCACCTGGGTACATCGGTTTGCTGCATTTCAGATCGGATACGCCTGGTGGGCATGGATTCTGGCCTTTTTCGCCGATGACTTCAGCTACTACTGGTTCCACCGCACCAGTCACGAGTGCCGGTTTTTCTGGGCGTCGCATGTTGTCCATCACTCTTCGCAGCGCTATAACCTCGGCACGGCGTTGCGGCAGACGTGGACAGGTGGCTTCTTTGGATTCGTCTTCTGGCTATGGATGCCGCTGGTTGGCTTTCAGCCGATCATGATCTTCACCATGCAGGCCATTAGCCTGCTCTATCAGTTCTGGATCCACACCGAGGTCGTGAAGCACCTGGGCGTCTTCGAGCTGATAATGAATACCCCCTCGCACCATCGCGTTCATCACGCCACCAACGCGCAATATATCGACCGCAACCATGCCGGAACTCTGATTGTCTGGGACCGTTTGTTTGGCAGCTTCGAGCCCGAGCAGGAAACCTGTGTGTACGGCCTCACCGCAAACATCAATAGCTTCAATCCCGTTCGAATTGCCTTTCACGAGTGGATCGACATGGGCCGCGACTTGGCGGCCGCGCGAACCTGGCGCGATCGCGTTACGGCAGTCTTTGGCAACCCCGGAGCGGTGAAGCGCCGAGATCGTGTTTCCGCACCCCAACACGCAGCCCGTGCCTAAATGCGGCCTCTGTTCTTGCCTGATCCTCGCGCCGGCAGTGCGCCTCTCACCGTCACTACCGGACACCTCGCCTCGCGCACTAGCTCATAGGCGATTGGCCACATAAACCGGTCCAGCACTCCCGACGCTGGACGCACACCAAGCACGATCAAGTCTGTGTCGTCAGATGCCGCCTCAAGAATCGTCGAAGCAACGTTACCGGACTCAATCCGGTAATGGACGTCCAAGTCCTGGTAAGAAGCTCCCACAATCGCCATCAGTTTTTCCTCGATGGCTTGCGTAACCCGCTCTGGATCGGCCTTCAGTCCTTCCGCTGACTGCTCCACCACATGTAAAACTGTCAGTATCGCGCCTTGGGTCTTTGCCAATTCGCACGCATATTCAACGGCAGGATGAGATTTTGGCGAGAGATCGCAAGGAACAAGAATGCTCGGAGTGGCGCCGAATGTGCGCTGATAGTGCACGTTCGGGCCGATCGTCAACACGGGCACGCGGGAATGACGAAATATCTTCTCCGCCACCGAGCCTAAAAGAATTTTGCTCAGGCCGGCGCGACCATGCGTGCCTACCACAATCAAGTCCACATGCCTCTCGCGGGCACATTCCAACAGGCTGTCAGCGACCGGGCCCTCCAGCATGCTGACGCCATGCTCTGACCCGTCGCCGAATGAATCGTAGCGTTCCAGTTTGCGCTTCAACTCCAGCAAGTCTCGCCGCGCCGCATCACGCCCCAACTGGAGTCCGTCCGGGCCCGCCAGAGCGAACTCGTCCGTGGGCATCACATACACAATTTCGGTATGCGCCCCAAATTGATGCCCAAACTCCAGAGCGTACTTGATAGCGTTATCGGACTGATGAGAAAAATCTATCGCCAGAAGGATATTGTGGATTCCAGCAGTCGAACGGACGACCTGTGCCGTTGCCATGATGGCCACCTATCTCCCCATGTTGTGGGGGAATCAGGAAACGACGAACCACCGGGCCGCACAAGCAGCCCTCCTCACGTCAGGCGGACGGTGCGACTCTTCTAATTCCTTTGTATCGCGTTGTGAACAGGAATTCTGTGACGGCGGTCAAAAGCGTTTGTGACGCACGGGCAGCCTCAACGCGACCGCCGGTTTATGTGTGCTCGGAGGTTACAGAAGCAGTGGGGGCTTCGTTCTTCCCTTCAAACAGAAACTTCACGATGACATACAGCACCGGAATGAAGAATAGGTTGAGCACCGTCGACACGATCATGCCGCCAAATACTGTCGTTCCCACCGAATTACGGCTGGCCGCGCCTGCGCCGGTGGCAAACACCAGCGGCAAAACGCCCAGGATAAACGCAAACGATGTCATCAGAATGGGCCGCAGCCGTATGCGCGCCGCTTCCACCGCGGCATCGACAATCGACATGCCCTTCTCGCGCAACTGCTCGGCGAACTCCACGATCAAAATGCCGTTCTTGCTGGCCAGTCCAATCAGCATAACCATGCCGATCTGGCAATATACGTCGTTCAGCAGGCCACGCGCCGACTGGGCCAGCAACGCGCCCAGCAAGGCCATGGGCACGCTAAACAGAATGATGAATGGCAATACGAAACTCTCGTACTGCGCTGACAGGGTCAGGTAAACCAACAGCAGGCCCAATCCAAACAGCAATGCAGACTGTTTACCCGACTTGATCTCCTCCAGTGCAAGTTCCGACCACTCATAGTTGAAGCCGATCGGAAGGGCCTTTTGCGCTACCTGGTCCATCGCGGCAATGGCTTGTCCGGAACTGTATCCCGGAGCGGCAGCACCGTTGATGGTGGCTGAACGGAAGAGGTTGTAATGATTGATGACTTGCGGAGACGATGTCTCGGTAATCGAGACCACATTGTCCAGTGGCACCATGCTCCCGGTTGCCGAGCGCACGTAGAAATTCTTGATGTCGTGGGGCTGCCCGCGGAATTGCTGGTCAGCCTGCACATAAACGCGGTACGCGCGATTGTTGAAATCGAAATCGTTGACGTAGGCGGAGCCCATGTACACCTGCAAGGTATCGCTCACCTGTTGCATTGGGACTTGCATGCTCTGGGCCTTCTCCCGATCGATCGCCACAACGAACTGCGGATCGTTGGCCGTGAACGAACTGAACAGGCCGGCCAGGTCGGGCCGTGAGTTGCCCTGCCGGGCCACGTTCTGCGCCACGTTATACAACTCCTGCAGGCTGTGCCCCCCCTCGTCCATGATCTCGAACGTAAACCCTCCGAAGTTGCCAATGCCTGCGATCGGTGGCGGCAAAAACGGAAAAGCCTGTACATCGGTGATTTGGCTAAGCGGTCCACGCACACTGTTGAGGACTGCACTGGCGGAATGGGACTCCCCCTTGCGCTTGTCAATCGGCTTCAAGGGAACGAAAATGATGCCCTTGTTGGGTCCGTTCCCCGTAAAGCTGAAGCCCATAATCGCAAAAGTGCCCTCAACGTCCGGCAGCTTCCCCAGGATTCCCTCCACCTGCCGCATCGCCAACGAGGTGTATTCCAGCGACGCTCCCTGCGGCGCCTGCACGTTGACAATGAAATAGCCCTGGTCCTCATCGGGAACGAACCCGGTTGGAATGCGCTTATAGACAACGTAGGTCGCTGCCAACCCGAGAAAGAACACCACTAACACTAAGTACCGCAGGCGAATCGCCCTTCGCGCCGAGGCTGTGTATAGCACCGTTGTGCGATGAATCACGTGCTCGATGCCACGGAAGAAGAAGTTCTTGTCCTCGCTCTCCGGCTTCAGCAACAGCGCTGACAACGAGGGTGTAAACGTCAGTGAATTGAAAGCAGAAATCGCAATCGAGAAGGCAATCGTCAGCGAAAACTGCTGATACAGCAGCCCGGTCGTTCCCGGGAAGAAAGCCACCGGCACGAACACGGAAACCAGCACCAACGACGTGGCAACGACTGCGCCAGTCACCTCGCCCATGGCCTCGGAAGCGGCGACGTGCGAGTCGCAGTGCTCTTCCCCCATATGCCGCTGGATGTTCTCGATCACCACAATCGCGTCATCGACCACCAGACCCGTCGCCAGCACGATTCCGAAAAGCGTCAGCGTATTAATGGAAAATCCCAGCAGCTTGATAAAGGCAAACGCCCCAATCAGCGAAACCGGAATCGTAATTGCCGGGATGAGTGTTGTCCGCCAATCCTGCAGGAACAGGAACATCACCAGCATGACGAACAAGATCGCTTCTACGAGGGTCCTCAGGACCTCTTTAATCGAGTCCCCTACGAATGTCGTCGAATCGAACGCAATCTGGTATTCCAACCCGGGCGGAAATCGCTTCGACAGCCTTTCCAGCTCCACCCGCACTTCCTTGTCCACATCCAACGCGTTCGCCGTCGGCAGCTGGCTCACGCCGACTCCGATGGCATCGAACCCGCTGTAGCGCAGCGTGCTGCTGTAGTCTTCCGCGCCGAGCTCAGCTCGGCCAACATCTTTCAGCCTGACCAGGGCTCCGTTCGATCCTGACTTGAGAATGATGTCTTCGAACTGGGCTGCCTCGGTCAGCCGGCCAATCGCTCGCACGCTGATCTGGAACATCTGGTTCTTGGCCGACGGAGCTTGCCCCACCTGGCCCGCGGCGATCTGCACATTCTGTTGCGCCAAGGCGCCCACGACGTCCGACGCTGTCAGTCCTCTGGCGGCCAATCGTGCCGGATCCAGCCACAGCCGCATCGAATATTTGCGTTCCCCGAAGATGACAACATCTGCCACGCCTTTCAGGCGCTTCAGGGCATCCTTCACATAGATGTCGAGATAGTTGCTGATAAATTGATCGGAGTAACGGTTATCTCTGGTGAATACGCCCGCGCCCAGCACAAACGAGCTCGAGACTTTGGTAATGACGACGCCCGTCGTTTTTACTTCGTTCGGAAGCCGTCCGTTCACCGCCGAAACCCGGTTTTGAATATCGACCGCCGCAATGTCGAGGCTACGCGTCAGCTCAAACGTCACTGTGATCGTGCTGCTACCGTCGTTGCCGCTGCTGGAGGTCATGTAGCGCATGCCCTCCACGCCGTTGATGGACTGCTCTAAAGGTGTCGTTACCGCCGACTCGACCGCCTGCGCATTCGCGCCCGTATAAAAGCAGGCGACCGAAACTTGTGGGGGCGCCAGTTGCGGAAACTGCGCCACTGGAAGGAAAGGAATGCACACGCCGCCCGCAATAACAATGAACAGCGACGTTACCGTCGAGAAAACTGGACGCTTGATAAAAAAGTCAGCGAACAAATCCAGGCCACCTTATCCGGATGCGTGCAGGTTATTGCTCAATCTTGATTGGTATGCCGTCGGCCAGGTTCTGTCCCCCTGACACCACGACTTGGTCGCCTGGCTTGAGACCACTGATTACCTTGTAGGAGTTCCCCGAAATCTCCCCCAAATTCAACGGCACCTGCCGCGCAATCTCTTTCCCATCCTGCTGTACCGCAAGGAACGCAAAGAACTGTCCGCTCACACGAGATACTGCCACCACTGGAATCGTGATCCCCGTCTCCGTGCTCCATGTGATCCGCGCTGTCACCAGTTCCAGGGACCGCAGCCTGTCGGCGGCCTGATCGGCAGGCGCCTTCACCAGCACCGACTGCGTTGACGTATCCACCTGCGGCGAGATGAAGTCCACTCGCGTCCTCAGGATGACGTTGCCCGCGGAATCCAGCACCTCCACCGGGGCCCCCATCTTGACCTCTTTGGCGCGCTCCGACGGAATCGGCAGATACACCTCCAGCCCCGTCCGTTCGTCGATCGTGGTCAGCATCGTGGTATTTGTGACGCGATCACCCACGTGAACAGGTATATCGCCTACCGTACCGTCCACCGGCGCGAATACGCTGAAGTATTTCAATTGCACTTGCTGCTGATTGATCTGCGCATCCAGCGATTTAACATCCGCGTCGGCTGCGTTGTAAGCAGATTGCGCCTGGTCAAAGTCCTGCTTGCTCATCACTCCCGAGGCCGTCAACGACTTCGCTCGGTCCAGTTGCACCTTTGCCCACTGTAGCGTCGCCTCTTTCGACGCCCGTTGCGCTTCCCAATTCGAAACCGTCGCCGCCTGCCTCCGTGGATCAATCTCCATTAGCGATTGCCCACGTTTTACCCGGTCTCCCGAGTGGACATGGATCGCGAAAATCCATCCCTCCACGTCCGACATGATCGTCGCCGAATTGCGCGACTTAATGGTCGCTACGTACGACGATGTATTCCCTAGTTCTTGGGCCCCTAGCGTCTGCACCTTGACCGGCATCACCGGAGGCCCCTGCGGCGCCTCGGCTCGACCTTTGCTGCAACCAATGAGGAGAACAAGCGCCACCGCAGCGACACTCACGCCACTAAGCAGCTTCACAAGCGAGCGGGGCCGTAATAGATTTTGCTGACATGACATAAATTGGGTCTTCATCTCGTAAGGAGAGGTAGGCTCGCTCAGACCATTTCGGTCGAAATTTGCAACCTGGTTAAGATTACTAGATTCTACGGCACGCTCGAGGATTCAGGCTGCCACTGACTTTTCCGCGATTTGCTGCAACGGCGAAGGACGGTCCCCTCCGCCCGGGGGCTGTCCTCGAGAAAAAGGCCGCGCCTCGTGCGCGGCCAATCCGACTACTTCGAACCTTATGCCGCCCGCGTGGTTAGGTTGCGCACCGCGAGAGACAACATCAACCGCGACACGCCAGACACGACAAAGCTGATTCCGAGCAGAGTACCGACCACCCATGCGCTGTTGATCGGCCAGTGGGCCCAAATCAGTATTCCAAGCAGGATCGTGACGATGGCATCGAACAGTACCCATCCCCAACCCGAGTGGGGCCGAAGCTGAAACGCCAATACAAGGGCAAACACGCCGTAAATCACCAGGAAGCACGCTATCACCAACGTCAACGCCAGCAAACCACTGCCCGGATGCATCAGGATGAACACGCCGGCGGCGATATACAACAAGCCCAGCAGGATCTCGAGGACGGTCCGTCCCCCGCTATGTGCGCGAAATCCGTAAACGATCTGCGCGCCGCCGTTGAAGATGGCGGTCCACGCCACCACGTAAACGATAATCACGCCCGCAAACAGCGGCGCAAAGATTGCCAGCATGCCGGCCAGAATCATCAGAACAGCCAATGTGATGGACCAGCCCGACGCACGTTTCACGTTATCCAATACCGTTTCCGCCATGATTCCTCCTATCGATTAGTTGCGCGCTGGGGACCTCGCGGCCTCAGCGGTAAAGGTTGGACGGTTACGAATAGGATCCAACTCCAGCAGACTTCCCCTACAGCCCGCCATTCTTGCAGACTATCGCCAAGCAATCAACGGTTGAGTGAGAATTGTGCCGCCTCGACCTTGTCAAACTGGCGCATATCCACCGCAACCTTCTTGCTCGTCGATTGGCTGATCACGAATGCATTTGCGAAACGATATCCCCAAAGAACTTCAGACGGGACGAAAGACGTGCGTGTCTGTACCGTGGTCGAAAAGGTTTCGTCGAAACCGCTGAGCAGAACTAATATCTCCGCCTGCGTTGCATTCAACGAGTCGGGTGTTTCGCCAAACATGGGGCTCTTCTCGTCGATGGGATGCACAACCGTCCACGTGAGCGGAAGGAACGTTACACCGCTCCGCTCCAGTGGCAGGGAATAATACCGCCGCGTGCGGACGCCGTCGGTATCTTCAAACCGGCTGAACAATACCTTCGCCGTCACCTCGATCAGCTCATTCGAACGTGCATTGGCAACCCGGAATTCCAGGGCCTTTATGCCCTGATACGGCGCGATCAATGCGTGCTCACTGAACAGGATCTTGGCCGTCGGTCGCGAAAACCGGGCAAACAACAGACCGGTGACGATTCCAAAACCAAACAACCCCACCAGCGCTTCGAGCGTCACGATGGCGTTTGCTGCTGTGCCAATCGGTACGACCTGCCCATATCCAATCGTCGAGAGCGTTTGTACGCTAAAGAAGAACGCCCGCAGATACGTGTGGTGCTCCATACCGGCGGTCTCGCTTCCGAGAGAGCCCGGCCCGCACGCCAGGTACGCTGCTGCAAACATGGCATTTGCGAGGAAGTACATCAGGCCGGTCGTGCAGAAGAATGCCCACCACGGCATGGTAAGAAAAACGTGGTAGGCGCTGAACGACGACCGGAATCCCAGCCCCGTCCGCCTCACATTGAAGCTGCCATCGCGATTCAACAGACGTAGCTGACTCTCGCGCGAGACCACAGCTCCGAAACCGAGATCTCGCAGGTCCTGGTCGTTGAGCGGCTTGGTAGTCGCGGTGGCCATCGTAAGCGCTTCCCTTTCCCGTCAGGGCGCAAAGTCCGTATTAGAGTACCGCAATCTCCGCGGCCTCTCCGCCCGATGGATGAATTGGATGACACGATGGGTGGTTTCGACGCCCAACCTCGCTCGATACAAACAGTTACATTTAGTTCAGCGACCCTTACAGGCGAGGGACGAACCCACATCCGGTGTGCGTAACGTCACAGCGGGGGCGTGCGCCTCTCATGTTTAATGGAATATTCCTACTTGGAGGTATGCATTCATCATGGTTACTAGCGGCAAAAAAGGTGTTATCGGAATTTTGACCGGCGGTGGCGACGTCCCAGGACTGAATCCTGCGATTCGCGCGGTAACGATTCGGGCCCTCAGCGAAGGCTACAGCGTCATCGGACTGCGACGCGGATGGGCCAGCCTCGTCGATACCGTTCGTGATGCCGAGTACGACAACAGCGATAACTACCAGATACTTACCGAAGAGTTGGTCAATCGCGCTGGACGAACTGGCGGCACCTTTCTGCATAGCTCCCGCACGAACCCGAGCAAAGTCAGCAAGGCGAGTGTCCCGAAGCATCTTCAGGACACGCTACAACGCCGAGAAGAACGACCTGACGCCGGAAGTCCTCAAGAATCTCGAGTGGCTGGGCATCGAAAGCCTCATTCCCATCGGTGGCGATGACACCCTGAGCTACGGTGTTCGCCTCTATCAGGAGGGCGTAAAGGTCGTCGCGATCCCGAAAACGATGGACAACGACGTTCCCGGCACCGACTACTGCATAGGCTTCAGCACTTGCGTCACCCGCACGATCGAGATGACCAACCGGCTGCGCACTTCCGCCGGCTCGCACGAACGATTCATGGTCCTCGAGGTTTTTGGCCGGTACGCCGGCTTCAGCGCCATGCTCCCAACCATGGCAGGTACCGCCAATCGCTGCGTGATTCCCGAGCATAGGTTCAACATCGAAAGATTGACAGAATTGCTAAGCGAAGATCGGCGCCGCAACCCGAGCCATTACTCCGTGGTGCTCGTCTCCGAAGGCGCAATGTTTGAAGGCGGCGAGATGATCTTCGAGCGCGATGCCGCCGACGCTTTCGGCCACAAGAAGCTCGGCGGGATCGGTGATTTGGTTTCCGAGAGGCTGAAGGAGCTTTCGCCCAAGTACAACAACGGTAAAACCGTTGACACCATCAACCAGAAGCTGGGGTACCTGGTCCGCTGCGGCGATCCGGACGCCATCGATTCCATCGTTCCCATGGCCTACGGCAACCTGGCCCTTGATCTTCTGCTCGGCAAGATCCATGGGCGTCTGGTAGTACTGAAGAACGGCCGCTATGACAACATGCCGATCGAGGTTGTCACCGCAACCAAGAAGGTCGTCAATGTGAAAGAGCACTACAACGTCGATCGCCTGCGGCCCTTTTACAAGAGCTTCGAGATGAAGCCCCTGTTCATCATGACCAGCGAAGCCGTCTAAATCGCGTTCCATGACCGTCAGACTCTAGGCCCGGAGGGCCGACACATCTAAGCCCAGCGCTTCACCGCTGGGAAAACGTCGATCAATCCCCGAGTCCCCCGGCAGGGACGGCATACGTTCTCCGCGTGGCCGACAATTGCCGGCCCTTGGCAATTGTGGGTTCCCATCCCGCCCCTTGTAATGCAGAATGGAAACGTGTCGATTGAGCCACTCAATCAAGCATCACCTCCCGCACACGTCGTCCCCACGGAACTTCGCAGCCTGGCGGACGATTTCTGCACCGCCAAGACGCTCCGCAAACGTATCGCCGCGCTAGTAAACATCGTCCGCTGGATGCGCAAGAAGCCTCGCTCGCAGGCTGACCTCGCCGGGGTCGCGGGCCTCGTCGAATTTCTTGAGAGCTATCCCGAAGAGAGGGTACGATTCCAGGAAAGCTTCTCCGACCTCCTCGCAAAGATGAACTGCATCGGCCTCTTCGCCGAAGCAGGAATCCCCTCCGACCATAGCTTCGTTTCCGAAGTCGGTCATCGCATTTCTGGCCGACTTTTGCCGCTGGCGCGCGAAGAATCCGACGCCGCGAAACTGCTGGTTACGCTTTATCCCAACCAGCAGAGCGCAACGGGCTTTCTGGAGAGCCCTCCCGATCTGTTTCGACGTCTGATCACCGTCCTCACGCCACCGGAAAGCGCGGAATTCGCCCTCCGCGAGCACCAGGACTTGCAGGAAGCCATGCGCCTGCTCAGTTCGCGTGTCAGCGCCTTGGGCCTCAACCCCGAGGTCAGGCAGCGCACCCCGTCCGTCAGTGTCGTCGATTCGCCCTTCTATCAGATTCTGGCTTCTACCGAAGAACTGGTTCATGCTCCCGATTCGGAAGAACGAAAGGCCGAGTTCACCCGCTGGCGGGGCATCGTTCAGCGCTGCCGCGGCGAGATGGTCCAGGTACACCATCACATGGAGACCGAAGGCGTCAGCGTGGAGTTGATCTTCGACCTGCGCAAGATATCGGCCTGCCTTGCGCGAATGGAATCTATCGCCGACGTGCTCACGGCCGAAACTCGCGAATCGATGATCGCTGCACTGCATGGGCTTCTCGGTCACCTCATCGAGGGCCGTCTCGCCGACCTGAGTTTCTCTTCCCTGCTCAGCGACAATTTGAACCTCATCGCCCGCAAGATGGTGGAGCGCACCGGACACAGCGGCGAACATTACATCGCCCACAATCGCGGTGAGTACTGGCACATGTGGGCCGCGGCCATCGGAGGCGGCTTGCTCACCGTCATCACCGCCGCCGTGAAGCTGCGCGTCTATGACGCCCACTTCCCGCTGTTCGTCGAGGGCTTCTTCGCCGGCACCAATTACGCGGTCAGCTTCATTTTCCTGCAGGTTCTGGGTCTTGTTCTGGCTACCAAACAGCCCGCCGCTACCGCCGCGACCTTCGCGGGAATCATCCGCGAGAACCGTGGCGTAGAACGTGAAAACAAGCTGACGGAGTTCGTTTCGCGCATCACCAGCACTCAACTCGCGGCGGCCCTCGGAAATGTCCTCGCCGTCAGTATCGGCGCTCTCTTCTTTGAGAGGTTGTGGTTGCTCGTCTTCTCGCAATCCTACCTGGCGCATGAATCGGCCACCCACGTTTACGAGACGCTCGATCCCATGGCCTCCGGTACCGCCTTCTACGCCGCCGTTACCGGCGTGATCCTTTGGATGGCTGCCCTTGCCGGCGGATGGTTCGAGAATTTCGCCGTTTACTACCGCCTTACCGACGCTGTCGCGCAGCATCCTCTCGGGTTCAGTGTCGGGCAGGCGCGCATGAAAAAAATATCCCGTTCCTTGCAGCGGAACTTGGGCGGTTGGAGCACCAGCATCGTGCTCGGATATCTGCTGGGGTTCACGCCGATCATCGGCAAGTTCTTCGGAATTCCCCTCGACGTCCGCCACGTCACGCTCTCCACCGGCACCCTCGCCCTGGCCGTCGCCCACTTCGGGGCCCGAAGCATGGGTCGCACCTGGTTCTACCAGGCCATCGCGGGAATCGCGGTGATCTTCGTCCTGAACCTGTTCGTCAGCTTCAGCATCGCCGCCTACGTGGGGCTACGTGCCTATGACGTCAGCGGGCGCGAGCAGTGGGAAATCCTGCGCTACCTGTTCGTGCAGGGCCTGAAATCACCCCTGCGCTTCATCTGGCCCAACTACATGCGCCACTCCAAAGAGATCACGGCAATTCCAACCGAAGAACCAAACTAGCCCGAGCGGGGATTCCGCTCCTGCCTTATCACCGAGTTCTGTGAGCTGCGCCCTATCGCCCGACCGCCCGGTCTTGTAAATAAAACAGAAAGTTGGGTGGAGGGAGTCGTGTCTCTGCCTGACTCTTGGCCACGCATCTGGCCTTTCGTCAGGTCTTTGACAATTCGAAAGCTGCTTCGCAACCCCGCGCTAACTCCTTTGTTTAGAATCCTGTACGTCTAAGTCTCGCAGTTGCAGGACTTTGCGCGACAATCACTCTGTAACCAAATCATTCTAAAGGGGCTGGGGAGGGAGGGGTGTTGATACAAGCTGGCTTTGAAACTTCCCGAACCATGCGGGCGTGTCTTTTTATTTTTACTCCCGCGTTCGTATGCGGGCAGCAGCGTAGTCGATGACCCGAAGGATTTCTTGGGCCAGTTCCTCGCTGCGGTTCTCTCGTAAGCGCTCTCGCGCTTTCTCGATCTTGAACCAAGTGGGATTGCGATAGGCTTCTTTGGGCTCAACCAGGCGCTTCACCTCACAGAGGTGTGCTTGGACAGGAACGGTTGAGCGGCCTGCTCGAAACCGGTTCCGCTTGGTGTGGAAGTACCAATGGAAGGCGTCGTTTTCGATTCGGCCCTTTACCCCTGCTTCCTCGTACGCCTCGCGAGCAGCAGCTTCGGCATGGGTTGCATCTCCGTCAACACCGCCCTTGGGAAACGTCCAACGGCCGCTGCGCGTTCGGACCAGCAGAAACTCGAGCGAATCTTCTTTCAGCCGATAGCAAACTGCTGCGACGTGAATGCGTTCACCTGTGGATTTGGTGTGGAAATCCAAACGCCACCTTGCAGTCGGTTCGCGATCATCGCGCGCGGCATTGCTCAGTCGAGGCATTGGTGATCTTCGGTCGCAAGCAAGTGCCACATCGCGCTTGCTTACCAACTAGTATCCCCGAAGCGCCCGATTCCGACGATGAAATGTCAGTGAATGATGAAGAATGTATCTGGTTAGTGAATAGGCGGTGAAGACAGGAGCACCAGAAGTTAAGCCATTCCTGATGCCCTGCTTGCTCAGCGAGCGGAGAATCGGTAGATCGTCATGGAATGAAAGGTCTGACCCGGCTTCAGTTCGGTGCTCGGAAACTTCGGATGATTGGGAGAATCCGGATAGTGCTGAGTCTCCAGACAGAACGCATAGCGCCGGTTGTACACCCTGCCCGCGGTTCCGGTAACGCTGCCATCCAGGAAGTTCCCGGTATAGAACTGGATTCCAGGCTGATCGGTCAGCACTTCCAGTACGCGCCCGGTAGTCGGCTCGTAAGCCTCCGCAGCCAACTCGACTTTCTTGCCGCTGCCGTCGAGGACCCAGTTCTGATCGTAGCCGTGTGCCAGTTTCAGTTGCTCATTGTCTGAATCGATGCGCGATCCGATAACGGTCGATTTAAGGAAGTCGAAGGGCGTTCCTGCTACTGGCGCCAGTTCGCCAATCGGGATGAGGTTCGCATTCGCAGGGGTATAACGATGGGCGTAGATCTTCATCTCGGTACCGAGAATGTCGCCGCTTCCCTGCTCCTTAAGGTTGAAGTAGGAATGATTGGTCAGATTCAGAACGGTATCGGCATCGGTCGTTGCCGAATATTCAATGCGCAGCTCGTTGCCCACGAGGGTATAGCGCACGGTCGTGGTCAGCGTGCCGGGAAAGCCTTCTTCTCCGTTGTTGCTGACGTAAGTCAGCTCGACGCCGTCTTTAATCTCTTTCCCCGCCCAAACCTTCTTGTTGAAGCCGTTGATTCCGCCGTGCAGCGCGTTGTCGCCGTCGTTCTTCGGAACATGGTAAGTCTGACCATTCAACTGGAACGTGCCGCCGGCAATGCGGTTAGCGTAGCGGCCAATGATGGCGCCCATGTACGGTTTATTGCCGGTCTTGACATATCCGTCGAGCGAGTCGAAACCTTGTACGATGTCGGCCGATTTGCCGTTTCGGTCCGGCGCTTCCAGCGACATTACGATGCCGCCATAGGTGAGAATCTTGACGGTAATTTTGCCGTCCTGCAGCGTGTAGAGATCGACCGCCTTGCCGTCGGCCGAGCCTGCTGGCTGTTTCGAAACCTTGCCAAAGGATTGCGCTGTCATTGCGAATAACACCAACACAAAGAATATGGATCTCATTCGGTCTCCGATTGCGCAGTATACTCCCGCCGTTTGCAGCCGCTACGAAACGCGCTTTGGCGAGAACTTTAAGCTGTACAGGATCCCCAGCAACAGCAGCACCGCTCCCCACCATACATTGGCATGGAGGCGGAACAACACTACCGGATTCGGCGGAGGATATACCACTTCCCACAGCCCCGCGCCGAGAATCAGGGCTCCATTGACCAGGAGCGAAACGCCGACAAAAAACCAGATTGAGATGCCGCCGCCTTTTCGCATGGGTCTCCTTACCAGACGTAGATGTTAAATAGCACGAAAACAACAAAAACTACCGCGCCCCAGAAGATAGGGCGCTCCCACAACCGAACGTCCCCTTCTTGTGGAATTGGAGTTACGCCATACACAAGTCCGACCAACTCAGCATCGGGCTTGGGTTTGGTCAACAGGCTCACTACCACTGTCACAATGACGCAGACAATCCAAGACCACAGTGCGCGATACATGTTCTCCGCCATATCGCGCGCATTGGGCGATAGCGCCACGTAGCGCAAAGCCGATGGATCCGCCTTCACCCAGGCCCACATGCCGATCGACGACACCGTACCTGCCAGCAGACCCCAGAAACCCCCTTGCGGCGAAGTGCGCTTCCACAGCATGCCCAGCACTACCGTGCCGAACAACGGTGCAATGAAGAAGCTGAACAGCGCCTGCACGTAATCCATGATGCTCAGAAACGACATCACGAGGTACGCTGTGCCAACCGAGATCAGCACGCCGACGATTGTCGTCCAGCGACCCATCTTTACGTAGTGCTCGTCGCTGGCGTTCTTGTTGATCAGCGCCCGATAGATGTCATACGTCCACACGGTGGTGAATGCGCTGACATTGCCCGCCATGCCGGACATGAATCCGGCGATCAGCGCCGTGATACCGAGGCCGAGCAGCCCAGGCCCCGCGTATCGGGCTAGCATCAGCGGCAAAACTTCGTTGTAGCTGTGGCCTCCCGACGCAACTGCCGCCCCCTCACCCACCAACTTCTGCGGCAGAACCGCCAGGGCCAGCAGTCCAGGAAGGATCACGATAAACGGCACGAACATCTTGAACGCCCCGCCGATAATCGGAGCCATTTTGGCAGCACGCAGGTCTTTCGCCGACAAAACGCGCTGCACTACCAGGAAGTCGGTCGTCCAGTACCCAAACGAAATTACGAAACCCAACCCGAGCACGATGCCCGTCCAGTGGATTCCCATCGGATTGTCTTTGAACGTTCCCAGCGTGGACCACAGGTGCGTGTACTCGGACGAAGCTCGCACCGCAATCTGCGCCTTAAGATTCGACCATCCACCCGCTTCGATCAGCCCCATTACCGGTATGACCAGTGCGCCAGCCCAGATCAGGATGAACTGCAAGACTTCGTTAAAGATTGCGGAACGTAGTCCACCCAGCGCGACGTAAATCGCGACCGTGATCGACGACACCCAGATACTGAAGTTGATATCCCAACCGAGCACAACTTTCATCACCAGCGCCATCGAGTACATATTGATGCCGCTCATCAGCACGGTCATGAAAGCAAATGAAACCGACGAAAGGGTTCGTGCCGCTTCCCCGTACCGCAGCTTCAGATACCCGGGGACGGAGTGCGTTTTGGAGATGTAATAGAACGGCATCATCACCAAGGCGAGAAACAGCATCGCCGGGATGGCACCGATCCAATACCAGTGGGTCGCCAGAATTCCGTACTGATATGCCGCAGCAGCCCATCCCATGAGCTCCAGGGATCCGAGGTTCGCGGACAGGAAGCTTAGACCGGCAATCCAAGCCGTCATTTCCCTGCCCGGCCATGAAGAAGTCTTCGCCCGTATTGGACTGGCCCTGGAGATACCAGCCAATTGCCAGCACGAGGGCAAAGTAGAAGGCGATAATTACGATGTCGACGGGGGAAAGGTGGACCAGACGTTCCGTGACAAACACGGCTACGGCATTCGTCATCTATTGTTCCTTCTGGACATTCGATGAAACCGGGCAGACCCTTATCGTGTACGTACACGAGAACGCTAGAGAACGCTTCTTGTTTTGTCAACCGAGTTGTGGCCGTGCGCTCGCTTCAGACCGCCCAGGCTACGTTATCATGCCGTCATGGTGATCTTTGCCAGCGCACTTCTTTTCGATCTAGACGGTGTATTGGTTGATTCCACCCCGGCGATTGAGCGGGTATGGTACAAGTGGTCGATCGAGCACGGGTTCGACCCGGAGAAGACGGTACGCGAAGCGCACGGCCGGCCGAGTATCGAGTCGCTGCGTGAGCTACTCCCGGGTATCGACCACGAAGCCGAAAACCGCAGGCTCGAACGCGAGGAAATGGAAGACCTCGACGGCGTAATACCGTTACCCGGTGCCTTAGCGCTACTAAGTTCCCTGCCGTCCCATCGCTGGACCATCGTTACCTCCTGTACGCGACCGTTGGCCGAGGTACGTGTCCGTGCGGCGGGTTTGCCGCGTCCGGCAACAATGGTTACGTCCAGCGAGATCGCTCGAGGGAAGCCTGACCCCGAACCTTATCTAAAAGGAGCGAGTGTTTTGGGCTTTCCGCCAGCTGAATGTATTGTGATCGAGGATGTGCCTGCGGGGGTTCTCTCAGGCAACGCCGCTGGCGCCAGGGTTATCGGGTTACGCACTACATCGACGGATCGCGAACTTGTCGCCGCGGGCGCCCATTGGGTGGTGGACAATTGTGGCGCGATTCGAGCGGTAGAAGAGCCCGACTCGGGTTTACTGCAAGTCAGCCTCAAATAACCCCCATCACAGAGACGCGCAGGATGTTCTGCTAGGCTGGTTCTGCTCAGCAAGGCATCTTATGTCTCGAACCCTCGTGCATTTGTTCCTGGTTGTATTTGTGGTTTCAGGATCACTTAGCTTACCTGCCGTCGCTCAGGCTCCTCCTCCGGCGACCACGCCGCGGCGAATATTTGCGCCGTATGTCGACATGACGAAGCTCAAGACGAGCCTCATGAAGCTTCAGTCGGCGTCGGGCGTCAAAGTCTTCACCCTGGCCTTCGTAGTCTCGGGTCAAGGTTGTGCTCCGGCATGGGGAGGTACCGGTGCCGTAGCCGACGACCAGACGATTGCGGATGATGTCGCCAAACTCAGGAAGGCAGGAGGCGACATTATCGTCGCGTTCGGTGGCTACGACGGGCTGGAGTTGGCGCAGGTATGCAAAGACGTGCCAAGCTTGCAAGGCGCGTATCAGTCTGTCGTCGACAAGTACAAGACGCAGGTGCTGGACCTGGACGTAGAACATACAGCGATTGAGGACCCGATGTCGATCGATCTCCGGAGTCAAGCGCTCAAGTCGCTGGTCGCTGCTAATCCTGGTTTGCAAATCAACTACACTTTGCCGGCTACTCCGGCGGGGCTGACCGATCTAGCGGTCAACGTGATCGAAAGCACTGTGAAATTCGGCACGCCCGTATCCGTGGTGAACCTGATGACGATGGACTATGGTTCGCCAGTACGCACGGGAGCGATGGGGCCAGCCGCAGTCGCTGCCGCGGCTGTTGCAGCTTACCAACTGAAGTTACTGGGTCTGCGAGCGCGTGTAGGGATCACGCCGATGATTGGCGCCAACGATTCCACAGGAGAGACGTTTACACTCGACGATGCGAGGGTTGTTCTCAACTATGCGCTTGCGAACAATTCAGTAGCACTCTTAGCGTTCTGGTCCATTGGGCGTGATAATGGCGGCTGCACGAAGCAAGTGTCGCCGTTCTGCAGTGGCATCCAGCAGAAGGAATGGGAGTTCGCGCACATCTTTCAAGAGTTCCGCTAGCTCTGCGCCGAAACAGGCGACTCCTACCCCATGGTCACTACGATGTCATGTACCGTGCCGGCTGGTTGCGGAGGAATCGGCATGGTTGCGGCCTTTCCGTTGAGCGTCAACGACGCCACACCTTTTTGCACTCCACTGGGATTCTCGACCCGGATGTTGTAGGTCGCACCGCGCCATTGACGCTTGACTTCGAAATGCTTCCAGTCGGCAGGGACGCAGGGATCGATGACTAGCCCCGCGAAGCTAAGGCGTACCCCTAGAATCCATCGAGTTACAGCCGTGTAGTTCCATCCGCCACTGCCGGTGAGCCAGGGATGACGCGCCCGTCCAAAAGCAGTGTGGTCTTTCCCCATTACGAATTGGCAATAAGAATACGGCTCGGCCTCGCGGACTTCGATCTTGTCGTTTTGGTTATAGGGGAGCAGCGAGTTGTAAAACTTCATGGCGCGGTCGCCTCGTCCCAACTTGCATTCGGCAATGATCGCCCAAGGATTGGGATGGCTGAAGATAGCAGCGTTCTCTTTAATGCCCTTGTACACGCGACCGACGAATCCAATATCGTCATTGGGCTTGGAGAAGGCTGGCCACAGCAGGTGTATTCCATAAGGCGAGTACAGATGCCTGTCGACCGCATCCATCGCCGAGCGGCCACGGTCAGCCGACGCTGCATCGGACACCACTGCCCAGGTGTTGCTTTCGATGAAGACTTTGCCTTCTTCGTTCTCCTTGCTGCCGACCTTTAACCCCTTCGCTGTGATGCCACGGAGATACCACTCACCGTCCCACAGTTCTCGTTCACAGGCCTGCCGCACTCGATCGGCCATGGCCGAGTATTTTGTCGCGTCATCCGATCGACCAAGGTACGTCGCAGCTTCCACAAAGGCCCGCAGCGCCCAATGGTGCATAAACGACACCATGGCGCTTTCGCCTCCGCCCAAGTTCAGGCAGTCGTTCCAGTCTGCTCGCAGACCCTTGCAGATGCCGGTTGCTCCTATTTGCGCGGCTGAAAAATCCAGTGCCCGCTTCAGATGCTCGTAAACCGTCGCATCGCCCTCATCGGCGAACGGCACTATCTCGTCCAACAGCGATAGCTCGCCGGTCTCCTTGACGTACTCACAAATTGTCACGACCTGCCAGAGCGCATCGTCGGAGCAGGTGTGCTCCAGTCCGTGAATCATCTGGTCGTGTGAAGGTGCGTGTGCGATGGTTGGTGACTTAAACCCGGGTGCTTTCTGCTTCTCGGCGTCGAACCAGTCGGGATCGAACAGATGCAACCCGTATCCCGAACTTACTTGTCCGTGCAGCAGTTCGAGAATTCTCTGGCGACTCTTCGCAGGATTGGTGTGTACGACACTCATCACGTCTTGGGATGTATCGCGATAGCCAAGGCCGGTGCGCCCGCCGACTTCGATGAACGACGCGAACCGCGACCACACCACACAGGTTTCGGCCTGGTAGAGGGTCCAGATGTTGGTCATCGTGTCGAGGCCTTCATTCGGAGTCTTGCACTGGAAAACCTCCAGCTTCTTTTGCCAATACTGGCGCAGCGCTTCGAAGGCCGCATCCACTGCGGTCGTGTCGGAATACTTGGACCTGATTTGCTTCCCGGTTGAACGCGGCCCCACTCCCAGCATGAAGACGACACGCTTCTCTTCGCCAGGGACGATCGTCAGCCGCTTATGCAAAGCTGCGCAGTGATTACCGCCTAGCTCGGTTGTGCTGTGGCACGTCCCGCGCTCAACCCCAATAGGGTTGGTTTCCGTCCGGTAGTTGCCAAGGAATTTATCGCGGACGCAGTCATAGCTGTCCGGCTCGAAGCTGGCAGCCATGTAATGAAATGTCCATGGCTCGTAGAAGAAGTCGTATTCGATGATGCCGTCGGAATAACTCGAGCCTGCGGCGTACAGACTCATCTGCAAGTTCTGGTTATCGATTTCGATGTGATGAAACGAAAACTCCACATACGAGAACACACTCAGCTTGCGTGGCCTGGTGCCGGCGTTTTGGATACGCACATCCCACAGCTCGACGTCATCTTCGATGGGGATGAACAGTGTCTGCTCGGCCTTGATGTCGCTGAACTCGCAAGAGAATTTCGAGTACGACAACCCGTGGCGGCATTCATATTTCGCGGTCTTCAGATCCTTACCGACGGGCTGCCACGATAGCGACCAGTACTCGCCAGTGTCGTCGTCGCGCAGGTAAACATAGTGCCCGGGACGGTCGAGCGGCACGCCGTTCTGCCGAAACCGTGTGATGCGATGGTGCTCGGCGTTTGCGTAGAACGAATACCCTCCTGCATTATGCGAGATCACGGTACACATGTCGCGCACGCCGAGATAGTTCGTCCAGGAAACCGGTACATCGACGCGATCGATGACATACTCCCGGTTCTGATTGTCAAAATATCCGTATCGCAAGGATTGTCTCCGCTAGTGAACTGGAACAGTCTCGCTATGTCTCCCGCTGTCCGCCGTAACAAACTGCCGTAACCACTGGAGCAGCTCTTCGGCCTTTCCCGGTGTGTCGGCTTCCACCGTCAGTCGCAGCACAGGTTCGGTGCCCGAGAATCGTAGCAGCGCCCAATTGTCGTTCTCCAGCAGAAGCTTTGTGCCATCCATGTGCGAGATGCCCACAACCGGATAGGGACCGATGTGACTACTGGGCGTGTCTTTCATGCGCCTGGGGACGGCGATCCTCATTTCAGGGGTCGCAGGCAGACTTTCTTCCACGTAATACAGGCGGCCGGTTATGGCGTACACGCGTTGCAGCAACTGGGATACGGTGTGGCCGGTCTTCGCAAGCATCTCCACAATCAGTGAGCACGCAAAAATGCCGTCTTTCCCCAGGATATGTCCTCGAATCGTCAATCCACCCGACGACTCGCCCCCGAGCACGGCGTTGTTCTCCACCATGGTCGAAACAATGTGCTTGAATCCCACTGGCGTCTCATAGCATTGCTCACCAAGGTGCTTTGCCATTCGATCGAGCAAGTGCGACGTCGAAAGGTTGCGCACTACACCGCCGCGCTCCCCCCGAACTTCGTGCAGATACCAGTACAGCAGCAGCAGCACGTCGTTGATGGAGACGTATTCACCACGCTCGTCAAGGATTGCGACCCTGTCCGCATCACCGTCCATGGCGAGACCAAGGTCGTAGCTTTCCTCTTGCATCTCTGAACTAAGCAGCCGAAGGGCGTCTGCATTCGGCGCGGGCGACCGCCCACCGAACAAGGGATTATGCCGCTCATGAATGAATGTCACCCGGCAGCGCGCTTCCGTAAGGACGGTTCCCAGCGTGAGCTGACCCACGCCATACATGGGATCGACGATAACTTTCAGACCAGCTTCACGGATCTTCTCGAGGTCGATGAGTCTCTCGACGGCATCCACATACTCGTTGGTGAAGTCGTTTTTCTCGACGATTCCCGCTTCCAATCCGAGATCCAGCTCCAGTTTGATGGCCTCCGTAGGGCTGAGAGCATTCGCTTCCTTTTCAATCTGGCGGGTTTCCTGATCCAGCAACAACGAGCCGTCGCCATGAAATACCTTCAGGCCATTCCACTCAGGGGGGTTGTGGCTGGCGGTGAACATTAGTCCGTAAGCCGAGCCCTTGATCGCCGTGGCGTAAGTAATCAGCGGCGTCGGAGCATCCTCAGACTGGACAATTACCGGAATATCGTTACCTGCGAAGACCTCGGCCGCTGCTTCGGCAGCTTGCTTCGACAAGAATCGCCGGTCGTAGCCAATAATGACGCCGCGCTTTTCCAGCGACTTTCGCGTGATTTCATTGGCCAGCGCCTGCGTCAGGCGGCGCACGTTGTGCAATGTAAAGCCTTCTCCGATGAGTGCGCGCCAGCCTCCGGTGCCGAACGCAATGAGGTTCTGCTCCTCCTGGCGCCTTGGCCGATATAACCGCTTCTGCAAGATGAATTCCGCGCGTTCGAAATCAGCGTCGGAATTGATCCCCTGCACTTCATCTTGATCGTAAAGCTGGTAATTCTCGACCTTCAGACCCGAACGGATCAGTTGATGCACACAGTCTGTAAGCCGGTAGTCGCCGTCGATCGGCGAGGGCGAAAGCCTACGAAGGGCCTCGGCTATCACAGGTGCGCTGACCACGTAGGCCCCGACATTAATCTCGCGGATAGCGCGCACTTCGGGCGTCGCCTCGGTGTCCTCAATGATGTCGATAATCTGTCCGCCGGAATCGCGGATAATGCGCCCATACGGAAGACAGCAGTCCCCCACGGCGGTCAAGAGGGTCAGGTGTGCTTGCTTCAAACGATGTCGGTTTAGCAGTCCCTGGATCGAAGCCGTGCGAAATAGCGGCGTGTCGCCGTACAAGATGAGCAAGTTGCCCTGAAAATCGGGAATGGCTTCGCAAACCCTTTTAACCGCGTCGCCTGTGCCGAGCGCAGTCGGCTGCTCTACAAAATGAAACTCTGACCCAACGTGTTCCCTCACCTGCCTGGCGTGGTAGCCGACGACGATGTACGTGTCAGCGGGCGCGATCACCTCGGCGGCGTTGTTTAAGACCGTTTGTAAGATGGTGTGGTCGCCCAGTTTCTTGAGGAAGAGCGGCTCCCCATCCGCAGTATTGGCGTCTTGCCCGGCTGCCAGAATTGCTGCCTTCAGTGGTACATCGGTTGTGTTGGAATCGTTCCCCATGAAGTTTTATTGGTCCTTCCCGGAGCGGGCCCACGAATTCCTTGTTGTGTCATTCCGTTGCGCGAGCCTCTGCGAGCGCCGTATCGACCGGTGCGGCCGGGGCCCCGTGAATGGGCACAAATCGGGACATCACTAGTACCGGAATCGCGGCCAGCAATACCCAGATGAAGAAATTGCGATAACCGAGTCTCGACTGAATCCACCCGCTCGTTACACCTGAAAGAATCAGGCCCAGGTTCATCAATGCAGTCCCAAAAGCATAGTGGGCGGTCTGGTACTTTCCCGGCGCGATTTCCTGCATCATCAGAAGGATGACCCCGATGAATCCGAAGCCGTACCCGAAGAACTCTGCGGCCAAAGCAGCCGTAATCAGCGCGCTGCTCGTAGGCAGCGCCACACTGAGATAGAGATAGGCAACCATGGGCAGATTCATCACAGCAACCAGCGGGATCAGCGTGTGCTTCAGCCCCTTCCATGACGTGAAATAACCCGCCAATACCGATCCCAGAATGAAGGAGGCCGTGCCGAACGTTCCGTAGATTGCACCGAACTGTGCCGTGGTGAGCCCCAGACCGCCATGAGCGCGACTGTCGGTGAGAAAGAGAGGACCCACCTTGACAACCTGACCTTCGCCCATTCGGTACAGGATGATAAAGAGAATGAGGAACCAGATGTGGGGCTTACGAAAGAAGATCACAACCACTTCCCAGAAAGTCGCAACCACTTCCCTCACACTGCGTGCGTGACGCTCCTCCCCTACTCTCGGCAAAATGAGGGCGTGATAAAGACTGAGAACAACGAGAATCAGTCCTACGGAACTAAAGATAATCAGCCAAGCCCGCACAACCGGCATGCGGCTTTCGAGATAACCGGCAAGAATCAGCAATCCACCCTGAGAGAAAAACCTCGCCACGTTATAGAAGCCGCCCTGCCATCCGGCGTAAGCTGCCTGCTGCTTCGGATTCAAGCTCGCGATGTAAACGCCGTCGGCGGCGATGTCGTGCGTGGATGACCAGAAAGCGATCATGGCGAACAACGTCACGCTGTAACGGTAGTAGCCCGGCAGCGGAAGACTGAGCCCAAGCAACCCCAGCGAAATCCCACCTACAAACTCCATGGTTACTACAAAGAACTTCTTGGTCCTGTACATCTCCAGGAAGGGACTCCACAGCGGCTTCAGGGACCACGGCAAGGCCAGCAGGCTCACCGTCGCAGTAATCCGGGCGTTGGAAACCCCCATACGCAGGTAGAAGATCAGCGCCATCATGTTGACGGCATAGAATGGCAGCCCTTCCGCAAAATATAGCGTGGGCACCCACAAGCTGGGACTGAAGCCTCTTTTTGACTCGGCTTTGCTCATTCTCTTCTGTAAGGAAGCGTCCTCGACTCGCAAACATACAAGAAACACGGAACGACTGCTACCTTAACGGTTCGCTCATAAACGGTCATATTCGAAAGTAAACTATCGGATATGAAAATACAAACAGAATCCGGCCGAATGCGCGTGAGGAGAAGGCCTCCGGGACGCACTTTCACGGAGGAGTGCAAGCGAAGATTACTGCAGAAACCGCTCTAGGATTCGGTGAATATCGCCGAGACAGCGGGGTTGGAGCCATAAACCCATTGAGGCCACAGTTAGAGCCAAGGCCGTACTCCGCACCACATGTCGCAGCCTGCTGGGGGCGGGCTGTAAAGAATCTGGCTGACACAGCAACCGCTCTACTCGAGCCGCAAGGTTTTCGTCGTCTCCCACAAAGGTAGCCAATAGGTAGTTCGGAGTCGGACCGGTCCCCAACTTGGCAATGCGAACCAATGCCGATGCAAGAAACAGGGCCCGTGCGGTATCGCCCGCTACCGCCTCGTCATCGGCCGCCCACTCCGTATATTGAATCCAATTGCGCTCCAGGTGCCTCGTGCCCGAAGCAAACGGCAGCACATCTGGAGTCAGGAGGAGTAGTAGTTTCTTAAGATTGTCCCAGGCAACGGCGTGGGCCCTTTCGTGACATAGCGCAACGTCCTTCTGGTCTTCGCTTAGCACCTCGAGGACTGCTCTCGAGACCACTATCCTGTGACGCCAAATCCCTACTGCCGCCATCACGGTTGAATTGTCGTCGACCACCGTAACCTTCTGTCCCGCGAATCCTTGCGTTGTATCGCTGGATACTGCTGCACCACACGCACGCAAGTATCTGTTCGTACCTAGGAGGGCCCTCACAGCGCGGCCCAACGGAACCACGGTTGTCGCAATCCCCAATAGGGTGGCCGCCAGAAATGCCAAACCGACGCGCTCAGTCGCGACATCCGGCTCCAGCCAAAGATAGCTGGGCACGCAATACCCGAACACCGCCAGCAGCGTCAAGAGAACCGGTGTCATGCGGAGGCCGAACAGGAAGCTCGAAGCGCTGCGCGGAGCCATCCGCGCGCAAACTCTTAGCGCCGCTCCCGATGCGCATCGAACAGCCACCCATGCCAGGCCATGAACGATGAAGAACGTTGCCAGGCAAAGGCATACGAGCCGCATGTAATACGGAAGGACCATTACGAGCCTTTCTTGGCCAATTCTTCCCGCTTCCTTTGGATTTTGGCTTCCAGTTCGTCGAGCAATGCTGCGTCGTGTGTCCCCACGGCGTCTACCAGACACGAGAGCAGGAGGCTCCGTGACTCCCGCGGCCCGGCCAACCACCCCTTCAACAGCTCGCCAGTTCGACTCCGGCTCCAATCTTCTTTTGTAAGCCGCGCCGAATAGACGAAAGCTCGTTCGGCCATATCACGGTGCAGAAGCCCTTTCTTGTACAAACGGTCGAGCGTGGTCATTACTGTGGTGTACGCCAGTGTTCTGGCCATGCGGGAAACAACCTCGCGCACGTTTCCAGGTCCGTCGTTCCACAGAATGTCCATGACTTCCTTTTCGAGCGGTCCGAGGGTTGACGGTGACATCGTTCCGCGCACGCGAGTGGGATCCGGAGCTTGAAGATTCGGCACAACTATTTTGGTTTGATCCATTGTGATTCGCATTGTAACGTCACGGGCTAGCCCACGTCAGCCCGAGAATGAGAATCTTGTTAGTCGGACTCAGACAAATCAAGCATTTCTTCTGGCGCGGTGGTCGCAATTGTGCTCAGTCCGGCCTGTTTCAGCGCCTGATTGAAGTTGGCTAGCTCGCTAGCCTTCAGGCCGTTCCACTCCTCAATTCGTTTTTTGGCGGCGGCGTCTGCCAGGTGGTACACGTCGAGGGCCTGTTGCGGGACGGTCCGATCGCCACTCTCTACGACGCGCAAAGCCGATTGCAATCCGCTGCCTGCCATGGTCAACCCCATCGCACCATTTTGCCGCGTATCTCCGACCTCGATGGCGGTCGTTCTGGCTTCGAGTTGGTCGGCCTGAGTTTGCAGTTCCAGATGGTTCTTGAGCGCAGCCTTCAGGCCAGCCATCCCCTGCTTTGTCCCCTTGATCTCGGCCAACGCTCTGCGTGTAGTCTGCAGCCTGCTGAAGATTTCAAGCCCGAGATCTTGCTGCTGTAACAGTTCGGATGCGGTCGCTTTGCTCCGGGGATCCATCTGCACCCGAAGCTGTTGCGTGGCTTCGGTTCCGTCCGCCGTCAGCTTGACCTGATATCCTCCCGGCATCACCTTCGGCCCGCGCGGCGCGCCATACTCCTCTTCCTCGACTTCATCGCCGGTTCCGGAACTTTTCCAGCGGAAATCCCAATAGAAGCGATGCATGCCCGCGCTATTTTCCAGCACTACAGGTTTTGGAAACCATCGTTCTGCAATCGGCAGCGGAGGCGTTTTCGGCGGCTTTCCGCCACTGACATAGCTTCGAACAAGCTTCCCCGATTCGGTGAAAATTTCCAGTTTCAACTGCTTTGCCGTGGAGGGCAGGTAGTAATCAATCGCTGCTCCGTCGGGCGGGTTCTTCACGATCGGCTCCTCAGGAGGAAACGGACTGCCAAGAAAGCTGTCGTTATCGACACGTACCGCGACCGCGGGCTGGTAGAACCTCACTTGGTCCGATTGTGCCGAGGCAGTAATCTGTCGCAACGGCGTAATGTTGTCGAGAACCCAGAATGCGCGTCCATGCGTCGCAATCACCAGATCGTCGCCATGGATCGTGAGGTCGCGTACCGACGTCACCGGGAGGCTCATCTGAAGTGGCTGCCAGTGGTCTCCGTCGTCGAACGAGACATATATGCCGAACTCGGTCCCGGCGAACAACAGCCCGTGCTGCTCGGTGTCCTCGCGAATTGCGTTCAAGAACGACGGGGCTGACAGACCTGATGTAATCGGCTGCCAGGTTTTTCCGTAATCGCGCGTGCGATACAGATATGGGGCCTGGTCGTCCAACCGGTGTCGATCTACCGCCGCGTATGCCACGGCAGGATCAAAGTGCGATGCTTCAATCATCGCGACTTTGCTCCACGGGCTGATCGCTCTTGGAGTCACATCACTCCAATGCTTTCCACCATCGGTCGTGAGATGAACCAATCCTGTGTCGCTGCCTGCCCAGATCACTTCAGCCTTAAGCGGCGACGGCGCGATGGTGTACACCACCCCGTATCCGCGCTCTCTCGCGTTGTCCACTGTGGTTGCAGAGGACTGGTTCAGCTGGGAATCCTTTGTCGTAGATCCTGTGAGGTCGTCGCTGATCTTGTGCCAGTGCAATCCGCCGTCCGTCGTCTTCAGGACGTACTGAGTTCCCATAAGCAGCGACTTATCAACCGGCGACAGAGTCAGCATCGGGGTCCACGGCGCCCGGTACTTTCGACTATTAATCTCGGAACCGAAGCTTTGCATTGGCCACGGCGAGATGTCCTGACTCAGTGAAGTCCTGCGGTCGAAGCGAACAGCGCCGCCATACGCACCCGTCGCATAGAAGATGTTCGAGTCCGTCGGATCAAATACAATCCAGCCGCTTTCTCCACCCCCAACCAGAAACCAATCCGTCTGCGTGATGTATCCGTGATCGGTTCGGCTCAGCACGCCGGCACTGCCGCTATCCTGCTGCGCGCCGTACACGGCATACGGGAAACTAGTGTCCGTGGCGACGTGATAGAACTGGCCGATTGGCTGGTTGAACCATGACGACCATGTTGCGCCCCCATCCACACTGACGCTTGTTCCCTGGTCGGAGCCCAATACCATCCGCGATGAATTCACCGGATCGATCCAGATTTGGTGATAGTCGTCGCCGCCCGGCGCGCCGCGCACAATGAACAATGACTTCCCGGCATCGTCGAGGCGGTAAAAAGCAACGTTGGGTACATACACGGTGTCAGGATTCTTCGGATCGATGGTGGGCTGACTGAAATACCATCCTCGACCGGTTAGCCTCGAATCCCCGTTTGCCAGCACCCACGAGTCGCCGCCATCGTCAGAACGGTACAGCCCAGACTTCTTTCCGGCATCGATCAGTGCGTACACTCGTTTGCCGTCGGCCGACACCGTTACGCCGACTCGTCCCCACTTCTCTTCGGGAAGCCCGTGAGCTTTTAGCTCGGTCCACGTCGCGCCGGCATCGGTTGTGCGAAACAGGCCACCCGAGCCGCCTTCGATAGGTGCGTACGTGCTCCACGGTGGCCGATGGGCCTGCCACGTTCCCGCAAACAGGGTTCCCGGAGCGTCCGCTGCCATCGCAAGATCGCTGACGCCAACCTCAGGTCCTCGATCCAGGGCGTGAATCCACGTGTTACCGCCATCGGTGGACTTGAATACTCCACGTTCCGGATTCGGTCCGTAGGCATGTCCTAATGCGCCGACATAAACAGTGTCGGGATTTTCAGGATCAACGACTATGCGGCTTATTTGTCGCGTGTCTTTCAGACCGACATTCGTCCAGGTTTTTCCGCCGTCAGAACTCTCGTAAACTCCGTCACCCGACGCCAGATCGCTGCGAATGTCCGACTCCCCGGTACCCGCGTAGATCACGAGCGGATTCGAAGGAGCCACTGCCAGTGCCCCAATCGAAGCCACCCGCTGACCGTCAAACAAGGGCACCCAAGTCACTCCTGCGTTCTCCGTCTTCCACACTCCCCCATCGACGGAGCCAAAGAAGTAGGTCGTCGGATCGCCAGGAATGCCGGAGACCGCTACTACTCGCCCGCCGCGAAACGGGCCGATGGATCGCCACTTCATCCCGCTGAACAACCCAGGAGGCACTGTCTGCGCCGCTCCTGACAAAGCCACACCAGGCACAAGCATACTGAGGCAAACAACGCGGAAAATATACCGCCATAACGTCGGCTTCATCGTCTGAAAGATTCCTTACACCTCGAAATTCGATTCAATTAGACTACACTTCGCTGCACCTCTCCCGTGGTCAACAGCATGCTTCACCCTGTAATTCAATTTGTAGGAGCTTATGCGCGCGAAATTGCTTTTTGCTGCCTTCCTGATCGTTCTTCCGTTTGCTCTCCAAGCCCAGACCCAGAATGTCACCACTAGCGCGCTCACCGAGATGCGCTGGCGCAGTATCGGCCCGTTCCGTGGTGGGCGCACGCGCGCCCTCTCTGGCGTTCCCAGCCTGCCCAGCGTCTTTTATGTCGGCGCGGTAAATGGAGGGGTCTGGAAGAGCACCGATTACGGCCGCACCTGGCAACCTATCTTCGACCAGCAGCCCACAGGCTCAATCGGTGCAATTGTCGTCGCGCCGTCTGATCCACAAATTATCTATGTCGGCAGCGGCGAGGGCCTCCATCGCCCTGACCTCTCAGTCGGAGACGGCATCTACAAGTCAATCGACGGTGGTACTACCTGGACCCATTTGGGACTGCGCGACGGCCAGCAGATTTCCCAGATGGCGGTTGATCCGCGCGACCCCAATCGCTTGTTCGTCGCGGTGGTCGGCCATCCCTACGGTCCGAACCCCGAACGCGGCATCTACCGCAGCACGGATGGCGCGAGGACCTTCGAAAAGGTGCTCTTTAAGAATGAAAATGTCGGGGCTGCCGGAGTAGTCATCGATCCTTCCGACCCCAACATCATCTACGCCACCTTGTGGGAAGCCCGCGAAGGCCCTTGGGAGAACGGCGCTTGGAACGGCACAGACGGCGGAATCTTCAAGTCAGCGGACGGCGGCACTACGTGGACGCAACTCGCTGGAGGCCTGCCCGCCGGTGTCGTTCAGGCATATGTCAGCGTCGGCGCAAGCGATCCAAGGCGGCTGTTCGCTTCCGTGGCGACCAAGGACGGCGTGGACCTCTACGCCTCAGCCGACGCGGGTGCTACGTGGCATGAGGCCACGACCGATCCCCGTCCAAGAGGCCGCATCGGTGGAGGCGACTTACCCGTTCCCATGCTGGACCCGAAAAACCCCGACACGGTTTACATGACGTCGACCGTCACCTGGAAATCGACTGACGGCGGCAAAACATGGGTGGGATTTCGTGGTGCGCCCGGCGGCGACGACTACCAGAACATCTGGATCAATCCCAACGACCCCAACATCATCCTCATCACCAGCGATCAGGGCGCAATTGTCACCGTCAATGGCGGCCACTCCTGGAGCTCCTGGTACAACCAGCCCACAGCGCAGATGTATCACGTTGCCGCCGACAACGCGTTCCCTTACCGCCTCTGCAGCGGACAACAGGAGAGTGGTTCCGCTTGTGTTTCTAGCCGGGGATGGGACGGCGAGATCACCTTTCGCGACTGGCGTCCCGTGGCGGCGGAAGAGTACGGATACGTCACGCCCGATCCGCTCGACCCTGACATTGTTTACGGCGGCAAGCTGACGCGCTTCGATCGTCGCACCACGCAGGCGCAGTACGTCATGCCGCTGGCCTTGCGCACGCCGGACTTCCGCGTCGTCCGCACTCAACCGGTCGTGTTCTCACCCGTTGATCCCCACGTTCTCTATTTCGCCGCGAACACTCTCTGGAGCACCAGCGACGGCGGCCGCTCCTGGAAGCAGATGAGCCCCGACCTCTCGCGCAAGACGTGGGAGGTGCCCGCAAGTGTAGGTATCTTCGCTACCGAGGAGTCTGCCAAGCCGACACAACGGGGCGTCATCTATGCCCTCGCCCCCTCGCCGCTCGACATCAAGCGCATCTGGGCCGGAACCGATGACGGCCTGATTTGGCTCACGACGGACGGCGGCGCAAATTGGAACAACGTCACGCCCCCGAGTCTCTCGGCGTGGCAGAAAGTGTCGATCCTCGAAGCCAGCCACACTGACCCGAACACCGCTTACGCCGCCATTAACACTCTGCGGCTCGACGATCTTCGCCCCCATATTCTGCGTACCCACGACGGCGGCAAGACCTGGACAGAGATTGTGACCGGAATTCCCGACAACGAGAACGTCAACGCAGTACGCGAAGATCCCGAGCGCAAAGGTTTGCTCTTCGCGGGAACCGAACGAACCGTCTATGTTTCATTCGACGACGGAGACCATTGGCAATCTCTGCGCCTCAATCTGCCGGCAACATCGGTGCGCGATCTCACTATCAAGGACAACGATCTGGCGATCGGAACTCACGGTCGCGGATTCTGGATTCTCGATGACATCACTCCGCTGCGTCAGATCGACGACAAAGTCATCGCCGGCAATGCGTATCTCTTCGAACCTGAGCTCGCCTATCGGGTGCGCTGGAATACTAACTCCGACACGCCCTTCCCGCCGGATCTTCCCGCCGGACAGAACCCACCCGACGGAGCGATCCTCAACTACTATCTTGGCGCGGCGACATCGGGCGATGTGACCCTTGAAATCCTCGACAGCTCCGGCAAGGTCGTACGCCGTTACGCCAGCACCGATCCGGTTCCTCCCCCCGATCCTGACCTCGCTATTCCAACCTATTGGGTTCGTCCCCCGCAAAAGTTGTCGAACGCTTCCGGCTTCCATCGCTTCATCTGGGACTTGCGCTACTCCCCGCTGCCCGGAGTAAAACCCGAATACCCCATCGCTGCCGTATACGAAAACACGGCGCCGGCTTCGACCTCGCCTTGGGTCATGCCGGGAAAATACCAGGTGGTACTTACGGCTAATGGTCAGAAGTATTCGCAGCCGCTGACGATTCAAATGGACCCGCGGGTTAAGACGCCCATCGCCGACTTACAACAGCAATCCGAGCTCTCGCAGCAGATTTATCACGACCTGCTGGCCCTTCAACCGATCAACGACCAGGTCGAACAGCTCCGTGGACAAATTAAGGCCCAGCGCGCCAAGTCTCCGGCTCCTGCCGACGCCGCCAAGCTCGACGCCTTCACTCAGAAGCTCGATGCTTTTGCCGGAGCCGGCGGTCGTCGCCGTCGCGGCAACCAGCAGGCAGCCACGCTTTCCAGCGTGCGTGGCAGCTTGTTCGAGATCTTCTCCGTATTGCAGGACGCCGATGTCGCGCCCACTCCCCAGGCCACGAAGGCGGTGCCCGTGCTGCACAACTCGACCCAGACTCTGCAAAAGCAATGGGACGAGATCCAGAAGAACGAGCTGCCTCAGTTGAAGTCGGAGTTGCACATCCGCGAGCTGCCGCGTTTCGATGGGACTGTGGAACCGTCGGAAGGTATCACAACTAACCGTGACGAAGACTAGATCGCGTCGTCAACCGTGCCGTTCTGCGTGAATCGCAGAGCGGTTGGGCCACAATCACTGTTCTTCCGTCGCTCTCAAGAGTGACCGCACAATGGATTCCCATTCGCGGTCCAAATCGCCGTAACCGGCCGCGCGATCGGCTCTGCGGTACCAGTACTGTGCGTTGGAGAGATCGTTCTCTTTGCGATGCAGGTAAGCGTGTACCCAGAAACCGTCGGGACCCTCGTCCCGCTGAGCCGACTCGTGCGCCTTGCTCCAATCGCCTTTGGCATCCCACCACAGGGCTTCCAGCGCTGCCGTTAGCCCTGCTGGAAGTACTGGGTTCTTTACCGACTCGCGAAATTCCGCGATCTTCATTTTTACCCTCGTGGCACGGTCGTCCTCACCCTAGATAATCAAAGCCCCGGGCTCCTTCGCAAGGGCATAGGACATATCCCTGGGTGTCCTTCGTCACCCTGGCGAAGTATGCAATTTCCGCTGACAAGTCCTCAACGCAGTGTTATTTTCTGGAAATGTTCCGCAAAGCGATTTGTCTGTGTCTCTCCTTGTTCTTCCTAAGTGCGGTTGCTGTGGCCCAGAGCGCAAGCGACACCGTCATGGCCGTTCAAAACCTCGAACAATATCGCGAGGGTTTGATCAAGCTGTGGATGAATGACTTTGGCAACCTCGAGCGTTATCGCGAGGCCAATGCAAAGCTCTCCGTTCCGAATTCGACCGAGAGCCGGGTCGTGTTCATGGGCGATTCCATCACCGACGGATGGGACCTCACGAAGTATTTCCCCGCCAAGCCGTACGTCAACCGCGGCATCGGTGGCCAGACCACGCCTCAGATGCTTATTCGCTTGCGCCCCGACGTCATCGATCTGGCCCCGAAGGTTGTGGTCATTCTCGCGGGCACCAACGACATCGCCGGAAACACTGGCCCTATGTCGCTCACCGAAATCGAGTCCAACCTCAAGACCATGACGGAGCTGGCACGCGCCCATGGCATCAAAGTCGTCCTCTCCTCCGTCATGCCCGTCAATAATTACACCGAGCGCTCCAAACTCTTTTTTCCTCTCCGGCCACCCGACCAGATTCTCGAGCTGAATCGCTGGATCAAACACTACTGCTCGCATAACGATTGCACTTACCTTGATTATTTCGGTGCGATGGTGGACGACAAAGGCATGCTCAAAGCAGACTTGGCCCGCGACGGACTACACCCCAACGATCAGGGCTACTCCGTGATGGCCCCGCTCGCGCAAAAAGCCATCGACCAGGCTCTCGCGTCGCACTAGAGCTTATTTAACCCATCGAGTGCCGCGACTTTGAACGCCTCCGCCAGTGTTGGGTAGTTAAAGACCGTGTCGCGAAAATACTCAATAGTCCCGCCAAGAGCGAGGACCGCCTGGCCGATGTGGACAATCTCGGCCGCACGGTCGCCGATGATGTGAACACCCAACAGCTTTAGCGAAGTCGGATCAAAGATCAGCTTCAGAAACCCCTGATCGTCGCCCAGCATCTGCCCCTTTGCGAGCTCGGCGTAACGCGCAATGCCGATCTCGTAGGGGATCCTTTCGCGAGTCAGCTGCTCTTCTGTAGCCCCAACCATCGAAATCTCAGGAATCGTGTACACCCCGTAAGGAATCAAGTTGGGCGGAATGGAAGACGCAACTCCGAAAATGTGGCAGCTCGCAAGTCTTCCCTGCTCCATCGACGTACTCGCGAGTGCCGGAAATCCGATAACGTCTCCCGCCGCATACACGTACGGCACCTCGGTCTGAAAGTGTTCATTGACCTTTAACTTCCCGCGCTCGTCGGGACGCAACCCTATCGCCGCCAGGTTAAGTTGGTCGCTGTTCGCCCGGCGTCCCACGGCATACAGCAGTGCCTGTCCATTCACGGTCTTACCACTTTCCAGCTTGGCGAAGACGCGATCGCGGTCGTCATCAAACCCGACAGCGACCACCTTCTCCCCCAAGCGAAAAACGGTCCCGAGCTGGCGCAGCTGAAAACACAGGCCTTCCACAATCTCGCGGTCCGCAAAATCGAGGAGCAACGGCCGCTGGTCCAACAACGTAACCTTCACACCTAACGCGGCGAACATCGACGCATATTCCAAACCGACAATACCGGCCCCAACCACGATGAGCTCCCGTGGCAGTTCCTGCAATTCGTGCACCTGGTCCGAGTCGAAAATCCTTTTGCCATCGATAGGAATCTGCTCGTCATGTGCCGGCCGGGTACCACAGGCGATTACGAAATAATCGCCGTGCGCGATTACCGACCCCATGTCCGTTTCGATCTCAACTGTGTGATCGGCCACAAAACGTGCATTACCTTCCAGCACGGTTACGCGATTTCGGCGTAACTGCGATTTTATGACCTCAATCTCGCGTGCCATTACCGCATCGGACCGGAATACCAGGTCCTTCATTGCGATCTGGTCCTTGACCGCGTATCCGCGACCGTAGAAGGTCCGTTGCCGCAGTCCGCTCAGGTACAGCACAGCTTCGCGAAATGTCTTGCTTGGGATCGTGCCAGTGTTAACGCACACTCCGCCAATGGAGCGCTTACGCTCAATCACGGCCACTTTCTTTCGCATCTTGGCAGCGCAGATCGCCGCTTTCTGGCCGGCGGGCCCACTTCCGATAACCACCAGGTCGTAGGAATTGTTGCTGTTCACAGCCATGTGCATTGCGGCCACACTCCTCCCTCGATTTACGTGCGCACTGGCATCACCTGTGGGGAGAGAGCAGCTTTGGTGACTCGACCTTACCATTCTTCGGTGGTAAACGAAAGGTTCGCGATCACGGTATTATGCTGGGGCATTCGCCCGCGGCACCGGGCGCCACCCGTGCACCGTCTGTGTGGCAAACTGTGGGTAAGGAGCATTCATGCCAGGTCTCAGTGACATCGCCAGCCGCATCGTTCAATCCACGATTCGCACTATGTCGGTGGAATGCGAAAAAGTGGGCGGAGTCAATCTCGCGCAGGGCGTTTGCGACACTGAGGTCCCCGAGATCGTCCGCCAGGCCGCCATTGCTGCCATCGAGGCCGGATTCAATCAGTACACCCGCGCCGATGGCATTGCCTCTCTCCGCGAAGCCATCGCCAGGAAATTGCTCCGTCAAAACGGCATCGCGGCCGACGCCGGTTCCCAAATTGTAGTTACTTCGGGCGCCACCGCGGGATTTGACTCCGCTTGTCGCGCTCTGTTGAACCCGGGTGACGAAGTCATTCTGTTCGAGCCGTATTACGGATACCACTACGCCACTCTCGTGGGTCAGTACTGCAAGCCGGTACTCGTTTCCCTCGATCCGCCGTTCTACCCTCTCGTGGCCGACCGCGTGGCTGCCGCAATCACCTCAAAGACGCGCGGCATCATGGTAAACACTCCCGCCAATCCTTCCGGCAAGGTTTTCACTTTGGCGGAGCTGGAACAGATCGCAGACATTGCGCGCCAGCATGACCTGTTTCTCTTCACCGACGAAATCTACGAGTACTTCGTGTACGATGGCCGCCGGCACATCAGTCCGGCATCGTTGCCGCAACTTGCCGATCGCACCATCACCATCTCAGGCTTCTCTAAAGTCTTTAGTATTACTGGCTGGCGCATCGGATACGTGCATGCCCCTGCGCGATGGGTTCCCGCCATCAGCTACTTTCACGACCTGACATACGTTTGTGCTCCGTCGCCTTTCCAACATGCCGTAGCTGCGGGATTGGACCGCCTGCCCGGTTCGTTCTACGCCGATCTGACCCGGGAGTACGATCGCAAACGCAACATGATTTGCGACGCGTTGCAACTTGCGGGTCTAACGCCGTCGGTCCCCGAGGGTGCGTACTACGTGCTGGCCGATGCTTCATCCCTGCCGGGCGCAAATAGCATCGACAAGGCATTGAATCTCCTGCGAAGGACGGGCGTGGCAACCGTACCCGGCGAGGCTTTCTTCCGGGGCGGCCGCGGCGAACATCTGCTGCGTTTTTGCTTCGCAAAAACCGATGCTGATCTCGCGTCTGCCTGCGAGCGTTTGGTGAAGTTGCGTCAAGACGTCGGCGTGGCCTTGCGCTGATGGCATTTTTCGCGCTGCCCGGCGATTGTTACAGTACATCCCCACAAATAACTCGCGCGAATACCCGGCATAAATAGTTTGAATTTCACATCGGGCGCAAAAGCCTGTATTTCTAAATCACCACCAGAAACAATTCGCCAACGCAGCCGGCGCGTTGGTATTTTCAGTCTCTGGTTCCAGTAGCTTTAGTCGTGTTCCCACTGGCAGTTCGTTCTTGTTGTGCAGGTGAGTCCAAGCCAAATTGAGGTGTCGTTTTTAGTGATTGCTCCGCACTAGCGAGATGGTAAAAAACCTGACGGAGCTCTCGGGTGTCTGCAAAACCTGAACCTGTCATGCTCACGCCTACCTCCAGCCTCCCGGTGCTCAGTTCTTACAAAGACGACACGGATCGAATTCGCCGCGATTTCGAGAGCGACGGTTCGGGGCGGGCATGCATCGAGAAGCGCGCGAAGGTCGTCGATACGCTGCTTCAGGCCCTTTGGACGCAGCAACCCTCGTTGCAGTCGTCGCAAGGTTGCGCCCTTGTTGCTCTAGGCGGCTACGGACGCCAGGCGCTCTATCCTCAGTCCGACATCGATCTCTTGCTTCTGTGCGAGAGCGAAGGACTGCGCGGACGCTTCGCCGATTCCTTTCGCGAACTTTGTCAGCAGTTATGGGACAACGGATTGCGCGTGAGTCCCGCCACTCGAACTCTTGACGACTGCTCGCGTCTCGATCAGGAAAACATCGAATTCACCATATCGCTGCTGGACTGTCGCTTTCTGACGGGTGACCCGATTCCGTTCTCCCGGCTTCACGACCCAATTATTCCGCAGTTGGTTGCTCGCGAAGCCGATGTACTCATCAAGCGTCTGGGCGAATTAACGACAACCCGGCACGCCCGCTTCGGCAATACTATCTTTCATCTTGAGCCGAATTTGAAGGACGGTCCCGGCGGCCTGCGGGATTTTCATATCACCCGCTGGGTCGCATTAGCGAACGCACTCGCAACCAATCGCGCCTGGCCCGAATCGCTGAATCTCCAACAGGATCCCGAGGAAGAAGACGTTCTGGGGGCCGCGGAGTTCATCTCGTCCGCTCGTTGCTATCTCCACTATTCCAGGAATCGCGACGAGAACGTATTGAGCTGGGAAGCCCAGGACGACTTGGCGCATCGCGGTATTGGCAGCAGCGACGGCCCTATCTCCTCGGCCGAATGGATGCGCCTCTATTTCCGAAATGCCCGGACCATTTACCGCAACACCAGTCAGCAACTCGACCATGCCGTGAACACTCGGTCGAGTCTTGTGCGTTCGTTCCGCCGCTGGCGTTCACGCGCATCCACCGATGAGTTCTCGATTGTTGACCGCCGGGTTTACATCCAGCAGTCAGCCGGCGCCCGCGATCCCGAGACGGTCCTGCGCCTTTTCGTGTTTTTGGCCCATCACGGTGTCGAACTCGCAGTGGAGACTGAGCGCCGGTTGAACAATGCTCGCCGCTCCCTGCGCGAGACGATGCCGCAGGATTCCCGGCTCTGGACCCACCTCCGCGAATTGCTCGTCCAGCCTCACGCTGCCCACGCTCTGCGCGCGATGCATTCCCTTCATCTGTTGTCGCTCGCGATGCCCGAGTTCGAGACCATCGACTCGCTCGTGTTGCGCGACCTCCACCACCGCTACACCGTCGATGAGCATACCTTTCTCGCCATCGACTCGCTCCATCGCCTGCAGGACAACGGCATCGATTGGCTGAAGCCCTTCGCCGGCTTGTTCTCTCAGTTGGAGCGTCCCGATCTTTTGTTGCTCTCTCTGCTTTTGCACGACATCGGCAAGGGATTGGCGTGCAGCGATCACGTTCACGGAAGCCTGCAACTCGCCCTGCCCGTACTCGAACGACTCGGATTGACCCGGGAGGACGCCCAGACCGTGGGCTCTTTGATCGCGGCCCACTTGGAGATCTCCTCCACCCTGCGGAGCCGCGACATCTACGATCCCGAGACCCTGCGTGAATTGGCGGCCAAGGTGGAAACTCCCGAGCGGCTCAAGATGCTCACGCTGATGACGCTCGCCGACGTCAAATCCGTCAACCCTGATGCCCTCACCCAGTGGAAAGCCGAAAACCTTTGGCAGCTTTACATCGCCACCGACAACTACTTCACCCGCACCGTCGATGGGCAGCGCTTCCACGCTGAGTCGGGAACCCGGCAGGTTGAGCGCATCGTCGCTCTGTCGCCACACTCGCGTAACGAGCTCCTTAATTTCTTGGAAGGCCTGCCGCAGCGCTACTTGTTGTCACACTCTCCCGAGCAGGTTCTCGCCCATTTCCTTATGGCCGGTAGATTGGCTGGCGTGCCCGTGCAGTTGGATTTGCGGCGCGCGCGCGATCAGTACGAGTTGACCGTTGTTGCCGGCGATAGGCGGGGACTGTTTTCCACTCTCACCGGAGTTCTCTACGGCTGGGGCATGGACATCGTCAAGGCGGGCGCATTTTCCAATCAGGCGGGCGTCATCGTCGATACCTTCTACTTCAAGGACCGCTTCCGGACTCTGGAACTCAACCCTTCAGAGCGCGACCGTTTCCGCAAGTCAATCGTCGATGTGCTCGAAGGACATTCGTCACTCGAGCGCCTGCTTGAACCACGACTGAAGGCCGACACCAAGCCCCCTAAACTAAGGGTCGAGACCCGCTTGCGCTATGACGATGAATGTTCTGCGAGCAGCACTTTGCTCGAAGTCGTAACCCAGAACCGCCCGGGATTGCTCCATACCATCAGTTCAACTCTCGCTGCCGAGAATTGCAGCATCGAAGTCGCTCTCATCGATACTGAAGGCGCAATGGCGCATGACGTCTTCTATTTGACGTCCAATGGCACGAAGCTCAACCGCGAGCAGCAACGCGATGTCGAATGGGCGCTGACTGCGGAATTAGCCGGGTCTCTGCCCTCGAGTTGGTAGGTAATCTCGGGCCTCGGCTTCTAGACTGGGATTCACTGCACTTCGATCTTCACCGTAAACGTCTTCGCCGGCGGCGTGTCTTTCTCCCATGGCCGCTTGTAATCGAGAACGATCTCCGATGTGCCGGCAGCCGCGGCCTTAAATCGCAGCTTCTGCGTGCCGCCCGCCCCCATCCTTCCGTCGCTCTGGGCCGCAACGAAGTCGGACTTCACCAGCACCAGCGGAGCAGGATCGCCGCGCACCGCCCACTGATAGCCCGTAGTTGGATTCGACGGAAGACTCACCTCAACCACCTGCCCTGCATGTACAGAAATCGTCTTCCCATTGGCCCCTTCCCTGATGGCAACATCGGATGCGGCCGCAACCGTAGCAGCGATGATCACCATAACAAGTACCGACGCGGCCAGCCCGGCGCTTCCATTCGAAGGCCGCGCACGCGATGTTAAGCTACCGCAAGATTGAGATGGCGCATGTATCCGCATAATGGTCGGCCTCCTCGGCCCCATGAAACATATTGGCTGGAACGGCGGCATCGGACAAACCGCCTCTCACTGTTTCGCATCGGAACCACACGGACTAACTGAAGAGTGCTGATCGACATTCGCCATTTCGTTGCTCACTGGCAGATCATCTCTGCCTGGGTCATCTTCCTCGTCAGCTATCTCGTCTTTGCTCTCGGTCGTCTGCCCGGAACTACCATCGATCGTCCTGCGATGGCCGTGGTCGGCGCGGTGCTGATGTTTCTGTTTCGCATTCTCTCACCATCATCCGCAATCGCCAGCATCAACTTCAGCACACTGATACTCCTTTTCTCCATGATGCTGATCGTCGCCAGCTTGCATCTGGCGGGATTTTTCACCTGGGTCACCGATCACGTCATCCTTCACCTGTCGTCTCAACAGCTGCTCCCGGGCATCATCTTCACTAGCGGAATCCTCTCCGCCTTCCTGGTCAACGACGTCGTGTGTCTTTTCATGGCGCCGCTCGTCCTCGACGTGTGCAAGCGAATGCAGGTCCGTCCCCTGCCCTACCTTCTCGCGCTTGCTACTGCTTCCAACATCGGAGGCGTGGCGACGGTCACCGGCAATCCGCAAAACATGTTAATCGGTTCGGTCTCAGAAATCAGCTATCGAGACTTCCTGTTCCATCTTGCGCCCGTTGCGCTGATCGGCCTGCTGCTCGACTGGATAATCATTCGCTGGATCTGCTTCCGCAACGTTCCTGCGCCGGCTGCGACAGCCCCGTGGCCAGCGGAAACGACGGTCAACAGTCCCCGCTCTGGGCTCCAGCTTCTGTGGCCACTTACCGTCACTGCCGGAGTCCTCATCGGGTTCCTTTTGGGGTTCAGTGCGCCGCTAGTCGCCGCGGCTGGAGGAGCGCTGCTGCTGGTGCGTCGCTCCGCCGATCCCCGCGACATTTATGGCGATGTGGATTGGTCGCTGCTGGTTCTGTTTCTCGGATTATTCCTGATTCTCGGAGGCGCCGAACAGGCAGGCGTTACCGGTGTCCTTCTCCAAACCGCAGAGAAGCTGAACCTCCACAATAGCCTTCTCTTCGCCTTGATCGCGACGGTTCTCTCCAACCTCGTCAGCAACGTCCCCGCTGTAATGCTGCTGAAGAACCTGATACCGCAATTTCCCAACCCTCATACCATGTGGCTTCTGCTGGCAATGTCGAGCACACTCGCCGGAAATCTCACCATCACGGGATCGGTGGCCAACATTATCGTCGTTGAGAAGGCGCGCACCGTAACTCACATCACGTTTTTGGAATACATGAAAATCGGCGTGCCCGTTACCCTCGCGACCATCGCGGTGGGATTGATATGGCTGCATTTCGTGCCCTATTGAGAAACTGGAAGTGAATGCACTACCGCGCCGCGGACGCTGACACGGGAAACGTGTCTTTAGCTCCAATCGCCGCGATTTGGGTGAATCGTAGTTCTGCCGCCAACCCATGACGCGTCAGGTGGTGCTCGACCCGTTCGCTCATTTCAGTCCGGTCGATACCCTCCTGCAAAAACATCAGCACCGAAGGGCCGGCGCCGCTCAACGCGACTCCGTTCACTCCTTCCGTTCCCGCCAGCAAACCCAGCGCGGGAAGTAGCGGACACAACTGCGCCCGGTACGGATGATGTACTCGATCGCTCAGCGCCTCCGCCAACCACTCGCCTCTTCCCTGGCTGAACGCCAGCACCAGCAACATGGCGCTCTGCACGTTGTGAATCAGGTCCACACGGCTATAAAGGCGCGGCAAAACTCGCCGTGCTTCCGACGTCGCCAGCGGAGTCGCCGGAATCGCCAGCAGCAGCGGCCAGTCGATGGCGATGGGAATCGGCGATACGCTGACTGTCGGGACCGCACAATTGGCGGGCCCGCTGAAGGTTCGTGCCAGCACTACGCCGCCATGCCAGCACGCCGCCACATTGTCCGGATGTCCCTCGCACGCGGAAGCTTCCGACACGATCTGCTCCCCACTCCAGTTCAGGCCACCGAAGCAAACGGCCATCGCAACGCTCGCGAGCGCGGCCGCCGCAGACGATCCGCAACCCATGCCCAGCGGAATTTCGTTGTCCACGTAGATAGCCAGAGAACTCGCCTTTCTTCCCTCTCGCTCCAGCAGCCTCGTGTACGTGTCAACCATCAGGTTCCCCGGCATCTTGCCGCACAGGTCAGCGTTCCGGCCGCGCGCGCGAATCGAAAACTCCGCCGCGGGAGCTGCTCCAATCCGTAAGCCGAAATCAAACGCCAGCGCGGCCGCATCAAACGCGGGCCCCAGGTTGGCCGAGGTTGCAGGCAGAAACATTTGGAACGGCATGCTCGCGAACTCAGGCATTTCAGCCATTGCGCCGCTCCTCCGCTTCCAAGGCCCGCAACACTGCGTCTGGATTCGCATCCAGCACAATTGGCGCCCTTCGATGCTCGACCGAACTCTTGAGAAATTCCTCGTCCGCAACGCCCGGCACCGACAAATCCCCGCGATGAAACTTGATCGTATATTCCGGATCTTTCAGCACATGTCCCGTGAGGATCAGCACAACCGACTCATGCGGACGAACGAAGCCGCTCCTCACTAACTTTTTCAGCCCCGCCAGAGTCACCGCTGATGCGGGCTCGCATCCCACGCCATCCCGTCCGATTTCAGCTTTCGCCAGCGCAATCTCTGCCTCGCTCACCTGTTCGACGCATCCGCGCGTGGCTTCCAGCACTCGCAATGACTTCTTCCACGATGCGGGATTGCCGATCCGTATCGCCGTCGCCAGCGTCTCCGCCTCGACAGGAACCAGCTCCCTGCCGCCCTTTTCATAAATCGTTCTATAGAGCGGGTTCGCACCTTCCGCCTGGATCACTGAGATCTTCGGGACACAATCGACCATCCCAAGCTGTCTCATCTCTAGGAATGCTTTGCCAAGCGCAGAATTGTTGCCGAGATTGCCGCCGGGAACGATGACATGGTCAGGCACTTGCCAATCCAGTTGTTCCAGTAGCTCAATCGCCGCCGTCTTCTGCCCTTCGAGCCGATACGGATTGACCGAATTCAACAGGTAAATGGGAAAACGGCGAATGATGTCATTCAGCACCGCCACGCATCCATCGAAATCGGCGCGGAGTTGGCACGTCATGGCGCCATAATCCAGCGATTGCGACAGCTTGCCCCAGGCAATCTTGCCCTCGGGAATCACCACGAGACTCCGCATGTTTCCGCGTGCCGCATAGGCCGCCATCGAGGCCGAGGTATTCCCGGTTGAAGCGCACGCCACCCATCGAAACTTGTTCTGCTGGGCGAACGAGATCGCCACGGTCATACCCGTGTCTTTGAACGAACCGGTTGGATTCATCCCCTGGTGCTTCGCGCGCAACCGCTCGACGCCTGCCGCCCGCGCACAGCGCGGCAACTCGTAGACCGGAGTATTACCTTCACGCAGCGTGATCGCCGACGCCCAGTCCTGTAATTCGGGAAGCACCTCGCGAAAACGCCAGACGCCGCTCCCGTCCAGCGCAGCATTCGAGACCCGGCGGTCCCGCCACAGCGCTTTCAGGGCGTCTGACTTCGGCCCAGGTTCCCCCTCCCAGTTCGGAAACTCTACTTGCAGCAAGTCGCCGCACTGCTCGCAGCGAAAATCCGGCGCAGGCGAATCGGTCGCAGCTCCGCACGCAATGCAGGAGACACGATGTTTCTTTACCTCGGTGCGAGGATTCGAGTGCACAGTTTCCATACGCCGGCTTGAGTCTGAACTTTTATTCTAAGTGATAGCTGGCTGTTTCTAACTTGCCAGTTGAATTGCGATTCGACGGCTTCGCCCCTCTCACAAAGTGCGTAGCAAAAGGAAAGGGAGGAGCCGTATCTCCTCCCTGCCAGCCAAATTACGTGTCGCCGGGCTTGCTGCTCTACTCGACGTACGGCTTCCAGACGTCGTCCTTGGCCTCCATCAGCACCACACTGCTCTTGGTAGGTGCTGCGCTATAGAAATCCACGCCATAACTCTTAATTAACGTTCCCCGGTCCCACGTGCTGAACGTGTGTACCAGATCGCTCGAAGCGTCGAATTGCCGGCCCAGGCGGTTCGGCACCCACTTCCAGGTGTAATCGACACGCGCAAGATGCGGTTTGATCATCTTGATCTTGTCGATCTTCACGATGCTTCTCTCAGCCAGGGGCACGGAATACGTAACATTCCCGTCCGAGTTCTTGCCCTTCTCCACTCCCGGAATCTCCGCCAGGACTTTCTCGCCCGCCGGCGTAAGCGTCGTGACGATCGAATTCCAGGTTCGCGGCCGCAGCGTGATGATGCCGGCCTTTTCGAGGAGCTTGTAATGCGGGTCCATCGGCTTCTCATTCACGCTCGACACGACCGTTCCGACGCTGAAGTTAATCTCTCCTCCGCCCTGGGCCTTGAAGATCTGCTTGATTGCGGCTGTAGCTGCAGGCTCACTGATGACCTCGCGTGCGGTCTTGAAGAAATAGAAAATCGTCCCTCCAACCACAGTCAGCAGCGCCAGAACCATGATCAGCGGACCTAGGTTCGACGACTTTTTCTCCATTTCGATTTCGGCAGCAAACATTTCAGGCTGCTGGAACGTAGGAGCGTTGGAAGATTCGGTTTTGACTTCCGGATCGACGACGGTTGGCATTGCGTAACACCTCCGCATGAATCATGCTGGCGGCCACCGGTTCATTAGATCGCGACTCGGTGCGGCAGCGGCACCAGCGATAGACATCATCAGTATGAACCGTATGTACAGCCATGCAGTGAGCATGGTCACAAGGCAACGTGACCCATGAACTTCAAGGATCCCAATGGAGTTAAGGACGCTCTTGGACTCGCCTTTTACTATGCCAGGACATGGCAGGAGTAGGTCTTGAGGACGATCCAGACCTGGCTTCCCGTCCGCAGGTCCAGACTACGAGTGGCCGCGGGCGTCAGGTGGACCACAAATCTTGCGCCGCAATCAATCTCGGCGATCACCGTAACGTCGCGTTGCCGGATCGAATGGACAATCCCCTTCAGGACATTGCGTGCGCTAAGGCCATCCGGCTGCAACGACGCCACCAGGATATCTCCCGCACGGATGCCGATTTGTATCGCTGCTCCTTCGGGCGTTCGGGTCAGAGGAGCTTCCAGCGCAACTTCGCTGCCCCGAAGCTGGCACGTCATCGTTCCCTCGTCAGGATGTCGTGCAACCACCTTGCAGTCGAAAATATTCTCGAAGCCAGCCAGTTGCGCCACCGACTCGAATTGCGGTCTCGCCAGCACCTCCTGCGGTGCTCCATCGGCGATCAGTCTTCCCGCCTCCAGCACCAGCACTCTATCTCCCAGCGCATACAGTTCACTTCGCTCGTGCGTGACATAGAGAATCGGCACCGCATGGTTCTCGTTCCACCTGCGCAGGTCGTCAAGGATCCGGCCTTTGGTCGGCGCATCGAGTGCGCTCATCGGCTCATCCAGCAGCAAAACGCGCGGCCGGGTAACCAACGCCCGTGCCAACGCGGTCCGTTGCCGCTCACCTCCCGAAATCTGCGAAGGCCGTCGCCCCAGCAGGCCATCGATGCCGAAGGAAGTCGTTATCTCCCGCAACCGCTCTTCTCGTTCATCAGCGCTCAGTTCCGATAGGCCATACGTGATGTTCTGCCGCACCGTCATATGCGGAAACAGCGCAAGCGTCTGAAACAGGTATCCCACCCGCCGTCTGCGCGTCGTTACATTAATGCCTTGCTTCGAATCGAAGAGCGCGGTCTCTCCAACTGCGATTCGCCCTGACTCTGGCTGCTGGAGTCCGGCAATGCAATTAAGAACCGTGGTCTTTCCCGACCCCGAGGCGCCAAACAGTATCGTGAACCCGTCAACAACCGTGAATCTCAAATCCAATACGAATATCGAAGTCGCCGTCGCCTCGCCTGCGAACCTCTTCTGCACATCCACACTGAGTTCGCCGGCTTCGACTACCGCCGCTACGCCCGTCACTGCCCCACCCCTAACGGCCACCTTTGATTGCGCCGGAATCCGTACAGGCCCGCAAGAATGCAGAAGCACACCGCCAGGAGCAGCAATGATGTTTCGTTCGCCGCCGCGTAATCCAGCGATTGCACCTGGTCATAAATCAGGATCGACATTGTCTGCGTCGCGCCTGGAATATTGCCACCAATCATCAGCACAACGCCGAACTCGCCCAACGTATGCGCAAAACTCAGCACCAGCCCGGTCAGTACTCCCGATATTCCAAGCGGAAAGACCACCCTCCAGAATGTCCGCCAGGTTGAGGCGCCGAGCGTGGCCGACGCGTCCATCAACCCGCGATCAACCGAAGAAAACGCAGCCACCATCGGCTGCACTGCAAACGGCAAGCTGTAGAGCACCGAGCCAATCACCAGTCCCCGGAAAGTAAACGCCAGGTTCCCGCCGGTGATCGACCGATACCATCGTCCAACCGGGCTCAGCGGCCCGATCGCAACCAGCACATAGAAACCCAGCACTGTAGGAGGTAGCACAATCGGAAGCGAAACCGCTGCCTCCACCACGAACTTCCACCGCCGTCGCGACAACGCCAGCCAGTAGGCCAGCGGCAGCCCAATCGCCATCAGGATGAGCGAAACCGTCACCGCCAACCGCAGCGTCAGTGTCAGGGCTTGTACGATCATCATTACGAGGGAGGCGTCAGCCCGTACTTCCGTAGCACGGCAGCGCCCTCGGGAGATAGAACATACTCCACGAACTTGGCGGCTGTCTGCTTTTGCTTCGAAGCAGAGATGACTACAACCGCCTGCTTCAACTCCGGATAACTCTCCATCGGTAATTCCCAGTATTTGCCCGCAGCCTGTAGCGGCGGAGACTTCGCCAGCGACAGCGCGATCAGGCCCGCCTGTGCATTGCCCGATTGCACGAACTGTGCCGCCTGGCTCACGTTTTCTCCCAGCACCAGCTTATCGGCCACCTTTTCCTTCAGACCGTAATGCTCAATTGCCGCCATGGCTGCCCGTCCGTACGGCGCGTGCTGCGGATTGGCTATGGCGATTTTTTGCACTGACGGTTGCGTCAGAACATCCATCTTCAAGCGCTCTGGATCAAGCGACGAGCTGGCCGATACCCAGAGCACCAGATCGCCGATCGCGTAAATTCGCTGCGATGCCGTCTCGGCAAGGCTCAGATCCGCCAGCTTCTTAGGGTAGTCAGCATCCGCTGAAAAGAATAGGTCAAACGGCGCTCCATTCTGGATCTGCGAGAACAAACTCCCCGACGCCCCAAACGTAAGCGTCACCTTAGTTCCGGTCTTTTCCTGGAAGGTATTGGCCATTTCAGTTAACGCATACTTAAGGTCAGCCGCCGCCGCTACGATAATCTGCTGCCCCATCGCTATGCCCGAACCAAGCTGCGCCATTATTAAGATGAGCCACGATTTGCGAATTATTCCCATATCAATATTCTGAAGCCGCCACCCTACAATGGCCTATCCAAAAACGGCTCAATATGTAAACCGCGACAGGGTATCAAAATCTGCATAGCACAACAGTGGTATAGCTCCACCATTTTCGGGATTATTGCTTGACCCGCAGAAGTAATCCTGTCACAGTAGCGCCTGGCGAACTCGGTGGGGAGGAATCGCCCGCCGTCGGCCGTCGTCCGACCGTACGGTAGAACAGAACGCATGATACGAATTGAGGTCACCCTTAACGCCGACCCAACCGGCATTAGCCCCGTCGTCGAAGGCATTATGGAGATGGCACGGCGCATGGATTGCGCCGCTGGCAAAGAGTTCGAGATCGAAACGGCCCTCCGTGAAGCCCTGGCCAACGCCATTCTCCATGGCTGCAAGAACGATCCGACGAAGCGGGTACAATGCTGCGTCTCTTGTGATGAAGAGCGCGGCCTGCTAATCGTTGTGCGCGATCCCGGCCCCGGCTTCGAGCCCAAAGAAGTCCCCGACCCCCTGGTGGGTGAGAACGTTTACTCCAACCACGGACGCGGCATCTTCCTCATCAATCAACTCATGGACGAGGTGCGCTTCGAACGCAACGGCACCGAAATCCACATGCGCAAGTACTGATAGTTCTTCTTCGTCACCCTGAGCCAACGCCCCTTCTTCCTGTCATCCCGCGCGAAGGTGGCGCTTCTTCCTTGTTTTGTCATCCGGAGCGGAGGCGGCGCTTCGCCGCCGAAGTCGAAGGACCTGCTATTCTGGCTTTTACCCTACCCTCCCGGCCTCGACAGCACATGGGTAAACCGCTGCTTCAGCCGCAGAAATGGTGTTTCCAGCCAGCGGAAAGAGATCGCTGCCATGACGATGGTCGCCGTCAACGCCACCCCCACCCTCAGGCCATAACGCAGAAGATTCACGGTTTGCTCGGGGACCACGTAATCCGAAATCAGCAATCCCAGCACATGAAACACGTAAAGCCCATACGAAATGCGGCCTAAGTACACCAGTGCCCGGTTGCTCCCGCGCGTCGAATTCCGCAGCACCGCCAGCAACAGCAGCCCCCCGCCAATTGCCACCGACGGATACCCGAGCACAATCCGCCACGTCGTCAGCGGATCGTTCTTGATACCGAACACCATGCTTCCCAGCGCCAGTCCGGTGATACCGGCAGCCAACAGGACGGCCCTCACCGCCGCCGACAGCCGCGGTATCTCCCCCTTCAACAACACCGCTATCAGGATGCCGGCCACGATCGAATCGAGCTGCACAAAGGTGTTGCACCAGACGTCACTTTCCCCGACGTGATGCATTCCCAGGTAAATGCGCGATGCCGTCGCCACCGTAAGCAGCAGTCCGGCGATGGCCAGCATGGTTGTCTCACTCGCCCTGCGCACCACCGCCGGCCACGTAATGTAGAACTGCTCCTCGATCGAAACGCTCCACAGCGGAAAAATCACCGACGATGGAAACCCATGAAAGACGATGAACCAGTTCCCCGCCAGGAACGTGAACCACATGCCCGCCCGTAACGTCACGTGCTGCCCCGGCACGATCCATTGCAGACAGATGGCCAGTGCCAGGAACGCAAAGTAGAGCGGCCAGATCCGCAGTATGCGCCTCACGTAAAACGACCGCACATCCAGCGTCCCCATCAGGTCTTTTTCACGCAACAGCAGTTCCGTGATGAGGTACGAGCTCAGCACAAAGAACACACTCACCCCGAAAGCGCCAGTCGCGCCGATGCCCGCGATGATCTGCGCCAGAAATGAGGGCACCCCTAGGTGTGTCCAGAACGCCGGATCGTGCGGCAGCGCGTGGTGACAGAACACCATCAGGAAGGCGAAGAACCGAAGAACGTCAAGCTCGGGATGATAGAACCGCGCAGTCGAGCTCCGCGCGCTCTCCATAACACGCACTTCGGGAGACGTTGTAGTGATTGAAGCCAATATCCAATTCTAATTGAGAGGACAGTGGCTTATTTCACGCGGCCCGCACCAGGGGAGTCGCGGTCCGCCGCAGTTGCATCAGCAAATAGATTGCTGCGGCCGCCATGAACGGCGACGACCAGAATCCCGGAGCGGGTCGCGAAAACGTCACCCCTGCAACCGTTCGTCCAAATACTGTTGCCACGGTGTGACCACATGCATTGGCCAGCGTCAGAATGGCAAAGGCGTAAGCCAGGCCCCGCATTCCCCGAATCCCTCTCCTCACCAGCCACGTCAGCCCGAGCAGTAGAAGAATGCCAACGATCAGTCCTCTCAGCCACGGCACAAATTCAAACGTAGGCATAGGCCACCAACCCAGCCGTTCGCGCAGGACCGTCACCGTAGGGTTGTAGATGCCGAGAAATCCTGTCGTGGCCTCGTCAAAGACATGCAACCCCAGCGCGAGACATAACACTACCCACGCGATTGCAACCCTGCGATTTTGCGAAACGGATTGGCCCACACTGCACCTCCGAACTCGCCCCGCACGAACGAGAAACTCTGCGGCTTCTACTTGCCGCCCTGCCCGTGTGCGATCTCAGGAGGCCCAACGTTCGGCGGCATCGGGCCAGTCAGCGCGTTCATGAACTCCAGCAGATCATCGCGCTCCTGCCGCGTCAGAAAGTCCAGAGAGTGCATTTCCTTGTCGAGGTACGGATTCGAATTCCCTGCCCCGACGTAGAAATCCATCACTTGTTTCATATCTTTCAGGCTTCCATCGTGCATATACGGCGCCGTCAACTCGACGTTGCGCAGCGTTGGAGTTCGATACGCCCCCGTATCGCTCACATTCCTGGTGACGATGAACCGGCCCTTGTCCACGGTTTCCCCATTCACAAAACCCACACCGATGTTGTGGAACTTATTGTCCGTAAACAACGCGCTCTGTTCCCCGATAGTGTGGCATGACTCGCAATTGCCTTTTTTCGGATCGCGAAATACTTCCAGCCCGCGAATCTGCGCCGCTGTCATCGCCGTCGTGTCATGGCCGTAGTAGTAGCGATCAAAGGCCGAGTCGCCGCTCAGCACCGTTCTCTCGAACGACGCGATGCACTTCTCCACCTTCTCGTAAGTAATACGTCCCGGTCCAAACGCCTTCTCGAACGCGGCCACATAAGTGGGATCCTGCGACAGCCCTTGCACCACGCCGTGCAGCGAGTGCGCCATCTCCACTGGATTGGCAACCGGACCTTCGGCCTGCTTCTCCAGGCTGGGAGCGCGACCGTCCCAGAACTGTAGCGAAAAATACGCTGAGTTCAGCACCGTCGGAGCGTTACGCGTGCCCGGCTTTTCCGGCAACACCATTCGATACCCGCTTGCCATCCGTAAACCCCATCCCTGGCATGTGGCATGTCGCGCACGAAACCGTATTGTCCACCGAGAGCGCCGTCTCGTAATACAACTGCCGCCCCAGCGCAATCGTCTCCTTGGTCGGTGGATTGTCGCTCGGTATCGGGACCGGCGGCAGTCCCAACGGTGCGGGAATCTGCACTACCTCTCCGACCGGAACAGCCGTCATCTCCGTTCCCGAGTGGCCGTACAGCAGCAAGACGCCGCCGATCAGCCCCACCAGGCACAACATGTATAAGACCCTTCTTGCTGGCACAATTCCTCTGCGATGATTACGAATGATGGCACCAATGATGACAAGAACGAATACGAAAACCGCTCCCTCTTTTATCGTACTATCCTCGGCATTCGCGTCAAGGCAACTAACGTCGACCCGGCCAGGCCGCGTCGTTGCCGGGTAATTCTTGTATTCCTCGCGGACTTTAGTCCGCGGGGAATCAGTTTTTCGCTTTTCCAGCAACCCGTGAGTCCAGACAAAACCGGGTCGCCACGCAAACTCACGAGCCTACGACAAGACGCTCTCAATCCGCCCCGCCGCCCAGTCAATCTCTTCGCGCGTAATCACCAGTGGAGGCGCAATTCGAATCACCGTGCCGTGCGTTTCCTTGCACAGCAGACCCGCCTGCTTCAGCGATTCGCAGAATGGCCGGGCCAGTTTGTTCAACTCGATGCCAATCCACAGTCCCTTGCCGCGCACTTCCTTGATATGCGGGCTGCGCAACGCCTTCAGCTTCCTCAGGAAGTAGTCACCCAACTCTGCCGATCGATCAATCAGCTTCTCTTCCCCCAGAACGCGCAGCGCCACACGAGCCACCGCGCACGCCAGCGGGTTTCCGCCAAACGTGCTTCCATGGTCCCCGGGCTGGAACACACCCAGCACTTCCTTCGACGCCAGCACCGCCGATACCGGATAGAACCCTCCCGACAGCGCCTTGCCGATAATCACCGCATCGGGACGAACGTTTTCGTGCTCAAACGCAAACAGTTTCCCCGTCCGGCCTAATCCTGACTGAATTTCGTCGGCGATCAGAAGCACGCGGTGCTCGCGGCAGATCTCCGCCGCCAACTTCAGGTAACCAGCGGGCGGAATTAAAATACCCGCCTCGCCCTGGATCGGTTCCACCAGAAACGCACACGTGTTCGGTGTGATCGCCTTCTGCAAGGCATTCGCGTCACCGTAGGGAATGATCTTGAATCCCGGCGTGAACGGCCCGAAGCCATCGCGATACTGCTCGTCGCTCGAGAAGCTGATGATGGTCGTCGTACGCCCGTGAAAGTTGCCGGCGCACACGATAATCTCGGCCTTCCCGTCGGGAATTCCCTTCACTTTGTATCCCCACTTACGTGCGGCCTTGATTGCCGTCTCGACCGCCTCTGCCCCCGAGTTCATCGGCAGCGCCATGTCGTAGCCCGTGAGCTGGTTCAATTCCGCGTACAGCAGCGGCAGTTGGTCGTTCCGAAACGCTCGCGATGTGAGCGTGACCTTGTGCGCCTGCTCAATCAGCGCATCCAGAATCTTGGGATGGCAGTGTCCCTGGTTCACCGCTGAATACGACGCCAGGCAGTCCAGGTATCGCTTGCCATTCACGTCGTAAACCCACACTCCCTCGCCACGTTCAATCACCACATCCAGCGGTTGGTAGTTATTGGCTCCGTACTTGTTTTCCAGTTCAATGAGTTCTTTGCTATGCATCGTTTCTTCTATAACAGGCATGAATCCCCCGCGCTTCCCTTGAATTCGAATCTTATCCCGTAACCCGCAATCTACTCGTTGTCGAGCACCATGCTCAGCAGCGCCATTCGCACAAACAAACCATTGGCCGCCTGCCGAAAATACATCGCGCGAGGATCGTCATCCACTGTCTTGTCGAGTTCCACAGTCCGTGGCAACGGATGCAGGATCATCGCGCTCGGCCTCATTCTTTGCAGCGCACTGGAGTCAATCGCGTAGCTCAGCGGCTTCGACATCCCCGCTGCCCGCTCCGGCCGAATGCGCGTCTGGTACACCACGTCCACCTCACCAACCACCTTGTTGATATCTGATTCCTCTTCGTAACTCACTCCGTGCCGGTCGAGGTAGTGCAGAATGTCCGGCTTCATCTGCATGTCCGGCGGGCTCACAAAGAAAATCTTGATGCGTTCGAACTTCGCCAGCAGATACGCCAGTGACCGTACCGTCCTGCCGCGATCGAGTTCGCCGATAAACGCCACGCTCAACCCGTCGATGGGGCGCTCCCGGTAAATCGTGTAGAGATCGAGCAACGCTTGCGTGGGATGCTGTCCGCCCGCTCCGTCACCCGCATTAATAACCGGCACCGGCGACACCTTCGCCGCCCGGCCGGCTCCCCCGGCCTCATGATGGCGAATTACGATGGCATCGCAGTACGCCCCAATGATGCGGATCGAATCCTCAACCTGTTCGCCTTCAATCTCCGACGAAAACGCCCGCGCGTGCTCCGTGGACAGCACTCGCCCGCCCAGCCGCATCATCGCCGCCTCGAAACAGAACCGCGTGCGCGTCGAAGGCTGGTAAAACAGGCTCGCCAGGATCTTGTTCTGATAGTCGAGCGTCCCGCCGCGGGCCACAATGCGCTCCATCAGCCGTGAGCGGTCAAACAATTCCATCAGCAGCGGGACCGTAAACTGCTGCGACTCGACTACATGCCGCAAGCTCACGTGGCCCCGTCGTCCGCTGCCATGATGCACCTTGGTTGCTGGCTCCACAATCTGCATAATCTTCACCTTGCCGCCAAAACCTCGACGTCCTCTTCCCGTCTGCGGTCGCTTCCCTCACCACCAGGCACCACGTGCGTCCCCGCCGTTCCTGCCACCGCCTCGCACAGCTTCTCGAACGAAGTGATTACCGCTTCCTTGCCGCCATCGCGCAAGAACCGCAACACCGACTCAACCTTCGGCCCCATATTTCCCGGAGGAAAGTGTCCCTCGCGGTGATGCCGCTCCAACTCCTCCGCCGTCGCATAGGTCAGTGGGCGTTGCGCTGCGGTCCTGTAGTCCAGGTACACATATTCTGTGTCCGTCGAGATAACGAACAGTTCGCTCCCCAGCCGCGACGCCAGCAACGCCGACGCCCTGTCCTTATCGATCACCGCTTCCACGCCGTGCAGTTCGCCGCCCGACGCCGTTACCGGAACCCCGCCTCCACCCGTGGAAACCACCAGCACCCCACGTTCGACCAGCGAGCGAATGGCGTCCAACTCCACAATCTCAATCGGCTCGGGCGACGGCACTACGCGCCGATACCCACGGGCCGCATCTTCCACGATGCGCCATCCCATCAGCCGTTGTTTCTGCTCCGCGTCGGCCCTCGAATAAAACGGGCCAATCGGTTTCGTCGGACTCCGCATGGCCGGGTCATCGGCTGACACCAACGTCTGCGTGACCAGGCTCACCACGGGAATATCCAGGCCTTGCGCATTAAGCTCGTTACGCAACGACTGCCCCAGCAGGTACCCAATCTCTCCCTGGCTCGCCGCACCGCAAACATCGAGGGTCTGCCCGTACGCGATGTCCGACGCCCGCTCCGACCGCAGCAACTGCGCTCCGACCTGCGGACCGTTCCCGTGCGTAATCACCAGCCGATACCCCATGCGGATCAGCCCCACGATTGCCACGGCGGTACGCCGCGTGTTCGCGAGTTGCTCCGCGATGGTTCCCTTCTCGCCGGCGCGGATCAGCGAGTTCCCGCCAACCGCAACCAGTGCAGTCTTTCCCATACCAGCGCCTATAACCTTTTCATGGGTGGCCCACATTTCCCTTCTTTTGGGAAATGTGGGGACCCCGACACCCGTTACCTCACCAGCTCCGTCATCGCATCGTGCCCAATCAGCCGCTGCATCACGTCACTCGAAGCCGCGCTCATGAGTTCCAGCAGGATCGCCTTCTGCGCATGCAGGCGGTTCTCCGCTTGCTGAAAAACAAATGACCGCGACGAATCAATCACCTCATCCGTGACCTCATCGCCCCGATGCGCCGGCAGGCAATGCAAGAAGATAGCTTCCGGTTTCGCGAGGCCAAACAACTTCGCATTCACCTGGTACGAACGAAAGAATTCGTCCCGGTGTGCCGCGTTGACTTCCTGCCCCATGCTCGTCCACACGTCCGTGTAAACCACGTCCGCATCTGTGCAAGCCTGTTCCGGATCGTTGGTGACCGTGCAACTTCCACCTGTCTGCGTCGCCATGCTGCGGCACCAATCGATCGCTTCCGTATCCGGCCCGAATCCCGGTGGTGTTGCCACCCAGACATCCGCACCAAGCTGAGCACCGGCAAACATCAGTGATCGCGCCACATTGTTGCCGTCACCGACATAAGCGATCTTCAGTTCGGCGATCTGTCCTTTCACTTCGAGTACGGTGAGGTAATCCGCCATCGCTTGGCACGGATGGCTGTAGTCCGTCAGCCCGTTAATGACCGGAACGTTCGCTTCCCTCGCCATCTCCACCACGATCTCGTGCGCGAAGGTGCGAATCATGATTCCCTGCACCATGCGTTCCAGGTTCTTGGCGACATCGTGCACTGACTCCCGCTTGCCCAGGTTGATCTCGGCCGGAGACAGATACAGCGAGTGTCCGCCCAACTGCTCCATGCCAACATCGAAGGTCACGCGCGTGCGCAACGAAGGCTTCTCGAAGATCATCGCCAGCGTTTTGTCCCGCAGCGCATAGCGAAACAGCTCCGGCCTGGCTTTCACCTGGCACGCCAGATCGAGAAAATGCCTTATCTCTTCCGGCGTGAAATCGCGGATCGAGAGGAAGTCTTTATGCATCATGACTACCTCCCCGCCGCCACAAGCGCCGGCCTGTGCTCTTCCGTGAATCGCTCCAACAGCGTGGTGATCTCCGGTTCGCCGACCTCTTCCACTTCGTAACGCACTCTCACATTCGGCTTGTCGAGGCGGATGGTCCGTGCCAAGTCAATCGGAGTGGCCACCAACACCACGTCGCAAGGCACCCGCCGGATCGTCTCTTCCAGTTCATGCCGCTGGATTTCGCTGTAGCCCATCGCCGGCAGCACTTTGCCCAGGTGCGGAAACTTCTCGAACGTCTTCTGTATCGAGCCAACCGCGAACGGCCGCGGATCGACCACCTTCGCCGCCCCAAACCGGTTTGCCGCCACCACACCGGCGCCATACGGCATCTCGCCATGCGTCAGCGTCGGACCGTCTTCCACCACCAGTACGCGCTTTCCCCATACCTGCGAAGGATCATCCACCGTAACCGTGCATGCCGTCTCAATCACTCGTGCCGCCGGATTGTATTGCGCAATGTTCCGCCGAACCGTTTCCAGCGCTTCGGCATTGGCGGTATCCACCTTGTTAATGATCAGCACATGCGCCGAACGGAAGTTCACTTCACCCGGGTAATACCGTAGCTCATGCCCGGCACGATGCGGATCGAGCACCACAATGTCCAGGTCGGGTTTGTAGAACGAAGTATCGTTGTTGCCGCCGTCCCATAGGACAACGTCGCCTTCCTGCTCGGCCTGCCGCAGGATCTCCTCGTAGTCCACGCCCGCGTACACCGTGGTTCCTTCCACGATGTGCGGCTCGTACTCCTCGCGCTCTTCAATGGTGCATTCATAGCGATCAAGATCGGCCAGCGTCGCAAACCGCTCCGCGCGTTGCGCCACCAGGTCTCCATACGGCATGGGATGCCGCACCACTACAGGGTTCCAGCCCATCCGGCGCAAATCCGTCGCAATGCGCCGCGACACCGGACTTTTCCCGCATCCCGTCCGCACCGCGCACACCGAGATGACGGGCGCTCGCGACACCAACTGCGTTCGTTCCGCTCCCGGCAGCCAGAAATCCGCGCCCGCAGCCACGGCCCGCGACGCCACGTGCATCAGCGTCTCGTATGCGATATCGCTGTACGAAAACACCACTACATCCACCCGCTCGTCGCGGATGACCTCTTCCATCCGGTTCTCTTCCACGATCGGAATGCCCAGCGGATATCCCGCCCCCGCTAATTGCGGCGGATAGTGGCGTCCAGCGATGTCGGGAATTTGTGCGGCAGTGAAGGCAACGATGTGAAATTCAGGATTGTTACGGAATACTACGTTGAAATTATGAAAATCTCGTCCAGCAGCTCCCAGGATGAGGACTCGTTTCATTTTTGTAGAGAAGCGTCATTAGACCCATGATGTGGGGACCCCTTCCCTCCTGCCCCGATACTGCTCCCCCGCCAGACACTCCGCTGTGAGCCCTATCACGTCGCTGTGAGACAACGAACACCACCCGTTAGCCCATTGCGTCGGTGATCGGGTGCCCCACACAATCCTGCTTTTGGATTGTGTGGGTCTTTCTGCCTTCTTCACCAAAAAGAGACCGGCCGGGTGCGGGTGCCCCATCCTTTGCCTTCTTTTGGCAAAGGGTGGGATGTAGAATGTCCCGATCCGCGATTGTTTCGTCCGTGGCCCATATTTGCCTGCCTTTGGCAAATGTGGGTCGGGTGCTGCGCCCAAGCTTCCTTTGCTTGGATCTGGTTTTCCCATCACGAACCCGAATCCTCAGTTACATCTCTCCGCAACGTACAGGTACCTCAACAACCGACGCTCGGCTGTCAGCCTATGAACACAAGAAAGGAATGCTTGCAGTCCCTCAAAATTACTCGTTCCCTCCAGCGCGACCAGTTCATTTCTCCGCTTCTCCCGCGCCTCATGCCACTTCTTTGCGATGCTCGCCGCACTTTCGGTCGTGTCGGTCACACGGATCTTCCGAAACCCCGCCTGCTCGGTCAGGCGCTCATTCTCCCCCGGCGGACTGTACACGTAATACCCAATCGAACTGCGCGTGTCGATTTCCTTGTGGGAAATCATTCCACCGATAACCAGGGCATCGCTAAACAGCATCCTCCCGCCTGGCTTCAGCACGCGAAACATCTCGCGTAACCCATCGGGCCGTCCTGGAATGTGACACAACACGTCATTCGCGAACACCGCGTCGAAGGTCGCATCGTCAAAAGGAAGGCGTTTCGAGGCGTCGCACTGCTCGAAGCGTGCTCGTTCGGCCAGACCGCTCGCACCCGCAAGTTGGTTGGCATTGTGAACTCCCGGCGGATTCACGTCCACGCCCACAACGCTGCAGCCGACATTCTTCGCGAGGTGCAGAGCATATCCTCCCGATCCACATCCCACTTCCAACACTGCCGAGCTTTCGTCTAGCTGAAGCATTCGAGGAATCTCATTCGACTCCTCCGTAGTGACCCAACTCGTCTGTCCGAAGTCCTGGCCGTAGGTCTCGATCCGTACCTGCCGGTAAACCTCGGCCCCATAGTTCGAATATGCACTGTCGTAGAGATCGACTTTTCCTGACATCTCGAATCACCTCTTCGGCACCGCCGCCGGGTGCCCACCCAAACTTCCTTGCTTGGGTGGGGATTTCGCATAACGAGCCCGAATCCTCAATCTCGAGTTACACCCCGAGTCCAAGCCTCCGGTGGCCCATATTTTGCCTGACTTTGGCAAATGTGGGGCTTTTCGCTTCGCGTCCAGACAAAGTGTCCCGCCTCACGTCCCCCTGTGACCTGCATCACTTCATGCCGGGTATCACCTGGCCCAGAATCGAACCATCGTTCGGTATCGTAATTCCATCCGCGACGGCCTGGATGGCCCATATTCCCCCTCTTTTAGGAAATGTGGGGACTTCAACGCCGCCGCCAAGGAAGATAAGCATGGCTAAAGGTTCGGTTCAAATCGTAGTGGAACGGTGCAAGGCGTGCGGGTTCTGCGTGGAATTTTGCCCGACACATGTCCTCGCCCTCTCCTCCGCCTTCAACGCCAAGGGCTATCACCCGCCCTACATGGTCAACCCCGAGAAATGCAGCGGCTGCGATCTTTGCGGTATGTACTGCCCCGATTTCGCCATATTCGGTTTCAAAAATCCCGCCGACAAAGAGAAGCCAACCGCACCGGCTCCGAATGCAGAGGAGGCCCCCAATGCAGATGCACGCTGACCCTGCCGGCGTTCTCACCGGTTCCCACTTCCTCGATGGAGACCATGCCTGCTGCGAAGGAGCCCTCGCCGCCGGCGCGCGCTTCTCTGCCGGATACCCCATTACCCCGTCCACCGAAGTCGTCGAACGCTTCGCTTCGCGCATTCCGACCGTGGGCGGCACCTTCATTCAGATGGAAGACGAACTCGCTGCCTCCATCGCCATCCAGGGCGCGGTCTGGGGCGGTGCCAAGGCTTTCACCGTGACCTCCGGCCCCGGCTTTTCGCTCATGATGGAGCACATCGGCCTCGCCGCTATGACCGAGTGCCCTTGCGTCTTCGTCGATGTGCAACGTGGAGGTCCCTCCACCGGCCTGCCGACTCTTCCTGCGCAAGCCGACATGATGCAGGTCCGCTGGGGCTCTCACGGCGACTACGAGGTCATCGCCCTCTGTCCCAATTCTCCTCAGGAGTGTTTCGACCTGACCATCACGGCGTTTAATTTCGCCGAACAATATCGCTGCCCCGTCTTCGTCATGATGGACGAAGTCGTCGGCCACATGACCGAAAAGGTTGTTATCCCTCCCCCCGAACAAATAGCGGTCACCCCCCGCCGCTATACCACCGTTCCTCCCGACCAGTTCAAGCCTTACGAACCGCGCGAGGATCTCGTTCCCGACATGCCGCACGTCGGCCAGGGCTACAACGTCCACGTCACCGGCCTCACCCACGATGAGCGCGGCTATCCCAACATGACGCCCGACATCCAGGACAAGCTGGTCCGCCGTTTGCAGGACAAGATTATCAAGAATGCCGACAAGATTTGCTTGTTCGAGGAGGAGTCCATCGAAGGCTCCGACTGCGTCGTGGTTTCTTACGGAATCACCTCCCGCGTCGCCCAGCGCGCCATCGAAATGGCCCGCGCCGAAGGCATCAAGGTCGGCAAGTTCCGCCTCATCACCGCGTGGCCCTTCCCCGAGCAAAAGATGAAAGAGATCGCCGCCCGCACCAACTCAATCGTGGTTGCCGAACTGAACCTCGGCCAGATGGTGCGCGAAGTTGAGCGCGCGGTGGCCGGCGAAGTCCCCGTCCGTTTCGTAGGACACGCCGGTGGCAGCGTTCACAAGCCTGAGCAAATCTTGAAGGCCATCATGGAGGTGGCGCGATGACTACCAGCCTTCCTATTCATAACCCGGTCGATGACATCCTGCGGATGGATCGCATCCCGCACATTTGGTGTCCCGGCTGCGGTATCGGAACCAGCGTCAACTCCTTCGCTCGTGCCCTGGTGGACGCACAGGTCAACGTCGATAATCTGGCCATCGTCTCCGGAATCGGTTGCACCGGACGCGTCGCCGGTTACGTCAACCTCGATTCCTTCCACACCACTCACGGACGCGCTCTTCCCTTCGCCACCGGCTTAAAGCTCGCCAACCCGAAGCTGAACGTCGTCGTGTACTCGGGTGACGGCGATCTCTTCGCCATCGGCGGCAATCACTTGATTCACGCCGCTCGCCGTAACGTCGATTTCAAGGTCATCTGCATCAACAACCTGATCTACGCCATGACGGGCGGCCAGACCGCGCCGACCACACCCGGCGAGGTGATTACGTCAACTAATCCCTACGGCACCTACGATTCGGCCTTCAATCTCCCGTACTTGGTCGAAGCTGCTGGCGCCGTTTATGTCGCCCGCTGGACCACCTTCCACGTTCGCCAGATGGCGCGCGCCATGCAGGAGATGTTCTCCAAGAAGGGCTTCTGTTTCCTCGAAGTCCTTTCGCCCTGCCCAACGCTCTACCAGCGCCGCAACAAAATGGGCGACGGCCTCGACACCATGGTCTTCTACAAGGAACACAGCAAGGTGAAGAACGGTTGTCCCACCAGCGAAGTCTCGCTCAGCAAGACTGGCGAGATCATCGTTGGCAAGTTCGTCGATCGCGAGCGCGCCGACTACCGTGACCTGATGCACGACAAGATGGTCGATAGCCTGGGCGACCGCTACGTTGAAAGAGAGGCATGCGAATGCGAAATCTAACCGAAATCCGCATCTCCGGATTCGGCGGACAGGGTGTCATCCTGTCAGCCATCGTGATCGGCAAAGCCGGCTGTATCTTCGAGAACGGCTTTTCCACCATGACGCAGGCATTCGGTCCTGAAGCCCGTGGCGGCGCATGTAGCGCGCAGGTCATTCTCTCCAACGAGCCGATTCTTTACCCTTACGTAACTCGCCCTGACATCCTCGTCACCATGTCGCAGGAAGCTTACTCGCTTTTCACTCCGCAGTTGAAGGACGACGGCATCCTCATCATTGAGCAGGACCTCGTACGCGTAGAAAAGCTGCCTCGCGGCGTGCGTGCGTACGGCGTGCCCGCAACACGTCTCGCCGAAGAGCTCGGCAAGCGCATGGTCCTCAATATTGTGATGGTCGGATTCTTTGCCGCCGTAACCAACGTCCTCGAGCCTGAGGCCATACGCCAGGCTGTTGCCGATTCGGTGCCGCCAGCCTTCCGCGAACTGAACCTGAAAGCCTTCGATAAGGGCTTCGAGTACGGGACGAACCACCTGAGCGCGGAACTCGGAACCGAAGATCACCTTATTGAAGTCTCGACCCTCGAGCAGTAGAGCTGCTCTGCCCAAATTAACAGCTGGCCACATAAATGGCCGACTTTCGCATCAGGGCAACTTCACTTGTTCTAGTCCGCGTGGCCTTGAAAAGTCCGTAGCGCCAACGCAAAGCCGTCCGGCCGCACGACGTCGTTCCCTTGATACGGCCGGTCGAGGTCTGCGATCGCCACCAGCACCAGCGCGATCAGAAAACTCAGCACGACCACCTGCAGCACGTGAAAACGGAAGCTCGGCACTCCAAAGAAGCAGCAAGCCGCCACGGTAATGATGCCGCCGGCAATCAGCACTGCACGCAAAATCCCGGGAAGCTCTTCCTCGCTATGCATCAGTCGAATGCGCCGGTATTCCGTCAGCATGCGCAACTCTTCCATGAACTGATAGTTCGCAATCGAATCAGGGCTCGAGTGCGCTTGGCTTTGTCCCGCCAGCAACCACAATCGGTTAATGATTTCGCTGGTTTCCTTCGGCAACGGCCGCCCTGCCTGCATGTCCGGCCACTCTTGACTGATGACCTGCTGCGCATACCGCTGGCACAGTCCTTGGACTTCCTTTCCAGCCGCCGGTTCAATGTTGGCCGTAATGCGCCAGATGTTGACCAGCGAATTCGCTTCCTGCTCAGCATTCGCCTGCGCGGCCTGCAGGTTGTTCCACACGCCCGACAGCATGAACGCGAGAATCACCGCATACGTAGTCCCAATGACCGCGACAACGGCGCCCGTAAAGTCATTCGATTCCTTGCGTGAGTTTGCCGCCGACGAGCGCGTCACCAGGAACAGAAAGACCAGCGCCGCAATCACGCACGCCGCAATAGTGAGTATGTCCGAAATCAAGGTTGTATCGCCCCTGTAGCGTGACGCTCAATCGTGCAGTGCCAATGAGATTACACCGCCACCGCGTTAGCCACCCCAAGATTTTTTAGAAGATTAGGTCCGGTAACAGGACATGGGACTGGAAGCTTATCTGTGATTTACAGGGACCTGATTGACGAAAGACGAAGAGCGAATTGCGAAGAGTGAAATCTTCTCTGCGCCTCTGTGTCTCTGTGGTGACGACTTACCCGACGCGGATGACCTTATGTTCCGGACACGGATTCTGCGCGGTCTCGATCAGGCGATCGACCAGCTCCGTTCCATATTTCGCCAGGAAATAAATTCCCGAGATCTCTCGTTCCTGCAACGTCTTGTGTGGATACAGCGAGTTCTCGATCTGCTCCGCATGCCGGCTCAGGATTTCTTCCTTGCGTAACTCCGCCCGCGCCGCTCGCTTCTCCAGCCGTCCCACCTGATACCGCATCTTGTTCGCAGCATTCTTGGCCGCCTCAACTAACGTCGGATCAAGCTTTTGTAGCGATTCGCTAATCTGTTGCATGACTTCTTCCACGCCCCGGCGTCCATGCTCGAAATCCCGCTTCAGTTCGGGCGGCAACGTCCGCTTCGCCAGCTCTTCCAGCAACTCACTTTCGCCGTGAAACAAGTCGGTCAGCGTCAACTCATACTTGTTGAGCAGCTTCTCGATCTTCGGTTCCAGCAATGTTGCGCTCATGCGCGGCAAGATCGGAGTCACCCGTCCCAACAGCTTCTCGAACACCACGCCGACCTGCGCGAAATACGCAATCTCCGCCGGACCGCCAATGTACGCCAACGTCGGAAGCCAGTAATCCTGCAGCACCGGACGCAGCAACACGTTTGCATTGAAAGTTTCCGGCGTCGCAGTGATTCGCCGCTTCAACTCATCCAGCGACAGCCGCTCCTTCCGGATCGCGAACCCACCGTTCGACCGATGCACCGGCACGCGCGCCCCATCCACTAGGGCAAACAGTGGGGTCGATTCGGCCGTGATTTTCACCTGCTCGTGATATCCCGCCTTCGTAACTTCGCGATTGCGCGCCAGCAACGCATCGTCCAGTTCGCCCGCGCGCTCAATCGCCTCGACAAACAGCGGTACCGCGATCCGATGCAGTTCCGCATCCGCCGGATCGAGCAGCACCAATCCCTGCTCCCCAAATATGCGCGCGTACATCCGGGCGTAAGCGTCCGAGAACGTCTCCCCTTCACGATAGCTCTCGCGCAGGAAGTCCGCCGCCTGCCCTTCGCCCAGCAATGCCGCAGCGCGCTCGACCAACTCGTTGGTGCCCGTCGCAAATCGCACACTGGCAACCGGAGAGTCTGTCTTGCCCTCACTCTGCGCTGCGAACTCCGCGAGATGAAAGTCCGGTGTCAACAACAGCGCCTGATTCACTTCCTTCAGGTCGTGGTCTTCGGTCGCCATCCAGAACACCGGCACGCACGGCACGCCCGCGCTCTCCACCTGGTTGGCCAACGCCAGCACCGAAGCGACCTTGAACAACGCCAGCGCCGGTCCACCGAACAGCCCAACCTGTTGCCCGGTCACGACGGCATGCGCGCCTTCCCATAGCCGCTGGATATTTCTCAGCGTCGCTTCGGACGCGCCCCAGCGCCGGTTCTGGCGCTCCAGCGCCGCAGCCACTGCGGCATGGATCTGCGTCCCATGCGGCACGATTTTCGCCTTCCCGGCGATCAGGTTCGCATCAGGCCGCGTGGGGTAGAACTGTCCAATGTCAGCAGAATAAGAAAGGAAATCGGAGAACAACTTGGTAGTGTGCGGAATCGCGCTAAAAGGAATGCAGTCGGGAATCACGCCTGCGTCTCCCGGCAACACCGATTAGCTGCGATTTTGGTTCAGCATGCGCAAAGTTGGATCGACCACCGACCGCAACAGCCCTTCATTCGGTATCAGACTATCAGGCCGACAAAAGGTTTCGATGATTCGCAACGCACGGGGATGCAAGATTCACAGATTCCTGGACGAGTCGCAGCGAACCCGTGTTCAACCCGCAGAGATTTGTTCAATGAACTGATGTCTTGAGTAGCCATCCCAACCGTAGCTGGCTCCGCCAGTCCGCGAAGCGGACGCCATAATCTAGCCCAGCCCGTCAGGGCTGGGTTCCTGCGTGATAGAAATCCCGAGTGCCGTAGGCACGACAGCCCTACCCGAACACGTACCGCGACTCGTACTCAACCCCCGATCGCTTCAACAACTCCAAATACTCCTCTTCGAAACTCCACTTGCGATGATGCTCCGCCTGGTTCGCAATGTATCGTGCTACTGCTGCACGTTGCGATTCGCTGACACTGAACGCACCATATCCTCTCTGCCATTGAAACAGGCGGTTCGTCTCCCGTACCCAGCGTGAACTGTTCGCCTTGATCTCCTGCATCGCCGTGGCCAATGCAATCGTTTGCGGCAACAGCACCAGCAGATGTACGTGGTTCGCGGTTCCGCCCGCCGAGACAATGTGAATCTTCTTGCGTAGGCGACCGCTACGATGTAGCGCCACAGTTCTTCAGGATTGCGAATGCTCTCCCGCCGTTCTTTGGTGCCGAAAACGCAATGAACGAGATTGTGCGAATACGATTGCGACATGTCTCCCAGCCTGCCCCATTCCGGCTCACCAGGTCGGTGATTCCACGCACGTCGCGATGTTCATGGCTGCCGTGCCTCTGGCACTCGTTTTTCGACCTCATACAATACACAGCCCTTGCGGGCTGGGCTAGATTATTCCGGCCTCTACGCGGACCCCATCAGAGTGCCCACACAAGCTGCCTTCGCTGAAACCTGCCCTGAGCGACGCCAAAGGTGGGTCTTTTACTGTCCCATCGGACCACTAACCACAAATTAGGAATCACTCTCCGTGTCTCCGTGTCTCTGCGGTGGACCCGCTCTTCTTCCCATTCCGGGAATTTTCTGGTTACTTTAGTTTTGTTCTCCCTCACTTTTTTAGTGACACTCCTTCTTCCTCTCCGTTATCCCTGAAACTAGCCCCGCCCTGACCGGGGTCCCCACCAAACGCCGCCTAGCGCTTCGTGGGGTGGTACCGGGCGAGCGCCATTTTGTTCTTTGTCAATTGCGGACCGTAACTCCTTTGCTTGCAGGACTTTAGTATGTAACTCTCTTGTTAAGAGGAACTTACAAGCAACGCTGCAATAAACCTTTTATTTTCAGCAGCAGCAAGGGGGGAGGGGTACCGCCGGAAAGGGATCTGGCCTCATGTCATTCGCAACTTGCAACCACGTGAAAGAAGATGGCGTCTATTGCGCCTCGCCCGCCTTGCGCCACCGAAAATACTGCTATTACCACCTCATGCACCGCGGACGCCGCCTGCGTCTCGCCCAGGCCCAAGGCCGCAACGAGTCCGCTCCGCTCATCATTCCGCCGCTGGAGAGTCTCGGCTCCATGCGCGTCGCCCTCAGCGAGATCGCCCAGGCGCTGGGCGCCGGACAACTCAACCACCGCACTGCCGGCCTCATGCTCTACGCCATCCAGCAGGCCACCACGGTTTCTCTGCGCATGGCCGAAATCGAAGCCGCCGCGTTGAAAGATGCGGGAGAAAGCACCGTCGCCGCAGACGCCCACGGCATTGAGGAATATCCCGACTTCGAGCGCGAGTTCGGCCTCGAGCCCGGAGTCGATCTCGATGCCGAAACCGACTACGCCATGCGTCGCGCCGAAGAACAGGTTGCGGTTCTCTCCGTTGTGCCGACGGCCGAACCCGATGCCGGATGCCCCGTTCCCGCCAAGCTGCGGTACACCCGCGAAGAGGCCTACCAGCTGATGCAGTGGCAGATTCATCGCATGCGAAAACAAATTCGTGAATACGACGAGGAAAAGAAACGCGAATACAACAAGAAGCTGGCCGCCTCCGTCACGGCCGCGCCCAAGCCGGCCGCCAGCACCGCTTAGCACCCGCCCGTAACCGGAACTTTAATCTGGGAACGAGAATTGAAGGTGTAAGACCAGAAAGAGGCCTCGAGCTATGTTGCCCGGACTATGGATACTGGCCTGTTGGGTCCTGCTCGTCGTGTATTGGAATATCAGTGCCCGCTCAAGCAAGCCCGTGGCCGAGCGCCAAAGCTGGGCCAGCAGGTTCGCCAGGTTGCCAATTTGGCTGGGCTACATACTGCTTATTGCTGCATGAGTGCGTCCGTTTGGAATGGTCGTGATACAGCTTACCGTCATCGTGGAGTATCTGGGTGTCGCGATTTGTGCCGTTGGACTCGTCGCGGCGGTCTGGTCACGCAAACCCTTAGGAAACGATTGGAGCAGAGATGTTGAGCTCAAACAGGGGCACCAACTTGTGGAACGGGAGCCCTATCGATTCGTGCCCCACCCGATTTACACCAGTCATCCGCTCATGGGCATGGGAACCGCAATTGCCTCCGGCTTGCTGGTCGCATTCGTGGGACTCGTGCTCTTCTTTATTGGCTTCTGGATCAAACTGAAGCAGGAAGAAAGCCTCCTCCTGAGCCACTTTCCGAACGAATATCCTGCTTACCGGGCTCGGGTGAAGGCGCTTGTGCCATTCGTGTTTTAGGCTCGCGGCAGTCGGCTGTTTCACCACGCTAACCCTACACTGGTTTGGCGTGCAATTGGGTTTCGTGCGCCTGATGGGCGGCCGGAGTTCTCTCGCTCTCGATGCGGTCCATCGCCTGCAGGATGGTCTCGGTGACGAAGTCGATGCCCGTGTCGGAGTTCAACATCAGGTGATAGAGCGTGCGGCAGGGCCATTCGGCGTTGAAGTACTTGCGCACGAACAGGGCGCGCTCGTGATCGATGGCGTCCACCATCTCGTGCGCCTCTTGCTCCTTCATCTTCAGGCCCTTGAGCCGTTGGATCTTCTGCTCGCGCGAGGCGAAAATGAATACCCGAAACGTGTCATGGCGTTTGCGCAAGATATAAGGACTGCCACGTCCGACGATCACGCAGTGTCCGTGCTTGGCTTTTTCCTCGATCACGCGATGCGCCAGGTTGACCATGTGATCGGCGTCGATGATCTTGTCGTCAGCTACGGGAAGCGACCGTTCGTAGCTGCCGCGCCAGAAGACCTTCGCCAGCCGGTGCATGAGAGGATCGCATTTCTCTTCGAAGCGCTCCACGACGCGCGGCTCGACCGACGCCATTTTGGCGATTTCGGCCGTCAGTTGGCGGTCCAGCAACTCCCAGCCCTTCCGCCGCGCCAGCTCCGCCGCCACCATGCTGCCTCCAGCGCCGTATTCCCGCTCGACCGTAATGATCCTGAACATGTTGCTGCCTCACTTCTTACGGATGCACGCCCTGTGCTTCGGTGTTGTATCGCGAATCGCGTGGATTGGCAAGCCTCTACTGAATCCAACCCGGGCGGAATGGCTGCGTTGCGGCGCTGCGTGCCTCAGATCCTGCGAGCGACCACGCATCGCTTTTCTGCGTCTAATAGGCAGGAGTATCCGATGCGAAAGCTCGCATTTTTCAGTCTGATTTTCGCCCTGAGCATCCCCGCGCTTGCCCAGATTTCCAGCAATGGCCCGGTCATCGCGGATTACGGCAAGAAAATCACCGCCCCCGGCGATCCGGCGGAAACCAAGATCGCCCGCGAAGTCCGCCACGAGCTGCTCATGCTGCCGTGGTATTCACTCTTCGACTCGCTGGAATTCTCGGTGCAGGACCGCACCGTCACTCTTAACGGCTACGTTACCGGCGATCACGCGGTCACCAAGTCGGACGCGGAGAATGCCGTCAAGCGGATCGAGGGCGTCGACAAGGTCGTAAACAACATCAAGGTGCTGCCGCCCTCTCCGTTCGACGATAGAGTTCGGCGCCAGGTGTATGAAGCGCTTTATCGCACGGGCCCTCTCTCCAAGTACTTCTGGGAAGCGGCGCCCAGCATTCATATTATTGTGGACAATCAACGGGTGACCTTGCTCGGCATCGTGAACAACGAGGGCGATAAAAATCTTGCCACCATCGCAGCCAACGGCGTTCCCGGAGTCTTCAAAGTGACCAATGAACTGCGAGTGGTGAAGTAACGGGCGCACAGTCGAGTCGCGAATTCATGCCGGCGGCCTGATTCGGTAGAATGGCGTATCCAAAAATCCTTGCGTTGTGTTGCCGGCGTTGGCTGATTTCCGGGGTCGTCGTTGAAGGCTGTTCTTTATCTCACCATCGTGAGCGCTGCTCTCACTTTGCGCGCCCAGGAGGCGATCGACAGTCCTAGCACTAACGATCCTGCTCCTTCACCTGCGGCGCAACCCGCCGACCTCACGTGGCTGCTTCCTCGGTAGTTGGATCGGCCGCGAAGCCAACGGCTATCAGGCTTGGAGCACGTATCACCTTGGGCCTAAAACCAGCATCCAGGTAGCGTATCGCAACGTGAAGATCGCCAGGGATTACATACCGGAAGGCAGTACGCCGCAGATCGCCAACGTGTCGGCAATTCTGCGTCCGCGCCCTGAGCTGGAATTGCGTGGATTCTTTCAATATGAGAGCTGGTTGGAGCCGGTGCTCGCACCCACTCGTCAGCACGAGTAACAGCGTCGGTGCAATTCACCTGGTCGCCGGGCCTTGTGGCCAAGCGGCCCTACGGCTGGACGCCGCGCTAGAAGGTGTAGGAATTCAGGATTCGCGCCAGAGCGCGGCAGACATCGGCAACATCTTCTTCGGTCATGCCTGCGCTCAATGGCAACGAGATCGTAGCTCTCCGATATAAGTTGTATTCGAAAACGCGCCTTCACTAGGGCCGAAGCGCTCGATCCCGAATGGCTGCGTGTGTACCGGCTCATAGTGAATGCCGACGTCGATGTTTTCGGCCTCCATGGCAGCGACGATCTGACGCCGACCGACCGACAGGTTCTCCGACTGCAGCAATGGCGTGTAGAGGCGGTAGGCATGGCGATTCTCGCGGTCTCCGACTGAAGGCAAAGTCAAAGGCAGTCCCGCAAGTCCACGATCGTAAGCGCTCCACAACTTCTCACGCGTCGCCCACCGTCCAGCAAGGGCAATTGCGGCAGGCCCAGCGCCGCCTCCATGTCGGTCATGTTGTACTTGTAACCCGGCGCCAGAACTTCGTACCCGCCAGGTCGCCGGCGAACCGAGACCAGGCACTGGTTCCTACTCCTTTGTACGAGAGCAGCCTGACCCACTCGATTAGTTCGCGGTGGCGGCTGACCACTTCGGCGCACGGCGTATACCAAACCGCATAGCCGCGCCGGCTCAACGTGAAGTTATATGCCGGGTCGACCATGAATTGTCCGAGGGGCTCATCGAACATTCCGGCACATTCCCAGGTAGTTCGCCACACCATGTAGGCCGACGTCCCGATGCTCTCCACCCGCTGGGCCTGCGAGTAGTCGAAATTCGTGTTGTAGTAGCGGTTCATGGTGGGCTGTTGGAAAAAACTTGTGCCAGTTCAGCGCCTGCATCAGGAAGAACCGTGCTCCCGCGAAGGACAGTATGCAGTGCTGCACGGTTCCGTCGCCGTTCAACAGCCTGGGTCCGCAGGCCGCGACCTCGGGATTCTGATCCATGAAGCGCACCATCGCGGCGAGGGCATTCCTGGTCAGCAGCGTGTCGCTGTCGAGGTGGCAGGCGTAACGACCGCGTGCGATACGCATCGCCGCATTGTGATTGCACGCATAGAGCTTGCGGTCCTGGTTGCCCACCAGGACGACCTGCGGAAACAGCGTCGCCACCATGTCGGCACTGCCATCCGGCGATGCGTCGTCGACACAGATAACTTCAAAGCTGATGTCTTCGGTGTGTTGAAAACGGAATCGAGACAGCTTTTCAGCAGTTCGCGCGTGTTATAGCTGGCAATAACAATGGTAAGATCCAGCAACGGTTCGGTCACCATCCTAGCCTCGTACAACGCACAGCAAACAACATTGGTGTAACAAGGCCAGAACTTCGCCCCCGGAGCCTCTGGAACAGGCGATCTCGCTGCCTCCGGGGTTGGAAAGCGCACCTTCCTGCAGACGAACGCGACAACGATATGTCGGGAGTTAACGCTGCCTCCCGTACACACCAAGCTTCCACTGCCGTCGGCATCAACACCGAAGGCACGAACCGTTCTTAAACAAACTGGATGGAATGAATTTAGTGCCTCGATCCGTTTCGCACCAATAACCCGTTAGTAACACTCGGCGTGGTTTCTTTGGGAACAAGGCGGGTTCCATCCCTCGAGTTCGTCCAGCATTGCGGGCCGCGGTCCTGATCGGACCCGAGAAAAATCATTGTCCAGGTAGGAAAAATGTGGTTTATACTTCTCGCCACCTTCGAGTGGTACCCCATCGCGCCGCGTTTTGCTGTTGCCGCTTCCTTCATGAGCGCTCTCGTCTCTGGCCGTCGGCTCCGTCTGGCCAACCCCGTAATCGGTAAAGGTGCGGATCATGACTTGGAATGGTGGCAAGCTCACTGCTACGCCGGTAGTAGCGAACGTGAGATTCGCTCGACTCCGTCCTATCGCTGGGTCGCTCAAACGCGACGATGCTGCGAGCTTCAAGAGTTTGTCGCGCGCTCTTCGCGACTACGGGTCGAAGGTGCGCCTTCACATCCACATCGTTAGTGGCACTGACGGAGAGAAGGTGGCGCATTGGGATATCGAGGGAGGCACCTCGAAAGCTACGGCCCGCCGTGGACGTCCCAAAGAAGCCGATGTTCATATCGTCATGCGGCCGGAAACCTGGCAGTTGATAGCCAGCGGTCAGCTTGCTCCGTACGACGCCCTATTCAGCGGCAAGCTGAGGGTAGGTGGCGACCTCGATCTGGCAAAGCGGATCACTCAACATCTCAGCGATACTTCAACGCCTTACGTAGCGCCCTGCTAGGAGAAACCACGTCATGGCGGAAACCATCGGTAAGATTACGAACATCAAGCTCATAACTGTCGACCCCGGATTTCCCGACGCCATTGATGCGGGAGCGATAACGTTGCGGGAAGCCAACACCAACATTAGCTGGCTTTTTTATTTGTGGGTGAGCCATGCCCAGGATCCGGCAGTCGACCGCGTGCTGGCATCGCAGCGACTGGCGCTGCTTCGCGAAGCGGCGTTTCGCAAGCTGACTGTACATGCCTTTCATGATTTTGACGGGGACCTCGCGTGGGAGGTCACGGTGGATATCCCTTGAGGCCGGAGGGGCCTTAGCAACCCGAATCGTATGCAGCTATGACGACCATTAGCCGAGTCGCTCCCAGCAATTCGACCTTTCCCCAGGACGACGTGCAGCACTGCACGAGCGGACGCATTCTCTCGCTCGCACTGTCTGCGGATCCGACGCGTATTTACGCCGGAAGCTTCTGCGGCGTCTGGCGCTCCGACGATTCCGGCCAAACCTTCTACCAGCTGATTGGCCCGTTGACCGATACGGCCGGTAAGGGCATCTTGGGCGGAATCTATGCCCGTCACATCTTCGATCTGGCAGCCTCAGCGACTGATCCGGACGTGGTCCTCGCGGCGGCCCGCGACGGTCAATTCAACGTTAATCGCGATGGCATTTATCGCTCGGCCGATGGCGGTCATTCCTGGGAACTGGTGCTGTCCGTTCCTACGGCGCCCAACCTTGGAGTCAGTCAGGTGCTCTTCTCGCCGGACGATCCGATGCTGGTGTACGCGGCATTGGGTTTCGACGGAGTCGCGATCAGTACCAACGCTGGCGAAGACTGGACCGTGAAATTTCTCGGGGCCAACATATGGCACGTCGCTGTGGCTCCTGCCGAAAGCCCGACCGTGCGCAAGGTATACGCCTGCGGCGACATACCGAATAGTCCCAAGGTCAACATTTTCTTCTCTAACGATGGGGGCAACAACTGGGCACCCGATAACGGGGCCGCCGTCATCAACGGCGCACGGGCCAACCTTGCCGCGTTTCAGGTTGGATGCGGAAGCACGGACCCGGTCGGAAGCTTCGCCAACCAGACCGGCACCAACAACACCAGCGCTCCGCAGACCATGGCGGTTGAACCCGGCAATCCAGCGAAAGTGTACCTCGCGGCAGTGGGTGGTGCGTTCGGACCAACCTACTACAACGACAACAACACTCCTCCGGACGGCACGCAAGCTAATACCACCTGCGCGCGATTAGCCGGCGAAGGCAGCCTATGGTACGGAGACTTCAGCCAATTCGCCAATACCAGCGCAGCGCAGTGGGAGGAGTTGCCCGGACCCAATGTTTACAGCGGCGGCGGCGACACACCCAGCGGCAACGCTTACGTCATCACCAAGCAAACCAGCTCCGGCTTTCTCGTTTTCTTCTCTGACATGAGTCATGTACACGTTTCGCAGGGATTCCCGTCGTCGTTCGATGCGTGGCACCGTCTGGGCGGAAAAGACGCCTCGGTGGCGCACAAGGACGGCACCAACTACAACTTCATTACCGTGCACGCCGATCCGCATGCTCTGATAACCACGCCCGACTTTGAGATCACGCTCAAGCCCGCCACTGGCGTGAGCGATCCCTATAATCTGAACGCCGAGTTGGACCAGTACATTGGCGGCACCATCTGGATGGCCTGCGACGGGGGCATCTTCTGGAGCGTGGATGGCGGGGTGAACTGGAGTCGTCCCGATGGTCTGGAGACGCTCGATCCGGTCAATATCGCGGGACTATGCGGTATCGGAAACCAGCCTGCTATTTACTTCGGCTGCGGAGACAACGACGACTTTTTCACCCGCGACGGAGGCCAGCACTGGGGCGATCCGGCGACGGGGTGTGGTGACTGTGATGCCTGGTTTGCCGATGAAGCGGAGGCTAACCGCCTGCTGCAATTCGAGCCGCGGCATTGGGACAGTAACCTCGGCAAGTACACTCCTGGCGTCAACATCATCCGCAGCGGCGATCCCGCGCAGTATCCCGATGCCGGTGATTCCGGCAGCTTTCAGTTCATTCATTCGCCGCTTCGGACAAGTGGCAGGGGTTATCCCATCTCCGACCTGGCGCTGCGCGGCTTTCGTCCGATCATTCGAACCCTGCCGACGGAAGCGACACTGTCCGACGGCGACTACGTGTTCATTCATTCCGCCGACGGCATGACCCGGCAGGTCGTGCGAACGACATCCATCTCGTCCATTGGCGCCGTGACCGACTGGGGCGACAGCTCCAAGGTCCAATTCATCGGCGTGCCGCTACCCGGAAATGCCAGCGATGCGGAGCCGGTAGTGCAAGCGTCTGGTGGACACGCCAATCCGGTGTTTTACGTCAATGACGCCTTTGGCGTATTGCGGAAATGGGATCCTCCGTCGAACACTTGGAAGCAGATTGTTCCCGGCGGCGGCTCCAACGGGGCACTCATGTTCTTCGCCGATCCTTTCAATCCACTGGTGGTTTACATCGTGGACTCGGTAGTCGGCGTAATGATCACGCTGGACGGTGGAACGACCTGGCAACTGGAACCACACCTTAATCACGCGGTTTCGGCGGGCGGCAAAATCATATGCCCTTCTTCGACTGTGATTGCGGACATGATCTTCGATCGCAGCGAGCCTTCCACACGCTTCGTATGCGGCGATGCCGGGGTCTTCTGCACCATCGACGGCTTCGAATGGATCACGCTGCTCGATGCCATCGCCATACCGGGGCGGCCCGAATCGGCATTCTTCGATCCGCTCAGCGATATGAACGATCGTGGGCTCTACGTTGAGTTTGAAGGGCGCAGCATCCTGCGTCTCGGCGATATCCCCAGCCCGTTCGGCCCGTTCTTCCCGTTCGACGACATGATGTTGTACGCCGCCATCGTGGATTGATTCCTCGCCAAAAACACGGCTTGACCGTGAGTCTTCAGGCATTGTAACTTCGGCTAACTGTTGCATTGCGTTACGAGAGGGCCACTCCTTGTCCGGGATATTCATCAGCTACCGTCGCGAAGATTCGGAAGATTCTACCCGCGCCATCTACGAAAGCCTGCGTCCGCAGTTCGGTAAGGAACGTGTCTTCCTCGACGTCGAGGCCATCAAGCCCGGCTCCGACTTTCGCGACGCCATCGAAGAGTCTCTCGCTGACTGCGGCGTCTGCCTGGTCGTCATTGGGCCGAACTGGCTCAATATCAGGCCCGATAATGATCCCAGCGGCCCGCGCCGCATCGATAACCCTGGCGACTTCGTGCGTATGGAAGTTGCATCCGCCCTGAAGAAAGGCAAGTCGTTGCCGGTAGTTCCAGTGCTCGTGCGAGGGGCAACCGTCCCGCCTGCGGACCAGCTTCCTGACGATTTGAAAGAACTCGCTTATCGCAATGCAGTGAGTCTGAACCATTCCGATTGGGACTCGAACGTCAACAAGCTGATCGACGTCATGCGCCCCCACGTCGGCGATCCGCGTCAGACGCAACAGTCAGTCCCCGCGCGTTCGCCGGCTTCCGCGGCCAGTCGTAAAGGTCTCATCGCCGGCGTTCTGGCAGCAGTCGTCATCGTCGCCGCTATCCTCTTCTTCGTCTTTCGGCCGGCCCCTGGCGGTGAAGTAACGGTCACCATTATGCGTAATGCACGGCTCACGTCGCTTCCGAATCCGGTCGATGTCGCCATCGACGACAAGTCCATCGGGCAGATTCGAGCAAGCGCTGCCGGGAGCACTCCGCTGCAGTTTCATACCACCGCGGGACAACACAACTTCAAGTTCTCCGATGCGCAATCGCAGAGTACATGCAAGGGAACGTTTCTGGTGAGCGCCACTCAGACGAAGTTTGTTCCCCGTATGCGCGACGGCGGAACTGCGTGCGCTCTCGATACAGGGATGACCAGCCAGTAATCTTCCCCTGTTCGAGGCCTGTGTCGTGTACTGACCGTATAATCGCTGGACGGGACAACTCCACATGAAACTTCTGACCAAGTTCAACCTGGTGCTACTGGTGTTTTTCGGGGCCAGCGGAATCCTCATTGCCCACCTGGCCTATCAATTCCTCATGCGCAATGCGCGCGACCAGGTGGTGCAACAGGCCGAGTTGATGATGGCGAGCGCCAAATCGACCCGCGACTACACGTCGGAGCAGATCAAGCCTCTGCTGCTCAAGAACCCAGAGCACGAAGTAAACTTCCTGCCGCAGACGGTGCCGGCTTTCGCCGCGACCAGCTTGTTCAACTCGATGAGGAAATCGTATCCCGATTATTCCTATCGCGAGGCGACACTCAATCCGACTAACCTCATCGATCGCGCCGACGACTGGGAAACCGACATCATCCGCTATTTTGCCGACCATCCCGGCGAGAAGAAGTTGACGGGTGAGCGTGCGACGCCCACAGGGCCTTATGTCTATCTCGCCAAGCCGATTCTGGTTGGACAAAGTTGTCTTGAGTGCCATAGCACTCCTGATGTGGCGCCCGCAGCAATGATTAAGACGTACGGGTCGCAAAACGGCTTTGGCTGGAAGCTGAACCAGGTAATTGCGGCCCAGATCGTGTCGGTGCCGATGTCGCTGCCTGTACAGGTGGCCGACACTGCGTATCGCAGGCTGATTCTGTTCCTGGTGATTACGTTCCTGGTAATAATCCTCGCGCTCGACACGGCTCTCTATCTAATCGTAATTCGCCCGCTGCAACGGGTTTCCCAGTCAGCGGACCGCATCAGCAAAGGCGATACTGATTTGCCCGAACTCGAGGTAGGTGGTCGCGATGAAATCGCCGAGGTAACGTCGTCGTTTAACCGCATGCATGTGAGCCTGGCGAAGGCGCTAAAGATGCTGGAACAGTAGGAATGCAGCTAGCGTTTTTTGGTCGCGAGGAAGCGGTTGCGGTCTTTGTCCGCGGTGATCTCTCCTGCGACTGCGGTATAGAGTTCATCGACCGACGAACATTTGTCGGCCGCGCGCCGAACTACAACCTTAGCGATAGGGCCGATGAAGGCCGCCAGTTCTTTGCTGACCGAGTCGAGGTCCGAGGGCTGAAGTTTACTCGCCGGCCGGGCTGGGTCGCTTCCCGGTCGCGGCGTGGTTCCACCCGGCCTGCTGGGAAACGTCATGCTGCTCGGCATAGCAATGGAGTGGAGCGTCTGCGCGTCCTCGTACCAGACATCGCCCAAGTCTGCCAGAAACTCGGCCGCACTCTGATAGCGCGCTGCCGGGTCCTTGGCCATCGCTTTCAGAATCGTCTGGCACAAGGGCGCCGGCAGCGAAGGATTCAACTCGGAAGGATGACGAGGGTCCGTATTTACGTGGCAGCGCATGATCTCGTAATCCGTGCCTTCGAATGGCGTACGCGCGGTGAGGATTTCGTAGAGCATCGCTCCGGTCGAGTACACGTCGGAACGCGCGTCCACGCGTTCGCCGCGAACCTGTTCCGGAGACATGTAGTGCAGCGTGCCGAGCACGTGTCCGGGACGGGTGGAACTGGCGTCGGTCTTGCTGAAGGCGAGACCGAAGTCGAGCAGCTTAGCCTCTCCGCGCGAAGTGATGACAATGTTCGAAGGCTTGATGTCGCGGTGAATTACTCCTCGCGCATGGGCGTATTCGAGCGCCGATAGTACCTGACGCACATAGTCAATGCCTTCGAGCGGACGCCGCGGCCAGGGAGCGCGCATCTTCCACTGAAGGTCCTCCCCCTCGACGAACTCCATCACCATGGCGACTTGCTCGTTGACCTGAAACGCGGTGTGCAACTGCGCGATGTGTGGGTGCGACAGGCTGGCCAGAACACGTATCTCGCGCAGGAACCGTTCCGACAACTCAGCGCCGTTACGGTCGGAACGGAGCAGCTTCAGCGCTTCTACACGTTGCGAGATCACGTGCCGGACCTTGTAGACCTCGCCGATACCGCCGTAGCCCAGCTGGCTCAGCACCTCATAGTCGCCAATATTCTCTCCGTCCTTTAGCGGCACACTTCACTCTCCAAGGTCAATACGGACGAAACCCCACAATCGGTTTTTCTATTCTGCGGGTAAGCAGCAAGGGAATGCAAGGGCAGCAAAGTGGGGAAACGACTACCCCAAAGCAACGCAACATCGGCGACCCAAAGGTGCATCGAACTTGGCAGCAGGGATTTGAGCTCTCTGCGCGCCGAAGCGGACGTAGATCTGGCGGTGCACGGAAGCTAACGCTAAAGGAGTGGATATCTGATGACTCGTTCTCGTTACATTACGGTGCTAGCGCTGGTGCTCGTTGCAACCAGCTTGTGCTCGTGGGGACAATTCGCGATTTCCGTGAGCTTCGGTCCGCCGGTGCTTCCTGTCTATACGCAACCGATCTGTCCGGGGCCTGGTTACATTTGGACTCCGGGCTATTGGGCATGGAACCCGGACGACGGCGCCTATTACTGGGTTCCAGGAACCTGGGTAGAACCGCCCCAGGTTGGTTTCTATTGGACGCCCGGATACTGGGGCTTCGTAAATAATGCCTATGTCTGGAATGCCGGTTACTGGGGACCGACCGTAGGTTTCTACGGCGGAATTAACTACGGATACGGCTATACCGGAAGAGGGTATTACGGTGGGGAATGGCGCGGGCGCGACTTTTATTACAACCGCGCGGTTAACAATGTGAACGTCACCAATATTCACAACGTTTACAACAAGACTGTGGTTAACAACGTCACGGTGAACCGCGTCGCGTACAACGGCGGCCCGCACGGCGTCCAGGTACGCCCGACGCAGCAGCAAATTCAGGCGCGAGAGGTGCATCACGTGGAGGCCACGGCCGCGCAAATGCAGCACCAGCAAGCTGCACGTGCCGATCGCGCGCAGTATGCCTCAGCCAACGGCGGTAAGCCGGCCGTTGTCGCGACGCCACGACCCGGAGCGTTGAACGATCCGCAGGCAAAGCGGGCAGCTTTGCCGCCGGCGCCCAAGGCCGCGGAGAAGGCAACGAATGCAAAGCCCGGACAGCCGAACGCCGGCCGCCCCGAAGCTAATCAGCAAGCCAACCGCACGCCACAGCAGAACGCCGCACATCCGCAGAACGCTCAGCAGGCGAACAAGACGCAGCAGCAGAATATGCCTCGGCCTCCGGAGAAGAACCAGCAGGCAGAGCGCACGCAGCCAAACACTCAACACCCGCAGAATAATCAGCAAGCGGCGCGCACTCCGCAGAACAATGTTCCGCGTTCTCCTGAAGCGAACCGGCCGCCAGAGCGAGCGGAACAAACCGGCCCGAAGCCAACCAATCAACCTCCCGCTGCACAGAACAATCCCCGTCCGAACGTAAGCGAGCCGACACCGCAGGCGATACAGCACGCGCATAACGTTCCGCCGTCGCAGCCAGGAACGCAAAACAACCGTTCGGCCCAGCAGGAGCGTCCGGCACCGACTCCTGAACGCAGTCAGCCGCAACCGCAGGCCCGAGAGGCCCAGCCGCAACCGCACCAGGTGGCTCCGGAAAACCGGGCAGCTTCGCGTCCGCCGGAGCCACAGCAACACGCCGCTCCGCAACCGCAGCAGCACACCGCTCCGGCCCCTCATGCGGCCGAGCCCCAACGACCGGCAGCACCTCACCAAGCTGCACCAGCAAAAGAACCGTCCAAGGAAGAAGAACGCCCGCACTAACACCGTCCGGTCCAGGGTTCCCACTACGCTAAGGAGCGTGGTGGGGACCGCTTTGCATAATCCGGTTCGTTCCCTTCCCTGCACAGACCGCGTACCATGGTTTCAGCACCGGTATGCGCAAACTTCGGCTCCTATCCTTATCCCTCTTCTGGTTGACAGCTGCACTTCTTCATTCCCAATCCTCTCCGGCGGCCGCAAAGCCCGACTATTCCCAGGAAGCCTTTGTCACCGAGCGTTACAGCGAATCGTTCCGCTTTGAGAACGACGGGACAGGACGCGAACAGATGGACGTTCGCATCAAGGTCAACAGCGACAGCGGTGTGCAGGCGCTCGGCCAGCTCAAGGTTGGTTATAGTGCGCTCAGCGATAAGCTTGAAGTTGGGTTTGTCAGGGTCATCAAGCCCGATGGCACGGTAATTACCGCACAGGAATCGGCGGTCCAGGACCTTACCATTCCCGACGCGCCGGTTTATACCGACTACCACCAGAAACACATCACGGTGCCTTCGCTGCGTCCTGGGGATGTGCTGGAGTATCAGTTTGTTCGCACGATTGTCAATCCACTCGCGCCAGGACAATTCTGGACAAGCTACGACTTCAAGGACCGCGGTATCGTCCTGGATGAGCAGCTTGAGATCAATGTGCCGAAATCGCGGCAAATCAATCTGAAGAGCGAGCCCGGCGCTGAGCCCAAGGTAACGGAAGAAGGCGACCGCCGTATCTATCGCTGGACACATTCGCATTTGGACGACGATGAGAGCCCGGCGAAGCCATCGAAACATGCGCGACGCCGGCATGACGAAGACGCTGTACCGTCCGTCCAACTCACGACATTTGAGAGCTGGCAGCAGCTTGGGGATTGGTACGGTGGGCTGGAAAAGGACCGCCGACAACCGACGGATGCCGTCAAAGCCAAGGCTGCCGAACTGGTGCAGGGCAAGACCACCGACATGGACAAGGTGAAGGCGCTGTACGACTTCGTCTCGCGCGACTTTCGCTACGTGAGCCTGTCGTTCGGGTTGGGGCGCTACCAGCCGCACGCCGCTTCCGAAGTCCTCGCCAATGGGTACGGTGATTGCAAAGACAAGAACACGTTGCTGGCTGCCCTGCTTGCCGCGCAGGGCTTCGAAGCGACGTCGGTGCTGATCGGGTCGGAGCACAAGCTCGACCCGGATGTTCCTTCCCCGTCGCAGTTCGACCACGTCATCACGCGGGTTCCGGTCGACGGGCAGGAGATATGGCTCGACAGCACGAACGGGGTTGCTCCATTTCGCATGCTGGCGTTCCCGCTGCGCGACAAGCAGGCGCTGGCGATTCCACCCGAAGGCACACCGGCGCTGGTGCGTACACCAGTGAACCTGCCGTTCGAGAGCTACGATCGCAGCCGCCTGGAGGGTTCGCTCAACGAAAGCGGCAAGTTGACCGGACACTTCTCTGCCACCGCGCGTGGAGACGCCGAGCTAGGTATGCGCTATGGCCTGCGACAAATCCCGAACAACAAGTGGAAGGACGTTTTCGAGATGATGCTGGGTGGCTCGCCGATGAAAGGGGGCGATATCACGAACCTGAAGGTGGGCGATCCGGCGGACTCCGACAAGCCGTTCCAGGTGAACTTTGACGTAAACGTCAGTAACTACTTCGACTGGTCGGCGGCTGACTCCCGGCTGGCGCTGCCGGTGATGGCCATCCAGCTACCCGTTCCTCCGGAAGACGAAAGCAAGAACCCCAAGCCCATTAAGTTGGGTGCGATTACCGAAGCCCTTTCGGAGGTCAAAGTCGGCGTGCCCTCGAAGTACGGAGTGCGCCTGCCGATCGGAATCGACGTGAAGCGCGATTACGCGGAGTACCACTCGAGCTACAAGTTCGAGGACGGCCAGCTCGTCAGCAGCCGTAAGCTGCAAACGACCGTCACCGAAATACCCTACGACCGTCGCGATGACTATGCCGCGTTTCGCCGCACCGTTGAAGCCGACCAAGCACAGAGTATTGCGCTGGAAAACAAGTCGCCCGGCACTGCCGGCCTGGGCACAAGCGAATCGGCGGATGACCTCTTCGCCTCCGGGATCCAGGCGGCAAACGACAGCAACTTCGCCCTGGCAGTTGATCTTCTTGAACGGGTCGCCGTAACCGATCCGAAGCACAAGGACCTGTGGAACAACCTCGGCCGAGTTCACCTCGCTCTCCACCAGGACCAAGAGGCGGCAGATGCCTTTAGGAAGCAGATCGAAGCCAATCCGTATGACGAGTATGCTTACGCGAACCTTGGCGCGGCGCTTGAGGACATGCAGCGCTATGACGAGGCCGCAGTGCAGTATCAGAAAGCCATTGAGGTAAATCCCCTCGACGGTTACGCGCACGCCAGTTTGGGTCTGCTGTACAGCAAGCTCAAACGCTGGAATGAAGCGGTACCAGAGCTGGAGAAGGCGTCATCATTGCAGGAAAAGAACCCGCTCATTCTGATTTCGCTCGGTCAGGCTTACATCGCATCGGGACAGTCGGACAAGGGGATGGCGTCGTTCGAACGCGCTATTGCGCTGTCTCCGAACGCGGTCGTATGGAACAACATCGCCTATGCTCTCTCCGAGCAAAAGGTACAGCTTGATCGAGCGGCGCAATATTCTGACGCTGCGATCAACTCTATCGAAACCCAGCTTCGCGACGTCAACCTCGACAACCTGCGGTTGCAGGACGTCTTCACCGCAAACCTGCTGTATAACGTCTGGGACACCAAGGGGTGGGTTGAATATCAACGTGGGAACCTCGATGTAGCCGAGCGTTACGTCCGCGCAGCGTGGGAGGCCAACGGTAACGGCAATATCAGCGAGCACCTGGGCGAAATTGCGGAGAAGCGCGGCAACCGCGATGAGGCCGTGCGATATTACGTCTTCTCGCTGGTGGGGTCATCGCCGAGTGTGGAAGGGAAATCGCGTCTTGCGGCGTTGGGCATCACGACGGACCTCGACAGCCGTATGGAGAAGGCGCGCACCGAACTGAAAGCCATGAGGACACACAGGCTCGATGCCACTGCCAAGGGTAATGGCGACTTCTTTGTACTGGCCTCCCCCGCAACGAACGATCAGGTAAAGTTCGTTACCGGCGATGCGGAAATCAGGTCACTCGATGGGAAGGTGAAGTCCAGCAATCTTGAGCTGCTCTTCCCCGGTGAGTCGTCTGGCCGCGTGCTACGCCGCGGAATAGTGATCTGTGGGACGGTCGCTCCGCTTCCGGCCCAGAAAGGCAAAGGCCCAAAGGGCAAGCCGGCGAGCTCCGCGGAAGGGACTGCGAAGCCGCAGCCCGAAAGGGTCACGGGCCCGTGTTCGCTGGAACTGATGCCCTCGGATGCCGTCAGATCGGTGAATTGAGAGGACGTGGTCACGGCTTACATCGAATTGCATTACACTATCTCGGTTTACGAGCACGAGGAGGTGGTCATGACGGAAGATCTGCGCTATCCGGTCGGCAAGTTTGAGTGGGTGTCGCCCGCGAGCGAGCAGCAAATGGCCACGCGACGTGCCCACTACATCGAAGTGCTGGCCCAATTACCTGCGACCTTCTCCCGTGCGATCACCGGCCTCTCGCCGCAGCAGCTCGATACGCCCTATCGGCCAGAAGGATGGACTGTGCGTCAGGTTGTACACCACCTTCCCGATAGCCACGGCAATGCATTCTTCCGCTTCAAGCTGGCGCTTACTGAGTACGAGCCCACCATCAAGACATACAAAGAAGACATGTGGGCCAAGCTGCCGGACGTGCCTAATACGCCGGTCGAGGTATCGCTCGAGTTTCTCTCCGCACTGCACGCACGCTGGGTGGCGCTGCTGCGCGGCATGGACTCCTCCGACTTCGCACGCACCTTACGTCATCCCGAAATTGGCGTAATGGACCTGAACCGGATGCTAGCGTTGTACGCCTGGCATTCCGCGCATCATACGGCCCACGTTACGTCGCTGCGGAAGCGGATGAGCTGGAATTAGAGCCCACGCTCGCAGTGGGGATTGTGTCAGCTGGGAAGTCAGCGTACTTCGCCGCGCAGTAGTGATTCTGCATCTCAGTTTTTCCATACTTCACGGCACCATTCAATGCGCTCGTCCCAGCCGCTTCGTCTGCAAGAGGTGCCCCTGCGTGACGAACGTACGCCTCGCCAGCGTCAACCGCAGCTCCTGAGTTACTAACTACAGTTTTTTCTTTCGAATGGTTAGGGCTTTCACCCGAGAACCTAACACGTCTATTTACGTATCGGATTGAGGTGGCGAACTAAGCGACAGTTCGTCACTCGAAGGGATGACAAGAGCACTTCGCCAGCGTGGTGGCTCCCGGCGATTTTACAGGGGTGAGTTGGTTCGCACTCTCTCTGTGACATTCCTTGCGACACATTCATCAGGTGGGGGCCGCCGGAACCGACTTCAACCAGGAGATAACCCATGAATCGATTGTTAATTCGTTTTGCCCTGCTCGTTCTTGCTCTGACAGTGTCCGTTAGCGCATTCGCCAAGTCGAAATCAGCCGGCGTGACGCTGTATCAGGACGCCACTCTCAACGGCACTACTGTTCCTGCCGGCGAGTACACAATCAAATACGATCTGGATGGCAGCAACGCTCAAGTGAAGTTCATGAAAGGCAGCCACGAAGTCGCCAGCGCGAATGGCCAGGTGAAAAACCTGACTAAGAAACCTGACTCCAACCAGGTGATTGTCGACACTGCGGGCAACACCCGCAGTATCAGCGAAATCGACTTTGGCGGCAAAGACACCGCCATCACGTTCGCCTCAAACGGTACGAGCCAGGGCAAATAAACCCCTCTTCCTCTGGTCCGCCCCGTTAAGCGGGATGCGGCGCTTTCAGCGCCGCATTTTTTCTGCTAGTCAGAGTTCCAAGAAAGCCTTCGCCCTCGATAACGCTTCGCCCCACTGCTGGGAAACATCTTCGAGGTACTTTCTGACTCCCTCGATCGGCTGGGGATCGAGGGAAAACTGACTCTCCCGCCCAATACGAACATGCCGCACGACACCGGCTCGCTCCAGAATGCGCAGGTGTTTCGTGATGGCCTGTCGGGTCAACGGCGATCCCGCACTGAGCTCTGAGATCGAGTGGGGCCGACCCCGTGCCAGGTCCGCTACCAGCGCCAGGCGGGTCTGGTCGCCGAGCGCCGCGAACACCACGGCAGGTTCTCGAATCGCGGATCGCCTACGTATGCGCGACATAGTTTTGGATGTTCTTCATCTGCTCGGTCCAGCCGCCTTCGTTTCTGCGGAAGGCCTCGTCCCGCCGGTCGGCGGGCAGGTTGTCAAACCCAGACTCGGTAACGGTCAGGAGCGTGCCCTCCGGAGTTGGCTCTAACCGGAACTCGACTAATGTTGTGGGTTCGTTCGAGTAGTCCGGGGAGTACGTAGCGGCATCGAACGATTTGGGATGCGACCAGCGGAAGGAGAAGAGCTTCTCCGGCTCGATCAGCTGGATCATGATTTCCCACTTTACATGCTCGAAGCCGGGATAGGTCATGTTCCCGCGCGAAACCTGGCCCTGCACAAACGGTCCGTCCAGTTTTACCCGAAACCATTCTCCGAATTCGTGGGAGTCCGTCAGCGCCCGCCATACCCGCGACACTGAGGCGTTCAGTTCAATTCGTTTCTCGATTTGATCAGCCATATAACATGCAACCTCGTGGTTGCATGTTAAGCCACGGAGTTGTAACATGCAACTGTAAGGTTGCATGATGCCGTGTGCCTGTATTGTTATTGCTGAACGGGTGATCGCGGCCGGGCCGCCGACTTCGGAAGCAGCGCGATAGTGTTGAGAATGACGTCGACCGCCGCTTCTTCGCCCATGGTGGAGTTGATCATGAGGTCGAAGCGTTGCCGGTCCGGCCATTCCACCCCAAAGTACTGTCGGATAAAGGCGGCGCGGTCTTGGTCCACGGTTTCGGCGAGATGGATGGCTTCGTCGCGGCTCTTCCCGCCGGCCTGTAGGCGCCGGATCTTCTCTTCGCGCGGTGCAAAAACAAATACGTGAAAAGTGTCACTTCGGCTTTGGAGATAATAGGCCGACCCGCGTCCCACGATAACGCAGTCTCCAGCTTCAGCAGCGCGTTTGACCACCCGCTCGGCGACCTCCCGGATGCAGTCCGTATCCGCCATCTTCAGCCGAGGCGCGTTCAAACTACCTTCGAAACTGCCGCGCATGAATGCCATGAGAAGCCGGTGATAGAGGGGATCACGTTTTTCTTCGTGCTCCTCCACCACATGGCACTCGCACTCCATTTCGCGTGCGATTTGGTTGGTCAATCGCTGGTCCCAGAGCGTCCAACCCAGGCGATTGGCAATTCCCTTGGCGATGTCGGCAGCGCCGCTCCCGTATTCACGCTCGATCGTAATCACTCGAATCATAGCTAGCCTATTTCTACTCTGCAGAACCCACTAATCGGTCCGGTGTTTCGGCACTATTCCATCACAACGCGGCGTCCGCCGGGATCGTTCTTTCTCAACGCAAATGACAGCACAAACATGACCGCCGCCATGCCAGCCAGCACAAGGAATGTATCGACGTAGGCCAACGTTGTCGCCTGTATGATCACCGTCTGGTAAATCAGAGCATATGCCAACTTAGCGGCACGGGTAGCTTCCACGCCCGATGCAGCCACTCTGGCAGAGAGGGCGGCGGTCGCATCGGCCAGAGTCGTGCGTCCCGGAGAAATGTGGGCCACGAGGAACACTTGGTGGACCTGCGCCCGCCGGGCAATGATCGTGGTGACCATCGACGTACCCACGCTGCTGCCAATGTTTCGCATGAAGTTGACGAGCCCGGCGACGCTGTTGCTCTTGTCGGCCGGCATTCCTATATACGAAGCCAGGTTGATGGGAACGAACAGGAAGCCCAGGCCAAATACCTGCACCAGGCGAAGCATGCTTGCACTGCGAAAGCTAATTCCCAAGTTGAGCTGGCGGCTGGAATAATACATTCCGATCGAGAGAGTCAGCCATCCGAACGCAATCAGATAGCGCGCCTGCACTTTCGATGACAGCACGCCGATGACCGGCATCATGAACAGCAGCAGAAGCCCTCCCCCGGAGAGCACGAGCCCTGCCGACTCCGCGGTATAGCCCAGGAGCGACTGCAGGAAAAGCGGCATCATCACCAGGGCAGCAAACAGCATCAAGCCCAAGACGAAGATCATCCCGTTCGCCGCCAAAAAGTTCAGATTCTTGAACAGGCGCACCTCGATAATGGGATGATCATTGAACCACTCCCAAAACACCAGTGAAACCAGCCCTACCATTGCAAGAACGGCCAGGGTCACGATGAAATGCGATCCGAACCAGTCATCTTCCTGCCCCTTGTCGAGCATTACCTGTAGCGCACCCACCCCGAGCACCAGCAGGGACATACCCACATAGTCGATTCGTGAGGCTGCGCCGCCCTTGCGTTTTGCCCACGGTGGATCTTCGATCAACCGATAAACCAGGAATAGCGCCAGTATCCCAATGGGAAGATTGATGAAGAAGATCCAGCGCCAGGTGTAGTTGTCAGTGATCCAGCCGCCGAGCGTCGGGCCAATGGTGGGCGCCACGATGACAGTGACTCCGTAAAGCGCGAAGGCCAGGCCACGTTTTTCGGGAGGAAAAGTGTCTGCCAGAATTGCCTGGGCCATGGGTTGCAACCCACCTCCACCCGCGCCTTGCAGTATGCGAAATACGATGATGGCTCCCAAGCTGGGCGCCAGCCCGCACAACAGCGAGGTCACAGTGAAAATGGCCAGGCACGTCATGAAGAAACGCTTGCGCCCGAGCACGCCGGCCAGCCAGCCGCTGATGGGCAGCACGACGGCGTTCGAAACGAGGTAGGAGGTGAGTACCCACGTACTCTGGTCGGTGCTCGCGCCCAGGTTCCCACCGATGTAAGGCAGCGCAACGTTGGCTATGCTGGTATCCAGCACTTCCATGAACGCTGCCACGGCGACAACTACGCCAATCAGCCACGGATTGAATTTGGGGCGCCACGTTGCCGGTGTTGCGAGTGGCGGCGTGTCCGCAACTGCGCCACTGCCGGTCGCCTCGTTGTTGGGACCCACTGCGCTCTCAGGCATGGACTACAGATGCAGAACACCGGCGGACGGTCGCTAGTCAGTATCTCGGGCCTGAAAACTTTGAGTCAGAATCTGGTACTGGCGACGCAACAACGGTGGAGTTGGGTCCCGACAGCTTGATGGCGATCTAACTCTCATGAATGCGCCCTAAAAAACGTGGCCGCCTGAGGCTCGTACCCCATGCGGCACAACTTCCTAATCCCCGTTTGCCTCTACGCCGTCATCCGCGCCGGCTCCTCGTGGAAGCGCACCGACACCAGCCGCGAGACGCCGGGCTCCTGCATGGTGACGCCGTACATGACCGGAGCAATGCCCATAGTCTTCTTGCTGTGGGTAATGATGATGAACTGCGTCTGTCCGCTCATCTCCTGCACCAGGTTCGTGAACCGGCCAATGTTCGCCTCGTCGAGCGGCGCATCGACTTCGTCGAGGATGCAGAACGGACTCGGCTGGAACTGGAAGATGCCGACCAGCAACGCAAGCGCAGTCAGTGCTTTCTCGCCGCCGGAGAGCAGGAGCACGTTCTGAAGCTTCTTCCCGGGGGGCGAGGCCACGACGTCGATGCCGCTCTCAATGGAGTTCTCCTGGTCGGTGAGCCGCATAAAGGCCTGGCCGCCACCAAACAGCTTGCTGAAGTTGAGGCCGAAATTTTCGTTGATGCGCGCAAATGCCTCCTCAAACTTCTGCCGCGAGATGGTGTCGATCTCCTTGATCGTGTTCAACGTGTTCTCAATCGACTGCAACAAGTCCTGGCGCTGGGTTTCAAGGAACTCGTAGCGTTGCGCGGTCTCCTGATACTCCTCCAACGCCATCATGTTCACCGGACCCATGTTTTCCAGGCGTGTGCGCATCTCTTTGTAGAATGTTTCTTCGTTGGCGAGTTCCGCCGCGACCAGCCTCGGCAGGGTCTCATCCGCCAGCAACTCTTCACGAGGCTGGCTCAACTCCTGGATACACATCTCCGACATATGCTGCGCGTCGGACTCCAACCGCGCTTGCTCGGCCGCGAGTTCGCCACGGCGGTCGCGCGCCGCGTCCAGCTCTTCGCGGAGGGCCTTCAGCGCTTCTTCCAACTCGCCCATCCGCACGCGGACAGCCTGCAACTCATCCTGCAACTCGCGGTCGCGTTGCTGTGCGACCTCCAGCTCATTCGTCCAGTCAACGACCTGTCCGGCCAGGATGACGTTTTCCTGTTCTCGCTGTTCTTTTTCCGCTGCGGCGGCTTCGATTTGTCCTTTCAGCTTGTCGAGGCGCGATAGCACCTCCGCCACCATCGCCTCGAGCCGCTCCACCGTAGTCATGGCTCCCCGCCGCCGTTCTTCGAGCGTAGCCAGGGCGGCACGAGCATCGCTGGCCAGCTGCGCCGACGCATCGCGCCGCAGCCGCAAGTCATCGAGGCTGCTTTGCGCTGCTTGTACCTCGGCTTCCAGGGTTGCGTGCTGCTGCTCATGCACCGCCAACTCGCTGCGGTAGACGGCAATTGAAACCTCACACTGGCCGCAGTCTTCCACCACTCGCCGGGTTTCACGCTCGTATGTCGTGAGACGCTCGCGCACCCGCGCCATTTCGTTCTCCAGCTGCTGCAACGTGTGGCCCGACGTCATCGCCTGGCGTTCGGCATCGCGCTTCTCATCCTCGAGCCGCTGGAGCGACTGCCTCAGCTCTTCGATCTCCCGCGCAAACACGGTCACGCGCGCCTGTTCATCCGCCATGGCGCGCTCGACGTCGGCAGTTTGCCGCAGCACTTCGCGCAACTCGCGCTTCATGGCGAGCGGACCTTCGCTGCGCTGCTTGCCGCCGGTCACCGTGACGTTGTGAAAGCACTCGCCGGACTGCGACAGAAAAAATGCATCCGGGTTCTGCAGTGCTAGTTCGCGACCCACGCTCGGATCGGGCACGATATAGCCATTGCCCAGCTTGGGTAGAATCACCTCGAGCGACTTGCCAAATCCATCCAGCACCCGGATGCAGTGCTTCAGCGGAACCACGCTATCACGCTGTGCCCCGTGATAGGTGCCTTCCTCGCTCAGGAACGAGAACTTGGCCTGCGAATCTTCCGGATGCACCAAAAAGGTGGCGCGGCCGTCCACATCGCTGCTCAGCAGGCGAAGCCCCTCGTCTGCGGCGTCCCACGACTTCACCACGATGTAGTTCAACTCATCGCGCAAAAAGTCGTCTACTACGTGCTCGTACCGGTCCTCAACTTCCAGGAAGTCCGCCAGCACGCCGGCCGGAGCCATTCCACCGCTCATCGCGCCCGACTTAAACAGGCGTCGCACCGACTCGGTCGAATAACCGTGCTCTGTGATGACAGCTTCCAGTGAGCCTTTCTTGCCGATGAGCCCCGCGTACTCGGCTCGCAGGGTATCGAGGTGCTGCTTCGACGCTGTCTCAGAAGAGCGCGTCTTCTCTAGCAACAAGCGCGTCTCGTCGATTTGCGTTGAGAGTGTCTCGACACGCTGCGAGGCCGATTCGAATTCCAGCCCAAGCTGGCCGCGCTGTCCCCCAAAGCTCTCCAGTTGCTGATGCGCGGTGGCGGTCTCTTCTTCCAGACGGCGGCCATCGCGAGCGAGCGCGGCGATGCGCTCTTCCGCCTGGATGATCCGGTTCCGTACCGACGATGCTGCCGCGACCGATTGTAGGATCTCGCTGCGGCGCTGCTCTTGCCGCCGCTCGACCTCCATCAGCGTTGCAGATGCCTCTGTCGCTTCGTGCTGCCGCTCCTGGAGCTGTTGTTGTGCGTTCGCTACGTCGGCACTGGCCGACTCGAGTATTGTGCGGTTCGCTTGCAGCTCTTCCTGATGGCGCGCGAGCTGCTCTTCCGTGCTTGCCAGCTCGGCCTGCGCACCGGCAGAACGTGCATCTAGTTCCGCGCAGCGCTCTTCGTTGGTTCGCCTGCGCGCAGTTGCCCGCTCGATGTCCATCACAAGCGAATTGAGCCGTTCGCGATTCGCTGTGCTGTCACGCTCGATGGCATAACCGCGCTGCGTGCGCTCCCCGTGTTCCGATTCCATATCCACCACGGCTTCGCTCTTCACGCGCATGACTTCGCCGACCTCGGTGAGCTGTAAATCGAGGGCCGTGGCTTCGGCGTCAAACTGAGCGAATTTGCTGGCCAGAACAAGCTTCAGCTTGGCGCGCATCTCGTCGCGTAATTTCGCATAGCGCTCGGCCTTGCTGGCCTGGCGCTTCAGCGAATTCATCTGCCGCGTTACTTCGTCGAAGATGTCGTTGATGCGCGCCAGGTTCAGCTTCGCGTCTTCCAGCCGAGCTTCCGCCAGTCGCTTGCGCGTCTTGAACTTCGTGATGCCCGCGGCTTCTTCGATGATGGCGCGGCGATCGGTGGGCTTGCTGCTCAGAATCTGGCCGATGCGTCCCTGTTCGATGATCGCGTAGGACTCGGGCCCCAGACCCGTACCCATAAAGATGTCTTGGATATCGCGCAAACGGCAGAGCTTGCCGTTCAACAAATATTCGCTTTCTCCTGACCGGAACAGCCGCCGTGTTACTGCAATCTCGCCGGCCTTGAAGGTCCGCTTGAACTTACGGCGCCGAATCTTCAACACTACATGCTGCGGCGCATTTGTGGCCGCCTCCGCAGTGGCTTCCGCCTCAGCAGCTTCAACGTGTGAAGCAGGCTGTCCGTCGACTCCTTCGGCCCCTTCTTCGTCACCCTGGCCAGGACTCACTTCTTCCATGTACCGCTCGGCATCTTCCGTCTTCGCAGCACGTACTGCGGACTCGTCCCAGTCGTCTTCCGGCAACTCATCCTGAATGTCGATTTCCGGCTCCCCCGTATCGCCATAAACCGTGGGATCGATCAGCGTCAGCGTCACTTCTGCCATTCCGGTAGGCTTGCGCTCACGCGTGCCAGCGAAAATTACGTCCTGCATGCTCACGCCACGGAGGGACCGCGCCGACTGCTCGCCCAAAACCCATGAAATCGCATCGGAGATGTTCGACTTACCGCAACCGTTCGGCCCCACGATCGCTGCAATGCCGTCTCCCTGAAATTTCAACTCGGTCCGATCACAGAACGACTTGAACCCGAGTATTTGTAGTCTCTTTAGTCTGAGCAACTTACACTCCTTTGTGCGCGTATCGCCTCAGCTGCGACCGCGGACCCCACTCTTTCGGCAGACGTGACGGCATCCCGACGCAGACCGGAACGCCACAGCTACTTTAGTTGTGAACCCGGGAGGGGTCAAGATAGAAAACCCAATAAGTTGTGGGTACGGCAATATAACCCCACCATATTGCACCAGCTATGCAGCAATTGGCCACATTTGGGTGCTAGGAGGCCGCGGACCGCAAGAGGAGAAGAACCACGAGAGCTATTGGAAGTCTAGGAGCCTCGAGCCCGGTTTTCAACCGCCAACAGCAAAGGGTTACTTAGATGATAAACGGGGTAAAAACGCCGGAAGCATGCGCGGAGCCGCTCGTACCAGCGCCGCATTGGCCAGGATCGAGAGCAGCGACGCCGCTAACGTTGCGTTGTAGAAAGCATCGGGGACCAAATGGTTGGCATGCGCCACCTGCACGAGGATGAATGAGAATTCTCCGATCTGCGTCAATCCCGATGCCAACGAGTATCGCGGTCGCTAGTGGGTAGCGAAAGAGCTTGACGATCGCAGTCCATATCACGAACTTCCCCACCACTACGAGAAATAGGATTGCCAGTAGCAGTTGCGGATAGCCGAGCACCGCACGCGGATTAATCAGTGCGCCCACGGTAACAAAGAAGAGCGCAACGAAGGCATCGCGCAGCGGCAGTATCTGGTCGAGTGCGCGGTGAGCAAAGTCCGATGCGCTCACCATCAGTCCGGCGGCGAACGCTCCGAGGGCGAGCGAGAGACCGACGGCTTCTGTTAGCGCCGCGGTACCCAGGCAGATCGCGAGTAACACCAGCAGGAACAGCTCGTTGTTCTTCGCACGAGCAACCCGCGCCAGCAGTCGCGGAACGAGATACGTAGCGAGTACGGCGATCGGCACCAGTATCAGTGCCGCTTTGCCCAGCGCCTTACCTACGCCCAGCAGATGATGGGGATTCAGGTTTACCAGCACCGGCATGAGGATCGTCAAGACCACCACGGCGAGGTCCTCGACCAGGGTGATACCGATCATCACGTGGCCGTGCTGCGACTGCAATTCCCCGCGATCAACAAGGAGCCGCGATAGAACCATGGTGCTGGCGACGGAGATAATGAGGCCCACGACCAAACCAGTAGTCAATCCCCAACCGAGCAACCATCCCATGCCTGCGCCGAGCAGTGCGGCGAGCACGATTCCCAGCGGGCCGCCGATCAGCGCAACCCATTTCACCGTCGCCAGTTCCGCCACCGAGAATTCCAGGCCGATAGAGAACATGAGGAAGACGACCCCGACTTCGGCAATCACCTGAAACGTGTGCGGATCATGAAGACTCGGGCCGGGAGTAAACGGACTGATGGCAATTCCCGCGACGACATAGCCCAGAATCAGCGGCTGCCGCAGTTTCCATGCCAAGGCACCGCCCGCGATGGCGGCGATGAAGACGTAGGAAAGCTCTTGGAATATGTCGCTGTGCGGCATGGCGGATTTGGTATCGACAGCGTACTACACCCACACGGCATCGCCGGAAGTGACTATGGTGTTTGCCTTAGAGCGAGGCCGATTGACACTGAGGCTCAGCCCTCAAAACCCGAGCGACCTCTGATAAATCCTTCATCTCTCTCTGTTTAGCCATCCGCAGGCACAATGGCGACGCATTAGCCACGTCATCCTTCAATCCAACCTCTTATTCCGGCGGAGCGTCGATATAACTGTGTGATGCCGTTCGTAAGCAGCGCTCGGCTTCGAGCAGCGAACGACTTCGGCAAGATCCGGTGAAAGGAATTCGCTATGCCAGCAACTCAATCGCACGCATGGTTCCCCAACCAATATGTTGTCGAGTTGGCCTGCGAACATTGCAAGGGCGTCGTGCGTCACGAACCCTGGTGTATCACGCAGAATCCTAATGTAATGGGCGCGTGGGAGATCGTATTGGATCCCACGAAGATCACCCTGCACGACAAACTCATCTTGCACGCTCTTGGAGTGTGCTGGAATGCGAGTGCAAAGCACCAGTGGACGACTTAGCTCTTGCCTCCGACTGCCGCGCCCTCGCCCGACTTCGTAAACTCGGTAGGAGGCCACGGCCCGCTGAGACGCAGGCGAACTCCTTCGGAAGGACCGGCGCTGCGTAACGCGGCCGCGAAGCGGTCACGGTCGGCGCGCGCGATCAGCGCAAACCATAGATACGCACGTCGTTCCTGATGCTGACGCCATTCCCGCACGATCCCTTCGGTCACTGCTTTTAGCTTGGCATCGATAGCAGCAATGCGAGCTTCGGATTTCAGCCGTCGCTCCAGGTATTCGCTCCCTTTGACCGGAGTCGCCAGATCGGCCTGTTCTTCGTCAGCCCAAGTCGCCGTCAGCTCGTATTGCACGGTATCTGCCAGACGCTTGAGAGTGTCAATAAAGTATTCGCGTTGCTCTTCAACCAGCGTATCTACGGATTCCAGATTCAGCGCAACCGACGGGAACGGAAACGCTATCGGCGTAGTGTGAGAGACAACTTCGCGCAGGACGCTGCGGAACTTCAGTTCCGCAGTCTTGCGGGCTGCGGCCTCGAACAACGCTTCGCCCTCGCTGATAGCGCTCCAATAGATTCGAAGCTTGCCGGTATCGTGCGTGAGAATCGTTTGCCCGCCAACTCCAATGAGATTTGCAATGGGATCTAGGTTGGCGGGGCTGACGCAATAGAGAAGACAGGGCAAAACCCAGCCTAACACGGGAAAAACTACATCTTCAAAATGCTAAGGCAGCAACGAAAAAAGGAAGAGCATTTCTGCCCTCCCTTTGATGATTTACTTGCGTGCCGTTACCGGCGGGGCCCGCGACGATCGCCGCCACGGCCACCACCAGAGCCACCACGACCACCGCCCGGACCTCCGCGACGAGGACCGCGGTCACCGCCATCACGACGCGGCGGACGGCCGCCTTCGCGATTGAAGTTGGGCTCGTCAGCAGACTCATGTCCGCCTTCGAACGTCACCGGAACGCCTTCGCCTTCCGCGGGCGGAGCTTCTCCGCCGCCCATCTTGGCGCGCTGTTCCTTCAGGATGGCCTTGCGTGACAGCTTGATGCGGTTGCCTTCGACAGCCAGAACCTTTACGAGGATCTGATCGCCTTCCTTCAGCTCGTCGCGAACATCGTTGATGCGATGTTCCGCAACCTCACTGATGTGCAGCAGGCCGTCGGTGCCGGGGATGATCTCCACGAATGCGCCGAAATCTGCCAGGCGGGTTACCTTGCCGAGATAGGTCTTCCCTACTTCGGCGGTCGCCGTGATGTCGGAGATCATCTGCAGCGCTTTCGAGGCCGCTTCCTGATCGTTCGATGAAACGTTGACCTTGCCGCTGTCGTCCACATCGATCTTGACGCCAGTCTGCTCGATGATTCCGCGAATCACCTTGCCGCCCGGCCCGATGAGGTCGCGAATCTTGTCGGTCGGGATCTGGACCGTGTAGAAGCGCGGTGCGAACTCGCTCAGCGTGGTGCGCGGCTCGCCAATGACTTCGTTCATCTTGTCGAGAATGAACAGCCGTCCGCGACGCGCTTGCTCCAGCGCCTCGCGCATGATCTGCGCCGTGATTCCCATGACCTTGATATCCATCTGTAAGGCCGTGATGCCTTCACGCGTGCCAGCGACCTTGAAGTCCATATCGCCGTAGTGGTCTTCCGCGCCCGCAATGTCGGTCAGGATGGCATATGCGTCGCCTTCCTTCACTAGGCCCATCGCAACTCCGGCAACTGAAGCCTTCAGGGGAACGCCGGCGTCCATCATGCTCAACGAAGCGCCGCAAACCGTCGCCATCGACGACGAGCCATTCGACTCCAGAATGTCGGACACCACGCGCATCGCGTATGGCCAGTCAGTCTCGCTCGGAAGGACGGCTGACAATGCCCTCTCGGCCAAAGCTCCGTGCCCAATCTCACGACGCCCTGCGCCGCGCAGGAAAGCCACTTCCCCAACCGAAAACGGCGGGAAGTTGTAGTGCAGCATGAAGCGCTTCTTGGCTTCGCCTTCGAATGCTTCCAGCCGCTGCATATCGTCCCCGGTGCCTAGCGTGGTGGTAACCAACGCTTGGGTTTCGCCGCGCGTAAAGATCGAGGAGCCATGGGTCCGAGGCAGCACGCCGACTTCAATCCAGATATCGCGAATCTGGTCGAACTTCCGGCCATCCGGACGCCGCTTGTCCTTAATCACCTGCTCGCGGAAAATCTCTTCCCGCAGCCGATCGAAGTACTTGCCGGCCTTCTTGCGGCCGTCTTCGTCCTCTTCCGGAACTGCTTCCTTGACTTCGGTCTTCAATGCCTTGATCAGGCCGTAGCTTTCGTTCTTGCCGTACTTCTCGGTGTTGACCGCGTCGGTCAACTTCGCGCCGATCTTCGTGCGCAGCTCACCGAGGTAGGCCTCGTCCGTCACTACCGGCTCGACCACGCGCTTTGCTTTGCCAACCTTCTGGACCAGATCGGTGATGGCAGCGCAAATCTTCTTGATTTCCTGGTGGCCGAATTCGATGGCCTCGACGACCGTCTCTTCCGAAACTTCCTTCGCGCCCGATTCGATCATCACGATGCCGTCGTTGGTACCGACCACCATCAGGTTCAGCTTGCCTTCACGCTGCTCGTCGTAGGTCGGATTGATGACGAACTCGCCATTGACCTGGCCAACGCGCACCGCGCCGATCGGACCGTGAAATGGAATGTCCGACACGCTCAACGCCACCGACGCGCCGTTGATGCCCGCAACGTCAGGATCGTTGGTCGTGTCTGCCGACAGCACCATCGCGATGACCTGGGTCTCGCAGCGGAACCCTTCCGGAAATAGTGGCCGAATGGGGCGATCAATCTGTCGGCTCGTCAGAATCTCGCGCTCGCTCGGTCGTCCTTCGCGCTTGATGAATCCGCCCGGGATGCGTCCGGCGGCGTAGGTGTACTCGCGGTAGTCAACTGTCAGTGGGAAAAAGTCGATGCCCTCGCGGGGGTCGGCATTGGCGCAGGCCGTAGCGAGGACCGCATTGTCGCCAATCCGAACGATGCAGGAGCCATGCGCCTGCTTGGCCAGCTTGCCCGTCTCAAAGTGAATGGACTTGCCGCCGTGGAGCTGAACTGTTACTTCGTGTACTTCTGGCTTCATTTATGTTCCTTCCGTTGTGAACGCAACCGATAAGCGCAAGCCCAACTCAAGCCGGTTTAGCTTGAGCGGGGTTTTCGTCGCTCGAACCTCGAATTTGACGTTGGAGATCATGTCAGCCGAGAGAGGCTGAAACTCGATGAGTGTTTCCGAAAATGCACCAGCAAAATCGGGATTCCCCACCACGGCACCATGGGCGATGGCAGGGGGAACTTGACGCACAATACGCTTTGAAGAGCTGTGTTTCAGTGGCAGGCCACCCGCTACTTGCGGATGCCGAGTTTCTGAATAACCTCTTTGTAGCGCTCGGTATCGGACTTTCTGAGGTAGTCCAGCAAACTACGACGCTTGCTGACCATCATGAGAAGACCGCGCCGGGAGGCATGGTCTTTCTTATGCGTCTTGAAATGCTCCGTCAGTTCACCAATCCGTTCACTCAGGATGGCGATCTGGACCTCAGGCGAACCGGTATCGTTGTCGTGAGTCCGGTATTGGCCAATCAGGGCGGTTTTTTTCTCTCGTGCTAACACTGCTTCGGGTGCGCTCCTACTCTGTTTTAGTCGTATGTTGTTACGCCATAAAGAATAACACGCATCCGCAGGATCAGCAAAAGCGCGAGAAACCGCAAGCGGTCAGGATGGCGAACGCCAGTGAAGTCCGGAAAACCGGGCATAGTCTCGGTCCAACGTAATCCACTCGCAGCCTGATTCGATAGCCAAGGCAGCGTACCAGGCATCGGGAACGAGGTTGCCACGCGCATCCGCCGCCGTGCACAAACGGGAAAAAATGAACCAATGCTGAGGTCCGGGCTGAATGAGAACACAATTCGGTTGTTCCATTAAAAACTCGCCAAACCGAAGCGCCTCCGTCAGTGGAGTCGGAGGCATAAACACCTTGGGATGAGTTGCAATCCGCACTACCCCGCTCAACACCTGCGGAGACATTCCGTAATGGCTATCTCCATTCAAAACTCGGTCCAGCCAAGTCCGGCAAAGCGCGTGGTGGCTAGCATCGGGCCGAAAAGCGCTAACCAGCACATTCACGTCCGGCAGAATCATCGGCCTTCCATCAAGTCTTCCAGATCTGCTGATCGGGTCAGGTCAACGCCGGGCATCGTTCCACCAGACACACTAGAGACAGGGAGTCGCACCCGGGTTCGGCGGCCGCGTCGCGGCTCCGCCAGCACGCTCTTCAACCCTTCTTCGACAAGCGACGTAAGCGTGCGTCCATCTTCAGCCGCCTTCTTCTTTGCCTTACGTAACAGATCGTCCGAGAGTCGGATCGTCGTTCGCATATGTCAATGAATATCAAGCAGACATATATATGTCAATATTGGTTTTGAGGGCCGTCAGATGCCCTTCACAACCTAATTTTCGCCGACTCTGATAGTGTACCTAGACGATGGATGTCGGCATGGAGACCACGCGGACAAGCGCCTTTCGCAGGATCTTCAAGGCATTTACCTATCGCGACTTCCGCCTTATGTGGATTGGCGCGTGCGCCTCCAGCATTGGGACCTGGATGCAGATTGTGGCGCAAGGCTGGCTGATTTATAGACTTAGCCATTCGGCGTTTCTGCTGGCGCTCGACCAATTTCTCGGCGGCATTCCTATCTTCTTACTGTCGTTGATCGGCGGCGTTGTCGCTGACCGGGTGGAACGACGGAAGATCCTGTTGGGCTCGCAATATGTACAGCTTTTCAGTGCGGCTACACTCACAGCACTGGTCGCGTTCGGCGTCGTGCAGGTCTGGCAAATTCTGTGCCTTTCGCTGGTTTCCGGGTTTGCGCAGGCATTCGGCGGGCCAGCGTACTCGGCACTGATTCCGACTCTGGTTTCGCGCGAGGACATGCCGAATGCGATCGCGTTGAACTCGATCCAGTTCAACCTTGCGGTCACGGTTGGTCCAGCGCTGGGCGGGATCACGCTGGCGCGCCTGGGCGAGAAGTGGTGCTTCGGACTGAACGCGCTGTCGTTCGTTGCGCCGATCATTGCGCTCTCTGTCATTACCACTCGATTCCTGCCGCAGAAGACGACTGACTCCATGCTGAGCAGCCTGAAACAGGGCATTCAGTTCGTCCGCAAACAAGGGTCGATGGAAGCGCTCATCGTACTCGCGTTTTGCATGACCGCCTTGAGCATGCCGTTGCGAACGTATTTTCCGGTATTCGTGAAAGACATCTTCCGCCGCGGACCGGAAACGTACGGCCAATTGCTGTCGATGATGGGAATTGGCTCCATCTGCGGGTCGCTGGCGATTGCTAGCATGGGCAATTTCAAGCACAAGGGACGCATCGCACTCACCATGCTGATCGTGCTGGGCGCGGCGATTGCCGGATTCGCGCTGTCGAAGTCGCTGGGCATCAGTTATGCGGTCGTCGTGGTGGCCGGCTTTGCCATGATGACTGTCTTCGCGACCGTCACTTCGCTGGTGCAGCTCATCACCACCGAAGAGATGCGCGGGCGCGTGATGAGCGTATACAACTGCGCGTTTCGCGGCGGCATGCCGATGGGAAATCTGGTCTCCGGATGGCTGGTTCCCATATTTAGCGCTCCCGTTGTTTTGGGCGTCAACGGCTTTGTACTGGCGCTTCTGGCTGCATACTTCATGCTCACGCGGTCGAAGGTCGCGACGCTCTAGCGCGCTTTCCGCTTCGCAATGATCCCAGAGAGAATCGACTTTGCCTTCTCCAATTCCTTCTTGCGCGAGGCTGACAGATTGTGTCCCGCGCGGTTGATGTAGAAATTCAGCATTCGCATTCCCGACGCCGGACCCTTTGGTGATGTCTTCTTCGATGCGAGGTCTTTCGCGATGGTCGAAGCGTCCTTGTTGAACAGTCCTTTCTCGGGAAAGGTCGATTCGGTGTGAACGTTGCCCGACCAGCGGTGAACCGGCTTTGGCGTGGCCGTCTTTCGTGGGGTTTTCTTTGTTGCCGTCTTGCTTGTCGTCCTTGCTTTGGAAGATTTCGTTTTTACACCAGGCATCACAGCTACTCCTCTGGACAAGTAAGATGCTGGGCCGCGGGAATATGCCGCTTGTCTCATCGCAACGAGAGCGATCTTGCCGCCCTCGAACCGATCATGCTAGGCTCTCGCAACCCATGATTTATCGCCTGCGTATTCCGAGACCTCCGCTCTCTCACTTCGTGGAGAACCTTTGGTATTACGAGGACCTGATCGCCGAGCACACGCGGGAGAAGCTGCTGCCGGACGCTTCGATGGAGCTCATTCTCGACCTCGGCGAAGGCGCGAAGAAGCTCTACGATCGCGAGCAGCACACGCGACACGCTGCCTATAACAAGTGCTGGATCAGCGGCATCCAGCGCAAGTACATCGTTATCGGCGCGGAGCCGGGTTCGTCGATGATGGGGGTTCATTTCCGCACGGGCGGTGCTGCGCCTTTCTTCGGATTTCCCATCTCTGAGCTGGCTGGCGAAGTAGTGGAGCTTGACCTCATCTGGAAGCGCGAGATTCTGGCGTTGCGCGAGCAACTGATGGAGACGTCCAGCGTTGACGCGAAATTCGATTTGCTCGAAGCCTATCTTGTCCGCAAAGCGCAATCGCGACTGGAGCCTGACGGAACGGTTGCGGCAGCTCTGGCCGCGCTGGGTTCGTGGCCCGTAGTCGGGCTGAGCGATCTGTCGTCGCATCTCGGGTTGAGTCATAAGCAGTTGCTGGCCCGCTTCGATTGCCGGGTGGGATTGACACCCAAGCTCACCTCTCGTTTACTGCGTTTTCGCAAAACCCTCAGCGTTATCTCCGATGCGCCCGCTTCGCCGAACTGGCCCGATCTGGCTGTCGATTGCGGCTATTACGATCAGGCGCACCTGATTCACGAATTCCAGGAGTTCGCGGCGATGACTCCCACGGAGTATCAATCGGGCCACAGTGAGTTCCCGCTCTACATCCACCTCGACTGAGGGAAATTTCTTACAATACAGTTCCCTTTCCGCTCGGGCATCGTAGTCCTGCAAGTGAACGTCACCTTGGAGGATGGATCAATGCCACATATCAATTGGCTGGCCGTGCTGGCGGCCGCAGCTTCAACGTTTGTACTCGGCGGACTCTGGTATTCGCCGGCTCTGTTTGGCCGCGCCTGGATGTCTGTGAACCACCTGAACGAAGCCGACCTGGCGAAGTCGAACATGGCGAAGATTTTTGGCCTGGCGTTTGTATTCGCGCTGGTCATGGCGATTAACCTGGCGGCCTTCCTGGCGGAGCCGAAGACCAACGCCAGTTGGGGCGCGACCGCAGGATTCCTTGCCGGCTTTGGGTGGGTCACGCTCGGGATCGCCACTATCGCGCTCTTCGAGCGCCGTTCTCTAAAATACGTCCTCATCAATGGTGGATACATGACGGTGTCGTTCGTGCTGATGGGGCTGATTTTGGGTGCCTGGCGTTAAGCGAGGACGGCGCACCTCCCTCCCCCCGTGCCCTTGTATTTTCAAGCGCTTGCATGTTGTTTCCGGTGTAAGCGACTGAACCTGAGCAGGTTTGCGGGTATGTGATAGAGCGGCTTAGGCTTAGCTTGGGCCAACCTCTCGGTTTGGCGCAATATATCGGATGACATGCGGAGTGCCCAAAACACAAGGCGGGCGGTATCGGGGTCGATCCGATTGAGAGGCGGACGCGACCCGTACACGGGCGGCGCTGACCTGGATCGATCGGGCGTCGAGGAGAGGAGGCAAGTCAACACCACGACAACGACGCCGACCGCGTTCCATGTTGCGGGAGCGGAGACGGGAATGCAGGTGGTGGCGACAATACTTTCTCGATCTTAACGGCTGCTCCCGAACAGAAGATTCCGTTCGGAAGCATGTGGCGACAGGTGGGAATGATGAGCGCTCGCATAAACATAAATAGGTACCTATTCGAGGCTAGGCACAAAGCAAGGAGGGAGTCACGCGAAAAATTGCGGGGAAAAGGTACGAAGGTAACCTGAATCCCGATTTGGGAAAAATTGTGGTTACGAAAGTCACCGGGGTGGAGCCGCCAGTTGAAAGTCGTGCCCTGATACGAATCCCTGACACTGTCTCCCGCGCTCGCTGCGCTCGCCACAAAAGAAGGCCGAACATGGGGCATCCGTGATCTCTGGTGAGTTACGAAGGGGAGTGACAGCAGGTCCTTCGACTACGCGCTCGCCCGATCCGCAAAAAACGCGGCTCGAAGAAAAGACAGGCGAGCGCTGCGCTCAGGATGACAAGAAGTAGTGAGGGAAAGCAGATCCCCCGCGCTCGGAATGACGAAAAGAAACGGCGTTGACGCCGGCCTGAAGGCCAGCTCTACCATCAGGCACTAATGCACCACCAAGTGCGTAAAGGGAGGGACGTAGGCCATGAGGAAGACCAGGATCCCTACGAGGCAGGCCAGCGCAATACTATGGAAGAAGACGTAACGCAGGATGTCGCCTTCGTGGCCGTACCATTCGGTTGCGGTACTGGCGACGACGATGCTTTGGGCGTCGATCATCTTGCCCATGACGCCTCCGGTACTGTTGGCGGCGGCCATGAGCACGGGTGAGACGCCAACCTGCTGCGCGGAAATCTTTTGCAAGCTGCCGAAGAGAACGTTCGACGCAGTATCGGAACCGGTCAGCGCGACACCGAGCCAACCAAGCAGCGTCCCGAAGAAGGGATAGAAGTGTCCGGTACGCGCGAAGGCAAGACCCATGGTCGCGTCGAGTCCGCCGTAGCGAGTGAGGAAGCCGATGGCCATCATGGCCGCGATGGTCAGCAGGGAGAATCGCACGCGCACGATGGTCCGCAAGTAGATCCTGAAGATCTGGCTGACCTTGAAGCCCATGATGAGGCCGGCGATGATTCCTGAGAGGAGGATGCCGGATCCGGTAGCGCTGACCCAGTTGAAGGTGAAGACTGCGGGCTCCGGAGTGTTCTTTGCGACGACCGGAGGAATGCGGACGACCAGCTTATTCAGACCATGAACCGGGAACGCGGGAGCAGTGATGTGACTCGGCGGCGTGCTCCACGAAGCGGTCGAAGTAAACACTTTTTCGGGCGTGTTCATGATTTTCTTGCCGGTGATAGTGCCCCAACAGAAAACGATGATGCTGAGAACGAGCCAGGGCAACCAAGCGCGAGCGACCTCGGCGCGGCTATGACCGTGAGACGCGCGGTGATCGGTCTTGGTGGCTTCGCCTTCAAAGGTCCAAACTCGTTTGGGATGCCAGATCATCAAGAAGGCAATCAGGCACGCCATGGAAATCACGGCGGAGATGACATCCACAAGCCAGGGACCGTGATAGTTGGATACGAAATACTGAGAGGTGGCGAAGGACGCTCCTGCAACCAGGATTGCAGGCCAAATTTCGATCATCTCGGTGAAACCGACAAAAGCCCAGATGAGCCAGAACGGAACCAGCACGGAGAACCAGGGCAGGATGCGTCCAGCCATGGCGCCTAGTGTGATCTCACTGAAACCGGTGACTCCGGCAAGCGCAATGATGGGAGTGCCGAGCGCGCCGAAGGCCACCGGAGCGGTGTTGGCGATCAGCGACAATCCAGATGCCTGCAAAGGACGGAAGCCGAGGCCGATCAGCAAGGCAGCCGTTACGGCGACAGGAGTTCCGAATCCCGCAGCGCCTTCGAAGAATGCGCCGAAGCTGAAGGCGATGAGCAGAAGCTGAAGGCGGCGGTCCTGCGTGATGCCGGTGAGACTGTGCTTCAGCACTTCGAAGCGCCCGGCTTCCACGGTGAGCTGATAGAGGAAGATGACGTTGAGAACGATCCAGCCGATGGGGAACAGTCCATAGGCTGCGCCATACACGGTGGTGGCTGCTGCCATGCGCGCGGGCATTCCGAAGCCAACGATTGCGGTGAGAAGCGCGGCAGTCAGTCCCAGGAGAGCGGCGTAGTGCGCTTTCATGTGACCAAAGGCAAGAGCTGCGAGCAGAACAAGTACGGGAAGCGAGGCGATGATGGTGGACAACCACCAATGGCCCATGGGGTCGTATTGCTGTTGCCAGCCGCCGGCGATTTCGGATAATTGCAGAATGACAATGGCAGCGACGATCATGAGAAGAGTGAGGACTATCCCCAGCCAACCAAAAGAATCTGACGGCGGGGCAGCAGGACTCCATCCTGATTGCGACGAGGGAGAAGCGGGAGCCGGTGCCCTCATAAGCGTGCCTCCTGGGAATAGGGCCGGCAAAGACCACCCGGGTGCCTGAGAAGACGCCAGAATCTTAACCGTGAAACTACAAGTTAGCTACTTCTTTGTAGAAGCGGGCGTGGCCGCTGGGAACCAGAACACAATGCCGCCGACCTTGTATTAAAGCCCGGCAAAAATAACGTCAAGCGGTGCTTTCAGTTCGAGAGTGGCCGGTTCTCGGGAGCGGAAACGACGCGGAGAAGCCAGCCGCTGCCGCCGCGAACGCGGACTGCTTTCGGCGAGGTCAACTCGATATCGCCGAGCGGTGGAGTTGTGCCATGGTGCGCAATGCTCAGGTCGTCGTAGCCATAGGTACCGCAGGCCCAGGGGGAGAAGATCCAAAGGGATTGTTCGCTCCCGTCATCTGCCGGACAACCTCGCTTGGGAGCGGCAACGAGCTTTGCGATGGTCGCGTTGTAGTGGGGCGAACGGCCGACGATGTCCATTGCCTCACGAACGGTCTGATCGCCGTGATAGACGGCAGCGCCACCGATCTGGACGGTCGTCCAGTCGCTGATGGAAGTGCCGTATTCGTCGAAGGTGCTGGTGGGAAGCTGAGCCTCGAAGACATCCTGCATCGAAGCAAGAGCGCGCAGGCTGACGGCGATGGGAATTCCTTTTCCGTTAGAGACCAAGCGGTCGAAGCGGACGACGATTCGCGGTCCAGGACCGCTTGTGGCTTGGAGAACTTGCCCGTCGACGCGGGCGCCAGCACGAATGGTCTCACCCGAGGGCAATACGACATCCTGCATGAGTCTGCCCCTGAGACGATCACCGGGCTTCGCCTTAGCGGCGTCCAAGGATTTAGTAGTCATGACGGGAAGAACTGTGCCGGAAGGAATTTGCTGGCTGGATGCTGAACCGAACGCGGCACCGAGAAGCGCTGCCAAGAAAATCATGCGACACATGGGTGTTTCCCTTCTGCGGTTATAGATGAGAGCCGACAGAAGTTGTGAGCAGAACTTTTCCATCGCGGTAAGAAAACTTGTCGGCGGCAAGAAAAAAGGGTGGCCAGTTTCGGCCACCCTTTGCATTGGCTGTCGTAGTCTGGAAGATTACGGCAGGTAATAGCGGAACGAGGTGAAGATCATGTTTTCGATCGCCTCGGGCGCCAAGGTGCTCTTGCCGGGGTTGAGGACCGGAGGATTGGCGGGCGGGTAGATACCACCGTATCCGACCCAAGCGGAGCGGACCAGGTAGGAGTACTGACCACCGATCTGGATGCGTCCCTTAGGACCGTTGTAGGGTTTATACCAGAAGCCCGTTGAGCCTTCGATGATGCTCTTGGTCTGTCCGGCGCAACTGCTGGCCAGGCCGGGCTGATAGCCGAGTCCGGTAGCGTAGTAGGTGCCGCCGCTTCCTTGTCCGTTTCCGGGTAAGGTCTCGGTCGAGCAGCCGTTGTTGTTGACCAGCGGAGAGCCGTAGCCGACGGGGCCGAAGCCACCGGGCTTGGTGCCGTACCAGGTCCTGCCGACATATTCGCCACCGCCGTAACCGTAGATGTCCCAGTGGGGCGAGTGCCATTCGAGACTGGCCAATACCTGGTAGTTCTGAAGAGCCTTCAGGTGGCCAGAGGGATTGACGGTGAGGTCAGGCAGAGTGGAGTCGCCGTAACGGCCGACGCCTTTGCCACCGATACCGTGCAGACCCACTTCCACGTGCTTCTGATAGAACATCCAGCGGGCGTTGGCTCCCCAACCGCCGGCCCAGATGCTGTCGTTAAAGGCACCGGCGGCATTTGGTTTGGCGGCGGTGGCGTTGGGATAGATACGGTCGCGGAACTCACTAGCGATGCCGAAGAGTTCGTAATGTCCGAAGCCGGGTTCAAATACAACCTTGGCAATGAAGTCCGGTGAAACGTTGGAGGAGTAGTTGGCGAACTGGTTGTAGAGTCCGGCGCCGGCGCCAGGCCCGCCGAGTACGAAGTTACCCGGAGCAGTGATGCCGGAGACGGTGACCAACTCCTGAGCGTTTTCCACCGAGACGCCGGCCCAAATCTTATTGTTGAAGTTCTTGGTCACACGGAAACCGTATTGACGCGCCCAACTGAAGCCCGCGGTGTACTGAGGGTCAATCGTCATGGGCAGAGCTTCACTTCGGTTGTCCTCGCCCTTCCGGGTTTCGGCCACCAAGCTCCACATCTGGCCGCCGGTGAAGGTCCAGCCGTTGGTCATGGCAGCCTGAGCCCAGAACTGGCGTTGGCGCATGACATAACTGTTGCTCTGGTTGTTATTCGAGGTTACGCCGGCTCCGAGGAAGTCCATTTCGTAGTAGCCGCTCAGGGTGGCGGAAGCTATCTTTCCCTGGGCCAGCATCGAAATACGGGACTGACGACCGGATCCGTAGAACTCGGAGAACCGCGACTGGGCCAAGCCAGAGAACGGAATCGAGTTCAGCGGAGTGTTGATGTCGGAGAAAGTCGCTTTGGGGCGCCACACAGTTTCACCCGCGAAGAAGCCACCCGGCGTCAGGGTGATTCCCTTGAAGTGAAGTGCCAGCGGACTCTCGAGATCGTTGACGCGCTTCTGGGTGTCTTGCAGCCCTTGCACGGTATTCGAGGAAACCGCTTTCAGGTCGGTGACGTCGTGCTGCAACGCGCTGAACTCTTCAGTGCTGAGCGCGCCTTCTTTCTTCTCTCCGCCGAGCGCGGACTGGGCGGTGGATTGCGCCTGATTCGCTGCGGCCGAAGCTTGTCCCACCTGCTGCTGCAACTGCTGAATGGCAGCATCGCGGGACTGTACCTGTTGTTGTAGCTGTTGAATTTGCTGCTGCTGGGCCGCGATGGCGTCTTTTAATTCCTTAAGCTCGGAGGAGGTGGAGCTTTGTGCAAACGCCCCCACCGTCACCAGCAAGAAGGTTAGGACCAGAGTAATGGCTAGTGTGGGTTTCATCTTCTCTCCTGAAGGTTCAATGACACGAGGAAGTGCAACTCAGTAGAGGATCGTTTTTCAGGTACAGCGACAACCGGACCCCGACCGCTGTGCATTCTCTCGAATCCTAGGTTGGGTGTGTTAAAGAGGTGTGAATATAACATGAAAGTTAGGCGAAGAATTGTGATGAATAACCGAAGAAAGTGCCTTATTTTCAATCTTTTCACTGGAAGATTCGGGAGATGGCGGCTATGCTGAATGGTGCCTGTAGATGCGGCGCAAATACCGAGTTCGAATCAAGGATGGAAGCTATGAGGGGGAATAAATTGCGCTCCGAGCCTGTCTCAAATCGACTGTGGATGTGCGTAATCCTGGCGCTCGTTCTGTTTTGCATGGTTCAAAGCGGAATGGGGCAGAATTCTTCGGCAACTACTCAAGCGTTTAGTCAGAACGTCAAGGACGTGCATTTCCCATTCAACATCTATAATCGGGTGGTCGATCCGGCGGTATTGGATGCCAACTCGTCGTGGCTCAAGGGAACGTCGGACAAGATGTGGATCCAGGGTTATGCCGATCCGAGAGGCGACATCGTGTACAACCTGGTGCTGTCGTATCGGCGAGCGCAGTTTGTCAAGGGAAAGCTCGAGAAGGCGGGCGTCGATCCGGCGCGCATCGAGTATGCGACGGGATGGGGCAAGTTGTATCAGACTTGCGAAGCGAGCGACGAGGCATGCTTCCAGCAGAACCGCCGCGTAGATGTGGTGACTCCTGACTCGATGATGTTTCATTGGGCAGGACAATAAGTCGATATCGATGAGAGAGAATCGTGATACGGGCAGATCAGGGCAACGCCGATCTGCCCGTCGTATTTGCGGAGTGCATTTTGGTGTTGAGTAGGGCGAACGGTTCGTCGACGGCGTGACGATCGGAGCGCGCTAAGAAATTTTCGGGTGCCCCGGTTTGGGGGGGCGGACCGTGCACAGACTGCGGCTGCATTGTTATAATCGAGTGACTGCAGCAACCTTCATCGCGCGTCCGCGCCCGTGGCCAGGTAGCTCAGCTGGTAGAGCGCAGCCCTGAAAAGGCTGGCGTCGGCGGTTCAACTCCGTCCCTGGCCACCATCATTTCAAAGCACTTAGCGGCACAGAGCCGAAATCTTCCACCCAAGATTCCACCCAAGACAATCACTGAATTCGCTCCGTGAGCAGGTGTGTCTTGTCTCCGAGCAACTGCTCCAGAAACCTGCCCTGTGCGTCTCGCTTCGACTCCATGTCGGATTGGGCGTACAGCTGGAGAGTAGTCGTGATGTGCGCCTGCCGCAGGAACTCCTGTACCGTCTTCGGGTCGACTTTCATCTTCACGAGGGCCGAAGCCAGTGAGTGACGAAAGTTGTGGAACCCAAAGCGCACCTTCTGCCCATCCGCAATAACTCCTGCTTTCACCGCAGCTGGACGAAGATACTTCTGTACGAGGATCGAAGCGGACAATGGCTTTCTGCCCTTCAGACGAGTGCTGGGGAACACAAAGTCATTATCCCTGGCATAAGGCGTCTTCTCGCGCCAGGCCAGCAGAAAGCCGGCCAGGAGAGGGTGCATCGGAACCGGTGCCTTCGAAGCCTTCGACTTCGGTTCCTTGAACCGTCCCCACACATACGCACGCCTTACGTGCATCACCAGATCTTCGAAATTCAGATCCATCCACATCAGGCCCAGGATCTCTGACACTCTTAGAGCAGTGGCGGCGTCGCTTAAGGCCAGCGTGGCCGCGGCTCTGGAATGTTGAGAAGAATCTCGAAGGCTTGCGGTGGCGTCATGATCAGTGCCTGATAGCCGCTCGTCGTCCTCTGGCGCACCCAGTTCATGGGGTTGCCTTCCTGCTGCCGAGGAAGGAAATTGCATCTTTGCCCGTGCAGGTAGACTAGGTTCATCACACGCCTGATCTTGTCGATCGTCGGGTCGGCCAAGGGTTTGACGCTCTCCTTGGGGTTTCCTTTCTTCAGTTCCTTGAACCACGTCTCGATCGCAAGCGACTCAAGGGCCAGCGGCCGGGATCTTGCCGAGCCGGGCTTTCAGCAACAGAGTGCGACGAGTCACACCGAGATAAGCGGCAGCCCGGTCGGCAGCAACAAATGGTTCATGGTCGAAGTCGGATCGGGACGACGAAAAAGATGGTTGGCTGGACATAATCAACTCCAAAGTGGGGTCAGACAGAGTGACCAGTGAGGGGTATTTCGAACCAAGAAAGTTAATCCGTCAAATCAAAGTCCACCGGCAACTTTTTACCGATTCACACCTTGACCGAGCCTAAACCAGATTCGGTATTGCGTTTCTGGCACTGTGACTCGGTGCTTGGATTCTCCCACCGCTGTGCGAGGCTTTTCGCCAGGATCGTGCGCGAACCTGCCAATCGAAGAGCACGCGGAATCGCTGGTTGTTGGTGCCTGCGCCTGGGCTCTCCTGGATATCATGGGCACCATCCGAAAGATGGTTCAGACTCTGCGGCGATCAACATCCTCAAAGTGCAACACTAGACCGCATCTAGGCGCCCAACTTTATTTCACTGATTACACTTTGACTGGACAAATCAGCTGGTGTGCAGGAATTTGCCGACAAATCGAATGCCACAAGAGTGGGTCCGAAATGGTCCCGTGGTTCAGTCCGCCATGGCTGCTGCAAAATCAATTCCCTCCCCTACGCGTTGCCTGACTTCCTTGAGGCAGGCTCGTGGGTCGGTGCCGTGAATCACGCGCCCCACAAAGCCGAGCCGTTCGGAGGCATTATTGCGGTTTCGCCGGATGTCGGCCTTGGTGATCTTGGTGTACAGGGCAAGAAAGGTATCCATGTCCCGCGGCTTGGCGAAGACGTAAGTCGCGTGGCCAAGCCGAGGAGTTTCGATGACCATCGCTTTCTCAACGTCGAAAATGTATTCCTCCCGAAACAGATAGATCCGGCGCGCGCGGCGCGAGAGTTGGCGATAGAAGAACGGATCATAATCAGGTCGCCAGCTGATCTGGGCGACGTCAAAGTCACCGGGAATGCGCAGCTCGGAACACATTCGCTGCAGCTCCGCTCGCTCGAGGGGGCGATGCTCCAGGCGCAGCCGGATTTGATCCAGAGCTTGCGAGTGCTGCCCGAAGCGATGATAGGTGGTTTTGGCAGATTCTATTTGCTGCTGGAAATCGGGTGGCAGCTTGACCTCCAACCGGCTCGGCAATGCAGTTTCCCAGGTAACGAGCTCCCACTGGTCACGGCGTTTGCGGTACTTGCCGCTCTGTACGAATGTGCCCTCGACCTCGATCTTGGTTCCCGACAGATGCTTCCACTGATTCCAGGTGCGGTCCCAGAGTGTAAGTAGGGCGGCTGGGTCGAGGCAACACTCCAGCTTGCGCCGCACGTCGCGGCACAGGGCGCGGTCCTCGTGTCAGCAGTCATGTTCAGCGTCCTTGGTGCTGGGTGTAGCTCTTGTTTAGACCGTCCGCCCAAACCAACGCGTCAGATGGCTTGAGCTCATAAGCCGTAAACCTGGGCGGGCGCGAGATACTGCGGAAAATCCGGCAACAACGTTTTTCTCGTCATGTAACAAAGATGGCACTCGTCAACGTAAGCGTCGGCCACGTTGAGACCAAACCGCGCGACGAGTTGCGCCGGTCCACCCTCGACCAGCGGACCCACGATCGGATGCTTAGCCGCGTTATAAGTGCGCATCAGTTCGGAGAGCGGCGTACGCCACATGTTGCCAATAATTACTCCCTGGCAAACATGCACGTTGCCGAATGAGTCCACGTGCACTCTCCCAGGATTGGCGAGTTCTTCATGCGGACATGTGGCTAACTCATGCCAGGGCCGCACTTGCAGGCCAGCGGTCAGCTTCTCTGCAGCCCGGCCCTTGAAGAGAACTCCACCGCCGGTTACGGGCTGGCCTTTGTTGTCGCCGCAATCAGACAACGGCCGGCAGTTCGGCGATTCGATGGAAATCTTCTCGCACGGAAGGCCGAGTTTGCTTCCCGCGCGGTACGCAATGGCTCCGGGACTCGCGGCGCCCTTGGAGCTGTGGAACTCGTCATCGCTTACGCTGAAGTCGGCAATGCCTAAATCGAGCATAGGACGCAGCCATTGCTCCGCATCTTCCGGCGAGGTCGCCCAGTATCCATTGGTCACGATGCCGGGCTGCAAACCCGCATCGCGCACCATCTGCAGCGCTGCGTGTCATGCATTACAACTCTTCCTGGGTTCACAAAGAACTGGGAGTTACGCCGAGGAATTTTGCGCACCACGCCCGAAAGCTGAATCGGCCGCAACGCGGATCGACAAAACCTGATCGCCAAAGCACTCACTGAGGAGTAAGATTTTCGCAGAGGTGAGCTGCGATGACATCAGCATGGCAAACGGGGACTGGACGCCTCACGTGCCGTTGGGATGCGCAGCGTATCCAATACAATCTTCGCTGGATGTCAGAGATTTCAGACACTCCTGGCAGTTACTTGGATCCCTTGCCAGATTTTGCCAGCCACAGTCCATTTGGCGGGCCTTCTTGGTTTCAACTCCATACTCCAGGCCGTTCCTCAGAATAGCCCTTTAAGTTTCAACCCGCACCACTACCTGAAACTGCAACCGTTTGGGAAGTCCATGCAACGGATTTCGTCAAAACCAGAAGTCTTCCTCCACGTCACCGTCCGCCTAAGAACCCTCGCGTAGAATGTCGCTGTCATGCGCAAGCGACTCCTCGCAGCATGTGTGTTGATTGCTTTTATTCTTGTCGCCGGGTTTGTCACTCTTCGCTGGATACGACGAGGGCCAATGATCTCTGGTCGCGTCCTTGCGCAGAGTTCTTCTGACTGGGACACCATTCCATTCGGCAACGGAGAATGCGCCGTCGTCAACAACACCTGGAACCGCGCGGCCGCTGGCAAGGGATTCGAACAATCCGTGTTCGTCGAGGACGTCTCCGGCCAGCAAGAGGTAGGCTGGCGGTGGCACGCGCCGTGGCATCTCCAGCCACGAGTAGTCTCGCAGCCGCAGATAGTCTGCGGTAACAAGCCATGGGATCCAAAAACTCGCCCGGATGATGGCTTCCCGTTCCGCGCTGGCACGAAACGCCTGACGGCCAACTTCGATGTCGGGTTGCGCGCACACGGCGTTTACAACATGGCGTTCAGCCTATGGGGTGTGTCTGCCATTCCTGCGTCGCGCAACAATATCACTCACGAAATCATGATCTGGACGGCCCACTCTTGGCAGTCGCCGGCAGGCCGACGCGTGGACTCGATGGCAGTAAACGGTATCACTTACGACGTCTACGTCGAACCGCACCAAATGGATGCCTCCGGCCAAAACGCAATTACCTGGACGTATGTGGCCTTCGTGCCGGCGACGCCAGTGCTTCGTGGGCCGCTGGAAATAAGTGCCTTCCTCGAGTACCTTCTGCGACACGGCACGCTCAGTGCCGATCATTACCTGACCAGCCTTGAGTTCGGCAACGAGGTGAGCGAGGGAACCGGTATCAATGAGGTTCGCGATTTTGCGATCACTATCCGCTAAATGAGCGTTAGCTTCCACCAAAAGTGCTTTTGCTCTCTTCGGACGTGACTTCCGCCCGATGTGTGAAAAGAGACTGGATAGTGCGTAACCCTTCCCCGATCCCGTCAATCTCCGGTTTGCCGTTGATCCAGGCCGAACCCGAGAGTAAACGACTGCTCCTCCAAGTGCTTCGGTTCTGGCTTCCACCGGCTTATCGTGTGTGCCCAGCGGCTACAGAGACCGTAGGGTGCGTAGTTCTTGACCGCGTCGGGGTGCCAACATACGATTCACTCAGAAGACTCTCCGGAAATTGGGCCGCCCAGAATGATTCGAGGACTCCAATCGCTTCGAATGCCGCTCCTGGCAGCCGTGGCCATTTTGTTTGCCGCTGTCGCCATCCTCTACAGCGGTCTCTGGACACTTTACGGCAACCAGCGGTTGCCGGTGGAGCTGGGCTTCGACAACGAGTACATGCCCGGCGAGCATTCTATGCTTGTGCAGAGCGTGGTACCCGGCAGCCCGGCCGAGCGGGCCGGGATGAAACCGGGAGACCGCATTATCCGAATCAACGGCGTTCCGCTGGAAGAGGACACGTTGATTCGAGTCTGGTCGGAACACAAGCCGGGCGACAGTGTTGAGTTGGCCGTTCAGCGACCTGGCGTTTCCGATCCGATTGTCTTACGCGGGACGTTTCGGCCGAGCGGCGACACCTCGCCGGAGGCGGGACTGGCGCAGAACGTGGGGATGGGCATCCTGCGCCTGTATCCCTTTGCTTTTCTCACGGTGGGATTGGCTGTCCTGTTCCTTCGCCTGGAGGACCCAAACGCCTGGCTGCTGGCCTTGATGTTTGGCGGCTTCATCGCCATACCGGGGTTTGCCAACTCGTTCTTGGGTGTGCCCGCTTACTTGCGCCCATTGGCAATAGCTTACCGGACGATCTTCGACAACATGGTTCCGGCGTTGTTTTATTTCTTCTTTGCGGTCTTTCCCACGCAATCGCCGCTTGACCGTCGTGTTCCCTGGTTGAAGTGGCTGGCGCTTGTGCTGGGCTTGGCTTTGGCCCTGCCTCTGGGAGTCGCATTGATGCTGCCGGCATCGGGCGGGACTGAACCCACTCGGGTCGCCGGCTTCGGATGGCTGGCCAGTAAATACGCACATGTCCTGATATTGCTCTTCAATTATGGGCTGATCGCCCTGGGCTTCGTTTCGTTGACCTGGAGGGCCCTCACGGTTGTTTCTTCCGACGCACGGCGGAAGATTCGAGTGATTTTTGCGGGAACGCTGGTGGGCGTCGTGCCCGCCACCTTGGCACTGGGAGCCAACGATTTTTTCGGATTTCACATCGGTCTTTGGCTGGGCGTAAGCTTGACCGTCTTGCTGTGGCTTTTCCCCCTATCCTTTGCCTACGCCGTGGTCAAGCATCGGGTGCTCGAGATCCCCGTCCTGCTCCGACGGAGTGCGCGCTATCTGCTGGTGCAACGAGGCTTTTTAATTCTGCTTGCCATGGTGAGTATTGGTATGACATGGGCCTTTGCACTGGTCTTCGCCCGCTATCTGCAACCGCTCACCGCGGCGGCCGCACCCGGCGGCATCGCGTTGGGCACGGTCTTTGGGAGCGTTTTACTGTGGACTGGCACGCGGGTCCACAAAAACGTGGGGGGGCGGATCGACCAAGCTTTCTTCCGCAATGCCTACGACGCGCGGATCATTTTGGAGGACCTGGTTGAGAAAACTCGTACGGCAACCGATCGGCCACAACTGGCGGTATTGCTCGACTACCATCTCAATCAAGCACTGCAACCCAGCTCTTTGGTGGTTTATTTCGAGACCAGTCACGATCAGCTTTCAGCAGTGAGTGGCGACGTCCCGCCGGCGCTCACAACTATTTCTGCCACCGAACCCACGTTAGCCGATCTAGCCCGGCGCGGTCAGCCTTGGGAAGTATCAGCTGGGGGCCTGGCTAATTCTCCGGCGCCTTTTTGGCCGGCGCTGACGCCGGAAATGCTGGTGCCAATTCTAGGCCGCGATGGTCGACTCGTCGGCCTGATCGTGTTAGGCCCGCGGCTCTCCGAGGAGCCGTATTCGAGGGAAGACAAACAGTTGCTTGCATCCGTCGCCAGTCAGGCCGGAATTGCGCTGGAAAGCATTCGCATGGGGGAGAAGATCGCCGAAGGCATTGAGGCGGAACGCCGCTCGGCACAAGAAATGGAGTTTGCACGGCAAGTGCAAGCCAGGCTCTTCCCTCAAAAGCTCCCATCCATGCGGACGCTCGAGTATACGGCTGACTGCATTCCCGCTCGAAAAGTCGGCGGCGACTACTACGATTTTCTGGAGCTTCGCCCAGGCCGCTTGGCGCTGGTGCTGGCCGACATTGCGGGAAAAGGAGTGTCTGGCGCTCTGCTGATGGCAAATCTGCAAGCCAACTTGCGCAGTCAATACGCGATGGCGGTCGACGAGTTGCCACGACTGCTCGCCTCGGTCAACCGCTTGTTCTACGAGAGTACCGACGATGCCAGTTACGCCACCCTATTCTTTGCGGATTATGACGACGTAAGCCGCAAGCTCCGCTACGCGAATTGTGGGCATCTTCCCGCACTCCTGCTGCGTGCCAACGGAAGCTCGCAGCATCATGCCTCGAAGGCGCCGAAGGTGGAGTGGCTGCGCTCCACCACCACAGTGATGGGATTATTTGAATCGTGGAGTTGCGAAATCGCGGAAGTGCAGCTTGCTCCCGGTGACACGCTGATGCTCTACACCGATGGAATCACCGAGGCTACGAACTCGGAAGGGGAAGAGTTTGGCGAGTCCCGTCTGCTGGATGCCCTTGAGCGCCATTCGGATCTTCCACTAGGATCTCTTTTCCAATCAGTTGTTGGGGCGGTCCAGCAATTCGGTAGCGGTTGCGAACAGCAGGACGACATCACGCTGGTGATTGCGCGGTCCCTCTCTTAATTGGACCCATGCGGCCGACATCGGACACCATGCGCAAACGCCCGGATTGTCGCCAATCCCTACCGAGTGCGGTTAGGTTGACGATAGGCCGTGACAGCGGGGATCGGCATGGGAGCACCCTGCCGGGTCACTACAATGTAGAATCCGCCTTCGAAACGCAGTACCGGGTTAGAGATCTCCGTCCAACGGTTTGCGCTGCGCATATGTCAAGAATCACAATGCGGAACTTGAGATGCCTTACTAACGGAGGGAGGGTTAATGCTGGATGCTGCAATGTTGGGCTCGATTGCCAGCCGAATAGTAATGAACCGCAACGCAGTTGATGGGGCTAGTCACGCTCTTTGTCGAGGATTTCCTTGGCTTCCTGCACCGATCTCGTTTCGCGAAGCTCAGCATCATTCTTGTTGGCTTCGCGGGTACGATCCTTGAAAGCCTTGGCTTTACTGTGTACCTGTGCGAATGGATTGGTGTACTCCGGATCGCCCACGCTGTATTACTCCTGACTCGAATTTTACTACCTGGTGTGTCAGCTCCAGCAATGCCATAGGGCACATCGATCAGAGTTCAGCATTGGGCTCAACGGTTGTGCGGGGTCCCTATGCGGGGTCGCGAAGGTCATCTGGGAGGAGTGGCCTCACTTCCCCTTTGTCGCCTCTTTGGCAATCCGCGCAGCGACCTCATTCACGTCCACGCCCGGGTATTTCTTCGCGAGCGCAGCATCTTTTCGCTTGGAGTGAGCCTCCGGCATCGTCTTATTCGTGAGGGTCTTGCAAGGTTCTCCGATCTTTGCCCCGCAAGCTGGACATTCAACAGTCATTGATTTCGGCATGACCTAATCCTCCATCGACTCGGGACAGGCGCACGCAGGATCATATTTCACGCTGCACGGCCGCCCAATGACCGTCGCGGTCGATATTTGCGTTTTTCTGCATCAATACTGCTTCGCATGCCAGAAAACACTCGCGTTCTGGCCGGAGAATGACGGCCCTGATGAAATCAACGAAATCGAGTAACGGGTGCTTTACGCTACAGCCGGGACGTTAGCGCCTTCGGTCTTGTTTGCTTCAGCAGCAGGGTGTTTCTTCGCAAATACTTCGGCCTCTGCGCGGAGCCAATCCTCGACGTCGTGGCCGTCTTCACGGCCCCGTTCCTCGTAAAATCGATACGCTCGCGTACGAACTAAATCCTCGGTCAATTCGAGCGAACCCTCGTCAGGTTTCGCAGTTAAGACATCCGCAGATGGATGTGCCATGACGGACCTCCTGCATCGGTGGACCTAGCGCAACGTTGAAGAATTAGAAGTCGACGATAGACGAGCATTTGGTGTACCGACGGGAGGTCAGTGCACCTGCCTCATGTTCTCAGTGCGGTTCTCACACGTCAAGCGGACGATGCTTTGGGTGTTCGTTTTGTGTTCGCCTGCAGCTCGTCACCCGTCAACGATCTGGTCCAAGCCAACCGAAAGCAGGTTCCGATGACAGTACAAATCGTCTGATCAAACATCAAGAATCGCCTCGGTCATCGGCGATGCCGTCCCGGGACGGATGGTCTGGTAATTGCCGTGCGACTCGCTCCGACGATACCATCGGCTCTATGCCAACCGGAATCCTCGTTCTTGCCTGCTGGGTTGCGCTCGTCGTGTACTGGAATATCAGCGCTCGTTCCGTCAAGACCGCGGCAGAACCGCAGAATTTTGCGGCCAGGCTGGCTCGGATGCCGGTATGGCTGGGCTTCGTCCTCTTCGTCGCGGCTTGGGTGCACCCGTTTGGCCCGGTCGCGATGCGGCGTACAGTCTTTTCGGATTCGGTCGCCGTGGCCATCTGTGCGCTAGGGTTGTTCGTGGCCATCTGGTCGCGCAAGGTGCTGGGCGCCGAATGGAGCCAGGACGTCGAGTTAAAGCAAGGACAAAAGCTGGTGGAATCCGGCCCCTACAGGTTTGTGCGCCATCCCATTTACACAGGGCATCTGCTGATGGGCCTAGGAACGGCTGTTGCCTCGGGCTTGCTGGTTGCGTTTGTGGGGCTGGCGTCGTTCGCGGCGGGGTTCTGGATAAAACTGACCCAGGAGGAATGCCTCCTTCAGCGCGGCTTTCCCGACGAATACCTCGCTTACAAGGCGCGTGTCAAGGCGCTGATTCCCAGTGTGTTTTGACGCGTGAGGCGGGCAGCATAGGGAATGTCGCGTCCGCCCAGAAGACCTTCTATCCGCCTATTATCGGGATTGTCGGCAAACCTCACCTTGGCGTTACTTCACGTTTGCCCGTCAACCGCTAACCAGATTTGCCAATTCAGATAGTGTGTCTAGACGATTGTTAGCAACAGTTTGAATTTCTGCTCCAAGTACCGATCCAAGAACCGTGCATCGGTAAGACCTGGTGCAGACTATCGATCCCGAAGACGTTGCGGCGGTTACGCAGTCGCGAGGAGCTGGCGGAGAACGGGAGCTGGGAGGCGGGATTGTTCCACAAGGTCCCTCAGCTCTCTTGCGAGTTGGAACATCTCATCCGGTGCTTGCGAGCAGTGCCAACCAGCGCCAATTTCGCCATGTCTGGAAGACAGGAGCGCGCGAAAGAAGCTCGTCACAACGAATCGTGGAAGTACATCGAGGAGAGCCGCACTCTGGGGAACGATGCGGCGGCCATTGGCGCGAAGCACGGCAAGCGCCTCTCGCAATGCCTCTCTGAGCATCTTCATGTCCTCGTCGGAACGCGCCAGCGCATAGGTGTCGCAGCCGTGCTTGAGAATGAGCATCGCTACTGGGGCAACCATGGCTGCATGGGTAACGAGCCAGTCGGGCATGTTTGTAGTCGTAGTGGCCCGGAGCCCGGCGCGGTTGAGGATACTGACTAAGCCGTTAAGCCTTTCGGTAACCGCACCATTCGCTTCTCCAAATGGCGTGCGCTGCCACCTGGGTCGTATCGCCCGGATTAAGCTGCCCTCGCGCCTGCCGCCGGCGAAGACAAAGCCCAGCATCACGCGTTTCGCGCCCAGAGCCGCAATCCACTCCTCAGGTCCCGAAGCGGTGTTAACCATGAATACAACCGACGGTGACTGGTTTTGAGCGAGAACGGGCAGTAGGTCCTGCACCTGATTCTTGCGAACGATGACGAGTATGTAGTCATAGATGTCTTCTGACGCCAACCGGTCCACGGCCGGCACCGGCGTCACCGTGCGCGTGCCGTTGAGCGCGTCCTCTATTTCGATACCAGACTCCTGTAGTTCTTCAAGGCGCTTGCCGCGGGCCAGAACGGTGACATCGCAGCCTGCCCTGTGCAGTGCCGCGGCGCAGACAGAGCCATTGACTCCTGCCCCAATGACGACGATTCGGCCGTCGGGTTTCATGGGCCCTCGTTGCCTCGCTGCCGTTTTGATCGACATTCTACGCTCCGAGGTTGTTTGGGTCTCCGGAGGCGGTGAATGTCATTGCGACTCGCAGCGAGCTGACTACCGAGCCGCACCGTAATCTCTCACGCTTGGCAGCGGCTTTTAGCCACCGAGGATTCTCGTATCCCCCTCCACGTTCCCGATTTGACCAGCGACTGCTCCTTTGTGCCACCGTTTCCTGAACGTTCTACAGTGTTCGAGTTACTCTAGAAGAGCACTCCTGAAGCCTAGGCCTCAATGCCCTTTACAGCATTGCCAACCAAAGATCGCATCAGCTTCAAGCTTCCGGCACTCTTCGCTGCACTCGTCTTCGTGCTTCTCATCTGCTTCGCCGGTCGCTACGGGTTCCATGCCGACGAACTTTACTTCCTGGCCTGCGCCGAGCATCCCACGTGGGGCTACGTCGATCTTCCGCCGCTCCTTCCGTGGCTTACCTGGATCGTCATCCACACGCTCGGCACATCGCTCACTGCTATTCACCTCTATCCCGCGCTGGCCGCGGCAGCCACCGTGATTCTCGTAGCGCGACTCGCTTCGGAGCTTGGCGGCCACAGACGCGCCGTCATCACTGCCGCTGTACTGACAGCGATTTCTCCTGTCGCGCTCGCCTTCGGACACATCCTCAGCACCAACGCCCTCGATATGCCGCTGTGGACTGCCGCAGTGCTGCTTCTCGTCCGCATCGAGAAGACCTCGAACCCGCGCCTTTGGCTCGCCTTCGGAACAGTCGCCGGGGTTGCGCTGATGCACAAGTACAGCCTCGCGTTCTACCTCGTTGGGCTCGTGGTGGGGTCACTACTAACACCATGGAGAAGGTGGTTCCTCAATCGTTGGTTCTGGGGCGGAGTCGCCATTGCTCTGGCGATCACTTTGCCTAACATCGTGTGGCAGGCACATCGTCACTTCCCATTCCTGGAGCTTCAGCACAATCACCGCAACGTCATTCTTCCGCCGCTCCAGTTTGTTTTCGCACAGGCGCTGCTCGTCAACATCCTGAGCTCCGCCTTCGTCATTGCCGGGGCGGTGTTCTTCCTTACACCGCCAATGAAGCGCTTTCGGGCCCTCGGCTGGGCCTTTATCGCCTACATGCTGCTGATGTACACGCTCCACGCCAAGGACTATCTGGTCACGCCAGTCTATCCACTAATGCTCGCCGCCGGAGCCGTCGCTGCCGAACGCTGGTTCGCCAACACATGGAGCCGCCGCTTGGTCGCCGCGTATGTCATCGCAGCGTGCGCCCTGTCTGCGCTCATGTTGCCGACCGTCGTTCCCGTCCTCTCGATCGATGACTTCGCGCGCTACTACCAAGTGATGGTGCTGCATCGCACCGAATCCGAAGAAAACGCCCACTCCGCGGTCCCGGACTACTACAGCAACAATTTCGGATGGAAGGGGCGCGCCGAAGCGGTATCGCGCTACTACAATGCTCTTCCCTCGGAAGAACGCCAGAAGACGGCGATCTTCGGTAGCTTCTACGGACAAGCCGGAGCGATCGATCACTTCGGACCCGCACTGGGATTGCCGAAGGCGATCTGCAGCCACCACTCCTACTGGTATTGGGGAAGCAGAGGCTATACCGGCGAAAGCGTCATCGTCCTCGATGCCGACCTGGAGTACCTGCAGCGTCACTGCGCCTCGGTCACGCTGGTCGCCGATCCCAAGGTCCAGTGGGCGCGTCCCGACTGGGAAAAGCCCATCTACCACTGCCGCAAATACGACCGCGATCTGACCAAGGAGTGGAACGCCTACCGACACTTCGACTAGAGCAGTCGCAGAGATTCAGAACGTCATGTTGAGCCGAGGCGCGAAGAGCCGGAGTCGAAAGACCCCGTGTTTTATCCCCTACCGCAAGTAGAAGCGTTGAGGCGATCCTTCAAGACCATCAGAAATCTCAGTCATTGTTCAACGACCGCCGTTTGGCGGTCAGGTTCGAGTTGCCCGTGATTCAGCAGTAACGCGCCGGAAACATCCCCTCGTAGCTTCGATAAGTCTGCCACGTCCTCATTATTGTTCACTTCATGAGAAGGCGATCTTCGCCAACCGAGCAGGCGCACCGTGCAGAGCATTGTTCCAAGACAAGATGTGTTAGTAGAGTTCGCATCGCGCAGACACCACGTCAATGCAGGGCTAAACTTAGCTCAACATCGCACGCTTGCATTCTACGGCTGGCGCCGGGAGACAGCTCGACCATCACCAAAGAGGCACTGTCAAACGTATGAACCAAGGAGTTCCTGGTCGGTCCGCAGCATTGAGGCTGCTCGCGTTAATGGCGCTGCTCGTTCTGCTCGCCGCCATCTATTTACTTGCTATTCGGCCCTCGCAGTTACGCCGGGGCGCGACGGCGGACGAGGTAGCGCGCTCCATGCCGGGCGACGATCTCGTTTCCTCCCCGACTTTCTGTGCAACACGGGGAATCAGCATTCAGGGCAGGCCGGAAGATATTTGGCCTTGGCTAGCGCAAATGGGATATGGACGCGCGGGATTCTATGGCTACGACCTGATCGAGAACGTCGGCAGTAGGACAGGAATTCGCAGCGCCGTATCAATTCTTCCCGAGCTGCAGCATCCTAAGACAGGCGACGTGCTCCCCATCAGCGTAGTTGCTTCACTGGTCCTTGATTCTATACAGCCCGGCAGCCATCTCATCTGGCGAGGAGATGCAACTCCTCCAGACGCGAGCTTCATATGGGCACTTTATCCAGTTGACGAAAGCCATACTCGCCTGATCAGTCGCATTCGGCTTCGCTACCACTGGGCGGACCAGCGGCTTCTACTCGACCTATTCACCGAATTCGCCGACCACGTTGCGGTGCCTAAGATATTGCTCGGCATAAAAGGCCGTGTGGAAGGACACCCAACGCAGCCACTTGCAGGGGAGGCTATGGAGATCATGGTGTGGGTCCTTGTCCTGGCCGAGTTCGCAACGGCGAGCGTGCTCATATTCCGCTGGCGTCGATGGTCGTGTGCCTGGTTCCTCGGACTGGCAGCGGGGCTCTTGTTGCTGTTCGCCCTGTATGCACACGCGCCGGTGTGGATTGGCGCTGTGCTGGGCTGTGGCATCCTCGGAGGGATGCTGCTGCTGTCGCGAACAGGTTCCGCATAACCCTCAGAGGTGTAAATTGGCTGCGCGGCTCCCAATTGAAATGCTGATGATCTCGAAAGACTAGGCAGCCCTCCCTCTTCCCTCCTTGCCGGAGCGAGATTGTTTGCCTTACGCTCGCCAGCACTCTGACGAGCAACGCAAGCGCTGCGATGAGGAAGAAAGTGAACACGCCAACCCCCACGGTGTTCAAGCGGCTGGTCGACAGTCCGAGCATCAGCTCGCCGGCCACGACCGAAAGTCCGATTGTCGTGGCGAGTATCAGGGTACTCGCCGACAGCAGATACCCGAGCGGGTCCCCCTTGAGTAGCAGGATACCGACGAGGATGAACAGGGGCACCAGGAACCGAGGTCGAGTGTCTGATCGACGATCGTGTAGTAGCCAGCGGCGGTGGCGAGCATGGCGCTGGTCCCGATACTCGGGACGATCTCACTCAAGCATTTCAAGAGGAGCAGCCCGCCGACGGCGAAGGAGAAGCTTGCAGCCTTGACTACCGGAAAGCGATCTGACATTCCCGCGCGAACGTGTGACAGATCCATCGCCGCGAGAACCATCCCGAGAGTGCATAGGCTCAGGGCGAAGACGCCGACATAGACCAGGAAGTACGCGTTGTAGGCCCAATCAAACGTCCAGAGCAGGTATTGATATAGTCCAACACGGTTTCAAGTAGGGCACGCTGGATTGCCGGAGGTACGTTAGGGACGAGAATCACCAGACCAGGGTGAACCTGCTCCTTCCGAAACAGCCGCCGGAAATCAATGGCGTTGTTGGTGACAAGGGTGAAGTCCTCGTCCCGAATTCTGAGCATGAGTTCGTGATCCTTTAGACCGCTCATGCCCAGATGCACTACGTGGTAAGCCTCATAAAGCCGGTCGGTTGCTACTTTAACAAGGCTCGTGTGCAGGCATTCATCGATCAACAACCTGACTTTACGCGACACGCCGCAACTTACCCTTCTTGCGCCCTACCGGCTTCGTCCCAGACCAGGGCTGTACCGGCGGCCGTCCGCGTCGAGGATGGGTGGTCGCGTAGATGCCCGCATACTCCACCATCTCGCGAGTCAGCGATGGGTATCCCTCCAGGATCTCGGCGATCGGAGTCCCCTGTTCGATCATGTCGGCAACCAGGTAAACGGGGATTCTCGTCCCACGAAACACAGGCGCACCTCCCATAATCTCTGCGTCAGATTGGACCGTTCCTGAGACCTTTTTCAGGTTCTGAAGCTTGCTGCTCATTTTCCCTCTTGCCCCTCCCACGTCGATGATCAGCGCATCCGTGTACTTAAGTTGCTTCTGCTGTGGCTCGCTCAACACCCGGCGAAACACTTCTCTTCGCATGCGCAACGGCAGCCGCTTTAGACCCTCTGTATGAAGCTGCAAACAGAGTAAGCTGGCGTACGGAACATAGCGGCGACGCACTCCACCTGCGCGGACGATTCGAATTGGCACAGCGGCGTCTTCGATCGCTTTATTGACTGCCTTCACGGACAAACCCGTCACCCAGGAGGCTTCAGCCACGGTAAAGTCTGCAGCATGCATGATGCTATTAATATACCCCGTCTAGGGATGAATTAAAAGGTGGGCTGAACTGCTACGAGCACCCACTTGTACTTCCGCACGTCACGCAGCGGTAGCAGGTTCCACTCCGCACCATAAGCGAACCGCAGATGTTGCAGGCGGGTGCATCTCCCATCTGGTACTCTTCAGAAGGTCCTCCATGGAGTTCCGGTAGTCGGCGTCGATGGCGACCCACTTACAGCGCTGGGTCGAGGGGTTGATGGCATACAGGCCGACCGTGATTTTGCCTTCCAGGTGCTGGCGGATGGTTTCATCCGTCAGCATCGTGAGTATGTCTGTTCCTCTCTTGCTTGGCCGGAAGTAGTAATGCCGCCCTGTTTCCGGGTGCGGCCGCAAGGACTGCATCGTGTAGGCGCGGCGGTTCACGAACAGCCTTTGGTAATCCTCGACGACGTGCCGGGTTGCCATGATTGTCGTTGCCATTTGACTCGTCACCTCCTTCTGGCAAATTCGCGAATCCGGGGCCCGTATTCGCCATTACCTCACACGGTTTTCGGATGTGGGGGTCGTTAGATAACCCGGAATATTCTTTCTGTCAAACGGCCGTCTCAGGCCGCATGCCGGGTAATACCATCCACCGCAAACCGGAGCGCCAAAGTCCTGGCCGCTCAATAAGATCGAGGAAGTTACACTCCTTCAGGAGCGTTTCGAGTTGGCTTACGCTGTACCCGCCGAATTGTTCGTCCTCGAAGTCGACGGCGTACCAGGTTCCTTTCTTGCGGTCTAGGACATAGAACGCCCCAGAATCCGCGTCTCCGGGCACGAGCAAGAACAGCAGCACCGACGCCGGCAACTCGATCCAACGAACGATCTCGACGTTTTCGGCAGTCTTTATCAGTGTGGCTATCGCTGTCGGCAGACCGACACCGGGGTCGAGCTGCACAACGGGTTCAACCATCATTTGTCCAAACATCGCAGATATCCTTTCCGGGCCGTCCGCCCATGTTGTGTTTCGTTGAAGGTCAAGACGGAACCAATGGCGCACACCTCGGCTCGCGCAGTCAGGGAGGGGGGTGGGTTAAAGATTTGTTTTGTTGGGGGCGCTAGGGTAGGGAGTTAGGTGAGAGCAGAGCGAAGGTCGTTAAGCAGGACGATCTCTATATATAAAGGATGCAAGTCGCACACTCAGATTGATCACCACACGGCAATGGCGCTAAAAGGTAGTGTCTGACCCACCAGCGATGCCGCTGGTACGCCGGTTCGACATCTCCCCCAAGCCGGTATCTCCGGAGTTTGCGCGCGAGTGGCAGTTCAACGGTTTGCCGACTTCTCGTCCAAGTGATTTTGCCCCCGGCAGGACTGACCCCATGCCAGATGCGCACAGATATGGGCGTTTGTCGATACTAATGATCAGTGGTGGAACGCGGGCCGGACACTCAAAATGGAAGCACTGTGAGCGTTGATTGAGATTTTCGGTCGTTGGTTCTGACGAGAGATATGCCGGAAGTTGGGCCCGTCCTAGCGTTCCGGTTCGATTAACTGGGATTACGCGGCGGTTAAGAATCTCAAGCCATCTTTCGATAGATTATCTTGCCCGGGACAACAAGCTTGACCTCGGTTCCTGACGTCGGCGAACTTGTGACGGTGAGCTTGCCGGCAATGCGTGCAGCCCGCTCACGCATTCCCTTGAGACCGAAGTGCCCCTCCTTGCCGTGACCGGCCACGAAGGGATCCATGCCCACGCCATCGTCGACTACGCGCACCCTGAGTTCTTCGTTGTAAGTGAGGGTTACCTGCAATTTGCTTGCCTGCGAGTGTACACATGCGTTCCTGATCGCTTCATAGCCGATGCGGTAGACTTCATCGCGAACGATAGGATGCATTTCCCTCGTTTCGCCAACCACTGAAAACGAGGATTCCATGGAGTTCTCGATTCGGCACTCATCTATCGCCCTTCGGAAGGCTTCCGCAAGGTCGTTGGCTTCCGTCGTCGAGGTGCGCAACGAGTTCAGCGCTGCTCGACCCTCATCCGTTGCCCGTCCAAGCCAGATCGATAACTGCTCAAGGGCAACACGCATTCGTGAGGGATCGGATGACTGCTTCAACGCGGAATCTGCGACCAGCTTACTGCCCTGGATGGTTTGGAGAAACGTGTCATGAATATCTCGCGCGATGCGAGTGCGTTCAGCCAGCCGCTCGTCAAACCGCACTCCGATAGCCTTCGCAACCTGCTTCACGCGCATCCGATAGAAAGCCCACAGGATCAGGAGAACCACGGCGACACACACGACCCGGAACCTATTTGTCTGAAACCACGCAGGTTCGACTGTGAAATTGATCGTCGCTCCTACGTTGTTCCAAACGCCGTCGCCATTGCTAGCGAGGACACGGAAACTGTACGTTCCCGGGCGGAGATCTGTATAGAACGCCTGACGTCGCATGCTTGGCTCCTGCCATGCGTCGTCGCGACCGTCCAGGCGATACCGAAAGCGCACTCTTTGTGGCGCGGTGAAGCTGAGTCCGACGTAATCGATCTCCAGATCTCGCGTCAGCGGTGGAAGAAGAACAGGCCCCGCGATTGAATAGGTCTTGTGATCGGCGATGACCTGTTCGATATGTACCGGAGGCGGAATTGCGTCTCGGTGCAAGTGAGTAGGATCGACCATTTGCAGGACGGCACCGTTCGAGAACCATAGCCGTCCATCCGGCGACCGCGTGGCTTCAAGAAACGAGGCGAAGCCAGTGCGCACTCCGTCGAACTCGTCGAGGGTCCGCACTGACACTCTGGTATCGGAATCGCGCCTCCATGCCTGGAGATCCCCTCGAGAGACTTCTCCCAGCGCACAATTCATGAAAATCCAGAGATTGCCCGAATCGTCGAAGACAATGCCGTTGACTTGGTTGCACGGCAGACCGTTGCGCTCAGTGAGGAGCAGTTGCCTGCCGCCTTGCCAGCCGATCAGCCCGTAGGCCGTGGCCGCAAGCACTGAACCGTCCGTTTCGGGCAAGAGCTGGAAGACTCCCGCCTGTTCTTCGTGGACGAACTGATAGGTGGTGAACACACCGTCGCGGAAGTGAGAAAGGTCCCCATTCACAAGTCCCAGCCAGAGACCGCCGGTCGGATCTGCGGCAACCCGGCGCACCGTTGGCGCGCCGTCGTATTCCTCCCGCACAGCGGACCCTTGGATACGTAGCAGTACGCGGCGAGATCCACGCGCAACGACCCAGACATTGTCATTTGCATCCTCATCAAGTCCGGTCACGAACCCGATCTCGCTTCCGTCGGGCTTGGTAATTTTGCGAAAGCGGCCGTGGTCGTTAACCCACAGGCTCTTGTCGAGACCCACCCACAGCCGCCCAGCGTGGTCCTCAAGCAGCGAGGTCACCTGAGTTCCATGCAACCCTTTGCCCGTACGCACGCAGGACACGCGTCCATCTCGCAGATTGCCCAGAGACCCGTCCGAACCGACCCAAACGCTGCCGTCTCGTGAAGCAAGCACTGCGTCGACCTCCGGGCCGCATAGTCCTTCGCGATCTGTGAAGCCAACAACTGGCGTATCGCTGAAGCGATCTATTCCGCTATTGGTGACAACCCAGAGATTCCCCTCCCGGTCGTCTAAGAAGCTCAAGACAAGGTTGCTCGACAGTCCACTCGTAGTATCGAAATGATCGACCTTGTTGTTATAAATACGGTAAATCCCGCGATCACCTGTCCCAATCCACAAGACACCTGACTGATCCAAGTGAAGAGCCAGTACCTGAAGCGTCTCACCGTCGAGATCAGCTGTCTTAAATGCATGCCAGCGGCCTTGAGTCAGCTGCTGTAGACCAAGTCCTCGGCCGCGCTTGGCAATGCCGACCCAGATCGACCCATCGGGTGCGGCTGCCAACCCGCTGATGCCTACGGCCGAATTGCTCTTTAGCGCTGCCGTTTGATAGATGGTCTGAGCGCCCTCACGCCAGCGGAGAAGACCGGTAGCACCGCCGATCCACAAGTTGCCCTGTTGATCGTCAATGAGTGCATAAACAGGGCCCACGCCATCGAGAAGGCGGACGCAATGCGTGGTCGATTCCATTACACGACATAAACCTCCTGTCGATGAGTCGTTCAGAGTTGCCCAGACCCTGCCGTCGCGATCTTCCAGAAGCCTGCCGCCGCCGTGTGGTCCGCTAACTGGAATGTTCGTGAGTGTTCGATCGCTCCATCGGCTTAATCCGTCAGACGAATTGATCCACAAGCTGCCGTCACGCGAGGCCATCAATGCAGCGATAAACCCGGAGGGGAGCCGTTCTCGATTCTCCGACGCCCACGGGACAAAGCGGACGCCATCAAATCGCAGCAACTCGGTAGACGTTCCCAACCACAGATAGCCGTCCTGCGTCTGGACGAGCGAGTAGGGCATCCCTTTGAAGAGGCCGTCCTGCACCTTCCACGCGCTGTGCCCATATTGAGAGATTTGCCGGCTTGGATCGACTGCCCAGCCGGAGGTTGACGACAGACACAACAACAGGATGAATAGCTCCACTGGCCGCGGAATGCTGGCGTTCACGATCTCGATCGATCCTGCGATTTTTCTCGTCAACGAGAATGCGCGCATGGGAATGCCGCCAGATCTCCAAGTCGTCAGACAACTGCGCTCAGCAGCGAACGGGGTCTAGCAATCTCTTTTAACCTTAATCGGCGACGGCCATCCGCGGCACCCCAATACCTCCAGTCGGCACCCTACCCGATTCGGCAGGCTGGATTCTTTCAGATTTGCAGTATGCCACGCCGCAACGCGATCGTAACCGCATGGGTCCGATCATTGGCCCGGAGTTTGTCCATCAGGTTCTTGATGTGGAAGTTGACGGTATTCTCTGAAATCGCTAGCCGATCGGCAATCTGCTTATTGCGGTAACCCTCTCGAATGAGCCGGAGAACCTCCAATTCGCGGCCCGTGAGGTCTTCATCGCCCATATGCTCTGCGAGGCGGGCTGCCACCTCAGGCGGAATGTGTCGCCGGCCAGCGTGGACCGACCGGATGACGCCAAGCAGGTCCTCCATCGGCATGCTCTTCAGAATGTAAGCCGAGGCACCAGCTCGCATTGCCCTCTGGATGTCGGCATCGCCGTCAGAGGTTGTGAGCATGATGATGCGAGCCCGTGGGAACTCTCCACGGATAGAGACAAGGACATCAGTGCCGTCGGTTCCGGGAAGGCGCAAGTCCATCAAGGTAACGTCCGGCCGGTGACGCCGGAACTGGGAGATCGCCTCTACCGCGTTGGGAGCGTGTCCGACCAAGACCATATCTGGCTCGCCCGCGATCATCGCTTTTAGCCCTTCGCGAAAGACAGGGTGATCCTCGACGCACAGAATGCGAATCTGGTTCGGCACAGCCATCGCAGTCACCTCATGACCCGACGAAATATCGCTATTGGTCCATAGTGTTGCAACTGTGCGGGTGATTGTGCTCGAACTGGGACCGCGGAGATCAAAAACTCTCCGTTTCCAGCTGCTACTAGACCCTACCTGAATTTGTGGGACAGAAACCAGAGCATCTGGTGTGGTTCAAAAACCTGAGTTCGTCCATTCTTACACAAGCCAAGGAAGGTTCACGAGGTTCTTTGTTCGACGGATCAGCGGCCTCGTGATGCCATTGGCCATGGGGGACGCCATCACGAAAGATCAACCCCACCCAGCCAAGAGCTCGGGTGAAGACTCAAGAAGGAGTACCCAATGAATTCACTACGAATGCCCAAACTTCTGGCTTTCCTTTGCTGCGTTTTGCCGCTTGCCGCCTGCTTGTCAACGCCGGCAGCGGGCCAAGTATCGAAAGCTGGTCACGGAGGGGCGGTTCGCAACGTTGTCCTCGTCCACGGTGCTTGGGCCAACGGATCAACCTGGTCGCAGGTGATCCCACTTCTAGAGGCTCGCGGCTTCCACGTTGTGGCGGCGCACATTCCACTCACTTCACTACAGGATGACGATGCGGCAGTCGAGCGGGCCATACAGCGAATCACTCAGACGAATCCGGGCCCAGTGCTCCTGGTAGGGCACTCCTACGGAGGCGTCGTAATCGGAGATGTTCCGGGAAACGACTCGCGCGTTGTCGGCCTGGTCTATGTCGCCGCATTCGCACCCGACACGGGGCAGTCGGCGCTCTCATTACTAAGCAGTTTGAGCACGCCGCCACCGATCGCCAACTATCTCGTCTTCGATCCAGCGATGACCTCCGTGTGGATTTCGGATCAAGGCATCGCGAACGCGTTCGCACAAGATCTCTCTACTTTTCAGCAAAGCGAACTGGCGGCGGTTCAGGGAATTACATCTGTGGGAGACCTGATCGCCACGCCTACGGTCACCCCAGCCTGGAAGTCGAAGCCATCGTGGTTCGTGATTTCAGGCCACGACGACGTGATCACCGCCGGCCTCGAGCAGCAAGAAGCGCAGACCATCGGCGCCAAGACGATCGTGCTTCCGACCTGCCACGTGGCCATGTTGCAAGAACCGGGGAGGATTGCCGCCTTTATCTCGAGTGCTGCCGAATCACTCAGTCACTAATGCGCTTTTGCCGGGGCTATCGTTCCACGATGGGCCCTCGCGGGGCCAGGCCACGACTTAGACGCGTAGTCGCCTTCACCTTCGAAGCGTTTATTCCATATGCGAGAAGACATCATGAAACGAGTCGCTTTCTTTCTAGTTGTCGCTGCAGTAGCGACCTGCGTTACCGCTGCTCTGGTCCACGCGAAAGGTGAGACGCATGAAGCGAAGTCTCCGATTTACGGAGTCACCATTCCCTCAGGATACCGCGGGTGGAGTTTGATCTCCGTGACTCAGGAAGAAGGCGACTTCAACCAGTTGCGCGCCCAACTCGGCAACGAGATAGCGATTAAGGCCTATCGCGAAGGGAAGCTTCCGTTCCCCGATGGTGCCGTCATTGTTGCGCTGCATTGGAAACGTGTCCCCTCAGATGAAGACAACAAAGTCTTCGGCCGCGTCCAGGCGTTCGTTGCCGGCTCCCCTGTGAATATGCAGGTCATGGTCAAGGACTCAAAAAAATACGCCGCATCAGGCGGCTGGGGGTTCGCTGACTTTACTGATGGCAAACCCGGCGACGAGGCGAAGCATGAAACCTGTTTCCCTTGCCACCAACCCGCTAAAGATCGCGACTTTGTCTTCACCTGTTACGCGCCGTAACACCGAGAACGAGAAGCTTGGACGCGTGGCGACACCAGAGTTCCACAAGGACGAACAGTGGTGTGCGAACAATCGTTTTTGTGCCCGATGTACGACCAACAGATCGACCTAGCGGAACGCGAGCTATCGGCGTTCGTTCGTGCGGTCACGGAATTGTACGGACCAGAACAGGCTGCGGTATCGGCAGAAGATTGGCTGGAAGAATCGGGCCTGATGGACAGCCCACGTCGCTCGGAAGGTTGCAATTGGCGTTCCGTGACGATTGCTGCCTCGACTCGACTGGCGGGCCGAGTGAGTGTCCGCACCGGAGAAATCAAATACCTACATTCAAAAAAGGAGAATTCCAATGTCAGACTTTGCAAATAGTGGAGAAAGAGTTGAAGGGGCAAACGGTCTCAGCATTTTCTTTCGCTCCCTGCGTCCCAAAAAAGAACCGCGTGCAGTTGTCATTATTGTTCCAGGCTTTAATGCCCACAGTGGCTATTACTCCTGGGTGGCCGAACAGTTTGTTGCAATAGGCTTAGCCGTGTACGCCGTGGACTTACGTGGCCGTGGCAATTCCGATGGCGAGCGTTTCTACGTCGACGATTTTGAGGATTACGTCAGCGACGTGGAAGCCGTGGTTAAGGTGGCAAAATCGCGAGAATCGAGCTTGCCATTTTTCCTCCTCGGGCATAGCGCAGGCGGAGTTGTCTCTTGCCTTTACACGCTTGATCACCAACCCGAACTGGCGGGATTGATCTGCGAGAGCTTCGCCCATGAGTTGCCCGCGCCCGATTTCGCCCTCGCGGTCTTTAAAGGTCTGGGCCACCTTGCGCCGCATGCCCACATCCTTCACCTCCCGAACGAAAGATTCTCGCGTGACCCGAAGGTCGTTGAAGCCATGAACGAGGATCCGCTGATTGCTCACGAAACTCAACCGACACGAACCATGGCCGCGCTAGTTCGCGCCGACGAGCGACTTAAGAGGGAATTTTCCCTGATTACTTTGCCGGTGCTGATTCTTCACGGCAGCGACGACGAGAACACGAAGCCCAGCGGCAGCCAGCACTTTTACGACATGGTGGGCGCCGCGGACAAGACACTAAAGCTTTACGAAGGAGGGTTTCACGATCTTCTCAACGATCTCGACAAGCGCGTGGTGATGCAGGACATCCAAGACTGGATCGGTGAGCGGCTCCGTGCCGCATTGGAAACGACGTCCAAGACCCACGCTTCATCGCCGCAACAGACATTACGAGCCTAACTGCGAATTGTCGACACTACACAGCGCTGGCGCTTAACGTTTTGTCAAAAGGAGAGCACCTTGATTCAAACCAACACTACCCAACAACGCACCAAGCAGGCCGTGAGGGCCACCGCGATCGTCATTGCGGTTGCGATTCACGCGCTCTTTACGTCGGCGCAGACCGCCAAGGATGTCAAAGGGGCGACGCCGCTCGTCGCGATCCAGAATGAGGCTCCCGCGAAACTGATTGTCGATCCACCGATCCCCGAACAGCTGGCCTTGGGCCGCGTATTCATTCAGTACCGCACGGAAAACCTTCGCACTGTACCGGTATTCGGCAAAGCTGCGTTGGAAGTGTCGCCACGCGTGGGCCATCTGCACTATTACGTGGATGACCAATCCTGGCCCACGGTCGATACCAGCGGAGAAACGGTGGTCCTCGTGCGGTTGCCGCCCGGCGCGCACAAGGTGCGCCTGGAATTGGCGGACACAATTCACAGGCCGATCCCGGGTTGCAGCAAAGGGGGTGGAGTTCATGGTTCCCGCTCTCCCGCAGAAATAGCCTGGCGGGAGCACGGATCTGACCCATCGCGCGAATACTCACCATCAGTCCAGCGGACAATGACGGCGCTACTGGGAAAGAAGGCAAATCAGCATCCATGTAACGTGGATATCGTGAGAGGCAATACAAGAGTTCGATGGATCCTCTCCGGACGAGTGGCACGTGTTACCCATCCGACTGGCAAACTGCCAGACTTTGAAGGAGCGCGACATGAAATCGCCTACGGGAAGCAGCGATTCCGCTAGCAAGCTAGCCAATTACTACCCTTGGTGGCTGGACAACCTTGCCGATGACGTGACAGGGGAAGGCGCGGCGATGGAAGGCATTCTGCATGGCGCAGAGAATGTTAGAAAGCTCGTGCTCGATGCACGCGAAGTCTATAAGCAACAGGAGTTCCATTTCACTGGCTACTACGGCGACAAGGGCTTTATCGAGGAGTACACCTGTCTGATCCAAGGCGCGCCTACCAGGGTTGTCGTCACGGTTATCCGCAACGGCGACGGCAACGCATAACCCAAAGGTCGTTCACCTCAGCTTGAGCTGCAAGCATGAAGGGCGCTTGCGTTCCAGTTGGTAGCGCGTAAGACTTCGTGCAGTTGTCGACGTATAGGAAATCTGGGGACAATAAGGGGACGATAAGCCCCACCAAATCACCCCTTAGAGCATCAAACCGTGTCCGCCGACACCGTTCAATTTCAATGGTTTACAATGAATAGTTGCCCTGTCACGGCAGAGGCCGCGGGTTCGAGTCCCGTCGACCCCGCCATTTCCTTTCAAGCACTTACAAGGAAATGGCAACCTGAAGTAGTAGATGCTTCAACCCACACTTTCATTGGATTGTTTCCACGTCCCGAAGCGTTCCCTGCGCTGCTTTGTTTCGTCAGCCGCATAGGTGTGTCAATGCGCAGGATGCTGTATTGGTAGAAACTAAGCCAGCTGCGGATTTTGGAGCATGTGGGCAAGCGAGAAACTGCGTTTCGTCAGTGCAAGGTGTAGAGGTAGGCCGCAATATCGCGACTGTCTTTGTCGCTGACGCCCATGTCCGGCATGGCATTGCCTGGGACAACCTGCTGCGGCTCTTGAATCCAATGCATGAGGTTGTCCGGAGTATTCGGTAGCCGGCCGGCAATGTAAGCACGATAAGCGAAGTGGTCCAGCGGTGGCCCTACTAGTCCTACGGCGTCGCGCACCCCCTGGATGGTATGGCAACCGCTGCAACCATATTTGCGAATGGCACCTCTTCCGGCCACGGCGTCGCCCCCTCCTGTCAATTGCGCCGCTTGGCGAAATCTTTCGTCCTCCGCGCGATCACAACTTGATTCCACGACGAGAATCGCTAACACGGACAGGACGATGGCAACCGGCTTAATCCGCATGATTACTCCCCGAGGTAAGCACACTGGAGTAGCGGGAGTGCCTGAGTCGGCGCTCTGACTCGCCAAGCCAGGCGGCGAGCAGCGCCAGAGCAATCAGCAGGAAGACCACGCCTGATGGTACCCACATAATCAGGCCACCGAGTTGCTGGTCTTCGAGCGGGCTGAGGCCCCACGCAGCGGTCCGGCCGTCGTAAATGGGATACCAGAGCCGTTGGGCAAAAGTGATGAGCGCACCGAGCGCACTGCTATGCAGGCCGGTAGTGAACAGGTAAACCAGCGCTGCGCCGTATGCCAGTCGGCCATGGCGGCCTTCCATCAACGTCCACCAGAAAAGTAAAGCCGTGCCCAGGAAACACAGGTGCTGAAGCGCGTGAATGCCTTCGTGATCGAGCGTCACTTCATAGAGCGCAGGCACATGCCAAAGCCATAGCGTTGCGCCATGCAGTGCCCAGACCAGAGCTGGCGCTGTAAGCCAGCGCCATGTTCGTCGAAACGACGGCTGGGTAGTCCATCCACCGATTTGCGTTCGCCACGAATGCGGAACGGCAAAGAGAAAAGGAATCAGGGGCCTGCCCATCACGAGCAGAGGAGCAGCCACTACCATCAGCAACTCATGCTGAGTCATGTGAGCTGAAAACAAAACCGAACCGAGCTTGTGCAAGGGTGATACCAGCGCAATGACGAGAGTCAGCCACCCTGCGGCGAAAGCGAGCACCCGCCAACGCGAGATTGCCGGGCTCAGCCTATTGCGCGAATAGATGCGGAACGATCCCGCGGCATACAGGCAAGCCGCCAAGGCAATGGGGATCACGATGCCCATCTCCCAAGACCACGCTGTTGGCCATGTTTGCGGACTTATGGATGTGTCATCAGGATGTGCCCACACGTTGCCACTCAGCAGGAAAACGGCGATCGCAAGTGCGGACCAGTAACGCTTCAAGATTGCTCCCTAGTCACATGGGCTGAGAATGACTTTCGGCACGGCCATCGCAAGAATGACGAGTGCAAATCCAACGCTCATCAGTATGCCCAGACGAGCCATAAACCAGCTTCGGTCACGCGGGGAACCTCCGTCTTCGTTGGCACCCGACGGAACTCGCCGCAATTGTCTCCAGGAAACCAACAATCCGCTCATGGCCAGCAGAAAACAGACGGCAGTGATTAAATGCACCAGGTAGTACTTGCCGGTGGAGCAAGCGTGTTGGTCAATGACATAGCTGAGGCCTTCGTCGAGCGCCCACGCGAGAGGAGCGACGAGTATGCCCATCCACAACCCTGTGGTGCTTACCTTCGGTGCTCCAAGCTGCTCGACCTGCTCCATAGCTATAAAACCCTCGGTGCGAGATAAAGCACTGCGTAGATCGGAAGCCAGGCGAAGACAACAAAGTACCAATAGTCCGCATTTTCGCTAGCATCCATGTAGCGTTTGCCTTCCACCCGGTCGGTAAAGAAGAGGGCTCCCAGCACAACAGTGTCGAACCAATCGGTGATGAGGTGAGTTGTGTGGAGACCAAGGAGAAGCCAAGTGACAGACGCGTACGCGTTGGCATCCCACGTGCAGTTGAGACCCCGAAATTCGAACCACCGGATCACTAAGTTGATGACGCCGACGGCAGTCATCATGACCAGACCAATTTGAGTTCCACGAAGATTGCCTTCCTCGGCACGTTTCTTCGTCCAGGCATTAGGCGCGAGGCTGGCGAGGAAAACAACGGTGTTGAGTGTGCCGGCTAGCAATCGGGGCGGTTGTAGTCCCGGGGGCCAGTCGTCTGTGCGAGTGCGAAGGTAGAAGTACGAGGCGAGCACAATGGCAAAGGCGGTGCCTTCAATCGCCATCATGCCCATCAGCCCGAGCCAGGTCACGCTACGATGGCCGAAGACAACCGTCGGCAAGTCCGAAACGTTAAGCTCGCGCCGGGTCATTTTCCCACTTCTCCTCAGAGCGGTGTTTGTCGACCTCTTTCTTGCTTGGCCAGAACCAACCCGTGAGCGTGACGGCCAAGGGAATTGCACCCCACACCACCCCCCACGCGTTGAAGATGGACCATAGGAACAGTACGGTGGTTGCGAGCGCCGCCAGAAAAGGCCAGATGGTCGACTCAGGAAAGTCGACGAGGTGATCGGGTTCCGCGTCTAGGGTCCCGGTTACTAGCACCTGTCGGGTATCTTCGCGAAGGCCAGTGACAATCGCTTGATCCGGCGGGTCCTCCCAGAGCGGTTCGCGGCCTCCAACCGTGGGCGGATCAAGGAAGTTGTAAATCGGCGGGGGAGAACTCGTGGCCCATTCCAGGGTTCCCGCATGCCATGGATTGTCACCGGCAGCGTCGCCGTACCGTAAACTTTGCATCACATTGGCGAGGAACACCAGCACGGCCACGCCCATCAGGAACGCCCCGAAGGTGGCGAGCAGGTTAAGACGCCCCCACTGCATCTCCGGCAGGTAGGTATAGACCCGCCGCGGCATTCCGTCGAAGCCGAGCTGGTGCATGGGGAAGAACGTCAGATTGAATCCGAGGAAGAAGAGCCAAAAGTTTACTTTACCCAGAGTCTCACTGAGCATCCGGCCGGTAATCTTGGGAAACCAGAGATAGATAGCGCCGAACAGCGGAAAGATCGCGCCGCCGATTAACACGTAATGGAGATGAGCTACAACAAAAAAGGTGTCATGGACCTGCCAGTCTAGCGGAGCCGCGGCCAGCATCACGCCGGTGAGGCCGCCGATCAGAAAAACAAAGAAGAACCCCAACACCCACAGCATGGGTGACTTGATTACGAGCTTGCCGGTCCATAGCGTGGTCAGCCAGCAAAAGAATTGAATGCCCGTCGGTATGACAATCATCATGCTGGCGGCGGTGAAGAAGCTGATGCTCAGCGTCGGCAATCCGGTGGCAAACATGTGGTGCACCCAAACCCCAAAGCCGAGAATGCCGGTAGCTACAGTAGAAAGAACCAGTGCGATGTAGCCGAAGATTTTGCGCCGCGAAAAGATGGTGATGATCGTGGAGACGAGGCCGGTTCCCGGAATGAAGATGATGTAGACCTCGGGATGTCCGAAGAACCAGAACAAATGCTGAAACAACAGCGCATCTCCGCCTTCGGATGGGTTGAAGAAATGCGTATTGATCAGCCTGTCCATGATGAGCATGGTGCTGTCGAGCATCACCGCCGGCATCGCGAAGAGGACGGCAAACGCGGTAACGACTTCAGCCCAGACGAACATGGGAATCCGGTTCAAGGTCATTCCTGGGGCGCGAAGCCGGAATACCGTTACCACGATCTCAACCGCAACGGCGAGGGCCGAAATCTCGGTGAAGGTGATCATCTGTGCCCAGACGTCGGCGCGTTTACCCGGAGTGAAGTCGGGCCCGCTGAGTGGGACATAGGCAAACCAGCCGACATCAGGGCCGATGTTCATGATGAGAGAAATCCAGAGGAAGATACCTCCTATGGCGTAGAGGTAGTAGCTATAGGCGTTGAGCCGCGGGAAGGCGATGTTGCGGGCCCCAACCATAAGGGGAACAAAGTAAACCGACAGAGCCTCAAACATCATCGGAACGGCGAACAGGAACATCATGTTCGCGCCGTGAGTGGTGAAAATCTGGTTGTACTTGTCAGGTCCGAGAAAATGGTTTCCCGGGCGCGCCAACTGGATGCGCATGAGAAGCGCCAGCAGTCCACCTAACAGGAAGAAGATGAACGCGGTCACCATGTACCGCTTCCCGATAGACGTGTGGTGGACATTCATGAACCATCCACGGAAGCCGCCGGGTTCACCCCAGGTTCGCGCGAGTTGCTGCCGTCGTTTCGCGGTTGCATCTTCGCGGGTGATTTCAGTAGTTGCCAACTCTATCTTCCTATTTCAAGCTTTCGAGGTACGCCACCAGATCTTGAAGTTCATTACTCGGCAGCATGTTCGGAGGCATCCGGTTACCGGGCTTGATGCTTTGCGAGTCGACGATCCATGCAGCGAGATTTCCGCTATTGTTGGGCAAGGTTCCGGCGGCCAGCGAAAGCCGGCTGGCGACATGGGTTAGATCCGGCCCAGTTCGCGCGCCGGCAATCGTGCCGCGAATGGTGTGACACATGACGCATGCATTCGAAAGGAACACCTGCCGGCCTCGGCGTTTCTGATCGTTGTCGGGCTCGGTGGCTGATCTGACTTGCTGTTGCATCCACTGTTGAAATTTGTCGGGACTTTCCGCCACCACATAGAAAGCCATCTTGGCGTGCTGCAATCCGCAGAACTCGGCGCACTGCCCCCGATATGTGCCTTCGTGGTCGGCCTGGAACCAAATCGCTGTGGTGTAACCCGGAATCAGATCGCGCTTGCCTTGCAGATTCGGCACCCAAAAGCTATGAATCACGTCGCGCGATGCCGTATTCAAGACGACAGGAATCCCAACCGGGATATGAATCTCATTCGCGGTCGTGATGGTCTGGCTCGGATCTGTGTTCGGATAGACAACTTCCCACCACCACTGGTGTCCGATGACCTGAATCGATACTGGATTTTTGGAGACAAGCGACTGGGTTTCGTTCTTGGCCGCTACGACGCTCTTGACCAAAAGGAAGAACAGAACCAAGACGGTCAGTGCGACGGCACACCCGACGATCTTGGTGGCTGACTGGTCCGCAACTTTCGTGTCCAGAATTGGCGCCGGCATTTCATTCTCTCTAGCGAGCCGCCAATGTTTTGCCACAGTTCCGCTGAGAGTACCGATAACGAGAACGAACACTACGAGCGCAACCCAAAATATCAGCCAGTACAGCGCCTCGATTCTCGCCGCTTGTGGTCCGGCAGACTTGAGGGACGACTGAAAAGGCGAAGACCATCCGAGCGTGAATGCTCCGAGGAGTTTCATTTCGGATGGACTCCCTTGGTGTCTTTGGTCTGCTCGCGTGGGGTGCTGCTGGGCGGCTTATGCGCGTACATTTCATCACTTCGGCCGGGTGCGACGTCTTTGGGTAACTGTCCACTCAAGGAGCGCACATAGGCCACAAGCTCCCAAACCTGCTGGTCGGGGATCTTGCCGCGGAACGAAGGCATGCCATTAGGGCGCCCTTCCACAATCGTTGCGTAAATGTTTTGCGGGTCACTCCCATAGATCCAGTCCGGGTCCATCAACGGAGGCCCAATGCCTCCGCCGCCATGCGCATGGCAACCGACGCAGTTGTAAGCCCCAAATAGCTTTTCGCCTTCGGAGACCGAATAAGCGTTTGCGGAATACGGATTCGAGACCGGGGCGCTTGGCGGCTGAGATGTGCCGACCGTAGGAGCCGCCGGATGCAGACCGCTCATCGTCAGCCCATTCGTCGCGGAACTTGACGGGGCCGGCTCGCGGTAACGCCTTTCCTCGCGCTCGCAGCTTGCCAGCAAACAAAGGAAGACGCCGGTAATGATCAACCCAATCCGCATGTTACTCACCCGTGCTGAACTTTTCGTGCCCTTGCAGCGGCAACAGGGGCACGTGATAAGCACGAAGAATCTGCTGGATGCTATGTTGCGCGCGGCCAATGGCAGCGTTGATCTGGTTGTAAAGCTCGGGGTTACTCTTCCCTACTCCCGCCCCGATCGCGTAAGTGAAGGGCAGCTTCGGAGGGTCGATCTCGGGCTCTACCTGAGTGAGACGCACATGGTTCCCGTAACGAGCCGCATAATAGCCGGCGAGCGGTCCCCAGACGATTGCCATATCGACTTTGCGATCCGCGACCGCCGCGATGATAGCTCCGGGGTCGTCCATGTCAACACCGCGTACATTGTTGGCCATCCCGCGACGGCCCAGCGCGCGTGCAGGCGGCGCATAGTCCTCTTCCAACACTTGGATTCCGATCGTCTTGGTCATCAAGCGCGGATCATCAAGCGAGCTGATCGGCGGTTCGCTTGCGCGCGTAACAAACACATACGTCGAACGGTAATAGGGTTGTGTCACCAACAGGCCGTGCATTCCAACAGGTACGCCAAGAAGCACGTCGCACGCGCCCTTATTCACAACGTTGCGAATGAAGCCCCGGCCTAGCCGCTGCCACTCAAACGAAACCTGCGCGTGCAGCTCGCGTCCTAGGAGACGTGCAATCTGGTTGTCGAAGCCGTTCTGCTGAACGCTCGAGAAAGGTAGATTTTGCGGATCCGCACAGACTCGCAACGTGTGGGTCTGTGCCGACACTGTCGCGGAGAGCAACAAGATGCTAAGGAAGCGCGAACACATAAATCATGCCTCCCTTGGTCACCTTGTTCTGCAGTTCGGAAGTCGGCCCCACGAAGCCCAGTGCGGCCGTAGGATCGCGAGCATCTAATCCCCCAGAAACAACCGCGCCCGCCCATCCACCAATCCCGGAACCGATGGCTACGTACTGTTTGCCGTCAGGACCTCTGAAGGTCACGGGCTGCCCGATGATTCCGGAGCCGGTCTTGAACTTCCACAATTCTTTACCGCTTTGCGCGTCCACCGCTTTGAACCAGCCGTCCAACGTCCCGAAGAACACAATGTCCCCAGCTGTCACCAGGGCCCCGCTCCATACCGGGTAACGATCTGTAATCTTCCAAACCTCTTTACCCGCAACCGGATCCCAGGCGCTAAATACGCCACCGTATCCGCCTGGACCTTGATACATCTTCACGTTCATGCCGACGTAGGGCGTGCCTTGTATGTAGTTAACATCCACCTCTTCTTCGTCCATGCAAAGGTTGTTGTGCGGGATATACACCAGTCCTGTCTTGGGCGAAAACGCGGAGGGCTGCCAATCTTTTGCGCCAGGTGCGGTGGGACAAATGTTTCTTACGACCTTCCCATAGGTGGGCGCCTTTTCCGACCACGTATTGCAGCAAGCCGGATTTCAGATCAACGCCACGGGTGCTGTTGACGTAGCCAAACGGATTCGCTTGCAGAACCTCACCGTTGGTGCGATCAATGACGTACATGTACCCATTACGGTCAGGATGGAGCAGCACTTTGCGCGTCTGCCCGTTGAAAGGCAGATCGAGCAGGATATTTTCATTCACGCCGTCATAATCATGCAGGTCGTGCGGACTCATCTGATAAAACCAGAGTGCCTCGCCGGTATCGATGTCGCGCGCGAAGATGCCGCAGGTCCAGTAATTGTCACCGGGCCGCATTTCGGCGTTCCACGGCCCTGGGTTCGCGGTGCCGTAGTAGATCGCATTCAGTTCAGGATCGAAGGAAATCCAGCCCCACATGCCACCGCCGCCTATTTTCCATGCATCGGGTGGCCATGATTTCACGCCAAGATCTTGCGCCTTGTACTGGGAATAGAAGGGCTTGAAGCGCGGCCCGATCAATACATCTTTATCTGGACCTGTGCCATAGGCAGTCCAGACAACAGTGCCAGTGTTTTCATCGAGGGCCTTAACCCAGCCTCGAACGCCCATCTCGCCCCCACTGTTACCGACCAGCACCTTGTGCTTGGCCAGCAGCGGCGCCATAGTGAGGGTTTCGCCAAGTTGGATGTCGGCAACTTGCGTGCGCCAGATCTGCGCACCGGTTTCGGCATTGAGGGCAATGGTGTTTCCGTCGAGCGTGTTGAAGAAGAACTTTCCGTCCGCATACACTCCGCCACGGTTCACCCAGTCGCAGCACGCTACACCCTTCGCCGCCGGGGAGGGTTTCGGATCGAAGGACCACTTAATCGGAGCGCCCGGCTTGGTGAGATCGAGGGCGTAAACGACATTCGGGAATGGCGTCACGATATACATCGTGTTGTTCACTACGATCGGAGCGGCTTCCAGACCGCGATCGGTACCGGTCGAAAAGGTGAACGCAGGAGCCAGCTTGGCCACATTTGCCGCGTTGATCTGGTCGAGAGTGCTAAATCTTGTACTCGCGAAATCCTTTGCTGGCCGGCTCCACTGTCCATCATCAGGCTCTAATTTCCCGGCGTAGCTGGCCGAGTGATAGTTGGTGCCGGCTTGAGCGGGATATTGATCGCCTGATGTATGGCTACGCGAGTTCTTGCAGCCGGTGAGCAACACCGACGCGACTGCAGCCAAGATTACCGTCGCTCTCGTCACGCGGTGAAACTGGGGCTGTGGAAACTCACGATTGGGCGCCTTTAGCTGAACCGAATAAACCGGCATCGCAGCCGTTTCTCCTCCAGGTTCTGCCCTAGACAGATGTGACTTTGAGTTGACGGAGTTGCCCCGACTGCCTGGAGAGTACCGTCATAAAAAGCCAGGCAACCAGCCGCGCGTTTGTGGCTTTCCAAGAGCCTAGAAGGGCTCATTGCATGCGATTGCTGTTCAGAAAACCGTTGATCGCCGTGTTCGGATTGACGCTCTGCCTTGTTTCCCAGACGCAGGGACAGGTGAACTGCGGCGAATTGCCGGATTACAATGCGTTGAAGCAGGCGGTCCAGGCAGCCGTCAAGCAGGGGAAAAGCGGGAACGGCGGTATGGGAAACCAGGAATGGGCTGCACTCGTAAACCGCGATGGGATGGTTTGTGCAGTGGTCTTTAGCGGGCCAGACCGCACGGCTGAATGGCCTGGAAGCCGCGTGATTGCCGCAGAAAAGGCGAGCACCGCAAATGCGCTCAGCACCTCGGACTTCGCCCTTTCGACAGCCAACCTCTATGCAGGGGCACAGCCTGGGCAGAGTTTATTCAGCCTCACTACCAGTGCGCCCCCCAATCCCTTGGCCGTTTATGCCGGAACACCTGATCAATTCGGACAGCAAAACGATCCAATGGTGGGTAAGGCAATCGGCGGGATCATCGTTTTCGGAGGAGGACTGCCGCTCTACAACTCCAAGGGCAAGCTGGTCGGAGGATTGGGACTCAGCGGAGACACGTCGTGCGCAGATCACGTCATCGCGTGGAAGGTAAGGCATGCTCTGAAATTCGATGCCGTCCCGTTAGGTGTAGGTCCTGGACAGACGGACAACATGATTCTTGACTTCCAAAACGGTTCGAGTGCCAGCGGCTTTGGCCATCCCAGTTGCAGAGGAGGCGTGCCTTCCGACGAGTTCATCAAGAAACTCGATAAGGACTATCCACTGGCTGGACATCGGTAGAGAACGATAAGACGTGGGTGCTTATTGTTCAAAAGGAACAATTGTACCGCCCTACACTTCGCCGACTTACCCTCGTGACCGCGCTTTCGTTCTTGCCGGCTCAGGCTTGGGCCACAACGCGACAATCGGTGCACGGAACGGTGGAAGATATTCGAGGCGCTGTCGTAGCCCAGGCCCAGGTAGTTCTTCAGACCAACGCGGAGCAGTTTCAACGGGTCAGTCAGCCGGATGGCAGTTTCTTTTTTGGTGGAGTCGATGCTGAAAGCGGAACCCTCACGGTCACGGCCACCGGTTTTGCGCCCAAGATCGTGTCCTGGCACTCGGGACAAAATGACGTAACGATCACCCTGGTTCCAGCTCCCCTTCAACAGAGCCTCGCGGTGACTGCCACTCGAACAGCCATTCTGCCGACAGGAATTGACAATCTAGAGGCGCAGCCCGATGAGGCGGTAGTTAGTGAAAACCAGCTGCAACAATGGGGAGCGCTTGCGACCGATGACAAGCTCCGGAACGTTGTAGGCTTCTCGTTATTACGAAGGTCAGGCAGTCAAACCTCTAATCCTACATCGCAGGGTGTGTCATTGCGTGGCCTCGGAGCTAACGGCGCCAGCCGTGCGTTAGTGCTGGCTGACGGCGTTCCGCTGAACGACCCGTTTGGCGGATGGATTTACTGGGCCCGTATCCCGCAAACTTCGTTGGACCAAGTCCAGATAATACCTGGAGGCATTTCGGCACTCTACGGCAACGATGCACTAGGTGGGGTAATCAACCTGGAAACCCATCCTGCCGTTCAAACCGAGGCATCTATCGAGGGGTCGTATGGAAATGAGAGCTCGCCATTTGGTTCGGGGTGGGGAGCAATGCGATTCGGTCAATGGGCCGTAGTCGCGAGTGGAGAGGGGTTCCGCACCGATGGCTATATTGCGGTCCCAAGCGACATCCGGGGCTCTGTCGATACTCCAGTGGCTTCGCAATATGGTTCCGGGACGCTGCGGGTAGAACGCTTGTTCGGCCAAAGGGGGCGCATGTTCCTGAGCGGCTCCTTATACGGAGAAGACCGTCAGAACGGCACGCCCATGCAAGTCAACGATTCCACCATCCGCCAGTTGGCCTTTGGAACCGACTGGAATAGCTCCGAAGCTGGATTATTCACGCTGCGAATGTTTGGCGGCACACAAAACTACCATCAGACATTCTCCTCAGTCGCTGGAGACAGGAACAGCGAGTCCCTCACAAATATTCAGTACGTTCCGGTGCAACAGATGGGTCTGCTCGCCCAGTGGTCAAAACAACTCGCGGATCACTTCACTTTGTTGGCGGGACTCGATGGGCTCATCGTGGAAGGCGCCAGTAACGAGACATCTTATTCGAAGGGCCAACCTACAGCGCAGCTTTCGAATGGGGGAACGCAGCAGTCACTCGGTGCTTTCCTGGAAGGTATCGTGCAAATCACCCGTAAATGGTCTTTAACTTTATCGGGTAGAGAAGATCTGTGGAGCAATCTGGATGGTAGTTCGAGCCGTGTCCCTTTAGTCGGAAAGCTGACTTTTATTGCTTATCCTGATCGGGGGCAGAACTCATTCAACCCCAGGTTGAGTACGGCATACACCATCAACGACCACGTTGTGGTGTATGCCGCGGGTTATCGTTCATTCCGGGCGCCGACGCTCAACGAGCTATATCGCAGCTTCAGGGTCGGAAATGTGCAGACAACAGCCAATCCCTACTTGCGCGCTGAACATTTCTCGGGAGCTGAAGGCGGAGTTCGTGCCTCTGTGCTTCATGACCGCCTGTCAATTCGCGGCAATTTTTTCTGGGGCTGCACCACAAATCCAGTTCTCAACGTGACCATTAGTTCCACGCCACAACTCATAACTCGCATGCGCGAGAATGTGGGCGAAACGCGGGCACTGGGTTTCCAGGCAGGGGCAGAACTTCGGATTACCAACCGCATCTCGGTGGCCGGCACCTATCAATTCATTGAATCGACGGTGGTCAGTTTTCCTGCCAACCCGGCGCTGGTGGGCAATATGGTCCCCTTGGTTCCCCGCAACGAGTTCGCCTTCCAGGGAACCTGGGTAGCTCCGAAGCAGTTTTTCGTCGCGATTCAGGGCCGCACTGCGAGCAATGAATACGATGATGACCAGAACTTGTTGCCTCTGGGCGGCTATTTTGTGCTGAGTGCGACAGTTTCTCATCCTTTGCCGAAGGGGTTCGACATCTTTTTTCAAGGTGAGAATCTGACCAATGACCAATACAACATAGGACGGACCCCGGTGTTGACTCTTGGCCAACCCGTCTTGGTGCGCGGCGGACTGCGCTGGCATAACAGAAAATAAAGGATTAAGCGCTACCCGTCGCACTTTTCCAAGTGGACGAAACAAGCAAGGGGCGTCGTTTCCCAGTGGCGCACAATGCGTAGGGCAAGCTCTCAAGGTGTACCAACTTGCAATCGCACTGATTACAGTAAGCGCGCACTGAGACGGGCCAGTGATCCGATGACCGAGTTCACGGTTACCGTCTATCGGAAGCCGATCAAGCACCGCATTAGTGTCACCCAGTTGGAAAAGTGGGCGCAGGATAGGACTAGCGAAGGACCCTCTGGGATCACCCGGAGTCAACGAATCCGGAAGCTGATGGGACGACCGACATGTTGATGCCCAAATAAAATGGCCGGCGACATGGCTTCAATATGCGAACCCTTTATAGCGGGCAAAGTAGCAGGGCGCGGCCGGTGCGCCCGAGTCCGTTTGTCTCTGCTCAGAATGGATTAGTGCGCGCTCCCCGCATCATCACGGCGCTGTTGAGAATCGCCGCGAGAACCGTCTTGATCTTGTGCTGCGAAGCGTGTTGGAGCTCAGATGTTTTCAGGCTTGAAAAGTACTTCTGAACCTGCAGAGTGCCCATGTCGCGCAGCGCGCTCTTGCCGAAGGTCGGGATGAGATAATTCTTGATCACCCCGGCGTAGCGGCTTTCAGATGTGGCAATGAGTATTCCCTTCACCGCGTTTTCTGCGGTGACCGCCCCGTAGACAGGCAGCCCAAAATGGCTGCCTGTGCTGTCTCTAAACATATGGGTTTGGAGCCGCATCGGTCTGCCCACCCCGAATGCGATTGCCGACTCGACAGAGCCCGCCAACTCCGTATCCGTCCTCCAGGAGTAAGCGACGACAAGGGCATTTCTCCATACCTATGTGGTGAAACTTCCCGAACCAGATTTTGGACGGCTGGGATCTCTACTGTCCCATACATTCTGAGCCGCTCACGACTATGAAGTTCTCCTGGAAAGGCAGAATGCCCTTCCGGGTCGAATTCGTTTCAATTAACGAGAAGGCGATTTAGCGTCGATTGACGCGAACTTAGGCAAGGCATGGAGAATAGTCGCCGGTCAGTAGCCTTTGGTAGAGAAATCATTGTGTGACTCTCAATTACCGAACCCATTCACGGGCCACCGGTACGTACGGCGGGCACTAATAGCTCCTGCTCAAGTGCAGTTGCGTTGAGGCGTTGTAGCCTCTCTGAGCGGGAGCGCTCAACCCATCTCGTATTCTGGCGGAGCCTGGGCCGGTGGCTTTGTTACCCAATGCACCGAGTGCCGGATCGCCGAAGACCCCTGACGCAATATCGAATCCAAGCCAGTAGCGGAAGTCCAGTTCCCGGATGCGAGCCTGCTGCACAATCGGATCTGCGGCAGCAATCGCGGCGCCTGTCGCGGCCAACTGGGCATTCCGATTGCGATCCAAGACAAACGAAGCGGCGACTTTGAATCCTTCCTGTTCAGCAAGATTCAGGGAGTCGAGGATTCGCTGTTTACCCGGACCCCAAACCGTGTCGCTTCCCGTGGCGGCGATTCCGACGTCGAATCCGCGACGAGCCGGTCCGGCCGGTTGCTGGCTCTGCCCTGCGGCGATGAGCGGGTCACCCTCGGCAATTGTTCGTCCAGAAGACGCCAACTGGGCGGCTTCGGTGACGAGATTCTGGCCACCACCGCTGGCACGGCACTTGGCCACCAAGTCGGCAGCTTCCGGGGCGGTATGATTTAGCGCGGTCTGAGCAGCATCACAGATCGAAGTTGGAACTCCGGAGGCGCCGGTTACCATATCCTTCTTTTCGTTCTCAGCGATTTGCGTACTCGCTGCCTTTTGGTTCGCGATGATTTGTGCATTCGCTGCGTTGCACTGGGCCTCCAAGCTGGGGGCCGCAGGTGAGTTCCGGGCCCGCGCTGAACGGGCTGAATTGCAGATTGGCGCATCAGACCCGGCTGGTAAGGTTGGACCCGTATTCACTCTGCCGAGCGATTTCACTGGTTCGCGGGCGGGTGGCTGAGGCGGCGGGGCGCCGCAGATCAAACCCATTGCATCGAGCCAAATCCCGGAGCGGCCGTGCACACCGGTCGCGATTTGGCCAGCCGGGCACGACTGAAAGTTTTCGGACTTCAGTACAGGCGCACCACCGATTGCGCCCGGGAATGCAGGCTGCGATGCGACTGCGGTGGGGCCGTCAAATACGGCCGAAGGATAGTCCGGCTGCCTTTGGTTAGGAAGAGGCGGTCCACAGTATAGATGGATGTTATTGACAACCACGGTCTCAGCGCCTTCTGCTGCCACATCGAGGCCTATGACGGCGGGAATCTGCGATGGACAACGCAGTTGGACGGTTTTTCCTCCGGGCCCGCCAAACCAAGCGGTATTGGCTATTGCTGCGGCGGAGTTCGCACACACTGGCCGGATGGCATCGACATCGTCTCCAGCTCGTAGCTCGAATCCGGCCAGGTATTCGCCCGAGGCGCAGGGCGCCTTGAATTGGCCGCCACCTGGGCCGCCGATCGGCGGTAGATAGGATTGCGCGACGACAAGGCCGGGGCTGATGGCGCCGCACAGCGTGAGCACGAACACTAAGCGCGTTTGCCGCGAGCGACGTGAACCCGGAGCGGGTACGAAGGCAGCTAACGGCGTTGAGAATCCTGAGAACCTGGTCGTTCGCATTGAAGATGCCTCTTCTTGATGCTGGTTTTGCATAGAGCCACTTCACGGCCATGGCCCTTCGTGCTCACTACAGCCGCCCGGAGATTAACGCCTCAACTTGCGGCGCACGATGCCAGCAAGCCCCAGGACACCGCTGCCCATCAGAAGCAGGCTGGAGGGCTCCGGGGTGCCCACTTGGCTACTGCCGAAAGTCACGTCGTCGAAAATAATCTGGTTTGCGGTACCACCGAAATCGATAGACTTCGCTGTACCGGCGAAGGAAACTCCGATGGGAAAGAACGGGCAGAACTGGGCGTTATAACCGGGACAGGGCCCACTTGCAGTCGTAGGCAGGGTCAAGCTGGCGAGCATCGTACCGGTGCCGTCCAGCCCGCTCCAAACCGTGACGGAGCCGCCTACGAGGATGGCGGTGTAGTTGAAAGAGAAACCGGTGGTGAAACCTGGGGCGTAATCAAGGAAGGTGCTCGAACCCGTGAGAAAGAACAGCCCGCCCATCCGAGAATTCGGATCGCCGAGTCCCCCGCGAGAGACATTGGACAGTGTGGGCCCGGAACCGCAGATGACACTGAGAGAGTTGAGGCAGATCAGCAGCGCATTGCTCGGGAACGAGACGCCGTAGTTCGGGCCGCTCGTTCCGATGCTGCTGCTACCGCCGTTGTAGTAGTTTTGGATGAATACATCGCTGTTGTTGGGGTAAGGAGCAATGTTCTCGAAAGTCAGATCAATAACGGCAGCCACGGCCGACCCGGCCGTTAGGGCAATTACCGCGACCACTACTGCGATTAGCTTTACGTGCATTCTTTTCATGGCTGCTCTCCTGCTTTTGAGCTGAAGATGGGGTGTACGTCCTGCAATTCCGTTCATCGAGATTCGCATACCCCACATATCTCTTAGTGGTCCGGCGGCGGACCTATTGACCTCTTGTCATGTTGTGGAGCATGTGAACTTGATCGAGGACGAGAGGTTGAAGATTTTCGGCTACAGTTGCGTTTACCTCTCGCAACGCGTTGTAGACATAAATCAGTTGGTTGATAGCCCCACGATAGTCGACCGGTCCGGGTGGACCAATGCGTGGTTTGGGAACTGGATGGGTGACGTGGTCCCACGCGTCCATAAAGCGCTTGTAGTCCGGACCCCAACCTTCAGTAACTCCATCGCACGAGAAACTGGCGTTGGCCTTGATTGGGTCTCTCCATGTAGCTGCGTCACTTGCACTAGCCTGGACGCTGACCGTGTACGCGCGGCTTCCCGGGAGGTTCGAGAGGGTGAGCACGCGGGTCACTGGATCGATCGAGAAGTTGACGTCCACATGTGCTGTTTCGCCTTCGACAAGTACGGAGGCAACGCCAGATTCAGAACCGGGCTGGATGCCTCCGAGGTACCAGTACACCTTGACTGCTGACGTGCCGACATTCACTCCCCCCCCGCCAAGTCCCGCGACCACGGGCGCATAGGTGGCGGTACGGAGCGTCTGCCGCTCCTCCCAGGTGAACAATCCCGCCCACTCCCATCCTGGGATCGGTCTCATTGAGGTAGAGATAACGTTGGGAACGTCTGACACATTCTCAATGATCGAAACTCGGGGGGTTAGCTGACGATCCACGCGAACGCGCACGTAAGCAGGGGTGACCTGTTGCACAAATTCCTGGCTTACGGTCACCGTGACCAGGCCACGCGAAGAGTCCACTGTGAGATCACTGTCAGGGCTGGGGAAGACGAGGCGCCCGGCGTACCAGACCCGAGTCCCCGAGTCTGAGGTGTCTTTCACTACGTGGACAACCAGCCCGCGATTGTCGAGTTCGGTTCCTTCGGCGGAGAGGCCTGTGTCCCAACGGGAGGCATAGTTCCAGGAGAATGGCTGACGGTACTCGACGTAGACACGGCCGTGCGCGGAGCCGTCCTCGTTGGCGGGGTGGTAAACGACCAATTCCGTTTTGCCAACGTCCCCCTGCCCGGCGGGGTAGACCATGATGACGTTGTCGGCGCCGCCCTCGTAGATATGCTGCACCTTGTTGGTCGCATCGAGTGCGCCGGGTTTGAAGAAATGCAGGTTCGCCCGTGAGAGCATCGGACCGGCTGTCAGGCGGTTAGGAAAGATATCGATGGCCTGATCGGCGGGTAGAGTGAACATAGGATTTGCTCCGCCAAAAGCGGCAGCCGACATCATGTCGTAGGGATCGCCATAGACCGGGTAGAGTTCGGTGATACCGTCCGCGGACCAGTCGCCGCCGGAATTCAAAATTCCGTAGGTATGGTCAAACCCGAGTATGTGTCCAATCTCGTGACAGTAGATGGTCGTGCTGTCACTCGTAGTCATGATGGAGGAATGTCCGGGGCCACTCCCAGTTGATCCGCCGTCGTAACCCTTGCCGGCGGAGGTGCCGGGATGGAGGATAATGATGAAACCGTCATACGGCGAGAGGTCGATTCCAGCATTTTGTGCCGCGGCTTTCGCGATGGCCAGCGTCGTGTATCGGCTGTCGGGCGGAGGGGGCAACGTGACGTCGTAGGAGCCAAAGACGTCGGGCGGCGAAAACGAGAACCAGTTCTCTGCGTTCTCCCGCCAGTAGCGAAAGATCGAGCTTTGATCGTTCACGACCAATCGCTTTGCCTGCTCTGGAGTGACGGCTACAAATGATGTGTCGTTGCGGACTATCAAAACAGCCAAGCGTCGTTGTTCGGACATTTAGACCTCATTCTTTCAATGCATCAGGACGAAGTTTGCAACCGAGATAAAGCCAGGGATGACTAAGGACGGTACAAACAGAGCCAAGCCTCCATGACGATCGCAGTTCGTTGCTTCGTGTTCCCTGTTAACAGTTATTTTTCGTGCGTCATCGAGAAATCGACGCAGAACGCCATCCTCTGGGCCAGAACCGAGTCGCGAAATCATCTAAGGGCGCGAAGGGTTTTCAAGGTGTGAGACAGAAGTTAGTGCAGCCGCCCGGATTGGGCAATGGAACGACGCTCACCCGTCGAACACCTGCGGGTAACGCGATAAGTGGCTTTGCTGGCTGTAGTTGCGAGACGCCTCAGAGGCTTTTGAGCAAGGTCACAGACAGCTGTGACGAGAGTTAACTTGCTGGTAACGGACTCTTAGGGTGATACTCCTTGCACGCAGACCCTCCAACCAATATGGAATTGATGCCTGACCACCAGCCTCGCGTGGTTCGCTTCAGTGTTTTTGAGGTGGATCTGCGGGCCGGTGAACTGCGCCGCAATGGAATCAAGGTAAAACTCCAGAACCAGCCCTTTCAGATTCTGTCCATGTTGCTGGAGCGCCCGGGCGAAATCATCACGCGGGACGAGATGCAAGCAAGACTGTGGTCGGCAGAGACGTTCGTTGACTTTGACCACGGGCTGAACTCGGCAATCCGGAGGTTACGGGACGCATTGGGCGACTCCGCCGAGAGCCCTACCTTTGTAGAAACGCTAGGGCATCGCGGCTACCGGTTCGTTTTTCCCGTCGAAAGGTACGCAGGCGACAATGGCAAGGGACACAGCAACCCGGGTTTGTCGGTTGTTACACCAATTTCGACAAATGAGCGGACAGAGCCGGTGTCATCGGCAACGCCTTCGGTTCCACGGCGCTGGAAGCTTAAGGCGACGATGGTACTTGCGGGGCTGACCGCAGGGGCATTGTTGCTAGGTTTGTCCGCTAAGAACGGCTACCTTTCCCGTACCCGTTTGGGCGTGTTGGTTCGCAGCGCGGTACTCGTGCATTCCGCCACGACACAACCAGCCGTTCGTGAGCGACAGTTGACCTCCAACCCGGGAGATGTGCCCGTTACCAGCGCTGTTATCTCCCCTGATGGCAAGTACCTTGCTTTCACCGACAAGACGGGTTTCTACCTGCGCCAGATATCCAATGGGGAAAGTCATCCCATACCTCTGCCGAAGGGGTTTGAGCCACGTGCCGAGAGCTGGTTTCCGGACAGTGATCACCTTGTTGTCTCCTGGACGGGAGAGCTGACCGAGCCAACCAGCCTATGGACGATCTCAGTCCTGGGGGGGACGCCGCGGCGAATTGCAGAGGAGGGCTCGTCCGCCAGGGTCTCGCCCGATGGCTCACGAATTGTGTATCAGCGAGGCGGAGTCGGAAGGAACGAATTATGGCTTATGGAGGCGGACGGGGGAAGAGCCCATCGCATAGTGGGCGATGGCAAGACGGACGGGGAGTCTTTCAGTCCAGTTGCGTGGGCTCCCGACGGCAGCCGGATCGCCTATATGAGAACGAAGGTGACCCTTTACAACGCTGCTGAGCGTCGAGCGACGAGAACGATCGAAGTCGGCGATCCATTAACGGGGAAGTTCGAGGTCGTGCTTTTGGATCCGCAGCTCGAGGGCTCTCTGGGCTGGGTCGATAACAGCTTTCTGCTTTACTCGCTGCGGCAGCCGGTTCCCCGCCAGAATGATTTCAGTTTATGGCGGATTCGACTCGATGCCAAGACCGGCCACCCGCTGGAACCTGGCGTACCTGTAATGGGCGGCCATGGCTCCGCGGTCGAACTCTCTGTTACCCGAGACGGGACGGCGTTGGCCCTAAGAACGCAGGAACAGCAGTCCGACGTGTACATCGCAGAATTGGAGGCTGGTGGCCAGCGGCTGTCGGCTCCGGAAAGGCTGACCCTGAGCGATCGGGGAGATTTCGTATTCTCGTGGACGCCTGACAGTAAAGCGGTCTTGTATCTGTCCGACCGGGATGGCCCCATCCATATGTTCAAGCAAGCTGTCGATCAGCCGCAGCCGGAGCTTCTGGTAGGAGGCGACGATGTGCTCGCGATTCCGAGGTTGAACCCGGATGGAACCGACGTGCTGTATCTAGTGATGCCGAAGCAAGAGCAACCTGCCCAAAATGTTCGCATCGAGCGAATTCCCCTGGCGGGCGGGCCACCGCGACTAGTACTCGAGGCACCGGGAATCTGGAACCATCAGTGTGCTCGTTTTCCGGCGACGCTGTGTATCTTTAGCCCGAGCGGAACAACGCAGCAAAGCTTCTTTTCATTTGATCCAGTGACGGGCGCGAGTGCTGAGCTCGTGTCAGCGCGAATCAATAAAAAGGACGTTGAGTTTCCCAACTGGAACTTGTCACCTGATGGGAAGTATCTAGCCACCCGAATCCTGAGACCGAACCAGAATGCTGCGATTCGGGTGTTGTCAATGAGGGACGGATCGGAGAGGACGATCGAGGTCGCGGGTTGGTCGCAACTGATCGGCATCGACTGGGCTTCCGATGGCAAGAGTTTTTGGTCGCCGGGGGTCGACCCGAGGCGCTCCGGCTTCGGCGGAACGGCAACTTGCTCATTGTTAGGGATCGATCTCAAGGGCAATGCCAGAGTGGTGGCTCGCATGAGCGACGTTTGCTTTTTGGCTGGCATACCGTCGCCGGACGGGCGGTATCTCGCGTTGGAGGGCGTAAAGGCCGACAGTTCCAATGTGTGGTTGCTGCAGGATTTCTGATCCATCGAGGGATTCCTCCTAGCTGACGGACCAGTCAGAAGTAGAGCTCTCTTGACGAGAACAGGGCTTTGCGTGAACTGAGTGGTCCCAGCGAAAAGCCTTCGGAAAGCCGGCCAACGATTGTGGGCTTGTCCCCATCTCGGAGATGTGCTCCGTCGTTGGTTACTCCCGAAGGCGGTCGCGCGGAACTAGCCCGCGTATCGAGTCGGCAATCGCATTCGGCGTGGGCAGACCGATGCGGCTCCAAACCCATATGTTTAGAGACAGCACAGGCAGCCATTTTGGGCGGCCACGGCGCGGCCCAGCGCGCCGCCCGTGAAGACTGGCAGGTTGGGGGGTGGTCTGGTTGGCGGGTGGGGAAAAACGGGATCGAAGCTAAGGGGGAGAAGAGAGGAGAAAGGAGGCAGAGAGGCGCCAGAGAACAATAGATGGGCGACCTATGGGGGGCGCCGCCCCCCTGTACGACTTATGGAGGCGGATCTCATGTCTTGTGGATTCCGAATCCATTGGCGTTGTTTTGGTTTGACGGGGTAGGCACTCGACGCACACTGCTTACTCATCCGTGTGTATGGGACGCCACTCTAACATCATCTTGCTGCTACAGTTCGTATCTGATTTCCGATTACTTGTGAAAGGCAGACGTTCGCGACAGCTATCGGCTTTCCGAACATCCAAGCAAAGTGTCACGGCAGGCGAGAAATGAATCGTAGACCAACAGATACGAATCAAATTACGACACACCAACGGAGACCTGTGAAGCTTACTATCGAAGCAACTAAGCTGCTCCGCAGTATGGTTCATCTAAACAGAACCGAAGGCCACGCGGACAGCCCGGAAAATCCCTTACAAACTCGCAAGTTCAGGTTGCTGGAACTCCGAAAAAGGCTGGTTCAAGCCTTGTCGAAGTGAGCGCTCGCTTGTCAATCCAAAGCCAGTTTGCCGAGCCGCGTGAGAAGTTGATGTACAAGGCCGGGTGGGTTGGGTTTCCCGGCTTCGAGACTAGCTTTCCGCCTGCTCTTGGCTTCTCCGCAGACGCTCCTTTTCCGCCGCCAGTCTCGCCTGCGCCTGCTTTAACTTCTCTTTCAGCTTGTCGCGTTCTTGCTTTGCTTTCTCCACTTGTTGTTGAGTCGACTTAATCTCTGCAATCGCGCGTTTGTGTGATTTCAGCACTGTCTCGGAGTTTCGGGGCCGAATGAGGACTATTCCTGCAGAAAGATATTGAGAAGGGTGTTGTGGACGCGAATCTCGCCGTTGTATTCGATAAATCCGAGTTTTCGGAAGCGATTCATGAAAAAACTTACTCGGGACCGGGTGGTTCCTATCATGTCGGCTAATAGCTCCTGGCTGATCTTGGGAACGACGATGTCGGGTTTGCTTTCCTTGCCGAATTGCGCGAGCAGTAGCAGAATCCTCGCCAACCTCTTTTCGCTGGAATTGAAAAGCTGATCGACGAGGTCTGCCTGGATGCGGGCGTTCCGGTTGAGCAGAAAGGACATGAACATTTCCGACAGTTCTTGTTGATCGTGCAGGACGCGAACCATTTCTGCCTTACTAATCTTGAGCAGAATGGACTCGGTCATCGCGGTGGCCGTCGCGAGCCGTATTGGATGAGACGAGACCATGCAGTTCTCTCCCAGAAACTCCCCGGGACCCACCAAAGTGATCGTCGCTTCCTTACCATTCGCAGAGGTAACAGTGATCCTCAGCCGGCCCTTCTGCACGTAAAAAATAGCGTCAGCAGGGTCGCCCTGCGCGAAGGCCACTTCATTCTTTTTCAGAGTAAGAAGCTTTTTGCCCAACCCAGCTCTTGCGAGAAAAGTCTTGGCATCAAAAACGGCATCGCCATTCTTGGGTTGCGGCGCAAGGATCGTAATCCGTGACCGTTTCGCAATCCCGGCTTTGGGGGGTTGAACAGGTCGCGTGGAAACGACCGGTGAAGGATTCTTGGTCGGGGCTCGCTGGCTTCGGATCGGAGCCTCCCGTGCGTTCATGCCGCACCTCCAAGCGCGGGATGCTTGCACTTCCGCATGCATATGTAAACACAGGGCCGCCCGCTGGCTCTGTTCAATATTATACAGCTTTGTCGGACGACAAGTTTTCGTCAAATGGAAGTCGCCATGCCAATTGTGCGGGTTCGCGATGCGATTCCCAATATGGTCAATTGTGACCATACGTTACATCCGGGCTGAGGTACTGTGTCCTTATCCACCAAATCAACGGGTGACTGATTGTCCGTCAGGGGTGGGATGCAGGGCCTCCGGCAAAGGCGGCATTCAGTGGTCAGCGCGTATCTCGGCAAAATACAGGCATACCTTCTGATCGCGATATTTCTCGCGCCCTTTGGTCTTGCCCAGGAGATGAGCGCAGTTCCCGAGAGATTGACTATCCCAGACGGGACTTCCGTGAAACTGCAACTTGCCGAGACCCTTTCCTCTGCACGCGCTCATGTAGGAGACGACGTAAGTCTTATTGTGGTGAGAGATGTAAGTCTGGAGGGCGTCACCGTCATACCGGCCGGAACCATCGCCCACGGTTCCATCACCGGCGTTCGAGGCAGGCGGCTCCTGGGAATCGGGGGCAAAGTGTCCCTAAAAGTTGATGCGCTGCAGTTGGCTAATGGCGATCAGGTTAAGTTGATGGGATGCAAGGAGGTGCGGGGAGGCTCCCGTACCAAGCTGATGATCGGGGCAATGATCGTGACCGGCTTGATCTTCCTGCCTGCCGCGCCGGTTTTCCTGTTCACTCTAGGCCACCAGAGCACAGTGGTGAAGAGTACCGAAATCACCGCGCAAGTGGACGGTGCTACTCCTGTCCTGTCAGCAGGACTGCTCGGTTCCCGGGAGAGTGCTTCAGAGTTGGAAGAAATGATGCACTTTCTGCCGCCACGAGTATTCGATGCTGAGGGGCATGAAGGAGACATACTGAACCTGGTCTTTGTCGCTCAACCAGCAGACTTGCAGAGGGCTTTTGCACGAGCAGGTTGGGTCAAAACTGACAGGTGGAGACCCGTATTCGTCTGGCACTTATTGCAGCATGGCACCAACGACACAAAACTGCCGATGAGCAGGTTCAACCTGTTCGGAAGAGAGCAAGACTATTCGTACGCCCTACCCGATCCCGAGGCGGTCGTGTCCCGGCGTCATCATCTGCGAATCTGGAAAACCGACTACAAGATAGATGGGACACCCATCTGGGTGGGTGCGGCCACACACGATCTTGGTATTGAAATCGCGAAGCGAGGACATTTAATCAATCACCGCATCGACCCCGACGTGGATGCGGAACGCAATTTCATTGGAGACGAGCTGGCCAGTATCTCTTCCGTCGGTCGACAGAAATACTTGTTTCGTGCTGATCCAGTCTTTCAGGCGCAAACCGTATCGGGCGAGAGCTACTACTCTGACAGTAAGATTCTCTTCCTGGATCTCCAGGCGACGAGTCTCAGCGAGGCTGGGGTGTCGAAACAGTCACCCGTCATAGTTCGAGCGAGCAGGAGATCGATCGCAGTTCCGGCGGCGTCTCTACAGGGCCTCTGGCCTTGACTCATTCACCGGATTCCCGAGGAGATCGACCGTTGGAGTCGCCGGTCAATTTAGAGCTGTGGCGCCAGTTCAATCTCTCCCCAAATGGCACTGACCAATGGTCAGCTCAGTGGCAGAATCACATGATTGGGAGACGCCCATGACAAGTAAACATACGCTCACTTTCCAGTCAGCCGTGCTCTTCAAGCGCATCGGCAGCGGGAGGAGCAGCCGGGAGTACCGCAACAAGCAGGCCATCTTCTCGCAGGGCGATGCCGCCGATGCAATGTTTTATGTCGAAACCGGCAATGTGAAGCTGACAGTTCTATCCAAGCGCGGGAAGAGAGCCGTCATTGCCATCTTTCGGCAGGGTGATTTTTTTGGCGAAGGCTGTTTAGGAACACCGCTGCCGGTGCGGATGTCCACCGCGACCGCGGTAGAGGTGTCGACTGTCGCGCGCGTGGAGAAGGCGACGATCGCTCGCCTGATCCATGACGACCCCGAGTTCGCGCGGATGTTTATCGCTCACTTGCTCTCTCGCGTCGTCCGCATTGAAGAAGACCTCCTCGATCAGCTCTTTAATTCCAGCGAGAGGCGGCTGGCGCGGACGCTCCTCTCGCTCACGAGCTTTGGAACACAATTCACGGCACATTCAGCCATCTTGAAGGTGAGCCAGGGCACCTTGGCCGAGATGATTGGCACTACACGCTCGAGAGTAAGTTTTTTTATGAACCGTTTCCGCAAGTTGGGCCTCATCGATTACAACGGCAGCTTGCAGGTACACAGGGAACTGCTCACATTCCTTCTCCACAAATAAGCGACCTGCTCGAGTTCGCGTGTTGCCTGATTCGAATCGTCTCCCCGACAGAGTGTGTGTGTGCAATATTGACCAGTTTTGCGAACGAGCCTTGCACTATTTTGACTATTCCTAGTCCTGGAGTGCAGTCCGCCGGGATGTGAGGTGCAACTATGATCGAAGTCGTCATCGCCGACCATCAGGAGTTTTTTCGAATTGGAATGGCGGAGGTGCTGGGCGCTGCGGGCGAACTTCGCGTTGTAGGTCAGGCAGAGTCTCCCGAACAGTTGGTGAGCACGTTGAAGCGAGCAAAGCCTCACGTATTGATTCTGTCAACGAGCTTTCTGCCAGCATTGCCGAAGATCACGCGGATACTGGAGCGCCGTCCAATCGCGCTGCTGGTGCTTGCCGAGGAGAACGATCGAACCCCTTATACGCAGTGGTTGCGGGCGCACGCGATCGTCACTCGCTCGATAGACGAACCCGGGCTCGTGGATGCGGTACGCCGAGTGGCGCGCGGCAAGTTGTTTGTACAGGAAGGTAGTTCCGACAAGAGAAACGAGCCGTCCGAGGTTGCATGAGGGCGAAGACTTCCTATCGCTTTAGCTATACGGGAACCGTTGCAATATCTTGTGCACGCCGCTGGCTCGACTGAATCTGAGACCCTTCCTGCAAGTGGCGAGGGTGGGCCGCAATCGAGAGATACGGAATACCGAGAAAGTATTTCCTGAGGATGTGCGTAACTTCCAGGCAGTTGAGATGTTGCAGCCGAGTCTGAGCCAAAAGCCGTTCAACTCCCCGCCGCAGAGTATTATGTCCGCCCCACGCGGGCACCACCGCCCTGATTTCGCCGGCCAGGAAGAACAAGTTCCATCCCTTGGCCCGGACTTTGCTATCTAACTCTGAACTGTCGAGAGTTCCTAACGATCGCCAATTTTGACAGTAGGGTTCGCTCTCTACATCGAGCGTGTCGATATCCGCCGATTGATGCAAGATCATCGTGCCGGCTTGGATTTGATTTCGCATTCAGTCGCGCTCCTTCCGCGGAACTGACGCTTGCAGATGAATATGAGCATCACGTGCTTCCGCAATTTCGACCTCTTCGCGGACCGACTCCGTCATGCGCGTCTTAGCCATCTCCTTCGCAATGTCGGCGAGGGTTGCTCGGGCGTATCCGTTATTCTTCGACTTCTTCCGACTCATACTTGCATCATGTCACGCGTCCAGCGTACGAGAACGGTCAATTCAGACCAATTCGTAGAATCGTGTTCACTCAGGAATGGTCACTTTTGACCAGACCGCCAGAATGCCGGGGGACTACAAAAGTGTCAACCTCGACAAGGCTTAGAAAGGCACGACCTGAGCTTTACGACGGCCAAGGAGAAATATGAAGACCAGTACGAAAGACAAGCTCAAAGGCAGCTTCCACGAAGTTAAGGGAACAATCAAGGAACAGGTCGGGAAGGCTACGAATGACCGCGAGCTGAAAGACGAAGGGAAGGCCGAAAAGAATGCCGGCAAAGTGCAGCGGCGAATTGGTGATGCCAAAGAAACTGTCGCCAAGCTGAAAGGAAAGCTGACGGATCTAACAGCCAAATAGGCCATTCAGACACCGATCGAAGAACCTGAAACGGCCAACCTACAGAAACGCTACAGCGTCATCAAGACCTCCTAACTTATTCGTGCAAACACCGAGGCGAGCACAGCGTGCATGCGCTCGCCTTCACCATCCAGTGTGCCGATGAGCTGTTTACTTGCTGGCGCGTACCGGCTCTGCGGTCGTCTTGGGCCATAGACCTGTAACCCATTCGAGAGTTGAGCGCGCCGGAACCATGCGGCGTAAAACTTCTGGGTAGTTTTCCTCGAAGTGATTCATCTGGTGCCGGAGCTACCAAGCTCCGGCATCGTTTGTCTCTGCCAACAGTCAACTGTTACGTGAGGGCCACTGGCAGACGTCAGAGGCTCATCAGGAAAGGTCCGTATTTCCATCCGTGCAATCGAATTGTTACCGGGCGGCGATCGCTTCCGTAGCCGGAGCTAAAGTAGCAGCCTTTAACTGATCGATCAATTTGAGCAAATTGGCCGAGGAGTCGTTACTGTCCTTCGTGTGAGTCGACGTCCCTATCGAGGCGTCGGAGTAGAACTCCAGGATGTTCTCGCGCAGTGCAGGCGTCGTTTGATCAAACTTGCTCTTCACTAACTGCGCCAGGAGTCTTGCGTAGGTCTCGTCCGTGAGGGAGTACTCGTTCACCTTTGTTGGATTGCCGCTATCAAGGTCGCAGTCCGGCAGCAAGAACTCGCCGGTGCGGACTTGCTCGAGAAGAGCACGGTATTGATCACCAGTGCTGTTGATGCTTTTGATGTATAGGTCTTCTGTTTGCTGAGTCGGGGCATTGAAGGCCAGACCCTTGAATGGCCCAACTTTTGGCATGTACCGTAAGAACCTCGACAAGATACGCGTTCCGAAGCCCGGCCTCACGTAATCTTTTCCCCACTCCTTTTCATAGCCTGAGCGGGAAAGGCGATACAGAAACTTCTCTTTTGCGAAGTTGGGCACCTCGTGCATCATTTCTTTCTTATGGGTCTGGAGAGCGACCTGAGTCATTTCTGGGATCAAGCGGCTGACGGAATAGCGATAGGAACCGACCGCAAGATCCTCGCGGGGCAAGACATCTTTCACCTCCAGTCCGTATACGATTGGGAAGACCCGTTCGAGCAGGGACTTGGACACCTGAAAGCCGATGAAATCGTGGTATTGCGGCGAGGCATAACGATTTCGGGCCACCTGCACGGTGTCGAAACCAAACTCTGTTTTCAAGTGAGCGGGTTTGTGCTGTGCATATCGGACTGATTCCCCATACTTCGCCCGCAGTTTTGGATAATCGATCGCGACAGCCTGGTTGACTGCCGGGTGGCCGGCGATATCGGATGCGTAGTGCGACAAGGCACCCAGAGCGAAGGCGTACTCATTTGGGCCGTTGCTGTGCGCAACAGTGCTCGCACGAAGTCCCCGGTACGAACGTAATGCACCAGATTGCTGAATTCAACGCTGCCGAACGGGTAGTAACCGAGGTCCTGGATGACGGCACCGCCATACGCGTAGGCATGAGCTTCTTTGATCTGCTCTTCAGAGAGCCCCGGATACTGCATGAGGATCAGCGGCCTGATCTCATCCGCCCAAAGTAGATCGATAATTTCTTCGTGGGTCAGCACCGAGTACGCTGAAACTCCGCCGCTACAAATCAGCATCACCAGCGACATTGCCAGCATGCGAACCAAGACCGCTCGGCAGTTACTTCCCATTTCTTCCTCACATCCGGCCAGCTTCCATACGGCATCCGGGCTGTAACTGCTTATCGCGTGCAGAACGTATGCTCTGGTTTCTCGGTGTGCTCCGGGTAGTTCCGATTTCTCTGTTACGGCTTTCCAATATGAATATTGGTGAGGGACTGCATCAACCCGAAAATATTGAGCAGCCATAACACGACAGCTATCACCACGACCGCGTTCAATATTGACTTAATTGAGCCCGCCATGGGAATGAAACGATTCACCAGCCACAGAAGGACTCCAACGACGATCAGAGCTATGACAACTTGAACTAACGGCATATTCTTGACCTTTCCATGTTTCCGGTAAACGTTGCTTTCGATTGCGCTTCCGGCTTCGAGACTACCTCCCTCAGCAAGGCCGTCGCAGATAGGCGAGCCAGAAGAGTATGTCTACAACGTCGCGAGTTGCTCCCGTAGAGCCGGTCCACTCAGATCGGTTGACGAGAACGTGATTTCTAGGGGATAAGTGGGGTGCAGTTGCGGGCGCTCCCAAGGACCGCGTTGCATGATGGGTTGAAGCACATAGGTCCGCTGTGCCCCGCAGTCGTAACAATGTTGTGAGGATATCGTCTCACCACTGCAACGTATCGGCCAGCCAGCATTGGAGTGAGGGCACAGACTCACACTTCGCATTAAGCTCGCTAGCGTTTTTGGCAGAAGCGGGTGGCGCTCATAGTTCCATGTCACAGTACGAATGCCTCCTGTAGAGAGCGGCATGCTGTTAGCTCAACACCATTGTCTGCTGGGATCGCCAGCTTAGTCTGGTCAAAACTGACCAGAGGCCGGTAGTTTCTGCTCTCTAGATTCCGTTGGTCTGGTTGTTCATCACACTTGTTAAGTCCAAGGGACAGATGGGTTGACTTCAGTGGTTTGCAAATCGCTGGGGCGTCGAATGCAATGCGATCGATGGACATTTATGAGGAACTGTTCTTCGTCTCGTCGGCGAGTTTGTGCATCTCTTGAGTTATCTCCTCTCGCCGTCGCTCGCGTTCCGCGTGGGCCGCTGCCTCCACTCGCCCCTTGACGCCCGCCCTATAGTCCCTATCCATGGCTTCATAAACGGATAACTCTTTCAAGAGAGTCAGCATCTCGTTCGACGCTTCGCTGCTCATGCGTCCCCTTTATCGCGGCTGTGTGCCCCGCGGGGCTGAGGTTCCACCTGCGGCCCTTTGCGAACAGCCTGCACGGCGTCCACAACGCCCAAGATGATCGTGCCCATCCACGCGTATGCAAGGTAGATTCCCCAGTGCTCCATTTGTCGTGCCTCTCTATTCCGGCAACGCACAGTGCTCAATACTCACTGCGGAACCCACAACGTGTCTTATGTAGGTTTATTTGCTTTTGGGACCAAGCCTCTGAGACCCAGCAGAATCGATGTCGGCAGCCGTAGCTTCCGAACCTTCGGCTCCCTGGCAGTTGTGACCTGGACAGCGACGCCATTTCCGTCGGCAAATGGGTCAGACACAACATCAAACCGTTCGCCGTACATCTGAATGCAGTGCGACGAACGGTACCCGAGGTCCTTAATTCTGATGCAATCGTCGGCATCAGGTTTGCCGATTGGCTGGCTCAAGAGAGCGCCTATTTCCTGGAGCTGTTGCGGTTCGCTACGTATGTCTGCGCCGGCGCGCCGGTTCGACATTACATCGAAACGCTGATTGCGATTCCGACCCCGGGGTGGCGCTGGTTGTACATGTAGTAGCCGTCATTTTGATAGACCACATAGACGTCGTCGGTTTGGTACCAGTTATTTGTCCAGGAGTTTGGCCACGGATCAACAACGCTAAACCAAAAGCCGTTGTACTGGAAGCGTGGGAATCCGCCAACTACCATATAAGGCTGGTTGTAGATAACGAACCCATAGTTAGGACCGAAGTAGCCGTTGTAACGGTTTTCCGGGATACGGTATCCGTTGTACCCGCCACGTTGCTGCCAAGAGCGATGGTCTGAATTCCAGTTCTGCGAGCGATGCTGCTGCCATGCCGCCTGCTGGGCTCGCTGCTGTTGTTGACTGTGGTAGGCCTGCTCCTGATGCTGTTGGTTCGCCTGTTGCTGACGCTGCGCCTGTTGGTTGTGCTGTTGGGCCTGCTGCTGCTCTTTCTGCTGGTTCTGTTGCTGCGCATGCTCCTGTTGTGCCGGCTGGCTGTGCTGCTGAGCCTGCTGTTGTTGTTTCTGCTGGGCGGGCTGTTTCTCTTGGGTCTGGTGCTCGGTCGGCTTCGCCTGTTGCTGCGGTTGTGCCGATTTGTTCCCGCTCTGCTGCTTCTGAGACTGGGCGTGCTGCTGTTGTGGTTGAGCATGTTCTTGTTTCTGCTCTGGCTTGGCTTCCTCTTGTTCGTGTTGCGCGAACGCCGGAGAAAGGGATCCGAGAACCACAAATAGCGCTGATGTTACGAGAGTGGTAAACGCTTTCATTGAAAGTGCCTCAATTACAAACTAAGCGCAGGCGCAGCAAATAGCTGTATCGTTTTGACCGCTACTGGCTGGACACGGTTGCCTTATCCAGAAAATGAGAGGACCCAGCCTACGGATCCTCTCTCAGATACTCAGTTCCTAGCCAGAAGCTACCTGCGCCTGATCATCCAACCGATGACTACTCCCGCTGCGATGCCCATTGCGAATGTCGCCACGATCGTTTCAACAGGATGCCGCTGGAGGCGCTTAGTCGTGTCGTCCACAAACTCTTCGGCAGCATCGCCGCCTTGTTTTGCGACGCGTCTGGCTGCTTCCACGCCTTCCGCGAATGCGTCCGCTACCGCGGACGTCGCATTGGAAGCCGTGCGCGCCGTTTCGGCAATTTGATCGCCCGTTCGTTCCAACACTGATTGCGTCATTGTCTGACCTCTCTGGTCTCTGAATTTCGCTATCGATTCGCTTTATTGCCCGACGGCCTTTTCAACCTTGCCGATCCAGTTCTGAACTTTGCCGGCATTCTTTTCGGTTCTGCCATCAGCTTCCAAGTCGGGGTTGTTGGTAATCTTTCCAACTTTTTCCTTGATTGTTCCCTTGACTTCGTGGACCTTGCCTTTTGCTTTGTCGTCCGTGCTCGTTTTCATAACTTGTTTCTCCTCTGTTTGGTAGGACGGGTGGATGGCCGCCTGTCGCAGCAGCGTCATGAAACCTCCAGTTCTGCCATTCTTCGTGACTGCCGGGCTGCGTTGCGGCCGTTATGCAAGTGTTTTCCGGGTTCTCTCTACGCTCTTACCCCAGTCCCACACTTGCTTGCCGGCCTCCCGCCTGGTAACTCCGTAGATTTCCTGTATCTTGCTTATCAGTGGCTCTCGCTTGCCGGATATCTGCTCGAGATCCTGATCGGTAAGCCTGCTCCAGTTCTCTCTGGCAGAACTGATAAGCTGCTTCCACTTCTCTTCCACTACGTCCCAATTCATTGTTTTCTCCGGTATCTCGCTTCCTAATAGACTTCGCGTGCGACTACCCGTTTGTATGTGACCTTCTGAGGGCCACCTTGTGTGCGGTCCGCCGTTGCTTCTTCTTGGCTCTTACGGATTCCGCACGCTTGTCGACGACAGCCCTATTGGAAGCGGAGTTGTGTTTGGGTTGCGCTTTTGCCGGCACTTCTGCCGGTTCGGAACTGTCGGTTAGTAGAATCTCCATATTTGTCTCCATTTTTGATTTGCGTTTGACACGTACGCTCAGGCGCTTGAGTTGGATGGATTCAAACGGCTAACGGTATGGGACTAATTTCGGTCGCTGAGCCTTATCTTTATCTTGCCGATGGGCCATAAATGCTTCCATCCCGACCCTCGCTGCGACGCTGTCCTCATCAGTCGGGGGGGTAACCTGAATCATGCGATCGGATCCAGGAGGCGTACCGGGGATGAGCATTTCCTGGTGTTGCACGATCGCGTCGAGCATGGTCTCGAGCACTTCGGATTTATAGCCGTTGGCGAATCGAAGCCCGCTGCTTGTGGCACCTGCGCACATAAAGTGTTCACAAATCAGGTCCCAGTTACCGCGAGTATTGGCTGCCCACACTTTCATGAACTCGACCGACCCGCGAGGTCCGACGTGATATTCGATATGAATCAGACCCGATGTCTGCTCAGGCATCAGGTCGCTCCAGCACAGAACCAGCGCATCCGCGAGCATGGCGTCCAACTCGACGGACGCAACTGCCGGCGAGGGTAACGTAGCGATCATGACTCCTCCTTGGCGCGATTCCAGCGTTCCGTAATCTCAATTGTTTCGCCTGAGCGCCGCATTGGTCTGAGCAGAACTGCTCACTGAGCAATGTTGACCAGCATTTATCAGGTTGCCGGCCCGATAATGAGTGCGGAGCCAGGTAAGATGTCCAGCCGGCGCGCGGAAAAGGCAAATTGTATGAAGGTGACGTCACGATCGGTTTTTTGTTCAGTAATGCTGATTTCTCTGGTTGGCTTCACGGGGTGGATGGTGGCACAGTCGCCCGATCAGCAGCAGAACCTATATGCCTGTAGCAATGGCTGGGACTCCTGCGATAGCTCAGCCTTGACTCAAACCGATAAAAACGCCGTGGCCAAGGCCAAGCATGAGCAAAACATTTCTGATTGCGAAAACTCATGGACGTCGTGTAAACGCTCCACCCTCACCCCAGCAGAGCTGATCCAAGTTGACATTGCTGTGCACCACAAGCTGGTCTCGGATTGTTGGAGCGGCATCGGACCGTGCGACTACGCAAAGTTGACGGCATCCGAAGCTGGCGGCGTTGCCATAGCCCGGAAACAGAAAAACGCCTCTGACTGCTGGAATGGCTGGTCCGGCTGCAAGTTATCGGAGCTGAGTCCGTCAGAGTTAAGCGAGGTGACGGTGGCTGAGCACTGGCGCAATGTCACCCAGTGCTGGGATGGTGAGCTCAGCTGTGATCGCTCGAAGCTCTCAACGACGGAATTGAGTGCGGTAAATGTTGCCGATCATCAACGCAATTACCTGGCGTGCATCAGTGGTGGGATTGGCTGTGATCCTTCACGGCTAACACCCGCCGAAGCCAGCGCGACTGGGGCCGATAAGCATCAGACGTCGCGGTAAGAGTTTTAGATTTCATGCGGACGGAAGAGTGATACGGGTAGGCCAATGTCGTCGGGCTGCGAAAGCCATCAAGGAAAACAGCCTGCTGTTCTGCGCTAAGAGCGGTGTCGAGCCTTAGAAATGAATTTCTTGTTTGCCCATTGCCGCGTGTGTGGAAGTGAACAGTTCAGAGCCTTGCCTCCCGAGGGTTGGGTTGAAAGAGTCATTCTGCCCCGCCTTTTCCTGTGCCCGGGAGTGTGTATCGAGTGCTACAAACGACGGTATCTGCCGACGTTTCAACGATGGACCGTCGTCCCCAACACGTGGCGATGACGCAGGTCGGCGTTCCCTCTGATCCGAACATGAGAGGAGAATACGTGACTTACTACAGGGTTGATTTCATGGCAGCCAAACTAATCTCGCGGCCAGCCAAGAGATTCGTTACCGAGGAGAAGGCAAAGCAACATGCGAGACGTGTTCTGGGCGTGGCAGATAATCGCGGTTTGGTTTCAAGGGTCACAATCGTCGCCGTGACGAAAGAAGGACTTGTTATCTGAGATGTCCTGGCGACGGATGGTGCTGTCTTGCCGCAAGAGGTATGACCTGGAACCGAATCTGCTCCTTATTCTGTTGGCAGCGGGTGAAAGCCACCTACAACAGGGAATATTGGCCATGAGCCTCGGCATCAGCAAGAATACGATGGTGTTTCTGATCGACGATCTTGAGCAAAGAGGGCTGATCAAGCGCGTGGCCAATCCCGACAACCGGCTGAGAGACTTATCGAATGCACGCTTAAGGGCAAGTCTATTGTTACGGAAATAAGAACGAATTACGCAGAGACCGTTCGATGGGGACTCTATCCCCTCACTGATTCCCAGATAGAACAGTTCGGGACCTTGCTGGCGCAGATCATTGAAGGGAGTCATCGGCCAAACCGCCGCTGCCCCTCGTCGTGCAGAGAAAAACTAAACATATAGCCAGCCCGAGTGTCTCGTCGTAGCCGTGCAAGGACAGGGCGGCAAGCTGGAAGTGTCAAACCAAATCACCTCGTCACAGGATAAGCAAGCCGAACCAATCCTCTCATGATGGGCCTCGGCTGACACCCGACAATCGCATCCGCGTACACCGGTGAGCGTCTGTTCAAGATGGCTCGCCTTGCCTCATCTGCAGCGCGAAGGCTTTTCGGTGGTCTGTTTTGACCAGACCAGGGCGGCATTGGCGTGACATCGTAGAGAGTGAACTGCAGTTCACTTTGTCACGTTGAGGAACGCACATGTCGAACAGGTCGAAAGCCCAGATTCTTTTAGTCGATGATGACCCGGCCATCCGGGAAAGTTTGGGCATATCGCTGATGACTGCTGGCTACGATGTAGCCACGGCCGACCATGGCGCGAGTGTGGTGTCGCACTTGAGCGGGACGCTTCCGGATCTAATTGTTACCGACCTTGAGATGCCGGAGATGTCGGGTATCCAGTTGATGTCGCACGTACGCAGCCGGCATCCGTCGATCTCGATTGTTGCAATGAGTGGCGCATACGAGGGAGATGCCGTGCCCGCCAGCATCATCGCCGACAGGTTCTACCCGAAATGGCAGCATCCCCTACATTTATTAGCTACGATCGCGAGCTTGACCGCGGCCAGTCCAGCGCGCGGAAGCGCACATCACAGCCGCACGCCGCTGGCACTGAATTCTTAGCGGCGAGGAGAAAAATATGCTTGGAACCGTCTTGATTGTTCTTCTGGTCTTGTTTCTGGTAGGCGCCCTCCCGACGTGGAACCACAGCCGCTCTTGGGGCTACTTCCCCAGCGGTGGATTAGGTTTGCTGCTCGTAATCGTGGTCGTGTTGTTGCTGCTGGGCCGGATTTAATTGACGTTTGCAGTCGCACCCGATCCCAACCTCTTGCTGAATGAAACATCAGCAGATTTCCATACGAGCCCCGCTAATGTCGGCGTGACTGTTCTCGTGCTGGAAAATGACATCCTAGCTTTCTCAACCAGGCGACGGAGGAGGACATGATCGGAACAATTTTGGCTGTACTGATGATTTTGTGGGTGCTCGGTTTCAGCTTTCACGGGGTGGCTAGCTCGATTCACATTTTGTTAGTCGTTGCCGTTGTGATACTGGTCTTCAACTTGATCAGTCGTCGCAGAACAGCATAATCCTCACGGCGACCAACGCCGCTCACAAGTTCGTCCACAAAAACACAGTGGAATGAAAAGGAAGTGTTTCGATGAAGAAATACGCAATTGCTTTGTTGACGTTATCCTTGGCCACCTTCGCATTCGCCAAATCGGGACGGCCCGCAACGGAAGATCGCCTGCAAGCAGCCGGCACGACATTGCACGAGATCATGGCTGCGCCCGATAAGGGCATTCCGGAGGAAGTGCTCACAGGCGCCAAATGTATCGCGGTGGTTCCAGACATGGGAAAGGGCGGGTTCATCGTTGGCGGCGAGCATGGACGCGGCGTTGTAACTTGCCGGACTAAGAGCGGCTGGAGCGCCCCGGCATTTATCTCGATTGGCGGTGGGAATTTTGGCTTTCAGGCAGGCGCTCAGTCAGTCGACCTCGTCCTGTTATTCATGAATGACGCAGGCGTGCAGAAGTTGCTTTCCAGCAAATTCGAACTGAGCGGAGAGGCCTCGGGCGCTGCGGGTCCGGTTGGACGGCACGCTTCGGCCGGCACTGACTGGAAAATGAACACTGAGGCTCTGAGCTACTCGCGTTCTAAGGGTCTATTTGCTGGAGTCGCTGTGGATGGCGCCAAGATCCAGCAGGACGACGATTCCACCAAGGCGTTTTACGGAAAGAATGTCCCTTTTTCTAAAACACTGTCCGGCAATGTACATGCCCCATCTGGTACGGACTCGTTCCTCGCGGCTGTGAGAGCCGCCGAAAATAAAGCTGCAGCGCATGAAGCTGCTGAAGCCAAATAATTGAAGGTCGCCGGTGTGCCTCGCAATTTAAGGCACGCCGGCTGTGAACTGGGCATTGTCAGGCCACTGCTCGAAACAAGTAGCCAGCCTTCGCCAACGCCGTGATTTTTCACCAGGCCTCAGAGGTTGACCAGACAGGTGGTCTATGTCGTTACCAAATACTTTGCCATTCAGGAGACCGTTGGGTATTGCACTTCCACTACCACCAACCCCTGAGATCATTTCAGGGAAGCTTTTCGACGCGACGGTTAACCTCTCGCTGCCCAGCCGAATCGCGGTCATCGGAAACTATCTCCCCCGGCAATGTGGGATTGCTACTTTCACTACTGACTTATGCGATGCGATATCGACCGAGTACGGGACGAACCGGCTATTTGCACTTCCGGTGAATGATCCCGAGTCAGAATACAGCTATCCCGACCGGGTTCGCTTCGAGCTTACCGAGGAGGATCTGTCGTCCTACGAGCGTGCTGCCGAGTTCCTCAATTTCACCAATGTCGATCTGGTTTGCGTACAGCACGAATATGGAATCTTTGGCGGACGAGCCGGGAGCCACGTCCTGGAGTTGTTGCAGAAACTTCGCATGCCGATTGTGACCACCCTTCATACCGTCCTTCGCGAACCGAACCCTGACCAACACCGTGTAATGGTCGAATTGGCAGAACTCTCTGACCGGCTCGTCGTGATGAGTGAACACTCCTCACAGTTTCTTCAGGATATCTTTCAGGTCCCGGCCACGAAGATTGACGTCATCCCCCACGGAGTGCCGAACCTCGCCTTTGTCGACCCGAACTTTTATAAGGACCGATTTGGAGTCGGAGGCCAATCTGTATTACTGACTTTCGGCCTGCTCTCGCCCAATAAGGGAGTCGAATCGGTCATACAGGCGATGCCGCGAATCTTGGCTCAGAACAGCAATGTAGCGTACATCGTTGCAGGCGCAACTCATCCACACATTAGGCGACGTGAAGGCGACAGATATCGGGAGTCGCTGCAGACACTCGCGAAGGATCTTGGAGTCGAGAAGAACGTCATCTTTCACAACCGATTCGTGAGTCCTGAGGAAATGATGGAGTTCATCGGCTCAGCTGATATCTACATCACGCCCTATAAGAATGAGGCGCAGGTTGTCTCTGGGACGTTGGCCTACGCACTGGGCGCGGGCAAAGCAGTTATCTCGACTCCCTATTGGCATGCGCTTGAGCTCCTCGATCAGCACCGTGGAATACTTGTTCCCTTTCACGACCCTGATGCCATCGCAGAGAAAACGATTTGGCTGCTGGAGAATGAGGCGGAACGGCACGCCATGCGCAAACGTGCGTATTTGTATTCGCGCAACATGGTATGGAAAAGTGTGGCCCAGGACTACATGCGTAGTTTTCAGCGGGCGCGATCGGAACGCTTGTGGAATCCACGGTTGGTAAGCCCAATCGCACCAGAGGCTTGCGACGCTGGGAGTTTGCCGTCCGTGAAGGTCGACCATCTCAGTAGAATGACCGACGATACCGGGATCTTCCAGCACGCAGTGTTCACGGTGCCAAATCAGCACGAGGGCTACACCACCGACGACAATGCTCGTGCGCTGATCGCCTCAATCATGGTTGAGCAACTCGGCACGGAGGGAGAAGTTGAAACGAAGAAATTGGCTTCGCGTTACCTGGCTTTTCTCTGGCTCGCTTTTAATGCCACCAATGGAAGGTTCCGCAACTTTCTCAGCTATGAGCGTCAATGGCAGGAGTCAGAGGGCTCAGAAGACAGTCATGGCCGTGCTTTGTGGGCCTTGGGAACCGCGATCAACCAGACGATCGATGAAAGTCTGAGGGGGCTCGCCGGACGTCTATTTGAGCTGGCACTTCCGGCGACGCTGGCTTTCACCAGTCCCCGAGCGTGGGCCTTTTCCTTGTTTGGAATCCAGGAATATCTTGACCGCTTCCCGGGAGACCGGTCTGCACAGCGGCAGAGGAGCGTTCTCGCTGACAGACTCCTGCACATCTATCGCATCACCCGGACCACGGATTGGAATTGGTTTGAAGAGGGTTTGGCATACTCCAACGCGCGTTTGTCTCAGGCATTGTTGTTAGCGGGCTCGCGCACTTCGAATCGGGACTGGCTCGCGGCCGGCCTAGAATCGTTGCAGTGGCTTGCGTCGCAACAACGCTGCACCATGGACGGCCACTTCGTCCCTATCGGCTCGCAGGGGTTCTACAGTAAGTCAGGGAAAAAAGCTCGGTTTGATCAGCAACCGATAGAGGCGGGTGCAACAGTGTCCGCGTGTCTCGAGGCGTATCGCGCCACCGGAGATGATCATTGGCGCACGCAGGCCTCGTCTGCTTTCAATTGGTTCCTGGGGGACAACGACCTGAAAGTTGCGTTATATGACTCGGCTACAGGCGGCTGCCGGGATGGTCTTCATCCCGACCGGGCCAACGAGAACCAGGGGGCGGAGTCCACGCTCTCCTTCTTGATGGCGCTCTCGGAGATGCGACAGTTCGAGACAATTCAATCGCTAGAGACGACGCTTTAGTCGGTTATTGGCGGAATTCGGGAGTTTGTTGCAAACCGGCGTTTTCGAGGGTCCGTTTGCTGCTACTGTGACATCAGCTATGACTTTGACCATCGAAACGACCGATTCGACAGATTCTCTCCTTCAGCGGCATCCCGCCAATCCAATTCTGGCCAGCAAAGACTGGCCTTACCGAATCAACAGCGTCTTCAACGCTGGTGCGACGCTGCTTCCAGACGGCTCAACGCTCTTGCTTTGTCGGGTAGAGGACCGCCGCGGTCTCTCCCATCTTTGCGCTGCACGTTCGTTGAACGGCGTGGACGGCTGGATGATCGATCCTTCGCCAACGCTGATGCCGGATCCAATCCAATATCCAGAGGAACTCTGGGGTATCGAAGATCCGCGTATCACCTACGTTCCGGAGTTGCAGCAATATGCTGTGGCGTACACCTCGTACTCCAAAGGTGGCCCTGGCGTTTCGCTCGCGCTGACGAAGGACTTCCGGATCTTCGAGCGTTTCGGCGTGATCATGTCGCCAGATGATAAGGACGCGGCTCTTCTGCCTTATCGGATTGGTGGGCTATGGGCGCTTATTCATCGACCAATGACCCCTTTGGGGGCTCATATCTGGATTTCTTACTCTCCCGACCTGCGTCACTGGGGTGGCCATAAGGTCATGATGGAAGCGCGCAAGGGTGCGTGGTGGGATGCGAACAAGATTGGCTTGTCGTCCCCGCCGATTGAGACCGACAGAGGTTGGCTTGTGCTCTATCACGGAGTAAAGCACACCGCTTCTGGCGCACTCTACCGGATCGGCCTCGCCCTTTTTGATCTACAAAAGCCGGACGTTTGTCTGTTGCGCGGAGATTCCTGGATCTTTGGACCAGAGACAGACTACGAGCGCGGCGGAGACGTGCACGATGTGGTGTTTCCCTGCGGACACACGATCGCCCCCGACGGAGATACGACTAACATCTATTATGGTGCGGGTGATTCCTGCATAGCGCTCGCCCAGGCAAGCATTCAATCCCTTCTAAACTGGTTGGATCAAAACGGCCAGCCTAATGACGCAGATCGAAATTACTAAAAGAGTGTCCGGATAAAGCCCGAAACCTCGGATGTCGGACTCGATGTCATGAGTGCTGCGCAGTCGGCTTGCTAGTGGAGTTCAGATCCCAGGTACACACAATCCTCGTCCCGGAAAGCACCTCGTGACAGTCCATCTTTCATCTCCCTCACAATCGCAATTGCGAGACGAGAACCATCGTCCGGCAGATACGAGCGGCTTTGGCCCGCGTGTCCTCACCAGACTCATGCGGTGGGTGGTCATATTATGTGGCTGCGGATTGCCTCCCTAACTGTTGGAACGAAGTCTACGTGCTCGGAATCTCCGGTCAGCTCTGGCTTCTCCAGCTCCTCTGACAAACCCTACACGCCCGTCCCGGGAACCGTGGACGCTAGCTTTGATATGAAGACCGGGGTGCGCGACCAGGTGGACGCGCTGAGCGTCACCGACTACTTCACCTATCTCGCGCGGCCGATGAAGACCAATCCTCCTGCGGCTGCCGACGCCCCGATGATCGAGAAGCTGAAGGCTATCGGTATCGAGCCTGGCAAGGACTTCGATGCGAGCAAGCTGAGCGCTCGACAAGGAAGTCATCAAGAGAGTGCCGAAGCTGGCGCAGGTAAAACTCATCGAGTACTTCAAGAAGGCTGCCGAACCCACATTGAGCCCTAAAGGAACGCGACTTAGTTTTGCGGCGATGCTTCTCCTGATGGCCGCTATAGCTCTTCCGCTTGGCGCGCAGGACCTCGCGCCGCGGGCTTATGTGATCACGCCGAAAGACGCCAATGCGTTGACCCTGACGTTGTCTTACTTCAACGGTGGACTAACTTTAACGGCAATAGCACAGCAAACTACTGACTATCCTCACTCCAAATTGGCCGCTGCGGGTTTGCCGTCATACCCTGTGGAAGGATGGCGATCCAGACCTGCCGGTTCTGATGCGGGCTAAGGTCGAGTATGCGAAGCTTAAGTGAGTACCGAAAGTTCGACGCCGGTCAGCTGACTCCCCAAACTTGTCTTCAGTCTTGTTGGAACAGTTCGCAACTTCCTGTAATGCACAACTAGTCACCACATCTCACGGGGTCCGGTTCACTCGGGGCAACTTGTTCTTGCGCTTGGGCGAGGTCGAGAGACGTGGTGACCTGGTGGCTTCCAAGCGAGAGTGGTCGGAAAGACGATCACCGTTACATCCCTACGCTGGAACGAGCTGCATTCCGGCCAGCACGCCCCGCATATAAGCGACACTAGCGATGACACCCGGCATCGGATCGTCGGGATGGATTTCGTATTCGAGATCGACGAAGCCGCCATAGTGGAGCGCGGCCAGCGTCTCAAAGACCTGGCGGGTAGGCATGCTTCCTTCTCCTACTGCGACCTGGCTCTCCTTGTTATGGGCGTCGGCAAGATCTTTCATGTGCACGTTAAAGAGGCGAGAACCTGCGGCGCGAATCGCGTCAACGACATTGGTTCCGGTACGCACCGTGTGCCCGACATCGATGCAGCAGCCCATGCGTGGATCCATGCCCTTTACCGCCTGCAAGACATCGAGCGGCGATGGCCATAGCTTGTCCTCGGGCCCGTGGTTATGGATCGCGATGCGGATGTCATATTGCTTCGCGAACTTCTCGATCCTGGGTAATGCTTCGTGGGCGGGGATCGCCAGCCACGATGACGGGGATCCTGCCCGCTTGGCGTATTCGAAGTTCGCGCGGATGTCCGTCGTCGTCGCTTTTGGCGAAGGAAACGGTTCCGACGGCGTGAAGCTTGATTCCGGCAGCGACATAGTCGGCGAGAGCCGCAGCTTCGGCTTGCGGGATCCATCGGGAGGTGATCTTTGACGTCTTTCGCGTTCAGAGCGAAGACGTTGAGTTGCTTCATGTAGGCGATGAGCTGGGCGCGATCGAAATTGCGGAAGGTGTAGCTGGCCAGGCCCAGACGGATGGCCGGCGGGGATGGCTGCGGCGCGGCCGACGAGACGCCGGACAAGCTGAGGGTAGTCGCAGCCAGCGCGCTAGTACGAAGGAAATCGCGACGTGAGAAATCGGACATAGTTAGACCTTTGGCGCCCAGCCTTTCTGGTATTCGCGGCCCCAGTATTTCATCGCGTCAGGATCCCCTTGAATTTTTCCGTCTTTCGGGTCGAGCTTCAGTTCGCGGTTGGTTTCCCATGCGATGTTTGAAAGTTGCAGCATGGTGACTGAGATGTTGCCGACGGACACGGGAGCATTCAGTTTTGCGCCGGTGCGGATGCCAGCAATGAAGTTGGCGAAGTGCGCGTCGGTCATCGAGTCGCGGCCGACTAAGTCGGCGCTGGATGTCTCGCTACCGACTTTGAATTCGCTGGTCTTTGTGCCCTTCAGGTCGTAGATCTCGTAGCCGTCGCGATCGACGAGAACCGTACCGTTCGTTCCCATGATCGGTAGATCCACGGTCGCGACCGTAATACTTCATGCCCTGGCAGCTCTTCCCTTCCCAGGAAATCATGGCGTCGTCGTATTCGAAGCTGGTGACCAGCGTGTCGTAAAACTGCCAATCGTCTTTGAAGTAGTAGCGACCGCCCGATGAGGTGACGCGCTTCGGATAATCCACGGCCCATGGCCCAGCGGCAGACGTCAACTTCGTGGGTTCCATTGTTCAGTGTTTCGCCGGTGCCCCAGGTTCGGAACCAGTGCCAGTTGTAGGGATGGACGTTGTCTTTGTAGGCCTGACGTGGGGCCGGGCCCTGCCACAAATCCCAGTCGAGTTGCGGCGGAACGGGAACTTCCTTGCCGATGCCAATCGACTTACGGGTATTGACGTACCACGCTTTGCCGAATTTCGGCTGGCCGATGATGCCGTCATGGATCTTGGCGACGATCTCGACGGTGTGGGGAGACGAACGCTGTTGGGTACCCATCTGGACGAGCTTTCCGTACTTGCGCTGTGCAGCGACGAGCATTTCGCCTTCGGCAGGATTGTGGCTGCAGGGCTTCTCCACATACACGTGCTTGCCGGACTGCAGCGCGGCTATCGCCATGGGTGCATGCCAGTGCTCCGGCGTCGCGATCGTAATGGCGTCAACGTTTTTCTGTTCGAGGATGCGGCGGAAGTCATTTTCAGAGGTGGGAGACTGGCCGGTTTCCTTCTGGGCGGCAGCGGCGAATTTCGCAAGAATGGCGCCGTCAACATCGCAGACATAGGCGATGCTAGCAGTGTCTTTGTTGGCTTGCAGTGACGAAAGATGAGCGTAGCCGCGTCCATTCAGTCCGATGATGGCGAAGTTTACGCGCTCGTTGGAGCCGACAATCTGGGCGTAACTTTTGGCTGTGCTCGCCACGGCGAGTCCGGCGGCTCCGACGATCATTGTGTCGAGAAATTCGCGTCGTGTAACCATTTACTTCTCCTTCAGTTCAGCGCATGCCCGCTGGGTTGGGATCAGCAAGAGATGCCAGCCTTCGTGAGGGTCTTCTTCAGTCCGGCCATGCTAACGCGCGTTGAGGCCTCGGGCGTGCCGGCGCCGCGCCAATGAGTTTCAAGGCTCACGCTGTAGTGATATCCGTTACGCTGGAAGGCCTGGAACTGTCCAACCCAATCGACAATGCCGTCACCGACCGGCGCCCAATCGTACTTGCCATCCGGCTTGCGGACGAGGTCTTTGCAATGACAGTGGCCGATGCGATCTTTGGGCAGCAAGTCGTAACCGTTGGGATAGGGCGTGCTGCCGATGGCGGCGGCGTTGCCGGGGTCCCAGTTGAGCATGAAGTTCTTGTTGGGTATGGCCTTCAGCACGGCAGCCGATTCTTCACCAGTGGCGGTGTTGCAGGACATTTCGTTCTCGAGTATGAGAATCAGATTGTCCCTGGCACAACGCTCAGATGCCTGCTGCAGCTTGGCGTTGATGGCGGAGCGATAGGGCTTCTGATCGTCGAGTCGCCAGAAGTCGAAGCAGCGAATGCGGTCGGTATCGAATGACTTTGCGAGTGAGATGCAACGCTCGATTAACTTGTCTTGCGCGTTGGCATCGAAGTTGGCATGAAACTGGTCGCGGCGTTCGCTCTGCGCGGAAAGAGGAGCGCCGGGCCAGTCGGTCTTGAACAGCGGACTGGCGAGGTCGGTAACCCGCAGCTTGTGCTCGGAGAGAATCTTGCGGGCGTCGTCCACTTCTTTGGCGTTGAGCTCGGTTACGTTTTTATTCCACATCGAGCGTAACTCGATCCAGCTCAAACCAAATTCGGAGGAAGCAATCTGGCACGCCTTTTCGAAGTCCTGCGTGATCTCGTCATTGATGACGGCGAGACGAAAGGGACAACTATTGTTTTTTGGGGAATCATCTCTTGCGACGACCGCGGCGCTTCTGACGGCGGATGGGACCACCGCTGTGACTGCGAACAGCCCTATGCCTTGGAGGACTCGTCGCCGGGTGGGGTGGGCCTTCTCTTCTCCAGCCAAAGATTACTCCTAAGCGATGGCATACTAACGGCGCGCTTACACGGTATCGCATTCATGCGTTGGCTCACAATTGGTCCGGAGGTTGGGCATGACCTTAATTGCTAAAAACGGGATGGGCTAGGCCTTCGAGCTTGCGATCTGTCGTTCCATACAAGTCGAAGAGGATGACCTCGTTCCGTCCCGATTTGAGCCATGGGCCGGGAACATACAGTGTTTGCTGCGGGCCGATGTCCCAGAACCGGCCGAGCAGGTGACCATTGACCCAAGCCACACCCTTGCCGAATCCGCGTGTATCGAGAAAAGTATCGCCGGGCGCAGGGATGACGAAGGTGCCGCGAAGAAACACGGGGCCTGCGACATTGCCGGATTGCGGTACGAAGGCGGATGTCCGCGGAGCATTCATGGGCAGAGGATAGATTCGCCAGAAGTGCAGTTCTTGTCCGCTTATTGTCACTGGGGCGTCGATGCCCTTCCGTTGGTCGCGCAGGTGCTTGCTGAAATTGATACGGCCGCCGTTCTCGACGAGAATCTCAAGCTCATTTCTGGCTGCGCTCGAATGCAGAGTGAGAGCAATCTGGCCAAGTCGCGTATCGAGCGTACCTTGCTCGACGTGATTCAGATAAACCTTCGCGTAGTCGTGCATTCCGGTCAGGCGAAGCTCGTAGTCGAACGGCCCGGGGATGTCCGTTGCGTAAAGGATGTACCCGTAAGACTGTCCCAGCATTTCCATCGGTTCCGCGGCGACTGCTTCCACGGGCGTACCTAGGATTCCCCAAAGTGGAGCACTGTCGGCAAGGGCGAAGGGGGCAATCGCAATCGTGTCAGCAGTCGCGGGCACGTCGGGTAGTTCTCTCTCGGGATTGTGCTGCGCAATGACCTTGCGAAACTCGTAATACTTGGTCGTCGGACGTCCCGATTCATCGAGCGCTGCGTCGTAGTCGTAGCTTGTGGTCTGCGGTTCGTATCCCTTACCGAAGTTGGCGCCATTCATGAAACCGAAGGTGGTGCCGCCGTGAAACATATAGAGGTTGACGGAGTATCCCTGTGCGAGCATCCATTGCAACTCACGCGCTTGCAATGCGGCGTCGGTCTGAGCGTGCTTGCCACCCCATGAGTCGAACCAGCCGGCCCAGTATTCCCCCGCCATCAGCGGCTGATTGGGACGGAAAGCAGCGAGCGTTTCGAAGGCATGTTTGGCCTCGCCCGGACCGAAGTTCACCACGGCAGGAACGCCGGGCAATGTGCCGTTGGGCAATTGCTCGGGACCGTCGGCGGTGTAGAGCAGCGAGTCTCCAAAACCCGCTTCGACAATCAAGTCGTAGATGTGTTTCAGGTACTTCTTGTCGCTATCGAATGAGCCGTACTCGTTTTCGACCTGGACGGCGATGATGGGACCACCATGCGTGGACTGCAACGGTGCGAGTTCCTGTCCAAGGCGTTTGAGCCAACGGGCGACAGGCTGCATGAACTTGGGGTCGTCGCTGCGTAGAACAATCGTCGGATCAGCGAGAAGCCATGCGGGGAGTCCGCCAAGGTCCCACTCGGCGCAGACATATGGCCCGGGCCGCAAGATGACGTTGAGCCCTTCGTCTTGGGCGGCGCGGATGAAGGCGGCAACATCGAGCTGGCCGCTGAAATCGTAGACGCTCGGCTTGGTCTCGTGAAGGTTCCAGAAGACGTAAGTCGAAATTGTGTTGAGCCCCATGGCCCGCGCCATCTTCAGCCGATCGTGCCAGTACGCGCGCGGAATGCGGGCGTAGTGCATTTCGCCGGAGATGATCTGGTAGGGCTTGCCATCGAGGAGAAACTGGTTGCCGCTGACTTGGAGCTTCTGGCGGGATGGATTGGGAGTGGCGCCAGCGCTTAAGGCAACGGCTAGAACTATCGCGTATAGCAAAGATCGATACAAATGTTGTTTCCCCATCAGAGATTCTCAACCCCACCCTTACTTGGTGGGCGCGCCTTCGAGCACCAGCACCTCGAAGGGCTTGAGCGAAAAAGTGTGAGGCTGTCCAGCTGCAACTCGAACGGGCAGTTGCTGACGGTCTTCTTTCCAGGGACTATGCATTGTGTAAGAACGGGGCATTCCGGCCGGCAGTTCAAAGGCGTCCTGCACATCGAGGGTGATCGATTGCGCCTTGTCGGACGGATTGCGCAGCACCAGGATTGCCTTGTCGGGCTTCCATGAGGCCCATCCGTAGACCTCCAGCTGCGCAGGATCGCCACCGATCCAGTGGGTGTCGACCAGTACGTCGGCGTTGGCGCGCGACCATGACGCCGCTTCAGCCAAGTTGTCCCAGTCTACGGTGGAAAGCAGCGCCGGAGTTATATACATCTCCTGCAACTGCGTGCCGTTGCCGAAGTAGTCGCGGACTTCGTTCTTGAAGGCCGATTGCGGATCGGTGTTAAGGTTTTTCGCTTGCTTCGCGTAGATGAGGCCGTGCAGCATTAGCGAATTTAACGGGTACAGTGGCCCGAGGAGCACGACGTGCTCAAAGGTATCGGCGTCGCGATAGGTGATCCATTCCTCGCGTTTTGGGCCGACGCCGAGAAACTCGTGGTCTTCGCCGCCTCGCCAGATTGAATCGGCGTAGCGCAACCAGAATGGCGACGGATAGGTGCCGGTGGTGAGATTGATATAGAGATCGGGTTTGAGCTCGCGAAGCTCACCGATGAGATGAATCGCGGCTGCGAAGTCGCTGTCAAAATCGCTACCGGGAACGACGCGATCGGCATTTCCCGTGCCGTCGAACTTGAACTGGTTGACGCCGTAGTTACGCACAAAGTTAAAGCAAATGTCGCGAAAGGCTTTGTAGTACTTCGGACCTGAGAGCGCAAAGCCGTTCTCAACGACCTCGTATCCGGCAGCGGCGCCGGCAGCGACGCGCTGCTTCTTCGGCTGGCCGTAACCGCCCCAAGGCGACATCCAAACACCGGGGGCCGTGTTGTAGCTGGCTGCGGCTTCGCGCAGCCTGGTAAATCCGTGGGGAAATCCCGCGCTAAACTGCCAGAGGGTCGAAGAGTCGTCCCAGCCGTCATCGAAGAGGAACGAGTTGATGGGCACGCCGCGCTTCTTTGTCAGCTCAGTGCCGAAGGTGTTGATGACATTCAACGCGCCGGCCTCGTCGTACTTGTTGAAGAAGCCGAGGTCGTACCACGAGTTGTAATGGAGGAATGTCCGGTAGGGATGTGCGCGTTCCCGCTCGACATAGTGCAGAAATCCGCGACGAAGTTGGCCTTCTGGAACGACCCCAATTACGGAGCTATAGCTGACACTCTGCCCTGCTTTGAGCGGCAGATCACGCTCCATCCAGCAACGGGCGCGGTCATGGGCAACTGCGCAGGATGAGAGCGGCTGTTCGAATCCCGCAAAGATGGTTCTGGCCACCACCGGCGAACCTTTGACCGTTCCGACTACCTCGGCGCCGGGCAACTGCCAGTCAACCAAGCGCACCTCGCGGATTGGAACGTCTGAACTCTTTGCTTGCAGCTCGAGAACCTGGCGCACATAATTCGCGCCGTCGCGCAAAACGATTTGCCACTGTGCATGAATTCTGCCAGCCGCGTCGTCATATCGGACGGCGATTGCTTTGCCGCGCAGGCGCTCCGACAAGCGCGAGGCGTCAGGTTGAGCAGCAAGCTCAATCAGCTTCGGTGGCGCCGTCATCTTCATCGCCGCGGGAGTCAGAACGGTACCGTCTCCCAAAATCACCGACCAAGGGACTTGCGGCGCAAGGATCGTACGATGCGATATCGAGTCCTTGAACTCGCCGCCCTCGCTTCCCGTGGCCTTCCAGTTCATTTCCAGCACAGCATTGGAGACGGAGAATACTTCCGGTTCGACGTTTACCTTTGCGGCCCCCGGTTGCGGAGCGAAATACACAGGGGTGTCGGGTGCCTCCGCCGTCAAGAGAGCGGGCAGCGCGATCAGGAGAATCGCAATCATCAGGTTATGAATGACCAGTCGCATAAGTGTGCCTATTCGCTCGACGAATCCATCACCGTAGCCGGAGTGCCATCTGCCGCAGACCGGGGTACGAGAAGGGATCCGACGACCATGCCAATCGCGGCCAGGGCGAATGCTCCGGCTCCGGCGTAACTGGCTGGAGTCTTAAAGAAGAAGAATCCGATGGTTGCGACGGCGCCGCCCGCCATCGCCAGGTAGCCACCAAGGGTCGAGGCGCGGTTCCAGAACAGTCCCGCGATCACGGCGACCAGCGTTCCGGAAAGATAGATCGTCGCGGTGATGTTGAGGTAGAAATACGTCGGTCCCGGGAGCGTGTACCAGAGTCCGTAGACCATCACGAACAGACTCACGAACAGATTTGCGGCGCGGTTGAGCATTACCTGTTGCCATGAACTGAGGGGGCGCTTGCGGAGAGGAACGATAATGTCTTGTGCAATGATGGCGCTCCATCCGAGCAGATAGGAACTGTTTACCGACATTGTGGCCGCCAGCATACCAGCCACTACCAGTCCGAGCACGCCCGAGGGAAGGATCGTCGCCAGCATGCGCGGCATGGCTTCCAGTGAGTTCTGAGCTGGGCCGAGCATGGCCAGCGCTGCAATGCCCCACATCATGGGCATCATGCCGCGACCAAGAAAGATGAATCCCGCCCAAGAAAAGACCCGCTTGGTAACCTCGGGGCTACGTGTGGAGAACGTACGCATCGCCGTAGTCTGCCAGCAGGTGTGTACCGCCAGCCAGATCAGTACCTGGAATGCGATATAAGCCCACCCGTAATCAGGGTTGGCAAACGGATTGAAGCCCCCGGTACCCATGTTCTCGCGCACTGCGTTGTACATGTTGGTGACTCCGGCAGCGTGTACCGACCAGATGGTCACCAGGATCGTCCCAATACTCAGCGCTACGAACTGGATAAAGTCCGTAATCACGATCGACACCATGCCGCCGAGCACGGTGTAAACCAGCTCGAGAAGGAGGATGCCCGTCATCACTGCCTTGATATGGGTGAGCGATATGCCCGAGATGATGGCGAGGAACGTGCCTTCGACCTTGAGAAATACACCCATGTTCAGGATGCCGCCGGTCGCAACCAGAATTCCGGTGAACACGCGTAGATTGCGGCTGAACTTGATCTGGAAGAACTCTGGAACTGTCATCAGACGCATGGCACGTAGGCGCTCGACAATGAATCCGGTGCGGCCGAGAAAGATCATCACCAGTCCGGCGATTAGACCGTTTACAAATGCTGCGTAGCCGGTTTTGTAGCCGAGCTCGGCGTAATACATGAAGGTGATGGTGCCGATTTCGGTGGCAGCGAGTGTTGCGACGGCCAGGAAGGTACCGAGTTCGCGTCCGGCAACGAGGAAATCGGCAATGCCTCCTACGAACTTTCGTCCGTAGAGGCCGGTGGCCATGGTCGCGCCGAGGTAGGTGATGACGATGACCCAGTCGAGGGTGGAGAAGCGGGTTCCGATCATCGCGGCCGTTGCGCCTCGGCGCGAAGATTGGCGAACATCTCGCGCAGGTCGCGCAAGCCAAGAACCAGCACGATGAGAGTGATAACGCCGAAGGCCGAACCCGCCACAACGAAGTTCGCCATCCAGAAGTAGTACCAGCCATTCATGGTCGGGGTGAATTGTAATTCATCGTCAATGGGAGACCATCGGTGACTTCTCCTTTAGACTGTCTTGCGACCATGAACACAGGTCGTCCGATTACCAAATGTGTGATTCTCGCGCGCGGTCTCGGCACCCGCATGCGCCGGAATGACGCTGAAGCTTCGCTCGACGCGGCTCAATCGGCCGTCGCCGACGCGGGGCTCAAGGCGATGATTCCGGTGGGCCGTCCTTTTCTCGACTATGTGATGAGCGCGCTCGCTGACGCCGGTTTCACACAGATTTGCCTGGTGATTGGTCCGGAGCATGAGGCCGTGCGCGACTATTACACCAAGACCTTGCAACCGACCCGGGTCACAGTTGCGTTTGCTATTCAAGCCGAACCGCGCGGAACGGCGGACGCGGTCGTGGCAGCACAGGGGTTCGCAGGAGAAGATGAGTTCCTGGCGATCAATAGCGATAATTACTACCCGTGTGACGTGCTCGAGGCCATGCAAGAACTAGGCCAGCCAGGTTCGGTTTTGTTCGATTCTTTGGCTCTGGTTCGCGAGGGCAATATCCCGCTCGACCGGATTCGCGCCTTTGCTTGTTGCCTAATCGACCAGGATGGATTCCTGACGGATATTGTCGAAAAGCCCGAGCCGGGTTGGGGGGCCGATCTGGATGCCCCGAAGCTCGTGAGCATGAACTGCTGGCGATTCGGACCCGACATTTTTGCTGCGTGCCGTGACGTTCCGTTATCGCCACGTGGTGAATACGAACTTCCGCTGGCAGTAAAGCTCGCGATCCGGCGCGGAGGTCAATTCAAAACGACGATAAGCCGCTCGGGTGTTCTCGATCTCTCGCGCCGCTCCGACGTCGCAGCGGTTACCGAACGGCTACGAAAAGTCGAGGTAAGGCTTTGAGTCTCGGCATCGCAGAATCGCTCAGAAGAAACGGCATGACGGAAGGGGCGGCCACGGAGAAAGCTCGTATCTTTGCGGAGGTTATAAAGCATCAGCCGCGAAGCAAGTCAATGCTTTGGTTTGTGCCGGGACGAATCGAAGTCTTGGGCAAGCACGCCGACTACGCCGGAGGACGGAGTCTGCTGTGCACTGCGGAACGAGGCTTGTGTGTCGCGGCGGTTCCGCGCGATGACACAGTTGTCCGGATCACCGACGTGGCCCGCCGACAGACCTTCGAATTTGCCATCTCGCCGACGCTGGAAATTCCTACGTCCACGTGGAGGCTCTATGCGGCGGTCGTTGCCCGCCGTCTTGCAAGCAACTTTTCTGGCTTCGTGCGCGGAGCTGATATCACCCTCTCCAGCGACTTGCCCCCGGCGGCGGGAATGAGCAGCTCGAGTGCGTTTGTGATTGCCATCTTCGCCGTCTTGAAAACGATCAATCACCTCGACGAATGCGAAGAATATGTCGCCAATATTCGAACGGTGGAGGAGTTGGCGGAATATCTTGGCTGTATCGAGAACGGCCAGACCTACAAGTCTCTGGCGGGCGATGCAGGAGTGGGGACGTTCGGCGGAAGCGAGGACCACACCGCCATCCTCACCAGCAAGCCGGGCCATCTGAAGCAGTATTCGTTTTGTCCGGTTCGCGTGGAGCGCACTATACAGCTTCCCCACGATTGCGCTTTCGTTATCGGTGTAAGTGGAGTAATCGCGGACAAGACCGGCTCAGCCAAAGAGAGCTATAACCGGGCTTCGCGAGCTGTGACCACCATCCTGGAGATTTGGCGCTTAGCGTCGAGTTCGCCTGCCCCGACTCTCGCGGCGGCAGTGAGGAGTTCGGCCAATGCGCCCGAGTTAATTCGCGCCACCATACGCGACGACGCACCGGATGCGGATTGCGCGTGGCTCTTGAATCGGTTCGATCAGTTCGTGCTAGAATCGGAAACCATTATTCCAAGCGCTTGCGACGCTCTCGCACGAAATGACCTTCAAGCCTTTGGCGGATTGGTCGACCAGTCACAAGAAGCGACCGAGTCGCTACTCACGAACCAGGTGCCGGAGACGATATGGCTCGCAAAAGAGGCTCGTCGGATCGGGGCTTTCGCCGCATCGGCTTTCGGCGCTGGATTCGGAGGGAGTATATGGGCATTGGTTCCACGCGAATCGGCGGCTGATTTCGCTTCTCAATGGCATCGGGCTTATGTCGCCACATCATTCCCTGCGCGGCAGAACTCGCAGTTCTTCGTGACTGCGGCGGGCCCGCACATCATCCAGCTCTAGACAGACCCGGAAACTGCGTGGCACTCCTCCATGAGAAGCGCAAATAGTTCTTCCATGTGTTTCTCGCGGGTGCGGAAGTTCACCGGGTTGATACGGAACCACCACTTCTCTTTCAGCTGGGTCGTCGAGATCCAAAACCGGCCGCTTCGTTCGACGCGGTCTGCAACTTCTGCATGGACCTTCTTGTCCTGCGCCTCATTTGACCCAGCGACCTTGTACCGAATACAGATGGCCGACATCGGCGGCGCAGTTGCGGCCTCGAACTCGGGATGCGCGTCAGCTAATGAATAAAGATGCTTCGCCTGTCGGACATTGTTGTCGACCCATTCGCCGATCTGGGCAGCGCCGTAGCGCTTAAAGCTCATCCAGACTTTGAGGCTCCGGAAGCGCCGCGATTGCTCGAACCCGTGCACATAAAACTGGTAGCGCTCGTTCTCCTCGTCCAGTTCATCCGTAAGGTACGAGGGCTTCATGCCAAACGACGCGGTAAGGCGGCACTGGTCTTTCACCAACACCGCCCCAGCGTCCAACGGCGCGTAGAACCACTTATGGGGATCGATGGTAATCGAGTCGGCCAGTTCTAATCCTCGATTGCCCATTGGCCATTGATGAGAGAGCAGCATACCTCCGCCGTAGGCCGCGTCGGCGTGCAGCCACAGGCCTTCGCGGTCGGCGATGCGTCGCAGTTCACGAATGTCATCGACTGCCCCGGTATTCGTCGTTCCAAAGACACCAACGATGCACATTGGCCGCACGCCATTGTTCTTGTCCTGAGCGATGGCCCCTTCCAGTGCATCCACACGCAACTCAAAACGCTCATTCGTCGGCAGTGGACGCAAGGCGCGACGTCCGAGACCAATGGCGTCCACCGCTTTATCGATGGAAACATGACGTTCTTCCGATACGTACACAGCCCAACGTGCCTCGATTCCTTCATGTTGGGCGCGGTCTTTCGTCACGGCATCGCGCGCCAATTTGAGGGCTATGAAGTTGGCCATCATGCCGCCGCTGGTGAGATTTCCGCCTGCCTGCTCGTCATAACCGCACAGGTCGGTCAGCCAGCGGATAACGCGCCGTTCGACTTCTACAGCCGCGGGGCCAATGGAGTACGCTCCCAGGTTCTGGTTCAGGGCCGAGCAGATGAAGTCGGCGATGATTCCGACCGGGTTAGGCGACGGGGTAATCAGTCCCATGTAACCGGGATGGCCAACGTTGGTGCAGTACGGGAGCAGACTGGTCTCCAGCTCCGCCAAGACGCTCCGAGCTGGCGCGGGGCCTTGGGGCAGCGGTTCGGAAAATAGTGCTTTGACTACCTGCGGTTCCACGTCTGGGAAGACACGCTTGTCTTCTATATGCTCGAGATACTGCGCGAGCAGGTCCACGACCTGATGTCCCAGGTCTCGAAATTCGTTGGTATCCATAGAGGTCCTTGATGGGATGGCTAGCGCTTGCGAGACTTTGTACCCGGTTGGTTCTTTTTCAGCGCCTTGGCGGCGAGCCGCTTCAGGCGCTTGATCTCGGCCGGCGAATACATACTTCCCCGGCAGCGGCGGCTACCGCAGTAACACGGCGCCTCGTCGTCTCCGTCGTAAAGCCAGTAGTCGTAGGTAAGCTCTTCCTCGGCCTTCAGCTTTCGAACGGTTTTAATAAAGATGCGGCCGTCGATCTCATCGACCTCGCAATTGGGCTGGCACGAGTGATTTACGAACATGGCCATGCCATGGCCATCAATTACGGTTTTGCCATTGCCAATGCCGAAAAGGTAGGTGAATGACCGGCCGTCATAGCGAACGTCGCCTTCCTCCTTCGTAATGCGTTCACCGGTGTACTCGAGGACTACCGTGCCTTTGGGAATGTCCTCGAGGGTGAAGCAGCCGGCGGCATGGATATCCGAAGAACGAGTGATAAGTCGTGGCAAGCTGCAGTTTCTCCGTGGTCGCTGGTTGTCGAAGTATATCGCAGGCGAAATGCGGTTTTCCGGCACACCGTTTGGGCTAGCGCAAAAAGTGCGCGCCGTCACAGCGAACGGTGCATTTGGAGGTTCACAATCATCCCAGGATTTCGTATCTTGGAAGAGTCATATTTCCGGAGGACATCTCATGATTCATATGATCGTTCGGCATAAGGTAGCGGACTACAGCCGCTGGAAGGAAACATTCGATCACAATCTTGGCACACGCAAGGCCGCGGGAGAGGTCGGGAGCAAAATACTTCAGTCGGTCGATGACCCTCGCGAGGTTACGATTGTGATGGATTGGGACAGTCTGGAGCGCGCGCGTAAGTTCGCCGGGTCTGACGACCTGAAGCAGGCAATGCAAACGGCTGGAGTGGTCGGTGATCCGGATGTGCATTTTCTTCAGGACGCTAACACTGTTCGCCGCTCGTCGGCCGATTGATTTTCGTGCATGTAGAAAAATATTCTTGACACGCTTGTCCGGTTCTGTTCTTTGACGGTGCTGATTGGCGGATTATTGAATCGACGACGCACTGCTCAACGAAGCTTTCCGGAGGCCGTGAAAGCCTTGAACGATGCGGGTTTCGCGGGACCCTGTAGTCTGTCAAGAACTTTTCCACAAAACTTTCTTATCATTCCGCTGCGCTTTCGTTTGGTCCGTTGACAAAGTGCTCCGGCGCAATACAATTACGCCAACTTAAAAACATCCGATCAGAGCCTGACAGTGATAGATACATCGAAACCAAACAACGTTCTCGTCCAAGCCGACATCCCCGAACTCGAACTCTACGCCAGCGGAAAAGTGCGCGACATTTTCAAGGTCGATGCCAATCATCTGCTGTTCGTAGCCACAGACCGAATTTCCGCCTTTGACTACGTGCTCGCCACCGGCATCCCTGAAAAGGGACGGGTACTGACCCAGCTTTCGCTCTTCTGGTTCGACTTCCTGAAAAGCCTGGTGGCGAATCATCTGGTGACCGCCGACGTGTCCCAGTATCCGCCGGAACTCCAGAAGTACTCCAGCCAGCTGCGCGGCCGCTCAATGCTGGTGGTATCGGCATCGATGGTGACCATCGAGTGCGTGGTGCGCGGCTACATCTCAGGATCAGGCTGGAAGGAGTACAAAAAGGACGGCTCCGTGTGTGGAATCAAGTTGCCGGCGGGACTGCGGGAGTCCGATAAGCTGCCGGAACCGATTTTCACGCCTGCCACCAAGGCCGTCACCGGCCATGATGAAAATATCTCGTTCGACCGCATGGTCGAGCTGGTGGGTCGTGAGCTCAGCGAGAAACTGCGCGACCTGAGCATCGCCATCTACAAGAAGGCGGCGGACTACGCCGAGACCCGGGGCATCATTATCGCGGACACCAAGTTCGAATTCGGCCAGACACCACGAGGGTTGGTATTGGCCGATGAAGTGCTGACGCCGGATTCGTCACGCTTCTGGCCGATGGACAAGTATCATCCGGGCGGCGCCCAGGAATCGTTTGACAAGCAATACGTACGGGACTATCTGGAATCGATCCAATGGAACAAGCAGCCGCCTGCGCCGGGGCTGCCGTCGGAGGTTGCGGCGAAAACCAGTGAAAAGTACATCGAGGCTTACAAGCAACTGACTGGCCATCCGTTGCCAGAATAGGAGCGGGCGGGGATGAAGGAGTTTTCAATCCTCGACTGGCTCATCGTGCTTGTAATCCTGTTGAACGTGTTAACGGCGTTATCGCAGGGATTGCTGTACGAGGTGTTTTCGTTCGGGGGAGTGGTAGCCGGGTATCTGGTGGCCGCATGGGAGTACCCGAAAGCGGCAGCGATATACCGGCAGTTTGTAAGTTCCGCATGGGCTGCTGATATTGCAGGATTTTTAACGATATTCGTATTGATATCGGTCCTGGGCAGCGCCCTCGGGGGAATTATCCGCAAGGCTGCTGAAGGCGTCGGGTTGCGTTGGATCGACCGCTTCGCGGGTGGAGTTTTTGGATTTTTCAAGGGCCTGGTCGTTTGCACGGTACTGGTAATTGTGTTTGCCATATTTGCACCGGCGAGTGACTGGATTCGCGATTCACGCATAGCGCCCTTCATGCTTGCCACGGGACGCGCGCTTGTATGGGCGGCACCGCCGGAGCTGCAGCAGCGGTTTCGGGAAGGATGGGACCTTTTGCGAGGAGTGCCTGGGCATCTGGAGCATATCGATGAACCCAGAGAGAACTGAGAAAGCGGTCTGTAACGCGGGCCGGAGAAGTTGATGTGCGGGACGATATAAAGAGAGGCGATGTGAAAGACCAATTGGAAGCTCTGATCCTCCAGATGCACAAAAGCGGCATTCTCTACGCGGAAGCTGTCCGTGAGTTCAAGAAGCGCTTCATACTTACCGTTTTGGCTGAAAATAAGGGCAACCAGTGTAAGGCCGCCCGTCAATTAGGTATGCACCGGAACACGCTAAGCCGCACTATTACAGAGCTGAACCTGGATGTCCGGATGTTCCGCCCCGGCGCCCGCCGTCCACCTCGCGGTACGCGGTCTGTCTCGTACAACAAGCGCGCTGCACGCTAAGACCTCGCCACTGTCATCGTCGAACCTGAGCACAAATAAAAACGGGAGCCTTGCGGCTCCCGAATGTTTGTACCCGCCTGTGGTTTATTGCTTCTTCGGCGCGGCATGGTGAACCGGAGCCGCGGTCGTCACAAGGGGTTTTCCATTCTTATCCAGCAGTACGCCATCGGTCATCTCAACCATGAACGGATTGGGCGTGTAGCTCGACACCGTTCCCTGGAAGGCGATCTGTGCCCCGACTTGCGGAACAAACTTCGCCGGTATCGGCTTCTCCATCGTCAGCGTGATATCGGCCTTCTTGTCGTCGATGTCGTCGGCGCTGCCGGCAAGCGTCAGCTTGGTAGGAGACGCTGTAATAACATTGCCCACCAGCGAAACTGCCTTGTCCTTGATCGCAGTCCAGACCGTGTCAGAAGCCTGCGCGTTGCCCGAAGAGAGGACTAGTTGCCACTCGGCGAAAGCCATGTCCTTGGGCTGCTTGCTCTTCACCAAATCGGCAGCCTGTTCGGCCGGTGACGGCGGAGGCGGAGCCGCGGCGACCGTGAAGCCGGCCGGCGGCATAACGCCCTGCGAGCCCTGCGCCTGTTTCACCAGGTCGGCCCATCCGTCTTCCGATCCGTGATAGCGAATGTACTTTTTGCGAGCATAGTCCAGAATCTGCTGCTGTCCGCCTCCCTGCGCCAGACCGGCGGCTTTGACGGCAAACCAGAATCCCTCGGGATTCATGGGCTTGGCTTCCAGATCAGCCGTCGCTAGCGGATAGATATCGGCAATCGTGGGCTGTGACTCGTCCCCTACAGCCTCGCGCAGGTCTTTCTGCGCGGTGGCGTAGTCTTTCTTCTGCAATGCATTGAACCCTATCGCGCCGTCGAAGATGGCGGTCAGTTCGTTGTGCAGCTTGGTAGCATCGGCATCGGTCATCCCTTCTTGCTTGGGAGCGTTAGGAAGCGCATCGAGACCCTTTTGACCGTACTGCGCCGCCTGGTCGGCATTCTTTGCGGAGTCAGCACCGCCCTGAGACGCCAGGCTGCGGTAATAATACGAAAGCAACGCCAGTGCGGTTACGTTGTTCGGATTGGCCTGCAGAACTCGGGTCGCAGTGTCGATGGTCTTGGAAGCGTTGCCCGCTTTCTGATAAGCGCTCATTAATGCCGTCAGAGCGTCTTCCTTCATCACCGTATTCGGATAAGTCTGTAGGAAAGCTTCCAGGGCCTGCGCCTTGGCAGTTGGATCTTGCTGTTGAAGGGCGTTGACGTAAGCGTTGTATTCCGCGGGATCCTTAATTTGCGGCTTTGCTGGGGTCTGCCCAGCCGCCGCGGCCTGTGCCATGGCCATTGGAAGTAGCGCACCGGCGATCGCCAGGACCAGCAACATAACTGCGAATAACTTCTTCATTCGTTTGGCTCCTTAGAGTCTCGACAACTTGAAACGCTCGCTCCCATTCGCACTCCCGAGCGCGATGTCGCGCCCGTGCCGCTGGATTCGAGATGACGCCACATCCGCTCCCTACACGATGCAAGATTCTTATCCTAACAGTGTGGAGAGGGGATTATAAGTACGTATCGCATCGATGGCAAGATAGTTACGAGTTCCTACGGTCCGGCAAAACAATGGCGTTCACGGCAGAACAAGCTCGACCGAACCGATTATATTCTGAGAGCCGCGGTTTGGGAGAAACAACATCGCGGACATGGTGGAAATGACCGAACCATCGCCCAAGCGAACTGAGCTCAGGAACTCGCATAAGTTAGGCCGCTCTCGAATCAGGAAAGCGACCATCCAGGAGGTTAGGAACGATGGAAGATTCAGCCACGAGTGAACCTCAGCGCATCATGGCGCTCTACGACCGCGTCATGCAGGGCGACGCATGGCATGGCGACTCGGTATGGACAACCCTCGAAGGTCTCTCCGCTACCTCCGCGGCAAAGCGAATTCATGCCGGCAGCCATACCATTTGGGAACTTGTGCTGCACATGACATTTTGGGAAACCGAGGTTGTCCGACGGACTCAGCATTTGGCGCCCCGATCGGTGGAGTTGTTGAATTTTCCGGCGGTGGACGACGCCTCACAAGGCAACTGGGAACGTGCCCTCGACGACTTCCGCAAGTCGAACGAAGGCTTTCGCCGTGTCCTGAAAGACGTGCGCCCGGAACAACTCGACCAGCCACTGCCGGCCCGGGACAAGCCGCTCTATGTCGAGTTGCATGGGGTGATTCAACACCACCTTTATCACGCCGGGCAGATTGCGCTCTTAAGGAAAATTTCCTAGTCAAATACGGTGGTTACAAGTTTGTAATTGCCGATAGCGGATGCTAACATCCGATTTCGTGAGGTAATAAGGAGGCTTCTTATGTCGGATAACGACGGTGGCGGAATCTTGTGGTTTCTTGCGGGACTTGGAATCGGAGCGGCACTCGGTATTCTCTACGCTCCCAAAACTGGCGAAGAAACGCGCCAGCAGATTCTCGACGCGGCTGAACAGGGCAAAGGCGCAGTGAAAGACCGCGCGCGACAGGCCCGCGAGCAGGCAAACACCTGGGCGGATAAAGGCCGCGACTACCTGAACAGCCAAAAAGACCAGATTCGCTCGGCGTATGAAGCCGGCCGCCAAGCCTATCAAGACGCGACCACCGAAGAAGGCGAAGCTGCAGCGTCAAATCTGTAACGTGCCGGTTCCGAGAAATCGAACGGGGACCGAATCTCATGGATGACAAACTTACGATCTTCATTGCAGTTACATCCGCGGCGGTGGTGCTGCAAATGCTCATCCTCGCGGGAATGTACTTCGCCATCCGTAAGCTGGCGGCCAATGTCGCTTCGGTCACGGAGCAGGTAAAGACTCAGGCTTTGCCGCTTCTGGAAGAGGCCAAAGACCTTCAGGCCAATGTCAAGCGCGTCGTCGAAACATCGACTCCGAAACTGGAGTTGGTGTTGGACAATGCGGCGGCGATCACGACCACCGCGCACGCCGGGCTGGAGAGAGTTGAGACCACCGTAAACGATGTGCTCGATCGTGCCCGCTTGCAGATCATCCGCGCCGACGAAATGGTCACGCGTGCAATGGATCAGGTCGAGGAAACCTCCGAGAAGGTCGCGCATACCGTAACTTCACCGGTAAAACAAGCCAGCGGAATCGTACACGGCATCAGTACAGGCGTGGCAGCGTACTTCGGAAATAAGCGGGCGCGCGAAAGAGGCCCGGCTGACGAGATGTTCATCTAGCTACATTCCAGCAAACGAAAGGCAGCGCCTCAGCGCTGCCTTTTCGTTTGGTCTGGAAGTTTGCGGAAGTCTACGAGATCCAGCCACCGCCGACTACAACATCGCCCTCAAAAAAAACGGCCGCCTGCCCAGGCGTAACGGCGCGCTGCGGCTGGTCGAAGGTGACGAGGACTTCGTCGTCTCCAACCCTCTCAAGCAGCGCGGGTGCAGGTTCGTGACGATGGCGAATCTTCACCGCAACCCGCATCGGCTCACGTAGCTCATCGATCGAAATCCAGTTGACGCGCTTGGCGCGCAGCGTCGGCGTGAGCAGTTCATCAGCGTCGCCTACGATTACTTCACGAGTCGCGCCGCGAATTTCAAGCACATAGAGCGGCGAGCCGGTGGCGACACCGAGTCCCTTACGCTGACCAACGGTAAAGTTGTGGATGCCGTCGTGGGTGCCAACTACTTCGCCGGAAGTCGTAACCAACTCGCCGGCAGTACCCGGAATCGACTCACCTTGCTCTTCCAGATACGCATCGAGGAACTTCTTGTAGTCGCCGCCGGGGATGAAGCAGATCTCCTGCGAGTCGGGCTTCTCAAACAGCCGCAGCCCGCTGCGCTTGGCCTCTTCGCGTACATCCGGCTTGCGCATTTCGCCCAATGGAAACAGTGTCCGACTTAACTGTTCCTGCGTGAGGCCAAACAAGAAGTAGGTCTGGTCTTTCGACAGGTCAGCCGGACGCTTCAATAGCCAGCGCCCGCTTCGCTCGTCGTATTCGTTGCGGGCGTAATGGCCTGTTGCCAGAAGGTCGGCGCCAATCTGGCGCGCGGTAATCAGCAACTGGTCGAACTTGAGATGGTTGTTGCACAGGCTGCAAGGAACAGGTGTACGTCCCGAAAGATACTCGTCCACAAACGGGCGAACGACATCGTGCTCGAAGCGGGATTCCTGATTCACCACGTAGTACGGAATTCCCAACGTTTCGGCGACATAACGTGCGTCGTACACGTCGTCGATGGAGCAACAGCGTCCCTGAACGGCTTCGGGCATGCCTTGGTGACCTGACAGGCGGCGCTGGTTCCAAAGCTGGAGCGTGAGGCCGATAACGTTGTAGCCGCGCTCGCACAGCATGGCTGCGACGGTCGAGGAATCGACACCGCCCGACATGGCCACAGCAACGGTCTGGTTCTGATGCGTCAACTCTGTTTGGTCCTATTAACTACGCCCGTGCGCTCACCGGCTTCTTGTAGACCGGACTCAGCTCGCGCAGCCTAGTTACGATCTGCGGCACTAACGCGGCAGCGAAGTCGATGTCCTCGCTAGTGTTCTGCTTGCCGAGGCTGAAGCGAATACTTGCACGCGCGCGGTCCGGCGAGAGACCCATCGCGGTTAGAACATGAGATGGTTCAATCGCACCCGAGGAACATGCCGCGCCCGTCGATACCGACAGGCCTTTCAGGTCGAGGGCAATCACCATGGCTTCGCCTTCAAGACACTCGAAGACGATGTTCGTGGTATTCGGAACTCGCGGCGCACCGCCGCTATTCACTGCTACCTGATCGACGGCATCGCAAATTTTCTGTTCCAGCCGATCGCGGAACTCCACTACACGCTCGACGCTGCCATCGGTGAATCCCTGACGGGCAATCTCGGCGGCCTTGCCTAACCCTACGATGCCCGGAAGATTCTCCGTTCCGGCGCGCCGCGAGCGCTCGTGGCGGCCGCCGAAGAACATCGGCTGGAGCAAGGTTCCCTTGCGAACGTACAGTGCGCCTACGCCCAAAGGTCCGTGCATCTTGTGCGCGGTGAGCGTCAGGAGGTCGCAGCCAATTTCCTTCACGTCGATGGGCACTTTTCCCGCAGCCTGCACACCATCGCTGTGGAAGAAGACATCGGCTTCAGCCGCGATCTTGCCAATCTCGTTTACGTCCTGCAAAACGCCGGTCTCGTTGTTGGCGAAGATAATGCTGATCAGCTTTGTATTCGCACCGATCGCACGCCGAACGTCGTCGGGATCAACCAACGCGCGTCCATCGACAGGAAGATAGGTCACTTCGCAACCGGAGTCTTCGAGACGCTTGCAGGAGTTCAGCACCGCGTGATGCTCGATCGCCGAGGTAATCACGTGATCACCGGGTTTCGCCAAACCAAACAGCGCTAGATTGTCGCCTTCGGTTCCGCCGCTGGTGAAGACAATCTCTGCGGGACGACAATTCACCAGTTCGGAAAGCTGCTCGCGTGCGTGCTCAACCGCAGCGCGCGCTTGCTGACCTTGCTGATGGATCGACGAGGCATTGCCGAACTTCTCCAGAAAGTAAGGCTTCATCGCCTCAAAGACTTCAGGAAGAAGCGGGCTCGTCGCGTTGTTGTCGAGGTAAACCCGGTGCATCGTTAAACCTATTTTATCGTGTTAGTTAGATTCAAAAATGGGGATGCCGGATTCTCACTTAACGCGGCAGAAAGGATTCACCACGGAGACATGGAGGCGCGGAGAACGTTTTTTGTTTTCCTACGCCCGCGCCTCTCTCATCACGACCGTTGCTCCATGGCCACGTACTTGTTGGGGTAGATCGGGCCCTGGTATTCGGCACGTGGACGGATCAGGCGATTGTCGTTCAACTGCTCCATGACGTGGGCCGTCCAGCCGGAGATGCGCGAGACCGCAAACACCGGGGTGAACAGGTCGATGTCGATGCCCAGCGTGTGATAGGTCGATGCCGAGTAGAAGTCAACGTTGGCGTTCAACTTGCGGTCGGTGACGACGTATTCCTCGATCTTGCGGGAAATATCGAACCACTTGGGAACGCCGCTGGAGTTGCCCAGATCGCGCGACATGGTGCGCAGATGCGTGGCGCGAGGGTCCTCCGTGTGATAGACCCGATGGCCGAAGCCGGGAATTTTCTTTTTCTGGGCCAGCATTCCCTTTACGTAATCCACCGGGTCGGCGCCGGAGGAATCGATGGCTTCCAGGATGCGGAACACTGCTTCATTTGCACCGCCGTGCAAGGGGCCTTTCAGCGCGCCAATCGCCGCGGTAATCGCGGAATGCATATCGCTGAGCGTTGCCGCGACAACGCGTGCGGCAAAGGTGGAGGCGTTCAGTTCGTGGTCGGCATGGAGGATGAGTGCGATATCGAGCGCGCGTTCAGCGGTTGCACCCGGTATCTCGCCGTTTAGCTGGTATAGGAAGTTCGCTGCATGCGACAGGGTTCGATCAGGCTCGATGAGGGGCCTGCCTTTGCGGATTCGATCGTAGGCCGCCACAACGTACGCGATTTGCGAGGTCAGGCGGATCGATTTGCGCAGGTTGGCTTCGGCGTCGTTGACCTTTTCTTCCGGATCGTAGAAGGACAGGGCGGAGACAATCGTCCGCAGAACGTCCATCGGCAAGGCATGCTTGGGCGCCTGACGCAGCAGGCTGATGATGGAGGCATCCAGTTTGCGCTCACGCGCCAGGTTGAGCTTCAACTCCTGCAGCTGGGCGCGATTGGGAAGCTGGCCAAACCACAGCAGGTAGCAGCATTCCTCGAAGTTGGAGCTGTCGGCCAGTTCGTGAATATCAATGCCGCGATAGGCGAGCACGCCTTGATCGCCATCGATATAGCAAATGCCTGAGTTGACGGCCGTGACGCCTTCGAGGCCTTTCGACGATTGAAGAATTGACATGAATACCTCGTGCCGCTAGCTGGCGGCGTTAAGTCCTACGCTGTGAGGGCAATGGCGGGACGCGGAACCCGGCTGGTTCGCAACCTGGCACATCTCATGTTTTATCAGACAGCGTAGCGGTGAGCCACCGAATAAGCGCGTGGATTCTGTACCCCTCCCCTCCCCACCCGTTTAAAATCAAGCACTTATACAACGAATTGCTCGCAAAGGCGTGCAAACAAATAACTTATATGTACATGATTCCATTATAAGGACTTAGCCAGTAGCGTTCGATCCTTTCACTGACTCCTGGAACTGCTTGCAGCAAGAGGCCAAAGGTCTTTCCTCCCGCCGGCACAGGTAACCATGTCTAGTGTTATCGCGTTTTTCGCTTGCTGCCACGCAAAATCGCAGGTTGGGTGACGAAAGTGGCTAATCTTTCCCGAAAAGGGAAAACTCAAACGAAACTGCGTGAGGTCGGATGCTCTCGGAATTGCCGCTCCATCGGGCGGGGGTTATAGTTAAAAGTTTGCTAACAGCAGTCTATTCAGGCAAGTATCTCGCGGCGTTGCCGCTTGCGGAGCTCTCATGACTAAACGGGTTTGCGCTTGTCTTCTATTTCTGTGTTTCCTACTCACTTCCGTCGCCTTCGCCGATGACGGAATGTGGCTGTTTAATGCGTTCCCGGGCGATAAGGTGAAGGCCAAGTATGGCTTCGCTCCCTCGCAGGAATGGCTCGATCACGTCCGGTTGTCTTCGGCGCGGGCCCCGAACGGGTCGTCGTCGTTCGTTTCCCCCGATGGATTGATTTTCACCAACCACCACATTGCGCAGGGATGCATCCATGACCTTTCCACGGGCGGAAAGGACTACATGAAGAACGGTTTTTATGCTCCCACGCAGGCTGATGAGCCGAAATGTCCCGGGGTTGAATTTGTCGTGCTGGAAGGCATCGAAGACGTTACCGCCAAAGTGAATGCTGCGGCGAAGCCGGACATGTCGGCCGTGGATGCAGGCAAGGCGCAACTGGAAGCGATGTCGGCACTGGAAAAGGACTGCTCGATCAACGGCCTGCGTTGCGACGTGGTTACGCTCTATTCCGGCGCGCTCTACCATCTTTACAAGTACAAGCGGTATAGCGACATCCGGCTGGTGATGGCGCCGGAGTTCGATATCGCATTTTTCGGCGGGGATCCCGACAACTTCGAATATCCGCGGTATGACCTGGACATTTCGTTCTTCCGCGCCTACGAGAACGACAAGCCGGCCAAGACCGACAACTACCTGAAGTGGTCGAGCACGGGGATTAAGGACGGCGATCTGGTCTTTGTTTCGGGTCATCCCGGCCGCACCGGCCGCCTTCTGACCATGGACCAATTGATGTTCCTGCGGGACACGCAATATCCGTGGCAGCTCAAGACGTTGAAGCGGCGCATCGACATGTTGCAGAAGTTCAGCGACGAGTCACCGGAAAAGGCGCGCGAGGCACAGAGCGATCTGTTTGGGCTGCAGAACGGCTACAAAGCGATCAACGGTTACCAAGGCGGCCTGCTTGACAAGCAGTTGATGGCGAGAAAGACGGCCGAGGAAAAATCGCTCCAGGGATATGAAGCGGCAGATTCCAAGCTGAAGCAGGAATACGGCGACCCGTGGGCCACCATTTCCACGGCGGTCGGGGTGCAGAAGGAGATGTTCCTGCCGTTCGCCTACGTGGACAACCTCGCCGGGTTCCGCGGTGATCTGGCGCGGTATGCCCGCACCATCGTTCGCGCCACAACGGAGAAGCAGAAGCCCAGTAATCGGCGTATCCGTGGCTTCCAGGATTCGGCCTTGCCAACCGTCGAGCAGCGACTGTTCTCCACCGCACCGGTTTACAAGGACCTGGAACAGCTTCAGCTCGCCGAGAGCCTTACGGAAATGCAGGAACACCTCGGCGCGAACAACGAAGTGGTGGTGATGGCGCTGGCGGGAAAGTCAGCCGACGAGCGTGCGAAGGAGTTAATCGCCGGCACCCAACTGCAGGATGTTGCGGTCCGCAAACAGCTGTATGACGGCGGCAAGGCGGCAGTCGATGCCAGCACCGATCCGTTGATTGTCCTCATGCGACAGATTGAGCCGACGGCGAGCGCACTCCACCAGAAGGATGAAGATGAAGTGCAGTCGGCCTTCCGCAAGAACGCGGGCGACATTGCCAAGCTGCGCTTTGCCCAGGGCGGATTCAGCGTCCCTCCGGATGCGACGTTCACCCTTCGCTTGAGCTATGGAGCCGTAAAAGGATACGAACTGAACGGCCAGCATGTGCCGTGGTACACGACGATGGGCGGTGCATACGAGCATGCAGCCCAGCACGGCAGCAAGCCTCCGTACGAGTTGCCGGCAAGCTGGATCAAGTCGAAGGGGTCGATCGATCTGAATACGCCGTTCGACACGGTTTCGACGCCGGACATCATCGGAGGTAATTCGGGCAGCCCGGTCATCAACAAGAATGCCGAGGTGGTGGGGATCATCTTCGATGGCAACATCGAATCGTTGCCGTGGAACTTCGTGTATGACGACGTGGTGGGCCGCTCCATCGCGACCGATTCGCGGGCAATCATGGAAGCGCTACGGAAGATTTACCATGCCGATGCCTTGGCCGACGAGTTGTCGGGAAAGGGCGCGGCGGGTAAGTCCAAAGCGATGAAGCCAGCGGGGGTGCAGAAGTGAGGAAGACTCGTAATTAGTAACTTGTGATTCGTTGCTCCTGAGTGCTTAGGCTGTGCACACCGCGAAGGTTGGCTCCTCTGATGGCTCAGGCTCTGTGGCATACGGCGCGGCGACGTGGCCCGGTGAAAGACGCCGGGCCTTATTTAGTGTGGGTAGAGGTGCGGCGGTTAATATTCAACGAAACAGGTCGCCGGTAGCGCAGGCTTCGATACACTTGGTGTTCTACCGGAAGGCGGCAAAATCGCGGAAGGCGCTGGTCGGGCACCGATAGCGCTTGCCGTGCCGCTCTGCAAAGAGGGACGACGTAGGCGATGAACGGTTCCAATCCAGCGCCGGGCGGGCCGGGAATTACTCCGCGATGGTCGCGGGGCGCCAAAGATGCGGTCGGAACAGCGTACGCGGTGTCTAACCGCGTGTGGTACACCATTGCCAACGGTGTAGTCACCGAGGTGTACTACCCCACTATAGATACGCCGCAAATCCGCGATCTGCAGTACCTAGTCACCGATGGGGAGAGCTTTTTCCACGACGAGCGGCGGCATATGCGCAGCGAGATCGAGTGTGTCTCGCCGACGGCATTAGGATTCAAAGTTACTAATACCGATCCCGATGGGCGCTACAGCATCGAAAAACAAATCATCGGCGATCCGCACTTGAGTTGCCTGCTGGTACACACGAAGTTCAATGTCGCGCCCAAGTGGAAAGGCCGGCTACATCTCTACGTGCTGTGCGCGCCGCACCTCCAGATTGGCGGCATGCACAACAACGGCAAGGTGGTGGAAGCGCGCGGGAGGGAGTTTCTGGTCGCCTATCGCGACGATGTGTATCTGACCATAGCGGCTGGTCTTCCCTTCTCGCGATTGTCGTGCGGTTACGTTGGCGTGAATGACGGCTGGACCGATTTGGCGCATAACTTCCAGATGGATTGGACCTATGACTCGGCCTTGGACGGCAATATCGCACTGACTGGAGAGATTGACCTTTCGACCGGGACGGAGTTCTCGCTGGCTCTGGGCTTTGGGCACACGCAGCACAATGCCAGCGCCATGGTGTTCCAGTCGTTGTGCATTCCATTCGAGATAACACTTCAGAGCTTCATCAGCCAGTGGGAGCGCACCGGGAAACGCTATTCCCTGATCGACAAGATTGCGGAACTGGACTCGACGCTGTTCGAACGCAGCGTGAATTTGTTGCTGGCCCATGAAGACAAGATCTATCCCGGAGCCATGATTGCGAGCCTTAGCATTCCCTGGGGCGAGGAGAAGGGTGACGACGATCTAGGCGGCTATCACCTAGTGTGGACGCGCGACATGGTGGAGGGCGCGTCAGGCCTGCTGGCGGTAGGCGACACGAGTACACCGTTGCGCGCCATGATCTACCTCGCCATTACGCAGCGGGAAGATGGCGGGTTCTACCAGAATTTCTGGATCGACGGGCATCCTTACTGGACGGGCGTGCAGCTGGATGAGGTGTCGTTCCCCATCATTCTGGCGTGGCGGCTGTGGAAGTCGGATGGGCTGGGTAAGTTCGATCCCTATGTCACGGTACGGCGGGCGTGCGGGTACCTGATACGCGAAGGCCCAGCGACAGCGCAGGAGCGCTGGGAAGAGGCGGGCGGATACTCTCCGTCAACGCTGGCTTCGAACATCGCGGGACTGATTTGCGCCGCGGATTTCATCGAGGCGCGTGGCAGCACAGAAGATGCTGAGTTTGTGCGCACTTACGCGGACTTCCTAGAGTCGCACATTGAGAAGTGGACGGTTACCGACCAAGGGACGCTGGTGCCGGGGATTAGCCGCTATTACATCCGCATTAATCCGGGGATCAGCGAGCATGGTGCCTGCGGCGATGAAGACCCCAATTCGGGGATGCTGACGCTGGCTAATCAACCACCGGGCGAGCCCTATGAATATCCGGCAAAAGATATTGTGGACGCCGGTTTTCTGGAGTTGGTGCGGCTGGGGGTGCGTGCACCGGGCGATCCGTTGATCGAACAGTCGTTGAAAGTCATCGATGCGGTGCTCAAAGTCGATACGCCGTTTGGACCGTGCTGGAAGCGTTACAACCACGACGGTTACGGACAGCGCGACGACGGGAGCGCCTACGACGGATGGGGAGTGGGACGTCCCTGGCCTCTGCTGACGTTAGAGCGAGCGATGTACGAACTGGCCGCAGGGCGAGACGTCCGCCCGTATCTGTCGGCGATCGAGAAGTTCACGACGGGCGTGGGGATGATTCCGGAACAGGTGTGGGATGCTCCCGATTTGCCGGAAGAACATATGTACTTTGGACGGGCAACGGGGTCGGCTGATCCGCTAATGTGGGCGCATGCGAACTATGTGCGGCTACTACGCTCCATGGTGGACAAGAAGATCTTCGACCTTGTGGATTCAGTAGCGGAGCGATACCGCAACGACAAGCCCCGGAAGTGCATCGAAATCTGGAAGATGAACCGGCAGGTGAAGTGCATTGAAGCCGGAGGGCTACTGCGGATTCTTTCGCCTTCGTCGTTCACGTTGCACTGGAGCGACGATAATTGGGTGTCGGTGCGGGACACGGCGTCCACCCCGACTTCCCTCGGCATCGAGTATGTGGACATCGAAGTGGAAAAGACTCAGACGATTCCGATACGATTCACCTTTTACTGGCCCCAGACGTTACAGTGGCAGGGTTCGAATTTTCAGGTCGAGATCACCAAGTGAAGGTCCCGCAGCACGGGAGAAAGGTTGCCCACGGTGAGTAGCCAAACCACAGTTGCCCCTCAGGTTGACGAGAAGCTTCAGGACAAAGAGGCGCAGAAGAAGCTGGAGCAGTTGTGCATCAATACGGTGCGCACGCTTTCGATGGATGCAGTGCAGAAGGCCAACAGCGGACATCCGGGAACCCCGATGGCGCTGGCTCCGCTGGCATTTGTACTGTGGGACCGCGTCATGCGCTACAACCCGCGTGACCCAAAGTGGGAGGGGCGCGACCGCTTCATCCTGTCGAACGGCCATGCCTCGATGCTGCAGTATTCGATGCTATTTCTCACCGGTTACGACCTGACGCTCGACGACCTGAAGAACTTCCGGCAATGGGATTCGAAGACACCGGGGCATCCGGAGTATGGCCTGACCCCGGGAATCGAGGTCACCACGGGCCCGCTGGGCCAGGGGGTGTCGAATTCCGTGGGCTTTGCGATCGCGCAACGCTGGCTGGCCAAGCGCTTTAACCGCGACGGACACGATGTGTTCGATTACCGCATCTACGCGGTATGCGGCGACGGGGACATGATGGAGGGCGTCTCGAACGAAGCGGCCTCTCTCGCGGGACATCTTGGGCTGTCGAACCTCATCTGGTTCTACGACAACAATCACATCACGATTGAGGGCAATACTTCCCTGGCGTTTTCCGACGACGTCGGCACGCGTTTCATGGGCTGGCATTGGAACGTGCAGCACGTGAGCGATGTCAACGACCTCGAGGCGCTGGACCGCGCAATCCACACTGCCCAGCAGGAGACGGTGAGGCCGTCGCTCATCATCGTGAACAGCCATATCGGCTATGGATCTCCTCACAAACAGGACACTGCCGAGGCGCACGGCGAGCCGCTAGGCGCGGAGGAAATCCGGCTGACCAAGCTGGATTACGGCTGGCCTCCCGATGCGCAGTTCCTGGTTCCCGAAGAAGCGAAAGCTTATATGGGCAAGGCTGTCGAGCGGGGCGCGAAATGGGAGCAGGAGTGGGACGCCAGGTACAAAGCCTGGGCGCAGGCGTTCCCCGACCTGGCGGCAGAATGGGAGTTGATGGCGAAGCGGGACTTGCCCAAGGGCTGGGACAAGGACATCCCGACGTTCCCTGCTGATCCGAAGGGTGTGGCCACGCGCGAGTCGGACAACAAGGTCTTGAATGCGGTCGCGAAGAACGTGCCGTGGCTGATCGGCGGCGCAGCGGATTTGGCGCCGTCCACTAAGACCCTGATCAAGGACGCAGGAAGCTTCGAGCGCAATGAGTGCGATGGCCGCAATTTCCACTTCGGCATCCGAGAACACGCGATGGGTGCGGCCGTGAATGGCATGTCACTCTCGCTGGTGCGTCCGTATGGCTCGACGTTCTTTATCTTCACTGATTACATGCGTCCGGCGATTCGCCTGGCAGCGCTGATGGACCTGCCGGTGATTCTGATTTACACGCACGATTCGATCGGCTTGGGAGAAGATGGGCCGACGCATCAGCCGATTGAGCAACTGATGTCGTTGCGTGCGATACCGCGGCTGCTGGTCTTCCGCCCGGCCGATGCTAATGAGGTCGCCGAGACGTGGCGGTACATCATGCCGCTGAAGCATGAGCCTGCGCTGATGGCGCTGACCCGGCAGGCGGTCCCGACTATCGACCGCACGAAGTATGCCTCGGCGGCGGGTGTCGCCAAGGGAGCGTATGTGCTGGCGGATTCCGGCGGCACACCGGAGCTCATCCTGATGGGTACGGGTTCCGAGGTCCAGCTTTGCCTGGGCGCTTACGAGAAGCTGACGGCGGAAGGCGTGAAGGCGCGAGTGGTGTCGATGCCGTGCTGGGAGGTCTTCGAGAAGCAGCCGGACGAATACAAACAGCAGGTATTTCCGCCGGCGGTGAGGGCGCGGGTGTCGGTTGAAGCCGGCGCGACGCTGGGTTGGGAGCGGTACATCGGCGACTACGGCGAGGCGGTTGGTCGTGATGACTTCGGTGCCTCGGCACCGATCAAAGAGCTGATGAGCCACTTCGGGTTTACGGTGGACAACGTAATCGCCAAGGCTCGGTTTAGCATGGAGAGAGCGAAGCGATAACTCTCACCAAGGAGGCGCGGAGGACACGGAGAAATCAGCTTTACATCTCCGTGCTGGGCTCCTTGGAAGTCGCACCACCAAACGATTAGAGGGTTGTCCCAGGAAGAAGAACTAATGCCAGTCAAAACCGGTCTCAGGACTGCGCAATTTGGTGTAATCGGTCTGGGCGTGATGGGCGCCAACCTTGCCCTGAACGTAGCGGACCATGGGCGGCCGGTAGCTGTTTGGAACCTCGAGACCGAGTGGGTCGATCGATTTCTCCAGAAGAATCCGGACCCGCCCCTCATCGGCGCCAAGTCCCTACAGGAATTCTGCCGGTCGCTGGAGCGTCCCCGCCGCATCCTGATGATGATCAAGGCGGGCGATCCTATCGACCAGACACTGCAGAAGCTTGGGCCTTACCTGGCGCCAGGCGACATCGTGATCGATGGCGGCAATTCGTTCTTCAAGGACACGATCCGCCGCGAGAACAACGCACGCCAGACGATGGTTCACTTTTTCGGGATGGGTATCTCGGGTGGCGAAGAGGGAGCGCGCCACGGTGCTTCGCTTATGCCGGGCGGATCCCGCGAATCGTACGAGCACCTCGCCCCAATCCTGCAATCGATTGCCGCCAAGAGCGATTCCGGGCCTTGCGTTACTTATATTGGCCCGGATGGCGCGGGGCACTTCGTAAAAATGGTGCACAACGGGATTGAGTACGGCGATATGCAGCTTATTGCCGAGGCCTACGAATTGCTCAAGAAAGGGATCGGCCTGAGCGCACTGGAAATTGCCGACATCTTCGCAGAATGGAACCGTGGGCCGCTCGAATCGTACTTGATCGACATTACCGCGCGGATCTTCGGTGCTGTCGACCCGGAGACGGGCAATCCATTGGTGGAGATGATCCTCGACAAAGCCGGCCAGAAGGGTACCGGAATGTGGACGGCGCAGGTGGCGCTCGATCTCGGCGTTGTTGTGCCCACGATAGCGGCTGCCATTGACGCACGCTTTTTGTCGAGCATGAAGGATGAGCGGGTGATTGCAAGCCAGTTGATTCATAGCTCCGCCGGGAGCGAATTCGGTGGAGACAAAAAGGAATTTGTCCGGGCAGTGCATGACGCGCTTTACGCGTCAAAGATTTGTTCATACGCGCAGGGCATGAGCCTGATTCGCGCGGGCTCGCGGGAATGGGCATGGAACATCAACCTGCGCGAGTTGGCGCGAATCTGGAAGGGTGGATGCATCATTCGCGCGCGTTTTCTCGACACCATCATGCGCGCCTTCGAGCGCCAGCCCGACCTTCCCAACCTGCTGCTCGACTTGGACTGCATGAACTGGATTCGCCGCAGTGAACAATCCTGGCGCTGGCTGATCGCAACTGCCGTACATCTCGGAATACCCGTTCCTGCGCTTTCCGCATCGCTGTCGTATTTCGACGGCTATCGCAGCGCGCAATTGCCCCAGAACTTAACCCAGGCCCAACGCGATTACTTCGGAGCTCACACCTATCAGCGCACCGACCGCCCCCATGCGGGATTCGTCCATACGCATTGGAACGAGGTGCAGAAACACTCTGGCACATCCGTTGGAGGTAAGAAGTGAGTACCGCTGTACAAGATGAGGTCAAGATCCTTTCCCCTCGACTGCCCAAAGGGGATTCTTGCTTATTGGTGATATTTGGCGGAACGGGTGATCTGACTCGCCGCAAACTGATTCCAGCGCTCTACGACCTGGCATGCCTGGGATGCACGAATCCAAACTTCGATGTACTCGGAATCGGACGGACTGAACTCAACGACGATGAGTTCCGCAGCCGGATGCACGAAGGCGCCGCGGCATCGAAAGACGCCCGTAATTACAGCGAAGAGGGATGGGAAGCGTTCGCGAAGCGGCTGCATTACCTGGTGGGTGATGCCAACAGCCGCGAGTTCTTTCCTGCGCTGAAGACGAAGATCAAAGAGATGCAGGCGAACGGCGCCAGCCAGAATGTGCTGTTCTATGTATCAACGCCGGCATCGCTGGCTCCGCCGATTGTGGAAGGGCTGGGAGAGGCCGGCTTGGCATCTAATTCGGGCGGCTGGACACGGATCATCCTCGAAAAGCCATTCGGGCATGACCTGAAGAGTGCGCAAGAACTGAATGACATCGTGTCGCACGTCTTCCCCGAGGGCTCCATTTATCGGATCGACCACTACCTCGGCAAAGAAACAGTACAAAACATCATTATGTTCCGGTTCGGCAACTCGATGTTCGAGCCGATCTGGAACCGCAACAATATTGATTACATCGAGATCACCGCCGCCGAGAAACTAGGCGTCGAAAATCGGGCGGCGTTCTACGAGGAAACCGGCGCCCTGCGCGACATGGTCGCGAATCACCTGCTGCAACTCCTCACGCTCACCGCGATGGAGCCTCCAGTGGCTTTCGATGCGGACTCGGTGCGGGAACAGAAAGTTCAGGTGTTGCGCGCCATCCGGCCGATGTCGCTGGACGAAGTGGCAGCACGCACGATTCGCGGGCAGTACGGCCCGGGCAAGATCGATGGCAAGGAGGTTCCCGGCTATCGGCAGGAGCCCGGCGTTAATCCGAAGTCCATGACCGAAACTTACGTTGCCGTGGAGTTTCACGTGGACAACTGGAGATGGGCAGGGGTGCCGTTCTACGTCCGTGCGGGGAAGCGGTTGGCGAACCAGTTGACGGAAATAGCTGTTCATTTCAAGCGTACTCCGCAGGCATTGTTCGCACGCAGCCAGGAGGATGTACATCACAACATCATCACGATGCGCATCCAGCCCAATGAGGGCATCTCGCTGAATTTCGAGGCCAAGACGCCCGGAACTCATATGCGGTCGAGCCGGGTCAACATGGATTTCTCGTATCGCGATGCTTTCGGAACGGCAACCCCGGTGGCGTATGAAACCCTGTTGCTCGATGCCATGCGCGGGGATGCCACGCTTTTTACCCGTCGCGACGAAGTCGAGGCAGAGTGGCGAATTATCACTCCGATACTTGAGGCCTGGGGGCAGCTTCCGCCGCCGGAGTTCCCGAACTACGCGGCCGGGAGCGAGGGGCCTGCGAAGGCCGATTCGCTGATTCGCTACGACCGCCACCGGTGGCGTTCGCTGGTACGCGACGATGGCGGGAACAAGCAATGATTACGATGGCCCGCGTAGCGCTGGTGGTTTCGGATGTTGACGGCACCCTGCTCGACGATAACAAGGAGCTTACGCGGGGCGCACCGGCTGCCGTCCAACGGCTTTATCAGGCGGGAATCCGATTCACCATCGCGAGCGCGCGCCCGCCCCGAATGACCCGCGATTTGCTTCGCGAACTGGAAGTACGGGAACCGTCGGCGTGCTTTAATGGCGCCCTGATCATTGGTGCGGATGAGACGGTGCTGCGCAAAGTACCCATGTCGCCGGCAGACGCGCAGAGGGTGGCGGACGACATTTTCCAGCATGGCTTCGACTTGTGGGTGTGGACGGATAGCGACTGGTATGTGAGCAATCCGACTGGCGTGCATGTCGCGCACCATGAAGATCAGATGGGCCGCAAGGCTACGCACCTGACAACGCGTGACATGTCGAAATTTGAGGTGCTCAAACTGGTGGGCGTCAGCGACGACCATGATGCCCTGGCGGCAGCTGAGAAAGAGCTGACGGGGGCCGCGAACCCAGGTATTTCGGCGACCAGATCGAGCCCCTATTATCTGGACGTCACCAATGCAAAAGCCAACAAGGGTGAGGTCATCCTCATGCTTTCGGAGATGCTCCAGATCCCCACCGAAAACATCGCCACGATTGGCGACATGAGCACGGACGCGTTGATGTTCCACCAAAGCGGAATCAGCGTCGCCATGGGAAATGCATTCGATGAGGTGAAGGCCCAAGCTACCTTTGTTACGCGGACCAACAATCAGGACGGTTTCGCGTACGCGATGGACCACTTCGTGCTCGATCGAGCCGCTTCCCGAGCGGCCGCCGACTAAGAATGGTCATCCTCCTGATGGGTGTCACCGGCGCCGGCAAAACTACAGTCGGACAGCAGTTGGCGAGGTCTCTAGGCTGGAAGTTCGTTGATGCGGACGACTATCACCCGCCGGCGAATGTAGCCAAAATGGGCGCGGCAATTCCGCTCGACGATGCGGACCGTGCCCCGTGGCTGGCGGTCCTTCACGAGGCAATTGTGGAGTGGCTGCGGACGGGTGCCAACGTGGTTCTGGCCTGCTCCGCACTGAAGCGGGGCTATCGCGAGCAACTCTTGATTTCACCCGAGGTCAAGTTGGTTTATCTGAAAGGTACGGCGAAGCTGATCGGGGAGCGCCTGGCAGCGAGACACGGTCATTACATGGATCCCGCATTGCTTTCCAGCCAGTTTGCTGCGCTGGAAGAGCCCGAGCGTGCGCTGGCGGTCAACGTTGATGGCAAAGTTCCTGACCTTGTGGCGGAGATTCGCCGCGGCCTGGGAATCTGAACCATCACGATAGTAAATCTGGACGTCAGGTATTCGCCTGACTGCATTTCCGCGGTCAAACTGCTATGTTATGAAGCTCAAACGTTGATGAACCTTGCCTTATGGCTTTGCGCCGCGCTACAAAGTTTATCGTTATAGCTTTGGTTGTCCTCCTGGGACTTGGACTACTGGTCTTCCTGGCGCTCGTCTCCGTGCCCAGACCGGTCGAGAGCTGGTTGCAGGACCGCGTACTCTCCGCCCTCAGAGAGCATTACGGCAGCGACGTGCAGCTGCAGAACCTCCATGTCAGCGTCGTTCCGGTGTTCCGGGTGACTCTGGATAATTTTGTGCTTCCGAACAAGCGAGGTGACGACCTGCCTCCGTTTCTGACGATCAAACATGTCACGGCCGAGGCGTTTCCGGTGCAACTGCTGCGCAGACCGGTCCACTTGTCGTGGGTCAAGCTGGAAGGAATGGTGATCAACGTTCCTCCCAAGGGAAGTAAGGCGCCGGGAACTCCTCCTCCTCCTAAACGTCACGTCCGGCTGGCGAACTTTGAGATCGACCGCCTCGACGCCGATGGCACCAAGCTCTACGTGCTTCCCAAGCAGCAAGGACGGGAGCCGATGGAATGGGAGTTGATGGCGCTCACGCTGCACAGCGCCGGAATTGGACAGCCGATGCGGTTCACGTCGAACCTTACGAATCCCAAGCCGCCCGGGGTCATCCATACCTCCGGCAAATTTGGCCCGTGGAACCTGGACTCGCCATCGGATACTCCGGTGGCCGGACACTACGTGTTTGAGAACGCAGACCTCTCCATCTTCAATGGGATTTCCGGGATCTTGTCTTCCACTGGGGACTTCACGGGCGAGCTAGATGAGATTGTGGTGGATGGCACAACTGAGACTCCAGACTTCAAGCTCGATCGCGGCGCCCGCGCGGTACACCTTTCGACGCAGTTTCACGCCATCGTTGACGGAACGAATGGCAACACATATCTCCAGCCGGTGAATGCCCACTTTCTGAACTCGAGTTTCGTGGCGAAGGGCGAAGTTGCCGGCGAGCCAGGCAAACCCGGCAAGACCGTCTCCCTCGATGTCGATATCGGAAAGGCGACGGTTGAGGACATGTTTCAGCTCGCAATCGACTCACCCAAGCCGTTGATTACAGGGCCGCTTTCAGCCCGCTGCAAGCTGGTCATCCCTCCCGGCAAGGAGGCGGTGCTCAGCAAGATTCAGCTTGGCGGCACCTTCAGCGTGCAAGGGGCGCACTTCACCGACGACAAAGTCAAAGACACGATCGATGGTTTGAGCCGGAGAGCACAAGGGCGACCCGACGACGAGACGATTTCAGGGGTAAAAGCCGATTTAAGTGGAACGTTTGATTTACGGAATGCCAAACTCACTTTCAAGAAGTTCCAATTCGACGTTCCGGGAGCGGATGCGCAGATACAGGGCTCCTACGAATTGCCCACAGGCCAGATCGACTTTACCGGGCAAGTGCGGCTCCAAGCCCACGTGTCGCAGACGATGACCGGAGCCAAACGCATTTTGCTCAAGCCGATTGATCCACTCTTCGCCAAGCACAATGCAGGAACGTACTTGCCGGTCAATGTGAGTGGGCAGAAGGAGCATCCCGAGGTCAAGCTCGACCTGAAGAAGGTCTTCTGAGCGAGGCGCGTGAAAGTGCAAGGTCGAGGGCGGCTTTTTCCTGTTTTGTGAAAGGGCGAACAGCTCCCTTGGCTAAATCGCCGAGCGCAATAGGACCAATCGAGACACGGACCAAGCGCAAGACGTCGATGTCGAGAGCTTTCAACATGCGACGAATCTGGCGGTTTCTGCCTTCGTGAAGAACAATCTCAATCCAAGAGTTCTTCGCGCCTGTTCTCACGATGGAGGCGCTCGCGGCACGAAGCAACTCGCCGTCGCTGGAGACTCCGCGGCGCAAGGAAGCAAGGAGAGTTTCATCAGCAACACAAGAGATCTGCGCTTGGTAGGTCTTAGCGATCTCCGAGCCGGGTGCAGTGATGCTGGCCGCCCATTCGGAGTCGTTGGTGAAGAGCAACAGGCCTTCGCTCGCTTGGTCCAGCCGGCCAATGGGTCCAACCCAGGGCAGTCCCGGATCAAGCAGAGAGTAAACCGTCGGACGCCCTTGCTCGTCTGCGGCTGTCGTCACGACTCCGCGGGGCTTGTTCATTGCCAGATAAATCTTGGCTGGTGCACTCAATGGTTCGCCGTCAACGGTGATGAGGTCGGCATCTCGTACGGGAAACTCGGGGTCGAGGCGGACCTGGCCATTCACGGTGACCCGTCCGGCCCGAACCAACTCAAAGCCATCCGAGCGAGAACAGTAGCCAAGCTTCGACAAGCGTCGAGCTAGTCCGATGTGGCGATCTTTCGTCGGCAACGCGCCGGTCGGGCGTCTCAACGGTCAGCCTCCAGGTTTGCCACGGGACTCTGGTCCTGGGAACGCCCTTTCCACTCTCCGCCCCGTCCCAGCAAGAACTTGAAAGCGGAATGCAGGGTTGCGGCCATATAGAAGCACGCGGCAAATGGGAGCGTGAGGGCCCAGAGCACAGACAGTCCGTAGAACCTGACCATCGGAAGATAAATGAGCGCCATCAGTGCCCAGCTCAGCGCGCCCAGGATGGCCAGACGCCAATCGCCGGTAACGAGCAGCATTAGTGGTACGAGGTAGGCCAGCGTAAGGCCGAGTATGGACCCCAGCAGGAGCCAGAGCGAATGATGCAACTGGTTGAAGGCAGTTCGCGCGATCATGCGCTCGATTTCTGCGAAAGTGCCATACACGCGCGCGCTGTGGGTGTCGGCGGTCATACCCAGCCACACCCGTCCGCCAGTGCACTTCACCGCGCGCGCCAGGGCACAGTCGTCGATGATCTGGTTTTGGATCGCGGCGATACCGTCGGCCTTCTGCAAAGCCTCAGGCCGAATGAGGACACAACCACCGGCGGCGCCGGCGGTCTTGCGACGCGGGTCACGAATCCATGCCGGCGGATAGAGAAGGAAAAAGAAAAAGACAAAAGGCGGAACCAGAAGGCGTTCGGGTAAGGTGCCGCAGTGAAGCTTCACCATGAACGAAGCAAGGTCATAACCGCCGTTCTCAGCTATGGAAACCAGGCTCGCAATGTTCCCCGGAGAATGCAGGATGTCGGCGTCGGTGAAAAGCAGGAATTTCGGCCGGAGGAGGATCGCCTGGCGAATTCCCTGCTCGAGCGCCCAGAGTTTGCCGGTCCATCCTGCAGGCAGAGGGCTGCCGGAGATAACGGTGACCACATCGGAGGGGCCGGAGTTGCACGCTGCATCGCGGGCGATTTGGGCAGTGTCGTCGGTGCTGGCGTCGTCCACGACGAAGATGTGCAAAGCGTGGGCTGTTGTCTGGCGCAGCAGCGAGCGCACCGCGTCGCCGATGTGCTCGGCTTCGTTGCGTGCCGGGATGATGACGGCCACCGGACGATCAAGTTCAGCGGGCGACCCGGTAGACGCAAGCAGGGTCTTGACCTTCCAGAACCCGCCGTGCGCCAGCAACAAATAGATCCAGCTTGCAAGGCACAACGCGCCAGCGATGAGTGCAGTCCAGAACATGCAGGCTTAGTTTATCTGGCTGGCCGTCAGCTCATCGGCGCACGAGGACATGAGTATTACAACTCAGCCATTTCCTGCTACACTCTCACGCGGTCACCATGACAACCACGCAAGCCCTACCTCAACGACATCTTTACGCCGACCCGAGTAACCAATTCATTCACGACGTAGTGCTGGAATCATGCGGGCGGAATGCCGCCAAGGTAGCCATCGTTGATACCTCCTGCACACCGTATCGTCACATTACGTTCGGAGAATATGCGGACCTGGTGGAGCGCACGGCGCGGGGATTTGTCGCCTCGGGAATCCGTCCCGGTGACATGATCGGGATTTACCTGGCCAACAGTTGGGAGTTCGGGGTGGCGTACCACGCAGCGACCATGGCGGGCGCAATTCCGACGACCATGAATCCGACCTATCGCGACCGCGAAGTGCACTATCAGATGGAAATCTCGGAAGCGGTCGCGCTAATCAGCGATGGCAGCCAAGTGGAGGGGATCGACCTCGGCGAACTGCCGAAATTGCGCAACGTCTACACGACGCGCACTCACGGAAAAGGTGGGACACAGCCGTTTTCGGACCTTTACACATCGTCTGTGACGGCTGCGCCTCCGCAGCCTGAGCGTGACTCGCGGTTGACACTGGCGACTCTTCCCTTCTCCAGCGGGACGACTGGCTTGCCCAAGGGCGTGATGCTGACCCATCACAACATTGTGGCGAATGTTTACCAGACGTTGACCTCGGGCGAGACGGGATGCATCGGCGAGAAGGACGTCGTCCTGTGCTTTCTGCCGCTGTACCACATCTATGGCCTCACGATCGGGCTGAATCTGCCGCTGATGCGCGGCTGCACCACCGTACTCATGCCGCGGTTCGACTGCGATGCATCGCTCCGTATCGCCAGCTCAGAAGGGGTGACGGTAGCGCTGTGCGTTCCTCCCGCACTGCTGGCGTACTCTCATGCCGCCGAGGAAGGGAGGTTTCCGCGTGACCATCAGATTCGTTGGGTCAAGTCGGGGGCTGCTCCGCTTGCGCCCGACCTCGCCCGGCGTTTCACCAACGCAACGGGCATCCCGATCCGCCAGGGATACGGAATGACAGAAGCATCCCCCGTAACTCACATGGGCTATATCGATCCCACGTTTTACCGGGCCGATTCGATTGGGGGGCCTGTCGCGGAGACGGAGTGCCGGGTGCTCGATGAAAACGACAAAGAGGTGGCGCCGGGGGAACTCGGCGAGCTCGTGATGAAAGGCCCGCAATTCATGCTGGGCTATTGGAAATCGCCGGACGCCACGGCGGCAGTGCTGAAGGACGGATGGTATTGGTCGGGAGATGTGGTACGGGTTGACGAACAAGGTCAATACTACGTTGTCGATCGCCGCAAGGAGATGATGAAGTACAAGGGTTTCTCCATCGCTCCAGCGGAGGTTGAAAGCGTACTTCTCGAGCATCCAGCGGTGCGCGATTGCGGCGTGGTCTCGCGCACCGACGAAGCTGGTGACGAGATACCCTGTGCATTCGTCGTTCTGCGCACGGGACAACTCGAAACGGAGGAAACCACCAAGGCGCTACGCGATTTTGTGGCGGAGCGGCTGTCGAGCTATAAGATGCCACGTGAAATCCACTTCGTGCAGAGTATTCCCCGCACGGCATCGGGCAAGATTCTTCGCCGAGACTTGCGAAAGTTGTTCTGATTTTGCCTAGCGGCGATTGTCGGTTTGCGGCTCAGGATGGATCAGCACCCGAAAGAGTTCCGGCATCTCCTGCCGGAAGCGGCTTTCCATCGCGGTCTGGATATCATGCACCCGCGACAACGGTAGATCGTCTTTCAGCGTGCAGTGCAATGACAGGAACAAACGGCCATTCACGCGCTTGAAGATCAGCTCGTGAGTGTCGATGACCTCGGGAAAGCTTCGGCCGACCTGTTCGATCCGGCGTTCGAAGTCGGATGCGTTCACAAAGCCGTCGCTGGTCTCGATCGTGGCAGGTTCGCTTTCGATGTGGGTCAGTATGGCCGCAATTTCGGGGACGTCGGCGCGCATCTCGCCTTCCAGTCGTGTCACTGCTTCGTGCGCTTCTTTCAGAGGCATGCGCTCGTCCAACTCTACGTGCTGCTCGACGTGCAATTCCCCGTCGACGACCTGGACGCTGACGTCGTGAACATTGAGGTTATTACGGGTAGCGACGGCCCGGATCCGGTCGAATAGGCTCTCCTTCTGTCCCGCCCGCGCCACCGCATTCACCACGACGTCGGCGCCCGGTAATAGATCACGGACCGCAGCGGCTGCTTCGTTGGCTACCTGTTCTGACTTCTGGAAGGTAACATTCCTCGGCATCGCCACGGAGACGTCGGCGAAATAGCGGCTACCGCCGCGGCGAATCCGGACACGATCCACCGCAAGCACGCCGTTAACCCGGGAGACCTGGCCAAGAATCTTCGAACGGATTCCGGCAGGAGCGCCGTCGAGTAGCGCGTCCACTGTCTCGCGAGCCAGGCGCCAGCTCACATACACCACAATGCAGGCAACGACGAGAGCAGCGACGGGGTCGGCCTTCGCCAGCCAAGGCAGCGAATACCGGCGACCGGCAAGGACCAGCAAGAGTCCTAGAATCACGACGGAACTGGACCAGATGTCAGTACTGAAATGCAGGGCGTCGGCGTGCAGGGCCTGGCTGTCATACTTCTCAGCAATTCGCCGAAGTTTGCGGGAACGCCACACATCGACGACGATGGATGTCCCCATCACGGCAAAAGCCCAAAGGCTGGGTTCGATCTCGACCGAGTGGAAAAACAGTCGCCGGGAAGCCTCGTACACGATCCAGATGCAGGTGGCCAGCAGCAGAGCTGTTTCGATGAATGCCGAGAAATTCTCAAACTTGCCATGACCGTATTGGTGTGTCGCGTCCGCGGGTTTGTCCGAGACCTGCACCGAGACGTAAGTGATAACGGCCGCTACCAAATCCAAGCCCGAATGAGCGGCTTCCGAGAGGATGCCCAAGCTGCCCGTGGTGAATCCGACCACGATTTTGAGCGTGGTGATGGCGATGGCCGCAAACACAGAGTTGAGTGCCACTGCTTTTTTATCTGACTGCTGCCGGTCGTTATTCTGCTCTTCGGCCATGACTCAAGGGCGCCTCGACAAAGGGGTTCTTTGGCGGGCACCCTATGATACGATTTCTCCTAACTACACCGCCGCTTCAGGCGTCACAACCCCGGAGGAAAACCTTATATGCAGCGTGCAACGCTGGCAATTTTTGCGCTCTCGTGTGCTCTCAGTACCAGAGTTTATTCGCAAGCAGCCAGGCCTACGCCGGCTCCTCCGCCGCCACTGCATGGCCCTGAACGGCAAGCCGCCATTGCTGCGGCCACCGGCAAGAGCGCATCTGCCCCCAACGCCAGCTCGGTGGGAATGGAGCAGGCGGTGATCACTCTTCAAGGAGGGTGTGTCGCGACGGGGGGTATTGCGCCGGCAAAGGACTGCGTTAGCAGCGTGACCCGTGCGGACTTCGAAAAGCTGACCGAGGCACTCCAGCCTAATATGCCGGCGGACTCCAAGCGCAACTTCGCCACGAATTATGCGAAGCTTCTGGTTTTCGTGGATGCGGCGCGGGCCCTGGGTCTGGAGAATGATCCCAAGGTAAAGATAGTAATGGATTTCGTTTCCAATCAAGTATTGGCGGAGAGCGTGAAGCGTCATTTTGCCGATGAGTACGCGCATCCGACGGACCAGCAAATCCAGGATTACTACAACCAGAACAGCAACAAGTACCTGGAAGCTACGCTCCAGCGGATCATCGTACCGCGTAACCCCGGAGGGCCCGACAAACCCAAGCCCAACGAGGCCGACGAGAAAGCCGCTGCCGAGAAGGTGCGGCAACAATGGGTTGACGGAGGCGACCCGGTAAAGCTTCAGCAAGATGCCTACCAACTTGCCGGCATATCGGCGGCAGGACCGGTCGAGGTCTCGTTGGGTGCCAAGCGACCCGGAAGTTTGCCGCCCAATCAAGAGTCGGTATTTCAACTGAAGGCGGGCGAGGTTTCGCCAGTTTTTGTCGATCCGGGCGCGTTGTTCATCTATAAGGTCGTTTCGGTCCAGCAAGTTCCGATGAGCGACGTCAAAGACGCAATCTCTAAGATCCTTCAGCAGCAGGGGCTACAGTCGAAGCTGGAAGAGATTAGCAAGTCGGCGACACCGGTTCTCAATGAGGAGTACTTCGGCCCCGCATCGACCGGTGCTCCGGCGATGGGGGGCCGGCCGGGAGCAAGCGCTCCAGCGCCACACAGCAGTTCCCCCCAGTAAAGGCGGTTCGGGATGCACGCTCGCTCGACGGTGCTGGTCACGGGAATCTCGGGTAATCTTGGCACCAGACTGCTTCCCATGCTGTCGGAGTTTCGGGTTGTAGGGGTGGATCTACATCCACCCGACACCTCGTATCCGGTCGAATTTCACTCCCTGAACCTCGGACATGAATCTTCGTGCCGGGAGCTGATGCAACTCTTGCGACAGACTGGCGCCCGGTCTGTCGTTCACCTTGCATTCGTTCTTGATCCGCAGCGCAACGGAGTGCTCGACGTCGATCGGATGTGGCAGATCAATGTGGCCGGCACCGCCCGGGTGATGGAGGCGATCAGCGTGGTCAATCGCACTGGTGGCCATGTTCGACAGTTCATCTTTCCCAGCAGTGTCTCGGCTTATGGGCCTGACACACCCGGACCGGTGAAAGAAGACTTCCCCTTGAAGGCACACACGCTCCCATACGCCATGCATAAGCGAGAGAGTGATGAGGTGGTCCGGTATCGGGCGGAGAGCCTGGGCGATTGCCGGAGTTATATTCTACGTCCGCACATCTATACCGGCGCGAGCATGCAGAATTACATGGTCGGGGCGTTGCGCGGGACGCCGCTGGGCAAGAGCCCTCGCGCAGCCCGGATGAGAGCGCAGGGGAAACGGCTCCCCTTGATGTTGCCAAGCGGGAAGAAATATCCGGAGCATCTCTTCCAGTTCGTCCATGTCGATGACGTCGCGCGCCTGCTGGTTCATCTGTTAGGCCGGCCAAGCACCGATCCACCTGTGACCATTCTCAACGTGGCGGCTCCGGGTGAACCGCTTTCGCTTCAGACTTGTGCCGAAATCGCCCACGCCAACATCAAGCGGATCCCCAGTCGGGCTGCATGCCGCTTGATTCTCAGGATGTTGTGGAAGTGGGGCATTTCCTCGATTCCGCCGGAGGCGCTCCCCTACATGATTGGTTCCTACACGATGGACACGACGCGTCTGCAACAATTCCTGGGGCCCGACTACGCGAACGTCTTCCAATACTCGATTGAGGAAGCATTACGCGACAGCTTCGCACGAAGCTGACTCGGACCGAAGCGGTTACTTCTTGCCGCGGTAGAGGCCAGCAATGCCAAAGGTGTAGGGTGTCCAGGAAACCTCGCGAAATCCGGTGGCCCGCATGCGTCCCAGCATCTCCTCGGGAGAAGGAAATCGGCTTACCGAACGCGGCAAATAAGCATACGGACCCCTGACACCGGAGATGAGCGTGCCAATCGCAGGGAGCACGTTCCGAAAGTAGATCCGGTATCCCGCGCCGATGATCCCCTTCGGTTCGCCAAAGTCGAGGATGCCCATTTCTCCTCGCGGCGTGAGGATGCGATAGATTTCCGCCAGACCTTGATCGTAGTTGGCCAGATTACGAAAACCGAACGCTGCCGTTACCAGGTCGAACTGGCTTGCAGCGAAGGGCAATTTGAGTGCGTCGGCTTCGACCCATCGAATCGGCTTGGTACCAGTTTTGTCCGTCGCTCGTACCAGCATGGGATGGGAAAAATCGGCACCGACAAACTTCGTCGCAGCATTCTTAGCGTGCCGATAGAGTGCGAATGTCATGTCTCCGGTGCCACAGCACAGATCGAGGACGCTGGCGTCGGGCCTCGCGAGTATCGACTGGAATGCTCGCGCAGTACGGTTCCACCACAGCCGGTCAACGTTCATCGACAACACGTGGTTGAGCAGGTCGTAGCGGGGTGCAATGGAGCCGAACATATCGCGCACTGCAACCGCCGCTGACTGCTCGTCTTGGGCACCGATAGGCGCAGCACCGACGACGCGGTCGGTGGATCCGGTACGAGCTTCCGGCTGACTGGTTGTCTGGTCGGGCTTATTCATTGCTTTCGCGAGATTGGACCTAGCTCTTTGACGGACTCAATAATGGTTTCTGGTGGAACGTTATTGACCACCTCAACCGTTCCCATGGCTGTCGCCAAGACGAAGTGAGGAATGCCCCCCAACGTCTTCTTGTCGGATTGCAGCAGGCCCAGAATACGCTTGGCATTTACCCGGACTTCGGGCAGCGGGCCATAGGCGCGCACGAGCGCCACGATTCTTTCGGCAGTCTGTGCATCGGTTACGTTCAGCCGCCTGCCAATCGACGCAGCAGCGATCATTCCCCACCCAACCGCCTCACCGTGTAAGAACGTCTTGTATCGCGTGGCTGACTCTAACGCGTGCCCGATCGTATGGCCGAAGTTGAGGATTCTGCGCTCGCCAGCTTCGCGCTCGTCGGCGCTGACCACCTCAGCCTTGACCTTGATGCATTCTGAAATCAACTGCTCGAGAAGCTGTGGGTCGCGTTTCAGCAAGCCGTCGCGCTGCGACTCCATGAGATCGAAAATCCCGGCGTTTCGAATGACTCCATATTTCATCGATTCGAAGAGACCCGAGCGATATTCCCTTTCGGGGAGTGTCGTCAGCACCTCTGGATCTGCCAGGACCGCAAGAGGCTGATGAAACGTACCGATCAGATTCTTACCCGCAATGAGATTGACTCCGGTCTTCCCTCCGATAGCCGAATCGACCTGCGCCACCAGCGTGGTGGGTACCTGCACGAGCGGGATGCCGCGCATGAAAATGGAGGCCAGAAACCCGCCGACATCGCCGGTTACGCCGCCACCTAGAGCGATTACAACCGAACGACGGTCAGCGCCCGATGCCACCATTTCTACAGAGAGCTTTTCCACATTCGACAAGCGCTTTGCCGTTTCGCCGTCTTCCATCGGCAGCACGACGACTTCCTGGCCGGCGGCGATCAACGCTTCGCGGAAACTTTCTCCCCAGATCTTTAACACTCGCTCCGGTGAAAGCAGAAATAGCTTTGTACCGGGTGACACTATTCCTTGCAGCGCAGGGATTGGCGAGTTTAACAGACCTCGCTCCACCATAACTTCGTACGATCGGGATGCCGTTTGAACAGGTATGCGGATCAAACTTCTAGTGTAACCGCAAGCTCGTATGAAGGTATTGAACCTCGTTGGCCCCGCCATTCCCAATATAGCAATAGCGTCATCTGGCGAGGATTCCGCGAGTGTTATGCGTGTTACCATCAGCATGGATACGCAGCATTAACGGTGTCTGCTGCGCATGCGTATGCATACCGATTCCTTACCCGGTCAGACCGATTTCATAGTTGTAGGCGCAGGCATCGCCGGCCTGCGAGCATCGGTCGAACTTGCTTCAGCGGGACGCGTTCTTTGCCTCGCCAAGAAAGAAGTTACTGAATCGAATACGCAATATGCCCAGGGAGGCATCGCCGCGGCGCTCAGCGACGACGATGAAGTGAGTCTCCATCTGGACGACACCCTCAAGGCCGGCGATGGCTTGTGCAACGTCGAAGCGGCGCGAATTCTCGTAGAAGAAGGTCCGGACCGTATTGAGGAACTCATCGAATGGGGCACGCAATTCGATCGCGCCGGGACCAAGTTCGCTTTTACTCGCGAAGGAGCGCACAGTCGGAGCCGTGTTCTGCATGCGCATGGCGACTCGACTGGACGTGAAATAGGACGCGCACTGTATTTAAAAGCACGGGCGATGAAGCCTGTGGACTTTCGCGAATTCGAATTCACCACCGATCTGTTGCTGGAAGATGGGCGAGTGGTTGGGGTCCGAGTTCTGGATCGAGATGGACAACCTCACGAAGTGCGGGCAAGCTCTGTGTTGTTGGCGACCGGCGGACTGGGGCAGGTGTACCGCGACACCACGAATCCGGCGGTAGCGACCGGGGACGGCGTGGCGATGGCCCATCGCGCCGGTGCGGAAATCAGCGACATGGAATTCGTACAGTTCCATCCTACTGCGCTGTTCCTGAAAGGTGCGCCGCGCTTCCTGCTCTCGGAGGCATTGCGTGGTGAAGGAGCTTATCTCCGCAACCTGGAACTCGCCCGGTTCATGCCTAAGTATCACGAGATGGGCGAACTCGCCCCGCGCGATGTAGTGGCACGCGCTATCGCTCACGAACTGGAACGAACCCGTCATCCCGATGCGGCGGTCTATCTCGATCTCACTCACCTGAACTCAGAGAAAATCCGTAAGCGTTTCCCGACGATTTACGCGACCTGCATGCAGTACAACATCGACATCACCGAGGAGATGGTTCCTATCCGGCCCGCGGCGCACTACGCGATGGGCGGAGTTCGTACTGACCTCGATGGACGAGCCTCTCTTCCCGGACTCTACGCGGCGGGCGAGGTCGCGTGTACTGGCGTACACGGGGCGAATCGGCTGGCGAGTAATTCCCTTCTGGAAGGATTGGTGTACGGAGCTCGGGCGGCGCACCGTATGAAAGATGGTTTGCAAACCCCCAAAGCGAAGCGTGCCGGTGCTCCGAAATCTTTGCCGGTGAACAACGGAAAGCCGCCCAATGTGGAAGCCTTCATTCAGAAGGTGCAATCGCTGATGTGGCAGCACGTCGCCGTCGTACGCGACGGCAAATCCCTACGGCAGGTACTGGCTGACCTGATCGCTATGAAATCGGACCTGCCCTCGTCGAGCGATCGGCGGGTTCACGAGGCGGCCAACATTCTGGACGCTGGGACCCTGATTACCCGTTCGGCCCTGGTGCGCGAAGAGAGTCGCGGCGCCCACTACCGGGTTGATTATCCGGTGAAGAACGACGCGCGCTTCCAGCGCCACTCCATCGTGCAGGAAGACAAGGTCACCTTCCGCTAAGCGGTCTTACTTGCATTCTTCTTTTTTGGGAGCATCAGCGAAAGCACAATCGAAACCAACAGCACCCCAGCCACGGCCCCGAGCGCAAGGCCAATCGGGATCTTCACAAAGTGAGACGCCAGCATTTTTACGCCGATGAAGATGAGAATGACCGAGAGGCCGTAGTGCAGAAGATGAAATACTTCAATCATTCCCGCTAAAGCGAAGTAGAGAGAACGCAGCCCGAGAATCGCGAAAACGTTCGACGTGTACACAATGAACGGCTCACGCGTGATGGCCAGCACGGCCGGAATGGAGTCGGTCGCAAAGAGGAGGTCGGTGGTCTCGATCATGACCAGCACGACCGCTAATGGCGTGGCGTAGCGCATCCCCTGGCGCAGCACGAAGAACTTTTCGCCTTCATAGGTGTCCGTCAGGCGGAAGAACTTGCGGAAGATCCGGAGCACAATGTTTTTCTCGGGTTCGATCTCCTGTTCTTCCTGGCGGAAGAGCTTAATGCCGCTGTAGATGAGAATTGCGCCGAAGACGTAGATCAGCCAGGCAAAGGCGTTCAGCAGCTTGATGCCGACCACGATGAAAATTCCGCGCATGACCAGCGCGCCGACAACCCCCCAGAACAGAACCCCGTGCTGGAGTTTTCGCGGCACCGCGAAATAGCGGAAGATCACCAGAAACACAAACAGGTTGTCGACGCTGAGCGATTCTTCGATCAGGTAACCGGTCACAAATTCGAGCGACAGCTCAGAGTTGGGTCGAATCCGATTGCCGGTAAGGGTATGGCCGAAGAAGTAGATCAGCACGGCAAAGGCGCCCGCTAGAGTAATCCAAACGACCGTCCAGCCGATGGCCTCGCGAAATGCGACCACATGCTGGCGCCGGTGAAAAACGCCGAGGTCCAGCGCCAGCATCGCCAGCACAAACACGTTGAACAGTATCCAGAAGATCCAGTTGCTCGGCATGGAGAAAGTGAGTCTTTGAGTTTACACGGTGGCCTCCGGCTTCCCAATGCATTGGCGTGCAATTGGGAGTACTCGCGCGGAGGAAGATAGAAAGGGCCACCTCCCATACAATAGAAAAGCAGAATGCACCGGCCCTTTGGGCATCTCCAAGCTCGTCGGTCCAATCCCACTACTGTCTCTACGAAAGGATTTATATGTCTCGGCAACCCGGCGTTTACGCCACATTTGACACCTCGGAAGGCACGATTGTTTGCCGTCTGTTCGAGCAGGATGCTCCCGTCACGGTGAAGAATTTTATCGACCTCGCAGAAGGTGGACGCGAGTGGACGCATCCCCGCACGCGGGAGAAATCAACGTCTCGCCTGTACGATGGCACGGTCTTTCACCGTGTCATTCCGAACTTCATGATCCAGGGCGGCGATCCAGAAGGCACCGGGATGGGAGGACCTGGCTACAAGTTCCAGGACGAGACCAAGGGCTCATCGCATAAGTTCGACAAGCCCGGCAAACTCGCAATGGCGAATTCCGGCCCCAACACGAATGGCTCGCAGTTCTTCATCACGGTAGCAGCGACGCCGTGGTTGACCGGCAATCACACAATTTTCGGCGAAGTCATCGAGGGGCAGGATGTGGCTGACAAAATCACAGCCGTGGCGCGTGGCAAGCAGGACAGGCCAGTGAAAGATGTTGTGCTGAATTCGGTAAAGATCGAGCGGGTTTGAGACCTCGTTCCCGATAGATCGTTTTCAGAGCAAAGGGCCGCACGCAGCGGCCTTTTCGATTAGCAGGACTACCATTTCAGCGGGAACTGGTTATCACGAGGACCCGCGCCACCCTTATGCTACAAGCTGCTGATGGCGGTTCGCCAGGTACTGACTCTCGCACTGGTCCGAACAGAAGCACGTAGCATGGGGATCGCCGGCGCGGTTCGCGTCCCACTGGTCGATGATGAAAATTGTGTTCTTGATCTGTGTGCCAGGCTTGTCCAGCTCAATAACCAACCGCCAGCCTTGAGGCTCGCCCTCGCGTTTGCCGCAGATTCCGCATAGATATTCCATGATGGGAGCCTCCTTTCGAACGAACTCTATCGATGTGCCCATGCTATTCCGGCCTTCGAGGAATGTCTGTGATTTCAGGGCGGCTCGTCCTCGCCCTATGCTTCTAGCTACGATGACGGTCGCCAAAAAGTTCCGAGAACTAACTGATATCCATTAGACGAGGCACCCACCAGAAGGTATGCCGCTCGTCGTATCCCTTCGTCTAATTAGTTAATCTGCACGTGTATTCTTGAAGCGGAGTGGGATGACCTATTGTCACAATTGCGGACGCGAATTTGCCGGAGGATCGTCGTGTCCCTTTTGTGGTGCACCTAACCTGCCACCTGTTGCGGTTACTGCACCCGGCGTCGCGGCTACGCGCCAACCCACGGAGATTTCTGCAACCCACATCATTGTCGGCATCAATGTTCTGGTGTTCGCGCTCATGGTGATCACCGGCGCATCGCCGCTGAATCCGAGCCGCGCACAGCTTTTGCGGTGGGGAGCGAATTGGGGGCCCCTATCACTCGGAACTCAGCCGTGGCGGATCCTCACGTCAACCTACGTCCACATTGGCGTCATTCACATTGCTTTCAACATGTGGTGCTTGTGGAACCTGGGACGCCTGGCGGAACGCGTGTTAGGACGATTGAATTACGTGGTGCTCTACACTTTCTGCGGCCTCGCGGGAAGCCTGGCAAGTCTGTGGTGGCATCCGATGGTGGTGGGAGCCGGCGCTTCCGGCGCGATTTTCGGTCTGGCCGGAGCATCGATCGCAGTGTTCTATCTCGGACACTTGCCAATCCCGAAGCAAGCCGTTTCCGGGACAATGCGCAGCCTGCTGATGTTCGTGGGCTACAACCTTTTGTTCGGACTCACCCCAGGCATCGACAATTCCGCCCACATCGGCGGCCTTGTGGCAGGACTGGCAATGGGCGCAGCGCTTGCGAAACACATCATGGTCCCGCCCGAGGTCCGTCGTACCTGGGCGCGTTTGACGTGGATTGCGATGGCGGCGATTCTCTTAATCGCGAATGCAGCAATCCGGCGGCAGTACCCACAGATGCCGCTGCTGTCGCGTCCGCAGGTAATAGCGGGACAACAACTCGCAACCGCAAGACAAGCGCTGCAGCAACATAATCCGGCCGAAGCTATCTCGCAACTGCAAGAGGTGATCGCGGAGCAGCCGAATGTTGCTGAGCCGCGCTATCTGCTCGGCGAGGCCTACCTGATGCAGAACAAGCCAGACTCAGCTATTCCTGCTTTTCAGGAAGCGCTCCGCCTCGATCCTCAGTATGCCGAGGCGTTAGCAGGACTGGGTACTGCCTACCTGAACAAGGGAATGAAGGCCGACGCCGAGGAAGCCTTCAAAAAGGCAGCTGCACTGGGATACGAAGGCGATTAGAGCCTGTCACACAAGAGCTACACGTCGTCGGCGCACGGACGAAAGAGGATCGACTTGAAGAAATGGACTCTGGTGGTCGCAGCCATAATTGCCATCTCAACCCTCGCTAACGGTCGATCCACCAAGCTGGTGGCGAGTTGGAAGAACCCCGAATATTCCGGACCGGGTTTTCATCGGATTCTCGTGCTGGGAATGAGCGCCAAGCCGGGTGTTCGCGCCGATTTTGAAGATGCCTTGGCGAAGCTGGTAGCGCACCACGGAGTGGAAGCCGTTCCCGGTAACACGATTCTGCTGCGCCCTGAGGGCACAAAGCTCGACATGAACTACCTCAAGACGCAGATCAGGGAATTCAAGATTGACGCGGTCATCGTCTCGCGGCTGGTGAAAGTCGAAACCAAGACAACCTATATTCCGGGCCAGGCGTACGTCGTTCCCTATCCTTATTACCGCTCTTTTTACGGATATTATGGGACCCTTTACCCCGTCGTTTATTCGCCTGACTACTTAAGCGAAGACACGACTGTTCGTGTCGAAACGAACGTGTACGCCACCAATACCCCCGACGGCGAGCTGGTCTGGACCGGCATCAGCGATACCTTTAACCCCAGTTCGGCGGATAAGGCAATCGAGGGAGTCTCGAAGCTGTTGGTGAAGGAATTACAGAAGGAAGGCGTGCTGTAATGCGTTGAAGCCTTCGCGCGATCTCACTTCGCCGAGACGAATGCGTCGGTTGCATCGGGCTTGAGTACAACGTACGCACGACGCCAGGGCTGGTCGTCGATCAGCCTCCATTTGTGGCCGCTACCAACCCGGTCTGCGGCTAACAGGACATCTCCAGGACGCAAGACAAATGTCTCACCATCGCGAGTGGTGAATTCCAGGGTTCCGCTGAGTGTGATGACGTACTGGCGATCGGGCGCATCATGCCAGTCCAGCGCGGAATGCGCGGGAGACTCTTTGAAATAGACAGAGACTACCTCGCTGGGGTCGTTCTGCGCGACTGTGCCTTCCAGCACATGAGAAGCGTTATCGGGACCGGAATAAAGCTTGAACGCATGCAGCACAAATCACCTCACTGCACTTTCAGTTTCGGGAACCATCGTGCCACAAGCCGGGCAAACTCGCCGTTGGCGTGGAGCGTACCCAGTACCGAATTGACTTCGGCACATAGGGCCTGATTATTCTTCGCGAATGCAATACCGAGTTTCTCGTGGGTCGGCGCTTGCATCGGAACCGATAGCTTGTCGCGGCCCTTTGTCAGCCACTCGATCACCGGAAACAGCTTGATCACCAGCCCGATCTTCCCTGCCTCGAGATCGTTGAGGGCTGCCTGGATTCCGTCGTAGCGATAGTAGTGGATGCCGGCGATGACGCCCTCGGCCACCCAGCGCCGGGCCACGAACTCCGAGGTGTTCCCGCTCTGGATACCAGCAGTCAACCCATGCAGGTCCGCTTCCGAAGAGACTCGCGGAGTTCGGTCATGGTTCACCGCAACGCCCTGATTGAACTCGAGGTAAGGCTCAGAGAATTGCACGATGGCGGAGCGATCGGGTGTGATGGTCGTGCCAGAAATTACCGCATCGCAAGTCTCCTTCTCCAGGCCATCGAAGATGCCGTCGAAGTTGTCCGCCAGGTATCGCTGCCGCTGTAACTGGAGGCCGAGATGGGCGCACAGCGCGCGCATCAGGTCGATGTCGAATCCGTTCTCTGAACCGTCAGCCAACTCAAAGGGCGGGTCGGGATAGGCCGATGCGACTGCCAGGGTACCGGCCTTCAGAGTCAGTGGCATGTTGCATCGCTCCATCAAAGAAAGACGGTGCTGGAAGGTTGGTGCCCGACATCCGCAACACTCGTCTCAGCGTGCGGATGCCAAGCCAACGTTGAGCTCAGGCGATCAAACGTTGATGACGGCCACCAGCTCTTTGACGGCGTCCGCGCTCTTTTGTAGCGCGGCCTGCTCCTCGGGAGTCAGCTTGATCTGGATGATCTCTTCGATACCGGCCGATCCCAGCTTGCAAGGCACGCCAACGAAGAGTCCGTTGATGCCGTATTCGCCCTCGAGATAGGCGGCACACGGGACAATCTTCTTCTTGTCCTTCAGGATGGCCTCGACCATTTCCGTCACAGCCGCAGAGGGAGCGTAGTACGCGCTGCCCGTCTTGAGATGCTTAACGATCTCGGCGCCTCCATCGCGGGTACGCTGCACCAACCGTGCCACGGTGGCTTCGTCCATGAGTTCCGTTATCGGAATGCCGGCCACCGTCGAGTACCGAGGCAGCGGGACCATGGTGTCGCCGTGGCCACCGAGCACGAAGGCAGTCACGTTTTCGACGGAAACCTTCAGCTCCATGGCAATGAAAGCGCGGAACCGGGCCGAATCCAGAATGCCCGCCATGCCGATGACGCGATTGCGGGAGAACCCGCTGAGCTTGTACGCCGCCTGCGCCATCGCATCCAACGGGTTCGACACGATGATGAGAATGCAGTTCGGCGAATACTGCACCGCCTTGCCCACAACATCGCTCATGATCTTGTAGTTGGTGTTGAGCAGGTCGTCGCGGCTCATACCGGGCTTACGAGGGATTCCGGCGGTAATCACGACGATGTCGGAATTTGCCGTATCGGCATAGTCGTTGGTGCCGAGTATGAAAGAATCCCGCTTCTCGATCGGCATCGCCTGCAGCAGATCAAGACTTTTCCCCTGAGGTACGCCCTCGATGATGTCGATTAACACGACGTCGCAGTGTTCCTTCGACGCCATCCAATGCGCTGCAGTCGCGCCCACATTTCCCGAACCTACAACTGTAACTTTTTTACGCATAAAACCTCACTAATAAGTGTCTTAATTGCATTACTTACGGCTTGTCCCTTAAGTGTTACTTTACAGCAGGCGTTTTACTCTGCCGCTAACTCCGCAATCGGCTCCATATTGTGAATCATGTGCGAGGCAAACTCGCTGGTCTTCACCTTGGTTGCGCCTTCCAACATACGCTCGAAGTCATAAGTGACTTTCTTTTGCAGAATCGTGTGTTCCATCGAACCCTCGATGAGCCTCGCTGCCTCGTGCCACCCCATGAAGTCGAACATCATCACACCCGACAAGATAACCGACCCAGGATTGATAACGTCCTTGTCGGCGTATTTGGGTGCGGTGCCGTGGGTCGCCTCGAAGATGGCATGCTGGTCGCCAATATTCGCGCCGGGAGCGATACCGAGTCCGCCGACCTGTGCCGCAGCGGCATCGGAGATGTAGTCGCCGTTCAGGTTAGGCGTCGCCAGAACTGCGTATTCGTCGGGACGGGTCACGATCTGCTGAAAGATGCTGTCGGCGATGCGGTCGTTGATCATCAGCTTCTTCTTCCAGACGCCCCGCCCATGGGATAGGTAGATGCTGTTGATCACGCCGCTCACTTCTGCGAAAAGCGCGTCCCGGAAATCCTGCGGAGCGAACTCGAGACCTGGTTCAACCAGCTTGGCGTTCTCCTCGACCGTCAGGCTCGGGTTCTTGTCTTTATTGTCGATGATCCAGCTCTCGCGCTCGGTAACGACCGCATCGCGGAACTCCTGCGTCGCAAGCTCGTATCCCCACTCGCGGAACGCGCCTTCGGTAAACTTCTGGATGTTTCCCTTGTGGACCAGCGTGACCGACTTGCGGCCGTTTTCCAGAGCGAACTTGATCGCCATCCGAACCAGCCGCTTTGTGCCAAAGATGGACATCGGCTTGATGCCGATGCCGGAGTCTTCGCGGACTCGCTTGTTGGTCCCCGCCAACATCTCATTGTTGAGGAAGTCGATTAGCTTTTTGACCTGCGGTGTTCCCTCTTTCCACTCGATACCGGCATAAACGTCTTCTGTGTTCTCACGGAAGAGGACGATGTTCATGCGTTCAGGGTTCTTCACCGGCGAGGGAATGCCCCGGTAGTACTTGACCGGGCGCACGCACGCATACAGATCGAGAATCTGGCGCAGGGCCACGTTCAACGAGCGAATACCTCCGCCCACGGGGGTCGTCAATGGACCCTTGATTCCGACGCGCAACTCGCGGAAGGCGGCAACGGTTTCATCGGGAAGCCAGGTCTTGAAGCGTGCCATGGCCTTTTCCCCGGCAAAGACCTCATACCAAGCGACGCGGCGTTTGCCGCCATACGCCTTCTCAACCGCCGAATCGAACACACGCACTGACGCCTTCCAGATATCTCTGCCCGTACCATCGCCTTCAATGAAAGGGATAATCGGGTTATCGGGAAATACAAACTTGCCGTTTTCGAAGGTTATTTTTGAGCCGTTGGTTGGAAGAGGAATGCCATTGTAGGAAGCCGCCACGAAAACACCTCGGGGAGTTGGGCACGTTTGACCCTGGTATTCAAATTAAACTAATAATGTCGGAAGAGTTGTACTCCCCAGTGAAGTCCTTGTCTGTCATCAGAGTTCACGTCGCCGCTTCTGGCCAACGCATGCTGCTCGGCCAGGATAGAGGGGTCACCAGGCAGATTCCCGAACCTTTTACGTTATCACTCGCCGCAGAAGTCATTCAATCAAAAAGGTATTTCCGGCAAATATCGCGTGTATTCCGGCATACCTCCTGCACCGTCTCCAACAGCGAGCCTCCCACCAAAGTTCCTTCTGGAAGGGCAACGAGCTCGGTCATGGAGGCTTGAGCGTGCTCGGATAGGGGGAGCCACGTAGCCGTCCGTCCAGTTACCAACCGAGCGTAATGCTCGATCGTGCGCAGAAACCTTGCGCTGCGAATGAAAATCTCGGCGTCGGCGTTCTCGATGAGTCCATGCCCGCGGAGCGACTCAACCCGTTGTACGAGGTTGCCGTGACTCCAAAGTCTCTGCTGCGCCTGCAACTCTCCGCACAGGAAGTCGATGTCATAGGTTCCTCCGGGCCCGGTCTTCCAGTTGGGGGCGGGGTCGCTTGACTCCAGCCGCCGCCGCATCTCGCGAAGTTCCCGAACGAATTTCTGGCGTTGAGCGACGCAACTGATTCCCGTGTTCACCTTTTCCAGCGCTTCCTGGGCCACACTGCGGTCACCAGTGGCAAAGCGCAAACGCAGGTACGTAATCGCCTCCCAGGGTTGCGCCACCGATTCGAAATAGCGCTCAAGATGGGCTGAAGTGGTAACCAACTCACCCTCGCGTCCTTGCGGGCGGAGTCGTGTATCGACGGGAAAGACGTTGCCGTCGCGTGTGTATGCCGTCAAGAACTCAACAATGCGTTCGGCAGCGCGCCGCGCTTCCTGCGGATCAGTCGATTCATCGGCGACGAAGAGTACATCCGCATCCGACAGGACATCGAACTCCCGAGTGCCCAATCTTCCCAACACCATGACAGCAAAACCCGCCGGCGCGCCGGCCGTTGCTGTGGCGTAAGCGAGTGCCCGGTCAGCGATAGCACTGTTTTGGTCGAGCGTCTCGAAGATATTTCGACGGTCAAAGAGGTCTGCGGCATTCGCCATAAACACCGCGCTGCGAAATTGCTGACGGAACAGCGCCATCGCTTCCAACCGATCCACCCCGCCATTAGCGAGGTAGGCCAATAGCGGATCGGGCACATCGGTAGCAGAAGGTTCAGGAATCGAAAATAGTTCCGCCGAGTCGGCATCGCGTTGCGCACATACGCTTCGCAGCAGGTCAACCTCGCCGGGATGGCGAACCAGGATGTCAGTAAGATATTCGCTGCGGTCAAATACCCGAAGAGCATGGCCAATTGCTTCCTTGGAGCGCAGTACCGCGCTGTAACGCTCCGAACCAGTAGCCGCGGAACTTAGGAACCGATCGAGATTGCGACGCCCATGTTGCGACAGCTCCGAGCCCGTAATCAAAGCCAGCAGTTGGGGCGAATCGACGGCGATACGCTGCAGGATCTGGGTGTAGGAATTTTCGACCGACGGAGGCACCTGCGTTTGTAACCTCAAATTACCGTCCTCGTCGATGAACTGCTGGCTCTGCTCCTGGTACACGATTCGGCGGTAGATTTCGGCTACCGAGGCCATGCGGCTTTCCACCAGCAGCACGAAATCTTCAGGATCCTGCCTTGCTCGTTCAGCACGCCGCACGGACTTCGCCAGAACCTTTAACTCATGGGAGTTTTTGGGGAGTTGATGTGTCTGCTGCCCCTGGCGCAATTGCAGGTGATGCTCGACGTGTCGCAGAAACTCATACGCCTTGGTCAGATGATGAAAGTCCTTACCGCTGATGTGCTCCTTGTCATGCAACTTTTGGAGAGCGAATAACGTTCCGCGTGAACGCAGCCATCCTTCTTCTCCTCCATAGACTCGTTGCAGACATTGCAGCAGAAACTCAATATCGCGGATACCACCGCGGTCGAGCTTCACATCGACAGTCTTCTGTGCCGGCCGCCCCGATACCAGTTTGATGCCCTTCTTGTCGATTCTCTCCCGGCTCTGGAGTGCAGTCTTGACTGCCGCAAAGTTGATATTGGGGCGATACACATAGGGCGCAAGAGCACGCATAAACTCTTGCGTCAAGCCAGGGTCGCCGGCGGTATGGCGTGCTTTAATCATGGCTTGGAGTTCCCAGTCCTCGGCGACCTCGGAGTAATACCGGATTGCCGTAGGCAGCGACACTGCCAGTTCGCCTTCGTGCCCCTGCGGGCGAAGCCGCAGATCAATACGAAAGACCTGCCCTTCTAGAGTGTGTCGTGACAGCAGTTCCGTAGTTTGTTGAGCGAGGAGGATGAAATACTCGCGATTGGAAAGCGCGGCGTCTTGCGGCTCAACCCCGCCGTCATAGAGGAACAACAGATCGATGTCCGAGCTATAGTTCAGTTCTTCGCCGCCCAGCTTCCCCAGGGACACTATGGAAAAGCTCGACTCGCGCAGGCGTCCGTTGTCTTCCCAGCACGGCGTGCCGTAGCGTTGCCGCAGATGCACGTTGGTGGCAATGACCGCCTCTTCCACCAACGCGTCTGCGAGCGCAGAGATCTCTGTTGTCGTCTCCGCCAGTTTCGCGATGCCCAACAGTTCACGAAGCAAGATCCTCACGTACTCGCGCTTGCGGAAGCGAGCCAGGGAGATTGATAGCTCAGCGTTCGGAGATGCCGCACGCCACCTAGCGAACTTTTCGCGAAAATCATTTACCGAGTGCGACTGCCCCACTTCCTTGGTCAATGTTTTGAGCAGGTCGGGGTTGCGGATCAGGGTCTCGCCCAGCCAGGGACTGTGGCCGAACACCAAGCTGGCATAGTGCAGCAGACTGGATTGCGACCCCACCAACCTCGCAAAATCTCTTGGAGTCGATTCGAGGAGTCGGACCAAAAGCACCAGAACCGAGTCGGGATTGGGCGACTCAATCAGCAATTGAGGCACTATTTCCATCGACGCAGGGGCAAGATGGTTGCTCAGACGTTGCAAGTTGATTGCCGCCGCATGGGGATCGTGAAGCTCGATGTTGGGTGGAAGTCCCGCGGCGTCGGACTGAGTTGCTTTGCTCAAGGCGCTGTAGGCTCAGGGCCCACCGCAAAGATAGCACGGGGCCCGCAGGTCGAATGGCTGCTTCCGGATTGACTTAGTCCGCGCCGTAGCTTACTTTCGCACTTCACTCATTCACTCATCTTCTTTGGAGCGCATATTGCCTTCCTTGGATACCGTCTTCGGCTTGCGACGCAACGGGGCAACCGCATCCCGAGAGGTCGTAGCTGGACTCACCACCTTTACCACCATGTCATACATCGTGGTGGTGAATCCGGCGATCCTGGCGGTAGCTGGAATCCCTGAAGGACCGTCCCTGGTTGCCACGATCCTGACCGCCGTGGCCGGCTGTTATCTAATGGCGTTTTACGCGAATCGGCCATTCGCCATCGCGCCTTACATGGGCGAAAACGCGTTCATTGCCTTTACGGTTTGCAGAATGCTTGGCTTCGCGTGGCAGACCGCTCTGGCTGCGATCTTCATTGCCGGAGTCCTGTTCATTCTGCTTACAGTTCTTCGCTTGCGACAGTGGGTGGTGGACGGTGTCCCGAACAGCTTGCGCTACAGTTTTGCGGTCGGCATTGGGCTGTTTCTAACTTTTATCGGACTCAATGAAACCGGGCTTGTTACCCTCGGAGTTCCGGGCGCACCCGTGCAGGCCGGCCACTTGACCTCGCCCTCGGCGCTGGTGGCCATGTTTGGATTCGTTCTGCTCGCCATCCTTACCATTCGTAAAGTGCCGGGAGCCATTCTGCTCGGAATTGTCGTAACCACTCTAGTGGCGTTCGTTGCTGGTATCGCCCCGCCGCCCAAGCACCTGCTGAGTATGCCGCCAAGTGTCGCTCCCATCCTGTGGCAGCTTGATCTCCGCGGAGCACTCACCTGGCGCGCCTTTCCTGTGGTTCTCACGATCTTCATCATGGCCTTTGTTGACACTATGGGAACGTTGATCGGGGTCTCCGCGCGCGCTGGATTTTTGGATGAGAACGGGCACCTGCCGCAGATCGAGCGGCCCATGCTGGTGGACGCTATCTCGACTACCCTTTCGCCCATCCTCGGAACCACAACCGCCGGTGCCTTCGTCGAATCGGCCACCGGCATCGAAGCGGGAGGCAGGACCGGGCTCACAGCGTTCGTCACCGGCTCCTGCTTCCTGCTGACACTCTTCTTCGCGCCGTTTGTTGCGGCAATCCCCGCCCAGGCCTTCGGTCCCGCGCTGGTCCTCGTGGGACTGTTCATGGTGTCTCCCATCACCAAGATCAACATTGGCGATTACTCCGAGTCGATTCCCGCCTTCGCGGTCATCGTCCTGATGGCATTCACGTTTAATATCGCCATCGGGATCTGCGCAGGTTTTGTTCTCTATCCGATTTGTAAGCTGGTCGGGGGAGAAGCCAAGCAACTGAAACCCGGATTGTGGGTGCTCACCGGCCTGTCGCTGTTGTTCTTCGTGTTTTATCCCTACAAATGAAGGTAGGAGTTGCTGGGGCTTAACTCGAATTCCGAGGAGGCTTGGTGGGCCCGGAGGGATTCGAACCCCCGACCAAGGGATTATGAGTCCCCTGCTCTAACCAGCTGAGCTACAGGCCCGTGCGACTCACCACAGTTGCTGCGGCACGTAAAGTGACGAGAATAATATTGTACGTGAGGTCCTAGAACAGCAGGCGAACGCAGGCGAGCATGATAGCGGCGGTGATGGTCTGTACTCCCAAAGCGAGGATGAGAGGCCGCACGCCACGAGTGCGCAAGCGCGACAGACTGGTACGCAATCCGACGCCGGCAAAGCCTAGCAGAAACGCCCATCGGTACAGGTGATTCAGGTTTTCCAGCGCGGGCTTCGACCAGAACTGGACGGTAGCCAACGCCGAGAACGCAATCAATCCCAAAGCAAACTTAGGAAAGTGCTTCACCAATCCCTGGGCGATGGACATCCCTGAGCCAGCCACCTTTTCGCGCACCATGCCATGGACGAAATACAGTAAACCTGCATCCAGAAACAGTGTGCGGCATAACTTCGCAATCGTGGCATAGTGGCCCGCAGCTTCGGAATAGGTGAATCCGGTGGCCACCGATTCCGCCGTGTTATTGACCGCAAGCCCCGCCCACAGCCCGAAATGCAGCGGGCTGAGTTGTAAGAGATGCCCAAGGAACGGCATCACCGCAAGGCTGAGCAATCCGAATGACAGAATGACCGACACAGCATAGCTGGTGTCTTCCTCATCGCTTCGCAACGTGCTGGAGAGAGCGATGATTGCGGATACGCCGCAGATAGCCATTCCAATCGCCAGCAGCTTTCGCAGGTGTCCATCAATCTTGAATAACCGGGTAAGCCACAGCGTTATTGCGATCGTGGCTACAACCTCTACTCCCGCCAGCGCGACGCCCTTGAAACCTACTTCTGAGAAGCTGTGCAGGCCCATCTGCGAGCCCAGTAGGACGATACCGACCTTCCAGAACACCTCGTAGGTACGCGTGCCGATTTCCAGCCACTGATGCAGTCCGACGGTGTTGCGGATCAGTATGCCGAGCAGGATGGCGTACACAAGGCAATAGGAATCCAACCCGTGGCGCCCGATGATGCGAGCCACCGCCGCCAGCACGATCAATAACACCACGCCCGGCACGAATTGCCAGATATACCGCGCCCAGGCCTTCACGTAGAACCCGGCATAGACGACTGGTCCGGTACTTACTTCCTTACCAGGGAATGCGGATGTGGACATAGCGACAAATCAAACCAATCGTCAAAGCGAGTCCCAGTGAAATCCAGTCAATACCGGGACGGGTGGAAATTATGAATTCCGGCTTCTTCTTCTGTGGTTTCACGTGGGTTGATTGCACCGTCTCGCGCTACTCGGCGATCTTCGAAAAAGTGTGGATACCACATTCCAGTTTCCTGCCACCCCAACGCCCCGAGCGTGCGTCGGCATCTTCGACGGGAATATTTGTACACGGCTCGCACCCTATGCTGCGATATCCCTGGTCATACAGCGGCAAGTACTCAATGTGATGCTCGGCAGCGTAGGCCCAAACCTGTTTCCAGTTCCAGGCCGCTAATGGGCTGACTTTGAGTACTTCTTTGCCGCTCGGCAGGCGATGAGGCTCCTTCACCTGCAGCTTGGCGCGTGTCGGCGACTGCTCGCGACGTAGCCCGGTAAACCAGAGATCAAACGGTTCCAGCGCTTTCATGAGTGGCTCGACCTTTCGGCGCTCGCAGCACGCTGTTGGATCAGTTTGATAGAGGACCCCCATCTCACTTTCCTGCCGCTCCACAGTTTGTGAAGGCATGACGTTTACAAGATTCAGCTTCCACGCCGCTGTCATGCGGTCACGATAGGCGTATGTCTCAGCGAAGTGATAGCCGGTTTCGAGGAACAGGACCGGTACTTCCGGCAGCCGCTGGAGCAACATGTGCAGCACAACCATGTCTTCGACTTGAAAGCTGCAGGTGACGCACGCGCGACCGGAATGCTCGTTGAGAGAGGAAGCGATTGCCGCCTGAGCGTCGAGATTCTCGAGTTGCGTTGTTTCCGATGGCGAGCTCATAACGTTTCTTTCTCGCTACCGGCCTGCTCGCGCCACTTCGTGAGCCTTTGGATCAAGGCAGTCGCCCTCTCGACGGACGAGACCCCTGGCTCCTCTACGCGGAAAAAGCTCAGCGCAGCAATGTCGGCCTCTAGCTGCTGCTTTAGCTGCGGACTTGCTGCGGAGACCACGACGACCGCGCCTGCTTGGGTTAATGCTCTGATTGCCGCCAGCGAATCGCGATCCTCGCGCTCACCGCCGTCAACGCGCTGGACTAGCCAGCCATCGTTGAACAACCTCCGCTCGACCATCCCTGCGAGAGCATCGTCATTTTCGACCCAGATGACCGCTGATGCATGCCCAAACCGGACGGAGCGTTCCCCCGCAGTAACCGGCCTGGTCGATGGTCCAAGGCTTTGTTGGATGCCGATAGCTTCGTCGATCGCGGCTTCAATCATTCCTGCCGCGACCGTCGCGTTGCTGAGCTGGTCGATCAGGATAAAACTCCCGGTATTTCGTATCTCTCGATAGGGATCGAAGTACAAGGGCAAGGTCGTTTCCACGTCCACCGACCCTATGTCGTTCATGCGCAGGGCATTCGACTCCAGGTTTTCCAGACTGTCGACATCCACCCGATGGTGAACGCGCGTCACCTTGGCTCGTACCGTTCGCGTCGTATGCTTAAGCAGATAGATTCTTCCGCAAGCCAGCTCAGATGGATACATCCACACCAGCTTGGCCCGAAATCGGCGTGCAACTGACGGCACCGCATCTTCAGGCGCCAGCAGGTCACCCCGACTGACATCGACTTCGTTCTCCAATGCAATGGTGACCGAACGGCCCGGCCTCGCCTCTTCCAGCTCGCCATCGAAACTGACCAACGATTTGATCCGGCTCTTCACACCCGATGGCAAGGCGACCACCGTTTGGCCGGTTCGAAACACCCCTGAAGCAACTTGGCCGGCAAACCCACGGAACGACGCATTCGGACGAATCACGTACTGAACGGGAAAACGTGCTGGACTGTTCGCCTCCGCATCGTGAACACGCAGCTCCTCCAGATAGTGCAGAAGCGCCGGGCCTGCGAACCACGGCATGCGTTCACTCTCCCGCACCACGTTGTCGCCCTCCAGCGCGCTAATCGGAATGACGTACGCATCCGGCAGGCCGAGCTTCTCCGCTAGCTCCATAAACTCCGATGCGATCCTGTCGAACGTCTGCTGTGAGTAGCCGACGATGTCCATCTTGTTGACCGCAGCCACCACGTGCCGAATGCCTAACAAGCTTGCGATATAAGCATGACGTCGCGACTGCGACAGAACACCCTTGGTCGCATCAATCAGCACGACTGCTGCATCGGCGGTAGAAGCTCCGGTTGCCATGTTCCTGGTGTACTGCTCATGACCCGGAGTGTCGGCAATGATGAACTTACGGCGGGGAGTCGAGAAGTAGCGATAGGCAACATCGATCGTGATTCCCTGCTCACGCTCCGCCCGTAATCCGTCGGTCAACAGAGAAAAATCCAGTGGCCCAGTGGAGCGGTTGATTCTGCTGTTCCGCACCGATGCGAGCTGGTCTTCATATACGCCCTGGCTGTCGTAGAGCAGGCGGCCGATAAGAGTGGATTTGCCGTCGTCCACGCTGCCCGCGGTCGTGAACCGCAGTACTCCCGAACTGGTCGGAAACAGATGACCGATCTCGTCCAATGCAGATTCGAGGTGAGTGCCGGGGAACGCCATCAGAAGTAGCCCTCCCGCTTCTTGAGCTCCATCGAACCTTCCTCATCGTGATCAATTACTCGGTTCTCGCGCTCCGAGCGGCGAAACGACACCATCTCCTCGATGATCGCCGGCACGGTGTCTGCCTCCGAGCGAATCGCCCCGGTACACGGAACGCATCCCAGGGATCGCATGCGGCACTTCAGCATGGTTGTCTTTTCACCTGGCAGGAGCCGCACGATGCTCTGCAACATCAAAATCGATCCATCGCGCTCCAAAACTTCCCGCTCCTTGGCAAAATACAGGGGCACGATGGGAATCTGTTCGACGTGGATATAGAGCCACACGTCCAGCTCGCTCCAGTTCGACAACGGAAACACGCGGATGCTCTCGCCCTTGTGATGGCGGCTGTTATATAGGTTCCATAGTTCGGGCCGCTGGTTTTTGGGGTCCCACTGCCCCATGGAATCGCGGAAGGAATATACCCGCTCCTTGGCCCGCGACTTCTCCTCATCACGCCGTGCGCCTCCGAAGGCGGCATCGAATCCGCCGTCGTTCAGTGCGTTGAGCAGTGCCCTCGTCTTCAGGAATCCGCAACACTTTTGGGTTCCCAGCGCGTAGGGAGTCGCACCATCATTTAACGCCTGCCGGTTTGTGTAAACGATGAGTTCTGCGCCGATCTCTCGAGTGTACGAATCGCGAAATTCGATCATCTCGGGAAACTTGTAGCTGGTGTCGATGTGCAACAGCGGAAATGGGATCTTTCCCGGATGGAATGCCTTCTGGGCCAGGCGCAACATGACCGAAGAGTCTTTTCCAATGGAATAGAGCATGACCGGCTTGGAGAACTCCGCCGCCGCCTCGCGCAGAATGTAAATGCTCTCTGCTTCGAGCGCCCTCAGGTGGTCAAGTTGGCCGTTAGCTTTCATTTTCGAGTGAAAAGAGTCTTCTCCCTCGTCTTAGATTCAGTCTGTGCTGTTAGGTTGACTGTTGAATTGGGCGGCAGCGTCAAAACTGCGAACGGGTGACTCGGTAGCACCCTGGGGAAGGACATCGACGCCTGTATGTTGGCTGCGTTAGCATGGTCAGCACCGAGACGTGTGGAGCATCGCTAGAATCAGGCAACCCTGTTTCCAAATCCAAAGTTGCCATAGTTTATCGAATGTTTACGCCTGTTGCAATCGTCTGTTTACTCTTCAAATAACATCATGTCTAGCGTTTTAGAGGGGATTCCCGGCCGTTCCCGCGCAACATTCTCACCCGGATCGGCTATTCAGGCTGCTCCGCCGTAGTGGTGGGGTGCCCCTGGGTCTCCCGTCTTTTGAACACGCTGCATGTTCCGCCGGGAACCAGCACCCCCTTCATCAGCGCAAACTTGCTTTCCATGGAACACATCATTGAGTCCAGTTGGCTCTTCTGTGCCTCGTCCGGAGGAACACCACGCAACTCCTGGTAGTAGGAGATTGCCAGGGAGTTGCTCGCGTACGACAAGGCGTAATACACCGCCGAATCCGCCTCCGTTTGCACGTGAGCAGTGGACGCCGTTAACTTACGGTCGATGGCGTCAAAGCGAGGGCCTAGCGGCACCTTCTCCTTCTTCATGACGGCGGCTCGGAGGCTCTCGATGTCGTCGGCCACGCTGGCAACGTCGCTGCGAAACTGTTCGGAGAAATGCTCGCCCTCCACGACGGTTTTGTCGCAACTTGCGGGCGGCTTCTCCTCGGTCCGGATGATCAGGCTCCCTTCGCTGGTTTGTACCTTGGCTCCCAGCGCTTCGGCCAAAAGCGCCGCGTCGGCATAGGTTACGCCGTCTTTCGTCGTTGTCTGGCCGGCAGGAATGGGTTTACCGTCAACAAAAATGCGTTTTCGCATGGGCGCGGCCGAGCTGGAGTCATGCGACTTCGCAGGCTGCTGAGCGGCGACCGCATTCCAAGCGAATGCAGCCAACACGAGTACAAGCAATGACGACCGTGGCACGTTACACCTCGGGAGATGCACCGGATAAGACTCCGTTGCAAGCGCCAGAATAGCAGCTTGCACGCGAAGCGCCAGCGTAACGAGAGGTCGTTGCTTTCCTCCGCTGCTGCTCTGAAGGACTCGTCACGTGACCAGTTATTGGACGTGCTGAACTCCATTTCCTTGTATGTGACGAATCGCTCTCATACGTAATTTGAGAGGTTGTACGCGTGATTCAGGAAACAGTCATTTGTTTTTCAATGACTTACGCAAATGGGAGTGTGGAAGCTGATTTGCAACAAGAGAATTAAAGTCGGGTTTGTGGCGCATTTGAATTGCCGTCGAAAAGACACGGCGTGACCGCTCGGAGGGTTAGGAGTCGCTCCACCCGTCCTTCGTGAGGCTCGGAATAGGGGTTGCTACATGGGGTCCGAGCCTCCGAGCGGCATCTTGTATCCTTCCTGTCTCAACCATCTCTACCTTCTCTGTACCTCTATCTCCGTTTCCATCTAAGTATTCATCGGCGCTGGGATAGCCTCGGGGCGAGCGGGGCCCTATGCGTGCCCCCACCCCCCTCCCCCCTCCCCCGAAATCTCTTGTTTTTATTGGGATAAGGGGATTTTGCGCGCAAACACTGATGGCAAAGGACTTAGGGGTAAAAGTATTGTGGAATAAGGACTTAGGGGATGCCGCGCGAGACGTGAAGCGGGACACGGGAACGAAGGCTGGCGAGAGCGACCGCGGCTTTGGTGTCTGCATGCGGTTCCATGGGCGGGGGAGACAAGAATACCCCGCCGTCATTCGTGCCGATCATAGGTGGGTGCGCCTGGCGGCGATAGGACGCAGGTCACGTGACAATGTGATAAGGCAGTGGGCAGTTGATAGCGGTCGTGACGGGCAAAAAAGTGGGGAGCCCGAAGGCTCCCCGAATACGACAAGCTATTTCAGCGAATTAGAAGTTGAGCTTCAGACCGAGCTGGATGTTACGACGCTCGGCCGGAGCACCCGCCTGATAGGGGATGCCCTTTTCAGCCTGAATCGCCGAAACTCCGGTTCCGTCCTCGATGTCGAGGTTGCCGGTCGTGATGTAGTAGTTGCTGTGGTTGAAGGCGTTGTAGAACTCGCCACGGAACTGCATGTTAAAGCGCTCCGTCAGCTTGAACGTCTTGGCCACAACAAAGTTGAAGTTCCACCAGTTCGGTCCGGTGTAAGCATTGCGGTGGCCTTGCGGCAGCCCGCTGTTGCTATACACGCAGTTCCCGTGATTGTCGTACTGGCAGTTTGGAACCGCCAGCGCGTCGCCGTCATTAATCGGAAGTCCGGTGTTCGAGTCGATCGGCAGGTTCAGGTAGTTGAACAGGTTCGGACCGGCAGCGGACAGATTCGTGTTGCCGACGCCGCCGTTCTGGTTAACCGGCTGGTTTGGAATCCAGCGCGGGCATGTGTACCCGGTAGCGCCCAAGTTCGTGCAGTCATAGATCGAGTACGGATAACCCGAGTGAGCGACGAAAATGGGTGAGAAACTCCATCCACCAAGGATGGCGGTCTCAGCCTTGCTGGCCATGTTGTTGCCCCAGGGCAGGTTCCAGGTACCGCTGACTACGAACCGGTTGCGGATGTCGTAATCGGCGTTGCCCTTGTCCAAGCCGGCATTGTAGGGATCGAGATAACCCAACCCATAGCTGCTGGCCGTGCCGTCGGAGAACGTCGAGGACAGGTTGTCAATCGCGTGCGACCAGGTGTAGTTGGCGTTCAGGAACAGCCCCTTGTTGAAGAGGTTATTGGACTGGAACTTCACGTTCAGTCCGTTGTACATGTTGAAGCCTTCGCTGCCGCGATAGTTGATGTTGCTGTACTGGTAGTTCAGGCGGTTGGTCGTACGGGCATCGCCGAGGAACTCGGAGCCGTATCCGCCCGCGTTCAGGTTGGCAATGTCGTACTCGTGCGTGCCCTTCGAGCCGGTGTATTCGATCGATACCACCGAGTTCTTCAGGATCTGGTAGTCGGTTGCGAACGACCAGAACTGAACGTAGGCAGTGGGGATGTTCTGCTGCACCGCGCGCAAGCTCGGGTTGGGGAAGCAGGACGTGCCCGGCACCACAACTGGATTTCCACCGCAAGTACTGCCGGCGCCAGCCAGGGGCCCCAGGTTGTTGACGTAGATGGGCAGATTGCCCTTCTGGACGTCGGTGCCGCTGACAACGCTGATAACAGCGTAGTTCGGCGGATTCTGGATGACGTTGAAGGTGACGTTGCCAAAGTTACGCTCGTAGCCTATGCCGTAACCGCCACGGACGGCCAGTGTGCCGTTACCGAAGACGTCATAGGCAAAGCCGACGCGGGGGGCCCAGTTGTTCTTGTCCGGAGCCCACAGTCCGCCAACCGGACTCTTGTCGGCGATCTGTGCGGTACCGTTGCGCACCTGATCGAACAGGGTGGCACCCGATCCCAGGTAGAAGTTGGAATCCAGCGCCGGGTTGGCATTGTGCTGAACACCGTAGTACTCCCAGCGAACGCCCAGGTTCAAGGTCAAGCGAGACGTGGCTTTCCACGAATCCTGCGCGTAGAACTGGCCGTCGTTATAGCGGTTGTTGCGGTTAAACGCCGGCGCTCCGACAGGCAGGTTCAACAAGCATGCCGAGTTGACGACGTAGTGGCCGGCAGAGTCGCGGGAGCAGGGATACTGCCCCTGGGGATAAACCGCGCCCTGGAACTGGTACAACTGACCGGATACAAGGCTCGCGGCCGAACTGGAGATGCTGCCGCCGGAAGCCAGCGACTCAACCGCATTCTCGTACGCGCCGAATGCGCGGTTGTCACGGGTCTGGATATAACCGCCACCGAACTTGAACTGGTGACGGCCCTTGGTCCAGGACAGGTCGTCATAGACCTGGTAGACGTTCTGCGGTCCGCCGAACGGGATGGCGTTACCTGGCGTGGTTTCCGAGTAGCCGGGATACACCATAGCGCCAATCGTGCCCGGCAGGTTGGGCAGGGCGGTGGCTGAGGTGTAAAGCGTGGGGCTGACCGGATTCGTTCCCAGTGGCTGTACATTCGTCAGCCGGTTGTACAGGAACTTCGCCGAGTTCACCACGCTGGGACTGAACACGTGAGTGAGGTTGATGATTACAGACTGGTTGAAGTTGGTCTGACCGGTGTCATAACCGACGTATGGGCTGGCGTTAACGAAACCGGCAAAGTCGTCTTCGCTATACAGCGCGTAGCGCCCGTACAGCGTGGTCTTGTCGGAGAAGTTATAGTCCACACGCTCGACGGTCGAGTAGGTGTTCTGCGGTGCACCGGCGCCGGAATCGGCCGGTACAGAATAGGCAACGGTCTCACCAAAGGGAGCGCCGCAAGCCAGGGGAGCTGGGCACTTGCCGCCATTGGCGGTCTGCCAATCGGTAGTGCTTAGAACCTGGAGTCCCGGCTTCAGTTTGCTACCGTAGGCCGCGAAGAAAGCCGTGGTGTTCGGGCTTACCCCGGGTTGAGTCAGGAAAGCTGGATCGAGGATGCTCTGGGTTTCGGTGGCGCTGCTGCGAACGCGCGTCCATTCGGTGCTGCTGAAGAAGAACAGCTTGTTCTTCACGATCGGTCCGCCGATCGAGTAGCCGAACTGGTTACGCGTAAAGCCCTGCTTGGCAATGCCGTTGGAATCGTTCTGGTAGGTGTTCGCCGAGAGGGCTGAAACACGGTTGAATTCGTACAACGATCCATGGAACTGGTTGGTGCCGGACTTGGTGCTGACGTTGATCACGCCGCCGCCCGCGCGACCATATTCTGCCGAGTAGTTAGAAGTGAGAACGCTGAATTCCTGGACGGAGTCCAAGGGGACGCTCTGTCCTACCGTAGCTGTAAACAGATCGACGTTCTCGCCGCCGTCGAGCAGGACGTCGGTGTCTGCCGAGCGCTGTCCGTTGATGGCATAACCGGCGCCTCTGTTGCTCATCTGATCTTCGACAACGTTGCCAGAGGTGGCGACCAGGTCATACGGGTTACGGGTCAAGGTAGGCAGATCAGTAATCTGGCTGCTGGTAACGACCGTCGAAAGCGTCTGGCTTTCGGTGTTGACGGAGGCAAATTCGTTGGAGGCCGTAACTTCGACCGTGGTGGAGGTGCCCGTCACCTGGAGCTGTGCGGAAATCTCGTTCTTGGATCCGATAGCAATCTGGACTTGACGGGTGTACTTCTGGAAGCCAGAATGCTCAATCGTCATGGTGTAGGCTGCCGGCGGCAGGTTGGTGATGGCATACTCGCCGGCAGACGCAGTGGTTGCGCTGCGCGTGAGCCCCGTGGCAGACGACACTACCGTTACTGTCGCCCCCGCCACAACGGCGCCGCTCGAGTCTGTGACGATACCCGAGACTGCGCCTGTCTCAGCCTGGCCAAATAGCATGACCGAGCCTAGGACGATGAGCGCGAGCACGGAAACAAATTTCAGTGCATTTCGATTCATAGGTACTTCTCCGCTCCGCTGAGGATTAAAAGAGTGCCTGGGCAAAGTCCCAGCATGGACTTTTCCCCCATATGGCTAGAGCACGATACCCGCCATTCCATTTACAAAACTTCACATTTGTTTTCAGTAACTTAGGGAAGGAGTACAACCACTAGTTCCGCTATTTGGTAGTGGCATTATTGCGATTCTTCAGTTTTTCATATTGGACATCAGAGTTCTTGGGATTAGGCGCAGGATTCCGGGGAGTAGGCGAGGGTTGCAGGCCACGACTGAGGGTCAGTCAGTTTGGTTTGTGACCGGGTTAGATCAATGGCGGCAACGGGAAACCGTGCTATTAAGGCTTCCCCAGCGCCAGTGTGATGAGGGTCTTTTGCTCGAGCTCGTGGGCCTTGGCCGAACCGGTAGCAGGGGTGGCGTTGGCGGCGCGTTTGATGCTGCGAAGCTTGGCGCCCACGATTCTTTTCAGTCGCGGAACTACGAAGGACAACGCGCCCATGTTGGCCGGCTCTTCCTGTACCCAGATGAACTCGGTCGCCTTGGTATAGCGGCCGAGCACCTCGCGCAGTTCTGTCTCGGGGAAGGGATACATCTGCTCGAGCATCACGATGGCGGGGCCCAGACGCTTGAGCGCTTTGCGTTCCATACGGAGTTCGTGGCCAATCTTGCCGCTGCATAGGAGCACGCGCTTGGCTTCGAGTGCGGACTCGTCGGCGAGCACGGGTTGAAAACGCGGTTGCTCCAGCTCGGTGATGGGCGAAAGCGCTTCGGGATGCCGGAGCATGCTCTTGGGCGTAAATACGATAAGCGGAGTGAGCCATTTCCGCATGGCCTGACGACGCAGCAGATGGAAATACTGTGCGGCAGTGGAGGGTTGTGTAACCTGCATGTTGTCGCGTGCGCAGAGTTGCAGAAAGCGTTCGATGCGCGCGGAGGAATGTTCGGGACCCTGGCCTTCGTGGCCGTGCGGAAGAAGCAGGACGAGTCCGGTGAGAAGGTCCCACTTGTCTTCGCCGGCGACGATGAACTGGTCGATGATGATTTGCGCGCCGTTGGCAAAGTCGCCGAACTGCGCCTCCCACATAACGAGGGTCTCGGGAAAATCGCGGGAGTAGCCGTACTCGAAGCCCATCACCGCAGCTTCGGAGAGTTCGGAGTTGTAAATCTCGACGCGGGCCTGACCGGGAGCGAGATGGCAGAGAGGTACGTATTCCTTCTCGTCGACGATGTCGATGAGGACGGAGTGACGCTGGTTGAAGGTTCCGCGTCGGCTATCCTGACCGCTTAAACGTATGGGAGTGCCTTGCAGTGCCAACGAACCGAACGCCAGGGCCTCAGCCATGCCGTAATCGAGCGGACGCTTGCCGTATCCCATTTCGTGGCGCTGCTCAAGCAACTTCTGCACCTTGGGATGGATATGGAAGTCCTCGGGATACTTGGTGAGTCCGTCGGTAATGCGCTGAAGTTCCGCCGCGGGTAATCCGGTGTTCACTTCGTCGGCAGGGTTGTACGGTCCGCCATGATACGGCGCCCAGTAGCTGGGAAGCTGACGCATGATTGGCTTCTTCGCCATGCTTTTGCCGGCTTTTTGCGCGGCATCGAGCTCGGCCTGAAACTTTTCGACAAAGGGCTGCGCGTCGAGACCTACGCGATTCGCATAGGAGACATACAACAGTGGACGGTCTTTGATCTTGCGATAGAGAATGGGCTGCGTGATGGTGGGATCGTCGACCTCGGAGTGTCCGTGGCGGCGGAATCCGATGAGATCGACCACGACATCACTGCCAAACTCGTAGCGATACTCGAGCGCCATGCGTCCGGCACGAACGACGGCATCGGGATCTTCGCCGTTGACGTGGAAGATAGGGATTGGAAGACGCTTGGCGAGGTCGGAGGAGAAACGGCTGGAATAAGCGTCACTTGGATTGGTGGTGAATCCGATGAGGTTGTTGACGATGACGTGGACGGTTCCGCCGACGGTGTAGCCGCGAAGGTTGGCGAGGTTCAGCGTCTCGGCGGTGATTCCCTGCCCGGCGAAGGCAGAGTCGCCGTGCATGATGAGCGGAAAAACTTTGAGCTTGCCGTCGCGGCCGATGCGCGTCTGCTTGGCGCGAACACGACCTTGCGCAACGGGGTTCACGGCTTCGAGGTGGCTCGGATTGGAGGCGAGGTGAATACGGATCTTTCGTCCGTTCGCGCTGGTAAAGATGCCGGTCGCGCCGATGTGATACTTCACGTCTCCACCACCGAGAACACTGCGGGGATCGACGTCTTCGAATCCGGCAAAGACTTCGGCAGCGGGACGGCCGACGACGTTGATGATGACGTTGAGGCGTCCGCGATGGCTCATGGCGAGGACGGCTTGCTCGGCGCCGTTTTCAGACGCGGCGTCGAGAATTTCGTCGAGCAGCGGGATCAGCGCCGTGTTGCCTTCGAGCGAGTAGCGCTTGGTTCCGATATAGCGGGAATGAATGGTCTGCTCGAAGATGTCGGCGCGGACGAGCTGATCGAGAACACGCTCGCGATTGACAGGCGTCGATTGGTCGAGCTCCATGTATTCCTGGATCCAGCGGCGACGGTCGGGATCGGGAATGTGCATGAACTCGACACCAATGCTGCCACAGTAAATACGACGAGCGGCATCGGCTTCTTCGCCGGAGATGTCGAGATCAGGATGGACGAGAGGCGCGAAATGTCCGATTGGATCGAGGTCGGCTTGCAGGTATCCCCAGCGGCGGAACGAGTCCATGACACGTTCCAGCTTTTCGCTGTCAACATTCATGAGAGCAGTGGACAAGGGTGACAAACTCCGTAGCCGCTGCGCTTCCGACGCGCGGCGTGTGTAGTAACGCTAACTCGTTAGATTCGCTAGCCGTCGGGCGGGTGCGCCGACGTGCGCCTCAGTCATCGAACTGGGGTGACAGTCAAACCACTTAGTATATCGAAAGGCGGAAGGTTCGGGTAATCTAGCCAAACTGCGGTTAATACACGCGTTCCGCGTCTTTTGGAGGACACATGGCGGACTATCGCTTTCGTCGGGCTGGCTGTAGGTTTCTGGCCGTTCTCCTTTCTCGCTCACGTGCATTTTGTTCGCGGCGGATTCGCCGAACGACCGGCAGCCGACCGATCCTAAGTCGCTGAATTCGCCGGTGAGCGCGTCGGCACGGGCGGTGCCGATCGAAGACTTCTTCTACAGCCGGAGGGTGAGCTCTCCGGCGTGGTCGCCCGATGGAAAGAAGATCGCCTTCACGACCAACCTTACGGGGCGAAATAACCTTTGGGTGGTCAACTCGGAGGGAGGGTGGCCGCTGCAACTCACGGTGTCCGACGACCGGCAGAGCGGGTCCGTCTGGTCACCGGATGGGAAGTGGATCGTGTATCACCAGGACTTCGGCGGCGGCGAGTATTACGACCTGTTTGCGGTGCCCAGCGGTGGCGGGACTCCCGTCAATCTGACCAACACGCCGGATATTTCGGAAACCGATCCGCTGTTTTCGCCGGACGGAAAGATGTTAGCGCTGAGCTACAAGCTAAAGGCATCGCCGGGGAGTGACGTTGCGGTTCTAGATTGGAGTTCACGGGCAGTACGGAACCTGACGAACGAAAAGACCAAAGACCACACGTGGCGGCCACAGGCCTGGAGTTCGGACGGCCGCTTCATTCTGGCGAACCGGCTTAACTCGGGAGACACAGACAGCAGCGTTTTTCTAATCGATGTGGCGTCGGGCAAGGCGGAGGAACTGACACCGCACAACGGTGACGTGGTTTACTTCGGTTCGGCAGTTTCGCCCAACGGAAAGTCCGTGTTGATTTCTTCCAACGAGAAGGGCGGTTACTCTAACGCAGGCATCATTGATATCGCAAGCAAGAAACTGAAGTGGATTACGGACATGCAATGGGAAGCGCAGGCAGAAGGCTTTTCGCCTGACGGAAAGCTCGCCAGCTACGTCATCAATGCCGACGGGTTACAGACGACCTATCTCTACGATCTCGCGTGCAGGAAAAGCCGCAAGTCGTTGCCGATGCCGCCGGGGCTCACTTCTCCGGCAGGAAACACCAACGCGTTTTCGCCGAAAGGCAATTCCCTGCTGCTGGGATACCAGAGCTCGCAGCGGCCCTCTGATTTCTGGATCTATGATCTCGCCTCGAAGACATCGCGACAGTTGACCTATTCCGCGGTCGCAAGCCTCAATCCGGACGACCTGCCTCCGGCACAGTTGGTGCACTACAAGAGTTTCGATGGGAAGATCATCAGCGCCTTTGTCTGGATGCCATTCAATCTGAAGCGTGATGGTTCCAATCCCGCGGTCGTCCTGCCGCACGGAGGTCCCACCGGCCAGGTTGTCGATTACTTCTACTCGCTCGCGGCGGCACTGTCGTCGCGCGGGTATATCTGCATCGCTCCCAATGTGCGCGGATCAACCGGATACGGCATGGAGTTTCAGAAAGCCAACCACAAGGACCTGGGCGGCGGCGATCTGCAGGATGAGGTCTATGCCACAAAGTTCCTGCTCGACACCGGGTACGTCGATGCGAAGAAGATCGGCATCACGGGGGGTTCCTACGGCGGGTTCATGACGCTGATGGCGATCGGCAAGACTCCCGAGGTCTGGGCTGCGGCGGTCGAGATGTACGGCATCATCGACTGGTACACCATGTTGCAGCATGAAGATCCCTCGCTGCAGGAGTACGAAAAGTCGCTGCTGGGCGATCCGGTGGCCGATAAGGCGGTGTACGAGGCGACTTCGCCGATCAAGTACATCCATAACGAAAGGGCGCCACTGCTGATTTTGCAGGGCGACAACGACATTCGCGTCCCCAAGGAAGAAGCGGAGCAGGTGTACGACATCCTGAAGAAAGAAGGCCGTACGGTCGACGCGCACTTCTACCCGGCCGAGGGACACGGGTTCTCGAAACGCGAGAACCAGATCGACTCCATCCGCCGGACGGTGGAGTGGTTCGACAAGTATCTGAAGGGTGCGGGAACCTCGGCTTCCGGCAGTCAATCGAAGTAATGACGCAGAGGCTGTCGTCGCAGGACCACTTGTTCGTACTCACGGGCGCCGGTGTCTCCGCTGAGAGCGGACTGCCTACGTTTCGCGGAGTCAACGGGCTGTGGCGGGGGTATCGCGTGGAGGACGTCGCAACGCCGGAAGCGTTCTCCGCCGATCCAGCACTAGTGTGGCAGTTCTATTCAGAACGCCGCCAGCGGCATAAGACGGTGCATACCGAATCCCGCTCACTTCGCGCTCGCCGAGTTGGAACGCGGCCTGGGCGATCGCTTCTTCCTTTGCACGCAGAACGTGGATTCGCTACACGAACAAGGCGGATCGCAGCGAGTTGTACATATGCACGGACGCATCATGCAGTCGAGGTGCTCGAATCAAGCGTGCGGCACGAAGCCGTTCGACGATCACAGTCTCTATCCGTCGCGAGAGGAGATCGCGCGCTGCGCAGAATGCGGGGCGTTGGTGCGACCTCACATCTGCTGGTTCGGAGAAGTCCCGTTCCAGATGGACCTGATGCTTCATCAGCTTCCGGCGCGACGGTGCTTCTGACGTCGGGCACGATCAGGCGTGGTCGAACCAGCGGCCAGCTTTGTGCGCATGGCACGCCGCAACAGAGCACGAACGATTTATGTCGGTCCGGAGGAGCCGACGAACGCAACGTTCTTCGATGAGGTGCTGCTGGGGAAGGCGGGAGAGGTGTTGCCGGGGATCGTGAAAGAGCTTGTCCGCGGGGGCTAAAGCCCGGCGTTTTCGCGCGGCTGGCGGCACGACGGAAGTCGTGCCCTGATACGAATCAATTGGCCTGGACTGTGAATGTGGCGTCAGCGAATGACGTAGCCAGCGATGTGGTAAGCGGCATACGCCGAGATGTAGGCAACCACCGTCATGTACGCGAACTGGGCCGCGGGCCATTTCCATCCATTGGTTTCGCGACGCACGACGGCCAGCGTAGACATGCACTGCATGGCAAAGGCGAAGAACACCAGCAGAGCGATCGCTGCCGGCACAGTCAGTTCGTGCTGAAGCGCCTGCTGCAGGTCGAAGGAATGGACTTCCGCGTCGATACCGTTCAACGTTCCCAGCGTAGCGATGATGACTTCGCGCGCGGCCAGCGAGGTGACGAGTCCGACGCCGATCTTCCAGTCAAAACCCAGCGGACGGATTACGGGCTCGATGGCAGTGTCCCACCGACGCAACCACGCTGTCCTGAATCGCCGGAGGCCGGCCGTTGTGCATGGGGAAGTTCGTCGCCGCCCAAAGTAACAGCGATACGACCATGATGACGGTCCCCGCGCGATACAGAAACGCCTTGCCGCGGTCCAGTACGCGCATGCCCAACGAGAGAGGCTGCGGCCAGCGATAGGGCGGCATCTCGAGAATGAAGGGCGCGTCCTTGCTTCGGAGAATTGTGGACTTGAGAATGCGCGCCGTCAGCACAGCCATCAGGAACCCAAGCACGTAGAGTCCGAGCATGGCGGCAGCACGAGTATTCAGGAGCGGTCCCAGCAGAGCGCGGCCCGGTATGAAGGCCGCGATCACCATGGTGTAGACCGGCAGCCGCGCCGAACACGTCATGAACGGAGCGATGAGGATGGTGGCAATGCGGTCGCGCTTGCTCTCGATGGTGCGCGTCGCCATGATTGCCGGGACGGCGCATGCATAGGCGGAAAGCAGCGGAATGAAGCTCTTGCCGTTCAGCCCGACGCGCGACATGGTGCGGTCGGCGATGACGGCGGCACGCGCGAGATAGCCGGAGTCTTCGAGAATGCCGATCACCAGGAACAACAGCAGAATCTGCGGGAGAAAGACCAGCACCGAGCCGGTACCCTTCCATACTCCGTTGATCACGAGGGAGCGGAAGCATACCTTCAGGCAGCGATCTTCCAACCCACGCCCCGGTGGCGTCGAGATACCCTTCTGCAGCAGGTTCTGTAGAGGCTGTCCGGCGGCAAAGATCATTTGAAACACCGCGATGACAACGACCGCGAAGATCACGGGCCCCCACACGCGGTGGAGGAAAACGTTGTCGAGCCGTTTCGTCCAGATGGGCGTTGCCGGACGACGATAATTCGCGTTCTCGCCGACTTTGACCGCCCATTCGCGCACACTGCGAGTGCTGCCGACGACGGGCAGCTCCAGCGGTTCGGGCGCGGACGATCCGGAAGTGAGGAAGTTTGTGACAGCTTCCAGTCCGAAGCCTGTCGTCGCGCTGACGAGTGCAACCGGCGTTCCCAATTGCCGCGCCAGCGCCAGGACATCGACTCCGCCGTCGAGCTTTTGCAACTCGTCGGCCATGTTGAGAAGCACGAGCGTCGGCAGACCGAGGGCGATCACACGACCGGCTAGAACCAGGTGCGTGTTCAAGTTGTTGGAATTGAGGACGACGATGACGGCATCGGGCCGTGCCATCCCCGGCATGTTTCCGTTGAGGACGTCGATGGCAACCCGCTCGTCCTCGGACTTGGGAACAAGGCTGTAGATACCGGGCAAGTCGATGAGCGCGACCTCGTTGCCGTCGGCGTCGCGCACATGTCCAAGGTGATGCTCAACGGTGACACCGGGAAAGTTGCCGACTTTCTGGCGCAACCCGGTGAGCCGGTTGTAGAGGGTTGTCTTACCGGAATTGGGAGGACCCACCACCGCGACCGTGCGATACGCGGTTGCGACCGCGGCATCTTCCGGACGGGCGACAGGATGGCACGTCATGGTCCGGCTTCTCCGCTGTTAATCACCGAAGGCCGGTGCGCCGACCAGGGAGACTTGGATGTGGCGGGAGAGCTCGCGCCGGATGGCGACTTCCGTCCCTTCGACCCGATATACCCGGGGATCGCCACCGGGACCACTGCGTTCCACCGACACTTCGAGGCCGGGCACGAATCCCAGGTTCATGAGGTGCTCGGCAATGGGATGGTCCAGCTCCAGAGTTCGCACGATGGCGCGCTCGCCGACTTGCAGATCAGCCAGGGCGCTTCCCGCTTCCCGGCTGCGGCGACGGCGTGCGAACTTGAAGTTGAAAATCATTTTCAATTCCAGTTCTATTCTAACCCCTTCCCGGAAACTGACAACGACTAAAGTCACACTCATTTGTGACAAGCGAACAATCGCGAAACGCGACACACACATCGATCCAAAATGGGAATAGCAGCGCATTTTGCTACGCCCGCTCGATCAGAGAACGGAACCCCTCGCCGCGACCTTCTAAGTCCTAGTGCTTGTAGTACTTCGATTCACTCTATAGGTTCGAAACACAGTCGTCAGCGCCGTTTCCCGAGTATTACCCAGTTCATTCTTGATTGAGGCTTTCGATGCTCTTCGCGGCAAAACTTCGCGGTCCAGATGTATGTTTGTTCGGGTTGCTCCTCCTGCTGACAACAGTTGGGCTGGCACAGAACCCGCGTGGCTCGTTGCAAGGCGAGATACACGACCTTAGCGGTGCCCGTGTTCCCACCGCAACGGTGGTGGTGTCAAATCCCAAAATCTCGATCGAGCGCTCCGCGCAAACGAATTCGCGCGGCGAATTCCGTATTGAGGACCTTTCTCCCGGTCATTACCACATTACGGTCAAAGCTGCGGGATTTGCCGACGCCAGCGCTGAAACCGACGTGGTGGTCAGTTCCGTCCGCGATGTTCTGGTTTCGCTGCGGCCGGCTGCCATCCAGCAGAACGTGAATGTGACCGCGCAGGGGTCCTCTATCACGACGCAGCCCTTCGACACGACCCGTACGGTACAGCAAGGAGTCGTTACGTCGCAGGACTTACACGACATTCCGCTAGCCGCCCGTAGCTTCGCCAATATCGCCTACATGGCGCCCGGCACCGAGCCCGTGGAACCCTCCGATCCGACCAAGGCGCGCATCACGGCGGTGTCGTTCGGCGGCAGTTCCGGCCTCAATGTGCAGTTGTCCGTCGATGGCGGTGACAATACCGACGACTACATTGGCGGCTTCCTGCAGAATTTTTCGCCCGACTCGATTCAGGAGTTCGCGGTCCAGACGTCGCAGGAATATGCCGACATCGGCCGTACCGTCGGCGGGGCGGTCATTATTACCACCCGTCGCGGCACCGACGAATGGCATGGCAACGCTGCGTTCTACGAACGGGCCGCCGGACTCAACGCCCGCAACGTTCTCGACAATCCCGAGCCGCAACCGAAGCAGCCGTTCTCCCGGCAGAATTATGTGGGCGCGATCGGCGGTCCGCTGAAGAAGGGGAAGGTTTGGCTGTTCTCGTCGTTCGAATACGTCCACGAGAATGCCAGCATCAACTACAGTCCTGACAGTCTTGAGCAGTTCAACGCGCTCTCTTCGCTAGCGAGCATGGGCCTGATTCCGGGAGCACCTTCCATTCCCGTTCCGAATTACACAAGAGTTCCGTTCAACGACTTTCTTGGAACGATTCGTTTCGATTGGTCGCAGTCACAGCGCTCGCAGTGGTTCCTGCGTGGAGGCGTGGACAGCTACGTCACCAACAACAACCTGGTTCAGCAGGCCACGTTGCCTTCGACGGGCGCCACCACGCACTCTAACTACTTCAACGTAGTGGTGAACAATACGCTCGCTTTCACTCCTACGTGGCTCGGCTCGTTCACGTTCACCGCTTCGACGTTGCACAACACGCAGGTGCGCAACTCGGATTACGGTTTCGCGCTGGCCTTCCCTTTTAGCGCCACGTCCTCGACGGTTTCCGGGTTCGAAACGTTCGGCGACCAGCAATTCCAGACGCCGATCACGGCGTTCCCTGTATTACGCAACCAGGAGAAGTATCAATTCCGCTACGATGTGAGCCACTCCACCGGCAGGCATGCGCCGCGTTTCGGAATCGACTTCATTCACGAACCGGTCTTGAGTGGCGCATTGTCAGGAACCGCCGAGAACCAGACGATTTTCCCGCTCGATCCGACCGACTATCTCACGAACCCGGCGCAGTTCTCGGAAGACCTGATTTGCGGGCCGAACGCCACGCCCGGCACCACTTGCAACAACGTGCCGGCGGGCGACGGCAGCTTTTCGCAAAACGTGCAGCGCCTCGGACTGTACGCACACGACTCATGGCGAGTCACGCGCAACCTCACGGTCAACTATGGGCTGCGCTGGGACACGACTTTTGGGCTCTTTCAGGCCTCCGGACGCAGCCAGCTCGACAACCCCGCGTATTCAACTCTACAAGCGTTGCAAATTCCTCTGGTCAACGGAGTTCCGCACGACTATCGCAAGGCCTTCTCGCCTCGGCTGGGCCTGGCATGGGCGCCGGGAAAAGGAAATCTGGTGGTGCGCGCGGGTGTCGGCCTGTACTGGAACGATCTGGCGCAGAACGGATGGGTCGCCGCGTTTCAGGCGGTCAATGCGCTGAATCCTCCGTGTGTGCAGCCGGGCGATCCGGGGTGTCTGCCCGGGGCTAATGATGGTGGCGCCGGAGCGCTGATCGATCCGAATTACCACACGCCCTATGCGCTGCACGCCAGCGCCGGTGTGCAGTATGCCTTCAATTCCAATTGGACGCTGAGTGCCGACTACATTCGCGAGACCGGCATGCACGCCTATCGGGCCTATAACTACATCCCCGGATACAGCCTGTTTTCGCCGCTGTATCCGCAGGATCCCGACAGCCAGCAGGACAACGTTCCCGATATCCAGCTTTTCAAGACGGACAACCGTTCGTCCTACGACGCTCTGGCCATTCACTTACAGGGAAATCTCTCGCACTGGTTCAACTTGACGGCGAACTACACCCTGGCGAGCGCCAAGACTTGGGGATGCACCGTCGGCGAACTGTTCGATTACGTCAACGGCGTGTGCAATGCGCTGAACCCATTCGGACCCGGCGACTACGGGCCATCGGGAGAAGATGTTCGCAGCCGCTTTGTTCTGGTCGGCGTTTTCTATCTTCCCGCGAAGTTCCAGGTATCGACACTGATGCAATTCGAAAGCGCGCGGCCGCTGACGCTTACCACGCCTGTCGATGTCAACGGAACCGGCGACGATTCCCAGAACCGCGCCGTCATCAACGGAGTTGCCACCTCGCTCGATCAGTTTCGCGGGACGCCTTACATGCAGGTCGATCTGAAGGTGGCGCGTCCGTTCCAGATCGGTGAGCGCTGGACCATTCTGCCCTTCGTCGAATTCTTCAACCTCTTCAATCGCACGAACCCGGGCAACAACTACATTACGGACATCTCCGCGTTGCCGAATCCGGTGAACGACCTCGCCAACGCTACTCAGGTATGTTCTCCGAGCGGCTGTGTCCCGATCGTGAGCCAAAAGCAGTTCCTGTATCCCGCCGGAGCTTTAGGTGACTTCTTTGGGCCCGGAACGACGGTCGGAATTCCCTTCGCTGCCCAAATCGGAGTACGAGTGAACTTCTAAGATACCCAGACAGGCCGCCGTGGGGAAGGTCGACGCTGCGCTAGTGCGTTATACTTTTCCGTTTGCCTCAGCACTTGGCCCCACAAGGAGTATCACCATGGCATCCTCAGCGGTTTCCTACGCACGCGAAAATCAGCAGCGTTTCTTAAACGAACTCAAAGACCTGCTTCGAATTCCCAGCGTCAGCACGGCGGAAGAGCATAAAGACGATGTCCGCAAGGCGGCTGAGATGGTCGCCAACGACCTCAAGCGGATCGGCTTCGAACACGTCGAAATCATAAAGACGCAAGGTCACCCCTTGGTTTATGCCGATTGGTTGCACGCGTCCGGCAAGCCGACGGCACTTTGCTATGCCCATTACGATGTGCAGCCGGCGGAGCCGCTCGACGAATGGGTCACGCCACCTTTTGAACCGACCGAGCGCAACAATAATGTGTATGCCCGCGGCGCCGTGGACGACAAAGGCCAGCTCTGGATGCAGCTCAAGGCGTTTGAATCTTTGTTCAAGGCCGGCGACGGCAAGCTGCCCATCAATGTTCGTGTGCTGATCGAAGGCGAAGAGGAAGTCGGCGGCGAAAGCATTGAAGAATACGTCAAGGCGAACGCGAAGTCGGAGAAGCTGAAGGCTGACTTCGCCCTGGTTACCGACACAGAGCTTTTTGCCCCCGAAATCCCGACGCTCTGCGTAGGTCTGCGTGGTCTTCTGTACACCGAGCTCGAGGCCCGTGGCCCGAAGGTCGATCTTCACTCCGGCGTTTACGGCGGGGCCGCACCCAACGCGATTTTCGGCCTGGTCGAAATCCTCAGCAAGCTGAAGGACGCTAATGGCAAGGTCCTGATTCCCGGTTTCTACGACGATGTGCAGAACCCTACCGATGACGAGTTAAAGGCATGGGCCAGCCTGCCCTTTAACGAAGAGGAATACCGCAAGGCCGAGGTGGGCTCCGACGTCCTCACCGGTGAGCCCGGCTACTCCGTCCTTTATCGTACGTGGGCCCGTCCGACGCTCGAGGTTCACGGCGTCGTTGGCGGATTCGTGGCCCCGGGCGCGAAGACGGTTATTCCGTCTAAGGGTTCGGCGAAGGTGTCGATGCGGCTGGTGCCCAATCAGGACGCCGATGACATCCTTAAGAAGTTCACCAAGTACGTGGCGGAAATTACGCCGAAAGGAATCACCACGAACATCAAGGTACACAGTAAGGGCCCGGCCTGTGTGGTGAATACCGACAATCCGTACGCGCGCGCGTCGGTGGCGGCAATGCATGAAGTCTTTGGGAAGGACACGGTGTACATCCGGTCCGGCGGTTCGATTCCGATTGTGACGCAGTTTGATAAGGACCTGAAAATACCGAGCATTATGATGGGAATGGGCCTTCCGGACGATAATCTGCATGCTCCGAACGAGAAGTTCCACATCCCCAATTTCTATCGGGGCATTGAGTCCATCATCCGCTTCTTCCAGATCCTGGGCGACGGCAAGTAGGATAACGCTTCTCTTCTGGGGGGAAGCACCACTCCGCTAGAGCAGTTCTTGGGTGGAAGCACCACGCTTTAGCGTGGTGATAACGACCGCGGGTTGTCGGATAGATGGCCCGCACAGTGCCGCTCGACTCACTATGCAACTTGATGCTCACAAACGAGAGCAGACAGAAATGAAACGACAGGCTGGTGACCCAGGTATCAAAATCCCAAGGGAACGCCGCCGGTCAGCGGACAGGTTGCGGTCCCCGAGGCTCTTTGACAGATGCCTGCATGAAAAACATGCAGAACATACTTGTAGGTCGATACCCGGGCAGATAGAACATACTTTTTCATACTGGCTAAAGGCGAGAAAGCGAAAAAACACCAAAAAACTAGCCATAACTTTAACGAGCTCAATTGGATAGATATAACTACATTTATTATCAACGCGTTAGAGGAAAATTTCCCCTAAACTATTGATTCTAAACAAAGCGACAAAAAGTAAAGTCAAAAACGTCCAAAAGAGACCGTACTTCCTCCGAGTGACTGCTATGCTGCGATACCGGGAGCAAGTCTGTAACCCTACCCGATGAGCCCGCGGGAAGGCATTCGCACAACTGGAGGGAACCTCTGACCTATGCTTTCTACTGGTATATACCCAGTCAATCCCGCCGTTTTCATTGGGTTGTGGACTGAGCTGGTCCACATCGGCTAGGATTGAAGAGCATCGGGGATCTTCTCTGTCGCGGAGTTTGCTGCGTGTCTTGTTATGCTGAGAGACACGGATTCCGAAGTTCTGTTTTTCGGAGTCTGTGCTTTGTTGCAGTACTGATCTCTTGTTCCTGTCTGACGGTCCGGGCGCAGTCCTCTATCCCGAACTCAACCGACGAGGAAACCGTCGCCATCGACGCTCCGGTCGCTATACCGGTTCCTGCCGCCTCTGCCGCGTCAGTTCTCCCTGATTACCCTTCCGCAACTGATACTTCCGGCCAATCGTCGAGCCGCCCCAACAGCCTTGTCCCTACTGCCCCTGGCTTGATGGTTCAGCCCCTGACGCCCAACGGTAAGTTCGATCTGAAGGGCGCGTTCTGGCAGTCGTTTGGGGTGACGTTTTTCTTTGAAGCCTGGCGTGTTGCATTCGATCCGGGAATGCGGTGGGACATTGCCCATAAGCCATTTTTCCATGACTGGTTTGCGTCCTACGGCGGCTACAACATGAAGCGTTGGGGTGATGGCGACGATTTCGTGGTCAACGACGTCGGCCATCCCCTGGAGGGCGCTGTCTTCGCACGCACATTCCTCCAGAACAGCCCTAACAGCCAGGTCGTGATTGGAAAGAACCGCCGCTACTGGATGAGCCGGCTCAAAGCTCTGGGATGGGCCGCCGCATGGTCAACCGAAACGGAGATCGGTCCAATCAGTGAAACCAATTTTGGCAATCAGGGCGGGTTCACTTACGTGCCCGGCTGTGGCAGCTACTCGATTTGCCTGAACAACCCCAAGTATCCAAAACCGCCCACCAACAACACCGGATGGACCGACTTCGTCATCACTCCGGCCATAGGCGTCGCCTGGGTGTTGGGTGAAGACACAATCGACAAGTACATCGTCAGTCCTGTCGCGATACATCATCGCATCATCGGTGGGCGAATCCTACGCTCCGCGCTGGAGCCGAGCCGGAGCTTTGCGGCGATCTTTGCCGGCAAGTTTCCCTGGGACCTTCCGGCGCCGGAAACGAATTTTATGGTTAGCCGTCCATCTCATTTCCCGAAGAGCGTGGGCGAGCTGGAGCGGCCTCCTTTGGAACGTTGGGAGATCGGCATGCAGTACAGCAACATCAGCTTGCCGGTGGTCAGCAATTCTTGTTCGGAAGTGGCGTGTCGCAAGAATTTGTCGGGGCTCGGTGCGAACTTCGACTACAACTTCACCCGCGGCGTCGCGTTCGACAGCACGCTGAACTTCATTCCCGGACAGCAAGGTTCCCAGCCAATGATGGAAGGTCTCTTCGGGGTCCGCATGGGAGCGCGCTTTGAGCACTTTGGGATATACGCGAAGGTTCGTCCCGGCTTCATCTATTACAACAACGCGGTGGCCAAACAGGGCGATTCCGCCACGTGGAGCCTGACGCGATTCGCTGCCGATGTGGGTGGCATCGTCGAGTATTACCCCGATCGGAACTCCACTCTCCGCTTCGACGTGGGGACGACCTTGGTGCGATATCTCACCAACCGGCCTGATCCGCACGTGTACGAACTCGGGACGCTGCTTTCGCCTCAGAACATCGTCACGCAGGGAAACTTCCAGGTGGCGACGTCGTACACTTACCGGTTCTAGGCTGCGGCTTGCCTAAGCAGTCCAGTCCCCCTTTCTCAAGGTCACAATTTACAGGCGCTCGCGATAGACGCAAGAGTCTGTTCGGCACATTTTTCCCAGGTGTAGCCGCGGGCTACTTCCCGCCCCGGACGATGGATTGTGTCCGGGCTGGCTGATCGTGCACGGCAGCGAGCAGCTTCTCCCGCAGCGACTCGGCAGAATTCGGTTCGTAGTAGAACGGCGCGTCGCAGATTTGGACGGACCGCCAGCCCTGAGGCGCTGGGCTAAGAGATGTCGTTGGAAGATAGCCATGTAGCCACCGTGGTCCTGGATCCATTAGTAGTAGCGGTAATTGCGGAAAATTTGAAGGGGAGCGTGGCGAAGAAACCCAGGTAGAGATACGAAAGGTATTGGCGAACCAGGTTGGGCGCCGGCGGCGGGAATGCGGCGTATTTCCAGCGACAGGGGAGATAAACACAGATGGCCGTGAGATTCAGGCAGAGCAGTACAATGCCCTCGTTCATCCGGCCGGTGCTGAAGGGGAAAACTGATAGAGATGCACCTGCATCGGCTGGGCGACTTCCTGCAGAGAGGTCCCGGTCAGGCAGAAGACGATGAGGCGGCCGCCTTGGAAGAGCATCAGCGTGCACAGAAATAGAAATACGGGATGGCGTCCGTGACCAAGATGGATCCACGACAGAACGATGAGGCTGCCCAGTAGAACAACAGTGATGATCACCGCTCCATTGACGGCAGCCATCCTGCGACAAAAAACAGCGATGCGGCCGCAGCGACAATGAGATAAGTCAGCGCCTCAAATATGGCAGCAGGAATGGCCAGGCGGCCGGCTGGCATACTGAGTGCGGCGGTGCTCACGGGCCTCCGGGAGATTCGAGTACGCCGCGAAGATACTTGCCGTAACCGCTGTTGTCGAGGGCGACGGCCAGCCGCTCGAGTTGCGCGGCGTCGATGTATCCGGAGCGAAAGGCGATTTCTTCCGGACACGCAATCTTGAGTCCCTGGCGCTTCTCGATGGTCTGAATGAACGACGCGGCTTCGAGCAGCGAGTCGTGGGTGCCGGTATCGAGCCACGCCATGCCGCGTCCCATGATCTCGACGTGCAACTCACCGCGATCAAGATACAGACGGTTCAGGTCGGTGATCTCGAGTTCGTTGCGTGCAGAAGGCTTGAGACCGCGCGTCATCTCGACCACGCGATTGTCGTAGAAGTAGAGGCCGGTGACAGCAAAGCGCGACTTGGGTTGCTTCGGCTTTTCTTCCAGACTGAGGGCGCGACCCTGCGGGTCCATTTCGACGACCCCGTAGCGCTCGGGATCGTGTACCGGATAGGCGAAGACGGTGGCTCCGTGATGACGCTGCGCTGCAGCCTGCATCATGTGGGAGAGATTATGGCCGTAGAAAATGTTGTCGCCCAGGACGAGAGCGCACCGTTGTCCGGCGACAAAGTTGGCGCCCACCAGGAAGGCTTGGGCGATACCTTGCGGCTTCGGCTGCACGGCATATTGCAGGTTCATGCCCCAGCGCGCTCCATCGCCGAGAAGCTGTTCGAACCGCGGCGTATCCTGCGGCGTGGAGATGACGAGGATGTCGCGAATGCCCGCCAGCATCAGAACGCTGAGCGGGTAGTAAATCATCGGCTTGTCGTACACCGGCAGAAGTTGCTTGGAAATGCACTGCGTGGCGGGATATAGGCGTGTGCCGGAGCCGCCCGCGAGGATGATGCCTTTCAGGTCGTTCGACACGGTTAAGCTCCTGGGGTACGGCTGGCGTATTGAGTTTCAATCCAATCGCGGTAGCTGCCGCTGGTGACGCTGTTTACCCAATCCTGATGATCGAGATACCACTGAATCGTGCGGCGTATTCCTGCCTCGAAGCTGGTTTGGGCTGTCCAGCCAAGTTCGCGCTCGATGAGAGAGCAATCAATGGCGTAGCGGCGATCATGACCGGGGCGATCGGGCACGTACTCGATGAGTTCAGCATGCGGCTTGTGAGCACCGGGACGTAACTCATCTAGTACCGAGCAGATGGTGTGCACGATGTCGATGTTGTAGCGCTCGCTGCGTCCGCCGACGTTATAGGTCGCGCCTGGACGCCCATTGCGCAGAACACAGCGGATGGCGGAGCAGTGGTCTTCGACATAAAGCCAATCGCGGACGTTCTTGCCGTCGCCGTACACAGGCAGTCGCTTACCGTGGATGGCGTTGTGGATCATGAGCGGGATCAGCTTCTCGGGAAATTGGAAAGGCCCGTAATTGTTGGAGCAATTGGTGGTCAGCGTCGGTAGTTTATAGGTGTGAAAGTAAGCTCGCACCAAGTGGTCCGATGCAGCTTTGGAGGCGGCATAGGGACTGTTGGGTGCGTAAGCCGTGGTCTCACAGAAGGCGGGGTCGTTTTCTCCGAGTGAGCCGTACACCTCGTCTGTGGAAACGTGCAGGAAGCGAAAACGCTGCTGGTCGAGATCGGACAGGTCGCTGTAGTACCGCTTGGCCACCTCAAGCAGTGAAAAGGTCCCGTTGATGTTGGTACGAACGAATTCGTCGGGACCGAGGATCGAGCGATCGACATGGCTCTCAGCAGCGAAGTGAACAATGGCCGACGGCTTATAGCGCAGGAGCAGACTGCCAACGAGATCGCGGTCAGTGATGTCGCCCTGGACAAACTCGTAGCGGGCATCGCTGCTTATGGAGCTCAGATTGCCGAGATTGCCGGCGTATGTGAGTAAGTCGAAGTTGATGAGTGGCACTGTCTCGCGCGCGAGCCATTGCAGGATGAAGTTGGAGCCGATAAATCCGGCGCCGCCGGTAACGAAAATCATATCGTTCATAACGTTTCTTACCTGAGAGTCCCTAAGTATTGCCGCAATTGATCGAAGCGGGCGGCCACGGCAGGATCCTTTCGCCGGCGGTGGAAAGTCTTGCGGATCAAAAGGCCGGCGCACACCGCCAAAAATACCAGTACCGCCGTCAAGGCCACGATCAACATGCGCTCGGGCGAAGACTTCTTTTCCGGTTCCACCGCGCGATCGACAACCTGAACCAGGACCGCGTCCTTGGCTTCGTCGATACGCACCGCTTCGAGTTGCCGCGCCAGAAAGTCATACAGACTCTCATGATATTTCAGTTCGAGTGCGACCCGCAGATATTCGAGATTTGCCTCCGGTACCTGCCGCGTTGGGACCTGAAGGTCGCCTTCGCCTAAGTCCGTTCCGCTGCGCGTCATCTGCGAGAGTTTCGTGGACTGCGCTAGCAGTTCGGCTAGTTCCCTTTCGACGCGCTTCACATCGGGATTGTTCTCCGTGCCGTAGGTGCGCAGCGACTGGAGTTGCAGTTGCTTCGCAGCTATCTCGGCCCGGGCCTCCTCCACCTCGCCGATGAGGGCGCGGGTTTGAGCGTCGGGCTGAATAATTCCGGTCTTCTGCTCGATCACTTTGAGGGCGGCTTCTGCCTTGGCTAAGTCGTCTCGCTCCTGCACTAGCCATTGTTCGAAAAACACGCGACGCTGCGCCGACTCGGTAACGGCCAGGCTTTGCTTCAGAATCGAGATTAGCCCTTCCTTCTCGGGATTGATTTCGGTGCGCTCCTCCAACTTCTTGCAAGCATCCACATAACGCTTAACGTAGTACACCTTGCGCAAATCGAAACGATTGACCAGCGCGTCTTCGATGGTGCGACTCTTCAGCATCGCAACGAAGACGTCGGCCGGATTCTTCAAGCCTAGATCGGGTAAATCGAGTATGGCATTACTGCCGACTTGCCCGATCAACGAGGTCAGTACCGAGGGATTCTGTTGCGGGGGCAAAAGAGTCGCTGTCGCCGCGTACATCTTCGGAAGAACAAAGACAATTACCAGCGTAAGGAGGGTGACTCCCAGCGTAACCTGGAAGATGAGTTTCTTCTCGCGCGCCAGCACCAGCGACAGCTCGAGAAGATCGACGTGATGGTCTTCGATGCGAACGATGTCATCGTGAACCGGCATCGAGGATCTGTGCACCATGAATTACAGTTTCTCGCGATCAGGGACTTAGTACTTTGACGGCAGTGGCGGCCAGTCCAAAATTAAACGGGATCGTTGACCAGTCCTTCAAACCCCTGACAAACGAACCTTTATCGGTCTGCTCAGGCACGATAACAGCATCGCGCTGCTGGGCCTGCCCAACGACATAAATGTCGATAGACCGCAGTTCGCCCATGGTCACCGTGAGGTCAAAATTCTGATAGATCCGCCCAACCTGCGAATTCAGGAAACCCTGGCAGGGCTGCGGCTCCACGATCTCCGCCATCACGCGATTACTGAGCTTGCCGAATCACAGGCGAGCGACGGCACGATCATCGCAATTGCCGGACACGTCTCCCCTAAGATGCTCCAGCACTACTCGCACATTCGGATTCAGGCGAAGCGCACGGCCCTCGACAGCATCTCGACTCGTCGGGCAGATTCGGTGAATTTGGAGGGACTAGAGGGGGGTACGACACAAACAACGACACAAAGCCGCGGAGTGAGGCAGACGGGTTCGCGCAAGTTATTGAAAAGATGGTGGACCTGAGCGGGATCGAACCGCTGGCCTCCTCGTTGCGAACGAGGCGCTCTCCCAGCTGAGCTACAGGCCCACGTTTGGCGGGTGCGAGCACGAACTATCATCTCGCTTCTTCGATTATACCGCGAGCATGACAGACCGAAAACCGCGCGACTCCGCGGGAGCACTAGCCCACTGACGCCGCCGCCCGCCGCAGCCGATCCAACACCGCTTCCCACTCACCGGTTGCCGGAGGAGTCTCCACCGCGATCCAATCGTACGTGCCGTCATCCAGCGCGTGCAGCACGTGATACAGGCGGGCCGCATATTCTGCCGCCTCGGATGGCATCACGATAGTCTTCTCCGCTGCCATCGCCGCCGAAGTCCGAAGCTGCAAATAGCATCCCCTTCCGCTCGAAGGCGTCTCACCATTCGGCACGAGTATCAGGCGCGTGCGCGGACTGTAGTGCCGCGGATGCATTCCGGGTGACGCGTGTGGTCCCTCGGGTGAGGCCGCGGCGCTTCGAACCGGGCCAATCAACTCTTCGATCTGCTTACGCGATATTCCGCCCGGCCGTAGCAACGCAGGAGTGTCTCCCGCAAGGGACAGTACCGTCGATTCGATTCCCACCTGGCACGGCCCGCCATCGAGTAGGAAATCAACAGCATCGCCCAAACCTCGCCGCACGTGCTCAGCATTGGTCGGAGAGAGTTGCGTAAATCGGTTAGCGCTGGGCGCCGCCACGGGAATCTGCGCCGCCTCCAGTAAAGCCAGCGCCACCGGATGCGCAGGCATGCGAATCCCAACGGTAGGCAACCCGGCTGTAACGATATCCGGAACAACTCCGCTCTTGGGCACAACGAGTGTGAGCGGGCCCGGCCAGAACTGTTCGGCAAGAATCCGCGCCGCCTCGGACCAGCTCGCAGCGACCCGCTCAACCATCTGATGATTGCCGATGTGCACGATCACCGGGCTGGTGCTCGGCCGGCCTTTGACCTCGAAGATGCGGGCTACTGCACGTTCGTTGAGCGCGTCGGCTCCCAGGCCATAGACCGTTTCGGTGGGAAATGCAACGAGTTCTCCCCTTCGCAATAGCTCTGCAGCATGACGTATTTGCTCGCTGGATATTCCGAACCGGTCAAGACTTGGCACCGAGCACTCCCGCGACGCCGAAGCGTTAATGTGTGCGCCCCTGCGACGGATCGGCCGACGTCGCGGTATCGATATCGATGTGCAACCCTGAGTTCGCCGCCAATCCCGGCGGATAGCAGTTGCCATCACTGGCATAGGTTTTGCGGCAGGCCGCCGTCATCTCCGGACGCCGCGGCGACTGCGCGTACTGCCAGGCCTCGGCAAACGAAATTCCCGATGCTGTAGGGCTCAGGGCCTTATCCGGAAACACACAGCCCGGTGACGGCCCACACTGATCGTTGCTGATGAAGAAATGAATTTGCCGCCCGCCGGCATTGTCGCGAATATCGTTGGCAGTTACGACGGAAACCTTAGCTGACTCGCGCGTCGCAATTCCCGAACAATACACCCCCGCATGATAGCCGCCCTTCTCGACGCCATCGACCCAGGCGTGAATGTACGCCCGCTGTTCGGGCAGCATACGGCCACCCTGCTCCTGATCGAGAAAGAGAATCGCGCCTTTCGGAAAGCCCTCCGCACTAGCCGCTTTGACAGCCGCAGCGGCATCGCGCGTTCCAACTCCTACGGCATCCCCCGACGACTTCAGGTACTGATACTCGCGCCCATTGAAGAGCAACAGAAATCCGTAGCCCATCTCCTGTAATTGCATCCGCTTCCCTGCCCAGGTATTACGGTCGGCGCCGGGAGGATTGTTCAGCCAGTACCCGGTGAACGCAAAGGTTTTGCGCAATACCTGCATGTTCGCGTCACCGGGATAGTCATTGCGGTCCATGCCGAGAAACGTCTGCTGCGCAGATACAGCGTGGGGCCACAACGCCACTAACACCGCAAGTGCCAGGATTCGCAAGGACGCCATGCATTGAATATCGCACGAGCTTCAGCCTCCCTGACAGCCGCCCGCATCTCAGTACGGCCCAATGATGCCGCCAATGTTGCGCGATGCCGGCAGCTTGAGTTCTCTAGGCGATGGCACGTCCGCCCCAAGCAGATTGAGGTATTCGTAACCCGATGCCGGGTTGATCACGACCACCTCGTCACTCCCCTTGAAAACGCCTGTGTTGAGCAGCGACTTATAGGCGGCCCACGCCGCGCCGCCCTCGGGAGAGGCAAAGACGCCCTCAGATGATGCCATCTCTTTGACTCCCGACATCATCGCAGCCTCGCTGATCTGGAGTATGTATTCGCCTGGTGTTTCAGGGGCGGACCGTACCTCATGTATAACTTTATAGTTCGGCGGCTTGGTGATGACACATATCCCTATAATCTGCGGGGAGGCGCCTGCCTCCACCCACCTCAACTCCCGCATTTCGGCAAAAGCCTTCTCAATCGCCAGCGAAAGCAGGCCGTCACCATTCGTGCACAATACGGCACGCGGCAGCCGCCAGCCCAGCGCTTCGGCGATCTCGTAGCCAATGGTTTTTAGACCCTCAACCCGGAACGGGTCCTTCGACGCAGACAAGTCAACCCATTCGTCGCCGTGTTGGGCACCGCTCGCGTCGCGATGATCTCCGACCTCGCTGTCCATCAACGTAGTCTTCGCGCCAAATGCTTCGATCGCCGCGCGCGTACTGACCGGTGTATTCTTCGGCAACAAAACGTGGGCCTTCAGCCCAGCCGCCGCCGCATACGCCGCAGCAGCGGCAGCATCATCTCCGCCGGAGCAAATCGTAACTCCCTGCCTCCCGTGATGTCGGGCCATGCTGACCGCCACGCTTATGCCCCGGGCTTCACACGATCCGGTAGGATTCAGGCCCTCGTCCTTGATGAAAAGATTTGGATACTTGCGCGCACGTAGCAGCGGCGTCTGCCCTTCTCCGAGTGTCACTGACTCTACGTCAGGCAAGACAGCGGAGTAACGCCACACGCCTCTACTGGCTTCATTAGGTGAAGGCCGCTGCGCATTCCCACAGATGGCCTTCAGGTCATACCTAACGTGCAGCAGCCCTCCATCTCTCGGACAAACCGTCGGAGCCGCGTCGCCGCTCACCCGCTCGCCGCACTGGCTGCATTCGAAATGGTCTATCCTGGCCATGCCTTCAGAAGTTCGCAGTGTAGCATTCGTCGCAAACGCGGAGCCTGCTCGCTGTTATAGACTTTTTCCTTCCATGAGCGAGCCCTCCACGCCGTTGATGCGGCAGTACACCGCCATCAAGAAAGAGCATCCCGCTGCCCTGCTCTTCTTCCGTCTGGGCGATTTCTATGAGCTGTTCTTTGAGGATGCCGTCGTCGCGGCGAAAGAACTGCAAATTACCCTCACCTCACGAAATAAGGAGAAAGGCATCGCCATACCGATGTGCGGCGTTCCTTATCACGCGGCTGAGGGATATATCGCCAAGCTGATCCGGAAGGGCTTCAAAGTCGCCATCTGCGAACAGATGGAGGACCCTCGGGTCGCGAAGAAACTGGTGAAGCGCGAAGTCACCCGCGTCGTAACTCCGGGCACTGCCGCCGACGCGCAACTCGGCGCCGACGAAAACAATTTTCTGGCATGTATTGCGGGTAGCAAAGACTCCTTCGGATTCGCGGCACTCGATCTCTCCACGGGAGAATTCCGTGCCACCGAGTTCCGTGGCTCGGGCGCCGAGCGTCGTGTCGCCGAAGAGTTGCTGGTGCTGCGTCCGCGCGAGGTGCTGTTCGCCTCTTCGATGCCGTTGTTCGACCAGCCCAGCCAGCGTGCAGCGATTCCGCAGACCGGCGCCATTCCACGAATCGCTTCGATGGAGAACGCCACTTGGGCTGAGACCCCACTGGAAGACTGGGTCTTTGCGCCCGACTACGCAATCCCGCAGGTCGAGAACCACTTCGGAGTACTCTCCCTCGAAGGCTTCGGCCTGGCTGACCGTACCGCCGCCGCTACCGCTGCCGGCGCGATCCTTCACTACATCCGCTCGACCCAGCGCGGCACGCTCGACCATGTGGACCGCATTGGTTACTACGAACGCCAGGACTGCCTGGTCCTCGATGCTGTCACCGTGCGGAATCTTGAGTTACTCGAGCCGCTCTTTGCCGGCGGTGGCGATGGCATCACCCTGTTTCGCTCACTCGATTGCACCGTCACCCCCATGGGCAAGCGACTGCTGCGCGCCTGGATGCTCCGTCCGTCCATCGATCGCACCGTAATCGACTCGCGCCTTGGCGCCGTCGAGGTCATGCTAGCCGACCTGGTCGCGCGCGAAGAGTTGCGCAAGGCCATGGAAGGCATCCTCGACCTTGAGCGATTGCTGAGCCGGGTAACGCTCGAATCGGCGAATCCACGCGACCTGCTGGCGCTCGCCGTGTCGTTCGCCCGGATTCCCACGGTCAAAGCGATTCTGGCTCGCTTCTCAGCCCAACGCCTGCGCGATCTGCACTCCGATTGCGACGAGCTGGCCGACCTGCGCGACCGAATCGTCTCCAGCCTCGAAGACGAGCCGCGCATCACCTTGAATGACGGCGGCGTGATCCGGGCTGGCGTCGATGCAACGCTCGACGAACTCCGCGACCTGAGCCGCAACAGCAAGCAATACATCGCCGAGATCGAGCAGCGCGAGCGAGCACGAACCGGAATCAGCTCACTCAAGGTCAAGTTCAACAGTGTGTTCGGCTACTACCTCGAAATCTCCAAGGCCAACCTGCATCTCGCGCCAACCGATTACGAACGCAAGCAAACGCTGGTCAACGCCGAGCGCTTCAGCACCCCGGAGTTGAAAGAATACGAAGCGAAGGTGCTGGACGCGCAGGAAAAGATCGTCGAGATTGAGCGGCGACTGTTCACCGAGCTGCGCACAGCCATCGCCGCAGCCGCGAGGCGCATTCGCCAAACCGCCCTCGCGCTGGCGGAAATCGACCTGCTTGCCAACTTCGCCGCCCTGGCCGCGACTCGTAGCTATTGCCGTCCAAAGTTCGACGACTCCAGCGACATCGAGATCGTGGAGGGACGCCACCCGGTCATCGAGCAGCAGGAATTGGTGGGCATTTCCGATCGCTTCGTGCCCAACGATCTCTACCTCAACGCAACTACTCACGCAGTGCTCGTCATCACCGGCCCGAACATGGGTGGCAAGTCCACGTTCTTGCGACAGGCCGCGCTTACCGTGCTGATGGCGCAGATGGGATCGTTCGTTCCGGCGCGTTCGGCCCGCCTCGGGCTAGTGGACCGCATCTTCACCCGCATCGGTGCCGCCGACAACCTCGCGCGCGGACGCTCAACCTTCATGGTCGAAATGACCGAGACCGCCGCCATTCTCAACACCGCCACGCCGCGCTCTCTTGTTCTCCTCGACGAGGTGGGACGAGGCACCGCAACCTACGACGGCTTGGCCATCGCGTGGGCGGCAATCGAATACATCCACGCCAACACCCGCGCCAAAACTCTTTTTGCAACTCATTATCATGAGTTGACCGAGTTGGCCGACCGTCTCAGCGGCGTCAAGAACTTCCACGTCACAGTCAAGGAAAGTCACGGCGGCATCGTCTTTCTGCGGAAAGTTGTGGAAGGCTCCGCCGACAAGAGTTATGGAATCGAAGTTGCCAAGCTCGCCGGCCTCCCCGCCGACGTCATCCACCGTGCCCGCGAAGTTCTCGCCGAACACGAAACGGCCGAGCGCAATGCCGTAACTCATCTCGCAAAAGATGCCGCACAAGATGCAAGCCCGCTGCAGCTCACAATTTTTACTCCGCTCTCGCAGAAGATTGTCGATCGCATCAAGCAGACCGACCTCAACTCCATCAGCCCGCTCGACGCCCTGAACCTGCTCCACGAGTTGAAGAAGCAGATCGACTGACTGCGAACCTGATTGCTTACTCAACTCACCGTCGTCGCCGCGATACACTCGCACTAGCAGATGCCACCGAAATCCACTTCCGATCTGCGCCATCTCGTCGGTCAAGTCATGGTAATGGGCTTCGACGGGACGACTGTCTCCCCCCGCGCGCGCACCATGCTGGCGACGCTTCAGCCCGGCGGCGTCATCCTGTTCAAGCGCAACATCGAGGAAGCCGCGCAGACTCACGCCCTGCTCCGCGATGCCCAGAAAATAGTGGCCACGCCGCTCTTTCATTCCGTGGACATGGAAGGGGGCAGCGTCGATCGCTTCCGCGATGTGATCGCGTCCATCCCGTCGGCGGCGGAAGTATTCGCAGCGGGCTCCCCGAAACTGTTTCGCAAGCATGGCAGTTTGATCGGCACTCAGCTTCGCGCTTTCGGGTTCAATACTGACTTCGCTCCCTGCCTCGATTTGCGACTCGATGCCTCAGCAAAGGTCATGGGTTCGCGTACTGTCTCAGCCGATCCCGGCGAGACGGTTCGTTATGCTCGCGAATTTCTGACCGGCCTTCGCCAAGCGCGCGTGCTCGGCTGCGGCAAACACTTTCCAGGACTCGGCGGCGCCAATCTCGACAGCCATCACGGATTGCCTTCCATCGATACGACTCTGAACCATCTCTGGCCGCGCGATCTCGTTCCCTATCGCACCTTGCGAACTCAGCTTCCTTTTGTCATGGTCGCGCACGTCTCCTATCCACGCATCACACGCAGCCCAACTCCAGCTTCACTTTCGAAGAAGTGGATCTCCGATATCCTGCGCAAGAAGCTCGCCTATCGCGGCCTGATAATTTCCGACGACCTCGACATGGGAGGCGTGCTCAACTCCGTCTCTATCGAAGATGCTGTGATCGAAACCCTGCGTGCCGGCTCCGACCTGTTTCTCGTTTGCCAGAAAGAAGAGCATGTCTGGCGCGCCTATGAAGCGGTCTATGAGTGTGCCGCGACCGATCGCGGCTTCCGTCGCCTCCTCGCAGAAAAAGTGAAGCGCATCGCGTCGTTCAAATCGAAATCACCGGAAGTTCGGGCCCGCCTCTCTCCCTGCCCCACTACGGCTACCGTTGCGAAGCTTCGCCGCGCCGTCTGGGAGTTCACCGAAGAACTCCGCTCCTACTCCATCTGTCAACCGGAGACACTTCCGTCATGATCGTCGCCGGCGTCATGAGCGGCACCTCCGCCGACGGCATCAACGTCGCGTTCGTCCGCATTCTCGGACGCGGCTTTCGTTCCCGGCTCGAACTCCTCGCGCACTACGAATTCCCTTACCCAACCGAAGTTCGCCGAGCCGTGCTTGCACGCAATGAATGCCAAGTCCGCCAACGTAGCCGATCTCGCGCGCCTCAACTTCGTTCTCGGCGACCTCTACGCCAAAGCCGTTCAAACCGCGCAGCGTCGGGCCAAGCTCGAGTGCGACCTGGTGGGATGCCATGGCCAGACGATTTACCACCAGGGCACGCCCAGCCTGTATTCTAGGCCGCTCCGTGGCCTGCACATGGCAAACCGGTGAGGCCGCCGTCATCGCTGCCCGGCTCGGCATTCCCGTCATCTCCGATTTCCGTCCGGCCGACATGGCCGTCGGCGGCAAAGGCGCGCCGCTGGTGCCGTTCCTCGACTACGCACTTTTTCGGCATCGCCGTTTTGGACGCATCGCCCAAAATCTCGGTGGCATCGGCAACCTTACCGCGATCCCGCCTCGCGCCTCCGCCGACGAAGTCATCGCCTTCGACACCGGTCCCGGCAACATGGTCATCGACGCCGTCGCAGCCGGAGTTGTTCGACGTGCCCTTTGATCGCAATGGCCGTCTCGCAGCCAAGGGCGAACCGATCGAACGCGTGCTTCGCCAATTGCTGCGGCGTTCGTTCTTCCGTCAGCCGCCACCACGAACCGCGGGACGCGAACAGTTCGGACAGCATTTCGCCGACGAACTGTTACGCCTCTGTCGCCGCACTGATCCACACGACGTGATCGCTACCGCCACCGCACTCACGGCGCGCTCCATCGGACTCGCTCTCCGCGAGATCGTTCTTCCCCTCGATGCTCCCAAGGTTCCAGCGGGATCCCGCTTGCCCTCGCGTTATCGCGAATTCGTTGCCTCCGGCGGAGGAACCCGCAACCTTACCCTCATGCGCATGCTCCGCGAAGAGCTTGCCCCCTTGAAGATGCGCGTCAAGACGACCGACGACTTCGGACTGCCTTCGACAGCGAAGGAAGCCGTCGCCTTCGCACTGCTCGCCTATCAGACGTGGCGGCACTTGCCGTCTAACGTTCCCTCAGCCACCGGTGCTGAGAGGCCCGTCATTCTCGGCAAAATCAGCTATGCGTAGGTCAGGAACTATCGCACGCACATCGGGCATCCTCACCACGCTTGCCCTCGTCTTGCTGGCCTTCTCCTGCGCACGCAAGCCCGATCCCAACACCGTCGTCGTCCTCATCGAGAACAGCCCTACCAACCTCGATCCCCGTGTCGGCCTCGACGCGCAATCGGAACGCATCGGCGAACTTACTCTTCGACTCACTCGTGCGCCGCGACAACAACTTCGAACTGCAACCGTGGTTGGCGGATTCCTGGGAGATTCCCGACCCACTCACTTACATCTTTCATCTGCACAAGGGAGTGAACTTCCACAACGGCCAACCGTTGACCTCGCGCGATGTGAAGTGGACCTTCGATTCGCTCATCTCCGGAAAGATTCGGAGCTCGAAATCGGCGACCTACAACAAAATCGCCACCATCAATGCGCCCGACGCCACCACCGTCATCTTTCATCTGAAAGAACCCATGGCTTCGCTGCTCTGGAACCTCTCTGACGGCGCCATCGGAATCGTTCCCTACGGTAGCGGAGAAGACTTCAACCAGCATCCCATCGGCTCCGGCCCATTCCGCTTCGTCAGCGCGCAACAGGACCAGAACGTCGTCATCGAACGCAATCCCAACTATTGGGCTGCACCAGCTCATCTTCAACGCATCGAATTCCGTGTCATCCCCGATGCGACCACGCGCGCCCTCGAGTTGCGCAAGCACAGCGCCGACATCGGCATCAACAGCCTGACTGCCGACACTGTGGTGGCGTTGCGCCAGGACAAGGGGCTCACCGTCATGCAGTCCCCCGGCACCATCTACGCCTACATCGCCCTGAACTTGCGCGATCCCATTCTCGCCGACGTCCGCGTGCGTCACGCCTTCGCCCACGCCATCGACACGCAACCGATCATTCGCTACCTGCTGCGAAATCAGGCCCGGCCGGCATACAGCATCCTGCCCGCGCAGCACTGGGCCTATGATGCCGACGTTCGCCGTTATCCCTACGATCCGCAGCAAGCCCGCCGCATTCTCGATGACGCCGGTTACCGCGCCACCAACGGCGTGCGCTTTCACATCGCCATCAAGTGCTCTACCGACGACGCGACGCGCCTCATGGCCGTCGTCCTGCAACAGCAACTGCGCGAAGTCGGCATCGCTCTCGATATCCGCACCTACGAATTCGCTACGTTTTACAGTGACGTCACCAAGGGCGCCTATCAGATGTACTCCATGCGCTGGATCGGCGGTAATCAGGACCCTGACATCTTCGAATACGTCTTCGACTCGGCCAGCTTCCCGCCTAAGCGTGCCAACCGGACGTTCTATTCCAATCCCCGTGTCGATGAACTGATTCGCGAAGGACGTTCCACTCTCGACGAGCAGAAGCGCAAAGTCATCTACGCCGAGTTGCAGCGCATCATCGCCGAAGACCTTCCGTACATCAATCTTTGGTACCTCGACAACGTGCTAATCCACACCAATCGCGTGCAAGGTATCGAGCTGAATCCTGCCGGCAACTACGACTTCCTCCGCTCCGCCCAACTCGTGCAGTAAACCGCCGGCCCATCGCTCAAACGCCTCTCCACTGCGTGTTACCATCGAACTTCAGTAGCTATCTTCGTCCCACTCCGGAGCCAGGGCCCATTGCGCATCCTCTTTATCGGTGACATCTTCGGACGCCCCGGCCGAACGATCGTCCACGAGCGTTTGGCGGAGTTGCAGAAGCAGTACGGCGTCGAGCTCACCATAGCCAACGGCGAAAACGCTGCCGGCGGCTTCGGCATCACGCCGCAGATCGCCGAAGAGCTCTTCGAGCTCGGCATCGATGTCATCACCACCGGCAATCATGTCTGGGACAAGCGCGAAATCATCGATTACATGAATTCCGCCAACGGCAACGAGGCCTCTCTCGCGCGCCGCGTCCTGCGTCCAGCGAACTATCCCGCCGGAACTCCCGGCTACGGCTGGTATCAGGGACGCACCCGCAGCAGCGTCGATTACGCCGTCATCAACGTACAGGGACGCGTTTTCATGGCCAACAACGACGACCCATTCCGCACTGTCGACGACCTGCTGAAACAGATCACGGCGAAGGTCGTTTTAGTCGATCTGCATGCGGAAGCCACTTCTGAAAAGGTCGCCTTAGGATGGCACCTGGATGGACGCGTGACCGCCGTCCTGGGCACTCATACCCACGTTCCTACCGCAGACGAACACGTTCTGCCCGGAGGCACCGCCGCGCAGACCGACGTCGGCATGACTGGACCATACGCCGGCGTCATTGGCGTTCAGAAGGAACTCATCGTCCAGAAGTTCCTCACCAACATGCCATCGCGCTTCGAACCTGCCACCGACGACGTTCGCTTGTGCGGCGCTCTCATCGACTGCGACCCCGTAACCGGACGCGCCAGCAAAATTGAACGCATTCTTCTCCGGCAGGAATAGCTGACTGCAGGCTGCGAGCCGCTCATCCCGAATTACTAATCGCTAATTACTCATCACTAATTACTCAACACTCGTCACGGTTGCTAGTCCGCCGCTCTCTGCATTACCCTTCCCCTTCATGTCCCAATCCAACGAACTGTTCATGGAGGAAGCCCTGCGCGAAGCCCAACGTGCGCTCGCCCTGGGCGAGGTTCCTGTCGGCGCCGTCGTCGTCAAAGACGGCCACATCGTCGGTCGCGGATGCAATCGTCCCATCACCTGTCACGATCCCACTGCACATGCCGAAATCCAGGCGCTCCGCGAAGCCGGACACGTTGTCGGCAACTACCGCCTTCTCGACTGCGACCTTTACGTTACCGTCGAACCCTGTGCCATGTGCGCCGGAGCCGTCACCCACGCCCGCATCCGCCGCTTGATTTACGGCGCCGAAGATCCCAAGGCCGGTGCTGTCCATTCCCTGCTTCAGGTGCTCAACCATCCCAAGCTCAACCACCAGGTGGAAGTGGTCGGCGGAGTCTTGGCCGCGCGGTGTATGGACCTCATGCAATCATTCTTTCGGCAAAAACGTACCTAGCAGCGGCTCGGGAATGCCGGGCCTGACGCCCGGGGGCTAAAGGCCGCCGAAGGATGACAACAATAGAGGACTTCTACCGCGCAGCTGAAGCTGCGCCCTTCAAAATCATCTGTAGAGGGGAGCTTTGCAGCACGTTCAGCCGACGACTATCTCAGCAAGGCCTGAGCCTGAGTGCATTTGCTAAACTGGATGAACCGGCAACTCCAGCCTCGCGGAGAGGTGTGTGAGTGGTTGAAACAAGCAGTCTCGAAAACTGCCATACCTTTACGGGTATCGGGGGTTCGAATCCCCCCCTCTCCGCCATAATTCCCTTCCGCGTTTCACTCAGCTTCCGCTCGACCCAAACCCCTTCACCCCTCGCACCGCCTCCGTGAGTTCCTCTTCCACCACCTCTCCCGCCAGGAACGGATGCTCCAGCAACTGAGCGATCTTGTCGCCCTTTCGGATCGAGTAAGGCTGGTCTCCGAGGTTCTCCATCAGCACAATGAGTTCGCCCCGGTATCCCGCGTCAATGACTCCGGCGTTGCACATCAGGCGCTTTTTGGCCATTCCGGACCGCGTCTTCACGATTCCCCCTGCCGCAGGCGAAAACTCAATCGCGATTCCGGTATGCACTCCTGCCGACCCGCGTGCGGCAATCGTCAGGTCTTCCGAGGAATAGAGATCGTACCCGATGTCCTCACCGGGATGTGCTACTGTGGGCAGCGTTGCATCAGGCGTAAGCCTTTTCACTTTGAGCATGTCCGTTCATTCTGCCAGATGACCCATCACGCACAAAGCATCCCTGCTGTTCCCTTTTACGACGAAGCCACTGTGGCTCGCGTCCTGCGCTACGAAACCCTTGTGCCCGCCATGGAGCGCGCCCTCATCGACTTCTCTGCCGGCAAGGTCGTACAGCCTGTGCGCAGCATTCTGCCCGTGGAGGCGTACAAAGGCTTCTTCGGACTCATGCCTGCCGTTTACGGCGACATTATGGGAGCCAAGCTGGTGACGCTCTTTCCCGGCAATGCGGGGACCGCACTTCCGACGCACCAGGGAATCATCGCCCTGCTGCGTGCCACCACGGGTGAGCCGCTCGCCGTGCTGGATGGCCGTCTAATCACCGAGATGCGTACCGCCGCGGTTACCGCAGTCGCCACCAAGCACTTAGCGTCCCCGTCGGCCCGTACCTTGGCGATTCTCGGAAGTGGCGTTCAGGCCAGAGCGCACTTCGCGGCGCTGCAAACTGTCCGCAAGTTCGACGAGGTCTATGTCTGGAGCAGGAACGCCGCCCACTCCCAGCAGCTCGCCTCGGAAATCGGCGCCAGATCCACGACCGCCGAAGATGCCGTAAGAAACGCCGACGTGATCGTGACTGTCACCGCCACAGCCGAGCCCATCGTGTTCGGCCAATGGCTGAAGTCTGATGCGCTGGTTTGCGCTGTAGGAGCCGTCGGCCCGACCCGCCGCGAACTCGACACCGCCGCCATGCAAGGCGCCGTCATTGTGGACTCACGCCAGGCCGCCGCCGTGGAGTCCGGCGACATCCTGCTGGCCGGTGCGACCATTTACGCTGAGCTGGGCGAGATTTTGGCCGGAAAGGTTCCCAGGCCATCTGCAACGAATGTAGTGTTCAAATCGTTAGGCCTGGCGGTAGAAGATCTCGCTGCTGCGAAACTCGTACTCGAATCGCTGGCCGCGTAACCGCCAAATGAAAAGGGTCAGTTCATACTCTGCGACATGCTGTTGAGCACCGCCCAGCCGACAGCCGCAATGATCCCGATCATCGCGAAAAACGCCGCTACCCAGATGAGCGCGACTGCCTTCTCGTGCTCCGGCTTCGGCAAAGTGATACCGATCGCGAGCATGATGCCCTTCGTGAACGAAACTAGAAATCGCATAATGATAGGGGTACCGCCAGATTATCGCCCATTCAAGCCAGTGTAGACAGCCTGCGTACGACAAAAGTGGGAAGCGGACCCGGTCGTATTTCGGGAACTCCTCTTCGAGCAAATCGGAAATACCTGCGAGAGACAACAAGCTGGCGTCAAGGGCGATGGTAACAGCCAATGTTTCTCACACGGCTACAAATCTTTACGCCGTGTTACCAGTCTTTACGGTAAGTGAGCGCAGGCTCGTGTTCCAAGTAGTGACAGTTTCACTGTCGAGACGAAAGAGGAGTTACAGGATGAAGACCAAGTTGTTGGTAGTAGCAAGTGTAATGGCGCTGCTGTTGTGCGGCGCGGTCATGGTCGCCTATGCCCAGGGCCCCGGACCTGAAGGAAAGGCATTCATGGGCGGCCCTGGTCATGGACCGGGGGGCATGGGTTTCTTGGCACGCGAGCTCGACTTGACCGACGCGCAGAGAGCCCAGGTCAAGACCATCATGCAAGCCAATCGCACCACCATGAAGAGCGTGCACGTACAGTTGGAGCAGAACCGCGCGGCGCTTCTCGCAGCGACCGCCAACGGTGCCTATGATGCGGCAAAGATCCAGGCCCTGGCTGGCCAGAAGGCGCAGTTAGAGGCTGCCATGACAGTCAATCATGAAGCCCTGATGCACCAGATTTACACTCAGGTGTTGACTGCCGATCAGCAGGCCAAGGCTGAGCAGCTTCGCACTCAGCAGATCAATCGCATCAACGAGCACTTGCAGAAGATGGCAAACGGAACCGACGCGCCGCCTCCGCCGGCAGAGTAGTTGACCCTCGTCGGTTTCAAAGGGCAGGACGATTGTCCTGCCCTTATTTATTTGCGCCAACGAATTACCTCCCCAAACTGCAATGTAATAGTTCTGTCATTTCGCCCATCGACGGCTCTACATCACTTACATCAACTGCGGTGATTTCTACGATGTATGTATGGTTTCAAACAGCAGCCCTCATCGCGTATCGCAACATCCCAAAGGAACTCGAGCTCGCTTACTCCTCACCTCCGTATTCGGACCCTACGCGCAAGACGACGCTTACGGCAGCCGCACCATCAATCCGATGGAGCTCTACCACAACCAGGTGACCCGCGAGCAAGGCAGCTTTTCGCTGCGTATGTTCCATCGCTCCTGGGGCCTCATGATGATCCAGCAAAACATTTCTGCGCCCAGCACGCTGCTCGACTTCCCTACCCTCGACCGGTTCGAGCGTGAATTGATTTCGCACCATTACGACATCGTTGGGATCTCCGGCATCATTCCCAACTTCGGTAAGGTGCGCGAGATGTGCCGCCGCATTCGTTTGGTGTCGCCGCATTCCGTCATCGTGGTCGGTGGCCACGTGGCTGGAATCCCGGGGATCGAGAACATGCTCGACGCCGACCACATCGTGCGTGGCGAAGGTATCGCTTGGATGCGTAGCTTCCTCGGAGAGGATTCCGCCGCGCCGATCGTGCATCCTGAAATCCTGTCGGGCTTCGGTTTCCGCATCCTTGGCATGAAAGTTCCCGATCGCACCCGCGATACCGCCGCCACCATCGTTCCTTCCGTTGGCTGCCCCATGGGGTGCAACTTCTGTACTACCTCTGCCTTCTTCGGTGGTAAGGGCAAGTCCTTTCACTTCTACGAATCCGGCGACCAGCTCTTCGAGGTCATGCAGCACATGGAACAAACCATGGGCGTGCAGTCGTTCTTCGTGATGGACGAAAACTTCCTGCTGAACCGGCCGCGTGCGCTGCAACTGCTGGAACTCATGCGCGAACACAACAAGAGCTGGGCGCTCTATGTCTTCTCTTCCATCAACGCGATTCGCAAGTATTCGATGGAGGAGCTGGTACAACTGGGCATTTCCTGGATTTGGGTTGGCCTTGAGTCCCCGCAATCCAGCTATGCCAAGCTCAAAGACGCCGACACGCGCAACATCGTCTCCGAGTTACGCGATCACGGGATCAAGCTGCTGGGATCGACGATTGTCGGGCTCGAGCACCACACTCCGCAGAACATCGCAGACGACATCGACTACGCGGTGTCACACTGTACCGATTTTCACCAGTTCATGCTCTACACGCCCGTACCGGGAACGCCCCTCTATCACCAGATGAACGCCGAGGGCCGCATGCTTGAAGATGTTGATCTGGCCGACATTCACGGTCAGTTCAAATTTAACTTTCAGCATGCTGCGATTTCGCGGGATGAGTCAAAGGAACTGCTCGACGGTGCCTTTCGTCGCGACTTTGACGACAACGGGCCGAGCCTGTTTCGTATTTGCCAGACCCTGTTCAACGGCTGGCAGCGCTACAAAGACCATCCTGAAACCCGCGTCCGCGATCGCTTCGCCCACGAAGCGCATAAGCTGCGCACCACCTACAACGCAGCTCTCTGGGCCATGGAAAAACGCCTGCAATCCAGCAACCCCGCCGTAGCCTCGCGTATTCGAGAATTGCGGTGCGAAATCGAAACCGAGTTCGGCGCCTCAACCCGGCTGCTGCGAATGTTGCTGGGTCCGCTGCTTTTCTGGACCTCAAAACGCGAAGACCGGCGCCTCGCCCGGGGTGTGACCTACGAGCCGCAAACCTTTGTGGAGCGCCACAACTGGGTGGAGGAGCGCGGCGTTGGCGAATCTTCGAAGGTACGTGTCGTCGCACAGCGAGGATTCAAACCGGCCCTGCAGGACATCGCCGCGCGGGTTCGCATGCCCGAACAAGCGGCGCTGACGGTAATTGGCGACTAGCCGACTAGTCCAGAAATTGGCCCCGCTTGCACCGCGTCCGATGCGACTTTAGTCGGCAAAGACTTGCTTGCCCGGCTTTGGTTACTTTAGTTTCCTTCACCCACCGATTTTTCTTGCTTCTCGCGTCCGCCGCCCGTTAAGACGGATGTGTAGGGACACGGTCTTCTTGTCCCCGCGCATCTGGCGCCCAGGCGCCGAGCAAAATGGCTCTTTGAAATTTTCCGACGTGGTACACCCAAGCTCGCTGAGCGGGGGCCTGACAGTCTTAGTTGGCGCCACTGAACACTCACAGCTGACTAACTAGCACCTGAAGCCCAGCTAAGTCCCAGGGGTACAATTGGATACGTATAACTGCATTACTTATCAATGACTTGGGAGCAATTTTCTCCCAAGTCGTTGATTCTAAATGACCGCATATAAAGCAATTTATTGTGTTGTAGATAGCTACAACACCAGTACGTGGAGAGAAAGCCGGAAGGACAGAAGTACGCGGTACCGAGAGCGATGTAAACCGTCAGTACCGCGAGTTCCTTTAGATCGCTGCGCAGATAGCTTTTACTTCGGTGTACATCTCGAGTGCTTCGTGGCCCATCTCACGGCCCCAGCCCGACTGCTTGTAGCCGCCGAATGGAAGCGCCGCGTCGAACACGTTGTAGCAGTTGATCCAGACGGTTCCGGCACGCAGCTTATGCGCAACCCGGTGGGCTTTGCTGATGTCCTTGGTCCAGACACCCGCCGCCAGTCCGTACTCGCTGTTGTTCGCTTCGGCCACGATCTGCTCGATGTCGCTAAACGGCGACGCCACCACAACCGGCCCAAAGATTTCCTCGCGAACGACTTTCATGTTCGGATTCGTCTTCACCATGACGGTCGGCTCTACGAAGTATCCGGCGCCTTCCCGCTTCTTGCCGCCCACCACCGCTTCCGCGCCTTCACTCAGCCCGGACTCGAGGTAGCTGCACACGCGGTTCATCTGCTCCTGCGAGACCAGTGGTCCCATGTTGGTATCGGGCTCGAATCCGGGGCCGACCTTGATCTTCCTGGCCTGGTTGGCGACACCTTCTACGACCTCGTCGAACATGTCCTTCTCGACATAAAGACGCGATCCCGCACAGCAGCACTGCCCGTGATTGAAGAAGATAGCGCTAGCCGCTCCAGGAATCGTGGTACGAGCGTCGGCATCCTCAAAAACGATGTTCGGCGACTTTCCACCGAGTTCCAGCGACACCTTCTTCAGATTTCCAGCGGCAGCCTGCAGAATGAGCTTTCCAACTTCCGTCGAACCCGTGAAGGCGACTTTGTCCACATCCGGATGCGCAGCCAGTGCCGCACCTGCGGTCTCGCCGTAGCCGGGGACAACGTTGACCACACCCTCCGGGAATCCTGCCTCGGCCACTAGTTCAGCCAGCAGCAATGCCGACAACGGGGTCTGCTCCGCCGGCTTCAACACGACAGTGCAACCTGTAGCCAACGCCGGACCCAGCTTCCATGCCGCCATCAACAGCGGGAAATTCCACGGAATGATCTGCGCGACAACGCCAACCGGCTCGCGCCGAGTATAGGCGAGATACTGAGTCCGCTTGGTTCCTGCGGAGATCGGAATCACGTCGCCTTCAATCTTCGTGGCCCATCCTGCCATGTAGCGGAAGAGATCGACCGCCAACGGAACATCGGCCACCCGTGCTACCGCCAGCGGCTTGCCGTTGTCCAGGCTCTCGATTTGGGCAAACTCTTCCGTACGCGCTTCCAGCAGATCGGCCAGCTTCCAGATGAGGCGTCCACGTTGCGAGGGCGACATATCAGCCCACGCCGGGTTCTCAAACGCCTTGCGGGCCGCTTTCACGGCGCGATCGACATCTTCGCGATCGCCTTCGGCAACTTGCACCATCACTTCTCCCGTCGCCGGGTTGTAGGTGGGGAAAGTCTTACCGGACGCAGCCGGCACGAACTGGTTGTTGATGAACATCTTCCGCGGCTTCTGGATGAATTCCTCGACGCGGCTGTGCATGGGTGCCCCAACGGCTGTGGACATCGTGATCCTCCATGACGGAGCGCGCGAACGCGGAGCACTCCGCCGGCAATGAGATAAATGTTTGCGGTGTCGAACGAGGTGTGGAGATTCGGCCCCGACATCCTCGTGCCGTCTCCCATCTGAAAGAGGCACCCAGAGGCAGACAGTCGAGTCAGAAGTACAAGAGGTCTGGCAGGAATCTCGGGCCGGGCCTCACCCCGCGCAAGAGTGTATCAGAGAATCTGGCTGGCTGTTTCCAACACCTTGCGATTCGTAGTGCTACTTGCTCTCCAACACAGTTCGTCCATTCAGTGGCTGCACCGGACGATTATCACTGGGATAGATCGCCGCGAATTTCGCGATCTGCTCCTTGGACAATGTCATTGGCTTCGCCAGCACCAGCCACTTGACGTTCTCGCTGCAGGGCGGTGTGGTCAATGATCCCTGAAACGTGTAATAGCGGTGATTCGCCGGGAGCAAATGGATGGCGTCAATCTCAATGTTATTGGAGATAAACTCCTTCCCTTCTTCGGGAGGGAGATGGGCCCAAATCGTGCCCACGGTCGAATTGGCAGGGCCTTCGTTTAACAAGACTGCCACCACGGCCAGTTGGCCATCTTTGTCCTTGTGCACCAGGTGTAATTCCATGGGCGTACGGTGATCATTAATCTCGGTTTCGCTCAGATGGTGGAAATGGAATTGGACCAGTTCGTACGTCTTGCCGTCGACCGTCATGGTGCTGCCCGGTGCATACTCTGCTTCAATGGTGTGACCGTTGTTGATTATCTTGAGCGGCGACGAGCGATAGGCAAATTCAATGGCCGGCAGGCGCTCCTTCTTAGCGTGAAGAATGTCAATAGGCGATTGCGCTTTGCCCAACCCGCACGTGGAACTCACCTCAGACCAGTGGTCGGGACCGGTTGCTCCCGAATAGCTCCAAGAGTGGGATTCTTGCGCACTTGTTACGAGTGCGATAGCCAAAACAACCAATGCAACCGAAAGAAAAAAGAAAGTCTTCGAACGACTAGGCTGCGGCATGGGCCCACTCCAACGTTCCGGGATCGATGCACTTCGAAGGAAGCTGCTACGGGTGGCAACGAAAGATTATCGCATTCCCAGCTTCAGAGCGTGACTGTTTCCGCCTTAAGCTTCTCCTTGAGGTCGGCAGCAATAGCCTGTCCGTGAAAGCGTCCGTTCTCGATGAAGATTTCGCTGGTGCGCATGCCCGCGACAATTACTCCGGCGAGATAAATACCGGGAACGCTGCTCTCCAGCGTCTTGGGATTCACGATCGGCTTCTTGTCGGCGTCGCCGCGAATCTGGCAACCGACGGTGCACAGGAAGTCGAAGTCAGGATGGTAGCCGGTAAGAGCGAATACCCAGTCGTTCGCCAGCGTCACCTCGCCGTCAGGCGTATCGAGAATGACGTGGTCGGGAGTGATTGCCTTGAGTGTGCTGTTAAAGAACGCCTTGACCTGTCCGGCTTTGATCCGGTTCTCGATATCCGGCTTGATCCAGTACTTGACCGAGTTACTGATGCCTTCGCGACGATGCACCAGTGTCACCCGCGCACCATGACGCCAGAGTTCCAAAGCTGCGATTGCTGCCGAGTTCTTTCCACCCACTACCACCACATCCAGATTGAAGAACGGGTGCGGCTCGCGATAATAGTGCAGAACTTTAGGCAAATCTTCCCCGGGAACGTTCAAATAGTTTGGCCGGTCGTAGTAGCCGGTCGCCAGAATCAGCTTGCGGGTGTGATATCGGCAATTACGTCCATGTCGATCGGTGGTGTTTACAACGAAATTGCCGTCACTTCCCTCAATGCCCGAACCGGCTCGTACTGGCGCACGTCGAGTTGGTAATGCTCGGCGACTTTGCGGTAGTACTCCAGCGCTTCCCCTCGGGTCGGCTTCTGGTTCGGACTCGCGAAAGGTATGTCGCCGATCTCCAGCAGCTCTGGCGTGGTGAAAAATGTCATGTTGCTGGGATAGTTATAGAGCGAATTGACCAGGCATCCCTTATCGATGTTGGCCACGGTGAAGCCGGCCCGCCTGGCATCGATGCCGCACGCCAAACCAGTCGGGCCTGCGCCGACCACAATCACGTCAAATTCCTGCGCTTCTTCGACGTTCCGTTCCATGTATCTAGCATACCGTGTGCCGACACTACGATTTGCGAAGATGCTGGCTCCGGGGGTCGCGCTTTTGTATGCTGTTCAGTACGCCTATTTTTTTGCTCCCGCGAGGCGGTCATGACCACCATCAAGCAAGACGATCTCATTCAGAGCGTCGCAGACGCGCTCCAATTCATCTCCTACTACCATCCTGTCGATTTCATCAGGGCGCTCTCGAACGCTTACGACAAAGAGCAGTCGCCCGCAGCGCGTGACGCGATCGCGCAAATCCTGATCAACTCGCGCATGTGCGCCGAAGGTCATCGGCCCATCTGCCAGGACACCGGCATCGTAACCGTCTTCCTCAAGATCGGCATGAACGTCCAGTGGGACGCCACCATGAGTGTCAAAGACATGGTCAACGAAGGCGTACGCCGCGCTTATCTGCACGAACACAACGTGCTCCGCGCCAGTATCCTCTCTGATCCCGCCGGCTCTCGCAAGAACACGCAGGACAACACGCCGGCGGTCATCCACATGACCGTCGTTCCGGGTGACAAAGTCGATGTCATTGTTGCTGCCAAAGGTGGGGGGTCAGAAGCGAAGTCGAAGTTCGTAATGCTGAATCCGTCCGATTCCATCGTCGATTGGGTGATCAAGACTGTGCCAACGATGGGCGCCGGCTGGTGTCCTCCGGGAATTCTCGGTATCGGCATTGGTGGCACGGCGGAGAAGGCGATGCTACTGGCCAAAGAAGTTCTGATGGAGCCGATCGACATTCAGGAGTTAACGGAACGCGGTCCCGGGACCCGCGCGGAAGAGTTGCGCCTCGAACTTTACAAGAAGGTGAATGCTCTAGGTATCGGTGCCCAGGGTCTTGGCGGATTGACGACAGTGCTGGACGTCAAGGTGAAGGAATATCCAACGCACGCGGCAAACCTGCCGGTTGCGATGATCCCGAATTGCGCCGCCACCCGCCACGCGCACTTTGTACTCGATGGCAGCGGTCCAGTTGCCCTCGAGCCGCCATCACTCGCCGACTGGCCAACCCTCACCTATGACCCGATGAGCACTGGCGCGCGTCGTGTCAATCTCGATACCGTCACACGTGACGAAGTCGCAACCTGGAAGCCCGGTGAAGTGCTGCTGCTGAATGGCAAGCTGCTTACCGGACGCGATGCCGCGCATAAGCGCATGAGCGACATGCTCCATCGCGGCGAAAAGCTTCCCGTAGACTTCAAGAATCGCTTTATCTACTACGTCGGCCCCGTCGATCCGGTGCGCGAAGAAGTCGTCGGACCAGCCGGCCCAACCACGGCCACACGTATGGACAAGTTCACCCGCCAGATGCTTGAGCACACCGGCCTGCTCGGCATGGTTGGCAAGGCGGAGCGCGGTCCCGCTGCCATCGAGGCCATCCGCGATCACAAAGCTGTGTACCTCATGGCGGTCGGTGGAGCGGCGTATCTCGTCTCCAAGGCCATCAAGAAGTCTCGCGTACTGGGCTTTGACGATCTCGGCATGGAGGCCATCTACGAATTCGAGGTCGAGGACATGCCGGTCACAGTCGCAGTGGATGCGAACGGCAACTCCGTTCACCTATCCGGGCCAAAAGAGTGGCAGGCCAGGATTGCGGAGTTGGTGGCGATATCATAATCAAGCGATATGCCGATTATGCATCAGGGTGCCATTAACACATTAATCTGCCATACTGGTATGATTCTGTCATAACTGTGGAGCGTGCCATGTTTGAAGAAGCTCGAACGCGAATGAGCCAGAACGGCCGCATCGTCATTCCTGCTGCTTTCCGTAAAGCTCTCGGCATCGATGATGGAGATGACCTAGTGCTTCGACTACAGGACGGCGAATTAAGAATCACCACTCTGCAGAATAGAATTCAACGGGCCCAGGAACGCGCCCGTCGCTATGTAAAGGCCGGTTCCTCTCCGGTCGACGAACTGCTCAGGGAGCGCCGGGAGGCTGCCAAGCGTGAGTAGCATCGTTCTCGATGCCTCGGCGATCCTAGCCGTCATCATCGGCGAACCTGGCCACGAGAAGCTCCCTCCTGGGGTTCTTGCGCAAGCGGTTATCAGCACTGTGAACCTGGCGGAAGTCCAAGGCAAGCTCGAGGCCCTCGGGTGGACACCCGACGAAGCATGGGAAGATGCCACTGGCCTTTTGCGTGAGGCGATACCGTTTACAGAACAACAGGCGCGCGCGGCCGGCGAGCTCCTTGCCCAGACTCGATCGCTGGGCCTCTCTCTTGGCGACCGCGCATGTCTCGCGCTGGCTATGGCATTGAATGCTCCTGTCTATACCGCCGACCAAACATGGAGGAAGCTCAAGCTTGGAATGCGAATCCACCTAATCCGGTAATCGAGTGCCAAGGTATGTAGCTAATTTGTCGATAGGGTGGAACTCAGCTAGGGACGCACCCTTCCTGCCTTCGCTATCATCTTCTCTGCTGGAGGCCGCACTCATGTCCAAGCTATCCACCCGCACCGAGAAAGACTCTCTGGGTCTGAAAGAAGTTCCGGCTGATGTGTATTACGGCGTTCAAACGGCGCGCGCGGTCGAGAACTATCCCATCAGCGGACTGCGTGCGCACGTCGCGCTCATTCGCGCCATTGCCATGGTAAAAGAAGCCGCCGCCGAGGCCAACCGCGAACTCGGTCTTGTCGATGCCAAGACCGCCGATGCCATTATCACGGCTGCCCGGGAAATCCAAAACGGACAATGGCACGAACATTTCGTTGTTGACGTCTTCCAAGCTGGAGCCGGTGTCAGCTTTCATATGAACACCAATGAAGTCATCGCCAATCGCGCATCTGAGCTGCTCGGCGGCAGTCTCGGAGAATATAAGCACGCGCATCCCAACGATCACGTGAATTACGGCCAGTCCACCAACGACGTATTCCCTACCGCGATGCGTCTGGCGACGCTGCTCGAATTGGAACGCCTGTACGCCGCGCTTGACGCACTGACTATTGAACTCAACAACAAGGGCGAAGAATTCCACGACATCCTTAAATCCGGTCGCACTCACTTCATGGATGCAGTCCCGATGCGTCTGGGCCAGGAATTTACTGCCTATGCGGGTGCTATTCGACACGCGCAGCGTTCGATCCAGCAGCAGGGCGAACTGCTACGTGAGGTTGGACTCGGTGGTTCAGCGGTCGGCACCGGCATCAATACGCATCCCGACTATCGCGAAAAAGCCGTCGCCAATCTCGCCCGCATCTCCGGCGAGAAGCTCACGCCCGTGGACGATATGCGCTACGCCATGCAGTCGAACCTGGCGATGTCGTCGGTCAGCTCCGCGCTTCGCAATCTCGCGCTGGAGGTCATTCGCATCTCCAACGATCTGCGACTGCTTTCCTCGGGACCCAACACCGGTCTCGCCGAAATCAATCTGCCGGCCTTGCAGCCGGGTTCGTCCATCATGCCCGGCAAGATCAATCCCGTGATGGCTGAGCTCGCCGCTATGGTTTCCTTCCAGGTCGTCGGCTACGACACAGCGGTCGCACTCGCGGTGCAGGCCGGCCAACTCGAACTCAACGTCATGATGCCGACGATGGCGCACAGCGTGCTGACCTCCATCACCATCATGACCAATATGCTGCGGCAATTGACCGAATTCTGCGTTAAGGGCATCACTGCCAACGCGAAGCGCTGCGAGTTCTACGCGCAAAGCACCGTCTCGCTGGCGACTGCTCTCAATCCTTACATTGGATATGCGAAAGCAGCGGAGATCGCGAAAGAATCAATTGTGACAGGAAAGACGATTATTGAGATTGCTCGGTCGAAAGGCTATTTGAGTGAAGAGCAGATCAAGGAAATCCTCGACCCAGCACGCATGACCGAGCCGCAGCGTCCGCTGGAGGCAGCCTCAGAGCGAGCAAAGACTAAAGCGGGGCCTTGAGCGATATTCAGGATCAGTACGCCCACTTCAGCAACGTTGCACCCGAAGTGAACCCTGCCCCCACGGCAGCCAGAAGTACGGTGTCGCCCTTCTTCAGCTTTCCGCTCTCCAACGCAGTTTGCATCGCTAGAGGTATCGTTCCCGCTGTGGTATTTCCGAAGCGATCGATATTGACGATGACTTTCTGCTCCGGCATCTTGAGCCGATCGGCAGTCGCCATGATGATGCGCCGGTTCGCCTGGTGGGCAATGAAGCAGTCGATGTCGGACCCGGTTAGCTTATTTCTCTGAAGGATTCGCTCCGTCATCTCTGCCATTTTCTTCACGGCATACTTGAAGACTTGTTGCCCATCCTGATGAATGTAATGCATTTTATTATCCACGGTTTCGTGTGAGGCTGGATTCAAACTGCCGCCTGCCGGCATGTACAGGTACTGTCCTCCAGCCGCCCTCCACTTGGGCCACCTGATCGATGATTCCCGGCTCTCCTTCTTCTGCCGGCTCCAGCAGAACGGCCCCGGCTCCGTCGCCAAAGATGATGCAAACCGCGCGGTCCTGGTAGTTCACCATCGACGAATTCACGTCGCTGCCGATCACCAGCACTTTCTTGTAATGCCCAGTTTCAACGAAGGTCGCGCCAGTGTTCAGGGCGTAGAGAAAGCCCGAGCAGCCCGCCGAAACGTCGAAGCCCCAAGTGCGCGCAATGCCAAGCTTGTGCTGCACTAAGCAAGCTGTCGAGGGATACATCATGTCCGGCGTTACCGTACCGACCACGATCAGGTCCACTTCCTGCAAGTCGAAGGGATGAGTCTCGACCAACTTCTTCACTGCCTGGACAGCCAGGTCGCTGGCCGCAACACCTTTATCGGCAATATGGCGTTCCCGGATGCCGGTGCGCTCCAGGATCCACTGGTCCGTAGTTTCGACCATGGTTTCCAGGTCTTTGTTGCTCAAAACGCGAGGCGGAACATACGTCCCTAAAGCAGTAATCTTGGCGCGACGGCACGTCGGCAAATGAGTGTCTCCCTCAATAAAAACCACAGAATGAATGACGAATCATTCTCCCCGATAGAGCACGGAATGTCCATGTGGAGAAACCGATCGGTAAGCAGACCGTGGCAGTCTTGTTTGCCGCCAATCGCCAATTCCTAATGACCAAAAAGTCAGGCGCCAGTTGACCGCTGCACACGAAGTGACCTGTTACCGTTGCTTCCTTCCGGACCTGGCGGGGTTCACAGGGCTACGTTGCGCGGGACCAGCGCCCGACCTACTGCATCATAACATTCCGAATCGCGTTTCACGGCTTTGGCGCGGAACCAGAGAGCAACCCGCAAGATGTTAAAATAGAGGGATTCCATGCCTTCGATAGACGATTCTGTAGCCCTGCTCGACCCCGCCGAGGCCGCCACACCTGAAGCTCGCACCAAGGTCGGCTTTGTCAGTCTGGGCTGCCCCAAAAACCTGGTGGACAGTGAGGTCATGATGGGCTTCCTGTCGCAAGGGGGCGCCGAAATTACTCCTCGCGCCGAAGACGCCGACATCATCGTGGTGAACACTTGCTCTTTCATCGACAAGGCCCAACAGGAATCCGTGGACGCCATCCTCGAGATGGCGCAGCTTAAGACCACAGGCAAGGCTCAGAAGCTCATCGTTGCCGGATGCCTGGTCGAGCGCTACCGCAACGAGATTCAAAAGAACATTCCGGAAGTGGACGCCGTAGTCGGAACAGGCGAGCTGCAGCAGATTCTGGCGGCAGCCGGAATCGCGCCTTCGTCTAAAGATGCCGGCCCCTTCGTAATCCTGAATTCGCGCGCCGAAGGCGACGCTCGTGAAGCCTCCGGGCGATTCTCCAAAGACGGGTGGGACGGCGCTATCGCTGATCTGCCCAACTATCTCTACGACGAAAACACGCCACGCCTGCTGACGACGCCAAAGTATTCGGCTTACATCAAAATCGCCGAGGGCTGCGATCATCCCTGCTCGTTCTGCATCATCCCTCAGCTTCGCGGCAAATTCCGCTCACGGCGCTTCGAGTCGGTAGTCGCCGAAGCCCAGCAACTGGCGAAGCAAGGCGTCCGCGAAATCACCCTGATCGGTCAGGACACTACCTGCTACGGCGAAGACCTCGGCCTGAAAGACGGCTTGGCACTTCTGCTTGAGCGGCTAGCAGCCATCGAAGACCTGCGTTGGGTCCGGTTCTTGTATGCCTATCCCAACAAGATCACTGGAAAGCTGCTGGAGACTATCGGCCGGCACGAAAAGATCTGCTCCTACATCGACGTGCCGCTGCAGCACGCCTCTCCCACCGTTTTGAAGAGCATGAAGCGTGGCGCCGGCGCCGACATCTTCCTCACCTCGATTGCAAAGATGCGGCAGGAGATTCCTGACCTGGCTCTCCGCACCTCGTTCATCGTCGGCTTTCCCGGGGAGACGCAGGAGGACTTCGACTTACTGTGCAACTTCGTACGCGAGGCCCAGTTCGACTGGCTGGGCGTCTTCGGCTACTCTGACGAGCAAGGCTCGCCGTCGTTTGCGTTGGGCGAGAAGGTCGCGCCGAAAGAAATCGAGCGCCGCCGCAAAAGACTCATGTCGATCCAGAAGCAGATCAGTCGCAAGAAGAGGCATGACCTGGTTGGCCGCCAGTATGACCTTCTTCTTGAAGGCCCTTCGCAGGAAACCGATCTGCTATGGCAGGGACGCACGGCAATGCACGCCCCCGAAATCGACGGCACCGTATATGTGAATGACATTGGCGATCGCGAAGACATCCACGAAGGGCAGTTCTATCGCTGCGAGATCACCGAGGCCCACGATTACGACCTCGTGGCGCGCATTCTATAGGCCATTGCCATGGCGAAGAAGAAAAAGCCCGCCAGCCTGCGCTGCCCTACTTGTCGCAAGATTGTTCTCGCCACCGATTCCGACTACCCCTTCTGTAGCGATCGGTGCCGCATCATCGATCTCGGTAAATGGGCGAGCGGCCGGTACGTAATCTCCAGCCCGATTACCGACCCCGAGACCGACGTTTCCAGCTATCCTGACCAGCATGTCAAAAAGCCAAACTGAGGCAATCGGACGATCGAGCTCAGCGCCAGTGTGGGCCACGTTGGTTGCCACTTTTTTGGGCGCTGGACGCCTGCGCCCGGGTCCGGGCACTTGGGGATCCCTCGCAGCCGCACTTTTATGGTGGTTGCTGGCACTGCAACTTCCTGAATCGCTCCGGTTGCCCGTAATCGTTGGACTTATCGTCATGGTGGTCGCCATCGGTATCCCTGCCGCCACCCTCGAAGCCCGGGGTTGCGGCAAAAAAGACCCCGCCCACGTCGTCATCGATGAGGTAGCCGGTCAACTCGTTACACTCATCGCCTGCCCGATACATTGGAAAGCGCTGCTGGCGGGCTTTATACTCTTCCGTGCGTTCGATATCGTGAAGCCGCCTCCCGTTCGCAGCCTCGAGAAGCTGCCGGAGGGCACGGGCATCGTGGTGGACGACCTTGGCGCTGGCGTTTACGGTTGGATCGTGTTGCAGTTCTTGTTGCATTTTCGCTTGCTGGGCTGAATCTGAGCGGGCAACGCCCTGAATCACGCGCCTTACCGAACGATAGAAATCATAGGCCCTCGACATGGCTGCATTTAGCGGGAACAGCGATCCGAAGATAGAAACGATCGAGCCCAAGTGCGCTTTGCCCGGTGGCGAAGTACGCATACGCGGGCGCGCTCTCACGCCCCAGGGATTTCATCGTCCCGAAGTACATTTCGGCGATGTCGGCGGTTCCGTCGTCATCAGCTCGAACGAATTCATCGTGGCGCGCGTGCCCGACGGAGCAACTTCCGGCGGCGTTGTGGTCGCCACCAATGGCCATCGCAGCAATTCTCACGAAGTGCGGGTTGCAACCTCTGTTGCCGACAACCTTCACCCCGTCGCAAATCCCGCGCTCGACCCGGAAGGCAATATCTACGTGACCTTCTCCGGCTCACGTGGCCAGAAGGTCCCGGTTGCCATCTATCGCATCGACGAGTCGTACACCGCGAAACCGTTTGTCGCCGAGATGATGAATCCCACCGGCATGGCCTTCGGGCACGATGGCAGCCTGTACGTCTCCTCCCGCTACGACGGGACGGTGTATCGCGTATCGCGTAACGGAAGCATGACCTCTTACGCGGAAGGCATGGGTGTCGCTACCGGTATCGCCTTCGACAAGGAAGGCAGCCTGTATGTCGGCGACCGCAGTGGAACGATCTTCAAAATCGGACCTGACCGCCAGATCTTCGTTTTTGCCACCATGGAGCCCAGCGTCTCTGCCTACCATCTTGCCTTCAACGACAATGGCGATCTCTTCGTGTCCGGGCCAACCACCTCCAGCTTCGATGCGATCTACCGTGTCGATCCGCACGGACACGTTGAAGTTTTCTATCGTGGCCTCGGACGTCCTCAGGGCCTGGCCTTTGACACCAAGGGCAACCTGTACGTGGCGGCGTCGCTGCACGGGCGCCGCGGCATCGTGAAGATAACACCCCAGTCCGTCGCCACTCTATTCGTCTCTGGCCAGGATTTGGTGGGGCTGGCATTCGCTCCGAACAAGTCGGTCGTATTAGCTACCAACAGCGCGCTGTATCACCTGACGTGGGACGTCGCCGGCCGCCCTGTCATACCCAGCCACTGACCCTTCCTCTATTTTCTCGATGCTAGACTGAACACGTGATCGCTGAAATCATCGCGGTCGGCTCGGAGATGCTCACTCCGTTCCGTCAAGACACCAATTCTCTTTTCCTCACCGCGCAGCTTAACGACTTGGGCGTTTCCGTGGCCTGCAAGAGTATCGTGGGTGACCACTTCGAGTATCTGGCTGGCGTCGCCCGCGCCGCCATCGAACGTTCCGACATTGTGATTGTTACGGGAGGTTTAGGGCCTACCGAGGACGACCTCACCCGCGAGTGTGTGGCCGCTGCTCTCGACCTCGAGTTGAAGCGCGATCACGACCTCGTCGCCGAAATGTATAAGCGCTTTGCCGAACGCCGCATGTCGATGCCGGCGAACAACGCCAAGCAGGCCGACGTAATCCCCGGTGCAGTCGTTCTTCCCAACACCCGCGGCTCTGCGCCCGGGCAATTCCTCGAAACCACGGTTAGCAACCAGCAGCGCATGGTGTTTCTGCTGCCCGGCCCTCCTCATGAACTCGAAGCCATGTGGCGAATGGAATGCGAGCCCCGCCTCCGCGACCGGTTGCCGCCCGCTGTCATTGCGACCAAGATCCTGAAGACCGCGATGATAGGTGAATCAACCGTGGATTTGCGTACAGCGCCGATTTACAAGAGGTATCCGTCGGTTGAAACCACGGTGCTTGCCGGACAAGGCCAAGTCGAGTTCCACCTGCGCACCACCGCCCCTACCGTTGAAGAAGCCCAGATGACCGTCGACAAGCTCGCCGGAGAATTGGAAGACGAGCTCGACGATGCCGTCTTCTCCACCGGCGGTGAATCACTGGAAGAAATCGTAGGCTACTACCTTCAGATGCGTAACTTGAAGCTCGCCGTGGCCGAGTCTTGTACCGGAGGCATGGTCGCGGAGCGTCTCACCTCCGTCCCGGGCAGCTCGCGCTTTTTTCTCGGCGGAGCGGTCGTTTACTCGAACGACCTGAAGACTCTTTTCGCCGATGTACCTCCCCTCTTGATCGAGGCGCATGGCGCCGTCAGCAAAGAAGTCGCGCTTGCCTTGGCTGAGAACATTCGCGAGATTTGCAATGCCGACATCGGCGTCGGCATTACTGGAATCGCCGGTCCTTCTGGCGGCACCGAGGAGAAGCCGGTTGGCCTGGTATTCGTCGCAGTTTCCGACGGCTCAAGGCACGAAGTCGTGCACCGCCGCTTTCCCGGCGATCGCGAGCGCATTCGACGCTACGCCAGCCAGCAGGCCCTCGATCTCGTGCGTCGTATGGTGATGTAGTCATGCGTCTGTTCATTGCTCTCGACATCGATCCTGGTATCCGCGAGCGAATCGCCACATTCCGCAGTCAGATGCGAGCGCTTGCTCCCGAAGTTCGTTGGGTTGGACCTGAAACGTTTCACGTCACCCTGCAATTTCTTGGCGAGACGAAAAAGCTCGACGAGATTTCTTCGGCCCTTAAACAGGTGAGGCGTGCGCCGGTTCAGATCGCCTTCCGCGGCTCTGGGTTCTTCCCCACGCCGAAGGCGCCTCGTGTGTTCTGGGTGGGAATCGGCGCGGACCAGAACTTACCGCTCCTTGCAAAAGAAGTGGGGAACGCAATGGAACCAATCGGCTTTGAGCGTGACAAGGGTCCATACACGCCGCACCTTACTTTGGCACGGAACGGAAGTGGACGCCCCCGCCCTGTCCCGGGCGCGCGACCAGCATCCGGTTTGCAACGCGTTCGCGACGAACTGGCGAAACTATCACAACCTGACTTCGGTACAATGACGGCGCACGAATTCTATCTATACGAAAGCCACTTGTCGCCTGCGGGTGCGCGCTACGAGAAGCGCAACGTATATCCGCTGCGCTAGGTCGCACTGATTTCCTTGAATCACAGCATCCTCATTATCGTTCTTGTGTCGTACCTGCTGGGTTCGATACCGTTCGGCTATCTCCTCGTTCGCATCTTCCGTGGCCAGGACGTCCGCCAGACTGGCAGTGGCAACATCGGCGCGACCAATGTCGCACGCACCGGCTCGAAAGGACTCGCGATTGCGACTCTGCTGCTCGACGCGTTAAAGGGCTTCATCGCTGTCGCTCATGTTTTCTTCTGGGCGCATCATCATCCTACCCAGGTTCCCGACTGGGGCCCTCACACCGTCTACGCTGTCGCCGCTGTTGCCGGAGTCTGTGCCATCCTCGGGCACATGTTCCCGGTGTGGCTGCGCTTCAAAGGCGGCAAAGGCGTCGCCACCGCGGTCGGAGCCTACCTCGGAATTGCGCCTTGGGCGGTTCTAGTCTCCCTGGCTGTATTTCTCGTTGTGGTCGCACTCACCCGTTACGTATCACTCGGCAGTATGTTGGGAGCCGCCGTATTTCCTGCTGCCGCCTGGTGGATCGAGCCGGATACTCGAAGCCCGACGGTCATGTTGCTCATCGCCGCCTCTTCTTTGCTCATCATCGTCCGTCACAAGGACAACATCCGCCGCATGCTGGCCGGGAATGAGAACCGCTTTGGCGGCAAGAAATCAGGAGCAGCATGAGCAAGATTGCCGTCATCGGCGGCGGAGCGTGGGGCACGGCCATCGCCATCGTTCTGGGACGCCGTGGCGACCATGACGTTCGCCTTTGGGCCTATGAGGTTGAGGTCTGCGACAGCATCAACTCCCGCTACGTGAACGAGCTCTTCCTCGGCGGATGCCCCATCCCGCCGACCGTCCGCGCCAGCAACAGCTTCGAAGACGTCCTGCGCGATGCCGAGATTGTGGTCAGCGTGATGCCGTCGCATCACACCCGCCGCTTGTTCCTCGCAATGTCTCCGCACCTGCGCTCTGAGATGCTCTTCGTGAGCGCCACCAAAGGCATCGAGAACGACACGTTCCAGCGAATGTCTGAGGTGATTACCGATGTCGTCCAGAATTCTGCGCAACCGTTCATCCCTCGTATCGGCGCTTTAAGTGGACCTACCTTTGCCAAAGAGGTAGCTCTCAGCCAACCGACTGCCCTCACCATTGCTTCGAAAGACCGCGAGTTGAACGCGCTCGTACAAAGCGAGTTCAGTGATCCCCGTTTTCGCGTGTACACCAACGATGACGTAGTCGGCGTGGAGTTGGGCGGCTCGCTAAAGAACATCGTCGCCATCGCTGCCGGAGTGTGCGATGGTCTCGAGCTTGGTCATAACAGCATCGCCGCGCTCATCACCCGCGGCCTGGCGGAGATCACTCGCCTTACCGTCGCCTGTGGCGGCCGTCAGGAAACGATGTCCGGCCTGGCCGGCCTCGGCGATCTCGTGCTCACCTGCACTGGAGGCCTCTCGCGCAATCGCAGTGTCGGAGTCGAACTCGGCCGCGGTCGCAAACTGAACGACATCATTGCCGGCATGCATGGGATGGTCGCCGAAGGAGTGCTCACCACAAACGCTGCCATAGGCCTGGCGCGAAAAGCTGGCATCGAGATGCCGATTACGGAACAGATGCACGCGATTTTGCAGGAAGACAAGTCGCCCCACGAAGCCATCCGCGATCTAATGGGCCGCCCTTCCACCAGCGAACAGGCCTCTCTGCGAACTCCCTAGGCGCATGCTCCGTACTTATCGCCCACGTTTGGTCACGGGATGCGCCTTCTGCGCCGTCAGGCTCTCGAAGAAATTCGACATGATCTGCCGCACATCTCCTTCGGGCATCAGCGTGGGATCGAGCATGTGTTCCAGTGTTAACGAATTCCCCAACGTCGCCAGCGAAACTCCCGTCGCGTAACTTGAGACCGGCAATTCGCGGCCCAGCGCTCGCATCACATCATCCAGAAATCCCACCCTCGGCTCGATGAACCGGCGGTGCATCGCTGCCAATCGCTTTCGTACTTCGGGGTGCCGTACGGCGAACAGCTTGAACTCGAGTGCCAGCAGGCACCACCGCCGATCGAGCGTCTTCGAGAGAAAAAACTCGCGCATTGTCTTGAGCTTGGCTTCCGGCTCCTGGACTTTGTCCATCTCCCGCTCCAGCCCTGCAATGCGCGCAGAAACTTCCTTCTCCAGCAATGCAAAGAAAAGGTCCTCTTTGCTCTCAAAATTCGCGTAAAACGCGCCTCTGGTGTAGCCCGCATCTGCGGCGATCTCTTCCAGCTTTGCGGCTTCGAAACCATCGCGCGCAAAAATCTTCTCAGCCGATTGGATCAGGCGCGCCCGTGTGATCCCAGAACGCTCCTGATGCCGCGACATAGTGCCCGTTTTTGTCATCTCATTCTGCTAGGGTTTTTGTGAATAACCCTGATCCTAAGTCCTTGGTTTTTCTGCAACCGATGCGCCGCCGTTCACATCTAAGGTTCGTGTAGTATCCAATACATGCATGTATGTATTAGATACCTTAAGGATCGCATGCGACGCAAGATTTCTATTCCTGCACTCGTACCGGGCCGAACGTCGGCCGCAGCGGCTGTGACCCTCCTCCTGATGACCGGAGTGAGTTCCGCTCAGGTTGCGGCTGGCCCCGCGGCCCTGACGCCGTTGCCTACCGCCCAATCGGTCATTAACCGAAATACCGATCCTTATGCCGGTTCAATTCCCCAAGGCAAGGCCTCTGCCGAGCCCATCGACCTTACCGTTGAAGACGCGCTGGATCGCGGCTTGAAGTACAACCTCGGCCTGTTCCTCAGCAGCCAGACCTCCGCCGAAGCACGTGCAGCTCGCCTGCAATCACTGAGTGAGATCCTGCCCAACATCAACGGTTCGTTCGCCGAGGAAGTGCAACGCCTCAATCTCAAGGCCTTTGGATTCAAGTTTGTCGGGTTTCCCAGTTCGGTCGGCCCTTTTGGCCTTACCGCCACGCAGGCTACCGGAAGCTGGAACGCTGTCAACTTCTCGTCCATCGACAAATATCGCGCTACCGGCCAGACGGTGAAGGCCGCCGAGTTCAACTATCAGGACGCGCGCGACACGGTCGTACTAGCCGTGGGGGCGAACTATCTTCTGGTCATTGCCCAGGAATCTCGACTTGCGGCGGCACAGGCGCAATTGGATACGGCGCAGGCACTCTACAATTTGGCACATGATCAGGAAGAGGCCGGCATTACTCCCAATATCGATACGTTGCGCGCCCGCGTCCAACTACAGGCCCAACAGGAAACGCTCATCCAGGTCCAGAACGACCTTGAGAAGCAGCGCATCGCTCTTGCGCGGGTGATTGGCCTGCCGGTCCAGCAGAAATTTCGCCTCGTGAACCGTGTCCCCTACTCGGCCGTTCCCGACATCAATCTCACCGGCGCTTACGATCTGGCTCTCGCCACCCGTTCCGACTACAAAGCGACTTTGGCGCAACTGCGTGCCGCCGAACTGCGCCGTTCAGCAGCCTGGAAAGGCTACTTGCCGTCGATCGGTCTGTCAGGAACCTACGGCGTCCTTGGCTACACTCCCGATTCCATGGCGCCTAACTACACAGCGGCCGCCAGTCTCAACATCCCGATCTTCCAGGGCGGAAAGGTTCAGGCCGACATTAAAGAAGCCGACGCCGTTCTTAAGGAACGTCAGGCCCAGGCCGACAACCTGAAGGCGCGTATAGAACAGGAAGTGGAAGATTCCATCCTCGACCTAAGGACCGCCGGCCAGCAGGTCGATGTCGCGAAGATCGGCCTCGACTTCGCGCAACAGGCGCTCGCACAGTCACAGGACCGCTTTGCCGCCGGTGTAACCAACAACGTGGAAGTGATCCAGGCGCAGCAACAACTCGCATCCGCCAACGATCAGTACATTGCCAGCCTGTATGCCCACAACATTGCAAAAGTTCTGCTGGCTCGTTCCATCGGTAATGCCGAGCTCATGATCAAGCAGTATCTCGCCGGCAATCCCGCATTGCCGCCCAGTGTAGTTGGACCGGTAAACCCAGACGCCACTACGCCGCCCGCGCCCAACAGCGCTACGCCGCCCACACCCAATCCTCCACAACCCAAGTGACAGGTGAAGAAGAGATGAGTCCGACGAGCACTGATTCGCAAGACCTGAAGCCAGCCAACAACGCCCCCGACCATGACGCCGATCATCACAACGATGACGGCGACCTTGGCGCGCGCCGCAATCTGTTTCAGCGCAACCCGCGCGCCAAATTTTTCGCTGTCTTTGGCATCATTCTCGTCCTGCTCTTGGTCGGATGGTACTGGTGGGACAGCCGCCGCTGGGAGAAAACCGACGACGCCGAAATCGACGGCCACATTTATCCCATCAGCGCTCGCGTCGGGGGACAGGTGATCAAAGTCAGCTTTGACGATGGCCAATTCGTCCACAAAGGCGATGTTCTCGTTCTTATCGATCCCACCGACTACAAGGTAGCGCTCGAGCGCGCGCAGGCCGACTATCAGGATTCCTTGGCCAACCAGCAGGCCGCCCAAGCCGGGGTTCCGATCGCCGATGTCAGTTCGTTCAGCCAGATTCACTCCGCCGGCGCTGACGTTACTGGCGCGGTTGCCGGTGTGAGTGCCGCGCAGAAACAGGAGGAAGCCGCCCAGGCTCAGATCGTCGAAGCCCAGGCGACCGCCCAAAAGCTCAACGCCGATGTCGAGCGTTATCGCATGCTACTCGGCAAACATGAGATCGCACAGCAGCAGTTCGATCAGGCCGTTGCAGCCGCGACTTCGGCCAACGCCACCGTTGACGCCCGTAAAGCTTCTCTACTGGCAGCCCAGCAACAGGTCCGTGTAGCGCAGTCACGTGTCGATCAGGCGAATGCCAGTTTGCGGAATGCCGAGATCACGCCCAAGCAGGTAGAAGTCACCAGAGCAAAAGCCGAATCAGCCGCTGCCCAGGCGCAACGCTACAAATCCGCACTCGACCAGGCCCAGCTGAATCTCGGATACACCACCATTGTCGCTCCGGTCGATGGCATCGTCGGCAAGCGCTCCGTCCAGGTCGGACAGAACGTTGCCCCTGGACAGGACCTGATGGCAATTGTCCCGTTGCGCGATATCTGGGTCACTGCCAACTTTAAGGAAACGCAACTTGAGCAGATGCAGCCCGGCCAGCCCGTCCGCGTGAAAGTTGATACTTATGGCGGCCGCACCTGGGATGCTCACGTCACCAGCATTGGCGGCGCCACCGGAGCGAAGTACAGCCTGTTGCCTCCTGAGAACGCAACTGGCAACTATGTGAAAGTCGTGCAGCGCATTCCCGTTCGCATCGACTTCGATAACAACGACAAACCCGATTTCAACCAGGATGGCCTCTTGCGTCCCGGTATGTCAGTTGACCCTGACGTGAAAGTGTCGGTCCAGCCTCAGGGCAATCGGAGGTAAGACTGCTCCTGGGAGTCTGAGGCACGCATGGCCGACACCGACACTTTCTCGCCTTCCGCCTGGAAGCCGCGATACAACCCGTGGATTATCGCCCTGACCGTGACCCTCGCTACGTTCATGGAGGTGCTCGACTCCTCCATTGCGAACGTTGCGCTGCCGCACATCGCCGGCGGCCTCAGCGCCGGACAAGATGAGTCCACCTGGGTATTGACGAGCTATCTCGTCTCCAACGCCATCGTCCTTCCGATGTCCGGATGGCTCACTACCATCATCGGGCGCAAGCGCTTCTACATGACCTGCGTCGCGCTGTTCACGATATCGTCAGTCCTCTGTGGGATTGCGCCTTCTCTTCCATTGCTCATTCTCTTCCGCATCATGCAAGGCGCTGGTGGCGGGGGTATGGGCCCCAGCGAGCAGGCCATCCTCGCCGATACCTTCCCCCCGGAAAAACGCGGGCTGGCATTTTCGGTTTACGGTATGGCGGTCGTCGTGGCCCCCGCCATCGGCCCCACGCTCGGTGGATGGATCACCGACAACTACGACTGGCGCTGGATATTCTTCATTAACGTCCCTGTCGGCCTGCTGTCACTTTTCCTCACGTCGCAGGTTGTCGAAGACCCGCCGTGGCTGCGCGGCACCAAGGGCAAAGGCATCAAGGTTGACTACATCGGACTTTCGCTCATCGTTGTCGGTCTTGGCCTGCTCCAAGTCGTACTCGACAAAGGCCAGCAGGACGACTGGTTCGGTTCCACGTATATCGCCGTCTTCTTCGTGCTCGCTGTCATTGCGCTGATCGCGCTCATCTTTCACGAATGGCGGCATCCCCATCCCATCCTCGAGTTGAAGCTGCTGAAGAACCGCAATTTTGCGGCGACCGTCCTCTTCAATTTTGTGCTGGGCGCCGTGCTCTTCGGAAGCACCGTGCTGATCCCCCAGTTCCTTCAGCTCATGATGGGCTACACCGCTGAGAAAGCCGGCGAAGTCCTGTCTCCTGCGGGATTCATGTTAATGATGCTCTTCCCCATCGCAGGCCTCCTCTCCACCAAAATCGATCCACGCTGGATGATCGCCTTTGGCTTCGCCATGACCGCCGCCGGCCTGTACCACATTACGAACCTGAATCTGAACGTTGACTTCCGCACCCTGATCTTCTGGCGCATGTATCAGATGTCGGGGCTGGCTTTCATCTTCATCCCGATCAGCATTCTCAGTTACGTAGGCGTGCCGCGCGACAAGAGCAATCAGGTGTCAGGCATCAGCAACTTCATCCGCAATCTCGGTGGTAGTGTCGGCATCTCCATGCTGACCACCTTCCTCGCGCGCCAGAGCCAGGTGCACCAGACCGATTTGGTTGCCCACGCAACCGCCGCGAATCCGCAATTCAACAGCATGGTGAACGGCACCGCCGCCAACATGGCGAAGTCAGGTTCCGGACCCGTGCTCGCCATGCAGCAGGCTTACAACCAGGTTATGGGCTTGATCCAGCAGCAAGCCGCCTTACTGTCCTACGTCAACGCCTTCTGGATCGTATCGGTCATCGTCGCTTGCCTCATCCCGTTGCCGTTTCTGCTAAAGAAGCCCAAGGCAGGCGAAGCCCCTGAAGCCGGCGCTCACTAAGCACTTGGGAAGGCGAGCGTCTTCGCACTCAAAGGCGGCCAGTCCATGTCCCGTGAGCCAACTATCTTCGATTTGTCATCCTGAGCGGAGACGACCTGATTTTGGCCGTCGGAGTCGAAGGATCTGCATTTCGCTCGGTGGCGGTAACGAATCTCAAGACCGCTTTTGTCATTTCTAGCGGGCTTTAGCCGGCGAAGAGTCTGCTTTTCCCTAGCCTCTTCAGCTATGCCGCCTGCTTCCGCGTCATGCGATACTTAAACCGCCCACCAATTGCCGGGATGGCGAAACTGGCAGACGCAGCGGACTTAAAATCCGCAGACCCGAAAGGGTTGTGGGGGTTCAAGTCCCCCTCCCGGCACCACTTAGCCCTCATGACTTTCAATAATATATAGACTGTTTCGGCCGTATCTCGGCACAGAACAGTCTCTTATATCGCGGTCCACTTCTAATAGACCTAGTACCTGACTTTCGGTGGGTTTAGGGTAATCAGTTCGAGCCGAAAGGGGTGCTTCGGCAAACGAGGCGTTCTCTGGGACCGGCCATCGCCTCAACGGCATACTCCAGAACAAACACACTAAACATCAAGAATGAGGTTCGTGATCGTGGCACACGGTTATGAACTTGATTGAGACCGTTCGCAAGTGCTATACAGGCGCTTGAATGGTGACGGGATTAAAAGGAATCTCTCGGCGGACCCCTCAGGAATGTGTCCCTCGTAATAGCGCTGCAACTGTCGTTAGTAGTTTTTCCCCCGCATTACCTTTGGTGATCCATATATCGGCAACTCCCAGCGACTCGCCTGGGAGTTCCGCGTAGGCGGATAGCATCACAAGTGGTATCTTCTTTTGTCGCAGCAGTTCACGGGCCAGAGCGATACCGTTCATTCCCGGCATGTAGTAGTCCACTATTACCAGGTCGATTGCTTGCGTGCGAAACAACTCGAGAGCCTTGGAGGGCGATTCTGCTGTAAGTACGCGATAGCCGGCATGCTCCAACATCAATTTGCGGAGAGTAAGCTGGTTCTCCTCGTCGTCCACGCAAAGAATAGTTCCAGGTTCGCTCATGTTACTGTCGCTCTCTTCCACGATCTATCCGATTGCTATCTCGCTCAATCCACACTGCCTTCCCCCCATCGGCAGATTTCTTGCTTCACCCGCTTTCTTGCCTTGGCTTCGGCCAGGACAGCAGACACTTTCTCGCACAAGACCGTAGGGCCCACTACTTTACTCAGGAAAAGATCAGCATAGCTGGCATCGTTGGGGACCTCATTGACCCCGGAGTGCAGAATCACCGGGAGTCCGGGAGCGATTGCTTTGATTTCGCGCGCCAGTTCACCTCCTGTAAAAACAGGCATCAGATGGTCAGAAAGCACGAGATCGACATGTTGGGTGGTAAGAATGTCCCGAGCCTCAAGAGCCGAGCGAGCGGTAATCACCTTGTACCCAGCCTTCTCCAGTACGAGCCGTCTCAGTAACAGAGGAACTTCTTCGTCGTCGACGCACAAGATGACCGCTTTCTCCTCGGCCATTTCGGGTTGCTCCTATCTCCCACGCTGCGCCAGCGACGTGTTGAGCCCCGTCTTGGGCGGAGCCGGGTGTCCAGGTATGAAGACGGAGAAACATGTTGCGCGGCCAGAAGCCAGGCGGATACTGCGAAACCGAATCGTGCCATCGTACTTCTGGATGATGCCCTTGCTAATCCATAGGCCCAACCCAGTGCCTTTGGCGTCTTTAGTGGTAAAAAACGGCTCGAAAATTCTCTTAGCATGCTGCGCATCGATACCTGACCCGGTATCGGTTATAGAAACCTGTGCTCCGGATCGACCCGTAATTCCGCCCGTTCGGCAATCAATCCGCACGCGTAGGCGGCCGCCATCCCTCATTGCCTCAATGGCATTTCCTACAAGGTTTAGAAACACTTGCTTCAATTCATTGGGAAAGGCTTGGATGGCTGCGCTGCCTCGAAACTGTTTCTCTAATGTGATCCCATTCGCTTTCATGCGGCGCGCCTGCAGTTCGAGCACATTATCCAGAACGTCAAAGACCGAAACAAGAACGGCCTCCTGCGACTCGCGATAAAAACTAAGGGTCTGCTTGGTTATGTGGGTCACGCGGGCCAACTCTTGTTCCGCTAGAGTCGCATAATGGCGGGCCTCGTCATCGAGCGACGGATGCTGGCGAAGAAGAAAGAACGCGTTCGAAATGGCTTCCAGGGGGTTGTTAATTTCATGAGAGATAATTCCCGCGAGGCGGCCCATGGCTGCCAGCTTTTCTGACCGGACGAGTGCATTCTGGGTAAGTTTTTGCTCTGTCATGTCAATGCACCCACCAATGTAGCCGGAGAAGGTTCCGTCGGGACCAACCAACGGGACACCATTGTCCATGATCCATCGATACTCGCCGTCGGCGCGTCGCAAACGAAATTCGACTGAAAAGGAAACGCGCTCTCCGAAGGATGCGCTATAAGTCTGCCGGCACCGCTCGCGATCGTCCGGATGTACACCATCCATCCATCCGTGACCCGATTCCTCCTCCAGAGTCCTACCGGTAAATTCAAGCCAAGGCTGATTGAAATAGGTGTAGAGTTCATCGCATCCGGCGATCCAGATCATGACGGGAGCCTTGTCCGCCATGGTCCGGAAGCGCCGCTCGCTCTCTATGACTTTTTCCTGCGCGCGGATCTGCTCGGTAATGTCGGTGTTGGTGCCGAACCATTTGACAATGCGGCCGGAGTCGTCACGGATCGGAATAGCGCGGGTCAGGAACCAGCGATACTGGCCGTCGTGTCTCCGCAGGGGGTATGTGTCCTCCCACGGCTCACCCTGGGCCCAGGACCGCTCCACCCCGGCGAGTACCCGCTCGGCATGATCGGGATGGAGAAAGAGCGTCGCTCCCTTGCCGCGCATCTGGTCCCAGTTGGTGCCCGTGTACTCGTACCAACGCTCGTTGTACCAGACCGCATTGCCGTCAGGGCTGGCGACCCAGGCCAGTTGTGGTATCGAGTTGACCAGGGTACGGAACTGGTTCTCGCTGGCCCGTAGCTCTTCTGTCCGTTGCGCCACGCGAAGCTCGAGGTCACGATTCAATCTCTCCAGTTGCTGCGTCTTGCGGTGCAGCTCGGCAAAGACGGTCACTTTTGCGCGTAACAACTCGGGCACCACCGGCACCGAGATGTAATCCACTGCGCCGCGTTGGTAGCCTTTGACCCGGTCAACATCCGTAAGGTGTACCGCGGAGATAAAGATGATCGCTGTCTTCTGAAAGCGCGGATGTTCGCGAATCATGTCTGCCAGTTGGAAGCCATCGAGATCGGGCATGCTGACGTCCATCAGCACCACCGCGACATCCGACTTCAGAAGCTGCTCCAGGGCCTCCCGACCCGACGACGCCTTGATCAGGTTCTCCCCGAGTTCTCGCAGGATGACCTCATAGCTGAGCAGCTTGGCAGGCTGGTCATCCACCATCAGAATATTGACCTGGTCACTCGCTACCATCGAATCGATGTGCACCCCTGGCATAGTCCAGTAAGTGCGCCTCCTCCAGTTATCTGTGCAGCCACATCCTCAGGGCTGACAAGAGTTGCTCGGTATTCACCGGTTTCGCCAGATACTCGGAAGCGCCCGCCTCCAGGCACTTCTCACGATCGCCCTTCATCGCCTTCGCCGTGAGCGCAATAATTGGGAGACGACGGAAGGATGTGTTCTGGCGGATGACCTGCATGGTTTCGTAGCCATCCATCTCCGGCATCATGATGTCCATCAGCGTAATCGCAACATCCGGTGTGGACTCGAGGGTTGCAATCGCTTCGCGTCCCGTCTCCGCCGTCAGCACCGTCATGCCGCGCCGTTCGAGCACGCTGCTCAGCGCGAAGATGTTGCGCACGTCGTCATCGACCACGAGCACTTTCTTGCCGGCCAGCGCCTCATCGGAACGATGCAGCCGGTCCAGCATCTTCTGCTTTTCCGGCGGGAGATCGGTGATCACGCGATGCAGGAACAGGGCCGTCTCATCCAACAGACGCTCAGGCGACTCCACCCCTTTGACCACCACACTGCGCGCTAACGAGTGCAGTCGCGCATCTTCTTCTGACGACAGTTCTTTTCCGGTGAAGACCACCACCGGTAGGTCCCCAACAGCCGGGTTGTCACGAAGCTTCTCGAGCACCTCGAAGCCCGACATATCGGGCAAACGAAGATCGAGCACGACGCAATCGAACTGCTCCAGTTGGACCAGCGCGAGACCCTCCTCACCGGTGTCGGCGAAGCTCACGTCAATGTCGTCATAGCCGAGCAACTCGCGAATGCTGAACTGCTCAGAAGGATCATCCTCGATCACCAGCAGCTTCTTCTTGCGACGTGGGCTCGCATACGCCTTGATTCGATCCAGCGCCGCGTGTAGGCCTTCCGTGGTGGTCGGCTTGGTTACAAATGAGAATGCCCCGCGTGCCAGGCCATGATGCCTGCCCTCATCGAGGGTGAGCATCTGTACCGGGATATGCCGCGTTCCCGGATCTTGTTTGAGGTGGTTGAGCACCGTCCACCCAAGCATGTCCGGCAGGAAGACATCTAGCGAAATCGCAGTTGGATGGAACTCCCGCGCCAGCGCCAGTCCTTCCGTCCCGCGCAGAGCGACCAGGACCTTAAAGCCCTTGTCGCGCGATAGATCGCAAATCGCACGGGCATAGTGCGGGTCGTCTTCGACAATCAGCAGCACTGCGTCGCCCGCCTGTATGTTGTCGCGATCGTCAGGCACCCGCTCCGGCGGAATCTCCGACGTGCTGACGCTCGACAGTTGCATCGTTATCGCCGATGTCGGCGCCTTGCCTTCCGTTTGCGGCATGGCGGCAACCGACGGACCGACGTAGGTCTGTGGCAGGTACAGGGTGAATGCGCTACCTATACCGGGTTCACTGCGCAACTGAATTTCTCCCCCCAGCAGACTCGCCAGTTCACGACTGATGGCAAGTCCCAGACCTGTCCCTCCGTACTTGCGGCTGGTCCCGGCATCCGCCTGCTGAAAGGCCTCGAAGATGATTCGTTGCTTCTCGTGTGGGATGCCAATCCCGGTATCGGCAACTTCAAACGCCACTACCGACGCCGCACGCCTGAGGATGGGATGATCTTCGCTCCATCCTTCCTCTACTTTCCGCACCGAAAGCTTCACGCCGCCGTGCTCGGTGAATTTGAACGCATTCGACAACAGGTTCTTGAGTACCTGTTGCAGACGCTTGGAGTCCGTCACCAGACTGCGATCGAGGTTCGGACCGGTCTGCACTTCAAAACTCAGCCTCTTGTTTTCCGCCTCATGCCGGAACGGTCGCCCAATCATCTCCAGAAGGCTGACGAAGAACACCTCCTCCGCTTCCACTGAAACCGTTCCCGACTCGATCTTCGACAAGTCGAGAATGTCGCTGATCAGGTTCAACAGGTCGGTGCCCGCGCCGTGAATCGTACGCGCGTATTCCACCTGTTTCGGCGTCAAGTTGTGGTCAGGGTTATCGCTGAGCTGCTGACCGAGCACCAGGATGCTGTTCAACGGCGTCCGCAACTCGTGTGACATGTTCGCCAGGAACTCGGACTTGTACTTCGACGTGAGTGCCAACTCTTTCGCCTTGTCTTCCAGCGCACGCCGTGCCTGCTCGATCTCCTGGTTTTTGCGTTCCACTTCCACGTTCTGTTCGGCCAACTGTTGCGCCTTTTGCGCCAACTGCTCGTTGGTTTGCTGCAACTCCTTTTGCTGCGTCTGGAGCTCAGTCGCCAATTGCTGCGACTGCTTGAGCAGACCTTCGGTTTGCATCGTGGCTTCGATACTGTTGAGCACAATGCCGATGCTGGCGGTGAGTTGCTCCAGAAATGCCAGGTGCGACGCCGTGAATGTGCTGAGCGAGGCCAACTCGATAACCGCCTTCACGCGGTCCTCAAACAGCACCGGCAACACAATCACATTCCTTGGTACCGCCTCAAACAATCCCGATCGGATCGAAATACTGTTAGGTGGAAGGTCGTTAATGAGCATGCGCCGCTTCTCCGACGCGCATTGCCCAATCAAACCTTCGCCGATCTTCAGTTGCCTGAGATGTCCATTTTCACCATCGCTGGCGAAAGCGGAGAGCAGCATCATGGTGTCGCCTTCGCCCTCCATCTGGTAGATCACTCCTTGCTGCGCACTCACCAGTTGCGAGAGTTCCGACAGCAGCATTCGCCCTACCGATGTCAGATCGCGCTGCCCTTGCAACATGCCGGTAAACCGCGCCAGGTTCGTCTTCAGCCAATCCTGTTCGGTGTTGCGCTCCGTCGTGAGACGGAGGTTGTTGATCATCGTGTTGATGTTGTCCTTAAGTTCGGCGACTTCGCCGCTGGCTTCCACCTGAATTGAGCGCGTCAGGTCTCCCTTGGTCACGGCGGTCGCCACCTCGGCGATCGCGCGCACCTGGTTGGTCAGGTTGTCCGCCAACAGATTGACGTTGCCCGTAAGGTCTTTCCACGTCCCTGCTGCGCCGGGCACGTTCGCCTGCCCGCCCAGGCGCCCTTCCACGCCGACTTCGCGCGCCACCGTCGTTACCTGGTCCGCGAACGTCGCCAGCGTATCGGTCATGTTATTGATGGTTTCCGCGAGCGCCGCGACTTCGCCCTTGGCGTACACCGTAAGCTTCTGGGTAAGTACGCCGTTCGCCACCGCGGTCACTACCTTCACGATGCCGCGCACCTGCTCTGTCAGGTTCGCTGCCATTACGTTGACGTTGTCCGTCAGGTCCTTCCACGTTCCCGCCACGCCCGGCACCTGCGCCTGTCCGCCGAGCTTGCCTTCTGTGCCAACTTCGCGCGCCACTCGCGTGACTTCGGCGGCGAACGCATTGAGCTGGTCCACCATCGTGTTGATGGTGTTCTTCAGCTCCAGAATCTCGCCCTTCACGTCGACCGTGATCTTGCGCGACAAATCGCCGCGCGCCACGGCAGTTGTGACTTCCGCGATGTTGCGCACCTGACCGGTAAGGTTGCGCGCCATTGCGTTCACCGAGTCCGTCAGGTCCTTCCACGTTCCCGCGACCCCCGGCACGTTTGCCTGACCACCCAACCGTCCCTCGGTCCCGACCTCGCGTGCCACACGCGTGACTTCGGCCGCGAATGAGCGCAACTGCTCAACCATCGTGTTGAGCGTTTCTTTCAGCTGCAGGATTTCGCCGCGCACGTCCACGGTGATCTTCTTCGACAGATCGCCCGTTGCGATCGCCGTCGCGACCTCAGCGATATTGCGGACCTGGCCCGTCAGGTTGTTGGCCATAAAGTTGACGTTGTCGGTCAGGTCTTTCCACGTTCCCGCGACCCCCGGTACCTGCGCCTGTCCGCCGAGCTTGCCGTCGGTTCCCACTTCGCGTGCTACTCGCGTCACCTCGCCTGCGAACGCGTTGAGCTGGTCCACCATCGTGTTGATGGTGTTCTTCAGCTCCAGAATTTCCCCTTTCACATCGACCGTGATCTTGCGCGACAAATCGCCGCGCGCTACCGCTGTCGTCACCTCCGCGATGTTGCGCACCTGGCCGGTAAGGTTCCCGGCCATTGCGTTCACTGAGTCAGTGAGGTCCTTCCAGGTTCCCGCAACGCCCGGTACATTCGCCTGACCGCCCAACCGTCCTTCGCTGCCAACCTCTCGCGCCACGCGCGTGACTTCGGCGGCAAAGGACCGCAGTTGCTCGACCATCGTGTTGAGCGTTTCTTTGAGCTGCAGGATTTCGCCGCGGACGTCCACCGTGATCTTCTTTGACAAGTCGCCATTGGCAATGGCCGTCGCGACTTCCGCGATGTTGCGGACCTGCCCCGTCAGGTTGCTGGCCATGAAGTTGACGTTGTCGGTGAGGTCCTTCCAGGTCCCGGCGACGCCTGGTACTTCTGCCTGACCACCCAGTTTGCCGTCGGTGCCCACCTCGCGCGCGACGCGTGTCACCTCGCCCGCGAACGCGTTGAGCTGATCGACCATTGTGTTGATGGTGTTCTTGAGCTCCAGAATCTCGCCCTTCACATCCACCGTGATCTTGCGCGATAAATCGCCGCGGGCCACCGCCGTTGTGACCTCCGCGATGTTGCGCACCTGGGCTGTCAGGTTTCCAGCCATGGAGTTCACCGAATCCGTCAGGTCCTTCCACGTGCCTGCGACGCCCGGCACGTTGGCTTGGCCGCCCAGCCGTCCTTCGGTGCCTACCTCGCGCGCCACGCGCGTTACCTCGCCCGCGAATGCGTTGAGCTGATCGACCATCGTATTGATGGTTTCTTTCAGCAGCAGAATTTCGCCACTCACATTGACGGTGATCTTCTTCGACAAGTCGCCGTTTGCGATCGCCGTCGACACTTCCGCGATGTTTCGTACCTGGCCCGTCAAATTGCTGGCCATGGAATTTACCGAGTCCGTCAGGTCCTTCCACGTACCGCCCACGCCGGGTACGACGGCCTGTCCACCCAGCTTGCCGTCGGTGCCGACTTCACGTGCCACGCGCGTCACTTCCGACGCAAACGAACGAAGCTGATCCACCATCGTGTTGAGGGTGTCTTTCAGCTCGAGAATCTCGCCCTTCACATCGACGGTGATTTTGCGCGACAAATCGCCCCGTGCCACCGCCGTCGCCACTTCGGCGATGTTCCGCACCTGCGCTGTCAGGTTGCCCGCCATGAAGTTGACGTTGTCGGTCAGGTCTTTCCACGTGCCGGCCACATCGGGCACCTGGGCCTGGCCGCCGAGTTTGCCTTCCGTCCCGACTTCGCGCGCCACGCGCGTCACTTCGCCCGCGAACGCATTGAGCTGGTCCACCATCGTATTGATGGTGTTCTTCAGCTCCAGAATCTCGCCCTTCACGTCGACCGTGATCTTGCGCGACAAATCGCCCCGTGCCACCGCCGTAGTAACTTCCGCGATGTTGCGCACCTGGCCGGTTAAGTTACTCGCCATCGAGTTCACGGAATCGGTTAGGTCCTTCCATGTACCACCCACACCGGGCACATTGGCCTGCCCGCCGAGACGCCCTTCGGTTCCAACCTCGCGTGCCACGCGCGTCACCTCGCCGGCGAAGCGGTTCAGCTGATCGACCATTGTGTTCAGCGTCTCTTTGAGCTGCAGAATCTCGCCGCGGACGTCAACCGTGATCTTCCGCGACAGGTCGCCACTTGCAATAGCAGTCGCCACCTCCGCGATGTTGCGCACCTGTCCCGTGAGGTTGCTAGCCATGAAGTTGACGTTGTCGGTGAGGTCCTTCCATGTACCACCGACGCCGGGTACCTGAGCCTGCCCTCCCAGCTTGCCTTCGGTACCTACCTCGCGGGCCACGCGCGTTACTTCGCCGGCGAATGCGTTGAGCTGGTCCACCATCGTGTTAATGGTGTCCTTGAGTTCGAGAATTTCCCCCTTCACGTCAACGGTAATCTTGCGCGACAAATCGCCACGAGCCACTGCCGTTGTTACTTCGGCAATGTTTCTCACCTGCGCTGTAAGGTTGCCGGCCATTGCATTCACGGAATCGGTAAGGTCCTTCCATGTGCCTGCGACGCCCGGGACCACCGCCTGTCCCCCGAGCTTGCCGTCAGTGCCGACCTCGCGCGCCACGCGCGTCACTTCCGACGCGAACGACCGCAGCTGGTCTACCATCGTGTTGATGGCTTCTTTGAGCTGCAGAATTTCGCCCCGCACATCCACCGTGATCTTGCGCGACAAATCGCCGTTCGCCACCGCATTCGTGACCTCGGCGATGTTGCGCACCTGTCCTGTCAGGTTGCTCGCCATCGAGTTGACCGAGTCCGTCAGGTCTTTCCACGTTCCCGCGACTCCCGGCACCTGTGCCTGTCCGCCGAGCTTGCCGTCGGTGCCGACCTCGCGCGCCACGCGCGTCACTTCGGCCGTAAAAACACTGAGCTGCTGAATCATGGTGTTGACAATGTTGGCAGAGCGAAGGAATTCTCCTTCCAAGGGCCGACCATCCACATCGAGCCGAACCGTTTGGGTCAGATTCCCCTGAGCCACCGCCCCGATGGCGCGCGTCACCTCTGTCGTAGGTCGCAGCAGGTCTTCTACCAGCGTGTTGACCGAGGTCTCCATTTCGCCCCAGGCGCCTCTGGATTCAATGAACCTGGTGCGTTCTCGTGTTCTGCCTTCTTTGCCAACGACCTGTCCCACGCGCCTCAGTTCCTCGGTCATTTGCTGATTTGCCGCAACAATGTCGTTGAATGTATCCGCGATTTTCCCCGCAAGTCCGGTCCAGGAACCGGGAAGCCGGACCGAAAAGTCGCCATTGCGCATAGTTTGCAGGCTGCTCAGTATCACACTCAGATCGGCGGCTGCTGGTTCTCCGGCTGCGATGGAAGTTTCGTGACTTTCCACCCTTTGGGCAGAGTCGCCATTGCCGGTCGCTGGCGCCGCGTTCCGAAGAGTTCTTTTCATGCTCCAACTCCTGCTTATCGGACCTACGGTTTCAAACGCCTATCTTGCCAACTGGAAAGAGCTTGAAACCAAGGTTGTTCACTCAGGCCCGGTCGAATACGGGAAGGACGGGTGGATGGGCCAGATACGCACAAACTCATTCATTTATCATGAGTCTTAAGGCGCTGCTATACAGCATTTACCGTACGAGAGAGGCGGTTCTTCTGCGAATCGTACTTAACCTTGGTCATCTCGGAGATGTCTAAGCGGCGCGATCAATACACAAGCTTGAGCGAGAATTGAATCTGCCGCGACGACCCAGCGGTTCGACTGATGATCCCAAACCCGCTGCCCTTCACCGTGTTCGACGGCAACCCAAAATTCACGATGTTGAAGATGTTGAAGAACTCCGCGCGAAATTCCAGATTGCCCCATTCCGCGCCCTTCCCATTCCCTAGCGGCGTGTTCTTGATAACGGCGATGTCGAAATTCTTGTAACCCGGTCCCCGAAACGTATCACGGCCCAACGTCCCAAAGCGCCCTGAGTTCGGTCCCGTACCGCCAGCAAGATTGATCGGGATGGAGAAGAACGAACTGTTGTCGGCGCCCCGCCCGAAATAATCGGCTCGATTCGGACGGCTCGTAGAAAAATTGGGCACTGTAACCAGATCGGGCCGGTCTGTTCCTCCCGCGCCCGCTCCGGTTTGCTGAATTCCCGAATAGACCGTAAAAGGCTGCCCACTCGTCAGCGTGGTGAGATTGAGGACCTGCCACCCCTGCGTCACATAATTTCCCAGCGGCTTGAGAAAGTCCACTCGATCCAGCGGCAAACCCTGCACCAGGCTCAGCGCGAAAACGTGCGTCACATCGAACGTGGACGGCCCTCGGTCCGCTCCCTGATCCAGAGGGTTCTGGGGCAGCGTTTGCAAAATGACGCCGGCATTCGAAGGCAGCCCGCCCAGCACCGCGCTGGTGTCGTCGATCGATTTGGAATACGTGTAACTCGCCTGGTAACTCAATCCTATGCGCGTTGCGGTCTGGGTAACGCTGGTTTGCAGCGCGTTATAGCTGGAGTGAGACGTCGTATTCATGACCCATTCCGGTCCAAAGCCTGAAACCGCGTGCCCCGCCGAATCGAACTGCGTGTAGGGCGCATACGCAGGATCGGCGCCGGCGTAGCCGTTCGGCGATTCCACGTTAGCCAGATGAATCCCCGCAGTTCCGACATAGGCGGCGCTCAACTTCGCACTCCCAATTCCCTGCTCGACTCCCAGCGAATAGGTCGCAAAGTATCCGTTGCGGAAGCTCCGCGAAATTACTCCCGGGCTCAGCAGTTGGACCTCATGCCCGGGCGTCAAAGCTTCGAGGTCAGTTTGAAATCTCTGTCAGATCGATCTGCGTATTCGCTGCCACTTGCGAGCTGTCTCCATTAGGAAACAAGAGTTGCCCGTTAATCGCGTACGCCGGTGGCAGCGCAAGTGGCACTGCTGTGTTGTTGAAAGGTACCGGGACTCCCGGCAGCGCCGTGGTCAACGGCTGAAACACCAGCGGAATCCCCCCAGTCACGAAATTGTCCTGCCACAGATTCGGCAGAATCGTCGTGAGCGCTCCGCCTGCGTGAATCACCGTCGTCTTCGTAACCGCATAGTCGATGGAAACCCGCGGCGCCAGCCCGCTCCAGTCCATGGGATAAACCGGTTGCGGATTGTAGATGAAAATCTCCTTTGCGCCCGGGGTGAAAAACGAGGTTTCCTTGCCGTCGGGCCCGATGGGAATGCCAATCGAAGTCCGGTGCCTCGCTTCCTTGATGCGGCTGTTCAGCTCGTAGCGCAGGCCGTAGTTCACGGTCCACTGCGGAGCCACTCGCCACGAATCCTGAAAATAGAAATCGTAGGCCTCACGTCGCACCGCCGCCTCGTCAAACTTGTCGCCTGTCGGAGTTCCTTCAGCTGCAGCGCTGATGGCATACGAGTACGGCGTACCCGTCAGCAGCCCGGTAAGCGCATCGGGCAGCGCCTGGCCCAGTTGGATGTTGTGCAACCCGCTCGCCGACGTAATCGCCACTGGCGAATAAGCCGTCCCTCCGCCGAAGGTGTAAATGCCGTTGGGATTCTGCCCGAAAATCGTCGTGTCACGGTTCGCGCGTATGTCCAACCCCCACTTGAAGGTGTGCGCGCCCCGAACGTAGCTGGTGTCCTCGCGGATCTGGTAGAGGTCGCCGTCCGAGCCAAAGATCGATCCATCGGCGGTGTTAAATCCCTGGTACAGCCCGTCGCCGTACACCAGCGCCGGATCAATGTGGTTCGTCGCTGGAAAAAAGGGCGTGCTGCGGATGAATCCAATGCCCACCGTGAAGCTCAGACGCGGCGTCACCGTCCGTGAGTAGCGCAGCGCCGCACTACGTTGATGGTCGAAGAAGTTCACCCCAAAGCTTGGATCAATGGCCGTCTGGTCTGGATTCGTGGTTGGCCCGCTCACCTGGTTGTAGCTGAAGCGCGCAAACAGAGTCGACTTGCTGGAAATTATCTGGTCCAACCGTACCGAGAATTGGTTGATGTTCGTGTAAACCTTCGACGAAGCCGCGTACGTCCGCGCACCAAACGACCCCGTCGGATCGTTCGGCAACGGATAGCGTGCGATGAGCGGCGCGATCGCGGGATTGACCGGAACGTACAGGGTGTCGCCGGGATACGTCGTAGTATCGATGCCCTTGCGCTCCGCGGCCGTCGGCACCGCAAACACTTGGGTCGTACCCAGCACCTGCCGAAAGCCCTGATACTGCACAAAGTAAAACGTCTTGTCGTGCCCGTCATAGATTCCTGGTATCACCACCGGGCCGCCGTTGGTAACACCAAATTCGTTACGCACGAACGGCGGAATTCTTCGTGGATCAATGTCGCTGGTGTGATCGAAGTAGTTCCGCGCGTCGAACGCTGCGTTGCGGATGAACTCAAAGGCGCTCCCATGCATGCGGTTCGTCCCCGACTTGGTGATGACGTTGGTGAACCCGGCCGCCCCTTCGCCAATCTCCGCCGGCATCACTCCTGAGCTGGATTGCACTTCCTGGATGGCATCCACGTTGAAGTTCGCGAACGTGGCTCCGCCCATCTCCGGATCGCTGGTGAATGCTCCATCCATGGCAAACACCGAAGCCGTTCCACGCAGTCCATTGACGGTGAACTGCTGGGTAAAGTTAGCCGCGCCATTCGTGTCCGTCATCGTGCCCGCGGCCAGCAACAGCAACTTGCTGAAGTCGCGCTCGTTCAGCGGGAGGCTCGACACGGCCGAACTCGACAGCCGCTCTCCTCCGCTCCCCTGGGAAGCTGCCGCGATTTTTACCTGCTCCAGGACGAGACTGGCATCCGCTAGGGACAACTGCAAATTTGTCGTGAGTATGGCGCCTTCCGCGACGATCAGGGATTGCGGCGCCTGATAGCTGCGCTGCTGAATATCCACAGAGACTTTGTACGTCCCTGTTGCAATCGCTGGAAATGCAAACTCCCCGCTGTCCTTCGTTGTTGCCGTGTACGCGTTTTTGCCGGAACCGTCCGAAAGGATGACGGTAACTCCAACGATAGGTGCACCCGAGTTGTCCCGCAGCACTCCAGACCACGAGGCTTCCGGCAGCGCGGCTAAACTCCAACTGGAGAAGCAGAGAAGAATTGCCGCCAGAACACTTCGTATCAAGGACCCTCGCTTCATTTCATTACAGTGCGTCAACATAACGAAGTTCAACGGACCTGTAGACTTCCTGTGAGAGCTGCAGTGTTGGAAGACGGCCCTACGAATACCGCGTAATCGCCGGGTAGAAGGCTCCAGCCGTTCTTAGCCTCGTCGAATATCTGCAATACTCGCGGATCAATCGCGACCACGACCGTCTGCGATTCACCGGGATCCAGGTGACACGCTTCCACCCAGCCAGCCGTTGGAAGGATTCGTCTGCACCCTTGGGAAGCTTGGCGTACACTTGCGCGATTTCTGTGCCCGCACGTTGGCCGCCGTTCTTGATGCTGAAAGCTCACCGTCTTCGCGTGCTGAATCGACTTTCAGACCGGAATACACGTAGTTGTGTACGACAATCCGAAGCCGAATGGAAATAGCGGCTGCTTGTGCTGCGCTTCATACCACTTGTAGCCAACTTCTGGACCTTCATCATAGTGAACGGTGTAGCTCGAAACATGAGTGCTTGAATTTCCGCTTTGTTGCCCTTGATCCTCTGCTGGCAGCGGCGAAATGACAGGACGTGGAAGGTCCTTCTCGCTCTTCGGAAATGTCATCGGGAGTTTGCCGGACGGATTGACGTCGCCAACCAGAACGTTCGCTAACGCCTTATTTCCACCGCTGCCCGCGTACCAAGCCTCGACGACCCCGGCCACTTTGTCGATCCAGGGCATGGTGACGGCAGTGCCGGTTTCGAGCACAACGATGGTGCGGGGATTCGCAGCGACAACTTGCTCGATTAAGGCATCCTGGTTATCAGGCAGCGACAGGCTCGGCAAATCCATATCCTCTGCCAACCATTGATACGCAAAGACGATTGCGATGTCCGAATTCTTCGCCAGGTCCGCGGCCGATTTCAGGTTGGCCCCGTCATCAAATTCAATCTTCATGTTCGGCAGTTTGGCTCGTAGTGCCTTCAGCGGAGAGGTCGGAAACCATATGTGATCCTGCCAATGGGTCGCGCCCTGGCCCGGAGGCATAATGGCGTTGCCGCCCGGCGGGTCCACCTGCGCTGATCCTCCGCCGGAGATCATTCCGACATCGGCATGCCCGCCAATGATCGCAATGCTGTGGATCTTGGATGGATCGATTGGCAGCACCGACTGGTCGTTCTTCAGGAGAACGATGCTCTTCTCCTCAACTCGTTGTGCGACCTCGAGTCCGTTGGCGGCATCGACCACACCCTTCTGGGGCGGATCGTCGACAACGCCAGACATGAATTCCGCGTACAGGACTCTGCGGGCGTGCTCGTCGATCTGTGACAGCGGCACCTTCCCGGCATCGACCGCCTCCTTGAGCTTCGGGCCGAAGTAGTCAGCCATCGGCTGTTCCTGGTCAAGCCCGGCCGCTGACGCTTTCACCGTGCTGTGAGTTCCAGCCCAATCTGAGATCACGAAGCCTTGAAATCCCCATTTCTTCTTCAGCACATCGGTGAGCGTGTATGAATTCTCGCAGCCGAAGTCGCCGTTGATCCGGTTGTAGGAGCACATTACTGCGCCAGGATTGGCGATACCGATCGCGATGTGAAAGGCCAGCAGGTCGGACTCCTGCATAGCACGCTTCGAGATGATGGCATTCACAACGAAGCGCCCTGTCTCTTGATCATTCATTACGTAGTGCTTGACGTCGCCGACGACATGTTGCGCCTGTTCGCACTTCATCATGTTCCCGACGAGCGTTCCCGCCAGCAGTGGATCTTCACCCGCATATTCAAATGTGCGCCCGTTCCTGGGCTCACGAGTGAGATTCACGCCGCCTCCCAACGTCATATTGAATCCCTGGGCCCTAAGCTCGCGACCAATCACCTCGCCGTATTCGCAGGCTGATTGTGGGTCCCAGCCCGAGGCCGCTCCTACATTGGATGGCATAGCGGTCGCATACCTGCCGTTCACACCGCTATCCCTGATTCCGTAGGCCGCGTCGGAGATGACAAGGGGCGGTATGCCGAGACGCTTGACGCCTACGACATAGCCGGCGCCGCCATTCGCACCTGCTGTGAGAGGCATGGTCCAAGTTGGATTGTTAGCCATCCCGTTCCCATGCAGAAGCGCCAACTTCTCGTCGAGCGTCATCTGTTTCAGTACCAGTTCGGCCCGTTCGCCCGCTGAGAGTGACTTATTCATCCATGGTCGGTCTGCATCCTGAGCAACAGCACTAACGGCTGAGGCGATGAATGCCATGGTTGTAACGGAGGGAAAGCACAAAGAGGTAAGAATGCGTGCGATTCTGCATTGGTCTCCGGGCCCCGCAGGTTGAGATACGTTCCCTTGCGCCGTATGGGGCTATGGACTGCGATACCTAATACAATATCGGTTCTGCGGAATAACCGAATCTTAAGTTTTCTTAAGTTTTAGCCAGCGCGATTGAACTGGACGGGACCATAGTGCAAGACTTGTGGTTTCCAAAGGTTGTTAATGGTGACTGCTGACGAATCGAAAAGCCTGAACATTCTATTGGTAGACGACGACGCCGAACTCTGTGAGATGATGCGCGAGTTCCTTGAACAGAATGGACATGCTCTGGATTGCGTGCGCAACGGCGTTGACGGTCTGGAACGCGCCGTCGAGCATCGCTATGATTTGGTGATTCTGGACGTTATGCTGCCTGGAATGAATGGGTTCACGCTCCTCAGCCAGTTGCGACGGCGCCGGGAAGTGCCGGTTATCATGCTGACCGCGAGGACAGACTCGCACGATCGTGTCCAGGGATTGGAGGCGGGAGCCGACGACTATCTACCCAAGCCGTTTGATCCCGATGAACTGCTGGCGCGCGTGCGTGCCGTGCTAAGGCGGGCCGGCAAGACGAATTCTGATTGGCTGCTGCATTTTGCATCCGACGAATTGCGAATCAACGGCCAGACTCGTCAGGTCTGGCTTAAGTCGGAGCCCGTCGATCTCACCGCGGTGGAGTTCGATATCTTGTATCTGTTGGTCTGTTCAGCGGGCCGCGTGCTCACACGCGAAGAGCTGTCTACGGCAATCCTGGAGCGCAGCCTCACGCCTTTTGATCGCTCCCTCGATGTGCACATCAGCCACTTGCGCAAGAAACTGGAGCCGATTGGACGGCAGATCCAGACCATCCGCGGAGTCGGCTACCTCTTCACCAGCCACCGCAGACAAATCCCGTGAGATCACTTTACCTGGCAATCGTTCTCGCCATGGTGGTCATCCTGGCCCTCTCCGTCGTGGTGTTTCTCGCCATCACAAAATCGATGGAAGACAGTTATTTCAATCCTATTTTCGATGATATGGATGAAGTTTCAGTGCAGGAAGCGGCGGAGATGCTGCAGACCACCGGTCCCGATGCGGTTACGACCTACATGCATCGTTTGGATTCCGTATTCGGCGGCGTGCACTACCTACTCGATGCGGATGGGAACGATGTAGTGAGCGGGCAAAGCCATGCGGAACTTCTTCCCCAAGTCCCCCTCACCAAATTCCGTGGAGAGAAGGACGGAAGGCACATCATTGCCCATCGATCCAGCGACGGACGGTATTGGTTTGTAGTCATATCTCCGCTGAGACCAAAGACACCACCGCTCTACCGCTTCTATCTTCTCGTGGCTGGCGCCAGTATTCTGCTGTGCTGGCTTGCGGCCGTATTCGTGGTCTCGCCTATCCGGAAAATTGCCGCCGGTATCGGTCGCTTTGGGGAAGGCAATCTGTCGGTTCGACTTCCGGTGCGCCGCAATGACGAAATCGGGATCCTGTCCAACGCCTTTAACAGCATGGCAGAGCGTATCCAAACCCTTTTTCTGAGTGAGCAGCGTCTGCTGGCTGACGTCTCGCATGAACTGAGGTCTCCGCTGGCGCGGCTCCATTTCTCAGTGAAGCTGGCCCGCACCGCCGCCGATCGCAATACTGCGCTCGATCGCGTGAAGCGCGATGTGGATCGACTATCGACACTGGTCTCGAGCCTGGTCGAAATGGCCCGGGCCGAGGGCAGCCCTGCAGGTTGCGACTTCGCAGAGGTGGACGTAAACGAACTTGTTACTGAGACAATTCGCGACGCGAGCGTGGAAGTGGAGGCACGTGGCGGTCGAATTCAGGTCTCGGGTCCGCCGCGAATTGTGGTGAATGGCAACCCCGAGTTGCTGCGCCGCGCCGTGGAGAACGTTTTGCGGAACGCGATTCAGCATTCCCCCGAAAACAGTCCGATCGACGTGGAACTCGCGCTTCATGAGTCAGATCTGCGAGCATTGCCATTCGCGACTACGGACCGGGCATTCCCGCGGAGTTCCTGGAACGAGTTTTCGATTCCTTCTTTCGGACACAAGTAGCACGAGACTCTGACAGCGGCGGCGTCGGGCTTGGACTATCCATTGCAAAGCGGGCCGTGCAAATTCACGGCGGCGTGATTTCTGCCCACAACGCGGACCCCGGACTGCTCGTCGTGATCGAACTTCCCACCACGATTCGGGGAGTGCCTGCCAACGACAGCGCCCCCAGTTTTTCCCCGCGGACGAATGGACCGCAACGTTCCCTAATCAAACGGCATGGAACTGCCGAAGACTGTTCCTGACAGAGTACCGGCTTCCAGTCGGTCAATCCCCGGTCCGCCGGAGGAAACATGCTCCCTGACTCCGCCACCGTTCTTCTCGCTGGCTCCGATCCTGACCTGTTGCTGCTCCGTTCCGCCGTCCTTGCCGCCGCCGGTATCTGGAGCCTCCGCGTCCGTACCCTCGATCAGGCGATCCAGGTCATAGGACTTGTGCCCTTCGACCTTGCCATCGTGTGTTATTCATGGGAAGCAGCCGACCGCGAGCAACTCGTGCAAGTGCTTGCCAATCATCACATCTCTGTGCAAGCGATATGCTTGGCGCCCGGAGACGATTGTTCGGGAACTAACTTGTTGAGGAAAGTGAAAGACGCCTTGGCAACTCCCGCGCTGGAGTTGGCGGTTATTGCGGAGTCTGCAATCGACTCTGCGCGGATGATACGATAATTTCGTGCAGAGATTCAGACTCCTAGCTCCGACAGCGATCGTATTGGCGGGTCTGCTGGCGGTAGCCGGCTGCGGACAGTTCTTCCCCGGGTCCTCCACCATCACTGCCTTGGCCGTCGCTCCGTCAAGTGCCACCATCCAGCCCGGTGTCAACCAGCAGTACACCGCCACCGCCACCTACGGCAACAACACGACCGGCGATGTAACCTCACAAGTCACGTGGAGTACCACGCCCACCAATGTGGCTACCATCAACAGCACCGGCTTGCTGACCGCCGTATCGCTCGGCACCGCTACAGTCAAGGCACAAAGTGGGGGCGTCATCGCTTCCACCCCGGTAACCGTCACCCAGAAGCAGGTGACGAGTATTGCCATCCAGCCCTTGACCCAGACCCTGAGCCTGGCCCTCGGGCCCACTACGGTCCAATTCACCGCGACCGCGACCTACGGCGATGGGACGACCGCGGACGTCACCACGATTGCGACTTGGACTGCGGTTCCCACCACGGCTTTGACGATCTCGTCCACCGGACTGGCCACCGCTCAAGCAGTTGGCACCGCTACGGTCACCGCGACCTCCGGTGGAGTGACCTCAAACTCGGCAACCGTTACCGTCGGGCCCTAGGGACAGGTCATACTAAAGGCGATAGTTGCGAGTCAACAAACTGTTACAAAATCGGCTCATGGGAGGCAGTTCGCGTGAAATTAATGGCACTCTGATGCCCGATTTTCCACTACCACTTTTAACGTACCAACATTGCAAAAGCGTTATTAGCTCTGCCCAAACCGATTCTCCAACCGCCTTGTTTTAAGTGGGATAGCTGCTGCCCCAAACCTTTTCCTCCCAAACCTGCGACCTCCGATAGTACGTTTATTTTCCTTGAGTTACAAAAAAAAACAGGTTAAAATAAGACATTCCCACCAGGGCTCCCGAGTTGTTCTGGCCCCCCTGGGAATAGCGCCTCAAGTCTACCGGTGGAAGTCTCTCGGGAGGCTATTGTATTCCGTTACTTAGGACGCTTTTCTTCCGTCGGTACCGTGGATCACGGAATCGTGCGGCAGTTTACTTCGAAAGGCAGGACAAAGTCCATTATGGCAAAGCGACGCGGCAATCCGAACTGGGGGAAGCCGGAACCGATTGGTCCGGTTGTACCCACCATTACCGAATTCGAACAGGTGGTTAAGGAGTTCAAACTTCAGCCCGATCAATTCATACGTTCCACGCGTTTGCGTGAGTGGGCCCGCAAGAATAAGAATTCCAAGTACATTCCCGAACCCTTGCTGGAAGCGTGGGGATTCGAAATCGAATCCACGCTGTAATCGGATTTCAGTCGACTATCGGGCCGCTGCGTGCGGCCCGTTTTCGTTGTCACTAGTTTTCATAATTGTTGAGTTTCTAATCTCTCATGGCAAATTTTACGAAGCACATCTTTGTTTGCGGCAATCAACGTCCCGACGGTCATCCTCGCGGCTGCTGCGATCCCAGCGGTGCGGGCAATCTGCAACGTGCCTTTAAAACTCAGTTGGCCCTTTCCGGGATTCAGGCTACGGTGCGCGCCAACAAGGCTGGCTGCCTGGATCAGTGCGAACACGGTCCTACCGTGGTGGTTTATCCCGAGGCTGTCTGGTACGGAAACGTTCACGCTTCCGATGTGGCCGAAATCGTCGCGTCACACATTGTCGGAGGCCACCCGGTCGAACGCTTGCGGCTGGCCCAAGGTTGCGTGAATACGGCAGAGTGCCTCCACCGTCCCAAGAACTCCTGAGCAACATTTCCCGCATACTATTGCCTTTCAAGCGCTTACGCAGAATTCCAAGCCACTCTCACAGCCTCCAAACTCCCCGAGCATAGAATTGACCTTGGCTGCAACCCCGTGAAATAGTAAGCATTCATCGATTTTTAACGATTTTGTAACCTCTGCCCGAATGCTGGCCGTTATCTGTCCAGCTTCCGATTGAGATCTCTTCATGGTCCGCCTCATACCGCGTGAAACGAAGTTCCTCGACATGTTCGTCGAAATCGCCAACAACGTAATCGCTGGCGCACGAGCCATGTCCGACCTCCTGCACAACTACGACTACGAAACCATGCCTCAGGCCGTCGCCCGCATCGCTGACTTCGAGCACCGTGGCGACGAAATGACCCACAAGATCCTCATCAAACTCAATCAGACCTTCATCACGCCATTCGATCGCGAAGATATTCATCTCTTGGCATCTTCCCTCGATGATGTGCTCGACTTTATCTTTTCCGCCAGCGACCGACTGCTGACGTACAAGATCAAAGAGCCTTCGCCGTCCGCCAAAGTGCTGGCCAGCATCATCCTGAAGCAGGCCGAGGAGCTCGGCAAAGCCCTGGCGCTGCTCGACAAAGACACCCGTGTGCTCGAGCACTGCGTTGAGGTTAATCGCCTGGAGAATGAAGCCGACAAGGTCAGCCGCGAGGCCATTGGCCGCCTCTTCGACGGCGGCTATGATCCCATTACGTTAATCAAGCTGAAGGAACTCTTGGAGGCCCTCGAGCAAGCCAGCGACAAAGCCGAAGACGTTGCCGACGTCCTTGAAACCGTCATCCTGAAGAGCGTCTGAGACCCCTTCCGTGTCCTTTTATCCTCCAACCGCCCGGAGCAACCGCCCGTGAACACCGGACTGGTGCTGCTCGTTATAACCGTCCTTACAGCTCTTATTTTCGATTTTCTAAACGGCTTTCATGACGCCGCGAACAGTATTGCGACGGTAGTTTCCACCCGTGTCTTATCGCCGCGCCTGGCAGTAGTCTGGGCTGCCGTCTTCAATTTTCTGGCGGCATTTTTCCTCGGGACCGCAGTTGCCAAGACCATTGGCAAGGGAATGATCCAGCTCGACATCGTCACCCAATATGTCGTACTCGCTGGGTTGGTCGGCGCGATTGTGTGGGACGTCCTGACTTGGTTATGGGGACTCCCCACCTCTTCTTCGCACGCACTCATCGGAGGCTACGGTGGCGCGGCGCTGGCTCGAGCGGCTCTGGTTCGCGGATGGGCGGCCGCCCCAGGCGTCATCATCGCCTCCGGCTGGACCAAGACGCTGATCTTCATTGTCCTCGCGCCCCTCATGGGCTTTGCGATCGGCTTTGGCCTCATGGTCGCCGTCTCCTGGATCTTCCAGAAGAAATCCCCACGCCAGGTCGACAAGCTCTTCCGCAAATTGCAGTTGGTATCGGCCGCTGCCTACAGTCTCGGCCACGGCGCCAACGACGCCCAGAAGACCATGGGCATTGTCGCTGGCGCCCTCTACACTGCGGGAGTGATGACCAAGGCCGACTTCGCCGCCAATTGGGGACACTGGCACTGGCCCATCATTCTCGCCGCCCATACCGCCATCTCACTCGGCACGTACTTCGGCGGCTGGCGCATCGTGCATACCATGGGCTCCAAGATCACAAAGCTCAAACCCGTTGGCGGCTTCTGCGCTGAAACCGCCGGCGCCATCACGCTCTTCGGCACTGCACTCGCCGGAATTCCGGTCAGCACCACCCACACCATCACCGGCGCGATCGTCGGAGTCGGCACCACCCATCGCTTCTCCGCCGTCCGTTGGGGTGTCGCTACCCGCATCGTCTGGGCCTGGATCTTCACCATTCCCGCTTCCGCCCTCGTCGCGATGCTCGTCTTCTGGATCATCCGCTTCTTCAACCCAGCCGCCTGAGATACCTACCGCTTTTCTTACCGTGATTCATTCAATGTGATTTGGGCAGAAGAAAGCCGGAGCTGAACCAGCCCCGGCCCGTGGTATGGTCCGAAAAAACCTGTCGTGTCTTTACAACAGCAGCTTCCGCCGGACTGCTCCGGCCGCAGCCAACACCCCCGACCCCAGCATGATCAACGTGCCAGGCTCTGGAGTGGGGCTGCTGGTGTTGTACGTGATGTCTCTGATATGCATCGCCAGATCGGTACTGCTGGCGGTCATCAGCACCGTGCTGAAGGGAGTATCGGTCACCGAGAAGAAGTCCGGCGTGTGGTAGCCCGCGCCAGTGCCCGCCTGGGTAAAGCTATCGCCGTTGCCCAGCAGGAAAGTCACAGTGGCTGGGAAGTAAGTCCCGAAATCCACCGAGAAGAACGTCGTTGCGTTTGGGAACGTGATCATGATGTTGTCAGCGCCTACGTTGGCCGTCTGCGACGACAGCACAGCGGGAAGACCGCTGAAAGGATAAAGCGGGCCTACGTCGTAAAGGCTGGCGTTGCCAAGAGCTGCCTGTTGAACGAACAGAACGTTGCTATAGGTGACGGATGCGTCGCCAGTTCCGTAGGAGATGAACTGTTGCGGACTGGGATCCGGGATCACTACGGTTATGGTGGCGGCGAAAGCCGGTGTGATGCACAAGACAACAGCAATGGCCAGAACAGCGGCAAGGCGAGTGCGCATGGGTCTCCTGTAAGTTGGGAATGGATTGAAAGGACGCTGCAACCGGGCGGCTACTTCCCGGCAATAGTCTTGATGGAACTTTCCGTTTTAGCTCCCAATAGCCCCACACTATATATCTGTTCGGGTACTAAATCGCACAAATATTCTCTTTGGCCGGTCAAGGGCATGACACGAATAGCTTTTCTTTCATGTGGGTAGCTCTCGTTCTTTCGCTGAATCCCATCCGTGTTCATCCGTGCAAATCCGCGGCTGCCCTTTGATTTCGTCTTTGCCCAATTCTTCCTCCGTGTCCTCCGCGCCTCCGTGGTGAACACTTCCCTGCTAAAATCTTCAGTTGCCCGCCATGCCGAACGCTGCACTTTTCTGCGATGTCGAAACCGCTCTCGACGAGATTCGCGCTGGTCGCATGATCGTCGTCATCGACGACGAAGACCGCGAGAACGAGGGCGACCTGACCATGGCTGCGGAACACATCACGCCGGAAGCCATCAACTTCATGGCCAAATACGGCCGCGGACTCATCTGCCTGGCGATGACTGAGGAACGCCTCGACTACCTCCGGCTGCCGCCCATGTCGTCCGAGAACACCTCGAACTTCGGCACCGCATTCACCGAATCCATCGATGCGCGCGACGGCGTCACCACCGGCATCTCGGCCTACGACCGCGCCCACACCATCAAGGTCGCGATCGATCCCGCAACCCGTCCGAACGATCTGGCCCGTCCCGGCCACACGTTCCCGTTGCGCGCTCGTAAGGGTGGAGTGCTCGTGCGCGCTGGACAAACCGAGGCCGCTGTCGATCTCGCTCGTCTTGCCGGCCTGGTTCCTGCCGGGGTCATCTGCGAGATCATGAACGACGACGGAACCATGGCGCGCGTGCCACAACTTGCCGAATTCTGTCGCCAGCACGATCTCAAGATGCTCACCGTCGCCGAACTCATCCGCTACCGCATGGCGCACGAGCGTTACGTGCGCCGGCTGACGGAGACTGTCGTGCCCACCGCCTACGGCGACTTCCGCATGATTGTCTACGAATCCGAGATCAACGGCGACTCTCACATCGCGATGGTCAAAGGCGACGTCGAGAACGCCAGCGACGAACCCGTCCTCGTCCGCATGCACGCCCACTGTCTCGTCGGCGACGTCTTCGGCGCAAGCTGGTGCGGCTGCCACGACGCCATCGACGGCGCCATGCGTCGCATTGCCGACGCCGGCCGCGGCGCGCTCATCTATCTGCACCAGACCTCGAAAGGCTATTCAGTCGAGAAGCTGGGCGAAAGACTTACACTCCAGTTTCACCACGAGCAGCGCCTGCCGACTCTGCCCGAGAGTCAGCGCCACACCCAGCGCGAAATCGGCATTGGCGCGCAAATTCTCTCGCGACCTCAACCTCAAGCGCATCCGCCTGCTGACCAATCATCCGCGCAAAGTCGCCGGCCTCGAAGGTTTCGGCATCGAGATCGTCGAGCAGGTTCCTGTCTCCCCCGTCCGCAACGTCATCGGCCGCTAAGCCTCGCCTAACTTCCTGCGCGAGCGCGCCAAACACCACCCTAGAAGATTGGAGCCCCGACGGCTTCGCTTGCATCACATTGTAGATTTGTCGAGGAACTCCCCTATGACACCAGCATCTGACAGGAACATCACGTCTCGAACCGCGAACGTCAACGGCGTTAAGCTGCACTACCTGACCGCTGGCAACGGCACTCCGCTGATCCTGTTGCATGGCTATGCCGAAACTTCCTTAATGTGGAAGCCGATCATTCCGCTCCTCGCCGAGCGCTTCACCGTTATCGCGCCCGACCTGCCTGGCATTGGAGACTCCTCTATTCCCGCCAGCGGTCTTGACATGAAGAGCGCAGCCGCGAGCATCCACCACCTCGCTAAGTCCCTTGGTATGCAGAAAGCCGCGGTCGTCGGCCATGACATCGGACTCATGGTCGCCTACGCGTATGCCGCGCAATTTCCCTCCGAAGTGACCAAACTCGTCCTCATGGACGCTTTCCTTCCCGGAGTCCTTGGCTGGGAACCCATTTACAACAATCCCGGCATCTGGCATTTCCGCTTTAATGGCCCAACTCCAGAGGCCCTGGTGCAAGGCCGCGAGCGTTCCTACTTCGATTATTTCTGGGACGACTTCGCCGCCGACAAGAATCATTCCATTCCCGAAGCCGATCGCAAGGCCTATGTCGCCGCATATTCACGCCCCGGACGGATGCACGCCGGTTGGGAGTATTTCGTCTCCTTCCAGCAAGCCGTCAGGGACTTCGCCCAACTCTCGCAGACCAAGTTGACCATGCCGCTCCTCACCATTGGCGGCGATAAGTCGCTGGGAGTTCCCCTTGGCGACCAAGCCAAACTGGTAGCGACACAGGTGACGGTCGTGGTCCTCAAAGATACCGGCCACTGGATTCTTGAAGAGCGCCCTGCGGAAACTACCGACGTGTTGCAGAAGTTTCTATGACGGACACCCCGCGGGACACGAAAGGCTTTCTGCGGGAGCCCCACACAAACTGCCTTTGCGGGAGACGACAAATTCATGAAACCACCACCGAACGTCAAGACGCCGGCGCAATACATCGCCTCACTCCCCGCCGATCGTGCGAAGACCATCGCGACGATGCGCGCATTCGTGAACAAGCACATTCCGCGCGGCTATGATGAGTGCCTCGTCTGGGGCACGATCGGCTGGACGATCCCCCTGTCTCGATATCCAGACACTCACAACCAGCAGCCCATCTACTACGTCGGGCTCTCGTCGCAAAAGAACTACTGCTCGCTCTACCTGATGGGCGCGTTTTGGAGTGCCAGCCATCTCGAGCAACTGAAGGCGGCGTTCAAGGCGGCGGGGAAGAAGCTCGACATGGGAGGGTGTTGCGTTCATTTCAAGTCGCCGGACGATTTGCCACTCGAAGCGATTGGCAAGCTGGTCTCGGCGATTTCGAGCGAGAAGTGGATCGAGATGTACGAACAATCGCGCTTGAAGACCAAGGCGGGGCAGGCGCAGATGGCAAAGCAGGGTGCTCCATCGGCGAGCAAGGTGGCCGCCAAGCGCGTCCGTACAAAGCGTCGGCGGTAAACTCTCCCAGCATGACTCGCCGATACTTGGCCATCACGGTTTCCATTGCTGTCGCGTGCCCTTGCCATTGCGGTGGGTCGTTTGACTTTCACTGGCAACTAAACGACTGGGAAGGCGCGAGCAGGTGCTAACGCGACATGACACCATGTCACCATTGGCACCTGCTTCGGAAGGCGGGCAAATCGAAAGAGGGGATGGGATTGTGCAGAGCGGCTCTCGGTGCGTCTTGTGAGCGCTGAAAGGAGGGCGAATTTGAAAACCAATATATAACCGTCACAAGAACACCCACCGCACATTGACTACTATGTGTTGCAGTATTAAGCCCGCTCTTGCAGTTGCCAATAGGGTGATTACCCTAGAACCACGGGGCCTAAGTCAGGTAGCAACCTTCTCTGTCTGGTATCGAACATATCAGAAAGAAATACTGGTAAGTTCGCCACGTGCGCTATGCTCGCACCCACACGAGACTCCCGCGATGATCAGTTGCCTCATGGTGACCCTCGACCGGCTGGAACTGGCCAAGCTCGCTATCCGCTCCTACGCGAAGCAGACCTACCTTGACCGCGAGCTGGTCATCGTGAGCGATGGCGAAGAGTCCTACCGCAGCGCCCTCATGAATTACGTATGCGCGTCCGGCGTCGCCGGTGTACGACTGATTGATCCCGGCCCCGGCCGATGGACGCTGGGCGCGCTCCGCAACATCTCTCTCGATGCCGCCCACGGCGAAATCCTCTGTCAGTGGGACGATGACGATTACAGTCATCCCGAGCGCCTGACAACGCAGGCCCAGCACATGGCATCCGAAGGCGCGTCCTTCTTTACCGATCACTTGCAGTACATCGAGCCCGACGCCGTCCTCTCATGGATCGACTGGAGCAACGATGGCCGGAACCACGGCCTGATGCGACTCGCTCCCGGCACCCTGATGATGTATCGCGACCCTCGCTTCCGCTATCCCGAGTCCGGTCCCGACGCGCGACGCGGTGAAGATTGGGTATTCATGGAAGCGATCTACGCATCCCTACCCGTCGCGCCGCTCACCGGCGCCGGCCATCTCTACCTCTATCGCTACCACGGACGCAACACCTATTCGCGCGAGCACCACGCAAGTCTGCGCAGCGAACGCTCGCGCTCCAACGCGGAATTGTTGCGCGATGCCGGCCTATTGCGCGAGGCCATCCGCCACTATCCCATTGCCCTGCCCTGCACCGTTGTAGGACGCGACGGGCCGGCACTCGTCCTCGAATAGATCACCGCACGCTGTGACGTAATGCTCTGCCCGGCCGAGCGCCGGTGACGTCGTTATTCCTCACCACCCATTCGCCTCCGACCATTACGCCGGCAATTCCCTTAGGTGGAGCGCCCGGCTGTTCCACGGTTGCGCCGTCAATTACCGTTGCAGGATCGAAGACCACCAGGTCGGCAACGTTTCCCTCTTTGATCGTGCCGCGATCCGCGAGACCCAACTGCGCGGTAGGCATCTGCGTCATCTTGTGGATGGCTGCTTCCAGGGTCAACAGCTTCTCTTCCCGCACGTACTTGCCGAGGATGCGTGGGAACGACCCGGCGCCACGGGGATGCTTGCCCTTCAGTTGGCCGTCAGTGCAATACATCACGTGCGGGTCGGCAATGAAATAGCGCAGGTCGTCTTCACTCATCGAAGTGACCATGACGGACTCTTCCGGCGGCTTCGTCGGATGCGTTGCCGGCAGCGTCTCGCGCACCACTTTCATGTACGCTTCCACCGGCGTCATCTTCCACTTCGTTGCCACCTCCGCCAGCGTCAGGTTCACGATCGAGGGATCGGGATCGTAACGCGTAAACCGGATCGCAGCCGCGCCACCGTTCTCCGCAATCGCCTTTCCCACTTTGTCGGGATTCGTGAAATCACGGTCGAGCACGATGACCCGGATGGTCGAGCTCCAGAAGGTATACGGATACACGTCTGCCTTGAGGTTGACGCCCTCGCTCGCAGCCTTCTGCCAATAGTGCGGCATGCGCGTCGCTGCCTGATGCCACACCGGCGTGCTGCCCAGTTTGATGTGCGTGATTTCGACCGGAATTTTCGCGCCGCTTCCGATCTGCATCACCTCGTCGAAGGAATCGAAGACGCGATCGCCCTCGTCGCGAACGTGGCTGATGTAAAAGCCCTGATACTTCGCCGCCACTTTCGACAACTCCACGATCTCCTCGGTTGTGCTCTCGTGACCGGCATCGTATTCCAGGCCGGTGGAAAGACCGAAGGCCCCCGACTTCATCTCCTGAGCCAGCAGTTCTTTCATGCGCGCGATTTCGGCAGCGGTCGCGTGACGAAATAGATCCTTGCCCATCACCTGCTCGCGTAGCGTCCCATGCCCCGCCATGCTCGCGATGTTGATGGTTGCCGGATGCGCATCGAACTTCGTGAGAAAGTCCGCCAGCGGATACATCGAATCGCCGTCCTGACCGACCACCACAGTGGTAATGCCCTGCCGAACGGCCAGCTCCGCAGCCGGATCTTCGAGAATGCGACCGTCAGCGTGGCTATGCATATCGATGAAGCCGGGAGCCACCGCCAGGCCATGCTCGTCAATGACCGTTTCACCCGGGCGCGGCTTCAGATTCGGACCGACCTCAGCGATTTTGGTTCCCGCAATGCGCACATCCCCGCGCATCGGAACAGAGCCGCTGCCGTCGTAAATCGTGACATTCTTCAGCAGAACATCTTCGCCAAAACACGCAACCGCACACACCACGACCAGCGCCAGAATGATTCTTCGCACGATAGGTGATCTCCAACGTCCAGGCTTCGAAAGAAAGTATGGTACGCGAACTCGGACGGTGGCCCACAATTGCCTTCCTTTGGAAATTGTGGGATTCGCGGACTTTCACTTGCTCCGTGCCCCGCCGACTTTGTCGTTCTACGACTCTGACTATCTACGCGACAGGCCCGGTAGGGCCGACAAATCAAAGCCCAGCGCTTCAGCGCTGGGAAACCAGGAAACAAACCCATTCCTCTCTGCCGAAGGCTTGCGCGCAGTCGAAGACGGAGCGCACATAACGAAGCCGTTGTGCGTGCACGCCTGCTGGTGTGCCCCGGGTGCTCATCACAGAGGTGGGATGGCCCGCAATTGTGGGATTCGCGGACTTTCACTTGCTCTGTGCCGCGCGGACTCTGTCGTTCTGCGACTCTGACTATCCCCGCGACAGGCCCGGCAGGGCCGACAAATCAAAGCCCAGCGCTTCAGCGCTGGGAAACCAGGAAACAAACCCATTCCTCTCTGCCGAAGGCTTGCGCGCAGTCGAAGACGGAGCGCACATAGCGAAGCCGTAGTGCCCGCGCACCTCCATTGCGGTCCGCCGCTGGGTAATTGTGGGATTGCGAAACCGCGCCTCGACTGACCGTCAACAAGCCTCTTGACTTGCCGCCCGTTCCGGCTAATGATTCCGGCGTCCAGCGCCACCGCAAAGGCGGGCTCGACGTTGAAGGAGAATCTTATGCGTCCACTGAACCCGGTTCTAGCCTGCGTATTCCTCGTGCTCTTGGGCTGCAGTCTGGCCTGCCCATTAGCGGCACAAACCACCAACCCTCAGGCTTCCTCCGCATCCAGTACTTCGTCCTACTGGGACGACCCGTTGAACTGGAAGCAACAGTTTGTGCCCGACTCGCAGCCGTTTTGGGACAATTCGAAGTTTTGGACCACGAATTTCGGACCTGCCTATCGCGACACAGCGGAGAAAGGGTCGCAATTCTTAGCGTGTTCTTCGCAGTTCGCGCTCTGTTTTGAATCAGGCAAGCCGCCCCTGCCTTGTACGCTCTCTCCCGACGGCCGCTCCGCCAATTGCAAGTGCTTGGTCTACACCAAGGCCAATTACGTACTGGCCACGGCAATTCTGAATTATCCGGTGTATCAGTCAACCGTTCAGGCTTGTTTTCCGAACGGCTTGACAGGCACCAACACGTGCACAGTGAACAACCCAGCACCCGTTTGCCAATACCTTTCGGGCGGGGCCCTTATCCCCGGTGCGGACGTAATCTCGACGTACGACCCTGCGACGCAACAGTCGCTGGTGAAGGCTTTGAACCACCAGGCGCCCACTACCACCTGTGCGAAAGCGCCATTTGCCGGCTGCATGACTGCGCCTTGCACGCTCGATGAGGGCGGCGTCACCGCTACCTGTAAGTGTCCGGTGTTCTATGGCAGGTTCACGCTTACAGGAGAGCACGCCCAATGTTCCTTGGGCGGCAACTTCATACCGTCCGCCTCCTACATACCGGCCTTGGATCCCAATCCGCTCCAGTAAACGAGTGACCGCGCGGGTGCCCCGTCCAACCCGATTTAGGTCGGGCGGGGATTTTCGTCACCCATCATAGACTCCTCGGGTGCCCCGTCCAACCTTCTTTTGGTTGGGTGGGGATTTTCGTCCTGCATCACAGAATTCGCGTTTCACAGAATAGGATCCTGGCGGGTGATCAACCAATCCGCGGTTGTCCCTTCTTCTCCGTGCCTCCGTGTCTCCGTGGTGAACACCGATTTTCCCAAACTGGGAATCTTTCACAAAATTCTCCAGATTTTCCTTGCTTTTCTCCACTCCACTTTGTCACGCTCATGACTGTGGGGGCGTAGCTCCCCGCAAGGACGCTGTACGACTTCGCTGCCTGTTGTGTTTCACTCACAAGCGGCAGCTGACGACTGAACACTGGAGGCTTTACGTCCAACCCCACCTGCCACAGTCCCCACCATCCGTGCCGCCCCGTTGCTGCATCTCGCAACCGAGATCGGTATGCCCCGTGGGTTAGTAGCCATGCAACTCCTTACGGCTGACGACTTTACGTATAACTCCCACGCACTCAATGGTTTGAGCGACGAAGTCGCTATCCTATGGAAAACAAGTGGCTTACAGAGAGGGGGAGAGGGGGCGTCTGCACCACTCTTCGTGCAAATCCGCGGAGCTCTTATTTTCCCGGCACTACGAGTCGGTTGTACTTCCTCAGTACCTCTTGCAGCTCGGCGTGGGGAATAGCGCGCACCTCGAAGTCATTGATACCCTTCATGGTCTTGGCGGCGATCATGGCATTCACCACGGCTTCTTCTACCGATTGCACGGTCGCCATAAACAACGGGTTCATGTCGTCGTTGGGAAGCATGGTTACGTTCTTCACGCCGTCGGAACCCCAGATTCCAGGATTGGCGGTGGAGAAAGCGATGAAGATATCGCCGGAGCCGTCGCCCGAGTAGCTCCCCATGCGTCCCAGGCCAAGCGGGATGCGGCGTGCGAGACGCTTGAGTTGGTTCGGCAGCACTGGAGCATCAGTGGCGACGACCACGATGATCGACCCAGTATCGGCTTTGCGCGGAATGCCCGGAGGCAGCTCGCGGCCAACCGGAATGCCGGCGATGCGCAACTCGGACTGCACGCCGTAGTTGCACTGCACGAGGACGCCGACGGTATATCCGCCGTCCTTATCGGTAAGCTTGCGGGAGGCGGTGCCAGTCCCTCCCTTGAAGCCGTGGCAGATCATCCCGGTCCCGCCACCGACATTGCCTTCGGCCACGGGGCCGCCGGAGGCCGTGTTGAGAGCGTGAAACACATCGTCGCGTTTCACGTGGAAACCGTTGATGTCGTTGAGATCGCCGTCCCAGGTTTCCGCCACGACAGGCAGCGACCACCAGTAACCGTGCGGATCGGCGCCGCCATGCTCGATGCGCCACTGGATCACGGAATCGCGCACCAGTCCCACACTGTGGGTATTGGTGATCATCACCGGACCTTCAAGGAAGCCGGACTCCTCAACCCATGTGGTGCCGGTCATCTCGCCATTACCGTTGAGCGAGTACCATCCGGCAAAGACGGGATCGTTGAAGCTCTGGTGCCCCCGCGGAAGAACGGCGGTAACGCCGGTGCGCACCGGGCCCTGCCCGACCACCTGCTTCCCCGAACCGGAAATCAGGGTGGCGAAGCCAACCTCAACGCCAGCGACATCCGTGATGGCGTTATGCAGGCCGGGCGTGCCGTCGAACGGTATACCAAGGTCGCGGGCGCGCGGTTCGGTCTGAGCGACCAGGCTGACAGTAGCAAGCAACATAAGCAACATCGCGATGCGAACCAACAGCAACGCATGCATGGGGTCTCCAATCGGACGTCCGGGATGCGACAGCAGTGTAGCAAGGTGAGGCTATGTGCCGGCAGTCACGATCATGGCCTGACAAGGCGATTTGCCGATGCGACGGTAGGTATGGGGTACGGCCGGGTCAAAGTAAATCGAGTCGCCAGAGTCCAACTCGTATTCATCCACCCCAATGCGTAATCCCAGCTTCCCCTTGGTGACGTGCAGAAATTCCGATCCGGCATGCTGGTGAGGACGCAGTTTGTCCCCCGACACCGCCTGGAAGTCTGCCAGGTAAGCATTCGTGCGGCGCTCGTTACATTTGTAGTCGAGGCTTTCGAAGTGATAGGCAACCTCCGCGTTCCCGGGGCGTTCCGGCAACTTGATGCGCTCTGCCTTGCGCACCACGGCCACCACACGGCGCTTGCGCTCGTCGGTGAAGAAATACTCCAAGCCAACGCTGAAGACCAGTGCGATGCGCAGCAGGGTAGGCAGCGTGGGATAGAGTTTGTCGCGCTCGAGTTTCGAGAGCAAGGCAGGAGACAGCCCGGTATGCTTTCCCAATTCGACCAGCCCCATGCTCTTCTTCAGACGTAGAGCACGCAGTTTCGGGCCGATTTGATAGGGGCGAAGATTGTCTTGAACCGTTTGACTGACCATTGCGACACCTCGAATTTACTGTCACGCAAAAATACGGCCTTGGGTTTTCTCGCTACGCACATGGAAGCTACGCAGCCTCAATTTCTCTTAATACTCAAATGTATTTTCGCTATAGTCAATGTGTCAATCGCCCGGCTTGCCAAGCCGGCCGAGTGAGCGGACCGCAAACTTAGGCGCGGAATTCCTGTGGTCCGTTGCGGTGGCCGGTTCGGGGGAGTCGGCCACCGTCACCTTCCTCGCGAGAGCCGTCCCACCAGCGAGGCACAGAAGCAAGGAGAGCAACGGGGCCTTTGTGCTTTGCTATCCAGCTTTATCACTCATCGACATGTTTGCCAACGAGCGAACTTAAAAACTTGGGGCGAATCCTTCCAGTCTCAACCGCATCAGTGTTACTTTGGGGCTTGCAAGCGGTTTTCATGACAGAAACTCTTCAATTCGTCGTGCAGCACGGCTATCTCCTGCTGTTTTTCTGGGTGCTGGCCGAACAGGCTGGACTTCCGATTCCGGCTGCGCCTTTGTTGCTGGCTGCCGGAGCGCTTGCGGGTCAACACAAGCTGAATTTTGCGTGGGTTGTTATATGTGCGGCCGCCGGTTCGGTGATTGCCGACGTATTCTGGTACTACTTCGGCAAGCACAAGGGCACGGTGGTATTGAGCTGGTTGTGCAGGATCTCACTGGAGCCCGACTCCTGCGTTCGGCGAACGGAGTCAACGTTCAGTAAATACGGCTATCGCACTCTACTTATCTGCAAGTTCGTCCCCGGCCTGAATGCGGCGGCGCCTGCGTTGGCCGCTACGGCGGGATTCAGCTTCCCTCACTTTTTACTGTTCGATTTGCTCGGAGCGCTGCTGTGGGTCGGCGCCTTTGCCGGGTTAGGGCTGGCCTCGAGCAAACAACTGGATCGCGTCGCTCACGACGTTGCGCGCTTCGGGTCGGGGATGCTCGTGCTCCTGATTGCGAGCATTGTGGGATACATCGCGTACAAGTTCTATCAGAGACGCAGCTTCCTGAAGCAGGTGGCGGGCGCGCGCATCGCTCCTGACGAACTGAAGGGCAAGCTCGACGCCGGTGAGGTAGTTACGATCATTGATCTCCGTCATCCGCTGGATTTCCTGCCCGACCCGCGGACGTTGCCCGGTGCCTTACGAATCTCACCGGAAGAACTGGAGCAACGCAACAGCGAGATTTCGCGCGATGGCGAAGTCGTGCTGTTCTGTACTTGACCCAACGAAGCCACCAGCGCCCGTGCGGCGCTACAACTGAGACGGCACGGCATCCGCAATGTACGTCCGCTACTGGGCGGCTACTATGCGTGGAAGGAACTGGGGTATCCGCTGGAGCAGATTCCGCCGCCGGTGGAAGCTACTGGCGCTGGCAGTCCCTTGGCGCAAAACTTCGCGTAAGAGGCGCGCTTCCAGACCCGTTGGGTTGTTCGAGATTACTCGGCGGTAGCAACCGATTTGGCGGGCTGGTTCAATTCGGCGACGGGAATCGCTTCACCATTCAAGACGTGTGGTACTGACGGCACAATTGGGTGCTGCTTGTTGTTCGTCTTCGCGCCAAGGGTGGATTTCTCATACTGGCCGATGTGCCAGATGTCGCGCGAATATTCCTGCACCGTGCGATCGCTGGAGAATTTCCCGATGCGGGCGACATTGAGCACCGCTTTCCGATACCAGATTTCGTCCTTCTGAAATTCGCTGTCAATCTGTTTTTGAGTCTCAACATAGCTGGGGAAATCGGCGATGTGATAGTACTTGTCGCCGCGATGCACTAACTCGTCGAAGATCCAGCGAAACATACCGTGCTCGTTGGGGCAGAAGCGGTCGGAGGCGAGCGCGTCCATGACTTCCTTAACGACGGGATCGTTGTCGTAGCGTTCGCGGGGATTGTACGTTCCCTTCTGCTGCATCTCGAGGATTTCTTCGGCACGCAGTCCGAAGATGAAGATGTTGTCGAGGCCGACTTCTTCGGCGATCTCGATGTTGGCGCCATCCCAGGTACCAACGGTGAGTGCGCCATTCATCGCCAGCTTCATGTTTCCTGTACCGGAGGCTTCGAGGCCGGCGGTTGAAATTTGTTCGCTCAGGTCCGCTCCGGGAATGATGAGCGTCGCCAGCGAAACGCGGTAGTCGGGAAGAAACGTGACCTTGATGGCGTCTTTGACGCGGACATCGTTGTTTACCACGTCGGCGACGTTGTGAATGAGCTTGATAATCTGCTTCGCGGCCCAATATCCGGGAGCAGCCTTGCCGGCGAAAACGTATGTGCGCGGCGACATCGGCGTTTCGTTGTGCTCAACGATCTGAAGGTACTGATGAATCACGTGCATGATCGCCAGCAACTGCCGCTTATATTCGTGAATGCGTTTGATCTGAACGTCGAAAATCGAGTCGGGATTGACCGCGACAGCGAGTTGACTCTGGATGGAGTCGGCGAGCCTGAGCTTGTTCTGCCGTTTGACTTCCTTGAAGGCAGCGCGAAAATCGGCTTTCTCCGCCCAAGGTTCGAGATCACGCAGGCGGCTTAAGTCGGTAATCCACTTCTGTTCGTTCAAGGTCTGGCTGATCAGGTCTGTCAGGCCGGGATTCGCTTTCATCAGCCAACGCCGCGGAGCCACGCCATTCGTCTTGTTGTTGAACTTCTCCGGCCACAACTCAGCGAACTCGGGCACCAGGGACTTGACCAGCAAATTGCTGTGCAGCGCCGAGACTCCATTGACCGAGTGGCTGCCGACGATGCAGAGGTTGGCCATGCGCACGTGCTTTTCGTAGCCCTCTTCGATGATCGACATCTTGCGCAGCTTTTCGCTGGACATGAAGGGCCGGTCGTTAATCTCCCGCAGGAACCGGTCGTTGATGCTGAAGATGATCTGCACGTGCCGGGGCAAGACCTTGTCCATGAGGGGAACTGACCACTTCTCCAGCGCTTCCGGCAACAGGGTGTGATTGGTGTAGGCCAGCGTCCGGCGCGTGATGTCCCAGGCTTTCTCGAACGGCACGCCATGGTTGTCCACCAGCACGCGCATGAGTTCCGCGACCGCGAGGCTGGGATGGGTATCGTTCATCTGGATGGCGGCTTTGGCTGGCAGTAGTTCGAAGTCGTTGTGCTGCGAAAGGAAGCGGCGCATGATATCCCCGATAGCGCAGGCGACGAGGAAGTACTCCTGAACCAAGCGCAACTCTTTCCCGGCGATGGCGGAATCGGACGGATACAAGACGCGCGAGATGTTTTCGCTGCCGATTTTCTGTTCGACGGCGTGAATGTAGTCGCCCCGATTGAATATCTCGATGTCGAAGTCTTCGGAAGCGCTCGCGGTGAAGAGACGCAGCCAGTTCACCGTCTGCCCGAGGTAACCGACGATAGGCATGTCGGTTGGAATTCCGAGCACGACCTTGTAGTTGATCCAGGTCTGCTTAAGTTTGCCGTCTTCGTCACTCTGGGAATCGAGACGGCCATACATCGGAATGCTGACCGCTTCTTCGGGATGCTCGATCTGGAAGGGAGTGCCGTTCGCCTTCCAGCGATCCGGCTTCTCACGCTGGAAGCCGTCTACGATTTCCTGCTTGAAGAGGCCGTACTCGTAATCGATGCCATAGCCGTAGCCCGGCATTCCGAGGGTAGCGAGCGACTCCAGAAAGCAGGCCGCCAAGCGACCCAGGCCGCCGTTGCCCAGTCCGGCATCGGACTCGCTGTCGAGAACCTCGTCGAGGTTGACGCCGAATCCGGCAAGCACCTCGCGGCATAGCTCCTCGAGGCGGAGGTTGGACAGGTTATCGCCCAACGACCGGCCCATGAGGAACTCCATGGAAAGGTAATAGAGGCGCTTGGCATCTTTGTGGCGAAAGCGCGACTCGGTCTCCAGCATGCGATCGACGATGCGGTCGCGAATGGCCAGCGAAACCGGCTTCAGGTAATCGACCGGTTGAAGATCCGAGGTAGGGCGTACCAGGGTGTAGCGGACGTGGCGAAGAATTGCCTCCCGTAGCATCTCCGCAGTTCGAACCTGGGCCAGGAAAGCGGGCGTTTGGGTTGCGGAGGCACGGGCTGACGAGGAGCGGTCGGCGCCTTCAACTGCCGAAGGGTGGACGTTCGGCATCTGGCTCGAAACAGAACCGGTGATCGGCTTCAGCGGTCCTTCGAGATCAGAACCGTTTGGCTTGTCGTCGTTGCTGATGGCGCGTTACCCCGAGACGTGTGCTGCCTTTTTACATTCTAATTCAGAAAATCGATTTGCCATCCCACAGAAGGACTAATGCTTTCGCAGGGCATTGAATTTGGAGGAGTTATTGTCCGTTGTTTTTGGAGTTCGATTCAATCCTTATCCTTGCCGACGCTTGGTCGCGCAGGAATTACGGCGTGCACCGGTTGGGGCATCGGGACATTTCCCTTAGCGGCACGCCACAGGATGGCGTTAAGGACTTCGGTGTCGGCAGCGTCGGCAACCGAGAAGTTCAGCTTGGACGACTTTTTCGCGCCCGGTGAAGCTTTGGTGTTGGCCTGGTAGATCATGCCGTTATCGCGGTTGCGATAGTCCGCCGCAAACGCCGGCTGATCACCCGCCCCCGCGAATAGCGGCGCCATGACGGGAGCCTGGGCGTCGTTGTTGTTCATAGGAGGAAGGCCGAGCAGCGTTTCCATGGTGTGAATCAGGTTCACGGTGGTGTAAAAGCTGTGGTCTACGAACGGCGGGGCCTTATGAGGCGAATATTTGCTTACAACCAGCGCGATGCTGCGATGGGCATCTACGTGGTCGGCGCCGGCCTGTGCGTCGTCTTCCAATACGAAGATGGCGGTGTCGTCCCAGTAAGGGCTGTGCGAGATCGCATCTGCAACGCGTCCGACGGCGAGATCATTGTCGGCGACGGCGGCGTTCGGAGTCGGAGATCCCGGTTTGGTGCCGGCGGTGTGATCGTTGGGAAGACGCAGCAGCGTGAAGCTCGGAAGCTGCTCGCCTTTGCCGGTCTTGCGGGCTTCCACAAAGCCGGCGAACTCGCGAAGAAATTCGTCCACCCGAAGCTGGTCGGGATATTCCACTTTGAAGTCGGGATACAGCGGATCGAAGTGGTCGCGTAAATCTGCTTTCGTCGGCGTGTTCTTCGCCATCAACGGAATGACGTATTGGTATGGACTTTTGCCCCCTCCTATCGAAGCGGGTAAGTCCTCTCCCGGCTTGATTTCGGCGCGCTCGCACTTTTGCTGAGTGCCCGTGGGAGCTCCCATGGTGGCGGGAGTGTACTGCTGCTCCAGATCTTCGCACCACAGAGTATCGATGTATTCGCCATAATGTCGGTAGCTGAGCTTGTGGCGAGCCAGGTTGTCGAAGAGGTATCCCGTCGCCGGCTCGTTTACGTCGGGAATTCCCTCGTCGTAGGGACGGACATCGCCGACGATTCCCTCGAAGTCGTAACCGCGCTCGTTACTGCGATAGGCAATCGGCCACGCTTTCTCGTTGTAGTCGGTTGTGATGGCGGCCATCGACCAGGGGTGTCCGTTGCCAGAGACTTCGCCACTGTCATAGAAATTGTCGAGGACGCCAAACTGGCGCGCCAATGCATGCTGATTCGGGGTGATGTCTTCGCCGTACATGACCAGCGAAGCATCGCCGTTGGCTTCCTTGATGTCGCCGAAGAGCTGATCGTAGGTACGGTTTTCCTTGATGATGTAAATCACGTGGCGAATCGGATTACTGCTCCGCGCGAAGTCGATCTCGTCGCTGCGGCCTTCCATGCGATTGCTATGCAGCACTTCTTCGGTGAGCGCCTCGTGATTCGCTTCCGCGTCTTTCAGATTCACGCGCGCCAGCGAACCTCGCACGAGAGACGCGATGTAAGGGTGCTTCGACTTTCCGCTGCGCATCATGCCGCTTTCGTCGGCCGAATTCGGTCCGGTACCGATTCCCTTCCCGGTCGCTACGAACAGATCGTCGCCCTGAATCGCTAGCGCCGTCGGATACCACTCGGTGGGAATGAAGTAGGCGGCACGATCGGCGTTCGCCCGGGCGGGCGTTCCGAGTGAGGCGCGCATATCGAAGACGGCAACGGCATCCGACGATGAGTTCGCGACGTACAGCGTTTTGCCGTCAGCAGAGTGGGCAAGTGCGACGGGAAAGCTGCCGCCATAGGTCTGTCCGGGAAGACGGGTGTCGAGGTACCGATCGACCTTGCCGCTGCCCGTGGAGACAATAGCCACCCGATCGCGATTGGCAATCGCGACGTAGAGTTGGCCGTCGTCGGGCGTGAGCAGCATGGCCGTGGGATGAGAGGAGGCGTCAGTTTCTTCCTTGGGAGGAAGAAGCGATATTTCACGGACCACTTTGCCGGTTTGCAGGTTCAATTCGGCAACCGATGATCCGTTCCAGAGCGAGCACCAGGCGCGAGTCCCATTGCGATCAACGGCCACCGCGTAGGGGAACGTGCTGGGCACAACTTTGCCTCGTCCGAGGTCGAAGCGTTGCAGGACGCGACCATCACGCGGATCCACGAGGACGGCATCATCGGCCAGGTTTTCCGCGATCAGTAGAGCTTCGCCCTCAGGACGCTTAATCAGCGCCAGGCCTGCCGGGTATGAGATCGATTGACCGGCAGGAACTGAATTCGCTCCGTAGATGTTCTTTCGGCCGTTAGTGATGGGCACCAGGGGCAACTTAAGGAAGCGATCGGGCACCAAGGCTCCGGCTGCGAAGCGATAGATCGCGATGCCGTTACCGGTGCTGTTCGGCTTTTTTCCTTCGGGATCGGTAAGCGACGCCATGGAAGCGTAGAGCTCGCTGCCGCTGGAGTTCCACACCAGTCCCACAAAGTAGGTCTGCTTCGCATCAACGCCCAAGCGCGAATCGGGAAAGTCGCGAAGCATGCCGGTGGCTACGTCGAGAATTGCAATGGACTGGCGATATCCGGATTCCGATGAACCGTAGCCGTTGTTCAGCAACGCGAGATATTTACCGTCGGGACTGAGTGCCGCAGTCACGGGCAGGCTGTTAGTGCGTTGGGCGGCGCCTGAGGCAGGCTCAAATAGGCGCTTACTCGTCGGCAAAGAGATTTCTTTCTGTTTTTCGGTATGTTGGGGCGGGCGAGGAGTGGTCTGCGCCAACGCGCATGTGGCGCAAAGAATAAGCACACAACGGGCAACTAAGCGGACAGGATGCATTGCAATCCTCATCGGAATGATACGGAATGGGAAGCCGAACCCTGGCTTACGCGCTGATTACCACGATTACGGCCACGCTCAACGTGCTGCATTACGCTATCGATGGCGACGGCAGCAGGCGCGGTTCCCGAGACAATGACATGCGCGTACTCCCGGGTGGGGACGACATAGCGTTCCGCCATCGGAAGAACAGTAGCGCGAAACTGCTCTGCTACCGACTCGGGGCTGCGACCGCGCTCGCGGACATCACGCTCCATGCGGCGCCGGAGACACAGGTCGTCGGTGGTTTCAACGTACACGGCGGTATCGAGAAGTTCGCGAAGTTGTGGCCAGTGCAAAGTGAAGAGCCCTTCGAGGATCACGAATTCGGCAGGATCGAACATCTCACTGTCACTCTGCCGGACATGCTGCGAAAAGTCGTAACCCGGAGCGGCGATGCTCTCGCCGTCTCGAAGCCTTTGAGTATGACTGATCAGGAGCTCATTCTCGAGCGCGTCGGGATCGTCGAAGTTCGTCGCTGCGCGCTCGGATAGCGGCTTGGCCGACAAGTCGCGATAGTAACGGTCCAACGCCAGCACCGGTGCACGAAGGCGCTGGGCAAGATGGTCGGCGAGGCAACTCTTTCCGGCTCCGGAAGGACCTGCAATCCCAATGAGGTAAGGCCGCGACATGCGGGGATAAGTCTAAACCAGTGGATGGTGGCTAGTGACTAGTTGGGGCGAACAGCAGGAGATTGCAGGCCCAGCCCGCACTTAGGAGCTCTGGTTCTCGACGATTCGCGGGATGACTGCACGCAGAAGGGCGAGCAGTTTGCCGCGGACACGTTCGCCGGTGGCCAGTACTTCGTCGTGGTTGATCCTCTCGCCGCTCATTCCCGCGGCCATGTTGGTGACGCAAGAAAGCGCGAGGACGTCCAGGCCGAGATGCCGCGCGGCGATGACTTCGGCGACCGTCGACATACCGACTAAGTCCGCACCGATGGCGCGGAGATAACGGATCTCAGCCGGAGTTTCGTAGCTCGGCCCAAGCATGGCGGCGTAGATACCCTCGAACAAATCCACCCCGCTGCGGGCGGCTTCTTCGGCGGCAATGCGACGGTAGTCCGGACTATAAGCGTCGGTCATATCCGGGAAGCGCGGGCCGAAGCGATGATCGTTGGCACCGGCCAGCGGATTCTGGCCCTGTAAGTTGATATGGTCACGGATGGTCACCAAGGCCCCGCATCCGTACTGCGCATTGATGCCGCCCGCCGCGTTGGTCAGTATCAGAGCTTTCACGCCCATTCGCGCCAGTACGCGAACTGGAAACGCGACTTGCGCAGCGGAGTAGCCCTCGTATAAGTGCACGCGGCCCTGCATCACCGCAATGGGGACTCCGGCGATGGAGCCGACAATCAGATTTCCGGCATGGCCGACTGCAGTGCTCTGCGGAAATGCGGGGACCTGGTCGTAAGAGATGGTCACCGCGTCGCGCAGATCGTCGGCGAACCCGCCGAGGCCCGATCCCAGTACAAGGGCGATGCGCGGACGCAAAGAAGTCCGGGCGAGAATGAAACCGGCAGCACGTTCCGCTGCCGCGAATTGGTCATCCTCGCGGTCTTGAGACTTGCTGGCTGGAGTCATTGAGCTAAGTTTACTTGCCCAGCTCTTCTAAGTACTTCTCCACTTCGAGCGCTGCCATGCAGCCGGTTCCTGCCGCGGTGACCGCCTGCCGATAGCGCCGGTCAGCCACGTCGCCGGAGACAAAGACCCCGGGAACCTTGGTGCTGACGTGGGCGTCGCTCGGAACGATGTAGCCGTCGCCGTCGCGCTTGAGCTGGTCGCCGATAAAATCCGCGTTCGGCGTGTGACCGATGCCGAGAAACATCGCGCTGACCGGAAAGTCCCACTGTTCTCCGGTTTTCGCATTACGCAGACGCAGCCCTGTCACTTCCTGTTTTCTCACGTCGTGCACGTCCTCGACGATGGTATCGGTGAGGAACTGGATTTTCTCGTGCTGGCGGGCGCGGTCGAGCATGATCTTTGAGGCGCGGAATTCACTACGGCGGTGAATGAGCGTTACCTTGGATGCGAACCGGGTCAGAAACAGCGCCTCTTCCATGGCGGAATCGCCTCCACCGATCACCGCAATCTCCTTCCCCGAGAAAAAGAACCCATCGCAGGTGGCGCACGAGGAAACACCGTGACCGATGAGCGCCTTCTCGTTGGGCAGGCCCAGCCATCGTGCCGATGCGCCACTGGCGATGATCAGCGCTCGCGTCCACAACACGTCGCGGCCCAGATTGATCTCGATCGGCCGGGCCCCCAATCCTTCGGATTTCTGGCTGAGGTCAACGCTGACCACGTGGCCCACCTTGAACTCCGCGCCAAAGCGCTCACCCTGCTTGCGCATGTTGTCGATGAGCTCGGGGCCCTGAATACCGTCCGGGAAGCCGGGAAAATTCTCCACCAGCGTGGTAAGGGCCAGCTGTCCGCCGGGTTCGTGCCCGTCGATGACCAGCGGCGAAAGGTTGGCGCGAGCAGCATAAATTGCCGCCGTCAGCCCGGAGCACCCCGAGCCTACGATGACTACGTTGCGAACATTCTCTGTCATAGAAATAGGAATAGATTCCGAAATCGCCGTAAAGATGCGGGTTGGCCGAGTCCCTTCGGATTCTAACAAGCAGCAGCGCTTTCGAGAATCATGGCCTTGCGCGGCCCAGACAAGGCCAATTCTCCCCTCGTGAACGCAAGTCGGCCCGGGGCGGTAAAATCAACAACATGGCAAAGCTGACGTTGGTTTACGGCATGAGGCTGCTACCCAGTGATGACATCGAGGAGGTGGGTGAGGCCTCGGTCAAACTGAAGAATGGACGGAACGCCGGCGTGACGCTCCACATCGTAGAAGGATCAAAAGATGAGATCGAGAAGCAGTTGCGCCAGAGCATTGACGCTTTTTTTGATCTTTACCCGGAAATCTAAGGTCGGCAAGACCGCAAGCTCTTTGCGAAAGGAGGTTTAAGGTTAACTACGAGAGTGCCCGGAGGAACGTTACCTTCGGTGAAAACGTACCTCTTTTATCGTAAGAGCTAATTTTCAGGAACCATCCGCTAACTCCGAGACGAGCACAAGTTCACTGAATGCGATTCCCGACTACCAGCGAAGTTAAGGAAGCGATCAGGCGCGCACTCCATCCCACCAGCCGGCTGGGAAAAACCATCCTTTGGTTTGGCGGACTGGCGATCGTGATGCAGCTCTGGAAGCTGCTTGCCAGTTCGCGGCCCGGATCGATGCTGAGCGTTTGGGCCAGCCTGATTACGTATTTTTTTGTGTTCTGTGTCCTATTGCGGGGCATGCGGTGGGCGCGGCAGAACCTGATGTGGCGGCTGCGCAACCGGCTCATCGTTACCTACGTCTTTATCGGCGTCATACCGATCGTCTTAATTCTGGCAATGGTGCTGCTCGGGGTTTACCTTTTCGCCGGGCAGTTCGCCACCTACGTTGCGCTGGCCGATCTGGATACCGAACTCCAACACCTGACGGCCGCCAACAATGCGCTGGCTGCGCAAATACGTAATCTTGCGTTGTCAGGAAAGCTGACGCCACAACTCGCTGCCGAGATTGCCGGCGCCTCCGACGAGGCTTTTAGTCAACGTACGGTCACCGTACTCGAGGGACAAAGCGGGTTCGTAATCCAACCGAACGGAAGAACGGCCGATATCCACGGCACGGTATCCGAAGCGATGAAGAAGGACTTCAGCAACTTCGTGATGGACAACAACCGCTTGCAATTGCGAGCGGTGAGGCACCTCCAGGCGGGTCCGCGGCAGTTGACGGTCATCTCCAACGTTCCGCTCACCAGCGAGCTGCTCGGACGGACCACGCGTATCGGTTCTATCGACTTGTATCCCCCAGACCAGCCCGAACAGGAGACGGCGGCGGCCGCACCGAGCAAGTCACCTAGTCCGAGCACAACCACTCCGGCGTCGAAATCCACTCCTGAGTCCGTGACCATCGACCTTGGTGGAGAGAAGTCAAAAGTTACGATCTCAGGAACCGACGTGACCCGCTCTCCCCAGAATCTCGAGGCGGGACAGATCGCTCCCGCAGTGAATGGACTGGACAAGGATTTCCGCTGGTGGTCGTTCTTTAACGCGGTGGACTGGAGGACCGGCAAAGAGCTTACCGGCGCGATCGTCGTAGGTTCGCGTCCGTCGATGCTTTATAACGTGCTTTTCAGCACTCTGGGCAATTCTAAAGGCGTGATCTGGTTCCAGTTGCTCATCGGCATTGGAATCTTTCTCGGCATCATTGAGCTGGTCGCGCTCTTCATTGGCGTGCGCCTGACGCGCAGCATCACTAAGTCAGTGGCCGAGCTCTACAATGCCACCGAACACATCAACAAGGGTGACTTTGCGCATCGCATTCAGATTCGTACCCGCGACCAGATGGCGGCACTGGAAACTTCGTTCAATTCCATGTCCACGTCGCTGTCGAAGCTGATGGCCGAGCAGAAGGAAAAACACCGTCTGGAGGGCGAGTTGGCGATCGCCCACGAAGTGCAGGAATTGCTGTTTCCCCGGCAAATCTCGGAGTTGCGCACGCTGGAGGTCCACGGAGTGTGCCGTCCGGCCCGCACCGTGAGCGGCGACTACTATGACTTCATTCCTCTGCATGACGAGCGCATGGTCCTGGCGGTCGGTGACATCAGCGGCAAGGGAATCTCCGCCGCCTTGCTGATGGCCACCGTCCACGCCTTCGTTCGTGCGTATTCTCTGGAGCCCCAACTGGCGCTCTCTGCGGTTGCGACCGCCGGCGGCGCAACCACCGGAGACTTGGAGTTGTACTACCGCGGCAACGGCAGTTCCGATAGCCGCCTGTCTCCCGGAATGTTGATGGCAACGCTGAATTATCAGCTCTTTCGCAGCACCCCTCCGGAAAAATACGCGACCATGTTCCTGGGCAGCTACGACGCCGGCGCGCGGGTGCTCACGTACTCCAATGCCGGGCACCTGCCTCCCTACGTGATTGCTCAGGACGGCAGCGTGACCCAACTGGACAGTTCCGGAACCGTGGTCGGACTGTTTGACGGCATGAGCTATGAAGAATCGCGCATACCGATGCAGCCCGGTGACATTTTCGTGGCGTTCAGCGATGGCGTGACGGAGCCGGAAAACGAGTTCGGCGAATTCGGCGAAGAGCGTCTGATGGAGCTCATTCAGGTCCATCGCGCTCAACCCCTCTCGCGCATCAGCGAAGTGGTCACCGGCGCCGTGGCCGATTGGATCGGCGGCAACGAACAGCCCGACGATGTCACCCTGGTACTAGCACGAGCCCGTTAGGCTTGCCTTCCTACTTCACCGTCAGCGGAAAGATAACGTCGCCCATCCGTCCGGTCTGATTGTCGCGCACCAGGAAATGCACCGTGCAGTCTCCGGGCGCCACCTCGAACGAACGCTTGAGCTGGAAACCCATTTCTTTAATTTGCGCGACCGCATCGGGCGGAAACTTACCTCCGGCACCTTCATTCATATTGCCGACGACTTGCCCTGCGACGTTCGTCGCTTTGGCCACGAAGCCAACGTCAACCGTTCCCGCAGCCTCGTTGAGAATGCCGGCATCGCCCGGAAGTGAAATCACCAGGTCGACTTTCTTTTTGCCGCCTGTGCCTTCTTCCATTCCACTCACCGTAACCTTGAAACGGATAGCGGTGTATTCGAGGGGGGATGTCATGGCCAAAGCGATCTCTCCCCCGGCGCGCGCTTTGCTCGGGCCCTCGTAGGGAAAATATCCCGCAGGATGGCCGACGACCGTGTTAGGCCGACTCGCCGACACTTCGACGCGGCGAAAGTCCGGGCTGGTTCCTGCGTCGTTCGTATATCCGAGAACATAACCCGCCGTATTGCCGGTACTGGTGGCGAGAATCTCGGGAAATGGATCATTGCTGCCGAAGAATGCCTTGCCTCCCGTGAGTGTAGCCAGCGTTTTCATGGCTAACTGAGTCAGCGTGTTGGTCGCCGCGGAGTTGGAATCACGTACCTCGACTGGATAGACCGCGACTCCTCCATCAAACAGGGCGCGCATACTATGACGCCAGATCGGCGCCAGGCGTTTCTTTTCTGCGTCGGTGAGCACGTCCTTGCTCCCTCCGACGGAGCTTCCAAACGTGGGTGCAGCAGTCTGCGAGGCCGCCGTAGCTCCCACCGGTGCGCCACGGCTGCTCACCTGCGGCGATTTGAACTGCATCGTCTTGGGATCGATGTCGAATGGCACCGCGTTGGTCACCCACACCAGCGATTTGCGGCCCGGCAGTCCTGCCGCGGCGAACGCAACGTCCTGAAACATGGTCAAGGGCAAGTCGATATTCGAACGCAGAAGCTGATCTTGCGGCGTAGCGTTGGAGCGATCTCCCTTACTGAACACAGTGAGGCGGGCCGCTTCGGCGTTGACCTCAGCCTCATTTACGCCCGCAGGTGCGGCGACGCCCTTCATTCCACCCAGGCCGGCCTTCGACATCGCTGCCAGCAGGACGTCGGAACCTGTGTGGTAGTCGTGATAGATGTACAGCCCTTTTTCACTGAGGATTCCCAACACCACGGCGTGCTTGGCCTGCGCGGCCTTGCCAAGAAACTTTAGGACCTGGGTACGGGCATCGCGTTCATCCACGTACCGGGTATGAATGGTGTCGAACACGACAAAGATGGCGCCACTAGTCTCGCGGAAGTCCGGCACGTTACTGAATTCGTTGGGCTGAAGCGAAGGAGGAGCCGCGGCCTTGGCATCCGGGCCAATGAAGTCTGTGATGCCTTGCGGCTTCCCGACGTCCTGTACGGAAAAGTCGGGTTTGGCCAGAGTCATCACCGGAGCGCCGCTCGGGTCAGTCGCGCTTACTGTAAGTCGAACATTGTCTTGCGCATTCGCAGAAATGAGAAAGAGTGGAGCAACGAATAAGACAATTCGGGCCCAACCGAGCACACAACGGAACTTCATGAATGATTACCTCCTGGACAATTCAGCGCCACACCTACGCGCAACTGCGCGGGGCAGCGGAAACCTGCAATTCGTACAAGTAACTCGATTTGAATGCGGTCGCAGTTTACGCCACCGGTAAACGTCGCCGCAATGACGTCGCTCACCGTCCTCGGTATGTGATCGCCAGCCTACTTTTTGTCGGGTTCGGCCAGAAACCGGTAGCCGACGCCACGGACGGTGACCAGGTGCCGTGGCTTGGCAGGGTCTTTCTCGATGTACTTGCGCAAGCGCACGATGAAGTTATCGATGGCGCGCGTATCGGTGTCCTCGTGCAGGCCCCACACTTGTTCGAGAATTTGCTTGCGCGAAACGATCTTGCCGGCGTTGAGAATCAGATGGCGAAGGAGGTCCGCTTCCATCACCGTTAGACGAAATATCTTCCCGTCGGAGCGCAGTTCCAGCGTGCCGAAGTCCACCTGGCGTCCCGGAGAATTCGTACACGTCGAACTCACGCATCGCTTCATTCGGCTTTGCATCCGTGACTCTCGATTCGCTGGACGGACTGCTCGACAGCATCCGTCCCCACTCCTTCCGGCGGAGCAGACCCTGGATGCGGGCCAGAAGAATGTTCAGATCAAACGGCTTGGGCAGATAGTCATCGGCGCCGGAGGCGAATCCACGCAATACGTCCTCGGGCCGGCCACGCGCGGTCAGCATCAGCAAGGGAATGAAGTGATTGGCCTGGCGAAGCTCGCTCGCCACCGTGAAGCCGTCCTTGCCCGGCAGCATGACATCCAGCACCAGGAGATCGAAGCTCTCGCCGCCACCGAGCAGCAATTGCAGCGCAGCTTCCCCCGTTCCCGCCAGTTCGGTGGTGTAGCCTTCCGCCTCGAGGTTGAACTTCAAGCCTCGCGCCAGGTGTTCCTCGTCTTCTACCACCAGAATGTGCGCGCTCATTGCTGGTATCTGGGCAACTCGATGGTCACCGTCGTGCCCTTGCCCGTTCCTTCACTCTCGGCCCAGGTTTTACCACCGTGCCGTTGCGTAATAGCTCGAACGATGAACAATCCCAAGCCGCTTCCTTTTACCTGTGTGCCCGGATTCAAGACCCGGTGGAAACGCTTGAATACCCGCTTGAGTTCGCCGCTGGGAATTCCGATGCCATTGTCCTGCACTTTGATCTGCACATGTTCCAGATCAGGGGTAACGACATCAACCCGAATACTCGGATCGGCAGGCGAATATTTCACCGCGTTATCAAGAACATTCGACAAGACAGCCGACAACTCTTCGCGATCTCCCGCCACGGTGAGGTGTTCCGCTTCGCGTCCATCGAGCTCCCACTTCACCGCCTCGGGAGGAAGATGATGTCGCACACGGGCCAGTTCTACCGCGTCCTGCACCAGGGGTCCTACATCGATTTCCGTTTTGTTGAGCGCAGCGTTCTTCTGCGTGACGCGCGCCGCGCGCAACACTTGTTCCACTGTGTTCATAAGACGCTGCGTGTCTTCGAGCATTACCTGATAAAACTCGCGCCGCTGGGCGTCGTCGATCTGCCGCTGCTGGAGCGTTTCCAAATAAAGCCTGATGGAGGTAATGGGGGTTTTCAGCTCATGCGTGACGGCATTCAGGAAGCTGTCCTGCTGTTCGTTGCGGCGTACTTCGCGCACTAGAAAGATAGTGTTGAGAATGACGCCCGCAATAATGAATCCGAAGAATATAACTCCCTAGAAAGAGCGGGACTACCTCGCGCCAGTTGAGGACGATCCAACTGATATTGAGCGCCAGCGCGACGGCAGCCACCAGCACGCCGAGTGTGATGGCGAAGGCGATGGTTTTCTTGCGGCTGGTAATGCGCATGAGAGCGTCAGTGGAAGCATAGCGCAAAAAGGAAAGACGGCGCAGTCGCGCCGTCTCGTCTCGTACGTGCTGTGCCTTAGTCGCCGCTATAGGCGCCGGCAAGTTCTTCTTCGGCCTTCAAACCAGGAGCGACCACAGGCTGGATACGGGCCTCACGCAGCTTGGGCAACTTCACGTCCCATATCAATCCAACTGCCTTGAGCGTGCTGATTAGGTACCAGTTGAAATCCACTTCGTACCATGCCAGGCCATGCCGGGCCGATTGCGGGTGAGCGTGGTGATTGTTGTGCCAGCCTTCGCCGAAGCTCAGGAGAGCGACCCACCAGAGATTGCGCGAGTCATCATCGGTAGCGAAGCGCTTGGAGCCCCACATGTGGGTGGCGGAATTCACGAACCACGTGGAATGCAGCAGGAATACGGTGCGCAGGAAGATGCCCCAGAACACCAGCTTCCATCCGCCGATCGCCAGCAGGACCACTCCGAGAACGACCATCGGGACCCAGTGCCACTCGCTGATCCATGCATGGAATTTGTCTTTGCGAAGATCGGGCACATACGGCAGCAGGCCCTGAAGCTTGTTGTGGAGCGATTCACCGCTCATGATCCAGCCCATGTGCGCCCAGTAGCCGCCATCGCGCGGGCTGTGGGGATCGCCGGGCTTGTCCGTGATCTGGTGATGGACGCGATGCGTGGCCACCCAGAAAATCGGGCCGCCTTCGAGCGCAAGCGTCGCGCAGACCGTCAGGAAGTATTCGAACCATTTCGGACACTTGAATCCGCGATGAGTCAGCAGGCGATGATAGCCCAGGCCGATCCCGAAGCTGCCCGCGATCCAATAAAGAAAGAGTGCAGTGAAAAATGCAGGCCAGCTGAACATGAACAGCGCTGCTACGGCGCCGATGTGGAAAGCGACCATGAAGGAAGCGGTGACCCAATTCACCCGTTTGTTGACCCGGACCATGTGACCTCGTAATTGTTGATGGATTGCTGCGCGCGGAGGGATGCGCTGCGTCATTCTCAGACTACCAACCTTGGAGGAAACGCATTGTAATACTTATGTCACCGGGGGTTGTGACCCAGGACACTCCCCGATGTACCCGCGAAAACCGCGGCTTTCCTCGCATGTTTGTTGCTTCGGGTGTGAACGCAGAGGTTTACTGCACGGAGTGGGAAGCAGACAACAAGGCGGAGCGTAGCTTATTCATCGTGCCGTCATTAAGCCCTTCCATGATGAATAAATCGCTGCCATGAACTTCCAGAACGACCTTGCTCTGTGCCCCCACGTTCCACTCGATTCGGGGATCGATCTTGCCGCCGCCCCCAATCATGCCGGACTGCGAACCCAGGTGATAGCGCGTCGGTACATAACTGCTGTAGAGCTTCTCGAACGCTTCCGCCGATTCAGTTGAGTCCCATCGTGAAACATAGAGGAGAGACATCTGCTCCTTCGGCCCTTTCTTGTCTCGTCCCGCCAGGTAGTAACCGCCTCTCCAGTGCGGGTAATACTGCTTCGGATCCTGATCGGGCGCGTACTGTCGGCTGAGAAGGTAGATGTCGAAGGCGCCCATGCCGGCGTAGTCATAGCGCTGGTAGTCCGGAGCAATCAGCTTGTCGAGGTCTGGCACCGCCAACGCTGCGACGGTCTTGTCTTGAAGATAATTGTCGGGCTGCATCACCTGAAGAGTGTCCGCTGGCGGATGTAGCAGCGTCCCCATGTACGCGCCCTGCTTCCCTTTCTTCTCCAGCAGGGTTCGTTCAAAGTCCAGCCCGAAGGTGTAGGGCATCATCAAAGACTCGCGCAGGAATATCGGCGCGTTGGTCAACACCGGTGAGGTTTCGCTCTGCCCCATTCCTGCGCGCATGGCATCGACGATGTCGGGCGCCGAGAGAACGTCCTTCCCCGCCGGAGCCAGAGTGTAATCCAACATGACAAGCATGGCCTGCCCTTCGGTGACATTCTGCCGTGCCGCCTGGGCCTCTTCGACGACCTGCTCCTGCTGGTCGGGCAGCGGCTTTCCATCCGGATCGCCCGCCGCCCCCCATTTTTGGAGATCGATAGCTTGGTCCTGCAGGGCGTGCGTCAGTTCATGGGCCAGGACGGGACGCTGTAATTCCGGCTGCACCCAGTCGAGCAAGTTGACCGTCTTCGTCTTCGAGTCGTAATACGCCGCCACCTGTTCGCTGAGCAATCGAAGAAACTCGGCGTGCAAATCGTATCCCGGCGGGACCAGCCCGAATTTCTGGAGCACAAGCTGGGCGCGCTCTAAACGCTGCGCATCCTTATCTTCCTGAATGTGTTTTTCAACGTAACGTTCAACCTGATCGCGCGTGATCAGCTTGCGCTTCACCTTGTGCTTGATGGGCAGCCCTGTGTCCTTGCTGACGAATTTCAGGATTTCATCCACCGAGCGGAACAGTTCCTTGGCTTCAGCCTTGGTGATCGGCTTCGAAGGTTCAGAGTCCGCCGCTTGCGCCTGCGGTGGCGGCGCTTGCGCCTTGTCTTCGACCGTGACCCCAACGCCAGGCACCTGTTTCGGCGGTTCAGTTGTTGCCGTGGACTGCGCAGCCCCACTGGTAACCAGAAGTACCAGCAGGAAAATGACAAGCAGCGGCGTGCAACGAAAGCGGCCAGGCTGGGGAGACTCAGGCATGCAAGAGCTTTCAGAATACATGAGGCGCGCAGCTCAGCCGTCGCCCGCCACTATCAGCCCAATGAGTGCGAAAGCAACAAGGCCGCTTCCGCATCACTCGGTGACCTCTTCAGCTTCTTCGGGAAGCACATCGTTCGCCCCGGCCATCCACGCATAGAACGCCGGAAGCAGGACCAGGCTGAGGAACAGTTCGGTCAACAATCCGCCGACGATAACGATGGCAAACGGGCGTTGCGAGTCGGAGCCAATGCCATGCGACGTAGCCGCCGGCAGCAATCCCAGGCTCGCGACCAGCATGGTCATCATGATCGGCCGCAGCCGACGCGTCGATCCCATAACCACCGCCTCGTGCACGTCGAAACCCCGCGCGCGAAGCTGGTTGATGTACTCGATCAGCACCACGCCGGTCTGCACCGAAACGCCGAACAGCGCCAGGAATCCCACGCCGGTCGAAACGCTGAAGTGTTCCCCCGTCATCAGCAGCGCGATCAGCCCTCCGATCGGTGCGAGCCCCAGATTCAGCAGCACGAGGAACCCCCACTTGAACGAGCGAAACATCGAATACAGCACCAGCATGATGACCAGAATCGTCAGCGGAATAACAATCGCCAGCCGGTGATTCGCCCGCTTCTGGCTCTCGTATTCGCCCGCCCACTCCAGCGTGTAGCCTTTCGGAAGCTTCACTTCGCGATTGACTCTCTCCATCGCCTGTTCGACGGTTGTCCCCAGGTCGCTGCCGCGCACGCTGTATTTGATCGCGATATAGCGCTGGTTCCCTTCCCGGTTAATCATCGATGCGCCATCTTCGATGGTGATATCGGTAACATCACCCAGTGCCACACGTTCGCCACTGGGAGAAGCAATGCGGATGTTGCTGATGTCCTCCACCGACCGGCGAAACTGCTCCTGATAACGAGGCACGAGATCGAACCTCTGTTCGTTAATTAGAATTTGACTGACAGGATTTCCCCCGACCGCCGTTTGAATCGCATCCTGAATGTCGGAGGCATTGATGCCGAACCGGTCAGCCTTTGCGCGATTCACTGTGATATTGACGTTCGGCTGACCCAGCACACGAAACAATCCGAGATCGGCGACGCCCGGGACCGTCCGCATCACTGCCATGATTTCCTCGCCCTTCTGTTCGAGGTCCTTCAGATCGGAACCGAAGATCTTGACCGCCAGTTCCCCCTTGACGCCGCTCACCGCTTCTTCCATGTTGTCGGCGATGGGCTGCGAGAAGCCCCACGTCACGCCCGGAATCTTCTCCACCTCTTTGTCCATGGCCTCGATCAGCAGTTCTTTTCTGCCGCGGAACTGCGGACGCCACTCGTCGCGCGGCTTGAGATCCACAAAGTATTCCGTGTTGAAGAATCCGGTGGCGTCGGTACCGTCGTCAGAGCGCCCAACTTGCGAAACGACCTGCGTTACCTCAGGAAAGCTCGCGAAAATGCGTCGTGCTTCGTCCATCACCTCGCCGCCGGTAGTCGGGCCAGTGCTGGGCGAAAGCGTTCCGCGCGCCCAGATCGATCCTTCATCAAGATGCGGCAGAAATTCAGAACCAATGACGCCACCGAAAGCAAGATAGCCGGTGATCGCGAAGATCACGACCGCCGAAACCAGCGTGACCCGGCGCCGAACCAGTATCCAGTTGAGCGTTTGCTCGTAATGGGCCGTAATCCACTTGACGATGGGATTGTCCCAGGCATGGACTCCCTTGCGGAAGATATAGGCCGCGAGTACCGGCGCCATGACGATGGAAAACAGCAAAGCGCCCATCAGGGCAAACGTCACAGTCCACGCCATCGGCTTGAACAGCCGGCCTTCCACGCGCTGCAACGTGAAAATCGGCAGGTACGTAATGATGATGATGGCAATCGCGTAAAACACCGGACGCTGCACTTCATGTGCTGCCGAACGAATGGTTTCGTCCATCGTGGCGTGTCCCGGCTTCCAGCCTTCCAGGCGCCGCTGAATGTTCTCCACCATCACCGCCGTGCCTTCCACGATCATGCCGAAATCGAGTGCGCCCAGCGACAACAGGTTTGCAGGAATGTGTCGCAGATCGAGAAGAATCGAGGCAAAGAACAGTGAGAACGGAATCGTCAGAGCGACGATTAGTGCCGAACGCAGGTTCCCCAAAAAGAAGAACAGCACCAGCACAACCAGGAGAATGCCTTCCGTAAGGTTGTGCAGCACGGTGTGCGTCGTGAGATGGACCAGATCGTCGCGATCGATGTGCGGCACTATCTTCACCCCCTTGGGCAGCACCCTCTCATTCAACGTCTTGACCTTCACGTCGAGATCGTGGAGCACGGCCTCCGCTTCTGCGCCTTTGCGCATTTGCACGATGCCTTCCACCACATCGTTGTTGTCCGTCACGCGCCCATCCTCGTGACGGATCGCTTTCCCCAGCCGGCCGAGCCGTATTTTTGGTCCCTGTACAACCACCGCTACGTCGCGAATCCGCACCGCCGTGCCATTCTTGGCCGCTATCACCGTTGCTCCGATGTCGTCGGTATTCTGCATCAACCCGACTGCGCGAACGTTGTAAGCCTGCTGTCCTTTCTCGATGAAACTTCCGCCGCCATTCACGTTGTTGTTGGCCAGCGCCTGCTCGACCTGCGCCATATTCAGACCGTAGGCGACAAGCTTGTTGGGATCGATCTGCACCTGGTACTCACGGGTTTGGCCACCAAAGATGGAGACCGCGGCAACGTTCGGGACTGACATCAGGTGCTTGTAAACCACCCAGTCCTGTAGCGCCTTCAGGTCCATCACGTCGTATTGCGGGTTGGTGCTCTGCAGCGTGTAGAAGTAAATTTGTCCGGCAGGACTGAAGTCAGGCCCGATCTGGGGATTCAAGCCGGGCGGCAAATTGACCAGCGTCAATTTTTCCAATACCTGCTGGCGGTTTTGCTGGTTGTCCGACTCATCGTCGAACAGCACTGTGATAAACGACAGGCCCGAGATCGAAGTCGAGCGCAGGTGGGTCAGGTGTGCGACTCCGTTCAACTGTGTTTCGATCGGGATTGTGACTTGCTGCTCAACTTCTTCCGCCGCGCGGCCGGGCCATTGCGTAATCACCCATACGTACTTGTCGGCAACGTCGGGATAGGCTTCCACCGGAAGATTGTGGAAGGAGATGATGCCCCAGATGAGCAGCAACACGCCCAAGGCGAGCACAAGTATGCGATTTTGCAGGGCGAAATTGACCAGGTATCCGATCATCGCCTACTGCTCCTCAGCCTCTGTCGAGAACTGTAGGGCGTTGGTAACCACTTTTTCCTGCGCGGTCAGACCACCGATCACCTGAATCAGACCATCGCCCGCGGGTGGGCCCGTTTGCACCGCTACTTTGCGGAATTGGCTTGTCCCCGCCGGTACGAAGACCCAGTCTTTATCGTGTAAGTGGACCACCGCGGTCGCCGGTATCACGCTGCGCTCAACGGTTTGTTTTCCTTGAAACGTCGCGGTCACGAACATGCCCGCGCGCATGATTCGCTGCGGATTGGGCAGCTCGATTCGAACTTTCGCTGTGCGCGTTGCCGGGTCCAGAACCGCACTGATGTTCACCACTTTGCCCGGGAATTTCTGGTCGGGGTAGGCGTTCAGTGTGATCTGCGCCGTGTCACCCACTTGCACGCGCGAGATCATGTCTTCATACACGTCGCACAACACCCAGACCGTGGACAGGTCGGCAATCGTAAACAGGTTCGGCGAGCTGTCCAGGGACTTCACTCCCGTCCCTCCCGTGATCTGCTGGTCAACGATTACGCCCGAGATGGGGGCCGCTACCGCAAGCAACGCGGTCGGGTCATTTGGATTTCCGCCCAGCAGCTTTACGCGCTGCAGCGCGGTCTGCACATCGACCTTGGCTTTCGCGTCGGCGTCTTGCGCTGTTTCCAGCACGGCTTGAGCAATCGCGCCCTTCTCATACAGAAGTTGCGCGCGCGCCAGTTGCTTTGCGGCCAACTCTTGATCGGTGTTGGATTTCTGGTAGTCGGAGAATGCCTGGGCGAGATCAGGACTGTTGATAACCAATAGGGTCTGGCCCTTCTTGACCGAGTCACCCAGCTTCGCCTTGATCTCAATGACCCGTCCGCCGCCGAGAGACACCACCGGGACCGAACGATTGATGTCGGGCGCTATGACTCCGGTGACATGCAACTCGTCGGACACTTTGCGGGTCTGCACATCGCTCAACGGAAATTCGGCACTCCCGGCGACCCGAATTAGGCCGGGGTCGGTATTGGCTTCCACCTTGGTTTGTCCGACGGTCTCACCTTTTCCACCTGAACATCCGGTGAAAACGACGAGCGCTGAGAAGACAAGCAAGGTAACGCCTGCGCGCTGGATGCGCTTCTCCCGGGTTCCCTTGGGCGAATTCATTGCTTCGAGCTCCAGGAACATGGCACCACTTACCTCGAGGAATGGCGGTTCCGCAGGCGATCAAGAAGATCGCCAACGAATTTGTTGCAACCGCGAACACTGCGCGGCCAATGCCAACCTGATTAGAGAGAGGGAGGGGAGCGCCCTTCGCGCGGAGTTCGCGCACGGGAGATCGGGCTTACCTGAGAGGAGACCGGCAGCGATGCACGAATAGCAATTAAGCCAGACAGTAGAACCGTAACCAGCAAAAGCGGCAATATGCCGGCCGGGATGGCCTGGGCATGATTTGCCGGCGCAACAAAGTGCTGGATCCGCTTCGTTGCCTCTTCCAGGACCGCCTGCGTTGGGTGCAGGTCATCGCTGGCGGAAACCACCGGAAACAGCATCACCAGCACGCAAATCAATGCCATCAATGCCATTCCGTAGGAGACCTGCTTTGCCCCAAAGGACTCTTTGCGCACCCGGCTAAAAACCAACAGTGCCGTGAGCGCGATCGCCAGCCAGACGAGATTAAGCAGCAGTTCCATGCGCGGTAAAACCGAGTTTATCACTCTGGGAGTTATCACACTGTGATGTGACCGGCGTCCTATCGCTAGTCATGACCGTGCCTTAAATTCGAGCGTAGAGGTATGGGAGATTTGTGTCTCCTTGCCAATGAAACCGCATGCGGACAACAAAGCTACGGTCGCTCTTGCCAACCTACCTGCCTTGCCCTTATCTTCAACTTCACATGACAGCGTCTAACTCCTTATTTCACAGGATTTTCCGTATAACTCCCACGCGCTCAAGAGTTTGCAAGGAAATGGTGCGTAAAGTCTTGATTCCAGAGATTCGAGGGGGGAGGGGGGAGGGGGGTATCTACCCACTCGTTGTTGCCCTCGCCATCACCTTCTGTTGCGTTCTTGCCGTACCCGCCTCGGCGCAGCAACGCACACCCGAAGAGCAGCGCGGCTACCGTCAGGCGATGGAAACCGCCGACCAGCACATCGCCGACGAGGTGAAGGCCCACTCCGAACTGATGAAGAACTTGGAGTACCTGACGACCCAGATCGGCCCGCGGCTGACCGGTTCCAAGCAGATGCAGGCCGCCAGCGACTGGACCCTCAAGCGGTTCCAGGACTACGGCGTGGAAGCCCATCTCGAGTCGGCTGACATCGCACACTCGTGGACCCGTGGAGTCGAGACCGCCGAAATCACTAGCCCCATCCAGCGTCGGATCGGAATTCGCGCCTTCGGCTGGAGCAAAGCAACCCACGGCGACGTCTCGGGAAACGTCGTCGTCCTCGACATTCATCAGCCCTCTGATTTCGATACCTACAAAGGCAAGCTCAAGGGAGCCATCGTTCTCGCCACCAAGCCGGCCGATCTCTCGAAGGCCGAGGCGAATCCAGAGAATGCATATGATGCGGTTATTCCGTTGCAGCACGGACTAAAGCCGGCTGGCATGGGCTTCCGCGAGCGTGCGCAACTTATCCGGCGCATCAGCGAGGAACAACCCGCGCTGGTATTGCTCGATAGCGGCAAGCCCGACAACCTGTTCAACATGACGGGTGGATTTGGTTCCTATCAGCCAAGCGGCGCGCCCATCGCATTCCTGGCCCACGAAGAGTACGACCTGATTTGGCGGTTAATGCAGTCCGGGCCGGTTACGGTCTCGGCTAACCTTCAGAACACGTTCAGCGACAAGCCGGTGCCGGTCTCCATCACGGTGGCGGAGATCAAGGGCTCGGACCTTGCCGATGAGCGTGTGATTGTCGGCGGACATCTCGATTCCTGGGACCTTGGCCAGGGTGCGCTCGATAACGGCACCGGAGCCATGGCGGTGCTGGAGGCTGCGCGCACGCTGAAAGCGCTGGGCTGGAAACCGAAGCGCACCATTACGTTTGTGCTGTTCACCGGCGAAGAGCAGGGTGGAATCGGGGCCGAGACCTACGTCAAGAACCACGCCTCCGAGATGAGTAAAACCGATGGCGTGCTGGTCCTCGATACCGGGACCGGCAAGGTGTACAGCATCGCTCTCGAGAATTTGTGGGAGACTGCGCCCTTGATGACCGAAATCTATCGCCCGTTGCAGGAGGTCTTCGACATGCAACCCCTGAGCACCCGCTATTTCGGGGCCTCCGACCATGTGGAATTCCTCAACAAGGGGGTGCCCGCCTACTTCTGTATGCAGCTTCCCGCTCACTATCGCGAAGCGCACCACAGTCAGACCGACACGTTCGACAAAGTCATTCCCGACCAGATTAACCAGGCCGCCGCGTTTCTGGCCGCGTGGGCATGGAATGTTTCCGAAATGCCGCAGGCCCTGCCGCATCACACCGAGACGAAGTCGCCGGAGGAATGAGCCGACGGTTAAACGTTTTCTGCTTTGCCGCTTTTGACGCTGCGGAAAATCGCGTCGAGGATCAGTTGGTTCTTGAGTCCCTCTTCTCCGGGAATCTCAAAGGGCTTGCCTGACTCGACCGCTGCGGCAAAGGCTTCCACCTGCGCTGTGTAAGCGTTGTCGTTCAGCACTTTCTTCGTCTCGAGAATTTCGAATCCGTTGCGCCACTCGAGCGTAATCGGATGCTCGACGTTCAACGCATTCACCGCCGAAAGCATGCCTTCTTCGCCGATGACTTCAACCAGCGTTTGGTAAGGAGAATTGGCCGTAACCGACATCGTTGCCAGCGTCCCTCGCGCGAACTGCAGCACCGTCGCGCCTGTCGCTTCGACAACCCACTTCGGATCGTATTGCGCCTTGGCCATCACGCTCTCCACTTCGTCGCCCAAGACGTATCGCAGCGTATCGATGCAATGCACGCCGACATCAGCCAAAGGACCGCCTGTCGCGAGGCTTGGATCGTTGATCCATTCCCGCGGACTGCTCATCAGTGGCGCCACGAACACCGCGCGCGCCAGCACCGGCGCGCCAATCGCGCCAGAAGCAACCTTCTCCCGAAACCAGCGCACGCTCTCCTCGAAGCGCATGATGTGCGCGACTCCGAGCAGCACACCGGCAGCTTGAGCTGCTTTCACCATCTGGCGCGCCTCGCGCGCATTCATGGCCATCGGCTTCTCGACCAGCACCGGCTTGCGATACTTCACGGCATCGAGTACGTCGGCGAGATGGATCGCGTCAGGTGTAGCGATGAATACGGCGTCCACGTCGGGACAAGCACAAAGCTCCGCCGTCGAGGTGAAAGCGTGCTCAATACCGAATTCCCTGGCCGAAGCCGCTGCTCGGGTCGGATCCCGCCGCGACAGCGCCGTAACCTTGCAGTTACGCGCATTGGCGAATCCGGGCATCAGACGCTTCACCGCATGCAAACCGAAACCGGCAATACCGAAACGAACCATAAGTGCTCCTGAACTAAACATATCGTGGATTAAGATGAACGTCTGCCTTGGTGCAGCGGAATCCTTCCAATGACTGCTCCGCATGCCGCGGTTCGCACGCTCTTCCTCGACGGCCCTGCCGGTCGCCTGGAGGCGCTTCTCAATGTCGGTTCACCCGACGCCTCCCATGCCGCCCTGGTCTGCCACCCACATCCCTTATTCGGCGGCACGATGCATAACAAGGTGGTATTTCACGCAATGAAGGCACTTGCACTCATTCGGGTTCCCAGTCTTGCGATTCAACTTCCGCGGTGCCGGTCTAAGCGGCGGACAACATGACGGCAAGGAGGAAGTGAATGACGTCATTGCAGCATTGGAGTGGCTGAAGCAGGAGTTTTCCCGCCCTATTCTCTTTGCCGGATTTTCGTTTGGCGCCGCGATGGGCCTCAGGGCTTGTTGTCCCGATCCGGAGGTCCGCGCGTTGATCTCACTAGGAACGCCAGTCGAGGCGGAAGGCCGCGCCTACACCTACAAATTTCTGCACCAATGCACCAAGCCGAAGCTCTTTCTCAGTGGCGATCACGATCCGTTCGGCCCTCATGAAGAGCTGGAAGCCGTCGTGTCCAATGCTGCGGAGCCAAAGGAACTAGCCTTCATTCCGGGCGACCATTTCTTTGAAGGCCATCTCAGTGAGATGCGGATGACGCTTGAAAGCTGGTTGCACGAGCAGTTGGACGAACCGGCGTGAACCTCACCACTATTGCGGCGCGGCAGTTGGCCCATGACGCTTTCACGTATGCGCTTGCGGAATGCAGCATCGATAAAGCATATGCACGTAATCTTCGGTACCACGATGACCAACTTTGGGTAGGTGCAAAGACATACAGTCTAGCGTCCTTCACCAGGATTGCTGTGGTGTCGATCGGCAAGGCCGGGCACAGCATGGCGCTGGCGCTGGCGCAAATTCTTCCCGTCCCTCTGCAAGGGGTTGTTGCTTGCCCTGCGGTGCCACAGACTCCGGTCCCTGGCCTTCAGTACTTCTTCGGCGGCCATCCTCTGCCGAACGAAGACTCTCTACGGGCCGCAGAGGCAATCCTGAAGCTGCTGCGGAACCTGCCGGAACACTCTCTGGTGATATTTCTCATCAGCGGAGGAGCTTCCGCAATCGTTGAATGCCCTATTGAGCCCAGTCTCACATTGTCGGACATCGTCCAAGTCAATCGAGCACTAGTGCATTCGGGTGCGTCCATTACTGAAATGAACGCTATCCGCAAACATCTCTCTGCTATTAAAGGCGGCCGCATGGCCCAGGCCGCAGCGCCTGCCTCGCAACTGTCATTGCTTGTCTCCGATGTCCCCGACGATTCTCTTGACGCACTGGCGTCCGGGCCGACGCTGCCGGATAGCACAACGACGGCCGATTGCTACTCGATCGCCGGGCATTATGCGATGTTGCCGCAGTTTCCCGCGCAGGTGCGACAGATCTTCGAAAATCACCTGTTGCAGGAAACCCCCAAACCAGGCGACGAGGCATTTCGCGAGAGTAGCTACGTCGAAGTGCTGTCGAACCGGATGGCCTTGCGAGCCGCGAGCGACTACATGGTCTCCCGCGGCTTTGCCGTCGAAATCGACAACTCGTGCGACGACTGGGATTACGCCCAGGCCGCCGAATACCTCCTAGGGCGGCTGCGCCAGTTGCGCCAAAGATTGTCGCCGGCGTGCGTAATCTCGGGAGGCGAAGTTACAGTCAGGGTTGGCGCGAACTCCGGTATCGGAGGACGCAACCAGCAGTTCGCGTTGTATTGCGCGCAGAAGATTTGCGGTGAATCTACAGTCGTGTTGAGTACGGGGACCGATGGCATCGATGGTAACAGCGCCGCAGCAGGAGCCATCGTGGATGGGACGACAGTTGCGCGAGCCGTCCCGCAACATATGACTATCGACGAAGCACTAGCGGGTTTCAATGCGTTTCCTTTCTTGTATGCCATCGGCGATACAATCATCACCGGCCCGACGGGCAACAATGTCCGCGATCTGCGTATTTTGATGGCTCACTGATCGACCTCACGCGCGACTTGAGCTTCCAGCCAGGCAAGGTAAGCGGCGCCCCCACCCCCGATAGCAAGCTCGACGTGCTCGGGCGTTTCGTAAGGATGGAGCTCCACGAAGACAGACTCGAGCTCGGCCGCGCGCTCTGCGCTGGTCTTGATCAGCAACAGATATTCCTGCTCACGTTCGATCACGCCCTTCCAGCGATAGACAGACCGGATTGGACCGACAATGTTCACGCAGGCTGCCAGACGACGCTCAACGAGTGCGCCTGCGAGTTCTTCGGCCTTCTCTGCCGAGGCGACGGTGGTGAGTACAATTCGCGCTTCCGACATGTGTCCTCCGGCTACCGCACAAAGGCAATCTCCCAAAGACCTTGTGACATGCTCCACTACGCCCGTTCCTATTGTGTTGGTGAAGTTGGTTCGTCTCGGACTTTCGCCTGCCCTTCGCTTGACCGCAATTTGGAACCGACGTTCACTAGCAATGATAGGTCGCTGTCCACTCATTGCGGGACTTTCGAGTAGTACTTTAGGTTTCGGATACAACTTCCGGCCGGGCGCTGCTAGTGAGTTCGGGAACAAGATGGTAGAAGCAGGCACAATTCGAAACTGGCTGTTCCATATGCGCCGCATCCTGGCGACGCTCTGTATTGCCGTACTTGTCGTGCTGATCGGGTACAAAGTTGTCTTCGGCGCTAATGGAACGGTCGAGTGGCGTGCTAAACGCGCCGAATATCAGCGCTTGCAGCAGCAGATTCAAGGGGCCACGCTGGCCCACGATGATCTGGAAGACCGGGTCAAGCGATTGCAGAGCGATCCCAAAGCGATTGTCCAGGAAGCCCGCGAGAAGCTTGGATATGTGATGCCTGGTGAATTTGTACTCGTGCCGCCGCAGCCCAAACCGGACGTGCGCGCCAACTCCGCGCTGGCACAGAGCCTTCCCGTCATCGATCCGAAGAAGAAGTAGCGTTTCAACTTCCTGGGAGTGTAGTTCCCTTCTCCACCTCAAAGAAAACGCATCGTCGCGATGTGAACAAATATCCATAATTGGCGAAACCAGTTTGCCGAATCGTGTTAGCGTAATCGGCGGTTGAATTACAGGAGATTGAAAATGAAACGGAACACAATGTTGCTCGCCGCGCTACTGGTAGCTTGCTTCACTTATGCAATGGCGAGCCCGGGCGCAGGAACCTGGGATGGTTGGCTCAGCGATGCGAAATGCGGCGCCAAGGGAGCCAACGCCGGGCATGCTCAGTGTGCCAAGAAATGCGTCGAAGGCGGCGAGAAACCAGTGCTCGTAACCGATAAGGACCAGAAAGTGGTCGCCATCGCGAACCCGGAAGCGGTTGCGGGACACGAAGGACAGCACGTCAAAGTCACAGGTTCGATGACCGACAGCGGATCGCTCAAGGTGGACAAGGTCGTACCGTCTGGCGGCCAGTGATTGTTACGACGCATCCGATAGCTCAGCTTCGAGCTTAGCCAGATTGGGCACACGCACGGTGCGTCCATCGATCACAATCAGGCCTTCGGATTGCAGCCTGCTCATATTGCGCGAAACGAGTTCACGCACCGTTCCGATCTGGGCTGCCAGTTCGTTGTTGTTTACCGGCAACGTGAACTCGATTCCGTCGTCGGAAGGAACCCCTTCGACTTTGGCGAGCCGCACCAGGACCGCAGCCAACCGATGCCGTACGGTTGTGAAGGAAAGCTCTTCGATGATGTTGACGAGACGGCGGAGCCTGCCTCCGATTACTCGCAGAACTTTCAGCGAAACCCCAGGATGCTGGAGACAGAGCGACTGGAAATCCTGCCGGCTAAAGAACAAAAGCGTGGAAGCCGTGATGGCTTGCGCCGATGCAGGATAGGCGCCTCCGTCGAAGACGGGGAGCTCGGCGATGGAACCTCCGGGGCCGTCGATCGACAGAACCTGCTCGCGTCCGCTAGCTGAACTCTTGAAGATGCGCACATTCCCCGACTCAACTACATAGAGCCCCAGGCAGGGCGATCCTTCGGTAAAGACAATTTCGCCGGCAGCATACTTGCGTTGGACGACTCGGGCAGTGAGGAACGCGAACTCCTGATCACTCAGGTCGGAGAAAAGCGGAACTCGTTTAAGTAGGGCCGCACTGGCGAGAGGATTGGTTGCGGGCATCGGCAACATTGTATGCAGTTGGCTCGAAAGACGTTTGCGGGGCGAGGTGGGCAGGCTTCCCACAACCGCGGGGTGATCTAGTGATATAGCTCGCTATAACGTGAATTTAAAAATGTGCGTTCTTTTAGAATCAATGGTTTGGCGGAAAATTATTCGCAAGTGGTTGATAGGAAATATAGTTATACGTATCCATTTGTGCACGTGGGACTTAGGGAGACAGTTGACAGTGGTCAGTAGCCAGTGAATCGGTCGCGGAACTTATCCTTTCCTTTCCTTCACGAAATTTCAAAGAGCCTGTTTTGTTCTGCGCCTAGGCGCGAACTGAGCAGGGACACGAAGGCGCCGTCCTCTCCGCCCGTTTTAGTGGCACGGAGAAGCGGATGCAAGAGAAATCGTCACGCAAAAGAAACTAAAGTAACCAGTGCCCGGGGCTGAAGCCCAAGGTTTTGGTGCGCCGGTTTCAGCACGCTAAAGCGTGGTGCTTCCACCTAAAGGCGAGTTGTTAATTGTTGGTTGTCAGTCTTACTGAACGGCGCTCAGTACGGCAACGCAAAGCAGGACGCCGAAGACCAAGGATTGTGCCAGTTCGGAGAACCCGAGCCGATGGACATTCAAGGGGCGCTGCGGCCCGAGGAACCAGACCGCTCCGCGTAGCGTTGCGGGAAGGAAAGCCAGCAACAGAAGGCCGGAGAAGAAGCCGCTGACCGCAAGGAGCGAGACGATCACCAACAAAACGAGCTGTGCGGCAAGAAACCAACGGCCCTGGCGGAGCCTTTGCATGATTGTCATTGCCCTTCCGGAGCGGATACGTAATTGCACGAAGTGGATCTGGTTGGCGGCAAAGAGCCAGTTTGCAGCCCAGAGAGCTAGTGCGGTCTGGTTCAAATGTCCAGCGGCAACGTAGAAGGCGCCTGCGGCCGTCGAAGTGAGGCCAATTGCCCCAACGATCTGGGAAGGCATGCGACCTCTCCGGCCAAGCCGCTTCAAGAGAATCTGTCCGGCGAAAGCCAAGGCGACAAGAATCCCGATGGTTACGAGCCCCGGCGCAAGACCGTAAGCGAACAGGGCGACGATACCGAGTAACCCTAACGCTGCGAAACCGATGGCTGCGCCAAGAGTCACGGTCCGCTCTTCCGTTGTGCGCGCCTTCAGTGGGGAGGTTCCGAGACGTGTTTCGAGCGGGGTCCGCAGGCAGAAAAAGGACAGGGCCGTCATCACGAACAGTGACGCCGGACCAATCCGGAAACTCGAGCCTGCGGCAACCAATCCGGTAGCGAGAGGAACCAGCAGCATTCCCCAAGCACCGTGTTCGCGGGGAATGACCATCGACCTGAGACGGGGACCGGATCGAATGCCACCTAAGAGCGTCATAGTTGGATTGTGAATTCGTTTTGGCCCACCGTCTGTGACTTTGGTCGCTTTTGATCGAGGAAAGGCGGAATGATCCCTAGATTCTGTGTGTTAGAAGCGGGAGGCTGGATGACGTAACTGCCGCACGCAGGACTATTACTAAATAGTAAAGTAACCGCTTATGAAACTTTTACGTTACCGATATGCCACTTAAAGGCCACCACCATGCTCGAACGTGTTGTATTTTGCTACGTAACACCTTTGTATGTCTCTGAAATAGCGCATTTTAGCCTTGCCTGAAAGGGAGAAAGTTATTGACATACAAACCGAATAGACCTATAAGTTGAATACCCGTTTTGGTCTTCAGGACCTACCTGAGACCATAAAATATCTGGCCATTCCCATGGGACTTTGCGCTGCCGACGTGCCCAAGCCTCTCCCTATTGGTAAGTCGACGCAGCATCACGTCCCACTGGGTCGTACGAATCCTACTCTCACACTTGCGGAGTTGATTACAGAACCAAAATCCGCCGACTATCCGCGCCATCGGTGCGTTCATGAGCTGCTGCGAGAGCAGAGCACCCGAACTCCCGATGCAGTGGCAATTGAATCGGAAGGTGGCCGGAGGGTTACTTACGCGGCGTTGGAGGCTCGCTCCAACCAAGTAGCGCATGCAATCTTAAAACGGTCCCCCGGCGTAGAGAGCTTGGTCGCGGTGTGCATCGATCGCTCAATCGAGATGGTCGTAGCGTTACTGGGAGTACTGAAGGCTGGGGCGGCTTATGTACCACTTGATCCCGCTTATCCCAGTGACCGCATAAAATATGTCCTGGATGATGCCGGGGCAACGCTGCTGTTGACCCAATCGTCCCTGCTGCCGGCACTGCCGCCTTCGTCCGCAGAAATACTCTGCCTAGATGCGGATTGGAGCTGGGCCGAGGGTGAAAGACAAGACCCTCCCGAGGTTGATGTAGCGCCGAATAACCTCGCATACGTCATCTACACATCGGGATCGACCGGACGGCCAAAAGGCGTTCAACTTGAACACCGCAGCGTAGTGAACTTCCTGTGGTCGATGCGCGATACGCCGGGCATGACTTCGAATGATGTTCTGGTGGCGGTGACGACGCTCTCATTTGACATAGCCGGCCTGGAGATTTATTTGCCGTTGCTGGTTGGGGGCAAATTGGTCATCGCCTCACGCGAGGCGACTGCGGACGGGCGATTGCTGATGCAACTGCTCAAGCAAAGCGGGGCAACGATCATGCAGGCCACGCCGACGACGTGGCGGGTACTGTTGGAGTCGGGCTGGGCGGGCGATCGGGCACTGAAAGTATTGGTCGGCGGCGAAGCCCTTTCCTCCGATCTGGGCCGCCAGTTGGCGGAGCGCTGTGGTTCCGTTTGGAACATGTATGGACCGACGGAGACGACGATCTGGTCCAGCGTGTACAAGGTTGAGGGCGCTGACGACAAGCTTGTTCCAATCGGGCAGCCAATCGCTAATACGACGTTTCACATCCTCGACGCGAATATGCAGGAAGTTTCGTATGGGACCGAAGGGGAGCTCTACATTGGTGGCGAAGGACTGGCGCGCGGTTATTTCCAGCGCGAAGAGCTGACGGCCGATAAGTTTGTGGCCGATCCGTTCAGCGCGACGCCGGGTGCGCGCATGTATCGCACCGGAGACCTGGCACGCTACCGCGCCGATGGCAATGTTGAGTTCCTGGGACGCCTCGATCACCAGGTGAAGATACGCGGTTTCCGCATTGAGCTGGGGGAAATCGAAGCGGTCCTCGAGCAGCATCAGGATGTTCGGCAGGCGGTTGTTCTAGCCCGCGAAGACACTCCCGGCGATAAGCGGCTGGTTGCTTACGTGGTTCCGGAGTCAGGCAAAACGTTCGATCCGAACGTGTTATTAGCGCATGCGGGCGCGCAGTTGCCGGACTACATGACGCCTTCGGCATTCGTGCAGATGGCGGTGCTTCCGTTGACGCCGAATGGCAAGGTTGATCGCAAAGCGTTGCCGCTGCCGAAGCTTGAGGATTTGCAGTCGGATGTTGCTTATGTCGCACCGCGGGACGCTACGGAAAAGAAGCTTGTCGCGCTTTGGGAAGAGGTCCTGGGAGTTCACCCGATCGGCGTGAATAGCAACTTCTTCGAGCTGGGAGGACGGTCGGTCCTTGCGGCGCGACTGTTCACCAAGATTGCCCACACCTTTCATCGGGAAGTGCCGCTGGCAGTGCTCTTCCGGTCGCCAACGATTGCGCTTTTGGCAGAGCAGCTTCGAGTTCCCAGCGCGGGGTCGGAATATCGGACCATTATTCCCATCCAGGAGACCGGCACGCGACCACCGTTTTTCTGTGTACATGGGGGCGCGGGCGGTTCCCTGTTCATGCGTGAGTTGTCGCGGCGATTAGGGCCTGACCAGCCGTTTTATGGAATTGAGCCCGAAGGCCTTGACGGGCTGGCCTTCCGGCGGACGACGGTTGAAGCCATGGCGGAACACTATTTGTCGGAGATCGCGAAGGTCCAACCGAAAGGGCCGTACTACATTGGGGGATACTGCTTCGGGGGCCTGGTAGCGTTCGAGATGGCGCAACAACTGATTCGCCGGGGAGAGCAGCCAGCCTTTCTGGGTTTGTTCAGCGCGGAGTTGCGATACAACCATCGCGAACTTCCGTCCCGTCCTGCGCTGCAACCCGCGAAGCCGGTTTCAGCGCGCCTTACAACGCTGGTGTCCTCTCCGTTTAAGGTTGTGCGCAATCTGACGACGGCGGCGATGTGGGATATTCGCACGAAATCAAGCCGCCACATTCTGCCGCGACTCGCGTCCTGGGGAGTGCGGGTGCCTCCCTCGATGCGCACGTCTTACGTCACGCAATCGCTCGGAAAGGCGGAGCGCAATTACAAGCCCGCGCCTTATCCGGGACCAGTTGTGTTGTTTTACGGACGGGACAATAACGAATACGGTCCGAATCTAGGGTGGGACGGTCTCGCAGAAGAAGTTCGAGCGCTGTGTCATCGGGGACGACGGAGTCCATAGCCGTCGCGACATCATGTATGAACCGCTGGTCGAGTTTACGGCGCGCGAGTTGGCTCCGTTCTTGACCACTAGCAATCATCAAGGAAACAGCTAACAGGTGTCACAAAGGGTGCCTCAAATGGAACGTACACTGCCGTCACTGAGTAAGAGCATGGGGGCCGTCCGGCGACAGGCGATCGATCTGGCGAACTTCAATCCGGTCAAGGAACACCAGCTCAATGAGGACCAGCCGTTGCCGTTGGTGATGGAACCGGCCAGCGATCAGGTCGATTTGGCCGACTGGGCGCGGAACAACCGTGAGTCCATCAACAAGAAGCTGCAAAAGCACGGCGGCATTTTGTTCCGAGGGTTCAATCTGAAAACGCCGGAGGATTTCGAGAACGTGGCAGCGGCCATTTACAACGAAATCTATTCCGAGTACGGCGACTTGCCGCGGGAAAGCGTGGGGGGCCGCATCTACACCTCGACGCCCTACCCTGAGGACAAGCGGATTCTGTATCACAATGAGAGCTCACACATGAACCGGTGGGCCACGCGAATCAGTTTCTTTTGCGTCATCGCTGCGAAAGAAGGAGGCTGCTCGCCGGTGGTCGATTGCCGCCGGGTTTATCAGCAACTCGATCCGGCGATCCGGCAGATGTTCGAAGAGAAGGGCCTGATGTATGTGCGCAATTTCTCGGACGGGCTGGACGTGAGCTGGCAGCATTTCTTCCAGACCGACGACCGGGCGGTGGTGGAAGAGGCATGCGAGAAGCAAGGCTTCATCGCGGAGTGGGTAGGCAAGGACGATTTAAGAGTAAAGCAGCGGTGCCGGGCGGTGCTGCGTCATCCAGTCACCGGCGAGATGTCGTTTTTCAATCAGGTGCAATTGCATCACGTCTATTGTCTCGATCCAGCGGTGAGAGAGTCGATTGCTATCAATTTTCAAGCGGGAAGATCTGCCTCGCCATGTGTATTTTGGCGACGGCAGCGAGATTGAAGATGCGGTGATGGACCACGTCGGCGAGGTTTACGAGAGAAACGCGGTGCGCTTCCAGTGGCGCGAGGGTGACATGGTCACTCTGGACAACATGCTTGCCGCGCATGCGCGGGACTCGTTTGTAGGACCACGCAAGATCGTTGTGGCTTTGGGCGACCTGGTTGACGGAGCCGATATCGATGCGGCAAACCAGGCTACGGCCTGAGCGGGAAGTTCACGATAAAACGCGGGCGGAGACCCGCTTCTGATGGTTGTTGGTATTGATGTGCCATTACGCGTAGGAGCCAAGTAGGATGGAGAGCCCAGGTACTCGGGGTTTCTGGTTGTCTCCCCAGCAGAAGCGCGTCTGGTCGGTGCAGTCGCCCGATGGTTTTTTGCGCTCTGTGGCCATGGTGGAGATCCAGGGAGAGGTCAACGCTGACAGGCTGCGTGACGCCTTGCGTACCATCGTCGCGCGGCACGAAGTACTGCGTACGGTGTACCGTCGGCAGCCGGGGATGACGTTCCCTTTCCAAGTCGTTCTCGAGGCGGACGAGCCCGCAGTCGAGACAGTGGACCTGCGCGGGATTGGTACCGATGAGCAGGCGGCCCGGGTCGAGAAATTCGGGCATCAGATGGAAGCGCAGGAACCGATGCCGGAAGCCGGTCCAGTGCTCCGTTCGGCACTACTGACGTTAACTCCGACGCGGAGCGTATTAGTTTTCTCGCTTCCTCCCCTGGCAGCGGATTCCCGCTCGCTGCGGATTCTGGCCCGCGAAATTGGACTTGAACTCTCCGGCGTTGGGCGAGATTCGACCGAGGAACCGCTCCGGTACGTGCAGTTTGCGCAATGGCAGAGTGATGTCCTGGAGAGCGACGACGATCCGGCGCTCGAGGGTCGCCGATTCTGGGCGCAACGAGTGAACGAGTTGTCTTCTCCGGTTCTGCCGCAGGAGCGAAGGAATCCGGGCAACTTCGCGGCAGATGTGTATTCGCTGACCCTTCCCAGCGCGACGCGCGCCAAGCTGGAGTCTGTTGCAGTTGCCTTGGGGACCTCGGCCGGAACGGTACTGTTGTCGGCTTGGCAGTCACTGATGTGGCGGCTAACTGGCGCCCAGACTTTCAAAGTTGGAACAGTCTTCGACGGACGGCAGTTCCAGGAATTACAGGATGCTGTCGGGTTGTTTGAGAAGACGCTTCCGCTCGATGCCAGGTTCGATGGCGATTTCCGCTTCCGCGAAGTCGTTGACCATGTAGCCTCGGCAACAACTCAGGCAAGCGACTGGCAAGAACAGTTTGAACCGGGAAAAGGATTCGAAGAGGACACCGCTGTTGGTTTCGAGTACACCGAGGATGCGGTCACTCAAGCATTTGGCAATCTGACGTTCAGCGTCCTTCACTCCACGGCACGGACGGAATCTTTCAAGTTGAAGCTATGTACCGTCCAGCACGATCAGGAACTGCGGGTTCATTTCTGGTACGACGGATCGCGGTTAACGGCGGACACGGTGAAAGCCTTTGCCGGCTATTTTCAAACGCTGCTCGCTGCGGCGATAGAAGACACCGAGTTGCCGGTTAGCCGGCTTCCGCTTCTCACAGCACCGGAGAGAAGGCAGATCGTCGAAGGTTGGAACCAAACTGAGTCGGCTTACCCGCGCGAACAGTCCATTCACGAGCTGTTTGAAGCGCAAGCGGCAAGAACGCCAGACCGTCCAGCGTTGCGGTTTGGTGATCGTCATCTGACTTATTGCGAGTTAAACCAGCAGGCGAATCAGCTGGCGGGCTACCTCGGCAAGCTAGGCGTACAACCGAATTCGCTCGTCGGCCTCTGCGTCGATCGCTCTGCCGAGATGATCGTGGCATTATTGGGAATCCTGAAGGCAGGCGCGGCGTACGTACCGCTTAACGCCGAGAATCCCGCTCCGCGACTGGCGCAGCAATTGGCGGGCGCAGTCGGCCTGATCACGGAGTCCAAATTCGCTGGACAGATGCCGCCGTTCGCGGGTGCTACTCTCTGCATCGATCGAGACGCGCACTTGTGGGCCGACCAGCCAAAAGAGAATCGCAGGTCAGGCGCCGATCCCGAGAGCCTGGCGTATGTGATCTATACATCGGGTTCAACGGGCGTTCCGAAGGGTGTCGGCGTACGGCATCGCAACCTGGTGAACTATAGCCAGTTCATCACACAGCGGGTGGGTCTGGCCGCTCATCCGGAGGGATTGCAATTCGCCACGGTATCGACGATCAGCGCGGACCTGGGTAATACGTGCATCTTCCCGTCGTTGGTATCAGGCGGTTGCCTGAACGTGATTCCGTACGAGGTGGCCACCGATGCCCAATCGATGGCGGAATACAACGGAAAGTTTCCCATCGATGTGCTGAAGATCGTGCCATCCCATCTGAAGGCGTTGCTGCATTCGGAGCACGGTCGGAATCTGCTTCCCCGGAAGTATTTGATTATGGGAGGCGAGACGCTCACGCCGGACCTGATCGAACAGTTAAGCGAACTCGCAGGTGAGTGCGAGATCCTGAACCACTACGGTCCGACGGAAACCACGGTTGGTTCTTTGACACTTCGCGTCAAAGAATTCGACTGGAAGACGACGACGGCTGCCAGTATTCCGATCGGGCGGCCGATCGCGAACACTCAGATTTACATTCTCGACAAGCAGATGGAACCGGTGCCTCCCGGGGTGGTGGGAGAACTGTACATAGGCGGGGATGGAGTGGCCTCAGGATATTTGAACCAACCGGAGCGTACGGCGGAACGGTTCGTGCCGAATCCGTTTGTCAATGATGCCGCCGCGCGCATGTACTGCACCGGCGACATGGCACGGTATCTCCCCGACGGCAATGTTGAGTTCCTCGGCCGCGGAGACGACCAGATCAAGATTCGTGGCTTCCGCATCGAGTTGGGAGAAATCGAATCGGTGTTGGCAAAGCGGAAGGGCGTAAAGCAGGCGTTCGTCCTGGCAAAAGAAGATGAGCGTGGCGATAAGCGACTGGTCGCCTACGTTGCCGCGGACAGCGACCAGGCCGGGACAGCGGATGAGTTACGTACGTTCGTGCGAGAGCAATTGCCGGAGTATATGGTGCCTTCGGCGATTGTGGTGTTGCCAAAACTGCCGCTCACCTCGAATGGGAAGGTCGATCGGCAGGCGTTGCCTTCGCCCGAGACGGTCGCTCCCAAGGTGTACGTCGCTCCAAGAACGCCAACGGAAGCGGCGATAGCAAAGGTGTGGGCCGAAGTACTGGGAAGAGAGCAGGTCAGTGTTGTCGACAATTTCTTTGACCTGGGCGGCCATTCCTTACTGGCAGTGCAAGCTCTCGGCGAGTTGGAGAAAGTTGTGGGACGCCGCATTCCGGTAGCCAGTTTGTTCCGGGGAGCAACGGTTGAATCACTGGCGCAGTTGTTGACGGAGGGTACGGAAGCAGAGCCTGAGCCGCTGGTACTGGAGTTGCGCGGGGGACACGGGACAACTCCGTTATTCCTGATCGCAACGCCTGGGGTTCGCGCTATTGGTTATGCCATACTGGCGCGGCACATCAACGCCAATCAGCCGCTCTATAAGCTCCAGGCCCAGGAACCGGTAGTGCTGCAGCGTCCTTTTCTTTCGTCAGAATTGGAGACACTTTCCACTGAATACCTCCGGGCGTTGCGATCGGTGCAACCTCATGGCCCGTACTATCTGGGTGCGATGTGCGGCGGATGCCAGATCACCGAGCGAATGATCATGAAACTCGAAGCCGACGGCGAAGAAGTGGCATTGTTCGTGGTCTTCGACACTTGGGTTACACAATTTGTCCATCGGCGTTGGCGTTGGAAGCTGTTTAACTATCAGCAGACCCTACGTACTCTGCGTAGCGCATCGCTCGAACATAATGTTGCTCGCCTTACCAAGGCGGTCCGTAACCGGCTCCATGGGCTAAAACGCGACAAACCGACGCCTGAACCGTGGCAGCAGGCGTATTGGCCCGAGAACTTCACGCCGCCCCATTTCAAGGCCAAGGTGCTGCTGTTTAAGCGCAAGAAACAGCCACCGTATTACATCAACGATCCAATGATGGGATGGGGATCACGCACAGATGGCGGTGTGGATGTTTGTGCAATTTCTACGGAGAAGCACCGAATCCTGCGGGAGCCGATCGTGCAGATCATCAGTGCAACCCTCTCGAAGTACCTGATAGGGTCGGGGCTCCCGATGCTTGAACCGGTCGAAGACTTGCGCGCTGAGGCCACCCAGACTGCGGTTGTAGCATCATCCTGACAGAACAGCGGCCGAGTGATGACGGTTATCTCCCAACTCGCTTCGCCGTTCGCGATACAAGAATTTCTTACGACCGATGTTCCCGACAGGCGGCAATTCTCTCATGACATCGAGGTCTGGCATTCGAGCAATACCGTGTCAGATGCGGACCTGGTGTACTTCCGAAGCTTGCTTTCGCGGGACGAGCTAGGCCGTTCGGCACGTTTTCGGTTTGAAGCCGACCGAAACAACTACACGATAGCCCGCGGGGGATTGCGGCAGTTGCTCGGCTCTTACCTGGGTCTCTCGCCAGCAGCCATTCGCTTCAAGTATTCTCCCTACGGAAAGCCGCTCCTGGATATTGGTCTCGAGTCGAATGGACTGGAGTTCAACATCTCCCATTCCGGGGAGATGATTCTATGGGCCTTCACGACAGGTCGCAGAGTCGGGGTCGATGTCGAGAAGGTGCGCCGCGACTTCAACACCGCTGAGATTGCAGAGCGGTTCTTTTCCCTTGCTGAACGTGCGGAACTGAACGACCTTCCGCCGGAACAGCGACATCGGGCTTTTTTCTATTGTTGGACGCGCAAAGAGGCGTTCATCAAGGCTTTGGGAGAAGGTCTGTCGCATCCTCTGGATGGATTCGATGTGTCGTTGACGCCTGGGAAACTGGCACAGCTTCGAGCAACGCGCCCCGATCCCCAAGATGCCGCGCGCTGGCTTCTCTGGGATGTCCCCATGCGGGGCGATTACGCCGCGGCGCTGGTTGCGGCAGCCCATGCTAGAGCGACGTGAGGCCAACGCCTCAGGCCGAATTGTGATTTGCTGCTCGACCCAAATTACTTTCCGTCTTCATGGGCAAGGCCAACAGCAGTAGGAGCGGTTGACTTCAATTTACTGAACGACGCCTGCTTCCGCTTCTTCTTTTCTTCCTCTTGCTGGGCGATCTCTTCCGGAGTAAGCATCGCCAAGGCGGTCAGCCGCGCGTCGGGCTGAGCGGCCACGTTTTGCGCCAGATTGGAGAAGTGCCTGATCATGCGCTGAATCGTGGGAGTGTCGAAGAGTTCGGTGCTGTACACCCAGTATCCCGTAAGGCCTTCGGGTTTCTCATTTACAAACACTGCCATATCAAATTTTGAGGTTGTGGCCGGAACCTCGTACGGTTCGAGTTGGAGGCCTGCCATTTCGCGCTTGGCACGAGGCACATTCTGCATCACGAATAGGACCTGAACCAGCGGATTGTGTGTGGCGCTTCGCTCGGGTTGCACGTCCTGCACAATCTTAGGGAATGGCACTTCCTGGTGGGCGTAGGATTCGAGGAGTCCATTCCGAACGCGTCCGAGCAATTCGCGGAAGGTGGGATTTCCGGAAAGATCAGTCCGAACGGCAAGGAGATTGATGAAGAAGCCAATCATCCGCTCGGTTTCGGGTGTGGTTCGATTGGCGAGGTCGGTACCCACGACAATCTGCTCGTCGCCGCTGTACTTCGAAAGCATGGTCTGGAAGACCGCCATCAACGTCATGAACAGAGTGGCGCCTTCCTGTCGTGCCAGTTCTTTCAGGGGGCCCAGAGTTTCTGGCGTAATTAAGATGCGCTCGAATCCGCCGGCATAGCTCCGGTTCTCGGGACGCGGGCGATCAAGCGGCAGCTTAATGACGGCGGGCGCGCCCTTCAGTCGATCGCGCCAGAACGCCAACTGCTTATCAAGCACTTCTCCCTGGAGCCAACCACGCTCTTGCGCGGCATAATCGGCGTACTGCACGGCCGGATCGGAAAGGGGTGACGGCTTGCCGGCGGCGAAGGCTTCGTAGAGTGCGCCGAGCTCCTGTACGAAGATACCGGCAGACCAGGCATCGCTGATGATGTGATGCATGGTCAGCAGCAGCACGTGCTCGGAATCGCCCAGCTTCAACAAGCGAACCCGCACCAAGGGCCCTTTCGTCAAGTCAAATGGCTGCATTGATTCGTCGATTGCGATGCGCCGAGCTTCGGATTCACGCGTAACGTCAGGAGAACCGGTGAGATCTTCCACCACCAGGGGCAGGCTCAATGACGAGGCGATTACCTGCACCGGATGGCCGTCCACGACGGCGAACGTGGTGCGTTGCGATTCGTGGCGGCGAACGATCTCGTTCAACGCCCTCTCCAGCGCAGCCGTCTGTAAAGCCCCCTTCAATCGGAGCGCTCGCGGGATATTGTAGAGGGGATTGTTGGGCTCGATGCGGTCCAGCACCCAAAGACGTTCCTGCGCAAACGACAGCGGCAGTGAACCAGTACGTGAGACCGGCGTTATCGGCGGGGGAACCAAACCCTGGTCCACGCGCCGCACGGTGTCGAGCTTGCGAGCGAGTTCGGCAACGGTGGGCGTTTCAAAAACAGTTCGTACGGCTACCGGCGTCTGAAAATGCTCGCGCAGGCGGGAGGCGATCTGAGTTGCCAACAGAGAATGGCCACCGATTTCGAAGAAGTTGTCCTCTACACTAATGTTCTCCCGCTTCAAGACCTCGGCCCAAATCGAGGCAACGACTTCCTCGGTCGGAGTCCGCGGCGCAACGGGCTCCTTATCCGAAGTCGCTACGTCCTCCGGCTTGGGTAATGCCTGGCGATCGATCTTGCCGTTGGAGGTCAGCGGCAGTTTCGGAAGATCAATAATTGCCGATGGGACCATGTAGTCGGGCAATTGAGTGCGGAGGTGGGTCCGAAGGTCGGCGGCTGCAGCTGAGCCTACGACGTAGGCGACCAGTGACTTATCGCCCCGCTCATCTGCCTGCGCAAGCACTACCGCCTGCTTTACACCGTCGAATTTCAGCAGCACGGATTCGATTTCGCCCAGTTCGATACGGAAACCGCGAATCTTGACCTGATCGTCGGCACGCCCAAGAAATTCGATGTTGCCATCGGGGAGATAGCGCACGAGGTCGCCGGTGCGATACATTCGCGCACTCGGATCAGGGCCATGCTTCTCGGGCACGAACCGTTCCGCGGTGCGTTCGGGTTGATCGATGTAGCCAGCGGTTACACCGTCGCCTGCGATGTACAACTCTCCGCCAACTCCAATGGGCACGGGGTCGCCGTCCGAATCGAGAACATAAATGCGCGTATTTGCGATAGGCCTGCCTATCGGGATGGTTTGAGCCGACGAACTTGCCCAATCGAACTCCTTGACGCGCAACGTCAGCGATCCGACCGTCGTTTCAGTTGGTCCGTAATGGTTCAGCAGTTCGCAGGCGGCTCCAGTCGCCCCAATCTTCTCGACAAGAGGAATCGTCAGCGCCTCACCACCGGTAATCAGAACCTTGCGGGGCAGCACTTCCCTGCCTCCGCCGGAGTTCAGGAGCGCCAGCAAATGTGATGGAACGATCTTTAAGACGTCGAACGGATACTTCGCCGCATACTCTTTCAGGCGTTGACTGTCGGAGGCAACATCGTGAGCGATTACATGCAGGCATCCCCCCGACACCAGGGACGGATAAATGCAAGTGTTGCCGAGGTCCGCGCCGAGGGTCGAAACGGTGGCAAAATGCAGCGGTTCGCCGTATTTTTCCAGCTCCAGCCGTTCTTCAATGAACGCGGTGTAGTTGACGAGATTGCGATGACGCACCGCGACGCCCTTGGGTGTCCCAGTCGAACCTGAAGTGTAGATCACATAGGCAAATTGCTCAGGACCGGTTGTCAGCTCGGGATTGGTCAGCGGCTGCGTTGACCATTTCTCGCGATCACGGTCGATGAGGATTGTCGCGCCACTGAACGCGGGCATCAGGCATTCGAACTTACCTTCGGTGATTACAGCAGTAGCGCCGACGAGTTGTTGCGCCAGACGCGACTTGGGGTGATCCGCGCTAAGGGGCACGTAAGCTCCGCCGGCTTTCAGGATGGCCAGAACTGCAACCATCATGCCCATGCTTCTTTCAAGAGCTACCCCTACGAGAGAATCTGGACCGACGCCCTTACTGCGCAGGAAGTGCGCCAACTGGTTGGCCCGTTCGTTCAGTTGGCCATAGCTCAGGCAATCGTCCTGGAAGCGTAAGGCGGGCGCGTCGGGTGTTCGGGCGGCTTGCGCTTCAAACAACTGCTGAATGCACAGCTCACGGGGGTATTGCGCAGAGGTCTGGTTCCAATCCACCAGGAGTTGACGGCGGTCGGCCTCAGAAAGCAGGGGGAGACGACCAACTGGAGTTTCAGGAGCTGTTGCGGCCCCGACTACGAATGTCAGGAAGTGCCGACTCCAGCGCTCCACTAAGTCACGCCGCAAGGAACCGCGGTCAAACCTCAGGCCAAGCCCTAATTGTTCGCCGCGTCGGGTTGTGGCGAGTTCAAGCTTGAAACGTTCACTGCACGACTGCTGTCGGACAGTAACAAGTTTCGCCGAGGCTGCGGTGTTCGCGTCAGGAACCTCCGAATACTGGAAGGCGAGAGGAAGTGTCGGCCCGTGTTCCTTATCAGCGTCCGGCACGGCACTAGTCCAAGAGAAGCTGTCCTGCCAGCTACGAAACTCAGCCATGTCATGCTGTACCCGTTGCAGGACGGACTGAAGCGGCGCGTCGCCCGAAAAGCTGGAATGCAGGGGAAGATACCGCGCAAAGGCGCCAAACGCACCGGCCAGTTCGGTGTAGCTGCGTCCGTCGAAATAGCAGCCGACGGTAATGTCTGGTGCTCCGGTCATTCTCGACAAGAACACGAGCCAGCACGCCAGGAGAAAATCGTGTAACGACGCGCCCGCATGGGAGCCCAGCGCCTTGACGTCAATCCACGTTTCTACGATATCGACATCGAATGCACCCTCTGACTTTGATTCGAACGGAGCCAGAGGTGAATCGAGCAAGGAGAAGTCGATCTTCTGGCAGTAACTCTTCCAGTAGTCGCGGCCTGCTTTCGATTCGTCACTGCCGAGCAGCTCCGCCTGCCACTCAGCTACGTCGGCGTACTGCATGACATCCTCTGCCGGCACAGCCCCGCGATATGCTTCACTGATTTCGCCCGTCAGGTTCTGTAGTGTTCGCAAGTCGCCACAAAGCGCGGGCAGACTGATAACCATCAGCGATTCTGCTGGAGCAATTTTCGCCAATACCACTTGCAGCATCGGTCCCTTTTCCAGATCGATGTCTGCATCCCGTTTTGCGACAAGTTCGGAGATCCGCGCATGACGGCTCGTCTCGTCTAATCCGCTAAGGTCGACCGACTGCCAGGCAAAATCGGAAGGTTCGAGGATGACCTGGAACGGCAGAACCAGACCCGTCTGACGATGGAAGACCGTACGCAGAATTTCATGACGCGCAACGACGCCTCGAACGGCGTCACGGAGCTTTTCCGCGTCAACCGGACCTTCCCAAACCAGCTCACACTCGCTCCAGTACGGCGCCGCTGTGCCAGTGTGCTGCGACCAGGTTCTTTCCTGCTGGTTAGAAAGGCGAAATCCTGCAACCGTCTGGTTCCCCATGGGCCCTATCTCCTCAATTCACCGGCGCTTATGTCAGCGTCTTACGTTTTGCAGTCTTTAATTTCTGGGCGCTAGCCTGACGAAACTCCTGGTGCTGCGAGGCTCGCTGTATCTTGTCTTCGCCCGCCAGGAGTTCGGTCAGCGCACTCAACCGCATTGCTGGATTTGCAGTTGCAGTCTCCAGCACCAGTTGATACATCGCAGCCATGCGGGCGATGGTGCTTGCGTCAAACAACTCGGAGCTGTACACCCAGCTTCCTTCGACGCCCTGGTTCGTTTCCGACACGAACACCGCCATGTCGAACTTTGACGAAACATCAATTGGAAACCTGTCGATGGTCAGGCCAGTCATTTTCTTGGATGACCTTGGGGTATTCTGCTGCACGAACAAAACCTGAACGATCGGATTGTGGCTCAAGTTGCGCTCAGGCTGGAGCTCTTCGACGAGTTTATCGAACGGTACGTCCTGGTGAGCGTACGCGCCCAACGCCATTTCCCGGTTCCTCTCCACTAACTCGGAGAAGGTTGGGTCTCCCGACAAATCTGTGCGAAGAGCAAGCAAGTTCACGAAGAAGCCGATCAACGCTTCGGTCTGGACGGTGGTGCGGTTGGCGAGGTCGGTTCCCAGAACGATGTCAGATTGCTTCGTGTAGTGCAAGAGCAGGGTCTGGAACCCGCTCAGCATCGTCATAAATGACGTCGCGCCCTGCTGTCGGCTGTGCGCGCGGACCGATTCCAACAAATTCGCGGGCAACACGAAACGATGCATTGCGCCCTGAAAGGTCGGCTTGTCTGGCCGAGGATGGTCGGTCGGAATCAAAAGCAGCGGAGGCGCACCATCCAACTGCCGCCGCCAGTAACTGAGCTGTTGCTCGAGCATTTCGCCTTGCACCCAGTTGCGTTGCCACACCGCATAATCGGCGTACTGTATTGCCAGTTCCGGAAGGGGCGACGGCTTGCCCTCGGCCTCTGCATTGTAGAGTTCTGTGAGTTCGCGGAGGAGAATTCCGGTGGACCAGCCGTCATCGGCAATGTGGTGGGTGGTAATCAGCAGAACGTGATCTTCCTCGCCCATTTTGAAGAGAACGTACCGCATGATGGGATCCTTAGCCAAGTCAAACGGGATGTAACCCTCGTCGTTCACCAGGCGGAAGACCTCCTTGTCACGTTCCGCGCCAGAAAGGCTGCTTAGATCTAGAACTCGCAGCGCCCCGCGAGGATCCTGGGCGATTACCTGATACGGCTGTCCCTTCTCCGCGACGTAGTTCGTGCGCAGCACTTCGTGACGCGCGACAATTCCCTGGAGTGCTTTTTCCAGCGCTTGAACGTTGAGTGGCCCCTTCAAGCGAATAGGCCGGGGCAAGTTGTAAAGCGGGTTGTCAGGCTCTATCTGGTCAAGCACCCACAAACGTTGCTGGGCGAACGAAAGAGGCAGCTTCTGATTGCGTGGCACGCGCTCAATGGGCGGAGCAAGTCCTTCCTTGCCACGCTGCTGCTGGTCTACGGCCCGTGACAGAGTCGCCACCGTGGGCGACTCAAATACGGAGCGGACCGGTAAATCGACGTGCAAGTTTTGCCGAATGCGCGACACTACCTGTGTCGCCGAAAGGGAATGTCCGCCCATCTCGAAGAAGTTGTCGTCCAGGCCCAGACTCTCGACCCGCAGAACATCGGCAAAGATCGCCAACACCATCTCCTCGATGGGGCTCTGCGGCAACCGGGAGCGGGAGTACGAATCCGAACGGGGCTGCTCGGGCGCAGGCAGGGCACGGCGGTTGATCTTGCCGTTGGATGAGAGCGGCATCTCATCGAGAAGCACGAACGCCGAGGGAACCATGTACTCCGGCAATTTGCCGCCGACGTAGGCACGCAATTGCGGCACCAGCTTGCCGAGGATTCTCTGGCGAAGGGGATTATTGGCGTAGGACGCCCATGACCGCGGCGTATCGGATTCACCAGGGAAGCTCACCAGGGTGTAGTCGGCCACATCGCCCTGAGCATTGCGGCGCCGGAATACGACGTCACAACAACCGTCTACGGCTGGTTTGGATGCGCGTATCTCAACCTGATATGGCAGCTCGTTCTCAAGGCTCCACAAATCTTCGGGCTCGATTGCCGTTGAGGATGCCTTCTCGGCAATGTGCTTGCGAAGATCGCCAATCGTAGTGCCGCCGTCTTCCGCAGTAAGCCATTGCACGGCTAACGCAGCCGACCGCAAGCGGGAGTTGGGCACGCCCGTTAGCCCAAGCATCTCCGGCTGGGTCTTTTGGAGGATCTCGACGAGTGACTCGCGGGTCAGCCCCTGGCGTCTCCAATCAAGCCATGCGCACTCGACCTGTGGGGGCGCTTGCCGGCCAACGTGCAGTATCACGTCATAACGGAACTCTGTGAGTTCGTTGTGCGCCCGGCCGCGTTTGAGCTGGATTTCCACATGGGTGACTTCCGGGAAGCGATGCCGAATGGCGCGGAAGAAGTCTGGATCGACGACCAGTTCGCCTTCCTGCTGAATTCCCTTCTGTACCCGCCGCCCGAACTCGTCACGGGTTGTGGAATCATCACTTTTAAAGGCCGCAACCGAGGCGTGAAACGCTTCCAAGAGTGGCAAACTGCGTATATCGCCTATGAACACCGCTCCACCTGAGCGGACTGACCGCACCGCGCCTTCGAGCACGGTCATCAGGTAGTCGAGATCAGGAAAATACTGAATTACCGAGTTCAACACCACAGCGTCAAACTGCCCACTCATGGATGCGTCGAATTCGTGCGCCGCCTTGCGCGCGAGCTCGAGCTGCGGCAGGTGTAACTCCGGCCGCCGTAGCTGTTGCTCCAGAAAACCGAGGGCGGTCTGCGAGATGTCCGTACCGTAATAGTGCTCGCACCCGGGCGCCACACGGAACAGCAAGAGACCGGTACCGCAACCGATCTCCCAAACACGATGCGGCCGCAATGCCTTGATGCGGTCCACCGTGGTCTCCACCCAGACCCGCATTTCTTCACTGGGGATGGGCTCTCCGGTATAGCTGCTGTCCCATCCTTTGATGTTGAAGGTGGCTTCTTCAACCCCGCCGCCACGCCGGTAGGCTTCGTCAAAGGCTTCGGTCCACTGCGAAACCTGTTGCGAGCTGAGCGCGTCGCCGGGCCCGCTTTCATCCTCGCCGCGATAGTCGGGATCGGGCACGACATACGCCGCCAGGCGCTTGTCCCCGGGCGCGTCTTCCCGCGCCATCACTACGCTTTGCTTTACCCCGGGATGGGAGTCGAGTGCCGTCTCAATTTCTCCCAACTCGATTCGGAAGCCGCGAATCTTTACCTGATGATCGATGCGGCCCAGATACTCAATATTTCCGTCCGGCAGGAACTTTGCCAGGTCTCCGGTTTTGTAGAGGCGGGCTCCAAGTTCCGTGCTGAAAGGATCGGAGATGAACTTCTGCGCTGTCAGTTCCGGCTGCTTCATGTAACCGCGCGCCAGGTTGACGCCGCCAATGTGCAATTCGCCCGGCACTCCCACGGGCGCAGGCTGGAGGAAGCGGTCGAGAATATACAGTTGCGTGTTCCAGATGGGCTTACCGATGGGCACAATCGACAGGCCACTATCAGCACGGCAATGCCAGTAGCTGACGTCGACGGCCGCCTCGGTGGGACCGTAGAGGTTATGTAATTCCGCCGTCGATCTCTCAAAGAAGCGCTGCACGACATCCAGCGGAAGTGCCTCTCCGCTGCAGATCACGCGACGCAGGCTAGTGCACTGCTCTACGCCGTCCGTCTCCAAAAAGATGCGCAGCATGGAAGGCACGAAATGCATGGTGGTAATGTTCTGTTCCCTGATGAGTTTGACGAGGTAGCTCGGGTCCTTGTGCCCTTCGGGGCGCGACACTACGAGACAGGCACCCGTCATCAGCGGCCAGAAGAACTCCCACACCGAAACATCGAAGCTGTACGGCGTCTTCTGCATCACCCGGTCCGTACCATCCAACCGATAGGCGTCCTGCATCCACAGGAGGCGGTTCACAATGCCTTCGTGTACGTTGGGAACGCCCTTCGGATTTCCGGTCGAACCCGACGTATAGATCATGTATGCCTGATCTTTGCCCGTCGTAATCAATTCCGGGTTCGCGATGGATTCGGCCGCAATCGTGTGCCAGTCGCGGTCGAGGCAGATCGTCGGAATGGCATGTTCGGGCAGGAGTTCCAAGAGGTGCTCTTGCGTTAGTAAGACAGGCGGCTCGGAGTCCTCAAGCATCACTTTCAAGCGAGACTTGGGATAGTCGGGATCGATGGGAACGTAGGCACCACCCGCCTTCATGGTTGCGAGCAAAGCCAGCACCATCTCCACCGAACGCTCGGCGCAGACCGCCACCAGCTTCTCCGGACCAACGCCCATCTTTCGCAACCGGTGGGCCAGCTGATTGGCGCGGGCGTTGAGTTCCCGGTAGCTCAGTTGTTGCGATTCGAAGACCAGGGCCGGCGCATCCGGTGTGAGCCCGACCTGCTCTTCGATGAACTGGTGCAGAGAGCGCTCGCGCGGATACTCATGCGCGGTATCGTTCCATTGGACGACCACCTGTTGTTGCTCTTCTTCCGTCAGCAGGGGTAGTTCACCAATGCGCTGGTCGGGGTCTTCCGCAATAGCTTCGAGAAGAACTTGGTAGTGTGCCAGGAACCGTTTGATGGTCGACGCGTCAAATAGGTCCGTCGAGTACTCTACGGTGCAATACAGACCGTCCGGTCTTTCAACAGTGAACAACCCAAGATCAAATTTCGATGTCCCGTTGTGCGTGTCAATCGAGGTGAGTTCGAGACCGCCGAGACGAAACTCAGTCCGCGGCACGTTTTGCAGCGCGAACCACACCTGAAACAGAGGGAGCCTGCCCAAATAGCGATCGGGCCGCAGCACTTCGACCAGCTTCTCAAAGGGAACGTCTTGATTCGCATATGCTCCCAGGGCCCCTTCGTGGACGCGGCGGGTCAGATCCCGGAAGGTGGGATTGCCTGAGAGATCTGTGCGCATCAGAATCGTGTTTACGAAAAAGCCGATCAGCCCTTCGGTTTCCGAGCGAGTACGGTTCGCGATAGGAGATCCCACCACAATGTCTTCCTGCCCGGAATAGCGGTATAGCAAGACCTGATAAGCGGCCAGCAGCGTCATGTAAAGCGTGGCGTTCTCGCTGCGGCTGAATCTGCCCAGTTTGTCGGAGAGGGCCTTAGGCAAGGTGAGTCTCTCGACGGATCCTTGATTGCTGAGTTCGGTGGGACGAAGGCGGTCAGTCGGCAGCTCCAGAGTATCGGGCGCGCCGTCGAGTTGCTTCTTCCAGTACGCCAGCTGTTTCTCGAGTACTTCGCCGGTCATCCAGTTTCGCTGCCATACGGCGAAGTCTCCGTATTGAATTGGCAGCTCAGAAAGCCCAGAAGGCCGACCGACACAGATCGCCTCGTAAGCGGTGCCGAGGTCCTTAATGAATTGCCACAGCGACCAGCCATCATTCGCAATGTGATGACTGTTCAACAACAGAACATGTTCTGCGTCGTCCAGGCGCAGCAATGTGGCACGGAAGACTGGTCCGCTCTGGAGGTTGAACGGACGGCGCACCTCCTCGAGCACCAAATGCTGAACTTCGTCTTCGCGTTTTGCGGGATCGACGTTGCTAATGTCCGAGGTGGCGACCTTCACTTTCAGTTCCGGCGCGATTACCTGGTACGGCTCGCCTTGCACGGAAGTAAATGTTGTACGGAACACTTCGTGACGTTGGACGAGCTCGTTCAGGGCCTTCTCCAAAGCGTCATGATCGAGCGTTGCCTTTCATGCGGATCGCCCAGGGGGCGTTGTACAGAGGACTGTTGGGATCGAGCTGGTCCAGGAACCACAGCCGCTGCTGGGCGAACGATAGCGGCAACGGTTTCTCGCGTAGCGTGCGGGGAATGGGACTTATCTCTTCCGTCCGTCCCGCCCTGACTTTGTCGATTCGTGGGGCTAACCCAGCGATAGTCCTGGATTCGAACAGAAAACGCAGCGGAATCTCAATGCCGGCCCATTCGCGGATGCGCGAGACCACCTGAGTCGCCAGCAGCGAATGGCCGCCCAACTCGAAGAAATCGTCATGCACGCCGACTCTAGTGACGTGCAGCACATCGGACCAGATCGCAGCTAAGTGCTCTTCGGTCAGGGTGCGCGGCTCGACGAAATTAGCCGTCTCGTCCCGTCCAAATCGGGGCGCAGGAAGCGCCCGCCGGTCGACTTTTCCGTTCGCGGTCAGGGGTATGGATCCCATCTCGACAAATGCCGAAGGAACCATGTACTCGGGCAGTTGCTCTTTCGTCCAGGCGCGAATTTGGCCGATGACATCGGAATTACTGGGTTGCGGGAGCGGTCCAGTTCGACCTTCGACAGCGTCAGTCACGATGTAGGCAGCGAGGCGTTGGCTTCCCGCCGCATCCTGTCGAACATCAACCACACATTCCTTGACCGCTGGATGTTGACCCAGAACAGCTTCGATTTCTCCCAGCTCAATTCGGAAGCCGCGAACCTTGACTTGCTGGTCGAGGCGCCCGAGAAACTCGATGTTGCCGTCGGGCAGATACCGAACCCGGTCCCCGGTACGATACAGCCGATCTCCAGCATTTTTGCTAAAAGGATCGGGGACGAACTTTTCAGCGGTGGTATCGGGCCGGTTTCGGTAACCTCGAGCCAGGCCGTCGCCGGCGATGTAAAGTTCTCCCGGAACACCGACTGGAACGGGGGCCATGTTCCGATCCAAAACGTATACACGCGTATTGGCGATGGGCTTCCCGATGGGCGGCATCGAATCCCAGTCAGGAGAAACCGTAGCCCAGGTGGTGACGACCGTGTTTTCGGTGGGCCCGTAGTGGTTTACCAGCCGGAACGGCAGCACTTGTTCGGAGGGCTGGTGTAATTTGTCGCCGCCCGTCAGCACCGCCCTGAGTTTCAGCCGGGCAGCATCAAAACCTCGCAGGGCATCGAGCATCGCCTCCGCGAGCGGTGTCGGCAGGAAGGTCAGAGTGATGCCTTCGCGCTCCAGCCAGCGCAACAACGGCAAGGGCGACGTTCTTGTCTCCTCGTCGGGAATATGGATTGACGCTCCCGACGCCAGATAGGGCCAAATCTCCCAGACCGATGCATCGAAGGCCGGCGAAGCTATCTGAGTGGCCCGATCGCTGGGCTGCACTTCGTATTCGCGCTGATGCCAGGCGATCAAATTCATCAAAGCGCGATGCTCAATCTCCACACCTTTGGGTTTGCCGGTCGATCCCGAGGTATAGATCACATACGCGAGATTGCCCGGTTCCGCTTCGTGCGGGAGATTGGTCGCTTCCTGCCTGCTGATTTCGTCCCAGTCGCGATCAAGACAGATCACACCTTCGAAGGCGGGCAAGTCGACCATCTGGGTCGACACGCTGAGAAGCACAGGAACCTGCGCATCCTTGAGCATGAAATCGAGGCGCTCCGTGGGGTAGGCGGGGTCCATGGGAAGATAGGCGGCTCCGGCCTTCACCACCCCCAGGATGCTGACCACCATATCCAGTGACCGATCCATGCAGATCGCCACCACGGTTTCCGGCCCAACGCCACGGCTCCGGAGATAGCGCGCCAACTGGTTCGCGCGCTGGTTAAGCTCGCCGTAAGTTAACCGCCGGCTGTTGTCAGCAACCGCCAAATTCTCTGGAGCCGACTCGGCCCAGCGTTCGAACAACTCGTGGGCGCATACGTCATACGGATAGCCGACGGACGTCTTGTTCCAATCCACGAGCAAGGTCCGGACTTCTTCCCCGGTCAGGAACGACAACTCGCCAAGACGCTTTTCGGGATGGGCGACGAATCTCTCCAACAGCCTTTCGAAATGGCCCACGGCACGGTCTATCGTGGCGGGCCGGAAGAGATCGGTGTTGTATTCCACCCGCAAGAGCAGCCCTTCGTCGGTTTCAAGGCCGTACCAGTGCATATCAAAGATTGACGTTCCCTGGTGTACGGGACTGCGCTCCACTTTGAGGCCGGACGCTTCAAAGGCCCTTCGGGGTGCATTCTGCAGCCCGAATGCCACCTGGAAAATCGGGTTGTAACTAAGACTGCGCTCAGGATGAAGATGCTCAACCACCTCTTCAAACGGAATGTCCTGATGGGCGTTGGCGCTGAGGGAAACTTCCTTCACTCGACCGAGGAACTCGCGAACCGTAGGATTCCCAGAGAGGTCGCCTCGGAGGGCCACCGTGTTCACGAAAAATCCAATCAGCGGTTCGACTTCGGTGCAAACTCGACCGGCGATGGGCGACCCGACTACGATGTCGTCCTGCCCGGAGTAACGCGACATCAGGGTCTGGAAGGCCGCCAGCAGCGTCATAAATAGAGTCACACCTTCGCTGCGGCTGAACGCATGCAGGCGGTCAACGAGCACCTGGGGCATGGGGTACGTATGCAGCGCTCCGCGATGGTGTTGCGCCGCCAGCCGCGGCCGGTCGGTCGGTAGTTCCAGGACCGGCGGGGCACCGGAAAGCTGGTGGTACCAGTAGTCGAGTTGCTTCTCGCGAACCTCGCCCTGCATCCACTGGCGTTGCCAAACCGCAAAATCGGCGTACTGGACGCCCAGCTCTGGTAGTGGCGATGGCTTATCCTGCGCAAATGCGTCGTATAGCGCGGCCATCTCGCCCGCGATCAGGCTTCCGGACCAGCCGTCGCCTGCTATGTGATGCACCACGACCATCAGCACATGGTGTTCATCATCCAGGCGAAACAGCTTGGCTCGGAAAAGTGGGCCGGTCGACAGGTCGAAGGGCTGTTTTGCTTCCGCACGCGCGAGCCGCTGAAGCTCGGCTTCCCGCTGCGCCTCGTCCGCTCCCGCCACGTTAATGACATCCAGCGCGAGTTGGACGTCCGTCGTTATGACCAGCACCGGATTGCCGTCAATGTTGCGAAATGCCGAGCGCAACGATTCGTGACGACGCACAATCTCGTTGATCGTCTTCTCCAGCGCAGGCGTGTTCAGGAACCCTCGCATGCGATACATCGACGCGAGGTTGTACATCGCGCTGCCGGGTTCGAGCTGATCGATGAACCACAGGCGCTGCTGCGCAAAGGAGAGCGGCAACTCGCCCTCGCGCGGCGACTGGCAGGATCGGCGGCACGACCAATCCGGTACTGGCACGGCGCTCGGTATCGATACGTTCCGCGAACTGAGCAATCGTGGGCGCTTCGAACATCGCACGTAGCGGCAGTTCGATCGCCAGTGTCTGCCGCACCCGGGCGATCACCTGGGCAGCCATCAACGAGTGGCCGCCCAAAGCGAAGAAGTTGTCGTGAATGCTCGGCCGCTCGATTCTCAGCAGGTGGCTCCAGGCGTCGGCCAGGAATTCTTCTACCGGCGATCGCGGCGCAGCATAGGTCCCCGCTACGCGGGCTCGCATTATCTTTGCAGAATCTATCGCCCGCGCTATTGCGTCCACGGTTGTGAGCTCAGTGGCGATGTCGCGCAACGTGCCGGTCTTATCGAGCAGGTCCGCTCGATTCGAAGACTGAGAGCTCAGCGGCGCGTCGAATGCCCAATAGTGTTTCAGGAATGCTGGCCAGTTCGCGGAATTCTGCGGCAGCTCCGCGACCAGAACCGCAGGACAGTTGGTTCGAACTTCCAGAGCATCGATTGGGTCACTGGTAACGAGAATCACTCTGTGTAGATCGAGTCCCAACTCGTCCGTGAACTCTTTCACCGCATCGGATTTCGCGCTTACCCCGAACCGCGAGGCCGCAAACTGCTGCGAATCGAGCTTCGACCCGGTATTTTCGAGAGTTGCCGCAATTTCTGATTCAGCGTTCCGGCTGCACAAGCATAAGATCTTGCCCGAAGCGTCCTGCTCGGCCAGAAATGTCTGCAAGGCTTCGTTTGAGTCTCTTGTCCCTGCCAGAGTGTCGGCATCGACGACAATCACGTCGTAACCCGGTTCTCGTGTCGCCTGGAGGCACCGCGCTACCATACTTGCCAATGCAACAAACATCGCAGGCTTATACGGCACATGGCTGACCCGGTAGCTGTACTGGTCGTCGTAGGCAGTTACCGGGTAGGCTTCGCGCAACTCGGAAGATGAAACCACCCGGATACCAGCAATTGCGCGCGCTGCAGCAATGAGTTTGGCTTCGGCACGTTCTATTACTTGCGCCAGTATCTTGTCTTTGAGCACTGACTCCGAGGCCGGACCGATCACGACGATAATCGGTGCAGACTGACGTGGGGCTGCCGCTTCGCAGCGCCGCCAATAACTCCGCGACGCCCGCATCCACTACCTGTTCAGAGCCGTCGTCCGCTGGGCCTTCGACGCCTCGCAAATCCTCAATGCGTAGCAGCACGACGTTGGCGCCCATCTCGTTGGTCGCGAACAGGCTCGCAGGATCCAGCAGTTGCTGGAATACCTGGTTAAACAACGCAAACTCGATGTGCGTCGGCATGCCGAGTTGTTTGAGCCAAAATTCCAACGGCTCGCGGATAGGCTCGGCCGTATAAGTGGCAGCAACAACGACACGTTGCTTGCCCGCCGCCGCGCTTCGCTCGGATTGCTGTACCAGCGTCGCGGGGAGCGCAAAGTCCGCAACCAGCTTCGACGGCTCACTTGCGATGGCGTCCAGCATCGCGGCATAGGCGTGTAGAAGCGCGTCCACCGTTTCCGGAGCAAACAAGGCACTCTTGTATTCGCACGAGAGCCGCAAACCACCGTGCTTTTCGATAGCCACGAACCGTAAATCCAGGAGGGACGCTTCCGGATCGAAGTTAAGGTACTCGGCTTCAAAGTGCCGGCCTTTCAATTCGATCTCCGGAAAGTTCTCCATCACAAAGCCGACATTAAAGAGCGGATTGTCGTTGCTCGTGCGCTCCGGATTCACCGCCTCAACGATTTTCGCGAACGGGCAGTCCTGGTGCGCGAAGGCCTCCATCACGGCTCTCTTCTCACTGCGCAACAGGTCGAGTGCGCTTCCCGTCACCGGTACCTGGTTCCGAATCGGAAGAGGATTCACAAACGGCCCGACCATCCTCTCCGTTCCGCTGCGGCTGCGATTACTGGCCGTTGTGCCCAGCGAGAAGTCTGCCTGTCCCGACCACCGGTACAGCAAGAGCCGCAAAGCCGCCGACAGTACTGTGAACTGAGTTGTACCTTGCGCGGTGGCGAAACGCCCGCAGACGTTGCAACGATTCCGGTGAGAAGAAGAGCGATCGCAGGTGACCGCGCCGGTCCGGTTCCTGCCTCGGCGAGCCATCCGTTGGGAGAGCAATCGAGGTGGGTGTATCACGCAAAGTCGAGCGCCAGTACTCCGACTCTCCAGCCAGACGCTCACCTTGCATCCATTGCTGCTCCCAGACTGCGTAATCGGTGTAGTGCAGGTCCAGGGGTGGCAGCGGGTTGGCTTTTCCATCCGCGAAAGCGTCATAGATGGCGCCCAGTTCGTCGAGCAGGATGCTACCAGTGAAGCCGTCATTGACTACGTGGTGCTCTGCAATGCACAGCAGGAAGTCATCCGCGGAGAGCCGGATTAGTCGCGCGCGTTGAACCTGGTCCTGAGCCAACAGTGGCTCACGGACGGTCTGCAACGCGAGCTTCATCGCAATCGACTCGCGCCGATAGGGCTCCTCTGCGGACAAATCGCTAAAAGCAAATTGCAGCGAGCCGCCTTCCTCGACGATCTGAGCCGGACCATTGACACCCGAAACGAAGCGAACGCGCAGAATCTCGTGGCGCCGCCGCAGTTCGTTGAGGCTGCGCTCCATCACGAGCGAATCAACTTCGCCGCGAATACGGAAAATGCGGGGCTTGTTGTAAATGCCCGCTTCCGGGTTCTGTTGCTCCAGCAGCCACCACACCTGCTGCGAGTAGGACAGCGGAAACTCAGTGCGATCGCCCGCTCGCTGGATCGCCGGCGTCGTACCCGTGGACTTTAGCTCGTCGACGACCGCACTAAGGTGCGCGACCGTCGGTTCCTCAAAGAACGCGAGCAGCGGAAGGTCGACCCGCAATAACTCGCTGACCCGAACGATCACCTCCATGGCCTTCAGGGAATCGCCACCGATATCGAAGAAGTTCGCGTTCTTCTCGACCTCGGAAGTGTGCAGCACCTCCTCCCAAATCTTTGCCATTTGGGACTCGGTACTTTCCGGCTTTACACTAAGAACATCACTTAGATGGCGGATCGTCGGATTCTCAAAGAACGCAAGCAATGGCAGGTCCACCTGAAGGACCTCTCCCACCCGCGCAATGACCTCCATGGCCTTCAGGGAATCGCCGCCAATCTGGAAGAAGTCGGCGTCCGGATCCACGTCAGGCACACGTAATACTTCTTTCCAGATCGTCGAGAGTGCGTCTTCCACATCCTGACGACCGCCTGTCAAGACCTCTGCGAGATGGCTTACGGTTGGGTCTTGAAAGAAGCTGATGAGCGGGAGGTCAACTTGTAGGGTTTCGCGGACGCGGCTGATGATCTCCATGGCCTTCAGGGAATCACCACCGATCTCGAAGAAATTCGCATGGCGATCCACGCGTGGCACCCGCAGTACCGTCGCCCAAATGTTGGCCAGCACATCTTCTACAGCTGTTCGCCCGCCGTTCGTCGGCGCCGCACGCCGTACTTCCGAATTTACTGTCTCTTTCGACATGTCCCCTTAGCCCGTCACCGCCACCGAATTTTCTACCCTTGTTTCTGCCAGCCGTTTGTAGTCAAGCTTCCCATTCGCTGTGCGAGGCAGTTCCGTCACCGCGATGACCTGCACCGCCGGTCGCGGCAAGTCAAACGTTTCGCAGACAATGCTCTGAATCGCGTTTACATTGTCTCCAGGTTCCGCCGCTACCATAAGCAGGTCGTCACGCCCATAGCAGGCCACGCTTCCGCTTAAGCGCTTGTTGAGAAGCTTCTCCACGTCGTCGAGGTTGAAGCGTTTGCCGAACATCTTCAGGAACCGCTTCAGCCGCCCCGTAATGTAGAAATAGCCGTCGTCGTCCCGCCGCGCCAGGTCCCCCGTACGCAGCGTGCCGTCCAGTTCATCGCCCTTCGCCAAGTCCTCGCGCGATTCTGCGTAGCCCATCATCACGTTCGGTCCGCGATAGATCAGTTCGTCCGTCACTTCATCGACGCCAAGCGTTCCCCCCGGTATCGCCATCCCAACCGACCCGATCTTGGAGCCGAGCTTTTCGAACGGTACATAGGAAATTCTTGCCGTCGCTTCTGTCTGGCCGTACATTACGAAAAACTTCCAGCCGCGCGTGTGCGATAGCTCGTACATCTGTTGGACATAGCGTTCTTCCAGCCTGCCGCCGGCCTGCGTCAGCATGTGAAGCGTCGCTCCTTTGCTCTTCAGCAGCCCGGTTTGCAGCAGCATCTGGTAGGTGTAAGGTACTCCTGCAAACGATGTGCATCGATAGCAGTCCAGGGCATCCCAGAAGCCTTTTTGCAGGACGCCATCGTCGGTAAAGACAATGCTGGCACCCACGGCCAGATGGCTATTAATCACCGAAAGGCCATACGAATACGACATCGGCAATGAGGTGATCGGACGCTCTTCCGGAGTGAGCTCCAGATATTGCGCAATGGACTTTGCGTTCGCGGCGAGGTTGGCGCGCGTAAGTCTGACCAGCTTGGGACTTCCCGTTGACCCGGAAGTGGTGAGCAAGAGCGCCAGATCGGCATGGACGGCAATATTTTGGGGGCTTTCGCTCTCCAACAAGCCTGGCACACCTGCCCCCCTCTGTCGAAAACCGGAAACGGCATCTTCCCACCCAAACAACCAATCCGGTTGATACGTGGCGAGAAACTCACGAAGCAGGTCGGGATTAAGCGAAGAATCCAGCAGGATGAGGGCGCAATCTGCCCGCAACGCGGCTAAGTAGGCGGTGAGACTTCTGTACCGGTTCTGGGTAACCAGTACTCCAAGCGACTTCCGGCCAAGCTTCGGCAGTTTGTCGTGTAAAGCTTCGACATCGGCCCATAACTCCCCGTAAGACCACTGCCGGTTGGCACGAGGGTCAACGGCGGCCACCGCTGACTCGGAATGTGGGTTCGTCCAAAACTCCATACCGGTGTTCCTTGGCGGGCGCGCACCAGGGAAAGACACTTGTCCGTGTCGAGCGGGGCAGACTGCTCGCGCAAAGTCAGGTTTCTGGAGTCAGGCCCGGACGTCGACGAAGCAGCCCTCTTGGGGGAAAACAGCCAACCCCCCGATTCGGCTATTCGCTTATTTTTGAGCAATTTCCGATGGGGGTCAAGCGAATTGATATCTTACGGTTCCACTCTCCGATTACCGCAAAAAGCCGATGACGGCCAAGGACAAGGGTGGTATCATCCTGTGCAAATCTTGATTCACGTTATGTGGCTGACAATGTTACTGTTGGCGTACTTGTAAAGGGACACGATTCGCTTCCAAGGGCTGGCCGAAATGGGTACTGGGCATCTTCCAATCACGTCCACTTTTACCGCCACGCCTCTCCAGATCCCTTTCCTGGCAGAGATTACGAAAAACGGAATTGCCGTCTCTTCCCCATTTTACCTTTACGGCCAGATGGACGACTTCATGCTGCGGTCGCTGTTCTACTGTCCGGAAGCTACGGGCGCCGTCGTACTACTTCGCTTGGAAGATTGGCTCCGGGAAGATCTGAAGTCTAGTCAAGTTCATCCGGATCTGGTCTCCTACGCTAAACACAAGCTCGTTTCGCGGTCAGCTGATTTCCTCGCGGCGGTGTCGGCTCTGACGGCGACTGTTCCACAGGTTTGGATAGTGGTGTGTCCGTCGAACGGATGGATCTCCGCCAAGTACGACCTCAGACAATTGTTCCGAACGCACGGCAATGTCCTGGCCGCTCGACTCCGCCAGCTTCCCGTCACCGTACTGAATTGTCCGCCCTTTCTGCTCAACGGTGAATGTGATGACCACTTCACCGACCGTCTGGGGCAGATGCCCTATACACAGACCGCCTTCGATCATCTTGGCGAATTCCTGGCGGGCGAGATCAAACGCACCTTGCGCCGGACAGATTCGACCCCTCGGCCCATGGCTTCAGACTCCACCCCGTTCGCTACCTATTTAGCCGGTTTGAATGTGCAGGTGAAGCTGGCTCGTCTCGAAGGCCAAGACTTCACGCATGTGGAACGGATGCTCCGAACCATAGCGGGATTTTCCTTGACCGGCGAGAAGCCGTTCCTTGGGGACGAAGAAGTTGGGCGAATGCTGAGCAATGGCGATTGTCTTCTGGTTTCTGTCTCGGACCGCCTTGCCGACTACGGACCCACTGGGTTCGTGCTCTTTCGAGAAGTGAAGCAGCAGATGATTGTGGACGCGATGGCTCTGAGCTGCGTCGTGCTCGGCAAGCAGGCTGAGTTCGCGGTGCTGTCGGCCTTGTCCCATTACGCTGTCGCTCACGGCCTGCTGAGCATTAACTTTCGCTTCGCCGCTGCTGACAGAAATCAGCCGATGCAGGAATTCCTTGAGTCCGTCGCGAACAACGAGCCGGGAATCGGGTACGTCGTGGACGTTTCCGACGTCGAGAGCCGGATCAACAAGTCGGCGGTAAAGCCAGGGGCTTGGACTGTCGATCTGCTTTCGAGCTTCGATGATTCTGGTGTGAGGTCGTAGGGCGGGCGCCGATGGCTTCCAAAGGCCCAACGGGGCAAGGAATGAGCGGTAGCGTCGGTCGATTGGGTTACGAAGATGCTAGGGCCATGTAGATTACGGCGGGTCGCGCTTCGGATCTTGTAAAGTCTGCCCGAAATCGTGAGAGAATCGGCGGATCATCGTCAAACGAGGGGATCAAGCATGAGTGCTGATGGGTCGCCACTAAGAGTCACATTCTATTTCGAGACATCCAGTGCTGCGGGCACGCCGGAGGAAATTCTGACGCGCATGTGCCACGAACAGACCACGTCGGGCTTCGACACCTTGGCTGGTCGCGCAGCCGCTCCGCGACTGGCACCCTACCAAGCGTCGGTCCAAAAGCTGAGGCTGATGCCATCGACCAACGAGGTCGATGCCGGATTCGCCGAGGTGGATTTCCCATGGACGTCGATGACCCAGACGGGAAACCCCCTGGAAGACGCGCTGTGCTTCGTGATGGGTGAGTCGAGCCACGTGGCGGGCATGCTCAAGCTCCGGATGGTGGACCTGACATTTCCTGACGACTTGATGCGGACGCTGAAGGGGCCGCGTCATGGTGTGCCGGGCGTGCGCAAAATTCTCGGCGTACACAACCGGCCCTTGCTGATGGGTCCAATGCGCCCAGAGGTTGGCCTGGCCCCGGTCGAATACGCCAAGATCGCCTATGACGCCCTGGTTGCCGGCAGCGATATTGTGAAAGACGACGAGTTGCTGGTCGATCCGCCGTATTGCCCGATTCGGGAGCGGGCCACGCTTTGCGTCAAGTCCGCACGGGAAGCGGAACAGAAGACCGGCGAACGCAAGATGTGGGTGCTGCATCTGGGCTGTGACGTCAGCCGCTTTGACGAGTTCTTGAAGATTGGCGCCGAAACCGGCGTCGACGGTTACATGGTGCAGCCGCGACTGACACCCAGCCTGCTGACCCTGATGCGCAATCGCACCGAGTTGCCGCTGATTGCGCATTACTCGATGCTGACGTCTGTTCACGCGCTATGCGCACGTCGGCATCGAAATGTCGTTGATGCTCAAGCTGTTTCGTCTTTCGGGCGCCGACATCGTTACATTTCCACGGCCCAATGTGCGGTTTGACGTGTCGGCGGAGGAGTTCAAGGAGAACCTGCTGGTGGCCGGCGCGCCACTCGGCAATATCCTTCCGGCATTTCCGTTTCCGACGGGCGGCAACCGCGCCGAGGATGTTAGCCAGTGCTACTCGATTCTGGGGAACTTCGACTACGGATTCGTCGCCGGCTCGGCCATGTTTGAGGAGCCGGGAGGGATTTGCGTGGGCGCGCAGAACTTGCGCCAGGCACTGGAGCGGTTAGCGGCGGCGGTGAAGCCGACCAACGCCGGCGGCGGAGACAAGTCGAACGGCAATGGAACAGCTAAGAGCGAGGGACCGATGACGGTTGACGAGTTGTACTCCGTGGTTTCGCCATTGGCCGAGCAAGTGCTCCATATCCCGAAGTTCGACGCGGCGACAAACATGGTCTCCACTCCGGCGTGGGACTCGTTGCGGCATATTCAGTTGCTGGGCGCGGTGGAACGGAAGTTCGGCATCGAAATCAGCGGTGACGATTCGTTCAAGTTGACCTCCGCCGACAAACTGATGCAATACCTGCACGGACGGCTCCAGCAGGAGGTGCGGGAATGACTTTGTCACTCCTGCCTCATCAGCAAACGGAGCGACCCGTCAACCTGCCGTATTCGAACTATTACGATCTCCTCAAGGCCCATACGGAACGAGATCCCGGCCGTACATTCCTGCTGTTTCCGGAGACCGGGCGGGAGTATACGTACTGGCAGTTCTTCCTGATCGCGCTGACGGCGGCCGATTGGCTGACGACCGTCGCACCGGAAGAGAAAACCATTGCGGTGGTGTTGCGCAACACGCCTGAGTTTCTGGCGATTTATTTCGGAGCCGTTTTCCGTGGCATCACCGTGGTGCCGATCAATCCCGACCTGGCGGCGCGCGAAATTCGCTTCATCATCGAAAACAGTGCGAGCACGACCGTCTTCTACGATCCGGCGTTCGAGGTAAAGATCGGCGGGCTCGAACGGGAGATGGCTCCGGCGGTGAAGTTCCTGGCTTTCGGTGACGTTAACGACTTGCCGAAGGTAGACGTGGAGGCCGTAGAGGCACGCTTGCCGAAGGTCGAGCCCAACACTCCCGCAGCGATCATCTACACCTCTGGAACGACCGGCAATCCCAAGGGTGTCATCCTGAGCCACATGAACTTTCTGGCTGACGGGATGGCGGTTTCGGAGTGGTTCCAGTTCACGCCGGACACGAGAAGCCTTTGTATCCTGCCCCTGTTTCACAACAACGGACTGGTTATGTCGCTCACGACGACACTTTACCGTGGCGGCTCGATCGTGTGGACCGATCCCAAGTCGAGCCTGCGGTCGTTCTGGCCGCTGGTGGAGAAGTATCAGTGCACCTTCACCAGCGTGATGCCTTCAGTCCTCGCAGCCATTCTTGCCTTCGGACTCGAAGGCAAGTCCGGTTCGCTGAAAGGCATTATCTGCGGCGGCCAGTTACTGCCCCTAAGCCTGGCGAGAACGATTTGAAGCGCGATTCGGCGTGCCCATCTTCGAGGGCTTCGGCTCGACTGAGGCGTCCTCTTATTCGTCGTTCAATCCCTACCCAGCTGAGAACCGAAAACTCGGCTCCGTGGGCAAAGTTCTGCCGGTGTGCGAAATGAAGGTGGTCGACGAGGCCGACAACGAAGTTCCCGACGGAACCGAAGGAGAGCTTTGCATCCGCGGCATCAACGTGGCAATCGGCTATCTTAAGCTTCCTGAACTGCAGAAGCTTCGCTTTCGCAATGGCTGGTACCACAGCGGCGATTACGGATATCGCAATCCTGATGGCTTTTACTATTTCCGCGGACGCAAAGACGACCTCATCGTCAAAGGCGGCGAGAAGATTTATCCGGCTGAGGTTGAAAACGTCTTATCACTGCATCCCAACGTCGCCGAGTCTGCTGTCGTTGGAGTAGACGATGCGATCATGGGCCAGGAGATTTGCGCCTTCGTGCGCTTGAAGGACAGTGCCGCAAGCAACGAGACTGAGCTTCTGGAGTATTGCGCAAAGTCGCTGGCGCGATTTAAGCAGCCCAAACAAATCGTCATCAGCAACCGCTTGGGCGACATGCCGGAACTGCCCAAAGGTCCGACCCGGAAAATCCTGCATCGTGAGCTGCGCGATTATTATCAACGGCGCCTGACGGACAACGAGGCTCAGGAGGGTGTCGCCGCGAATGTCAAGCGGTCGCAGCTAAGTCGTAAGTGTTCTTACAGGCTGCTCGACGTACCAATTGTGTCTCATCACCACCGCGCCGTTCCATGGAGCCTTGCCGGTGCCGTAATAGTCCGCTTCCAGCACAGTGAACTGAGCGGCGAAGTTGATCAGGTCGGCTTCCGAATGGTTGATATCGAGCCAGATTCGGAGGTTGTAGATGCCCGGCATCAGAATCATGCTGGGAATGTCGCACACAAAAACCTGCGGCCCTATCCATTCGCCTTCCGGCCGCGCTTGCTCGAACAGGCTATGTGCGGTGAACACACGTTGCCCGTACATGCTCTCGAACCCAAGTCCCATATCGAAGCTGCGGGTCGGCTTGGGGAGATCGAAGTAAATCTTGATCTTGAGTCCTGCGCCTAATCGCACTCCGTCGAGCACAGGGAGGTCGTCACCCGAATAGAGTTCGATGCGCTTGAGCAGCTTCCCCACCTTCGAGCGCCGGTCCCTCGCATCCGCCAGATCAAAGACATGCCCGTTCCCTTTGTTTGCGGAAAGCGTGTTGTTGAGGTAATGCTGAATGGCTTCTTCGGTCGAGCCTTCGAAATCAACTCTTCCCTCGTGCAACACTACGGTGCGCTGACATAGCTTTTCGACGACCGCCATGTTGTGTGACACGAAGAGAATGGTCCTGCCTCCTCGGCTGACCTCGCTCATCTTGCCGAGACACTTCTGCTGAAAAGCGAGATCGCCGACTGCAAGCACTTCATCGACGATCAGAATTTCCGGCTCGAGATGTGCCGCGATGGCGAACGCCAGCCGTACGTACATACCGCTGGAATAATGTTTGACCGCCGTGTCAACGAACTTCTCGCATTCGGAGAAGGCAACGATTTCGTCGAACTTGGCTGAAATCTCGGCTTTGCGCATCCCCATGATGGCGCCGTTCAGAAAGATGTTCTCGCGACCGGTCAGTTCCGGATGAAACCCGGTGCCAACTTCCAGCAGAGACCCAACTCGTCCGTGAATCGAGGCGCGCCCTTCCGTCGGCGCTGTGATTCGCGACAATATCTTCAGGAGCGTGCTCTTGCCTGCTCCGTTGCGCCCGATCACCCCAATAACTTCGCCGTGTTTCACGTCGAAGGAAATATCACGCAGCGCCCAAAAGTTTTCCGGGTGTGAGGAACTGGAGCGCAGGCGAACCCGGTCCACGGCTCCGCGCAGCAGGCCCGACATTGACTCGCGCAGCGTTTTGTACGATGGGCCAATGCCCAAGCGGTACAGCTTGCCGAGTCCTTCCGATCGTATGGCCACCGAACTCAAGATTCTCTCTCTCTCCGCTTATCATGACTCGCCGACTTACACGATGTCGGCGAACGAGGATTCCATCCGGCGGAAATACAGCAATCCACCGATCAGCAAAACTACAACAGCAGCCGCAGATACCCAGATCATGGGGCCGGGCTTGGCGTTGGATCCCAGCAGCGCGTAGCGAAAACCGTCAACTACCCCTGCCATGGGATTCAGTCCGTACCAGCATCCGCCACTTCGCAGGAACCAGCGAGCTGGGGTACACAACGGGAGTTGCGAACAACCAGAACTGTGTCAGAAACGGGATGGTGTACCGCACGTCGCGAAACTGCACGTTCAGCGCGGAAAGCCACAGCCCTCCAGCCAGTGCAGTTCCGATGGCCAGCAGCAGGAAGACCGGAAACCAGACGATCGATCCGGTTGGGCGAATTCCGTAGTGGAACATCATCCCGATGAGGACGATGAAAGCGAAACAGAAATCGACCAGTCCAGCCAAAACTGAGCCCATAGGAATCACCAGACGCGGGAAATAGACCTTCTTGATAAGGTTCTGGCTGGCCACCAGGCTGTTGGACGATTCCGTCAGGGCATTCGCGAAGTACTGCCACGGAACCATCGCAACGTAGGCGAACACCGGATAGGGCACGCCACCTGACGGTATTCGCGCCAGGCGTCCGAAAAAGATGCTGAAGATCAGGGTCGCTAACAGCGGCTGGAGGATCGCCCACAGTACCCCAAGGGCGGTCTGCTTGTACTTGACCTTGACGTCCCGCCAGACGAGGAAAAACAGCAGCTCCCGATACTCCCACACACTCTTGAGGTCGACGTCCCAGAATCCTTTACGGGGCTGGATGATAGTCGTAGTGACCGGCGCGTGCTCGACTTGAATCAGTGTGTCCGAAGGCATGAATATTGTTCACGACTCATTCGGGCGATGGGCCCAAGATTTCACTTGTAGCGATGCAGTTCAGGTGCGGTTTCAATAGTAACAAACAGCGAAAGCTAATTCCCTTTTCACCCCGACAGCTGTGGCCGGAGTGTGTCTGACGCACAGAAAAAAGCCGGGTCCTTTGCAGACCCGGCGGGAGGAATGGCAATCGAATTTATTTTCTGGCTTCCGCGATTTCGATAATCATCTTCGCCGATGTGCCGGGCTCGTACACGCAGAAAGGTTCTTCCGCAAGGAAGTCTCCCGTCGCAGCGAAAGCACGAGCGCGGCAGCCCATGCACACGTGGCGGAACTCGCAACACCCGCATTTGCCTTTCAGATTGTCGTCTTCGCGCAATTGCCCAAAAACGACCGAGTTGGTCCAGATGTCAGCGAAGCTCTGCTTACGCAGGTCACCCGCCAGTGCCGGCAGGTAGCCGCACGGGAATATTTCTCCCTCGTGCGAGATGAAACACACGCCGGTGCCGGCAAGGCAACCCTTGGTCATGGCATTCATGTCGCCGGGATGGCCGCCCGGGTGGCCGGAGTGCCCAACTGGCGGACCTCCGCCCGGCTTCAGCGAGATTCCCGTCGATCCCGGCATGGTCATCTCGGTCGCTCCGATGTGTCCGGGAGGGTGGTGCGCAATTGGCGTTTGCGGAACAGCTTTACCCGCCCGACGGTCGGCTGCACGCCGTTGCCTCGCCACGCGGAAGTAGTGCGGCGCGCAGGTTGCTTTCAGCTCGATGTCGCCGGTCAACGATTGATCGTAGAACCAGTTCAACATCCGCTCGTATTCATCCGGCGCAACCATCTGCTCTTCGGCGATGTCCACGCCACAACCAACCGGGACTAGCAGGAATGTGTGCAGCGCGTCCGCGCCGAGCTGACGGGCGAGATCAAGCACAGCCGGCAACTGGTGCGCGTTGTGCCGGGCGATCGTGGTGTTGATCTGGACGGATACTCCGACGTCCTGCAGGTTGCGCATGCCGTAAACCGCAGCGTCGAACGCCCCGGGAATCCCGCGGAACGAATCGTGCGTTGCCGCGTCCGATCCGTCCAGGGATATCGAGACCCGCTTTATCCCGGCATGCTTGATCTTCTCGGCCACATCCTTCGTCACTAGGGTGCCATTGGTGGCCAGCGCAACTCGTAAGCCCAGACTATTGCCGTATTCGGCCAGTTCGAAGATGTCGGGACGATACAAGGGCTCGCCGCCGCTCAGGACCAAAATCGGATTACCGAAGCTGGCGATCTCGCCGGATGATATCGAGCGCCTTGGCTGTCGGCAGATCGTCGGGAGACATCAGTTCGGTCGCCGTCGCCCGGCAATGGATGCAGCGAAGATTGCACCCCTTGGTGACTTCCCAGAAGATAAGACGTGGTTTGTACTCTTTTTCGGCTCCGGCTTTTTGCTCTTCCGACATGATCCCTCTCCTCAGCGAATCTGCGTTCCCGGCTCGTCTCTACTTGCTTAACAATAGGATTTCGGGAGTCAGAGGGGCAGTGTGTCTTATCACTTGGGCCTGTGATGTGCATCACTTTTTGGACGTTCGGCAAAACAGCCCACGAGAACGGTGCTGTGCACTGGGGAGAGTCCGTTTCAAGAACGGTATCCTCCGCGACGGAAAAGAAGTATGACGCGGAGGTTACGAACGGTGTGCTTCTCCCTACGGCCCCACCCCGCCGCTATGGCAATCGGCACAGTTCACGGCAGTCAGGTCGCCTATGTCTACCGGGTGCTTGAACGCCTGTGCCTGCATTTGCACCAGATGCGACGAACCTTCTTCCTGGTCAAGCAGCGTGTGGCAGGCATTACAGTCTTTGCTGATCGCTTTGCCGTCTTTGCTGACGTGGTTACCGTCGTGACAACGGAAGCACCCCGGATAGTACATATGCCCGATGTTATTGGGATGGGTCTTCCAATTCACCTTCATGGTCGGGAAGAACGTGGTGCCGTAGATCCGCTGAATCTCGCCAACCGAGTTCTTAATGCTGACTGCCTTTGCCGACGCGATTTGCGGATACTTGTCGGCATAAAACTTATTCAGCTTGTCGGCGATTGCCTGTTTGGCTTCGTCTTGATCCTTGTAGTCGGCCGTCAGCGCCTCTACGCTCTGCGCCTTGATGAACGGCAGGCTGGAATCGACGCTTCCTGCGACCAGGCTGCGATCAACCGAAATATCGGGAGGAGTATAGATGTGCGTTGGTCGATTGTGGCAATCGATGCAATCCATGCGGCGTTTGGCGGCCTTGTCGATCTGCTCATGGGTTGGAGCATTGTCCTTCACCATGAAATCCGTGATATTGCCTTTGCTATCCTCCATCCGAACCCACGGAATTACCTGCCGCTGCTCGTCGGTCGCAAAGTAGCTGATCTTGTTGGCAATGTTCATGTGCCAGTGAATTCCGCCGGCTCCCTGCCCCAGGCTGGGATCGCCCCCTCCTGTCTTGATAAGCAGGCGCAGAACTCGCGGCGTGTTTTGCTCGTCGGTTCCGAAGTGTGAGAACACCTTTAGTTGCGCGCCCCAGAATTTCTTTGGCCAGTGGCATTGCTCGCAGGTGTCGGCCGCCGGGCGAAGGTTATGTACCGGGGTTGGAATCGGGCGAGGATATGTGCCTAGAGCGGTGTAATAGACCTGCCGAATGCCGGACAACTTCGACTTCACATACCAATTGGCGCCCGAACCCACATGGCACTCAACACAGGCAACACGGGCGTGCGGCGAGGCCTGGTAGGCCACGAACTCCGGATGCATCACCGAATGACAGAGCTGCCCGCAGAACTGCACGGAGTCCGTAAATTCGTATGCTTTGTAGCTGCCCACAGCGCTCATTAACGCAAAAATCACTACAAAACTCAGGACGAACGCCACGGTACTGCGCTGCGCCGGATTGTTCAGGTCCAACTTACCGTAGTGCGCAATGTCCGCGCCTTCGCGATGACGCCTTCTGCGCTCAACGACGATTCCTGTGGGAATGAGCAGCAAACCGATGACGAGGAACGCCGGCGCCACCATGTAAGCAAGAATGCCAACGTAGGGGCTGGGGACATGGCTAAACGCGTCGAGGAAGAACAGAAACAGAATATTCAGGAATGCAACCACCGCCAGCGCCATCCCGACCAGGCTGATGGGATTCTTGTATAGCTTGCGGCCATTGCCGTAGTTCACGCTTTGCGAGTCGGCTGCCATTTAACATCCTCTATTGGAATACGACGTAGCATCGTCCCCGAAATTATCACAACGCAGCACTCCTAAGCTCCTCACTACGCCTTTGGTTGTACTTGTGTGACCGACGGATAGGTTGCGCGGGACTAGTTGGCCCCGCGCGGTTTCGTCACTTTGAGCTTCCTGCTGGCTCTTTCTCTTCGGCTTCCGTTGCCTCTTCCGGCTCTGACCCGGCTGCCTTGAGAATTGCGAGAGTGTCCAGCGGGTGTTCGTGTTCGTAGTGTTCGATCGACATGCGTCCGTCGAACCATGCCCAGTTCATGGGATACGCATCTGGATCGAAGATCACTGCGTAGATATGCCACACGATGATGGCGAGCGTAGCCAGAATTGCTTCGTACCAGTGGATCGTGATGGCAACATCGATCCACCAGCCCGGGACCCGCACGCCGATGATAACCTTGAACCACGCCATGAGTCCTGTCGCGGCCATCACAAACATGCCCCACACCAGGGCCCAGTACTCCGCTTTTTCGGCGTAGGAGAACCGCCGGAACATGGGGCGATCGTCGGTCAATCCGAGGTAATACAGCATCGCGTCACGAACGTCGGTGACGTCCTTCCAGTCGGGGAGCATGTCCTTAATCAGCTGGCGGCCGTCAGCCTTGGAAGCGATGTACCACAGGTGATACAGGCTAACCGCGATGAGTACAACGCCGGCGATTCTGTGGATCAAGCTCCTGACATGTTCGTTGACGAACGCCATCGCCAGCCAGGAGGACGGATAACGCAACGCGAAGCCGGTCAAGACCAGCGTAAAGAAGCTGATCAGCAGCGTCAGATGTTGAACGCGCTGCCCCAGGGTCATGCGGAACAGAATCCGCGGATGCGACTGGCGATGGATCAGCAGTTTCTTGCGGAAGACCAGGATGTTGTGCAACACCATACCGCCAATCACAACCACGATCATCCAGATATAAAACTTGCTGATAAGGTTAAGGACGGTAGTGCCGACATCAGCCTTCTGCGCACCGTCGAGGTGGACCTTGCTGCTGATGAACTTGTCGTTGGCCCCAGGATGACACTGGCCGCACGTCTTCGCCAGGTTGGCGTGATTGATGGTGGAACGGGGATCGCTGGACGGCAAAATGTTGTGCACGCCGTGGCAACTGGCACAGTTCGCCACCGTGGATGAACCTACCTTCGACGCCATTCCGTGGTAGCTCGACAGATAAGACGACACTCGATTGCCGGCCACACCGAACTCAGAGGAGAGCTTGACGCTTGCGTGACAGGAAGCGCACGTGTTGCCCACATTGCGGGACGCCACCGCTGAGTTGGGATCGTTCGGCGCCTTGATGGTATGAATTCCGTGGCAGTCGGTGCATACCGGAGCGTAGTAGTTACCGCGCGTTATCGCTGCGCCATGGGTGCTTTGCATGAACGCAGTCTGCACATCGGCGTGGCACTTGCCGCAGGTCGCCGGCACATTGAACTTTGCGATGGGCGATTTTGGATCGGTACCCGTCAAAATATCGTGTGCGCCGTGGCAATCGGTGCAAACCGCGGCGTATTGCGACCCGCCGTTCACGGCCTTGCCGTGAACACTCTGTTCGTACGAATTAAATGGCGCGGAGCTGACTCCGCTGCTCGCCATTACAAGCTGTTTGCCGTGACAGGCCCCGCAAGTCGTCGGGATATTGCCATGCGCCACTTTCGATTTGGGGTCGCTCGGCGGCAGTATCTCGTGCACGTTGCCGTGGCAGTCCTGGCACCTGGCAACGTTGGCGTTACCAGCAGCGGCGGCCTTGGCGTGAATGCCGTGCTCGTAGGCCGTCTGCTGATCGGCGTGACACGTCGCGCAGACCGGCTTGGCTGGCGTGGGGTCGTGAGGAAATGCCTTGATGTCAGCGTGGCAGTCGGTGCATCCGAAAGAACTGTGAATGGACGCTTTGAAGTGCCCCTCGTCCACGTGCAGACTGACCTGCTTTCCGTTCTCGTCTTTGGAGAGCGTCGGGTCGCTATGACAGGCCAGACATGCTTCGTTGCTCATCTTCGAGGCTTTGGCCGCAGCCTTCGAGGCCGCGACCGCCGCAACTGAGAGTAAAAAAGCAAGTACAACAATCCAACCACTACGCTTCACGGAATTTCTCACTTTCAGCCAGCCAAACCATCTGGCTTACGCTCTTTGCTGCTTACTTCAGGGTCTTCACGTACTTAACGACTGCACCGATCTCGTCGTCGCTCAGCTTTCCCTTGTAGGCCGGCATCTTGCCTTTGCCGCTGTTCACCAAGGCAGTCAAATCGGCATCCGACATCTTTTGCACGTCGGCGCCGCTCAAAGGCTTCAGCCCCATACTCTTACCCATGCCCGTGCTTGCGCTGCCATCGGCGCCATGGCACATCGCACACTTCGCTTTGAATACCGCTGCTCCATCGGCTGCAAATGCCGAGCTCGCCACGGCCATCGATGCAACTAACAGCAGAGTCTTTAGTTTCATGGTCTTTGCTCGTTCCTCCGTGAGATTTAAGCGTCACCCGCGTTGGCAGCCGTTCCTCTCACAGCGTGGGACAGAGGGTGTCAGACCGCTAGGAAGTGACCTTTTACCTTCGCAGTTAGACGGGCCGAGCATCAGTGCGAAGGCTCACTACCCCCTGTGACCGCAATCACATGGAAGCCGGTTGGTCACCTTGGACGGTGAAAACAAGTCACTACTCGCTGGTTCACGCCCGTCGTGAAATTCTCGTGGGGGATTTCTCTTATTGGCCCGCGAATAGGGTTGTCACGCAGCGGTTCCTGGACTAAAGTGCTTGTACCGCATGGTAGGTTAGCCCTAATCGCTCCAGAACCTGCGCCGCATCGTAGAGGAGTACGGATGAGTCTCCTGGTACGCAGTCCCGTCTGGCTCATGTGGGCCTTGGTCGTTACTCGTTGCTTATCAGGCTGGGCCGCAAATCCATCTGCTCCGCAGGCTTCATCGGCGCTTCCTCAGCCCGGCGGCCCGCAATACGCTGACACCGACATCTGCAAGACTTGCCATGAGGAGGTCTGGGAGAAGCATTTTGCCAACACGCCGCATTCGGCGCTGTTAAAGGGCTCCCAACATGGCTGCCAATCCTGTCACGGGCCGGCGCAGGCGCACGTCGATGGCGGGGGCGACGTCACGAAGATCATCCGCTTCGAAACCCTGAGTCCCGCACAAACTGTTGCGATCTGTACAACGTGCCATCAGTCGAGCCTCGAGACTCAGAACTTCTCCAAATCAGAGCACCTGGCAAATGGTGTCAGTTGCACTTCATGCCATAGTCCACACAAATCCACCGATGTGAACTTCATGCTGGTGAAGTCACAAACCGAGCTTTGCTTCGGCTGCCACGCCGCGCAGAAAGCGGAGTTCGCCAGGCCCTATCGTCACCGCGTGGAGTCCGGCCTGGTGCAATGCACCGACTGCCACAATCCGCACGGCACGCAGACCGGCCACCAGGTACGCGCCGCCGCAGGCCAATTCGCAGTCTGCACCAAGTGCCACACCGACACTATGGGTCCCTTCGTTTTTGAGCACGCTCCGGTCAAGACCCAGGACGCGTGCCTGTCGTGCCATACGCCACACGGTTCCACCAACCCGAGGCTGCTGCAGGTGAACAATATCAATTTCCTGTGCCTTCGTTGTCATACACCGAATATGAACGGAGCAGCGGGAGCACCCCAGGGACCGGCGCACAACCAGTCCGCCAAGTACCAGGCGTGCACCATGTGTCACACGCAGATCCACGGATCCAATTTCAGCCCGGTGTTCTTCCGGTAGCGCGAGGCATGACATGGGAATCCGAACCATTGGCGCATATTATTTACGGCTCGCGGTCATCGCCGCGGGGTTCCTGATTGCGGAATGGGGCACTGCCCAGAATCCACCGGCAGCCTCAACCCCACCTACGCCGACACCGACCGTCGATGCGAACGAGGGCAAAGACATCGGTGGATTCCATGTCACCCAGTCCATCGAGTTCGGCGGACGCATTTCCGAAGTCAATGGCAGCCAAGCCATGTATGACACGCTCGTGAATGAGCAATCCGGTGCGCGCATCCTCGAGCAGTCGCTCACGATGCAGTCGCTTACGCATCAGGACATCTTCGACTCCTTGACGGTGAACAGTTTTGGATGGGGCGGCGATCCCGAACAGGCGGCGCGGCTGCGCGTCTCCAAGTATGGCTGGTACAACTTCAGCGGCAGTTACCAGCACATGCAGAATTATTTTGACTATGACCTGCTCGCGAACCCTTTGAATCCGGCTGCCGGAGCCTCACCATTCATCCCAATACTTAACTCGCCCCACGCTTATTACGACCGCCAGAACCTGTACAACTTCGACCTCGTGGTTCTACCCATGCATAGCATTTCGTTTCGCGTGGGCTATAACCGCAATCGCATTAGTGGCCCGTCGTTCAGCAGCGTGCATCAGGGCACAGAGTCGCTCAACAATGAGAACTGGGACAGTACGCTGAACGGTTATCACTTTGGTGCCGACTGGCGGATTAACAAGAAAACGACTCTCAGCTACACGCAACTGCTCCAGTATTACGATGGCGGACAGACCTACTCCTTGAACACGTTCAACTCCTGGCCACTGTCCAACGGCCAGCAAGTCACATTCGGCCTGCCGTGGTTCAACAGTGGTAGTCCCTGTAGCGCGCCGCAAACCAAGGGAATTGCCAATCCGGTGTGCAATGGCTATTTCAATTACGGGCTCGATCAGCATGTCAATACATCCATCCCGACCGAGCAGGTGAACCTCAAGTCGTCCTCGCTGAAGTGGCTCGACTTCAACGGTCAATATGAGTACAGCCACGCCAGTTCGAGCACGCCATTACGGGAGACGTTCTTTGGGTTGATTTCGCGAAGCAATACTCTTGGCTACGACACACCCGGCAGCGCGTCAACCTCGAGGTGGAACTCGTCGTCGGCAGATGTTTCCGCCACCATTCACCTCAACGATCAACTACGCCTGGTCGAGACTTTCCGCTTCCGCAATTTCAGCGTTGCCGGAACATTCCAGGACCAGGAACTCTCGTACTTTAATGCTGCCAGTCTTGGAGCAGGATCACTGCTGAACCCCATAGCTACATTTCCTCCGACGATATTGACTCACGGCTCAAGCTCAGCGGCCGACGTCACCAGCGAAGTCAACATCAACATGACGGGGCAGAAGACCTACCAGAACGATCTGCAACTGCAATACGATGTGACGCGCTATTTTGGCGTGCGTGCCGGGTTCATATGGAGTCAGAACACCATCCAACCGGGCAATACCTACCAGGCTGCGCTTGGAGATATTTACTATCCCAACACACCCAATCGCGGTAACTGCGTTGGATTGCCCCTGAATCCTGACGGCAGTTGCACGTTCACTGGCGAGATTACGCCCTGGGGCAGTCCCACAACCGAGATCAATCGCTACTCGGCTGTTGTGGGCGCTTGGTTCCGCAACAAGAGCGGACTACGTGCCAACGTCGATGCCCAAATCGGAGGCGCCGACAACTGGATCTACCGTACCGATCCAACAACATTCTTCAACGTCACTGGCAATATCTCATACGCCCCACGGCCCTGGCTGATGCTCGGCGGCAATTTCATCTTCCAGCAGGGCCAGAATAATACCGCAGACATCAACTACAACCAGCACAACTATTCCGCCATGGTGAATGCCACGATTACCCCCGGCAAACGCTGGGGACTAGATCTGGCTTACAACTTTGACGCCATCCAGCAGAACACCATTCTCTGCTTCGAAGGCAGCGTAATTCCGCCCGGATCGGTCACCTGCCTTGGTGATAGCAGCCTCATGCAGACGTATGCCGTTTATCAGACCCACACACAGTACGGATATTTCGCGTTAATGCTGACGCCCGTCAACAGGCTGACGGTGCGCTTGGGTTACAACATCGTCGACAACCAGGGCACCACGACGTCGTTCAACACGCTACTGCCCCTGGGCCCCTTGGCCTCGACCTATCAGTCGCCCTTGGCCGCGGTGGACGTGCTCGTGCACAAGAATGTGACGTTCAAGGCTGGCTGGAACTATTACCAGTACGGCGAAAACGACTTTGTCGGCCCGACCGCTCCGCGTTATTTCCACGCCAACAATACGACGTTGGCACTTCGCTACGCTTTCTGAGTCCCGGTGGTGGTTTCTTAGACCATTCTCGAAGAACCCATTGCAATACGAAGGCCCACCGATATGGTGGGCCGATGTCATCTATTTCCAGAAATTATGCGTACAGGGCGCGGGGGCGTATGTAAGTCCGCGGGCGTCGCGTGTGTATCATCCCGATGGTACGGACGCGCTCATAAGCGCCATGTAAATCCTGGCTCAACATGCGCACGACATGCATACACACGTCGGGATGCTCACGCAGAAACTTCATCAGCTCCTTGCGTCGGATAAGCACGACTTGTGACGTGTCCAGCAGTTCCGCGGTGATCTCGTAAGGCGTATTCGAAAGTGCGGCGCCGAGTCCCAGAACTTCTCCCGGCCCCGCGACCCGTAGGGTTAACCGCTTGCCGCCGTCGGCGCATATCGAAAGCTTGGCCCTGCCGTCGCAGAGAAGGAAAATTCCACGTGCCGGCCGCCCTTCCGCAAATAGGATCGTATTTCGTGGATACGTCCCCAGTGACTTGATCGCGTCGAACGCCCGCAATGAATCGGCAGGCATATCGCAGAAGATCCGGTCAGGCCGAAACTCGCAATTCAAGCAACTCTGCTGATTTGGGCTCTGCATCATGCTTTGGTAATACGTCTGTGGCAGGGTGAGGTGCAGTGATTACAGTCACCGGTTTTCGTGACCTTGTTCACACCCTCTCGCCATCTCGACCATAGCGCCCACCGATCTTCTTCGTTTCTTATGGGGTTACAGAAACGAGTGCTGTCATCAGACAGCACTCGAAAAGAGTTCGTTATTGGGACTAGACTTACTGCGCGACGGCGAGTGCCTTCAAGGCAGCTTTGTTGCGGATTAACATCGTCGAGCCCTTGGACTGTACGATCTGCCGCTTCTTCAGATCAGCGAACAGGCGCGTTACGGTCTCTCGCGATGTGCCGATCATCTGCGCTATCTCTTCGTGCGTCAGCGCAAGTTTTACGCGCGGTTCTGCCTTTGCTGCCTCACCATTTTTGGCGCTCCACTCGAGCAGCAGTTTAGCCAGTTTTTCTGCCGCGGAATGAGAGAGCCCCAGCGCGCGAATCTCCCGGCAGGCGCTGTTGTATTTCTCACTAAGCTGCTCGGCCACGCGCAAACATGCATCGCTGTTTTCGCGCAGGAAGCGCAAAAAATCTTCTCGTTTCACGAAGTTGACCTGGCACGGATCGACGGTCTCGGCCGTCAGTTCGTAAGGTTTGCCGCTGACACACGCGCTTAACCCCAGCACTTCGCCCGGTTCCGCGATTTTCAGAATCAGGGTCTTGCCATCCGTCGAGCAGATCGAAAGCTTTACCCGCCCTTTGCACAACACAAAGATCCCACGAGGCGATTGTCCTTCTACAAAGAGCACCGCGCCCTTGGGATATGCGGTAGCGTACTTGATGTTTTCGAATAATTGCAGTGCCGCGGGGGGAAGATCGCAAAAAATATGTTCGGCCCGCATTTTGCAGGTCAGGCAATTCTCTATGATGTCCAGCCCGTATGGTGAAAGCATGGCATCTCCCTATCTCAGCCAGATACTCAGGGCGCAAACCCACTTCAATCGGACCAAAGACTCTGGCGCTCTATAACTCTTAGAGGCCGCAGCGAGCCTGCGCACTCTTCTCTGTGCGTTGAGTCACGTTTCGGCGTGACATCAAGTCAGGGCCAAGGACCCGTTTCGCCCTCGCACTCCAACGTAGTAAGCAGAACGCGAGTAGCGCACACCCAACAAGTGCAAACATCACACCGTCGTGTGACATGGGCACGCGCCGCGTCCGCAGATTGTGCGTGGTTTTGTCCGGAAGCTATTCCGCAGTAAGGAGTTACCGAAATTCTCTCGAATTCGCATTAACACTCGGCAAACGGTTAGGCATCACCAATTCGTTGTGACTTCTCGTGCGATACGGATTCCGGGGAAATGAACGACGGACGGCAACAATCTCGTTACGCTTTTTCCACCGAGCTGAGCCGGTCTCTACGACTGCCAGTTAATTGCGCTGCCGCGTCACGACCTCACGTCCGCCCGGACGATCGTAGCGTTGACGCAGGCTCTCGAACAAACGAGATTTCCGGAGTCCCGTTTTGTGCAGAGTGTACTTCGCTAAGAGCGACAGGATACGGAGTCCGTAAACCGTACTCGCGAGAACGCCGATCTGCGAGGCTTCGGCAAAGTAACGCGTCGGTACCTCAATCTCTTCGATCACGAATCCCGCAGCGATGGCTTGAGCAATTATTTCCTGATCGAAAATAAAGCTGTCGGAATTCATGCTGAGGTTAACGGTTTCCAGCAAGCTACGGTCGAAGGCACGATAGCCAGTGTGGTAATCGGAGTAGCGTCGGCCAAAAATCAGGTTCGCCAGCGATGTCAGCGCTCGATTTGCAACATATTTCCACCAGGGCATTCCCTGTTGCAATGCGGTTCCGGGTTTAATACGCGACCCGAGTACTAATTGAGCTTTTTGGTCAAGGATGGGCTGAATGATCTGCGGCAACAGTTTGGGATCGTACTGATAATCAGGGTGAACCATCACCACGATGTCGGCCCCGGCCTTCAGCGCTTCCGTGTAACAGGTCTTCTGGTTGGCGCCGTAGCCGTAATTGCGATTGTGAACGAATACCTCGAGCTTCAGTGCCCGGGCAATCGCAATGGTGTCGTCCGTCGAACCGTCGTCTACCAAGATAACGAGCGCAACCTGGTCCTTTGGCAGGTCCTCATAGGTCATCCGCAAGGTGCGGCTGGCGTTATAGGCCGGCATGACCACGACGACCTTTGGCTTCAAAACAACTCCTTCGACAATAGAAACAATATTTTAGGAGTGTATCTGAAGCGGGCTTGCGAGAAATCAGGGTTATGCGCCGACTGGTTGCTGCGCGGCGACTCGTTCGGTGTCGAAGACGACGGCGAGGGCATGCAGTACCGACGCGATTCGAACGGCAGCGACGATGCTTTCTTCGGGAAAGCCCTTTTCTTTCAACACTTTCTCGTGGGAATCGACACATGCCCCACAGCCGTTGATGGCCGATACGGCGATGCACCATAGCTCAAAGTCGAGCTGATCGACGCCATGGGTACGAATCACGTTCATGCGCAGACCGGCACGCATGGTGGCGTATTTTTCATTGGAGCTGAGGTGGGTGAAGCGGTAGTAGATGTTGTTCATCGCCATGATGGCCGACGCACCCTTGGCCGCCTCTAAAGCCTGAGGCGTCATGTGGTTAGCTGCTTCTTCCAGGGCGGCTGCTGTGAGGTCTTCATTGCGGGAAGCCATCGCGCAAGCTACTACCGTACCCCACAACTGCTGCTGGTTCAGGTCGGTTTGCTGCCTAACTACGCTGGAGAAGTTCAGCTTCAGGTCCCTGGCGTAAGAAGGAAGCGTTTCCATGAATGCATCGAGACTCATTGGGTCCTCTCGCGAATAGCAAGCGCCGCCAAAAGGGGCGACTTATAACAAAAGTTATAATGGGTAACGGGACCGCATTTCACGGTCCCGTCTTATGCGAAATTCAGACCTGAAGCGTTTCCTGGCCCTTCTGCCAATTGCAGGGACACAGTTCGTCAGTCTGTAGGGCATCGAGCACCCGCAGAACTTCCTGCGGGTTGCGGCCGACCGAGAGATCGGTCACGTACACGAAGCGAATCACGTTTTCCGGATCGACGATGAAGGTCGCGCGCTGCGCTACGCCGGCGTTCTCATCGAGGATGCCGAGCTGTCCGGTCAGGTCGCGTTTGATGTCGGCCAGCATGGGAAACGGCAGGTCTTTCAGATCGGCGTGATGGGTGCGCCATGCGTGATGGACGAACTCGCTGTCGGTACTGCCACCGAGGACCTGCGCGTCGCGGTCCAGGAATTCTTTGTTCAGCTTGCCAAAGGCCGCGATTTCGGTCGGGCAAACGAAGGTGAAGTCCTTAGGCCAGAAGAAGTAGATCTTCCACTTGCCGGAGTAATCTTCGTTGGTGATGGTCTTGAACTCTTTGCCCTTGTCCACGCTGACCGTGGCGGTTACGGAATAATCGGGAAACTTCTCTCCAACTCCTAACATTGCTTTATCTCCTATGGGGTTCGGGATAAGTGCTGCTGGTGCTTCGATTCCGAACTGCACGAGCGACAGATGCCCTGCAGTTCGATGTTGAATTTCTGCATGCGAAAACCCGGAGGCAGGCGACGCTTCAGCTTCAAGGGCGCAACCATGCTCAGGTCGAGATCGGTAATGGAATGACAGCGGGTACAAACAAAATGATGGTGGGGGGCGGTGGTGGCATCCACGCGCCATGGCCCCTGGTGGTGGCTCACGTCGCGCAGCATGCCCGCCTGAACGAAGGTCTTCAGGTTCTTGTAAACCGTCGCCAGCGAGATCGATGGCAGGTCTGGTTTGACTCGCTCGTAGATCTCTTCCGGCGAATAATGCCCGGGCCGAGACACCAGCGCCTGGTAGATGGTTTGTCTCTGGTGCGTCGCCGCCAGCTTGTGCTCGCGGCACAACCGGCGGAACTCGTTGTAGGTTTCCCGGCGCATAGTTATTGGATAACAATAATTATCAAACGATTCTTTTTCTCCGCGCGGTTCTGGGCGAAAGTACCTTTGGGCTAAAGCCCGATTGATTTACGTTCTGACGCCGACCTGAAGGTCGGCACTACCCCAAACAATTACCCGAGACAACTACCAAAAACAAACAGCGGTCTCCGGTAAACTGACAGATTAATCCCGCAACCTGGGCTTCCTATGACCTTCCGGCGAATTTGTGTCTTCTGCGGTTCCAATCTGGGAATCAATCCAGCCTACCGCGCCAACGCCGTCTCACTCGGACGGATTTTTGCCGAGCGTGGCATCGAGCTGGTTTACGGCGGCGGCAACGTTGGACTCATGGGTGTCCTCGCCGACAGCGTTCTCGAAGCGGGTGGTCGCGTCATTGGAGTCATCCCCCGTTCGCTGATGGCGAAGGAGGTTGGCCACAGCGGTCTAACGGAGTTGCGAATCGTCGATTCAATGCACGAGCGCAAAGCACTGATGGCGGACCTGAGCGATGCATTCATCGCGCTGCCTGGAGGCTTTGGAACGATGGAGGAGTTTTGCGAGATCTTGACGTGGGCGCAGCTTGGACTTCATTCCAAACCGTGTGGACTGTTGAACGTTGAGGGTTACTACGATTCCCTGCTCGAGTTGTTCGACCACGCCGTGCGAGAGGAATTCCTGCGCGAAGACAACCGCACGATTGTTTTGGAAGATCGCGACGCGGGCCGGCTGCTGGAGAAGATGTCTGCTTTCGCGCCGCAGCCCGCTGACAAGTGGATCTGGCGGGTCGAGCCCTGAGGTAGCTGGAAGCACCCCATCACTTCGTCGGAGCACCCGTCATACTGCGTCCCATGCTGCCGAGCTGCTGGAACGGGCTTGGTATTGCCGTAGTGCAGCCGCAATAACGAGCTACCTGCGGCACCCAGCGTTAGGACGTAGAGGTTGTCGTATTGTGTCTCGGGAATCTGGACTGACGGTCCGCCCAGGGCGGTGATAATTGCGGGCAACCTGTTACTGTGGCCGACGACCACAACCACACCGCTTTGGCGAGCGCGAATCGCTTTGACTAAGCCCTCGGTATCATCGGCAGGAATCACGGTAGGCTTCACATGCACAAGCGCAGCGAGAGGTGCCGCGGTTCGCTGGGTGCGTAGAAGTTCGGTTACGTAAATTGCATTCACGCCCGAGTCGGCCAGCATCGTGGCCAGCAACTCGGCGCGCTTCTCTCCGGCCGGGTTTAACGGAGGATTGTCCTTGGGAGTCGAGGCCTTCTCTGCGTGCCTCGTCAAAATGACGGTCACCTGCGACCAGCTAATTTGTGCTCCGCATAGAACAAACAAGATCGCGCTTACCGCAAGAAGTCGCACTGCCTTTTTCACTTTGCACTCCTGTCGCTCACATGGTACCAACTGCCACGCACAACCCCGTCAGCCACCTCAAGGCCGGTTCCAACATAAGCTGAAGCTTTACTCGAAGCGCTGCGCACGGTAGGCTTCTCTGTCGTTCGTGACTCTCGATTGGAGCCGACCCCTTCATGAAGAACCCCGCCAAGTTATGCTCGTCCGTCTTTGTCCTGCTGGTCACGCTTGTCTCCGCGGCCCTCGCGGCAGAAGGCCCAGTCGTCACGGTCCCAGGCGGCCAGGTCCGCGGACAAGAGCTGAAAGACGGTGGCGCGGTCTTCAAAGGCATTCCCTACGCGCAGCCGCCGCTGGCCGATTTGCGGTGGCGCAAGCCTGCCGCAGTTAAACCCTGGCGCGGCGTGCACGACGCGCTCCAGTTCGCCGGGACCTGTGCGCAAAACCCGATATGGGGAATGCCCAAGGTCGTCAACGAAGACTGCCTGTACATCAATGTCTGGACGCCAGCCCTGCCGCCCGCTCCGTTGAAGCCGGTGATGGTGTGGATCCACGGCGGCGGCAACGTTGCCGGATCGGGCAATGAAAACGGCGAAAGCCTGATGCGCCATGGCGTGGTACTTGTGAGCTTCAATTACCGCCTGGGGCCGTTCGGATTCTTCGCGCATCCCGCACTGACTGCTGAATCGAAAGACCACACTGCCGGCAACTACGGCTTGATGGACCAGATTGCCGCTCTTCAGTGGGTGCAGGAGAACATCAAGAAATTTGGCGGCGACGCCAGCAATGTCACGATCTTCGGCGAGTCCGCTGGAGCCATGGACGTGAATCTGCTCATGACGTCGCCTCTGGCGAAGGGTTTATTCCAGCGCGTCATCGCGGAGAGCGGTAGCGTGTTGATCGATAAGGGTGCGGTTCCCCTTGCGACCGCAGAGCAGGTAGGCGAAAAGCTGGCTGCAGCGGCAGGCTTCGCATCGGGGCCGGATGTATTGAAGGCGCTACGCTCCGCCACTACTGAGCAAGTTCTCGAAGCTTTTGCCAAAATCGTTCCTCCCGGTGGCGTTCCCACCGGGTTGGGCGTCACGGTCGACGGCTGGGTCTTACCGCAGTCACCGGCCGAAGTGTTCGCCGCCGGGAAGCAGATTCCAGCAGGACTGATCATTGGCATCAATGCGCGCGAGTTCGGCGGACCGCCTGATGCTGCCCAAGTGCAGAAGGATATCGAGAAGGCTTACGGCAACCTGGCGACGCAAGCGCTCCCGCTGTACGGAATAACGACCTCGGCGGACGGCAAGGTCACGGAAGCGGCGCCTGATCCTCTCTACGGCGACGCCGGGGCCCAGTGGATGACGGACATCACCTTCCGTTGCCCGTCGTCTGTCGTCGCGACTTGGAACAGCAGATCGGGCCAGCCGACCTATCAGTATCAGTTCAACCGCGGCGTACCGGGACACCCGGAGATCGGCGCGGTTCACGCCAGCGAAGTGATTTACGTGTTTGGAAATCTCGACGACCCGCGACCGATGCGTCCCAACTATGACGACGCTGACACAGCCATTTCCAAAGCTATGCAGGACTATTGGACCAACTTCGCGAAGACGGGCAATCCCAATGCAAGCTGGCTGCCGGCATGGCCGCCGTACACGACCGATGCGAGACAATACCTCGAGTTCACCGACAAAGGGACCGGTCGCGGCGTCGCACCTGCGTGGCGAGCAATGCAGAGTGTTCGCGGAGATGCTGAAGCAGCGCGCGAAGGCGTCAGAGGGTTCGCACTAAGGAGATGTGACAGCTAGATGGGAAGCGTAATGGGAGATTGCGCCCACTCTCGCCGCTCTTCCGCTGTGGATTGACGGAAGACTCCAGCAATCTTCGTTCCGCAGTGGGCGCAGCGTCCATCCTTCAACTTGTTCGCCGTGACCGAGTGCCACGAGCGCTTGATCACTACCTGCTTGCATCCTGGACAAATCGTGTTGCCACCGTCGGACCAGATGTTCCCCTCGTACACATATTTCAGTCCCATCTGCATCGCCATGCGACGCGCGCGGTGCAGCGTCTCGGGCGGCGTCGCTGGCTTGTCGTTCAGCTTGAAGTCGGGATGAAACGCGGTGAAGTGCAGCGGCACATCGTCGCCCAGGTTCTCCAGCACCCAGTCACAGAGTTGCTGGAACTCCGAATCGTCGTCGTTCAGCGTGGGAATAATGAGGTTGGTGATCTCGAACCAGACGTTGGTTTCGTGCCGCAGCCAGCGCAACGTGTCCAAGACGGGTTGCAGATGAGTCAGCGTGACCTTCGAGTAGAACTTTTCCGTAAACGCCTTCAGGTCGATGTTCGCCGCATCGATGTGGCGGTAGATGTCGAAGAACGCTTCGCGGGTAACGTATCCGTTCGACACCATGACGGTATTGATGCCGCACGCATGCGCCTCACGCGCGATGTCGATGACGTATTCGCCCCAGATCGTCGGCTCGTTGTAGGTAAACGCGATGTGCGGGGCGTGATGTTCCAGCGCCAGCTCGACGACTTGCCGTGGTGGCAAATCGGCCGAGCGTACCTGGTCTGATTTCGCTTTGGAGATGTCCCAGTTCTGGCAGAAGAAGCAGCCCATGTTGCAACCGGCTGTTCCCATCGAGAGGATTTGTGTGCCAGGAAAGAAATGATTTAGCGGCTTCTTCTCGATCGGATCCATCGCGACGGCGGCAGGGCGTCCATATCCCAACTGAATCAGCCGTCCGTCTTCGTTCTTGCGGATGAAGCAGAAGCCGTGCTGGCCTTCTCCGATGTGACAATGCCGCGGGCACAGATAGCAATGAAGACGACCGTCGGCCATCGTCTCCCACCAGCGAGCTTCGTGTGAGGGTGACTTCATACCACTGCCTTCGTCCTTATTATTGTAAGTCCATTGGCGAGCGAGCCTCTACTCCTGAGACGACTGCCGGTGACACGCCACACTGTACGGAAAATCGGGAAACTACTTGGCGGGTGAAAACTTCTCAAGGGGGCGGTGGGCGCCTTTTTTGGGGTTGCTGTCGGGGTTGCGGCGCCCACCTGATTTGGGTTACTTCTATAGACGCATTTTCCACCAAAAAGTCGCCTGATGCACGGAGAAAAGAGGTTTATTTTACGTTTCTTCACATTGGCATCTTCGCGAATCTCGCTCGTGCTAGCGACAATTCCTTATAAACCCATGAATCTAGTGGACTCTCTATCGCCTCTGCGAAAACGGTGTTACATTCGCCTGTCCGCAATGAGAGCTTATTCTCGTCATTTTGACCGGAGGAATTATGCCCGATAGTACAAATATTCCGGATGTTCACGTAACGGTGGGTCAGCCCGACGATCCGGCGCAACCTACTGATGGCATAGCGCTATGTCTGTCGGGCGGCGGCTATCGCGCGATGTTGTTTCATCTGGGAGCGCTCTGGCGCCTGAACGAACTGAATTATTTATCGAAGCTGAATCGGATCTCGAGCGTCTCCGGCGGGTCCATCACCAGCGGCGTCGTGGCTTTGCACTGGACGCAGCTCGGTTTCGACGCTAACGGCTTCGCCAAGAATTTCGAACAGCAGGTTACGCAGCCGATTCGCGGCATGGCATCGCAATCCATCGATGTCAGCTCCATTTTGGGAGGAGTTTTCGGCGGCATCTCCAAGAAGGTTGCGGACCACTACAACAAATATCTTTTTAATCACGCCAAGCTGGCAGCGCTGCCCGACTCGCCACGCTTCGTCTTCAATGCCACGAGTCTTCAGACCGGAGTACTCTGGCGGTTCTCCAAACCCTACATGGGCGACTACCGCGTCGGACTGGTGCGAAATCCCGATCTCGAACTCGCTACGGCAGTAGCCGCCTCGTCGGCGTTTCCACCCGTGCTTTCACCGTGCGTGCTGCAACTTGATCCGAACAGTTTTGACACGAATCTCACACCTCCTCCTGACATCACCGGCGCCGACTTTCGTAAACAAGTCGTGCTGTGTGACGGCGGAGTGTACGACAATCTCGGGCTTGAGACTGCATGGAAGCAGAACAAGACCGTGCTGGTCAGCGATGGTGGTGGCGGTCTCGGCGATGAATCTAACCCCGCACAAGACTGGCTGGGACAGATCAATCGCATCCTGAACGTGACTTATCGCCAGGTGGTGACCCTACGCAAGCGTTCCGTAGTTCAGCTTTTCAAGCTCGGCGTTCGGAGTGGTGCGTTCTGGGGCATTGGTTCCGACGTTACGAAATATCAGCTTGCCGACGCTTTGAATTGTCCTCGCGATGTGACGACAAAGCTCGCGCAGACTCCAACTCGACTGACGGCGATGGACGCCGCACTACAGGAGCAACTAATCGATTGGGGCTACGCAATTTGCGATGCCGGAATGCGACGTTGGGTTGTGCCCGACGCACCCGCACCCGCACAGTCGCCCTATGGGACATTCAAGAAGTCATAGTGCGTCCAGGACATAGGGCGGCTTACCCGGGCAGGTCGTCTTGCATCCAATCACAAAGGTCGCATTCGGCGCCGCGTTACCAAGCGGGTGCCCATCGGTTCTGCGTGTCTCGCTCGGCTCCCTGGGATGATAGAGTCAGGCTTGACTGTGGCCCACCCTCGTCGTGGTTGAAGTCTCTAGTGCGCTGGCCGCCGGAGGAAGCTTGATGCGATTGATAGAAAGGATCACCGCGATCCTGATTGTGACTTCGTGGATTTGGCTCGGCCTGATGTGGGTTACCACCAGCTTCCAGGGTGAAGAGCCAGACCGTATCCTGCGGGTCGAAATCGGCTCGGACGCAACCTCACTGAACCGGGCGGTCCGCGGCCCTGATCGCGACGCGGTCGCTCACAACATTCAGATGGTCGTTCGCAATACTTACCTGGATTTCTTCTTTATTTTGCTCTATTGGCTCACCTTCTTGAGCTTGTCTGCCCTGGCGTGGCGTATGGGAAAACACGTTCTTGCCACGTTTGCAGCCCTGCTGGTGACGGCAGCGGCGATCTGCGATTTGTTCGAGAACGGCGCCATCCTCACGGCGATGCGCGTCAGGTCGTTTAGCGATGCCGTTGCGGTAGACATCTCTGAGTTCTCGCAATGGAAGTGGAGTGCGTTGTTTCTGGCGGCCCTGCTTCTCGGCATCGCGATTGCCGTTAACGATCGTGTGTCCCTGATGCGCCGCATCTCCGGAGGCCTGTTCATCGCCAGCGGCGTGGTTGGACTGTTCGGCATTACTCGCTACCGGGTTTCCGTCGACGTTGCCATTTGGGGAATCGATGTTGGCCTGATCCTGCTCTCTGCGGCGCTGCTTCTCTCGTTGTGGAAGATCGTCCTGTCGCTGAGGGAACTGGGCCATCGGAGTCAGGTTCGGCATTCCCACCATCATCACGCTCACGTTTAGGCCATAAACCGTGAAGCGCGTACTGGTCGCAACTTCGAATCAGGGAAAAATCCGCGACTTCGTCGGAGCTGCGGCTGCCCACGGCATCGAAATCGCGATCCTGCCCGATTTCGCCTCGCTTTCGCCGGTGATTGAGGACGGGGTTACCTTCGAGGCCAATGCCCGTAAGAAGGCCGAACATTACAGCCACTACTGTGAAGGCGAGTTAGTCATCGCTGACGACTCCGGCCTCGAGGTGGACGCTTTGCAGGGTGCCCCGGGAGTCCGCTCCGCGCGTTACGCTGCCGACGAACACAGTCCTGACGAAGACTCCGGTAATTCCAACGACGAAGCCAACAATGCTCGATTGCTTCGTGAGTTGCACGATGTCCCCGAAGAGTTTCGCAATGGCCGATTCGTCTGCGTCATCGCCGTGGCTCGCAATGGACACACCCTGGCGACCTTTCACGGCCAAGCCGAAGGCATCATCCTGCACGCTCCCCGCGGCTCAAACGGCTTCGGATACGACCCTCTGTTCTTTTTTCCGGAGATCGAAAGGACCTTCGCTGAGCTCACCGCCGAAGAGAAAGCTAAATACAGCCATCGCGGCGCAGCGTTTCGCCAGTTTCTCGACTGGGCCGACCATCTCAGCGACTTGCACCCTCACACAACTCGGTGACCATTGTCACCATACCGGCGCCAGCCGTTTCCGCTATCCTGAACGAGCGTTCGAAATTCCAGGATCAGTTCACTACAGAGACACAGAGGCACGGAGAATTCTTTTGTGACCTGTCCTTCTCTGTGTCTCCGCGCCTCAGTGGTGAATTATTCGTCCTGCGGACGGCGAGCTCACGTGTTTTCTTGACTTGCTCAGTTTGCGAATTTGATAATGAAGGGTTCGCCTTATCATCCTGCGAATCATAAGGAGTCGGCGTCGTGGCTTCATCCGCCAGTCCTATTAGTAAGAGCAACATTGAGGTAGCCAAGGGCGTTCCTTCGCTGCGCGCGGGACAAGGTAACTCATTCCTCTTGCGCAGGTTGCATTCGCTCTCCGGCATTGTCCCCATCGGCGCATTTCTGCTGGAGCACTTCATCTCCAATTCGGAGGCGATGAAAGGTCCGGAAGCCTACAACGGCACGGTGAAGTTCCTCACGGGCCTGCCGTTCGTGTCGGTTCTGGAGTGGGGATTCATCTTCCTACCTCTGCTCTACCACGGCCTCTACGGACTGTACATCTGGTATCGCGGCGAGTCGAATGTCGGCGAATATCCCTGGACCGGCAACTGGCTGTACACTTCGCAGCGTTGGACCGGCATTATTGCACTCGTGTACATCGTGTACCACACCTATTACATGCGCTTCACCGGAGTGCACCTAATGGGCGCCGGCGGCTATAACGCCGCATTCTGGAAGGTGCAGCACGAGTTCCAGAATCCCTGGGCGATCGCGGCCTACGTCATCGGCATCGTCGCGGCGTCGTGGCACTTTTCCTACGGACTTTGGTTGTTTGCGGCTAAGTGGGGCATCACCGTAGGCGAGCACGCACGCAGGAAACTCGCCTATGTCTGCCTGGTTCTGGCAGTCGTGCTAATTGCAATTGGCTTGGGCTCGATTTACGGATTCGTCAGTCATCCGCTCGTTCCCCAGCCGAGTTCAGTCGAGTCCGTCGAGACCACGCAGTTACGATAATTCCGGCGGCTTCGGCCGCCTTGTTCTTGTTTGCATACATCATCATGGCTCATCCTAAGATCATCGTTGTAGGTGGTGGACTGGCGGGTCTTTCAGCCGCCATCAAAATTGCCGAGATGGGAGGTCACGTTGACCTCTTCTCCATCGTCCCGGTCAAGCGATCTCACTCGGTCTGCGCCCAGGGAGGCATCAACGCCGCCAAGAACCTGAAGGGCGAGGGCGACTCCACCTGGCAGCACTTCGACGACACGGTGTACGGCGGCGATTTCCTCGCCAACCAGCCGCCCGTGAAGTTGATGTGCGACATGGCGCCGGGGATCATCGACCTGCTCGACCGCATGGGTGTGCCTTTCAATCGCACTCCTGAGGGTGTCCTCGATTTCCGTCGTTTCGGCGGAACGCTCTACAACCGCACCGCGTTCGCTGGGGCCACCACCGGGCAGCAACTTCTCTACGCGCTCGACGAACAGGTGCGCCGCTACGAAGCCGAAGGCAAAGTCACCAAGTACGAAGGCTGGGAATTTCTCTCCGCTGTCCTGGATGAAAACCGCATTTGCCGCGGCATCTGCGCGATGGACCTGCGCGGCATGGAAGTCGTTACCTTCCCTGCCGAAGCAGTCATTATCGCCACCGGCGGTATCGGAGCCATCTTCGGCAAGTCCACCAACTCGGTCGTCTGCACCGGCTCGGCGCAGTCGGCGCTGTATCAGCAGGGCGCGTACTACGCCAATGGCGAGTTCATCCAGGTCCACCCTACATCGATTCCCGGCGAAGACAAACTGCGCCTGATGTCCGAGTCCGCGCGCGGTGAAGGTGGACGCGTCTGGGTACCGCGCAATCCCGGCGACAAGCGCGACTTCAAGAGCATTCCCGAGAGCGAGCGCTGGTACTTCCTGGAAGAGTGGTACCCCAAGTACGGCAACCTGGTACCGCGCGACGTTGCTACCCGCGCCATCCACAAGGTGGTGTACGAGCACAACCTCGGCATCGACGGCCAGCCGATGGTCTATCTCGACCTCACGCACATCGACCGTGCCACCCTCGATCGCAAGCTCGAAGGCATCCTCGAAATCTACGAGAAGTTCGTCGGGGACGATCCTCGCGACGTCCCCATGAAGATTTTTCCCGGCATGCACTACACCATGGGGGGCCTGTGGGTTGACTTCGACCAGCGCACCAACATCGAAGGCCTGTACGCCTGCGGCGAAGCCGACTATTCCATTCACGGCGCGAATCGCCTCGGCGCCAACTCGCTCATGTCGTGCATCTATGGTGGATTCATCGCCGGCCCGCACGCCGTGAACTACTCCCGTGGCGTTCACAAGAGTGGGCACGTACCCCCGCAGCATGTATACGAGTCAGAGAAGAAGCGTCAGGAAGACATCAATCGCCGTCTGCTGGTCAACGACGGGACTGAGAACCCCTTCCTGCTATGGCGCGAACTGGGCGACATTATGACCAAGAACTGTACGGTCATTCGCTACAACAAGAACTTGCAGGAAACCGACGTAAAGCTCGTGGAGTTGCTCGAGCGCTACCGCCACGTCAACCTCAGCGACCGCACCATGTGGGCGAACACGTCGTTTGTCTTTGTCCGCCAGCTCTATAACATGCTGCAACTGGCGCGCGTGATAGCTCAAGGCGCGGCCCTTCGTAACGAGTCGCGGGGCGCGCATTACAAACCGGAATTTCCCGACCGCGACGACGCTAATTTCCTCAAGACGACGAAGGCGTTCTTTGCGGCCGATGCCGACGAGCCTCGTTTCGAATTTGAGGCGGTAGACACGTCATTAATTGTTCCCCGTCCGCGTCGCTACGACGCAGCAACATAGATTTTGACTGGTGCGACTTTGTTAGCAGGAACTTTTTTACTTTGGCTTGCTCGAGCCGGCCGCTGCGAAGCCTGTGCAACGCTCCCGGCCGATGGCATACAGAAAAACGATCATGGCGAACTCTAAAACCGTAATCATCAAGATCAAGCGCCAGGACAACCCGAACTCCAAGCCCTACTGGGAGGAGTTCGAACTTCCTCATCGCCCCGGCATGAACGTCACCTCGTCGCTGATGGACATCGCCGCCAACCCCGTGACCAGGCAGGGCAAAGCCACCACCCCGGTAACTTACGACTCCAACTGTCTCGAGGAAGTCTGCGGCTCCTGCGCCATGCTCGTCAACGGCAAAGCCCGCATGGCGTGTTCGGCGCTGATCGATAAACTCGAACAGCCGGTGAAGCTGGAACCGTTCTCCAAGTTTCCCGTGATACGCGACCTCTCCGTCGATCGCAGCGTGCTCTTCGAGAACCTGAAGAAGGTCAAAGCCTGGGTACCGACCGACGGCACCTACGACCTCGGTTCCGGCCCGCGCCAAACCGCCGAGCAGCAGGAGGTCAACTATCCCCTGTCGCGCTGCATCTCGTGCTGCTGCTGCATGGAAGCTTGTCCGCAATTCAACGACAAGACGGGCTTCGTCGGCGCCGCTGCAATCTCACAAGTGCGCTTGTTCAACAACCACCCCACTGGCCAGGCGCTGAAGATCGATCGCTTGAAAGCGCTCATGGGCGACGGCGGCATCCAGGAATGCGGCTACGCGCAGAACTGCGTCGAGGTCTGTCCGAAAGATATCCCGCTCACCAAGTCCATTGCCGATGTCGGCGGACAGGTCATGTGGCAGGCGGTGAAGGACCTGTTCCGCAGCTAACCGGGTGCCCCACACATTCCGGCTTTTGGAATGTGTGGGACCAACGCTCTCACTCCATCATTTACAATCATCCCGAATTCATCTCAGCGGAGCTTGCCATCTCAATGTCCCGTATTCGGGTCGTTCTCGCCATCCTTGCGATTTCGGTCGTATCCTGCGCTCAAACCAGCGATCCTGCTAATCCGCCAGCCGCCAAGCCGCAGTCTCACGCCCTCACGGTCGGCCCGAACGGTGTCGCCACCGGCTGGCAAGCTATCCACAACTCGGCCCTCGTGGTTGACACCCACGCCGACACGCCCGGCCGCTTCGTGGACGAGAACTTCGACCTCTCGCAGGACGCCGGCCAGGGCCATATGGACTTCAGCAAGATCAAGGCCGGCAACCTTGGTGCGGAGTTTTTCTCCATCTGGGTCGATCCCAAGGCCTTCAAAGGTCAGGAGATTAAGCGCTCCCTGGACATGATCGACTCGGTCTACGAGCAGGCGCGTCTTCATCCCGACAAAATGATGATGGCGTTCAATACTCAGGACATCTATGCCGCGCATCGCCAGCACAAACTTGCCGCGCTGATGGGCGTCGAGGGCGGCCATGCCCTCCAGGGCGACATTCGCGTGCTGCGCGATTATTACCGTCTCGGCGTACGTTACATGACGCTCACCTGGTCCAACACGAACGAGCTTGGCGACTCCAGCGGCGACCTCAACAATAAAGACATCGAGCATCACAACGGCATCACCGACTTCGGCCGCCAGGTGGTGCGCGAGATGAACCGCATGGGCATGATCGTCGACATCTCGCACGTCGCCGACCGCACCATGTTCCAGGCGCTCTCCACCAGCCGCGCACCGATCATCGCTTCGCACTCGTCGGCTCGCGCGCTCACTAACGTCCCGCGCAACATGACCGACGACATGCTGGTCGCTCTCGCTCGCCAGGGAGGCGTCGCGCAGGTCAACTTCTACTGCGGATTCATCTCGCAGAAGTGGGTCGATCAGTCCAAAAAACTCGCCGAAGAAAAAGATCCCGACTACATGCATGTGCAGCAGCTCTTCATGTCGCAGCGCACGCCGCAGATGACGCAAGAGCTCTATCAGGCGGAGATGACACTGCAGAAGAAGCTGCCGCGTCCGCCGCTCAGCGACCTCATCGACCACATCGACCACATGGTGAAGATTGCGGGTGTCGATCACGTAGGCATCGGCTCTGACTTCGATGGCATCGACTGCTCGCCCGCCGGTATCGATTCCGTCGCCGATCTTCCTAAAATCACTCAGGCATTGGTTCAGCGCGGCTATAAGGCTGCGGACATCCAGAAGATTCTCGGCGGCAACCTGATGCGTGTGTTCGCCGAAGTCGAGAAAACAGCGAAAACGATCCAGGCTGAGGACGCCGCTGGGAACAAAGACACCCGCCGCGAGATCACGCCCGCCGCTCAACCGCAGTAATGAGAGCTCGCAGCCAACCATGAAATCGGTCCTATTCGGAGGCACCATGCGTAACTTTTTATCCGCGCTTCTCATCCTCGCTCTGTCAGGATTCGCCGCCGCACAAACCACCGCGCCGAAGTCCACAACTGCGAAGCCCGCGGCAGCCAAGCCCGCGACTGCCAAGCCGGCCACGCCCGCGGCCCCTCAGCCTGTGCAGGCCATTCTTGAGACGACAGCGGGTACCATCAACTGCACGCTCTTCCCCGACAAGGCACCCATCACGGTCGACAACTTCATCGGCCTCGCTACTGGTACCAAAGATTGGAAGAACCCGTCCAGCGGCGCGACCATGCACAACAAGCCGATGTACGACGGGACCGTCTTCCATCGCGTCATCCCGAACTTCATGATTCAGGGAGGCGACCCACTCGGCAACGGCATCGGCGGCCCCGGCTACAGCTTCCGCGACGAACAAAGCGACCTGACCTTCGACGTTCCCGGACGCCTCGCCATGGCCAACTCCGGCCCCAACACTAATGGCTCGCAGTTCTTCATCACCGAAGTTCCTACGCCCCATCTGAACGGCCACTACAACATCTTCGGCCAGTGCGATAACAACGAACTAGTCCAGCAAATCGCTCGAATGCCAACCGGAATGCAGGACCGCCCCCTCAACCCGGTGAAGATCACGCATGTAAAGATCATCGATCCACGTCATCCTGCGAAGGCCGCAACGCCGGCGAAGAAGCCTGCGAGCAGCACGACGCAAGAAGCCCGCAGCGACAACGGCGAAACCGCAGTAACTTCGTCCGTCGAATTCATCGTCCAGGCACGAGGACGCAGAGCTGGTTTTGATTCGTTCTTCTCTGCGTCCTCCGTATCGCTGTGGTGAAAAAGCCTTTTGTCGCGCTCACGCTCTGGATTCGAACCCGTCTTTTGTAATAGCTTTCCCAAGGCGCAACCATGTCACAGCAACTCTCTCGACTCGATCCACCTGCGGCCCTGGCGACACTCGGCCGCCCAATCTTCGCCCTTGCCATCATCGCGCTTGGCGTGGAGAACATCGTCTGCGCATCGACGCCCACTCATTCTCTTGGGCCCAATTACGAGGTGATTTCCGTTCTCCCCTGGCTGCCGGCGATTCCGTGGCTGGGATACCTCTTCGGCGCGGTCGTGATTCTTTGCGCGGTCGGCCTTCTGCTTCCCCGCACACTGCGAAGCGCCGCCCTCATTCTTGGCACGCTGCTGTTCGCGTGCACCGTTGTTCTCGAAACTCCCAAATACGCGGCAGCCATCGGCAGCATTCCTCTCCGCACGGGTGTCCTGGAGCCGCTCTCACTGGCATGTGTCGCGTGGTTGCTCCCTGGGCCCGGCGCCATTCCGCGCTGGCTCGAACGCGCAAGCCGCTGGCTTCTCGGCGTGAGCATGATCGTCTTCGGTATCGATCACTTCCTCGCCCTCATCTTCATCGCCAACCTCATCCCCGCATGGATCCCCTTCCACGTCTTTTGGGTCGCCTTCTTCGGCATGGCTTTGATCGCCGCAGGCATCAGCATCGGGCTCAATGTCCTGTCGCGCTGGGGATCCGCCCTTCTCGGCCTGATGTTTGGCATCTGGGTTGTCACGCTGCATCTCCCACGCGTTCTCGGGCTCTACGGAATTCCCAACGCGCCGCACAATCCTAACGAGTGGTCGAGCCTGTTCATCGCGACGGCTTTATGGGGAGGCCTGTGGGCATTGTCGCGTTCTGGACCTCTGCATCAGAAGCGATTCGCCGCGCTGAATGTGAAAATCTGCTGACACCCGCGCCTTTCCTCGCCCACTGTGATATGAACAGAATGGCCCACCGTCATCGTTGAGGTGCACTCATGGAAGTCGTACAGGACGTCGTTCGTACCGGCAGATCGCCAGCCGAACTCAAACAGGCCATCCTCGACAATCTTTACTACGTGCAGACGCGCATCCCCGCACTCGCTACCACCAACGACTGGTATATGGCGGTGGCCTATGCCGTTCGCGACCGCATGATGCACGACTGGATCGAGGCCTTTGGCCGCGCCCGTGGAACCCGCACCCGGATTGTCTGCTATCTCTCGGCCGAGTTTCTCATCGGACCGCAGTTGGGCAACAATCTGCTGAATGTGTATGACATTCATGACGCCGTTGAAGCCGCGCTCAGCGAACTGGGCCAGAGCCTCGACAAGCTTCTTGAGCACGAACCCGAGCCCGGCCTCGGCAATGGGGGGCTAGGCCGGCTCGCCGCCTGTTATATGGAGTCGCTCTCCACCCTGAACATGCCCGCGATTGGCTACGGAATTCGTTACGAGTTCGGCCTCTTCGATCAGGAAATCCAGAACGGCTGGCAGGTAGAGGTGACCGACAAGTGGCTTAGCCTGGGCAATCCCTGGGAAACTTCGCGGCCCGAGATCGCGCATTACGTCGGCCTCGGTGGACACACCGAGCAATATCACGATGAGCATGGTCGCTTTCGCGTCCGCTGGATTCCCGATCACATGGTCCGCGGAATCGCGCACGACACTCCCATCGCCGGATACGACACCAATATGACCAACTTCCTCCGCCTGTGGTCGTCTGAGGCGGTTGATTCCTTCGACTTTCAGGCCTTTAACAAAGGCGATTACTACGATGCGGTTCGCGAAAAGGTCGCCTCCGAAACCATCAGCAAAGTCCTGTACCCCAACGATGAGCCCGAGGCCGGCAAGGTCCTGCGACTTCAGCAGCAGTATTTCTTCACCTCTTGCTCGTTGCAGGACATGATGCGCATTCAGAAATTGCGCCACGGGTCTATGCAGACCTTCCATGAAACCTATGCCGTTCAGCTCAACGACACGCACCCGTCTATCGCTGTTGCCGAGTTGATGCGCCTTCTCATCGATATCGAGGGCATCGAGTGGGACGCGGCTTGGGGGATCACCCAGAAGACGCTGGCCTACACCAATCACACGCTGTTACCCGAGGCCCTGGAGAAATGGCCGCTCCCCTTATTTAGCAGCCTTCTTCCCCGTCATCTCGAAATTATCTACGAAATTAACCGCCGATTCCTCGACGAGGTCCGAGCCAAGCGCCCCGGCGACGATGCCCTCCTCTCCCGTGTCTCGATCATCGACGAGCACGACCAGAAATATGTTCGGATGGCCAACCTCGCTACCGTCGGATCCCACGCCGTGAACGGAGTCGCCGCACTACACACCGAGCTGCTGAAGAAAACTGTCCTGCACGACTTCTACGAGCTCATGCCTGACAAGTTTTTCAACATTACCAACGGCGTGACCCCGCGACGCTGGCTTGCTCTGAGCAATCCTGAGCTGTCCCAGCTCATCACCAGCAAGATTGGCGATCGCTGGCTATGCCACGAAGAGGAACTCCGCAAGCTCGAGCCTTTCGCCCTCGACGCCGACTTCCGCGCCAGCTGGCGCCAGGTCAAGCATGTTCGCAAAGAAAAGCTCGCCGCGCTCATCCACGAGCGCACCGGCATGACGGTCAGTCCCGACACTATGTTCGATGTGCAGGTCAAGCGCATCCACGAATACAAGCGCCAGCTCTTGAACGTGCTCTACGCCATCACGCTCTATCACCGCATCAAGCACGACGGACACGACCCGGTCACGTCACGCACCGTCATCTTCGGTGGCAAGGCCGCGCCCGGCTATACCATGGCCAAGCTCATCATCAAGCTCATCAACTCCGTGGCCGCTGTCATCGACGCCGATCACGTCGTGCGCGATCACCTGCGTGTCGTGTTCATCCCCGACTTCAACGTCAAGAGCGGACAGGTCATTTATCCTGCGGCCGACCTCTCCGAGCAGATCTCGACCGCTGGCAAGGAAGCCTCCGGCACCGGCAACATGAAGTTCACCATGAACGGCGCGCTCACGATTGGCACGCTCGACGGCGCCAACATAGAAATCCGCGAGGAGGTCGGTGCGGAAAACTTCTTCTTATTCGGGCTTACCGTAGAGCAGGTGTCCAGCCTCAAGCAGAGCGGCTACGATCCGAGGCACTACTACGAGACCAACCCCACGTTAAAGGAAGTCATCGACGCGATCGCGTCAGGCGAATTCTCTGCCGGAGACCGCGGACTATTCTGGCCTCTGGTCGATTCCCTGCTCCATGGCGACCAGTACATGGTGCTCGCCGATTTCCAGTCTTACATCGACTGCCAGGAGAGCGTGAGCCACGCCTATCTCGATCAGGAGCACTGGACGCGCATGTCCATCCTCAATACGGCGCGGAGCGGCAAGTTCTCCTCTGACCGCTCCATCCACGAGTACGCGCGCGAAATCTGGCACGTCGAGCCGCTCGACCTGCCGTCGCGCTGCAAGTAGAGGTCGGTGGCCCATATTCGCCTGCCTTTGGCAAATGTGGGAGGTTCTTTCTGTCTACTATCCATTTGTTCGGGTGCCCCACACAATCCTGCCTTTGGATTGTGTGGGTCTTTTCTTTACTTCGCCGACACCTTCTCCAGCTCCGCCGCCATCTGCTCCACGAACGCCGCTTCGTCGTTCACTGCCTTCGCGACCTTCGGAACCTCTTCTTCCGCCAGCTTGTAGTCCTTGAGCTCGATGCTCTCGCGAATCCCCGAGACCGTCTTCGGCGCGTATCCCGAATAGAGTCCCGGAGCATACAACATGTGCTTGTAGTACGGCCGCGTCGGCAGCCCGCCTGGATTCAGCAGCAGTCGCTCCGCCGTAAGCAGCTTTTCGTTGATGGCCGCCAGCTTCGCCGGATCGCCCGAACCCTTCAACGCCGCGGCCAATGCCGTGTTGTAGTGTTCGCCTGACTTCGCCAGCGCATCGGCGGCATTCTGCAGCGGCGCGAAGTTAATATACGGCGGCATCGCTTCTTGCTTAGGAGCAACCTGCGGCCGCCGCGGATCGTTAATCTCCGCATAGACCCCGTCTTGCAACTCGCGGTTCTGTTCTTTCACTTTCTCCTGTTTCTGCTTCAGCAGCTCCTGTACTTCCTTCAGATAGTCATTCACCGTATCGGCCAGGTTGCTGAACTTGTAGGGCAACACATCCGCATCTGCCAGCCGCATTACGGTCGTTCCCACCGTTTGCGCCAGCGCCTTCCCGTAGACAAACTCCGTATCCGAGAAGTGCGTGTACCAGTAAAAATCGTCATAGATGGAGTGATAAATCCCCTCTTCATCTTCCCCACCGTATCCCAGGTTCAGCGACGCCACGCCCAAGTGATGCTCGAAGACCGTGTAATCGGTGCCCGATCCAAGCGCCCCGATCTTCAGGTCCTCCCGACTACGCAGCTTGCTGCGTGCCTCCGCATCCGGGGCATCCGCAATCTGTTTCGCTTGCGCCCGCTTCCACACCGTCACGCCGCTCTCCGGGTCCTGCACATCGCGAGCCACTCCATTCAGCATCGCCTCCAGCGAATGTGCGCCTTCCGCGTACAGGAACCCGCGCCCGTTGCCATCGGTGTTGATGTAGGCCACCCCATGCTGTTGCAACTCGGTCGCATGTGTCTCGGCCCACTCCGTCGAACCCAGCAGCATCGGCTCTTCGCCATCCCACGCCGCATAGATAATGGTTCGCTTCGGCTTCCATCCCTGCTTGCTCATTTGCCCCAGTGCCCGAGCTTCCTCCAGCAGCGAAATCTGCGCCGAAATCGGGTCGTCCGCTCCATTCACCCAGGCATCATGATGGTTGCCGCGCACAATCCACTCATCCGCTTCGCTCGTACCCGCCATCTTCGCGATGACGTCGTACACCGGACGTATCTTCCAGTCGAACGTTACCGCCAGATGCACCTTCGCTGCACCCGGCCCAACGTGATACGTAATCGGCAACGCTCCCCGCCACGCCTCCGGAGCCACCGGCCCCGTCAGTGCCGCCAGCATCGGCTGCGCATCGCCGTATGAAATCGGCAGCGTCGGAATCGGCGCAATATTCTTGGCGTCTTTGATGTCCAGCCGCTTCGCGTCCTTGGTCGCTCCCACTCCCGGAGTCAGCGGGTCCCCCGGATACGCATGCGGAAAATCCATCACGCTACCCCGTTGCACGCCGTCCTTCGGACGCATCGGCCCTTCCGGAAACGTCTTGTCCTCGAAGTACCCATCATCTTTCGGATCGGAATAGATCAGGCATCCAATCGCGCCGTGCTCCCACGCCACGCGCGGCTTCACCCCTCGCCACGAATTGCCGTACTTCGCAATGACGATTGCGCCCTTCACCGAAACACCCAGCCGTTCCAGCTCTTCGTAGTCCGCCGGAAGCCCATAGTTCACGAACACCAGCGGCCCCGTCACATCGCCGTCCGGCGAATACGCGTTGTAGGTGGGCAGCTGTTCGTCCTTCTGCCCGCTCGTCGGATCAATCGCCAGCGCCGGTTCTTCCAGCTTCGCGGTAAACGCCGTCGGCGCCGTCATCTCCAGCAGCCGCGTCTTCGGAGTCGGGAACAAGACCTGAAATTCCTCGATCTTCGCGTCCCATCCCCACGATTGCAGTTGCGCCAGGATCCACTCTGCGTTGTCTTTGTCATACGGAGACCCCACGTGATGCGGACGCGCACTCAGTCGCTGCATGTACTCGCGCATGAGCTTCGGGTCAGGGACCTCCTTGAACTTCTGCTCCCACTGGCGCTCTTCGGCGCTCGACTGCGCGGTGAATCCCAGCAACGGGCTGCTCGCCGGCGCTTGTGCTGCTTGCGCTCCCGCCTGCGACAACAACAATCCCCACATCAACACGAAAGCATAAAAACGGCGCATCCGCCCTCCTGTTTGACAAGTTTTTGTAGTGTACAGGAACGAGTTTCCGAACCTCTCAACTCGCCATCCTGAGCGAACGTGTAGAAGGACCTGCTGTTTGCACGCAGAAGTCATACACTGCACGCCCTACGGCATATATCTCCGGCATCTGCGGAGAACACTGGAGTCCTTTCCTCGTGACTCATCTCTAAACTTTTAGAGAGCGATACGACGATTCTTCGTCGGAGAACCACGATGAGATCCAGACAAATTCGCACTTGGCTTATTGCACTTGCGTTATTCGGTTCCGCACAATTTCCTCTGCTTGCACAGAACTATGGCAGCTGGTCCAACCACAATGACGGCCGCTGGGAGAACATCAACGCCTCCATCTCGGGAGGCGGCGGTAACGGAAAATGCACATTTGAAGTCACGGTCACCGGCGTAGCCGAGGTGCAGATCCGCGGCGGCGAAGGCCGCATTGTCAGCGTCGACGGCAGTCCCGCGACCTGGCGTCGCCTCAATTGCAATCAGCCTCTGCCCGCCAGTCCCAATGATTTTCACTTCTCCGGCGTTGACGGTCATGGACGTCAGACTCTCGTCCAAAGCCCGGCTGGTACCAATGGCGTCGCCATCGTCCGCATCGATAACACTACCGGCGAAAAGCGCGGCCGGCCGGAAGGCTATACCGGCGACATCACCTGGAAGGGCGGTACCTATAGCAACGGCACGTGGAACAATAACAGCTACAGCAATGGCAATTGGAGCAACAATTCCAGCAATTGGTCGAACGGTTCGACAGCCTCTGCCGCATCGCAAGCCTGCATGAGCTCCGTCACCGCACGAATCCAGCAGGACCATCAGGACGTAACCAACCTGAATCCGTTGCCCAATACCACTTCCGAATCGCTGCAATCGAACGGACAAACCAGCGTGCAAGGTGAAGGACAATATCAGGCTGCCAACGGCAACGTTGGTAAGTTCAGCTATCGCTGTCTGTACGATCAATCCACGCAGCAGGTCGTGCAGTCCACCTACAGCCGCGAATAACAAAATCAAATTCGACGCACCCCGAACCCACCTGTGCGCACCACCCAGGCGCGATTCGCTTGGGTGGTTTCTTTGCCAACAAATTCAACGATTGTCATCCTGAGCGAAGTAAGCGCAAGCGAACGCAGTCGAAGGACCCGCATTTCAGTTTGCCATCCTGAGCGAAGGCGGCGCTTCGCCGCCGCAGTCGATGGACCTGCATTTACGCCTTGACGACGTTTTCGAAGAACCCCGCGAGCCTCCCCGTATGCGCCTCCCGCCCGCTTCTGCTATCGTTTCGTGTCATCAGCCCGCCATGGCACGCATCGAGAAAACCATTTTCCTTAGCTATCGCCGGACCAATGTTCCCTGGGCACTCGCGATCTCCCAAGGCCTGACGCATAACGGCTACGACGTATTCCTCGATTTCACTGGCATCGCCGGCGGAGACTTCGAGGCCGTCATCCTCGACAACATTCACTCGCGGGCGCACTTCCTCGTCTTGCTCACTCCTTCCGCGCTGGAGCGTTGCGGCGAGCCGGGCGACTGGCTCCGCCGCGAGATTGAAGCTGCGCTCGACAGCAAGCGCAACATCGTGCCGCTCATGCTCGAAGGCTTCGACTTCGGCACGCCCTCCATCGCCAATCAGCTCACCGGCAAACTCGCTGCCCTCAAGAAGTACAACGCTATGACCGTCTCGGCGGAGTACTTCGATGCCGCCATGGACAAACTACGGAACAAGTTTCTCAATGTGGCTCTCGACACAATAGTCCACCCAACCTCGTCCGTCGCCGCACAGGCCGCTGCTGACGAAAAGGTGGCCGTCGCATCGGTTCCAGCCGTTGCCGAACAGGAGCTCACTGCCCAGCATTGGTTCGAGCGGGGAGTGAATGCTGCTGATCTCGACGAGGAAATCCGTTTCAACAGCGAAGCCATCCGGCTCAAGCCCGATTTTTCGGAAGCTTTCTACAATCGCGGCCTCGCCCGCCACACCAAGGGAGACCTCGCGGGCGCAATTCAGGATTACACCGAGGCTATCCGCCTGAACCCCGCCGACGACAACGCTCTTACGAATCGAGGCAACGCACGCTCACAAGCAGGCGACGTAGCCGGCGCAATCGCGGATTACACGGAGGCCATTCGGGTGCAGCCATCAAATCCTGCACCTTACAACAATCGGGGTACAGCGCGTGCAAGCCAGGGTGATATTGAAGGCGCGCTCGCCGACATCGAGCACGCACTCCTCCTCAAGCCTGACTACGTCGATGCCTTCATCAACCGAGGCAACCAGCGCCATGCGGAAGGTGACGTTGAAGGAGCACTCGCCGACTACAGTGAGGCCGCTCGCCTCGCGCCTACCAATGCCAGCGCCTTCTTCAATCGAGGTTTTGCCCTCTACGGCAAAGGTGACCTCGACGCTGCACTCACCGATTATGACGAGGCCATACGCCTCAATCCGGGGCACGCAAGCGCCTTTCTGAATCGCGGAGTTATTCGTCAAGCCAAAGGCGACATGGAAGGCGCGCTCGCCGACTTCAACGAAGCTATCCGGCTTAGGCCCGATAACGCTGCCTTCAACAGCCGTGGCGCAGCACGCGCCGTCAGGGGCGATTTGGAGGGCGCGCTTGCCGACTTCAACGAAGCCCTCCGCCTCAAGCCCGATTTCCCACGCGCCATCAACAATCGCGATCTCGTACTCAAAGCCCTCGCCGAGCGGTCAAAATCGTGACCTCACCAAAATTGTCATCCTGAGCGTAGTGAGTCGCGCAGCGACGAACGGAGTCGAAGGACCTGCTTTCCGCCGTGGCCTTATCACACTCCCACGTGACCCACGTCCTATCGCGACCGTCGCCAACTCCCTAAACTCCCATCAAGAGGACGAGGGAATACGTCTCCTCGCCATTGAAGCCGCATGCGGACACCAAAGCTACGGTCGCTCTTGCCAACCTTCCGCCCTCCGGCATATCTTCAACCTGAAATGATCACCGCTAAGTCCTTATTCCACAGGATTTTCCGCATAACTCCCACGCGCTCACGATTTTGCGCACAAATTCTTCATAACTCGATGAAAACAAGGAATTTTAATGGAGGGGGGGAGGGGGGTACCCAGTGCCCCACACGAGGCTGGTGCCCCATCCGGGCATCTTTTGCCCGGGTGGGTCTTTGCACCTCCGCACTCGGGCTCGTCCTTAGTATTCCCGTCTTCGCCCAGCAACCCCTTGCCGACCCCGCCAAGCTCCAGAGCCGCACGGTCGAGAACATGCAGAACTTCACCATCGAGAAGCTCTACATGACGCACACAATCGGCGCCTCAACCTGGTCGCCTGACGGCAAGCAGATCGCCTTCGTCTCCAATATCAGCGGCCGCAATAACATCTGGCTCGTGCCGTCGTCCGGAGGATGGCCAAGCCAACTCACCGTCAGCCAGCAACGCCAGGTCGAGCCGGCCTGGTCGCCCGACGGCACATGGATCGCCTACGCCTCTGATTACGACGGTAATGAGCAGTGGGACATCTTCCTCGTCTCCCCCAAGACCGGAGAGGTCGTCAACCTCACCACCACCAAAGAAATATCGGAGGAGTCGCCCATCTGGTCACCTGACAGCAAGCAGGTCGCCTACACCGCCAAGCAGCAGGCCTCCTCAAGCTACGAGATCGATGTCATGGACGTCTATTCCCGCCACGTCAAGCACATCACGCAGAACACGCCCAAGGGTCGCAGCAACTTCAACCCGATCTTCTCCCATGACGGCAAGTTCCTGGTTTATACCCAGGCCGATCCCGGCGGCAAAGATTCCAGCATCTTCCTCGTCGATCTTGCGGCCAACAAGACCACCATCCTCACGCCCCACGAAGGCGAGCAGACCTACAACGCCTCGGCCATTTCGCCTGACGGCAAAACGATTCTGCTCACCTCTAATGCCCACAATAGCTATGACAATGTAGGACTCCTCTACATAGCGACGCAGAAGATCCAATGGCTCACCGACGACAAATGGGAGATCGAAGCTGGCGCATTCTCGCCCGACGGCGCCGCGGTAACGTGGGCCGCAAACGTCGATGGCAATACCAATCTCTATCTCTATGACACGGCTTCCCGTACTGCGAAGATGCTGCCGCTCGACGCCGGAGTGAATTCGTTTGCCGGCGGCCACTCGCCGTTTTCCGCTGATGGCTCGCGCCTGCTCTATAACCACAACGGACCTACGGCTCCCAATGACATCTGGAGCTACGATCGGAAATCCGGCTCATCGCAGCAGCTCACGTACTCGCTTTTGGCAGGTGTCCGCAGCAGCGACATGGTTGAGCCTTATCTCGTCCACTTCCCCAGCAAAGACGGCAAATGGACCATCTCCGCCTTCGCCTACGTCCCCAACAACATCACCCGCAACGGGAAGTTTCCGGCCATTGTGTACATTCATGGCGGCCCGACCGGGCAGTTCGTCAACTCGTTCAATCGCGCCATTCAGTACCTCGTGAACCAGGGCTATCTGGTGATCGCTCCGAACTTTCGCGGCTCGACCGGATACGGCAAAGATTTCATGCGCGCCAACTATCGCGACGAAGGCGGCGGCGACCTGGCTGATATCGTCGATGCTGCCCAATGGATTTCCAAGAGCGGTTTTGTCGATCCCAAGAAGCTCATTTCCATGGGCGGCAGCTACGGCGGCTACCTGACCATGATGGCCGTCACCAAGTATCCCGATATGTGGGGGGCCGGCGTGGCCATCGTCCCCTACACCAACTGGTTTACCGAACTCGCCACCGAGGACCCGGCGATTCGCGAATATGATATTTCCATCATGGGCGACCCGGTCGAGAACAAGGCGCTTTACGAAGAGCGTTCGCCTATCAACTTCATCGATCGCATCAAGGCGCCGATTCTACTGATTGCCGGAGGCAACGACGTGCGCGATCCCCGCGGCGAGTCCGAGCAGGTGGCGGCGGCGATCAAGAAGAACGGCGGCTTCGTGCAAATCAAGATTTACGAGAACGAAGGACACCAGTTCTCGCGTATCGAAAACCAGATCGACGCCTACCAGCGCGTCTCCGATTTTCTGAAAGTACGCGTGCCTTCACCCGGCTGCGGCTGCTCCATCTACGAATAGCTCAACCGTTAGGGACGATTTCAAATTGGCCTCTCCTTAGAGAGGCCGTCTCCTCTTCGCCAAAACCAATTTCTCCGATCCTCGTTCTCATCCCGTTCTCATCCGCTTTGTCGCCAAGCTGGCAAATCAGCGTATTACGCAGGCATCTCGACCGCTCTCGCTTGGCAACCTTCGTGCACTACAACCTGCGAGGTCCATCATGGACAGCGGGTTTTACGCCGCATGTACCGCACTAATCTCGCGAATGCAGGCACTCGATACCATTGCCGATAACCTCGCCAACATCAGCACTTCCGGCTATCGCGGCCAGCACAGCGTGTTCCAATCAGTGCTTGCCGGACTGAATGAGACCACATCGCCTCTGAACCAGGCGGTCAACGATTACGGCGTGCTCGGCGCTACACGCCTCGATCTCTCCCAAGGCACACTGCAACGCACCGGCAACGATCACGACCTCGCTATCGAAGGTCCTGGGTTCTTCGTGGTCCAAACCGCCAACGGAAAGATGTACACCCGCAACGGCAACTTCCATGTCTCTACCCAGAACCAACTGGTCACCGCTGCCGGCGATCCAGTGGTTGGCGACTCTGGACCGCTGACCGTATTAGACGGACCGATGAGCGTCAGCGCTGACGGAACCATCTCCATCAACGGCGCCGTTGCCGGCAAGGTCAAGGTAGTCGAGTTCGCACCCGGTACAACGCTCGATCGCATGGGCCAGAGTTACTATTCCGCGCCTTCGGGCAGCGAGATGGCCGCACAGACGTCGAACGTGCGTCAGGGAATGACAGAGAGTTCCAACGTCAATGCGGTTTCCAGTGTCGTGGACCTGATTACCGTGCAGCGCTCGGCCGAGATGATGCAGCGCGTGCTGGCCATGTTCAACTCCGAGATCAATAAGGTGGCAACTCAGGAGTTGCCGCGAGTCGGTTCCTAAAGGAGCGTCTCCATGTTTCGTGCCCTGTTCACCGCCGCCAGCGGCATGACCGCCCAGCAAATGAACCTGGACAACATCGCCAATAACCTTGCCAACGCCAGTACTGCGGGGTTCCGCAAGCGCCGGTTGCAGTTCTCTGACCTGATCTACGAGAACTCGGTGATGCCCGGCGCTGCGGCCACGCAGTCCACCACGATGGCCGCCGGTCTGCAAGTCGGGCTCGGCGCGCGTCCGTCGGCCAGCGAGATCCTGCAGTCGCAGGGCGACTACACCAGCACCGGCAATCCGCTTGACCTGGCGATTCAGGGCCAGGGATTCTTCCAGGTCAAGCTGCCCAGCGGCGAAGTTGCCTATACGCGGTCGGGAGCATTCCACCTGGACGCGCAAGGCAACGTGGTCACCGCCGACGGAAACCCCATCGAGCCGGCGATCACCGTCCCAACGAACGCCTTGAGTGTCACGGTTGGATCGGATGGCAGCGTGTCGGTGACGCAATCCGGTCAAACCCAGGCGCAACAGCTCGGCAACGTCCAACTCGCCATGTTCGCCAATCCCGGCGGGCTGAACAGCATCGGCAACAACCTCTTCCTCGCGACTACCGCATCGGGCGATCCGGTGGTCGCTACACCCGGTGGAACGGAAGGCTTGGGGACGCTGCAGCAGGGTTCGCTGGAGCAGTCCAATGTGAACGTGGTCGACGAGTTCATCGACATGATTTTGGCGCAGCGCGCCTATGAATCGAACTCCAAGGTGGTGCATGCCGCCGACCAGATGTTCCAGCAGTTGAACCAGCTCAGCCAGTAAACCGGAGCTTGCGTGAAGAAGCCTTTCCTAATCCCGCTTCTGGTGATCGGACTCGCGGGGTCGTCGACATTCGCGGTCCCGGCGCCGGAACGCGGGCTGGTGACTACGACCGAGATCGCTACCGTTCTCCAGCGGACGGACTTCGCGGTGTCTGCCTCCCAGATCCGCCTCGTGACGGAAGTCTCGTCCAGTCATCCCGAACCTACCTTGGAAGTGGTGTCGGCCGCACCGTGGGGCGAGAGCGACGCCAAGGTGCGGATGCGCTGCCTCAGGCGCGAAGAGTGTCTTCCCTTTTACATCCTGGTGAGCTTTGGGACGCGAGCGCAACGCGAAGCGGCCGCCGGGAAGTGGAATTCCGCTTCCCCTCGACCGGTAACACCTCCCAAGCCTGCGTCGGCGCCATGGCTGGTGCGAACTGGTGATCGGGCGACACTGGTCATCGAAAGCGAGCACATGCGCGCCGAGCTTCCGGTGATTTGCCTGTCGAACGGTTGGGAAGGTCAGCGCATCCGGGTAAGTAGCGTCGATCGCAAGCAAACCTACGTGGCGAACGTCGCGGGCATCGGGCTGCTGAAGGGACGGCTCTGAGATGGCGCGCTTCCGCTGCCTTCCCTTTGTGGTTTCGGCAATTCTGCTTGCAACTGCCGCGCGCTCGACGATGCTGGCCAAGACCAAGCCCACGCCGCAGGACCTCAGGAAAGCCTACATCACTAGCGTGCAACAACTCCCAGGCGCGCAGCCGGAGCCTCGTACTATGGGAAGCCTGTGGTCTCCGGGAGCGCCGCTCGGCCAGCTCGCCAGCGACTACAAGGCGCGCGGGATTAACGACATCATCACCATCGTGGTGGCCGAGCTGACGTCGTCGCAATCCACCGGAAACCTGAATAGCCAGCGGACATTCGCAACCCAATCCGCCATTACTGGTCTGCCGGGGCAAGTTTCCACGGCCAATGTGAATCCCCTGTTCGCGGGAAACTCTTCGGCGCAGTTGAAAGGACAGGGACAAGCGACGGCAGATTCACAGTTGACCACAACTCTCACCGGGCGCGTGATCGCCGTGCTGCCTAACGGCAATCTGGTGGTAGAAGCCGAGCGCCAGGTGTATATGAACAACCAGCACGAGACCATGATCGTTCGTGGGGTCGTGCAACCGAACGACATTACGGCCAGCGACAGCATCCTGTCGACCTCGATGGCAAACCTTCAGATTGAGATGAAGGGTAAAGGAATCGTCTCCGACAGCACGCGGCCGCCGAATGTCGTTACCCGATTTCTTATGCGGCTGCTTAACTTCTGATGGCGATGATCGCGAGCTTCCACATTTCGATCCCACGGACGCGGCTCTGGCTGGCGCTCCTGCTTTTTGTAACGACTGCTCTGCAAGCCGGGACTCCGAGGATGGTCCTGGTGCGTGATATCACGACCATCAACGGGATCCGCGATAACCAACTGGTGGGCTACGGTATTGTGGTTGGCCTGAACGGTACCGGCGACCGCAGCCAGACGCAGTTCACGACGCAAACCTTGGCCAATGCCATGCGCCGCATGGGACTACTGATTGCTCCCGCGACGGTGCGCATCACTAACGTCGCAGCTGTTTTTGTTACGGCTTCTCTGCCTCAATTCGCGCGTCCGGGAATGGACCTTGATGTAACGGTATCGTCCATCGGCGACGCCAAGAGTTTGCAGGGCGGCGTTCTACTGATGACTGGTTTGCAGGGCCCCGACGGGCTGGTGTACGCCAACGCCCAAGGGCCAGTCACATTGGGCGGATACACCGCCGGCCACGGCGGCAACGTAAAAATGCTGAACTACCCCAACGTAGGACGCATTGCCAATGGGGCCATCGTGGAACGAGACACGTCGGTGGACCTTAATCACATGGCGACGATATCGCTGATGTTACGGGACCCGGATTTCACCGAGGCCTGCGAGGTGGCGGGGACGATCAACCAGGAGTTCGCACGCGATGTAGCACGAGCAGTGGACGGCCGCCGAATCGACATCAATGTAGCCGCGGCTTCGGTGGGGTCGGTGACAGCGCTGATTTCGCGGGTACAGAACCTGTCGGTCGCGTACCGTCCACCGGCCAAGGTGGTCATCAATGAGAGGACAGGAACCATCGTGATGGGTGGCGACGTGAAGCTGTCGCCGGTATCGATCATTCATGGCAGCCTTTCGATTGAAATCTCAACTTCGTACAACGTTTCGCAGCCGGCACCGTTTTCCAACGGCAAGACCACCACGACGCCGGACACGAACTTGCAGGTCAACGATCAGCCGGCGCGAAGCATCCGGCTGAGCAATGGCGCCAATGTAGAAGAGCTGATTGCGGGACTGCACGCGCTGGACGCCAACTCAGCCGAAATCGTGGCCATCCTCGAGGCAATTAAGGCTGCGGGCGGATTGGCTGCCGAGTTGGAGGTGATGTAGGTGGCAGACCTGAATTCGGTCTCGGGACTTGCGTCCAGTGTGTCGGCAAGTTGGGCGCAGGAGTCTGCGCTACTGTCTCGACTCCCATCGCAGGCCGGGATGCGAGATGCCGAACGGGCTGAGAAGGCGGGGCAGGATTTTGAGTCGCTGCTGCTGGGGCATTGGCTGGAGGAGGCGCAAGAGTCATTGGGCAGCGCCCCGGGCGGGGGAGAAGACGATGAAGAGGATTCCACACGGACACAGTTTCAGGCGATAGGCATGCAGTCGCTGGCAACGGCAATCACCAAGGCGGGAGGAATCGGCCTGGCCAAGATGATTGGCCACCAACTGCGACATCTCGACAAAGAGGGGCCTGCTTCGCAGCCGCCAGAGATTTCCGGCAGCGCAGTAAACCATGAACCGAAAAAAAATGAAAAAGTGACTAATGTCTTTGGCAAAACTGCCGATAAGAAGATGGCGTGAAGCATGAAGAAGGGACAGTAAAACCATGATGATTGATCGAGTGGGGACTGCGGCTACCGGGATTGCCGGCGAGGGAAATGCAAGGCAAGTGAACAACAAGGGCGATTCCAGCCGCCCAGGAAACGAAGCGGTCCGAGCTACGCTTTCGAGCGACACGGTTTCGCTGAGTTCGCTGGTGGAGCGCGCGATGCAATCTACCGCTACTCGCCAAGAAAAGGTAGAGGCGGTGCGGGCTTCACTACAAGACGGAAGTTATCAAATCGACACGAACGCCATCGCCACCGCGATGTTAGGCAACCAGGCCGGCTGGGCCCGAGCCGGCCGCAATGAATCATGAAAACGGTTCCGTATAACACCGCGATCCACCCCGCTCCCAGAGAACATCTGGAAGTCGTTCGCTGTCTGTGCCGGTCGCTTGAGAATGGCATGGAAGCGCTGGTGCGCAATCGTGGCGGTGACTTCCGGGAGTGTCTGCGGGAGCAGGAGGATTTGTGTTGCTCCCTGCGGATGGCGATCACGAAAACCGCAGAGCTGATGGCTGGCCCTGAGGAGCGATCTGCGACCCACGATGATCGACTCGCAAGCATCGCGAACTCGCACCGCGAGTTGGCGACCCTTAGCCGGCGTTATGCGGCGTTGCTACGGAGATCGGCTCGCTCGGTCGAGCTTTTAGCGGCATCTTGCGGCGGTTACACCGCCAATCTCGGCGGCGCTTATTCAATCCGATTGCCGCACTCGGAGTGGCTAGCGGAAATCTGACTTCTATGCCCGGACTTAGCTCATCGCTGTTGACTGCAATGCACGCCCTGCTGGCGCAGCAGGCGGCGATGGATGCAACCACCAACAATATTGCCAATGCCAACACGCCCGGGTATTCGCGGCAAGTTCCGGTGCTGACGGAGAGTGTGGTCAGCGACGAAGGGTCGATTTCGTATGGCAACGGGGTGGAACTGGCGGGTTATCAGAGCATACGAGACCAACTGCTGGATCTGAGAATCCAGGAAGAGACTTCGCAGCAAAGCAGCGCCGATGCGGAGACCGGTGCTACGCAGCAGATTCAGCCGCTGTTTACGACCTCGGGAGAGGACATCGGCAGCGAGATATCGGCCTTTTTCAGCAGCCTCTCGCAGCTTTCGGCCGATCCGGCCAACCTGTCGCTGCGCGCGGGTGTCATAACCGCGGGGCAGAACCTCGCGACCTCGTTCCACACCGCGGTTTCGGGACTGAGTCAGATACAGAACGGGTTGAACAGCAGCGTCTCGCAGAATGTGGACAGCATCAATCACCTGGCACAGCAGATTGCTGCCTTGAATCCACAACTGGTGAATTTGAAGGCAAGAGGGCAGGACGGGGGCGCGATCCAAGACCAGCAAACGGAGCTGGTGAGACAGTTAGCGCAATTGACGGGGATTTCTATTACGCAGACCGAGAGCGGGATCACGGTGACGACGGGCAACGGAGTAGCTCTGGTGTGCGGCAGCCAGGCTTTCGCCCTGCAAACTACAACCGGGGCCAGCGGCATGCAGGAAGTGATGGCACAAGGCCGGGACGTGACCGCGGCGCTAAGTGGCGGATCGCTGGGGGGGACGCTGAACATTCGCGACCATGTGATACCCGGCCTTCAGCAGCAACTGGACACTCTGGCGAGCCAGTTCACCACAAGCTTCAATAACGCGCATGCAGGCGGGACCGACCTGAACGGAAATCAAGGCGGGACATTCTTTACGCCGCTGAATGTGATTACGGGGGCCGCGGTACAGTTCAGTGTCGCGATCGCCAGTCCTGCGGCGATCGCCGCAAGTTCTGACGGCTCCTCCGGAAGCAACGGGAACCTGACGCAGCTCATGGCGGTGCAGAGCGCTGTGCTGCCGTCGGGCCAAAATCCGACGGATGGCTATTCGAATGTCGTCTACCAGGTGGGAAAGGTCGCGGCCGACGCACAAACGGAGTCGGACGCCAGCGGCATGAGTCTGCAACAGCTTAACGATCAACGTTCGGCGCTGTCGGGCGTGTCGATCAATGAGGAGTCGGTCAACCTGATCCGGTATCAGCAGGCATTCGAGGCGGCGGCACGGATCATCAACACTATCGACCAACTGAATCAGGTCGCGCTCAATATGGGCGTGACCGGCACAGGATACTAGCGATGCGAGTGAACCCAAACATGGCTCCGGATGTGCTGGCCGCGATTGCGCAGGCGCAGCGTGCCCAAACTGTCGCCCTGGAACAGATTTCAACCAGCAAGCGGGTGAATGTTCCGTCCGATGATCCGGACGCCGCCGCGGCGCTGGTGGAGAACCATAATCGGGCCAGCCTGGTCGATCAGTACACGCAGAATGGAAACACTGTGCTGGGGATGCTACGGGCCGCGGACTCGGTCTTGAGCTCGGTGGTCAGCCAGACCAGCCAGGCGATCACGGTGGGAGTTCAGGGTGCTAACAGCACATTGTCGAACGCCGACCGCCAAACCCTGGCTGCGCAGGTTTCTGGGACGCTGCAGAGTGTGGTTACGCTCGCCAACACGGCGTTCCGCGGTATTCATCTGTTCGCGGGCACGGCCACCACCACGGTTCCCTTTAGCGCCAATGCGAACTCCGCCTCCGGGTACCAGTACGACGGCAACGGCAATGTGAATTCTGTGGCGGTCGGCGATGGATACAACGTGCAGGTGAACCTGCCCGGGAACCAACTGTTCGCGCAGTCGGGCAACGATCTTCTGGGATCCTTGCAGCAACTGGTCACGGCACTGCAAGGAGGAGACACGACGGCGATCGGTTCCGCCACAAACCAGTTGCGGCAGGCCTTCGACTATCTCACCCAACAACGCGCGTTTTACGGCAACGTGAGCAGCCAGATCAACTCGCAGGAATCCTTCCTGCAGAACGAGACCACCAATATTAAGTCGGAAGAAGACTCACTGGTAGGAATCGACATAGCGACGGCGGCGACCAACCTGTCGCAGGCGCAGACCGCCAACCAATCTACGCTGGCGGCCGCAGCACGAGTGATGCAACAGACGCTGCTTGATTACTTACAGTAAAACATGTAGTAAAGCCTGTAATACATTAATTCTACAATAATAAGTATTGTATTTAGGCCGACCACTGTTGTGCGCCTGTTGCTATGTGTTGCGCGGCGCTTTTGGGCTCGGTCGTGACGAGACCCGGTTGGGCGGGAGCGTCGACATCGCGCCAGGCTTGCTGTACGTCGAGGATGAGGGAGATCTGCTCTTCCAGCAACTTGTCATCTGAGCCGAATTGAGCCATTAGCAGGCGGCCGCGCAGGTAGCTGTAAAACTGTGAAAGGCTTTCGGCGGCGGCCCTTCCGTGCTCCCAATCGAGCGAGCCTTCCAGTAACTCCAAGATGGCGAACGCTTGTTTCAGGCGATCGGAGCGTCCCTGGACATCCTTGTTCCTCAGGGCTTTGATCGCCGCCCGCAGATCGCCGACCATCATGTCGTACAAGATGACCACGAGGCCAGCGCTGCTGGAATTCTGTACCGCGGCCCGACGGTAGCAGAGCTCAGCCTGTGAGCCACTCATCAGCTGTTGCTCCCACTGGAGTTGTTCCCCAGCATGGCGTCGATCTGCTTCTGTTGCATGGGGAGTTGCTGCAATAGGATATCGGCCTGGTTGTACTCATTGGTCAGCCGCGTTTGCTGGTTGGAGATATAAGTCTCGAAGTCGTTGATTTCATTTTGCAGGTCGGTGTTCTCGTCACTCAGGCTCTTCAAGTCGACGGTGAAGGCGCCGTCGGTGGGATCGGCGAATGTGTTCACCGCAGTAGTGAGGTTGGCAGCGAAGCCGTTCGAGGCAGTTCCCTGAAAGAACGATTGCACGGCGGCAGGATTGGCCTGGATGGCGTTGCTCAGGGTCGCGCTGTCCACGCTAAGGGTGCCATCGTCGTTCATGGTGATGCCTAACGCACCAAGCGTTGCGATGCCACCCGAGTCGGAGGAAAACGAGGGCGCAGCGAGCAGTTCGCTCTGGAGCATGCGCACCATGCTGTCTCCGCTGAGTGGTCCGGAGGTTTGGTTCACCGAGTTATAGACAAACTGACTATTCACCTGCAACAGAAGACTGTTGTAGGCGGAGACGAAGGCGTTGACGGCCTGGCTGGCCTGAGAGACATCCGCACCGACCGAGATGGTGACTTCGGTCGCCGGCGCCTGACCGGCCAAATTCAGGGTAACGCCATTGATCGCGCCTGTGACCGTATTCGTCGCACTGGCTATGGGGATGCCGTCAACCGTCAGCGCTGCATCCGTACCGGTGGTGGCGCGAGTAAAGATGCTGCCGGACGAGTTTCCCGATGAGGGCGCGATGGTGAAATCGCTGGCGCCGCCCGAGCTGTTGCTGACCAGCGCGACGCGGGTCCCAGCGGAGTCAGTCACCAGGCTGGCGGTAACGCCGAGCTTGAGGCCGTTAATGTAGGTCACAAGCTGGGCCGGAGTGTTGACTCCGCTGCCGATGTCGAGGGCGGCAGTCTTCTGTGAGCTGCCAGTCCCGACCGTCAGGTCATAGCTGCCAACGGCGTACAACGTATTGCTGCCAGCGACGGCATCGGAATACCAGGATGCCGTAGAGGCTTGGTTTTGCACGACGATGACATGGCTGCCGGGGATGGCTGAGCCACTCGCGGTCGCGGTGACGATGTTGGACTGGGAAGAGCTTGTGCTCTTGGCCGCCAGAGCGCCTAAAGGATCCTGCAAGGCGCTTAGGCTATCCGTCAACGACGATGCGCTGCTATTGAGCTGGCTTATAGCCGAGTATTGCTGGGAGAGGGTCTGCTGCTGCGCCTGCCATTGCCGCTCGGGTGCACGGTCAGCATAAATAATCTGACTCACTGTACTGGAGACATTGAAGCCGGAGGCAGTCGAGCCGAGTGCCGAGAGCAGCGCGCTTAAATCAACCGTTGGTAGAGTGCTCATGGTGCCAGGGACCGTAGTCGAACTACGCGATTCGCGGAGAAGCGGGTGGCGGAACGATATCGCCCACCACCCGGCGAGTTACTGCAGGAGTTTGAGTACGGACTGCTGCATCTGGTTCGACTGCTGTAAGGCAGCGATGCCGGTTTGCTGCAGGATGTTGTACTTCGAGAGATTTGCGACCTGCTGGCCGATGTCGGCGGCCTTGATGCCGTCTTCGGCGCTGGACAGGTTCTGGATCTGGATGGCGATGACGTTCGAGGCGCTCTGCAACCGGTTGGAAACCGCTCCCAGATTGCCGCGATCGGAGGCGATGTTAGAGATAGCGCTGGAAATCGCGGTCAGGGCGCTCTGGGCATCTGCCGCGGTACTCAGGTCATTGGCGGTGAGGTCCACTGGGGTCCCGGTGAAGCCGAGACTGGCTGCGGAGAGACCCCCGATGGTCATGGTGATTGGGCTGCTGCCCGCGCCCGTGCCGTCGCTGAGGTAAACGTTGTTGCTGGCGGCGATGGTCTTCTGTGCCACCGCCCCAAGGTCGGTACCGGTTGCGGTCACAAAGATACTGCCATTGCCGTTCTTATCGGTGAAGACCACGTGACCCGTTGAATCTAGGCTGGCGGTCACGTTAACGTTCGTGGAGTTGTTGAACTGCGTCAACATCGTTCCTACGGTGTCGCCGGCATTGAAGGTGTAGGTTTCGGACTTGCCGCTGTCGGCATCGGTAATGGTGACATTCTGGTTGGTGAGTCCAGTGGCAGCGGTCAATCCGCCAGTAGCACCCACCCAGTTGTTCTTGTCTGCGCCGGCGGCTCCACCTCCAAATACCTGAATACCGTTGTAAAGGGTGTTGCCACCGATGCGGTCGATTTCCGACTTAATCGACGCGAATTCGGCATTCAGGGCGGTGCGCTGTGAGTCGTCAACTGTTCCGGTGGCGGCCTCAGTTGCCAGGGTGACGGCTCGGTTCAGAAGCGTGGTCACCTGGGACATGGCGCCGTCGGCCACCTGGATCAGACCGATTCCATCGGTGGCGTTGCGCGCCGACTGCGTCAGCGCGGTGACGTTGGCATTGAGGGCGTCGGCAATGGCCAGACCTGCAGCATCGTCAGCGCCCGAGTTGATCCTGGAGCCAGTGGATAACTGCAGCAACGTGTTCTGCAAGGACTGCTGCGTTACCGACAACTGGTTTTGCGCTACCAGGGACGTGATGTTATTCAGAATGCTCAGTGCCATAGAAAAAGCTCCTTGAGTTGAATCCCGCCCGCCAGCATACGCGTTGCACTTCGCTTCCTTACCGCTGCGTGGAGCAGGTGGTTTCTCGCATCGAGGAATCTATCGGCAATCAGAAAGAATTCATCAGTTTTCCCGAATGAGCCGTTTCGGGAAGTTCATGCTTGGGCAAACGATGCCGATGACAACAAGCAGGCGCCCGACCTGGAGCGCACTCTGGATTGCTGGCGGCGACGAAACCGTGGTCCGACTGACAAAACTGAACAAGTCTTCCCTGGCGATCAACGCCGATCTCATCAAGTTTGTAGAAACCGCTCCTGACACCGTGATTACGTTGAGCACCGGCGAGAAGGTGGTGGTTACGGAAACGGTGGAGCAGATTATCGAGCTGATCATTCAATACCGGCGTTCGGTACTGGCGGGATTGTCCTGTCCTGCTCTGGGCCTCTATGCGGTGTCTGGCAGTGGGAAGGCAAGCCGGGAAGGCTAGGCAGCGCCGGAACAGACGCGGTAACGGGAAGGACTTTGCGTTGGACAAGAGCAGCGTAGGCGGCGTTGCGCTGGCGGCCGGCGGGATCACGCTGGGACTGTTGCTGGAAGGCGGTCATGTCTCGCAGATTCTACAGCCGACAGCCGCGATCATCGTGTTCGGGGGAACGATTGGAGCGGTTATGTTGCAGTTCCCCCTTCCGGTGCTGGCGGAAGCGTTACGGCAACTCCGCACAGTGTTTCGTGAACGGGCAATCAACTCGATGGGCATGGTACGTCAGCTCGTGGGCTATGCGCACCAGGCACGCCGGGCAGGCATTATTTCGCTCGACGACGAACTGGACGGTATTGCCGACCCATTTCTGAGAAGAAGCTTGATGCTGGCGGTGGATGGCACGGAGCCGGAAGAGTTGCGCAAGATGATGGAATCGGAGCTGGGTTCCCGAGCTGAGGAGGAAGAGCTGACGGCGCGGGTCTTTGAATCGGCAGGCGGCTTCGCTCCCACCATTGGAATCATCGGAGCGGTTTTGGGATTGATTCAGGTGATGCAGCACTTATCCAACATGGAAGAGGTGGGCAAAGGCATCGCTGTGGCCTTTGTGGCGACCATCTACGGCGTCGGTTCGGCTAACCTCTTATTTCTCCCGAGCGCGGGCAAGCTGAGGATTCGGCACCGGCAACAGCAGGTGCTGCGAGAGATGACGCTGGAAGGCGTGATCTCAATTCTGGAAGGCATGAATCCTCATGTACTTGAGATCAAGCTTCTCGGTTATCTGGAGGAGCAAAACCGGAGCCGCGGAGCGGAACGGCGGGCAGATTTGCAGCTATGAAACGGCGAAGAATAAGCCCATCCCAGGTGAGCCATGATCGCTGGCTGGTGTCTTACGCGGACTTCATTACGCTGCTGTTCGCGTTTTTCGTGGTTCTGTACGCCTCGGCCGAAATGGACAAGAAGAAGGTTGTGGAGTTGTCGGCGGCAATCCACGGAGCATTTCAGCAGATGGGGGTGTTTACGAAGCCGGCTCCGGGAAATGGCGAGCACGCCAAGGACGCCTCCTCCGGCATTGTCTCGTCGGCGAGGTCGAGTTTGGCGTCGCAATTCGCCTCCGGCGGCTCAAGTGTGGACGCTTATGCCTTACAGCGTGAGCTGGAGAGCATCCTGGGCGCGGAGATCCGGCAACACGAAATCGAGATGCGAGTCACGCCGGAGGGCCTGGTACTGAGTCTGCGAGAAGTAGGATTCTTCGATAGTGGGCAGGCCCACATACTGCCGAGTGCGCTGCCAAAGCTGGCGCGGATTGCCAAGGTCCTGAACGAGCATGGATTCGAGATCCGGGTGGAGGGGCACACGGACAATGTGCCGATTCACAATATGTCGTACCAGTCGAACTGGGAGCTCTCGACGGCGCGGGCGACGGAAGTGGTCACGCTGCTGGTCGAGAGCTATCACCTTGATCCGCTGAAAATTGCTGCCGCGGGCTACGGGCCCTACCGGCCGGTCGCGTCGAACGATACGTCCCAGGGACGTGGGATGAACCGGCGAGTTGATCTGGTCATTACCTCCCGCTCTGGTTCGCGGACTCCTGACCCGGGGGCAACGATGCCCGCTGAACTGAAGGATGAAAGTCCGATGTCAGTCGGGGCCAGCTAGAGAGGTGTATGGAATTTCCTAACAATCCCTAAACTTTTGAGCGATACATCACCACCCATGTGCCGATGAAGATTACGTCGCCCACTATGCCGGCGATCTCGCGAAGGGTCGAGCCAATATGTTTGCCGTAATCGGAATCCTGATTGTTCTCGGCGCCGTGGTTGGCGGATACCTGATAGAACATGGCCATATCCGGGTACTGATGCAGCCGGCGGAGCTGCTCATCATTGCAGGCGCCGCAGTGGGGACACTCCTGATCGCCAATCCGACACGTATCTTGAAACGGATTGCGACGTCGCTCGCAGGAGTATTTTCGGGCTCGAAGTTCGATCAGGAACGCTACCTTGGCTCGCTGAAGATGATCTTTGAGCTGCTCAACAAGGCGCGAAAAGACGGACTGGTGTCGCTGGAGAATGACATCGAGGAACCCGAGAAAAGCGAAATTCTCAAGAAGTATCCCCAGTTTCTCAGCGACCATCATGGCCGGGATTTCGTTTGCGACACGTTGCGCATGGCCATTACGGGCGCGCTCGATCCTTTCGACGTGGACCAGATGATGGAGCTGGATATGGAAGTCCATCACCAGGAAGCCCATCATTCGGTGGCTGCGCTGATGACGATGGCTGAGTCGCTGCCGGGGTTAGGTATCGTTGCGGCGGTGCTGGGAGTTGTCATCACGATGGGCTCGCTGGGTGGGCCTCCAGAGCAGATTGGCGAAAAAGTGGCGGCGGCGCTCGTGGGCACGTTCCTGGGAATCCTGCTGTGCTATGGATTCATCGGGCCGCTGGCCAGCAATCTCTCCAAGCTGGCGGAAGAAGAGCGCGCGTATTACCACGTGTTGCGTATCGCGATTGTGGCGTATATCAAAGGCGCTCCTCCCATCATGGCGGTCGAAACCGCACGCCGGGCAGTTCCCACACACGTTCGTCCGAGCTTCTTGCAGGTAGAACAGGCATGTAAGAACCGGGGAGGCAATGCGGCTTCGGGAGCCGCTGAGCAAGCCGAAGCACCGGTGGCGGAGTGAGGACTGATGCTTGAGGGCCGTCCCATCATTGTCGTGAAGCGCAAGAGTGGCCACGCGCAAGCGCACGGGGGAGCATGGAAGGTGGCCTACGCGGATTTCGTAACGGCGATGATGGCGCTGTTCATCGTGTTGTGGCTGATGAATTCGAGCAAGCAGGTGCAGGAAGCTGTGGGAGGGTACTTCAAGGACCCTACCGGTACATCGAAGCAGGTGGGAAGCGGGCAGTCGGGTTCGGGGCAGAGCTTCACGCTGACCAAGGACGACATGCCGAAGGTGAAGGAGGAATTGGAAAAGGCGGCACGGCAGGTTCCGAACTTCGACAGCCTGAAGAACCATATCGAGATGACGATCACGACTGAGGGTCTGCGGATTGAGTTGACCGAGTCGGAGTCGGGCACGTTTTTTGATAGCGGTAGTTCGCGTCCAACTGCGAGCGGCAAAGAGCTACTGACGCTGCTGGCGCAGGAACTCGGGAAGCTGCCTAATAAGATCTGCATCGAAGGACATACCGATTCGCGGCCTTTTACCCGCGGCGGTAATTACAGCAACTGGGAGCTCTCGACGGACCGGGCGAACTCCTCGCGGCAACTGATGCAAGCCAACGGAGTACGGCTGGACCAGATCACGCAGGTGCGAGGCTTTGCAGACCAGAGCCTGCGGGATCCAAAACACCCGGAAGACCCTTGTAACCGGCGAATTTCTCTGATTGTGGGATACACGGAAAAGCCTCACGTTGAAATTGAGGAGAAGCCAAGAGCCGCCGAGACCACGGCAGAGGCTAAATAGGCTTATTGAACCAGTGGAATGTTGATGCGAACCGTGGTTCCCTGGCAGCGAGCGGTGCGTAGTTCGATGGCGCCACCGATCTGCTCGATGTTCGTCTTGACTACGTCGAGGCCAACGCCCCGTCCGGATAGCATCGTAACTGCCTGTGCGGTCGAGAGCCCGGGTTGAAATATCAAGCTTGCGAGTTGACTTTCGCTCATGTTGCGGGCATCTTGCGGGCTGATCAGCCCCATATCCATAGCCTTTCGGCGAACGCGACCGAGATCGATGCCGCCACCGTCGTCGGTAATTTCCAGAGTGAAGTAGTTCTGTTCACAAGAAGCGCACACGCGGATGCAGCCTTCGGCGGCCTTTCCGCAAGCCAGGCGGCGATCGGGAAGCTCAATTCCGTGATCGACGGCATTACGGATCAGATGGGTAAGGGGAGCCTTGATTGCCTCGAGTACAGACTTGTCCAGTTGAGTGGTTTCGCCCTGCATCTCGAGCCGAATCTGCTTGGCGCTGGCAACGGCCAGATCTCGTACGACACGCGGCAGGCGCGCGAATATACCGGTAAGTGGTTGCCGACGAGCTTCTGTGAGCAGGCGTTGCAGCTCGTCACTCATCCGCGCAATGCGGTCGCGCGACTCGAAAGCTGATCCACCTCTGCCTGACGGCTGGGCGATTTGACGACAGAGTGACGCCAGTTCCCGGACTCGGGTGGACAACGTATCCAGCAGAGCGACATCGATGCGAACGCTGGCGTCTACCGCACACAGCGAGCGTGTATGTTCCTGATAGGCGACAACATTTTGCATCGCAGCCGGGCTGATGGAACCCTGCTCGACCAGAATCTCGCCGAGGCGGCGTACATCCCCACGCTGCTGCCTTTCCAGCGCGTCGGCGACTGCCGAGGCCGCCACGCCTGCATTTTCGACCAGTAACTGCCCGAGAGGCTTGCCCGCGTCTTGTTCCAAGTCCCGAGAGGAGGAGTCGACTTCTGCATTGGCGAGTCCCGCAGACATTGCGGCTGCCTGGAGAAGTTGAATGCGCGCGATAAGCTCTTCGTTATTGGCGTCTCCCTCACAGCCACTGGACTCGATATTGGTCAGCAATTGACGGACGGCATCAACGACGGCAAGCAGAGTCGAGGTAACGTCGGCGGTCAGGGAAAGGCGACCCTCACGCACTTGACCGAGAAGCCCTTCGGTCGCATGCGTGATCGCCTCTAATCGGTGAAACGCAAGAAATCCGCAAGCGCCTTTAATGGTGTGGAAGATACGGAAGATGTTGCCAAGCAGATCGGTGGCTGCCGGGCGCTTCTCGAGTTCCAAGAGATCGCGGTCCAGTTGGTCGAGGTTCTCCCAGCTTTCGATCAGGAACTCGCTGACAATCTCATCCATGTTCGCTTGTCACCAGCATCGGTCGATGGAGCGGGGACCATTTTCGGGCGCTCACTGGAAGTCATTCGCCGCCACGAACTCCCGGGCCGACAGGCTTCAGGAGTTGAGCGGCGCGCTGATTACCGCTGCGCACCGGCGCGGCTTCATAGAATTGCCGGCCGCCCAGTATCAGGAAAGCGGGATTTTTGATTGGCATACGGAGATTGAGAACGCCGCCGGGCTTGAGGGCTACCAGGTCACGGAGAAAGACCTTGAGATTGGCGATTCCCATGGTGCTGTCGAAGGTACAGGCCATCACACGTTCGCGCAGGCCTATTTTCTGACCGGCGGAGAGACGCGTTTTCTTACGGGGGTCGGCTGAAATCTGCCGGAGCATGGCACTGGCAAGCGATGTTGGAAACGAAAGATTCACCGCGCCTGCCGTTTCGTTCAGCTTTATTTCGAATGTCAGCGCTGTCAGCTTCTCGTTGGCGGGAAAGACGTTATGGATCTGAGTAGCTTTCTGGCGGCGTTCCAACTGAATAGTAATGCCCATAGGACGCCAGGTGGTTTCGAGCTGCCGGCAGATAATCTGGGCAACGCCCTCCATGATGTCTTCGTCGATCTCGGTCATTTCGCGGGAGTTCGTGCATGGCGTTCCGAAACCGCCCAATAACACGTCAATAATCGGGAAGACCAGGGAGGTGTCCACCTGCATTACCGCCGCAGTGTTTCCGGGTTGTAGATTAAGAATGCCAATGAAGCCGCTCTCCTGAAAGTCGTCGAGGAAGTCGCGCACCGGCATTTGCTCGACGGACGCCAGCACCATCTCGAAGCGGGCGCGAAGGTAGGCTCCCAGGGAATTCGAAACATTGCGCGCGAAGGCCTCAAACAACGTGGTCATGAAGCGGGCGTAGCGCTCAGACATCTGACCTGCCCCGCGAAAGTTACAAGGCTGTACCACTCGCTGGTCGGCCGGTTGAGAAGCGCCGTCATTGCTCCGCGCCTTCTCCAGTATCGCGTCGATTTCTCTCTGGCTGAGCGCTTTCTTCATTCGGCACCTTCGGATTGCAAATCGATTAGAAGCTAGCCATATCCATTTCTTTGGTTGCAAGGGAAATACCAAAGGGATTGCACCTCCATCCCCGCGACGGGTGCCTCGCTAGATCTGCGGCTGCAAGGCTTTCGCGCCTTGAATTAGGGGCGCGAGCTGTTCGTAAATCTGCGCCGGCGTGAATGGCTTGCGGATGTAGCCGGCGGCCCCTCGCTTAGCAGCCTCGAGCACGGCTTTTGTACCGGCTTCCGTGGTGATCATCAGGACGGGTACAGTTCGCCACCGCTCATTGGCTTTCATCTCAGCAAGCAACCGGATGCCGTCCATCTTGGGCATGTTGATGTCGGTCAGAACCACGTGCACGTCCTGATCCGCCATCACAGTAAGTGCGTCCTGTCCGTTGCCAGCCTCCAGAATGTCCTCGATATCCAGTTCCGTCTGCTCAATGCAGCGGCGAATAATGAGTCGGATGGTTCTGGAATCATCGACGATCAGGACGCGCACAGGCATTGCTGTCACCTCGGGCACGCCAGAGGCGATTGGTTCGACCTTTGTGCCCAATTCTCCTATCGACATTGAAGAAAGCAAGGTTTAACGGGGAGAGTTGGGCTCTACTGCTGGACTGTCTGAATAGCCTTCGGACGCACTTGTTCGTTCTGAATCTCAGAAGCGTCCCAGCCTCCACCGAGCGCCTTCACCAGGTACACTGACAGCACCATCTGCTGCCCGAGCAATTGAGTGGAGAGCCGCTCATTATTGAGTAGCGTGGACTGGGCAGTAACAACATCGAGGAAGCTGGTGACTCCTCCGACGTAGCGGTTGTTGGCGAGCTCGAGAGCGCGACGGGAGTCGGCCACGGCAGCATTCTGGGTGGCGTTCGCCTGGAAGAGCGCGTTGAGTCCGGTGAGGCCATCTTCGACTTGCTGGAAAGCAGTAAGCACCGATTCACGATAGTTCGCGACCGATTCGTCGTAGGCGGCCTTGGTCGCCGCAAGGTTGGCGCGGTTGCGGCCGCCTTCAAAGATCGGTTGCAGCAAGTCTCCCCCGACGGCCCAGACAGCGCTGGGTGCGCTGAAAAGCATGGTTATATCGGTGCTCTGTAGTCCGCCGCCGCCGAAGATAGTGAGCTGCGGGTAGAAGGCAGCGGTCGCCACTCCGACCAGCGCGTTCTGTTGGGCCATCTGCCGCTCGGCAGTGGCGATGTCGGGACGCCGCTCCAGGAGATCAGAGGGTACCCCCAACGGCACGGCAGGCGGAACTGCCTTCAGCGGCTTGACCGGTACGGTGAAACTCGAAGCAGGATTGCCGGTAAGAACCGCAATGGCGTGTTCGTACTGGGCCCGCTGCTGTTCGACCAGGTAAAGCTGCGTTTTCGTGGAGTCGAGCAGAGTTTGCTGCTGCGCCAGGTCGAGGCCCGACGCCACGCCTCCACGATGGCGATCGTCGACCAGTTGCAATCCCCTCTGCTGAGTCTCAACCGCCTCGCGAACCACTTGCGTCTCAGCATCGAGTTCCCGCAGGGTGAAGTAGTCGGCTGCAAGCTCTGACGTGAGCACAAGATTCACGTTGTACGTGTCGGCTGCAGTCGATTGCAGCGATGCATTAGCGGCCTCAAGAGTTCTTCGCACCTTGCCCCAAAGGTCGGGCTCATAGTTCAGAAGAAATGGGATCTGGAAGGTATTCTGCGTTAGAGGCTTTCCCAACGTAACCACCTCGGGGCGGTTTCCTGAATAGCGCGTCCGGGATGCGCCGGGATCGGCGCTAAAGGTTGGAAAGAGTCCTGCGGAGGCAACACGGGCCAACGCGCGGGCCTGATTGAGACGGTCCTGGGCGGCTGCCAGTGACTGGTTCGCATTCAGCAGTTGCTGCTCGTAGCCGTTCAGTTCGGGATCGTTGAAGACTCCCCACCATGCTCCCTTGGGAATGGAGTCTTTGGGCGCGGCCTCTCGCCACGGAGCTTCTGTCTTGTAGGTCGGAGGCGCCTGCATCGTCGGCCGGTGATAGTTCGGTCCTACCACACATCCCGTCAGAAGAGCACAGGCGAGCAACGCCAACCCGAGCGTCACGCGCTTCATGACGAGGGGCCCCCTCCGTTCTGAGGCGCCACGTTTACGGTCTGCCCGTCTTCCAGTGAATCGGCGGGATTGACGATGATGCGGTCGGAAGGATCGACACCCGTGAGAATTTCCAGGGTTGTACCGTAGTCGTGCCCAATGGTGATGGGACGCAATGTCACCTTGTTGTCGGTTCCAACTACGGCTACGCGCGGACCTTCCTGACGGAAGAGCATTGCATTCACCGGGATAGTGAGCTTCTCGGCATTAATTCCAGTGGTGAAATGAACTTCACCAAAAGATCCTGGCAACAGATGACCGTCCGGATTAGGTACGTCCACCTCTGTCAACAAGGTTCGAGTTGTGGGATCGATGGCTTGCGACGTCCGTGCAACCTTGCCTTTGAATTTCTGGCTGGGATACTCGGAAAGAGTCACCCAAGCCTCCATGCCAACATGAATCGCAGGGGCATAATTCTGCGGAACGTTGACGAACACGCGAAGAGGATCAACCTTGGCGAGGTCGAACAACTCCTTCCCTGCCCCATTGTCACCGGCATTAATCAATGCACCCGGGTCAACGTTTCGTTTCGTCAGGACGCCGGAGAACGGTGCATACACATGTTTGAAAGACTCGAGTTGCTCGAGCCGACGGACACTGGCATCGGCGGCCGCCAGGTTGGCCTGCGCCTGCTGGTAACCGCTTGTCTGTTGATCGGCTTCCTGCTGGGAAACGGAATCGGTCTTGCGCAGACTCACGTAACGGTCAGAGTTGATCTTCGCTAAATCCATTTGGGCAACGATTTGCTGCCGGTTGGCGCGCATCTGCATGAGTTCCTGATCAACTTCGGGCGTGTCGATGTCCGCCAGGAGGTCTCCTTTATTGACCCGGCTGCCGATGTCTTTGTACCAGCGCAACAAGTAACCGTTCGTACGAGCGTAGATCGGCGACTCCTCAAAAGCCTGCAATGAACCTGGGAGCACGAGTTCCTCATCTGGTTTTTCCGCGACCGGACTAACTACGGCGACGGTAGGGACAGAGTTGCGCGCCGTTTCATCGGCCAGAACCCGGTTGTCGCGCATGCGTGACAGCGCAACGATGACCGCACCAATGAGCAATGCGAGTACGACCAGGCCAATCAGCAGCAACGCTTTTCGCGGCGCTGCGGGCGGCAAAGACGGCGGAGGAGTTATCTCCGGCGCCTGACGTTCGTCATCCAGAAGATCAGAATCGTGCGGCATACAGTTTGCTGTCCATTCGACGTAGTTTATCGCCCTTCCGACTCGGCTATTTTGGCTTCTCTATGCCCGTGAATCATAGTAAAGACGCACGGGACAAAGAAAAGAGTTGCTACCGTAGCGAAAATCAAACCTCCAATTACCGCCCGGCCGAGAGGCGCGTTCTGTTCGCCGCCTTCGCCCAGCCCCAGCGACATCGGCAGCATGCCGATGATCATCGCCAGCGCCGTCATCAAGACGGGGCGAATACGGGTGAAGCCTGATTCCAATGCGGCCTGTAAAGCGGGAACGCCAGCGCGCATCCTATCGCGCGCAAAGGAAACCAGCAGAATGGAATTGGCGGTAGCCACACCCATACACATCACTGCTCCAGTTAAGGACGGAACACTGAGCCGGGTGTGAGTGAGAAGCAGTATCCAGCAAATCCCGGCTAATGCGCCGGGCAATGCAGTGATGATGATGAACGGGTCGAGCCACGATTGGAAATTCACTACCACCAGGAAGTAAACCAGCATAATCGCCATTACCAGGCCAATTCCGAGTCCGAAGAACGACGACTTCATGGTTTCAACCTGGCCACGCACGATGATCCTTGAGCCGCGTGGCAGTTTCTGCTCGAAGGGCTTCAAAGCGTTCATTGTGTCCTTGGCAACTGCGCCCAAGTCACGGCCCTGGGTGCTGACATAGACGTCGATCACGGGCTGTACGTTGTAGTGCGATACGACGGCGGGTTGGGCAGCCGGCGTTAACTGGGCCAGGTTACCCAGCACCTGGTAGTTCTTGACCGCCGGATCATTTACCGGCATGCCCATCAGGTCCTGCATGGACGTTACGTGGTATTGGGGCGTCTGCACCGCTACAGAATATGTAACTCCATTCTTGGGATTGAGCCAGAAGTTCGGCGTGGTTTGGAAGCTCCCACTCAGAGAGATCAGAACGTTCTGCGCCACATCACGAGCATTCATTCCGACCTGGGTAACTTTTGTCCGGTCAATCTGAAGGTCGAGAGTGGGGAGCGTCAACATCTGCTGGACATGCACATCGGCAGTGCCGGGAATCGCCCGCACCCGATTCGCGATCTCATGGGCGATTACGTAGTTCCCACGCATGTCAGCGCCCGTCAGCTGAATGTCGATCGGAGCGGGTAAGCCGAAGTTAAGGATCTGGGTCACGATGTCGGCAGGCTGGAAGAAGAACTCGACGCCGGGGAACTGGCGAGGAAGTTCGGAACGCAAACGCCGGATGTACTCGGCTGTGGGACTGTGATGCTCCGCGTTCAAACCCACCAGGATTTCGGCATCGCTAGTGCCGATAACGCCGGAATTGCTGTACGAGAGATTCAGACCGGAGTACGGCAAGCCAATATTGTCGAGAATCGTCACCAACTGATCTTTCGGAATCTGCTGGCGGAGATAGGCTTCGACCTGATCGCAAAGGCGGGCTGTCTCTTCCACTCGCAGACCCGCGCGGGCGCGCAGGTGCAACCGCATCAGGCCAGCGTCAACCGAAGGAAAGAAGTCCTCGCCGAGGAAAAACACCAGGCACATCGACAAGATACAAAATGCGAGAAAGCAGACCGCGAAGACGCGTCGATGTCCGAGAGTCGTCTCCAGCAATTGATAGTAGCCGTCGCGAAACTTTTCGAACCCACGCTCAAAGCCACGCTGGAAACGCCCAAAGATGGTCTTCGGTCCGGCAGCGCGATGCTCATGTCCACGCATGATGTACATCACAAGCGTTGGAATCAGGGTTCGCGAGAGGAAGTAGGAAGCCAGCATCGCGAAGACGACGGCCTCCGCCAATGGAACGAACAGGTATCGCGCAACGCCTGTGAGGAAGAACATCGGAACGAACACGATGCAAATTGACAGCGTGGAGACAAACGCGGGCACGGCAATCTGCGCCGCGCCGTCGAGAATCGCCTGCTTCATCTCCTTGCCTTGGGCAAGGTTGCGCTCGATATTCTCAATCTCGACGGTAGCGTCGTCCACGAGAATGCCGACCGCCAGTGCGAGTCCGCCGAGCGTCATGATGTTGATGGTTTCGCCGAGCGCGCTCAGCGCCAGGACGGAGACGAAAATCGACAGCGGAATCGATATCGAAATGACGATCGTGGGACGCCAGTCCCCCAGGAAAAGGAGAATCATGGCGGCTGTCAGTGCGGCGGCTATCAGGGCCTCGCGAATAACACCGTTGATGGACGCGCGCACAAACAATGACTGATCGAAGAGCGGCTTGACGGAAACATCCTTTGGCAGCGATTGGGCAGCAATCGGCAGAATGTCCTTCACCGCCTGCACGATCGTCAGCGTAGATGCGTTGCCGATCTTGTAGATCGACATCAAGGTGCCGCGCACTCCGTCCTGACGGACGATGTTCGTTTGGGGAGCGAATCCATCGCGGACGTGCGCTACGTCACGCATGTAGATGGTCGATCCGTTGACCGTCTTCACCGGAAGGTCGTTCAGCTCGGTGATGGTCTTGGGCGAGCTGTTCATCTCGATCTGGTATTCCAGCGGACCAATCTTGGCCGAACCTGAGGGTGTGATCAGGTTTTGCGAATTCACCGCACTGACGATGTCGTTAGCCGAGAGTCCATTCGCCTGCAGCCGCGGTAGATCCAGATCGACCTGAATCTGACGGATTTTGCCGCCATACGGATATGGCGTAGCCGCGCCATGCACGGTAGCGAGCTGCGTTCGCAGAAAATTTTGGCCCAGGTCAAACAGTTGCTGCTCGGGCAAGGTCTTGCTGCTAAGACCAAGCTGCACAATCGGAGTGGAAGAAGCGGAGTACGTAATGATCAACGGCGGCGTGGTTCCAGGCGGCAGACCACGCACCACCGTCTGCATCATTGCGGTCACTTGCGAGAGCGCGGTCTGGATATTTGCCCCTTGCTGGAAAAATATCTTGATGACTCCCACGCCGTTTACCGACTGCGACTCCATGTGCTCAATGTTGTTGACGGTGACGGTAATGCCGCGCTCGGAATTGGTAACAATACGGTCCGCCATATCGCTCGGCGCAAAACCGTTGTAGTTCCACACCACGCTGATGACTGGGATGTTGATGTCGGGGAAGATATCAACCGGAGTGCGCGCAATAACAATCGGCGTTAGGAGAATGATGACAAGCGCCATCACCACGAAGGTGTAAGGCCGCCGAAGCGCAAGTGCAACGATCCACATCGATGAGCTAAGACCCCAGGATTAAGCTTCGCCGCTTTCGTTAGAAAAGCTGGAGGATTAATAAAATCTTGGATTCAAAACGGTACGTCTTGTATTCAAATATATGCTAGGGTGATGTCATGCGGCAAATGGTTTCAGGTCACTTGACCTCGGAGCGGCACAACGGGAGCAAGCGCCCGCCCGGAAGGCCGCGCAGCGAGTTTGCCCGCCGGGCCATTCTGCACAGCACCCTGCGGCTGCTGCAGCGAGTCGGTTTCCCTGAGCTCACGATAGAAGCTATCGCCGTGGACGCCGGTGTCAGCAAGGCCACGGTTTATCGGTGGTGGCCCAACAAAGGCGCGCTGATAATGGACGCCTTCGCGTCAAGTACCGAAAGCAAACTCCACTTCCCCGACACCGGATCGGTTTACCAGGACGTTAGCCTGCAGATGCAACAGGTGATTGCGATTTTTCGCAGCCGCCGCGGAAGGATCGTGGCGGCCGTACTCGGCGCCGGCCAGTCGGATGCCGGGTTGCTCGAGGCATTTCGAGCACGTTTTCTCCGGCCGCGAAGACAAGAGGCATATAAGACGCTGCGCCGTGGGATCGAACGCGGCGAACTACCCGAAGATCTCGACCTTGACCTGGTTTTGGATACGCTCTACGGCGCGATATACATGCGGTTTCTGATCGGTCATGGCGAACTTACTTCCGAGTTCGTCAGGCGTATGTGCCGATTGGTTTTGCAGGGCGCCGCCAGCAAAGAGCATGTAATAAAGGGTCTGGACGCAGTGAGCGTAGCAGTCTCCGGTGCTCGGGCCACTTAGCGGCGACGTCGCCAGTTCTGAGTTCTGGCCTGGTAAACCGAAACTTAGGAAGTATTTGGTGGACCTGGTCGGGATCGAACCGACGACCTCTTCCATGCCATGGAAGCGCGCTCCCAGCTGCGCCACAGGCCCACTTGAGGTAGGAAAGCGCCACAATCACAGCGCCTGTTTCATTCTCTCGCAGCTACAGACCTTCGTCAAACCACGTAGTTCTTCTCTTGCCCATTTCGAACGGGCAATGGTTGCGCTCGTTCTACGATTTCGGGAACAAAAGTGCGGCCTGGGGTTTCTAGTTATAGCAGGCTACGCTGAAAGCGAATGCCTGGATGGAAGGGCCCGAGGTTGAGTATCATTGTCATGGGAACGACGCCATGAGCAGCATGGCGGGAGCACCGACGTTGAGCGAACTCGTAAGTGCCGTTGGAGTCCGCAGCGAAGAAGCCGCGATCGTGGCCGAGCTGAAGGCAGGTTCGGAGGCAGCGTTCGAGTGGCTTATCGCTCACTACAACCAGCCCGTGTACAGCCTCGTGTACCGGGTGCTTGACGATCCTTCCGACGCCGCAGACACCACCCAGGAAGTGTTCATCAAGGTGTTTCGCGGGATCAAGAATTTCAATGCGAATGCCAGCCTGAAGACGTGGATTTATCGCATCGCGCTCCATGAGGCTTTCAACCAGCGGCGCTGGTGGTTTCGTCACCGTGGGCGAGAAACTTCTATCGAGCCGGGATTGAACGGTTACGACGATTCTCCCGGCGTGGCTATCAAGGACACTCTCGTGGACGAGACAAGGTCGCCACTCGAGAACGTATTCGATGAAGAGCTCCGCTCACGGATCGAGACGGAATTGCGAGCGGTCCCGGAGCCGTTCCGCAGCACCGTCATCCTGCGAGACATCGAGGAACTGTCCTACGAGGAGATCGCCGAGGTATTAGACGTGTCATTGGGAACGGTAAAGTCGCGACTGATGCGCGGACGCGAAGCGCTGCGAAAGCGACTGCATCGCCATCTTCAGGCGTTTGGTGTCGATGTCCCACAACCGCGGGAGTCGAGACAACAACCCGCGCTCAGCAGCCTGGAGGCCGAGGTTCTGCCATGACCTGCTTTGAGGCAAGATATCTGATGTCTGGTTACCTTGACGGCGCGGTCCGCCGCAGCAAAATGGCGAGACTGGACCGCCATTTCAGTTCTTGTTCGCGCTGCGCTGCCCGGTTCGCTGCGCTACGGCAAACCCAGGCTATGGTCGTAAGTTTGGGACGTAAGGCCGCGCCGGCCGACCTTGCTCTCCGGCTCCGCCTTGCGCTGTCGCAGGAATTGGCCAACGCCCGCCGCTCGCGGTGGGAGATGCTGTCCGTACGCTGGGAAAACGCATTCCGTGCTGTGATGGTTCCTGCGACCGGGGGTCTGGTCGCCGCAATGGTGATGTTCGGCCTGTTGATCAACTTCCTTGTTCCGATGCAGTTCGCTGGGATCAATGACGTACCAACGGTGCTCTACACGCCCCCCGAGCTACAGTCCACGCCCTTTGCAGCAACGGTGGGCAACAGCCATACCGACCCGCTCATTGTTGAGGCCTACGTCGGAGCGGACGGCCGAGTCCAGGACTATCGCATTCTGTCCGGAAATGCCGACGAAGGCGCGTTGTCCCAGCTCAAGAACATGCTGATCTTCGCTACTTTCCGTCCCGCTACGAGCTTTGGACGACCGACCACCGGCCGCGCGATCCTTGCCTTCTCCAACTTCCTAGTAAAAGGATAAGCACCAGAGATCTTCCGGCTCGACCGAATTGGTGCAGCCCGCACCAACGGGGTTTGCGCCGCGATTCTTCTGCTCGTAAACTGGAGGTTCGATTCCCGTCCAGTTGCCGTCAGGAGGATGGTCTGAGCTGTACTTTCCGCACCACCCTAATAATCATCGTTATAACGCTCCTGGGATTGACTTCGCATGCGCAATCACCAGTCACTCTCGATACCAGCGAAACCCTTTTCAGCGTGATTTCTGCCATCAACGTATGCGGATACGATGAGGAACTCGCGACGTCGTTGCCGATTCGCGCCCAGGTACGCTCCCAACTGGTGACAGCGAGCAAGTCTCCCGAGACGGCCGCCGCTGCCAAGGCGATGTGCGCTTTTTATCAGGATCATCGCAAAGGCGATTCGGCCCACCAACTGGCGGAGTATGTGTCGCTTGCATTGAACCTCGGGGAGCCACCAACCTTTGCTCCAAAATACCCCGAAGCTGATTTGCCTCCCGATGCTGGCTACGTTCTAGGTTTCGTGCCCCTCCTGCGCCAGTACGCCACAGCGGCCAAACTGCATTCCGTATGGCTGGGGCATCGCTCGCAATATGCGGCCCTGATCAACGAGTACCACGATCCCGTTGCGAAACTAATTTCTTCGACCGACACATATCTGCGCATCCCGATGTCGGGGTACCTGGGGCGGACTTACACCGTTTACCTCGAGCCGATGGCGGCACCCGGAGAGGTCAATTCCCGTAATTACCAATCCGATTATTTCTACGTCGTGGTTTCGCCATCGAACAATGCCATCCACATGGACCAGGTGCGGCACACTTATCTCCACTTCGTGCTGGAACCATTGCTCGCCAAGCGCGCCACCGCCTTGGGCCGTCTGAAGCCGATCTTGACGGCGGTGCAGAAGGCCCCGATGGCGCCGGAGTATAAGACGGACACCGGACTACTGGTCATCGAGAGCTTGATCCGGGCCATCGAAGTTCGTATTCCGCTCAATCCCAAGCCGAATGACAAAGAACGCGAGTCGATTATCGAAAAGGACGAGGCAGAAGGCTTTGTCCTGACGCGGTATTTTTATGACCAGTTGAAGGACTTCGAAAAGGAATCCATCGGCCTGAAAGATGCGTTCCCGAACTGGTTACACGATATCGAGGTTGATAAAGTCGCGAAACAGGCCGGGCAGATTCAGTTTGCGTCGCAGGCGACACCTGATGTGATGCAGGCGAACGCCGAGAAACCGCAGCGAAAGATCGATCAGGCGGAACGAGCTTTGGCGAGCGGGAATCCCGCTGGCGCCGTCCAGTTGGCACAGGAGGCGCTGGCAGCGAACGAGGATCCCGGGCAATGCTATTTTGTTCTGGCGCGGGCCGCCTCGTTAGCGGGGAACATGCAGGAAGCCAAAGACGATTTCGAGAAGGCCGCCGCACAGACGAAAGATCCGCGAGTAGCGGCGTGGTCGCATATTTACCTCGGCCGGATTCTCGACCTACAGGACGATCGCGATGCCGCCGTTGAGCAGTACAGGGCGGCGTTGGGAGCGGGTGACGTGTCAGCCGATACGAAAAACGCCGCGGAACGTGGACTGCAATCGCCCTACGAGCCGCCTGAGTCCTCGCAACCGCCGAAATCGCAATAGGATAGGATTTATTGAAATGCTCTGCCATTTCCCTTTGAAAGGACGTCCATGAGATTTAAGTTGGCAACCTTAGTCGTATTCCTGGCTGCGAGTTGGGGGTTGGCACAGAGCAACACGGGTAAGACCCCGGCACCAGCGCAAGGGGCCCAGACGGCACCAGTTCCCGCAGCCGCACCGCATCAACCGCAGGCGAAATCGAAAGAGGAATATGACGCGTACAACTTGGCGGCCGCGAAAACTGATCCCGCGCAGTTAGAAGCTGCGGCCGATGAGTTTGCCCAGAAGTTCCCCAATAGCGAACTTAAAGAACTACTTTACGTTCGGGCCATGAACTTATACCAACAACAGAACAATTCGGCAAAGGTGATTGTTGTTGGCAGGAAAGCGATTGCAATCAATCCTCAGGATCCAGTTCCTTTAGTGGCGGTGGCGTCGGCACTGGTAATGGACACGCGGGAGAATGATCTTGACCGAGATGCCCGTTATGTCGAAGCGGCAAAGGATGCACAAGCTGCGTTGGACAATGTCGATGCCGGCCTTCAGGTTCCACCGAACGTACTTCCCGCCCAAGTGACAGCGGCAAAGGCTAACCTGCGATCAATTGCCTATGACACTCTGGGCGTGATCGCCATGAGCAAGAAGGACTACGCAGCGGCTGAGCAGAGTTTTCAACAGGCTGCCGACCTGATGAAGGATCAGCCCGATGCAGTCGTTTACCTGCGGCTCTCCGTCGCGCAGGACAATGAAAAGAAGTATGCTGCGGCACTCGATTCCGCCAACAAAGCAGTGCAGTACGCTCAAACGGGCACGACGGAAAAGAACCTTGCCCAGCAGCAACAGGCCAGATTGCAGAAGCTAATGTCAGAACAGACAACGCCGGCGGCCACGCCGCCGCCAGTTACACCACACTGAGGACGCCCAGTATTCGTCGCTCCGCCCCATGAAGGCAACGGCTATCGATCTTTCGGAATTAGAAGACGCGCTAGGACACAGGTTTGTGCATCGCGACATCCTCGAACAAGCGCTGACCCACTCGTCTTTCGCGCGAGAGGCCGAATCGCAGGCGGTGGGAGACGAGACCTCCGCCATTCCTCGGGACAATGAACAACTGGAGTTTCTGGGCGATGCGGTGCTCTCGTTTATCGTCAGCCAGGAACTGTTTCGACAATTCCCGCATTTTGCGGAGGGGGACCTGTCGAAGTTGCGGGCCCACATTGTCAGCGCACGGGCGTTGAACCGACCGGCGCGGCTCTTGAAGATTGGCAATTATCTCCGCCTGGGTAGGGGCGAAGAAAAGAGCGGCGGCCGATCGAAAAGCGCGCTGCTGGTGAATGCGTTGGAAGCTTTGATCGCGGCTCTGTTCCTGGATGCTGGTCCCGACGCGGCCCATCGCTTTATCGCCGAGGTGATCCTTCGCCCGGCGTTCGACGAACTGCGGAACGAAGGAAAAGATGGCCTGCCGGTCAGCGACTTCAAGTCGGCCTTACAGGAGGCTGCCCACTCCCTGGGGCGCAACCAGCCACGTTACGATTTGGTGCGAGAACGGGGCCCGGATCACCGCAAGGTATTTACCGTAGAGGTGTATGTTCCCGGGTCGCCGGCGGGGCCATCTTTCGTCCGGCGCGCCGATGGCAGCACCAAGAAACGCGCAGAGCAGGCGGCTGCACGAAAGGCCTGGGAATATCTACAATTGCTACATACCGGCGCCAAGGCCGGAGAGCCAGAATCGGAAGTTGAGCCGTCCAAGCAGTATGAATGAAGTTGACACCGAAGCCGGCCTCAGCGTGCCGGGTGTTGCACCTGCCATAGCTGGCGAAAAGCAGATCCACGCTGACTCCAGCGCGATGGCAACCTTGCAGTCGTTAGCTGCAACCGTCGTAATCGCGGTCTTCGTGATTACGTTCGTTGTGCAGGCTTTTCAGATTCCATCCGAATCGATGGAAAAGACCCTCCTCATCGGCGATTACCTGCTGGTAGACAAGGCGCACTATGCCAACTCCGGCGCGTGGAAGTGGCTTCTCCCCTATAAGCGAATCGAACGCCAGGACATTATCGTGTTCCGCTATCCGGTAGATCCCAAGCAGCACTTTGTAAAGCGCGTAGTCGGAATACCGGGCGACCATGTGCGACTGGTAAACAAGCATGTCTTCGTCAACGGCGTGAAGCAGGATGACGAGTACGCTTCGTTCAATTGGGGGCAGCGCGACAAATTTCGCGATAACTTTCCCAATGGCGGGTTCTTCACCGACAAGATCGCATCCAAGTGGTTCATCCAGGCCCAAAAGCTGGTGGACGACGGCCAGTTGATTATCCCTGAGGATTCTTATTTTGTATTGGGAGACAATCGCGACGATAGCTACGACTCGCGCTACTGGGGGCTTGTGCCCGCCGACCATGTCGTGGGCAGGCCGCTTCTCATTTATTGGTCGATCGGACAGCTCCAACCTGCGGCCACCGACGATTCCTCATCTGGTAAACTCTCGACTTTAGCGTATAACCTTGTCGAATCGGTCAAAGAACTGCGTTGGAAGCGCATGTTCCGGATCCCGCAGTGAGCGGCAAGAATTCACGGTCAGCAACATAAGGGAAGGTCGATTTGGCTGCTAAGAAAGTCAGCAAAGCTTCTACGGAACCGGCAGAGCCACCTGTCACGCCGAAGGTTGATTCAACTGCTCCACGGAAAGGCAGCAATCCTCCCGCGGACCGAGCGGATCTAGCCGCCAAACCGCAGAAGCCCAAGGAGACGACCCCGGAGTTCATCGCTTCCATCGCCGCGGTGTTGGTCACGGGTTTGTTCATTATCACCTTCGCCCTCCAGGCCTTTGTTATCCCGTCCAGTTCCATGGAAAACACGCTTCTCATCGGCGACCATGTCTTCGTTGATCGCATCATGCTGGCGCCGAAGGCGAACTGGGTCGGCCCTTTGATTCCCTACCGCCATCCCAAACATGACGACGTTTTCGTCTTCATCTCCCCCGCTGAGCCGGGGCTTTATGTGGTGAAGCGCGTCATTGGAGTGCCCGGTGATCACATCAAGTTGCAAGACGGTGTGGTTTACCGCAATGGCGAGAAAATGGATCCGCCATACGTGGTGCGTAACGGCACCTATAACGGCTACCGCGACAACTTCCCTACCGTTCCGCCAACCGACTATGACGGCGCTACTCCTGCGTGGCGCGACGAACTACCGTCCCACATCCAGAACGGTGAATTGGTGGTCCCGCCCGATAGCATCTTCGCCATGGGCGACAACCGCGACGTCAGTCTCGACAGCCGCTACTGGGGTTTTGTCCCCTACAAGAACATCATCGGCAGACCGATGTTCCTCTATTGGTCATTCGAGCAGCCGCGCGATGAATTCACCCGTACCAGCATCGCCGACCGCCTCCAGTTTCTTTTCACCATCGTGATTCATTTCTTCGATCAGACACGCTGGTCCCGGATGTTTCATGTGGTGCACTGATGCCCGGCAATCTGACTCGACGGGGAGTCTGGGTACTCATTGCGCTTGCGCTGCTTCTGGCGGCAGTGTTCCTGCCGCCGCTGGTAAATGCCAACCGTTATCGCGCCCAGGTTGTCTCCGCCATCGGTAAGGCAATCGGACGTCGCGTCAGTGTTTCCAACATCGAACTGCAACTGCTGCCCCGGCCGGCCATCGTTCTCTCAACGTTCGTCGTGAACGATGATCCCAGCTATGGGCCCGAGCCTATGCTTCGCGCCGAAAACGTCACGGCATATATCCGGCTGCGGTCTCTGTGGAGAAGACAGTTGGAAGTCGGGACGCTTTCCCTTGAGAACCCCAGCTTGAACCTGGTGCGTCGCGCCGACGGACATTGGAACATCGAAGATTTGCTCGAACGCAGTTCTGTGTCGCCGCCGGCGACCTCAGCCGCATCGGCCACTCAGCCGAAGATACGGTTCCCTTACGTCGAAGCGAATGCAGGGCATATCAACTTCAAGCTCGGGCAAGTGAAGAAGGCGTTCGCTTTCGCCGACGCAGACTTTGCATTGTGGCTCGAGTCGGAGAACGAATGGGGCGTCCGGCTGGTGGCCCATCCTGTGCGGTCTGATGTTCCGGTCAACGACACCGGGACTGTGCGGCTGGAAGGCCGCTTCCAGCGGGCCACGAGCATGCGCGACACACCCTTGACGCTGAAGGCCGATTTCTCCAAAGGACAATTCGGTCAACTCACCACCTTGATCTATGGCCGGGACCGGGGTTGGCGTGGCGGCGTCAGCGCGACCGCCACCATGGCGGGTACACCCGCCTCCCTCGCCCTGACGTTCGACGGTTCGGTCGATGACTTCCGCCGCTACGACATTGCCCTGGGCGAGTCACTCAGGCTTGCGGTTCACTGCACTGGCACGTACTCCTCGACCGACGAATCGATTCGTCAGATCCAGTGCCAGTCGCCTGTAAGTCCCGGGCTAATGACGGTACGCGGTGACATCTCCGGATGGCCTGCCCCGGTGTACAACTTCGACATTTTCGCTGAACAGATACCCGTTAGTCGCGTCGTGGCGCTGGCCCGCCATACCAAGAAGGACCTGCCCGAAGACCTCACCGCCAGTGGAAACGCCGACGCTTTGTTCAGCGCAAGAAATGACGGCAGCGGCAAAACCGTGTGGAGAGGCGGATGCAAAGCCGCGAACGTAGTTCTCCATTCCAAGGTACTTAAGCCGGACCTCGACATCGGCCAATTAACATTCAATATCTCCGAACCGATCTCAAACGCCTCGAGTGCAAAGCGGATGCGAATGGCCGCCACATCCAAAGCGAATGGCGGAATCTTAGCTCCACGACTTGTGCTGACTCCTTTTGCGTTGTCTCTCGGTGCGCCCTCGCCTGCTACGGTCAAGGGTTATTTCGAGCATCAGGGGTACAGCATGGCCGTGGCCGGAAATGCCGAGCTGACAAGACTGTTGGATGTCGCCACTGCAATGGGCATCGGCGCACCACCAGTCGGCCTGGCTGGGCCCGCCCAAATCGATATCCAGATCGCGGGGGCCTGGACGGGATTCGCGCCTCCTGCACCCATGGGTAAAATTCAGATTCACAATGCCACGGCGGAGCTGCGAGGTGTACTCGAACCCTTGCAGGTCAATGCCGCGACTGTAACAATTGCTGACCAGACCGCAACCATCGGCCCTTTCTCATCCCAACTCAAGGATGGCCTCTCGATCACCGGATCGGCGAGTTTCCCGTTGCGCTGCCCGCCGTCCCCGGGGTGCATGCTGCACTTCGACCTACACACACCGGAGGTGAGCCTCGCACGCCTCAACCAGTTACTGAACCCAGCGTTCAACACTCGCCCCTGGTATCACCTGCTCGACATCAGCGCTCGCGACGATAACGCATTGCTTCGCCTTCAGGCGCAAGGCCACATTTCCGTCGATCATTTCTCGATTGGAACATTCGTCGTCTCGAACTTGGTCGCCACTGTGGCGATGAACACCGGCACACTGAACCTGAAAGACGTGAGAGCTGAGATTCTGGGTGGCCGTCATGCTGGCAATTGGGACGCCGACTTCACTGCCCAACCACCCAAGTTTTTTGGCTCTGGGACGGTCACTAGTCTGACGATGGCCCAGGTAGGCGCGCTGATGCACGACCCATGGGCAACCGGGACAGTAGATGGCCAATACACTCTGGGCCTGAGAGGTGCTGATGCCACCGCCCTACGCGATTCCGTCAACGGATCGGCCTCCTTCAAGTGGAGCGGCGGCACCCTGCGGCACGTCACGCTCGAAGGGCGAGGAACCCCCTTGTCCTTCGCCAGCTTCGACGGACAGGTTCTTGTCAAAGACGGTTCCTTAGCTTGCCAGAACTGCCGTATCAAGTCTGGTAACGACGTCTACGACGTGAAGGGCCACGCGAGCTTCGGACGGGAGCTCGACTTTCGCCTCGATGGTCCCAACGACGCATCCTATGCCATCTCTGGCCCGCTGGAGAAGCCTCACGTGGAAGCGACGCCGTCGAATCCGCCGGAAGCAAAATTGCGTTGATTTGAGGTCACGCTCCTTACCTGCGCACACGTCCCGAGGACTCAATACAACCCCTGACCGCGTGGTAGTATCGAGGGAAAGTTCACATGCTGCGAGACCCCGTAACCATATTCTTCGAGATCGTGGTGTTGCTGTTTGCTATCAGCGTCCACGAATCAGCCCATGCCTGGATGGCCAACCGGCTAGGCGATCCAACCGCCAAGATGTTGGGTAGGATTTCGCTCAATCCGCTGGTTCATATCGACACCTTCGGAACAATTCTTTTACCGGCAATGCTGATCCTAATGGGCTTTCCGCCATTTGGATACGCCAAGCCGACGCCGGTGGACACCCGCAATTTTAAGAACCTCGTGCGCGACGACATTTTGACTGCAGTTGCCGGCCCTGTCAGCAATTTGCTGACGGCTTTTGTCGCGGTGATCTGTCTGGCCATGGTCCTGCGGGGCACAGGCGCAGGCGTTTCACCCATTTTTCGCGGCACCGACGTGGGTTCTCCTCTCGCCAAAATGTTCGAGCTGGCAATTCTGATTAATGTGATCCTGGCGGTCTTCAATCTGATCCCGTTGCCCCCCCTTGACGGAAGCCACGTAATTCGCCATTTCCTTTCCTACGACACCCTGAAGGTGTACGACCGGGTTGGCTACTTTGGGTTGGTGATTGTCATGTTTGTGCTGCCCTTGGTCGGATGTTCGGTAGTCGACACCATGGCTACACCGTTTCTGCTTTTCTTCAGCGCTCTGTTGAATTCATTCTTAAGGTTCTAATGGCCGACTCTCCAGGTAAGAAAAAGGGCCGCATCTTAAGCGGCATGCGTCCGACGGGAAAGCTGCACCTTGGCAACTACGTTGGAGCGCTGCGCAATTGGGTGAGTCTTCAGGACGACTACGATTGCTTCTTCTTTATTGCCGATTGGCATGCGCTGACCACCGACTACGCCGACACCAGCGCGATCAAGCAGAACTCGCTCGAAGTCATGATCGACTACCTCGCCGCGGGCCTCGATCCCGAACGCAGCACGCTCTTTATCCAGTCGCACGTGCCGCAGCACGCGGAGTTGTACTTGTTGTTTGGAATGATTACTCCGTTGGGTTGGCTCGAACGTGTTCCCACGTACAAGGAGCAGCGCGAGAACATCAACGACAAGGACCTCAGCACCTACGGCTTCCTGGGCTACCCCTTGCTGCAATCGGCCGACATTCTCATGTATAAGGCTGACTTCGTTCCGGTTGGCGAAGACCAGGTGCCGCACGTCGAACTCACTCGGGAAGTGGCGCGACGGTTCAACCAGTTTTATCCGCGTAGGCTTGAATCAACGGTGAACGATCCGCATCGCGCCTTTGTCTTCCCCGAGCCCAAGCCTCTGCTCACGCCGTCCGCCAAACTGCCCGGAACGGATGGGCGAAAGATGTCCAAGTCCTATGGCAATACGATTCTGCTCAGCGAGCCGGAAGCATCGATGCGCGCGAAGCTGAAGACCATGGTTACGGACCCGGCCCGGATCCGTCGTAGCGATCCCGGAAATCCCGACGTCTGTCCGGTCGGTGACTTGCATAAGATTTTCAGCAGCGCTGAAACTATGTCGAAGGTGTACGAGGGATGCCGAACTGCCGGCATTGGGTGTATTGAGTGTAAGAAGTGGGCCGCCGACAGCCTCTGGACCGTGCTGCAACCAATCCAGGAGCGTCGCGCGAAATATGAGGCCAACCCGAAACTGGCTTGGGACCTGCTCGAAGCCGGCTCTTCAAAAGCCCGTAAGGCTGCTGAGTCAACCATGGTGGAGGTGCGCGCTGCCGCGAATCTGTCCTACGGCTACGAACCTGACCGGAATCGGCCAAAGAGAGTTAATCGCGAATGTCCGACGAACTCCAACCTTCAACCACGAATCCTGCAGTCAACGAAGCACCAAAGGGCGCAGCTCGCAAAAACGAATCGAATGAGTCCTCCTTTTCTGTGTTCGTGGGTGAGGTTTATGACGGTCCCCTCGATCTGCTGCTCGACCTCATTCGCAAGCAGGACATCGACATTTACGACATCCCAATCGCCAGGATCACCGAGCAATATCTGCGCTACGTCGAGAGCATGAAGCAGCTCGATGTGGACGTCGCGGCCGAATTCATCTACACGGCCTCGGTCCTCATCCACATCAAGTCGAAGATGCTGCTGCCTCGCGAATCGGACCCAACCGGCCAGATGGAAGATCCCCGCATGGAGCTGGTGAATCGGCTCCTCGAACACGAGCGCTTTCGTACCGCGGCCCAGATGCTTTTGCAGAAGCAGCAGATTGAAGAGGCCGTCTGGACGAACCCATCACTGAAAGCGTTCAAGGACGCGGAGGGCGCGGAGGCCGAACTCGCCGCCGATGTCGTCGATCTGGTGAAGACGTTTCAGCAGATCCTCAATCGGGCCCGCACCCGGCCCGCATTCGACGTCCAGGAAGACAACGTCACTGTCTCACAGATGATCGATTTCGTGCGGCGGCGGCTATCGCTGGAAGAAAAGCCCATCCGCCTCAAATCGCTTTTGCGCAGTCTGCGGTCCCGCACCGCCCTGGTTTGCGCCTTTCTGGCGATACTGGAATTAATTCGCCTGCAGGCGGTGTTGGCGCGACAGGATGCTGTATTTGGTGAAATCGTGCTGAAGAAGCACACCAACTTCGATTCGCTGGCTTCGGAGAATCCCGATATTAAGGACGATTGGCGATAGCATTCGCTGAAGATCACCCATGAGCATCAAAGCCAAGATTGAAGCGATTATCTACGCGACCGAAGAACCGGTCACGCTCAACCAACTCGCTGCCCTGCTCAAAGATGACGTATTGGCGGCGTTGCGCACACAGGACGATGCCCAGCAGCAGATCACGGATGCCGTCGAGCCTGACTCGTCAACGGAAGCATCCGCCGACGCTGAACCCTTGCCCGCTCAGGACACCAGCGCGGACCAACCCTCCCAGCACGAAAAAGACGATGCGAAGCGGATCAAAGCCTACATCAGCGAAATCCTCGGCGAGCTCACGGCAGAGTATGGAACCTCCGACCACGGCATCGAAGTTCGCCAGCTTGCCGGTGGCTATCGCATGTGTACCAAGCCCGAGCATCATGATGTCGTCATTGGTTTCGCCAAGAGTCTGAAGCCGCCCATCCGGCTGTCCCTCCAGGCGTTGGAGACCCTCGCCGTGATTGCCTACAAACAACCCGTGACCGTACCGGAGATCAGCGAGATCCGCGGCGTCGATACTTCCGGCGTCATCGCAACGCTCTTGGATCGCAAGCTGATCACTACGGCCGGACGCAAACAGGTGATCGGCCGTCCCATCCTTTACAAGACGACCAAGGAATTTCTGCTCCGCTTCGGGCTGAACAACGTCGCCGAACTTCCCAGCATGGAAGAATTCGAAAAGCTCGGCGATGCCCAGGGAGGTCTCTTCGCCGAAGACAGCCTAAGCGCGCCCGAGGGCGCAACAGATTCGACTCCTCAAAGCAACGATGAGGCCGAAAAATCCAATCCGGCCTCCGTAGAGGATGAAGCCGGCAGCGAGTCCGCCTCTTCCGTAGAAGAACACTCGTAGGATGCCACCAGCGTACGAGGGCCCGGACCAACCATGAACGGAACAACGAGGTTTTGCATGCGGCCAATGCTCGCAGTTGCAGCTCTAGGTCTTGCCGTGGCGTGTGCCTCGGCCCAACAAATTCCGGCAGGTACGCTCCTGCCGGCAATGCTCGACGGCACGATTGACTCGAACGACAAGCCCGGCAAGGAGATTTCCGCCAAGTTAATGCAGGAGGTCGCCCTTCCGAACGGCGAAAGGATCAAGCGTGAATCGAAGATTGTCGGCCAGCTGACCGCAGTTTCTCCTCCGTCGCAGGGTCATCCTGCAACCCTGTCGGTGAGATTCGATCGGATTGAGATCGACAAACAGGCGGTTCCTATCGGCACAAGTCTGCGCGCGCTGGCCACTATGCAGTCCGTCTCCAAGGCCCGAATGCCGGTAAATGCCAATAGCGGGTACGGAACCTCACCGTGGGACTGGAATATGCTTCAAGTCGGCGGTCAGGCGGCATACAACGGACAGAAGATCGTGAAGTCGCAAACCGGCCAGGTCGTCGGGCGAGTCGTTGAGCCGGGCGCTATTGTTGGAGTTCCCATGGCCAACCCAATGCGGGGCTGCGCCGGCCCTCCTGAATCCACGGCAGAGCAGGCTTTTTGGGTGTTCTCCACCGATGCCTGCGGGGTGTATGGCGACAAGACTCTGAAGCTCGCCGCCACGCCAAACACAAACGTAATCACCATCACTTCGACGAAGAAGATTACCGTTCGCGGCGGCAGCGGCTTGCTGATCCAGGTAAACGGAACTTCGCCCGCCACGCAATAGCAAGCGCCGTATCTAATGCGGTGGAAGCGCCACTGCCGCAGTAATCCCATTTCGCTGCCGCGATTGGATGATCTCGTCACGAAACATTTCGGCAACCCGTGTGGCAATCAGGTACCACTCTTCAGGATCGGTACAATCGCCAGCCTCGCGTAGAAAGTGTTCGTAAACGCCTTCCCCAAGTCGATTTACCGTCGCCTGTATCTGCGGAGTAGATTCTCTCTTTGTAATCATCGAAGCTCTTGACGCCTACCGCGTCGTGAAAAAGTTCCAGCACATCCGCTACTTGCTGACTGAGTTCCAAGGTCGCGATGCTGGAGCACGCCGCCATGTCAGTTGCAGAGTAGCTTAACTAACATCTCCTAAATGTGATTTTGGTCACACCGCGCATACAACAATCGTCGTAACCTTTCGACGTCTTCGCCGCGGCCATGCCAACAGACACTACACTCGGGCCAAAATCCGCCCACGCGATAAGATAGCGACATGCCTCCCATACGGCTTCAGAAGATTATCGCGGCTGCCGGTATCGCCTCTCGCCGCAAGGCCGAAGAACTTATCACCGGCGGCCTCGTTTCGGTCAACGGAATAACCGTCACCGAACTCGGCGCCAAGGCCGATCCAGAATCAGACCGCATCAAGGTAAACGGACAGGTACTGGGCGCGGCTCAGCATCATGTCTATCTTCTTCTCAACAAGCCAAAGGGCTATGTCACCACGGTGTCCGATCCCGAAAAGCGACCAACCGTCCTCGATCTGGTCCGTGGTCTTCGCACGCGAGTGTATCCCGTCGGGCGACTCGACTATCTCAGTGAAGGTCTTCTGTTACTGACCAACGACGGAGCACTCGCCCAGAAGCTCACTCACGCCTCTTCACATGTGCCCAAAACGTATCTCGTCAAAGTCAGCGGTAAGCCCTCGGAGGAGTCGATCGCACGTCTGCGCTCGGGAATCTACCTGCCGCCCGAGACATCCTTGCTCCAACCCAAACCGGACTCACCCGGCAGGCGTCCGGCCAAGAGAAACTCCAAGCCGGCACGCACCGCTCCGGCCCGAATCAAATTAGTGCGCGAGGCGGAGAATCCGTGGTTTGAGGTGACGATAATCGAGGGACGCAACCGCCAACTCCGGCGCATGTTCGAGCAAGTCGGTCATCACGTGGAGAAAATTAAGCGCATCGGCTACGGCCCGCTGCATCTCGATGTCGAACCGGGTAAGTTCCGTCAGCTCACAGCCCGGGAAGTGGACCGCCTGAAATCGACGACGACCGTCCGCAAAACCGAACCGTCCCCGAATCGGAAAGAGGAAACCCGTCCGCGAGCCCACCGCGCCCGCCGCCGCACCTGACCAGCTAGAACGATCTTCCCTTTTCGGTCTGCGAGAAGCCTTCCAGCATCGGCAATCGTGCCGCGCCATAGAGCCCGGCATCGCTGCCCAAAAGCGCGCGAGTAACGATTGTCCCCTTCTCGTGGCCAACCCGATCGGGTGATGTCAGCGAGTAAATCGACGAGCGGAATTTCATCTCCTCATACATCGCCGGAGCGAACGCATCCCATGCGCTCGAAACGCCGCCGCCAATCACGTACATGGGCAAGTTAAGGGCATTGACCATGCCGCCGATTCCAATACCCAGCGCGCGACCAACATTGTCGAAGACACGCTTGGCCGCCGCTTCGCCTTGCAACGTCAGGTTATAGATGGAACGTGAAGTAAATTGCACCGGATCATGTGACAGGTGCTCCAGTTCATTGGACTCGCCGCGCGCGATCGCTTCCCGCGCCATTCGAACTACGGCAGTCGCCGAGGCGTATTGCTCCAGGCAGCCTTTGCTGCCACAGCCGCACGGATGTCCATCCGCATAGACGGTAAAGTGCCCCAGTTCGCCCGCCATACCGGTCATGCCGTGCCACAGGCGGCCATTGAACACCAGGCCGCCCCCCACCCCGGTCCCAAGCGTGTACATCGCCATGTGCTCGTAGTCCCGGCCCGCGCCGAGCCACTTCTCGCCCATGGCCGCCGAGTTTGCATCATTCTCCAGAATCACTCGCGTCTTCAGGCGCTTCTCGATTTCGTCGCGCGCGGGAAAACTCTTCCAGTCGGGAAGATTCGGCGATTCCATCACCATGCCGGCGGCCATGTCGATGAATCCAGGTACACCGATGCCGATGCCAAGTAGCTGTCCAGAATCCTTGTACTTCGTTTTTAGGCTATCGATGGCATTGCACATCTCGGCAATCACAAAGTCGCGGCCGCGCGATACCTCGGCGCCGAGGGTTAGCTTCTCCAGAAGTTTCCCGTCACTATCAACTGCGGCAATGCGAAGGTTGGTACCACCCAGATCTACTCCGATGGAATAATCTCCCATGATCCAGCCTGTTCCTTTCCTCGATACGCCACGGCAATTCCCTGCCGCCAGTAAACCTGCATGACAACTACTTCTGACAATGGGGACAATAATGACTGCTGCGTCCAGCTATGACTACCCTCTTGATCGGCGTGCCACACACCAGGCATGGCTCACCAGTTCTACCGTACACCCGATGCTGTATCTGAAAGAAGCCTTCTTCTCCGTCGGCATCAACATAGTCGCTCACCGAGGAGCCACCCGCTGCAATGGCCTCGCGAAGCACGGCTTGGACGCTGCCGTGTAGCTTGCTCAATTGATCGCGGGAGAGCGAGGACACCCTGCGTCGCGGCCGTATTCCGCTGCGAAACAGCGACTCGTCAGCATAGATGTTCCCTACCCCGCTGAGCAGTTTTTGGTTCAGCAGCGCGCTCTTAATCGGCGTCTTGCGGCCCCGGAAGAGCTCAACAAAGCGGTCCACCTTTGCTTTCAAAGGCTCGTCTCCCGCAGCCACGAAGCCCGCAGGCTTTGAGCGGGCGGCATCCACCACCTCAAGGCGGCCGAAGCGCCGCGGATCGACAAACCGGATCTCTCTTCCCGAGGTCAACTTGACGATTGCGTGGGTATGTCGAGCCACTTCAACATCGGGTGTGGTCACCAGCATCCGGCCTGTCATGCCAAGGTGTACCACCCACTGCGCAGGCGTCTCTTTTTGGCCGCGCCGCTTACCGGCTGCCTCCAGGTCGAAAACAATATGTTTCCCCACACGATGAACGCGGGAAATCCGTGAGTGCTCCAGGACCTTGATGATCAATTTGGGGTTGGACTTCAGCGGCTCGGGCTTCTCTCCCAACCAGACAGCGTCAATGGTGTCGCCCGCGACTCGCTTGTGCAAACCGCGGGAGATTGTTTCCACTTCCGGCAACTCGGGCATGAACTCTCAGTTTACGTTATCGCCGCAACAGCGCATTCTACACGGGCGCATTGCGCCGCCACCTTGCGCACTGTAAAATTTAGGGTTACGCAGCCCGTCAGCCTCCGAATACCCCAGCATTTTTGCAAATTTCGTATCCTGGCGGCGATTTGTGTGCGAATCTTAGGCCGCTCGACACTAGTCACTCGGCCATCCCCGGAGTAGCAAGTTGAAACCTGGAAAGACGGCGGTCATCGTCGGCGCGCAGTGGGGCGACGAAGGTAAAGGCAAAATTGTCGATGTACTCTCCGAGCAATTTAAAGTCGTCGCCCGCTATTCCGGCGGCCACAATGCCGGCCATACCGTCACTATCCACGGCAAGAAATTCATCCTCCAGTTGATCCCTTGCGGCGTGCTGCGCGAGGGCTGCCGCGGTGTCATCGGCAATGGAGTTGTCCTCGATCCCTTCGCCTTCATGAAGGAGGTCGATGCCCTGCGCGCCACCGGCGTCAAGGTCGACAACAATCTCTTCATCAGCAACCGCGCCCACGTCATCCTGCCTTATCACCGCATGATTGAGCTGGCCGCAGAGAACGCTCCCGGCCGTGTCAAGATCGGTACCACGTCTCGGGGCATTGGACCGGCCTACGCCGACAAGATGGCCCGCAGCGGTTTAAGGGTCCAGGACCTCCTCGACAAGGCGCTGCTCAAGAAGCACATTGACAACGCCTGCGGGGAAAAGAACACCATTGTGCACGCGCTGTTCAACAGCGAGCCTATCGATCCCGACAAGATGAACCGGGACTACGCCGAAATTGCCGACCGCATCGCGCCTTTTGTTACCGATACTGCCCTGTTGCTCAACCATGCGATTGCCAACGGCGAAGCCGTGATGTTCGAAGGCGCGCAGGGCACCATGCTCGATATTGACCACGGCACCTATCCATTTGTGACCTCATCCAGTGCAACCTCCGGAGGCGCGGCGACGGGTACCGGCGTTCCACCCAACGCCATCTCGATGGTGATTGGCGTGACCAAGGCGTATTGCACCAGGGTCGGCGGCGGTCCTTTTCCCACCGAGCTGTCTGACGAATCCGGTGAGGCACTGCGTAAGAAAGGCAACGAGTTTGGCGCCGTAACCGGGCGTCCCCGCCGCACCGGCTGGCTCGACCTGCCGCTGCTTCGCTACTCCAACATGATCAATGGAACGACCTGGCTGGTTGTGACCAAGCTCGACGTGCTGGACGATCTCGCGGAAATTCCCGTCTGTGTGGGATACAGGATCGACGGCAAAAAGACCGAAGAGATTCCCGCCCAGATCTCCGGATACGAAAAAATTGAGCCCATTTACACCAGGGTTCCTGGATGGCAGTCACAGACCTTTGGCATCGATAGCTATGAGCGTTTGCCCGACCGCGCCAAACAATACCTCCAGTTCGTAGAGAAAGAAACTGGCGCGACCGTCGGAATTGTCTCCACCGGTCCTGATCGCGAGCAAACGATATTCATCGACACGTTTTCCCGTGCGCTCGAAGACGTAACTGGAAAGTAGCTCAGAGTCGGAGCAACCAATGATTGTGCTCGCCGTCACGTGGGTTGCAAATCCGGGTAAAGAAGCGGAGGTCGCAGCCATCTTCCGCAAGCTGGAAGCGGCTTCGCGTCAGGAGCCCGGATGTCTGATGTATATCGTTCATCAGCATCAGACAGAGCCCGGACGGTTCTTTATCTACGAGCAATATCGCGACGACGCGGCCCTGGAGGCGCATCGCAAGTCTGCCCACTTCCAGGAATATGCCGTGAACGCCCTGCAGAATATCGGCGAGCGTCGCCAGGGTGAGTTCTACACTCCGCTGTCGGACGAGACTGTTTAGCAAGCCCAGTAATCCGTCCCGGCGAGAGTAACCGGTCATTAGCTCACTGGACGCTGCGAATGGCCAATTCGCTACAAGCAATGCCTCCGTGCCGCCTTGGTTACTTTAGTTTTTCTCGCCCGCCGATTTCTCTTGCATCCCTTTCCGCTCGCCCATTAGAACGGATCTGTGAGGACGGGATCTTTGTGTCCCTGTCCCAGTTCGCGCCCAGGCGCAGAACAAAAACCCACTCTTTGACAGTTCAATAAACCGAAAACAAACCTCGCAATGAGGGGGAATTCGCACCGAAAACACTGGCAACTGACCACTGCGAACTGCCAACTGACTACCTAAGTCCAAAGGACACAATTGGATACGTATAACTACATTATTTATCAGTGGCTTGCGAATATTTTCTCGCTAACCCATTGATTTTAAACGAGCACACATAAAGTATTTCTTTGTGTACTACAAAGGTACAACACTAAGTCACCACCGGCGTTTTGGAGCACCCACGGCATCTAGGCGGCAAGCTGGGTCCGCCCGCTCAAATCAACTTTGCAATTCTCCCATGGGTTCCAGCAAGTAGCTTCCCCCACCTTCTTCCCGCTCGAACCCAGTGACTGCATATCCTCTGGCGAACAGGTCCTGAAAGCGGGATCGCAGTGTCGCCTGAACCTCAGCGAGCGCCCCTGGAGAAGAATCGGCTATCACGACTGGAATGCGTTCAGGGTTGCCGAATCGGGGTAGAGGTGTGTTGGCGAGAAGGGCCAGTACCCTGCGCGAGTTCAAGTGCCACTCCGCCACAAGCCTGTCGGTCGGCAGGCCAGCGTGCAGGGGGCTGCTGGTGGAGCCGTACAGGTCGAGAATGTATCGGCGCGCAATCACGCCCAGACGGCAGATATTGAAATGTGCGTTCTTGGTTTGCAGTGGATCAAAAGTCCACTCGATCAGCGTGATGCCTCGCGCCAGGGCCTCTTCCCGTTGCGCCAGCTTCAACCGGCGGCCGATTCCGAGGTCACGGAACTCCGGCAGCACTCCCGCCATGTGTGAGTGCAGATACGGCTGGCCGTCTCGAATGCCGGGATACGCAAGGACGAATCCTGCCATCCTGTCACCGACAAACGCGCCCAGTACCTGTCCGCCAATCTTGTTGGCCACCACGTACATCTGCGATGGAACCAGGTCCCGGTCGCCAAAATCCCACACCTTGGCTTCCAGTTCGACCATTTCCTCGAACTCAGCGACGTTATGACACGGGCGAATTGCTATCTCAGGATCAGCCATTGGATGGGGAAACTGAAGCACGCTTAGTATTCGGCTTGATACCAACGGAATCCGCGTCGCTGTTCCTCATCGGCCTGTTTGATGAGGGACATAATCCGGCCACGCTTAAGATTCCCGACGGCTGCGACCATTGCGTCGATGAGTGCCATAGGTGCCACGTAGGAAGCTCCAAACGAAGGTGTCTCCACCGAGGCGATAAAACACTCGTCAGCAACTCTCGCCAGTGGCGATACGAAGGTGTCGGTAATGGCAACCGTATAGGCTCCGTTCTTCTTTGCAGCCTGCACTCCTTCGACGGTCAGACGAAGTCCTCGCCGAAAGCTGATGCCTATAACCAGGTCTTTGCGGCCCATGGTGCGTACTATATGGCTCACTCGTCCAGCAGTCGTCGCCGCCAAAACCGGAAGGCCGATTACCGTGAGGTGATATTCCAGATGAAGGACGAGCGAGGTGGCCGCGTCTCCGCCCAGTAGCAGGATTCTCTGGGCGCCGTAGAGCCGCCGCGCCAACGCACATATTTTCTCCGCGTCGAGACTATTGCTCAGTGCGTGCAAGTTCTGAAAGTCCCGGTGCAGCGCAGCTCGAACCAGCGCTACCGGCCCGGTTCCCTCGCTCGATGCCGCCTTCATCGTATCCAGCGATGTCGCATAGGCAACCGACAGGTCGTGCAGATGTCTCTGGAAGTCCTTGTAGGTCGCGAAGCCCAGGCCTTGCACAATTCGGACGGTGGTCGCGGGATCGGTGCCAAGTCGGTCAGCCAACGCACGCACGCTGAGCAGCACAAACTCGCGCGGGTTCTCGAGCACCGGCCTGATAATTTCTTGTCGTTTAGGACTAAGCTGACGAAGCTTACTGGAAAGACGCCCGCTCCCGTCCGACGGCTTCTGGGTTGTTGGCTTCCGCACCTTCATCACATGGCAGGATTTCGCACTATAAGTAACTGTGTCAATAAGATTCGACGATTGGCGACATCAAGGTACCCAACCCGCATGCCGATCGTATCGTTTGTACCACTTTGGCTCGCTTTTAGTTGGCCGCGTGGCGTCGAGCGAAGGCTGGCGACCACTGGAATGGCTTTAAACACTAGGTGCGGACAGTAGACAATCGTATGAAACGCAGGTTTCAACCAGCTAAGTCTCGGTCCGATCAAGCTAAGTCGAGGGCTGCGGTCTACCGCCAGGATGATTGAGTTCTTCGCGGAACATTTGGAATAAAACTGCCAGTACGGAAGCGATTACCGGCCCGAGGAACAACCCCAGGAAGCCGAAGGCCTCGACTCCACCCAGGATGAAGAACAACAGTACCAGCGGATGCAACTCAACCTTCCCGCTCACCACCCAGGGCCGGATGATATTGTCCGCCGCGCTGATCGCCACCGCTCCCCAAACCAGCACAAAGATGCCTTTCCAATGTGCTCCGGTAAAGATCAGGTAGAGACCGGCGGGAATCCACACCATACCGGCGCCCACAACCGGCACCACCGAGGCGAACGCTGCTGCCAGACCGAGGAGCAACGGAGATTCGATGCCAGCCACCGCGACCGCGACGCCAGTCAGAACGCCTTGGGCCAAACCGACTGACAGAATGCCATATACGTTCGCTACGATAGTGTCTGAGATGTTATTGAGCAGCCGTCGCGCCTGCTCCGGCGATAGCGGAATCACCCCTACTGCCCGGTGTATCCATTCCCGCCCATCCCGAAACAGAAAGAAAAGAATGACCAGGGTAATCAAGGCGCTCACCGTCAGACGGGCAAAGCCGCCGACGATGGCCGCGCCCGAACCCAGCACCCACACTCCCGCCTGCTGCACGTGGGAAGTGATGGCGCCCCGGACATCGTACTTGGTGACATCGATCCACCGGCCGGCGACCCGCAGCAGGCGCTCCGCCGTCGTGGTCAGAAACAGCGTGAATCCACCTTCAGCCGCGCTTCGCCGCGTAAGATACTGGGCCGCCGCGACGCCTTCGTTCGCAGCAAGGCTAATGATGACGAACAGCGGAATCCCGAACGCAAATAACAGGGTCAGGGTGGAGAGCAACGACGCCAGACCTGCCCGGCCCTTGGTCCGCTTTAGGATCCGTTGATGAATGGGGTTAAACACGACTGCAAGAACAGTCGCCGCGGCGACGGGATAGAGAAATGGCCGCGTGATCACAAAGGCCACTCCTACCATCAGGAGCGTCAACATTCCCAGGAACCAAAGCTTCGTGGCTCTGCTATACATCGGCTTTCCGTCTCGACGCTCTTCTTCGCTGATAAAGGATCTCCCTCACGCTGAATACCCTGTAGGTAGTCATTCTATTCCCTTGTCTATCGCACCCCAGCGCTCGCCCGATGATGTCCGAAGTTACGGTTCTCTTTGCGTACATAAGAAAGCCTCCGCTGGTGGGCAGCGGAGGCCGAAAAGCTGAGGTCGCTAGCCCAACGGCTAGCAATACTCTAAGCAAACATGAGAGCCCGCTTATCGGAGGAGGCTCGAAAGCCTCCTCCGTATAACCTGCAACTACGCCCTGCTCCCTTAGAAGGTCAGGCGGAGGGCAAACTGCAATTCGCGCATCGTGGTGTTGGGATCGATGTCCGTCACCAGACCCGCATTATTCAACAACTGGCCCGTGGGTGTCACGCAATCGACGCATGTGTTGCCGGCGTTTTGGTTGAAGTTCAACACCCGATGGTTAAACAGGTTGAACACGTCCATGCGGAACTGCAGCGCAAACCGCTCGGTCAGGCCGAAGTTCTTCATGACGGTAGCGTCAGTAGTGAACGAACGTGGTCCGTACAAGGAGTCCGTGCCGGCGTTACCCAGTGTGCCCGGACACGGCCTGCCCCATGCTCCGTAATTGGTGCAAGGGGTACTCATTTCCTGGATCGGGGTGAAGTAGGTCACCGTGTGCGTGATCGGATTGAGCGATCCGCCGCTCATCGACCACAGCGCGCTGTTCCCCTTCATCGGATTGCAAACGCCTACGTCCTCATCAGAGTTGCATTCGTTGTAAGTTGCGGTAAACGGCAGACCCGCCGACCAGTTGGTGGAGGTCGATAACTGCCAGCCACCGATGATCAGGTCCTCAGCTCGGCCGGCGTTGCCGCCGAACTGCTTGCCTTTGCCGAACGGCATTTGGTAAGTGATGATCGCCACAAACACCTGCGGACGGTTTTGATCGTCCGGACCATACGCCACTCTGTGGTTCGCGGCGTAATAGCCGGTATTGCCGCCCGTGTAGTTCAGCGCCCTGGACCACGTGTAGTGGGAGATGAACTGCAGACCATGCGATAGGTTCTCCTGCAGCTTGACTTGCAGCGCATTGTAACTACTGTTGGCATCGTTACCGAAGTAGTTGCCCATGATGCCGCCCGAGCAGCACAACACGACCGATCCGCCGTAGGGAGTGGCAAACCTATTGTAGTAGTACTGGCGCTGGCTTTGGGAGATCAGACCCGACTGCGTCAGTCCCCAGTTCTGGATATTCACCGGGTTCAGGTTGTAAGCGGAACCATCGCCAACAAAACCATGCCGTCCGGCATTGCCGATATATGCGATGTCCAGCGTCAGACTGTTCGTCAATTGGCGCTGCAATGCGACGTTCCAGGCGCCGATTGCTGGCAGAACTTGGCTCGTCGGCCGCATTCTGGGCTGAACGTTGCCCTGCGGTCCGCCAAGCGGTAGAACGCCGGTAGCCGGGATGACGGGGTTGACGTTCGCGGCTGGTCCCGTAGCCAGATTGAAAGCAGTGACAAAGTTATCGGAAGCGGCCGGGTTGCTGGTCGATGCGGTGATCTGCTGGTTGGCCAGCACTGGCAGGTTCTGAGTCACGGCGTGACCGAAGTTCGAGCCAAAGACGCCGATGTCATAGCTAACGCCAAAGCCCATGCGGATGACCGTCTTCTCGTTCATCGAATAGGCTAAGCCGAGGCGAGGTGCAAATGCATGCAGGTTGTTGTCAATGTTGCCGCTCAGGCTATAGGGACCATAGCCGGCGACGCGAATGACGCCATCGCCCTGTCCCCCAGCCAACGACGGATTTGCGAAGCCGCCGTTGCCTTTTCCATTGACCGACTCAGGCATGTAAATCTCCCAGCGCAAGCCGTAGTTGAGGGTCAACTTTGGCGTGATGCGCCAGGTGTCCTGCCCGTAGAAGAAGTACCGCCACTGGTGCTCTGCTGCGTTCAAGCTGGTGCTGACAAACCGATTGAAGCTGGATACGTCGCCGAACAGGAACGTGGCAAGATCAAGACCACCTACGCCTGCGTCCGAACTGTTCAAGTGGCTGAAGGTAAGCACGCCCGTACGATTCGCGTCGCTAGGTACGCGCAAGTTGCTGGCGCTGCGTATATCAGCACCGAACTTGAAGGAGTGGTTGCCCCACAGCTTCGTCCAGTTAGTCACGCCCTGATACTGGTTTTCGTCCTCAGTGAGCGGGCAGTTACACCGGCCTACGTTCAGTCCTTCGCCCCAGTTCGTCAGGGTTCCATCTCCCTGAAATGCTGGATAGCCCGAGGTGAAGGCCTGTGTCAAGGGACCTTGGTCCGTGATGTTCAGACCCGGGATCCCCAGGTTGGCCATCGGAGTAGTCCCCTGGAAGTACTTGCTGGTCTGCGGATTGTAGTGCATCCAGCCAAAGCGGAAGTCTGCCAGCCAGGTTTGGCTGAGAGTCTTCGTCACACCGACCGAAACGCTGTAGTTGTGAATGATCGAGCTTCCCGCTAATCCGCCCGAACCGAAACCGGTACCGCCGGCTTGGCCCAACCCAGGCGCGCCGGACACCGAGAACCACTGCTGGCTGTAGCGGCCGAACACGTTCAAAGTCGGGGTTGCGACCCAGTCAATACGCCCGTCCCAGTTATTGCCAGAGAACGGTCCAGCTCCGCCGGCGACGTAGTTGTTCTGCGTACCGTTCGAGCTGCCGGTGGAGTTTGGCGCCGGAAACAGCGCCAGGAGCGCTCTCGCCTGCGGCGAGATCAAGCTGTTCGGGATCAGGTTGCCCGCAAAAGCGGTGCGGTTTCCACCCTGGAGATTACCGCTGTTGGGGTCAAAGACTTGGCCTTGCGAAAAGCCGTTGCCGCCGCCACCGCCCTGTACACCTAGGTATTGGCTCAGGTTGCAGAAACCGGTGGTCTGGCTGCAAGTCTGCTCCACTTGCAACGTCGGTATGCTGTATTGGTTCGATACACCGGTCGAGTACCTCTGGCCCTGGTAGTCGCCAAAGAAGAACAGTTTGTTCTTCATGATGGGACCGCCGATCGATCCGCCAAACTCCTGCCAGCGAGTGGCAGGTATAAACCGGCCGTTCACCGGCTGGTACTGCGTAAACGGATCGCGCGCCTCGTTGGCGTCCGTGCGCCGGAACCAGAAGCCGCCGCCATGGAATTCGTTGCTGCCCGACTTGGTCTGGGCGGTCACATATCCCGCGACCGCTTTGCCCATCTCCGCGTCGTACTGCTGGAGCGCAACTTTGGCTTCCGTGACCGCGTCGAGATCGGGATTGATGACGATGATACCCAGGATCGGGTCCTGGTTGTCCGTACCATCCAACTCATAATTGGTTCCGCTGAAATGCTGGCCGTTCACGAAGATCTGTTGCGACGCCTGCGGATTTTCCGTATTAGCGTGGCTCCAGCCCGTCAGCTTCTGCGTGCCCGGAGATGCCAGTTCAAGATTTGTGAAGTTGCGGTTGTAGCTTGGCAGGTCCTGCACGTAAGTGCTGTTGAACTGTAGGGCGACGTCGGACTTGTCAGTCTGCAACTGCGGTGGCTCGCCTGTGACTTCCATCGTCTCGCTCGCCGAACCTACCTGGAACACGCAGTCGGCTCGATACGTGGAGTCGGCGTACACCGGCACGTTTCCTTGCTCGAACGTCTTGAATCCTGACGATTCGAACTTCACCTTGTACACGTCCGGAATCAAGTGCGTTACTGAGTAGTTTCCGGATTCGTTCGAGGTTGCTGTGACTGACGTATCCTTCGTTGTACTGGTGACGGTCACTGTCGCCCCGGCGACGGCCGCACCTTGCGGATCGGTCACTGTACCTACGATGTTTCCGAATACCGCCTGACCGAACGCTGCGGTCGAAGCGAGCACCAGAACCAAACATACGAAATAAGACAACACCCACCGTTTTGTCATTTCACCCTCCGCAGAGCCTTTGCTGGTTGCGCGCCCCGATTGTTCGCAAGACGCAAATCCCCTGCCGCTAGTGGCTGGAAACCGTTACTGCTTGTTGAGTTGAGAAGAGTAGTGCCGTCCAAAGCTTCAAAAATAAGGCAGTCAGGCTGCGTGGCAGACAAGTCAACTCCCGCACTTTCGACAAAAGAGAGAAAGCCCACGTTCAGAATTTCCAGCTTTGGTGTTGCCACGAAAGGGTTGTACCCCAAGTCACCCCGACGCGACCGAGTGCCACGTTAAATGTTGAAACGATTGATGTCAAGGGGCATGTGTCGAGCTGTCAATAACTTATTTGCATTATCGGCCAATCGGAATTGCCGAAATGGAATGTTACCCACACAAAACCGATTTGGTCGAAATCGGCCGTTTCGTCGGCCCGGGAACCAAGTCAGTAACTTTTATGGGACGGGGTTCAGCTTCGGGTCGAGTTCGCTTGCTTTTTTGTACTCCCCGGCCGCCGCGGACTTGTCCCCTTTGCGCGATAGCGCGAGTGCAAGCTGATAGTGCGCTTGTGCGTAGTTGGGTGCTAATTTCACCGCATTTTGAAACTGCGAAATCGCTCCGTCGAGATCTCCGGCGTCGAGCATCCTCTTCCCTGAGTTCGTCGCAAACGTCGCGCCCTGCATTCCGATTTTTTCCTTCACCAGGGTGTCTCCAAGTTTGCTCTCAGCCTCGGCTCCCTCGTTGTCACCCATCTGTCGAAGGACGGCAGCAAGTGTCGTGTGGGCGCCCGCAAATTGCGGCTGCAACCGGATCGCTTCGCGCAGCGCCTGCGCCGATTCTGGAAACTGATTCATTTGTTTCAGCACTGTCCCGAGCGTGTAATACGCTTCCGCATAATCGGGACGCAGCTCAACTGCCTTCCTCAATTGTTCGACCGCCGCGGGAAATTCGCCCTGCTGCCACAACGTGATACCCATCGTGTAATACGCATCGACCAGCTTCGGATCGAGCGTGATTGCCTTCTTCATCTCCGCCATCGCAGCCGGCAACTGATCTTTCAGCTTCAACGTGAGTGCGAGATCGTAATGGGTTGACGCGCTGTCCGGCGCCGCCTTGAGCGCCTCCCGGAGGTTCTGTTCAGCAGCATCAAAGTCGGAGAGCTGCATGTACGCGATCCCCAGGTTCGCACGGAACCCCGCGTCATCGGGACGCAGCCGAACCGCTGCCTGAAACTCCTTAACGGCGCCTTCTCCTTCGCCCTTCTGCATCAGCACCAACCCCAGGTTGTTGTGGGCCTCCGGATCGTCCGGAGTAAGCGCAATCACTTTGCGAAAGGCCGCGGCCGCTCCCTCTACGTCGGTTGTACGCTGCAACGCCAGGCCAAGCTTGGTCTGTGCCGAAGGCGATTCCGGCAGCAATGCACCCGCTTTTTCATAAGCAGCCAGGGCAGCCTCTTTGTTGCCCGCTGCCTGATAGGCATCTCCGAGATAATAGAAAGCCCTGCCGTCAGACGGATTCGACTCGGTGATCGGCAGCAGTTCCTTAATCGCCTCGTCCGCTTGTCCCTGGCTGAGCCTTGCCACGCCAAGGTGAAAGTGCGCCGCCTGAAATTTGGGATCAATCGTCAGCGCCGCCTCAAACTGTTGCGCGGCGTCACTGAACTGGCCGCTCTGTGCCAGCAGCGAACCCAACTCATCGTGCGCTTCTGCATTGCCCGGAGTCAGCGCAACCGCCGTTTTCGCCTGCGCAATCGCTTCCCCTAGTTTGTTTTCTGCGCTAAGAGCGCGCGCCAGGGCGCGATGTGGATCTGCCTCTTTCGGCGCAAGGTTGCTGGCTGTCGTAAGCTCGGCGATACCCTGATCGAGCGATCCTGTAGCCGAGAGCGTTTGGCCGAGATAGAAGTGCGCCTGCGCCAGATTGGGCTTCAGTTCGATCGCCTTGCGCAAATGCACGACGGCCTGGTCGAGATCACCTTGATGCAACAACACCTTACCGAGCGCCAATTGTGTGTCGGCACTGCGCGGGTTAAGCTTCGCGGCCTGCTCCAGCTCGGTTTGCGCCGTGTCAAAATCCCCTTTACCCATGGCCGCGATGCCATTTTCGTACGCCTTCGATGCTCCTTCGGCGGGTGGGTTCTGCGCCCACAAAGCAGGGCGGTTGATGAGCAAAAAAGTCGCGACGATGACGACGGCAAACGCGACCTTAGTAGCGGCGAGAACACAGCGAGACCCGGACACGATATCTGAAGGCTAATTCCTCCGATGCACTCCGTTCAAGGCGATGATTTTTGCGCCGACCCGCAACCGCAAGGCTACAATGCCCAACGATGATGCTCTCACCCCGTAATCGATCCCTTCGCTGGGCTTGGTTTGGAGTAATCGCTGTATCCGCGACCCTCGCAATCGCGGCCGCGCACTCGGCCTTGCCGTTTGGCCCCTGGCATCGCCTGTCGCAGACACCCATCCTCACTCCTCAAGGGAGCACCTGGGAATCCGCCGGAACGTTCAATCCCGCGGTCGTGATGCACGATGGCAAAATCGTCATGCTTTACCGCGCCCAGGACACCCACGGCACCTCGCGATTGGGCTATGCCGATAGCACCGATGGCGTCCACTTCACTCGACGTGCCCAACCTGTCCTCTCTCCGGAAGCTGACTACGAGAAAGGCGGCGGAGTCGAGGACCCACGTCTCGTGCAGTTTGGCGATACGTACTACCTCACCTACACCGGCTACAACACCAAAGATGCCCAGCTTTGCCTTGCGACTTCCAAAGACCTCATCCACTGGGACCGCAAGGGCGTGATTCTGCCCGCCTACAAAGGCAACTGGAATACCGGATGGACGAAATCCGGCGCTATCGTTCCCGAAAAGATCGACGGAAAATATTGGATGTATTTCCTCGGCACTACCCCCGACAAGAACGATCAGATGGGACTCGCCTATTCGACCGACCTGCTTCACTGGACCGAAGCTACCCAGACCCCCGTCCTCCCCCGCCGTCCCGGACGGTTCGATTCGCGCGTCGTGGAGCCGGGCCCCTCGCCGATACTGACATCGAACGGAATCGTGCTGATCTACAACGGTGCCGACGACAAGCTCGTCTATCGCACCGCGGTCGCCGTTTTCGATCGCAAGGACCCCCGTAAACTTCTCTATCGCAGCGAACAGCCCGTATTCGGCCCTGAAGAAGAATGGGAGAAAGTCGGCCAGGTTCCCAATGTCGTCTTCGTTGAGGGAATGGTGCAGCGTGGCGGCCGCTACCTTTTCTACTATGGCGGAGCCGACAAATATGTCGGCGTTGCCGAAGCGCCCCAGGCCCACTGAGCAACGCCTATGACCCATCGCAGAATAGCGACCGTCTTGAGCGTGCTGTTCTTCGCGTCGATCCTTCACGCCGCGCAGCCCAAAGAGTTTCGCAACTGGCCTGCCGGTGCTTCACCGACCGAGATCGGAGCATTAGTTGCTAACCGGTTTGCCTCAACGGTTGTCGTCAACCAGACTACGCAAATCTATCCGGCAGTCTGCACCTGGTATGGCGCGTTGAATTTCGCCCAGAAGACGCGACAACCCGCAACTCCTTCACCGTCTCATTCAGCAGTACGACACGCAGTTCACTCCCGAGCTCATCGCCTTCAGCCTCGGCAAGCATCACGTGGACTTCTCCGTCGCTGGCGCAATCCCCTTCCAGATTTACCTCGCGACAAGCGACGCGAAGTACAAAGCGACGGGACTCACCTTCGCCAACCAGCAATGGTCGTCGCCCACCCTCGAGGGCCTTACCGGCGAAACCCGTTTCTGGATCGACGACATGTACATGATCACTCTGCTCCAGGTTCAGGCCTTTCGCGCGACGGGAGACAAGAAGTATCTCGATCGAGCAGCTCACGAAATGTCGGCGTATCTCGCGAAGCTCCAGCAGCCCAACGGCCTCTTCTACCACGCACCCGACGCGCCGTTTTTCTGGGGACGCGGCAACGGCTGGGTGGCCGCCGGAATGACCGAGTTATTGCGCGTGCTTCCGGCGAACCACCCCGATCGTCCGCAGATCATGGCCGCCTATCGCGCCATGATGAAGGCTCTCCTCGCATTGCAGACCAGCGACGGAATGTGGCGCCAATTGCTCGATCATCCCGAAGCGTGGCCCGAGAGTTCCAGCACGGGCATGTTCACGTTCGCGATGATTGTCGGCGTCAAGCAGGGCTGGCTCGACGAAAAGACCTATGCCCCCGCCGCCCGTCGAGGCTGGCTCGCCCTCGTCAACTCACTCGATACCAACGGAGACATCAAAAACGTTTGCGAAGGAACCGGCCGGAAAAACGACCTGAACTACTACCTCGAGCGCAAACGAATCACTGGAGACCTACACGGACAGGCGCCCGTTCTCTGGTGCGCAGCCGCCTTGCTGCCCTAGCGAAGCCCTATGCGCGCATCCGCCCTCTCCGCTGCGATACTCTAATCCTGACAAGCTTTCAGGACTTCTCATCATGTCTCACCTGACTCGGCTCACAATATTCGTATGCGTCTGCTCCGCGCTGGCAGCTGCGCAGACGCCCGCGCAAATAACCCCAAGCCCACTCCGGAAGCACAGCCCACGGCCTCAACCGCCGACTTCGCCGCAGCGCGCCGTCTCGCCCAACAGGGCAAGTACGATGAGGCCATTGCTCAGCTCCAGGCTCTCGCGGCAAAATCCCCAAAGCCGGCGGGAGTCGATCACGAACTCGGTGTCGCGTACTACAAGAAAGGTGATTACCTGAAGGCAGCCGAATCCCTGAAGCAAGCCATCGCCGACGACGCCAATGACAAAGAGGCCATCCAGCTCACCGGGCTTTCGTATTACCTCGCCGGACGTCCCACGGAAGCGATTCCCTACCTCGAGCAGGTGCAGACCTGGTATCCGCGTGCCAATGTCGATGCCTCCTACGTTCTCGGCACCAGCTATATCCAGGCGAAAGACTATCCCAACGCGCGCAAGTCCTTCGCCAGGATGTTCGACGTTCCCCCGGACTCCGGCGCCGCCTATCTTGTGACCGCCCGCATGCTGTTCCGGCAGGAGTTCATCCCCATCGCCGAAGACTACGCGCAGAAGGCAATCGCTGCCGATCCCAAGCTTCCACTTGCCCATCAACTTCTCGGCGAAATCTACATGTTCAACTCGAAAATTCCCGAGGCCATTACCGAGTTTCAGAAGGAGTTGGTGATCAATCCTACCTACTCCGCTGTGTACTACAAACTCGGAGACGCCTACTCTCGCGTACAGAAATACGACGACGCCGAGCGCCAGCTTCAGCGCTCCATCTGGCTCGACGCCAGCTCAACCGGTCCCTACATCCTGCTCGGCAAAGTTCTCGAGAAAAAAGGCGAGGCCGTCCTGGCATTACGCACCCTTCAGCGCGCCGTGACTATGGACCCCAACAATCCCATGACTCATCAGCTCCTGGGCCAGGCCTACCGCGATATGGGCAAAGCGGATGAAGCTGAGCAGGAACTCAAAACCGCCGAACAGTTGCGAAATAAGCAAACCGAAAATCCGTAACTACTGTGCGCAATTCGGCGGGTCGCTATTCAGTTGTTTCAGGAATGTCTTCGCGGCGCTCAAATCAGGATTGAACTCCAACACCCGCGTCGTGTACGCCCGCGACTTCTTGTACTGCCCCGCTGCACAGAATGCGCGGGCCAGGTTCATGCCGACATTGCTCCGTCCCGGCGCACGCCGGAACGCATCCTGCCAGAGCTTGACCGCATCGCTGAGCTGACCCGAACGCGCTTCCAGCACTCCCAGATTGGTTTGCACGTCGATGAGTGTCGGATCGAGTGCGAGCGCTTTTCGATACATTTCGCGCGCCTTGTCGTATCGCGCCCTTCTGCTGTTCGATATAACCAATCGCCGCCAGCACCGCCGGATCGTCAGGAAACTGCGCTACCGCTTGCTTCAACAGTCGCTCAGCCTCAGGCTGCGCGTCGGTCATTCCACTGTTCACGATCGACTGCCACGCTAATGCCAGGTCCCGAACATCGTGATCGCTCGCGTTCTTCGGCGTGGGAAAGGGCACGAGTTTCGGGAGCGAAGTAGAATCCGCACTTTGCAGCGGCGGCCCAAAGGACGGTCTGCGCGGAATGCTATGGTCGGTCACGGCGGTATGGGCGATATCGCTGCTCGACGCCGCCGGCATGTGGCATTGCGTGCAGTCCGGTTGGTTCGCGTGATGTTTCTCTCCAAACGCCGCACCATGACAAGCCAGGCACTTCGCGCGATAGAACGACACGCGCTCGTCCGCCGGAATCGTTCGATGCGGATCGTGACAGCTCGTACACGACATCGCGTCGCCCGATTTCTTCTTGCACGCGCTCTGCGCCAGCTCTTCAAACTGACTCGCAGCGCGTAACCCTGGCTTACTTCCCACCAGCACGTAATAGCGAACATAATTCGACAGATCGTCACCCGGCCGGTACTGGTAAAGATGCTTCCCCGGCCGTTCAATCGCCGCATTCCCTTCCAGATGACACTGCATGCACACTTGGTCACGCTGTTCCGCAGCGAGCTTCACTGGGTTGACGATGCTTCCCTTGCCGTTGCCGATGTGCTCGGCGCCCGCCCCATGGCATCGCTCGCACGTCACTCCCGCATGCAGAAACAACGGCGTTGCGTACCGGTTCTCGGTTCCCTCGATCGGCGGACGAATTCCGCTCACATGACAGTCCATGCAACTCGGCAGCGCCGGCAGGTTCATCGGGATTTCGTGCGCATCGCCGTAAGCCGGGGCCATGTCCCATACATGACGGCTGGTGTAGAGGTTGATCGGAGTTTCGAAGTAGAAGCCATCGACCGAAAACAGGTACGTCGTGCCGCGGCGTCCCTGCCCGATGTAATACAGCAGTTCCCGTCGTCCCTGCGCCATCGCATCGCCCGGACGCTCATAGCTCATCCAGACCTTGCCCGACGCCGCATAGACGCGGTAATTCACCTGCGACTTCTTGTGACTGAATTCACCCTCGACGAGGTTGTCGATCGCCGGCCCGCTGGCGTGAGCGTGCGCGGTTCGTGAAAACGAATCCGAGATCGCAGCGTGACACGTGCTGCACGCCGCGTTACCAACGTATCCGCCGGCTGCTGCGCTACTAGATTTCTGCGGGAGGTTATCGCTTGCCGCAGGCATTACGGCAAGAAACAAGGCAAGAACAACGCCGAACATCGTTCCCTGGATTCGCTGCACCAAGCTGTGGTCCCGATCTCCGCCCCATGATACCGAAAGACCCAGGCAACGGGTACGTTGCGGCAGTGGGCCTTAGTGCGCCTGCTCCTTCGTCAGTTGTTCCAGTTGTTGCAGGTTGTCGCGGGCTAGCTGGTTCGTCGGATCGATGCGCAGCGCCGCTTCATAGTGCGATTTAGCTTCGCTCAAGCGGCCAAGCTGCACCAGCGCCGTTCCCAGGTTGGCCTGCGCGTTCGCGTCATCCGGATTGAGCTTCGCAGCCATGCCAAACTGTTCGGCCGCCCCGCCAAAGTCTCCTTGCGACGCCATCGCGTTTCCCAGGTTGTAATGGGCATCGAAATAATCCGGCTGCGACTTCAGGGCGATGTCGAAGCATTTCACTGCCCCGCTGACGTCTCCCTTCGCCAGCAATGCACCGCCTAGAGCATTGTTGGCCACGGCATCGTTCGGACGAATCGTTACCGCCGCCTGAAATTGCTCGATCGCTTCGTCCAGCGCTCCACGCGCCTGCAGCATTTCGCCGAGGTTATATCGCGACTCGAAACTTCCCGGCGCCTTGTCCACTTCGTGCCGCGCCCACGCTTCCTGCAAAACCATCCGCGGATCGCCCTTGCTCCCCGGCTCCGCCTTCGGAAGCACCTGCAACCACAAGTGCGCCATCTCGTCCGTCGCAAGATTGCCGCCCACTACCCGTGCCGGCGGATGGTGCGGATTCGCCGTGTTCTCCTCCGAGTTGTCATACACGTAGTGCATCTTCAGCACCGTGTTCTTCGGAAGAAATACCGGCTCGGCGTACCGGTACACGGCCTGCCAGTTCACGTCCCAGTGCTTGATGTGGATCAGCGTCTTCGTCGTCCCATCCGGCAAAGTCGCTGTCGCTAGACAGGTCTCTGCCCAGGTAGTGCGCGTGTGGATAAACCGCCATCAAATCCACATCGACCGGCAACGTGAACTCATCGGTGACAACGAAATTGCTGTCGCCGGCTGGAATATCCAGCGCCGCATCGTTCTCCAGCTGCAACAGCATCGGATGCACCGTCGCAGGCTTGTCAGTGAAATAAAGACCGATGCTTGGCTGGACAGCTTCTTCCTTGCCGGACGGCTGAAGATGCGTGTTGAGCACCAGGTCGGTCCCCTTGTCCAAACGTAGTGCCATTCCGTCAGGCTCGCTCTTAACAATCGTCCCCGGCTTCCAGAACAGGAAGTGACTGTCCGGATCGAACACCTCCGAGTCAATCCGGATCTCCATCCCGCCGAATCCGTCACCCTTCTCTTTTTCCATTCGTCGCGACGACTCGTAGCGGTCCACATAAAGATTCGCGTGATGGACCAGCCGCTTGTCCCCGGGCTTGATCTCTACCGCTCTCACCCACGTCGTATCGTGAATCGGCACCGGCAAAACGAAGTTCCAGTATTGATCGATCCCCGAAGCCTGCAACATGTACGGTTTCTCTGCCTTCACGATCAAGTCCGGCTGTCCGAGTTGCCATCCCGCAACGAATTTCGGCTTTGCCGGAAGATCGCCAGGGTTCCCCTCCACCATTCCCTGCTCCACCCACGCTCGAATCTTCGCGATTTGCTCATCCGTCAAGCGAAGTTCATCCGTGAACTTCAACTCTCCCGGCTCCGGCAGCCACGGCGGCATAAAGCGCGTCTGCGTGACCGCCACAATCTGATTGCCATGTTTCTTTACGTCTTGGTAGGTCAGCAGCGGAAACGGCCCCGCCTCCCCCGGCCTGTGACAGGAAGCGCAGTAGTGATACACGATCGGCGCAATATCGCGATTGAAGGTGACCTTGTCGGAAGCAGTAGCGGCCTCGATCGGCCGCAAGTGAAGTTGGTACGCCCCAAAAAACAGAGCAGCCACACCGACGAACAAAACTCCGGGCCAACGTTTCGACTGCCCGCTCATTGCAGGTCCGCGATGTAGCATCCCACGCCGCCCACCGGAGCGGGCGCCGCATGGCCATTACCGAGTGCAGCTTGGATCGCTTCGTCCAGTTCGTGCGTCGTGGGAGCGCTGCGAGGATGCCCAAAATCCTTGTACCAGTTGTCGATTCGCCCGTGATAAAGAAGCTCGCGATCGGCGCTGAACACCGCAACCTCGGGAGTGATCTCCACCTTGCTCAGCTTCACCAGCTCGTGCTGCGGATCGCGCACTGCCGGGATTTTGTAGCCATACTCCGTAAGCTGCTTCTGAATATCCTGCGGGCTCTCGCTGCCATCTGGATACACCAGCACCATCTCCGCTTCCCCGGCATACTTCTGGTTGATCGCCTGCAGAGTTGGGGCGTACCGGTTTGAGATCGGACAGTCCGTCCGCACGAACACCAGCACCAGCGGCTTTCGTCCTGATAACGCGAAGGGATCGACGCTCTTGCCCGAGAGATCAAGCGCAGCCGCGGTATTCGTTCTCGCCGCGGCCGGAGTAGCCGCTGCCCCGGAACCGGCCTGCGCATGCAGCAGAGCCGCGACCAACACTGCGGCTGCCAGTCCCATGAATCGCCTGAACACTTCTCTCTCTCCAACTACTTACTGACTTCCCCGATGTACACCGTGTACGGCGCCAGCGCGACACTTCCTAGCGCCTGTTCGCTGCCCGCCTTCGTCGTCGTCAGCAGCGTCTTCGCCTGCTTCGCGCTGAATCCCTGCGACGACAGATCGAAACTCACCGTCTGCGGCTGTGCCGACATGTTCAGCACCACCAGCACGGCCTGTCCTTTGTAGCGCCGCAGATACGAGTATACGTTGGCATCGTTCTCATTCACCGCCACGTAATCCCCGTCGAGCAGCGCCGGATTCGTGTGACGCATCGCCAGCAGCTTCTTGTAGAAGTTCAGGATCGAGTTCGGATCGCTCTTCTCCGTCGCCACGTTATGCGTCTCATACGACACCGGCACCGGCAGCCACGGCACACCCTTGGTGAACCCCGCATTCGGCGTGTTGTTCCACTGCATCGGAGTCCGTTCGCCGTCTCTGCCTTTCTGTGTCGGCCAGCCCAACCGGCCAATCGGGTCTTTCACATCTTCCTTGCGCGTCGGATCGTTGTTCTGCATCCCGATCTCTTCCCCGTAATACATGATCGGCGTGCCCCGCAGCAGCAGATACATCGCGGCCATCACTTTGGCGATATCGTCATCGTGCGTGCCGTCGGCAAAGCGCGAATACGCTCGCTTGATGTCGTGATTGCTCATCACCCATACCGGCCACTCGCCCGACTCATACACTGCCCCAATGTGATCGCGAAACACGCTCGCCTTCAGTGGCTTCAGCCCCGTGAACATCAGGTCCATCGGCATCTGCAGCTCATCGTGCTTCATCCCGTAATACTCCTTGAGCTGCCCGACGTTGGCCGTCCACGTCTCGCCAATCAGCACCGCGTTGTACTGGTTCGCTGTCGTACGCAAGCCGCGCATTACGTCATGCACCTCAGGCAGTTTCTTGTTGTACTTTTCGTCGGTATTCGGATCGCCGTAAGCGTTCTTCCCCGGCAGCGGCGGATTGTCCGTCAGGTTCGGATCTTCAAACAGCGTATCCACCGCATCCAGTCGGAAGCCCACCACCCCGCGCTTGTACCAGAACGCCGTCGAGTCATACATCGCCGTTGCCACCTTCGGATTTCGCCAGTTCAAGTCCGGCTGCTGCGGATAGAAATAGTGGTAGTAGTACTGACCTCTCGTCCCCACGAACTGCCACGCCGATCCTCCGAACGTCGAAATCCAGTTGTTCGGCGGCTGGTTCGTTCCCTTGCCGTCCTTCCAGATGTACCAATCGGCATACGGTCCACTCTTCGACTTCTCCGACGCTAGAAACCATTTGTGCTGGTCCGACGTATGGTTCACAACGAAGTCGAACACGATGCCCACGCCGTTCGTCTTGCCAATCTTCTCCATGCGATCGAAGTCCGCCAGCGTGCCGTACATCGGATCGATGTTCTCGTAATCCGACACGTCGTATCCAAAATCCACCTGCGGCGAGGGGAAGCACGGCGCAATCCAGATCGCGTCCACACCCAGCCACTTCAGGTAATCCATCTTCGACGCAATGCCATTCAGGTCGCCGATGCCGTCGTTGTTGCTGTCCATATAGCTGCGCGGATAAAGCTCCTGGAACACTGCATGTTGCCACCATGCATGCCCCTCGGCATCGACGCCTTTCGAATTCGCTTGGGAAAATGCCGCCTGCGTTGTGAATGTAAGAGCGATCAGGAGTGCTGCCAAAACGGACCACTTGCGATGCATCGCGCGTCTCCTCGGGCCGGAATGGTGAAGCAGAAAACGCATTGAGTCTAATGCATCGCAACCACCCACGCCACAAACCCTCCATCGATCGCAGCGGGGTGCCCCATCCTTTCCCTTCTTTTGGGAAAGGATGGGAATATACCTCAGCCATCCAACTGGCAACTGCCTACTGGCTACTGCTCTCCCGCTTGCCATCTCCCTTCCACCTCCCGCAAAATGAATTACGCTCCAGCGAGAGTTGGCAGGTACCCATTTTTTGTCACAGTCACGTCGAAAATTTCTGCAATCTCTCAGCCGCTCCGCGCTCGTTCTCGCCTTTTCCGACGTCCTCTCCCTGGCGCGCCCGCTCTTTGGCCAGGCGCCCTCAAACCCCGAAACCGATCTCGGCGTCACCTTCATCGACGTCGCCAAAGAAGCCGGACTCAACGCCAGGACCATCTTCGGCGGCGAGCACAAGAACAAATACCTGCTCGAAACCACCGGATGCGGCGTCGCCTTCTACGACTACGACAACGACGGCTGGCTCGACATCTTCCTGGTCAACGGCTGGCGCCTCGAAGGCTTCCCTCCCGGCGAAGAGCCCTTCAACCACCTGTTCAAGAACAATCGCGACGGCACCTTTACCGACGTGACCCTGAAGGCTGGACTCAAGCACACCGGATGGGGACAGGGCGTCTGCATCGGCGACTACGACAACGACGGCAACGACGACCTGTTCATCACTTACTTCGGAAAGAACGTGCTCTACCACAACAACGGCAACGGCACCTTCACCGACGTGAGCGAGAAGGCCGGAGTCGCCGGCACCCGCACCCGCTGGGCCACGGGTTGCGCCTTCGTCGATTACGATCGCGACGGCAAACTCGACCTCTTCGTCGCCAACTACATCGACCTCGATCTCAAGACCGCGCCCGTTCCTGAAAGCGGCCCCTGTCTTTACAAAGCCGTGATGGTCGCTTGCGGGCCTCCCGGGCTCAATGGCGACACCAACATCCTGTACCACAACAACGGCAACGGCACCTTCACCGACGTGTCCGAATCTTCCGGCATCACCAAGGTCAACGGCACCTATGGTCTCGGTGTCTGTGTCGCCGACTTCGACAACGACGGTTGGCCCGACATCTACGTCGCCAACGACTCCACCAAGTCCCTGATGTACAAAAATCTCCGCGACGGCAAGTTCGCCGAAGTCGGTCTCGAAGCCGGTTGTGTTCTCAGCGCCGACGGCAAGCCCCAGGCCGGCATGGGCGTCTCCGCCGCCGACTACGACTGCGACGGAAATCTCGACATCCTCAAAACCAACTTCGCTGGCGACACTCCCTCGCTCTACCGCAACATGGGCAACTGGAACTTTGAAGACGCGACCTTCCAGGCCGGCCTCGGTCTTCACACCCAATATCTAGGCTGGGGTTGCGGATGGCTCGACTTCGACAATGACGGCTGGCCCGACATTCTCATCTGCAACGGACACGTCTATCCCGAAGTCGAACAGCTCACCACCGAAGCCGGATACCCGCAGAAGAAGCTGCTCTATCACAACCTGCACAACGGCCGCTTCAAGGAAGTCACGCCATACGCCGGGCCCGGCATCACTGTTCCCAACGCCAACCGTGGCTGCGCCTTCGGCGACTTCGACAACGATGGCGATGTCGATTTCGTCGTCAACACCGTCAACGGTCTGCCGCAATTGATACGCTGCGACTCAAAGCTCGACACCAATTGGATCAAAGTGAAGTGCATCGGCGTCAAGTCCAACCGTAGCGCCATCGGCGCCCGGGTGAAGTGCGTGGTCACCCTTCCCGGCGACACTAAGCCGCACCAGCAAATCGATGAAGTGCGCAGCGGCGGAGGCTACATCTCGCAAAGCGACCTGCGCATTCACTTCGGTCTCGGCAAGGCCGGCAAGATCGACCTCCTCGAGGTTCGTTGGCCCAGCGGCCAGATTGATACGATGAAGGACGTCAAAGTAAATCAGCTCGTTTACGTTAAAGAGGGACAGGGCATCGTCAAGACCGAGCAACTCGCCGGAGCGAAAAACTCCAAGCCACTCAAGTGATGTCCACTACTCATTCCGCCAATCATGCCGCCTAGTGGCGGATACTCACGATATGAGTGCCAATCATCCCTATTTAGCCGCAGTCCACGGAGTACCAACCGGCATTCCCATCGTCTATCCCTCAATTAGCGGCCGAACGTTGGCTGTCGGCTATTGCTGTCGTCCAAAATCATCCCCGGAGCTCAACTGAATGACTCGTTCTGCACCCAACGTGTACTGGCTGGCCCTTTGCCTTCTCGCGCTCCTCTGCCTGCCCTTCCACGGCTTTGCCCAGACCGACGACGCCTCCGTCGCTGCCAACGCTGCCTACCAGCAAAAAGACTGGGCCACCGCAGCCAGGCTCTATGGCCAACTCGCACAGGCCAGCCCCAAGAATCCCCGATACTGGTATCGCCTCGGCGTCGCGCAGCGCTCCACCGGACAGAACGAGCAGGCCCTGCATGATTTCGAGCAGGCCAAAGATAACGGATTGCCCTTGCCTCTGATTGGATTTGATATCGCCTGTGCCTACGCCTCACTGGGCCAAAAGGACAAAGCTTTCGAAACCCTGTCCGAAGCCATACAGCAAGGCTTCGCCCAGCCGGAACGAATGACCAGCGACCCGGCAATGCAGCCTTTGCGTAGTGATCCGCGCTTTGCCGCATTGCTCGACAAAGCGATGCGTAACGAAAAGCCGTGCGTGTACACCGCCGAGAACCGGCAATTCGATTTTTGGGTGGGCGAATGGGACGTTGTCGATGCTTCCTCGGGAATAACTGCCGGCTCCAGCCGTATCGAGAAATCACTCGGCGACTGCGTGATCTGGGAGAACTGGACTTCCGCCAATAGCACCTATGCCGGCAAAAGCTACAACGTTTACGACGCTCCTCTTAAGCGCTGGGAACAATTCTGGGTGGATAATGCCGGCGGCACCATCAGCTTCTACGGCGGACTGAAAGACGGCGTCATGGACTTTTACACCGACGAAATCACCCAGCCCGACGGCACCAAGCTCAAGCGCCACCTTCAGTTCTTCAACCTCTCCCCCGACAAGGTCCGCCAATTCAGCCAGGGCTCAATCGACGGCGGACAAACCTGGAAAGTCGAATACGACTTCACCTACACCAGAAAACATCCAGCATCGAACTAACGAGGTGACGAGGGACCTATCGGGTGCCCCATTCAAGGCCTTCTTTTGGCCTTGAGTGGGGATTTTCGTGAGGTACAACCAGACTGTCCCAAAACAACTCTACGCGGGTGCCCCATTCAAGGCACTCTTATGGCCTTGAGTGGGGATTTTCGTGAGGCACAACCAGACAGTCCAGAAATCAACGATCTACACCGTCATCGGAGCCGGAAATCGTTCGCTGCCAATTCCTGCAATTTCCCTGCACAACTCTGCCACCGTGTCAGGGCGATCTCGGTTTTCCGCCTCAAGTCTGGCCAGGCCTTCCGCTTTCGTAAGCGTACCTTCGCGCACCAGAGCGCTGACCAGAATGTCATTGCGTGTAAATCCCACGGTGCGCAGGTACATCTGGTTCTTCAGCACAGCCAGTTTGCAATCCGACCTCCACTGCGCCTCGGTCCCGTGATACCGTTGCCAACCTAACTCTCGCTCTATGGTCGACTGGATCTTGCGCTCGTCCCATCGAATGTAGTGATACAAGCAGAGAACCGGCAGCGCATCAGCCCGTTTGCGGTGCCACGGCGCGAACACACCCGAGTATTCCGCGACCAGCAACGACGGCATCGCCGCGTTCATCAGGTAGCGCGGATTGGCCACAAGCTTCCCGCAAAATCCCAGCAGGACCGCCAACTTGCCCTTCGAGTGCTCCGAATCGGCCGAAAAAAACCGCGCTCCAAAATATTCATCGGACCCCGGTTCGCCCGCCCCGGTCACAAGAATCGCCCGGTAGCGGCTTACCGTGTCCCGGTAAGCTCGGTGTAGTCCGATGCGGCAACCCAGGCATATCGCACTGACCATCGCAGGATCGGGCCGGTGCAGCCACGCTTTCAGAGCTGGTCCAGCCACCTGCATCGAAAGATCATGCGGATAGAAAGTGTGCTCCACCCCCAGGATCGAAGTCGCTCGCTTAATATTCTCGATCGTCTCCTCGGGAAGATAGCCTTGGTCCACCGTATACGTAGCGACCTTCAAACCTAGTTCGTGCACCATGTAATACAGAGCGTAGGTGCTGTCCCGTCCCCCGCTTACTGCGACCACACAATCGTAGGCAGAATCAGGCTGTTTGTGCTTCCGGATTTCTTTCAGCAGGGCATCTTTCCCCAGGAGCTTTCGGGGTGTGAACCTGTGGCAGTACTCACAGACACCTTGCTGATCGAATGTTGTGTTGGGAAAATTGCGGGGAAGGAGACAGCGCGTGCAGCGTTCCATCGTGACACCCCTGTTCCCGGGCGCTAATTGATTGTCTTGGACGGGTACCGCCCAGCATGTCGCACGATGGTGCTATTAGCAAGCGTTTGTTGCTGTTGGAAGCAAAAACCTTCCCCTTTTGGGAATCAGCGGGCGTTTCGTTAGGACAACCAGACTGTCCGCGGATGCCCCATTTAAGCCTCTTTGTCCTTGGGGGGGGATTTTCTCTATCGCAACGCGATGTGTCCTACGTCCTATCGCACCGGACGCCGACTCCTGTAAAGACACTGTGAGGCTGGGCGAGTTTCCCGCACTCAGGTTGCGGGCTCCATCGGCTCTTGAAAAGCACCTGTGCAACCCTTATGGCTGAAGGCTTACGTATAAGCTCTTAGTCCTCTATGGTTTAAGTGGGGGTTGTTCGCTCGAGAACAACCGAACTGTGGGAGTCGGCCCTACCGCCGGAACCCGCCTCCGCCGCGGAAACCGCCACCACCAAAACCACCGCCGCCACGATCCGCCCAGCCGCCACCGCCGTATCCGCCACCCCAACCGCCAGAGTGGAAGTTGCCCCAGCGTTGGCTACCCTGGTCGCGGGCCGACGCCATATTGTCCATGGACGATTTGTCGAATCCGGAAGAAGGCGCTCCCCAGCCACTGCTGCCGTGTTGCTGCCATCCATCACCCGACCCTGGAGTGGCTTTGTAAACGTTGCCGTCCTTATCGGCATACACGTTGCCGTTCTCATGGGCCACGCCGTTGCCCGTGTTGGTGTTGTAGGAGAAGCCTCGCGACCCGGCCACCGCTTGTCCTGAGTAGGCATTGCCTGCCACTCCTGTGGCTCCGCCGTGCACCACTCCGGTGTTCTGGTTGTACTCGGCGCCGCGCGCTCCAGCAGCGTAATTGCCCGTGTAAGCGTTGCTGGCAGTTCTCCCTTGCCCGGCGTACGACCTTCCCGTCGAGGGATTGTAGCCACTGACATTGGTTCCTGTGCGCTCGGTGCCCGTGTACGCGTTGTAGTTCTGAGCGTGCGCCGCATACCCGGAGTTGCCCGTCACCGGGTTGTAGTAGGTCCCCGGCCGCCGCTGCCGATGTTCCCCGTGTACGGATTCGCCCACGCTGCCCGCGTTCCCGCGTATGCGGTATTCCCCCAGCGTCCATAGACGTTAGCCGCCGCCGCGCCGCCGTAGCCGCCCCAGCCCCACGCCGGCGCAGCATAACCCCAGCCCCAGTATCCAACCGGCCCCCACCACGGACTGCAGTACGCCCCCACCGCCATGCCGACGCCGAAGGCGAGTCCCCATCCAGCCACGGCGCTCCAGCCGAACCCGGCCCCCACCCCGTAGGTGTACGGCGCAGGCACCCAATATGCGCCCGTGACATAGGGTGAGTAATAGTAGCCAGTCCCATATACGACAACGCCACCCGGAGCGACTACGGTCCCGTAATAGCCGGGCGTGTACCCGACATAAACCACCGTCGGCGTCGAACCGTAGACCTGCACGTAGGTCACGTAATGCAGCGGCGAGCTGGGTGGGATGCTATAGATCGCCGGCGGAACGTTAACCGCAACCGTCCACGGTCCGTTGAAAGTTCCGGCCGTAAACCAGACACCGTTTTCGCACTGCGTAGTACGCCGAGGTTGAGGGTACAAAAATCACCGGCGTCGCGGTGTTGACCGCATACGTCAGCGGTGTACCGGATATCGGTTGAAAGCTCGGCTGACCGTAGTAGCTGACGTTCAGCTTCGCAGCCGAACGCGTGATGGCAGCCGTCTGCGGGATGGAATTCGCGATGAGAGCTTCTTTCGCCTGAGGCGTACCCGGAACCGAGACGAGAACGCTGGCTTTGGTGCTTGTAGCCGGAATCTTCGCGAAGTCGCCCGGCAAACTCGTTGGCGGAACGAACGCCCACGGACCTTGCTGCAACGAGGCGGAACTGAACCAGCGTCCCGAAAGCAGAACGTAGTAGGTGTTGCTGGCCGAGTCCAGAAAAATGTCGTTGCCCGAGTTGGAAACATAGAGCAAGTTCGTTCCAAGAATGGCGCTCAGTTGCGGCTGTCCCTGCAGCACCAGCAGCTCCGCGGGTACCGTGCTGACGTACACCGTGGGAACTTCGTCTTCCCCCCAGGCTTCCTGGAGCGACTGCTCAGGATTCCCCAGCGGCTGGTTGGTGTTGCCCTTCTGTGCCTCCGTCTTGATCTTGTTCAGATCTTTGTCAGGATCGTGGCGCGCAACGGTATAAGGGCCCTCGATGGTCGGCGAAGACATCCATCCGTCCATCAATGCGAGGTAATACGTGTACTTGGAGGCGTCGTAGACGATCAGCGAACGCGTATTGACGATCTTCTGGAGGTGGTCGTTTTCCGGCCCCAACACCGGTTTGCCGTCGACCAGCGCCAACACCGCCGGCGTGATGCTGTAGATGATTCGCGGCGGAGTGTTCTCGACCTCGTACGTCTTCATCGCTCCAGCGTCAGCCGACACGGCAAGATCGCTTTGCAGGAGGTCGAGTGGAATCGTCTGGTTCCACGGCAACTCTCCCGTGAAATCGCTGGCGTACGCGGTCCCGTTGTTCGCGAGCGTGGGAAAGCTCTGCTTGGTGATATTGAAATTGTCGAGAGTTACGACGCGGTTGACCTTATCGACCTCAGTGTTGGCGGTAAACCAGATCACCCCATAGTCCGTCGTCTGCTTCCCGGTTGTTTTGACTTTCACGGCGGAGTACGCCTTCAGCACATTGCCGGTCCAGCTCTCGACTTGCGGCTGATAGATCGAGAGTGTAGCGGTTTTCGCGTAGACAACCCGCGGCCACGGAAGACTCGGGTCCGGCGCCACCTTGGCTCCGGTCGAAGTTGAGGTGGTGGCCGCAGGGGGAGCCGGCGGCGCTGCCTGGGCCGCTGCATATCCCGGGGAAACCGCCACAATGCTCCAGCAGAGCAAGTACGAAAGGCACTTACGAATGAATGACTGCATACTTATTTCTTCGGGGAGCCGTCAACGACAGCGTTCCCCGAACCCTCCTTCAATGTGTGAATCTGGTCCACCGCAAGATTGTCGAAACGTTCGGTGAGGCCGCTGGGCCAGCGAACTTCGACCGAATCCACCTTCGCCGCTGAACCCAGACCAAAGTGGACCCGCATGTCATTTTGCGAGTAATAGCTGGAACCGCTCCGCACCTCGTCCACCAGCAGCCGATTGCCGGCTTTCACGGTGATGCGGGCGCCGATACCGTCGCGGTTCGACTTGGTGCCGACGGTTTTGAACGTAATCCAGTGATTGGGGTACGTCTGCTGGTTCTTCAGCAAGCTCGGCATCGCGTTCATGTTGCTGATGACAGCTGACAACTGTCCGGTATTCCAGAGATCGCCGATTGCCAAGCCGCGCGAAGACGCCATCGTGGTGATACCGCTGCCTGCCGCGTCGGAGACATCACTGAACGTGCTGTCGCCATTATTGCGGTACAGGATCCGCGGTTCCTGGTAGTTGCTGCCGAGGTGAAATTTGTCCACTTCAGGGTAAACGTGTCCGTTGACCAGCATCAAGTCGGGCCAGGTGTCGTTGTTGAAGTCAAAGAACATCGTCCCCCAGCCCAGGTACTTGGTGTATAACCCGAGTCCCGCCGAAGTAGTTACGTCGGTAAACGTACTATCGCCATTGTTCTTGTAGAGCGTAGACGTGTCGTCTGAGAAGTTGGTCTTGAAGATATCCAGCCGGCCGTCGCCATCGAAATCGCCAATGGTCGTACCCATGCTTCCCTGCTCGCGACCGTCTTCGTTGAAGGCCGCTCCGGCAACCACTGCGACATCGGTAAACGTCCCGTCGCGATTGTTGTGATACAGGATGCTGGGAGTGCTGTCGCAAGCGACGTAAATATCCGGCCACCCATCATTGTCAAAATCGAGAGTGGACACACCGAGTCCGTAATGCCCGTTGGTCTTGTCGATGCCCGCCTTAACTGTTACATCCTCGAACGTTCCATCACCCTTGTTGTGATAGAGGATGTTCTTGTGATGCGGCAATCCACGCGGGCCGCACATGACCGGCGCGCCCTTCCACATGCAGGACGGACGATCTCCCGGAGCCGGCGCCGTCGTCACGTCGAAGTCAACGTAGTTCGCAACAAAGAGGTCAAGGTGCCCGTCGCGATCGTAATCGACGAAGGCGCATCCCGCGCCCCACTCCTTGCCGTTTCCTCCCACGCCCGCCTTCTCGCTGACCAGTTTAAAGACGCCCTTCTCGTTGTGGTAAAGCCGGTTCTTGCCGTAATACGTGACGTACAAGTCCTGCCAACCGTCGTTGTCGTAGTCACCGGCGCAGACGCCCTGTCCCCATCCGGTCGCGTCCGCCAGGCCCACCTTTTCGGTGACGTCGGTGAATGTCCCGTCGTGATTGTTGTGATACAGGTGATTCGTCGGGCCTGACTTCCCTGCCTTCATGTCTTCCAGCGTCGTTCCGTTCACGAAGAAGATGTCGGGCCATCCGTCGTTGTCGTAATCGAAGATGGCGACGCCGGTTCCAGTAGTCTCGATGATGTACTTCTTGGTATCGACTCCACCGAAGACGTTCTTGTTCGTGAGGCCGGCTTTTTCCGCGATGTCCACAAAGTTGGCGACAGACTGGCTGGCGGTTTTGCTCGGAGCTTGCGCTGACATCTGAATTGCGATGGTTAACAAAACCAGCAATATCTGCAAATTCCGCCGGTTCGCGGAGAGGAGCCTGAAGAGGACCGACGGTGGACACATCCTAGTTGGGATACTAGGGAAAGGCTTCTCCGACCGTCAAGCGACGGCGTCGAACCTGTGCAACAACATGGTCGAAATACGGGCTGCCATTGAAATTCTTCACCTTGACGCAGAGAGCTTGGCTGCCCACTATAATCAGCCGGATGCCCAGCGAAGCCTCTCCCTCATGGACCGACCGGATCGTGCCTCGCGCGGACCGCGCAGAGCCCTACCTGTGCATTCAGGACATCGTCGTATTCGTTCGTGATCTGGAACGGAGCCTGCGATTCTATGTGGACCAATTGGGTTTTGAACTGATCCTGGACGGTGTCCTTGCGTCTGGCGATCGTTGGATTGAAGTGGCGCCTCCCGACGGTAGCGCGAACCTTGCGCTGGTCGTTCCCAAGCCCGACTCGCCCGAGTCCAACCTGATTGGCGGCTACCGCTGGATCCTTTTCATGACCGAAGACGTCCACGCAAAGTACCAAGAGTGGAGTGAGCGTGGGGTTCATTTCTTGTCTCCGCCCGAAACCCCGTTGTGGGGCGGCACGTTTTCGCGCTTCGAAGATCCCGACGGAAACATCTTTGGCCTGGAGGCGTTCGACGAGGTTAGGCAAAGTCTCGAATTGCGCCGCCGGGAGCAGGCCGCAAAACTCGAAGCCGAACGCCGCGCCGCCCAGGAACTGGAAATCGCCAGGCAAGTGCAGGCGCGGTTGTTTCCGCAGATTCGACCGGAGATGAACACCGTGGAATATGCCGGCCTCTGCCTGCAGGCGCGGCAAGTAGGAGGAGATTATTTCGATTTCCTGAATCTCGGCCCACAGCGGCTGGGCCTGATTATCGGCGATGTTTCCGGCAAGGGGATCGCCGCCGCTCTCCTCATGGCAAATTTACAGGCCAGCCTGCGGAGCCAATCCGCCTTGGCCTTCGATCAACCGGAGGTCCTGCTCCAGTCGGTGAACCGCCTGTTTTATGACAACACCGCCGATAACGCCTACGCTTCTCTCTTGTTCGCCGAATACGACGACGTGACGCGACGGCTCCGCTACGCCAATTGCGGACATCTGTCGGGCCTCTTGTTACGAAACGACGGCACTATCGAGCTGCTTGCACCGACCGGCACGCTGCTGGGGCTGTTCCAGGACTGGGATTGCTCCATGCGGGAGCAAGAGCTCTCTCCCGGCGATGTGCTTGCGCTTTACACCGATGGCATCACCGAAGCCAGTGATGAACGAGGAGAAGAGTTTGGCGAGCAGCGATTGACGGACGCGATGCAGCGGCATCGGGAGCTGTCGTGCACGGCATTGCTCACCGCCATTGTGGATGAGGTTCGCCAGTTCAGTCCTCGGGAACAGCACGACGACATCACGACAATCATCGCGAAGTTCCGAGCTGGTGCGTGACGCTCAGGCAGTCCCCTTACTGCCCACAGATTTCTACGCCACGGCAGCCTGCTGAGCAGCCCAAAAATCCGTGAGTTACTTCCATGTCACTCAATCGCAGCACCAGGCATTTGGCCGCGCCACCGGCTTTCAGAAACTCGGTCAAAGGCGTCTGGATGACACGGAAACCGTGCGACTCTAAGCGCGACGAAAGCTGCGTACTAACTTCATTGAGCAGAATGGTCCGTCCGATATTGATGGCATTGCAGGCAAAGCGCAATGCATCGCTCGTGGAAACCGCAATGCGTTTCTCCTCGGGATAGCGGGATGCGATCCTGGCCTGCGACGCGGCGTCGAATGCCTCGGGATAGTACAACACGTAGCCGCCATACAGCGGACAGAAGCACGTGTCGAGATGGTAGAAGCGGGGATCGACCAAGCGGAGCGATATCACTTCAACACCCCAGGTGTCGTACAGGTAGGGATGGCTGCACTCGCGGCTCCGCATACCGTGCCCGGCCCAAAGACGTGAGTTATCGGCTTCGAAGAGCGCGTCACCCTCGCCTTCGAAGGGGACCGTGCGCGGCAATTCACGCACCGCGAAGCCGGAATCGTCAAACCATTTGCGAAAGTGCGGTTCTTCGCCCTGACGCTCGGGATGCAGAAAACTGCTCAGCGCGACGATACCTTTGCCAACCAGTCCGGCATTGGCGGTAAACACCATGTCGGGTGAACCGGCTTGCTGCTCGACCAACTCGACCCTCGCAAGGCGCTCCAATGCTGCGTGTAACTGTTCCCACTGCTGCGTTGCGTTACGCAGGGAAGATCGGTTGACGTTGCCGTCCATCCAGGGATTGATGACGTATTTCACGTCGTACATGGTTGGGGGACACATCAAAAACGTCGGACGATCGGCAGGACGACAGGATTGGTGTTGCACGCAAGACCTCACCACGGACCCTTGGCCAGCGAATTGGCCTGAGTCTGGCTCAGTCTTGGTGGCGAGTCCAATCCAAAATTTCTATGTACCTTATGCGTTAAGCCTTCGATGAATGGCGTGTTACAAAACGCGTCGAACGAAGTTACTTCTTAACGGGATAGTCCTTAAATAGCTTGCTGACAGTCGAGTTGGCTTCATCTTCCAGCTTTTCGGGATTGCTGCTGATCGCTTCTGCTCCCATGCCCCGCCATACCAGTTTCTTCGCTTTCGCATCAATAAGATCGACCACCAGCGTTCCCGGATGGACGACGATGACCGTATTTCCGTAATAGCCGTCCCAGTACAGCGAGTTGCCCGGAGAGGTCATGCTGGGATCGAAGGGCGGGATACCCCCAGTCGCGTTGTAGATGGGGTTGTTGGAAGTCATACTGGTTTCCGTATCCACCGCACCGTAGATCTGGACCAGCAAGTCCGGATTCGACTGGACCTTGGTCAACCCACGAGAGGCCATTTCCTGATCGACTGCGCCAACGACGTCCAATGCCAGCATGGGATGAGCAACTGCGCCGACCGGCGCCCACCCATAGGTCTTGTACTTCGAGAAATCGATGGACTTGTCGTAATGGACGCGGATCTTCTCCGCGTTCGCCGCCGTGCACACCAGCAGCGTGCTCAGCAGGAAAAAGAATGCAGGGGAGAGTTTGGCTCGGATCGAAAACATTGGATGCTCCAGCGTGCCCGGAATTCGAGAAATGCGAGTTCGTGTTGTAACAAGGCCCCGTGCACTCGCGATCACGGGGCCTGATTTGCAGCGCCTGTGAGCTAGCTCTTCGGCCACTGCTTGAACATCTTCTTCACCGCGTTCTCAACGTCTTTCTGGTTCTTGTTGCCGTTGTTGCTCAGGGTGTCCTGGCTGATGCCGCGCCATACGAGGGACTTCTGTTTCGTGTCATACAGGCTCACGATCAGGCTCGCCTCGACATTCTGCTGCGGGCTGATGCCACCCATGCCGCCGCCGATTCCGCGCATGCCCCATGCGTTCCATGAAGTCTGCTCGTGCTCGCCACCGCTGGCCGTCAGAATGAGGTCCGGGTTCTGGCTCTCCTGAACCTTCTGGAAGCCCTTCTCCTGCATGGCAGCTTCAATGTCCTGCTGGGCCACCTGCGCCAGGATGGAGTTGCGGATCTGGTTGGTATTGTTCGAACCCCACGCGTAGGTATGGTATTGACCGAAACTTGCGTTGTGATCGTAGTTGACTGAGACCTGCTGTGCCGCTGCCATTCCAGCCAACAGACAAAGCAATAACGCACACGTCGCTACTCGAAATTTCATCCTCTTCCTCTCGTTGAAAATTTCCAGCGTAATGCAGGAACTGCAAACTCGATTGGCGGTTACCGCAGGCTCGCAACCCCGAACCCGCTAACCCGCCCGCGGACCACTCACGTGAGTCGATTTATCGGGGGCCGCGGCCCGCTGCCGGCGTGCTTTCTTGCACGGCAAATCCTCTCCCGCCTCGCAATACGCCGCATACAGCACCACTGCCAGCGCCGTCAGCGTGCACAGAATCACCAGCGCTATCGTCCCGACCATGACTCCCCCCAACTCCAAGCGAAAACCTTGGTGGGATTATGACATGCCCAAGCTGTACGCAGGTTGTCAGACGTCATAAATGGTAGGTAAAAACATCGCGAAAACCAAGAAACATGGGACGGCGCAGCCGCCGTCCCACGCACTGAAGACAATCCAGGGATCTTACTTCGTTGTCGTTGTCGGCAGTCCTTCCATGGTTCCAGCAATGCCTTTGTTCAGCAGCGCCCGAACCACCACCCGACGGTTTTCCGCCTGGCCCTGCTCGGTCTTGTCGCTACCTACCTGGCGGCTTTCGCCCATCGCTCCCGGAGCCAGCATGTTGGTCAAGGGAACATGCCCCTGCTGCACCACGATGTTGGTAACATTGTTGGCGCGTTCCTCACTGAGCTGCTGGTTCAGCGCGGCGCTGCCCACCGCAGATGCGTACCCCTTCACCTGGATGTTGTATCCGTTATAGCCCATCGCCTTCTGCACGAGAGCTAGCAACGGAGCGTTGTACTTGGGATCGACCTTGGTTTGACCGTTCGCGAAATACACCGTGACTTCGTCGAGAATGTAGTAATCGTCCAGCTCACCAAAGCGCGCGCTGTTCGCAGCGATTTTGGCCTTGTTGGCGGCAATCTCTTTCTGCTGTGCGTTGAGCGCTGCCTGCTGTTCCTTCAGGGCCGCGTTCTGTGCCGCCAATGCTTCTGCCTGTTTCTGCAGATCAGCCTGATTGGCCGCTGCCTGCACCTTCGTCTCGTGGACCGCAGCTTGCGCCGATTGCGCCTGCTCGAGATCGTCGCCGGTGAACCGCACCCAGGTCGCGACGAGCTGGTTTTTAGCGTTGTAGCTGCCCTGCACTTCGCACGCCAGGCCGGGGATCAGGGCCGCCATCGACATTTCTTTCTTGCGGGCCTTCAACGCACCCTCAAGCTGCTGCACGTCGGTGTTGTCATTCAGCACGACGATGAGCTGCGGGGTGTCCGCGGTCTTCAGGGTCATGGTGTTGCCGGCACGATTGATGATCACGCCCTTGACCTTCAACGACTGCGCGGAGGCTACCGTACTCACCGTTAGCGTCAGGACCACTAAGACTGCGAGCGACCCGAGTGCCGCTCGTAACTTTGAATTCCAATTCATATTCATAGATACTTTTGCCTTCCTTCGTGTTGATACCGGCTCGCCTCAGCCGGTGGGTTTAGACATTCGCAAGTCACCGCTTCTTTGTAAGGCGGCGATCTCTGGCGATTTTCTGCCGCTCGCAGCGCGGGCTTTGCACCACTGCGCAGCGAAATAATAGAGATATTCCGGTACAGGAAATACTAGCAGAAGTGACAGTGCGCCTATCACAAATTGCACTGGTGGAGGCGTTTCCGGCTGTCGCTCGATGCCTCAACCGTTATCACCCGCCAGCCTCCCGCGATGACCTCGGCCCCCCGGTATCAAATTTTTGGCTTGAACTCAGTACTTTTACCAGTTACCGTTTCAATCGCAGCAAAATTACCATTAACGCGCGCACAGAACGGCTTTTGCCGTTCGCAAAAACCGTTATTGCACCGAGGAAACGGAGATACACCCATGCAGACTGCTTCGAAGTTGTTAAAGATTTTTGTCACTGTTCTGGTGGTCCTAACGATGACCTGCATTTCAGGACTCGCTCGCGAAAAGTACGAAACCATTGACGCTACGGCTTACGGTACCAGCACGCAATTGGGGAGAAACATCGGCGTTACGGTGATTATCTACGATTTCTCGACACCGGAAGACCGCCAAATCCTCGTAGACGCCTTCCAGAAGGGACAGAACCAAGGCCTAGTGACGGCCCTGGGCAAGATGAAGGCTGTCGGACGCATCCAGATTCCCGGAACCCTGGGCTATGACCTTGCGTTCATCCGCCTGATTCCCACGTCGGTCGGCCGCAACATTCGCTTTGTGACCAATCGCAAGATTTCATTCGGCGAGGCTTATACCGACAGCCAGACCCAGTCGTTCGATCTCACGGCCGGCGAATTCCAGTTGAACGATCAGGACAAGAGCAAGAGCACCGGCGTTCTGTATCCAGCCTGCCAGTTCACCATCAACAAAGACGGCGAACTCCAGATCGAGCTGAACCAGAACGCATGGCGCCTCAGCAACTTCATCGACTGGAAGGGCACGTCGGAGAACTAATGCTCGGCTCATAAGTCCGAGCAAGCTGGTTTCTATTGGGCGCGGCGGCGGTTTCACGTGACAACGTGGTACCTTCGCAGCGCCAGTTCGATATTGACCAATGCGGGCGCATATCGGTTACGCGCCCCTCATTTCCTAAGAGGTGGAACATGAGATTTCAGAAACTACTGAGCACCGCGCTGGTGCTGTCTTGCGTACTGGTTCTCGCCAGCGGAATGCTCCAGGCAAAGAGCAAGTACGCTTGCGACGAACCCAATCCGGCGAGCCTGTGTACCACCGCTAATACCTGCGGTTCGGCATCGGCGCCTTGCACCATCGACGTCAACAAGTCAGGCAGTTCCTCCAGTGTGAAGCCCGGCGTGCCCAATGCCAAAGGCAATCAGTTCTTCTGTATCAAAAAGGGCACAACCGTTGTTTGGATGACCTCCAACAAGAACACCGGCTTCATGATCTCCTTCGGCACCGACGATCCGTTCGATCCAGATGATCCAATCATCGGCGGCGCCAACAAGCAGATCACCGTGAAGGCCAATACTCCCGGCTGTTACAAGTACGATGCCGGAGCCTTCTATCCCGGCGCGACCTACGGAATGGGCGGCGGCAGCAAGCCTGAACTGGTAATCCTGCCGTAGCAAACCGGTTTTACACTTCGTCTCACGGCCTGCATGCTCCGTACAGCGGAACCTGCGGGCCGTTTTCTTTGCCGCTGACGGCCCCGGCAAGAGCTTGAGCTAGCCGGGTGCCCCACCCAAGCTTCTTTTGCTTGGGTGGGGTTTTCGTATCGACTACGAAAACTCTCACACGCCTCTGTGGTGAAAAGCCTTCTCCCCTTTCGGGAATCCCCATTACCAACGTGTCCTCCTCCCATTACCAAAGTTTTTTCGCCCGCACGATTTTTCTTTACCTCCTCACTCTCTCCGCGCTATCTCTATCCTCGATGACCTGCCCTTGTGGCGCCGCATCCTGCTGCGGCAGCTTCGAGGGCTTTTGTTCTTTAACAACCGATGCACCCTAACTCTTTTGTTTCTGCGACTTTGCGTGTAAATGCCTTTATTTGCCCGAACTTGCCCACAGTCGTGCCGTAAACCCTTTCTTTTCAGCAGAGGCAAAGGGGGCACCGCAGTAACGACGTGGCTTTAGCGAATTACTAATTACTTCTTCTCGAAAGGGCCTCATGCAATACGAAACTTGCTGTCACATCCAAGAAAACGGAGCCTATTGCGGCTCCCCGGCTCTGCAAAACAATAAATACTGCTATTACCACCTCAAACATCGCGGACGCCGTCTACGCCGCGCCCGCGCTCTGCGCGACAACGTACCTTACCGCCTCGAGATTCCTCCTCTACTAGATCTCGATTCCGCGCAATTCGCGCTCTCTGAGATCGTCGCAGCTCTGGGCGACGGCCTGCTCGACCATCGCACCGCCGGAAAAATGCTCTACGCCATCCAGCAGGCCACCTCGCTTCTCAAGTACCGCGCCAAACTGCAAGCAGAGCAATCACAAACAACGAATGCCACGAATGAAGCGGCGCCCCAGGCGCGCGCCCCTCTTTCGGACGCTAACCTGGGTCTGCCTGCCGATGCCGGCCTCCCGCGTGCAGGAATATCCCGGCTTCGAGCGCGAATTCGGTCTCGACCCTGGGACCGACATCGATGCCGAGACGGACTGGACGCTGCGTAAGGCCGACGACGAAGCGGAGCTTCGCCGCGCCAACGAGCCCCCCGCGCCTCCTTCCGGCATGCGTATCGGCTCGGCTCAATACCGCCTCTACCGCGAGGAGGCCTACCAGTCTATGAACATCCAACTGAACCGCATGCGCCATGAGCTTCGCGACTATTACGAAGAGAAAAACAAACCCATCAAGGACGAGATCGAAAAGATGAGAAAGGAGATGGCCTCAGCCAAGGCGTCGCCCGGTCAAAGCACCAAGACCGCGTAGCCCAGCCGAGCGTCGATGTCGGTTCCGGCCTGGCGCCAAAGGAGGTCGCAAATTGCGGCAACGGGACGAAGCGGCACCACTGAATCGCAAAAAAAGCTGCGGTCCTGTGGGGCCACAGGACCGCAGCGTTTATCGCCGTCTGATGGGGTTGCTAACAGGGCGACACTTGTTAAAGGGGCAACCGCCGCCGAACCTAATGGCTCGGAGGCGGCGTGCTGGCCTTCTTTGCTTTCTTCGGAGCCGGCGCGGTCCGCGACTGACCCTGCACTGCGCTTTCGTCGATGGTCACCGACTCTTCCTGGGTGAACGTCGCTCCCTGCGGAACGTAGTAGAAGTGAGCGGCTTTGCCCTTCGTGCCGCCCTTGCGCGGTTCCACACGGCTCGCATCCACCTTGGGACCCAGCTCGTCGGTAGTCAGGTAGTACTTAACGTTGACCGCGCGCTGCGAACCAATCGTATCCTCATTGACCACTTCCGCCTGGTCCTTGAAGCCGACGATGGCAACCTTGCCGTTCGGCATCTGCTGGATGCGCAGCGCCAGCTTGTCCAGGACGTCCTTACAGTCGTTGTCCACACGCCACGGCCGCTTGGGGTCTTTCTCGAACGTACACTCGCCCCAATCTTCGACTTCCGCGACTTTTTGGACTGGCGGCACAGTAATCGCCGACGTGCAGCTTGTACTCAGATTGTGGTCGTCCGTTGCCGTTCCGGTCACGGTGATCGTATTGCCGGCGTCGGCGCTGGTCGCCGTCAGCGTGGCCGACGTGCCATTGCCGCTCAACTGGCCGCCGGTGCTGGTCCAGGCGTAGGTCAAGGGACGGCTCTCCGGGCTGCTGGCCGTAATGCTGACCGTCGAGCTCTGCCCGATGGCGATGGCGCTCTGGCTGGCCGAGCAACTCGCCGTCGGCGGATAGTTCGGCCGCGCCTTCACGGTGAAACTACCGCTGCAAGACGCAGTATTGTTTTTCTTTTCCTTAGTGTCCGTGGCCGTTCCGGAAACCGTATAGCTGCCCGGCTGGAGGCCGGTAGTGTCGACGTTACCGGTCGTTCCCGACCCGGAAACCTTGGCTCCAGCGCTGGTCCAGGAGTAGGTCAGCGGGTGCTTGGGGTTAAAGTTCTGGGTGCTGATGGTCGCGGCAACCGGATCGCCCGGGAAAACTTCCGTTGGCGAAACCGAGCAGCTCGCGGTCGGTGGAACCGGCGGCTTGCCGCCGAAGTTGAAGTAAACTCCCGCCAGCGCGCCGCTCATGGTGGTATCAAACACGAATTGTTTGTTGGTTGGGCCGATAGTCCACGTACAGATAGCGCCAGCCGAGTCCCAGGCCGATTTTTGGCGTGAAATTGTAGGAGAACAGACCGATCACCTGGTAGTCGAGATTGGCTCCGCCGCCTCCGGCATTACCGGACACGGTAATCGCCGCTTTCTCGGAAAGGGGGACGATGAAGCGGGCGCCGCCCAGTCCGTCAACCCAACTCTGCGACCGAACAAATGCCGGAACTTGCACCGGTGTCCCTATCAACTGGAGGTTCTGTCCGACATACCAATAGCGGATACCGCCGAGGGCGTCGATCTTGAGGTGTTCGCCGTCCAATATCCGGTATCCGACCATCGGAGTGAGAATCGATTCCGTCAGATGGACATTGACGTAGTTCGAGGTCACATCGGTGAACGGCGTCGCTTTGCCGTCTGCCAACTTTACCCAGAAAAAATCGATTGGCATGACGAAGCGGCCCTTGTCGGCTTCGACTGCAATCGGAATGATGCCTTTGAGGGTGTGAAAGACATCGCTGAACGGCGCACTGAAGCCGGCATTGTGGCCAAGCACGCCCACGGTTCCGTGTACGCCCGGGAACCATCCGTAAATCGAGATCGTGCCGCGCCAACCATCACCCGCGGCGAAGGGAGTGCCGTACTGCGGAACCGGGTCCGCCGGCAACGGGTCGGCCGTGCTCGAAGCCGACGCTGTGGCAGCCGGAGTCGCCGCAGGATCCGCAGCCGGCACGGCCGGGTCTGCGGGCCCTTGGGCGAGGGCAGCAGTGCATATCAGGGTGCTGAGAACCGAGGTAACGAGAACCGCGAAATACTTCTTCCAACTAGATTTCATGACCTTCCCTTTGCTCGAGCCACACGAGTTGTCCCGAAACGGTCGAGCATCGTTAAACTGATGGCGTTCTATACGAAGAACTACATTGCCGTCCGCTATTTAACAACTGGCAGAATTAGCAGTTTCGGCACAAAGAAAATCGAGGATTTTCCGATAACTAGTATTTCATCGTGATTTGCCGATTCGGCAAAGCTGACTCCGTGCAACTTTCGTGGGATGAGTTCATTTCTAGAGGCATCCCTGGCAGTTTTGGCAGTTACAATCGCCTCATCGATTGCCTATTGTCTACTGCATCATGAGCTCCGCAGCTCAAAACGCGCGAGCTTAGTCCACGAAAGTGGCGGCAATCGTGTTCTTCACATCCATCACTTTACCTGGAGAGCGCTGAGTATGAAACGTCATTACGCCTTCGCGGCCCTGCTGGCCTTGTGCTATGTGGGTATTGGCAACGCCCAGCAGTATCCCATCATGGACAAAGTCGCTGACAAAGTCATTCAGAAGTATCAAAGCTCGACTTGCGAGCAGCTCTGGCAGAAGAAGTCTCAGAAGACGCCGCCCACAGCGGAGGAGCAGAAGATGATTCAGTTGCTGAAGAGCGACCCCCAGATGCGTGCCGCCTTCATCAACAAGATTGCCGCCCCTATTGCTAACAAGATGTTCGAATGCGGCATGATTCCGTAGTCGTTAAGCGCCACTGGAGACCCTGATGCTAGAGAACGTTCCCGGGAAAATTACCCTGGTTGCGGTGTTTCTTGCCCTGTTTTTAGGCGCCGCCGCAGGACAAAGCACTACACCGCCAGCCGTTAAAAAAACTCCGTCCCCCACCAAGGCGGCGCCGGCCGCGCCTCGGCTGCAATTGGAGCCCAAGGCGCTGGATATTCTGAAAGCCACCAGCGACAAGCTGGCGGCTGCTCACACTCTTTCCTTTACCGCTGTGGAGTTGTTCGAGCAATTGACCCGCCAGGGCGCTCCGCTGGGATACACCGCGAAGTACGAAGTCACCCTGCAACGGCCTGACAAACTGCGTGTTCTCAAGCCCGCGGACGGTAACGACACCAGCTTTTACTACGATGGCAAATCGATGATGGGCTACTCGCCGACCGAGAATCTGCTGGCTGTGGCCGATGCCCCACCGACGATTGACGCCACCCTGGAGAAGGCTTATCAACTGGCTGGCATTGCCGTTCCGTTCGACGATGTTATCGTTGCCAATCCTTATGGCGATCTCGCGCCCGGCTTGAAGCACGCCTATTATGTCGGCCAGTCCCACGTTGTGGGAGGAACTACCACCGACATCTTGGCCTACGCCGGCGATGGGGTGTTTGTGCAGCTTTGGGTTGGCGCGGACGACAAACTGCCCCGACTGATGCGCGCGATTTTCCTCGACGATCCCAACCACCTGCGTCACGAGCTTGCCTTTACCGACTGGAAGCTCGACGAGACGGTGCCGGCGGACGCATTCGCTCCGCCCGCCTCCGCTTCCAGCGCGAAGCGCATTCCGTTCGCTGCTGTCCATCCGGAACTACCCGCCAGCGCCAAAGCTCCAGCCAAGGCTCAGCCCGCGAAAGCGAAGCAATAAGGAGTTCGAACCATGAAGCACAAGATTATTGTCACCTGCGTGAGCCTGACCATTACGCTGCTTCCCTTCCAGGCGGCGTCGGCTTACTCCCACGCAAACCGCTACGGCGGCAGCACCTCGCACAGTTACGGCTCTACCTCGCATAGCAGCGCCTACGGCACAAGCACCTCGCACACCTATGGCGAGGGATCGTCGCATACCAACGAATACGGTGGCAGCACCACGCACAACTACGACGGCGGCACCACCCATACCAACACCTACGGCGGCACTACTTCCGGCGAGGCCGGCTACGGCGCGGTCCACACTGACCCCTACGGCGCGACGACAGCCTATCATCCGCCCGACAGCTATTACGGATATCACCCGCCAACTACGGTTTACGCGTACCATCCTCCGGCGGCATACTATCCAGCCTGTTACGACTGCGGTTCGACGGCGGGTGCCGTCGCAGTAGGCGCTGCGGTAGGAGTGGCCACGGGGGCTGCCATAGCCTCCTCTGCCGCTTCTTCCCAGGCCGCGGCCGCTTCGCAAAACGCCTACGCGGCCGGCTACACGGCAGGTGCGACCACGGCGAACGCAGCCGCCACGAACGCCAACATGGCTGCTGCCAACGCAAATGCTGCCGCCGCAAACGCCAACATGGCGGCAGCCGGCGCCGCTGGCAGCTATTCCATGGGACAGATCGTGTCCGTGCTTCCCTCAGGCTGCATTACACCCAATGTCTCCGGTGGCGCGACATATTATCTCTGCGGGAACACATGGTTCAGCCCGTCGTATGGCGGAGGCGGCGTGTACTACAAAGTGGTACCGACACCGTAACGACAAAGCTTCAATATGCAGTGAAAAGACCAACCTCATAGGGTTGGCTTTTTTTCGTTCCTAAAGAACACTGATACGCCTAGTGTTTTTTATGGTGTTCCTTGCCCTGTTCCAGCGCCAGATCTTCTGAGGCGTTCTCGTCATAGTCTTGCAGCTCCGCCATCAATCCCTCGTCGGAAAGATCGAGCGGATGCGAGTTCTTCCAATCCTGGTGCGTTATCTCGTGAAGCCTGTCGACCACATTTTCGTCACGCACTTCGATGGCGCACTCGCGACGGCTGTCAAAACTGCCGGGAGCCAGATTGATGGACCCCACAATCCCGCAAACGTTGTCGGCCAGCAGCAGCTTGGCGTGGAGTTTCATCCCCTTCAGCTTGTGTATCTTGACTCCCACGTCGTCGAGAATACGCAGGCCGCCAACACCTTCGAGCAGTTTGTCTTTCTTGAGCTTATGAGGCGGACGCGCCATCACGTGAACCTTCACGCCGCGCTCTGCCGCGCGCACCAGACGTTCGATAATCGCTGGGTCCTGGTAGCGCTCATTCTGGAGCCACAGCGTGTGCTTCGCCTGGTCGATGAACTGTCCAATGCGCTGTCGGCCGTTGCCGACGCACCAAATTAGGTGTGAGTGCTCTCCTGGAGTAAATGTCTTGCGGTCCCAGTCGGCGTCGAAACACTCCATAACCTCGGCTACTTCATGCGGCGCCGAGGTGCAAACCGCATAGTCGCGGGTCTCCGTTAGGTCTTTGGGCTCCCAGTTGAACGACATGATGATCGCCGTCTCGTCATCGACGACCATCGACTTCTCGTGGGTGAGGTCGAACTCCGGATTGCTGTCGAGCACATCGACACCAGCCCGCTTCAGCAGCTTGCGTGTGTTTTCGTTCTCCGACTCACCGCTGCGGCGCGCCGGATTCAGCATTACCCGCACCTTCACGCCGCGCTTGTGCGCCGCAATCACCGACTGCAGAATCGTCTCGTCCGAGAACAGAAACATCTTGATGCGGAGTGACTTCGAAGAATGATTGATTGCGTCGAGAATCGGACGCGCGGAATCGTCAGGAAGAACAATCAAAGATCGCGACATGGTTTCCTCATTCTACTCAGCACAACTTATGCCGGCGAAGGGGTCGGAACGGAGTCAAACTGCGTTCGATGGAGTTGAGCGTAGATGCCGTTCTTTTCCATCAGTTCATCATGCGTTCCGCTCTCCGCCACCACGCCTCCGCTGATGACAATGATCACGTCGGCGTCGCGGATCGTGCTCAGGCGATGGGCGATGGTGATGACCGTCTTCCCTTTCATCAGCCGCTCCAGGGCCTCGATCACCAGCTTCTCCGACTCGCTGTCCAGCGCCGCCGTCGGCTCGTCCAGCAGCAGGATCGGATTATTGCGAATCATCACGCGCGCGATCCCGATGCGCTGCCGCTGCCCGCCGGAAAGCGTCGAGCCGCGTTCCCCAACCATGGTGTCGTAGCCTTGCGCCATTTTCGAGATGAACTCGTGCGCATTGGCCAGCTCCGCCGCCTTGATGATTTCGTCCCGCGACGCGCCGGGGCGCCCGAACGCGATGTTCTCCGCGATCGTTCCATGAAACAAGGCGGTATCCTGCAGCACGTATCCGATTTGTTCTCGTAGCGATTTCAACTTGAAGTCGCGAACGTCTGTGCCGTCGATCCTGACGGTTCCTTTGGTTGCATCGTAGAAGCGCGGAATCATGCTCACGATTGTTGACTTGCCGCTGCCGGTCGGTCCGACAATTCCTACCAACTGTCCCGGCTTGATGGTGAAATTCACATCGGTCAGCACCGGATCCTGGACATCGTACGAAAACGCCACATTCTCGAAGCACACTTCTCCCTGAAGCGGCGGGGCCTCGGTTGCCTTAGCTTTCTCCGGAATGATGGTGTCGGTATCGAGAATTGCGCGGATGCGATCGACCCCGACCGCGGCCTGCGCAATCGCATTCGTCGAAGTGGCGAGGTCTTTTACCGGCTTGAAGAACTTACTGAGATACGACAAGTACACCGTCAGGGCGCCGACCGTCATCGTCCCCGCCAGAATCAAGTAAGAACCGCGCCACAGGACAACCGCCGTACAGCCGGCCACCGTGACGGTCACGACCGGCGACAGAAGGGCCTTGATACTCCGCGCTTTCAACGCTGCGTCCACCGTGGCGCGGCTGACGTCTTTCAGTTCGCTCTGTTCGAGGTCCTGCCGCCCAAACGCTTTGACCGCCTGCATGGATTCCAGTGCCTGCTGGACCACAGCGACAATTTCCGACTGCTCTTTGCGCACTTCATGGGTGGCCTTCTTCACCGCTCTCTTGAAGCGCGAGACAAACAACAGAAGAAACGGTGTAACACCAACCGCAATCAGGGTGAAGTCCCAATTCAGCCAGAACATGAGCACCAACATGCAGAGGATGGTAAGCATGTCGACGAGAATGCTGAGCGTGGACGACGAAGCAAATCCCTGGATCGTCTGGATGTCAGTCGTGATGGTGCTCAGCAGCGTTCCGGTCTGGTGCGTGTTGTAGTAGCCCAGGGAAAGCCGTTGCAGGTGATGAAAAGTGCGCAGGCGCAGGTCGTTCGCAACGTATTGCCCGACACTCTCGGTGTAATAGTTGTCGATGTAGCTTGCCAGCGCGCCCAACAGCGCGATCACGACGTATCCGATCGCCGCCACCGCCGCGATGTGAAGCTGGTGCTTGCCGTCCATCCACGGGCCGAACAGGTGGGCGAGCCAGGGCGCCATTTTATGGTGGCCAACCACGTTGTCGATGATGATCTTCAGCGGCCACGGCGTCGCCAGGCTCATGGCTGTTTCCACCAGCATGGCCATGAGAATGATTGCCAGCGAGCCACGGTAAGGACGGATCAGTTCGCGAATCAGTCGTATCATGCAACACCTTTAGGGGCGCGCAATCGAGACTGCGGGCGCCAATCTAATTCACGTAATGACCAGAAATTCTAAACCGAGATACAAGTCGAAAGCACAAGGATGAAACAGAAAAACGGGAAGCGCCTGTGCGCCTCCCGTCTGTACTTTGCCAACTCGCAACCGCTAATCGAACGCAGTCTAGTTGGCTGGAACCGTATGCTTGGCTGCTGCAGCAGCCTTGGCCGCGGCCTGCTCGCCGGCGCTGGGGCTGATCGTTAGAATCCAGCTCCCCTGGGTGTCGGCCCCGCCCGGCCATTGAATGGAGTTCAAGTACTCTTTGCCGCCGTACCGGTTGAAGGTAACTTCCATCTTGTCGACTGGCTTGGGGGTGCCATGGGCCGTGAACTCCAGGTAGGCTTCATTCTTCCCTTTGCCGCGGACCAGGAGCGTATTGGCTTGTACACCAGCGCCCTGCTTGATTTGATAATTGCCGGGAGGCATCAGCTTGTCGCCGGCATAGAACGGCGCCGAAGTCGTAAACTTCACATCCAGTCTTGCGCCATTCCAAGTCGCCTGTGCTGCTGCTGGAACCACCGAAACTACCGCCACCAACCCTGCGAGGACGATCAACGTCCAAAAGGTCTTCATGTGTTCCTCCATGTGGGCCACTGCGGGCCGAGATATACTGCTCATCAAGCTCCACCGATGCCGATTACTTCATGGACGGCGGAATCACAAGCTACCGGCGACCGGTACCACCAGATTGAACCTGATTTCCTGCTACAGCGTCACCTGCGCCGTGCAGGACAGCACAAGCTTACTCGTAATGTCTATAAAACTCACTAAAAAAACGGTTCTGTAGTCAAGCCAGTTATCGCTCTCGCCGCAGTTCAACTCCTGACTCTAGACGGGAGTGACTTCAATCCGTTTGCTGACCTGGTCCAGAATCGAGATGCGGAACTTCCGCACCTGCCCCACCTGCAGCAACTGATTTCCTATCGGCTGCGAGGCCCCGCCACCCTTCCACTTGGCCATCAACATCGAACTCAGGTCAGCAACATTGCCGGCAGCCCCGGCGCCGATCTGACTGGCGGTGTCCGTTCCCGCTCCTGCCAGAGGACAGCGTCCGTGGACCCCATCGCCAAATTCAATGTCGGCGTCCTTCTCCGATAGCGTGGCAACTCGCCCCGACACCACGTCACCGGTTGCGTGCTCCGTAAAGAACTCGTCCCAGCCCGTCGGTACCAGTTGCTTCATGCTGAGGCGGATAAGGCGCTTCTCCGGATCGATCGCGATGACTTGTGCCTTAACTTTCCGCCCAGCCTTCAACACTTCCTGGGGATGATTCAACCGCTTCTCCGCGGTGATTTCGCTGATGTGGACCAGCCCCTCGACTCCTTCGGAAAGCTGAACGAAGGCACCAAATTTCGGCAGGCTGGTAACGGTCCCTTCCACCGCCGAACCCACGGGAAACTTCTGCGGCACCTCGGCCCAGGGATCGCCCAGCGTCTGCTTCAGGCCCAGCGAAAGCTTGCGTTCTGCCACATTGATTCCGAGAATTGCGGCTTCGACCACTTCGCCCGGCTTCACGATGTCGCTGGGTGTACGGACTTTTTTGTTCCACGACATTTCGGAGATATGGACCAGGCCCTCTACCCCCGGCTCCAGTTCCACAAAAGCTCCGAAGTCGGCCAGACGGGTGACGGTGCCGCGTATGCGGTCGCCGACTTTGTACTTTTCCGGGACTGCATCCCATGGGTGGGGCTGAAGCTGTTTCATGCCCAGCGAAATTCGCTGTTTCGCGGAGTCGATCTTGAGGACCTTGGCTTCGATCTCCTGGCCGACCGTTAGAACGTCTTCCGGCTTGTTGACGCGGCTCCACGCGATATCGCTCACGTGCAGAAGTCCGTCGAGGTCGCCAAGATCGACGAACGCGCCATAGTCCGTCAGGCTGCGCACCGTGCCGTGCACGATGCTGCCCTCCTGAATCTCCGCGTAACGCCGGTCTTTGTTGGCGCGAGCTTCTTCTTCCAGCACAGCACGGCGGTCCACCACCACGTCTTCATCGGTCACATCGAGCTTGGTGATGCGGCAGCGGATCTCCTGACCAACCAGCTTTTCCATTTCGGCGGTGTCGCGTATGCCACTGCGGGAGGCAGGCATGAAGGCGCGCACTCCAATGTCAACGCTGAGGCCGCCTTTCACAACGGCCGTGACTGTTCCCACCAGCGTGGACCTATTGGTGAACGCCTGTTCCAGCGCCGTCCAGTCTTTCGGCACGGCAATTCGGGTACGCGAGAGTTCGTAGTAGCCGTCGGGGTCGCGCCCCTTGACCGAAACCACCAGCTTGTCGCCGACAGCCGGCGTGGTTTCGTTCTCGCGGAAGGCGGTTAGCGGCAGGATGCCTTCCGTCTTGAAGCCGATGTCAAAGAGGACCGAGTCCGTCGTTACTTTGACCACCGTGCCTTCCAGTTGGCGGACGCCATCGTTTGAAACACGAGCGTGTTCGCGCTCGTATTCGGAGAGAAGCTGGTCGAACGATTCGGTGGATTCAGGTGTTTCGGCGTTGTTGGGATCGGACATGATGAATTAGGACCAAGTCCAGAATATCAGCGATGGGCGCGTCCACATTTTGGACGTCGGTTCCGGTTTGGGAATCGACCGGATGACAGTACCCCCTCCCCCCTCCCCCCAAAAATCCTTGTTTTCATCGGGATGGGGGGAATTTGCGCATAACTACTGAGAGCAAATGACTTAGGAGTCAAAGTATTGCGGACTAAGGACTTAGGAGGCCTGTTTTGGTGGCGGGCGGGAGTGCTCGTGAGCGGAACGCTGAAAGATCGAGAGCGCAAGAGACCGGACACAGGTCGAAGTTCCTAACTGAACGAAGATTGGTGTCGGCTGTCGTCTCGTCGGAAGACAGCTCTTCCTCATCCTTCGCACGAAACTACACCGTGCGTGGAGGGACAGCAAGTACGCACATCACCGTTGCGTGTGATGGGAGGAAGTGGATAGTGGCGGGTGGCCGACAATTGCCTTCGGTTGGCAATTGTCGGGTTTAGATTCCTTGAGCTGAGGTTGTTGCGTGAATAACGGAGTGAAACCGAACTCTCGTATCCCACATTTCCCAAAGGCAGGGAATATGGGGCCACCCGCCGCCTCGCCTTTCCAGGGACGTGATAAATTGACTCTCGCCCTAAGAGAAAATCCGGGTCCATTCCTCGCATTGGAGAAAACGCTTGATGCGCACGGCCATCTTCAGGATCACCAGGCAGCAGTTCGTCTCTTTTACGATTGCAATCTTCATGCTGTCGCTCACGACTGCTCTAGCTCAGGTAAAGCAAGAACCGCCAATAGCCAAGCCCGAGCCTCCCAAGAACGAGCAGTCCAGTCCCGATCAATTTAAGCCAGAGCAGCAGGCCAGCAAGGGGACAGTCACCATCGGCGGCAATGTCATCAATTACGACGCTTTCGCCGGTACGCTCATCGTGCATCCCAAGGGTTGGGACGACGTTCCCCAAAACGCTGACAAAGATGACAAGAACAAGCCTGCTGAAGCCAGCATGTTCTATGTGGCCTATTTCAAATCGGACAACAAAGGTATGCCGCGGCCCGTAACTTTCTTCTTCAACGGCGGCCCCGGCTCCTCCACCGTATGGCTTCACATGGGAGCGTTCGGCCCCAGGCGTGTGGTCACTTCCGACAATAGCCATACCCCTGCCGCGCCGTATTCTGTGGTCAACAACGAATACAGCCTGCTCGACGTGACTGATCTTGTGTTTGTAGACGCGCCCGGCACCGGCTTTAGTCGTCTCGCCGGAAAGGACAAGGAGAAGGCATTCTACGGTGTGGATCAGGATGCGTGGGCCTTTGGCGATTTCATTACGCAGTTCCTATCCAAATATGGCCGCTGGAATTCGCCAAAGTATCTGTTCGGCGAGAGCTACGGCACGACGCGCTCCGCAGTCCTCAGCAATATTCTCGAAACCGAACGCGATACCGACTTCAATGGCGTAATCCTTCTCTCGCAGATCCTGAACTTCTCCCTCGATTCGGATCTGCCCGATTTCAACCCCGGCGTCGATGTCGCCTACCAGCTCAATCTACCGACCTATGCCGCCACCGCGTGGTATCACCACAAACTTCCCACCCCCCCTGCCGATCTCCCGACACTGCTTACCGAGGTCGAGCATTTCGCCATGAACGATTACGCTCTGGCACTCTTGGCCGGATCATCTCTTCCCCCGGACCAACGCCAGGCCATCGCCCAGAAGCTGCATGAATACACCGGCCTTCCGGTTGCCTACATCTTGAAGGCCAACCTTCGCATCAACGGCGGAGAGTTCTCCAAGAACCTTCAGGACGAAAGCGATCTCACAACCGGCCGCCTCGACACGCGCTTCTCCGGACCAACCTTTGATCCGCTCAGCAAAACGGCCGATTACGATCCCCAGTCCGCGGCCATCTCTTCCGCGTATGTTTCCGCCTTCAACGACTACGTGCGAAAAGACCTGAAGTACGGCGAGAACAAGGAGTACAAGCCGGAAATTGACGTCTTCAAATATTGGAGTTTCGCGCACCAGCCCCCCGGCGTCCCGTTCCCGTTGCCAGGCGCGACCAACGTTATGCTCGACCTTGCCGTCGCGATGAAATACAACCCGCAGCTCAAAATACTTCTGAACGCAGGATATTTCGATCTCGCGACCCCGTTCTACGAGGGTGTCTATGAGATGCAGCACTTGCCGATTCCAGCGAGCTTGCAGAAGAATATCGAATATAAGTTTTACGAATCGGGCCACATGGTTTACGCCCACGAGCCCGCGCTGAAAGCGATCCATCAGAACGTCGCGGACTTTATTCGTGGCAGCGACAATTTGGGTAACAAGTAGAGGACAGGATCTCGCATTTGCCGTGGGTGGGCTTCAAAGATAGGCAGCGGATTGCTGGTCCGGCGGCAGCCGCAAATGCCCGCGTTTTATCGCCTTGCTGATCCCACTCTGACCGCTCCAGCTCCTATGCCTGGCGCTCGCGTTCGGCTTCCATGTCTTGATAGGGATCGCGGCCCGTGACTTCGTGGTACCAGGCGGGATGGTGGGTCCACGCCCATGCTTTGCTCACCGTGCCGCGGGTCATGGCTTGAATCGTTCCCGGCTCGCCAAAGGTACTGAGGTAGACGTGGAAGAAGATGCCGAACAGCATCACCAGCGCCGAGATGTCGTGAATGACGTAGGCGATGGATACCAAGATGCGGCCGAAGACGGTGGGAAACCACATCATCACTCCGGTGATGACGTAAGCGATACAACCGCCGACGATTTCCCAGAACTGGAGTTTCTGTCCGGCGTTGAAGAAGCCGACATCGCGGGGTTCCATGGCTTCTTCATTGGTCACGTAGCTTTTAATGTTCTTCATCCACTTACTGTCGGCGGGAGTCCAGAGCATGACGGCCCACCAGTTGACGGCCTGCAGCGCGAAGAACAGCACGAATGCGAGCCCAAACCAGGGATGCAGGAAGCGGGTCATGGCTCCGCCGCCGAATATTGGAGTGAAGAAGCGGAAGATCCACGGCGCGTAAACACCGAAGCCGGAGAGCAGCGCCAGGAAGAAGAAGATACCGACCATCCAGTGCAGGAAGCGGGTGTACACGGGATGGCGCATCATCTCGCCGACATAGACGACGGTGCGGCCGAGACGGTCGATGGCGTTGGTGCGATGCACGAAGCGATTCGGTGATGAGGTCGCCATCTAGTTCTCCTTCCCTGCCGAAGGCGGATCGATCTGCGTGATTGGGGGAACCGGCTGCGCGCGGCGCGGACCTTCAAAAACATAGTGCATGACGACGCCAACGAATCCCATCATGGCGCCGATGAGGCCGATGGGCTTGAACCAGTCCTTCCAGACGGTGAACGCCAACGGAATGCGTGGATTCGCCGGGAGATTTCCGTATTTTTCCGGCTTATTAATGTCGTGCAGAACGTAAATCACATGTGTGCCGCCGATGGTGGCGGGGTCGTACACGCCCGCGTCCTTGAACCCCGAGACGTCGCGAAGCTGGGTTGCGCGTTTCTCGGCCAGAAACTTCATATCGTCTTTTGTGCCGAAGTGCAGGCAGCCGGTAGGACATGACTTGATGCACGCGGGCTCCAGCCCGGCTCCCACTCTGTCAGAGCAGAGTGTGCACTTGTACACCTTCTTGGTACTCGAATTGAACTTCGGAATGTTGAAGGGACAACCGGAAACGCAAAACTGACACCCGATGCAGTTTTCCTGCTGGAAATCGACGATACCGTTGGCGTATTTCACGATGGCGCCATCAGCGGGACAGGCGCGCAAACAGCCGGGATCTTCGCAGTGCATGCACTGGTGCTTGCGCATTAACCAGGCAAAGCTGCCGTCGGAATGCTGGTCTTCGTTGAACTTGATGAGGTTCCAGTAATTCCAGTCGGTGTCGGGCATGGTCTGGTAGGTATTGTCGAAGTGGGTAGTCTGGAACGGCATGTCGTTCCATTCGACGCACGCGACCTCGCAGGCCTTGCAGCCGATGCAGGTGGTGGTGTCGATGAGCTTGCAGACCTCCGACTGTCGCTGCGTGCCCGCGCCGGCGATCGGTCCGGGATGGGCCGAGATTTGCTGGATCTGGAGTGTTTTACGATCTGCCATCCCGCCCTCCTATACCTTCTCGATCTTCACAAGGAAGCCTTTAAATTCCGGAGTGAATGCGTTGGGATCGATGACGGTCGGAGTAAGCCGGTTGAGCGGCATCTTCGACGTTCGATCCAGGTCCTCAGAGATCCCCTTGAAGCCCCAGTGGATGGGAATGCCGATCTGGTAGAGCTTCTTGCCGTCGACCATCATGGGCTTGATGCGTTTGGTCACCATGGCCTTGGCGATGTAGTCGGAGCGAATGCTGCTGATCTTGAGCCGCTCACCTCCGCGAATGCCCATCTGGTCGGCGAGTTCCGCTGGAACCTCAACAAACGGCTCCGGCACCAGCTCGACATTCATCGGATTGTTTTTGGTCCAGTAGTGATAATGCTCGGTGAGCCGGTAAGTGGTGCAGATGACGTTGTAACCCTCATCCGGCTTGGCGTACTTGTCGAGCGGCGTCTTGAACTTCTTCACCACTGGGTTGTTCGACTGCTCAGGATGCAGGGGATTCAAGATCGGGCTTTCGATGGGTTCGTAATGTTCCGGCATGGGGCCGTCAGCGAGCGCGCCAAGGGGAACAAAAAGTCGCCCTATGCCTTCCGGATTCATGATGAACGGGCCCATGTGCTCGCTGGGCTTGGAGTCGGGTTTGAAGTCGGGGACATCATTACCGACCCACTTCTGCGCCGTCTCGTTCCACCAAACCTGCTTGCGGGATGGATCGTAAGGTTTGCCGGTGAGATCGCACGATGCCCGGTTATAAAGCACGCGGCGGTTTGCCGGCCACGACCATCCCCAGTTGGGGTAGATTCCCAGCCCCGAGGGATCGTCGGTACCGCGGCGCTGCATCAGCGGACCAGCTTCCGTCCACGATCCGCAATAGAGCCAGTTGCCCGACATGGTGGTACCGTCGTCGCGCAGCATGGCGAAACCGGGAAGCTGTTGGCCCGCTTTCAGCGAGACTCCGGTTTTCTCATCGCTGATGTCGGCGACGGCTTTGCCGTTAATCTCTTTCGCAATCTCGCTAAGCGATGGGCTGGATGGAAGCGTGTAGGTCCAGGATGCATTCAGGATAGGATCGGGGAACTTGCCGCCTTCCTTCTTATAGAGGTCGCGGATCTTCAGGAAGATCTGCGCCAGTATGTCCTGGTCCAAACGGCAATCACCCGGAGTCGGCAGCGCGGCGTACTTCCATTGCAGCCAGCGCGCCGAGTTCACCATGGTCCCGTCTTTCTCGGCAAAACCTGCGCCGGGCAACCGATAGACGGTAGTATTGATCTTCTTCATCTCCTCCGGCGTGGTACCGGGGGCCTCCCAGAATGCGCTGGTTTCGTCGGGATAGATTTCGCACACCACCAGGAAATCGGCTTTCTTCAACGCGTCAATGTTCTTCTGCGTGTCCGGGCCGATCATCACGCCATTCATGCCGAAAGCGAAAAATCCTTTGACCTTGCCTTCGTACATGTCGTTCCAGTTTTCAACCCAGGAGTAACGGCGATCGATCTTGGGCAGATAGTTGAAGGCGAAATCGTTCTCCTTGGTGGCCGCAGGACCATACATAGCTTTCAGGAAGGAGACTGTGAACTTCGACGTATTGGACCAGTAATTAAACGATTCCCATTCGCCTGGTTTCGAAGGCTTCGGAGTGACGCGCTCGATATAAGTTTTCAGGTCTTTGTCGGCCGGCGTGGGCATCTTGAGATATCCCGGCAGGATGTCGAAGATGCCGGCCATATCGGTCGCACCCTGAATGTTCGAGTGTCCGCGCAATGCGTTGACACCGCCACCGGCGCGCCCGACATTGCCCATCAGCAACTGGAGCATTGCGGCAGCGCGGATGATCTGCGTGCCGAAGCTGTGCTGCGTCCACCCGACGGCATAAATAACGGTCGCGACCTTCTTCATGTCTCCATCCTTGCGGATGGAAGTGAACATGTCGTATGCCTTAACGGCCTGATCTTTGGGAATGCCGGTGATGCGTTCGACCATCTCCGGCGTGTAGCGCGAATACTGCTGCTTCAGAAGTTGATAGACGCAGCGAGGATGCTGGAGCGTTAGATCGTAGGCTACGTTCGGCGGCAACGAAGGAGGCGGAATCGGACCGCCACCCATGGCCTTCGCGCCGGCTGGACCTTGCGCCTGATAGCCCTGTCCTTCGGCATGCGAGCCGCCGTCAGCTCCCTTGCTGCCGGCTGAGCTATTGCTCGACTTAGCGGTAGCGGCGGTAGTAGCCGTGGCAGCCGCAGCCTTTCCGGTCTCGTTGCCGCCTTCCTGGTAATTCCAAGTGGCTTTGTCGTAGGTCTTGGTCTCGGCGTTGAATCCGGAATACAAGCCGTCATCGGGCAGCTTGAAGCCGTCCTTAATAATGAAGGCGGCGTTGGTGTAGTTGACGAGATATTCGTGGGCGACGCGATCATTCTCGAGGGCGTATTTGATCATGCCGCCGAGGAAGGCGATGTCGCTACCGGCACGAATCTGAAGGAAGAGGTCGGCCTGCGAGGCGGTGCGTGTGAACCGCGGATCGATCACAATGATCTTCGCGTCGCGATTGCGCTTGGCTTCGACCGCCCACTTGAAGCCACAAGGATGGTTCTCGGCGGGATTGCCGCCCATGATCAACATCATGTCGGTGTTCTTGATGTCGATCCAGCCGTTGGTCATCGCGCCGCGTCCGAAAGTTGGTCCCAAACTTGAGACCGTGGGGCCGTGTCAAACACGCGCCTGGTTTTCCAGGCGCACCACCCCCATACTCCTCATTGTTTTCACAACGAGGTAATTGAACTCATTAGTATCCGTGCATCCACCGGTAAACGCGATCGTCTCGCAGCGATTGACCGTGTTGCCCTTGGCGTCGGTCTCGGTAAAGGTTTCGTCGCGGGTCTTCTTGGTCCAGTGGGCGATTTCGTCGATCGCCTGGTTCCACGAGATGTCGTCCCAATGGTCCGAGCCGGGACGCCGCACCTGCGGCTTCAATAGGCGGCGATCATTCAGGATGTCCTGTTCGAGCGACGCCCCCTTGGGACACAGCGTTCCGCGATTGATTGGGTGGTCGGGATCGCCCTCGACATGTACCACCTGTGCGGTGACGTTCTTTGCCTTGTCGCCGATGGTGTGAATGATGACGCCACAACTCACCGCGCAATAGGGGCAGGTGGAGCGTGTCTCGGTGGTGCGTGAGATTTTCAGGCCCTGGGTCTGAGCGTAGATCGGTTCAGCATCGAAGCCGAAGGCGGAGATACCGACAATTCCCGCTAACCCGGTTTTAAAGAACGTACGTCTAGAGACGTCCATAGCGACGACCTCCACAACGAATGAGCCGGTTGAGATTGGATGTGCTAAGGCGAGCCACGGCGACACACAGACGTGGCGCAGCGAGGTTCGAGACGGCGCAAAATCGATTCACAACTCCCCACCTGTCGTGATCCGATACGAAGGGCCTGACGAAATCGCAATGAGATTACATCCGGAGTCCGCCGTTGGTCAACCACGGACTCTGGTTTATGAAAGGGAACGCACTCAGGGTTCTAGAACCCCATGAGATTTACTTGAATCTTGCGATAATTGCGTTCCGCAGCCCACAAATCCAGGGGTGCAGTGGCAACGTCGTCCACGACCGGAACCGCCAAGCCATCCACGGTCAGGTCCACCGACTTGAGGTAGGACCGGCACGTGTCGCACGCCTCGACCCTGACCGCCGCGATGTCTTCCGCTGAGTATCGCGGAAGCTTTTCGTGGTCATGCTCGCCGCAAGCCGGACAGAGGATTCGGCGAAACTCCCACTCCGAGTTGCACAGCGAGCACAGGAGCATTCGCTTTCCGCCATCGCCCTCCGGCCGCAGTACGGCGACTTGCGGCGTCGAGTCACAATACGGACACCGGTTCTCCGCCAACCTTTGGGGCTGGAATGCACCTGACTCTACCAGTCTCTCAGCCTGAGGCTGTAGCAGGACACGAGCGAAGAATGCTGAGCTGCCGTCAGCGTTGCCCGACTCAAAGAGCCAATGCTGGATCATCTCTTGGTTCTGCTGAGGCGAACCACCGCGCAGAGGCTCGGCTTCTTTTGCCAAGGCTGGCGGGCCGTACTTGCTCACCAAGTCGGCCAGCTCAGGAAGGCACCGCGCCGCGCTGTCCAGGTCGAGCGCCGCTCGAAACTCAGTTCCGTTACTTGGCGAGGACGGCACGTAGTCGTCGTAGAGGCCTTTTTGAAAAGCCAGCACGTGCAAATAAAACCCAAGGACCTGTCTGGCCCACGTATTGCGCTCCGCCAGTTCTTCAGCACGATGGGTGCGCGCTGCCCAGTTTGTTGCCTTCTGAGACCAGGTACTCGGCACAGGCAGGAGCCCTCCGGCTGCGTTCGATCATAAACCACGTGCAAATCTGGGCTTAGGAACTGGCGACGGGTGGCAGACCCACGTGCGATATGAGTTCGCGGTAAGAAGGATCGTCGCGCAGGCCGCGTAGTTGGGGATCGATCAGGAGTCCCGCAAGGCCCGGCTCGCGTCGCTCCCTGGCCAACTTCAGATAAGCCAAAGCCTCCTGGGAGTGTCCCAGGAGCGAACAAGTTTCGGCCACACGTACCGCCGATATGTCGCCTTTGGCATACAGTGTTTTTTCCTCGCTCAGCATGGCTTCGAGCATGTTTCGGAAACCGCCATTGTGAAAGCCCTTGGTAGCCGCGTTGACAATCTCCAACTCTCTATTGTTCTTCGACATCACGGCCACATGCTTTGCCTCTGCGAGGTAGCCTTCGTAGTTCGCTGTCATAAGGTTGATGAGGGCGAGATAGCGATGACTGGAAAGAAATGACGGCTCGGTCTGTTCGATCTGTTTCAACAGCGCCACGGCTTCCTCGGTCCGGCCCGCGTAATAGAGGATCAGCCCCTTGTCTGCCAGAATTGACGTTGAAGACGCATTCAGCATCTGGGCTGTCTCAATCTGCTCCAGTGCTTCACGGGTGCGGCCAATGGTCACCAGAAAAGTCGCATACCAATGGTGCGCGAGATCGCAGTTCGGATTCAATGCCAACGCGCGGCGAAATTCCTGTTCGGCCCGTACAGGATCGACGGACCAATAGAAAAGACCGAAGGCAAGCGAGTTATGGGCATCGGCCAGAGAATCATCGAGCTCGATCGCCCTTTGCGCCGCAGCCATCGCCTTGGGATAGGCTTCCGACTCCGGCATGGCGGAGTATTCACGCAGCAGGTTGTAGCAGTCTGCCAATCCTACGTACGCCTGCGCGTAGTTAGGATCGACGACGGTTGCCTGGGTAAATAGCTCCAGCGCCTTTTGCAGGTCCGCAGGAGTCCGCTTGTTCCAGTAGTAGCGGCCCTCGAGGTAGAGACTTCGGGCCTTCGAGTTTGCGACGGGACGGCTAGCCGCCATCGGCTGAACCGGGGAGTTACTCGGGGGCACTGTCTTCGTTACCGTGCGGAATTGATTGCGGCCCACAAAAACTATCGATACGCCGACGACCGCTAATACGGCAACCGTCAGCAACCACGCCGGTCGAATCCCTCCCAACCATTCCGATCTCGGGTATTGAGCTAAAGGGTGAGAAGCGGCTGACGATGCCCGCGTCTCTTCCGCCGGGGCCGGCTTCGTCGCGCCCACGGAGGCATCGGGAGTAGCCTGCTGTCCTTCGCGCGGAGGCCGATCCGTACTGCGGGTATCCATCCACTTCGCGAGATCTTCGGTGAAGGAGTACACACCTCCCCTGGCTCCGGGAAGGCGACGCACCGGCAGGCCGCGTTCCTTCTCCCAGCGTTTTACGGTCCGTTCATCCCGGCCAAAGAAGGAAGCGATCTCTTTCCAAGAATCCAGGCGACGATTCGGCCCGCGTCTACGACGATCTTCAGTCATGGCGTGAAATGTCCCGAAATGTCCCGAGTTGTCCCTTGCCTGGGGAGGGCTGGGTGGATGAAAGTATACTGCGGGCAAAAGCCTGTTAACACGACATTTCTGCCTAAATATTTCGTTTTGCAAACAACTGACTACTAGTTGAAGGAATTAGCGCCATTTCTACCGGCCTATATGTGGAAGCCCAGCCGTCACCATAGTCTTAAGGGCTCTTGAGCGCGAGAAGGCTGTCATCGCGCCGTTACTGCTGAATGTTTTAGGTTTGCGTGCTGGCCGGAGCTTCGCCAGACAGGAGCGTTTCAAATGCACAACGCCACTATCTCCACCGTTCGGAGTTCGCGCCTCGTCACGATGTTGGTGCTAACCGTCGCGGTCGCGACGGTTTTAGCTCTCACCCCGACCAATCTCGTCGCCGCATCATGCTCCCTGACCGGCACCGTATCGACGTGGTCTCTCGGCAGCAGCAGTAACTGGTACAGCGCCGGGAACTGGACCCCGACAGGTGCTCCCAACAGCTCCGGGACGAGCGTTTGCATCACCGACGGCACCAGCACCGTCACCATGGACACCAACACCACCACGAGTGTGAACAATCTCCAGCTCGCGAGTGGTAACACGTTAGCTACAGGAACGAACGCCAATCTTTTTATTTACGGCACTCAGTTTATTAATGATGGAGCGTTCCTCTTGAACGGGGGGAACGGCGCCAACTCGATCCTGCAACTCGAGAACAACGTGACGCTGTCTGGAACTGGCACGCTGACTCTCATCACCGCGGGCGGCGGCGGAGCGGCTTACATCGATCAGGGAAGCGGTGGCCTGACCCTAACCAATCAGAGCACGATTCAGGGCGCGGGAGTCATCGGCAACAACGGTTTGTCGCTAATCAATTCGGGCACCGTTGACGCCAACACATCGGGCCAGGCTTTAACTCTCGTCAGCATGTCGAGCGGCATTAACAACACTGGCGGCTTGCTACGTGCCTCGAACGGCGGCATCCTGCAACTGAACGGAATTAACGTATCCGGCGGTGGAACTATTACGGCCAGGACTGGCGGAATTGTGCAGTTGTACGGCAATACCGCGATCCAGGGCGGCACCTTGAACAACATCGGCGGCACGCTCGGGACCCTTCAGAACGCCTCTGCCTATCTGGACGGAAGCACAAGTGGGGGTGCAATCACCATCAATGGCACCTATACCGGCGACGTGAACACTGACACTTACTTCCTGGGGACGATCAACAACAAAAACAACTTCCAACTGAACGGCGGATCGGGCGCCAACGCGATCATATTGGTCGATAGCAGTAACGTGATGCTGCAAGGCGGAGGCACGGTCACTTTGTCCACCGCCGGCGGCGGAGGCGCTGCGTACCTCCAGCAGGCCTCGGGTGGCTTGACCCTGACCAACGTTGACAACACCATTCAGGGTGCGGGAGTCATCGGCAACAATGGCTTGACGCTGGTGAATGAGGCAACGGTCAACGCGAACGTAGCCAGTGCAGCCTTGATCCTGGAGAGCATGTCGGGCGGCCTCACCAACACCGGCATATTGGAAGCCAGTAACGGCGGCATCCTGCAAATCAACGGAGTCACGGTCAACAACGCCGGCGGCGCGATCACCGCCAACGCGGGCAGTACGGTGCAGCTCTACGGCAACACTATGATCCAGGGCGGTGTCCTGACCAACAATGGCAGCTTCCTGGGGACCCTGCAGAACAGCAGTGCCTATCTGGACGGGAGCACGACCGCGGGCGCGATCACGATTAATGGCAATTACACCAGCGACCAGAACACCGACACCTACCTGCTGGGAACGATCAACAACAAGAACAACATTTTCGTGAATGGCGGCAACGGCAGCAATACGATCTTGCTGATCGACACCACTAACCTGACGTTGCAGGGTGGGGGCACGGTGACTCTGTCCACCGCCGCCGGCGGCGGCGCTGCCTACATCGAGCAGTCGTCCGGCGGCCTGACCCTGACCAACGTCAACAACACCCTTCAGGGCGCGGGAGTCATCGGAAACAACGGCTTGACGGTAGTGAATGAAGCGACGATCAACGCCAACGTAGGCGGCGCCGACTTGATCCTTACCAACATGTCTGGCGGCCTGACCAACACCGGAGTTGTAGAAGCCAGTAACGGCGGCATCCTGCAAATCAACGGGGTCACGGTCAACAACGCTGGAGGCGGCACGATTACGGCCAACGCCGGCAGTACGGTGCAGTTGTTCGGCAACACCGTGATCCAGGGCGGGAGCCTGACCAACAACGGCGCCTTCTTCGGAGTCCCGCAGAACAGCAGTGTCTTTCTGGATGGGAGTACAGGCGCAGGTGCAGTCACACTGAATGGCACCTGGACCAGTGACTTCAACTCCGATACCTGGCTCCTGGGAACGATCAACAACAAGAACAACTTCCAGGTGAACGGCGGATCTGGCGTCAACACGGTTGTGCTCGTCGACAGCAGTAACGTCACGCTGCAAGGCGGAGGCACGCTAACTCTGTCCACTACCACGGGTGGGGGCGACGCCATTCTTGAGCAGGCGTCCGGCGGATTGACCCTGACCAACGTTAACAACACCATCCAGGGCGAAGGCGTCCTCGGAAACAACGGGTTGACGATCATCAATCAGGCCACCATCGACGCGAACTCCACCGGCGGCGCCGTGATCACGCCACTGACGATCGTGGGCGCATCCGTTACCAATACCGGTCTGATCGAAGCGACCAACAGCGGCATCCTGCAGATCAATGGTGTCACGGTGAATAACGCCGGCGGCAACATCACCGCTAACGGCGGCAGCGCCTCAGTGCAGTTGTATGGCAACGCTACGATCCAGGGCGGTACCCTGACGAACAACGGCGGCGCCTTCTTCGGCACTCCTGTGAGCAACAGCGCCTATCTCGATGGCAGCACCGGCGCGGGCGCGGTTACGATTAATGGCACCTACACCAGCGACTTGAACACCACCACCCACCTCCGGGGGACAATCAACAATCAGGGCAATATCCAGGTGAACGGCGGTAGTGGCAACAACACCGTTCTGTTGGTTGATAGCTCGACCGTGACACTGACCGGCGGAGGCACGGTGACTCTGTCCACAGCCGGCGGCGGCGGGAGCGCTTACATCTACCAGTCAGGCGGTGGCTTGACCCTGGACAACTTCGATAACACCATCCAGGGCGCGGGCCTCATTGGCAACAATGGCTTGTCGTTGACGAACGAGGCCGGCGGAACCGTGCTGGCGAACGCTACAGGGCAGACACTGTTCATCAGCGGGGCTGGAACGGTCACCAACAACGGCACGTTCCAGGCGAATAGCGGCTCGACGCTGCTGGTGGGATCGGTTACATCCTTCACCAACTTCAGCGGCAATACCCTGACGGGCGGCACCTATAACGTTTACGGCACTGTGGCCAATCCGGGCACGCTGCAGATCAATCCCCTGGGCAATACGGGCGGAGAAATTGTTAACAATGCCGCGACGATCTATCTGAACGGACCAAACTCTAACGTTGTTGACAGCGCAGGGCTCGACGCCTTGTCGAACTTCAGCAACAACACCAGCTCCGGCAGCTTCACCATCACTAGTGGCCGCAACTTCACCAGCCCCATCTCCACGGATTTCGCCAATGCCGGTGCGGTCATCGTTGGCAGCGGCAGCACCTTCACCGCTGGAGGTGTACATAGCTACGTCCAGAGCGGCGGCAGCACGCAGTTAAACGGCACTCTTGTTCCGGGTCCCCTCTTCCCGGGCGGCGGCGAGGCTGCCATCAACGGCGGCGTCTTGTTTGGGAATGGGGGAACCGTCATCGGTGGCGATTTGCGGATAGCTGGTGGCACCATCGCTCCGGCTGCGACTATCAATGGAAGCAATGTTCCGACCACTGCTGGCAGCCTGAGCGTCAACGGCATCTATATACAGAATGCGAATGGAGTTTTCAATCTGGGTCTCGGCGGGCTTGCTCCCGGCAGCCAGTTCGGGTTCCTGGGAGTTTCAGGAAATGCCTTTATCGACGGCACCCTGAACGTCAACCTGCTGAACAGCTACTTCCCCACCGTGGGAGACACCTTTACGTTCCTCACGACGGGTGGTACGAGAACAGGCACTTTCGCTATCACGAATGGCCTGAACATCGGACACGGCGAAATACTAAATGTCGTTTACGGTTCGAACTTCATCGAGCTGGCCGCAGCGTTTCTCTCGACCACCGACCTTTGGAACGGCGGGACGGGGGTTTGGAGCAACGGCCCGCAGTGGAGCATCGGCGTGCCTCAGCCGGCATTCGATACGTTCATCTATTCCGGCGGCAACGACGATGTCACCATGGACGTAGGCAGCAGCACCGTCAACTCGCTCACGGTCGGTGGACCCAGCAACGGATCGAGCTCAATTCTCGTGGACAACGGTACTGCACAGACTCTGGTAGTTACCAACGGGCTGACCGTTGGGGTGCAGGGAGCGCTTGACTTTACTGGCAGCGGCAGCTCGATCACCGCCGGTAACATCTCGAACAGCGGATACGTGTTGCTCGGACCGGGCGTAACCTTGAACCTCACCAACCAGCCGAATGGCGTAACCAGCGTGGCTGCTAACTCGACCTGGGAGATTGCCGGAAACTTCGCAGTGGGTGGAGTGGCTAATACCGGCTTTGCCAACCTGGCGAATCTAGATGGCAGTGTACTGTTTGAGAACGGAGCCAGCCAGAGCATTACGACGCCGCTGACGATTTCCGGCACCGGCAAACTCACTGTAAAGTTTGGAGCGGCGCTCGATACGGCCGGCATCAGCAATTCCGGCTCCGTACTGGTGTTGGCCAGCGACACACTCAGCATGAGCGGTTCTCTGACTAACGACGGGAGCTTCGTGGTCAACGGCAAAAGCGGTATGGCGACCATGACAGGACTGATCAACAATGCGGGCGGATTTGTTGACGTGGATAAAGGTGCCACCATGACCGTCAACGGCAACGTCACCAACAATGCCGGCGGCCCGCAAGGCATCTACACTGGCTTCAACGGTAACGGCAACAGCACCATCCAGATCAACGGTACACTCACCAACAACGGTATGATCGGCCTTGAGAGCAGCGGCGATATGTTTAATGTCACCGGCGGCGTGACTAACAATAGCGGCGCGCTGTTCGCTCTGACCGGCGGCTCGTCGGCTACTTTCAGCAGTACACTGCTGAACAACGGCCAGGTGGATGCGGAGAACGGCAGCAGCCTGACGGTTAATGGCGCCACCACGAACTCCGGGACGCTGTCGACCTCCGGGTTCGGCGGCACGGGCGGAAACACGATAACATTCAACTCCCTGGTCACCAACAATAGCGGCGCACATGTTGACGTCGACGGCTCCCACGACACGGTGCACATGCCGGGCGGACTGGCGAACTCCGGGTTCGTTGTTGTCCAGAACGGCTCGACGATCGATCCACCGTTTGTGAACAATATTGGCATCATCAACATCGACAGCACCTCAACATTTGTCGTGGGGACTGGCGCGCATTCGGGTACCGGCTACATTCAGCTGGCCAACGGAACGCTGGGTGAAATGATCAGTTCCAGCAACTTCGGCCAAGTTTTCACGGGGGGCGATGCAGCTCTGAGCGGCACCCTGGATATCCTCTTGCAGGGCGGGTTCAATCCCTCGGTTGGCACAACCTACGACATTATTCTCTTCAGCGCCGGCGGTTTGACCGGCACCTTCTCCACCATTAACAACCTCGTCTTCAACGGGGGCACGGAAATCTGGCAGATCAACTATGACAACGTCAATGGCGACGTCGTGTTGACGGCGGCGGCGACCAATCCGACAGTTCCGGAACCGGGCACCTTCCTGATGCTGGGTTCGGGCCTTATCGGTATCGCCTGCAGTGTGCGGCGTCGCTGGCTAAAATAGCGATGGATGGGACAAACAACGGGCTTGGATCGCTTTCGGCGACCAGGCCCGTAGTTGTCTCTTGATACAATGCGTTACGTCCGCAACATCATTTCAGCAATAACAGGGGCCTTGGTTATGACGACTACAGGCAGGACTCGGATTCGTGTCGCAGTAGCTCTAAGTTTCTTCGCAATCTTAATCCTGGCATCGACTATCGCATGCCAGCCGCCCGGCAAGGTGGATACGCCCAGCGTCAGCTTCTCCACGCCCTATCAGGCCGTCCTGCTCTCCAATAACTCGGTGTACTTCGGCAAGCTGACAGGCTACGGAACCTCGAATCCTGTCCTCACCGATGTTTACTACATTCTGACCAAGACCGACCCTACAACTAAGCAGGTCCAGAATGTGCTGGTAAAGCGTGGCAAAGAACTGCACGGTCCGGACCGCATGTATATCAATGCCAGCAGCATTGTCTTTGTCGAACCGGTTGGGACCGATTCCAAAGTGGCGCAGTTGATCGCCGAGGCGAACCAGCAAAAGTAGCTTCGTCGGTGGTGGCGCAGCTTTTTCGTGCGGGCGCCGTGGTTTGCCTGCACTAGAATCGTCGGATGACCCTTCGCCTCGCTGTCTTCAAGCAGAAGCAATTCATCCTCACCTGTTTTCTTCTCCTGGCTGCAACTCTCGCCGCAGCCGCGGATTCCCGGTATCTCGTATATGTAGGCACCTATACCGACAAGGACAGCAAGGGCATTTACGCCTACCGCTTCGACCCGGCAAGTGGCGATTCCGAATCGCTCGGTCTTGCTGCCGAGACTTCGAACCCGTCGTTCCTCGCAGTTGATTCCAGCCATCGCTTTCTGTATGCCGCAAACGAAGTCGACATTTTCGACGGCGCCATGACGGGCGCCATCAGCGCGTTCGCGATAGACACTGACTCGGGAAAACTCAAACAACTGCAACAGGTATCTTCCGCGGGAGCGGGGCCGGCACACATCTCGGTCGATAAAACGGGCCGCTACCTGCTGGTGGCGAATTATGACGGAGGTAACATCGCCGTCTTCCCGATCAAGCCAGACGGCCAGTTGGGCGCGCCTACCGCCTTCGTGCAGCATGCCGGTTCGAGTGTCAACAAAGACCGTCAGTCAACGCCGCACGCGCATGAAATCCAGGTGAGTAATGACAACCGCTATGTGTCTGGTCGCCGATCTGGGCATCGATGAGCTGCTGGTTTACCGTTTCGACGCAAGCAACGGAACTCTGACGCCGAACCATCCAGCGTTCGCCAAGGTAAATCCGGGTTCAGGCCCGCGACACTTCGCCATCGCTCCGTCAGGCAAGTTCGTCTATCTGGTCAACGAAATGTCATCGACGGTAATCGTGTTTTCCTACGACGCAGCCAAGGGCGAACTCCACAAAGAGCAGACTATCTCCACGCTGCCGGCCGAATTCAAGGGCGACAACACCACCGCAGAGATCGAATTGGATTCTTCTGGAAAGTTTCTCTACGTGTCGAATCGTGGAGATGACAGCCTTGCGATGTTCGCCGTCGATCCCAGCCACGGTAAGCTAACTTTTGCAGAGCGCGTCCCGACCGGCGGGAAGGCACCGCGCCACTTCACGCTCGATCCAACCGGCAAATGGATGTTCGTCGAGAACCAGGATTCAGGGGCAATCAACCTCTTTGCGGTCGATCCCAACACCGGGCGACTTACGGCGACTACTCATACTCTGAAAGTGACGTCGCCGGTGTGTGTCGTGTTCGTACCATCGCCGTAGAAACCGCAACGCGAACTAAGCAGTCGTCTGGCCCGCCGCTGCGCGATCCGCTACTATCACTGCCTGCTCGCGGCTGATTCTGCCTGCTGGGATCGTGGCGTCTCCGTCTTGCAACCGCGGCAGCATGGCGATCTTTTCGGCTCCAGTCACCAGCCATAAAATCTTGCGCGACCGATTGAGCATGGGATACGTCAGGGTCATGCGGCGATGCCCCATATAAGGAGCGGTTACCCCCACATCGGCATCGCGAATCTTCAGCACCGGATCCCCCGGCACCAGCGACGCCGTATGACCGTCGGGTCCAAGGCCAAGGTGTACCAGATCGAGCGTGGCGGGCATCCCCGTCACGTCGCGCAAGGTCTGCGCGTACTGCTTGGCAGCCGCATCAAGGTCGGGCAGCACCACCGGCATGGCATGAATCTGCTGCTTCGAGATGGGTGCGTGGCTCAGCAGGCTTTCGTGCAGATGGGTCAGGTTGCGGTCGGGATCGCCGTCGGGAGCCACACGCTCATCGACCTGGAAGATCTCGATGCTGGACCACGGTACCTCCTGGTTTGCGAGCGCGCGAAGCATGACCCATGGAGTGTTTCCACCGCTGACCGCCATGGTGAACTTGCCGCGCGCCGCCACGGCCGCGCGCGCGTCTTCCGCGATGATCGCCGCTGCCCGCTCCGCCGCGGCTTGAGCATCGTCCAGCACTTCGAGCTTCATCTCACCCTCTCGCGTTTGACCTTACTTTTTTTCCAGGTGACCGCCGAACTCAAATCGCATCGCTGAAAGCAGCTTATCGGCGAATTCGGCTTCACCGCGCGAACTGAAGCGCTCGTACAGCGCTGCCGTGAGCACCGGCGTAGGCACAGCTTCGTCGATCGAGGCTTTGATCGTCCAGCGGCCTTCGCCCGAGTCGGAAACGCGACCTGCGAACTTCGACAGCGTCGGATCGCCGGCGAGCGCCGACGCGGTCAGGTCGAGCAACCACGAAGCAATGACGCTGCCCCGCCGCCATACTTCCGCCACATCGGGAAGGTTGAAGTCGTACTGGTAATGCTCTGGGTCGCGCAACGGTGTGGTTTCAGCATCGGCAGCGTGGGTCTGCTTACCGACGTCGGCGGAATGCAGAACATTCAGCCCTTCGGCGTACGCCGCCATGATTCCGTACTCGATACCGTTATGTACCATCTTCACGAAGTGGCCGCCGCCGCTCGGTCCGCAATGCAGATAGCCCATTTCGGCTGTGCCGCCCAGCTTCTCGCGGCCCGGTGTGCGAGGAATATCGCCCGGGCCCGGCGCGATCGTCCTGAAGATCGGATCAAGATGCTTCACTGCCGCGTCTGGGCCGCCAATCATCAGGCAATAGCCGCGCTCCAGTCCCCAAACTCCGCCGCTGGTGCCGACATCCACGTAATTGATCCCCTTCGGCTCGAGGTCCTTGGCGCGGCGAATATCGTCGATGTAGTACGAGTTTCCGCCATCAATCAGGATGTCACCGGCCTCGAGAAAGGGCACGATCTGTGCAATGGTCGAATCCACGACTGCGGCCGGAATCATCAACCAGATCGCCCGCGGCTTTTGGAGTTTGCTGACAAAGTCCTGGATCGACGATGCGCCGGTCGCTCCCTCTTTGGCCAGTTCCTCGACCGACTTTTGCGACATGTCGAAAACCGTGCAGTTGTGCCCGTCTTTCATCAGACGACGCACCATATTGGCGCCCATGCGCCCAAGACCTACCATTCCGAGTTGCATGATTGCTTCCCCCTCGAAGAAATTCGTTGCGCTACTTGCGCGCTCGATAACGAAGAATCTGATTGTTGGTTGAGCTGTCGTGATGCAGGTCAGGCTGGTTCGGGCTTTCCAGCTCCGGCACGATCTTCAGCGCCAGCACCTTGCCCAACTCCACGCCCCACTGGTCGAACGAGTCGATGTTCCACACCGTTCCCTCGGTAAACACGATGTGCTCATACAGAGCGACTAGTTTACCCAGCGTTTCAGGCGTGAGCTCCTCGATCATAATGGTGTTCGACGGACGGTTGCCCAGGAACACACGGTGCGGCACCAGCCAGTCCGGCGTTCCTTCGGCTTTGACCTGCTCAGCCGTCTTCCCGAATGCCAGAGCTTCGGTTTGCGCGAACACATTGGCGATCAGCAGGTCATGATGCCGGCCCAGCGGATTAAGCGCCTTATAGAAGCCGATGAAGTCGCACGGAATCAGCTTGGTCCCCTGGTGAATGAGCTGGTAGAACGAGTGCTGCCCGTTCGTTCCCGGCTCGCCCCAGTAAATCGGTCCAGTCTGGTATTCGATTTCCTTACCGTTCAGCGTTACGTGCTTGCCGTTGCTCTCCATCGTGAGCTGCTGTAGGTAAGCAGGAAAGCGCTTCAGGTATTGCTCGTACGGCAGCACCGCAACCGTCTGTGCGCCGAAGAAATCGTTGTACCAGACGCCGAGCAGTCCCATCAGCACCGGCAGGTTGCGCTCAAACGGCGTGGTGCGGAAGTGCTCATCGATCTGGTGGAAGCCGCTCAGCATCGCCCGAAAATTGTCCGGGCCAATCGCCAGCATGGTCGAGAGTCCGATGGCCGAATCCATGGAATAGCGCCCGCCAACCCAGTCCCAGAACTCGAACATGTTGGCGGTGTCGATTCCGAATTTGGCCACGTCCGCAGCGTTGGTCGAAACCGCAACGAAGTGCTTTGCGATGGACGCCTCATCCCCACCCAATGCGGCCAGCGCCCAGTCACGCGCCGTGTGGGCATTGGTCATCGTCTCCAAGGTGGTAAATGTTTTCGACGAAATAATGAACAGCGTTTCATCGGCATTCAGCCCAAACACCGCTTCGGCAAAGTCGGTGCCGTCGACATTCGACACGAAGCGGAAGGTCATATCGCGCTGGCTGTAATGACGCAGCGCTTCGTAGGCCATCACCGGGCCCAGGTCCGACCCGCCGATTCCAACATTGATAACGTTACGAATGCGCTTGCCGGTGTGGCCTTTCCACTCACCGCTGCGCACCCGATCGCAGAACGCCGACATCTTGTCGAGCACGGCGTGGACCGCAGGCACAACATTCTTGCCGTCAACCTTGATGACCTCGTCTTTCGGGGCCCGCAAAGCAATGTGCAGCACGGCGCGCTTCTCCGAGACGTTGATCTTCTCGCCTTTGAACATCGCGTCGATGCGCTTGCGCAGCCCAGATTCCTCTGCCAGTTCCAGCAGAAGTTTCAGGGTCTCGTCGGTGATTCGGTTCTTGGAATAATCCAGAAAGATGCCGTCTGCTTCCGCGGTGAAACGCTCGCCACGCTGCGGGTCTTCGGAGAATAGATTGCGGAGATGAAGTTTACTGACTTGTTTGTAGTGTGACGCCAGCGCCTTCCATGCCCGACGGCGCTTTAAAGCCTGCAACCTGCCCGCCATACTCTGCTCCTGTCGCTTCGAGTGAATTCTCAACAGCAAGCCGCGGCTGCGCTGTTGTGCCGGCTACAGCGCAGCTAAAAAGTCTGACTTCAGGGTTCCCTGTGGCTGCCGGAGGTCAGCAGCTCATCCGGGTTTTTGTTTCGGTACCACTCAACTTACTTGAGCACAGCCGTCTTGGAATCGATCACACCCAAAAGCTGGTTCCACGATTTAACAAAGGCGTCTGCGCCCTCCGTCTGAAGCTGCTGTCCCAGCGCATCGACGTCAACCCCAGCGTCGGTGAACTTCTTGATGACCTGCTCACAGTCGCCGCCATCCACCGGCATCACGCCGGCAATTTCTCCGTGATCGGCAAATGCCTTCAGCGTGCCTTCCGGCATGGTGTTGACCGTGTCCGGCGCCGCCAGCGCCTTGATGTACAAAATGTCGGAGGCCTTGGGATCTTTGGTTCCCGTGCTAGCCAGCAGCAAACGCTGCGGGTTGTAGCCCGCCTGGACAATCTTCTGCCACCGCGGAGTTGCCAGCAGGTCGCGATACGCCTTGTAGGTGCGCTTGGCAATGGCAATGCCGAGCTGGTCGTGCAACTCGTTCGGCGTCTTTTTGTTCGCGGCTACGTCCCACCGGCTAATGAACACCGACGCAACCGAACCGACATTCGCCGGCAAACCCGCTGCGATGCGACGCTCAATTCCCTTCGCATACGCATCGGCTGCTGCCAGATACTGCTCTCGCGAGAACAGCAGCGTGACGTTAATCGACACCCCGGCGAAAATCGCTTCCTCGATGGCCGGCAAACCTTCCGGTGTGCCCGGAATCTTGATGAACAGGTTGGGACGCGCCGCCTTCTGGCTCAGTGCTTTTGCTGACTCCAGCGTAGCTGCAGTGTCATAGGCCAGCAGCGGCGAAACCTCGAGTGACACCCAACCATCCACGCCCTTCGTCTGGTTATGAATCGGCCGGAACAGGTCGGCCGCACGGGTCAGATCATCCAGCGCCAGATCGAAGAACATGTCCTCGCCTGACAGGCCCTTGCTCATCGACTCCTGGAGGGCAGCGTCGTACAACGAGCTCTTCGAAATAGCGTTATCGAAGATCGTCGGATTCGACGTCAAACCCGTTACGGACAGGTCGTCGATATAACCCTTTAAAACGCCGTTATTCAGGATGTCGCGCGTAATGTTGTCGAGCCACAGGCTCTGCCCCAGATCGTGAAGTTGTTGGGTCGCTTTCATGCTGCCTCCTCACCTTTTGCCACCGAAGCGGCCGGTTCCCAGCTATAGAGTTTATAGGAAGATTGCAGTCTTGCGGCCTCCCATAATCCGGGAAACCGTCCTTATACATTGGATTGCCCGGCCCCCGAAAGTATTCACCAAAACGTAACAAGTACGCAGTCCAACGCTGGGCTATTTGACAGCAGCGTGATGCAACGACTGCCCGAGTGGAACTGGCTTCCAATCTGCGCCCCACTTTGACGGCGTAGGGCCCATTTCAAACGTCAGGATTCCGCCGCTCTGGATCTGCTCCCACGTCAATACAGGAATCGTCAGCGGCTTTCCATTTAACTCTGCCGACTGGATGTACATGTTCTTCGCGGAATTTTCCCGCGCCGAAATCACCAGGGTCTTGCCGTTCGGAAGATGGAGTTTGACGGTGCGAAACAATGGGCTGCCGATCATGTACTCGCCCGAAACCGGATTCACCGGGTAAAAGCCTATCGCGCTAAAGATGTACCACGCCGACATCTGCCCGCAATCTTCATTGCCGAGCATACCCGACGGCGTGTTCGAGTAGGCTTGCGCCATAATCTCGCGCACCTTGGCCTGCGTTTTCCACGGCTCGCCGCTGAAGTCGTACAGGTACGGGTAATGATGGCTCGGCTCGTTGTCATGATGGTTGTGTCCACCGGCAAAGTGCTCGTCGAGTTTGCGGTTGAACGCCTCGCGGCCCCCCATCAGGTCGATCAGTCCCGGAACGTCGTGCATCACCGCCCACGTGTAGGCCCACTGGTCGCCTTCGGTCCAGCCCACGTCAGGGGCCGCCCATGACCCATCCGAATTGCGCGCCTGCATGAATCCGGTTGCCGGATTGAACAGCAACTTATAGTTCAGCGAGCGCTTCAGAAAGAACTGGTAATCGCTCTGCTTCCCTGCCGCCTTCGCGATCTCCGCGACGGCGTAATCGTCGTAGCCGTCTTCCAGCGTGCTCGAGGCCGACTCCGCCGTCTTATCGGCCGGCACAAATCCCAGCGTCTTCGAATAGGTCAGCCCGGCCCGCGCTTCGTATGGAGTGTGCTCCTCGCGATCTTTCCACTGACGCGTCGTATCGCCATCCGGAGGCGTCATCGCGTCCTTATACGCCGCTTCGTAAGCCAGTCCGTAATCGAACCCGTGAAAGCCCTTGTTGATCGCCTCCGCTACCACCGCATCGGCATGGGTCGCAATCATGATGTTGGTGTACGACGGATTCGGCCACTTCGGCATCCATCCACCCTGCTGATAGTTCTGCAGCAGCGCTTGCACCATGTCCCCCACGCGTTCTGGTGCAATCAGCGTGAGCAGGCCGTGTTCCGCTCGAAACGTGTCCCACAGCGAATAGGCCGTGTACGAAACACCGTCGTGGACCTTGTCGTCAAAGGCGCTGTAGTACCGCCCATACTCCGAAAACAGCCGCGGATACAACATCGCGTGATAGAGCCCGGTGTAGAAAATAGTTCGCTGATCGTCAGTCGCGCCGTCGATCTCAATCAGCCCCAACTTCGTGTTCCAGGTCGATTTCAGCGCCGTGACTGCTCCGTCGAAATCCCACGCCGGAATCTCCTTCTCCAAATTCGCTCGTGCCTGCTCGATGCTGATAAACGACGTGCCGATCTTGACCTCCACCAGCGTCGAATCGCCCGGGGCAAAGCTCACGTAAGCACCAACGTCTTTCCCCGTCATCGAGGGATGCGTAGCCGTGGCACTGGGCTTCCCCTGCAGCTGCAATGCAGTAAACGGATTGTCGAACTGAATGACGAAATATCCCTTGAAGTTCGGCAGTGCCAGCGGACCCAGATGCGCGTCCATTCGATCAGTGTTGTAGCCCACGATTTCCTGCCGTTCGCGATCGACTGCCACGTAGCCGTCGATCCCCTTACGCGACGCTTCTACCAGGACGCCGCGCTGAGCCGCCTCCGGAAACGTGAACCGCAGAAAGCCACAATGATCGGTGGCCGTGACTTCTGCTTTTATCTGGCGATCCTTGCCGGCATCTAGAACTACCGAGTAGTAATAAGGGGTCGCCACCTCGTCGGCGCGTTTGAATCGTAGTGCGCGTTCCTGCTGCGCTATCTTCACGCTGTCCACTTCCGGCATCACCGTCACATAGCCGAAGTCGCCCATCCAGATTGCCGGCTGATGCGTCCCAATGAACCCCGATATCGTCGCGTCCTCCCACGCGTATGACGTCACACTGATGCGGTTCTGCCGGGTCTGTGCCGTCCAGTTCGTCATGCCAAACGGAGTAGTCACCAGCGGCATCGTCCCGCCGTAGTCGCTGCCGCCGCCCGCCGTGCCAATATACGGATTGACCCAGCCCACCTCGTTCTTAACGGGGGATTGTGCGACGACCCAGCAACTAGCGAATGAAAAAAACAGGAGATTGACGACGGTGAGCCGAAGAACACTGCCAAGCCGACCGCGATTCCAACCGTGATCAGCTCGCAATTCGAGGCAATGAATGGACATTGATAAGTTGGTTCTAACGATGCTTCCCGTCCAGAGTAGTAGCACGATTCGCACACCTTTACACTTTTGTAGGCAACCTACTCCGACCCTATCCGAATCCACAGGCGCACGAGGGTTGCAAAATGATAACGGTTGTTCGTCGTCCCCGGTTGGTGTGCCATCCGCGCTGGTTTTCAGACTCTTTCGAAAAAATCCAAAGCAAGAATGTTCGTCGCCGTCTGACTTTTTTCGTGCTGGTAGCGTGCGCTTTTCTTGGACTCACTGAAGTCTCCGTCGCCCAATACCGCACCAGCATCCAGGGTACAGTCACCGACTCCTCAGGAGCGGTCGTCTCCGGCGCTACCGTGACCCTTACCAACAACGAGACCAATCAGTCACAGCAGGCCACCACCAGTGACGCTGGAGTTTACAACTTCAACGCGCTGCTTCCCAGCACCTACACCGTCACGGTAGAAAAGGCGGGCTTTCAGAAGCAGGTGCTTGATCACGTTCAGGTCATTGCCGAGCAGGCCAACGCGGTCAACGTAGAGCTGGCAGTTGGCGAAACTTCTCAGACCGTCACCGTGAGCGGAAACACGCTCCCCGCCATTGACACCGAAACCGGAATGATCAGCGGCACCGTCAGCACTCGCGAGGTGCAGACGATGCCCTCCTTCGGCCGCGATGTCTTTCAGTTGGCCCAATTAGCTCCCGGGGCATTCGGCGACGGCTCGCAAGGTGCCGGAGGCGGTACGAACAATCTTCCCGGAAACACCGGGCCGGGCGGCTCGGGAGCCAACTCCGGAATATTCCAGACGGAAAACAAAGTTCAGGTCGTCGCCAACGGTTCGCCGATGGAAGCCAACAACATCACCCTCGACGGTGTGAGCATCAACAGCATCACCTGGGCTGGCGCGGCGGTCATCACGCCCAATGAAGAGTCCGTCAAGGAAATGAAAATCGTTACCAGCGATTACGACGCCGAGAACGGACGCTTTGGCGGCGCCCAGATGCAAGTCATCTCGAAAAACGGAACCAACAATTGGCACGGCAGCGCATTCTTCCGCCTCAACCGTCCCGGCCTGAATGCCTATCAAAGCTGGAATGGCCCCTTTTCGTACTACACCCCAACCAACACCACTGCATCCGAGCGGGGCCTGCAACGTGATACCGGACGTTTCAACACTTGGGGCGGCAGCGTCGGCGGCCCGATCATCAAGAACAAGCTCTTCGGCTTCTTCTCTCTCGAACGGCTCACCAATGCTTCGACAGGCACCGCGACCGGTTGGTATACCACTCCGCAATTTAATTCCTCTTCGCGCCCGGGAAGCGTTGCGTCGCAATTCCTCAACTATCCGGGTGAAGGCGCCAGCTACAGTTCCATTTTGCCCGCTACTTGCGCAGGCCTCGGACTCAGCGAAGGCGTAAACTGCAAAACCATTCCCGGACAGGGTCTGGATGTCGGTTCACCCCTCACTTCACCCTTGGGAACCCTTGACCCGACTTTTGGCGGCCAGGGCATTCCCGGTATCGGCAGTGGATTGGACGGCGTTGCGGACATTTTCGAAGTCAACACCGTCAACCCCAACAACAACGTGAGTACCCAGTACAACGGACGTGTCGACTGGAACGTCACCAGTAAAGACCTGATCGCCGGGTCAATCTACTGGGTGCCTTTAAGCAGCACGTTCTACAACGGCCCTGTTCGGGCGGCGAACCTCTGGAACCACACCCAGACCAACAACGCTTTTACCGCGCTCTGGAACCACACCTTTTCTCCGACCATCCTGAACGAGTTACGGTTCAACGCCGCCGGCTGGCGCTGGAACGAGATCTCCTCCAACCCGCAGGAACCCTGGGGTTTGCCTCAGGACAATCTCGCCCCACTCAATCAATCCAGTCCCTATGGCGGCACTAACATTCAGTTTTTCGGGGCGCCCGGCCCCAGCGTCTTCGATCAGTGGACCTACAACCTTTCCGACAAAGTCACCAAAGTCCATAACGCGCACACTTTCAAATTCGGCATCGACGTCACGCGCCTCGAGTTCCTTGACGAAGCTCCATGGTCGGCGCGGCCCCAATACTTCTTCAACAACGTCTGGGATTTTCTCAACGATGCCCCTTCCGGCGAGAACGGCGCTTTCAACCCGCTCACCGGTAATCCAACGTCGGTGCGAAAGGATATTCGTTCCACCGTTTGGGGCGCCTATTTCCAGGATGACTGGCGCGTTACCCCAAGCTTGACCTTGAACCTTGGCTTGCGCTGGCAGTATTTCGGCTCAATCTACTCCAAGGAAAACAATCTCAGTCGCTTAGTTCTGGGCCCAAGCACAGCCGATGCCCTCACGGGAATGCAGCTCATCCAGGGTGGCAACTTGTGGAAAGCCCCTTGGGCGAACTTCGGCCCCCAGGTCGGCTTCGCCTGGGCGCCGGAGAAGTTCGGCGGCAAGACTGTAATCCGTGGCGGCTTCGGTATCGGATACTCCGGCCTCGAGGAAGCGATCTCTCTCAATGGGCGTGACAATCCTCCCCTGGTCGTTTCTCCCCAACTCTTCGCCACCGGCGGCGTGACGACGAGCCCGATTCTCTACTCCACCGCCGACAACGTTCACAACTTCAACGGCTTCCCCTCGAATCCATCCACCATCTCCGCCTTCGGCCCGAACAACCTGCCGCTCAACGGGACGACGACCGTCGCCGGCTTCCCTTCTTCGTTGCCGACCGCCTACAACTACCGCTACTCACTCGAGGTCCAACACGAGTTTAGCTACCAGTGGGTATTCACCCTCGGCTATCAGGGCAACACCGGACACCATTTCACTCGCCAGTATGACGAAAACATTGTCTATGGCGTAGCCGGTGCGCCGCTGAATCCGACCGTCACGCAAACTCAGTGGAACGCTGACGACGCCAACTCCAACTACAACGCCATGCTCGTCGGCGTTCGCCATGGATTCAGCCGGTGGTTCCAGTTTGAAGCCGACTATCGCTGGAGCAAGCTGATGGACAATGCTTCCCAGCCCTATTACCTCGACCCTTACATGTGGAATCCCGGCGCCTCATGGGCCCCCGCCGACTACAACGTCACCAACGCCTTCAAAGCTTTTGGCGTCTGGCAGACCCCCTGGTTTGCAGGTAAACACAACTTAGAGGGCCAACTTCTCGGCGGATGGACCCTCGCCGGCATTCTCAACTGGCACTCCGGCTTCCCCTGGACGCCGGTCTACAATCCGGGATGCATCGTCGTTTCCACCAGCGCGGATTGCAACATTCGGCCCGGTGACCAGATTGCTCCTGTGAACATCGACACCAGTAACTCGGCCTTCATGTCGGGCCCGGGTAACGGACCCAATTCGACCAACAACTCCACCGCCGGCAACACGAACTTCCCCAACGGTGGTACGGCGTATTACACGAACCCGCCCGTGCCGACTCCGCCATTCCCCGCCGTGGGCCCGGCGCCGCCGGTCTCTCCTGTCATCAGGAACAGCTTGCCCGGGCCGCACTACTTCGACGTAGACGCGACCTTAACCAAGTCATTCGGGTTGCCCGCAATGCCAGTATTGGGAGAAGGCGCGCAGTTCCAGATTCGCGCCAGCTTCTTCAATTTGTTCAACAACCTCAACCTGAAAGGAAGCTCGCAAAGCAACCCGTGGAACGGCGGCATTAGTAACTTCATCACTGCCGCAAACTTTGGGCAGGTTCAGTCAGCGCTGGGCTCGCGTACCGCCACCATCGAATTCCGGTTCCAGTTCTGAAGCACGCAGCCATCGTGTGTCCCAGGTTGGCGCCCCTCGTTTCGCGCTAACCTGGGGAAGTTCACGGTTTACTGGGTCTTTTTCGTCACGCAAGTCGGGTCACTGGGTGCCCCACACAATCCTTCTTTGGGATTGTGTGGGTCTTTGCTCGAGCATCAGGTCGGCGCTAAGATTCAGCGGTTCTGGGTACCCCGAGCTAGCCTTTAGGCCAGCGTCGTAGCGCAATCATTATATTCGTCAGAGTGCCTTAGGCACGACAGCTTTTCGTACGCCACCGACCTCGAGGGCTTTACCCATGGCTACCCATTCCACACTCGCTCACGATGCCCGTCGATTCGAGGCTTTCCCAATTCGGGAAGCCATTGCGACATTTACTCAGAAACTTCTTGCAATCCTTTTACTCTTTCGTCACGCTTTTATTGTGGGGTTTTGTCCCCATCAGGCATTCTGTGGGTGCCCCATCCTTTCCGTTCGTCTGGGAAAGGGTGGGACCAATCAGTTCCGACTGCCATTCGCTGCCGCTTTTCGGGCAGCCTGTACGACCTGACTGTTAGCTCGCCGGCCGATGGCTGGAAGCTGACAGCTATCGGCCCGAATTTTGGAGGCTCTTCATGTCCGCCTTTCCGCGCCTTACGAAGCGACAACGAACAATCGACAACTGCCTTCGTTTTCTATTATTTACCTATAACTTCCTTACTGTCACGACTTTGCATCACTTTCGGCACGTATCTTGCTGATTCTAAAGCGAACCGGGGGAGGGGGGAGGAGGTATCTGCGAGGCCCCTCAGGACCCATCTCTGGGTGGCCCACAATCGCCATCTTTTGCCAATTGTGGGGATTTTCCTCATATTGTCCGTCACTCTGCTCTCACTCCCAACCACGCTCCACGCGCAAGCTACCCCCCAAACCATCACCATCGACGCAACCGCACCCGGCACCCCATTCCCCCACTTCTGGGAGCAGATGTTCGGCTCGGGACGCGCCGTCCTCGCCCTTCGCGCCGCCTTTCGCAGCGACCTTCGCGAAGTGAAACAGGCGACCGACTTCCGCTACGTGCGCGGACACGCCATCCTCCACGACGAAGTTGGCGTCTATAGCGAAGACAAGGACGGCAAGCCGCGCTACAACTTCACCTACGTGGACGAAATTTACGATGGCATGCTGGCCAACGGCGTCCGTCCCGTGGTCGAGATCAGCTTCATGCCTAAGGCGCTGGCTTCCGACCCGAACGCGATCCATCCCTTCTGGTACAAGCAGAACGTCTCACCGCCCCGGGACTACGCCAAGTGGGACGACCTCATCCACCACTTCGCCCAGCACCTGGTGGAGCGCTACGGCATCGCGGAAGTTTCGCAGTGGTATTTCGAAGTCTGGAATGAGCCGAATATCGATTTCTGGGCGGGCAATCCCAAGCAGCCGACCTACTTCGAGTTGTATGACCATACCGCTCGCGCCTTGAAATCGGTTTCGCCGCTGCTTCGAGTGGGTGGTCCGGCAACGGCCGCAGCCGACTGGATCGAGCCGTTTCTGGCGCATGTTTCGCAGCAAAATGTGCCCATCGACTTCGTTTCCACCCACGGTTACGGCGACGACACGGTCGAGAACCTCTTCCATACCAACGAACAGATTCCGATGAACCAGCGCGTGTGCCGTGCGATTAAGAAGGTGCGCGGTCAAATCAAGGCGTCAGGACGCCCGCAGCTTCCGCTCTTCTGGACCGAATGGAATGTACCTTCCTACGGCGATCTTGGTGCCCGCGACAGTACCTACGTCGGCCCCGCGCTTGCCTATGACATCGTGCAGTGCGACGGCCTGGTGGACATGATGTCCTACTGGACCTTCGACGACGTCTTCGAAGAAGGAGGCGTGCCCGAAGACCCGTTCCACAACGGTTTCGGACTGATCGCCGTCGGCGGCATTAAGAAGCCTGCGTTCTACGACTACGCCCTGCTGCATCAGTTGGGGTCTGAGCGCCTCGCCAATCCAGCGAACAACATTTTGGTCACCCGTCGCGCCGACGGAGCACTCGTCGTCGCCAGTATGGAACGAAGTCGAACCCGATCAAAAAGGCGGCGCGTCGCAACATTTCCGCCTGGAATTCCGCAACGTCAATGCCGCCCGAACCCGTGCTCGTCCGCCGCGTTGACGAAACCCACAGCAATAGCTGGGGTGCCTATCGTGCGATGGGAAGTCCGAGATATCCAACGCAGGCGCAGATCGACCAGCTCAATCGCGAAAGCGCGTTAGCGCCACCGGAAGCCGTCACACTGAAGAACGGCGCAATCGAACTCGACGTCCCGGCCAATGGCCTCGCCGTGCTGGAGTTGTCGCAGTGGTAGGCTTTCGTTGCGGAAACGCGGCTGCCTGCGAGAATCCACAACGCAGACAGCTTTGTATCAGGCCACGACTTCAAAGACTGCGAAAATGTTCGTTCGCGGAAAATGTTTGTTTTAGGTAGAGCTGGCCCTCAAGCCAGCGCCCAAGCCGTTTGTTTTTGTCATTCCTCGCGGGCTTTAGCCCGCGGGGAATCTGCTTGTTCGACTTTTTCCGTAGCCCGAAATCTTCGAACAACCGTCGCACTCTGCGTTCTCGTGATCTCGGTGTTCCTAGCTTGCCCGCTTCAGGCGCAGGACTTCGCTACGCTCTCCGCCAAAGCCAACGCGGCCCGCGATGCCGACCGCCTCGACGAAGCCGTTCTGCTCTACAAACAGGCGCTCGCGCTACGGCCAAACTGGGCCGAAGGCTGGTGGTCGCTCGGAACCACGCAGTACGACACCAACAGTTACACCGCAGCCGCGAAGAGCTTCGAGAAGCTAGTCGCGCTCCAGCCCAAAAACGGCATGGCGCATGCGATGCTCGGCTTGTGTGAGTTCGAACTCGGTCAGGACAATAGCGCCCTGAAGAACCTCGAGGCAGCGACCAATCTTGGCATCTCTTCCGACAAAGAACTCCGTCAGGTGCTGGTCTATCACGAAGCAGTATTGCTACAGCGCGATGGCAAGTTTGAACACGCGCAAAGCCTTCTGCAACAGCTATGCCTTGAAGGAACAACCAGCCCCGAGATCGATACCGCGCTGGGAATGACGCTGCTGCGCATGAATGCCAAAACGCCGGCGGGTTCCGACGCTGGCATCGTATCGGGCATTGGCCACGCCGGATGCCTGGTCGGCCAGAAGAAGTACGAAGAGGCGAAAGCGATCCTCGGTCCGCTTACGACCGACTACGCAAAGTTCCCCAACATTCACTATGCCGCGGGTCTGCTGCTCCTCGACACCGGCGATACCGACGCGGCCATCCAGCAGTTTCAGGCCGAGATTCAGAATCAGCCTCAGGATGTTCTGGCCCGGCTCAAGATCGCCGCAGCCGAATATAAGTTGAACTCGCAGGCAGGCATTCCTTACGCTCAAGAGGCCGTAAAGCTCAACCCCACAATTCCGCTGGGACATTATTTGTTAGGGCTGTTACTGCTCGACACCGGCGACTATCAGCACGCCATTCCGGAGTTGGAAATTGCCGGCAAAGCATACCCGAACGAGGCGAGGCTCTACTTCGCCCTTGGCAGCGCCTACGCTCTCGCCGGAAGAAAGAACGATGCCGCACGCGCTCGCGCGACATTTCAGCGACTGAATCAGGCCCAGCAGAAGGACAAACAGGCAGAGCAGAATGGACCGGGAAAATAAAACGACGGAAGGCTATTTCGTAGCCGCTCGAGGTTCTTCGACGGTGAGAATCTGGTCAGCCGCCACATCGTGCAGTGTCTGGCGGATTCCGCTCGGCCAGCGAATCTCGATTTCTTTGATCCGCGCATTTGCGCCGAGACCAAAATGCACCCGGCTATCACTCGACGACGCGTATCCCGTCGCCGTCGTCACCTCGTTCCATTGCGACTTGTTGTCCGGAGTCACGATGTGAATCTGTGCGCCGATTCCCATGCGATTGCTTTTGGTTCCCACCAGCTTCAACAGGATCCAGTGATTTGTGGTCGGCGATACGTTGTGGAACAACTTCACCTCGCCGCCAAGCACCGAAACCACCGCGTCAATCCGCCCATCGTTGTCCAGATCGCCAAACGCCACGCCACGATGCGCAGCCTTGAGTTGGAAATCCGCGCCCAGCGGTTGCGCTGACATCCTCGAACTTCCCATTCCCCAGGTTGCGAAAGACCGCATTCGGCTCTTCGTAAGTGCGGCTGGAGATTCAACAGGCTGATGTTGTCCATCACGTTCGACCGCGCGACGAACAGGTCCTTCCATCCATCGTTGTCGAAGTCGAAGATGCCATTTCCCCAGCCCGACATATCGACCGTGGAACGCAGTCCGTCGGTCGCCGACTGATCGACAAACGATCCGCCTCCCTGATTGATCAGCATGGGAAACGTCTCATGCTCGACCGCCGTGTACCAGATGTCAGGCAAACCATCATTGTTCACGTCGCGGAAGTCCGAACCCATCCCCGACAGCGCGCCTCCGTCAGGCGCATAAGCCACGCCCGCAGTCACACCAACTTCCTCGAACTTCTTGCCCTTCAGGTTGTGGAACAGGAAGGCCGGCGTCGTGTCGTTGGCGACGAACGCGTCCAGGAACCCATCGCCGTCGTAGTCGGCGAAGCTGACGCTCATGCCCTTGCCTTCGAGCTGCGCGATCCCCGTCTCTTCGGACACATCGGTAAACGTGCCGTCACCATTGTTGCGATAGAGCGTGTTGTGCAGCGGGCCATACTGCTTGGGATGGCAGTACGCGCGCACTCCATTCTTCACCGCGCAGTACGGATCCTTGTTCACCTCCCACTGGCAGTAATTCACCACAAAGAGATCGAGCAGGCCGTCATTGTTGTAGTCAAACCATCCTGCTCCGACCGACCACATCTTCCTGCCATTGAGTTTGGCGCCCGACAATCCGGCTTTCTCGGTCACATCGGTAAACGTGCCGTCACCGTTGTTGTGGAAGAGCTGGTTGCCGGTCACATTGGCAACGAAGATGTCTGGACGTCCGTCATTGTCATAATCGCCCACCGCAACGCCTATCCCGTAGCCAGAGCCCGCGAGACCTGCCTTCTCAGTGACATCGGTAAACGTGCCGTCGTGATTGTTATGGAACAGCCGGTTCCAATACTTCGGAGACTCTTTCTGCAGCGATGGAATTGCCGCGCCGTTGACCAGTAAGATGTCCAGATACCCGTCGCCGTCATAGTCAAACAAAGCCACTCCGGCCACCATGGTTTCAATCTGATTCTTGTTGGGTGTCGGGGAATTCTCGGTCGTGAAGTGCAACCCGGCCTTTGCTGCTATTTCGTCGAAGCGAATACCGGAAGGAACCGGTTGGGCCGGTGCCGGCGACAGCGTCTGCGCAACTGCCATGCCGGCAAGCAACAGCCAACTACATAACGTTGCTTGGGTAACAACGATCAACTATTTGACTACGGCGCGACGTAACTTATTGAAAATATGGCGGAGAGACAGGGATTCGAACCCTGGGTACCCTTTCGAGTACACACGCTTTCCAAGCGTGCGCCTTCAGCCACTCGGCCATCTCTCCGTTGGGAAACGGGAGGCCGCGACAACCTGTCGCGACCTCAGTGTATCGATTGTAACGTATCTGGTAAGGCCTGCCGCAATGTGGGCGTGGCGCTACTCTTCTTCCTTTAACTGCTGCGCGAGATAGTTCTGATAGCCCATCTCGCCGATGGCATGCAGTTGCGCCTCGAGCCAGTCAATGTGATGTTCTTCGTCGGAAAGGATCTTCTCTGCCAGTTCGCGCGATCCGCCGTCGTTCAGCGAAATGCACATTTGGATGCCGTCATTCAGTCGCTTGACCGCGTCGTATTCGAGTTGCAGATCATTCTTGTACTGCTGCTCCACGGTCTGCCCAATATTGATCTTAAAGTAATCGCTCATATTTGGCGTGCCGTCAAGGTAGAGGATCCGTTCCATCAGCTTTTCGGCATGCTGCATCTCTTCAATCGACTCTTTGCGAATCATCTTCGCCAGCCGCTCATAACCCCAGTTCTCGCACATTTCGGCGTGAAGGAAATACTGATTGATTGCCGTGAGCTCGGCTTTCAATACTTGGTTTAGAAAATCAATGACTTTGGGATCACCCTTCATGAGACTCTCCGGAATTCGAATTAAAACGCAGCCCCGCGCAGACGCTGGTCGATAACTAATCTGAAACGGAACCAAGTATTGTAGCGCGGCGGTTTGCCAAAGACTCACGGAAAGCAGGCCGGCAAGCATTTACGGCTGCCCAAACGAGGCGTGCCGAAGGGAAAGAATTACTCTTTCTTTCCGTTCCCCGTTGCGCTCGGCGCAGGCGGGGCGGTGGAACCGTTCATCCCCGTCGGTTGGGGAATATGTCGCCCACCCGCAGGAATGTAGCCGTCGAGCAAGCGGCGATGCATGCTGTAGAGCGCCAATTCCAAACGGTCCGAAACACCCAACTTGTCGTAGATCTTCCGCAGGTAGTTCTTGACTACTTGCTCCGTAGTACCCACCTCGAGAGCAATATCCTTGTTCTTCAAGCCCTGGGTGACGCCGCCGATAATGAGCATTTCCTTCTCGCTGAGGCGAAGTTGGTGTTTGGGCGCCATTCCCTGCTCAGCCTGGGTGCGATACGCTTCGATCACCCAATTCACGCCTTGATTGTCGAGCCAGGTTTCTCCTGCTGCGACTTTGCGCACGCAGCGCACCAGCAAATCCGGCGATACCGAGCGTGTCAGGATGCCACGCACCCCGCGGCGAAGATAGTCTACGGTTTCGTCTTCACTGGTCCGATGTGCAACGACGATGATCTTTGTACCAGGCTGCGCACGGCGAATGACTTCGGAAATCGAATCGGCGGGATTAGACGACAAACCTGCCTCGAAAAGGATTACGTCGGCAGGCGTATTCGTTGCTGCGGCGAACGTCTGCTGTAGCGTCTCGCTCTGAGCCACTACTTCGAGGTCCTTCTCCAGGGCAAAAATCTTACCCATGCCGACTCGAAAGATCGCTTCCGAGTCCGCTACGATCAGGCGCACCGCAGACGGCTTCGATTCGTCCAACAGCGGGTCTCCCGATACTCCGGTTTTAAAGGTTGGGCTCTCTACGCTGCTGCGCAGAGTTGTGGATGCGACTCGTTCAGTGACGCTCAAACTTGTATTCATCGATGACAACCGCTACTGTCCGGCCAGAATCGTCTTGGCTGCATCGAACTACTCGACCCTGACACTTCACTTCAATGTCACGGTCCGATGCCAACACATCACCCGGCATCGAGACGGTGAATTCTACCGTTGCACCCACCTCCACCTCTGTTTCTGTTCGAAACAATATTCCGCCGGCGGAGATGTCTATCGTCTCAGCCCGATGCTCTGCCGCCGAAGTCTTCAGCGTTACAGGTAAATGCAGAGGAAATCGAACCGCATTTCTCAGGTCGGGATGTGATTCGGTGGTCATTAATCGTCCAAACCACAATACAACGAATCGCAACCACTCCTGAAGTTACTAAAGTACCATCAAGGTCACCTCCAATTCTACGGAAAAATGCACGAAACGTAGAAAATATCATCTTTCAGATCAACGTTCTCAAAGAGTTACCAAAGGGCCACTGCGCAGCCCAGGAAAGTAACCATGTCGATGTTCAAGCGCTAGCTAAGGCTATTTTGCGGTGAATGTCCGTAACTTTTTACATGTTTCTCGGTCGAGCAGGTTTTCGCGTCTCAGTGGTGGCCAGTGATATTGTGGATTTCGGATGCCGAACTGCTTGATGCAAACCGTAGATCTGGAGCACGGGATGCCGACGATTCCCGTGGCTAAGAGTAGACTGCTGAGCGCGCTACAAGCGGCTCGTCGCCAGCCGGTCAGTGTCCTGAAGCTAATCCATGGCTATGGGTCAAGCGGCGTTGGCGGAGACCTTAGAATCGCTCTCCAATCGGAATTGCGGCAGATGGCGGAGCGTGGCGAAATCTGCGCTTGCATCTACGGAGAGAATTGGCGCAAGAGCGACGAAGCAGCATGGAACTTGCTGAAGCGGTATCCCGACTTACAAACCGACCGCGACTTCGGCAAAGGAAACCGGGGAATCACATTGGTGGTCTTGTAACTGCCAAGCTGTCCCGGCGCTAAAAAAGCAGGGCGGCGTCTCCGCCGCCCCGCTGCAACTGACTGTTGCCAAGTGCTTCTAGGTTCCCTCGGACCAGCTCGCCAGGTATTCTTCCTGCTCCAGTGTAAGCCGGTCGATCTTGATCCCCATCGACTCAAGCTTCAGCTTGGCCACACGCTTGTCCAGATCTTCTGGAACCGCGAAAACCTTCTTCTCCAGCGAAGCATGGTTCTTCACCAGGTACTCCACTGACAGCGCCTGATCGGCGAAGCTCATGTCCATGACAGATGGCGGATGTCCTTCCGCCGAAGCCAGGTTGATGAGTCGGCCTTCGCCCAGAAGGTTGATCTTGCGTCCATCCTTTAGCGAAAATTCCTCCACGAAGCCACGAGTAGTCCGCTTCGAGGACGACATTTTCTCCAGCGCTGGGATGTCGATCTCGACGTTGAAGTGTCCCGAGTTCGAGATGATGGCTCCGTCCTTCATCGCCTCGAAGTGTTCCTTGCGAAGGACGCTCTTGTTGCCCGTCACAGTGCAGAACACGTCGCCGATTTTCGCGGCTTCGTCCATGCTCATCACGCGGTAACCATCCATGACGGCTTCGATTGCCTTCGTGGGATCGATCTCGGTAACGATGACTTCCGCACCCAGACCACGCGCACGGCTGGCCAAACCGCGGCCACACCATCCGTAGCCCGCTACCACGAACTTGGAGCCGGCGAGCAGATAGTTGGTCGCGCGTACGATGCCGTCAATCGTCGACTGTCCCGTACCGTAGCGGTTGTCGAACAGATGCTTGGTGTCGGCGTCGTTGACCGCGATGATCGGATAGTTCAATACGCCCTGCTTGGCCATCGCGCGCAGGCGAATGACCCCAGTGGTCGTTTCTTCGGTTCCCGCGATGATTCCGTCGAGCACTTCCTTGCGCTTGGTCAATGCGATCGTAACCAGGTCAGCGCCATCGTCCATCGTGATGTGCGGCTTATGATCGAGCGCCGCCATGATGTGCGAGTAATACGTTTCGTTGTCCTCACCCTTGATCGCGAAGACCGGAATGTTGTAGTCGCGCACCAGGCAGGCAGCGACATCGTCCTGCGTGGAGAGCGGATTCGAAGCGCACAATACAACTTCGGCGCCGCCGTCGCGCAGGGTGATCGCCAGGTTGGCAGTTTCAGCCGTAACGTGCAGGCAAGCCGAAATGCGCATGCCCTTCAGCGGCTGGTTCTTGATGAACTCTTTCCGGATGATCTGGAGCACCTTCATCGACTGGTTGGCCCACTCGATGCGTTTCTTGCCCATATCAGCCAGCTCAATATTGGCGATGTCGCCTATGCTCGGCGTAGTGGTCGTTGACATAAGTCTCGTCCTTACCTGGATGTGTTGGCGCGCGAACGGCTTTCGCAGGTCGCGATTGTGGCTCAAGGTTGGTGGTAGGACGCCTCGGATACAGGCGTCCCGGTTTCGATTTTACTTGGTTGTCTTCTGCGCACCGGCCGTAGCCAGGCCAGCCTGCTCTTTCAGCGTCGCCGCCTTGTCGGTCCGCTCCCAGGTAAACTCTGGTTCGTTTCGTCCAAAATGTCCGTATGCAGCGGTCTTGCGATAGATCGGTCGCCGCAGGTTCAAGGACTCGATGATTCCCTTTGGGGTCAGTTGGAAGTTGGCGCGTACGAGGTCGGAGATCTTCGACTCGTCCACCTTGGCTGTCCCGAAGGTATCGATCAGCACGCTGACCGGCTCGGCAACGCCGATGGCATAGGCCAGCTGTACTTCGCAGCGGTCCGCCAGTCCGGCGGCAACGATGTTCTTCGCGATATACCGCGCCATGTAACAGGCCGAGCGATCGACCTTCGTCGGGTCCTTGCCGCTGAACGCCCCGCCGCCATGACGGCCCATTCCACCGTAGGTATCGACAATGATTTTGCGGCCGGTCAAACCCGTGTCGCCCATCGGGCCGCCAATCACGAATCGTCCGGTCGGATTGATGTGGTACTTGGTGTCTTCGTCCAGCATTTCCGCCGGAAGCGCAGCCTGGATGACGTGCTTCAGCACGTCGGCACGGAGTTCATCGTTGGTCACATTCTCCGAGTGCTGCGATGAAATGACCACCGCGTCGATGCGCACCGGCTTGTGGTTCTCATCGTACTCAACTGTGACTTGGGATTTACCGTCGGGCCGGAGATAAGGAAGGGTGCCGTTCTTGCGGACTTCCGAAAGCCGCTGCGTCAATTTGTGCGCCAGATGGATGGCGGTCGGCATGTAGTCTTGGTTTTCGTTCGTCGCATACCCGAACATCATGCCCTGGTCGCCGGCGCCGCCGGTGTCCACACCCATGGCGATGTCGCCCGACTGCTTGTTGATCGACGAGATCACCGCGCAGGTGTTCGAATCGAACCCGTAGAGAGCGTTGTCGTAACCGATCGACGCTACGACTCCCCTGACCAGCGACTGGAAATCGACGTACGCCTTGGTGGTAATTTCGCCTGCAATCACTACCAGACCGGTGGCCGTGAGGGTTTCACATGCGACCCGGCTGTAGGCATCTTCCTTCAGGCAGGCGTCGAGGATCGCATCCGATATCTGATCTGCAATCTTGTCAGGATGACCCTCCGTCACCGACTCAGAGGTAAAAAGATAGCGTTTTGACAATTTAGAACTCCTGAATGTTTTAGCGAGATTTGCGGCTCAAGGCACGCCAGTTTGACCGAGGATCGGCGAACGCGGCTCTAGTCGATTAAGAATACCAACCTTAGCGCCGAACCCCTATATTTTACGCTTTAACCGCCCGAAACTCGCGCCGAATGGCAAGAATTTGCTGCGAATGGAAACTCCATGACGACCATGCCTCCTATTGCAGCGCACCCTGCACCGCTAGAAGTTGGTCGAGAACGGTGTTCAGGTCTCTGAGATTCAACGCGTTGGCGCCGTCCGATTTCGCTCGGCTCGGGTCGTCGTGGACTTCCAGAAACACCCCGTCCACTCCCGCGGCCACCGCCGCCCTTGCCAGCAACGGAATGAACTCAGGTTGGCCGCCGCTGTGCTGCGCGCCATCCCCATTCGCAGGCGCCGCCGAAGGAAGCTGCACCGAGTGGGTCGCGTCGAAGACTACCGGCGCAAACTCACGCATGATCGCAAGCGATCGCATATCGACCACCAGGTTGTTGTACCCAAACGAAGCTCCGCGCTCAGTCAGCAGTACCTGGCTCCCTCCGGCTTCCCTCACCTTCTCGACAGCGTGCCGCATGTCCCACGGGGACACGAACTGCCCTTTCTTGATATTGACCACTTTGCCGGACCGCGCCGCTGCCACCAGCAAATCGGTCTGCCGGCAAAGAAATGCCGGGATCTGTAGCACGTCAACCGCCTCCGCAACCTGCGTCACGTCGCCGGCTTCATGCACATCGGTCAGCACCGGCACGCCGACCTCCGAGCGAACGCGCGCAAGTATCTTCAACCCGTCTCTAAGACCGGGTCCGCGAAAGCTATGAATCGAAGTCCGGTTTGCCTTGTCGTAGGAAGCTTTGAAGATGTAGGGAATCTGCTTATCAGACGCAATCTTCGCGATCGCCTCCGCCATTTTCAGCGCGTGCGTCTCGCTCTCGATGACGCAAGGCCCCGCGATCAGGAAGAGTTTTCCCCCGCCTGCCCGAACGTCACCCACCGAGAATGCCCCAGACCGAACCATTTTGCCTACCCGCGCTGCCTCTTGTGATGTCGATTATTGTACGCAGCAACCGGCGCAGCGGCTATTGCAACTCAGAGGCGCACCCTTGCGCCGAATCAAGCCAGCCAGACCGAGAATGCCAGTCGCGATAAGAGCTAGCGTACTCGGCTCCGGACTATTGCTTGATCTTTTCCGGCCGCAGAAACTGCTCAACCTCAACATTGGTGCGGAAACTCTGCCGTCCCTGACGATGTTCGTACGAGGCTTTCACAAAGCGCGTGAACAGCGGATGCGGCTCCAGCGGCTTCGACTTGAACTCGGGATGGAACTGGCAACCCAAAAAGAATGGATGCCCCGGTATCTCGACGATCTCTACGTAGGTACCGTCGGGCGTAGCGCCCGTAATGCGCAATCCTCCCGCCGTCAACGTTCCTTCGTATTCGCGATTGAATTCGTAGCGATGGCGATGGCGCTCGCTGATCTCCGTCTGTCCATATGCATCATGAGCAAGCGATCCGGGTTCGAGCCGGCACGCCCAGGCGCCCAGCCGCATCGTGCCACCCAGCTCTTCGACGCCCCGCAGCTCGCGCAACTTGTAAATCACGCGATGCGGCGTGGCCGGATCAAACTCGCTCGAGTTCGCCTCTTCCAGTCCGCAGACATTTCGAGCAAACTCAATGCATGCCGTCTGCATTCCCAGGCAAATCCCGAAATACGGCACCTGATTCTCGCGGGCATACTGAATTCCTCTCAACATCCCTTCGATGCCGCGTTTGCCAAAGCCGCCCGGAACCAGGATTCCGTCCACGGCTTCTAACTGCGCTTGTACTGTCTGATCTTTCGATTCAAGTCCCTCAGCCTCGATCCAATCCACGTTGAGCTTCAGGTTGTGCGCCAGCGCGCCGTGTACCAAAGCCTCCTTCAGGGACTTGTACGAGTCTTCATACTCCACATACTTCCCGACAATACCGATAGTCACTTCATCTTTCGGGTTGTATACGCGATGTACGAGCTCTTCCCACCTTGACAGATCGGGCTCGCGCGTCTCGATCCGCAAATACTTCAGCGCCAGCTCGTCCACTTTTTCATGCGCGAACACCAGCGGCACCTCGTAGATCGAGGCCACATCCTTCGCTGTAACGACGGCCTTCTCTTCGACGTTGCAGAACAGAGCAATCTTCGACTTGATGTCGTGCGACAAATAGCGATCAGTACGGCACAAAAGAATGTCCGGCTGGATCCCGATGCTTAACAGCTCCTTCACCGAGTGCTGCGTCGGCTTCGTTTTCAATTCACCTGCAGCAGCGATATACGGAACCAGCGTCACGTGAACGAACAGGGTATTTTCGCGGCCCAACTCCTGCCGCATTTGCCGGATGGCCTCAATGAACGGCAGCGACTCAATGTCGCCGACGGTACCGCCAATCTCAACGATGACCAGGTCAACATCGCTCGCCACCTTTTTCATGGCGCTTTTGATCTCGTTGGTGACGTGCGGAATCACCTGCACGGTCTTGCCCAGGTAATCCCCGCGCCGTTCCTTGGCGATAATGTTTTCGTAGATACGGCCCGTGGTCCAGTTATTGTCACGGCTCAGCTTGCTGTGCGTGAAGCGCTCATAGTGCCCGAGGTCCAGATCGGTCTCGGCGCCGTCGTCCGTCACGAAGACCTCGCCGTGCTGGAACGGCGACATCGTCCCCGGATCGACGTTGAGGTATGGGTCAAACTTCATGAGCGAGACCTTCAGCCCCCGGCACTCCATCAGGCAGCCCATCGACGCTGCCGCCAATCCCTTGCCCAAAGAAGACACGACGCCGCCCGTCACAAAGATGTACTTTGCCGCCATTCCATCCTCTGTTGTTTGGATTTGTGCAGCCGGAGGGACCGCTCCATGACCGCCCAAAATAAGGGGGTCCTTTGCGCTGACCAGGCAGCGTCCTCAAGGTGGAGCTTGTAGGGGTGCACAATCAATTATGGCGGGATTCGGCAGGCATGACAAGACGGCGCGGAAATGTTTCCTGTGAATAACTGAATACCTCCTCTTCTTCCGACAATTGACTAGCGGCCAGCCGAAATAATCCGCTTAGCGGCCCGAAAGACGTCCTCAAACATCGCCGCCGTGAGCTTTCCGGTCGCGGTGTTCTGGTTAGACGGGTGATAGCTCGCCAGCAGCGTCAAGCCATTCTGGATGGGATACTTCGCTCCGTGGCCGAAGACATATCCTGCCCGCTTCGTCATAACGCCACCGCGCCTCAGGTGACTCAGGTAAGCGTCGAAGGCGATCTTCCCGAGCGCGACCACAACCTTAAGGTTGCGCAGAATCTCGAACTCCCGGTCCAGGTACTCCGAGCAGTTCATCAGCTCGCTTGGCAGCGGCTTGTTGTCAGGAGGAGCGCATCGCACGGCCGCCGTGATGTAGCAGTCGATCAGCTTCAATCCGTCATCGCGATGCTCGGCATTCGGCTGCGACGCGAACCCGGCCTTGTACAGAATCGGGTACATGAACTTGCCCGACGCATCGCCGGTGAACGGCCGGCCTGTGCGATTCGATCCGTGTGCCCCGGGAGCCAGCCCCAAGATCATCACGCGCGCCTTCGGATCGCCAAATCCCGGCACCGGCTTCGCCCAATACTCATGCTCGCGATACGCGCGCCGCTTCTCGCGCCCGATCTGTTCGCGGTACTCCACCAGCCGCGGGCAGCGCGTACACGCAATGACCTCTCGATTCAGCACAGCCAACGCACTCGCCATTGCCACATTCTATGGGGCGATGAGTCGTTTGTGTTTGTCATCCTGAGCGAGCGAAGCGAGTCGAAGGACCTGCTGTCCGCCGCCCCCCTTGGACTTTTTATTCCGGGCGTGGAAAGCGCCGCGATTCGGTCCGCTCGTCACGCCCCCCAAAACTGCCCAATCTCCGTCTCCTCATCCGTCAGTTCGCAGCACGCCTCATCTAGCGCCTTATACTCCGCGCCGTATTCCGATCGAAAGCCCTCGTGGGCCGCGCGCGTCTCCCATCGGTCGATCACGACAAAAACCCGCGGATCGCTCGTATCCGCCAGCAGCTCCGTCCCCTGATACCCCGACGCCCGAGCGAATAACCTCGACCAATCTCCATCTGCGGCGTAAGTTTTCTGGAACTCTTCGACCTTCTCTGCCTTCGCGCGAAATCGCCAAATGATGTAGAACATTCGCTTGCGCTCCATCGAGAAGCATAGCTTGTCAGCGACTACCCCGCGTACAGGTTCCCCCTGTCGCCCAGCCGAAGGACCTGTTGTTACTTCTCTATGCGTACTTCCTTAGAGCGGTGGGTGCCCCACACAATCCTGGTTTTGGATTGTGTGGGTTCTTTTCCTCCCCTTACGCACCAAGAAGGAGCGAAGGAACCGAGTCGAGGGACCGGCATTTCGCCCCGTTCCGAAGCCTCTTCCGGCCTTAACGCGGGTCGGGGCTATAGGCCGTCAGCAGTATGCTTGTTCTGCAGCTCTACCCTCCATCGTGAGAGGCTCGCCACATGATTCAGCGCGCTGTCGCCTATATTTTCATCGCCGCATCTCTCACATCGTCATCCCTCGTCGCACAGACTGCGACGCCGCGAACCCCTGTCTCGCTGCGCACCGCAGGATTTGATCGCAACCTTATTCTTGGCGCGGCCGCCGATCCGTCGCATCTCGGCGAGCCGCAGTACGCCGACACCCTCGCATCGCAATTCCGCCAGCTCGAGCCTGAGAACCAGATGAAGTTCGAGGTCATCCACCCCCGCGCCGGGTCCGATGCATCAGCCTACAACTTCGCCCCAGCCGACAAACTCGTCGTCTTCGCCGAATCCCACGACATGCTGGTCCGCGGACACTGCTTCGTCTGGCACCAACAGGTACCCTCATGGATTACGTCCGGCATCGCCTCGAACCAATACAATCCCGCAACCTTGCGCCAGATACTTCAAAACCACATCTCTACCGTTGCCGGCCACTACGCGGGAAAGGTCTGGGCCTGGGACGTGGTTAACGAAGCCTTCCTCGACGACGGCTCACTCCGTAGCACGGTCTGGTACAACTCCCCCGGTATCGGCCTCTCGGGAAAAGGCACCGCCTACATCGAGCAGGCATTCCGCTGGGCGCACGCCGCCGACCCCAAAGCCAGGCTCTTCTACAACGACTACGACGCCGAGGCCATCAACCCAAAGTCCGATGCCATTTATGCGATGGCCAAGGACTTCCGAGCTCGCGGCGTACCCCTCGATGGCATCGGTTTCCAGGCGCACCTCAATCTCAAATTCAACGATCCCAAAAAGCTCGAGTCGTTCGCTTCCAACCTCAAGCGTTTCAGTGACCTCGGTCTCGAGATTCACATCACCGAGCTCGACGTCGCGCTCGATTCCGCCGATCCATCCAACCTCGCCGCGCAAGGCGAGTTGTACCGCAAGGTCACCGAAATCTGTCTGCGCAACCCGAACTGTCGCGTCCTTCAGGCTTGGGGTTTCACCGACAAGTACTCGTGGATTCCGGGCTACAGCAAGGGCAAACAAGGATGGGCCTTGCCCTACGATGCGACGTATCAAAAAAAACCCGCCTACGACGGCATGTTGAAAGCTCTTCAGTCGAAATAGCGGCACTCCGTCGTTTGACCCTGCCCCCACCGTCTCATACACTTGAGAGTTGCGGTATCTCTCGCGACTCTAAGAGGGAGCCGCCCCGGGCGATTCCCACTCAAATCGTTTCTTAAGGCATTCCGTTGACTACAGATACAAGCACTCCTGAAACCAAAGCGGCTGAAGCCGTGAACCCCTGCAAGCGTGAAGTTACGGTCGAAGTTCCCGCTGCGGTCGTGACCGAAGAACGTGAGAAGATCATCGGCCGCTACACCAAGCTGGCCCGCATCCCCGGTTTCCGCAAAGGCAAAGTTCCGGCCAGCGTCGTGCGCCAGCGTTTCGCTGACGAGATCAAGAGCGATGTCGTTGAGGCCTTGGTCCCGCGCTACTTCCGGGAAGAAACCAAGCGTCAGGACCTCGTTCCTATCTCGCAGCCGCGCGTTACCGACCTTCATCTGCACGAAGGCGAGCCGCTGAAGTTCACCGCCGAGTTCGAAATTATGCCCGAGTTCAAGGTCTCTGCCTACGACGACATCAAGCCCGAAACCATCAACACCGAGGTCACCGACGAAGAGGTCGAGCAGGCGTTAAAGAACCTCCGCCTGCAACATGCCACCTACAATGCCGTCGAAGACGATCGTCCCCTCGCCGATGGAGACTTCGCCGTAGTCAGCTTTCGTGGCTTGGCGAAAGAAGGCACCGAAGAGGCCGAATCGAAGCCGGTAGACGTAGACGAGGTGATGGTTGAGATTGGCGGCGACAATACAATCCCCGAGTTCACCGAGAACTTGCGCGGCGCCAAGGCGAACGAACATCGTTCCTTCGACGTGAAGTATGGCGACGATTTCTCCGACAAGCGTCTGGCCGGCAAGACCATGACCTATGAGGTCGATGTGAAGTCCATTAAGACTCGGACCATGCCGGAAGCCAACGATGAGTTCGCCAAAGAACTATCCGCCGACTTCACTACGTACGACGACCTTCGCACTCGTCTGCGCGAGAACATGAAGGCAGAGAGAGAGCACGAAGCCGAGCACCAGGGAAAAGACAAGATTGTCGCCGAACTCGTCAGCCGCAACGAATTCCCCGTCCCGGAAGCCATGGTCGACAGCCAGATCGATTTGCGTCTCGAGCGCGGCCTTCGTGCCCTCGCAGCCCAGGGCATGAAGACCGAAGACATGAAGCGTATGGACTTCGACCGCCTCCGTGCCGGTCAGCGTGAAGGCGCACTACGCGAGGTGCGCGCTTCGCTGATCCTCGAGCAGATTGCCGAACAGGAAAAGATCGAGGTCAGCGACGAAGAACTCGAACAGGAAATTTCTGCCCTGGCTCTACAGGCGAAACAGCCGGTCGAGCAGGTGCGTGCTCGTTTGACCCCGGATGGTGGGCTGGATAGAATTCGGCATCGCATGCGCAACGAAAAGACTCTGAACCACCTTTATCGCAGGTCCAACTAATCGGCCCGCACCCTACTACCCGCCCGTGCTCGGCAAAAAGCGCGGGCCTACAAGACAAGGAGCCGCAATCGATGCTGGTACCCATGGTGATCGAACAAACCAGCCGTGGCGAGCGCGCCTACGACATTTATTCCCGGCTGTTGCGCGACAACATTATTTTTCTCGGCACTCCTATCGATGACAACGTTGCCAACCTGATCATCGCCCAGCTGCTTTTCCTCGAGGCCGAGGACCCGGACAAGGACATCTCGCTCTACATAAATTCTCCCGGCGGATCTATCACCGCCGGTATGGCCATCTATGACACCATGCAGTTCATCCGTCCTGATGTAACTACAATTTGCATTGGCCAGGCGGCTAGTATGGCAGCGACACTACTAGCCGGCGGCGCGCCCAAAAAGCGCTTCGCTTTGCCTAATTCCCGCATCCTGATTCACCAGCCCTTGATGTCGGGCCTCTCCGGACAGGCTACCGACATCGATATTCATGCACGCGAAATCCTCCGCATGCGCGAGATCACCAACCAGATTCTCGCCAAACATACCGGCCAGTTGCTCGAGAAGGTAGAGCGCGACGTAGAGCGCGATTTCATCATGAATGTTCAGCAGGGTAAGGAGTACGGCATCATCGACGACATCATCTATAAGCATAAGTAGACTGGTTGACGGAAGAAGTACTCCCGTCCTTCTCTACGCAAGAATTACCAATTCTGGTTCTAAAGTGGTATTTCGAAATGCGGTGCCGGCAAGCATGACTCTTGGACTTATGCTTCAATATGGGCATACGCATTGAACTGGTCACGATGGCCGTCGTCGCTGCACTTTTCGGCGATGATTGATTTCGGACGAGCACGGGCTTCCCGAAACAACGTAACCAGCAAGTGCGTGGGGGCAACCTGGCCCGCTCAGGGCATGAAGCGCAAAGGAGTATCTTCCCGTGAGAACCAGAACTGGAACCGACGAAGTCCTTCGTTGTTCGTTCTGCCACAAGTCGCAAGACGCAGTCGCCAAGCTCATTTCGTCTCCGACTGACTATCCCCGTGCTTACATCTGCGACGAATGTGTTGCTGTTTGCAACTCCATCCTCGAAGACGATCGCACGGAGACGCAGACAACCGCCACTCCGCATCAGCTTCCCAAGCCGTCTGAGGTCAAGACGTTTCTCGATGAGTACGTCATCGGCCAGCATCAGACCAAGAAGAAGCTCGCGGTCGCCGTCTACAACCACTACAAGCGCGTGTATATGAACCGCCAACGCAACGGCGAGGTCGAACTGGCCAAGTCGAACATCCTTCTGATTGGTCCGACCGGCACCGGCAAGACCCTTCTTGCCCAGACGCTCGCCAAGATGCTCGACGTGCCCTTCGCTATCGTGGATGCGACCACCCTCACCGAGGCCGGCTATGTCGGCGAAGATGTCGAAAACATCATCCTGAAGCTGCTACAGGCGGCTGACGGTGATGTTGCCCGCGCTCAGACCGGCATCATCTATATCGATGAGATCGATAAGATCGGCCGCAAGGACGAGAACCCGTCTATCACCCGCGACGTTTCCGGCGAAGGCGTTCAGCAGGCTCTGCTCAAGATTCTCGAAGGTACCGTCGCCAACGTACCGCCGCAAGGCGGACGCAAGCACCCGCACCAGGAATTCACTCCGGTCGATACTACGAACATCCTCTTCATCTGTGGCGGAGCGTTCGTCGGCCTCGAGCGCATCATCTCGCGCCGCATGGGCAAGCGGTCCATGGGTTTCCGCACCGACGAGACCAAGGAAGCCGCTTTCACCGAGTCCAACAAGCGCGACACGCAATTGCTCGCACAAGCCGAGCCGCAGGACCTCATCAAGTTCGGACTCATCCCCGAATTTGTCGGCCGCCTGCCCGTCGTCGGCGTGCTCAACGATCTCGACGAAGATGCTCTGGTTGAGATTCTTGCCAAGCCGAAGAACGCCATCGTCAAGCAGTATCAGCGTCTCTTCGAATTCGAAAATGTGAAGCTCCACTTTACCGACGACGCCCTCCGTTGCATCTCCCGCGAAGCCATGCAGCGCAAGGTTGGTGCCCGCGGTCTGCGAATGATCCTGGAAGAGTTGATGCTCGACCTGATGTACAACCTTCCCAGCCAGAAGCGCGTGAAAGACTTCGAGGTGACTCAGGAAATGGTTGAGAACCGTAACGTGAATCTGCCCATCATGGAGAAGGCTGGTTAGTTCTTCTTCTCCTTCTTGCAAGTATTTGATTGGCGCGGCTCCGGTCGCGCCAATTGTCTTTGTTACGCGCTAGTTACCTTCGAGACTCTGCTGACAAAACCCGTACGTTTCGGGCTGAGTTGGCGAAAATCGCTGTTCTTTCGCGTGTTATGCTAGACGCAAAACTTGTTGCCGCAGGCAGATGGCAAGTCGGTTCCCCTGCGGTCCGGTCTTATATCGTGATTTCTTCGTCAGAGCGCCGCCGTTCTGCACAATAAGGTGGTTCCAGTGACCCAGCGAGAAAAGTTCGAGACCAAAAAACTCCCCATGATGCCCATCCGGGATGTCGTCATCTTCCCTTTCATGATGACGCCCTTCGTGGTTGGCCGGGAGTCGAGCGTTCGCGCCCTCGAGGAAGCCCTGGCGGGCGACAAGAAGATTTTTCTCGCGACCCAGCACGACGCCAGCATCGACGAGCCCAAGCCCAACGAGATCTACCAGGTCGGCACCATCGTCAACATCGTGCAAAGCCTCAAGCTGCCCGACGGAAACATCAAGGTCCTGGTTGAGGGCCTGGAGCGCGGCAAGATCCTTCAGGTCGTCGATACCGACGGCTACTTCGAGGCCACCGTCCGCACCGCCAAGTACGGTACGGAGCTGACGCCCCAGGTCGAAGCCGCCATGCAGCGCGTTACCGGCCTCTTCGAGCAATACGTCAAGCTCTGCCAGTCGCTGAATTACGAGACCATGATCGCCGCCGTCCGCAACGACGATCCCTCCAAGCTCACCGACACCATCGCCGCCAACCTGCAGCTCTCCATCGAAGAGAAGCAGGAGCTCCTCGAAATCTTCGATCCGGCCGAGCGCCTGACTCGTATCGCTGACGTCCTCGACGTCGAGATCGAAAAGCTCAACATGGACCGCACCATCCAGTCGCGCGTAAAGCGCCAGATGGAACGCGCCCAGAAAGAGTATTACCTCAACGAAAAGATCAAGGCCATCCAGAAAGAGCTGGGCCGCGGCGAGAAGAGCGAGTTCGATGAACTCAAGAAAAAGATCGACGCCGCCGGTATGCCTCGCGAGACGCACGAGAAGGCTATCCAGGAACTCAAGAAGCTCGAAGCCATGCCGCCCATGTCGGCGGAATCGACCGTCTCCCGCAACTATCTCGACTGGCTCCTCGCCGTTCCGTGGAAGAAGCGCTCCAAAGAAATCCGCAACATCGAAGTCGCCGAAAAAGTCCTCAACGAAGATCACTACGGCCTCGAGAAGATCAAAGACCGCATCCTCGAATTCCTTGCCGTCCGTCAGTTGGTCAAGAACCCCAAGGGCTCCATCCTCTGCTTCGTCGGACCTCCCGGAGTCGGCAAGACCTCGCTCGGCATGAGCATCGCCAAGGCCACCGGACGCAAGTTCGTCCGCATGTCACTCGGTGGCGTTCGCGACGAAGCCGAGGTGCGCGGACATCGCCGCACCTACATCGGAGCCCTGCCCGGCCAGATCATCCAGATGATGAAGAAGGCCGGCACCAAGAACCCGGTCTTCATGCTCGACGAAGTGGACAAGATGTCCATGGACTTCCGCGGCGACCCGTCGGCGGCGCTGCTCGAAGTGCTCGACCCCGAGCAGAACTTCATGTTCGTCGATCACTACCTCGACGTCGAATACGATCTCTCGCAGGTCTTCTTCATCGCCACCGCGAATGTGCTGCACACCATTCCTCCGGCTTTGCAGGACCGCATGGAAGTGCTGCGGCTGCAGGGCTACACCGAGCCGGAAAAAGTCGAGATCGCCAAGCAGTATCTGGTCCGCAAGCAGCGCGAGCAGACCGGACTCACCGAGCAGAACATCATCTTCACCGACGAGGCACTGCAAACCGTCATCCGCAACTACACCCGTGAAGCCGGCGTCCGCAACCTCGAACGCGAAATCGGCAACATCTGCCGCAAGGTCGCTCGCAAGGTGGTCAAGGACGGCGACAAGTATTCCGTCACCCTGACCGCCGAAAACGTCAACGACTACCTCGGCGTGCTCAAGTTCCGCGACACCGAAGCCCACGAGCGCAGCGAAGTCGGGCTGGTCACTGGCCTCGCCTGGACCGAAGTCGGCGGCTCCATCCTCACCACCGAAGTCGCCACCGTTGACGGCAAGGGCAAGCTGACGCTCACCGGCAAGCTCGGCGACGTCATGCAGGAGTCGGCGCAAGCCGCCATGTCCTACGTGCGCTCACGCGCGCATCGCCTCGGCCTGCCCCGCGACTTCTATCGCAACCTCGACATCCACGTGCACGTTCCCGAAGGCGCCATCCCCAAGGACGGCCCGTCCGCCGGAATCACCATGGCCACCGCAATCGCCAGCGCCCTGAGCCGCATTCCGGTTCGCCGCGATATCGCCATGACCGGCGAGATCACGCTCCGCGGCAAAGTGCTGGCCATCGGCGGGCTCGAAAGAGAAGCTGCTCGCCGCGCACCGCGCCGGCATCTTCGAAGTTCTTCTGCCCGCGGACAACGAGAAGGACCTCGCCGAGGTACCCGAGAACCTGCGTTCCGCCATGAAGCTTCACTTCGTGAAGACGATGGACGACGTGCTGGCGCTGGCGCTGGAAAGCCCACTGCCCGAAATTGCGGACGAGACCGCAACCATCGCAGCTCTTCCAACAACACCGCAGCCGCCCGCCGCGCATCAGTAACACGCACGAAACTCTTACAAGGGTGCCCCACACAATCCTGTTTCCGGATTGTGTGGGTTCTTTCCTATCCACACCAATAAACTTCTCATCCTGAGCCGGATGCCCCACCCTTCTCGCCGTCCTTTGCCGACAGAGTGGGAATTCCGCTGCGCTGTAACGTATCCCGTCCGACCGACACCCGCACTAAAATAGACCCACCATGATGGGCTCCCTGAAAGGAAGCGCCGCCCTTATCGTCGCCCTCGGCACCGTCGTGGCGTTGCTCATCCTGCTGCCCGCATACCGCATCTTCTTCGCCATCAGCGTGGGCATAGCCATCATCGTGGCCGCAATCCTGTACTTCTGGCACAAACTCCGCCCGATCCGCCCCGAAGACTTCGACGACAAACATCCCTTGAACCTGAAGTGAGGACAAGATTGCTGAGCCCGCAGGGCGAGATTTGTTCTAGCCGTGGGCGTAAGCCCGCGGAGAGGGCACCCATTGGCGTCGAAAGCCCGCCCGGGCGGGCGGCACTCTTGCCTTGCTCTTTGCTGTCCTACCAGCCATATTGAAACCATGACGGTTGTGACCCACTTCGTGACCTCTGCGGCCTCGCCGCACCAGTTCCCTGCACCCAGCGCCCCCGAGATCGCCTTTCTGGGCCGCTCCAACGTCGGCAAATCCAGCCTCATCAACTCGCTCACGGGTACCAAGATCGCGAAAACCAGCAACACCCCCGGCCGCACTCAAACCATCAATTTCTTCGAGTTGCGCCGACCCGGCAAGCCTCAGCCAGAATTTTTCTTCGTCGACCTTCCGGGCTACGGCTACGCGCGCGCGCCCAAAGAGCTCACCGCCCAGTGGTCGACCTTCATCGATCCCTATCTCCAGTCGCGCACCTCGCTGGCGCTTTGTCTGTCCTTGATCGACGTCTCGATTCCGCCTCAACAGTTAGACATCCAACTCCATGACTGGTTGCGCCATCATGACCGGTCCTACCTCGTCGTTGCCACCAAGGCCGACCGCCTTTCCAACAATCAGTTGCGAAAGTCACTGTCCGTTCTGGCAGAAGCGCTCAACGTCGAAGCCGGCCAGATCATCCCCTTCTCCGCCAAGTCGCGTGTCGGTCACGCCCCCCTCTGGCGCGCCATCCAAACTGCCGCCGGCCTCCTCGTGTAGTGCCCCGCCTAGCCGAGGAGCGGATCTCGGGTTACCCGCAACCGTGCGGCATCTCCTTTTCCCATTTTGGAACGCTTGTTTTATGCCTCCCACGATTTCTCTGGCGTAAAGACAATCTTGCGAGTTACAACCAAGTTGGGTGGCAGGGGCTTAGTGTCTCTGCCCGCAGAAGTCCCTGCTCTTTGACATCACTGGTGTGAGAACGCGGTCGGCGACGTGTATTTAAAGTATTGAAAGTATGACATGCTTGGGACCCATTTTGCCGGTCTAAGTCCCACGCGCACAATTAGATACATATAACGCCTGTAGAATCAGGCGGTTGCGCACAATTGCCCAGTTAACCCATTGATTCTAAACGCCGCTCTAAAGGGGCCTCGAACCTTCACGCAGCAGAGAAGTGAAGGGCTTACGCGGGCCAGATTTCCAGCGCCGTCTGCGACAGAATCTGGTGCTTCGCCCCTTCCGAAAGCGGCAGCGCCCGGAAATCCTTGAGGTTGTTGGCGATCTCCGGCACTCCCGGGCCCGGCCAGTCGGTCCCGAAAAGCGTCTTGTGGGCGATCTCTTCCAGCCGCGGAAAGTACTTCAAAAGCGTCTTCGGCGGAATCCCGCTGATGTCGAGATAGACGTTCTTGTGCCGCCTCACCAGGAAGAATGCTGTCGTCATCCACAGCGGACGCCCACCGTGCGCCAGCAGTATCTTCAGGTTCGGAAAATCAACCGCCACGTCGTCCACGTAAATCGGATCGCCGTACTTGTTGCGCGCGCCGGGAAAGATCGACGTTCCCGTATGCACCATGATCGGAATCCCGTTGGCCTCGGCCGCGCGATAGATGATCTCCAGTTCCTTCACGCCGTTGAGGTAGTCGTTGGGATAGAGCAACTGATGCGGCGGATGAATCTTGATCAGCTTGATCCCGAGCCGCACGATCTGCTCCATGTCGGCCAGCACGTTTTTCGTGTGCCGCGGATGCAGCGCTGCCGCAGGAGATCAGCCGCTTCGGGTCTTCCTTCACGTAGTTCGCGACCCACTCGTTGACTGCCGGCGTAAAGCCGATCACCTCGGGCGCAACATAGTTGATCAGCACCGCGCGATCGATGCCGATGTCGTCCATGTGTTGCAGGAAAGCCTTGGGTGACTGGCAGTAGCGCTCAATCTGGTCGAAGTCCTTGCGCGACTTCTTCATCAGCGCCAGTGCCTCAGGCTTGAAGAGCTCCATCGGCGCAATGTGAACGTGGCAGTCGGTGATCATCGTCAGTTGGCGGCTGCTTCCAACAAGGCGCGCTTGGCAAATACCTTAACCATCTCGCGCCGGTATTCCGGCGTCAGCGCTGAGGTCGTGAGCGGCTTCGCGGTCCGGGCCGCCAGCTCTCCAATCTTGACCGCCAACTCCTCACCAACCTCTGAGCCGATGAGTTGCGCGTCCACGTCCTTGATCAGATGAGGCGCAGGATTCACGGCCGTAATCGCCATCCGCGCATCTTCCACGCGACCATCGCGCAGCTTCAGCGCCACCGCGACGCCCGCAAGCGGATAGTCGATGCTGCCGCGCACCCGCAGCTTCTGATAACTGCCGCTCCAGCCTTTCGCGGCGGCAGGAATAACGACGCGCGTAACGATCTCGCCGGCCTCGAGATGCAGCCGCACGATTCCGTCGTTCACGTAGAAATCGGCAATGGGAACACGACGAATGCCGCTCGCCGCCGGCAATCTCAACCTCGGCTCCCAGGCAGAGCAGCGCTGGAGGCGTGTCGCCCGAGAACGCCGCCCAGCAGGTCTTACTACTCGGCGCAACGTGGCACAGGTCGCCATCCTTCTTCAGGCAGAATCCGCAACTCTTGCGCCACAGAAGCGACTGGTTGTACCAGAGGCACCGTGTATCGAGGCAGATGTTTCCGCCGATCGTCCCCATGTTGCGCAACACCGGTGAAGCAACCGTCTTCGTTGCTTCATACAACACCGGGAAATCCCGGCGAACGGTCGCCGAATGCTCAATGGCCGCCAGCGTCGTCAGCGCCCCGATGCTCACGCCTCCATCGCTCGTCTCTCGAATCCCGCGCAACTCCGCAATACCTCGCAAGTCGAGAACGTAAGGCGGAGTAAACAGCTTCTGCTTCATCGACGGCAACAGGTCGGTTCCACCGGCGATGACCTTGACCTCACTACCGTGACGCGCCAGCAGCTCAACCGCCTCGCTCACTGTCGAAGGCTGCAGCAGTTTGAAGGATGGCAAACTCACTGCGCACCTCCCGCCGTGATCACGGTTCTCGCCGGATCTTCAGGATGTCGGTCAGGACCCTTGCCCTTGAACCAGAGTGAGCCGCCGTGCTCGCGAAGGCGGACCGGTTCCGTAGGATCCACGCCCTCCGTCATTTCGATCTTCTTGTCGCCCCGTTTCGCTCGCAGTGCCGCTAACACCCGCTCGGGCGTAAACGGCGCCTCCCGCAGTCGAACTCCCACAGCGTCGTAGATCGCGTTGGAGATGGCCGGAATCGTCGCCGCCAGCGATCCTTCGCCCGCTTCCTTCGCCCCAAACGGCCCCTCAGGGTCAATACTCTCTACGATGATGCATTCGATCTCCGGCGACTCCACCGACGAAGGACTGCGATACTCCAGCAGACCGGGGTTCATCAGGAGTCCGTCTTTCCACACCATCTCTTCCTGTAACGCCTGCCCAAGCCCCATCCACACCGACCCAATCACCTGTCCTTCAACCGCGACTGGATTCAGTGCGCGCCCGCAATCGTGTGCCGCCCACACTTTGTGGACCTTCACTTCACCGGTGTCTTCGTCAACGCTAACCTCAGCGACTTGCGCCGAATACGAATACGCCGGCGAAGGACCGACACCACCCCCCTTGTGCTTACCGCCTCGCGCTTCGACAGGAGGAGCGTACGATCCCGTTCCGGTTAGTCCGCCATGGACATCAATCGCGGCCACCACGGCTTCTTCAAAGCTCATATGGTCTTTGGCGACATCTTCTTTGCGCGTTTGCAGCACCGAACCACGTAGTATCTGTCCGTCCACATGCCCGCGAGCGGCTTCAACCTCAGAGGAATCGCCCATCTTGTCGAGAGAAACAGCGCCGCGCTTCCATACCCGGTCGTCGCCTATCACCACATCTTCCGGAGCGCAATTCATGCGCCTCGCCGCCGCGCTCACAATGTTCTTCTTCACATCCTGGGCCGCCCGCAACGCGGCATTCCCAGCCATAAACGTCACGCGACTGGAATACGATCCCAAGTCGATTGGAGTTAGATCGGTATCCGCCGCAATCACCTTGATCCGTGACAGCATGCATCCCAAAACTTCCGCCACAACTTGAGCCGTCATGGTGTCGGAGCCCTGCCCTATCTCTGACGCGCCCGTATATACCACCACTCCGCCGTCGCGATCGATCTTGATGTTCACCGTCGAGTGCGGCATGTCCGAACGAATGATGCTATTGGCCGCGCCACTCACGTAGTGACTGCACGCCACACCCAAGCCCCGCCCCTTCGGCAGCTTTCCGCGACGGTCGTTCCATCCCGACCGCGTGATCACCTGCTCGATGCACTCCGGCAATCCGTAACTCAACACTCGCAGCCCGTTCACCGTTATCGTCGGAGGCTTCAGCAGATTGATGCGCCGCATCTCTGCGGGATCGAGGCCAAGTTGCGCGGCAATCTCGTCCATCTGCGACTCGAAAGCAAAACGCACGTTCACCGTGCCATGCCCTCGCATGGCGCCACAAGCCGGCTTGTTAGTCAACACGCGATAACCGTCGTAGCGAATGTTGGGAATGTCATACAACGCGCCCAGCAGCGCGCCCGAGTACAGAATGGTTACCACACCATACGAGCAATACGCGCCACCGTCCTGAATCACCTGGCACGCGACCGAGGTAATGCGCCCGTCCTTCTTCACGCCCGTCTTGAGGTCGATGATGGTACGCGGCCGCCCACGATGCGCCCAGAAGACCTCCTCCCGCGTATAAGTGATCTTTACGGCTGCGTTCGCTGCACGTGCCGCTACCGCCGCAATGATCTCCAGCGGAATGATTTCGCTCTTCCCGCCGAAACCTCCGCCGACCAGTGGCTTGATCACCCGGATCTGCGACATCGGCATCTCCAGCACAAGCGATAGCTTGTGCTGCAGGTAATACGGCACCTGGGTGGAAGACCACACCGTCAGTCTTCCCTGCTTGCCGGTCTGGGGATCGATCTCGAAGCTCGCCAGCGTGCAATGTGGCTCCATCGCAGCATGCGTTACTTCGTTTGCGATGTAGCGTGCCTCGGCAACATAGTCTGCATCGGCAAAACCCGTTTCCGGATCGCCGAAGACATGGTGATAGTCCTTCTCGATGTTGTTTGGCCGATCTGGATGAATCAGGTCGCGCTCGGCTTTCATCGATTCCTGGGGATCGAAATACGCCGGCAGTGGTTCGTACTGCACATCGATGAGTTCCAGTGCCTGCTCTGCAATCTCCTCGCTCACTGCCGCCACGCAAGCGACGTTGTCGCCGATATAGCGCACCTTCCCGACCGCCAATGCAGTTTCGTCGTGCCCAACCGGAAGAATCCCGTACTTGTTGGGCGCATCTTCACCGGTAACAACCGCAACCACGCCATCCATTGCGCGCGCTTTGCTGGCGTCGATGCGTTTAATAAGCGCATGGGGATACGGCGAATGCAGAATCTTGCCAACCAGCATTCCCGGCACGCTGAGGTCATCGGTGTACTTACCCGCGCCCGTAGTCTTGCCCGCGGCGTCCACCATAGCGATTGACTTGCCGATTACGGAAAACTCGCTCATTACTTCTGCGCTCCCGCCAACTCAGGGATTCTGTTCTTCTTTTCAGCTTGAATCACCGCCCGGATCGCCTCGTACATCTGCGCATATCCCGTACACCGGCACAGATTGCTACTGAGCGCCTCACGGATTTCTTCTTCCGAGGGATCCGGATTGTTCGTCAGCAGCCCGCGCACCGTCATCATGAATCCCGGGGTACAATAGCCGCACTGCGAGCCGCCGAAATCTCCGTATGCCTTTTGCAGCGCCGCCAGCCCACCGTTGTCGCCAATGCCTTCCACTGTGGTGATTTCGCATCCCTGAAAGCTCGCCGCCAGCATGGTGCATGCGAGCATCGCCACACCATCCACCTGCACCGCACAGGCTCCGCAGGATGAATCGTCGCAGCCGCGCTTGGAGCCGGTGAGGTCCAGGTCCTGCCGCAGCACGTCGAGCAGCAGACTGTTGGGCTGGACCGCCAATTCGTGCGACCGCCCGTTCACCCGCAATTCAATCAGTTCTTTCTTCATCACACTCCCTAATAAATCGGCACCGAAGGGTCAATCTCTCGCGACCAGCGGTCAATACCGCCTCGCAACGATTGCACCTTCTCGAAACCTTGCTGGCGCAGCCACGCCGTCACGTTCATCGAACGCACGCCGTGATGGCACACCACGACAATGTGGTCCTCGGGATCGAGTTCCTGATTGAAGCGCGCCGGCACTTCGCCCATGGGAATATGCTTGCTGCCGGCAATCTGCGCCGTCTGGAGCTCCCATGGCTCACGAACATCCAGTAACGTAACGTCGCCAGCGCCATCTTGCAGCGATTTGAACTCGCTCACTGAAATCTCGTATTCCATCGGCTCTATTTCCCCTGCCACTGCGGTCTGCGACGCTCGATATGCGCGCGAATCCCTTCGTGCGCATCCGTCGTATTCATCAGCACATCGAGATAGATTTGCTCGGCGCGCGCCAGCCCCTTGTCGAAGTGAATCGAATCCCATGCATAGAACGCCTGCTTCGCCACCGATAGCGCTGCCGGGCTCAACTGCGACACCCTCGCTAGACACTCCGTCACCAGCGTCTCCGGATCACCAGCCAGATTGTTGACCAGACCGGCGGCGAACGCTTCCTCCCCGGTGAGCGTGCGGCCTGTCAGTACCATCTCGGCCGCCAGCTTCTGCCCCACGATCGACGCCAGCGCCACACTCGCCACCGGCGGGAAGCAGGCCAGCTTGATCTCCGGGAATCCCCACACCGAATCAGGAGCAGCAAAGATGATGTCGCACAGCAACGCCAACTCTGCGCCGCCTCCGAGGCAGTGCCGACGCACCGACGCAATGGTGATCTTTTTCGTCGCCGCGACCGCGCGAATCACTCCATGAAACGCGGTGAGCATGTTGCGCACGTTGTCGCGGGTATGCGCCGTAATATCGACCCCGCTGGAAAATGCCTGCTCCGACCCCGCAAATACGATGGTGCTGACTTCCGGGATCGTTTCAATCTGCTCCAGGGCAGCCAGTAACTCACCCATCATCTCCATGTCAATGACGTTAAGGGGCGGATTATTGAGCGTAATTCGGACCACTGGAGCCTCGAGGTCCACGACAATCCGGCGAAATGCTGGCTTGCTGGCAAGTGTCATAACATCACGCGCCTCTTCGCTCGCTTAATCGGACCATTCGCTGCGGCTTCCGTGGACTGAGGCGACCCGCCGTTACGTCCTCGCACCCCGCTCAGGAAAATGTCGCTGATCTGGCGAGCGATTGCCTCGGCATCAGGATCGACGCGCGGCTTGTACCACGTGTAGAGCCAGTTCATCATCCCGAACAGACCCATTACGGCAGTTCGAGTCGAAACTCCGGCCTCCGCTGATTTCGCCGCGGGCTTAGTCTGCCCTTGCGACGGCGCCAGTTCTTCCACCAATCCGACGCATATCTTGTAATACTCGCGCTTGATCGCGGCGAGCTCCGCTCCGTGGGTGCCTTTCAGCACATCGTCTTCATGCGACAGCACCTTCATCGCATTCTGCTTGGCGATGGCGTAGTCCACATGATTGTTCACGAAGATGCGAATGCGCTCCTCGGGATCGTTGCTCGCCGTCAAACGCTTACGCAACCGCTCGATGATGGTCGTGAACGTGTGCTTCTGGATTACGTAAAGCAACTTCTCTTTCGAGTCGAAGTAGTAATAAAGTCCCGCCAGCGACATGCCGCTGAGGCGCGAGAGGTCGCGCATCGAAGCGCCTTCATATCCCTTGTCGGCAAATACTTCCGTCGCGCAATCGAGAATCTCCGAGAAGCGCCGATCAAAGCGGCTGTCCTGATTGGTAGCAGGTGCGCGCGGATTTGGGCTTGTCACCATGATTTGAGTAAGGGTTCAGTGTCTGGTCTTGGTGTACGAACGTTCGTTCCAATTTTATTCCACTCTTACCGGCTTGCCAACTCGCATCTCCGTGTTCGCAATCGCGACCACTTCGCTGCCTTTCGTCGCGTCGAAAACCCTTGCGTTGACAACTGCTTCCAGACAAGGCAAACTGCAGAATCCTGGGGAATCGGTTCCGCTGGTCATTTTCGGACACCGGCCGCACGGAACAAATTATTCATGGCCGCGCAATCGAAGGTTTCCTACCGACTGGAGTCCACGCTGGAAAGCGTGAATAAGGCCGAAGAAATGGCCGATCAATTGGCCACCCAGGCCGGTTTCGACGAAGATATGCGCGGTGGCATCACCATGGCCGTGCGTGAAGCCATGATCAATGCGGTCTTGCATGGCAATGCCTACGATCCGGAAAAACGCGTAAATTTGTCGTTTGAGCACAATGGGCGCGAGTTGATCATCACCATCGGGGACGAAGGCAAGGGCCTCGAACCCGACGAGGTTCCCGATCCCCTCGCACCTGAAAATCTGATGAAGCAGTCCGGCCGCGGAATTTTCCTCATCCGGGCGTTTATGGACGAAGTACGGTTCCGCAAACTGGAACCGGGCACTGAAATTACTTTGATCAAGCGGATCCCAGGCAATGATCTGGACCGCCAGGAGGCTTCCACGTGAGCATGAAAGCTAGCACCCGGCAAGTGGATGGCGTAACCATCGTTGACTTGAGCGGGCGTATCACTCTGGGCGAAGGTAGCGTAGTTCTGCGCGATACTATCAAGGACCTGCTCGGCAAAGGCGCCAAGCACATTCTCCTGAATCTGGGCGATGTCAGCTACATCGACAGCTCCGGTATCGGCGAACTGGTCAGCGCGTTCACTTCCGTACAACGCCAGGGTGGCGAGCTCAAGCTGCTGCACCTCACCAAGAAGGTGCACGACCTGCTTCAGATCACCAAGCTCTACACGGTGTTCGACGTTCAGGAAGACGAAGCCAACGCCATCAAATCTTTCACCAAGTAGTCGACACTCCAGCTAATCGCGTCATCACAACGCCGGACGCTCTTTCGCCCTGACGCGGAAGAGCGTTCGCTTGTTTGCTCGGCGACGTTGATTTCGCGATGTGCGGCAGGGACTACCCCTCACAGCCACGTCCACCGCTTTTCTTCCCTGCCGAAACGTCTTAACTCGGCCAGCGAATACCAGGTGCCTCGCCAGACAATTCCCCTGCGGGCCACCGTCAGAACTACCGACCGCACGATGGCATAACAGAACATCACCGTGCCAACCGGATGCAGCACGACATAGAGCGGTGAAATCTCGCTCCACCACGACATTCCCACATAAATCAGTGCCAACGAAACCAGCGCAGCCTCAAACCCAACTCTCCCCCACGCCGTGGCCATCCAGATACCAACGAACGGCAGTAGGTTGACGACTAGAATCCCCATCACCGACGCTGCCGCGAACCACGCATTGAAGTGCAGGATCGCGAAGAAGTTCTTGGTGAGGTTCCGCACCATCCCCAGCGTGCCGAAGACCCACCTCAACTTCAGCAGGTTGCGGCCAAAAACCAGGCGCTGTCGGAAGCCCTCCTGCTTCACTACCTCACCCAGCCGCATATCATCCAGCACTGCCATGCGCAATCGTTGATACGTACCGATGTCCTCGTACACCGATCGCCGGATGAGATTGAACGCTCCCACCCCGATGGCATCCTTCGATTTCGGATCGGCAACCTTCCACGGCCGGTGACCGAACACAAACTGCGACTGGAAGAACGCCATCATCATGCGCTCACCCGCCGACTTCATCACCATCGTTGGAAACAGCACCAGATGATCGGCGCGCTCCCCTTCGGCGTAAGCCACCGCGCGCCGTAAGGCGTCCTGCCGAAACACCACATCGGCATCCGTAAACAGGAGCCAGTCTCCCGTCGCCTGCTTCCCTGCCAGCCACATGGCATGGGTCTTCCCCAGCCAACCTGCGGGCAGTTCCTTCACATGAATTACTTTGAGCAGGTGATGCGACGCCTCTCCACGCGCCCGCCATTCCTCAGCCAGCCGATCGAGGATCGGTCCAGTCTCGTCCTCCGATCGGTCATCCACCGCAATGACGTCGTAATCGGAATAGTCGAGATCCAGCAACGATCTCAACGCAGCTTCAATATGTTCCCCTTCGTTTCGGGCGGGGACAACAATGCTGACGCGTGGAACCCCTCCCGAGGCGTCAACCGCCGCCACGTCATATTCGGGAAGCGCGATGTCGGCGACTTTCCGCATGCCGATGGCTGCGGCGAACAGCCGTGACATCCAGACCAGCCCGAGAAAAATTCCGAGGCATCCCACCATTGGATGCTCGCCGAATCCAGGCCACATCAGGCCGAAGCTCCCTCGGCCATCGTGACCTTCTGGCGGCAGATGCGGCGCGTACTTCATGCCGTACACCAGGATGACCCCCGACAATGCGACGGCAACAATCATCGCTACCATTCCCATCTGCAGGTTCGTTCTATCGGAGATGTAGCCGATCAGGGTCGGCGAAAATGCATCGCCGAGAAGATGAATGGTGAACAGGTTCACCGCAACCGCCGTCGCACGAATCGGGGCTGAAACCGAATTCACCAGCGCAGCATTCAACGGTGCTGTATTGAGCAAAATAAAAAATTCAGCTATCAGGATTGCCCCGTACATGAACGACCCCGTCAGGTAAATCGCCCCCACGACCGCCGGAATCGACAGCAGCATTCCCGCCGCCGAGACCATCAGGTAGGCCGCAGGCGTGCGACGCAGCAGCCGATCGCCGAGCCATCCGCCAAACAACGTAGCCACGGTGCCAGCGACTACGGTCATACCGCCGAACACCAGGTTCGCTTTGTCGAGCGGAACGCCACGGACGCGTGTCAGGAACGTAGGCATCCACACCTGCATGCCGCCCACGGCGAACGTCATCATCGCCATGCCCAGGCTGACCGTCCAATATCCTTTGTTGCGAAACAGCCCAAGGATCGTGCCGCGCTCCTTCGAATCCGGCAGTTGATCGCTCGCGCCACGTTTGGGCTCTTTGATTAAAAACATTCCCGCCGCGAGCAGCAGCCCCGGAATCGCCCCCACCAGAAATGGCGTGCGCCATCCGTAGTGGTGTCCCAGGACGCCGCCCATGACGTATCCCACGGCGGAGCCAACCGGCAGCGACAGATAGAACAGCCCCATCACTCGCCCGCGAATCCGCTCGGGAAACAGGTCTGCGAGAAACGCCGGCGAAATGACTACGAATGTTGCTTCGCCAATCCCTACGATCAAGTGCCTGAGGAGCAGTTCGTCGTAGCTGTGCGTCACTGCCGATAGCAGTGTTGCGAGGCTCCAGACCACCGCCCCCGCTGCCATGATCCACTTCCGCGGATATCGGTCGGCCAAAGGTGCGATCAGCGGCGCTGCCACCATGTAGCAGATGAAAAACGCCGTCGTCAGAAAGCCCATCTTCGCGTCGTCGATCTTGAACTCATGCTGGATCAGCGGCTGTACCGCGAACAGCACGTTGCGATCGACGTAGTTGAAGAAATTCAGGGCGGTCAGCAGCAGCAGCGCAAAGCGGGCGTTGTTCTGCTCAGTCATTGGTTGGCGGAGGATATCACGACGCCTTGTGTGACGTTACGCGGACTTCCGCGGCCGCGGATAACGCGCTATGACAACGGTTCCGATGCCGCCCCTTGGTCGAAACTCGCCTTTCACTTCGGCCCACTTCGGTTTCGTGGCGCGGACTACGTCCTCGAGAACGCGATTGACGATGTTCTCCTGGAAGATGCCCAGATTGCGATACGAAGTCAGGTATTCCTTCAGCGACTTTAACTCCAGACATTCGCGATTCGGCATATACCGGATCCACAGGACCCCGAAATCCGGCAGCCCCGTTTTTGGGCACACCGAGGTGAATTCCGGCACGTCGATTACGATTTCGTAACTCGGAAACTGGTTCGGCCAGGTTTCAATCTCCGGCAGTTTCGCATCCAGTCCCGACTCCGCATGTTCCGGTGTGTAGCCCTTGCTCTTTGCCATGGGATTTATTGTAATTGTCCGGTTTTCCCGCGAGGCGCCATCGCTTCCAGTACCCGGCGCATCAATCGCCTGGACTATACTTGTTCGTTTAGACCCCGATGGCCGAATCGACTCCGAGTAGCCGAACCCGTCTGAGATTAAGCACGCGTTGGATGGTAGTCATCGGCGTGCTGCTTGCTGCGTTGGTTCTCATTGCAGCGTTTTCCTTCCGCCGCACGCCGGTACAGGTTCGCTCCGCCCGCGCCTATCGCGAGACCATCACCTCCAGCATCGCCACCAATGGCAAGATTGAGCCCATCAACAACTTCGAAGCCCACGCCCCCATGGCGACCACCGTCACCCAGGTCAACATTCACCAGGGTGATTGGGTGAAGCCGGGCGAACTCTTGCTGCGCTTGAACGACGCCGACGCACGCGCCCAGGTCGCCCGTGCCCAGGCCCAGGTCACGGGAGCCAATGCCGACATCTCGGCCATCTCCGGCGGAGGCACGCAGGAAGAGCTCCTTACCACCCGCAACGCCTTGGTCAAGGCGCAAGCCGACCGCGACATCGCCCAGCGTAACTTGCAGGCCATGCAACGCCTTCTGCAAAGCGGCGCTGCCTCGCAGGTCGAAGTCGACAATGCGAAAGCTCAGTTGAACATAGCCGAAGCCAACGTCCATACGCTTGACCAGAAACTGCACGACCGCTTTTCCAAGCCGGAAATCGGTCATGCCGACGCTCGTCTGGCCGAGGCGCGTGCTGGATTAGCAGCCGCCGTTGACGTACTCCGTAAAATGAATGTCGTGTCACCCCTCGCCGGCATGGCCTACAACTTGCCCGCCAAGAAAGACGAGTTCGTCGCCGCCGGCGATCTTCTGGTCCAGGCCGCCGACCTGCACCACGTTCGCATTCGTGCTTTCGTCGATGAACCCGACATTGGCCGCCTGCAAACTGGCCAACCCGTCGAGGTCGCATGGGACGCGCTTCCCGGCCGCACCTGGAAGGGCACCATCGAGAGCCTGCCCACGAACGTCGTGCAGCGCGGGACGCGCATGGTGGGCGAGGTCACCTGCATCCTCGATAATAGCGACCTCAAGCTGCTCCCTAATACCAACGTGAGCGTCGCGATCATCCAGGCCCGCCACGACAACGCTCTGACCGTTCCGCGCGAGGCCGTTCGCGAAGACCAGGACGGCAAGTACGTCTTTGAAGTGGTCAACGGCGAACTCAAGCGGCGCAACGTGAAAACCTCCATCTCCAATTTGACCCGGGTCGAAATCACCAGCGGCATTCCCGATGGCGCCGTCCTGGCCTTGGGAGCAGTCAACATGCAGCCACTCCGCGATGGCATGCCGGTCAAGAATCCCACGTAATGAGAGCATTCGCGCGAAACTCTGCTTTCGTCCTTCTTGTCGCTCTCGGCTTCGTCATGACCGTCGCCGCCGCCTCGTCGCCCGAGCAAATGATCGCCTCCGGCAGCGTCGACGAGGCCATTCGCACCCTCTCCGGGAAGAGCGATGCTGCCTCCCTGAACTTGCTTTCACGCGCCTACTACGCCATGGAGCAATGGGACAACGCCGTGAAGAACGGCGAGAAAGCCGTCAGCCTCGATCCTAAGAATGCGACGTATCACCTCTGGCTGGGCCGTGAATACGGCGAGAAGGCCAATTCCGTTAATCCGCTCTCGGCTGCATCGCTGGCAAAGAAAGCCAAGGCCGAGTTCGAGCAGGCCGTCTCGCTCGGTCCCTCCAACGTCCAGGCGCACGCCGATCTCGCCGAGTACTATGCCGAAGCGCCTTCCATCATGGGAGGCGGCTTGGACAAGGCTCGCGATCAGGCTACCCAGGTCGCAAAATACGATCAGGCCACATCGCACTGGATCCTCGCCTTAGTCGCCAGCAAGGAAAAGAACGTTGCCGAAACTGAAAGCCAGTTGCGTCAAGCCATCAGCGTTGCGAAAGATCCTGCCCAGTACTGGATGAACCTGGCCTCTTTCTATGGCAACCACTCCCGCCCCGACGACATGCAGAAGGCCATTTCCCAGGCCCTCGCGCAACCCAACAAGAGCGCTGAGGTTTACTACAATGCAGCCAGCGAACTCTTCCGCTTCGGAAAGGATTTCGGGGCCGCCGTGCAATATTTGAAGAAGTACCTGGCTTCGGGCGCTATGGTCGAAGACGCTCCGGCATTTCGCGCCCATTATCTTCTCGGACAAATTTACGAGAAGATGGGCAACAAGTCCGACGCCATCAGTGAGTACAAGGCGTCGCTGGCGTTGGCCTCGGGCTTTGCTCCCGCTTCGAAGGCCCTTTCCCGGCTGCAATAATGGTTCTCTTCATGAGATTGCGCGAGGCTCGAACGAACACGCAGGCACTTCACCATCGCGCAATCGCCATCCTCGTCGCGTTGTTTCTTTTCACAACAGGATCGTTTGCGGCCGATCCACCCGCTGATACTCTGCGGTTCCGTGCTGCCATCGATCTGGCCATTCAGCACAGCGGTATCATGGGCATCGCCGCCATGAACCAGTGGCGCTCGCAGAAGGCATACGAAGAAGTCCGCAGCCATTACCTGCCGCAACTCACCGCCGGCTCTGGCCTCGGCTACTCTCTCGGTTTCCCGCTCACCCTCGAAGGTTCTGCGCCTGCTGTCGCCAATTTCACTTCACAGCAGTCGCTTTTCAATCTTTCCCTCAAGCAATTCCTGAAGGCCGCGAAGATCGACTGGAAAGCCACCTCGTTCGACATCCAAGACAAGCGCGCCGAAGTGATTCTCGATACCGCGCTCTCCTACGCTCAACTCGTGAACCTGACGGGCAAGCTCAGTACCCTGGCCGACGCCCAGGCCGCCGCCGACAAAGCCGAATTCGTTACCGAGCAGCGCCTTAAAGAAGGTGTGGACAGCAAACTCGAACTCACCAGAAGCCAGCTGGTAGCCGCGCGCATTCGTCTTCGCATCGCCGACGCCCAAGCCCAGGCCGACGTTTTACGCGAGCATCTCGCGAAGCTCACGGGCCTCACGCCCGCAGAGATTCAGCCCGACCCGGAATCCATGCCTGCCCTACCTCTCATCTCGCAGGAAGACGATCTCTCTTCGAGGGCTGCTCTCAATAGTCCTGTCATAAAGCTGGCTGACCAGAGGGCCGAAGCAGCAGCAGCCCGCGCCAAGGGAGAGCACAAGGCAACGCTTCCCTTCGCCGACCTCGCATCACAATACGCGTACCTCGCTCGCTTCAACAATTACGATCAGTACTTTTTGAAGTACAGCGCCAACAACCTCGCCGCCGGACTGAACATCCGGTTCCCTTTCTTCAACCCTGTACAGAAAGCTCACGCCGCACAGGCCGACGCCGACTCCATCATCGCTCACAAAGAAGCCGACCTCACCCGCAACAAGGTCAGCGAAGACACCCTGAAGCTTCAGCGCTCGCTCCGCCAGTTACAGGCCGCTCGCGACGTCGCCAAGCTGGAATGGCAAGTCTCGCAGGGCGATCTGGACGGAGTACAAGCCCGCGTCGAAACCGGCAACGCCAACACCCGTGACGCCGAAATGGCGCAGCTCGACGTCAACGACAAGTACGCCGCCTACCTCGATTCCGACTTCGAGCTCACCCGCGCCGAACTTCAACTGCTCCGTCTTACCGGAGAACTCGAAAATTGGGCCATTCCGACCCCATAAGTCGCCATTCGCTGCGAACCCTGAAAATCACCCTAACTGAAAGATTCTCAAGAACTTCCATATAGCTCGCAGCATCCAAACAATGGTAAAATTACAGAATAGTTATGCCTTTAAAGACACTCTTCCTCAATCCACCCTCGTTTGAGAACTATGATGGCGGCGCCAGTTCGCGCTGGCCGGCTACTCGCGAAATCGAGTCCTACTGGTATCCCGTGTGGCTCGCCTATCCCGCCGGCATGCTCGAAGGTTCTCGCATGTTGGACGCCCCGCCTCACCACGTCTCGGCGGAAGAGACTGTCCAGATCGGCAAGGACTACGATTTCCTCGTGCTGTTCACCAGCACGCCCGGCTTCCCCGGCGACATTCAACTCGCCGCCAAAATGAAGGAAGCCAACCCCAAGCTGAAAGTTTGCTTCGTCGGACCGCACGTCACCACGTTGCCCGACCGTTCTCTCGCCGAAGGTCAGGCCATTGACTTCATCGTGCGTCGCGAATTTGATTACGCCACCGTCGAGTACGCCAACGGCAAGCCGCTTAGCGAGATTCTTGGTGTGTCCTATCGAGGCGAAGATGGCAAGGTCGTGCATAACCCCGACCGTCCCGCTGTCGCCGATCTCGACGCGCTACCCGACGTGGTTGACGTTTACAAGCGCGACATCGATCCCCGCCGCTACAACGTCCCGTTCCTGCTCTATCCGTTCGTCTCGCTCTACACCACGCGTGGCTGCCCGGCGCAATGCACCTTCTGCCTCTGGCCGCAGACTCTCAGCGGACACCCCTGGCGCAAGCGCTCCTCCGACGCTGTTGCCCGCGAAATGGCCAAGGCCAAAGCGTACTGGCCAGATGTCAAAGAATTCTTCTTCGATGACGACACCTTCAACATCCAGAAGGCGCGCACCATCGAGCTTTGCGAAAAGCTGAAGCCGTTAAAGCTGACCTGGTCCTGCACCTCGCGCGTCACCACCGATTACGAGACGCTCAAGGCCATGAAGGAATCCGGTTGCCGCCTGCTCATCGTAGGCTACGAATCAGGCGATCCGCAGATTCTTAAGAACGTGAAGAAGGGCGCCACCGTCGAACGCGCCCGTCAGTTCACCAAGGACTGCAAAAAGCTTGGCCTCATCGTTCACGGCGACTTCATTCTCGGCCTCCCCGGTGAGACCAAGGAAACCATTCGCACTACCATCGATTTCGCCAAGGAACTCGACGTCGAAACCATTCAGGTTTCCGTCGCCCACGCTTATCCCGGAACCGAGCTCTACGATTACGCCAAGGCCAACGGGTTCATCCTGAGCGAAGGCGCCGCCATGGTTGACGAAGGCGGACACCAGGTTGCGATGATCGAATATCCCGGCCTGCCCCGCGACTACGTCATGGAGATGGTCCACCGTTTCTACGACGAGTATTACTTCCGCCCGAACGCAATCTTTCGCATCGTGCGCAAAGCGGTCTTCAACAACGAGGAGCGCAAGCGCCTCTACAAGGAAGCGAAGCAGTTCCTCACGTTGCGCGCGGCTCGCAACCGCGCCGTCAAGGAAGCCCGCAAGATCCAGGGCACGCTGACCACGGCCGCCTCGCAAGCCAGCAGCAGCGGCCACGACTAGGGTGGAGCTCGCCTGCCCTGAGCCGAGTCGAAGGGCCAGCGTCTGAGTTTTGTAGAGCTGGCTTTGGTTTTAGGTGGAGCTGCTTTTGGGTAGAGCTGGCTTTGCGTTTGGGTAGAGCTGGCTTTGCGTTTGGGTAGAGCTGGCCTTGCGTTTGGGTAGAGCTGGCCTTCAGGCCAGCGTCCACGCCGTTTTCTTCCGTCATTCTTCGCGGACTTTAGTCCGCGTGGGATCTTCTGGAGGGCAGCCGCGCCGTAATGGCCTCTACGATTTGTCACCCTCGCCGACTTTAGTCGGCGGGGATCTGTTCTTTCTTCGGTGGAAGCACCGGGCTTTAGCCCGGTGAATCAGGTCCCCTGATAATTGGGGCTTTAGCCCTGGGATCCCCTCGCAACGAATTTGTGCGATGTACTTTTGTTTTTACTAATTGCTCCTTGACCCTACGCAAATACATCACCCTCTTCACCGTCGCAGTTTTCGCCGCGACCGGCGATGTCTCCCTCAGCCGCGGCATGAAGGCCTTCGGCGCGGTCACACTCGCCACGCTACCAAACTTATTCACTGCCCTGCTCAATCCCTGGATCGTCCTCGGAATCCTCCTCCTGATCGGCTTCTTCATCAGCTACCTGTCTGCTTTGTCGTGGGCCGACCTCACTTACGTACTTCCCGCTACCGCCGTCAGCTACATCCTGATGGTGCTTCTCGCCCGGTTCTTCCTGCACGAGCACGTTACCATCTGGCGATGGCTCGGAGTAGCGCTCATCACCATCGGAGTCGGCGTAGTTGCCACCGGCCCCGAAGCCACGCCAGGCGCGCACAGCCACAATCGCCATCAGCCGCCCAGCGCCGCTAAAGAACCCGCCGACCTCGGGAGCGAAGCATGAATCACGTCGCCGTGTGGGGCGGCATCGCCGCCGTCGTCATCGCCTCCACCATCGGGGACGTACTCCAATCCCGCGCCATGAAGGAAATCGGCGACCTCGGTTTGGTCCGCAAATCGCACGGCACACTCGCAGTCATTCGCCGCGTCGTCACTAACGCCCGCTTCATGATCGGCCTCGCGTTCATGGCCATCGGCTTCTTCAGCCTTCTGATCGCCCTCTCCTGGGGAGACGTCAGCATCGTCGGCCCAGCCTCGGCCTCGCTCACCTTCATCGCCAACGCCTTTGCCGCGCGCCTCTATCTCAAGGAACACGTCGACCGCCGCCGCTGGCTCGCCGCCCTCTGCGTCGCCGGCGGCGTCGCCCTGCTCGCCCACTAAAGCCGTTGCCATCTCCGATCTTGATTTGAATCGGCACGAATTTCACTGCTTGCTGAAACTTGTTTCGCTCGACGCTGCTTGAAAAAGTTGTTTCGCTCGACGTTTTGAAAGGGCACAGCTTTAGCTGTGCCGTGCGGGCTGACCTAAGCCTTGGGCTTAGCCCCGGAGGGAAGTCGGCTTTCGTAGTGTGCGATTTGTAGGGTGGTCTGCAGTGTCGCTGCGGTTTGCACCAGGGCACAACTTCACTGGCACAACTTCGCTGGCACAACTTCGCTGGCACAACTTCGCTGGCCGTTTTGGTAGAGCTGGCCTTCAGGCCAGCGTCTCAGCCATCATTCCCGTCATTCATCGCGGGCTTCAGCCCGCGGGTGATCCGCTTTCTCGACTTTTTCGGCAACCCATTCGGTCGACCCATAAGCCACCCTACCGAAGCTGTACGGCGTCTTCTTCGCCAATCCGCACGCCGTCTTTTTTTCCATAGCGATCGACGATGAATGCCTTCGAGACTAACCCAGACCGACCGGCACCAGCTTCTTAGACGACTTCCAGAGCTGCCTGTTGATGAACTCGGGGGCGATCCGGCGCATCCACGCGAGGGTTTTCGACTGCCCAGGCCGGATCTCGAGGGCGCCCGCCTTCAGCGACGCAAAGGTCTGTTTCACCAGCTCATCCGTGGTAATCAGGCTCGGGCCGCCCTCGGAGAATGCCGCCGTCATGTCAGTCTTCACGGCTGGCGGCATGAGCTCAATCACCTCAACGCCGGTTTCCTCCAATTGGAATCGCAGCGACTGCGTGTACGAGTGAATCGCCGCCTTGGTGGCGGAGTAGATTGGCGCTGGCGGAAGCGGCACGAAGGCGAGCCCGGAGGACACGTTGATCACGGTGCCTTGATTGGCCGTCAAGATATCAATTAACGCGGAGGTCATCCCAATTACACCGCCGACATTGATGTTCATCTCCGCCATTAATCCAGCCGGGTCAGACGCCGGGGCTTTGAGGTTCTTGTACAGCATGACGCCGGCGTTGTTCATGAGTACGTCGAGCTTTGGGAACTCCTCTTTCACACGCACTGCGAGGGCGGCAATCTGAGCGCGATCCGCGACGTCGCTCTGGATGGTGTGAAGCTTCGGGTGCTTGGCCTTCACCTCATCGAGCACCGCCTGGCGCCGACCAGTCACGATGACTTCGTTGCCGCGTTCGAGGAACTCGAGTGCAAAGGCCAGTCCGATGCCTGCCGAGCCCCCGGTGATAAGAATGGTGCGACCTTTTAGCTTCATAACTGTCCTTTCGTGACCACTTCCAAACGCATTCGATTTTTCCAGCGGACCAGCAGGCCGTCAGCCCTCACGAACTGACCCTCTGATGCCGCATGTCACATTGGATTATAGTTATAATCCAATGGTCGCAAAAAAAATCAGAAACTCCCCAATAGATGATCTCTCATACTCGATAACACCTTCGCCCTGTCTGCAGGATCGGTAAGAAGACGGGCAACCGACACGGCACCTGCCATCGCACCAAAAATGACGAAAAAGTTTCGCTCCCGCTCTGTTGCGGTCAATCCAGGCATGAACTCCACCCACCGGTTCGTGCGCTCTTTCATTACGCCAGAAATTCTCTTTCTAACACTGGATTTGGCGCGAGCAATCTCGGGCGCCAACGCCGCGACTGGGCAGCCGGTGTCGGGGTGATCGCAGTGCTCGGGTGAAAGGTACAGCCGCACAATTTCCCTCCATCTGTCCTCACGCGGCATGTTTTGCAGGGAAGCATAGACCTTCTCGCTGTCCGAGAATGCCTGTGCAATAGCGTCAGCCAGAAGTTCGTCCTTGCTCTTAAAGTGCTTGTAAAACCCGCCCACTGTCAACCCCGAGGCTTTCATCACGCTGGCGACGCCAGGGCTGCTTAGCCCCTCAGCGCGAAACTTGCGGGCGGCGTTCCGCACGATACGATCGCGCGTTTGCGTCTTGTGTTCCGCTTCATACCGCATAGGGTTTCCCTGTTATTGGATTATACATATAATCCTTCAATTTAAAGTAATCCAAAGCTAGGCCCCGGCAGGGCTGACATGTCTCCACTCAGGCCCGGCATGACCGACATATCTAAGCCCACCGCTTCAGCGGTGGGGAGCTCAAAGAAAGATCTTTTCCACTCTGCCGAAGGCTTGCGCGCAGGCCGCAGGCCGAAGCGCACACAACGAATCGTTGTGAATCCCTGCTGTCGAAAGGCGCTACCCTGGTTCTACGTCTACCTCCCACGCCGTTATCAGCCCGACCCGGCAGGGCCGACATATCAAAGCCCACGGCTTCAGCGGTAGGAGGCTCAAAGAAAAGGTACCCCCTCCCCTTCGCCTGTATTGTTTTCAAGCACTTGTGAGAGGCTTTCAGTGCAGCTTCGGGAAAACAAAGGGGTTACAGGTACATAATAGAAAATATTGGGGTTACGAGAGCGACGCTGACAGGTATCCGTTTCGGCGGGAAGGGCTGCGGCGGCGAGATCCATGGCCCAGAGCATCATGCGGGCGGTGGCGAAGTCGACGGTGCCGGAGTTCACGACGCGGAGGACTTCCGCACGGTTCAGGGCGAGGTCACGCTGGGTCATGGGCACGAGAAGCCGAGGGATGCAGGCGAGGCGGCGGGCGCGGGCCATGTTATGAAGGCGGGCGCTGGCGTCAAGATGATGGCGGCAGCAGACGCGTCCGTGGACGGCGGGGCCGCGACAGTGGCGGCCGTCAGGAAAGGTGTAGCGGCAAAGAGGGATGATCAGGGGTGAGCTCATTGCGTCCTCCGCCCTTTGGAATAGTCACAGGTACGGTAGGGCATGTGATCTCCTGGATTCCGGCTATTCGCTTTTCGCTGTTCGCGTAAGGCCAAGCGAGAATTAAGACAGGCCGTCGGTATGCCTTCGGCAAAGTCGAACAATGCCCGAGCGGAGGTAACCTCCACGTTGGTTACCTTGCGACGGTGGATTCGGGAGTGTCAAGAGAAATCGAAGAAAAATGCGGGGGAGTTCCCGTTTTGGGAACGATTCTTGTGTGCGCTGCGGCCTGCGCGCAAGCCTTCGGCAGAGTGGAATGGATCTTTCTTAAAGAGGCCTGCTGCGCCGCTTCCGGGTGAAGTAGAAGTAAGCAAAGATCGGCACTCCGGCGAGGATCACCACGCATCCCCAGATAGAGTTCCGCACGTTGGCGGTGAAGGTGTAGTACAGCAGGATGGCCGCGACGATCACGAACAGTGCCGGCACCACAGGGTAGCCCCACGTACGATACGGCCGCGGCGCGTTTGGCTCTTTCCAGCGCAGCACGAACACGGTACTGGCGGAGATCATGTAGAAGAGCCATTCGGCAAAAATCGTCAGCGAAAACAGTTCGCGAAAATTGCCCGCGAACAACAGGAGCACGATCGACAGCACCAACTGCACAATGAGCGCGACCGACGGCGTGTGAAATCGCGGGTGAACATCGGCCATCGCCTTGAAGAAGTATCCGTCACGCGCCAGCGCGTAAGGAACGCGAGCGCCGCTCATGATGGTGCCGTTCAAACCGACCAGCATCGACAGCGCCATGCCGATCGATACAATGGCCGCTCCCCAAACTCCGACGGCAATCGCGGTCGCATCTGAAGACGGACGCGCCGCGGCTGCAATCTGATCGGCCGGCAAAACGTACTGCACCGCAGCGTTGTTGAGCATGTACAACACGGCAACGACACCGACGCCCGCAATCAGAGCAATCGGAATCGTGCGCTCCGGCCGCTTGATCTCGCCGCTGACCATGTTGAGGTCGTTCCACCCGTCGTACGCCCAAAGCGCCGCGACAAGAGCGGCCATGAAGCCAGCGACGCCGCCCGCGGCGCCTGCGTAATGCGAGCCGAAGTTGCGCCACGTGCCGCTCGCGGCGGTAAACCCAACGACGCCGACGCCGACGATCATCACGACCTTCAGCACCGTAAACACCAATTGGAATTCGCCCGCCTTCTTAACGCCGACGTAATTCAGCCACGTGATCAGGCACGCAGCGCCAATCGCGACGAACTGTCCATAAGTGATTGTCAGCGGGCCATGAAATGCGGCCTCATTGAGGAATCCCAGCACCGCGAACGTCCCCAGAATCCGCACGATTCCGGTCGCGATCGTCGCCACCGAACCTGGCTTGGCGATGACAAACCACGTCCAAGCGTAGAGAAATGCCGGCAACGGTCCGTAAGCGTCGCGAATGTACACGTATTCGCCGCCGGCCTGCGGCTTCATCGCCCCCAGTTCGGCGTAGGTGATCGCGCCCGCCATGGAAAGCACGCCGCCCACAATCCAAGCCAGATACACCAACTTGGCCGAGCCGACGGCCTGCATCATCTCGGCGGGAACGAGGAAGATTCCGCTCCCGATGATGGTGCCCACAACGATCGCGCTGGCCTCCCGAATGTCCAATTCCCGCAGCAACCCGGGAGACTTTGCGGTCACTTCCGCCGTCCGATGCATTTCCCTCCGTTGAAACCACAGCAGCAGACTGGAACTATAAATGATTGGCTCCGCTCGAGACTTGCCAAGCCCGCACGGGAATTCTGCGCAGGCCGTGACAGAAGTCATAGGCCATTTCGCCCGCGCCGCCTAGTCTCAGGATTGTGGCCGCCAGCCAGACAAATCAGTAAGGAGACCTCGATGCCAACCGAAACTACGAAAACCGTCGCGCAGATCGCGATCGACGACCCGAACGCAGCCCGCGAGTTCGAGAAGCTGGGAATCGACTATTGCTGCGGCGGCCGCCAGACGCTCGATGAAGCCTGCGTCGCCGCCAAACTCCCCATCGACGAGGTGCTCGCGCGCCTGGCCAAAGTCTCAGAAGAATCCTCTGTGACCGGCGATCGGGATTTCAGTACGCTCTCCCTCAGCGACCTCATCGCTCACATTAGCAGTACGCATCACGTCTTCGTGCGAGAGGAATGTCCGAGAATCCAGGAACTGGCAACCAAAGTGGCGAGTAAGCATGCACTGAAGCATCCGGAACTGCGCCAAGTGCAAGAGATCTTCTCCGCCCTCGCGTCGGAGCTGTCAGTGCACTTGATGAAGGAGGAGCAGATTCTCTTCCCCTACGTACAACGGCTGGAAGAAGCGTCCGCCGCCAACGAGCCCGCGCCTCCCGCGATGTTCGGGACCGTGGTCAACCCGATTGGAATGATGCTGCGGGAGCATGATGGCGCCAGCGAAGCCCTGCGCGCGCTCCGGTCAGTAACCAAGAATTTCACACTTCCCGAAGACGCTTGCACGAGTTACCGGACGCTCTATCAGGCGCTCCAGGATTTTGAGGCCGACCTGCACCAGCACATTCACCTGGAGAACAATCTCTTGTTCCCGCGTTCGATCGCACTGGAAGGAAGGCACTAGAGAGGGTTCCGGAGGCCTTCAGCTGACGGGACAGGACAAGTTATCCTGCCCCCTTCATGCCAATCTTAAGTGTCATTCTGTCTAATTCGTGCATTAAAAAATGTGTTATCCGTCCCACCCCCCTTGAGTTCTGGCGCGACGGTTCTTATAGTGGGCTCAATCAAGTGCGGAGCTTAGCGCCGTTCGCACGGGGTTTCCCAGTGTCTCCAGAACTCGAATTCGTCCGCCGCGAAACGGAGCGCACCACCCGTGGTGCGTCATCCGACGCGATGCAGCGCGCGCCCAACGGCAAATGGAACTCACTGCAGATACTCGAACATCTTTTCCTGTCCTACACCGCCACGACCAAGGGCTTGCTTCGCACCATGGATTCTGGGCAGATTGAACGGCTGGATCGAACTCTCAAGCACCGGGTTCGGAGTCTTTATGTGCTCGGTATCGGAAAGTTTCCACCTGGCGTGGAATCGCCGAAGCAAACGACGCCAAAGTCATCTTTCGGCAGCGAACCACTGCGACAGTTCAATGACGCTCTGGTGGCGCTGGATGCGTCGCTGAACGACGCCGAGAAGCGCTTCGGTTCCAAGACGCGGATCCTCGTGCATCCGATTCTGGGTCCTCTGACTGCGCAAGAGTGGCGCCGATTTCATCAAGTTCATGGCCGCCACCACTTGCAGCAAGTGCAACACCGCCTGCAAGCGTGACGCGCTCAGATACTGCTTAACGAAACAAGCCCAGGTAAGAACTCCAGATCAGACGCCCGAAGAAGAGCGCGATCAACGCACAAACTCCGAGGAACACTCCGAAAGGAAGCTCTTGCGACAGAAATCCTACGGGCTCCCGCGAGTTCCCAGGTTGACCGCTCGGTTGTTCTCGCATGGCGTCGATTTGAAACAAGCGGGCCCCCAATGCGAAGAGGGTGGCGACCACAGGGGCAAGAAACACTACCAGTACAGTGAGCTTGAGGCCGAGAAACACCCCGATCATTGCTGCGAAGGCAATGTCGCCAATTCCAATTCCCTCTCGCTTGCGGATGAGGAAGTACAGCGCCCAAGCCAGGTAGAAAAAGCCTGCGCCAAACATGATCGCCAAAATTGCGTCGAGGGATGAAACAGCGTGCGCAGCTAAAAGGCCGATGCGGAGTGCGAACAGGTTGACCAGAAAGACGGTGCCCGAGGTGTCGAGCGGATAGAAGACGGAGAGCACGAATCCCACCGCGATTCCCCAATAAGTGAACTCATGAGGAAGCAGCCCGGTTTCCGCGTCCATAAAAATGAGACCCACTGTCAAAAGGCAAAGCAGGCACGCCTTCAACCCGAGGCCGGTTAGCCCAAAGACCCCGTAGCACGCAACAAACAAAGCCGCCGTCGCAAGTTCGACGACTGGATACCGCCACCCGATAGGTCGGCCCACAGTCACGGCATCGTCCACGTAACAGCAGCCAACTCACTACGGGGACGTTGTCGCGCGGCCGAATCGCTACCTGACAGTTCGGACACTGCGAGCGCGGCGTAACAATGGAAATATCGCGCGGAATGCGGCTTATGCAGACATTAAGGAAGCTGCCAAATGCCAACCCGACGATGAAGACTGCGGCTGCAAGAAATGGGTCCAAGCGCTACTAGATTACGTGGCGTTCGCGTGGGAGGGAAGATACCCGTGTATCTCGCCGCATTTCTACTGCAATTGCGTCCTGCCCGCGTTCTTGTTATTGCTGTTCTGCTGGGTGACGGTTACCGTGTTAATCAGGAGGAAGCTCAGGGTCGATTCAGGAGCCAATTTGATCTGCTCGCCCTTCTTGGTCGCGGCTGCGCCTGTACCAGCGCCAGCTCCTGCGACCGAACCAATCGCCGCGCCCTTGCCGCCGCCGGCCAAGCCACCAATTATGGCTCCTACTGCGGCGCCTCCGCCTGCCTTGACGGCGGTATTCTTCCCCTCACCCTTACCCTGGCGTGACCACTGGTTGGTCTGGATGTTGTAGGTCCTCCCATTCACCGAGAGCGAGTTCAGTTCCAGCGTTAGCGCGGAATTTCCGGCGAATCGTCCCGCGCTTTTGACATCGACAACGCGCCCTACGACATCTGCTCCCAACGGAATGACGACTTCGTCATCGATAACGATGGGTGACCCAAGCGTGCCATGGAACGAATCACCTACCTGGTTGCGCTCGGTGTCCAATCCATCGTTCAATCGCACGGTCACTTGTGTTCCAGCCGGAACCGTAACCTTCTTCGGTGGGGCAGGAGGCGGAGGAGCCTGGGCCGCTACTGCTTGCTGCGGTGGCGCCGCCGGCAAGCTGGCGGCCGGCGAATTGTTGCTATCCATTGGCGCGGGAGGAAGGACTGGCCGGTTCTCGTTCTTTCCAGAGGTCTTTGCCGGCCTGGACAAGGGCGCGGGCGCCTCGGCGGGCGCGGCCTGCGCCTGCTGCACTACAAGGTTGTTTACGACGGTCTTGACGCCGTCAATGCTTGCGGCATCACCGGCGGCCACCCGCCGCTCGTCGTCACTCGATGCGGGTCCGCTCAAAGTCACTACGCCATCGTCAGCCTGCACATCGATATTGTGACTGGTGACCCTGCTATCACCACTTAGCTTTTTCTGAACGTCGATGCGGACTTGCGCGTCATTGCGGACCGGTGTTTTGTTGCACGCGACCACAACGGTCAGCAACAAACACACCGCGGCAATCGTAGCGAATCTCGATAAACTCATTTTCCCACCCGATAGGTCCTGGGTTTCTACTTAAACCCTGAACGCAGTGCTGAGTCGCGACCGAGGGGAGCGGCGATCCTCCCCTTCAGCCAAAAAATAAAGGAACCGGGCAACTACTCCGGTTCCTGACTCTTATGAAGAACGGCGATTACTCAACTCGGCTGATCGGTGATCCGATTGTTAATCGCAAACAGCGCCAGCTCCAGTCGGCTGGCAACTCCAACTTTGTCGAAGATATTGGTCAGGTGATGTTTCACGGTGTCTTCGCTCAAGGCGAACTTGCGCGCGATTTCCTTATTGCTTAGCCCAGCGACAATCGTCGTAAGGATGTCCATCTCGCGCTTGGTCAGCCCAAAATTCTTCGGCGGCCGGTCGCCCGAAGCATTCAGACGCATGAATTCCACAATGTCACCCACCGACTCGCGTCCAATCCAGTACTCGCCGGCCATGACGGTTCGAATGGCCTTCATGAGTAACTGCGTGGCGGCTTCTTTCATCACGACGCCGCGTGCTCCCAGTTGCAGAGCTTGCACCATCTGGATCCGCTCAATCGCCGCGGTCAGCACAATAATCTTCGTGTTCTTGCCGTCTCCGGCAGCCGAGAGCTCGCGCATAGCTTCCATGCCGGGGAGGCGAGGCATATTCAGGTCCAACAGGACAATGTCCGGCTCCACCTGCTTGATCTGGGCAACCGCCTCGTTGCCGTCGGCCGCCTCACCGACTACTTCGAGTTCCGGTTCAGCTTCCAGCAAACGACGAAGTCCGTCGCGAAAGATCGTGTGATCATCGGCTATGACAATGCGAACAGTAGCGACTTTACTATCCATAGAGTTCATGACCTTTCTGAGGAACCGTAACCTCCAGCCGGGCCCCGTGACCTGGACTCGACTCGATAACCATATCACCCCCGATGGCCCGGACACGTTCTTTGATGACGGCCGGCCCGCGGTGTAAATCATCCAGTTCCGAGAGCGAAAGGCGTCCGGAAAACGGGAAGCCTTTGCCATCATCGTCAATCACCAGTTTCCACAAACCATTCTGAGCACCGAACCGCACATAAACCGAGCTGGCGCCGCTGTGCTTTCGAATATTGACCAACCCTTCCTGAACCACCCGGGCCAGTTCGCGACATGCTGAGGCAGGGAGTGTGACCTCCTCCAATTCCGACACGAAACGGGCATCCACACCGGTATCACTGCGGAAACGTTCCACGAGCTGCGCGGTGAAATCTAGAAATTGCTGGGGGCCGACTTCCAGCGGCCTGAGGCTCTGCATTAATTCACGCAAGTTCAGAACTTCCTCACGCAACAACTTTTGAATACGCTCGAGTTCGGCGGGCTGGCCGTGGCCGTTGGAGGTGCGCCTGAGCACGTCAACCTGCATTTCGATACTGATTAAGGACTGAATCGATGTGTCGTGCAGTTCGCGAGCTACCTTGGCCCGCTCCATCGCTCCGGCCCTCGAACGCAATCTCCTGAACAGGTAAACCGAGTACAGCACCGGAGCAATCTGGCGCAGCACGTTCTGCAGGAACCGCAGTTCGCGATCCCGGTTTAAGCCTAGTTGCCCGTTGATGAGTACGAACCTTCCGTTCCACTCTCGTCCTGCAACTAGTTTCACTGCCAGCACCGAAGCCGCATTTCGCACGGGCATCGCCAATTCTTGTAACTCAGAGAGCTTGATCGGGCGCCCCTCGTCGTCCAAGGCGTCGATAGAGTGGCCGCCATTCTCAGTTTTCCGCATGAAGAACGTGTGTGGATAGCCCAGAAGAAGGTCGCAGCCATGCTCCTCGGCACCGATTTCCTTCACGTGATATCCCAATTCACTTGTGGCGTCAACGTCCCAGCGGAACACTCTTCCGGAGTTGGTTTGAGCAAATGCAGCGTAGAGCTGGTCCCCCTGGAACACTCTTACGAGCGACTCACAGAGTCCGGCAAGGACATCCCCCATTGGACTGCCGACTCGCGTTGCGGCAAGGAGATTGTTGGTGAAGGCAATCTCGGCGCGCTGTTCCTTCTCTCGCTCAGCAAGATATCCCAGAAGGAACGCAGTCATCAGGAGAAACGTGCAACGCAGCACCAGGCGAGGTACATTCAATGGCGCATAAACCAACCGGGCGAGCGCCTTCGGTCCGAACGCGAGAATGGCGGTCTGCGACATGATTGTCCCGGTGCTTAGCAGTCCGATGAACATGGTTTCAGGCAAGCCATAGCGAAATGCCGCGGTCAGCAATGCAAAGAGGAAGAAGACAAATACCTGGCTATTCGGTGGGTCTGCAAACAAGCATAAGATGATCGGCCAGAACACGTCGCTGATCTGCATGATTTTGACAAACGACCGATCAGGCTCGGTGTTGATGAGCAGCCAGATCAAGAGCCCGAGACTCTCGACGCAATAGACCACAAGAAAGAAGACGGGCAGTTGGTTGTAGGGCTCAGGCGCCAGAGGGTGGGTGATATCAACAACCAGCGAGGCGCTGCCCATTACGAGACGGCACACCGCCAGAACTTGCTCCACGTAGGGGTACTCATACTGCTGACCGGGGGCCTGCAAACGAGTTAAGAACCGCTGGCTATAAACTGAAGAACCCACGGATCGTCCTTACGGGATTGTGCTGTTGCAAGGATTATGCACACTAAAGCGCCGAATCGCAATGCATCAGGAGTGGTACACCCGACCATATCATTGCGCTATCCATGCTCAGCCAGATGTAGCATAGCGGTGGACGAATGCAGTTAATCTCTTCAGCTTTGAGGGTTTCCGTGATCTTGACACGAACTGCAATGACGCTTTTCGTTATGGCGATTGCCTCCTTGCCAGCGATGGCTTTCCAGGCAACAACCACCACATCCTCACCACCGAACCTGGTCAACGGTTACCAGCCCAAGTGGTGGAAGGAAGCCATCGTATACCAGGTTTATCCCCGTTCGTTCAAAGATTCCAACGGAGACGGCATCGGGGACCTGAAGGGCATCACCTCGAAGCTCGACTATATTCAGGGACTCGGAGTCAACGTTATCTGGCTGAGTCCGCATTACGACTCGCCCAACGCCGACAACGGCTATGACATCCGCAACTATCGCAAGGTGATGGCTGAATTCGGCACGATGGCCGACTTCGACGAGTTGCTTGCCGGAGCCAAGCAGCGGCACATGAAACTGATTCTCGACCTGGTGGTGAATCACACGAGTGACGAGCACGCGTGGTTCGTCGAGAGCCGTAAGTCGAAAGACAATCCGTATCGCGACTATTACATCTGGCGCCCTGCGAAGGATGGCCAGGCGCCGAACAACTGGACCTCGTTCTTCTCAGGCTCGGCCTGGAAGCTCGATCCCACAACGGGCGAATATTACCTGCACCTGTTTGCTGAAAAGCAGCCCGACCTCAACTGGGACAATCCCAAGGTCCGCACCGAAGTGTATGACCTCATGAAGTTCTGGCTCGACAAGGGTGTCGATGGCTTCCGCATGGACGTGATTCCGTTCATTTCCAAACGCGAGGGGTTACCCGATTTGCCTCCGGAGTACGTGGCGAAGCCGCAGTACTTTTACGCGATGGGACCGCACCTACATGAATATCTAAAGGAAATGAACCGCGAAGCACTGTCGAAGTACGACGTCATGACGGTAGGTGAGGCCTTCGGCGTGACCTTGGAGCAGACCCCCTCGCTCGTCGATGAGCGCCGCAATGAATTGAACATGATCTTCAACTTCGATGCGGTCCGTCTCAATCGCAATGGCGAAGTGTGGCGCGACTGGACACTTCCCGAGCTGAAAGCTATTTATACGCAGCAGGACAAGGCCCTTAATGTCCATAGCTGGAACACCGTTTTCCTGTCGAACCATGATAATCCGCGCGTGGTTTCAGCATTCGGTAACGACTCGCCTGCTTACCGCGGTGCTTCTGCCAAAGTACTCGCGACGATGTTGCTTACACTGAAAGGTACGCCGTTCATCTACCAGGGCGACGAACTCGGCATGACCAACTATCCCTTTACCAGCATCGACCAATTCGACGACATTGCGGTCAAGAATGCGTGGAAGGCCATGGTGCTGACCAACCAGGTCAGCGCGGAAGCGTTTATGGCCAACATGCGTAGGACGAGCCGCGACAATGCGCGAACTCCCATGCAGTGGGACACATCCACGAACGCCGGATTTACCGCCGGGCCGAAAACCTGGCTGGTGGTAAATCCGAACTATATGCAGATCAATGCGAAGCAGGAGGTCGGTGATCCGAATTCCATCTATCGGTACTTCCGCCAGATGGCCGACATACGGCGCAGCTCACCCGCGTTTGTTTATGGTGACTACAAAGATCTTGATCCCGCTGATACGAAGATCTATGCCTACACCCGCGTGAATGGTACTGAGAGGTTCCTGGTGGTACTGAACTTCTCAACCCATACGGTGACTTACAAGCTTCCGGCCGGCATGCAGATGAAACAACTGGTAATTTCCAACTTAGGCAAGACCGGAGACAAGGGCGATACTCTGAACATGAAAGCCTGGGAAGCGCGGGTGTACAAGTTTTAGCCACCGACTGCCAGCCGCGGGCAACGGCGCACACACTCTTCTCGCTGTGAGAAGTTCGTGCATCCTATTTCTCCACCCGGAGGAATGCTCCGCTCGTTGCGTCCACGGCGATGCGCAGCTTAGGCGCGGTGGGATCGTCGCCGTACAGAACGTGCCAGACCAGTTGATTTTTGGTAGCGTCCCATTCCAGCAGAAAGGTGACGGGCTGCTTGGGATTCTTCACTGTCCATTTGTCGCCGCCGTTCTTCTGCGCAACCTCGTAGGCTTTGTCGCTGTCCACCTTGAGGAACGCGATATCAAACGGATGGGTCGCGCTATTGCCGGCGCTCCAACTGTCTTCGGCAGAGAAGCTGATGCCTGGCTCAGGCGCATCGGGCCCGACCAGTCCGGACCACACGAAGAGCTTCATCAAGTGACGCGATGGCGATGCGAACGAGGCGCGCCAAAGTCCCGACTTTCCTTCCGCCGTAGGTGCGTCGGCAGTGAATTGCGATTGCAGGCGAAAGGCCTGGACATCGGGCGCCCAAGCGCGGGCAGCGACGTACATGCGCTGGAAAGCGGTACGTCCGGTATCGTATTGCGCCTCCTTGGCGGCCGGCTTAGCGGCGGGTTGCGAAGAGGAGGCAGGCGCAACCTTGTTCTCCGAAGAACATGAGACCAGGAGACAGAGCGCGAAACAAAGAAGCAAGGCTCGTATTTTCATTTGAGTTTCGAGTCCCGATTTTCAAAGAGGCTTAAACGAGGCGCGCGAACGGGGACAACCAGCTAAAAGAGCGTAACTTCAGTGCGGCGTGATGGGAACTGGTCTTCCCTGCTTGACTCGATCGTACACCCTCTCATATTCGCGGGCAGCCGTAGCCCACGAGTGGTCCAACACCATGCCATTGTGCATGAGCTTTTGCCACTTGGCGCTGTCGCGGTATGCCAGCACCGCGGCTTTGACCGTGTCCAAGAGAGCCTCGCCGCTGTACTCCTTGAATTTGAAGCCCGTTCCTTTGCCGCTCACCGGGTCGTATTGTTCGATGGTGTCATCGAGCCCGCCGGTTGCACGGACGATAGGAACGGTGCCGTACTTCAGGCTGTAAAGCTGGTTCAAACCGGCCGGTTCGTACTTGGAAGGCATAAGAAACATGTCGGCGCCAGCCTCGATCTTATGGGCCAGTCGGTTGTTGAATTCGATCTTGACCGCGAATTTCTGCGGGTACTGCTTGTGCAAACGACGGAACATATCTTCATACTCGCGGTCACCAGTACCGAGGGCGATGACGATCAGGTCTTCCCGCGCCATGCGGTCGGCGACGAACTGAATGAGGTCGAAACCTTTCTGTCCGGCGAAACGCGAGACGATTCCAATCACGGGCAATTGCGTGTCGTGCGGCAGGCCAAATTCAGCGAGAAGGTCCTGCTTGCACTTGGCTTTGCCGGACATGTCGTCCGCCGAATAGTTGGCGGCGATCATTTTGTCGGTAGCCGGGTTCCATTCGGAATAGTCCACTCCGTTCAGGATGCCGGTCAGCGTGCTGGAACGGGCACGTAACACTCCTTCGAGTCCAAAACCGTATTCGGCAGTTTGAATTTCCTGCGCATAACGTTTGCTCACGGTCGTCAGATAGTCGGCGGCATCGATGGCGCCCTTGAGGAAGTTCACCTTGCCGTAGAACTCGAGCTTCGCCATGGTGAACAGGTCCCAGGGCAACATGAGCAAGGGGAGAACTTCGGGAGGAAACAGTCCCTGGTAGCCGAGGTTATGAATGGTGAAGACGCAGGGCGTCTGGGAGTAAGCGGGATCTTCCTCATACACAGTCTTGAGGAGGATCGGAATCAGTGCGGTCTGCCAGTCGTGGCAATGAAAGAGATCGGGAGCGCCGAGAATCTTGGCGGATTCGAGCACGGCACGGCAGAACAGGTCAAACCGTTCGGCATTGTCATGGTAGTCGCCTAAAGGAGTGCCGTAGAGCGCCTCTCGATCGAAAAACGGCGGGTAATCGACGAAATAATATTGGACTCCATTGGAAAAGCCGCCGTCCAGAACCGAGCAGAACCGGTAGCGATCATCGAAGGGAACGGTAATGCTGGCGATGACCCGCGTAGGATTCTCGAGCTTCGTGGACCGGTAGCGCGGCACGTACACGGTAACCTGGTGGCCCAATTGCGCTAATGCCGGTGGCAACGCGCCGACCACATCCGCCAAACCGCCTGTTTTAGAAAATGGGAAGCATTCCGATGCGGCAAAGGCGATTTGCATGAAACCTCCGGGCCCCGTGGCGCGTAAACCGACTGGAACGGAAAGCGCACGGCTGCGGGCCGCACGGTTATGATGTTGGTCGAACGAAACAAACAATTGAGTCTAATCGCGAAATCGAAAGAGGGTCAACGTGGCGAGGACGGTGTCGAAAGAAAGTGCCCAATCAGGCAGAGGAAATCAGAAGCCCAAGCTCGGGCAGAATTTTCTGACCGACCACTCGGCCGCGCGTCGCATTATTGAAGCACTGGGCGACATTTCGAACCGGACGGTCATCGAGATTGGACCGGGGCGAGGGATGCTGACCGATTTGCTGGTGAAACGAGCGAAGAAGGTGATCGGCATCGAGCTTGACCGCGTGCTGGCAGCACAGATGCGGATGCGGTACGCCACGCTGAAGAATGTCGAGGTGCTCGAATCGGACTTCGTCACCGTGGAGTGGACGTCGATGGTAGGACGACGGCCGGGACCGTTGCACGACTTGCGCCCGACGCAGGCGGAGACGGTGGATATCGTCGGCAACTTGCCTTATTACGTGACCTCAGACATTGTGCTGCGAATCCTGGAAGAACACGAAAGCATTGGACGCGCGGTGGTGATGGTACAGAGAGAAGTGGCGGACCGAATCGCCGCCGAACCAGGAGGACGCGAGTACGGACTACTCTCGGCGACCGCGCAGTTGTTTGCCCGGGTGGAGAATCTGTTCACCTTGCCGCCGAGTGCATTCGACCCGCCGCCGCAGGTGTATTCGAGCGTGATCCGGATGACGATGGAGCCGAGGCTTGCCGAACTGGAGGTCGAGGCGACGCCATTCCTGGAACTGCTGAAACTGGCGTTCGCGCAGAAACGCAAAACGCTCGCGAACAACCTGAAAGGACGGTACGACTACAAGGCGACACGGGCGGCCCTGAAGGCAGCAGGGGTTCGTCCGGATGCGAGAGCGGAATCGTTGTCGCTGGATAAGATGGCGGCCATTTTCCGGTCGCTGCAAGCGGAGTAGGATTCAGTTATACGCCAACGTCGGCCATGCGAAGGAGCGTGCGCCATGACTACATCGATTCGCCAACCTGCTGTTGCTGGACGCTTTTATCCCGCCAACGCACAGCGTTTACGCGCTGAAGTGGAAACTTTTACAACCCGCCGTGCGGCTGCCGGAGAAGCGCCAGAAGAAGCGCTGATTCCGGCGATCGGGTGCATCGCGCCTCACGCAGGATATATGTACTCGGGAGCAGTCGCAGGGGCCGTTTATCGCCGATTGAAGCTGCCTCAGCGATGCGTCATCCTGTGTCCCAACCACACTGGCGGCGGCGAGCCGCTGGCCATCATGAGCGAGGGCGCGTGGCGCACTCCGCTGGGTGAGATGCAGATCGACAGCGAGATCGCCGAGGCCCTTAAGTCAGCGGTTTCTTTCCTGAGTGAAGATCAGGAGGCCCATCGCTATGAGCATGCGTTGGAAGTTCAGCTTCCCTTTCTACAAGTGCTCAAACCTCTGATCAGCTTCGTTCCCATCGCTGTTGGAACGAGTGATTTTGAGGTACTTAGTGGTCTTGGAGACGCCATCGCAAGAGTGGCCAGCAGTTTGGCGGAGCCGGTGCTGATTATCGCCTCCAGCGATATGAATCACTATGAGAGTGACAGTGTCACGCGGATCAAGGACCGGCGCGCGATCGACCAAATCCTGGCGCTTGATCCACGCGGCCTCTATGGGACGGTGCGACATGAGAACATCAGCATGTGCGGGTATGCGCCGGCGACGATTATGCTCACTGCGGCACGGGAGTTGGGAGCAACACAGGCCGAGTTGATTCGCTATGCGACGTCGGGAGACGTCTCGGGGGACCGTGACATGGTCGTGGGGTATGCGGGAATTGCGGTGTACTAGACGTTCCCGTCTGGATTTTCGGCCAGACAAAGGCGGCCCGTCGGCCGCCTTCGTTCTTCTCTGGCACTGCTGTTAAGTGCTATTTCGGGCTGGTGTGGGCGCTGGAGGCATGGCCGGCGCTCGTGCCATTTACACGTCCCATGCCGGCAGAGGAGGACACAGGCGCGCCGCTGCTGCGCCCCAGGCTGGGAGCCGAAGGTGTGCCGAAACCCTCCGACGACCAGGTCGACATCGCCGGCTGTGGGGTGATGAATACATGGCCTCCCGGCGCGTTGCGACTGGCAGATGCGCTCTGTCCGCTGGACAAGGCGCGCGGCGAAGCAAAAGAACTACCGGTACGGACGGTAGAATTCACGCTGCGAGAGTTGGCTGAGCGAACATTGCGTGCCGCGGAAGAAGAACCCCCACCGCCGGACGTCCCGGTCAATGGCGCCGCCATTCCGGTAAGTCCGGTGTGATCCTGTATGACGCTGCGGAAATCCGGAGGCACAGGGCCCCCGGGAATATAGGCAGGGACACGTCCAACCTGCCCTACAAGGACCGTGGCACGATGCCCGTTCGTTGGCATCGCAGGGGGAGTCGGCGCCGCGTATCCAGCTGGGGCATTCCTAACCGGTGCCGTCCCTTGCCAGTTGGTAATCGCGCCGCCACCCTTGAAAGAATTGCCGGGAGTCCAGAACCAACCGCCACTCGCAGGCACATAGACCCAAGCGCCATAGTGATACGGCATCCATCCCCAGGGATACGCTGAGGCCCACACGTACTGCCCGCCCGACGCAAGCATCCAAGCTCCTGAACTGTAAGGGTCCCAACCTGACCAGCCAGAAGCGCCATAGGGTTGCCAGGCGAGTCCCCATCCCGGCAACTCCTGGAATGCGCCGTAATATGCGAGATCGGAATAACCGAACCCGCCCATACTCTTGCTTCCGTAGCCGTAATTGTTGTTGTAGGAATATACGTTCTGATAGGCGGCGCGCTCGTTGTTCCAAGCGTCAAGGGGGAGTTTGTCCACTCCCTTGGCGAGCACGAACGCCTGAGGATTGGTCGCGTCAACGGTGAGCGTGTCGCTCTTCTTAATGAGAACTGGTTGCGCGGCAGCTTCCATTTGCGACGAACCGCTAAGAACAGCAGCACGCACCTGATCGCCGCTGGTCTGGAACCGTACCTGCGAATTACGGCTGACCATGAAGGTTTGGTTGGCCGCAACCACGCGATAAATATCGGCTTTACTGGAGCGGGTATCGAAGTACAACGTACCTCGGACCAGTTCGACTTCGTTGATCTTGTCCCCGGCATCGTTCAGGAGCAACTCCCGGAAGCGAACTTCGGTCATCTCACCGATACGCACGGAACTGTTGTTCTCGAACTCAACTTCCGCCAGTCCGTCGTTGCCGGTAACAATGCGAGAGCCTTCGACGATGGGAGAGTTCAGCATGGCGCGTTCGAGGCCCTGGCCAGTGGCGCGGTCCATCTGGACGCTTCCACTTTCATAGCTAAGGCGAACGATCCTGATATGCGACGTGGCTTGCGCCGTCGCAACCACCAGAAACATGGCCGCGACCATAAACAGAGCGAATTGCCCGCGCTTCGACATACTCGGCTCCTCCCAGGAGCCTGATACTACGGGTTGTGGTTCAAAAGACGGGCGGCGTAACAGCAGCACCCTCCCCATCCATACCTATTAAACACCCGTTTAGTGCCAAGTTGCCGAAAATCACAATTGTTCACAATTGCGCACAGCGGCTTTGGGGCTTAGGGTCTGCCGGGAATCTAAGGCTGGCCCTGTGTCGCCGTGAGACCAGCCGAGTTAAGCAACTGCTTGGCGGTGACACGGCTGATGTGCATCATGTTGGGATCGTTAGCGATCTTCTGGAGGATTGGCTCGATAGCCTGCATCTCCTCGGCGTAGTGACTGGCTTGCATGTCCTGAAGGGACTTCAGGCGCGCGTCCATGCCGAGCTTGTCGAACCGGTATTGGAAGGTTAGCTTGCGGCCAAAATCGAGGGTGGTGGCGATTGCCTGAAAAAGACGGGTCAGCTCTTGAATGTCCGGGTTTGGGGAATAGTTGTAAGTCGCTGATCCTGTTACAGATTTGGCAGCGTCGGCGGACTTGCCGTGATACTCAAGAATCTTCTCACCCGTTTTGGCTATGTTCTTTTGTTTGGCCTCGAGGTTTCCCTGGAAATAGTCGGCCTTCTTGGCCAAATCGAAGATCTTCTGCTCGGTTCGCGTCGGAGATAACAAAGTCCTGAGCGTAGGAATCGTTTTCGCCACTCTCGGTGGGATTGCCGACTCCCTCAAAGTGGGCGTTGCCGGCATCATCGACAGTCAGCATGTAGCGGACCCAGGGGTTGCCCTGCGACCCAGTCAAACTTGAACGCTACGTAGGAACCTGTAGGCGACGGAACGGCCACCGGCTGGTGCAAGGTTTGGGCAGCCGCAATCATGGGGCAGAGCAATGCCAGAAAATACTTCAGGGCCGCGGATCGCATTCTGAAGAACGATTTTATCCGAACCCGCGCAACGATGTTTCAGGCAAACAGTATCGGCTCAAGGGGCGGCGAAGGTGATGATCAACTGGTCGAGCGGCAGGGCGCTGGTGATGTTTTGCGGCGGCGAGATCGGTGTGAGCGCCAGCCGAGTCCCCTTCGATTCCGCCTGGTCGAACGCATCCGTGCCCGGAGTTTTGCCGGTGACCTGGAAGGCCCGTATTTCATAAGGAAGACCGCTCGACGACATGGAGGTGGGCCCGCTCATCACCTGGAAGTGAAGGTGGGGAACGATCGAGTTGCCGGAATCGCCAACCAAGCCAATGACTTGTCCCTCCGTTACGTGGTCGCCGGGACGAACGCGAATGCTTCCTGGCTGCATGTGTGCGTACAGGGCGAAGCGCTGATTGCCGAGATCAAGGATCACCGAGTTTCCGTCGGCCTGCTCCAACGAAATGTCCTTGGGGTATTGCCCAGGAGTTTGCTCAGGGAGTCCGTCGGTCACCGACACGACGCGAGCATCGGCTACGGCGAGAACTTGCTGTCCGAAGATGGTGTAGCTCTCGAGCTTTTCGGGAAGACCGGCGTAAATTCGTCCGTCGGCGGTCAGTTGTTCCCAGTCGACAGCGAACCGTTGCGAGATCCAGACTCGACCGTTCACCGGCATCGCAGCACGGGTGTGACGGGTGGCGTCGCAGCAGGAGTCAGCCGAGATGTATCGCTCACCGCGGAGGGGCGGTCCAATCACGGCCACCGGTTGGCGATCGACCGTGATCGTGCCTCCGTCCTCGTTCATGTCCTGATGTCCGGGAGGAGCAGCGTCGGCATGCATCGCAACGCGATGCGATAGCTTCTCGGGAATCGCGCCCCCGGCCGGCAGTACGACGTTGAGGAAGAGCAATGCCTGGGTGCTCTTGCCGAGCGTCCCCACAGATTGACGCTGCCCAACAGGCTGCAAGCGTGAGGCGACGGCCGCAGTATCGAGACTTTGGAGAACCGTCCCATCGCCCAGGACTTCCACCTTTTGCACCTCAATGTCGGCGCTCGAGGAGTTCGTCATCCAGAGTTCGTACACGAGGTGCGTCCGGCCATCTGATCCCCTGAAAGGCACTGGTGGATCGTGTACCGCAAGAAGCACCGGCGTCATGTTCTCGGAGGCATGCGCACACACCGCTGGGCCCAGAGCGGCACACGCGAACAGTAACAAGATTGTCACGACGCGACTTAACATTCGCATATCTTATCGATTCCGAGGGTAAAGGCGCACTTTACGCCAAAGGTTCCAAGGAATTCGTGCCGGGGAGGGACACGCGATCCGGCCCGGAGTACGGCTAGAACATTGACCCACATTCCGGGGATACGACAGGAACGGGGAAGCGCGTCGAGGGCGTCCGTGTTCGTTGAAAGCTGTAAGGCAGTGAACCTGGCAGGACTCGAAGCCCAAGAATTCACGAACATGCGGGGATCTGCTACCTTGCGGCCGCTTGCTGTCGCTCCAGGGTAGCGGCGGTATGCAGGTGGCAGATTGCGATGGCCAGCGCATCCGCGACATCGGGCGGTTCGGGAGGTTCCGCAAGTTCAAGCAGCCGCGCAACCATCATCTGAACCTGAGACTTCTCGGCCCGGCCATAGCCCACGACAGCTGACTTAATAGAAAGCGGGGAGTACGCCATCACCGGCAACCCGGCCTGTGCGGCGGTCAGCATGGCAACCCCGCGAATGTGTCCAAGCTTTAGCGCCGACTTCGCATTCACGGCATAGAAGACATCTTCGATCGCAACGATTTCGGGATTATAGGCGGCGATAATTTCGGTTAGCTCGTGGCAGATTTTCATGAGCCGGCGCTCAAGGGCCTCACGTGGTATGAGTCTGATCGCCCCGCTGCAAAGATGATGAAGGATGCCGTTCGCGTCCTGCTCGACAACGCCGTAGCCGGTGTACTCTCCGCCGCAATCTACGCCCATGACTCGCATCGTATGCGCCGAGTGTAGCAGGCGAATGGCCTGCGGGGGAGTTACGACTGAGGCATCTCCGCCTTCATGCGAGTCGCCAACCGGCCGGTGAACATCAGGCCGAGCATGCGAAAGTCGCTGATGAAGGACCAGAAGGGATGTCCGAAAGTGGCAGGCTTGTTCTTCTCCAGGCCAAAGTGGCCGGTCCAGGCGAATCCGTAACCGATGGGGAAGAAGAGCAGCGCGTACCACGGGTGCCCGGACCAGAAAGCGGCGATCACAACTGCGATACCGAGCGTGGTCCCTATGGCGTGCAGGACGCGATTGCGCGGGTCGCTATGTTGCTGCAGGTAGAAGGTGAAGAATTCGTCATAGGACCTGAATTGTCGGGATTCGGTCATTATGGTTTCCTCGCAAGAACTTTCGAATATGCGGATCGATTCTTAGCCTCGCGGCGACGGAAAGTGTACTACAGCGGGCCGACGACACCGGCGAATACGGTACTATCAAATACATCTAGTTATGTGGAGGATGGTCGCAAAATGAGAGTTGGCATTTTGACCGGTGGCGGGGACTGTCCCGGCCTGAATGCGGTAATCCGGGCCGTGGTACGTAAAGGCATTCTTCATTATGACGACGAGTTCATAGGCTTTCTGGAGGGCTGGCGCGGCGTCCTCGAAAACAAGACGATGGTGCTGGACTACGATTCCATCTCAGGAATCCTGCCCCGCGGCGGCACTATCCTGCGCACCTCTCGTACCAACCCCGCCAAGCGCGAAGGCGGCCTGGCACGCTGCGTCGAAACGCTCAAGCACAATAACCTCGATGCTCTGATCGCCATTGGCGGCGATGACACCAACAGCGTCGGGCAGAAGCTGTTCGAGCAGGGCATCAACGTTGTCGGCGTCCCAAAGACCATCGACAACGACCTCAGCGGCACAGACTTCTGTTTCGGCTTTGACACTGCGGTAAACACCGCCATGGACGCCATCGACCGCGTTCACACCACGGCAGAGGCGCACCAGCGCGTGATGGTAGTAGAAGTCATGGGCCGCGATGCCGGATGGATTGCCATGTACAGCGGCATCGCCGGCGGTGCCGACGTCATTTTGATTCCGGAAAAGCCCTTCGACATTGAGGAAGTCGCCGAACGCATTCGTCTGCGACACGCGCGCGGGCGCTACTTCAGCATCATCGTGGTCGCCGAAGGGGCCAAGTTCGCCAGCGATGTCGATCCGTCGCAGGGCGCACCGGTCGTGACCGAGATGGGCAAAGACGAGTTCGGGCATGTGCGACTCGGGGGCGTGGGGCAGATCCTGGCACGCGAGGTGGAACGCCGTACCGGTCTCGAGACGCGCTACGTGGTGCTTGGCCACATACAGCGTGGGGGGTCGCCAAGCGCGTTCGATCGCGTGCTGGCTTCCCGATACGGGATCGGCGCTATCGACATGGTGCATCGCGGCGAGTTCGGTTGCATGGTTGCGTTGCGCGGTAACGATATCGTCTCGGTTCCTCTGACTGAAGCCATCAACAAGAATCGATTGGTCGATCCGGCGCTGGTCAACGTAGCGTTGGGTCTCAGCGAGCCGCTGAAAATCGACAAGAGGTAAGTGCCGAGGAGCAGGGTCGCGCTTTGCTACAACCGTGAGCGAAGGGGCGACTCCCCTCCCCGAATGGCTATTTAGAATTAGTCACTTAGACCGCATTTTCTGTGCAACTCATTCATTCGGCAAGGTTTACATCTATATCATTCTTTGCAAAGGACTTAGCGAGACGCACTAGGCTGCTCGTCCTTTTCGAAACTGTTTGTTTCCTCCTGTCAAAATTACGTAGTTTCTTCAAGATAGCGCGAATTTTTCGGTAAAATCCGTGCAATCAATAAGTTACAGATAAAATATTCATTTTAAAGGAGTTGCTGGAACTTCGTAATCATTCAACGTAAAGGGCTCCCCTCCGCGCACACTAAATCTGCGATAAGTTTCAGATTGTCAAAGAGCGGGCGTGGACGCCTACCTGGGCAGGCGGGCTACAAGGGACACGAATCCCCTTGCCTCACGACGACGAAATTACAAGATCTCCAAATAGACGGGAAGGACCTACGACACATCAGGTTGTGACCGACCCATGTGGGTTTTGGTATAAGCGAAGTGCGGTAAGAGGTGATGGGAAGAACATGATGCGCAAGATGCAACAGATTTCACCGTCCAGCATATCGAATCAATTTGCCGCGACCCTAGTCCTCTTCCTCCTGGTGGCTGGCGCTCGCGCCCAAAGCCCCTTCGCACCTAAGGTCACCGGGCCGCTTTCCCAACGCGTGGTCGCCTATCAGATCGATGCAAAATACGATCCGGACAAGCACGCGGTTGACGCGACGGAGACGTTGACCTATCACAACCTGACAGGACAGCCGCTGGACCACTTTCCTTTTCATCTCTACTTGAACGGATTTCAGCCGGATTCCACCTGGGTACGCGAGGCCCACCGCGACCGTGACTTTGAGGGCAGCTGGGAGTCGAAATACACCGGATCGAATACGGTCAGTTCGCTGGAAGTCGTCGGCATTGGCGATTTGACGAAGCAGATGAAGTTCATTTCGCCCGACGACGGCAATTCCGCCGACAAAACCGTGTTCGATGTCGTGCTGCCGCGTCCGGTCGAGCCCGGACAGGATGTGGTATTCAAGATCAAGTTTCGGGCGGTGTTTCCCTGAGGTTATCGCTCGCACCGGTTACGAGCGGACCTTTCTTTTAGCGGGACAGTGGTTTCCCAAAGTCGGGGTGTGGTGGAACGGCGCATGGAACTGTCATCAATTTCACGCGAACACGGAGTTCTTTGCCGACTTTGGCACCTATGACGTGAAGATTACGCTGCCGAAGAGCTACATCATCGGCGCGACAGGCGTACAGACCACCGACACGGACAACGGCAACGGAACGAAGACTGTCGCGTTCCACGCGGAAGACGTACACGATTTCGCCTGGACGGCAGATCCGAACTACAAGGTGGTCGAGAGCACGTTCGACGGCAGCGAAGGAGCAGTGAAGATCCGGCTGCTCACCTACGAGAGCAACAAGAGCTCATGGCAGCGTTACATCGACGTGATGCAAGGGTCGATGAAGCGCTTCGACGAATGGTACGGACCCTATCCGTACGCGCAAATCACGGTCGTTGATCCTCCCCATGGGGCGCTGGGGGCTGGAGGGATGGAGTACCCGACCTTCATCACCGGTGACACCTTCTGGTGGGCGCCCAAGGGACAGAAGCTGTTTCCCGAAATAGTGACGGAGCACGAATTCGGCCACCAATATTGGTACGCGATGGTCGCTACCAACGAGTTCGAGAATGCATGGCTCGATGAAGGCATCAACAGCTACACCGAAATAAAGGTGATGGACAGCCTGTACGGCAAGAACACCAGCCTGTTGAACTGGATGGGGGCCCAAGCCGGCGTCCGAGCAGAGGAACGGCTGTCTTATCTGGGTGTGGCCGAGACTGATCCGCTTTCAAAACCCAGCTATGAAGATATGAGCGGCGGCGTATATGGCGGTATAACGTACGGCAAAACTGCGACCATGCTTATAACGCTGGAGGCCGTAGTTGGTGAGCAGACGTTGCAGCGAGCCTTGCATACCTACTTCATGAAGTATCGCTTCACCCACCCGACGCAGGAAGACTTCTTGCGCACGGTGAACGAGGTTGCCGGACAGGATCTGGGATGGTATTGGCAGCAGTCCGTGTACGGTACACAGGTGCTCGATTACAAGGTGCTGCGGGCTGAGTCGGTCCGCGTGGACTGGGCGAACAAGGACGCTCCCGATGAGAAGAAGGGCGTAACCCTCTATCAAACGGACATCTTGCTACAGCGACTGGGAGACTTCGTCTTCCCGGTAGTAGCCCAGATCAGGTTCGATAACGGCGAGACGATCCGCGAAAAGTGGGACGGGCACGATCGCTGGAAACGTTTCGAATACTTCAAAAAGGCGAAGGTGCTGTCGGTCGAAATCGATCCGGACCATCAGGTGATGATGGACCGCAACTTCCTGAACAACAGCATCGCCACCGAAGCGCAGCACGATGCGACCTTGAAAATCACGGGCTGCTGGACATTCCTCACGCAGTTTTTCGCCCAGATGCTGAGCTGGCTTACGTAACCGGAGATGATGATGGCAGACGAGAATAAAGGGTTAGTGGCTGCCGGATTCGCCCTGGTGTGGCGCCGGCAAAGAGTGTTGTGGTGGGTGTTCGCAGTCAATCTAGCGCTGGGACTGATGGGCGCTGCGGGGGCCCATTCGCAGCTCGATCGTTTCCTGGGGCATAGCCTGGCCGGCGAGGAACTGACCAAGGGCTTCGACCTCGGAATGTTTCTGGATCTGGTCAACGTGCCGGCCGCAAACCTAATGCGCTCAACCGGCAGTTCCCTGCTCTTCGCCGCGCTGTTTCCCTTGTTCATGCTTTTCGTGACAGGCGGGATACTTGCGGTGTATCGCGAGGACCGGCGATTTACCGCAGGAGAATTCTTCGCCGCCTCTGGCGCATTCTTCTGGCGGTTCGTGCGATTAGCGCTGCTTTCCCTGGTACCTTTCGCCATTCTGGGCGGAGCGCTGAGTGGAGTGCGGAGACTCTCCGACCATGTGGGCGATCGGGCGACTTCAGCACAAACCGGGTTCTACATTCTGCTTGCCGGAGCTGTGATCGTTATTTTGCTGGTGCTGTTTGTGCGGCTCTGGTTCGACATCGCACAAGTGCGAGCGGTGGTTCAGGACGAACGCAGGATGTGGCGGAATGTGTGGAAGGCGGTTGGCATCACCTGGCGGGACGCGACCACCTTGTTTCGGGTTTACTTGTGCATCAGCGGCGTAGCTTGGGTAACGCTGGCAGCTGGCCTGTTCGTCTGGACTAAGCTGCCGCCGACTGCGATTCCGGTGTCATTCCTGCTGCTGGAGTTCCTCCTTCTGATGCAGGTGCTTACCCGGCTTTGGCAACGGGCCAGTTCGGTCACATGGTACAAGCGGCATGCTGCTTTGTTTCCCACAGATACAGTGGACTTCACGACGCCTGCCCCGGTGGAGCTAGTGGGGCCAGCAACTCCTATCGTGGACGAACAAATATCGCGAGATGACGTTGAAAGCCAGGGCGAGGCCCAAGGGTAAGTGGAGCTGCTTGCTCGCCAAAGTCAAGCGAGAGCCTGGGGCGCCCGACGCGACTAGAAAGTCAACAGACCCACCCAGAGGCTCTTTTGGTGGGAAAGTTTTAGGTTGCGATAAGGAGTTTCTTCCACCGATCAGCGAAGGTATCGAGAGAATCCTTGGTCATCCAATTGGGCGGCGGCCAAGTGACAGGCACCGGCGGTAAGGGCCAGAAAGGGGTGGAGACAAGGCCCCATTCATCACCCTGAGTCAGTTTTCCGGGCGCATGTTTTCTGCGGTTTGATCCCTTGTTCCAACGCGGGCATGTGGCCTGAAGCACAAGATGGCCAATGGCATAGGTACAGACATTAATACGAAATCCGGTCGCCGCGCTTCGACCAGTCGTACTGTCCTCAGTGATCACTTGAAAAGCGGCCAACGGTTATCACTTCAAAACCGGCCAATGGAGGGCGCCCGGAACTTAGATGTTCTACCGCGTCATCCCCTGTTCAGGCAAGTCGAATTATCACCAGTAACTCCAGTGTCCAGCGCAATTGCTGGCGAAACGGGGCTGTTCTCCCCACTTTTAGGGGCCGACAGTTCCCTTGAATCTCTCGCCAAGTGAGTTCTAATATACGTCCGAGAGTGGTAGCAGCCTTGGACCCGGAGGTGGAGGACCATGTGGAGGATGTGGAGGGTGCTTGCGTCGTTCTTGTTGGCGGCTGCTTTTGCTGAAGCACAGACGAATAACGACGTGACTCGTTGGGTGTACGAGGCTGAGCGCGGCGACGCAAGAGCGCAATTCTGGTTGGGTGCGGCTTATGAGAGCGGTAGAGGTGTCAGCCAGAATTTCGCCGACGCTCTTAGATGGCTTACGAAATCAGCCGATCAGGGTAATGCCGATGCGCAGAACGCGCTAGGACAGATGTACGAGGAGGGCGAAGGGGTCGCTCAAGACTACGCGCAAGCCGCTACGTGGTATCGGGCAGCTTGTGAACACAGACCTGATTACGGCGGAGCAGGCCAAGGCTGCAATAATCTTGGGCTGCTTGCTCGACTCTGCCGTAGAAAGTCACTTCCACATTGCAGCGAGATTGCTGAGGCTGAGCGCGAAACCGAGAAATGGCTTCAGGCGCACCCCGACCGTTGAGCTTTCCTGACCTTTTCACCAGCGATCCGAGCCGCGGCTCAGCTCTTGATAACTCACCGCTGCCTATTGCAGCGCATCAAGTTTGGTTCTCCAACTAGCAAAAGAAGCGTGGAGGGGGCACCCGATTGACGCTTTCGCAAACAAGAACGGGACGCATAGCACGCCCCGTTCTTCTTGGCCAGAGTAAACCTAGGCTTCCTCTTCTTTGAGTCTGGCAATGACCGAGAGGTCTTCCAGAGTGGTAATGTCGCCCTTGACTTCGCCGCTGGAAGCCAGCTCGCGCAGCAAGCGCCGCATGATTTTGCCCGAGCGCGTTTTGGGAAGCTGGTCAGTGAAACGGATGTCATCCGGCTTCGCCATGGACCCGATCTCCTTCGCGACCCACAGACGAAGTTCCTCTTTCAGGGCGTCGGAAGGTTCATGTCCCATCTCGAGCGTGACGAAGGCCGCGACAGCCTGCCCTTTCATATCATCGGGACGCCCGACTACCGCAGCCTCCGCGACTTTCTCGTGCGCCACCAGCGCGGATTCGATTTCCATGGTGCTCAGGCGATGGCCAGAGACATTGAGCACGTCATCGACGCGGCCCATGATCCAGAAGTAGCCGTCCTTGTCTTCGCGCGCTCCGTCGCCGGTGAAGTACACGCCCGGAATGTCAGACCAGTACTGGCGCACGTAACGATCGGGATCGCCATACACCGTACGCAGCATCGAAGGCCAGGGGCGCCTGATGACCAGGAAACCGCCCGAACCTAACGGAACTCGCTCACCTGTACGGGTGACGACTTCGGCTTCAATTCCAGGTAGCGGTTTGGTTGCTGAACCCGGCTTGGTGGCCACGGCTCCGGGAACCGGTGAGATTAGGATGCAGCCCGTTTCCGTCTGCCACCAGGTATCGACGATAGGGCAGCGGTTGCCGCCGATGACTTCGCGATACCACATCCAGGCTTCGGGATTAATCGGCTCGCCCACCGTGCCCAGCAGCCGCAGAGAAGTGAGATCGTGCTTGCGCGGCCATTCGTCGCCCCACTTGATGAAGGTGCGGATCGCGGTAGGCGCGGTGTACATGATGTTGACCTTGTGCTTCTCGACGATGGCCCAGAAGCGGTCAAAAGCCGGCCAGTTGGGCGCGCCTTCATACATCAACACCGTGGCTCCCATTTGTAGCGGGCCGTACACGATATAGCTGTGGCCGGTGACCCACCCGATGTCAGCGGTACACCAGTAGGTGTCGGTGTCTTTGAGGTCGAAGACCCACTTGGTAGTGATGTAGGTGCCAACCGAGTAGCCGCCTGTAGTGTGAACAATGCCTTTGGGCTTTCCGGTGGTGCCGGAGGTATAGAGGATGTAGAGCGGATGTTCCGAGTCGAGTTCTTCGGCAGGACAAACGTCGCTGGCTTTTGCCATTAACTCGTGCCACCAGTGATCGCGACCTTCTTTCCACGTGACGTCGCATCCGGTGCGCTTGTACGTCACGACGTGCTTCACAGAGGGACAGCGGTCGAGGGCCTCGTCAACGGCGGCTTTGAGCTTCACTTCGCTACCGCGACGGTACGAGGAGTCCTGGGTAATGACGGCAACGGCTTCCTGGTCGGTAATGCGATCGACGAGGGCGTTGGCGGAGAAGCCTCCGAAGATTACGGAGTGGACTGCGCCGATGCGAGCACAGGCGAGCATCGCAATGGGCAGTTCCGGACACATGCCCATATAGATCGCGACGCGATCGCCGGACTTGACGCCTAGCGACTTCAGCACGTTGGCAAACTTCTGCACTTCCGAATGCAACTGCTGATAAGTGAGAGTGCGGACCTCGCCGGGCTCACTTTCCCAGATGATGGCGGCCTTGTTCTTGCGCCAGGTGTCGAGATGGCGGTCGAGGCAGTTATAGGAGAGATTGATCTTGCCGCCGATAAACCATTTCGCCCAAGGCGCATCCCACTCCAGTACCTTGTCCCACGGTTTGAACCAATGCAGTTCGCGCGCAATGTCGGACCAGAACGCGTCGGGATCGGCCTTGGCGCGGGCACGCAGCTTTTCGTAATCGGCTTCACTACGGATGATGGCGTTTTTGCTGAATTCTTCAGGCGGAGCGAAGCTCCGGGTTTCGGTGAGGATGGAATCAATGTTCGGACCGACTTCCTGGGTTGACATTCGAGACTGCCTCCGGTTTCACACCCTGGCGGACCGAAGTCCGCGAGGAAAAACAATAATAAGCGAGATGGACGCCGGCCTACAGGCCGGGGACCTGACTACTGTTCGAGCGTTGAGAGATCGCCGATTTCGGCGCCGGTTTCCTGCGCCTTCAACAAGCGCCGCATGATTTTGCCGGAGCGCGTTTTGGGCAGCGCCGTCACGAACTTGATCGCCGACGGGGTCGCGATCGGCCCCATTTCGCGGCGCACATGCTCGATCAGTCCGGCCAGCAGAGTGTCGGACGCGACGTGTCCGGCACGAAGCTGGACAAAGGCGACAATCGCCTCGCCTTTGAGTGCATCTGGAATTCCGATGGCCGCTGCTTCCGCAATCGCTGGATGCGATACCAACGCGCTTTCCACTTCGGCGGTGCCGATGCGATGGCCAGCCACGTTCAGCACATCATCGGCGCGGCCAATGACGCTGATGTATCCGTCGGCATCCTTCACCGCTAGGTCACCGGTGATGTAAGTATTCGGGATTTCGAGCCAGTCCTTCTCATAGCGGGCCGCATTGCCCCAAACCGTACGCATCATCATGGGAGCGGGGCGAGTCAATACCAGGCGTCCGCTGGTGCCCGGCGCAACCGGCTTGCCGTCGATATCGACGACGTCGGCGCCCCAACCGGGAAGCGATAAGCCCGCCTTGCCCGGTCGCATAGGTAGCGTCGGCGGAGTGCCAAGGGCAGGGCCGCCCAGCTCGGTCTGCCACCAGTTGTCGATCACGTAGCCCCACTCACCGTCGCCGGCGAGATAGGTCTGCGCCCAGCGCCAGGCTTCCGGGTTCAGCGGCTCGCCGGCGCATGCGATTACGCGCAATGAGCTGATATCGTGCGCCTGGGGATGCTTCTCTCCATAGCGCATGAACATGCGCAGTGCAGTCGGCGCCGTAAACATCTTGCTCACGCCAAAGCGTTCGACGATCTTCCACGCAACGGACGGATCGGGATAATCGATAGCGCCTTCGCGGAACAGCGTGGTCGCGCCGGCGCAGAGCGGAGCGTAAACGATGTAGGAGTGGCCGACGATCCATCCGATATCCGAGGTACACCAGAAGACGTCGCGCTCGCTGATGTCGAAAAACGAACGCAGATGATAGGTGGTGCCTACCATGTATCCGCCATGCACGTGGACCACGCCCTTTGGCTTGCCAGTAGTGCCGGAGGTGTACAGAATGAAGAGCGGGTCTTCGGAATCCATCTGCTCGGCGGGACAATCGGCGGAGAACTTCATCAGCTCGCGGAAATCAACTTCCTTCGAACTGGCAGGATGGAAGGCTGACGGATCGCGGGTAAACACCACCACCTTGTGAACGATCTCAACACCGTCGAGCGCTTCATCCACAATCGGCTTCAAGAGAACCGGCTTGCCGCGGCGGAAACCCATATCGCCCACGATAACGACCTTGGCCTGCGCGTCTTCGACCCGATCGCGCAAGGAGGTGTGGCCGAGCCCGGCATAAACCACGGAATGAATCGCTCCGATTCGCGCGCACGCCAGCATGGCGACCACGCCTTCGATGGTGAGCGGCATATAAATCACGACGCGATCGCCCTTTTTGACGCCAAGCGATTTCAGTCCATTGGCGAAGCGACACACATCGCGAAAGAGCTGCCCATAGGTGACGATCTTCTCGCTGCCGTCTTCCCCCAGCCAGATGAAGGCGACGCGATTGCGATTTTCGGAGTTGGCGTGACGATCTAAAGCGTTGATCGTGATGTTGGTGCGCGCACCGGTGAACCACTTGTGATGGATGCCATCCCACTCGAAGACCTTGTTCCAGGGCTTGGTCCAGATAAAGCCTTTCGCGATCTCTTCCCAGAACTTGTCGGGGTCACGTTGGAACTTTGCGTTTTCGGCTTTCCAGTCCTGCAACAAAGCCTGCTGCTTCACGATGGCAGGCGCGGGATATTCGCCGACGGTTTGGGTCGCGATATCGGGGGCTTCCGCTAGTTTTGCGGTGGTGCTCATGGTATGAAGACTCCTGCGGCTAATCTACATCTGCGCAGAGTACTTTCAGGAATAGGTGAACGGCAGGCGCATCGCTGGCGCCAGCACAGTGTAGGTCGTTGTTATATGCGTCGAATCAAACTTTAACCGGTCCCGGGGATTTACGCCCCGGGATCTCAATACAGCGCTCCCACTTCGCGGTTTAATGCGCCGTCGCCTTCTCTGCACCGAGTCCGGTGTTGGAGCGGACGAGCAGTTCGTTGAACTTCGCCTCAGCCGAGGGCTCCTTCGTCAGTAACGTTCCCAGGATTGCTGCCAGGAAGCCCAGCGGAACGCTGAGGATGGCAGGGTTTTCCAGCGGGAACCACGCCTTCTGCTGGAAAAGATGGCGGCCTACAGTAACTGTCGGCGGATCGATTGCCATGAAGCTGGGACTGATGAGAATCAGGAACAGCGACGAAAGCAACCCGATCGCCAAGCCCGCGACCGCACCGGTTGTGTTAAAGCGACGCCAATAGATGGACAGCACAATCACCGGCAAGTTGGCCGACGCGGCTACTGCAAACGCGAGGGCCACGAGAAACGCAACGTTGGCCGTTGGCCCCAACAGGATCGCAATTCCCATGGCGATGAAGCCGACGACGAAGGCGGCAACGCGAGCTACCTTCACTTCCTCTCCGGGTGCTCGCTCCGTACCGCGGTGAATCACGTTGGTCCAGAAGTCGTGGGCAAACGACGTCGACGCGCTGATGGTAAGACCAGCGACCACTGCAAGGATGGTGGCAAACGCGATGGCGGAAATGAACGCGAAGAAGACGTTCCCAGCCAGTGCCTGCGCCAGCAGGGGAGCGCTCATGTTCGTGCCGCCATGAGTCTTGATGAAGTCCTGGCCGACGATGGTCGCAGCCCCGAAGCCCAGGAACGTCGTCATGATATAGAAGCTGCCGATCAGGACCATGGCCCAGACCACGCTATGACGGGCAGTCTTGGCGTCGGGCACGGTGTAGAACCGGACGAGTATGTGCGGCAGCCCGGCGGTGCCAAAGATCAGCGCAACGCCGAGTGAGATCAGATCCATCGCACCGTAGGGCGGCTTGTAACGCAGCCCGGGAGTGAGGAAGTCCTTCACGACCTCCTGGCCCTTGGCATCGTGGTAGGTCACGTGTCCAATGGCGTCGAAGAATGCGCCGAAGCTGAACCCGAAGTGTCCCAGTACGAGAATGCTGAGCAACAGGGTGCCGCCCATCAACAAAATCGCCTTGATGATCTGCACCCATGTGGTGGCCAGCATTCCGCCGAAGACCACGTAGATGATCATCAGGATGCCGACGCCGATGACCGCGGCGGGAAACTTGATTCCGGAATCCTTGAGCAGCAACGCCACCAGCGTGCCCGCGCCCACCATCTGCGCAATCATGTAGAAGGTGCTGACGGTCAGCGTGCTGAGCGAAGCCATGGCGCGCACCGGACGCGCCTTCAGACGATAGGCCAGCACGTCGGCCATGGTGTACTTGCCGGCATTGCGCAAGCGGTTCGGCCACCACCAGCAACACGGTGAGGTAGGCGACCAGCCAGCCGACCGAGTACATGAATCCGTCGTAGCCAAAGAAGGCAATCAGGCCGGCGATGCCCAGGAAGGATGCGGCGCTCATGTAGTCGCCCGCGACCGCAACCCCGTTTTGCCAGCCTTTGATCTGGCGTCCGGCGGCGAAGTATGCGCTGGATCCAGCCGAGCGCCGGGAAGCCCAGAAGGTGATCCCCAGCGTGATAGCGATGAACACCAGGAACATGATCAGCGCAGTGGACATGGCTACTTGCCTCCCTGAGAGAGGTCTTCTTTGTCGAGAATGTCCTGCGATAGCCGGTCGAAATCGTTGGCAGCTTTTACGTAGAGACCGGCGATGATCCAGGCAACAAAAAACTGGGACAACGCAAACAGGTAGGCGAGGTTGACGTTACCAATCACCTTCGTGGACATGAACGCCGGCGCATACCCTACCAGTACTGGCAGCGCGAAATAATACACCACAAAAAAGATGAACGCCGGAACGATGAAGACCTTCTTGGTGGCCATGAGATCTTTGAACTGCCGGGAGTTCGCGATGCGGTCCCACATCGTGCTGCTACCTTCGTAACTTTTGACTCCTGGTGCCATAAGCGCCCCTTGTTGAAATCGGATTTAGATCAACCCAATCTGGCGTCGCAACGATATCAAAGGAACTGAAATTCGACTACAGGAATTGAACAGTATTCGCAGTGCAACGGCGTCTTGAATCGGAACTGTTCTCGTGGCCCGGTGGTATTGGTCAAATCGACCTCTCAAAATTCAACGAACTGTAACAAATCTCTTGGCGTACCCCGGTTCGCGGGGGCTTTCTACCAGTGGCGGGAGACGCTTGGGGTAGAGGAGAGTGGTCGTGATCCGCAAAGAGCTTCGTTGCATGATGCAAACCGAAACTGGATCCCAGTGCCCCACAGTGCCGGAAGTGCGCCGTCGGGCCCTGCTCTTTGCGGCGGATGACCGGTACGTCTCCCGCCTTATTGAGCCGTTGTGGGCGAGATTTTCTGTCACCGGACGGACAGCGGTCTGTGACTTAAATTACGGGTTGCTGTGATATACATCACTTTGGCACGGTACTCTTCACAGAATCTTTAACTTCGCATCGTGATCTCCGGCTGCCTGGCATTTGAGTTGACGGTCGAGGGTACAACTTTCGACGTAGTGCGAGTCCCCTGAGTTTTCGCGGAATCCAATGAAATATAGGACTTTAGTGTTTCGAGTGATAGCATGTTAATTAATCGTTACGGAGGACTATGTGGGGTCACCTTACGGTTTTGAGTTGGTGGAGAATTGCGTAATTTGCAAGTTGCGTAGCGATAGTTTCTTTTGTTCTCTGCCTAAGGTTGCCCTGGAAGCCTTCGACAAGATCAAGTACACCGCTTCTTATCCTGCAGGCGCCGTTCTATTCGTTGAAGGTCAATCACCGCGCGGCATCTATATGCTCTGCAAGGGCCGTGTGAAGCTGTCCACCACCTCGGCAGAAGGCAAAACGTTAATCCTGAAGATTGCGCAGCCCGGTGAAGTCCTGGGGATGCACGCAACCGTCTCGGGGACACCTTACGAAATCACCGCCGAAACGGGACAACCCAGCCAACTCAACTTTATTAAGCGGGACGATTTCCTGAAGTTTCTCCAGACCCATGGAGATGCCTGCCTGAAAGCCGCGCAGCACTTGAGTAAAGACTGCCAGAGCGCGTACCAGCAGATTCGTAGTCTTGGCTTGTCCCACTCGGCTCCTGAACGGCTGGCCCGCCTATTGCTGGAGTGGACCGCCACCAGCACCGATAAGTCGGAGCCCAAGGTGAAGCTGGCGCTGACCCACGAAGAGATTGCCCAGATCATCGGCACGTCGCGCGAAACCGTTACGCGTGTGCTGGCTGACTTCCGCAAAAGGCAGATCGCGGTACTCAAGGGCTCGACGCTGACCATCCGCAACAAGGCGATTCTCGAGAAGCTGGTCGGAGCCTAGCGGCGCAGAGAACTTGTCCGTCTTCAGCAAATTCTCGGTAACTGCTCGCCGCTGAGCATATCGAGAATCCTCTCCGTACCGAGCCGGCTTATCATAGTTACCATTCCCGCCGGCTGTTCCAGGACCTGGCCAATACGCACCGCGCCGCTGCTTACGGAGTGGCGGCCAAGGATGTCGAGCGCGTGCGCCGAGTCATGCTCGGGCAGTACCAAGATGAAGCGGCCTTCATTAGCTAAATAAAGAGCATCAAGCCCGAGAATTTCGCATGCGCCGGCCACATCTTCACGCACCGGCACGCTGTTTTCCTCAATCTTGATGCGGACCCGGGCGGTCTCGGCAAGTTCGATGAGTCCACTGCTCAGGCCTCCGCGCGTGAGGTCGCGGAGGCAATGAATCTCGATACCAGCCGCGAGCAGTGCCGCGACCGGCTCCCATAAAGGCGCACAGTCGGACTCGATTTCAGTCTCGAATGACAGACCCTCGCGGGTCGCCATGATGGCGATGCCATGACGTCCGACATCTCCACTCAGCAGGATGACGTCTCGCGGTCGCACTGCGGACGGTGCAATGCAGAGTCCATGTTCGACTACCCCAATCCCCGCCGTATTGATGAAGATTCCGTCACCCTTGCCCTTATCCACAACCTTCGTGTCTCCGGTAACAAGTTGGACGCCCGCTTCCGCCGCGGTAATCCGCATGGACTCGACTACCCGTCGCAGAGACTCCATCTCGAAACCTTCTTCGAGGATGAACGCCGAGCTCAGGTACAGCGGCCGTGCGCCGCACATCGCAAGGTCGTTGACGGTACCGTTGACGGCGAGGGTCCCAATGTCTCCGCCGGGGAAGAACAGCGGCTGCACGACATACGAGTCGGTGGTGAAAGCCAGGCGAGCGCCCGCGATGTTTAACACCGCGCCGTCATGACGCTCCAGTAGTGCCTGATTGCCGAAGCTGGGGAGCAGCAGGCCTTCCAGCAGTTCGTGCATGCGGCGTCCGCCACCCCCATGCGCTAACTGCACGCGTTCGGTGTCGTTCAGCGGAATGGGACACACTACCTGGAAATTCTTGTTCTCAGCCACGATTGTCGCTCCCAGCTTCCACAAGGTCGTGGGCCCGCAAGCGCCGGTACCGGTAGTAAGCGGCGCAGGCGCCTTCCGAAGAAACCATCGGCGCGCCCAAAGGATGGTCGGGCGTGCAGCGCTTGCCGTAGGCTGCGCAGTCTTCCGGCTTCCTGGCTCCCTGCATCACCAGGCCGCTGATGCACTCGGGATCTTCGGGCGCGGTATAGCCCGAGACACCGAAACGCGTTTCGGCATCGAATTCTGCAAATTCCGGCATGAGGCCGAGACCGCTCTGTGCGATCTCGCCAATGCCGCGCCACTTGCGAGGTACCACGCGAAACACTTTGGCCACCAGTTGCTGCGCCGGGCGGTTCCCTTCGCGACGCACCGCTCGCGCGTACTGATTTTCGACCTCGTAGCGGCCTTCCTCGAGCTGCGTCACACACATGTGGATGCCCTGCAATAAGTCGAGCGGCTCAAAGCCGGTCACCACGATTGGGACGCGGTATCTCTTCGCGATAGGCTCGTATTCCTCGAAACCCATGACCGCACAAACGTGGCCGGCAGCGAGGAAGCCTTGAACACGATTGTCCGGCGATCCCAGGATGGCCTCCATCGCGGGCGGCACCAACACATGCGAGACCAGAACCGAGTAGTTTTTCAGGCCACGCTGCTTTGCCTGGTATACCGACATGGCGTTCGCCGGGGCCGTGGTTTCGAATCCGACGGCAAAGAACACGACCTGTTTAGCAGGATTGCTGTTCCGCCAGCTTCACGGCGTCACTGGGCGAATAGACGATGCGCACGTCGCCGCCGGCGGCCTTCACTCGAAAGAGATCGCCCGACGAGCCCGGCACGCGCAACATGTCTCCGAACGAACAAAAGATGACATCGGGTTGCGCCGCGATTTGCAGCGCCTTGTCGATTAGCTCCAGCGGCGTGACACATACCGGGCATCCCGGTCCATGCACCAGCGTGATCTCTTTCGGAAGCAATTCGTCGATGCCGTACTTGACGATGGAATGGGTCTGCCCACCGCAGATTTCCATCAGCGTCCAGGGCTTTGTGACCGTGCGCCGGATCGCTTCCGCGTAATGTTGCGCCGCCACCGGATCGCGATATTCGTCGAGATACTTCATGGCAGCACTTCTCCGGGTTCGAGTTCTTCCAACTCGCCCATCTGTTTCAGGTATGCGAAGGTCAGCATCGCTTCGGTTTCATCCACCACACTGATAGCGAAGCCAACATGCACGATGACGTATTCGCCCTCGCGCGCTTCGGGAACATAGGCGAGGCTCACATCTTTCACGATACCGCCAAAACTGACACGAGCCGTGCGTGCGAAATCTTCGCCGTCGACGCTGATTATCTTTCCTGGAATTGCAAGGCACATGAATCTTGCTCTCGCTCCTTCGTTGGTTTGAACTTTACGCGCGACGCCGCCATAACCTGACCTAAGGCAATGCCTCCATCGTTGGGAGGCACGCGCTGGTGCCAATAGGGCTGGAACCCTTCCTGCTGCAACCGCTCAACCGCACGCTCCGTAAGGTAACGGTTCTGAAAACACCCGCCACTCAAGACTATTCTCTGTTCGCCACTGATTGCGGCCACGCGAACCATCATCTCGGCCAGTGTGTTGTGGAACTTGACGGCAATTTCCGCGCTCGGTGTCTGCTGTTGTAAGTCGCTCACGATTGCACGAACCATCGGCGCCCAGTCGATGCAGATGCTGTCTGCATTGTTCCTCAAGTCGAACTTGTAGGACCGGTCGGAATGACCTTCGTCGGTGAGAAATTCCAGTTCCATCGCGGCTTGCCCCTCAAAGCGGCAGACCTGGCGGACTCCGATCAACGACGCGATCGCGTCGAACAGGCGCCCGGCGCTCGACGTGAGGGGACTGTTCAGTTTTCGGTCCAGCATCTCGTCCAGTATGCGACGCTCGTCACGGGTGAATGCCTGCAGGGTTGCGATTTCAGGCAAAGCTTCCGTGCCAAACGTCTCACGCAATATCGATAGCGCCACTCGGCGCGGCTCCTTCACGGCCTTCTCGCCGCCCGGCAACCGGAAAGTGCGGAGATGCGCGAACCGCTCGAAACCGTTCCGCGTAATGCGCAGAAACTCACCGCCCCAAACCGTGCCATCCGCTCCATAGCCGCTCCCGTCCCAGGAGATTCCAAGCACCGGAGGTTCGATTTGATTGTCCGCCATGCAGGAAAGGGCATGCGCGTAGTGGTGCTGGACGGCCACAACTTCGACGTCATGCTGCTTGTGCGCGTATTGTGTCGAGAAATAGTCGGGGTGCTGGTCACACGCGATGGTCTGCGGCTGTAATTGATAAAGCCGCGCAAAATCGCTCAGGACCTGCTCGAAAGCGGCGTAAGCAGAACGGGTTTCCAGATCGCCAATGTGCTGGCTGATGAAAACCTGCTGGCCCACCGACACGGCGATGGCACTCTTCTGATGAGCGCCAACGGCGACAACCGCGGCCGCAGTGTTCTCCGCCACTACCGGCAGGGGCGCAAACCCTCGGGCGCGCCGCAGGACCAACTCCCGGCCCGCCATGACGCGAACGACCGAGTCATCCACGTGCCGGACGATTCGTCGACTGTGCACCAGGAAGACGTCAGCGATGCCGCGCAGTCGCAGCAGCGCTTCATGCTCGTCGGTACAGATCGGCTCATCGGAGATATTGCCGCTAGTCGCCACTACGGGCACTTGCAGTTGGTGCAGCAGAAGATGATGCAAGGGTGTGTACGGCAACATCGCGCCAACATATGGATTGTGGGGCGCGATGGAATCGGCTAGCCCGCTGCGGCGGTTGCGGCGCAGCAATACGATGGGCGTTTCCGGCGAGAGAAGCATGCGCTGCTCAATCGGCGCGATGTCCGCAAACTCGGACATTGACTCGAGCGATGGGAACATCAGGGCGAAGGGCTTCTCATCTCTCCGTTTTCGCTGGCGCAGGCGCTGCACTGCATCTTCGTTCGAAGCGTCAACCATCAGGTGAAAGCCGCCGAGACCTTTGACGGCGACGATCTTCCCGGCTCGAATCGCCTCTGCCGTTTGCATCAGAGCATCATCGCAGCGACTTACCACTTCTCCCTCGGGAGCCCACATCTCCAGTTGAGGACCGCACTCTGGACAGGCGTTCGGTTGCGCATGAAAACGGCGGTCGCGCGGGTTACGGTATTCCGCTTCGCACGCTGGGCACATTTTGAACTCGCGCATCGACGTGCGCGGACGATCATAAGGCAGCGATTCCAGGATGGTGAAGCGGGGTCCGCAGTTGGTGCAGTTGGTAAACGGATACCGAAATCGGCGGTTGGCCGGATCGAAGATCTCGTGACGGCAATCGTCACAGGTCGCAATATCGGGAAGAATCAGTGCCGTTTTTGGGCCGTCCGCGCTCTCGCGAATCTCAAACCGGGTATATCCCACGGGATCAAGATAGGTGTGCTCGAAGCTCTGAATATGCGAGATGGACGGCTTCTCGCGTTCGATACGCAACAGAAACCGTTCCAGAACGCCGGCAGCGGCCTCGGCCTCGAGGATGACGCCCTGGGTATTGTTGATCACCCATCCCCGTAACTCCATTTCATCGGCCAGCCGATAAATGAAGGGACGAAAGCCTACGCCCTGCACGGCGCCGCGAATCACGACTCGAACCCGTTGCTGTTGGCTGCCTGCCACCAGCTAACCTTAGAGCCGTGTTATCACATGTGTCTGTGACATTCGACCAAAGCGACAGGTAATGCTTCACAGCGGCGATTTTCGCTTTCCGCTTACTAAGTGGTAAACTCCACGTTCTATGCGTGTCCGGTCGTGCATGAAAAGCTTGATGTGCGCGGCCCTTTTCTTCTCTGCTTTGCGGGGGCGAGCGCAAGTTCCCGTTGAAGTTCCAGAGGGACCCCCACCTCCACCACCCAGGGTTGTTACCTTCAAGGCCACGGCCGAAAATGTAAAGACCGTGTTCGGACCGGCCGAGCCGGTTGCGGCGGTGCGTCCGGGAGACACCCTCGACGTCACCACGCTCGACTGTTTCGGCGGCGCGCTGACCAAGCCCGGCGACACGCTGAGCATGGTGAAAATGGACAATCCGCTCGCCGGCCCGTTTTACATTGAAGGCGCCCAGCCGGGCGACACTCTGGTTTTGCAATTTCTGGATCTTTCGATCGATGGCGATCAGGGTATCGGTGCTCTCGGCCCGGGCTTCGGAGCACTTAGCGGGAGCACGTACACTCCCATTCTGAATCATGATCTCCCCGAACGTATCTGGTTTTATCCCATCGATAAGACCGCGAACATCGCCACCTTCAAGGCCAGTGATTCCGATTTCACAACGAAGATTCCACTGCATCCGTTCATGGGTTGTGTGGGCGTGGCACCGGCTGGTGGCGAGGCGCGCAGCTCCATCGTGCCGGGAGAATTCGGCGGCAATATGGACACGCCCGAAGCCAGCGCGGGCAACACACTTTACCTGCCGGTGAATGTTCGCGGAGCCCTTCTCTATCTTGGGGACGGACACGCAGCCATGGGCGATGGCGAGGTGGCAGGCACGGCGATCGAGGTTCCCATGCGAGTGCGGGTGAAAATCGATCTCATCAAAGGCCAGAAACTCGCGTGGCCTCGTTTCGAGAATCACGACTACCTGATGACGGTCGGCATCACGCGCCCGCTGGAAGACGCCACCCGTGTCGCCTATACCGAGCTCATCAAGTGGATCCACGACGAATATGGCGTGTCGCAGCTCGATCTATACGAATTGATGTCAGTTGTGGGAGAAGTTCGGGTCAGCCAATTTGTGGACCCGAATTACACCGTCGTGACACGAATCAACAAGAAATACCTTCCGCCGAAGCCGGCGCCGAAGGTCCCGCCAGTTGTAACTGCGCCGGCTCCTAAATAGCTAGGATTCAGGCTTCTTTTTGCCAGGCAGGGCCGCTGGGTTCTCGTGGGTCCGCTCGCGGAACCTCGCCTTCATTCCAGTGGCCAACGAAATGGTGTGCTCGCCGAACTTTTCCCGCATACGATCGGCGGCAGTCAGGGCCTGGTTCCACTTCTCGTGTGGGCCGGCGCCGGCGCCATTTAGTAGCAATTGCTCGCTCTCTTCGTCGAAATGTGCGGCGTGTACGCCGAGCAGGCGGACTGCGCCTTTGTTCCAGTTCTCACGAAATAAGGTACGAATGACAGTGAACACTTCGGAATCCACAGCGGTCGGATTCTCCACCGTATGTGCGCGCGTAATCGTAGTGAAGTCGGTGTACCGGAGTTTCAATTGCAGCGTGCGGGCATGCAACTTCTGCTCGCGCAGGCGGCGGCAAACCATCTCCGACAGCCGCGCCAGCATGGATTCGAGCTTTTGCGCATCCGCTGTGTCGTTATTGAAGGTGTGTTCGTGACTGACCGATTTTGGGCCATCGTCCACGCCGACGTCGTTCTGAAACCAGGCTCCGGCGTCGAGGCCGCGTGACTTCCCGGCCAGCGCAAGCCCCAGGGCGCCGAAATTCGCCTCCAGCCAGCGCTCATCCTGCGACGCAAGATCACCAACCCTGTGGATGTTGCGATCGTTCAGCCGCTTCTCCATCACTTTGCCAACGCCGGGAATCTTTCGCACATCGAGCGGCGCAAGGAACGCCACCTCTCCGCCCGGTACGATGTACAGCACACCGTTTGGCTTGGCCTGATCGGAACACACTTTCGCGATCAGTCGCGATGTGCCAATCCCGATCGAGCAGTTGAGGTTGGTCTCAGCCTTCATGCGCGCGTGCAATGCGTGAGCTGAGCGCAGCGGAGGCCCGTGCAATCGCTCGGTTCCTGTCATATCGACATAGGCTTCGTCGATCGATACCATCTCCAGCTTTGGCGAGAAGTTGCACAGCACCTCGTACACCTTCGCCGAATACTCGCGATACCGCTCCGGATGGCCGTCGACGAAGACCGCCTGCGGACAGAGCTTGGCCGCGGTACGCAAGAGGCATGGCAGAGTGCACTCCAAACTTGCGCGCCGCATAGGAAGCCGCCGAAACCACTCCGCGCTCGTGGGCCTGGCCTCCCACGACCACGGGTTTTCCTTTCAGCGATGGATCGAACAGTTCTTCGACTGAGACGAAGAACGCGTCCATGTCCACGTGAAAGATGGTGCGTTGCTGAGGGAGCATGCTGACGGCGATTGTAGTTCACCGGAGTGTGTCATGCAGTCGCACTTTTGGTACGCTTTTCTACCGCGCGAATGGAGCAAGTGTTTGCGCCGGCCGCTCGCCGCGCAGAGCAAAGGACCCGCGATCATGCCTGACACAGTCCAGCAATACAAAGACTTCCTCATCACCAGTTTCACCAAGACGATACAACCCGTGGTCGTGGAGAGCGCCCAGGGCTGCATTGTCCGCGACGCCTCCGGCAAGGAATATCTGGATTGCTTCGCCGGCATCTCCGTCGTCAATGCCGGACACTGCAATCCCAAAGTCATCGCTGCGGCCAAGGCGCAAATGGAAAAGCTGGTGCACTGCGCCTCCTACATTTATTACTCGCCGGCCACAGGCGCGCTAGCGGCAAAGATGGCGCAGATCATGCCGTCCCGACGGCTGCGTAAGTCGTTCTTCGCGAATAGCGGCGCGGAGGCTATGGAAGGCGCATTGAAGGCCGCTCGCCTCTTTACCGGTAAGCACGAGATCATTTCGCTACAGGCTTCATTTCATGGACGGACCTGGGGCACCCTCAGCATCACCGGCAACTCTGCCCGCAAGGCACGTGGCGGCCCTTACGCTTCCGGTGTTTCGTTTGCCCCCGCTCCTTATGTTTATCGCTCGCCGTGGCCCGACGATCCCACGCGCTGCGTTGACTTCTGGAGCCAGTCGCTCGAAGAAATCATTCGCTTCTCAACTTCCGGTGATGTCGCCGCTTTCATTGCGGAGCCGATCATGGGAGAAGGCGGAATCATCGTTCCGCCCCTGAATTATTTCCGCGAGATCAAGCAGGTACTCGACCGTCACGAAATTTTGTTTATCTGCGATGAAGTTCAATCCGGCTTTGCGCGCACCGGCAAGATGTTCGCGATTGAGCACTATGGCGTCGAGCCCGACATCCTCGTCACCGCCAAAGGCATTGCCGATGGGTTTCCATTGGCCGGGTTCACTACACGCGACGAGATCGCCGCCGCATTCAAACCGGGCGACCATCTGTCCACCTTCGGTGGTAATCCGGTTTCGTGCGCGGCAGCCCTTGCCAACATCGAGTTTCTGCAAGAAGAGCGTCTCTGCGAACAGGCATTGGAGAACGGCAAGTACTTGATCAGCCTGCTAAACGAAACGACGAAAGACCTGCCATTAGCCGGCGAGATTCGCGGCCTCGGACTTATGGTCGGCATCGAGCTGATCCGCGACGAACAACGCACCCCCGCGCCCGAGGCCGCTGAAGCCGTTCGCTGCCACTGTCTGTCCAATGGAGTCCTCGTCGGTGTCGGCGGTGTCTACGGCAATGTCGTACGCATCCAGCCGCCGCTGGTTATCACACGGGAGCAACTGGAGCGGGCCGCCGACGCAGTGACTGCCGCAATCCGGCACGTACACCGCGAACCGACGACGCCTCCGCCGGCCTGAGATTCAGGTTAGAATTCCGGACTGATACGCTGGCGCGATTCCTGGCAACGGGCGAGCCGGTTTCGCCATCAGCAGAAGAGTACGTCTTGCGTTGCATCCGAGGTGCTCAATGGGCCACCCAACTTCCATTCCGACTCGCAGTCTCGGATTCTTCCTGAACGGCAATTCGAGCACTCACGGCCGCGAGGTCGTGATCTCCTCTCCCTTCGACCATTCGGTAGTAGCCGTGGTTTACGAAGCGTCCGTCGATGACGTCGAAACCGCGATTGGCTCTGCTGTCGAAGCGTTCAACGTTACGCGTAAGTTGTCGTCGTTCCAACGGGCTTCTACCTTACGTAGGATTGCCGACGGCATCCGCCAACGTCGTGAGGAGTTCGCCCGTACCATCTGCCAGGAAGCCGCCAAGCCCATCAAGACGGCCCGCATTGAGGTCGATCGCGGTATCTATACCTTCGAAGTTGCAGCGGGCGAGGCCACGCGCATCTACGGCGAGTACATTCCGCTCGACACTCTCGAAGCCACCTCGGGTCGCTGGGGACTGGTTCGCCGCTTTCCGCTTGGTCCGGTGTTCGCCATCACACCGTTCAACTTCCCCCTGAACCTGGTCGCGCACAAGGTTGCGCCCGCAATTGCTGCGGGATGCCCACTCATCCTCAAACCGGCGCCCCAGACTCCCGTGACTGCGCTGATGCTCGCCGAAATCGTGCAGGAGGCAGGTTGGCCCGAGGGCGCGCTCGCCGTCATGCCGCTGTCCAACGATGACGCCGCAAAGATCGTCAGCGATCCTCGTATCAAGCTGCTCAGCTTCACCGGCAGCGCACCTGTGGGATGGGACCTGAAGAATAAAGCCGGAAAGAAACGTGTGGTGCTCGAGCTGGGCGGCAATGCGGGCGTCATCGTCCACAGCGACACGGACCTAGCGTACGCCGCGCAACGCTGCGTGGCCGGAGGCTTTTCCTACGGCGGCCAAACCTGCATCTCGGTGCAGAGAATTCTCGTGGAGCAATCCTCGTTCGAGACGTTCAAGAAGCTGCTGTTAGACAGCGTTCACAAGCTCAAGTCCGGCGACCCTATGCACGACGACACCGACGTTCCACCCATGATTCGTGAATCCGATGCCATACGAGCCGGGCAGTGGATCGACGAGGCCGTCCAGGCAGGCGCCAAGTTGCTGGCCGGAGGCAAGAGGCATGGTGCCTTCGTCGAACCGACCGTGCTCACTGGTACCGCTCCCGAAATGCACGTGAATTGCGCGGAGGTTTTCGCTCCCGTCGTGACGCTCGAACCCTACGAAGACTTCCACGATGCACTGCGCCAGATCAACAACAGCCCGTACGGATTACAGGCTGGTGTCTTCACTCGCGACGCCGGACGCATTCAACTTGCTTTCGACGAGCTCGAGGTCGGAAGCGTCATCATCGGGGACGTACCCAGTTTTCGCGTCGATCAGATGCCCTATGGCGGGATCAAAGAATCCGGGCTTGGCCGTGAAGGATTGCGCTACTCGATTGAAGATATGACCGAACGGAAGCTGCTGGTGATGGCCGTGCACTGAGCCGATTGCGCCGCTCAAACGAGCTCAAAAATGTAAGTTAGGGTGAGCTTACGGCTGGCTGGGGCTGGTACCGGGTGCGCCAGTCAATTCATCTTCAGTCGGCTCGCTGGCCTCGGAGGCGCTGCCTTTCACCTCGGCCGGCTTTCCCGAGTACTTCTCAAACACTACGACGTGCAGTACCGGCTGCCGCTCCTCAATCGGATCCACCATGCCCTTTTGCTGTAGCGGCAGCAGGTAAGAGCGGATCCACTGATATTGCACATTGGTCAGGCCCCGGCGGGAAAGATCAACCGCCACGCCAGCGAGATGGGTCGAAGCGGTATCGCCAAAGGCTGGCGCTGCGAACCGGTTATGTTGCCGAAGGTAAAGCTGCTGGGTGGAGGTCCGCACCAGCGAGTTGACCTGAAGCGCCGCATGGAAGGTATTGAAATAGGCCTGACTGATGTCTTGCAGGAAGTCCCGCGTCCACGGCCGGCAGTAACGCCGGTTGTCCATAAGACTGTCCTCGATCTTCAGCGCATCGGTCTCATTCACCTGCACCAGGTCGTTGGATGACTCGGATTTGATGAGGTCGAACTCGGTGTTCATCCGGTCCACTTGCGAGCGATCGAGCTCCGCATTCTGTTCGACCAGTTTGTCGTGGGTACCGGGGAACATTGGGCTCCACTTGGGGCCCTTCAACAGGCGGCGGGAATGATAAGCAAGCGAATTCGAGGTTTTGTGACGCGAGCTTTTCTTTTGTGCCGTGGGTGTTACTGCGAAGGAGGAGGAAGTAAGACCTAAACCGAGAAGAATCAACGCCAAAACGCGCATCTGCCGGCCGGCCCGGGCCTGCCCGAGTATGACCAATTCGCCTGAGATTTTAGACAGCAAAAAAGACTGGTCTCTCTTCATAGGCAACGAAATATTACAGCCGGTCTGCCGTGTGACTATAACATTAAAACACAAACGCTAACGTCCGTCCAAGCGCTTCTTGCGTCCATCAAATCCCCGAAAGTGGCATTCCGACGCAAAAAATCCTCTTGACCAAGGTTCCCGAATCTACCCCTTGTACACCAGTTCGGTCATGGTGCAGTCGTCGCTGAGGGGCGTAGTGCCGCGGAACGAGGTCACCGCCTTCTCGATTCCATCAACGCCCTCAGAACAGCACTTCTCCAGCCGGTCATTGCCGAAGAACTCGCCGCTTGAGTCTTCGGCTTCGGTGACGCCGTCGGTCACCACGATGAGACGGTCACCCGCCTTCAATTGAACTTTGGTCGAAGTGAACTGTGCCATCGGAATCAGCCCTACCGGCAGGTTTCCGTCTTCGAGTTTCGTGACGCTGTCTCCCGACACGATGATCGGCGGCACGTGTCCGCAATTCATGAGCTCCACTTCCCCCTCAGGGCCGAGGCGCGCGATCACCAGTGTCGCGTATTTCTGGCCGCCAATCTTCTCAAACAGGAAGCGGTTGACGGTCGCGAGCATCTCAGACAGCGATGCGTTCTCCGAAAGGTGAGAATACAACATGCCCTGCAGGATCGACGCCACGACGGCTGCGGACACTCCCTTTCCCGACACGTCGGCTACGATGAGTGACAGCCCTCGATCGGTGTGTACCAGGTCGAAGAAGTCCCCTCCAATGTCTTTACAGGGATAGCTCACGGCATTCACACTCGCGTACGGCACTTCGGGTACGGTGACCGTCATCAACCGCTGCTGAATTTCCGCCGCGATCGACATCTCCTGCTGCACCCGGCGCGCCGCTTCTTCCGCCTCCACCAGGCCGGCGTTCTCGACCAGGGCCGCGGCCCCGTTGGCAATCGTGCGCAGAATGTCCTGGCTCACAGACGAGAGCTTTCCCGACAGGAAGTGTGAGTCGAGGTACAGCACGCCCTGCAGCTCGGCCGCGGTCTTCGATTCTTCCACCGTCTGAATGCTGGCCCGCCGCAAAGGAATGCAGATCACGCTCTTTAGGTTCTGTGCGACGACGCTTTCGCGCCCGGTCAACTTGTCGCTGTCCGCGGTGTCCGTAACCAGGAATTCGGAGGCGCTCTCCGCTGCATCTCGCAGAACCGACCGCGAGATCGTGCTGTCGTCGTAAATAACCTCGCCGTTCTTATCGCGGCCGGCGGCTATTTGCAGGTCGTTGTTTTCGTCCCGCAGGAAGACGAAGCCCCGCTCGGCTTTCGTCAGCCGCAGCGAAGCTTCCAGCAGCGTCTGCAAAACATCGCCTAAAACGTCGGCGCTATTGAGTTTGCGGGCCGCCTCGAGAAACACGTTGAGCATCTCGAAGTCGGAGCCGGCTCCGGAGCTCGGCTTCCACGAGGAAAACTGGCTGATGAACTGCTGCGCAATGCTGGAAACCGAGCGGTCGGGGTTGAACAGCACAAACGACGCGCCCTGTACTCCGAATTCCAGCCGGTCGTTGCGTAACAGCTTGCGGCGGGTCGTACGCTCGCCGTTCACAAACGTTCCCTGTCGGCTGTTCTGGTCTTCGAGATAAATGCCGTCGTTTTCGCGCATGAATTGCGCGTGTTCCCGCGAAACCCGAGGATCGGTCAGCACCAGGTCACGGTCGGTTCGCCGCCCCACCGTAAAAGGAAAGTGGTCCATGATGAGGTTGCGACGGTCTGTTCCCTCCACCACTACCAGCGTCATAGGATCGCTGCCCGTGGAGAGATCGAGTTTTCGCACCCACATTCCCGTTGCGCCCATTCCGAGGGCCTCCTGGCAATTGTTTCCGAGAAACTGTACTGGATTCGCTGCAAGGAATATATTCCAAACGCGAACCAATCATCCAGTGGCCTGCTCTCAATCCATGCGAAAACCCGCGTCGTGCACCTCGTCGACCTTTGGCCTCTCCGTTGTAGTCTGCCTCCTGGCCTTTAGCCTTAGAAGCTTCTCCCAGGGCAAGCCGGCCGAGGCAATCACCGGATTCACACCCGGGCATGCCGACGGTGAAGTGAAGGTCGAGGGCCAATTCAAGTCAGCTATTTCAACCGACCGCATCCGCGATTACCACCGCTACTTCACTTCGACACCACACCCGGCGGGTTCAAAGAACGATTACGCGGTTGCACAATACATAGCCGCGGAGTGGAAGAAACAAGGGTTGGAGGACGTCGTCATCCGCCAATACGACGTGCTGGGAACTCGCCCCGTCTCGACGGCACTCGATATGGTCGCGCCGAAAAAGTACACCGCAGTACTGCGTGAGCAGCCCTACGACATCGACCCCGATACCAAGAATCCGCAGATTGCTTCGGCGTGGATCGGCTTTTCTACCAGCGGCGAAGTTACGGCCCCGGTTGTGTACGCGCACAGCGGCAACCCGGAAGATTACGAGCTTCTCCGCCGGAACGGCATCGACGTGAAGGGCAAGATCGTCCTCGTCCGCTACTCCAACCCTTACAGCTATCGCGGATTCAAAGCCCTCACCGCCCAGCGCGAGGGAGCGGCGGCGATCCTTATTTACTCCGACCCTGCCGAAGACGGCTACAAGCGCGGCAAAGTCTTTCCGGATGGGCCATGGGGCCCCGAATCGCATATCCAGCGCGGAGCCATCACCTACGACTTCATGGTTCCCGGCGATCCGCTCACGCCGGGCTGGGCTTCTCTACCCGGCGCCAAGCGCATTCCCGAGAGCGAAGCCGTCTCCCTGCCGCACATCGTCGCTCTCCCGCTCTCCTGGCATGACGCTCAACCGCTTCTGGCCAATATGGACGGATCCGTCGCCCCGAAAGACTGGCAAGGCGGCCTGCCCATTACCTACCGCCTCTCAGGTTCAGTGGTCGCGCACCTCAAAGTTGAAATGGACAATTCTACCCAGCCCTATTACGTCGTCGAAGCCCGCATCAAAGGCAGCGAGTTTCCCGACGAGTGGATACTGCTCGGCAATCACCACGACGCATGGGAGTACGGCGGGGTCGATCCCTCGAGCGGCACCGCCTCCATGCTGGAAATGACGCGCACATTCGGCGCCCTGCTTCAGCAGGGCGTTCGCCCGCGGCGCACGCTGGTCTTTTGCAGTTGGGATGGCGAAGAGGTCGGCCTCACTGGCTCAACCGAATGGGGCGAACAGTTCGCCGACGAGTTGCGCACCAAGCTCGTCGCCTACCTCAACGTTGATTCGTCTGCCTCAGGGCCGAACTTCGAAGGCGGAGCTTCGGGCTCGCTCGCGCCCATGCTGGTCGAAACCTCGCGCTCTATTCAGAACCCCGGTGGAGGCACTCTCCACGACGCTTGGCTGAAATCGGCAGCAATCGAGCGCAAGGACGAACACGACAAACAATCCGTAACCGACGCCAACGTCGTCAACACTCGTATCGGTAGCGGCTCCGACCACACCGTCTTTCTCAACTTCCTCGGTCGTCCTGTCATCACCCTCGAGTTCGATGGGCCCTACGGCGTCTATCACTCCATGTATGACGACTTTTACTGGATGAACCACTTCGGCGACCCCGGCTACAAGTACCACGCCACCATGTCGCAACTCTGGGGCGTGACCGCCCTGCGTCTGGCTCAATCCGACATCCTGCCCATTGACTTCGCTTACTACGGCGACACCATCAACCAGTTCTTGACTGAGCTGGAGAAGAACAAAAAGTACGATCCGGCAAAACTCAATCTCGCGCCCGCTCATGAAGCCGCCAGAAATCTCGTGTCAGCAGCAACAGACGCGGCATCGCTTCTGGGCCCTGAACTTGCATCAGGAAAACTAACTGTCGCTCAGTCTGCGGCGATCAACGCATCGCTGATGAAGGGCGAATCCAATTTCATCCTGCCCGGAGGCATCCCCGGACGCCCGTGGTTCAAGCACATCCTGTACAGCGCGCGTTATACCTATGCGCATCTGGAACTGCCCGCGATCACCGAAGCTGTCGAGTCGGGCAATTGGCCCGAGGCCCAGCGCCAGACCGAAATCCTGACTAACGCCATTAATGCCGAAACGGCACTCATGAAACAAATCGCTGCCGAGCTGCAACCCCATTGACCGCCGCTTCGTGCAACTGTCGTAAACTGCCTTTGCTCGCTGCTGTGCCTCCAGTAGCACCTTGCGCGCTAATCTCAATTTCGATCAGGAGACGTCCTTGAAATCCCTCCAACGCGTAGCCTTCATCGCTCTAACATCTTTGGCGTTAGTTTGTCTCGCTGCCGCCCAGGTACCGCAGTTCTCGCCCTTTACCGCGGACCTGCAAATCACCACCTCGCGCGCCGGCGCTCCCCAGGAAATCACCGGCCAGGTATTCGTCGGCAGCGGACACATCCGCATGAACATGAATGGCGCCGGACACAAGACCTCGTTGATCACCGACTTCGCCACCAAGACGACCGACATCCTGCTTCCCGAACAGCAAATGTACATCGAGCACAAGGCAGGGCAAGCCAGCCGCGGGGCCGACAGCATGACACAGGATCTGAAACCATACGATCCTGAGCATCCTTGCGCCAATCAGCCCGACATTACCTGCAAGAAAATTGGGACGGAAGAAGTCAGCGGCCGCACGTGCGACCACTGGCAGGTCACCGACAAGAACGGCAAAGTCTCCGATCTCTGGATCGATCAGAAACTGCACTTCCCGGTCAAAGTCACGTCACCCGACTCCACTATGCTGCTCACTAACATCAAGGAAGGCGAGCCCGATGCCGGCACCTTCGATATCCCGGCCGGATACCGCAAGATGGATTTAGGCGGGATGATGCCGCCACCGGGCATGGGCAGTCCTCCCCATCCATAATGGCGGGACACCTGTAAGGCGAGGTTTCTGTCGTGTTGCGGAGAAGACAACGACTTCAAGGTAAGTCGCCTCCAAGCCGTGCGTTAGTCTTTGCCGGTGACTTGTCACAGAACGAAAAACTGCTTGGTTACCCAGGTGAATGCCGGTACAATCTGCATGATCGCTCGAAGACTGGCCGATTGAAACATCGAGCGATTTGTTTTCCACTGAAAAGAGGATCCCATGCGCGCCAAACGTCTGCTCCTTCTTGCTGTTCTTGTTGTCTCCGTAAGCACCCTGAGCTTTGCCGGCTTAATCAATCCGATCAGCGCTTCGGTTAATCTGTCGATGAGCTCCGACGCTGGATGCGGCCCAGTTGCCGATTCCGCTACCCAGTCCTGGGGTATTCCTCTCAGTAGTCTGACTGCGTCACCTGATGCGTTGGCGACCTGCACCCACCCCAATCGCAAAGTCGACACCTCCGGAACCGTTACGGCAGACTGGAACAATGCCAGGTCAGGCAAAATTAAGTTCAAGAACGTGGGATGGAAGGTCAACAATAACGTTACCGCCGGCGTTTCCAATGCCGACCTTGCCACCGATTACAGCTATACCTTTTCACCCAACAAGGACGCCTGGTTCGATCTTAGCTACGACATCACGAGCAGTGGGGACAACGGTGGAGTTGGCCTCAACGGCTTCTATGTCAACTTTGATAACACATTCACATCGCTCTTCATCAATACGTCGGGCGATCTTCTCTACTTCCTGAATGCGGGAAATACTTATACGCTGACCATCGAGAATGGCGCCAACATTCAGGGGTCAATCGGCGGCCTCACCGAGTACATGGACGCGACGTTTAAGTTCAGAGCAACGGCGGCAACTACGCCCGAGCCATCGTCTCTGATGCTGCTCGGCGGCGGAGTTCTTGCGCTGGCCGGAGCACTTCGTAAGAAACTGCTTTCCTAGTTCTTTCGTCCTCTCGGGGCCGCCGCAAAGGCGGCCCTTTTCCGTTGGCCTCGATTTCAACTCCACCGCGATCGCGCATTTCGCGACCGTTCTGCCCACCCGTTTCCCAAAACGAGAAAAATCGATTTCTTAAAGGACTTAGCTTCACTTCCTTCTTGCTAATGCGAGTTTGCGGCTCCATAATGAGCGGTCTTTTAACTCGTTCCAGGAGCCCACATGGACCGCAGGAAGTTCCTCGGTTATTCCGCCGCAGGCGTTGCCACAACGTTATTGAAACCGAACCTTAGCGCCTTGCCCTCTCTCGGTGAGAACAAATTCCAGCCGGATTATCTTCCCTTCGCGCCGGGCGTTCCTCCCGAACCCTATCAATTCCCCAAGGACTTTATGTGGGGATCTGCAACCGCAGCCTATCAGGTCGAAGGAGCATGGCAGGCCGACGGTAAAGGCGAATCCATCTGGGACCGCTACGCCCACACATTGGGCAAGATCAAGGGCGCGGCGACCGGCGATGTCGCTTGCGACTCCTATCATCGCTACAAGGAAGACGTAGCTCTCGCCAAGCAGCTCAACCTCACCAGCTATCGCTTTTCCATCAGTTGGCCACGCATTCAGGCCAACGGCACCGGCCCCGCCAATCCCAAGGGGCTCGACTATTACAAGCGCCTGCTCGACGAATTGCAGAAGGCCAACATTCGTCCACTGGTCACCATGTATCACTGGGACCTGCCGCAGGCGTTGGAAGACAAGGGCGGCTGGCCCAACCGCGATACTGCCGGATATTTTGCCGACTACGCCAACCTTCTGGTTAAGAATTTCGGCGACCGCGTAAACGCCTGGTGCATTTTCAACGAGCCCAACATCTTCACCTGGCTCGGCTACGGCACCGGGATTCACGCCCCAGGTCGCACCGACTGGACGGACTTCATGAAGGCCACCCACGTCGTCAACCTCGCGCAGGGCCAGGCATTTCGCGCCATCAAGGCCGCGACGCCCAAAGCCGAAGCCACCTCCGCCATCACCATGGCCGATTGCATCCCGCGCACCAACTCTGCGGCTGACAAGGCGGCCACCGCGCGTTACGAGGCCTATCGCAACTATTGGTTCCTCGATCCCGCGCTCAAAGGCGAATATCCGCAACCGCTCGCCTCCGATCAACTCTTGCAATCGATGGGTGTTCGCCCGGGCGACATGGAAATCGTCAAGGTCCCGCTCGACTATCTCGCCATCAACTATTACGACCGCTCGATTTGTTTCGCCGCTGACGCTAACGGCCCGGCTCACGTGGATACGCAGGCGGGCGATCAGGGACCGAAGACCGAGTTTCCTTGGGAAGTATGGCCCGACGGGTTCTATAACCAAATCACTAAGGCGAATGCCCGCTACAAGCTGAAAGCCGTCGAGATCACGGAAAACGGCTGTTCCTACGGCGACGTGCCCGACGACAAAGGCATCGTGCCCGACGATCGGCGCATTGCCTTCTTTCGCGGCTACATCGGCGCCGTGGCCCGCGCTCATAAAGCCGGCGTCCCTATCCGCAGCTATAACGCCTGGAGCCTGATGGACAACTACGAGTGGGCCGAGGGCTACACCCAGCGTTTCGGATTCGTCTTTGTCGACTTCCGTACGCTGAAGAGGACGGTGAAGGAATCCGGCAAGTGGTATGCGCAGTTGGCCGCTAGCGGCAAATTGAGCTGAAGCTTCTGATGCAGTAAGACTGAGTGCCCCCGTTCCAGCCCGTATTTGGCTAGGGCGGGGCTTTCTCGGTTCGGATTAGATCTTCCTGGCTCGGGGCAGTTTGAGCAGACGAAGTTCAGGCACGCGCCCAAAGTGCTCAATGTCCGCTGTCACCAGTACGTTCTGGTTTCCCGTCAGCGCAGCCGCAAACGCTTCCGCATAAGGAAGGTTGCACTGTGCCTCGAGACGAGCGGCTCGCACAGCATCCTCCGAAGTCACGGCTACAACTGACAGCGGTACTCGCCCCGCCATGTCAGACATCATGTTGTCTGTCTTGATCAGACCAACGCGTTTGACCCGTGAGTAATATACTTCGCCCCAGTTAACTGCCGACATCAATATCGGTGCGTCAAGTGCGGAAGCTTGCTTGAGCAGGTCATCGACGACCTGCAAATCGTCGCCTTTTGTTATGAAACGATAGACCGCGCTGGCATCCAGGACGTGCGTTCTCACTCGATCTCCCGGTCAGGTTCCTTTTCAATGTCCGGCGGTAGACCCAAACCAGCGAAGATACCGTGGAACCGATCAATGTCGTCGAGTTGCTTCGGATACACCGCAATGCCGCCCTTGATGCGCGCAAATCGCACTCACGTACCCTTTTCGATCCGCAAAGCGCGCCGCAGCTTCGCCGGAATCACTAGCTGTCCCTTCGATGTCACCACGCCTTCCAGCTTTTCCATGTCTTACATTTTAAAAGTAAGGCGCATAAGATTCCCGTTGCGCCCTCAAATCTCCGCACCCTCATCTTGTGATCAGCGCCCTACCCAAACCTCTCCAACGGCGCTAAAGTTGCTCGATTGGAGGTCCCACCATGCCCGACTCCTCATTCAAGTTCTCCTTCGACGCCATCTACTACCACGTGAAAGACATGGAGAAGGCCATCAACTTCTACCGCAACATCCTTGGCTTTCCTCTTAAGTCGCGCGATTACGTCGCTCGGTTCGAAGTCGACGGAGTGTTGTTCGAGCTGGTCCCGGCGCGCGAAGGCGAAACCATCGCCGGCCCTGGCAACGGCCGGCTCAGTCTCGGCGTCACCGACATCGAAGCCGCCATACGCTATCTGGGCTCCCGCGGAGTGCAGGCGACTCCCCCAAAGCCCGAAGTCGGTGGCGTGCTCTCGTTCTTTAACGATCCCGACGGCAACGAGCTCTGCCTTTGGCAGAGTGCTTGACTCAAACGGAGTCGATATTGAGTTCAGAAGGTAAGAGTCAGCCCGCCATCGGGCGTCAGGGTCGTACCCGTGATGAAGCTCGCTTCCTCTGAGCAAAGGAAGACGATCGCTTTGGCAATCTCGTCAGGACGTCCTGCTCGCCGCAAGTGGACGCGCTGCGATAAGACCGCGTCGTAAACCACGTCGCCGAATAAGGCGCGGCCGCGCTGGTGCATGGGCGTGTCGATAATTCCAGGGCAAATCAGGTTCACTCTGATGCCCTTGGGCGCCAATTCCGCGGAAACGCTGCTCGTCAGCCCGATGAGCGCATGCTTCGATGCACAGTAGGCGGCAAAACCTGCGTATCCCAGAAACGAGTTGACGGATCCCACGTTCACGATCACCCCGCCGTTGCCTCCGGCCAGCATGGCCCGAGCTTCCTGTTTCATACAGAGGAACACTCCCTTCAGGTTCGTATCCAGAACCCTGTCCCACTCTTCCTCAGAAGTCTCCGTGATGCTGGCAACCGTGCCTTCGTACCCTGCATTGTTAACCACATAGTCGAGTCTTCCGAATTTCTCCACGGCATGGGCGATCATGTTTTCCACGTCCGCCGCGACACTTATGTCCGCACGCACGTAGCTGGCCTCACCGCCCTCCGCCTCAATTTTGTGCGCCAAGGTCGCAAGCTCCTGCTCACGCCGTGCGGCCAACACGACGCTGGCTCCTCGTGCTGCGAATGCCTCGCTGGTCGCCCAGCCGATTCCGCTGCTCGCTCCCGTGATCAGAGCGACTTTGCCCTTCATGTCGTTCATCGTTGCGTCCAAAGTGGGGATTTGATGAGCCCGCAGGATACCAAACGGCACATTGCTGAACTGCCACCCTTGCCGCGAAGCAGACGGCGTCGGCGCTCAGCGACGGAAGCTCCTTGCTTTTTCAATAACATAGCCTTGTGACCGGGCTCACCGTTCGATGTGAGATATCTCCGCTAAGCCGCCAATTCCTCCCATTGGCTCTATCTTCGTTGGCCTCTCCGCTCCGCCTATTTAATCTTGTAACTGTCGTAAGGTGTGGCACTTGGCCTGTCTATGTGGGGTAGGCCCAACCACCAATTCCTTCGTGAGGCGTAAATGCATAAGCCGATTAAGTATGTCGAGAAAGCTGTCACCGTTGCCGCCAAAGGCGCATGGGCGGTATTCGACAAAGTCAACAGCATCAATCAGAATCCTTCGTTTACGCCCAAGTGGTCCGACAAGCCACTGCTGAAGTCGTATCAGAAATCCAAGCCCCCGCTCGGATGGCCGCGCACTACCGATTCGCTCTGCCCCAAGTGCGTCCCTGAAATCCGCCAGCAGATCATCGACGGCAAGCTGCCCATCGAAGTTCTCATGAACGAGAAGGCCGGCGAAATCAAGGCCCAGATTATCGAGCGCGACGGCAAGATCCTCATGGTGAAAGACTGCCCCATTCATGGCCACTTCGAAGACGTCATGGCCATGGACACCGCGTTCTTCAAGCACCTCGAAGACGTTTTCCCCGGTCGCGACATCCGCGCCCACAACGATGAGAAGCTCCATCACCACGGCAGCAGCACCGTGCTCCACGGCCGCGGATCGGTGCTCACCATCGACCTCACCAACCGCTGCAACATGATGTGCGATCCCTGCTTCATGGACGCCAACCAGGTCGGCTTCGTCCACGAACTCACATGGGAAGAAATCAAGACCATGTTGGACAACGCCATCACGATCAAGCCGCGGCGCCAGATGTCGGTACAGTTCTCCGGCGGCGAGCCCACGCTTTCGCCGTACTTCCTTGACGCTGTCGCTTACTCGCGCAAGGTTGGATACAACAGCGTGCAGGCCGCGACCAACGGCATCGAGTTCGCCAAGAGTTTTGAATTTGCGAAGCAGGCTGCCGAAGCGGGCCTTCGCTACGCGTACCTCCAGTTCGACGGCATTGGCAACGCTGCCAACTCGCACCGCCTCGTCGGCAACCTGTTCGACGTGAAGTTGCAGGCCATCGAGAACCTGCATAAGGCCGGTGTCGAAATCGTGCCCGTCGTGACCATCGTCAACGACCTCAACAACGAACAGGTCGGACGCATCATCCAGTTCGCGCTCGACAATCCCAAGCGCATTTCGTTCCTGTCGTTCCAGCCGGTCTCATTCACTGGACGCGACGAGGAAATCACCGACGAGCGCCGTCACGCGCAGCGCTACACGCTGTCGCACCTCGCGCACGATGTGAAGGGACAGACCGGACTGGGCGAGCCCACCCGCGACTGGTTCCCCATCTCCTTCATGAGTACCTTCTCCGATTGGGCCGACCTGGTTCACGGTCCCGACAAGGACTGGGGCTCGCTGAGCTGCGGATGCCACCCAAATTGCGGCGTCGGCATGGCGCTGATGATCGACAAGGAAACCAAGGAAGCCGTCCCCGTCACCGCGTTCCTCAATGGCGACACCATCGCCAAAGACATCGCCAAGGTCAACGATGCGGCCCGCGGCAAGTGGATGTCCATCGCCGGCATGACCCTCGCGCTCTTGAAGAACTACGATCCGTTCAAGTCGCCGACGCACTTCAAGTTCACCGACTTGCTGAAGAAATTCGACAAGACCTTCGGCGCCACCGGCAAGGATTACGGCAAGGTCACCGGAGAGCGCACCGAAACCGACATCGAGCGCCGCCGTCGCGATCGCTGGAACTTCCTCTTCATCGCCGGCATGTGGTTCCAGGACCTCTTCAACTACGACTTCCGCCGCACCGAGCAGTGCATCATTCCTTACGCCACACAGGAGGGCGAGATCAGCTTCTGCGCTTACAACACCGGCGTGGGCTGGCGCAACATCGTCGAGAAAATGCACATGACCGCGACTCTCACCAAGTGGTACGAGGAACACGGCCGTCACGAAATCTTCGCCGGCAACAAGAAGGTCGCGCTACCGACGACCGATCACACGCTCGCGCTGATCGACGAGCACGTGCAGGCCGAAGCCAATCACACGCTCGACGATCTCGGCATCGCCAAGAACGCTCGTCAGGAGAAGTTCAAGGCCCGCGACGAGAAGATCAAGAAGGATGCCGAAGATGCCCGCATGCTGGCCCTGTACAAGGAGCACGTACTCGGCGAGAAGCCGGCGCAAGTCGAAGGTACCTTCGTTCCGCTCGGCAGCATCGGCGGCATCAAGCCCGCTCCCACGAAGGAAGTAGCCGAACCCGCCTTCGGCGACTAGTTAGTGGATAGTGATCAGTGGATAGTGGATAGAAAGAACCGGTCGCGTAAGCGGCCGGTTTTCTTTTGCTGGATGCCCCACTCAAGCCGATTTTACTTGAGTGGGGTTTTTCGTGTGGGCCGCTTTTTGATTGGACCGCACTAGAGACCTCGGCCGTGCACCGTTCGCCTTTCCCCAGCCCCCCAGCTCCAGCGCCGCCCTTATACATGCTGCGCGCAGCTCATCCGCGTGGTGGCGATCGACCAAAGTCCTCGCCACCACCATTCCCCCAATACTCAGCGCCGCAATCGCCTGTGCCGTACTGCGACTCGCACCGTTTTTATTCGCCATACTCCGCTCCAACACGCTCACCATCGCGCGGAACACCGTCTCGAACGCGCTTCTTGCCGCGACGCCGCTCCTCGCCACATCTGTCGGCAACGCCACCATGGGACACGAATTCTCCACGTCCTCAAAATGCTGGCGCGAAAGATACGCCTTCACGATTTGCGCGCCCACGTCGGTGGCTGAAAGATCAACGTGCACGCCCTCCCAGCAGTTCTTCCATTCCGGATCGGTAAAGAAGCAATTCATGACCTCGGCATACAAGTCGCTCTTGCTGTCGAAATAGGAATAGAAGCCTCCATGCGTGAGTCCCGCGCCCCCCATGATCTGCCCAATCGACACATTTTCAAAGCCGTGCCGGTTGAACAGCTTTCGCGCGCTGTCGATGATGTTCTTCTTGGTCTCCGTTCGATGAGCCGCCGTATATGGCATCGTGATTCCCCGCAAAACAACCGTTCTGTACTCCAGCCAGAATATTACATTGATCATATTTTGCTTTGATGTTCCCATTTCCCTGGCACGCAGCACCGCACGTCTCTAAGGAGCCAACTTTGAATACTCCCAATACCTCGCGACCCCCGCTTCCCTTCACCCGCCGCCAATGGATTACCGGCGCCGCAGTCGCCGTCAGCAGTCTCGCCGTGTCGAGCGACTCCTGGGCCGCAACCGACAACGGCCTCTCCCATAACGCAGAAGCCATTCACCAGGTAACCGTCTTCAAAGCCAGCCCGCAGCGCATTTATGACGCCCTGCTCGACGCGAAGCAGTTCCAACAGGTCGAACTCCTCAGCGGAGCCATGAAGGGTAACGACCTCAACGCCAAGCCTGCCAGGATCAATCGCGAACCGGGCGGCTCGTTCAGCATCTTTGGCGACTACATCATCGGATGGCAGCTCGAGCTGGTGCCCAACCAGCGGATCGTCCAGGCTTGGCGCGAAACCAGTTGGGATCCCGGCATCTTCTCGGTTGTGCGCTTCCAACTAGACCCGCAGGGCGCGGGCACGAAGCTTGTTTTCGACCACACCGGCTTTCCCACCGGCAACGGCGAACACCTCGCCATCGGATGGAAAGCCCATTACTGGGAACCTTTGCAGAAGTTTCTCAGCTGAGTAGGCCCGCGCCAGTTGCAACTCAGTCGCTCGCCTGCATCTTCGCGACCGCAGAGACAATCAAAACTTCATGTCCCACAATCTCGATACCACCATTGCCCTTCTCTCGCGTACCCCCGGCGCGCTGAACACTCTTCTCCGCGATCAGCCCGACACCTGGACCGTGCGCAACGAAGGCGACGGAACCTGGTCCGCCTACGACGTCATCGGACACCTCGCCCACGGCGAGCGCACCGACTGGATGCCGCGCGTGCACTGCATCCTGCAACATGGCGACCAGCAGGCGTTCGATCCCTTCGACCGCTTCGCCCAGGACCGCGAGAGCAAAGGAAAATCCCTCGCGCAGCTCCTCGACGAATTCACCCAGCTACGTTCGGAGAACCTCGCCGCACTACGAGCACTCAACCTTCAGCCCACCGATCTCGAAAAGCGCGGCCTGCATCCCTCGCTCGGTTCTGTAACTCTGTCGCAACTCCTCGCCACGTGGGCCGCGCACGACCTCACCCATCTCCACCAACTCTCCCGCATCATGGCCCACCAGTACCGCGACGCCGTCGGCCCCTGGAGCCAATATCTCGGCGTGCTTAAGTGCGCCGGCCACAGCGACTGATTCGAAAGCCGTGACCCCTCACCAAACAACAGCCGACTTTAGTAGATTTCCCCGCCAGCTTGGGTCGAAGTCAGCACGCCCGCAGTAGCGGATACGGTATAGCTGACTCCACCTTTCCCTTTCCACTTCGCCACGTTGAAGCTTCCCGTCTTGTCTACTCGATACACCGAGACATTCAGGTAGGTAAGAGGCGTCTTCTTCTCACACACCTGCGGAGCGCCCGGCGCCTCCAGGAAGTAGGCCGTACTGCTGCCCACGACGTTGCCTTTGCCGTCGCTATCGATCAGCAGCGCGGTGTGCTCGTCGATGGCAATGTCGCGTGGCGTGGTGGTCCAACCGTCAACGTAAAGCCGGCACAGGAAGGCCAGGTCGCGTCCCATGCGATCGCGCGTCACGAAGTGCGGATCGTCAATCAGCCCTTGCAGTAGCGAGATATTGACGAAATCGCGCCCCAACGTGATCTTGTTGTTATAGGGATTCGCGAGCGCCTGGCTCGATTCCACTCCCTGCGGCCGCAGCGCCGTGTACACGAACTGCGACAGCACATTCATCCCCGCGCTGGTCCCTCCAATGGGCACTCCTTGCGCAATCAGCGCGTTCAGCGCCGCCTGCACCGGCGTTCCAGTCCAAAAGTTAACGTAGTCCGACTGGTCGCCACCGGCAATCCACAGCGCTTCGGCATGTTGAATAATGCTCGCCACCGCCGGATCGTTCGCTGAAGCCGCGTCCGGAATGATCAGTGTCGCCACCGAATTTTCATTCGGGCAGAGCTGCTGAATGTACGGATTGTAGTCATCCGTCCCAGTGGCGCGAATCACCAGGAAATCGCCGTTTCCGCTGCGATCGCACATCCATTTGAAGCCGGCATCGACGTCCGTTCCACCACCCATTAGCACCGTACCGGGCGTGGTCGTTGTGGTCACATCATTCGCATTTCCGATGCGCGAATACGTATAGTTGCTGCCCGCCAACGCGGGCAACGCGAGGCAACTCACCAGGAACACCACCGCTAGCTGTTTCAAAAGCACCTCCATCAGCGAGCCAATATACAGTCTCGGCACTCAAATGGCCAAGAGGTTGTGGGTCCGTCCGGCTCGGAGGTGCCGCTCGGTTACAATCGCTACACTGCTTCAACGCTCTGGGGAGACCAATTTGCGCTCGTTCCCTCGCATTACTTTGCTCGTCGTCATGGCCACAGCGGCAGTCGCCCAACAGCCCGCCGCTCAACCGTCCGCGCCCGCCGAAAAGCCGCCATTCACCTACCAGGAAGTCATGATCCCCATGCGCGACGGCGTGCATCTCGAAACCGTCATCCTCACGCCCGTCGATCAGAAAGACCCGCTGCCCATCCTGTTGACGCGCACTCCCTACGGCGTTCGCGACAAGGCTCCCGACAAGATACCCGCCTCCATCAAAGAGCTCGCGCAAGACGGCTACATCTTCGTCTCCCAAAACCTCCGCGGACGATTCAAGTCGGAGGGCGTCTTCAACCTGAGCTCCTGGGTGGACCTCAACGATCCTAAGGCGACCAATGAAACCACCGACGCCTACGACACCGTCGATTGGCTGGTGAAGAACGTGCCCAACAACAACGGCAAGGTTGGAATCTTCGGCGTGTCGTACTCCGGACTCACTGCAGCTCTGCCTCTGCTTCATCCCCATCCCGCGCTCAAGGCGGTCAGCGAGCAGGCCTCGCCCGCCGACCAGTGGATGAACGACGATGACCACCGTTACGGCGCGTTGCGTGAGAGCTACGACTTCGAATACGCCGTCATGGAACAAGCCGACAAAGAGAAGAACACTCACTTCGATTTCGATACGTACGACACCTACGAGTGGTATCTCAACCTCGGCCCGCTCTCCAACATCAACGAGAAGTATCTCCACGGCACCATTCCCTACTGGAACTCCACCGTCGAGCATCCCGACTACGACGAATTCTGGAAGAAGGAAGCCTGGGTCAACCAGCTCCACTCCTCCACCGTGCCCAACCTCAACGTCGCCGGCTTCTGGGACCAGGAAGACCCTTGGGGACCATGGAAGATCTTCCGCAACGCCGAGCAGAACGATCCCAACCACGACAACTTCATCGTCGCCGGCCCCTGGAACCATGGCCAGTGGCAAGCCGAAGAAGCCGACAGCATCGGCCTGGTGAAAAACGGAGGCCACAACACCGCCCTGGAGTTTCGAGAGAACATCGAAGCGCCCTTCTTCCGTTATTACCTTCACGGCCAGGGCGCAAAGCCGGCCTGGCAAGCCAGCACGTTTCAGCCCGGCTCGAATACCTGGCGCACCTACGCCGCATGGCCGCCAAAAGAAGCCAAGCCGACTAACCTCTACCTTCACGTGGACGGCACACTGTCTTTCACCGCGCCTGCCGCTTCCTCATCCGGCGCGAAAGGCTATCGCGAGTATGTTTCCGACCCCGCCAACCCGGTTCCCTACCGCGAGCGCCCGATCTCGCCAACCTATCCCGCGGGCGACTGGCGTTTGTGGGAAGTCGCCGACCAGCGTTTTGTCGATGATCGCCCTGACGTACTCAGCTTCGTCAGTGCGCCGCTCGATCACGACCTGACCATCACCGGGCCGCTCGCAGCCAAGCTGTTCGCCTCGACCTCGGGCACTGACAGCGATTTCGTTGTGAAATTGATCGACGTCTATCCCCAGAACGCGCAGAAGGATGCCTGGGACCCTGACAAAGGCCCCGCGCCCGGAGAGTATGCCAAGTCCCTAAACGGTTACGAACTGCCCGTCGCCATGGAAGTTCGCCGCGGCCGTTATCTCGCCAGCTTCGAAAAGCCCCAAGCGCTCAAGGCCAACGAACCCATCGAGTGGGACATCCCTCTACGCGATCACGACTATGTTTTCCTGAAGGGCCACCGCATCATGGTGCAGATTCAATCCACCTGGTTCCCAGTGATCGATCGCAACCCGCAGAACTTCGTTCCAAGTATCTATCAGGCAACGGCGTCAGATTTTGTTCCGGCGACGCAGCGCATCTACAGCACACCCGCCATGCCCTCGCACCTGGTCTTACCCGTCATGCCATGACACACAAGACCGTCACTCTGGTGCCTCAGTTTGGCGTTTGCGGGTCCGACGTGCTGTATAACCAAAACGGATACATACAAGCCATACTTTATATACTCGATTATGCGCCGGAAAGCGAAGGAAAGACGAAGAATCGCCCCATAAGCCAAATGGGCTCAATTGGATAGATATAACCTATTTTACTTTCAACGCTTTAAGGGCGATTTCTTCCTAAACCATTGATTTTAAACAGTCGCTCTCGTGCCGCGCACAAAATGCAGGATTAGCGAGATGATCGCCAACACCAGCAGGATGTGAATCAGGGCGCCGGCCACGTGAAACACGCCAAACCCGAGAATCCAAGCCAGCAGAAGAATGACAAACAGGATCGTGAAGATACTCATATCTCTCACCTCACATCGTTGGAAGTTTGTTTCTGCTATCGGGTTGCCTTGTCTGGCGACACGCGTCGCCCCCTCCTGAGAACCGCCATGTGCGCTCGTCACATCGAACGGTGACAAGATCGCTTTGCGCCTCGGGGCGCTTGGCGTACACTCCTCCGGAAGGATGAGGAAGTGCTGTCTGCACGTGTCCAGACAGCCGGATACAGACCCTTGTCCTCGTGACACTGAGGGACTTGTCCATGGCCTGGCATGATGTCGGACGACTCTTAACTCAAACCCGCCCCAAGCTTGCTTCCTGCCGTCCGAGTCGCTCGGTAACTCCTTATGCCGCAATACTTTGACCCTTAAGTCGTTTATTTTCGTCGCTTGCGCGCAAATTCCCTCTATCCCCATGAAAACAGGGAGTTTCAGGGGTGGGGGGAGGGGGTACCCCGTCCCATTTCTCCTGCCACCAAAGCGTGGTATCGTCTTCCGGGTACGCAAAACCACCAAGGCTTGGAGTCCCCAATTATGCCTAAGGCATCCTCGCTGCGAGCAAGCTCCCTCCTGGCTGTTCTCGTAGGTTTCGTGCTTCTTGGAACGCTGGCTGTGGCGCAGACCACTATCCGGGCCCAGATCACCGGCGGCAACGGCAGCGGCAAGTGCACCTTCGAAGTACGCGTGGACGGCGTCGCCGACGTGCAGATTCGCGGCAACCAGGGCTACCTGCAGACCCGCAGTGGCATGCAGGCGCAGTGGGTCAGGCTGAAATGCAATCAGCCCTTACCTAGGAATCCGAACAATTTTCGCTTCCAGGGCGTTGACGGACGCGGCAAACAGTACATGCTGCGCAATCCCGCCCAGAACAATGGCGTGGCCGTCATCCGCATTGAGGACAATCGCAACGGCATGCAAGGTTACACCGGCGATATCTTCTGGAATGGCGGAAGCGGCAACGGAGGCGGCGGGGGTGGTTGGTGGCAGGACGACTGGAATGGCGGCGGTGGCTGGAACGGCGGTGGCGGCGGTCCCCCGCCCGGCAACGGCTGGAGCAACAACATCGTCCCCAACTGCCAGAATAATATTCGCAACAAGGTGCGCCAGCAGATCAACAATGCTCAGGTGAACTTTAACGGCCAGCCGAGCCGCAATCAGGGCGGATCATTCGTCATGGTCGATGGCACAGCGAACGTTCGCGACAACCAGGGACGCAACGGCCAGATTTCTTATCACTGCACCATGCATCCCAACGGAAATGTCGCCGATTCGAATTTCAACGTAACCCAGCGCCCCGGAACTCCGCAGCCGCGCTAAAGCCGAAGGGCCGCATGTCGCGGCCCTCATCTACTGTTGCGGACTTTCTTAACTGTTACTGGACCGATAACAATCAATATCGCTGCGCGATCTTCTGGTGCTGCAATTTGGGCTCTTCGTATCCGTGCGGCTTCTGCCGGCCCGGAAGCTTCGGTGGCTTGTACGGAATCTCCTCGTATGGAATGCGGCTGAGAATATCGGCAATGCAGTTCAGCCTCGCCCGCTTCTTGTCGTCGGAAGGCACGATGTACCACGGCGCTTGCGGAATGTCCGTCGCCGCCAGCATCGCATCCCGCGCCCGCGAATAGTCGTACCAGCGCCGATGCGACTCCAGGTCCATCGGACTCAGCTTCCAACGCTTCGAGGTGTCTTTGATGCGCGCCAGAAAGCGCCGGTGTTGCTCCTTCTCGCTGACTTCGAGCCAGTACTTCAACAGGATGACTCCATCGTTGACCAGCGACATCTCGAACGCCGGACAGTTCTTCAGGAACTTGGTGTACTGCTCCTTACTGCAGAAACCCATCACGTGTTCGACGCCAGCGCGGTTGTACCAGCTGCGGTCGAAGATGATAATCTCGCCGCCCGCCGGAAGTTGCTCCACGTAACGCTGCATGTAGATCTGCGACTTCTGGCGGTCGGTCGGCGAAGGCAGCGCCACAATCCGGAAAACCCGCGGACTGGTGCGCTCCGCAATCCGCTTAATGATGCCGCCCTTGCCGGCCGCATCTCGACCTTCAAAGATGATGACGACCCTGGCGCCTGTGGCTTTGGCCCACTCCTGCAGCTTTACGAGCTCGGTCTGCAACTTGAACATCTCGGGCTCGTAGTCCTTGTTCTTCAGCTTCTCCGGCGCGGTTGCGGCATTGGTGGTCGCTGGCTCCGCGCCATCCGGCTGATCGTGCCCCTTCTTCTTCGACTTCTTGCCCATTGGGGTTCCTTCTCGTGCCGCGTTTGCCTTCTCGCGGTAACGACACATTGTACGCCGCAGAAGCCGAACACTTCGGTGGCTCGGCGCTCAGACGCTGCGGGGCAACGCTCGTTTGCCACCTCCGTTCAGGGCGGATTCTAGCATGCTGAATGCAGCATTCCGCTGCTGGCTGCCTGACCGCCTCACTTCCCTGCGTGCCGTCGGACACAGCGGCCCTTAAGCCTCGCGCGTAACAATAACGGAAAGAGCACAGCGGTCAGTTTAGTCGCAACTGCATGCATTCCTGCTCATATTCGCTCGAGGTGAATTGGATTGAGTACTTTGACTGTGTCGCCCGAAGCCGTTGGTCCCAGCGCCGCACTCAGCAAGAGACCTGGCCTTCGTATCCTTCAGCCCGAAGTCACTTACACAGGAGCAGCAATCAGGCCGCTGCATCGCGGCTTGCCAAAGACCACGGAGTCGCTGTGTCCGGAATGCAGCAAGGTGATTCCGGCACGTGTGCTGGAAGACGACGGCAAGGTTGTCATGGTGAAGTCTTGCGCAGAACACGGCGAATTTCGGGACATCGTCTTCAGCGATGTTGATTTGTACCTGAAGATGGAGGAATGGAACTTCGGCGACAACCTCGGCCTGTCGAATCCCCAAGTCGAAGGCGCGAAGACGTGTCCGGACGATTGCGGCTTGTGCAGCATGCACACTTCACACACAGCCCTGGCGAACGTAGACCTGACCAATCGCTGCAACCTGACCTGCCCTGTCTGCTTCGCCAACGCCAATGTCGCGGGTTATCTCTACGAGCCCAACATCGACCAGGTTCGGGTGATGCTGGAGACGCTACGCGGCGAGCGTCCGGTGGACGGCCGTGTCGTTCAGTTCTCTGGCGGCGAGCCAACGATCCATCCCCAGTTCTTCGAAATCCTCAGCATGGCGCGTGACATGGGTTTCACCCACGTACAGGCTGCGACGAACGGCATCGAGCTGGCCGATCTGGAGTTTGCCCGGAAGAGCAAAGCAGCCGGGCTCAATACGCTCTACTTGCAATTCGATGGCGTGACCGACGACGTGTACCGGCGGACGCGCGGACAGGCGCTGCTCGCGACCAAGATGAAGGTCATCGAGAACTGCCGCGCGACGGGGATGAAGATTGTATTTGTGCCCACGATCGTGAAAGGCGTCAACGATCACCAGATCGGCGATATTGTGCGCGTGGCGATCGAGAACATCGATACGGTCTCCGGTATCAGCTTCCAGCCGGTCGCGTTCACCGGCCGCATCGCGAAGCACGAGTTGCTGGCGAAGCGGTTCACGCTGGCCGATTTAGCCCGGTGCGTGGGCGAGCAGACCGGAATCACCAAACTCCAGGAAGACTGGTTCCCACTGGCGTGTGTCACGCCATTCTCCAAGCTGACGTCGGCCATTCGGGGGACCGGGGTGCCAACGATTTCTTCGCACCCGCACTGCTCGCTGGGAACGTATTTCTTCGTAGACCAGGAGACGAAGCAGGCGGTGCCGATCACGCAGTTCGTCGATGTGCCGGGCATGTTGCAAGACATGGAAGAGTTATCGCGCAAGACAACGAAGTTGCAGTTTAAGCTGTACTCGGGATTGAAAGTGTGGAACATGCTGCAACGTCACTTCCATGAGGACCGCGCGCCGCGCGGCCTGACCTTCAAGAAATTTCTTCAGACGCTGCAAGGCCTCACCGACAAGAAGCTCGGTCGCAATGGAATGGACGGCACGTTTACCTACCGCACGCTGCTGGTTGCTGGCATGCACTTCCAAGATGCCTACAACTACGACATCGAGCGCGTGAAGCGGTGTGTGATTCACTACGCAACGCCGGACGGGAAGCTGTATCCGTTCTGTACTTACAATTCCGGGCCGTGCTATCGCGAGAAAATCGAGCGGCAGTTCTCGATTCCGTGGGACCCGAAGACCCAGCGGCCTGTGGCTGTCGGGGATTAGGCAATCACCCTACAGACACAGAGACACAGAGCTTTGGGTAGACGCTGGACGCTGGACGCTGGATACCGATTATCCTGGCGGCCACTTCATATCCCGGCCGCCAATCAAGTGCAAATGCAAGTGAAAGACCGACTGTCCTGACTTGGGGCCGACGTTGTATACCGTTCGATAGCCGTCCTCGATGCCACGCTCGCGTCCGAGCTTTGCGGCGATGAGTTGGCAATAGCCAATGATCTCGGCATCTTCAGGAGCCGCTTCCTTCAGTCCAGCGATGTGGCGCTTCGGAACAATCAATACATGCGTGGGCGCCTGCCTATTGATGTCCTCGAAGGCGAACACCTTGTCGTCTTCGTAAACCTTGGTGGCTGAAACCTTACCCGCGATGATCTTGCAGAAGAGGCAGTTTTCCATGAATGTCCGCTCCTTAGCGCTGTTCGTTCCTGCGCGCCAGCAAATAGGCCCGGATTAATCCGTTGAGATCGCCGTCAAGCACGCGATCGACATCTCCGATTTCCTCACGCGTGCGCAAGTCTTTCACCATGCGATACGGCTGAAGCACGTATGAGCGAATTTGCGAACCGAAGTCGATATCGAGCTTGGAATCTTCGATGTGCTTGGTCGCTTCCCTTTTCTTCTCCAGCTCGTACTCGTAAAGGCGCGAGCGCAGGATGCTCATTGCCTTCTCTTTGTTCTTATGCTGCGAACGCTCGTTCTGGCAGGCGACCACGATTCCGGTTGGGATATGAGTGATGCGCACCGCGGAGTCGGTGGTATTGACGTGCTGTCCGCCCTTGCCGCCGGAGCGATAAGTGTCGATGCGGATGTCGTCAGGCTTGATGTCGATTTCGATGCTCTCGTCGATCTCGGGCGACACGTACACACTGGCAAACGACGTATGGCGCCGCTTGGCCTGGTCGAAGGGCGAGATGCGCACGAGCCGATGCACCCCAATTTCGCTCGTGAGAAGCCCATAGGCGTGTTCGCCGTTCACACCAAAGGTCGCCGACTTGATTCCCGCTTCTTCGCCGGGCTGGTATTCGTACATGGAAGTCGAGAAACCTTCGCGTTCCGCCCAACGCAAATACATGCGCATGAGCATCTCGGCCCAGTCTTGCGACTCGGTACCGCCCGCACCCGGATGGATCGTCACAATGGCATTGCGGTCGTCGTTCGGGCCAGAAAGCAGCGTCTCGATTTCCAGCTTGTCGACCAGCGCACGCAAAGCATCGATTTCGCGCCGCAAGTCCGCGGAGACGTCTTCGCCCTCATGGGCGAGCTCGAAGTACGCATTGATGTCGGCATTACGGCGCGTCAAGTCGGCTTCGGTGGCAAGCGAGGTTTCGAGCCGCTTCTTCTCGCGCATTACCTGTTGCGATCTTTCGGGGTTCGACCAGAGCGTGGGATCCGAGGTTTGCTTCTCGACTTCGCTCAGTCTTTCGCGGAGCTTGGGCGCGTCAAAGATACTCCTGAAGGTCGTGCACCTTTTCGCGGAGTGCGGAGTATTCCTGTTCCAGTTCTTCGACCATGGGGTATGAGAATCCTTTTAAACCGGTGCGGGTTGCAGCATTTCCGCAGGTTCGCGAAGGCGCAACGCCACACCGGCCAACGTGATTATCGCACAAAGAAACGGGAACCAATCGCCGTGGCGGGTGTAGAACGTGGTGCTCTCGATCAGCGAATACGTCGATTGCAACGCCGTGCGCTGGTTGCGTGGCGCTTCGGCGACGATCCGGCCGTAGGGATCGACGACGGCCGTGATGCCGCTATTAGTGTCGCGCAGCAGCCAACGGTCGTTTTCGACAGCGCGCATGCGCGCCATATTGAGATGCTGGCCGGGCGCGCCGGTGGGACCGAACCAACTATCGTTGGAGATGTTCACGAACACGCTTCCTCCATGCAAGGCGAACTGACGAACTTCATTCGGGAAGACCGATTCGTAGCAGATGAATGTCCCGAATTGAACTCCGTCTTCCTCGAGCGGCGTGCGTCGTGTACCTCGGGCGAAGGTACCGATTTCGCGTGTAAGTGTTTTCGCGAAGCTGATCAGGTTCTCGAAGGGGATGAACTCACCAAATGGCACGAGATGAATCTTGTCGTAGCGTGCGACCCAGGCGCCCGTTGGTGCAACCAGTGCAGCAGAGTTGAAAATGTCAGGTGGGCGTCCGGCCTCCCCGGCATGTGCGATGCCCATGGAGCCGACAATGATGAAGGAGTCGGTGGAACGGGCCACTTGCCCAATCGTGCCACGCAGGTGGAGGTCCGTGACGAAGAACGGGGCGGGCGATTCGGGCCAGATGATGAGCGCAGGCTTATCCGGAAGAGCCTGTGGCGGGCGGACGCTCAGCGCCCGCAACGCGGTCAGGGTTTGCTCAAGGTATTCGAGGGTCCAGGCATCGGAGTCGAGGATTGGGATGTTTGACTGCACGAGAGTGGCGCCGTGGTCGCCGGTGAGCACGGGCGGCTTGATGAATCGGCCTGCATGCAGGATGAGCGCAGCGGCAAGTGAAGTTGCCAGCAGGACATTTCGGCGAGCACGAGGAACGAGAAATGCCGCGGCGACGGCAGTGTTTACTAATGCGATCTCGAAAGACAATCCGTACACGCCGGTGAAGGTAGCCAGGCGAGTCAGCGGGATGTTGTCGATCTGCGTGGTCCCAAGGAGGTCCCAGGGAAAACCGGTGATGTACGTGCGGGCGAGTTCGGCAGCGACCCAGGCGAATGGAGCAAACACCAGCGCGCGCAGACTATAGCCGTTGCGGCGGCGGCCGATGAGAGCAACGAGAAGGCCGAAGAGCCCATGATAGAGGCCGAGATAAAGCGAGAACATCAATAACAAAATCGCGGAGAGGGGGGCACTCAGGTTTCCATAATCATGCATGACGTGAAAGACCCAGTAGCAACTCCCGAGATACCAGATGACTCCGCTGAAATACCCGAGCAGAAAGCCCTGCCACGCGGTCGCTGGGGCAAACCATCTACCGTCTTCAACGACGGTGAGCAGTGCGTCCTGTTCGCGACATTGAAGAATGGCGTAGATGAGGGGCGCGAGGGCGATCCAGCTCAGGAAGTAGAGCGAGGGTTCGGGGAAGATGAGGACTTGAAGCACGCCTGATGCGGCGGCCAGCATCCAGGCATTGCGTCGGATTCGGGGCACGAGTCGAGTCTAGCAAAGAGCGGTGAACCAGACAGTGCGGACCAGATACAAAAGGTTGCTCGTGCGATATCCATTCATCCGAAATGAACTGCTAGAGTAGTAAAAGACGTATTTTGTGCGTCTCCGTATAGCTCGTTCGCGCGATCTTCAGCCATGTTCTATTCCACTGACGATTTACGAATTAAATGGACAAAAGTTGTCCTGCCACCGGTCTTTTTGGAGGAGGAGCTTCCCCAGACTGAGAAGGCGTCGTCCACGGTGCATCAGGCACGTGAAGATATTGCTCGCATATTGCGCGGAGAAGACCACCGATTGCTCGTCGTCGTCGGTCCATGCTCGATTCACGACACTAAAGCGGCACGCGAATATGCCGGCCTGCTGAAGAAGGCGATCGACGAACACAGCGACCATCTTCACCTTGTCATGCGGGTGTACTTTGAGAAGCCGCGCACCACAATTGGCTGGAAAGGGCTCATCAACGATCCATATCTGGACCAGTCCTACAAGATCAATGATGGTCTGCGGGAGGCGCGTCGTCTTTTGCTCGATTTGGCAGAGATGGGCGTACCCGCCGGCACGGAGTTTCTCGACATGATCACGCCGCAATACGTCGCGGGCCTGGTCAGTTGGGGAGCCATCGGCGCACGGACGACGGAGAGTCAAGTACATCGTCAGCTAGTATCCGGGCTGTCGTGTCCGGTCGGATTCAAGAATGCAACTTCGGGCGACGTGCAGATCGCACTCGAAGCGGTCCTGTCCGCCGCGCACCCGCACACTTTTCTCGGGCACACCAAGCATGGACAGTCGGCGATCTTCGCGACCAGCGGCAATCCGGACTGCCACGTGATCCTCAGGGGTGGGAGCAAAAGCGTGAACTACACCGCCGAGGCCGTGGGGGCTACCTGCGAAAGGCTCCAAAAGGCCGGCCTGAAACCGAATGTGATGATCGATTGCAGCCATGCTAACAGTGGCAAGGACCACACGCGCCAAGCCTCGGTCTGCAAGGACATTGCGAAGCAGATTGAGCGCGGTGAGCGGCGTATCTTCGGCGTCATGCTGGAAAGCAATCTAGTTGCGGGATCACAAAAGCTCGTCGCAGGGCAGCCCCTCGTGCACGGACAGAGTATTACCGACGCATGCATGGGCTGGGAAGAAACTGCCGTGCTACTGCGCGAACTGTCAGAAGCAGTAGGGCGAGGCCGCCAGAACGGTTAAATCCCACCGCACTTCACCCATATTCCGAAGTTGTCCGCCAGATGGTATAGACTCTTGCGACGAGGCATGTGTCGTCATGACACAGACTGTGCGCTTAGGAGCGATCAATCTGTATGAATGTGCTGGCTCTTGATGTAGGTGGTACAAACGTGAAACTGCTGGCCACGGGCCATGAGGCACGGCGGAAGTTTCCTTCCGGCTCGAAGATGACCGCTAAACAAATGGTGAACGAGGCACGGCGAGTCGCAGCTGATTGGAAATACGACGCGGTGGCAATTGGATATCCTGGGCCCGTACTTGACGGGCGAATTCTTGCTGAGCCCCATAACCTTGGCAAAGGGTGGGTGGGCTTCAACTTCGAGAAGGCCTTCGGCCGTCCGGTGAAGATTATCAACGACGCCGCCATGCAGGCTCTGGGGAGCTACAAGGGCGGCCGAATGTTGTTTCTTGGTCTAGGAACGGGGCTCGGTTCAGCCATGATTATTAATGGCTCGCTGCTGCCGATGGAATTGGCGCATCTTCCCTACCGCAAGGGCACGTATGAAGACTATGTCGGACTCCGCGGAATGAAGAAGTATGGAAAGAAGAAGTGGCGGCATTATGTCGCGGATGTCGTTGACAAGCTGGCGGCCGCGCTTGAGCCCAACGACATTGTTCTAGGTGGAGGCAATACCAAACTCTTGAAAGTACTACCGCCAAAGTGCCGTGCCGGGGACAACCGAAATGCGTTTCGTGGCGCCTTCCGCTTGTGGGCTGAGGCTGGCGAAACCCCAGCGACTCCGGTTGAGCAAGCCTTCTCCAGCAGCGCCAACCGCCCAGTCTCGAAGAAAAGCGCTTAGACTGCGTGATGGATATTTACTCTCGATTTCGTTCAGCATGACAGCCTGGTGATCCGTCGTCGACCATTCGTGTTGCCTAACCCAATCGATAATTCGCATGCGAGCGCCAGTCTTTTGGCGCTAGCCGGAGAGACCCAAACTGCGTGCAGCCGTATTTACGGCCTGGTACGCGAGACGCCGGTGGCTTTGCTGAGTGATCCGCATATTCCGGGCCCGGTGAAAGCGTATGCCAAGCTCGAACAACTCCAAGTTACGGGCTCCTTTAAGCTTCGTGGAGCAACAAATAAGATTCTCAGCCTGTCCCCGGAAGCTGCCTCCGCGGGCGTTGTGACCTCTTCGACTGGAAACCATGCGTTAGGTGTAGCCGCGGCGGCGAAATTCCGAGGAATCGATGCCGAGGTGTTTCTTTCGTCTCAAGTCTCTGAGGCCAAGTGCCGGAAAATCGAATCCTACGGAGCGCGCATCCGCAAAGTTGGCGACAATCCGCTCGATGCCGAGCTAGCGGCCCGAGCGGCGGCCGAAGCATCCGGACGCACTTATATCTCTCCTTACAATGACTTTCATGTGGCCGCCGGCCAGGGAACGATTGCGGTCGAACTGCTGCGTCAGATGGACGCAGTCGATGCCGTGTTCATCGCCACTGGAGGCGGAGGATTGATAAGCGGCATTGGCGCTTACCTCAAGGTCCAGTCGCCGCGTACCGAAGTCATTGGCTGCTGGCCGGAGAATTCGCGAGTGCTCTATGAGTGCATTCGCGCTGGCCAGATCATCGGTTTTCCCGAGAACTACACGTTGTCGGAGAGCACGGCGGGCGGAGTCGAACCGGGCTCGATTACCTTCGAGATCGCGCGAACAGTCATTGACCACAGCGTGGTGGTTTCCGAAGAGGCAATTCTTGACGCGATGGTCTGGGCACAGCAGAAAGGCTGGGTGATCGAGGGTTCAGCGGGCGTGGCGCTGGCTGCATTCTTTCAAGAAACCGAGCATTATGCCGGGAAGAGCATAGCTATTGTGTTTTGCGGGGGAAATCTATCGCCAGAAGTGCAACGCAGGCTTCCGTCACACCCCTGAAGGAGGTTGTGTCTTTGTTTCGTCGCGCCATCGTCCGTCCTCCAACCGAGAATCTCGCCGATGGGCTCACTACTGTTAACCTTGGCGTGCCTGATTTTGCCAAAGCGCTGGAGCAACATCGGGCATATTGCGACGCTCTCGAATCGTGCGGCCTGGAAGTCGTTCGGCTGCCTCCGGAGCGACACCATCCCGATGCGACATTTGTAGAAGATACCGCGGTGCTGACGAGTCACTCGGCGATCCTCACTCGGCCGGGTGCGGCCTCGCGACTCGGCGAAGTCGCAGCCATCCGCGACTCGATCAGGCAGTTCTTTTCCGTCATTCACGAGATTCGCCCTCCCGGAACGCTGGATGGAGGCGACATCTGCGAAGCCGGCACGCATTTCTTCATCGGAATCTCACGCCGAACTAACGCAGAGGGCGCTCGACAGCTAGCGGAGTTCCTGGCCGCCGACGGATTCACATGTTCTACCGTGGACATTCGCAACCTGGATTCCATTCTGCATTTGAAAAGCGGCATCTCTTCGCTCGGCAATAACGACCTGGTCGTGATGGAAGAATTGGCCAACCGAGCGGAGTTTCGACGCCACGATCTCATCCGTGTTCCTGACGCCGAGAGTTACGCCTGCAACTGCGTACTGGTGAACGAGAAAGTGTTGATTCCCGCCGAATTCCCCAAGCTCGAGGACGAGTTGGGGCGGAAAGGTTACCAGCCATTGCGGCTTGATATGTCCGAATTTCGCAAGATGGACGGCGGGTTGAGTTGCCTGTCGTTGCGCTTTTGATTGCAGGAGCGGCACGCTCCCGTTCCACAGCCGCAGACCGTATAATCAATCCTTCTGTCCTTCCATGAGTTACCAGGTTCTAGCCCGCAAATACCGACCGCAAAAGTTCTCCGACGTGATCGGGCAGGAACACGTCACCCGCACGCTCAAGAACGCTATTGAGCAGCAGCGTATCGCGCACGGCTACATCTTCAGCGGGCATCGCGGGATCGGCAAAACGACCATCGCGCGCATCCTGGCCATGGCGCTGAACTGCCGATCCAAAGACCATCCGGTGCCGGAACCTTGCGGCGTGTGCGACTCCTGTATCGAGATTCGCGCGGGAAATTCGGTGGACGTGATCGAGATCGACGCTGCCACCAATCGCGGTATCGACGAGATTCGCGAGCTGCGCGACGCGGCGCGTTATCGTCCGGCGCGCGACAGGTACAAGATCTGGATCCTTGACGAGGCCCACCAGATTACCGATGCCGCCTTTAATGCGCTGCTTAAGACGCTGGAGGAACCGCCGTCGCACGTGATCTTCATGATGGCGACCACGCAGCCGGAAGATATTCCGCAGACCATCCGCTCGCGCTGCCAGCATTTCAGCTTTCATGCGGTCAGCTTCGACGACATCGTTGGCCAGCTTCGCGACATCGCAAAGCAAGAAGGTATCGAGGCTGACGACAACGCTTTGGCGATGCTGGCCGAGGCGGGCGACGGCTCGATGCGCGACGCTCTGAGCATCATGGACCAGGCCATCGCCAGTTGTGGCGACTCGCTCAGCGGCGATGTGGTTCGCGGTCTGGTGGGAACGGTCGGCTCCGACATTCTCGAAGATGTGATGGACGCTGTTGGGCGTAACTCCAGCGAAGACGTACTGCGCACCGTCGATCGCCTGCTGGTCGAAGGCCAGAGTGCGCAACACTTCGCTCGCCAGATGGTGCGCTTCCTGCGCAATACGCTGGTCGCAAAAGTGGCGGGGTGTGATTCGGCGCTCTTGCAGATTTCCTCGGACGAGCGCGCTCGAGTTGCACGAGTCGCCGACCGCTTCGGCGAAGAAGACCTCACGCGCTTCCTGCAAATCATGCTGCGAACGCACTCGGACCTCGGTTATAAGCAGGAGCAACGCTTTCATCTTGAATTGGGTTTGCTCAAGCTGGTGCACGCGCAGCGGCTCCTTCCACTGGAGCAGTTGTTGAGTGGCGAAGCACAGAAAGTGGCGACGGTTCCGGCGCGTGGCGGATCGTCTGGGCCCGTTGCTGGAACTGGAGCGCGGAGTACTCCAACGTCGCGGTCCGCAGCGGAGGAGCCTTCGTTGTCGCGCACAACAACTGCATCGCCTTCTAAGGGAGCGTCGCCGTTCGAGGCGGACCGCAACCGCAAGAGCGAGCCGAAAGCAGAAGCTCTCGCGCCGGCGCCGACCTCGCGGCCAACGGTGAGTAGTTTTGCCGCTGGAGAGAGGGAGGCACCAGGTGGAGCCGCCGTCGCGGTGGCCGAAGAGCCACCCGTGCCCGTAAACCAGGAGATCACGGCAGATTCCCTGCGCGGTGCGGTTGTCGGCGCTCTCGAAGATGGCGGCCAACAGATGCTGGCCCACAGCCTCGAGTCGGGTGAATGGGCTTTGAGCGGTAATGAAGTGTCGGTCAAGGTGGCAATGTCGCAGGTCATGGTTGACATAGCACTGGGCGACGGGCCCAAACGTATCGTCAACGAGGCACTCGCGAGGGCCGCGGGCCGACCGATGAAGTTCAAGATGGTGAGCGGTGGAACGCAGTTCGCTCCCAAGGCAGCCCCGGTTGCTCGTCCGTCCAATGGCGCAGGCGCTCGCAGCCGGGCGATGTCCGATCCTATCGTGCGGCGGATGCAGGAAAAGTTCGGCGCCGAGATTCGTTCCGTCATCGACCACAAGGAGCGCGGATAGTCGCCGCATCGACAGATTTGGAGCATTATGAGCGGATTCAATTTGCAAGACATGCTCGCGCAGGCACGCCAACAGGCCGAGAAACTGCAGGAAAAGATGCAGCAAGTGGTCGTGGAAGCTTCGTCCGGCGGCGGCAGCGTGACAGTCAAGATGAACGGCCAGAAGAACATCGTGAGCGTCATCATCGAGCCGGATGTGGTGAAGTCCGGCGACATCGAGATGCTGCAAGACCTCGTGATCGCTGCGGTGAACGCTGCTGCCCATAAGGTCGATGACGCGATGAAGTCCAGTCTTGGCGGCATGCTGGGCGGACTCAACCTTCCCGGGATGTAACGAACCGTCTGCAAACTGTTCCGAACTTTCAACGAGGCATATTTTGTCGAGATTTGCGGAGCCAATGGCTCGCCTGATTGAAGAATTGAAGAAGCTCCCGGGTGTCGGCACCAAGAGCGCACAGCGCTTCGCGTTTCATATTCTGCGCTCGACCGACGAGGACGCGGAACAACTGGCGGACTCGATTCGCCAGTTGAAAGCCAGCCTGCATCTGTGCTCGGTGTGCAACAACATTACCGATGTCGATCCTTGCGTTTATTGCGCCAATCCGACGCGAAATCAACGATTGGTGTGCGTGGTTGAAGAACCTACCAACATCGCGGCCATCGAAAAAACTGCCCACTACAACGGGGTCTATCACGTTCTGCACGGTACCCTTTCGCCCCTGCATGGAGTTGGGCCCGACCAGTTGCGGATTTCGAGCTTGGAGCGACGGGTTGCCACGGGTAGCATCGACGAGTTGATCCTGGCTACCAATCCAACCGTCGAAGGCGAGGCCACCGCAACCTACCTCTCTCGCCTGCTGAAGTCAGCCGGACTCAAGATCACCCGCATCGCCACCGGCGTTCCTGCTGGGAGCGACATCGAGTATGCCGATGAGGTCACTATGCAGAAGGCGCTCGAAGGGCGTCGGGAGCTGTAGAACCCTCCTGCGAAAGCGGCATTCTAAGTCCCAGTGGAAGGTGCTGGGTGGGCAGTCTGGCGACGTCTTTCCGGTGGTACCCCCTCCCGTCTCCCACTGCAGAATCAATTGATTACGTGGTGCTTGCCTGCTAAAGTCCTGTTTCTACTATAGTTATATGTACTTAATAGAAAACAGGGCACTTAGAGTGACGTAGGGAACGACACGGGATCCTGCTCGCTCCCCGATTGAGATTCGACTTTTCAAAGAGCTATGGCGTGGCGCGCTGAGCGCCGAACGATGGGGACACAAATCCCTTGCCTCACGATTCGTATGTAACATCGGCTCGGGGCAATGGCGAGAAGAATCTGGGTGGCACGAAGCAAAAGTGCCTCTTGCTTCCCGTTCTGAAACTTTGCGTGATTACGATAGTCACCTGGTCGAGCGCTACCTCGCCGGTAACCCTGCTTTTGCCAAATAACCATTGATCATCTCCGCCCAGTGGGGGCCGCTGTTGGCGTCGGTGTGCGCCATGTGCACGACTTGCTCATTGGCCTCGGGACGGAGCGCTGTGCGTTCGTAGACGACGTGTACCGAAGTAGCTAATCCGTCTGAGTTGGTCACATGAATGTCGATCAAGGCAGTCATCTGGTCGGGGATCCAGTAGACGTATTGCACATGCCCGCTCGCGGCATCGAACGCCGTGTTCGTCCAGACTCGCGACAGGTCATCTTGCACGGTGGTGAAGACCATCCCTACCTCATCGTGAGGAGGGACCGGGTAGAGGAATTGCGGATCAAAACCACGTGCCCAGCCCCTTTCTTTATAGGCTCCAAACAGCGGGAAGACGTCGACATAAGGGGCTGAGATAACGAAGGTGAATTCCTCGTGGGTACGCACCGGGGCATCGGAGGACTTGGTCTGGGCTTGGCCCATGTTTGCGCCAACCACGCCCACGCACAGTGTCAGCAAGAAAAAGACATGCAAGTAGCTCATCTGCGTTTCTCCTTCAGTTGATGGCTGTCAGTTGCTTTCAGGGCCAGTCCGTAGATGCTGCGCAGCTTCTCGATCTCTTTCAGGGTGTCGGGCGAAAAGGGCGCTTTGCCCTCGAAGGCGTGGAGGACGATGCCTTCGAGCAGGTCGCCCAAAGTCATGTCTTTGAGTTCGGCCAGCCCTTTCAGGACCTTCAGGAGGCGTTTTTCCATGCGGACGCCGGTTTGTACGCGCTCCACGACGATGGGATGTTCGGGTTGTTCTTTCATGGTATTAATGTACATATGTACCAAGATAATGTCAAAGAAAAAGCTGCCGTGCCTATGGCACTCCCCCGTCTTGACCGCCCGTGACCCAGCCCTGACGGGCTGGGCTAGATTATGGCGTCCCCTTCGCGGACTGGCGGGGTAGCCCGAACGGAAATGTCGCTATTTTGGCTGCCGAAGCGCAATAAAACGCTTGTGCGGTCGCTCACAACAGGGCAGTGACCGGCGTCACCGCTTCTGTGGTCGGCCAATTTGTACAGTGAAATTGGCGGAAGACCGCCGAGACTGCTGCCGGTGAGGGCGGCAGCGACAGACTGAGGAGAACAGCAATCATGGCGTACACAATTACTGATACCTGTACTAAAGACGAACTCTGCGTGGAAGCTTGCCCGACGGATTGCATCCACCCCAAGAAGGACGAGGAGAAGTTCGAGGCAGCTCCCCAGCTTTACGTCGATCCCGATGGATGCATCGACTGCGGCGCGTGCGTGCCAGTCTGCCCGACTAACTCGATCTTCCCCAACGATGAAGTTCCGGCGGACAAGGCTGAGTTCATCGAAAAGAACGCCGCTCACTACGCATAGTCACGAGATACTGCTGTTCGTGCCCGCTTAGCTTTTTTCGCCCGGGGCTGATTCTGGCGCACCACCCACTCGCGGATATGTGCCACGAGCTTCAATATATCCGCGCACCAGACGGACGGGTTATCAAAGCCCTTAGCTAGGGAGTAGCGGTGCGGCAAATAGCCGCCGCCACAAAGCTCTCGCTCCGGACAAGCCTGGCACTGAGAGCAAAGCGGAACTCCGGAATGAATGGCTCCGTACAGAAACGGGTCACCTACCGACAGGTCGTCAAAATCGTGATGCAGAACATTGAGACCGCTTTTCCCCAAGCCGGTTCTGCAAACCCGTAAAGCATCCAGCGCTTCGATCGCGCCATCAGTCTCCACTACGACATAGCTGAGTCGAGGGTTTCCAAAGACATCGGTTTCGCCAAAACCGCCTAGGATTTGCCGTAAGAGTCCCCAGAAGATCCGGACGAATACGCTCTGATCGTCTTCTTGCACCCACTCGTCGAAGATAGGGATCAGGTAATCGGCAACGGGGGTGGGGCCTGTGTGCCCATACCAACGCGGCTTAGTGTCATGGGATACGTCAGGCAACAGGAAGTTCATTCGTTTGATGCCCGAACGCCGAAAATGGCGGTATATCTCTAATCCGTCTTGCCCGGGACTGATGACACAAAGAATGCCAGTAGGAATGCCGCCCTGGCGTAGCTTCTCCAGCCCGGCCATGGCATCGTAATACGATCCCCGCCCCGCGTGGTCAACCCGTACCGCATCATGGACCTCCGGCGGACCATCCAAGCTGAGGCCGATGGATGTTCTGTGCCGGTGAAAAGCGGCGACCCAGTCTTCATCGATCAGAGTCCCGTTGGTCTGGACCGAAAGACCCGCCAGACACGGTCCGAGAATCTTTTCGCAGCGTGTAGCCAACTCCTCGAAGCGTCCAGCACCAATCAAAAGCGGCTCTCCGCCATGCAGGGTGACGAACATGGAGTGATTGACGCGTCGCTCGCAATAGTTCTTGATCGCGCGCATCGTACCATCGAAGACATCATCGCCAATTGTCTTCGGCCGATTGCGCCAGCTCTGGTCCTCATGGTTGTAAACGTAGCAATAGCTGCAATTCAGGTTGCAGGGCGATGCCGCTTTGAGAATGACCGACGTAAGAACACCAGCAGGCTGCTCCGCCTCAAGCGGCATCATAAGCGAATCCTGTGGGCCAGGGGCTGCCAAAGAGCCTCCCCGAGTTCGGTTAGACCCTTCGTTTGGTGCAGTGGCGCTTCCAACTGTCGAAGTTGCTCCACCAACCGCGGTTCATTCCGGCCCAAGTAACCTGCCTCATCTTCCAGGCCCGATTTCCTACACATGCGATAGAACAACAAAACATTGGCGAATGCGTGGTACGCGAGAAGAATCTTATCGAGCGGTCTTCCCGTCTGGCGAACGGGTGAATAGTAGAGTGTTTTATCGGAGCCGTCTTCCACTTTGCCTACCCGGGACAAAATCTGGAAATGTTGATGCGAACACTCGTGAACAAATGTTTCCGCCATGGCGATGGTTCGACTGGGAAACGAGGCCTGTATGATGCCAGGCTTGTCGAAATCGCTCCCACTCCGTAGTTCTGAAAGCATGGCATGCACGGGTACGATGCCCCGCAGCACTCGTTGTACCCAGGGAAGGTACATTGGCGCATAGTTTTTGAGTACGCCAAGCGACTTGCGGCACTTCGCCAGTATCTGTTCGGGAAGAAGGAGGGACATGGTCGGAGGCGCCCCGAATTCCAGTCCTTCCAACGCGGGTTGCGGCAGCAGAACAAACCGGCAGCCATAGAACCGCCCAACCGGTAATTCCGTGGCGTCGTGCGCCATCCAACCATGACCGTTCCTCACGAAGCTAACCTCGCGAGCACGACGGCCTTTCGCGGCGGCCAGCCGAATTCGTGTTCGCCGGCCGTCCGATTGCACCGACAATTGCCGCGCAGGCGGAAGAAGCCATCTGTCCCAACGGAGTCTGGTAGCGGAGGGCAATGTGGCCTGCCATTCACCCTCGACGCCACACTCGGTCAGTCGCAAGCCCAGCCATGCCGCTTGCCGCGGCACGTCGTTGCGGTTGTTGAAAAGAAATGTCCGGCGTGTATAACCCAGGGCAACGTCCCAGGCGTCCTCGAATTTGGAGATCGAAGACGATCCCTGACGAAGAAATCTACTCAGGCCCTTACTCTCATCGTCAAGCAGGCTGCCAAATGCGTCCACGAAGCGGACGCAATATTCGCGCGCGTATTCCGTGACAATCTGCTCGGTGCTGTCCGGGTAGTATCTTTCCTGAGGACACGAATAGCTGCGCGCCCACGCGAACGGCCGTGTCATGGTCGTTGCCTCCGCCGAATCTTACTTACGTTTGCTAGCGTCCTTCGATGGCGACTGACGTCGCCAAGAAGTTCTCACTTTAAGCGCATGTGCGGCGCCGTTAAAGCAGTGCCCCTTCGGCGGCCCAGGGATCGACCGATGAAATCTTGCCGCATCCGTGTGCCGCCGTAGTCGCTTTTCTCATTACCGTAGCCGTCGTCTCACAGGCGCAGTGGGTCGCGGTTGCACGGGCAGTTTCGGGCCGTATCCAGCAGATGTCGCAAAAATCGGCTGACGGCAAGAGTGGCTACGATGTGGCGACAGTCGTTATCGAGGCTCCGGCACAGAAAGTGTACGAAGCGGCGATGCAGCGGGTTCAGGCGCATACTCCGGCGGTCACAGTCGTCAAAGAGGACGACAAAAAGCGTGAGCTGGCATTTACTGACGGCATCCAAACCGCCAGCCTGCAAGCAAATCCGTTAGGCGACAAGCTGACCCAACTCGTAGTTGCCTCCACGCTCAATCCGGCGGAGCCGAGCGCCACGTCGCTGGTGGTGAAAAGCATTCAGAATGTCTGCACGGAGTTGAAGGTGCAGTGCACGCTAGAGACGAACTAGGACGAGTGGCGGCTGTCTCCGGTTGGCACGAAAGCTCGCGCCCCGTCAGGCAGGAATAAAGACCCACTCAAGCAAAAGAAGCTTCAGTGGGCACCCGGCGGGCTGAAGCCCGCTCGGAATAAGAAAGAGGGGCTTGGGCGGCACGCCTGAAGGCGTGCCCTGATACGGCATCATTCCAAGCGACTTTTTCAGCGCCGTCAGGCGCGGCCGTTGCGATTGGACGCGACCCTTCGCGCGTTACCACCACGTCTCGCCCTGCACGCCGAAGTTCCAGCCTGCGGTCTTGTTCAGGTAGGCAGGACCTCCAACGAACCCCTTGAGTCCCTCGGACCAATTGGCGTAGGTCACGAATGCTCGCAGCACCGGCCGGCTGAAGAACTTTCTTCCCGCGCCGATCTGGGGAGCGAGGGTGAACTTGCGCAACCATCCGTCATAGAGACCTGTGCCGCTGGACGTGTGGTCGAATCCCGCCTCGAAGGCCAGGGACACATGGTCGGTAAAGAAAAACACGGGCCGGCCACCGAGGGAGAACCATTGGTTGGTGCCGTCAGCCGGATTGCCGGTCGCTTGTGACTGGTAAATCACGACGGGTTGAATAGCAAACTTGTTGTTGGGCTGGATAACGGCGCTGTCGGTGAAGCGGAAGGTATGCGCGTTCGGCAGGTACAACGGTAGGCTCATCGATTCCGGTGGAGAAGTTCGCCGCGTTACCGACACCATATTGGAGGGACACGCGGTTGTATCCACCGAGCCATTCTTCGCGGGTGTGGCCGATGCCGATGGCCCAGCCTCCCACGGAAGGAACCTGTTCTCCATTGGAAAGCGTGCCGCCCTTCGAGAATGAGTAGTCGTACCAGAAGCCGAACTTGCCGACCGGCGTTTTCACATCGTAGAGACGCACGTCGAGGTTGCTTTTCGGGTACTTTCCGTTGTCCGTGATGAGGTCGTCTTTTGCGCCTCCCAAGTACGCGACCGACATCTGGCCGATGCCGACGTTGAGGTTCTCGACGCCGCCACCGTAGCCGCTCATGTCGAGGAAGTAGTAGTCATTGATATCGATATTCAGACGGCGGTAGTAACGCTCACCCGCCCAAAAGTCGGCCGAGGGGTTGGAGGCGAGGACGTTGCCCACTTCGACAAATGCCTCGCGAAAGCGGAACTGATCGGTGCTGGCGAAATTATTGGACTGCGTGGTGTTAGCCTCTACCAGCACTTCGGTCTTCATCCACGCTTTGTCCGTATCGTGGTTGGGGTTGATCCAGTTATTGACGAAGATCAGCTCGCCGTAGGTGTCGGCTTCATTGCCCAACCGGTATTTGGCACCCGATCCCGGCGCCTGGAAGGCGACCATTTGGCCGCCTTCGCCGTTTAGACCCTCGCCCGACCGCATGTAACCATGAAATTCGAATTGCTTGACCTGCTGCTGCAATTCTTTTACGACCTTCTCGGAGTCCTGGACTTCGTCGTATTGAGGCGTGTTGGCAAGCTCGGTCTGCTCGATTTCCGTCTTCTGGCCCTGGGAGAGCTTGGGCCTTTCGTGAGCGGCCACCTGTTTCTCTACCTCGGTCTGTAAATCGGTGACGGAGACGGTGTTTTCCTGGGTAGCGTGCGCCACCGCACGATTGCTCTGCTCCAGCGTGGCAATGCGTCCTTCGAGGGCAGAAATCTGCTTCTCGTAGGCCTCCTTCATCTGCTGGATTTGCTGCTGCAGGTCGGCGGTGGTTTGAGCGTGCAATGGGCCAGAACAAACGAGAAATAAGAAAGACAGAATCAGCGCGCGTGATGACGATTCCGCAAAGTTGCGAGCTGACTTTGGTGTCACAAGCGCAGCACTTAGTTGAACAGTGTCAGTTGGGATCATGGTTCGGGCTCCTCGTGAATCGGGAAGACAAATATGGACCGTCAGACGGGGCGCGGGAGCGTTCGTCTGCGCACACCATCCGAGCTGGTCGGTGTTCGCTGTCATAAAACTTTGCTTTATGGGCGGATTATTGCACTGCGTGGGGAGCAGGGCTACTGCAAACGAACGGCACCGGTTGGTGTGATTGATACTGAGGGTTGGATTCTCAATGGCAGTGGCACCAGCTATAATCCGGCGTCATGCAATCTTTCGATCGCAGTTGCCGGCCGCTCTCTCGTTCCCTGTTCGCTCAGGTTCTTCTTTTTGTTCTCCTGCTGTCGTTCCTATCGACTTTCACAGTCGCGCAGGTCACGACGCAAGAACCCGGGGCCGGGCCGCAACCGGCACCAGCGTCACCGCAGGAAAACATTCTGGTTTACATCAAGAACGCCTGGAGTACACTGGGGCGCTCGATGAACGAATGCTCGTCGATCTCCGATCCAAAGTTCGGAGCCGGCGCGACGTCGGTCATCTACCTACCGTATGGCGTGACACCACCGCCAGCGGTAGCGGCGCTGAGCAAGTGTGGCGTAAAGGTCGAGAACCTACCCAAGAAGATCACCGGTCTCGGCACGATTCCGGTGGAGCAGTTGAATGCCCACGGCCTGCTTTATTTACCCAACAAATACGTCGTGCCGGGCGGACGCTTCAATGAAATGTACGGCTGGGACAGCTATTTCATCATCGTCGGACTGCTGGAGGACGGCGAGCGTAATTACTCGCGCGGCATCATCGAGAACTTCTTCTACGAGATTGAGAATTACGGCGCGATTCTGAATGCGAATCGGGCTTATTACCTGACGCGCTCGCAGCCGCCGTTCTTGACGTCGATGATCATGGCGCAGTATGCGGCCGACAAGAAGGCCGGCTTGGACGACAAGAAGTGGCTGGCGAACGCTTACGAATACGCCGTGCGCGACCACGATCTCTGGATCAAGCCTCCGAAGCTTGCGGGCGATACGGGACTGGCGAGGTACTTTGACGTGGGCGAAGGGCCTGTTCCGGATATTGCGGACCATCCGGAATACTACGCCGCGATTGCCAACTGGCTGCTTGCGCACCCTGATGTGAAATACGACCCACCCACCTACATCGCGCCGACGCTGGCCCAGGGGATTGGGCCGGAGCTGATGGTTCCGCTGTGCGACGACAAAGCGTGTCCGAATGCACATGCCGTGAAAATGTCTGCGGATTTTTATCAGGGCGATCGGGCGATGAGGGAGTCGGGGTTCGATCCGTCGTTCCGCTGGGGACCGTTTGACGGCTCAACGCATCACTACGCGCCCGTGTGCCTGAACAGCCTGCTCTACAAGGCGGAGGTGGACTTGGCGGAGATTGCCGAGATACTCGGTTACTCAGGAGCGGTGAAGAAATGGCACACCGCCGCCGAGCAACGTAAGCAACTCATCAACAAGTACATGTGGAATGCCGAGAAAGGCATGTTCTTCGACTGGGATTTCACGACGGGCAAGCAATCCACATATGACTACGTGACCACTTTCTATCCGCTGTGGGTTGGGCTGGCGACGCCGGAGCAGGCGAAAGCCGTGATGAAGAACGTTGGCGTTTTCGAGCACGAGGGTGGGCTCGCGATGAGCGATCAGCAGACTGGCGTACAGTGGGACCTGCCGTATGGGTGGGCCCCGACTAATCTCATCGCAGTGCAGGGGATGCGGCGCGCTGGGTTTAATGCGGATGCGGATCGCGTGTCAGAGAAGTTCCTCGAGACAATTGAAACGAACTACAAGCGGACGGGAACGATTCGGGAGAAGTACAACGTGGTCACAGGTAGCGACGAGGCACCCGTTCTTGCGGGGTACCATGAAAACCTCATCGGCTTTGGGTGGACCAACGGAACATTTCTGGCGCTGCTGCATGCGTTGCCGCCGGGGGACCAGAAGACGGTGCTGCAAACCACAGGCAAGCCGAACTGAAGGCTAGTGCGGGATGATTAGAGTGTTAGGAACCGCGGGCCGGAAAAGAATTGGCTGCCCCCCAGGGATTCGAACCCCGATATGCTGATCCAGAGTCAGCTGTCCTGCCGTTGAACGAGGGGGCAGCAAGCGCGGCGACTGCGAGTGCAGTTTGTTCGCCGATACATTGATTCTATTGGCTGTTGCGCGGGAGCGTCAACACGAGGGCTCGCTCGTTTGAAGCTAATCGAGCAGTCGCGCTCGACTCTGCATAACCAGCGCGCGCTAGAATGGTCACCACTCTTTCTTCCGTGAGGCCATCATGACGTCTTCCGTAGGTACCGCTGCATTTCCCACAGACACTGCCGATGTCGCGCGCCAGTTGCTACAAGCGGAGCAGTGCGCGCTGGTGGTGGTGGATATTCAGGAGAAGCTGCTTCCGCCGATCTTCAACAAGGACGAGCTGATTAAGAACACGCAACTGTTGGCGAGGCTGGCGAACGTGCTCGAATTGCCGGTGGTGGTGACAACGCAGTACATGAAGGGCCTGGGACCGACGGTCCCGGAAATTGCGTCACTGCTGACGAACAACCGGCCGATCGACAAGTTGCAATTCGGTTGCTTCGGCTGCAATGAATTTCGCGGGGCACTCAAATCGCTGCCGGGAAACCGCAATACGGTCCTGCTGTGCGGCATGGAAGCGCATATCTGCGTGATGCAGACGGCGCTGGGCGCGCTCAATGACGGATACCTGGTTCATGTGGCGTCGGATGCCATTGGGTCGCGCGCGCGTTGGAACTGGGACATCGGCATCGACCGGATGAGAGCGGCGGGAGCGGTAATCTCGACCACCGAGATGATGATTTACGAGCTGCTGCGGAGTTCGGGAAGCCAGGGATTTAAAGAGATGCTGCCTTACCTTAAGGGCTGAGTAGCGCGGGCGTCTCACACCTGAATGATTTCACTCGCTCATAAGCTTCGTCTCGCCGACTATTTTTCACTTGGCTTCGGCACGATGGTCGGCGTCGGCTGGCTGGTGGTGATGGACGACTGGCTCGTCCGGGGCGGACCGCTGGGCGTGGTGCTGGCATTTCTCATCGGCGGCCTGGTGTTGCTACCGATTGGTGTGGTGTACGGCCATCTCGTACAAGCGATGCCGGACGCAGCGGGCGAAATCGCCTACACTGCGGCAGTCTTTCCACGGCCGGTCAGCTTCGCAACCGGTTGGACGATGCTGCTGGCGTATGCCATTGTCTGTCCGTGGGAGGCGGTGGCCATGGGGCGAATCGCCGGATACCTCTTCCCTGCCCTGAATGCATTTGAGCTCTATCGAGTGGCCGGCAAGCCGGTCTTTCTGCCGCACCTGATCATAGGGTTGGGACTGACGGCGCTGATCACGCTGCTCAACTATCGAGGCATTCGCCTGAGCGCGACGATCCAGAACTGGACGACGTTTGCGGTGCTTGCGCTCACCATCGGATTCGTGAGCGCGGGACTGACTCATGGCTCGGCGCAAAATATGCGGCCGCTGTTCAGCGGGACGCCAGTGGTGTCGGTCATCCTGATGCTGCAAGTGGTGCCATACTTCATGACCGGTTTCGAATCGATTGGAAAGGCGTCGGAAGAGGCGAGCACGGACTTTCGGTCGCAGCGTTTTATGCTCGCCATCTTGTTGGCGATCGTAGTCGGCGCGCTCTTCTACGCGATTGTCACGACCGCCGTAGCGTATGTGGACCCGTGGCAGAGCTTGGTACATGAACGCTTCGCGACTGCGGTTGCCTTCGAGCGCGCGATGGGATCGCGGTGGATCGTCAGGGTCATTATGGCGACTGCCCTGTTGTCACTGATGAAGATCTTCAATGGCAACTTCATCGCCGCGAGCCGCCTGCTGTTCGGCCTGGGGCGGCGCAACCTGGCGGATGCGCGATTGGCATACGTGCATCCGGTGAATCGCACGCCTTCGACGGCAGTCGTCTGCCTTGGCGCGGCAACCGCGCTAGTGATGTTGGCGGGCGAGTCTGTGCTGGTTCCGATCACCGAGGTTGGTTCGCTAGCAGCGCCGGTGGGTTGGATGGCGTCGTGTGCGGCATTCCTGTACATGAAGCCATCGCCGCTCGGGCGGGCGGCAGCGCTGACCGGGATTGGCGTGACGATCCTGATGATTGCGATGAAGGTACTGCCGCAGGTTCCAGGGCACTTCACCACGTATGAATGGATTGCGACAGCGGCGTGGGCGGGGTTAGGACTGACGCTGCGACGGCGGAATTGAGATTCCCTTCGCGGAGGGAAGGGATTCGATCTTTCTTCCCGTCCTTCCGCGAGCACATTACGAATGTAGTTGCACGAGCTGGGTGTAGTACTGCGCAGCATGGGGAGAAGTGGCGAGCACGGTATTCTCCGGCAGCTCACCCATGTACATCGCAATCTCGTCGCAGGCGTGCATGCGCGGACAGCGCAAACAGTCCTTGTACATTTTGTCGGGTAGTAGCTCCTTCTCGACAATGGTAAAGCCCATCTTGCCGAAGAAGTCGGGGATGCGGGTGAAGAGGCAAACGCAAGTCACGCTCTGACGGGCGGCCTCGGCCAGCAAAGCGTCGATGAGGATGCGGCCGGCTCCTCTCCCTTTCGCACGCTCGCCGATGGTGATGGAGCGCACCTCGGCAAGGTGCATGCCGTAGAGATGCAGCGCTCCACAACCCACAACTTCGTCGTTGTCTTCGACGACTACGAAGTCGCGAATGTTCTCGCAGATTTCGGCAAGTGAACGCGACAAGAGCGTTCCGTCGCCAACATGCACCCGGATGAGCTGTTCTATTGCAAATGCGTCGGGCAGCTTGGCGTTACGCGCAAACATGGGCAGCTCCTGCGTATATCGAGAGTCTTTCCTTCGCTTTCTTCAACGCCGCCCGAACCTGCAAAGGAGCAGTACCACCCGGTACGTCGTGTATTGCCAGAACTTGTTGCAACTGCAATGCACTGTAGAACTGAGGGCTGGCCGCGATGCCGCAACTCACAAAGTCTTCGGACGAGAGATGCTCGAGTTCGCAGTCCTTCTGCACGCAGAGCTGTACGGCCTTGCCGATCATCTCGTGCGCAATGCGGAACGGCACTCCACTGCGGACGAGGTGGGCGGCGCCGGCGAGTGCATTCATGAATCCGGCGGTCGCTGCTTCCTGCATGCGTGCGAAATCAAAGGTGACACTCGCCATAAATCCGGTCGCTACCTGCACGATGCCGGAGACGTTTTGGGCGGCGGCGAATACCGGCTGCTGCGTCTCCTGCATGTCTTTGTTGTAGGCGAGGGGTAGCCCCTTCACCGCCATGAAGAGGGCGGTGGCATCGGCAAAGACCCCGGCGGCCTTACCGCGAATCAGTTCCAGAGCGTCAGGGTTTTTCTTTTGCGGCATGGCGCTGCTACCGGTCGAAAAGGCTTCCGGCAGTTTCACGAATCCGTACTCCGTGGTCGCGAAGAGGATGAACTCCTCGGCCCAGCGGCTCAGATGCAGGGCGACGGACGAGAGTGCCTGAACGAACTCGATGGCAAAGTCGCGATCACTGGTGGCGTCGATGCTGTTGGCGGTTGGGGCGTCGAAATTCAGCGCCTCCGCGATAGGAGCGCGGTCGAGCGGCAGGATTGTGCCAGCAATCGCGCCCGAGCCCAGCGGGCATTGGTTCAGCCGTTTGCGGCAATCTGCCAGCCGGCTCAAATCGCGGAAGAACATCTCTACGTAAGCCAGCAGCCAATGGGCTACCAGCACTGGTTCGGCCCGCTGAAGATGGGTGTAGGCAGGCATCGCGGCATCGCCGGCTCCCTCAGCCTGGCTGACGAATTCTCCGGCCAGGTTAACGAGCACCAACGAAATTGCATCGATTTGGGCGCGCACATACAGTCGCAGGTCAGTAGCGATTTGTTCGTTGCGGCTGCGACCGGCGTGGAGCTTAAATCCGACCTCACCCGCGACTTCTACAAGCCGCTTCTCGACGTAGTGGTGCACGTCCTCGATGGAGGGATCGTCATCCGCGGGGATGCCGTCGGCCGCAATCTGGTCGAGGCCCTTGAGTGTCAGCGTAAGCTCGACGCTGTCGAGCACTCCTGCCTTGGCGAGCGCGGCCGCGTGCGCCTTGCTCGCGGCCACCTCGTAAGGCACAAGAATGCGATCGAACGGAAACGACCGCTGCCACTGCTCGAATTCCGCGTTCAGCTCCTGGCTGAAACGGCCTGACCACATCTTCACTTCACGACCTCGGACTTCTGATGAAGCAGCGCGCGGGAGCGGGCCGGCAAGCCCAGAATGCGGATGAAACCTTCCGCATCTTTCTGGTCGTAGCTGGTACCCATGGTGAAGCTGGCGACATCGGGCCGATACATCGAAGTTTCAGACCTGCGTCCGGCAATCGCGATGTTGCCCTTGTAGAGTGCCAGAGTAACTATGCCGCTTACGTCGTCCTGTGAGCTCTTCACAAAAGCCTGGAGGGACTCGCGCAGCGGCGTAAACCAGAGGCCGAAATAAACGACCTCGGCATACTTCAGGCCGATGTGCTGCTTGAAGTGCGCGAGTTCGCGATCAAGACACAACGCCTCAAGCTCACGGTGCGCGGTCAACAAGAGCGTGCCGCCCGGCGTCTCGTAGCAGCCGCGCGACTTTATGCCGACGAAACGGTTCTCGACCAGATCGATACGTCCGATGCCATTGCGCGCGCCGATTTCGTTAAGAACTTCAACGGTAGCGACGGGATCGAGTATGACGCCGTTCACCGCGATTGGAAGACCGTGCTTGAACTCGATTGAGACTTTCTCGACCGTGTCGGGCGCTTCCTGCGGGGATTTCGTCCAGGTCCATGTTGTGTCGAGAGGCGCGTTGTTGGGATCTTCCAATTCGCCGCCCTCGTGGCTGACGTGCAGGAGATTGCGGTCGCGGCTATGGATCTTCTCGCGACTCTGCGCTACCGCGATGCCGTGCGCTTCGGCGTATTCGAGGCAGTCCTCACGAGATTTCAGCGTCCACTCGCGCCAGGGCACGATGACCTTCAGCTCGGGAGCGAGCGCTTGATAGGCGTGCTCAAAGCGCACCTGGTCATTGCCTTTGCCGGTACAACCGTGCGAGACGGCGGTGACGCCTTCCTTCAGCGCGCATTCCACCTGGTACTTCGCGATGATGGGCCGCGCCAGCGAGGTACCCAGCAGATACTTGTGCTCGTAGACGGCGCCCGCCTGAATGGCTGGGAAGACATAGTCGGTAAGGAACTCCTGCCGCAGATCCTCGACGATAACCTTGCAGGCACCGGTCTTGTAGGCCTTTTCGACGACGGCGTCGAGATCGTCACCCTGACCAACGTCGGCGACGAAGGCGATCACGTCGCAGTCGTAGTTTTCCTTCAACCACGGGATAATGATGGAGGTGTCCAGGCCTCCGGAATAAGCAAGGACGACTTTTTCACGCATGAGCACTCCTCGGCGGGAAGCGGTGAACACCGCCTTCCAGCAGCAATACCATAATGGCTTTTTGAATATGCAGGCGATTTTCCGCCTGGTCAAACACAACGGAGCGGGGTGAATCGATCACCGCCGCGGTCACTTCGTCGCCGCGATGCGCCGGCAGGCAGTGCATGAACACCGCATGTTTGGCGGCCCGCGAGAACAACTTCTGGTTCACCTGAAACGGCATGAAAATCTTTCTGCGTTCCGAAGCTTCTTCTTCCTGGCCCATGCTCGCCCAGACGTCGGTGTACACAGCATCGGCGCCGGAAACAGCTTCGACAGGATCGTTCGTTACCTTGACCTTCGAGCCCGAAACCGCTGCGAGCTTCTCAGCTGCACTCAGCATGTCAGCGTGCGGCTCGTAACCCGCGGGCGTCGCCACCGAGACCGAAGCTCCGAGGCTGGCGGCCACGAGCATCAATGAGTGCGCCACGTTGTTGCCGTCCCCTACATACGCGAGGCGTACATTATGCAGATCGCCAAACTGCTCCTGCAAAGTCTGCATGTCGGCCATCGCCTGGCAAGGGTGCTCGAGTTCGCTGAGCGCATTGATTACCGGGATGGATGCATAACGGGCCATCTCAGTCACAGTTTCGTGGGCGAAGGTACGCAGTACGACACCGTCGATCCAGCGCTCCAAGTTGTGGGCCACATCGCTGAGGCTCTCACGTGCTCCGAGCCGCGATTGCGTCTGGTCCACGAAGAATGATGATCCGCCGAGAGCGTTGATGCCGGCTTCGAAGGTTAACCGGGTGCGCAGTGACGGCTTCTCGAAGAACAGAACAATTTGCTTGCCGACCAGGGTCCCGCGGTAGTCGGCGGGACGCAGTTTCATGGCCGCCGCGAGTTCCAGGGCGCAAGCCAACTCGGCGGGTTGAAAGTCCTGTATGGAGATGAGGTCGCGCCCAGTCACGCTGCGCTGGGCGAAGGTGCTGGGGTTTGCTCCCGGGGGAATTGTCGTTGCAATCACGTCATGCCTCCTTCTGGTTCGACCAGATGGAAAAGAAAAAAGGGAAATATTTCGAGTTCAAGGGCGCGGGTCGCGACTACTCTTTGCGTCGCTCGAGAGCGCGGTCGAAGGTGAGCCGTGTCATGAAGCAATCACCTCCGTGCCACATTCGATGGGGTGCGTGAAGAACCCCGGCAAGACTTCGGCGCTGGACGCTGGAAGAATGCGCACGCGCGTGACGCCTTTTTTGAGCGCACTGGTGCAGGCTTCGAGCTTGGGCAACATGCCGCCACTCACGGTCGCGAGCTCGACCATGCGTGGTATCGCCTTGACGTCGAGCCAGCGGATGATGGCTCCGTCGGCGTCTTTGACGCCGGAAACGTCCGTCAGGTAGATGAGCGCATGTGCGCCACAGGCCACTGCGCACGCTGAGGCCATCTGGTCAGCATTGACGTTGTAATACTCTCCGTCGTAGCCGAGCGCAAGGCTGGAAATCACAGGCACGATACCGGACGACCATAACCGCTCAATCCAATCGATATTCACTGAGCGGATTTCGCCGACGAATCCAAGGTCGGGAGACTGCTTTTTTGTAGCGCGGAAGATGCCGAGATCGCCGCCGCAGATTCCGATTGCGGGCTGGCCCGCGGCACCGATCGAAGCGACGAGCTGCTTATTGAGCTGCCCGGCGAGCACCATGATAGCCACATCGCGGGTCTGCGAGTCGGTGACTCGCAGACCGTTCACGAAGGTTGTCTCGCAGCCAAGTTGCTTCAAGGTGCGGCTTAACGCAGCCCCTCCGCCGTGAACTACGACAACCTGATGACCCTCCGCGCAAAGACCAGGAATCGCCGCGGCGAATTTCTTCACCAGATCTTTGTTGTCGAGCGCTGCTCCGCCGATCTTGACGACGAGTTTCACTGCAAGCCTGCTTTCTCGTCGAAGCCGAACATCAAGTTCATGTTCTGGATTGCCTGTCCGGCTGCGCCCTTCAAAAGGTTGTCGATGCACGACACGAGCACGACACGCGTGCCGTCCGGCGAGAGGGAGAAACCGATGTCACAGTAATTTGTGTTCCGCGAGAACTTGATCTGCGGTAGCTTCGCCGCGCCAAAAATCCGCACAAACGGCTTGCCGGCGTAAAAATCGCGCAACGACTGTTCGAGTTGTTCGGCAGTCATCGGCTTTGCCAGCCTTACGTAGATGGTGGAGAGAATCCCGCGCGGGATCGGCAGCAAATGCGGCGTGAATTGCAGCGACTCGTCGTCGAGGCCGAGCTGCTCCAGGATTTCGCCGGTGTGACGATGTCCGAAGACGTTGTAGGCGGCGAAGTCGCCCTCCACCTCGACGAAGTGCGTCTTGGAACTGGTGGACTTCCCTGCTCCGGAGACGCCGGACTTGGAATCGCAAATCACACCGTGCGCCACGTCTATGTAACCGGCCTTAATCCAAGGCGCCAGCGCCAGGATGATCGACGTCGAGTAGCAGCCGGGATTCGCCAGCAGAGTGGCGTCCTTGATCTCGTCGGCGTGCAGTTCGGGCAAGCCGTAGACTGCCGTGCCGTCAAGATCGGCTGCCGATTTCTCGTCGGCATCATTAAAGCCATAGACGGAGCGGTTCGCCGGGTTCTTCAATCGCCATGCACCGCTCAGGTCAACCACGCGGAATCCGCGGCCAATGGCTTCGGGAACCAGTTCACGGGAGAATTCATGCGGTGTGGCGAGAAACAAAACGTCCACGCCAGCATCTTTCATCCGCTGCCAGGAGAAGGTCGCGAGGGGATAGCCGCCGTTGCCGGCGATCTGCGGGTAAACGTCGCTCAGGTCTTTGTAAGCGCTGTCACCGTTGCGCGAGAACAGCAGTGGCTTCTTGGCGCCCTCGTGGCGTGCGAGCAGCCGCACCAGTTCGAAACCGGAATAACCGGTCGCACCAAACACCGCGGATTGGACTCGCTGCCCCATTAATTTTTAACGAAAGTAGCTGCGGATACGATTGGTCAGCTTTACCGCCGTCGTATGGTCGGGAGCGATGACCAGGATGGTGTCGTCGCCGCCGATGGTGCCCACAACCTCTTCCCACTCTTCCGCGTCAATCGCGGCCGAAACCGGCTGTGCGCTGCCGGCGCTGGTCTTCACCACTACCAGGTTCTGCGCCGCCCTGACCTCGTACACAAATTCCTGAATCAAGCGCTCAATCGACGGCAGAAATGCGTCAGGCACCTCGCCCTGGGGAAACTTGTACCCATCGGGCGTCTTGACCAGCCGCAATTCGTGAATGTCGCGCGACAGAGTCGCCTGGGTCACGCGATGACCGCGCCGATAGAGCCGCCGGCGGAGATCCTCCTGGCTGGCGACGTCCTGGCTATTGACCAGGTCGCGGATCGCGGAATGGCGTGACAGCTTCGACATAGCATAAATATACATATTTCTGCATACTCATGCAATGTGATGTTAGACACACCAACCGGGGATTTGTCGTGGACTTTTTGTAAAGAATTGTGTCGGGGTGGCACTACGTGCTCGGGCACGTGACGGTGAGCGAGCTCTGGGATCCGCTTTTCTACAGCAGGTTTTCTTGTTGGAGAAATTCGCGCGCAACGGCTGCAGCATCCCTCTTCTGGCCGTCGATGGCATAGTTCATCTTCCGCATGTCGTCGGCGGCGATACGTCCGGCGAGACGCTCGAAGACAGTACGTGCCGCGGGAAACCGTCGCAACAGCTCGGGGCGCACGATGGGCACGGCATCGTAGGGCGGGAAATAGTGCCGATCGTCTTCGAGAACGACAAGCCCCAAGCGCGGCGATCAGGCCGTCGGTGTTTGATCCGGCAACGATGTCAACGGCATGGTTCTGGAGGGCGCGATAGAGAAGGCCAAGATCCATCACCCGCGGGGCGTCGGCAAACTGTCAGGTCGTAGCTGCGGACCAAGCCGGGATATCCGTCCTGGCGCTCGAGGAACTCATAGCCAACCCCCAACCGCATCTTGGGCGCCTCCGGCGCAAGTTGCGAGAGTTTGGTCAATAGCAAGCGATTGGCATCGTCACCCCGCATCACCATGGCAAAACTGTTGTTGAATCCCAGCGGAGACATTACGTCCAAATCGAACTTCTGTTTGTAGTCGGCCTTGACTTCCTCGTACACCTGCGCGGCGTTGCCATTCGTGGTTTGCTTGAGCACGGCAGCGAGCGCAGTGCCGGTGTATTCGGGATAGACATCGATGCGGCCTGCGAGGATCGCCTGCTGGCAGACGTATGTGCCTGCGAGGTAGAAACGCCGATCCACTAGGAACGTCGCAATAGTGTTCCAGCATCTGCGAGAGCAATTCACCGAGCATCAACTGCTCGGTGAAGTTCTTCGAACCGACTACGATGTCACGGTTGGTCGATCTGCATCCGGTGGCGGCGAGAAGAGCGATCGATGTGGAGATAAACGCGCGGCGATCCAACATGATTAGTGCCGCCGTCGCGCGAGGAACTTTTCGACGCCGCTGAGTAGAAGGTCGGCGGCCAGCGCCATGAGCGCAGCGGGGATGGCACCGGCCAGAATCACCCCGTTATCGACCATGGCGATACCGCGGAAAATAAACTCGCCGAGTCCGCCCGCGCCAATGGCAGCGGCGATGGTCGCCACGCCGATGGTAATCACGGTTGCCACGCGAATTCCGGCGAGAATCACAGGCGAAGCCAGTGGCAGCTCAACATGCCAGAGCAATTGCCGGGAGGTCAGACCCATTGCAGTGGCGGCCTCACGGACGGCAGGGCTGATTCCGACGATGCCGGTATAGGTGTTACGGACTACGGGCAGTAGCGCATACAGTGCGAGCGCTACGATCGCCAGACGGTCCACGCGGGCTCCCAGCCACGGCAATGGCAGCAGGAGCCCAAAAAGGGCCAGGCTGGGGATAGTCTGGATAACGTTCGTGCTCCCGAAAACAAAGGATTTCAGCTTTGGCCGACGGGTGAGTAGGATTCCGAGGGGCAGTCCGATTGCGATGGCGAACAACATGGAAATCCCGACCAGCCAAAGGTGCTCGGCGGTCAGCATCGCCACTTCGCGTTTGTGCGTCAGCAGGAAGTTCAAATGCTCTTCTCTTAGTAGCAGTCTGCCAAATAAATCAGCTCTTCGACTCTTTAGACCCGAAACAAGTCCTGACCTGCCCGGTAGACCCGGACATAGTCCTGCGCCAGAGGGTCGGTGGATTTTACAAACTGCCCGGGTGTCTCGAGGAGACGCAACCGCCCTGCTTCCATCAGAGCGATGCGGTCCCCAAGCAGAAGTGCCTCTCCCACATCATGGGTCACGAAGACGGTGGTCTTGCGCAGTTTCTGTTGCAGCTTCTTGAACTCGGATTGGATCTCGGAGCGGGTAATAGGATCGAGCGCACCAAAGGGTTCGTCCATAAGCAATATTGGGGGCTCGGCAGCGAGCGCCCGGGCCAGTCCAACACGTTGCCGCTGTCCTCCGGAGAGTTCGTTAGGATAGCGGTCGGCAAAATCATGGCTGGGTAAGCCGACGAGTTGCAGAACTTCGTCCACACGCCCGGTGATTCGAGCTCCGTCCCAGTCCTGTAGCTTGGGCACGAGTGCGACATTCTGGCGGACGGTGTAGTGGGGGAACAAACCGACGTCCTGAATGGCGTAGCCAATGCGGCGGCGCAACTGAATCGCGTCCCAGTCGCGGGAGGGCTTGCCTTCGACCCACAGCTCACCGGAGGAGGGTGTAAGCAGCCGATTGATGAGCTTGAGTGCAGTGGTCTTGCCCGACCCACTGCGTCCTACCAGCATTAGCGTCTCGCCGCGATTCACCACCAGGTTCAGGTCCGAGAGGATAGTCCGGTCGGGCGTAACGTGATATTCCACGCTGCGGAATTCGATGGCACTGTTGGAGGATTCACTCATCGGCAAATAGCGTCTCGGACCCGATAGCCAAGCGTTCGCAACAGCGTATCAAACAAGCAGTGTCGCTAACTCGCGTATGGCCCTCGTCGCCGATAGCAAAGCGGAGAAAATAGAAAGGGCACCACGCAGGTGCCCTTTTTGCGAAGAAATTGTTTTTGAGCGCTAGCGCCGGCCCCATCCTCCGCCGCCGCCGGAGCCTCCGCGATCGCGGCCACGTCCACCACCACCACCGCCGCCGAATCCGCCGCGTCCACCACCACCGCCGCCACCGCGTGGCCGGTCGGTCTTGGGACGGGCTTCATTGACGTTGAGGTTGCGACCGCCAAGCGTGGTGCCATTGACGGCTTCGATGGCCTTGCCGGCAGCGTCATCATCGAGCATCTCGACGAAGGCGAAGCCGCGGGGCTGGCCGGTATCGCGATCCGTGATGATATTCACCTTATCGACTGCACCATAGGCCTCAAACAGCGAACGGACCTGATCCTCCGTCGCATCGAACGACAGGTTTCCCACATAGATATTCTTCATTGTTGCCTCGCTTATTGAGTTGAGACCGTTCGCGGATCAGATATCGATGGCGCAGCGCGGCCGCTGGTTAGGGTGGGTGGGAGGAATCGAATCTGCTGGCGACGAACTCATGAGACCCAAAACAGAAGGGAGGGCATACTGCGGCCCTCCCCCACCTGTGTGATTACAGAACCTGCACGTTTTCCGCTTGCCAACCCTTGGGACCGCGCTTTACTTCAAAGCTCACGGCCTGGCCTTCCTGCAGGGAACGGAAACCGTTCGCCTGGATAGCCGAGAAATGTACGAAGACGTCTTCGCCGTTCTGACGCGAGATGAAGCCAAAACCCTTGGCATCGTTAAACCACTTCACTGTTCCTTGTTCCATTTGTTTCTTGTTTTTCCTTGTATTGATGTTGCGCTGCGGGATCGGAAGGTTTCAGGCAGGAATCGCTCGTTAGCGGAGGGATGGCTGCGAACGCGCCGTTCAAACAAACGCACCTATAGTATACACGCTGTCTGGCACATTCACGCGTTCCTAGTCCGTACCAGGGCGCCCGTGCCACCCCCGAAGAAGCCAAATCGACTATTGCGCGAGCAACAAAAAACGCGTGCCGGAATCAAGGTATACGGTGGTCTTTGTCGATTGCAGGATGGTTCCCGGATCGCCCATGGAGTAACTGGCTATGGTCACATCCTGCAAATAGCAGACGCCGGGTTGCATTGCGTTTGAGGCAGCGGCCGAGGCGCCGCGGATTCCCAGGCCCTTGTTGAGAGTATCGCTGCCCGCACTCCCCTCAGCGCGTCCCTGTGCCTGCGACATCTGGCCGACGCGGCCTGCCGAGGAGCCCGTGTTCTCTCCCGCCACCGGATCAACTGACCCCTGCTCCACGTGGGGAGCAACGCTTACCAGAGCCATGGTCACGGGAATCTCTTTGCCGTCCTTCAACTGGGCCTTGTCGAACAAGAGTCCCAGCTTCGACGGTCCCTCGTTGTCGGCCTTCATCTTCACATCGGTGACCTTGCCGACGATGTGTGTGCCTTTGGGAAGCTCTGTGCCGTCTGTGAGCTTGGTCGGTTCGGTCATTCGAGCGACACCTGAGTCTCCGACCTTTCACTTTCTTGGGATGAACAATCTTTTCCAGAACAGCATGGATTTCGGGCGAGGCAGGTCCGGGAGCTGCGGCAGGCTGCCCTGCGGCCGGAGCGGTCTGGGCGACCGCGACGAGCGCTGCGAGAAGAATGATGGCCATCAATAGGGGAGTACTAAAACGATTCACTACTGACATATTCGAAACTCCAGTCTTCAGCTCAACTCGGGCAAAACGTTATGCCCTTTCACCAGAATATACGCCTGCTGGTTGGTTCGAGTTCCAAAGGAGGTCAAGAAGTGCCAGGGCGACGGTCCAAAGTGGAACAAACGATACTCACGTAAGTGGTTAGGCAGTACCCGCCTCACGAGGTTACCCCAACTTTGATGCCAACAGCGCTTGACATCGGGATAATCCACCAGCAGAATGCGATGGATGGCATGATGTCCGGCATGGGCCCAGGCCCACAATGAATCCTCCTCACAACGAAAACCAGTTCAGTCGTTGGCGGCACTACGGTAAGAAGTTTCAACCCAAAAGGAAGCTCCCATGAGATTTGTAAGAATAGTCAAAGCTGTTCTGATCGGTGCGACAATAGTGTTAGGGATTGCGTCCGCCCCAGCGCAGCAGGTGCAGTTCCACGATTTCTCCTCGGTCGCCAACTTGCAAATGAATGGCGGCGCCCATCAGAAGACGTGGAATGGACAGAAGGTCCTCGGCTTGACCGACGGCTACTCAGGCATCGGCATCTTTCATCCTGCGGCGACAAGCTCATGGTTCACAGTTCAGCAGCCGGTCAATACCGGCTTCACGACTTACTTTAAGTTTCAGATTCACACCGCGGGCATCTGCTGTACGCCCGGTGATGGACTGGCCTTCGTCATTCAGAACGCCTCGCACACCGACGCGACCTACGGTGCGACCGGCGCCGGCACCACAGCAAAAGGCGCAGGAATGGGCGGCGTGGGATATGCCGGAATTCCGAACAGCCTCGCCGTCGAGTTCGACACGGCGTTGAATCCGGCCCCGAATTCCTGGGACCCGAGCGCCAACCATGTAGCCGTGCAAAGCTGCGGAACGAACACCAACGGCCCCGCGCATGTGAATGGCCCATTCACCATCGGTACCAACCACAATGTCAACAGCTGCCTGGTTGGTTCGGCGATTAACAGCAACATTCCGCATTTAGGTGTGACTTGCGGCACCAACTCCTGCGCTGACGGAGCAACGCACGAGGTCGTGATCGAATACACACCCCCGGCGCAAAACAATGTGAATGGAACGCTCAAGGTGTGGATCGATCCCACGTTCTATCCGACTACGCATACACCGACTCCCACTTCGCCGGTCTACATCAACATTCCTTACAACATAGCGACCGGACTCTCGTTGGCGGGAAGCACGTCGGCCTGGGTAGGATTTACCGCTGCCCAGACCAACTATCCTCAGGCGCACGACATTCTCGCGTGGGAGTTCACGCCGCATACCACAACCCAAGTCCAACAAGTAATTCCGCCGGGTGGAGTGCCTAATAAGTTCACTTTTGGCGGGAACGATACAGAAATCACGTACTTCCCGGGGTTCACGAACAATGGCTGCGACGTCTCTTCGCCTACGCCCGGTGACCAGTGTCTGATGACGGTGATCGCAACACCGATTACGCGGGCCGACTTTTATCGGTTCCGTTTGAGCGGAACGCACTTCTCGAATGAACAGTGCATCGTTTACCAGGGGACCGGGAACAAGTGCGTCGTGTACTCCATCACCTGTCAACAGCAGAGCAATCCGAACGTCAATGTGCCATGCCCGACAACCAATACGCAGGGTAATCAGTGCACCTTTGGGAGCAATGGATGCATTCAGTTCACGACGAGCTTCTACAGCCTGGACAATGTGACCCCGACGAATGCCGACTATCTCAAGACCGACCCCATCGGAAGTAATAACTGGCAGAGTATCTTCACCTTCTACGATCCCAGCGTTTTGGACGGACGAGGCGGAGGTACCAGCGGCACGACATCGGACTTCGTGTTCACCTACAATCCCAGCAAGCCATAGCAGACAATGGCGCGGGCGGCCCGCGCTTACGCAACATTGGAAACCCCGGCTTCGGCCGGGGTTCTCTTTTGCGTGCGAGCAAGCGCTGAAAGCACAAGTGTCAGCTGCGCACCAAGAGCCTTTCCTCTTTTTCGAGCCTTGTTGTCTGGTAGAACGGAGAGGCAATAGGGCGGAGTTTAGTCGGAACTACCGTTCTACGTAGCCCCCTGATACGACTTCACCGCATCGCGGTAAACATCTTTCAGATCGGCGCGATCAAGCAGACGTCCTACACCTTTTTCCTTGCTGATCGATTCAAGGATTCGCACGGCTTCCTGGTATTGGGGAACGTATTGGCTGGTCTTCCCGCCGCGAGAGTAAATCTCACCCAGCAAAAAGTGTGCCTGGGCCTGTTGAATCAGCAGACCAAGCTTCTCGGCGCGATTCATGGCGCGGTCCAATTCCTGCTGAGCATCCTGCGGTTTACCGGTGGCCAGCAGAGCTTGCGCCAAACAAACCGACACCTGCACTGAGAGCGCCTTCAGGCCAACCGTCTCAGTGTCTTCTGTCAGCTTCTTTAAGACCGGAATGGCCGCTGCGGCGCGGTTCTGCATGACGTCCAACTTCGCAAGGTTGAATTTCGAGACCGTAAGAAATTCGCGGTTCTTTGCCCGAGTCGCCACCTGCATTGCGCGCTCGTATTGCGGTCTAGCGGCAGCGTAGTCTCCGCGATAGAAGTAGCTGTCGCCGAGATAATTCAGCGCCTGCGCCAGCACAACGTCATTCTTGGCATCCGGTGCAAGCTTGACCGCTTGTTCCAAGGCAGCCTGCCCCTCGTCCCAGCGGCCCACCTCCGACAGAACATTGCCGTATCGGGCAGTAGCCTCAACCGACATCCACGTATGGTCGTTCGCCTGCTGATAGTCCTTGACAGCTTCCTGTAGAGCGCTCAGGGCTTGCCCGTACTTGCCCTGCTCCGCGTACAAAGCACCAAGGCTGCTGGAATTGGACGCCACACCGCTCAAATCGTTGCTGGTGCGCCGTATGTCGAGCGCCTGAAGATACTGCTTGATCGCCGTCTCGTATTGGCCCAGATAAACGTTCGTCTCACCCATGTCGTGCAACGACTCAGCCATATCGTCGGTGAGCTTGAGCCGTTCCTGAATCTGATACGCCTGCTGGTAGTACGGCATCGCATCCTGGAAATTCTCCATGTAGGTGCGAATCGAACCAAGATTCATCAAGCTAATTGCCTGATGCGCTTCATCATTCAGGTCACGAAAGATGGTCAAAGCTTCGTTGGTGCTCTTCAGTGCGTCTTCGTACTGGGCATGGTTCAGGTAATAGTCGCCCAGATTCATCAGAATGATCGCAGTGTTGCGTCTGTCGCCAATCTTCTGAAATCCAGCCAGCGATTCCTTATAGTTCGCCAGAGCTTCGCTGGTGTTCCCCATCTTGTCCTGGAGCCGGGCGATCATGTTCAGAGCGCTGGCGACGCCTTTTTGCAAGCCCAGCCGTTTGCGGATCTCCAAAGCAGCGTTGAAGTTCTTCAGCGCTTCTTGGGGCTGATTTAAACCCTGGTAAGCGGCGCCCATCTGCAACTCGATGGATGCTTTCGCTTCCTCGTTTCCGAACTGGGTCGCCAGGCTGTAGGCAGAATTGAGGAACTCCAGACCTGCCTGCTCGTTGCCTGCGCTCACTTCTACCCGTCCGCTGGCCAGCAATGCATCCACGTTCTTTGAGTCGGCGGCCCGGACTTTTGCCAGGCGCTTGCGAGCTTCGTCGTAATTGCTCGTCTGCTCGTAAAGCCCGGCGAGCGCCATCTGCGCGTCGATGTCGTCCGGGTTAGCAGCCGTCAGCTTCTCGTACGCGGCGATGCCCTTGGCCGTATCGTTCGTAATTACCGCGTGGTTGGCTTCAATCCGGTACTTCTCTTTCGCAGGAAGACTCTCGCTTAGAGTCATGGCACGGCGCGAAGCTATGTCAGCTTTGTCGTCGAAACCAAGGCTGTGATACGACAACGCCAATTTCGAATACGCAAAGGCGAAGTTCGGGTCGTCGGCGACCGCCTCCTCGAACTTGGTCGCCGCATCCTGTTCTTTGCCTGAGCGCGAAAGCTGCAAAGCCTCATCGTAGGCGCGCAGCGCAGGGACAGACTTTGTCAGTACGAACTGTGAGTGCGCCTTCAAGTCCTTCTCGACGTCAGGATCGGTGGATAAGCTTGCGCGAACCTGGGTCGCGAGACTATCCAGCCCTGCGAGAATCTCCTTTTCGTTGGGGACATCGGTCTTGAGATCTAAAGTACGATCGTTCTTCAGGTCGTACACGGTCGCATTAATGCGAATCTGATCGCCGAACTTGGAATATTGCCCATACACAACGGTCGTCGCGTTGGTGAACTCGGCGATTCGCTTCAGTAAGGGCAAATCGAGCTGTGTCTCCGGCGAGATGTGCAAATCGCGCAGCGCTTGCTGCAAACGGCTCGGTGAGACCAGACGAACCCGTTGCGATTGACCGATGTCGGTGCTCAAGGTTTCCGACAAGCTCGAAGACAGCCAGTTCAGAGAGGGATCACCGGACGCGTTGTAAAACGGCACAATCCCAAGAGATAGCGCGACAGCCGAAGTCACCTGCGAGGTACCAGTGCCGCCGGGAGTTACCTTTGATTTCACGATAACGCCGATGCCTGCGGCCAGGGCTAACGCCGCTGCGCCGACGGCAACCCACTTCATGGGGAAACGCTTGCTCGGCGCCTCGATGGCAACGGCTGTTGTTTCGCTGGAGCTCAGAGCCGGATTTGCGAGAGCAGAGGCACGTATCGCCGGCCTGCCCGTACCGCTGGAACGCGGACGCTTGCCGGAAAAAACATCGAGATCGTCGATCAGTTCATGGACGCTGCCATAACGCGCCTTCGGGTCCCGCTCCAGGCACTTTGCCGCGATCGCACTCAGCGCCGGTGGCATCGTGGGATCGACGTCGGACAACGGAACGGCACGTTCCTGGGTCCGCTTTACCAAACTCGCGATGGCGCTCTCGGCGCGGAACGGTATGTTTCCCGAGAGCAACTCGTAAAAAATCAGGCCCATCGTGAAAATGTCGGAACGCGCGTCAAGCTCAGAGCCCATCGCTTGCTCGGGCGACATGTACTCCATGGTTCCGATCATCATGCCTGTCTGGGTCATGCCGTCGCCCTGCACCGTCTTCGCAAGACCGAAGTCCATGATGACGACGCGTCCGGAAGCATCCCGCATGATGTTGCTGGGTTTGAGGTCGCGATGGATGACGCCTTCACTGTGCGCAGCCTGCAATCCCGAACAGGCTTGCCGCATGATGTCGATCGCTTCCTTGGGCGCGATCCTTCCCTGGCGCGTGAGGATGGTGCGTAGGTCCTCACCCTCGATGAACTCCATGGTGATGAACTTCACGCCGTCGGCTTCGTTCAGGTCGTAGATGCGGATGATATTGCGGTGCGTGACTTGCCTGGCGAGCACTAATTCTTGCTTGAACCGGGCCAGAATTGCCGGATTGCCAGCGAGGTCGGGGCGTATTACTTTGAGGCCCACGGTGCGGTCTACTTCAACGTCGCGCGCCTTGTACACAGCGCCCATACCGCCCATGCCAAGGAGTTGCTGGATTTCGTAGCGTCCTCCAAGCACAGTGCCGACTTCCAGGACGGTCGCGCCAATGGCGGCATAGACCTGGTTCTGGACGCCGGAGCTTGTATCTCGCTTGGGACGGCTTTCCGCCATGGTGGCTTCGTTGGAGGAGTCGCGCTTTGGCCCTGGAGGGGGCGATACAGGTGGAGGTGAGTTCGGAAGGGGATGCTCCCCTACCTGCGTCATATCCGGATCGTGGATGCCTGCGGACGTTAGCTGCTCTTCCGGCTTTAAAGCGGGCTGTGGCGTGGCAGCAGAACTCTCACCGCTGGATACAGCAGTTCCCTCGTGCGATCTCCGAGATCCTCGGTCCGCGTCGCCTGGCATTGTTCCCACTTGGTCCGAACTGGCGCGGCTGGCTGAGTGAAGCATTGAGCCGCCGTGCGCTGTATCTTGCGAGTATACCGTCGTTTGTGGAGCGACGACGTGTCAATCTGGCTGTCGCTTAAATTGTTAACACAGAAGCATTTGTTAGTGACCGAGCCGATAACACTTCAGGTATATGCAATATACCACCTAAGTGTCGATTCGGCCGCCGAAAGAAGGTCGCCAGAGGCGCATGGCGAACGTCCACAGAAGCACAGGGACGAGCATGGCAACCCCGGTGGCGGTGGCCACAGTCCGGGGTGCCCAACCCAGGTCGAGGGCTTCGCCTGCAGCCCACGCGGCAATAGCGAGCATGAGCATGGAGACCGCCAAGTCGGCGCCGAAGATGCGGCCGCGAAAACGGTCTTCGGTGTTCAGATGCAGCAGAGTCGTCGAGAACACCCAGACCGTTGCCGTACCGCAGTGCGCGACGACGATCACAGCAACTGCCGTCCACAGATTTCGGGTACTACCAAGCATGAGATAACCGAGCGCGCCGAGAGAAAAGCCCAGCAGCACTCCAATGCGGAGGCGAGTCTCCTGTTGCCCCGTCCAACGACTTGCGCAGAGCGGACCGATTAGGGCTCCCACGCCACGGGCGCCCATCAAGAGGCTCATACCGAATAACGCCGCTCGTTCCGGCGAGATGCCCGCAAACGGTACTTTGAATACACGCTCCGCCATCACCGGAAACAGCACCCACGACGTACCCACGATACTCACACCCCCCTTGAGCGAAACCAATGCCGCCAGTTTGGGATCGTGCCTGATGTAGTTGAACCCGGCGCGAATGGATGACAATCCTGCGGCGAGATCTTCGGGATGCCTTGTCGCCTCGTCAGCATGCGACTCAGCAAAACGCATGCCGCCAATGAGAATGGCGGATGCGAGGAACGACAACGAATTCAGCACGAAAACAGCGTCGCGGCCGAGCCATGCTGCGACAAGGCCTCCCAGCATCGAGCCAATCGCCAAATCGAAAGACCAGGTGGCTGACGACAACGTATTCGCTACGATCACGTCCTTTTCTGCGACGACGTTAGGAATGACCGCATTTCGCGCCGGTTCAAAGAACGCCACCATGACCGTTTCCAGAAATAGCAGCGGATAAATCACCCACACAAATCCGCGAGTTCGAATGAGCAGCATGCAGGCCACAATGACCATCCGCAGGAGGTCGCTGACGATCATGACTTTCCTCCGGCTGAAACGATCGTTGACCACCCCTGCCAGTGGTCCAAGGATGGTATGCGGCAGTACTTGAAGGACCAGTGCCATTGCGATCGAGGAGGCTTTGCCGGTCAATTGCAGCAACAGGCTGTAAATCGCGAGGGTGTAAAACCAGTCACCGTTCTCGCTGACGATCTGAGCGAGCCACAGCCTGCGGAAGTTACGATTTCTGCGCACCAGGTGCACATAATTTCGTAATTCGGTGCGCGCCGTATCCATACGAGCGTTCAGGCTACCAGAGACTCAGTCGAAAGATGGCTACCTGGGCGTTACCTGACAGAGAAAGAAGTGGGTCTTACTGCAGGCCACCACTTGCCGCAGCATGGGGAACGGCCGCGGAAATTGGCGGAGCATTCTCGGACGATGGTATTGGCAAGGTCGGGCGCCGCAGGGCATTCACTGCCATGCGGCCGGCGTCAAAGATGCCGTACACAATGTTGGCGCGCCAGATGTCACTACGAAAGGTAAGAATCTCCTTTCGTAAGTAACGGAACACGTGATTGCTCGGTTTGAAGTTTGATTTGCTGGAATCGGCGTTGAGATCGGGATTGACCGGCTCACAAGTCTTTAATCGAACCACCGCAATGGAACCGTCAGTACGAACGGGATCGCCGGTCGCGTTCTGCGTCAAGTTAGAAGAGCCCGGGCGAGCAACATAGGTAACGGACTGCACGCAGCCAGCGAAGTTCAGATCGCGAATCACCTTGGCCCGCTCGACATCGATGTCCGGCGAAATGTGGTGGACAAAGCCTTTGTATTTGACCGAGAGCACAGCGTCCGTGTCGTGGGTGGAGGAACTGACCCATACCGGCTCTGTCGCACCCTCGGGCGTCCATTGCCAGATGCGCAAGTGGTCGCGGCGTCCGTAACTGTTGAGACTCTTCTGCCAGTTCATGTCCTGCGGCTTACCGTTCAACAGGAACGTCATCATCGGTTCCTGCGGGTAACCGCTATTGTTCAGCAACGCATAGAAGTTGCGAGCAAAGGAGTGCTTCGACACCGGATCAGCGCTGCGCCATCCCGCCGTCCGGAAGGCCGTCTGCACCTGCTCCTGAGAGCCCACGAAGGCAAGATTGACCAAGTCGGCGCCAACGTCTTTCACAGTAGTAGAACGGGCCGGCGCCTGCTGTACCCAGGCTTCCGTTTCCAACCCATCCACGGCGCCGTTCTGCAACTGGTTCGACCTCACGGCGGCCGAGCTGAGGCTTGCCGTGGTTTTGAGACGTAGGTCGGTGCCGGCCGGGTAAAAGATCTCGGGCTCGGGAAATATCGGGAAGGTAGCCTTGTAGACGATCAAGCCGAGGTCGGAGTAGGGATTCCAAGTCGGAAGATGAATCAGACGGCTGTTGATGCGTCCTTGAAAAGTGTCGGAACTCATTACGCCGTGAATGACACCATTCTTCACATGCTCGCGCGCATTCTCTACCTCGTCCACTCGAGCTGATATCGCAACCGTGGTGTCGGGACTCAAGACGGCACGATTGAACTCCAGCTCGAGCGTGGCGGTTTCGTGGCGAATGCCCCAACCCACCTTGTGCTTGCTGCGCACCGTGCCCTGGACCGGCGTGCCCATGGGCAACAGCACCTCATTGCCGCAGGCGACGTCCTGGGTCAGTACGGCATGGATGGGATCGCCAACTCGTGCGGTGTAAGTGGAGATGGGAGCGGTCAGGCGAATCCAAAGCGGCTGTCCTGCCGGCAACTCGTCACATGCGAGTGCCAATCCGGCAGTGCACAAAAGGTACAAGAATGCGAGCCCGCGTACAGCCCCGAGCAGGATTCTCATCAATCGAGTCGCCTTCCCACATCAAAACTCAGAGGGATGTTTCAATAATACCTGAGCGTTGCCTGTATTCACTTCGTCGGACACGTGATTCTTCGGGTACGTGCGCTTAATTGACCCTATGGTAACAACCGCCACGATAGTGGGGAGTTTCGCTCTCAGAAAAGGAACGCCCCGGATTTCTCCGGGGCGAAGCGGCCCAAGGTCAACCAATCGCTAGAACATGTTCCACAGGAACTGGTTATAGACGTCGTGATGGTACTGAACTTCGGGCGCCTTCACGAATGTACCCAGCAAGCGCGGACACCGGTCGGCCGCGGCCTGCTTGAGATCGCCGTAGCGTCCCTTCACATCCGCGCCCAGCAATTTGGTTGTCCAGTCAGCGTTGCGGAAGTTCTCCAACGCGTCGTAGATGTTGTCGGGCAAATAGCGTTCCGCCTGGCGAAGGTTTTTGATCTTCGCAGTCTCGCCCTGCAATCCCGTCTTGAACACCGCCAGCATGACCATGTAGGGGTTCGCATCGGGAGCGACCGACCGGACCTCAACACGCATACTGCGCTCGTTGCCGATGGGGACGCGAATCATGGAGCCGCGATCCACGGGAGATGCCTTGATCTGGTTGGGCGCTTCGAAGTGCGGGTCGAGGCGACGGAAGGCGTTGACACTGGAGTTCAGCAATAAGCATGTATCGTTGCCGTGGGTGAGGAAGCGGTCGATGAATTGCCAGCCCATTTTGCTGAGCTTCTCCTCGCCCTTCGGATCCCAGAACAGATTCTTGCCGCCCTTGCTGATGGAAACGTTGGTGTGCATGCCACTTCCATTGACGCCCACCACGGGCTTGGGCAGGAACGACGCCGTCAAGCCGAGATTGGTGGCCACCTGGCGGCAAATCAGCTTGTAGAGCTGGATCTGATCGGCGGCCGCGACAACTTCGCCGTACGAGTAGTTGATTTCAAACTGCGAGGGGGCAACTTCCGGATGGTCCTTCTCGTTCTGGAAGCCCATGGCCCGCTGCACTTCGGCCGTGGAGTCGATGAACTGGCGCAGCGGATCACCAGGCAGCGAGTGGTAGTAGCCGCCAGTATTCACGTAATCGAACTTGTGGGTTTCGTGGTAATGACGCTCAGCATCCTTGCCCGCAAACAGGAAGCCTTCAATTTCGTTGGCGGCATTCAGCGTATATCCGTTCTTTTCGAATTGCTCCGTGGCAAAAGCCTTCAGGACGCCGCGGATATCGGCTGAATAGGGCCCGCCCTGCTTATCGATAACATTGCCGAAAACGAGAATTTTGCCCGGACCAAACACATCAGCAGGGCCCCAGTAAAAGGCGCTCCAGTCGATGCCCAAACGCAGATCACTTTCGCGCTGCGCGGTGAAGCCGCGGATGGACGAGCCATCAAAGGTCAGGTTGTCGAAACTCTTGACCAGGAACTTCTTGTCATAGTCGAGCATGTGCAGACGGCCTTCAAGGTCGCTGAACAGCACGGTCACCGCTTTAATCCGCTTTTCGTCAGTGAGGTATTTGAGACGCTCTTCCTGAATCTTGTGAGCGGCCACGCGCTTCAGGCGCTGTTCCTTGGCCTGTAGATTCAGTTCCTCAAGCTTGTCATAGGGAAGTGCCAGGAAGTCACGAAGTTCGTTCGACATGAATCTCCTCAGGATGGGGATTGAGAACCGCCACGGTGAAGTTGAGTTTGCTGGCGATTACATATGAGGTTAACGCTTGGCGAATTGCCTCTGCCAATTAAAAGCGCTAATGATGCATATTGAGCAAATTTATGGATAGCTGGGTTGGAACTTCCCAATTTGGGCCTAGGCCGGATTCGTCAGATGCTTGGTAAGCCGGACCTCTGAGCCATGGTGAGCGAATTCCACAGACGACATCAAACTGCGCATCAGGCAGATTCCACGGCCGTGCGAGAGCGTAGTGGCGCGAAAATTTTCCGCATCCGCCAATTGGGGGTCGAAGCCCGGACCCGGGTCGCGGACAGTGACGGTGATGAGCGAGTCCCCCGCGGTCACGACGCAGCGGATCTTTCTTGCAGGATCGTCTTTACAGCCGTGAAGGGCGGCGTTCGCTAAGGCTTCCTGGAGAGCAACAAAAATGTCGATCTGGTCACTTTCGTGAGGACAGTGTGCGCTCACAAACTCCATCACCTGATTGCCGAACTCAGGCACCAAAGCCAGGACCCCTGGAAACACGAATTCGCGGCTGGCTAGCGAACGATCAAACTGATCCGCATCCGCGTTGGAGTTTCGTTCCGGCAATTCCGAAGTGGAGTGCATGTCTGCATTATGGGTGCACTCTCACGTCGCCGCCACAAGGAATGGCCTAATGCACATTAAAAGTTCGTGAACCGAGCCGACTGCTGAAACTGTTACTCCAATGGTTACGTCTATCTATTTGCAGGCAATTGACACAACAGCAATAAACTTTGTGCATCCTTAAGTAAGACAGCAAAACTGAATGAGAACTTATTCACAGCAAACGCCGCAAGCGTGCCCGAATTCCTTCGCATCGCAGCGGCAAAATACGAAAAGGACTGCAATGCTTCGAATCGACATTGAGCCGATGAACGCTGGAGCCACACTGTATTGCTCCGGCAGTCTGGTGTATGGCGTCGAAACCGAGACGCTTCGCACCGTGGTGCGGTCGCGCATTGAAAAGAACGTCCACATTGACCTGTCGGAAGTAGATCGGATTGATGCTTCCGGACTTGGACTGCTGGTCGAGCTACAGCTTTGGGCTACGGAAACGCGACGCACCTTAACTTTTGTGGACCTTTCCACAGCGGTCTGGAAGATGGTGATCCTGACCAAGCTCTATCTACCGCTAGAGATCTCGTATTCCGACCTCAACGTTGACAGCGAAGCGTCCGGCTGTCACGAGATGATTGCTTAGTTCCGGGCTTCTCCGTTTATCTTCATTTCTGTCGCGCCATCGGGATGACCATTGGCGCCATGCTCCAGCCGCGCAGATTGACCTGAGGCTCGCTGTTTGCCGCCGCCGCAGGATATTCAATATCGATCTCACGGCTTTCTCCCGGCAGCAAAGAAACATAGTTGTCGCTGTAGTAAGCCGGCAGAATACGTGTCTTGTCCGCGGCGTTCACTAAAGTAAGCTTGTTTTCGAGCGCGACGGCGGTGCCATTGTTTTGCAGCTTCACGTGAATGTGGCCGGTGTCGCCGGCGTGCGTCGAAGTCGCAGAGGCGCCCAGCAAGGCGGCGGGCAACCGCGTCAATTGGCGATAGAATTCGCTTGCAGGCGCCATCCAGTACAAATTGTCCGACATCACCTGCCCGGACGGGTTTTTCAGCTCCAGCTTCACAAGGACCACGTTCGTCCCCATTACCGGAGCCAAGTCGAGCTTGAATGCCGCGGTAACGTCGTTCGCGGCAACGTCTTTCTGCTCCGAGTGTTGCAGGAGCTGCTTATTATCCAGCGAATAAACCGTCGCCGAAGCCGTCATTCCCGGATGCGCTGTTGTTGTTGTGTTCACGACCGCCACGCTGTAGTCCGATAGATCCATCTGCACGTGCAGCGGCTCGCACGCCTTCTTCACACCATAGAACGACGCTTGCGTGTCGTAGTCCGAGCTGAGGATTTGCCACATGTTGCTGGGCCACGCCGGTTGCGTCATCCACAGCATGCGGCCCGAGTTCGGGGCCCACAGGTGCTGATCCATGCCTTCGAAAATCGCCCGATGCGTCATGTACTGCAAGAGCTGCGCTTTGCGTTCGAAGTCCGGCAAACTGGTTCCCGCACCGAATTCCGTCTCAATTTCTTTCATGAACGGATCGATCTCACCGTTCCCGCTCTGATGCCAGTCGTGATACGCCCATGCATCGCCTATGGGCCACTGGTCGTCTTTTGGAATCCAGGCCTCAAAGGACTCCAACGTGGACAGGGAGACCGTACCTGTCTCTACCGAGAATCCCTTGTTCCACAGCGTGAAGTAGAGCCGCGGATCTTGATACTTGTATGGCCCGCTCTGTTGCAGATTTACCTGGTTCGAACTCGGCGAGTAATACCGCGTGCCGTCGTACTTGTTGAGCACGTCGATGATTCCGGCATTCAGGATTGGCGACGGTACGCCCTCGTTCCGTCCGCACCACATCACTATCGACGGATGATTCCGGAACCGCAGCACCGTGTCCTTCAGATTTTCGAGGAACAGTGGGATGTCCAGAGGCTCTGTGTTGTAGTCCTGCGTCGTCGTCCAGAAGTCGTTCCACACCATCATTCCGTACTCATCCGCCAACTCGTAAAACGTCTCTTCCGTATCCTGTCCCATCCAGTTACGGATGATGTTTACATTCGCGTCACGATGCAGGTGGAAATATGGTTCCAGCTTGTCCCGCGACACGCGCTTGCGCGAATCGTCCATGCCCCACGCCCCACCGCGGGCTGCAATGCGCACTCCGTTCACCTTAAAAACGAGGTAGTGCTCCATCTTGGTGTCGTCCACGGGGGTCACCGCCGGCGACCTCTCGCCCACCGGCGTCAGCGACGCCGCCCACGATAGCCAATAGTCCTTCCACTCTTTCGGCAAAAACTCCGGAAACGGCTCCGCGGGTGGAAGCTCGCGAATGCCTTCATGCGTCACATCCACGACCACCTCGCTCCGCGCACGCGCTGCCGTGGGGGACACTTCTACCCGATGCAACCGCCCTTTCGTATCGAGCAGCCCTAATTCATAGGTCACCTCGCGCACGCCGAAGCGAACCACCTTCGTGTCGCTCGCTGTAGCACCCTCGCTGAACTCCACTTTTGCTATGTACAGTTCGGGTTTGCCATATCCGTTCGGCCACCACAGGCGCGGGTGCAGTAGCGTCAACTGCGGGAACTCTGCCGGAACAAGTTTTACCTCGTTCTGCCCAGGCGCAACCGTCACGTCCTTCGTTACAGTGACGTTCTCAATCGCCACCTTCACTGTGCCCTTCACAGGCTTGCCGGTCGTGTTCTCCAGCGGCACGTTGATCTCGAGATCGGCTTTGCTCGTGTCCGGTAGCGGCAGCTTCGTGATCACCCGCACGTCGCCGATCTTCACCACGCCCGTGGCCGTTAGTGTCACCGGCTGCCAGATTCCAGTATCGCGGTCGCGAATTGCTGGAATCCAGTCCCACCCCTCGGTCGCCATAAACGTCGGACCGTCCAACACCATCGCCCCGCCGTTCTCTCCTGGGCCTCCCAAAATCGACTGCTCGTGGGGAATCCCGGGATGCGGCGGCGGAGACACCCGCACCAGCAGCACGTTCGTCTGCCCGGGCTTCAGTACATCGGTCACGTCATAGATGCCGCGAATGAACGCGCCCTTGATGTTCCCGAGCGCCTTCCCGTTCATCCAAATCTCGGCTGCATAATTGATTCCCTCGAAGGTCAGGGTCAGCCGCTGCGCATTCGTCTTTGGCGCCTTGAACTCATTGCGATACCAGTAATCCTGCTTGTTGAGACTTTCGGGGATGATGAGGTTGTTCAATCCGTAATCCGAGTCCGGGTAAACGCCCCGATCGATCATCGTCGACAACGCCGTGCCCGGTACCGTCGCCGCCAGCCAATCCTTAGCCGCGAAACCCGGCTTCGCCATGTCATCAGCAGTGGCCTTCACCGTTGGAGCGGCGGCCATCATCCAGCCACGTGACAATTGCCACTGGTTTTCGCTCTCCGCCTGCAATGCGGGCCCGGTCGGCACCGGCTTTGCCACCGCCGCCGGATAGGGAGCGCGGCTCCTCGGATACGTCGCTGGGTCCTGTGGCGCGCGATATCCCACCTGCCCGCGTGTTTGCACCGGCCACGGCTTCGCGCCTTCTTCAAACACAATCAGCCCGAAGTTGGGAGGGTTCGCCGACAGTTGCTTGATCTTGTCCGCTGTCAGCGCTTCGCGCACAATCGTGAATCCCGCAATCTTCCCGCCGAAGTGCAACCCCTGAAATGACGGCATTCCCGGTATCGCTGTCGGAACCGGAGGCGCAATCTGGACTACCGGCGCGACTCTCCCTAACGCGAGCACGCCTTGTCCTACCTGCGCGCCGTCGCTGTACAAGCGAAAGACCGACTGTCCGTCAAACGACGCCGCCACAAACTGCCATTTGCTCGGTGTGATTGCAGCGGCTGCACTGAAGGTGTTCTCTGGACCGGCCCACATCATCAATTTTCCAGGCTCCAGCCCGATGTAGCGCGCGTACTCGCTCCCTACATCGCCATACCCGGCCATCAATTGGGCTCCGGTCACCGCCCCGTCAACCCACACCCAGCCGTACATCGTCCAGGGAGAGTCGGCCCGCAGCACAGTGTCCTTCTCCACCATTTTGCGGTGGACGCCGTCACCGCCGGCCATAATTGCGGCGTTATAGGGCCCGTAAACCGGCGGATCGTTGGTCGGCACAATCTGCGCCCCAGCGCTTGACTGGAGAAAAAGGGAGGTTGTGAAAACGATGAAGATCGCAATCAGGTGAGAGGAAAGCTGAGCAAAACGACGCATGGTCCCTCACTCGCAGCCGCAAAAACCATACACACTATCGCCGCCGCGAAGAATCGATTTTGCAACAGCAAATCATACAGGAGCGCGCTGAACCCAAATGCGCACTTCGGTCGCGAAGGGATAGGGGCCACCGCGCTTACCTATTTCCGAACGTGATACTTAGGCCCGAACTGGTGCCGTAGTCGCTGCCGGAAAACGTCGGCGGCGGCTGATTGTCCCAGTTGCCATAAAACGACACGTTCCACGACAGCGCTCCCGAAAGCTTGATGTAATACGTCGTATTCAGGTTGGTATACAGCCGACCGGGTTGGGTAATCGCCGGCAATAGCGTAATCGTGGTATCCAGAGTTGTCTTGTTAAACCGAAACAGCCGTACTCCCGCTGCCACCAATCCGGTAAACACCTCTTGCGGGTTCGACACTGCCAGGTTTGGGGCGTATTGCGTCCTCTGCCATCCAAAGCCGCCGAGCACGTAAATCTTTGCGTGGTTCGTATTCGAGAGCAAACGCCCCACGCCACCGCCAAAACTATTTTGCAGATCAATGCTCTGCTCCGAGCTCTGCAGGAACGAGGCCGTGCCCGCATAAAACCAGTTGTTCCAACGCATCAGGTGTTGAGTTTCTAAGGTGAGTTGATTGCGGGTGGTCGCCGTAACACCCGTACTGGTTGAAAGCGCCGAGTTGTAGGATGCGCCGGCCTGCCAGCGCTCTCGCGGATACACCACATCAGAGCTCAGGTTGTACTGTGTCGATTGATTACCTTTAGAGTACGAAATACCACTGTTAATCGAGCCGTTGAACCGCTCCCAGAAATGTTCCGACGTCGTGTCCATCTGGATTACCTTTGCGCGTTCGAGGTTCACCCTACGCGCCGAAGCCTCCATCACCTCGATGGTCATGGGCCTGCCCTTTTCGACGTCCGCTGTGGAGAGTGTTCCGGTGTACACCACGCCCTCCTCTGTTTTCACCAGGAACAACTGGTTGCTCTCGATGTGGTCGACTTGCGACCACTGCACGTCGCTAGTGCCGAGTATGTACTTCATGCTGATGTACAGCACGCCCTGATTCAGTCCTTTAATCTCTCCGGTAAGATGATCGCCATTCCTCATGACGATGACATCGGTGCTCTCGCGCGCCAGTGCAGGCGCAGCTAGTAACAGGACACAGATGATTCCGGCGCGGAAGTTCATAAGCAGCCGCCTTGGTCGTTGCCATATTCCGCTCGCGGTATTAGCCACGACGGAGTTGGTGTAGGATTTGATTTCTAATCCTACTGTATGCAATGCATTGCGAACGACCTGAGGTGGTTGCTGGGGATGATACTGGCCGCCGTTTTGAGTTCGTCGGCCACCGCGCAAACCAAGCAGTTTCTGCCTGAAGTTGACGCCTACTACAAGCTCAAGACGGACGTTCGCATCTGGTTTCAAGCAAAAGAGACGGACGAAGCGGGCGCTCCGCTAACGGCCGAGTTCGGCCCCAGCCTCGACTTCTATCTGAAACCGCGAATTCGCTTGTCCGACATCACACTGTTCGACCTTGACGATTCGAAGTCACGGCCCCTCATCCTCTCGATCGGTTATCGCTACTTGCCGTATCCGAGTGCCCCACCGACCAATCGCATGGAGCCGGTCGCGACCATCAATGTGCCGGTTCCTAAGGTCAAGTTCCTGGTAACCGATCGTAATCGTGCCGACTTGGATTGGCAGAATGGTTCCTTTAACTGGCGCTATCGCAACCGTGTGCAGTTGGAACGGACCTTTCGCATCCGTTCGTACCATATTTCGCCGTACGTCAGCGCCGAATTCTATTATTCGAGCCAGTACAGCAAGTGGAGCGATACTGCGCTCTACGCTGGCACCTATCTACCAATTGGCAAGCACGTGGAGTTCAATCCGTACTACGCACACCAAAACAACACGAGTTCCAGCCCCAATCAGCTATACAACCAGATCGGGCTGATGCTGAACTTGTTTTTCAGCCGGAGATGAAGGGACTTGGGCTAGTGCGGTGCTTAAGCTGGCAAATACTGAGAACGTCATCCCTTGTCGTTCCATTGCAGCAGTCCCACATTGCGCAGGATGCGGCGAACTTTCTTTGGCGACATGGAAAGGCGCGTCGCGACCCGCAGGACTTTTCGACCTTCGCGTTCCCAGATTTTCGGGATCACGATTTCGGCGAACTCCTCAGTGACTTGTTGAAACGTCTTATCTCCCAGCAATCCTTCTGACCATGCACGTAGGGTTTCATCGATACTCGATGCCCGCAGAATGCGCGTCTTCAAGGCCATCATGTCTTCCCAGAGGTGGTCGCGGTCCTCAGGATCAAGGAGCTCCGCCGCATGATCAACACATCTCCGGGCTTCTTGCCACTCCTGAAAGAAATCGTTCGCGAACGCCGTTCCCCGCGCGACGTAGGCCTCGGCGGCAAGTCGGCGGTTCTGCGTGAGCTCCGCCCAATGCACAGCCTCATCCGCATGTTGCCGGGCATTGTTGGCGTAGACTGCCACGTCCGCGTCCTCGCCGAGCTGCTCATTGACGCGGGTATTCTCCGCGATGCTTAGTAGGGTGCGCGCCCGTGCCATGTGGATGAAGTCGTTTTTGTCGCGCGCCAGGTTAAATGCTTTTAGCGCCTCACTGACTCCCAGTTCGATGTCGCCATTATCGAGATGCAGATATCCAGCATTGACCAGCGCCGACGCGGTACCGCTGTAATAATGATGCAACGCGTAGATTTCTCCGGCGCGCGCCAACTGCTCCAGAGCTTCATGACACATCTGTGTATAACGTGCGAGATACCCGGCCGTTCCTCGCCTTGATACGGAAGCAGGTCCAGCGCTCGAACTCAACGATGCGGCGCGCGCGTCAATGCGTTTGCGAAGCTGTAGTGCAATCAATCGCTTGACCGCAGCAGAATTGATCAGGGCCCGAGCGAGGTTGCGATGGGTGGGATCGCGCTGGACGTAAAGTTGGACGGCCCTGTCGAAGTGCTCCAAGGCTTCCGCGTATTTGCCTGCTTGACGATCCATGCGTCCCCGCGCTGACTCGATGTTGCCCAGCGAGAGAAAGTCGTCGGTAGCGGCGAGTTCGTGCCATGCTTCGTCGAGGATCCGTCGGGCCTCCCTTATCTGCCCTTTCTGGAACTGGAGCCAACTCTCCTGAATCTGGATGACGGCGGCGAGCTTGGGTTGGCGAATTACCTGCATCATTTCGCGACCTTTGGTGACGTGCACCATGGCAAGATCGTATTCGCCCTTTTTGCGGTGGGAACGGCCCTTCCAGAAATGTGCGATGGCAGCCAGGCGTTCATCGTCAAGTTCCGGCTCAGACTGCAGGACCGAAGCCAGAAGTCCGATAGCACGCTCGAGATCTTCCTCACCCATGGCACAGAATGCTTCCGCCATGCGCAATTGGAGGAACTCATTGAGCCGCATGCGTGCGCGCAGCTTCGACGGAAAGCGATCGATTCGCGTCTTCAGATATTCGAGGTCGTTGTAGCCCAAGTCCACCCACTGCGCTAGCCGCACCAGGAGCGCGCCGGCCCCGGCTTCGGTTGTCTTGATCTCGCCGAGCATGGATTCGTGGCGCTTTAGGAGGTCGAAGCCCTCAGCCAGTTGCCGGTTTTTGAGGAACTCGTCCAGCGTTCTTATGAGGGATTGGAGCGCCGCGCCCATAATACCGATTGTAAAGCGATAACCCATTTCGGGCTATAAGCAAGTGCAACCCGTCTAATTTCCTTGCATTTGACCTGTCAATTATTACTGTAACCTACTCAATACTAGGTACTTATTCTGCTAGTTAGGCAGTTAGTCGAATCTCTAGTCCAGTGTTGCTACTAGTCCGAATCGGACTATTGCGATTGCGTGACAGCCATTGCTGTCGTTTAATCACGAGGCAGCCAGTTACGGCAAGGGGGACGAGCATGACGCAGCTTCAAGACGCCGACAAACAATCTTGGAATTCACCACGATGGAAAGGCATTACCCGCCCTTATACGAATAGCGATATCGCTCGCCTGAAGGGTACGGTCAAAATCGAATACTCTCTAGCGCGCACTGGTGCGGAGAAGTTTTGGCAGCTCTTGCAGAGCGAGCCGTATATTCCGGCCTTGGGTGCACTCACCGGCAACCAGGCCGTGGAAATGGCACAAGCGGGCCTGAAAACGATTTACATAAGCGGATGGCAGGTTGCCGCCGATGCGAACCTCGGCGGACAAATGTATCCCGACCAGAGCCTGTATCCGGCGAACAGTGTTCCGTCGGTAGTGCGCTCCATCAACAATGCGCTTCTGCGGGCCGATCACATATCTCACAGCGAATCACGTCCACAGTTTGACTGGATGCTGCCGCTGGTGGCCGATGCCGAAGCCGGATTCGGTGGCAACCTGAACGCTTTCGAACTGATGAAAGCGATGATCGAGGCAGGAGCGGCGGCCGTCCACTTCGAGGACCAGCTAAGTTCCGCCAAGAAGTGCGGCCATCTCGGCGGCAAAGTGCTGGTTCCCACGCAGGAAGGGATCCAGAAGCTCGTCGCCGCGCGACTCGCCGCCGACACGATGGATGTCCCCACGGTCCTCATCGCGCGCACCGACGCTAACTCGGCGGGGCTGATCACGAGCGACCACGACCAGCGCGATCAGCGCTTCATCGCCGGAGAGCGCACCATGGACGGGTTCTACGTCTATCGTGGCGGCCTACAAGCTGCCATCGCCCGCGGCCTGGCCTACGCGCCGTACGCGGATCTTATCTGGTGCGAAACTTCAGAGCCGAACCTGGAAGAGGCGCGACAATTCGCTGACGCTATTCACGCTCAATTCCCCGGCAAACTTCTCGCCTATAATTGCTCTCCCTCGTTTCACTGGCGTTCGAAGCTAGGCGAGGACGACATTGCCTGCTTCCAGCGCGATCTTGCCGTTCTCGGATACCGCTTCCAGTTCGTAACGCTGGCAGGCTTCCATGCGTTGAACCACTCGATGTATGAGTTGGCGAAGGATTACGCCCACTGCGGCATGACCGCATATTCGAAGCTCCAACAGCGTGAATTCGAATCGGCCGAGAACTCTGGATATTCGGCGGTCAAACATCAACGCTTTGTTGGGACCGGCTACTTTGACGCCGTCGCCACTGCGATCAGCAATGGACAGACATCGACCTGTGCGCTACCGGGATCTACGGAAGTCGAACAGTTCAATCTCGACCACGAGGACTACAATGACGATGAAGCGACAGAGCGCACTCCCATGCCGCATCTCTATCCGTCGCTCGAGTCGATGCCTGTCCCCAGCACGGCCGCGAACGACTAATACATGCATAGCAACGGGACGGCGTGGTGCGCGCAATCCTCACTGCCGTTCCGTTGTTCCTATCAGGAGATGCATGACGACACAAACGGAAACGATTCGTATCGCGGGGCCCCACACAGACGCCCAACCCAGCGTTCTGACCCCGCAGGCAACTGAGTTCCTGCTGGCTTTGCATTCGCGTTTCGAACCTGTGCGCCAGGCCCTGCTTCAGGAACGTGGAAAGCGTCAAGCTCAACTCGACGCTGGACAGCTGCCCCATTTCCTGGAGGCCTCTCTTGCAACGAGGGAGGCATCCTGGAAGGTGGCCCCCATTCCCGCTGATTTGCTCGATCGGCGCGTCGAGATCACCGGCCCGACCGACCGAAAGATGATCATCAATGCTCTGAACTCCGGCGCGAGCGTGTTCATGGCGGACTTCGAAGACTCGAACTCTCCCACTTGGGAGAACTGTATCGAGGGCCAGCGCAATCTGTATGACGCGGTGCGACGAACCATACAGTACAGCTCCCCCGAAGGTAAGGAGTACAAACTCAATCCAACCGTCGCGGTGCTGTTCGTGCGACCGCGTGGTTGGCATCTGGACGAGAAGCACGTCACTATCAACGGCACTCCTATTTCTGCGTCTCTCTTCGATTTCGGGCTGTTTTTCTTTCACAATGCCAAGGCACAAATTGCATCGGGTACTGGGCCATATTTTTATCTACCGAAGCTTGAAAAGCACGAAGAAGCTCGGTTGTGGAATGACGTATTCCTCTTCGCCCAGGATTACGTGGGCATTCCGAAGGGCACGATCCGCGCCACCGTTCTCATCGAGACGATTACCGCCGCCTTCGAGATGGATGAGATTCTTTACGAACTGCGCGAGCACTCGGCTGGACTGAACTGCGGCCGCTGGGATTACATCTTCAGCTTCATCAAGAAGTTCCGTAACCACGCCAGCCACGTTCTGCCCGATCGCGGCGTTATCACCATGGAGCAGCCCTTCCTCCATTCATACGTCGAGCTACTGATCCACACCTGCCATCGCCGCGGCATCCATGCCATGGGCGGGATGGCAGCACAGATTCCCATCCGCAACAATCCCGAAGCCAACGAGAAGGCGATGGAACGCGTGCGGCAGGACAAACTGCGTGAGGTCCGCGCTGGTCACGACGGCACCTGGGTCGCGCATCCCGGATTGGTACCCATCGCTAAAGCAATCTTCGACGAACACATGGCAACTCCTAACCAGATTAGTCCGCCCTCAACGCCGTGCTCTTCAATAACTGAAGCCAACTTGCTGGAGTTGCCGAAAGGGGCTATCACCGAGGCCGGGCTTCGCCGCAACATCGACGTCGGCTCGCAATACTTGGAGTCGTGGTTGCGCGGTAATGGTTGCGTTCCGATTTACGATCTGATGGAAGACGCGGCAACGGCGGAGATCTCGCGCTCGCAGTTATGGCAGTGGATCCGCTACGGAGCACGGATGGAGGACGGACGCACCATCACATCCGGCTTGTTCGATGATATTTTGCGGGATGTGGTCGATCGTCTGCGTTCGTTGCCTGCAACTCCGGCGAATCATAAGTACGATCGCGCCGCCAAACTCCTGGCGCAAATGTCGAAAGGAGAATTCGAGGAGTTCCTGACCAGTGTCGCATATCGCGACCTGGACTAGTTAGACGAAAGCTGGCGCGGGCGGTAAAGCCGACTAGCGTTCGGAGATCAGCAGGTAACGTGAACCCGCGGCTTGCGACACCGCCTTGCAGGTGTTGAGGAACGCTTGCCCGGCGTGCGAAAGGACTGTCCCGGTGCGATAGACCAGCCGAAGCTTGCGTTCCATAGCCAGTTCTGGACATTCGACGTGAATCAGTTCTTTGCTGGCGATTTCGGGCTCCACGGCGATAAGCGGAACTAATGCAACACCGTTCTCCATACGAACAAACTGTTTGATGTCTTCAATAGTTGGGAGCTCGACATTCATGTGAAGCGGTGTATGGTGCTTTTTGAACGCCTGGATCACTTTTTCACGATAGGGGCTTAGTACGCTGTGGGCAACGAAGGACTCGGCGCCCAGGTCTTTGATTCCGACACTCTTGGCCTTGGCGAGAGGATGGCCGGGGTAAACAATCAGTGCCAGCTCGTCGCGATAAAGCACATGCGAGGTCAAGTCGTTACCGTCGGGCGGAAAGGAGACGACCCCAAATTCGACATCGTGGTTCAGTACCTGGCTGGCTACTTCTCTCGCCAAAGTACGCACCACTTGGACGCGGATCATGGGGTGCATACGGTGAAATAAATGCAGGACTGGAAGCAGGTAGCGCGCCGTAAACTCATTCGCGGCTATCACCAATTTGCCCTGGTGCAGCATGCGCAATTCTTTTAAGGCTTCTTGTGCTTCTTCTCTTACATTCAGGAGTTCTTTGGCGTAAGATTGCAAAACTTGTCCGGCATCTGTTAGTGACCCGTCTCGCGAGGAGCGGTCAAACAGGCGCTCCCCCAGTTCTTCTTCCAGTTTTGAGATGGTTTGACTGATAGCTGATTGAGTGCGGTGCATACGAGATGCGGCGCGGGAAAAGCCTTTTTCTTCCGCGACTGCCAGAAAAGTTTCCAGTTGGAAGAGGTCCATGATTACCGCCGTTGGAGGTGAATGAAGGTCAAGCTTATTTAATCATATATTCTAATCATCTTGCAATAGATATTAGTTTGACTAATTGATTGTAGCTCGTTAGGCTTAACACATCTCACCTTGGAGGTTTGAACGTGAAGCGAGATCGTGTATTAGTTTTTGATACATCGCTCCGCGACGGCGAACAGGCACCCGGATGCAGCATGAACGGGGCTGAGAAGCTCCTATTCGCCCGCAAGCTCCAAGCGCTGGGCGTGGACATCATCGAGGCTGGCTTCCCTATCGCGTCTGCCGGCGACGCCGAGGCGGTGCGTCGCATCGCCACCGAGGTACAAGGCCCCATAATCGCCGCGCTGGCGCGGTGCGTTGAAAAAGACATTGCCGTTGCATGGGAAGCAGTTAGCCGTTCCATGCGTCCGCGCATTCACACCTTCCTGGCCACCTCCGACATTCATCTTGCGTTCAAACTCAAGATTGGTCGCGACGAAGCATTGCGCCAGGTTTCTCGCATGGTTGCCTACGCCCGGTCACTTTGCACCGACGTGGAGTTCTCTCCTGAAGACGCAACCCGTTCCGACCTGGGTTTCCTCTGCACCGTTTTGCAGGCAGCCGTGGACGCTGGAGCGAGCACTCTGAATATCCCTGACACCGTGGGCTACACCACACCCGGGGAATATGGCGATTTGATCCGCACCATTCGACAACGCGTCAAGGGAATCGAGAACGTTACCATCTCCGCCCACTGCCACAACGATCTTGGCCTGGCCGTAGCGAATTCTCTGGCAGCGGTTGAAGCAGGCGCTCGGCAGATTGAGTGCACCGTTAACGGTATCGGTGAGCGCGCCGGCAATGCCTCTCTCGAGGAGTTCGCCATGGCGTTGCACGTCCGTGCCGACCGCTATGCCATCGATACCGGCATCAACCATGCCGAGATTTACGGTGCCAGTCAGTTGCTCTCGGAGTTGATCGGCTTCGACGTGCAGCCAAACAAGGCGATTGTCGGCCGCAATGCCTTCGCGCACGAAGCCGGTATCCATCAGCATGGCGTACTCAGCAATCCGCTGTGCTACGAGATCATGACGCCCGAGACGGTAGGGATTCCCGCCGAGCGGATCGTTCTCGGTAAGCACTCCGGACGCCACGCGTTGGTCTATAAGTACCGGCAGCTGGGCCACGAGCTCTCAAGCGACGAAGTCAACCAGATCTACAACCAGTTCACTATGCTCGCCGATCGCAAGAAGAACATCTATGAACAAGACCTGATCGCGATGCTATATGCACACCGCAGCGGCATGCGCGAAACACAGGCCCAGGGGATGCGCCCGGTATGAAGTTGCGCATTGTCATATTGCCCGGAGACGGAATTGGGCCGGAAGTAACCAAACAGGCAGTTGCTGTGTTGCAAACCGTTTCCGACGTGTGTGGATACGACTTTCGCTTCGAGTCGCATCGTATTGGTGGAGTGGCCATCGAACAGGACGGTACTCCCCTGCCGGAGAAGACACTGGCAGCCTGTCTCGAAGCCGATGCCGTGCTTCTGGGCGCAGTGGGTGCAAAAAAATTCGACGCACTCACCGGTGAAAAGCGGCCGGAAGCCGGATTGCTCGCCTTGCGCCAGGCGCTCGGGGGCTTCGCCAACTTGCGTCCCGTGCGGGCTTACGACGCGATCGCCGATTGCTCACCGCTCCGCGAGGACGTAACCCGCGGCGCCGACATCTTAATTGTTCGCGAACTTCTCGGTGGTCTCTACTTCGCCCAGCCTCGTGCGCTCAGTGACGATGGACTCTCCGCTCATAACACCATGCGCTACCACGTGGACGAGGTGGAGCGAGTGGCGCATGTCGCATTTCAGGAAGCACGTCGTCGCAAACAACTGGTCACGTCGGTGGACAAAGCGAACGTTCTGGAGACCTCGCAGCTTTGGCGTCGCACCGTCACCGCGCTAGCAAATCAATATCCTGACGTGGAACTCGAACACGCCTACGTAGATTCCTTCTCGATGCAGCTCGTTACTACCCCTGCGCGGTATGACGTTGTCCTGACCGAAAATCTGTTCGGCGACATTCTTTCGGATGAAGCTGCGGTCATCAGCGGCTCGCTCGGTATGCTGGCTTCGGCGAGCGTTGGCGGCAAGGTCGAACTCTACGAGCCGGTACATGGTTCCGCGCCCGATATCGCCGGCAAGAGCATGGCGAATCCGTTCGGTGCGATCCAGTCGGCAGCCATGTTACTCCGGTACACTGCCGGGCTCTATCACGAGGCTGACAAGATCATGCAGGCCGTGGACCGCACTCTCGCGCGCGGACTGGTCACCCCGGACCTGCGTGGAAGGCGCAATCGTGCGACGGTTCCGACCGATATGATTGGACAGGCCGTAGTGGAAAGCGTTACCGATCTGCTGCAGATGCAGATGGCCTACCACGCAGTCTGAGGTCCGGATGCAGAAACCCAAAACGCTGTTCGAAAAAGTTTGGGAGTCGCACGTGGTGCACGCATCCGAAGGCGAACCCACACTCCTCTACATCGACCTGCACCTGGTTCACGAGGTCACCTCGCCACAAGCATTTGAAGGACTCCGCCTTGCAAATCGCAGGGTGCGTCGGCCCGACCTGACGTTTGCTACCGTCGACCACAACGTCCCGACCACGTCGGACGAACGCTTTCAGATCAAAGATCAGATTGCAGCACAACAGATTGCGACTCTGCGGCGGAATTGCGAAGCGAACGGCATTCCACTCTTCGATATCGGCTCGGGCAGGCAGGGCATCGTACACGTCATCGGCCCGGAACTAGGACTCACACAGCCCGCTAAAACCATTGTGTGCGGCGACAGCCATACGAGCACCCACGGTGCCTTCGGGGCCCTGGCATTTGGAATCGGTACGTCGGAGGTCGAGCACGTACTGGCGACTCAGTGTGTGTCGCAGACGAAGCCGCGCAGCATGCGAATAACGGTCAATGGCAACCTGCCCGAGGGCACTACTTCCAAGGACCTGGTCCTCGACATCATCCGCCGCATCGGCACCGATGGCGGAACAGGTTACGTCATCGAGTATGCAGGATACGCCGTTCGCAACCTGACGATGGAAGAACGCATGACGATGTGCAATATGAGCATCGAATGCGGTGCTCGTGCCGGAATGGTCGCTCCCGACGAGACAACGTATACATACCTGAAAGGTCGTCCGTATGCGCCGCAGGGCAATGCTTGGGACGAAGCGGTCGCTACGTGGAGAAAACTTCCTACCGAAGACTATGCCACCTTCGATCATGAGATCACGTTAGAAGGCGCGGAGCTGGAGCCGATTGTGACCTGGGGAACGAACCCGGGAATGTCGGTGCCCGTCACGGCGACAGTGCCGAGCCCCGAACAGGCCCGCACTGCGTCTGAACAAGGTGCAATGGCTTCGGCACTCGCCTATATGGGATTGCAGCCAGGCACACGCATCGAGGACATCTCGCTGGACCGCATATTTATTGGCTCCTGCACGAACGGGCGCCTGGACGATTTGCGGGCAGCTGCGAAGGTCATTCACGGGCACAAAGTGCATTCCAACGTCACCGTGCTCGTGGTTCCGGGATCGGAAGCCGTGAAGCAGGCAGCCGAGCGCGAAGGTCTGGACCGTATTTTCAAAGAAGCGGGCGCAGAATGGCGGGAGCCAGGATGCTCGATGTGCCTGGGCATGAACCCCGACACTCTGTCGCCGAAACAGCGTTGCGCTTCCACCAGCAATCGCAACTTCGAAGGGCGCCAGGGACGCGACGGACGCACCCATCTCGTCAGTCCGGCGACGGCTGCCGCCTCTGCCGTTGCCGGTCATTTTGTCGACGTGCGCGGCTGGGAGTACAGGAACTGACTATGGAGCCGATTCGCAAACATCGTGGCGTGGTCGCACCGCTGCACCGCGAGAACATCGATACCGATCAGATCATTCCCAAGCAACACTTGAAACGCATCGAACGTACCGGATTCGGGCAGTTCCTTTTCTCCGACTGGCGCTACCATTCCGATGGTCGGGAGCGGGAAGACTTCGCGCTCAACCACGAGCACTTCCGCAACGCCACGATTCTCGTTGCGGGCAAGAATTTCGGATGCGGCTCGTCACGCGAGCATGCAGCATGGGCCCTGGGCGAATTCGGGTTCCGCGTCATTCTTGCGCCTTCGTTCGCTGACATTTTCCGTAATAACGCGGGCAACAATGGCCTGCTCGTCATTGAACTCGGTGGCGACGTGATCCGGCGTATTGCCGAGCATGCTGACACGCATCGCCCTTATCAGCTGTCGGTCGATCTCGAAGAGCAGACCGTTTCCGACGATTTCGGCTTATTAGAGAAGTTCGAGGTCGAGCCGTTTCGGCGTCACCGCCTGCTGAATGGACTCGATGAGATCGGCATGACCTTGGTACACGAAGCCGACATCACTCGCTTCGAGCAGCGTCACCGTGGCTAGGTCGCGGCCTCAACCGCTACATTTCTGCGAGCACCCGATGCACAAGGTGAACAGAAATCGATCCTTCGCCGACCGCTGACGCGACCCGCTTTACATTGCCCGCACGCGCATCCCCCACGGCGAACACTCCAGGCAGGCTGGTCTCCAGCAAATATGGGGCACGAGGATATGACCATCGCGATTTCTCGGCCCCATTATCGTGCAGATCGTGGCCCGTCACGATGAATCCTTTGTTGTCCATCGCCAAACAGTCCTGTAGCCAGGACGTGTTAGGGCGGGCGCCGGTCATCATGAATACATGCCGAATTGGCATGGTCTCGACGTTTCCGGTTTGCTTATCCTTCCACTGCACGCTCTCCAGGTGCATCTGGCCGTCGAGCGCCACAATCTCAGTGTGGACGTGCAAACTGATTTTCGGATGCGTTTCAATGCGCTGAATCAGGTAGCGCGACATCGTGTCCGCAAGTTGGCCAGAGCGCACCAGCATGTGGACCCGGTTCGCAAAGCCTGACAGGTACACCGCCGCCTGCCCGGCCGAGTTTCCCCCGCCCACGACGATGACGTCCTCCTGCACGCACAATTGCGCTTCCATGTTGGTCGCGCCGTAGTACACGCCAGCGCCTTCGAATCGCATCAGGTTGGGAATTTCAGGCTTGTTGTACTGCGCACCAGTAGCGATCACAATGGATCGGGTGGTCAGCTTGGTACCATTGTCAAGCTCAATCTGGTAGGGACGCTGGCTGCAATGGAGTCGCACTACATTGTGAGCGACCATCATCTCTGCACCGAACTTTTGTGCCTGGTTAATCGCTCGCGTCGCCAGTTCGGTACCCGAGATTCCGACCGGAAAGCCAAGGTAGTTTTCAATTTTGGAACTCGATCCCGCCTGGCCCCCGGGAGCACTGGTCTCAATCACTAGCACATTCAACCCTTCCGAAGCTGCGTAAACCGCGGCCCCCAGCCCCGAGGGTCCCGCGCCCACAACGATCAAGTCGCGTACCTGTGACTCATCAACCGGGTTGTTAAAGCCCAAGCAATCCGCCACCTCCTGCAGGGTCGGGTGACGGAGAACCTTCGTACCCCGGCAGATCAATACAGGGACATCTTTGATCGAGATGTGGAACTGGTCGAGGAGCTCCTGGGACTGGCTGTCTTTATCCAGATCGACGAACTGATAGGGGTGCCCGTTGCGACCCAGAAATTCACGGAGCCGTAGCGTGGCGCCACAATGCATGGACCCCATCACGACGGCATCGCCGAACCCCTCTTTTACCAGTGCGAGGCGGCGCAGGATGAATGCCCGCATAAACACCTCGCTCAGTTCGGCGTCCTTCGCGATCAGGGTACGCAGGCTGTCCCGGCTGATCTCAAGGAACTCACCGTCTTCCGCAATACGGCCACGAACCAGGCTGCGCCGGCCAGAAATCATGTTGATTTCGCCTGTGAATGCACCGGGGAGGTGAGTCGTAATCAATCGCTCACCTTCTCTAGTGGGCTGCACGATGTCCAATTTCCCCGAAAGCAGGATGAACATGGGGATGTTGCTGTCGCCTGGTTCAAAAACAATGTCCCCTACTTTGACTGGCCTGATCGTTGCGTATGGCCGCGCACGATCGATCTGCTCAGCGGTCAAGATCGGGAATGCCTGGGTGTAAGGGTCTAACGCGCTGATCGCGGCGGGCAGCGGTAAGCTTCGTTCTGACATAGAGATCCTCAGAATAGAGACTCAATTGGAGCGACTCTGAGTAGATGCCGCAAACAGGTCAGACGAATCAGGAGCCGAATCTGCCCCATGGCCGTCAGCCTTGTTGGTATAACTATCCAATCTAATGCTGCAGTGTCGGGGTCTGTTTGTGCGCAATGAAGGCATGTCGGGAAGATCAGGAAGGCTCGCCGCCGTGATCCTTCGCGACGTACATTTCTGGATCCCGGTTGCGGTTCTGCTCGGCGGGTTGGCGGTGCTCCGTTGGATCAGCTAACTGCTCCGGTACCTTCGTCCGATTCGGCATCAGCGGCCCCGGTCGATCCCAGCCGCTTGCGCCGGCTTCAGTCGCTTGGCATCCTCTGTGGTTTCGGCGCCGGAGCCTGGCTGGGAGCCGCCGAAGCTCCAACGAAGCTGGCTACCATCGGAATACCGCCTGTGGTGGTCTCCCTTCTCATGGTTGCAGGGGTCTTTCTCGCGCGCTGGAGCCTGCCCGCGCTCATCAGCGGCACCCAACAAATTCGGTGGGATTTCCGCCAGGCACCGCACCTCGTGGTATGGGGAGTGCTCGCCGGTTGTCTCTGGGCGGTCGCAAATACGCTGACCATCTTCGCCATTCGCGATGTCGGCTTAAGCATCGCCTTTCCCTTGTGGAATATGAACAGCCTCGTCGGCATCTTCTGGGGAGTCGTTCTTTTCCACGAATTACGTCATGCTGGAATCGTTCGCTGGTTGAGCGTTCTAGGTGGTGCTGTATTGATGTTCGTGGGCGCCACGATCTTGGCAATCGCGTCGTCTACTCAGACCACCCCCGAACATGCGGTACGCGGCATGATCGCCGCCTTGGGTGCCGGACTGCTTTGGGGGACGATGTATGTTCCCTACCGTAAGGCTTACCTCACCGGAATGAACCCACTGTCCTTTGTGTCGTTCTTCACCATCGGCGAGCTGCTGACCATGTCCATTCTCGCGATCAGTTATATGGGCGGCACATCCTCCCTGTGGCGCGAGCTAGTGCATGCGCGCGAGGTATTGTTCTGGCTGCTGTTGGGAGGCTTCGTCTGGGTAGTTGGTGATCTCTTCCAACAATACGCCGCAAAGTATGTCGGCATTAGCCGTGGCATCCCGCTCTCGAACACCAATCAACTGTGGGGCCTCGCCTGGGGCATCCTCGTTTTTGGAGAATTGCGCGGACACGGTTCCAGTATCTTTGTTCGCGTGATTGGAGGGTCGGTGCTAATGGCCGCCGGCGCCGGCGCTATTGCCCTTTCCTCCGTGACCCCCAAAGAACATGGCCGCTGGCAGAAAGCCGCACACCACGAAGGCCGTCGCTACGAAGTTTCCGCCGATTACGTGCAGGCCGGTCTCACCGGCGAGACCAACGGCGCAGGCCTCGAGGTGCGCTCGCGCACCTGGCTCGACTGGGTAATCGTGATCGCATCGCTGGCTACGTTCGTAGGATTTGCGTCTATGAGTCGCGTACCGACCATCGCCATGAATTGGCCGGCTATCGCTGCACTGTCAGCGGTACTTCTGGTGTTTCTTGCGGCGTGCGGGATCGGCCTGTGGCGCGGCACCCGTTTCAGTTAGCAAGAACAAGGTCGTGCCGCCAGTGATCCACAAACAGCCACCACAGGTACTTCTGCCACTCACCATAGGTGGTTTTTGCCCATTCCCGGGTTTGCCACCATTTCTCGCCGAAGAAATACGGGTCCGAGGCAGCATAGATCGAAAACTGATATTGCGGCAGTCGCTTCTGCAAGATCGAGAGAGCCCGACGCGTATGGTATGCCGATGTCACCACCAGCACTTTTTTTACGTCCGTCCCCTGCAGGCAATACATGATGTAAAGAGCTTCGTCGTAAGTCGAGCTTTGCGATAAGGGACACACCGCGGATTGGCCCGGCGTTGTCCGCTCGACAAACGCCTGCGCAAGATCGATGTCGCGATTGCCAAATGTCACGCTCTTGCTGAACACATCAAGGAGGAGTCGAGGTGCATAGCCCTCCTCAAGCAGTTTGGTTCCGCTCCAATAGCGCAAATCGTCGTTACCGCCCGCCAATACGAGGATTACGTCTGCATGTTCGGGAGAATTCACTACGAGAAACGAAGCGGCGTGACGCAGCAAAATGACCACAAGGATGATTGGGACCGCCGCAACGACCGTACGTTTCAACATCGTTTGAAGATTCTACCCGACACGAAAGTAATCGTAACTCCTACTCAGACTATCGAATTGGCCGCGTCGACAACTTTGATCAGTGTAAAACCGGGAGCCAGGCCGCTAAAGAAACGGCAAGGCTCCCGAGTGTTCGTGCTGCGATCGCTTCGAGCGCTACCTAGCGCGTTACGTTCTTACCGAACCGGAACGTAGGCGATGCTGACAGGCGCCAGGTGTACTGCGGGTCTTTCAGCAAGTCGCTGAAGAAGGCTGTGCGAACCCAGTCCGCGTGGAAGCGCAGCGCAACGTGCTTCGATACGTTCACGTCCACTCCGCCGCCAACCCCGAAGAACGGCACCCATTCCGAAACTGTCCCGCTCGATCCGAGCAGGCCGGTGACGATGCCCGCCATGATCGGATCGGGTGGGTGCGGCGTTACGCTCTGGTGCATGGCGCCGATGTCAGGATGAATGAACAACGTTACCCACTTGAACCCGCGATAGTTGAACTGCGTCCCGCCGGTGATGGTGTAGGTGTTCGCATGGTAGGGCGTCCATATCGTGTAGCCCGGCGGTAGGTGCGGCACGATCGGCGCCAGCTTGGCGAGCGTCTGATTGTTGAGCTCTGAAGCTGTTAGCGAACTGTCGCCGCCGAAATAACTGGTGTCAAAGCCCAGCGCCAGCCAGCGCCGATAGTTGTAGCCGAACTGCCCGTGCCAGCCGCGCTGGTCCAGGTTCATGTTTGGAGTGGTCATGTAGGCGAACCCGAAGTACGCATCGTACTGACCGACGTATTCCTGTTTCTGTGCGAAGCAGGTTACGACGGAAAGAGAGAGAAATAGAACCAAAAGTAAAAGTATGGAACGCCGCATTGGGCTTCTCCTTGCAAGCTGTCATTAAGGCCGTCTGGTTCGGCACCTTGTAGGGCGCGAGTGTTGCTTTTTCGAGACAAATGATTCTGTCGAACCCGACACTTTAGTTTCATGCACGGGACGTATTCCCGAATAGGAAATTCCGGTGGGTATTGGAGTAAATTCCCATTTTGGGAAAAAAGAGGGAGCTGATCCCGACGTTAGGCGGCTGTTCGCGCTTCGGCAAGACGGTTGGCTATGACGGCGTACGCGGACGCATTGAACGAAAGGCCGATATGGGTTCCGGAGACCTCGAAGTCCGCATCGGGATTCCCGGTGAGGCAATAATGCCAGTCGACGATGCCGTCATTGCGCGTATAGATCGCAGTCTCGAGGACAGAATCTGGGACACGGCGCTTGAGCGAAGATAAAAAGTTACAGGTGCACTTGCCGGTGTAACAGGTCGGCAGCACTCCGGATCCGTGCTCTTTCAGTATGTGTTTGCGAACGGCCTCGGCCGCTTGCAGCACACTACGGTGAACCACGGTGCCCCGGAAGGGTGAAGCCAGAGTGATCACCGAGGCGATATCATCCGGCTGCTGCCCTGCCACCGAGCGCGCAATGATGCCACCGAGGCTGTGACCGATGAGGTGGATCTTCCGTTCGGTTTCGACGCGCGCCTTGCGGATACACGTGTTGAGCCGCTGCTGGATGAGTATGTTCGGACACTCGGCGTTGAGTCCTATACCGGAGAAGTAAGGACGGTAACCGATGCGGCTGAGCCAATTGTGGAGTTGCGTCAGGTACGAATCAGTTCCCAGAAATCCCGGAACCAGAACGACAGCAGATCCGTCGCCATGGGGAACACCGAGGCCGTAATAAACGGGAGAGGCATGGAGCAAAACGATGTCGGCGGCGAAGAGCGCTTCCTGCCAGATTGTGATGTTGGCTGCTGCCTGATCTTCGCGAAATTCCTGGTGCCGTGGGCCTGTTGCCAAATTCAACTTCCCCCAAACTACTAAAGTGGATTCCGTCGCCCGCAGTCAGGTTGTACCTGAAACAGAAAGGGGGAACTGAGCGGCGCCATCCTCGGTCGCTTAGTGTAGACATTTTGCCTGAAGTTGCAAGAGCTAAAGTTGGCGGCTTGTGGATAAGTGGACTTTCCCTTTGCGTGCGGGACCGACACACCGTCCGCGCGCATAGCCTGAGTTACGAAGGGAAGCTGAATTGTTGGCGATGCTGCGTTGCAATGTTTCCCGCTTCTTTTCATGCCGCGGCCGTTGTGTAATGATGCCTTAAGCAATTGTGCAGTGCAGCAGAAGTCGAGATCCCATGAGCCCAGCGCCGATAGTCATTAAGAAGTACCCCAATCGCCGGCTCTATGACACCAGCGCCAGCCGATACGTCAATCTGGAAGATATTGCGGCCCTCGTTCGCGAGGGAAAGGACCTGCAAGTAGTCGATGCCTCCAGCGGCGAAGACGTAACGCGCGTGACACTGACCCAGATCATCATGGAAGACGCGAAAGACCAGCCGACTGGGATTCCACTCGAGATGCTGCGGCAGCTTATTGTCTCTTCCGATCGCATGGGACGCGAGTTCATTATGTGGTACCTGAAGTCGGCTTACGATGCTTATCAAAGCGTGCAAAGCAAATTGCACTCCGGAATCTCGGAGGTACAAAATGTCGCCCTGTCGCCGATCAACATGATGCGCAGCTTCCTCCAGGCTCAGCCGACCGGTTCCCACCCTCCGGAGACGCAGACTGATAACAGTGCTGAACTCCAGCAACTGCGGCAGCGCCTCGCGGAATTGGAGGCGCGCATCGAAAAACCCAAGCCGGTCAAGTCTCCCTCCAAACGCAAATCTGCGAAGAAGAGAAAAAGCTAGCGCTCAATCAGACCGCCTCCGGCTGGGTATCACGACTACCTTCAGCAGCGTCGACCCATCGGTTGTCGATGACGCAGGGAATGAAGTTCATGGCGCGCTCAGTAAGGGCTGTAATGGTCAGGCTGGGATTGACGCCGAGGTTGGCTGATACCACCGAGCCGTCGCAGATGTACATGTTCTTGTAGCCGAAGACACGGTTGCGGTGATCGACTACGCCGTTCTCCACTGAGTCGGCCATTACGCATCCTCCCAGGCAATGAGCGGTGCCCGGAACATCGAAGAGGATCTCGGGCAACATGCTCATCGCCGTCCCACCCGCGATGCGTGCAAACTGTTCAGCGAATTTGTTGGCTTCTGGAATGAAGGTCGGAATTCGTTGGCCGCTGGTTACCAGATGTTTGCGAAGAGGCAAGAAAATCGATCGCTCCCATCGCATGTCGATATGGCCATCGAGCGCCTGCATGCACAACAAAATTACGCACTCACGCGCCCAGCCGAGGGGCTGCATGATGCGAAACGTCCGAATGGGATGCAGCACCGCCGAGGTGAGCAGACTCTTCAGCCACAGCAGAATCCGGCCTCGCCCGGGGTGGCCACCGGTAAGAATGGTGGTCCAAACGGACATGGAATCTGAACCCTTGGGATAGCGCACCGCCTCAATGTGCGTGTGCTCATCGATGTAGACGCCTGATCCAATCGCGACTCCTTTCGAGAGATCGTCATACGTGCCGGGCACGCGCACACCGATCAGTGATTCGGAGTTAGTGCGTACGTAGCGACCGACCTGATTGCTGAGACGGGGCAGCGACTTTTTGTTCTTCAATCGGAACAGCAGTTCCATGCTGCCTAGAGCGGAGGCCGAGATAACGACTCCGCGGCAGGTGAAGATCCGGCGATTGCGAAATAGGAACGCCGTCGATTGTTCCGTCGAAACCTGATAGCCTGCACTTCCGTCGCGTGCGCCCTCGAGTGGCTGAACATCCACAACCCGAGTCTCTGGGAAGACTTCCGCGCCCCGTTTCTCAGCGAGATAGAGATAGTTCACGTCGAGGGTGTTTTTGGCGCCGTGGCGGCAGCCCATCATGCATCCGCCGCAACCCTCGCAGGTCGTTCGGTCGGGGCCCTCTCCGCCGAAGTACGGATCGGGTACGGTGACACCCCCCGGCACTCCCTCGGGCGCCTGGAAGATAGCAACGCTGGTGCGGTAGAAGGTGTCACCTATACCAACGGTGCCGGCAACCTTGCGCAACAACTTGTCGGCCGGCCCCAGGATCCGGTTCTCGGTTACGCCCAACATTTGCGACGCGGTGTCGTAATGCTGGGGCATCACGGACTTCCAATCATCCAGCCCTTTCCACGAACCGTTGTCCCAAACCTTGTCGGGCGGACGCAGCATGGTGCAGGCATAGGTGATGGAGCCGCCGCCAACGGCGCAACCGTGCAAGACGGTGACGTGGCGGAAGAAGCGCATGTTGAAGAAGCCGCGCAGGGCGATACCAGGCCGCCAGAACCAACGATGCAGTGACCAGCTCGTTTTGGGTAGATTATCGGGCGTCCAGCGGCGGCCCATCTCTATGACTGCGACGCGATAGCCCTTTTCCACCAGCCGCAGTGCGCTGACGCTCCCGCCGAACCCGGAACCGATTACGATGAAGTCGAAGTCGTACTGGCCAGTTTCAGGCATTCCAAACCGCCTTCAGCGTGAGCTCTTCACTTCCCGGAGTTCGTGATGGGACGACTTGGCCGCCGCCAGCACCTCTTTAGGTTGAGGCATGCCTCGCCTTGCATAGCGAATGATTCCGTTCGGTCCGATGAGGTAGACAGTGCGATTCACCATGCCACCATCGGAGTTATAGAGTGCGGCGACATGCTGACCTTCGTCCACCAGAAGCGGAAATGGAAACTTGTTGCGCATCCGAAATTCGCGATGGCTTTCGGCGGGTTGCGGGTTGACGCCGAAGACCACTACGTTGTGCTCGCGAAGGTCGGGCCAGGCGTCGCGGAACTCGCAGAGCTGGCGGCGACAGATCATTGTGTCATCGCCAGGATAGAAGACCAGCACGACATTCTTGCCGCGCAACTCCCAGAGGGTGATCTTCTTGCCCGAGTCGGTTGGCAGGGTGAAGTCAGGCGCTTTAGAGCCTACAGGTAGCGGATCGCGCGGAAGCCAGGAGAACATTTTCTAGGGCCTATCTTGCTGCGAATCGCGAAATGCTCTTTGTTGCTCTTGTTTAGAATCAATGGGTTAGCTGGAAATTGTTCGCAACCCATTGACGGAAAAGGTAGTTCCAGCTATCCAATTCTGCCGCTTAGACTTAACATGCCTATTTTTCGCCACCCATTCGCTGAGGCCTACTTTGCACGAGCCGCAGCTTCCGCCTTGCGAATGGCCGACTCGTGCAGGTCATAAGTAGCCAGCGCTTTGCGTGCTCCTATGCGTGCCATGGATACACTCATCTTGCGTTCACCTTCCGCGAAGGTATCTTCGGCGTCGAGACGCATGCGCTCCGTCTCTTCGTCGGCGTCATAGATACGTTTTGCGACCGCAAGCACCTCGGGATCGAACTTCGCAGCATCGCCGTTGGCTTTTCCACTCTTCTTTTTTCCGCCATTGTCGGCTTGTTGGGTGGCAAGATGGTTGTAAGCGCGTTTGAGATCGTCGGGCCAAGTGGCCTTCACTTTGTCCTCAGCATTGTTCAGGGCTTCGGTGGCGCAATCAGCAATCTTGCGCACCTTGGGCTTCTCGAACAGCCACTTGAAAATGCCCCACTCCATGCCCAGGGTCATGATGGCTCGGGCATCTTCGACAGCTTCCAGCTTTTTCATAACGTAATAGTCCAGTCGTGAAATTCAGACAGCAGCGCCGCGAGCCGCAAAAGATGACACACGACGCCAGCGTCATTGTAGGGCGAGCGTAAGGATTTGGGATGTGTCGTGCGGCACACCTGTGCTATGGATTCCCAAAATGGGAAATCAAGCCTGGGGTGGAGCGGGAGACTGCATGAATAGGGAGTTGTGTCGGGGCACCGAGAAAATGCAGGTCGCTCGACTGCGCTGCCTCCGGTCGCTCCGCTCGGGATGACAAATGCTAAAGAAGACGGGTTACACGACCGGGTTGGGTTCAGCTTTCACGGTAACCGGCGTCAGCCAGTCCTGGTGCTTCGGGTCGCGGCCTGAGGTAACAGCGAAGTACGCGCGCTGCAATTCCAGCGTGACAGGCCCCGGCTTGCCTGTTCCTATGGGCTTGCGATCGAGCGCCGCGATCGGCGTGACCTCAGCGGCCGTACCGGTGAAGAAAGCCTCGTCGGCGACTTCCAGTTCTTCCAGGCGCATCTCGCCGACAAACACCTTATAGCCAATATCGCGTGCGAGGGTGATGACGGAATCGCGGGTGATACCCATGAGCACGTGATCGCGTTCGTCGTTGGTGAGTACGTTGCCGTTCTGCACCATGAAGAAGTTCTCGCCGGAACCTTCGGCGATGATGCCTTCCTCATCCACTAACAGCGCCTCGTCGAAGCCGCGACGCACGGCGTCCTGAACGGCGAGCATGGAATTGAGATATTGGCCGCAGGCCTTCGCGGTCGCCGGCATGGCGAGCGAACTGAACTTCTTCCAGCGCGAAACGGTGACTTGAATTCCTTTCTCCAGCGCCTCGGCGCCCAGATAGGCGCCCCAAGGCCACGCCATAATCGCGACATCCACAGGGCAGTTGCGAGGATGCACGCCGAGGCTTCCACTTCCGTAGGTCGCGATGGGACGCAGATAACAGTCGGAGAATCCGTTGGCGTTAACGACGGCCAATGCGGCTTCGGTCAATTCGTCCTGCGAGTACGGAATCGCGAGGCCGTAAGTCTTCGCCGACTCGAACATGCGCTCGAAGTGGGCGTCGAGCCGGAATACCGCGGGGCCGTTCACCGTGTTGTAGCAGCGAATGCCCTCGAAGACGCCGGTACCGTAGTGCAGCCCGTGGGCCGACATGTGGATGGTGGCCTGTTCCCACGGAATAATCTCACCGTTCTTCCAGACGAACTTGCTGTCGGCAAAAAAGGACATTGAGGCCCCCGATAACGAGTCCTCGCGGGCTAAAGCCCGCGAGGGAAAGAATTATGGACCGTTAACGCTGGCCTGAAGGCCAGCTCTACCTATTCGTTGACCCGCTGGAGGCTGGCGTGAAGCCAGCTCTACTCGGGCCAACGCTATGCGGTTGTGCCTACCGGCTCTTCCTTCTTTTTGGCTGGGGCCTCGATGTCTTTCACCTTTACCGGCTGAAGGAACGGCATCATGTCGCGCAGACCTTCGCCGACGGTTTCGATCAGGTGCTGGCGCTGCTTCTGCCGCTCGGCGATGAAGTTCTTGCGGCCAGTTTCGTTCTCCTTGATCCACTCGGAGGCGAACTTGCCATTGCGAATCTCCTCGAGAATCTGCTTCATCTCTTTGCGGGTATCGTCGGTGACGAGGCGCTTGCCGGCGGTGTAGTCGCCATGCTCGGCGGTGTCGCTGATCGAGTAGCGCATGTAGCTGAGACCGCCGCGATACATCAGATCGACGATCAGCTTGAGCTCGTGCAGGCACTCGAAGTAGGCGACTTCGGGCTGATAGCCGGCATCGACCAGCGTCTCGAATCCCGCCTTGACGAGCGCGCTCACCCCACCGCACAACACTGCCTGTTCGCCGAAGAGGTCGGTTTCCGTTTCTTCGGTGAAGGTGGTCTTCAACACGCCAGCGCGAGTTGCGCCCATGGCCTTCGCGTAGGACAAGGCGTACTGCCATGCTTTGCCGGAGGCATCCTGCTCGACGGCGACGAGCGAAGGCGTTCCTCCACCTTCGACGAAGACTTCGCGCACGCGATGTCCGGGCGCTTTGGGAGCGACCATGCTGACATCGACTCCTTCGGGGCAGCGAATCGTGCCGAAGCGAATGTTGAAGCCGTGAGCGAACATCAGGGTCTTGCCGGGCTTCAGGTTGGGATGAATGTCGCGGTGATAGACACGAGCCTGATCGGTGTCGTGGATGAGGATCATGATCGTATCGGCCCAGGCAGCGGCGTCGGCGACGGAGAGGACTTTGAGCTCCGCAGCTTCGGCGCGCTCCCGCGAACGGCTGCCATCGTACAGTCCGACGCGGATATCCACTCCGCTGTCGCGCAGGTTCAGCGCATGGGCATGGCCCTGGGATCCGTAACCGATGATTGCGACCTTGGTGGCTTTTACCAGCGAAAGGTCAGCGTCTTTGTCATAGAAGATTTGTGCCATTTTGTTGCTTCTCCTGGGAGGAATTCGAGCTTGAAGTAGAACTTGAACTAGCGCCGGTAGACAGCGCTCCGGGAATCACTTCCCACGTTGGCTGCGGCCGCGCGGCGTGACGCGGCGAGTTGTGGCGAATGACGATCGGCCCGGTCTCTACCGCTTCGAGAACGCCGTAGGGCTGGAGCACCTGAAGGAGGCCTTCGAGTTGTTCGGGCGTGCCCGTCATCTCGACCAATACCCACTCGGTGGTGAGCTCGAGGACGCGGCCGTTGAAGATCTGCAGGAGCTGGAGTATTTGCGGGCGGGTCTGCAACGTGCACGCGATTTTCATCATGCCGAAGGCACGGAAGGTGCCTTCCTCGTGCGAGATCATGTCGACCTTGAACACGTCGATGAGCTTGGCGAGCTGTCCCTTGATGCGCTCGGCGGGACGGCGCTCGATCTCGGAGGTCACCACGATACGGACGATCTCGGGGTGCTCGGTCTTCGCGGTCGACACCGACTGGAGGTTCGCGCCATGCCGCCGAAAGATCAGCGAGATGCGTGTCACCACGCCGGTATGGTTTGCAACGTCTAACAGGTAAGTCATCATCATAAATTTCTACTCGTCTGCTGCGGTCTCCACGATGGCGCTGGGACGGCGAATCATCTCGTGCAAAGCGGAGCCTGCGGGCACCATGGGGTATACGGAATCTTCCTGCTCCACGCGGAAGTCGATGAGCACCGGGCCGTCATGCTCGCGCGCCCGGCGTACGGTGGAGGCGACCTCATCGCGGCGCGTTACCGCGAAGTTAAGGATGCCGTAAGCCTCGGCAATCTTCGTGAAGTCGGGATTGACCAGCGGCGTGGCAGCGTAATTGCGCTCGTAGAAGAATTCCTGCCACTGGCGCACCATCCCGAGATAACCGTTGTTGATGATGGCAATGTTGACCTTGATGTTTTCCTGCACCATTGTCGCTAACTCGGCCATCGTCATCTGGAAGCCGCCGTCGCCGACGATGACCCAGACGTCGGCATCGGGCCGCGCAAACTTCGCGCCAATCGCGGCGGGAAGAGCGAAGCCCATCGTTCCCAGGCCGCCCGAGGTGATGAGTGAACGCGGATCGCTGTGGTGGTAATACTGCGCCTCCCACATCTGATGCTGGCCGACATCGGTCACGATGAGCGCCTTGCCATCGGTTTCGCGCCAGAGATCGTTGATGACATGCGCAGCATAGAGATGACCGGTGTCGGGTATGTTGCGGATGTCGTGCACCGCGACTTCGCCTTTGGCGCCGTTGATCTCAGCCCAGTATTCTGAACGCTTCTGCGACGTTACGTGCGGGACCAGTCGAGGCAGAACCTGTTTGAGGTCGCCGATGATGGCGACGTCGGCGCGAACGTTTTTGTGTACCTCAGAGGCGTCGATGTCGACGTGAATCTTCTTCGCGCTTTGGGCATAGCTGTCGAGTTTGCCGGTAACACGATCGTCGAAGCGCATGCCCAGCGCGATCAGAAGATCGGCTGACTGGATAGCATGGTTGACCCAGGCTTCGCCATGCATTCCCATCATTCCCATCGACAGCGGATGGAAGTGCGGCATCGCGCCTAATCCGAGAAGCGTAAGAGCCACGGGAATGTCGCTGGTTTCGGCGAGCAATTGCAGGTCCTGCATGGCACCCGACTGCATGACGCCGTGTCCGGCAAGAATCACCGGGCGCTGCGCCTGGTTGATGAGCGCCGCAGCGTTGGCGAGCTGCGTAGTGTCAGGCTCGCTCCACGTCTCGAGTTTGCGCAGGCGAGGCTGAACAAATTCCCATTCGAAATCGCACGAGGCCATCTGCGCGTCCTTGGTGATGTCGACCAGAACCGGTCCGGGACGTCCGGAGCGTGCAATGATGAACGCTTCGCGCAGCGTACGCGCTATATCGTTCACGTCCGTCACCATGTAGTTGTGCTTGGTGATCGGCATGGTGATGCCAGTGATATCAATCTCCTGGAAGGCGTCGGTTCCAATAAGCTTGCCGGGAACCTGGCCCGTGATACACACGATCGGCGAGGAGTCGAGCATCGCGGTGGCGATGCCGGTCACGAGATTGGTCGCACCGGGACCTGATGTCGCCAACGCAACGCCGACTCTGCCGGTGGCGCGAGCGTAGCCATCAGCCATGTGGGCGGCGCCCTGCTCGTGGCGCACCAGCACATGATGAATGCTCGGCGTATGTTGCAGTGCGTCGTACAACGGCAACACGCATCCGCCGGGATAACCGAAGACGGTGTCCACGCCTTCGCGCTCCAGACACTTCCAAACGATTTGGGCACCAGTCAATTGCATCAACTTATCTCCCTCTCGATCCAGCGGCGGCGAAATCGGATGCTCCGACGCCGGCGGCCGCTGCGTCTTCGCGCCCGCTGCCCGGAGTCGTCACCGCGCCGATCGCGGCCGATGAGACGCTGAGTGCGTATTTGGCGAAGACACCTGTCTTGTAACGCAGACCCGGAGCAACCCACTTGGCCATGCGACGATCGATCTCCGCGTCGGGAACTTCCAGTTCTAGACGGCCTTGCGCCACATCGATGTGAATCGTCTCGCCTTCCTGCACGGCTGCTATCGGCCCACCACATGCGGCTTCAGGCGCAACGTGCGCGATCATGAAGCCGTGAGTTGCGCCGGAGAATCGGCCATCAGTGAGAAGCGCGACCGAGTCGCTCAGCGGCGTAGCAGCTAACGCTGCGGTCACTGCCAGCATCTCTCGCATGCCGGGCCCGCCGCGCGGACCTTCGTTGCGAATCACGATCACGTCGCCGGACTTGATCTGCGAGCCCTGTACCGCGGCGAAAGCGTCTTCTTCGCTCTCGAAGACACGCGCCGGACCGCGATGATCGCGGCGTCCGTGGCCCACGAGCTTAACCACGCAACCTTCAGGCGCGAGATTGCCGCGCAGGATGGCGAGGCCGCCGGTCGGACTGATGGAGCGCTCGATGGGCCGAATCACTTCCTGCCCCGGCTGCTCGGTAGCCTCGGCCACTTCTGCGCCGATGGTCTTCGTGGTAACGGTCACGCAGTCGTTATTCAACAACTCGCCTTTCGAGAGAATGTGGCCGAGAAGTTTGGTTCCACCGGCTCGGAAGAAGTCGGTCGCCATGAAGCGGCCACCGGGCTTAAGGTCGCAGAGCAAAGGGGTATGTCCGCAGATCTGGTTGATCTCGTCGAGTGGGAACGTCAGTCCGAGTTCGTTAGCGATGGCAGGCAGGTGCAGCACAGCGTTGGTTGAGCCGCCGGAGGCCACCACGCAGATCATCGCGTTCTTCAGCGCGGCGGGAGTCATGATCTGCGACGGACGAATGTCGCGGCGCACCAGCTCCATGACCATCTGACCGGCCTTCTTCGCGACTTCCGCTTTCAGGGGATTGGTTGCCGGAACTGCGTTACTTCCGAAAGGAGAGATACCAAGAAACTCGCACGCGGTGGACATCGTGTTCGCGGTGAACTGTCCGCCACAAGCGCCGGGGCCGGGACAGGCATGGTCTTCCATGTCCTTGAGCTCGGCGTCAGTCATCTTGCCGTGTGCGTATTTTCCGATGGCCTCGTAAACGTCCTGAATACTGACGTCGCGGCCCTGGTAGTGACCGGGTTCGATCGATCCGCCGTAAAGCATCAGCCCGGGAATGTCGAGCCTCGCGAGCGCCATCACCGTGCCGGGAATGGTCTTGTCGCAACTGGAGAGCGCGACCAGCCCGTCGAACATGTGGCCGCGCGCGACCAGTTCGATGGAATCGGCGATGACCTCGCGGCTCACTAGCGAGGCGCGCATGCCTTCGGTGCCCATGGTGATGCCGTCGGAAATGGCGATGGTGTTGAACTCCATCGGGGTGCCGCCAGCAGCGCGAACGCCCTCCTTTACCGCAGCAGCCAATTCACGCAGGTGGTAGTTACAGGGGCCAACCTCCGTCCAGGTATTGGCGATTCCGATGATGGGCTTCTGGAGATCTTCGTCGGTAAAGCCAATTGCCTTGAACATGGCGCGGGCGCCAGCCCGGTTGGGTCCCTCGGTAATGGCTTTGCTATGCGACTTGCCGCTGTTTTCTGACATCTGCTCCTCGTCAATGACGATTGCGTTGCCGGTTGAATAAAACAAAAGCCACTTCCGCTTAGCGGGTCAGTGGCTTTTCAGATTCTGTTTTGCTGATTGCCTACGTCCCCGCTTCTTTGTTTTGGCCGCCTACACCTACTAGTAGGAGTAGAAGCGCGAGAATGCGTACGACCGCCACAGCCGAGCTGCGATCGGTGCGAACCGAACCGCGTGTGGGCTGGATGCGAAAGTGAGCAGCTGAATTCATTGCTGATGTCAGAGTTATACCCAAGTGGCTCGGCTGTAGTCGAGGAGAATTAGTATTTTTCAACGCTCCAGCAGTGTTGCTAATGATGTCAGCTAACTCAATTAGACAGGTTAATGGTCCAGGATTCGCAAACGGTCGCTCCAGAACGTTACGGATTACCTATAAGTCACTATACATCTGTAACTTAGACGGCAACTTGCCCGGCGCCACGATGCCAAACTTCACGTCCAGAAACTCACCCAGCGGCTCGGGCAGTACCGCCGCTAGCTCTTGCCAACTCAGCACCTTACAGCGCATCCGAAGGTCGAAGAGGCGAACGCAACGCAGCACCGCATACCAGGCTTCGACCAGATCCGGGCGGCGCTGGTCCACTAGAACGCAGAATCCACAATCGCCGGCGTGCGCGGCGAGGACGTTGCGGATGAGCTGATACGACTCCATGCGGTCTTCATACTGCGGCAGGTCGTCGGCCTCAAACACCTCCTCGAAATCGCGATAGCCACGGAGGACGGATGGAGCGCACGACTGGAAGTCGGACTCTGTCAGCTTGGCCTCGAAGAGCATATCGCCCAGCTTCATGTCCACCTCGGTACGGTCAGCCAGTCCGCTCTTGAGGGGCACACGCGCCCGCCATCCAAATTGCGGCGGCTCAGCGCAATCGACGCCCAGCATGGCCAGCACACGCGGATCATCGGAAACATGTGGACAGCAGAAGATGTTCATCAGCAGCGCATCGGAGCTCATGGACGAATCGAGTTCTTTCCATCCGCGCGCAACTCTGGGCAGAGACTTCTTGGCTGAAGTGTGAACCTTCTCCATCCGCTTGCGCCAATCCGGGATAGCGAGCATTGCGGCATAGCTTTCGTCGAAGAAGTTGCCGTGCCGGCGCCGCGTAGGATGCGGACCATACACAGGAACAGCAGCTCCGCCAAAGCTTTCGACGTGCGGAAGCCTTCGCGCGAGTGCAAAAGCCCGGTTGCGCAGCGCCAGTTCGTGGCGCAGTTGCGAGGCGTAATACGCGCTGCCCGCACTCATGGGGAGATCTCCGCAACGGGAGACGGTTGGCTGGTGGGCGTATCAGCGCCACGCAGTTCCGGAAACAACCACGACCACAGAGCAACCACGATGAGCGTCCCTATCCCGCCGATGACAACGGCCGGAACCGTGCCGAACCAATGGGCCGTGACTCCCGACTCGAACTGACCGAACTCGTTGGATGTCCCGATGAATAGCGAATTTACCGCGCTGACGCGGCCGCGCATAGCATCGGGCGTGGACAACTGCACGAGCGTTCCGCGAATGATGACGCTGACCATGTCGGAAGCGCCCAGCAGGAGTAACGAAATCAAAGAGAGTATCAGGCTGTGCGATAGCCCGAAGACGACGGTAAAGACGCCGAATCCGGCGACGCACCACAACATAGTTGCTCCAGCCCGATGCCGCAGCGGCCGATGGGCCAGCAAAACCGCGGTCAGTACCGCTCCTACGGCCGGAGCACTGCGGAGAATGCCGAGTCCCCACGGGCCGGTATGCAGAATTTCGCGCGCGTATACCGGCAGCAGGGCGACGGCCCCGCCGAGCAATACGGCGAACAAGTCGAGTGAGATCAGGCCGAGAATCAGCCGCTTCTTCCAGATGAAGTGGAATCCCGCGAATATCGTGTTGAGAGTTACCGGTTCCGGATCACGCTTGGCAGGGTTCAGTCGTATGCGGCTCGCCGCAACCACTGATATCGCAGCCGCGGTCAGCGAACTGACGTAAACTGCCGCAGGCCCGCGAAAGACCGCGTAGATCAATCCGCCAAGCGATGGACCGATGATGGTCGCTGCATTAAAAACCGTCTGCGACCAGGCCACGGCGTTGGGGAAATGCTTCTCAGGCACGAGTTGCGGCACCATCGACTGGCCTGCTGCACCGTTGAACGAGCGCACCACCCCCACCAGCACCAGGACCGCGTAGATGGCGTGTACGGAGTGCGAGCCTTCCAGCGTCAACCAAAGCAGAAGGGCCGAGGCCAACGCGAGTCCGGCATAACAGAGGACGACGATGTTGCGGCGATTGAAGCGATCGGCAGCGTGTCCGGCGACTAGAAACAGCAGGATGGTCGGAAGAAACTGCGCCAGCCCGACATAGCCGAGGTCGAGTGGCCGCTTGGTGATGTCGTACACCTGCCAGCCCACGGCGACCGACTGCATCTCGGTGGCCATGACGGTGAAGAACCGCGCCGATTGATACAGGGTGAAATCAGGGTACGTAAATGCAATGCGACCCTGGTTCTGAAGCCGCGGTTCGCCATCCATTGCACTCTACTTTGCCATATTGGGAAGCGGGTAAGCGATTGACGCTGTTGTTTTTTCGCGACGCCGAATTTCGTGTAATTATCCCTTCATATGCACAGGACGTTCCATATATAGTGGACTATGGGTTGTAGCAAGTTTTCTTCTGGTGGCAAAAGCCTTCTAAGCTCCCGCTTTGATCACGATTCCTGCGGCGTCGGCTTTGTTGCGACCCTGCACGGCCGCTCCGAACACGAAATTCTACGTCTCGCTTTAACGGCACTGGGCCGTCTTGCGCACCGCGGCGCGATTGCTGCCGATGGCAAGAGCAGCGATGGCGTCGGCGTCCAGACCGCTGTACCGCGCGACTACCTCCTGAAAGACACGGGCATTACGCTGCGTCCCGAACAGCCGCTTGCCATCGGAATGCTGTTTCTTCCCAAAGATGAAGAGGCTGCTCATCGCGACGCGCAGCGCTTTAAGGCGTGCATCTCCGCCCGCGGATTCGAATGGCTCGGCTGGCGTGACGTTCCCATCGCACGTGAGGTTTTAGGACCTATCGCTGCCGGTTGCATGCCGGTGATTCGCCAGGCACTGCTGACCACCGCCGACGATTTCGACGGCAACCTCGATGAATTGGAACGGCGTCTGTTCCTCGACGCGCAAGGCGTTTGAGCGCGGCGGCAACAGTACGTACATCTGTTCGCTTTCTACGCGCACGCTGGTTTACAAAGCGCTGTGTACTGGACGAACTCTGCACGAGTTCTACCTCGACCTGCAGAATAAGCAGTACGCCACGCACTTCGCGGTTTTCCACCAGCGCTACGCGACTAACGTTCTGCCTACCTGGGACCGCGCGCAGCCGCTGCGCATGGTGGCGCATAACGGCGAAATCAACACTATCTGGAGCAATCGCGCGCACGTGGATGCACGCGCCGCACTGCTGCCGCGCGAGTGCAATCCGCTGTACACGCTCGACGGTTCCGACTCCATGAGTCTGGACGAAGTTGCCGAACTGCTTTGCAACTACGAGCGCAACATTGCGGAAGCAGTGCGCATGATGCTGCCTCCCGCCATCGGCATCCGGGAGTCGGCATTCCATCGCTATCACTCCGATTGCATGGAGCCGTGGGACGGGCCGTCGGCACTCGTCTTCACCGATGGGCGGATGGTCGGCGCGGCGCTGGACCGCAACGGTCTTCGGCCTTGCCGGTTCGTGATAACGGATACCGGCCTCGTCGTTGCAGGTTCGGAAGTCGGCCTGGCTGACGTCGATACCGACACCATCATTCGTAGCGGACGCCTGGGGCCGGGGCAGATGATCCTGCTCGACCTGGAGCGCTGCCGCCTGATAGAAGGCGAGGAACTCGATCGCTATTTCGACGACCTGGCGCCTTACACTGAGCTCATCGACGACATACCGCTCGATCCGTCGCCTGCTCCGGCGAGCACGCTGGAGAAAGATGACTTCATGCGCTTGCAGCGCGGCTTCGGCTACACGCGCGAGGAAGTGAAGATGGTCGTCACTCCCATGGCGATGGAGAGCAAAGAAGCGGTGTGGTCGATGGGCGACGATACCCCAATTGCGGCGCTGGCCCACAGTCCACGGCCACTTTACGGCTTCTTTCGGCAACGATTCGCGCAGGTAACGAATCCGCCGATTGATTCGCTGCGCGAGTCCTGCGTGGTGTCGCTGCGCACTCGCTTGGGCCCGTGGCCGCACCTGCTCGACAAGCATGCTCCGCTACCCGGACTGGTACTGCCGTCGCCCTTTCTCTCGCTGGGACAGATGGCCGCATTGCATGAGGGTACGTACGCGCTGCGCGACGAGCTTCCCCTGGCTACGCTGAATTGCACCTTCGCCGAAGAACATTCGCTGAAGGATGCGGTCCACGAGTTGCAGCAGCGCGCGGTGGAGCTGGTCCAGGGAGGCGCGCGCATCCTGCTCATGACCGACCGCACCGCGTGTGCTCAGGTTCTGCCAATTCCGATGGCGATGGCAACCGGAGCGGTGCATCAGGCGCTGGTGAAGGCCGGATTGCGGACGCGCGTTGGATTGGCGCTCGAAGCCGGCGACTGCCGCGACGTGCATCACGCGGCCGTGCTCATCGGCTATGGCGCGGGATGCGTTTGTCCGTGGCTCGCGTTGCAGACGGCCCGCTCGCTGGCTGGCGACGACGGCGAGTCGCGATTACTCAAGACCATGGACGGCGGGCTGGCCAAGATTATGTCGAAGATGGGCATCTCGGTGCTCGACAGTTATCGCGCAGCGCAACTGTTCGACGTGCTCGGCCTGGACTCCGAGATTACCGACCTGTGCTTCCCCGGCACGGTATCGCCGATGGGCGGGCAGAATTTTGCGGACATCGAAGCGGCCATTCGGATTTCGTGGGGCGCAGAACCAGTGGGGACGGAGCTGCCGGACTATGGCTGGGTACGCTTCCGCAAGGCTGAACATGCCGAGCCGCATACCTGGCAGCCGCAGCGCACGCGCGATCTGCAAGTCGCGGTCGGCGCGGCACGCACAACCACGCAAACGGCAGCCACGCTGGCTCCGGCCGATGCATGGAGCGCCTACGCCCGCGCGGTGGACGAGCGTGAACCTGCCGTGCTGCGCGACCTTCTCACCATCAAGGCGTCAGCGCCAAAGCTGGAGTTGGGGGAAGTCGAGCCGCCATCGAGCCTGGTGAAGCGGTTTATCGCCAGCGCCATGTCGCTGGGGTCTCTGAGTCCTGAGGCGCACCAGACGATCACGATGGCGATGAACCAGTTGGGGGCTCGCTCCAATACCGGCGAGGGTGGCGAGGATCCTGCTGCTTACAAGCCCGACGGAAACAGCTACGGTGTGCTATCGCTGACCAACAACAAGATCAAGCAAGTCGCGTCTGGGCGCTTCGGCGTCACGGCGGAATATCTCGCACACGCCGAAGAGCTGGAGATCAAGATCGCACAGGGCTCGAAGCCCGGCGAGGGCGGACAGCTCCCGGGACACAAGGTCAGCGAGCTGATCGCGCGGCTGCGGCATGCGCAGCCGGGAGTCTCGCTCATCAGTCCGCCGCCGCATCACGACATCTACAGCATCGAAGACCTGGCGCAACTGATTTACGACCTGAAGCGCATCAATCCACGCGCGCCGGTCGGCGTAAAGCTGGTATCGCAGCTTGGGGTGGGCACAGTCGCGGCGGGAGTCGCCAAGGCCTATGCAGACTATATCGTTATCGCCGGCCACAACGGAGGCACAGGCGCCTCGCCGCTCAGTAGTATCAAGCATGCAGGAAATCCGTGGGAATTGGGACTGAGCGAGGCGCAACAGGTTCTGCGCGCCAATGGTTTGCGTGGCCGTGTTCGACTGCGTACCGATGGCGGACTCTCTACGGCGCGCGACGTCCTCATCGCGGCCTTACTCGGCGCTGACGAATTCTCATTCGGCACGGCCGTGCTGGTTTCCCTGGGATGCGACATGGCGCGGCAGTGCCATCTCAACACTTGTCCTACCGGCATCGCCACACAGAAGCCTGAGCTCCGCGCGAAATTCCGCGGCAAGCCCGAGCACGTGGTCCGCTTCTTCATGAACATCGCCGAAGACCTGCAACGCATGCTGGCTGACCTCGGTCTGCCCAGTCTTCAGGCGGCGATCGGCCGCAGCGATCTGCTGGAACAGATCCGCAACGATGGCAAGCTTGACCTGTCTCCGATGCTGGTGCAGGTGGGTGACGGCCCGCTGAGTTGGCAGGGTATGCGCAACATGCGTCCAGAAGAGCGAACTCCGGTGGACGATGCATGGGTAAAACCGGCGTTATCGGCAGTGTCGGCGGGGAAGCCGTTTGAGCTGAGCGCGACGGTGCGCAACGAGGATCGCAGCCTCGGCGCGCGGCTCTCGGGCGAACTAGCGTCTATTGCGCGCGCAAAAGCCGGAATTGCAACCCGACATTCACTTCCGTTTGCGCGGCACTGCCGGACAATCGTTCGGTTCCTTCGCCGGAGGAGGAATGAAACTCGTACTGGAAGGCCAAGCCAACGATTTCGTCGGTAAGGGGCTATCCGGCGGCGAGCTGGTCATTCGTACCCGTGGCAAGCTGGCACGAACGGAGTCGGCGCAGGTCATCGTCGGCAATGTCGCACTCTATGGCGCGACGGGCGGTTCTCTGTTCGCCGTCGGCGGAGCAGGCGAACGCTTCGCGATTCGTAACTCCGGTGCAACTGCGGTCGTCGAAGGCGTCGGCGACCACGCTTGCGAATATATGACCGGCGGCGCGGTGGTGGTGCTTGGTCCTACCGGCACGAACTTCGGCGCAGGCATGACCGGCGGAATGGCGTTCGTATGGGACCCGACCGGCCGATTCGTGAAGGAAAAGAAATTCCATCCGGAGTTCGTCAACGTAGAGGTCCTCGGCTCCTGCGAAGAGCGCGACCAGGAGTTGGTGCGCTCGCTTCTGGGGCAACACGCCGCGAAGACCGGAAGCAAAGTTGCCAACCGCCTGCATCATGGCTGGCCGGTAACGCTGCGACAGATGGTCCGCGTCGCGCCCAAGAGCTAGCGCTACAACTGGGTGTACTGCGTTTTTCTATGGGTGGCGGGAGCGCCGCGTCGTCACGATAATCTCTGCACTCGTTCGCGAGAACGGCTTCCGGTCCCAACCGCCGCACCAATCGATCGCCTCGAGGCCGGCTTCCGCCAGCAGACGACACAAGTGTTCCTGGTCAACGAACCGGATGCGATTCCGGCCTACCCGCCGCACTCCCTGGTCCAGCAAGTGATAATGCTCGCCAATCGTAATAATGCCGCTGGCAGGATCGGTCTGGGCGTCATAGAACGCTGAAATCCGGCCATACCGTTCCGACTGGACCGTGCGCTCAGAGTGCTCTGGCGTCCAGTTCAGCCACGCCTGGGCGGCAGGATTACGCGTTTCGAAGACAAATATTCCTTCGTCCTTGAGATGCTGGGCGGCAGTTCGCAGCACTCCGACCGCAGCCTCGTCCGTCAACAGTTGCTGGAAGGCATGGCCAGTCATGTAAATGAAGTTGAACCGCTGCGGGAGCCGCATGCTTTGTCCGTCTGCTCTGATCCAACTTACCTTGTCGCCATCGACCCGTGACCGCGCGATCTGAAGCATGGCTTCGGACGGATCGACACCTGTTACCTCGAGTTTTCTTGCTGCCAACCGGCAGGCCAGCGCGCCGGTACCGCAGCCCAGATCGAGTACCGGGCCGCCGGATCTAGCGGCTTGCTCAAAGTAGAAGTCATCACTGACTGACCAGGGATTGATGCAGTCATACAAGGAAGCAAAGAATTCATCCTCAAAAACATCGTCATCGGGCTTTTGGTCTGCACTCACGATGCTTTATAACTCCGCTGCACTCGCTACATAGTCGTTCGCGCCACGTAGCTCGCCCTCAGCTCGGCCACAATCTCCTGCGCCGCTTGTCTTGCCACTTCGATCTTGCCGGGCGGAAACGAAATCGCACCAACCCGCGCATGCCCGCCTCCGCCATAGCGCTCGCAGACCTTTGCCAGGTTCACGATCGGCTCAACCGGGGCCCACGGATTCGATCCCACCGAGACCTTGGTGCGAAAGCTGCTCTTACTCAATCCCACGCTGTAGGTGCAATCGGGCTTCAGGTAATACGGGATGAACTTGTTGTAGCCCTCGAGTTCGTGATCGGTGACGTCGAAGAAGACGGTGCCGTCTTTGCATTCGACCCGGTCGCGCAGAATCTCAATCGATTTGCGGTGCCGTTCCATCAGGGCCGGAATTCGGTCCGCAACCTCCGGCGTGCGGATGATCTCGTCCAGCGACTGGTAGGCCAGCATCTCGATCAGCCGCGGAATGAATCCCTGCTCCTGGTTCGACTCGATCACCATGGTCAGCTTCATCGCCGGTTCGCGTATCTCCACCGCCGTGCCGGGGTCGGAGTACAGCGCTCCATCGATGATGTCGGCCCACTCCACCACCTCAGCTACGGGCTCCGGATTGAAGCCGAAGCGCTCCTTCGCCACTTGGGCGATAAACTTCGTGCACGAGCGGTAGTCAGGGTCGTAAAACTTGGTGTTGCTGGTGTCCTGCTCGAAGTGCGAAGCGTCCGCCGGAGTCAGGAACGCACTCTGATGATGATCGAACCACCAGGTAATGCGCGGCGAAGGCGAGTACTTGAAATCGACAATCGCATTCTCATCGCCGGTGAAGTCCTCTTCGTTGAACAGCGCGCCTGCTCTATGCACCAGCCCGACGTACTCGAAATCGCCGTTCTGGCGGATACGCTCGCGGTAAAAACGGGTGAACAGCGCCGCCGAACAGGCGCCATCGAAACATTTATCGTGATAGAAAACCCTGATCCTCACAGACCCTTTCCGTTACGCTCCGCGAATCACCAGCGGAGTTTCCGTCTCAAAATCGAACTGTTAAGAATACGGCTCCGAGCGAATGAAAAGTAGATAGAAATGCATGTCAGGATGACCTGTGTCAACCATCTGCAATGCCTGCATTCGGAAAAACGCAGATTGTGGCACCTACTGTTGCGCCGCAATCAGGTACTGCTCGAGTTTGCCGTCCGGCATCTGGTAGATGTTGATGCCTACGGTTTTGTCTTTGAACTTCGCCTCGTAGAGCATGTGAGCCATTCCACCGCGCAGCGAACTCGACGTTTGGCGGAAGCTCTCCACATCACCCAGCGTCCCCAGGCTCGACGAATAGTCCTTCAGCGCCTGGTCGGTGAAATAGAAGTTGGCATTATCGGTGAACAGGCTGCGGTCGATTTTCCCTTGCCGCAGGTCGTCGAACACTTTCCGGACGAGTGCATCCTGCTTTGGATCGGAGACGTTCAGGCTGTTCAAGTACGCATTCATGATCTGCCGGCCAATGTCACCGGCCGCGGACACTGCATCCTGATTGGTCGCCACCGCGACGGCGAACTTGTCGTCCGGCAACACGAGGTTCTCGGCCGTGAACCCCGAGACTTCGCCGCCGTGCTCCAGCACACGATGGTTGCGGGTGCTTGACACGCCCATCCCCAGTCCGTAGCGGGTGCCCAGTCCGTTCAGCAAGACGGTCTCCGTCTCCATGGCCAGGTACGACGCGGGCTTCAGCAGCGATTCCTGCATGAGCGAGATGTCCCACTTGGCGAGGTCTTCCGGCGTCACCGCCAATTCTCCGGCAGCAAACATCCAGCCGACACCCTCCTTCGGAGCGGGATGCAGTGGTCCCAACGCATAGCGGAAATAGCCTGCGGGATTACCTTCGCCCATCTTTTTCGCATCGGTGTTAAGCGCGCTACTCATACTCAGCGGGCGCAGAATACGCTCCTGCAACATCTCGTAGAGTGGCTTGCCGCCTGCCTTCTCTACAATCAGTCCAGCGATCACGTAATTGGTGTTGCTATATTGCCACTTCGTTCCGGGATCGAAGTCCAGGGGTATGCGCGCCCAACCATTAAGGATTTCCGTGGTGCTCGCCGGCTTCAGCATCATCGGCATCACGTAATCCTGTGGCCAGAAATCCTGGTAGCCGGACGTCATCGACAGAATTTGCCGGATCGTAATGTCATTAGCGCGAGTGAGGTCCGGAAGCCACTTCCCTACCTTGTCGTCGAGCGAGAGTTTTCCTTGCTCTTGCAGCATAAGGACAGCAGCCACCGTAAACTGCTTGCTGATCGATCCGATGCTGTAGGGCATTGCAGTCGTGGCTGTCAGCGAAGGGTCGAGCCTGGCGTTGCCGTAGGCCTGCGTGTAAACGATTTTGCCGTCCTTCACCACCGCCAGGGACACGCTCGGCACGCCGGACTGCTCCAGAACTTTGTGAACAATGCCGTCCACTTCGGTCTTCTGGTCAGCAGTGAATGGCGAAGCCGCTTGTGCCCGCAGGAGGACGCCGGCGGATAAGGCCAGAAAGGTGATGATAAGCCGGCGCAACGCCGGTAATGAGGTGAACATAAGTCCTCCCACGGCTGTAAAAGCAGAAGGTACAAGCTACCTGATTCCCGCAAACGGAACAACCACAGGATACGGCGCCGCGGTCAGGGATTCATGCGTTCTTCGGCGAGGTCGCCGATGTAGGGCAGCTTGAAAAGTTGGTGATGGTAGGCTTTCACGACCAGCAGCAGCCACACAAAGAACCATGCCAGGCCAATCAGGCCGGTAAACGGAAATACCAGCACCCGCATAAACGGCATGAGTTGCAGCAGCATCCATAAGATACTGGCCGCAATGGCCCCTACGATGGCAACCCCGAACAGAAGAAGATGCTGCCAGGCATGAAACCGTACAAAGCGGTTGCGCTTGAACGGGTCGAGATACAGGAATACGACAGCCGGAACGACGGTGATGTAGGCAATTACCGCCGCGATATTTTCTTCCAAGGGCAGCGGCACGTCGGGAGATCCCGCCTGCCGAATCGGGGCCGCAGCAGCCGGCGAAGCTACAGGCTGCGCCGCCTCTTGCGAAATAGGAGTCTGCGGCGGACTTTCCACTCGAGGTGCAGACACAGCATCGCCGCATGTTGGACAGAACAATGCCTGGTCAGGCAGCGATGTACCGCATTGTGCACAGGAAGCCACGCTAACTCACTAAACTCCGCTCAAAAGAATATCCCGCCGCAAATGCGACGGGACGAAAATCGCTGCTCGCCGAATCTTACGCTCCGCAGCACTTCTTATATTTCTTGCCGCTTCCACAAGGACAAGGATCGTTACGCCCGACCTTATCGCCGCGCACAACCTGCTGCACCGGGTCCTGCGAGCCGCCTCCCGCCATGCGCGCCTGGTCAAGCTCGCGGCGCTTACGGCGCTGGAATTCCGCCTCCATGTCGTCCATGGTGGTCGTTGCCCGCGACCGATGCCCACCTGATCCGTTGCTGCCGTTTCCGGAAGTGACAGGTGCTCCCGCGCCGCCCTGCGTTCCGCCATCCATCGGACCGCCGCTGCTATACGTCCCTCCATCTTCCCGGCGCTCGATGATCTGCATCAGGTACAGGTAGCGAACGGTCTCTTCCTCGAAGCGCTCCATCATGGCTTCGAACATGTCGAACGACTCGCGCTTGTACTCGACCAGCGGATCGTGCTGACCATAGCCGCGCAAACCAATGCCCTCGCGCAGATGGTCCATGCTCAGCAAGTGGTCTTTCCACTGCTGGTCGAGCACGCTCAACATGATGATGCGCTCGTGATGCCGCATGGCATCGGCGCCGATCAACGACTCCTTGGCGTCGTAGCGGCCTTTCAACCGCTCGAAGATCGCGTCTCCCAGTTCCTGGCGATTGAGCTTGTCGGCCTCGACGCCTTCCTTCTCAATGTCTACCCCAAACCGAGTGAAGATCTCGTTCTTCAGGTTCTTGATGTCCCAATCCTCGGGATGCGCTTCCTTGGCGCAATACTTGTCGAGCAGGCCTCCGAGGATATCGCGCACGTAATCTTCGAGGATGAGTTCCTTCTGGTCGAGCCCTTCGAGCAGTTGCCGGCGCAATCCGTACACCGCCTGGCGCTGCTTGTTCATCACGTCGTCATATTCCAGGACGTGTTTACGAGCTTCGAAATGCTGGCCTTCCACGGCCTTCTGCGCAGCCTCGATACGCCGCGTAATCAGGCCCGACTCGATTGGAACGCCCTCTTCCATACCCAGCCGCTGCAGCAGGTTCGACACCCACTCCTTCGCGAAGATGCGCATCAGGTCATCTTCCAGCGACAGATAGAAGCGCGACGCACCCGGATCGCCCTGGCGTCCCGCGCGTCCACGAAGCTGGTTATCGATGCGGCGTGCCTCATGCCGCTCTGTACCGAGAATGAAGAGACCGCCGAGACCGACGACATCTTCATGCTCGCGGTCTGTCTCGGCCTTGTACTTCGCGTTCAACTCTTGCCATTGCGCCGTCGGCACCTGGTATTCGTTGCCGCCATAGTAGAAGTACGAAAGGTTCGGATCGTCGGGCTTGGCCGTAACCTCGCCCGCGGCAGCCTTCAACTGCTGCGCAATCCCTTTCTTGATGCACTCCTGCTTCGCCATGAACTCAGGATTACCGCCCAGAAGAATGTCGGTACCGCGTCCTGCCATGTTGGTCGCGATCGTGATTGCATTCTTGCGTCCGGCCTGCGCGACAATCTCCGCTTCCTTCTCGTGGTACTTGGCGTTGAGCACCACGTGCTTCACGCCCTTCTTCTTCAGCAGGTCCGAAAGCCGCTCCGACTTCTCCACCGACGTGGTACCAACCAGCACCGGTTGCCCGGTCTGGGCAAACTTCATGATCTCGTCAGCCGCCGCGAAGTATTTTTCCTTCTCCGTGCGATATACCACGTCGGAATTTTCGACGCGCCTCATCTCACGGTTCGTCGGAACCACTACGACTTCCAGCTTGTAAATCTTGTCGAACTCGGGAGCTTCGGTTTCGGCCGTACCGGTCATGCCGGCCAGCTTCTTGTACATGCGGAAGTAGTTCTGGAAGGTGACCGTCGCCAGCGTCTGGTTTTCGCGCTCGATCTTGACGTTTTCCTTCGCCTCGACCGCCTGGTGCAATCCGTCGGACCAGCGCCGCCCCGGCATCAGGCGCCCGGTGAACTCATCGACGATGAGCACCTCGCCGTCTTTCACTACGTACTCCACGTCGCGGCGATATAGCGCGTGCGCCTTTACCGCCGTATCGACGTGGTGCTTCAGGTCCCAGTTCTCCGGATCGGCAATGTTCCCGATGCCCAGCAACCGCTCGACCTTCTCCCATCCTTTGTCGGTGACGGTGATGGTGCGATGCTTCTCATCCACCACAAAATCGCCGGTCAGAACCTTGTCTTCGCCCGCACCGTGATCGATTTCCTCGCCTAGCTCAAGTTGCGGAATGATCCGATTCACCTTGTAGTATTTGTCGGTCGATTCCTCACTGGCACCGCTGATGATGAGCGGCGTACGCGCCTCATCAATCAGGATCGAATCCACTTCGTCCACAATGCCGAAGTTGTGGCCGCGCTGCACGCAATCGGCAAGGTCGAACTTCATGTTGTCGCGGAGATAGTCGAAGCCGAACTCGTTATTGGTGCCGTACGTAACATCCGCGCCGTAGGCTTCCTTGCGCTCGCGATCGTCGAGGTCGTGAACGATGACGCCCACCGTCAGCCCGAGGAAGGTGTAGAGCTTGCCCATCCACTCCGAGTCGCGTTTGGCCAGGTAATCGTTGACCGTGACAACATGGACGCCGTTCCCGGCAAGAGCATTCAGGTAAACCGGAAGCGTGGCGACCAGCGTCTTGCCTTCACCGGTCTTCATCTCGGCGATCTTGCCCTGGTGCAGAACGACGCCGCCAATGAGCTGCACATCGAAATGCCGCATCTTCAGCACGCGCCAGCTACCTTCGCGGGCTACCGCGAACGCTTCGGGCAGGATTTCGTCGAGAACTTCTTTCAGCGCCGCGGCTTTCTCGTCTACGTCTTCAATCTTGTCCACACGCTCGCGAATGCGCGCGCGGAACTCATCGGTCTTGGCTCGGAGCTGCTCATCGGAGAGCTGTTTCATCTCCGGCTCGAGAGCATTGATGCGCTCCACCAGCGGCATCAGGCGCTTCATTTCGCGCTCATTGCTGGTGCCAAAAACCTTGGCCATTAACTTATTGATCAATGCAATCTTCCTATGAAGCCTGGTATCGCCTATCCGTTCAAATCGGGGATACGGCCGGCTTTGTGTCAGGGCACGACTTCAGTCGCGCCGACAGGCTTCCATAAACGTGGGCTTCAGCCCCTGTTTTGCCTTTGTTTTCAGGGACTCGCACACGCCTCAGGCGCACACTTTCCCCACGTTAAAGGCTAACACATTGGATGCCGCCGGCCCGCCCCGGTCGCACTTTGGCGGACCGTAAGATCCCTGGCATTGGTCATCCTGAGCGGAGGCGAAGGACCCACTGTTTGTCCGCGCCATCCCCAACCGTGCCCCACACAAGCCGCCTTTGCTTGCACAGGTCTTTTGACTTTCACTGGCAACTGACAACCGGCAACTGGCGACTGCGCTCCGTGGTGCACGGTTTTCTCCGTCCACCGCAGCAGCGTAAGATGCACCCATGTTCTACGACCGCTTCACGGAGACGGCCAGCCGCTTCCCTGATCTGATCGCAGTTGAACTTCAGCATGATTCCTCGACGGTTGCTGCGGGCTCTCCGCCCGTCGAGAGCTACACCTTCACCCAACTCCGCAACATGGCCGAATCCGTCGGCCACTGGCTGGAACAGTCGAGCGTCGCGCAGGGTTCCAAGTGTGCTCTTTTCGCCGCTAATCATCCCTGGTGGGTCGCCGCTTACCTTGGAGTGCTCGCGTCCGGGAACACTGCCGTCCCGCTCGATACTGCTTTTCATGTCGATCAGGTACGCAAGCTCCTCCTCGACTCCGACTCCATGCTGCTCTTCTGCGATCGCCAGCGTCTCGCCTGCTGCCCGCGAGGCTGTCAAAGACCTGCCCGTAAAGCTCGTCCTTATCGACGAACATGAGCCGCTCGACGACGCGTCGCTACTGGCCGACATATTCGCCGCCGGGCCAGGCACCTTCCAGCCGCACGCCGTCACTGCCGACGACATCGCCATGATCCTCTACACCTCGGGCACCACCAGCGATCCCAAGGGCGTCATGCTCTCCCACGGCAACCTTGAGGCCGAGGCCGTAGGTGTCTTCCAGGTCATCGACGTCGGCCCCAAAGACGCGATCCTCGGCATCCTGCCGCTCTTTCACTCGCTAGCCCAGATGGCCAACATCATGCTGCCGTTATCGTGTGGCATGCGCGTCGTTTACCTCGAGTCACTCAACACCGCCGACTTGTTACGCGCGCTGCAGGAGCGCGACATCACCGTCTTCGCCTGCGTGCCGCAATTCTTCTACCTCATCATGGAGCGCGTTCAGAAAGAGGTGCAACACAAAGGCGCGCTGGTTCGTTCGCTTTTCAAGGCGATGATGAGCGTCTCAGCCATTGCTCGCAAGCTTCACATCAATCTCGGCAAAGTCTTCTTTGGACGCGTACATCACATGCTCGGCGCGCGTATGCGCTATCTCGTCACCGGCGGTTCGCGCTTCGACCCCGCCATCGGCCGCCAGTTCGAGGCCATGGGCTTCACCATGCTGCAGGGCTATGGCATGACGGAAACCTGCGGCGCCGCCAGTGTCACCCCGCCTCGCGAACCCGTGATGGGCTCTGTCGGCAAGCCGCTTCCCGGCAACGAAATGAAGATCTTCGACGGCGCGTCCTCACCCGAGCACGGCGGAGTCAGTGTCGGCGAAGTCGCCTTCCGTGGCGGCATTGTCATGGCCGGATACTACAAGCGTCCCGACGCCACCGCCGCCATGTATCGCGACGGATGGCTCCTCAGCGGCGACCTCGGCTATTGCGACGCCAACGGCAACTACTTCATCACCGGCCGCAAGAAAGATGTCATCGTCCTCAGCAACGGCAAGAACATTTATCCCGAAGAAATCGAGGCCCATTACCTGCAATCGCCCAACATTAAAGAGGTGTGCGTCTTAGGCCTGCAGAGCGCGTCCGGCGAGCCCTTCTCCGAGCGGCTGCATGGCGTCATCGTGCCCGACTTCGAAGCGCTCAAGCGCGCCAAGATCGTCAACATTGGCGACATGTTGCGCTTCGAAATCGAAGGACTCTCCGCCAAGATGCCGCCCACCAAGCGCATTCTGAGCTACGAGATCTGGCAGAACGACCTTCCACGCACCAGCACGCGCAAGATCAAGCGCTTTGAAGTGGAGCAGCGCGTCAAGCAGGGAGAGGGCACACAATCGGCCGTCTCAGCGCAGCGCGAATTGACTGCGGAAGAACAAGATTGGATGCAGCAGCCGCAAGTCAGCAAAGCGCTCGGCATTATCTACGCAGCGTCAAAGCTCAAGAAAGACGCACCCGCGCCAACTGACAATCTCGAACTCGACCTCGGTCTCGACTCCATGGAACGCGTCGAGCTTCTCGTCTCCCTCGATCAGCAGATGGGCGCCAACGTTCCCGACTCAGTCGCATCCGAGATCTACACCGTGCGCGATCTCGTCGATGCCGTCCTCGCGCACGCCAGCGCACAGGGTCAGCGCTCCTCCGCCGGTTGGGACGAAGTCATCAACGAGCCCCCGGGCGACGTCGAGCGCAAGACGGTAGACGCCAACCATCCCATCCTCGCGCCCGTGGTTTACTTCGGACTACGCATCGCTTATCTGATGCTGCGCGACTTGTTCAAGCTCAAGGCCGACGGAATGGAAAAGCTCCCCAAGTCTGGGCCGTTTATTCTTTCGCCGAATCACCAGAGCTTTCTCGACGGGCCGGTCATGGTGGCGTGCCTCCCGTGGCACATCATGCGCGATACCTTCTACGTCGGCACCAGCGAAGTCTTCGGCAGCAGACTGATGCGCTGGCTCGCCGCTAAAATGCGCCTCGTCCCCATCGATCCCGACGCCAATCTCGTGCCCGCAATGCGCGCGGGAGCCTACGGCCTGCGCCACAACCGCGTGCTCGTGCTCTTCCCCGAAGGCGAGCGCAGCATCGACGGTCCGCCGAAGATGTTCAAGAAGGGAGCGGCGATTCTCGCGATCCACGCGCAATGCCCGGTCGTTCCGGTGGCGCTCGAAGGCTTTTTCGAAGCCTGGCCGCGTGGCGAGAAATTCCGTGGCCTCTCGAATTTAAAGGTCCGTTTCCTCGATCCCGTCTATCCGCCTCCGCTCGGCCCGAATCCCGAGTCGCAACACGCCGCTATGACGACTGAAATCCGCGACCGCGTGATTGGGGCCTACCACGAACTGCGCGGCGACGAGAAGCCCGCATCTTTGGCGACAACTGGCGGTTGAACTGGCAACTGCTTTCAGCTCTTCCTCGCATGCGGATGCGTCCGGTCATACACTTCCATCACATGCTTCACCGTGAGCTGCGTGTAGCGCTGCGTAGTCGAGAGCCGCTCATGCCCCAGCATCTCCTGGATCGCTCGCAGGTCGGCCCCTTCCTCCAGCATGTGCGTGCCGAACGCGTGCCGCAACGTGTGCGGATGCACATCGGGCGAAAGCCCATTCGCGACGGCAATCTGCTTGACGATGCGCCCGACGCTACGTGTGCTCAGCCGCGTCCCACGCAGATTTACCAGCAGCGCTTTCTCCGCGGTTCGCTTCGTCTCCGCCAGCGTCTTCTGTCGTGCAGGAAGATACTCCCGCACCGCCGCCGCCGCCGAATCGCCAAATGGAACGTAGCGTTCCTTGCGCCCTTTCCCGCGCACCAGCACCACTTCGTTCGACCAGCGAATGTCGTCGAGATTGATGCCGATCAGCTCCGAGTTGCGAATTCCGCATCCATACAGCAACTCAAGAATGACCCGATCGCGCTCCGGAAACGCCGCTGACTCCGGCATCGCCGCGTCGAGCACCGTGTTCACTTCTTCGATGGTCGGAACGCGCGGGAGCTTCTTGGGCAGCTTCGGCGTCGCCACCAATGCCGCTGGATTCTGCTCCACCACGCCTTCCTGTGCCAGCCAGCGATAGAGCGACCGCAACGCCGCCAGCGCGCGCGCCACCGACGGCTTGCTCAGCCCGGCCTCATACAAAGTCGAAAGATACCCGCGTATCAGCACGTGATCGATGTCGCGCCAATCCTGCGGGCCAACGTATGCAGCAAATTTCGCCAGGTCCTTTTCATAGGCCTTGGTGGTGTGCTGCGAAGCGTTACGGCTCTTCAGCGCGCCGATAAACTTCGCCACCGCTTTCTCCACGATCGTTGCGCCGGGCTTCGTCATTCGCTTGCTCTCGCTCGCCGCCACCCGGCTCTTGCTGCGTGGGTGATGCGTCTTGTACACGCGATTCAGCCGGTCGAGGGCAAGGTGCGTGTAAACCTGCGTAGTCGAAATGTCCGCGTGACCCAGAATCGTTTGCACAGTACGCAAATCGGCGCCGTTCTCCACCATGTGGGTCGCGCAACTGTGCCGCAGCATATGTGGGCTGGCGTGTCGCCCCGTCTGCGCCGACGCATCGTTCACCAACTGCCATACGCGCTGGCGCGTGATCGGCTTCGCTCCCCGCGCCACAAACAGCGACGGCGACGACTTTCCTGCCGCCAGCACCGGACGCCCATCGCGCATATACGTCTGCACCACTTCCTGCGCCGCCGCACCCAGCGGCACAATGCGTTCCTTGTCGCCCTTGCCGCGCACCAGCACGTATCCCATCTCGAGCTTCAAATCTTCCAGCTTTACGTTGATGACTTCCGACACGCGCAGCGCCCCGGCATAAAACACCTCGAGGATCGCGCGGTCGCGTAGCGTCAACGCTTGCGACAATCGATCATCCCTGGCTCGAGGAGGCCCCTGCAACACACGCTCCACTTCGTCCATCGCCAGCGACTTCGGCAGCACCTTCCACTGCCGCGGGCTATCGATGTTCAGCGTGGGATCAACGGTGATGTAGCGGTCCAGCAGCAGGTACTTGTAGAAATGTCGCAGCGCCGACAGCTTCCGCGCCACGCTCCGTCCATCGACTCCATTCGACAGCAGCGAATTCAGGAAGTCGCGCACATCCTGCCGTCGCGCATCCCGCAGCGCGCGCTTCCGCTTGAGCAGGAATCCCGAATACTGTTCCAGGTCCGACTCGTAAGCAGAAACCGTCAGCCGTGCCAGCCCCTTCTCGACTTTGAGGTAATCGAGGAACGACGCCACCAGCCGCAGATTGGGATCGGCACTTTGCACAATTCAACCGGCTTAACAGCCCCTACTCTAGCGGCGTATCACGGCACGACTTCCCAGCTTGCGAGAAACTTGCTTTGGCGAACGATTCGTATCAGGGCGTGCCGTTAGTCGTGCCGTAACGTATAGCAAATGGGTCATGGGCTTTAGCCCCTGTGTTCTGTGCCGCCGTCAGAAAAGACTTTTTCCGCACCCGGTGTGTCTCGCCGATACGCCTATAGCCGGCGACACGTCGATCAAGAACTCAACCGCCCGAGTATGTTCTACTTTTGCCGCGAAATGGGAATAGCCGACCAGATTCAGGCTTGGAGATTCTTCCGCACCGTCTCCAGCAGTTCAAGCGCATTCAGGGGGCTTCTCGGGTCTTCCTCGTGCTTGAAGTACGCGTACGTCTCCATGCCGTCAGCCACGCAGCGCTGCACCCGTTCGGTGAGTCCGCGCAGATCCTCAGGCCCATAGCTCGGCTTACGAAAGCGAAAGTAGATGTAGCCCGCAGTCCGTTCCTCGGGAGTAACCAGCGACTCCGATTCTGCCACGCACAGCGCGGCGTTGTGTTCCTTCAGCGTGCGATACGTTTCGTCCGCAAACCATGACTCATGACGAAACTCCCACGCGCTCTTAATATGACGCGGCAATTGCGCGAGAAACTCGCTCAGCCGCGGATTGTCCGCCTTCAGCAGCGGAGGCAGCTGAAACAATATCGGCCCAAGCTGCTTGCCGATCGGTTCGAGCGTAGGCAGAAACCGCTCCAGCGTGGCCGGGTCTTTCAGTTGCCGTATGTGTGTGATGAACTGATTGGCCTTCGGCGCGAAGCGAAACTCCGGCCCAACATCATTAATCCACGACGTCGCAGCTTTCTCCGAAAGTGAACGCCGGAACGTGTAATTCACTTCCACCGTGTTGAGCATGGTCGCGTAGTGCTTCAGGAAGTTCTTCGCCGCCAGCTTCTGCGGATAGAACTGCGGCTTCCACGCAGCGTAAGCCCAGCCGGATGTGCCAACATACAGCGGTAATGACGAATCAGCCAATTAATGCCCCTCCCTGTTAGGATCTCAGCTTCGCGAAGCGTCCGCTGGCGATGACCGGCAGTCCCGCGACATCGCCCTTGTACTCATAAATCCAGCACGCCAGCGTGCTACCGTTCTCCATCGTCACCGGCACCCGCCTGCGCGCGAACCATTCGCAATTCGGAAACGCGGGATCGTACCCCTCATATTCGTCCAGCCGAGCCAGCACGCTCTCGTCTTCCGGCAGTTGAAACACCCTGCCATACACGCGTGTTTCCGCCGAATCGCTCAGCACCGCGCCGGGATGCGGCCCGAAATCAAACAACGTTCCGCGCACCCATCCCTCGCCCCACGGACGCAGCGCCGCCAGCACTTCGCGCACCGCCGCAGGCGCGTGCTGTGGCAGCAGTGTCCCATAAAAGAAGATGTATTCCGCCATCCGTGCAGCCCGTCTCCCGCGATTCGCAGGCAAAACGCAACTTTTTTCTACTACTCGGCAATCAGCTTTCGACCGCCCTGCTTCCCATTCTGCCGCAACTCCGTCGTAAACTGTACCTTCTTGGCTATTTTGACTTTCGTGGAGGCACGATGAAGCGAAGTTCTGCGAAGCTGGTGGCAATCCTGCTGCTGGCCTTCGCGTTGCCACTTGTCGCGCAGGATCTGGCGTCATTCGAAAAGCGCGTCACCGTAAAGACCCTTCCCAATGGACTGACCGTTCTCATCCTTCGCCGCCCTGAAGCGCCGGTCTTTTCCTTCTTCACCATGGTCGACACCGGTTCCGCACAAGACCCGCTCTCCAAGACCGGCCTCGCGCACATGATGGAGCACATGGCCTTCAAGGGCACTCCCGACATCGGCACCACCAACTACGCCGAAGAGAAGGTCGCCCTGGCCAACGTGGAAACGGCTTACGCCGCCTACGAGGCCGAGCGCATCAAGCGTATCGGTAAAGATCCTCAGAAGCTCGCCCAACTCCAGAAACAGTGGCAGGACGCCATCGCCGCTGCCGACAAGTTCGTCATCAAGAACCAGTTCGGCGAAATCGTCGAGAGCCACGGCGGCGTCGGCATGAACGCCTTCACCTCCTACGACGAGACCGGCTACATGTACTCCATGCCGTCGAACATGGTCGAACTCTGGGCCGCCATCGAGTCCGACCGCTTCGCCAACCCCGTAATGCGCGAGTTCTACAAAGAACGCAACGTGGTCATGGAAGAGCGCCGCATGCGTACCGACAGCACGCCCACCGGCCGCCTGGTCGAGCAGTTCCTCGGCACCGCGTTCGACGCCAATCCCTACCATCGCCCCACAGTTGGTTACGCTTCCGACTTGCAGGCCTTTTCCGCGACTGACGCCTCCGACTTCTTTCATCATTACTACGTTCCCGGCAACATGGTGATCGCGCTCGTCGGCGACCTTGACCCGAACGAAGTGATGCCCATCGTCGAGCGCTACTTCGGCCAGCTTCCTACCAAGTCGAAGCCCACCGAGTTGACCACGGTTGAGCCGCCGCAAAATTCCGTCCGCGAAGTGAAGCTCCACGATATGGCGCAGCCCTTCTACGTCGAGGGATATCACCGGCCCAGCTACCTCGATCCCGACGACGCCGTGTACGACGCCATCACCGATATCATGTCCAACGGACGTACCTCGCGCATGTTCCGCTCCCTCGTCCGCGACCAGAAGATCGCCGCCGCGGCTGCCGGCTTCTCCGGATTCCCCGGCACCAAATACGCTCACCTGTTCGCGTTCTACGGAGTTCCCGTACCCGGCCACACCAATCAGGAAATCCAGAAGTCGATCCAGGCCGAGATCGTCAAGCTGAAGACCGAGGACGTGACCGACGAAGAGTTGCAGATGTTCAAGACCCGCACCAAGGCCGATCTCATTCGCGGCCTCGCCTCCAACGAAGGACTCGCCCAGCAACTCGCCATCTACCAGACGCGTTACGGCGACTGGCGCGAACTCTTCCGCTACCTCGACAAGGTGGACAAGGTCACCAAGGCCGATATCCGCCGCGTCGCCAACCAGGTCTTCCAGGACAACAATCGCACCATCGGAACCATCGACACCGTCACCGAGCCCGCAGCGGCTGCGAAAGGAGCCAACTAATGTTGAGCCGTTTTGATGGCGTGAGCGAAGCGGGAGCCAGCAGGCGAAATCCTGAGCGGAGGCGTCGCCGCTTTTGCGATGCCGCAGTCGAAGGACCTCTACCCCGCATCTTATCCGGACTGGTTTTATTCACGCTCCTGACGCTCTCCACCCTCGCAGCCCAAACGCAGCCCACGCCCTGGAACGATCTCAAGTATCCTCCGCTGCCGGCCTTTCAGCCGCAGCAGCCCACGCGCATCCAGTTATCGAACGGCATGGTGATCTTCCTGCAACCCGATCACGAGTTGCCCTTGATCTCGGCCACTGCGCGCATTCGTGGCGGCTCCGTCTCCGAACCAGTCGCGAAGACCGGACTCGTTGGCCTCTACGGCGAAGTCTGGCGCACCGGCGGCACTAAAGACCAAAACCGGCGACCAGATGGACGACTTCCTCGAAGATCGCGCCGCCAAAATTGAAACCGGCGACGGCTCCGACTCCACTACCATCTCGCTCAACTGTCTGAAGGGCGACTTCGACGCCGTCTTCGACATGTACCTCGACCTGCTGCGTAACCCCGAATTTCGCGACGACAAGCTCGAGCTTGCCAAGGAGCAGATGTACACCGGCATCGCTCGCCGTAACGACGAAGTCAGCTCCATCGTCGGACGCGAAAGCGCCATCCTCGCCTTCGGCAAAGACAGCCCCTACGCCCGCGAGGAAGAATTCAGCACCGTCGCCGCCGTCAAACGCGCCGACCTGCTGGACTGGCACAAGCAGTACGTCTATCCCAACAACATCATCTTCGGCATCAGCGGCGACTTCGATCCCAAGACGATGGAAGCCAAGCTTCGCCAGACCTTCGAACCCTGGGCGAAGGGTCCCGCCGCGAAAGATCCCGACATCAAGTTCGCGCAGACCAAGCCCGGCTACTACTTCGTCGAAAAGAACGACATCAACCAGAGCACCATCGCCATGGTTGACCTCGGAATCCTTCGCAACAATCCCGACTACTTCGCCGTCTCCGTGATGAACGAAATCTTCGGCGGAGGCTTTTCCTCGCGCCTCTTCAACAATGTCCGCGCCGCCAAAGGCCTCGCCTACAGCGTCGGCGGAGGCGTGGGCACCAGCTTCAGCCATCCCGGCATGACCAACATTCGCATGCAAACCAAGAGCGGTTCGACCGTGGCCGGAGTGCAGGCGCTGTACGAAGAGATCGACAAGATGCACGAGAAGAATCCTGACCCTGACGAGCTCAAGCGCGCCAAGGACCAGATCCTCAACTCCTTCATCTTCCGCTTCGATTCTCCCGGCAAGGTGCTCGCCGAAAAAATGGCCTACGAGTTCTATCACTACCCGCTCGATTTCCTCGAGCGCTATCGCACCGAGATCGAGAAGGTCTCCGGCGACCAGGTCACTCAGGTCTCGCGCAAGTATTTACAGAAGGACAAACTCGCGGTCTTGGTGGTCGGCAACTCCAACGAATTCGACAAGCCACTCAGCACCCTCGGCCCCGTGAACAAGGTGGACATCACCATCCCTCCGCCGCCCAAGGAGTTGATGGAGCAGATGCAACAACAGGGCCCCGGTCAACCCTAACGATCACTGGCAACCGGCCGCTAGCCACTAGTGGGTGCCCCACTCCGGCTTCTTTTGCCGGGGTGGGCCATTCGGCAAAGAGAAGACTGCACAGGCGCCACCATCAGGAGCTACCGCAATGAAACATCGCTTTGGCATTTCTCTCATCCCTGCTCTTAGCTCTGGTACTCGTTGGTTGCACCAATAGCCCAACTCCCGCCACTCCAACCGCAGGACAACCGTCCGCGGCCGCTGTCGCCGATCCCTTGCCCTCTTGGAACGACGGCCCCGCGAAGCAGGCGATCCTCGAGTTCGTGAAATCCACCACCGACAAGTCCAACCCCAAGTTCGTTGCGCCCGAAGACCGTATTGCCACCTTCGATCAGGACGGCACCACCTGGGTCGAACAGCCCATGTACTCGCAGGTATTGTTCGCCTTCGACCGCGTGGCCGAGATGGCGCCCCAGCATCCCGAATGGAAGACCAAAATGCCGTTCCAGGCCATCCTTACCGGCGACAAAGCCGCGATGGCGAAGTTTTCCATGAAGGACATCGAACTCGTCTTCGCCGTGACCTCCACCGGCATGACCGCCGAAGCCTTCCCTCCCATCGTGAAAGATTGGATGGCGAGCGCGAAGCATCCCCGCTTCGACCGGCCGTATTCCGAGATGGTCTATCAGCCCATGCTCGAGGTCCTGAAATATCTGCGCGACAACGGCTACCGCACTTACATCGTGACCGGCGGCGGCCAGGACTTCGTTCGCGCTTACGCGCAGCCCGTCTATGGCATACCACCTGAGCAGATTGTCGGCTCGGCCCTCGACACCAAGTACGAATACAACAAGGACGGACAAGGCGTCCTCCTGCGCGACCCCAAGCTTCTGCTCAACAACAACTTTGCCGGCAAGGCCGAAGACATTTATCTCTTCATCGGCAAGCACCCCAAAGCTGCCTTCGGTAACTCCACCGGAGATCAGCAAATGCTCGAGTACACCCAGGCCGGCGGCGGAGCTTCGCTCGAAATGCTGGTGCTCCACGATGACGCGCAGCGCGAGTACGCCTACGGCCCCGCGCGAGGATTGCCCGACTCCAAGGTCGGCACCTTCACCCAGGCTCTATACGACGAGGCCAAGGCCAAAGGCTGGACCGTCATCAGCATGAAGAATGACTGGAAACAGATTTTCGCCTGGGAAAAGTAAGTCGAGGTGCGGATGGTGGCGCCGGTGCCCCACGTTCGGCCTTCTTTTGGCCTAACGTGGGTGCGGGAGCCCAACGCAAGCACGTGCTCCATCCGACCTGGTTTTGGTCAGGTGGGTCTTTTGACCTTCACCGGCAATTGGCAACTGTGTTTGCCGGCGTGCCGACTTACATCCTCTCCGCCCGGATGGTCAACACTCTATCTTTATCGGCCTCGATGGAGACTACGGTCTTGCCCGCGTGAAGTATCACGAAATGCCAGTTAGTAGTGATCGTGGTCGCTGGCAGGTGCTTTTGAGAAGCCCCCGTACAATCCGGATTCACCTTATAGGTCTCGGTGAAGGTTTCATTGAAAATGGCTCCCTCGAAGCTTCGGGTTTGACTTCCGATGATGTGGCCTTTTCCGTCCGCTTTGAAGTGGCCCACCACCGCGATTGGCTCCGCTGGACCAGGTGGAGTCACTGCGTGGTTCGTAACAAACCCCGTACCTGTAAATGCGTAGCGTCCCTTGTAAGTACTGTTCCCGCACGGCATAGCGCCTCCTCCTCGCACGAACTACAAATAACTCGTACGAAGGCGCAGATTGTAACCCGAAAATCTGTGGGTGCCCCATCCTTTCCCTTCTTTTGGGAAAGGGTGGGTGTCTCGACTTCTCTGACAACTAACAACCCATCCGCCGGGTGGCCCATCCGGCCTGACTTTGGCCGGGTGAGTCTTTTCACTGCCAACCGGCAACTGGCAACTGCTTCTCCGCCTTTCACTGGCAACTGACAACCGGCAACTGGCGACTGCTTCTTCCCGGCAGATGGGCAAGCAGCACCAGGCAGAACATGTCTGCAATCGAGCAGAATTCGAACACCCGATCGACCTTCGTCAATTTCAGCATGCGCTCCACCTTGGGCATCACGTTCATCAGCTTGAATCGGACGGCGTTGCCCTTGGCCCACTGATTGAGTCCCAGAAGCACTCCCAGGCCGCCGGCATCGATGCGCCTCACGCCGGCCAGGTCGACGACCACCATGGCCGCCGACGAGTGCCTCATCACGGCGTCGCGCAATGTCGCGAAGTTTTCGCCTACCATGATTCGTCCCTGGCAGCGGATGATGGTCGTGTCTCGAATTTCCTGCACCGTCGTCTTCAACATGGCAATCTCCTTCAGTGATTCGCGGGAAACGGAAGAGTCGGGCTACTGTTTTTCGGTCCCGTCGCCGTTTCTATCCGGAATCTACTTCATAGACGGACGGCACATCGCGAAATCGACAATTTGTTGACAATTTGTTTGAATTTTGACGGTAGCGCTGCACAAACTTTCACAAACTGTTTGCTTCTGACCTGAATCTCCTGCGTGCCGGGTGCCCCGCACAACTACCGGTTACCCCACAGCCCACGAGTCGCCACACAAGCCGCCTCTGTTTGTGTGGGTCTTTCGACGTTCTCTTTGACTCTGGCTGGCTACTGACTGCTGGCTACTGGCCGCAGGTGGCCCATCCGGCCTGATTTTGGCCCGGTGGGTCTTTTGACCTTCTCTAGCGACTAGCAACTGACAGCTGCCTACTGCCTTGAATGGTGGGCGTGCAGGTGCCAACCGCGACGTGACACATGTCACTGTCGGTACCTGCTACGGAATGGCGGGCGAATTCTCAGAAGGGATGGGATTGTGCAGGCAGGCTCTAGGTGCGTCTTGCAGGCGCTGTAGGAAGACGAGATTGAACACCTATACATGGATGCAATCACAAGAACACCCGATGCCAATCACAAGACCAATTCCACAACAACAGCCAATCGATCCACCGCATCTCATTGCGCCCTCCGGGGAGTGTGCAGCGGTTCTGGGACTCTCATACCGTTGGGACACTGATTGCGGTGGGCGTTCTCCGCATCGTCGAGTCGCTCCGGGCTGTCCGCCCGAACGGTGCGAAAGCAAGACAGACAGATACTCTCTCGTGGCAACTCTTGCTTACGGTAGAACTCATGGTTTGGGGTTTCTTCGTCAAGCATTTGATCCACCTCCCGTTCGCAACGTCGAGGCCGATCTTCCGAATCACAACTATCCGACTAGTAAATATCTGTCGGTCTGTCTGTTGTCCGTCTGCTATCGAACACAGCGAGAAAAATGCTCCAAGAGGTCCGTAATATATCCACACAATCTGGCGGGGACTCCAGCCTTTCCCCGGGTGGCCCATCCGGCCTGATTTTGGCCGGGTGGGTCTTTTGACTCTCGCTCACGACTGACAACCGCCAACTGGGTGGATACCGCTCAACGGCAGATATAATCCCGTTGGTTACGACGGAAAAACCCAATGCCACTCTCCGACTTCCGATACATCATGCGTTTCCGTGTCCCCTACTGCGACGTTGACATGTTGCAGCATGTGAACCACGCCGCCTACATCGTCTGGGTTGAGACCATTCGCTGTAACTACTTCACCGAGGTACTGCAGGAGCCGCTCAACGGCGCTAACGGCATGATTCTGGCGCGGTTACAGTTCGATTATGAGCAGCCACTCGATTATCGCGAGGAAGTTGCCGTCGCGTGCCGCATCGCCCGCCTGGGACGCAAGTCGTTCGATTTCGCCTACGAGATCTGGAGCGATTCTCGCCAGCTTCGGGCCGCACACGGCTTCTCGATCATGGTCTCCTACGACTACAAGGCGCAAACTTCCGTGGCAATACCCGATCGATGGCGCGAACTCATCGCCGCTTACGAGCTGGCCCCTCCGACGCTCGGAAGTTGAGCGCCCGCCACGCTCCTATCTCTTCCGCCGTAATGCTCCCGCGGCACTGAGTACACCCCAGCCCAGCAGGGCAATGCTTCCCGGTTCCGGGGTAACTAATGCAACGTTGGGCCCAAAGAAGCTGGCGTTGGAAACCGAACCGCCGCCGCAATCAGGAAATACCAACTCCGGGTCCGGCAAAAGGAACGCAGCACAGCCTCCCGTGTAGCTCAGTCCCGAAGTGATGATGCTGGTGTTGATGCGGAACGGGTCCGCGCCGATGATCGCATCGCCCCAGACTGCTCCCAGCACGTAGTCGCCAGGCGGCAAGCGCAATGCCGGAATCTCGGTAAACAGCCATTGTCCACCGGAAAACGTGGAAGCAACAGGCATGCTGCCGTTGTCTACGGTCGTCACCCACAGCAAGGTCTGGTCCGCCTTCCAGAGTCCCACGTCGTGGGATATATCGAGCGGAAGCTTCCCTTCGTCCCATAGACCGATAGCGCCAATGGTAATTGGGTTATCCAGGTGAAACTGCCATCCCCCAACCGCGTCGGCAAGCGGTTCCGTAGCTACTCCTCCCCCGACAATATCGACCAGGGGCACAAGATTGGTGCCATACGTGAACGGTGTAACTGCGAAAAGTACAAACAGGACCGCCGCGCAGTAGCTCAGGTGAAACCGATAGTTTCTCATCGGCATGACTCCTTTCCCCGAAAGCAGCGCTGCCGTAAGGCTACGCCGCTTTTGATGAAGCACGACCGCTCGCGGCATCTCTACTTCCGCTCCGCTCCATTTCGGGACGGCAGCTAGTTCGCGGGGTGCCCCATCCTTTCCCTTCTCTTGTTAAAGGGTGGGAGTGTCATGCCTCTCACTGACAACTGACAACTGCTTCTCGGGTGGCCCATCCGGCCTGATTTTGGCCGGGTGGGTCTTTTAACCTCAGCAGTAAAGGCCCGAACTCTCCGTGCCTCTGCGTCTCTCTGCTGAACTCGCCACGTCCCGATTCGGGAAAAATCCGGTTACTTTAGTTTTCCCCACACCACGATTTTCCTTGCCTCGCTTCCCACACATCCCCACGCTAAAAACTGGAGACCTTCGCCCCACGGCGCAGTTCTCGAATTTTCGCGGAAAGAGCACTCATGACCCAACCACTTCCTCTTTGCAAACACGTTGACGACACCGGATGCGCCTGCAAATCGGCCGCCGCCAGCGGTCGCCATTATTGCGGCAATCACCTCCGTCATCGCGCGCGACGCATGCGCATGGCCCAGTTCCGCGCTCGTAACCAGCGCCTCGACCTGAACCTGCCTCCGCTTGAATCGATGGCCAGCGTGCTCTCGGCGCTCAACCAGCTCACCGAAGCCATTGCTGCCGACATGATCGATCTCAAGCGCGCCGACCTGCTGCTTAAGACTCTGCGTTTCGCTGCGCAGGCGCTGAAGTCGTCCGATAAATGGCTACCCAGCGTCTATCACACCGATGTGGCCGCGCCCGCCATCGACCTCGCCGCCGAATACGGCCTGCCGCACGACCTCGACCTCGACGTAGCGCCCGAAGTCGCCTTTCCACCTTCCGACGAACCTGCGGTGGCAGATACTGGCTACTGGCCGCTGGCTTCCGGCAACTCGGATCTTTCGCCCATGCCCACCGTGGACTACTGCACCCACGGTCCGGGCTGTCCCGAGCACACCATCCGTGCCGACTATCCCGAGACGCCTGAAAAGGCCCAACTCCGCGAGATCCTGAACAGCCAGGGCCAGGACGCGATGGTGGCGTGCTACAAGCAGCAACAGCGCAACAACACTCGGCGCCATGTCAACACGGCTCGCAAACGCTATGCCGCGGTCGCCTTGGAGAGCAACCTGCGCCTCGCCGCCGAACGCATCGCCGAGCGCAAACTCGCCGAGCGTGAGGAGCAGAAAGCGCTTAAGGAACAGAAGGCTATTGGGTGCCCCATCCCGCCTTCCGTTGGCGGGGTGGGGGTTTCCTCCGGAGTCGCCAGGAAACCCGCCGCTTCTGCTGCAGCCACGTCCGGCGAAACCATCGCCACCAAGGAGGCCGCCACCGCCTGACAACTCCCGTTGTGACTGCGTCGCGGACCGGAACGCAGCCAGCGAATAAACGCGCCGGAATTTTCGTATCAGGTCGCGGAAAAACTCGAAGCCTCGTATCAGGGCACGGCTTCAGCTGTGCCGATCTCGGCTGCTCTAAAAACGGGCTTCAGCCCCTGCCGAGGCTCGAGGATCCGGCCACAAAGGTCAACGTGTGCCTGAAGCCATGCTCAAGATGCCGAACATCCCCAAACTCGAACGAACCCGAGCCGCTTGCGACGAAATTTGTGTTAGCAATGGCGTAAGCCGGCGGGTGCGATCAACGTGGATCGCCGGAGCCCGCGCAGCGGGCCGCACACCGCGTCTTCTAACACCGCTAACCCTAACGCCCACAATTGGATAGCTATAACTACCATAAGAATGAATGCGATACGAGCAATTTCCCTCCAACTGCATGAAAATAAAGGGCGGTCAATCGGCCATAGCTGAACTACGTTGTCAAGTTTCAAAGCAAGCGCATTGACATCCCATCGCCGCAGCGCTATCTTCTCAAAGCGAATAAAAAGCGAAAGTCGGTGACTCCATGGCTGCCTCGCTGCTGCAAATTCAACTCGACAACGACACTTCTCCCGCTCCCCTGGTGGGCATTGCCAAGCTGGCCTCCCAGGGACAATCCCTCCGCCTTGGGCACGATGTCGAGTACTTCACCCTGCCCGCTCGGTCGCTGCTCAACCGGTGCACCAGTCAACGGGTGCCGTTCACCTGGACGATCAATCCTTACCGGGGCTGCGAGTTCGCCTGCAAATACTGCTATGCGCGCTATACCCACGAGTTCATGGAGATGCGCGACGGGGTGGACTTCGAGCGCAAGATCTACGTCAAGCAGCAGACGGCGTGGCTGTTGCGGCAGGACCTGGGGCGCGTGAAGAAGGGCGAGGAGATTGCCATCGGCACCGCGACCGATCCGTATCAACCGGCCGAGAGGCGCTTCGAAATCACCCGCAGCATTCTGGAGGAGATGGCCCGGCATCACGGACTGGAAATCGGCATTGTGACCAAGTCGGACCTGGTCGCACGCGATATCGACGTGTTGCGCGAAGTGGCCGCGCATAACAGCCTGTTCGTGAACATCACGATCACCACGCTGAATACGAAGCTGGCGCGCATTCTGGAGCCGCGAGCGCCGCGTCCGGATCTGAGGCTGCAAGCGCTCACGAAGCTGAGAGAGGCCGGCATCGATGCCGGCGTGATCTGCGCTCCCGTGCTGCCCGGGCATCACCGATTCGCCGGCCGCGCTCGCCAAGCTGGTGCGCGCAACTAAGGAGGCTGGAGGCAAATACATTTATGCCAATCCGCTGTTCCTGAAACCGTGCTCGGCGAATATCTTCCTGCCGTTTCTGGAGAAGGAGTTCCCGAAACTGGTCGCGGACTACAAGAAACGCTATGCCGATCGCGCCTTCGTGAGCAAAGCCTATTCCAAGCGGCTGTCGGAGTTGATGGCGGCATTGCGCAAGAAGCATGGCATACGGAAAGAGGTGAAGGACCGAAGCGCGTTGTCAGCGCAGTATCGCGCAGAAGATGTGCAGCTGGCGCTGTTCGGGTGAAGGCCGCTTTTCGCTTTTTCCCGCTTGCTGTTTGCTATCTGGAATTAGGACAAGAGGTATTCACCACAGAGATCGCAGAGAGCACGGAGAAAGCGATTAGCGAATGGGAACTATCCGAACAGCCGCATTAGACCTTGGGGCGGGAGATCGGGAATGAGGAACTTGCTGTTCTCACCTCGGGTGGTGGTGAGCGCTTCGGCGGCGCCGTATCCGCTGCGCACTGCGCCTTCCATAGTGGAAGGCCAGCCGGTTGCCGTCCAATCGCCGGCGAGGAAGAGCCTCGGCCACGGACTGGTGTGCGAAGGCCGATACGCATCGCTTCCCGGAGCAGGAGAGAAGGTCGCGTGAACTTCCTTCACGACGGTCGCTTTCGTCAGCTTAGCATCGCGGACTGCCGGAAAGAACTCGGCGAGTTCGCGAACGGCAAGGTCGATGATCTCCTGGCGCGGCTTATCGACGAGAGACTTGGAGGAGCTGACGACCAGCTCGAGATAGCTTCCCTGCTCTCCGGATTCGCGGCGTGTGTTCAGGATCTTCGACTTCTGGAACATCCACTGGATGGTGCGCTCGAGAAGGACCGCATGTTCCAACGGAGTGATTTCGCGGTCGAACCAGAGGTGAATTCCGGTGATGGGCGAGGAACCAAAATGACCGGCTTGTTCGCGTAGAGGAGCCATCTCGGGAACGTCGGGCAGCAACTTCTCGACCGTGTTGAACGGAGTAGCGAGGACGGCATAGTCAACGGCCAGATCGTCCCCACCGGCGCAAATGCGGATTGCGTCAGCATTGGCCTGAATCGAATCGACGGATGCGCGCAGATGGACGCGACCGCCGCGCGCCTCGATGTAGGAGGCAGCGTGGCCGTACAACTGGGACAGCGGTACCGCCGGAACACCCATTCGTCCGGCTTCCGCGGACTTCAGAAACGAATCGCGAAAGACCAAAGCCGCATAGGGGAGAGAGATGCGATCAAGGTCGTCGTTGAGTGCGCTGACGAGTACCGGAGCCCAGAAGCGATCGATCGCGTGCTTTGTTTGTCCGTGCTGAGTGAGCCAGGATTCGAAGCTCTCGCCATTGTCAGATGGAAGGGCAGGCATAAGCGCGAGCAATGCGCGCGAGATTGCCAGCTTGTCGTTGAAATCGAGCACCGAAGACGCCCAGAAGGACGCACTGGAATGAAACGGGGCGGGCAACGCGTTGGGCTTGAGGATGGACGACTTTCCGCCCGGCAGGATGAAGGTGATTTCGTCGTACCAGCGAATCTGGTCCTCGACTCCGAGGCGGTGGTAGAAGTCAATGAGATTGGTACAGCAGCCCAACAGGACGTGCTGGCAGTTGTCGACGACTTCACCGGTTCCGGGGAGTTCGTAGGATGAGGCGCGGCCTCCGAGATAGGGACGCCGCTCGAAGAGCTCGACGTGGTAGCCCGCGTCGGCCAGCGCGCATCCGGCGGAGATACCCGCCAGTCCTCCACCGATTACGGCTACGCGAGGCGCCTGCATTTGGTTCGGGGCACTCATGTAAGGCGGCGCACGAAGCCCCTTGGCGAGGATTCCGACTTTTTCGGCGCTGCTCAGCTGCACGCGCTGCGAGAAGACATCGTAGTTCTGGGCGGCGATGCGCTTCAGCAGGCGACGGTAGATTTCGACGAGCGTCCACAGGGCGGGCTGGCTGTCGTCGTCGATGAGGGGGAGCAAGTCGTCGGCCGCATGATAAAACTTGCGCGCGCGATCGGCCTCAAACTCGAGCAATGGACGCATGGCGGTGGCTGCGGTTCCGTTGTTCAGGGCGCCGGCGTCGAGACCGAATTTGCGGAAGTCTTCGCAGGGGAGATAGACGCGGCCCATCTGGCTGTCTTCTTTCACGTCGCGAAGGATATTGGTCAACTGGAACGCGATACCGGTCTTTTCCGCAAGCTCTTCAGCGCGCGGATCGCGATAGCCAAAGATGCGGATGCAGACCAGACCTACGACCGAGGCCACGTGATAGCAGTAATCGTAGAGCTGGTCGAAGGTCTCGTAGTGCAAGGTGCCCGACGCGCCAGTTTGCAAGTCCATGGCGGTGCCGTACACGAGCTTTTCCAGCAAATCGGATGGAATATTGAAGGTCTTCTGGGTATCCGCCAAGGCCAACAGAACGGGATCGTCGGTGCGTTCGCCGGCGGCAACGCGACGGAAGGCGTTCATCCATTCGTCGAGCTTTTCGCGCCGTTGTTCGACCGGGACAGTGAGGTCATCGGAGATATCGTCGGCATGTCGCATGAAGGCATACACCGCCGACAAAGCATTTCTTTTGCGGGCAGGGAGGACAAGAAATCCGTAGTAAAAGTTTTTGGCGGCAGAACGGGCGATGTGCCGGCAGACACTGTAGGCGGCCCGCAATTGCAGCGGGTGTTCACTCACAACAAATTACCCAGAGCCGCCCGGGCAAGAAGAAGGATCTTGCGTCGCCTGGAGATCACCGGCCGAGACGTCAGGACATCGTACCCCTGGCGCTCGATGGCCTGGAGAATGGCCATGCCGCCACGGCTGAAGAGCTCGATGTCGAGAGCCAGACGCTTATTGACGTTCTTGGCGAGGGGGAGGCCCCGATGAAACCACTCGCGCGCGCGATCGACTTCGAACTTCATCATGGCGAGAAACTGAGGAGTCGCGTCACGCTCGGCAAGCTCGCGCTCGCTGACGCCGAACTTCGCAAAGTCTTCCAGCGGGAGATAGATTCTTCCCTTTTCGAAGTCGGAGCCGACATCCTGCCAGAAGTTCGCCAGCTGCAAGGCGGTACAGGTAAAGTCGGAGAGCTTTTGACGTTCGGCATCGCGATATCCGCAGAGATACAGGACGAGGCGCCCGACCGGATTGGCGGAATACTGGCAATATCCCAGCAAATCGGCGAAGCGCGGGTAGTGGGTCACGATCTGGTCCTGGCGAAAGGCCTGGAGCAAGTCGGAAAACTCATGCTGCGGAATGTCGAACTTCTGCACGGTTTCACGCAGCGCCACAAAGACCGGATGACGCGGCTCGCCCGCATAGCACTGGTTCAGCTCCGCCTCCCACTGATTGAGGAGGGAAAGCGACTGCTGCTTGTCGCCGACTTCATCGCCGAGATCGTCGGAGATGCGGCAGTAGGCGTACACGTTATAGAAATGCTGGTGGAGATGCTTGGGCAGAAACCAGGTGACTACCGGAAAGTTTTCGTAATGCGAAGTGGCCAGACGGACGCAATACTGCTGGGCATCGGCCAGCGAAGGAGCGCTGTCGGGAATCGCATATTCCCGGGGCAGGACGTTCCAGCCGGCGAGGACAGGCCTCGGCTGATAGACGAACGTCCGGTTCTCGGTTGGAGCAGATGACATGAGTGATCGCTGGCCGGGGAAGTTACTGTCCCGGGATAATTGCGGTCTTGATGTCGCCGTTGCGGTTCAGCATGTGGCGCAGCACATGTTGCAACCGCGAAAGAGGCGCCTCGCCCGTGATGTAATCGGTGCCCTTGATTTTCTTCTCGGAAATCAGCGCGAAGGCCTTGCGCACCGTTTCCGGCGTGTGGTGAAACGTGGCCTTCAGCGTCAATTCGTTATAGTGCAGGCGCTGGGTATCAAGTGCCACTTTGGTACCGCTGGCGCATCCGCCGAAGAAGTTGACCACGCCACCCTTGCGCACCATGTCGATGGACCACTCCCACGCCTGGGTGCGACCTACAGCTTCGATGACCACATCACAGCCGCGGTTGTCGGCAGTCAGCTTGCGAACGGCTTTGACGGGATCGTCCACCTTAGTGATTTGGACGGCATGATCGGCGCCCGCGCGCAGAGCTGCACTGACTTGCGAATCGCGCTTCACGACCGCGATGACGTTGCATCCGGCGAGCTTCGCGACCTGAATGAACATCAGGCCAATGGGGCCGGCGCCGATGACGGCAACGGAATCGCCAATCTCCATCTTGGTTTCATGCAAGCCACGAAGCACGCAGGCGAGGGGTTCGGTAATGGCCGCCTCTTCGTAGCTCACGTGGTTGGGAATGGCCAGCATGTTGGTTTCGACAATGCGGCGCGGGATATGAATGTACTCGGCGTAGGCCCCGTTATTGAAGAGCAAATCTTCGCAAAGGTTTTCCTGGTGCTTGGAACAGTAGAAGCACATGCCGCAGGGCGCGGAATTCAGCGCTACGACGCGCATGCCTTTCTTGAAGCCTTTCACGTTGGGCCCGACTTCTTCGATAACACCCGCCAGCTCGTGGCCAAACAGCGCCGGAGGAACAATCATGCGGGCGTGGTAGCCGCGCTGATAGACCTTCAAATCGGTACCGCACGTCAGGGCGACTTGCACCTTCACCAGCACTTCGCCTTCCGCCAGTTTTGGTATGGGCACCTGCTCGATTTTGACGTCCTCTTTGCCATAGAGAACCGCCGCTGTCATATTTCCGTTCACTCTAAGAATCCTTCCATAGGCTGCCCGGTTGAATGATGACCTTCATGGAGTCGGGCTTGGGGTGAGCAGCCAGATGCAGCGCATCGATGGACTCGGTCAACGGGAAACGATGACTGATGAGCTGCTCGAGGTTGACCTCGCCGCTCAACACGAATCTCGCCGACTCGTCCTGCAAATCGACCGAAGCACTATAGGAACCCAAGAGACTCTTTTCATCGACGCAAACCGCAGCGGGATCGATTATGGCTTCGCCATGCTGCGTTTGCGCAAACAGCAGGACCCGCCCACCAGGACGGGTTGCTTCCATAGCGGGACGAATAAGGCCGTTGCCTGCCACAGCCAAAATGACGGCGTCAGCCCCCCGGCCTTCCGTCAAGTCCTTGACGGCACTGACGGTGTCAGAGGTGGAGGCGTCGACGTTCTCGTTGAGACCGAACGTCTTCGCAATTGTAAGCCTTTGCGGAAACAAATCGGAAGTAATTACTCGCACCCCGCACTTACGGGCTAACACTGCGAGAATGATACCGATCGGACCCTGACCGATGACCAGCACGGTTTCGCCGGGCATAAGTCTCAGCGTTTCTACGCCCTTCATGCAGGTGTTGACCGGCTCGATAAACGACGCCTGTTCGAACGATACTCCGTCGGGAATGCGGACCACGCCGCCACGGCTGACGATCCAGTCCATTACCCGCACGTACTCGGCGAAACCTCCGCCACTGGGCTCGTATCCGGCGGTCGCACCCACCTTCTTGTACGTGGGACACTGCGCAAACACTTTGTGCTTGCAGTAGTAACATTCGCGGCACGGAATGTGATGGAAGACCATCACTCGGTCGCCGACCTTATAGCTCGTGGACGTCCGCGCCTTTAGCGACAATCACACCGGTCGTTTCATGTCCGAAAATCCGCGGAGCGGAGTGTGAGCCGGTCGCTATCTTTTTCAAATCGGTGCCGCAGATGCCGCAAGTGTGGACGCGTACCAGCAACTCGCCCGCGCCGATCTCAGGAACGGGAACTTGCTCCAGACGAACGTCGTTGATGCCGCGATAGACCGCAGCCCGCATGCTCGTAGGCATCGAGGCATTGCCGATTGATCCGCCGACTTGAGTTGCGACTGACATTGGTAAACGTCCTAAACCCGCTGCATGCCCTTCTCGCGCTCGTCATTGACGCGCTGCTTCATTAGATGTGCCAGTGCATGGCTCAGGTTCACTGCCGCCAAAGTGCTATTTGCGTTGAGTTGACGAACTGTCGACCACCACTTAGGTCGAATAGCAACCCAGGCGACGAATCGAGCCGTCTCGAACTGGCCCGTATCCTTCACAAACCTGCCAAGCGGCGGCATCGGGAAGTTCAGCTCGTCCGAGACAGCCTTGATAGCCATGAATTCGATGCCACATTCTTTCGCGACTGCCGCCCCGGCGGAAGCCTCCATGTCAATGATGTCGGCACCCCAGCGTTTCGCCTGGGTTGGCTTGTCTGCCGGACCGCTGACCGCCGAACCCGTTAGCAGCACCGCGTCACCACATCCAGTCTCGAACTTCGCTCCAGTTGCGGCATCGATGACTTCTTTCACCTCGACCACGTCGCCTACTTTCAAATTTGGCGTCAGTGCGCCAACCAGACCGGCGGAAACCAAGATGCCGGGCGAATACTTACTCACCGAAGCTTGGGCTGCCCGGCTGGCCGCTTTTTGTCCGATGCCGCCGACTGCCACCACAGTATCTTCAAGCTCGTAGTAGTCAACTCCGTCGGCATGCTGGGACCGTACACCCTTCAGCAGGGGCGCGAGTTCGCGGGCCATGGCCGCGACTACCGCAATGCTCTTACGCATAGCCATTGGCTCGAAACCACTCTACCGCACGTCGCAAGGCATCATCGATCGGACCCGGGTTCCATCCCAACTCGCGCTCAGCTTTCGCCGAAGTCACAAACATCTTCTTGCGGCCCATGCGCACGGAATCCAGCGTAACGCGCGGCTCACGTCGTCGGATCTTTCCGGTCACCAAGGTGTCCACCACTCCGGTGGCATAGGCTACGGCGTAGGGCAGCCTGATGCTCGGCGACGGGAGGCCGGTGATCTCTCCCAGCTTGTCGAGAATCTGTTTCAGTGTCAGGTTCTCTCCGCCCAGTATGTAGCGCTCACCAGGAGCTGCTTTCTCCATCGCCAAGAGGTGCCCCTCAGCGCAGTCGATCACGTCCACGAGATTCAATCCGGTATCAACATACGCCGGGAACTTACGCTTCAAAAAGTCCACTACGATCCGTCCAGTGGGCGTGGGCTTCATGTCGCGCTCACCAATCGGAGTCGTCGGATTCACCAGGACGACATCCTGTCCGTCGCGCGCCGCTGCGATGACAAGTTGCTCGGCCATGAACTTGCTGCGCTTGTAGTCACCGATCATGTTGGTCAACGCCACAGGAGTGCTTTCATCTGTAATGCGCCCATTGTTGCCGAAACCCATGGTGGCAACGCTGCTGGTATAGACAACCCGCCGTACGCCTGAATCTCTCGCCGCACGCAGGATGTTCCGCGTGCCTTCGACGTTCGAGTCGTAGAGTTCCTGTCCGTTTACGGCCCAGAGGCGATAATCGGCGGCGACGTGAAAAACGGCTTCGCAGCCACTCATACCGCGCTTGAGAGACTCCGCATCCCGGAGGTCGCCAACGATGCGCTCGGCCGCCAGATCGTCGATATTTCCAGTGCGGCTGGTGGCCCTCACCAGCAAACGCAAATCGGCGCCTCGCGCCAGGAGCGCCCGTGCCACGTGGCTACCCAGAAAACCCGTCGCTCCTGTGACAAAAACTCTCATAGACTCTTACTGGCAAGTGAAAGCTAAATCGAGGGCCGCGCCACGCAACCAATGTGATTGCACGAGTTTCGCGTTCAGGAACGCCGCGTTTCGCGCAGCTCTGGACTAACGGTTTTGCCCGGGCTGCGTACCAACCTGGCGCAGAGACTCGTCCGGGGAAACTGCGGCTGCCTTGGCGTAGGTGGTCAGGGCGATCAGCGGGAAATACTGGCGATACATGTAATACATCAGATAGAACACCCGCGGAAATCCTGTGCCGGTGTACCAGGCTTCGTCCCATGAACCATCGCGCCGCTGCGACTTGAGCAGGTACGCCATACCGTTCTGCAACGAGTCGCTGCGGGTATCGTTGGCTGCCAGCAACCCCATGATCGCCCACGCCGTCTGCGATGCTGTGCTCGGACCAACACCCTTGGTATTGGGATCGTCGTACGATCCGCAAGTCTCACCCCATCCGCCGTCTGGGTTCTGCATCATGCGCAACCATTCGGCAGCCTGCTGCACGCAAGGCTCATGATGGTCCATACCGATGGCTTCCAATCCGCGCAAAACCTGCATGGTGCCGTAGATGTAGTTCACACCCCAGCGGCCAAACCATGAGCCATCCGGCTGCTGCTCACGTTTGATGAATTCGACGGCGCGTCGCACTGGCTTGTCCTTCATCGAGTAGCCGTAGGTGGCGAGGCACTCCAGCACGCGACCGGTGATGTCCACGGTCGCGGGATCGAGCATGGCGTTGTGGTCGGCAAACGGAATCTGCTGGAACACCATGCGATTATTGTCCTTGTCGAAGGACGCCCAGCCGCCGTTCTTGCACTGCATGGACAGGATCCAGTCAATCGCGCGCTGCACCGATTTGTCGTGATAACTCTCGTTCGAGGTCTTCACCTTGCTTAACGCAAGAAGCACCATCGCCGAGTCGTCGACGTCGGGATAAAACTCGTTGTTGAATTCGAAGTACCAGCCGGCAGGCGCCGCATTGGGGTTCTTCACGCACCAATCACCCTTGCGGGTGACCTGCTTGTTAAGCATCCACTCGGAAGGCCGCACCAGGCGCTGATCGGTGGAAGCGACTCCGCTCTCTGCGAGCGCAAAGATGGCGTAGGCCGTATCCCACACCGGTGACATGCAGGGCTGCATGCGGAATGCCGTTTCTTCCTCGATGCCGAGCTTCTCGAACTCATCCATCGCGCGAATGACTTGCGGATCGTCAAGGGAATATCCCAGGCAACGCAGCGCGATGATGGAGTTCATGATGCTGGGATAAATTGCGCCCAGCCCGTCGCTCATCTCGAAGCGCTCCAGCATCCATTGCTCGGCCTTCTTGATTGCGATGGAACGTAGCGGGCGAATGTGCACTTTCTCAAAGAAATGTACGAGACGGTCGAGAAGCAGGAAGAAATTGCGCCAACTGATGAGCTTCTTCGCCCACTTCAAACGTAGGTTGGCCTTACTGCGTCCATCCACGAAAAGCTCCTCGATGCCCTGCTCGTCAGGAATCTTCTTGAACGGCTTCTTAGCGTAGGCAATCGAAAGCGGCACGAGAATGGCGCGCGACCACGACGAGATTTCGTAAATGTTGAACCAGAACCAGTTCGGGAACAGAACGAGTTCCGGGGGAATCGCGGGCACCGCGTCATAGTCATACTGCCCGAGGAAACACAGATAAATCTTGGTGAAGGTATTGACCTCAGTAACACCGCCTAAGGCAAGGATGCGTTCGCGGGCTTTCGTGAGCGCCGGCTCATCGGGGCTGTGACCAGCCATCTTCAAGGCGAAATAGGCCTTCACCGAGGCGCTGATGTTCGACGGGCCACCGTTGTAAATCGGCCAACCGCCGTCCTCGTTCTGGTGGGACAGGATTTCTTTGGCGCACTTCTGGGTACGTAGAGGGTCTTCGGTGCCGAGCAACCGGTGCAGCAGGATGTAATCGGATTCCAGCGTAGTATCGGCGCCGAGTTCTCCGCACCAATAGCCGTCGTCGGGGTGCTGCAAAGAAAACAAATACTTGCGGGAGGCGTCGATCGCAACGGCGACCCGTGTCTTGATGTCGTCCAACTTCCCGAACCGCATTTCGGCGGGATTAGGGGGTAGCGTTTCTGCCATTCTTGGTTGTTACTCCGCCAGGGCTGGCGCAGCCCCGATTGCCTCCACAATTTCAGGAGGAAGGCCGAAGCGAACGTTCTCGGGCATCACTTCCACCTCTTGCAGATTGGTAAAGCCTTGCGCCTGGAGATAACTCACGGCTTCCTGCACCAGGATTTCGGGCGCGGATGCTCCAGCGGTAAGAGCGACGGTCTGTACGCCGTCGAGCCACGACGGCTGGATGGACCGGTAGTTCTCGATGAGATACGACTGCGTGCCTATATTGCGGGCCACTTCGACCAGCCGATTGGAGTTCGAACTGTTGTCGGAACCCACCACCAGCAGACAGGTCACAGTCGTTCGCGACCTCTTTCACGGCGGTCTGCCGATTCTCGGTCGCGTAGCAGATGTCCTGCGCGTGCGGGCCTTGAATGTTGGGGAACTTGTTGCGCAACGCGGCAATTACGTGCGTGGTCTCGTCCAGACTCAGCGTCGTTTGCGTGAGATAGGCGACACGGTTCGGATCGGGGACGTGCAAATTGTCGATGTCTTCCGGTTCATCGACTACTTGTGTGACTAGAGGCGCCTCGCCCAGCGTGCCGATGACCTCATCGTGATCGTGATGGCCAATGAGGATCAGCGAATAGCCTTCGCGGGCGAACTTGACTGCTTCGACGTGCACCTTGGTTACTAGCGGACATGTCGCGTCAATGACTCGCAGTTCGCGCAGCTTGCTGGCTTCGCGGACTTCTGGCGCGACGCCATGCGCGCTGTAGATGACTCGTTCGCCTGCAGGGACTTCCTCTACACTGTCCACAAAGATGGCGCCTTTGGCGGTCAGCTCGTCCACAACGTAGCGGTTATGAACGATTTCCTTGCGAACATAGATGGGCGCGCCAAAGGTTTCCAGCGCGATGCGGACAATATCGATGGCGCGAACCACCCCGGCGCAAAAGCCTCGCGGCTTCAGCAAAAGTAAGGTCTTGGCGTCGGTTTGAGTCATGAAATCCTTGTCTGGTTACGCGGATAATAACCCACGTTTCCCCACATTTACTCTATTGTAGCAGCGCCTGTACCACCAATATAACGCCAAGAAACTGCAAGATTTAGCAGTTATCGGGGGAATTTGGGCAGCTCAATGGAACCGGCAGGGACAACCGTTCGCGAAGGATCGGAGGACAACCGCGTGGGTTATTGCGCGGTAAGGTTGATGGGAACCAGGCCTAGCGGTTGGCTTTCAGCATCTGTTCGGCGTGCTTGAGTGAGGCGTCCGTTAGCTTGGCGCCACTCATCATTCGAGCCAGCTCTCGGGTGCGTTCTTCGGGATCGAGTGGGCGCACCGAAGTCTTCGACCGCCCAGCGGTTTCCCGCTTCTCGATAAGGTAGTGCTGGTCAGCGAACGACGCGATCTGTGGGAGGTGGGTAACGCATAGAACCTGCTTCGTTTCAGCAAGTTGCTTGAGTTTCTTCCCAACCGCTTCGGCGGCGCGGCCTCCGATCCCAGCGTCGATCTCGTCGAAGACCAACGTCCGCTGGGAGGATGACGCTTTGTTCGGGCGACTCCGGCCAGTCATTCCGGCCTCGACCACCGTCTTCAGGGCCAACATCACGCGCGACAGTTCCCCACCCGAGGCGATTTCCTCGACCGGGCCGAGGGGTTCCCCCGGATTCGCAGAAATGAGGTACTGCACTGAATCGAAACCCTTCGAGGTCCAGTTGGTCTCTTCGTCGGAGCCGCTGACTTCCACCTTGAAGAGAGCCTTCATCGCCAGTTCGTTCACTTCGGCTTCGACTTGCTTCTCGAGCTTGCGAGCTGCGTCGTAGCGACGACGGGAAAGAGTACGCGCCTCGCTAAAGTACCGGTCGGCGGCTTTCGCCAGATCGGCACGCAGCTTGCGCAGCGTCTCGTCTTTGTTCTCCATCTCGTGGAGTTTGCGGTCGAGATCGGACCCCACGGCAATGACGTCGTCGAGTGCCGGGCCATATTTGCGTTTCAGGCGATCGAGAGCAGCGAGGCGGTCTTCGACTTGAGCGAGCCTCTCGGGAGAAGCATCCACACCATCTGCGTAGTCGCGCAACGTCTGCCCGATATCCTCAACGGTGATGCGGGCGGTTTCCAGTTGCGCTGCCGAATCGTGGAATTTTTCGTCGAAGCGGCCCAGTTCTTCCAGTTGCCGGCTGGCCGAGCGAATCAGGGAAGCGGCCGAGACAGTTCCTTCATACAAAGCGTCGTACGCGCCCATCGCCGCCGACAGAATCCGCTCCGAGTTCGCCAGAACGCGCTTCTCGGATTCGAGCTTGGCATCTTCCCCACTCTGCAGGTTCGCTCCAGCGATTTCTTTTCGCTGGAAGTTCCACAAGTCCAGCAGTCGCATGCGGTCCTGCTCGTCGCGCTCGAGATCGGAAATTCTATGACGAATTTCGCTCCATGCGGTGAAGGCTTCGTTCACAGAAGAGAGGTCAGAACCAGCGAAATTATCGAGCAACGCCAAGCGCGACCCGGCGTCGAACGCTAGTACTGACTCATTTTGCGCGTGAATTACGGCGAGATGCGGAGCAAGTTGCCGGAGCACGGCCACCGTTGCAGCCTGATTGTTGATGAATACCCGGCCTTTGCCTCCAGCGGCGATCTCGCGACGAAGGATGAGCTGGGCTTCGTCGGCATCGATGCCATTCTGTTCCAGAACAGCGTCGAGGGCTTTCGACTCCGCTTCGAAGACGGCTGATAGAACCGCCTTCTCTGCGCCATGACGAACGGCATCACCTGAGGCCTTATCGCCCAGGAGCAGGGCCAGCGCATCAATAAGAATGGATTTGCCTGCGCCGGTTTCGCCGGTGAGCAGATTGAGACCGGAGGCGAACTCAACGGCGACGTTGTCGATGACCGCGTAGTTTTCAACCCGCAATTCCAGCAGCACAGTGCGTTCTCGACTCGCGCAAGTTTTCCCGCAGTGTAGCAGGAAAGGCAATTCCGGCGTGCGGCAGCTAATCCAATTCAACTATGACTGAGCTATTCACTGGTAACTCCTGAGGAAACCCCGGCCACCAATCCCGATAGAGCCGCGTCCAACACCTATAATGTCAAGAAGTGAACACGAGGCTGACGCCTATCAATGAATGTAACTTTCGCCTTTTTTGCCTTTGCCATCGGCGGTGAAATTTCTGGCCTGATCGAATCCAGCGGACTGGTCGCCAAAACGGTCCTGGTTATTCTGCTGGCATTCAGCCTGTTGTCGTGGGCCATCATTTTCAGCAAATGGGGACTGTTTCGCCGCGCTCGAGCGCAGAGCAACCGCTTCATGCGCATGTTTCGCAAGTCTGAGCGCCTTCAGGATGTCGCTGCGGTAGTCGAGCAGTTCAAGCCCAGCCCGCTGATCGCTGTCTTCGAAGGTGCGTATGCCGAACTTCGCAAGCAAGCGCCGCAGCCGATCCGGCTGGGCGCGCTACAGCGGGCGATTCAGGTCGCTTGCTCCGAGGAGCTGACACGACTGGAGAGCCGGCTACCCTGGTTGGCGACCACAGGTGCAGTGACACCGTTCATCGGATTATTCGGCACGGTGTGGGGCATCATCGATGCCTTTCACGGATTGGGTACCGCCGGAGCCGCAACTCTTCGGGCCGTGGCGCCGGGTATCTCTGAAGCACTCATTACGACTGCTGCTGGACTGTTTGCGGCGATCCCTGCCGTGATCGCGTACAACATGTTCACCCAGCATATCCGCGAGTTCGGAGCGCGGATGGACGACTTCGGCCTCGAGCTTGTGAACGAAGTGGAGCGCGCGCAGAGCAAAGTTGTCCGCAACGTGCCGGAAAGCGTGGAGCGGCGGTAATGGCCTTCACCAACTCTCAAGGACGCACGCAGAGTTCACTGTCGGATATCAACGTAACGCCGCTGGTGGACGTGGTTCTCGTGTTACTCATCATCTTCATGGTGACTGCGCCGGTGTTGCAGTCGGGAATCGAAGTGAGCGTCCCGCACACGAAGACGGTCAAAGAAATCACGGAAGAGCGCCTGGTAATCACCATCGATCGGCAGCAGAAAGTGTTTCTCGGAAACGATCCCATCAACATCAACCAGATTGGCGCGCAGTTGCATAAGAAGATCCGCGATCCTGAAGGCCAGTCGGTCTTCGTTCGCGCCGACGAAGACGTACCTTTTGGAGCATTTGCAACGGTGATGGATGCGGTGAAACAGGCCGGCATCACCAATGTAAGCATCGTCACGCAGCCTCTGGACAAGAATGGCAGCCGACGCTGACATATTTCCGCACGAACATGCCGCGGGCCTGCCGTGGTTCGGGTCGCTGGCCCTCCACGGCGCCCTGTTCGCACTGGCCCTCTTTGGATATCTGATTCCCAGCCATCGCGGCGAGAGTTGGGGAGGCACGGAAGGTGGCGGTGGAGCCATGAGCGCGACGCTGGTGAGCAGTGTTCCGTTGCCGAATGTGCAACCGGAAGCGGAAAACGTGCTAGCCAATGAGTCGAAAGGGTTGACGCAATCGCCACCGAAAGAGGCGCCGAAAGAAGAGCCCAAGGCGATTCCGATTCCGGCGCGCGACGCCAAGCAAAAAGGTCCGCACGAATCGGCGCCGCCAAAGAAAGAACCTCCTAAGCAAGTCGCTAAGGCCGAACCTGACAATTCGATTCCCTACGGACAAGGGGGGCCGGTCAGCGGGCCGTATGGGTCGTTCACTTCTGGCGCGACCAAGGGCGGCTTTGGGTTCCAGGGTGGACAGGGCGACTTTGGCAGCCGCTTCGCGTACTACGTCGATGTGGTGAGGCGCAAAGTGTCGGACAACTGGCTGAAGTACGAAGTCGATCCGCGAATCTCCGATGCGCGGCGCGTTTATGTCTATTTCGAGATCAATCGTTCGGGCCAGCCAACCAACGTCCGGGTCGAGCAGTCGAGCGGGATTCCGTCGCTCGATCAGTCAGCGGTCCGGGCGCTGCAACGCATCGACACATTCGGTCCGCTGCCTTCGGGTTATTCGGGCAACTATGTCGCAGTGGAATTCTGGTTTGACTATCGCCGCTGAAATTGGTTGACGTGAGCATCTTAGCGTCACAACGCTGCAACAACATCGAGGTTAGATTATTCTGGAATCAAGAATGAGACGATTCGCAGCCATTCTCTTCGCCGCAGTTCTTCTCAACATTTCTCTTATAGCGCAGGATTGGATTCGCACCGGCACCGGATTGGGTGTCGAAAAGATCCGCCTCGCTGCTCCCGACTTCAAGCCGGCAAATGACGCCGACAGCAAGCGTCTAACGACTACGTTCAGTGTGACGCTGTGGAATGACTTGCAGGCGGCCGGCATCTTCGACATGGTGTCACCGAGCTTCTATCCTTTGTCGCAGCCCGGGTCGCCGCAGGAGGTCAATCTCGGCCAGTGGGGCGATCCTCCGCCAAGCGCCAGCATGCTGGCTTTCGGCAATGCGCTGGTGCAAGGCGGATCGCTGGCGGTGCAAGGCTGGCTGTTTGATGTCAAGAATCCGCAGTCGCCGCAGGTGCTGGGTAAGCAATACCGCGAACAGGCGAGCGAAGACAACGCGCGTCTCATCGCTCATCGTTTTGCCGACGAGATCATCTTCCGGCTAGGCGGAGGCATTCAAGGCATCGCTGAATCCAAGATCTATTTCGTCAGCCGTCGCAGCGGTACAAAAGAAATCTGGCAAATGGATTACGACGGAGCCAACCAGAAGCAGTTGACGCACATCTCGACTATGGCGCTGTCTCCGCACGTCTCGCCCGACAACTCTCGCGTGGCGTACTCCGGCGTATCCAACTCGGAGTGGCAAATTCTGATGTATTCGCTGGAACTGAACCGCGACGTGTCGTTTACACGCTATCAGGGTGCGAACCTCTCGCCGGCGTGGTCGTCAGACGGAAAGTCGCTGGCATTTTCGTCTTCACGTTCCGGTGACGCGGAGATTTACGTGGTGGATGTTACAGGGGGCAATCTTCGCCGCCTCACTTCGAGTAAAGGACCGGATGTTTCGCCGACATGGAATCCGAAGACCAACGCGCAGATTGCATGGGTCAGCGGCCGCACCGGATTGCCGCAGATTTACACGATGGCCTCTGACGGGACCACTGTGGTTCGCATGACCGATCAAGGCTATGCGGTGTCGCCGTCATGGTCGCCGAACGGGCAGTTCCTGGCTTTGGCATGGATCCGTAACTATGGGCCCGGCGCGCCCGGCGCGAGCGACATCTATGTAATGGACGTCGCCAGCAAGCAGTGGGTACAACTCACTCACGATGGCGGGCGCAATGATTTTCCCTCGTGGTCACCGGACGGCCGTCACATCGTTTTTCAGTCGAACCGCAGTGGCCGTACGCAGATTTGGAGCATGCTGGCGGATGGCAGCCAGGTCCGGCAGTTAACGAATTCGGGCGAGAATACGCAGCCCAACTGGAGTTTTAAATAGCATAGGTCGCACTACCTCGAACGAGCGGAAGGAGCACACTCCGCCCACCCCGTAACTGCAAGCGAGTGCTCTCGCACTGGGAGGAATGAAGTTGAAAGCTCGCAAGTTCCAATGGATTTACATCGTCCCTGCGTTGGCCATGATTCTACTGGCAGGCGGTTGCGCCAAGAAAAAGCCCGCTCCGCCCCCGCCACCTCCGCCAACGCCGGCGCCCGCGCCCACCGCGATGCTGACGGCAAATCCCAACACGATTGAAGCTGGCCAGGCCTCGACATTGACATGGAAGACAGACTTCGCCAGTGATATCAGCATCGACGGCATCGGCAAGGTTGATCCCAGCGGCTCGACAAAGGTGACGCCCACCGAGTCCACGACATATCGCCTGGTGGCCAAGAACGATTCCGGGATGAAGGAAGCTACCGCGCGCATTACAGTAACGCCGGCGCCTGCTACTCCAACGACTACGGGTTCGACGGGAAACGAAGGCGACGCCAGGCTGTTTTCGTCGAGCATGAAGGACGTGTACTTCGAGTACGACAGCTACGAAATCACGCCCCAGTACGAGTCAGTGATTCAGTCGGATGCTCGTTTCCTGCAACAGCACCCCAGCATCACGTTTTTGATTGAGGGGCACTGTGACGAACGCGGCTCCATCGAGTACAACCTGACACTGGGCGAATACCGTGCCAATGCCGCCAAGAACGCGCTGGTGCAGCAGGGAGTCTCGGCGGCACGCATTCGCACGATCAGCTACGGCAAGGAGAAGCCCGTCTGCACGGAGAGTACGGAGTCATGCTGGCAGCAGAACCGGCGCGCGCACTTTGTGTACTCGAAGTAGGGAAAATGCTGCATGGCTGGGCGGTGCGGATACATGCCGTGCCGCCTAAGCTCATTCATCGCTGATTGCGGCGCCGTGAGGTTTCAATCGCGTGCCGTATTGCAAAGCGGTTAGGATAGTGGTTCCGAAGCGAATACCACGGTCAGGATTCATATCTATGCGACTTTCACGCACATTTGCCGGATCGGCCCTCATCGCCATTCTCTTCTTCGCTGCGAACTCCGCCTTTGCGGCGAGCAAAGAGATCATCCAATTGCAAACACAAGTGCAGACGCTTTCCGACCAGGTAGCGCGCATGCAACAGTCGCTCGACGAGCGCATGGGCGTGCTGCGCAATCTGGTCGAGCAAAGCACCGATTCTGTCAACAAGATGAGTGTCGCCGTCAGCGATCTGCAGCAGAAATCGCAGTCGCAACTGGGCGATACGAACTCGCGCATGGAACAGGTGTCGGGCCAGATCCAGTCACTGCACGACACAGTCGATGAACTGAAGGCGCGCCTTGCAAAGATCACAAAGCAGCTCGACGATATGCAGCAGAACGGACAAAACCTCGCCGCCGGACAGCCGATGGCAGCCATGCCGGGAGCACCCGCGGGCAATGGCGCGGCCGCTCCTTCCGCGCCTCCGCCCGACGTGCTCTACAACAATGCGCTGCGTGACTACAACGCCGGCAAGTACGATCTCTCCTCGCAAGAATTTGGTGACTACCTGAAGTTCTATAGTGGCAACGATAATGCGGGCAACGCGCAGTTCTATCTCGCCGACATCGAGTACCGACAGGGGAATTTCGAAGCTTCGGTCAAAGATTACGACAAGGTGCTCGAGCAGTATCCAGGAAGTCAGAAGGCATCGGCGGCGCAGCTGAAGAAGGGATATGCGCTGCTGGAACTCGGACAGAAAGAAGCCGGAGTGCGCGAACTGAATAGCCTGATCGTGCGCTATCCGCGCTCGCCCGAGGCAGCCCAGGCGCGCGACCGCCTGAAGCGTCTGGGAGTCACGACTCCGCCTCCACCGAAGGGCAGGCCGTCGTAAAGCAGGAACCGGCGCATTAGGATAATCCCCGGCTCGTCATCTCCTCCGCGGGAGATCCGCCCGTCATTCCCTGTGCCAACACCAACTCACGTGCTCCAGCGCGAATGTGGGGCAGCGCCACGCCAAACCCGATCGATCCTGCGATACAAGCCAGGCCTCCAACCGCAACCGTCCACGGCGCACCGATACGATGCGCTACCGCTCCGGCGAAGAACGCTCCAAAAGGAGCCATGCCCATGAACATCATGGAATAAACCGCAATCACACGACCGCGCATCTGATCCGGAACCATCGACTGAAGCAGCGTGTTGGACGAGGCCATCTGCACCATCATGGTGAATCCCACCGGAAGCAGCAGGACCATCGAAAGCCAGAAATTTCGGGAGAACGCGAAGAATATAAGACTGACCCCGAAGCCACCGGCACACAGGCCAATCAATTTGCTGATGCCCTTTAGTCCAACACGGGCCGCGAGGCTCAACGCTCCCAACAGTGCGCCGATACCGGTCGCTCCCATCAGCCATCCGAGCTCTTTTGCGCCGCCGTGCAGGATCTCGCGGGCAAACACCGGCATCAGCACGGAGTACGGCATACCCACCAGACTTACCAATCCGAGCAGCATTAGGATCGCTCGAATCGGCTTGGCCCGAACCACGAACCGGAACCCCTCGAGAATGTGCTCGATTGGCGATGCTTCGTTGGCCAGGTTGATGGGATGCTGGATCTTCATCATCAGTAATCCTACGATTACCGCGATGTAGCTCACGGCGTTCACGAAGAAGCACCAACCTTCGCCAACCCACGCCACCACAATGCCCGCAACTGCCGGTCCGAGGATACGAGCGCCGTTGAACATCGACGAGTTCAGCGCGATGGCATTCATCAGGTCTTCGCGGCCAACCATGTCCATGAGAAACGCCTGGCGCGCCGGGATGTCGAAGGCGTTGACGACTCCCAGCCCCGCCGCCAGCACCATGATCTGCCATACCTGGATGCGATGAGTGAGCGTGAGCACTGCCAGAATAAAAGCCAGAATCATCGACACAGTCTGCGTCGCAATGACCACGCGATGACGGTTGGTGCGGTCGGCCACCGTGCCGCCAATCGGCGCAACCAGGAAGACCGGAATTTGGCTGGCGAAACCTACAGTTCCCAACAACAGAGTTGATCCGGTCAGCCGGTACACGAGCCACGACTGTGCAACGGTCTGCATCCACGTACCGATGAGCGAAATTAGCTGCCCGGCGAAAAAGAGCTGGAAATTGCGATGCCGCAGCGCACGTACCGCGATTGCAACTCGCGAGCGCGGCGAGGCCGGAGAAGTAAATTCCTCCCTTATCTCGGCGACATCAGTCTCAAGCGCCTTCAATTCGGTGTTGGGCAATGGCGGCTGGGACATAAATCAGTTGGATGCAGCGATGAACGATACCGGACCAATCGTCGAACCACGCAGCCTGCTTCCAGCATACGGCAAATTCCTCTCGGCTTTGTTTGCCATTCGTCAGCGCGGCAGCTATCGTGCTAACGATGCGCTCCATCGAACCAACAACGGGTCCTCGCTAGGCCATGCCCACATTAGCCGCCGTTGACATCGGCTCCAACTCCGTCCGCCTCAAAATCTCCGAAGTCGTCAAAGGGCATCTCCATACGCTGCACGAAGATCGCGAAGTAACGCGCCTGGGCGAGAGCGTCTTCGCCAGCGGAGCGCTCGATCCCCAAGCGATGGCACTCACCATCCGCGTGCTGAAGCGTTTTCATCGCGCCGTCCAGGAACACGCTGCCGACCGCGTTCGCGTCGTTGCTACCGCAGCGCTTCGGGACTCGCGCAACGGCCGCGCCTTTCTCGACTGGGTGCGCTCGGCCACTGGATGGCGCGCCGAAGTCATTACCGGCCTCGAAGAGGGCCGCCTGATTCACCTTGGCGTGTTGTCGCAAGCACGCATCGCCGGTAAACGCGCCTTGCTGATCGACCTGGGCGGTGGCAGCTGCGAGCTAACAATTTCGGTCGGCGGACATATCCAAGACATGGTCAGTTTGCCCATTGGCGCAGTCCGGCTGACGCAAACGTTCGTTCACCACGATCCGCCCAAACAAATCGAACTCGATCAGATGCGGCGTTTCGTACAACGCGAAATCTCACGCATTCAAAAACGCATTACCGAAGCGAGAGTGCAAACCGTTATCGCGACGTCGGGCACGCCGGCAGCACTCTCGGGGCTTTACCGGGCAAGAAGCAGCGGCGCCGACGAGACCAAGCCGCACACCGTGCCTCAGACAGCGGTATCAGGGCTGCTCAACAAGCTCGCCAAGCGGCCGCTTGCCGAGCGACGTGTCCTGCCCGGCATCGGGCCGCGCCGCGCCGAGATCATCATCGCCGGTGCGATGGTTTTCGCCGAGCTGATGGAGATGTGTTCGCTCCGCAGCTTCCGTTATCTCCCGCTCGGACTGCGCGACGGACTGCTGGCACAAATGCTTGCCGACTACGCCCAGAGCCCGGCGATGAAGGAGCGTGTCGAATCGGAACGACACGACGCGTTGCTTGCCATCGTCAAGCATTACGGCGCTGACCTGGTATTCGCCGAACGCACCCGTGACTTCGCGATGCAGCTTTTTCGCCGTCTGCAATCCGTGCATCGCCTGCCTCCGCAATACGCCGACTGGCTCGAGGCCGCGGCCATGCTGAACGAGGTCGGGGCGTTCATCAACCGTTCCGGACGCCGTCGGCATACTCACTACATCATTGCCAACTCGGAACTGTTTGGATACACGCCAGTGCAGCGGCGCGTGATCGCCGCCATCGCACGTTATGTCGGCAACTCGTTGCCCAACAGCGGCGATGTGGCCATGCAGATGGTGCCTCGTCCGGACCGAGTCCACGTGCCCAAGGCGGTAGCTCTGTTGCGGCTGGCACGTGCTCTTGATCAAGGACGACGCGGCGCGGTGCGTGAATTGCACGTGCGAGTGCCGCAGGATGGCGCGGTCCACCTGGAGCTGAGTCCAGCGCGGCGTGAGAATCTGGAATTGGAGTTGTGGGCCGTGGAGCACGAGCGAAGTTACTTCGAATCGGTCTTCGGACGGGGTCTTTTGGCCGAGCTGCGCTGAATCTTCTGCACCACTTTGGGAGTCATGCACCACCGTAGTATCACCGGACCGCGCAACTCCATTTCGACCTTCGCCACGCCCGCCTTCTTCATCTCGACGACCTCAAGTGGCCGCCCGCCAGAAAGCGTTCGATTGACGAACTCAGTCATGCTGGGATCGTGACCGACGACCATGATTGCGGCTTTGTCCTTATACCGGTTCACCAGCGCCTTGAATTGCTCGAAGGTCGCATCGGGCCGCAAAGCCGCGTCGGTAAGGACTTTTTCTTCGTGTCCCAGCTCCTGTGCAACGACCGCTGCCGTCTGCATAGCGCGTGTCAGCGGGCTGGAAATGATGACATTGGCCCGCACGCCAATCGCGGCCAGGGCGCGTCCCACATCGTGGGACTGCGCTTCGCCGATTTTGTCGATCGGCCGCTTTTCGTCCTTTTCAGCACTGCTGAACTGCTTTGAGCCGGCGTTGGCATGGCGCAGGAAATAAATGACCATTTTTGTATTGTGCACCAAAATCGGGAATTTGCGTGAGGCAGACCGCAGGGCGGGACCCATCTTGCGAATATACCGGGATGGAGCTCGTTGATTCAGCTCGCGCTTGAGGGGCCGCTTGTCCCTATCGCCCGCCGATAATGGTCGTTTCGACCGGCTTTACCAACTGCTCCGGATTGGCAAAATTCGCCTGAGCAATTCGAATCTGCTCTTTGAAGTTATCAACCATGTCTTCGCGCAGCCGCACTTCAGTAGGCTTCTTCGCGATGCTCATCTGGTCGATTTTGTCCTGCAATCGCAACAGCCCGTAAAACAGGTTCTCTGGCCGTGGGGGGCAGCCGATGACGTACACGTCCACCGGCACAATCCGATCGACGCCTTGCAGCACGGCGTAGGTGTTGAATGGGCCGCCCACCGACGAGCACGCGCCCATCGACATCACCCACTTGGGCTCGGGCATCTGGTCGTAGATACGCTTCACCACCGGTGCCATCTTCAGAGTCACCGTGCCGCTGACGATCATTAGGTCGCTCTGCCGCGGGCTGGGACGAAACACCTCCGACCCGAAATCGCGCAATGTCGAAGCGCGAGGTCGAGGCTGCGATCATTTCGATGGCACAGCAGGCCAGTCCGAAAGTCATCGGCCAGATGGCCGACTTCCGCGCCCAGTTGAAGACGTAGTCTACCGTGGTAACCAGGAAGTTCTTCTCGAAGCGGTTGTTAACCCAACCCATGAAACCCTCTCAAACTGGAGGTTGCTGACCTTCCATCTTCGCCGACCAGCGTACTGCGAGGCTGTGATACCAGTCACAGCCAGACACCCTCATTTCGCTAAGTCTAGGCTTCGCGACCGCAGCATACAAGCACCGTTACGACAGTTCTGTCCGACTCCGCCTGCATGCATACGATACAATTTTGCTTGCCTGCATGAGTTCGACACCCCAACCGGCGCAATCTGCGCCATCATCCGACCAATCCCCGACAGCGCCAACCTCGCGATGGTGGCTTATTGTCCACTCGCCGGGCTGGATGGTCGCCGCCGGCTTCGTGGTGCGGGTGATTTACATTGCGCTCGCGCACTCCTACAGGTTCCGCACCACCGACGCCAACTTCAGCTTTGGATGGGAGATTGGCCGCATCGCTTACTCTCTCGCCAATGGGCACGGCTTCAGCTCGCCGTTCGGTGGAGACACGGGACCTTCAGCATGGACCGCGCCGGTTTATCCCTGGATTGTCTCGTTGGCGTTTCGCGCATTCGGCAGTTACTCGCTTGCTGCATCATTCGCTCTACTGACGTTTAACAGCCTGTGCGCAGCTTTGACCTGCTGGCCCGTCTATCGCATCGCTCGCCGCATCTTCGGCGAAACCGTCGCCCTGTGGTCAGGATGGATCTGGGCCCTGCTGCCTTACGTCATCTACTGGTCGGTGCGGCAAGTCTGGGAGACCAGCCTCACCGCGCTGCTCTTCAGCCTGGCGTTCATGCTGACGGTCGAAATGGAAGGCGACAACCGCCTTACTTCGTGGGTAGGATTCGGCCTCCTCTGGGGCGTGATTGGCCTTACTAATCCGTCTTGCTTGTCGTTTCTTGCTTTCGCCGGATGTTGGCTTGTCTGGCAACTCTATAAGCAACACAAACGTTTTCTGCTGCCCGTTGTAATCGGCGCAGCTATGTTCTGGATGACGATGATGCCGTGGCTCGTCCGAAACTATGTCGTCTTTCACAAGCCGGTCTTCGTGCGCGATAACGTTGGAGTGGAGGTTCGCTGCGGCAATAATCCGCTGGCCGAAGGCATTTGGGTCGGAATGTACCATCCCAGCCAGAACCCGATTCTTTACCGCCAGTACGAGCAGATGGGTGAATCAGCTTACGCGATGGAGCAGGCACGACTGGCCAAACAGTGGATATCCGACAATCACGATCAGTTCGCAACGGTGACCTTTCGTAAGTTCATCTTCTACTGGAACGGCCTCCCGCGACTCTCCAGCACCGCGGAATGGATGCAGCAACACCCACAACATTGGGCGGCGCGCATGTTTTGGCCGGTAGTCTTCGATAGCAACGGAATTCCCCGGAGCAGCGTCATCGAAGGCTTGCAGCAGGCGCGCACCTCGCTATTCCTCGCCACTTCCCTGCTCGCGTTCGGTGGCCTGTACTTCGCCATCCGCAATCGTGTGCATGGGGTCTTTCTCTTTGCCAGCCTGCTGATCTTCTTTCCGCTGGTTTACTATGTAAGTTTCCCGCAACCGCGCTACCGGCACCCGATTGATCCCATGTTGACGATCCTTGCAGTCTATTTGTTCTCGCTGACCGGCCCACGCAATCCGGGAGTGAACGACGCGAGCAAGACTTTCCATGCCAATTAGCAGCGCAGGCGCGGGGCAATTTCATACGCTCTCGATCATCATTCCGGTCTATAACGAACGCCAGACCGTCATGGAGCTGCTTGAGCAGGTCGCCCGCCAGCAGCTGGCGCTCCGCAAGGAACTCATCATCGTGGACGATTGCTCCACCGACGGCACACGCGAATTCCTGCAACAGAGCGATCTGCAATCCGCACTCACCAATGACGGACAGAACGTCGTCAAGCTGGCACTTCACGATACGAACCGAGGCAAAGGCGCCGGCGTTCGAACCGGGCTGGCACAAGCAACTGGCGAGATCGTGCTCATTCAGGACGCCGATCTGGAATATGACCCGCGCGACTACCCCGAACTGCTGAAGCCAATTCTCGAAGGCCATGCCGACGCGGTCTTCGGCAACCGCTTCCACAGCGGGTCGCACCGGGTACAGCGCTATTACCGTTTCCTGTTTAATCGGCTCTTCTCGATCATCTGCAATCTGCTGACAGGCATCACCATCCACGACGTCACAGCCTGCTATAAGGTCTTCACGCGCGACCTGATCGAGCGCATGCACCTGCACTCCGACCGCTTCAGCGTCGAGACGGAGATGACCGTCAAGGTCGCGAAACTGGGCGCTCGCATCTACGAAGTGCCGATCGTCTATCACGGCAGAACGTACGCCGAGGGCAAGAAAATCAGCTGGCACGACGGCTGGCGCGCCTTTTACGACCTCATCCGCTATCGCTTTAAAGATTAGTTGTTCCTTTCCGGAGTGGCTGTGGCAATTCTGAACAAAACGGCCTAACTTCGCGTATCTCACTGCGTCTAACCCGCGACAGGAGGAGTCATGCTTCATCCGCGTAAACCATCATTGATTTGGGTCGTTGGTCTGGGGGCGTTGATGTCGTTCGCGCTGGCCGCGTCCGCCAGTGACCAGTTCACCGAAGAATTCCACCGCACGGTCCCGCTTTCTGCCAGTGGCCGGGTCTCGCTCGACAATGTGAATGGCGGCGTCACCATCACAGGATGGGACCGTAACGAGGTCCAAATCGATGCGGTTAAGAAGGCCAACTCGCAGGAGAAGCTGGCAGAGGCCCGCATTGAGGTCGACGCCAGCAGTGATTCCGTCCGCATTCGCACTCGCTATCCTGAGGGACACAATAACAACAACCCGGCGACGGTGACCTACGAGTTGCACGTTCCTCGCGGCGCCCGCCTCGACGCTCTCAACCTGGTCAATGGCTCGCTCACCGTCTCGCAAGTTTCCGGAGACATTCACGCGGAATTGGTGAACGGTTCGACCTCCGTTCACGATCTGGCCGGACGCGCCGAGTTGTCCTCCGTCAATGGCAGCATCAACGCTTTCTATCGCTCACTGAACAACGTCCAATCGATCGAACTGAAATCCGTAAACGGGTCGGTCAAACTCGGGCTGCCTGCCTCGCCTAATGCCGACGTCAGTGTTTCTACCGTGAACGGCGGCGTCTCGACCGATTTCCCGCTGACCGTGCAAGGCAAATTCATGGGGCATCACATTGACGGTAAGCTCGGCAATGGCGGCACACGGATCGAGATCAGCAACGTCAATGGCAGCGTTCATATCGGCCAAGGCGACGGAAACCTGTAAGCATTTGCGCATGTACACAACGGTCCCGTGGCGTTTCGTAGCGCCACGGGATTTGTTTTGTTGGCGACATTTCATTTCGTCACAGTCAGTCCCAAGGCCTTAATGTAGCCGTCGTTGATCTGGCACTTGCTCCATTGAATGTTCTCCAGCAATTCAGCAAAGGCAGCATTAATGTGCTCCTGCGGCGGCCGCTTCGCGATCTTCTTCTCGGAGTCGCCGGTACTTCCAACAAGCTGGGCGTAGGTAACGATCTCGTCCCAATACGCTGGCCGGGCGAATGAAACGGGCGATGTCGTCGCGTCCATCTTTTTGTAGGGCCAGAATGCCCATCCGATGTGGTTCTTGTCGAGCAGTTCGCGAAATTGGGTAATCCACTCGTCCTTGTTCTCTCCGGACTCGCTCATCCAGAGCGGCACGTGATACTTGTCGCGAAAGTCCACATACTCCTGTATTTGCGTTTGCACGGGAGGCATCCAGTATTTGTGGAAGTTGTACATTGCGTTCTTGTCGAACGGCGGACCAAAGACGGCAAAATTTGTGTCCCACTGCGCGCCGCCAAAAATCACGACATGATTTTTGTCCACCTCGCGAATGCCGGCAACGATGCGGCGATATAGTGGTTCAAGCTGGCTGTTGTATTTCTTAAGCGCAGGAAACGGCGGAATCGGCTCATTCAGTAGGTCGTAACCCAGCACGGTTTCCGAGTCGCGATAATGCGCCGCGATGCGCTTCCAAGTACTGATCGCGAGTTGTTGCGCCTGCGCATCGTCATAGATCCACGGAAAACCCCAGCTGTCGTCGATGTTGGTTCCAGTTTGTCCGCCGGGAGCGCAGTGCATGTCGATAACGACATAGAGTCCCGCTTCGCGTGACCAACCAATCACGCGATCCAGCAATTTAAATCCTTCAGCGTCGTAGCTTTGAAAAAACTTGTAGTGTATCGGGATGCGAATCGAATTAAAACCGGCACGCTTCAGAAACTGAATGTCATCGCGGGTTACGTAGCGCTCACGGTACGTTTGCCAGAATTTTCCGGCCGCCTCCGGCCCGAGCAGCTCATTGGTCAGCGTCTCGATCTCACGCGCCGACTGCGGTCCGTGCTCGAAGTGAAACATGTAGCCTTCCTGCACCAGCCAGCTGCCGAGGTTCGTTCCCCGCAGCATCAGCGGATGGCCTTGGCCGTCGACGAGCTGAGCGCGATCTGTATGTACGAATTTGGGCTGGCTGGCTGCGATCAACGGCAGCGAAAAAACGAGGAGCAGCAGGATAGTCAGGACGGGATTCCTGCCGAGGAGACGACAGTTTGAGCTACTCATTTTTTGATGCCACAATCCTGGCGGTGGTGATGGCCGCCCCGACGTGCCGCTGGGTGTGATCGGCGACGTGTATCAGCAGGCCGCCGACGGTAGTCGGCATGCGCTTGCGTCCCACATAGCGAGGCTGGTCGAAGTCCCGGGGATCGATGGCGCGAACCCGTTCGGCAGCGTCTTTGAAACCAGCCGACAACTTGTCCAGACAGGCCTGGAGCGTGACTTCCCCAGTGCCCTCGGATTTCATTTCGCGAAGCTGCTCCTCCGATAACTCCCGGCCCTCCGCGTAGGTGAGGAGACGATCGATGCTCCCGGGAATGTGCCGCAAATGAAACGCCACCGATGCGACTCCAGCCGGGCGTTGATGGATCTGCCCATCGGCAAGATTGCCGCACCACTTAACGAGGTCTTCTTCGGCCGCCTGGAAGGCGTGCAGCACCGCTCGCTGGACGGCGTGTACGTCGGTAAGGGTTCCTCGCAGCCAGGGTTCGGGTTGATTGGGAGGTTGATTCATGGCGAAACGTTATCACACCCCGATTTGCGAAAATGGAAGTACCCCTCCCCCTCCTGCATACTGAAAACAAAGGGGTTATTGCACGATTCTGCTCCAAGTTCGTGCAATCATTAGCACTTATAGCTAAAGTCCTCTTAACAAACGATTTAGAGTGACGGCTCTGTTGCAGACCCGAAACGGCCGTTGTTACCTTTTAGTTATCAAAGAGCTGGCAGAGACACAGATTCCCTGCCTCACGATTGTGGTTTTACACGATGGGACAATCGGAGGGAAAAGGACTCGGACACACAACGGTGTGATTGTGGCGTGGGGAGATTCTCGCGTAACGGACGAGGCTAGAAGCTAGCTGGAGAGGCAGCCTCGCCTACGGCACTTATGACAGAAACGGCGGGCGGAAGTGCGCGAAAAGCATTGAAAAAGTGTGGCCTCAACGGCACAAACAGTCCGCGTCTGGACTATTGCCCCGCGACTACGGTCGGATGCAAGCACTGAAGGCCAGCTCAACCGCGACGCTTCGAGCTAGTCTTTCCCTTTTTTCCTGATCTCGATGTTCAGCCGCTTGATCTTCTGGTTAAGGGTAGACAGGGGGATGCGGAACTGTTCGGCGGCTTCGGTCTGGTTCCAACTGCTTTTTTCCAGCATGTCGGTGATGATGCGGCGTTCGCAATCTTCCATGATTTCGAACAGCGACGCATCGGGACGATGGTCCATCAACGCGAGCTTGGCGCCGCGTCCCACCATCTCGTCGGGCAGAAGGTCGATGGTCAGGGCCGGCCCGTTGGCCAGCACCACCGCGCGCTCGATCACGTTTTCCAGTTCGCGCACATTGCCGGGCCAGTCGTAATCCAACAGCGGACGCAGTGCCTCGGTTGCAATATGCAGCTGCGGCTTGCCGTTCTCTTCCGCAAATTTCTGTGCAAAGTGTTCCGCCAGCAAGGGAATGTCGTTCTTGCGCTGACGCAGCGGCGGCAAATCGATGGTAATCACGTTCAACCGATAAAACAGGTCTTCGCGGAACTTGCCTTCCTTCACCTGCTGGCGCAAATCGACGTTGGTCGCAGCGATGATGCGCACGTCCACCTGGATTTCGTTGACGCCGCCGAGGTGCATGAAGCGCCGGTCCTGCAGGACACGCAGGATTTTCGCCTGGGTGTCGAGGCCCATGGTGCCGATCTCATCGAGGAACAGCGTCCCGCGGTCGGCCATTTCGAACAACCCTTTTTTGCTGGCGATGGCGCTGGTGAATGCGCCCTTTACGTGACCGAAGAGCGTGGACTCGAGCAGGTCGGTTGGCATTGACCCGGTATTCACAGGTACGAAGGCCTGGTTCTTGCGCGGCGAGTTCATGTGGACCGCTTTCGCGATCAGCTCTTTGCCGGTACCGCTTTCGCCCTGCAAAAGCACGGTCGAACGGCTGGGGGCGACCTGGGCCACCAGGTCGAAGATGCGCAGCATTGGTTCACTTCTGCCGATGATGTGCTCGAAGTTATAGCGCTGCTTCAGGGCACGCTTGAGTTGAACAACTTCGGCCTCGGCGCGTCGCTGCCCGACCGCGGTCCGTACATCGGCGAGAAGTTTTTCGTTGTCCCACGGCTTCTGAATGAAGTTGGTCGCGCCGCCCTGCATTGCGTTGACGGCGTTTTCGACCGTGCCGTACGCGGTGATCATGATGACGGCCAAATCGGCGTCGCGCTCGCGTATCTCCTGCAACACTTCGATGCCGTTGCGCTCCGGCATGGCGAAATCCAGCAGCACCAGGTCGTAGGGACGTTCGGCCAGCCGCGCGAGTCCTTCGTCGCCGTCGCCGGCGGTATCGACTTCGTAGCCTTCCAACTCGAGCAGCGTCTGCAGGGACTCGCGGATGGCAGACTCATCGTCGATGATGAGCACAGTTCCCAGCGGGCCACTTTCTTCGCGCGAGCTCACGAAACGACCGATAGCGGTTTCAGGCATTGACGACCTTCCTGATCATCGGGAACTCCATGATGAACGTCGTCCCTTCGCCCGGCGAACTATCGACCTGAATCTTGCCCGCATGCTCCTGGATGATGCCGTAGGTCACCGACAGGCCCAGTCCGGTACCACCGCTGTTTCCGCTCTTAGGCTTGTTCTTGGTGGTAAAGAACGGGTCGTAAATGCGATGAATATGTTCCTGTGCGATCCCGCTTCCTGTGTCGGTCACCAGGACGCGTACGCTGTGGCCGTTGCCAGTGCTGATGGTGAGTGTGCCGCCGGCAGGCATCGCATCCTTGGCGTTCAGGAAGAGGTTCAGGAAGACCTGCTGTAGCTTGCCGGTGTTGCCGAGAATTGGGGGCAACTGGGGATGCAGATCGGGAACCACCTTGATGCGCGCGGTCTTGAACTGGTGCTCAAGCAGCGTCAGCGTGTCTTGAATGACGCGGTTCAAGTCAACGTTATTGAACTCTGAGCTCGACGTGCGCGAGAAGTTGAGCAGGCTATTCACGATCTCCGAAGCCCGGAAGGTCTGCTTGGTGATCTTCTCCAACAAATCGGCCTTCTTGGGATCGCCATTCACCTGCTTGGAAAGCATCTGGGCGTAGGAAGAAATCACCGCCAATGGTGTGTTGACTTCGTGGGCCACGCCGGCCGCAAGTAATCCAATGGAGGACAGTTTTTCTGCCTGGGAGAGCTGTGACTCCAATTCGATCCGCTCGGTGATGTCGTCCACGATGATCAGCCGGCCGATCACGTCGAAGTTTCGGCTCACCAGCGGTGCAATGGCGATGTTGGTTACACGCGTATCCCCGGCCGTGGTTCCGAGCCGGAATTTGTACAGGTTGTGAATGCCGGAGCTCTGCCGCACACGTTGATACTCTTCGACGAATGCCGGCGGAAATACCGCGCGCAGCGAACGGCCCATGACTTCGGCCCGAGGCGATGCGTACATGACCTCCATCTGCGAGTTCCACGATTCGATGCGGTCTTCCAGATCGACCGCAAGCACACCCACGCTGATGGACTCGACGATGTTCTCGCTGAATTCTTTGAGGCGCTCGTATTGTGCGACTTTGCGTTCGAGAGAACGGTACAACCGCGCATTCTGTACCGCGATGCCGATGTAGCCGGCGAGGGCTTCCAGCAACTGCACGTCTTCGGTGGAGAGGAAGTCGCCTTCCGCGGTCTTGCCCAAGCCGAGCACAGCGATCATGCGGTTCATCACCGTGCAGGGAATGTAGTAATTCAAATCGAGCTTGTGGATGGTCTCACGGGCAGTCCGGGTTTCGCGAACGGCGTGGGCTGTGCTGTCGAAGAACAGGTGTCCCGCCGCCCACTCCGGCCGCTCGACATTCAGGAAGTCAAGATTGAGTTCGCCGGTGTGCGCAATACCATGCGACTTGGCCAGCATGAACTCGTCGGGCCGTTCCGGGTTGGAGACGAAGACCGCCAGGCGATCCACCAACAGGGTGTGCGAGAGGCGGTCGATGATGGAGGTCAGCATCTTATCGAGATCGGTCTCGGAGTTCAGATCGCGACCAAACTCGATAAGGGTTTTACGGTAGTCATAGCGTTTTTTGTAGAAGAACTTGTCGAGGTGGTCCTGTACCCAGTTCTTGAACGGCTCGAAGAGCAAAGCAGTGACGACAATTGCGATCACCGTTCCGATGGGGCCGGCGCTGGGGAAGCTCTTGTGGAAGATCTCGTAGGTCGCGCCCAAGATCCCGAAGTACGCTGCTGTAATCGCCGCTGCTGCGATGGTGTAAGCCATTCCGCGCTTGAAGATGAGGTCCACATCCATCAAACGGTAGCGGAAGATGGCATAGCCGAAGGTTAGCGGCAGGAATACGAGGGACAGCACGGAAAGGCGCATTCCAGGCGTGGGCACGCTGGCTAGGAGATACGGGACCACATAAAACAGCGTGAACGGCGCGACGGAGAGGATTGTTCCCCGAGTTACCCACTTCATTTGCTGACGCAGAATGGCCGAAGGGGCATGCCGGTAGCTGTGCCACAACACCAGCGTCGCAGCCACAAAATAGGTCGCGAGGTACACCATCTGCAGACGGTCGAGATTGAATCGCAACACTTCGCTCGGCTGCAACCACTGTAAGGTGACGATCTGCAACGCCAGAATCAGCGCTCCCGGCACATAGATGGCGGGAATCAACCATCGCCGTCCGGTCAGCATCGCCTGTCGCTCAGGGAAAGTAAGCGCGAAGTGCAGGAACAGGGCCGGCTGGAGCAACCAGGCAACGACGTTCGCCCAATAGATGATCCAGTCGAAGTCGTTCAGCTTTCCGGTGTAGTGGAACGCATAAAAAACGAAAGAGACCAGGCAGAAGACGTAGAAGTGGGTGCTCTTGGGAGCGGTCCACCTTCGCAGGAGAACGTAGAGTCCAATGCCCAGGTAGACCAGCGCGATGATGCGGAGGCCAATGAAGAGGCTGCGGTCCGCCGGGGCCAGAATTACGGGGGCTTCTAACGGGATGCCATGGCGCACCAACGAATAGGTCGTCTTCGACCACACGCCGGTGCGATACATCTGGCGTTCCAGGCTGCCGACGTCGGTGACGTTGCGGCCGTCCACCGCAACTAGCAGATCGCCCAGCTTGACGCCGGCTTTTTCTCCGGGACCGTTGAGATCGACGCGGCGCGCTTCCAGGTGATCGCCGCTTTCCACCCACCAAACGCCGTCATACGGAGTGAAAGACTCGCGATCTTTCTGGAAGTTGATCCAGGCAAAGACCACCGCCGCCACGCTGAGCAGCGCAATGACCACGAACAGAAATCGCGATTGAAGGTCTCTGGCCATGAGCCCGGTTGGGTCGGCTTCGCGGAATTGTCGCGTATCCGTATTTGCTGACCCGCCATTCATGAGCAAATTCAATGCCAGAGGTAAAGGAGTTACTAAATCCTATAACCCTATAGAAATGAATAGTTTCCAATATTGTAAATCAAGTGGCTCGTGGTGAATATGTTTTATGGAAGTTTGATGTGAAATTTAGAATCTGACTAAGTTACTAAAGTGCCGGTACTTAGCGACCATGAGGGCGGTTTGTCAAGTCCCGGTTTCCACATAGTTTGCAGCTTCGTCGCGTGTATTGTGGGTACCGATGACCCCCGCGAACCTGGAAGCATCGGGCCTCAGCCTTTTAGCGGCAGCGTCCTGGGGTGGAGGCGATTACTCGGGAGGCGTTGCGGCCCGTCGAGCCAACGTCTTTCGAGTTGTCGCCGTAGCGCACGGGTGTGGCTTGGTGGCAATGCTGCTGATGGCGGTCTTGACCGGCGAACATGTTCCACCCCGGGTGGAGCTCTGGTGGGGAGGGTTCGCTGGATTCGCCGGCGCCTTCGGAATCGCTGCCCTTTACCGCGCACTTGCCATCGGTCGCATGGCAGTCGTCGCTCCCGTTGCGGCGGTGGTTACCGGCATATTGCCGGTGCTCGCGAGTTTTCGTAGCGAGGGCATGCCTGGTCCGATTCAGCTGGTGGGCTTTGCGTTGGCGCTGGTCAGCATTTGGCTGGTGGCGCGTCCCAGCGAATACGTCGATTCCCACCGTGGGTTGGGCCTGGCTATCCTGGCGGGTTTCCTGTTCGGCCTGTTTCTGATTGGTGGAAAGATGGCCGGGCATCACGGGGTCTTCTGGCCGTTGGTTGCCGCCCGTTTTGTGTCCACGTCGCTCATGTTGGCGATCATCGCATTCACGCCGGGCGATTCGCAGCCGCTTCGTCCGGTGCTGTGGCCGATGGTGCTGTCAGGGCTGCTCGACTCCGCGGGCAACGCCCTGTTCATAGCGGCTACGCGGCATGGCCGGCTTGACGTCGCAACTGTCCTGTCGTCGCTCTATCCTGCGAGCACGGTGATTCTGGCGCGAGTGCTCCTGAAGGAACGCATTTCGCCGATGCAAGGAGCGGGGATCGTCGGGGCCCTAATATCGGTCGCGCTGATCTCGATGCGATGAGAGACAACTGTTAGGGCAAATTGAAGAAAAAAATGGGCCGAAGCTGGTGGCTTCGGCCCGAGATCTCGAAAGGGGGGGATTGGCAGTCGGTTAAGCTTTGAACCTGCGGCGGATCATTCCAGCCAGACCAAGAACGCCCGCGCCCAGCAAAGCCAGACTCGACGGCTCCGGTACCGACGAGTTCAGTTCGCCGCTGGAGACAGCTCCGTTAACGGTCACGAGCGAGAAGTCAACGACGCGGGGAGGCGAAGATGTCGAGAATCCGTCGACCTTGAATTCGGTGGTGGCACTCGTAGTATTGTAGGTGCCGGTGAACTCAGGAGACCCAAACGGGCCAGCAATCAGGTTGGTCAGCGCCATGGTGCCGGTAAATACACCGCCGTTGTTGAGATCGACTTCAACATTGATTGAATAGCTTCCTGGGACCACCGCATAAACGCCAGCGAAGGAATCCAGAAGCGTAAGTGCGGGGTTGTTACCGACAATCCAAATCCAATAAGTCCCAATATCCTTGTTCGGGTCCAGCAAAACGTCACCAGACACGCAGCCGGCTTTACTTGCACCACACTGAGCGCTGGTGCCGGTGAGCCAGAAACTGGTGAGGAAGCCCCCGGAGCTGGAAAAGTCAACGTTTCCAATGTAGCTTTGGGACAAAGTGATTTGCGGAATCGCGTTCGCCCAGGCTCCTGCGGTCGCGACAAGAAGCATTAGCAGTACAGCGCAGGCCGTAGCCAGATTTTTTTTCATTGTTTCCCTTTTCCCTGAGCAGACATCCGGCTATCCGGGGCCGCTCCCTCTTTCAATTGTGTACTTTTCCGAAATCTACAGACTGGAGGCACACCCCCTCTGCGGGGAGTTGCGTTAACCTATCTGCAAGTAACATGCCAAGATTGGTTACGATAATCCAACAAGTTACTATCTAGGGTGTGCAATACTTTGCGACAAATGAGAGTGCTACTACCCATGGTTGAACCCATATGGCCTAATTCGGCTAAGGTATATTCATTGCAGTCGGTTACAGATGCGGTCTAACGCCGGCATACGAACGTTCCAGCGATAAAATTCGGTAAGACCATGGATTACCTCAGGTTACGGATATATTGAGTCTCGGGAGTTTTACCTCGACAAGTGCCCACGACCTCCTGTAACCGGCGCTGCGGATTGCTACCCGATGAACTAGAATGAGCGGCACCGAGGAAAATCTTGTCGACATACCAGGAAATCGTCGCGCTTGAGCAGAAATATCTTTTAAACACTTACGCTCGCTATCCCATAGCCTTCGTTCGCGGCAAGGGCGTTCATCTCTACGACACGGAAGGCAAGCGTTATCTGGATTTCCTCTCAGGGTTGGGCGTCAATGCGCTCGGCCACTCTCACCCCCGGATTGTGAAAGTCATCCGCGAGCAGGCGGCCAAGGTCATTCATCTCTCCAATCTTTATTACAACGAGTACCAGGGAGAGCTGGCGGAAAAGCTCTGCCGGAAGTCCGGCCTCGACCGTGCCTTCTTCACTAACAGCGGCACGGAAGCCATCGAAGGAGCCATCAAACTCGTTCGTGCCGCCGGGCACGCTACCGCGGGCCCGCAGAAGACCGTGTTGCTCGCACTGGAGAATTCCTTCCACGGCCGAACGATGGGTGCGCTGGCCCTGACTGCGCAAGACAAGTACCGCAAGGGATTTGATCCCATGCTGGAAGGCGTGCAGTTCGTTCCGCGCAACGATGTCAATGCTCTGCGGTCGGCGATGAACGACAACGTGTGCGCCATCGTGCTGGAGCCGATCCAGGGCGAAGGCGGCATCTACGAAACCTCGGCGGAATTTCTTCAGGCCTGCCGGCAACTGGCCGATCAGCATCATGCTGCGCTGGTCTTCGACGAGATCCAGTGCGGCATGGGACGCACGGGGCGTCTGTTCGCTTTCGAGCATTTCGGCGTGACTCCAGATGTAGTGTGCATCGCGAAACCAATGGCTGCGGGCTTTCCGATGGGGGCGTTCCTGTCGAAAGATTGGCTGGCGCAGCACATCACACCGGGGCGTCACGGCACCACCTTCGGAGGGGGGCCGCTGGCCTGCCGCATTGCACTCGAGTACCTGGCGATTATCGAAGAAGAGCACATGCTGGAGCAGGTACGTCGCGTCGGGGGATATCTCACCAGCAAGCTGCAGGAACTGGTGGGCAAGTTCTCCATCGCGACGGAGGCACGTGGAGTCGGCATGATTCAGGCGCTCCAGCTAACGGTTCCGGGCAAGCCTGTCCTGGAAGGCGCGATGAATGACGGCTTACTCGTAAATGTGACTCAAGATACCGTGGTCCGCATGTTGCCGCCATTCCTGTTGCAAGAGAAGCACGTCGATGCTGGCATCCGCATCTTGAAGCGGCAGCTCTACGCTGCCCAGAAGGCTGCCAGGCGAGCCCGAAAAGCCGTCACCGCATAATCGAGCAAAATGATTTCGAAGCGCCGGCCTTCCCATCCAAGGCAGTCTTCAGCAATAGCGCCGGCGTGGCCCAGTTTTCAGTGAGCCAGTCTATTTGTGCTGGGCCAGGGCCTGCACGAAGATCTGCCCCGCCTCGGCTTCGGGGCCGGTTGCGCTGGGCGCTACGAACGCCGGGACATCCGTCGGACAGGCTTTGACGGCTGCGCAGATGTTTACGGCGTGCGACAAGTTTGCGGCCATTGCGGCATTCGACACGGCATCGGCTGGAGAGTCGAGGATGACGACCTCAACCCGCAGGTCTTTGTCGAAGCGGCTCTGAATGGCGCTCTTGTAGTCCATGTCGCTGTAGGTCTTGATGACAATGGGCGCACCCGAGGCCAGCCGCGGAACGCTCGCCTGGAACTCCAGGATGCGGTGATCGAGTTCGTGGGCGTAGGGTGAGTCGAGATCGCGAAATACATGGACGACCACGGGCTGCTTTTGGGCGGGTGGCTTCTTGCAGCCAACCGGAACGAGTATTGATAGGGCGAGAACTACCAAAAAGCAATGGCGAACCATGCTTGCATAATACTGGACTCGGCAGCTTCCGTCATCGTCGTCGAAGCTCATCGAAACCGTAACAATGGCTCTCTTCACCGGCTTAGTAAGCGTCGTCTTCGCGATCGTGACATTTGTCATCTGCGGCCGCTGACAATCCGCACTACAGGTTCTAGCGAAGACAATTGAATATTGAAGAGGTTACAGGGACGCAAAAATTCCCATAAGGAAACTGAATATGGCGCAACCTGCCGCAGCGAAGGCGTCAATGCTTCCAAACCCGGGGGAAGAGTGCGATGCTAATAGCATTCATCTTGAGGAGATCCGAACCAAGGGCATGAAGGACCTGAAGGACGAGCTGGCATCACTGCGCATCGACCGCGCGCAGCCCAAACGCGGCAGGTGGGGTCTGTGGCTCGTCCTGCTGCTGATCTTCGCCGCGGGAGCGGGGGGCTGGGTGTATGTCTCGCGCAGTAAACCCGAGCTCATGAACTTTGCGGCGGTCGAGGTCGAACCGGTTCAGGCCAGCATACAAACCACTTCGGGGCCGAGCGCAGGGACGCCGATTTTGACGGCTTCGGGTTATCTGGTGGCGCGGCACCAGTCGGTGATCTCGTCAAAGATCCAGGGCCGGCTGTCGGCGCTGTACGTCGAAGAGGGCAGCTACGTAAAGAAGGATGAAGTTATCGCCCGTCTGGAGGACACGGATTACAGGGCAGCGGTCGCCAAGGCGAAAGCTGACATTGAGTATGCCCAGGCGAACCTGGCAGAGATGGAGCGACAGGCTCGATTACAGCAAGGATTGTTCAAGGAGAAAGTTGTGTCGCAGGATGCGCTGGACGCCGCCAACTCCAGGGTTGACCTTGCGAAGGCAGCGATTGACCAGGACAAGGCGGCCTTACTGATGCAGCAAGCGAACCTGGATTTCACCGAGATCCGCGCACCGTTCGATGGCGTCGTGGTGAAGAAGATGGCTGAGGTAGGTGAAAGCGTCGCGCCGATTCCTCCGGGCGTGAACATTTCGACTTCTTCTGGCGCTATTGTCGCGATGGCCGACATGAATTCGCTGGAGGCCGAAGTCGATGTCAACGAAGCCAACGTCGGCCAGCTCGGGCCAAACTTTCCGGCAGACATTAACGTTCAGGCAATACCCGACCACACGTACAAGGGCGTGCTGCGGCAGGTGATTCCGACGGCAGACCGTACGAAGGCTACGGTGACGGTAAAGGTGTCGATCCTCGATAAGGACCGGCTGATCAAGCCGGAGATGAGCTGCAATGTGACTTTCCTGGAGCCTCCGAAGAAAGGCGCGCAGAAGGAAGCGGCGCCAGTGCGGATTGTCACGATTCCCAAAGATGCCATCACCACGCGTAACGGCAAGCAGGTGGTTTACGTCATCGAGAACAATAAGGTACGGGAAGTAGCGGTGATTACCGGGAACGAACTCAAGGGACAGATCATCGTGAAGTCGGGCCTGGTGGGTACCGAAAGCCTGGTGAATAATCCACCACAGAAAGTGGTGGACGGGGCGAGCGTGAAGATCAAGAGCTAGGTTGCATTCCTGAGCGCAGTGGAAATGCAGATTCTTCGACTCCGGCGGCAAAGCCGCCTGCGCTCAGGATGACAACCTTCGAAAGCACATCCCTCGCTTCGCTAGTGATGACAAGACCAAGACAGGTTCCTTCGAAGAAGCATTCTTATATCGGCGAAGGACAGAAGATACAGGAGCAATCATGAGTGCAACGGAAGTGGCGGTGAAGACAGGCGCCGTCAGCGTGCAGAATGTCGTGAAGATCTATCAGCGTGACAGCCAGCAGATTACCGTGCTGGATGGCCTGAGCCTGGAAGTGCCGCAGGGCGAATTCCTGGCACTGATGGGCCCGTCGGGCTCCGGCAAAACGACCCTGCTGAACCTGATCGCCGGAATTGACCGTGCGACCTCGGGAAGAGTGTCAGTTGCGGGCACCGACCTGACGCCGCTGTCGGAGGGCGACCTGGCGAAGTGGCGCAGTCGCAACGTCGGCTTCATCTTCCAGTTCTACAACCTGATTCCCGTGCTGAATGCGGTGGAGAATGTCGAGCTGCCGCTGCTGCTGAGCCACCTGTCGAGGTCGGAGCGCCGCAAGCGCGCGCTGACGGCGCTGCGCATCGTGGGACTTGCAGACCGGTCGAAGCATTATCCGCGCCAGCTCTCCGGTGGACAGGAGCAGCGCGTGGCCATCGCGCGCGCCATCGTGACCGATCCGGCAGTGCTGGTCGCCGATGAGCCTACCGGCGATCTCGACAGCAAGAGCGCTGAAGAAATTCTCGACCTCATGCAGACGTTCAACAAGGAGTTTGGCAAGACCATCGTGATGGTGACGCACGATCCGCGCGCCGCCTCTCGCGCGCACACGCAACGACATCTGGAGAAAGGAGTGCTGACAAACTGATATGAAGTTCGCACCCCTGGTTCTCAAGCACCTGCGAAAAAATTGGGTCCGCACTCTTAGCACCGTGCTGGCGATGTCGGTCTGCATTTTCCTGGTCTGCGTGCTGCAAACGGTGATTGCGGCGGTGAATTTTGGCCTTACCGCGGGCAGCACTCGACGCCTGGTCACGCGAGACTACGTCAGCCTGGCGAACAACATTCCTATTAATTACAAGCAGAAGATCGCGGCGATGCCGGGCGTCACGGACACGACGATTGTCTCGTGGTTCGGCGGGGTCTATCGCGATCCGAAGAATTTCTTTGCCAACCTGGCGGTCGAGCCGGAGGCTTTTCTCCGCATCTATCCCGAGGTGATGCTGCCGCCCGACCAGAAGGCGGCGTGGCTGAGCGATGTCCGTGGGGCGATCATCGGGCGCAAGCTGGCCGAACGCTTTGGCTGGAAGGTGGGCGACCACGTCCAGTTGGAGAGCTTCATCCCGCCGTATCGCGTGGGCAAGCCGTTCGACTTCGTGGTAGATGGCATCTACGACACCGACGAGGCGCGGTATCCCGGTACCGACCTTAGCTCGATGTACTTCAACTTCAAGTACCTCTACGAAGCCACGGGGCAACGGGTAGGCATCGGAACGCTGACGGTACAAATCGACGACCCGTCACACGCGGGCGCGATTTCGAAAGAGATCGATGAGTCTTTCGAGAACAGCGACAACCAGACCAAGACCGAGACGGAGCAGGCTTTCCGGGCGGGTTTTGTCGCGCTTGCGGGAAACCTGGCGCTGCTGCTGAATGTTATCGGCATGGCGGTCGCATTCACGATCCTGCTGGTGACTGCGAACACCATGAGCATCGCGGTACGAGAACGGCAACAGGAAATTGCCGTGCTGAAGACGCTGGGCTTCTCCAGCGCGCTGGTCATGACGCTGATTTTGAGTGAAGCCCTGCTGCTGGGCTTGATGGGAGGTTTGCTGGGCATTCTGATTGCACGCGAAATTATTGCCGTGCTGGTGATTGTTCCGTTCCTGGGCGATGTGCTGCGCGCGTTCCCCAATCTTGGGCTATCGCCGCGCATCGCGGCGCTGGGGGTGAGTATGGCCCTGCTGCTCGGTCTGCTGGCGGGCTTCATTCCCGCTATCACGGCTTATCGGGCACGCATTACCGAAGCACTGAGGCAGGTGTAAGATGGCGCTCCCCATTCGCTACAACATTCGCAATCTGCGGCAGCGTTGGAAAGTAACACTGCTCGCCATCTTCGGTATCGCGCTCGTGGTCGCTGCGGTCGTGGTCATCGCATCGATGGGCGCGGGCTTCCAGGCTGCACTACGGGCCACGGGCACCGACAACAATGCGATCGTCACGCAGCGTGGCTCGTTGTCGGAGCTGACGTCGTGGATCAATATCGGTAACGCGCAGACGATCATGACCGATCCGCGCATCGCGCGCGACAGCAGCGGAACTCCGCTTGCGTCGTGTGAGATCGTGATAATCGCCAGCAAGCCGAAAAAGTCGGACGGACGTCCTACCAACATCACCATGCGGGGCGTCACGCCGGAAGCATTCAAAGTACGTAACGGCATCAAGCTGGTCGAGGGACGCATGTTCGCGCCCGGATTGTTCGAGGTTATTGTCGGCAAGAAAATCGCCGATCGTGTGACTGGCTTGAACGTGGGCGACATCGTGAAAGTACAGCGCAAAGAGTTCAAGGTGGTGGGACTCTTCACTGCAGACGGTAGCTCGTTTGAGAGCGAAATGTGGGGCGACTACAACGCCATGGGTCCGGCAGTCGGGCGCAATGGCGGTTGCGAGTCGCTGACGGTGCGCCTCACCAACCCGACCGTAGTAACGAGCTTCGATAAGGACTTGCGAGCCAATCCGCAGATGCAGGTGCAGGCCGACTCGGAACGCGCGTACTACGAGAATCAGGCGGGAGGATTGGCGACCGCGCTGAAGATCCTGGCGGGATTCGTCGGCGTGGTTATGGGCATTGGAGCGGTATTTGGCGCCATGAATACGATGTACGCCATCGTGTCGCAGCGCACGCGCGAGATTGGGACGCTACGGGCGCTCGGATTCTCGCGCTTTAGCATTCTGCTGTCGTTCGTCATGGAGTCGGTACTACTCGCGCTGGTTGGCGGCATTCTAGGCTGCCTGGTGGCGATTCCCATGAATGGCTACACTGCGGGTACAGGCCAGACGCAAAGCTTCAGCGAATTGGCGTTCGCGTTCAAGATCACACCGCAGATCGTAATGGTTGGCCTTATCTTCGCGGTGGTGATGGGAATTGTCGGCGGACTGTTGCCGGCCATTCGCGCTTCGCAGATGCCGATTACGAAGGCGCTGAGAGAGGCGTAAGGCATATCCCAAGGTTAGCGCTGAAGGACGCGGGCGAACCTGAGGAATCCGGATTGTTTGCAAGGGTCGCGGGATTTATACGAGCACTGCTCCTAAGAACCGTTGTCATCCTCAGTCTGTTGACGACTTGCATGGCTCAGTTTCGCCCGTTTCCCCCGTGCAGGTTCACAGATACCTCCACTGTTGAACACAAGGAATCAATCGCCATTCATCGCATCAGCATCACTGAGTCGTCAGGCGTGTTCGGTGCAACTGCCTTTATACCGGATGGCGATGGCGAACTCCCGGGTGCTTTGTTCTCTCATTCCTCGATTCACGGCAGTGAAACGGATGCCAACCTCACTTCATTTGCGTGGGCACTAGCGAAAGCTGGCGCCGCCGCCATCGTCATCGACGGAACCATCCGGTGGCAGAGTCCTATTAACGAATCAGTGCCTGATCCTCATCTATTGGCCTGTGCAGGTCGATGGCTCGTCATCCAGGCGAGGCTCGTTCCCGTACCCGAGAGGTCGGAACGTTGGAGGGCCGTCTTTGTAGGAACGCTGGGGCATTGGGGTGGGGGCGACACTCCATTCTGCCGGGAAGGCCAACCCTGCTTTCGGTCCTCGTGCATTGTTGGTATGGGAGCGGCTGGGCCAGCAGAGTGGACGACCACGAATCGAATGTTGACCAGCCAGGGACAACTGTACTTTGCCCGGTGGGTGCAGAGACATTTGAATCTCAATGAAATCAAGCCCGAATGGCTTGCTGCGGCTATCTCGCCGCAACCGGAATCTCAGTAGCAGGCGAGTATCGCCTTACCCCACCCACCGGAACACGAGGCCGCGATTTCGGTGCACCGAAGTTGGAAACCCGGCCCTATCACAACCGAGTGTGTCCTGCGTCCTATTGCCCTTCGTCTGCCTCGCTGTACAAGAAAGGACGTCGTGAGGCCAAGGGGATTGTGTGCCTTGGTCTGGCGCATCCCGTGAGCGGGAGCTGCGAACTGAGGTTCTTTGACAACTGGAAGGTAACTCGTCGCGAATGAATATTTTGCGTGTAATTCGCTGAAGGCAAAGATTTTGCGCGAAAATTCCGCGCATCTGCATGAAAATGCGGAATTTTGACGTGATAAAAACATTTCTTGCGCGAACGTCCGGCGATTCGCGCTTCACGAATGCCGATTACGAAGGCGCTGCGAGAAGCGTAACGGGTGACTCATAATCAGCAACGGCGCGGATTTGACCGCGCCGTTTGTTTTCATTCTTTGATGCCGTTCGACAGTCGTAGCAGTGATTAGCGCCGCATTCTTTTGCGAAAGGCAGCGAATAATCCCGCCATCCCCAAACTGGCCAACATGGAGTCCCAAGCTGTAGCGCCCGCGGCGAGGGCCCCCGTGCCTACTAGAGACAACGTCGCGGGCTCGGGCGTCGGGGTGGTCGATGAAGCGCAATTGCCGGTGTCAACCGTGTTCGTATCCATGGTGACAGCAGCATTCAGGGCAATCGCTCTTCCGCAGTCAATCGTAGCGCCGGTATTCAGGGTGACGCTCTGGTCTGCGATAACGCTGCCGTAAAAGTCAGTCGTCGTTCCCAGCGTCGCGGAACTTCCAACCTGCCAGAAGACTTCGTCGTTCATCCCAGGATTGATCACCAGCACCGACGATGCGCTTGCCGTGGTGAGAGTGCTCCCAATCTGGAAGACGACCATTGCATTGTTCAGGCCCTGGAAGTCGAGGGTAAGTTGCCCGGTCATCTGGGCCGTTGTCGCGAAGAAGTAGACTCCGGAGCTGAGGGTAAGACCGCCAAGATCCTGACCGGTCAGCGTCTGCGTAGGAGCCAGACCTGCGAGAAAGTTATAGCCAGTCAACGCGTCGGCCTGTCCCTGCTGCGCGACGGCATCGGTCTGGTGGATCGTTCCGTTGACGATTCCGGGACCTCCGTCGACCGCCAGGAAGCCGGTGATCGACGTGCCGGGCCAAAGACCTAAATCTCCGTTGATTACACTCGGCCCGGTGTTGGTCACGGTCGAAGCGCCCAGAACGCCGAAGGCGTTAGCGGAGTTGAGGACGCTGGCCTGTGCGCTCAGGACAAGCAAAGGTAGCACCACCAGGGTTGCTCGAAAGGGTTTCATTCGACACCTCTCTGAATTTCTGATTTTGAACTCGCAAAGCATGGCCTGGATGTAAACGAAGTGCGACGGTGGCCTGGTCAAATCATCAGGGGCCGCGGAAGGCAGTTCTCAGATTGCTTCACCGGCCGAGGCAATAACGTCGAACAGTCTATAACAGTTGCCTTTCGGCAGACTGTATAAAATTGCACACTTTTCGAAAAAACCTGAGCGAACAGCCTGGTCCAGATCCGACCGGGCGCAGAGGGGAAGCTTTTAAGTCGTGATAAGGATTGAGGAAGACTTCAGAGGATTAGATTCCGAGCCCCGTCACTCGCCAGCCCGCCCCATGGACTTTGTGGCGGATATTGAGGGTGATGAGCAGCGCGGTCATGGATTCGACGATGCGGGCGTTTTCCAGCTTGCCGCCGTCGATGGCGCGGACGCCGGGAATTTTTACCGCCAACTCTGAGGCGACCTGGCGGGCATGGTCGTCGTCGGTGCAAACGATCACATCGCAGTCAACGTCTTGATCGCCATCAAGTACGGTGGCCGAGAGACTATGAAAAGCTGCTGCGACTGAAACGTTCTTGCCCACCAGCTCCGCTGCCTGTTCGGCGGCTGAACCCTGCCAGACGCCGAGGACACGGGTGGGGCGCCCTCCAACGGCTGCGGCGAGCGGCACCGTGGCGTCAATCAGCACAGTTCCCTGTCGAAAGGACGGCTTGAGCTGCTTCAGCAGTTCAGCTTGCCCGGCGAACGGGACAGTGAGCACGACGGTGTCGCACATCTTGACCGCAACCGCGTTTTCGACGCCTTCCACGCTACCCAGGACGCCTGACTTTTGGGCGATCTGGGCGGCTGTCGTTTGAGCGCGGGCGGCATCGCGTGAGCCGATGACAATCTGTTCCCCGGCACGTGCCCAGCGAAGAGCCAGCCCGGAGCCTTCGGGACCAGTACCGCCGACGATGGCGATCAAGCCACGCCTCCCGCGGCCACAGGCTGCGTCAAGGCAGCGGGCTTGACGTCGAAGTAGCGGGTGTAAGTTGTATTGCGCTGAGCAGGAATGCGGCCGAGTTCGCGGATACGCTCCTGGAATTCTTCGGTTGAGACGTACTGGCCGGCCGTCGCGCCGGCGAGCCGCGAGATGTTCTCTTCGAAGAGCGTTCCACCGTAGTCGTCGGCTCCGGCGAGCATGGCTAACTGCGAGACTTCCCTGCCCAGCTTTACCCAGGAAACCTGGATGTGATTGATCGATCCCGCCAGCAGCACGCGCGCGAGGGCATGAACCTTCATGTGTTCTTCCAGGGTCCCGCCGGGACGCGCAAGTCCCTGCTCGAACAGTAACGTGTTGTCGTGGATGAAACCAAGAGGCACAAACTCGGTGAAGCCGCCGGTGCGCGATTGAATTCCGCGCAGAAGAAACATCTGGTTCACCCAGTGCTCGGGCGTCTCGCGATGGCCGTACATCATGGTCGAGGTGCTGCGGATACCGCACTCGTGGGCGGTCTCAATGATCTCGCACCATTGCTCCGTGGTGAGCTTATTGCGGGAAAGCACCATGCGCACCGAGTCATCGAGAATCTCGGCAGCGGTACCGGGCAAGGTGTCGAGGCCGTTGTCCTTCAGCATCAGGAGGTAGTCGCGGACGGACATGCCAGTGAGTTCGACGCCGTACATCATCTCCATCGGCGAGAACGCATGAGCGTGCATTCTCGGCGTAGCGGCCTTCACTGCGCGCAAAACGTCGCGGTAGTACAGCGGCGGAAGGTTGCGAGGCAGACCTCCCTGGATGCAGACTTCGGTCGCTCCCCAGGACTCTGCCTGAAGCGACTTCGCGCCGATTTCATCCGGAGTCAGAAAGTATCTGGTTTCGTCGCGCGGCGCCACACTGAAGGCGCAGAACTTGCAACCTACGAAACAGACATTCGTGAAGTTGATGTTACGGGTGACGACGTAACTGATGGTGTCGCCTACGAGGCGCTGGCGGATCTCATTGGCAGCGACCACGAGCCCAAGGAGGTCATCTCCCGCGGAATGTGCGAGGGCGTAGGCCTCATCTCGCGTGAGCACCGAGCCATCGAGCGAATCGAGAATTTTTTCGAGTGAAGAGCGAACCGGCCGTGTAACTCGACCGCATATGTCGTTCCAATAGGTAGCTTGTAACGTCTGCCGATGGCACCAGCTCAAAGTCTGCATCACTTCCCTGCTTCCCGAGTCGCGCAATAGGGCATTGCTGGTTGACTGGCACGCCGGCGCGGGCCGACCGTCAGCGAAATAAATCTCTCGTCGCGGGACGTACAATCTGGCGGGCGCTGCCCTCCCCGCGGCGATAGCGATAACCCCGAATTATACAAGCCGGAACGGAGGCGTTCTTGCCACATACCAAGCCAGCAATGCATGCCAGTTCGTCGGCCACGCACTCTTCGGTGGCGTGCATTTTGTAGCCACGGGTGTCGCGTTGACCGCGATAGTCATGGATAGGATCCAGGCCGGCAACACCGATGGCGACCTCGGTCAAACCTTCGCGCCAGGCCCGGCCAAAGCTGTCAGCGACGATTACGGGCACATAGAGAGTGGTGCGTTTTTTGATCTGCCGGTGGATCAGGTCAGCCGAACGATCCGGGTCGAGCGGCAAAAGAACGGCGGTATGGCCTCCGTCAACATTGGAGACATCAATGCCACTGTTGGCGCACACCAGGCCGTGCGAGGTTTCGGTGATGAGCACGTGGTTTTTGCGGACGACTCGCTTGGCCTCGCGCAGAGCAAGCTCGATGACACGCGCATCCACGCCATTCTTTGCGGCGAAGCGCGTGGCCGGGCGAGAAGGCTTCACCGAGGCGAGATTGACCATGCGGCCTTCGGCCTTGGACACGACCTTATGCTTTACGACCAGAACGTCACCGACGCGCAAGCGCAACCCGCCGAGGGCCATGGCTTCGACGACGAGGTCGGCAATCGAATCACCGGGGATGACTTCAGCGATGCCCCAGACGGGGAGAGCGTGCACTTCGGCGGTGCCGGCGAAATCCTGAGCTTTCGAACGTGGCATCAGCCGGCGGCTTCCGAGGCAGGTGTGAACTGCGAATCAGCTTCCCAAAGTCGCAATAAACGCTGCGCCTTGGTATCGCCGTCGCGCTGCATGAGCATCGCCAGCTCGTGGGGATTGTCGATATCTAAGCCAATGCCCGGCCATCTCGAGAATGATCAGCGGCTTGCCGGTTGTTTTCATGGCTTCGCAATGAGGGAGGAAGCTGTCGTTACCAAACCGTAGAGGAATGAGGTTTGCCGGCCGTCGCAAAATGCAGTTGCTTCCGCGACGATCATAGGCCGGGACGAAAACCGCGCCTTCGTCGGGAGCAGCATCGAGAACGCGGTGCAGTTCCTCGCTCTCGATCAACGGAATGTCGGCGGGTATGACCACGGTCGTGTCGTAGCCGTGGGCGAGGCTCCAGTCGGTCGCCATGGCGATTGCGGCCGTTTCACTCTCGTTCGTTTGATCTTCGATCACACTGAAGCCGGACTCCGAAGCCATGTCCATTGCGTCGTGATCGCCGGTGACCACATAGACATCAAGCCGGTCTCTGACTCCGGAGGCGGCAGCCAGAACATCTCGCAACATGGCGGCCGCGAGCTGAGTGCGGCGCCTCTGATCGAGAGCGGCGCGGAGGCGCTGCTTCGCATTACCGAGGGTTTTAACCGGAATCAGGAGGGCGGTGGGCACCGTTAGACCTTCGCGCCGCGGGCCTGAAGCGCAGCGTGGAGTGTGAAGCGGGCGAGCTCCTGCTTGTCTTCGAGCGACTTCATAATCGTGTTGGCACAGAGCACATGTAGCTCGCCTTCGCGCAGGTACTCGGCGTCAACGTGGTCTTCAAGGTCCACCACCAGCACGTCGAGGAAGTCTTCGTAGGCCTGTGCGACTCCGGCGATGGTGCTGGGCCAGCCCATCCGCTTCATCAAGGTTCCTGCGGGCCCGGAAACGGCTGTGCCTCCGACGATTGGGCTGACCGCAATCACGGGCGCCGTGGTCTGACGCAATGCGTCACGGATACCGGGAACAGCAAGGATGGGTCCGATGCTGGTGACGGGGTTGCTAGGCGCGAGAATGACCGCTTCGGCGGTAGCGATGCTTTCAAGCACGCCGGGCGCGGGGTGGGCATGCTCCGCGCCGTGGAAGTGTATGGCACGCACGTCAGGCTGATGACGGTCGCGGACGAAATACTCCTGGAAGTTCAAAGTTCCCTGTGGAGTCTCAATGATGGTTGCAACCCGGTCATCGGTCATGGGCAAGAGACGAGAACGGACGCCCATGCGGTGCGCGAGCTCCGCGGTAACGGTGCTTAACGGCATTCGCGAGCGCAGCATTGCGGTGCGAGCCAGATGGGTCCCCAAGTCCAGGTCGCCCAGGCTGAACCAACCGGGCTGCCCGAGCAGTTGCATTCGTTCGAGACAACGAAATGTCTCATTCTCCATGCCCCATCCACGTTCGCTGCTGAGCATGCCCGCGAGCGCATAGAGCACGGAGTCCAAGTCGGGCGAGACGTGCAGTCCCCACCACTCGAGGTCGTCGCCGGTATTGACAATTGCGGTGAGGTTCTCAGGCGGCACTACGTGCTGCAGACCCTGTATAAGCTTGGCGCCGCCGGTCCCGCCGGTGAGGAGGACGATCATTTATGCAGCCCTCGCGTAACCGTGATCGTCGGAAGCAGCCAGCAGACGTCCGGCCAGGAGGCCGCCGCGATCGACAACCCCGGAAACGAACTCGGGATAAACCGGCAGGCGCTGACGCAACTCCTGCCCCGCGGCCATGGTACGACGCTCGAGTTCCTTCAGGTGAGGCCAGGGCGCCTCGGGATTGATGTAGTCGGGCGTCAACGGTGAAACGCCGCCCCAATCGTCGATGCCTGCTTGCAAGAGTCGCTCGTAGTGCTTCTCGGTGAGGTTGGGCGGGGCCTGGATATTCATGTCGCGCAAAAGCAGGCGCGCCACGGCCAAGGTGCGCAGATGATCGCCGATATCAGGCTCGGGGGCCCTGGCCATCGGTATATCTGGCTTCGCGCGGAAGTTCTGAACGATGACTTCCTGTATATGACCGTAACGCCGGTGAAGTTGCTGAATCGCCAGCAATGAATCGATGCGCTCCGCGTGGGTCTCACCGATGCCGATCAGAATACCCGTCGTGAATGGAACGCCCAGCCGGCCAGCGTCCTCGATCGTCTTGAGCCGCTTGGCCGGATCCTTGTCAGGCGCAACGGCATGAGGTCCGCCGCCCTGCATGAGTCGGATGCTGGTGGTTTCCAGCATCAGGCCGAGGCTCGGGTTCGAGTTACGCAGGCGCTCAATCCAGCTTGGACTCATCAATCCGGGATTGGAATGCGGGAGAAGCGAAGTCTCGCGCAATACAAGATCGCACATCGAATCGAGATAGTGCAGGGTGCTGCGATATCCGCGCTTGCGCAGGAGCTCGCGCATCTCAGGGAACTCGGCTTCGGGCTTGTCGCCGAGAGAGAACAGAGCCTCAGTGCAGCCCAGCTTCTGGCCTTGCCGAGCGACTTCCAGTACTTCCTCGGGCGACATTGTGTGCGCGCCGGGTTGCCCGGGATCGCGCCGGTAAGTGCAGTATCCGCAGTAGTCGCGGCAGAGATTGGTGAGTGGCAGAAATACTTTGCGCGAATAAGTAACAACCCCAGGACGGTACTGCTCCTTCAGAAAGCAGGCGGCGGCAAGAAGGGCCGAAAACGCCTCATCAGGGCAATGCAGAAGTTGGAGTGCAGCGTCCCGAGAGACAGTCTCGCCCGCGCGAACGCCGTCGAGAAAGACAACGATGTCTCGCGGGGATGCACTCTCCGGCAACTGCCGCTTTATCGCATCGATTGACACAGGAAGCTATCTCTCACCGCGCGGAGATTCCGCAAGTTACGTCTTTGAAGCATAGCGCAAGAGGGGCACGGTTCGCATCCGGAAGGCGGCTGTCGAATCGCCTTCGGATCATCGATTCTGACGTTCCCGGCAGGCGCCGTAGCGGCCACGGAAGTACAAGAGCGGGGCTCCCTCAGCAACGCTAAGTTCTTTGACTTCACCGACAAAGATAGTGTGGTCTCCAGCGGGGTGGGCCTGCACCACGGTACAGTCGAGGTTCAGCCAGCGTATCGGCGACTGCCGGCGTGCCACTTTTCATCGGATTGTAACGAATGCCGAGACGGCGGGCGGCGTCGGGATTGCGCTCGGGATCGGCAAAGAATTCGGAGAGGGCCTCCTGCTCTTCGGACAGGATGCTGACGCCGAATTGTCCGCGCTCCCGCACGTGCAGGTAGGTTTCGGCAAGGTGGTCGATGCAGACGAGCACCAGAGGAGGCCGCAGCGAAACGGAACAGAACGAACTGGCCGTCATGCCGTGAACTTCGCCGGATGGCGTCTGGACTGTAATTACGGTAACCCCCGACGTGAAGCGCCCCAGGGCAGCGCGGAATTCATCAGGCGTGATGGAGGTGGGATTGTTCATTCCCCTGATAGGACGGGCCCCAAAACCCGGCTTAGACGGGGCAGGCCTTCGCCAACTATACCTGACGCTTGGCCCCAAACCGCAAGGCAAACAACAACGCCGCTCGCGGTTTGATAGCATACGCGCGGCGCGACTGCTTCAGAGCCGCGAGACTGTGGCCCATGATTCATTCAGGAACGTTCTCGGCGCGACGCGATCTAACAGACGTCTACGGGCTGCTCGCGAATCCCGAGCGGTTCGCACCCTTCCTACCCGACTTGGAGGGCCTGACTCTTCAGGACGCAACGCACTTCACGGCGCGGATTGCTATTGCCATCGGCAAAATCAACGGCCATCTCGACTTAGCCATGGAATTGTGCGAGGCGGTGCCAGTGGGCCTGGTTCGGTACCAGGGTGCGGGAAGTGTGGCCGGAAGCGCCTTGACCTTTGCGATGAAGTTTGAGCTTTCTCCCTCGATGGGGGTGACGCGATGTTGCGTGGCAAGGAGAAGTCGGTCTGAATGGTTCGCTTGGGTTTATGGCAGGTAGTCTCATCGAGACTTCGGGGCGCAGGAATTTCGAACTGATGGCCGAACGGATACAGAAAGCGCTCGACGAGGGAGCGCCTAGCGGAAGCCAAGACGTTCCGGCGGTTGACGTTAGCAGCAAACCGGATTACGAGATCTAAGTCCTGCATCTTCTCTCCTTCTTCAAAATGAAACAAATGGTTCACGCTCACATGCGTGTGTGACGAAGCTCACCGCCACGTCGGTGCCATTGTCCTACACTACTTTTGGACTTATAGGAACCGCAATTCAGCGGACTTTCGGAGGCGGTTGTATGGATTTTCAGAAACGTATGTTTGTCATGGTGATTGCGGCTCTATTGTTGGCCGGCACCACCATGCTGGTAGCCAGTGATAACCCGATGGGCATCGCCCCTAAGCAGGAAATTACCTTCACAGCGCCGACCATAGTCGGTGGCAGCCTGCTTCCGGCCGGTGACTACAAAGTTCTGCATGAGATGCAGGGCACGACCCACATCATGGTTTTCAAGCAGATTGGCGGAAAGGCCGAGGCCAAGGCGAAGTGCAACCTGGTGCCACTCGATGCGAAGGCGAAGACCACCGAGCAGCGTTACTCGCAGAATGCAAAGAACGAGCGAGTACTGAACGAGATGACGTTCCGTGGCGACACCGCGAAGCACGTCCTGGAGCCGTAATACCAGCTAATCTTCTCGATCTTGCAGGCGACCCGACAAAGGCCGCCTCTTTTCTTTGGTGGAAGGCTGCCTCAGCGAATCGCTTCCTGAAGGGCCAGCCGCAACTGCGCGCGCCAGTCTGGCAATCGCAACCCGAAGGTCGCCTGTAACTTTTCGTTGGAGAGGACCGAGTTGTGCGGCCGACGGGCCGGAGTCTTGTATTGGTCGGTCGTAATAGAGATGACGCGCTTGGCCAACAGCGGTGAGCCGAATTCGCCGGTATCGGCGGGCCACTCGGCCAGCGACTCATACTCTTCCAGGATCTGGCGCGCAAAGTCTGCCCATGTGGTCTCGCCGGCGGCGGTGAGATGAAAGATACCTCCGGCGCCCCATCCCTTGGCGTCACGCCGTTGCACGCACTGGGAAACAATCTGCGCAGTGGATTCGGCAATGATGCGCGCCCACGTCGGCGCGCCATGCTGATCGCCTACCATTCGCAACTCTTCCCTTTCCCGCGCGAGGCGCAGCACCGTGCGAAGAAAATTCTTTCCCCGCGTGTCGTAGACCCATTCGGTACGCAAAATGATGTGGGCGCAACCACTGTCGGCGATCCCCTTCTCGCCGGCAAGCTTCGTCCGCCCGTAAACGTTGAGAGGAGCAACCGCGTCGCTTTCCTCGTACGGACCCGGCTTGGAACCATCGAAGACGTAGTCGGTCGAATAGTGCACGAGAAGTCCGCCGGTTCGGGCGAGTTCCTGCGCAATGCGACCGGGAGCAACGGCGTTCACGATGTTCGCCAGCTCAGGTTCGCTCTCGGCCTTGTCCACAGCCGTATAAGCCGCTGCGTTCACCACGACGTCAGGGGCAAGTTCGCTCACGAAGTTAGCGACGGCGTCGGGATGGGCAAGCTCCAATTGGTTGCGCGAGCAGGCAGTGACCTGGCCGAGCGGAGCCAGCGTTCGTTGAAGCTGCCAGCCCACCTGTCCCGTTGCGCCGGTAATGAGGATGCGCAAGCTCATGGCTGATAGACCGGCAGGCGGTCATGAGGAACTTGCGCCAAGGGCAGAAACGCTTGGTCTTTGGCCGAAAGGATAGGAGCCGGTGTGTCCCACTTGATACCCAGGTCAGGATCGTTCCAGAGCACGCCGCAATCGTCAGCAGCATCGAAGTATTCGCTGCACTTGTAAAGAAAGTCAGCCGTATCGGAGCACACTACGAAACCGTGCGCGAAACCCTTCGGAAGATAAAGCGCGTGCTTATTTTCTGCCGACAGCACTGCGCCCACCCATTTGCCAAAATGCGGCGAGCCCACGCGGATATCAACCGCGACGTCGAGAACCTCTCCCTGAACTACGCGGCACAGCTTGGCCTGTGGACGCCGAAGCTGGTAGTGCAGCCCCCGCAGCACACCACGCGAGGAATGCGAGTGATTGTCCTGCACGAACGGCTCGTGAACACCTGCGGCAGCGAGAACGTCTGCGCGATACGTCTCCATGAAGAACCCGCGAGGGTCTTCATGAACCCGAGGTTTTATGAGTAGAACGCCTGGCAGAGCGGTTTCGATGATTTGCAAACAGGCCTCGAACAAAATGCATAAAGCAGAGCGCCGTGATGCGAAGTGCGCTGCGAAAGGAAGATTATAATCCGTGCTTCCTCGTTATGATTCGCTGCTCCGTCATCATCGTGACTTATAACTCCGCCGCAGCCATTGGAGACTGCCTGGAGCAATTGGCTTCCGCAGCGTGCGAAGTCATCGTGGTGGACAACGCGTCGCAGGACGAATCCATAGCAACTGCGCTCGCGGCCGGGAAACAGATGCCGCTGCAGCTTATCCGGATGACCGGCAACATTGGGTTCGCGGCTGCTGTAAATCAGGGAGTTCAGGCCGCGAGTGGCGAGGTGCTGTTATTGCTGAATCCGGATGCCATTGCCGAGCCCAAAGCCATCGACACCCTGCTGGAGTGCTTCCCGTCTTCGGGAGCAGAAGTGGTAGGAGGCGCGCTTGTCGAAGAGGATGGCGAGCCGGAGAAGGGATTTGTTTTTCGCCGACTGCCGACGCTGCCTGCGCTTGCCTTTGAGGCCTTAGTGATCAATCAGCTATGGCCGGGAAATCCGGTCAATCGTCGATATCGCTGTCTCGACGCCGACTATTCGCGCGAGCAGTTGGTCGAGCAACCCGCCGGCGCATGCCTGGCTATCACACGCGAAGCTTGGGAGTCAGTGGGAGGAATGGACCCCGGCTTCTATCCGGTCTGGTTCGAGGACGTGGACCTCTGTGCCCGACTGCTACGGCAAGGCGCAACGATCGTTCACTGTCCGCAGGCGCGCTTTCGACACAGCGGAGCCCACAGCGTGGGGCAGCTTGCCTTTCGAAACAAACAGATGTTCTGGTACCGCAACATGGTTCGTTATGCGAAAAAACATTTCAGCAGTTCCGACGTCTGGTTGTTGCGACTGGCAATCGTGGTTGGTATGGGACTGCGAAGTCTCGGCTGCCTGGCAGGAATGAAACCTCGTGGACTATCGATAGGAGCAGCGATCCGTGCCTACGCCGGAGTTGCGGCCTGGGCGATCGGTATAAATCGCGAGCCGTCTTCAGCGACGAAGTAACGCTTCGAACAGTGTCTCGTACTTTTCTGCGACATCGGCCCAGCGGTAGAGTGCGCGTGCCCGCTTACCGGCCAGCGCGGCCAACTTCTGCCGAGCGGCAGGGTCGTCGATCAGCGATTGGAGCCCGTTGGCAAGATCGTCCGGGGATTTTGAATAACGAATCCCGGCGTCGGCAGCAGTCTCACGGTTCTCGGGCGTATCCAAATAAAGCACTGCGGTCTCGGAGGCCATAGCTTCAATCAACGCCGGATGCACACCTCCCACTTCACAAGCGAACACAAAAACTCCGGCGTGCTTCTGTAGCGCCCAATATCCATTACCGTAAATCGCGCCGGGAAACACGACACGGCGGTCCGTCAGTCTCTTGAGGCGATCCCGGTAACCATCGTCATAGCGATTGCTGCCCAGCATTACCAAGGGCCAATCCGTACGGACTTTGCTCCAGGCTTGCAGCACGAGCTCAGGATTGTTCTCAGGCTCAAGACGACTGACGTACAGGACATATTTCCCCGATTCGAGGTCGAACCCGTCGAGGCCGGGTTCTCCTGCGGGAGCTTCGGCACCGTACGCAATAACGGTCGATGACTTTCGATAGCGGGACTGATAGTAGTCGCTGATGGACTGCGCGTCGGTAACGACACGGGTCGGAGTCAACGTCGATAGCCATTCACAGGCGTGTAGCACCGCCTGGCCAAAGGCGTTCCACTTTCCGCGGCGGCGGTCGAGACCGTCAACATTGAGCACGACGGGCTTGCCGAACATGCGCGGCAACCACGCAAAGGGACTGTTGGCCACGTTGCAGAGCAAGACTACATCGCTGTTGCTGAATGCCACGTGGATCGTGGAAAGTAAACCGCTTGACCACGTGTCGAGATGTTTCTGATGAATGCTCGGCAGAACTACACGTCTCACCCGGCGGTCATAATTGTCCTCAGGATGGGCGAATGCCTTCCGGCAGTAGACCGTGAGGTCATGCCCCCGGTCTGCGAGCGCGGAACTTACTTTCTCGGCGAACTGCTCGAAGCCGCCATAGCGATTTGGGATGCCTCGGGTACCGACAATCGCGATCTTCAAGATTGGTCCCCGGCTCGGGAGAACTCGAAACGCACCGAGCGCGGCGTATCGCTAAACCACGCGATCAGGTCCCGATCGGATACGCGACGACGTGACTGGATGATTTTTCGCTGGCGGCGAATGTTACCGAAGTTCCGCAGGGGATAAAAACGGCCGAAAGGAGACGCCAGTCGCGCAGCAGCGCGTAGCCGACGACCATCAGGTCACGCCACACGACGGGCCAGAACAGCTTCCAGCAAAGAAAACCGGAAGCATTTTTGCCGCGCATCAGAAACCGGTTTTTGACGGAATGCCAGTTGATCTCGAGCGGTAGCTGTTCGCGTCGTTCCGGCGTGACGCGTCTCACATGCCAAGCAACGCGGTGGGAACGTAAAGGCACTTCCACCCCATTACTTGAGCACGCCAGGCAAGATCGGCATCTTCGCGGTAGGAGAAGAAAGCCTCGTCGAAGAACTGGTTTTCCACCGAGACGGCGTCCACGAACTCGCGCCGGAACATCGCTGCGGCACCTGTGGCACCAAAGACCCACTCCGATTGCTCGTATTGGCCACGGTCAACTTCTTCAGAGCCGCGGTCAAGATGGCGCATGTTGCGCGTGAAGTAGATGCCGGCAGAATCGATTTGTGGTGAGTAGCTTTCGGCGGCTGTATTCCAGCGCAACAGTTTGCCGCAAAGCGATCCGGCGTCGGGATTCGCACGACCTGCTTGAACCAGGCGAGAAATGAAGTCTTCGGAGAGTTTCACATCGGGATTCAGGCACAGCAGCCATTCACCATGGGCAGCGCGGATGGCCTGATTTTGTGCAGCGGCAAAGCCAACGTTCCTGTCGTTCCAGATCACGCGGCAAGCGGCCCCGCGCGTGCGCAGAATAGCGTGCGTGCCATCGCTCGAAGCGTTATCGACAACAATCACTTCCAGGTCCCGGTAACTTTGTCGATCGACGGACGCGAGACACTCCTGGAGGTATAGGGCCGAATTCCAGGTAACGATGAGGACTGAGACCATCAGCCCTTAGTATGCACCTCGACCGGAAATCACGATGGGGATGGTACGGAAGAAAATCTTGCAGTCGAGCCACAGCGACCAGTTGTCGATGTAGTCGAGATCGAGCTGGATCCAGCGGTGGAAGTCGACGTCACTTCGGCCCTCGAGTACCCAGATGCAAGTCAGTCCGGGGCGCATGCGCAACCGGCGGCGCTGCCACGGCTCGTACTCGACGACTTCATTGGGTATGGCAGGACGCGGTCCGACAAATGACATGTCGCCGCGCAGGATGTTCCACAGCTGGGGCAACTCGTCGAGGCTAAACCGCCGCAAGATACGACCGACAGACGTGATGCGGGGGTCGTCACTCATCTTGAAGACCGGGCCATCACGTTCGTTCAGCTGCAGAAGTTCCGCACGCAATTGTTCAGCGTTGTTCACCATGGAACGGAATTTGTACAACATAAAACGGCGGCCACCGAGCCCGCAGCGCGTCTGGCGAAACAGTACGTCTCCGGGCGAGGTAATGCGAATCGCAGCGGCGATGACAAGAAGTAACGGAGAAAACAGCACCAGCGAAAGGGCGGCAACCACCACGTCGCCGATACGCTTCAAAAGCAGGAGCAACTCGCTCTCCGGTGCCGTCGACAGACTGAGCAGCGGAACATCGCGAAAGTTTTCCAGGTAAATACGCGAATAGGGGCAGGAAGAAATTCGAGTTGCACGCGGGTCTTTACGCCCACGTTGGCGCAATGTGCCATCACGGTCTCGAGACGGGCCAACTCCTGCATGCTGACGGCGAACACAACTTCGTCGATTACGCGATTGTGCAAAATGTCTTGCATGGCACTCAGGGGAAAGACTTCGTCGTCGCCAAAGCGCTCGCTGAGTTTGGAGCCTTCGCTGGTCGAGATCGACGAAACCTACCAGGCGCAGACCCATACCGCTGCTTTCGCGGATCAAGCGTGCCATCTCGTGAGCACGCGCACCCGTACCTACGATCAGGAAATAGTGATAGCGATTCAGCCGCCTGCGAATCACAGCGATGCCGTTGAAGTACAGATAGCGGGCAGCGACCAGGAGAACGAGGTCCACCACGCCGACCAGTATTACGTACGTGCGGCTGATGTCGATGCGGCGGGACAGATACAATCCCGCGTAGACAATCACCAACACGACGGCTAGTTGGTTCAAGAGGTTCAGCACGAGCTGAATTGGGTTCGAGAGCTCCAGGTCGCGATAGAACCGCGAGGAATAACCCACGACCGCCCAAGCTGCGAGGAACAGCACCATGAGCGGAATATAGTGCTCGAACGGATAGATACCCGGCAGATGTTCACTGAAGAAGTCGAACCGAACCAGATAAGTCCGCAGCCAATACGCGACTCCAAACGAGACGCAGGTGACTGCCAGGTCCTGCAGCAGTGTGACGGTGCTCAGAAACTTCGATCGTCGATCAAACACGTAATTACTATGTCCCGAACAACTTTCGAGGATTGGGCATTGGGCTAACGACGGCCTGAGCTGTCCGGCACGCCATAGAGGGATAGCGCAACGCAGTAAGACTTAGGCGCAGAGTGAATCCGACCGCTACCCAAAATTCTACACCCGATCACACCGTATCTTGAGGTAACTGTACGCAAACAGTTGTTCTCTGAGTTACATAGTGTCACTAGCAATGACCCCGGAAAGGTTGTGACATTCCGTCGTTTGCGACAAATGAACTAACAAAAACGGTTGGCTTGGTGCCGTCGATGTGAATTCTGCCGGAAAAAAAAGGGAGCGTCCCATGCAAGGTAAGATAGAAGGCTAAGTTTTCGATGATCGCTCCCCAGCACATATCCGATTCTTCAGCCGCTATGACCGGGTCAGGGGGCAATTCAATTCATGGAATGGGCCACCGCACGAAACGCAACTGGCGCCGTTTTCTTGATCCAGTAATCTTCGGTTTCCTGTTGCTGTTTGCCGTCATGTTGCCGCACTCCATCAGGGGAGCGGAGCGTAGCTGGAAAATCGCCTTCGTTCTCTGGCTGCTGAAACTTGCCGTTGACCGCAAGCGGCCAATACCTCAGCCGTTGGCTGCTCCGCTGCTGGCGTACGCGATTTTGAGCGCCATCTCCACCGCTTTGTCGCCTGATCCGTTCTTGAGTTGGGACCGGATGAAATTTGTCTGCCTGTTTGTCGTGGGAATTGTCGTCGCGCAGAACGTCAAACGAATTTCCCAAGTCCGATGGCTGGTGTTGCTATTCGTGATGTCTGGCTTCGCCGCGGCTTTGTTCACTGGCTGGCAATACGTTCAGGGTGTTGGCGTGCGCGTCGATGAGGTTCCTCCGTTCTCGCGTCTTGTGCAGGTTGGATTGCAGCGAGGGTTCATTATTACCAAGTACGATGGGCACTCAGTTCATAGCCCGGAACAACTGGTACATGGGCTGACATCCCTTCCGCCCGGCGACCGAATTCCGTTGGAGTACCTCACGCCTTACTCTCCCCGGCCCAGTGTGATTACCATAACGCCGCACGACTTTCAGGACTCGGGCTTGGGCACGTCAACCCTTAGATTCGTGCGAGGGCGGCCGTTTCGGGCCCAAGGGACACTCGGCCACTACGTAGTGTTTGCGGAAATGTTGATGCAGATCGGCTGCATGGCGTGGGCGTTGTTGCTCAGCACACGGCGCGGGGACGTGGGATGGAGGCTCCTGCTCGGTGTTGCGTTCGTGGCGGTCACGGCGGCCCTCTTTCTCACCGAAACCAGAGCGGCACTGGCCGGGCTCGTGCTGGGATGCCTGGTTTCGCTTTTGCTACTCGCCCGCCGAAACATGCGGATCGCGGCGATCGCGGTGCTGGTCGTGGTTGTTGGCGCAGCTACGCTCTGGATTCGCCACGCGCGGGGTACCGAGTGGGTGGACCCCTCGGACATCAGTACCCATTTTCGCGTCCTGATGTGGGAAGACGGAGTGCGTCTCGTGCGCCAGCATCCCTGGTTCGGCGTCGGAATGGAAACCGTTCGGACGCACTACCAGGAGTGGAACATTCGCGCCTTCCTGCTTTACAACGTTCGCAGCCACTTCCATTCGACATTCCTGCAGATCGCGGTGGAGAGAGGCATACCGGCGCTCCTGGCCTGGTTATGGTTCTGCGGTGCGTACTTCCTGTTCCTCTTGCGCCTCATCCCTCGCCTGCGACAACAAAGCCGTTTCGCCGTCGGCGTTGCCACCGGAGCGTTAGCTGGACTGGTGGCATTCACCTGCACCTCGTTCTTCCATTACAACCTTGGCGAGGAATCGTTGGCCATGGTCCTGTTCTTTTACTATGGACTTGCAGCGGCAATGAGCCAGGCGCTGAATGCGCCCGCGGCCATCGACGTCGAATAGCTACACAAGAATTTGCGGTTCGCTGGACGGCGCCGCCTAATACCGACCTTTTCCGCCGGTCAATCTCGACCACGAAGGAAATTGAAGGACACGCGCGCAATGCAGGATGACAGCAAGCTCGATGCCACGCGGGCGGCGGAGCGCGCCTGGCACGACGCTTTGTACAAGATCCACGCTAGTGAGCAATATCCTGATTCACCTGACGATTTCAGCAGATTTTTCGTGCAACGGCACGTCACACCATTTTGCGAAGGGGGATGGAGCTGGTGGGGCGACGCGCGCGCGGAAATGCTGAACTCTCTCGGCGATGTTGCTGGCCTCCGCGTGCTCGACTATGGCTGCGGTTATGGCGCACTAGGGATCTACCTGGGCCTCTCGGGGGCTGAAGTTTGGGGCTTTGATTTTTCTGAGGCAGCGATTGGCACCGCGAAGCAAGCGGCGGCGAGTTACGGCCTGCGCGCTGAGTTCCAGCAGATGGATGCAGTGGAGTTGAGCTATCCCGCGGAGTTCTTCGACCTGGTCGTGGGCTTCGGCGTTCTGCATCACATGATCAAGTATCCGGAAGCCGGCGCTGAATTATTCCGCATCATGAAACCCGGTGGCAGGGCGTTTTTTCATGAGACCCTGTGGGACAATCCGTTGATCAACTTTGCGCGCAGATTTACCGCGGAACATGCCGACGCGGGCGATGCGCACCTGACCGAACGCGCGATTCGAGATTTTTGCCGGCCGTTCCCGAAGGTCCGCGTTGAAAAGCGCAACCTCTTCTACATGCTAAAGCGGCTGGCACCGCTGCCGTCGCAGGCCTGGGATGCGAAGCTACAGCCTCGCCCTCTGTGGCGGGCAATCAAGGCCGTGGACGACAAGATCCTGCGCCTCAGGCCGATGCGTCGCTACTGTGGCGAAGCGATCGTTATTGCTGAAAAATAGCGCGCGTGGCGAGTCGGCTGTTATCACTTCCCGATCGCCTTCCACTGAAATTCAACGACCTCGCCGAAGTGTCGCACCGCAAACTGCGGATCGTGACGACCAGGATAGATATGGAATTCGTTGGGAATGCTCCGTGAATCAAGCAGCTGATGCAGTTTCTCTGCGCCCTGCTCGAAACCGTAATCGTCATTGTTCCCGACATCAACGTAAATCTTCAGGCGCTTCAGTTGGCTCGCCGAAGTCGTCTTGGCGAGGTAAAAGACGTTGTTGCGATCAAAATAAGCCACATTGATAGGACTTCCGAAGACATCGCCCATCATCGAGGCCGGTGAGCCGGGCCCTCCAGCGGCAAAATTCGGCGGAATGGCGGGAATTAGCGCAGGCATCTGCGCACTCACCGCGGCAAACTTCTGCGGATACTTGAAGGCCAGCCGTAGCGCCCCAAAACCGCCCATCGACACTCCGGTAATGCCGTGCTTGCCGGGTGACAGGTCAACGCGATACTTCTGCTCCATCTGCGGCATGAATTCCTTGGTTAGGAAATCTTCATAGCGCACCTTGCCATCCGCCGAGTTAAAGAAGAAAGTGTGCCCGCCGTAGGGCGCCAGTACCACGAAGTCGCCTACCTTGCCGCTGCGCCGCAATTCCTCGATCAAGTCCCACCCGCCGGAATTCAGCAGCGACTGTTCGTTATCGCCCAGACCGTGAAGGTAATAGAGCACCGGGAACCTCCTTGCCTTGTCGCTATCGAAGCTTGCGGGGAGAAAGGCGCAGTAGCGGACCGGGCGGGCCAGCACCGCCGACTTAACGGTGGCGCACTCAGCGCGACCCTGAGCGTGGGCCAAGGAGGTAAGCGCCAGCAACAACAAACTCGCGAAGGTTCGAGTTACCGCACCAAGAACAGAGGGCCGTGGTTTCATCATTCGTACTTGAGCGTCTGCACGGGATCGAGGCGGGCTGCACGACTCGCAGGATAGAGTCCCGCAAGAAGACTAACCACAATTGAGAATGCAATGGCAGCACCCACAAGCCATGGGGGCATGGACCATACCGCTTCCGAAGGCATCTGGTGTTGATGCATGTAGATTCCCGTTCCGAAGTTGATGGCCTTGCCGATGGCCAGACCGAGCAACACACCGAGCACCCCGCCGAGGAAGCCCATGGCCCCAGCTTCAGTGAAAAAGAGCTTCTTCACGTCCTGATCGCTGGCGCCGATGGCCTTCATCACCCCGATCTCACGGCGCCGTTCGAGCACCGCCATCACCAGCGTATTGATGATCGCTAGTGTGGCTACCGCAAGAGCGAGCGATCCGAAGATCCCGAGAAACAAATCGAGTACCGTAAAGAAGCGGCGCAGGCTCTTGGTCGCATCCAGCACCGAGAAGGTACGGAAATCCATCTTGTTGATGGCGTCCTGCACTTCGGCGACCTTTCCCGGGTCCTTCACGCGCACTGTCAGCGTCATGTAGGACTTGCCGCTCGCGCCATGCAACGAGCTCCGCATGTCGCTGAATTGCGCCATGTTCAGACGCTCGGTGGTACCCACGGGGAGGAAGATGCGTCCGCGCGAGACGGTCCTCATGCCGCCGTACGGTTCGGCGTCAACCAGACCGACCACGCGCAACTTTTGAAGCTTGCGCACTACCGAGAACCCAAAGTCATCGTTGGCTTGCGGCCTGGTATTGCTTTCGGTGGCGCCTGACATCTGCGGACGGTCGGCCGACTCCTGCGGAAGTGCCTGCCGCTCGCCGTACCGCAGCGTAATGTCCTGGCCAATCACTTCGGTCGGATCCTTTGGATTCAGCTCCTTGGCGAAGTCCGTGAGCAGAATCGCTTCGTCGGCATCGTTTCCAGAAAAGAACTTGCCCTTCAAGTTGTCGAAGGCTTCGTTCTGTCGCGCCGACATCGGTAGTCCAGTCACGAAGCCAAAGTGGGTTTCTCCGTTCGCAACCACTTCACCCATGACGCGAACTTCCGGCTCTACCTCGGTGACATTGGGGAGCTGCGAGATCTTTGTGCGCGCCACATCATCCAAAACCGGCGACCGTTCGGGATGCGCCGTCTTGGCGTCGTCTTCGCGATCAAAGCCGCGAAAATCCTGCCGCGACGTTACGAAGACGGTGTCAAACAAACCGGAGCCGGCAAGCCGGCGGGTTGCCATCTGCTGCAAGCCAACACCAAGCGAGAGCATCGCTACCAGCGACGCGACTCCAACGGATATGCCGACGGTTGTCAGCCCGTTGCGCAACTTCGACTGTCGGAGATTGCGCACCGCAAGATCGAGAAGGTCGTAACCTGTCATGCCCGCACCTCCTCGTTCACCAACTTGCCATCCGCGAGAAAGATAAGTCGTTGCGCGAAGCGTTCCGCCAGTGCGCGCTCGTGGGTCACCATAACCACTGTCATGCCCAACGAGAGGCTGAGGTCGCGGATGAGGTTGAGGATGTCCTCGCCGGTCCGGCTATCGAGATTGCCAGTCGGTTCGTCCGCGAGCAGGACGGACGGGCGATTCGCAAGCGCTCGCGCCAGCGATACCCGCTGCTGCTCTCCACCCGATAGCTGCGACGGCCGATGCTCCAGGCGGTTGCCCAGTCCCACGCGTTCCAGCGATTCCCTGCTGCGCTGTGCCCGTTCGGCGCGATCGACTTCTGCGAAGCGCATCGGTAACTCAACGTTTTCGATGATGGTCATCGACGGAATCAAGTGAAATGCCTGAAAGACCATGCCGGCATCGTTGCGGCGATATTGGGCTAATTCCTGCGACGACATCTTCGCCAGGTCGCGTCCGTGTACCACCACCGAGCCGGAAGTCGGGCGGTCTAGACCGGCGATAAGGTTCAGCAGCGTCGATTTCCCGGAACCGGATTGACCAAGCAACGCAACAAACTCTCCCGGTTCAATGGTGATCGAGACCCCATCGACAGCGCGTATCAAGCTATCGCCCATGGGATAGTGGCGCGTGACGTTCTCCGTGCGAATCGCGGGAGCACTTCTGGAAACCGGTAACGAACTCATGTATGGCCTATTGGATGCGGAGTGGTTCTCATCCGGCGCAACCGCATCGCTCTTTACTGGATACGAAAAGGGGAGCACAATTGCTCCCCGTCACTTGTAACGATTTGTAAACGGCCTGGATCTTTTATCGTTCGATGGCCACTCCCACCGCGTTTCCGCCGCCCAAACAAAGCGCGGCGATGCCTTTGTGCACGTCACGCCGGATCATTTCGTAGAGCAACGTGGTCAGGATGCGAGCGCCGCTGGCACCGATCGGATGCCCGAGTGCCACTGCTCCGCCGTTGACATTGACTTTGTTCAGATCGAGACCGAGTTCACGAGTCACGGCAATGGCGGCGACCGAGAAAGCCTCGTTGATTTCGTATAAATCCACGTCCTCGTTCTTCCATCCGGTCTTCTTCCAGAGCTGGCGGACCGTTTCAACCGGCGTCATCATGACCCACGCGGGATCAAGCCCGCTGGTCGCCTGGGCAACGATTCGCGCCATCGGCTTCAGTCCCAATTCCTTCGCCTTCGATGCCGACATAAGCACGACGGCAGCAGCTCCATCGTTCACTCCAGGAGCATTGCCTGCGGTCACTGTGCCGTCCTTCTTAAACGCCGGTTTCAAGGCGCGGAGCGCCTCAACGCTGGTGTCTTCGCGCGGCGATTCGTCGATGGTAAAAAACACCGGTGGTGCGCCCTTTTTCTTCGACGGTAACTCAACCGGGACGATCTGGTCCTTGAATCGGCACTCTTTGATTGCAGAAATTGCCTTACGGTGCGAGTTGACGGCGTACTCGTCCTGCTCCTCGCGCGTGATCTTATATTTCTCGGCAACGTTCTCGCCGGTGTTGCCCATGTGGTAGTCGTTGTAAGCGTCCCACAACCCGTCGTGCACCATGGAGTCGATGAGTTTTCCGTCTCCCAGGCGATAACCCTTACGTGCGTTAGGGAGCAGATACGGAGCATTCGTCATGCTCTCCATTCCGCCCGCTACCACGACCTCCGAGTTGCCGGTCTGAATTGCCTGTTGGCCAAGCGCAACCGCTTTCAGACCTGAGCCGCAGACCTTGTTGATGGTCATCGCCGAGACTTCGGAGGACAGTCCCCCACCCAGCGCAGCCTGCCGTGCCGGATTCTGCCCCAACCCAGCGCTCACAACATTGCCCATGATGCATTCCGAGACGATAGCGGGATCGATTCCAGCCCGCTTCACCACCTCGCGTACTACGATTCCTCCAAGCTGCGGAGCGCTCAAGTCCGACAATGATCCCTGAAATTTTCCGACCGGAGTACGCACTGCGGATACGATGACGACATCTTCCATGAGAGCCATGCTTCCAGTTCCTTTCCTACGCCGAATGGCAAACTGCCCATTATAAGATGGAGCTGCCTTGCTTCCCGACTCATCACCTCAAACCCCTACCCAGCCACTAACTCCCCAATCGCGCGCATGGCTCGCGCCCGCCTGGCACACCGGCATCGTCCTGTTCGTGCTGATTGGCGCCTCGTTGGCCGGATCGGCAGGGCGGCACCCCATAGCGCGGCATGGGAAGTTACTCGAATACGCCTGGACGATGGCCTGGGAATGGGCCCTCACGGCGTTTGTCTATTTCGGGGTGCACAAACGAATCACCTTGCGCGAGCTGATCGGTGGCCGCTGGGCAAACGTCGAAGAGGTACTTCGTGACGTGATCATCGCTGCCGGATTTTGGCTGGCGGCCGTGGCAGTCCTCGGAGTCGGAGCCATGCTGCTGCACCTGGACGATGCCAGCAAATTCGAGAGTATGCGACGGCAGTTCGGATTTCTCGTCCCCGACACCAGGTTAGAGCTACTGGCCTGGATCGGCGTCAGCACGACCGCCGGCATCTGCGAGGAAATCATCTTTCGTGGCTATCTTCAGCGGCAATTCGCCGCCATCACGCGCTCGATGCCGGCAGGCGTTCTATTGTCGGCAGTGGTTTTCGGCGCGGCGCACGGTTACGAAGGGGGTCCGCGCATGTTGCTCATTGGAATTTACGGCCTCATGTTCGGTCTGCTGGCGTGGTGGCGCAAGAGTCTGCGCCCCGGAATGATCGCGCACGCATGGCACGACGCCCTCAGCGGCGCCGTACTTCACTTACTGAAGTGACCGTCACAAGCACCGACAATATGTTCGCCACTCATCGTTGCAAACACGGTTTTGTGACGCTGAATGAGCATTTCAGCAAAAATATTTTTCTGCCATCGTCGCAGCATTTTCCGCGCCGCATTGTGAGCACTGCGAAGTCGAGACTTCGCGCGGAAACTTTGAGCGCGATTCGCGCCGCTGAGAATCGCCAGTATTCATGCGGTCGCCACGCACGCGTCACGCGCCGGCATCAAATCGCTCAAGACAGCGCAAGAGAAGTTGGCTTCGCATGAGGACGCAATCGCGCTCTTGCGTCATCGAAACGCGCAACTGCATGCGCTTTTTTTTCTTGACTATTTATTTCGTTAACTCTATACAAAGAACAAATTGCGATGATGTGATGTCGCAATGTTCCATGACAAATGGAAAGGGAGAATAGACAACATGGCAACGAAGAAAAAGGCTAAACCCGCAAAGAAGGCCGCGAAGAAGAAAAAGAAGTAACTTTTCTTCAGACCGAACACAAAGGGGACGCGCAAGCGTCCCCTAGTTTTTTGCCCCGTAAGTTGATCCGCGCCACAGACTCAACTGGCCGACTGTGTCAGCCTCAACGTCAGGCGCCGGCGCCGGTCTGGGTCTCACTTCTTGCGCCGGACAAATGGTGCGATACCCGCACCAGATGCAATGGGTTCCGGGCTTGGGCTCGAATTCACCAGCCGCGATGCCTGATGCTGCCGCCATAATCTTGGCTTCTGCTTTGTGCAGGGCGTCCGGTGAGCGCTCCGTCATAATCGGTGTGTTGTCCTGGAGATTCTGAAAGACCAGCCGCTTTACCGGCTTAGTGGCCGACATGGCGAGTGCGTAAATCGAAAGCTGTAGGCTCTCGTCTGCCAGCTTCTGCGATTTCGCATTACCCGTTTTGTAGTCAACAATCGTGTACCCGTCGTCGTCCTCGTCCACACGATCGATGCGTCCGATCACACTGGTCCCTGCGACCTCAAACTGGAACGAGTGCTCCACCATGGAGACTCTGCCATTGGGCGTCGCCGCAGGCGACTGCAAAAAAGCTCGCAGCTGCTGTGGGCCGTCCCGTTCATACAGCCGGCGCTGCGTCGGATCCTCGATTTTGGCCTTCTCGAACAGGCAGAGGAAGTAGGCGACAACTTCGTCCGCGGACATTGGACGACCCTTACGCACTGCGTCGAAGTGCGCCAACAAAGCCGAATGCATTGCCGCTCCATACTGCAGGTTGGCCGCAGGCTCTTCGGGCAGCTTCCATTCCAGCTCCAGTTTGTGGCTCAACGGACAGCGCTCGTACCTCTCGATGGCACTCGCGCTCAGCCTTCGATTGAGGGTTCGAGGTAATGCCGGAAGCTTCATCCACTCCGTAATACGTGGCAGGGGAGGGGACTCCGCATGGATCTTCGCAACCATCGTGCCCGGCACGAACGCAAACTCAATGCATCCTTGGATCTTCTTGGCGCCCGCCACGATCAGCTCTCGCAGGTAACCCGGCGGAGTCGGGTCCTTCTTCCCGATACCCTTCTTCCCGCAAAGCACGAGCCTGTCCTCGGCCCGTGTCATGGCAACGTAGAAGAGCCTGCGCTCCTCCTGCTCGTTCGCCTCCTTGGGGGCTTCTTCCGGACGAGAGTCGCGATCGCGCAATTCGTCCGGAAATTCGACCAGGTCCTCACGATATTTCGAAGGAAACCATGGATGCGTCCCCTTCAGAACGAACACAACGGGGAATTCCAGGCCCTTGGCGGCATGTACCGTCAACAGCTGGACAGCGTCGCCGGTTTGCTTAGCTCCTGGCGACTGGCCGTACTCCATTTCCAGCGACGCAGGAGTCTCTTCGTCGCTCTCTTCCGGCGCGGTGACGCGACCTTTGATTTCCGAGAAGTACTCCAGGTATTCGAGGAACTCGCTGAGTGTGCCGTCCCCTGAGACCTGTCGCGGTTTGTGGCTCCAGCCTTGCACAAACTGAGTGAAGGCCTCCGTGTCTGGTGTGCTTCCGATACCGAAGTACTTCTGCACGATCCCACAGGCTGTCAACGCTTTGTTTTGGAACCGTTCCACACGGTGGCGCGCTTCGGCAAGTACGGTGATGACATCTGCCCCACCCGGCACTCTTTCCAGCGTCGATTCCAGGGCACTCCCATTTTCCGACGCCGCCAGGGCCGCGCGAAGTTCCCCGCCGTCCACGCTGAAAACCGGCAAGGCGGCCACACGCAGAAGAGCCACCGCATCGCCACCAAGCACAGCACGTAGCCCCGCCAGGGTGTCGCGCACTTCGGGGGTGGACAAAACGTCCAGACCAGTCACCGCAAATGGGATGCGGCGCTGCAGGAGCTCTTCCACTAGGGCATTGCCGTGTAAATGGCTCCTGTACAGCACCGCGAAATCACGCCACGATCGGGCTTCGCCATCGTGCAGGCGGCTGATCTCTTGCGCCACAAACGCCGCTTCCGAGTCCTGGGTCTCCCATGCTTTGATCCGCACGGGCGAGACCGGCTCGCGCTCGTTCTTGCGCATGTGCCGCAGCGCTTCGCGTTCCCATCGCTTCCCGTCCGGCAATTCGACACTTGTGATTTGAGGATTGTGCGAAATGATCGAATACGCCGATCGGAGAATGAAGTCGGTCGAGCGCCGGTTCTCCGACATGGTGACGCGCTTGACGCGCTCAATGCCGAAGGTCCGCAGAAAGCGATCGAACGCGCCGCCGGTTGCGCCACGAAAGCGATAGATCGCCTGGTCGGGATCGCCCACCGCAAACACACTTGCCTTGTCTCCCGCCAGCAAATGAGCCAATTCGATTTGTGCAATGTTCGAATCCTGGAACTCGTCAATCAGAACAAAGCCGGCACCTTGGCGGGCCCGTTCGAGGTAAGCAGAGTTCTCCGGATTGCGCAGCAGGTGAATCGCGCGCGTGATTACGTGGCTATAAGTGCCCAGGTTCTCCGCCGTGAGCATGTCTTCCACGTAACGGAAGATGCGGGCGATCTCACGGCACCGCCCCAGCACTTCATCCTCCGGCATCGCCTGTGACGCGCTCCCGCGAGTCACTCGTGGCAGCGGAATCTGCCGGTTCTCCAGTTTCGCTACATAGTCGTCATAGTCGTCGGGAGTACGCAGCTCGTCGTGGCAACGCTTAAAGAAGTTGGTCAGTCCCTCGAGGAATTCGCCGGGAGTGGCAGCTTTTACGTAGTAATGCAGCTTCAGTTCTTCCTGGTGGCGACGCAGAAGAACGTAAAGATCCTTTTCGTCGATCAGCTCGAACCGCTGGCCCGCTTCGCGCAACAACTTGTAACAGTAGGCGTGAAATGTGCCGATTTTCAGGCCCGACTCTGCCACCCGCGACAGCGAGGCCATCTCATCGTTGCCCATCCAGAAACGCGCGATCCGCTTCATCAGGTCGTGGGCTGAGTTCCGCGTGTATGTGACCGCCAGGATTGCCCCAGGATCAGCCAGTTTGTCCTCGATAAGGCGCACCGCACGGCTGGCCAGAACTGTGGTCTTGCCGGTTCCTGCTCCGGCCACGACAAGGATCGGCCCTTCGCCGTGATCAACCGCTGCCTTCTGGTCGTCAGTTAACTCTAGATCTCGTGGACACCACGCCATAGCCGCCTCGCGCTATCGAAGAAAAAGCGAAAGTATATTATCCGCCGCTTCTTTCCGTGAGGCAAGCGACGATGGCCGCGAGCCCTGTGGAAAGACCAGATTCTTGAGGAAAAATGGACCCAAATACGGCCATCTTCTTAAGAGGACGGCGGTTAACCCAGTTCCCCGCGCGCGACAGCCGCCGCCGCGATTGCAGCTGTCTCCGCGCGCAAGATCGTGGCGCCTAGAGATGCGGCGAGCCATCCAGCCTGCTCAAACATCTGTAGCTCTTCATTCGTCCAGCCGCCTTCAGGCCCAATTGCCAGCGCCAGCGACGAGACTCGCGCCCGCGCGCGCATGATGTCGCTCAGTTCGACTTCGTGTTCCGTCTCGGCTAGAACGATGCGGAGTTCTGCTGCACGATCGAGAGCGTCCGAGAGCTTGATCGGCTGGGCAATCTCCGGCGGCGCGATGCGGCGCGACTGCTCCGACGCCTCCCGCGCAATGCGCCGCCAACGCTCTACGCGCTTCTCTGCCGCGTGTGCGAGATGCTTCTCGGTGCGACGGGCAATCACCGGGACGATCGACGTCACATTCAACTCCGTACACTTCTCCATCGCCCATTCCATTCGGTCGAACTTGAACACCGCCAGAAGCAGGGTGATCGGCACGGTGGAATCGGTCGAGACGTTCTCGCCGAGTTCAAACTCCACGCGTTCTTCACCAATGCTCGACACGGTCGCTCGCCTTACGGACTCGCCGCACGCGACCTCGAATTCTTGTCCGACGCGCGCCCGTAATGTCCGCGCCAGATGCGCGGCATGTGCGCCAGTTAAGGCGGCACGATTTCCGTTCACTTCATCGGCAATCCAGCGGCGTCGTGTCATCGGATAAGCAATAAGACCGCAACGGTCATCGCCATGAAAGCATACACGCCACCGAAATAGCGGTTGCGGCGGGTCAGAGCATCTTCCGTGGAGACACTGCTATTCAAGATGTACTCAACGGCCGAGACAGCGCCCACAAGCAGCGCAAGTACCAGCCAGCGTTGTTGTGGGACAGGCGAGCGCAGAAGAAACGGAGTGGCAACCAGCGCGAGCCCGAGGTAAACGATTCCCCCAATTCGTGTTCGCGTGCGGCGCTTAGGATTCTGGTAGCGGAGGCGCATGATCTGCGCCAACTCGCGGGGCCGCGCCAATCGCGCAAACGCCGGCAAAGCGGTCACGATCAGCAGGAACCAGGCGTAGATGCGAAGCCAGTTGTCCAAGATTTTCTTGCAACGATCTTAGTTGAATATCTCGCGCACTTTGCCCAGGAGAGTGCGGCTTACAGGCTTGTTCTCGACGGAGAGGGTCTGCTGAAGCTCTTCTAGCAATTCACGCTGCCGCTTGCTGAGTTTGGTCGGCGTCTCTACTTTCACTTGAACGAAAAGGTCGCCGCGCCCTCGGCCATTGAGTTCCGGTACGCCCTTGCTGCGGATCTTGAAGGTAGCGCCGGTTTGGGTTCCCTCCGGAATCCGCAACTCATGTTCACCCTCCAGCGTGGGAACCGCAATCTGGGTACCGAGTGCTGCCTGCACGACGGACACGGGGACAACACAATGCAGGTCCTTGCCGTCGCGCTCGAAGAACTCGTGTTCCTTACAATGCAACACCACGTACAAGTCACCGGAAGGCCCGCCAAAGACGCCGGCTTCGCCTTCGCCGGAGTACAGCATTCGCTGGCCGTCCTCGACGCCTGCCGGCACCTTCACGGTCACGGTCCGCTCGCGGCGCAGGCGGCCCTGTCCGCGGCACTTGCTGCATGGGTCAACGATCAGCTTGCCGGTTCCTCCGCACGTGCCGCACGGACGCGCGATCGCGAAAAACCCCTGTTGATACCGAACCTGGCCATGGCCTCCGCAGGTAGTGCAGTTGATGGGGGCCTTTCCCGGAGCAGCTCCGCTACCCTTGCAGTCGTCGCATTCCTCCAGCCGCCGAATCTGTACCTGTTTGGTGACACCGAAAGCCGCTTCGCGAAACTCCAGCGTAACGTCTTCGCGCATGTCGGCGCCGCGTTGTGCCCGCGAACGCCGGCCTCCGCGGCCACCACCGAAGATGTCACCAAAGATGTCGCCGAAGATGTCCTGAAAATCTGTGATATTCGACGGATCGAATCCGCCTCCGCCGTTGCCCGAGACACCGGCGTGACCAAAGCGGTCGTAACGCGCTCGCTTCTCGGTATCGGCGAGGACGGCATACGCTTCGCTGCACTCCTTGAACTGCTCTTCCGCCTCAGGATTGTCCGGATTACGATCAGGATGGCACTGCATCGCCAGCTTGCGGTAGGCACTCTTGATCTCGATGTCAGTGGCGGTGCGGCTGACTCCTAGAACTTCGTAATAGTCGCGTTTGACGTTGGTATCCAGCGTTGCTTTCCTGTCTCTTTTGAAATGGCACGGCCTTAGCCGTGCCGGTAGAGCTTTGATTTTTGTTTGTCACGCGAACTTCAGCTCGCGTGTTCGCCCAAACTATTTCCTCGGATTGTGCGCCACGCGGACCATGGCCGGCCGCAGCAGGCGGTCCTTGATGCGATAGCCGCGCTGCAACTCGTCGATCACGTGGTTATCTTCCACCTCGTCGGTATCGACCATCTGCACTGCCTGATGCTGGTTCGGATCGAAGACCGCACCTTCAACCGGTATGGGCTCAACCCCCAATCGGGCCAGCGCATCGTGAAACTGTTTGTCGATCAGTTCGATGCCCGAGCGAAAGTCCTGGACCGACACGCCTCCGGTCTTGAGCGCACGGTCGAGGCTGTCTAGAATCGGCAGCAGCGACTTTAGTGCTTCCACCAGCGCGTAGTCGCGAAAGTCCTGTTGCTCGCGCACGCTTCGCTTGCGAAAGTTGTCGAACTCCGCTTGCAGGCGAGCGAGTCGATCAAGATAATTCGCCCGCTCGGTGCGTAGCGTTTCCAATTCCGACTCAGGGGCCGAGGCTTCTTCGGTTTCCGCCGAAGGCAGTTCGTGCTCCAGATCGAGGCCGGTTGCATCTCCGTTTTTCTTGTTCGATGGCATATTCGTCTCTACGTCGATTCGTTCCAGAATTGATCGAATAGGCGCGCGATATAGGAAACCGCGGTGATCGTATGTTCGTAATCCATGCGGGTCGGGCCGATAACGGCCAGGGAACCCATCACTTCGTCGCCCACGCGTGCCGGCGCGCCAATCAGCACGAAGTTATTTAGATGCGGCACAGTGTCTTCCAGACCCACAACCACGCGGACCGCTTCCTGCCGGGCATCGAGATAGGCTGACAACAGGTTTACGATGCGCTCTTTCTCCTCCAGGGTCGCCAACAGCTTCTGGAGCCGGTCCTTGTCCTGCTCGGTAATCACCAGGTTCGAAGCGCCGTCAACAAACACGCTTTGCGACGCGGTCTCGGTCGCCAGCGCGCCCTGCGCGTAAAGCTCCTGCACCGAGCGCATCAGGCGGTCGTATTCGTCCCTCTCCTGCTGTACGCGACGCGCAATTTCAACGCGGACCGCTTCCATCTCCCAGCCCCGGAAGTTCTGGTTGATGTAGTTGGCAGCCACTTCAAGATCGCTGAGCGAGAGGTCGTCGGTAAGCCGTAGAACGCGGTCGCGCACCAGCCCGTTGCGCATCACCACGACGGCCAAGACCTTCTTTTCCGCCAGCCGCTGGAAGTACACATGTTCCAATGCGTTACGCTGGCCCGCTCCTGAGCTGACGGTGACACCCACGCCGTGCGAAATCAGGGACAACACATGCGACGTGCGTTCCATGAACTCCTGGACATCCGTGATGCCCTGCAAGTTCCCCTGAATCAGGCTCTCGTCCGCAGGAGAAAGCCGCGCCTCGCCGGTTATCTGGTTGGCGTAATAGCGATAAGCCTGCGTCGTCGGCACCCGTCCAGACGACGTATGCGGCTGCTCAAGGAAACCAGCGTCCGCTAAGTCCGACATGACGTTACGAATCGAGGCCGGGCTCAGGTTCTCGCGGTTCGAGCGCGCCAGCGTGCGCGATCCCACGGGCTCGCCAGTCGAGATGTAGGTCTCGACGATAGCGGTGAGAATTTCGCGTTCGCGCTTTCCGATACTAGGATTCGAACCCATCTAAATTCGCCCTAAGTCCATGTTTTACAGTTATTTAAATGCTTCATGCGGATATACAGCGACAATCTAATTCTAGGAAGGAGAGGCACCGCTGTCAAGATTGGCACTCATTTAACCTGAGTGCCAGAAGGAGAGTTTTTAGAGATGGGTAAGCTGTACCCTCCCCCCACCCCTCATTGAAAACAAAGGGTTTGTAGCACGACCATTGGCAAGTTCGTCCAACCAAAGGAGTTATAGGTAAAGTCCTGCAAATAAAGAACTTCGTTATCACGGCTCGCTTCGTCGGGCAGCGACACAAATCCTATGCCTCACGAGGCTAGTGATACGCGACCCTCCGCTGAAATGCAAAGGAAACCTGAGGCCACACGAAAGGAAAATAACTTTTCGTTCCAATTTGGGAATTGCGGCCTGCGCCTACCATTCGCCGCTACCTCCCCAGCAGGAACGTCTGCATGAAGAGCACAGTCGTATAGAACTGGAAGTCCGCGTTCTTTTTCTTCTGGAAGCCATGGCCCTCATCTTTCGCAGCCAAGTACCACACCGGCGTCTTGTTCTCTTCCAGTACCTTGACGATCTGGTCGGACTCGCTCTTGGGAACGCGCGGATCGTTGACCCCGGCTACCACCATCATGGGCTTCCTGATCTCTTGCACGTGATTCATGGGAGCGATGCTCTCCAGGTAAGCGCGCATCTTGGGATCGCGCTCGTCGCCGTACTCAACGCGCCGGAGATCGCGGCGATAGGCCTCGGTGTGCTCCAGAAAGGTCACCAGGTTAGAGATGCCGACAATATCGACCGAACACGAGATACGGTTGCTGTAATTAGTAGCGACTGCGAGGGTCATATGGCCACCATAGCTGCCTCCGGTCACCATGACGCGACTGGCGTCGAGATCGGATTGCTGGCCGATCCAGTCGAGCAGAGCGCCGATGTCTTTGTAGGTGTTTTCGCGCAGAAAGCCGTTATCGAGCTGCGAGAAGGTTTTGCCGTAGCCGGTTGAGCCGCGCACGTTGGGAAAGAGAATTGCCACGCCCAGGTTGTTGATGAAGTAATTGTTGCGACCGAGAAAAGCCGGCCGCGATTGTCCCTCGGGGCCCCCATGAATGTTGATAACGACGGGGTACTTTCCAGATGCCGGTTTGGTCTTGGGAGCGTAGAGCCACCCGGAAATTTCTTTGCCGTCGAAGCTCTTCCACTTAACGAGTTTAGGCTCGACGAAATTCTGCGGCGGAATGCCGCCGGTTTCGCTATAGGTCCAGCGCTCGAGCTTGCCGGCCTGGACATCGACGGAGTAGACGTCTGCGGGCGATTGCGCGGAGTTCAGACTAAAGCCAAGGTCACGATTGTTTTCGCTCCAACGCAGCGAGAAAACTTCCCCGGCCGGAAGTTTCGGCATCGAGCGCTGCTTGCCTGTCTTGAGATCCAGGAGATGGAGCGTGCTCAAACCATTTTCATTGAGCACGTAAGCCAGCATCTCGCGGTCCTCGGAGAGTGCTGCGAGCTCGACATCCCAGGGATCGTTGTTGAGGTACTTGAGAGATCCGGAGGCGACGTCCATGTAGGCAAGGCGTAAGAACTCGCCATCCTTGTCGGTCGTAAGATAAACACCCTTGCCGTCGCGGCTGAAGCCGATGGGCTGATAAGCGACTTTCTCGCTGCCCGCGGGCGTGACGATCTTCTTTGCGCCGGTGGCTACATCTACCAGGCACAGATGACTCTCGTTGATGGAGACGTGTTCGACCGCAAGCAGCGTTTTGTCGTCCGGGGACCAGTCTCGGACCTCCCATCCTCCGCCCTGGTTCTCGGTCAGCGGCTTCCAGGCGGTGGGCTTGGTGGAAGGGGCGAGTACGTAGAAGTCGAGGTCTGCGCCATTGCGCAACGTGCCAGCGTAGGCGATGCGGTCGCCTTTGTTCGACCACACGAACTCGGAGTTACGCGACTTGCCGTCGGTGAGCATGGTGACGTCGCCGGTGGCTACGTCGAAACGGAAGATCTGAAACCACTCACCGCCGCCGACGTCTTTGCGGAAGAGGAAGTAGTCGCCGGAGTGCGGACGATAGCTTGCATCGGTCACACGGTCGCCGAAGAAGGTCATCTGGGTGCGCGCTCCGCCGGGCTTGGCCACCTGGTGTACCTGCACGGTGTCGGCGAAGCGGGTACCGATAAGGATTTCGCGCCTGGTGGGATTCCATCCGTACATGGTCGCGGTGCGGAAGTCGGTGTAGCGCGCGGCCTGGTCAGCGATAGCTGCCGGAATGGGCGGGATGTTCTCGAGAATCAGCGCATCGTTGGGCTTGACGGTAGCTTCCTGGGCAAATGCTGAAGCACAAAGCAGAAACGAAGCAAGCAGAAGGCAGATCTTCTTCATCGGGACCTCGGTTTCAGAAGGCAACAGACTATTGGGAATTCCGCGTCAATGCAAAAAGAAAGACCCCGGCGTTTGCCGAGGCCGCTCACCTTAAGTCTCGGGACTACTGAATCTCGATGGTTGGGCCTTCCGTCGCCCTTAGCTCGCCGGCGCGTTCGATCACGTGTCGCGCGAACTTGAAGAGGGAGCGGGCGTGGGGTGATTGGTCGCCTTCGAGGACGACAGGCTGTCCGCTGTCGCCGCCCTTACGGATGTCGGGATCGATCTCGATGCTGCCGAGGAACGGTACGCCGAACTGGGCTGCGGTGCGCTCGCCTCCACCTTTGGAGAAGATATCGATCTCATGGTTGCAGTGTGGGCAAACGAAAAAGCTCATGTTCTCGACGATGCCCAGGATGTCCACCTTCACCTGCTTGAACATCTCGATGGCCTTGCGAGCATCTTGCAGCGACACGTCGCTCGGCGTGGTCACGACGACAGCGCCGGTGAGCGGCACGGTCTGCACCAGCGAGATCACCACGTCACCGGTACCGGGAGGCAGGTCGATGATGAGGTAGTCGAGCTGGCCCCACTCCACCTGCCCAAGAAACTGCTTGATGATGGAGTGCAGCATGGGCCCGCGCCACACTAGCGGCTTGTCGCCGGGACTGAGGAAGCCGACGGACATGACTTTCAAACCGTAGCGTTCGGGTGGCAGAATGCGATCACCCTGGACGATTTCGGGCGCAACCGTTGTACCCAGCATGGTCGGGACGTTGGGGCCGTATACGTCGGCGTCGAGCAGTCCAACTTTGAAGCCCATGCGTGCCAGAGCGATCGCGAGATTGACCGCCAGTGTGGTCTTGCCGACGCCGCCCTTGCCGGAACCTACAGCGATGATGGCGTCCACACCCGGAAGCGGCTGCGGTCCAGCCGGCGCGGGACCGGGGGAATGTATATGAGAGCTCAAGGGAGTTTCCTACTTTGACTGGAATGAAGTGCGTAAGGGTCGATTATACAGCGCACCACAGAGGCGTTCCGCTTACATCTTGCGCCTGTACGTAATCTGGAAGATCTGCTTCCATTCTCCGTTCTGCTGCATGAAGACGGTGAATAGATACGCATCGTTGCCATCGCGGACGAGGGTGGAGCGGATGTGGTCAGTTGTGCCTTTCGGCTGCATGACATCAAATTCCTGGCGCAGCGTTTTGCCGTCGGGATCAGGCGTTGCGGTGCCCACGGTCAACTGTCCCGATTCCGAGGTGTAGAAGAAATTGATTGTCTTCTTCGCTGGATCGTACGCGTAGAAGCCGTTGTAGTGCGGCGTGCCATCGAATTCGGTCACGAACTGAATGGCGGCATGATTCGGCGCCCAGCTAATGTGGTTCACCACGTGGGTCACGGAGCCGTCCTGCGGATCCTTCACGTCGCTCTCCCACGCGCCTCCCACCAGCCAGGCTACGGGCGCAAGTGGACTGTCGGCGGTTTTGGCGGGAGTAGCTTGCGCGTGAGCCAGCACATTCAGCATTACGATAGCGAGCAGCAAAGACAGCACAGCACGATGGCGAAGAATCATGGCGTCCTCATGTTGGGAATCGCAGCATTGTGTCACGGGCGTGACGCCAGCCGCAAGCTTCGCGGGTTGAAACGCTGGTCACAGCATCGCGGATGCTGCTAGGATGATGGCGTCGGCATGATTCTTGCCTGTTACAGCACGAGCCCGGTCACGCTAGAGCCCCTTCCCGCGTGCGGCTGCTGTTGTTGTTGTCGCTAGTCCGGCCCTGCCTGCATCGCGAATCCTGAAACCTTAATTACAGAAATGAGTCTTAAGTGCATGGGGAGCATTCATGAAGATCGCCAATGACATTACGGAACTCATCGGGCAGACTCCGCTGGTTCGTCTGAACAAGGTCACGAAGGGTGTGAGCGCCACCGTGGTCGCAAAGCTGGAGAGCTTCAATCCGTGTGCCAGCGTGAAGGACCGCATCGGCGTCAGCATGATCAACGAGGCCGAGAAAGCAGGCAAGATTACGCCGGGCAAGACGGTGCTGATTGAGCCGACCAGCGGTAATACCGGTATCGCGCTGGCGTTTGTGGCTGCGGTGAAGGGTTATCGCTTGATCATTGTCATGCCCGACACCATGAGCACCGAGCGGCGCGTGCTGCTGCGGGCGTTCGGCGCTGAACTTGTGCTGACACCCGGCCCGAAAGGTATGAAGGGCGCGATCTCGAAGGCACAAGAGATCCGCGACAAGACCCCCGACAGTTTCATCCTGCAACAGTTCGACAATCCCGCCAATCCCAAAATTCACCTCGAGACCACAGGTCCGGAAATCTGGAACGACACTGACGGCAAGGTTGACATCCTCATCTCGGGAGTCGGGACAGGCGGCACGCTCACAGGTGTGAGTGAGTACATCAAGGCACGCAAGCCGTCGTTCAAGGCCATCGCCGTGGAACCGGTGGAGAGCGCGGTGCTCTCCGGAGGGACGCCTTCGCCGCACAAGATTCAAGGCATTGGCGCGGGATTCATTCCCAGCATCTTGCGTACGGACTACATCGACGAGGTCGTTCAGGTTACCAGTGACGATGCGCTGGCGATGGCGCGCCGTCTCGCGAAGGAAGAAGGCCTGCTGATGGGCATCTCATCAGGCGCGGCTGTTGTGGCGGCTCTGCGGGTCGCCGCGCGGCCGGAGAACACCGGCAAGCTCATCGTGGTGGTGCTGCCGTCGTTCGGCGAACGTTACCTGAGCAGCGTGCTCTTCCAGCAGGTGCGCGATGAAGTGACCTCGCAGGCCACGGAGGCGGTTACGGTCTAACAATGGGATCGTTCTTCCAACTTATGCGTGAGGACGTCGCGGCGGTGCGGGAACGCGATCCCGCGGCGCGCTCCAAACTGGAGATCGTGCTGCTCTACTCGGGCCTGCACGCCCTGTGGTGGTATCGCATCCACCATTGGATGTGGAAGCACGGCTGGCTCTTCCTCGCGCGCGCGCTCTCGCAGTTCGCTCGTTGGCTTACCGGAATCGAAATCCATCCCGGCGCGACGATTGGACGCCGCTTCTTCATCGATCACGGTATGGGCGTGGTGATTGGCGAGACGGCTGAAGTCGGCGACGATGTCACGCTGTACCAGGGTGTGACGCTGGGCGGAACGACCTTGAATCCCGGGAAACGGCATCCCACCATTCGCGACCGCGTCGTCATTGGAGGCGGTGCGAAGATTCTTGGCGCGATCACCGTCGGCGAGAACTGCCGCATCGGCGCCGGATCCGTGGTGCTGCGTGACGTTCCTCCTGACTCCACCGTCGTTGGCGTGCCAGGACACATTGTCTTCCGAAACGGCAAGCGCGTGGTGATTACCGATCCCAAGCAGATCAACGATCCGCTCTCCGAGGCCCTCGCCGCCGTCGCTACCGAGGTCAAGATGCTGCGAGAGCAGGTGTGCCGCCTCGAAGGTCGAGAGCATGTGCCCGGCGAAGACGGAGACTCACTCGACCTCGCGATCGAAATGGATTACCAGATCTAGGTTCCGCAGCCTAGGCGATGTTAGCGGCCTTGATGATCAACGCCGCTAACGCAGCGCCCACGAGTGGACCAACGATTGGTACTGGTGCATAGGCCCAGTCAGAATCGCCTTTGCCGGAGATCGGCAACAGCGCGTGCGCCAGGCGCGGACCCAGGTCGCGCGCAGGATTGATGGCATAGCCGGTTGTGCCGCCGAGCGAGAGCCCAATCGCCCAGACCAGTATGGAGACGAAGTACGGACTGATGCCCGGAGCCAGCCCGACCGGGGCCAGCGACCGCGAACCGATGGCGGCGATTACCACGATCAGCAATGTGGTGCCCAGCATTTCGCAGAACAGGTTGGAAGGATAGTTTCGAATCGCAGGCGCAGTGCAGAAGACGGCCCGCTTAATCGCCTGATCGTCGGTGATCTTCCAGTGCGGTAGGAAAAACAACCAGACCAGGATCGCTCCGGCAAACGCACCCAGAAGTTGCGCGCTGCAGTAGGGCACGATCTTGGAAAAGCTCCCCGAACTAATGGCAGCGGCCAGCGTTACCGCCGGATTGATGTTGGCATCGGCGCTGCCGAAGGCCACGGCGGTGAAAATGCCGCAGAGCACGGCGAAGGCCCATCCAGTAGTGATGACCATCCATCCGCCGCCCTCGGCCTTCGAGCGTTTCAGAAGTACGTTGGCGACGACTCCGTCGCCGAGGAGAATCAGGACCAGCGTTCCTGCAAACTCGCCTAAGAATGGTGAATGCATGCCGCCTCAGGTAATTCGTTTTTCGACCATGGAGGTACGGAGGACACGGAGGTACGTTCCATCCTCCCGCCGTTACAACACTGCCTAATCCTCGACCCAATCGAAAGTCCGGGTAACAGCCTTCTTCCACATGCGATACATGCGCTCCCGCTTCTCGGCTGGCATGTTCGGGGTCCACGTCTTATCGACCGACCAATTCGCGCGAAGATCGTCGAGGTCGCGATAGTATCCCACCGCCAGTCCTGCCGCATACATCGCGCCGAGGGCGGTGGTCTCCGGGATTGCAGGCCGCACTACCGGCCGGTCAAGAATATCGGCTTGGAACTGCATCAGCAGGTCGTTGACGATCATGCCCCCATCGGTGCGCAGGACGTCGAGTTGTATGCCCGAGTCCTTCTCCATCGCCTCGACCATCTCGCGAGTCTGGAAGGCGGTAGCTTCCAGCACGGCGCGAGCGATGTGCTCCTTGGTGGCGTAGCGCGTGAGTCCGCAAATTACGCCGCGCGCGTTGGCTTTCCAGTAGGGCGCGAAGAGTCCTGAGAATGCCGGAACGAAATACACTCCACCGTTGTCGTCTACCTGGCGCGCCAGCGCTTCGATTTCGCTGCTGTTGCGGAACAGCCCGAGATTGTCGCGCAGCCATTGCACCAGAGCGCCGGCGATCGCGACGCTGCCTTCGAGCGCATAGTGCGCAGGCTGCTTGCCGAACTGATAGGCCACCGTTGTCAGCAAGCCACACTTCGACTGCACGGGCTTTTCGTCAGTGTTCAGCAGCAGAAAACAGCCCGTGCCGTAGGTGTTCTTCGCCTGTCCGGGTTCAAAGCATGTCTGACCCACCAATGCAGCCTGCTGATCGCCCAGATCGCCCGCCAGCGATACGCCCGCGAGCGGTCCTACAGTAACAATCCCGTATACTTCGCTGCTCGACGCGATGCGCGGCAACATCGCTTTTGGAATGCCGAATGTAGCGAGCACCTCGTCGTCCCATTGCAGAGTCTCGAGGTCCATCAGTTGCGTGCGGCTGGCATTGGTAACGTCGGTAAGATGCACGCCATCACTTGGCCCCCCGGTCAGGTTCCAAATCAGAAACGTATCGACGTTGCCGAAGAGCGCATCGCCCACTTCGGCAAGCGCGCGTACTCCCGGAACGTTCTCGAGGATCCAGCGAATCTTCAGTCCGCTGAAGTACGTCGCCAGTGGCAGTCCCGTTTTCGCGCGAAACCGGTCTTGACCGCCTGACTTTTCCATCTCATCCACATAATTACTGACCCGCGTGTCCTGCCAGACGATGGCGTTGTAAACCGCGTGTCCCGTTTTGCGGTTCCAGACGATGGTTGTCTCGCGCTGGTTGGTGATGCCGACGGCCGCGAGATCTTTGGCGGTGAGGTTCTTCGACCGCATCGCCTCAGCGATGACTTCCTGCGTGCGTGACCAAATCTCGGCGGGGCCATGTTCTACCCATCCCGGTTGGGGATAAATCTGCTCGTGCTCTTTCTGTGCAGTAGCGACGATCTGCCCAGAACGGCTGAAGACAATGAAGCGGGTGCTGGTTGTGCCCTGATCGATGGCGCCTACGTAGTCCGCCATGGTTCGTATCCTGAGTGCAGTTGAATTTCAGTCCAAATGGAAGGTTCTACGCCTTTGTCGCGTCCTGCGCCAGTCCAATTTTCTGTGTCCACGCAGACAGCGTGCTGACGTACTCCTCCACCTCGTGCTGCGTGTGAGCGTCGTCCCAACCCATCTCGCGTTGCATAGCCGCCGCAACCGTGGGAGCGGCGGTGCTCGCCGCCTCCCAGCTATAGAACTGGAGACCGGTTCGCCGCTCCAGTACATCATCGAGCGTCGCCGCCATTTCCTTGCGCGCGCTGTAGGCAATCTCCGCACGGATAGCTGGATATCCGTTCACGATGGGCAACATCAGTTCGGATTCCTGCTTTGCCAAGTCGAGCACCGCTCCGGCCCGCGTGCCGAACTTTTCCGACAAATGCTTCGCCGTCGCTTCAGATACCCCGTAGCTAGCGACCAAGTTCTGAGGATACTCACGGCTATACCCTTCCGAGCCGCTGAGGTGGTGCTCGCGAGTAGTGCAGTTGCCCACGGGCAGACCAAGTTGCTGCTGCACGGCGTTGACCGCGTCCTCAGCCATAGCGCGATACGTCGTCCACTTGCCGCCAAGCACACTGATGAGGCCGCTCTCGCGATCAACCTCCACCTCGTGCTCGCGGATGAGCTTTTTCGTCTTGTCGCCCTTACCCTGGCTCACGAGCGGACGCACCCCGGCAAAGCCGCCTTTAATATCTGCGATCGTGAATGGCCGTGAAAGAAAGCGATTCAACTGCCGCAGGAGATATTCCACTTCCGAGCGCTTCACGACCAATTCATCGTCATGCGTCACTTCGTCGTCGGTGGTGCCTACCAACAAGCGGCCCAGCCACGGGATGGCGAAGATGACGCGGCCATCGTCTGTCTTGGGGACTACCATCGCATCGCGCGTGCGGTCGTCCAGGGGCAACAGGATGTGCACGCCTTTACTCAGCCGCAGACGTTTCTCGAGCTCAGGATTCGCCATTGCCCGGATATGGTCGGAGTACGGCCCGGTGCAATTGACGAACACGCGGGCACGGACGGAGGTGCGCGCTCCAGTGAGTTGGTCTTCGATCTCCGCTTCACAGATCTTGCGGCCGGCGTCTTGTTGAAGCCCGACGACTCGCGCGTGATTGATCGCTTCCCCGCCCGCCTCGGTGAAGGTCTGCACCAGCGCGACCGCGTAGCGCGCATCGTCGAATTGCCCATCGGCGTACGCGATGGCGCCTTTCAGCCCGTCGCTCTGTAACAGTGGCCATCGTGCGACCGCCTCCTTCGCTGAACGATAGCGGCTTGCGAAGAAGTTGTGCTTCCCTGCGATACGGTCGTAGATTTTCGTGCCCACGCCGTAATAGAAAACCTCCCAGCGCGTATAGCACGGGACCAGGAACTCCATGGGATGCGCGAGAAATCGAGCATTGTCGAGCATGATGCGACGCTCGTGCAGCGCGCGTTTCACCACGTTGTATTGGCCGGGATCCAGATCGGTCACCGCTTCTTGCAGATAACGGATACCGCCGTGAATCAACTTGGTGGAGCGGCTGGAGGTGGCGGACGCGAAGTCGCCCGCCTCGATGAGCACCGTGCTTAAGCCGCGTAGTTGGGCATCGAGCGCGGTGCCGGAGCCCGTCGCGCCGGCGCCGATGACACAAACGTCGAAGCTCGCGCCATCGATCTTTCGCCAGGCTTCGGAGCGATGTCTCATGCGATTTGGGATGCGTCGCAACGTGTCTGGTAAAGCGCCCATGCCGCCAGAGTCTGCGCATCCGTGATGATGTTTTTGGCTATAAGCTGCTGGAATTGCGCCAGCGTAACCTTGCGTACCGCCAAGTCGTGCTCTTCCGCATCGCGCGTACCCTCGGATGGCCTCAACTCGGTGGCGAGAAAGGCATAAGTCTTCTGGTCGGCGTAGCCACAGGCAATGTGAATCACGCCCATCCGTTCGAGCTTCCCGGGCGAAAGCCCTGTCTCAGCAGCCAACTCCTCGCGGGCAATCTCGGCGGGGTCAACATCGTTCCGCTCCAGGCTGCCTTGGGGAAATTCCAGCGACTTCGCGCCAATCGGATACCGGAATTGTTCCACCAGGTAGATGGAGTCGTTATCAATTGGTAAGACGATAGCGCTGTCGTATTTTTCTACCACTCCATAAATGCCGCGCGTGCCGTTATCGCGCTCGATCTCATCTTCGCGCACCGTCATCCAAGGATTGCGATACACCACCCGCGTGGTCAATTGTCGAATCGTCATGAGGATTACCGCAGAACAGTCTCTCACGCTCGGTCAACATTCGCGGTGATGCGATGCCTGTGGCATCATGGCGGCAATGGCAATCACCGCTGACATCGTGGTCGTCGGTCTCGGCGCCGTGGGCAGCGCCGCGCTCTACCAGAGCGCCAGGCTCGGCGCGAAGGTCATCGGCATCGACCGCTTCGTACCGCCACACGAGCAGGGTTCTTCGCATGGCGAAACCCGCATTACACGCCAGGCCATTGGCGAAGGCCGCGAATTCGTTCCGCTCGTGTTGCGCTCTAACGAAATCTGGGAAGAATTGGAAGCCGCCAGCGGCCGCAGTCTGATGACCCGCAATGGCGGACTCGTGCTCGCCTCGGCCGGTATCCACGGCACCCATCACGGATCGAACGCGTTCTTGTCGGAGACCATCGACGCCGCAAAGTCCTTCGGCATAGCGCATGAGCAACTCAGCACAGACCAGATTCGCCATCGCTTTCCTCAGTTTCGGCTCACCGCCGGCGAGCAGGGATACTTCGAGCCCGGAGCAGGATTCCTGCGTCCCGAGGCCTGCGTGGAAACCCAGATCTCCGAAGCCAAAAAACTCGGCGCTCGTGTCGTCACGTCGGAAACTGTTCTGGAATTGACGCAGAAGGACGGCGCAGTTGAAGTCATGACGAATACGGCGGTTTACTCTGCGGCCAAAGTCATCCTCGCCGCCGGGCCGTGGATTGCCAAGTTCCTTCCGCCCGAATATGCCCGGAACTTTCTCGTCTATCGCCAGACGCTGTGCTGGTTCGCGCTCGAGCGAAACCCGGATCGCTACTCAACGGACCGGTTCCCCATCTTTATCTGGATCACAGGCAATGAGTTGCAAGACATGCTGTACGGATTCCCTGCAATTGACGGTCCGACGGGCGGGCTGAAAGTGGCCACTGAAACCTATGAGCGCACGGTCGATCCCGATGCCGTTCCCCGCGACGTCAGCGACGAGTGGGTTGCGGCAATGCATTCGCATTACATCGCGCCGCGCCTGCCCGATGTAAGCAGCAGGTGCCTGCGCACGGCGACGTGCCTGTACACCGTCACGTCGGATGCCAAGTTCGTGATTGACTATGCGGACGCTGAGCGGAAGATTCTGTTCGCCTCAGCCTGTTCGGGCCACGGATTCAAGCACTCGCCCGCGGTAGGAGAAGCGTTGGCACAGCGTGCTTTGGGCATGCCTACAACGATGAGCCTGTCAGCGTTCTCCATTGCGAGGCTTGCGCCCCAGCACTAAGCTGCACCGGAACATCGTCCCCTGGCGCGTGTTTGTGCAAACGACTGTTGTGACGCAATGGACGTGTCTGTTGCGGGGCCTCTACAATCTAACGACGTGTAAGTCGCAGGGTGAGGAGAATAGTTCATTGCGGTTGGTTCTGTGCTTCATGTTGGTCCTCTCCACTGCTTGCGTCTTTGCGCAGCAGGCCACGCCCTCGGCGACGCCACCCGTGGTGCCCGACGCCACAACACAGAATCCCGATCCTTCTCCCGCAACTCCACCGGCATCTACTCTGCCCGACGCTCCGAGCCACTCTGCAACTCAGCCCGCACCGGACACCTCGAAACAACAACCGAAGCGGATTCTGGGCGTCATGCCGAATTTTCGTGCGGTCAGCGCTGGCACGATACCCCCGCCCCCGACGTTCAAACAGTCCCTCAAGATTGCTACGCAGAATAGCTTCGACTACTCGTCCTTCCTCTTCGTCGGGATCACGTCGGCCCTGGCCTATGGCACGGACGCACATCCGCAGCTGGGCTCGGAACCCAGCGCTTATTGGGCCTACTATTGGCGCGGCTTCGTCGACAAGACCGACGGAAATTACTGGGTGATTTGTCTGCTGCCGACTGCCTTTCATCAGGACAATCGTTATTACGCCATGGGTGAAGGCGGCTTCTGGAAACGCGGCGCCTACGCCGCGACCCGTATCTTCGTCGCCCGCAAGTACAACGGGGAGAATACATTCAATATCTCGGAGGTTGGGGGCCGCGCGATCGCTCAAGGCATTTCCACTACCTATTACCCGAGCGCGAGCAATACCGGGGAAAAACTCGCCGAGAAATATGCCTACGCGTTAGGCCGGGACGCCCTGACCAATGTATTTCGTGAGTTCTGGCCCGACATCGCGACCCACGTGCTGCATCGCCATCCGTAGTCAAACTGCGACTCATGGTGGTCTTAGGGTTTACTGTCGTCGGCCGTCTGAGGACCGTTCTTGTGCGCCAGCTTGTGGTGAATGTCGGGCCAGAATTCCTTCAACCCGTTCGACAAGCCGTCATAAAGAATCAGGAAACCGAACGTCTTGGCATTTCGCGAAGCCGTGCGCTCTTCCGCCGGGTAATAGACGTTCGAAATCGCCGCCGCCGTCGCGTTGCCGATGGATTCCGAGTAATTGAAGCGCGTTTCTCCCGCATCGGTACGGGTCACGAACAGCCGGTTCACTGCATACCAGATACGGTGGGAGACCGGTCCCTCCGACATACGGTAGTAGCGCGGGTCTTCGTGCAGCAGGCTGGGGAAAACTGCCGTCGTCATGTAGGTGCCGATGCTGTTATCGGCGAACGAGGCGCCGTAGCGCTTTCCATAAGCGCCCCATCCCTGTCCCCACGATTCCGGATCGTTCTTCGCCTGTGCAATGGCCGCGAGCGCGCCGTTAAAGGGCCACACCGCCCAGTCGAATACGCTCGCCGTGGCGATCCTGAATTTCTGCCCATCGGTGAGTGGCGGCAGGGACTTGCTGCTTCGAACCGTGCCGTAGTTCGGCAGCACCTCGAAAATGCGATCGTTCGACGTTCCGGTTTGCTGCTCCAGCTTGCTCTTACCGGCGTCCTTGTCGATCTTCTCGGCCGCTTGGCCGGCCGGGGGACTATTCGGCTCCGCGCTCTTCGGCTCCGAAGTGGTGGATGGGTCAGAGGGCTGCTGTTGAGCAGCGACGGGACAGAAAGCGGCCATCACCAGGGCGGTCAGAACCGCCACAAAAAAACCACCTCGTCTCACCATAGGAAAATGAGATTGTCTCATGCGCGCAGCGTCCGACCGGCCACATAAACGGTTAAGAACGGTTACGCCGCGTAGCCGCTTACCGATTCGTGCCGGGCCGCACCACGGCTAAGGTGGTTAAGTCGTTCTGTTCTGCCGCGGCAGGGGCAAACTGGCGGACCGCCGCGAGTGCCGCGGAGGCAACATCCCGTGCTTTCGTTAAGGGCGTCTGTCCGAATTGCTGCTTGAGCCTTTCCAGTCCAAACTCTTCCCGCTTGTGTGCGGCCTCCACCACACCGCGTGAAGCCAGCAGCAGCCCGCCGCCGACCGGCACAGCCACCGTGGGCGCTTCGTACGTCGCGGCGGAGAACAGTCCCAACGGCATTCCCGTGGCCGGCAGCTCACTGAGACTCGAATCGTACCGTAGTAGTCCCGGGGTGTGCCCGGCATTGACGTAACACACCGTTCCCAGGCTCTCGTTGTAGCAGCCGAGAAAAGCCGCGCAGGTCCGAATTCCCCTTGCCGCGCTGCGAATGCTCGCATTCAATTCCTGGCAGAACTGCATCATGGCATCGGCTTCATTTACTTCCTGATCGGCCAGACACTCGGGCGCCTTCTGGCGAAACGCTTCATTGGCTGCCTCGACGATTTGGTGATTTTCGCGGCTGTCTCCGGCAACGTCGAGCATTCCAAACACAACCCGGTCGCCGCTCGCCCGCGCGAACTGGTAGAAGTCACCGCCCACACGGCGGCCATAGATGAGCCCGGCGATCTCGGCTCCTACAAGTTGCGGCAACTCGGCAGCCTTGGGCTCCAGCGTCACCGTTTCGGACCGTTGAAAAGGAAGCTTCATTTCACCAACCCCGGTTTGCGTCCGATAATATCTCAAATTTCGCCACACTACGCCGCCAATCGACAAACCTTGCGCTTGCGAATTTTGCCCACTCTGATAGAGTGGCACCGCTCGAACTGTTGGGCTCTGGCGCTCCCGGCCATGACTGGGAAAGCCGGCAAGGGGACCATCACGTGCGCATCGTCAGTGTCGGCGAAATTCTGTGGGATGTCATCGGGGAAAACGAATATCTCGGCGGAGCGCCGCTGAATTTCGCCGCCCACTCGCAAAAACTCGGGCACGAAGTCTATCCCCTGAGCGCCGTCGGCAACGACGCACGCGGACGCAAGGCCCTCGAGATGCTTAAAAGCCGCGGCATGTCCACCGAATTCATCCAGGTGCTCGACAAGCCAACCGGCACCGCGTTGGTAGAACTCGATATGCAGGGCAAGCCCACCTTTCGCATCGTGCGTCCGGTGGCTTATGACTTTGTCGATCTTACCGACGACGAGCTAAAGCGCATCGCCACGCTCAACCCTGACTGGATCTATCTCGGCACCCTGTATCACATGTCGCCGCAGGCGCTGGCCTCGACTAAGAAGCTGCTCAAGGCCGTTCCGAAAGCACGGCGGTTTTACGACATCAACCTGCGCGAAGGACACTGGAACCTCGCCACCATCGAACAGCTTTCCGCCTTCGCCACCATCACCAAGCTAAGCGACAGTGAAGCCGAATCGCTCGACGCGACGGTGGACGCCTCCGAAGGCCCCGGCCATTCCATCGAGAACTTCTGCCACCGTTGGGCCGACCGCTTCGGCTGTCAGGCGATGTGTGTAACCTTCGGCGAACGTGGTTGTGCCATCCTGAAAGACGGCAAGTTCAGCCAGACACCCGGATATCACATCACCGTCGCCGACACCGTCGGCGCCGGCGACGCCTTCTCCGCCGCTTTCGTTCACGGCTTCAGCCAGGGATGGGACGCGGACCAGATTGCGCGTTGCGCGAATGCCGTCGGCGCGCTGGTCGCAAGTCGCTCCGGCGCGATTCCCGATTGGAACATCTCCGAGGCGCACGCCCTCATGAAACTCCAGGCGCACTAGCTTCGTCAGCGCGCAGTTGAGTCATCGACAGTCGTTTGTCATCCTTACCGTCGTTTGTCATCCTGAGCGAAGGCGGCGCTTCGCCGACGTAGTCGAAGGACCTGCATCTCGCCCCGGGGAACGACCTACTCAGCTTGGCCCACAATTGCCTGCTGTTAGGCTTGCCCGTGACTTACTTCTGGACCACGTACCCTACGTTCACCTCTGGGGTCGCGACCGCGACCGTGCCGAACAGCGGTCACCTGCCCTTGAACTTCTCCACGAGGTTCTTCGCGTCTTGATCGCTAACGCCACGCATCTGAAACTGCACGTTCACCGAGTTGAACACCGTCACATCCGAACGCACCGGCTTCGACCGGTCCATCGATCCGGTGATCTCGACCGAGATGCCCTGCAGTGAAAGGTTCTCCGACTTCGCGATGACCTGGACCAACTCCACTCCGCACGATGCTACGGCCGAAAGAAACAGTTCGCCGGGAGTGACCTCTTCGCCGGGACATCCGTTCTGTTCCGGTCCATCGACTACGTAGTGATGACCGCGAACGCTACACATAACCCGGCCGAATGTCTCCGTCGAAGCCGCTCGCGCCGAATACTGCCGTATGTCCGATTGCGCCATAACTGCACCCTTTCCGCAGTCTAACTCGTTGTGAGATTCATCGTAAACCATTGCAAATCATTAAGATATCAACTGGCGTATTCTGCATACACAATGGCGTGTTTTGCATAACTCTGGGAGACGCGTACATCTAAAGTAGGTCCATGTTCAACGCCAAAGCTTATTCCGCTGCCAGTGCAACATCGCAGATGAAACCGACTACCATCCCACGGCGTGACCCAACCGAGCACGACGTCCAGATCGACATTCTCTTTTGCGGTATCTGTCACTCCGACCTCCACCAGGTTCGCAACGAGTGGGGCGAATTCATGCCTACGGTTTACCCCTGCGTCCCGGGGCACGAGATTGTCGGCCGGGTCACCAAGGTCGGCTCCGCGGTAACGAAGTTCAAGCCGGGCGACCTCGGCGCCGTCGGCTGCATGGTCGATTCCGACGGCACCTGTCCCGAGTGTCAGGCCGGCCTCGAGCAGTTCTGCCCGAATGCGACCTTCACTTACAACCTACCCGACAAGCACCTCGGCGGCGTAACCTACGGCGGCTATTCCGACAGCATCGTGGTGGACGAACGATTTGTCCTGCGGGTTCCCGCGAACCTCGATCTTGCTGGTACCGCTCCGCTGCTCTGCGCCGGCATCACCACCTACTCGCCGATGCATCACTGGGGCGTCACCGAAGGCAAGAAGGTCGGCGTCGTCGGTCTCGGCGGACTGGGCCACATGGGTGTGAAGTTTGCTCACGCACTCGGCGCCCACACCGTCGTCTTCACGACTTCCACTCACAAGCAGGACGACGCCCGCCGTCTCGGCGCCGACGAGGTAGTCATCTCGAAGAATGCCGACGAAATGCAAAAGCATGCCGGCAGCTTCGACTTCATTCTCGATACTGTCTCTGCGGATCATGACATCAACGCGTATCTCGGCCTGTTGCGTCGTGATGGCCACATGGTGCTCGTGGGTGCGCCGGAGAAACCGATGCCCGTCTCAGCCTTCAATCTGATCATGGGCCGTCGCAGCCTCTCTGGTTCCCCCATCGGCGGCATCGCCGAAACTCAGCAGATGCTCGATTTCTGCGGGCAGCATAACATCACATCCGATGTGGAAGTCATTCCCATCCAGAAGGTCAACGAAGCATACGAGAGATTGCTCAAGTCGGACGTGAAGTATCGCTTCTCCATCGACATGGCATCTCTTAAATCAGAGTGAACCAATGAATAAGCACTTTCGCTTTTCCGGCAGCATGTTTCACAAACTGGAAGAACACGGAGTCTCGGCTTCTGCGGTCCTTCACAGGGCCGGGCTCTCTCCAGCATTCGTTAGTCAGCAGCGTGTGCTCCTCACGACCGAGGAACTCTTCGCCCTCTGGCGCGTCATCAGTGAGATCAAGCACGCCCCCGGCACTGGGACTTCTGCTGGGAAACGAAACCAAGACCGAGCGCTTCAGTCCTACCGGCCTCGCAGCCCTTTCGACAGAGAACTTCGGTGCCGCGGTGGACCGAATTGCGCGTTACAAACAGCTCACCTGCCCGGAAGAGATCGTGCAGGAAAAAGACGAGGAGGAGTGGACGATCCAGTTTCGCTGGATCCTCGCCGAACAAACCGAGCCCGCGGCCCTCACCGATTGCGTGTTTGCCTGGATACTCTCCATCGCCCGCCACGGCACCGGTACGCGCATCACGCCGCTGCGGGTAGAGTTCGCGCAACCGCACCCCCACCTGAAAACCGCTGAGCGTCACTTCGGCTGCCCGGTGGTTTGTGGAGCGCCACGTAACGCGATCGTATTTCGCGCTGCCGACGCTCAACAGCCGTTCGTCACCCGCAATGACGAGCTACTGGCCATGCTCGCCCCCCAGTTCGAAGAAGAGCTCAAGCGCCAGAACAGCGAGCAGGATTTCTCCGAGCGGGTACGCGGTGCGATACAGCGAAAACTTACCGGCCATCGCCCCACCATCGAAGACGTAGCCGAAGCGCTGCACGTCAGCACGCGCACTTTACAGCGCCGCCTGCAAGATGCCGGATCCAGCTTCCAACGCGCTCTCGAAGAAGCTCGCCATCAGCTTGCCCGGCACTATCTCAACAACTCCGTCCTCGAATTGAACGAGGCCGCTTACCTTCTTGGCTATGAGGACGCTAACTCCTTCGTGCGCGCATTTCGCACCTGGGAAGGCGTTCCACCCGCCCGCTGGCGTGAAGAGCAGCGCGCAAGAGCAGCATCGTAACTCGCATTGATCGAAGGAGAAATCATGCAAAAACGCAAACTTGGAAAAAGTGGTCTGGAAGTATCCGCCATCGGCCTCGGCTGCATGGGGCTGAGTTTTGGCCTGGGCCCGGCTGTCGAGAAGCAGCAAGGAATCGACCTTATCCGCGCCGCCGTCGAGCGCGGCGTAACGTTCTTCGACACCGCCGAAGTGTACGGCCCTTGGACGAACGAAGAGCTCGTCGGCGAAGCCCTCGCTCCGGTGCGCGACAAGGTGGTCATCGCCACCAAGTTCGGATGGAGCATCGATGAAGAGGGCAAGAATACTGGCGCCTTAGACAGCCGGCCGGAGCGCATCAAGAAGGTTGCCGATGCCTCGCTCAAACGTCTCAAGACCGACGTCATCGATCTCTTCTATCAGCACCGCGTCGATCCCGAAGTCCCCATCGAAGACGTCGCCGGCGCGGTGAAGGACCTGATTCAAGCCGGCAAGGTGAAGCACTTCGGCCTCTCGGAAGCGGGCGCGCAGACAATTCGCCGCGCGCATGCTGTGCAACCGGTGGCAGCACTGCAGAGCGAATATTCCCTGTTTTGGAGAGAGCCGGAGGAGGAAATCCTGCCTACCCTCGAAGAACTGGGAATCGGATTCGTTCCCTTCAGCCCGCTCGGCAAGGGCTTCCTCACCGGCGCCATCAACGCGGATACGCAGTTCGATAAGACTGACTTTCGCAACATCGTTCCGCGCTTCACGCCCGAGAACCGCAAGGCCAATCAAGCCTTGGTCGATGTGATCAGCAAGTTCGCGCAGCAGAAGAAGGCGACTCCGGCCCAGATCGCTCTGGCCTGGATTCTCGCCCAGAAACCCTGGATCGTTCCGATTCCCGGCACCACCAAGCTGCATCGTCTGGAAGAGAACATCGGCGCAGTCACCGTCGAACTCACTCCCAGCGATCTTCAGGCGCTCGACAGCGCTACTTCACAGGTCAAGGTGGAGGGAGCCCGCTATCCCGAGCACCTGCAGAAGATGGTCGGCCGGTAATCGGCACTCGACCGGAGAAACCAACCAATGAGATCACGGTTTGTTTGGGTGTTAGTGATGGTTGTGGCGTTCGCTGGTTTGAGTCAGGCTCAATCTGCAAAGAAACACGCAGCAGAGCCTCACTCAGCCAGAGAAAAGCTGATCGGAGCCTGGCGTCTGGTGCACATCGACGCGCCTACGCCAGATGGCAAGGCTATGGAGATCCCCCAGCCGACAGGGATGCTGATTTACACGCGCGATGGCCATATGTCAGTGCAGCTCATGTACCCCAAGTCGGCCAGTGCTCTATCCAATGAGTATGTTCAGAATGGTTATGAGGCTTCCTTCGGAAGTTACGAGCTTGGATGAAGCGAAGCACACGGTCACGCATCACGTCCAGGGATCGGTTACTCGCGACCTGCTTGTTGGCAAGGACCTTCCTCGCGTTTACGAGTTCACCGGAGAAGGGCGTCTGATCATCCGGTCGGCTCGGCCCGATGAACATTGGTTTGTCACTTGGGAACACGACTGAACCGCTCGAGAGATAGAAAGACACAGCTTGGGTTGTTACAGCAAATTGCGCGGTTGCCGCGACCTAAGAAATAGGATTTTGGGCACAAGAGAGCAGCTTTACCTAAGGGAATTCCAAAATGGACATCAAGAGACGGCTGAAACTTCCGTTACGGAGCGTATCGCTATGAGTAAAGAACCTTCAGCAATCCAGAAATCGCTTGGCAACTTCGCACCAAAACTTGTCGAATTAACCGACAAAGTGCTTTTTGGAGACGTGTGGGAACGATCGGAGCTGTCGAAACGAGATCGCAGTCTGGTTACAGTCGCTGCGCTGATTGCCCTGAACCGTCCGGACCAGTTGCGATTTCATCTCGGCAGAGCAGTCGAGAACGGCGTGAAAGAGCAGGAATTGATCGAGGTCATCACGCATCTAGCGTTTTATGCCGGCTGGCCCAGCGCTATGACCGCGATCATGGTCGCTAAGGAACTTTTTGCAATGCCGAAAGGCAACGATTGACCAGCCAACGCGTCGGAAGTTTTAAGCTACGAATTAGCAGGAGGTGCCCATGCCAGCGCACGATACTCTAAAAGACCGACTCTCCCGCTATCGCGAAATCAAGATCACCGTCACCGGCCGAAAGTCAGAACGCAGCATTACCAATCCTGTCTGGTTCGTCCTGGACGCCGACAAGCTCTACCTCTTGCCCGTACAGGGCTCGGACTCGCAGTGGTACAAGAATCTCCAGAAGGACCCCTCGTTTCACATCGATGCGCGCGGCGAAGGCGGCGACTTCACAGCCGTTCCCATCACCGACGCCAAACAGGTGGCAGCGGTGGTCGAGAAGTTCCGCGAGAAGTACGGCGCAGCCGACGTGAAACAGTACTACTCCAAGTTCGACGTCGCGGTGCTGGCTCAGCCCAGTTGATTTCTCCGGCGGTCTCCGCGGTAACTCGCGCGTTCTTATCACACGACGACGTGCCGTGCGTCCTTTCGCGGCCTGCAGCGAAGCTGATATTCACCATCCGTGAGGCAGGGATTTGTGTCTCTGGCCTCGCCGCCCGCGTTCAGACGCGGTCAACCACGGTTCTTTGACATGAAAACAGAGGAATGGCGTAGATCTATTCCGCGCGAAATTGCGCCTCTAACCACAATAGAATCTATGAAGTAGGTGTAAGTATATTAAAATCAGCGAGCTGCACAGAATGCATACGCTAACCCGCTGATTCTACACGGGCACGGGGGAGGGGGTACGGCTATTTTGCCGTCACCGTGATCTCCGACGTCGCCGACTTGCTCGGGTCCGCCGTACTGGTTGCCACCAGGTGATAGGTACCCGGATTTTTCGGAGCGGTATAGCTGCAGTAGAGCGAAATCTCACCTTCCTTCGAGTACGCTCCGCGCGTCTGGACCTGTCCGGCATCCCCGCCCTCTTCCACCTTCCAGGTGACCTCGCTGGTGGGAGCCCCGGTTATCGTCGCGGCAAAGTCAGCCGACTTACCCGCAACCACCTTGGCCGATGTCGGATAGATCGTGATCCCCACCGTCTGTGCCGCCTTGCTGCTGGCTGACATCGACGAGCGCAGCATCCAGAAGATGCCGCCCAACGCGATCAATGCAACCACGATGGCAACGATCAACACGGGCGAGACTCTGCGCCGTTCGGCAGCCACCTCCGGCACACCGGAACCAGCCGCGAAAGGCACCGACGAGTACCGGTCAGCCGGCGTTGGAGGCGGAGGAGTATAAGCCTGAGGCGGCGGATTGTACGCGGGCGCCGTCCGCTGGGGCGTCGTTTCGCGTGCGACCGGTGCAACCGGCTGCGTAAACAACGACGGAGCTGCGTGATCTTCTTCTGGCCAGGCCGCTTCTCCCTGTTGCTCGTCAGCTTCGACAGGCCCGGCCTCTGTGACCCGTGGCGGCGCGGCGCTGGGGCGCTGCACGCGCATCGGCATGATCTCGGCGGTGGAGCGGACCGTCGTGCGTGGTGCAACAGGGGGAGTTACAACAGGCGGCTCCATTCTGGGTGACGCAGTGGCGGCCTCGCCTCCGGCCGGAGGAATCGATCTCCGCGTCCCGCAATAGGCGCAAAATTTTGCCTCGTTCGCCATCTGTTGTCCGCACTCTGTACAGAACATCCAGCTTCCTCCGTGACCTTAACTTTCGTTTTAATGAGACGCTCGTGCTACTGCGCGTCGAGCGTATGAACCCAACTTTTCTGGATTTATTGCGCTGCCTGCTGGGTGATGACGACAACGTCACTATTCACTTTACCGCGAGTGACTGCCAGCTGCCGGGCCTGCCAGTTGTAGGCGTATCCGCGTATCGTCAGGTCTTTGAACTCCGTTGCGGGCGCCATTGTCCCACCGTCGAGCGTCTGCTTGACCAGGTTCGACACGCCCTTTTCCGTCACCGGATAGTAAAGGCTCTTACCGTCGTCCGAGTACTGGAAAAAGCCGGAAATCTGCGGATTAGGCTCGACGGTCTTGATTGGGGCGCTGCCATTGGCAGGAATGACCCTGATGACTGTCTTGGTCTGGACTCCATCACCCTGAACGCCGAGTTCGGCAACCTGCTGGCCATCCGGCGAAACCGCGGCGAACTCAACATAGTCATCGGACAATTGCCGGGGTTGACCTCCCTGGAGGGGCGCGCGCATCAGCAAGTTCTTGCCATTCAGCAGCGTGGTGTACAGGAAAAACGTGCTGTCGGGCGAACATGCCGGGTTCTGGTCAAGCTTGCCGCTGGTGACGATGTCGGCTTTGCCGCTGGCAACGTCGAAGCGATAGATGTTGAGGGCCTTGGTCTGCTTGGTGGGCTTGATAAACAGCGCGTGCTGACCGTCGGGACAAACCGTCATTCCGAAAATCGGCATGTCTGGCCGGAACACGACATTGCGGTCGCTGCCGTCCGCGTTCAAGGTGGCCAGGTTGTCGTCAAAGTCAAGAACAAGAAGGCGCCCCGCTTTGAGCCACCCCACGTTCGCATCGCTGTGGGTGTCTACCGGCTGCGGCGCGGGAGCATTCGGTTCCGCCGGCAATATGTACAGGGCGCTGTCCGTGAGGCTCTGAATGGTCACCAGTTGCTTTGCATCGCCGGTAATGGCGAGCGATTGCCCGCTGTAGCTGTTCAGGTCATTGGTAATGCGGCGAAACGTGCCGCTTCGAACATCAACCTCCCCTACTTGCCCCGACCACTTGGTGGCTACGTCGCGGAAGATCATGAGGATCGTGCGCCCGTCCGGCGTCCATACCGGCTTCTGCAATTGCGCGGTGGCGGCGTAGAGAGTCGTCTCCTTGCCCTCGTTGATGTCGAGGGAAACGAGCCTGCCCAGGCTTTTGCCGCCTGGGTCAATCACGGCAGCAGCAATCATCTTGCCGTCCGGCGACCAGGCTGGTTCGTTGTAACCGGGAATAGGCAGCGTCGCCAGCGCGCGCCCATCGCTTCCGTCGGAGTGAGCAATGATCAGTTTGGAATTGGCGTCCGCGGAACTGTTCCGAACGAAGGCCATCTGTTGGCCATCGGGCGAGAACGTCACCGCGCTATCCACGTCTTCGATCAGCTTCTGCGGAGTGCCTCCCAGCACGGGAATCTTGTACAGGACGCCGATGTAGGGGTTTTGCGGCTCAATTCGCACGAAATACAGGTAACTCCCATCCGGCGAAAAGGTCATCCCGGTGTAACGGCATTCGATGGCGGGAAGGATCTCTTTGTTGCTGCCCGTGGCGATATGCCGCATCCACAGGCTCTGTCGTCCTCCGCCGTCGTCGTGCGCGCTGAACACGTAATGGCCGTCTGCCGACACCGTGGCCATGATCGCCTTGCCGTCGTTGGTGAGCTTATCCATGCTCATGCTCTGGAATGGCATGGGACCGGAGCTGCGGCGAGTCCATAAAGAATAAATTCCAAACGCAGCGGCCGCGAGAACCAGGGCCACGATCGCAGTGACGATGCCCGCGCGCGCCTTATGCTCCTTAGCATTTGCAATCAGCACACGACCGCTGGAAACGTGCCCAACAGAAGCTGCAGGATGCGCAGTTGCGGGCGAAGGCGGCGACGCTACCGCCGCCACACCGCTCTGTATCGCCGATGACGAAGGCCCGCGGCTCGTGTCACTGTCGCGCTTCAGCCGCCTGAGATCGGAGCGCATTTCGGCAGCCGACTGGTAACGCAGATCGACATCCTTCTCCAGCGCTTTTTCGATGATCTCTTCGAGCTTGGGAGGAATGGAAGCGTTTAGTTGCGTCGGGCGTGCTGGCGTTCCAGCCAGAAGACCTTGAAAAATGACCGCCGAAGTCTTGCCGTCGAACGGAATCTTTCCCGTCGCCATTTCGTACAGTACCGAGCCGAGAGAAAACAGGTCACTCCGGCCGTCGAGTTCATCGCCGCGCGCTTGTTCCGGTGACATGTAGGCGACCGTGCCTACAGCGGTTCCTGGCGAAGTCAACTGCGCCCCCGCCATCGTGGTCGCCTCGCCACCCACCGTATCTATCGTGGCCTGACGATCGCGCGCCAGCTTGGCGAGGCCGAAGTCCAGAATCTTCGCCTGCCCGCGAGTCGTCACGAAGATATTCGCCGGCTTGATGTCACGATGAACGATGCCCTTGGCATGCGCAACATCCAGGGCGTCGGTGACTTGAATGCTGGCGTCGAGCACTTTTTCCAGCGGCATCGGAATGCCCTGGATCTTCTCGCTCAGGCTCTCGCCCTCCAGCAACTCCATCGCAATAAACCACTGCCCATCGCATTCCTCGATGGCGTAGATGGTGCAGATATTGGGATGGTTCAGCGCCGACGCGGCACGAGCTTCCTGCTTAAACCGCTCCAGTGCGGCCGGGTCTTGCTCGATGGCAGCACCGAGGAACTTCAGCGCTACATGGCGGCCGAGTTTGGTGTCTTCGGCCTCGTACACGACACCCATGCCGCCGGCGCCAAGCCGTCGCAAGACAATGTAATGCAGGATGCTCTGCCCTACCGCTACGTCCAAAGCTGAGTTCTCCGAGATACGAAGACTCTATTGTGCCATGAACCCGGTGCGGCCCTGGTCACGGAATCCCCACGAACTCCCCCCCGCGGTATTGGAGACAACCCAGTGCAGCCAGGGGCGAATCAAAGCGTTTGATATGGCACGAGCCACAATTGTCGAAGGAGAAGAGAATGAGTAGTAGTCGGAACGCTATTCTGACATTCGGAGCACTGATGTTGCTGGTTGGCGGCACCGTTTTCGCCCAGGATAATACCGCTTCGGTGAGTTCTTCCGCGCCTGATCACACCTTCATGAGCAAGGCGGCGCAGGGCGGCATGGCCGAAGTAGAGCTGGGACAACTCGCCGAACAGAACGCACAGAGCCAGAGCGTGAAAGACTTCGGAAAGCAGATGGTTGAGGACCACAGCAAGGCCGGCGACCAGCTCAAGCAGGTTGCGTCGCAGGAAGGCGTAACCCTCCCCGCTGGCTTGAGCGCAAAGGACAATGCCACCAAACAGCGCCTATCGAAACTGCACGGAGAGGCGTTTGACCGCGCCTACATGCAGGACATGGTGAGCGACCACAAGACCGACGTGGCTGAGTTCAAGCAGGAATCCAACTCCGGCAAGGACCCGCAGGTGAAACAGTGGGCCAGTCAAACCCTGCCTACCTTGGAAGACCACCTCAAGATGGCGGAGCAGGTCCAGAGCGAAGTAGCGAGCGGCAAGAAGGCCAACAAGTAGGTCATCGGCAAACCACGGTGCGCTCCGCCACGGCGCGGCAATAAGAGCTAACGGAAACAAAAAAGGCCGCCCCGTTTCAGCGAGGCGGCCTCTTAGTGCTTGGATTCGCGCAGCTACGCTTTGAGATCGGCACGGTCCGCAATAAGTACTCCGTTGCGGGCATAATCGTGGCGTGGGACCTCGACGAACGCAATCGTCAGCTTCTCGGGTCTCACGTTCATCTCTTCGTGCAAGGCCTCGGTGATGCGTTTGACCGCCCGCCGCTTCTGCTCGATGCTTCGTCCTTCCAGCAAAGTGATTTGCACGTGCGCCATAGACTCTCCTGCCTACCCTTAAATGGTAGAGCTGGCCTTCAGAGCCTGCCCTGAGCGAAGTCGAAGGGCCAGCGTTCAACTCGCTTGAAAGGGTCCGGGGCTTTAGCCCCGGTAAAATGAAGACCGTGAGCGATTTTACTTCGCCAGTTCGAACCCGGCGAAGAAATAACTCAGCTCAAATCGCGCCGTGTCTTCCGCGTCGGAGCCGTGCACGGCATTCTTCTCGATGCTCGACGCCCACTTCTTGCGGATCGTGCCGTCCTCCGCTTTGGCGGGATCCGTGGCGCCCATCAGCTTGCGGTAATCGGCAATTGCTTCTTCTTTCTCCAGCGCCATGACGACGATCGGCCCGCTCGACATGAAATTGGTCAGCGACTCGAAAAACGGACGATGTACGTGGACGGCGTAAAATCCTTCGGCCTGCGCCTTGTTGATATGCAGCATCCGCATGCCGATTATGCGGAAACCATTGGTCAGCAGCGTGTTGACAATATCGCCGGTCGCGCCCTTCTCGACAGCATCCGGCTTAACGATGGATAGAGTGCGTTGCAGTGTCTTCATTCGTAAATAAATCCTCGTATGGAAATGTGCTTTCCTCTAATTGCTTTTCGCCAATTACTAATTGCTAATTACTTCTTCACCGACGGCATCGCTTCCACCAGCATCGCGCCAATGTCAGCGGGGCTGCTGGCCACGTGAATTCCCGCCGCCTTCATTGCCGCGATCTTCTCCGCCGCAGTTCCCTTCCCACCGGAGATGATGGCACCCGCGTGTCCCATGCGACGTCCGGGAGGCGCGGTCTGTCCCGCGATAAAGCCCACCACCGGCTTTTTCACGTTCGCCTTGATGTACTCTGCCGCGGTCTCTTCAGCGCTGCCCCCGATCTCGCCGATCATGATGATGGCTTCGGTCTCTGGGTCTTCATTAAACAGCGTGATGGCGTCGATGAAATTGGTACCAATAATCGGGTCGCCGCCGATGCCGATGGCCGTCGATTGCCCGATGCCGCGCGTCGTGAGCTGATATACCGCTTCGTAGGTAAGCGTGCCCGAGCGCGACACGATGCCGACATTGCCTTCCTTATGAATGCTGGCCGGCATGATGCCGATCTTGCAGCGGCCTGGCGAGATAATGCCTGGACAGTTAGGTCCAATCAGCCGCGAGTTCTTCGACTTCAAGTACTCCCACACCTTCACCATGTCGAGCGCCGGAATACCTTCCGTGATGCACACGATCAGCGGAAGGCCCGCGTCGGCTGCTTCCATAATCGCGTCCGCTGCGCCCGGTGGCGGAACGAAGATCACCGTCGCATTCGCGCCGGTTTTGCCTAGCGCTTCCGACACCGTGTTGAAGATGGGCCAGCCTTCATGCGTCGTGCCGCCTTTGCCCGGAGTCACGCCGCCGACAACCTGTGTTCCATACGCCTGCGAAGCCTTGGCGTGGAACGTTCCTTCACGGCCCGTCAATCCCTGTACAACCAGTCGCGTCGATTTATCTACCAGGATGCTCACTTGACCCCCTTAGCCGCCGCGACGACTTTTTCGGCCGCGTCCTTCATGGTCTGTGCCACGATGAAATTCAGTCCGCTGTCCTTCAGGATTTGCCGCCCTTGCTCTACGTTCGTCCCCTCAAGGCGCAACACAATCGGCAACTGTATGTTGGTCTTCCTGGCAGCGCTCACTACGCCGTTAGCCAGCGTATCCACGCGCAGGATGCCACCGAAAATATTAATCAGGACCGCTTTCACATTTTTATCGGCCAGCAGAATCTCGAACGCGTGCGTGACCTGCTCCTCGTTGGCTCCGCCACCTACGTCGAGGAAATTCGCCGGCATGCCGCCCGCGTACTGAATGATGTCCATGGTGGCCATTGCCAGGCCTGCGCCGTTCACCATGCAGCCCACGTTGCCGTCGAGTTTGATGTAGTTCAGCGCGTACTTGCTGGCCTCGACCTCGAGCGGGTCTTCTTCGCTGATGTCGCGGAGCTCCTTGATGTCCGGATGCCGGTACAGCGCGTTGTCGTCAAAGTTCATCTTCGCGTCGAGTGCGAACAGGCGCCCGTCGGTCGTGGTGATAAACGGATTGATCTCGACCAGCGAGGCATCGGTATCTTCCGTCGCGCGCGCCAGCGCCTTCATGAACTTCACCGCTCCGTTGATGTACTTGGGATCGAGCCCCAGCTTGAACGCAATTTTGCGGGCCTGGTACGCCTGCAAGCCCATACCGGGGGTGATGTGCTCTTTAATGATCGCGTCGGGATCTTTCGCCGCAACCTCTTCGATCTCCATGCCGCCCGCTGCCGAGGCCATAAACACGTTGCGTCCGTTGCCACGGTCGAGAACGATGCCGAGATACAGCTCGCGCGCGATAGGCAGGGTCTCCTCAATCAGCAGGCGCTGCACCTTCTTGCCTTCCGGCCCGGTCTGGTGCGTGACCAGCGTCATGCCGAGCATTTTGTCGGCTATCTCGGTTGCATCTTCGACCGTGTTGGCAATCTTCACGCCTCCGCCCTTGCCACGCCCGCCGGCGTGGATCTGGGCCTTCACTACAACTCCGGTTGCGCCGTCGTGGAACAGCTCGCGCGCCGCGGCGTCGGCTTCTTCGACACTCTCGACCATGCGCCCGCGCGGCACAGCCACTCCATACTTCGCCAGGATGGCTTTGCCCTGGTACTCGTGAATTTTCATGATTCGATGATAGACACGGGTGGACTGCCCGTCGCTCCAGCCGCTCGAGGCCGGACTGTCTGCTCCTTATCAGGATGGCCGTACAGAATGAAACTGTTTAGTGTACCGGAGCGGCGAAGGCCGCCGCAACGACAGGTGAACGGAAGGGAGAAACAGGTGCGACCGGCGCGCAGATTCTTCGTCAATCTGCGTCACCGGACGTTCCGAGTTCAACGCCCTGCTGCTCTTAGCTCGGAGTCGCGGCGCGGCGGCCATCCAGTCCCGCGAGTGTTTTTGCGCAAATCTCGTCAGGACTACCGCTGGCATCCACTTGCACGAGCAACCCAAGCTTCTGGTAGAAAGCAATCAACGGCGCGGTGCTTCGGTCGTAGGCCTCCAGGCGGACTTTGATCGACTCCGGCCGGTCGTCTTCGCGCTGAAACAGCTTGCCGCCACAACGATCGCAGACGCCCTCAACCTTCGGCGGACGTTCGGTCACGTGAAACACGCTACGGCATTGTTGGCACGTACGGCGGCCGCTGAGCCGGGCAACAATTTCAGTTGCGGGCAGGTCGTAGTTCACGACGGCGGTCAGCGGCAGCCCCTCGTCCTGCATCAACTGCTTCAGGGACTCGGCCTGCGTCAGCGTGCGCGGAAATCCGTCGAGGATGAAGCCGCCGCCACAGTGCAGGCACCCGCTCCGTTCGCGGACCATCTCCCAAACCGTTGCGTCAGGCACGAGCGCGCCACTACGCATGTACTCGGTGGCTGCCTTCATCGCCGGACTCAACTCGCACTCGCTGCGACCCGCTGCCGCGCGGAACACGTCGCCCGTAGAAAGATGACAGGCGTGCAGTTTCTGGTGCAACAGGTCAGCTTGGGTTCCTTTGCCTACACCCGGCGCTCCCAACAAAATAAGCCGCCAGGGGGAGGGCGAGCTCTGGGACGTCTCGCACTTTGCGGAAGGGCCCTGTAGCCATGCCGCGCGATCGTTGGTGTCTGGTTTAGCCATAAGCTGAATGTATGAAAGGAAGCTTCTTTCGGCGGTGACGACCGTCACACATTCCCGGGTGTCTATTAGCTCCTACAGTCGCCCACGGCTCTGCCAACAATTGAGGCCCGTTGCTCTCACTTTCACAACGATGGCCCCTACTCGCGCGAATGCTACCCTAATTACTAATTACCAATTGCTAGGTATGATCCTCGACGCCCTACACAAGATCGCTAATCACGGCTCGTCGCTCACCCGCGACGAGGCCCGCGACGTCATGGCCGAGGTCCTGCGCGGCGAGGCCACCGATGCGCAGATCGGTGCATTGCTTGTCGCTCTCCACATGAAGGGCGAAACGGTCGAGGAGATCGTAGGATTCGCCCAGGCCATACGAGCCGCCGCCACGCCACTTACCACCGTAGACGGCGACGCCGTCTATGTCAGCGGCACTGGCCGCGACGCTCTGGTTGACACCTGCGGTACTGGCGGAGATACTTCCGGCACCTTCAACATTTCAACCGCTGTCGCGTTCGTGACCGCCGGTGCGGGTGTGCGTGTCGCCAAGCACGGCAACCGCAGCATCAGCTCGAAATGCGGCTCGGCGGACGTGATGGAAGCTCTCGGTGTGAACCTCAATCTGCCGCCTGCGCAACTCGTCGCCTGTCTGCGTGAGACCGGAATTGCATTTCTCTACGCTCCGGCAATGCACTCGGCAATGAAACACGTGCAGCCGGTGCGCCGCGATCTTCGTTTGCGCACAGTGTTCAACCTGCTGGGTCCACTCACCAATCCCGCCCACGCATCGGCCCAGGTGGTCGGCGTGTATTCGCCGGATCTGGTTGAGAAGCTCGCTGAGGCCCTCAGGGAACTCGGTCTCCGCCGCGCCTTAGTGGTCCACGGGCGCGATGGTCTCGATGAAATCACGATCTCCGGACCGACCAAGATCGCCGAAGTCCGCGATGGTCGGGTTCGCACCTACGAAGTCACACCAGAAGAGTTTGGCCTCAAGTCCGCGCCTCTCACCGAAATCGCCGGAGGCGACGCCCAGCAAAATGCTGCCATTATTCGCGCCGTGCTCGACGGAGAACGTTCCGCGCGCCGTGATGTTGTCCTTCTCAACGCCGCTGCCGCCCTGGTTGCGGCCGCACACGCCGACACCATCGCCGAAGCCATTCCACTCGCCGCGTATGCCATCGATTGCGGACACGCCCGTCAGCGTTTGCAGCTGCTGATAGAATTCACCAACCGAAAATCCTAGCGGTCGCTCGCACTACACTGCACGGAGACGAAGCCCATGACACTGGCGCGCTGGCTCATCCTCTTGGGAAGTATCGTTATGTTCGTGGGCGCACTGCTCCACGTCGTAGGTGGGTCATTGGGTGTGTTTCCAGTGGTCGCGAAGGCAGGCATGGCTCCGCTGGTCGAGGGCGCAATCAAATGCGTTTGGCTGGTTGTCTCCGCCCACGGAGTTCTCCTGGCGCCCGCTCTGGTGTGGATCAGCTCCCGACCAGGAACCCGCTCCCTGCTTCTCTACCTGGCGCTCATTCCCCTGGTCGATGCAGTGTTGATGTATCACTTCGTGGGCTTCTTCGCCGGCTTTTACATAGTCGCGACCGCCGCGCTGTTGCTGATGACCGGGGCCTGGCTAATGCCCCGCAATTACAGCGTTTGATCGCAAACAAGAAAACAGCGCACCTTTGCGATGCGCTGTCGTTGCGAAAAACTCGATCGAACACTACTTGGTCGGGTCAACCACCGGAATGGTCGAAGCCAGTTGCAGGTCGATGAGAAGCCCCAGCCGGCGGTCGATCTGATACCACAGGGCAGCCTTCTTCGCCGAAACCACCTTTTCAAACATCGGCACGTACTTCAGCCGGGTAGCGTCAATCTGCTGGTCAACGGCTGCCGAGCGCTTAATGTATTCGTTCGCCTGGGCGTCCGTCATGGTGTTGTAATTTGTTGCGTAGTCCTTGATCAGTGCCCAGCGCACATCGCCGGCTTTCGCCAGTTCCGCGGCGTACTGATCGTAAATCGGCCAGAACTTGGTGGCCTCGTCCGCCGTCAGCGTCAGGTTGGCGGCAGTGATCTGTTTCCGCTGCGAGCGAATATCTTCCCGCAACATCTGAATGTCCTGGTCGGTGACGGAATGGGGCTGGGCAGTGGCGCCCGGAACGCTCTGCGTAGCGGCTTGCGCACTCGCCGAGATGCTCATTAACATCAGCGCACTCAGCGCTGCTAGAACCACTACGATGCTCTTTTTCTGCATACTCTCTCCTCGGATTTCCAAACTGAAATTTTCGGGATCTAGATTTCCTGCTTCAGGACGGTTGCGCCGATAGTTTCACGCCCGTCATGATGGGTCCGATCAGGCCGGAATGGTGTAACCCAGACCGCTCTGCGGCGCGCATTGGAGTCCTACAGCTGGCGTTGGATTGCTCATCCATTATAGCGAAGAACGCAGATATGTCCTCGTACTGTGCTTTAAGCCTTGTGCGCAACATCCAAAGGGAGTGGTCTAGTGCGGAGTCTGCGACTGATCCGGCGGAAACTGATTTCCCGGCGTGAGCTGCTGATTTTGCTGTTGGTTTTGCAGGGAATTCTGCGGATTGAGACCGGTCGCGCCGCTGTTCCCGGACTGCTGTTGGTTCAATTGACCTGCCGGCGTGCCTATCTGTGAGGGCGTAAACGTCTGTCCATTATAAGGCCCTCGAAGCAGCGTGTTCGAGACCTCCATCATGGGACTGTAGATAAACTGCCACTCGTCATACGTCTTCTTCTTGTTGAAGATTCGGATGGTTGGATCTTTGCTCTTGCTGGCAACGCCGACAATCGCTCCGCCTCCAAAGGTCTGTCCGCCGACACCCGTGTTTCCGAAGATCGTGTTATTGCTGCCGCTTTGACCAGGCTGGCTGGTTGCGCCCGCTGTCGTCTGCCCGCCACCCGTCGCCGTGTTCGGGGATGACTGTCCTTGCGTTCCGCTCGTGTCAGTCGAGGATTGTGTCGTGCCCCCCGGTGGCGTGTAGCCAGGAGGAACATTCGGCGTAAACGGGCTCTGCTGCTGCTGCTGTTGTTGTTGCAGTTGTTGCTGCTGAGCGATCTGCGCCGCGGCGAGTGCCGCCGCGTTGACATTCTGATTGGGGCCCGTCAGTCCCCCGTTTAATCCGCCGGCTGCTGCAGGATTTAAGCCGCCCAAACCGTTAGTGGCGCCCTGCGCGCCTAACTGTCCCTGGATGCCGTTGGCGCCAAGCAGTAATGCGATGTCGCCATAATGCAACTGCTTCCATTCACCGTCTTTGGTCAACGGGTCTTTATAGCGTTTGCGAAGGAATCGAATCTGGTTGGTGTTCTCCAGTTGCTCGATGTTCGCCGGATAGCGCCCAAACTTCCGGTAGTACTTTTTGACGGCGCGCGCATATTCCGTACCGCGATGGATCATCTCCTCCTCGCGGTCGCGCTTGGCTTGCATCACAAAGCTCGGGGCCACCGCGAGCGCCGCGATCACCATGATCGCCATCATGAACAGCACGGCCAATAGCATTGCGCCGCTCTCGCGCCTACGCCGCTTGGAACTGGCCGGTAATGACTGGATGGGTCCTTCCCGCAACATCACAACTCGACTTCTATCCCGACGTTAACGGAAGCGTCTGGCGGTTGTTGGTCAGCACATCTTCCACTTCCACCGATGTCGGACTGATCTTCAGGATCTTGTAACGCCGGTCAATGACCTGCCCTTCCTTGGCGATGAAAATGTCATCGCCGCTGGAGAGAAAAACCTGCTTCGGTCCGCTCTTATTGCCGCTGAAACCGTAAAACTTCAGCGGAATCGGCGGTGGAGGAGGCGGTGGCGTAGGTTTGTTGTCCTTGATCGGATCTACGATTGGCTTGGGAATCGGCGGCGGCTCGGGTTGGTTCTGAAAGATGTCGCGGCCCGATCCTTTATAGGTAATATCTTCACTCGATTTCAGCAGATCGAGCCGCAGCGTCGGATCCAGCGACTGCGCCAGCAAGACCGGCCCCGTTTTGCGGCCCGACTTTGCAACCGTCTTAAGGGAAACACTCGGCGCGGTGGCCGCCGCTTGGGCGGACGGCGCGGGCACAGCTTCATCGCTGCTGTGCAACCAGTTATATAGCGCGATTGCGGCAAGGATCAGCAGTCCGGCAGCGATGGCGGTCTTCGTCTTGTTCTCCGTCCCAAGCTTCATGACGAAGACGCTCCTCCGCGCAAGTAGGTCTCGATCTTCAGTTGCAACCGCACGTTCCCCTGTTGCTCGCCCAGGTTTATGCCATCGATCACGAAAAATAGGTTGTCGCGTTCGAGCGCGTTGATGAACTTCGCTTCCTGTAGGTAGCTGCCGGAAAGCGAGACCTCCATATTCAACTTGCGCAATCCTTCAATCGGCGCGTCTTTGTCGTCATACTTCACCGCAGCGATCTGTACCCCGGTTTCCGCCGCCACCTTGCCCAACTCTTCCGAAACGATGGAATACTGTGCCGGAAAACGATGGTCGTAAAACGACGTAATGTCGCTCGACGCCTGCTTCAGCTTCGTGTCCATGCCGCGCGTCGGCAGCACTTCCGTCTGCTTGGCTGCAACCTGTGCCTGTAGCGTTTGAAGATCACGTTGGCGGGCGCTTAGCGAACGGCCGAAGGGCGACAGCAGGTAGCCCACACAGGCAATGTCGAGAACGGCCAGCCCGATCAATACCGGAACGAGCGTCTTGCGCGTCTCACGAATGCTGGCCATCAGCGTCCACTTCCTTCGTTAGGCGCTACGCCCCGCTTGGCCGGCGACTTCGCAGGCGATTTATTCTCGGCTGCGGATTTCTCTTCCTGCGTATCCGGCTTTGTATCGCTGTCCTCGGCGAACGGCACGTACACCGCCGCGATGTCGAACTGGATATTTCCGCCCGCAGGTCCCCCCACTCCCTGGCCCAGGACGTTCTCCGCTTCGACCTGCGGCGCGCGAAAGTGCGGCGACTTTTCCATGCGCTTCACCAGTTCAACTGCCTTTTCGCGAGTGTTCGTCGCCACCACCACGTGCAACACCAACTGGTTGTCGCGATTGAATTCCGGCTTCATCGAGACAACGTGAATGTCGGGCGGCATGAGCCGCTCCATCTCCGTGAATACCTTGGTCCACGAGAGCGCCTTGCGCGCAAACAAGCTGTTGAGGAATTGTGACTGGTCAGCAATTTCGCGGTTCTGCGGCTGGTTCAAGACTGTCAGTGCCGCCACTTTTTCCCCATCTAGGGCCGTAAGTTCCCGCTGTGCAACTCGAATTTCGTGATTTACGGCGCCGGTGTGCGAGCGTTGGTAAAAAATGTAACCAACCAAGCCGATGGTCACGACCCCCAGAGCGACAATTAGAGCCGCCAGCCGCCGCGCATACTCCCGCGCAACTTCATACGGATTCGACGCGAGATTGATATGAATCCGCATCAGGACGCCAACGCCCCCGCAACTCCCGCCAGCGCCGGGCCTGACAAGCCGCCCGAACCTACTCCTGCCATGCTGCTCGAAACCAGGTCCTCGATGCGGATGTTGCTGGCACTGAACGCCGCTTGCAGTGCCTGTGCCGATTGCACACCCGTTACCAGCACCCGGTCCACCGAAATGCCGTAACGGTCTTCGAAATACACCAGAGACGTGTTCACATCATCGACCAGCGAGTCGCCAGTTACCGCCGTTCCACCGTTTTCCAGCGAGCGATAGAGCAGCAACTGGTTCTGGTCCACAACGGCGAACGTCGTCGTGCCGATTTCTACCTTGATGACCATGGTCGGCCGCGACCCATCCACCACACCCAGTGCCGCAACCATCGAAGGCAAGACCGCGCCGGGATTGTAGCCCGCATCGCGCACTACCGACTCGTACTCTTCCAGCACTGTCTTGGGAGTCACCGCCACCACCACCCGCACACCGTCGTCAGCCACGTGACGGTCGAACGATACCGCTGAGGTATCCACATCAAACGGCAGCGATTTCTTCAGGCGAAAGCGTACGACCGAATCGGCATCCTCCGGTTTTTCCGGCAGCGTTTCAAAATCGAGCAGCAGGATGCGCGTGCTGGCATCCGGAATAATCAGAGTGATGTCGCGAGAGCGGCCAGCCACCGGCGCGAGTGAGTCGCGCAACGCCGTCACCAGTGCTTCGCGCGACGCGACATTGGCGTGTTGCAACCCAGGGGTAACCGTTCCTGCCGTCAGCTTCTGGGCGTTGACGGCCTCCAGCGAAAGCGCGCCCTCGGCGGCGCGCGCAGCTACCACGCGCTCGGCCGATACCTCACACGCCACCCGCGGTCGCGAAATGTAGCTTCCTGCCATTGCTAGGTTAGGACGAATTGCGAATTACGAATTGCCCTCTACCGCGTCGTCTCAATAAACGTGACCTTGTTAATCTCTTTCAGCGTGGTCAGCCCACGTCTCACTCTATCAAGCGCCGACTCACGCAGGAAGTGCATGCCTTCTTCGCGCGCGGCGCGCCGCACTTCGCTGCTCGGCCGCTTCGCCAGGATCATCTCGCGCACATTGTCAGTCAGCTCCAGCAACTCGTGTATCGCCGTTCGTCCGCGGAACCCCGTACCCGAGCACTCAATGCAACCTTCGCCTTCGAAGAAGCGAACATTGCGCCACTCGTCGGGATTCATACCGCTGGCCCGCAGCTCGTCATCCGAATACACCACTTCCTTCTTGCAGAACTCGCAAATGAGCCGCACCAGCCGCTGCGCCAGGATGCAATTCAGTGACGACACGAAGTTGTACGCTTCCACGCCCATGTTCAGAAAGCGTCCGATAACATCCACCACGTTGTTCGCGTGCACCGTGGTGAAGACCAGGTGTCCGGTAAGCGCCGCGTTAATCGCGATCTGTGCCGTCTCCGTGTCGCGGATTTCACCCACCATGATCTTGTCGGGATCATGCCGCAGGATCGATCGCAACCCGCGCGCGAACGTTAACCCTTTCTTCTCGTTCACCGGAATCTGGGTGATGCCGGCAATCTGGTATTCCACCGGGTCTTCGATGGTGACGAACTTGTCTTCATCGCTCTTGATCTCGTTGAGCGCCGCATACAACGTAGTTGTCTTGCCCGATCCAGTCGGCCCCGTGACCAGCACCATCCCATACGGCTCCTTGATGTAGCGCCGGAACTTCGCCAGGTCATCGTCATGAAAGCCGACCACGTCGAGCGTGAGCTTATGAAACTTCTCGCTCATCGACTCTTTGTCGAGCACGCGCAGCACCGCGTCTTCACCATGTATCGACGGCATGATCGACACCCGGAAATCAATCGAGCGGCCGTTGTAGCGCACCCGGAAGCGTCCATCCTGCGGAACGCGCCTTTCCGAGATATCGAGTTCGCTCATGACCTTGATGCGCGAAATGATAGTTGAATGGTGCTCTTTCGCAATGGGAGGCATGGCCTGCTGCAGCACTCCGTCGATGCGATATTTAATTGCCACCGAGTCGTCCCGGGTCTCGATGTGGATGTCGCTGGCGCGCCGCTGTAAGGCGGTGAAGATCATGGTGTCGACCAGCTTGATGATCGGGCTGATGTCGCTCTCTGCCGTCAGCTTCTCGATCGAGATGGTCTCGTCCGAGTTCTCGTCCTCCCGGATCACGTCGAGCGCAAAGTTCTCGCCGGCTTCTTCCAGCACGCGCTGCGATTGTTCGGTCTTCTTCAGTACATCGCTGATTTGCGACAGCGTAGCGACCTTAATGACGATGCGCCGCCCCAGGTTCAGGCTGATCTCGTCGATCATCATCAGTTGGCTGGGATCTGCAATCGCAATCACCAGCCGTCCGTCCTGCGTCTCCTGCAACGGAACGAAGTTGTAGCGGAACATCAGGTCCACTTTGATCTTGCGGAAGAGCTCGTGCTGAATGTGGAAGTTCTTCAGGTCCACGAACTCGCAGCGGTAGCGGCGTGCCAGGTCCTGCCCGTGCGCTTGTTCGTCGGCAATGGACATGCTGCCGTTGCCGCCGTTTACGAAGATCGACTTCTTGTCAGACATTCACCCAACTTCCTCTCAACCCAAATGCCCCGTAATTCCACTCCTACGCGCGTCATCCCGAGGGAGGACGCGCAGCAAGGGCGCGCGTCCGAGTCGAAGGACCACCATTCTCTCTAACCACCAGCCACTGAGCACTAATGTATTCCCCCTGCCCCCAAACTAAAGATCGGCAGGTACAGCGAGATCAACACAAACGCCACCACGATGCCCATCACGATCAGGATGACCGGCTCGATCAGCGCCATGGCCGTAGCCAGGGCGTTGGTTACGTCTTCTTCATAGAACTCCGCTACCGAATTGAGCATCGCGGGGAGCGCGCCGGTGGACTCGCCCACCTCAATCATCTCCACCGCCATCTCGGGAAATACACTTGCCGATTCCAAGCTTCGCGCCAGCGGCTGGCCTTCCCGCACCAATCGCGCCGCACCCTCTATGCCGTGCGCAATCAGGCGGCTCTGCATCGATTCGCCGGATGTCTCCAGCGCCGGGACTAGCGGCAGACCGCCCGACAGCAGCGTTGACATCATGCGCGAAACAATCGCTACCTGATATTTCAGCCAGATACCGCCCAGCAAAGGAACTTTCAGCTTGATGCGGTCCATCTGCGTCGCCCCAGCATCGCTCTTCATCCATCGCCAGCCCAGGAACCCCACCAGCAGCACCGCGGCCAGCACATATGGAAAGTACTTCTGAGCGTTGGTCCCTATCGCCAGCATCACCATGGTCGCGGGCGGCAACTCGGCCCCGAGTTGGTGATAGAGGTTGGCGAACTGCGGTACCACGAAAGTGATCAAGAACGTCATCATCACGATCAGCATCACCACGAGCAGTACCGGGTACACCAGTGTCGACACCAGTTTCTTGCGGAAACTTACCCCTAGCCGCTGAAATGTAATGTAGCGCCCCATTACCTCTTCCAGGTTGCCGGACTTCTCGCCTGCCAGCAGCGTAGTCGTGTAAACCTTGGGGAATGCCTTTTGTTCCGCGAAGGCATCTGACAGTAGCTCTCCGCCGCGCACCCGATCGCGCACATCTTGCAACACCGTCCGAAAAAACGGATTGCGCTGCCGTTTCATCAACAGCTCGATCGATTGAACGATCGGAAGCCCGGCGTGAATCAGGGTTACGAATTGCTGATTAAAGATAAGAAATTGGTCCGGCTTAATCTTCCGCCGGCGCGGAAGCCGCAACTCTGTCGAAAACAGGCCTTTGGGCTTGACCCAGTAAACCAGGAACCCCTGCTGCGCAAACCGTTCACGCACTTCACCTTCCGAGTTCCCTAGCTCAATTTGCTCCAGAATGTGACCGCGGTCGTCGGCCATCCGGATCATGTACTCGGCCATGAAAGTGACTGATTCCTTTGGGTATCCGGCCTTAGTTTAACAGTTGCCAGCGAAGAAGTTGTCGGTTGTCAGTTCTGGGTTGAAAGTCCGGTCAATTCACCGCCACGCCTTTTCATGGCCAACCGACAACTGACCACTGACAACTACTCCACCAGCTCCGTCCCCTGCACAACCTCTACACCCGCGGGCGGCACAAACTTAAACCGCGCATCCGCTATTTGGACGTTCTCCTTCTGTTGAAGAAAGCGGAATTCCGTCACCGAACCGTCCAACTCCTCCACCACGATGCGCGTAATCAACCCTTCCGGAGTGACTTCCAGCAGCGTCTGCGAAACCCGCTCTTCCATTCCCTTGGGGACTCCGCGCAGCACAATGTCGCCCGCATTCAACGGTTTGGCGTCACTGGCAATCGCCAGGCCAACGAATTCCTTCTCCAGCTTCGTCTTGCCCAGCAGATACCGCAGCGGCGAGCGCAAGTCTTCAATCTGTTTCACCGGAGTCCGCCTGACCTGTTTCTCTCCCGGCACATAGAACCATGCCGTCGATCCATCGGTGAGAAACATCTTGGGACGCGGCTCGTCATAATCCCACCGCATCCGCCCCGGCTTCTTCAGCTCCAGCGTGCCACTTTCCTTGCGCGTCATCCCCGCGCCGGAATATGTCTCGGCAAACTGCGCTTCCAGGGTCTGCATATGGTTGTAGCGCTGGTCCACCTTGTCGGCGATGGCGTGAACATCAGGCTGGGCGGACAGCAAAGACGGGGCAGACAAGAGAAAACATGCGACTGCAAAGATGCGTAAACGGCGAACCCACATGTAAATCGATTTTAGTGGATTTATCGCATCGTAGCTCAGGGCATGGCACGTGCGAGCAGCTCGCCCACAGCTGGTGGGTGGCCCATATTTGCCATCTGTTGGCAAATGTGGGGCTTCCTCTTCTGTCGAGAGCGCTACTGAATCACCGGGCTCGTCGCATCCGCCGGCCCGCCGGCGTTGTAATGGATCTCCCCTGACTCATCCGAGAAGAATCGCCGCTGCCCTGTCGTACCCACCTGATCGGGCACCGCTGTGATGGTGTAAGACCGTATTGCGCCGTTTACCTTCTCACCAGGCGTGTAAGTAAAGGTGTAGCCGCTCTTGCGTCCGCTGGCCAGGTTGGTATCGATGGTCTGCTCGCCACCGCTCTGCGATGTGCCGCCCAGCGTAATCAGGTCCGTGGTAAAGCCCAGGTCAGGATGACTGCTGGAATAGATCATCTGCGCTGCATTAATGGCCTTGATACTGGCGAGCGCCGAAGCTTCATGCGCCGGAATCTGCGACTTCGTGATCTTGGGAATAGTGAAAGCCGCGATGATCAGGATGATCGTCACCACGATCAGCAACTCGATCAGCGTGAAGCCGCGATCGCGATTACGTCTGGACATGTCTATGGACCTCATTCGGATTGTCGCGGGGCTTGACACTGGAAAGACGTAGGAGAGCCGTGTTCGTCTCCGCGATAGAACAGAAAATTATTGAGCACCGTGAAGCCAATGTCAAAACGGTGCAGTGTTACCGCAATTTGACTGCGTTAAGCGCTCCCGTGCAAGCGCCCACCAAACTCGAGGCTCCAATCCGCTGCCACGCCTACGCCTCGCGCCGGTTTTGCGCGAGGCGTGTGACAAGGACGGAAGAAGATAGCCCAGCACGCAGGCCGTCTTACGGCCGGAGTGCTGGGAACGCTCCCCATAGAAACCCAGAGCCGGTTTTAACCGGCGGCACATTCCCGCAAGAGCGTGAGCCCGAGCAACACAACCTCAGATTCCGCCCCCGGATGCGCGTTAGATCACTTCTTCCTTATTGCTTTTCAACAGCCACTGGCTACTGGCAACTAGCTACTGGCTACTGCTCTTCAGCATTCCAGCATTTCTCGGTTCAGCTTCAGCCCATTGAGATTCCCCAGCACCGTCACCGCGATCGCTTCCTGCTGGAACATCTCGTTTGCCGTCTGCACCACATCGTCGGTGCTGACTTCCTGCACCTTTTCAATGAGTTCGTCCATTCCCATGAAGTGGTCGTGATACATCTCTTGCCGCGCCAGGTTCGACATGCGCGCCGTCGAGGACTCCAGGCTCAACATCAGGTTGCCCTTTAACTGGTCCTTGGCGCGTTTCACTTCTTCTTCAGGAAGCCCGCCGGCCTTGATCTCGCGGAACTCGTGCATCACCGATTGCACCACCTTCGGCGCCGACTCCCTCGACGTTCCGGCATAGACTGCCAGGCAGCCCGTATCCTTATAAGGATTCAACTCCGAAAATATCGAGTAAACCAGCCCCTGCTTCTCGCGCACATTCTGGAACAGCCGCGAGCTCATGCCTCCGCCCAGCAAAGTGTTCAGCACATATGCCACGAACCGCCGCTCATGGTTCACCCGGTAGGAAGGTACCCCGATACAAATCTGCACCTGCTCCAGTGACTTCTTGTTGCGCAGCGTAATCCGCGAGTTGATTTTGGGCGGCGTATCGAGCGCGCCGTTCGTTCCCTGCGGCAGCGCCTCAAACTCTTTGCGTAGCAGGTCCACGAATACATCGTGCTCTACATGCCCTGCCGCCGAAATCACCAGGTTCTCCGGCACGAACTTGCTTTGGTAGTACTTCAGGATCGCCGCCTGGTCGAACTTGCGTACCGTTTCCTTGGTCCCCAGGATCGGCCGTCCCAGCGGATGGTTCTTGTAGAAGTTTTGGGTGAAGATCTCGTGCACCAAACTATCGGGATTGTCCTCGTCCATCTTGATCTCTTCGACGATCACCCCACGCTCGCGCACGATTTCGCTCGCGTCGAACACCGGATGCAGCACCATATCGCTCAACACGTCCACCGCAATCGGCAAATGTTCGTCCAGGACCTTCACGTTGAAGCACACCGTTTCCTTCCCCGTGAACGCGTCCATGTTTCCGCCGATCGAATCCACTTCCCGGGCAATTTCTTCCGCCGAGCGGTGGGTGGTGCCTTTAAACACCATGTGTTCTACGAAGTGCGAAATCCCATTGACCTCCGGGTCTTCATTCCGCGACCCGGCATTCAGCCAGATTCCCATCGAAACTGAGCGAATGTGGTCCATCTGCTCCGTCAGGATGGTCAACCCATTGGGCAACACTTCCCGATGGATAGTCCGGTCGGCTGCGACCGCTAATGCTTCTGCTGCCATGATTACCTTTTCTAAATGAATAAGACTGCCGGCCTCACTCAGCACTAACCCGCGTCCCTAGCCTGGGATACAATGAACGCGCACTGAGCAAGACTACCGATGCGAACTCGGTGAGACGGGCTGCTTAACGTTCCAGCATATTGGATGCATGACTCCACTGCAACATCGCGAACTATTAAGCCTTTCGAATGAGCAACTTAGCGAAGTACTGGAAGGCCTTGACCAGCCCGCCTACCGCCTCCGCCAGCTTTTAGACGGCCTCTATCGGCAACGGTGGACCAGCCTCGATCACTTCTCGACGCTGCCCTTATCCTTGCGCCGCCAGTTCACCGACGCCGGCTATTCGGTCGGCCACCCCAACATAGAAAAGAGGTTTACCTCTTCCGATGGGACCGTTCGCTATCTCTTTGAATTTTCAGACGGCCAATCCGTCGAAACCGTCTGGATGCCCGAAGGCGACGGCGGCGAAGCCGGCGACGGCTCCGACTCCGGCGACGAAGAACTGACCACCGACCTTGGTGTCATCCTGAGCGGAGCGACCGCAGGGAGCGCAGTCGAAGGACCTGCTTTCTCTCGATCCTCGAAACGCGAAACTCGAAACTCTCCTACTGGCAACTGGCGACTGACAACTGACAACCGCTCTTCCCGCGCCACCATCTGCGTCTCCTCCCAGGTCGGATGCGCCGTCGAATGCGCCTTCTGCATGACCGCGCTCCTCGGTCTCCACCGCAATCTCACCGCCGGAGAAATCGTCGGACAAGTCCTCGCCGTCCTCAACGACCAACAAGTCGAAATCGATCGCGACCGCATCAACCTCGTTTTCATGGGACAGGGCGAGCCCTTCCTCAACTACGACAACTTCATGCAGGCCGTGCGCACGCTCGTCACCGAAGCCGGCAATCCCCGCTTCTCGCATGACCGTCTCGACCTCAGGCATCGTTCCCCGCATCGCCGACTTCGGCGCTGAAGAGATCCGCCCCAAGCTCGCCGTCTCGCTCAACGCGCCCAACGAAGCCCTCCGCACCGAAGTCATGCCCATCACCAGGAAGTGGACCATCGAGAAGCTCCTCGCCGCTCTGCGCGACTTCCCTCTCCGCAATCGCGAGCGCCTCACCTTCGAGTACGTTCTCCTCGGCGGCGTCAACGACCAACCCGCGCACGCCCGCGAACTTGTCGACCTCATCCGCGGACTCCGCGCCAAGGTCAACCTCATCGCTCTCAATCCCGGCCCCGAAATCCCGTTCACAATGCCGGATACTGCAAGCGTCCAGGCCTTCCAATCCATCCTCGTGACCGCAGGCATCCCGACCTTCATCCGCCGTCCTCGCGGACGCGACATCTACGCCGCCTGCGGCCAACTCAAGCACACCACCGAACTGGTAAAGTTGAGCTAGCTCCCGAGACACTGATTCACTTTGATTCGTCATCCTGAGCGAAGGCGGCCTTGCCGTCCGTAGTCGAAGGACCTGCTGTCGCTCTCACTGGCAACTGGCAACTGACCACTGGCAACTGTTCTTATGAAACACGTTCGCGTAGGAATTGTCGGCTTCGGAACTGTCGGTCGCGCCACCGCCGACATCATCGCCCACCACTCCGCGCTCATCGAGAAGCGCAGCGGAGTCAAGCTCACCGTCACCGCCGTCTGCCGCCGTCAGCCGATCAAGCCGGAAGACGCTCCCGCCGGCGCCCGCATCACCACCGGCTGGCGCGACCTCCTCACCTCCGACGACGTTGACGTCATCGTCGAGACCATGGGCGGCGTCGATCACTCCCTGCAACTTCTCCGCGGAGCCCTCGAGCACGGCAAGCCCGTCGTCACCGCCAACAAGAAGCTCCTCGCCGAGCACGGAGACGAACTCTTCGCCCTCGCCGTCGCCCGCAATCTGCCCATCGGCTTCGAAGCCAGCGTTGCCGGAGGCATTCCCATCCTGCGCGTCATCCAGGAATCCACCGCCGGAGACCGCCTGCGCGCCCTGCACGGCATCCTCAACGGCACCTCCAACTACATCCTCACCCAGATGGAAGCCCGCGGCATCGACTTCGACCAGGCGCTCGCCGAGGCGCAGAAGGCCGGATACGCCGAAGCCGATCCCACCTTCGACATCGACGGTCAGGACGCGCGCGACAAGCTCTGCATCCTCGCCCGCATGGCTTTCGGCGGACGCCTCGACGTGGCCCGCATTCCCACTTACGGCATTCGCGACGTGCGCGCCGTTGACATCCGCTCCGCGCAGCGCCTCGATCGCACCATTCGTCTGGTCGCCTCGGCCGAAGACACCGGCAGCGGTCTCGACGTTTCCGTGCGTCCCTGGCTCGTCAGCCGCCGCTCCATGCTGGCCAAGGTCGAGGACGTGAACAACGCCGTCTTCCTGGTCGGCGACCGTCTCGGCACGCAGATGTTCTACGGACGCGGCGCAGGCGGCGACGCTACCGGCGCGGCCGTGGTTTCGGATTTAGTGGAGATCGCCCGCGACCTCGCCGCCGGACGCCTCAGCGCCAAGAACGTGGTCGGCTTCCTCGAGTCGCGCGAGCTCGAGATCGCGCCCGAGCCCAAACCCGCAGGCTGGTATTTGCGCCTGACGGTCAACGACGAGCGCGGCATCATCGCCCGCGTCGCCGACACGCTCGCGCGCGAAGGCATGAACATCGACTCCGTGCAGCAGGAACCGCACTCGCCCAAAGACGCGCCTGTCGTTGTTCTTTACGGTAGAACCAGTCTCCGAACCCAAAGTCCGCAGCGCCATCGAGAAGATCAACGCCTTCGAGTTCATGGTCGAACCAGTGCTGCTGCTGCGGATCGAG
>CAVTYG010000003.1:0-521665 GCA_963738905.1 uncultured Acidobacteriaceae bacterium
TTCGAAGACCGTGAAGTCGGCGCGCGTCAGATCGGTGACAAGGTGGTTCTTGTCGTCCACTACCGTGGCATGCAACGTAACTTCGTCCACTTCCTTGTGGAAGACGAAGATGTCGCCGTTCTTGCCCGCGGGGGCCTGGTCTTGCGCAGGAGCACTGGCAACGTTGCCGGTCTCTCTGTGGTAGCCGGTGGCGCAGGACTCTGCCCGGCTGCCAGCGACCAAAGAAGAAGTATTGTGACGAGTGCCAGGAGTCCGGTTCTATTCCGTTGGAGCATAGTATCCGGTCTTAGCGTACACGTGCAGCGGAGGCAGTCCCTTCGGCGGATTAAGCTTCACCTTGATTTTGCGCCACTTTCCGTCACGAGTCGGGTTCGTCGGACGATAGCCCAGCACATACTGGTTCCGCAATTCAATTCCGATTTTGGTGGCTACATCGGCCAACTCGTTCGTGATTCCCAATCGTAAAAGTCCGCCCACCGGTGACGTCCGAAAGCTCGGCAAGCAGCTGCGGCCCTTCCCGCTCTTCCGGAGTCTTGAAGTCGCGGTCGTAAAGCCCTATGGCATAAATCTGCACGTCGGCTTCTTTCACCAGCGCCTTGATCTCACCTTCGGTGTACCGGCTGTGGTTGTCGCCGCCATCGGAAATAATCAACAGCGCTTTCTTCTGGTGCTTGGCCTTCCGCATGCGATTCATTCCCAGGTAAATCGCGTCCAGCAGCGCGGTCCTACCCTTGGGCACCGCATACACCAGCTTGTCCTGAATGTCCTCGACCGACGACGTGAAGTCGGCTAGTACTTCCGGCTTCTCCGAAAAAGTAATGACGAAAAACTCGTCCTCCGGATTCGCGGTGCGAAAGAACTCGACCACCGCCTCGCGCGACTTGTCGATCTTGTTCGACATCGATCCGCTCACGTCGAAAATCACGCCCAGCGACATCGGCGCATCTTCGCTCGAGAAATGTCGAATTTCCTGCGGCTGCCCGTTGTCGGTCAGCAGAGAAGTTTTCCTTCTCCAGGCCGGTCACCAGCCGGTTCATCGGATCGGTGATCGTCACCGGAACCAGCACCAGGTCAACGTCTTTGCGAATCGGCTTGGTATGGGTCTTCAGCGACGGATCAACCGCAACGCCCGCCGCTTTCGCGTCGGCAGCAACGTTCGGTGGCATTACCGTCGGATCCGCCTTTGTGTCTTTCTTCTGCTCGCGGGGAACGACGTGCACGTCGGATTGGTCGGTTTGTGCGAACGAGAGCGGTTGCGGGCAAGGCTGATCAGAGTGAGTGCCACCAACGCGAGGAGGACGATGCGGTTGTTGCTTAGGTCGCTTGCCCTGGGACGCACGATCGCTCTTCGTTTCCAGAAGCCGAACACTGGAGGGCCAGGTTGGCCCACCTCGACTCCCGTACCGCTACCGCGGGCCATAGGTCCCTCAAGTGGGCTAAATGTTAACACAGGTATAAACGTCGCGCTGTCAAAACCACGACACATTCCCAACCGTTCTTCAACCCGAAGCCGCCGGGTTTGATGCGTCGCCACTCCCTCAGAACGGTTCTTTCGGCTGTTACAATCACCTTTCTGAGAGTAAGTTCGTTCCCATCTATATTACGAAGGAAATTCATACTCAGATGGCCAACATCGCTCCATTTCAAGCGCTCCGCTATGACCCCAGTAAGGTCTCGGTTGCGGAAGTAGTGACCCAGCCCTACGACAAAATCTCTCCGGCCATGCAGGACGGCTACTATAAGGCCAGTCCTCACAACCTGGTCCGCGTCATCCTCGGCAAGCCCGATCCCACCGACGGCGATCAGCAGAACGTTTACACCCGGGCTGCCGCCCATCTCGAAGACTGGCGCGCCGCCGGCGTTCTCGTTCAGGACTCCGAGCCCAGTTTTTTTGTGTACACCCAGACATTTTCCGTGCCTGGCGACGATTCCGGTACGCAGTACGAACGCCGTGGGTTCATCGCCGCCGGCCGGCTCGAAGACTACGATCGCAAGATCGTCTTCCGCCACGAGCAAACCCTCAGCAAGCCCAAGGCCGACCGCCTCAATCTTCTGCGGGCGACCCAAACTCATTTCGAACAGATTTTCATGCTCTACAGCGACCCTGCTGATGAGATTGCCTCAACCCTCCAGCAGTCGCGGCCACCCGACATCGAAGTGCGCGATGAATACCAGGTCAGCCACCGCGTCTGGAAGGTATCCGATCCCTCGACGATCGCGTCCGTCCAGAACGCAATGCGTGACAAGAAGCTGATCATTGCCGACGGCCATCATCGTTACGAGACTGCCCTGAATTATCGCAACGAGATGCGCCAGAAGTATGGATCGGACCCTGAGGCTCCGTACGAAAATGTTGTGATGACTCTCGTGAACATGGACGGCCCAGGCCTCGTGGTCCTCCCCACACACCGTGTCGTCTTCGGGCTCGAGCAATTCGATGCTGCGGCACTGGCGGCGAAACTTCGCAAGCACTTCGAAGTCGAGGCCCTGGGCCCAGTCAGCGACATAAAAGCGGCGATGAAGCGCCTCGCAGATGCCGGCAAGGACCGTACCGCGCTACTGGCGGTTACCTCAAACGGCGCCTTCTTGCTGCGCGCCCTTCCAACCCAGCATTCGGAATTTCTTGCGGGCCAATCGGAACGCCAGCGTATGCTCGATGTCGTGCAACTTCATAAGCTGATTCTGGAAGAGACGCTCGGGAATGTCGGAGGAAGACATCCGCGACCAGAAGCACCTGAAATACGTCCGCGAGTCCGGCGACGCGCTTGACGAGGTTCGCAAGGGCGCTGACGTGGCATTTCTCATGAACCCTGTCCGTATGGACCAGGTGCGCGACATCGCTTTTGGCGGCGAGGTGCTGCCCCAGAAATCGACCGACTTCTTCCCCAAGATGTTAAGCGGCCTCGCCATTTATTGCCTCGAAGAAGCCGCGCAGCCCGCTGTACGTGGAGACCGTTAGATACTCGGTGACATCTCGTCTGGCAACGAAACGCAGCGTGGTTTTGTCCGTGATGGTCACCTGCGCAGCGGCATATTGGGTCGCACGCTCTTCCGTGCTCGCCCAGCCCGCGGAGTCCCTTCAGCTATCGGTCTACTCGGCGCATGCCACGTATACCGTTCCGGTCATGAACCAGAACGGCCAAAAATACATCGGCCTGGTGGAATTGCTGGAGCCCCTCGGCACCGTTGATGCACGCCCCGACGGCAAGAAATACAAGCTGCATTTCACTGCTCCCGGCGCCAAGGAAGTCGAGTTCCAGTTCCACGACGGCAAGGACAAGGGCAAGGTAAAGAACGTAAACGTCAAGCTTCCGGCTGACTTCCTGCTGCTGAACGGCAGGGGCTACGTTCCGCTAGCTTCCATCAGCGAGTTGCTGTCGCACGCCCTTTCCCAGCAGATTCGAATCAACCAGGCTGCGGGACGGCTATTCATCGGAGATATTGGCAATCGATTTACGCTAGAGTTGCGGCCCGGAACGCCATCGAAGCTTTTCGTGACCTTCGACTCGCCCGTGAATCCCACCATCGCTACTGAGCCCGGTCACATGCGCTTTACGTTTCGGCGTGAGCCGGTAATTCCCTCTGCCGATCACGTTTCATACACCGACTCACTCATTACCGGAGCGACATTTTCCGAGCACGACGGCATGGGCGAACTCGACGTTCGCGGCAACTCCGCCCTGATGGCAAACTTCGCCGACGGCGGAAAGACCATCGTGGTAACCGCCGCTCCCCTGCCGCTGCCGGCTGCGGTGGCTCAGCAGACACCCGCTCAAGCCCTGCCGCTCCCGGTACCTCAACCACCGCCGTCGCAACCTGTATCGGTACCTCGCTTTCTCGTGCTGATCGATCCGGCGCATGGTGGGACCGAAATCGGAGCGGCCATCAGTCCTACCTTGCCGGAAAAGGACGTCGTACTTGCCTTGGCGCGAAAGCTGCAACATGAGCTGGCCAGTAAAGGCATTGCATCCAGCCTGCTGCGCAACTCCGACATAACCATTTCTCTCGATCAGCGCGCGATTTCCGCCAATGCAGCCCGGCCGGCCCTCTATATCGCTCTCCATGCCGCGAACAGTGGAAGCGGTGTTCACGTCTTCACCGCGCTGGTCAATCAGCAGAGCTACAGCCCTCGCGACTTCCTGCCCTGGAACGAAGCCCAGAGCGCCTACCTCGAACCCAGTTCCCTGGTCGCAGGTTCGGTCGCCGCTGAACTCGAGAACCGCAAGCTGCCCAACGTGTTGCTCGCTGCGCCTCTACGCCCCATGAACAACGTGGCGGCGCCGGCGATTGCGATTGAAATCGCGCCTCCCAGCGGCAACATCGCCGATTTAGCCAGCTCCGCCTATCAGGACCAGGTCGCACAGTCGATTGCCAGTGGAGTAGCCGCCATTCGCAGCAAGATCCCGGAGACCCGCCCGTGACCCGCCGCGTCCTGGTGATGTTCGCGATATTGGTTGTGGTTGCCGCCGCGCTGGGCTATTACGCCTACCATCTGAAGAAGCGGGTTGCTGAGGAAGAACAGAGACTGGCAACCCAGCCCGCTATTCTCGCGCCGCCGGCGAATGGTCCCACCGCCCTTGTGACCCTCTATGTGGCTTCCGATTCGACCGGAAACCTCAGCCGCACGCAACAAAACATCTCGCTTCCTCAAGAGCGCAGCGAACGCGACCGCACCATTCTTCGGGCCCTGTTGAGCAGTTACACTCAAAGTTCTTCCTCGCACCCGATTGGAGCAGGTTCCGATGTCAGGGACGTCTTTATCATGCCCGACAACACTGCCATCGTGGATGTCACCGCCGCCTTCGCCGACGCGCATCCGTCAGGTGTACTCGCGGAAGAACTCACCATCGCCTCCATCGTCAGCACCCTGAATGCGAACGATCCGCAAATCAACCGCGTGAAAATCCTGGTGGACGGCAAAGAGCGCGAAACCCTCGCGGGTCACGCCGACCTGCGCCGCTTCTACCTGGCCAGTGGTATCGGGCAGCTCATGAAGGACGCTCAGTGACCCTCCCGCGCATCGGTGTCTTCGACTCCGGCGTCGGCGGACTCACCGTGCTGGGCGCGCTGTCCCGACGCCTGCCCGCGCGTTATTTCTATTTCGGAGACACGGCCCGCCTGCCCTATGGAACCAAGTCGGCGGAAACCGTGGCCCGCTACGCCATCGGCGCCACCCGCTTTCTCGAGCGCCAGAATGTTGACCTCCTGGTCATCGCCTGCAACACCGCAACTGCTCTTGCCTTCGCGCCAATCAAGGACGCCTCCAGCGTTCCCGTGATCGGTGTAGTAGAACCGGGAGCGGCCGCGGCAGCCGAGGTCAGCCAGTCCCGCTCCGCCATCGTGATTGCCACCGAAGCCACCGTCAGCAGTCACGCTTACCGGAATGCTCTGCATCACCGGGAGATGAAAGCCCACGAGAAAGCCTGCCCGCTCTTTGTCCCCCTGGTCGAGGAAGGCTGGATTGACCATCCCGTGACCGAGCAAGTGGCCCGCATCTACCTCGGTGAGGCGTTGGCGGAAGCCCCCGCCGACACCGACGTGCTCGTGCTGGCTTGCACCCACTACCCGTTGTTGACCCCCTTGCTGAAGCGCATTGCCCCCAGCCAGCTCCAGATCGTGGATTCGGCCGAATCGACCGCCCGGGCGGTAACCGAGATGCTTGGTTCCGGCGAACGGGCTGCCCACAACATCGAGGCGTCCGGACCGGACCATCGCACGTTCCAGTTCTATGTCACCGACTCGGTGGACAAGTTCAAACGGCTGGCAACCCGGTTTCTGGGCCGCCAAGTCGACCACGTTGAACACGTCGATCTCGGCGGATAGTCTTTCGAAGGGGCGCGGTTTTAGCTTGCCGCAGAAATCCTAGCCTCGTCATCCGAGCGAGGCAGCGCCGGAGGCGGGTACTCGGGTCGAGCAACGTCCGCGCAAAACCGGCCGCCGAGTTATCACACGGCTATGTGTCATATGCCCTTTCGTCGCGGTATCACTCGATGCGTAAATCGTTCTCTGTGAGGCAAGGGATTTTTGTGCGCCGTGTCTGCGGCGAAGTCGCGGACCGCTCCGCTCTTTGACAACTTTGTGGCTGCGCACGCTTATTGCTAACTCTTTTATTTGTGCGACTTTACCCATAAGTCATTTGTTTCCCCGACTTTGCACGGAATTGGTGCGTAACTCGCTGATTTGATTAGGTTGTCGGAAGAGGGGTAGCAGGCGATCCATGTTGGCCGCGTTCTTGGGTTCTGCATACGTCTACGACGCAGAGTTCATACCCGTCCGCGCCATTTGCGAAGCACAGGGAGGAATCCCAAGCCCGTTGAAATCACGCGCGGTGGAGATTTCTGTAAGCTAACTCCTTTATTCGTGCGACTTTACCTCTAAGCCATTTATTTCTGCGACTTTGCACACAATTTATGCGTAACTTGCTGATTTTACGAGGTCGAGGAAAGGGGGTGGCAACTACAAGTACGTGCCATCCTATTGTCCTCTCTCTTCACACGAAGGAAGGTTAGAATCGCTGGCTATGGTCTTTCGCTCCGATAATCGCGCCCCTGATCAGATGCGGCCCGTCAATATCGTCCCGCACTACGTCTCCACCGCCGAAGGTTCTTGCCTCATCGAACTCGGCAACACCCGGGTCATCTGCACCGCCAGCATCGACGATACGGTGCCCCAGTTCCTGCGCAACAGCGGAAAAGGCTGGGTGACTGCGGAATACGGCATGCTGCCACGCGCTACCCTCACCCGCTCCCCGCGTGAAGTGACCAAGGGTCGGCCAAGCGGGCGGACCCATGAGATCCAGCGCCTTATCGGAAGATCTTTGCGAGCAGTCACGGACACGGAAAAGCTCGGCGAGCGCACCATTGCGATCGATTGCGACGTCATCCAAGCCGACGGGGGAACCCGCACCGCGTCTATTACAGGCGCCTTCGTCGCATTGGGACTGGCCCTGACCGCCATGGTCGAAACCGGTGCCCTCAAAACGACCCCGCTGCGCGACTATGTGGCCGCCACCAGCGTAGGCATCGTTGACGGTGTTGCGATGCTCGACCTGTGCTATGAAGAAGACTCGCGCGCCGATGTGGACATGAATATGGTCATCACCGGCAGCGGCAAGATGGTGGAAGTACAGGCAACCGCCGAGCACAACCCCTTCGACGACGCCCAATTGGCTGAGATGATGACACTGGGGCGTAATGGAATTGCATCGCTTGTAGAGCGACAGCGTGCTCTGTTGAAGAACCTGTCGTTCAATGTGTAAGGCGGCCAAGAAATGGAACGTAAGAACGTCAGCTTCGTCCTGTTGTTAGCACTCCTCCTAATGGGTGCAGACGGCCGCGCCCAGCAGCGGAATTTTCAAGACCCGGGTCGGGAGGCACGGACAAACTCCTCCGCCCAGGTTGCGAGCCAGAGTGTGGAAATACTCAGCGACACTCAAGGCACTGACTTCGGTCCCTATCTTTCAAAACAAATACCAAAGATCAAAGCCAATTGGTACAAATACATTCCCGATCAGGCTCGGGCTCCGCAACTCGAATCGGGGGAAACAAACATCGAATTTAAGATCCTGAGAGACGGCAGGATCGCAGGGATGAAGCTTGTGCATCTCAACGGAAATTCCATCATGGACCGGGCCGCCTGGGCTGGAATGATTGCCAGTAACCCGTTCGATCCTTTGCCGAAGGACTTTAAAGGCGATTCCCTCACCCTTCGAATTCACTTTCTGTATAACCCCGGGAGAGATGATAAACAGAGTTTGTCCGCACCCAAGCCGGCCGATTCGAAGGAGGCTGCATCGGTACCGCATTGAATCGCCGTTTCCCGGCTTTTATATGACGGTTCATTTAGAATAGAGGGTTCCGCCGCCCCCGGTGGGACCAGCCATTATTCGTAGGCCGGACCAAAATTTATAGCGGGCGCTCCGCGCCTGCGGAGGTTTGCCGTGAAACTTACTCCTGGAAAATTACAGGGCATGAAAAATGTCTCCAACGAGCGTGGCGTGATTGCCGCCGCCGCCATGGACCAGCGTGGATCGCTGAAGAAGATGCTGGGCAGCCGCGCCAATGATGCCGGTCTGGAAGAGTTCAAGATCAATGTCACCGAAGTTCTAACCAAGCACGCCAGCGCAATTCTGCTCGATCCCGAGTGGGGACTGCCTGCCGCCAAGCGTCGCGCTAAGGGGTCTGGCTTGTTGCTTGCGTACGAAAAGACCGGTTACGACAAGGCCCTTCCCGGCCGTCTGCCCGATCTGCTGGATGTCTGGTCGGTGAAGCGCCTGAAGGAAGCCGGCGCGGACTGCGTCAAGATCCTGCTGTACTACAGCCCCTACGACGAGCAGAAGATTAATGACCACAAGCAGGCCTGGACCGAGCGCATTGGCGATGAGTGCAGGGCGAACGACATTCCGTTCTTCCTGGAATTGATCGGGTACAAGGAAGGCCTCGACGAGAAGGGCCCCGAGTTCGCCAAGCTGAAGCCCGAAGTCGTCGCGAAGTCGATGGCGGAGTTCTCCAAAGACCGTTACGGCGTGGATGTGTTGAAGGTAGAAATTCCTGTCAACCTGCAATACGTCGAAGGCGCCAAGTCCTTCAAGGGAACGAAAGCCTACTCGAAGGCGGAGGCTCTCGATCACTATCGTGCCGCTGCGAAAGCAACCAACAAGCCGTTCATCTATCTGTCGGCGGGCGTTAGCAATGCCGAGTTCATCGAGGACCTGGAATTTGCCGCCGAAGCGGGCGTGAAGTTCAACGGTGTCCTTTGCGGCCGTGCGACGTGGAAAGACGGCATTCCCATCTACGCCGAGAAGGGCGCGGCAGACTTCCGCAAATGGCTGGAGACTGACGGTGTGGCCAATATCGAAAACGTGAACAACGCCCTGAAAGCGGCGACTTCGTGGTTCAGCCTCTACGAGGTGGAAGAACCGGCTCTTGCGGCGAAGTAAATTTAGTCCTGGGGTATTTTCCCGAGGCGCGCGGCACTCAGCCGCGCGTTTCGCATTTTGGAGGCAGATGGCAGGCCATGGCCATAAAAGTTTTTACGGGAGGTTGGCTATTTTCTGCACTTCAAGCAGTAGCCACCAATCTCGAAGCGGGCAACCAGGATATGAAATTGGCAGTCGCGTTCCACTTGCCCTTTCACACGATCGAACAGGTCGCTCTCGAATTCCTGCACGCTCCCGCAGCGCAGGCAGGTCATATGCATGTGGTCTCGCTGGGGCCGACGCTCGTAGAAGTGGCCTTCCCCCTTCACATGTAACAGGTCGAGCTCGTCCACCAGTCCGTGGCGCTTCAGGAGAGCGAGGGTCCGATACACGGTGACACGATTGATCTCAGAATCGATGCGTGCGGCCTTGCGCAGGATCTGGGCCGCATCCAGATGCTGGTTGGCGGTCTCGATGATTTCAAGAATGATCCGGCGCTGGCGCGTCAGCCGAATCCCTCGGGCCAGGAGGGCGGATTGCAGGGACCCGCGAACGGATGTTTGGGGAAATGGCACAGCCTTGTCTCCTACCGTTGCACGTAGTTGCATTGGCAATGCAACACTATTTACTCCAGGTACTTGAACACTGCCCACACTACGCTGTTTAATGTCTATATCGCAGTTGCAACCAAGTTGCAACTAGAAAATTGTTGAGATATTGAGGAAATGTGCTTAAACACTCCGCGCTCGCGACGCTTGTTGCGCTGGGAACGCTGCTGCTGACAGCGGCGCCGGCTCGCGCAGGCGACCGCCCCTACTTCGTCACTTACGATCAGACGATGGAAGAGCCGGGAAACCTGGAGATCGAAGCCAAGGGGCTCACAGGTTCTCCTCAAGACGGCAATAGTTTTCTATCGGGCGTCACGGAGTTCGAGTATGGTGCGAAAGGTTGGTGGACCACCGAGTTCTATCTGGATGGCCAAACTACTTCCAATGAGACCGCGCTCTTCACCGGCTTCCGCTGGGAGAACCGTTTTCGTTTGCTGATGCACGAGCACAAAATCAATCCGGTCGCATATGTCGAATATGAACACCTGAGTGGTGCCGACAAGAGCTACCTAGAGGTGGTCGGGTTCGATTCCCAATATGACGCGCTGGTGCCCAACCATATTGCGAGCGGAGATTATGAGAACGAGATCGAGACCCGCCTAATCCTTTCCAGTAATCTAAACGGCTGGAACCTCTCGGAAAACTTCATCGCGGAAAAGAACCTGAGCGGCGAACCTTGGGAGTTCGGCTATGCGGTGGCGGCAAGCCGGCCGTTGTCGATGCTCGCCTCAGCCAACGAATGTACGTTCTGCCGGGAGAACTTTCAGGCGGGGCTTGAGTTCTACGGAGGCCTGGGTACGACGAACAAGTTCACCCTTCACAGGACTTCGCAATATATCGCACCCGTTCTTTCGTGGCAGATCGGGAACACACTGGTGAAGATCTCCCCCACGTTCGGGATGACCGATCCAAGCTTCCGAGCCATGCTGCGATTCGGGGTGTCGTACGAGTTCGATGGGTTCGGCCGTAAATTGCGGAATGCCTTCAAGTAACTTCGCCTTGTAAAATAATAACGGGAGAAGAAACTTGAGTCGCCGCTTGCACACTTACCAGCTAAACCTCACGCTTTCGATTGTCGTCGGACTGCTAATGATGTCGCTCCTTGCTGCTGCCCAGGGATTGGCCTTTCGTAACGCACCTGCGTCCGCAAGCCAGATGAAGAACCCCTATTCCGGTGACGCACAGGCGGCCGCCGGTGGACGGAAACTTTATTCCCAGAATTGTGCCCAATGCCATGGAAATAATCTCCAGGGCATCGGACCCGCACCCGGACTCATCAGCCCCACCGTAAAAAACGCATCGGGCGGTGAACTTTTCTGGTTCGTCACTAACGGTGATCTGAATAAAGGCATGCCATCTTGGTCCAACCTGCCAAAACAGCAACGTTGGCAGATCGTTACCTACGTCAAGTCGAAGAACGAGGGTCAATAACCGACCGCTCGCGGAATGTCATCTGCAATTAGGCGGTCGGAATCCGATATAACTGACGTGTGAGTACGAGCAATCCTTTTTACTCTCTTAAGACTGCACTCATCACGGGAGCATCCAGCGGCATTGGGCTAGAGTTGGCGCATCTGTTTGCGGCCGACGGCTATCGCCTGGTGTTGCTGGCGCGGAACCGCAACATACTGCGCCAGATCGCCGACGATCTTCAGTCTCGCTACAGCGTTGAAGTACGGGTTGAGCCGAAGGATCTGGCCCATCCCGCATCGCCTGCCGAGCTCTATCAGGAACTCCAGGAAGCAGGGCTCGTGCTCGACGTTCTGGTCAACAATGCCGGATTTGGAGTGGCTGGAGCCTTCCAGCAAACCGACTGGAACACAGAAGCGGAAATCATGCAGGTGAACATGGTCGCAGCCACTCACCTGACCAAGCTGTTTCTGCCACAGATTCGAGCCCGGGAGGGCAAAATCCTGAACGTCGCCAGCACCGCGGCATTTCAGCCCGGCCCGTTTATGTCCGTTTACTATGCCAGCAAAGCGTACATGCTGAGCTTCACCGAAGCATTAGCAGAAGAAATGACAGGTACGGGAGTAACGGTCACATGCCTATGCCCAGGGCCGGTTAAGACCAACTTTCAGCGACGGGCTTACCTGGAAGGCACAGCAATGGTCAAAAGCCCGCTTACCGTTGACGTGCGCATTGTGGCTCGAATGGGATACGAGGGAATGAAGCAGGGCAAACGCATCGTCATTCCCGGATGGAAGAATGTGGTCGGCGTTGAGATGCTTCGGATTTCTCCGCGCAGCATGGTTACGAAGGTTGTGCGCAAGCTGCAGGAGAAGAAAAACAGCTAATCTCAGAGATTAAACAGCTCCCGCAACCGTTTCGTTTGCGCCCGGCTCACGGGCACTTCGGCCTGCTTCTTGTCATCCATCCGCAACTGATAGGAACTCTTGAACCAGGGCACAACTTCCTTGATGCGATGAATGTTCACCACGTAGGAGCGGTGGGCTCTCCAAAACATGTTCGGATCGAGAGTATCGAGCAGCTCTTCCAGGGTCCGGCAGTTCGACTGGCCTTCCATGTTAGTGGCAACGACTGTGATGATGCCGTCCTCGATGGAGGCGTAGCAGATGTCTTTCTGGTCTACCAAAAAGAGACGGCCTACAGACTTCAGCAGGACCTTGGCAGTTTGGGGGCGTTGCTGCTGTTCCAGCATTTTCACTAGCGTGCCGAGTTGATCGTTGGAGGAGCCTGACGAATCCAGCTTTCTCTTCGCCTTATCGACGGCTTGCGCGACCCGCTTCTTATCAAACGGCTTCAGCAGGTAGTCGATTGCGTTTACTTCAAAAGCCTTGACGGCGTATTGGTCGAACGCGGTCGCAAAGACGATCTGTGGCATCGCAGTTTTGCGATCAAGCAGTTTCTTGATAACTCCGAAGCCATCTAGTCCTGGCATCTGGACATCAAGGAAGACAAGGTCGGGGGACAGTTCCTTAATCAGGTTCACACCTTCGACGCCATTCTTGCCTTGCGCTACCACATCGACATCAACTTCCTTCAAAAGGTAGGCCAGTTCGTCGCGTGCGAGTTGTTCGTCATCGATAATTACGGCTGAAATGGACATGAGATTCCGCGCGTGCGGCCGCGAAATGAGTATAAACCGCGGGGTCGCCCCAGCATATCCCGAAGGGCGCCGAATCCCCCTGCACTTCCCTGTCGTAAACTTGTAAGGAATGGTCGTTATCTTTGGCATCCATGCGGTCAGCGAAGCGCTGAAATCCGGTGCTCGCAGCGTAAGTTACGTTGGCATTTCGCGCGAGCGGCATGACCATCGGGTACAGAGCATTATTGACACTTGTCGAACCAGCGGGGTGCAGCTTCGTTTCCTGTCACCGGAAGAGATCGAGCGAACCGCAAAGACGCGAACCCACCAGGGCGTCATAGCGGTAACCAGCACCAAGCAATTCGCCGACGTCGATATCTTGCTCGAGCAACGCAAGACCGAGCATAGTTTTGTGGTCGTTCTGGATGGTATCGAGGATCCTCACAACCTCGGAGCATTGATTCGCACCGCGGACGGAGCGGGCGCTGATGGAGTGATTATTCCCGAACGTCGTGCGGTTGGCCTGACGGGAACTGTGGTCAAAGCCTCGGCGGGCGCATCGGAACACTTGCCGATCGCGCGGGTTACTAACATCTCCCGCACCCTCGAAGAATTGAAGGAGCGGAACGTCTGGACCATTGGCCTCGACGAGCGGGGCACGCAGTCGTATGACGAACTCGATTACAACATGCATTGCGCCATCGTTCTCGGGGCGGAGGGCAGGGGCCTACATGACCTGGTGCGCAAACGCTGCGACTTCCTGGTCTCAATCCCAATGCATGGAAGCGTGCCTTCGCTCAATGTCTCGGTTGCGGGTGCGGTCGTAATGTACGAAGTAGCGCGCCAGCGCAGAGTGCAGAAGGCTGACGGGAAAGTGTCCCGCGAGGAATGACGCGACTCCTTGCGCTCTCCCTGCTCGCCGTGACCTTTGTTTCCGGCAGCTCTGCTCTGGACCGTGAGGCCTTCACAGTCACCCACTATCAGTTGGAAGTTCAGATCGATCGCCCGTCGCACGTAATGGCAGTGACAGGCAGGCTTACATTGCGCAACGATTCGAAGGTTCCGCAGAAGAACCTCGCTCTCCAGGTATCGTCGTCGCTTAAATGGAATGGCATCGCAATTGACAATGCTCCTGTGGAGTGGATCGGCGACGATTACACCTCGGACATCGATCACACGGGAAAGTTGTCGGAAGCGATTGTGACACTTCAGGCGAGTGTTCTCCCCAGTGGCACCATTGCTCTCGATGTTCAATTCGGGGGGGCGATCACCCCGAATTCGACGCGGCTCACACGCATGGGCGCTCCTGCCGACCTCGCGCTGCGGAACGACTGGGACCAGATAAGCCCAATCTTCACCGCCCTTCGGGGTCTTGGCTATGTCGTCTGGTATCCCGTCGCAATTCCCGCCGTAAGCATGAGCGACGGTAATTCCGTGGTTGAGGCGATCGCCGCGTGGAAGTCAAGACATCAGAAGACTCAATTCGAGGCCCGCATCGTCGTTGTGGATCAGGATGCCCAGCTTTGCATTGTTGGGAATGCGATGACCTCGAGCTGCGGCACGTTAGGAAAGACCGACGATCCTCGCACCGGCGACATAACCAACCAGATTACTAATGATGTCCTGCTAACCAGCTTGGCAAAGAATGTGCCGGCATTTGCCGTTGCTGACTACACTTCACTTGAGCAACCTGGGATACTGCTATCGCATGTACGCTCGCACGCCGACCTCGCTCAGGACTTCGCAGCCGCTGCAGCAGCGAATCAGCCAGTCCTGAACGAATGGCTTGGGCCTTCCTCGGCCAACGCGCGCGTCATCGAACTCACCGACCCGAATGCAAACCCCTATCAAGTGGGACCGGTCTTGTTCACTCCGTTGCGGAAGTCTTCGACACTGACTTTGCAGCAGCTCCTGATTCCTGTCCAGGTTGCCGCACGGATCAACTCGCCGGACTCATGGATGGAAGAAGGCCTGCAACGATTCTTGCAGGCCACCAACATAGAGCATTCATCGGGCCGCAAGGCCGCTTTGCAGTTCCTGGATGAGTACCGACTCCCATTGATTAAGGCAGAAGAGTCGCCGCAAGAGTCGTCGAGTACTTCAGGATCGGGCTCGCCGCGCAACTCACTGATGGCCACGTCCGACGAGATCCTGTTGCGCGGAAAAGGCAGCTATATCTTCTGGATGCTACGCGACATGGTCGCCGACGCCGCGCTTCAGAAAGCGCTTTTAGACTATGGCGCAGGAGCTGACCGGACGGCCGAGCACTTTCAAAAACTACTTGAGCAGAACAGCAGGCGAGACCTCGGCTGGTTTTTTGACGATTGGGTCTATCAGGATCGCGGCTTGCCTGAGTTGAGGGTCGAAAATGTTTACACGCCCGCCCACCCAGAAGAGTCAACCAAGTTGCGTCTCGTGACCGTGACGATTGACAACAGTGGTGGCGCAAGTGCGGAAGTTCCCGTCACCATCCAGACAGCGACGGGCGAGAAATCGATTCGAATACTGGCAAAAGCACACCAGAAGACTTCCGAACGAGTGCAACTCCCTGAGGCTCCGACAAAAGTAACCGTTAACGATGGCAGTGTGCCCGAGTCGGATCCAGGCAACAACATATTCGATGTACCGGCCAGCTCGCAGCCGTAGTCAGCTTGCCAACCACCCGGGTAAGCTACAAACTGTTGAGTCGCATTGCGCTAATGCGCGCGAAAGAGGAACGTTTGAGTTATATCCAGTTTCTAGGCGCCGCCGGGGTTGTCACAGGATCGAAACACCTCATCAATACGGGAGACGAGAGGGGTAAACCTGGGATCCAGGTTCTCGTTGACTGCGGGCTGTTTCAGGGCCAAAAAGAATGGCGTGAGAAGAATTGGATGGATTTGCCGGTTCCCGCCCGCGAGATTGACGCAGTCATTCTCACCCATGCGCACCTCGATCACTCAGGCTGGATCCCCCGCCTGGTCAAGCAGGGCTTTCACGGCCCAATTTACGCGACGCCCCCCACGATCGACTTGTGTAGCATTCTGCTTCCCGATTCCGGCCATCTCCAGGAAGAAGATGCCGCCTTCAATAATCGGTTCAAGACTTCGAAGCACGACCCTGCGTTGCCTCTCTACACAATGGCGGAGGCGCAACAATGCCTGACGCTATTTCAACCCGTGAACTTTGGCGAGCTAAAGCGGTTATCCGATGAGCTTTCGTTTCAATTTGTGCGCGCGGCCCACATCCTTGGCTCGTCGATGGTAGAGGTTTCCCTCGCGTCTCCAGGCACGTCTTCTCAGCTGTTGTTTACAGGCGACATTGGCCGGGTCCGTAACGGCGAGATTTCGCCCGGCCGCGTGCTGCGTTCCGGACCAACCGAGAACGAGCATTGCGACTTTCTGGTGATGGAGAGTACCTACGGCAACCGCGAGCACCCGCATGACGATCCTCGACCCGAACTGGCGGCGCTGATTCGTACCACGGTTCAACGCGGCGGGAGCGTGGTAATTCCAGCCTTCGCCGTCGAGCGCACCCAAAAGCTCCTGTTCATGTTAAAGGGCCTGATGGAGTCCGGGGACATCCCGCGCATTCCGGTACACGCCGATAGTCCAATGGCTATTAAAGCGGTGCAAGTCTTCCTCAAGTACGCCGACGAGTTCAGCCCGGAAACCGAATCGCTCATTCAGAAGTACGGTTCACCGCTCGATTGGCCAAATTTCTACTTTGACATTACGCCCGAAGATTCCAAGAAAATCAATGAGTCTAAATATCCCGCGATCATTGTTTCTTCCAGCGGAATGGCCACCGGCGGGCGCGTACTTCACCACTTGATTCAGCGCCTTCCCGATCCTCGCAATCTCGTGCTCTTTATCGGCTTTCAGGCCCCCGGCACCCGAGGCTATGACATCAAGAATGGAGCCAGCGAGATCAAAATGTTTGGCCAGGTGGTTCCCGTGCGGGCGCAGGTGGCATCCCTCGAACAGTTCAGCGATCACGCTGATACGGCCGAACTACTGGAGTGGCTTCGTACGTTCCAGGCGCCGCCAAAGGAGACGTTTCTTGTGCATGGTGAGCCCGCTGCAGCAGCCGCTTTGCGCAACACCATCGTCAGCGAGTTGCACTGGAATGTGCAGGTCGCCACTTACAAGGAAAAAGTTGCAATCGCCTGAGAGGAGGGCAAATGGCGACCTATGGTCTTATCGAATATGCCGACGCCAGTCCTGAAGTGCGCGCTGTCTATGACGACATCATGGCCACCCGCAAGGTCGATTGGATCAATAACTTTTGGAAGGCCATCGCCCACGACCCCACGCTGCTGAGGCGCACCTGGGAGAGTATTAAGCAGATTATGGCTCCCGGCGCTCTCGACCCACTCTTCAAGGAAATGATTTATGTTGCAGTAAGCACCAGCAATGGCTGCGACTACTGCATCGCCTCTCACACGGCATCAGCCCGCAAGCAAGGCATGACACCGGCCATGTTTCACGAACTGATGTCGGTGGTCGGCATGGCGAATGAGACCAATCGCCTGGTCAAGGGCTACCAAGTGGAGATTGATGAGGCTTTCAAAACGCCACTCAGCCAGCCTCGACAACAATGGCCGTTGTCAGACTCGGTATAATGGGGATTCTCTTATGAAAGCCTACGTTTACGTCTCGCTCAAGAAGAGTGTCCTCGACCCGCAAGGCAAAACGATCCATGGCGCCCTGAAAAAGATGGGCTACCGAGGCGTAAATGACCTGCGCCAAGGCAAATACTTCGAAATTGCCCTGGATGACAGCATCGATCGCGATGCGGCCCAGGCCGAAATCGAACGTATCGCCCGGGAAGTCCTTACCAACCCGGTGATTGAAGAATATCGATTCACGCTGGAAAATTGACCGTCGCCCGGCGGCGTGGATTCTCAAATCGGATAAGATAGATATACTGCCGGCGGTCCTCCCCAAGATCGCCTAGCTTGGTTTTCGACCGCGAAAACCGGGCATCCCATACATCGGAGCTAGGCACATGTGCGGCATCGTAGGCTACGTCGGAAAAAAGAGAGTCGTCCCCGTCATCATTGAGGGGCTGCGTCGACTGGAATATCGCGGATATGACTCCGCCGGCATCGCGGTAGCCGGCAACGGTGATGGCCTCCAGGTGCGCCGTGCCGAAGGGAAGCTGCGCAATCTCGAGGAAGTCATCCAACTCAAGCCGCTCGACGGCACCTACGGTATAGGTCACACCCGCTGGGCTACCCACGGGCGTCCGACCGAAGAAAACGCTCATCCCCATCGCGATTGCACCGGCAAGATTGTGGTGGTGCATAACGGCATCGTCGAAAACTATATGAGCTTAAAGAAGAAGCTCATCGAAGAAGGCCACAAGTTTCGTACCGAAACCGACACGGAAGTCATTGCCCACCTCATCGAGAAGACGCTCGCAGACTCAAAACAAGCGCTGTCTCTCGAAGATGCGGTGCGCGCGACAGTGAAGCAATTAACCGGTGTCTTCGCTATCGCAGTGATTAGTTCTGACGAGCCCAACAAGATCGTCGCTGGCCGCAACGGGCCCCCTGCGGTCATCGGATTGGGTGATGACGAGTATTTTGTCGCAAGTGACGTTCCTGCGATTCTCTACCACACCCGCGACCTGTTCTTCCTCGGTGACGGCGACCTTGCAGTAATTACTCCCACCGGCGTTCAGTTAACCGACTTTGACGGCCATCCTATCGCGCGCGAAGTGCAGCACATCACGTGGGACCCGATTATGGCGGAAAAGGGCGGCTTCAAGCATTTCATGCTCAAGGAAATCTTTGAGCAGCCGCGCGCCGTTCGTGACACCACGCTGGGACGGGTTTCGCTCGATACCGGCAAAGTCTTCCTCGACGAAATGGACATCTCGGAAGATGACTTCCGGAAGCTCCAGCGGGTTTACATCGCAGCCTGCGGCACCAGTTGGCATGCAGGACTCGCTGCCAAGTTCATGATCGAGCGGCTTGCAAGAGTCACGGTTGAAGTCGATTACGCGAGCGAATTTCGCTATCGCGACCCGCTTACGGGCCCCGAAGACCTTACGATTCTCATCACCCAGTCCGGTGAAACCGCCGACACGATCGCTGCCATGCGCGAGTCGCGCATCAAAGGTTCCAAAACACTCGGTATTTGCAACGTCGTTGGCTCCATGATCGCTCGCGAATCGAATGGCACGATCTACACTCACGCCGGACCCGAGATCGGTGTGGCCTCCACCAAGGCATTTACCGCCCAGCTCACTGCCTTGTTCCTGTTTGCGGTTTATTTGGGCGAGGTGCGTGGGACCATCAGCAAAGAGGAAGCAAAGAAACTGCTGACGGAGCTGACACTGATTCCGGGCAAGCTCGAGGCATTGCTAAGCGCCGAAGACGCAACCGAAGAATTGGCCAAGCTTTACCATCGCGCACAGGACTTCCTCTACCTCGGTCGCGGCGTCCATTACCCCATCGCTCTCGAGGGCGCGTTGAAGATGAAGGAAATCTCCTACATCCACGCTGAAGGCTACCCCGCCGGCGAGATGAAGCATGGCCCGAATGCCCTGATTGACGAGGAATTGCCGGTCGTCATAATGGCCACCCGCGACCCGCACGATCCCGGTTCAGTCATGCGCTACGAGAAGACCATCTCCAACCTCAAGGAAGTCAAGGCTCGCTCCGGGACGGTCATCGCAATTGCGACCGAAGGCGACACGGAAATCAAGGAGTCTGCCGATCACGTGGTTTATGTGCCGGAAGCGCCCGAATTGCTCTCGCCGATCCTGGAAGTCGTTCCGTTGCAGCTTCTGGCTTATCACATTGCAGTCCGCCGCGGATGCGACGTCGATCAGCCGCGCAACCTCGCGAAGTCAGTGACGGTCGAATAACGGGTTCGCACATCTGTCACGGGCAGCCCTTCGGCTGCCCTTTCTTCATCGCGCTAATCTGCTTCTATGCTCGCCCGTCTGCATCTAATGAACGTGGCCAACGAAGACGTAACTTCGGTCGCCGAGACTACCGCTCCCACGCCACGCCCCGCCGTGGAGCGAAAGTTGCGGTCTGCCCGCCTTTCGCGGTCGGTCTTTCTCTCGGACCAAACCAAACACCTCGAGTTCACGCCGGAAGGCGAAGAAACGCTTCCCTTTGTGCCAGGTCAGTTTGTCTCGATTCAGCAACCGAAACCCGACGGCAAGACCCATACCCGTGCCTACTCGATTGCTTCCGCGCCACGCAGTCCTGCGACCTTCGATTTGTGCCTGAATCGTGTCGAAAGCGGGTTCTTGTCAAACTGGCTTTGCGACCTGGAAGAAGGCACTGTCGTTCAATTTCATGGTCCGCACGGAATGTTCACTCTTCGGCAGCCGCATCAGGATTCCGTCTTTATTGCAACGGGTACAGGAATTGCACCCATCCGCGGCATGGTGCACTGGCTTTTCGAGCAGCCCGAACGCCATCGCGACCACGAATTCTGGCTCGTGTATGGAACTCGTCACGAAGACGGGCTTTACTATCGCGACGAGTTTCTCGCGATTGAGCGGGCGCATCCGAACTTCCACTATCTCCCTACACTCAGCCGTGGTCGCGAAAATTGGCAGGGCCTTCGTGGCTACGTCCAGGACCATATTCGCGAGATCGTCGGCACGAGGCAGAACATGCGGGCTTACATTTGCGGACTGCACCAGATGGTCGACGCCAACCGTAAACTGCTCAAAGACGAACTGGGCTGGGACCGCAAGCAGATCGTCTTCGAGCGTTACGATTAGCTTCGGAGCTATTGCAGAGCGTTTGTTAGAAAACTTCCGACATCCTTCTTCAGGTGCCCCAACGAATCGCTCTTGATATACATCATGTGACCGGCATCGTAGTAGCCCAGAGTAATCCGCTGGTGCTGTTGTGGTGTTAGGTCCATGTGGTCCAGCGTGTATCGCGTGGCGAAAAATGGCGTCGCGAGGTCGTAATACCCGGAAGCGACGAACAACTTCATGTACGGATTCTTCACGAATGCCAAGCGCAGCGATTCACTGGTATCGGGAAACCCTTCGCCTGCGGAACCCCAGTCCCACTCCCCAACTCCGCCGCCCAGAACGTAGTATTCGAGGTCGCTTTTGAAGCCCAGATCGGAGCGGACGTAGTTGTTGAATGTCGCCGTGAACGGGGGACGAATTACCGCCATGGAAGGATCCCAAAACTGTCCTTCACCGCGCACCTGCGAGAGATCGTCTCCGGTGAAACGACTATCGAGCCGGCCAACCATCAAACGCTGGTTATGCAGCAGTTCTCGGCAAAACACCCACTGCTTCAAGCGCATGTCGTTGAACTCGACAACGCTGCGATCCAAGCCAGTAAAGCGTGTTACGTCGTCGATAAGGCTCTGCTTCTCCTGCGCAGTCAGACTGTCGCCCTTACCCAAACTATTGGCGTAGGTTCCAGCGGCGAATTGCTGGGCCTGACTAAGCACGCTCGCCAAATCCTGCTGTTGCAAATCGGAAGGCAGCTTCTTGTGATACCAGGCCGTCGCGGTGTACGTCGGGAGATACAGAATGTACGGAAGATCGTTTCCGCGCGAGAACTCCAGCGTCTGGAAATTCAGTACCGATGAGACCAGTACCACGCCATCTAGGGCGATACCGCGGTCGATCAAATATCCACTCAGACCGGCGGCGCGTGTGGTTCCATAGCTCTCCCCGACCAGAAATAGCGGCGAATTCCAGCGCTGATAGCGGCTCAGGTAGAGCCTGATGAATTCCCCGACCGAAGATATATCTCCCCTTACGCTGAAGAACTTCTTGGCTAACTCCTTCTTTGTCGCCCGGCTATAACCCGTGCCAACAGGATCGATGAAGACGAGGTCGGTCTGGTCCAGCCACGTGTCTTCGTTATCGACCAGCTCAAACGGTGGCTGGGGCATTCCTCCGTCGGGAAGCATCTTCACCCGGCGCGGTCCAATCGCGCCTAAGTGCAACCAAATTGAGGCAGAACCCGGTCCACCGTTAAAGGAAAACATTAACGGCCTCTTAGGAGCAGGATTGTCGAGGGTATAGGCCATAAAAAAGATGTTGGCCTCAACTTCGGTTCCCTCTTCGTTACGGATCGGCATGTAGCCGGTGGTCGCCGTATAGTGCATAACCCGGCCGCCTACGTGAATCTCATGGTGGGTTACGACCGGAGGCTCCTCCTTCGGAGTCGCGGGCTTTGCCGCCTCCGCGGGCAGCTTTCCGCCCTTCTCAGTCGGCTGCCCGGCCTTCTCCTCGCCGCCCTCAGGCGAGTCTTTCTGTTGTGCGGTGAGACCAGCGAAACATACAAAAAGCGTCAGGAATAGCGCAGCGACGCGAGCATGGCGCATCGTATTTGTCCCTCTAAACGTTGAATCGGTATTACCCCAAAGGATGGACAACTCGTGAAACTTTATCACGAGCCAATCTCGTCACAACTTCCCTGACTTGCGCTGCTCCCGTTCGGCCCGCGTCGACTCACGCCGCCGCAGCGCACCTTCATACCGCCGTTTCTCGTCCTCTGTCTCAGGAATGACAGGATTCACGGGCAGTTTACGGCCGTGCCGATCGACGGCGACGAAGGTGAGATAGGCCTTCGCAACTTTCTGGCGTGAGCTGGAGATGTAGTTCTCCACCGACACCCTCACCCCGACTTCCATGGACGTATTGAAGACACGGTTTACGGAGGACTGTAGCAAGACCATGTCTCCAACGTGAACCGGTACCAGGAAGTCGATGTGGTCCATCGACGCGGTAACCACATACGAGTGCGAATGACGGTGCGCCGCCAATGCGCCCGCAAGATCGATCCAGTGCATCAACCGGCCGCCCAAGAGGGCTCCGAGCGGATTCGTATCGTTGGGCAAAACCAACTCGATCATCTCCGATTTCGACTCAATCACCGGTCGCGGCGTAAGAACCGTTGTGCCTTCTTCCATCGATCATGTCTCCGTCAGAACACAGGGGTATCGGACGTACAGTCATTCGCGCTGCCTGTGTGCTAGGGCCGCGCAAAAGCCAAAGCTACGCTAGCTTTCAATTGTACTGTCCCGCTGTCGGCGAATGGCTCCATCAAGGCCCCGTTCATAGATTGAGCCACTTCCCGCCATCCTGTACCATGCCTACGAACACTGGAGCGAGTTTGCAGAATGGACAATGACCGAGTCGCTGCGCTGCAGGAAATCCTGAAAGCCAATCCCGATGATTCTTTCGCCCGCTACGCCTTGGGGCTGGAATATTCCGGCGCAGGTAATGCTGAAGCCGCACTAGGCGAATTTGATCTGTTATTGGCGGCTCATCCCGATTACACCAACGGCTACTTCATGTCAGCCCAGGTTCTCGACCGCGAAGGCCGTACCGACGATGCTCGCAACATGCTCGAAAAAGGGATAGAGTGTGCCCGGCGTACTAACAACCGCCATGCGCTCTCCGAAATGGAGGCGATGCTCGACGACTTACAGTCTCGCGCATAGCTCCCATGCCGTTTCCACGGCGGCGAGACAATCGTTACGATTTGCGCTAGTTCCGGCGCCTTCGTGCGCGATAATTGCTAGAGCATGTCTTCACGGACAACCGTCACCGTAACCGGATCGCTCTGGGCGGCGAGACCGGCGCCCTCGCTCCAAGGACTGCTTTCGCTCGGGTTCAGTTTCTTATTCACGTTCGTTCTCTTCGCTACTTCGCGAGCCACAGCCCAACAGGCTCCTTCAAATCCTCTGACTTCCATACTCAAGGGCCAGCCGAAAGTGCCGGTTGCTACACAGGAACTTCCCGCTGCGCTGCCCGAGGCGCCGACGGCCATTCCCTTGCCCGATGTGGCCGCGCAATCGCAGTTGCTCTCCAACACACTGCGCGATGTTGCTGCCAAGCTCCCGACGCAGGAGCAAATCGAGAACATCCAGACTTCAATCGCCGACCTTGAACCTAACCTGATGACCAAAGAGCAGGAGGTCAGCACGTTGCTGTCGGGCACGCCAAATTCGCTGGAAGTACGCGAGGAGGAAAACTTCTGGCGCGGCATGCAGACTTACACTTCCGGGTGGCAGCAGCAACTGCTCGATTGGGCGAACAATGCTCAAAAGGCCGTGAACCTGCTCGACACGCAGGAACCCGCGTGGGCGGCAACCTTCGAGGAGAACAAAGACAACAAGGAACTTGGTCCCGTACTGTCCCTCATCGAGGGCAATCTCACTGAAATCAGGCGCCTGCGCAAGCAAGCCAAGGACGTATTGCAACTGGTTGTGAACCTGCAAATCAAGGTCGGTTCCCTCGATCAGACCTCGGACGACATTGTTTCTCAACTTCAGAGAGCCAAGGCCAAGCTCAAGGGTCATCTATTAGACCGGGACAGTCTGCCGCTCTGGAAGATCACTGCCCGGCGACAGATGGGCGAGAGCTCAAACATGTTTCGCTCGGTCACCAGCCGCTGGATTTCCATCGAAACCTTCGTCAAAGAGAACACCGGCGTCTTAATTTTTCTCTTCGTTTTGACGCTCCTCACGGTGGCTTTGGCCAAGCGGCTTCACGACCTGGTATGTCAGAAAGAACCTCGCGACGACCTCGAAAGAGACGCGTACCGGATACTGAATCATTGGATTGCCGTAGGGCTACTGCCGCCGCTGGTGCTCGGCTACATCTTGGCTCCTTCAGCGCCCGTTACCCTCCTCGGATTGGTAATCGTTCTCTCTTTCTTTCCAGTGCTGATCGTTCTTCCAACGTTGCTGGAACGGCGTTTACGCCTGCTGTTGTACCTCTTTGCCGGAATCTACGGATTTAACTGGGTGATGACATGGATCGGACTCAATCCTTCGATCCGTCGCGAAGTTCAGTTCCTGACCAACCTGGCGCTTTTTGGCGTTCTCGCTCTTCTCGTGCGGCCGTCGCGCTCGCTGCCACCGCCGGCGACCCGTTGGGGCCGCGCCATCCTGCTCGCGATTCGCATTGGTGTAGTGCTTCTTGGCATCGCGCTGGTCTCCGACCTCTTCGGTTACCTGAAGCTTGCTCACTACCTCGCGCTGATCTGCGTATACAGCACAGTGGTAGCCATCAGTGTGTTGACGGCGGTTCGGGTAGCCACGCTGCTGCTGACCATCGGGCTGCGCTCCCCACTCGCGGAGCAAGTCGCCGTCGTACGTCTCCACCGCGAGGCGATCGTTCGCTGGGTGCCAAGAGTCTTGCAATACACAGGCGTTCTCATCTGGCTATTCTCCGCCATTGATCTCCTCGGACTGAGCGACTGGCTCGGCACTTCCGTGAATAAGTTCCTTGACTTTCGCATCGCTGGAGCCTCCAACGGGGCCACGTTGGGAGGGCTCTTCGGTTTCGTCCTGATCCTTGTGGTGGGATACGGCGTTGCGAACGCAATCCGCTTCTTCTTTCGCGAGGAAGTCTTCCGCCGTTTCCACATGTCGCGCGGACTTCCTGAGCTGATTGCTTCGATCATCTACTACTTGCTGATGCTCATCGTCGTCCTCGCGGCCGTCAACACCGCTGGCATCGAGCTAAACAAGTTTACTGTGCTGACGGGAGCCTTCGGTGTCGGTATCGGCTTCGGACTCCAGAACATCATCAATAACTTTGTCTCCGGACTGATTCTGCAGTTCGAGCGTCCCATTCACATCAACGACATTCTCGAAGTGGATAACAACACCGGCAAAGTGACTCGCATTGGAATCCGCTCTAGCACCATACAGACGTTTCAAGGAGCGGAAGTCATTGTCCCCAACGCCAACCTCATCTCCAGCAAGGTCATCAATTGGACACTCTCGGAATCCCGCCGCCGCCGTGAACTTCCGGTTGGCGTCGCATATGGGTCCGACCCGAAAGTGGTCCTGAAGATCCTTCGTGACTCCGCCGCCAGACATGAGTTGGTGCTCAGCAAACCCGAGCCGATGGCTTACTTCAAGGGCTTTGGCGACAGCTCCCTTGATTTCGAACTGCACTTCTGGGTCATGCAGGAAAACAATGGCATGCTAATCACCAGTGAAGTTGCCCTTGCAGCCATGGAGATGTTTGATGAAGCTGGTATCGAGATTCCCTTCCCGCAGCGTGATCTTCGCCTGCGCTCCATCGATCCCAGCGTCGCCGCAACCCTGGCTGCGACGGATTCAAACAAACTGCTTGCGCCGGTGGATTCGCCCTACGAGACCGTGTCGCCGGAGCTTGATCGTCCGCGACGTTCGACTGGTGACTGAGCACACGTTCACTGCTATTTCAGGTCAGTGAGCCCCGCTAAATCTTTCTTCGGTCCAATCGCATCCAAAGCTCAGTTTCAGCCGGCGTGATCGTTTACTCGAGAGCTTTCCGTTTCCTGCGTAGCCATCGCGCTGGCGTAGAATACCAACAATCGATCGGCCAGTGGCGAGCCGCTCGCGACCCTGGAGGTATCCCGGCCTTGAGTCATCTTCCGCAAACACTTGCTGAACTTCGTCATCATCCCCAGTTCTCCGAAGAGCGGGTTCGCTCGCGCCGCGTGAAAGACGAGCTACGCGACAATCTGATCGCACGTCTGCGCCGTGACGAGCCAGTCTTCCCTGGTATCGTGGGTTTCGACGACACTGTAGTGCCCCAGGTAGTCAATGCCATTCTCTCGCGCCACAACTTCATCCTTCTGGGATTGCGCGGACAGGCCAAGAGCCGCATCTTGCGTGCCCTGACTACCCTTCTCGACCCCGAGGTCCCGTATCTCGCCGGTTGCGAGATACACGACAATCCTTATGCTCCCTTATGCTCCCGTTGTCGCCATTTGCTGGCGGACGATCCCACCGGCGCGCGCATCGCTTACCTGACACCCGATGACCGCTACGTCGAGAAACTGGCTACGCCTGATGTGACCATTGCAGATCTCATTGGCGACATCGATCCCATCAAAGCGGCGAAGGGCGGACACGAACTCGGCAGCGAGTTCACCGTCCACTACGGATTGCTGCCTCGGGCCAATCGCGGCATCTTTGCTGTCAACGAACTTCCCGATCTTGCCGGAAAAATTCAGGTCGGACTGTTCAACATCATGCAGGAAGGTGACGTGCAGATTAAGGGCTATCCCGTGCGCCTTCCTCTCGACGTGTTGCTGGTTTTCAGCGCCAACCCCGAGGACTACACCGCACGCGGGAAGATCGTGACGCCACTCAAGGACCGCATCGGCTCCGAGATTCGCACCCATTATCCAGCCACTGTTCAGGAAGGCATCGCCATCACTGGGCAGGAAGCCTGGACCCAGCGCAACGGTCATCAGCTTCAGATTCCCGACTTCATTCGCGAGATCATCGAGCAGGCCGCGTTTGTCGCTCGCGAAGACAAGCGGGTCGACAAGCGTTCAGGGGTCAGTCAGCGCCTGCCTATCAGCGCCATGGAAAATGTGATTTCGAATGCCGAACGGCGAGCGATTCGCTCCGGCGAAAAGCTGGTAGTTCCCCGCGTGGGGGACATCTACGCTGCCATGCCCTCGATCACCGGCAAGCTCGAACTCGAATATGAAGGCGAGCTAAAAGGCGCCGACAACGTGGCGCGCGACATCATCCGGTCCGCCGTCGCCCGGACTTATGACCACTACTACCACGGCAATAACAATATGAACCAGATCGTGCAGTGGTTCGATCTGGGAGGCGAAATCCAATTGCGTGATTCAGCGAGCGCACAGGAAATGCTGCACAAACTGCGGGGCATCCAGGGATTGCTCGACAAGCTGGGCGTGCTCGGACTGAGCGGCAAAGAGTCCTCCGAAGTGCTGGTATCGGCCGCTGAGTTCGTACTTGAGGGGCTGTATGCGCACAAACGCATAGGACGCAGCGAAGAACGGGTCTTCACCGCGGGCGAGAAGCAACCACGCCCGGAGAAACGGAACCTCCGCGACGAAGATGAGGAACGTGACTTCCGCCGGCAACGCCGGCCGTTCAACTAGCCACTTTCATGAAGTTCATCAAGTACAACAAATACGTTCCCGAGCCGGCCTCAGAGATGAGCATGGAGGACCTGCTCTCCGCTCTCTCCGACTATCTGCTGCAAAGCGGATTTCAGCGCCAGTCCATGGATTATTACGATCAGCAGGGCGCTGACCAGACTCTGGACGATCTTCGCAACGCCATCGCGGAGGCCATGATGAACAGTGAGATGCTCGATGAGAAGCTCCGCGAGCATATTGAGTCGATGAGCGCCGAACAATACGAGCAACTTATCGAGCAGTTGATTGAGCGCATGCAGCAGGAAGACTACATCAGCATCGATCAGCCGCACGATCCCTCGCGTAACTCATCCGTCGGGGGGCAGGTGGGTGAGTCGCAGCAGCAGACTCGCTTTGAAATCACCGACAAAGGCCTCGACTTCTTGGGATTTCGCGCGCTTCGCGACTTGCTTGGTTCGCTGGGCAAGTCGAGCTTTGGACGTCACGATACCCGCGATACCGCAACCGGAATCGAAGCCAGCGGCGCATCCAAGACCTACGAGTTCGGCGACACCCTCAACCTCGACATCACCGCGACATTGTCCAACGCCATCCAGCGCGAGGGGCTGCAGCTCCCGTTGAACATCGAGTACAGCGATCTGCAGGTCCATCAGTGCGAATACCAGTCGTCGTGCGCAACCGTCCTCATGCTCGACTGCTCGCACTCGATGATCTTGTACGGTGAAGATCGTTTTACGCCCGCCAAGAAAGTGGCGATGGCGCTGTCGCACCTGATTCGCACACAGTATCCCGGCGACTCGCTGTCGCTGGTGCTGTTCCACGACTCCGCGGAAGAAGTTCCTCTCTCGCAACTGGCTCGCGTTCAGGTCGGCCCGTACTACACCAACACGCGCGAGGGCCTGCGCATGGCGCAGCGAATCCTACAGCGACAGCGCAAAGACATGAAGCAAGTCGTGATGATTACCGACGGCAAGCCCTCGGCGCTGACCCTCGAAGATGGCCGGATCTACAAGAATGCCTTCGGCCTCGACCCCATGGTCGTCAGCGAGACCTTGCAGGAAGTCTCCAAGTGCAAGCGGGCCGGCATCCTGATCAACACATTTATGCTGGCGTCGGATTACGGCCTGGTGCAGTTCGTCCAGAAGGTCACGGAGATGTGCCGCGGCAAGGCGTACTTCACCACGCCCTACACTCTCGGCCAGTACCTGCTCATGGACTACATGTCACGCAAGACCAAAACCGTGCACTAGTTGCAACATCCCTCCGCCCCGATTATTTCTGCTTTCCATTTACCGGTCAGCGGTGTCTATTTACCGCATGAGGGGTTGCATAAGGCCGCGGGTCTTCGTTTTATTCCAACGAGTCGTTCTGGGGGTAATTTCCTTTGGCGCGTCGTCGCCCCTCCTCGCAAGCATCTGGATGTCCTCCGTCACGGGAACGTGCGTCGATGAACAAGACAAACCGCTAACGAACGCTGTTCTGCGATTCACCGATCCCTCGAATGGGCGCCATTTCGAAGTCAAATCCGACGCCGACGGCAAGTTCGCCTATATCGCCGTGGAGCCTTCGTACTATCGCCTCGACATCATTCGCGACCGTCGTCCCAACGTCAGCTTTCCTCCCATCTTCCTGCAGTGGAGTTCGCAGCCCCTCATCGTCGAGCTAAACCTGCAAACCAACTCTCTGCGAGTCACGCGTCAGGTGAAGCTATCGGAGACGTTCGGTACGGAGGAACCGGCTCTGTCCGCAGTGGTATCGGGGGGAGGCGGCGAGGAAAAAGCACGCGCGCTAAATCAGCAGATCGCGTCCATAAAGTCGTTCGTCGACCAGGGAGACTGGGAAAATGCGCTCACCGCGGCCAAAGCCGCCACCGAGCTCGATCCCAATCGTGATCTTTCGTGGGCTTGGCTGGCGAGTGTCTATTGCGCGAAGGCATCGCAGACTGAAAGCACAACCAACCTGCTACAGAACTGCATCGAGAATTACAAGCGCGCCATCGCCATTTCGCCGAGCGCGACGTATTACAACAATATCGGAGCGGCATATTCTTCCCTCAAAGCCTGGAACGATGCCGTGGAAAGCTTTCAGGCTGCCGTTCAGAGTGGAGGCAACGCAAGCCCGCTGTATCACGAAAATCTCGGAGCCGCTCTCTTCAATCTTTCTGAGTCGGTAGAGGACAAAGCGCGTTTGCAGACACTTCAGCGTGCCCGCAAGGAATTCGCGGCGGTGGTATCAGCAGCCTCAGCGGCTAACTCGGAAGCTTTTTACTGGTTAGGCCTGTGCGACTTAAGGCTCGCTGCCGCCACTGATTCCGGTTCCACCTACGATTCAGCGGATCAGGCGTTTCGACGGTACTTACAACTGTCGCCGGGTGGCCGCTTCTCCGCGGAAGCGCGCGCAATGGTCAACGGCCTGCTGGAATTCCTCCGGGCCAGTCCAACGAAATGATATTTGGTAATCGGACGATTAAATCGTCGGAGTCTTTGGGTTTTCCTCGTCAGCTTTCTTCACGGCCGCTTCCGCCGCAACGAAGCCCATCTTCGAGTGGGTCCCGTCGCAGAACGGCTTGTTCACGGATCCCCCGCAGCGGCAAAGCGAGAACGCAGTCTTCCCTGTCAGGTTGTAGGCGTTACCGTCGGCATCAATCAGTTCTACGGATCCCTCCGGCGCTTCGACGCGATACGGCCCGTTCCTTCGTACAGTGATCTTCACTTCCGCCATCATTCTCCTCCGAACTCTACGGCGCGCAGCGCCACTTCGGTCATTGTAGCGGACAACTTGGCTCGGCCCCTTGCGCAGTCCTCAACCGAACCAATCGCGCTCTTGTTCGTATCACTGCGTATCAGTCTTGTCCGAAAGCGGACAAACACTTAGCGTGGGCGGACAAGTGGAGCGTATACGGCTTCGTAACCTACTGAAAAGAAAGATGGTTCGGTGGCAAGCACCTTGCAGTTCACACACGTCAGACCTTCCGCTTTGCCGCACGGTCGGGGAGCAGCTATGCGTCAAGACTTTATCTATGCTTTGCGCCAGCTTCGTAAGAGTCCGGGCTTTGCCATGGTCGCCGTGCTTACGCTTGGTCTCGGGATTGGCGCGGTCACCACGGTGTTCACTTGGGCCAACGCTGTTCTGTTCAATCCCTGGCCGCAGGTTGAGCGCGCCAGAGACATCCGCACCGTAGACGCCAGCTTCCACGGTGATCGCGGCTTTTCGCTTCACTACGACCAGATGCTTTATTTGCGGGACCAGCATCATAGCTTCGCGGAGGTGACCGCACATGAGATGTTCCCGGTTGATCTCGCCGGTGGCGACGCGCGGCCGCAGCGATACTGGTCCGGCATTGTCGCTAGTAACTACTTCCACCTGCTCGGCGTGAAGCCGGTTTTGGGACGTACCTTCGACCTTCATGACGACCGTGCCTATGGATCCTCGCCCCAAGTCGTCATCAGCTACGATCTCTGGCGCTCCCGTTTTCAGTCCGATCGCGGAATCATTGGTCGCACGATTGACGTAAACCGGCATCCGCTAACGATCATCGGCGTAGCTCCGGAAAACTTCGTCGGAATCTACGGTGGCTTAGCGCAGTCGTTGTGGGTTCCGTTCAGCGAACTCTCGGCTCTGACCGACGGCAAGCCCGATCCACTTGCTAACCGTTTCGGTCTGCAAGTCGCTGCCCGCCTGCGTCCCGGTTTTACCAACGAACAAGCCTCTGCTGAACTCCACACGCTGGCCCATCAATTCGCTGTTGACAAGAAATCCACGTACTACAACGGTTGGGACCTGTTTCTTTCTGATGCCGGCCACATGAGTCGCGGTTTCTTCGGCAACGTCAGCGAAATGATGCCCATTCTTTTCGGCGCAGCCGGGTTGCTGCTTACTTTAGTTTGCGCGAATGTTGCTGTCTTGCTGATTCAGAGAAGCTCTCGCCGTACCCGTGAACTCGCGGTCCGCACCTCCCTGGGAGCCAGCCGCGGCCGCTTGCTGCGGCAGTTGCTGACGGAAACCTCCGTTCTCGCAATCATGGCGGGCTTTGCGGGCTGGCTGGCTAGCATCGGATTATCGCGGACCATGTACGGCCTATTGCCCAAGATCGGCCTGTCATTTGTCTTTAATCTGCGGCCTGACCTGCGGGTTCTGGCATTCGCGTTCGGTTTGACTGCTCTCACGGTTATGGCTTGCGGCCTCCTTCCTGCGCGACAGGCGCTTAAGATTTCGCAAGTCAGCGCTCTCCACGATGGAGCAACGTCGGTGGTTAGTGCTCGCTCCCGCTCCCGCCGCAATGCCTTGCTCAGCCTTCAGCTTGGACTCTGTTTTGTGGTCCTCGTTGCCTGCGGACTTCTAACGCGCACCCTCTGGAATATCACCCACCGCGACCCGGGCTTCACTACCGACAACGTCTTGGTCGCCTCTCTCGATCTCACGCGCGCTGGCTATCCTGAAGTGAAAGGCATTGCGTTCCAGCGGACGCTGCTCGAACGACTGCGCGCCCTACAGGGTGTCAGCAGCGTTTCGCTCACCAATTACGTCCCCATGGGTCTCAGTGGTGGAGGCAACGTTCGCGACGTCTCCGTCGCCGGCTACGAGCCCGCAAAGGACGAAAGCATGAGCATTGTGGTCGACTCCGTTGCGCCGGACTACTTCAAAACGCTGAAAATCCCCATCCTTCAAGGAAGGGAGTTCACCGATCGGGACACCGAGGCCTCCCCTTGTGTCGCCATTGTGAATCAGGGGATGGCTCGCAAATACTGGCCGAAGGGCAATGTTTTAGGTTCGCAAATCACCGTCCGCAAGCAGGCCTGCGAAGTGGTGGGAGTAAACCGAAACATCATTTACCGCAATGCTTCGTGGGACACCGGGGACCCCGTCGTCTATCTCTCCATGGCGCAGGATTACCAGGGCTGGTTTTCCGTCGTACTTCGCGGCAATGTCTCCACCCAGAATCTTCTCGCTGGGCTCGACCAGCAAGTTGCGGCCCTCGACGGTACTTTGCCCATCAACGATGTCGAAACCATGCGCGATCATATTCAGGCTTCGTACTTCGATGCCAAAGTGCCCGCCGAAATGATCGGCGTTTACGGACTCTGTAGCCTTCTGGTGGCGACCCTCGGCATTTATGCCGGTCTTGCCTACAGCGTGGTAGAGCGCACTAAGGAGTTCGCGCTTCGCGTCGCTCTGGGATCGGAGCGCAGCGGCATCTTCGGCCTCGTTTTCCGCGAATGTGCTCGGATTGTGCTGATTGGTGTGGCGCTCGGCGCTGTTGGTGCATTCTTTGCCGTTCGAGTGATGAAAAGTCTGCTGTTTGGCGTGTCGCCTTTCGATCCCGTTAGTGCGATTGCGGCCGTCTTGTTATTAATTTCAACTGTCGTCGTCGCAGCGTGGATGCCGGCGCGCCGTGCCGCATCCATTGAGCCGATGCAGGCGTTGCGTTCGGAGTAAACACAGGGGCAGGAGTCGACATGCATTCAATCGGTCAGCAATTTCGTTACGCGTTTCGCCAGCTAGCTAACTCGCCCGGATTCGCCATCGTTTCCATACTCACGCTGGCACTCGGCATTGGAGCCAATATAGCGGTGTTTTCCGTAACCAATGCCGTCTTGCTGAATCCCAGCGGGATACCGCGCGCTGGGAACCTCGTCGCGCTACGCGCTCACTACGACGTTCCGCCGGACCTGGGCAACATTTCGCTGTCGCCCCCGGACTACGCCGATGCCGCCGAAGGCACCGATATTTTCTCTGCCACTGCCATCATGAACGCCGGCAGCTTCAACTTCAGCCGCGAAAACGCCAACCCCGAATTGATGATGGGCGCACGAGTTTCGCCCGGTTACTTCGACGTATTCGAGGTCCGTCCCGTCCTTGGCCGGGTCTTCACTCCCGAAGAAGATCAGCCGGGCGCCGGACCCGTTGCCGTTCTCTCGTATCAGGCTTGGCAAAAGCGTTTCGCTGCCGACCCCAACATTGTTGGCCGTTCCATCATTCTCGACCAGCGCTCGTACCGCGTCATCGGCGTCATGGGCAAGGAATTTAACTGGCCAAATCAAGCCGAGCTCTGGGTTCCCATCGCTCTTCCTCCTGCCCGCTATCACGATCACAACTACCGCTACAACGAGTATCTCTTTGGCGTGGCCCGCCTGCGTCCGGGCGTGACGTTGCAGCAAGCCAATACGTTCCTGAAGATGAAGGCGCAGCAAAACATCAACTCCGAAGGGAGCAATAGCTACGGTCGCATCAGTGGCTGGAACATGTTCTCCATGCCGTTGACCGAATTCATTGGAGGCAATCTTCGGAAGCCTCTCATGATGCTGCTGGCTGCTGTAGGCATGGTCCTGCTGGTTGCCTGCGCCAATATCGCCGGGTTGCAGATCGCACGCGCATCTGCCCGCCAGCGTGACCTCGCCGTACGTATTGCGCTGGGCGCCTCGCGCTGGACCCTGATTCGTCAGGCCTTGTTCGAAAGCATCGTGCTCACCGTCGCTGGCCTTGCCTTGGGGTTCCTCGTAGCACTTGCGGCGGCCCCGCTCCTGTTGCGAGGCTTGCCGCCGTCCTTGGCCGAGCATCTGCACCTCTCATTTGCGGGGCCGGTTCTGTTTTTCGTAGTGATCGTCGCCGTCCTCTGCTCATTGCTCTGTGGAGTCGTGCCCGCGTGGCATCGCACCCAACCCGGATGGTACAGCGCTCTCCATGAATCAGGGCGGTCCGGCACAGCCGGACGCGGAGGACAGCAGGCCCGTTCTGCCTTGGTGATTGCGCAAGTTGCTCTCTCTCTCCTGCTGTTAGCCGGTGCTGGACTCCTTTTCAGCAGTCTCAAGGCACTGGAGACGGTGGAAGCCGGATTCCAGGTCAGCGGTGTTGCAACGGCCTATTTGTCGCTGCCCAAAACGGTCTACGAAAAAGATGAGCAACAGGCCGCCTTCATGACGTCGCTCGAGGAGCGCCTTCGGGCGATCCCGGGCGTACAATCGGCAGCTCTCATCGACGCCATTCCGTTCAGCAATAACGGCGGCCAATCCAGCTTCTCGATTCAAGGACAGCCCCCGGCTCCCAACGTTCCTCCTCCACATGGCGGCATCCATTTGATCTCGCCGGGATACTTCGCCACGTTACGCATCCCCTTCCTCCAAGGCCGCGATTTTACCGACGGAGATCGCAAGACCACCGAGCAGGTTGCCATTGTCGACGACGTGCTGGCTCATCAGTACTGGCCCGGCCAGAATCCGCTCGGCCAGCATATTTCCCTCAACGATCCCAACAAAGGCCCATGGATTACCATCGTCGGCCTGGTTAAGCACGCTCGCGAGAACTCTCTCGAAGCCGACACCAACGAAGGCACCTACTTCCTCCCCATCGCGCAGGTCCCCAACGACACCGCCGGTGTTCTGGTTCGCAGCTCGCGGCCCCCGGAGGGACTAGCTGCGGACCTGGCATCTACCGTTCGCGCAGGCGACTCCAGCGTTCCAATCTATGACGTAAAGACCATGGAGCAGCGCGTCAATGAGTCTCTTGTAGGACGCAAATTCGTCGTGGTACTGCTCGGTACGTTCGCTGCCTTGGCTTTGCTCTTGGCGGCGCTGGGCCTATACGGCATCATCAGCTACTCAGTACGCCTCCGTACCCGCGAACTTGGCATGCGTATGGCGCTGGGCGCGCCCCGCAGCAGTGTGCTTCGCCTGGTGTTGATGCAGGGATTACGCCTGGCGGCAATCGGAATCGGCGTTGGTATCATCACCGCCGCTTTTCTGGGACGACTGTTCAGCAGCTTACTTTTCCGCGTACGTGTCTTACATGTGCTCCCATGGTTGTGCGCGGCCGCTCTACTGACAATTACCGTGCTGTTGGCAAGTTTTCTCCCGGCACGCCGGGCAGCTTCCATTGAACCCATGAAGGCCCTCAGAACGGAATAGGAAAAGGAATTATCGATGCGCAGGTTCTTGCAGGAAGTTCGTTTAGGTCTTCGCCAGATGCGGAAGGCCCCGGTTTTTACCTTCGTTGCCATCTTGACGCTCGCGCTGGGCATCGGCGCCAACACCGCCGTTTTCACGCTCCTCGATCAAGCGTTGCTGCGTTCATTGCCGGTGAGCCATCCTGAGCAACTTGTCCGCCTGAGCTGGACCGGCGATGCCCCCGGCCACTTCAATTCGTATGGCGGCACTGATACCGACTACTTCTCCTACCCTATGTATCGCGACCTGCGCGAACTGAACCACTCATTTCAGGCTGTTGTTGCCAATTCCCAGCAGAACGTCGCGGTCAGTTGGAACAACAAGCCCGACATGGCCTCTTGCGAACTCGTCTCCGGCAACTACTTTGAAGCACTCGGTGTCCGTCCCGCCTTTGGCCGTCTCATCGTCCCATCGGATGAGGCGGTGAACGCGAATCCCGCCGTGGTCTTGAGCTTCGGCTACTGGAAGAACCACTTCGGATCTGACCCGACGGTTATAAATCGTACCGTCCTTATCAACGCCCAGCCCTTCACCATCGTCGGAGTGGCGCCTCCCCGCTTTCACAGTATCGTGGCCGGAGCCGTCGAAGATCTGTTTGTACCACTCACCACCAAGGGCATCATTACTCCCCGTTGGCAGGATCTGGAGGACCGTCGCTCGCAGTGGATCACCTTGTCAGCCAGGCTGAAGCCGGGAGTCAGCCGGCAACAGGCCGAAGCCGAAATGGCTCCCTTGTGGCATTCGCTTCGCGCCGAAGAGTTCAAGAGCCTCCAGCACAAAGACCGCTGGCAAAAACGCTTCCTCGACGATTCTCGCCTGCTGGTGGTCGATGGCGCCCGCGGCTTCTCTCCCCTGCGTGACCAGATCAGTGTGCCCCTGATGGTCCTCATGGGACTCGTCGCTCTCCTCGTTCTGATGGCTTGCGTTAACGTATCCAGCTTGCTCCTGGTCCGCGCTGCTGGCCGCGCTCGCGAGATTTCGGTCCGGTACGCTCTCGGTGCTGGCCGCTGGCAAATCGTGCGCCAGTTGTTGATCGAAGGGTCCCTTCTTGGTCTCTGCGGTGGTCTGCTTGGCCTGGCGCTCGCCCCGGCTGCTACCAGGGTCCTCATTCAGCGTCTTCTCAGCAACGACAACAACACCGAGCTTCCCTTTAATTCCAGCCCCGACCTGCGGGTCCTGCTCTTCGCGTTTGCTCTCGCCTTCGTGGTTTCTCTGGCGTTCAGCCTCGCGCCGGCGCTGCACTTCTTTAAGCCCGACCTGGTTAGTTCGCTGAAGCAACACTCCGTTACGGCCTCCGGCGCGCGCCTGCGTTTCCGCCGCATCCTGGTAGGCGTGCAGATCGGTCTGAGTTTGCTCCTGCTGATCGGCGCCGGCCTGTTCGTTCGCACCTTGCGTAACTTGCAGGCGGTGGATCTTGGTTTCACTCCCGATCACCTGGTCTCGTTCAACGTGAATCCTCGCCTCGTGGGCTATCAATCCGACCAGGTCACACCGCTCAACCGGCGCATTCTGGAAACGCTCTCGGCGCTGCCCGGAGTCCGTATGGTGGGAGCCACCGACGATCCTGATCTGGCGGGCGAAGACGACAACGGCAACATTCGCATTCAGGGATACAACGAACGTGAAGACGAAGACATGCAGGCCGAACAACCCTGGATCACTCCGCAATACTTCAGCACCATGCAGGTTCCATTGCTGGCCGGGCGCCTGTTCACCGATGACGACATTGTGGGCAAGGAGGATGTTGCCATCGTGAACAGCAGTTTCGCCCAGCACTATTTCGCCACGCCTCAGGCTGCGCTAGGGCGCGTAGTGAACTTTGGCAACGCGCAGAATCCGGTCAATACGACGATTGTCGGCGTGGTCGGCGACACCAAGCACAGCGGAGTGCGCGATCCGATTCGCCGTACGGTGTACCGGGCGCTTTTCCAGTCCACCCAGCCTAATTTCGTAACCTTCCTCGTGCGCACCACTCAGCCACCCGCCACTGCCGAGAATTCCATCCGGCTCGCCATGCAGCAGCTCGACTCCAAACTCGCGCTCGGGCAACTCCGCACCATGGACGACATGATCGCCGACAATCTTTCCAGCGAGCGGCTGGTCGCGCTCTTGTCGATCAGTTTCGGCGTCCTGGCGATTCTGCTGGCAGCCATTGGCCTCTACGGTGTACTGGCCTATTCCACCGCGCAGCGTACCCGTGAAATCGGCGTCCGCATGGCGCTGGGGGCAGACCGCATGAGCGTGGTGCGACTCGTACTGTCGGACGTCTTATGGCTGACGGGCATCAGCATCGCGATCACGGTTCCGTTGTCCCTGTTGTTCGCCTACATGTTGCGGACCCAGCTCTACGGGGTGAGCGCGTATGACCCGGTGACACTGATCGCGGGAGTCATCCTGGTCGGGCTGGTTGTGCTGCTGGCAGCTTCTCTGCCGGCACGGCGAGCGGCGTCCATTGAGCCGATGAAGGCGTTGCGGATCGAGTAATCGAAGGCGACTGAATATTGCAAAGACACATAATGAGGTCGGCCGAGCGAGTTAGTGTACTACCGGTGCCATACAGTGAAACATAGAATTAGCAATACAGCGGCCATTTAGAATCAATGGCTTAGCCAGAAATCGTTCTTAAACCATTGACTATGCGGTGTTTATCCGTATCTATTTGAGCCCGCGTGACTTATATCGCTATTATCCGGCATTTTTTGCGGATTTGGGATCTTAGCTCGCCAACCGCCAGAGGCGTCTACGTTTTCAAAGAGCACCGCTACTGCTCCGCACTGGGCGAAGACCGGCGAGGCACACAACTTCCTTGCCTCACGAGACAGGAATAACCGCGTCGACCGGGATGGGAAAGGACTTAGGACACGTGGCCTTGTGATAAGGCAGCCGTTGCCAGTCAAAGTCAAAAGCCTTCGCCGCGCGGGGCAAAGAGAACAGGAGTCCGCCGCTCAGCAGTGCATGTTGTCCCCTCGCATAAAATTGGACGCCTCGGCGCGAGAATGCCGGTCCTCCACAGCTCTGTGTCCGGTGTGGTGAGCTAAACCCTGCTTTTTCGCTGCGCTCGCTCTTCCAACCGGCTGCGCATTTTTTCGGCGAGATCGTGCATTGTGTGCAGCCGGCCGGCCAGAGTCTGCGGCAGAGACTTCTCCTGCATCGCCAGCTCGCAATTCAGGAGCACCGCGGTCAAGTCGCTGCGTAATTCGTTGTGCAGCAGGCTCTCCGCCGCGCGCAGGGAGCGCACTCGTTCCTGCGTCCGCCGCCGCAACCCGCACTGTACCTCGCGGGCCACTCGCTCGCTGCCATGGAGCGCCAGATTGATATAAACCGGCGTCGCCAGGCCTGCTGCGGCGAGGATCTGGTGTCCGCGCGCCGGGTCAACTTGCTGGAACGACTCGTCCAGCACGAGCAACTCGTATTCGTTGTTCCGCAGAAGCTCGAGCGCTTGTTGCGCCGACGTCGCAACCGCCGTCTTCAGGTGGGTTTCCCGCTCGATCGCCACAGCGCACTCCCGCGCCCGCGGTGACCCGGTGATAAGAACGATCATGGATTCCTCCGGTTGAATTCGTTGGACACAACTCCGCCCTCCCGTTGCAACACGGGGTCGCGCGGCAGTGGAAGGATCGGGTCCGGTAACTTACACCGTCGAGCCGTATTCCTTCAGTTTGCGATACAGGGTGGTTTTGCCGATGCCGAGTTGCTTGGCTGCTTCCAGCTTGTCGCCATGCAGTGTGGTAATGGCGTGCAGAATCGCCTGTTTCTCCAGGTCAGCCAGTGTCGAAATGCCATTCGATTCAGTTGGAATGGGAACCATAGGCTCTTTCGCATGAAAGTTCTGCAACCCCGTCGGCAGGTCAGCAATGTGGACGGTGGGGCCGGTCGTGAGAGCACAGGCGCGCTCCAGACAGTTTTCCAGTTCGCGCACGTTCCCCGGCCAGTCGTAGTTGAGCATGAGTTTCAGGGCGTCATCGCTGATGTTGCGCGCCACGCCTGTGGTGCGGGTCACGCGTTCCAGGATGTGCCCTACGAGCAGTGGAATGTCTTGCTTCCTCTCACGCAGTGGAGGTACACGCAAGGTCAGAACATTCAGCCGGAAGTACAGGTCGCGGCGGAAGCTTCCCTGCTGCACCGCTTCTTCCAGGTCACGGTTGGTCGCCGCCAGCACCCGAACATTGATGGGTATCGCCCGCGTACCCCCCACTGGACGAATTTCCTTCTCCTGAAGCGCCCGCAGGAGCTTCGACTGCAAGTCGATAGGAAGCTCGCCTATTTCATCGAGAAACACGGTCCCGCCGTCGGCCGCCGCCATCAGTCCGTCCTTGGCGCGAATTGCGCCCGTGAAAGCGCCTTTTACGTAGCCGAACAGTTCGCTCTCGATCAGGCTGGGCACCAGCGACCCGCAGTCGACCGGAATGAATGGCTTGTCCCGAAAAGGGCCGGAGTAATGGATCGACCGCGCCACCAGTTCTTTGCCCGTGCCGCTCTCTCCCAGGATCAACACCGGATGGGTGCTGACCGCGGCCTTGGAAATGATCCGGTAGAGACGGTCCATCTCCGGAGCCTGTCCCACCATCGCTCCAAACCCGTGCCGCGACTTTACCTGCTCGCGCAATAAACGGTTCTCGGTGGCCATGCGGAGATGGGAGGTGACGCGATCCAGCACCGCCCGAAGCTCGTCAAAATTGAATGGCTTGGTCACATAGTCGTAAGCACCAGACTTCATAGCCGTGACAGCCGACTGGACGGTAGCGAAGCCGGTCATCATCACCACCACAGTATCGGGGCGGCGCCGCTTGATCTCACGCAAAACCTCCAGTCCACTGGTTCCTGGCAGCCGAACATCCAGCAACACCACATCGACGCTGGAGTCCTCGAGGGAGTGGTAACAATGCTCGGCGGAATCGGCGATCAAGGTGGTGAAGCCCAGGGCTTGTGCTACCTCGCGGCATGATTCCCGCACTCCTCGCTCATCGTCAACAACGAGCACTGTCAGGAGGTTAGATTCGACGCTCAACTCGACTTGCGATTCCGTTTCGGTGCTTACCACGGTGCCCTCGTCTCTCTGCCGCTGTTGCTCGGTGGCGCTACAGGTGAATTGGACTTTAGTGACTCCTTTGACCATTGTCCCCTTTTGGGACGCTACCGCTAGTGCGGGCATCACATCGATGTGTGAGGCTCCCGTTACGATGACGAAGCTACGTCGGTGCTGGCCACCTAATGGGTCCACGAATCCACCGTATTTCGCCGCCGGCAACACACGGCTTATCCGCCCACACTCCTGTCTTCGCTCGACACTTTTCTGCCGCTACCATCGGCGTCCGGAGCGAATCCGCTTTGATCCAGGCCGGTGACGGCAGGATCCAGACTCGCCAGACAATTACGCAGGCGCACCACTAGGTCAGATCCCCGCCGCGCGCTGCGCTCGATCTCATGAAGATTGCGCCTGAATTGACTGTAGGACGGAAGCTTCCACTCGATTACCTGCGCACTCAGTAATACGCTGACCAGCACGTTGTTAAGGCCATGCAGGAAATCCTCGCAATCCTCAGTCCCAGGCTGCCGCGCTCCGCGGTTCATGACCGTTGAACCCTGGTTGCCAACTGCGCCTCCCGTAATTCGCATCACCGCAATCCACCGAAGCACACCACCGACTATGCACGCCTTCCGCCAATCCCCTCCGGCCACGCAAGTTGCTCGATCGGTGATCCTTAGCGAATTCGCACCCGCAGAACCGAAAAATAATCGGTGCACTCGGTTCTTTTTTTGGGACGTGACCCGTCATGCGGTTTTCGCCAGCGGCCAGGATTCTAACCTTTGCGCCCTCAGAAACTGCGGTGTCACCGGCACTTACAGATAGCGCTGAACTTTGAGTTCCAGAATCCAAATTGGAACCGCACTCTCGCCGTTGATTCCCATTGCGGGAATTGCTCGCCCATGAATGTCAGAAACCGTTCCCGGCGCAAAAAAATCCGGGAGGCAAGCCTCCCGGACAGATGTACTGGTTCCTTGGGTTCTACTGGCTCTTGGCAGAGGTCGAAGTCCCCACTTGCACCGAGTTCGGATTGCTCGCGGCGGTATCCACGTGCTGCAGCAGAAGTCCGTTGTGCCATGACGTCGCCAGCAATTGCCCCTGATAGCTCATCACCGTACGAATGGAAAATCGGGCTTCGGGGGTTTGCTTCCAGCTCTTTCCGCCGTCGGTGCTCTCATAGACGGTGTGCGACTTCATTGCAGTCGCGAGAAGCCGCTGCGTGCCGGGCTCGTAAACCACTCCGAGCACTTCGTGAGGCGCAAGACCTCCCAGCACGTGCGACCACGTCTTACCGCCGTCGGTCGATTGAATCGCACCTTCCGGTGTGCCCAGCCACACCGAGCCTCCGGGCGTCATGGTGAAGTCGTAGATGCCGGTTACGTAAGTGGGAATCGCGACGTCCGACCAGGTGCGGCCGCCATCGCGCGACAGGAATGCGCGCTTCACCGTGCACAGGGCAAGAGAACCGTCCGAGTACTCGTTGGCGGCAACGAAATCGCTCTCACCCTCCACCGGTGTTCCATACCACTTCTTGCCCTCATCCACGCTGATGAACAGCCCTTCGTTCGTCGCCGCGTACCAGGCCTTGTCAGTGATTTCAATGGAGCGCACCCGAGGCGCGATGGCGACGGGAATCGGTACTTCCACCGGCGCCTTCTTCGCGATGGTTACCGGCTTCTTCGCAACCGGGCGGCCCGACTTCGACTTCGTTGGCGCGGCTTTAACCGGTTCGGGCGCTTCTTCTTTTTTCTGCCACTCGGGCACCGGACCATTAATCATGGTCGCCGGTTGCCACGCCCCGATGAGAGAAGACAGATAAAAGATGCCGTGGTTCGTGCCCGCATAAATAACTCCATTGTCGGCCTGTTGCAGGCTGAGAATGTCGCGGTCGCCTAGTCCTTTGCTGACCTGCAGCCACGTCTTACCAACATCGTCGGTGGTGAACATGCCGCCGTGTACTTTGTCGTTCACGATACCGACGTAAAGCCGATTCGGATCTTTGCGGTCGGCAATGACAGATCCCACCATGCGATGAGAGAAGCCTCGGTTCGACGGCTGATACTTCGCGAAACCGTCGTTGCTCGCTAATACCCCGCCGCGATCGGTAGCAATCATCACTCGCTCCGGGTTGCGCGGGTCAATCAATACATCATTGACAACCACATCCGGCGAAGTCACCAGCGTCCACTTCGCCCCACCGTCGACGGTCTTCCACATACCGCCCGTGGTTCCGGCATACACGATCGCTGAACGCACCGGGTCCTGCTTGAGCACCCGGGTGCGGATGGCCGAGTGCGGCATGCCCTGCACTCGATGAAACAGGTCGGCGCCGTTGTCGCTTCGGTAGATTCCCGAGCAGGCGCTAGCGTAGACGTGGGACGGAGTCCTCGGATCGACGATGATGCTGAACACGTCGGAGTCGTCCAGCATGCCGTCGTGAATGCTGTGCCAGCTCTTTCCCCCGTCAGGAGTCTTCCAAGCGAGATGCCGTGTTCCTGCGTAAACGACGTCTGGATTCTGCGGGTCAATCGCGACCGAAACGAAGTTCCGCATCGATGAATAATTCGCCGTGACCTCTGGATTGTCCGGCGTCATCTTTTCCCAAGTCGCCCCGCCGTCGCGCGAGCGAAACACGCCATCGAGGGCACCGATGACCAGAACGTTGTGGTCGCTGGGCGCCATCGCCAGCGCGCGGATCGATTTGCCATGCGCCCCCGGCAGGGCTTTCCAGGTTGCCCCTCCATCGTCAGAACGGAATACATCGCCCTCATCGTCGTGGTAGAGTCCCCAGCCGGCGGCGTAAATCGTTTTGGTGTTCGTCGGATCAAAGACGATGTGATCGATGACCAGGTCGTCGCCCTTGCCGAGGTGGGCGAAGGGCGCCCAGGTTTCACCCCCGTCGTGGGAGACAAACAACTGTGCGGCGCTGGTGCCCAGCAGAATCCGGGTCGGATCGCTGGGATCATAGGCCAGGCTGCGGACGTTTCCACCGTCGGGCCCGATCAAACTCCAATCGGCAGCAATCGATGTTTGGCTGCCGACCAAAATCATGAACACGACGCTCAAAAACAGCGTCGCAACAACAGACGCGGTACGCTTCATACCCACAGATAATTCTCCACGTGGCACTTCAGAATTTGGCTGTCCCGCCAGAAATCATACCCGCGTGAGGGTGCCGCGCGGCAGTAGCAAAGTCAGTTCCAGGCACGCGGCAAATACGCAGGATGGGCTGCTAAAGCCGAAAAGTCCTTTGAATAAGGATACACCGCCGAAGCGGCTCCGGAAACCAATCCAGAATCTCCTCTTCGTCAGGCGGCCCCTAACGGTGATACTGCGCTAGCCTCGAGCGTCATGGCACAGAAAAACCGGCGAGAGGACTTGCCTCTCGCCGGATGGTCTTACTGGAAGGAGCAGCTAGCTACTGCGCCGGAGGCGCGGCAGGCTTTGCCGCCTTCTTGTGGGGTGCCGGGGCAGCCTTGCGGGCCTGGCCCTTCACCGCGTTTTCGTCGACCGGCGTACCCTCTACTGCCTGTCCGGAGCACAGCGTGCCATCCGGCGTGAAGTAGAAGTGGGTCGCCTTGCCCTTGGTTCCGCCCGCACGCGGTTCGATGCGCGATCCGTCTACCTTGGGTCCGAGATCATCCTGGACCATGTAGTACTTCACGTTCACCGAGCGCTGGGCGCCAATCGTCTGCTCCTTCACGACTTCCTTCTCATCCGTGAAGCCAACCACGGAGAGCTTTCCGTTCGCGTTCTGTTGCAGACGCAGAGCCATCTTGTCGAGGACGTCCTTGCAGTCGTTGTCAACACGCCACGGCCGCTTCGGATCCTTCTCGAAGGTACACTCGCCCCAATCCTCGATGTTGACGCACTTGATTTGTGCGACCACACCAACCTGCGTAGTGCAGGTGCCGGTCAAGCCGCGCGAATCGGTGGCAGTCACCGTCACAGGAACCGTCTCGCCAGGCAAGCCGGTTGTGTCGAGAGTAGCCGTGTTGCCGCTCGGGGTCAGTTTGCCTGACGGAGCCGAGAAGCTGTAGCTGCTGATCGTCACGCCCGCATCCGGGCTGGTAGCGTTCGCGGTAATGGTCGAGGTCTCACCCGAGTTCACAGTGTTCGGGTTGGCCTGGCAAGTAACTTGCGGCGGGTTATGCGGATTATTGACGGCGAAGTTGGCGCCGCAATTCGCCACGTTATGAAGCTTCGGCCCCTTTGGGTCGGTAACGGTGGCGTTCGCCGTGTACGTGCCGTCGGCGAGCCCGGTGGTGTCAACCGTACTCGTCGCCGTTGTCGGGCTGGCCAGCTTGCCACCAGTCGTGGTCCAGGAATAAGTCAGCGTGTGCTTGGGGTTGAAGTTGGTGCCGGTCGCCGTCACCGTCACCGGCTCACCCGCCATTACCGAAGCTGGTGTCGCCGTGCACGCCTCTGACACAGGAGCCGTATAGTAGTTGCCCAAATTGAACACCACGCCAGCCGACAAGCGAACCATGTTCCAGGTCGAGCTGTGCCCTGTAAACAACGACGGGTTATAGGTGGTGTACAGGTAATCGGCCTGGGCTATACGGATCGCAATAAAATCGGTCAGCGTCAGATCAAATCCGCCGCCACCGCCTACGACCGCCCGCCATTCCGACGGGATGCCAGCCGGGCTGATATGCGAAGCGCCGGCCAACACCCGAATGAACGGAGAAAACTGATCGTTGCGAAACTTATACTGCAATCCAGCCAATCCTAAGCCAACGTTGGAATAGGTGCTGTTGTAGTGGCCACTGCCGTCAATCACGATTCCCAGGTTATGTGCCTGAGGCAGATAAAACGTGCTGGAAGCGTTCCAGCCGTGCGCAATGTCGGGAACCTTTCCCCAGTCGACGTAGCCGTTGGGATGTAACCATGAATAGCCGCCAAAAATCTCGGCTTTTGGCTGAACAGTAACTTGCGCTGCGGCAAATGAGCCCAACATACATACGGCAAACGCAAGCGCGATCGTTGTCGCTACAACGCGTTTCGGGACTCCATCACAAAAAGCCATTCGTAATCCTCCGGAACTCTAGCAGTACCGTCAGCAAAGTGGCCTACTGGGGTTCATTGTTCCAACTTGATCAGGTGCACGAAAGCGCAACCTGCTATTTGACAGCTCCCGATTGTACAGCATGCAAGAACTTATACAAAACTACTGTTTTCCGTTGTTTACTGACTTTATAACCGGGATTTCAAGCCGTCGTTCTGCCCCCGAAACCGAGGTGAAGCCAACACCAAAAACTTCACTCCGGCCGTACGCCCCGATGCACGGCGAAACTGCTTATAACAGCATCGTACAACATAGATTAACGGAACTGTACACATAATTCCGAAATTTCCCGTCCATCCCAGTGCCCAGCCCGTTTCTTCCCCGAACAGCACATCGGCCTCCAGTCGCGGCGTCACGCTCAATCTGCCCATCTGCCGCCCGTCTCTCCGCATTCCGCCCGCAAATTCACAACATTCCCGCAACGGCACACAAAGTGTTAAGTTAATGGCACGCCACCTGTCGCTCCACCTCCCTTCGGGAGTATCGGGGCGAACCAATGCCGGTTGCTTGGATTGCGTAGATACACAACAGTCTTTCCCTCCGGCACTTCAAGAGGCACTTATTCAGCATGCACGCGGAAAAAGTATTAATTGTTGAGGACGAAGAAAACGAGCGGACCGGGCTCGCCGAATTGGTCCGTGCCTGGGGCTACGAGGCGGAGACCGCCGAAGATGGCGTCGAGGGGCTTTCCAAGGTCGAATCCTGGCAACCCGCTATTGTGGTGACCGACCTGAAGATGCCACGCATGGATGGCATGGAGCTGCTGGAGAGCATCGCTCACGCTCCGCAGCAGGTCGCCGTGATTCTGCTCACCGCGGCGGGCAGCGTCGATTCTGCTGTGACCGCGATGAAGCGCGGGGCCTTCGATTTCATCGAGAAGCCAGTCAACCCCACTCGTCTGCGCAACATCCTTCAAAATGCGGCACGCCTGCGCGGCACCGAACGCGAACTTGAGGCCAATCGCCGCAGACTGCGCGATGTGGGAGTCTTGGGTTCACTCGTCGGTTCGTCCAAGGTGATGCAGGAAATCTTCCGCCTCATCGAGCTGGTTTCGCCCAGTACGGCCTCGGTGCTCATCACCGGCGAGAGCGGAACCGGCAAAGAGTTGGTAGCGCGCACCATCCATTCCCTCAGCAATCGCAAGAGCAGGCCTTTCGTCGCGATCAACTGCGCCGCAATACCCGAAACCTTGATCGAAAGCGAAATTTTCGGCCACGAAAAGGGAGCCTTCACTGGCGCCGTGGAACGTCGCACGGGATGCTTTGAACTCGCCGAAGGCGGAACTCTGCTGCTCGATGAAATCGGCGAAATGCCCATCGGCACCCAGGCAAAACTCTTGCGCGTCCTCGAGGACCGCAAGCTCCGTCGGCTCGGCGCCAAGTCCGAAACCTCCGTCGATGTTCGCGTTCTTGCGGCCACCAACAAACCCCCGGACGACGCGGTGGCGCGCGGCGAATTACGCAATGATCTCTACTATCGCCTGAACGTCTTCAACATTCACATGCCTCCTATGCGGGAGCACAAAGAAGACCTCGCCGATTTGGTCTACGCCATGCTCATGGACATGAATGAAAAGCACTCGCGCACCGTGAAAGGGGTCGACGAATCGGTGATGGTTGCCTTCCAGGCCCATAACTGGCCGGGCAACGTTCGCGAGTTGCGCAATACCATGGAACGGGCCGTCATTATCTGCGACGGGCCCACGGTTGAAATGCGACACCTCCCGCCCGGCTTCGGCAAGGCAATTACCCGAGCTCCAATCCACGACGCGAACTCGGTTCACCTCGGTGTCGGTACGACCGTAGATGAGGCGGAGCGGCTACTTATCCTCAAGACCCTCGAAGCGACACGTAATAACAAGACCCGCGCAGCGGAGATCCTCGGCATCAGCCTCAAGACATTGCACAACAAGCTGAAGGAATACGGCCAGCAGGGCACGCTCGGCCATAGCGAACAGGACGCTGCCGCCAGCTAGACTGTCGTGATCGCGTTGCGTGCGCTAGATAGCGCCTGTACAATCGGATGCATGCCCGCAACGAGTTGATCTAACTCGTGCGCTTACCGCGCCGAAGTGGCGGAATTGGCAGACGCGCATGGTTCAGGTCCATGTACCCGCAAGGGTGTGGGGGTTCGAGTCCCTTCTTCGGCACCATAAAGTTCAAAAGCTCCGGTCTCCCGGAGCTTTCGTGTTTGTAACTGGGTTCATTCATGCCACTAACTGAGAGCTTGGGCCGGTGAACTGAATCGCCAACACTGTCTCGTCGTCTGCCCGCTCACCGTCTCCGCGAAATGCCTGCAGACAATCGCGGCATGACGCGATCAATTCTTCCGGGCACCAGATATTTCGCTCTTCGATAAGCGACTGTAACTTGGCTATGCCGTACTCAACCCCGTTCGCATTCTGCGCTTCCGTAACTCCGTCGGTGTACAACACCAGCATGTCGCTCGGGCCCATCAATTTGTGGCAGGCAGTAAATTGCTGATCGGCGAACAATCCCAGAGGGACCGTATCGCTCTCAAGCTGCGTTACTTTCCCGCCTTGCACCAGAAACGCCGGCAGGTGACCTGCGTTGACGATTTGTAACTTCCCAGTAGCCGAGCTGTGCCCAAAAACCAGCGTGGCGTACTGCATGGGAAGTTTGCCTTCGCAGAACAGCCGGTTGGCATGTGTCAGCAGTTGCTCGACATCCAGCCCCAGCGGGATAAGCGCGCGGAAGACGGCACGCAGATTCGCCGTAAGCATCGCGGCCGCAACTCCTTTGCCTGCAACATCTGCGATCAAAAAATAGGCGCCGCCCTTGCCATCGCCGATGACGTCGCAATAGTCGCCGCCAATTACGCCCGCTGGCCGATAGTGATAGGCGACCTGCCATCCTGGAATCGCCAAGTCGGGTGGCAGAAGCAGACCATTTTGGATTCGTGCCGCCAGCTCGAGGTCATACTCCAGAGCCCGCTGCTGCTGGGGCGAGAGACATCCCAGGCACACCGTCAGCAGCGGATCACGCAACAGCCGGTCAGCCTCCACGGTTTCATGGCAGACCTCACACATGCCAAACTGTCCGTTGTCAATACGTTTCAGCGCCTGGTCCACCTGCGTCAGCAGTTGACTCAGGTGCTCATCCGAATGCTCTTCCAGAACATTTTCGAGACGGTCCCGCCGCGCCACCAATTGCTCGCGTGCGGTCTGCAGATAGCCCGTTTCAACAGTCGCCATAAATCACCTGTAGCAAGTTAGACGGCCAATTGTCACCGAAGATGCACCGTTTGTGCGTCCGCCAGTGCCGTCTATCACAGTGAGAATACGAGGGGTTTTTGGTGGGTGTCAGCCTGACTCTTGCGCGCAAACGCGTTTTTTCGGCGCGTCGTATCCTGTTGAGAATGGAACCTGATAGCGGCTGGCAATTCGAGCGCAATCGGTGGCGCGAGCGCGCGGCCGTCATTCTGCTGATCGCGCTGGCAGCAAGCGTTTGCGGCGGCATCTGGTGGTATCGCTATACCAGCACGCCGGAATATTCGCTTTCGGAGTTAGGCGAGGCGGTCCGCGAAAAGAACTACGGCAGAGCCCGGCGATATGTGGATGAGGAACGGATTGCACAGGCCATCAGCCAGTCGCTGACCGACGTGCTGGTGGCGAAGTATACGAAGAAATTTCAGGACGATCCGCTGCCCTTCACCGAAACACGGATCGAGTGGTTGAACAAATTGGCGCCCAAGTTCCATGACTGGACGCTCATCGGTGTGCGGAACGCGTATTCGTCTGTTGTTGAGCGGAAACGGCATACTTACCGGCACGTCGGGCTTCAGCCAGCTCGACATTCACAATTTCTCGCGGCGTGCATGTCCTGCGGTCCGAGGTGAAGGGCGATACGGCGGAGGTATTCATCGGCGGTTTGCCGCAACCGAATCCGTTCGGGCTTGATGAGATTCGTGTGCGCATGGTGAGGGTTCCGGAGAAGCGCATCTGGCGGATCGAAGAAATTCCCGATGCGACGCCGATTTTCGCGAAATACTTCGACCCGCCGGAGCCGCCGGCACCACAGAAATAACCATAACCACAGAGGAGCGGCAGACACCCCCGCGGGACCCCCCTCGCGCGAAATTGCAAAGTCGCAGAAACAAACGGTTTGCACGACGACTGCCTGCAAAGTCGCACAAATAAAAGAGTTATAGGTAAAGTCGCAAAAATAAAGGAGTTACCACGCCGCTCAATCCAGCCGCGCTAGTAAAATGAATGACTTAGCAGCCATCACCTACCCAAAGTCGCTCAAACATTGAGGTTAGCTTGTTTTTGTCAAAGATCCCACTGGTAACGCCAAGAGCCCATTTCCACGCCCCGGCCTAGGCCGCGAGCGAGCGAGGACACCAATGCCGTGCCTCACGCTCCATCTTGTGTACCCGCGAGGGATTGAGCAGGAAAGGACGTAGATCACGTCTTAGCGTGATTAACATAGCCACATGCGCGGATTTCGGACACGGTTCGTTATCATGGCCGGGCTTCCCGGAACGGGAAAGACCGCCCTCTCCGAAGCCCTCGCCCAGCGGCTCGGCGGAATTGTGCTGAGCAAGGACAAGGTCCGCGCCGCGCTGTTTCCGCCGGGTGCGATTACCTATTCCAGCGGGCAGAATGACTTCTGTATGTCAGTAATTCTCATGGCTGCGCAGCGTATCGGAGCCGACCACAAGGTGCCGTTCATTTTTCTCGATGGCCGGACTTTTTCGCGAACTCACCATGTGCAGCAAGTCGCGAAGGCGGCTGCCATGGTCGGGGCGGGCCTCTGCATACTGCATCTACATTGTCCGGAGGAAGCTTGCACTTGAGCGAATCAAGAAAGACCAGGACAAGCACGCGGCGAAAAATCGCGACCCGCTGCTGTATTTTCTGGTGAAGTCGTACTTCGAACCGATCACGCTACCCAAACTGGATGTGGATACGTCGCGGCCGCTGGAGGAGTGCGTGGAGCAGTGCGTGGCGTATCTGAGGTGACCACGAAGAGTTCACCACAGAGGCACTGAGGCACGGAGAACAGCAAGACGGGCAAAAGGCAAAAGCACCCGCGGATTTCGCGGATCAGCGCAGATGGCCCTTTCTATTTTTTTAAGACTTTAGTTCGTTTTTCTCTGGGCCTCAGTGCCTCTGTGGTGAATTACTGAAGTAGGTTTTCGACCACACCGTAGCTTTCAGCTAGCGCGGAGTCGAGGGCTGCGGGATCTTTGCCGCCGGCTTCGGCCATGTCGGGACGTCCGCCGCCGGAGCCTCCGACTTTCTTCGCGACTTCGGCGATGATTTTGCCGGCCTGAATTTTCGAAGTGAGGTCTTTGGTGACGCCGACGATGAGCGCGACTTTGCCGTCGCTGACCGAGCCGAGTACGACGACGCCGGAGCCGAGCTTGTTGCGCAGGTTGTCGATCAGCACGCGAAGTTGCGCGCGATCGAGGTTGTCGGCGCGGGTGGCGAGGACTTTTACGCCTTTGACCTCGCGCACATTTTCGGCGGCCGACTGAACCGAACTCGACGCGGACTTCATGCGGACTTGTTCGAGTTCCTTGCGGAGTTTCTTGAGTTCGTCGTCGCGGCGCTCGAGTTCCTGGCGCAGCGCTTCGGCGGGAGATTGATCGTCGCCGACGCGGACGAGCGTTGGACACGACGTTTTCCAGTTGATGGTCTTTGCGGAAGTGGCGCAGCGAGCCTTCGCCGGTGACGGCTTCGAGGCGGCGCACGCCGCTGGAGACGCTTCCCTCTTTCAAAACTTTGATGAGGCCGATTTCGCCGGTGGCCGCGGTGTGCGTGCCGCCGCAGAGTTCGGTGGAGAAGTCGCCGATGCGAATGACGCGAACTTTGTCGCCGTACTTTTCGCCGAAGAGCGCCATCGCCTTGTATTCGTTGACGGCGACATCGATGGGCACGTCTTCGATGACTTCGACGCGATCGTTGCGCAGCACTTCGCGGTTGGCGAGGTCTTCGATGTCCTGCAATTCTTCGTCGCCGAGTGAGGCGAAGTGGGAGAAGTCGAAGCGCAGGTGCGAGGGATCGACCAGCGAGCCGGCCTGCTTCACGTGCGAGCCCAGCACTTCGCGCAGCGCGGCATGAAGAAGATGCGTGCCGGTGTGATTGCGCATGGTGGCGCGGCGGACTTCGTCGTTGACGACGGCATCGAGCTTGTCGCCGACATGAATCGGCTGCTTGGCAACGACGCGATGCGCGCGGACGCCTTGCACGGGATAGGTGACGCCTTCGACATCGGCGACGAGCGTGTTGTGGTCTGCGGCGTAGAGCCAGCCGATGTCGCCGACCTGTCCGCCGGCGTCGGCGTAGAAGGGCGTGTGGTCGAGCACGATTTCGCCGCGCTCGCCGGGCTGGAGTTCCTGCGCGCCGAGGCCTGGCCTCGCGGGCTGAAGCCCGCTCGGCGGGTCAAATAATAGGCGGCTTATCGGCACGACTGAAGTCGTGCCCTGATACGAAACCGTCGCGAATCGAGTCTTGGCGCTCGTCGCGCTGCCGGGGAGCTTGATGATGGCGAGGACTTCGCAGTTGTCGGAGCGGGTCTGGCGGTAGCCTTCGAAGACGGTCTTGGGCAGCGCCGTGATAGGCGGGACTCGCGGTGGCTTTGCCGCCGCCCTTCCAGGAAGCCTGCGCGCGCTTGCGCTGCTCTTCCATCGCGGCGTCGAAGCCGGCAGAGTCGAAGTCAATGCCTGCATCGCGAGCAGCATCTTCGATGAAGTCCCGCGGCAGACCAAAGGTGTCGTAGAGCTTGAATGCCTCGTCGCCCGGAAATTGCTGGACGACTGAGCTCGACGCACTCGACTCGTCAGAGTCCGAGCGACCATGGCTCGCTCAGATGTCGCCTGATTCCAGCTGCGAGCGTCAATCCTCATGCAGAGCGTCGGACTATCTGCGAATCCTTCGTGCTTCGAGTCTTTCCTCGATCGCAGTCGTCTAGCACCGTTCTGAGCCATTCGAAGCTCGTTCCTCCAAGTCGCTTCAGCCCGATATCCAGCGTGTGCGCGAAGCGCGTCTCTTCGCCCTTGATCGTCTCCGACACGCGATTCGCCGACTCGATCAATTCGGGATACGCGTCCTTCATCATGTCGCGGACGGCGAAGACCATCTCGTACAGAAACGGCTTCTCTGCGCCGAGCAGGCGTCCGTGACGAATCGCGCGGCGGATGATCTTGCGCAGCACGTAGCCGCGGCCTTCGTTCATGGGCAGCACGCCATCGGAAATGAGGAACGTCGCGGCGCGAGCGTGGTCGGCGATGACGCGCAGCGATGCGGCCTGGTGATGCTGCTCTTCCACGTCTTCGCGCTTCAGTTCTTCATCGAGTTGCTTCGTTCCGGTCAATTCGGCGGCGCGCTTGATGAGCGGCACGAACAAGTCGGTGTCGTAGTTCGAGATCACGCCCTGCATCACGGCCGTCACGCGCTCGAGGCCCGCGCCGGTGTCGATGGACGGCTTGGGCAGCGGATTGAACTTGCCGTCCGCGCGACTTGTCGAACTGCATGAAGACGAGGTTCCAGATTTCGACGTAGCGGCCGCACTCGCAGGGAAACTTGCAGTCGGTGTGTCCGGCGTCGCTGGCGGCGATGCCCATGTCGTAATGGATTTCGCTGCAGGGGCCGCAGGGGCCGGTGTCGCCCATCTGCCAGAAGTTGTCTTTCATCCCCATGGCGAAGATGCGGTCTTTGGGGACGCCGACTTCGAGCCAGAACTTCTCGGCTTCGTCGTCGCGCGGAATGTCGCCCTGGCCTTCGAAGATGGTCGCGTAGAGCTTTTCGGGATCGATGCCGAACCAGTCTTTCGAGGTCACGAGTTCCCAGGCGTAGGCGATGGCGTCTTTCTTGAAGTAGTCGCCGAAGCTGAAGTTGCCCAGCATCTCGAAGAAGGTGTGGTGGCGGTTGGTGAAGCCGACGTTTTCGAGGTCGTTGTGCTTGCCTCCGGCGCGCACGCATTTCTGCGAGGAGGTGGCGCGGGAGTAGTCGCGCTTCTCGAGGCCGAGGAAGACGTCTTTGAACTGGTTCATGCCGGCGTTGGTGAAGAGCAGCGTGGGGTCGTTGGCCGGGACGAGGGAGGAGGAGTGGACGATCTTTGTGTCCCTTCTGCTCGAAGAAGCGCAGAAACATGGAACGAACTTCGGAATCCTGGTAAGCATAGGAAATTGACTGTTAAACCCCGCGAGAAATGCGCCTAATTCGAGGCTGCGGCGGGGAACGTAAGCGTGATTTTAGCATCCGCGAGACGGGCAGCCGCCTGCGGTGGGACTCGACCGTCGGTTGATGCGATTGGTTTCCACGGGCCCACGCCCACGGCTAACACAGATGGCGCCTTGCGGGCTCCAGAGGGTGCGCTGGCGATGGAGAGTTGATCCCACCCTTTCCCAAAGGACGGGAAAGGATGGGGCACCCAGACTCCTGGCAATGTAACGAAAAGCCATCCTCGACTCGGACGCGCGCCCTTTCGGCGCATCCTCGCTCAGGATGACAACGGTTTAAGGATTGTTGATCCCACCCTTTCCCAAAGGACGGGAAGGATGGGGCGCCCAGATTCCTGGCGATACTAACGAAAAGCAGGTCCTTCGACTCGGACGCGCGCCCTTTCGGCTCGTCCTCGCTCAGGATGACAACGGTTTAAGGATTGTTGATCCCCCCTTTCCCAAAGGACGGGAAAGGATGGGGCACCCAGATTCCTGGCAATGCTAACGAAAAGCAGATCCCTCGCTCCGCTCGTGATGACAAATCAAGAAGCAGGTCGCTGCGTCGGGATGACAACTAGTAGCTCGTTGCTTGCGGCTAATTGCTGCCTTCTCCCGGCATCCTCTTCGCCAATTGACCCGCGGCACTGAATCGCACCATAATCTATCTGCTCAGCGATTCCGCTACTCATAAGGTGGCTTGCAGTGACTACGCAAAATCCGAACGGCCGTCCTTTCGCTTCGGCCGGGCAGAAGCTCGACGATGTCATCGGCGACACGGTGAAGCGCGTCGAAGACGAGACCAAGCAGCTCCTCGACTACATCAACGACGAGGTGGTTCCCCTGGTGCGGCAGCATTCGACCAAGGGACTGCGGGTGGCGTCGGACAAGTTGAAGGAGCTGGCCGACTACATGGAAACGCAGACGCAGCAGAAAAAAGGCTGACCACGCGGCTTCCTTTCCTCACCTGTATTTTGCTGGGCGCGTTGCTGCTGACGGGGTGCAGCAAACATAAGAACGCGTCGAACAAGCATGTACCGCCTCCGCCGACCGTAACCGCAGCGCCGCCAGCCGCGACGACTGCGGTTGCGAAGCCTGCGCCGGAGACGACGGTCAATCCCAAAGCCAAGCCGATCTATGTTGAGACCGGACTCGCGAGCTGGTATGGGCCTCCGTATCACAACCACAAGGGCGCGAACGGCGAGGTCTATAACCAGAACGCGCTGACGGCGGCGCATCGGACGATTCCGCTGAATTCGATGGTGCGCGTGACCAATGAAACCACGAAGCACACCGTCATCGTGCGGATCACCGATAGGGGGCCGTTCATCGAAGATCGCGTCATCGACTTGTCATTGGCGGCCGCCAAGGCGGTGGATGTTTGGCAGCCCGGCACGGCGATGGTGAAGGTGGAAGTGCTGTCGGCTCCGGCGCCGATCGAGGAAGGTGGACGATGGTGCGTGCAGATTGGCGCCTTCCAGAGTGACCACGAAGCCCGCAAGCTGAAAGAAAAACTACAAGAACACTACGCGGGGGCGAACGTCATCCAGTTCACCGGACCCACAGGCGAATGGGTGCGCATTCGACCTGAGGGCGACGACAAACACAAAGCCCAGGAAGTCGCGGCGAAGACGCACGTGAAAGAGGGCGGCGTGTTTCTGGTGCGGATGGATTGAAGAGTAATTAGTAATTCGTGACACTGCGCAAGTACTTATAATTACAGCCGTGCATCCTGCCTCACCGGCACATTCGGCGGCGATCCACGATCGCGAAGTTATCGTTGCGCGTGGACGGCGGTTGGAATATCTCAGCATCGCGTGGAACGGGTTCGAAGCGGCCGTTGCTCTGCTGTCGGGCTTTTTCGCAGGCAGTATCGCACTGGTTGGCTTCGGGCTCGACTCAGTTATCGAAACGGCGTCGGCGGTGGTTTTGCTGTGGCGGCTGGGCGTTGACCATGATGCGCGGCGTCGCGAGCAGGCCGAACGCCGGGCGCATCAAATTGTCGGATGCTGCTTTTTGCTGCTGGCCATGTACATCGCCATTGAGTCGATGCGCGCGCTATGGACTCGCGAGCACGCGACCCGGAGCCTGCCGGGGATCCTGATCGCCGTGGCCGCCGTGATGGTGATGCCTTTGCTGGGCCGCGCCAAGCGTCGCGTCGCGGCTCAAATCGGGAGCAGGGCACTGCACTCCGACTCACGCCAGGCCGATTTCTGCGCGTATCTTTCGTTGATTCTTCTCGCCGGACTCACGCTGAACGCGTTGCTGGGCTGGTGGTGGGCCGATCCTGCGGCGGCGTTGGCGATGGCGCCGATTGTGGCGCGCGAAGGCCTGCAAGGCCTACGTGGTGTGCCTTGCGACGACTGCGCGTGTGGTCACTGATACCTGATCTCTTTGAGGCTCGCCATTTCGTGCGGGCGGTATGAGTGTTTTTTCGCTATTCTGGTGGACACGCTCTTCCGATGTGTTGAGCAACTATGCGAAAGCCGCGCCTCGCCACTAAGAAACTCTCGCCACTGTCGATTCGTTTCGATCATGCCATGCTGTTTGCCGCGCAGGTGCATCGCAATCAGGACCGAAAGAAGAGCGGCATCCCGTACCTGTCACACTTACTGGGTGTGGCCGCCATCGTTCTCGACTATGGCGGCGACGAGGACATGGGCATTGCCGCGCTGCTGCACGATGCTGCCGAGGACCACGGCGGGAGAGCGATGCTGAAGGTCATCGAGCAAATGTTCGGGCCGCGCGTGGCGAAGATCGTGGATGGCTGCACGGACTCTTACGGTGAGGAAGGCAAGAGCAAGCCTAAGTGGTATCCGCGAAAGCTGCGGTATTTGCGCCGGGTGCGACATGAAGATGCCGAGACGCGCTTCGTCTCGGCAGCGGACAAACTGTACAACGCGCGGGCCATCCTGCGCGATGTGCGGCAGTACGGCGATCCGGTGTTTGAACGCTTCTCCGCCTCGAAGATCAAAGTGCTGTGGTACTACCGGTCGCTGGTGCAGGAGTTTCGCGCCGCGGGGGTGACGCCGCTCCTCAAGCCTCTTCTCGACGAATATGACCGGGTCGTGACCGAGCTGGAACACCATTCCGGACTGCTGGCGGCTCCGGTGAGAGCTTCGCGCAATGGCAAGCTCAAACGGAAGCGTAAGTAACCCTCTCTCGTGAATACCGTGAGCGAATCGGAACAGATCACCGCACTGCTGAAGAACGCGAAGACCATCGCCGTTGTCGGGCTGAGCGACAGCCGGTTCCGCACCAGCTATGGCGTCTCGGAGTACATGCAGTCACAGGGATATCGCATCGTTCCCGTGAACCCTGAGATTCGGAAATCGCTGGGTGAGAAGGCTTATGCGTCGCTTGCGGATGTTCCAGAGAAGATCGACATCGTAAACGTGTTTCGCCGTCCGGAACACGTGCCGCAGGTCGTGGAGGAGGCGATTCGCCTCAAGCTACCCGCCATCTGGATGCAGGAGGGCGTAGTGCATGAAGCGGCGGCGAAGAAGGCACGCGATGCGGGAATCTTTGTGGTGATGGACCGGTGCATTTTGAAGGACCACCGGCGATTCGTGCGGTAGGAAGAATTCACCACAGAGGCACGGAGAACACGGAGGAGTTTGATTAATTCAATTCCCCGATGAGACCAAGCCTATTACCGTTTCAAGCCTAAGTTTCCTTTTGGCCTTTCAGTCGATTTTTGTCTGTGTCTCCGTGCCTTTGTGGTGAGCTGCTCCTCACACTGCGAATCTCTTCCAGCCGCGCTTTGATGCGCTTTTCGATGCCCTCTTCGGTCGGATGGTAGTAAACCCGGTCTTTGAGGTTGTCGGGAAGACATTGCATGTCGGCGACTTTTTCGTCGAGATCGTGGGCGTACTGATAGCCCTTGGCGTATCCGAGATTCTTCATCAACCCAGTCGGAGCGTTGCGTAAATGTAACGGCACGGGGTCCTGCGCGGTTTGCTCGACGTCTTCGTGCACTGCGCCGTAGGCGGTGTAAAGCGCGTTCGACTTGGGAGCTGCGCACAGATACACCACCGCTTGCGCCAGCGCCAGGTCGCCTTCCGGCGTTCCGAGAAAATCGTACGCATCGCGGGCCGCGAGAGTGATGCTGAGTGCATTGGGATCGGCGAGACCGATGTCCTCGGACGCCATACGGACAATGCGGCGGGCGACGTACAGGCCATCTTCTCCCGCTTCGAGCATACGTGCGAGCCAATAGAGTGCGGCGTCGGGATCGCTATTGCGCACGCTCTTGTGCAGGGCCGAGATGAGGTTGTAGTGCTCTTCGCCGGCTTTGTCATAACGCAGGACTCGCTTCTGCAAGAGCGTCGGTGGCAATCGCCTCAGTGATGCGAGGCTCGGGCTGTTCGCGTGCGAGGGTGGCGGCGACTTCCAGCGCGTTGTAGGCGGAGCGGGCATCGCCGCTGGAATAGGCTGCGATTTTTTTCAGCGCGTCGTCATCTGCTTCGAGGCCGAGTTCACCCAAGCCTCGTTCTTTGTCGGCCAAGGCGCGCCGCAGCAGACCCACGATCTGCTCCTCGGTCAGGGACTTCAGAACGTACACGCGGCATCGCGACAGCAGGGCTGAAATCACTTCGAAGGAGGGATTCTCCGTGGTCGCTCCAATCAGGCGAATGCTGCCCTTTTCGACATAGGGAAGAAAGGCATCCTGCTGGGCTTTGTTGAAGCGATGAACTTCGTCGACGAAGACGATGGTGCGCGTGCCGTACTGCCGCGCACGCTCGGCATCGGCCATGACCTGCTTGATTTCCTTGATGCCCGCGAGCACTGCCGAAAACTCGATGAACTCGGCGTGGGTCATGCCGGCGATAATTTTCGCCAGGGTTGTTTTACCAACGCCGGGAGGTCCCCAGAAGATAAGCGACCCGGTATCGTCGCGCTCGATTTGCACACGTAATGGCTTGCCGGGCCCGAGAATGTGCTCCTGGCCAACGAACTCGTCAAGCGTGCGAGGGCGCATGCGATCGGCGAGAGGGCGGGTCTTGTCCGCGTCGGGTTGAGGGGCGAGATTCTGGAACAGGCTCAAATTCTTATTTCACCACCGAGGCACAGAGACACCGAGAAATTAACTCTATAAAACACGGCGCCTTATGCCGTTCTTCAAGACCGCAACATTGAAGTTAACCAAGAGTCCGACGTGAAAGTTCGTTAGCCGCATGTAGGTAAGGAGTTGGGCTTCATGCACTGGAAGAATCTCTTGCACTGACTTCAATTCGACAACGACCCCTTACTTACGATCAAATCGATGCGATAGCCGCAGCCCAGTTTCACTCCTTTATATGTAAGCGGGAGATCGATCTGCTGCATGAATTCGAGACCACGCAACTGCAATTCGTGGCAGAGACAGGCTTGATCTGCCGACTCCACAAGCCCCGGGCCGAGTGCGCGGTGCACCTCGATCGCAGCAGCGATGATTTGGCGAGTAAGGGATGCCTCCGGGTACGACTGGTATTCATGATCGATGCTCGGTAATACAACTGAACCTTCCTGCGCCACGTTGAACCTCCTCGGGCTAGAGCAGCAGAAGAAATTCTAATCCTCCGTGTCTCTGTGTCTCTGTGGTGAATGGCTTCTCTGCCGGGCGGCTTCGTATAGCACTACGGATGTCGCGATGCCGGCGTTCAATGACTCCACTTTGGATGCCTGGGGAATGGCAACGATTTCGTCGGCCAGAGCCAGAATGTCTTTCGAAATTCCTGCACCCTCGTTGCCAACGATGATGGCTACCGGCGCCCGCAGGTCCGCGTCCGAGATCAGCGTTCCTTTATGCGACGAGGTAGCCAGTACCCGCACTCCGCGGGCCTTCGCATCACGCACTGTCGCGGCCAGCTCTACCTTGGCGGTCGGCACGCGAAACAGCGACCCCGACGAAGCTCTTAGGGCTTTCCAGTTCCACGGACTGACGGTGCGTTCGCCCAGTAGAATTCCGGTCGCCCCGAACGCTTCCGCCGAACGCGCAATCGTTCCCAGGTTTCCTGGGTCCTGCAAGCCGGCGCAAAGAACGATGAGTGCAGGCTCGGGTGCGAATACGTCGGCGCCGGCAAACGCTTTGACTTTCACCACCGCCGCTACCCCCTGGGGGGTCTCGGTCGGTACGGCGCTGGCAAAAACCTCATCCGGCAACAAAAGGACCTCGGTGTGCGATGACACCTGGGGCACCAAGCGGTTTGCCCGCTCCCTCGCCGACTCGGCGAAGAACACGGTTTCCAGCCGGAGACCGCTGCGGATGGCCTCTTCCAGCAGGTGAACGCCTTCGACGGCCACCTCTCCCCGCTGGTTGGGCGTAGCATCGTGGAACAGACGGCGCAGTTCCTTCACGCGGGAGTTCTGGCGGCTCCCGACGGGTCGCAGGCGATCCTCGGATTCGGTACTCTTCATAACGGTTCGGAGACCGGGTCTATCGTACAACGCTGTGGGCGTGACCAAGCCGCGTCATGGTAATCTGCTTGCTTACAAACTCCAGGACGTGCGTCGGTCCATGCGCGCCTGAATCCTAGTTCCAAAGAGGCATGGTTGCGGCCCGAGATCGTCAAAATTAACGCCAATCGTCCCGAATCTTCCCTGGTGACCTATGTCGCGGAAAAGATTCGCGGCGGCAATGTGGTTGGCATGCCGACAGACACCTTCTACGGTCTGGCGGCGGACCCGGTTAACCTCCACGCAGTCGATCGCATTTATGACATTAAGACGCGCTCCCGCCATAAGCCGCTTTCCTTGCTAATCGAGTCGGTTGATCAGGCCTCTGAACTTGCGTGGCCGGTGCCTGAAACATTTTTCCTACTGGCGCGGCGGTTCTGGCCCGGCCCACTCACCATTATCGTGAAGGCCGACACCAAGATTCCTCTCAAGGTGACTGCCAATACCGGCAACGTCGCACTGCGTGTGCCCGCCGCGGAGGTTCCCTTGGCCATTATTCGTGCCGTGGGATCGCCGATTACCGCAACCTCAGCCAACCTGCATGGGGCTTCAGAGTGCACCAACGCTCTTGAAGTTCGCGACCAGTTGGGCGACTGTCTGCCTTTGATTGTCGATGGCGGACAATCGCCGCGCGATATGCCTTCTACGATTGTCGATTTAACGAGCGAGGACGGCGCATGGCGCCTGCTGCGTCAGGGAGCGATACCTTCCGAGCAGATCGTCGAATTGCTCGGCCGGGAGTAGTCGCCACGGGGCCCGGCAGTCTCCAATCGCATCCCTATCGTTGGCTGGCTGTCCTAACGGTTCTCGCCTGCGCGATGTATCTGCTGGTCACTGCCTTCCTGATCATGCATCAGGCGCACTACGACGAGGCCCGTCCCGCGGACGCCATCGTTGTCTTCGGCGCTGCCGAGTATGTCGGGCGCCCATCGCCGATTTACCGTGCGCGACTTGACCACGCGTATCAACTATTCGAGCGAGGGCTGGCGCCACTGATCATCACGACGGGAGGCTCAGGCAACGATCCACACTTCAGCGAAGGCCAGGTCGGCCATGACTATCTCTCGGACCTCGGCGTTCCAGACGTAAACCTTATCGCCGAAACCCAAGCGGGCGACACTGACCAGTCAGCGCAACGCGTCGCAGTGATTCTGGAGGCGAACGAACTGAAGACAGCGTTGCTGGTCAGCGACGCTTATCACCTCTACCGCGCCAAAAAAATGATGGAAAGCGAAGGCATCACGGTGTACATCTCGCCGCGTCCGGGGTCGATTCCCAAAACTCTTTTTGGACGATGGCTGGCAGCTCTCCGCGAAACCGTGAGCTATACGCTGTACCGGATGCACTTAACGTAAGAACGTTCTTGGCTATTCGCTCGTGCGGCGGGCTCCGGACTCAGTCAGAGCTGAGTATTACTTCTGCTAAAATGTAATGGGGCAGAACATGGAATCAGCAATTACCGTAAAGGGCCAGGCGACCATCCCTAAAGCGATACGGGAGCATCTACGGTTAAAGGCCGGCGATCGGGTCAAGTTCTTCGTTCATCCGGACGGCACCGTGGTCCTTCTGCCAAAACTGCCAGCTTCGGCGTTGCGGGGCATCTTGAAGGCCAAAAGGCGCGCCGTAACCATCTCCGAGATGAATGCGGCGGTGTCGGAAGCTGCGGCCGTCCGGTCCGGCAAGCGCGGATGATTGGGCTGGATACCGACGTTATTGTCCGCTATCTCACGCAGGACGACCCGGCACAGTCGCGGATTGCTACTGACATTCTTGAGCGAAGGCTATCCGTGGAGAATCCGGGATTCATCTGTGTCGTAACGATGGTGGAGACGGTATGGGTGCTCGAGCGCGCGTACGACTTAGCGCCAGAGGAAATTGCCGTTGCTCTCGAGCGCATGCTTCAGACGGATGTGCTGGTGATTGAAAACGAGCAGGAGGTATTCACTGCGGCTGTTGCTCTCAAGGAAAAGCGTGGCTCGTTTGCAGACGCCCTGATCGTAGCGCTTGACGCCAAAGCGGGCTGCAAACATACCCTGACATTCGACCGCGTGGCATTGCGGTTGCCCGGCTTTCAACTCGCGTAGATCTGTTAGGAACCGCTTTACTTCACCAGCGCCAACACGCGCGCCGGCCCACCTGATCCATCTTCGAGCTTGATGGGTGCAACCACAACTGTCGCGCCGGAGGCCGGCACGGATCCTAGATTCGCGACATTCTCCAAGTGATAGACGCTCAGTTTGGAAGTGAAGTGATGTACGGGAAAGTTCTTGCTCGCTCCCGGATCGATGGACATGGTGTCGATGCCCAGGCCAGCGGTGTCACGCGTCTTCACCAGAAATTTTGCCGCTTCGAGCGAGTAGCCCGGAAAGTGCATCTGGCCGTCGCTTCCCACGTTGCGAAACGCTTTCTGCGAGTTCCAGCGTTCATCCCATCCGGTGTACGCGATTACTACCGCGCCGGACGGAATCTCCCCGTTCTTACTCTCCCAGTCTGCGATGTCCTGCACGCTGACCTCGTAATCCGGATGTCCGGCAGCATTGCTGCGCACATCGAGCACCACCAGCGGTCGCACCAGTCGCTCCGGCGGAATCTGGTCCACCGTCCACATTCCGGGTGCGAAGTGCGCAGGCGCATCGAGGTGCGTACCGTAATGTTCTTCGGTGCTGAAGGTGCGAACATAATATCCGTCGCGCTCGACGGTATCGACCACTTTGGCGTGGAAGGGAGAGTCTTCCGTACCCTCCCAATTCGGGGAGTGGTCGTTGAGGTTGTGGGTCAGATCAATAACGTTGCTGAAGGCGGAAACGTCGGTCATGGCAGCTCGATGCTGGGCGAACACAATCAGTGCCAGCGCCAGACTCAAGCCTATCGCAAGTATCTTCCACCTGTTCATGCCGCTCTAAGCACAAACCCGCTTCAAGGCTTGGGGATGTGCGGGATCGCTGCATTATTAGACGCAGCGCCCCTTGCGATTGTTTCGGGAACTTCGAAGAACTGACCGACGGCTGATAACTGCGGCTAATCGCCGGCAGCCGAATTGCTTCGTTTCATCGCAAAACCGAACCACAGCGAGTTCGTGCCGTTGTAATTCACAGCAGAGTGTGTCTGGCTTATGAACCCCGCGCGCTCGACTTTCAGCGAACAGCCGTTGCACGGCTGCTCCAAGGGGATTTCGTAACGGCCATCTTTTTTTGTCGTGGTTGTGCCGACAACGGTACCGCGCGCATCGGTCAGGGTTACCTTGGTTCGCGGCACGCCGTAGCCACCTTCGTCGGTCACCGCTCCCTGCACTTTGCCGCGGGGTGGAAGGCCGTCGGGCGCATAGTCGCGCATGGAGTAACCCGGGCCGCGCAGGGGACGCCCGCCAAGTTGGCCGGTGACCTTATCGTGTTCGACCGATAGGACACCATTCACGAAGACGTACTCAAATCCAACCGATGTGCGGTTCGGGTCGTCGAAGGTGGCAACGTCTTTCACGGTTGCAGGATTGAAAATGGTGATGTCGGCGAAGTATCCGGTCCGCAGCAACCCACGATTCTCCAGCTTCACCTGCTGCGCCGGAAGAGACGTAAACTTTCGGATCGCGTCTTCCAGCGTAATCACATGCTCGTCACGCACGTACTTTCCCAGGATACGGGCGAAGCTGCCGTAGCCGCGGGGATGGGCCCGGCCTTCATTCAGCGGGCCCGTCGGACTCACCTCCGGATGGTCGGTTCCGACGCTCACCCATGGCTGTTTCATGGCCAGTTTTACTTCGTCTTCGCTCATCATGAAGTAGAGGGCGCCCACGTTGTCGCGGTTGGCAATGACTAGATCGAAGGCTGCGTCGAGAGGATCTTTGTTTTCCATCTGCGCCATTTGCGTGACGGTCTTGCCCTCGTATTGCTTCGAGTCGGGATTCAACACGGAGGCGACCATCACGCCATCGCCTCCACCGGCGGCGAGCCATAGGTTCTCGAAACCGCTGCCCGGTCCCGCCAGGTCTTTCCTGATCTGCGCTCGCGTCGCCGGATCTTTCAAGCGGGCAACGAAGGCGTCGGTTCCCCCGTCGTGGTACTTCGGCGGAACAATCGCTCCCAGCGAGGTTCCTCCCGCCACGTAGGGATACTGGTTGGCGGTGACATCGAGGCCGCTGGCGCGCGCCTGCTCAATGGCCGCAATCACCTTCGGCATGTTTCCCCAGTTCTGTTTGCCCGAGACTTTCAAGTGGAAAATCTGCACGGGAATGTTTGCCTCGCGACCGATGCGGAAGGCCTCGTTCAGGGCATCGAATTCGCTGTCGCCTTCGCTGCGCATGTGCGAGGCGTAGACTCCGCCTTTGGCAGCAGCTACTTTCGCCAGGACAATCAACTCCTCCGTCTTCGCGTAATTTCCGGGTGCGTAGATCAACGATGTGGATACCCCCATGGCACCGTCGCTCATGGCGTCATCCACGGCGATCTCCATGTCCTTCAGCTCGGCTGCGGTCGGCTCTCGATTCGCGGTCCCGATGACTAGCCTGCGCACCTGCGCGGCCCCGACGTAGGTCCCGAGATTGATGCCGCTTCCCTGTTTTATGAGCCTCTGGAAATATTCCTCCAGCGAACGCCAGTCGCCGGTGATCTTGTAGTGCTGAAACACGTCGGCGTTTTCGGCGTTCAGCGCGTCGTTGGTCGGCGCGATGGAATCGCCTTCGCCGGTGATCTCGGTGGTCACGCCTTGCGTCAGCTTGCTCACAGCCTGCTTATCGACCAGCAGGTTGAACTCCGATTGACCGAGCATGTCGATGAAGCCCGGAGCAACGATCAATCCCGCTGCGTCGATGGTTCGCTTCGCGGTGACGTTCGCAGCCGCGTGTCCGACGAATGCGATGCGATCGGCGATGATGCCGACGTCCGCATAGGTCCACGGGTTGCCGGTGCCGTCAATTACGCGCCCGTTACGGATCAGCATGTCGTACTGCTGCGCAAACATCCAGGTTCCACATGTCGCCAACAGGCACAAAACCAGAACGGTTCGTTTCAAGGCGCGCTCCATCTGTCAGCCACTCACAAGAATTTTGGATCGAGAAAGCAGAGGTTGAAGGTTACCAGCCAAGGCCTCGCAACGCCACAAGTGCCAGCAGCGAAAAATCCACAGCGAAAACCGTGCTGACGAAGTTCACGGAATCGTTGCCCATGCGGGCCTTGTTTTCGAATGTCGCCCCGAGAACGCTGTCGCACAGCATTCCGAGAACTCCGGCCGTCGCAATCATCGGCGACCATCTCAGGGGAATTATGTTGGAGAACGCCGAGACCCAAGCGACAAGGCTGGCCGCAATGCAGCCTGCCAAAGTACCTTCCAGGCTGACTGCGCCATTCGTACCGACGGGCGCAGCTGCCAGTCCCAGAATCAGGCGTGGTGTAGCGCCAACTGCTTGTCCAATCTCGCTTGACACCGTGTCTGCTGTCGCCTCCGCCAAGGCGGCCATACTGCCGGCCAGCAATAGGGTACTTTGCTCGGGAAAAGCAGCGGCAGCCATCGCACAAAGTCCGGCTGCGCCCAGATTGGCGAGCACCTGCGACGCTCGGCGGCCACCGCGACGTTCGGCTACGCCGATGTTTTGCTTTCGCTCCGACCGCCATCGGGTGGCAACCCAGGTCAACAGGAAGACGGCCAGAATCGGCAGAAATCCGGCTAGCCCGCAGGCATTCATTAACAGGAATGCGACGCCTGCGCCGACGAGGGCTCCGCCGTCAGTGACCGCTCGCAGGAGGCGCGCCAGCAATGCAAAGCCGACAGCGATTACCGCTGCCGGCAAAGCCCTCGAATGCTCGAAAACCATCACGCGCTATCAGTCTTCCTCAAAGGGCCATGTGCCGAAGGACATGCCAGTCGGCCGACCGAACTCCACTAACTGCGCATCCTAACAGACCGTTATCGGCGTCCCCCGCATGTACAGCAGAGGCCTTTGGACTTTCATCGACGCGGTGTTACCTCTTCGGCTAATAGCACTTTAGTTGGGAACAAAATCACCCCGTTTTGTACTAGTCTGGTGCAGCAACTAACCAAGGGGTCTACGTTGAGGTCTGCCACGAGAAGTCCTATACGGGTCGCAGTGGTGGAAAGCGATCCACTTCGTTTCGTCGGCTTTCATGCACTCTTTGAAGATGATTCCGAATTCGAACTGAAAAGCTGTTCGCCTTCGTCGATTTTCAACACCCGTGCTTATGAAGTGGTCTTGATTACAGCCCGAGCTGACGGGGCAATGTATGACATCATGGCGGGACTGAAGGCGATCAATCCTTCCGTGCGCATCATCACCACGGGCTCGTCGCCAAACGACGAGATGGCCATTCGGGCCCTTAAGGCAGGCGCCAAGGGATACATCGAGGAATCATCGCCTGCGGAAGAATTCAAGCAGGCGATTCGCACTGTGAACGATGGTTCGGTGTGGGCTTCACGCCATATCATCAGCAAGTTCATCGAACGAGTCACAACCTCCCCGGCGCCCAACCGGGTCGATCGTCCGCTGGTTTTCAGTGATCGTGAACGCGAGGTCCTGCGTCTGCTGATCAGTGGACGTTCCAATCGCGAGATTGGTTTTGCGCTGGGCATTGAAGAACGTACGGTGAAAGCCCATGTCGCCAATCTCATGCGCAAGACCGGGGTCAACAATCGCATTGCCTTGTCCGTCCACGCTTTGACGCATTCCATGCTTGGCGTCAATCAGGCGGAGTAGCTTTGGTGCGGTTGGGTTCGTGCGGTTGTCCAAAATCTGGACGCTGCGGGTTACTAAAGTACAGTGCCTATGTACTTTCGTTACTTGCGGCGCGTCACTCTGGTGCGCATACTCCAGTTACTACCACAAGAACCTGGGAGAAGGGTTAGAGGGGGTGAGAGGGTCTCCTCCTCTAACCCTCTAGTTTTCGCCGGCATTATCTGCCTCTGATTGCTGCAGGTACGGTTCTTTCGACCTGCGCGTCACGACACTAGAGAGTAACCAGCACCACGCTCGTATTCGGCAAAACCACCCACAAATGCAACTAAGATGGCTCCAGCCGGTGTTGACTGGCCCAACGCACCGATGTCTGGAGTCGAGCCATGAAGATCTTAACGACCCTCACGCTGGCGTTTCTAGCGACCGCCGGCTGGGCGGCGGATTCAGCCACCCGCAGCGCCGACATTGAGCGCATACAAAGCGCGACCACCATCATGAGCCAGATCATGGAAGCCCCGGATAAGGGCATTCCTGACAGCATCCTGTCGGGCGCGAAATGCATTGCCATCGTGCCCTCGATGCTGAAGATCAGCTTCATCTTCGGCGCCAATTACGGCAAAGGTGTCGCGACGTGCCGCACCGCCATGGGGTGGAGCACGCCATCATTCTTCCGCATGGAAGGCGGCAGCTTTGGATTCCAGGCCGGCGGCCAGGCCAGTGACCTGGTTTTGGTCATTCGCACCGATGAAGGGATGCAGCACCTTCTGCAAAGCAAATTCAAACTCGGCGCCGATGCTTCTGCCGCCGCCGGTCCAGTAGGGCGAGATGCCCAAGCCGCGACCGACCTGACTATGCGTGCCCAAATTCTGACTTACTCGCGCTCACGTGGACTTTTTCTGGGAGTTTCGTTGAGCGGCTCGGTCGTACGACAGGACGGCGGCGACACCCAAGCCTTCTACGGCAAGGACTGGACGTTTTACTCGCTGCTGAATGGCGAGGTCCCGGCGCCGCCCGACACCCAGAGTTTTCTGGCAACAATTGAGCGGTATGCGCCGACTCCGCGCGGTGCGAAGCCTGGGATTGTTCCAATGACCAGTCCTACCGCGAATGCTGTTCCTGCGGCAACGCCGGCGCCGACGGCTTCAATGGCGGACGCCGCGGCAGCTCCGATGCCGCCGACGGATTCGGCTGACGCGATTGCTCCGGCGAGCGCAGCGCCCGCACCCGCAGCCGCAACTTCGCCAGCACCGCAACCTGCCGCAGCCGTACCCGCGGTAGCTCCCGCGAAGGCGAACTCCGCGAACCCGGGCAACGACGGAAATTAGGATCGACCTTTCAGGCTCACATGCGGTGGCATCGGCCACCGCTTCTTCTTGCGCTCCACCGAACAGGTTGTTTGCCTTCCCTTCTCGCGCGGTGCTAGGGTCATCAAGTCCCCCTGATGATTGACTGGCTGCAATACTTCCCGCTGCTTCTGCTTGTGCGCTTCGTTGGTGCTCTGCCGCGACCCCTGGCGCGCGGCATCGGGATCTCTATCGGTCGCGTCGTCTATTACGTGCATCCACGCTTACGGCGTGTCGGAATGCGCAATCTTTCCATGGCTTTTCCGGAGAAGACAGCCGCGGAACGCCGTCGCATCCTGCGCGGTGTATACACATCTCTGGGACGGCTGCTGGCTGAGTTTTGTCTCTTCCCCCGCTATAACGAAGAGAATGTCTCGCAAGTTGTTGTCTATCGCGGATTCGAGAACTTTGAGGCTGCCGAAAAACGCGGTAAGGGGGTCCTGTTTCTCACCGGCCACTTCGGGGGATGGGAAATCGGCTCCTTCTTCCACTCTCTCGAAGGCCATCCGATGCGGATTGTCGTCCGTCCGCTCGATAACCCCCTGGTTGATGCTCTCGTAACACGCTATCGCACGCTACACGGCAATAGCGTCATCGGGAAGCAGGGATTCGCGCGCGGTCTGCTCGCCGCCATGGAGAACAATGAAACCGTGGGCATCCTGATGGACACCAACATGACGCCCCCGCAAGGAGTCTTCGTTGACTTCTTTGGGATATCCGCCTGCACGGCGGTGGGTATTGCGCGCGTGGCTCTGCACACCGACGCCAGTGTCATTCCGGCGTTCACCATCTGGGACGAGGTCCTGCGCAAGTACCGCGTCGAGTTCAGCCCCGCAGTCGAATTGATCCGAACCGGAAACAGCGAGGCTGACGCCATCGCCAATACGGCGCTGTTCAACCGCGTCTTTGAAGAGTACGTGCGCAAATATCCCAATCAGTGGCTCTGGGTGCATCGCCGCTGGAAGACGCGGCCGCCGGAAGAACCGCCACTGTATTAGACGCCAGGGGTTGGTCTGTGATACGTTATGGCGCCAGGGGATACTGCATGGAGGTGAATCATGCGCCCGAGGCGTCCGCTCTCCTTTGTTCTTTCGACCGTCTACCTGCTCTCCTTTTTGTTCGTTACAGCAGGTATCTCACAAGCCAGTGCTGCTGTCGTGCCCTGGATGACGGGTGACTTCTATTCGCCTTTCCCTTTTACTGCGTATTTTCCTGACATCAACAATATTCTCGCCACGATGGACTTCGATCCGACGGTGGGGAGCGTGACGTGGACCTGGGTGTGCGACCCGGTCCAATGTACGGGGACCGCAAACGGCCCCATAACGGGTGGAGGGGTCACCGGAACGATATTTGCCAGTCAAAGCATGTTTTCTGGAGCGGTCACGGGAGGCGCCTATCACGAAGTGGAATACGTGGATGCGATCACCGGAGAGGTCTTCAATGATCTCCAGTTCTACAACTACACTTTCACAGGTTCCTGGTCGAACGGCTGGCAATCGATCGGAGGAGCTTCAGCAGAATTCGAATTCTATGCGCGTCCCGACAGCAATTATGATTTGACGACTTACGTCCCTGAACCTGGCACGTGCACGCTGATCGGCATGGGAGTGTTGGCGCTTCGCTTTCGCTTCCGGCGCCGGATATAAGAGCGACAAGCAGTTCGAGGACGGGTATGCTTGCCGATTTAGTTTGTCTCTCAGCGCCCTCGGACTCTCGGTGGTCAAGAAGGCTTACTCTGCTTCTTGGTGTCTTTGTGGGCGCAGGTTTTGAATTTCCCTCCGCACTCGCCTATAACTGTCCCATGCCGCAGACCTTGCAAGCCCTCGCGGAGTTCACCGCTTCTCGTCTTATTGGCAGTGGAAAGATCGAGATCGCCCGAGTCGCCAGTGTTGGGCACGCTCAATCCGGCGACCTCGTGTTTGTGGAATCGGCGCGCCACCTGGAACGCGCCATGGACTCGCACGCCAGCGCGGTGATCGTGCGGGAGTCGGACGCCGAGATCACCACCACCAAGCCACTGCTGATTAATGCGCAGCCGCGACTGGCGTTCGCGACCGCTGCTACATTGCTGTATCCCGCGAAGCAATATCCGCCCGCGATTCATCCCACGGCGGTGATTGATCCTCGCGCGACGGTCGCGGCCAGTACCAGCGTGGACGCGCACGCCGTCGTCGAATGCAATGCCGTGATCGGCGAGCGCTGCTTCATCGCGGCGGGCTGCTACATCGGCGAAGGCGTCATCGTCGGCGACGACTGCGAGATCTATCCTAATGTCGTTATCTACTCGGGAACGACGATCGGCCGTCGCGTGATCGTGCACGCCGGCGCGGTGCTGGGCTCGGACGGCTTCGGGTTCGTGCGCGATGAGAAGCTCGGACGCTACGTGAAGTTTCCCCAGGTCGGCCGTCTCGTCATCGGCGACTACGTCGAGATCGGGGCCAACTGCACCATCGATCGTGGCGCGCTCGACGAGACCATCATCGGCCCCGGCACGAAGCTCGACAACATGGTGCACATCGGCCACAACTGCTTCGTTGGGGCGAACGTTGTCATCGCTGCGCAGACGGGCATTTCCGGCAGTTGCAGTGTCGGCAGTGACTGCGTACTTGGCGGCCAGGTCGGCATGGGCGATCACGCTCATATCGAGGCGGGCGCAATCCTGGGAGGACAAGCGGGCGTGCTGCCTAATAAGACGATCCGAGGCAAAGGCGTGGTGTTCTGGGGAACGCCGGTGAAGCCGGTGCGCGAGTACCTGAAAGAGTTGGCCACTCTTTCGCGACTTACACGCAGAAGCGAGAAGTAGGAAGTCATGGCTCTCATCGTCGTCGGTGGACATTCGCGCAGCGTCGGCAAGACCAGCGTCGTTGCCGGCATCATTGCTGCGCTGCCCGAGATGCATTGGACTGCCGTCAAGATTACGCAGTACGGTCACGGCATTTGCTCAGCGAACGGCGAGCCATGCGATTGCGAGACGGCCGATCACTCGTGGGCCATCAACGAAGAACGCGACCGCAGCGGCGAGAGCGATTCGTCGCGTTTCCTGGTTTCGGGCGCTACGCGCTCGTTGTGGGTGCGGACGCGCCAGGGAATGCTGGCCGAAGCGATGCCGCGACTTCGCAAGGAACTAGCGGGCGCAGAGAACGCCATCCTGGAATCGAACAGCGTGATGCGCTTCGTGCGACCGGATCTTTACATCACGGTGCTTGATGCTGCTAACCCTGACTTCAAAACCTCGGCGAAGGAATATTTGGATCGGGCCGACGCGGTTATACTTCACGAAGGAATTTCGCAAGCCGCATGGACCAATATCTCGCTGAAGCCGGTTGCGTCGAAGCCGATTTTTCGTATTACGCCGCCGCCTTATGTCACGCCAGAGTTAGTTGAGTTTGTGCAGCGCAAGATCGCCAGAGCTATTCTTCCTTCGGATCCAGTTTCAGACGACGCCGAGTTGATGCAATAGCGCAGCCCGGTCGGGTGCGGGCCGTCGGGGAAAACGTGTCCCAGGTGTCCGCCGCAACGCGAACATGTCACCTCGACCCGGCGCATGCCGAGAGTATTGTCTTCGTGTTCGTCGATTTTGCCTTCCCCTACAGGTTGATAGAAGCTCGGCCAGCCGCAACCAGCGTCGAACTTGGTGTCTGACAGGAACAATTCCTGCCCACAAGCCGCGCACTTGTACATGCCGGGAGTCATCACGCCTTCGTATTCCCCGGTAAAGGGCCTCTCGGTTCCCTTCTGCCGCAGCACGCGATATTGTTCCGGCGTCAGTTCCTTGCGCCACTCTTCTTCGGTCTTGACGATTTTGTCGCTCATGAATGTCCTCGAGGCATTGGATTGCGTTTACCTGACTTTGGTCGCAACCGCACTGGATCCGCTCGCTGTCGGCACGAACCCCAAAAACGTTTCCGGATGCTGTCACCAAGCCATGTGACCCAGGACACAGCCGGTTGGGAACTTCTCCTTTATTAACCTATGCAACCTCGGAGCGCTCGTTGATACCGTCGGGCAACCGTAATACGGCGTCGATCGAGGTTGTCGGTTTTCTCTATGGCAAATCTTAAGGACGCCGGTCACCTGTTCCGCATGGCAGTGGTCTTCGTGGTCGGACTTCTGCTGTTCCTCGTTGTCCGGAGCCTGTTTGTTCCCCGTAGCTTTGGACAATACGGTCACTACCGCGGCGCGGCCCTTGCCGAAATCGCGGCCAAACCGATCATGTTTGCCGGGCACGGCGCGTGTGAAAGCTGCCACACCGACGTCCAGGAAGTGAAGAACAAAGGCATGCATGCGCATGTGGCTTGTGAGTCCTGTCACGGTCCATTGGCCAAGCACGCGGACGATCCGGCATCGCTACAGCCGCCCAAGATTGACGTCGCGGTGCTGTGCGTGCGCTGCCATGAGGCCAACATCGCCAAGCCAAGGACGTTCCCGCAAGTGGCTTCCGCCGAGCACTCGGGAGGCGTAGTCTGCGACACCTGCCACAAACCGCACAGTCCCAAGATCGACAGTGGAGGGAGCCAATGACCGTTACTCGCCGTCATTTTCTGGTTCTTCTGCCCGCGGCCGCGATCGCATGGGAGGCGGTGCTGGCCGGCACTCCCGAAACTGCGCCCAACTACAACATGACCGAGCACTGGTGGGGCATGCTGATCGATGTCACCAAGTGCATTGGCTGTGGCACCTGCGTGCAAGCCTGCCAGGCCGAGAACCATGTGCCTGACGGCTATTTCCGTACCTGGGTCGAGCGCTACCACGTCGCCGGCTGGCCGATCGAGAACCCGACAGTCGATTCGCCCGACGGCGGCAAGCACGGATTTCCCGCTTCGACCACAGAAGGCGGAAAGAACTTCTACGTGCCCAAGATGTGCAACCACTGCGCCGATTCACCGTGCACGCAGGTTTGCCCCGTAGGCGCGACCTTCGTCTCACCGGACGGAGTTGTGCTGGTGGACCAGAAGTATTGCCTGGGATGCCGCTACTGCATTCAAGCTTGTCCCTATGGTTGCCGCTTCCTGAATCCCGAGACGAATACCGCATCGAAGTGCACGCTCTGCTATCACCGCATCACCAAAGGACTGACGACTGCGTGCTGCGAAACCTGCCCGACCGGGGCGCGACAACTTGTAGACCTGAAGAATCCCAAGGACCCGGTGCACCAGTTCATTGAGACACATAGCGTGCAGGTCCTGAAACCCCATCTTGCGACACAGGCCAAAGCGTTCTACTACGGCCTGGACGGCTCGGTGCGATAGGAGGCTCATGAACGGCATTCCAGTTGAAGGTTTCATGTACCCCAACGAGATCGAGCTGCAGTGGAGCGTGCTCATCGTGCTCTACCCGTTTCTCACGGGCCTGGTTGCCGGCGCGTTCATTCTTGCTTCGCTGGAGCGCGTATTCCGCGTCGAAGCAGTGAAGCCAACCTACAGGCTGGCGCTACTGACTGCGCTTGCATTTCTGCTGGTCGCGCCGATGCCCTTACAGCTTCATCTCGGCCATCCCGAGCGCTCGCTGGAGATGTACCTGACTCCACACACGTCTTCCGCCATGGCCATGTTCGGGTTCGTCTATCTCTGGTATCTGATGGCTGTTCTGGTGCTCGAAGTGTGGCTCGATTACCGCCGGGACATCGTCATCCTCTCGGAAACCTCGAGCGGATGGCGGCGTTGGCTCTACAAGATAATGACGCTGGGTTCGACGAACATCAGCGAAGGCGCTTTGGCACTCGATCAAAAGGTCGGATGGATCATCACCATCATCGGTATTCCCTCAGCATTTCTCTTACACGGCTATGTTGGATTCATCTTTGGGAGCGTGAAGGCGAATCCATGGTGGTCCTCGCCGCTCATGCCGGTGGTGTTCCTGTTTTCGGCGATGGTCTCGGGCATCGCCGTCGTGATGCTGGTTTACATGTTTCTGTGCCGGGCGCGGGGTGAGCCAATCGACATGAATTGCGTCGATACGGTGGCCAAATATCTCTTTTACGCGTTCCTGATCGACTTCTCACTCGAGCTGCTCGACCTTGTGCACCGCATCTATGAGTCCGATGAGTCATTCCGCAGCCTCGACTTCATGGTGCACACCAGGCTTTACTTTCCGCACATCGTGATTCAAATTCTGCTCGGAACTTTCACGCCGATCGTGCTGCTCGCCATTACACAAGTCGTGCGGCTGACAGAGGGCAAACGTAAAGCGCTCTACTCGGTCGCCGGCTGCCTCACTATGATCGGCATCTTCGCCATGCGCTGGAACGTAGTCATCGGCGGCCAGCTCTTCTCCAAGAGCTTCCTGGGTTACACGACCTACAAGATGGGCTTCATCACGCGGGAAGGATTGCTGGTTGCCATCGCACTGACGATCCTGCCGTTTCTGATCCTCTGGGTGCTGATCAAGTTGCTGCCACCGTGGGAGAACGTACACGGGTCGGAACTCGGCACCGCGTTCGGGGACGACTAGGTCATTCAAACTGTTTCCGAAATCCTTCGAACATCTGCTTCAGGTCGCTGACTTCGCGCCGCAATCCTGCAAGCTGTTCTTCCAAATTTGCAATTCTTTCGCCGTCCACGTGATCGGCGGGAGGAGGCAAGCTGCGCACCTCCGTCACATCGATCGGGCCGGACAACAGGTGCGCGTATCGCGACTCTTTGGTGCCGGGCTGTCTCGGCAGGCCGACGGCGAGAGGAGGCTCGCGCTGCATCAGCTTCTGCAAGCTCGCCTGAACGGCATCAAGGTCCTCGAACTGATGCATGCGCTCGGTGCGTCCGCGCAACTCGCCGGGGGTTTGCGGACCGCGCAGCAACAGGACGCAGAGAACCGCGGTCTCGCCGCGCGACAGGTTGAGCACTTCCTGCAAGCGGTGCTCGTACTTGGTGACGCGGCTGTCAGCGCCACGCGCCGGACCGGCAAGATTGAACGTTTGTAAACCGGCGAGCGCATCGCGGACGGCATTTTCGTCGAGGCCCATCACTGGATCGCGATTGTTTTTCTGATTACATGCGTTGACGAGCGCATTCAGCGACAGCGGATAGTAATCCGGCGTCGTGATGTCTTTCTCAATCAGCGCGCCGAGCACTCGTGCCTCAACTTCGGTCAGCTCGATCTCCATCGAATCGCAAACCTCACCAGATGTGCGGAAGGGCAATCAGTCGATACAAAGGAAGGCATAACAGCAGCAGTGCCACAATCGCCATTCCCAGGCGCACGCCGTGCGTCTTAAAGCGCTGGCTGATGGCGATCAGCAATAGAACCGTCGCCAATACCACGGTAGCGCGTACGTATTTGTCGGAGACCGCGCGCGCGGCGGAACCGTGCTCAAAGGCCTCAGTGGCTTCCTCACCGCGCTTCACCGCTGCTTCCGCATTTGCGTTGTGATATTCCGGCATCATCGCGGGACCGGGAGGAGCATTCGGATTGTTCAGCGGATCGGTCTTCTTCCATGCCTCAAACGCGGGACGGAACTCGGGGAGCACGCGTCGCTCAAACATGTCGGCAACTTTCTGGTTGCCGATGGCTTCCGCTTTGATCCACTCGGCGACAGCCGACGCGTTGTACATTTGCTCCTGCGCCGAGCGGGTCTGCAAGCCTTGCGCCTCGACGCGCAGTCGAGTCGAGTTGGCGTAGAGCTCATCCTGGAGGCCGTCCCAACGCGCCGACTGGTATCCGCTGTATGCGGTCGCGATGGCGATCATCGCCAGGACGATGGCCTCAAGAATTTCCAGGATGCCGACCCAGCGCGAATTGTGGCGCCCACCGTGCTCTTCGGCCTCATTCAGCTTGTGCGCAACTTCGATGTTTACTCCGCCGCGCTCCGGCATCGTTGCCCCCTGCGTGCAGTGAATTCAGCGATTCCCCACAGTAAAAGGTGGCGAACACCATTGTCCACTAGTAGAAGTGCCAGCGTACCAATAACCACCACGATAGAATCGATTCTCATGCCCGATGTTGCCATACCGCCGTCTTTCGAGGTCCTCTTCGACCATGGCGAGCGTTCGCCGTTGGACGATGGCGCACTCGCACCGTATGGAAATTTTGGGTTGCCGGCTGCGCCCGGCGCTCGCCCGTGGATTTATACCAACTTCGTGCAATCGCTTGACGGCATCGCCAGCCTGCTGGGCAAGTACGCCTCGGGCTCCGACATCGCGCAGTCGCGCGCCGACCGCTGGCTGATGGATTTGCTGCGAGCGCACGCTGACGCCGTCATTATGGGCATGAACACCCTGCGCGAAGAGCAGCGCAATCGTGGTCCCGAAAGCCGGGGCATCGTCTTTCAGGTAGTCGAGTCTGATCTGTTGCGGCTGCGGGGGAAGCTGGGCCGGAAGCGCCAGCGCAACATTTTTGTGACTCGTGCACTTGATCTCGACCTCTCGGAGTTGAAGGTCTTTGACGGCGCTGCGGTCGATGCTGCCATCGTCACTTCGCCGGCGGGCGGGGAGCGGCTGCGTGGGCTGCAGACGCATCCTCACGTTGACATCGTGGCGGCGGGAACCGGCGAGTCGATCGACATAGCGGCAGCGGTGCGCTTGCTTCGTTCGCAGCTCGGCATACAGTATTTGCTTTGCGAGGGCGGTCCGACGCTGTACGGCACCCTCGCCCACGCCGATCTTGTCGACGAGAAGTTCGTCACCATCGCTCCGGTTGAAACCGGCCAACTCGTTCCGGCCGAACAAGAGCGCCTGCCGGGTGAGCAAGGCGTTTCGTCTCTGATGAGGCCCACGACCTTCGCGGGACCAGGTTTCACCAAGGACACGATGACCCGATGGACGTGGCTCAGTTGCCGCAAGTCCGACGATCATCAGTTCCACCGGTATCGGCGTAAACGCGGCTAGCGTAGCCTTCCTTCCCAAATCTCTCGAAGCGAAGGTAAGGGCTACCCCCTCCCCCCGAGGCCGTCTGTTTTCATAGAGATACGCATGGTTTAGTATGCAAAGTCCTGAGCCCGTTAGACTTATCGGTACATAATTCAGAGGAGAGGACTTAGCGGCGAGGTTTCGAGGAGAGGCGAAATCGGGACAAGCAGCACTAGTCACAGGTCGAAGCACCGAACGAGGATGAGCCTGGTGTCGCGTTGGCGCCGCCCTGGACGACAACTTTCCCTCATCCTTCCAGCGGCAGTGTAGGGGCAACGGGAGAAATCTCCAAGCGAGTTAATCACGGTTCAGCGTGACGAATGGACGAGCGTGGAGTGATAAAGAATCGATGGTCAGGCGCGGTCCGTCGGTGCCGTCCCTGCGGGGCTAGCCGCCGCCGTTTTCTACTGATTAGCCGGCTCTAACGAGCCGCTACGGTTGTTCCGGCCCTGCAGGCTGAGCATTCACAGTTGTCAGTTAGCAGCAGGCAGTTGCCAGTGACGGTCTCTTACAGGGACCAACATTTTCCCAGAAACCGGAAATGTCGGTCGACAGGTTACCCGAACGATGGGTAGCGCCATCGAACTCTGAAGCACGATCGTGGGAAACGAATCCATTGGTTGAGGAGAATCATGGCAAACGAACTACAGGGCTTAAGAGTCGCAATCCTAGTCACTGACGATTTCGAACAGGCAGAGCTTATTGAACCACGCAAGGCGCTACAGGAAGCGGGCGCGGAAACGACCGTCATCTCGCCGAAGCCGGGGCAAGTTCAGGCGATGCAGCATGACGACAAGACAGAGAAGATCAAGGTGGACATGGCGCTGGACCGGGCGAATGCCGACAACTTCGACGCCGTGCTCCTGCCGGGCGGCGCGCTGAACGCCGACAACCTGCGCGTGGAGAAGAAAGCGCAAGAGTTTGTGCGGAAGATCGACCAGGCGGGCAAGCCCATCGCGGTGATCTGTCATGGGCCGTGGCTGCTGGTGTCGGCTGGGCTGGTGAAGGGGCGCAAGATGACGAGCTATCACACCATCCAGGACGATCTGCGCAACGCGGGCGCGCAGTGGGAAGACGCAGAAGTGGTGCGCGACCGCAACTGGGTAAGCAGCCGCAAGCCCGACGACATTCCGGCATTCAACCGCGAAATGATTCAGTTGTTCGGGGCATCGAGGAAGGAGAAGCGTGCTGCATAAGGAACTGCGGGTGGGCTAGCGAGTAGCTCTTGAGCTTCGCGTCCTTGTCTAGAAGAAGGATGCGAAGCTCTGATTCAGACAAGGGGACACTGCTCGACTGATTTATTTCCGCCGTCCACTACGTTCATGCCGCCCGAGGATGTACAACGAACGGTTCACTGATCGCGGGATTAAGTTCGCCGAACTCAAAACCGATCTGGCGCGCCGCATCGGGCTTGATGCCCACCAGCCGCGCGACCCTGCTCTTTAACCTCAACGGCAGAGCCTCGCCCAGCATGCTTGTGGCCTCGGCAATGAAGGCTCTTTTTGCTGCCTCGGTCAGGTTGTGTCCAATCACTTCCAACAGGCAGTCTTGGCTGCCGTCGGTTGAGCCAAGATAGGCCGCTCGAGGCTCCCGCACAAACTCGACCGATATCAAATAACGATCTTTGGGGCGGAGGTGGAATGCGCGCAGCGTAATGTCGATGAGTTGCTGGGCAACGATGCGCTTCCGCTCGATTGACAGCTCCGGGACGTGCAATCGCAGGTACGGCATAAGGGCCCTCCGTTTTTTATCAGGCAGCTCACATGCCAATGCACGAAGTGTTCGAAGAATGAGTAGCTTGCGCTTTCCCCGCCTGCTGGTATGGGGTAAAAGTCTCGGGGTACCGTGAAATTCTTTCCGGTTGACCGTTGGGCTTCTCAGGCGATGCACGCAGCACTCTATATAACCGAATCGTGTTGGGCATGAAACGATGTCTCCTGATTCAAATGTTCTTCACCGAAGCAACTCATCGACCACCGCCTCGACGTGGATCACCGTGGTGTCGAGAAATGCTATGCCCTGATCTGCGGCGTCGCGCAAGAGCAAAGGAAGTTCTGTGCCAGCCAAGACGAGAGCTTCGATTCCTTCTTCGGTTCGAAGACGCTGCGCAATGGCCATGATCTCCGTTCGGGTTTGCGGCAGGAATTGGTTCTGCAGCAGTTCGCCGATGTATTTCTTATGGATGAAGTCCCGCTCGGACTCTGTCGGTGTCACCAGCGCAATGCCGGCCTGCTGAAATTGCCTGGGGTAGAACGTCGCGCGCATGGTGAAGCCTGTCCCAAAGAGGCCCACTTTCTTCAGGGCGAGCGCTTTAGCGCGGTCGGCGGTGGCGCGCACAATGCTGAGAAGCGGAATGGCTGATCGCCGCTGTAGTTCGTCGAACACGAGGTGCGGTGTGTTGGCGGCGATGAAGCCAAAGTCGGCGCCCGCGCGCGCCAGCGTCTCAACCCCCGAGGCAAGATAATCCGTGAGATCATCCGGTCGACCGGCGTCTAGCATGGCGAGGCCCTTATCGACGTCGAGGCTGTTGATGACGATGTGCGGATACCCGCTATCCGGCTTTCTCGCACGATAGCGCGCCAGGATGGAGCGGTAGTAATCGATGGTGGACTCCGGGCCGAGCCCACCGATCATGCCTGCGGACTGCATGCCGGCTATTATCTACTACACGCTTTCCCGAGCCGGTTCAAAGTCTCAGGATGAGGCCGGCCCAATCACTCCATGTGCTCGTCAACGAGAGTTTTTCCGACGCGATAAACGTGACGACACACAGGGCATAGCCGGCAGCAAACCATCGGTCCAGGCTGCGCGTCATAGCGAAGCGGACCATCAGAAGCGCTGCTCCCAGGCAGAAGACGGGCCCGAACAATCCCACCCACCCGCTGTGGCCGAAGACCGGCCACAGAAAAGGCATGCGGGCAGTTGCCCCGGCGAGAATGGTCAGGCTGGCCAGGAGCATCATCGGGCGGTGAATCTTCGGGCGTTTGCGGGCGAGAACCCCAACCGTAACAAAGACGGTATACATCGCTATCTCGGTGAACATGACCAGGAGAAATCGCTGTACTCCATATCGAAAAATTGAGCGTCAGGCGGAGCTATGCTGCACTGAGCGAAAGGCAACCAGCAGCCCGGTGCCTGCAATGATTGTGCCGAGACCAGCACGCTCCAGCCGAGCTTCCTGTGGAAGCTGGCGGTTACGCACTGAGATCAGGAGAGACTGAACGAAGAAGAGTACGAACCAGGCCGCAATCGCTATCCCGTGGAGCACGACGACCGCACGAATGGCCGGATCGATCGGACTGCCGTCCGGTGGGTGCCGCCGCCGATGAAGCGACGAAAGCCAACGACCATCAGCAACAGAAACAGAGCCGCCTGCGCTGCTGTCGAAGAGTAGACGTGATTTCGCGGTTTCAAATGGGAGTTGCGGAAGAGGGTAGCACATCCGAAACAAAGTATTAGACGGGAGGAGTCATGGCGGCTATATAATGGAAGTTATATAGGAGTGACATGCCGAAATTAAAGATCACGACGATCGGCGCTTCGGCGGGGCTGATCCTGAACAAAGAGATCATGGCACGCTTGCGGGTAAAGAAGGGCGATTCGCTGTATCTGACAGAAGCACCCGGAGGATTCAGGGTGACGCCGTACGATCCGGAGTTCGAGCGCCAGATCACTGCGGCCGAGGAGATCATGCAGGAGGATCGCGACGTGCTGCGGGCACTCTCGAAGTGAAGCGCTGGCGATGGGTGCGCGAGGACGTTGTGTATGCCATCCACGACCGACAGTTGGCGGAACATGGCGGACCTGAAGGAGTGCGCGACGCGGGTGCGCTCGAATCAGCGCTGGCGCGCCCGCGTAATTCTATCAACGACCGGATGCTGCCGCACTCGCGGTGGGGTATGCGTTTGGGTTGGCCCGCAACCATCCGTTTGCTGACGGCAACAAACGAACGGCATGGGTGGTCGCGCGTGTGTTTCTGGCGATCAACGGACATCGCCTTGAGTTCGATCCGCCGGATGCAGTGCGGACCATCGAAGCACTGGCCGCGGGAACGCTTTCCGAAGCCGAACTTGCGAAGTGGTTCCGACAGGGACTACGGAAACGATGAGCGGCGTCGATGTCACGAAAAACCCCACACAATCCAACAACAGGATTGTGAGGGGCACCCGTTTTCTTTGATCAATTCTTCTGACACTGTTCTTCTTAGGTGGACTTTCGCGTTTCCTTACATTCCCTTTTGCAGCGTGTCAGCGGCTTTATTGAGGGCGTTGGTCAGGACCTTGAGCTGCTCCTGGGTGAGCGCAACGTCGTTCTTGTCGATGGCCTCGTTCACGCCGGGAATCACCACTGCCGCGTAGCCGGTGTACTCGCCGGGAGCGTAGATGGCGTGTTTGTACCAGGGGCGGCCGGGGAGTCCCTCAATGAGGAACGCCCGTTCGGTATCACGGATCGCCTGATTGGCTTTCATGGGATCGCCCTGCATCGTGGTCTCGACTTGCAGCATCTGCGTGCCGGCTTTTTCGAAGCGCGCTGCAGCTTCCTGCGCCGCGGCGAACGAGGGCGACTTGTCGCCGAAGGTTTGCTTGGACTTACTCTCCGCTGCTTTCAGGTATTCACCGATTTCCTTCGCGTAATCCTGGTAGTCGAAGGGTAGTACGTCTTCCGACGCCATGCGAATGAGTTCGAGTCCATAGACCCGCGCCATCTGCTGCTCGTAGACAAACGTCGGATCGCCGAACTTGGTGAACCATGCGAAGTTGTCGAACACGGAGTGATAGACGCCATAGGGACCGCCCGAGCCGATGTCGGTCGAGGGCACCCCGAGATGTTGCAGGAACGGCGTGAAATCCGAGCCGCTGCCAAGGTCGCCGACGTTGACGTCTTTACGAGTAACGGCATTGGGCTGGCGCGGAGCACCGCCGTTCGCACTGTCCCGTTCGCGTTTTTCCTGGGTGGCCTTCCATTGCTCGTAAACGCTGCCGCCCTTGGGGCTTGGCACCGACTGCGAAACTTCGCGCAGATACTGCTTCAGACTAGGCACCGCCGACGCGCCGAAATTGGGGCCAGCGACCGCGACGTCCATGTTGAAGTACACGACCGCGTTACGCAGCTCGTCGGCATGCTGCTCGGCGAACTCGGTGGAACCGATGAGGCCGAACTCTTCGGCGTCCCAACTGGCGAAGACGATGGTCCGTTTGGGCTTCCATCCGGTCTTGAGCAGTTCGCCGACGCCGTGCACCGCTTCGAGCTGCGCTGCGGTACCGCTGTTGGGATCGACCGCTCCGTACGCCCAGGCGTCGCGATGGTTGCCGGTGATGACCCACTGCTCGGGATACTCGCTGCCCTTCACCATGCCGATGACGTCGTAGATGGTGCGGTACTGGTAGTCCTGCTTGAGCAGCATGTGGACCTTCGCCGGGCCTGGTCCGACGTGATAGGTAAACGGCAACGCACCTTGCCAGTCGCGCGGCGAGTCGGGTCCGCCGAGGTTGGCGAGGATCGGCGATGCGTCTCCATAAGAGAGCGGCGTGGTTGGAATCTTCGTCAAGTCGGTTGCCTGATCAGGAGGAGTGCGTTTGCTTTCGGGCAAGTCGGGTACAGAGGCGATTCCCGGAGTCGTCGGATCGCCGGGATAGCGCGACAGATACTGCACCGAGCCGCGCTGCACCGCCGTATCGGGCCGATAGGGGCCCTTCGGATACTTATCGCCCTTGAAGTAGCCGTCATCCCAGGGATCGGAGTAGATGAGGACGCCCACACATCCGTACTCGGAGGCGACGGCAGGCTTCACGCCGCGGAAATTCATTCCGTAGCGGACGAGGGCGATCTTGCCCTTCATGTCGATGCCCATCTCCTTCAGCTTCTTGAAGTCTTCGGGGCGACCGTAGTTGGCGTAGATGACATCGGCGGTCACGTCGCCGGACGGCGCGTAGCCGTTGTAGGCCATCAATACGCGCGGATCGTTCTGGTAGGGATCGTCGCCATCCACGTGCTCACGCGATGGGCCATGCATCACCACTCCGTCGGGCGCGACCAAGTCCACGTGAATCTCGGCGGGGTAGTTCATCCAGACCTTGTATTCCTGGATGTATGCGTCGAGTCCGGCTTCCTTATATTTCTGGAGCACGTACTCGGCGGTCTTTTTGTCTTCGGGAGAACCCGCCACATGCGGCTCGGCGGTCAGTGTACGCAGGTGCTGTTTCGCCAGTTCGGCGCTGGGGACGGCCAGAAAAGTCTTCTCCGCCTGCAACTCGGCCGCGGCGTCTTTGTAGCCGGTGATCTTCGTCGGCGGATTGAACGCCGGTTTATCCGTGGGCTGCTGGCTGAAACCGATGGAAGAAAGGTTAAGCGTGACGACCAAAAGGGCAGCAAACGTTTGTTTCAATTCGGAGACTCTCCTCACCGTAGGTTGTAAATAGATTAAATGAAGCAGCACGAACGTCGTGTAAAGGACGGTAAAGCTGCAACGCGCCGCCGACGGACCCTGGGGGTCCTCGACAAGCTCACGGTAGCTTGCCAACCAATGCTCCTGTGCGCTTGATGTTCTTCGGTGAAATGCGCCGCATACGGTCGAGTGATAAGAGCAGATCTTCGACGCGACGCAATTTGAGCTCACGACAATTGTGCCGCCTCTTTTAGGAGAGTCGCTGCGGGTGTAAGTGCTAATTGCCAGCCCTGGGAGCAATTTCGCTGGCGTAGCGCTTATAGGAAATTAGTGCTACCGAACTCTTCTTTTTGGAACTTTTTTTCAGATTAGCCGAAATCGCTATGAGCTTGAGCTCACAGTCGGTCCAATTAACGGAAAGCATGGTGCTGTCGGACTTTACGGGATGTAAACAGGGGACAATCTACACCTTGGTGCTATTAGACCTTTCGGCCATTGACAACCTTCGTGCCTCAGATACAGTAGCACTCGCAAAGCTGGCTGAATCACCAAGGTGCTTAGCCATTTTGTTCTCGACCGGGCCATAGCTTCATCCCCGAAGCTGTCTCACCTGCACGCTTGGTCGCAACGGGGCAACTCAAACAACCTCACAGAAGGGATTGGTATGACGAACCACTTCGTTCGAGCCTTTTCAGGCGCCGTCGTGCTGTTTGTACTGGCCGGAATGATTGCGATCCCGGCTTCAGCCACTCAGCTTGTGTACGTTCAAAACACTGATTTCGGCGGCGCGTATGCGTCGCAGAACGATCCCACGTTTTTCGGAAACTTCGCTACTGCCTACGATAACTTTGGTCTGGCGAGCACCACCCACGTTTCGGATGTCTTGTGGATAGGCTCCTACTTCGGTGGAACCGGCTCCATTACCGGATTCACGCTCACGATCTATGCCGACAATGCCGGCGTTCCCGGAACGCAGGTTTACACGACGGGCGATGTTGCGGGTAACGCGCACGAGGCGTTCATCGGGACTGACTCCGCCGGCAATCCCACCTATGTTTACGGTCTGACTACCGCCTTCACCGCCACCGGAGGCTCGACGTACTGGATGTCGATCGTTCCCGACCTGGCATTCCCGCCGCAATGGGGATGGGAAACCGGGACGGGTGGCGACGGCGCCTCGTATGGGTGCTTCTTCGGCACATGCGGTTCCAATCCCAACGATCTTTCGTTCGCTCTGGCGACACCTGAGCCCGGCAGCATAACGCTGCTGGTCACTGGGCTGTTGACGCTGGGAGCCGGAATCCGTCGTCGCCTTTCATAGTCCTTCGCAGAAAGCCAAGGTCACTTACGAAACGAAGGACAACCACCAACCATCACGGCAAGCCACTTTACCGGGAGGGTAAAACTGTATGAAGTTCTTGAAACCGCTGGCCCTGGCGTGCGCCCTTATGATGCTCTGCGCCGTCATCGCCACCGCTCAATCCTGGACGCCACTCAACAATCAACCTGTAACCAGCGGCGGCTTCGACGGCGTCGGCCAGATGATCCAGCTCCGCGATGGGCGGGTGCTGGTCCATCATGAAAATGGCACGGGCAATCTGAACTGGGGCTATACCGACTGGTACTACCTCACGCCAGATGCGTACGGCAGCTACGTCAACGGCACGTGGAGCCTCGCGGGGAACATGCCGACCTCCTACCAGCCCCTATACTTCAGCTCGCAGACTTTTCTGAATGCGGTCACCAATGCGCAGAGCGCCGATTGTCCGCCCGGCATCCAATGCGGCCAGGCGATCTTTGAGGGTGGCGAGTACAACTCCAATGCATCCACCTTCACCAACCTGGGTGAGATCGGAACCTATGCTCCCTTCTCAGGACCCATTCACTTCACCGCCAACGCTCCTCCCACGGGCTGGACGAGAATCGGCGATGCGGCCAGTGTCCTGCTGTTCAACGGGGCTGATCTACAGTCCAGTTGCTGCAATTCACAGAGCCCGGTTGGACGGCAGAATGCTATCTACAACGGCCCAAATAGCTGGATCACCAGCGGGAATGTCCTTCAGTCAACTACGGACGAGTCCGGCTACACCCTGCTAACTAACGGCAAAGTGCTGATGATCGATACCAAGCGAGTCACGGCTTGCCCGAATCCCACTCAGAGCTCGGAACTTTACACCGTTACCAATCCGACTACGGGCGTGGGAACGTGGTCTTGCGGTCCTTCGATTCCTGTGTTGCTGTACAACTCTCGCGACGAGGAATTGGGTGCTGCGGTAATGATGTACAACAACAAGGTGTTCGCGATCGGCGGCAACAAAAATGTCACCGCCGTTTATGACGTGGGGGCGAACTCATGGGCCGTCGGCCCGGTTCCCGACGCCAACCTGAGCCAGTCCGATGGCCCGGCAGCTCTGGAGCCGAACGGCAAAGTGCTGGGAATGTACAGCCCAGGGCTGTTCCTGAACGGCTGCTACTTCCTGGAGTACGACCCGGCCACCAACACGCTGACCAACACCACCAATACCATCATCCCGCAGCCGGCAGATTGCACGCCTCCCTCGAACGACACATCGTACGACGGCGCACTGATGATCCTGCCCACCGGGCAGATCCTGTTCACCGCGTTCAATCTGTATGTCGAGGTGTGGAACCCTGCTCCGGGAGTCGCCACCTGGACGTGCACGAGTTGCAGTCCCGCGACGAGCTACAGCATTCCGGCAACGATCCTGTTGGCGAGTACTACGCTGCACAGCGGGTCAACCAATAACCTGGTGTATGGCTATCAGCTCAATGGTCTCTCGCAGAACAACTTCTACGGAGACGATAAGCAGTCTGACACCAACTTCCCGCTGGCCCGGCTGACCTGCGCCAATACTTCGGGAAATAGCTGCACGGCGGGCTACGTTTATTACGCGTTTACGCATGACGACGGTCCGTCGGGACCCAATGTGCATTCCATCGCACCGGGCCACTTCGGATACACCCACTTCGACCTGCCGTCGATGCCTGCTGGAACCTACGATTTCCAGACAGTCACGAATGGCATCGGTTCCAACGTGGTTCGCGTGAGCGTCCACTAGACTCGCGCCGGCAGACCTACTCGACCCCACACAAGCTGCGTTGGCTCTGTGTGGGGTCTTTTCTCGGTACGAACTTGTCGACTTAGGACGCTATTGCGCCGTGAACTTCGAGCGCGACCGGCTCTGCTGCTGCTTCCAGCGTGCGGACGGACGGCAGAAGCACGGAGAAAACAGTGCCGCTTCGGGAGTGGTTGCGCGTACTACGCATGCGAATGGAGCCGTCGTGCCGGTCCACGATGCCGCGCACTACCCATAATCCAAGGCCGGTGCCTTTTTCGGATTTGGTGGTGAAGAACGGATCGAAGACGGCCGGCATGTCTTCTGGTGCAATGCCGCTTCCCGTATCGGCAATGGTGAGGCGGACGCCCAGGCGATCCTGGGTCTTCCAATCGTGGGAGGGGCGCGCGCTTACCAGAATACGGCCACCGTTGGGCATGGCTTCTACGGCGTTGAGCAGAAGGTTGTCCACGACCTGACGGATCTCGTCTCCGAATCCAACAACGACGATGCCGGGCGTGATGCGAGCCGTAAGTTGGATACCAATGCGTCCGAACTTCTCGCGGAAGACCTGCAGAGACTCTTCCACCAGGGCCGAGAAATCCAATTCTTTCGGCGATGTCCCTCCACGATAGTAGTGGAGGCTCTGCCGCACGATGCGATTGAGCCTGGCAATCTCGCTGGTGCCCATGTTCACCAGGTTTCGGGAATCCGCCGAGAGTGCCGGGTCCTCACTGAGCAAATACATCACGTCCATGACGGACGACAAGGGATTGTTGATCTCGTGCGCCAGCGAGGCAGCAAGTTGTCCGGCGGCGGCCAATTTCTCGGCCTTGCGTAGCCGCGCTTCGATTCTCTTGTTTTGAGTTATGTCGGTAACGGCGGCGACCCAGCCGGAGGTTTCGCCAATTTCGTCCTTCTCGGGGGCGTAAATTACGTGAGCGTGCCGGTTGCCGCCGGCCTGGAACGGAAGTTCCAGCCTCATATTCCACGACGTTCGCCGCGCAACACCCGTTCGACGTACAGGCCGAATTGTTCTCCCAGGCTTCCACGCCCATTACGTCAACGATGGGGCGACCGACGATCTGCTCGACCGGCAAATCCCGCGATGGCAGCATAGGCTGGATTGGCGGCGACATAGCGCAACTCGCGGCTGCATCGCGTCAGTCCGGTGGGAGCGGCATGCAGGAACCGTCGCAACCGCTCTTCGCTTTCTCGCAGCGCCTGCTCTGCTTCGCGAAGCTCGGTGGAATCGAAGTAGTAGCAGATAACGCCGTATTGCCCATCCGGCAAGGTCATGCGGTGCAATTGCCATTCATACGACTCCGTGGTTCCGAGGTCGTGGCGGGGATTGATGAAGCGCGAGGAGTAGTACGGCTCACCGGTCTCCAGCGTATGGCGAAAAGTCGCAATGACTTGCGCGGCCACATCGTCGGGCCAGATGATGCGTATTGCTTCGGCAAAATCGCGTCCGATGACCGGCCGCACATTTCGAAATGCACCCTCCTGCGAACCAAGGTTTATTTGCGCAATACGAAAGCTCGAATCGACGATGTAGATTCCGAAGGGTGCGCGCTCGATAAGATCGGACAAGGTCTTTCGGCTGCCAACGAGCAATTCTTCAGCGCGTTTGCGTTCGGTGACATCGAGCGCAACGCCGGTTGCGCGGACAGGCCTGCGCTGTTCGCCCTCACCTTCGAAGAAGGTTTTGCCCTTCACGAGCACCCAGTGTATGGAGCCGTCGGGCCACACCACCCGATGTTCGTCCTCGATAACGCCTGGCCCCTTGGGGTCGTGAGAGGCGCTCATCTTCTGACGTACCCGCTCGCGATCGTCGGTATGAACAAAGTCGGGAGCATCTTCCAATCCTCCGGTCGGGCCGTCGGGAGAAAGCCCGACGATGGCGCGCAACTCCGGGGACCAATACCGCACGCCGTTGATGAAATCGGCATCGTAGGTGCCGAACTGCGCCGCATCGGCCGCTAGACGCAGCCGCTCTTCATTCTGACGCAGGGTTTCTTCAGCCCGCATGCGCTCCAGAAACTCGACGGCTTGGCGCGCCAGAAGATCCATCAGGCGCAACTCGCGCTCCTGGGGACGATGCGACTCGGCAAAATGGGTGGCCATCATGCCCACTACGTCTCCTGCACGGCTTTGGAGCGGAGTCGACTGCACCCCGCGGACTCCCGCTTCCAGCAGAACCGCCAGTGACGCCGTGTCGGCGAACAAATCACTTTGGGTCACGTCCTCGACGACCACCCTCGAAATGGATGCAAGTGCCGCTCCGCAAACCGCGCTCGAGCCCGCCTGGACCTGAGAGAAATGACGGAGAAACGGGGTTTCAAACCCTCGCTGAGCCACAATCGTAAGTGCGCCGGAGACAGGATCCAGCAACTGCATGGTTCCCTTGTCGGCGGCGGTCAGGAAGATCGCGGTGTCGAGAAGGGCGTCGAAACATTGCTGTGGCGTGGTATCTTTCTGCAAACAAAGAAGACCTACCTCGTGCAGGCGTAGCATCGCCGCAATGTCGGCCCGGTCGCGCTCCGAACGCTCCCTTTCGAGTTGCGCAATTTGCTCTTCCGCGCGTTTGCGGTCGGTGATATCGAGGGAGTTGCCGCCGAGCATCTTCGGGCGGTCGCGATTCATCACAGGAAATTCCAGCGTGAGCCAGGAGTGTTCACCGTCGGCGGAAAGGACCGTCTCGACGAACTCGCCCGAACCTTCTTCCCACAGAAGTTGAAGTTCGCGTTCGCGGCGCTTTAATGCCTCGGGGCCGGGCCGCAGATCAAAGTCGGTCTTGCCCTCGCAATCGTCCGTCAATTGTGCTTTGGCGGCTTTGTTCGCATACACGTACTGACCGGTGCCGGCATCCTTAAGGAAGCTCGCAACTGGACTGCTGTCGAGAAACGTCTCAAACAACGTCTTGGACCGTTCGAGTTCGGCCCGCAGTCTTCGGCTAAGCTCCCCAATTGCAATGATCGAGGCACACACTGCCAGGTAAACCACTGCCGATACGAAAAATGCGAGGTTCCATTTGGCGAAAGTGCCATGCGGCGGAACGAACCAGTACTCGACTGCAATCAAGCCCAGAACGGTTGAGAAGACGGAGGGACCCAGCCCCACATAGATGGAGAGCAGAGAGATTCCTACATACAGGGTGATGTAAGGGGTGTAATCGCCGAGAACAGGGTTCAGCAGCCATCGCACCAGCAACATCAGTGCGGTGACAACCACAGCTAGTGCGTAGTCGAATGGCGTGCCCTTCAACAACCTGGTCCAACGCAAGACCTTGTCGTCCATGCTTCGTTACCGTCCAGGAACAGTTCCAGTCGAAATTCGAGCGGGATACCCCAAGAAGCGAAGCAAAAAAATCTTACAAATATATACCAAACCCCGGGGCGATTTTCGGTCTCGTATCCGACGCATCGCCAACGGGTTTGCTAGGGTGGCGGGGCCTTGTGACGGGACCCCCGGCGGGCCGCCCTTTGGTGAAGACAACCACATCGCGTGCCGCGCTCATCTATCGGTAGGTTCGTCGGACGTCCCCAATGACGTCATAAAACGCAAGCGCAGATGCGGAGCCTACGAATCGCAATTCTGGCCGCGGTACTCAGCCTGCTTCGGCTTCCCTGCCTGGGCGCGCCGGATGACGGCCCACGTGGAACTGGCGCCCAAGCAAATTACGCGTCCGTAAGTGGTGCGGGCCTGGGCACGGTGGAGTCCAGCACGTCGTCGTCCCTCGCCGTCTCTACGGGAATGGTTCCACTCCAGGTCCGCAAGGCCATGTGGGGTGGACCGCTCGCCCACAAGTGGGTGCAGATTGGCACCGGCGAGAATGCCGTCACCATCGGTTATGGCGCGGCGAATTTTCCCCTGGTGGACTCCGGCCAGGTCGTCGTGACCGACAGGCAGAGCGTGGAACTGGTGTCGCGCTGGCACTTGTTTCGCGGCCACATAACGCCCGCGGAGAAGCCCGGGCGGGGATACCCTGTCGGTCATCCTGTGTATGTCACGGTCGCGCAAGCGCAAAAACTAATTCAACGACAGCGGCGGCACCGTATGGTCTTTCCCTACATCCCGCTGTTTCACGATTGCCACACTTACGCGTGCGAGCTGATGTCGGCCGCGGAAGGCAAGTCTTCGCTGCCCTGTTACCTGCTCTTCAAGGGGCACTTCTAATGTTTCCCGAGGTACGGCTAAGGCTTTGAACTGTCATCGCGTTTGTCGAACGGGCTGCTGAGACGACGATAGGTTTCGTCGTCGGAGGATTGCAGCTCAACCCACGCCTCATCGGTCATTCCTTGCCGCCAGTCGATGAAGGAGGCGGCATCGGAGCCAACCAGATAACGCAGCTGCCAGGCGCCACTCGACGCGATCGCAACGACTTTCTCCGCCACCACGGAGGGCGATACTGGTTTCTGCAGCGAATCGGCGAACCGGCCAGCCATACGAGAACTCTGGGGATAGACCGACGGACGGCCATCGTGAGAGATCCGGCGAGCCATGCGCGGTGTCAATGATTCCAGGTTCCACGATGGCTACGTGAACGTTGAACATCTTCATCTCACCGGCAAGCGCTTCACTCAAGGCCTCTAAGGCCCACTTGGAAGAACAATACGGAGCGAGCGGCGGAGTCGCGATACGTCCGGCAACCGAGGTTAGGTTGATGATCCAGCCGCTGCGCCGCTCGCGCATCTGTGGAACCGCGGCCTGAATGCAACGGAGCGCTCCGAAATAGTTGGTCTCCATGGCGGCGCGAAATTCGGCGAGCGGCAGTTCCTCGATGGCGCCTACACGTTCAATGCCCGCGTTATTGACCAGCACATCGATAGGACCGTGTTTTTCTTGTACGCTGGCCATCGCGTCGCGAACCGACTCGTCCGAATCGACATCCATGGGGTGGATCGTGATGGGCAGCTCTTCCTGCGCCGCCCTTTCGGCGAGCTCCGGCGACCCCAACGGATTCCGCATGGTGGCGAATACCGTGTATCCGGACCGCCCGAACGCCAGGGCCGTTTCCAGGCCAATTCCTTTGCTGGTTCCTGTAATCAGGACCGAAGCCATGCTTGTCTCCTCATCCCACTCAGCATCGTTGCATCAGATTGGGCGATTATAGCCGCGCTGCCGTGAATCCGGCGCGGTTGCGCACCGATTGCCCAGTACAAAACTTGCGGTGTATAGTTTCGTCGAATCAAGAAAACTGGAACGCGATCGTCTTTTTCATGGACAGGTTTCGGATGCGATTCTGCCAACAAGCGCTCTCCATTCTGCTCAGTATGAGTTTGATCGCTGGTCTCGACGGCTGTAGCAAGAAGTCGGAACCTGCTCCGGCCCAGCCCACCGCACAAACCGCGCAACAAGCGCCCCCGACGACCTACGCGGTGCCGACACCCGATCAGCTCTATCAACTGGTCGCCCCCATCGCGCTCTTTCCCGACAACCTGGTAGCCCAAGTGCTCGCAGCGTCCACTTATCCCGATCAGGTTAGCGCCGCCTGGACGTGGCTCCAGCAGAACTCCAATCTCAAAGGCCAGCAACTTATGGAGGCCGCCAACCAGCAGTCGTGGGACGCCAGCGTCAAGGGCCTGACCCAGTTTTCGGACGTGCTGCAACAGATGGCGACCAACTTGTCGTGGACGTCAGCGCTTGGCGATGCGTACTACAACATTCCTCAGAGTGTAATGAATGCTGTGCAGGTAATGCGCCAGCGCGCCTACCAATCAGGAAACCTGAAGAGCAATCAGCAGCAGAACGTTTCGGTGCAGAACCAGGCCCCGGGCGCCGGTGCGCCGCCGCCTCCGGCGTCGTCCGGAGAGCCGCAAACCACCATCGTGCAGCCGCCTCCGCAGACCATCATTATTCAGCCCGCGCAGCCGGAAGTTGTGTACGTTCCGACATACAACCCGACTGTGGTCTATGGAGCTCCGGTGCCGGTGTATCCCGGCTACTCGACCGGCGACATGATCGCGACCAGTATGATCTCGTTCGGAGTCGGCATCGCGGTCGGGGCCGCCATCAGCGGTGGCGGCTGCTGTGGGTGGGGATGGAACTCATGGAACTGCGGCTGGCACAACAATACCGTGGTTTATAACCACAACACTTACATCTCCACTTCGAACACCTTCGTCAATCGCAACAACTACTACCACAACGCGAACTACAACAACGTCAGCCGCAATAACATTAATACGAACAACATCAACCGGAACAATATCAACACCAATAACGTTAATCGCAACAACCTGAACGCGAATAATCGCACCAACAATTTCAGTGAGCCGCACTTTAACCAGAACCTGAATCAGTCGCAGTTCAGGAATGAAAACGCGAACAACCTGGCACAGCAGCGGGGCGGTCAGGGCAATCTCGGCCAGCAGCAACGTCCCAACCAGGGCAACCTAAGCCAGCAACAGCGCCCCAACCAGGGCAACCTGAATCAACAGAACCGGGCCGGCGCAAACCAGAACCAGCAACGCCCCAACGTCAATCAGAACCAGCGGCAGCCGCAACGCGGTTACGGTGAGCAAGGCAACCGCGGCCAGGGCACCAGCGCCTTCGGCAACTATGGCCAGGGCGGAAATACAAAGGTCAACAGCGCGCGCGGCCAGCAAAGTCTGGAAGGCGGACGTAGCGCGGGCGGAGGCGGCAGCTGCGGTGCCGGTGGTGGCGGGGGGCGCAGGCGCTAGTCCGCACCGACGGCATCGGGCAGTTGATCACCGTCACACAGGAGAGGCGAACTTTGGAGCAAGCACCTTATCTAGGAAACCGGTTTCAACGCTCTCGGCTTGTTGCGTGCGCCTGTGTCGCCGTCGTCTGTCTCGCTGGCCCTTTCGCTCTCGCCCAACAGGCCAATGAGAAAACCTTCGCTTCTCCCGGCGATGCTGTCCTGGCTCTTTACAACGCGGTCAAGTCCAACGACCAGCAGGCGCTGAAGGCACTCTTCGGTTCCAACGCCGAACCCATCCTCCATACCGGCGACGAAGTAGCCGACAAGAAGATGGGGACTGACTTCATTCGCCGCTACGACCAGATGCATCGCGTAGTCATGGAGCCCGACCAAAGCGTGACGCTGTACGTTGGCGCTGACAACTGGCCCATGCCGATCCCGATCGTCAAGAACAGCAACGGCGCATGGTACTTCAATACCGATGCGGGTATGAAAGAGATCCTGTATCGGCGCATTGGCACCAACGAAAACGATGCTATCGAAATCCTGCACACGCTGGTCGCTGCGCAACGCGAGTACGCCTCCGAGCCTCACGATGGCGACAGCACAAAGCACTACGCCGCACGATTTATCAGCGACGACGGTAAGCAAAACGGACTCTATTGGAAGACCACTGACAACGAAACCCCAAGTCCGATCGGTCCGCTCTTCGTGACCGCGGCGACTGAGGGTTATGCCATGAAGCAGGGCCAGCAGGCCCCCTTTCACGGCTATTACTACCGCATCCTCACCAAGCAGGGCGCCGCGGCAAAAGGTGGCGCGAAAGATTACCTCGTCAACGGCCAACTCGCGCGGGGGTTCGCATTCGTCGCGTACCCTGCCGAGTATCGCAACTCCGGCGTCATGACTTTCATCGTCAACCAGGACGGCGTGGTGTATGAGAAGGATCTAGGACAGGACACCGCCAATGCCGCCAAAGCCATGACCGAGTTCAATCCCGACAAAGGCTGGATTCCGACCGACTAGGGCGCTGCGTACTCGTCCGACTTAAACGGTGTTGCCGGGTGTCAATCGTCGTCCGGATCCAGTGGCATACTCTTGTCGTTGAGAAAGTGCGCCGCGCTCAATGGCGCTGGAATCGCATGGAACTGGATGGGCGTCTGACTGAAGTTGAAGCAATCCGACAAATCGTCGGCACGTTCGTCGGCATAGCCCAGCGACCCCAGTCCAAAATTCTTCTCGATGTATTTCAGAATGCTGCCAAAGTCATGTGTGACGTGTGAAACGTAGCCTGCCTTGGCGTACGGCGAGACAACGATCAAAGGCACACGGAAGCCGTACACATAGCCCGAACCCCAACTCGTGCCATCGTTGACGATGCTGGGCGGCGGAACGTGATCGTACCACCCACCCCAGTCGTCCCACGTAATGATGATGACGGTGTTGGACCAATACTGACTATTGCCGATGGCGTTCACGATTGACGCCACCCAGGAAGGCCCGGAGGCGTCGCTAAAGACGGCATGATCCGAAGCTTGGCCGCTGGGAATCACCCAACTTACCGCAGGTAGCTGCCCATTGCTGATGTCGGTCAGGACCCGGGTTTGCTGCAGCACCACGTTTTGAGTCCATCCGCTTCCAGCACAGTCAGACCCGACCGCTCCGCAAATATGCTGGATAGCGTTGGGCCCGGTCCAGATCGAGCCGGCCGATGGGGTGTAGTACTTCCAGCTGATTCCCTTTTGGTCGAGGAGATCGGTCAGCGTCTGATGTTCAAAGCAGGGATACGCCTCGGTGGATTCGTTGCCACTGGAATCAATCATCCAAACCAACGAATTGGAAGGAGCAGCGCAGCCAGCGCCACCGTAGGGATTTTCGGCAGCAAAGAGACTACTGGTCGCTGTCGGCGCCGATGTGCCGGAGATGATGAACTGGTGCGCCGGAAAGCTTGGCCCCTGCTGCGTTTGGAACATACGGTCGCCGAACGTATATTGCTGCGCCAGTTGTAAGTAAGGAGCAGCTTCCGACGGACTCACATACATGAACTGTGGGTTGGGAGGGCAAGTCGTCCCCGTAGGCTCGCAGGTCACCTTGTCGGCTCCGTCCATCTTTCCGCCGTCATACATGCTCACGAAATCGGAGTGCCGATGGCCCAGGTCGTAGCTGTTGACTAACGAACCGGGCTGCAGGGTAATCGTCTGCCCCATCGAGTTCACGCCTGTATTGGCGATATCGGCATTGGGCAACCCGTGAAACAAATTGTCGGGAGTACGGTTCTCCTGGAAGATGATCACTACGTGCTGGATGCGTGGTGCGGCAGGCGGATCAGAAATCGCTGGGGGCGTGCTGCTGGAACTGCCGCTGCACGAATTCATGCTCAGTAGCCAGACCCCTGTGGACACGAGCGCAAGAAATGACCAAGCCGGGACGAAGGGCACGCATAGACTCCTACTTCTAGATCGTTGCTACGATCCTCTTGGGCGCGTGAATTGTGAGCGATCGTGTCCAGTCTGAACCGAATGTTGAGAACTGGTAAGGCAACTTTGGTGTGATTGACAGGCGGCGGCCATCGGCTGGGAAGATGGGCGCGCTCCCGTCCCGAAGTCAAAAGAAATGCCTCTCCAGCCAGGCCAGAGAGGCATTCCAGCGAAATTAGCCGTTCAGGCTCTTTTGATCAGCCTTGTGATCCACACCAGGATCACCGCTCCCACAAACGCGACGATGATGGAGCCGATCATGCCGCCTCCGGGCCAGATTCCCAACATCCCGAAGATCCAGCCTCCCAGCACACCGCCAACGAGACCGAGAAGGATATCCACCACAACGCCATATCCGCCGCCCTTCATCACCTGTCCGGCAAGCCATCCGGCAATCAGTCCCACCAGAATCCAAATCAGAAATCCCATCGTTTTCCTCCTGAAGATTGGTGTTCTATTTGGCCCGTCCAGACTGTACTCCGGCTCGGAGCCCCAGCACAACGCATGGATAGTGTCCGACCAGGTGCGGCTGCTTCCATCTTTCGGCGGTTTAGCGAAAGGGTGAGATCGATGATGTACGCGAGTTCCTACGCCGCCGGACTGACCTGCGGGGGAGCAACGCAACTGATATTGATCCGCTTGGCAACGTCGCTCGGCGTTAGGTTCAGCATCGCTCGGACACCGGGCAGCACCGCGCGCATCGCGGCTTCGCCCGCGGCGATCAGCTCCGGAGTGCGCTCGAAGCAGTCGTAGCTGAACCCGGCAACGTCAGGCTCAATCACCAGGTTGGCATCTTTTAGCCACGACTCCGACAATCGCGATTGCGCGATGGAGAAGCACTGCCCAATCACTTCCAGCGCGTGCTTTGGCGGGTGTGCGTTGTTCCAATGCGCGCTGAGATAAACCCCAATCACTCGATCGGCGCCCATTCGCCGCAACGGAGTCGTCGGGACTCCCCATGCCAGCATGCCATCGATGTAGGATCGTCCCTCGATTTCGACCGGCGCAAACATTCCGGGATAAGCGCAGCTCGCGCGTATGGGATCGGCCAGCTTTCCCTTGGTGAATACGACTGCCTCGCCTGTGCGGTACTCCGTCGCCGTTATCGCGAGAGGAATCTTCAACTCCTCGAACGTGTGGCACTTCAGCACTCGTGCAAACAGCCGCAGCATGCGGTCTGAGTTATAGAGGCCGTAACGCGAGAGCGTGAAGCGCGCGAAATCGGTGAAGCGCAAGGTGGCCGCCATTTCAGACAGCTCCGCCGCAGTCATGCCACAACAGTATGCCGCGCCGATAATCGCTCCCACACTGGTTCCGGCGACGTAATCGACCTGAATGTTTTCTTCTTCGAGGACCTTAAGAGCGCCGATGTGCGCGATGCCGCGCGCAAAGCCTCCACCTAGGGCGACGCCCAGAGTCAGGGGTTTCGGCTGCGAGGTGAGAGGTGAAGCTAGAGGTTTCTTAAGTTCGCGGGAAAATGCACGTACCGAGCGCACAATTCGATCAATGTTACTCAAGGCCCCTACTCCCTACCGACTGGCTTTCGCATGGTGGGCAGCTACTCTTACAGATGCCATCCGTTGCCGAGATGATGCCCCAACTTTCTGCTCCCGTCGAGTGCCATACCCAGCACACTTCGTAAAATTCCGGTAAAACAATCAAATTGTTATCCTGGGGGATCGCGCCGAACTGAGCGCGATCGAGTCGAAGGACCTGCTGTTCTGCCCCCCAGGAAGCTCCCTTATAATCCGCCCATGGCTTCTTCCTCCCAGCCTTCGCCGGATCAGGTCCTCCGCGTACATTGCGTGAAGGTCTTCGTCCGCGATCAGGAGGAGAGCCTGCGTTTTTATCTCGACCAGCTTGGCTTTCGTCTGGTAGCAGACACTGTTCTGCAGTCCGGAGAACGCTGGCTGGCCGTCGCTCCACCCGACGGAGACACCGTAATCGCGCTCGTCGCTCCATCTCGCGACTCCAAGCAGTGCGAGCTCATCGGTCGCCACACCGATGTCGTCTTCGTAACCAACGACGTCATCGCCCGCTACCGCGAGTGGTCACGCCGCGGCGTGAAGTTCCTGTCCGTCCCTAAGTTGAGGCGGATCAAGTCGGCGGACGAGAAGCCCATCCACTCCGGCCACCACTCTCCCGTGTGGGGCGGCGTCTTCACCACTTTCAAAGATCTGGACGGCAACTCTTTTTCGCTCGTCAGCTTCGACGAAGTTACCGAAGCCATCGAAGCCCAGCGCCGCGCCATCGCGGAAAAAGCTGAAGGCGCGCGCCGTATCGCGCAGGAACTCGAAATCGCCACCCAGGTGCAGGCGCGCCTGTTTCCGCAGGAGCTGCCTCCTTTGCAAACGCTGGACTACGCCGGAAGTTGCCTGCAGGCCCGCCATGTCGGAGGCGACTACTACGACTTCCTCGCTCTGGGACGCGACCGGCTGGGCCTGGTCATCGGCGACATTTCCGGAAAGGGCATCGCCGCCGCGCTCCTCATGGCCAACCTTCAGGCCAATCTGCGCAGCCAATCCGCCATGGCTATCGACGAGCCGGAGCGTCTATTGCGCTCTGTCAATCGCCTGTTCTGCGACAACACGCCCGACGGCTCCTACGCGACCTTCTTCTTCTCCGAGTATGACGACCGCACCGGCCGCCTGCGCTACGCCAATTGCGGACATCTCGCGGCGCTCGTCATCCGCAGCGATGAACGGGTCGATCGGCTCGACTCCACTGCAACCGTTCTCGGTCTGTTCAAAGAATGGGACTGCTTGGTCGGCGAATGCCACCTCTTCGCCGGAGACATACTCGCGCTCTACACTGATGGCGTCACCGAAGCCTGCAACGCAGATGACGAAGAGTTCGGCGAGCAGCGGCTTCTCGATTGCCTGCAGCGCGATCGACACCTGCCCGCCCACTTGTTAGTCGGTGCCGTCATCGACCAGGTGCATCGCCATTGCCCCCACGAGCAGCAGGACGACATCACCCTCATCGTGGCCAAGTGCCGCGCCGCCACGCCGCAGAACCAGCTTGGGTTACCGTATGAATCCAATTTCTAAACTGGGTACACAATCCTGGTTGTGGATTTGTGGGTCTTTTGACTTGCACCAACCGACAAAAACGCTGAGTACCCCATCCTTTCCCTTCATTTGCGGAAAGGGTTGGACAAAGATGTTTGACCCTCGGGTGGGGCCCTCTCGCCCAATCCGGGCTCGGATTGCGGATTTCTTTGTCTTCTACTCCGATGTGTTGTCCGTGTCATCCGTGCAAATCCGTGGTTACTTTTGAATTTCTCCCCCGACTCTGCCAAACTACTTTTTTCCTTCCCACTCCCATGGAGCGCGAATTCTCTGCCGGCGGCGTTGTCCTGCGCAAGATGCGCGGGCGCTGGTATCTTGCGGCCATCGAGCCCCGTATGGAGCGTCACCGCAAGCGCATCACCCTCAAATCGACGAAGCGAACCTCCGCCGACGCTGAACTCGTCGCCCTTCCCAAGGGCAACGTCGATCCCGGCGAAAAGCCCGACGAAACCGCGCTCCGCGAGATCCGCGAAGAAACCGGTGTCCGCGCCGAAATGATCACCAAGCTGGCCGACATCAAGTACGTTTATGTCCGCAACTGGGGAGACCACGCCAAAGTCTTCAAGATTGTCAGTTTCTATCTCTTCCTGTATCGTTCCGGGCGCTTGGGTAACATCGCTCCCGCCATGCGCATCGAAGTGCAGAACGCCTTCTGGCTTCCGCTGGAAGACGCCGCCTCACGACTGACGTATAAAGGTGAGCGCGAGATGGCAGGGCGGGCGCTGGCCTACTTGTCATCCCATCCCGAGTTGGAGGAACATGGCCCGAAAACCGCACATTGAGCGCCACTTTACCGCCGGTGAAGTCGTGCGCGACGTAGTCATCGGCATGTCCGACGGCCTCACCGTGCCCTTTGCCCTGGCTGCCGGAATCTCCGGTGCGGTGGACAACAGCCGTCTGGTCGTCGTCGCCGGACTCGCCGAGATCGCCGCCGGATCCATCGCCATGGGCCTTGGAGGATACCTGGCCGCTCGCAGCGATGCCGAACACTATGACAGCGAACGCATCCGCGAAGAGCGCGAAGTCGAAGAAGTCCCCGACGAGGAAGCCCGCGAAGTGGTGAAGGTTTTTACTGACTACGGCCTGACTCGCGAGGAGGCCGCTCCTGTCGTCGAAGCCATGACCAAGAAGCCGAAGCAGTGGGTGGACTTCATGATGCGCTTCGAACTCGGCCTCGAAGAGCCCGAACCCAAACGCGCCGTTCAAAGCGCCGCAACCATAGCCGCCTCGTACGTTGCCGGAGGCTTCATTCCCCTCTCGCCATACATGCTGATCCACAGTTCCCGGCAGGCTTTGGTCTGGTCCGCCGTGGTAACTTTGCTGGCTCTGGGGGTCTTTGGCTACATAAAAGGCCGCTTTACGGGCTCTCGCCCCGGACGCTCTGCCGCGCAAACTATTGTAATTGGGGGACTTGCGGCCGGAGCCGCCTTCCTCATCGCCAAAGCTATTTCTTAAGTCGGAATATTTTCAATGTGTGACGATTTCCATTGACTGAATGAATCCTCATTCATTACCATTGTTTCAACTTAATAGGCGCGCGTCGTTGCCATCCTCACCCCACATCTTACGGCGCGCGCTACTTACTTTTAGAGGCCGTTTTGTACGTGAGGAGAGACAACCGTGAATCGCCATCATCCTCTTCTTCGCGCTTATTCCGCGTTATCTCCCCGAATCTTTTACAGGACCGACAAACCGCACAGTCGAAGTACTTAATCTCTCGCTGCCGCAATTGCGTCTTAGTTAACGTAGCCCACTCCGGCCGAACTCGCGCCGGCACGATTTTGGAGCGCTTGAGCATCCATGCAGAAACGCATTGATAAGGTTGCCGTCTTAGGCGCGGGCACCATGGGAGCCCGCATCTCCGCGCACCTGGCCAACGCCGGTGTTCCCTCTTACCTGTTCGACATCGTTCCGCCCGACGCCGACGGCCCCGCGCGCAATCGCATCGCCGCCGCCGGCAAAGAAGCCGCGGTCAAGTCCAAGCCCGCCGCCTTCATGAAGCCCTCGCTCGATTGCCTGGTCACCATCGGCAACTTCGACGACGACCTTCAGAAGCTCGCCGAAGTCGATTGGATCATCGAAGCCGTCATCGAAGACCTCGACCTCAAGCGTGAGCTGCTCCGCAAGGTCGAAGCCGTCCGCAAGCCCGGAACCATCATCACCACCAACACCAGCGGCCTGCCCGTCGCCAAAATCGCCGAAGGCTTCTCCGACGACTTCCGCCGCTCGTGGTTTGGCACTCACTTCTTCAATCCGCCGCGCTACATGCGGCTGCTCGAAGTCATCCCCACTGCCGACTCCGATCCCGCATCGATGAAGGCCATCGCCGACTTCTGCGATCTGCATCTCGGCAAGAGCGTGGTCTATGCGAAGGACACGCCCAACTTCATCGCCAACCGCATCGGCACGTTTTCCGCGCTCAATGTCATGCGCATCATGCAGGAGATGGACCTCAGCATCGAAGAAGTCGATGCTTTGACGGGAACCTCCGTCGGCTGGCCCAAGATGGCGACCTTCCGTCTCGCCGATCTGGTCGGCCTCGACATTCTCGGACACGTCGTCCGCAACGGCCTCGTCAATATTAAGGACGAGCGCAACGATCTCAAGCTCCCCGCGTTCTTCACCGAGATGATCAATCGCAAGTGGCTCGGCGACAAGACCAAGGGCGGCTTCTACAAAAAGCAGAAAGGCCCCGACGGCGAGAAGCGTTTTGCCCTCGATTGGAAGACCCTGGAATATCGCGAGCAGCAGCGACCCAAGTTTCCTGCCCTCGAAATGGCGAAGAACATCGATGATCTGGGCGAGCGCCTGCGCACACTGATCGCGCCTTCGAAAGACAAAGCTAACCTCTTTCTCTGGAACGTCCTTGCCGACCTCTGGACCTACGCCGCCAACCGCGTTCCCGAGATCGCCGATTCCATCGTCGAGATCGACAAGGCCATGAAGACCGGCTTCAACTGGGAGCTTGGCCCGTTCGAGCTGTGGGACGCCGCCGGCGTCGCCCAGACCATCGAGCGTATGAAGAAGGAGGGCAAGCCCATCGCGGCCAACGTCGAGAAGCTGCTCGCTTCCGGCAAGACGACCTGGTATGCCGACGATCCTAAGACCGCCAGCGGCCGCAAGTACTTCGACGTCGCCACCAGCGACTACAAGCCCGAAGAAGTTCCCGCCGGAGTCTGGTCCGTCACCGTCGCCAAAAAGGCCAACGGCGTGGTCAAGAAGAACGCCGGAGCTTCGCTGGTCGATCTCGGCGACGGCGTCGGCTGCATCGAGTTTCACTCCAAGATGAACTCACTCGGCGGCGACATCGTGTCGCTCATCACTCAGACGCTGAAGCCCGGCGGCGCAGGCGACCCGTTCGACGCCTTCGTCATCACCAACGATGCTGCCAACTTCTCCGTCGGCGCCAACATCATGATGCTGCTGATGGCGGTGCAGGAACAGGAGTGGGACGAAGTTGACATGGCCATCCGTCAGTTCCAGAACATGACGCAGGCCATCAAGTTCTCCCACAAGCCCGTGGTGGTCGCGCCCTTCGGCATGACCCTCGGCGGCGGAACCGAAATCACGTTGCACGCCCACAGCCGTCGCCCTCACGCCGAACTGTATGCCGGACTGGTCGAAGTCGGCGTCGGCCTGCTGCCCGGCGGCGGCGGCTGCAAAGAGATGACTATCCGTGCCATTCACAAAGCCACGCACATCCGTCCGCAAGGACGCGGCGAGAGCGTCGAACTCATGGAAGCCATGAAGCAGGCTTTCGAAACCGTCGCCTTGGCGAAAGTTTCCACCTCGGCGCTGGAAGCCAAGGGTCTCGGCTTCCTCTCGCCTGGAGACCTCATCACCATGAACCGCGAGCGTGTGCTGAGTGATGCGAAAGAACGTGCTCTCGAACTCCATCACGAGGGCTTCCGTCCGTTGATGATGCGCACCGACATCCCGGCGCCGGGCGAAAGCATCCTGGCGACGCTGAAGATGGGCGTCCACATCATGCGTCAGGGCGAATTCATCAGCGACCACGAGGTCAAGATCGCTGGCAAGGTGGCGGAAGTTCTCTGCGGCGGCGAGGTCAACCCCGGCACCCTGGTGAGCGAACAGTATCTTCTCGACCTGGAGCGCGAGGCCTTCAAGTCCCTCTGCGGCGAGAAGAAGACGCAGGAACGTATTCAGTTCACGTTGAAGACCGGCAAGACATTGAGGAACTGATTGGTTGGGATTGGGTAGTGCAGGCCTTTAGGCCTGCGTGACGCGAGATTTTGTATCAGGGCACGGCTTCAGCCGTGCCGAGAGGCGCTCTTAAAATTTCTGCGCGGGCTCCAGCCCGCAAGAGCACGGATTAACCAAATGGTAATGACGCTAGACGGACGGATACCAAAAATACCGCAAAAGGCGGTCCGTAACTCCTTGCGCGACAAATGGATACTATAACCCATCTAGAATCAATTAGATGCGCACAAAATTCCCCTATCACACTGATTCTAAATGCTCGCACAAATGCAATTTTCGCAGATTAGCCGATCAACAGCGCAGTCGCAATCGAATTAACCAACTCGTAACTGCTTCGGAGCTTCTCATGCGTGAAGTCGTAATCGTAAGTGCCGTTCGTACCCCGGTCGGCAAAGCCTACAAAGGAACCCTGCGCGCCACCCGTCCTGATGACCTCGCCGCCTACGCGATCAAGGGCGCCCTCGAGCGAGTACCCCAGCTCGATCCCAAAGAGATCGAGGACGTCATCCTCGGTTGCGCCATGCCCGAAGCCGAACAAGGCATGAACGTCGCCCGTATCGCCTCCCTGCGCGCGGGACTGCCGGTGGAGGTTTCCGCCATCACCATCAACCGCTTCTGCTCGTCCGGATTGCAGGCGATTGCTCAGGGAGCCGAGCGCATCATGGCCGGGCGGAGCCGAAGTCGTGGTCGCGGGTGGCGTCGAGTCCATGACCATGATCCCCATGGGCGGCAACAAGGTTTCGGCGAACCCCTGGCTGGTGGCGAACTATCCCGACGCCTATCTTTCGATGGGACTGACCGCCGAACGCCTGGCCTCGCGCTTCAACATCACCCGCGAGCAGGCTGACCAGTTCTCGGTGGACAGCCACAAGAAGGCCATTGCCGCCATCGAGGCCGGCAAGTTTGACGACGAACTCGTCCCGGTTCCCGTGAGCTTCACCACGCCGAACGGCAGCAAGCCCAAGCGCACGGAAATCGTCTTCAAGATGGATGAAGGCCCCCGCGCCGACACCTCACTCGAAGCCCTGTTGGCCCTGAAGCCCGCCTTCCATATGAAAGGCACGGTGACTGCCGGCAACTCGTCGCAAATGTCCGACGGAGCTGCCGCAGCCATCGTGATGTCCGCCGATCGCGCCAAGGCTCTTGGTCTCAAACCGCTGGCGCGGTACGTCGGCTACGCCACCGCAGGCTACAAGCCCGAAGAAATGGGACTTGGCCCGGTCTTCGCCATTCCAAAAGTGCTGAAACTGGCCGGCCTCAAGCTGAGCGACATCGACGTCATTGAGCTGAACGAAGCTTTCGCGGCGCAGTCGCTGGCGGTAATCAAAGAAGGCGGGCTCGACGCGTCGATCATCAATCCCAACGGCGGAGCGATTGCCCTCGGACATCCCCTGGGATGCACCGGCGCGAAACTGACCGCGAGCATCATCCGCGAGCTCAAGCGTCGCAAAGGCCGTTATGGCATGGTCACCATGTGCGTCGGCGGAGGCATGGGCGCCGCGGGCATTTTCGAGAATTTGCAGTAAGAAACAATTAACCACAGAGACACAGAGGCACAGAGAAGAACGATTGAATTTTAAGAAGGCAACATGCACGGATCTTGGTTCAGCGAACGCCGTCGCAATCGCGAGGTTTTAGATCCAAGAGCTTTTCTCTGTGCCTCGGTGTCTCTGTGGTGAAAAAGAATTTGGCAGTTAACTAAGCGAGGATCAGGATGGCCACAACTACGGTAGCTCCCAAGACGAAAACTACGGGCGGAAGCTTTCTGCTCGAAGACCACAACCTGGACAACGTCTTCACTCCTGAAGACTTTAACGAAGATCAGCAGATGGTCGTGAACCTCGCAGCCGAATTTGCGACCAACGAAGTCGTTCCCAACGCCGAGAAGATGGAGCACAAGGACTGGTCCGTCTGCCGCGACCTGCTCAAGAAGGCCGCTGAAATGGGCCTGACCAACGCCGACATCCCCGCCGAGTACGGCGGCTCCGACATGGACAAAGTCTCCTCGGCCATCATCTCCGACTTCATGTCGAAGTATGGCAGCTTCATGGTGACCCTCGGCGCGCATAGCGGCATCGGCACGCTGCCCATCGTTTTCTTCGGCACCGAGGAGCAGAAGAAGAAGTACCTACCGAAGCTGGCGACTGCTGAGATTGTCGGCGCCTACGCGCTTTCGGAGAGCACCAGCGGCTCCGACGCGATGAATGCCCGCACCCGCGCCGTGCTAGCGCCCGACGGCAAGCACTACATCCTCAATGGCGAGAAGATGTGGATCACCAACGCCCACTTCGCCGACCTGTTCACCGTCTTCGCCAAGATCGACGGCGAGAAGTTCACCGCCTTCCTGGTCGAAAAAGACTTCCCCGGCTTCTCCGTCGGCGCGGAAGAAAAAAAACTGGGCATTCGTGGCTCCTCCACCGCACCGCTCATCCTTAACGATTGCAAAGTACCGGTCGAGAATGTGCTCGGCGACATCGGCAAGGGGCACATTATCGCCTTCAACATTCTGAACGTAGGTCGCTTCAAGCTCGGCGCGAGCTGTGTCGGCGGGGCACGTTCTTCGCTGGTCACCGCAATCTCCTACGCGAAAGAGCGCAAAGCCTTCACCAAAAGCATCGCTGATTTCGGCTTGATCCGCGAGAAACTGGCGCAGATGGCTGTCGGCATCTATGCCGGCGAGTCGATGGTCTATCGCACCGTCGGCATGATGGACACCGCGCTCGGGCTCATCGAGAAGACGCCGGAAGGCGTACGCAAAGCCATCGAGGAGTATGCCGTCGAGTGCTCCATTATCAAGGTGCAGTGCTCCGAGATGCTCGACATGGTTGTCGACGAGACGGTGCAGATCTACGGCGGCTATGGCTTCGTCGAAGAGTACCCGGCCGAGCGCGCCTATCGCGACTCGCGCGTGAACCGCATCTTCGAAGGCACCAACGAAATCAACCGCATGATTATCACCGGCTGGCTCCTCAAGCGCGCCATGAGCGGACAACTTGCGCTGCTCCCGGCCATCAAGAAGACGATGGACGAAGTGATGGCGGGACCGTCGTTTGAAGAACTGGAAGGAACCTTGGCCGCTGAACAAAAAATTGTCAGCAACGCCAAGAAGCTTTCCATGCTCGTTGCCGGTGCGGCTTCGCAGAAATACATGCAGAAGCTCGCCGACCAGCAGGAGATCATGGGCGCGATTGCCGACATGGTAATCGAGGCTTTCACCATGGATTCGTGCCTGCTCCGCGCCCGCAAGTGCATCGAGGCGCAAGGCGAGCAGAAAGCCTCGCTGGTGACCGCGATGACGCAGATCTACATCGCCGGTGCGATGTCCCGTCTCGAAGCTTCGGCAAAGAAAGTGATCGCCGCCGTAGCTGAAGGCGACATGTTGCGCACCCAGATGGCAATCGTTCGGCGTTTGGTGAAGTTCGATCCGGTGAACGTGATCGCGTTGCAGGAACAGGTCGCCGCGCGTGTACTCGAAACCGGCAAGTATGTAACGGCGTAATTCTGACATGGGCGGAGCAATCCTCGTCTCCGCCCTCTTCTTTCTGCGGTATATTGAAGCTGAGTAGCACATGCACATACAGACCTACACAGCGGTGGTTCACTGCGAAGACCAGTGGTACGTGGCCGAATGCCCTGAAGCCGGCGTTGTAAGCCAGGGCAAAACAATCGAGGAAGCCGTAGTAAATCTCAAGGAAGCCACGGAGCTCTATCTTGAAGAGTTTCCCCCGCCCCCACCGCAAAGGGCAGTGATCACCACGTTCGACGTTTCCTATGCCTAACGGTTCGCGCGCTCGAAAAGCTTGGCTTTGTGCAGGTGCGTCAGAAAGGCAGCCACGTCATTCTAAGAAAAGAAACCGAAAGTGGCGGGATCGGCTGCGTCGTCCCGCTTCACGACGAACTGGCAACGGGCACTCTGAGAGGCATACTGAAGCAGGCGGGCATTGAACCTGAGGACTTTTCCCGAATGCTGTAGAGCTATTGACTACTCGTTTCCTGCTGCTTCCGAATCTCCTCCATCACCGACGCAACCAGTTCCTTCGCATCCGTGATGCCCTTCATGACGATCTGGATGTCCATCGCCGGCTTTCCCGCTTGCCGGGCGCTCTGGCAATAGACCCCATGCTGACCCACCATCGTGAGCGCATCGGTCAACGAGTCGAGCGCGACCGCCAATCGTCCTCGGGCAACACCCATACGGAATTCATAGTGTTCCAGTTCTTCGTGCTTTTCGTCCCAAACGCTCATCGCCCGATTGTATCGTTCCCGCTGAGCGTGAATAATAGAGCCGCGCCCTCGTGCCTTCGGAGCACATCTGCTAAGGAGAATGGAATGAAAGTGAACTCTCGATTGCTAGCACTCATCCTCGCGATCCTCGCTGTCACCGCGATTGCCTACGCACAGAACCCACCCGCCAGTCCCCCGGGAACCGCATCGGTCACCTTCGCCGACGGAAAAACCGTGACCATCAACTATGCGCGGCCCTCGATGAAGGGACGCCAGATTTTTGGCGGACTGGTTCCCTACGGACAGGTCTGGCGCACCGGCGCCAACGCGGCCACCAGCCTCAAGACCGATGTGGACCTGACGATCGGCGGAGCCAACGTTCCTGCCGGTAGCTACACGCTTTACTCGATACCCAGCGAAAGCGGCTGGAAGCTGATCATCAATAAGCAGACTGGCCAGTGGGGAACCAAATACGACGAGGGCCAGGACCTCGCGCGTGTGGACATGAAGGTCTCGAAAAACGCCTCGCCCACGGAACAGTTCACCATCTCCTTCGATAAAACCGGTGGGAACGCCGCCACTCTGAAACTCGACTGGGCGGGTACGACCGCAAGCGTCAACGTAGCGGAAAAGAAGTAAGCTAACCTTTAGTGTGCGGGCCTACGAGGTCCGCACGCTGCTCGCGATTATGGACAAGAACACCAGGATCGAGATACACCGCTGCCTGCTTTGACCCGGCTTGCGACGCTTGGCCGGGAGCCTTAAGCGCGAACTAATCTCGAAATACGGCATTCGACCGAAGATGCGGCATGAATACCACGAACTCGAAGTCCTGGTCGACGGCCGCAGCGTGTTCTGCTATTCCCGCGCCCAACGAATCCCCACAGTGGAGAGCTTGCTGGCAGCGGTAGAAAGCTCGCGCGCAAGCGAAACTGTCTCGTAGCGAACCAGCCGCTAGACCGGCAGTTGTTCCTGCAACCAGCCGGCTTCCACCAACTTCGGTTCAGCCGTGAGTTCGAGCACCAGATTCTCGAGCACCAGCCGCTTGCTGACCGGATTGGAGCGCAGGGCAAGGTCAGCTCGCGCGATGCGGCGGATCGCACTGGTGAGTTCGCGCCGCGACTTGTAACGGCGCGCCTGGCGGATAATGTCTTCCGCTGCAAACGGTGGGACGCGAAACCCTTGCCACAACGCCTGCCACAGAGCGCGCGAGTCGCGGACGTTGCGCTCGAATATCACCAGCATCTGGCGAAACGTGCGCGAAAGCATATACAGATGACCGATGGCGGCCTCGTCCCCATCGCCGGCGTTCAGAATCGCTTCCAGCACGGCGAGAGCACGCGCGCGATCACGCGCTGAAATCGCGTCGGTGAGTTCGTAGAAAGAGCGCTGCTTGGCCGCCAACACCATAGTTTCGACGTCGCCCAGCATGATGCGCTTCTTTTCGCCGACGAAAAGTACCAGCTTCTCGAGCTCGTTGGCGACCATCATCATGTCTCCACCCAGCGAATCGACAAGCTCACGCGCCGCGTCGCTATCGAACTTCACGCCCTCCGTGTTAGCGGTGTCAGTGGCCCACTTCACAGCATCGCCCTCATCCACTCGAGCAAATTCCAACACCGTGCAGTACTCGCCTAACGTCTCGCGAATACGTTCGTAGCGGTCTTTGTCCTGAAGTTCCATGCGCCGTACGTCGGCGGGAATACTGATATGGTCCGCCACGAACACCAGCAGAGCGTCAGGATTGGGGTTCTTGAAGTACTCTTCAACGGCGGCAAACTCGTCGTCGTGCTTGCCGCGGGTGTAGAGGTTCTTCACTCCGCGAATAAAAAACACCTGGAAGGGCGCCATCAGTGAAGGGGTGCGGGCGCGATCGAGTACTTGCTGCAACTCGATTTCGCTGAGGTCCATGTCATAGACGCTCAGCTCGCGCACATCGGCCGGAATCAACTGCTGCAGAACCGCATCGCGACAACGCTTGCGGAAAAACGCCTCGTCTCCCACAAACACATAACCGGGCGCCAGCTTACGTGCCTGCACATCAGCCACAAAGCGATCGGAGGCGGCAAAGCTGCGCACTAATAGGCCTCCAGAATGTTACTCACCAGCGATTTCGCAAACTCCTTCGAGATCCGCAGGAATGCCGGGTTCGACTCGTCGAAGAAGCTGGCGACATCGCGCGACACCTGGTACTGCTCGCGGTAAACGTAGTTCGGATTGTCCCAGATCGTACGGCCTGATTTGCTGACCAGAGAAACTTTCATGCTGATGGTGACCACGGAGGACGAGATTCGTCCCGTCACGGAGTCGTAGGTCAGCGGAGTATTGGCCGTATATACGATCGTCCCTTTCAACGTGGCATCAACACTGTCATCGTAGGTAGAGGTCACACGATAATTGCTGCGGCTTCGTAGTTCCTGCACCACGGCAGCCGTCATCGTCTGCTCAACCCGAAATGTCTGTGTCGTGTTGGTGAACATTGGAACGTAGATGGTTTGGATATTGTCAGGAAGTCGCACTGCGTGACCACTGGTGTGGTAACCGCAACCCAACATCGCCATCAGCACGGCCAGCACCATCGACCGCGCCGCGACTCTAAGCGTCTGGACTCGCGTCATTGCACGGTTCCGCGCGGCCGGCTGGGAATCAGAGACTCTGCGGATTCCACCGCAGCCACTGCGGACACGCGAAGGTTGTCCGACGCTGCCCATATCCAGAAACCATTCTTGTGCAGAGCATCCTGCCGGACCAATACCTGGATCTTTTCCTGTCCCGCAGCGTTGACATTGCTGGGCGAATCCTCGCCGCCGCTCCACACCTCGACGTGGTCGCCGCTCAGTGCGGCAGTCAGTTCTTCCATGCTGATGGCCCGCTCCAGTTCAATGTAGAGCGAAAAGGCATGACCATGGAAGATCGGGGCCTGAAGCAGCATCAGCGAAGGCACGTCCGCCTTGCCATGCACAATCTCGGTAAAATCGCGCACGATCCGCTTCTCGATCATCTCCAGCGAACTCCCGGAGTGCTCGCCATAGCGGTCGATAAGGTTGAACGCCACCTGCGAATCAAAAACTGCCTTCGGCAGTTGCTGGAACGACAGCAGGTTCACCGTCTGTTCATGCAGCTCGTCCATACCGCGCTTGCCGCGCTCTGAGACCGGCTCCAGCACCGTGACAATGGAACGGGATACCTTCGCGGCTTTTCCCGCGCGCAGGAGCAGAAGGGCAAGGACCATTGCAGCGGGATTCGCAATTCGGACAGGCGCTCCGGCAAGGTCCAGGCGCGGTACAACTCCGATTTCGCGCTCGATCCACGGAGCACGTACGATGATCCCTGCTTCCTCTTCCAGCCCATACGAGAGATCGATGATATCGCTCGCGGCGTTGCGGGCCATGTTCCACGTACCACGTGTGAACTTGTCGTCCGAGGCAAAGAACGTGAAGTCCACACCCTCCATGTGCTCTGGAAGAACGCTTTGGATAAACGTGGGTTCATCACCCACCGCCTCCAATTGGCCAAGCGATTCGTCATCATCCAGCAGGCGAATATCGCGGGCCGGAAAATTGCGCTCGCTCAGGACGTCCTTGAGTTCGCGTCCCTTCAAGGACGCTGCGCCAATGATCGCGACGCGAAACAGTGCGCCCCAGTTCAAGGGTTCGGTGTGGGTGGGAGAGGTCGTTTTGGAGTCGTTTTTCATCAGGCGTGCGAAGCCTCGTCTTGTGGCGGCGGAGGCGGTAACGTTGGCCGGCGAAGGACGAACGACAGCCTGGCCACGATGCCGGCGAGTGTATAGAACACCGCCAGCAGAAATAGGACGTAGCGTGAGAAGAACCAACCGAGCGCGATGAACCCGCCGAATACAATGATCCACCGAAAGTTGAGTGGACGCCCAAAGTTGAGCTCTTTGAAGCTGTAAAAACGCCACGTACTGACCATCAGGAACGCGACCGCGCAGACTACGACGCCCCAAATGATCGAGTGCCACCATATCTGGAGTGGCTCTCCCGCGGCGAAATGTACTAAAGCGGCGATCACTCCCGCCCCTGCCGGAATAGGCATCCCGACAAAGTATTTTCTTCCCGGACGTCCCGGATTCGACGGCTGAGGATTGGCCTGGATGTTGAAGCGGGCGAGACGGGCCGCTCCCGCCATCAGGAAGATGAACGTCGCGATAGCGCCGAACTGAACAATCTTATTGCGCAGTTCCACGTCTTCCATCAAGGGCAGTGCGCGAAAGCCCCAAAGCCAGGCCAAAATTGCCGGGGCAATACCGAACGCGATGATGTCGGCCAGGGAATCGAGTTCGCGACCGAAAGCGCTCGCAGTATTGGTGAGGCGGGCAATCCGTCCGTCGAGACCATCAAAGAGAATGGCGAAGCCTATCGCCTTGGCAGCATGATCGAAGTGCCAAGGGTCCACTGCGGTTCCCTGGATCGCTTGCGAGATGGCGTAGTATCCGGCCGCCATGTTGGCCGCGGTAAAAATCGACGGCAGGATGTAGAGACCTTTGCGCGCTGGACGGGCATTGGGCTTTGCGGGAGGAGGCATCAGGTGATTACTCATCGAACCTCCGCCGCAGACTGCGACACCGGGGCAGAAGAACGCACTGCGGCTAGAGCCAGGATCGATGATCCACCCGCCACGTGATCGCCAACTTTCACTTTCACCACGGCGCCCGGCGGAAAAATCACGTCAACCCTCGATCCAAACTTGATCAAACCCACACGCTCGCCGCGAGTTACCGGATCTCCGACGGCCTTGGTGAACACGATGCGACGGGCTAGTAAACCGGCGATCTGTTTAAACATGACAGCGCCAGAATCGCCCTTTACGGTAACCACATTCTGCTCATTTTGCTCCGACGATACCGTTCCCATCGCGTTACCGAACTTGCCGCGTTTGTAGCTTACGTCCGTGATTACGCCGGCGATCGGCGACCGATTGACATGCACATTGAAGACATTCAGGAAGATGCTGATTCGGCTGCAGGATTCGCCTTCGAAGCTGACGCTCGAAACATCGGTCACTTTGCCATCGGCAGGTGAAACGATCAGGCCTTCGCCCGCTGGTATAGCGCGCGTCGGATCCCGAAAGAACCACAGGAAGAACAGTCCCAGCAAGAGCGGAACCACGGCGATCGCCGGGACTGTAAGCCAGCCCAACAGGAACGCGGCGCCCAGGCAGGCGATACCGTAAAAATAGCCGTCACGAACCATAACTATCTCAATGATTATAGAGCTTCACTAATCAGGATGCCGGAGAATACATTGGCTTGACACTGCGGGTAGATACAAGTTGAGTTTGGCGGTAGTGGGAGCGGAATTACCGCCGGCTGGACAGGCTCAGGACTAACTACGCGACCGGTTGGCCGTTGCGAAACTGCTGTTCCAACGATTCCATCTGGTCTTTCAGGCGGAGCTTCAACTTCTTGAGTCGCACTTCTTCCAGCTTCTCTTCTTCGCTGAGGAACTTACGGCTCACCAGTGCGTCGAGCCGCTGAGAATACTGAGTGTGCTCCTCGGCCAGCTTGCGAAAGACTTCGTTGCTGGCAAGAAGCTGATCACGTACCTGAGTTGCCATTCGGGAAACCTCCGAAGATGTTCAGAGAAAGAAGACGTTAACACACCGCTTTTTGAGCTTCAACTCATTTTGTCACGGAAATGCAATGCCAGACGGTAAAGAATCGCGTCCTCCGGCGGATTGTCGTAGTAGAGCGACCGTGTCCCTTCGACGATAAAGCCAATCTTTTCATACATTCTGCGCGCCGCACCGTTGGATTGCCGCGCTTCCAGCATGACTGACTCGCCGTTCGCCCCTTCCGCTTGGTTGACTAACGCCCGCACCAGCGCTGTACCGATTCCCTGTTTCTGACGATCTGGCGCGACGACGACGTTTTCGATCTCCCATTCGTCGGGTAAACGACGAGCAACGATGAATCCTGCAAGCGAGCATGACGAATCGTCTCTGGCCACCAGTGCAATCCGCACGACAGAACCGCCGTCGAAGAGCGCGTGATATTGCGCCTCGCTCCAGTGCGCTGCCGTCGGGATTGCGTCCGCGAGGTGATACATCTCTGGAACATCCGCGGGAGTGGCGAGATCGATTTGCACAGTCACCGTTTTGGCGGAGAAAAAAGCTCCGCGTCGGAGCGGCGGATGTAGTTAGCGTCCAGAGTTGCAGGATCCACGGTGTCGCCGGCCAACAACTTTCGCAAGCCAATCCGCGCAATCGCCGTCGCATCCAAAGGCAACACGGTTTCGACGATGATGCCACTGAGCGCAAGCGTCTCGCCAACTCTCGCTAACGTACTCACGATGTGCGAGCTCCGCGCCGGCAGATGACTTGCCAGCTCCGACAGCTTAACAAGCACCTGCTCCTTCGCTTCGGCGCGCTGCGAGCGGACTTCAAACTCTCCCATATAAACTTCGCCGCGGCCCGCGTCCATGATCGCAACCACAGTTCTCGCCTCGTCGCCATAGGTAATCGCCAGCGCCTCGAGCATTGAGACCGCAGCCAACGGCCTTCGCAGGACCTCGCAAAGACCTTTTACCGTCGCCAGTCCGACTCGAAGCCCAGTGAACGAACCGGGACCATCGACCACCACGAAACCGTCCAACTCCCACTTGGTAACAGAAGCACGCTGCAGCAAATCAGCGATCGACGGTATCAGGCGGGCGGAATAGGCGCCGCCTTCGAGCGCAGCCAGGCCGAGCACTTCGAGCCCGGCGGCGGCGCCGCGGCAGAGTGCCACACTGCCATTGCGGCCCGAAGTGTCAACCGCGAGGATCAGCATGGTTAGTGGGCGTGATCGCCATCTTCCACGAGTTCAAGCAGAACGCCGCCCGCGCTCGACGGGTGTACGAAGACATAGCGATGTCCTCCGGCGCCGACCTTGATTTCTTCATTGATCAGGCGCGCGCCCGAAGCCTTCAGCCGCTCTACGGTTCCGGCGAGGTCGGTTACATGCAGCGCGAGGTGATGCAAACCCTGGCCGCGCTTCTCCAGGAACTTCGCGATAGTAGAGTCGGGGACCGTCGGTTCCAGCAACTCAATGCGGCTTTCTCCGACCGGAACCATCGCCACGCGGACCTTCTCCGCTTCCACCACTTCTTCTGGCATGACTTCGAAGCCAAGGTTCTCGTAAAACCGCTTCGCTTCCGCCAGCGACTTGACCGCAATTCCCAGATGATCGATTTGCGTCATGGATGTTTCCCCAACTCTCCAACAATCTCTTCCACCAGCGAGTAAGGATCGCGCTGGTGCTCCGCAATTTCCGTGGCATAGCGTTCGGCCTCGCCATTGCCGAGGTAGTCTGTGACCACGCGCTGAAAGAGTGCATCGCGCAGCATCTCGGTGAGTCGCTTGCGCCAGTTTTCGATGCGGCGGCTACGGCCGCGACTTCCCTGCTCGAGATAGGCCTGATACTTGCCGATCGCGTCGATGACTTCCGGAACTCCAGTGCCTTCGCTCGCGACAGTCTTCACGATGGGCGGCGTCCAGTTATCACTGCGAACGGAGAGCGATTGCATGGCGCGGATTTCCCGCTCCACGCGCTCGGCGCCGTCGCGGTCCGACTTGTTGATGACGAACACATCGGCAATCTCCATGATCCCGGCCTTGATCGTTTGTACATCATCGCCCATGCCGGGAACGAGGATGACGATGGTCACGTCGGCCAGCGTCACAATGTCCACTTCATCCTGTCCGACGCCGACCGTCTCAATCATCACCAGGTCGCGCCCGCTGGCGTCGAGAACGGTGGCGACATCGGCAGTTGTGCTGGCGAGTCCGCCAAGCGAGCCGCGCGTTGCCATGCTGCGGATGTAGATGCCCGCATCGGCATAATGCGATTGCATGCGGATGCGGTCGCCGAGAATCGCGCCTCCGCTGAACGGGCTGGTCGGATCGACGGCGACGATGCCAATGGTTTTGCCTTGCTTACGGTACTCGCGCGCAATCTGATCGACCAGCGTGCTCTTGCCTGCGCCCGGCGAGCCGGTGAGACCGATCAGCGCCGCGTTGCCGCTATAGGGAAACAGTGCCTTCAACAGTTCCGAGGCGTGCGGACCGCGATCTTCGACCACAGAAATGGCACGCGCCAGGGCGCGCACGTCGCCACTGCGAACGCGCTCTACGAGTTCCTCAATTTGGCTGGTTACGCTCACTGGTTTGAACCCATCAGATTACCAGCTTGCACAAGCTGTGAGGCCGGTGGTCACTGAGGTATAGTTCGTTGGTCTCGCGGAGGAACCTGAATGTCGCATCGCCCGGCCTTATGCATCACACTGCTGATGCTGGCAGCCACGCAAGGATACGCACAGAATGCTGGAGCCAAAAACATGTTCGTTGTGATCGAAAAAGCCGCGCACAGCCTCGCCATTGTTGATCCCGCGAACGGCCAGGTCGTCGCCTCCGTCCCCGAAGATGGCGTAACAGGCCACGAAGTCGCGGCGTCTCCTGACGGGCGTTTCGCCTACGTTCCCATCTACGGCAACTCCGGCGTGGGACAGCCCGGAACTGACGGCCACAACATGGTCGTCATCGACATTGCCGCCCACAAAGTCATCGGCAATGTAGACTTCGGCCACGGCGTTCGGCCGCATCTTCCGGTTTGGGGACCTGACGGCATGCTGTATGTCACCACCGAACTGGACAAGTCGGTAACTATTGTCGATCCCAAAACGCTCAAGATCGTCGGATCGATTCCGACCGACGAGCCTGAATCGCACATGCTGGCGATCTCGCACGATGGCCGGCGCGGATACACCGCCAACGTCGGGCCAGGGACAGTTTCCGTTTTGGATTTGAAGGCGCGCAAGACAATCACCGTGATTCCGATCTCGAAAAATACGCAGCGCATTTCGATTTCGCCGGACGACAAAATGGTCTTCACCGCCGACCAGACCAAGCCGCAACTCGCCGTCATCGACACCGCAACCAACACGGTCAAGACGTGGATACCGCTGCCGGCGCTGGGCTATGGCACTGCTTCTACGCCTGACGGCAAATGGCTGCTGGTTGCAATGCCAGGGGCCGCGAAAGTCGCCGTGGTCGATCTCCAGCAGCTCAAGGTGGCGCGAACCATCGACGTTCTCCCCGCTCCGCAAGCCATGCTCGTCCGTCCTGACGGCAAGGTCGCATATGCGTCGTGCGACAAGAGCAACCAAGTCGCCGAGATCGACCTCTCGACCTGGAAGGTCACACGCTGGATCAAGACCGGCGCCAGCCCCGATGGAATGGCCTGGGCCACAGGAAGCAAATAGCTATCGCGCGCGCGATATTCGCCCGACACTGGCCGGGCTTGGGATTTCGGCTCAGTCGGCACCCGAGCCGTCCTAAGGTGTTTACCTTAGTGACTCCAGCCTGTCATTCGCTGTAGAGGTACTAGCACTCTTTGCTGCGATAACCCCCGTATCGCTTCGAGTTCGAGGTTTAAGGATGCACTTCCCGCAGGCTACAAGCCGGAGCTTTGTGCTGGGTAGCGCGCTTGTGGCAACCGTCCTGAGCGCCGCTGCTCTGCTCCTGATGCCCTCAGCCATCCGGAGCGTTCTGTCCACGAACTTCTTACCGCATGCCTTTTGTTACCTGAACAACCGGCAGTTGATTGCGTTGCACGTGGGGAGCGACACAGCGATTTGGCTCTCGTATCTTGCGATATCGGCGACGCTAGTCTACCTGGTACGCCGAACCCGAAGAGAAATACCCTTCAGCTGGATGTTTCTCGCGTTCGGATTATTCATCGTCGCCTGTGGCTTCACTCACTTCATGGACGTTGTCGTGCTTTGGAAGCCGGTTTACTGGTTGGCAGGCGATGTAAAGCTGATCACCGCTCTCGCTTCCGTTGTAACTGCGATCGCACTGCCGGGATTGGTGCCCCAGGCCCAAGCCATGTTGGGATCCGCCCGTTTATCGGAAGAGCGGCGGGGCCAATTAGAGAAAACGAACCAGGAACTCCAGCGATTGACCGCTCACATTATCAATGTCCAGGACGATGAGCGCCGGCGAATTGCTCGAGAATTGCACGATGGCGTTGGCCAGTACCTTGCAGCGATCAAGATGTCGTGTGTGGTCGCTCTGGAAGAATCAAAGGCCAATCGTTCGCCCAAGATATTGGAAGAGTCGCTCGACCTGATTGACCGGTGCACGGCAGAAGTTCGTACGATGTCACATTTATTGCATCCTCCGCTACTCGAAGAAATGGGCCTGTCCTCAGCGATTCCGTGGCTGGTGGACGGCTTCACGCAGAGGAGCGGCATCGCAGTTCGTCTTGACATGCCACGCGATCTGCCCCGTCTCTCTCAACCGGTGGAATTGGTGTTATTCCGGGTGCTGCAGGAGAGTCTGACCAATATTCATCGTCATTCCAAGAGCCAGTCGGCGGCGGTTTCGATTGGCTACACTGAATCCGACATTCGAATGTCTATCGCCGATGCCGGCGTGGGATTTGCAACCGATGGCGACGGAGCCAAAGCGACGGGTGTCGGAATCGCTGGAATGCGGGAACGGGTGCGGGAGCTAAGCGGAGACCTGCACATTACTTCAAGCGCAGCGGGAACCAGGCTCGAGGTCAGGTTGCCGGTATCGAAGGAGACTCCATGCCAAAGCGCATCGTAGTTGCCGACGATCACGACGTTGTGCGCAAGGGCGTGCTACTGATTTTGAAAGACTGTCCTGACTGGCAAGTTGTCGCCGAGGCGACCAATGGAAACGAAGCCATGGATGCGGTTCGTTCTTTGCAGCCCGATCTTCTGGTCCTTGATATCAGCATGCCTGTTAAGGACGGACTACAGGTATTGGGCGAATTGGCCGAGGACGGGATGGACGTCAAAGTGTTGGTTATGACGATGCACGAGTCGAAAGAATTGGTCGCGATCGTAACTCGGTTAGGGGCTTCCGGCTACGTCGTGAAGACTAGCGCCGGCCGCGACCTCGTGCCGGCCGTGCAGACAATCCTTGAGGGCGGAACGTTTTTCTCGCCTGAAAATTCGTGACCAAGAAGTGGAATCGATGGTTTCGTAAGGAGGTGTAATGCTTATCGCAAATTTCTTTGCTTGGAACCAAGTCAGCGGCGATGGCTTTCATCACGTGACGGTGGACATTAACCCTGCTCCCATCAATGCCATGGTGACGGTGTCGATCGCGGGCCACGGATTCGGTACCGGCGACGACGACATCATCGAGGCCGCAGCAGGAATCCTCGAATACAGTGTCCGCGACAATCAGGGACACGACGTCAAGACAAAGTTCGCCGATCTCAGCAACCTCAACAATATTGGCTTCGGATCGCTTCCCATTGCGATAGCCAAAGACAATCTCTCGCACGTCACAATGCTGGTCATGACCTACGATTCGTGGACGACAGCACTGATGACTGTGTTGGGCACAGATTACGGCGAGAGTTCGAATCCGTAAAAGGAGATCGATATGCACATCGGTACCGGCGGCATTTCAAGCGCAAAGCATGAGGTAATAACCGCGGTTGTCTATGATTCCTCGGGACGCGTGGTTCACACTCACCACGTGGTAACTTTTGCGGGCGGCACAGCCATGAACGACGAACAAATTCGCGCGCGAGCGCTCGAGTTCGCCAAGGACCTGAGTGCGGGAACCGGCAGAACGGTCTCCGGCAAGCTTGAGACTATTTTGGTGGATGGCCGCACGCTACGGCCGGGCACTATATACACGGTGGACACGGAGCGCCGCGAGTTGGTCCCGGGCAAGAGGCATGCGGTTCAGAGGAAGACCAAAGGCTGAGACAGGTTTGCCGATAGCCGCAAGACGCAAATGTGGGCCGGCCGCGGGGCAAACGAGAGAGTCAAAGACCCACCCTCCGGACTCGCTCAGGCAGCCTTCAGCAAAGGTGGCCTAGGAGGGGCATTCGACGGAATCGTTACGCTTGTAAAGCCCCACATTCTGCGAACGTCCCAGCCCCTTATCACACCGGATTGTGTCCCACGCACTTTCGCCTCGCTCCTTTGCTTGTCAATATCGAGCGTTGCGATCCTGTTTATACGCGATCTCTTAACGAGGGAAGGTAAAAAGAGCAGGCAGAGACCTGCAACTGCATGTCGGGGTTGATGTGACTCAAAGGAGAACCTTTGCGCACTTTGTCTGGCCGTTATCTACGCGGATTACTGCCCACGATCCACTTTGGCTGCGGAGGCACATGGGCAAAGTTCTTCCACACGGTCCTCGCCGATCACGTTGAGTGTGGCGAGTGCAAGATAGTACGTCACGAGCGGCCTTGGAGGGTCCGGGCCGAGCAGCCATCGTCGGTAATTCGACCGGTAACCCAAAATTCACGCCAACTGGATTTCGAACTCAAGCTTTCCAGCTCCGCCCGTGACACCGCGAACCCGCGCATCGCGGGGAGCATCGACATCCCACGCTCGTCGACAGGAAGTGAACCGGAGCGGATTTACAGCTACACCGACTCATTCGGCGAGGAACTCTTTCAGGTTGTGCGCTACGCCGGCAAACAATTCATACAACGTCGGCGCGGAGAGGACGGTGAGTGGACGACTTACAAGGCTACCGATCTCCCCAAGGTGCTCTATCACATGCCGGATATAGTAACCGCGAAGCGCATCATGGTCTGTGAAGACGAACAGGACGCTGACAATCTCAAGGCCGCGCTAGGACAGCAAACACAGACTGCAACAACGAGTAGCCCACGCGGAGCGGAAAAGTGGCGCGACGAGTTCGCCGTTTTCTTTGCCGGAAAGCAAGTCGTGGTGTTCGAAGATAACGACGATGCCGGTCGCGCAGACGCTGAGAAGGTTTGCGTTTCTGCTTATCGCTACACCAAGCAGGTGAAGCGAGTGGCCCTCCCCGGCCTACTGGAGCACGGCGACGTCTCGGACTTCCTCCAGGATCACACCGTCGCTGAGGTCATAAAATACGCCAGTGCTGCTCCATGGTGGAGGCCCGAAGAAGCTGAAGCTGAGGTCTCAGAGTTCCGTTAGTCCTTCAGAACTTGGCGGGCGATGACGAGGCGCTGGATTTCGCTGGTGCCTTCGCCGATGGTGCAGAGCTTCACGTCGCGATAAAACTTTTCCGCTGGATAGTCTTTGATGAAGCCGTAGCCACCGTGAATCTGGACGCACTCGCTCGCGCAGCGCACGGCGACTTCGCTGGTGAACAATTTCGCCATAGAAGATTCCTGTGTGGTCTTCATGCCGGCATCTTTCATCGAAGCTGCACGCTGGGTGAGCAAGCGGGCCGCGTCGATTTCCGTCGCCATGTCGGCAAGCTTGAAGCCAACGGCCTGGAACTCGCTGATTGCCTTGCCGAACTGTTTGCGCTCCTTGGAATACTTCACCGCCGCTTCGTACGCGCCCTGTGCCATGCCGAGGCCGAGTGCGGCGATGGAGATGCGGCCGCCATCGAGGACGCGCATGGCGTCGATGAAGCCGTCGCCTTCTTTTCCGAGGAGGTTTTCGGTGGGAACTTCGCAGTCCTCGAAAATCAACTCCGAGGTGTCGCTGGCGCGAAGGCCGAGCTTGTTTTCCTTCTTGCCGGCACGAAAGCCTTTGGTTCCCTTCTCGACCACGAAGGCCGACAAGCCATGCGTGTGCGCGGTTCGGTCGGTGACGGCGACGACGACGGCGACATCCGCGTAGTGTCCGTTGGTGATGAACGTCTTGGTGCCGTTGAGCACCCACTTCTTGCCGCGCCGAACCGCCGAGCAACGCGCGCCTCCGGCGTCGGAGCCCGAACCGGGCTCGGTAAGTCCCCAGGCGCCGATGAACTCTCCGGTGGCCAATTTCGGAATGTACGTCTGCTTTTGCTGTTCCGTGCCGGCGATGAAAATATGGTTCGAGCACAAGGAAGTGTGCGCGGCAACGATGATGCCCACCGAACCATCGACGCGCGAAAGCTCTTCGATGGCGGTGATGTACTCGACGTAGCCCATTCCGGAGCCGCCGTATTCCGTGGGAAAAATCATGCCGAGCAGGCCGAGCTTGCCGAGTTCCTTGACGGTGTCGAGGGGAAATTCGCTGGCTTCGTCCCACTTCATGACATTGGGGCCGATTTCGCGCTCGGCGAACTCACGCACCATCTTCTTCAGTTGCAGTTGTTCATCCGAGAGCTGGAAATCCAAGGGGTCTCCCTCCGATTCGCCACGCGCAGCTCTCCTCAGAGCGGTTCGAGCGGGTTGGCGAAAACAGACGATTATGACACACGCGAAGAGGTGGAAACCATGCCGTCACATGGGGTTGTGAGGTATTCGGCGAAAAGGAAGTTGAACAGCATTCGAGAGTACTCAGTCGGCGTAATGACTAGTGGTACTGCTTTCGAGTTGGAAATTCGGCAGCGGGGTTTATTCGAAGTTAGTCTTAATAGATATGTTTTTTCGTGTACGGCTGCCGCTTCCGCTATTCCTGATTGTGTTGTGGCTTTCCAGCCTGGCTTGCGCCGCCACGGCTGCGTTCGACTTGCCTGGTCCGCAGGTTGAAATACGCGTGTCGCGTGGCGGGAAAGAATTGCCGATCGCGCAGGTTCCCAACCTGCAAGAGGGCGATCGAATCTGGCTGCATCCGGCATTTCCCGAGACGCAAAGTGCGCACTATCTGCTCATCGCCACGTTCCTTCGAGGATCGACAAACCCGCCGCCTGAAAACTGGTTCACCAAGATCGAGACCTGGGACAAACATGTGCGCGCCGAAGGTGTGATCGTGACTGTCCCCAAAGGCGCGGAGCAGATGCTGCTATTTCTCGCGCCGGAAACTGGTGGCGACTTCAGTACGCTGCGCACCACCGTGCGCGGCAAGCCGGGAGCGTTCGTTCGCGCCACGCAGGATCTGGACCGCGCCAGCCTGGACCGCTCGCGTCTCGATGTGTACCTGAGCGCGATACGACAAGTTTCCGAAACGGATCCCAGCGAGTTGAAGGAGAAATCGACCTTGCTGGCGCGCACCCTGAACGTCAAGGTGGACGAGAAATGCTTCGAGAAGCCCGAGGAACAGCAGATGTCGTGCCTGATGGAGAACTCGGACCAACTGGTGCTGGACGACTCGCACAGCCAATCGATGGTTGCGGAGCTGGCGTCGGGGCCGTCGGCAGATCTGGTTGGGCAGCTTAGCGCTACGCCCTGGGCCGGCGGCGGATTCTATAGTCCATACGTTGGCGCGGTGGTGGATGTTGCGCGGCTGATGACGACGCTGCGCACCGCACAGTATCAGTACATTCCTGCGCTGGCGTTGCCCAAGACCGACGTGCTCGACCTGGAGCTCAACGCTGCGCCGTCGTTCCGCAAACCCAAGTCGGTGCTGGTCATTGGACTGCCTCCGGTGGCTGCGGCGCAGTTGCCACCGTTGCGTGCGGTCGATCCCAAGGCGGTGCATTGCCTGCAACGTGATTCGCTGGTGCTGCCGGCAGAAGGCGCTCCGCTGGTGTTCTCGACGACCCTCGCCCACAATCTGGTGCTGCACGTGTGGAGCAAGTCGGGCGCTTCCGTGGACCTGCCGATGAAACCCGATGCGGCGCGCGGCGGCTTTGTGGTGGACACCAATGCGGCGAAAGACAAAGAGCTCGATCGCGAAGTAAGCGGCACGTTGCGGGGACAGTGGGGATTCGAGTCGTTCGAAGGGCCGACGTTCCACCTGCGGACTTCGCACTCGGCGGCATGGACGATTGCGTCGGCGGACCACAGCGCACTGGTTGTGGGGCGCGATGACGTGCTGCATCTGCATTCGAATGCGGCGGTGTGCGTCGAGAAAGTGAGCGTCGAAGACGAGCACGGCCAGAAATTCAAGGCAACGCAGAAGGTCGTCAGTCCGGAAGAGTTGCAAGTGGAGATATCGCTGAAAGATGCTGCGCCCGGAGCGCTCACCATGCGGGTAAAACAGTACGGCCTGGCGAAGCCGGACGAAGTCGCGCTGCGGAGTTATTCCGAAGCGGGACGCCTGGACAGTTTCACCATCGATGCGGGAGACCGTGAGGGCGAATTGAAAGGCGCGCGGCTGGATGAGGTTGCCGGGCTCGAGATCAACGGTGTCCACTTTTCGCCGGTGGCACTCAAGCGCGCCGGCAACGACGATCAACTGCAGATGTCGGCGCAGGATTCAGCCGACGTCAGGGGGCTACATTCCGGAGAGAAGCCGACGGCACGCGTCTCGCTGAAGGATGGCCGCGTGCTAGATGTGACGGCCACGGTTCAGCCGGCGCGACCGAAGCTGGTATTGATCAGTAAGAGCATTGAGCAGGACGCGACCTCGATACCTTCGTCGATTCAACTGGAAAGCCAGGACCAGTTGCCGCAGAATGCGAAGCTGGCGTTCTCAATGAAGACGCAGGTGCCGGAGACGTTCCCGCGCGACGAAAAGATTGAGATTGCGACGGACGATGAGTCGGTGCATGCTCTGCTCAGCATCGCGGATGGAACGCTGACGCTGCAGGATTCGCAGACGGTGCTGGCGACGCTCGATCCGCTAAAGAGCTTTGGACCTTCGGCATTCGGGAAGTTACGCTTCCGTCCGGTGGACGGGAATGGCGAAAAGGGAGACTGGCAGCCGCTGGTGACGCTGGTACGGTTGCCGGCGTTGAAAGAGTTGCGGTGTCCGGGCGCTGCTGACCAGCAATGCACGCTACAAGGAACAGGCCTGTATCTGCTGGACTCGGTTTCGACGGACGCGCAGTTTCAGCAGAGCGTCGCGGTTCCCGATGGTTTTGCCGCGTCGAGCTTGAGCGTGCCGCGTCCGAGCGGAACTGAGTTGTACGTCAAACTGCGCGACGATCGCGCGGAGATCAACAAGGTGACTCTGCCGGTCGTGCGGGAAAAGTAACGAGGAGCGGCGCTGGTCAGGCGTGAGTGGCGTTGGCGGTGCACACTGCTGCCACAACCTCGATGGCGCGGGAGCATTGGTCACGGCTTACATCGCGATGGGTAAGAAAGCGCAGGAACTGAGGGCCGACGCCGTTGACCAGTACTCCGCGGCTGCGCAGCAGTTGGGACAACTCGTCGGAGGTCATGGCCGTCTCGATGATGTCGCAAATCACGACGTTGGTCTGGACTTTCGTGGCATCGACAATGAAGCCCTGTACGTTCGCCAACCCTTCGGCCAGGAATCTGGCGTTGGCGTGATCGTTGGCGAGATGCTTGGGGCCTTCTTCGAGCGCGATCAATCCGGCGGCAGCGAGAATGCCGGCCTGGCGCATTCCTCCACCGAGAGCTTTGCGGTAAAGGCGGCCACGATCGATGATCTCGGCGCTGCCGACCAGCATCGATCCGACAGGTGCTCCAAGGCCTTTGGACAGGCAGAACATGACGGTGTCGGCTTTCGCCGTCAGTTGCGCAACCGGGATCCCGAGCGCGACCGATGCGTTGAAGATGCGGGCGCCGTCGAGATGAACCGGAAAACCGGCGTCGTGCGCGTGGTCGCAAAGGTCGCTAAACGTGTCGAGCGGAGTGACGGTTCCACCCGCGAAGTTGTGGGTGTTTTCAATTGCCACGAGGCCGGTCCGGGCGGCGTGATAGCTCCTGGGACGCAGCTTGGGCTTCACGTTTTCCCAGGTCAGGATGCCATTCTCTGCCCAAAGCGTGCGCGGTACTACTCCGGAAAAGTGCGCCATCATCGCCATCTCGGAGTTGAACACATGGCTGCGTTCTTCGCACACGACTTCCTGGCCGTGTGTGGTGTGCAGCTTGATGGCGATCTGGTTGCCCATGGTTCCGCTGGGAACGAACAGCCCCGCTTCGCGACCGAAGACTTCGGCTGCGCGTTCCTCCAGGCGGTTGATAGTGGGATCTTCGGCGTAAACGTCGTCGCCGACCTCGGCCTCGAACATCGCCTGGCGCATCGCGGGTGTTGGTTTGGTAACGGTGTCAGAGCGAAGGTCGATGAAGGCGTCGTTGCTGGCTGATCGGGACATCGCTGATGGCAATCCTATTGCGAGTTTAGCAGGGCGCAGGGTTACTGAGGCAGGCTCTCGCGCTCACGTGTGGGCGGGATGACGATCGCTCAGGAAGCGCTCGAACACCTCATTAGAAAGCAGGCGACCGCGCGGCGTAAGGCGGACGAAGTCGCCGGCTTGTTCCAACAGTTCGGCATCTTGCAGCTCGGTGATGACGGGTTCGACTTGGTGCGCCGCGTCCGACCCGAAGAGGGCGGCGATCGATGCCAGGGAAACACCACGGTTCATGCGTAACCCGAGAAAGAAGGACTCTTCCAGCGCACATGCCGAATCGATTAGCGTCCGCGAAGCCAGAAGCTGCTGGTTACGCGCGGCCATTGGCTCCAAGGTTGCGCCGGCCGCCGAGTACGCTTCCAGCGAGTCAGGCGTGGCAAAGCGCACGGCCTCGCTTCCCTGCTGCTGTAATCCAGAGTTGGCCGGCAGCATGGAGTGAGCGTCGACGCCGAATCCGAGATATGGTTGCCGCCGCCAATACTTGAGATTGTGCCGAGAGTCGCGCAAACCGATGCCATGGGTTACGGGACGCGCAAAGTTCGAGATTTCGTACTGATGCACTCCGCCGGCTTCGAGCCGCTCGCAGGCGGCGAGATACAAGTCAGCGGTCAAATCTTCGTCGGGCACGAAATGCGCATGATAGCGGCTGCCTCCGGCCAGAAGCTCAGTGCCGAGCCGCGAGTCCTGGTCGATCTCCAGCATGTAAACGCTGACGTGCGGAACTCCGGTGGCGAGGGTCTCGGAAAGCGTTAAGTCCCAGCTCGCGGCGGTCTGATGAGGAAGGCCGGCGATGAGGTCGACTCCGATGTTGCCCATACCGGCGGCGCGCAGGCGCGCGATGTCGTCGAGAGTCCCAGCGCGGGTGTGCAGGCGGCCGACCGAGGAACATTCCTGATCGACGAAGGACTGAACCCCGAGGCTGACGCGGTTGACTCCGCAGGCGATGACCGAGTCGAGGACCTCAGGCGTCAAGGTGCCTGGGGCGCATTCGACGGTGATTTCGGCGCCACGGTCAACGGCGAAATTGTCACGGACGGCGCGAAATATTCGCGCGAGCTGGTCGGGAGCAAGAATGGACGGCGTTCCGCCGCCAAGGTAGATACTATCGACGCCCGGCTCGAACTGCGCTCCCAAGGCAGCGGCGTTCAGCTCCGCCGCCTCGATTTCGGTACAGACCTGGTCCACGTACCGGTCGAAGGCAGGACGCGCGAAGACTCCCGAGGCAAAGTTGCAGAAGCTGCACTTGGTGCGGCAAAACGGAACCGAAATGTAAATTCCTAGAGACAATTTGGTGACAGGCTTGTTGCGCGGGAGCGTATCGTTGGCCAACCGCTGTCGTCTATTATCACCTAGGCGCGTAATGCGGCTACCAGACTCACGGGCGTCCAGGTCGAATGACGAATAACACTAGGAAACGGGTTGTGATCACGGGCATGGGCGCGGTAAGCCCCAACGGCATCGGCAACGACGCCTTCTGCCGCGCCGCGCTTGCGGGTACGAGCGGAGTCCGGAAAATTACGCGCTTTGACGCGAGCGATTTGCCGGCACAGATTGCCGGCGAGGTTAGCGGCTTCGATGAGTTCGCCTGGGTCGATGCCCATGAGCGCAAACACCTTTCGCGTTCGGTGCCGATGGCGCTGGCGGCTTCGAGCGAGGCATTGCAACAAGCGGGAATCGACTCGGCGAAGCTCACCTTAACGCAGCAACGCGAGATTGGCGTCGTACTCGGCACCGGCGGAGGCGCGCAGGATTTTTCCGAGGAGAACTATGGGCTCTACTTCCACGGCAAGGCCAAACATGCCAGCTTGTTCTCGATTCCCAGTGGGACCATGGGAACGATGTCGAGCGAGCTCAGCATGCGTTTTGGCCTGCGCGGGATGAGCCACGTGATTACGACGGGATGCACGTCGTCCACTGACGCTTTCGGTTATGCATTGCGGCAGATTCAGTTCGGCTTCATCCCGATGCTGCTGGTGGGAGGAGTGGACACGCCGATCGCTCCAGGAATCATGAAGGGCTTCGCGCTGATGAAGATCATGACCAGCTCGTGGAACCACGAGCCGGAGCGCGCCTCACGTCCATTTTCGGCAGATCGGGACGGCTTTGTGCTGGCAGAGGGCGCCTGGATGTTCGTGATCGAAGAGCTTGAGCATGCGCGGGCGCGAGGAGCACGCATTCTCGCCGAAGTTGCCGGGTATGGCTCAACCTGCGAAGCGTTTCATCGGGTGCGCTTGCAGGAGTGCGGCGAGGAACCGGCGCGCGCGATTCAGATGGCGATGGAAGACGCTGAAATTTCTGCCCCCGACGTTGACTACGTGAACCTGCACGGAACTTCGACGCAACTCAACGATCGCATCGAGACCAGGGCGCTGAAGCTGGCCCTGGGACAGCGCGCGACGGATGTACCCATGTCGAGCTTGAAGTCGCAGATCGGGCATCCGCAGGGCGCTTCCGGGGCGGCGGGCATCGCGGCCACGCTGATCGCGATGACGCACCAGCAAATACCGCCGACGATCAACCTGGAGAAACCTGATCCGGAATGTGACCTCGACTACGTTCCGCACGAGGGTCGCAAGATCGCCATTGGGCACGCCGTGTGCAATTGCATCGCGTTTGGGTCGAAGAACTCGGCACTGGTGTTGCGCAAGGTTTAGAGCTACGCGATCGGGCGGCGCTTGCGATGGAAGCGTCGAACACGATAGAGTCGCCCCATTCTCTTCGAGGGTGAGGAATGCGTCGATTCTGCGTGCTTTTGCTTCAGCTGTGCCTGTCTTCCGTCATCGTATTTGCGGTCGACTCAAAGCCCGTTGCAACGATTCACGACTTCAGCGCCAACATGAAGGCCATGGACGGCCTGTTTCCCATGTTCTGGGACGCGAAGACGGGACGCGTCTATCTGCAAATAAATAAGTTCGACCAGGACTTCTTGTTCTTGACCTCGATACCATACGGCCTGGGCTCCAACGATGTCGGATTGGACCGCGGCAAGCTCAACGAGAGCGCGATCGTGCATTTCAGCCGCATAGGACCGAAGGTACTGCTGGTTCAACCGAATCTCGATTACCGGTCGTCGTCGGCCAATTCTGCGGAGCGGATCGCCGTAACGCAGTCGTTTGCCGAGTCGGTGCGGGCGGGATTCAAGGTCGAAGCGGAAGAGAATGGCGCGGTCCTCATCGACGTCACGGACTTCCTGCTTTCGGACGCCTTTGGAGTCGTCAAGCAGCTTGCGGAAGCCAAGCAAGGCAGCTACAAGGTGGACAAGGACCGCAGCGCGATCGTGCTCGACAGCACGAAGAACTTTCCGCTGAACACGGAAATCGAGGCGATGCTGACGTTCGCGACCGACAAGCCCGCCGATAAGTCGCTGGTCGCCACGGTCACTCCCGACGCCTCTTCGGTCACGATGCGCGAGCATTATTCGTTCGTTCAGTTGCCGCCGGACGGGTATCACCCACGCGCTTTCGATCCGCGCGCCGGATACTTCGACATGACGTACCGCGACTATTCGGCGCCGCTGGGTTCGCCGATCGATTTGCGCCTCATCACGCGCCACCGGCTGCAAAAGAAAGACCCCTCGGCAACGGTGAGCGAGCCGGTGGAGCCGATTGTGTATTACGTGGACCGCGGCGCTCCGGAGCCCATTCGCAGTGCGCTGGTAGAAGGCGCGAGCTGGTGGGCACAGGCATTCGAGGCCGCGGGATTCAAGAACGCGTTTCGGGTTGAGGTGATGCCCGAAGGCGCCGATGTGATGGACGTCCGTTACAACACGATCGAGTGGGTACACCGCTCCACACGCGGATGGTCTTACGGCATGGGAGTGACCGATCCGCGGACGGGCGAGATTATCAAGGGACAAGTCACGCTGGGCTCGCTGCGCGCGCGGCAGGATTACCTGATCGCCGAAGCGCTGCTGTCTCCGTACAAGAAGGGCGTTACGGCTCCGACAGCTTTGCAGGAAATGGTGCTGGCGCGATTGCGGCAACTGGCAGCCCACGAAGTCGGACACACGCTGGGATTGGCGCACAACTTTGTGGCCAGCGCCATCGCTCCCGGAACGTCGGTGATGGACTACCCGCATCCGTGGATCACGCTGGATGCGAACGGGCATCCTGATGTCTCGCATGCCTACGCCACGGGTATCGGGACGTGGGACAAGGTCGCGATTCAGTATGGCTACTCGCAGTTCGCTCCGAAGTACCGATGAGCACGCCGCACTGGACGGCATCGTGAGCAAAGCGCAGGCCAGCGGGCTGTACTTCATCACCGACCAGGATTCGCGGCCGCAGGGCGGTGCGCATCCTTACTCGCATTTGTGGGACAACGGGCCCGATCCGGCTGCGGAACTCGAACGAATCCTAACGGTGCGCGCCGCTGCACTGTCGCAGTTCGGCGAAGATGCGATCCCGATGGGACTGCCCATGGCGGAAATCGAAGACACTCTGGTGCCGCTGTATTTGCTGCATCGCTATCAAACCGAAGCCGCGGCCAAAGAAGTTGGTGGCTTGAACTATCGCTACGCGCTGCGCGGCGATGGACAAATGATGACGGAGATCGTGAGTCCGGCGAACCAGAAGAAAGCGCTCGACGCACTGATGAAGACGCTATCGCCCACGACGCTCACGCTTGCCGGAGTCGTTGCTGAAGATTCTTGCCGCCACGGCCTCCGGGATACCCCAGAACGCAGGAGTCTTTCGCAGCGCATACCGGAGTGACGTTCGATCCGGAAGGCGCGACAGCGGCAGCAGCGGAAATCACGGTAGGGTTGCTGTTCAATCCGCAGAGGGCCTCGCGACTGGTGGAATATCACGCGAGAGATGCTGCCAACCCGGGACTGCAAGACGTGATTGACGCGGCAATTTCGGCGACGTGGAAGGCTCCGCGCGCCAACGGACTGCAGGCCGAAACCCAAGCCGTCACGGAGATGGCGGTAGCCGAGCATCTGCTGGCCCTGGCGGCAAACGACGAAGCTTCTCCGCAAGCGCGAGCGATCGCGCGCGAGCGAAGCGATGGCGTTGCGAGCATGGATCGCGGCAATAACTGCGACTAGTCCCGAACGAAAGAGCGCTGCAAGATGCCACGGTAGCGCGGATCGATCAGTTCCTGAAGGAACCGGACAAGTTCAAACCGGCGCCGGCACCGACCGTTCCTCCCGGCCAGCCGATTGGGGACGATGAGGATTAGCGTCGAGCGGGCGATTCGCATGAATTTCATCCTGGCATGGGTTTGCAGCGTCTAATCGAAGTTGCGGGAAATGATGCGGCGACTTCGTTAGAATCGCTTAGGGACCATGGCCAACATCCACGAAGAAGAAGTTCTGGGAAAGGCGTATGACAGCAGGCTGATGAAGCGTCTGCTGACGTACTTGCGCCCTTACCGGCCGCAGGTAATCATCGCGCTGGTGGCGATCATCCTGAAGGCCGGCGTGGACGTGCTGGGGCCGTACCTGACCAAGGTAGCGATCGACAAGTACCTCGCCAACCGCACCGAGTCGCATTCCCTGCTCGATCGCTTCCTCAGCCCGCAGCCCATGACCGGTATCGCGCAAATCGCCGCGATGTACCTCGGGTTGCTGCTCATCAGCTTTCTGTTCGAGTTCACTCAGACCTACGTGATGCAGTGGGCTGGGCAGAAGGTGATGTTCGACCTGCGGGCGCAGATTTTTCGCCACTTGCAGCGCCTGCACATCGCATTCTTCGATCACAATCCGGTGGGCCGGCTGGTCACGCGAGTCACCAGCGACGTGGACGCGTTGAACGAAATGTTCACGGCGGGCGTGGTCTCGATCTTCGAGGATATTTTCGTGCTCGCCGGCATCGTCGCCATCATGCTCAACATGAGCTGGCGATTAGCGCTGATCACCTTTGCCGTTCTTCCCATAATTTTTGTTGCGACGAGCATGTTCCGCAAGGCGGTGCGCGAAAGCTACCGGCGGATTCGCATTGCGATCGCCAAGATCAACGCCTACTTGCAGGAGCACGTCTCCGGAATCGTCGTGTTGCAGCTCTTCAATCGCGAGAAGAAGTCGTACGAAGAGTTCAAGAAGATCAATCGTACGCACATGGACGCGTACAAAGACGCGATCCAGGCACATGCGATTTACTACCCCGTCGTGGAAGTTCTGTCGGCGGTGGCGATCGCCTGCGTCATCTGGTTTGGCGGAAACCAGGTCATCCGCGAGGCTGTCAGCCTCGGTGTACTGGTTGCGTTCATGCAGTACGCGCAGCGGTTTTTCCGGCCTATCCAGGACCTGAGCGAGAAGTACAACATCCTGCAAGCGGCGATGGCGTCGAGTGAACGAATTTTCAAGCTGTTGGATACTCCGGCGGAGGTGGTGTCGCCGGAACCTGTGCAAATTCCCACCGGCCTGGGCCGAATTGAGTTCGACCACGTATGGTTTGCCTATCGCACGGCCGCGCAGGCTGCGGAAGAGGCGGCACAAAGAGGCGAGAAGCTGAAGAGTCTTGGGCACGCTGACCACTACGATTGGGTACTGCGGGATGTGTCATTCACGATCGATCCGGGAGATACGGTCGCGTTCGTGGGACATACCGGCGCCGGAAAGACGACGATCATCTCGCTGTTGCTGCGCTTCTATGACGTACAGCGCGGCGCGATCCGGATTGACGGCGTCGATATTCGCGACATGGACCTGGCCGAATTGCGCCGCCGCTACGGTGTGGTGTTGCAAGACCCGTTCCTGTTTTCGGGCACCGTGGCCGACAACATTCGTCTCGGCTCGCGATGGATAGCTGATTCGTCCATCGAAGATGCGGCAGAGCAGGTGAACGTCGCGGATTTCATCCGTTCCATGCCCGGGGGGTTCGACGAGGAAGTGAAGGAGCGCGGCAGCACTCTCTCGACGGGACAGAAGCAGCTCATCTCGTTTGCCCGCGCGCTGGCACACAGCCCCAAGATTCTGATTCTCGATGAGGCGACTTCCAGTGTTGACACAGAAACTGAATTCCGCGTGCGGGATGCGCTCAATCGAATGGTGGAAGGGCGAACGTCGATCATCATCGCGCATCGTTTGAGCACCGTGCAGCGCGCCAACAAGATCATCGTGATGCATAAAGGCGAAGTGCGTGAGGTCGGGACGCATCAGGAACTGCTGGCGAAGCACGGCATCTACTGGAAGCTGTACCGGTTGCAATACAAGGATCAGGAAGCACTCGGGGCGATTCTCCCCAGCCAAGGCACGCGGCCTGAAGTCGCGATATCGGCCAATGACTAACACGTCGCTCTTCGTTCTGGATGAACCAAACACCGATGCCAGCCTGGCGAAGTAGCGACCACCTGTCATAATTCCATCGTGCGATTTCTCGTCTCCGCGGGAGAAGCTTCCGGCGATGTCTATGGCGCAAAGATGATCGAAGCCATGCGGACTCTGCCTGCTCCAGATTCCGGTTCCCTGGAATTTTTCGGCGTGGGCGGAGAGCTCATGAACCACGCCGGCTGCGATCTCGTGGTCAACGCCAAAGAGATCGCCGTGGTTGGGTTGGCGGAAGTCGTATCGCACCTTCCGCGCATCTACCGGCTCTTTCGCAAGGTTGTCGCAGAAGCTGAGCGCCGGCGACCGGATGCGGCAATCCTCATCGACTTTCCCGACTTCAATTTCCGGCTGGCGCGCGAGTTGCACAAGCGCGGGATTCCGGTGATTTATTACGTCAGCCCGCAACTCTGGGCGTGGCGGCAATCACGAATCGAGCTAGTGCGAGAGTACGTTCGCAAGATGCTGGTGATTTTTCCCTTCGAGGAGCAGTTCTATCGCCAGCGCAGTATAGACGCTCAATTCGTTGGACATCCCCTGGCTGACATGCCATTGCCCGACGTCACACGGGAGGCGTTTGCCGCGCAATACAATCTCGATCCGCAGAAGACTTGGATTGCGCTTTTGCCTGGAAGCCGCCGCGGCGAAGTGGAACGTATTTACCCTAAGTTGTTGGAGACAGCGAAACTTCTGGGCAGCGATTACGTTTACATTACTCCGGTAGCTTCTACGCTCGACCCCGAATGGTTAGCTTCGTTTCCGCATCGTCACTCCGGCCCGGCAATCCAACTGACAAGCGACGCTCGGTCAACCCTGCTGCATGCGCGTGCAGCCGCCATCGCGAGCGGAACCTCGACGCTGGAAGCAGCGCTCATCGGAACACCCTTCGCCATGGTGTACCAGGTATCGCCGCTCACCTGGAGGTTCGGCAGACGTCTAGTGAAGTTGGACCGCTTCGCCATGGTGAACCTCATTGCCCAGCGGGATGTGGTGCCGGAATTGGTACAGCACGATTTCACGCCCGAGCGGCTGGCTCGGGCGTTGCGAACGCTGCTCGACGACAACGGGGCTCGAACCAGGATGACCAACGACTTCGCATCCATAAGACAAACGCTGCATCCAAGCCAAAGCCGAACGGCGAGCCAGCGGGCCGCTCAGGCGGTCTTCGATGCCTTGCAGCAACCAGCATGAACAGGCGGCCCGCACCTTTCCATGAAGTTTTTTCATCATTTATAGTGACCTGTAGGCAGGAGTTCTCTCCATAATGCACAGCGCAACGCGGGCCCTTGGGCGCGTCGTACTCATCCTGATTGTTCTGGCCACACTTCTTCCGGCTGCCTTTGGCGCTGAAAGACAGCGGGTACAGGTCGAAAGCTACGTGATCCAGGTCGTAGTCACCCCGCAAACTCATCAGTTGCAGGCTGTTGCGCGGGTAAAATTCACCGCGCTCGACGACATCACCGTTGCCACGTTTCAACTGCACAATGGATTGCGTCCCACCCGCGTACTCGACGCGGACGGACAAACGCTGTCGGCGGAGCGCATCAGCCAGGATGCTTCGGTGCGCGTCTCGTTGCCGGCGCCCCTCTCCAAAGGCGCAAGCGGCACGCTGATCTTCGAGTACGAGGGCATCGTGCAATCCGCCGACGACAGCCCCGTCCCGGGATTGAAGCTTGCCTACGTGGGAGACCCCATCACGTACCTGCTGTACGCCGGCGCATGGTTTCCCATGACCGGCTACGGGACTAACCGCTTCTCCTCCACCATTAGCGTGAGCGCTCCCACGGGTTACACCATCATCGGCAGCGGAAAAGAGAGTCAGAGCGGACTTCCGGCGATCGATGAGGCCGAACCTCCACGAGCGGGCGCGAAAAAGACAGCGGCCAAAGGCGGGCCTTCCAAGCTAACGATTCCAGCCGGTTATACGACTCGCGTCTTTACGTATTCGCGCGCCAGTTTTCCCGGCACCATCCTGATCGGCAAATATGAAGAAACCAAGAGCTCCGAAGGCGGGCTCGACATCACGGTTTACACCTCGACGAAAAATAAGGCTTTCGCTCAGGCCTACGCCGACACCGCTTCGAAAGAGTTCTTCTTCTACACCTCCACTTTTGGCCCAGCCTTTAGCGGGAAGGTCAGCGTCGTAGAGATACCCGACGACACTGTGCCCTCTGCCTGGGCCCCTGAGATTGCAGCCATCGACTCCCATGCCTTCTCCGCAAAGGTGAACTACCGCCTCCTCGCCAACACGATTGCGCACCAGTGGTGGGGAACCATGGTCAGTCCGGCCACCCGTAACGACTGGTGGATCAGCGACGGATTCGCGCGCTATTCCGAAGCCTTGTATGTCCAGCATGTCGCCGGGCAGGCCGGCTTCGACGAAGTCACCAAGGACATGGCCGTCGGCGCGCTCGCCTACATCAGCGTTCCTCTCTCGCAGATCGGCAAGCTCGACGTGTTCTCGCCCGAATTCCAATCGCTGGCCACCGATAAGGGCGGCAGCATCCTGAACATGTTGCGTTGGGTCATCGGGGATCAGGCTTTCGATAAGACCATGCGCGACTTCCTGGCGCAGTATTCGGGCAAGCCCGCGACAGTCGATGACCTTCGCAAAGTCGCGGAGCAAGCCTCTGGGCAACAGCTCTCCTGGTTCTTCGTGCAGTGGCTTGATTCCACCGGCGCTCCGGAGTTCAAGACCAAGTACACCATCTACCGAACGCAAAAAGGGTTCCGCGTGGTCGGCGAAATTCAGCAGGACCTGGACCTGTTCCGCATGCCGGTCGAATTGAAGATCGATACCGATGGCAAGACCGAAACCAAGCGTATTGAAGTGTCGGGCACGGACTCGGCTTTCGCGGTGGAAACCTTCGGTAAGCCACGGAAAATTACGGTTGATCCCAACAACCGCGTCCTCAAGAATTCCGTTGAGTTGCAGGTCCGCACTTCCATCGTTCGCGGCCAGCAGGACGTGGAGCAGGGCGACTTCCCCGAAGCGTTGAAGGAATTTCAGAAGGCCCTCGACGTCAACCGAAACAGTTCGCTGGCCCACTACCGCATCGCCGAAGTGTTCTTCCTCCAGCACAACTATCAGTCCGCAGCCAACGCCTATCGTGAGGCGCTGAACGGCGATGGCGAACCCCGGTGGACCGAGGTCTGGAGCCATGTCCAGCTCGGCAAGATCTTCGACCTGACCGGCCAGCGCGAGCGCGCCAGCAACGAATACCGCCAGGCATTGCAAACCAACGACAATACCGCTGGAGCCTTGGACGAGGCCCGCAAATACCTGCAGGCTCCGTACACCCCGCAAAGCGCTCCCAGCGGCCAGTAACCAGTGCCTGCGGTGCAGAAATCCTGCAACCGTGCGTAACTTGCAATTCCGAGCTAAAGAATGTCAGAAAATGAATGGGACGCCCAACGCAATGCGTCGAGCGTCCCTTTTCTGTTGCTCGTCCGTTGTGAAACAAGTTCACGCTGTGCTGCTGGTCGCCCTAGTGGTTGTACGCTCCCATGTCGCAGGCACCCGGGTTAGGACGCGGCATGCCGCGCTGGTCCGTTGTCAGCAACTGAGTGCCACCATTCGTACAACCGTTCGGATTGCCCGCATTCAACGCCGGACTGCCCGCGGGTAAAGCCATAGTCGAGGTGGGGCCACCATTGTTCTGCAATGCTCCGAGCTTGGGATCGATGCTTTTCTGATCGCCAGACCCACTGAAACTGCAAGTGGCATCGCTGCTCATGTTGAAGCCCATCGAATTCATGGTCCCCGTGCAATTTCCACCCAAAGTGTTGCCCGCAAGAATGCTGTTCTGGAATGTCATCCCGGTGGCGCCCTGGTTATAAACGCCTCCCCCGTATGTACCTGCACTGCCGAAAGGAGTGTGAATCACGGCGCTGTTCTTGCTGACAGTGGTATTGCTGAGCATTACGGTGCCGCTGCCAACGTTAGCGATCCCGCCTCCGTACGGTACTCCCGAGGGCCAATAGTCCGCTGCCTGGTTCGAGGCGATCGTGCTGTTTACGATCGATAGAGTTCCGGTGTTGTAGATACCGCCGCCATAGGGGAATGCGCCGAGGCGTAGTCGGGTGACGGTGTTTGCAGTAACCGTGCTGCTGAGAATAGTCAGCGTTCCGGCGTTATAGATGCCGCCGCCCAGTCCGGCAACCACGGCGACGGAGTCATCCGAGGTGTTTCCGCTGACGGTGGTGTTGGTCATAGTCAGTGTTCCGAGGCTATAGACGCCGCCTCCGCCGTTAGTAAGGCCATACCCATTGCGGATGGTAAGTTGTGCCAGGCTGACATGCGCAGTAGTGGCGCTCACCGTGAGTGTGGTCGCGAGGTGGCCTCCGTCAATAATTGTGGTCCGAGCGTTCGCCCCGGTAATGCTTAGATCAAGTCCAATGGTTAAGTTTTCTGTGTAGGTTGCAGCGGCGACAACAATCGAATCGCCCGCAGTGGAAGAAGAAATAGCATGCCCAATCGTCTTGAAAGCCGTAGTTGAACTATGGCCAGTATTCGTGTCTTTGCCGCTCGAGCCATTGACATACCAAGTATTGCCGGCGATGGCGTTCAAACTTAAAACAAGGAATAGAGCCGGAAGTAGCAGGCGGCTCTTTGTCATTTCACTCTTCATTTTTTTCTCCGCTCTTGCGCAAGGTTATGGATTGACAATCTCGTGCAACTTCACACGTGACAGTTGCGCGCGGTCGAAGCTTCGACGGCGATCTGTGGGAACTGGGGCCTGAAGGGAAACCCTGACAAGCTATCACCAGCTCTTACGGTGCAGCAACAAAAATCGCCTCGACGCGCACATCCCTGACGACGTATTTCGCATCAGCTAAACATCCGTTAACCAACAAGTTAACTGCAGCCCGAATCGAGGCGCGAATCGTACGATCGAGTCGTTCGCCTAACTCGGCGAATGTGCCCTAACGGTAACTTGGTGGAAATGGTGTTCTGCTACTACCAATAACTGACACACTGGGGAAAAGTGAAGAAAGAAAACGCGATTGATAAAACTAAGGTAACCGTCAATCTGTTACTGAAGTGTTAAACTATATTCCGTATGTCGGTGACGGCTTCAAGGACCGTTGCCCCGAACAAAATCGCGAGATTTCTTTCAGTCGAGATTCAACTGTTAGGCAACCCGGACTGTCTCATCGCGTTCTAATTCAAAGAAGTAAGTAGTGGCAGTATGATTCCGTCCGAGCATTTGCGAGATCGGGTTGCGCGACAGAGCCGGAGTGAAGAAATGTTTTCCACACGAAGGCGAAAGAAGTGTAATTATTTGCACACTTCGTTATTGCCGATCGAGTAAATGTCGTTTTTTCAGCAGGTGGTTTTGGAGATTCGCCTGCGAGGAAAACACCTGTACCGGAGTCTATCCCGACGCCGGTCAGATCACGGGGTTTGCGCTCACTTCCGTCTCACCAGGTTGTTCGAAAGATGATGAGGAGGAAGGTCCGTGAGAAAGTTCGTTTGGGTAGTAGTATTGCTTTCTCTTTCGTTTGCAGCCACTGCGGCGGTTGCAGATCAAATTAACTTCAACTTTACGACTGGGTCCCCAACATCGGTCACCGCCACGACTGCGGGTCTAATGTCTGGTCCCTCGATGCTTACCAACATAAGCGACTCAACCACTGGGCTCATTGTTCCGTTTACCGGAAAATACGTTAATGGGAACACCGGGCCGGCCTCTTCGCTTATGCAATTCGGAAACATCGTTCTCGGCACGTTTACTGCCGGTGGTACAAATAGCGTGCTCGTTAAGGATTCGATGGGCAATGTGCTTGTCGCAGGTGATATGCAGGATGGTGCCTCGTTACTAAGCACTGTTCCTGCTGGTACAGGATCTTTCCTCGCAACCTTCCATGTGACATTCGTTGATCCCACGATATTGGCGCTGTTTGGCGTTGGGCCGGGCTTTTCGCCACAGGGATCAGTCGCGTTCACCATTGGAAACGCTAATTTTAATGGAACCACCTATACCGGAGCTCTCGGTGGTGGCGCCGTCACCATTCAATCAGTAGCAACGCCTGTACCTGAGCCGGCTGGCCTTGGCATCCTCGGAATGGGCCTGCTGACAGTTGCCGGAGGGTTAAGGCGGTTGCGCGTGTTCAAGTCGTAGTCGGGTCTGGCAATATCCAGCAGGGTCGAGCTCTGTCGGCGACGGCAGGGCCCGATCCAAGCTGTCCTGCTTACGGCGATCCACGATCTGATTAACTACGAACCATCCTCCATAATCGAAAGCGGAAAGAAGAATTAACCGCTTCGATTTAAGCCTGAAAGGCATCCCTCACTGCGTCGCAGTTTGGGATGCCTCTCTTTCTTTGCGCTGGGAAACTTCTGGCAGCTCCAATTGGCTGGCGATTCCCAACGCCGTGTATGACTCCGGACTGCTGAACACCTGAAAGCGGTACAGCCGCCTTAAACCGCTGCGCTGGAACGATGCAGGCTTAGGCCGCTCAACTGGGCCGCCCTTTCTTTGGCCACACCGCGAGACAGCACGAGGACTTGAAACATATCTCCCATTCCCTCGGGGCTGATGAGGTGCTTGAGTTGAAGCGCAACCTTCGCCTTCTCTTGGGGAAGTTTGCACCCGTGAAATGCATCGCCAAACTGCGACCTCTCACCGATACCGATAAGGAACTGCGATTGAGTCAGCAGCGCGAGCGGTTCCAGTCCGCTGGCAGCGGCCACCTGGCTCAAAGCCGTGAAGTTTACATGCGCTGTGATGTCCTGCTCGCCCGGAGCCTCATACGGTGAAGGGCTGGCCCGATGACTGCGATACGTCATCAACGTGTCTCGGTGACGTCCGGCTAGCTGCTGTTCGCGCGTGTAACCATAATCGATGAGCACGGCGAAGCCCGATCGCTTCTGAAACAGCGCGGCGATTTGTTCCATCCACTCGACCGCCGGCAAGCAAACTTCGCACCGTTCTCCAACTGTGGGATGAACCCCGTAGCGGTCAAGGTATTGCAACTCTTCCGCCGACGCTGAAACGAAATGCTCGGTGAAGGTTCCGTTGTGCTCCGCAACCTGTACGGCACCGCGATGATCAACGATGGCCACCGGCATCGCGTCAAAGAACTCGTTGCCAAAGACGATGAGGTTTTCAACCAGCAAATCGGGAGTTTCCTCCAAACGTGCGGCAATCATCGCCTTCTCAGCCGTCACATGTTCCGCCAGGCGATGGTGCAACCGTAGGCGCAAGGTGGCGGATTGTTCGACAAGCACGTAGCGCAGCGCTGCAAAGAATTCCGGAAACTGCCGGGCTGACCAATCGAGAACGTCGCACGCGAGCAATCCCCGTCCCGGGCCGAGTTCCACCACGTCGATCCGTGCCGGCGAGCCGAGCGCGCGCCACATCTCCTCAAACTGTCGCGCCAGCAGACGGCCAAACACCGCATGAACGTCGCTCGAAGTGTAAAAGTCGCCGTCTTTCCCAAACTTCTCCACCGGGCGCGAGTAGTAGCCCAGCTCAGGATGGTAGAGACATAGCTCCATGTAGCGGGAAAACGGAATCGGCCCTTCTCGACATATTTCGTCCGCGATGACATCGCGAAGACTCACAACTTGCCCTCGCGCTCCATCTGCTGATGCTCCTTGCGGTGTTGTGGAGTGCGGATGAACATCTCGACCAGGTAGTCATGCAGACAGTCGAAGATCTGCCGCTGGAACGCCCATTCAAATTGAGCATCGTCGAGGTCCCTGGGATGCAGCTCGAAGTAGTAGGTATGAACCGGAGGCTCGTTGAAACGTGGACGAATGATGATTTCGACGGACTCGCCCTTGGCCCGAGCATCGAACTCGACCAGCGGATGCTCGTAAAGGCGAAGCTGCTGTTGAACGCGAGCGAGGCGATCGGAGATCACTTCTCGATTGTAGATGAGGCCTTGCCGCCAGGGCAACAGATCGCTCTGTTTACCTTGGGCCGCAGCTTGCAGATGGTTCATGGTGTCTCTGGTGACTCCAGCACGCTGGTCGCGGCTGCCAACGCGATCCTCGCCCGACCCGATTCGTTCACCGAGGACACTCGTCAACATCAAAACAACGTTGACCGAATAACGATGATCCCTCAAGCATCAGGCATGATTAACGACCCGGCGACCCCCGTAGGGCCATTCCCCGGTTCGATGAATGTTCAATCGCGACTCCTCCTGGCGCTGGACAAGGCGGAGAACGCCACCAACGATCAGCGAGTCCGGCTGACGCTACAAGCGCTGGAGGCCATCGGGCACACCGTGTCGGCCTATCCAGGGCGCAAAAGCCTGATCTGGATCACCAGTGGAATACCATTCCAGGTCCTGCCCAACATGCGACTCGATCTCGGAAACCGGATGTATGGGTCGAGTGACTACACCCGGGATGTGGCTCGTGCTGCCTCGGTTCTCGCCGACTCACAGATCGCCATCTATCCAGTGGATGTAAAAGGTCTGCCCACCGTTGGGCTCACTGCAGAGGACATCGCCGTTGGAGCGGGTGGTGACTCTACGTCCGTTGTCCCAGGGGCCCAAAAAAGTCAGACCATCAGCAACTGGGATTCGCGAAGTTCCATGACGAATCTCGCCCAGGAGACCGGAGGCCGCGCTTTTTCTGGTACTAATGACCTGTCCACGGCGATCGACGAAAGCATGGTAGAGGGTTCGCACTACTACACCCTGGCCTACGCACCCACCAATACCAAGAGTGACGGGCTCTATCGCAAAATTCAGATAACCAGTGAGCGCAGCGGCTTGGAACTCGCCTATCGTCGCGGGTATTTCGCCACAAGTGATCCCGCGCCGTCGGGTGACGAAGCAGCGAAGCTACTGGTTGCGGCATTGCAGCCGGGCATGCCTCCGGCAACTTCGCTTCTGATGAAAGTGCGCGTTCAGGCGCCGGACGCCTCACATAAAACGATTATTCGTACCGCAGCGCTTCAATCGGATCGAGCCGCGAAGCCTTGATCGCAGGAAGCATTCCGCTGACCAGGCCCACCAGTCCCAGAATGATCGTAGCCACTACGACAATGGCCGGATCGATAATCAGCCGAATATCGGCTGCTTCTGCGTTTTTGGCCATGGCGCTGTAGAACGTGATTCGTCCCGCGAAAATCGATACCGCGTAGGCGAGCAGGATTCCCGCAATTCCTCCCACCGCAGTAATTGTCAGCGCTTCGGCGAGGAATTGGAAGAGAATGTCGCGCCGGCGGCCGCCCAGCGCCTTCTCCACGCCGATTTCGCGCGTGCGCTGCGTTACCGACACCAGCATGATGTTCATCAGCCCCACGCCGCCGATGCCCAGCGTGAGTGTCCCGATGAAGCCCAAAAGAATCTTCAGCCCCATGGTAATGACCTGGAACTGGTGAAGCTGTTTCATCATGTTGAAGACATACACCGCGCGCTTATCGTCGGGCTTGAATTGGTACTGGTCGGCCAGCACCTGTCGGACCTGCCGTTCCACCTGTTCGAATTGATCGCCCTCGTAGCTCACCCAGATGCCATCCAGATAATGGGTGTTCTTCAGGTCGCCCATGGTAGAGAACGGAATCTCGATGACGCGATTCACTCCGTCGTCGCCTTCCTGCATACGCGGAGCCAGCACGCCGATCACTTTGAAACTGACGCCGTCGACACGAATGTACTGTCCCAGCGCGTACTGGCCGGAAAAGAGCTTGGTCTTGGTTTCCGAGCCGATGACCGCCACCCGCGCCTTGGCTTCTTCTTCCTCTTCGCCAAAGAATTGCCCCTCCCCAATGTGCATGGCCTGGATCTTGAACATGCTGGGATAGACCCCTTCCACGTGGAAGGTGTAGCTCCTGACGTCGTATTGGACGGTTGAGTCTTTGTAAGCCGCGGGCGAAATGCGCCTGACCATCGGAGCGGCATTCACGATCCGGTCAACATCTTCCATCGTGAAATGGACCGGTGTTCCCGCCTTCTGGCCGCCCGCCTGCTGCGACGTGCGTCCCGGAAAAACGCCAATGATGCGGGTTCCCCACTGCGCGAAGATGGTCTCAATAGCGCGGCCAAAACCGTTGCCGTATGCCAGCAGCAGCACCACGGTTGCAATGCCCCATGCCATCCCCAGCATGGTGAGGGTGGTGCGACGGCGGTTGAACCGCATCGCTTCGTAGGCTTGTGTGAGTAAATCGCTGACCATAGCTACTCCGACCTCAGAGCGTCTACCGGCTGCAACATCGACGCCTTGCGTGCTGGGTAAAGTCCGGCAATCGTGCCGGCGATAGCGAGCGTCGCAATCGCAACGGTCGCCGACATATACGACATCGTTGGCGGATCGAACCCCGGCGCGCCTCCTGCCATTCCCTTCATTACCGCCATCAGGGCCGCGGCCCCGCCCATTCCGATTGCGCCGCTAATCAGCGTCAGGAATGCGCCTTCCAGGAAGAACTGCAACAGGATGCTGTGGTTCGTCGCGCCCAGCGCTTTCCGCAAGCCAATCTCGCGGGTGCGCTCGCTCACCGCAACCAGCATGATGTTGATGATCCCGATGGCGCCTAGAGTCAGAGTCACCAACCCCACGCCGCCCAGGAAAATGTCCATCACGTCGAAGATCTTGCCCACCGCTTCCGCATTCTTAACCGTGTCCCAGTCTTCAAAGGCATCATCGTTCCGCCAGTCGAATCCGTGATTGCGGGCAATGATCCTGCGCACTTCTAACCGGGCGAGCTCATGCTCATCGCGTACTCGCGGACGATAGTTCAGGAAAGAGATTGCGTTCTCTTCCATGTCATTCTTCAACGGGAAATACTGGTGCATCATGCTGTAGGTCAGAAAGACCCGGTTATTGGTCGAGTTGTCGTCACCGTGGCCCACGCGTTGCACCACACCTACAACCTCGAAGCGTACTCCGTTCAGCAGGATGTAGCTTCCGACTGCAGTGCGGCCTCCCGGAAAGAGGTTCTTCAGCATCTCGTCGCCGATGACGCAGACGAAGCGCTTCTGGCTATCGTCGGCTTCATTCAGCCAGCGTCCTGCCGCGAGCGGGAGGTACCGGATCGTATTGAAATGTGGCGGAATCCCCACCACCTGTCCGTTGGTGTTCCCGTATTCGCTGACTTCGCGAATGTCCTGTCGTTGCAGCACAGGAGCCACGGCGCGTACGTGCGGCGCTTCCCGTTGAATGTCGAGGTAATCCTTGTATGTCAGTTTGTAGGGATGGCCGGAACTCATGTTGCCCGCGACGGCAGGCGCCCTGCCGGGGAACATAAACATGATGTCCTCACCCAGCGAGTTCATCTCTTTGCGGTTACCCGACCGGAACCCTTCCCCGAGACCGACCAGAAGCAACAGCGATCCCACGCCCCACGCGATGCCGAACATGGTGAGGAACGAGCGCAGCTTGTGCGCCCACAGCGTCCGCAACATCTGCCGAAGAATTTCGAAGAACACCATGAAAAGTGTAATCCCTGCCCCTGCTCTGTTACGAGTTCGTCGCGCTGTTAGTTCCTGAGATTCGCCCCGACCCAGCGACACTTATCGCCGTGGTTTGACCAAACAAGTAGAGGAAGGTGAGCGACTTACACGGAAACAGGGACGAGTTGCCAGTTCTTGTTCGCAGATACCAAAAGTTGATGAATTCACCACCAAAGTGCATCGGATCAGGCGCGAATTCCGGTATCATGGAACTACCGTGGCAGGCAGCGACCGAGGGATGGCGTAGAGCGCCACGGATACCACCACCAGGAGTAAATGAAGAAATGCCGAAAGTACCTAAAGCAACCGACAGCGCAACCCCCAAAAAGCGTGTCAGTAAGCCAAAAGCTGAGGCTGCGAATGGCACTAAAGTAGTTCAAATGCAGGAAGTTGAAGCAAAAGCAGCCGTCACTCGCGAAACTCCCCTTGAGGAGCAGGTTCGGCTTCGGGCCTACGAGATTTACTTGCAGCGCAACGGCCACGGTGGCAGTCCCGAACAGGACTGGTTCCAGGCGATTGCGGAAGTTTATGGGCAGTCGGTAGCGTAACTCCGGCTCCCAGCAGTACTTAATTCAGCTGTCATCTTTCCGACCTGCGGCCGGAATTCATCCGTCATACGTGGGTAAGACCCGTGCGGGCCATCGCAGCCCGAAGGCCCGCCGTTTTTTCCCTGAACGCCGGCACATTTATCTGCTCGCCGTGTGACGCGTATCACATAGCTTTGGGTCGCTAAACGCAGTATGCTTAGGTGTCGCCGGCGCCTGGGATGCACTCGGACGCCCGTGTTCCATCAGGATTTTCATCAGATGTCAGAGCAGGGCAAAAAATATCTGCGTTTCGGCTCCGTGATCGTGGTCATCATGGTCGCGCTGAGCTATCTCGCCTATACCGGCGTCCAGGACAGCAAGAGCTATTACGTCACCATCAAGGAACTGAACGGGATGGGTTCCGACGCCTACAGCAAGCGCCTTCGCGTCGCAGGCAATGTCGCTCCCGGCTCCATTAAGCGCCAGGGAACGCACCTCGAATTTCAGCTCGTCGAAGAGGGACGCACGGTTCCGGTGGTTTATGCCGGCAGCGAGGCTCCTCCCGACACGTTCAAAGACAACGCGCAGGCCCTGGCCGAAGGCAAGTACGGGCGCGACGGAGTCTTCCGTGCCACCAACATTCAGGCCAAATGCGCCTCCAAGTACGCTCCGAAGCAGAACGGACAGCCGGACGCGACTCCCGCCGCCAGCCCGCAGAAGGCCGAACTGAATACCCAGCCCGGAGGCCAGAGCCAGTAGCTTGCCCGTCAACGGTTACACTCAACCGCAAGCTGCCGGCAGTTCGAACCCGTCTCTTCCTCCTCCGGCGATCGTTCTTCAGGACCTCGTAAAATTCTTCGGCCGCTTCGCCGCCTTGCGCGGCATCACCGAAAGCTTCGCACCCGCTCGGCTCTATGTCGTGGTCGGCGATAACGGAGCCGGCAAGAGCACGCTGCTGCGCGTCGTCGCTGGTCTCAGCCAACCCAGCCAGGGTTCGGTGACTTTGCTAGGCGCAAAGACCGCCCGCGCCGTCGCTCACCGCATTGGATACATGGGCCACGCGCCTTTGCTGTACGACGAGCTCGACGGCATGGAGAACCTGCGCTACTTCGCCGGTTTGTACGGCCTGAACGACGACGACGCCTGCCGCCGCGCCATGCAGACCGTTGGCCTCGACGCCGGACTCGAGCGCCGCGTCGGCCAGTATTCGCAGGGCATGCGCCAACGCCTCTCGCTGGCTCGCGCCGTGCTCCACGATCCGGAACTCATCCTCCTCGACGAGCCCTTCTCCAACGTCGATCTCCACTCCGCTCGCGACATGGCCCGAATCCTCGGCCAGGTCCGCGATCAGGGAAAGACCATCTTCGTCGTGACCCACCAAGCTGCGCTCATGGAGCACGTGGCCGATGAGTTCGTGCACATGGACTCCGGCAAGATCGTCTCGCGCCAGCACGCGCCGCAGATCGCCGCAGGTGCGCAGTGAGCGCTATGAACGTCGCGCGCACCACCCTGATGAAAGACCTCCGCATGGAGTGGCGTTCCAAAGACGCCATCAACTCCATGCTGTTCTTCGCCCTGCTCGTGGTGGTGATCTTCAGCTTCGCCTTCAATCCCACAGCCGAAGAATCACGCCTGATCGCGGGCGGCCTGATCTGGGTCGCGTTCCTGTTCGCCGCGGTCGTCGCACTCAATCAGACGTGGGCGCGCGAGTTGCGCAACCAGGTGCTCGATGCCTACCGCGTGTCTCCCGCTCCTCCCAACGCGCTCTTCCTCGCCAAGGTCGTCGGGAATTTCCTCTTTGTCGTCGTACTCGAAGCCCTCATGGCGCCTCTGTTCGTCGTGTTCTACCAGTTGCGCTCGGTGGGGCCTGTCTGGCAGCTCGTCGTCATCGCTTTGCTAGGAACATGGGCGTTGGTGGTGAACGGAACGTTCTTCGCGGCGCTTTCCATTCGTACTCGCAACCGCGAAATCATGTTGCCGCTGATTCTCTTCCCCATTTCCATTCCCGCGCTTCTCGCCATGGTCGATGCCACAACCGCCATCCTCACCGGCGACTCTACCCCCGATTTCTGGATGAAGCTGCTCGTGGTTTACGATGTCATCTTCACCGCAGTTTGCTTGCTGCTCTTCGAAAGTGTCTTAAACGCGGAATGAAATCTCTCAGCATCGCATTCGTCGTCTTTACTCTCGCGCTTCTCGGCTTCAGCACTTATCAGGCGCTCTTCGTTGCTCCCACCGAGCAGACCATGGGCGAGGTGCAGCGCATCTTCTACTACCACGTGCCCTCGGCGTGGGTGGCGGGCGTGTGCTTCTTCGTCAACTTCCTGGGCTCGATCGCCTACATCGTAAAGCGCGCTGAAAAGGCCGATGCGCTCGCCGTTGCCTCCGCCGAAGTGGGCGTGGTCTTCTGCACCATCGTTCTGATTACCGGGCCTATCTGGGCGCGTCCGGTGTGGGGCATCTGGTGGACGTGGGACGCGCGCCTCACCACCACGCTGGTTTTGTGGCTCATCTACGTCAGCTATCTCATGGTCCGCAAGTTTGCCTCCGGCAGTCAGACCAAGATTCTCGCGGCCGTGCTCGGAATCTTCGGCTTCGTCGACGTGCCCATCGTTTACATGTCGATCCGCTGGTTCCGCACGCAACATCCGTCGCCTGTCATGGCGGGAGGCGAAAACTCCGGTCTCGATCCGGCCATGTTGCACGCCTTCCTGTGGAACCTGCTGGCGTTCACCTGTGTCGGCATCATCCTGGTCGCACTGCGCTATCGCTTGCAGACCCTGGAAGACTCCCTGGAAGACCAACACGCGCAACTGGCGCTTCAGGGCGGTGCACGATGAGCGGCGCAGTTGCCTTGAAAGCCGCTTATGCGGTCACGTGGATCGTCCAACTCCTCTACTTGCGTTACCTGCTGGTGCGGTTTCGCCGCGTGCGTCGTGAGCTGAATGACCTCAAACGGCCTTCCTGAGGACGAAGCGTGAGCGAAAAGCGCGGAGTGCTTCGCCTGATTGCGGCGGCCAACTTCATCTTTGCGGCGCTGTTTCTCGTCTTCAGCCTGCCGTTCTTCTGGCGTCAGGTCGACGTCTTGCGGCATTGGCCGGAGACATCGGCGCAAGTGTTGCGCAGCGAAGTCGTGGCATCCGCGGTCTCAGGCCATGAAAACCTCTACCGCGCCAAGCTCGAAGTGCTGTACACCGTTGCCGGCCAGCCCATCACCTCGGAGCTGACCAGCTACGAGAGCACCAACTACGAAGCCACCCTGCAGCGTACCCAGCAATTCCCGGTCGGAAGCCATCAGCCCGATACGCTACGACCCCGCTAATCCGTCCCAGGCCCGCATCGGCGCAGGATGGAACCGCACCTTCTTCGCCCTGCCTCTAATCGTCTTAACCATGGCAATCTTCTTCGGGTTTGTAGGCAGCGTGTGCCTGGCGATTGCGAAGGTTGTACCCCCACCCCCCCATAAGTAACCCGTCTTCTTTTCAGCGCGTTAGACGGAAGTGCGCGCAAGCCATGGCAAGCAAACAGGTTATACGTAAAGTATTCATTTACAAGCGCTTGCATGGCTAGTTCCTGACGGGCTTGTGGAAGGGGGCTGCGGCCTGCTGGAGACTGAAGAGGATGGCGCCGGCGCGTTGGGTCGGGACGCGGTCGTCGAGGATAGCGTTGCAAACCTCGTAGAGCGCCATCTGGATATCTTCCAGAGATCTCATGCGCGGGAGGTGGGGACCGAGAACATCGGCGCGGCGAATGACGGCGGCGGCGTACTGTTGCCGTTTGTGATCGCGGAGGTGGTAGTAACAGAGTTTCTTGCCGCGCAGCGCGAGAGAGCCACAGGGGATGCCATCTTCTTTGAGATAGCCGCAGGTACGGACGGACATGGGCGCCTCCTAAAAACCGGCTAAGCGCGTCGCCTTTCGCAATTCGCTTTTCGCTCTTCGCCAAAGGCCAAACGGCGATTGATGCACGCTGACGTATTCCGTCAGCGAAGTCGTACAGCGTCCGGGTGGCTATGCCACCACGCCACCACGTTATGAGCGTGGCAAAAGGGGGAGCGGTATTGCAAGAGTTTTGTGAAGAATCTTGCGGCGGATTCCCGATTTGGGAAAAATCAGTTGCCAGTAGCCAGTTGTCGGTTGTCAGTAAAAACGTCCTAACGCGATCATACCGTCCCCTGGGAAGGGCTCGTGGACTTGCCTTCGCCCTCGACCCACAATTGCCAAACGAAGGCAATTGTGGGCCACCGGCGAGTAATATGGGACAACTTGAGGGTGCAGGTCATGAACATGAATTACAAGCGTTGCGCAGTTCTTGCTATGACTCTAGGGTTGGTGCTTTTTGTTGCGTTGCCATCCAGAGCAGACGATGTCTTGACCAACCAACTCATGGCAGAAGCACAGATAGAAAACCTTACCTTCGTAAGTCTGCTGTTCGGAGCGGACGCAGGCTCGCCGCTGAACTTCACGAACAATGTCGACGTGGCGGGAATGAAATTCTCCTATTCGCTCAATCCGGGCGCGACCTATCAAGGCATGGCGATGACCCTGACCGGATCCGGAGCGTTCGATTCAGCCTCGGATTCATGGTTGCTGTCTTCGGCTGGCTCGCTCGGATCCACGAGTTGGACTGCGTCGGGTGCGGAAACCGCCACGCCGACCGGCTCCGGCTCGTGGACTATCGCTAGCGAGGAACACCTGACGCCTCCCAATCCGTGGGACATTGAATTTGATGGGACCGCGAATGATGATGGGACAAGTTCTGGTCTCTGCCAAGACACCCTTTTTAATGCCGCTTGGGGCGGTCCATATGAATGCCAGGGCGAAGGGGATGGAGAAAACTGGAAGAAGACCTCGGATGGCCCTCCTCCGCCGCGCGACAACCAAATCCAGCTTAACGGAATCACGCCCTACCCGGATGGGGGAATGGGTACTTCCACGGGAGTGATCTCGGCAATTCCAGAACCGAGCACTTTCTCTCTCATAAGCCTGGGAATAGCTGGGTTGATCAGTTGGGGTGTTCGAAATCGATCTGCTGGCCGCAATCTAAGTTGACGAGGCAGCCCGTTCCAGCACGGCCTTCCGTAAGAGTGCCGGTTCCAACCTTTTGGCGCAGCCCCACAATTGCCAAACAAAGGCAATTGTGGGCCACCGCCCTGCAGCTTATTAGGATGAGCGGTTTCTTTTGGCGTATGCGGTAATGCGTTTCCCAAGCGAGGAAAGCAGTATTGGCAGTGGAACAAGAAGTTTCCAACGTGGTCCGTTTCGCAAAAGTGAACGTACCTCCACGACGTTCGGAACGATTGAACCTACGGGCGAGTTCAGACTTATACCCATACGAGTTGCCGGGCGCGTTGAGCATCCGCTCTTAAGAGACTGTACCTCGGCGATAAATCGATAACCAAGGCGCGGTAGGGTCTCGATGTATGTCGGGGTTTCCGCGCAATCCTGGAGTGCGGTTCGAATGCGATTCACTGCATTGTTCAGGCCGTGATCGAAATCGATGAAGGTATCCGACGACCAGAGAGCAGTGCACAATTCTTCGCGCGTCACTACTCCACCGGCACGTACCAACAGCATCTCCAAAATCAAGAATGATTGGCGAGGAAGCTTGATCCAGACGCCGTCACGGTGAAGTCGCTGGATTTGAAGATCGACAGTATACGGCCCGAATCGTAGGGTGCCGCTCTCAATCGCAACTGCCATGCAACTTTCCTCTGGTGGGCTCGAATGGTAGCACGGAAATTAACCCATTACTGCGTGATTAATCATTTTGTAGTTAACGGATTGCTGGGTGACTTGTTTAGGACAGAGATGGGATGCCCGCGGTATTGCGCTTGGCTTCCACTCGGGCGCACAAATGAGACCTGCCGCGAGCTGCCGCAATCGGCAATCGCGATGGGCTTTTCGAATTCTGATTGCAGCAGGAGGCGTCCACGAGCTGCCAGGTGCAGATCAACCTAACACCCACCACGAAGGAGGTAGTGCACATGCGACGTAAGGTACTGATCACCATCGTTTCCCTCGGCGTACTGCTTTGTTCTCTCGCAGCGCAAAACATCGTGACCGATTGGAGCACCATCGCTTCGCAAACCATTATTAAGAACGGAGGAAAACCGGCCGGCGCGGCGAACCTATGGTTCACGTACGCTGCGATTGCTATCTACGATGCGGTGAATGCCATCGATCAACGTCACCAGCCATTTTATTATTCTGCGAAGGGACCGAAGAAAGCGTCGCAGGAAGCGGCGGCTTTAGCAGCTTCGCATACTGTGCTGCTGTATTACTTCCCGGCGCAGCAATCGAGCCTAGACAGCGCCTATATGGCGTCGCTGGCGTCCATAACGGGAAGTCCAGCTTCGAAGTCAGCGGGCCTGGCTGTCGGGGAGGCAGCGGCGGCAGCCTTGATTGTGGCGCGGGCCGGCGATGGGTTGGAAGCGAGCGTACCTTATACCCCAGGAAGCGGACCTGGAGTATGGCAGCCCACGCCTCCAGGATTCTTGCCTGCCGCATTTCCGTGGTTGGCACTGGTGCGGCCATTCACCATGAAGAGTCCTTCGCAATTCCGGCCGGCCGGGCCTACTTCGCTCAACAGTTCACAATGGCAGCGGGACTACATCCTGACAGAGACGCTAGGGGCAGCTACGGGTTCGCCGCGCACGCCTACGCAGACGGAGATCGCGCAGTTCTATACGGAGAACCCTACACAGCAATATGCACGCGCCTTCAATTACCTCGCAGAAGAGCAGAATCTGAATGTAGCCGACACCAGCCGGCTGCTGGCGATGCTTTGGACGGGTGCATCGGATTCCGCCATTGGATGTTGGGACGCGAAATTCACTTATAACTTCTGGCGTCCTGTGACCGCGATTCCGGTGGGCGGAGCCAATCCGGAGCTAGTTGCTGATCCGGCGTTCGCGACCCCATTTCCGACTCCTCCGCATCCGGAGTATCCATCAGCACATTCCTGTGTCAGCACCGCGATTGCGTACCTGATCGAGGGCTACTTTGGCACCGCGAAAGTACACTTCACGTTGGATAGCCTGGCATTTGCGGACGGCGTTCATACCCGTGTTTTCGACAACACGAACGACCTGTACAAGGAGGTCTTCTGGGCACGGATCTACGCCGGATTTCACTTCTATCACTCGCTGGAAGACGGGACGGTGCTAGGTCGCCATGTTGCGCGTCAGATTCTCGAGAACAACTTCCGCCGCGCTGGCCACGATCATGAGTAGTGGTCGCACCGGCCGCGGTGTGTCATGTTTTGAAAGTAATTGCGGACAGGGGCTATTCCTTGTCCGCAGAAACCGAAGAACTCAGGAGCAGTTGCCAACTAGATGGCAGAAAAGAATCGAACTGAGCAGATTGATACGTTAGCGGCTAGGGGATAGAAAAGCAGGCCCTTCGACTGCGTTCGGCAAAGCCGCCCGCGCTCAGGATGACGAAGAACAGTTGTCGGTTGTCAGTTGCCAGTTGTCAGTTGCAAATAAAAGCAGGTCCTTCGACTCGCCTGCGGCTCGCTCAGGATGAGAACGTAAGAAGAGACCCGCGCACGTTCGACTCGGCGCTTCGGAGACTCTCTGTCCCCACATGCTTAACTTCCGAGCAGGCCAATCGCACGCGAAGCGATCGCGAGGACGGTTATCAGCGAGACGAGGCTTTCGGACATCATCAGCAATTTGGCGCGCGGGGTCATCGGCATAGCTTCGGTGGGGCCGAAGGACGTGGCGGTACAAAAGGCGAGGAAGAGGTAGTCCACGTAGGTTGGTTGCCAGGGCGGCAGGTTTGCTTCGTGGACATCCTCGCGGGGGAAGCGCCAGTCGGGCACTTGTTGCAAGCCGCTCATGCGCGACTCGGCGCCGCCGCGATCGATCCACCAGTAGGCTACCGAGAAAATCAGCACGTTCGACGCCCACAAGGAAATGCTGGAGTTCAGGAGCTCGATTCCGGTAAGCCCGACGGGCGGCTGCAGCATAGCGTGAAAGAGATCGCGGAGGTCGAGGACGAGGCCGAATGCGGCGACCGCGAGAAAAAGTGCGATGGAGGCCTTCTCCAGCTTGAGCCACCGCTGTCTCGCAGGAGCCAGGTGTACCCCAACCAAGGGCACGATCAGAGAAGCCATCAGCAGAACGAGGACCCAGTGAGGAAACACCTTGACCCGGCCGGGTAGCAGAGTGGACGAATACACCAGCAGGGCCATCAGCACGATGGGCCAGCGCGGTTCGAGCTTCGAAGATGGCGGCGGTTGGGTCATTGCGTGGTTGTTGCGCATGATAGCAGGAGAGAAACGTCAGGCGTGTGCATCCGCCGGAAAGCAGGTCCTTCGACTCCGGCGGCGAGGCCGCCTCCGCTCAGGATGACAAAGCGAAATGCCGCTAGCTGTCGCCACGCTTGCGGAGGAATGCGGGAATCTCGAGGTCCTCCGCGTCGTAGGTGATGTTCACGCTGCTGCTGACGGTCTCGATGCTGGGCGGCTCATCCCCGTGAGTTGAGCTGCCCTTGACGACCGACGCGTATGTGGATTCGGCCTCGCGGGTATAGGAAGCGGATGCCGCGTGCGCTTCCTCCATGGGCTGAGCGTGACGCACGACTTCAGAGCCCAGCTCGAGATCGTCGGTGGAGTCGGTGATGTAGGGCGCGTTGCGCGGACGCTCGTTGATGCGCAGTTCGGCAGCGTCCCCACATTTGCCAACGTCGGGCAAATGTGGGCCACCCACCGGCGAGAAGGGTGGAGCAGCCGCTTCGCCCAGGGTGGAGCCCGAAAGAGGGGCGCGAACCTGGGGCACTCGAGTGTGCAGAACCGAGGTGGCCGTATTGCCGTGCTCGCGGATGCGCTGGGAATCGCGGAAGCCGGTGGCGATGACGGTGATTTTGACTTCGTCCTTCATCTTCTCGTCGAGCACGGCGCCGAAGATGATGTTGGCGTCCTCGTGGGCGGCGCTCTGGATGATGGTGGAGGCTTCGTTCACCTCGGCGAGGCGTAGGGAGCTGGAGCCGGTAACGTTGATGAGGATGCCGCGGGCGCCGTCGATGGCTCCGTCTTCGAGCAACGGAGAGGCGATAGCCGCTTGCGCCGCGGCGGTTGCGCGGTTCTCGCCGCGAGCGGTAGCGGTGCCCATGACCGCGTAGCCCATGCCGGCCATGATGGTCTTCACGTCGGCGAAGTCGCGGTTGATGATGCCGGGGATGGTGATGATGTCGGAGATGCCCTGCACGCGCCTGGCGGAGGATGTCGTCAGCGACGCGGAACGACTCGAAGAAGCCGGCGTCTCTGGCGACGGCGAGTAGCTTTTCGTTGGGGATGACGATGGTGGTGTCGACCGAGTCGATGAGCTCCTGCATGCCGCGCTCGGCCTGGTTCTGGCGGCGCTTGCCTTCGAAGGCGAAGGGCTTGGTCACGACGGCCACGGTGAGGGCTCCCATTTCGCTGGCGAGCGAGGCGATGATGGGGGCGGCGCCGGTGCCGGTGCCTCCGCCGAGGCCGGTGGTGACGAACACCATGTCGGCGCCTTCGAGGGCTTCGATGATCTTGTCGGCGTCTTCGAGCGCAGCCTTACGGCCGACTTCGGGATTGGCGCCGGCACCGAGTCCGTTGGTGAGTTTGACGCCGAGCTGGATCTTGACCGGAGCACGGGAGAGCTTGAGCGCCTGGAGATCGGTATTGGCGACGACGAACTCAATGCCTTCGAGGTGCGACTCGATCATGCGGTTGACCGCATTGCCGCCACCGCCTCCAACGCCAATGACCTTGATTTTCGCGCTGTTCAGCGCCTCTTCGTTGAAATGGATCCGGATGTCACCGGCGGGCTGGTTCTTGTCGCTGAAATCTTCAATCATGGTTCCCTCGGTTGCGCCGTCGGCGCGGTCATTTCGAAACTGTTTAAACGTTCTGTTTTGCGAACAAGGCCTTCAGGCGCGCTCCGAAGCCGCGTTCGGCACCGCCTCGCACCTGCCGGGCACGATGCCCATAGAGCACCATTCCGATGGCCGTTGCGTACTCCGGCTCGAGCAAGTTCGAAGGCAGCTTGGCGATTGGCACGGGATAGCCGAGACGAGTGGGCCGGCGCAGGATGTCTTCTGCGGACTCGACCAGTCCATTCAATCGCGAGCCACCACCAGTAAAGACGACTCCGGCACCGAGCAGTTCGTACACTCCAGCTTGCCGCAAGTGCTCGCGCAGCAGTTCCATCAACTCGCGGGAGCGCGGTTCGAGGATTTCACCCAGCATGCGCTGCTGTATCAGGCGCGAAGGACGATCGCCAACAGAAGGCACCTCAATCTCGTTGCCTTCGGGAATGCGCGTGACGATGGCACAACCGAACATCTTCTTGATGTTCTCGGCATCAGGAATCGGGGTACGGAAGCCGACCGCCACATCGTTGGTGAAGTGGTCGCCACCGACTGGAACTGCACCGGTATGAATAACGACTCCTTCGTAAAAGACGATGAGGTCGGTGGACCCGGCGCCGATGTCGGCCAGGCACACGCCGAGCTCGCGCTCATCGGTCTGCAAGACGGAGTCGGCGCAGGCGAGAGCTTCGAAGACGGTGTCGTCGACATGAACTCCCGCGCGGTTGGCTGCGCTCACGATGTTTTGCGTCGCAGTGCCACTGGCGGTGATGACGTGGACGCGCACTTCCAGCTTCTTGCCCATGAGGCCGGCGGGATCGTGCACGCCGGGCTGACCGTCGAGAATGAACTCCTGGGGCAGCAAGTGAAGGGGCTCGCGATCTTCGGGAAGCGGGATGCTACGGGCTTTTTCGACTGCTGCCCGCACGTCGTCGCGGCTGATTTCGCGGGAGCGCGAGCCGAGGGAGATGCCACCATGACTGTTGACGCCGCGAACGTGCGATCCAGCGACGCCGACAATGGCGTGCTCGACCGGCGCCAGGGCCACGTTTTCGGCCTCTTCGACGGCTTTCTTGATCGAGTCTACGGCCTTGTCGAGATCGGCGATTACGCCTTTGCGCATGCCGCGAGTGTCGGAGATGCCGTGCCCGCGATAGCGCAGGGCGTACTCATTAACTTCGGCGACGATGACGCAGGTCTTCGCGCTTCCGATGTCGATGATTGTCAGCAGATTTTCGGTCTGGCTTCCCATCGTTTGCTAATGCTTTTTTGCCTTCCTGGTTGGCGGTTTGGTCTTCGGCGAAGCCGGCGCATTTGCCGCCGGGTCCGACACGGGCGTTACGGACGATACGGTCCCAACTTCTTTCGCGCGCGCGGAGGACGAATCGGGATTCACAATCACTTGTCCGGCATAGCGCAGGTCGAGCGAATCCAGGTGGCTGAACTGGCTCCGCCACTCCTGAACATGAGCGAGGTACAACTGGAAGGGCGCGAGGAAGTTCGGAGAGCGCAGATGAAGCAGGACAGCACCCTTGGGATCGGAGACGGTTGCCTTCACGTCGTCGGGATCGGAAACGTCAACTTCGCTCAGGTCGCGGGAGTAGTGCGCGCCGGTGGAGTCAAGCTGCTTCATCAGTTCGGAATAAATCTTCATGCGTGCGGCGCGAGTGGACAGCGGATCGGCATCGCGGATGTTGACGATGACGGGAAAGGAAAATGCCGCTTGTGCGCCCGGCGGCATGTCGAGAATGACGCCCTTTTCATCGATCAGCGCGATGTGGCCGTTGACCTCAACAAAGGCGACGGGGGTGCGTTCGCGAAGATCGATGCGCAAACGATTCGGCAGCAGGCGCATGACTGAGGCGGACTCAATCCAAGGAATCGCTTCGAGCTGCTTCTTCTGGTCGGCGAGCGAAACGAAGAAGATGTTGCGGTCGATATCGGCGCCGAGCACGTCGAGAATTTGAGTGCGAGTGACGTTGCGATTGCCGAGGATTTCGATGTTGTCGCTGGAGTCGATACGGAAACGCCAGGACTGCGTTCCGTAGCGGTAGAGAGTTACGGCTACGAGCGCGACGGCACCGAGCGCCAGGAGGGCAATCAGCAGCAACTTGACACGGTCGGCGGTCTTGCGGGGCAAAGCCCCGCGGCGCACCGGGATGCGCTTCTGGCCGCGAAGGAATGGCGATTCCCCATCCTCGCCGCGATCGAGGTCGAGGATACGGGCGTCGAGAGGCGAGTCATTGTAGGCGCGTGAGGAAGCCCGCGATTCGCTCGCTGTTTCGAACTCCTCCTCGGGCAATGTAGAAGTCGTTTTCCGCGCCATGAAAACAGGGAAACTGCCGAATATTTCGGCTATTCGCCTCACTATATCCGGTTTCGTCGGCAACACGATGACGCAAATTACGGGTTTTACGCAGATGTACTTGGTTTGAAAACATCTGCGAGGAAATGACATTACGAGAGAGGCAAGTTTGCTGCATGAGGAGCCGATCGGCGTAGAGAAGGCGAGAGTGCCCCGTCTTGCGGTGAACCATGAAAGTAAACACAACGTGGCGGTGTGGTAGCAGCACGGGACACCATAGCTGCCATGAGAAGTGGAGAACTGGCCAATAGGTCGGTGTTCAAAATGCTCGGGCTTAAGCTGTCGCGAGCCTATATCACCGGTTAAAGAGGCCGCGGAAAAAGCCGGAATGCAGGTCCCTCGACTCGACTCGCTCCGCTCGCCAGGGATGACAAAGATAAACGAGCTTCGTAGGTCGCAGCTTTGTACCGCGCGGCTGAAGCCGCGCCCCTTCCGAACGACCGTCCCTTTTAGGTCTGCTTGACTTCGCGGGGGGACAGAGCTTCCAGTTGCTCGAGGACCAGCGGGCCAAGCTGGGAAATATTTCCAGCACCGAGGGTGATGATGAGATCGCCCGATTGCGCTGATTTGGCAGCCAGTTCGGCGGCGTCGGCGAAGGAACTCACGTAGCCGGCATTGGCACCGGCTGCGCTAATTCGCTGAGCCAGGTGTTCGGCGGTGACTCCGGGGATCGGAACCTCGCTGGCAGCGTAGATGTCGAGCACCGCGACGTTGTCAGCATCGCGAAATGCTCCCGCGAATTCGTCGATTAAGAGCTGGGTGCGGGTGTAGCGGTGGGGCTGAAAGATGACGTGAATGCGGCGGAATCCGCATTGGCGCGCGGCCGCAAGGGTGGCGCGAATCTCGGTGGGATGGTGGCCGTAGTCGTCGATGACGGTCACGCCGTTGGCCCGGCCCTTGAGTTGGAAGCGGCGATCAACACCGTTGAAGTGTTTGAGGCCTTCACGGATCTTATCGACGGGAATGTCGAGAGCAAAGCCGACGGCAATAGCCGCGGTAGCGTTGCGGACGTTGTGCTCGCCGGGAACGTGGAGGTGGAACTCGCCGAGGCCGCGCCCATGATAGTGCACGTTGAAAAGGCTGGAAGCGAACTGACCTGCGCCGGCGATGCCGCTACGCATATCGGTGATGAGAAAGTCGGAGCCATCGCGAGTGCCATAGCTGACGATGCGACGTCGCACCGCGGGAAGAATGCGGCGCAAGTCGTCGTTGTCATTGCACGCGACCACCATGCCGTAGAACGGAACGTGGTCGAGGAATTCGACGAACGTGCGCTCGACATCGGCGAGGTCGCGATAGCAGTCCATGTGCTCGCGGTCAATGTTGGTAGCAACGGCAAGGATGGGCCATAACTTGAGGAAGGAACGGTCGCTCTCGTCGGCTTCGGCTATAAAATATTCCGATTTGCCGACGCGCGCGTTGGAGCCCATGGCGTCAACGCGTCCGCCAATGACGACGGTGGGATCGAGGCCGCCTGCGGCGAGGACAACTGCAACCATGGAAGTGGTCGTGGTCTTGCCGTGCATTCCGGCGATAGCGATGCCGTATTTCAGACGCATCAACTCCGCGAGCATTTCGGCGCGCGGGATGACGGGAATGTGATTGGTGTGGGCGGCGGCGACCTCGGGATTGTCGCGAGCGATGGCTGAACTGGTTACGACCACGTCAGCACCGGCGAGGTTCTCGGCGCGATGGCCCTCAAAGGTAATCGCGCCCATGGAAGCCAGACGATGAGTGATGGGCGACGCTTTCAGGTCGGAGCCGGAGACCTTGTAGCCGAGGTTGAGCAGCACCTCGGCGATGCCGCTCATGCCGATGCCTCCGATGCCGACGAAATGGATGCGTTGGATTTTGGCGAACATGAGTCAGCTGCCAGTAGCCAGTCGCCAGTTGGCAGCGAATGATTAGGCTACATCGTTGGAAGGTGGGATGCCAGCGAGACGGGCGGCCATGGCAGCAATTTCGGCAGCGGCGTGCGGATGGGCAAATTCGCGCGCGGCGGCGCCCATCTGCGCTAAGTGAGCGGGATTGCCCAAGAGCGCGGAAATTTCGTACACGAGGCGCTCGCTGGTGAGTTCGGACTGCGGAAGAAGGCTTGCGGCCCCAGCCAGGGCGAGGGCTTCGGCGTTCCGGCGCTGATGGTCGTCGGCAGCGGTAGGGAGCGGAATGAAGATGGCTGGCTTCCCTGCTGCGGTGACCTCGGCGACTGTGCTGGCGCCGGAACGGCAGACCAGGACGTCGGCGCGAGCAAATGCCGCCGGCATGTCGTCGATGAAAGCCGAGACTTCGGCGGAGATGCCCGAAGCGGCGACTGCCAGGCTCACTTCATCGAGATCTCTGTCGCCGGTCTGGAGAATCACGTGGATACCGGGTACGGCCCGCGCCAGTAAGGGGAGTGATTCAGCAAATGCAAGATTGAGGGCGTGCGCGCCCTGGCTTCCGCCAAAGATCAGCACAGTCGGAGGGTCACTGGGTTCGCGCTCGGGGATCTGGAAGAACGCTTGCCGGACAGGAACACCGGTGACTACGGCGTTGCGAAAGTAGCGTTGCGTTGCGGCGAAGTGAACGGCGGCCGCACGCACCATGGGCGCGGCGAGACGGTTGGCGATGCCGGGAATGATGTTGGGCTCGAAGGCCAGCATGGGCAGGTTCATCAATCCGCCAGCCAGCATGGCGGGACCGGAGGCGTAGCCGCCGACGCCGATCATCACATCGGGACGGAACGCGGAAATCATGCGAGCCGACTGGATGACGGCGCGTGGAAGATCGAACAGCGTTTTGACTCTCGTTGCCAAGTCGACGCGGTTGAGCGCGCCGACGGTGATGAATTCAAGCTGGAAACCGGCGGTGGGAACGAGGCGGGTTTCGATGCCGCGCGCGGTTCCAATGAAAATTACCTCGGCGCCATAGTGGGACTTAAGTTCCTGGGCGATGGCGAGAGCGGGGATTACGTGGCCGCCGGTGCCTCCGCCTGCGACGATGACACGCATGCTAATCGGTCTGCTGCGTAATGTTGAGGAGGATCCCCACGCTGGCGAGGGTGATGAACAGCGATGATCCGCCATAGGAGACGAAGGGGAGTGGGATTCCTTTGGTCGGCATCATGCCGAGCACGACGCTGATGTTGATGAGCGCCTGCACGACCACCATCGCAGTGATGCCGGTGGCGAGGAAACGGGCGAACGGGTCTTGCGTGCGCATCGCAACGCGAACGCCGCGCCAGAGAAAGATCGAGAAGAGGATGACGACGAGCGCTCCACCCCAGAGGCCGAGTTCTTCGGCGATGTTGGCATAAATGAAGTCGGTGTGCGGCTCGGGTAGGTAGAAGAGCTTTTGCTTGCCTTCCATGAGACCTACGCCGGTAAGACCGCCGGTGCTGACAGCGATCATGGACTGGATGATGTGGAAGCCGTGTCCTTGAGGATCGCTCCAGGGATCGAGGAACGCCATGATGCGGTGCCAGCGCCAGGGCACGCGGACGATCAGGAGATAGAGCGGCAAGAGCGATGCAATGAAGCCGTAGGCTAGGTAGCGCATCTTCATCCCGGCGATATATAGCACAGATGCGGTGATGGCCATGCAGGCAACGGCGGTGCCAAGATCGGGTTCTTTGACGATGAGCAGCGCTAACAGAACGCTGGGCGCAGCGGCAGGCAGCAGTACGTGCTTCCAGTCGGCGATTTGCTGCCAACGAGAGTGCAGAAAATATGCCAAATAGAGAATGATGGCGGGCTTGGCGAGTTCGGACGGCTGGAACGAGAGCGGACCGGCCTTGATCCAGCGGTGCGTGTTGTGCGAGTCGTGAAAAGCGAAAACGGCGAGGAGCAACAGCGTCGTCACGCCCAGAAAGGTGAAGACGATAGTCGGGCGTCGGTACTGCTTGTAGTCGATGTTCATGACCAGCAACATGGCGGCGATGCCGGCGGCTGCCCATCCCAACTGGCGAAGCAAGAAGCTATAGGACGAGCCGAATCGCGCCTTGGCCATGACGGCGGACGAGCTGAAAACCATCACCAAGCCGATGAAGACCAGCAAGAGCACGACAGTAAAGAGCCATTTATCGACACTGACGCGTTTGGCCATTACTTCCTGCCTCCGGCGTGCTGGAGCTGTCGCGATTCCATCTGTTTGACCAAGTCTTTGAAGACACGCCCGCGATGTTCGTAGCTCATGAACTGATCGAAGCTGGCACAAGCCGGCGCCAGAAGAATGATGTCTCCCGCCACAGCGGACTCACTCGCGCGACGAACGGCATTGTCGAGTGTGCCCGCGCTTATCACCTGAGTGCCCTTGATTTGTGATTCGATCTTCGGAGCAGCGGCACCGATGGTGTAGACGCGCTTAACGCGTTCCTGTAGTAACGGATTCAGTACGCTGTAGTCGCTGCCTTTGTCCTTGCCGCCGAGAACCAGGTGGATACCACCGTTAAAAGATTCGAGTGCTTTGATCGTGGCATCAACGTTGGTGGCTTTGGAATCGTTGTAGTAATCGACACCGCGAATGGTGGCAACGTACTCGAGGCGATGCTCAACGGCTTTGAAGTTAGCGACGGCACGTCGAATGTCCGCGGGATCGATGCCGGCCAGCATGCCGACGGCGACCCCGGCGAGGACATTCTCCAGATTGTGCGCGCCTTTCAGGGTGATCTCCGATACCGGCATGATTATCTGGTCGCGATCGGCATCGCGCCAGATGATGCTGGCATCGCGGACGAACGCACCATGCTCGACCATATGCTGGCGACTGAACCAGTACACATTGGCGTTGGTCTTATCGGCCATGGCGACGCATGTTGGGTCGTCGGCATTCAGGACGGCAAAGTCATCCGCGGTCTGGTTCTCAGAGATGCGAGCCTTCGCGGCGGCATAGTTCGCGAAGGTGTGATGACGATCCAAGTGGTCGGGCGTGACGTTCAACACAACGGCGATTTTCGGGTGAAAGGTCTCGATGGTCTCGAGCTGGAAGCTGCTGACCTCGAGAACGACCCAGGTGTCATCGGTGGCGCTGTCGACAAAGCTGATGGCCGGGGTCCCAATGTTGCCGCCGACCAAGGCAGGCTTACCGCCCGCTGCGATGATTTCGCCGGCCAACGTAGTGGTGGTGGTCTTGCCGTTAGAACCGGTGATGGCGACGATCCGACCTTTCAGATAGCGGGACGCTAATTCGATCTCGCCGATGACGGGGATGCCGGCCTGGCGCGCGTGATCCAGTTGCGGCACATCGGACGGGACGCCAGGGCTGATGACAATGAGTTCCTGCTCCTGGAAGAGCCGCTCACCGTGGTAGCCCGCTTCGACTTCGATGCCGCGATCAAGGAGTTGCGGTATTTCGTGGTGCAGCTCTTCCTGGGATTTGGTATCGGAAACGGCCACCCGCGCTCCGTGATCCGCCAGGAAGAAGGCGCTGGCGATGCCCGATTTGCCGAGCCCGACCACGAGCACGCGTTTGCCTCTGACATTCATGGGAGCCTTTTGCCCGAATGGCCATTTTGCCACGTTTGCGCCGAGGTTAGCGCAGTTAGAAGTAACGGTGTAGCAGCATAGTACACAGATCCCGTGTCAGATTGAGCTTACGGAACGACTCACCAGCGCGACGCGCGGACTAAAGTCCGCGAAACGGATCCGATGGAGCGTTTTACGGTACGACTCAACCCATGCCCTGACACGTGGCCTATTCCCGAGCAGCATCGGTTTAGCGCAGTTTCAGAGTAGTGAGAGCAAAGAGTGCAAACACCAGCGACGCGATCCAGAAACGTACGATGACTTTCGATTCGCTCCAGCCCATCAACTCGAAATGGTGGTGAATGGGGGCCATCTTGAAGATGCGCTTCTTACGTAACTTATAGGAGCCGACCTGAAGAATTACGGAGAGGGCCTCGATGACGAATATTCCGCCGATGAAAGGGAGCAGGAGTTCCTGCTTGATGAGAACCGCGACGGTGCCGATCGCACCACCCAATGCCAGCGAGCCGACGTCGCCCATGAATATCTCGGCAGGATGGGCGTTGTACCAAAGAAAGCCAATAGCAGAGCCGACCATGGAGCCGCAAAAGATGGTGAGCTCCGAAACCTGGGGGATCTTAGCGATCTCGAGGTAGTCGGCGAAGAGGGCGTGTCCGCTGACGTAGGTCAGCATGGTAAGCGCTCCGGCAGCGATGACGGTGCAGCCTATGGCGAGACCATCGAGGCCGTCGGTAAGGTTGACCGCGTTGCTGGAACCGACGATGACGATCATCACAAAAATAAGAAACGGGAGGAAGGCCAGCGGCCAGAACTCGGTATGCAGCAAGCGGCCAATGACGAGGTCGGGGCGAAAGTGCTTAAAGAACGGCACGATCAGGCGCGTGGAGTACAAGCCGTAGTGCTGCAACGCAATCAGAGTGAGGCCGATGGCGAAAGCGGTCAGGAACTGGTACATCAGCTTGGCGCGGCCGGTGAGGCCAAGGTTGCGGCGGTGGACGACTTTCAGGTAGTCATCGGCGAAGCCAATGGCACCGTAGGCGAGAGTGGCGACGACGGCGATCCAGACGAAACGGTTACTCAGGTCAGCCCACAATAAGGTGGGCACAACCGTGGCGACAACGATGAGCACTCCGCCCATGGTGGGAGTTCCGGCTTTCCGTTGGTGGGCTTGTGGGCCGTCTTCGCGGATGTACTGGCCGATCTGGAAATCGCGCAGGCGTCGAACCACCGATGGGCCGATTACCAAACCGATGAATAGCGCCGTAAGGCTGGCGAAGGCGGTACGGAAGGTCAAATACCGAAAGATTCGGAACGGGCCGATATGAAGAACGACGAAACCCTTCTGATATAGCAGCCAATAGAGCAAACGTTACCCCGTATCTAAATTAATATTCGGCGGTCCATGACCTCAGTGTGCGGCTTCCGTTGTCTTGCCCATCCATGCATCCAAAGCGCGCTCTAACCGCACGCCGCGCGATGCCTTAAGCAATATTACGTCGCCCTCCCGAGCGTTGCGCTTAAGCCACTCACCCGCTTCTTCCGGAGTGGTCACGAACTCGGCGGTGACGTTCGCCGCGGATGCACCTTCTACGATAAATCGCGCCAGCCCGCGGACGCCGAGGACGAAGTTTACTCCGTAGTTTCCCATCTGCCGGCCTGCTTCGCGGTGCAGAGCTTCACCAGTGGAGCCGAGTTCGAGCATTTCGCCAGCGATCACAATCCGGCGCTTGCCCGGCATAGCGGCCAGGGAGCGAACCATGCTATCGAGGGCCTTCGGGTTGGAATTGTAGCAATCGTTAACGATGGTCGCGCCAGCGTACACAAGGACCTGGCCGCGCTTGTCTCCAGCGGAAAGTGAATTGAGCGAGTCGGCGGCCTCCCGTAACGAAACGCCGTATTGAAGGCCGACGGCAATCCCGGCAAGTGCGTTGTAGATGCTGTGTTCGCCGAGCAAAGGAAGCTTGGCCCGCACCGTATCACTGTTGCTGACGATATCGAATGCCGAGCCCGCGGGCGGCAGTGGTTCTATGTTGCGGGCGGTGATGTTAGCGGATTGGTGCAGGCCGAAGGTGACCACTTTGCCCTGAAACTCCCGACCAAACTGCGAAACGTAAGGATCGTCGGAATTGAGAATGGCGATGCCGTTGATGGGCAGAGACTGAATCAGCTCGGACTTGGCGCGGGCGATATCGGCAATGGAATCGAAGAACTCGAGGTGCACCGGCGCCACCAACGTCACGACGCCGCAGTCCGGCCGGGCCAGTTTTGCCAAAGCGGCGATTTCGCCCGCATGCGACATGCCCATCTCGATGACGGCGATATCATGCTCAGGTTCGAGCTTTAACAATTGCAGCGGAAGGCCAAAATGATTGTTGAGGTTGCCCTGCGACTTCAGAACGCGGTGTTTCGTTGCCAACGCATGGGCGATGATCTCTTTTGTCGTCGTCTTTCCGGCTGAACCCGTGACGCCGATGAGCGGTTTGCCCCACAACTTGCGCACAGAGGCGGCCAGCTCTTGCAACGCGAGCAGGGTGTCATCGACGACGATAAGGCGCGACTTGTCTGCGTAACGCGCCAGATGATCGCCCTGCACGACCGCTGCAACTGCGTCCTTCGTAAGTGCAGCTTGGACGAAGTCGTGACCATCGAGGCGTTCGCCGCGGACGGCGAAGAACAGCTCGCCCGATTGAACCGTGCGGGAATCGATGGAGTAGCCACGAGCTGTGGCCGTTGGGTCAAACTCGCCGCTTGCTCGCATGAACCCGGCGGCACGCGCCAGGTCAAGCCTCATGATGAGACCGGATGCGTGATGGCGTATCCGGCATGGTGAAGGGCCTTTCGGGCTACTTCGAGGTCGTCAAAAGGCAAGATGCCGTGACTGGTTTCCTGATACTTCTCGTGGCCCTTGCCGGCGATGAGAACAATGTCGCCCGCCTCCGCCTGGTGGATTGCGAGTTCGATGGCCTTGCGACGGTCAGGCTCTAACGTATAGCGGACGCCGGTCCGCTGAATTCCCGGCAGTGCGTCGTTCATGATGGCGATAGGATCCTCGCGGCGCGGGTTATCGCTGGTCAGGACGACGAAGTCGCTTCCCTTTCCGGCAGCTTCACCCATCAGTGGGCGTTTGGCGCGATCGCGGTCGCCGCCGCAGCCGAACACGGTAATCACTCGCCCTGGACCGCCGCGCTGGTCGAGGAAATCATGCGCCACTGCGGTCAGATTACGCAGAGCGTCATCGGTGTGGGCGTAGTCCACTATGACGGTGAAGGGCTGGCCGAGATCGAGACGCTGGAAGCGTCCAGCAACATGGGCGATTTGATCGGCGGCCTCCGCAATCGAGCTTGGTCCTACATCGCGCGCATAAGCCGCTGCAGCCGCAGCAACAAGGTTATAGACGTTCACGCGGCCGAGCATGGGACTCCAGATGGGAATGTCGCCCGTAGGACCAACCAGCTTGAAACCTACGCCGTTGCCCGTGATCTTCAGGTCCTTGGCGTGGAAGTCCCCGCGTTCGATTCCGTAGCTGATCACCTCGTGATGGTGCTTGCAGCTTTGCAAGAGACGCTGGCCGTATTCGTCCTCGATGTTGATGACCACCGAGCGTGGAGGCTCGACTCCCTGACCCTTGAACAGGATAGTCTTCGACTCGAAGTAGTTCTCCATAGTGCGGTGATAATCGAGATGATCGCGCGTAAGGTTGGTAAACAGCGCCACCTCGAAGGGGATGCCGAATACTCGCTGCTGCTCAAGAGCGTGCGAGGAGACTTCCATGACGGCTTCGGTGCATCCGGCCTGCACCGCATTGGCAAAGAGTTGATTCAGCTCGAGAGCTTCGGGCGTGGTGCGGGGGGCAGAAAAAGTTTGATTTGCAATGCGATATTCAACCGTGCCGACCATAGCTATGCTGCGGCCGGCGGCGCGCAACATTCGGCTCAGAATGAACGAAGTGGTGGTCTTTCCGTTGGTCCCGGTAATGCCTGTTGTATGCAGTTTTTCTGCCGGATGGCGGTAGAAATTCGCGCTCAAGCGCGCCAGCGCACGGCGTCCGTGCGTTACCCGCGCCCAAGCAACGCCTTCGCGCGGACGCAATGAATCGCTGACAACCGCGACTGCGCCGTTTGCGATGGCCTGGTCGATGAACCTATTTCCGTCAGTGCTTTCGCCGCGCATAGCAACGAAACACCACCCAGGCTTTACTCGTCGGCTGTCATAGTCGATGCCGGTGATTGGCGGATCACCACGCTCGTCGAGGTATTCCGCTCCGTCGAGTAGCTTCAGGAAGTTCATTCTGAAGAGATTATAGTCGCGCTAGAGATGGGTGAATCGGCTGTTTCCCGTGATGAAAGCGGGCGTTCCAAAATGGCACAAGGGTCACGGCTATTGGCTGAAACGTATCGTAATCTTCTGTCCGGAAAGCAGATGAGCGCCCGGGGTGGGCGATTGCTGGCGCGCGATTCCGCTGCCCAGGACGTTGATCTCAAGACCGCTTTGCTGAGCGACTTCCACCGCTGTGCGCAGCGATTTGCCGATAAACGACGGGACAACAATGCCGCTGTCCACGTTGAGAACAACGGTCCCGCTGCCCACGGGAGGATCAGCTGATTTTGGATCAAGGGACGCAAGTGGCGTCTCTGGCGGAGCCGAAGTGGCCTGAACCGGGTTCAACGGAGCCGAGACCTGCACGATTGCTGCACCAGCGGATTTCGCCGGTGACGGGGCTTGAGGTTGTGGCGGCGCTTTTGCGGAGCTTGGTGCAGAAGGCTCGTCAGTTTCTGGCATTAGAGGCGCACCGAGGCGGTCGGGATCGCCTTCGGCAGCGTCGTCGTTCTTGGCCATCAAATTCAAGCGCTGGGCCTGGTTTTTTGGCTCGATATCGTGCGGCACGTGCATGTACTCCAGCACTTGCTGCGCGATGCGTCGGAAGACTGGGGCCGAAACCTGGCCGCCCTGGTGCAGTCCCTGGGCGGAATCCAGGATCACGGCAATGGTGATGGCCGGCTCATTGACCGGCGCGAAGCCCACAAAGGACGCGACGTACTTCGTCTTTGAGTATGCGCCGGTAGCGGGATCAACTTTCTGCGCGGTACCGGTCTTGCCAGCTACGGTATAGCCATCCAGAATCGCGCGTCGCGCGGTGCCATCGAGCACGACACTTTCCATCATTTTCTTCATCTGCGCCGCGGTCATGGTTGAAATCACACGATGTTGCTGCGCCGGATGGAAGACCACGGGCGTCGGCCCGGCATTCGGAGGGAGTTCTCCAGCAACGATGCGCGGCGGGGTATAGACACCGTCGTTGGCGATGGTCGAGACCATGGAGACGACCTGGACTGCGGTGACGCCAACTTCTTGTCCCATCGACATGGCGCCGATGGAAACTTTAGACCAGCGGTTGACTGGCTTCTTTAGGCCCCGGCTCTCGCCCGGTAACTCGATCCCGGTCTGCGCGCCGAACCCGTAGGAACGGATGAACTCATCGAAACGAACATCCCCGAGCTTCATTCCCGTCTTGACGGCGGCAACGTCGCTGGAGTGTGCATACGCCTCGGCAATCGTCATAACACCCATCTTGTGAGCGTCGTGGATGGTCATGCCAAAGATGGTGATGGCACCCCCCTGGCAGTCGACCATGTCGGTGGGCTTCACGACACCTTGGTCGATCGCCGCGGAATAGGTAACGGTCTTAAATACCGAGCCGGGCTCGTACACGTCGCTGACCGCGCGGTTCTTCAGGGCTTCCTTGGGAACGTTGGTGAAAACGTTGGGATTGAACGTGGGACGATTGGCCAAGGCAAGAATCTCGCCGGTACGAGGATTCTGCACGACGACAGTGCCGGCGACCGCTTTGGTCTCTTCCATCGCCTGGTCTAGCTCTTTTTCGGCGATGTATTGGATGGTACCGTCAATGGTGAGAACCAGATTTTGCCCGGGATCGGGCTGACGCTCGACGTGGCCGTACCACTTGCGGCGAGCGTCCACAAAGATCATCTCTCGCCCGGGGATGCCACGGAGGTCGTCATCGAAGACCTGTTCGACGCCTCCCAAGCCTTCGTCATCGGTGCCGACATACCCGACAACCTGGGCTGCGAGGTCACGCTTGGGATAGAAGCGCTTCGGCTCCTTGCGGAAGTAGATTCCGCGCAGGTTCAGCTCTCGCACCCGGGCACTGGTGTCGGCATCCACCTTGCGCTTTACCCAGGCAAAATTCTTCTGCGCACGCAGATGCGCCAACAGTTCCTGGGTATCGATATTCAGGACATTGGAGAGGACCTGGGCGGTGGATTCCTGATCCGGAATTTCGCTGGGGACGGCAAAGATTGAATCGACATCAATCGACATCGCCAGTTCTGAACCGTTGCGGTCATAGATCGTGCCGCGACGCGGGTCGATGTCAATGTTGCGCCCATGCTGGCGAGAGGCAAGGTTGAGAAAGAATTGGTATTTGACGATCTGTAGATCGACGAGCCGCCCAAGCACCGCAACCACCCAAAGAAACAGAACAGCCGCCAGTATGTACAACCTTTTTACTGGCGTCTTGGCAACGGCACTTGACCGCACTTGCTGCTCCGTGGTAATGATCGCCCCAGCCAACCCTACTCAGTGGTATGGCCTACATTGTGGTACTGACGTACGGACGGCGGTCCGGCATCAACGGACCGCCGCTTGGAACTCATGACTCAAGCACCCTGGCTGCCGCAACCATAGAACTTACTGCTGGATCGAAACAACCATGATTCCCGTAGGATTGGCTTTCGCCATTACGGGTACGGCACTGTCGCCACTACCGCTTTCAATCACTTGTACCTGTCCAGCAGCCGGCGGGACCATGCCCAACTTGCGTGCCTCCGTTTCGATGCGCGCAAGGTTCTGCAGTGACGACTCTTCGAGTTTCAATTCGCGATTGCTCTCCACCACCGAAGTCAGATCTGCTTTCGCCTGCTCGATACGGTAACCATATTCGATGGCACTCAGATGCTGCAGTAGATAGACCATCACCAAGAGAAAGAGAACGCTGAGCATCATGCCAAACGAGAGCATTTCGCGGCGGCGCTTGGGATCGACAACGCGCAGCACGCGCGAATTGTCGATGCGCTTGGCAAAGTAGATTTCGGGTGTGCCCATGAACATGCCGCGTGTCTGCGACAGGGGTTCGCCCATGTCTTGCATTGTGGGATATAACACTCCAGCTGCCATCGCGATCTCCTAACACCTACAGTGTGGTCTTACGCCAATCTCTTGTTCGTAACGGGCCGTTGGACTTATCCACAATTCCCACAGCTTTTTCCGCAGGACTCGTGCATTCTGCGGGAAATTCTTGAAACTTTCGCAATCTGAAACCAGTGCTTGTTGGCTTGCACAACGTCAAATTCGCTCCGCGGCCCGCAACTTCGCGCTACGTGACCTCGGATTACGACCGATTTCCTCTTCATCGGCGATTACCGGCTTCTTTGTGAACAACCGGTAAATGCCATCGTGCGCTCCCTCGCGCAGCGCATCTTTACAAATGCGGTCCTCGAGCGAGTGGAACGAAATCACCACCAACCGGCCACCCGGCTTCAGCACGTGGGGGGCCGCGTCTTTGCTCAGCAGCGTCCGCAGGTCATCGAGTTCACTGTTCACCAGAATTCGGAGAGCTTGAAAGGTGCGAGTCGCTGGATGAATTCGCCGTTCTGCCTGGTTCATTGGCCGGGCCGCAGCCGATACGACTTCCGCAAGTTGTGCGGTGGTACGAATCGGCCGCGCCCGAACAATGGCTCTGGCGATTCTCCGCGACCTCCTTTCCTCACCGAATTCGTAAATCGCGTCGGCAAGCTCGCGCTCGTCGAAACGATTTACCACTTGTTCGGCGGTCAGCCCCGAATGCGTATTCATGCGCATATCGAGGGGCCCATCCGCCTGAAAACTAAATCCGCGCACGGCATTCTCTAATTGCATCGAGCTGACACCGAGATCGGCCAACAGCCCGTCAACGCTGGCAGGAGCCACATGCTCCGCCATCTCCGCAAAGCTGGCGTGCACCAAGTCGATCTTCGGCCAGTCTCGAGCCAACTCTGGGGGAGGGCTGGTCAACCGTTCGCGTGCCCGCTCCAGCGCTGCCGGGTCCTTATCGAAGCCAATCAAACGACCCGCTGCGCCGAGGCGTTTTGCGATTTCCCACGCGTGCCCGGCTAAGCCGATGGTCAAGTCGATAATGGTCCCGCCGCGCTGCACGGCCAGGAATTCGATCGCTGGTTGTAAAAGAACCGCCACATGGCCAAACTTCCTGCCGCCCGCCGCGCCATGTCCGCGCCCTTTGGCGCTGTCCGTCGTTGGAATCTCGTTGTCCATTCACTCCCGTTCCGAGACGCTGAATGGATCGCTTCTCGCCGCTAAATACCCAGACCGTCCAGGGTTTTCGCATCCTCATCCGTAAACGGCTCGAGCACCTCTTCGCGAAGCGCTTCGGCATTTTGCACTTCGAGGTAGGTCAAACGTCCCGCCACCGAAACTTCTCCCTTCAGCCCGGCTGACTCGCGCAGCACCGAAGGCAGCAGCAGACGCCCTTGATTGTCGAATTCCACTTCCTGTCCGTAATAGCTGGTGCGCTTTAGGAGCTTTTGCTTCGAAGCATTGAAAGTGGGCAAGCCAACCAGCTTGCGTTCGATGGTCTCCCACTCCTGGATGGGATACAGAAAGGCACTCCTGCCGTCCCAACTGGTGATGTAGAATTTGCTGCCATACTTCTCGTCGGCCAAACGCTTGTACTCCGCGGGCATTTTGAGACGCCCCTTTTCGTCGAGCCGGGTTAGGTGTGAGCCGCGAAACATAAATACCGGCGTTCATTCGCCGGAACTCTACTTGCCTGGGAAAGGAGGAAAAGCTGCGAAACCGCTTCAAATGGGAGCTCTTAGTCGCTTGCTTAGCGGATTTGGTCAGTGAAACCAATTCGCCCTAGAAACTCCCACCGACGGTCCCCGGTGTTCCACTCCGTCCCATTTCTTACCACCACTTGAGAACGAAGTTTACGCCCTTTCCCCGCTGTGTCAAGCGGAAAACAATTTTTTCCCATTAGAATCCGTCGAAGGCTTTCCTCGCGCTACAGGTAGGGCCTCGGTGTCCGTCACCCACAACTATTTGCGTTTACTCCGGCGGTTCCTGGGGGTTGAATGGAGGACAAAGTCCAGAGAAAGCCGACAACGTCGGGAGAACCCGGAAGTAAATCGTGGATAGCTATCAAAAACGGCGGCCCGCTTGCGGTTTGGAATTCCATGGCCGCAGCTATATATTCATTCCGCCATGAGCCAGCGTCTGCACGTGGAACACTGGATTCCGGTCCCGCTGCCGAAGGTGTTCGCGTTTTTTACGGACCCGCACAACCTGCCGCGCATCATGCCGCCATCGCAGGGCGCGAAAATCATCAAGCTGAACCTAGTCCCTCCGCGGGTGGCCAACGGAGTACGCCCGCCCGGATTTGAGCGCATGGCTGGAGCAGGGACGGAGATCTACTTCAAATTTCGTGTGATCCCTTATGTTCCGATTCACGAACGATGGACTGCGGTGATCACGGAATTCTCTTTCCAGGAGTATTTCTCTGACGTACAGAGGCAGGGGCCGTTCAAATCGTGGCACCACACGCACACGTTTGAGTCACACACAGTAGAGGGCATCGTGGGCACGGTAGTCGGCGACGAAGTGGAGTATGAGGTGGGATTCGGAGTAGTTGGCACGATGTTGGAGAGCCTGATTTTTGCGCGCATGATGCAGGCCATCTTCGAACATCGCAAGAGTGCCCTGGCGAGGGCGTTTGCTGCCGAAATCGACGAGGCTCGACTGGCGAAGACCTGATGACGAGCTTCTGCTGACCTGCAATCATCTATTCTTGACCCATGGACCTCTTCGCTCTCACCCGCAAGCTGGTTGACATCGAATCAATTACCGGCAACGAAGTTGCGGCCGGTAGTGCGATCGCAGAAGAACTCCGGGCGCTAGGCTACAACGTCGAGTGCATGCGGGTGGAGGGGGAGCGATTTAATGTGTGGGCAACCCCTCAGAATGCGCCGCGACCCGAAGTCGTGTTGTCGACGCACATGGACACCGTGCCTCCCTTCATTCCGTCATCCGAAACGAGTGATCGCATCTATGGACGCGGATCGTGCGACGCGAAGGGAATCATCGTTGCGCAGATTGCCGCGGCGGAGAAGCTCAAAGCTGAGGGCAACCTTGTCGGCCTGCTGTTTCTGGTGGGCGAAGAGCGTGACAGCCAGGGCGCGCAAACTGCCAATCAGCAGCCCCGAGGTGCGAAGTTCTTAATTAACGGCGAACCGACGGAGAACCGCATTGCGCTAGCGTCAAAGGGCACGTTGCGCATAGAAGTCGTTGCCCAGGGCAAAATGGCGCATTCGGCGTATCCCGAACTGGGGGAGTCGGCGATCGAGAAGCTGCTCGACGCGCTGGGAAATATTCGCAAGATCAAACTTCCGGTACATGCGAAGGCCGGGCCTTCCACGATGAACATCGGACTGATTGAGGGTGGCCGCGCGCCAAACGTAATTCCAGACCGCGCCGTGGCAAACCTGCTGATTCGCCTGGTGGGACCGACGGACGAGCTGCGCCGCGAAATCTCGGCGGCGGTCGCGGGCAAAGCCGACGCCAACTTCATTCTGGAGATCCCGTTTATGGAGTTGGGCAGCGTGGCTGGAATCGAGACGATGGTTGCGGCGTTCACGACGGACATTCCGGCGCTAACGAATTGGGGGAAACCTATACTCATTGGGCCGGGATCGATTCAAGTAGCACATACCGAGGGTGAGTACATCGAAAAACGGCAGTTGCTGGCTGCCGTGGATCTCTACGCCCACATCGGGCGCCAGCTAGTTCGCGATCACGCAGTCCAGGAGACCCAGCGATCGTAGCGTGTAACTTGTGAGCGCTTGCCGAATCTGATACCCACGGACGCCAGAGAGCCGCACACCATGACCACTGCACCCACATTCAAAGAGACTCTGCCAACGAAGTCCACAGTGCCGTCGCCGTACACAATGCGGCGCGGACATCCACTGCCCCTCGGAGCGACGGTGCGTCGTAGGGGCGTGAACTTTTCCATCTTCTCGAAGAACGCTACCGCGTGCTGGCTGCTGCTATTCGAAACCGACAACCAAACGCCCGTCGCTACCGTTTTTCTCGATCCTCACTCGAACCGCACAGGGCAGGTGTGGCACATCTTCATCGAGGGGCTGGATGTGGGTACGCATTACGGCTGGAGGTTCGACTTGGACCCCAACCCTAATCCGGCCGTCTATCGCTTTAATCCTTCCCTACAATTGCTTGACCCCTATGCTCGGGTGTTGTCGGGCGGGTCGAAGTGGGGTACCTACAAGGGCAAGACACTGCCTGTGCGGCACAGTGTCGTCGTCGAAAATCACTTTGATTGGGAAAATGACCAGCCGCTGAATATCCCGCTGGTTGACAGCATCATCTACGAAACGCACGTTCGAAGCCTCACACGGCATGCGTCTTCCGGAGTCACGAAACCGGGCACGTTTGCTGGGTTGATCGAGAAGATTCCGTACTTAAAAAGTCTGGGTGTGACTGCGGTCGAGTTGCTGCCCGTGAACGAGTTCGAGGAAGGCGACACAGACCGCGCGAATCCCTTTACCGGCGAGCCCTTGGTGAATTTGTGGGGCTATCAGCCGACGGCGTTTTTCGCGCCGAACACTGCGTACTCGTCGAAGCGCGCAGACGGAGAGCAGGTGCGCGAGTTCAAGGAGCTGGTGAAGTCAATGCACGCGGCCGGCATCGAAGTCATTCTCGACATGGTGTTCAACCATACCGCGGAAGGAGATGAAACGGGGCCGACGTGGTCGTTCCGTGGCATCGACAACGCGACGTATTACATCATCGATCCTGAAACCGGGAAGTACCTGAACTATTCGGGATGCGGAAATACTGTGAACGCCAATAATCCCGTGGTGCGCGAGTTCATTGTAGATTGCCTGCGCTATTGGGTAACGGAGATGCACGTCGATGGCTTCCGCTTCGACTTGGCAGCGATACTGGGTCGCGGACAGGACGGCGGCGTGCTGAAGAACCCTCCACTGATCGAGAGCATGGCATACGATCCAATACTGGCGAATACCAAGCTCATCGCTGAAGCCTGGGATGCGGCTGGACTCTACCAAGTCGGTACATTTCCGTCGTGGGGACGATGGGCGGAGTGGAACGGGATCTTCCGAGACGATGTACGCAAGTTTGTGAAGGGCGATGCGGGCATGACCTCGGCCGTTGGCGACACGCTTGCTTGGCAGCCCTGATCTTTACGAAACGAGTGCGCGCGAACCGTATCACAGCATTAACTTCATAACCTGCCATGACGGATTTACGTTGACTGACCTGGTTTCGTACAACGAGAAACACAATCTCGCCAACGGAGACAACAACCAGGATGGAGGCAACGCTAACCTCAGCTGGAATTGCGGTGTGGAGGGCCAGACCGACGATGCTGCTATCAACGCCCTGCGCGCCCGTCAGCGAAAGAACTTCGCGGCCATTCTTCTTTTCTCACATGGCGTACCTATGTTACTGGGCGGCGACGAGATGGGACGCACTCAGCAGGGCAATAATAATGCCTATTGCCAGGACAACGAGATCAGTTGGTTCAATTGGGACTTCGCGAAAGAAAATGCCGATCTCGTACGCTTCTTTCAGCTCATGATCGCGTTTCGCAAACGTTGTCCGCTGCTGAGGCGCGACACGTTTGCGCTCGATGGCGAGACCGGATTTCATGTGACCTGGCACGGTAAGGAGCGCATGTCGGCTGATTGGAGCCCGGATTCACGCTCTATCGCGATGCAGTGGACGCAGACTCATCCCGATGGCTCGCGCGACGATTTGCATTTCATTGCACATGCTCATTGGGAGGACGCGACTTTTGAATTGCCTGATATCGGCAAGCGCAAGTGGTTTCGCCTGGTTGACACCGCCCTTCCCTCTCCCCAGGACATCGCAGAGGAAGGCAAGGAATTTGCGCTGCGATCGCAGAAAAGCTACCCAGTGAAGGCGCGCAGCGTAGCGATTTTTGTGGCGAAATAACCTAAGCGGCCAGCAATTCGAATTCACCTGTCCTGGGATTTGCTTCCCGAATCGAACCGTCCCCTATGTCGTAAACCCAACCGCGAATTTCAACCTCGCCTGCTTGTAGGCGCGCCTCAACGCTGGGATGGGTCTTCAGGTTCTCGATCTGTTCGAGGACGTTGTACTCCGTAAGACGCTTCAGTTGTTCCGTCTCATTCGCGTCCTTATAGCGTCGTAGCATCCGTTCACAAGCAGTCAAACCGTGGCTCATCCATTTCTGCACACCAGGCATGCCGTTCGCCAACTCAGGACTAAGCAATGCTTTCATGACACCGCAGTCGGTGTGCCCGCACACAACGATTACTGGGATCTTGAGCGCCAGCATGGCATATTCGACACCTGCGGTTACGCCGCCGACGAACTCTACATAGGGCGGTACCATATTGCCGGGGTTTCGCTCGATGAAGATATCGCCGGGGTCAGTTTGCGTGAACAGGTTGGGCACGACACGAGCGTCAGCACAGGTGACAAACAGCGCCAGAGGATCCTGGCGTCCTCTTAGCCGCTCGAACATCTCGCGCTGCGAAGGAAAGACATCACGCTGAAACCTGCTGACGCCTTGGATAATTCGAGACAGGGCTTCACGCTTTGGCACGCTTCGAACTCCCGATAGGTTCACGGAATCGCGGGACTTCCGCATAAAGCAACACGACGAGTGGCGTAACAGACTACCACGACTGTTGGTGCTCTAACCCGCTCGCTTCCCGGGTCAATGCGTTTAGACGTTCTCGTCTCTCACCTTCGCTGCTGAAGTCGCGAAATCGGCGGCCCAAAGCTCGGCGTAATCTCCTGCTAGACTGAACCCTTATGACTGAAGCTCTGAACGCACTGTCCGGCGCTTCCTCCTCTTATCTGCGCTCGGCGATGCATCAACCGATTCGATGGCGCGAATGGGGAGAAGAGGCGTTCGCGGCCGCACAGCAAGAGGGCAAACCCATCCTGCTGGACATCGGAGCAGTGTGGTGCCACTGGTGCCACGTGATGGACCGCGAATCGTACGAGAGTGCCCACATCGCGGAGATTGTCAACCGCGAGTTCATTGCGGTGAAGGTGGACCGCGACGAACGGCCGGATGTGGACAGCCGCTATCAGCTTGCTGTGTCGGCGCTCTCCGGTACAGGAGGATGGCCACTCACAGTTTTTCTCACTCCCGAAGGCAAGCCATTTTATGGGGGGACATACTTTCCTCCCGACGACCGCTACGGACGGCCGAGCTTCAAGAAGATTCTGGTGGCGATTGCGGAAGCCTACCGCGATCGCCGCGAGGAAGTAATGAATTCTGCCGGCGAGATCATGAATATGCTCGCCAATGCCGAGGGCTTCAGCGGCCATCACGCTGATTTCTCACCTCGCATCATCGGGGTGATGGTGCAGTCGGGCGTGTCGATCTTTGATGAGAAACATGGCGGCTTTGGGGGTGCTCCGAAATTTCCCCATCCGGCGGCCATCGATTTACTGCTTGACTGGTACGCTCGCACCAAAGAAGAGCGCGTTGGCACGGTGATAACCACCACTCTCGCCAAAATGGCCAAGGGAGGCGTTTACGACCAGCTTGGAGGCGGCTTTCACCGGTATTCAGTCGACGAGCACTGGACCGTACCGCACTTCGAGAAGATGTCGTACGACAACTCCGAGCTGCTGAAGAATTACGTGCACGGCTACCAGGTGTTCGGTTACGAGTTCTATCTGCATATCGCCGGGGACATTGTGCGCTGGATGGACGAATGGCTCAGTGACCGCGAACATGGTGGCTTCTACGCCTCGCAGGACGCTGACATTAACCTCGATGACGACGGTGACTACTTCACGTGGACTACTGAGGAGGCGAAGGCAGTTCTAACGGCAGACGAGTTCCAAGCCATGGCGCTTCATTTCGGCATCAACGAAACGGGGCAGATGCACCACAATCCGGCGAAGAACGTTTTGCAGGTGAGCATGCTCTCGGATGAGATCGCCGGGAAGCTGGGTCGCGATATCGCGGACGTACTCGACCTTCTTGCCATCGCCCGTGGGAAGCTTACCGCCGCGAGATCGCAACGACCCACGCCCTATATCGACAAGACCATTTATACCAACTGGAACGCGCTCTGCATTTCTGCTTACCTCCAGTATGCGCGAGTCAGCCGTCGCGCCGATGCCCGGCAATTCGCGCTCCGTTCGCTCGATCGCATTCTCGCTGAAGCATGGGTCCCTGAACGCGGACTGTCGCACGTCGTGGCCTACAGCGATCCGAAGGCTGCACGCCGGTTTGTGCCTGGCCTGCTTGACGATTATGCGTACACCGCGATCGCCTGTCTCGATGCTTATGAAACTACGGGCGACTTCAGCTACTTCCGCTTCGCGCAGAAGATCGTCGATGCCATGATCTCCAGGTTTGGCGACCCGACCTCGGGCGGATTCTTCGACACAGAGGCCTCAATCGAAGAGAAGCTCAATCTAGGTGCGCTTTCCGCCCGGCGAAAGCCGTATCAGGATGCACCTACGCCGGCAGGTGATCCCTGTGCCGCGATCGCGCTGCTTCGGCTGTACGCCTATACCAACGAAGAGAGATATCGCGAGAAAGCCCAAGACACGTTGGAATTGTTCGCCGGAGCAGCCGAGCAGTTCGGCATCTACGCCGGTACTTACGGCATCGCGGCAACCTGGCTGGCGCGACCGCATACGCAAGTTGTTGTAGTTGGTGAAGACGAGAAAGCCGAAGCCTTGTTGAAGGCCGCAGTTGCACCGTTCGCGGTGAACCTCTCAGTGATACACCTTACCGACAGCGAGGCGGTAGCACAGAACTTACCGCCGGTGCTGGCAGGCACCATACCCAACCTGCCGGCTGTGGGTGAGAAGAAATCCTTTGCGGCGCTATGCACTAATTTTGTATGCCGACCGCCCATCGATGACGCGGAAACGCTCGAGGCCGCGGTTCGCGAAGCCATCGCCACGCAGTGAAGTTATCTTGCCGACTTGTCGATAGAGAGCCCAGTGGCCAGCCGTAATCCAGGCCAGGGAACGGAGCCACATGCGAGAGCCGGAACAGCAGGACGAACCTGCCCTGCGGCTCCGGCTCGGGCAGATTTATTTCGAGAGGCGCTGCGGCAAGTCAGTAGGCTTCGTCAAGCAATTCGACCACGTGCGCAACGCGCGCGTTGATCTTTCGCCGCTGAACGCCGGCGCGGAACTGTAAGATACATCCCACGTTGGCAGTGGCGATGATTTCGGGATCGACGCTGGCGACGTAACCCATTTTCTCGTCCAACACCTTCATCGAGATCTCGTTTTGCACGACGTTGTACACACCCGCACTACCACAGCATGAGTCGGCCCGCGGTGACTCGACGACTTCCGCCCCGACATGCCGTAAGAGTTGTCGCGGGGCGCTGCGTACTCCTTGCGCGTGCGCCAGGTGACATGAGTCCTGATAAGTCACGCGAGCGTGCAGCCGGCGCTTCGGTTCGCGCAATCCCAGTTCTGCGAGATATTCGTTGATGTCACGCGCCTTTGTGGTGAACTGACGCGCCCGCTCGGCGTAGGTCGAGTCATCGTGTAGCAGGGCTGCGTATTCCTTGAGCGTCGATCCACAACCTGCCGCATTGGTGACGATGGCGTCGAACTCAGGGCCCAGCATCGCGTCGATGTTGCGTCGCGCCTGCTTACGCGCCAAATCGAGGAAGCCGGCGTGCAACTGCAACGCTCCACAGCACGACTGCTTTTCGGGGATATGCACTTCGATGCCGTTCTTTGTCAGCACTCGTATGGTCGCCCGATTCAACTCGGCAAAGGCAACGCTCGCCACACAACCCATGAGGAATGCCACCCGGCCGCGTCTCTCTCCTTCGGCCGGAAACACTCGCCCCAAGTCTGAGAAAGAGAAGTCGCTGTCAATTCGTGGAGACAGGGCATCCAATTCCGCAAGGCCGAGAACCTTAAGCAACCCACTTGCGCGCGCGAGGGTTTGCAAGCCCGAGCGCTGGTAGAACCGTACGAAGCGGGCATATGTCGCAAGCTTGCCGAACGAGGGCAGAATGTCGCCGTAAAAGTGTTTCCGTATCCACGTCGCCAGCCACGGACGCTTGTAATTTTCAGCAATCTGCGCGCGTGCCTGCTCCAGCAAACTGCCATAAGCCACGCCGGATGGGCACGCCGATTGGCAATTCAGGCAGCCCAGACAGCGATCGATGTGGGTAACGAACGAATTCCCCAACCCGAGCCGACCCGCGTCCACCTGGACAATCTGGTAGATACGGCCGCGCGGCGAGTCCATCTCGGTGCCCAGCACGCGGTAGGTTGGGCATTGATCGAGACACAAGCCACAATGTACACAGCGAGAGTACACATCCCATGAAGGCTTTTCGTGCGGCGAAAAGTTCGACGGGTGCGACTCGAGCACTGAAGATGCCGCGCTCAAAAGATTTCCCTTCCCCGTAAAACGTTGTTCGGATCGAGCGCCTGCTTTACGGCACGCATGCTGGAAAGGCTTACTGGTTCAATTGGCCAAGGATTGCCAGCCCCACGCACTTTTATGGCAAAGTTATTGCCTAGCTTCTTGCGGAGTGCCTTGGTTACCTCGAGCGTGATTTCTGCGCGGTCCACGCCACATCGTTGAAGCTTAACAAGCAAGTGTCCAACTCCAACGCGTCCCATGAGAGAAACATCAATGTCGCCAAGCGCGCTCGTATCTAATAGCGTGTCGATGGCGGCCTGCACCTCACGTGGCCACACCGAAAGTTCTACGACCAAAGACGAATCGCCATCCGGCAAAGCTGCAAAGTTCTCGATCGCCCTCCACATTCTGTTCTCGTTCTCGCCTTCTAACTCTCGAGTGATTGCCGTTCCCAGTTCGTTCCGATAGCGTGCCAATACGGTATCGCTGCCCGACGTCCGGAGACAAATGACCCAAGCGTCGTTGGTCATCTCGGGGCGCATCAATTTGCGGGCGCCTGGCGAAACCAATTCCAGGCACATGGGTGAAAGCGGCGAACGCAGGATATGGTCGCGAAATTTGAGAGCTTCCTTTGAGCTTGCGAACTCCCCGAGGAACGACCTCGTCTGCCGGGGCAGCGGGAACAGCTTGAAACTTGCCGAGGTGATGACGGCGAGCGTTCCATAACTGCCGATCAGCAGTTTCATCAGGTCATAGCCGGCGACGTTCTTCACCACTCTGCCGCCACCTTTGGCGCGACGGCCGTCGCCAGTCACGAAACGAATCCCAATGCAGAAGTCCCGAACCCCGCCATACCCGTGCCGCAGTGGCCCATGGCCCGCAGTAGCCAGTAATCCTCCGACCATGCATCGTTCCGGCGACGGCGGATCGGCTGCGAACATTAATCGATCTGCACCCACCATGGCATTCAATTGCGCCACGGTCACGCCGGCGCCGACTCCTACTGTCAAATCGGCATGGTCGTAGTGCTCGACCTGCGTGAAGCGGTTCAAGTGCAGCAGGATATCGACCTGTAACTCTCCGGCACTCCGCTCAGTCGACCCTCCCGCCGGTCCCACGCTGAGCCGTTGCTGATTGGCGAACGCGAGAACCGCAGCCACTTCCTCGGCTGAACCTGGACTTATATACGTTCCGCCGCTCGGACGTTCCCGGACATAGTCATCCCCGCAGATTGCCCGGAGTTCCCGACTCGCGCTCACCGAGATCTCCGTCGCGCTCACATGCCCTCCGCGATTAGTACCGGATTGGTGGATGGGCCCGTCGTCTCGCGGCACATGCGAGTGGTCGGAAACAACTTGCCGGGATTCAGCACTCCGGCTGCGTTGAAGGCATTGTGCAGACTCAGCATCACGTCGAGATCATCATCGCTAAACAGCAGCGGCATCAGGTCACGTTTCTCCAACCCGACACCGTGTTCGCCGGTGATCGAGCCTCCCGCAGACACGCACCACTCCAGAATTTCCGTTCCCGCGGCCCGGACAAGATCCAACTGGACCGGATCGCGGGGATCGAACAGAATCAGCGGATGCAGGTTGCCGTCGCCGGCATGAAAGATATTGCCGATACGTAGTCCGTACTTTTTCGCAACACCCTCAATGAACTGTAAGACCGCTGGAATCTTCGTTCGCGGTACGACGCCATCCTGGGAGTAATAGGAAGGCGCGAGCCTCCCTAACGCAGCGAATGCGTTCTTGCGGCCCTTCCACAACAGTGCGCGCTCGTTGTCGTCCTTGGCACGACGGACCTCGCGCGCTCGTTGCTCAAACGCCACCTGGCGCACTGCCTCGGCCTGCTCTTCCACTTGTTCCGCGAGCCCTTCCAGTTCGATGAGCAGCACCGCACCAGCGTCGAGCGGATAACCGGCATGGCAAGCGGCCTCTACCGCCCGTAACGTCCAGCCGTCCAGCATCTCCAGCGCCGCAGGGGTGATTCCGGCCGCGGTAATCGCGGACACTGTACGCGCGCCATCATCCACTGTGTTGAAGATGCCGAGCAGGGTGGCGATACGCTCAGGCCGTCGCAATAGACGAACCGTAATCTCCGTCACGACGCCGATCGTGCCTTCGGACCCAACGAGAAACCCTGTGAGGTCGAAGCCCTCACTCTCAGTGCACTTTCCGCCGAAATGAACCACTTCCCCGCCTGGCATCACGACCGTCAACCCGGTGACGTGATTCACGGTGACACCGTACGCTAGCGTATGCGGTCCGCCCGAGTTCTCTGCGACATTACCGCCGATGGTGCATGCCTTCTGGCTGGATGGATCGGGAGCAAAGTACAAGCCCAGATGTGCCACGCTGTCCGACAGTTGTTGGTTGACGACTCCCGGCTGCACCACCGCCCGCATATTCTCGGCATCGACCTCGAGAATGCGGTTCATGCGCGCGAATGCCAGTATCACACCGTTCTCGGGAGCAATGGCGCCTCCGCTCAGGCCCGTACCGGCGCCGCGCGCCACAACGGGAAAGCCGCCCGAGCCGGCGAGTTGCAGAATCTGCGAAACCTGGTCGGTGTTTTCGGGGAATACGACGGCAGCGGGTGTGCACTTGCGGACCCCAGCGTCGTATTCATACAACATCAGGTCTTCAGGACGGTGGAGGACTGCATCGCGCCCCGCGATCTTCCGGAGCTGGTCAATTACCGCCGGGAGGTGCATAGGACGCCCTGAGTTTAGCACCGCGAACGCTTTCGCGGCCGGGGGCCCCTCTCCGACTCAGCTCACTCCGGTCTGGATATAGGCGCGCATCATGTCGGCTTCGCCGATCTTCTCCTCCAGCGTATGGCGCATTAGGTCGCGCAGGGAGAGAAATCCCACCAGCGTGTTGCCATCGCACACTGGCACATGCCGTATACCGTGCGCCTGCATCATGACCATCGCATCCTCGCAACTCGAGTCCGGCGCCAAGGTGCGCAACGTAGTGCTCATGACCTCGGCAATGCGCGTGCTCAGCGGGTCCCGTCCCTTGGTCACGACCTTGCTCATGATGTCGCGCTCGGAAAACACGCCCACTAGTTTTGTGCCATCCAGCACCGGAACCGCGCCCACGTTACATTCCACCATGTAGCCAGCCGCCTCGAGCACCGTTTGCTGAGGCTCGATGTAATGGATGGTTCGGTGTGTCAGCAAATCGCCAATCGTAGCCATAGTGCCTCCACGAAGTGGGGCCCTCATATTTGCGGGAGTATATTCCCGGCGTCCATGAGATTAAAGAAGAAAATAACGTCGGCGAACCCGTCACTTTCGTGCGGTAACCGGCGTGGCAAGACAGGCCCGGCATCGTGCTGCTATCCTCGACGATTGACTTCACGCTCGCCAGGAGGACCTGAGTCTCATGGGAACCAGCATGGAAGGTCGGAATGTCGTTGTATTTGGTGTGGCCAACAAGCGAAGCATTGCCTGGGCCATCGCCCAGCAAATGCAACAGGCAGGGGCCCGGCTTGCGATCACCTACCAGAACGAGCGCCTGAAGGAGGAAGCTGACGACCTTATTGCCGCGCTGCCCAACGCGCGCGCCTTCCAATGCGACGTCTCGCGCGACGAGGAAATCGCGGCGCTGTTTGAGACCATCAGGACGACGTATGGCAAGCTCGACGCTGTTGTGCACTCAGTTGCCTTTGCTCCTGGCGACGCGCTCAAGAACCCCTTCGTGCAGACCAGGCGCGAAGATTTCCGCCTCGCACTGGATGTCAGCGCCTATTCGCTGGTCGCCGTGGCCAACGCCGCCGCTCCTCTGATGACCGACGGAGGGAGCATCGTCACCCTGACGTATTACGGTTCTACGCGTGTGGTCCCCAATTACAACGTCATGGGCGTGGCTAAAGCGGCTCTGGAGTGCTGCGTCCGCTATCTCGCTTACGACCTTGGCAAACAGAACATTCGCGTGAATGCCATCTCCGCGGGGCCCATCAAGACGCTAGCTGCACGCGGCATCGGCGGACTCAGCGACATGATGAAGTCGCAAGCCGAGCGTTCCCCCATTCCTCGTAATATCGATGTGAACGAAGTCGCCGCGACGGCAGTTTTTCTAGCGAGCCAAGGTGGCGGGGGCATAACCGGGGAAACAATCTACGTCGATTGCGGATACAACATCATGGGGTTCTGAGGGCTACGTGTAGCGACCACTACCTTGCGCTCTTGTTCTCCCCGTGGCTCAATCCGTATCTCCGCGTCGCATTCTGCCATCAGCCTCGGAAATTTCTCGCCCCATTCCAGAAGTACCAAGTTGCCTTGTTCCGCAAAGAGTTCGTCCAGCCCCAGCGTCTCCAACTCGCGCAGCGTGTCGATGCGGTAGAGATCAACGTGGTACAGCGTTACTTCGGGGCCGCGATATTCGTGGATGAGAGTAAACGTCGGGCTGGTGACGTCATCCTGCGACGCCGCCTGCACGCCCTCGGCGATGCCCTTGACCAGCGTGGTCTTCCCCGCTCCCAGGTCACCGTGCAGAATGACCATCCGTAGGTTCTTCAGCTTCGGAGCCAATTCACGCCCGAGTGCAATGGTCTCCTCTGCCGAGCGGGTGATGTGCTCCTGGGTGCTCATCCGCTGATGCGCACCGCGGTGTCGTTTGCCCAGCGCGTCGCGCGCCGGAATGCTTCCGGCAAACCTTCGAGCAAATCGGTTGCTACCAGCGAATGCTCGCCCATGCTCTCGGCGGCGACATCGCCCGCCAGACCGTGCAGGTACACCGCAGCGACGGCCGCTCTCGCCGCGTCGTTCGGCATTTGCGCGAGAATGCCCGCCGTCATGCCTGTAAGGATGTCTCCAGTGCCTCCGGTCGCCATGCCAGGATTGCCCGTCGGATTCACCCACGCTGTTCCGTCGGGCAACGCGATGATGGTCAGATTTCCCTTGAGTACTAGCACCAATCGATGCTCGCGGGCAAAGCTGCGTGCCACGTTGAGCCGGTCAGATTGCACCGCCTTTGTGGAAATTCCCGCCAGCCTGCCCATTTCGCCGGGATGCGGCGTCAGCACCAGCGGCCGCTTACTGCCGTCGAGCAACTCGGTCTTGCCGTCGAATGCATTCAATCCGTCGGCGTCAATCACCAGCGGACACTTCAGCGTCTTGACTGCCTCATGAACAAACTCGACAGTCTCGGAATGCCGTCCTATACCTGGCCCAATCGCCACAACCGTCATGGTGGACGCCAACTGCTGCAAGTTGCCGTTCTTCACCGACGCGACGCCGATTCCGCTGGTGTCAGTCTCGGGCAATGGTTCCGTCATCAACTCCGCGGCAAATCCCGCGACGTTCGCCATTGCGCTCTTGGCGGTAGCCACGGTCACCAAGCCCGTGCCTGCACGCAGCGCCGCCATGCCGGCCATGGCCGCTGCACCCGATTTACCCAGCGAACCGCCCACAATCAGCACGTGACCGTACATGCCCTTGTTGCTGTCTCGAGGGCGTGGGGCCAACAAGACTGCCAAATCACGTGCCGTCGTAGCTTCCAGCTTCAGCTTCGACTGAATCGCGGCATCCGGCGATCCGATTGGGGCGACCACGACTGGTCCGCGGGTCAGCTCACCAAACACATGCGCTGGTCGCGGAGCCGTAAAAGTGACAATTGCATCCGCGCGAACGATTCCTTCCTCTGTCTGCGCGGCCATCGAGTCCGAATCAGCGCCCGAGGGAATGTCGATGGCAACCAAGGGCTTGCCACTAGCATTCATCGCCCCAATCGCGTCGGCATACAGCCCCCTCACTGGAGGCCTGAATCCAGTACCCAGCAACGCATCGACGATCAGTCCACAGTTCCCCAGGCTGCGCGACGACTCAGCCTTGAGCTCCTGAGCACTCTGGATCACCACCGCACGCACCGGCAGCCGCTCGAACATCGTCGCTGCGTCGCCTTTCAACTCCGCCGGTGACGCCAACAGCAACACTTCAACCACGCGTCTCGCCTGATGAAGCTTGCGGGCCACCACGAAACCGTCGCCGCCGTTGTTGCCCTTGCCGCACACGATGGCGATGCGCTCAGCATCCCTGAAGTTTTCGAGGACGAACTGCGCCACAGCGCTTCCCGCATTCTCCATTAAGGTCAGCGACGGCACGCCGAACTTCTCAGTGCTGGCGCGGTCGATCTCGCGCATCTCCGCCGCAGTGGTGATCTTCATGCGTGCTCCGCAGCTGAATCCTCCAGCCGCCGTAGGCCTTCCGGATCGCCCATCGCAATCAGATGATCGCCCACGTGAATTACCTCGTCGGGCGGTGGATTAAATCGCATAGCTGTATGCTCGCCTTTGATCGCGAGCACGATCACACCCAGTTCCTGTCGAATGCGCGAGCCTTCCAGCGTCTGCCCGGCGAAGCTCGCACCCTTGCCCACCTTGACTTCCTCGATTTCCAAGGGGCGCTTCTGGTTCATGGCAGTATCGAAGAAATCGACCACGTTGGGACGCATGAACGTCTGCGCTATCCGGTAACCCGCAAACCGGTAAGGCGAGACCACCGAATCGGCCCCCGCTGTGAGCAGGTGCTTCTCGGCCTCTTCCTCCGCGGCGCGCGCAATGATTTTGATCTTAGGATTGAGACTGCGTGCGGTCAGAATAATGTAGATGTTGATGGCGTCCGTTGTGGTCGCCGCCACGAGGCCCTGGGCATCTTCAATACGCAACTGCTGCAGCACTGGGGCAAGCGTTGCGTCACCCATCAACGTCAGCCAGCCCTCGGAGGAGTACTTCTGCAGCTTCTCCTGATTCGTGTCCACCACAACGAACGGCAGTGGACGTCGCGCCAGTTCGCGGGCCGCACTCCGTCCCACTCGTCCTGCTCCGCAAATGATGAAGTGCCCGGTCAACCGGCTGATTTCGCGGTCCATTCGTCTCCTGCCAAATAGCGATTGCAGCTCGAATTCTAACAAGGTGCGCGAGGCGCCTCCGACCAGCAGCAGCACGAGCCCTACTCCCGTGATGATCACAAAACTGTTGAAGAGGCGACCCGCGTGGGATAAAGGATGTATCTCGCCATACCCAATGCTCGTGATCGTGGTGAGCACCATGTAGAAGCCGTCGAAATAGGACCACCCTTCGATGAAATGAAAGCCCGCTATTCCAACGATCACCAGCAGTACCAGAAGAATGGCAATCAGCTTCAGATTGAGGGGAATCTTCACCTCAGCCATTCTGCGGGAAGCCCACGTTCCGGCGCAATGACATTGCTCACTGCGCCAAACAAAACGCCCTTCCTTTCGGAAGGGCGTCGACAAGACAGGAAATTACGAGGCGACTACCACCGCGCACCTTCCTCGGTGTCAACCGGCATATGCTGCACGCGGCTGTTGTGCCGTCCATAGAAGAAGTAGATGAATAGACCGATAACCAGCCAGACGATCAATCGCGCCCAGTTCACCCACCCCAACTTGTACATCATGTAGCCGTTAAACAGAATGCCCATGATCGGCACAAAGGGCACCCATGGCGTCCGGAATGGCCGCGCCTGGTTTGGATTGCTCTTGCGCAAGATCATAATCGCAATACAAACAATGACGAACGCCAGCAGCGTACCGATATTCACCATCTTGCCGATATCGTCGATCGGCGTCACACTGCCCACGATCGCAGCCAGGATTCCCACCAGGATCGTATTTTTCCATGGCGTGCGGTATCTCGGGTGGATCGAGGCAAAAAATTTCCGCGGCAACAGCCCGTCATTCGCCATTGCGTACAGCACGCGCGTCTGACCCAGCAACATAACCAGCATCACGCTGGTGAGTCCGGCGAGTGCACCCGCCGTAATCAGGTGCGAGGCCCATATCAGGTCGCGATCCAGGAAGGCGCGTGCAATCGGAGCCTCGATGTTCACTTCGCGCCACGGCACCATACCCGTCAGGATACCGGCTACGGCAATGTACAAAACCGTACACACCACCAGCGAGACAATAATGCCAATAGGCAGGTCACGCTGCGGCTTCTTGGCTTCCTGCGCCGTCGTGGATACCGCATCGAAACCGATATAGGCGAAGAAAATGTAGGCTGCGCCCGCCCCGATGCCCGAAAACCCATACGGCGCAAAGCTGTGCCAATCGGTGCCCCAGTTCGAGAGGTTCACGTACTTAATGCCTACGATAATTACGAACAACACAACCGATAATTTGACCGCCACGATCGTCGCGTTGAAGCGGGCGCTCTCTTTGATGCCAACCACCAGAATCCATGTAATGATCAGAGCAATCACGAAGGCCGGGAGGTTGAAACCGATTTCGACTCCGAAGATGCTTGGTGCGGCCAGCAAATCGTGCGCGCGCTGCACCAGTTCCGTAGGTTGCGCGGCCTTGATGGCATCTACCGCTTGTAGAAAAGCCTGTGTACCGGGAGCCACCCCCGGGTTTTGTGCCGCTGCCATCTGATGGGCAATTGTGTCTTGCGCCGTACGAATTCCCGTCCAGTGATCGTAGGCCAGCCACAGCGGCATTTGGATCTTGAAGATTTTTAGAAACTCGATGAAGTGGTTCGACCAGCCGGATGACACCGTGCTGGCGCCCATCGCGTACTCGAGGGTCAAGTCCCAGCCGATGATCCACGCGAACAATTCGCCCAACGTGGCATAGGCGTAAGTGTAGGCGCTGCCCGCCAGGGGGATCATGGCGGCAAACTCCGCATAGCACAGTCCGGCAAACGCACAGCCCAATCCCGAGAGAACGAACGAGAGCATTAGTCCGGGGCCGGCATAATGCGCACCCAACCCAGACAATACGAAGATGCCCGCGCCGATGATTGCTCCAATGCCCAGCGCCACCAAAGATACCGGCCCGAGTTCGCGCTTCAGGCTATGCTCGCCGTGTTCGTGGGCCTCGGCCAGCAACGACTTCATCGGCTTTCTTTTAAACAGATCCGTCATTCGGGATTGTCTCTCCTCCGCAATCATGCCGCCAGCCTTTCCACCCGGTTGCGACTCGACCACAGGTAATACACCGGAATCCCCAGCAACACGATAATGAGGCCGGGCCACGTGTACTGCGGCTTGTAGCGTAACAAGACTATATCAATGAACATGGCCATCAAAATGTATACCGCAGGCAACACCGGATACCCGATGGCTCGGTAAGGGCGCGGCGCGTCAGGCCGTTTCACCCGCAACACGAACAGGCCAGTAATCGTGAGCATGTAGAACACCAGTGCCGCGAAAATAATGTAATCCAACAGTTGCCCGTAACTACCCGAGAGACACAACACACAGGTCCAGACGCATTGCATCATGAGTGAGTGCGCCGGAGTCTTGTACTTCGGATGCAGCTTCGCCGCGCCCTTGAAAAAAAGACGGTCCTTCGCCATCGCATAGTACACGCGCGCTCCGGCGAGAATGAGGCCGTTATTGCAGCCAAAGGCCGAGATCAGGATCAGTACCGCCATGATCTGCGCCCCAACCCCGCCGAAGATCTGTTGCATTACGGCGGTCGCCACTCGGTCCTCCGACGCGTGCTGGATGCCGCGCGCGAGGATCGTTGATCCGTTCGGATCGCCGGCCATCGGCAAGACGCTGAGGTATACCAGGTTCGCCATTACGTAAATGAAGATGACGACGCCCGTGCCAATCGCGAGTGCCAGCGGCAAATTGCGTTGCGGATTACGTACTTCGCCGGCGGTGAACGTCACGTTGTTCCAGGCGTCCGACGAGAACAGCGAACCGACCTGTGCTACTGCGAGGATGGTAACTGTGCCGACCAATGCGATCGGCCCACCTACGCCCACCTGAACCTGGTGCAACGCGCCTAGTCCCGCATTGTGCCAGAAGTTGGCCCCGAAATTAGCCGCGACAGCGTGTGCGTTGCGGCCAATCACTAGTCCAACCGCCACCAGCCCCAGCAGGGCTGTCGTCTTCGCGAACGTGAAGACGTTCTGCACTAATGCACCCAGGCGAACGCCGAAGATGTTCAGTACCGAGAGAAAAATCACCACTAGAACCGCCATCAGGTTCTGGGTGTTCAGCCCAACGTCCATGTTGCCCAAAACCATCGGTCCGAGAGGAATTGGCGGCACGTGCCAGAGATGAAAGATCCAGTTCGACGCTGAAATCGAAGGAAAGAAAACTCCGAGAAATTTGCCGAACGCCACACCGACGGCGGCGATCGTCCCCGTCTGAATCACCATGTAGAGCGTCCAGCCGTAGAGAAAACCCCACAGTGGTCCGAGCGATTCCCTCAGATACACATACTGACCGCCGGCATGTGGCATCATCGCTGCCAGTTCGCCATAGGCGAGCGCACCGGAGATCGTCAAGAAGCCCGTCACCAGCCACGCTCCAATGAGCAACGCAGGCGAATTGACCTCCCGCGCGATTTCGGCCGAGACGATAAAGATGCCCGAGCCGATCATCGAGCCCATTACCAGCGTGGTCGCGCTGGTCAGGCCCAGTCCTTTTACAAACTCGTTTTCGCTGTTAGCGACGGAAATGGTCTTGGCTTCGGTGCTCAATGGCCCTCTTGGGTCAGGAAGGTATCTCGCAAGAATCTACACCAAAAGCCGCAGGAATTCTTCTGCCATGCGTCGCGGAGAACTCAGCAGGTCCGTGATGACCGCGACTGAGTCCGCACCCGCATCGATGACCGATTGCGCAGTAGCGCGAGTAATGCCGCCGATTGCGACCAGCGGCTTGTTGGTCGCTGCCCGCGCTGCGCTCACGCCCTTGAGCCCAACCAGGGCGTCGGGGTTTTTTTTGCCAGTGGTGGGAAACACCGGTCCAATCGCGATGTAGTCCGAGGAACTGGCGTCCGCTTCTTTCACCTGCTGCGGATTGTGGGTCGATACTCCGACGATGCGCTCGCCTACCACCAGGCGGGCGGAGTCCGGGGGCAGATCGTCTTGTCCCAGATGGACGCCATCGTATTCCGCGGCAACACAGATGTCGCAGCGGTCGTTCATGATGAGCGTGACCTTAGCGCCGAGCACTCGCTTGATTTCTCGCGCGTGTTGCATCATGTCCCGTGTCGCGCCTTCTTTGTTTCTGTATTGCAGCAGCGTCACGCCGCCCTCGCCCAAGTCGCGCGCGAACTCCACGATCGAGTTCGTGGTGCGCAGCTGCGGGGCGAAGCAGGTCACGTCCAAAATGGCATAGAGCTTCGGAAGCCGTAGGGTCTTCCCCATAATCGCCTACTTTGTAACGACCTCTTTATTATTGCTCTGCGCCAGGAAGCGTTCCATGAATTTCGTATCGAAGTTGCCGGCCCGGAAGTCTTTATCCGCCATGATCCGCTTATGCAGCGGAATGCTGGTGTGGATGCCTTCCACCACGAACATGTCGAGGGCGCGTTGCATGCGTGAGATCGCCTCGTCGCGGTCCCGGCCTCGCGCGCATAGCTTGGCGATCAACGAGTCATAGTACGGTGGGATCACTCCCTCGGCGTACGCGGCCGTATCGACCCGAATTCCGGTCCCCCCAGGCAGATTGAGCGCAGTGATCTTCCCCGCCGAGGGCGTAAAACGCTCAGGATGCTCGGCATTGATGCGGCATTCGATCGCATGTCCCCGGAAATACACCGGATGCTCGGTGATAATTTCATGCAGCTTTTCGCCCGCCGCAATCAGGATCTGCGACTTCACCAGATCAACATCAGTGGTCATCTCTGTGACCGGATGCTCTACCTGGATTCGTGTGTTCATCTCAATGAAGTGCAGGCTATGGTCTTCATCCATGAGGAATTCGATGGTCCCGGCGTTCCAGTAACCGATGTCCGCCAACGACTTCACCAGAATCCCGCCGATACGATCGCGCAGTTCCTGGCTCACGACGACCGACGGCGCCTCTTCCACCAGTTTCTGGTGGCGACGCTGGATGCTGCACTCGCGCTCACCCAGGCTGATGACGTTTCCGTGCTCATCGGCCAGCACCTGGAATTCAATGTGCCGGGGCCGCTCGATGAACTTCTCCATATAAAGATCGCCGTTGCCGAAGGCCGCCGCCGCTTCCGACTGTGCTGCATGAAACTGGTTGGGTAGTTCCTCCGCGCTGCGGATGATACGCATCCCCCGGCCGCCGCCGCCTGCTGACGCCTTCACAATCACCGGGAAGCCGATGGTCTTGGCCCATTCCTGGGCTTCCTCCGCCGAAGCGAGGATTCCATCCGAGCCCGGCAAGATTGGCACGCCGACCTTCTTCATGGTGGCGCGCGCCTTCTCCTTTTCGCCCATCAGCCGCGTCACCTCGGGAGGAGGCCCGATGAACTTGATGCCGCACATCTGGCAAACTTCCGCGAAGTTCGCGTTCTCACTCAATAGTCCGTAGCCGGGGTGAATCGCATCAACATTGGCGATCTCGGCTGCACTAATGACCGCCGGAATGTTCAGGTAACTATCGGCCAAGCGAGGAGGCCCGATGCAGATCGCCTCGTCGGCAAACCGCACATGCAAAGAGTTGCGATCGGCTTCGCTATAGATGGCGACAGACTTGATCCCCAGCTCTTTGCACGCGCAAATCACGCGCAGGGCGATCTCACCGCGGTTCGCAATCAATATCTTCTTGAACATGAGCGGTTCTTTATCGGCTGATGAGGGCGATGGTGTCGGGCGGCAAGCTAGGGCTTTCTTATTCCGAACAACGGCATGCCGTATTCCACCGGGCTGCCGTTATTCACGAATTGCTTCACGATCTCGCCTGACGCGTCAGCTTCAATCTCATTCATTAGCTTCATGGCCTCGATGATGCACAATACCTGGCCTTCCTTTACCGCATCTCCCACGCCGACGAAAGGAGGAGCGCCCGGCGATGCCGACTCGTAAAATGTGCCCACAATCGGTGACTTCACAATGTGCAGGTTGGCATCATCGTCACTCGGCTTCGCGGGAGAAGCCGCCGGCTTCTCCCCCATACCGGGCGTCGACGCCGCCGTGACCGGAGCTGCCCCAGGTGTGGCCAAAGCCTGCGCCCCGGGGGCAGCCAGGTGGACGACCTGCGCAACATGTTCCGCGTTGGCTCGCTTGATGTGAAGTTTCACATCGCCACGTTCCATCTCAAACTCGGCGATGTCCTTCTCCACCAATAACTCTATAAGTTCTTTGATTTCTTTCTGATTCATCGTTTTGATAGACACGGCTCTGGCCGTGTTCGTAACTCAAGATTTTGAAGCGATCCCACGACTTCGGGTCTTCAAGCCGTCACTTCCACCAGTTCTTTGCTCACAGGCGTAAGGACCTCGGCGCCAGTCCCCGTAACCAGCACCATATCTTCGATCCGAATACCACCCTTACCGGGAATGTAAATCCCTGGCTCTATCGTGATCACCATCCCCGCCTCAAGCTGCTCCGTTTGCTTCGCTCCCAGTCGAGGGGGCTCGTGAATCTCCAACCCCACCCCATGACCGGTAGAGTGCGTGAAGTAACGATCCAGCTTGTACTTCCGAAGAACCGACCGGGCTGCCTCGTCCACTTCCCCGGCTGAAACTCCCGGCTTCACAGCACTAATTCCCACCAGTTGCGCCTGGAGAACAGCCTCGTACCACTGGCGTTCCACTTGGCCTGCTCGCCCGACGTGCGCCGTGCGGGTCATGTCGGAACAATAGCCCCGCAGTATAACACCCGAATCCACTACCACGAATCCACTCTTCGGGATGGCTTCCTGGGATGCTCTTCCGTGAGGCAGGGCGCCCCGCGTTCCCCCCGCGACTATGGTCTCAAACGACATGCCATCGGCGCCCGCCTTGCGCGCCGCAAACTCCAACTTTCCCGCGATTTCGAGTTCGCTCTCTCCCGGACGGATCGCTCTCGCCGCCCGTTTGTAAGCGCGCGCGCCGAGCTTAACTGCGTCTCGAATCAGGGCGATCTCCTGCGCGTCTTTGATCATGCGCTGCCGCATGATCAGCCCCGAAGTCGGTTTCCAACGAGCTCGCCGGCCAGCGGCGGCTTTCATTCGTTCCGCTGTCGCCACCGTGGTCAGATCAGCTTCGAACCCAATCTTTACTGACTTCATTCTGCTGATAAGCTTGCCGGCTTCGTCTGGCAACAGCCCGCGTGCAATCACGACCCGCACGCCGGACACCTCCGCCTGCGCCTGTAAGGTGTAGCGCCCGTCGGTGAAGAACAGCCTCCGTCCGTCCAGAAACAGCAGCAACCCATTGCTGCCGGTGTATCCACACAAATAGCGAAGATTCGCCGGATGCGTCAAGACGAACCCGTCCAGTTTTTCTTCGCCCAGTGTCTTTTGGAATTTCGTCTGCCGGCCAGCGTAATCCATCCCAAGCATTGTACGCACCGATCCACGGTTTGCAGCGGTCCTTATATTGTCTGGATCACCAAATGTCCACTGGTCTGCTTTCGTGCGCGATAGATCGACTTTGTACTTGCGACCTCAGCCACCGCATCGGCATGCACTACATAGGATCCCGGGCCCGGACTCGAACCAAACGGAATCGTCTGGTCGGCCCCCGCTTTCAATGTGAATTTCTGATAGCCCAGCGCAGTCGCGCGGCCGATCTGATTCACGGCCATCACGACAACGGTCAGCGTGACGTCGTGGGAACTGTGATTGGTCACGACGACCGATCCTTCCAGTTTGGTTCCGTTGACGGCGGGAGCATCCTTCCATTCAACGCTCAGGGCTCCCGTGACTACCAGGACGAACTCCCGCTGTACATGCATTGCTGGAATGCTCGAATCGGTTATCGTGAGTTCAAGATCGTAGGTGCCGGGTGTGGTCGGCATGCCTGAAATTGTTCCTTTCGCGGCGTTCAGCTTGAGTCCCGGCGGCAGCTTCCCATGCGATAGCTTCCACGTTAGAGGTTGCACGCCTCCCGTTACGCGGATAACCATGTGCGTATCCGATCCCACGTTAGCGCTTGGTAAGGACAACGTCGCTATCGCAAGGGACGCTTGTGCTAAGGATGCCGCATGTGCGACGAACATAATCCAAACCAGCAGCCATGCGTGCCGCAGAAGTTTCCCCAGCATCGTTTGGACATTATAAGTGCAGGAAGAATGTAGTGTGCGGCTGCGCTATTTTTCCGTGGGCGGAGCTTCGGCCGTGATTTTGGTATCGACGTGCGTTTGTTCGAAGTCTTTGTTGTCCATCGACACTATCACCTCACGGTTGTAAAAGAACAGCACATGTAGCGTGAATTCCTGACCATACGACTTCGGGAACCACACGCCACCGCACTGTTTTTCATACCGCAGGCTGTAACCGTATCCTGGAACGTCGGTCCCCAACAGCGTGCGAACTGCTAACGGGACCTTTCGCGCCAGCTTTGTATAGACATAGATTGGCTGAAAGTCGTTGGCGTCGATATACGCCTCACCCGCCCAATCCAGATCATCCCTGTCGGCTGGCTTGAAGCTGATGCGGTACGCATCGTGTCCCTGAAATGTCTCACGTCCCTCGAGCTTGAATACATGTTTTGCAAGCTTCTCGCTGGAAAATGGAACCAGATTCTGCCCAATCCCATCTTTCGACTTCGGCTCAATCAGGTCCTCGCGCATGTCCTTGACCAACTCGGCATCGAGATGGTCCGTGTCAGGAACCGGCTCACCCGAGAACTGCTCGTACCCACCTTTCTTCCAGTACTTCCCCGTAATCTTTTCCAGCTTACGTTCGGTCCTGTCCGCTTGGGGAACCACTCGGTAGGCCGTGTCCTCCTCACGCACCAACTTACCGTTGGTCCTTCTCAACGCGACATGGATTTGCTGGCGGTATAGGTATTGCCTGCGCGCTTCCTGGCTACGGTCCTGGTTGGCCGCCACGCGCATCATGATTTCGTCGGCAGTTAGTGCCGTGCCCGCCGGTGCTGAGCTTTTCGTGGAAACGGAGCTACTTTGTTGTAGCGCGGCTGCCATACCGCTGAGAGCGCAACCGAAGACTATTACGACCGCCGAGATCCGTAACTTCATCGCGCACACGCCTCCACGGGCTGTTACGCATTTCGTTTCGGAGAAGTTCGCGAGCCGAGGGCGGATCGTGGCGTCACGGTTCGAGGGATAGGCGGTCCGGCCCGTATTACGGTCGTTGTACAAAGAGCTTCAGGAAACTGTGACCTACTTGGCCGCCTGTGCCTGATTCAGCTTCTTAATCGCGGCTTCCAATTGCTCCGGCTTGAACCCGAACGGTCCGGGACGGCTTTTGAACACTACCTTGCCGTTGCTGTCGATCAGGTAAAGACGGTCCGGCCAGCCGGTATAGGCGACTTCGGTGTGGTTCTCCAACCCGTCGATGACTGCGGGAAACTTGATGCCCAGCTTGCGGACACACGCTCCAGCTACGAACGCGCGCTCTTCATCCGTCTTCGGATTGGCGAACAGCACGTTGTCTTTTATATTGCTCTTCATCTGCCAGATGTCCGTCGGGTGGGCTTCCTGGATGTACACGGCATAAAACGCCATTTCGCTGCCGTACTGTTCGTAGAGCTTGTTGAGGGCGGGAACCTCCCGCCGGAACGGCGGTCAGGTATAGCTGCCGAATACCAGCACTACAGGCTTACCGCGTAGCGAGGCTAGTTCGACTTCGGACTTGTGGTCAACCGTCGGCAATGTGAAATCCGGGGCGGGATCTCCGGGCACCACCGTTCCCGCTCGCGCGTGGCTCCACATCGTCTCGAACGGAAACAGGAAGAACGCCGGCATTGGCATGTGCGCCATGACACGACCAAACTTGTCCGGTGGCTGCCGCATCGCCCATCCAATGAAAAGTAGAAATGTGCCCCAACACAGGAGCATAACCACGGCAAGAATCGACAGGATTCGCTTCGAAGGTTTACGCATCAGAAGTTCCGCAAGTGTATTGCGAGTGGCGTCGCGGGGTGAATAGTGGTTTTGGACTAGGCCGTCTTCCGCGCTCTGTCACAGCCCCTCGTATCACCCGGCACAGACAGCCCTCTGGAAAAAGTACGACGCTGGCATGCTACTGGCTCGGCGTCTGCCGGATGCTGGTTGGCGCGAGGCATTGCACGATTTTCTGCCTTTCATCCGCGGCGTTTTGCCATCCCAGGCTCGGTACTCCGAACGTGACGCGGGAGTTTCCTGTTTTTTGCGGAGATCTCTCATCCGGTGACCGCCGCCTTCGCAACTTCGCCCGAAGTGATCTCGATTCACGACCCCGCCCCGCTTGTTTCCGTATTTTTCCCAATGGAGGATTTCATGCTTCACCTTGACACCGGTAACACCGGCTTCATGATCTTGTGTACCAGCCTTGTGATGCTCATGACCCCTGGCCTGGCCTTCTTCTACGGCGGGCTGGTCGGCCGTAAAAACGTACTCGCCATCATGATCCAAAGTTTCGTCTCGATGGGATGGACTACGGTGATCTGGTATCTGTACGGCTACTCGCTCTGTTTCAGCGGCGACTGGCACGGTATTATCGGCAACCTCGACAAAGTCTGTCTGCACGGCGTTAACCTCACCACGCCGTCCGGCCCCAACGACACGGTCCCGGCGATGGTCTTCATTGCATATCAGATGATGTTCGCCATCATCACTCCTGCGCTCATCTCCGGCGCCTTCACCAACCGGGTGACCTTCAAGGCTTACTGTCTATTCCTCACGGGGTGGCTGACTTTCGTTTACTTCCCCTTCGTGCACATGGTTTGGGGTGGAGGCATCCTCCAGCGCTGGGGTGTCGAGGACTTCGCCGGCGGCATCGTCGTACACAATATCGCCGGACTGGCCGCCCTCGCGTCGGTACTTTATGTCGGTAAGCGTCGCGTGCTCGATCGCGGGCCACACAGCATTCCCCTGGTTGCGCTTGGCACCGGACTTCTGTGGTTCGGCTGGTATGGCTTCAACGCCGGGAGCGAGATGCGCGTGGACTCAGTTACCGGCACTGCATTCCTGAATACCGACATCGCAGCTTCGTTCGCTGCCGTATCCTGGCTGGCGGTGGCCTGGTTCCGCGAGCGCAAGCCCAAGTTCCTCGGCCTGCTGACCGGCGCGGTCGCCGGGTTGGCCACCATTACTCCCGCCGCGGGCTACGTGTCACCCACAACCGCAATGCTGATCGGCGTGGTCTCAGGCGTGGTCTGCTACTTTGCGGTCGAGTTGAAGAATAAATTGCACTGGGACGACGCCCTCGACGTCTGGGGAGTCCATGGAGTCGGCGGGTTTCTCGGTATCCTGATGCTCGGCCTGTTCGCCAACAGTGCGTTCAATCCTGCCGGAGCCAACGGGCTGCTCTACGGGAATCCCGGTTTCTTCTTCAAGCAGTTAGTGGCCGTGCTTTTCTCCTCGGTCTGGGCGTTTGGTTTCACCTACGCCATGCTGCGAGTGATCGACATGTTCACTCCGGTAAAGGTCGAAATGATGAGCGAGGAAATCGGATTGGACGAGTCAATTCACGGCGAGCATGCTTACGAGACCCTCGAAGTGGAGGACCTCTTCAACGGCGATCATGCCCTATCGGAAACGACCCTACGCGAACGTCATGAAGAGGAGCACGAACCCGTAGGCTCACGCTAGTGATTCCCGAGGGGCCTACTGGGTAATTAGTGGGCCTCTCCGGTTCTTACCAATCGTGAATGTGACTCCATGGCTTGCAGAATGCACGGCTTCTCCGCGGATTTCGAGGCGAACATGGCCGCAACGCCAGCCGGACTCACGCGGCTGGCGCCTTGGTTTGTGTCATCACCACCCTGCCATTCTCAAGGGTATGTCCTTCGTCTCTCAGTAGCTGGGCCTGTTGTTCGGCGCCTCCGGGAAACTTTGCGTTAAGACTCCCGTCTTCACCGACAACTCGCCAGTAGGGCGTAATCTCAGACCTGCCGGCCTGTCGGTCTTCTTCTGCTGCCTCGGCTGCGATGCGCAGGAAAATGCCCGTTACCAGCGGACACGCCACGTCAACGTTGTACCATCGCGCCAGCCGTTTGCGAATCTCACGCAAAGTGCCGATCTGGCCGCGCGGAATCTTGCGGATCATCGCATCCACTTGCAGGGCTGTAGGAATCACCATCAGGCCATGGCCGAGCCGTTTCGCCATGCCGTCCGGCACCGGAACGAGCTTCGGCAGGCCAGGTTTCTGCAGCTTTGCGCGCCACGAAGTTTGCGACTTCCAGGGATTGCTGGGAATGGGCATAAACACTTCTCCTGTACGGTATCGCCCCTTATTTCGAGCATAGTTGCGCCGGTGTGGCCGCTCCAACAAATTGATTGGTGGATTGCAGTGTTTTCCCAATACGGAATTTCCGGGCGACGGCGGCTACTCCGGCGGAAACACAAACTGAAACTTCTCATCGCCCACAATGACCGCCACCGTCACCAGGTAGCTTTTGCGGCCATTATGCGAAATGGGTGCACGGTCCGTGAGCTTCGGCATGGCGAAGTAGAGTACGCCCTCGGCATCTCCCTCTGGAGGAACGGTGTTTGCCAATAACTCGCTCTGCTCCACCTGCTCGGGACGCGCATTCCGTTGGGGCAATTGCGGCCCGTTTCCATCCCCGATTTCGTGATTGCGCAACTCGCACCCCAGGTCGCACGTCGCCGAATCGTGCCCCGTTGCCTTCGCCGTTCCGCGAACGCTCAGCACGGGATAGGGCGCGTCCGCGTATCCCATTACGCCATTAGCGCCGCCGTCTTTGGTTAATTCCCGGAGCAGGTCCGCCATCGTAGGTACTCCGGTTGGTGCTCCCGTACCTGTTGGTGGGGGCTCTCCCGCCGCAATCCCGACAATGTGCGCCCATGCTGGCTGCTTTCGCATGTGATCGGCTACTTCGGTCGCCGGCAAGGCCTCCAGCAGCCTTCCTCCGACCGAGTCATCTACCGTTACCCCTTCCGGCAGCAGGTTCACTGATTTCTGTCCTCGATTGAAAACGTGCACCTTCACACCAAAATACTTGGCGTTCACCGTCGGAATTGCCGCTGCCACCACGGTATAGTCCTTGCCCTGAAGATATTGATGTCCAATTCCGTTCAGATAAAACGAACCACGCTCTCTTGTGCCGCGGCTAAAGTCCGGCCCAGGATTGGGTTCTTGAGCCCTTGCAAACGAGCACAGCAGTAGAACACATAGCCATCCGCGCATACCGCCTCCAGGGAGCGCGTCAAGCGCACCTGCTCATTGCATCGGCACTTGCCGGCGGTTTGTTTAGCCTAAAACTTGCCGGAAACGATAAGTCGCATCGATCGGCCGCTCGAGTCTTGAAACCCGCGGCGTGATTTTTGCATCCCATCTGTGCAGAGCAGCATTCTGTAATGTCGTCGCCAGTTAGGGCTCAACGATACCCACCTCGGAGGAATTGAATGGCTGACAAAGAACCAAAGACATCTGCGCCGGACATCACGCGCGAGCGCCTCATCGAGCTACTTAACGAAGATCTCTCCCGCGAATATCAGGCGATCATCGCCTACGTCGTGTACTCACAGGTGCTGAAAGGTGCCGAGTACATGAATATCGCGGACCAGCTTGAACTCCATGCCAAGCAGGAACTCGATCACGCTCTCACCCTCTCCCGGCAGATCGATTATCTCGGCGGCATGCCTACCGTCACGCCTAAGCCCGTCAAGACCTCGGACAAGCCGAAGGATATGTTGCGCTTCGATCTCGACAATGAAAACGAGACGGTGCGCAATTATCGGGAGCGTATCCGCCAATGTGAAACGCTGGGTGAGTTCGCCATGGCAGAACAGATACGCCAGATCCTGACGCAGGAACAAGATCACCAGATCGACCTTGCCACCGCGCTTGGCGAAGAAGTTCCCGACATGAGCCGTCCACGGAGCCAGAAGAGCTAACGTTTGGTATCTCAGCCCACTTGGTAATCTCGCGAGTGAAACAGCGGCCCCCCTCTGTTATCAGAGGTCGCCGCAATGATTATTGTTCCGGCACGCCGTTCTGTAGCCAGTCGACCAGCGCTGCGCCGCCGTGCGCTTGCGCCAACTTCGCCACCCTGGCTTCGGCCGAAGCGTATGCTTGGCGCATTTGCTCCTCATTAAGAGGACCGCGCAGCGCTTTCTCCAGCGCAGCCGCACTCTCAAACGCGCCACCTTGCTGTGGTGTATTGGCCTTTGTGAGATAGAGCACCAGCCCCTCGCGAAACCATAGTGGAGTCGCCGGCTTCGCATGCTCTTCCACCAGCATGTGGAACAATTCGTGTCGCAATGTACTCTCCAGAGTTCCTGCGCTACGCAGCACGTCCGCCGGTTGCATGCGGACGGTTCGCCCCCGGGTTGACGCTGCCACCCACCCCGGCTCGCCCGTGGCGTCGCGAAATGCCGCTACCGTGGCGTAGACCTTCAACTTTGCGATGCCGCCATACACCAACCCGGTCGCTTCTTCCGACTCGTGCATGAACTGCGTCGCCAAGGAAAGCAGAGGCCGGTCACTCTCGGGACGCGTGGTGTAGAGCACTACATCGGCATTCCCTAACTGTTGCCACCGTATACCTTGGGCGCTCACCCCAATTCGCGTGCCCGGATAGTAGAAGCCCAGGATCTCGCGATACGACTTCCCTTCTTCTCCCATCACCTCGGCGCCGACCTGGCAGAGCCCCACGCCGTGTCCTGAGCCGCTGCCGGTCAACACGATTTGCTCGCCGGCATCACGCACGTCGTACCAATTGCTCTTAATCCGCTCCCATCCAATGCTGTGGCCGATGGCAGCACGAAACTTGATTCCTGGCACAGTCACTCGTGCGCTGCCTGTGACCGCAACTAACTCCACTCGGCCACTTTCCGTGCGTTGCGTCACTGTGACCGACCGTAACCTGCCCCGGATGTCGATTCCCTCCGCCCCCAACGCCTTCTGAAGTTCCACCTTGCTGACTTCGCTCCGCCACTGGCTGCTGCCCGTGCGAACGCAGTAGCTGTCGGAATGTTCTTTCAGATAAGGAGCACGTTGCTCGTCATTGCCGAGAATGTAGCGGCCGTCTTCCGTCGTACCCCCACAATTCGCGTGGTAGTAAGAGGCCGCAGGCTCGCCGTCATACCAGAGAATCTCGCCTTGGGTGGCAGCAGCGATTTTCTGCATGCGCGGCGTCACGTCCGCCAGTCGCAGGTTCTGGCAGTGGGTTGAGTCACAGAAGTCGAATCCATCCAATGTATGTCGGGAGCCGAAGTGCATCGCGTAAGTACGTGCTGTCACCGCCATCGCCTTCAGCGTCTCGTCAGACTTGAAGTTTCCGGTCTCGCCGGCAAGAACTCCAGCGACATAGGTTTCCACCGGCATCGACGCCGTAACCAGCAGCCGCCCATCAGTCGCCCGCACATCCACCGGGAAGTAGGCCTTGAGCGACGGCGCGTTCCCCGCGGTAACCTGATATGTGCCTGATACGTGCAAGGTCTGTGTGGAAGACTTATCCCCTTCGCTCTCGATGCGCGCTCCAGCTGCTTTCAACGTCAGCGCTTTTAACTCCGCCTCGGTACAAGTTGCACACTTGCGTATCTTCGCCTGTCCGGCATCCGCCCGCAGCTTCACCTCTGCTGGAGGATGCAGGTACCACAACCGCACACGCACCTTGTGAGGAAAGTCTCTTGCTGCGCCGGACTTGGCTGAGGACTGCGCATGCAGGGAAACAGCACCGTTCGTCCAAAGCAGGACCGCCAAGGCCGCATGTAGGACCCTCATGGCGACGGCCTCGTTGTAATAGCGTGTTCGCGCTGCGTAGCATATGCCTCAAAGATTTTTCCTGCGATGCCTGCCGCGTCCACTGGTCCATTTCCTTTTTCCAGGAAAACCACCAGCGCGATCTCCGGCTTGTCCGCGGGAGCGTAGCCGCCGAACCATCCATGCCGCCAGTTGCCTTCCTCCACCAGCGACGTCCCGGTTTTACCCGCAACCTTCATTGCAGCTTGCGGCTGTGCGAGATGTCCCATTCCGTAGGACACCGACGCGTCCAGGCCCTCAAACACCGGAGCCTGCTTTGCCTCGTGCTTTGGGGCCCGGATCGCAAGGTTCTGATAGGCACGCAACAGTTCCAGGGGCGTGACGCGCAGTCCCCACTCTCCGATCGCCTGGAGTTGCAGCTCGGCTTGCGTCTTCGCCAGCGTAACTTCACCACTGGCTTCATGCTGGCTGAGCCCACTTGGCGAACCAAATCCTTGCTGGAGGAAACTAGTTCGCAACTCCGCTGGTGTAAGACGGGTGGCGACATCGGCAAAGTAGGAGTTGCAGGAATAAGCCAGCGCCATCGCCGGAGCGAATGGCTGCTTGGTATCGGGGTGGGTGCAGTTCACCTGGTGCCCGTCAAGCGTCAGCAGGCGCTTGCACATCACCGTGGTCTGGCCGTCGATCTTGTCGGCTTCCAGCAGCGCCAGCAAGGTAAATGTCTTGACGCTTGAGCCCGGAAGCGCCAGCCGCTGTGCCGCTACATCGGGATGGTAGGACGCAAGCATCCGACCAGTTGCCACATCGATGACCACTGCGGTCCCCGCCGTACCGGCCATCGCGCGTGTAACCGCTTGCTGTAGCGCGGGAACAACGCCCTGCGGGCCGGATCTTTGCGCATTTACCGTGTCTGACAATGTCAGACACGCCACGACGCACCCGGCAACCAGCGCCGCGCAAGTCCGCAAGCTTCGCCTGCAAGCCATAATCTGATTGTATGTTCAGTTGCCGAAGAACCACACGGTCACGAGCGATGGGCCCTTGGCGTTCGCGGTTCTAGATGACCAGTACCATCTTTCCCAGCGCCCCGGAGGGCTTCGTTACTTCCTCGTGTGCTTTCGCCACCAGCGCCAACGGAAACTTCTTTCCAACCACCGGATGCAGCGTTCCGTTCTCCAGACCGGCGCCGAGCGCAGCATGGATCTGTTGCCACTCCGGTTCCGTGGTCGCAAACAGCGTCATACCGCGAATGTCCGCCTCTCGTGACATGGTGTCGCGCGGATTGATCTCCACCGGACCGCGGCTTCCAATCACTACCACGCGTCCCTTCTTCGCCAGCAATCCGAGGTCGGTCCCCAGGTTCTTGTTCGCCAGCATCTCCGCAATCAAATCGAAGCCCTGCCCCCCTGTCAGCTTCATCAACTGGTCGGTATAGCCGGGCGCCGAATGATTGACCGCGTGATTCGCCCCTTGCTCCTTGACCAGCTTCATGCCTTCTTCGCTGCCGGCTGTACCGACCACCACCATTCCGGCAGCATGTGCCAACTGCACGGCCGCCGTCCCCACCCCGCCGCTGGCACCGTGGACCAGCAAGAGTTCGCCGGGCTTGCCTTGGCCCCTGAGAAACAATCCGCGATACGCCGTGCCATAGGCCACGCCCATCGCCGTACCCTGTTCGAAGCTCACTCTTTCCGGCAGGAGATGCACCTGCGATTCGGAGCACAATGTCTGCTCGGCGTACGTGCCGCTGAGCGAACCCGACGTGTAGACGCGATCTCCAACCTTAACGCCGGTCACGTCCTCGCCCGCCGAAGCCACGACTCCCGCCGCATCCGACCCGGGCGTGTATGGCAAACTCGGTTTCATGGCGTAGGTACCGGTTCGCACGTAGGCATCCACCGGATTCACGCCGACCGCATGCACTTGCACGACAACCTGCCCCTTCCCGGCCGTGAGATCAGGTACATCCTCCAGCTTCAATACCTCGGGACCTCCGAATTCATGCACTCGAATTGCTTTCATCACGATCTCCTGCTGAACAAAGAACTCTGCTCAACAATACTAAGCCCCGCCCGGTCTCGTCTCGGCGCGGGGCCCGGGCCAATGCCTGGTAACCCATTTTTAACCGCAAAGCTCTGCGTTGTTATTCCGCCCTCAACGTTATCGCCGGATCGACACGCGCCGCTCGTAGTGCGGGTACCCAACACGCAATAGCGGCGACGATTATCAACAATGTAATCACAGCGGCATAGGTCAACGGATCAAGCCGTGAGACTCCGAACAGCAAGGTCACCAGCGCCTGGCTTGCGATAACGGCGCCCACCAATCCGAGCGCAACTCCGATTCCCGTGAGCCGCAGGCCTTGTCGCAAAATCAGCCGGTGTAGATTGCCGCGCGACGCGCCAAGTGCAGCCCGAATTCCGATCTCGCGCGTGCGCTCCGTAACGCTGCCGGACAGTACGCCATAGATGCCCGTCGCTGCCAGCAACAGTCCCGCCAATGCGAATGCCTCCAGCACGATCAAGGTGAAGCGTCGCTGTGCCTCCGACGCCGACAGCAGCGACTCCATGGTCGCTACCCGCACGATGGGCTGGTCCTTGTCCACCGCCCAGACCGCGTTTCGGATCAGGGGCGCCGTCGCCGCTGCATCCCCGCGGGTCCGCACTACCAGCGACAATACTTCGTCTGCCCATGGCCACTGCGTTGTGGGTACGTAGAACGCATCGTCAGCCGTCATCGCCAATGACTGCTGCTTCACGTCGCCGACTACGCCAACGATGGTGCCCCACGGCTTGTCGGCATGGCCTGCATCCGGTCCCACTCTCAGCCGCTTCCCGATCGGGTCGCGCTCGCCAAAGATGCGCTTGGCGAAGGATTCGCTAATCAACACCGCCGTCGGCGCTCCGCGGTCATCCCCTTCGTTCAGCAGTCGGCCACGCCGTAGCGGAACCCGCATTGTCTCGATATAACCCGGCGTCACCGCGTAACGGAAACCGCCTTCCTTAGCAACGGTGCTGCCATCGAACTGCACACCGTACACGTCGTAATCGCCACTCAGCGGCAGCTCACTCGTGAAGTCTGCTGAAACCACGCCCGGAACTGCTCTCACCGCCTCAATCGCGCTCTTGAAAAACAGTAACCGCGCCTCATCCTTGTCATATTGATGACCCGATATCTGCACCTGCATCGTCAACAGGTGTGTACCATCGAACCCCGGATCGACTGCAAATAGACGTTGCAGACTTCGCAATAGCAATCCCGCACTTACCAGCAGCACCAACGCCAGCGCCACCTCGGCGATCACCAGCCCTCGTCGCATTACCTGGTGTCCGCCCGCGGTCGTCCTTGTACTCGTATGCAAGGCCGCTTGCAGATTGCCGCGGTTCGTCTGTACTGCAGGGGCCAGTCCTACGACCACCCCGACCAGGGCCGTAACTCCGAGCGCAAATGCGAACACCGCGTTATCGATCGTGATCGCATTCACTCGCGGCAATCCCGGAGGACTCAACGCCACTAGCGCCCGTACCCCTAACTCGGCGACTCCCATTCCAACTGTCGCGCCCGCGAGCGTCAACAGCAGGCTCTCGGTCAGGAGTTGTCGGGTTAGCCTCTTTCGCGAGGCGCCCAGCGCCGCCCGCATCGCGAACTCTCCGCGCCTCTGCGCTCCCCTTGCCAGCAGCAGGTTCGTAACGTTCACGCAAGCGATCAGCAGCACTAGACCAACCGCGCCCACCACCGCCACCAATGCGGGCTTTACGTCGCGCGCTACGTCACTCTGCAATGATTCCACCAGCATTCCCGCGGGAACACCGCCCGACTCGTTGTATCCCTTGGCGTACATCTGCCCCAGCCCACGCAGAATTACATCCAATTCGCTGGTCGCCTGTTCCCGGGTAACTCCCGCCCGCAACCTCCCGATCATGCGCAAGTGGTGTCCCCACTCCCGGCTGTCCGGCGGAAGCGACGGATCGTACTGCAATGGCGCCCAGAGCTGTGCCCCGGCTGCTGAGACGTTTTCAAAACCTTGCGGCATCACACCGATGACGGCGTAGAGATCTCCGTCGAGCTTAACGTTTCGCCCGACTACCGACGGATCACCATCAAAGCGACGTTGCCACAACGCATGGCTCAGCACGACTACTTTCGGGCCTTCGTGTTGATCGTCCTGCGCTTCAAAATCTCGCCCCAGTACTGGCGACACGCCCAGCACACGGAAGTAGTCCACGCTCACGCGTTGTCCTTCGAAGCGTTCCGGATGGTCGGTCCCCACCAGCGTTGGCTGCCACGGCTTCATCGCTGCCAGAGCGTCGAACGACCGGCTGTGCTCCTGCATTCCGTGAAATGTGGCAAACGTGTCGAATAGTGGCGAGCCGTCGCTATGCCGTTCCCAGACCATCATGATCCGCCCCGCCTGGGGGTACGGCAACGGTTTAAACAGAATGGGATTCACCGCACTGAAGATGGCTGTGACGGCACCTATCCCCAGCGCCAGAATTATGATCGCGGTAGCAGTGAATCCTAAATTTTTGCGCAACTGCCGTAACGCGTATCGCACATCCTGCGCCACTGTCTCCATGGCGAATCCGGCCGCGTCGTGGGCTTCGTCCTTTAACTTGGCATCGTTGCCCACCCGACGCCGCGCCGCATACCGGGCTGCCTCAGCCGGCACCCCTTCCGACTGCAGTTCCCGTTCGATTTGTTCCCGATGAAATGAGAGTTCGTCGTCGAGGTCACTAACGAATTCGTCGCGGCGAATCAGGAACCCTAGCTTTCGAAACCACTTGCTCAGCGACTCCATCGCTACCTCCCGAGCAGTTACGCGCTTTGCAGCACCCGCCCAATTGCCGCAATCATCTGCTCATATTGCGAGAGCTCAACCCCCAATTGCTTTCGCCCCATAGCAGTTAGCGTGTAGAAGCGTGCACGCCGGTTCGTCTCCGTTATTTTCCACTCCGCTTTCACCCAGCCGCGAATCAGCAACCGTTGCAACGCCGGATACAGCGAACCTTCCTCCACCGTCAACACATCCTCGGAAAGGCGCTTGATGGCGAGCGCAATGCCGTAGCCGTGCAGCGGCGCGCGGGCAAGGGTCTTCAGGATGAGCAGGTCAAGCGTCCCCGGCATTAGTTCGGGCTTGTTGGCCATAGGACTTTATACATAGCTTATCTATGGATAGGTCGTCAAGGGCGACACAATACCGCCTGCAGCAAAAAAGAAAGAGAAGAGAAGGCTCCCACCCTGTCGCCAGATTCAGCGACAGTGTGGGAGCCGGACACAAACGATTCAGGTGATCGACTACCGCGCCGCCGCGGCCATCGTCTCCCGCAACTTCGCCATCTGCTCGCGATTCGGTCCATAGGGCGCCGGAGCAGCTCCTCCCGCCAACCGGCACAGCACCGAAAGCTGGCCACGATGGTGGATCTCGTGGTGCAACAGCATCGACCAAAGGATGTCCCGCACGCTCACCATTTCTCCCGTGATGAACTTGATCTGGCGATCCAGGTCCTCTGGCTTGAGGTTGCGGACCCGCTGCACTGCATCTGCATGCACGCGCTCAAAACCAGGACCGAGTTCCTCGACGGTCTTTGGCCGTTCGACTCCCGGCGGCTTCACTCCCGTTTCAAAGGCATTCTGCTCGATGCCGTAAGTCATATACGCCTCTGCCTCCGAGAGGTGCCAGGCAAGCTCGCCCAGCGAGCGTCCACCGGCATCCGGACGGAAGTCGTACTTGTCTATGGGCAGCGACCGCAGCATCGCCGCCGTTTTCTTGGTTTCTGCATCCCATACGCTGAGAAATGCCTGTACTTCGTTGGACATGATTCTCCTTTTTTCAATCGTTTTCGACGTTTCTTTCGTGCCCCAACTTAATCCCTGAATTGCTGCAGGGCGGCTTCCCTGCAGGACTGCAATATCTCCTGCGCAAATCCTGGGCTCTTCACCGCGCGCGCCAGTGTCACCCCGCCGACGCACATTGCCATCGTGGCAATGGCTCGCTGGCGGTCGGGATCCGCTTCATCGAACTGCTGCGCGACGCTCTCGATCACCCGCTGCAAATGCTGCTCGAATACCGCTCGCGGCTTTCCTCCGACTCTCCCGACTTCCGCCGCCAGCGCCGGCATCGGACACCCTTTCCCTGTTCCCTTGCGGTGCCGATCACTCAGATAGAAGCTCGCGAAGGCCCGTAACCATGGCCGCCCTCGCAGCTCACTCAACTCTGCCGGACGCTCCTTCGCCCCCTGAACAAAAACATTGTCCAGGGCCTTTGCCAGCAAGTCCTGTTTCGAACGGAAGTGAGCATAGAACGCCCCCGCCGTGAGATGGGCCGACGCCATTACCCTGTCTACCCCGGTGGCCGCATACCCCTGCTTGCGAAAGAGCTTTCCTGCCGCCCGCAGGATACGTTTGCTGGTTTGGTCCTTGTGTCCGACCGCATATCGCATTGCCGCGGATAGTATTACGGTCGTAATGCTATGTCAAATGAATTTCCGCGGTACCGCTCCACCGGCCCTCTCCCCTCTCCCCGCCTGTGGCATAATCTGCCCTCATGAAAACCCCTTGCTGCGTCCTCGTTCTTCTGCTTAGCTGCATCCCGTTGCTCCCCCAGACCCCTGCTCCCCCGGCGGTCTCTCCCCAGATCAAGCAGGCCCAAACGCTGAACAACGACGGTAAGCAGGACGAGGCCCTTGCCATCATCAACCAAGTCTTGGCGAGCGATCCGAAGAGCTACGATGCCAACCTGATGGCCGTGATCGTTCTTGATCTCAAAGGTGACTACGCTACGGCCCATACCTACGTGCCGAAGGCAATCCAGCTTGCCCCGCCCGACCGGCGCGTCCAGGCGCTACGCACAGCGGCTGTGTCTTACGCTTTCCCCTGCGATCTGGCGCAAGTGGCGGCCTACGAGCAACAGGCCTACGATGCACAGATGACGGACAAGAAGTTCACCGACGCAGCCGGGACGGCCAACGAATTGGCCCGTATCGCGCTTGAGTGTGGGGATACGCCCGGCGCGACCAAGTGGTACCAGACGGGCTACGAAACCGCGATGCGTGCGCCTAACCTCACCGACGCGGACCACGATCTGTGGGACTTCCGGATGCAGAGCGCCAAAGCTCGCATCGCCGCCCGCCAAAGTCAGCCTGCGGAAGCCAGCAAAGATGCCGCCGCAGCGAAAGCTATCCTCGATAAGGGCAAAATCCCCGACCAGCAACGCTTCTATCCGTATCTCACAGGATACGTAGCTTTCTACCGAGGCGATTACAAGGCTGCAATCGCGGATCTGGAGAAGGCGGACCAGAAGGACCCATTCATTCTTGTGCTACTCGCCCAGGCATACGAGAAGAGCGGGAACCAGTCCGAAGCTACGAAGTACTACAAGCAAGTTCTGACCATTAACTCTCATAACCCGACTAATGCATTTGCGCGTCCGCTGGCCATGAAGAAGCTGGGGAACGGAAGCTAGAACGAATCGATACGCGAATCTATCGTTTGTTTAATTTCTGAATTTCGGCAGCGTACAGTGCCGACTTCGGGTGGTTCCTGCTCAATTCCGCCGCAGCTTCTGCTCCCAGGAGCGCGTTGCGGCGGCCGGGCGATTGCTGCAGCGATGCCTCGAACTCTTTGAGCGCTTCGGCCGGTTGTTTGAGCTCCAGCAACAAATCGGCGAGCTGTTCGCGTGCCGGGACAATAGGACCGGGTGTCAGTGGCAGCTTTTCAATCGAATCTTCGAGATCCGCAGCATCGCGCAAACGTTGTTTCGCAAACGCTGCATCTCCTCTGGCGAACGCGATCCAGCCATCAGCCTCGGCAGTCTGAATTGCAACCTGATTAGTCCAATAGTCGCTTCCGCTGCTGCGCAGCTGGCGTTCGGTTTCTCTGAGCTTCTGAAGTTCGCTGGTCGCGCCTGTTGTTCGGCCAAGGCGTGCCAAGCCGATTGCCTTGGCCCAAACGGCAACTGCCGTTACCTCTGGAGGAGTATTGGTGGCCGACTCGATCGCCGCTGCGTCTTGCCATTTGCGACGTTCGACGGCAAGTCGCACCGGCATAGCCGTCGCCGCATAGCCAACCTTGAAGTTCGCACCCTGCAGTCCCTGCATCAGCTGCAAGTCTGCTACCACACCGGCTGCATCTTCGTTCCGGCCAAGCTGCAGATATGCGTACGTGAGGTAGTCCATCGCGTGCAACTCTTCGCCGATGTCTCCATGGTCCTGCGCCGCACGACGGGCCGCCTGATTGGAAGCCACGCTCTCATTCCACATTCCCAGGCGGGTGAAGATGTGAGACGGCATGTGCAACGCATGCGGCGCCGAAGGTGCAATCTTTGAATAATCGAGTGCCGCTTTGACTCCCTGTTGCGCCATCTCGGAATTGTCACAAGCATGGATCATGTAGTGGGCAATTCCCGGATGCTGCGGATTCACCGCATAAAGTGGTTCCAACAGCGCAACCGCCTTCTTCTGGTTGGCGTGCGTCTTGTCGCTCGGCGAAGCGGTGGCCAACAGCGCCAGGGCATAAAACACCTGGGTTTCAGTCTCATTTGGATTCGCCGTTGCCACTTCAGCCATCCGCGCTTGATAAGTTAGCATCCGCGTTCGCAACGGCTGGCTCTCGCCATTTGAGTAGACCGCCGCCAGCGCATCGATAAATTCTGACTCACGCACCGGTCGTTTCGGACTATTCGTTATTTGTGCCAACTCGGCGGAACCCTTGGCGTACGCCGCCTCGTTGACTGGAGGCTCCCAAAGCTGGTGGAAATACGTCATGGCAATTCCCCAGTGCGCCATCGCGCACGAGGGGTCAGTCGCCAGCACTTCGCGGAAGGTTTTTTCCGACTCGGAATATGCGAACGAATGCAGCAGCGCGACGGCACGGTTGAATTGCACCTGAGCAGGCGCAGCGCAAGATGTGGGAAATACAACAGTGCCTAACTTTTCCGGAGCAGGATGGTCATGTTGTCCTGCCAGCATCGATGCTGCGCCAAGCAACAGACCAAGCGCCAGCAATGTAAGACGGTGTTGTCGCATCCTCCGCTCCAACATTGTGTGACTGACGAAGTGCACACCAGACTGGCAGGTAGTCGGCTCGATTTAACGACTACTGTAGCGCTTTTGACGGCAAAAAAGGGCACGACTTTCGCCGTGCCCCTGTGATCCAACAACCAGCGCCGTTACGCTGCTGTTCTCGCTGCATCGCAGCAAGGCATGTTTCCATTCTTGCAGCATGACGCCGAAGCGGTCGTCTTGCAGCACCTGGCGGATGAATTCGCCGCGGCGGTCTTGCCCTTCATCATCGGGCACTTGTCGCCGCAGCATCCCAATCCGTCCTTGTGAGCGGCCATGTTGCACTTTCCGTCTTTGCAGCAGCCTTCTCCAGAGGCCGACTTTCCATTGGCCATGGTGTGGCCCTTGTGTGCTGCCATGTCACATTTGCCGTCTTTGCAGCAATCCTCACCGCAGCATGCTTTCCCTGCGGCCATCTTGCCGTCTTTCATCATGGGACATTTGTCCCCGGTGCAACATGCGCAAGTGTTTGTCTTATCGCCGGCCGCTGGAGCAGCGGACGTCGCCGGCGTGGCTGTCTGGGCCATCATCGCCAGCGCGAACAGCATCGTGAACAGCGCTACTAATACTTTCGTTTTCATGATTTCCTCGAATCTTTTTTGGAAGCGTGAGTTGCTTCCCGTTAAACGGAGTCGCATCCGCGAGTCTTGACTTGCGACGGCACACTTCCGCCACCGCGCAGACACAGCTATCCGCGCTCTAGATCCTGAGGTCGGTTTTCAATTGCAGGACGGGTTTCACGAAGCGGGGCGCGGCCGCACTCCGCCATACGCCAAAATCCAATGCCGTTGGGAACGGCACGGTGTCTACTGACCCCGCAGCGGCGCCGGGCGCCGGCGTCTTCACGCGCTCGGAGCTGACCAGAAATCCCAGTGGGCGTTCCGCGTCGCTGCTGACCGAACAACATGGCGGACGTTCGTGGCTGAGTGCCGGAGTCTTCGCATCGTCGCTTGGGCAGCAGGTCATTTCCCCCATCGACTGCATCTGGTGCATGCTCATCGAGCACTGCATCACCTGATCGCCGGCAGCGAGGGCAAGTCCCGCTTCGGCCCACAGCGCAATGGCGATCACCAGTATCGTGCTCAGTACTCTTCGGAATGTGGCAACGTCTTGCATGGCTCGAATATTCATTCTCTGACCACAGCCCGGGGTAGTCTGTGACACCGGTCACTTCGGCCTCTATTTCGACGGCCATAGGCGAGAAATGTCATTGTGATTGTTTGGCGTTCAAAAAGACGACACTCGGGCCTGCGAAATGGGGAAAGAGCGGTTTTGCAGTCATTCCCAGGGAGGTGCCGCGCAGCTAGAGGTCAAATATCTTATAGCTCGTCGGCGGCTGCTGTGCCTGCAGAAGGGTAATAGCCACGTTGTGTACCGGAATCCCACCGGTGGTCTGACCAACCATGGTTCCGTGGTGAGCGTGCCCGTGGACCACCAAGTCCGCGCCATGGCGATCGATGACTTCTGCCAGCCGTGATGTGCCCATGAAGGGGTAGATCTCCGCCGCTTCACCTTCCACGGTTCCCGCAACCGGCGCGTAGTGCAGCACAACCACCCGCTTCGGAGTGCGGAGTTGCGAGAGACCACGCTCCAGCTTCATCGCCTCATCGATCGAGGCTCGAACGAAAGTCTTAATCTCCGGCTCGCCGAACGGCGTCAGGACGCCGCGACCGAAGCCACCTACAAATCCCTTCGTACCCGCGAAGCCTACGCCATCCCGCTGATACGCGCTTCCGTCCAGCACTTTGATTCCGCCGCTGGTGAGCATTTGCATCAGTTCCTGCTCGTGACCGCTTTCGTAGTCGTGATTGCCCAGCACCACGATGGTCGGCACCCTCACCCGCACCAGCAGATTCAACAGCGGTTCCATCTCCGCAGGTTGGCCGTAATTGGTAAGGTCTCCAGCAAGCACCAGCACATCGGCTTCGTCGCGCACGCGCTCCAATTGCGCCAGCAGCACAGTCTGGTTCTGCGGCACGAAGTGGATATCGGCGGTAGCAGCAATTCTCATGGAAGGGGCGCAGCTTAGCTGCGCCGTGCCAGCTCCCTTATTTTTGCTGTCCCGAGCGGACTTTAGTCCGCGAGGGATCTGTCTTCGCCAGTCCTGGCATCGGACCGGCTGTAATCACGCTTCTCTGATCTGCTCTGCTCGGGTGCAACGATCCGCTCACATCCTGCCCGGTAGTCTTCTAACAGGTTGTCCAGGCCCCAATCGTTCAGGTCGATGGCAAACATGTTGTCGTCCACCAGGCTGCCCCGAAAGGCGGCGCCCCGATCCGGTGAATTGATTTCGCGAGTCAACCGCGCCATCAACTCTCCCCAGAGCCATTGCGGAACATACTCCGTCTTTGCCGGGTACACGTAGCGGAACAACACCACGTTCCAGAGCAATATCTCCCAGTGCTTCCCCGCCATCGCGAGAATCCGTTCCCAGTCCAGCTTGCCACGCGACGCATAAATAATGTGCGCGATGTCGGCGCCGTCAAATCGTTCACGCCGCACCACAAACAGTTTTGAAGCCAGCAGTTCCTCCGGAGCCAGAACCCGAGTCTTGACGTTCACCACCGTCGCAGGCCGAGCGCGCTCGATCCATTGAGCAGTGACCGACAACACTCCATTGCTCATGCCTGTGATCAGATCGACGAAATACCCATTCCTATGCGCCTTGGCCAGCCACACTGGATCGCGCACCTCCGTCTCGAATCCATGCTGCTGTAGCAAGAGCAACGCCGCGGTCGCATCGTGCGCAGTCAGGAAGATATCCAGGTCTTTCGTAGACCGGCAGATCCCGGTGTACTCCTGCAACGCCGCCGCGCCCGCAACTGCGAATGCCAATCTTCCCTCTTCGAAGATCGTCAGCACTTCGTGAAACAACGCCTCCTGCTCGGCGGGAAGGTCTTCCGGGACGGACGACGTAACCGGTACCTGCGGTTCGGATTCGGGAGTTGGTTTCACTATTGACGTCTGAGCGTCCAACCCAGCGATGGGGTTGTATCGAGAAGTAAAGAAGACGAGGCAACGCTGAGCATGCCCTCAAGTCACCCGTCGCGTGGTACACGTGCATTACACTGTTATCGCAAAGGATTCCCTGACCATGAAACTGACCGTATTGGCCACTGCTCTCTTGCTTTCGACGTTTGCATTTACTCAGAACCCCAATGCAACCATGCCTCCCGGTTCCGGTGCCGGACGCATTACAGCGGCTTCTGTATGGCAGATTCCTTCCACATTTCTCGCGGCTGCGCACAAGGCTTGCGATAGCGCCGGGCAGCCGCCCAGCTTCGCCGAGTGCTTCATCGATCAGATGCAGCCCGCCGGGGCGTCAGCAGCGGCTGTGGCCTTCACCCGGGTATTGTTTCGTCAGAGCGGAGGCGACGTCGGCATCATGACCGGCTTCAACGCTGTTGGTCCCGTCGATGTCGCGTTCATTACGTATCCTCTGCGCGCCAACACCAACTACGGCCTCGTGTTTGTGAATGGCTCTCCCAAGATCATCAACGCCGAAGATCTGAAGCTGCTCGATCAAGCGGCCATGCAACAGAGCCCGCAATTCCAGAACACCAAGTCGCAATTTCCCAAGACGACATTGTTTCCCGGCGATCGCGACGGCACCACCTGGCCCAACGCCAACAGCAACTCCGAGGGCGGCAAGTCGTTCACACTGGGCTACCCGATGCTCAATGGATGCCACGCCTGCGAGAAAGTCGGCACCGCCGAGTTCAACTGGAAGTTCGGCCCCACCGGCAAATTCCTCGGTACCGTTTTCATGGGCATGACGCCACCGCCGGTACAGTAGCGTACCGGTTCAGCTACTCCGTGCAATTCCGTGTTTTTATCACTCCCGCAAACTTCAGTCCGCGCGGAGTCTGCCTCCCATGAACTTTTCAGCAAAGGGTCACTCGGCTCAGTCGAAACCAGGATCGGGCCTTACCCAAGGGCGGTTTCCTCCCCCTTTTCCTCCCTATCCACAGCAATCCACAGGCTTGCACCACAAACGGTCATTGTTCCCCTAGTCGCAGGGGTCTACATTGCAATGTCAGGGTGGCGATTTTGCGGGCAGGTTTGGACCCTGCGCCAACCCCTTTGACATCTACAAATTGCCGCCCGTCGGGAGGGTTGTTTACTCTGCAGGTTCCGGATTTTGAGCGTAAAATACAAGATGTTGGGTTAGTTACTTGACATCCACAACCCGTGGGCGTACTGTCGCTATCCACGCGGTTAGTTTTCGCAGTTTGAAGCCGCAGTGATCAGGTTGTTTCACCCCCCGATTTTGGGCTTTAGGTGCAGGGACACTGGAGCGCATCGCCAGTCGGGCGCATCAGTTTTTGATCCTTTCCAAGTCGCGGTAAGACCTTCGGCGCGGATCACATCGCGCCGCGGGTTTGTGTCCCGTCCAACGCCAGGCAGAGGCTCTCCAACCAGATTGCGACCTGCAAAGCGTGCTCACTAAGTGGTGCGCATGCTCGGTCGCACGTTGCAGCGAAGTTGACGGACACAACAAGGTTCAGCAAGACAAAGTTTCGCGTTCGAGCAAGAAGAATTTCCGTCAGGAGCAGGCACGATGGCCGAAATCACCGACAAGACCACAGCAGCGGCAGCGACAACCAGCGCCGCGGCACCACAAACGACCACCAAGAAGAGACCGGCACCCGGACTCACCTTCAAGCGGTATTTCACCAAGGCCGGCGTTTCGCCCTACGACGAGGTCGAGTGGGAACTCCGCCTTGCTCAGATCACCGACGCCCAGGGCGGCGTGATCTTCGAGCAGAAGGACGTCGAGACCCCCAAAGACTGGTCGATGACCGCCACCAACATCGTGGCCAGCAAGTACCTGCACGGCACGCTCGACACGCCCGAGCGCGAGACCGGCGTACGTCAGCTCGTGACCCGCGTGGCCGAGACCATTCGTGACTGGGGCATCAAGGGCGGATACTTCCGCTCCGCCGACGACGCCGCCATCTTCCACGACGAGCTCGCGCACCTGCTCTTGCAGCAGAAGGCTGCCTTCAACTCGCCGGTATGGTTCAACGTCGGATGCGACCGCATCGAGCCCAACTCCGACGCCCAGAACTGGCACTGGAACGCCGTCGAGCAGAAGGTCGAGTTCGGCCCGGTCGGCTACACCAAGCCGCAGTGCTCGGCCTGCTTCATCAACTCGGTGCACGATTCACTCGACAGCATCCTGACGCTGGCCAAGACCGAGGGCATGCTCTTCAAGTGGGGCTCCGGAACCGGCAGCAACCTGTCTCCACTGCGCTCGTCCACCGAATCGCTCTCGGGTGGCGGAACAGCTTCGGGTCCGCTCAGCTTCATGAAGGGCTTCGACGCTTTCGCCGGCGTCATCAAGTCCGGAGGCAAGACCCGTCGCGCCGCCAAGATGGTCATCCTCAACATCGATCATCCTGACATCGTTGACTTCATCGAGTGCAAGCAGAAAGAAGAAGCCAAGGCGTGGGCGCTGGTTGAGCACGGATACGACGGCTCGGGTCCTGACTCCGAAGCCTACGCATCGGTGTTCTTCCAGAACGCCAACAACTCCGTGCGCGTGACCGACGACTTCATGTACGCCGTCGTCCGCGACAGCGAATTCAGCACCAAGGCTGTGAAGGACGGACGCCCCGTGCAGACCTTCAAGGCGCGCGATCTGCTGCGCAAGATCTCCGACGCCACCTGGCATTGCGGCGATCCCGGCATGCAGTACGACACCACCACCAACCGCTGGCACACCTCGAAGAACACGGCGCGCATCAACGCCTCGAATCCGTGCAGCGAGTACATGTTCCTCGACGACTCAGCCTGCAACCTGGCGTCGCTCAACCTGATGAAGTTCGCGCCCAACGGAACCTTCGACGTCGAAGCCTATCGCCACGCTTGCGCCGTCGTCATCACCGCGCAGGAAATCCTGGTCGACAACAGCGGCTATCCGACCGAAGCCATCTCGCGCAACTCGCACGACTACCGTCCGCTCGGACTCGGCTACGCCAACCTGGGCGCGCTGCTCATGGCCTCGGGCCTGCCCTACGACTCCGACGCCGGACGCGACTACGCCGCCTGCGTTACCGCCATCATGTGCGGCGAAGCGTATCTGCAGTCTTCGAAGATCGCCGAGCTCTGTCCGTCGCTCGAGCCGGCCACGCCGCTCACGCACACGGTCGAAATCACCGGAGGCGCGTGTCCCGGCTGGTACGTCAACCGCGAGCCGTTCCTCGACGTCATCCGCATGCATCGCGCGTCGGTGAACAACATCAACCAGAAGAACGTGCCCGCATCTCTCTACGCGGCCAGCGCGGCCACCTGGGACGAAGCTCTCCAGCACGGCGAGAAGTTCGGCTACCGCAACGCGCAGGTCACCGTGCTCGCGCCCACCGGCACCATCGGCTTCATGATGGACTGCGACACCACCGGCATCGAGCCCGACCTCGCGCTGGTGAAGTACAAGAAGCTGGTCGGCGGCGGCATGATCAAGATCGTGAACAACACCGTGCCGTCCGCGCTGTTCAAGCTCGGCTACTCCAGCGACCAGACCAACGCCATCGTCAGCTACATCGACGCCACCGGAACCATTGAAGGCGCGCCCGCTGTGAAGGACGAGCACCTGGCGGTCTTCGACTGCTCCTTCAAGCCGACCAAGGGCACGCGCACCATTCACTACACCGGACACCTGCGCATGATGGCGGCCGCGCAGCCGTTCATCTCGGGCGCCATCTCCAAGACCATCAACATGCCCGAGAACGCCGAAGTCGACGACATCATGGAAGCCTACATCTCGGCCTGGAAGCTGGGCCTGAAGGCAGTCGCAATTTATCGCGACGGCTCCAAGAAGGCGCAGCCGCTCAGCTCGATGGGCTCAGCCACGCATAAGTCAGGTAAAGATACGGGTGCCCCATCCTTGTCCGGCGCAGCCGGACAGGGTGGGAACGAAGAGCCGATCGACGAATCCGCCGAGCCGCCGCGCGCCGTCCGTCATCGTCTGCCCGACGAGCGCCTCTCCATCACCCACAAGTTCAAGGTCGGAGGCCACGAGGGCTACCTCACTGTGGGACTCTACAAAAACGGCATGCCGGGCGAGTTGTTCATCACCATGGCCAAGGAAGGCTCGACCGTCAGCGGCCTGATGGACAGCTTCGCCTGCGCCACCTCGATCGCCTTGCAGCACGGCGTTCCGCTCAAGCTGCTGTGCGAGAAGTTCGCGCACACCCGCTTCGAGCCCAGCGGCTGGAGCAACAATCCCGACATCGGCTATGCCAAGTCGATCATGGACTACATCTTCCGCTGGCTCCAGTTGCGCTTCCTCACCGGACAGCAGCAGGCGCTGTTCGACGGCCTGCGTCCCAAGTACATGGGCGGCGTAGCTCCAGTGAGCGCGCCGGATGAGAACGGACATGGCAGCAACTGTTTGGAGATCTCGCGGAAGGCAGTCCGAATGTTACTGACAACCGGCAACCGCCAACTGACAACTATCCTGTGGGCGGCACCGTCACCGGACACCACCACGCAGCCGACGCGCTGAAGGAACTGATCGACATGGGCGACGCGCCCAGTTGCTCGCGTCTGCGGCGCCATCATGACCCGCAACGGAAGCTGCTACCGCTGCATGAGCTGCGGGAGCACGAGCGGGTGTTCGTAGTTCGGTAGAGCGGGCCTTTAGGCCCGCGTCCAGACGTTTGTTTTTTCGATGTGTCATCACGAGCCCGCCGAAAGGCGGGCGAGGGATCTGCTGTTCTGGTTTTCCTTCCCGAATCGGGATGCAGTGGCGTGAACGTACCCCCTCCCCCGTGCTGCAAGCCACGTGTTTTGTTGGGGATAGAGACTTCGTTGGACAAGTCGCTGAGTGCGTGAGGTTTAGAGGCAAAGTCCTCTTAATAAATGAGTTACGCCGGGTGCCCCACCCTCTTAGCCTCTAACTATTTTAAAAGTGGGTGCCCCATCCTTTTCCCTCTTTTGGAAAAGGGTGGGATAGAGACTCTTCCAATCCGCGAACACTCGATTCTGTGTTCTACGTCACCGACCTCCCGCATCGAGTGATCTATTTTCGATGGGTGCCCACTCGTCTCGAGCGCCGTTATGATGTCCGGGCTCGCACTTCATAACACGCAGTTGTTATCAGCGACGTCCGCTGCCGGGTGCCACACCCTCTTAGTCTCGAGCTATCTTAAAAGTGGGTGCCCCATCCTTTTCCCTCTTTTGGAAAAGGGTGGGGTTAAGGACTCTTCCAACCCGCGGGTCTTGTACCATTTTCGATCCCACCCTTTCGCTTCGCAAAAGGATGGGGCACCCAGACCTCTAACAAGGGAAACAAAGACACAACACCTTCACCTGTGTCTCCCGTCACCGACCTCCCGCATCGAGTGAACTATTTTCGACGAGTGCCCACTCGTGTTGAGCGCCGTTACGATGTCCGAGGCTCACACTTCATCACATGCAGTTGTTACCAGCGACGCCCCCTGCTCGACGATGACCGCATCAAACAAGCATTTCTGGATGTCTTGGAAGAGACTCGAAAGCAATTCGACTTCTGTGTCTACGGGTACGTGCTCATGCCCGAGCACTTCCACCTCCTGATCTCAAGCCCGGAAATCGGAGATCCGGGAAAGGCCCTCCAGGTACTGAAACAACGGGTGTCTCATCAGGCCCGGAAGATTCTCGACCCCACCCTTTTCCAAAAGAGGGAAAAGGATGGGGCACCCATAGAGTTCGAGGACCTTGAATATCGAAGACCGTGGCAGTTCTGGCAGCGACGCTTCTATGACTTCAACGTGCGCACGCGACGTAAGAGTATCGAGAAGCTGAAGTACATCCACCGCAACCCCGTTGTCCGTGGATTGGTGGCGCGGCCCGAAGATTGGGCCTGGAGCAGTTTCCGCCACTACGCGATGGGCGAGATTGGTGGGGTTGAGGTCGAGTCGGAATGGACAGCGCTACGGCGCGAACGCGAAGTTCGAGTGATGGGGTCCCCGTCGAGGTGAATTCTCTACCCCACCCTTTTCCAAAACCGGGAAAAGGATGGGGCACCCGCTTGGTTAATTGCGCTCTATGTTCTCCCCAGAGCAGCGAGCTATTGTGCTCAGACACGGCCGCCCAGGAACCATAGCATCGAGTATGACCATCGATGTAACCAAGGAGAATTGAATGAAATCCAAGAATTTACTTGCTGTCGCCCTGGGGGCGCTTATCGTCTTCGCCCTGTCATTGCCGGTGATGGCACAGAGCACCACGGAGTCCACGACTTCGACGACGACTCAGGCTCCTCCCGCGACACAGAGCACCACCACCACGACTTCGCAGGACGCGACACCCATGCCGGCACAGACCACGCAGACCACCAATACCAATACGAAGTACAACAAGCATCACAAGGTGAAACAGACCGACACGACCACCACCACGACCACGCCGGCGGCCGAACCCATGAAGCAGACTGACACCACGACCACCACAACCACGCCGGCGCCCGAAGTGAAGAAACAAACCACGACTACGACGACGACAACTCCGCCCCCGCAGAACTAATTGCGGAGAATCAGTCTTATTCGTTCCTCGGAGAGTGGTCCAGTCTCGCTTTCCCAGGCGCACCACTCAGGCTCAATGCTTGAGTGGCATTTTTTTGTGGGAGCTGACGGTTCGGACGTGACCTCCAATCGGAGTATGATTGGAGTTGAGAGAGTTTCCCGACTCCTCATTCAGACCCCCTGAACTAGGTCAGATGTTCTGGAGTTTTTCCCCTCTTAGTTGTGCATCGCAGGAGTCCAAGTGTCCAATCCCAACTTACAAGTTAAGACGAGATTTACCGCTCGCATACCGGCACAACCGTTGAAGCAAGCTGCAGCGAGTACCTTTTCGGATGAAGAGATACGGGTTCGCGCGTACCAGATCTATGAGTCCAGCGACAGAACCAGCAAACATGCTGACGCGGACTGGTTCCAGGCCCAGACAGAATTGATGGAAATGGTGGGCGGTAAATAGTTCGGCGGGTGGTCCACCCTTTTGTCACGAACTATTTTGAAAGTGGCTGCCCCATCCTTTTCCCTCTCTGGGAAAAGGGTGGGGTGAATAATCCTCCAACCCGCGGTCTTACAACATACTCGATCCGGCGATCTCCACACTAAATTGCGATAACCTACAAGCCACCATCACACTGTCACGTGACCCACGTCCTTTCCCATCACAGCCTGCAAATCTGTAGAACCTCGATCATGAGGCGAGGAATTGGTGTGCCTCGTCGTTCCACGTCCCGCTGAGCGGGTCCGCGAGCTTTGCGCTCTTTGACAGATCTCTTCAGGGAACAGGGACACGAGTCTCGCGGGCTACAACGCGCTTTCTTTGAACGCCGCTAACTCCAATGTTTGTGCGACTTTACCTCTAAGTCTTTTGTTCGTGCGACTTTGCAGACAATGATTTTGTAAACCCTTTGTTTCTGCGACTTTGCAAAATTGAGAGGAGGGGGTGGCACGACGCGCGTGGACTCTCCGTCAGATGTCTGCCTGCCACCAGAGCACGACATCGGAGACTGCGACCCAGCGATAATCGTCGGTGTCACTGTCGATGGTCAGCCGATTCGTACCCGGAACCGCCAAGCCCTTGGGAATGACTTCCTGCCAGTAGCGATAGGTCGCACTGTCGTCAGAGGAGAATTTTCTTTCCCATACGGTAACGGAGTTGAGACGAATCCTGATCGTCATTTCGTCCGCCTGCCAATGGCCGAACATGAATCCAAGAATCGACCGGGAGTCCTTACTTATGTTGTGAGGAATGGTGAACTCAATGGGGTTCGGGCTGGATCCCTCGGTCCACCATTGGTCGGTCAGAATGCTGTAATCCGCTACCGTCGGCATAGGCGCCACCTCGATTCAGGTTGGATGGAGACGCAGGTCTCTCGAAGTGGCGGGAAAGCGAAGCGATTATGCGGCTACTCAAATGTGGGGTCAATAGCTCCGGGAATGCCGCTGGCGGGCGGCCCACAATTGCAAAAAATCCCCACTCAAGGCCAAAACAAGGCCTTGACTCGGGCACCCGGCCTAGGACAGCCCGGGGCGACGGAATCGTTTGGCAACCGCGCCAAGCAGGGCTGTCGCCAGCAGCGACAAGGTCGCAGGCTCGGGGACGGCAGAAATCGTGAGCGTCCCAATTTTTGTGCCGGTCGAGCGAGCGAAAGCGTTATCGACGCCGGTGGAGCTCAAACCTCCAAAGAAGTTGGCTCCGGCCCCGACAATGCCCCCTTGGCACGATCCGGTGAAGTCCGTTATCACCAGACTTGTGTAGGGGGTTGCAGCGACCAGCGGAAGTTGAGCGTCCTGCACGGCGCCGCAGCCGGCGAAGCCGGGCCCGAGGGAAGCACTCAGGAAGCTGGTAATGGTGGTCGGGCTGGTCAGAATCGACGGAACTTCGAACTGCCAACTTACGGTGCTGCCGGAGGGCAGGCCGCCGATGCCGGTATAGTCCGTCGATAGTGAATAGAGATACGGCGATGCGTTCGATGCCATCGGAACGAACAGCACGACCATGAGCAGGGTGACGGTTGCGAAGTAACGCATGGGATTGCTACCTCCAACTCAAACCCAATGGAGATGGTTTTGAGTGAAATTTGGGTTCCCTGGAGTCCCGTGCTCGGCCCTGAGGAGAGATACTTTACACCGGTTTGCAAGCTATGGAGAAGTTTTTTTGGCGGTTGGGAGCCGTGGGTTGCGCGCCCAACTCTTTACTGAAACCGTCTAAGATACCGGCGTGAATACCCTCGACTGGCTGCTCGATTCCGACCCGGCGATCGCCTGGCAGGCGATGCGCGACCTTACCGACGCCTCACCGGCCGCGATCGCCGCCGCGCACTCCTGCGTTGCACGGGAAGGTATCGGCGCGGAAATTCTCGCGCGCCAGGGATCGGACGGCTCGTGGCATCGCGATGGCGCCCCCACCTGGCTAGCGAATCTCTTCACCTTAATGCTGCTGCGGGCAACGGGCGTTGACCCTGCCGATCCTGCAGTCGAGTCGGCGGTGGACCGCCTGGAGTCGGGATTTCGCTGGCACGAGTCATTCGGCGCGAAACCGTTCTTCGGAGGCGAAGTGGAACCGTGCATCAACGGAGGTACGCTCGCGCTGGGTGCCTACTTTGGGCACCCGTCGCAGGAACTCGCGCGTCGTCTTGTCAGCGAACAGCTCGACGACGGCGGCTGGAACTGTGAAGCGCCGAAAAGTACGCGGTCGTCGTTCCACACTACGATCTGCGTGCTGGAAGGACTGCTGGAGTACGAGCGTGTCGTGGCGAGGGCGCCCGATGTGGCGGCAGCCAGGCAGCGAGGCGAGGAGTATCTGCTGAAGCGCTCCCTCTTTCGGCGGTTATCGACCGGCGAGGTCGCGAATCCGGAGTTTCTCGAGTTCGCCTTTCCGCCCCGCTATCACTACAACGTGCTGCGCGCGCTCGACTACCTCAGGGATGCGGGCATTCGGACGGATCCGCGAGTGGGAGAAGCCTTGCGCTTGGTCGAGACTAAGCGCCAGCCCGATGGCCGCTGGCTGCTTGACGCCGCACATTCGGAGGCGCTCGCCTTTCCGTTCAGCGAATCGGTGGGTTCGCCAAGCCGCTGGATCACGCTGCGCGCGCTGCGGGTGCTCCGTTGGCATGAGGCTACCGAGGTGCGGGACACGAAGGCCGACGGCCTCGATCTGAAAATTCGTCCTGCGCGTCCTGCGGATGCGGAAGTCTGGGAACGATTGCGTTGCGACCTGTGGCCTGACGGGCGTGGAGACCATGCTCCTGAAATCGCGTCGTTCTTCGCCGGAACGCTGAACGAGCCCGTTGCGGTTCTGATGGCAGAAGATTCTGATGGCAAGATCGTCGCTTTTGCGGAACTCTCGATCCGGACCGACTTGCCGTCTCTCGCTGGCGCGAGGATTGGATATGTCGAAGGACTCTACGTAGTTCCTGGAGTACGTGGACGCGGTGTCGCACGGGTGCTACTGGTCGCTTCGCGGGACTGGGCACGTCAGGAGAAGTGCACGGCGTTCGCCAGCGATCGTGCTGGACGGGTGGTGGTGGACCGGCAATTTCCGTAGAGATCGCCCAGAACTTGCTTGAATAGGGATGCTCCCACCCTATCGATGATTCCGGAAAGGGTGGGAGTCATGTCACCACAGGATTGGGCGACGGCGGGTAGTCACTCGGGTCGTGGCTTCCTTCGTGAGAATGCGACCAACAACACATGACTAGCTAGCAGCTAATAGTTCCTGCCGGTCTCCTTGCTACCTCAGCTACCTCACTAGTTCAGCGACCACCACCTGAGTATCATTACCTAATCGGTCTTGTACCAGGTGTGAGCCCTCCTTTCCGGCGTGAAAGCTGACGCCGAAGTCGGGCCCTGTTACCTTTTGCAGTACATAGCCTTCGCCGTTGCTACGAAAGATGAGTACCGAACGCCCGTTGCTCGAGTCGTCATTTCGGGAGCCCAGTAGAAAAGTCCCGACGCCGGTGCTGTTCTGGAAGATCGCAACGTTATTGCTCTCACGGTTGATCGCGAGAGTATAGGTTCCCGCCGGCAGCATTTTCTCGCCTGCGTAGAAACTGAATGGAATCCGGGCGCGAACCTTAGGTGAAAAGTCTTGCGCCAAGGCCGCCGCGTGCAGCGCCATCACAAATAACGCCAGCGCCGCCAGTCTGCGATAAGTCTCTTTCATTTTCTCCTCTATCCCATCTCTTGATTGAATACACGGTTAAAAACTCTGCGACCATGTAACCGATGGATAGAGTCTTAGACATACCAATCGTCTGACGGGACTCCGCATGCGTGTAACTTCGAAGTCAAAAGATTGTCTACAAGTCTTTGCAAATCGACGAGCGGTTCGCGGCTAACTAAGTTCTACTACGGATGACGATTGACCCATCTAAGCTTTTGTTGGATGGGTGGCATTTCGTCGTGTCAAATCTGAGGCTGGACACGAGCGCATTCAAGCTCCGCAGTCTCCGGGCACCGGGACGTTGCCCTTGATGCTCGTGACCTCAAGGATTCCGATTCCCGCATAGCAGACGCGAGTGAGGTACGAAATCGCGACGCCAAAACTGAACGTCAGAAGAACGTCTTCTTCGCGGTCTTCGGCGCATCCTTCCGGCGAGGCCTGCCGCGCCACTGGTCAGCAAGAGCAGACTGGACGGTCCGGGAAGCGAGAGAGCGCGTGCATGCCCCGCCCAAGGCTTCGATTGCATTCAGGCTCGAACGGGGCACGCACGTCGATCAGGCCGCGCGGTTGACGCTTATCGGACCGAGCATTTCACTTTCGGCTTTGGTCCAATCTTCCAGTTCGTGTCCTGGAGTCGCGCCGCGCGCTTCGTACAACTGGTAGGCACGTTGACGAATTCGTTCCTGCAACCTCTCGTCGATGTTGGTTGGAGAGTCGGAGTGAGTGTGATGGATATTGGCGTGGGAATCTGGTGACTTAGACATAACATCCTCCCTGGAGTTCGTTCGTTGGCTGTGGTGGAGTCTGGCCGCAGGGGTGCGGCGGTTGACTGGCGAGTGGGTCCTGGACGCCCGAAAGCACAACGGCTATAGGTGCTCGTGGGCGTACAGGCGCCACTCATACAGGAGCTGGGAACTTACGAACGCGACGAGAAGAGAAAGAAAGGCGGAGGCCGAAGATGCGATTCGGGATCGAATTCCGCAACCCGCCGAATACCCGAGCAGGCTGCCGTAAGTCGTAACCCTCCGTTTTTTGCAGCGGAAGGAGTGAATGCGATGGCGGCAACACTCCACAACAAGAGCAGAGCGGCGATCGAGAGTCCCAGCCTCGCCTGGTCGCCATCGAGATAGAGCTGGCTGGTCGCCAGCTCCAGACTGTGTTCGCTGAGGACGTAACGGGAGCTCCTGGCGTTACTCCAGAACAGAAGCAGGAGGGCACACAGAAGCCAAGCGCTGTAGTACCGCATTGCAGACCTTGGGTGAATCGCGCGACTGCGGACCCGCACCGGGAAGGGCATAAGCGCTGCTCTCGCTAACTGGTTATAACCCCCGGGCGCAACCACAGTTTCGCGGTTGTAGCTCAGTCGCGACGATCCGCAGAAGAGCTACGCAGGATGCAGGATTTTGGGGACAACGGCGACGGAACATTCAATGCGCCGTCCCCGTCGGCGCGACCGGACACGTCATTCCCTTTGACGCGCTTCCATGAGGTCACGTTCACCGGCTTGCCCTGCAGGCAGGTCGTCATGCCCTGATGTTCGGTGCCCTTGAACCGAATGGCTGTTCCGGCGGCCGGCAGGTGATCGGCGAACAGCAGGTTGTAGGTTGCTCGGTCTTCGAATCTTTCAACAAGACAGCTGCTCTCCACCGCGCTTTCAACACAGCCAGAGCCTTGAATCACAAACGGTTTGCTGGATGCGCCGGTGCCCTGTTGAGCCCAACTAAAGTTGAAGCAGTTAACACAAGCACAACGAGCAGTGACTTCATGTGTGTCTCCTCGGCTGGCTGATGGTACGACGACTACGCAATTGTCAGGCACATTAATCATGCGCGGTCGCGCCGGTAGTGGTTGTTGCACCGGCTGATTTTACGACTTTCGTGCCGTTATCCTCTTTCTGATAAGTGATGGTGACGTGGCTGTCTTTGCGCAGATCAGACTTGGTGGCGGATGCATTGGATGTCTGGTTCTTCCAGATGAAAGTTTCTTCCTCCGTTCCGCCGTTGGGCTTCTGCACATCCAGAATGAGTTTGTCATTCTCAATGGCCTTCACCTTGCCCATGGCGATGCCGCACTGTTTATCGCACTCCTTCTTCCAGGGAAAGATCGTGCAGTCGCAGTTCGCGGCCGAAGCCAGGAGGGAAGCGGCAAGGACGAATGAGAATAAAGCGGTGATGCGCATCTAGATCACTCCGTTAGTAGTCTTTGGAACGTATCCACCAGAACAGGTAAATGAATAACCAGAGTCCCAGGCATACTAATGCCCACTGCAAATACCAGATTTGCGCTTCCGTAGCACGTGTGATTCGTTGCGCAATCCGGTTTGCGTTCTCGACCGATATTGTGTTGCGACTGGCAACCAGAAATGCGACGTAGGAGCGCTGGATGATGGCCCCGTTAAATATGGAGAGCGCCAAGAGTATCCATGCGGGCAGAAACAGCAGATAGGCCAGCCTCATCTTCTGTGTCTTGGGACGGTAATACGAAGTGCTTACGACGACGATCAGTGAACCGCCGATGGTCAGCAGGGCCCACTGCGAAAGGCTTTGGCCAAGCGCCTGCGCCGCCTGAAAGAAATCCGTGTCGGGACTGAGCAGGACCAAGAACCGCTCCTATCACTGATGAACCGAAATCGCTTGGCGAAGTGACGTGGCTGAATGGCTACGAAGCAGACCGAAGTTTAGGACGAAGCAAGTTGTGGCGTCAATCTCGCGGGGGCACGCGCAGGGCGTCGTTCAAAACGCTGCGCGTGGCGTTATTGACAAACGTCGGCAATCTTCTTGACGGCGGCAACCTGAAACTCGCGCTTTGCTTCGGCCTTCTGGGAAGGCTTCGGCGTTCCCGTCACTTGAACCTGTTTGCCGTTGTAACTAAATAACGTATCGTGGTCGCCTTTGAGAGTGTAGCGATCGCCGGTGGCTGTGGTAAGAATAAATGCGCCGTTCATGCTCATCAGACAGCCCGAGATTTTGGTTGGGCCAGCGTTTGGCTGCTGAGCGATGGCTAATGTTGGAAAAAGAAGCAAGAGGACGACGAGAAGGTTCCGCATCATTAGTCCGAGAAAGTAAGAGTTAAATTCAGCCTGACCGAATTGTAACGAGGAATGGAAGGTACCAAAGAAAATTTCGTACCAAGGGTGCAGTACGGGCCTGGCACCAAACATGCGCATGAAAATGACCTTTCAGGAGGTGGGTGATGGCGTTGAGCTTTGCGAAGGACATTCGTCCCCTGTTTCGCGACGAGCTGGATGTGGAGGCAATGAAACCTTTTGGACTGGATCTCTCTTCATATGACGAAGTGCGGGCCCAAGCGGACAACATCGTGGCCCGCCTGGAGGATGGTTCAATGCCGTGCGACGAGGTATGGCCGAAAGAGCAGATCGACCGGTTCAAGCAGTGGATGACCGAAGGGATGCAGCCGTAATGGGGATGAGACCATGAAGAGGCGAGGGCGTTAAAATCCTAGGCAACCGAAGGAGAGCAAAATGTATTGCAACCACTGCGGGAAGGCGAATCCGGATGACGCGCGGGTGTGCGCTTATTGCGGCGCCGCGCTACCAAGCGGAGCGGGTGAACGGCGACTGGTACGTCCGCAGACGGGACGACGGATCGCAGGGGTGTGCGCTGGATTGGCTGAGTATTACGGGTGGAATGTCACCGCGCTGCGAGTCATCTGGCTGCTGGCAATTCTATTCGCCGGAACTGGCGGGTTGCTGTACATCATCATGTGGATCGTGATGCCGAACGCGTAACTGAGGCAGGTCAAAGCGGTCGCAGGTCAATCACGATCGGGTTGGGTTCTACGCTGCCCCACCGGGTCACTTGGGTTTAGAAGTTGTCGTTGAAGACTTCGGCGCCGCTTTGGCTGGAGCCTTGGTTGACTTTGTGGCCGCTGCCTTGGGATGCGCGTCGTCGGCAATCTGCTGGGCGACTTTGTCGGATTCGATGACGAAGGTGGCCATTACCGCATCTACCGCGAACTTGTCGGCGTCGGCCGCAACGGGGAGATCTTTGAACTCAGGCTGCGGTTTATCGACCTTGTAAAGAGTGACAGCGGTGAGGGCCTGATACTTCGCGGGATCGAGCGCGAATCCTTTAGGAAGCGAGGTCGCGGGAATGCCGCCGCTGTTGGGGTCTTTCAGCGCAGTCGGCGTGGTGTAGACGATGTAGTCGCACTGTTTGGCGCGCGCCTCGGTCTCGACGTCGGCATGAGGAGAATCGGTAACTAGCGGTACCGTTTCCAACTTGTTGCGCTCAAGTTCGCTCATCAGATTGAGCAGGAGGTTGTCGGTCGGCAACGACTCGCCGCTCATATCTTTGAGCTTCACGACGCCGACCCGGATGACACCTTCGGCTTTCGGGGCGACAACCGGCGCGGCAGGGGCGGGCGCAGCGGCTGGCTTGGGGACGGCCGCTTCAGCCGGAGGCGCAGAAGTGGGCGGAGGGGTCGAGCTGCCCGTCAGGGCTGACATGTCGGTCGTGCGGCAGCCGGGCGGCATGTCGAACAGGAGCGCCTCGAGGGTGGTGTTCGACAACTCGACGACTTCGGTGGTCATGGTGAATGTGCCCTGCTCCGAGGTCATGGTCGTCGTCTGTTTCATCGGGTAGCCGAGCGGAGCGCCGCCACCACCCTTCATGACGATGCGATCGGAACAGCCGGCTTTGCTGCCAGGGCCTCCGCAAGCCATGGCACGATAGTTTTCGTCGCCGCAGGAGAAGCCGGCGGAAAGATCGGCGTACCAGCCGTCGATCTCCATTTTCATGTGGGACTGATTACAGGCGTCGGGGGTAGATTCCATCGTCATCGTCGATCGAATGTGGCGCGCCTTGTAGCCGAACATATCCTGAGTTTCGCCGGTGTCATTGGAAGTGCGGGAGACGGTGACGATACCTCCCTTGCGCGGCGCTGAGGGCTCGCCTCCGGCCATGGCACGAGCCATGCTGCCCATGTTCGGCGTCGCCGGACAGCTAGTTTCGCCGCCACCCATCGGCATGACCATGCAGTTGTTTCCAAAGATGGTGATGGCGCGCTTTTGATCGCACTGAATGATGTTGACGGAACCACCACGGCCTCCGAAGGACATTTCGGTACGCTGGCGGGGTCCTTTGATGTAAACCGTTCCTTCGGTGGTGTGGCCTTGCACGGTGGTGCGCGTCTTGATTTTGAGGTCGGCAGAGGCAACGGTGGAGAGACAAAGTAGGGCGCTGAGAGCGTAGAAGGACAGGCGGGTCACACGGCCTCCTGGAAATTTACAATCGGATGATACGACTTTGGGTCGCAAGGGGAAACAGCAAAACGACTGCGAGAAATCAGTGCAGACTTGCACGGACGTTCGCGGATCCGTTGGGCGACGGCTTCAAATTAGCGGCGGCCGAGAAAGGCCTCGATCTTTTCGACTTCGCGGTGGGCGAGGTCAAGATAGTGACGGGCGCGCTCGGTGTCGCCGGAATCGATTGCCTGCTTGGCTTTCATCGTATCGGTGCGCAGGTTCGCGCGGGCCGCAACCATGTCTCCGCGAAGGCCGAGACCGCTCTGATGCATTTGTTGTTCGAGCGCATCGAGACTGCTCTCTACCGCGGCGGCGCGGGCATCGAGTTGGTCGGATTCGGTTTCCATCGCGTCAAGCAGGCGCTTTTGTTCCAGAGCGGCTTGTTGCTGGGCCTGGATGTCAGCTTCGGAGGGACCGGAAGGTGCTTCCGCGGAGTGCATTGGCCTTTCGGGCCACGACCGAGGATTGCTGCCGGACTGCCGGCGTCTGAGGAGTTGCTTGCTCAGGTTGGGGCGCGGGTTGGATTGTCGCGGGCTGATTTGGATCGGGAGATTTTTCTGCGGGAACGGTCGCAGCGGGCTGCGAGGGAGCAGCCTCGACGGTTGCAACTACCGGTTGGCTGGTGTCGCGATGCTGGAGCGATTTATAGATGGCCCCTCCAACCAGCAACACGGCAACTAGCACGACGGCCACAACCAACAAGAGATTACGACTGCCTTGCTGGTGGGCTTCGGGCGTAACCGTGAAGCCGGGGTCAGCCTTGGGCTGGGCGGCTAGCGTCGGCGTCTCCGAGAGAAGTGAACCCTTGTCGTCAGCGATTCGGGTCAACGCTTCTTTGAATTCGTCAGCCGACTGAAAGCGCTGGGCCGGGTCTTTCACAACCGCTTTCATGATGACGTCGTTCAGCGTTTTGGAAAGCGTAGGCACGATTTCGAGCGGTGAGCGCGGAATCTCTCTTACCTGCGCCTGCATGATGGAGTAGTTGCTGGTCACGCTGAACATGCGCTTGCCTGTGACCATCTGGTAGAGCGACACTCCGACGGAGTAAAGATCGGAACGCTCGTCCGTTGGTTGCGATTGAACCTGCTCTGGGGACGCAAAGTCGAGCGAGCCCAGCGTCATGCCTGTCATGGTCAGGCCAACTTCGTCGGCGGGACGCGCCAGACCGAAGTCCATGAGCTTCACGACGCCTTGCGGAGTGAGCATCATGTTTCCCGGCTTGATGTCGCGATGAATGACATGCTTGGCATGGGCGTAACTCAACGCCGTCAGCGCCTGGCTGGTGTAATTGAGGGCGTCGGCGGTTGAGAAGGCCCCCCGCTGGAGACGATCGGCAAGAGTGGTGCCCTCCACGTATTCCATGATCATGGCGAACTGATCGCCGGCAGTGAAGGCGGTGCGCAGGGCGGCAATGTTGGGATGATCGAGGCTGGCAAGAGTTTTGATTTCGCGCATGAAGCGCGCAACAAAATCGCTGCGCCCGGCGAGGTCAGGGAGCAGGAGCTTCATCGCCTCAATACGGTCTGAGAGGACGTTGCGCACGAGGAACACTTTGCCCATGCCGCCGTGACCCAGTTCGCGGATGATTTCATAGTCGCCAATGCGTTGGGGTGTGGTATCGGTCATGAAAGAAACCTCCGGAAGACAGAAGAGGCGCGGCGGCGGAGAAATCCTGGTTGCATGGGAGCATACACCGAAAAGACCGGGGTACGGCTCGGAGAAAACCAATTAACCCCGGATTCAAACGGCTTACGGTTTCTGGAGAGTGCGATCAAAGAAGTCAGCGGTGGCGCCGTAGGCCTTGAGCCAGGTCTTGAACATAAGGAAGCCGTGAATCTCGTCGGGAAAAACCATGACCTCGAATGGGACATGGTTTTCGCGCAAACGTTGTACAAGATCGACGGTCTGACTGAAGGGCACGTTGCGGTCGTCATCCCCCTGAATCAGAAGTACCGGCGACTTCCACAGCTGCACCGATGCGTTAGGCGACGATTGGAAGGCGAGCTTGTCGGCCTCGGCACGGTCGGGAGCGGTTGGCGTTTTGCCGTCCCATTGCGGCAGAAAAACGGACCAGTCGTGCACACCGTGAAAATCGACACCAGCGGCAAACAGATCGGAATTGCGAGCGAGGCCCATCGCAGTGAGATAGCCGCCATAAGAGCCGCCCCAGAGTCCCAGTTTCTTCGCGTCGACAAGGGGCAGGGTCCGGAGGAATTTCGCGCCGGCGGTGATGTCCTGATACTCTGCTCCGCCACGCCAGCCTGAGTTGGCAGCCTCGCGGAACGCCCGTCCATACATGATACCGAGCCGATAGTTCACCGACAGGACGACGTAGCCTTGACTAGCCAGGTATTGATTCATGGCGTAAGCGTTGTGGTAGTAGTCCATGTAGTGGAAGCCGAGCATCATTTGGCGAATGGGGCCGCCGTGCATAAAGACGAGCGCCGGACCAGGTTGGGTGCGGCCGTTGGGCACGAAGAGTTGTCCATGAATTTGCAGACCGTCTTCGCTGCTGAAGATGACTTGCTTGGGTACCACCAATTGAGCCGATGGAAAGTCGGCTGGCAACGCCGATGCGGCCAGCATCTCCCGTCCCTGCGGCGTTATGCGATATGGCATTGCTGGGGAAGTTGCGGTCGATCCCAGACAGGCAAGATAGTTGCCTTGTCCGGTCTCTACGGGAGTCCACTCCATGGTTTCGCCACGAGTAATTGGCTGCGGTTTTCCGTCCGGCAGCGCAACCCGCCAGATGTGGCGACGATCGACGTCGTCCTGATTGGAGGAATAGATCACCGACTTGTTGTCGGCGGACAGAGTTACGTCCTCTACATCGAACTTGCCGGGCGTAAGCAGAACAGCACTGCCACCCGTAGTCGAGATTGAGTAGAGGTGATTCCACCCATCCTGTTCGGAGGCGAAGACGAGGCGGTCCTTCGCGGGAAACGAGAACGATATATCGGCGGTCAACTCAGGAAAGGAATCTTCCAACTTCGGTCCGCTTTGCCAGACTTGATGGCCGTTACCCGTTGTCGCGTCCGCAATCCAAATCGACCAGGACACGGGCTTGACGGGAATCAGCGGTGCTTTCTGCATGAGGCCGGGAATTCTGAGAAACGCGACCTGCTTCCCGTCGGGTGACCAGCGTGGTGCGCCGTCGCGATCAACGCTTGCAGCAAGATAGCGTGCGGAATCGTGTCCGAAATCGTAGATGCCGATGTAGCTGTGGTCTCCGCGATCGTTGACAAAGGCGATGTGATGACCATCAGGAGACCATCGTGGCGAGAGGCTGGCGCCGGGAAGGTCGGTCAACTGATGCGCTGACGTGGCACCAGACACAGGAGCGATCCAAAGCTGCTTGCGTGCTGACCAGACAGCAAACTCGCCGTCGGGGGAGAGTTCCACATCCTCACAACCTTCTTCGCCGCAGCCCATTTCACCCAGCACACGAGGCGATTCGCCATCGACCTCCATGGCGAAGACCATCTGCTTCCGGGGAGACAGATCGTTGGTAGGCGCCGCAACGCGGCCGGCATCGTTAGTCTCGGTGCCGCGCACATAAACGATGGTGCGACCATCCGGAGTCAGGCGCAGGCTGGCGATTGGCTCGCCCGTGTCTCCGCTGTAATGCGTAACCTGACGAGCGGCGAAACTGGGTCCGTCAGCGATCCAGACGTTGCGCGCCCCTTTCGCATCGAAGACCCAGGCAATGCGCGGCGCATGAGAGGCAGCCACGAGTCCCGATGGAAAGGGAGAACTCAAAATCTGCTCGAGGGTGAACGATGCGGCGTGCGCTATGAGACACAGAACAAAAGGCACGAGACATTGCGTAATGCGACGAACGTGGTGGGAACCCATGAAGCGAAAGACTACAGCAGGAAATCTGCATTCGCAATGAGTGACACGTCGAGTCGATTACGGAAACTTTTCTACAGCGCGAAACGTAGATGGAGTGGGTCGGCGAAACGAGCCTGTATAGTGACGCAGGAACCATGATCGAGGTGAAGGAATGAGTTTGCGCATTCGTGCATTCGTAGGCGTGGCGATGTTCGTATTGTTGTTGTTAACAGCAGGCGTGGCGCAAGCTGCGCCAGCGACTCCGGACATCACCAAGGTTCCGGCGGCGGCACAGCCTTCTGACCACTTCAATGTTGACGCTGCGACCGACGCCTACATGGACCTGATGCCAGCCAGCGCGAAGGCCCGCTCGGACGCCTACTTCGAGGGCGGATATTGGCTAATCCTTTGGGATTTCTTGTACGGGGCTGCGATTTGCTGGATCTTGCTGCACTTCAAGTGGTCGGCGGGCATGCGTGACCTGGCCGACAGCATGACGCGCCGAAGAGGATTGCAGACGTTTCTGTACTGGGTGCTCTACTTGCTGACCGTCACTGTGCTTGGCCTGCCGCTGGCGATCTATGAGGGTTTCGTCCGCGAATGGAAGTACGGGCTGGCGACGCAGACTTTCGGCGCGTGGATGTGGGACCAGGTCAAGGGCCTTGGCATCAATCTGATGCTGGGCGGAATCGCCGTGGTCGTATTGTTCTGGATCGTGCGAAAACTGCCGCGTACCTGGTGGATCTGGGGCGCTGTCGCAACCATGTTGTTGCTGGTGCTTACGGTCATGATTGGGCCAGTCTTCCTGCAACCCATTTTCAACAAAGTGACGAAGCTGGACGATCCGAAGGTTACGCAGCCAATCTTAAGAATGGCGAGGGCGAACGGAATCCCTGCCTACGATGTGTGGGAGATCGACGCGTCCCGGCAGACCACGCGTATGAGCGCCAACGTGAGCGGCTTCGGGAAAACTATGCGCATCACGCTCAATGACAACCTTCTGCGGCGCGGTTCGCTGGAGGAGATCGAAGCGGTGATGGGACACGAAATGGGACACTACGTGCTCCATCATGTCTACAAAGACATGGTTTTCTTCCTCGTGGTGACGGTGGCCGGCTTCGCCTTTCTGCGCTGGTCGGTGGATTGGTGCTTAAGCCGATGGGGGGACAAATGGGGCATCCATAGCATCACCGATCCCGCGGTGCTGCCGCTGGTGGTGCTGCTGGGCTCGATCTTCTTCTTCGTGCTGACGCCAATTACCAACACGCAAACTCGCACCGAAGAAGCCGAAGCCGACACCTTCGGCATCAATGCCAGCCGTCAGCCGGATGGCTTCGCTCAAGCCGCAATTCACCTGGGAGAATATCGCAAGATGAAGCCGGGACCGGTGGAGGAGTGGATTTTCTTCGATCATCCCAGCGGGTACAACCGGATTCACAAGGCGATGCAATGGAAGGCGGAGAACCTGGAACTGTTCCAGGGACAGCAATAAGTCACCGCCCGAATCAAACGAAATGCGGAGAAGACAGAATCACTCTGAATTCTTGAGCTTCAGGTTTGGCTTGTTTTCTTCCAGGAATTGGCGGAGTTCCTCGACGTGGTCGAGCAGCCGCACCCACTGCTCGTAATAGAGGGTGACCGGGAAGCGTCCAAGGCCGTAAACGCTGACGCCACCCTTCTCGCTTACCCGGAAATCGACGGCGCGGCGATCGCGAGTCTTGACTTTTTCCTGCAACGCCGCGAGTTGTGCCTTTAGCTCTTCGTAACTGGGTTCGGACATATAACTACCTCAGTATGAAATCTGCAAAGCGCAATTATCGCAGCCTTTGCGCCTCGCAGACAAAGTCACAAATCGCAGCGCGATGCTGATGGATTAGACCAACACGGTTTCGACGCCAGCCTTCTTCAAGGCCCGCAGATCCTGTCGGGAGATCTGTTTGTCGGTAATCACGCCATGGATGTTCGCAAGAGGCACGATCGATGAGAGGCTGGAGCGTCCAAACTTGCTGGAATCACAGACGGCTATGACGCGTGCTGCGATTTGCACCATGAGGCGATTGAGTTGGGCCTCAAGAAGATTGGGCGTCGAGACCCCGGTTTGGGTGTCGAAGCCGTCCACCCCGAGGAACAAGATATCGGCCTTGAGACGGCGCAGGCTTTCTTCGGCGATTGGTCCCACCAGCGAGTAGGAATTTGCGCGCAACATCCCGCCGGTGAGAATTACGTCAATCGCGGAGCCAGATAGTTCACTGGCAATATTGATGGCATTGGTGATGACGGTGAGATGTTGCATTTCGCGGAGAGCGCGCGCCACTGCAGTGGTGGTGCTGCCGGAATCAAGCACGATCGATTGGCCTTCGCGCACCATTTTGGCCGCCGCAGCCGCGATTCGTTGCTTCTCGCGAGGATGCTGCATTTCGCGTTCGGTAAGGTTGCGATCAGACTCAGTGCCGGCACGAATCGGCAGCGCGCCGCCATGGGTGCGGTAGACGAGGCCGCGACCGTGAAGGAGTTCCAGGTCGCGACGAATGGTGATCTCGGAGCTTGCGTATTGGCGCGCCAGATCACGTACTAAGGCGCGGCCATTCTGATTGACGAAATCCACAATGGCGCGCCGACGTTCTTCGTTCAACACGGATGTGCGCTTGTTCGCCATGGTCGCATACGATCCTATTCGAACAGGATCGTAAACGAAAGCGTAAATTGAGTACCGTGGATTTTGCGGACCTTTCCGTCGGTTACCGCGGGCGGTTTTGAGCTAATCCACGGTAACTGACTTGACCAGATTGCGCGGGTGGTCAACGTTTAACCCATTCCGCACTGCGATGTGATAGGCCAGAAACTGCAAAGGCACGATCTCCATGATGGGAAGCAACAGTTCGTCAATCTGGGGAAGGCTAAAGGTGGCTACGCTCATAGCGCGCACGGTATCGTCGCCTTCCGATGCCAGCAAGATCTGACGCTGCGAGATATGGCGAATCTCTTCAATCAGCGCCATGGACTTCTCGTAGCGGACCACGGATTCCGGGTCGCGGCGATCGCAAGTGACGATGGCGACCACAGGCAGGGTTTCGGTAATTAGCGCAGTGGGCCCGTGGCGAAATTCTCCCGTGGGATATCCCTCAGCGTGCACATAGGCGATCTCCTTCAGCTTCAGTGCGCCTTCCAGCGCGATGGGATAGTGGATACCCCGCCCGAGATAAACAAAAGTCTCGTCCTTGTAAAAGCCGGCGGAGATACCTTCTGCTTCGGCATTGAAGCGGTCTAGCGACTGCTCGATGCGGCCTGGCAATTCGGCCAGCGACTCTACCCGTGCGGTAACCTCGCCGGCGCTCAGAGTCCCCTTCTCGGCGGCAAGGAAGAGGGCAAGCATATAGAGTGCGGTGAGCTGCGTAGTGAAGCTCTTGGTCGCGGGGATTGCCACTTCTCTTCCTGCACTCGTGAAGAAATTGGCATCGGCCTCGCGCGAAATGGTGGAATCAACCACGTTAGAGATAGACAGCGTCTTCATCCCATTTTCTTTGGCGATGCGCTGTGCGGCAGTCGTATCGGCTGTCTCCCCAGATTGCGTGATAGCAATGACCAGCGAGCCCTTGCCGTTGGTGGGCTTGCGATAGCCGTATTCGCTGGCATGCTCCACTTCAACAGGAATGCCAGCTAGATCTTCAATCATGAGCTTTCCGCACAGACCGGCATGGCGACTCGCGCCGCTGGCAACGATGGTAACGCGACGTAAAGCCGCGACTTCGGCCGCTGTCCAGGGGAAACGGTCCGGACGCACCATGCGAGTCACCGGGTCAAGATGCTGAAGAATGGTTTGGCGGATGGCCTCGGGTTGCTCATAGACTTCCTTGAGCATCTGGAAGGGAAAAACGGGGGCAACTGGCGGATTCGACATAGTGACTCCAGCCAAAATGGTATCATAAACGCTCAAAAACGAACATCATTACAACCAAAAACAATCACGATATAATATCAATATTTCCAGCTGCCTCCGGGCGACCCATTCTGGACCGTACTGCTTTGTCCCAGGCCGTACAGTGTAAATTTCTATTGATGATCAAACCTGCGATTGCTCTGATGTTTCTTGCGTCGATTTTTGTCTCCTCGGTGGCCCAAGGAAGTGGAGGCAGCGTATCTTCCATTAATGTAATGCCGTTGCCCGCATCCGTGAGGGTTGCGCCTGGCAGGCTTAAGCTCGATGCGTCGTTCACGGTCGGGGTGGCCGACAGCAGCGACGCGCGGCTGGAACGGGCGATCGTCCGCATGCAGCAGCGGTTGCGCCGGCGTACCGGATTAGTGCTTCCGGTCGGGACGGCAATTACTGGCTCGGCCACTACGCTCGAGATATCCGTCAAGACTGCTGCAACGTCATATCCGAAATTTGGAGATGACGAGTCGTACACGTTAGATATCGGGCCAGAGCACGCAAACCTCAATGCCAATACGACCGTCGGTGCGTTGCGAGGAATGGAGACATTTTCGCAGCTTGTCGCCGGCGATCCTGATGGGTATTTCTTCCCTGTCGTCCGGATTGAAGACAAGCCTCGTTTTGCCTGGCGCGGATTGATGATTGATGTGGGCCGGCATTTCGAGCCGGTGGATGTCATCAAGCGAAACATCGACGCGATGGCAGCGGTAAAAATGAATGTCTTCCACTGGCACCTGAGCGAAGACCAGGGGTTCCGCATCGAAAGCAAAAAGTATCCAAAATTGCAGGAGATGGGATCGGGCGGCCAGTTCTATACCCAGGAACAGGTACGTGATGTTGTCGAGTACGCCGCCGATCGCGGCGTTCGAGTGGTACCCGAGTTTGACATGCCGGGACACACGAGCTCCTGGATGGTGGGGTACCCGGACTTGGCGAGCGCGCCGGGACCTTATGACCTGGAACTGCGATGGGGCGTTTTCGATCCCACGATGGATCCCGACGCGCGAAGAGACATACGCGTTTCTGGACAATTTAATTGGTGAGATGACGGCGCTGTTTCCCGACGAATATTTTCACATTGGCGGCGACGAAAACAACGGGAACCAGTGGAAGAACAACCCGCAAATTCAGGAATTCATGAAGGCACACGGGTATCGCACGACGGCTGAGTTGCAAACTTACTTTAATCAACGCGTGCTGAAGATCGTACAGAAACATGGGAAAAAGATGGTGGGTTGGGATGAGATCCTGACCCCTGACTTGCCGAAGGACGCAATCGTGCAGTCATGGCATGGATACAAGTCATTGGACCACGCTGCGCGCGAGGGGTACGACACGATCTGGTCCACCACCTATTACCTCGACCACATGGGCCCTGCGGAGTACCACTACCTCTCTGATCCGGTACCGGCCGATACCAAGCTGAGCAAAGAGCAGGCCTCCCACGTTGTGGGAGGTGAAGTATGCACGTGGAGCGAGTTCGTGTGGGAAGAGAACATTGACAGCCGCATCTGGCCGCGGACGGCAGCGGTGGCGGAGCGCTTCTGGTCCCCACAACATGTCAACAACGGAGCTGACATGTATCGTCGTCTGGACGTAGTGAGCGTCTGGCTGGAACAGGATGGCCTTCAGCATTTGTCGAGCACAAACCGCATCCTGCGACAGATCTCGGGGACAGCCGAGTTGGGGCCGCTGGCAATGCTGGGCAAGATGTCATCGCCAGAGGGGGTCGGCACGCGCGAACAGTTGAATCACCATGGCACGCCAAGTACGCAACTGGTTCCCCTGGTTAAGCTCACAGACGCGGTTGTGCCCGATCCTCCCTATCGACGGCAGTTTGCGGCACTGGTGAATGAACTTCTGAGCGACGCGCCAAAGTTCGGTACCGGGTCAGATGAGCTGGCCAAGACTTTTCAGCAGTGGCGCGATATGGGACCGGCATTCGGCGAGTTGTCCGCAAAGGCTCCCGTACTCCTGGACGCAAGTGGGCGCGTGTTGTTGCTGGAGAAGCTTGGCACCGCAGGACTGGAGGCCCTGAATTACTTGCGCACGGGAACAGCCCCCTCCAGCGAGTGGAGACAGTCGCAATTAGCGCTGATCAAACAGGGCGAGACGCCTGACGTGTCACTTTTGAAACTACCCTGGCTGGGGTCCTACCGGGCGCTCATTTTGGGGGCGGCGGAGGTCGGCGACCTGAAGAAGATGGACCGAAAAGAGTGGAAGCAGAAGGTGCTAAACGAGGCAGCCAAAGAAGAGCCGGTGGCGAAATACACCTGGTAAACCAGCCATCAACTAAACCGCTGTGGAAGCACTGCGCGCTCTCAGTCGATGCCCAACTGTTTGCGCGCGTCAGCGGTCAGGCGCTCGGGAGTCCACTGCGGATACCAGACTAGTTCGACCTTCGCGTCCTTCACGCCAGGCATACGCAACAGACGCTGCTTGACTTGATCAGTGATATATCCGGACGACGGGCAGCCGGGGGCGGTAAGGGTCATCTCGACTTCAATGGCGTCGGCTGGAGCATCAGGCGCGGCGGTCGGCGTGACGCGCACTTCGTAGATCAGCCCGAGGTCCACGATATTGACGGGAATTTCGGGATCGTAGCATTCCTTGAGAGCGGTCAGAACTTCTTCCTGAGTAATGGGCATTCATCCTCACTGCTAATGATTTTAGCGGGTCATCGGGCGGGCCGCCGCAAAAGCCATCTGGGGTTAAGGCTCGCAACCAAGTCCGCGACAATCCTGAAGCTAGTCAAATTCTGTTTCCACGTCGGCGCTGCTGACGGTGGCGTCCGTAGGCTAATCGTCGCGTTCCGCTATTTTTCAAGATCGTTAATCTTGGCGTTAGCGTCGGTCGAAAGTACCAGGACCCTCCCTGTGCTCGAGGCAGGGTTAGCGCCCGTTACTACATAAGCGATACCAACGGTGGTGCCGTTGAGCATCAGTGGAGCACGCCCGGTGCTATCGACGCTGTAGGTGAGGGATTGCATCAAACCTTGCAGGGGCCCTCCCGGCCCACTGATATCGAAGAACAGGGAGAGGTTCGCGACGCCGTCCGCGTTCGCCGAGTCGGCCTCAACGGTGACATTCGGCGACACCGTCTGGAGGGTCGCACCCTGATAAGAACCGCTGATACTCGCATTCCCCGTGACGGATGCGACTTGAGGAACGATGGTTCCGGTCGTCACTGCAGGATCATCCTCAAGGGTGAAGGCCGTAGTCGCGGACAAATAGAAGACGACGGAATGGACGCCAAAGCCGCTAAGCGTGGTGCGTCCGTTGCTCGCGATGGAATAAGTCCCGGTGTACTTGTTTGCGGCCAGCGTACCCCCAGTGTTTTCGTCGGTCGAAGCACTGATGTTGCCGTTGCCGTCGAAGGTAATCAAGCCGAGAAGCCCGTATGGAGCTATGTTGCTGCTGGAGGCTCCTCCGCCCTGGAGTTCCGCGACTGTGGTGCTTTGCAGGGACGCATTGGTGTAATTGTTGAGCGGCCTCACGGCCATGCTAAAGAGCGAGAGCGGCGCCGAGGGAGAGAGAAGGTCCACACCGACCATGATGATTTCATTGACGGAGACGGGATAGAAGCTGTAGTTCGTCGTGACCGCATTTGCATCCGTCAGTTTAGCCGTCCCGCGGCCGGTGAGGGGATCAATAGCTACGAAGGCACCGGTAAACGACAGGCCCACTCCGACGGTACCGTTGTCATTGGTATCTTCCTCGCCATTGCTCCATGCACCCGTGTTGGCTGACTGAAAAGTTCCCGCCGAGGCATAGCGATTGAGAGTGGCGTCCGCGCCGGTGGACCCAAATGCCCAGAAGTTGGCCAGCGATGAGATTGTGATTGGAGTTACGGAGGAAACCGCCCGGACCACACCTGTCCCCTGGTTACCAGCCGCGCCATTTTGAATAAAGCGGATCACCCCCGAAGCAGGGGCCGCGAGCTGGTACGTAAATGTGCCAAGCGCGGGAATGATAAGGGTCATGGGGCCGGTATTCGTAGCATCGAGCGAGTAGGTCCCAGCGAACGGGAGCTTGGTTTGCACGCCGGTTGAGCTATTGGAGTCCAGCAGGCCGTTGGTGATATTGCCCTGCCCGTCCGAGGTGAAGCTGCCTGCCTGTACTACGGGATTGCCGCCCTGGTATCCCGAGAAGGAGAAAACATACTTGCCGTTGAGGCGCCCGATAGGGCCATTGATCGTGATGCTTAGAGTAGTACTGAGCGTTGCAGCGGGCGACTCCGAATCGCTAACCTGGGCAGTGAAGGTCGAGGTACCCTGGGCCGTCGGTGTGCCCGTAATCGAACCTGATGTGGCAAGGCTAAGCCCGGCAGGGAGGGCTCCAGACGTGATAGTCCAAGTGTAAGGCGGAACGCCACCAGCGGCCACGAGCGCGGCGACGTAAGGAACACCCGTCGATCCAGAGGTGAGCGAGGTTGTGGTTATGGATAGTGGAGGATTGACGGTAATCGCCTTTGAGGCGGTGTCAACCGCCGCCGTCGGAGTCTGGGAATCGGTGACCTGAACTTTGAAGGCCGTATTTCCCAAGGCTGTCGGGGTTCCGCTGATTACGCCGCCGGTGCTTATCGTCAGTCCTGCGGGCAGAGTGCCCGAGGCAAGCGCCCAAGTGAAGGGCTGCAGACCTCCTGCCGCCGTCAAGGTGACCGAGTAAGGCACATTGACGATAGCTGCAGGCAATGGCGACGGGCTGACAACCAGCGGAAGGACTGGGGTCGGAGGCCTTCCGTGGCTACAAGAAAGAGAGAAGGTGCACAGCCCTAAACAAATAATGAGAAGAGCAAAAGACTGCTTTAAAGCCGTCATCAAGGTCCTCGTAGCCGAATACCGGGTTCTTGGAATAAGGCGCCAAAGCGCCTAGTGCGAAATCGTAAACCGCTAAAAATATCCTGCGGCGGATACCGTGAGCAAGCGGATACCCGGTTCCGCAACACTATGGTAACCGTTGGGCCGGAGTCCTGCGCAGAAAGCCAAAACAGCCATCGCAGGAGGTCCACAAAGATGCAAGATCGCGCACGTTGAATCGAATCGAACGTTCGATCGTCCAACTGACGGCATCGTAGAGACATGTTGAAACGTACTATGAAGAGTCCATGTGCACTGCGGAATCATGCGACGACAGCCTTGTTTTTCATTTTACTGCTGCTATTATGCGGCAATCCGGCAGCCGGGCAGGCAGCCACTCAGGAGCAGCAGCGCAAAACCAGCACTCCATACACCGGCGATTTGTCGATTTTTGAGTATCCGGACCGGGACCAGAAGCTGCATATCGATAAAGTGATGGAGTTACTTGCAATTACTCCTGGAAAGACCGTCGCGGACATTGGCGCGGGATCAGGATGGTTCACCGTGCGAGCAGCGCGGAAAGTCACTCAGACGGGCAAGGTTTACGCGGTAGACATTAATCCTGCTGCGATTCGGTACGTGCAGGAGCGCGCAAAGAAAGAGAACCTTCCCAACATCACGACTGTTAGCGGGTCAGCGGACAATCCGCGGCTTCCTCCTGACAGCGTCGATGCAGTTCTACTTCTCAAGACGTATCACGAAGTCGCGGAGCCCGTGGCTTTAATGCGGAACCTGCATAGTTCACTGCGGCCGGGAGCGCGAATCGGGATCATCGACCGCAACGGCAACGGCGAAAACCATGGAGTGCAGAAGAAGGTGGTGGTCCAGGAAATGGAGTCGGCAGGTTATCGCCAGACCGAGGAGCGCGACGAGCTGGTAAAGGACGACCGGATGGATTACTTCCTGATTTTCGTGGCGAAGTAGGTTAGGGCGCAGCGTTCGGGGTTGGCTCGCTGAAGCCTACCCGTCCGACACGAATCAGTTTGGACCAGTCGGGGCTGTCGTCAGCAGCTTTTGCTGCGTCATTGATGTGCGCCTGGGCTTTCAGCGCAGGCAACGATAACCCTCCGGTAACCAGGCGGCCGTGCTCGTACAGCATTTCGTCCATCTTGCCGTTCAGGAGCACGCGCCAGTCCCAAACGGTAGTTCTCCCCTGCGCCTGGGACGCCGACACATCGATATTGGTGGTGCAGTTATTGGTGACTGCGTTGTACCACTCCGCCTGGGCGTTCAGTTCGTTGACGCGTTGAATGTAATCCAGAAATATCTTTCGCGTGAATTTCGGTGGCACCGTGGTACGGAAGATGTAAACCTCTTCGTCCTTGCGGAAGTTGGTGCGCAGCCGGACGACGTCGCGCTCGTCGCTGACGATGTAAGCCAGTTCATACTGGCGGTAAAAGCCACGGATAGCGGAGTAACCCTGACCAATCACGTCGCGGGTTTCGATTGAGATGGGCACGTGTCCTTGATCGCCAAAGTCGAAGCTGACAATGGGATGGGCGATCAGGGTGGGTCCCCACCATGTAATAAAGAGGTCGGCGCCCGTCAGATTCGCCAGGTCAAAAGACCGCGTTTCCCACTGGCAGGTGTAGTCCTTTTCGGTAATGTAATTGCAGTTGCGAAAGTTGTGAATGGTAACGTGGTCGCCATCGATGTCGGCCCATGCAGTCTGGGCGTTGTCGGGCTGCCAGTCCCGATGCTGCGACGGCTTCAGCGTGAACCACCATAAGGCAACAAGGGTGAATCCGAGGAAGGCAACGATCAGCCCGAGATAATTCCGCCGAAAGACGATTAACGCCATGAGTACCACAATGAGGTACACAACGGCTGCAGGCATGCGTAGCGCGGGGAAGGGTGAGTCGAATAGAAGCGCCCCGGCCGCCCAGACCGTCAGTAAAATGGCAACGATGAACACCAGAGCCAGCACAATGCGACGGAGCCAAAGCAACAGTTCCAGTCCTTTCCGGACGGCACGAACTTACAGCGTAGAGGCTATTAAACCATGAGGCGCGCGAGAAATTGCAGGGTGTAAGGCGCAAAGAAGCCCCAACGTCGGAGTGTATACTTTTAGGAGACGCGCCCGTAGCTCAGCTGGATAGAGCGATTGCCTCCGGAGCAATAGGTCGGGAGTTCGAATCTCTCCGGGCGCGCCAGATAGTACCCACGTTTCCTGCCCATTCCGATCATTCGGCCTTGCGTCGAGCAGGCACTTCACTCCTCTCGCAGCAGCACGAGAGGATCGAGGTGCAACACCCGTCGTGCCGGAATCCAGGTCGCCACCAGTCCCAACAAGCCCATAGCCACAACAACTCCCGCTAACACCACCGGATCGCGAGGAGTCGCCTGGTACACGATGGCAGCAAGTACCCGAGTCGCCAGAAGTCCGAGTATCAAGCCGGCTGCCGAGCCGAATGCTAGCAACTTGACGGCTCGTCCCAGGGCTGCCTTCAGCACTTCACTGTGTTGTGCGCCGAGCGCAACACGAATTCCCAATTCCCTGATCCGCTTGCTGACCGAGTATGCCGCCATCCCGAAGATGCCTGTGATCGACAACATAGCGCCCATCACGCCCAGGACGCCCAATGAGAGGGTTGCCATCCGCGAAGGAAAAAGTGCAGACTCGAGCTCCTTGCTCCATGTGACGATCGTGAACGGCAGGCCGGCATCCAGTCCTTGCACGGTGTTTTTCACCGATGCGACCAGCGCATGCGGATCGCGGTCCGTCCGCACCACCAGCGACATCTGGTTGGCCGGCGATTGCGGTACTGGGAGAAACATCGCCGGCTGTGAATCTTCTGCGAGGCTCTCATACTTTCCGTCCTCTACGATGCCTACCACTTGAACCCGCGTTCCATCCCGCAATTTGTAATATCCACCGACCGCGCCGGCAACCGACCCAAAGATCCTGCGGGCGAATTCGTGGTTGATGACGGCGACGCGCGGCGCACTCTTGTCGTCGTGCCAGGTGAAATCCCTGCCTGACAGCTTAGGTGTGCCCGCAGCGCGGAAATATTCCGGCGATATGTTGTATGTGGCTACATGGGCAGCCGCATTCGATGGCCGCAAATCTGCCGTTTTGTCGATGTAGACATTCGAGAAGTTCGCGCCGTAATACAGCGGTGGCCTATCGACGGAACCCACAGCCTGCACCCCTGGCAGCACTTGCAACGCGTCGATCATGCGCTTTTGCATGATCGGCACCGCATCGCCGCTATACCCGGCCATATTGAGTGCCGTCTCGACCAGGAGTGCTTTCTGCGGTTCAAATCCGAAGTTGCTGTGTAGAGACCGTACCAGCCCGCGGAGGGCCACCATCGACGAAGTAACCAGCACGGCGCAGATTGCAACTTGCACGACGAGCAATGCGTCACGGACGGTAATCCGGCGCCCGACTTTCGCCGACGGCCCCGACTTGATGACCTCATAGGGATTCGCGTTAAGGACCTGCCTCACCGGCACCGCGCCAAAAAGCAACCCACTTGCAACCGCCAGCACCACAGCGAACAGATAGACATTCGCATCGGGATTCACGGGAATCGTTAGCGGAGCGGTTGGCAGCGGTTGCCATACGCTAAGGGCACGCAGCAGTGGGATGCTGGCCATGAGTCCCACCGCGCCTCCGATTAACGAGATCAGAATGGCCTCGGTGAAGAGCGTCCGCAAAATCCGGGTACGCTTCGATCCCAGCGCCAATCGCAAAGCAACTTCGCGAGAACGGTCTGCTGCGCGCGAAGCAAACAAACTGCCCAGGTTCGCGCATGCCGCCAACAGAATCAATCCCGCCAGAACCATCAGTCCCGTAAGGAATCCTCGCATCGGACCGCCCAGCCAGTCCCCTGCCAACCCCGGACGCGCCAGCGAAAACGTCATTTTGCCATCGTCCTTGGGGTAGTTCTTTTCCAGGTAAGCGCCAATCGAATTCAGGTCCGCGACGGCCTGCGCCGGCGTGACTCCGGGCTTCAGGTGTCCCAACACCATTAGGAGTCCGCGCTTGCCGCGCTCGTTCAACTCATACACTCCCTCCACCTGCTCCTGGTTTGCCAGCGGCACCCAGAAATCGGGATAGACAAACAGCAAAGTTCCGCGGAACTCAGGCGGCGCCACACCCAGAATGGTGAAGGGATGCTTGTTCACTTGTACAACACGGCCGACTACGCCGCGATCGTCCTGAAAGTGGCTGTGCCAGTATGAGTGAGTGAGCACAATATAGGGGGCGCTGTTCGGGCCTTGCTCGTCACTGGAGTGAAAGAAGCGGCCCAGATATGGCTGGATGCCTAGTGCGTCGAAGTAATTGCTGGTCGTTTCGAGAATCCACGCAGAGGATGGATTATTGCCCGTATCAATCCCGACCGAAGTGACGTTATAAGCCGCCAAGTCCGCGAAACTGCGATTGCGCTCGCGCAGGTCGAGATAGTCAGGATAGGAGTGATTGATCGCTTTCTCCGGGCCACGTTCCAGCCCCCACAGGCTCTGGGCCTCGGGCACGTTGATGGGGCGCAGAATCAGCGCATTCAGCACGGCAAACACTATGGCGTTCGCGCCAATCGCCAACGCCAGAGTGGCTACGGCTACAACCGTGAATCCGGGAGACTTTCGCAACATACGCAAGGCAAGACGCAGGTCCTGGAAGACCGACTCGATGAATGTTCCCCCAGATGCTTCGTGACACTCTTCCTTGACGCGTTGATAGCCACCGAAGTCGATTCGTGCCCGGCGCTCTGCATCGGCGCGCGAAAGACCTGAGCGCTCGAGATCGTCGGCGCGCAACTGAATGTGCGAGCGGAGTTCGTCGTCCATGTCGGCGTCTATCCGCGATCGTTGGAACATGGTTGTGATACGGAAGCGAAGCGAGTCGAGGAGTTTCATACTTCCTCCGGTTGCGCGCCAAGCGCGGTTCCGATGGCGGTCACAAGCCGATTCCAGTTGTCGGTTTCTTCCTGCAGGCGCTGGCGGCCTGCGGCCGTGAGTTCGTAGAACTTGGCCTTGCGATTGTTCTCTGACGTGCCCCAATTCGACTTCAGCAGTCCTTGGCGAACAAGACGAAAGAGGCCCGGATAGAGTGCGCCCTGCTCAATCAGCAGTGCGTTTCCCGAGATTTGCCCGATCCGTAGAAGAATGCCGTAGCCATGCAATGGGCCCAGCGAAACCGCCCTCAGGATGAGGAGATCGAGAGTACCGGGAAGAATTTGAGCCTGGTCGGTCACTATCCCTCCTAAACTAGTTAGGAAGAGTAGCGCGGCTCTCCTAAGCTGTCAAGGGGAAAGGAACCTTCTACGAAAACCCCATAAGTGCAGCCTTTACTTCCCTGTCACCTGCTCGCGTGTCATCTCTGCGATGACTTTTGCGGGTGTCTGCAATGCTTCCGCCGGACTAATACGGGCAAATACATCCAGCAGTCGCGCAATAAGTCCCGTCCAGCCAGTCTGATGGCTGGCGCCCAGACCGGCCCCATTGTCTCCGTGAAAGTACTCGTAGAAGAGGATGTAATCGCGCCAGTACGGATCGTCCTGGAATTTCTTGGTCCCGCCATATACGGGCCTTTTACCGTTGGCATCGCGCAGAAACATGCTCGACAGACGGCGACCGATCTCTCTGGCGACCTCGAACAGGTTCATGTAATTCCCCGAGCCCGTGGGGCATTCGACTTTGAAGTCGGGGCCGTAGTACGGATACATCTGCATCAGCCCACGGATGATTAATCCGTTAACGGGCATCCAAATCGGTCCGCGCCAGTTGGAGTTGCCGCCAAACATGCCCGTGTTCGATTCGGCAGGAAGATACTGCACCTCATATTCCTTTCCCCCAAGATGAAGGTCGAAGGGATGTTCGAGGTGGTAACGCGAAAGCGAGCGGATGCCATACGGGCTGAGGAATTCGTTCTCGTCGAGCATGTAGCGCAGAATGCTCTGGAGTTTCGCTTTGTTGCATACCGAGGCCAGCCTGCGCTCATCAAACCCGATGAAGCCGTCGTCGGATACCGAAATCTGTTTCACGACTTCCGGATGCCGCTTGCGGAACAGTTCGATCAATTCCATGATTCTGCGATGATGCGATACTGCACCCGGCTCAAACACCACGGCGGCGCATAAGGGAAGCAGTCCGACCATAGACCGGATTTTTAGCCGTGTGGCGTCGCCATTCGGAAAATGAAGCAGATCGTAGAAGAAGCCGTCCGCCGAGTCCCACAGCTCGTCGTGGTTCACGCCGATGCGGTCCATAGCGTAGGTAATCCACGCCCAGTGTTCGAGGAAACGGAAGGCGACCTCCTCATAGATGGCGTCGTACTCGGTGAGGGTCAGGGCCATCTCAAACATGCACAGGCAATAGAACGCCATCCACGCGGTGCCGTCGGCCTGATCGAGGTATCCGCCTGTGGGCAGGGGAGCACTGCGATCGAACACGCCAATGTTGTCGAGACCAAGAAAACCGCCGGCGAAGACGTTGCGTCCCTCCGGGTCTTTACGATTCACCCACCAGTTGAAGTTCAGCATCAATCCCTGGAACGAACGCTCCAGGAAGCGTAAGTCAGCGCGACCTAACTCTTTTTCGATGTTGTAGAGGAACAATGTTGCCCATGCGTGTACTGGCGGATTTACGTCGCTGAAATTCCACTCGTAGGCGGGAATCTGTCCATTGGGATGGGCGTAGAGACTCCGCAACATCATCAGCAGTTGATCTTTGGCGAAGTCGAAGTCCACCAGCGAAAGCGAAATCGTATGGAACGCCAGGTCCCACGCCGCGTACCAGGGATACTCCCATTTGTCGGGCATGGAAATCACATCGTTGTTCAGCATGTGAAACCACTCTGGGTTGCGGGCCTTACCTTTGCTGGTACCCATCATGGGATGAGCGTCGTGTTCGTGCAGCCACCGGTCGAGGTCGAAATAGTAAAACTGCTTCGACCACAGCATGCCCGCTAACGCCTGACGATGCACGCGGCGCTCATCCTCACTCAGGTTCTTCGGTGTAATGCGCTCGTAGAATTCGTCAGCATCCGTTGCGCGTAGCGAGAAGACCTGATCGAAGTCGGCGAATGCATCGCTCTGATGCTTAGTTCTCAGTCGCAAACGAACGGTCTGGTGACCTCCGGCCGGAACGCTCAACACGTAGTGCGCTGCGGCCTTGGTGCCCGACTTCGCAGGATTGACTGCGTCGCGGTTGCCATTCACCACGAATTCGTGAAAAGCGTCTTTCACATAAGGGGTAGGATTTTTCGCACCCCACAAACGCTTGGCATTGGATTCGTTCTCGGTGAACAACAACCCGGGAGAGCCGTCACATTCCAGTGTGTACTCACCCAGGTCAGGATGGGACGCCTGAATCGCGCCCCCGGACTCAGCCAAAGCCGGCTTGACCTCCGTCGGTTCCCACGACCAGGTATTGCGGTACCACAACGTTGGAAGCAAATGGATTTGTGCGGTCTCGGGCCCTCGGTTGTGGACCGAGATTTTGATCAGCACGTCTTCCGGATCGCCTTTCGCATACTCCACAAACACGTCGAAGTACCGGTCATCGTCGAAGATTCCGGTGTCGAGGAGTTCATACTCCATCTCGTCACGTGAGCGTCGCCGGTTGGTGTCTACAAGATCGCGATAGGGATATTCACGCTGGGGATATTTGTAGAGGTACTTCATGTAAGAGTGCGTCGGTGTGCTGTCGATGTAGAAGTAGTATTCCTTGACGTCTTCGCCGTGGTTGCCCTCGCTGTTCGTCAGTCCGAACAGGCGTTCTTTCAGGATGGGATCGCGGCCGTTCCATAACGCCACAGCGAAGCACAGACGTTGCTTGTCATCGGAGAAGCCCGCCAATCCGTCTTCTCCCCAGCGATAAGCACGGGACCGCGCTTGATCGTGAGTGAAGTAATCCCACGCATTTCCGTCTTTGCTGTAATCCTCGCGGACGGTGCCCCATTGGCGCTCACTTAGGTATGGGCCCCATTTCTTCCAGGGCACCCCAAGGTCGCGGGCATCATTTAATCGTTTTTGTTCCGATACCTGAACGTAAGAAGGGACCGAGCGATCCTGCGAATTCGGCTCCATGGCAGCTCCTTTTGCGACCCTGCGAGGTCAGGCGACAACCGCGTTGCAGCTGAACGAAAACGGGCGGCATTTCCCTACCGGAGGTAATGGCTAAGGATACATCGTTCCGCAGACCGGTGGACGCGTGGGGACCCCACCATCGCTGCGCAATCGACCGTCTTCGAGTTCTAGCCTTCCGATAGAATGGGAGCCGCGAACGACCAGCATTTTAGAATCCAGGAGAAGCACGTCATGCAGAATTGGAAGAAAGCTGTCGTCTTCGGAGCGATTGGTGCAGGCGTTATGTTGGTTCTGACGGGAAGGCGTCCGGCGGGCATGGCGATGGCTGCCGGCGGCCTGGCAGTTCTGGCCAGCGAGTATCCGGAGAAATTCGAAGGGCTGCTGGAAAATGCTCCGGATTACCTGCAAAAAGGAATGGAGATCGTTGCCACCCTGAAAAGTGTGGGCGAGCAACTGATTACCGATGCAGAAAAGCGCGGCATCCAGGTCCTGAACGACGTCAACGCGGAGTTCGGCGTCTGAACGACATACCGCGGGATGACCAGGAGGTAACCGGAAGCCGGCGTCGCCTCCTGAAGCACCCAACTACGTCTGTTGTTGTAGAGTAAAAAACCATCTCCGTTGGGCGTTGCGCCCACAAGCCTACAAAGGTGGGGCGCGGCTGGCGCCGATAGGGCTTATCGCGATGTCATTCCCACTCCGCGAAGCGTGGTCCTCCCATCCGTCTTTTCCCGAACGGATCAAACATCTTCTGCTCACTGCCGATACTGACAAGACACTTCTGTACACCTATGCCGCGATCATGGGCACCGTGATCACACTGCTGCTGACCGTAACCATCGTTCCCTTGCAGCAGGTGGCCAGCCAATACACCCCGGCGCTGCTGCGCTACTTTCGTGACGACGACGAATTGCAAGCCTACCGCTATTATCTGGTCGGCACGCTGTTTATCGTACTGCTCTGTTGTCTGTTCCCTGCTTACAAGTGGACGCAATGGCTGACGACGGTGCTGGTCGCAGCTTCCTTCATTGTGCTCGTGCTGGCGGTGCGGCGAATCACAACGATGCTCAATCCGGTCGAGTTCCTATTGCCGAAAGCCAAGGAAGAAGCGAAGGTCGCGTTGGAAGGCGCGTTTCGGTTGAGCCATGAGGACGAGGAATCCGATTGGGCCGAAGCTTTTGCGCTGGGCATGGAAGTCGGCGACTATCCTCAGTACGGCGAAAAGCGGATCAGGGTACCAGCGCAGAAGCTGGAGGTCGTACGCTTGCAAATCCTCCCGCTGAAGACGCTGGCGGAACGCCTGGTTGGCGCTTCGGACTTTCAGGCGTTTCAGCAGCTAATCACTGACCTTGGCGAAATCTCGAAGACTTATCTGACGAAGCGCGAGGACTACCGGAGTTACGACGACAGCTTTATCTGGTTCCTGCGAGAGACCTTCGAGCATTTGATCAAGACCTCGGAATCGCACCCCAACGCCAAGTTTTGCGAAGTGCTCTATAGCACCGTTGGCGAATGTGGTATTGCAGTGGCGGAAAAGGGCGGTAAGTTGCTGGGTGCTCCGAAAGGTCTGAACCTGCTTCAGACCCCGTTCTCCACTCTCCTGATTCAAGGAGCACGGCGGAATCTGGAGCGCAAGGAGTCGGGCCGCGCCTTCGACGCCTTCATGTGGTTCGCCAAGATCGGCTATGAGTTGGCTTACCGGGGATTTCCTGCCAGCGCCGAAAAGATTGCCACATCAATGTATTCCTTTGGAATGGATAGCTGGAGGAAGGAAGATACCTACGCGTGTGCGCCTTTCTTCATCATGTTTCCGCGCATCTTTTTGCAAATGGCATGGCGCAGCAAAGTGTATCCGGACTACCAGAACCCGTATGACTCCATGACGATCATGGTTTCGCTGATGCTCGAGGAGTCGATCAAACGCAAACTGGAACAGCGACAGACAAACCACTTGGTTGGCTATTCGGCCGACCCTTCGAAAGTCGCCAACCTGAGCTGGATTTGCTATGCCGCCTTGTTTTCCACGGAGAACGATCAGGCAGTAGCGGCGCATAACGTGCGCATCGTGAGGGGAATCTGGACGGCCATCGAGGAAAACCTGATCGCGTCGGGCAGATTGGCGTTGGAGTTGACCACCCATGCTTACCAGATCGGCCTGTGGCTGCTGGCTGCAATCAACGAGAAGGTTCATGCTGCGACGAATACCGACCCATCAAAGATCATCCTTTCCGTCCCGCACGAGCCGGCCCAGAAAATCCTGGTCAGCATGCTTACCTTCCTGATGCAGTCTTACGGCAAGACTTACCAATTGACACTCGAGGAAGAGCTTACCGGCCCCGAGAGAGCGTTGCCCTATCCCGGACCGTCGCTCAAGGCGACGCTAAGCTTGTTATATCTCTGCCTTTACTTTGAAGCTGCCAACGTCGCTTTCGTGCAAGAGTTGAAGCAGCAAGTGTCCACGATGGCAAAGCTGTTGAGTTCCGCCAAGCGCGAGATCTCTGGCGACGAGTTTGAAAGTCTGCTACTGTTCGCTGCTTACCTCGAGGCATCAGGCAAGGCTGCCTTGGCGGCGGAGTTGCGACAGGCAATCCTAGGGAAAAAGTCGCCAAGCGCATACCGGCAAGAGAGTGTGCTTACAGCGCTAGAGAAACCCTTGATCGGATTCGATGACAGCGCCTTCAACCAGTGGAGTGCGACGATTTTCGGCTTCGCTGCAAAGACCACAACCATCTAGATCGAGCCGGGCGTTCTCTGACCAGAAGAAAGGGTGCGCAAATGCGCACCCTTCGGAATAGACCTCTGCGAGACTGAAGCGGCGTGGCATCCGCTCTTCGGCTACTTTCCAGTCTGGAATCGCTTGTTCACTTCCGGCCAATTGACCACATTCCACCACTCTTTCAGGTAGTCGGCGCGGCGGTTCTGGTATTTCAGATAGTAAGCGTGCTCCCACACATCGTTGCCCATCACGGGATAGAAGCCCTGCGTATAAGGGCTGTCCTGATTGGGGGTGCTGATGATGCGGAGCTTCCCTTCGTTGTCGCGTACCAGCCAGGCCCAACCGCTGCCGAACTGCTTGACGCCGGCGTCGTTGAACTTTTCCTTAAAGCTGGCGAAGTCGCCGAAGGTGCTCTTGATCGCATCCGCGATGGCGCCGCTGGGCTCTCCACCGGCATTCGGTCCCATGATGGCCCAGAACATACTGTGATTGATGTGTCCTCCGCCGTTGTTGCGGACCGCAGTACGCACGGCTTCCGGCACATTTTCCAAGCCTTTGATCAGGTCTTCGATGCTGAGGTCTTTGAGCTCAGGGGCCTTTTCGATGGCCGCGTTCAAGTTGGTCACGTAAGCCTGGTGGTGCTTGTCATGATGCAGATGCATCGTCTGGGTATCGATATAGGGCTCAAGGGCAGAGTAGTCATACGGCAGCGGTGGAACTTCATGTGCCATTCTGGTTCTTTCCTCCGAAAGTCTGTGATGCCAGGGAAAATTAAGGGATGCAAAAGGCATCCGGAGGACGTCTCCGGATGCAGTCATTATAGCTGGGTGACGTGAATACCCTCCCTCAGCGGAACTTCTGGGCCTCGGCCCGTTCGGGCGGGGTCATCTGGTTCCAAATCTGCTCCCGGTTCTCTTTCGCCCAGTCACTGCTGGGATCGGCAGCCAGGGCGGATGACAACAACTCGTAAGCCTTCACCCGATCGCGCGCGACGCAGGTTCCGTTGGCGTAGAGCGCAGCCAAGCGGTTACGCGCCGGGGCATTCTCGTGGGTAGCTGCAGAACGCAGCAACACGAGCGCCTGCTCACAACTCTTGGGGACGCCCTGCCCCTTGATGTACATGTCGGCCAGTCTGACCGGCGCCACCGGATTGCCACGCGATGTGGCCTTCCACAACCAGGCCGCGGCAGCCGCAGAATCGCTGGCATCCATCGCCTTGGCCAATTCTTGTTGACCCGGCTGCGCTTTAGCAGAAGGGACAATAGGTGGCGGTTCGATCGGCTTAACTGGCTCGCTCTTGTTTGCCTCAGAAGGAGCCACGGAGCTCGCGCCAGACGGAGCCTCAGAAGCAGAGGAGCCACCCGGACTCGAAGTTGACGGATTAGGCTGGGCTTGCTGGTCTGCCGGCGGTGTGTTCGCGCTGGGCACCCCAGTACCGGTCGCAGAGTTATCGGCTGGGGTGGCCGTCGGAGCGGTCTGCTGGTTGGTTGCAGGCGTCGACGCTGGCTCGGATGGCTTCTGCTCTATCGGCGCTGCCGTTTCCGCCGGCATGGGCCTCGATGCCTTCCACTCGTCGTAACGCTCCCGCAGCTTTGCGTACTCACTCTGCGCCAGCTCGAGCGGGCCGCGAAAAGCGTCAGTGGATCGCGCCCGTTCCTCGAGGAATCGCCAAGCCTCCGACCGTTAGCGAGCAGAACAGCAATCAACGACCAAAGGCCCCAATGGTGGCGGCGCGCTGGCCCAGCTTCCTCGACCAGACCCGTAGGCGGAGCTGCAGCATCGAGTGCGAGAAATGACGGCGCTGTCGAAGCTACTGGAGTCGGGAGGTCTGCAACCTCCCGGTTTTCTTTTTCTCTGTCCGGAATTTCAAGGAATCGCGAGCGATCAGCGACAGCTACCTCCGTCCGGGGGTAGTACTCCTCGCCGGTCGGGTGCGGAGCGGCCTCCTGCGGCGCCATTTCATCACCGTCAAAAGATGGGTGGTGGAATTCGGCGGGCGCTTCGTTGTCGATCTCAGGGACTTCGCTGCGCATGGTGAGTTCGTCGACCGATTCGTCTGGCGGCTTGTATCGGAAGTTTGCGACAAACTCCTTAAGTTCCTGGTCTTCACTCGCCGGCTTCACGTCTGGTGGTTCTATGGGACTGATGTCGGGCGCACCGGCGGCCTCCGTCACCTCTTTGAAGGTCGGCATCCCGGCGGAGGCAGGAGGAGGCGTGAACCGCTCCGGCAGGGGCGGTCTTACAATTGCCGGCTCCCGGGTGACCACATCGCTGGACGCGGGGCGCACCTCAACCGGCCGCGCGGGCCGAGGAACCAGGAACCGTTCTTGCTTCTGCACAGGTGGCTCGGGCGTTTGTGAAGAGGCTGCCTGTGTCTGGTCTGTGTGAGCCGCCGCCGGCGAATCGTTAACCGGAGCGGGTTCGCTTTCTTTAGCCGTTTCGGACTCGGCGACTACGTCCTCGACTGCGCTCGCAACTTCGAAGTGCGGCTCTTCAACCGGCGCTTCGTGAACCTCCTCCATCCCAGGTTGAGCCGCTGACGCTTCGACCTCGGGGAGTGTACCCTGTCGCTCCGATGGTGGCGCAGCGATCGATTAGGGGCCTCGACCGGTGGAAGCTTTTCAATCTCAATGGGCTCTGGCTCGACTCTGGTCCAGGAGCGAACGACCGTCCCTACCGACGATTCCTCGGGGTTAGGAACCTCGGTAACTCCCTGAAGTGACTCAACGGATTCAATGGCCTGGGCTGGGGGCGGAGCCGGAGTGACTTCGAAGGGCGCGCTGGAGAAACTCAACGTGCTCTGCGCGTCCGGTACGGTCAGTGGGCGGTGCGGAAACGGAGTGCCGCACATTCCGCAATAACGGTGACCGAGCGGATTCTCGAAGCCGCAACTGCTACAGAGCAAAGTGCCTCCAGGCCAGCCAACCCATCCTAACTTATCACTGGGTTAGACAGGTATCGTTTGCGATAACAGCGAGACTCTGGTCGAGGGCCGAGGTACGCCCTACAATGGTGAGCGTTTGGTAGAACGCGAATCGCGAAAATCGGGCGAAACACCCGCCAAAACCACGACGATTTCCTGAAAAAAAGGCATCCGACTGGGAATCTTTCGGGAGTCGCCAGCAAAGAAGTGTGACTATCAGACGCGAGTCGTGGCATAACAAAGGGCTCGCAGTACCGGGAGGGTCGGGCATGGCTGATGCGCGCGAGGTAATGAATATTCGGCAGGCTTCCCAATATCTCGGAGTCTCTCCCGACACCCTCTACAAATATGTCTCGGAAGAGCGGATTCCCGCGTTTAAGCTTGGCAACCGCTGGAAGTTCAAAAAGAGCATCCTCGACACCTGGATGGAGAACCAAAGTCTGAATAGCGAAATCGCCCGACCCCGCAAACAGAACCGCCAAGCCAAAGCTGTTGTAAGCTAGGAACCTCAGCAGCACACCCGACGCTCGCCGGGAGCCGCCATAAGCTACCCATTACCTGCGTTCGCCTTAATGACAACATCGGAGCACTATCCTCCACCTGCGTTAGCAGAGTAGCCATCTGGTTCCGTGGTGGTATAGTTAGCTACGACAGTGGGTTAGTTTGTGCGATCCGCCAAGTCGGGCGTTGGGTGATCCCTTCGAATGTTCCTTACCGGCTGTCACCGCTGTTGGTCCGACTCGAGCAATTAGGTTAATGTTCCGCAATTTCCGCCCCGCCTCCGCAAGACACGAAACTTTTTTAAGTAACCCGACTCTCAACCGATATCAAGGCGGGTATTAAAGTCCAGGTGCGAGGGATCGTAGGCGAGGTCAGGATGAACCAATTTGTCAGGCGTGTAGCGATAGGAAGCATCGCCGGAATGATTGCTTCGGGCCCGTTGTTGGCGGCCCTCGGTCATGTCGTTGGTGTCTTACTGCTAGGAGCGTTGATTGGAGCCGGCTTTGCCGTCCTGACCGGACCGACACCCGGAGCATACCTCGACAATATATTTACTGCCGGGGCTTACGGAGTGCCTCTCTGGGCGGTCATCAGTGTTATTGCCCTGCCGCTACTCTCTGGACAGATGCCTGAGTGGAGCGCCGAGCAGATGCGCTCGCATTTTCCTGCCCTGGTGGGGTGGGTGCTGTTCGGCGTGACCTTGGGATTCTGTACACAGCTGGCCAACGACATTGCCGCACGGTGGCTGGGCCCGGAACAAACGTCTGAGACACAGGACCTGACCCCAAAGAAGCGCATCGTAATCCTGGGCGGCGGTTTTGCAGGGATGAAGGCTGCGGAATGTCTGGAGCGTGAACTAGAAAAAGACCGATCGGTTTCGATCTCCCTGGTGAGCGAAACCAACGCACTTCTTTTCACTCCCATGCTGGCAGAAGTGGCAGGCAGCAGCCTGGAACCGAGTCACATCAGTACCCCGCTTCGCACAGCCTTGCACCGTACGGAATTCGTTCGTGGGCGGATAACTGGGGTTGATCTCGAGAGCAGAAGAGTTTCGCTTGACGCAGGAAATGGCGCGGAAAGCTGCCAAAACGAACTGACGTACGACCACTTGGTCTTCGCCTTAGGCGCAGTGTCGAATTATCTCGGCCTGAGCAATGTGCAACGGCTGGCATTCGATTTCAAGAGCCTGATCGATGCTATCCGCATACGGAACCACGTTATCGAGATGTTTGAGCGCGCGGATCGGGAAAGAGATCCCGAGGCGCGTAAGCCATTGCTGACGTTTGTCATTGCGGGCGGCGGATTTGCGGGTGTCGAACTGGCCGGCGCGGTCAACGACTTCGCTCGTGGGATTCTGGCTGACTACCCGAATCTTCGGCGCGAAGATGTGCGGATTGTACTAGTTCACTCTCGCGACCGGATTCTGCCTGAGTTGAGTGAGTCGCTGGGTCGCTATGCGCAGAAACGCATGGAAATGCGCGGCGTCGAATTCAGGCTGAACACTCGACTCTCCGACGCACGCAAGGGTGTGGTAGTACTGAGCGACGGAGAGATTCCGGCCGAGACGCTGGTTTGGACTGCCGGCACTGCACCGAATCCACTGACCAAGACGCTACCGTTGGACAAGGACAAACGGGGCGCGTTGGTGGTTGACGCGACGCTGGCGATCCCTGGCCATACAGGAGTTTGGGCACTGGGAGACTGCGCTGCTGTAGTGGATGCCAAGACGGGACGTTCTTGTCCCCCCACCGCACAGTTTGCTTTGCGTGAGGCAGCAACGCTGGCAAAGAACATCCGAGCCAGCCTGAAAGGACGGCCAGGGCGAGGCTTTCACTTCAACTCCCTCGGAGCGCTGTGCGTAGTCGGTCACCAGACTGCCTGCGCGGAGCTGACGGTTCCTTTCGCACGCGATAAGGCGATGCAATTCTCGGGACTACTCGCTTGGCTTCTGTGGAGGGGCATTTACCTGGGGAAACTCCCCGGGCTCGAACGGAAGATTCGCGTACTGGTGGACTGGACGGTGGAGTTGTTCTTCCCGAAAGACATCGTGCAGACCATTGACCTGAGGTAGGAGCGAAGTACTATGTCGGTTACACAATCGGTTGCCGCAATCGACGTTGAGACTAATGTGGTTAGCTTGTTCAAAGGCGAGCTATCAATCGGCATGGCGGTAGGTCTTGCCGGGGGTACTGTGCAGAGCCTCGTCTTGGGCGCACCGCTAATTCATGGACTGGCAGTTGGGACTCTGTTTGGCCTGGTCTTTGCTCTGCTCTTTGCATCGCGCGCGTCGAGCGCAGGAGCAGGATTGATCTGGGGCTTAGCGGCTGCGTTCTTGACGTGGTTGGTTTTTCCAGCAGGGTTGGGACTGCTGTTTGACCGAGGGTTTCACTCCATGACCGCGGTGGGGGCCCGCGACGAGTTTCCACTGTTGGTGGGCTATCTGCTTTGCTTGGGAATGCCGGTTGGACTGGTGTTTGGTACACGCAACGGAATGCGCGCCGTCGAGATCAACAGCCATTTCAACTGGACGCGTGCATTGCTGGCTGGAGGGCTCGCCGGCGTGCTAGGGGGATTCATCTTTGACCGCTGGATGTCGGCGGGTGACTATTTTCCGCTGATATCGGGATTGAGCTCGCTCCCATCGCGCGCTACCAGCTTGGTGCTGCAATTTTCGATCGCAGTACTGATGGGAGTGATCTTCGGAGTGCTGTTTCAGCGTGACGTGCGTGGTTATGGCTCGTGCATGGGATGGGGAATTGGTTACGCAATCCTGTGGTGGTTTCTTGGGCCTATGACCCTGTGGCCCATTGTTTCGCGGGCGCCGCTGGATTGGACATCCGAAGCCGGGAGCGCCATATTTGGCTCGCTGGTCGGCCACATTTTGTACGGACTAATCCTCGGTGTGAGCTATGCGACATTGGACAAGGTCTGGGTTCGTTTGTTCATACAGTCCGACCCGTTGAATCGAGAGGCGCACGGCCCCGGATTGCGCGTGCTGCAGTCGCTGGGATGGGGCGCCATCGCAGGATTTGTTGGAGGGATCGTCTCCAGTCCGATCATGTTGAAAACCGGAGTGCTCACTAAGGTTGCAGGATTGGATACGAGCTTCAGTAACTGGCACGGGCTGATGGTGCATCTGCTTGTGAGCGCGTCCATTGGGATGACGTTTGGGTTGCTGTTTCGCAACGAGGCAACCAATCTCAGCGCCGGGGTGGCATGGGGATGGCTGTTCGGTCTGACGTGGTGGTATCTCGGGCCAATGACGCTGCTACCTCTCCTGTTAACTGGTGTCTGCGACTGGAGCACTGACGCCGCTTCGGCGCTGTTACCGTCCTTGATCGGGCACCTGGTCTTCGGCGCAGTCACTGCCTGCGTCTTCCTGATACTGCAAAATCGCTACCTGCGTTGGCTGATGCTCGATCCGCGGATTGCCATGCGCGAGAAGCGGCGCGTGCGGCCGTTGGGAACGCCCGCGCCAGCGCTGTGGTTCCTGGTTTTGGGTCTAGGCGTGTTACTACCTATACTTTTAGGCTAGAGTGGCCTGAGGTCAGAACGCCCGTGGATGACACTTACGCGATTAACGTAGCCAAAACGGAATATCGGGAGGGGTTCAATACAGCGGACGCCGACAGAATCCTATCGGTGTTCGCTCCGGAGTTCACAGACAATTCGGACGGTCGCCCCAGCTGCTATGGCATAGATGCTCCGTTGAGGTTGCGTCGCTATCTCGACAGCCTATTTGCCGAGTTCGACGTCCGCCTGACTATCATCATGGCCGCAATCGCGATATCCGGTGACATCGCCTACGACTATGGCTGGCATGAGTTTACGTTGACTCCAAAATCAGGCGGAGCAGCCCAACTTGTTCGCAAGCGTTATTTAGAACTCTGGAAAAAGCAGGCCAACGGCGAGTGGCGCATTATTCGCTACATCGATAATGCCGATTTGCCGGATGTGATTGATTAAGCCAGCCTATCTAAGGCGTATCCAGGCTGGCGTTCAGCTTGGAATACAACCGCTGCCCGAAACCCGCCGGGACCTCGAACTCCGCTTCATCGGCGACGAGCTTGACGACGTTCCGGGTCCCGTCCAATACGGCGGAGCAGTGCTTGCACACTTTGAAGTGCGCTTCCATGCGGGACCGCAATTCGGGTTGGAGGGCGTCGTCGATGTAGTTCGAGATCTCGCGCCACACCTCAACGCAGCTAATTTCAATCACCATAGAGTAGATGCCGATCCGACAAAATTGTTACACCCGACTCATGACCAGGGTCTAACTCTCTTGAATTCATTTCTTCCCGTGGTCCACGACCCGTCGATGCCGGGAGCCAGGGCTTCACGCATCTGCAGGCGCGCCCGCAATAAACGGGTTTTTACACTGGCTTCGGTAATACCCAGTATATGTGCGGTTTCGGCGATGCTGACATGCTGCACGTCCCGCAGTATGAGTACTTCACGGTATTTCGGCGCCAGCGCGGCCATGGCTCTTTTGAGCGCGTCTCGGAGCTCTTTTCTCTGCAGCTCCTCGGAAGGAATCTCCCGCCAGTCAGCCAGGTCTTTTGGCCGGTATTCTCCTTCCTCGTCTTCGCGCTCGGCTTCTATTGATTCGTAGAGGTGGCGACGGTCCTTCCTGAGTTTCATGCGCGATTCGTTAATAGCGATCTGAATGATCCACGTGCTGAACTTTGCCTCAAATCGAAAGTTCGGGAGCGCATTAAAGGCCTTCAGGACTGTCTCCTGCGCGACCTCTTCTGCGTCGGCAGGATTGCTTAATACTCCCACGGCGGCAAAGTAGATAGCGCGTTCGTAGGGGCGCACCAGTTCGTAGAAAGCTTCGTGCTCTCCGCGGCAAACTCGATGAATCAACTGCGCTTCACGGTCGTTGGTTTGCGAACTGGGGGCTGCCATTGTCAGATCAGAAGAAATCTAGACAAAACTTCGATAATCAACAAGATTTTACGAATTTGTTGTGACCCAAGGTATCACCAAACATGGCTTTGGCTTCATCTACTAGTACGCAGAAAAGCTGCAGAAGGATCTTTTGATCTGAAATTTCTTGCCTGAGCCGTAACCTTTCACGCGGCGCCGAATCCCACCGCGCATGAGACCCGAAACCCAATGTACTCCAGCCGCAGCGGTGCAAATGTTTGCAGCACAACTGCTGTTAAAACCTGTGGCTGCCGGCGCCAAGGCCGGGCATTGGTCGCAAAACGCCAAACGGGCGTTTACGCAACACTGGCCGGAATACATGATCGAGGGATTGTGTCTTGGCATTTTCATGATTTCGGCCTGTACATTCTCGGCTGTTCTGGAACACCCTGCGTCACCTGTGAGGATGGCAGTGGCAGACACGGACCTTCGGCGCTTCCTCGGTGGATTAGCAATGGGCCTGACAGCCATTCTCTTGATCTATTCCCCGCTGGGTCGTCGTTCGGGTGCGCATATGAACCCTGCAACGACGTTGACGTTCTTCCGCCTCGGTAAGGTCGCTGGTTGGGACGCTGCTTTTTACGGGCTGTCCCAATTCCTCGGGGGCATGCTCGGAACAACCGTCGCTTTCTTAACCTGGGGCCAGACTCTCGCGCACCGGAACGTAAACTTCGCGATTACTCGCCCGGGCGTGCGCGGAGCCGCCATTGCATTCGTAGCTGAGGTGTTCATCACGTTTTTGCTAATGACTGTGATTTTAAACGTCTCGAACAGCCACAAGTTCGCCCGGTACACCGGACTCGCCGCCGGCGCGATGGTGATGTTGTTCATAACCTTTGAAGCACCGCTTTCGGGGATGAGCATGAACCCAGCGCGCACGTTTGCCAGCGATGTCGTCGGAATGCAGTGGCAGGGCCTGTGGATTTACTTCACGGCGCCGCTCATCGGGATGTTAAGTGCTGCAGAGGTGTTCGTTTGCACGCGCGGATTGCACTCGGTCATCTGCGCCAAACTTAATCATTCGGGAAGTGGGCGTTGCATCTTTCGGTGCGGCTATATGCACGGCCCAGAGACCTGCGCCACAACCGGCTAACCGTAGACCCAAGGGACATTCTGACGACTTACAACAGCCCGCTTGCGGGCAGGAGGAGAGGACTGCTGTGTCAAACGACAATCGTTACGACATCATCATCATCGGGACCGGCGCAGGAGGAGGCACCCTTGCTTATCACCTGGCGCCATCTGGCCAGCGCGTTCTCATCCTGGAGCGTGGTGACTATGTGCCTCGTGAGAAGGCGAACTGGGACCCCAAGGTCGTCAACGTCGATGCCCACTACAACACCGACGAGAAATGGCTCGACAAGGACGGCAACGACCTTCATCCGCACACCAATTACTACGTGGGCGGTAATACGAAGTTTTATGGGGCGGCATTGTTTCGCCTGCGTGAACGCGACTTTGGCGAACTGCACCATCATGGCGGGATTTCGCCCGCGTGGCCGATCAGTTACCGCGACCTCGAACCGTATTACACCCAGGCCGAGCAGCTGTACCAGGTACATGGAAATCGTGGCGAAGACCCAACGGAACCCTCGGCATCGGCGCCATACCCGTGGCCTGCGGTGAGCCACGAGCCACGGATCCAGCAGTTGGCCGAGGATTTCGCAGCAGGCGGTTTAAATCCCTTTCACGTCCCGATGGGCGTCATGCTCGATGAGAAGAATCCCCACAAGAGTCGCTGCATACGCTGCAACACCTGCGATGGGTTCCCTTGCCTCATGTATGCCAAGGCGGACGCGCAGGTGCTGTGCGTCGACGAAGCTGTGAAGTATCCCAACGTCACATTGCTGACAAACTCGCTGGTGAAGACGGCTAGAAACGAACGCCTCGGGCACGAAGGTAAATGCGGTCGTGGTGGAACGGAGTGGCAACGAAGAGCGATTCTCCGCTGACATCGTAGTGGTTTCCTGCGGCGCTATCAATTCTGCGGCGCTGTTGTTGCGCTCGGCGAACGACAAACACCCCAACGGCTTGGCCAACCGCTCCGACGTTGTGGGACGTCATTACATGGGTCACACCAATTCCGTGCTGATGGCGATCTCCAAGTGCCCGAACCCTACAGTGTTCCAAAAGACACTGGGAATCAACGATTTCTACTTCGGCTCGGACGACTTTCCGTATCCCATGGGCCACATCTCTTTCGTCGGCAAGCTGGATGCGATCACGCTGCGCGCTGGTGCGCCGCCCATCGCACCTAACTTCACGCTGGAAATGATGGCTAAACATTCGCTGGATTTCTGGCTGACTTCGGAAGACCTCCCCGATCCTGACAACCGGGTGACAATCAACCGAAACGGCAAGATCGTGCTTGCCTACACGCCCAACAATCTGGAGGCGCACACCCGACTGCAAGGCAAGTTGAAAGAAGCCATGAAGCACCACAGTTGCCCGGTGCACGGTCACAACTGTCATGAGGGCTTGTTCGGCCGAAATCTGTATGTCGGCCAGCGAATTCCGCTCGCCGGCGTCGCGCACCAGAATGGAACGATCCGGTTCGGACACGATCCCAAAACTTCGGCGCTCGACATGAACTGCAAGGCTCACGACCTCGACAATCTTTACGTTGTAGATGGCAGCTTCTTCCCGTCGAGCGCAGCGGTGAACCCGGCGCTTACGATCATCGCCAATGCGCTACGTGTAGGCGATCACATCCTGGACCGGATGGGAGTAACGACGACTTTAGAGGAACCGACGGAGGTGGGACGTGCTTCGTAGTCTCACCTGCCGAAGGCTTGGGCTGGCGGTGCTGCTGCTGATTACGGCGTTGCCGGCCTTGCTCGCAGCCCAGGCTGCCGGTGGCGGCCACATTCTCCAGATCGGTCCGGTTGTGATGACGGTGTCTGACATGGACCGCGCAGTCGAGTTCTACTCGGGCGTGCTCACGTTTGAGAAGCAAGGCGAGGTCACGCGCACCGGGCGTGAAATCGACGAATTGTACGGCCTCGAGAATGCGCGCGTCAGGACGGTGGACCTCAAGCTGGGAGACGAGAGCCTCGAGCTGATGCAGTTTATCGGCACGAAGGGTGCTGCAGTTCCTGCCGACATGCGGAGTAACGATCTGTCTTTTCAGCATGTGGCCATCATTGTCAGCGACATGGACAAAGCTTATGCCATGCTGCGCCAGAACCATGTTCAGCACATCTCTCCATATCCGCAAACCCTGCCTGACTGGAACACGGCTGCCGCGGGCATCAAAGCCTTCTACTTCAAGGACCCCGACGGACATCCGCTGGAAGTGCTGCAATTTCCGTCCGGCAAGGGCGACCCGAAATGGCAGAAGGCCGGCGGCAAGGTATTTCTCGGCCTGGATCACACTGCGATTGCTGTCTCCAATACTGACGCTAGCCTGGGTTTCTACCACGTCCTGCTTGGCCTCCGTGTTGCGGGCGAGAGCGAGAACTACGGCTTCGAGCAGGAGCACCTAAACAACGTATTCGGCGCGCACCTGCGCGTTACGTCCCTGCGAAGCTCAGGCGGCATCGGGGTGGAGTTCCTGGAATATATCTCACCTCGCGACGGGCGTCCTGCGGCAGAAAACGGGAACGCCGCCGACATTTCTCATCACGAGACCGTTTTGTTGGTGGACGATATCGCCAGCCTGAATTCGGCGTTGATGGATCGAAAATATCTTCCGGTTTCGGTGAAACCAATTGCGGGTTCGAAACTCCTATTTCATGCGACTCAAGCTGAGCTGATTCGCGATCCCGATGGACATTCGTTGTTACTGCTACAACGCTAATGAGGAGAGAGAGTATGGACGGACGCACACAAAATACGGCAGAGCACAAGCGGCTGGAAGAGAGCCGCGATCGCAAGTCACACTGGAAACGTTGGGGGCCGTATGTCAGCGAGCGTGCCTGGGGCACGGTACGGGAAGACTACAGCGGGAACGGCGACGCCTGGAACTTTGTATCTCATGATGCGGCCCACTCGAAAGCGTACCGGTGGAACGAAGAAGGGATTGCCGGCGTCTGCGACCGCCACCAGCGCATCTGCTTCGCGCTTGCACTCTGGAATGAGAAGGATCCAATCCTCAAAGAGCGGATCTTTGGATTGACCGGTAACCAGGGCAATCACGGCGAAGACGTCAAAGAATATTACTTCTACCTCGACAGTACCCCGACGCATTCCTACATGAAGTACCTGTACAAATATCCGCAGGCGGAGTTCCCGTATGCGCAACTGGTGGAAGAGAACGGCCGACGCGGCAAAGACGATCCCGAGTTTGAACTGATCGACACCGGCATTTTCGACGACGACCGCTACTTCGACGTGGTCGTGGAATACGCGAAGGCCACGCCCGAAGACCTGCTTATCCGCATCAGTGCAACAAATCGCGGGCCCGAGGCGGCCCGGCTTCGGTTACTGCCAACAATTTGGTTTCGTAACACTTGGTCATGGCAGCGCGATGTGCAGAAACCGCGCATGGCGAAAGGACCTAACGGACGGCCGGGTACAGTGCTTCACGTCGATGACCCGATGTACGGCAGGCGGTACTTGTATCTCGAGAACAAGCCGTCAGTGTTGTTCACAGAGAACGAAACGAATACTCGCCGGCTGTACGATGCTCCCGGGCCGGTGCTGTGCAAAGACGGAATCAACGATTTTGTGGTCAATGGACGGCTGGACGCCGTAAATCCGGAGGGCGAAGGAACGAAGGCCTCGCCGGACTATCGTTTCACCGTCGCGGCCGGCGCAACAGTCACCATCAAATTGCGATTCACTGACCAGGATTGGCCGACTGCCAAAGACCCACTGAACGGCGATTTCGATCGGGTGTTCCTCACACGCAAACTTGAGGCGGATGAGTTCTACACCACCGCTATTCCAGAAGATCTCTCGGAGGACGCCAAGAACGTAATGCGTCAGAGCCTGGCCGGCCTGCTCTGGTCGAAGCAGTTTTATCACTATGTGCAGCGGGAGTGGCTGGAAGGCGATCCCGCCGGACCTCCTCCGCCCGAGGAACGCAAGGGTGGTCGTAATCGTGATTGGCCCCACTTGTACAACTCTGACGTCATCTCCATGCCCGACAAGTGGGAGTACCCGTGGTACGCCGCCTGGGACCTGGCGTTCCATTGCGTCGCGCTCGCACTGGTAGACGCGGAGTTCGCAAAGGAACAGCTCGTCCTGCTTACGCGGGAATGGTACATGCATCCCAACGGGCAGTTGCCGGCCTACGAATGGTCGCTGGGTGACGTAAATCCGCCGGTCCATGCATGGGCGGCGTGGCGCGTGTACAAGATCGACAAGAAGCAGCGCGGACAGGGCGATCGCGCATTCCTGGTTCGTATCTTCCACAAGCTGATGCTGAACTTCACCTGGTGGGTGAATCGCAAAGATGCTGAAGGTATGAACATCTTCCAGGGCGGCTTCCTCGGTCTCGACAATATTGGCGTTTTCGACCGGAGCGCTCCGTTGCCGACCGGCGGCCATCTGGAGCAATCTGACGGAACCAGTTGGATGGCAATGTATACCCTCAACCTGCTTGCTATTGCATTCGAGCTGGCGAAAGACGACCCGGCCTACGAAGACGTGGCGAGCAAGTTCTGGGAGCACTTCCTCTATATCGCCGATGCCATGTGCCATCACGAGGGGCACAGCTTGTGGAACGAAGAAGACGGTTTCTTCTATGACGTACTTCACGCGGGCGACGACGTTCGAGTGCCGATCAAGGTGCGATCCATGGTGGGACTTATTCCGCTCTTCGCTGTCGAAACGCTCGACTCGGAACTGCTCGATCAGATGCCCTCGTTCAAGCGTCGTATGGAGTGGTTCATCGACAACCGTCCCGACCTCACCAGTAACCTGGCGTGTATGCGAACGACCGGCGAGAACGAACGCCGCCTGCTGTCCATTGCCGATGCCAAGAAGCTCCGTCGCATCCTTCAATACATGCTCGACGAGAAGGAGTTCCTGTCGCCATACGGCGTCAGGGCCCTGTCGCGCTATCACGACGGTAATCCATATTCCATTCATCTTGGTGGCATCGAGCACACCGTGGATTATGAGCCTGGTGAGTCGCGTACAGGTTTGTTTGGCGGCAACTCCAATTGGCGCGGGCCGATCTGGTTCCCGGTGAATTTCCTCCTGGTGGAGGCGCTACAGCGCTTCCACCACTACCTGGGCGACGACTTCAAAGTCGAGTGTCCAACCGGCTCCGGCAACTATCTGACGCTGTGGGAGGTAGCGGCTGAGTTGTCGCGTCGTCTTAGCAGCATCTTCGCTAGCGATGCCAAAGGCCGCCGCCCCGTGTTCGGCGAGTACGGCAAGTTTCAGACCGACGAAAACTGGCGCAACCTCATTCCTTTCCACGAGTACTTCCACGGTGACACCGGAGCCGGCATCGGGGCCAGTCATCAGACCGGATGGACGGCGCTGGTCGCTAAGCTGCTGCAGCAGAGTGGCGAAAAGAATGTGCAACCTGCAGAAACCTTGGCGGCCGTGGCCGCAGATTAATTACGAAGGAGATCTACGAACATGAAGGCCATCGCAGTTTTTCCCGGCCAGAGCGACACCGTTCATCTTGCCGACTTGAAGAAGCCCGACGTCAACGATGTACCCAATGGACGAGGAGTGCTGGTGCGGATCCTGAAGGTCGGAGTGGACGGAACAGACAAAGAAATCAACGCAGCCGAGTACGGCGCAGCTCCAAATGGATACGAATTTCTCGTCATAGGGCATGAAGGTTTCGGTCAGGTGGAAGAGGTAGGTCCGAACGTTACCGAGTTCAAGACCGGCGACTACGTTGTAGCAACTGTGCGTCGCCCAGGATCGAGTTTGTACGACAAGATCGGTACTTACGACATGACTACCGATGACGCCTACTTCGAGCGCGGTATCAGCCGTCTGCATGGCTTTCTTACCGAGTATTACGTGGACGATCCCGAGTACATCGTAAAGATACCGCAGGGGCTGAAGGACATCGCCGTCCTACTCGAACCGATGACCGTAGTGCAGAAAGGCATCGTGCAGGCCTACGAAATCCAGCGGCGGCTCCGAGTTTGGAGACCGCGCACCGCGGCGGTGATGGGCGCAGGCACAATCGGGCTCCTCGCGACACTCGTATTGCGCTTGCGCGGATTCCAGGTGGACACGTTCGCCCGCAGTCCCAAGCCCAGCCGCAACGCCGACCTCATCGAGGCGCTCGAGGCGCATTACCACGCAACCTCACAGTTGCCGTTCATGGAGTGCGCCAAAGAGTGCGGACCCTACGACATCATCTTTGAGGCGACTGGCAACTCCGCTGTCGTCTTCGACGCAATGCAGGGACTGGCCAAGAACGGCGTGCTGGTGCTGGCCAGCGTAACCGGCGGTGACAAGACCATCGAAGTCCATGCAGACCGCATCAACTTAGACTTCGTACTGGGCAACAAGGTGATGGTCGGAACAGTGAATGCCAACCGTGAATACTTCGAGTCGGGCGTGCGCGACATGGCACAGTCAGAGGCAGAATATCCCGGCTGGCTCGCAAAGCTTCTCACTAACCCGATCAAAGGCTTGGAGAATTTCGAGGAGCTTTTCCGTCAGCTCACCGGTGACCGCAGCGCCATCAAGGTCTTCTGCGAAGTCGCCGATCCAGTCGAAGGGCCACAATCTGAACTGGAAGCAGTGACGGCAGCATAACCCGAATCCGAAGGAAACAGGGCGGGTGTTCACCTGGCAGTTCAAGCTGAACACTCGCTTTTTCTTTTCGACTTGCGGGCAGCCTCCGTCTAAATCAACTCGCCAACCTGTGTCACTTTTCGCAGAATCACGAATCGTATTTGCAGCGAGCCACAAGGCCACGCAAATTGCAAAACTTTGAGGAGAGAATCGAATGAACACTCAACTACGCCACATTATTTCTCGGACCTACCAGATCTACACGAACGCTGCTGATTCTCTGAAGTCGCCGTTCCTGCTCGCCGTACGCTTGTACTGGGGATGGCAACTCATGCAGAGCGGCTGGGGCAAGCTGCACAACATCGCAGGGGTAACAGAGTTCTTCTCGTCGCTGGGACTGCCGGCCCCCCACTTCACCGCGCTCGCTATTTCAAACCTGGAGCTGTTCGGTGGCGCGCTTTTGGCGATTGGCCTGGGCTCGCGTGTGATAGGGCTCGTTCTAAGCGTCAATATGCTAATGGCGTATGTCACGGCAGACCGTGAGGCCCTCATGTCGGTATTTTCCGACCCCGGCAAATTTTATAATGCTGATCCGTTCACGTTCCTGATGGCGTCGCTGCTGGTCTTCATCTTCGGTGCGGGTTTCTTCTCCTTGGATCAATTGGTCAGTTCTACAGCTTCGTCCCATGAGCCGGTCGTCGGCCGAGTCGTCGCCTCTACACCGAAAGCAGCGTGATTAATCATCGTGACTCTTGCGGAGAAGCCGTGAATCGCGGGTCGCGTTGTTGGCACTTGCGGGTGGGTAAGAAAACCGTTTGCGCGCGGCTATACTTTTCCCGTCTTTGTTCATGCCGCGAATCACAGACGATCTCATAGCAGGTCGCAGACGGTCCCGGCTCATTCCTTCTTTCCTTCCGCGGGACCAACCCCTGCGGCCAGAGGAGCAAGTTTGCGGGTTTCGAGCGCGTGGTTGAACGCAGGTAGCTCGTCCGCCAGAAGCCTTCGATAGTCAGCCTCAACCGCGTTCACTTCGCCTGCATACTGCTTCAGCAGACCCAGTTGAGTTTCAGTTGGGGCAAAGTCGGCGCCTCCGGCAACATCGCTACCGCCCGTGCCGACCTCAGCGTTCAGCCAAATCAAGTTGAGGTAGGCCTGGTAGGGCTCGACAAAATACTTGTCATCGCTGTTCAGCAGGGCCTGCGAAACCAGACGGTGCTCAATCGCCACAAGCTTCTTGTCCAAGTCCTCGGCAGCTTGCAGGAGCTCCGCTTGCTGTTTGGCCTGTGCTTCGGTCAGCGGGCGCGGAGGTGCGGGTGCCGGCTCTGCCTCATCGTCGTCGTCCTCTTCGGCTTGAGTTGCCTTCGGCTTCTCCGGTTTTTTGGGCGGACGCAACATGGCCTGCACCACTTCAAGTTGTTTGCGCAGCCATTCGATCTGGTTGACGGTGTCGGAAACGCGGCTGATGTTGTCGCAGATTTGCAGCAGGGTCTCCACCGACTGTTCGATATCAGCATCCGAACCCGGGGCATTGGGGTCACGCAAGACCGTCAGCGGTTGCGAGAACGACTGGCCGTCGACCTTGAGTCGCACCGTATATTTTCCGGGGGCGACGATTGGGCCAACCAGCGCTGGCTGGCTTCCCCAGTGTGTAATAGGACGCGAGTCGGCGTCGCGGAAACGCGGTTCGTTCCAGATGTGCGGGTTATCGGGAGCGGCCGTGCGCAGGGCGATCAGTCGCGGCGACTCATATCGCATGTCCCACTTAACGCGATTCAGGCCGGGCTCGCCCTTGGCTTCCAACTTGCGGACGACCGTTCCGTGCGAGTTCACAATTTCCAACTCGACGGAGTCTTTCGGCTTGGCTTTCAACGAGAAATTAAGCATGGCTGCAGGAGCGCGACTAAAGCGATAGGTCGAACGCGGCTCGAACAAGACAACTGCCGCGTCGGAGTGCTTCCTGGCCAGTTGTTCCAGCGGTGTGATGTCGTCGAGGATGTAGAGTCCGCGACCGTAGGTCGAGACTACAAGGTCATGAAAGTCTTTCTGCACGACGACCCAGGTGACGGGCGCATGAGGCAGGCCGTTCTGCAATGCGGTCCAATGTGCGCCGTCGTCGAGCGAGTAGTACAGTCCGTTGCCGGTCCCGGCGAACAACAGTCCGGCAGCATTAGGGTCTTCGGTGACGCTCCTAACATAGGACAACGCGTGTTTGGGCAGATTGCCGGCGACGGACGTCCAGGTCTTGCCCATGTCTGTGGTCTTGTAGATGAACGGATCGCGATTGTCGACGAGATGGAGGTCGACACTGATGTAGGCGGTGCCGGCCTCGAAGGTTGAGGGCGCAATACTGGTTATCGTGCCCAACGGCGGAAGCCCGGTGATGTTCCCTGTGACATTGTTCCAGTTCGCGCCACCGTCTTTGGTGTACCAGACCTGACCGTCGTTGGTGCCTGCCCAGATGAGTCCCTTCTGAATCTTTGAAGGGGCGATAGCGAAGATGACCTCACCGTAAAATTGCCCGAGATTATCGCCGACGATTCCTCCCGATGGCACGATGTGAGACGGATTTTGCGTGGAAAGGTCGGGGCTGATGACCGACCAGCTGTGACCGGCGTTCGAGGTTTTGAAAATCACCTGGCAACCGTAATAAACAGTGTCGTGGTCAAAGGGGTCAACAGCCAGGGGCGCGGTCCAGTGGCAACGATACTTGAGCGCGTTGGGAGGCGAGTCCAGGGTATGCATCCACGGGCTAACGGAGTGAGCTTCCTTACTGCGCGCATCCCAGCGAGTGACCTTGTTGCCGTAGCAAGTGGCCCACACGATGTTGGGATCGACGGTATCGGGAATTGTGAAGCCCGACTCGCAGCCGCCCATCCCGCGGTCCCATCCGCCTTCGGGCTGATCGAAGGGTACGCTGGGGCCGCGCATGTTTCCGTCATCCTGCATGTTGGCGTAGAAGTAGTACGGAATCTGATTGTCCACCGCGACGTGGTACATCTGTCCGATAGGCAGGTTGACGCGATGGAAGCCGCGGCCGTGAACGGTGGTGATGAGCATGCCGCCGTCATCCGTAATCACGAAGCGGTCAGGATTGGTGGGATCGATCCAGATGTCGTGAGTGTCACCGCCCCAGCGAGTTTCGTGGAAATTCTCGCCCCCATCCAGCGACTGGTGGAAGGAACTATTGGCGACATAAACTTCGTTGTCGCTGCCGGAAGAAACCGCAACGCGAATGTAGTACCCAGCGCGTCCGATCAAGGCGCGCTGGTAATTGACGGCCTTCCACTGTTCGCCACCGTCGTCGGAGCGCCAGAGCGACCCTTGGTCCCTGGTCTGTATCAGGGCAAAGATGCGGTTTGAGTTGCTGGGCGAAACCGCGACATCGATCTTGCCGACGGGCGACTTGGGCATGCCGTGTTCCTCGATGCGAGTCCATTTCGTTCCACCGTCGTGGGAAACGTAAACACCGCTGCCCGGTCCGCCGCTGAACTCGCCCCAAGTCTTCATCTCGACTTGCCACATTCCGGCAAACAAGGTGCGCGGATTGTGTGCGTCCATCGAGAGACCGGAGCAGCCTACGTTCTCTCCGGCGAAGAGCACCCGCTCCCAATGCTGGCCGCCATCGGTAGTGCGGTAGACGCCGCGCTCCTGTTGCGGCCCGGTAACCCTGCCGAGAACGCATGCGAAAACGATGTCGGGATTCGTAGGATGAATGATGATGCGGCCGATTCGGCCGGAGTCGGGTAGACCCATATTGGTCCATGTTTTGCCGGCATCGGTCGATTTATAAATGCCATCGCCCATCACGTCGCTGTCGCGAATGACCCAGGCCTCCCCTGTTCCGGCCCATACGGTGCTGGGGTCAGAGGGTGCGACCGCGAGCGCGCCAATCGCGGCGACCGGTTGCTTGTCGAAGATGGGGGTCCAGCGGTTGCCACCGTCCGTCGATTTCCAGATCCCGCCGGAAGCAGCGCCTGCGTAGTAAATGCTGGGGTCTCCGGGAATTCCGGCCACGGCGGCGATACGGTTTCCGACCTTGGGGCCAACGAAGCGGAAGCGAAACTGACTTTCCTGTTCAGCGTCGGGCTGTTGGGCGACTGCTGAAACCATGATGCCGAAAATTGCGATCGAAGCGACGAACAGCCAAAGTTTCCTGATGAACATCCCGTAATGCCTCCGGTGGACCAGCGCGAATTTTACCTTAAGACGTCCGCCAGGCGGCTCAAGTTGAGAGCAGGCGTACGGCACGAGTATCCTAAGAAGGTCCCTTCAAATGTGATGGGCGAAGATTTTTCCTCGCGGAGGAAGGCGAATTGAGCGGTCTTATCTATCGCAAGACTTCGGTTTTGATACTCCTGCTGGTTATCGTGGCAGCAACCCAGGTTTGCTGGGCACACGCCATCCTGATGGATTCGAGTCCGAAGCTGAATTCCACGGTCAAGGGGCCTGACTTCGACATTAACCTGCGGTTCAATGTGCGTATCGATGGCGGACGATCGCGCGTGAAACTGGTCGCTCCCGACGGAACCATCTCGACTCTCTCCCTTGCTGGTCAGGCCACGCCCGACACGCTGCAAACCCATGCCGCGGGGCTGAAGCCAGGCGCCTACAAACTGCAATGGCAAGTTCTTGCCTCTGACGGTCACATGAGCAAGGGCGAGATTCCCTTCACGGTGAATTAGCACTCAATGCTGCTCAAGCTGGTCGATCTCTTCTCGTTTTTCTCGGTCATACTACGCGCCGGTACACTGGTGTTCCAGTCCGTGCTGCTGGGCGGCGTCATGTTTGTCCTGTGGGTCGCGAGGGGTTCAGTACAGGCATCGCCGGAAAGCATCGCGAGGATCCAAGCTTCTACCTGGCGTCTATTACGCATCAGCGCTATCGGGCTCGCGGTGGTACAGCTGCTGTATCTGTACGTGAACTCCGCAGTGCTGATGGCAACGGCGGAGATCGGCTTCGACGGAGTGGTCGGCGCAAATTTCTTCATCTCAGGCTGCATTGTGCTGGTGGCAGCGTTGCTGACTGCAATTGTGACCAGCGGCAACAAGAAGTTTGCTTCGTGGGCCCTTCCAGCGCTGGCGCTGGTGATCATGGGCGCATCCGTGATGACGAACCATGCTGCATCGCGCATTGATGGGCGCCCTCTGCTGATCGCCTTGTCGTGCGTACACGAATTGGCCACCGGCTTCTGGATCGGCGGCCTGCCGTTCCTGGTGCTTGCGCTTTTTCGCGCGGAAGACCTGACAACCCAGTGGTACGTGACCGAACGCTTCTCGCGCATGGCTTTCGTCAGCGTTGGCGCACTGGCATTGAGCGGCATTTGGCTGAGCGTGCGGTATATCGGATCGTGGGGCGCGATACTCGGTACGGCGTACGGCGCCATGGTGCTCGCTAAAGCGACGATGCTAGGCGCTCTGTTGGTCCTCGGCGGCGTCAACTTTCTTTTGATACGTAACACCTCGAAAGAGAATGCGCTGCCGCGCTTACGGCGACTGATCGAGGCTGAGGTAGGCATCGGCATCACGGTCATTCTGACGGCGGCGTCGCTCACATCGCAACCACCCGCAGTGGACCAGCTCAGCGAGACGGTCACGCTGCAGCAGATCTATCAACGTGTCAAGCCCGTGGTACCGCGATTGACCTACGAATATGTCACGGAGGCAGCAAATACGGGCCCAGCCGGAGGAAGTGCAATTCCAGCTAAGACGCCGGTCTACAACGTCGATGGAGTGCCCCTGACTCCGCGGCTCATCAACAATTCCATCGAGTCGGAGGCGAACCACCACTGGATGGGGGTTGTGGTGCTGGCAATGGGGCTACTTGCCTTGCTGGCGCGAACCGGCAAAGCTCCATGGGCGGAATACTGGCCGCTTCTACTCATTGGCATCGCCGTCTTTATTTTCCTGCAGGCAGATACCGAATGTTGGCCAGTCGGCTGGAAGGGATTCTGGGCGTGTTGGGCCGACCCCGAGGTATTCCAGCATCGCATCGCGGCACTGGTTTGTGTAGGTTTCGCAGCATTTGAGCTGCGGGTACGCAAACAGCGCAAAGAAAACGACCCGATGGCGATGGTGTTTCCTTTGATGTGCGCCTTTGGAGGCGCAGTTCTTCTGACCCATTCACACGCAATCACCAACGTAAAGGAAAACCTGCTGGTCGAGTTGAGCCACGTTCCCATGGGCATCATCGCCGTTTTCGCGGGGTGGGCCAGGTGGCTGGAATTGCGCCTGCCCGAGAAAGACCGGGCAATTCCTTCGTGGATCTGGCCGGCGTGCTTTGTGCTGATCGGGGCGGGGCTGCTGAACTACCGCGAGATGTAACCGCCTGCGGCTCCCGAAGCACGAGCACTTCCTGAAGTGAACCATCCCGGAAACTGCCCCTCCCCACCTTGGATGTGATATAGCGATATAGTATGCAATAACACACACTGCTTTATGCACGAGCGTTTGAAATCAACGACTTGGCGGGAAATTATTCGCAAGTAACTGATAAAGCAAATAGTTATACGTATCCATTTGTCGCCGTACGACTTAGCGGAGCGGTAGGCAGTAGGCAGTAGGCAGTAGGCAGTAGGCAGTAGGCAGTAGGCAGTAGGATTGAGCCGTTGGTAGGTTCGCGTTCCATTTTCGAGAGACTTCAACGCGCGCCAATTTCTGGCAATTTCAAAGACCAATTCTGTTCGCCGCCTGGGCGTGAACAGGGCAGGGACACGAAGATCCTGTCCTCCCGAATCCCTTTCTAAAGGCGTGAGAAACGGGGCGCAAGAGAAATCGATGGGCGTGGAAAACTAAAGTAACCAAGGTTGCAGTGAAATTCTGCGACGGCCTCTCAATGCTGGCTGTTCCCTACCCTTACACGGCGCTGCAGCAATTGCTGAATAGCTCCCGGTTCATCCCCGCAGCGCTTGGGTCAGCTTAGTGCGCTGCATGAGACTTTCGAGTCTAAAGTCGGAGCGTGCGGCGTCGAAAAGCGGATCGACCTTCAACCAAGCCAGCCACCAGGACCGGTCCTGCACACCCTTTTCCAGCCAGTCGAAGGCCTCGTCCAATTGACGCAAGCCGAGATGTACCACCGCCATAGCGACCGGCGTGACGTATCGGCTTGCGACCTGAGCATTGAGCTGCGCGAGCGCTTCGTGCGCCTTTTCGGGCACGCCGGCCATGGCGTAAGCCTGGCCGAGCGCACCCAGAACAATGGGAGCACCCAGGATCTTATAGGCCGATTGCAAGGTATTGATGGCCTCGGGGTAGTTGCCGAGCTGGAGCAAACTCAACCCGAGCCACAAGTGGGCGATACCAAATTGCGGATCCATCTCAAGCGTTTTCTGTGCCTGCTCGATGGCTTCCTCATAACGCCGTGACAGGTGCAAGGCCCAAGACATCTGGGCATTGATCACGAGAGCCAGGGGATCCAGGTTGAGCGCGCGGCGAATGGTAGCGAAAGCTTCGTCCCATCTTCCGAACGCCATCAGGACATAGGCATACCAATTGTGTGCCGTGGGATAGCTGGGACCGAGGTCGATTGCCCGCTCAAAGCCGGTCTGTGCCGCCGCCCAGTCCCAGTCATAAAACCCTTCGCAGAAGGCGAGGCTGGTCTGCGCTTCGACCAGCTTCGGGTCGATTTCGAGCGCCTTCAAGGCCGAGCTCTTGGCTTTTTGAAAGGCGTCTGCGGGAGCCAGGGCACCATAGCTGCCCAGTAACGCGAAGCAGTCCGCCAATCCGCCATAGGCCAGGGCGTATCCCGGGTCCGATTCGATCGCCATCTGGAAATGCTCGATGCCTTTCCGCATCCACTGCGGCGTTCGCTTGTTCCAGTAGAAACGGCCGCGCAGATACAACTGGTAGGCTTCTGAATTCTCGGTATAGCGGCGGTTCAGACGCTTCTTCTGTTCCCGGCTCAGTTTCAGTTTGAGCTTCCGGGTAATCTCCTTGGCAATGACTTCCTGGACAACGAAGATGTCTCCAAACTTGTGGGCATAGCGCTCACCCCAAATCTGAGATCCCTCCAACGCATCCACCAGTTCGGCCTGGACGTCGAGAATTTCCTGGCGCTGCGTCACCCTTCCTGTCAAAACGGCACGGACCTTCAAGGCCCGGCCTACGGCTTCAGGGTCAACTCGCTGTCCTTTGTATTTGAAGACCGTGCTGCGTGCGATCACGCGGAGGTTGCCAAGGTGGCTCAAGCTGTTGACGATGTTCTCGGTGATCCCGTCCGTCAGGTACTCGAGGTCGGGATTGCCGCTGGCGTTTTCAAACGGAAGGACCGCAATGGAATCAATCGTGCTATCGCGCGGAACGGTGGGCAGCAATCTAGAAATTTCGCTGCTCTTGGCTCGGTCGGCAACGGCTCGGAGGGCCAATTCCACTGACTTCGCATTCTGAAACCGGTCTTGCGGGCGCTTTTCCAAACAGCTACCGACGATGCGGTCGAGTTCGGGCGGAATGCCCGGCTCAACCCTGCTGGGAGGCGCGGGGTGCTCCTTGAGAATTGCAGCGAGGCTCTCGGCGGTCGAATTGCGGCGAAAGGCGCGCTTGCCCGTCAACATCTCGTACAGCACGCAGCCGAAGGAGAAAATGTCACTCGGCGCTTCCGCCGTCTCACCCCGAACTTGTTCGGGAGACATGTACCCTACGGTTCCCAGCACCGTTCCCGCCAGGGTCAGGTCTGAGAAGGGCTGTCCCGAGTCGGACAGCACAGCGGACTTCCACCGGACTATGCCGAAGTCGAGCAGTTTGAGGGTATGTTCGCTGCCCAGAAAGATGTTGTCGGGCTTCAGGTCACGATGGATGAGGCCCTTGGAGTGCGCGGCGTTCAAAGCCTGGGCTATGGCGATGCCGTATTCAACCGTCTGCTGCCATGGAACGGGGCCTTGTCTCAGCCGGTCTCCCAAGCTTTCACCTTCCAGGAGTTCGGTGACGACATAGCTGATTCCCTGGTCGATTCCCATGTCGAAGACCGCGACGATATTGGGATGACTGAGTGCCGCAACCGCGCGAGCTTCCAAGGAGAACCGAGCCAAGGCCTGAGGATCGTCGGTCATGCGTTCCGGCAGCACCTTGATCGCAACATCTCTTCCCAGTCGAGGATCGTGCGCGCGGTAAACTTCGCCCATGCCGCCGGCAGCGAGTCCGGCAATAATGTTGTAGGGCCCGAGCGGGCCTCCCGGAACGAGGCGGGACTTGCGATTTTCGGTGGGACTCAAGGCCTCGACAGGAGCGGGCTGGGAGCGCTGGCCCACGGTGGGAGCGTTGGAAACGGTAGCGAGGGTGTGATCCTCCTCCAGCAGGCGATCCACAGCGTCCCGTAACTCCTGGTCGGCTGCGCAGGCCTGGGCGAGAAAGTCCGCGCGGTCTTGTGGTGTGCGCGTTCTAGACTCCTGAAATAGTTCCTGCGCTTTTTGCCAGAGTTCTGGATTCACCCGAAAGACTCCCCCGTCGTGGCGAGCAGCGAAATCGAGCGCCCGGCCGACGGACCCCTAGCACATAAACTAGTTGTTCCTTGGTTCCGTGGGAAGTGACCCGTCGGAATACTCAGGCTATTTCGCGGCAGAACTGGACGAACCGCTTGGTTCGACCGGGCCGCGGGCCGCGGTCAGGCCCCCGGCGGGCCACCATGTGATAGGCCTGCAGCCGGTCGGTTTTGAAAGCGTGGCAGCCTCCCCACAGAAATATCCGAAACGCGCGATACAGCTTTTCTCCCCAACGTGCCACGACCTGGTCGCGATTTTCATCGAGGCGAGTCGCCCAGTGCCGCATGGTCAATTCGTAGTCGTGGGTTTCTTCTTTCGCCTCGACGAACTGGAAGCCGGCGAAAAGCGCTTCCTGAATGAGGTCCTGCAAACACAGAAAGGTGTGTGTGCCATGCCACGTATATAACCGCGTGAACTGGCTCATGGAATATTTTTCTTTGGTCGCCGAAGCGTCGATATAGATCTTGCCGCCCGGCTTCAGACATTCCCATACCTTTTCGAAAAACTGGCGGTAGTAGGGAATGTGCTCGATCACGCCATAGATCACGACCGCATCGTACGGTTTGGGCGTAGAGTAGGCCAGAAAGTCCGACAGGACGACGTTACCCGTGAGCTGTTTCTCCTGGAGCAGCTTGGTGATGTAGGTAAACGAGTCCTGAACCAGCGTGACGCTGGTGACCTTCACACCGCGCGGCGAGGCGTATTCATGCAGGCCGCCCCACCCACCTCCGATGTCGAGCAAGCGCATGCCAGGACGGAGTTCCAGCGCGCGAAACATGGTTTCGAGCTTGTGCTCGGCCGCCTGTTCGAGAGTTTCGTCGTCCGACTCAAAGATGCAATGCGAATAAAACCGGTACTTGCGATCGATAAAGGTCAGGTAAAAGTCGTCGCCGAACGTGTAGTGGTCGGTAATCGCTTCCTTATTAACCTTAGCGGCGGAACGCAGAAACAGGTTTTTGGCGAACTGCACAGAAGGAAAAAAGCGAAAATGTTCCGAGAGCGCGTCCCGGGCATCGAGGAGCGCCATCATGTCGCCTTCGAAGTCGATGTCGCCGTTGACGTAAGCCTGCCCCAACGAGAACTCGTCCTGGGTGCTTTTCAGCAAGTCGTCGCGATGAAAGGTAACCTCAAACAGGGGATCCTGGGGGCTGAGGTGAAAGACCTGACCGGAGGACATTTTGATTCTGCCCCGTATGTTCAACCCTCTAGTCAGGCGTTGCAGCCAGGGTGATGTGGTGGCGCCAGGGAGATCGACACGAGGCGCGGCCAGGGACATATCGGGATTTTCGAGCGATTGGGCTTCCTTCGTATGAGGCATAAGTCTTCAGGAATACCGCCGTTTAAGGGACAACATCATACCACCACTTTTAGGACAAGCAGCCATACAAAGCCTGGGCCAACAGGGTGGGTAAGCGGAAGCTGTCGGTCAGTTCATTACGGAGAAAGGCGATGGCGACGCGTCGCGAAGGATCGGCTGCGCCCACTTGTCCACCGTAGCCCACATGTCCGAACGCTTCGGTCAAATTAGGTCCAAATGGACCTGGGCGACGGCCTGCCGCAGTTAGCGCGTCGGACTGCAAGTGATACCCAAGTGCCCAGCACCACGGCATGAGTGAAACCGCATCGATATCACTGGTCTGGACTTGCGCCCATTCCTGGATGCGCTCGGGCGAGAGCAGGCGAACCGCACCGAGTTTCCCGCCACATGCCAGCACCGCGTAGACGCGAGCCAGGTCGCGAACGCGGCCAGTTGCATTCGCGCCACCGATTTCGGCTTCGAGGATGCGGCCCATGTTCATCAAGGCGTACATGTGGTCGAAGCCGTTGCCGTCATCTTTAGCCAGAAATGACTTGCCGGAAAGCGAGTTTGGATCATGCCAGATGTCCCAGACCTTGGCCCGCTCCGGATCCTGAGGCCGGGTATTTGATACATCCGTGAAGATTGGAACTCGATCGTGATAACGATGCGGGGTGCCGATGCGCAGCTCGAGTTCGAGTGGCGCGGCGACTTCTTCGGCGAAGTAGGTACCAAGTGTCTTGCCAGTAATTCTGCGTACTAACTCCGCCAAGATCCATCCGAACGTGGCGGCGTGGTAGCCCTGACGCGTCCCGGAAGCCCAGGAGAGTTTTGCGTCCTGGAGCCGCCGGCCGATTTCTTCGTAGGCGTCGAATCCCGAGCCGTCCCAGCCCAGCAAATCCGCATAGCCGGGGAGTTCGATCAATCCGCAGGTGTGGCTCAGCACGTGGCGAACCTTCACTGCGTCTTTGCCATGACGCGAGAACTCGGGCCAATACGCTGCGACAGGCTGATCGATGTCGAGTCTTCCCTGCTCAGCGAGAAGCTGCGTGCAGAATGTCGCCAGCCCCTTGGTTGCGGAGAACAGAACTGCGAGGGTTTCGGGCCCCCATCGGACTCCGGGTCGCGCCTCGCCGGCGTAGAGGTCAACCACCAATTGGCCGTTGACGTAGGCGGCAAAACCGCCGCCTCCCCGCCCCAGATCGCGGAGATTGTTTTGGAAGACGGTTCGCACGGGCGCAAAACCGGAAGCGACCTCACCTCTTATTATTTCGTTTTCGCTGCCGGCTTCGGAGGACGAGGGCATGAACGTTTTCCTTCCGGCCATTGTAGCCAGTAGTGGGTCCGGCGGCCGCGGATATTAAGAAGGAGAGGGCGACTTGGGCGACAGCGCTCGGGCGAGCGCTTAAGTGCTTTGTAATCTGGAGCCGACGATCGGACTTGAACCGATGACCTGTCGATTACGAATCGACTGCTCTACCAACTGAGCTACGTCGGCCTCATCTCGATTCTAACTGCTGTTCGGATACGGGTAAAGGTGCGTAAGTCCCAGTTTTCCACCGCTGTACAACAAATAGGTACTTGCGAAAGGGGGTAACTATCGCGATAATCCTCAGTAGGGATCCCGGAGCCACTACGGGGTTACATGAATCGATTTTGCCGCTCTGACATACTGCGGATACTGCATATCACTCCCAAGCAGCTATCCGGTTGGCAACGGGCCGGTCTGGCGCCGGTCTCTGACGATTTCACTTTCTTTGATCTCATTCAACTGAAGAAGATCCGCGACCTGCGTGCCAAGCGTGTGCGTCCCGCGGTCATTCGCGAGTCGCTGGTTGCGATGCAAAAACAGGTGGCAGGGATGGAGAACCCGTTCCTCGAAGCGAGTGCCTTCAACGTGGGCAGCCGGATCGCGTTCCGCCACGAAGGACACGCGCTGGAACCTCTCGCCGGCCAGTTTGTCATCGATTTCGAGCCGATGGGAACGGTGGTATCGGCGAAGGTGCGGCCCATTGCGCGCATCGAGTCGGTCGCCGATCTGTTCGCACGAGGAGTCGCGTTGGAAGAACACCCGAGCACACACGATGAGGCGATTGCGATCTATCTTCGCGTACTGGAACATGAGCCGGACCACGCTGCCGCCCATATCAATCTAGGGACGCTCTACTACAATCGTCACGATTTTTTGTCGGCTGAGCAACATTACCGTATGGCGGTGAAGTCCGATTCGCGCTACGCGCTGGCTTACTTCGACCTAGGGAATGTGCTGGACGAAACCGATCGCGTGCAAGATGCGATAGCGTCTTACCGTACCGCGCTTCAGCTGGCGCCGACATACGCAGATGCCCACTACAATCTCGCGCTGGCACTGGAACGAACGGGGCAGGCGAGGCAGGCGCTCATTCATTGGAGAGCGTACGCCAAATTGGATCGCATTGGACCTTGGGCGGTGCACGCCCGTAACCGAATTGCGCGCATTCTGGAAAATGACAACCTCAAGATGGTGTACCGCCGGGTGAAGTAAGCGTCTTCTCTTAGCATCCCTTGCTTAGCCGCACTGTCCGTATATGAACGACACCTCCGCCAACGGACGAGGCATACCGAGTATTGCCACGTTTCCCTGCCGCTAAGTAGTTGAAACGCCATTCACAACTAAGAATGAGAGTGGCTAGCCGGTTGCACTTCCCTCGTGCGGCTGCGAAGGGAGAAGTCTGCCAATGATCACTCTGCTGAACGATTTGAGCTACGCGCTGCGGCAGATGCGCAAGTCGCCGGGCTTCACGACGGTGGCTGTTATAACGCTGGCGTTGGGCATCGGAGCGAATGCTGCGATCTTCACGCTGGTGTACGCCATTCTGCTACAGCCTCTGCCGGTGAAAGACCCCACTTCGCTGTACCGGCTTGGATCGCACGATATTAACTGTTGCGTGGAAGGCGGCTTACAGGACGATTGGGACAATTTCTCGTACCCGCTCTATCTGAAAATCAAAGAACAAACGCCCGAAATACAAGACCTGACAGCAATTCATGCGGGACTTTCGAACACTAGCGTTCGACGCAGCGGAGACAGTAGTCCAGCGCGTCCGCTGATGAGCGAATACGTTTCGGGCAACTACTTCGACATGCTGGGGGTCGGCCCGTCACTGGGACGTGTGCTGCATCCCACCGATGACCAGGCCAACGCGCCTCCGGCGGCGGTGATGAGCTACCGCACCTGGCAGAACTACTATGCGAGTGATCCGTCGATTGTAGGTTCGACGTTTTCGATCGATGGCGCACCCATCACAGTCGTGGGTATTGCTCCCGCGGCGTTCTTTGGCGACCGGCTCTCGGACACTCCCGCAGATTTCTGGCTGCCGCTGGCGATGGAGCCGTACATCCGCACGAAGGACAGCTTACTGAACAGACCTAACCTGCACTGGCTTTACCTCATGGGCCGACTGAAGCCTGCCACTGCGCCCGACCAGGTGGGATCGAAGGTCTCAGTCGAACTGCAACAATGGTTGAACAGTGGCGAGGGTGCGTCGACGGTTGGTGATAACGATCACTCGCGAATCGCCAAACAGAAAGTGCTGGCGCTCCCCGCGGCAGGCGGTATCGGCTCCCTTGCACGAGATTCGCAGAAGGGATTGCGCATGTTGATGGCGCTCTCCGGATTGGTCTTGCTCATCGCCTGCGCCAATATCGCAAATCTCCTGCTGGCACGCGGCACCGCCCGCAAGATGCAGACCTCGGTCCGCCTGGCGATGGGAGCACGGCGTGCACGCCTGGTCCGTCAGTTGCTTACAGAGAGTGTTCTGCTGGCACTAGTCGGCGGTGCGGCTGGACTGGTGGTTGCTTATCTGGGGACGCATAGCATTTTGGCCATTGCGTTCCGGGGTTCACCTTACATTCCGATCAATCCTGAGCCCTCTACGCCGGTGCTCTTGTTCGCTTTCGCGCTCTCGCTGCTCACCGGTATCGTCTTTGGCGTAGCACCGGCCTGGATCAGTTCCCGTGCCAATCCTGCGGAAGCGCTGCGCGGCGCAGGCCGTTCCACCACACACGGCGCCACGCTTCCGCAGAAAATGCTGGTTATCTTGCAGGCCGCGTTATCGCTGGTGCTGGTGGCGGGCGCTGTGTTGATGGTGCAGAGTTTGCGCCGGCTTGAACATCAAAACTTCGGGTTTCAGAGCGACCATCGCTATATCGTCCGTGTTGGCCGCGCATTTCACGACTACTCTTTGGAAAAGCGGGAAGGCGCATACCACGAGTTGCGGCAGAGGCTGAATAGCATTCCCGGCGTCATAACTTCCAGCTACTCGATGTACAGTCCGTTGGAAGGAAATAACTGGAGCACCACGGTCTATGTGCCCGGACGCACCCATTTGACCGGCGAGCAGGGTGACTACGCTTCGTGGCTGCGGATTGGGCCGGACTACTTCGGGACCGTCGGCACGCGTCTGTTGCGTGGTCGCACAATCGGCGAGCAGGACACCCCCACATCCACCCGCGTCGCCGTAGTCAACGAACGTTTCGCCAAGAAGTTTTTCAAAGACCAGGACCCGATCGGCAAGCATTTCGGCAGCGATGGTCACGGCCATGAGAGCGACTTCGAAATTGTTGGTGTTGTTGAGGATACGAAGTATCAGGACACCCATGGTCCCGCGTACGCAACATACTTCCTGCCATACCTCCAGCGTGTGGTGTATTCCGACCCAGCCACCAACGAAGGTGAGGACAGCTCACAGAGCATCGAGACGATCGAGCTTCTTGTGAAGGGAGTACCTGAAAACCTCGAGAGCAGCGTACGGCGAGAATTGGTGCAACTCGATCCCGATATGACGGTCCTGCGAGTGGTCGCCTTCGACGAACAGGTCGATGAGGCCATGAACCAGGAGCGGCTGCTCGCGAGATTGACGACACTGTTCGGAATTCTCGCGTTGACGCTGGCCTCGATAGGCTTGTATGGCGTCACGGCTTATACGGTCGAGCAGCGCACGCGAGAAATCGGTATCCGTGTTGCCGTGGGGGCAAACCGCAGCAATGTCGTCAGCATGGTGTTGAAGGGGGCATTTCGGCAGGTGGCAATTGGGCTCGCGCTGGGGATTCCCTTGGCGCTCCTGACTGGCTGGCTGATTTCAAGCCAACTGTTTGAGGTAAAGGGACACGATCCGATGGCCCTCGGCTTGGCGGCTTTCCTGCTGGCGGTGTGCGCCCTGGTTGCGGGACTGGTTCCGGCCAGGCGTGCGGCATCGATCGAACCTATGCAGGCTCTAAGAACGGAATAGCGAGGCCGTTGAAGTCTCGCTAGTGCGCAGCTGCGGCGTTAGCCTTGATCCAATGGGCAATGTCGTTGATCACGTCTTCACCGACGTTGCCGGGCACAGAGTAATCCTGCGGACTGGGTGGACCCGAACCAGCACCCGGATTAAAGAGGTGGGTGTAGGGTGGATAGAACTTGAAGGTTGCCCGTGGATCACTGCCCAGGGCCTGCTTCCAGATGTCGAAATCTGCGCTGGTGACCTGGTAGTCGCGTCCACCCTGGAGGACGAGGATGGGAACTTTCAGTCCTGCTGCCACCTTGGCGGGATCGTAGTTACGTAGATCGAGAAAGTACGAGCCGGGGATGGGCGAACCGAAGAAGTCAACGGTGTCGCTCGGCTTGAGCGATGGGCTTTCCACCTCCTTGGCGATGGCATCCGCGCGCTCGATTTGCTTCTCGTTCTCGGGGGTTTGGGCTGAAGTCAGGCTGGCAATGTAGTTGATCTGTTGAATCACCAGCTTTTCAAGCGGCCTGGCATTGCCCGCCATAATGATGATTCCCGCCACCTGAGGATCCTCGGCTGCGATTCGCGGCGCCAGCATGCCGCCCAGGCTGTGGCCGAGAACGTAGATCTGCTTCTTGTTGATCTCGGGCAATTTCTCCAGCAAGGCGACAGCAGCGATGGCGTCGTCGGTCACCTCGTCCTTGACGGTGAACGGCGCGTCGGATTTGGAGTCGGCCCCATACTGCTTCGTGCGCTTCACGTAGCGGAGCACGGCGATGTTCTGGCTGGCCAGTCCATAAGCCAGGTCTTTGAATGGCTTGTCGGGACCGATGGTTTCATCCTGATCGTTGGGGCCGGAGCCCTGCACCAGAACGACTGCGGGAACCATGAACTTGGCGTTGGGCAGGGTCAATACGCCGGGCAAATTCCAACGGCCACTGCTGATCGTGGTGTCGCGCTCGTGGAAGTTGTCGGGCTTCGCGTAGGAAGGCGGCTGCCATTCGGCTTCGGACGGAGGGGCATCGGCCGACGCGGCGGGAGGCTCGAAGAACAGGCCTTTCACCCGGCCTTGGGCATCCATGTAGATCTTCGCGTCGAGCGTTGCGTGTTCGAACTCGCAGGTAATGATGGCGGCCGCGAGTCCTTGTTTCTCCATGAGCTTGGAGGAGACGATGCTTTTGAAAGGACCGACCTGTGCCAGTAACGAATCCCAAATTTCCGGAAACTTGGCGACGGGCAACGCAGCTTTCATCTGATCGTCGAACTGGGCCTCGACCTTGTCGAACTGGCGAGCGACGAGTTGATTGACGAGGGCTTTACCGATGGCATCGAAATCCACAGTCTGGGCATGCAATGCGTTGGCAGACGAAGAAAAGGACGAGAAGAAACGCGGGCCTTAGAACGGTTTTCATAAGCAGTATGGAATGCAGAAATGAACTGCAACACAATACTAACGCCGAGGCGAGGAAGCGCTGTGTTTTTCTCGCGAGTCCGCCCTGCAGACCTGGGGGCGAATGCTAGAATCGAGGGTTTTGTAACTCTCGTTTGAGGACTCAATTGCCATGTCACAACTTGCCGCAACCGATATGCCCCCGGCCCCTTTGGTCGCATTGACCGAAGACGAAGTGCTCTTTCGGGACACAGTCCGTCAATTTGCCGATGAGACTGTCCGTCCGCACGTGAAGGAGATGGATGAGAAAGGCGTGTTCGAGCCCGCGCTGATTCGTAGCTTCTTTGAACTGGGGCTGATGGGCATCGAGGTTCCGGCAGAATACGGTGGCGGCGGAGGAACGTTCTTTGAGGCGATCCTTGCGGTGGAGGAATTGTCGCGCGTGGACGCTTCGGTGGGCGTCATCGTCGATGTGCAGAACACGCTGGTGAATAACGCCCTGATGCGCTGGACTACCGACGCGCAGAAGAAGCGCTACCTGCCGCGTATGTGCGCTGACACTGTGGGAGCTTACGCGCTGAGCGAAGCCAGTTCGGGCTCGGATGCTTTCGCGCTCCAGACGCGCGCCGAGTTGAAGGGCGACGAGTACATCCTTAACGGCCAGAAGCTGTGGATCACCAATGCCAAGGAAGCGGGCGTATTCATTCTGCTGGCGACGGTGGATCCGTCGGCTGGGTACAAGGGCATCACCGCTTTCATCGTGGAGAAGGAGTTTGCGGGCTTCAGCGTTGGCAAGAAAGAAGACAAGCTGGGGATTCGCGCATCGAGCACGTGCGAGCTGGTCCTGACCGACTGCCGTGTACCGAAGGAGAATGTGCTGGGCGAGGTTGGAAAGGGATACAAGATCGCGATTGAGACGCTGAACGAAGGCCGCATCGGAATCGGCGCACAGATGATCGGCCTGGCACGCGGCGCATGGGAATTCGCCGTGAAGTATGCGCAGGAGCGTAAACAGTTCGGCAAAGCGATTGCCGATTTTCAGGGCATTCAGTTCCAGATTGCGCAGATGGCTACCGAGATCGAGGCTGGCCGCATGCTGCTCTACAACGCGGCACGCATGAAAGACGCGGGCATGAACTTCGTGAAAGAAGCCGCGATGACCAAGCTGTTCTGCTCGCAAGTTGCGGAGCGTGTGGCGTCGCTGTGCGTGGAGATTTACGGCGGCTATGGCTTCACCAAGGATTATCCGGTGGAGAAGTACTTCCGCGACGCGAAGATCGGCAAGATCTACGAAGGTACGTCGAACATGCAGTTGCAGACCATCGCCAAGCTGGTGATGAGCAAGTAAGGGAGCCTGGAATGCTGGGAGACAAGAGGATTCTCGGGTTGATACCGATCACGGATGCCGCGCGCGCGAAGGCGTTTTACGCCGAGAAGCTTGGGTTGAAGTTCGTTACCGAAGATCCGTTCGCGCTGGTGTTCGATGCAAACGGGAACATGCTACGGCTGGTGAAGATGAAGGAATTCACCCCGCAGCAGTTCACCATACTGGGCTGGCAGGTGGCTGACATTGAGGCTGTGGTTCGAGAGCTTACGGCAGCCGGTGTAGCGTTTGAACGCTACGGCTTTTTCAAACAGGACGAACTCGGTATCTGGACTGCGCCCGACGGGACGAAAGTGGCTTGGTTTCTTGATCCGGACGGCAACAACCTAAGCCTTTCGCAGCACTGATTAGTTTCCGAAATGTAGCCAGCCGAATTTTTGCGGCACATGGAAATCTGGCTGGGGTGTGTTGGTCGGCTGCCACGAAGAGTAAAAGCGCTGCGGCTCGATTCCTTCGCAGCGAAAGAAGTTCACCCGCCACGGCTTCCTGAAATCAAAGTCCCAGGTTATGGCAGCGAGCGGAATTGCCAGATACGCAGTCCATGCCTTGGCTGCTTCATCGAGCCGGACTTGAGTGCGCAGGCCGCTCGTAATATGTGCCAGCCCCTTGGGACTTATGTCGAGATCGAGCCACTGCCCGGTAGGACTGATCTCGAACTCCTTGTAGTACTTCTCGCCGAACCTATCAGGCTGAAGGAATACCTCGGCCACGTCGCGGTCCCACAACTCATCTCTACGTCCGTCCGACGCGGAATCCGGGAACACATCAAGCGATCGATAAGAGCAATGGAACCGTACGAAGAGATCGACGTCGGTCCATAACAAGCGAACTTCGGTCTGGCGCTGTGGGTCGCGGTTTTCGCCACGCCAGTCGTGGGAAAACGTTACCGGATCAGCCCTCGCCCATTCCTCTTCGAAAGGGAAGCCGTTCGCAATCGCCGATTGGCTTACGCGAACGGCAGTGATCTCACCCGGAGAGGCGGGCAACGGCTAATCGACCTCGTGCTTGGCGGTGTAGCCGTCGCGCGCGATGATCTGGTACTTCACGTCGTGGTTCTTCTCGTCTTTGATCTCGAGCGGTTTGTCGTCGGGACCAACCAGTTCGACCTTGAGCTTGCGATAAGTGCCGTCCTGCTTGGGATTACTCGATTGATACGAGATGGTGTACTGGTTGCGGATCGACTGCGCGATTTCCTTGAAGTCGGCGGGCAGTTCGCCCATGAAGCGAGGCGCGTACCAGTGGCCGCCCGTTAATTGGGCGAATGTCTTCATCTGGTTGTCGGCCATGAGGTATTCCATGTTGGCCGCGCCGAACTCGGGATTGTTGCCGTAGCGCGCCTCCGCCATCAGGCGCATCGCTTCTCCGGTGGTGATGGTATAAATGGTGACGTTAGGCGTGCTCTTCACCTTCTTCAGGATCTTGTCAAAGGTCATGTGGCTCATGGTGTCGCGTCCACTGGCGACAATTACCATTTCCTTGTGACCGGGAAGACGGTCGAGACGGTCGAGCGTGTCGTACATCGCGTCCCATAGGTTGGTTTCGCTGAAGGTTGGAATCCGCAGCGTGTTGAGCGCGCCAAAAATCGCCTGCTTGTCCTGGGTGAAATCGACCAGAATGTGCGACTTCATGTCGAACTGCACGACCGCAACCCAGTCGATGGGCTTCAGGTTCGACGCGAACATGTAGGAAGCATTCAGCGCGTCGTACATGAAGTTGTAACTATTGGCTGCGAACTCTACCAGCAATACTGCCGTGATGGGCGCTTCGCTCTGGGTCACGGTCTGGATCTTCTGCGGCACACCGTCTTCCCAGATCTTGAAGTGGTCCTTCGCCACGTTCGGCGGTAGAGCCAGGGGACGCCCATCTTTCATCACCACGCGGGCGTCGACGGTAACGACTGGAACATCCACGTGCAGGGAATATTCGGGAATGTCGGCTTGCTTCTTCGGCTTAGGTGGAGGCGGGGTGTCGTCCGTTGACTCTTTTTTCTTCGGTACCGCCATTGGACCGACATCGCCACCGGGACCGCCAGCTTCGGGCACGCTCTGGTCAGGCTTTTGCGAGGTTTGCGGCGACTGGGAATCAGAGCTCTGGGCACGGCTGCAAACCGGCAAAAGCAAGCAAGCAGCAAGAATGGCCATGCAGGAAAGCAGACAACCGAGGTGCGGCTGGGTTTTCCCCTTAAAGTGGTAATGGATAGAAGGCTTCATCACTGGGTTCTCTGCTAGTATAAATCCACCCTCGGTCAACAATTTGGGCGTCAATGGTCGGCTCGACGTTGTAAACCCTGCCAGATAAGAACAGTCGCGCACGTCAGGGTGCTCCCGAATTCCTTCCCGGCGCGTCGGATAGATGGGCAGGAGGGTTCCAACGGGCTGAATTCCTCCGCTCGTGAGATCGAGGCTGGATGGCGTCCATGCTGCGCAGCGTTATTTCGTCTTTAGTCGTGGTCTTCCTCTCGCTAACCGCCAGGGCGGTTGTCACTCCTACGAAAATCGAGATTATGACCGTGGACCAGGTCAAAGCCGGCATGCACGGGGTGGCTTACACGGTCTTCGAGGGCACCAAGCCCGAGCCCATGGACGTTGAGATTTTAGGCGTGCTGCCCAACCTGGCGGGCCCGAAATCCGACGTGATTCTGGCGCGTTTGCATGGAGCAAAGGTCGAATATACGGGTGTGGTCGCGGGCATGAGCGGCAGCCCGGTCTATATCGACGGGAAATTGGTCGGCGCCATCGCCTACCGCATTGGTGATTTCTCCAAAGAACCGATCGCAGGCATTACTCCGGCAGCCTCGATGATGGAAATCAACGACATGGATCGGACGATGCCTGGGGACCTTGATGCTGCGAAATCGAAGCCGAGCCTTGGAGCAACACGTACCGCCGCACCTGGCTTGGGCACCCCTGATTCCCCGGCTGCGAGTTATGCCAGTCTGCTGAAGCCGATCGAAACGCCGCTGGTTTTCAGCGGATTCACCGATGAGACCATGCGCCTGTTTGCCGGCCAATTTGCCGCTGCCGGCGTGGTCCCGGTTGCGGGCGCCGGCTCCGTCACCAACCAGAAACAGCCTGAAACGCTGGAACCCGGTTCGGCCGTGAGCGCCATCCTGGTGCGAGGCGATATGAGCATCGCCGGAACGTGCACCGTGACTTACCTGGACGCGACCCACCTGCTGGCATGCGGCCATCCCCTTCTTGCAGTCGGGCACGGTCGATATGCCTATGGCGAAGGCCACTGTGTTGGCCACCTTGGCGTCCCCGTCGAATTCGTTCAAGATCGTCAACACTACCGAGTCAGTGGGATCGTTCGTGCAGGACCGCCATACCGGAATCATGGGCCGGTTTGATCGTGAGCCACACATGATTCCCGTGACCCTGAACTTTCACGGCGCGACCAAGACCAGGCAGTTCCATTACGAAGTTCTGAATAACCCGAAGATTACTCCGGTTGCCATGATGGCCACTGTGTTCAATTCCTTGCAGGGCATGAACGAATACGGCGAAGATACGTCGTTCCGGCTGGCTGGGAACATCTCCGTCATGGGGTACCCAAAGCTCGGCGTTCAGAACATGTACGCGCCCGTGGACGGCAGTACACCCACTGCGTACGGCATCGCCCTGTCTGTCGGTGAGCGCTTTAGCCGCATCTATGAGAATCCGTACGACACACCCAAGGTTGAAGGCGTGGAACTGAACTTCGAGTTGGTGCCGGAACGCCGTTCGGCCCGGCTCGAAAACGCCCGCACGGATGACACGGAAGCGCGGCCCGGCGATACGATTACCGTCGAAACCCTGCTGCGACCCTATCGCGGCGAAAGCATCCTGCGTCAAATTCCCCTGACGATTCCGCTGTCCACTCCCAAAGGCTCGTTGCGGATTCTCGTCAGCGACGGCGAAACTCTCGACCGGCTGCGTCGCGTGCCTCCGGCGATCAGCCGGAAGCTTCCCCTGGGCTCGACCATTGCAATGCTCAACAAGGAGCACTCGAATTCGCGCATCTATGTTTCTGTGCTTGAGCCCAATCCACAGGCAATGGTTAGCGATAGCGTGATGCCCGCTTTGCCGCTGTCGGTGATCAACGTGATGGATGGCTTGCGGAGCAGCCAGGACATGGTAGTGGTCAGCGAATCGACCATCAGCGAAGCCTCGGCGCCAGTGGATTACGCGGTTTCAGGGGCGCAGGTGATCACGCTGACCATCAAGTAAGTATCTGCCCCTGTGCTAGGCTAACTTGATTCCCGCTTCGAAGGCCGACCAGGGCTCTGCATGAGACTTCTCCGAGTACTGTGCCTGTTGTTACTCCTGCCTTCGCTCGTCTATGCCCAAGGCACCCGCATCTGGCAACAGAGCAAGTATGACGAATTCGAAAAAGGCACAGCGCACGGAATCGCGATTCGCAGTGATGGAGGGCTGGCGCTGGCGCCCGACATCACGTCCCTCTACACCTCGCCTTCCAGCTATCTTTGGGGCCTGGCGTCAGACTCGGCGGGAAACATTTACGCAGCCGCCGGATCGCCGGCCCGGGTGTACAAGATCACTTCGGACGGCAAGGCGAGCGTAATCTTCGCGCCACAGGAGTTGTCGGTACAAGCGATTGTGATTGCTCCCGACGGCACGATCTACGCTGCCACGTCGCCGGACGGTAAGGTTTACAAAATTGCGCGCAACGGCGCATCCGTCGCAAAACCTGCCGACGCTGCTTCGGGCACTGCCGTCGATCCCGCTTATAGTGCGAAAGAGTTCTTCGATCCCAAGAGCAAATACATCTGGTCGCTGGCGATGGATAAGCAGGGAGAGCTATTTGTCGCGACCGGCGACCACGGAGAGATCTACCGCATCGGCGCGAACGGAGCCGGTTCCGTCTTTTTTAAGAGCGATGAGGCCCATATTCGCGTGCTCGCTTTCGATCAGACGGGAAACCTGATTGCCGGAACGGACGGTAGTGGTTTGCTTTACCGAATCTCGCCCCAGGGCGAGGGTTTTGTGCTCTATAGCGCGCCCAAAAAGGAGATTACGGCCCTGGTAGTTGATCCCCGCGGAAATATATACGCCGCAGGTGTCGGCGAAAAACGCGGAGGCCCGCCAACACCGCCGCCAGCGGGCACCGGCCCGGTTCCGACAATCACCGCACCGACGATTGTCATCCAGGGAACGGCGGGGCCATCGGCCGCGCAAGGCCAGATCATCGCGCCCACGCCATTTCCCAGCGTTGTGAACGTTGGCGGATCGGAGGTCTATCGCATCGCGCCAGACGGCGCGCCGAAGACCATATGGTCCTCAAAAGAAGACGTGGTTTACGTTCTTGCATTCGACCACAGCGGAGCTTTGCTGGCGGGAACCGGCAACAAGGGAAAGCTCTACACCATCCGCGACTCTGCCTACACCGATGTGGCGAAAGTCAGCGCCAACCAGGTCACGGCCTTCGCCGCGGCACCGGGTGGCGGACTCTACGCAGCAACCAGTAATTTGGGCAAAGTCTTTCGAGTATCAGCCTCACCTGTCGCCGAAGGGACCTACGAAAGCGACGTCTTCGACGCGAAGATCTTCTCAAAGTGGGGACGCACCGAAGCACGGGGATCCGGAAACTTCGAACTGTTCGCTCGCAGCGGAAACCTTGATATCTCCTGACCGCAATTGGAGTCCGTGGAAGAAGGTCGATCTCGCCAAGGAACTCCCGGTCGATGTTCCTTCGGCGCGCTTCGTGCAATGGAAAGCCGTCTTACATTCCGCCAGTCCCGCTCCCGGCATCGAGCGCGTTGCACTGTATTACCTGCCGCAAAACGTCGCACCGGAGATCGAGGAAGTTGCCGTGAATGTGGGCTCGCGGATTCCTTCGTCCACCCGTACCAGCAACACGAACTCCGAAAGCCCGACTTACGAGGCACCGATTCCTACCGTCCCCGACAAGCGATGGATAGCGGTCAAATGGAAGGCGCATGACGCTAATGACGATGAATTCGCGTACAGCGTCTATTACCGGGGCGACGGCGAAAAGCAATGGAAACTGCTGCGTGAGGATGTGTCGGACCGCTACGCGAATCTTGAGTCTGACCTCTTTCCGGATGGCGGCTACGAGATTCGCATAGTGGCTTCTGACGAGCCGTCCCATTCACCAGGCGACGCCCTGACCGGAGAAAAAGTCAGCGATCGATTCGAGGTGGATAACACGCCGCCGCGGGTGGAGTTCACGAATACGCGCCTCGAAGGCAGCAAACTGCATCTGGTGTTCCGTGCCGCCGACAGCTTCTCGGCTATCGCTCGCGCCGAGTATTCCATCGATGCCAACGACTGGCAGGCAGCGGAGCCAGTGGGACAGATCTCGGATTACAAAATCGAAAGCTACGATCTAGTAGTGCCGCTTCCCTCGCCTGATGCCAAGTCGGGACCGGTCGATGAGCACACGGTTGTGGTTCGCGTCTTCGACCGATACGACAACGCTGGTATCGCCAAAACTGTACTCAAGACGGCGGCCCCAGCCTCCTCGCATTGAAATGCTTAGAAACCTGACGCCACCGGCCATGCTGGACATTGCGGGCCTCATCGTCGCCTCGATTTACTGCACCATTCCGTTGTTCTGGCTGGTGTTTCATCCCTTTGTGGTCCGATGGAGAAAATATGGCCGTAAAGCTTACTGGCTCATCATGCCCGCATGGGGATTGTTCATCGCGGTCGCCTTCGTCCTCGCGTGGCCCCTCAGGCATCTTCATCTCTACGACAGTAAGTTGCCCTGGGCAATGGGCGTGCTGTTTATTCTCGCTGGGTTCTCGATCTATCGTTCGGCCTCGCAGAGCTTCGCGAAGTCACAGGTTTCAGGTCTCGCGGAACTTGAGCCGGAACGCCATGAGCAGAAATTGGTGATTACGGGGATCCGCACGCAGGTGCGCCATCCGATTTACCTTGGGCATCTCTGCGAGGTGATGGGATGGACGGTTGGAACCGGCTCCATCGCATTGTGCGCTCTGCTGGTGTTTGGCGTCCTCACCGGAGCGGTCATGTTGCGTCAGGAAGACGTCGAGTTGGAAGAACGCTTCGGCGACGCTTATCGCGAGTACCGCAAACGAGTACCGGGGTTGCTGCCGAAATTTCCAACATAGTCCAGAAGCGGACGCGGTTCGCTACAATGAAACCCAGTCGGCCGAGGCCGCGACCGGCGCATATTGCATGCAATTTGAACTCTTTGTCGCTGCGCGATACCTCCGGGCCAAACGCCGTCAAGCAGTCATCGGCATAGTGACTGTTATTTCGATTATCGGCGTCGCGGCCGGCGTCGCGTCGCTCATTATCGCGTTGGCCATCAATAATGGGTTCCGTCAGGACCTCCAGGACCGCCTCCTGGGAGCTTCTTCGCACGTAAATCTCATGCGTGTGGAAGCGGACGGCATCAAAAACTGGGAGCCGCTGCTCTCGGAGCTCTCAAAGCAACCTCATGTTGTGGCCGCAGCGCCGACGATCTATGAACAGGTGCTGATCTCCCGTGGCGCACGCGCCCAGGGAGCGATCCTGAAAGGCATCATTCCGTCGGATGAAAGGAAAGTCAGCGACTTGCTGACCTTCATTCAGGCTGGTTCCGCGGCGCCACTCGATGCCAAGACTCCCGCCACGAGTTCCCCAGTGGACGCCGATGAGCCGAACCCAATGTCGGCAAAGATTACTGCCTCCCTTGCTCCCATCGTGCTCGGCAAGGACATGGCTGATCAGTTGGGAGCGACTGTAGGCTCGATCGTAACCGCCACCAGCCCGCAAGGTGAATTGACCCCATTCGGTATCGTGCCGAAGTATGCCCGGTTCAAAGTCGTCGGAATTTTCAGCTCGGGATTTTATGACTACGACAACACCTGGGCATTTATTCGCTTGTCCGACGCCCAGCGCCTCTTTGACTTGACCGACGTAGTTTCGGTCCTTGAGTTCAAGTTGGATGACATCTATAAGGCTCCCGAGGTCGGCCGCCAGCTCGAAGCTGTGGCAGGCAAAGGCTTCATGTCTACCAACTGGATGGAGCAGAATCGGGCCTTGTTTCGCGCGCTTCGCCTGGAGCGACTCGTCACGTTCATCACCATCGGCTTGATCGTCTTCGTAGCAGCGCTGAACATTCTTATTTCCCTCATCATGATGGTGATGGAGAAAACTCGCGACATCGCGGTACTGGTGTCGATGGGCGCGAAGAAGAAGCAAGTGCGTCGCATCTTCATGCTGCAGGGGATTCTGATCGGCCTGATAGGCACCGCGATCGGACTTGTGCTGGGCTACTCGATCTCCTGGGCAGCCGGACACTACCACCTCCTCTCGCTCTCGGCCGAGGTGTATTCCATCGATTACGTCCCCTTCGCGCCACGGATGTGGGATGCCGTACTGGTTTCGCTGGTCGCCATCGGCATTTCTTTCGTTGCCACCCTCTATCCATCGTGGTCAGCAGCCGGTGTGTTACCCGCCGAGGCACTGCGGTACGAATAGGCGACCAGTTTCTTCGGATATCGGTGCAACTCGAACAAAACTTAGCGATAGGGGTCACAGACGCACGTTCGCGCAACATGCTTTAATCTCTTAACAGGTCACCGTTTCGGCTATCTGAGTGCGGTGACGTAATGTAGCGATGTCACGTGATACTTGAGGCGGACATTTGCATCTAACGGAACAGCCTGTGTTGTTGGAAGTGCGAAACCTCAAGAAGGTTTTTCGCTCGGGCAATTCGGAACTCGTGCTCTTTGAGAATTTGTCGTTTGAGGTGCAGACCGGAGAGATGCTCGCCATTGTTGGCGAGTCTGGTGCAGGCAAAAGTACCTTGCTGCACATCCTCGGAGTTCTTGATACTGCTTCGGAGGGTGACGTATACTTCGCCAAACTCGATTTGGGCAACTTCAGCGGAAGAGGCGGCGGCAGAATTCCGGAGTCGGCAACTCGGGTTTGTTTGGCAGTTTCATTATTTGCTTCCTGAGTTCACCGCCGTGGAGAACGTGGCCATGCCCTTGTTAATGATGGGTGTTGGTCATCGGGAGGCCGAGCAACAAGCCCTGCATTGGCTGGAGGAAGTAGGCTTGGCGGACCGTGCGAGTCATCGGTCCGGTGAATTGTCTGGAGGGGAACAGCAGCGAGTAGCGCTGGCTCGCGCGCTGGTAACGAGACCCAAGCTCCTGATGGCGGATGAGCCAACGGGTGACTTGGACAACCGGACAGCGGACGCGGTGTTTGATTTGATCGCGAGATTACATCGGGATTACGGGCTCACCTCACTTATCGTCACCCACAACCATGCTTTTGCGCGGCGCTGTGACCGGGTGTTGCACCTGGAGCATGGTCGAATGGTGGAGGTGTCGCCCAAGTCGCTCTCGGCGTGAAGCAACGCGGTAGAGCCGCACGGGTTTGCAGTACTTGAGGTTCGGCGGTCAGGACCTCATGATTCGGCCTCAAGGTTTTTGGGAGGTCGGCGGTTAGGGGAAAGCGGTCACAAGAAGCTCGCGGATTCACTGAAAGAAGGTGGCAGGGCCGCGGAGCTTTCGGAGAATTTCAATGTTTGAACGGTACACGGAAAAGGCCCGGCGCGTCATCTTCTTTGCACGTTACGAAGCCAGTCAGTTCGGCTCTCCTTATATCGAGACGGAGCACCTGCTGCTGGGACTTCTGCGCGAAGATAAGGCGCTCACCAACCGGTTCTTACGGTCTCATGCGTCGGTGGAATCCATCCGCAAGCAGATCGAGGCCCACACTACAATTCGCGAAAAAGTATCCACTTCCGTGGACCTGCCCCTAAGTAATGAGTGCAAGCGGGTGCTGGCCTATGCCGCCGAAGAAGCCGAGCGGCTCTCGCACAAACATATTGGCACGGAGCATCTTCTTCTAGGGCTTGCTGCGCGAAGAGAAGTGCTTTGCCGCCGAAATTCTGCATGAGCGCGGGCTGCGCTTGTCGACAATCCGGGAAGAATTGTCGCGCACTTCGCAGGAGAAAGCCCAGCCTTCGCAGCGCAACCGTGAGTCTTCCCTGCTTTCGGAGTTCTCCCGCGACCTGACGCAAGCCGCGATGGACAACCAGCTCGATCCGCTGGTCGGCCGTGACAGCGAGTTGGAGCGCGTGATTCAGATTCTGTGCCGCCGCACCAAGAACAATCCGGTGCTGATCGGCGAGCCAGGCGTCGGCAAGACTGCGATCGTCGAAGGTCTGGCGCAGCGCATCGCCGACGGCGAGGTTCCCTCGTTCCTCGCGGACAAGCGAATCCTGGCGTTGGACCTGTCGCTGATCGTCGCCGGCACCAAGTACCGCGGCCAGTTTGAAGAGCGGCTGAAGACCATCATGAAGGAACTGATGGAGTCACAGAATTCGATCATCTTCATCGATGAGTTGCATACGCTCGTAGGCGCTGGATCGGCCGAAGGCTCGCTGGATGCGGCGAACATCCTGAAGCCGGCGCTGTCGCGTGGCGAGATTCAGTGCATCGGCGCAACCACACCGGCGGAATTCCGCAAATCGATCGAGAAGGACCGCTCGCTGGAGCGTCGCTTCCAGGCCGTGAAGGTACCGCCTCCGACCGAAGTCGATGCGGTGAAGATTCTCTTCGGCATCAAGGAGCGTTACGAGAAGTTCCATGCCGTCAGCTACACGGACGAAGCGATCACCATGTCGGTATCGCACTCGAACCGCTATCTGCCGGACCGCTTCCTGCCGGACAAGGCCATCGACTTGATCGACGAAGCCGGAGCGCGCGTAAAGCTGCGCCAGACTTCCCTGCCCGAGGACATTACCGAGGTGCAGAAGCGCATCAAGTTCATCGTGCACCGCATGGAAAACGCCATCGCGAACCATGAGTTCGAAAAGGCGCGCTTCTATTCGGACGAAGAACGCAAAGAGCGCGACAACCTGCGTGCCCTGCGTGAGAAGTATCACCTCGACGAGTCGTCCACCGGGGTTGTAGGCCGCGAAGACATCGAAGACGTGGTTTCGCGCTGGACCGGTGTACCTATCGCTTCGATCAAGGAAGAAGAGAGCCAGAAGCTGCTTCGCATCGAGGAAGAGCTGCACAGGCGTGTAATTTCGCAGGACCGTTCGATTACCGCGCTGGCCCGCGCAATCCGCCGCTCACGTGCGGGCCTGAAGAGCCCGAACCGTCCGATCGGCTCGTTCCTGTTCCTGGGTCCGACCGGTGTCGGCAAGACCGAAGTGGCTCGTACCCTGGCGCAGTTCATGTTCGGCAGCGAGAAATCACTGGTTCGCTTCGATATGTCGGAGTACATGGAAAAGCACTCGGTCTCGAAGCTCATAGGTTCGCCTCCGGGCTATGTGGGTTACGAAGAGGGTGGCCAGTTAACCGAACGCGTCAAGCGTGCTCCCTATTCCGTCGTATTGCTCGATGAAGTCGAGAAGGCCCATCCCGACCTGTTCAACATCCTGTTGCAGGTCTTCGAAGACGGCCAGCTCACCGACGGCCTCGGCAACACGGTGGACTTCAAGAACACCATCATCATCATGACTTCGAACATCGGCGCGCGACACCTGCAGAAGCGCACTGGGCTCGGCTTTCAATCGGATGCCGAGGACATGGTGTCGACCAAGGTCGAGGAGATGGTGCGCAACGAAGTGAAGCGCACCTTCAACCCCGAATTCCTCAACCGGCTGGACGAAGTCATCATCTTCAACGCGCTCAACGAAGCTGACCTCATCCAGATCGTCGAGCTGATGGTAAACCAGCTCAACCAGAACCTGGCGCAGCGCTCGATTACTGTGACGGTGACCGAAGATGCACGCAAGTGGATCCTCAATAAGACTGTCAGCGACCGCAGCTACGGTGCACGTCCGTTGCGGCGCGCCTTGCAGAAGTACATCGAGGACCCGCTGTCGGAGGCGCTGATCCAGGGAACGTTCTCTCAACGGCCGGCGTTCATCGAGGTTTACCTCGAGAACGACCAGCTTTTCTACCGCCCGGTGGGCGAAGAGAAGACGGACGGCGTACTGCTCTATAGCAACTAACAGCAGGTTCGATCAAAGAACAAAGGGGAGCGTCGCCGCTCCCCTTATTTATTGTCCGCCCGGCTGGCCATCGATGACCGGGCTCGTGTGACTTTTTACCAATTGGCGAATCTTAACACTCATGTTCTGTCCCTTGGCCCGTTCGGCGGCTCTTGGGGTGGAACACACAGTAATTGGAGGAGAGCCAGAAATGATTGCTTATCGCCGTGTCGCCGTCGACGGGAACTCCGTCTTCTATCGCGAAGCAGGATCAAGGAACAATCCAACCCTGTTGCTATTGCACGGATTCCCCACATCTTCCCACATGTTTCGAAATCTCATACCCCTTCTCGCCGCGAAGTACCACGTCGTGGCCCCCGACCTGCCCGGGTTTGGATTCTCGGATGCGCCCGAACGCACAAACTTCCGCTATTCCTTTGAGAGCCTGGCGAAGATCATCGGGCGCTTTACGGAAGTGATTGCTCTGGATCGCTTCGCGATCTACATCTTTGACTATGGCGCGCCTGTCGGATTGCGACTGGCTCTAGCGAGCCCTGACAAGATCACCGCCATCATCTCCCAGAACGGCAATGCCTATGAGGAGGGACTCAGCGAGGGTTGGAACCCGATCCAGAAGTACTGGCAGGAACCGAGCGCCGAAAATCGCGCTGCTCTGCGCAATTTTCTAACTCCCGAAGCCACCCGGTGGCAATACACCCACGGCGTACCCGATGAGAGCCTCGTAGCTCCTGAGTCCTACACCCTCGATTCTGCCTTGCTGGCGCGGCCGGGCAACGACGAAATTCAACTTGATCTCTTTCTCGACTACGCGAGCAATGTTGCCCTTTACCCGAAATTTCAAGAGTACTTCCGCACTAAACAGCCGCCACTGCTCGCCGTCTGGGGCAAGAATGACCCGTTCTTTCTGCCTCCAGGTGCGGAGGCGTACCGACGCGACATTCCCGACGCCGAGGTCCAGCTGCTCGATACCGGCCACTTCGCGCTAGAAACGCACTGCCAGAGCATCGCCGAGATGATTCTGGATTTTCTCCGCCGGACTCTGATACAAACTGCTAACGCTGCGTGACGCCCGTTCGTACTCTGGAAGCCGAGGGGAGCGGCGACGCTCCTCTGGTTTTTTGCTACCTTGGAACCAGATGGAAACCGCTGACAGAAAGCGCATTGCAATCGATATGGACGAGGTGCTGGCCGACACCGTGTCCCAATTTATCGGTGAGTACAATCGCGAGTTCGGCGAAAACGTCTGCAAAGACCACCTCTCCGAACGCAAGCTGGCGGAGATCATTCCCGCCGATCGTCGTGCCCGGCTTCGCCATTACGCTTTGACACCCGGGTTCTTCCGCGCCATCCCACCCATGGCCGGTAGCAGCGACGTGTTCGCCGAACTGCGCGACCGTTACGAGGTCTTCATCGCCACGGCTGCCATGGAGTTCCCCACTTCCTTTAACGAAAAATACTCCTGGATCAAAACGCATTACCCTGACTTTCCCGATAGCCACATCGTCTTTTGCGGGGATAAGAGCGTCCTGGCCGCCGACTTTCTCATCGACGACAGCCCGCGCCACTTCGCGCGTTTCCACGGTCAGGGGTTCCTCTTCACCGCGCCGCACAACCGTGCCGAAACCCGTTTTCCGCGCCTCAACGACTGGGCTGACGTACGCCGCCAGTTCCTCTAAACTTGAACCAGCATGGAACTCCTCGTTTATTCGGCTCCGTGGTGTCCTGACTGCCGCACTGCCAAGCGCTTCCTCGAGAAGCACGGCATCCCCTACCAGGAAATCAACATCGAGACTACGCCGGGCGCCGTGACCGAAATCATCCAGCGCATCGGTAAGCGGGCTATTCCCCAGTTCGTCATTGACGGCAAATGGGTACAGCCCTACCGCGCAGGCGAAGGCTTCCTTTACGAAGAAATGAGCGAATTGCTCGGCGTGGTGGACGAAGGCTGAACGCTCGTCCTTCAAATTCCCTAAGTAGCTGGTTGCTTCTGTTTGCGCAGAGGAAACTTCAGCCGCAACGGCAGAACCCGTTCTCGCCGTCTCTCGGCGTCAAGGTTGTGTGCCCGGGCCTTTAATAGATCATCCAGCGATACCATTCCCATCAACTTCCCTGAGCCGTTGTTCTCCACCACCGGAAATCGCGTGAAACCGGTTTCCGCCATACGATAAACCGTGACACGCAAAGGTTCATCCGGATACGCGACCTGGGGATCGGGCTGCACCACATCAGCCAGTCGTCTACCGTTTTGATGCCGCAGTAACTCGCGAAGTTGGTGGCGAGGAACCACTCCCACCAGCTTCCTGTCTCGCGTCCACCACGGGATAGAGGCTTTGCCGACGCGGGCTGCGTTCGTCATGCAGCGACTGCGCGAGATCGGCGATCGTCGCATCAGCCGGCAGCGCCACAATGTCAGGTCGCATGACTTCGCGAACAAACAGAATTTCCAACGGATCGACGGCGTATTCGCGGCTCAGGTGATAACCACGGCGCGCGACTTTCTCCGTCAGGATCGACCGCTTTAGAGTCAGTACTGTGAACGCGTGGGCGATTACCGACGCCAAAAGCAAAGGCAGGATCACGTTCACGTCGTGGGTCAACTCAACCGCGAACACGACGCCTGTAAAGGGCGAGCGCATGGTGCCGCCGAGAATCGCTCCCATGGCGACCAGCGGCCAGAAGCCCAGTCCTTCGTTGGGCAGGAATCCGCTCATCAGCCCACCGAGCGCGCCGCCCATCATCAGCAACGGGGCCAGCACGCCGCCGGATGTCCCCGAGCCCAGCGAAACCGCCCAAATGATCGACTTCACCAACAAAATTCCGGCGATGGTCTTGAGCACCACGTCGCCCTGTAAGAGCGAGCCAATCATGTCGTATCCGACGCCGAGCGCTTGCGGGAATATCAGTCCGCCGAGGCCAACCACGAAGCCGCCAATGATGGGCCACCACATCCAGTGAATCGGCAACTTCTGGAAGGCATCTTCCGCCGCATACACCGCGAGCGTGAGCAATGCTGACAGGGCGCCCGCCAGCACGCCAACCAGGACACACCCCATCAGACCTTGTGGTCCGATGAAGACAGCATGCGCCGGCGTGGGAAAAAGCGGCCCCAGCCCAATGATGTAGCGTCGGGTTGCGGCAGCAGCGACGCTTGCAATCGCCACAGGAATCAGGCTGCGCGGCTTCCATTCAAATAACAGGAGCTCGACCGCGAGAAGGACCGCCGCCAGTGGTGTCGCAAATGTGGCTGACATTCCCGCAGCTGCGCCTGCAACCAACAGTGTCCGGCGCTCCAGGCTGGTGAGGTGAAAGAACTGCGCGATCATCGACCCGAAGGCGCCACCCGTCATGATGATCGGTCCTTCCGCGCCAAACGGACCACCCGATCCGATCGAGATGGCCGACGATAGCGGTTTAAGAATCGCCACCCGCGGCTCGACCTTACCGCCCTTCAGCAAAATTGCTTCGATCGCCTCGGGTATTCCGTGACCACGAATGCGTTCCGAACCATATCTCGCCATGAAACCGATGACCAGGCCGCCAATCATCGGAATGAAGACTTCCAGCCATCCGAGCTTGTTACCGGCGGGCGAAACCAGCGCCGTGCTCAATCGCTGAAAGAAGAAAAGGTTGGTGAACAGCCCAATGAGTCGCAACAAAGCAAGCGCAACAAACGCGCTGAATATCCCGATGAAACCGGCCAGCAACGTGATAGGAACCACTTGCCATGTGGTCGTGAAATCACCCAGGCGCTCCGAGCGAACTCTACGGCGATCTTTCCAACGCGAGAATAGTTTCCTTCCAGAGATCATGCGTCCTTTCGCAAAGCCTCGCGCAGGCTGCGGCCTTTTCCCTGCGCGCCTCTGGCTTCGCGCCCGGTCCTGGGAGCGCCCACGGCATGGCGACTCCCTGCCACTGCCTGTAGAGCCGCCACGAGTGCAGGGGCCGCCAGTCGCAGCTCGTTCTTGTGGTGCAGGGTTAGCGCTCGCAGAATGCTCTCACCGCGCGGTAATAGCTGCACGTACACCTCGCGCCGGTCGTCCTCACCCAATGTGCGATAGATCAGTCCTCGCGCGGCCAATCGGTCAACCAACTCGACCGTGCTGTGGTGCTGGATCTGCAGCCGTTCCGCCAGATCGGATATCCGCGCCGGCCGACCGTTGGGCATTCCCTTCACAGCCAGCAAGAGCTGATGCTGCTGAGGCTCAAGCCTCGCTGCGCGCGCAGCATCTTCACTAAAGCGAAGAAAGCGGCGGATTTGATAGCGAAACTCCGCCAAGGATTGGTAATCGGAAAGCTTGAGGCTACTAGCGCTATTTCTCGATCTCATCATATATATCGTATCACGATATATCTATGTTTCTTCTGTGGACTGACTAGGCCAAACCCCAAATTCGACACTTATCTAGCTGTAAAATGGACGGTTGCCGTCATATTGAGATCCCGGCCTACAAAAGGAGACCGCCTTGATTGCACGTTATACCCGGCCCGAAATGGGGCATATCTGGAGTGACCAGAACAAGTTTCATACCTGGCTGGAAGTTGAACTTGCCGCTACCGAGACCCTGGCCGAAGCGGGACTCGTCCCCAAGTCGGCGGCGATCGCCATCCGCGAAAAAGGCGGCTTCGATCTCAATCGCATCAATGAAGTCGAAGCCGAAGTAAAGCACGACGTCATCGCATTCACGACTGCGGTAGCGGAAAAGGTCGGGCCTGAATCGCGTTGGCTGCATTACGGCCTCACTTCCAACGACGTCGTTGATACTGCGCAAGCGCTCCTCATCAAGCAGGCGTCCGCCATCATCCGCGAAGACCTGCGAAAATTCCGCGACGTGCTGAAGCGCCGTGCATGGGAGTTCAAAGACACCCCGATGATCGGCCGCACCCACGGCGTACACGCCGAGCCGATCACATTTGGATTGAAGCTGGCTAACTGGTACTCCGAGATGCTGCGCAACATCGAGCGCTTCGAGTTGGCTGCCGAGCAGATGAGGGTTGGGAAGCTCTCTGGCGCCGTCGGTAACGGCGCGCACCTTGACCCCGAGTTCGAGTACAAGATTTGCCAGCGACTGGGGCTCAATGTTGCGGCCGTTTCGTCGCAGGTCATTCAGCGCGACCGGCATGCCTTCTATGTCGCAACGCTGGCCGTAATTGCTTCGACGTTAGACATGATCGCCACCGAGATTCGCCACCTGCAACGCACCGAAGTGCGCGAAGCCGAGGAGTTTTTCAGCGAAAAGCAAAAGGGCTCGTCAGCCATGCCGCACAAGCGCAACCCGGTGACCTGCGAACAAATCAGCGGGCTTGCCCGCGTCGTTCGCGCCAACACGCAAGCGGCGCTCGAGAACGTCGCCCTCTGGCACGAGCGCGACATCTCACATTCTTCCGTCGAGCGAGTAATCCTTCCCGACTCGACCATCCTGGTGGATTACATGCTCAACAAGACGACCAACCTCATCTCGACTATGTTCGTTTACCCGCAGCGCATGATGAAGAACCTGGAATCGACCGGTGGCCTCGTCTTCAGCGGGCAGTTGCTTCTCGACCTCGTCGAAGCCGGAGTGCTGCGTGAGGACGCCTATCGCCTGGTTCAGGCCAACGCCATGAAAGCGTGGAAGGAAGACCTGAACTTCCGCGATTTGATCATGAACGACAAGGAGATCACCTCGAAGGTCAAGCGCGAGACTTTGGAGCATGCATTTGACCTGAAGCGTCCACTGCGCAACATCGACAAGATCTACCACCGTGTCTTCGGAGCCACCAGCGGCGATTGGGGCGTTTAGGCGGTATCGGACGGTGAGAATCCACGGGCGGCGGCACGGAAGATCACAGATTCTTTATTGTCTTATTCTTTTCTGTGTCTCCGTGCCTCTGTGGTAAAAATTCTTCGCTTATGGCAAACGGTTGATAATCGACGCCACATACCCGGCGCCGAATCCATTGTCGATATTCACGACCGATACATTCGACGCGCAGGAGTTCAGCATTCCTAGCAGCGCGCTCAGCCCTTGGAATGACGCCCCATAGCCGATACTCGTCGGAACTGCGATGACCGGAACGCCAACCAAGCCTCCGACGACGCTAGGCAACGCGCCCTCCATTCCGGCACAGACGATGACGACTCGGGCGCCGGTCAGCGCATCACGTTGTGCGAGAAGCCGGTGGATCCCTGCGACTCCAACGTCGTACACGTGCTGCACTTCATTGCCCATGACCTGGGCGGTGACCACCGCTTCTTCAGCAACCGGAATATCGCTCGTCCCCGCGGAAACCACCACGATCATTCCTTTGCCGCGAACCGTTGAATCCTGGGTCAGGGTGATCGCGCGGGCCAGGTCGTGATACTCAGCCTTACGGAATTTGCGTTTCACGGCACGAAACTGTTCAGGCGTGCAGCGGGTCGCGAGGACGTTGTTCCCCTGCTTCGCCAGCCGGCCAAAAATCGCAGTGAGATTCGCAGGAGTCTTCCCCGGCCCAAAAATTACCTCCGCCATACCGACACGCAGCGATCGATGATGGTCCACATTGGCGAATCCCATGTCCTCAAATGGCAGATGCTTGAGCTGCTGCATCGCCTCGTCGGGTGTGAGCTTGCCCTTACGCACCTGCTCAAATAGTGTCTTGATGGCTTCCGATTTCATGGGCAAATCGCGTGCTAACTCCATTGGGAGATTATCATTCACGAGCGCCGCAGCGACGCGCCCGCCGTACGTGCAGTCTGATGCTACGATAAAAAGCTGTCATGGTTACCTCCAGCAATTCCGGCCCTCGCGCGCTCACCGTCGGCGTCACCGGCGCCAGCGGCTCCCTCTTTGTCAAATATCTGCTGGATGCCCTTGATAGCGACGACCGCGTCGACACCGTAAACCTCATCTTCTCCGACAGCGGTCTCCGCGTAATGGCCGAAGAGTTAGGGATCAGTGGACGCAATGACGTCGTCGGCAAGTTGCTCGGTCGCGAAGCGGCCAGGATTCACCAGCAAAGCAATACCGACATCGGAGCCAACGTGGCCAGCGGTTCGTATCCCACAGACGCCATGATTGTGCTGCCATGCAGCATGGGCACTCTGGCACGCATTGCCAACGGTACAGCCGGCCATCTCATCGAACGTGCCGCCGATGTATGCCTGAAGGAGCAACGCTCGCTTATTCTGTGCGTGCGCGAGACCCCCTTCAACCGCATTCATCTCCGGAATATGACCCTCGCCGCCGAAGCGGGTGCGACGATCTTTCCCCTCATCCCGGCGTTCTACTTCAAGCCATCCTCGACGGAAGATCTCGCCCGCGAATACGTCAATCGGGTACTCGCGCACATCGGCCTGCCGCAGCCAGGAGCCTACCAGTGGAAGGCCAAACCCTAGCTCACCTATTGCCATCTGATCTGGCCACGAGCCGCTGCCGGTTACATTCGCTCGTATAATCGGCGCAAAGTCGACATTCCGTGTCCACGTATCTCAATATCAGCAGCGAAATCAAGCGTCTGGCACTCGATGCCGGATTCGATCTTGCAGGGGTCGCCAGCGCTGCCGACACCGCTGAGCATGAATTCTTCCCCCAGTGGATCGCCAACGGCCACGCCGGCGAAATGCACTACCTCGAAGCTCGCAATGACTTCGGCGAGTTGAAGCGTGCATCGCTCACCAGCGCCGTACCGTGGGCCCGCTCGGTGGTGGTTTGCGCGTTGAACTACAACACCGACCGGCCCTACTCGACACACGCCGGAACCACGACCCAAGGCTGGATTTCCCGCTATGCGTGGACACAGCGCGATTATCATGATGTCGTTCTCGCCAGGCTTCGGCACCTCGAATCGGGTCTCATCGAACTGTGCCGGCAAAGCGACGTTGCTACGCCGCGAACATGGTGTTACGTCGATACCGGGCCGGTCATCGAGCGCATCTTCGCGAAGTACGCTGGCATTGGATGGATCGCCAAGAACACCTGCATTCTCAATGAGCGCCTCGGCTCGTGGCTCTTCCTCGGCGTGATGCTGTCGTCGGTCGAGCTGGCGCCCGACCTCGCCCCTGCCGATCGCTGCGGCTCCTGCACCCGCTGCCTGGATGCCTGTCCCACAAACGCGTTCCCTGCGCCGTATCAGCTCGACCCGACAAAATGCATCTCGTATTTGACCATCGAGAAGAGAGGGACTATTCCTGAAGAGGTTCGTGCGGGAATCGGCCGCCAAGTGTTTGGCTGCGACATCTGCCAGGATGTTTGTCCCTGGAATCGCGAAGCGCCGATTACAAACCTTCCCGACTTTGCAGCACGTCCCAACCTCGTCAATCCCGATCTCGCCTGGTTGGCGAGACTTACCCTCGAGGAGTTTCGTGAGATATTTCGTGGCTCTCCCGTCAAGCGGGTGAAATACGCGGGACTGTTGCGTAACGTCGCGATCGCGATGGGCAACAGCAGCGAGGCACGTTTTGCGCCGATTCTCAGGGATCTCAGCGCTCACGAGAATGAATACGTAGCTGAGGCAGCGCGATGGGCTCTGCGGAGACTCCCGGACGACGAAACGGCGAAAAAGCCCGATGGAGAGAGGTTCTAGATAGTTGAACCCTCCCGAAGGAGGGTTCGGTGGTTTATCCGCTAATGGTCATCACTGGCCTACTGAAATGACGCTGAACCAGCGATCCCAGTCGCTCGGCGGAGACGTCAAACACGTGCGACGTTCGCGGCCTGGAGCCCTTTGGGGCCTGTGGTTACGTCAAACTCCACGGTTTCGCCCTCATTCAAGCTCCGATATCCGTTCTCCTGGATCGCCGAGAAATGAACGAACACATCCTCGCCCGTGGAGCGCTGAATGAAACCGTAGCCCTTGGCTCCGTTGAACCACTTCACTGTACCTTTTTCTCTCACAACCCACTCCTTTCACGAGTTCTTCCTGAGATACCCCTGCTTCGCGGACCGTTCTGATGTGACCTTGAGCCACCATTCGGAAGACGTCCCCACGTTGCCGGGAAACAAGGGTTGCCGCTCAGTTCGCAGCTAACGCACAAAAAGGCCTGCAGCGCAGATGTAACGCTACTACCGCTGCGTTCCACTCGGCTGTGGCCTCTTGCCGTGCGAGAAATTCGACTGCTGACAGAAACATCAACCCAAATCCACACTTCGGCTGCGCCGAAAGGCTCCCCTTCGCCCTTTCCGAGGGGAGTACGAATAATTACAGAAAACATAGCAGATAACAAGCACTACTATCGAGCTACGGACGGGGTCGTTGCGTTACTTGGATAGAATAGGAATGATGCCCACGCGGTCAAGCCTGCCGGAAGACGACCCCAGGAATGTCGCGCCCAATCCGACTGGGAAATCGACGGCAGCGGACAGAGCACCCGCTAATCCATTGGTCGACAATGGCTTACCGACAACTCCGCTACAAACCGGCCGCGTGGCGAAGCGGCTGCTGCGCGACGATGAACTTCGTTACTCGTACGAATACGAGCCTCCCCACGGCCTCTGGGGACGCCTGCGACGCTACGGATGGCCAACTCTTCGCTATCTAACCCAAACCGAAGTCCATACTTACGCGTTTTCCGTCGCCGCTAACTCATTGCTTTCGCTGTGTCCGCTGATTGTGCTTTTGCTGACGGTCGTGCGACGAGTGTTTCACTCGCAGGAGATGTACAGAGTCGTTTTGCAGCTGCTGCACGACTACTTGCCGAGCAATCAGGATTTCGTGATTCGTAACCTGCAGTTTCTGGCGAGCGTTCAAGGACGAGGCCAGGCTCTGTCGCTGGTCATGCTATTTATTACGTCCACGGGAATTTTTCTTCCTCTGGAAGTCGCTCTAAACAGTATCTGGGGATTCACCAAGAACCGCTCGTACCTCATGAATGCGCTGGTATCGATCCTGCTGGCATTCGCCTGCGGCGCGCTGGCTTTGGGTTCGGTCTATCTCACCGCGCGAAATCTTGAGATGCTGGGATTGGCCACCGGCAACCAGAATTTTGTGTTCCGGGGCGTGGCCTTCGTGGTGATGAAGGCGTTCGCGATCGTCACTACCATCGCTATCTACTTTCTAATCTATTGGTTACTGCCGCACGGCAAGGTCCCGGTGCGGGCGGTTCTGCCCGCCGCCATCGCCACCGGGCTTCTCGCGGAAGCCGTAAAATACCTCTATATCCTTCTGCTGCCGCGATTTAACTTCCAGGAGGTTTACGGACCGTTCGCGATTTCGGTCACGCTCATCTTCTGGGCATTCTGGAACGGAATGCTGCTGCTGGGTGGAGCTTACCTCTCAGCCGCCGAGCACGTCGACCGGCTGGAGGCGCAGCAGGCCACGGGAGAGTAATCCCCGGGGCGGGCCGTCAAGGGCCAACTTATAACAAAAGTTATAACGTTGTTTTTTGCCCTTTTGGCGACTACTTCGCCGACTTAGTCCACTGGTCCACCCACCCATTCACCGTCTGATACCAGAGCCGGCTGTTCTGGGGCTTCAGCACCCAGTGGCCTTCGTCGGGGAAGTACAACATTTTCGACGGGACCTTCAGCCGCTGCAGAGTGGTGAAGAGTTGGAAGCCCTCCGAGACGTCGAGGCGATAGTCGAGCTGGCCGTGGACCACGAGAAGGGGCGTCTTGAAATTTGCCGCACTCAGGTGTGGCGACCACTTGCGGTACATCTCGCGGTTCGTCCAGGGCGTACCTTTGAACTCCCACTCGTTAAACCACAATTCTTCCGTCGTGCCGAAGGCAGATTGGGTGTTGAACATTCCGTCATGTGACACAAGACACTTGAAGCGGTCGGTGTGGCCTTCGATCCAGTTGATGGCATAACCACCATAGCTCGCGCCCAGTGCACACTCGCGGCCCTTATCGATGAAGGGGTAATTCTTCTCGGCGTAGTCCATGCCGAGCATCAGGTCTTCGTACGGGGCTCCGCCCCAGTTGCCATTGATGGCATCGATGAACTTCTGACCGTAGCCGGTCGAGCCATGAAAGTTGACCGTGACGATGACGTAACCGTTGGCGGCGAACAACTCCGGGTTCCAGCGGAACGACCAATCGTCGCCCCACGCTCCCTGCGGACCGCCGTGAATCAGATACTTCACGGGATATCTTGTGTTCTTGTCAAAGTTCGGCGGCCGGATGATGAAGCCCTGTACTTTCTCTTTTGCCGCGCCCGTGAACCAGAATGACTCCATCGGCTCCATGGTGACGTTGGCAAACACGGCGTCATTCAAGTGGGTCAACGGCTTCGACTTCGACATCAGGCAGTCTGGAACCGAGTACGAGTTCGGCGGCACGGCCATACGGCACTGCGGAAACATGAGGGACGCCGTATAGATTTCGTTGGGCGCGGAGATGGACTGCTGGTCGAAGACCAGCGTCTTGCCATCGGCCGTGGGCGTAGGGCTGTCGTTGTAGCCGTCCACCAGTTCCTGCGGCCATGCATTTGCTTGCCCAACCGCGAGAGTGTAGATGGGCGATTTACCCTCGTTACCAGCGGTGAGATAGATGGTCTTCGAGTCCGGCGACCATGCAATGGAATCGACCCAGCGATCGAAGCTCGGCGTCAGGTCGCTGATCTTGCCGGTGGTGCGTTCGTACAGCATCAGGCGGAAGCGATCACTTTCATAACCTCCGCGCAGTTGCGAGCGATAAGCGATGTATCGGCCATCAGGCGAATAGAGCGGAGTGCTGTCGCTGCCGGGGTTGGTGGTGATGCGCTTCGCTGCCCCGCCGGTGACGGGAACGATGAAGACATCGCTGTTGGTGCTGGTAGCTTGTACTTCGTCGGTGTTGCAGGTGTAGGCGACCTCTTTGCCATCGGGCGAGAACGCGTACTGGTCCTGTCCTCCGAGGCTGAAGGGGGGAACATCGAAGTTCCCCGGCGTCAGGTCAGTGCCGACTCCACCCTCAGTGGGCACGATGAACAGGTGGCTGCGTTTGCCGTCGTCATAGTGCGTCCAGTGACGAAACATCAGGTGGTCGAAGGTCATGGCCTTCACCTTCGACTTGGCGCGCTCTTCGTCACGCTGCTTGTTGCAGGCATCGTCCTTGCAGTCGGGATAAACGGAAGAGACGAAGATCAGGCTCTTGCCGTCAGGCGACCATGTACCGCCCGAAGCTTCGGTCGAGATCGACGTGACTTTTTTCGCGTCGCCGGAAAGCGCTCCATTGGCGGAATCGAAGTCCTGCACCCAGATTTGTGTGCTGCCGCCGTCGCGTGCCGACTCGAAGATCATGCGCTTGCCATCGGGCGAGAAGCGCGGACGGTCTTCGCCCGCGCCGCTGGTTGGCGTCAGCCGTTTCGCCTCGCCGCCGGCAACGGGGACGATCCACAGATGCGGCGTCTTGGTGTTGGCATCGAGGCTGACATCGACCGCGCTGAAGGCCACCCATTTGCTGTCAGGCGAGACCGTTGGCTCGCCAACGCGCTTGAGCTGCATCATGTCTTCAAAGGTGAAGGGATGCCTGGCTTGAGCATGGGCGAAGAAGGAAAACACGAGCAGGAAGAATGCGATGCGACGTAGCATGACGCCTCCGGTACACAGGGACGGGCAGAAGGATTTGCAAAACCCTCTAGTGTAAATCAGGGCGTGGCGGGATAGCACACCAATAGACTTAAGGTTTGCGGCGGTATGATAGTTCGCGATTCCAGGCAGTGACGTGGGGGATTGGTTATGGCCTCAATTTCCGATGCGCTCGTCCAACAATTGCTCAACGGCCGTTATGTTGCAACGCTGGCGACTGAGCATCCGAACGGCTCTATCCACATGGTGGCGGTTTGGTTTTGGTTTGATGGAACGAACATCTTTGTAGCGACGTCGTCACGCAGCCGCAAAGCACGCAATATTCAGTCCGATGGCAAGGCGTCCCTGATGATCGACTCACGCGACCAAGCTGCATCCTGCGGAGTCACAATCGCGGGCACTGCTGAACTCGTCGGTGGCGATTCGTCGAAGCGATGGAACTCCGAAATCCATCGCAAGTACCTGAGTGAAGGCGCCCTGACGGACCCGAGAGTAGGGCCGGTTTTCGCCCAGTGGGACGACGTTACCATTCGGATCAAACCCGCCCAAGTCATAGCCTGGGACATGCGCGAGGCGGATCAGCAGGTGTTCGGCGGAGCCATCGAGAGTAACCCGGGCTACCTGCTTCCGCTCGAGAGATAGACATGCAAAAAGCCAACTCGAATTCGTGGAAGCATCAGCCTTTCGGAGCGGGAGTTGCGATTTTATTCCATACGACCCTGACCGAAGAACAATTTCAACGTGCGCAATGGGGGGTCATTCCCCAGCAGATGGAACACAAGTGGTTTGTGTATTACGAAGAGCCTTACTTGTACTTTCATCGTAGTTGGACCGGGCAACCCATCTATCGCCTTAAGTTCGAGCGTCGGGGTGGATTGGCTGAAGTCGTGGAATCGCTGATGGATGCTGAGCGGACCAGCCAGCCAGGAATTGACGTTGAGTATGAGACCCGCCTGCTCGATTTTCTGCTGTATGCTTTAGTGCTTCGCGAACCGAAAGAATTCCCGATGCCCGCCGACATGCCGACCCATCCCAAGGGACTGTTTCAGCACCACATAAGCGGCACGGCTTATCCCGAATCTGTCCTAATACCGGACAAAACCAAACAGGACAAAGAATAGGGAACCGCCCATCAACTCAGCGTGGCGCAGCGCCCTCATGGTCGAGGCCGCCCGCGGGCCCCTAGTCCAAATCAGTTACGGGTGAGGAGAGCAACTACGAAGCCGCGTGCGGGTTGAACTAATTTCGGTGCAACCGAACGCGGACTACGAAACCCGAAGCTGCTCCCAATCGACTAAAATCAATTCAGGTACACCATGAAGTCTCCTCGATTTTTCCGCTATTTGCCGTTGCTTTGCGCTCTCACACTGATCGTCCTATCCAACCCGAATTCTGCGTTCGCGCAGCGTGGCGAAGGCGAGCTCGATTCCTCTCCGCCGCAAGGACTCACCGAGCAGGACATCATCCAGAAGTTTGCCGCCAAGGAAAAAGAGTTCAAGATCGCGCGCGAGAATTATGCGTATCGGCAATCCCTGACGGTGCAGACGCTGGATGGCGACTCGGTGAACGGCGAGTTCAAGGAAATCGAAGACGTTCTGTTTGACGACAAGGGACATCGTGTGGAGCACGTGGTCTTTGCACCGCAGTCGTCGCTGGTCGGCATCACCATGACCAAGGAAGACTACGACGATATCCGCACCCGTATGCCGTTCGTGCTCACCACCGACGAGATTCCGGAATACCAGATCATCTATGTGGGCAAGCAGCGCATCGATGAGATCGGCACCTACGTTTTCGATGTCGCTCCCAAACAGATCGAAAAGAACAAGCGTTATTTCCAGGGGCGCATCTGGGTGGACGACCACGACTTCCAGATCGTGAAGACCTACGGCAAGAACGTACCCGATCTGGGTGTCAAGAAACGTGGTCAGGAGAACCTGTTCCCCAACTTCACGACGTGGCGCGACCAGGTGGACGGCAAATACTGGTTCCCGGTTTATACCAAGGTCGATGACGTGCTGCACTTCTCGACCGGTGACATTCACATCAAGCAGATCGTGAAGTACACCGACTACAAACGGTTCGGCTCGAACGTGAAGATTACCTACGACGGACAGGACATCGGCAAAGGGACTGACAAGGGGACAGGCACACAGCAGCCGCAGACCGGGCAACAGCCTCCGGCCTCAACGCCGCCGGCGAGCGTGCCGCCGAAGCAGTAGGCAGTTGCGGTTGTCAGTAAAGAAGGCGATACCGTAGTTGTTTCGCGGTCCGCAGTACCCAATTTACGCAAAAGCCCCGGCTGATGAACCGGGGCTTTTGCACGAAAAAGCGAAGAGCGAATGGCGAAAAGCGTCTCTTCAGTAGAACAGATACTTCTGCCACTTCAAATCGGACCGCCCCATCAGCCGCATGATATGCCGGCTGGTGTGCAGGTTGAAGGCGCGTGGTTCGCGGTTCAGCCGCATATTGCATTCCGTCGGCAGCAGGTTTCCTTTGCGTCGATTGCAGTTGTGGCAGCAGGCTACCAGGTTCTCCCAGCTCGAGGCGCCACCGCGCGAGCGTGGAATTACGTGGTCCAGCGTCAACTCTCCCGCGGCCAGAATCTTGCCGCAGTATTGGCAGGTGTTGCGGTCGCGCAGCAGGATGTTCTTACGCGAGAGTGCCCGCGTCTGGTGCGGAATGCGGCGATACTCCAGCAACCGGATCACCGACGGAACGTTGATCGCGATACGGGCGGCATGCAGGTGATGCCCATTGGCCTCTTCCATCATGGCGACGCCCTTCAGCACCAGCACAATCGCACGGCGCGCCGCGCAGACGTTGATCGGCTCATAGGAGGCGTTCAGCACCAGCACGGGAGAGTGCATCGGCGAGCGTAGCTGAGGCTCGTCGGCGCTCACTCGCGCATGATGCATGCAGCCAGCCAGTGACTTCCCGTATCGCGGAGCGCTACTTTGAGATGCCATCGACATATCTGCCTAAACCGAAACAGCCACCTCGGCTGCTTCGCCGACCTCCTGTTCGCGATTTTCGAGAGCTACCGGAAGCACCACGCTTTTGAGGGTGCGCGCTACGGTTGCTGCCCAAACTTTTTCCGCCCCGGCTTTCTTCAGCACACGAGCACACTCGGAGAGCGTCGTTCCCGTCGTCATAACGTCATCGACGACGATCACAGTCGCGCCCTTCACGCGCTCCCGGGCAATCACACGAAACGCATCGCGCATGTTGGCGATGCGTTCTTCGCGGGTCAGACCGACCTGAGAGTGTGTGGCTTTCCGGCGCTTCAGTACCTTGGCGATTTCCAGACGCTGCGGAAGATGCTTCATCGCGTAATGCGCGATCAGCTCGGCCTGGTTGAATCCGCGCTCGCCCCGCTTGCTGGAGTGCAGAGGCACCGGCACGATCAGGGACTTCGCGCCGGCCGGCAACTCGCCGAGCTGCGAGATAGCATCCGCCAAAGCTTTTCCCAGAACCGGCGTCGCCGGACGGACTCCGTCGTACTTCAGCAGATGGATCAGTCCACGCAGCGCACCGGCATATTCGCCGAACGAAACGGCGCGCTCGAATTCAGGCTCAAACTCGCGGCAGCCATGACAGCGGCCATCGCCCACCAGGAGCTGCGAAGGCAACAGGCGTTCGCCGCACTGGATGCATTGCGGAGCGCGAATCGGCGCGATGGAGTTGAGGCAGTCTTCGCAAACCGGAAGACGGGAGATGTTGGTAAGGGGAACGCTACAAAGACGGCAGTCGGAAGGGAAGACGACGGAAAAGACGCTGCGGAGTACGGTATTCAACGGCGCGACGAGGAAATTACGCTGCTCGACGCGCTGCGTTCGTCGCTGTCGGTCTAGAGTGCCACGACTGCTGAAGACGACCCTCCAGTCGATGGTGCCCGCCCCGGACGCTCTCCAGCGCCGCCGCATGGCGAAAGGCACCGAGGAACTCAGTATAGTGACTTGCCGAAAACGGTGCAATGCCGCCGCAGGTACACGTCGCGATTCATCGAGCGTTTACCCTGGCGGCACATCGCACCCACGCAACATACACTTGTAACAAGCGGCGCCGGCGTGCTAACTTGCGCCGTTACAGTTATTTGGGCTCGGCGAAAGGTCATCGTCCATGAGTACTTCCTCGATTGCGCCGGAAAAGACGTTCCGGTCGTACGTTCCTGACAATACCAACATGGCGGAGTTCACCCTCCGCGCGGTACTGCTCGGCCTGGTCATGACGGTGGTTCTGGGCGCGGCCAACGCCTACCTCGGACTGCGCGCCGGCATGACAATTGCGGCGACTTATCCCGCGGCCGTCATCGGCATGGCCGTCCTTCGGGTCATGAAAGGGTCGATCCTCGAAGAGAACATCGCGCGAACCGTGGGCTCGATCGGCGAGTCGGTGGCGGCGGGCGCGATCTTCACCATCCCGGCATTCGTGATTTCCGGCGCGTGGCCGGTATTCGATTTCCAGCACGCCTACCTGAAGTCGTCGATCCTGATGCTGGTGGGCGGCGTGCTCGGAATTCTGTTCGTCACACTGCTGCGGCGGGTGATGGTGGAAGACCCGGAGCTTCCCTTCCCGGAGTCGGTAGCGGCATCGCAGATTCACATTGCCGGGCAGCAAGGCAGCCGGGCAGCGAAGATTCTGTTCGGCAACATGGGATTCGGCGGCCTGGTCTATCTGCTGGGGCAGTTCAACCTGTTCAATCCCAGCAAGGATTTCTTCATCAACGTTGGCGAGTTGGGCAAGAGCTTCGTCCGTATGGGACGTTCGGCTACCGCTCCGAAACTGAGTGCCGGAGCGGCCACGACGTTCTCCGCTCCCGCCATCAGCCCGGCATACCTCGGCGTGGGATACATCATCGGACCGAAGCTGGCGGCCCTGAACTTCTCGGGCGGAGTGATCGCCTGGGGTCTGCTGGTGCCCGCTCATCCTCTTTCTCGGCGGCCCCTCGTTTGTAGCGCAGTTCCTGCCCGCCGGAGCTACGCCCGATGAGGCTTTCTGGGCGGGACAATCTGCCGCCGTGTGGAGCTTCGTGGTTCGCCCCATCGCGGTAGGCGGAATGATGGTGGGCGCATGCTACACGCTGTTCCGCATGCGCAAGAACCTGGCTTCCGGCATGTCGCGCGCCGTCTCTGACCTGAAGAAGTCGGCCGCGGCGCACGCCGCAACCAGCCGCACCCAGCGCGACCTCAGCGCCAAGATCGTCTTCGGCGGGCTGGCAGCGGTGCTGCTCTGCATGATGGTGCTCTATACCAGCTACTCGGGCATGGTGAAGGGCGGCATCGTGGCCGCCATCGTCATGATCATCGTCGGCTTCTTCTTTGCCGCGGTGTCGGGCAACCTGGTGGGCATGATCGGGTCGTCGAACAACCCGATCTCCGGACTGACGCTGGCCACGCTGATTATCGCCGCACTGCTGATGGTCATCATCGGTGTCTCGGGCATGCCGGGAGTAGCGGCGGTGCTGGGCGTGGCAGCCGTGGTTTGCGTGTCGTCAGCCGTCGCGGGCGAGATGCTGCAGGACCTCAAGGTCGGGCACATCCTGGGCGGCACTCCCAGCAAGATGCAGATTGGCGACTTCATGGGCGTGGCCGTGGCCAGCTTCGCATTGTTCCCAGTGCTGCTGTTGCTCAATCAGGCCAACATCAACAGCGGCGGTATTGGATTCGGTGATCGCCAGTTGTCGGCCCCGCAGGCCGGACTGATGGCGATGCTCGCCAAAGGCATCGTGGGCGGCGAGATGGCATGGCCGCTGATCGTGGTCGGCGTGTTGATGGGCATCGCGCTGATCATGCTCGGCGTGCGCAGCCCGATGCTGTTCGCCGTGGGTATGTACCTGCCTTTGGAAACGACGTTTGCGATCTTCGTGGGCGGCGTCATCCGCTGGATCACCGACATGCTGCGCGACCGTGGCGACTTCAACGACGCGCAGAAGGCCCGAATAGAAAATGCCGGGGTGCTCACCGCATCGGGATTCATTGCAGGTGAGGCGCTCATGGGCATTGTTATTGCCGTCTTCAAATACAAACAATGGCCGCTGCCGGTAATCTTCGCGCACCCGAGCGTGATCTCCGGGTTCATCGTATTGGTGATACTCGGGGTTGTGATGGTGCGCGTGCCGCTGGCCAACGCCGGGCGTCCCGACGAGCCCGCGCCACCAACAGCGATTATGTAAGACAGTGGGTGGTCCGGTGGATAGAGCGAGGCGCGGAGAGCTTCCGCGCCTTTTGCTTTAGACTTGGATTTCCGTGAGCATCGCTTCCAACCTTTCCGAAATTCACGACCGCATCGAAAAAGCCGCGGCCCGCGCCGGTCGCAACTCCAGCGACGTCGCTCTGATGGCCGTCTGCAAGACTTTTCCCGCCGAAGCAATCCTGGAAGCCCACGACGCTGGACAACGTCTCTTTGGCGAGAACCGCGTGCAGGAGTTCGCCGACAAGCACCCGAAAGTCGCGGCGTTAAGCGACGCACGCTTTCACATGATCGGCCACCTGCAATCGAACAAAACAATTAAAGCCGCCGAAATCTTCCATGCTGTCGATTCCATCGATTCCACCAAGCTCGCCCAACGCCTGAACGACGCTGCACAGAAGCTTGGCAAAATTCTTGATGTGCTGATCGAGATCAATGTCGGTGGCGAGGAAGCCAAGACCGGCATCGCGCCAGACTCGCCCGAAATCGACTCGATCCTCAGCCAGGCGCCCGGCCTAAAGAACTTGCATGTCCGCGGCCTGATGACCGTCCCGCCCTTCACCGACGACCCCGAAGGCGCACGCCCCTACTTTCGCAAGCTGCGCGAGTTGCGCGATCGGCTTGCCGCCCGCCAACCGCCGTCGATCACCCTCGATGTCCTCTCCATGGGCATGTCGCACGACTTTGAGGTCGCCATCGAAGAAGGGTCGACTTGCGTGCGCATCGGCACGGCCATCTTCGGAGTACGGCCCAAACCGTGATTCCCATTCACGACACGCCCGCCGGAGCGACGTTCCAAGTGAAGGTGCATCCCCGCGCGCGCAAGAACGCCATCACTGGAGTGCTGGGCGACGCGCTGAAGCTGGCGCTGACTGCCCCTCCCGTGGAAGGCCGCGCCAACGAGGCCTGCATCGCTTTTGTCGCGGAACTTTTGAATGTTCCGCGTTCGTCAGTTACCATTGCCGCCGGAGAATCCAGCCGCCAAAAGTTGATTCGAGTCGCAGGCGTGCGGGCCGCGCAGGTCGAAGAGAAGCTGCGCGCGATTCTTGGCTGATACACAAGACGCTTTTCGCTTTTGACTTAACTTTGTCGCCGAGTGAGCTGCTAGTTGCCTGCTTCACTGGCAACTGACAACCGGCAACTGGCAACTTCTTTATGACCCTGGCCCAGCGTTGGAACGACATTCGCACCGGATTCGAGCGTCCCTTCTGGGTCGCCAACATCAGCGAGCTGTTCGAGCGGCTTTCCTATTACGCAGCCTTCGCGTCCATGACGCGCTACCTGCACGAGACGCTGCAGTTCCCTTCGCAGCAGGCCAGCGCACTAAGCGGCTTCTTCGGCGGACTGGTGTGGTTTCTTCCTGTCTTCGGCGGAACGCTGGCCGACCGGATGGGCTTCCGCAAAGCGCTCGCCGTGGCATACCTCATCCTGTCTTGTGCTTACTTTTTGCTGGGATCGCTAGGCTCCGCGTGGTTTGCGCCGGTACGTCAAACCGTACCGCTGGGCGTCCTGGTGGCGATCGTGCTGGCACTGCCTGCCTTCGGCGTGGCGCTGGTCAAGCCAACGGTCGTGGGCACCACCGCGCACTCGTCCAAGGAAAACGTCCGCTCCTTCGGCTATTCGATTTACTACACGCTGGTGAACATCGGCGGAGCAGCAGGCCCGTTCGTGGCGTCGTACGTACATCAGCGGATGAGCGTCGAGAACGTGTTTCGCGTCGCGGCACTCAGTGTGTTCCTCATGTTCATCGGCGTGCTGATCTTCTTCCGCGAACCCAACCGCGCGTCCGACACACACACCCCGTCGATGGCCCAGGCCGGACGGAACTTTCTGACCGTCCTCACCAACCCGCGCTTCATGCTGTTTCTGCTCATCTTCACCGGCTACTGGATCGTCTATTGGCAGGAGTTCCTGACCTTCCCGCTCTACGTCCACAACTACATCAGCGCCACCATCGACACGGAATTGTTGCTCTCGACCGGGCCGGTCGTGGTGATCGCCCTGACGGTGGTGATTACCCTACTGACCCAGAAAGTAAAGCCGCTTGCCGCCGTAACCGCCGGTACGCTCATCAGCGCGTTGGGATGGATCTTCCTGATCCTGATGCCATCGGGCTTGGGAGCAGTGCTTACGCTCATCGCGGTAGCTCTGGGTGAGATCACCATGTCGCCCCGCTATTACGATTACGTCTCGCGTCTGGCCCCCGAGGGGCAGCAGGGTACCTACATGGGCTTCGCCTTCCTGCCGCTGGGCATCGGTTCGCTGATCGGCGGAGCCTTCGGCGGCTTCCTGATTCACTACTACGGCGAGGTCAAGCACCAACCCGCCGGGATGTGGTGGGTCATCATCGCCGTCGGCGTCCTGACCGCGATTCTGTTGTGGGTGTACGACAAGGTGATGATGCCAAAAAGCGCATAGCTTGGAAGCATTGGCACTGGCTTTTAGATTTAGGCTAATTTTTAGTGTCAGTTACCAAGTGCGAAGTGCTGATTGCGTGTGATTGTCACAAGCTCATGTGCCCCCCGTCCTACCATGCGCCCCCCTAGGCGCGTAAAAGCAATATGACGATGACTACCGCATTGTCCTCCACACGAACCCCGACTAGGCACTTGCCGTGACGGATATAAAGCAGTTCGCGTGACAGAAAGGAAACACACCATGCGATATACGGCAGTTTTCACCCTAGCTCTCATCCTTGCGGCTTGTGCGGTGGCGCAGGATTGCCCACCTGCAGGTTGCAATTGCTACTGGTACGGTGACGTATTCGATGACAATCAATCCACGACAACCTGGCAAACCCTCCAACATAATGGTGCCGGAAATCATTCGCAAACTGGCATGGCAAAAGACGCCTGCACTTTTACTCCGGGGGCGTATAACCCAAGTTATCAGCTATACCATTGCCTTGGCACTGTATCGACATCTTTTTCCTCGCATACTTTTGGCGAATCCGGTGCCGTGTACAACACATACGTCGGCAATCTGCCCGCGGTTCATTATGTAAAGACAAGAGAGGCTGGATGCACGTTGGGACCGTCATACGGAGACATCAATATACCAGCTTTAATGGTGGCTACGGCTGGCGAATGCGCCACGACAGACCATAGTTGCTATACGGATGGTATTAATATTTTGCCAATTGGAAGTTGTCCTAGCGCCTCTGCGACTACCTATACGCCGCAGCTCGGAGCAACCGGCAGCAGCCTGTGGCATGGAACCTATACATTCCCGTTCACTTGCCCTGATACTTGGGCTGAAGCACCAAGCCCCATTGTCATTCCCCTGCATGGCGGCGGATATGAAGATGCGTTCACCGACTTCGATGCGGGGGACACCGTAACCTTCCACCTGATCGAAGACCCAAAGTCGGCTTACCCGATGTCTTGGATAGCCAAAGATGCCCCCTTTGGGTTTCTTGCTCTTGACCGGAACTTCAACGGGATGATCGACAACTTCCGCGAACTATTCGGAAACCTAACACCACAACCATTAGCTCCGACGATATTGCCGAATGGGCAGCGAGATTATCCGAAGTATGAGAAGCTGCCGGGTCATCCTGGCTACACGCCCAATGGTTTTGCGGCATTGGCTTATTTCGATAGGATAGATAAAGGCGGTAACGGTAACGGCGTATTCGACCCGGGCGACTCCGCTTGGACTCAGGTGAAGGTCTGGGAGGACACCTGCCACTGCGGTATTTCCAGCGAAGGCAAGATGCATTCACTCGATGAATTGGGCATCACCGAGATCGGCCTGAAGTTCGTGGAAGAAAATCGACGCGACCGGTATGGCAATGGCCTTCGCTTCAAGGGCTATATGATCCAACATGGCGCCCACGTATCCATTTACGATGTGTTCTTTAGAACGAAGTAACAAGTATGGAGATGTAATTGATCTTAAAAGTCCCGAGGGAGGGTGTGAGCAAATCACACCCTTCATTGCGGTCGAGCCGCCTTGACGAACACATAACTTCTCATGAGCGCTAAACCGCCCAAGCCGCCCGCTTACATCGCCGATCATATCCGCCGCGTCCTCCTCGACGGCGGCTCCGCCCCGCACTCCGAAGAGGTCCAGCACTTCTTCAAGCACGAGGTTACGTCGCGCGGCTGGTACACCGCCGAGCTGCGCAAGGTGGCGAAGCGCTTCCGCCGCACGATCCTCGCCGAGAACGGGTTGCCCTACCTTTTGCAGGTCGCCGATCAGTTGTTCGCCGGCAAGGTGCTCGAAGAGAAATCTTTCGCCGTGATGCTGCTGGAAGGTATGACGCCGCAGTTTACCCGGGCCGAGTTCAATCTCCTCGAGAGCTGGCTCGATCGTGTGACCTCCTGGGCCGACCACGACGGACTGGTCCACTCCCTCATGGGGCCGATGGTCGCGGCTGACGACGCCTACCTGTCGCACTTGCCACGCTGGGCCAAAAAGAAAAGCGTCTGGCACCAGCGTGCCGCGGCCGTCAGCCTGATTCACAGCACGCGCCAACACAAAAACTTCGGCAAGATTCAGCGCATCACCGAATTGCTGCTGACCAGCAAAGACGACATGGTGCAGAAGGGCCTCGGCTGGCTGCTGCGCGAAGGCGTAAAAGCGAATCCGAAGCAAGCGGTCGTCTATCTGATGACAATCCGGGAACGCACGCCCCGACTAGTGTTGCGGACTGCGTGTGAGACGCTACCAGTCAGTGAAAGACTGCGAGTGTTGGGACAAGCCAAAACACCCACCGCGCGTTCCCGCAGATCCACACAGATGAAAAAAAGTCTGGAATAATCCGTGCCACTCCGCGGCTGCTTTTGATTTCGCCGTCGTCATTTACAATGGAGAACGCATGAATCTCACTGAAATTCAGGCTGCCCTGCGCGACGGCGGCCACGAAGCCTGGCTGTTTTACGACCATCATCATCGCGATCCCATTGCCTACCGCGTGCTCGGATTGCCTCCTGACCGCCTCACCACCCGCCGCTGGTTCTACGTGATACCCGCCAATGGCGAGCCGGTCAAGCTGGTACACCGTATCGAGAGCCATCATCTCGACTCGCTGCCCGGCCGCAAGCTGGAGTACTCGGCATGGGAAGAGCTTTGGTCGAACCTCGAAGCGATGCTCAAGCCGTATCACAAGCTGGTGATGCAGTATTCGCCCAACAACCAGATTCCTTACATCTCTCTGGTCGATGCCGGCATGCTGGAACTGATACGCAGCTTCGGTAAAGAGATTGTGACCTCGGCCAATCTCGTGGCGCGTTTTGAAGCCACCCTGACCGAAACGCAGATCGCCTCGCACTACAAAGCGCAGAAGAAGGTTGACCAGATTACCGCCGGCGCGTTTCAGGAAATCGGTCGCCACGCGCGCAACGGCGGCACGCACGAATTTGAAATCCAGCAGTGGATTATGGAAGCCTTTCGCCGCGAAGACCTGATTACCTGCGATCCGCCCAACGTCAGCGTGAACGCCAACAGCGGCGATCCGCATTACGAGCCAACATCCGCATTGTCAGCCCCGATCAAGCAAGGCGACTTCATCCTGCTCGACATCTGGGCCAAGTGCAATGAGCCCGACTCCGTGTTTTACGACATCACCTGGACTGGCGTAATCGGCACGCCGAGCGATAAGCAGCGCGAAGTCTTTAACATCGTGCGCGATGCCCGCGACGTCGGCATCCACAAGGTGAAGGATGCCTTCGATACCGGCAAAACGATTCGCGGATGGGAAGTGGACAAGGCAGTCCACGATTTCATCGCGGGCAAAGGCTATGGCCCGCAAATCTTCCATCGCACCGGACACTCGATCACCTCCGACATTCACGGCAACGGCGCCAACCTTGACAATCTCGAGACCAAGGACGACCGCCTCATCCTGCCGAACACCTGCTTCTCGGTTGAGCCGGGAGTTTACATGGCCGACTTCGGCGTTCGCAGCGAAATTGACATGATGATCCGCAACGGCAAAGCTGAGGTTACAGGAAGGATTCAGAACGAGTTGGTGCTCATCTGATGGCGAACGCGCGAAACTCAACCGTAGCCGCGTCTACCGCTTCCAACTCGATGGCGATCATCGCTCCGCTTGCCGGATGGCTCGTCCCCGGTCTCGGTCATTTCCTTCAGCGCCGCTGGTATCGCGGTCTGCTGCTGATGCTGGCGGTGTTCATCATGTTCTTCGCGGGCCTGGGCATGCAGGGCAAAGTTTACGGATTCAATACCGGCGATCTGCTCGACATCCTGGGATTTGTGGGCGATCTCGGCTCCGGGCTTCTCTACTTCATCGCTCGCGCGATGGATTGGGGCGCCGGCAACATTCAGCGTGCCGTCGCCGACTACGGCACCAAGTACATCGTCGTCGCGGGACTGCTGAACATCATCTCGGCGGTTGACGCTCACCAGATCGCAATCGGGAAGAAGCCATGAACTTCGAACTGTCCCACTTCAGCGCCGCGGTTGTATTTGCTGCCTGCGCGTCCACTGTATTCGGCATCACCCAGCGCAACACCACGCGCGAAATGGTGCGCTACGGCGCCTATTGCTTTGCTCTCTTTGTCGGCGGAGTCTTTGTGGCAAGCTGGGCGATGTGGCTGCTAAAACACTAGCTCAGTTGCCAGTAGCCAGTTACCAGTTGTCAGTTAAAAATCGAATCACTTTGATGTGGAACAAAAACGACATTATGAGAGCTGACATTATTGAGGTGAGTGGTCTTTCAAACTGGCAACTGACAACTAGCTACTGACAACTGCCTTCCTACCCTTCCCACACGAACGCGTCGAACACGCGTCCTGTCTCAAACCCCAGCTTGCGATAGAGGTCCACAGCGCGGTGGTTGGCTTCCGTCACCGTCAGCGTTAGCAGGTTAAAGTTACGCGCGCGTAGGGCCTCGCACGTACAGGCCAGCAGCCCTTCGCCCAGCCCTTCACCGCGATGCTCCGGAACTACGCACACCTGCGTCACGTGTCCCACATCGCCGCGCACCCGCGAGCACAGTATCAGCCCGATGACCGATTGCGTCGGCTGATGCACCGCGACAAACGACGCCTCGGGATCGAAGACGCCGCAACCCGGAAAGCGCACAATATTGTTCAGGAAGCGCATCGAACCCGCGGTCGTAAGGTATTGATCGTTGATCTCAGAATCGATGTGCATGCGATACGAGGCGGTAATGACACTCGCCGCCGCCTGATAATCCTGGTCGAGCCAGCGCCGTATCCTGACATGTTTCGACGGGTCGAGCGCCGGTGGCTTCAGCTCGGCAGCGTCGGTAAGCGCGAGCCGCAGGAACAGCCGGCCAAAGCGTCGAAACCCATTGGTGATGAATGGCGCAGCCAGCTCACCCGCGCTATGCGCCAGCAATTGCGCCTCCACCCGATGCACTCCCGGCGACTGCTGCAGCGTCTCGAGCACGTGGTCGATCAGGCGCAACTCGATGGCACGCGCATCCGGTCGGTTCTGTGGAACAAACAAGTCTCCGATTACGCCCTTGCTGCCCTCGTACACAAAGAACGCATAGCCGACAATGCTGCCACGTTCCACCGCGGCGTAGCCCGGCAGAATCTTGGCATCCACGTACCGCAGGATCATCTCCGACGAGCTGCGATAGTCCCATGCCAGGATGTCGCCCCACAGTTCCACCTCGTCGTCGAGCAGGGGACGAAGGTCCGCCGACGAGAAGTGCCTCAGGTCGAGGATCTCCGCCGCAGTAGCCGGCCGAATTGGGTTACGTACCGCCACAGGTCGATTCGGCGATCTCACGGGCCGACGTGTCACATCGGCCTCCGAGGACTGCCGCTTGTCAGTCTAGTTTGGCGGCGATGCGCGAAGCAAACCTCGGAACAAGGATGGTCATTACGGATTCGGTTGCGACCCGTCCGCGCCGGATACCAGGTAGAAATCGAGATGCTGCGGACCGAAGCCACCGACGCGCGTCACCCGGCGCCCCTTCAGGCGAAACTCCAGCTCCGCCTGCGAACCGGCGGCGGCCACCACCAGGTGTTCGCCCTCGGGGATTTCGTTGCGTTCGTAGCTGGCGATCTTGTGATTGCGATAGAAGCCGAGGCCATATTCGACACTGCGCGGTACGTCGTAAACCGCCACCGTGGGAATCTCGCCGGTGGCTGTCTCCGACAGGGTGATCTGTACCGGGCGTGCCGATTGCAGTACGTCGATCATCGGCGCGGTGCCGCGCAGCACCAGAGCGTAAGTGATGAGCAATGGAACCAGCGTCGCGAAGCGCAGCAAGCGATAGCCCTGGGTACGCAGGGCGACGAAAACGGAGAGAACCCCAATCACGGCCAGCGTAAGGGCCACGACCAGGGCGGGCTTGCCGACCTCCTGATGCACCAAACGGAACGGAACCACCAGCGCGGCCACCATAAGCCCAGCGCAGAAGACCGAATGGGCGACCGCCAGTGGCAAGGCTGGCTTATCGCCCTCCTGCTCGCGGCGAAATATGAAATCGGCCAGCAGAATCGTCGCGGCTGGAATCGCCGGCAGGATGTATCCCGGCAGCTTCGACTGCGACAACGAGAAGAACACGATGGGCAGCAGAAACCAGATGGTGAGGAACGTCCGGAGATCTTCTTTGCCCTGGGGCTCGGTGACGGAGAAACGCCAGTCGCGGATTGCATCCACCACGGCTGCAACGACGAAGATCACCCACGGTATAAGCCCGACGAGGACGACAGGAACGTAATACCAGAAGGGCTGCTTGTGCCGAAAAGCGTCGGTCGTATAACGCGCCAGATTGTGTTCGAGGATGAAGACGCGAAAGAAGTCCGGGTTGGCGCGCTGCACTGCGATGAACCATGGCAGCACGACCAGCAGGTAAATCGCGATTCCTGGAAGCCACAGCGTGCGCAGAACCACGCGCCAATCGCGGCGCAAGAGCGCAAAAACTACGACGATCGCAGCCGCGAGAAATACCGCGACCGGCCCCTTGGCCAGCGTTCCCAGCCCTGCGAAGAGATAGAACCCAACCAGCCAGGCGCGGTTCTGCGATTCGTGCCAGCCATACCAGCAGAGCATTGCGATGGTGAACATCGCGGTGAGCGGCATGTCGGTGCTGGCTCCGCGGCCAAAGCCTATGACGATCGCGGCAGCGGCCGTGATGAGCGCAGCATCCAGTTGCATGCCTCGGCGAAATCGCCGCGCCCAAACGTAGACGAAGAAGATCATCAGCGTACAAAGGACTGCCGACGGCAGCCGCGCCGCCCATCCGGTGACGCTGCCCGTCGCCTTGTACGCCAGCATGGCGCACCAGTAGTACAGCGGCGGCTTTTCCAGCCAGGGCTGCCCCCACAGCGTGGGAGTGACCCAATCGTGGCGTTGAAGCATCTCGCGCGCAACCTGCGCATAGCGCGGCTCGTCGGCGCCGAGGAGTCCAATGACCTGAAGGCCGGCGAAGAAGAGGAACCCACACACTGCGATGAGCGCGAGCAGGTCAGTCGAACGCCGCGCACGATCCGCCAACGATTTGGTGTCGGTCAATCTGGAAGTGGAAGGCGTAATGACTATTGCACCTTGTCTTGCGGACTGCGGTTCTGGTATCCGCGGATTCGCAACTGCGCAATCATACGCTCGGTAGCGACGGAGAGTGGTCCATCGATGGCGCATCCGCTGGCGCAGGTGTGGCCGCCGCCCCCGAAAGACTCGGCCACGGAAGCGACATTGACGCCGCCCTTGCTGCGCAGGCTCACGCGAAACTTGCTGTCCGCCTGCTCGCGGAAGAACAGGGCAACTTCGATTCCCTGGATGGCGAGGGCGTAATTGACCAGTCCTTCGCAATCTTCTTCCTGGGCTTCGCAACGCTCCATGGTGCGATGGCTGACGTGCATCCAAGCGAGGCTGCCGTCCTGATGCAGCGTGCTGAGCGCGGAGCCGAGCAGCCTCATCTTCGAGAGTTGGGTCGAGAAGTAAACGTTGTGCGCAATCTTCACCGGATCGGCGCCGTAACGCACCAACTCCTGGGCCAGTGCGAACGTGCGCTCGGTGGTACCGCTGAAACAGAAGGAACCGGTGTCGGTCAGTACGGCCGTATAGAGACAGGTGGCGACCTCGGGAGAGATCCCGACGCCCGCTTCCCGCGCCAGTTGGAAGATCATCTCTGCGGTGGCGCAGGCATTGGGATCAATCCAGTTGACGTCGGCAAAGGGCCGCGCCGTGTCATGGTGATCGATATTGATGAGGTAGTGCTTGTCCAGGCCTGATAGCCGCGTGCGAGCGAGACCATCGCATTCCAGGATGATGGCGGCTTCCGCGTCCGGAGCCTGCTGCAGATCGAGCAGCACGGTATCGGCGTATGGCAGTGGGCGGTAAATGCCGGGAACGCCGTCACTAAGAACCACGTACGCCTGCTTACCCATGCTGCGCAGAATCTGGCAACAGGCCAGCGTTGAGCCGACGGCGTCGCCGTCCGGGCGGGCATGCGAGGTAAGAATGAACTTCTCTCTTCTCCCTATCTGATTCAGTACTTCTTCGAGCATTTCCTTTCGGTCCCAGGTTAGCTTTGGCGTTTGCGCTTCTCGATCCGCTTTAACAGCTCTTCTACTCTGCTACCGGCTTCCACAGAACGGTCCAGTACAAACACGAGTTCCGGAGCGTGCCGCAAGCCGAGGTTCATTGTCAGCGCGTGACGAATGAACCCTTTCGATGCGTTCAGACCCGCGAGACTCTCGGCCGCTTCCTCGTCGCTTCCGGAAACGGCAATGAAGACGCGAGCAACCTTGCCATCGGGAGCGAGGTGGACTTCGTTTACGGCAACAAGGCCGATTCGCGGGTCCTCTAACTCACCTTCCACCAGCGAGGTGATTTCCTCGCGCAAGGCTATACTGCGGCGCGCCCGATGATATTTCTGTGTCCGGTTTTCCATCCGTCGTGTCCGCGGAAACAAAAAGCTGAACGTTAGAGAATACGCCAATGTGTCAAGTTGGGGGTGATAACCATCACGGTACTAGGGTCAGTCCTTCGCGCCAAACTCCGCCTCAGCAAGGAAATCAAGGAAGGAGTCAGTGACCTCGCCGCCGCTGTTGTTGGCGGCGCGGGCGGCAAAGCGCTCGACGTTGCGCATCAGGCCATCGAGATAGTCACGGGAAGAAGAAATACTGACAACGCCCAAGGTGGCACGTTGCCAGGCATCGCTGGGATCGATTTCCGCCACGGAGACGTTGAAACGCGTGCGCAAGCCGTCTTTCACGCTGCGCACCACTTGTCGCTTGTCTTTCAGCGACCGGGCACCTTCGATACGGATCTCGAGCGTGAGATACGCGATCATGTTGAATGGGTATAAACAATGTCCCGGAAATTGGACCTCGCGGCGCGAGGAACAGTCCCGGGACTTCTACAATCGAATCCCTCGCGGGCTAAAGCCCGCTTGGGATGACAAAACAAACGGCCTGGACGCTGGCCTGAGGGCCAGCTCTACCAGCACACTTACGCCGCGGGCGTCCTTCGCCGGGTCGCAACACGCGACCACTAGACGAAGGCTTCGGCCGCCACTTTCTCTGTCACAAACGCTTCGATGACATCTCTAGCCTTGATGTCGCCGTAATTCGCGATGCCGATACCGCACTCCATGCCGTTGGTAACTTCTTTGGCATCGTCTTTAAAGCGCCGCAGCGATCCGATCTTACCTTTGAAGACGACCACGTTGTCGCGCAGCAGGCGCACGTCGGAATCGCGTTTGATTACGCCATCGACCACCTGGCAACCGGCAATGGTGCCCACCTTGGGGATGCGGAAGGTCTCGCGAACTTCGGCGCGTCCCTGGTAGGTTTCCTTGATGACCGGTTCCAGCAAGCCTGACATGGCCTTCTTAATTTCATCCTGCAACTCGTAGATGATCGAGTGCAGGCGAATGTCGACCTGCTCCTGTTCGGCAAGCTCCTGGGCCTTGCGTTCCGGCCGCACGTTGAAGCCGATGATGACGGCGTTCGACGCTGAGGCCAGTAGAACGTCCGATTCGGTGATGGCGCCAACGCCAGCGCGAACGATGGTGACCTTCACCTTCTCGTTCGACAACTTGCCCAGGACGTCGGTCAAGACTTCGACCGAACCTCCTACGTCACCCTTGAGGATGATGGGCAGATCTTTCTGTCCGGCCGTCTTGATCTGTTCGGCCAAGCCCTCGAGCGAAACTCGCGAGCTCTTCGCCAATTGCGCTTCGCGCGCCCTGCCTTCGCGGTACTCGGAGATATCGCGTGCCTTCTCGCGATCGACAACGGCCACCAGTTGGTCACCGGCTTGCGGCAAGCCGTCGAGTCCCAGAACTTCGACGGGAGTCGCGGGAGTTGCGGCCTCGAGCACCGCGCCGCGGTCGTTGAACATCGCACGCACCTTACCGAAGACGTTGCCCACAACAAAGTTGTCGCCCGCGTGCAGCGTGCCATTTTGAATCAGAACAGTCGCAACCGGCCCGCGTCCGCGGTCCAGCTTGGCTTCCAGCACCGTGCCAGTTGCCGGACGGTCGGGTACTGCCTTCAGGTCTTGCAGATCGGCAACGAGGCAGATCATCTCCATCAGCAGATTGAGGTTGGTCTTCTGCTTGGCAGAAACGTCCACGAAAACCGTACTGCCGCCCCAATCTTCGGGCATCAGGCCGCGATCGGCGAGCTGTTTCTTCACGCGGTCGGGCAACGCATCGGGCTTATCGATCTTGTTCACCGCCACGATAATCGGAACGTTGGCAGCTTTCGCATGATCGATGGCTTCCAGGGTCTGCGGCATCACGCCGTCATCGGCAGCGACGACAAGGACGACGATATCCGTCACTTTCGATCCACGAGCACGCATACGGGTAAACGCTTCGTGACCCGGCGTATCGAGGAAGACGATCTCGCGACCGAAGGCCGGCGAGTTCTTGTCGGTGATCGCCACCTTGTAGGCGCCGATGTGCTGCGTGATTCCACCGGCCTCGCCTTCGGCGACGCTGGTCTGACGGATAGCATCGAGCAAGCTGGTCTTGCCGTGGTCAACGTGGCCCATGATCGTCACCACAGGCGGACGCGTGACAGCCACAGCGGTGCCCTCTTCCCCGGCACCCTCTGCGGGCGAAGTATCTTTAGCGAGCTGCTCCTCGAAGGTAATGACATCGGTGGTCGCGCCGAAGTGGCGGGCCATGTCAGTCGCGAGCTCAGAGTCGAGCGTCTGGTTCACGGTGGCAAATACGCCGCGGGCCAGAAGTCGCGCGATGAGGTCTTTGGCGCGGATTTCGAGTTTCTCCGCCAGGTCCTTCACGCTGATGCCTTCAGGAATGGTGATGCTGCGCGTAATGGGCAACGGCTCACTCGAGAGCGACAGCCGTGGCGGCGGAGTAAAGCCCTTCATCGGGCCTTCCTTCACACCGCGCGGTATATATCGCTGTCCCGGTCGCGCCGGACGGCCCATCGGACGCCCAGTCGGCGGAGGCGGCGCAACACCCGCGCCTGCTCCGAATGCCGGCCGCATTCCCGGCGGCCCTGATCTTGTCGGATGCGGACCACGGCGCTCACCTGGCCGCAAGGGAGGACGTCCCTGACCCGGCACGCCCTGACCCGGTCCCTGTCCTTGTCCCGGCAGCGGGGGACGAGGGCGCTGGAAGATGGGTTTGCCACGTTCCGGCATTCCGACGCGCGGTGGCGCGCTGGCCGGACGGATCGGTGCTGCATACACCGGACGAGGACCCGTCTGTGGAACGATAAGCCTGCGAGCCGGCACAGCCGGACGCTGGGGTGTTGAAGGCTTGATGGGCGCCGCGGGTGCGGAAGTTTGGGCGTCTGCGGTGACGGTAGCCCCGGTATCCGAAGCAACCGGAGCAGCAACTGCGGCAGGGTACACCGCTTCAACCTTGGGCTCAAGAGCAACGGGTGGCGCAGCGATGGTGGAGACCTCCTCAACAACCGGCGCGGACGCCTCAACCTCAGGAGCCTTCGGCGCTTCTTTCGTGGGCGGCGCGACGGTCGCGGCGGGCGTCGCTACTGCTGGTTTCGACGGAACGATCACCGCTGACGGCTGACGGACAGTTTGCGGTGTGATGAAACGAGGCGCGGACCTAGGCGCTTCCACCGGAGCAACCGAAGCAGCGCTGGCTGTAGGCGCAGCGGGCTTGGGGGCGACGCTCGGAGGACGCGATGGTACGGCCGAGGCCGGAGTAACCGTCTGCCGCGGCGAAACCGCAGGAGCAGCCGGACGCGGAGGCGCAACCGGCGGGGCAGTCTTCTGCGTGATCGCTTTCAACACATCTCCAGGCTTGGAAATGTGCGACAGATCAATCTTCGGCTTGAACTCGTCGGGATGCGCGCGAGAGGCCCGGCTAGCAGGAACTGCTGCCCGGTTCGCCGTGCTCGGCATAATACTTCTTTACGCGCTCCGCTTCATCCACTTCGATGGAGCTGGAGTGCGTTTTCTTTTCGGTGACTCCGACCTTGATCAGTAAATCCAGAATCACCTTGCTTTTGACCTCGAGTTCCCTCGCGAGATCGTTAATTCGAACCTTTTGCTGCATTCCGCCCTGTATCCTCCGTAATGTCTGTGCGCCTACGCGTTCATAGCATCCTCACGCTTGCAGATTGGTTTGCGGTTGGGCCTCCTGAGCGCCTTGCGGGGCGTTCAAGTTGTGAGGCACCGCGAACTGAATCCTACCGCTGCTCACCCGGCAACTCTTCGTCCGGGATGATTTCACCTTCGACGACAGGCCGCTCGTGGGTGGTGACCTCTGCCACATCGGCAGGCGGAGCGTTCTCGACACCGTCCACAACCTCAGCTTCAAAGTACTGCCCTTCGTCGACTAACTCTTCCACCGATTCGTTGGAGGCCTCGGGTTCAGTCGAAAGCTCCGACAAGTCTCCTGAATCCACATTCTCTGCAGGCACTTCGCCTTCGCCCTCGGCAGCGAGCATGGCGTCTTCTTCCGACAGCGATCTCTCTTCTGCTTCTGCCGACAGGACTTCCTGTACGTCTTGTGCTTCCTCGGAAGCGCCTTCTTCCGAGACCGCTTCGGAAGTTGTTTCTGCGGGGACGGCGGCTTCCTCCACTTTTCTCCGCATCGGGCGCTTCGGCGGCGTCGAGGCTCAAGAAGTAGTTGTTGACTGCGATGCTGATCTTCTCCACCGTCTTGGGACCGACGCCCGGAATCTCTTCGAGTTGTTCGGGCGTCATGTCTGCAACTTGCTCGACGGTGGTGATGCCGGCTGCAACCAACTTCTCCACGATGCCGGGCTCGAGGTCGGGCACGATGTCGAGTGCAGTGGTCTGCTGCGTCATCACCTGCGACATCTGCGCCTCCACTTCCTGGCGCTTCTCTTCTTCGCTCTTGATGTCGATCTTCCAGCCCAGCAATTTCGCGGCTAGACGAACGTTCTGTCCCTTTTTGCCAATCGCCAGTGAAAGCTGGGTGTCGTCCACGATCACCTCGAGGTGCTTTTCGTGGCCTTCGAGGATGGTTACCCGGCTCACCTTCGCGGGCTGCAACGCCTTCTCGGCGAACGTAACTGGATCCTCGTGATACTCGATGATGTCGATCTTCTCGCCACGCAACTCGCGGATGATCGACTGCACACGCATACCCTTCATGCCGACGCAGGCACCCACGGGATCGACGTCTTTGTCCTTCGACATGACCGCAATTTTGGTGCGCTCGCCGGCTTCGCGAGCAATGGCCCGGATCACCACGGTATTGTCGTAAATCTCGGGCACTTCCGTCTGGAAGAGGTGGGACACCAGCTCAGGTACCGCACGCGAGGCGACCACCTGCGGCCCCTTGGCTGCCTTTTCTACGCGGGAAATCACTACACGGACGCGCTCGCCGGGCGAAAAGGACTCCAAGCGCGATTGCTCTTTCTTGGGCATGCGAGCTTCGGCCTTGCCGAGGTCAACGATGACATCCTGTCCTTCGTTGCGCTTGACGGTAGCGTTAATGATCTCGCCGACGCGCCCAATGTATTCGTTGTAAACCGTATCCCGTTCGGCTTCGCGCACCTTCTGGAAGATGACCTGCTTGGCCAACTGCGCTGCAATGCGGCCCAGGACTTCCGTGGGCTTCTCGGTGCGAAGCTCGCCACCGACCTCTGCCGTGGGATCGACTCGGCGGGCATCGTCGAGCGAGATTTGTCCGTTGGGATCTTCCACCAAGTCGGGCGTCTCTACGATTGTGCGCACGGCATAAGCGTGGATATGGCCGGTTTCCTTGTTCAATTCTGCGCGCAGGTTTTCCTGCGTCTTGTAGTACTTTCGGGTGGCAACGACAATCGCATCCTCCACCGCGCTCACGACGATCTCCGGGTTGATTCCCTTTTCACGGCTCAGAGCGTCGATCACGTTGTACAGTTCACTTGCCATAGACCACCTGCCACCTGATTCGGGGACTCATAATCCTGTTTTGTTCAACTGCCTATCTAAAACTCGGGAACGAGATTGGCTTTTTCCACGTTTGCCAACTCGATTTCAACTTTCGCTCCCGCTTCTACTGCTTCGTGCTTCTTGCTTTTCTTGCGTCCCGACAACTCGATACTTAAGCGGCCGTCATGAAACGATTCCAGACGCCCTTCGAAGTGTCGGTTACCGTTCACCGGATCGAGCGTCATCAGCTTCACCAGACTTCCCGTAAAGCGCTCGAAGTCCGAAGGCTTCGACAACTTACGGTCCAACCCCGGCGACGACACTTCCAACATGTACTGGCCGCCCGGTATCGCGTCTTCTACGTCAAAAATCGTGCCTATCTCGCGGCTGAAGTTCGAACAATCGTCATGCGTCACACCACCGGGCTTGTCGATGAAGATTCGCAACATGCGGGCCTTGCCGCCCCCGCGCAAATCAACTTCGACCACCTCCAGACCGCTGGACTGCGCCACCCGGTCGACGATCTCCTGAACCTTGTCTAAACCAGCCGCCATATTCCTAAAATCTGTCCTCTGTAGCTGAACACAGCCCACCCATAAGGCGCCGATTGCCCCTGGACTCGCCAAAGACCAGCGGATTAGGGTGGAATAATAAAGTGGGCTCTCGCCCACCGGTGTGCTTCGCCGAGTACGCTGGATTCACGCCAGCCTGCCGGAGGAGGCCAGCGACTCTACTTCACAGCCGTACAGAGTTAACTATACGCCTGAAATTCTCGAATTTCAACGCGCTCGCTGATAGCAGGCGAGGGATCGTAGCGCGCTAAATGCCATCCAATAGGCTATTGCCTTTGTGTGACTTACGGGCGTTTGCCTAACCCAGCGGGCAACTCTACAATGAGAGATTACCCTTCCGCGGACCCAATGCCATGATTCATTTTCCTGTACCTGAAGCGCTCACCTTCGATGACGTGTTGCTCTTGCCTGCCAAGTCGGACGTGGTTCCGGCCGCGGCCGACACTTCAACGCGCCTTACCCGTAATATCGAGCTCCAGATCCCACTGATCAGCGCCGCCATGGACACCGTCACCGAGTCGCGCATGGCGATCGCTATGGCGCAACAGGGTGGGCTGGGGATTATCCATCGCAACCTGACCATTGAGCAGCAGGCCTCCGAAGTGGACAAGGTCAAGCGCTCAGAAAGCGGCATGATCGTCGATCCCATCACCATGGAGCCGGACCAGAGGATATCGGAAGCGCTCGAGGTAATGCGGCATTACCGGATTTCCGGCGTTCCCATCACCAAGAACAAAAGGCTCGTCGGGATTCTTACCAATCGTGATCTTCGCTTCGAAACTCGCACCGATATTCCTATCAGCGAGGTGATGACGAAGAACAACCTCATTACTGTACCGGTCGGCACCACCCTGAACGAAGCGGAAGCGATCCTGCATCAGCACCGCGTCGAGAAGCTGTTGGTTGTCGATGATCAGTACCAGCTCAAGGGCCTCATCACGGTTAAAGATATTCAGAAGCGCCTGAAGTATCCCAACGCTGCCAAGGACGACAAAGGCCGGCTGCGTGTGGGCGCCGCGATTGGCGCGACCGGTGACTTCCTGGAGCGCGCGGCAGAGATGGTGAAAGCCAAGTGCGATTTGCTCGCCATTGACAGCGCACACGGTCACACAACACGTGTGCTCGACGCCATCCGACAGGTCAAAGCCAAGTTTCCCGAAGTCGATCTCATCGCAGGAAACGTCGGCACCTTCGATGGCGCCTGTGAGCTGGCGCGCGCCGGGGCCGATGCCATCAAGGTCGGCATCGGACCGGGCTCTATCTGCACCACGCGCATCGTGACCGGCGCGGGCGTTCCGCAGATTACCGCCATCGCTGAATCCGCGCGCGCGGTGCGAGACGCCAACGTCCCGATCATCGCCGACGGTGGCATCAAGTATTCGGGCGATGTCACCAAGGCGCTCGCTGCCGGCGCAAGTTGCGTGATGATCGGCTCGCTGCTCGCCGGAACCGAGGAGAGTCCAGGTGAGACGATTCTCTATCAGGGCCGCTCGTTCAAGGCCTATCGCGGCATGGGCTCCCTCGCCGCGATGGCGCAAGGTTCCAGCGAACGATACTTCCAAACTACCGACAACGACGCCTCGGTGCAGGTGCTCTCCGATGACAACTCTGAAGGCAACCGCCTTGGCAAGCTGGTCCCCGAGGGAATCGAAGGCCGCGTTCCTTACCGCGGAACTGTCGGCATGATCGTGTATCAGCTCGTCGGAGGCGTGAAGAGCGGCATGGGCTACGTCGGCTGCGGCAGCATCAGCGATTTGCAGCAGAATGCGCGCTTTGTACGTATCAGCGGCGCGGGCCTCCGCGAAAGCCACGTTCACGACGTGATGATTACCCGCGAGGCCCCCAATTATCGGGTCGAGTAAAGCGCGGCGCGAATCGTTGAAGCCTTCGCTTCGGGACCTCATGCGCAACTGGTGGCCGGTCGCGGCATGGCTGGTCGTCATCCGTCTCGAATCGAGCGACTACGCTTCGTCCACGAACACGCTCGGCCTGATGCACCGAATCGCGGTGGCGATTTTCGGACCGATCAATCCGCAGCTCCTGTTCACCTTGAACGCGATCCTCCGCAAGTCCGGGCACTTCATCGGGTACGCCGTCCTGAGTTTGCTGGTGTTTTTGGCGCTGAAGCGCACGCACCACGACCGGCTGAAGCCGCTGCTCCAGCGGCGCTGGGGAGGTTTCCTGCGGGATAGCTGGCAACTCGAGTGGGCAGTAATCGCCGTTCTGTTTACGTTGATCACAGCCACCTCCGACGAAATCCATCAGACGTTTATTGCCTCGCGCACCGGCACCTGGCATGACGTGGCGCTGGATACCGCAGGAGCGCTCCTGATGCAAGTGCTGCTGTACGCTCGTGCCTCCTACCTGATGAGTCTGCAGCGCAGACATTCTGTCGGAGAGCACGAGCCCTCACTGACGCAATAAGTAAACCTGCCCAACCACGCGCGATGATAGAGTGCTTGCCATCATCTGGAGGTGTGCGTGCTCAAACGCATCGCGTGGCAAGCCATTCTGTCGTGGATAGCAGTTACGGCACTCGGTCAGAACATGCCTGCCTCAATGCCGGTCCAGACCGAAAGCGACGAGTATACCCGCTACGAATTGCTTTCCCCGGAAAGCGGGAGCTTCGCAATCCACTATGAAGTCACTGCAACCACACCCGGAGCGAAAGTCTTCTACAACCCAATTCGCAAAGGCAGCGTGGCCAGTGACGAATCGGTGATCGACGAGATGACCGGACAGCCCCTGCGGTTCGAAGTCGTAAAAGGCGAAGACGCCATAAAAGATCCGCTACTGAAGGGCGAAGATGCGAGCGAGGACTACATCAAGGTCTATCTGCAGCGTCCTGTACCTCCCGACGGGCAAGGCCGGCTGTTGATCCTGAAGACCTACAAAGACGCCAAGACCTATTACCGGGAAGGCGATGCAATCGTATTCAAACGCTCGCTGAGCATTCCGCGAAACAGTGTCGTCCTTCCCCCCGGGTACGAGCTTGTCGGCTGCAACGTGCCCTCACAAGTGTTGACCCAACCCGATGGACGCATCGCCATCAGCTTCATGAACGATAGCGGAGCTGAAGCGCCACTGATGGTGAAAGCAAGATTGGGCGCACAGACTGGGGCGGCAGCCAAGCCGCGAGAACCGGGCAAGACGAAAAGCTGGGAAGCTCCTTTCGAAGGAGCGACCGAGCGGGAGCGTCTTTCGGAGCGGGCACATCAGGACCGCGACATTGTCTACTTTCTCCAGCAGCCGGAGACGCACGCTTTCAGCCTGGATCACGACTACACGGAGTCACATCCGGGAGCGGACAGATATTTCAACGTGGTTCGCTCGGGCAGCAAGGTGTCGGACCCGTCGGCCTATGTGCTCGACACGGGGGAGAAGTTGGCGACAAAGACGATGACCGGCGCGGAGCTGAAGTCCGCGAAGATTGAAGTCGGTGAGCCGGTTGACCGTGCGGCGCAGGTGGTTGTGATTCCCTTCACGCCGGTGAAGGAGGGGCAGAGTGTACGCATCCGAATCTCGGAGACCTACACCGCACCCGCCAGCTACCGCCTGGAGGGAGACGAACTGGTGTTCGATCGCAGCCTCGGACGTCCGCGCAACGCGGTGGTGCTTCCGGAGGGGTGGTACCTGACGGAAAGCTCCATTCCGGCGAGGGTGACTCAGATGGAGGACGGCCGCATTCGGCTGGACTTCTGGAACGGACGCCCGGATGAGGTGGACGTGCTGATCAAGGCAAAGAGGCGGGCGCACTAGCGATTTCCTCGCTGTCATGGTTCCCTATTTTCAATGACTTAGCTGGAAATTGTTCGCAAGCCACTGAAAAAAAACGGGTTATACGTATCCATTTGTGCGCGTGGAACTTAGCAGCCATCTTTCTCAACTGAGTTCCGCTTCCTACCGCTATGGTGTATGGGTACAGTACTACACGCTGTGAAGTTTAAGCCCTCTTTTAATTTCAATGGTTTACGGGAAAATTGTTTGTAAGCGATTGAAATATAATGTGTTATACGTATCCATTTGAGCCACAATGACTTAGACGAAGCTGTCAAAGAACAGATTTCGGCCCGCGCCTTGGCGCGGAAGGCGAGACACACAAATCCCCCGCCTCACGATGTATCAATAACAGGGCGCGTAGTATGGCGAAAGGAGCTGGCGCACAGCAGCGTGTGATAACGCGCTAGTTTGGGGAGGGGCAAAAAATGGTGCTCGGAGTCGAGTGTCCTTGCGGAAGTTGTGTGGCCCGCCTGAGCCGACTGGGATTTCTAGTTGTGGCTATCGGCACGAGACCAAGTTGCTGTGAAGAACCGAAAGCAGGTTTCCCGCGGGCAGAGGCCCGCGAGGACCGACAAAAAAGAGTACCAAGGAAGTCAAAAAGCCTCGCCCTTCGATTCATACGGCCCCGTTTTCGCGGCGGCCCGTCGAGGGTGCAGCAATGGCGCCTCGCGTCCACGGGCTGAGACTTTCTCCACGGACGCGATTTGGCCATTTTGCACTAGCAGCGAGAAATCGAAATTGTTCACTGTAGGGCAAACGTGGCGCGGAAGAAGATGAAGTATTTCGCCGATGGGCGGGGTGTTCTTCCCTTCCTCTATTGCCAACGGCAAGTGTTCTTCACTCGGCTTGAGCGGCGTCAGTTCGGGATGCCCAACGACTACACACGTGGGCACGCCAGCATCGGCGGAGACTGACTTATGCCCGGCGTCGCAGGTGACCCGGTGGTTGGTCGGGCGGCTGACCACGCGCGTCAATACCAGCGCTGCAGGGGCGTAGCCGAACCCTTTGGGCAGCTGTGCGAGACTCGTTGCATCGCCATAAACAACTGTTCCAGGCGAGACGCGGTGGATGAACCCTGCATTACGAAACCCCTGGTATGAGAGAGAGCAAGGAAACGTGGGCGTCCCGGCAGTGATTACCTCGGCCACACTTGTCCCGCTGCGGCGGAGGTTGTCGACAAGTTCCAGCAGACGATCATAGCCGGCATGCGCCGCCGCGGTCCGCTCGCTCTGGTCCAGTCCGCCATAGTGCCCGTCGTAATAGTGCAGGCCGCGAAACTCCAGCCCAGCATCTCTAACGATGCCCACGAGCTTGAGAACGTTCTCCTCGTGGCTCTGTTCGATTCCGGTCCGATTCATGCCAGGATTTATGTCGAGAAAGATGCCGAGCCGAGCGCCATACCATTGGCGTACGTGCTCTTCGTTCTCGGCGAGGACGGAGATGCTGACGTGGGGAAACTGATCGAGGATTTCGCGCACGCGCTGTGCGTTTGCGCCCATCACGGGATAGGCAAGAAGCACATCTGCGGCGCCGCTGCGGCATGCGGTCACCAGCTCGAGCGTAGTTGCACACTTAAGATGCCGGCAGCCGCGATCGACCAGCGCGCTGACGGTGTAGGCCAATTTTGCAGTTTTGATATGAGGACGCCAGCGATCCGCATTCCCGTCGAGCAAATCCAAGGTCCGCGCAATGTTTGATTCAACGATTTCTGGATAGACGACGAGAGCGGGAGTCAGCACGTTGTCGATGTTGGAGACCCGATAGCGCTCGTCCCAAGGAAAGTCGCTCAGCATCGTGGAGTCGATGATACGCGGAAAGGAGGATGACTTCTGTCGTCGGCTAAAGCCGACTCGAACGTTTTAGAGTCGACTGACGGCACGGCTCAAGCCGTGCCGCTTCAAAACATAGAGGCTAAAGCCCAGGGTGATGAAAAGCAATTCGGCACGACTGAAGTCGTGCCCTGACGCAAAAAAAGAGGCGCACCCGGAACGGGTGCGCTTGAATTGTGTCGTCGGCTGAAGCCGACTCGGAGATTTGAGTTTAACCAGGCGGCACGGCTAAAGCCGCCCTTTCAAGGCCCGATTCCAGTCAGACGCCGAACTGAAGCTCGGCTCTGCCCGACTACTTCTCTTCCGACTTATCTTCGGGCTTGGGTTCGACTTCGGTTTCGGCGGTCGCTGCGGCTTCGGCGTTGGCAGCTTCCATCGCCTTGCGATTCTCTTCCGCACGCTTGGCACGAAGTTCGTTGCGCTTCTGGCGTTTCTCGTCGAGAACCGCCTCGCTGCCCAGCAATTCAACGAAGGCGATATCGCCGCCATCGCCCTGGCGGAATCCGCCGTGAACGATGCGGAGATAGCCGCCATTGCGATCGCCAAAACGCGGCGAGATGGTGTCAAACAGCTTATCGACGGCATCGCGCGTCATGAGGTAGCCCGCGGCCTGGCGGCGAGCGGCAACGTCACCGCGCTTGCCGAGGGTAATCATCTTCTCGACATGGGGACGCATGGCCTTCGCCTTGGTCAGCGTGGTCTCAATGCGCTCTTCCACAATCAATGAGGTCACCAGATTGCGCAGCAGCGCGCGACGGTGCTCGGTGTTTCTTCCCAGTTTCCAACCTGCTCTACGATGACGCATGTTCGTCGTCCTTCACAATCCCGCAAAAGTCGCGGTCTATTGGCCGCGCAAAACAACACAGAAGAATCGGTCGTGGATCCCAGGTCAGCGCCAAAGGAAGGCGCGAACCTGGGGCACCCACTTCCCCTTAGTAGTTCGGTTCGGAGCCGCCGCCGTAGGTCAATGCCGAAGGCAACGAAGACGCCTGCGACATGGAACCGCTTCCCGGCACGGCATTGCCGTGCTCGTCGATCTTCATGCCCAGGCTAAGACCCATGTTCGACAGGATCTCCTTGATCTCGTTCAGCGACTTGCGGCCGAAGTTTTTGGTCTTCAGCATTTCCGCTTCTGACTTCTGAACCAATTCGCCGATAGTCTGGATGTTCGCATTCTTCAGGCAGTTGTAGCTGCGCACGGAAAGCTCCAGCTCTTCGACCGAGCGGTTCAGGTTCTCGTTACGGATCTCCGGCTTGCTGGCATCCGCCGCGGTCTGCGCTTCCAGCTCATCTTCAAAGTTGATGAAGATGAACATATGGTCTTTCAGCAGCTTCGCCGCCAAGCCCAGCGCATCGGCCGGGGTAACGGAGCCGTTGGTCCAGACTTCGATCGACAACTTGTCGTAATCGGTGATCTGACCCAGACGGGCCGCTTCCACCGAGTAGTTGCACTTGCGAACCGGGGAGTGCACCGAGTCGATGGGAATGAATCCCAGACCGAGGTCCTCGTCGAAGTTCTTGTCGGCGGAGACGTAACCACGGCCCTTTTTGAGCCGCATTTCCATGTCGAGCTTGCCGCCTTCGCTGATGGTCGCGATGTACACGTCCTTGTCGAGAACTTCGACGTCAGAGTCGGCCTCGATCATTCCGGAAGTGATGACACCCGGCTGGTCGGCGCGCAGGTAAATCGCTTTCGGCGCATCGCCATTGAGGCGGAAGGGAATCTGCTTGAGGTTCAGGATGATGTCGGTCGCGTCTTCCACGACTCCCGGGATCGACTGAAACTCGTGCAGAACGCCCTCGATCTTGACTGCCGTAACGGCAGCGCCTTCAATCGACGACAGCAATACGCGGCGCAGCGCATTGCCGATGGTGGTACCAAATCCGCGTTCAAACGGCTGTGCCCAGAAATGACCGTATTTGTCGGTAAGTGATTCCTGGTCGGTGGCAAGCCGCTTGGGCTTCTGAAAACCTTTCCAAAGCATTCGTGACTCCTATTCGTCTGTTCGGCCATGCTGCACGGGAGGTCCGTAAACGGGCCGCCACGGCTGATCTGGCGCGAATTGTAGGAAACGCGGCGTCCATGGGAGGCGCCGCTGTTGACTACTTGCTATAAAGTTCCACAATCAACTGTTCGTTGATGGGAAGGTTGATGTCTTCGCGCTTCGGCAGCGCAAGGACCCGCCCCTTGCTCGCGTCGCGATCGATTTCCAGCCAGTTTGGCGGCGTCTGATGGCTGGCGAATTCCTTCGCGCCCTCAATCACCAGGAGCTTGCTGCTCTTCTCGCGTACCGCGATTTCGTCTCCTGCCTTCACCTGGTAGGAAGGAATATCGATCTTGCGGCCGTTGACGGTGACGTGGCCGTGACGCACCAATTGGCGCGCCTGGCGACGTGCAACCGCGAAGCCGAGACGATAGACCACGTTGTCGAGGCGGCGTTCGAGCTGCTGCAAGAGCAACTCGCCGGTGACGCCCTTGGAACGCGCCGCATTTTCAAAGTAGTTGCGGAACTGGCCTTCCTGGGTGAAGTACATGCGCTTCGCCTTCTGCTTCTCGCGAAGCTGAAGTCCGTAGCCCACGATCTTGGCCTTGCGGTCCTTGCCGTGTTGACCCGGCGCGAAATTGCGCTTTTCGATCGGACACTTGTCCGTGAAGCACTTTGCGCCTTTGAGGAACAACTTCATGCCCTCGCGGCGACAAAGGCGGCATACTGCGTCTCTGTATCGTGCCAAGTTACTCTCCTAGTGAACAGTGGTTAGTGGATAGTAAAGCCCTATCTACCTCGACTATTCACGTGTTATGGATCGGTTTACAGGATTGGCGTCCCTTCTTCCCGATCGAGAAATCAGTTGTCAGTTGGCAGTGACCAGTTGCCAGCAAAACCAGCAACCGATGACTGGCTACTGTTCTCAGACTCTACGGCGCTTGGGCGGACGGCAGCCGTTATGCGGCACCGGCGTCACGTCGCGAATCGAACGCACATCAAGACCGGAGGACGCCAGCGCACGAACCGCCGACTCGCGTCCCGAACCCGGACCGCTCACCACCACGTCAACGCTACGCATACCGTGATCGCGCGCCTGGTTGGCGGCGTTCGCTGCGGCCTGCTGTGCGGCAAACGGAGTGCCCTTGCGCGATCCACGGAACCCCAGGGAGCCAGAGCTCTTCCACGAAACGGTGTTACCGCTCTGGTCCGTGATGGTAACGATGGTGTTGTTGAAGGATGCCTGCACGTGCACGAGACCGTGGGGAACGTGCTTGCGCTCCTTCTTCTTGAACTTCTTACCAGTCTTGCCCTTCTTTTCTGTTGCGGACGCTGCTGCCTTAGCCATGGCTTATGTCTTCGCACTCGCTTTCTTCTTATTCGCTACCGTGCCCTTGCGCGGTCCCTTGCGGGTGCGGGCATTGGTGTGGGTACGCTGGCCGCGAACCGGCAGGCTGCGGCGATGACGATACCCACGATAGGATCCGATTTCGATCAGCCGTTTGATGTGCATCGAGATGTCTTTGCGGAGATCACCTTCGACATCACCCTGCTGCTCGATGACCTGGCGGATGCGGTTGACTTCGTCTTCGTTCAGGTCACTGACCTTCTTGTTGCCCTCGACGCTGGCCGAACCGAGAATGTTCTTCGAGCGCGAATTCCCGATGCCATAGATGTAGGTCAGCGCAACGCTGATGTGCTTGTTGCGCGGTAAATCCACGCCTGCAATACGTGCCATTTTTTACTCGAACCTCGTTGTGTGCTTAAGGGCTTTGAGCTACCAGCTTTCAGCCGTCAGCGTTCAGCTACTTCGTTATCCCTGCCGTTGCTTGTGCTTTGAGTTCTCGCAAATCACGCGCACTACGCCGTGACGGCGAATCACTTTGCACTTATCGCAAATCTTCTTGACTGATGCCCGAACCTTCATGATGACGTCGCTTTCCCTTCGCCTAGTGCTTCGTGGGCCTGGCGGACTGAAGTCCGCTCGTGGTAGCAAAAACAAGCGCCCTGAACGCCGGCCTAAAGGCCAGCTCTACCACTTTATTTGTACCGATACACAATCCGGCCACGGGTGAGGTCGTACGGTGAGAGCTCCACCGCTACCCGATCGCCGGGAAGAATACGAATGAAGTTCTTGCGCATTTTGCCGGAGACATGCGCTAACACCCGATGCTTGTTCTCCAGCTCGACCTTAAACATGGCATTGGGCAGGGGCTCGATCACCACCGCCATTACTTCAATCGCGTCTTCCTTACTCATTCAGCTCCTGAAAACAGTCTCTTCCCGCCCTGGCGGGGAAACCCAATTCCCTTGCGGCCCCGAAACCAGCCGCCTATTCGGTTAAAATTACCGGCCCATCCTTCGTCACTGCCACGCAGTGCTCGAAGTGAGCGCTGAAACTTCCGTCTTTCGTTACCGCGGTCCACTTATCATCCAAGACCCGCGTTTCCGAGCGGCCTGCGTTCACCATCGGCTCGATGGCCAGAACCATGCCATCACGCAACTTCGGACCCGTACCAGGCATTCCGTAGTTTGGAACCTGCGGATCCTCGTGCAACTTGGTCCCAATACCGTGTCCTACAAACTCGCGAACCACGCTAAAACCATTCGCTTCCACCAGCTTCTGTACCGCGGCACCGACATCGCCAACGGTGTTGCCGATGCGCGCGGCTTCGATGCCCTGATACAGCGACTCGCGGGTGACTTCCAGCAGCTTCTTAAGTTCCGGAGTCAGCTCGCCACCCACCGGTACCGTAATCGCGGCATCACCGTAAAACCCGTCGAGCACTACGCCGGTGTCGATGGAAACGATGTCGCCTTCCTTCAACACTCGCCGCTCCGACGGAATGCCGTGCACGATCTCGTTGTTCACCGATGTGCAAAGCACGCAAGGATAATCGTAATAACCTTTGAATGCCGGCTTAGCACCCAACTCGCGGATCTTCTTCTCCGCGATGCGTTCCAGATCCATCGTCGTCAACCCGGGCTTCACCGCTTCTTTCACGGTATCGAGCACCTGGCGCACAATGCGCCCACTGCGGCGCATCTTTTCGATCTCGGTTGCCGACTTACAGACGATTGACATTCTCTATAGCGCTGAGCGCTTCCGCCGCTACCACGTCCACAGGCCGCTCGCCATCGATCTCCACCAGCAGTCCTCGGTCGCGGTAGTAGCTTACTAACGGAAGCGTCTGCCGTTCGTAGGCCTTCAGCCGTTCGGCGACAACTCCCTCTTTGTCGTCCTCACGAACGACAAGTTGCCCTCCGTCGACATCACAGATGTCTTGAACTTTGGGTGGCTGAAAATAGACGTTGTAAATCCGTCCGCAGGTGGGACAAGAACGACGCCCGCTAATCCGTTGCAGTAATTGATTATACCCCACGACAAACTCCAGAACAACCGGCTGGAGAGTGCTGTAAGGCGCGGGCTTACCGTCACAGAGCCGCTTATTTTTCAAATATCCGTCTAACCACTCGGCCTGAACCACGGTACGTGGGAAGCCGTCCAAAATAAACCCTCGGTCACAATCCATGTGGCCTAACCGGCTGGCCACCATGTCATTGACCAGATCGTCGGAAACCAAGTCCCCGCGCTCCAGGACCCTCTTGACCTGAAGGCCGAGTCCGGTACGCCGGGCCACGTTGTCCCGGAACAAATCTCCGGTAGAAATCTGCGGAATCGCGTAGGTTGCGGCGATCCGCTTGGCCTGCGTTCCCTTACCGGCGCCGGGGGCGCCGAGCAAAATGATAGGACCCACCACGCGCTCCGTCTTTACAGCGCTTAGTACTGCCGAAGGAGTCTGTGTTTGCACCACACCCTCCGCGGGCCTAACCCCTCCCGGTAGCTCCGAAAAACCAGTGGGTAAACGCTATCGACTGCCTTACCACGTTGCTCGACGTCCTCGAATGCGTCCGCTGCGGGGCGTAAAGCCCTCATAGTGGCGCATGATGAGCTGCGATTCCACCTGGTTGACGGTGTCCATCGCGACACCGACCACGATCAGCAGCGACGTACCGCCGAAGTAGAAGTTCACATTCAGGCCGCTGGTAATCCACGCCGGCAGTTTCTCGAAGAACGATCCGAGAGCGCCCGGCAAGTGGTTCAGGTGGATACCAGTAATCATCCATTCCGGAATGAACGAAATCAGAATCAGGTAAAGCGCGCCTACTAACGTGATACGCGTCAGAATATCGTTGATGTAGTTCGCGGTCCGCGCGCCCGGACGAATGCCGGGAATAAATCCGCCATACTTCCGCATGTTGTCCGCAACCTCGTTGGGGTTGAAGACGATCGATACGTAGAAGTACGCGAAGAAAATGATGCCGACAGCGTACAACAGGGTATAGAGGGGCTCTCCCCAACGCAGCGCCTGGAAGATGGGACTGAAATAACGATTGTCCCGGAACAGAGGCAACGCGCCCAGGGTCTGCGGCAGCGTCAGCACGGAGGAGGCGAAGATGACCGGCATCACGCCACCGGAGTTCACACGCAGCGGAAGGTGGGTGGATTGTCCGCCCATGATCTTGCGGCCGACAACACGCTTGGCGTACTGCACCGGTATTCGCCGTTCACTTCGCTCCACAAAGACGATGAAGGCAACCACTGCGATCATCACAATGACCAGCATCAGAATCGCGGGGACGGTGAATGCTCCCCACGCCTGGGTGCGTACCTTGTCGTACAGATCGGCCACCGCTCGCGGCAGGCCGACGACGATGCCGGCGAAGATCAGCAATGACATTCCGTTGCCAACGCCACGCTCGGTGATCTGCTCGCCCAGCCACATGATGAATACGCTACCGGTGGTGAGGGTAAGCATGGTCATCAGCACGAAGCCAAAACCGGGATTGTTGACGAAGCCGGGTTGGCGCTGCAAAGTAAACGCGATACCGAGCGATTGGACCGCGCTCAACAGAAGAGTCAAGTAGCGGGTCCATTGAGTGATCTTCTTGCGCCCCAGCTCGCCTTCTTTTTGCAGTTTGGCAAGCGGCTCGTAAACCACCGTCATCAACTGCAAAATGATCGATGCAGTGATGTACGGCATGATGCCGAGGGCAAAGATCGTCAGGCGGCGAAGTTGTCCGCCGCTGAACAGGTCGATGAATCCCAGGAAGGTGCCGCGGTTCTGGTCGAAGAACTGTGCCAGCACGTCGGCGTTGATGCCGGGCGTAGGAATGTGTCCGCCCAGCCGGTACACGGCCAGCAGTCCGAGCGTAAACAGAATGCGCTTCCGCAGATCGGGAACGCGAAATACGTTGGCCAGCTTCTCAAGCATTAAGAAACCTCAGTAGCCAGTAGCCAGTCACCAGTTGCCAGCCTTCTGACCTTTGCCGCTCCGGCAGATACCGTAGCCAGTTATTCCCTGATTGCTCATCGCCAGGCGCTGGTTGCTGACTACTGCAACTGGCTACTGGCAACTTTCTTACAGTACGTTGATCTTGCCGCCGGCCTTTTCGATCTTTTCCTGGGCCGACTTGGAAAACTTGTGGGCGTGAACCGTGATGGCCTTCGACAAATCACCCTGTCCGAGCACTTTCACCAGCGAGTTTTTCTTAGTCACCACCCCAGCCTTGCGCAGGACGTCGGGAGTGATCTCCTTCTCATCGATGCCGGCCAACCGCTCCAGGTTCACGACTTCATATTCGATCTTGAAGATGTTGGTGAAGCCGCGCTTCGGCAAACGCCGGTGCAACGGCATCTGGCCGCCTTCAAAGCCACGCATCAGACTGGAACCGCTGCGCGATCCCTGGCCCTTGTGGCCACGGGTCGAAGTCTTGCCCATGCCTGACCCCATACCGCGGCCGACACGCTTCTTGTTCTCATTCGCCTTGCGGGGCGCTCGTAAATTACTCAGATTCATTGTGTACCCACTCAGTTCTCAGTTGCCAGTGGTCAGTTAGAGACTTCTGGCTGAATTCTGTAGTTGGTCGCGGCGCCTGCCTGCTCCAGGCTACTGACAGCCAGCGACTAACAACTTTATTTCACGATCTCGACCAGATGGGGCACCTTCGCCACCATCCCACGGATCGACGGCGTATCTTCACGCTCGATCACCTGGTTCAGCCGTGTGAATCCCAGGCCCTTCACCACCAGCTTGTGCTTCACCGGGGTAGAGATGGCCGAGCGCACATACTTCAGATGGAGCTTCGCGCCTGCGGCTGCGGCTTTCTTTTCGTCAGCTTTTCTGCGAATGCGCGCCATGTTTACAGCTCCTCGGCGGACTTGCCGCGCGCTACCGCGATTTCGTTCTTATCGCGCAGCCGTTGCAGGGCGTTGAAGGTCGCCTTAATTACGTTGTGCGGGTTGGTGGTGCCGATCGACTTGGTCAGCACGTTCTGTACGCCCGCCGAAGTCATGACCGCTCGCACCGCGCCGCCCGCGATGACACCGGTACCTTCCGGAGCCGGCTTCAACATCACCATACCGGCGCCATAGCGTCCCAGCACCTGGTGTGGAATCGTGGTCTGGTTCAGGTTGACGCGCAGCAGGTTCTTCTTGGCCGCCTCGATTCCCTTGCGGATGGCCTGCGGAACTTCCTTCGCCTTGCCGGAACCATAGCCCACCACTGCGGCCGACGGATCGCCCACCACCACCAGGGCCGCGAACGACATGTTCTTGCCGCCCTTCACAACCTTCGTGACGCGGTTGATCGAGACCACCTGGTCCTTCAGCTGGTACTGATTGGCGTCAAGCTTCTTCTTTACTATTGGCATTCCGTAACTCTCCAAACTCTCCGGCTCCTGGCCTTAACGGACCATCAGCCACTGACCACTGCTTTTAGAACTCTAGTCCCGCTTCACGCGCGGCATCGGCCAGCGCCTTAACGCGGCCGTGGTATAGATACCCGCCACGATCGAAGACCACTTTCTTGATGCCCTTTTCCTTGGCGCGCTCAGCGATCAGCTTTCCGATTTCCTTCGCGGAAGCGACATTGCCGCCAGTTGGACGCTTCTCGCCCTTTATACCCTTGCCCTTTTCCACCGACGTTGCCGACACCAGTGTCGTGCCCTTGGTGTCGTCAATGACCTGGGCGTAAACGTGGCTCACCGAGCGATACACGCTCAGGCGCGGGCGCTCCGACGTGCCGACAATCTTTTTGCGGATGCGCGTGTGAATCTTCTGGCGCGTCTGGTCTTTCGAAGTTTTTCCAATCATCTCTGTTCTTCCTTCATCCCGGGGTTCTGAACCGGGCAACGGAGGCGTCGCCGCCCTGCCGTCCTAATTCGTTTACAGCAGATCCTTCGCCCGCTGCGCGAACTCAGGATGATGACGCTGGGCTCAGAAGCCCAGCAAACGTCATCACTTCGCGCCGGTCTTACCGACCTTCTTCTTCAGCCGTTCGTCGCTGTAGCGCACACCCTTGTTCTTGTACGGATCGGGAGGACGCAGCGAACGCATTTCGGCGGCAACAAACCCGACTTTCTGACGGTCGATGCCGCTCACCGTCAGGTGCGTCAGCTTGGGATCGATGGCCACTTCGATGCCGGTCGGCAGCGGGTATTCGATGGGATGTGAATATCCCAGCGTGAACACCACAGTGCCCTTGCCCTTCATCTCGGCGCGGTAGCCGATGCCGACGATGTCCAACTCTCTTGTCCAACCCTTGGTGACGCCTTCGACGGAGTTGTTTACCAGCGCGCGCACCAGCCCGTGAATAGCGGCCTTGGAATCATCCTCGCGGACGATGGTAAGGACACCATCTTTCGTCTCCAGCGCAACGCCGCCGGGCAGGTGAGTCGTAACCGTACCCTTCGGACCCTTTACCGTCACGGTGTTGCCCTCAACGGCATACGTCACGCCCTTGGGCAACGGAATCGGTTTCTTTCCAATTCTCGACATATCTCTCTCACTTCCCGGCCACGCCGGTTCTTCAGTTACCGGTCATCAATCACCAGCAACCTTAATACACTTCGCACAACACTTCGCCGCCCAGCTTTTCCTTGCGTGCCTGGCGACCGGTCATTACGCCCTTGGGAGTGGTGAGAATGTTGATCCCCAGCCCGCCTAGTACGCGTGGAATCTCGCCGTGCCCGACATATACGCGGCAGCCGGGGCGCGAGACGCGCTTCAGCTGCGAAATCGGTGACGAGTTGTCGGAGCCGTATTTCAGGTACACGCGCAGTACCTTGCGGCCTTCTTCTTCCGTCGACTTGAAGTTCGCGATGTAGCCCTCGTCCTTCAGAATGCGGGCGATCTCCAGCTTCAGCTTGGAGAGGGGCACGTCCACTTTCTGGTGGCGTGCGTTGATGGCGTTGCGAACCCGCGTCAGAAAATCTGCGACCGGATCGGTCAAACTCATGCTCTGTTTCTCCTCAATTCGTCGCCCGTTCGCTTTTCCGTCCGGGGTCTTTACCCGGGGCGCCCATCTTCGCTTTTTCGCGGGATGGGCTGAAAAGAACCAGCCGCGACGTACTTACTTAGCGTTGCCAGTAGCCAGTTGTCAGTTGTCAGCCAGGGTCCGCTTTCAACTGAGCACTTCCTCGTCTACCGGCGACGGTTTCTTACCACGAACTCTTCGAAACTCCGGGAATTTCTCCCTTGAGCGCCAGGCTGCGGAAGCACAAACGGCAGAGGCCGAATTTGCGCAGATAGGCCCGCGGACGTCCGCAAATCTTGCAGCGGTTGTGTTGGCGCGTCGAAAACTTCGCTTTCTTGTTCGCCTTGGCGATCTTGCCTGTTGTAGCCATCGTTTCCTTTACTCTCTTCGCTCTGAGCTCTTCGCTCTTGCTTTCAACTAGCCGCTAATCACTGCGCGGCGCGGAAGGGCATGCCCATGTGCTTCAGCAGCGCACGCGCCTGGTCGTCATTGGCCGCCGTGGTCACAATTGTGATGTTCATCCCCTTGGTCTTCTCGACCTTCGCGTAGTCGATTTCGGGGAAGATCAACTGGTCGCGCACACCCAGCGTGTAATTGCCGCGCCCATCGAACGACTTGGTGGGCACGCCGCGGAAGTCGCGCACGCGGGGCAGTGCCACGTTCACCAGCCGGTCGAAAAACTCGTACATACGGTCCCCACGCAGGGTCACCATCACACCGATAGGATTTCCTTCGCGAACCTTGAACTGCGCAATCGACTTCTTGGCCTTGGTGATGACCGGCTTCTGTCCGGCAATCTGCTGCACTTCGTTGGCTGCAGGATCAATCACCTTGGCGTTCTGCGTTGCCTCGCCCACACCCATGTTGACGACAATCTTTTCCAGCTTGGGGGCCGCCATCGGGTTGTCGAGACTGAATTCTTTCATCAGCGCCGGCAGGACTTCCTTGACGTACTTCTCGCGCATCCGCGCGGTCGCACGATTGTTCGCCTTGGGACGCGCCGGTTTGCCGGACGCATCTTCCGCCGCCGCTTCTACCTGCTCCGGCTTGGTCTTCTTACCCTGAGGCTTACCGTCGGCCGGCTTGGGGGCTTTCTGCTTTTTTTCTTTCTCGTCTGCCATATCTCTACTTTGCCTTTCTCACGGTTTCGGGTGTTGCACCGGTTCGTGAGGAACTCAATTCCAGCTGTCTACTGGGTACTGGCTACTACTTCTCCAGCGTCGTCTTGCAGTGCCGACAGGTGCGCACATGCTTGTCGCCGTGTTTTTCGTGGGACACGCGCACGGGACGCTTGCACGAGGTACATACCAGCATCACGTTGCTGATGGCGATGGAGCTTTCCTGTTCGGCGATGCCGCCCTTGACGTTTTTCTGGGGATTGGGGCGCACGTTTTTCTTCACCATCATTACGTGCTCCACCAGCACCTTGCCCTGGGCCGGCATTACACGCAGCACGCGGCCTTCCTTGCCCTTGTCGCGTCCGCTAATCACACGCACATTGTCGTTACGTCGAATATCTACGATCTTATGCATCTCTCATCAACCTTCTTGGCTGTTTCTAACCACTAGCTACTGGCCACCAGACACTAAAGAACTTCCGGCGCCAGCGAAACGATCTTCAAAAACTTCTTTTCTCGCAACTCGCGGGCCACCGGACCGAACACGCGCGTTCCTACTGGCTCGTTGGCATCGTTGATCAGCACCGCCGCATTGGAGTCGAAGCGGATGTAGGTGCCGTCCTTGCGTCGCGTCTCCTTACGAGTGCGGACGATGACCGCCTTTACTACGGTGCCCTTCTTGGCGGTGCCGTCCGGGGAAGCTTCTTTCACCGCCGCCGTCACCACATCGCCGATGTGGGCCACCAGTCCAGTGCCGCCACCCAGCGGCAGAATCATCTGCAGCTTGCGCGCGCCGGAGTTGTCGGCGACATCGAGCATGGTTCTCATCATCACTGCCATAATCTCTCTCCTAAACCTTCCCGCGGGCGTCCCGTCCGTTCCCTGGATGGAAAGGCGGGATTAAGGTGTCTCGACTAAACCGCCGTCTCTTCCACCGGCGCCACCTGCGCGGCCTTGCGCACGATTTCCTTCAACTGCCAGCGCTTCAGCTTCGACAGCGGACGCGTCTCTTCAATCTTCACTACATCGCCCATGTGCGCCGTGCCCTTCTCGTCGTGGGCGTAGAACTTTTTGCTGCGCTTCACGACGCGCTTGTAGAAGGGATGCGCCTTCTGCCGGTTCACTTCGACCACGATGGTCTTGGCCATCTTGGTGGAAACCACTTCGCCAATCAGGATCTTGCGGCGTCCCTGCGCCTTCTCAGCAGTCGTTGCGGGTGTTGCTGTCGTTTCCGGCCATGGCTTACTTCTTCTCCGTCGCAGCCGTCTTTTTGGTGGCCGCCTTCTTTGCCTTTGCAGGAGCCTTTGCCGCCTTGTTGCCGCGGCCTGCGCCGGTGCTGCGGTTTTCTTCACCGTGACGACCGCACCATTGCCACCCGCGACTTTTTTCTCGCGCTCAATGGTCTTGATGCGCGCGATGTCCTTCTTCAGGTCGCGGATCTTCTTCAGGCTCTCGGTCTGTCCCATCTTCAGCTGAAACTTCAACTTGAAGAGCTGGTCGGCCATCTCGCGCTGCTGATGCGCCAGTTCGGTGTCAGTTAAATTGCGAATCTTCTCTGCGTTCATTACCAATCCCTTATTGCAGCGCCTTCGCGCGCCACGAACTTGGTGCGCAGCGGCAGTTTGTGCGAAGCCAGGCGCATTGCCTCGGCGGCCTCGGTCGCGGTGACCCCTTCCATCTCGAAGAGGATCTTGCCCGGGCGCACGACGGCGACCCAGTGATCGGGAGCTCCCTTACCCTTACCCATACGGGTTTCGGCCGGCTTCTTGGTGACCGGCTTGTCCGGGAACAAGCGGATCCAGATCTTGCCGCCACGCTTCACAAAACGCGTCATGGCCACGCGGCTGGCTTCAATCTGACGGTCGGTAATCCAGCCCGGCTCCATGACCTTCAGCCCGAAGTCGCCGAATGACAGCTCGCCGCCGCGCCACGCTTTGCCGCGCATGCGGCCGCGCTGCTGCTTGCGGTACTTCACTTTCTTTGGCATCAACATAATCAGTTTCCAGTTGCCAGTCGCCAGTTACCGGTCACCCGGCTGCCTGCGATCGGCTGCGATTTCTAGAATGCTCCCGTCGCCGCCTGCGGTTCGCGCTTGCGCTCGCGCAGGATCTCGCCCTTGTACACCCAGCACTTCACGCCGATGATGCCGTACGTGGTGTGCGCTTCCGCGAACCCGTAATCGATATCGGCGCGTAGCGTGTGCAGCGGCAGACGCCCCTGGAGATACCACTCCGAACGCGCGATTTCGTTGCCGTTCAGGCGTCCGCTGACGCGCACCTTGATGCCCTTGCATCCGAAACGCAGCGCCGAATCCACGGCCTTGCGCATGGTGCGGCGGAAGCTGACGCGCTTCTCCAGCTGTAGCGCGATGTTCTCCGCCACCAGTTGCGCATCGAGCTCAGGCTTGTGCACTTCGAGGATGTCGACATACACATCGCGACCGGTGCGCTTCTGGATTTCGCCCTTCAGCTTGTCAATCTCCGCACCCTTGCGGCCGATGATGATGCCCGGACGCGCGGTACGAATGATGATGCGCAGCTTGTTGCCGGGACGCTCGATCTCAATCGAGCTGACGCCTGCCGACTTGAGCTTGTCCTTCAGCTCTTCTTTCAGCTTCACGTCTTCCAGCAGCAGTTTGTCGTAGTCGCGCTCTACGAACCAGCGCGACCTCCACGGCTTGGTAACGCCGAGGCGGAATCCGTATGGATGGACTTTCTGTCCCATAGTCTCGTTTACTCTCCGCGGCTACGGTCTTGCGACATCGCCGCTTCTGCACTTTTTGTGATCCCGAGCGACGCCGCGCGCGGCGGGGCCGAGGGACCTGCATTTACTTCTTCGTCGTCTTCTTGCCGGCAAACTTCTTTGCCGGAGCCTTCTTTGCTGCAGCTTTCTTCGCGACTTTCTTCGCGGTCTTTTTCGGCGTCGCTTTCTCGTCGGTCACAACCTGCGCCGTCGCCTTGCGGGCATCGCCCGCCCTTTCGGCCAGCACGATGTTCAGGTGCGAAATGCGACGCTGATAGCGATAAGCGCGGCCCATCGGCGCGGGACGAATGCGCTTCATGCGCGGACCGTCATTGGCGATTGCCTGCTTGACATACAGCCGGTCGACATCGACATCCAGCGACTTCTCGGCACTGACGTAGTTTGCGTTCTCCACTGCCGAACGCAGCAGCTTGTAGATCTGCGGCGCGATGCCCTTCTTGGTGAAGCGCAACGTGTCGAGCGCCTCTTCCACCCGGCGACCCTTAATCAGGTCCAGTACCAGGCGGGCTTTCTGCGGCGAAACCCGCACGTACATCAGTTTGGCTGTGAATTCCATGTTTCTTCCTTACCTCGCCGGCGGCGCGGGCTTGGCCGCGGTTTCGGTCGCCGCTTTCACCGAATGGCCCTTGAACGAGCGGGTGAGGCTGAATTCGCCCAGCTTGTGGCCCACCATGTTCTCGGTGACGTACACCGGGATGAATTTCTTGCCGTTATGCACTGCCAGTGTGTGGCCCACCATCTCGGGGACCACCGTCGAGCGGCGTGACCACGTACGCACGACCTTCTTTTCGTTGCGCGTATTCATGTCCTCGATCTTTACCAGCAGGTGCTTGTCGATGAACGCACCCTTCTTCGTTGAACGTGCCATATCGCCTCAGTCCTACTTCTGTCTGCGGTTCACGATGAACTTATCGGTCCGCTTGTTGTTGCGTGTCTTGTAGCCGCGTGTGGGCTGGCCCCACGGCGTCACGGGATGCCGTCCGCCGCTGGTCTTGCCCTCGCCGCCGCCATGCGGGTGGTCAACCGGGTTCATCACCACGCCGCGGTTCGTCGGACGAATTCCCATCCAGCGCGTACGTCCCGCCTTGCCGATGGAGACGTTCTCGTGATCGATGTTGCCCACCTGGCCGATGGTCGCCATGCAATCCACCAGCACTCTGCGGGTTTCGCTGGAGGGCAGCTTCAACAGCGCGTAGTCACCTTCCTTCGCGACCAGTTGCGCCTGGGCCCCCGCCGAACGCGCCATCTGCGCGCCCTTGCCCGGCTTCAGCTCAATGTTGTGCACCGTCGTGCCAGGAGGAATGTTGCGCAACGGCAAAGCATTCCCTACAAGAATGTCGGCTTCCGGTCCGCTGACGATTTTCGCTCCCACCTTCAGGCCAACCGGGCAGATGATGTAACGCTTCTCGCCGTCGGCATAGTTCAGCAAGGCGATACGGGCCGAGCGGTTGGGATCGTATTCGATCGATGCCACCGTCGCCGGTACGCCAAACTTGTCGCGCTTGAAGTCGATGATGCGCAGCTTGCGCTTGTGTCCGCCGCCGCGGTGCCAGATAGTCTGGTCGCCGGTGTTGCGTCGTCCACTGATGCGCTGCTTCGCTTCGGTCAACGGCTTGTACGGCCGGTTCGTCGTCAGGTCATCATTGACGGTGCTCGTGGTAAAGCGCCGCGTCGGAGTAACCGGTCTGTAAGTTCTGATTGCCATAGTTCTACTCGCTTCTTCTAACCGCTAATCACTATCCACTAACCACGGGGTTAGAGGTTTTCGGCGTACTCGGGCATCTTCTGCCCTTCTTTCAGCCGCACGTAAGCCTTCTTCCAGTCGGGACGATAGCCGGTAAACTTGCCCCGGCGGCGTTCCTTACCTGCGAAGTTGGCGGTGCGGACCGTGTCCACCTTCACCTTGAAAATGCTCTGCACTGCGTTCTTGATCTCGGTCTTCGACGCCTTGGAGGAAACCTCAAACACCAGCGTGGCTTCCGATTCCTTCACGCCCAGGCCCTTTTCTGTGATCACCGGACGGCGAATGATCTGATAAGCCGACTTCATTACGCCACCTCCGCTGTCTTGCGCTTGGGGGCCGAGGCCTTCAGCGAGTCCTGCAGCTTCTCCAGCGCCGGACGCGAGAACACCGCGCTGCTATACCGCAGGAGGTGATAGGGATGGACCTCGTTCCCTGCTATCAGCTCGACACCCTTCAGGTTGCGCGCGCTCAGGTGCAGGTTCTTGCTGTCACCGTTGCCGTTTTCCACCAGCAGCGTCGTTCCCTTGGCATTCAGCTTGTTCAACGAAGCGCGGAGTGCCTTGGTCTTGGCGTCCTTTGGCTCGAGGCTCTCGACGACGAACAGCTTGCCGTCTGACAGCTTCGCCGCCAGCGCCGAGCGCAGAGCGCCCAGCAGCTTTTTGCGAGGGAACGCGTAGTCGTAGGAACGGGGCTTGGGTCCGTGGACCGTGCCGCCATGCCGCCACAGCGGCGAGCGGAGCGACGCGATACGCGCACGTCCCGTGCCCTTCTGCTTCCATAGCTTCTTGCCGGCGCCGCTCACCAGACCGCGGGTCTTGGTGGCGTGGGTCCCGGCCCGCAGGCTGGCGCGGTAGTGCTTCACCGCTTCCCAGAGCAGGTCTTCGTTCACTGCACCAAAGACTTCCTCGGCCAGATCCAGAGAGCCTACTTTTTCGCCATTCAGATTCAGTACATCAATCGTTGCCATATCTTCTTCCGATCGGTAGCCAGTCACCAGCTACCAGTCACCAGTTACTTTTTCTTCGCGGCCTGCCGCTTCGAAGCCTTCAACGGATCGACCGTGCCCGAGCCGCCAAATCCACGACGCTCTCTGGGTGGCTTCTTGGCTCTCGAAATCACTACATATCCGTCTTTCGCACCCGGAACCGCGCCTTCGACAACCAGCAGGTTCTCGTCGCTATCAACGCCCAGCACGCGAAGGTTGCGCGTGGTCACCTTCTCAACGCCCATGTGTCCCGACATGCGCATGCCTTTGAACACGCGTGACGGAAAGGCCGAGGAACCGATCGAGCCGGTGATCTGGAACATCGATCCGTGCGAGGCGGCGCCACCGGCAAAATGATGGCGGCGAACCACACCCGCGAAGCCGCGGCCTTTGCTGGTCGCAACCACGTCGACGAACTTTTCGCCCTCGAACATGTTCACCAGGACCTTATCGCCAACCTTGGCGCCGTCCTGGTTCTCGGCATCGGTCACAATCTCGACCTCGCGCAGAAAGCGCATCGGGGGAAGATTGTTCTTCGCGAAGTGTCCCTTCATCGGCTTCGTCAGCCGCGACTCCTTCACAAACTCGACGAGGCCAATCTGCGCCGCGTCATAGCCATCTTTTGCCTGAGTCTTACGTTGCGTAATCACGCACGGTCCGGCCTTCAGCACAGTGACGGGACGAACATCGCCCTTGTCATCGAACAGCTGCGCCATCCCGACTTTCTTACCTAGAATTCCGTTGACTGCCATCTCTGTCCTCTTTGACTCCGCTTCCTCATCTGGTTTGGTTTGAACCAGGGGCTCGTCGCCGCGAAAGCTTCGTTCTCGACTAGTTACCAGTTACCAGTAACCATCTACCTATTTATGTTCCTTGCCGAATGCCTTAATCTCTACGTCCACGCCCGCAGGGAGTTCGAGCTTCATGAGCGCGTCCACCGTCTGCTGCGTCGGCTCGAGAATGTCGAGCAAGCGCTTGTGGGTGCGGATCTCAAACTGTTCCCGCGACTTCTTGTCCACGTGGGGAGAGCGCAGCACGCAATACTTGTTCTTCACCGTCGGCAGTGGAATCGGTCCCGCAATCTGGGCGCCGGTGCGGCGTGCTGTGTCCACGATTTCACCCGTGGACTGGTCCAGAACGCGATAATCGTAGGCTTTCAGGCGGATGCGGATTCGGTCTTTACCAATCACGTTAGTTTCTCTCAAAGATCATGTCGGGGACCGTCGTACGTTTCCGTCCTCAGGCCCTGCGGCTCTTGCCGCGGTTAGTAATTGGGTGCGGCGGCTGCCACCGCACCCGGTATAAATCCCTACGCAATAATCTCGCTGATGGTGCCGGCGCCTACCGTGCGTCCGCCTTCGCGGATTGCAAACCGCAGACCCTTTTCCATCGCCACCGGCGTAATCAACTCAATCTCCAGTTGCACGTTGTCGCCCGGCATCACCATCTCCGTGCCCGCCGGCAACGTCGCCACCCCCGTCACGTCCGTCGTGCGGAAGTAGAACTGCGGCCGGTAGCCCTTGAAGAACGGAGTGTGCCGCCCGCCTTCTTCCTTCGACAACACGTAAACTTCGCCCTTGAACTTGGTGTGCGGCGTGATCGATCCCGGCTTCGCCAGCACCATGCCGCGCTCCACGTCTTCCTTGGCAATGCCGCGCAAAAGCAACCCGGCGTTGTCGCCAGCCAGACCTTCGTCCAGCTGCTTCTTGAACATTTCCACGCCCGTCACTACCGTCTTGCGCGTCTCGCGGAAGCCCACAATCTCGGACTCCTCGCCCACCTTCACCTTGCCGCGCTCGATTCGGCCCGTCACCACCGTGCCGCGTCCCTGGATCGAGAAGATGTCTTCAATCGGCATCAGGAACGGCTTGTCGATCTCACGCGCCGGCAGCGGAACGTTCTTGTCCACCGCCTCCATCAGCTCGTCGATCTTGGCTTCCCACTGCGCTTCGCCATTCAACGCACCCAGCGCCGAGCCGCGAATCACTGGCAGATCGTCGCCCGGAAACTGATACTTGGTCAGCAGTTCGCGTACTTCCATCTCCACCAGATCGATCAGCTCAGGATCTTCCACCGCATCGCACTTGTTCAGAAACACCACGATGTAGGGCACACCGACCTGGCGCGCCAGCAGCACGTGCTCCTTGGTCTGCGGCATCGGACCGTCGGTCGCTGCGACTACCAGAATCGCGCCGTCCATCTGCGCTGCGCCGGTAATCATGTTCTTGATGTAATCAGCGTGGCCCGGACAATCCACGTGCGCGTAGTGCCGGTTCGCCGTCTCATACTCCACGTGCGCGGTCGCGATCGTGATGCCGCGCTCCCGCTCTTCCGGTGCGTTGTCGATCGAGTCGAACGAACGGAACTTGATGTTCGGATTGTGCTTGCCCAATACCTTCGTGATCGCCGCCGTCAACGTCGTCTTGCCGTGATCGATGTGCCCGATCGTCCCTACGTTCACGTGCGGCTTGCTGCGATCAAATTTTTCTTTCGCCATTTCTAGCTCCGTATTTCTATGAAATCGCTTAAATCAAAACTATTTCGTTCCTGCCGGACTCTTCCCCTGCACCTTGGCGACGATTTCTTCGGCCACGGCGCGAGGCGCTTCTTCGTACCGCGAAAAATGCATCGAAAACGTTGCGCGTCCCTGCGTATTCGACCGCATGTTCGTCGCGTATCCGAACATCTCAGCCAGCGGAACCATTGCCTTGATTACCTGTGACCCGGCGCGATGCTCGAGGCCCTCGATGCGGCCTCGGCGGCTGCTGAGGTCGCCAATGATCGTGCCCATGTATTCCTCGGGCACAACCACTTCTACCGACATCACCGGTTCCAGCAGCACCGGACTCGCCTTGCGTGCAGCTTCCTTGAACGCCATCGAGCCGGCGATCTTGAAAGCCATTTCATTCGAGTCCACATCGTGATAGCTGCCGTCGTACAGCGTGGCCTTCACGTCCACCATTTCGTAGCCCGCGAGCACTCCGCCCTCAAGCGCTTCTTTGATCCCCTGGTCCACCGGCTTGATGAACTCCTTGGGAATCACGCCGCCAACCACTTCGTTGATGAACTCGTAGCCTTTGCCCGGCTCGTTCGGCTCCAGGCGAATGCGCACGTGGCCGTACTGTCCGCTGCCACCGGTCTGCCGAATGTACTTGCCTTCTGCCTGCGACATCTTCCGAATGGTCTCGCGATACGCAACTTGGGGCTTGCCTACGTTAGCCTGCACGTTAAACTCGCGCATCATGCGGTCCACGAGAATTTCGAGGTGCAGCTCGCCCATGCCGGCGATGATGGTCTGCCCACTGTCCGGATCAGTCGAAACCTTGAAAGTTGGATCTTCCTGGGCCAGCTTGCCCAGCGCGACGCCCATCTTCTCCTGGTCGGCCTTGGTCTTCGGTTCCACCGCCACCGCGATAACCGGCGCCGGAAATTCGATCGACTCCAGTACGATGGGGTGTTTCTCGTCGCAAATCGTGTCGCCCGTCGTAATATTCTTCAGCCCTACGCACGCACAGATATCGCCGGCGTAGATCTCGCCGATTTCTTCCCGCTTGTTCGCGTGCATCTGCAGCAGGCGTCCGATACGCTCGCCGCGCTTGCGTCCGCTGTTGTAAACGCTATCGCCGGTCTTCAGGTGTCCCGAATACACGCGAATGAACGTCAACTGGCCGACATATGGGTCGGTCATGATCTTGAACGCCAGCGCCGAAAATGGAGCCTTGTCATCTGCCCCGCGCTCTTCTTCCGCGCCGGTATCGGGGTTCTTCCCTTTCACCGGGGGTACGTCGAGCGGCGAGGGCAAATAATCGATCACGGCATCGAGCAGCGGTTGCACGCCCTTGTTCTTGAAGGCAGTTCCGCATATCACCGGGAAGACCTTCATCTTCAAGGTGGCGCGGCGCAGCGCGGCCTTCAGTTCGGCCTCGCCGATCGCTTCACCCTCGATGTACTTATGCATCAGATCGTCCTGATCGTCGTTCTCGACAACCGACTCAACCAGGATCTGGTGATACGCCTGCGCCTTCTTCTTCAACTCTTCCGGAATCTCTTCGACCACGTATTCCGCGCCCATGGTCTCGTCTTTCCAGATGATGGCTTTCATCGCCATCAAATCCACGACGCCGCGGAACTTGTCTTCCTGCCCGATCGGCAACTGAATCGCCACCGGCTTGGCATTGAGGCGCTTGCGAATCGTATCGACGGCATGCTCGAAGTCAGCGCCCATCTTGTCGATCTTATTAATGAAGCAAATGCGCGGCACGCCATACTTGTCGGCCTGGCGCCACACCGTCTCCGACTGTGGCTCTACGCCATGCACTGCGTCAAACACCGCGCAGGCGCCATCGAGCACGCGGAGCGAACGCTCTACCTCGGCCGTGAAATCCACGTGGCCGGGCGTATCAATAATGTTGATACGAATGTCTTTCCAGAAACAGGTCGTCGCCGCCGACGTAATCGTGATGCCGCGCTCCTGCTCCTGCGCCATCCAGTCCATCGTCGCCGTGCCTTCATGGACCTCTCCAATACGGTGCGTGCGTCCTGTATAGAACAGGATGCGCTCCGTTGTGGTGGTCTTACCGGCATCGATGTGGGCCATGATGCCGATGTTCCTGCAGCGATCTAATGGAACCTGTCTTGGCACAATTCCTTCCGTTTCCTGCTATGCGGCTCTACGTCCGCTTTGAACCTTATTGCGCGGGCCACCAGCCCCCGCCATGTCTAAACTTGCCTTTGTCATCCCCAGGGCGCGCGCTTCGCGACAGAACCAAGGGGGCATGTTTACCAGCGATAGTGCGCAAAGGCCTTGTTGGCCTCAGCCATGCGATGCACGTCTTCTTTCTTCTTAATCGCCGCTCCGCGACCATTAGCCGCGTCAAGCAACTCGTTCGCCAGCTTGTCGATCATGCCCTTCTCACCGCGTCCACGGCTGTAGGTCAGGATCCAGCGAATCGCCAGCGAAGTGCGCCGATCGGCATTCACTTCCACCGGAACCTGGTAGTTGGCGCCGCCTACGCGGCGGGTCTTCACCTCCAGGACAGGCTTGGCATTCTCCACGGCCTTTTTGAACAGCTTGATCGCCTCGTCGCCGCCCTTCTCCTCAAGCTTCTTCATCGCGTTGTAGAAGATGGACTGTGCGGTCGACTTCTTGCCGTCCCACATCATCGAGTTCACGAACTTATTCACCAGCTGCGACTGATAGACCGGGTCGGCTAGCGGCTCACGCTTTGCGATATGTCCTTTTCTCGGCATAGGTCCTCGTTACGCCTTCGGGCGCTTGGCGCCATACTTCGAACGTCCCTGCTTGCGGTTGGCCACGCCCACTGAGTCCAGCGTGCCACGCACCACGTGATAGCGAACACCCGGCAGGTCCTTCACACGGCCCCCGCGAATCAGCACGATCGAGTGCTCCTGCAGGTTGTGGCCGACGCCGGGAATGTAAGTTGTGACTTCAATGCCGTTGGTCAAACGCACACGTGCGACCTTGCGCAGCGCGGAGTTCGGCTTCTTTGGCGTCTGGGTGTACACGCGGGTACATACGCCACGCTTCTGCGGGCACGACTGCAGGGCGGGGCTGGCCGTTTTATACTTCGGCGCCGTCCGACCCTTGCGCACCAATTGATTAAATGTAGGCACTCGTTGCAGCTCCTTCGCTCTTGAAGGGGCGCACTTTCAGGTGCGCCGTTACAAATCTCTTTTCTTATCCGTCCGGACTCTAGCCGGTGCGAAATCACGCCACAAGCGGCAGCCACACGGGCGCACTCTTCGCAGCGCGAGAACATCAAACTTTTCGTCTGGGCTTGAAACCCTCGCGGGTCGTTCTACCCATGCTTCCCCGATGAGCTGGGGAAAATCGGTTCGTTCAGGTTAAGCAAACGACGGTGGCGCCGTGATCGTTCCCCATGCCAGTGCCTTCACTGGTCAGTGGAATTCTGGAACGAGGGCACTCCGTTTCGTTGCTTCGGCCCACATACCCACAGGAAAGCTCCCGTGGTAGCGCAGGCACGTTTCAGCGAGGAATCCTGCATTGCAACCGCAGGATTGGGATTACAGCAGCACAGCCGGACAATACAGGCAGGCCAAGGGTAACTCGCGGAACCTTTTAAGTGTAGCAATCGTGCTCATGCTCGTCAAATCCAAATGTGGAAATAACCCGCTGGCAGTGGCATTCCCCTGATTCAAAACTACTCGCTGACTTTCGGGTTAGGAGACTCGGAAGCCAGTTGCACTCTCCTAGCGACCACGGATCTGCTTTCTGGGACCGCGCTTGCCGAAAATGTGGGTCAGCTTCTACACTGAAAAATTCCGATAGGAGCCACATCTTTGGTCTCGATTCATCCGCCGGAAACGGCAACCCGGCGGGGAGGATACATGCAGCAGTGTTCCGCAGCTCGCATCGCAGCTGCCTTCTTCGCAGTCCTAACTCTAGCTTTTCTGACTAGTTGCAGCAGCACGACCACCAGCACCAGCCCGGTTACCAGCCTAACGCTGACGCCGAACTTCATGTCGCTCAGTCCGGGGCAAACCGGACAATTGTTGGCCTCGCCAAAGGATTACGCCGGCAACAGTGTCACTGCCGATGTCAGCTACTCCAGCGGCAACACGAGCGTCGCCACCATCACACCGAGCGGCTTGGTTTGCGCCGGCGTTTGGGACGCAAATTTCATTACCTGCAATCCGGTAAAGGGTCAGGCCGCCGTCGGACAGTCGGTTGTTACGGCCACATCCGGTAGCGTCACGACAACAGCCACCATCTACATCCACCTTCAGGCGGACCGAGTTTTCGTTACCCCTCCCACCGGGTGCGTGAGTACCGGTGCGACTCCGACCTACCTGGCAAGTGTGTACAACGTCACCGCGCCCGGGTGCTCTCCGAACATCCCCTGCGACATAACAGCGAGTGTCGGTCCCATAACTTTCAATAGCACCGACTTGCAGGTGATGAGCCGCAACGTAACCACGGGGGTTCTGACTGCGTCGACGCCGGGTGCCACGACCATATATGCATCGGTCTCCGGACTGAACAGCATCCCAGAGCCGGCCTTGGTTTGTCCCGTCGTCTCCATCAATGTTCACGACGCGGCCAGCTCGAACACGATATTCAATCTCTCGCCAACTGGCTCACAAGGACTGGTGGCCGACGTCATCGATAGCAATGGCGTCAGCATTACGCCGATCCTGACTTGGAGCTCGGTCCCCGGCGGTGTCGCTACGGTTGCGACCACAGTCAGCACCAGCACCACAACCGCTCCTCCTAATGGAGAAACGGTATCAGCCCTCACCGGCGGCACCACGACGATAACGGCGAGTTGCAGTCCTCCAACGTGTAACCGGAATGTGGGGGCGCAATATTCCCAGAATCTGGTGACCGTGAATGTCTCCGGTGGAACCTCGACCACGGTCTATGCCGCGAGCACCAATTCGTTGACGCTGGTTCCAATTTTGACCTCCACCAACACTGCTCAAACCGCGATCACACTGCCGTATCTGCCGAACTCCATTGCGTCAGATTCCGCCGGTACCAAAGTCTTCCTGGGATCCGGCTCCGGCATCATGACGGTCGCTGCCGCGACCGGTACGGCTACGGTTTCGAACGCAGCTACCGGCACAATTTTGGCCGCCTCGCCCAACGGAACCTATTTGCTGATTTCGGACAGTTCAACTGGCTTTACGTATCTGTTTAATACCAGCTCCTCCGCCGCCCTGCTGACGCATGAGTTGGTCGCTTCCGCTGCGGCTTTCACTGCTGATGGCAACTCCGTCGCTTTTGTATCGGGCCAGCAGCTTTATTACGACACCATCACTCCCACCTCGACCTTCAATACTCTGGACTTTATCGCTAATGGCGTAGACTTCAGTGCCCAGGGCGGCATGGAATACGTAGGCATCTCCGCGGCAGGTGCCATCGAAGTTCGCACGACCTGCAACCAGAATCAGTGGCAGACACTCGCCGGAGCCAACCCGACACTGGTCGCCCATGTGCCGAACGGAACGGGCGCGGTTGTGGTGGATTCTCCATCGATGGATGTAGTGACGACAGGAGCGATCGGTCAGGGATGCCCGCCGTCTCCGCAAAACACGGTGACCACATACAACCTTGGAGTGGGCGCCTTCACCCCGACTCAGGTGTTTGTTTCTCCCGATAGCTCTCGCGCATGGGTCCTCTCCTCCAACCTGTCATCCCTGGTCGGATTGAACCTGACTTCCCTGACGCCGTTTTCCATAACACTGGCGAACAGCGCTACACCCTTGAGCGGGGGCGTCATGATCGATGGCTCGATGGTGTATGTCGGAGGAAGTGATAGTAACGTGCATGCCATTAACGTAGCCAACGGCACCGATAGCGCGCAGATTGCGCCGGGATTGAAAGATGGCCAGGGCAACGTGGTCGCACCGAACCTGGTGCTGGTGCTTCCGAAGTAGCTGACAGGTTTTCCGCTATGAAGCCCTCCATCGGGAGGGCTTTCATTTGCGCTTTCGGCGAGAGACGGCGCTAAACCCGAAGAGGGACTATGGCGCTTTCGCTCCGTCCAGTTCTTTCGCCACGCTGTCCAGAACGCCATTAATAAACGTTACCGACTCGGGCGTCGAGAAACGCCGCGCAATCTCCAGTGCCTCATTAATGACGACGGGCTTCGGAGTCTCGGAGAATCCCAGAAACTCGGCAACCCCACAACGTAGGACATTGCGATCGACGGCCGCCATGCGCTCCATACGCCAATGCTCGGCATTGCGCTCGATGATCTCGTCGATTTCCTTCTCGCGCTCGGCGGCCACGCGAAACAGATCGTCGGCAAAACCTTGCACCTTCTCGTCGAGGTCGCGGCGCTCATTCCAGAATGTCTTGCGCACCTCGTCGGTGGTCTGTTTGCCCATATCGAGTTGGAACAGCATCTGCAACGCCAACTCGCGGGACTTGCGGCGTGTGCCCGATTTGCTCATCGCTTCCCTGCCGTCTGCCCTGCGATTTTGTCGTGCAGCGACGCCATTTCGACCGCGGCCAATCCCGCTTCGTATCCTTTGTTTCCGGCCTTCAATCCAGCGCGGTCGATGGCCTGTTCCAGCGTGTCGCAGGTAAGGACGCCGAATGCGTGCGGCACGCCTGTCTCCTGAGCGGACTGTCCGACACCACGCGTTACTTCGTTGGCGATAACGTCGTAGTGCAAGGTATCGCCGCGCAGCAGGCATCCGATGCAGACGATCGCGTCATACTTGCCGCTTTCTGCAAGTTGCCGCGATGCCGACGGGACTTCAAACGACCCGGGCACGCGGACGATGGTGGTGTCCTCTTTCGCTGCACCCGATTGCCGCAGCGCTAGCAACGCTCCATCGAGAAGCCGTTCCGTGATGAAGGAATTGAATCGCGCTACCACGATCGCGAAGCGTTTGCCCTCGGCTTGCAGCCCACCTTCGATGCCGTCGTTGTGCCCGTCGGACTTCGCATACTTAACGAATGTGACTTTCAGGCCGCTGACTTCGATGGTAAAAAATCGATCTCCCCCGGGCGATTCCGTGATCTCACGAAGCACCTTCACATGCTGCTTCTGGGCAACGTCCCAAGCAGCGTCAGCGTCGGAAACCTCAACAGCAAGATCAGACAGCGGGGCGGCGGCCGCCGCAAGGAACTCTACTGTTCCGCGCGGAGCCTCTAGTTGGTACCCGTGCACGCTTCCGTCGTCGCATTCGTGGACCGGGACAGCCCCCAGCGCGCGGAACAGCTCAATCGCGGGCTGCAGGTCTTCCCGTGTTTTCCCGAGCACGCGAGGAACAATAAGATTACGAATCATACAAGTCCATTGTAGATGGGGGCCCAATCACTGCGGGCCGTTCGGTTGCCGGTAGCCCTGCCAGACATACTCCAGCGCTTCGGGCAGCGTCTGCTCGCGGACGGCGCGATCGACGTGTACGGCGTTGCGGGCAAAGACGAACTGGTAGTGATAGCCCTTGTCGGCCAGCACCTGCGCCATGCGCTCGTTGGCCAGCACCCAATCGTGCATGTTGTCGCGCATGACATTCGGGTTGTAGAGGTCGCGGTCGCCAACTTCCATCCAGATTCGAATCGGCTTGGCCGGGCTTTCCGGAATCAGGTGCTCGTGAAACTCCCACGCCCCGTGCGGAGACTTCGGATTGTACGGCCATTGCTGGTTGATGAACGTCCCGGAATAGGTGAGCACGCGGTGATATCGCTCGGGGTGATACCAGGCCATAATCAACGCGCACGAGCCTCCTGAGCTGTTGCCGATGGTCGCGCGGCCGTCGGGATCTTTGGTGAGCTTCACGCCGGCTTTGGCTTCGACCAGCGGCAACACTTCGTTCTCGACGAACTCGGCGTAAGCGTCGGACATGGTGTCGTACTCAAGGCCGCGTTCACTTCCCTGCGCGTCGCCGCCGCCGTTGCCGATGGAGATGGCCACCATCACAGGCACCTTTTTCTCGGCGATCAATTTATCGAGCGCCGCGAAGAGCAAGCGGTCGGGGCCGTCGGCGCCGACCATGAAAGGTGCGACAGTGCCCGCCACGTACTGCTGGGGAACGTAAACGAACACGTGGCGGGTGTACGGGGCGGGATGGCTCGTGGTTACGACGAGCTTGGCTGGGTCGGCGGGATCGGGGGTTCCGAAGGTGTTGGGCTCGCGCGCAATGCCGGGATAGATGTTGCTGTCGGAGGAGTTCATGATGAACTCGACGACGCGTCCCTGGAGCGGCGCGTCTTGCGCGGACAATTCGGGCGCCGGAGTATGCGTCGCGCCGATGATGAAATTGCCGTCCGCATTCGCGGGAGGAACTTCGCCGTCGGGCAATTCCTTGGCGGCAACGTATCCCACAGTGTGGGGGTCGCGGGTCGGAGGCGCGGGCCGCTCGGTCTTTTGCGGGGGCGGTGGGCAGCGTCTGTGCGAAGGCGATGCCGACTGTGGTGGCGATGAGCACGATGGCAACGCTCGAAAGCGTGAGGGCTCGAAGTTTCATGAGTCTCGGCGGACCGACCGTCTATTTCCGCTTCTCATTTCCCTTTTTGGGAATAAGTTCTTCCGCACTGAGGCCGAGGCGGTGGAGGGTGTCAACGACCCGAGGCCATTCCTCATTGAGAAACCGCTCGCGCTCCGCGTCCAGCAACAGTTGACGGGCGCCTGGGCTGACGAACATTCCACGTCCTCGCCGGGACTCGATGATTCCCTCGCCCACCAGTTGCTGATAGCTCTTCAGGACGGTGAGGGGATTCACCTGGAACTGCGTCGCTACATGGCGAACGGAAGGTAAGGCGCTGCCTTCCGAAAATTTTTTGTCCAGGATCATGGTCACCACTATTTCGCGGAGTTGGCGGTAAATCGGCGTTCCGTCGTCCCAATCAGCCCTGGTATTCATTCGTGGTCGAACTCCTTTTTGTTATACGTAACTACAACACAGGATCACGTATGCAAGTCTTTTAATAACAGTAATTTGAATAATCTAATCCAGCCTTGCCACCTGATGTAGATAGCTACTACACTATCTTACCATAGCTGACGTCAACAGAACGAATGTTGTCAAAGAGGGGTCGCACACCCGCCTTGGTGGGAGCGGAGGACCAGAGACACAAATCCCTTTCCTCACGAGCATGGTTTCTCGAACGGAATCTATTGCATAGGACGCAGGACACAGCGGCTTGTGACAAGCCGACTAAGTGGAACACATTGACGTGTCCGTCAAACACCTTTACTTTTCTCAGACATTGTTTTGGAGGAGATTGTTGAGCGATCAAACCGTGAACTACGTGATGGGGCACACCGACCACGAACGGCGACGACTGGCTTTGCAGGCTGCCATCCTGAACCCGCTGACGGATGCGTTCCTGCGCCGGGCAGGGATTTCTGCTGGGATGCACGTTCTGGAACTGGGATGCGGGGTCGGTGAAGTGTCGCTGATCGCGGCCCGATTGGTTGGTCCACACGGGCGGTTGCATTGTCTCGACTTCGACCCGAAGGCGCTGGAGATCGCGCGCGGGCGAATTCGTTCGGCGGGACACGATCACGTGACGTTTGAACAGGTGGATATTCACGACCATGCGCCCGATCGACCGTATGACGCGGTGATTGGGCGGCACATCCTGGTACACACGCCGGACGCGCTGGCGGTGTTGCGGCGAGTCGTAAGCCTGTTACATCCGGGGGGCGTGGCGGCGTTTCATGAGGGCGACTTCACCTGCGTGCCTCCGGGCTATCCGGAGTTGCCGCTGATGCGGCGTGCGGGTGGCTGGATCGTGGAGTGCATTGGGCGTGGCGTTCCGCGGCCGAACATGGGTACACAACTGTTTCAACTGATGCAGGAAGCCGGACTGGGCGTTCCCGAGTGCCGTGCCGAGTGCGTGATGGATGGCGGGCCGCACAGCCCGATGTATGAGTGGTTTGCCGAAACCGTCCGCAGCCTGCTGCCGAAGATGGAAGCGCTGGGTGTCACCACGGCCGCTGAGGTCGAGATCGACACCCTGGCGGACCGCATGCGTGCTGAGTCGCTGGAACATCGAGGGGTATCGATGTCGCCCATGATGGTGGGAGCGTTTGCGCGGAAGCCGCACGGCAACTAGAAGCCGCGGGGCTGGAAATCCCGGGGTAGCCCAAGAGCTGCCCGCGCCTCACCACTATCGTTCGTACACCTCGCTGCGATGACGGATTCGAATAACTTCGACCAGCACTCTTCCGTCGTCGATGGTGTACACCACGCCGTAGTCGCCCACGCGAATGCGCCACTCGCGGTCACCGCCTTGCAATTTCTTGCAGCCTGCTGGACGGGGATTCGCGGCCAAACTCTCGAGGCGGGGAACAATTCGTGCTACCAAATTCGCCGGCAATTTCTTGAGCTCTCGCTCGGGCGCTAGAGGTCAGTACGACGCGATAGCTAGGCACGAAGCTTTCCGCTGGCGATCAGGTCGGCTTTCACCCTTTCGAGCGGGACGCGTTTTTCATGCCTCCGCGAACGGGACACCAGCACATCCTGAATGTCTTCCCAGAGTGCCTTGTGCTTCTTGAGGTCGATGATCGCCGCTTTCTTGCGGCCCTTGGCGTCGGTGATGAACTGGATGCCGGTCATGCAAGTTTCTTGCCGCCATTCTACATCCTGTTAGGACCCGGTCCCAGGCTAGCCCAAAAGTAGGGCGGACGTGGGGCACTTACGGCACCAGGAAAGCAGTTGGAGAATTATCTGTTAAATTTCTATTCAATACACTTGAGATCTGAATGAACCAATCAACCGGGAAAAGTCTCCAGCTTGGACGCGCCCTATGGACGTTTGTCGTGGCCTACGTCGCCATCACGATCGTTGCGACGATCTTTTCTATTGCCTTGGAGCAGGCAATGCATGTTCCAGCCGGTCCACCTATGGAAAGCCCAGCCTACCGGCTGGCCGAGCGATTTTTCCCCGTAATGAACCTGCTGGTGTGGATACCCGTTGCGGCCCTATATTTCAAGGGACGGGGCCGCCTCGAGGACACGCATGAAGCCAAACTCCTCGGGGCCTTTTGGTTAGTGCTCGCCATGGTGGTCGACTTTGTCGGATTCGTGCTGATCAAGAACCCGATTTCGCTCTCGCCTCACGACTTCTACATCGGGCAATTCCCGTGGATTTACCTCATTTACGTGGCCGTGTTCGCAAGCCCCTGGTGCTACGTCGTCCTCCGCCGGAAAATCAGCTCGAGCTCGGCACCCTAAGGCCGTCCTTCCTTTGGGTTAACGCGGGCTTCGCAAACCTGTCACGCCGCGTGTCCACTGAGTGGACCCACAGCCGCCAGCTATTGCTTTAGGCACAACTTTTTCAACCCATGCCGGAGGCTGGCCTCGGCGGCCCGAGTGCCACGCCGAGTGTGTCATAGCGCATGCGCACCGAGTCGCTAGAACATCGAGGCGTGTCGATGTCGCCGATGATGGTCGGGGCGTTTGCGCGGAAGCCGCATGGGGAGTGAGGTTGGGATGTAGAGCAGACCCCAGGTTAGCCCAAAAGATGGGCGAACCTGGGGCACCGGGCACCGGGCCAAAGCTTCACTTGTTTGCAACGACAACAGTAAAACTCGACGAAATCGGCGTGTTACTCGAATTTCCACTGAAGGACGATGTGCTGGTTGCCGTTTGAGCCGGGATCCCGGTTGTTGGATCGATGGCATATGACACGGCTCCGCTGCCACCTAAGCCGATTAGGAACTTGCCTTGCGAGGGTTCTACTTGTGCTGACTGGATAGGCGAAGCAGTTGAGAAAGGGGAACCCGAGAGGTTCGTCGGACTTCCAGTTACGGGATCGACTGCACCTACAGCAATTGAGCCGGACGAAGGGGTCGGCGGCGGCAACGGCACGAAGGCGAAGGTATCGGCCGGAGTGAAAGCGATCGACGATATCCCGCACCCAAGCGGTCCGAACGATGTATTCAAAGGTGTAAGCGAGCCCGATACTGAATCGATCATCCAGATTGCAAGGTTCTGGCAACCGGGACCGGCTGCAGCCACGAGGTTGTAGAGCGCGTGACCTCGCGGATCACTAACGAACACCGACTGCGTCTGGCCGGAAGGAACGTTTTGAAGAAGTAGGAGAGAACCATCAGTTTGATTAACGGCATAACCCTTCAAAGTCCCATCGAAGTGGTCGGTTGCATAAGCGAAATTCCCCGGTGGCGGTATCACAAGTGAATTCGATGGATCCGCAGAACACGAACTCTCGGTTAGGTTGGCGGTCTGTGGGTCGATGAGAAAAGCGACAGTACAATACTGACCCGTGAAGGAGTCACGGTGGTTCGCATAAAGAAACTTGCCCGATGGATGAACTGCGAGCCAAGGCACCTCAATTTGATCTAAAGCGATAGCCGAAACATTTGTCAGCGAACCGGTTGCCGGATCCAGCTTCAATGTCGACAGCTGGAAGAATCCACCCGTGGCCGAAAGAACAAAAAGGAAGGTGCCTCCTGGTAGTGTCGCAGCAGCCAGGGAATACGGAGTTTCAGAGAGTCCTGTAGATGGACTTGCGGTGGATGTTATCGCACCGGTATTTGCGTCTATTGCAAATCCATAAATGTCCTGGGTGTTTGTTATGGGTAGGTTGATGGACACGAACGCTCTTAAGACAAATGCGTAGACCGGTTGCGCAACCGATACCGACACTATGTTGGTGTGCGTTAGAGCGCCCGGAGGTTGCCACCAATGAAACCTGTTGCAGATTCGCTGTTGCATTTGAGGCCGCGTTGAAAACGACTGTCTGGCTTGATCCGGCGTTTATGGTGAACGGCGCTGCGGGTGTTGTGGTTACTCCTTGAGGAAGGCCAGTCACTGAGATGGACACCGGCTGACTGAACCCGCTCGTTGGGACTATAGAAACTTGAACGCTCGAGCTACTGAAGCCAATCGGCACAAACGCGGATTGCGACGAAACTTGGATGGCAAAATCTCCGGCCGGAGTCTGCGTGGTTGTTGAAGGCGAACTTCCGCAGCCCGTCAGAGCAACAGGCAATAATAGCGCGAAGAAGAAGGTTAGTTTCATCGTTCGAACCTCAGCGCTCAAACGAGACCTATAGCATATGACCAACGATCAAATCAGGCAACTAGCGGTGTAGAGGTTGCTGAGTCGCTAAATGGGACCTGAACGCTCTTAAAGGCCATCGAATCGCACCTCCTGTGTGGTCTTGCCTTCGCAACAGAGTGGAGTGTAGTTGACTGAAGCCAGCTTACTTCCCCTTAAACTGCGCCGCGCGCTTTTCCAGAAATGCCTTCGTGCCTTCGTTCTTGTCTTCGGTGGAGCAGCAGACGGCGAAGAGCGTGGCTTCGAGGTAGAGGCCTTCGGCGAGGGTCATGTCGAGGCCGTGGTTCACCGCTTCCATGGCGTACTGCACGGCCAGCGGAGCGTTGGCGATGATCTTGGCGGCGATGGCTTCGGCGCGCGGGATGAGTTCGGCGGCGGGCACCACTTCGTTCACCAGGCCGATGCGCAGGGCCTCGGCGGCGGTGATCATCTCGCCGGTCAGCACGAGTTGCTGCGCGATGCCCTTGCCCACCAGGCGCGACAGCCGCTGCGTGCCGCCGTAGCCGGGGATGAGTCCGAGCTTGACCTCGGGCTGGCCGAGCTTGGCGTTTTCGCTGGCCAGACGCATGGTGCAGGCCAGCGCGAGCTCGCAGCCTCCGCCGAGCGCGAAGCCGTTGATGCAGGCGATGACCGGCTTGCCCAGGTTCTCGATGGAATCGATGATGGCCTGGCCGCGGTGGGTGTACTCCTTGGCCGAGATGGGCGACTGCTGCGCCAGCTCGCTGATGTCGGCGCCGGCGACGAAGGCCTTCTCGCCCGCTCCGGTGAGGATGACCACGCGGACTTCGGCGTCGTCTTTGGCGGCGGCGAAGGCCTGGCGGAGCTCGTCCATGGTGGCCATGCTCAGGGCGTTGAGCACCTTGGGGCGGTCGATGGTGATGTAGGCGATGTGGTTTTTGGTTTCGAGATGGAGGTTCTGGAAGTCGGTCATGTAGTTATTCCTTCAGAATGGCGCGGCTGCCGAAGCTACGTTATAAGTCGCACTTGGAAGTGTTTCGTATCAGGAGCAGCGACTTCAGTCGTGCCGCAAGCTCACGATTCTTGACCGGCTTTAGCCGCTGCTGCTCTTTCGGCAGCGAGATCTGAAAAGCAATAAGGATATTCTTTGGGCTTACTTACGAGTCCGCGCTTCACAGGATTCTGAGCAATGTATTCCCGATGTTTCGTAAAACTTTCCCGATCGTTGACCCGCACTTCCGAGAACCCGCTTTTGCCAGACCTCGCCCGTGTAGCCAGTTTCCTTCTTCAATCGATAGGAGAACTCGCCCTTGATGAATTGGACGGCCTTTTCGATGGACATATTGACGTTCACGGTCATCAGCAAATGAACATGATCGGGCATCACAACGAAGTCGTGTACGTTGAATCTCTTTGCGGCGACGTATGAACGCAGGACGTCGATGAACAGAATGGCGTTGCGGTCGGACTGTCAGACGGACGCGCCTCATGCTCGTCTTACGTCGTTACGAAACACGTTCGCGAGGTGCTGAACAATGCTCTCCGAGTTCGAATTACGAGATGGCTGAACTCATTTGCAGGGCGCTAAAGACCGCTCAGACTGCCTCTAATCCTGATGCGGCATGGCTAAAGCCATGCGCCTGATACGAAGCCACTCTGAACCTCTATGCGACCTACAATGCTATACTTCGCGGCATCGTATCCCGTTTCGGCAGCGTCTACACAAACTTTCCCGGCACCGGATTCGTTCGGGTCGGTGTAATCGTAGAATCCCTTGCCCGTCTTGCGGCCGTACCAGCCGGCCAGCACCAGGCGCTTCAGCAGCGGAGGCGCGGCAAAACGGCGCTCCTTGAACTCGTCGTACATGACGTGCGTGATGTAGTACGTGGTGTCGAGGCCGACGAAGTCGAGCAGCGTGAACGGCCCCATCGGATAGCCGCAGCCCAGCTTCATCGACTCGTCGATGTCGGCGATCGAGCCCACGCCCTCTTCATAGGCGCGGATGGCGTCGAGCAGGTAGGGCACCAGCAGGCGGTTGACGATGAATCCCGGCTTGTCGACGGTGCGCACCGGAACCTTGCCCAGCTTCTTGCCGAACTCGACGGCGGTCTCGAAGACGTCGGGCGCGGTGGCGATGGTGCTTGACCACTTCGACCAGCTTCATCATGGGGACGGGATTGAAGAAGTGCAGGCCGATGAAGCGCTCGGGACGCTTGGTGGCCGTCATCAGCTCGGCGACGCAGATGGACGAGGTGTTGGTGGCGAAGATCGCGTCCTTCTTCACGATGGCATCGAGCTGCGCGTAGGTCTTGCGCTTCTCGGGCACGTTTTCGATGATGGCCTCGATGACGATGTCGCAGTCGGCGAGGTCCTGCATGTTGGTGGTGCCCTTCAGGCGCGCCTGCGTTGCTGTCTTCTGGTCGGCGGTGAGGCCGCCCTTTTCGACTCCGCGCTCGACCAGGCGCGAGAGCGACTTCTCGATGCCGGCAAAACCTTTGTCGAGAAACTTCTGATCCTGCTCGAGCACGACTACGTCGCAGCCCGCAGTGGCCGCGACCTGCGCGATGCCCGAGCCCATCAGACCACAACCGAGTACGCCAACTTTTTTGATTTCCATGAGGACCTCGAATCAGTAGCTGGTAATTGGTAATTAGTAACTAAGTAATTTTTACTGGCGCATCGCCCTTGTAGGGATGCGCCTCAGTCACCTTCTTGATCGCGTCAGGCGTTGGACCGCCGGGCGTGATCAGCGTGTTCTGGAAGGCCACGATCTTCCATTGGCCATTGGCGTTCTTCTCCGCCACCAGCGTAGGACGCGCTTGAATGTGCTGCTCGGCGCCATTCAAATACCACGTGAGGTTGGCGCGGGCAAAAACGACGGCGACGTCGGGACGCACGAAGCGGACACTCTCCACCGTGAAGCTGTTGCGGCTGCCCTTGTAGATGGTGTCGAAGATGGTGCGATGGCCTTGCTCGATGGCGGCGCGTCCGTGAAAGTGGCCGCCCAGGATGTGAATGAAGTCGGCATCTTCGGCAAAGAGCGAGGCCCACGCGACGCTGTCGTAGCTGTTCCATGCGGATTCGAGTTTGGCCACGAGTTCGTGAGAAGGGTTTCATCCGTTGGTCATAGGTTGCTCCTACCGCTGCAAATTCTCGATGATGACCGCGATGCCCTGCCCGCCGCCGATGCAGGCAGTCGAAAGTCCGTAGCGCGCCTTGCGACGGCGCAACTCGTAGGCCAGCGTGATGAGCAAGCGCGTGCCGCTGGCGCCCAGCGGATGTCCGAGTGCGATTGCACCGCCATTGACATTAGTCTTTGCCGGATCGAGGCCGAGTTCCTTCATCACTGCGAGACATTGAGCCGCGAAAGCTTCGTTCAACTCGATGAGGTCGATGTCTGACAGCGTCAGACCAGCCTTCTTCAGCGCGATGCGCGTGGCCGGAACCGGGCCCGAACCCATGATGGTGGGATCGACGCCGGCGATGCCCCAGCTCACGATGCGAGCCATCGGATTCAGACCGCGCTTCTGCGCGTCGTCGAGCGGCATGACGATCACGGCCGCGCCGCCATCCACGATGCCGCTGGCATTGCCTGCGGTGACGCTACCGTTCTTGCCGAACGATGGCTTCAGCTTGGCGAGGCTCTCCAGCGTCGTTTCGGGACGGCGATGGTCATCTTCGGTGAAGAGTTCGCCGGTCGGTTCGCCGCGCTTGTTACGCAGAGGTACCGGAGTCAGCTCTTCCTGGATGCGTCCGGCCTTGTAGGCGGCGTCGGCGCGCTGCTGCGAACTGAGCGCGTACTCATCCTGCATCTCGCGGGTGATGCCCTGCTGCCCGGCGTAGGTCTCGGCGGTGACGGCCATGGGCATGTTGCAGTAGCTGTCGGTGAGGGCGACGAAGAGCGAGTCCTCGAGCTTGCCTTCGCCGAAGCCTACGCCCCAGCGCAGACCGCGAATGTTGTGCGGCGCCTGCGACATGGATTCCATGCCGCCGGCGAGCACGCACTTTGATTCGCCGAGCTGGATCATTTGCGCCGCCGATACGACCGATTGCATGCCCGAGCCGCACAGGCGATTCACGGTCACAGCGGGGGCTTCGATGGGAACTCCGGCTTTCAACGCGACGTGGCGCGCACCGTAAATCGCGTCGGAGGACGTCTGCTGGGCGTTGCCCATGACGCAGTGATCGATCTCAGCGGCTTCGACGCCCGAGCGCTTGAGAGCCTCGACGGAAGCGATGGCGGCGAGTTCCTGGGCGGTGAAGTCGCGCAGCTTGCCACAATAACGGCCCATGGGCGTGCGCGCTCCGTTGACGATTGCGATGTCAGGGAATGAGTTAGGCATAAGTAATCAGGAAGGCCCAGACGGCTGGGAGCAAACGTATGAGTTTATCAGCGGCACGAGAGGAGCGGCAACCCGGGGAGCGGACGGGTAGTGTCTCAGTTTGAACTGAGACACTACCAACGGACGGAAATGAATGCTATTGGGCCTGGTCCCTATTGGCACGTGAAGTTGTTCGCATCTTCCGTGTCGCCTTGTCCCTTGAACTGCGCATGTTTCGGGTAGGGACACAGCGGACGGCTCCGACCAGGAAAGGCCTTCCCCACAGCGATCACCGAGTCGGGAACAGTTCCCTTCTCTACCCAGTTAACGATAGCGCCCAACATGTCGAAGTCGTCAAGCGCAGCGGCGCCTCCGCCGCAATGACCCATGCCGGGGACGAGATACATCTGGCTCCATTTCGAGACGGTCTCAGGGCCACCGTTGGCGTCTGTCATGGCTTTGTAGTATCCGAGCGTATCGAGTGTAGAGAACCAGGGGTCGCTGTTTCCGTGATAGAAGATGAGCTTTCCACCATTGCCGGAGAAGGTCGTCAGATTGGTGGACAAGGCGTCAACCAAAGGTTGCGGCGCGTTCTCCTCGGCCTTGTCGAAATCTGCCGACATCGCGGTGGTTGGAGGACCGAACGGGCCCGGCCCAATCGCCAGTAATCCTCGAATTCCCACCGTACTCGTTATTCCGGTGTCATAGAGAAAGCCAGGGTAGATTTGATAGCCGCGCGAGTCTTTGGGGCCTCCAAAGACCTTCTTGATGGCTGCGACTTTCTCGGGCGCCAAACAAGCATCGGTCTTGCCAGCTTTGCAGGTGAGCACTGCGGGATCGAAGTCGCACCCCAGTGAGTCGAAGATCATGCCGTCGGCGACGCCGTCTTTACCGTCGCACTGTTTCAGGAGCGCGTCCATGAAGAGCTTACGGTCGGCGTCGGTGATAGCGTCGGCGACGATCGGCTTGCCGGAGGAGTCTTTAGGCGCGATCTGGTTGTAGGTTATCGCCGGCCAGAGCATGGCCGCGATGTTTGAGTATCCGGTACGACGGGCCGGGGCACCGGCGACGATACCGTTGAACGCGGCGGGAGATCGTTCGCTCAGAACCATGCCTTCGCGGCCGCCGGTGGAGCATCCCACAAAGTAGGAGTAGGCGGCAGACTTGCCGTAATAGAGGGCGACAATCTGCTTGGCAACCTCGGCGACCTTTGGATTGGCCTCGTAGGCGAAGTCGAGCATGGCTTGCTCGTCCTTCATGAAGCTGAAGTCGAAGGGCGCGGTGCCGACGTGTCCAGTATCGGTGCTGGCTACCGCGAAACCTCGCAAGAGGCCAGGCGTCTTGCCCGCCGCAGTTGAACCCAGCGGTTCCCCAATGAAGCCGTTACCTCCGCCGCCGCCTTGCATCAAGAAGTCGCCGTTCCAGTTTTCAGGTAAAGCCACGGCAAAGCCGATGCCGAACTGCTTGCCGTCGACTCCGGTGCGACGGTCGATGATGCCATCGACGCGGCAGTACTGGGGAACCGGACCGGCATAACCCATGCCGAAGGGTGGATTCGCCTTTCCGGGAGGAACAATGGCCGCTTTCGTGATTTCGACCTCTCTGATCTTCACGACCGACAGGTCAGCGCAAGCGTACCGTTGCTGCGCAAATCCAGCAGCGAAGGATGCGAAGAGGAAAAGCAGCAATAGAGTTCTGGAGCGCATGATCACCTCGATCGATCTTCGTCTGTACGAAGATTACCAAGCGGTGTCAACAACGACGAGTCTCAACCTGCTTTATGCTGGGAACGAAAGTACGCCGTCGCAACCGGGCGAAAGAGCAGCCACGCAATCACGATAAGGAATAACGCATGCATCGCAACCTGCGACCACGAGTGGAAGATGCTGACGACAACGTGAAACGCCATCCAAAGCAGCGCGAGCCAGCGCGCCCAGTCTTGTCCGCGTAGCAGGAAGATTCCGGCGACGATCGCGATCAGACGGACCAGGCTGATCCACAACGCCTCAGAAGAGAACGGCGTGAGTTCCCGAAAGTGGTAAATCAAGCCGACGGAACCGGCAGCGATGAAGATCCAACCCAAAATGGTGATCGAGACGGGACGCTTGGTCATAGGCACTGCCCGACGAGGGGCAGGACCATCTTAGCGGAGAAGCCTGACTATTTGGCTGCCGGCTGGTGGCCGTTGGGTTGGGAAAGTCCGCTAGCGGCTGCTCTCGCGTAGCCTTTGCCGGCGCTGTCGCCATTCGTCGCTGCCGAGAATACCGGGACCGGCTTCGATGAGCCGCGGCAGCATCTGGAAGACGGAAACGGGTGTCCAACGGCTGCCGTCGCGGGTGCGGAAGCCGCGTCGGTTCAGTTCTTCAGCGATGCTCGAGTAGGGGCCGTCCTGGATGGTCAGCTCCATGATCTGGAAGAGCACTTCGCGCTCGGCCGGATTGTCCTCCAGGTGTGCGCAATCGCCGGAAACACGCAGGCCGAAGGGGACTTCGGGTGCTGCTGTAGTGCTGGGTTCAGTTTCGGTGGTGAGCTGCCGCTCCCATTCGATGGCAATCGGCTTCCAGCCCTCTGCCAATTTGCGTTGTAGCTCTTCCGTCCCAAATTGCCCTGAAACAACCTGCCGAGTCCGTTCGACATTGGCCATTTCTTCCCCCAAACGTAGAAGCTTCTACTTGTTACATAGCAAATGAGACACCAATGCGGTTGCGGTTTAAGCCATTGATTCCGATTAGGCTTCTGCGGACCTAGGGCCGCCGGGAGCCGCGGACGGTCGTCCGAAGGTGCGACAGAGTGTGCGGAAACGGGCAGGGCAGCTCGGACCGGAAGCAGCACGGGCAAAGTGAAACGCCGCCAACTCTGTCCGGGGGGTTTGCGACAGAATTGACGGCGTTAGTCTCAAGCCGCCGGGCCTGGTTAATAGCTATTCGTAGATACTGTTTGAATCGCAGGAATCGTAAAGGTGAAGCTTGATGCCGGCACCTGGAAGTTCACGTGGATCGGCATGCTGGGAGCCGGCGGGCGATTGGTCTTGGTGCGCGACTTCTGAGTGGAGCACTGCGCATGCTCCATGGCGCGTGATGCCGCGTCCTGCGCGCGACCCACAACCATGGCGTTGATCTTCAGTGCCCGCTCGTTCGCTCGTTCGCTCAACTCTTCGGCTCGAACCACTGCGAGATCGCGGAGTTCCTGTACGCGCTCGCTGGTGCGGACCTGGATTTCCAGCGCACGCTCGCGGGCACGTTCCTGGGTGCGTAAGGCTTCACGCTGCGCGCGCATGGCGGCGGAGCATTTCTGCTCGGCCAAGTGCTGCTGTGCCAGCAGGACCTGCGATTGGGCATCGCTCTGGGCGACGCGAACGACCTCAGGGAGATTCAGTTCGGCGACCATCTGGGCCTGCTCGGGACCGGTGCGATCGAGCAGCGGCTCCAACCTGGCGACCACCTGCTCGGCGACGTAGCGCTTGGCGCAGGTGACGTCGGCTGCCAGCTCGGCACGAGAGCGCGGCACCTTGGCAAGGTAGCCCGATTCCCATCCGTGGGAAAAGACGGCAAAGGTCGCTGCCAAAGCCAAAGTCGCTATCAGGTATCTGCGCTCCATACTGCCTCCTCGCTGTTCGTAAGACGTGACGGGCTGAAGTTCGTTAGTGATTTTTTTTCAACTTGTTGCGCCCGATACGAACCCGCTGACAACACTACATACAATTCAAGTTCCAAACTGTAGAGGCTGGTAAGTTACTGAGCCCGTGAAAGCTATTGCGCAATGTGAAAGTGCGGTGAATAGCGGCGCGTCCGATGAGAGAGAAATCTGTCCGCTCGCGGACACGTCATTGCAGAGGAATTTGATGGTATCTTCGCTTGCATATGACGGCCGAGGACGTGAAGCAGTTGTTGCAACTCACTCCTCTGGAAATGGAGGGAGGATTTTTCCGCGAGACGTATCGTTCGCGGTGGCTGGTGCCTCCTGATCATCTGCCGCAAGGCATCCGAGGGGCGCGCTCGCTTGGGACGGCGATCTACTACTTGATCACTCCGGAGACGTTTTCGACCCTGCATCGGTTACCCGGCACGGAAGTGTTCCATTTCTATCTCGGCGATCCGGCGGTGATGCTGCAACTGCATCCGGATGGATCCTCGCGCACAGTGACTCTGGGGCAAGATCTGGCGAAGGGACATCAGCCGCAGGTTGTGGTGCGCGGAGGAATCTGGCAAGGATGCCGCCTTACTGAGGACGGACAATGGGCGCTGCTGGGAACCACGATGTCGCCCGGCTTCGATTATGCGGATTACGAAACTGGGAATCGGGAAGAGTTGAGTGCGCAGTATCCCGATTTGGCGGAGGCGATACGGCGGTACACGAAGTGAAGAATTTAGCCGCGGATTTGCGCGGATCTTCACGGATTTGATTTTGGACTTTGCAGGCTCGGCGCCTATTTCCTGCTTTTCTTGTTGCGCAACATTTCCATCATGGCGGCGATGCGCTTTTCACGAGTCTCTTCACGTTTGGCGCCTTCGATGGCGCGGACGTGCTCTTTCTGGTTGGTGAAGGAGAGCTTCTCCCACGCTTCCTTCGCGCCGGGTTCGCCGGCGATGAGCTTCTTGAGGTAAGGGGGCAGCTCGACCTTGCGCTCTTCGGTGTCGAGCTCCATCACGACGGAGACGCTATCTCCGGCCTGGCATTTGGCGCCGGCGCGCAGGTCGGCGTTGACCACCATCATGTGTCCGTCGCCCATGTTCATGAGCGAACTGCGGAACGGGAAGCCGTTGATGGTGCCCTTTACCGGCACGCGTCCCTTGCGCTGAAAGACTTCAACCACGTCAAAAGGCGGTTTGAGTGCCGCGACGGAAGAGCCTTCCTCGCCGAAAAGTTTGACGTTGAACTTGTGCGATTTCGTGATGAGACCTCCGCGCGGGATGTGAGCGTCCATTAGGCTCCCACATTCGCGGACGGCAGGCAAATCGGGCTGCTGGATCGTAGCTCATACCCCTTGGTGCGCCTGTTTAGAATCAGTCGGTTAGCCTATGTAACGTTGCTAAGCAATTGAAAGCAAGAGAGTTATACCTATATGATTGATTATATTAAGGTTAGCAGCGAAATTTTCGCGGTTTTGCATGCTTCTTTGCTACGCAAGTATTGATTGTATGGATCTTCTGTCGGCAGTCTGTCAAAGAGCAGGAAGGCCCGCAGCCTGGGCGCGGAGCGGTGGAGAGACGCACAAATCCGTCCCCTCACTATTGACGGTTTACAGAAGCGTGAAGGAAATGGGAAAGGGCGTAGGTCACGTGCCGGTGTGATTGGGAGGGAAACATCCCCCGGACTAGAAGCCTAACGTTTTTGGTGCTCGGACCAGCTTGTTCATGTCTCACCCTGTCGTACGCTGACTGGGAAAGAACGAATCACTAGCGACTTGGCGATTTACCACTCGCAATCCTAGGACGGTTGCGGTATTGATTAGAAGTGAAAAGTCATTTCCGCCTCGATCGTTCTCGGCGCGATGAAGTGAGTCCCTGAAAAGCTGGAAAGGAAGTTGTATAGGGCTACTTTGTCCGTCAGGTTCACCACCGATAGCTTGCCGCCCAACGAACAGCGGTCCTTTTTCCACAAGCTGTCCGCGCCAACCGCCGCATCGAACAGGTTTCGCGGGCGAATGCGCGACGGGTTGGTATCGGGATTATAGGTTCCAGGCGCAACGATGTGAATGAGGGTCGCTCCGTAATGCGGTGAGTTACAGGTGCGCAGTGGATCGGCAACTGTCGCAAAGCTGTTGCCGCAATACAGTCCGATTTCCTGCTGTTCATCGCCCGTGAGCGTAAGCGCCGTTGCGTAGTCGGGAACGCTGACCACCACCAGCCCGCTGTCGAAGCGCCAGGTAAGTCCCAGCCAGAGTCCGCGCAAACCGCTTTGCGGAAACTGGTACTGAAGATTCGTCGTCTGCTCGAATGCCTGGTCGTGATCGGGACGCGCGACGGGAGCATACGCCGCGCCGAAGTTGATACCTCCTATCTCCGGGCTGAACAAACGCGAGCGAGTATGTCCCAAAACGCTGAAGGCGCTGAAGCCGTGGGTGTTGCTCAGCGTCACCCGCACCAGTGCTCCATCAATTTTTGCCAGGCGAAACTGGATAGGAAAGTTAAGCGGAGTATTAAGAATCGTGTTGAAGTCGTAGGCGCCGTGAGTGTACTTCCAGAAGTATTCCGCCTCGACCGTAACTTTCCTGCCAAGCTGTTGTTCGATGCCCACATTGAACTGATTACGACGTGCGGGCGTCAGGGGTTGAACACCGCTTGCACCCAGCGAACCGTTGGCGAGTCCTCCGGAGCCGGTCGAACTGGAGAGCACAAGGTTTTCGTTGTAGGGTGTCAGGAAGACCCGGGCGTACGAGATATGAAGCACCGTTCCCGTCGACACCAGATAAGCGGCGCCGACGCGCGGCTGAATGCCCCAGCCGCTGCTCAGGCCGTCGTAGTTGTCGAAGCGCAGGCCGAGATTCAAGGTGAGCTTGCGAAAACGAATGCTGTCCTGCATGTATGCGCTCTCTTCGAAGATGGTCGCCGCCCCGCGAAAACGGAAGAGCGTTCCGCCACGTGTAAGGTCATATTGCAGCAGGGCAGGTTGATACGAAGCGTTCTTTCGATAGCCGGCCGCGGCACACTGCGTTGGAGAGGTGAGTGAAGCATTCGCAACCGGCGCACCCGTCGCGTCGACACACGGGGAGTTGAAGCCAGGATCGGTCAGGCCTGTGCTGAACGCCTCCGCCAACGGCGTGACTTGTATCTGCACCCCGCCTTTCATCGTCTGTTTGCCGTGAGAATACGTGAGGTCCGTGCGCAGGCCCGTGCTCGTCAGCCGTCGGGATTGCGAAAGCGTGGCCGGCTGATCGGAAGACACATTCGCCGAGGGAAAATATTGCACCCGGTCCTGCCGCACCCACGCATTGGCAGTGAGCAACAGCGCCGGGCCGAAGACGTGGGCGTACGCCAGCGCCACGTTGAAACTCGTCATATGCTGCCGTTGGTCCTGGCCCGCTGCCTGTTGATCGTAAGTGTTTGGGGTTTGGAACCACGAATGCGCCGCGGACACATTCAGATGAAACGAGTTTGCATTGCTGGGCTGCCAGTCAAACCGGTCAAACACGCTCCCGGCGTTGCCATTCGCATGCAGCGGCTGGAACTCGGGAGCATCCAGAAAACGCTGGCTATTCACCCCGTCCAGTGCGACGAAATTCCCCAGCGTGCTTGAGCCGGTCGCGAGCGTGACGCCCGCCGTGGGAGTTGAAAACGACCCATAGCCCAGCGAAACTGTCCCATTCGCTCCCCCGGCGTTCAAGCCGGAGCGGGTTGTGGCTTCGACAATGAGGCTGGTTTTGTCACCAAACTCGGCCGGCGGAGCTCCCTGCAGCGTCCGCATGTCCTGAATAGTGCTGGCCGCGATCTGGTTGGAGAAAATTCGGCTTTGCTGGTCCGAGATCGGCTGCCCATCGACGCTGAACGAGGTCTCCGCATGTTCACCCAGCGGATGGAAAACACCATTTGAATCCGCCGCCACCCCAGGTGTGGTCAGCGTCAAGACGGAACTCAGTGCAGCGTTCACGCTTTCACTGGGCAGATTCTCGATAAGCCCACGCCCCACTTCCGTCTGCGCGACGTTGATGGAGCCGACGTCGGCGGAGCCGGCCGCGACCGTTACTTGCTCGGCAGTGGCCTCGAGGCCGAGCGCAACCGTCAGATGAACCGATGCTCCCGAATGCACGGTGATGTGCCGTTGGTCCGCGCGGAAACCGTGGGCTTGCGCCGCAAGGTCGTATTCACCGGGCTCGATCTGCGCGAAACAAAATTGTCCGGCCGCATCACTGCTGGTACTGAGCCGGTTATCGCCCGTGCTCAACTCCAACGCAGCCTCCGCGATCACTGCGCCGCTTTGGTCCTGGACCGTCCCGCAGACTTTTGCCGCTTGTGCCAACGCCGCAACCGGGATCAGAAACGCGCCGATGAGCAACAGGCTGGAACCCCACGACATGAGCAGAAGACATTTGACGCCGAATCTCAAGATCCATCCTCAGCAAGGCTACCCCGGCGCGCAGCCGGACCCTGCCTGCGTGGACACCATGATACACGAATGTGTGTTAATTGTAGTTAACGGATGGATAGAAATTATGCTTTCGTCACCCAAATCTTCTCTGCCGCGGCGGCGCCAAGCCGAATCTGCCGCTTATCGACGCTAAGCGAGATGGTGCCGTCGTAGTTTTGAGTCTTCACGCCCAGGCGGGCGCCGGGACGGATTCCCTCTTTCTCGAAGAACTCCAGCAGCTTGCGGTCTCGCTCATACACGCTGGCCACCCGGTACTCTGAACCCGTCGCGGCCTCCGTCAGCAGGCATAGGCCCTTCTTGCGACGCTCCGACAGGCTGCGAAAAGCTAACCCATTGCCGTGCGGGCAAGTGTCTTTGTGTCCCAGCTTCTCCATCAGCTTTTTCTCAAAGCCCGGGGAGACGGCGTGTTCCAAGCGTTCTGCTTCATCATGCACTTCGTACCACGGCATGCCGAAAATCTCAGACAGCATGCGTTCGATCAAGTGGTGGCGAAGGATGGTGCGCTCGGCAATCTGCCGTCCTTGCGGTGTGAGCCGGAGATGCCCATTGCTCCTGACGTCAACCAAGTTGTCCTTGGTCAGGCGCTTCAGCGCAAAGGTCACGGCAGGCCGCGAGACGGAAAGCCAGTGTGCCAGGGTTGCGGCAATGACGGTTTCGCCCTCCGCCTCCGCTTCAGCGATAGCTTTGAGGTAATCCTCTTTCGAAACAGTGATCGTTGTCATGAGAGGTCTCGCAAGGCGTGCAGTTTAGCACTGCGCGAGGAAAGAAAAAGGGGATTGTAGAGTTAGCTGGCGATAAAGGCCATCTCGCACGTAATCCAAAACCGTGCCTCCGTACGGATTGCGTGTGAGATGGCGATTTATCGCTCGCTATGAACTTACCGCCGTGCCGCCGTATGCGTGTGCCATTACAATCAGTGTCGTCAGCGGCTTTAACGGAAGGCTCGGAGCGGATACCCCGCCACCAGCGGAGCCACAAAGAACAGCATGATTACAGCAGAGTCCTAGATTTTGGGCGCGATCATCGTCCTGTCGTTGGTCGAAGTGGAATGCAAGGAGCCGCTCCATTGAAAGGAGCGGCCCGCCGTGATCATCCGTGCCGCAGGCAGGCTCGAACCGCCTGATCAAAAAAGGCCCGATGCTCAGGTTTGGCCCTGATCGCCCTGAGCATGGCAGCCGTCTCATCGTCCGGCCAGTTGCTCTCGTCGTCATAGATCCGCCTGTACCCCTCGAGAATTCCAGGATCTTCGAGTGTGAACTCGTCACCCAGGCGAATCCAGCGTGCGACCAGTGCCCGGCCTTCGGCGCTATCTGGCGGCACCTCGCGATCGAGCGCACTCTGAACCTCGGCCAACAAAGCCCGCCATCGCGCACCTGCATCTGCCTTTTGTTCAGGCGTCATGGCTGCCCGATGCGACCGAAGCGCCTCATAGGCCTTCGGACTGTAGTACTTCTCTGTCCAGTTTGTGGTTTCTTGCATTTGTATCTCCTTCAGGATGGTCTGGTAGAGGAGCCACTCGGGTTCCGCAGGGTCCTGTGCACGCTGTTGTGCATGCTCAATGGTTCGCAGGACGCGATCCAGACCGTCGCGCCGCGCACGCAGCGCCGCCCGCTGCCGCGCCAGCGTGACCGTCAGCGGTTCTGCGCCGCGGCCCTGTGGAGCGTTCAGCAGCGCGGCGATCTCGCGCAACGGAAGCCCCAGGTACCGCAGCGCGAGGATCCGCTCCAAGCGGCCGAGATCCTCGTGGCAGTAGAGCCGATAGCCTCGCTCTGACCGATGCGCGGGCGGTAGCAGCCTGAGCCGGTCGTAGTGATGCAATGCCCGTACAGTAACGCCGGCAAGTTTTGCAAACTCCTGGATGCGGAAGGTGCTCATGGGTCTCACCTTGGACATTGTTGCCCCTGACGTAAGGTAAGGGTCAAGAGCCATTCAAAGAAAGCGACAAAAAATAGGCTTTTATGAAATTGACGCGCAACAATGTCTGGTCCAGAAGAGATTATTGTTGTAAACAGGCCATCTCGCACGTAATCCAAAACTGTGCCGCCTTACAGATTGCGTGTGAGTTGACGATTTCTCAACCATTATCTTTCTCGGGAATAGAATCCATATAGGCGACTATGTCGTCCCATCCTTGCCGCATTGCCAGCGACATTGCCCGCCGCAACTTGCGATGAACTTCACCTTGTCGCGGCAAGTGTTCAAGAAACGACACCGCCAGAGCATTCTGCAGATCCTGGTCGCCCTCGGCGATGAAGCGGTCAGCGAGTTGCAGACAGCGTTCCAAGATTTTGTGCCCATTTGCCGCCGCGGCCTTCTTGGTGAAAAGCATGAACTCCAAGGAATCGGTTGTGTCAGGTGAGTAGATCGCAGGGCTGAAGCTTAATACCCATCCGATACGTGGCGGCATGACTGAAGTCACGCCCTGATTCGAATTGTTCGCGAAAATGAGTTTCTCCGCAGTCGGGACGCGGAGCCGGTGGAAGGACGCACGAATCAGCAGGACCGCGTTAAGGTTCTCCGACACACTCCGGAATGCAGGGGAAAACGGGATATAATCTGCCGGCGGGGACTGGCTCATTCAGGGGCCGCAGCTTGAGGATCATTCAGCCGTTTTGTGAAGGTGGGCCGTGGTTTTTGATTTCGAACCGTTCCAACTGGATGTCGCGGAACGCCGCTTGGTGCGTTCGGGCGAACTGGTTCCGCTTCGTGGCAAGGTCTTCGACACCCTTTGCCTGCTGGTCGAAAACCACGGGCGCCTCCTGCGTAAAGATGAGCTGATGCAACGGCTGTGGCCGGATAGCGTAGTGGAAGACAACAATCTCGACCACAACATTTCCAAGCTGCGCAGCGCCTTACAAGACGGCTCCAACGGGCAGAAGTTCATCGAGACCGTGCCGCGGCAGGGTTATCGCTTTGTTGCCAATGTGAGGCGGATCTCCGGGCCTGAGGCCACGCAGACGGCCGCACCTCTTCCCGTCGCTGAAGCGCCATCTGAGCAGGAAATCCAGTTCTTCACCACCGGCGACGGTGTACGGCTGGCCTACACCATCGGCGGAAGCGGGCCGCCGTTGGTACGCGCCATCGATTGGCTCAACCACCTCGACTTTGAGTGGAAGAATCCGTATCGACGGCAGCTGGTTTTCGCAGATCATGGGCCACAACACTCTGCTGCGTTATGACCAACGCGGCAGTGGCCTCTCCGACTGGAATGTCGATGACTTTTCCTTTGAGCGCTCGCTCTCCGACTTCGAGGAACTCATCTCATCGGTCGGCTTTGACCAGTTCGCGCTGGTGGGCAGTTGCCAGGGCGGACCTATCGGCGCGGCCTATGCGGCTCGCCATCCAGAACGGGTAACGAAGCTCATCCTGGTGGGGGCGTTTGCCCGAGGGTGGCCTCCTCCGGGCAGCATGATGACCGAGCAGTTCAATGCCATGCTGACGCTCATCCGCCTCGGCTGGGGCCGCGACAATCCTGCCTTCCGCCAGCTCTGGACAACTCTATTCCGCCCCGACGCCAGCCCCGAGGAGGCGGAATGGATGAATGAATTTCAGCGCATCACTTCATCTCCCGACAACGCCGCGCTCATGATGGCCGAGTTCCCCAAGATCGACATCACCGACCTCTTACCCAAGGTCAGCTGCCCCACTCTCGTCATTCACTCGCGCGACGAGGCTGTCGTTCCCGCCAGCGAAGGACGCCTTATCGCCTCGCGCATCCGGGGTGCTCGCTACGTCGAGCTCCCCAGCCGCAGTCACGAGGTTGTCCCGGGCGAGCCCGCCTGGCAAATCTTTGTTGACGAGGTCTCCCGTTTCCTGGGCTGGCCCGACGGGAACATCGCGCTCCAACCATCCACAGCAGCAAAGTAGTGGGGCGGTCCCTCCGACCTCCCCGGTGTAAGTCCTGGCGGCGTGACCCATCGCACCGAATCTCACGATTGCTCCAGCACCGGCCGTCTTCATCCCGCCAGCGCACTCGGCAAGCGCGTCTCAAAATCCAGCACGCCGACCCACTCTGGAGTGATGGCAATGCGCACCATCTTTGGACATATCCCGCGCAACTGCTCCACCCACGCTCTCCCTTGCTCGGCTCCAAAGTACCGCTCTGCCGCCTGCGCGTACTCAGGCGCTGCGCCATCCACAGTTTGCAGGCACGCCGTACCGCGAATTAACAGCACCTTGTGCGGAAACTGATTGTCATCAATCGTGACCGCCACTTTCGGATTCGCCGCCAGAGCCTTCACCTTCGGCGCGTTGGGCGGAGTCCCCAGCACCAATTCCCGACCGTCCCAATGGAACCAAATTGGAGTCACTCGGGGTGTCCCGTCCGTCCACACATATGCCAACCGCGCCGGAATTTTCGACGCCAGAAGTTCTCTCGCCACCGGATGCTCCAGAAGTGCGAGGTCCCCCTGCTTGATAGCCATAACAACCTCCTTCCAATCGCCGCCGGACGGTGCAAATCGCATCTTCCGAGGGATAGGCTTCGGGTGGATAGTGCGCCCTTCTCCACCCGACACCAAGACGCCCGTGGTCTCGGCACTATGCATGTCGCGCTCCAACCATCCACAGCAGCAAGCTAGCAGGGCGGCCCGCTCGGCCGCCCCCATCGAGTAATCACGCGGCATGGTCAGCCTCACAGTCCGGTCGAATGGATCGGAAGCCTTCGATCGACCGTTTCAGGACCAGCGACCGACTGCAGTCGTCGGCCCTTTCGCTCGGTTCGAGTCGAACGTGCCGCTCAGGCTCGTCACACTTGACCTTGCCGAACAGCCTGGCTGCCATCATGGCTGGACCGCAGATCCCCGTAATCACGTTCAAGCAAGTAGAGGCCACGATTGCTCCTCCAACGATGTAACCCAACAAGGGCACGCCTGCCTGGAATGCACTTGCGGCCACCGAGACCATGGTCGTCGCCACCGCAAAGGCGAGGCGCCTTCGAGAACCGTAGCGTGGCAGTCTTTGCGTGCCCATCGGGTACCGCAGGCCATAGTTGTACAGGACATCGAACGGATGTCCCGTCAGAATTGCACCCAGCGCGGTGAACGGCACCAACGCCCACAATATCTGGGCCGAGCCCAGCACCGTCCCCACTGCTACCCACACCATCATGATGCCGGGCGAGAGGCGCAAGGGGTAATTGATCTGCGCGTAAGTGGCATCGCTCAAGCCACAGAATCCTTGCATCTGGATCCTTTCGCGAGCTGTAGCTGAGATCTGCGACATGGCTCTCCTCCTATGCTGCTTTCTGTGCGGGTTGATTGGTTTCAGTGCCCACTGTTCGCATGGTGGAACCGTTGGGTATGAACATCGGGACACTGTTGCGATACTGAATGTATTGCTCGCCATGCGACTCGACCAGGTCGTTCTCCTCCCATCGGATGGCCATCAGGATGTACACCGTCGTCATGACCGCGAACAGCAGGTGTGCACCCGTCATGGTCGGAGTGAACCAGAAGGCCATAAACCATCCGACGTAAAGCGGATGCCGAATGTACTTGTAGAACAGCGGCGTGCGGAAGGTCAGTTGCGTGTAGGGCTTGCCGATCAGGTACAGCCAAACCTGCCGCAGTCCAAACAAGTCGAAGTGGTTGATGAGGAACGTGGCTATCAGCACCATTCCGAATCCCAACCCGAACAATTGGTACATGACCATCCGTGCCGTCGGATTCTGGATGTCCCAGACCATGCCGCCCAGTGGCTGCCAGAACGCAAACAGCGCGATCAGCGCCAGGCTGGAGAACAACACGTACGTGCTGCGCTCTGCCGGCTCAGGCACAATACGCGTCCACGCTCGCTTGAACCACGGCCGTGCCATCACACTGTGCTGCACGGCGAAGATTCCAAGCAGGAGCAGGTCAATGCCCAGTGCATAGAGGAACGGCATCCGGCTGGGTGAATCCATCGTTTTGGGAACCACCAGATTTCCGATAAATCCGACGGCGTAAAGGAACGTGGCAAAGAAGACGCCATAGCTGGCGACTCCATATACGAAGACAGCGACTCTCTTCAACATTTCTCTCCTCCTCGGCGAGGAGCAGGGTTGCCCTCGCAATCTGGAGCGAGATTACGGTCGAATGGGCCTGAGAGTCCTTGAACGGAACTTGAATTTTTCTGAAAGAAAGCTGGAAGGAGGTCAATGGCCGGGAAAAAGCAAGGCTCGATGCCGCGTTGTGGCTAGTGAGAAGACCGCAGGGGCTGAAGCCCGATACCTATTTCCGACACTTGGCGGCATGACTGAAGTCATGCCCCAATACGAAACCCTCGCGAAAACGAGTTTTTCCGCATTTTGTGAAGCCATGCCCTTCAAGAACCCAATCTCAGTTGGGTATGGGGAAACGGGGGTGGCGATAGCGTCGATCGAAGATCGCGAACATGGCGGCAATGACCGGGAACACCATCCAACTGGCCTCGGGCCCGAGGAGGCCGCCGGTCAGCCACGCCGGGCCTTGCCATGTGGTTTCGAGTAAATGACCTACGGCAAATTCGCCGGCGTTCTGTCCCGAGAAGACAAACAGGTTGGCGAAGTCGAAGGCGGCATGAAAGCCGATGGCGAATGCCAGTGACCCGGTACGCCGCAGGGTGAAGCACATGAATAAACCGAGAAGAGCGGTGGAGGCAAAATCCTCCCACCGTTCGTGCGGCTTGAAGAAATAATGCAGGGCTCCGAAGCCTGCCGATAGCAGAATGGCGGCCCACCAAAAGCCAATGCCGTCAGCGGTGGTGGCCAGCAGATAGGCGCGGAACTGGCATTCCTCGGCGAAGCCAATCAGCAGGCTGGCAATCGTCCAGAGCATGGTGAAGTACCACAATGTGGCACCGTGAATGGCCAGGCCGTGAACGCGGTATCCGCCGAAGGCCGCGATGAGGCCGATGACTGCGGTGGTAGAGGCTATGCCCCAGAGCATGCCGAACCAGAAGCCGCGGCCGAAAGGTTGGTGGAGAGACGGGATTCCGTATTGGGCGAAGCGGCGGCGCTCGATGCGCGCCATGATCCAGGTGGCGATCAAGACCAGGACCAGGGCCTGCAGCTCAGCGTAAATGAACGAAACCGGATCGAGGAAAGCACGCTCATTGACGTGGACGAGCCGGGTAGCGATGAGGTCGGCCAGGAAACCGAGACCGATAAAGATGGCGACGAAGATCAGCAGGCGCCAGCCAGCACGCAGACCGCGCGAGTTGAGAAAGATGGTGCGCAAGGCAGGCACTATCCCACGTTGGCGGAGTTCAACACAAACGCAAAATCAAACCGCGGGCTGACCGGGGCAATTCGCGGCGTGGCGACTAAGGGGTTATCCGCACTTCCCCGTTCCGTGACACTTCCTGTCGGGCGCGGAGCAGTTGCCGGGTTCGGCGAGTTCACCGTCGGGGCCGATGCAGGTCTGAGTGTGCATGCACCAGAAGAGTCCGTCGTTCGACGGAGGCACGGTGGGATCGTGCTCGGCGCTGATGAATTGCTGCTTCCAGCGCAGTGAGGTGCACAAGGTCTCCGCGGTTGTGTCGAAGCGTTCCTGATCAAGCCACATTGTCATGAGACACCTCCTGCGCGTCCGGCGGCGGCGTTGAGGACGGCACGTTTTACCGCTGCCTTAGTCAGCGTGATCTTGTATTTGTTGCGGCTGAGTGGTTTGGCCTGGGCAACTGCCGCGTTGGCTGCCGCCATCGCCGTGTCGTCATTGATGGGCTTGCCGACCAGCGCATTGGCGGCTTCGGGCGAAATCCACGGAGTGGGCGCGACGTGGCCGAGCACCACACGCGCACTCTTCACGGTGTCGCCGTCCATCTCGAGGGCAACGCTGGCCATCGACAGCGGCCAGTCAAAGGTGGCGCGCTGGCGAACTTCGTAGCTTGAGGCTTTGAGGCTCTTCGACGACGGCGGCACGATCAACTCGATCACCATTTCGTCGGGCTTCAGGTCGTGCTCGCGCTGGCCTTCAGCAGTTGGGATGACGAAGAACTTCTCCAGCGGCAGCTCGCGCACACCGCTACCCGAGGCCTTCGCGGAATAGAGGCGAATCTTCGCGCCGTAGGCGATGAGCACGGGAGCGATGGTTGACGGACTGACAAAGTACGCCGGACCGCCGTTGCCGAGGATTGCGCCGTAACGGTTGTCGCCTTCCACCATCAACGACTTGCCTTCTTTGGTGGTGGCGAGTAGTCCCATACCGTTGCGGAAATACCAGCAGCGCGGGCGCTGGCACATGTTGCCGCCGATGGTTGCCACGTTACGAATCTGCGCGCTGGCAGCCTCGCGCACGGCTTCCGTCAACATGGGATAAGCGGCGAGGTCTTTGGTGGATTCGGTTAGTTCAGCCAGCGTGGTGAGCGCGCCGATGCGGAGTCCGTTGCCCGACTGGTAGGTGACGCCCCGCAAGCCGTCGATATGCTTGATGTTGACGAGGCGCTTGGGAGTGACGACGTCGTCCTTCATTAGAGCCAACAGGTCGCTGCCGCCGGCAAGAATGGCGGCCTGGTCGTTGAGCAGCGTGGCGACCTGTTCTTTTTTGGTAGGAGTGACGTATTCAAACGCTTGCATGGGCGCCTCCTTCTTCCAGAGCGGCGAGGACGCGGTCGGGAGTGAGCGGCAGGAAGGGCACGCGTACTCCGATGGCGTTGGCGACGGCGTTCGAGATCGCCGCGCCCGGTGAAACCACGGCCGGCTCGGCCAAACCAATGACGCCGCGCTCGTCGTAGCCCTTGCCGGTCATCATGTGAACTTTGAGTTCGCCGATATCGCTGAGGCCAGCGAGGCGGTAGAACTCGAGGTTAGGGTTGAGCACGCGCCCGGTCACAGGATCGAGGATCTTCTCTTCGTAGAGGGTGTAACTGATTCCCATAATGAGGCCGCCGTAAACCTGGCTCATGGCGGTCTTCATGTCCACGACGAGGCCGCAATCCTGTACGGCGACCATTTTGTTGATACGCACAATGCCGGTTTCGACATCGACGGAGACATCGGCCATCTGCACGCCGCCGACGCCGCTATTGGTGAGATCGGGTGGCTCGTCCTTATCGGGGTTCTTGCCGTGAACGGTCAGAGGTACAGCGCCGATCTTGGCGCAAGCGTCTTTCCATGACAGGCTACGGCTGGGATCGCCTTTCACTTGCACACGACCCGCATTCGCCTCGAGTTCGTTCGGTTGGGCTTTCAGTGCCGGAGCGACTTTCGCGAAGAGCGCGTCGCGCGCGTTCACTGCGCCGCGACGCGTGGAGGCGGTGACGCCGCCCGAAGTGGTACTGCCACCGCTACCGCCGGATTGCGGATAGCGGTTATTGCCATAGAGAAGGTTAACGCTCTCCATGGGGATGCCGAGCGTATCAGCAGCGACGATGGTGATGATGGTGCGAGCGCCGGTACCGAGGTCCTGCGTACCCATTTTTATCTCGACTGAACCGTCGGGATGGATGGTGAAGTCGCAGTTGCTGCTGTGGCCGCGGCCGCCCCAGGTGTGGATGGAGAGCCCCATTCCACGCTTGATGTTGCCCGGCGTCTTGTCACCGCGCTGATGCCAGTTCTTCTTCCATCCCATCAGTTCATCGGCAATGGCGAACTCTTCTTTGTAAGTCTGGGCGCGCGCGGGGGTGACGATGTCCATGTTGAGCAGGAACATGTCCATTGGGTCCATATTCAGCTTGGCGGCAAGGTCCTCGATAGCGCCCATGGTGATGACGGCCGCCTGAGGATGATTTGGTGCGCGCCAGGCGCGAGCACTTCCCTGATTGGTAGAGATTGCCGTGTTCTGCTTGCGTTGGTTGGGGACCTCGAAGATGTACGGAAGCGGAGGGGTGCCTCCGCCGCCAACGCCGCCCGTTCCCCAGGAGCGGGACTCCCACGCGACGAGTTTGCCATTCTTGTCGGCGGCAATCTTGACGCGGGCGTAAGCGGAAGGCCGCATGCCGGCCACTTCGAACTCAGCCTTGCGTTCGAGCATGTTCTTTACCGGTTTGCCGCCGGCTTTCTTCGAAAGTTTGGCGGTGTTGACGTCCCAGCGGTCCACCGAGAACTTGCTGCCAAAGCCGCCGCCGACGTTCTGTTGCAGGACGTTGATGCTTCCTGCCGGTACGCTGAGGGGCTCGGCCAACTGTGCCGCGATGCCGGACACATTCTGGGTGGAAATGTGAGTCACTACTTCTTTTTCAGCCTGCCATTCCGTGGCGGATCCGTGCGTCTCAAGACACGCGTGCACGATGCACGGACTCCCGTAAACGCCTTCTGAGACAGCGGCAGCAGCAGTGAAGGCCTGGTCCGGTTTTCCCTGCGTTTGAACCGCCGTTTTCTTATAGGGCGACTTTGGTTTGGCTTCGGCGGCAACGTACCTGGCCTTTTGCAGGGCCGTGATAATGCTGGGATCGGCGCCCTCGCCTTTGTACGAGGCGTAGTCTTTTTCGGTCGGCTTGAAACTGATGCCGTTCTTCTCAATGCGGTCAACTACCTGCTCGTCCGGCACCTGGTTATCGAGCATGTCCTCAACGTCGTCTGCACTGACCGGCCCGGTGTCGGTGGCAACATTTTTCGGGGGCTCGGCGTCGGAGACGAAATGAGGAAGCACTTCATATTCGACTTTGATCGCCCGGATTGCGTCTTCGGCAGTACCTTCATCGACGGCAGCGACTCCGACGATCTCGTCACCGGCCCAGAAAATCTCGGTGCCGGGGCCCTGGATGACTTCGACAGCTTTCACGCCGGGAAGTTTTTCGGCAGGGCTGGTGTCGAGGCTGGTGATCTTGGCGTGGGCGTAGGGGCAACGCAGGATCTTTCCTGCCAGCAAGCCTTGCGGGTTGTAGTCGTAGGTATATTTGGCGCGGCCGGACGACTTGGACGGACCATCGACACGGTCAATCTTCTTGCCCAGCAGCGGACGGGTTGCAGGGTCGGGCCAGGTGTATTGACTCATGACTGCCTCTCAGCGGCCTGCGCCAGCGCGACGGCGCGGATTCCGTCGTAGGTGCCACAGCGGCAGAAGTTGCCGTTGAGACCGTGACGAATTTCGTCGGGAGTGGCCTTAGGATGCTGCTGCAGGAAGTGCGTCGTCGCGACGACGAATCCCGGAGTGCAGAAGCCACACTGTTGCGCATCGTGCTCGACGAAGGCCTGCATTACGGGACTGAGCTTGTCGGCTTCTGCCAGCGCTTCGATGGTGGTGATCTTTGCGCCTTGCGCGTCAATCGCCAGCACCGAGCAGGCGTAGACCGGCTTGCCATCGAGCAGAACGGTACAGGCTCCGCAGGCGCCGCGATCGCACACGCGCTTGGCGCCGGTAAGGTCGAACTGACCACGTAAAGCGTCGAGCAGCGTAACGCGGGGTTCCAACTCTGCGCTGAGCTTTTTGCCGTTGACGGTCAGCGTGACTGGGACTTTGGCGGGACCGTGAACAGGGACGTCTTCGCCAGCGGCGTGAACGACTTTTGGTCCCAATACCACGGGGAGCGCGGCTGTCACGGCGGAAATCTTCATGAAGTCGCGTCGCGAAACTCCCGAGGGAGTTTCGGGCTTACGCGCGTCGTCGTCTTTCATAGCTCCTCCAGGGGAAAGCTAACGAAAAGCCGGCCTGCCAGGCCGGAGATATTGGTTAGAAGAACCAGCAGTGTAATGAGACGAACATTTTTTTCGGACGTGAGCGTCCGATGAGCCGGAGTATAACTCGCACAGCGACTCTGCGACAAAATGCCGACAAGTGCCACTGCTAGCGGGAGCATGTCCCGCGGCCTAGTCCCCAGTTGGGTAATGTTTCAGTCCTTCGGTCCATTCTCCGGTAACCCGCAAATGACGAGGCGACAGCAGTCATTTGCCGTCGCCCAGGCTTTCGTCATGGATCGAGGTCGGTTACTTTATGGTCTTTACGTATTTCGCCACGGCGGCGATGTCAGCCTCCGAGAGTTTGCCCTTATAGGCCGGCATCTTGCCTTTGCCGTTGGTGATGAGGGCGGTAAGGTCGGCCTCCGACATACCCTGAACTTCGGGAGCGGCGAGTGGTTTCAGCCCCATGCTCTTGCCCATGCCGGTGCTGGCGCTGCCATCAGCTCCATGGCACATGGCACACTTCGATTTGAAGATATCCGCGCCGCTTCCCTGGGCAAAAGCGATGTTTGGAACGGCCAAGGCCATTACTAAAGCAAAAAGTGCTACACGTCTGCATAGTGTCATTACAGTCTCCTGTGCCTCCGCTGAGTGTCGACGAACGACCAAACGCCGCTCGGGACGGCGCAACCACTGTAACTCCCCATATTCCAATTGGCTACAGGATTTCGTGGCCGGGAGGGAAAAAACGCGCTTGTCGGGTGATATGCCGCAAACGGCGCCGGATAAAGCATGGCCTATTAGTGCTGGCTCACGGCTAATTGCAGTGATTTCTTCGATTTAGGTGTCTCCCATGGAAGGGCAGAGTTTGGCACTCTCGGTGCTCTTTTCCCAGTATTATCCCCAAGCGCGAGGTCTTTTCGTGGAACCCACATTGGCGGTCATCGGTTTGAATTACCGGACGTCGCCAGTCGCCGTGCGCGAGCGGTTCTGGATCGGCGAAGCCCAGCGTTACGAGGCGCTCCACCGGTTGTTGCGCTGCGAAGGTATTGAGGAAGCACTGGTACTGGCTACGTGCCACCGGACGGAATTCCTAATTTGGGCCAGTGACGTGCCTGCAGCGGCGAACTCGGTGCTTCGCTTCCTAACTCACGATTACCAACTGAAGCTCTGCGATTGGTCGCACTTCTATCGGCTCATGGATGACGTCGCGTTCACGCATGTCTTCCAGGTGGCTTCGGGACTGGACTCGGTCGTACTAGGCGAACCGGAAGTCTCATCGCAACTACGTGATGCCTGGGACCAGGCGCGGACGGCAGCGGCAACAGGACGGTTTCTGGACGCGGTGGTGCAGAAGGCTTTGGCGGTTTCTGGCCGGGTGCGGAAAGAAACGCTCATAGGGCAGTCGTCTTTCACTTATCCGTATGCAGTGGTGGAACTCACGCTCGGGGTCCTGGGCGACCTCAAGGGCCGTACAGTGCTCCTGCTGGGTGCGGGAAAGATGAGCGAGTTGGCGGCCAAGTATTTGCGCAATGCCGGGGCGACAATGATTTACGTCACCAACCGGACCCAGGCGAACGCGGAGGAACTGGCCTCCAAGCTGGACGCCAAGGCAGTCCCGTGGGAGAACCGGCTGGAGTATCTGAAAACGGCGGACATCGTGGTGAGTTCGACCGCCAGCCCGCTAAACGTAATTTCGCTGGAAGATTCGAACGCCGTCGCCCGCGCGAGGCAGTTCAAGCCGCAAGTGATGATCGACCTCGCGGTCCCGCGCGATATCGATCCCCGGACGGGGGAGATTGACGGTATCTTCCTGTTCGACATCGACAGCTTTGAATCGATCGTGAAGCGCGACGCCGACGAGCGGCGCATTGCGCTCGAAGCCTGTAACAAAATCATCGCCGAAGAAGTACGGGGTTTCCGGCGCAAGCTGATGGCCGAGCGAGTGGTGCCAACGATTGTGGCATTGCGGCACCGGCTCGACGAACTTTGCCGCCAGGAACTGGAATCTCTGCGAAAAGAGTATGGGCCCTTCACCGAGGACCAGGACCAGGTTTTGACTACACTGGCAGCACACATTACGCAGCGTATTGCCGGCTCGCTGGCACGCGAACTGCGGGAACTACCCGACCGCACAAATCAGGACATGATGGCAGCGGCGGTACATCGCCTCTTTCAACTTGACAACTCAGATGCGGTAGGGGCAGCACAGAAATATTGACACCAAAGATTTACTTCAGAAGGAGTAGGTAATGTCTCAATCTGCGCAAGACAGCAAAAAGAACGAAGGCCTCGCCTTCACCAGCGTGCAGGCTTATACGCTGGCCGTGATCACGTTAGTCATCGGGATTGCCGTGGGCTACTTCGCTCGCGGTTCAGCGCCATCAGCCCCGACAGCGGCGCCCGAAGTCGCGCAACCCGCTCCTGCCGCACCAGCGGGAATGGGCGGCGGAGCTGCTCCGATGAGTGCAGGCCAATTGCCGGGCATTGGAGCGCAACCGCAGACTGGCGCTTCTCCAGAGATGCTGGCGCAAGCGGCGCAGCCACTGTTAGCGAAGCTGCAGACGAATCCCAAGGACTTCGAGGCGCTGACTTCGCTCGGCAATGTCTACTACGACGGACAGGCATATCCGCAAGCCATCGAGTACTACAACAAGGCCCTGGCGATAAATCCTAAGAATCCCGACGTGATTACGGACCTGGGTACGGCCTATTGGTACACCGGAAATGCAGACAAAGCCATCGATGAGTTTCAGAAGTCGCTGGCTCTTCGTCCGAACCATCCGGGAACGCTATTCAACCTTGGAATCGTGAAGTGGCAAGGCAAGAAAGATCCTGCGGGCGCAGTTGTGGTGTGGGAACAGTTACTGAAGACCAATCCCGACTACGCGCAAAAAGATCAAGTGCAGATGTTGATTGAGCGTGCGAAGATGCACGGAGCCGGCGCAGCCAATGGCTCAGCTTCGTGAAGCGTGGAGCATCGGCTCCTTGCATTCGCAAATGCTCGCCCCGGGACGATGCCCGCGCAGAGCACGTCCCGGGTTTTTAGCAACCAGCCGCGACGCCGGATCAGGCGTGAGTCGGCCATCTTGGGCCATGGCCTCGTCCATTGCGACTTTCATTTGTTCGGGCGTCTGGTCTTTGATGTGAGTTGCAATCGACCAGCGATGTCCGAACGGGTCTTCTAAAGTACCGTAGCGATCGCCCCAGAACTGGTCCTCCAAGGGCATGATGACCTTCGCCCCCGCGGCCAACGCGGCGGCAAAGACCTTGTCGGCATCTTCCACGTACATGTGTAAGGTCATGGAGGGTGTGGTCTTGCTCGAGGTTGGCGAAAGCACACCCATCTGTGGAACCTCGTCGTTGAACATAAGAATCGAGTCCCCGATTTTCACTTCGGCATGAAGAACTTTGCCGTCGGGAGCCTCCGCCAATCCGCGGACCTCCGCGCCAAAGGCGCGCTGATAAAACTCGGCTGCCTTCTTCGAATCTTTAACGAAAATATGCGGGGTAAGGGTGTGATAGCCAGGGGGAATGGGCGAAACTTTCGGACTCATAAGCATCTCCTTTAAGTTTGGGCTGTGGGCAGACGGCAGGGCCGATACGACAGAAGCAATACAGCAGTATGGGGCAAATTTTATCGCAAAGCCGGGATCAATCGGACGTGGCTTTTCACAAACGGGATGACCTACATGAAAAGCTGGCGACTGCCGTCGCCAGCTTTACGAAATACAGCGCAACCGCTACTCGCTCCGCAACGCCTTCATAGGATCGAGCGTGGCGGCGCGTCGGGCCGGCCAGAGACATGCCAGTAGCGCAATGATTACCAGGACAAAAGCCACTGCCAATAGAACCAGCGGATCGCGCGAACTGCTCAGCACCCAGTGTGAGACCACCTTGTTGAGCGCAATACTAGCGACGAGTCCCACGATCATACCTATGCCAACGGTCGCTGCGACGGATTTCAGCACGAGGGTGATGATGTCCATGCGTTGCGCTCCCATCGCCATGCGGATGCCCACTTCCTGGTTACGCTGGCTCACCGAATAGGAGACTACGCTATACAGCCCGGTGGCAGCGAGCACCAATCCGAGGAACGAGAAGATCGCGAACAATGCGGCAATAAAACGCTGCTGCCCCCAGACCATGGTTTCCATGTACCAGGTCAAGGGATGTTGGTCGACCACCGCAACTTCGGGATCGAGTTCCTGAACCTTCTGCTCAGCCGCATGGATGGCCTGAGCTGCGTCGCCTTTGGTTCGTACCAGGAAGTTCATGTAAGGCGTCATCACCAGGGTGTGCGGCACGTAGAAGGACGGCTCGATGGGCTGTTCTTTCCCATTGGCCTCGCCATTGCGGAATCCACCGTTATTGCGGGAATCAGCAACGACGCCGATGACCTCGAACCAACCTTCGTTGTCGTCCCCGAAGACGAAGTCCTGCTGATCGAACTTCAGCATCGGGCTCTTCACATGGTTTCCAAGAGGATCGCCATTACCCAGGTACTTGTGCACAAAAGCCAGATTCACCAGCGCAACGTGAGCACCGCGCATCATCTCGGCCTGAGTGAAATTGCGGCCCTGAATCAGGGGGATACCGAGAGTGGCGAACATTTCTGGGGTAGTCAGAACCACCTGTGATTGGATTCCGGTGAGCTCTTGCTTGCCCTCGATCTCCGTTTTGACGCTGTAGCCCTGCATGGGCGGCAGCCAGGTCGTCGATACAGTGGCCTGTTCCACGCCGGGCGCGGAGGCGATGGCTTGCCGGATGGTTTCGTATTTATTGGCGCGCTCCGTCCAGCCGGGGTACGACTTCCGCGGCAACGCGAGATTGAGACTGGTGACCTTGTCCACGTCGAAACCCAGCGGAATGCGATATGCCGTGAGGAAGGCGCGTGTGGCTGCTCCGGCGATGGTGAGCAGCACGAGAGTCAAGGCGACCTGTCCAGCGATCAAAAGGCTGTGGGTCTTGCGGCCACTTCCGCCACCGGAATGGCGGGTCGACCCCGACTGGATCAGTTCACTTAAATTCGGCCGCGAAAGTTGCAGTGCAGGGGACATGCCGAAGAGGATTCCCGTGAGCACGGCGATGGCGACGGAAAACGCGAGAACCGGCAGGCTGACATGGATTGCTGCTTCGTGGGGGAATGAGTAGAAAGGCAGTGCCTCAGCGATCCACTTCACCGCTGCAAAGGCAAGTAATACGCCGATAAGAGCGCCGGTCAGCGAGAGCAGCACGGACTCGGTCAGCAGTTGCCGCATGATGCGCCAGCGTGACGCGCCCACCGAGGAACGCAGCGCAAGTTCGTGCATACGCGCGGTCCCGCGCGCCAACATCAGGATAGAGACGTTGGCGCAGCCGATGACCAGCAGCAACACCACCGCACCGAACAGCAGCAACAGCGTTCCTGAGAATTGGCCTAACACCTGCTCATTCAGCGTCACGGTTTTGGTGCGGACGACCGGCGCATAATTCTTGGGGTCACGGTCATGAAAACTAAGAACGATAGGCTGTAACTCGGCGTTCGCGGCCTCCAAACTCACGCCGGGCTTCAGCTTAATGAAGCTGTTACGGTAGTCGTGCGGGTCGCCGGTGGGAGTGTAAGGTACGTACACATCGGAGTCGCCCCAGGTGAAACGCGGAGCCGCCACGCCAATGATGGTGTAGAGCTTGTGGTCCAGTTCGATCGTCTTTCCGAGTACGTCGCGGCTGGCGTTGAACTGCTTCTTCCAGAAGAGGTAACTCAGCACAGCTACGGGGGATGCTTTGCCATCGCTCATGTCAGCCGAAGAGAATTGGCGGCCAAATAGCGGAGGCACTCCCATGTATTCGAAGAGGTTGGTGGTGTATTCGCCCAACTGTACCGAAACGGGAATCTGGTTTCCCGTCATGGTGACGGTATTGCCGCCCTGCATGAAGATTTCGTCCACGCACTTGGCTTGCTTCAGGTCGTTCAATTCCGCGCCGGTATTGAATACGAGGCCCATCTGGCGCCCGTCTTTGTCGAACAACTCCACGTGCACCATGCGCTTGGCGTCTTTATAGGGGTAGGGGTCGATGAGCACCCCGTATACCACGCTGAATACAGCCGTGGTGGCGCCAATCCCCAGGGCGAGCGAGAGGATCGCGGTCAGGGTAAAGCTCTTGTTCTTCAGCAGTTGACGGCTGGTAAATCGAAGGTCTTGCAGGACCGATTCCATTTGCGCTACTCCTGCGAGCAGAAACCCGAAACGGTTCCTGCATTCTTACCACCAACGGAAGTTATTAAGAATAGACACCGCTGCGCCCTGGCTTGGCCAGCTAGCCGTCCGTAACACAATTCGAGTGTTCGCTGACGGGCAGCCATTTTTCGTGCAATCGGAAGGCCGTGGCGTCACCTAAAAGTCGCAAGCGTCCACCCATGCCACTTTCCGGCCAGCGTAGTAAGCTATTGATACGTAATGCCCTCGGAAAAGGTTCTCATCGTCGATGACGAGAAGCTGGTCCGTTGGTCGCTCCGGCAGAAATGCGAAGAGTGGGGATATCGCGTCCTGGAAGCAGACAACGGCTCGGCTGCGCTAAAAGTAGCCCACAACGAGTGCCCTGATCTCGTGCTGCTCGACGTGCGTCTGCCTGACGCCAGCGGCATCGACATTCTCGAACAAATCAAGAAGTCCAATGACGCGCGGGCGATCATCATGATCACTGCCGATCCGCAGATCGACGACGTCAAAACTGCCCTCAAGCTGGGGGCCTACGACTTCGTCGGCAAGCCTCTTGATTTCGACGAACTGGCGGTGGCGGTAAAGAACGCCCTGGAAACGACGCGACTGCGGACCGAAGTTGAGTCGCTGCGGGGCGAAGTGCGACGCCGGGCCGGGTACCACAATGTGGTGGGCGTTTCGGCCAAGATGGCGGAGCTGATGGTCTTCGTCAACAAGATCGCCGTCAGCGAAGCGACGACCATCCTGATTCAGGGCGAGAGCGGTACGGGCAAAGACTTGATCGCCAAGACGATCCACTATCAGAGCCGCCGGCAGGACAAACCGTTCGTCGCCATCAACTGCTCGGCCATCCCGGAAACGCTGATGGAAGCGGAACTGTTCGGCCACGAGCGAGGGGCTTTCACCGACGCCAAGACCATGAAGAAAGGCCTGTTTGAGATGGCCGATGGCGGAACGCTCTTCCTCGACGAAATCGGCGAGTTATCACCACTGCTGCAGGCAAAGCTCCTGCGCGTACTTGAGGACCAGGTTATCCGCCGGGTGGGTGGCGTGCGCGACATGCAAGTCGACGTCCGGGTAATTGCGGCGTCGAATCGCGACCTGGAACGCGCGGTCAAGGAGAGCACCTTCCGGCAGGACCTGTATTACCGGCTGGCGATCATTTCGATCTTTCTGCCCCCCCTACGCGACCGGAAAGAAGATGTCCTACCGCTGGTGGAGTACTTCATCGACCGCTACAACCGCAAATTCCGCAAGGCGGTGGAGGGCATCACTGAAGAGAGTCGAAAGCTCTTGATGAAGTATGACTGGCCGGGTAACGTGCGCGAGCTTAAGAACGCTGTTGAGCGCGCCATGATTCTCGAAGAGAATCATGAGCTCCGGCCGGAGTACCTGCCCTTTGCAGTCGCCCAGCAGCAGGCGGCCTACACCGCGTTCGAAATGACTTCCGGCGGAAACAATGGCGCAAACACCCAACTGCCCGACGGTCGCAGCCTGCCGAAGCTCTTCATCCCTGATGGCGGGACGTCGTTGGAAGAAGTAGAGCGAGCGTTGGTGGAGTTGGCGATGGCACAGGCGAATAACAATCAAACCCATGCCGCGCGCCTGCTCGATATCAGCCGCGACGCGTTACGTTACAAGCTGAAAAAGTTCGGGCTGATGCATGCGGAAGAAGATGAGCCTTCGACCGCAACGTCGTAGCGCCCCACCGTATTAACACTTTCCAAATAGCGTTAAGCGTGTCACGATACTCGACGTAGATGCTGTTGAGTTCGCATTCTCACCCCCCGACGCGCCTTTCGCCTGAATGATTGCCGGCAGGTTGAAATGGTGCATCTGCCGCTCATCGAAAAGGTTCTAATCGAGCATGGTGCTCGTGTAACCGCGAAGAATTGACCCCTATCCCCAGGAGCCGTTATGCGCAAGCTAGCGATTGCCGTTGTCGCCGTAGTTGTTTTGATTGTCCTCGTGATGCTGCTGCTGCCGCACCTGATCGACATCAATCAGTATCGCGGCCAGATCCAGAGCCAGTTACAGGAGCGGCTGCATCGTCCGGTTAATTTTGGCGCGATGTCGATGGCGTCGTTTCCGCTGCGGGTGCAGGTACAGGACGTTACGATCGGCGAGGATCCGCGCTTCCGTAGCACGGTGCCCTTCGCCAAAATCGGCCAACTCGACATCAGCGTGAAACTACTACCGCTGCTTACCAAGACCATTGCGATCAGCAGCCTAACGCTGCAACGTCCGGCCATCGAGCTGATAAAAGACCAGGCCGGAGTGTGGAATTTCGCCAGCCTCGGCGAGGGCCCTGCAACGCCTGTGCCTACCGCGGCCGCCCAAGCGGCGGCGGCTCCCGCAACGCCGGCGAAGCAAGCTGCGGCATCGAGCGGAGGCGGTTCGCTGTCACTGGACGAGTTGAAGATCAGCGATGGACAGGTGGCTGTGACCGATCTTCAACTTCACCAACCGCGAGCGGTTTATGACCACATCGATTTGACGCTGAAAGACTTCGCTCCCGACAAGCCCTTCTCTTTGGATTTGACGGCCCACGTGCCCGGACGGGGCGCCGAGACTCTGTCGATCGAGGGCAAAGCCGGCCCGATCAACCAGGCGAACATGATGAGTACGCCGTTTGACGGGAAGCTCAAGTTGAACGAGGTCTCGCTGGCCGGAGCGCAGAAATTTCTGAACACGTCCGCCCTCGCGGGTACTGATGCGATGATCTCCGGCGACACCGACCTGGTGAATTCCGGCGGCAAAATGATGGCGAAGGGGTCGCTGAAGATCAATGATGCGGTAGTCCACGATGTGCAGGTCGGCTATCCCATCACCGCCGACTTCGACGTTACCGATGACCTCACCTCCGACCTTTTGCAGATCAAGAAAGGCGATGTGAAGCTGGGCTCCACGCCATTGTCGGTGAGCGGCACACTGAACTCGCACACCACGCCGGGAACTGCCGATCTGAATATTTCGGCGAAGGACGCATCCATCGACGATGCGGCCCGCCTGGCGGCGGCGTTTGGCGTCGCCTTCAGCCCGAATGCGAAGATTACCGGCAAGCTCACGGCCAACATTCACGCCCAAGGGCCGACGAGCAATCTCGCCTTCAACGGGACCGTAAACGGGCGCAACCTGGAAGTCACCGGTAAAGACATTCCGCAGGCAGTGAAGGTCCCGGCTCTCGACCTGAACATGACGCCCCAGGAGATTCGCTCCAATCCGTTCACGGCGACTTCGGGTGCAACAACGTTGAACGGGCAGATGATGATCGCGCAATATACAAGCGCGTCTCCCACGGTAGACGCAACGATCAAGACGGTAAATGCCAAGCTTGATGAGCTGCTGAATATCGCCAAGGCTTACGGTGTGAGTTCAGTCGAAGGCATGAGCGGCAGCGGGGCGGTCACCCTCGACCTGCATGCAGTTGGCCCGATTAAGAACACCGATGCGATGACCTTCAGCGGCACCGGAGCGATCCAGAACGCAGCGCTCAAAATGCCGCAATTGACGCAGCCGTTGAATCTCCGCAACGCGAATCTGCAATTCACGCAGAATGCGGTCAACCTGACCAACATCAACGCAGGACTCGGCTCCACGAACGCAAGCGGCAGCCTGGGGATGGCCAACTTTCAGGCGCCACGGCTGACGTTCGCGTTGGCCTTCGACAAGCTCAACATTACGGAATTGGAAAAGCTACAAGCGCCCAGCAAGCCCGCTCCGGCAAAGAAGGCCGAGATGAACTGGAGCGTGGTTCCGGCTGCCGAGGCCGCTCCGGCCCCGCAACCAAGCTTCCTGGACACGGCTACGGGAAGCGGAACAATTGCTGTCGGCACGCTGATCTACGACCGCACAACTCTCTCGAACGTACACTCGAACGTCAACTTGAACCACGGCGTGATTCAGATGAATCCGCTCACCGGGCAGGTCTATGGCGGACAGATCAGCGGCAGCATCACCGCCGATCTTCGTCAGGCGGTTTCGAGCTTCGCCGTGAACGCCAAACTCACCGGCGCTGATGCCAACCAGTTGCTGACGGCCGTCGGCAACATGAAGGACACGCTTACGGGCACGCTCAACGCCAACGTAAACCAGACGTTCTCAACCCCTGTGTCCGGCGATGTGACGCAGACATTGAATGGGCCGTTCTCGTTCACGCTCACCAACGGCAAGCTGACCAAGATTGACCTGCTAAACGAGTTGGGCAAGATCGCGAAGTTCGGCGGTGGCTCGAAGGGCTACACCGCGGTTTCAAGCATGAGTGGGACTTTCGACGTCCACAGTGGTGTTGCCAACACGAACGACCTGAAGGCGGCGCTCGATGTCGGAACCATGGCCGCAACCGGTGTCATCAACCTGGTCAACGAGGCCCTCAACATGCACCTCACCGCAGTGCTCGACAAAGCCTTCAGCCAGTCGGTAGGCGGTACCGGCGTGGGCGGGTATTTGAATACCGCACTGGGAAACAAGAACGGTGAACTCGTGTTGCCGGTGATCATCACTGGCACCATGAGTCATCCGACAGTGATGCCCGACATGCAAAAGATTGCGCAGATGAAGCTCAATAACCTCGTGCCGTCAGCCGTGGGCCTCATCGGAGGTAAGGGCGGAGCCGGAGGGATATTGGGAGGCCTGCTCGGTGGAGGCCAGGCCCAGGGTCAGCCCGCACCAGCGGGTAAGCAAGCGCAACCCAGCCAGCAACAGCAACTGCAAGATGCGCTCGGAGGACTACTGGGTGGAAGCAAGAAGAAGCAGCCTCCGAAGTAGAGAAGAAACGAACCGGAAAAAGTCAAAGCCGCCCTGCGAGGCGGCTTTGGCTGCAATCTTCGGTTGGAGAACTACGTGCCGGTGGCCTCAAGCAGGCCCTGCTCGAGTTTCTCCTGGCAGGCTATGCAATGGCGTGTCCAGGGAACAGCCTCCAGCCGCTTGGGATTGATTTCATCGCCGCAGGCGATGCATTCGCCGAAGGACCCCTCGCGAATACGGTTGAGGGCGGTTTCCACCATCTGTAGAATCTGCCGCTCGCTGCTGCTCTGGCTGAAGAGAAACTCTTTGGTGTACGAATTCGCCGCGCGGTCCGCGATGTCCTGGGCCGATTCCAGGTCGGCCTCGCGGCCATCCTGGGCAGTGCGGCTCACATTCTGACGAAGCTCACGCTGACGTTCTTCCAGCCGCTTTTTGAAAGTGTCCAATTTCTTTTTGTCCATAGGTACGCACTCCACGCCTACCAGCCCCGGAATTCACCGGGAGCAAAATTTCGGCATGGCGAATCCAAGATAATATGCCCCGCCCAATAAGAGGTCAACTTGGGAAGGCGTTTTCTTGCTCCCGAGTCGAATTCATTCCCTAGTTGGGACAAGTTCCGGAATTGGCGGTTCGAGCAAAAAAACAGGGCGGCCTGAACGGCCGCCCGAAATCTTCCTTGCTGAAGGTCTTGCGAACTAGTTTCCGCCGGTTACCGTGCGCAGTTTACCGGGCATAAAGTGATAGGGAGGCCACGGCCCGGTGATCGTCACCTGGCAGTCCTTGAAGTGCCGGGTGGCTGCCGAGTAGCGGTTCTGGTATTTGGTCACGGTGTTGGAATCGATGAGGTGGGCGAAGTCGATGAGCATGTTGCCGGCATCGGTCCGCTTGCAAACGACGTCTTCTTCCAGCGGGCAAAACAACTTGTGAACTTGCATGGAGAGCGCCCGTGCCTTGGTCTGGCGCTCGCGCTCACGACTGGCCCGATCACGCAGTTTGCGAAGATATTCCCCGCCTACTCCTTCGGGAACATCGCCGATTGCTTCTTGTACGGTTCCGTCTTTTACGACAATCTTCACATGCATCTCGGCTTTGCCGCGGAGGCGTGAAACGCTTTCGGTAAACGCCTTACGGTTGGCCCGCACCGCGCGGCGCAGGGCATCGTCCGTCTCGAAGATGGTTCCGAAACGAAAAGGAAGGACGGTCAGAGTGCGAAAACACTCACTGATGACGCGGGCGTGGTCCACAATAGCTTGTTGAGTGAGGGATGAGGAGTGGTCGCTGACGATGACCGCAAACTCCCCGCTGGGATAAGCAAAGACTGGAGCCTCATTGACCCCTTTGAGGTTTTCCAGTGCGAAAGGACGTCGAGCACGGTTACCGCTCAGCAGGCCCGCTTGCTCGGTAATACAGTACGCGTACCACGCCATCTCCGTCTTCTCCTGGGGTATTCGCACACAGCTTTATTCGGCCGTGCGAAAGGGTGTTTCGACTTCGAACGTGGGGCTTTTGTCTGAAATGTTGATGAGAGGCTTGGGACTTCTGCCTCCATGTCCTCATCCTAAGCCTAACTGCACCGAAATCGCAACCATGAAGCATGCGTATCTACGTTTTTTGTGGAACTACGATTGCCTTGAAAGCCGCGTCAGACGGCGGTTTTGGGGCAGCCCTGTCTGCGGAGCCTGAGCGCATCGACCTGAACGAAGCCGATGGGAAGCGTGGCGGGTGAAACACTTGTTAGCGTTTGACTGGCTTTTTAGCCGCTGTTTTGGCGGCTTTGCGGACAACCACCTTCGCCTTTTTTTTGCTTGGCGCCGGCGGCTTCGGGGGCGCTGGACGATGGACTTCCGGCTTCGCAGCCGTGCGATGGTTTTGCGGCGGCGGTGCTTCCTCTTCCTGGGAAGAGGCGGACGCCATGCGCTCCAGCGCTTTGCTTACCACAAAGGCCATCTCCGCAACGGGCGCCGGTTTGCCAGTCCATATCTCAAATTGCCGCGCGCCCTGCTGCACAAACGCCTCCAGCCCCGGGATGACCTCAATGTTGCGTGCCCGGGCCATCTTCATAAGCTTGGTCTCGGCGGGAACGTAAACCAGATCAAACAAGTATTTGGTATTCAGTTCCTTGTCATCCAAAGGAGCTTGGCGGTTGGCGCCCATTCCCACAGGGGTGGCATTAATGATCACATCGAAGGAAGACTTGGCTACGTCGGCCCGCTTCATGTACTTGGCCTTGGCTTGTCGCGCCAGACTTTGGGCCTTTTCGGGAGTGCGGTTCGTGATGAAGACGTCGGCTCCTTTGTTTTTCAACCCGAACACAGCGGCACGGGCCACGCCACCGGCTCCGACCACGAGAGCCCGAGCACCCTGTAAAGTCAGGCGCTGCTCCAGGGGGTTCACTATCCCGGCGACATCAGTATTAAAGCCGTAGAGCTTGCCGTCCTGAGCACGGACGACTGTATTGCAAGCGCCGATCTGCCGTGTCAGCGGATCGGAGTTGGACAAGGCCTCAATAATGTCCTGCTTATAAGGCATCGTGATACTGAGACCGCGCAGCGGGATGTCTTTCGTGCAGGCCAGCAAGTCCTTCAGTGTCTTCGCATGCAGGGCAAGATATACGGCGTTTACGGTCTCCCGGCGGAAGGCAGTATTCATCATGATGGGAGACATCGAATGCCCGATGGGATCGCCTGCGACACCATAGACCTGGGTCGCTGCGTCCACCATGTCGATACGGTACACGTCACGCAACTCAGCCGCCGTGGCCTGGCCCGGAGCGGTTTCTTCGCCACGCGTGGCCGAACCGAAGGTGAAGATGCTGCCGGCCCGGACGCCCAGTACACGGCTAATGATTCCCTGCTCGCCCATCGACAACCCCACCATCTCAACTTGGGCCGAATGGGCTTGCAAAAACTTCATCATCTGCACGTTGTCGTACAGGGTGGTCGCGGTAGACACCACCTTATAGAAGTCCGCCGGGTAGTCCTTCATCTGCGAGAAGGTTTCTTCCAGCTTGCGGGTGGCTTTGAAGTCGTGGAAGGAGAGAATTACGCCGACCTGATCTTTCAGCGCAGCAAGCGCGACCGGCTTCAGAATATCGGCACTTTGTAGCTCAATATCAACAAGTTGGAAACCTGCGGCGGCGGCCTTCATCAGGATTTCCAACTGGGAGACCGCGCTCCCCTTGAATTTGCCGCCGTTCACCGCGCGGCGGCAAGTGGCGATAACGGTCGCCTCGGGGTGCAGATCCAGGAAGTGCTTCAGCTTCCCAAGTCCGGCTGAAGGGTTCGACAGGTAATCTAACCTGAACTCCATGAAGGAGTTATCGCGCACAAGCGATTCCGCGCGTTCGATAATGTTGGAGGCGTCCTCACCGACCACTGCCACACAGACGCGAGGTAGCCGGAAACGTTGGATGCGGGAGGCGTAAACGGTTGGAACAGCGTGCATAGGAGCGTCCCGATACTACAGATGCACAACGATGGTTGCAACCGTCTTCTTAGGGAATTGTGGGGAGGGTTGCGGACAAAATCGGTAACTATGCGCGCGGAGACGGCTTTTGAGACGTCGTTACTCGCCGAAGACTTCCGCGGTAAAGGCTTTTAATTCAGCGCCTTGCAGCCAGGCATCCGCGGGTAGCCCGGCCTTGAGGCAGGTTTGCGCGAGGAACTGGCTACGGTCCCATCCCCACTCTACGGGAACCTGAGGGAGCAATAACCCCCTCCGTCCGGACATCTGAACCACCAGGCCATGAACGCCGACCACGACGTCCTCCGCACGAATCGGCTTGAGAGGCGACAGAACGCTGATCTCAACCTTCAAGTGGGGGGCTTCTTCCAGGGTTACGGCCGGAAAACGAGGATCCTCAAAGGCAGCCGCGCGGGCTGTTTCCGATATCGTTCGATACAGCGAATGTTGCGGTATGACGTATCCGATACAGCCGCGGAGGCGTCCGTGCAGATGCAATGTGGTGAAGGCCCCCCGCTTGTCGGACAGATGCTCATTGGGAGGATCCAGGTCGATCCGATTACCGGCCAGTTTGGACTCGATCGACCGATGTGCCAGTTGTAGAAGGATTTCGCGCTCTTGAGGACTGTATTCCGGGATTTGGGCCGATACTGCGGGCTCTTGATCAGATGGCGGGGACATCATTGCGCTTCCTGCGCCGGCTCAAAACAAAGGAACGGCGACGGCGGCGCTTTTCGGCGTGCCGATTGATCTTGGTCCAGAAGGCCACGAAGTAGTCCACTGCTGAAACCAGCGACAGTCCCACCATCACCCAAATGGAGAGCAGGGCGATCGGACGCACCGGCAAGGAAAGGAAGTACCAAGGCAGGCGTGTCCAATGATGGTCCACGATGGCAGCAACCACCGAAACAATCTGCACCACCATCTTCAACTTGCCTAGGTCGCTGGCTTCGATTGTGAATCCCTCTGACGCGGCGATGGACCGCAACCCGCTCACGAGAAATTCACGACCGATAATAATGACCGCCATCCACGCGGGCACAATACGTGGATTGAACTGCACAAGAGTGATGAATGCCGCGGCGATTAGAAGTTTGTCGGCCACGGGATCGAGCAACATTCCCATGGTGGTGACTTGCGCGCGCTTACGTGCAAGATATCCGTCAATGGCATCGGTGATGGAGGCCGCAATAAAGACGGCGGACGCGAGCAGCTCGCGGTTGCCGTTGCTAGAGCTGAAATGACTGCTCGATAAAATCCAGATCAGCACAGGAATGCTGAGGATCCGCGTGAGCGTGATGTAGGTCGGAAGGTTCACAAACCGGACGAACGCGACGCCGCGATGTCGCCGCTGCCAAGGTGATTATCGTTCACGGCTTACTACGAAAGCAACCGCACAGAATAACGCGAGCTGCGCTATTCGTCGTGGTGTACTTCAATCTCGTCCAGCATGCTGGGAGCGTGATACTGCACCCAATAGCTGTAGCCGACGGGGATGCCCCTTACCCAGTCCATCACGTTCATCCAGACGTGTAAAGAAGGATGGAACTTAGTCCTGAGAGAGGTAATGGGATGTAGCAGAGTGACGCAGCCGAGTGCCAGCACAATCACCGGAAAACACACTACGGCTGCAATCCAGCGGAGGGTGAAACGAAGGCGATGCATGACTAGATGGGAACGGGCCATCCCCACGACCACTTCCTTGCCAACTATTATGCTCCCAATTTGTAGCTCTTGTGGAAGGGGAAAACAGAAAAATCTGGAACAGGATTCTGATGGCTGGCGTGTGAATATCAGGCAAAAATCAATAAGGTATTTTCCCTATACAGTTGCACAGAATCCAGTGCAAAATCCAAGACCGGCGCGGCTTTCTTGCAATGAAAACGGCTCCCCGCGTGACAGGGAGCCATAGCGAAGTCCAGCCTGGACTAGGCGTAAATTCCGCGCTGGCGAATGGTAGACGCCACGCGATCGATGGCAAGCATGTAGGCGGCAATGCGATTGTTCACGTGATGCGTCTCCGCGTAGCGCACCACCTCATCGAACGACTCAACCATGATGTCTTTGAGCTGCTCATTCACGACAGATTCCTTCCAGAAGTAGCCCTGGCGGTCCTGCACCCATTCGAAATAGGAGGCAGTCACACCGCCCGCATTCGCCAGGATGTCGGGCATCACAAAAACATGCTTGTCGGCAAGGATGTCATCGGCCGCCGCCGTGGTCGGTCCGTTCGCTCCTTCGACAAGAATCCGCGCCTTTACCTGGTCGGCGTTGAGCGACGTAATTACGTTTTCGGTAGCGGCCGGGACTAGCACGTCGCAATCGGTGATCAGAAGTTCTTCTGTATTGGCCCGTTCGGCTCCCTTGAAACCGTGGATGGTGCCCTCTTTCTGCCGGAACGCCGTAAGCGCGGCGATGTCGATGCCCTTGCTGTTGTACAGACCGCCGTCCCACTCACCGATTCCAATTACTTTGTAACCTGCCTGGTACATCAGCAGGGCGGCATTCGAGCCGACATTGCCGAATCCCTGAATGATGACGCGGGTGTCCTCTTTCCTCATTCCCAAGTGCTTAATCGATTCATCGGCGATGATCATGACGCCGCGCCCAGTAGCTTCGCGCCGTCCGCGCGAGCCTCCCATGTTCAGCGGCTTGCCGGTCACCACAGCAGTGACGGTCTGGCGCATGTGCATGGAGTAGGTGTCCATCATCCACGCCATCGTCTGCTCGTTGGTGTTTACGTCGGGAGCGGGAACATCCTTCTCCGGCCCGATAAATTCGATCAGCTCGGAGGTGTAGCGCCGTGTCATGCGCTCCAGCTCGCCGCGCGACATGCTCTTGGGGTCGCAAATGATTCCGCCCTTAGCGCCGCCGAAAGGAATGTTGACCACGGCGCACTTCCAGGTCATCCAACTGGCGAGGGCGCGCACTTCGTCGAGCGTGACGTCGGGTGCAAAGCGCACGCCACCCTTGGCCGGGCCACGGGCAATCGAGTGCTGCACGCGGTAGCCAGTGAAAACCTCGAGCTTGCCGTTGTCCATCATGACGGGGATGTGGACGATAATTTCGCGGTTGGGCTGCTGTAATACCCGCCAAAGACCTTCGTCCAGGTGCAGCTTTTCGGCGGCGATATTGAATCGCGCCGCCTGTGATTCCCAGGGATTTTTTTCTTGTTCGAGCGTGAGCGAGGTTTCCATTAGAACTCTCCGATGATTCCGCGGGGGACTGCCCCAGACGTTAAAAAGGTGCTCGCCAGACCCAGATATAAAGTCGTAAGGCGGGCAAACCTTACGAGTATAAGCAGACCCCTGCGGGCGCGCAAGGGAATCGCGCACCAAGTAGCTCCCGTATAATCCCAGTAACCCCAGCAATTTGCGGCCAAAAACGCCATGGTCACGCCGGATTATAAGAGTTTTCTTCAGCTTAGCCGCGGGGCCTCCCTGGTTCCCGTAGCCAAGACCCTCAGCGCTGACCTTCTGACGCCCGTTGGGGCCTTCCTGAGTATCGCCAAACGACAGAAGTACGCCTTCCTGCTCGAATCGGTCGAGGGCGGCGAGAAGATCGGACGCTATACATTTGTCGGCGCTCAGCCGCGCACCATACTTACCGCGCGTGGACGCGATCTCACCATCCGCAGAGGACAGGAAACCGAGCGCCGCGAGGGCGCCGTCATTGACGTGCTGCGCCATGAATTACGCCAACATCAGACCGCCCACATTGCCGGACTGCCTCCGTTCACCGGAGGAGGTGTAGGCTACTTCGCCTACGACATGGTGCGCCAGTTCGAGCGCCTGCCCGAAACTGCCAAGGTCGATGTTGCCTTGCCGGACTGTATCTTCACTTTCTACGATAGACTGCTCGCCTTCGATCATCTGAAGCACCAGTTACACATCATGGCTGCTGCGGATGTACGCAGCGAATCGCCGCGTAAGGCTTATGACCGTGCGCTGGCGGACATCGACGATCTCGAACGCAAGCTGGTTCGCGGCATTCACAAGCAGGAGTTAGGCTGGACCAGTTCGACGCGCAGGAAAACCATCAAGATTCACACTGCCACGTCGCACGAGCAATTTCTCAGCAACGTGCGGCGCGCGAAAGAATACATCGCCGCCGGTGACATCTTTCAGGTGGTGTTGTCGTTACGGCTCGACTTCAAGCCACCCAGCGAGCCCTTCCAGATTTACCGGGCGCTGCGAACCGTGAATCCCTCGCCTTACATGTTTTATCTACAGTTCGATGACACCCATGTGGTCGGAGCGTCTCCCGAGATGCTGGTACGCATAACCGGCAACAAGCTGGAATACCGGCCAATCGCGGGGACGAGGCGGCGTGGCGAGGAAGACGCCGATGACGAGCGCCTCATCGAGGAACTGCGCACCGATGAGAAAGAACGCGCCGAACACGTGATGCTGGTTGATCTCGGGCGCAACGATCTGGGGCGCGTCAGCGATTACGGGACCGTGAAAGTGCGCGACCTGATGTATGTGGAGCGTTACTCGCATGTCATGCATCTCGTATCGGCACTTGAGGGCCGGCTTCGCGGCGATCTCGACGCTCTCGACGCTGTTGCCGCGTGCTTCCCGGCGGGCACACTGAGTGGTGCCCCGAAAGTCCGCGCCATGGAGATCATTGAAGAGTTGGAGCCGGTGCGGCGTGGGGTGTATGGCGGAGCAATTTTGTATGCCGATTACGCTGGAAACCTGGACTCGTGCATCGGCATTCGCACCATGGTGGTACATCGCGACCGAGCGTATGTGCAAGCTGGCGCCGGCATCGTGGCCGACTCCGATCCGGAAAGCGAGTATCAAGAGTGTATGAACAAGGCTTCGGCGCTGCTGCGGGCCGCCGAAAAGGCTGGGAATTAATTGAGAGAGCCGGCACCCTTATTCACTGGCCACTGAGATGATCTTCGTTCTCGACAATTACGACTCCTTCACCTATAACCTGGTGCAATACATCGGGGAGTTGGGACATGAAGTCGAAGTCCGCCGCAACGACACCACAACAGTCGCAGAGATTGAAAAGCTTCGTCCCGAACGGATTGTTGTTTCGCCCGGGCCTTGCACACCGCAGGAAGCCGGCATCAGCATTGAGCTAATCCGGCACTTCGCGGGCCGCATCCCGATCCTGGGAGTTTGTCTCGGACATCAGGCGATTGGAGCAGCATTCGGCGGAAATGTAATTCGCGCCTCCAACTTGATGCATGGCAAAACTAGCTCGATAGTCCATGACGGCAAGTCGATATTTCGTGGCATTCCTTCGCCATTTACTGCGACCCGATATCATTCACTCGCGATTGAGGAGAAGAGCCTGCCTGCCGAGCTGGAAATTTCGGCCACCTGTTTGGACCGTGACGGAGGTCGCGTGATCATGGGTGTCCGTCATCGAACGTACGACGTTGAGGGAGTGCAGTTCCACCCCGAAAGTGTGCTAACCACTCACGGCATGCAGATCATGCGTAACTTCCTACAAGTGGGTGTTCCGCTATCCACCTAACGGCTATAGCCAAAAGCCTTCAATGAGCGTCAACTGTGGTGAGGACGCGGGGCCTTAGGCCCTCCGCGCCATTGCTGAATTCTGGCTGATGAACACTGATGGATAAGTCACCTTTCTGGTCACGATTTCTTGTGGGAGCTGACTCCCGGCAGAACGCGGCTTACCGCTATGGTGCAGCGATAGCGGTATCTCTGGCCTTCATTGCCTTGCGATGGTTGTTGGGCCGCGTGATCGACGACGGGCAACCTTACGCGATCCTCTTCATACCGGTCGCCCTCTCCGCTTTCTATGGCGGATTTGGTCCCGGCCTGGTTGCGGTACTCACTACCATCGCGTTCGCCGACTACTTCCTGATACCTCCGCTTTACACCATCGGATTGCCTGATACCAAGGTCGTGGTTGCCACTCTGTTATTTTCGATTGCCGGGCTCGTTATCTCCGCCTTGGGTGAAGCGAGACGAGTAGCGATGTCCCAAGCCTCCGGCGAGGCAGAGGTTGCCAAACTCGCGCAGCACCAACTCCTCAACATCGAAGAGCGTCTGAATATCGTTGAACAACTGATTTCTGGCGGCGCGTGGAGTTGGGACCTGGTTAACGACACCGTGTATTGGTCCGATGGCTACCGGAGACTACTGGATTATCCGCTCGACGAACCTCCTTTGCGTGAGAAATGGGTAGCCTGCCTTCATCCCGAGGATCGCGACCGGACCTTGGAGCAAGTGGAGGAGTTCTTCCGGCAGAAACGGTATATCTGGTCTGCCGAATACAGGATGGTGACTGCGAGTGGCCGCGTCCGTTGGATTTCGGCCCACGGGCAAGCTTTCTATGACACATGGGGCAAGCCTGTCCGTATGGTCGGCATCAATCTCGACATCAGCGCCCGCAGGTTCGCCGAAGATCCTCTACAAGAGGCGGAGCCTCAAGCTCGTACTGGATGAATCCGGCTTAGCTCCGGCGCCCTGGGCGCCAAGTTCCCTCTCTCCCGCTAAACCTTTACAATCGGGGCGAAACCTTAATCACTGCCTGCGTGGTTCCACGTTAGAGCCACAGCGAGTGTGTCCCCACTGGTATGTCCGACACCGTAGAGCTTCATCGAATTCACAAGACTTACGATAACTTCGTCGCTGTCGATCACCTTTCACTGAATATCCGCGAAGGTAGCGTGTATGGCCTGTTGGGGCCAAACGGCGCGGGTAAGACCTCGACGATCCGAATGATGATCGGTATCAACATTCCGGATGAGGGCGAAGTCCGGCTGTTCGGCAGCAAGTTCGATCGGCAACAACTGGCGCGCATCGGTTATCTCCCGGAAGAGCGTGGTCTTTACAAGCGCATGAAAGTGATGGACCACCTTGTCTTCCTGGGACGCCTGCACGGATTGTCAGCTCCCGAAGTCCGTAAACGCGCTCTCGAGTGGTGTGAACGGTTGGAGATTGCAGACTGGATCCAGAAAAAGGTAGAAGAACTCTCCAAAGGTATGCAGCAGAAGATTCAGTTCGTCGCGGCGTTGCTGCACGATCCCGATCTGCTGATTCTCGACGAACCCTTTTCCGGCTTGGACCCTGCTAATGCCGTCATGGTGAAGGATGTAATGGTCGAATTGAAGAAGGCCGGCAAAACGATCCTGTTCTCCACCCATCGCATGGACCAGGTTGAGCGGCTCTGCGACTCGATCTGCCTCATCGACCATGGTCGCAGCGTACTCGAGGGTGACCTGAAAAAGATCAAGGCCAGCTTCGGCAAGAACACCGTTCAGATGCAATACGAGGGGGACCTCGATTTCGACCACAGCGACCTCATTCAGTCGCTCAACAACTATGGCAATTACGTGGAACTGCGATTGCAGCCCGGGGCTGACGCGCAGAAGCTCTTGCGCATCGCTTGTGATCAGGCCCGCATCAGCCGATTTGAACTGATGGAGCCATCGCTGGAAGAAATTTTTATCGATGTGGTGAACCGCAATGCATAGCACCTGGCTGGTGATTCAGCGCGAGTACATGGAACGCATCCGGTCCAAGGCGTTCCTTATCATGACGCTGCTTATGCCGGTTTTCATGGCGTCCACCATACTGATTCCCGCTTTGTTATCAAACATGAAGTCGGGAGTGACGCGTCACATCGTGCTGGTTGCCGACAATCCCGAGATCGCCCAGGCGATCCAGCAGCAGCTCACTGTGCCGCCCACTAAAAGCGACGACGCCACGCAGAAGAAGGCGAAGTCCGAAGCGCCTCGTTTTGCCCTCGAAATTAACAACAATACAAGCGATGCTGAGCGCGACAAGCTCCGCCGTGATGTCTCCGGGGGCAAAATCGATGGCTTCTTGTGGCTTACCGACAGCGACCTCGCCAATCGCAAAGTCGTTTATAGCGCGAAGGATGTCACTGACTTTGGCGAGACTATCGAGCTGCGCAATGCCGTCCAATCGGCCGTGGTAAAACGCCAGCTCGGACAAAAAGGAATGAATGAAGCCGACGTCGAAGCGGTGCTCAAACCAATCGACCTCGACACTGTGCGCATCGAGAAGGGCAAGGAGGGCGCCAGCGGCATAGCCGTATTCCTGGTTTCATTCACTATGGTGATGTTGTTGTACGTGAATGTTCTGGTGTACGGCTTCGCAGTGATGCGTTCCATCATCGAAGAAAAATCGTCGCGGATCATGGAAGTGTTGTTGTCCTCTTTGACACCGAAGCAATTGCTTGCGGGGAAAATCATCGGCGTTGGAGCGGTCGGCCTCACCCAGTTCGTCATCTGGCTGACCATCGCCGGTGCGTTCGCCGTGCCCGGTTTCCTGTCGGCGCGCTCCATATTCTCCAACGTTCATGTCCCCATGATTGGAATCGTTGCGTTCGGCGTGTTCTTCGTGCTCGGATATTTCCTCTATTCCACGGTGTACGCCGCTTTAGGCGCAATGGTGAACTCCGAACAAGAAGCCCAGCAGGTACAGTGGCCGGCAATGCTGCCCATCATCTTTTCCATCGTGCTGGCGACGCCCGTACTTCAGCATCCCAATTCGCAGCTCGCGGTGTGGACCTCGATGTTTCCGTTTTTCGCGCCAATCCTCATGTTCGTACGCATCATGGCGGAAACCCCGCCCATGTGGCAGATCATGCTCAGCATTGCGTTGATGCTGCTCACCACCTGGGGACTGCTTGGCCTGTCGTCGCGCATCTACCGTGTCGGAATCCTCATGTACGGCAAACGGCCGACGCTGCCGGAACTGCGCCGCTGGCTGAAGTATGCGGGCTAGCAAATGTTCGCTGGTGAGTGAGCGCACCTATCCAACAACTCGAAATTGCTCTTCCAGCCACTAGCCACTAGCCACCAGCCACTGATTTAAACTTTCTCCGTGCCCCTCGACTCCGCCGCTACCGCAGCTGACGTTCGCGAGCGTCAGTACTCGCTGTGGCAACGTATGCAATTCGCCTTCGTCGCCGGCTTGGCCTCCCTATTTATCGCAATTGTCGGACGCACTCTCCGCATAACCTTCTCCTGGGAAGAAGGCTCAATCGGCAGCATGGACAGCGTCTATCCCGGCATCTATCCCTTCTGGCACCGTTGCGTCCTGGGAGCCACGTGGATTTTTCGCGATCGCAATTTCGCCGTACTCACCAGCAAGAGTAAAGACGGCGAGTTCATTGCCCGCGTGATCCGCCGATTTGGTTATGTGCCGATTCGCGGCTCCAGCTCCCGTGGAGGCCAGCGCGGTTTACTGGAGATGGACACGTTTGTGAAAAATGGTGGCGGAGCGGCCTTCACCATCGATGGTCCACGCGGTCCGCGCTCCGTCGCCAAGAAAGGTCCGGTGCTATTGGCCAGCACTACCGGCGTTCCCATTACAGCCTTTTACGTTGCGGTCGACAAAGCTTGGGTACTGAGTTCATGGGACGCAATGGTGATTCCCAAGCCGTTCTCGCGAGCGCTCATTCGAGTCGCCAGAAAAATTTTCGTTCCGCCAAACGCAAGCGACGAACAGCTCGCAGCGGCGTACGCCGAAATGCAGGCTGCACTCGACCGTGTCACAGCTTTCGCTGACTCACAGTTTTCCTCACATCGCGATTGACACGCTGGCACGGCCACTCTACAGTCAGAGTTTCTCCTGAGGAAAACTCTTCGGGTTGTTCTTTCCAGATCTTCCACTTAGGTTCGCGCGTTCCGCTGCTGGAGCGGAACTGGGAAGCGGGTGCAAATCCCGCGCTGCCGCGCAACTGTAAGCGAGTTTTTTGGCGAAGGGCCACTGTGCAAACGGGAAGGCCCCCGCTTTTGTGGCGATGTCCGCATCGCAACTCGCAAGCCAGGAGACCGGCGCCAACCTTCATTCCAACCCCTTTCGCGTGAGGAGGAGAGTTGAAGCGCTTTGGCACTTTTCTATTTTGTCTTCTGACCTCCAGCCTGTTATCGGCTGGCGACCTGCATCTCATCGTGCAAAGTCCTTCCGGTGACCGGGTCTCCGGAGTGCAAGTCTCTCTGTTTCGAGACAACGCGGGTGTCGGCGTTCTTACGACCACCGGCGACGGTGTAGCAACCTTCTCGAACCTCGCCGACGGCGCCTACCGGGCCGAAATTCTGGCCCCCGGATTCGCCGCCCAATCGGTCGCTCTCTCGCTTCCGCAAAGCGAGCCTCAGACGGTGGCGCTCAAGCTGGCGACTCTTCCTCAGACCGTGGTCGTCTCCGCTACTGCGACGCCCGATGTCGCCAGCCAGGTCGGGGCCTCGCTCGATTACCTGAACAGCGATCAGCTCACCTTGCTGAATCCTCCGGCAGCAGCCGACGCCCTCAGCTACATCCCCGGCGCCATCGTCAACACCAGTGGACGCCGCGGCGGCCAGGCCAGCTTGTTCGTTCGTGGCGGTGAATCCAGCTACAACAAAGTTCTCGTGGATGGTGTGCCGGTGAATGACCCCGGCGGCTTTTACGATTTCGGCGTCTCCCCGATGAACAACATCGAACGCATGGAAGTCCTGCGCGGCCCCGACAGCACAATCTATGGCTCGGACGCGATGACCAGCGTCGTTCAACTCTGGACAACGACGGGTTCCACGCTCAAGCCGGTGTTCGAATTCGGCGCCGATGGCGGCACATTTTCCACCGCTAACGGATACTTCTCCGTCTCCGGCGCCGACAAGAAATTCGACTACAACTTCTTCCTGAACCAGTTCGACACGCAAGGTCAGGGTGTCAATGACGTTTACACGAATGCCCTGCAGGGCGGAAACATTGGCATTCGATTCTCGCCGCGTGTTGCCTTTCGCTTCCGGCTACGCCACTCCAACAACTGGACAGGCGTGCAATCGAATTGGTGGTTCAACGGCGATCCCGTGCTTCCGCCGAATTCCTACCAGGTCGCTCACCAGAACAACTTCCTCGCCAGCGCCGAGCTCACCGTCGGAGGCCCGGGCGCATGGCAGCATGCCTTCGCCGGATACGAGTACAACCATTTGCAGGCGAACTCACAGCAGTATGTCGATCCCGGTCGCGAGTTCATCGACAGTCCCTTCTCGAACCTCAGCAAGTACAACCGTGCCGGACTCAGCTATCGCGGCGAATGGACGCCTCGTCGCTGGGCGCAAACCAGCATCGGCTACACCTTTGAGGACGAGAACGGTCACATCACGTCGAACTTCGCGCCCAATACCGATTTCGCGTCCTACAGCAACACCAGCGGCGTGCGTTTCAACAACTATCTTTACGCCCAGGAGCTGCTGACATGGAAGCGGTTCGCCGTGCTCGCCGGGGCCGGCTACGTCGATAACACCAGCTTCGGCGGCAAGTTCGTTCCCCGTGCCTCCGGATCGTTTCTTCTGTTCCGCGGCAACGAAGCATTCAGCGGGACCCGTCTGCATGCCGCCTATTCCGAAGGCATCAAAGAGCCCAGCTTCTTGCAGTCGTTCGGCATTTCCGGCACGTATCCTGTCTTGCCGAATCCCAATCTTCAGCCCGAGCAGAACCGCTCCTGGGAAGCCGGTTTCGAGCAGGGGTTTTGGGGCAACAAGTTGTCGCTCAGTGCCGTTTATTACGACAACCAGTTCCACAATCAGATCGAGTTCCAGACCAACCCGGTGGACTTCACCAGTCAGTACATCAATCTCAACAAGTCGATGTCGCACGGTGCTGAAGTCGAACTGCACGGCCAGTTCGGGGCCCACTTTTCCTTCACCGGGGCATACACCTACACATCGACGCAAATCATCGAAGCTCCGCCTTGCGGCCCGCCTTTCTGCGATCCCCTCATCTACGGAGTCGGCGCGCCGTTGCTTCGGCGTCCCAAGCAGGCGGGGACGGTGCTGCTGACCTATACACGCCCGCGCTTTGGCGCGACCATTGGAACCGTCGCCGTCGGCCGCCGGCCTGACTCGGACTTTCTGTTTGGATACATTCCTCCCATTTACTACGCTGCCGGATATGTGCGCATGGACTTGGGAGGCTGGTATAACGCCACGCGTCACGTCACGTTCTATGCCAATCTGAACAATGCGCTGAACCAGCATTACAACGAGGTGCTCGGATATCCCGCGCTGAAGGCCAATTTTCGCGCCGGGGTGCGCTTCCGCTTAGGCGGCGAATAGAAGCGTTTGCCACCAATCCACAGAACGGTGAGAGACGTAGTATAGACAGTGGACCCTCGTGAACTCTGTCGTACGCATTTACGTCCCAGCCACGCGCACATGGTTAATAACTGCGCTGTGCCTATTGGCATTTGTGTGTCGTGGGGTAGCTGCTGAGCCCTTCAGCGTGCGTATTTCGGGATCGGTTCTTGACCCCCAGGGAAGCCCGGTCGCTGGCGCACATGTTTCACTGGTAAATGCCGCCGGCACTACGGTTCGCGAGACAAACAGCAGTGATGTCGGCGAATTCGTTTTTGACGAAGTCAGCCCCGGCTCGTATCAACTGGTGGGCGAAGCGCCGTCGTTCGTCTCGGTAGTAAGCAATATTGCCGTCGCCAACGGGAAACCAGTCAGCGTCAATGTTCAATTCCTGCAGATTGCGTCGGCTCAACAGGCAGTCACCGTCGTCGCGTCCGCTCCGTCGTCCCTCACGCCTGATCCTTCGCAAAACATCGTGGTCCACGACGAAGTGCTCGACGCCAATCCCGGCCGTCCCGGCGCCCCGATCTCAATTCCCGGCCTGCCCATCGAAACTGCCTCGGGAGGCATCAAGGCTCCACAGTACTTTGCTCCCGGCGTGGCCGGCGACCATGGCGAACCAATCGCCCAGTTCTTCCAGGTCGGAAACTTTCTCTACCCCAACAATCTTCCGGCCAATGCTCATGGCAACGGATACGCCGATCCCAATGTACTCATTCCACTGACCATCGAGTCGGTCAGCGTTGATGGCGCCGCCTTCAACGTGCGCGAGGGAAACAACTCCATCGATGCTGCCGCCACCTATGTTCCCCGGCCGCGCTTCAACAGCTTTTTTCAGCTTACAGGGGACTATCGCGATGCCGACATCATGGCCGGCTGGAGTCCCACCAATCCCAACACGAATGCCTGGATCGCCGGCGAGTTCGCCTTCGGCAACGGATTCCTCGATCGCCTCGAACATCGTCAACAGTACAAACTCAATGGCCTTCGCGAATACCACCTCGGGCAGCACGATCTCACCCTCTTCGGCATCGGCTATTACGGCTTTTCCTACATTCCCGGACTCATTCCCATCGACACGCCGGTACCCGGCGACACCATCGACAACCGGCAGCGTGACATCACGCACACCGTGCTTCTCGTAGCCAGCGACAATTGGAAGCTCAGCCAGCAGCGGCAGTTTTCTTTCTCCGGCTTCTACCGTAACTATGCCTTACAACTTCGCTCCAATTTCGGTGACGGGCTCATCCAGCAAAGCGAGACGCGCAACGTTGCTGGAGGCGAAGCGATGTACGTCCAGAGCGTTCGCTCGTGGCTTGCGGTGATGGCGGGCGTGGACCTGCGGCGCGACGCTCCGCGCAACCTCGACCTCAAGAAGATAGACGATGACGGCGTGTTTCAACCCGTGACCAGCAACAACCTGACGATGTCGTTCGTCGAACCGTTCTTTTCGTTCGATGGCACCGCGAGCCGCTACCTGCACTTCAACCTGGGTGTCCGCCAGGAAGAGGTCTGGATGAACAACCAGGACCTCATTAATCCCCAGAACTCGTTTGACAAACTATCGACACTCACTCTGCCCAAAGGTACAGTCACTCTTCTTCCACCCGACCGCTGGTACCTGCCCATTGTTTCGTTCAGCTATGGCGAAGCGTTTCATACCAACGACCCGCGTATTGGGACCGGTGACGGCCTGCCCACTCTCCTGGCTCCGTCGCGCGCCTACCAACTTGTCATCTCCAAGGTCTTAAAGCAGACACAGTTCTATTTGACCTTGCGTCGCGTCTCGAACTCACTCGAATTGGCCAAGATCGATCCTGATACCGGGCTCCAGGAAGTTGTCGGTCCGTCGCTCAATAAGGTGATTTCGGTTTCGGTTCAGCGAAACTTTTCCGCCGGGAGTTTGTATGTTTCCTATGCCCAGGCCGACGCCCGCGACCGCATCACCGGCGAACCTATACCCGAGGCGCCACGCCTTATCTTCGATACCGTTGCCTCGGCCAATCGGCTTCCCTTTCATCTGCGCGCTCGAGCCGAGTACGAGTTCGTGAAAGCCAAGCCGCTGGGTGACGGATTCACCGGCGTTCCGGTCAACGAATTCCGCGGCGCTGTGCTTCGCCCCTTTCTCGAAGACCGAATGTCGATAGGCGTGAACTTTCTCATTGCGAACGGCTATACCGGCCAGACTACCGAAGTGCTCGCGCTTCCCAACCAACCCTCTCCCTTCGAACAAGTGGTTGGCGTGCCGTTGAAGTCGTATTTGAGCTTAAGTTGGACGTACTACTTCAAGCACTGAAGAGAGCGGAAGCTATCGACGCGCTTCTCGTGACGTGATCGCAGTTCCGAGGCCTTTGCTCTCTCGACATTCTGCTGTGCGATACTGAGTTTCGCCCTCGAAATATGGCGCTGATTGTCGCGACAGCGCCATTCCTGATTGCGCGGCCGCAGAATAAATTTTGCGGCGACATCATTCAAGGCCGGGATGGCGGAACTGGCAGACGCAGCGGACTCAAAATCCGCCGAGGTTTACCCCTCGTGGGGGTTCGCCCCCCTTCCCGGCACCAACAATTCTCAACCAGCATGATGTCGCTGGATAAGTCTTCAGTTTGGGCAAAGAGCAGCACCTCCCGTCTGAGGGGACCGGTAATCCTTCCATCCAATCCGATGCCGCCAACTGAGAACCTCAAAATCGACCCGGAGCCGCATAGTTTTTGTGAAGGACGGCCAACAGAATAACTAAAAGTGCGAGCAGGCGGACTACATAGATCCAAGGACTACCCTCGTTTGGGTGTGTCACAAATAGCGAAGCAGTCCGGATTGCAGCTTCAGCGAAGAAGAATATGACGAATGCCAGAAAGAAGCTGTCCCTCGTCCGGACCCAAAATTTCAGAAAGAATAAGCTCGCTATTAAAGAGGCCGTTGCGATTACGCCCAACAGAAATCCCTCGACCATTTTTAGTCGCTCTCCCAAATCAGACCATATAAGAGAATCCCCATTGCGACAGCTGCGGTCAGAAGTCGATAACGATAAAGGTCAATTTCCGGTACAAGTACGAGATCCGCAAAGATCAGAAAATTTGACACCGCAAAAAACGCGAAACAGAGGCTGCTCCAAAGTAGAAGTTTTTTTCTGCTGCGGAGATAACCACGCAATAGCAGGGTCGCACATGCCAGGCTGGTAAGCACGCCAAGTATATATACGGCAGGTGCCATATTATCCACGCTCCTTAGTGAAACGGAAAGCGCGGGCGAATTCTCGTACCGATAGCGATGGCTTTGAATGGATCATGGTCGAGATACGGACTACCTCGCGGCGATATAACACGTCGACGGCGGCAATCAATTGATCCTGTTCTTTAGAGCCCGACGAGTAACAATACCCCGCCGGCGGACCAAACTCCAACCCGACGAGCTGCCGTCGCGCTAAGTCATGCAGAAGTTCTTCAACGGTACTACTTGGGATGTAAAGACGCCGAGCAAGGTTCTCTACCGTCCATGGCTGTGGCCGACTATTCCACAGCAAAAGCAACGCCTCCAGATGAGGAACACTCTCAATCTGGTCGACGATAAATTGGTAAACGTCGTGGTCAACCTGATTTTTATCGTCCATGGCCTCGCCACTGATTCCCAAAAGTTCGTTAACTGACCAAGCACCTAGCTGGATTAGAAGTGTGAGACGTACCGGTGGCAGATCGGAGGCGGCCCGATACCCCGACGCACGAAGAGGAGATGGCTAGCAAAGACGAACGCAGTTGACATCCTCGAGGCACGCAAAGTCGAACTCTGGACCAGGTAACTGCCTCTGCAGACCACAGCTAACTACCGCGCGAGAAGTAACGGCGGTTCCAATTAGGGGAATCAGCGCCAGGAGGAGTTTCGCGAATCGCAGAGCCCGTAAGGCGGTTGGCTGAAGATCAACGGCAGGAGCGATGAAGACCACTGTTACACTTACCAGTACCAGGACAACTACAGCAAAGCTCAGTCGCGCCCTCATCACGCCAATTGTAGCGTCCGGACAGAAGCGCATCAATAAAATCAGTCGGCACGACGTAAACGGAGGCCGTAAGCCGCTCTATAGGAACGTAGTCGGAACTCTGGCCGATGAGCTTGAGGTTGCAAAGCCCTCATTCGTGTAAGCCGCAAGGATTGCGCCTTACCGTCTTACGGTGACGGCCGGGTGCCCCAGCTTTCGGGTCTTCCTTGGGCGCTAACAACCGGCGCTAACAACGAGGCCCGGCAGGGCCGACATGTCTAAGCCCAGCGATTCATCGCTGGGTAAGCGAAAAAACAAACCCATTCCTCTCTGCCGAAGGCGTGCGCGCAGCCGCAGGCGGAGCGCACAGCATGACGATTTCCCCGCGAGTGTCCCACCAAACTTCCTTTGCTTGTGGTTTTTCTGCTAGTCGTAGGTGGCCCATAATTGCCTGCTGTTGGCAATTATGGGTTCCACATGAGCGCCCGGCTTTGGCGTCTTCCTTGGGCGCTAACAACTGGCGCTAACAAGAGGCCCGGCAGGGCCGACATATCTAAGCCCACCGGCTTCAGCGGTGGGTAAGCAAAAAAGAAACCCATTCCTCTCTGCCGAAGGCGTGCGCGCAGCCGCAGGCGGAGCGCACACAATGACGATTTGTCCTCATCCCAGTGCCGGAGGCACGGCATAGTCTAGCCCAGCAACCAGCCGCAGGCGGAGTGCTGGGTCGACTGGGAATTTGATCCGCGTCCCGTTAGGGACGACAGCATTCGTAACAGCCGCTTCAGCAGGGAAATCCATTCCTTTCCTTTGGCGCTAACAACGAGGCCCGGCAGGGCCGACATGTCTAAGCCCAGCGATTCATCGCTGGGTAAGCGAAGAAAGAAATCCATTCCTCTCTGCCGAAGGCTTGCGCGCAGCCGCAGGCGGAGCGCACAGAATGACGATTTGTCCTCTCTCACCCTTCGCGGGTTCCCATGGGTGGCGCATAGTCACGAATCACTAATCACTAATTACCAATTTCTCCCCTTCCCCTTTCGGGAATCCCCATTACCAACGTGTCCTCCTCCCATTACCAAAGTTTTTTCGCCCGCACGATTTTTCTTTCTTTCCCCGCTCTCTCCGCGCTATCTCTATCTCGATGACCTGCCCTTGTGGCGCCGCATCCTGCTGCGGCCGCTTCGAGGGCTTTTGTTCTTTAACAACCGATGCACCCTAACTCTTTTGTTTCTGCGACTTTGGCGTGTAAGTACCTTTATTTGCCCAATCTTGCCCACAGTCGTGCCGTAAACCCTTTCTTTTCAGCAGAGGCAAAGGGGGCACCGCAGTAACGACGTGGCTTTAGCGAATTACTAATTACTTCTTCTCGAAAGGGCCTCATGCAATACGAAACTTGCTGTCACATCCAAGAAAACGGAGCCTATTGCGGCTCCCCGGCTCTGCAAAACAATAAATACTGCTATTACCACCTCAAACATCGCGGACGCCGTCTACGCCGCGCCCGCGCTCTGCGCGACAACGTACCTTACCGCCTCGAGATTCCTCCTCTACTAGATCTCGATTCCGCGCAATTCGCGCTCTCTGAGATCGTCGCAGCTCTGGGCGACGGCCTGCTCGACCATCGCACCGCCGGAAAAATGCTCTACGCCATCCAGCAGGCCACCTCGCTTCTCAAGTACCGCGCCAAACTGCAAGCAGAGCAATCACAAACAACGAATGCCACGAATGAAGCAGCGCCCCAGGCGCGCGCCCCTCTTTCGGACGCTAACCTGGGTCTGCCTGCCGATGCCGGCTCCCGCGTGCAGGAATATCCCGGCTTCGAGCGCGAATTCGGTCTCGACCCCGGGACCGACATCGATGCCGAGACGGACTGGACGCTGCGTAAGGCCGACGACGAAGCGGAGCTTCGCCGCGCCAACGAGCCCCCCGCGCCTCCTTCCGGCATGCGTATCGGCTCGGCTCAATACCGCCTCTACCGCGAGGAGGCCTACCAGTCTATGAACATCCAACTGAACCGCATGAAGCATGAGCTCCGTGACTATTACGAGGAGAAAAGAAGACAATCCAAAATCGAGTTCGAAAAAGTAAAAAAGGAGATGCTCTCCGTCCCTGCGCCGGAGCGTCGCGCCGACACCGCATAGGCCCCGATGTTGGCTGCGAATTAGTGCCACGGGAGGTCGCAACCGCTAACGGTTATAAACCGGCAGCGGCCCGCGCAGATCGTGCCAGACCTGATCGCACGCTTTCACGACCTCTTCGGACAGCGGGCCGTCTTCGCCGGCCGCAAGGTTTTCGTTTAACTGCGCGAGGCTGGAGGCGCCCAGAATAATCACGTCCGAGGCGGTGTGATGCAGCAGCCAGTTCAGCGCCAGGCTGACCAGCGAGCGTCCCGCGGATTGTGCAATCTGGCGAAGTCGTTCGACGGAGTTGAAATATTGCGTGTGCCAATAGCGGCGCTGGTAGAGTTCGTTGCTGTCGAAGCGCGTGCCCGGAGTGATTACCTCTTGCCGGTGCTTGCCGGTCAGCAGTCCACCTGCAAGCGGGTTGTACACCACGGTCGAGACGCCAAACTCTTTGCACATCGGCAGGTATTCCTGCTCGATGCCGCGTGCCAGCAGGTTGTACATCGGTTGCGAAACGTAAGGTGCGTGCCAGCCACGATTTTTAGCGATCCAGAGCATCTGCACCACTTCCCATCCGGCGTAGTTCGAGGATGCAATGTTGCGCACTTTGCCCTGTTTGACCAGCGACTCCATCGCCTCGAGCGACTCTTCGACCGGAACGGCGTGATCGGGCATGTGCAAGTAATAAAGATCGAGATAATCGGTCTGAAGCCGCCGCAGGCTTTCGTCGATGGCGCGCAGGATCGCCTTGCGAGAAAGCCCCTGCTGGTCAGGCCCGTCGCCCATCTTGGCGCGGACCTTGCTGGCCAGGATGATCTTGTCGCGCCGGCCCTTGAGCGAGTTGCCGAGCAGCGTCTCGGCGACTCCCGCGTTGTACATGTTCGCAGTGTCGAAGAAGTTGATGCCGGCATCGAGGCAGCGATCGATCACCTGGTCGGTGCCCGCCTGATCAAGCGGCTTGCCAAGCGTCATGGTTCCAAAGCAGAAGCGCGAGACGGTAAGGTCGGTATGGAGGAGAGTACGGTGGTCCATGGAGTGATGATATTAGGGCCCCCACCCTATCGCCCAGAGGAAGGGCGATAAGGGGGCGGGGCAGCCAGAACCCGGCCTGTTCAGGACGAGAAGGGCTAGAGCGGTTTCGTCATGATGACGAAGTGTACGGGCATGGTGGCAGTCTTGATGACGGCGGCAGACTCGACGCCAGTCTCAACGTAACCGAGCTTGCGGTAGATGAGGGGCAACTCCGGGCGGACGTTCACCGTGCGGATGTCGGCAAACTTGCATCCGGCGCGACGGCCGAAGTCTTCGGCCTCGCGCATCATGCGGGCGCCGAGCCCGGATTTTTGCTTCGCCGGATCGACCGAGAGCAGGCCGATGTAGCAGCGGTCGCCGTTGAGCTTTACGTAAACGCAGGCGGTGAGGCTTTCGCCTTCCGTCAGCACGAGGAATCGGCCGTCGCGCATGAGGTCCGCGGATCTGAGCTTCATCGGTGCGCTCGCCGGATTTGAAGAAGTGCTCGACGGAGAAAGCTCGATTGACGAGATCGACGATAGCGAGAACGTCGGCGTCGATCGCGCGACGTAATATGGAATTCGATGGAATGCTCATATTCTTGCGTCCCGCCTACAGGATCGCCGTCTCGTGCAGCAGTTCGCCTTTGGCGAAACGGGCAGGGCTGAGGGCGTCGACATTGCTGACCACGTCAGTTTTGCCGTGCAGGATCAGGTCAGCCAGAATGCGGCCGGTTGCGGGCGAGTGCATCACACCGTGTCCGCTGAAGCCGTTGGCGCAGAAGAAGCCGGGTACGTCTTCGACCGGACCGAGGATGCAGTGATGGTCGGGCGACATCTCGTAGAGTCCCGCCCAGGCGCGCTTGGGATTGACGGCGACGTTCTCGAAGCACGGAACCCGAGTCGGCGGCGCGGTCGAGGATCTTCTCGATGAACGCTCGGTTCGAAGTCGGTCTTGTAGCCGATGGTTTCTTCGGGATCGTTCCACGCCAGCAGAAATCCGAGGCTCTCGGGACGGAAGTGAAAGCCGTTGGACATGTCGATGACCATTGGGATTTCGTGCGAGACGCCGTCGAAGGGCTCGGTCGGGACCAGTTGGCGCCGGAGAGGTTCGACGGGGAGATTGATACCGGCGAGTGCGGCGACTTGCGCAGCCCAGGCTCCGGCGGCGTTGACCACGATGCGGGTGCTTACGGGGCCGCGAGTGGTTTCGACGCCAGTGATCCCGGTGGCGTCGCGATGGATCGCAGTGACTTCGGTGGAGCGCCAGACGTCTGGCTCCGCGCTCGGTTGCGCAAGTCGTGAAGCCGACCATCACGCTGTAGGGATCGACGAAGCCGTCGGTGGGACAGAAGCTGCCGCCGAGAATGTCGTCGGAGCGAAGTTGCGGGACGCGGGCGATGATGTCGTCGCGGGTGACCATGTGCGCTTGCGTCAGGCCGAGCGAGTGTTGCAAGGCCTGATTGGTTTGGAGGTAGTCGAGGTGTTTCTGTGCGGTGGCGACGAAGAGATAGCCCTGTGGGCGGTAGCCTCCGGGCTGGCCTAGTCGCTCGTCGAACTCGGAGTAGAACTGGATGGAGTACAGCGACATCTGGATGTTGGGAGCGGTGGCGAATTGGGCGCGCACTCCGCCCATGCTCTTGCCGGTCGAGCCTTTGCCCTGGTGTGATTCGCGCTCGACGATGAGGACGTTGCGGCAGCCTTGTTCGGTGAGGTGCCAGGCGATGCTGGCGCCGACGATGCCTCCACCAATGATGACGACGTCTGCGGTTTCCATGTCGGGGTCATTGTAATTGGCGAGGCTGAGCATACGGTGTGACAGGAACGATAGGCGCTCGTAATTGGTAATTCGTGATTAGTAATTAGGGCGAAGTCGCGGGCATCATAGAAGAGGAGCGCGAGATGCCAATCTTTTCGGTGGTGCAGATCCTGACGGCCTCGATTGCGCCGGTGATCGTGATTTCCGGCGTGGGGCTGCTGCTGTTAAGTATCAGCAACCGCTACGGACGGGCCATCGACCGGGCTCGTCTGTTGGCGCGCGACTTGGAGGAGAGCGATCCGGAGAGCGCGCGGCGGCGCCATCTGAGCGAGCAGCTTCGGCACACCAATGACCGGGCGCACATCCTGAAGCGCTCGATGCTGTATGCGTCGATCAGCATCTTTTTTGTGTCGCTGACGATTCTTTCGCTGTTTGCCGAGCAGTTGTTGCAGTTGCAGAGAGACTTTATCGCGCTGCCGTTCTTCGCGTTGTGCCTGATTTCCCTGGTGGTATCGATGTATTACTCGATTCGCGATATCACGATGTCGCTGGCGGCGCTGGAGCTTGAGGTGAGCGACCGGATGCGGGGAGATCTGGATTTAACGAAGCGAGAGCGTTGATTTTGAGGGAGAACCGATGAAGCAAATTCCGAGTGGAACTGAGGCGGCACGCCCATTCCTTCCTGCGAGAGACTTTGAGCTCTCGAAGGCGTTTTACGAGGCGCTGGGCTTCGAGAAGCTGCTGGACGGCGACGTGGCGATCTTCCGGATGGGTTCCAGCGGTTTCATCCTGCAACGGGCCTATGAGAAGGAGTGGGCCGAGAATCTCATGATGCAGCTCATGGTCGATGACCTTGACGCCTGGTGGACGCACATTCAGGCGCTGGATTTGCCCGGGAGATTCCAGGTCCAGGCTCCGCGAGCGCCGGCCTTACAGCCGTGGGGCCTGCGGATCGCGTATGTCGTGGACCCGTCGGGAGTGCTTTGGCACATCGCCGAACGGCGGGTCGGGGCAGTGCAAGATTGAGGGTGGCTGCGTCTCGGCGGCCGTATCGATTCTTCTGTTGTAACCAACGTCACAAGTGAAAGTGATTACCCGCACAGCGGTGGCGGACCCGCCGACCTAGCCTTGTATATCGGGTCGCAAGAGTTCGCGGGTGAATTCCATGTCATGTGCTGAGTCCCAACGGGTGACGGCTCGGGTTGCGCCGGCCGGTCCGCATCGGGGATTTTGCCGTGCCCGCAAAGAGGAAACAGCATGCCTATCGTGAATGCCTTCTCCAAAGCCGTTGTGCGCGATTTCTCACTGGAAGAACTGGAACAAGCCGCCCGCCTGATGCGCGGCTATGACCTGGTGGCACTGTGCGCCGCGGGTTCGGGACACGCCGGCGGAACGCTCTCGATGATGGAGATCGTCGCCGCGCTGTATCTGAAGGTGGCGAACCACGATCCCAACATGCCGGACTGGCAGGACCGCGACCGCATCGTGTGGTCGGGCGGCCATAAGGCTCCCGCACTGTATCTGGGGCTGGGAATGGCCGGCTACTATCCGCTGGAGGAGGTGGTCACGCTGCGGAAGCTGTATTCGCCGTTCCAGGGGCATCCGCATCGGCTGAAGCTGCCGGGGGTGGAGGTGTCGAGCGGCTCGCTGGGACAGGGACTGAGCATCGCCGTGGGCATGGCGCTGGCGGGCAAGATGGCCGGCAAGAAGCACACGCGTGTTCTGCATCATGGGCGACGGCGAGCAGCAGGAAGGCAGCATCTGGGAAGCGGTGATGGAAGGCTCGCACTACAAGCTCGACAACCTGGTGGGCATCATCGACCGCAACCGGCTGCAGATCGACGGCTGGGTGAAGGACGTGATGAATGTGGAGCCGCTGGCCGAGCGCTATCGCAGCTTTGGCTGGGAGGTCATCGAGGTTGACGGCCACGATATCAAGCAAGTCGTCGAGGGGTTGCAGAAGGCGAAGAACGTGCCTGTGCCGGGCAAGCCGACACTGCTGCTGGCCAACACGGTGAAGGGCAAGGGCGTCAGCTTCATGGAGAACGTCGCCGGATGGCATGGGAAGGCGCCGAACTATGACGAGATGGTGAAGGGGCTGGAAGAACTTGGCCTGAAGAGCAACATTGCCTATGACGTGCTGCTGAAGAAGGCGGCGGAGTATCAGAAGGAAGTAGAGGCGAAGCTGGACGCGAAGATGCCGCACTTCTCGCGCGACTACTGGTGGAACGCGGAAGGCACTCCGCAGGTACAGATGGAGCCGACGCGAAAGGGCTTCGGCAAGTCGCTGGCGAACAATGGCGACGACGAGCGCATCGTGTGCCTGGGGCTCGATATCTCGGGTTCGATCACCATCAGCGATTTCTACAGCGGCAAACCCGAGCGCAAGAGACCGCTGGATCAGCATGGGCATCGCCGAGCAGTCGGCGACGGCAGCGGCGGCGGGATTGGCGCGCGAGGGAAAGATCCCGGTGTTCGGGACATACGGGACATTTGCGGCGGCGCGCAACCTGGACCAGATTCGCGTCTCGATCTGCTATGGCAATTTCAACGTGTTAATCGCCGGCGCCCATGGCGGCGTGTCGGTCGGGCCGGACGGTGCCACCCACCAGGCGCTGGAAGATTTGTTCGCGATGTGCAGCCTGCCGAACATGGTGGTGTCGGTCCCGTGCGATGCCATCGAGACACGAAAAGCGACGGACTACCTGTTGCTTGAGCACTTCGGGCCGAAGTACATCCGGTTCGCGCGTGAAGCGACGCCGATTGTGACCACGGAAGACACGCCGTACGTGTTTGGCAAGGCGAACGTCATCCGGCTACGGCGGAAGGCAGAGAAGATGGTGGATGCGTTCGATACCGTGCTGGCCTCCGAGTACAGGAACGAACACGAAGACCTGAGCATCATTGCCTGCGGGCCAATGGTTCCAGAAGCGATGCGGGCGGCTTACATTCTGAAGCAGGAGTTTGGGTACGAGACGCGTGTGGTGAACATCCACACCATGAAGCCGATTGATGCGGACGCGATTGTTCGCGCTGCGAAAGAGACCGGAGTTGTAGTCACGGCCGAAGAACACCAGATCGGCGCGCTGGCGTGGCGCGTGAGCGGCATTATTACTGAGAGTCCAGAATTGTTTGGGACGCCGATCATCACCGGCGCCATTGGCGTGAAGGACCGCTTCGGGGATTCAGGCGCGCCGTGGGAACTGATCAAGGAGTTCGAGGTCAGCGCCGAGCACATCGCACAAAAGGCGGCGGAGTTGATTGGTGTTGCCAAGGTGAAGAAGGAAGAAGAGAAGCTGGTGATGGCGCTCTAGGAAACCGTCGGTAATTAGTAATTAGTTCAACCAGCGGGAGCCGACATCCGCGGCTTATGCCGACGGCGAAAATTCGGCTGGTCTCGAATTACACTCGTCCGGATCAAAGTTGAGCGAAACACCCGGCTGTGGTTCGGGCGTTGATTCAGGCGTTGGCTCTGGTGCTCGTTCTGTGTCGATGTCGGCTAACGACGCGTAGGCGCCGAGACGAGCCAGATAGAGCGCATCCGCTCCGGCCAGATAAATCAGGAACAGAACGCCCACCATCAGCAGTATCCATCCAATCGCCACGTGTTTAGCGAGGCTGGTTGGGGCGAGGACGAGGAAGAACATCGAGCCTGCCCATAGGAGCCGCAAAGCAAAAAATCCAAGTGAGAGGCCGAAGAGGCGTCCGGCTTGCCGTGAACAGAAGTCGAGAGTGAGCGCCACTGCATCCCGGGCATTCACCTGATTGCGAATACAGAACAGCGGCGCCAGCCCGAAGAACCAGTTCAATATGACGCCGAAGACGATCGATAACGCGACACCGAAGACGTAGAAGAATGCGGCAAAGGCGGCGTGGTGCCGCTGCTGCATCGAGAATCCGAGCGGGAAGGATGCAGCGAGACAGGCGATGGCGGTCCAGATCCAGAGAATGCGGACAAGGTGGAGCTGAACCATCGGCCAGAATTGCCAGCCGAAGAATTCGTCGCGGTCGTCGCCCCCAACCAGCGAAATCAAGCGGCGAAACGATGCGGCCCGACCTGCCGCGGCGGTTAAGGCCCAGAGTACGCTCAGCAATGTGAGCAGCGTGAACTTGATCCAGACGACGCGGAGTAACGTTCCCTGTAGAAGACGAGCAAGAGCGGCGCTGTATAACACAGGTTGTAAAGAACCGAAGACGTAACGGTCCAATACTGAAGCGTTAATGCTGTCGAGAAACAGCACCGTTGCAAGCAGCACCAGCAGCCATGCCGCGAAACCGAAACACCAGCGCCAAGTGAGCTCGGCGAGCAGCAACAAAGGTTCTTCGCGCAGGGCGGCGAAGCCTTCCTGAAACGGGGACCGCGCATTGCCGGGTTGCGGCATGAGGATGAGAATAGCGGAAGACAGTAGTCAGTCGCCAGTAGTCAGTTGTCAGGAAGACGTCAGGGCCTGCGCGAGTTCAGCCGGGGTATCGACGAGAATGTCCGGTGGTGTCCGTTCCAGGCTTACGGGCGCGAAGCCGTAGGTTACGCCGATGCTCCAAAGGTTGGCGTTGCGTGCTGTTAAAACGTCGACCTCAGAATCGCCGACCATGACGGTTTCTTCGGGTTGGGCGCCGGCTTCGGTCATCAGCGTCTGCGCCCCCAAGGGGTCGGGCTTCTTGGTCTCAAAGCTGTTGCCGCCGTAGGTCTGAAAGAAATGCTGTGACAGGCCAAGACCGGTCAAAATGTCACGAGAGGCACGTACGGGCTTGTTGGTCAGGACCGCCATTTTGCGGGTAGACCCGTTGAACGAGCCAGCCTGGTGAAGAGTCTCTTGGATTCCGATATAAGGACGCGTGTTGTCGAGTTTGTGCTCGCGGTAGTAAAGGAGGAAGTAGTTCAACGCTTCCTGTAGGAAGGTGGCGTGAGCGGGATCGCCGAGCGCGCGCCGGATGAGCATCGGTGCCCCGTCACCAATGTAAGTGGCGATCACGGCCAGCGGCAGCTCCTTTCGGTTGAAGTGACGCAACATGGCGTTGACTGAATCTGCCAGATCGCGTTCTGAATCGATTAACGTGCCGTCGAGATCAAAGAGGATGAGCCTGATTTTTTCAAGTGGTATGGGCCGAAAAATGCGTATCATGCCACGTTCAGTATAGCGACGCTTAACACAGCTGGGATTTAGAATGGAAAGGTTTGTGCGCTAAAGGGCCCTCAATTCAAGGCCGAGGTCATGGATGGTAACCACCAAGGTAGAGCCAAAGGTCAGTGCTGCGCCCACCTCTTCTGCTGACAAGTACGAAGGGCTAACACCCCAGCACCTAATCGAGATTTACCGGCTCATGTATCAGTCGCGGCGTATCGACGACCGCGAGATCATGCTGAAGCGGCAGCAGAAGATTTTCTTCCAGATCTCCGGTGCGGGACACGAGGCGTTGCTGGTCGCGGCGGGAGTGCTTCTGCGGCCAGCCTACGACTGGTTTTATCCCTACTATCGGGACCGCGGATTGTGCCTGGCACTGGGAAATACGCCGTACGAGATGCTGCTGCAAGCGGTGGGGGCCGCAGATGATCCGGCTTCCGGCGGGCGGCAGATGCCGTCGCATTGGGGACATCGCAAACTGAACATCGTGACCGGATCGTCTCCGACCGGCACGCAATTTCTTCAGGCGGTGGGTTGCGCGGAAGCGGGACGGTACTTCAATCATCATCCCGAAGCGGCCACCAAGGCCACAGGCGATTATCGTGAGTTCAAAGACGTTGCTTTTCATGGCGATGAAGTGGTGTACGTGTCGTGCGGCGATGGAACCACGAGCCAGGGCGAGTTCTGGGAGTCGCTGAATTCGGCGGCGAACCTGAAGCTGCCGATGCTATTCGTCATCGAGGACAACGAGTACGCCATTTCGGTGCCGGTCGAAGTCAATACCGCAGGCGGGAACATCAGCAAGCTGGTACAGGGCTTTCCGAATTTTCACTTCGCTGAAGTGGACGGCACCGATGTGTTGGCCAGCTACGCCGCACTGAAAAAGGCGATTGAATATGTACGCGGTGGCAACGGTCCTGCTTTCATTCATGGGCATGTTGTTCGTCCCTACTCGCATTCGTTGTCGGATGACGAAAAACTGTATCGTCCCGATGCCGAGCGCAAAGCGGAAGTGGAACGCGACCCCATCGCACGTTTTCGTGCGTTTCTGGTGAGTGAAGGTATCGCTGATGATGCCACGCTGCACGAAATGGAGCTCGATCTCACCGACGAAATACAGGACGCTGCCGACAAGGCGGTAGCTGCGGCGTTTCCGAAGCCGAATACATATCTGCAATACCTGTATTCGCCAAATCTCGATCCGACCTCTGCGGCATTTGAGACCGAGCCGATTCGTCCTGCGCTGCCCGCTAAGCCCGCCGGCGGTGAGAAGACGATGGCCGATCTCATCAATGCCTGCCTGAAGGACGAGATGAAGCGCGATCCGCGGATTGTGATCTTCGGAGAAGACGTAGCGGATTGCAGTCGCGAAGAGTATCTGCGCGAGAAGCAGGTGAAGGGCAAGGGCGGAGTCTTCAAGCTGACCTCGGGGCTGCAATGCACATACGGCGCCGACCGGGTTTTCAATTCTCCGCTGGCCGAGGCGAACATCGTGGGGCGCGCGACAGGCATGGCTACGCGCGGACTGAAGCCCGTGGTGGAGATACAGTTCTTCGACTACATCTGGCCTGCAATGCATCAGCTCCGGAACGAGCTGCCGACCATACGCTGGCGCTCGAACAATGGCTTCTCGTCTCCCGCGGTGGTGCGGGTGGCGATCGGTGGGTATCTTACGGGCGGCGCGATTTATCACTCGCAGTGCGGCGAGAGCATCTTTACGCATACGCCAGGCATGCGGGTAGTGTTTCCCTCGAATGCGCTCGACGCGAACGGATTATTGCGCACGGCCATCCGCTGCGACGATCCGGTGATGTTTCTGGAGCACAAGCGGCTCTATCGCGAAACTTATGGGCGGGCTCAGTATCCGGGACCGGATTACATGATTCCGTTCGGCAAGGCCAAGACCGTGAGACTGGGACACGATATCAGCGTCATCACCTACGGCGCGCTGGTACCGAGGGCGTTACAAGCGGCACAACGTATCGAGCGCGAGCAGAATGTCAGCGTGGAACTGATCGATCTACGGACGCTGAGTCCCTATGACTGGGAGGCGATTGCCAACTCGGTAAGCAAGACGCATCGCGTGCTGGTGGCGCACGAAGATACGCTGAGCTGGGGTTACGGCGCTGAAATCGCAGCGCGTATTGCTGACGAGTTGTTCGACAACCTCGACGCTCCAGTAAAGCGCGTAGCTGCGAAGGACACCTTTGTGGCGTATCAGCCGCAGGTGGAAGACGAGATTCTTCCGCAGGCGAATGACGTATTCAAGGCGCTGGTGGAGTTGGCGGGCTACTGAATCACCGGGTACCAATCAGGTTTAACAACGTAGCTCTTCAGCCGCGACTGTGGTTGGCGTGTTCCGGCGGCAGGATGATGGGCTCGCCGGAGCTGTGCGTTTGCCGGGTGACGAAGAACACGGCGGCCGTCCAGGTGGGAAACAAATCTGCACCTGGCAAGGCTTCCACCAATAGCGTTGGCAGGAAGGCCCAATGCCATCCCAATAAACGCACCAGAACGATTGCGACCAGCGCGTCCAGGAGGGCGTCAACCGGGGACAAAGCGCCTTCGACAAAGAGCGGCGTCACGGCGATTTGCAGAGCGTCAGCAGTGATGGCAATCAGCCATGCCATGCGTTCTTCGGGAGTCTTCAGCGAGCGCAGAAAGTCACGCCACATAGGCGATATTGTAGAGGCAGCCAGGGTTTAAGAACTAGTTTGTGTTTTTTGTGGCTGCTGCTGGAGCGAGGCCCACTTGGTGTTTTCCTGCGAACTGATGGCCTCGACACGCTCTGCCAGTGTGGCCCGGGGATCGACAGCGTTGGAGTACACCCCCGCTTTGGCGATGTAAGTGTACTTTTCGTGCTTCATGGCCTCGCAGGTGGCACGGTAGGTGATCCAGATTTGCTGGTACTGATTCAGCTGCAATACGCCTTCAAGGATGGTAATGAGGACCCCCAGGAAAGCTGTTACAAGGCCCACGACCAAGTGCAGATAACCGGTGGATTCGGAGACGTGCAATGCGGCGAGGAACGGAATCAATGCGGCGCAAATGATTTCCGTGATCTTGATGCGCTTGTAGTGGCGCTGCGAGCGAGAACTTTTGGCCTCGTAGTAGGTGATCTGGTCGTCGAGACGAACGATGATGGGATCGGAAATGGCGGAAGTAGCGGATATCGTGCCCATGGTGGCTCATTGTAAGGGTTCCCGAGCGGGAGACAAGAGGGAAATCCGGGAATCCACCGCTGATCCGGCCGGAGGTGCAGCGCTATCTCAAGGTGCGGGCGAGGTTAGTTCCTAAGGTTCTGCGTCGATTGACGCGGTACAAATGAGAATGATATTGTCTCGGCACACTGGAAAGGAGGTTGATCCAACGCCTATGAAATCTGATTGTCACAGTTGTATCTCAAGTGAGGTGGCTGAGGCTTAGGGCTTCCGCTCTAATGCTCGCATCACTCGAAATGCTGTCGAGTTGATTCGCTGAGGCCACGAGAGTGGACAGCCTCAAGCCAATCCCAACAGCTAACCGGAAAGACCCGCCAGCGCAATGCGCAGCGGGTCTTTTCTATTGCAGTTTGTTGCTCAAAGCAGGAAGCCCAACTCGACTACACCACGAGTCTGGCTCGGTTTCAGGCCAGCGGATCCGAAGGCGAAGCCGGACGTGAAGTTGCTGGTGGCAACATATGAAATATCGGTGCGTGTGAAGAACTTCTTGTATTGGTAAGTTGGTGTGACGGTCAGCGACCACGCTGTGCTGCCCGGACCGTATAGCAAGTTCGCCGAGTTCGAAGCGAGGTTGCCGCTGCTGGCGATGTATTCCCAGCGTCCGGTCAGCGAAAAGCCCTTCTTCAGAACGCGGCTGGCCAGAATCGCCCCGCCCCAAGTCGAAGCTCCCTGTGGAATTCCGGCCCTCAGGTTCGTCGGGACGTCGGTGTACTGCGACGTAAGGCTGGACGACCCACGGACCCTTGGTGTAGGTGTAGATCAAGTCATAGATCATGCTGTTGTTCTGGATAGGCGTGGCCAGACTTTGCCACTTAGTCTGTCCCAAATTGCCGCCGGCGGTAAAGGCCACGCTGTGGGGACCGTTGACGTAGGTTAGAGCACCGGTCAGCCAGTTGTAGCGGTTGGAGTAGAAGCCATCGTTGTAGCTCAGCGAGGCGGTGAATTTGCCCAGGGTCTGGTTGAGCTGCACTCCGCGATTGATCGGCGTTCTCCTGGTTCCACAACAAGCCGCGCTCGACATTCATGTTCTGGAAGCTGAAGGTGTACTCGGCACCGATCAGGGTGGGCAGGATTCCGATCAGAATGTTGGTGTTCTTGCCCACCACCAACTTCGCGTAAGCCACTGGAACAGGACCCCAAAGATTGTCGTTACTGCCGGAGTTGGAGATGAAGGCCGACCCCAGCGACGGCGTATCGTAGGCGCCAGCCTGAACGTAGAGCTGAAACCAGCCGCTGGTCTTTTGGAAGAAGATGAACGCGTTGCTAAAGCCACCTTCCTGGGAACTGTTACCGGACACGGCGTTGTTCTGGAACAGGCCGATACCGCTCACGGCGCCATTAATGCTGTACTTGCCTAGAGAACCGACCTCGAAATTAATGGGTGGCGACAGCTGCAAAGGCCCAGAAGTCGCGGGCGTCGGCAGTGGCGTCGGGGCCGAAGCAGTTGCTGGAACTGGAACCAGATCCGGTGGCGAGGCAGTCGTTGTTGACTGGCCAACGCAAGCGACCGCTATCGAAACGGCCAGGCCCGTTGCCAGAAGCAGCCGTGTGAATCTCAATGCGCCGCCTCCCGATCAAGTTCAAGGTTCAGTTCGAGTACGTTGACGCGTGGTTCTCCCAGAAATCCGAACTGACGGAACTCGGTGTGAGCAAAGATGATCTGCCTCAGTTGGGATTCTGAAATCCCCCGAGCTTTGGCAACACGCGGGAGCTGGAAGTCGGCTGCGGCGATGGAGATGTGGGGATCGAGACCGGATGCTGAGGTCGTTACCAAGTCCACGGGAACGGGAACACCTGGGTTTTCGGCTTGCAGCATTGCAGTGTCCTGCGCCACGCGGGTGATGAGGGCCTTGTTGGTCGGCCCAAGATTTGTGCCACCAGAGGCGGTTGCGTCGTAGCCGGCTCCCGCAGCGGACGGGCGCGAGTGGAAATACCTCGGGCCGGAGAACGGCTGGCCGATCACGCTTGAGCCGATTAGCTTGCTGTCCCGGGTGATGAGCTGGCCGTTTGCCTTATGCGGGAACATTACCTGGGCAAGTCCGGTGACGACCAGTGGATAGATGATTCCCAAGAGGATGGTCGTAACGATCGTCATGAGGACCGAGATGATTAAGTTTCGTTTCATGTGACTCTCCTATGCAAGGCCTGCGCGAGTGATCAGCATGTCGATCAACTTGATCCCGATGAATGGGATGACAATGCCGCCGAAGCCATAAATCCAAAGGTTGCGTCGCAACAGGGGAGCGGCGCCCATGGGGCGGTACTTAACGCCGCGCAAGGCAAGCGGGATCAGGGCGATGATGATGACGGCATTGAAGATCACGGCCGATAAGACGGCCGACTCCGGCGTCTTCAGGTGCATGATATTCAACGCATTGAGTACGGGGAACGTTCCGGCGAACATGGCCGGGATGATGGCGAAGTATTTCGCCACGTCGTTCGCGATGGAAAACGTGGTCAGCGAGCCACGCGTCATGAGAAGCTGCTTGCCGATCTCGACGACCTCAATGAGCTTGGTGGGATTGGAATCAAGATCGACCATGTTGCCGGCTTCCTTGGCGGCCTGCGTGCCAGTGTTCATGGCGACGCCGACGTCGGCCTGAGCGAGCGCGGGAGCGTCGTTGGTGCCGTCTCCGGTCATGGCAACCAGCTTGCCTTCGGCCTGTTCACGCTTGATGAGGTCCATCTTGTCGCGAGGGGTGGCCTGTGCGAGGAAGTCGTCCACTCCAGCTTCGCGGGCGATAGCGGCGGCGGTGAGTGGATTGTCGCCGGTGATCATGACGGTGCGAATGCCCATGGCGCGGAGCTGGTCAAAGCGCTCGCGCATGCCGCCCTTCACGACGTCCTTCAGTTCGATTACACCGAGAGCGCCGCGAGTCTTTTCGGCGACAACTAGCGGCGTGCCGCCCGAGCGCGCGATCTCATCGACCATTTCCTTGACTTGGGGAGGAAACTGGTTGCCGAGCTTGGCAAGGTAGGCTTCAATTGCGTCGGCTGAACCTTTGCGGATCTCGTAGCCGTTCATGTTGACGCCCGACATGCGGGTCTGGGCCGTGAACGGAACGAAATGCGCTTCGTGCGATCCAAGCTCGCGACCACGCAAGCCGTATTTTTCCTTGGCAAGAACGACAATGGAACGGCCTTCGGGGGTCTCGTCAGCCAGGGAAGACAACTGAGCAGCGTCTGCCAGTTCGGCATCGCCAACGCCCGGAGCAGGAACGAAGCGCGAGGCCTGCCGATTGCCGAAGGTGATGGTGCCGGTCTTATCGAGCAGCAACGTGTTCACATCACCGGCGGCTTCGACGGCGCGTCCCGACATCGCCAGTACGTTGTGTTGGATCAATCGGTCCATGCCGGCGATGCCGATTGCGGACAGGAGCCCGCCGATGGTGGTAGGGATCAGGCAGACCAGCAGCGATACCAATACGAAGACGGTCTGGGGAGAACCGGAATACATGGCGAATGGCTGCAACGTCACGACCGCCAGCAGGAAGATGATGGTGAGACCGGCGAGCAGGATGTTGAGCGCGATCTCGTTGGGCGTCTTCTGGCGCTCGGCGCCTTCGACCAGTGCGATCATGCGATCGAGGAAGGTTTCGCCTGGGTTGGAAGTAATTTCGACCTTGATGTGGTCGGAGAGTACGCGGGTCCCACCGGTGACAGCGGAACGGTCGCCTCCGGCTTCGCGGATGACGGGCGCGGATTCGCCGGTGATGGCGGACTCGTCCACGGAAGCCACGCCTTCGATAATGGTCCCGTCAGAGGGAATGAATTCGCCAGCCGCAACCATGACGATGTCGCCGGAGCGCAGCTTGGAGCTGCTGACCTGCTCGATCGGCGCCGTCTTTCAGCAGGCGGTTAGCCATGGTTTCGGAACGGGCTTTGCGCAGCGTGTCGGCTTGAGCCTTGCCGCGGCCCTCCGCCATGGCTTCTGCGAAGTTGGCGAAGAGCACGGTGAACCAGAGCCAGAGCGTGATCTGCAGGTTGAACTTGAAGTCGGCCCCGCCGCGAAACAACATGACGGTGGTGATGACGCTGCCGATCTCGACGACAAACATGACGGGATTGCCCATCATCTTGCGGGGGTTCAGCTTGAGCAGGGCGTCAAGGACGGCACCGCGCACGATCTTCCATTCCCAAATAGCTTTCTTACTAGTGGCCATGTGAACCTCAGAAGGTCTTTCCAGCACCCATCAGCAGGTGCTCAAGAATTGGTCCCAGGCTCAGGGCCGGGAAGAAGGTAAGTGCGCCGACGATGATGATCACGCCCATCAGCAAGACGGTGAAGAGCGGCGAGGTGACGGGGAACGTTCCCAGTGAAGGCGGAACATATTTCTTCTTCGCCAGGTTCCCCGCAATCGCCAGCATGGGAATGATCATCAGGAAGCGGCCCACCAGCATCGTGATTCCACCGGTGATGTTGTACCAGGGCGTGTTTCCATTGAGTCCGCCGAATGCCGAGCCGTTATTCGCCGCCTGGGAGGTGTACGCGTAAATGACTTCGCTCAGGCCATGCGGACCGGGGTTCAGAATGCTCGAAGTACCGAATCCGGCGATGGAAGAAATCGCCGCGAAGGTGAGGATCACCAGCGGAAACACCAGCGCGACGAGCATTGCCATCTTGACGTCGTAAGCTTCGATTTTCTTGCCGAGGTATTCCGGCGTGCGGCCGACCATGAGCCCCGCGATGAAGACGGTCAATACGATATAAATCAACATGCCGTACATGCCGGCACCGACGCCGCCGAAGATGACCTCGCTCAACATCATGTTGACTAGCGGAACCATGCCCCCAAGGGGAGTGAACGAGTCATGCCAGCCGATGATGGCGCCGCAACTCGCGTCGGTGGTCGCCGTTGCAAACAGCGCAGTGTTGGCGATGCCAAAGCGGGCTTCCTTGCCTTCCATGTTGCCGCCGGGCTGAAGCGCGGATACGTGCTGATCGACGCCGGTTAACAGCGGATTACCGCGAGCCTCGGCCCAATACGCGACCATGACGCCGCACAGGAAGAGGGTCGCCATGGCAGACCAGACCGCCCAACCGTGGCGCTGCGAACCGGTCATGCGACCCAGGGTGTAGGTGAGTCCGGCGGAGATGGCGAAGATGCCGAACATCTCGATGAAGTTGGAGAACGGCGTTGGATTCTCGAACGGGTGGGAGCTGTTGGCGTTAAAGAATCCGCCGCCGTTCGTGCCGAACTGCTTGATGACTTCCTGCGATGCGACCGGCCCCTGGGCGATGGTTTGCTCCGTCACCGTGTCCATCACAGGCTTTCCATTGGCATCGACGGCTGGTTTGCCGTCGGCCCCCAGATGCGGCACCTGTTGGGCCTCAAGCAAGGTCGCTTTGTCGTACGGACGAAGGTTTTGCACCACGCCTTGCGAAACCAGCAAGAGCGCACCGACGATGCAGATAGGAAGTAATATCCACAGCGTCGTGCGGACCATGTCGACCCAGAAGTTGCCGATGGTTTCCTTCTGCCGTCGCGCAATCCCGCGGATGAATGCGATCGCCAGGGCGATTCCCACCGCCGCCGAGGTGAAGTTGTGATAGGCGAGGCCCGCCATCTGGGTGAGATAGCTCATCGTGCTCTCGCCGGAGTAGTTCTGCCAATTGGTATTTGTCGTAAACGATGCTGCGGTATTGAACGCGAGATCGGGCGGTACGGCTGCGAAGTGCTGCGGATTCAGCGGCAGAAATAGTTGCACACGCTGGATCAGGTAGAGCAGCAGCATGGGCACGACGCTGAAGAGCAGCATCGCGATGGCGTACTCAGTCCAGCGCATTTCGTGGTTCTCGTCCACCCAGGTCATCCGGTAGATCAGCCGCTCAACCGGACGCAGCACGGGGTCGAGGAGAGTGCGTTCGCGATTGAATACCCGAGCCATATAGACGCCCAGCGGTTTGGTCACCAGCAGAATCGCCAAGAGGAACAACGCAATTTGTAGCCAGCCATTAAGGGTCATATCAGAATTTTTCCGGACGAAGCAGGGCGTAGAACAGGTACGCCATGGTGAGTATGGTGATGGTCAGCATAACGATGGATTGGGTGTGCATTTAGTTCCTCACTTGACCCGGTCGCAAAACTCCACGTACCCGATGGAAAGTAGAAAGAATGCGATTGAGATGGTGACGAGCAGGATGTCGCGCATAAGACGTCCTTCCTTCTCGGCTTAGCCGATTTGCAAACGTTCGCTGGCGGTACGCGATTTTTTCAGGTAAACCACTTTTGACTGATCGACAGGCAGGGCACGCGATTCCGCATCCCATTGTTGTCTGGCTAGAGGAACCCAAAGCACGCTGTCGGACCAGTTGAGCTTCTGCCCGGCCATAGCCGAGCTACCAATCGAAAGTCCTTCGCCAAGCTCCAGTGCGCTGTCGAATTCCAGCTTTTGCAGGGAGGAGTTACCGGTTCGCCGCCGCTGTCTGCTATCGCGGTACAAAGCGACGAGCAGTATGAGATAAAAACCCACTGTTGAGCTACTGAGAATCAGGAATGTGTGCATGGCGGCTCCTGACGAGTTTCGCTACTGTCATTCGACTCTGTAGGAGCTAATGCTGGACTAAAGGGGAGATAAAAAAATCGTAAAGATCAGGCGCCAGGTTCGAAACGGTACCCAACCCAACGTTCTGTCAGGAGATAGCGGGGCTCAGAAGGGTCGGCTTCAACTTTTTTTCGAAGTTGTCCGATGAATACCCGGAGATATTCGGGCTGTTCCGTACTGTTGGCACCCCAAATAGCTGCCAGAAGTGTGCGATGTGGGATGACGCGGTTCGGGTGCTGCGAGAGGTACACCAAAAGGTCGAACTCCTTGGGCGTCAGCCTCAGTTCGCGACCGGCGACCACAACGGAACGAGTGGCAAGGTCGATATGGAAGTGCCCCAAATCGATGACCTCGGTGGCGGTTTCTTCCTTGGGAGTCCTCCGTAAGTTGGCGCGTACCCGGGCCAACAGCTCATTCATGCTGAACGGCTTGGTAACGTAGTCGTCGGCGCCGGCGTCGAGTGCCCCAATCTTCTGCCGTTCCTGATCGCGTACCGAAAGCACGAGAATGGGGACTTCTGAAAAGGCGCGCACTCGCTTGCAGAGTTGAACACCATCAACCTGAGGCATGCTCAAATCGGTGATAATCAGGTTCGGTACCCAGTCCTTCATAATCTCTAGAGCCATCTCCCCGTCATTGGCAACGCGGATGTCATAGCCCTGCGCTGTGAGCGCGGTGCGAAGGACGCGAGTAATCTGCGGTTCGTCGTCCACGACCAGGATGCGCGAGTGTTCAGCCATCAACGAGCCTCTTGGGTGACGATGTGGACGTCCACCGAGGGAGCACTGTGTAGAAACCGCTGGATCGCTCGGAGGTAGAGAAAGCGTTGCCATCCGGCGCGGGCGGAACGGCCGAAGATCACTTGAGTTATATGATTTTCGCGGACGAATTGCGCTGTCGCCTCAGCTACCGTCTTACCTGTGATCTTTGAGACTCGGGCGCCAAGGTTTTCGGCAAACCCTATGTTCTCGGCAAGCGTCTTCTGGTCGCCGGGCTCAAACTCCGCGCCGGTGTCGACGTAACACACGTAAAGTTCGCCGTTCATGCCTTGCGCCATGCGCGATCCTCGCGCGATCAAATACTGCGCCGCGGGGTTGGAGCTGATACAAACCAGAATACGCTCGCGTACGGCGGAAGGCTCAGTGATGTCCTCTTTCGCCATGATCGCATCGAGGCTGCGATCGACAACTGCAGTAACCTGACGTAGTGCCAGCTCGCGCAAGGCAATCAAGTTTCCGGGACGAAAGAAATGCGCCAGAGCGCGGCCGGCCCGTTCCACGGGATAGATATCCCCACGTGCCATCCGCTTTTGCAATGCCTGGGGAGTGACGTCTGCGAGCACGATCTCGTCCACTCGTTGCATCACCCAATCCGGGACCGTCTCCCGCACCTGCACGCCGGTGATCTGGAGAATCGTCGGCCCCAGACTCTCAACGTGCTGCACGTTCATGGTGGAGAGCACGTCGATGTTGTGGTCGAGTAATTCCATTACATCTTCGTAACGCTTCAGGTGCTTGCTGCCTTCGATGTTGGTGTGGGCTAGCTCGTCGACTACCACAACCGAGGGCTTGCGAGCGAGGATGGCATCGACATCCATCTCCTCGAACACCGTGCCTTTGTATTCAAGTTTTCGGCGGGGAACGGCTTCAAGTTTTGCCGCCAGTTCGGCCGTAGCCTTGCGCCCGTGGGTTTCGATCACTCCGACCAACACCTCTTCGCCTCGACTGGCACGGCGAATTGCCTCGCTCAGCATCGAATAGGTCTTGCCGACTCCCGGAGCGTAGCCGAGAAAGAGCTTCAGGATGCCTTGCGATTTTGGAGGCTCGACTTCTTCCAGCCACTGCTCGGGTGACTTTTGCATTGCCTGTATTCTGATTGCAAGCTGCAAAATTGTCACGCGGCGTAGAATGGCGGCGTGCCCACCGAACGACGCAGCACAGTGTTGCGCTACCTCGAGATGTTCGCCGGGTTGGCCGTTGTGGTTGCCGGGTGCCGCTACTTCGACGTAAACCACACCGCGATCGCGCTGCTGTTCCTGATCGCCGTCCTGTTGGTGTCGGCGTACTGGGGGCTGCGATATGCGGTTGTACTTTCCATTGTGGCGACCGCGGCGTTCAATTTCTTCTTCCTTCCGCCGCTCTATACGTTTACCATCTCCGATCCCCAGAACTGGGCAGCACTTTTGTCGTTTCTGGTTACGGCGCTTATAGCGAGCAACCTATCGGAACGTGCGCGCCGGGAGGCCGAAGACGCCAAGCGTCGTCGCCATGAGGTGGAGCGTCTCTACGCGTTGAGCCAGCGGCTCCTTACAACAGACAACCTGGTATCGCTGCTGAATCAGCTTCCCAAGATCATCAGCGAGACGTTTGCGGTGACGGATGCGGCACTTTTTGTGACCGATCGCGCGGGGGTTTACAGGTCCGGCCCGGAGGTACCGTTTGACGAGGAAACTCTACGCACCGTTGCGGCGCGCGGCGAGGTGGTGGTGCGGGAAGATGGCCCAAGCTATGTCCCCCTCCGCGTCGGGGTGAAGCCGGTAGGCGCTCTAGCCCTGGTTGGCGGGAACATCTCGCGCGAGTCGATTGAGGCTATTGGCAGCCTGGCGGGCTTGTCGATCGAGCGCGCTCGTGCCATGGACCAAGTCACAATCCACCGGGCAGCGCAGGAGAGTGAACGCTTGCGTACGGCTTTGCTCGATTCTGTTACCCACGAGTTTCGCACTCCGCTGACGAGCATTAAGGCAAGTGTGTCGAGTTTGCTGACGGCGAACTCGCTGGATGCCGATCAACGGACTGAACTGCTTACGGTGATCGACGAGGAAACGGACAGGCTGAACCGCCTGGTCGGCGAGGCTTCCGAGATGGCGCAATTGGACTCGGGACCAGTGAAACTGAACCTTCGTCCGCTCGGCGTCCGCGAGGTCGTGGATTCGTCATTGGAGGCTGCGCGTCACCTGTTGCAGAAGAAGAGGATCGAAGTCAGCATTCCCGAGAGCCTTCCACCGGTGACCATGGACGCCGAGCGAATTCGCGAAGTGTTGACTCACCTGCTGGAGAATGCGGCGAAGTATTCGCCCGACGGCACCGCGATCAAGATCACGGCTGAACGGAAACCGCGTTCGGTGATGATCAGTGTTGCCGATCAGGGCCCGGGAATCGACAGCTTCGAGCAGCCGCTCATCTTTGAAAAGTTTTATCGGGGTCGGGCTCAGCAATACGCAGCGCATGGTACGGGGATGGGTCTGGCCATTGCCAAGGTCATCGTCGAAGCGCACGGCGGAAGCATCGGCGTGGTGAGTCAGCTCGGGCACGGGTCGGTGTTCTGGTTTACTTTGCCACTGAATACGACCGACCGATAGGAGCAACGCCTACAGATGAGATCTGGCGTCTCAGGGCACTGGCACATGCCAGCACACCTGTCGCCCACGTGAGCAATCCGCCCGGCTCGGGTACAGAAGCAGGAGTCAGCGCGTCGAAGATCAGGTCATCGACTCCCCAGGTGTCGGAAGTACCAGTCACGACGAAACTGTGAATACCAGGCGTGTTGACGGACATGGTTGTTCTTCCGAACAGGCCCAAAGGCTCGCCGTTGAATGCTGTGCCTAACAGGTTCCCATTGAGGTCGTAGGCGAAGAGTTCGATCGTACCATCGGCTGCGTAGCCAGCCTCGACCGTGATCGCGTTAGTGGTTGCACTAATGCTGGTGCCCGGAATCACTAGCCAACCCCCGATTGGTGACAGTAAATCGACGTTTCCAACCTTGTTCACTCCTCCCCATGCATTTGGCGGATCACTGAATACCGAGGTTGGTTCCGTTGAGCTCAACATCAGTCCGGCGCCGCCGTATTGGCTGGTAAGCGTGCACGTCGCGGGTCCGAAAGCGGGGGAAAGGCAGTACGCACCACCATTGCTGTTGGGAGTTATTGTGACACTGGCGGTGCCTGAAACGGTCAGTAATGACAGCAGTAGAAGAAATGAGGATGCCTTCATGCCTTGTTGGGTTCCTGTTGGACGGATCTACTGTTCGGCTCTGTTCGGCTCGAGTCGAACCAGCAATTGAAGGCTAAGTCACGCTGGCGATGGCCGAAAGGGAGCGATCGGCTGGATACCGCCTTCTCCGATAGAGAGAGGCTGAAGTGTATCCAGCAGGAGAAGGACAGATGGAGAAGGCGATGCGCTAAGGACGAGCACCGATTTGGTTCATCTGTCGAACTTTTTCGGTAGTCAACCTTAACTGCTGCATCAGCAGGCCCACTCTTGAAGAATTCGAAAACCAGGCGCTCGAGTCTCGGGCTGAGTTTCGAAACAGCGATATTTTGAGCCGTTCGACAAGGGGACGCTGGCTATGTCTTCCAATTTCTAATCGAAGCTCGCATTTCGCAATGCGACGAAAGCCGAGGTGAAAGGGCAGGTTAGTCGGAACCATGGTTTATGGATGGTCCGAGTGCGATGTGGAGTGGCCCGGTGAAGGGGCGGGCGGCACGACGGGAGAGAGCAATCCCACATTGACGTACCAATTTTGCGTTCCGGCGGCGCGCCTACGCGCGATGACTTCCTCCTGTAAAGCGAACATACCGGGCAGCAGATTCTCCGAAGGCTCGGGCTTGTTACGGAAATCCATATAAGCGAGATGGTCGCTGTACGGCCTCCAGGCCGGTTCGCCCTGCGCAACCGGATGACCGGTACGGACAAAGGCCGTGAAATAGTTCATGATCGCTTCGGAGAGCGCTCTTTCCTGTGGGTCGTCGGGAGGCCTCGGCCAGTTTATTGGAAGCTTGTCGTTCGAGCCTATGACGCCGAATTCGTAGGGCAATTCGCTGCCGTGAAAAGCCTCAAGATGTTGGGAGGCTTCGGCCGAGTAGGCGTGGTTAAAGAAGTAAAGGTAGGCTGGAACACCTATCTGTGTTTGCGCCCGCGCCAAGCGCACCGCGCTCCACCCGTAGAATGCATCGCGACCAGCCGCCAGGGCGCTTTCTTCTATGTTCGTGGCGGGATATAGTTCGAGGAACTTCTCGGCGAGGTCTCCGTAAATCTTTCGCACTATGGCGACGTACTCGGCCGCGGTTTTTGGAAGAGGCGGCAGAAAGAAGCGCAAAGAGCGAACTTCACCGGCATTGAATCCCACAATCACCGGTACGCGCGCCTGTTCGCCGCGGTCGAAGCACTCCACGATCTGCTGTTGCAGCACCCAGCCATCGATGTTGGCCTGGGGATCGAATCCTGCAGCATAGGACTTATCCATGAGTGTCTTGGCATCCATGGAGCGTAGCTGCGCCAAATCAGTAGTACCGACTTGCTTGACGACATATTCGCCGAATGCTTCCGCCGAGGGCTGCCCGTAGCTCGGGCGCGTGAGCTCCATGTTGGAGACCATGTAGCCACTTTGCAGGATCGCTTTCTGGAAGAGCCCCCGTGCCAGGGGGCTGGCCATCAGCTCGATGATGCTTAAGGCGCCGGCAGACTCGCCCGATACAGTGACGTTCGCAGGATCGCCGCCAAAGTGAGCGATGTTGTCCTGCACCCAGCGCAGCGCGGCGATCTGGTCCAGCAGTCCATAGTTTCCTGAGGAATGGTGAGGGGATTCGGCCGTGAGTTGGGGCAGCGCAAGGTAACCAAATGCGCCGAGCCGATAATTCAGCGTAACTACGATGACGCCTCTCCGCGCTAGTTGACTGCCGTCGTCGAGGCCTTGCGATCCGCTCATCCCGCGCAGGGCCCCTCCATGAATCCACACCATGACCGGAGCCTTCGATGCCTGCGTCGGCTTCCAGACATTCAGGAACAAGCAGTCCTCATTCACCCGGGGAATGCTGTCCGCATAAATACTGGTAGACGCAGAAACAGATTGCATACAGGCCGGACCGAACTCCGCGGCAGCATGCACGCCCTTCCAGTCAGGAGGTGGAACCGGCGGCTTCCAGCGCAGATCGCCGATGGGGGCCAGCGCATAGCGAATACCTCGGAAGACGGTGATGCCGCCGGGAAGGGCAACCCCACCGAATGCTCCATGGGGAGTCTGAACGATTTCTGGCTTGGGCGCCGCGCTCGAAGCCATCACAACACGACGCAGTATCGTTGCTTGCAGAGTCAAAGCAGCAACCATCAGAAACGTACAGATCTTCCATCGCATTCAGCCCCACCGTCCTTCGCGAGTGAACAAAGTTGTCCGCTGAGGCCCACGCTTGTCAGGCTAAATTCCGCGGCGAGTGAATATTACTTGATAGAGTAGGTCGTTATGAACGACTTGCTGGCAAACCGTGTAGCGATCGTCACCGGCGCAGGAAGAGGCTTGGGCCGGTCTCATGCTTTAGCTATGGCCCGCGAGGGTGCGCGGGTTGTGGTCAGTGACATGGACGCCGATGCGGCTCGGCAAACTTGTGAGGAAATCGAGCGCGGCGGCGGTGAGGCGATGTGGAATCGCACCAATGTCCAAGAACTGAAGGAAGCGGAGAAGATGGTGTCCGAGGCGATAGGACGCTGGGGACAGGTGGACATCCTGGTGAACAACGCCGGTATTCTGCGGGATAGAACTTTTGCCAAGCTAGACTTGCCGGACTTCCGCCGGGTGCTCGAGGTTCACCTGATGGGTTCGGTCAACTGTACACAAGCGGTGTGGCTACACATGAAGGAGCGCGGCTACGGACGCGTGATTTTTACCACATCTTCTTCCGGCCTCTACGGTAATTTTGGTCAGTCGGCATATTCAGCCGCGAAAATGGGGCTTGTCGGGCTGATGCAGACGTTAGCATTGGAGGGTTCCCGCTATGGCATTCACGTGAACTGTATCGCGCCGAGCGCCGCCACCCAGATGACCGATCCACTGTTCAAGGCGGAAGACCTTCTTGTGCTTGATCCCAAACGCGTCAGTCCGGCCGTCATTGCGCTTGCCAGCGAGAAGGCGCCCAATAAGCGCATCCTGCTGGCCGGCGGTGGCAGCTTTCAGCTGGCGGAGATCACCATGACTCAGGGCATCTATCTCGCAGACGATGAACTGAACGGAGCGACGGTCCTCGCGCAGTGGGACCGCCTCGCCGACCGTTCGGACGAACTGGTCCCCTCTACCGGTTTCGAGCAATACCAGTTTGAAGTGGCTCGGGCGCGAGCGCAGGCCGCAAGGAAAGAATAATTCGCGGTTAGTGAATAGTTTAGTGGTGCCGGGAGGGGGGTCGAACCCCCACGAGAGCGGTGAACCTCGGCGGATTTTGAGTCCTATCTTGACTCGTCTGCGTTGCGTTGCATGAACTTGCAAGGCACCGCTAAGCTATAGATAATAGAGATAACTAAGTCTTGGCTGAACGCATCTCATTGCAAGGGATGCATAGTTGTTCGGTTCGAACTGCCACCAAGGGTTTCCTGCTAGTAACGCGCCTAGAACACGAAACAGCGAAATCGTTTTGAATACATATTTTGGCCTCAGATACCTTAGTTCCGAGATCCGAGGAGTGGTTAATATCAACCAGAGCTGGCAGCCGCCTCAGCGCTCAGATACTTGGCGACCGCGATCTCCAGGTTGTAGAGCACGGCGTCGTGCCCGATCGCCTGACCCAACTGCGATCTCTGGATGACTTCAAACACTTGCGGGTTCGTCCCAACAAGCCACAGTTTCACTCCAAGTTTACGCTGCCGCTTCTCGCCTTCGATCAACATCTTGAGGGCCGTGTATTCAAGGTCGGGAACACCCCGGAGATGAAGGGCAACGATTTTCGGCTGTGCTTCCTCAATCAAGAGTCGTACTTTCTCGGCAATATGTTCAGCATTGACAAAAAAAATCCGGCCCTCCATCCTAAGTAACAACAAGCCGGGAAAGGTTTCGTCTTCGGGATGCTCCTTGGAGCGGGGCCGGAAGACATTTGTGCCCGGCTTGCGTCCCAGGACGTATACCGGCGGATCGGCTACCTGGTAGGCAAGCGCTATCAAGGAAACAATGATGGCCACAATGATTCCCTTTAGGGTTCCTACCAGAACGACACCCGCGAACGCGATCAAAGCCCACGTAAACTCGGTCCGACGAATACTGAGAATCTCGCGGAACTCCACGGGCTTAATCAACCCGATCGAATAGACGATGACCACGGCTGCCAGAGTGGCTTGCGGCATCAAGCCAATGAGCGGCGCGAGGAACATCATGGTGATCAGCGTCATGACTGCGGTAACAATTTCCGATAACTGGGTGCGCGCGCCCGCCAGACGATTGACTGCCGTCTGGGTCGTACCGCCTCCACCGGGCATAGCGCCGAGAAGCGCTCCTCCGGCATTAGCCAGTCCGGTGGCCAGCAACTCTCCATTTGCTCGCGGCGAGGGCTCATCGCTCGTGGCGAATGCGCGTCCAGCCGCGATCGTCTCGGTAAAGCTCATGAGCGCGATGCCCAGAGCACCGGGCCAGAGTTGAGTTGCGAGCGATAAGACCGGAGGCGTGAACGACGGCAGCCCCTGCGGGATGTGGCCAACCAGTTCAACCCCGTGCGCGTGCAAGTTCAGGAAGTAAGCCCCGGCGATACCCGCCGCCACTGCGATCAGCGGAGCTGGCGCCTTAGGCGTGAAATGCTCCATTGCAACCAGCAAGACAATCATGGAGGCTCCGACGGCAAGTGTCGCCAGCGACGTGCCGGGAATGTCGTGGATCGTCGACAGTAGATTTTGGACGAAGGTGCCTCTGGCAAAGTGGATCCCGAGAATTTTCGGGATCTGGTCCAGCACGATGACGACTCCGATGCCCGCTTTGAAGCCAATCAAGACCGGCTCGGAGATGAAGTTGGCAACGAAGCCCAGGCGCAGGATGGCAGCAAGTACAAGCATCACACCAACTAGTAGGGTCAGCGTGGCAGTGGCGGTCAACAATGCAGTTGGATCTCCGCTTGGAACCACCTCGCCCAGTTCCGCGGCAGTGAGAATAGCGATCGTAGTCGTCGTGCTCACGCTTAGTACGCGTGAGGTGCCCAGCACGGCATAGATCACCATTGGCAGGAAGGCTGTGTAGAGTCCTACCTGCACCGGGAGACCGGCAATGGTCGCATACGCCATGGCCTTGGGGATGACCACTGCGGCCGTAGTCAAACCGGCGACCACATCGGGCCGCAGCCATTCTTTCCGATATGAAGTTAGCCAGAGTGCCATGTCTGCCTTAGGGTAGTCTGGCTCAATGTCCAGTGCCGCTACTGCGCTGTCGATTCACAGTGACCGGAGCCGTCAGTTTGAACACTAATCCGGAATCAGCCGGTGTTCCCGATTCGCCACTGGTGGTAGTCGTTGTACTTTTGCTCGTGCTTTTGCCCGTGCCTTTGGCTTTGCTTTCGACAGGCTTTGTCTCGATCGTGTAGACCATGCCGTCGATGGTGAGGCTAGTTAACGCGAGTTTCAGACCAGCCTTTTCAGGCGCCTTGTTGTTGGACTTTAGTCCGATCACTTGGCCGGCCGCGGCAACACCTGATGGAACCACCACTTCGCCGCCAACAGCAATGAGTCCGGTCACAACAGCGGTGAAGACATCTCCGGTCTTGCTACCCGGGTCCACCGGACTCGCTAACCGAACTGTAATCACCGAGCCCGCAGGAATGACCACGGTCCGCGGCTTATCCGGAATGGATCCAGCCTGCGAAGCGGACTGTGACCGGGTTGCGGGCTGCTGGGCTGCAATCAGTTGCTGGTTGCTCAGAGAGCCCACGATGACCAAGACGGCGAACAGACATAGTGAGGTTCGCTTCATAGAGGTGCTACATAGAAAGGCTGCAATCAACCGCGAACCCGGTTATGGAGCAGCTGCAGCTACGCTCTGCGGCCATTCGTCGTTCGTCGGTTGCCAGGTCTTATCCGGGTTGTACAGCTCCATTTTCTTTACGATATCGAGAGAACCGGGCCCCAGGTCTTTCTGGTACACCGTTCCCGTCATAGCTCACGATAAAGGTCTTGACGCCGGTCACGCGGTATTCAGCGGGCACGGCGACCAGCGCAAAGCCGCCGATCATGACGCCTTCGATCACGTAGTTGATGGCGCCGTTCGGTGCGGACGGCCCCTGTCCCTTCAGGATCTTGAAGTAGTACCCATGAAAGCCGCCCTTGCCGGCGGTGTAACCCTCTTCCAGCGCCTTCGCCACGGCATCGCCGATCGGACCGTCGGGCGTGCCATCGGAGTTCTTCCAGAACAGGCCATCCTGTTTGCCGGGCGTGCTGATGATCTTCTGCGCATACTGGTTTATTCCGGAGTTGTCGTGAATCTCGGCGGCGTATTCCATTTGCGCTGACACGTAGCCACGGCACACGGTGATGGCGTTCAGCTCGTTCTCCCCGATGCGGCGGAAGAGGATCTCCTGCTTTCCTTCCTTGGAGTTGAAGTACCACTTGCCTCCCTTCTTCACCAGCGGAATCGGCAATGGCCACTGTTCGTCGCCAACGATGATGGTGGCGCGGTTTGGATTCGACTTGGAGATCTCGATACTGTTCTTTGCCCCGGCCTCTTTCGCGAAAGCCTGAGCGTTGTTCTTGTCCTGTACGGCATCGTCGGAGGCCACAACATCCTGGCCGTCTGGGCCCAGGATCGCCAGCAATTCGGGTACGTCGAAGTCGCCCGCTGCCTTGATCAGCGCGTCGGCGCCCTGCTGAGGAGTATCGAAGCCCTTCTGCCCGACTGCCGCGGTCTTGGCTGCGGGTTGCGTTTGAGCCATGCTCATCTTCGGCGACAGGCAGCACAGAACGACCAGACTGAAGGCAATCATCGTCATGGGCACTTTCGTATTGGACATTGATTTCATAAGTTCCTCGCTCATCATGATGTGCCTTCCTACCTGCGCCTTCCACCACCGCCGCCGCGTGAGCCGCCGCCTCCGCGGGACCCGCCCATGCTGGAGGAGCCGCGCGACTGGCTGGCCCGAGCCTGGCTGCCGCTCGTACCGCTACCAGCACCGCCAAAAGCACTTCTATTGGTGGAGCTGGGCGTGTTGCGCACCTGCTGATTGCCGACGCGATCGGCCCCGGTACCGCGGCCTGAGTTCATGTTGCCTGCGCTTGCTCCGCCACGGTTTCCCGCGTCTCGCGTTCCGGCGCTCGGGCTGTTCCCGCGGTTCGACACGTCTCGCGTACCGGCGCTGGGACTGCTCCCACGGTTCGACGCGTCGCGCGTGCCGGCGCTGGGTTGCTGCCGCGCTTGGTTCTGCCTGTTGTCGCCACGCGCAGTGCCGCCGTATTTATTGGCGGTGCCTCTGTCGCCGTAAGGAGCTCCGCCGCGGTGCTGCGGGTTGTGCTGCCAATTGCTGTTGCCGCCATTGACGCGATTGCCGCCGTTGATTTGGTTCCGGTTCCCACCGTTGATGTTGTTACGGTTGCTGTTGTTCACGAAATTATTGTTGTGATTGATGTAGACGTTGTTATTGCCGCCCCAGCTGGAGCCACAGCACCATCCGCCGCCCCATGCTGCTCCCATCGCGATTCCAACTCCGAACGAGATTGCCATACCGGCAGCGTAGTAACCCGGCGGCGGGTAATAGATGGGAGGATACGGATAGATCGGTGCTCCATAGACGACGGTCGGGTTATAGCTGGGTACGTAGACGACCTGTGGGTTGGCCTGCTCGATCACGATTACTTGCTTGCTTTCGACAGTCTTCGTCTCGACCTTTTGCTGTTCGGATGACTTCAGGTTCCCGTTGCCCTGGGCCTTCTGGCGCATCCGCTGCACGGCGTCCATCACGTCGCTCTGTTGCGCAAGAAAAGCATTGCCAAGGTCTGTAGTCCACTTAATGTTGTCGGCCAGTTGCTTGACGACGTCAGGCAAGGGAGCTAAGGCCTGGATCGTGGGATCCCAATCTTCCTTCTCCACCGCGGCTACCAGAGCCTTGTCTTTCAGGTCCTTGTGCTGGGCCAGCCACTGTTGCAACTGAACCACCTCCAAAGGATAGGTGGAGGCTATCAGCGTCTGGCTGAGCAGCGGATCGGGATAAAGCGCGATCGGCGCCACCAGCGAATCGAGTTGGTCGGGCGGGAGCTTTGCCGCCGGCTGCTCGGCTGGGGGAGTCGCCTGCGGTGTTTGCGTTGCTACCACGTTTCCAGGCGCCAGCGCGACGATGCATATGAGCGCTGCGAGTTCTCGAACCGCCCGGATCACTATGTTACTCAATTTGTGGTTAAAATTCATAGTCGCCGTCTCAGTGTTTTTTGCCAGAACTGCTCCTTGCTCAGTTTTGCCACCCCATTGAGAACATACTTTGCTGCAGACGCGGATGGGTTTCATCCAATTCCGCCGGCGTTCAACCTCTTTGTACTGCGACCCAACCCTACCACAACCAAGGAAATCCCTAGGTGTTCGTGTGGCGGGTGGATGAAACGAAGCAGTGGCCCGACAATGCCACCTTAATGGCAGGAATCAAGTCTGTCTTCATATGAGATTTGAGTACGAATCCAAGTGCTCCCTCCGCCAAACAAGCCTCCACAAGTTCAGGGCTCTCATGGATCGTCAGGAAGACTATCGTGGCCCCGGATCCCATTTCTCGCAGTTGACGGACCGCTCGAATTCCGTCTAACCCCGGCATCGATATGTCCGCCACAATCGCATCCGGAGTCAGCCGCATAGCCTCCAATACCATTTCGAGACCATTGTGAGCCACTCCCACCACTTCGAATGCTGTTCGCAGTAGTGCGGTCACCCGCTCCAGCACAAGAGGATGATCGTCGGCCAGCAAGATGCGCCGACGATTCCGAGAGTCTTCAGGCATCCCGATTTCTGACATAGGCCCGTCGCTGGCGACACATCGTCGCCGAGACACATTCACAAGAACATCTGGATAGTAGGTTCGGGATCGAGGCGTAACAACTAGGGGAATTCCTAGTCGCGGAAGCAGGACACCGCATCGATGGAAATCAGGAGAGTGGGTTTTGTTTTTGAGGAGTAGGATCGAGGGAGACCAGCCCCTCTTTGATGGCGAAAAGTACGAGGTCGGCGTTGCTCTTCAGATTGAAGGTTTGCATGATGTTGTACTTGTGAAACTGAATCGTCTTCTCGCTTAGGTCTAGCCGTCCCGCGATCTCCTTGAGTGGGCGTCCTTCCGCACACATCTGCACAATTTCACGTTGTCTTGCCGTCAAGTGGGTGGAGTAATGGCGTGCCCGGGACTTTTGCTTGACCCAATCGTCTGGTCTGAGTTTGGGCGTCACGTACGATTTGCCGTTCAGTACCTGTTCGATTGCCTTCAACAGCTCAGAGCCTGCGGAGTGCTTGAGGACGAACCCGACCGAGCCCAACTCAAGCGCGGCGGCAGCCAGATTGGGGTCGTCCTGCATGGTCAGGAATATAAGTTTCACTTTTGGATGTTGCTGGCGTACCCGCTTGGCGGCATCCAATCCGTTTAACAGCGGCATCCCGATGTCGGCGACGATGATATCCGGATTCAGCCTTCGAGCCTCCGTAATCAGATCTCGTCCATCGGCGACGGCCCCCACAACTGTATAGTGCTTTTCTAATAACAGCCGAAGGCTCTCAGCAAAGACGACATGATCGTCGGCAATCAGGATTTGTGGCCTGATTTTCATCTTGTCAGTCCAGTCCATCGGTTCCAATGGCGACGAGTCTCAGACGGCCAGCATTGCGAATAACGGCCGGTTCCGAAGTAGAGGCGGTTTCGGGGACTTGCCCGGCTACCGAATCAGCAGAGTCCAGCTTGATCGGCGTCCAAATTTCAATCCTTGTTCCATCTTGCTTTTTCGAGTAAATCTCGTATCGGCCACCTACAAGACGGACACGCCTACGCATGCTCCAGAGGCCGAGCCCTTGGCGATCGACTTCGTCGTTAACATCGAAGTCCACCCCATCATTGGAGATAGACAAATGAAGGGTGTCACCAGCTGTCACGTTGCCTTTGGCGTCCCCACTTTTCGTTGCCATCGGTTACATGTCCCAAGAGGATAAAGCGCCGTACGCCAATACATTATGGGTAGATTTGCTCGAATGATAAGCCCTTCGCTCCGCCACAGACAAGTTATTCGCAGCGGAATGTTCCCGATTCCATTGCGCGACTGTCTCAGTTCCTTTTCTCCGGAAGACAGGATTCACAAGGCGGGTTACGACCTAGGAACCTGTGAATGATAACGAGCCAAGCGACTAGGAATACTCCCAGTATCCGACATCGCTGATCAATTAGAAAATGGCCGACGTTGTCTCGTACGACGATTCAGTCGAAGGCAACAGCACCACTTCGCAGACCCGGCCGGCATCAAGTAGCAGAAGTAAACATTCAACAAAGAGGAGGTACAAAGCCGTGACAATCACAACAAGTAAAGGCACCGCGATTCGGAAGTTCATCGTCCTCACGCTGGCTTGCTCACTGGCGATTGTGGCGCAGGCAGCCGACGACAAGAAAGCCGAGGAACAACAGGCAGTCCGAAAAATGGCCCAGGACACTCTGCAACGCCTTTATAAGGCTGAGCCGAAGGCCAAAGGCGCAGTCGAGGGAGCGGCAGGGTATGCAGTGTTCAGCAATACGGGCATGAAGATCTTCATGCTTGGATCCGGTAAGGGCGAAGGCATCGCCGTGAACAAGAGCAACCAGGAGACGTTCATGAAGGTGGTGGAACTCCAGGCCGGTCTCGGATTTGGGGTGAAGAAATTTAGTGTGATCTTCGTCTTCGACAACGATACGGCGTTCAACAGCTTTGTGAACTCCGGTTGGGAATTCGGCGGACAAACCACGGCCGCGGCTACAACCGGGGAGAAGGGTGGGGCGCTGGCCGGAGCGGCTTCGGTCTCGCCCGGTGTCTATATGTATCAACTGACAGACAAGGGCGTGGCGGTCGAGATCACCGCCAAGGGCACCAAGTACTACAAAGACGACGACCTGAATTGAAAGCTGACGACGCTGATTTCAAAGGGGGAACCAAGGTCGCCAGACACAACTCGTCCGAAAACTAAGTTGTTTTAGGGCATTTTGGTGGGATGCCAAAGCAGAAAAGCAAAGCGAGCAAAGGGTTTTAGGTTTACGACTTCAAAATTCACACGGTGGAAGTCACAGGTTCGAACCCTGTAACGCCCACCATTGTTTCTGTCGGTCAACCAGAACGCATCTGACGCTCCCAGAACACTCGCACGCTTCAGATGCTTTGGAGGTTTGTGAGGGGGTTGATGTTTCGAGCTCTACGTGGTTGCTCCTGCCTAGTCGTTGTCATGGTGCTCAATCTTTTCGGGATGGCACAACAAGGGCAAAGCAGTTCCGCCGATCAGATCTGGGATCAATTGGTTGCCGGCAACCACCGCTTCTCCACTGGGAAGGGCGCGCCGCACGACCTGCAAGCTCAAAGGGAATCACTTACCAAGACTCAACATCCGCAGGTTGCGGTGCTGAGTTGCTCCGACAGCCGTGTCTCCCCGGAGTTGATCTTTGACACAGGGTTGGGTGATCTGTTCGTCGTGCGCTCTGCCGGTGAGGATGACGATGCCATATTGATCGGGAGTCTTGAATACGCAGTCGAACACCTCGGTTCAACTTTGATCGTGGTGATGGGACATCAAAGCTGTGGTGCGGTGACGGCAGCCTGTTCTGGAGGAAAGTCGGAGTCGGACAATCTCGAAGCGGTTGTTAGCCCAATCGCTCCCTCGTGTACCAAGATGGATCGCGCGAAGCCAGAAACCCTTGATCTGGCGGTACGTGACCACGTCCACAGGGTTTCCCAGGAGATTCTGGCGAGGAGCGAACTGCTGCGGAAAGCCGCCGAAGAACGCAAGATCGCTGTCATTGAGGCCTATTACTCCCTCGACACCGGAGAAGTAACCAGGCTGCATTGACGTAAAAGTGATTCAGCGAGCGTGGTTGCCGTGGCCTTCGATTTAAAGATTCACGGAGGAGACAATGAAAAAGTTGGGGGTAGTCCTTGTTATGGGAACCTCACTACTGTTGACCCAGAGTGTGGCGTTGGCTCAGAAATCCGAAACAGCGGCATCGGGATCGACAGTCAGTGAACAAGATATAGAGCTGCTGCGATCTGACCTACGCTCAGAGAAAAAGCAAATCCTCGCGGAAAACATGAAGCTGACCAAAGCCCAAGCCCAAAAATTTTGGCCGGTTTACGATGCCTACACTCAGGAGACCACGAAGCTAGGCGACGCTCGTTTCGCCCTCATCAAGGAATACGCGAATAGCTACGAGAACATAACGGACCCTCAGGCCGACAGCCTCGTCAAGAAAATGGCAGTGTTAGACGAGCAAACTGCGACTCTGCGCGCACAGTGGATTCCGAAGTTTCGGGACGTACTCACTGGAAAACAAACTGCGTTGTTCTTCCAATTGGACAGGCGCATCACTCTGCTGATCGATGTGCAGTTTGCCGCGAATATTCCAATTGTCAAATAGCGTACTGCGGCAGTTGCCGATCTACGGATACGGCGGATCGCACAAGGCGGACGTAACCACGATGGCCGCCCCTCCGGAGAGTTCCCCTCTTCGAGGGCTGCCGAGCGCCCTACTGCTTCGTGAGACGCCCACATTAAGAGCGAACCGGGGCATTCACAAGCGGACGAGTCTAATAACTAGGGAAACTCCTAGTAGCGGCTGAACAGCGCAGGGGTTTAGCGTTTGCCCATCAGCGAAGAACATCTGTGCCGAACAATGGCAGAACCCGCCTGCCGGGGATCCGGAGCGAAGATTGAAACTGGCGGGGAAAGGTATCTGGGGTCGAGCCCGGCACGGTTGTTGTCCGCTGGGAGGCAGTTTATGGATCATCCCATCGCTTTCAAGAGGCTCGCTCGTTTTTCAATTTTTGTGTTGCTCCTGGCTGTTTCAGCGCCAGCCTATGGACAAGCCGCTCCGACTGCGAGCGCTGAACAAATCCAGGCGCTGCAAAAGAAGCTGGACGCCCTGCAGGCCCAGATGTCTGAAGTACAGGGCGAGATACACAGACTGTCAGGTAGCGGCAGCCCACAGCATCCGGAACCGACTGATCTCAATGCTGCAATTCAGGCAGAGCAAAAGACTGAGGAGTCGAAAGTCGAAGTAGAGCTAACCCCGAAGACAATAGAACTCGGCAAGGCCACCGTGACCTACAGAGTATTTTCGCAAGACCCATTCGCAGCGCCGCGTATAAACAACGAGCCGCTCGATCCCCGGTTCCCGGGATATTTTCGCCTTCCGGGTACAAATACGCTCATGCGCATCGGTGGATACGCCAAGACAGACTTCATCTACGACTTGAAGCCCGCAGGGAACGTCGACAGCTTCATCCCGGCAACAATCCCAATCCCCGCGCCCACGAGCATTAACAATTCGACCATATCCGTACGGGCGACCCGTTTCAACTTGGACTTCCTCGTTCCCACGAAATCGGGCGACAGCTACAGGTTCTTCTTTGAAATGGACTTCTTCGGTACCACAGCAACCACGCCCACGCTACGGCATGCCTACGGCCAGGCAAAGAACTTCCTGGTCGGCCAGACCTTCTCCAATTTCATGGATCCTGACGCCGGGGCAGATACCCTGGACTACCAGGGACCAAATGCCATGGTCTCTATTCGTGACCCTCAGTTCCGCTACAGTCTGCTTGTGGCAAACAAGACCACCTTCAGCATCTCGGCCGAGAAGCCGACTTCGGACGTACTTTTTACGACCCCGGAGTTTAACTCAGAGCCGAACAGTCCCTCTCCTGACGGAACTCTGAGGTTGCGGCGGGAATGGGAGGGGGGACACGCACAACTCTCGGCCTTGCTCCGAAGCGTTGCGGCGTTTCTGCCGGACGGCCGGCACGAGGCGGTATTCGGCTGGGGCTTCAACTTCGCTGGCGCCGAGCGTTTTTGGGGAAACAATACGGTGGTGTACCAGATTGCGTACGGAAACGGCATCGAGCGCTATATCAATGACACGTCCGGGCTCGGTATCGATGCTGCCGTCAGTAGCCTGCAGAACCCTCACATTCAAGCATTGCCGGTGGTGGCGACGTACGGATCGTTGCAGCACTTCTGGTCGGAGCGGGTGCGCTCCAGCGCGTTCTACAGCTTCGTACAGGTGCAGAACACAGAAGCGCAGATTGGTGGCGTATACCACCAAGGAAACTACACAGGGGGCAACCTCATCTGGAATCCCTTCGGTTCACTCACGGTGGGCGGTGAATTTCTCTACGGCTGGAGAGACAACAAAGATGGCTCAACCGGCAATGCACCCCGGATTCAGATTACCGCGAAGTATAACTTCATCCGAAACGAATACGCGGGGGAGGGACATTAGAACAAGTTGGTGATCGGAACGGGGTGGATTCTCATGGTGACGAGGTGATGATCTTATGTTAGAACGTTCTCTCACGGCAAAGGACCAAATCGCAGCCATGAGTCCCAGGGCAGCAATCTGCTTTGCAACTCAGACCGAACTGCATTATTCACTGAAAGGAGAAATAGCGATGAACCTAGTAGGTAGGAAGTGCGCGTGGTCGGTTGTTGCGATGACCACGGCTTGCCTGGCATTTACCCTGAGCCTCACGGCACAGGTGGAAACAGCAACTACGACAACGGCGGGGAACGCCAACGTTGTAACAAAGGTCGAACGTGGGGAAGTCGTGACCGTCTCGGGCAACGACCTGGTAGTCAAGATGGCGGATGGCACTCTCCGCAATTTTGAAAATGTGCCCGCGAGTGCCAGGGTTACGGTAGACGGCAAGCAACTCGGCGTTCGCGATCTGAAGCCTGGGATGAAACTCCAGCGAACCATCACCACTACGACAACTCCCATGACCATCACGACCGTAGAGACTGTTAAAGGAAAAGTTTGGGCAATCACCCCGCCGCTGAGCATAATTTTGACCCTTGAGGACGGCAAGAACCAGCAGTTCAAGATTCCTGAAGACCAAAAGTTTGAAGTGGATGGACAGATGGTCGATGCTTTCGCAATTCGCAAGGGCATGAACATCACCGCCACGAAGATCACGGAGCAGCCCGCCGTTGAAGTCACGCAAAGCAAGACTGTGACGGGCGCCGCTGCGCCAGCGGCTGCGACATCAGCACAACCGACGCCGCCCCCGGCGAATGTACCGGTCCTCGTAGCAGTGGGGAGCGAAGAGGCGATGCCGGCTGCCGCAGCAGAACCAGCTGCAGCGCCGGCAGCGGCGCCGGAGGCCGCGAGTGGCTTGCCGACGTGGCTGATCTGGTTGCTGATTCTTGTAGTATTGGCCGCCATCGTCTGGTGGTTTATGACGCGAAAGAACCGCTCGGGCGCATGATCGTCGAACGCACTTCACTGAGGGTCGCCCGTTTCAGGTGGGCGACTCCTTGGTTTGGGAGTGATCGCGACCGGGGTCTGAGGGCTGTCCTCGGCCTGCCTGAGAGATTTGTCCCCGTGAGCTTCGGAGGATAGAGTCACATCCAAAGCCTACTGCTTCATTTGCCGCTAGCTCTGACCGAGCCATTCTGGCACCGGCATGTCGACATTTGTGCGCAGGCGGACCGGGTAATACCGGGCTAGGGGTTTTCCTAGTTGATCACAAGATCGCCGGTTCAGATAATTAAGGCCTCAGTCCGAAGAAGACGCAGTACGCCTGCTCGGGAGGTTTTGCCGTGCGCTGGGACCATGGTATCCGAAGGTTAAGTTGGCCCGAGAGAGCTTCGCTGATCTTCGGAATGTTCCTGGTTTCTATCTACCTCGGCAATCTGACTTACAGCGCCGTTTACTCACACGCCAGTGTGCAGAGCTTCTGGCTCTCGCAAGCATCTGCCCAAACAACTGTCGAAGCAAATTCTCAACCACAGAGTGGACTGCCCGACTTACGCCTCTGGTCAGAAAAGCGTGTCAAGGCGTACCAATCCAGCTTGCTCGTGAACGTCCCGCCGCCGTTGGGGGTTCTCGACATTCCTTCGCTCCAGTTGCAGGTGCCGGTTTTGGAAGGTACCGACGATCTGACATTGGATCGGGCGGTCGGGCACATTACTGGTACTGCATGGCTTAGTGAAGGCGGGAACATAGGAATTGCCGGACATCGCGACGGATTCTTCCGTGTACTTAAGGATATTCACGTAGGAGACGCGATCGATCTGCATTCGCAGCAAGGCAGTACACATTACCTGGTTGATGAGATACAAGTAGTCTCACCCGACAACATTTCCGTTCTCGAGCCGCGAGCTAAATCTTCCCTGACTTTGGTGACTTGTTATCCATTCTACTTCGTTGGAAGCGCTCCTTTACGTTACATCGTGCATGCGACGGCTGCCGATACGAGCAACTGAAAAGCTCTGAGCAGCCGTGCATAAAGGCGAAGACCCAAGCAAACGAACACGCTGATTAGCTTCAGTTTGGTCGTGAGAGCTGTTGAACCAAGGCTTATTCAACCGATTCGACCCGGAGGAAAGACAATGAATTCCCGCAACATGATCAGAAGAAGCTTGATAGTCGTAGCTGTGATGTTATGCCTCGCTTTCGCAGTCTCGACCGTCGCCCAAGTGCAAACCCAAACCAGCACCACAACCGGCCAAGTGACGAAGGTAGTGCAGGTCGAGAGCGGAGAAGTCGTAGCGGTCGAAGGAAACAACCTTTTCGTCAAGATGCCAGACGGCAGTCTTCGCGACTTTCCCAATATCCCCGCGAGCGCCAAAGTCACCGTGGACGGCCAGCAGCTTGGTGTCCACCAGCTCAAGCCCGGCATGAAACTGCAACGCACAACCGTAACAACAACGACGCCCTATGTAGTCACAACCATCCAGACCGTTACCGGCAAAGTCTGGCACGTGACTCCGCCGCTCAAAGTCATTCTCACATTGGAGAATAACGAGAATCAGGCTTTCATGATCCCGGACGGCCAGAAGTTCACGGTGGACGGCAAGGAAGTTGATGCATGGGGCCTGAAGAAGGGCATGATGGTGACCGCAACGAAGATTGTGGAGACTCCGGTTACTGCTGTGACTGAGCATACTCAGGTGACCGGAACAATACCGGCTGGTGGGACTGTATTGATCGCTAAAGGAGCGCCCACTGCTGCGCCCAGTGGCGCAGGAACCACCACTTCTGCTTCGACTACTGGTTCGACCACTGGTTCGGAGCAGTTGCCGAAGACGGCGACAGGGCTGCCTCTCGTCGGAATCCTTGGGCTCTTGTTGATTTCGACGTCGCTAGGAATGGCATGGCTCCGCAGGAGTTTTGGGCTTGGAGGTTAGGAGCCCGCCCGGCGCGGAAATCCGATTCAAAGAAAGCGCTTCGGCCCAGACTGTGAGACGTGGTAGCATTCGGGCCTCGCACCGGGCCAATCTTTGCGAGGAAGTGGGTTGCAGCGAGGCCCCTGTTGTACTTGGTCGGCCATCCGAGCAGCCTCTCGTGTTCCGTGATGCATTGTGACGAAAACTAGCAGTCAGTCGGAGAACATATGTCGATTACGAAGCGTGCAACTGCTGAATTCTTTGGAACGTTTTGGTTAGTATTTGGAGGCTGTGGGAGCGCCGTGTTGGCCGCAGCATTTCCAAGCTTGGGGATAGGCTTCGTGGGGGTCTCGTTCGCGTTTGGCCTCACCGTGCTGACGATGGCCTACGCCATCGGCCCTGTCTCTGGATGTCATCTCAATCCAGCGGTTTCGGTAGGGTTGGTTGCCGGCAAGAAATTTCCCGCTTCGGAGTTGCCGGCCTACATTATTGCCCAAGTGCTGGGGGGCATCGTGGGGGCGGGTGTCCTGTATGTAATCGCGAGCGGGAAGGCGGATTTCACGCTAGCTGGCGGATTCGCGTCCAATGGGTATGGAGAACACTCGCCTGGTGGCTATTCACTTCTCGCCTGTCTGGTGGCTGAAGTGGTCCTCACCATGTTCTTCCTCTTCATTATTATGGGATCCACTGAAGAACGAACGCCCAAAGGCTTTGCTCCCATCGCGATTGGGCTAGGCCTCACCCTCATCCACCTGATTTCCATTCCGGTGACCAACACTTCGGTGAACCCTGCGCGTAGCACGGGACCGGCTCTGTTTGTAGGGGGATGGGCATTGGGGCAGTTGTGGCTTTTCTGGGTGGCGCCGATTGTCGGCGGTGCCTTGGGGGGCTTTATCTATCACACATTGTTCGGCGAGACTCCGGAACAAACGGTTCGCGCCGCTGAGAGCGCGCGCTGACCGCGAAAAGAGAGCCCAATTTGAAGAGGCGCGCGAACTCTGGAACCGCGTTACTAACTGTCGATGTACTCCGTGCGGATATAGCTTTGAGGTTGGCGTTCGATAAGCCCTGGCGCTGACCTGGCACTTGTCCCATGTGGTATTTGAGCCACTGCGGTACCTTGGGCAACTCCGGGCCTGCAAGGCGATCAGCGCTGCTTCCTCTGGCGAAAATGTGATTGTTCCAACAATCGAGAGAGAACGCTATGTTCACGCAGCCTGGGATGTCGGGCGAGCCTCGCTGGCGCCAGATGATGGAGCTTGAGTCGCGTAAGGAAGTGATTCAAGGCTGGCTGTCGAGTCCCGACACTCCCTCTCACCTGGTTGATGTCTTGCAGGAGATGCTGGCAACAACTGAGCAACAGTTACAGGCGGTCAGAAGTGAGGGGATCGGTAGCACAGGTTCACCCACTCGCCGCGAGGCGGAGTAAATCCAATCGAGGGTTCGTGCTTCGCATTGGATCCCAAACGAGCCGCCTTTTGGCGCGACCTTTACCACCATTGGCAGGTCAGCGCCGTCAGGGCCGGCAAACTGATGACAGAAGGCTCACGATGAAACCAATGGCCCGACTGATCGTTCTTATCGTTTGCTCACTCACCTCAATTGAAATGGTTGTTGCTCAAACGCAACCGATTCAGAAGCAGGCGGCGACTTCCCAAAAGCCAAAAAGCGAAACCCTGGAGCTTGGCAAATCCTATGCCGTGTTGCGCCCTGAGCAAAAACGGCTGATCGACGACTTCATTCACCACTACAACGCCACCACCGGGAGTGACCTTGTCGCTGAACAGGCCTACGACAACGCTCGACTGTCCACCCGCACGACGTTCGACGCCGTGACCCATGCGCTGCTGAACGCTAAGATGACCGATGCGCAAGGCAAGAGCCTTGGTCGCGCTATCGACCTGGTGGAAGCCGTCGACCAAGTGATGGGCGAGGAATCTGGTGTCGGCGGCGACCTCCAGTTCCGCCTGTATGTGTATCTGAAGCCCGACGCTTTGGACATCCTGGACCGCAGCCAGGAGTTCTTTCACGATAAGGACAACAGCGTCTATCACAAGGGCTTTCCCATTTGTTACAGACTGAAGAACGGACCGCCCTCGATCCAGTTCTCCATTTCGCGCGACCATAAACTGGCCGACATCGATGTCGATTACCGGTCTTCCAGCTTTCCTAAGGCCCTGGTAAATGGACACTTGAGCGCTTCCAACTCGGACGTCCGCGCGGGAAACAACCTGGACCGCCATGACGGTCGCTGGTCGGGTCTCAATGGCTGGTGGCGCAACGTCTTTGGACAGCTCGGAACCGGCGGGAAACCGCCCAAGGAGACCGCCACTGCGCGCCTCGGAAACATTCCCATGAATCCCGCGGTGGAGGCCGATCAGGGCGTCGATAAGAGCGCACACGATTTCCTGCAAAGCTGGGTAGTGGGGAAAGAACCAAATAAGTCGGTTGCTTACTTCTCACGCCTCAGCTATCCGTGTTTGGAGGTGGTGGCGCAGAAGAGTGGTCAATCCGTGCCGCCGGGCATGATTCGGCTGCGCACCATGATGGCGATGCAGAAGTTTGGCGATAGCACGGGCACGGCAAATTCCGTTGCCGACGTGTTCGCGCCCGCCGACAAATGGTCGAAATTAAAGCCAGCGAAGAACGCGTATGCATCCGAATTCCTGCTAGTGGGTGTGCCGGGTGATATGGTGCCGGACGAGGAATGCATTGCCACACCGAACAACGGTACGAGTAAGGGCTCTAATGGGAAATACTTCGCCACTGCATTTCGCGGAAAGCAGGGAGACAGCCGGAACAAGGTTATGTCCCTGCTTTGGGCTCAGGAGGGCGGCTACTGGAAAATCGTTGCCATCCGCATCGAAGATAGCAGTGATGCTGGCATCGTCCCAAACAACGCTGCAGAGACCGTACCTAAGGTGGAAGAACCGCGGAGTATTACCGGCGATCCCGCCGCCGTAAAAGATATCACGAAGTTCTACCAGACTTGGATCGTGAAACGGGATGTTACCCAGGCTTCCATCTTTGCGTCACCGCGCTCGTACGCGTGTCTCGCGCCACCCTCCGCAGACCAGAAGAACTTGACTCCCGTCGCCAGAATTCAGTCTGGACTGCAAGGGCCGCTCGCGAGAATCCCATCCGGCACCAGTCTCTCCGACATGATGTCGAGTCTGCAGCCCAGCAATGATCTTCTGCGCCCAGTTCAGCAGGAAAACTCGAATGCTTTCGCGATCATGGCCGTGCCCGATCAGAAGGCGAATAGCTTTCTGTGCCAACATCGTCAGATGCCCGAAGGTTCTCCGGATTTGAGGCCCGCTGATGCAAAATACGGCGCATATTATTTGAGCGCCAGCCGACTGAACTATGGGGAGGAACAATCACCCGCTCTCCTGCTGTTATGGACCAAAGAGGACGCGGGCTGGAAGGTCGTCGCTTGGGCCGTGGAACTTCCGTAACTCCCTCGAAAACGCGAGAGGTAGGAGCAAGCCAATGCAAATCAGCAAACGTACCCTGAAGATCGCTGGAATCGTTGTCGCGGCAGTAGTGGTAATCCTCATCGCACTTCCGCTTTTCATTAATGTCAACAGCTTCCGTCCGAAAATCGAGTCGGAGGTGACGAATGCATTGGGTCGGCCAGTAACGCTGGGGGAGATGAGCCTTTCGCTCTTCGGCGGCAAAGTCGGCGTGGAGAATGTCAGCATCGCCGACGATCCGGCCTTCAGCAAGTCGCCGTTCATCACGGCGAAGTCGTTGGAAGTTGGTGTCGAGTTGATGCCTCTCATTTTCTCCAAGCAACTCAACGTTACGGGAATTGTGCTGGACGAGCCTCAGATCACGTTGCTCAAAGCGTCTAGCGGAACCTGGAACTTTTCCAGCCTCGGCGGGACTAATAAGAACCAACCTGCTGAACCAGCAAAGTCCGGCGGGTCCCAGAGCCTCTCGATCGCCAAGCTGGAGATTAAAGATGGAAAGCTGGCGATCGGCCATGCCAACTCAACAGCGAAGCCGCAGGTTTACGACAAGTTGAACGCGGAAGTTAAGAACTTCTCGTTCACAGCTCAGTTTCCGTTCGAGTTGACCGTCAACCTGCCGGGCGGCGGCAGCGCTAACCTCACCGGCAAAGCGGGACCGATCAATCCGCAGGATTCGGCCAAGACGCCTTTCGACGCCTCAATAAAGGTGAAGAGCCTGGACCTCGCGGCCTCGGGCTTCATCGATCCGGCGAGCGGCATTGGCGGCTACGCTGATATGGAAGGAACGTTGAACTCAACTGGCACCCAAGCCAAGGCGGTGGGTGTAATCACCTGCGAAAAGCTTAAGCTTTCGCCCAAGGGGTCACCGGCCCCGAAAGCAGTGACGATCAAGTACGCACTCGACGAGAACCTCGACCAACAGGCTGGCACCATCACCCAAGGGGACATAGGATTCGGCAAAGCTGTTGCCCACCTCACGGGCGGTTTTCATACTCAGGGTGAAGCGGATGTGATGAATCTGAAGCTCAGCGCCCCCGATATGTCGGTCGATGAACTTGAATTGATGCTCCCAGCCCTTGGAGTCGTGCTTCCTTCCGGATCAAAGTTGAATGGAGGAACACTGTCTGCCGACTTGGCAATCATCGGCCCGCTCGAGAAACTGGTGATCGCCGGCCCGGTGCGGATGTCGAACACGAAATTGGCTGGTTTCGATATGGGTGCGAAGTTGGGCGCTTTATCAGCCTTCAGTGGAAAGGCTCCCTCGAACCCCGACACGACCATTCAGAATGCCAGCTTGAATGCGCGCATCGCTCCAGAGATGACAAGGGCGGACGCCATCAACGTGACGATACCATCCCTCGGCGTCGTGACCGGCGCAGGCACGATCAGCCCGAACGGGGCGCTCGATTTCCAGATGATTGCCGACTTGCAGACTGGCAGGTCCGAAGCACGGACAGGGAGATTGGGCGTAGGTGGCGATAGTGGAGGCGTGCCCTTCAAAATTGAAGGGACGACATCCAACCCAAGCTTTGTTCCCGACGTAGGGGGTTTGGCTGCTAGCGCTGCAAAGGGAGCAATACAACAGTCGGTCTCTGGCAAGACCGGCGGCATTGGAGCAGCGGGAATCTTACCGAGGAAGAAGCCGAAATAGGGCTGCGCACATACCTCTTCTCGGTTTTAGCCTGTGGCTGAGCGTAGAAGGCCAACAGCTTTCTGTACACCGCTGAACGTGAGGTAAATGACTTGCTGTTTTCAGGTCTGACGATCACATTTCTCAAGGAGTTCGGCTTCGGATTGTGGCTTAGCCTCCCTTTGCTCCTAAGCTTGGCGGCGGCCATCGCCGTATTGGGAATAGTCGCCGGCAAGAAGGAAGGATGGTCGCGATTCGACAGCGTCTATTGGTCCTTCGTCACCGCAACCACCGTAGGCTACGGCGATTTCCGGCCCGTACGCAGGGTATCAAGGGTGATTGCCATCGCGATCGCCCTGCTGGGGCTAACGATGACAGGCATTCTGATTGCGCTGGCAGTCCACGCAGGCACCGTGGCTCTGGCCGTGCATGATGCCGCAGAGAAAGCCCGATAGTTCCTAGTTATACGCGGTTTTCCAATCTGCTTGTTCCGTCAGTGCGCGCGCAACACTCGATTCTTCGGGAGGACTTAGACAATGACGACCGAAACATCTGAAACGGAAAATGCCTACATCGCCCGTGCGGTGGAAGCCTCCATTAACATCGGCCTGGTTGCCTTACTCGCGGCCGTATGTCTCCTGATATTGGCCCCCTTCGTTCCTATCGTTGCTTGGGGCGTTATCATCGCTGTGGCTTCTTATCCTGTCTTTCTAAAGCTACAGCAAATAACGGGACGTGGAGGTTGGGCAGCCGCTATCTGGACCATTCTTTTGCTGGCGGTACTTATTGTTCCTGTCGTGCTGTTGGCTACGAGCACGGCGGAGGGCGTCCAAAGTTTAATGGACCACCTGGACGCAGGAACCTTTGTCGTTCCGCCTCCTCCGCCCAACCTCGAGACTTGGCCTCTTATCGGTGCTCCTTTGAACCGTATCTGGAGCGTGGCCTCGAACAACTTGACGGAGGCTGTGAAACTACTCGCGCCTCAGATCAAGACTATCCTTCCAAAGCTACTTTCTGCGACTGCGGGCATCGGCCTGACCGTGCTGCAATTCTTCTTTTCGATTCTTATTGCGGGAGCACTGCTGGCCAACGCCCAAAGTGCCGCAGAAGTAACGCGCGCGCTTGCCAACCGGCTGTTTGGCGAGCGCGGCGCTGAGTTCCAGAACCTGATTGGTTCCACCATCCGTAGCGTGACCTCCGGCATTCTCGGGGTAGCCCTCATTCAGACCGCGCTGGCTGCAATAGGTTTTCTCGTCGTGGGATTGCCGGGAGCGGGCTTGTGGGCAGTGATCTTTCTCATCGCTGCTGTCCTACAGATTGGGATCCTTGTACTCATCCCCGCAGTCGCCCTCGTCTTCGCTACTGCCTCCACCACCACGGCGGTTGTCTTCCTGATTTGGTGCGCGTTCGTGGGTTTGTTGGACAACGTACTGAAGCCCATACTGCTGGGCCGTGGAGCCTCGGTTCCAACCGCCGTGGTTTTCCTCGGCGCCATCGGAGGGTTCGTTGTGATGGGGATCATCGGCCTGTTCGTCGGCGCGATCGTTTTGTCGGTAGGTTACAAACTTTTTCTCGCTTGGGTCGAGCCTAACAACAACGGATTAACCAATACCGCGGGAGCGTAAGAGTTAACGGTTGGTGACTCCGTTCCAAGTGGACCCTGAGTTTCTACACCTTCTTGCAACGCGTTTGGCGCTGCGCCGCCACCGAGCTCAGTCGCGGAACACCCATAGCACACCGCGGTACGAGCTTGACCAACCAGATCGACGTTCGCTCGGAGCAGGATTCCCCTGTCACATTGGCCCGACACCGGCTTCTGAGAGATACTCCCGATAAGTAGGCCAGCATCTAGCAACCGCATTGGCACCGCCACTTGGACGTAAAACGCCCATTCCGTAGAAGTGGGCAGCCCAAACTCCCCAGAAGTCCGGTTCTAGGAAGTGATCTCCTAGGCATGCGCGTGCATCCAAGAAAAAACCAGGCCTGCTTTGGGTCGGGCATTATGTCATGCGTGCACGTTTAGCAATCTCGATCTGTTTATCGGTAGTAACTCTATTGCTAATTTGGATTTTTGCCAGCCGAAGGCATGGCGACACACCCCATGCCAAAACGGCCACGGCAATCTCGAGTTCTCCAGAAGCCGGAGCCACAACCGCTACTTCTGATGATCGGGGCCCTACGAAAGTCTACGCGCATAATCTGAAGCTGGAGAAAGGACCGGATTTCCGGGTGTACGTTCGCTGGCTTCGTGGGCAAATGGTGCGAACTCGCCGCGACGATGACCCTTCCTTCGACGATCTCGAATCGTTCAATCTGGTGATCGCCAACGGTGTGCTGCGGGCAAATATCGGCGATATCGCTCACTTTCTGAACTCGAACGGCGCGCCCAATTCTCCACTAAAAAACATTACTCTCTCGGGTGATGGAGATCAGATCACTCTCCATGGAACCCTGCACAAGATTGTTGCTCTCCCCATCGAATTGGTCGGCACAATCTCCGTTGCGCCAGAGAATCAGATCCGAGTACGTGTTACCAAGCTCAACCTGCTAAAGATCCCGATGAAAGGTCTGCTGGGCCGTTTCCGAGTCACGCTCGCCGACTTCCTTCCTGCTCAGAGCCTTCCTGGCGTTCAAGTCACGGGGAATGACATTTTTTTCGATCCCATAAAACTGCTTCCGCCTCCGCATATCCGTGGACAGCTCACCAGCGTGCGCGTCGTCAATCCCGATCTGGAAGAAGTGTACGGTGATGCTCAAGATGAAGCCCACGTCGAGCAGTGGCGCAATTTTCTGCGACTTAAAGGCGGTTCCCTCGATTTCGGGAAGCTCACGATGCATGATGTCGACCTGATCATGATCGATATTTCTAATGATGCGTGGTTCGACCTAGATCTGGCGCACTACCAGGACCAACTTGTAAACGGATATACCCGTATCACACCTCAAGCGGGTCTGCAGATATTCATGCCGGATCTGGATGAGCTCAAAAGTAGGAGGAACCGTGAGCAAACAAGTATCGAATGGATGAAGAACCGTAAAATATCGCCTCCTCCGGACGTGACACCCAAGTAATCCCCGGAAAACTCGTCGCTCAATGAGGTTAGAGAAGAGATGTACTCCCTTTAGACAGAGCGCGGTGGCCAACCACTTGGCTTCTGGGTGCATGCCCGACCGGTTTCGGAGGCACTTGGCCGGCTTGCCGACTAACCGTCCCGGTGGCTTCCCGGACAGTGGCGCGTTTATGGGGACTGATCGTGGTCTGCTTCGGTCGATTTTGGGTCCTTCAAACCACGTCTGAGGTATTCACCAGGATTAGCCCTGACAACTCGCTTGAACGCCTTACTGAATGCGGCGTCGGACTCGTAACCGACCAATCGAGCGACTTCTGGGAGCTTTTTGTCACGGCGTTCAAGTAGCTGTATCGCCTTCTGCATCCGCCACTCGGTTACGTATTCCAGCGGCGTTTGTCCGAGTAGCTCTTTGAAACGTACTGCGAATGCGGATCGAGACATGCCCGCCGCTTCCGCCAGGGATTCGACTGTCCAGGGTGTATTCACTCTGTCGTGAATGGCACTCAGAGAAGCGCCTATTTGAGGATCGAAAATTGCACGAAGCCATCCTTTGTTGCGTTCCGGTCCCGACGCCATATGCGCCCGGAGTACCTGGATAAACAGAACCTCGGCCAGCCGACTCGCGACGACTTCAGATCCCGGCGCCTGTTCTTCCATCTCTGACGCGAGCGCCTGCACTGTGGTGTGAAGAGCAAGCGTGCGTGCCTGATCGGCCTTCATCAAAATGAAGTTCGGCAATAACTGAGTGATCGGCCTCAGGCTGGCGCGATCGAAACTCAAGGATCCACAGACGATTGTCGTCGGTGCGCCACCGCCGCCACAAAGAGCGACATTGCCGTTGGCCTTGGCCCCGATCTCGCGGAAGCTCCACCTCGGACGTGTTCGCGGGCTGTCGCGCAAAACAATCGAAGTCCCCTTAGCCAGTAAAAAGCAATCACCACCGGTGAGGGGAATCGGCTCCGCAATCCCTTCCACACTCAGCCAGCAGTTGCCGCGCGAAAGCATGGCGAAGTGCGCCAAATCTGTGGGTGACATCTTTTTGTCGGAAGGCGTGACTTTTTCTTCGGTCTGGTTTTCCTGTTTTACGCCCCACGGGGCTGTGGCTTCGAGCCTGTGCAGACCGAAAGCGGTTACGTGCATCGTTCTAAAGATGTCTGTTATCGAATCCAACTTAGCCTCTATCTTTTGGACGAATAGACAAAATATTAGGACTTCTGAGCAGTTCTCGTCCACCGCTGAAGAACTCTACTCTACTGTACCGAATGCTACACATCTACCGAAGGGAGTAATTATGGGAAAGCTTGAAGGAAAAGTTGCAGTCATCACGGGTGGATCGAGCGGCATGGCGCTGGCGAGCGCCATGCGCTTCGTTGAAGAAGGCGCCTACGTTTTCGTCACGGGTAGGAGGCAGGAGCAGCTCGATGAGGCCGTCAAGCTGATTGGCCGAAACGTGACCGGCGTACGCGGTGACGCGGCCAATCTCGACGACCTCGACCGTCTGTTCGATACGGTCAAGCGGGAAAAGGGCAAGATCGACGTCCTGTTCGCGAGCGCCGGCCGAGGCGAGGCCCTACCACTGGGCGAGATTACCGAGGAGCACTTCGATGCGACCTTCGGCCTGAATACGCGCGGAACGCTGTTTACGGTTCAGAAGGCGTTGCCGCTGTTCAACGATGGTGGATCGATCATCATGACCGGATCTGTTGCTTCGGTGAAGGGTTTTCCTGGTTTCGGCGTGTATGCAGCGAGCAAGGCGGCATTACGCTCCTTCGCACGCACGTGGCTCAACGAACTGAAGGGCAGGAATATCCGGGTGAACGTGCTGGGCCCGGGCCCGATTGCCACACCGATGCAGGAAGAAGTTCTCACCAAGGAGGCGAAGGAGATGTTCGAATCCCTGATCCCGCGGGGAAAGATGGGTCAACCTGAGGAAATCGCGACGGTCGCGCTGTTTCTTGCTTCCGACGATTCGAGCTTCGTGAACGGGGTGGAGTTGAATGTCGACGGCGGCATGTCGGCGATCTAACGTCTGCAGACCTCTGTTAGCGGCTGATCTTCCGGCGGCCCGCAGAGCAACTTACCACGGGACGTTTACGGAAGGTCGCCACAGAACGGAATGTGATGCCCCCGCCGTCGAAGGCTGGGAATCAATATAAACACGGATCGGAGAAACAGTATGAGTTACGCAATCGTAGGATTCGGAAAGATAGGTCAGGGCCTCGCCCACGCCTTCGCCCGTAAAAATATCAACGTGACTGTCGCGAGTCGCCGGTCACCTGAGGAGTTGGCGCCGCAGGCTCGGGCGATTGGACCCACGGTCGTCGCCAGGTCGCTGCAGGATGCACTTGAGGCCGACACCATCATCTTGGCGGTCCCGTTCGGGGAACATCGCGAGGTTGCGAAGGCCCTGCCGAGTTGGAAAGGCAAGACGGTCATCGACGCGACGAACGCGTTTGGAGTTCTCCCTGAAGAGCTGGACGGCCTCCTGTCCTCCGCCTTCGTTGCGAAATCCTTCATCGGCGCTAAGGTCGTGAAAGGTTTCAATCACCTGGGTGCAGCCATCTTGGCTACCGATCCGGTCGTCGAAGGCGGCCATCGGGTCGTCTTTCTGTCGAGCGACGACGAGGACGCGATCTCCCCCGTGGCGGATTTGGCCAAACAACTCGGGTTCGCACCCGTCACGCTGGGAAAGCTCAACGAGGGGGGCGCGCTGGTGCACGCACGCGGCCGCACTTGGGGTCAGCTCATCTTCCAGGATTTGTTCAAGAAGCAGCAGTAATCAATCTATGACCGCGCGACTTGGCCCGAGAAGGAGATCGGACACACTTGATGTAAGGGAAATGGAGAGATTTCGATGAGCACACAAGAGAATGTCCAGATTGTGAAGGATTTTTTTGCAGCAATAGGCAGCGGCGATAAGGAGGGTCTGCTGGCGCTGGTCGCCGAAGACATCGAGTGGATCATTCCGGGCGAGGACTGGCCGCTGGCCGGCACGCACCGCGGGCACGCGGGATTGGCGGATGTGCTTCAGAAGGCGTCCGAAGAGATAGAAATGACGTATCCAAAGCCACCCGAATTCGTGGCGCAGGGAGACCGCGTTCTGGTCGTCGGCGTCGCTAACGGGAAAATCAAAACCACGAATAAGACGTTCGTGGACCATTGGGTCTTCGAAATCACCGTTTGTAACGGCAAACTGACGAACATCCGGGAGTATATCGACACGCAAGCACTGGCGCGGGCCTCCGAGGCGGCCGCGAGCCCCAGCGCCTGACCCATCGCGCTGTTTCGTCTCGGCAATCTGAATCGGCGGATCTCGGTGAGTGCATTGATCGCCAATGTACTCTCTGAGTCACGATCAGTAACGATAAGTCGGCCAGTGTTTACGAATCCTTTCCTTCATCTGGCTGTATAACGCCCGTTTCGTACAAGTGGGCAGCCCCTGACTTCCCGGAAGTCCGGTTCGGGGAAATGTGGCATTACGGAGAGCTGCTTGGGCTGCGACCTCCTCGAAGGCGCTTTCTGATTGGCCAACCATTCAGGCAGTAGAGTCAGAGTTAGTCGAGTTATCGGCGATTGCGGATGGAAGGAGGTACCTAAGGTGAATTCACTTGAGCAGATCGAGTATGGTGTCTGTGTCCCCTCTGACGCTGAAGCAATGGCGCAACTGCTGGGGTGGCGGTAGGCCTTAGCAGTTCTGAGTTCCAAGAGTTTTGTCCGGCTGCTCTGCCCCAGGGCAGCGGCGGATGGGTTGACGATGGCGGCTCGTTTCGCGGACACGGGCGAGCTGATTGGCGCGCTGCTCACCGAGGACTCAGCATCGGCGCTGCCTGATGGGATAGATCGGCTGAGCGCGAAGTTCGATCCGATCTTCGATATCCTCGGCCACCTAGATACGGAGTACCGGAGCGGCCGAACGGCGCATCCCGGCGAGTCGCTCCACCTGTTCCTGCTAGGGGTATCCGATCGCGTCGTTGGAAGAGGCGTTGCGCAGCACCTCGTAGCGGCTTGCTTGGAAAACGGCATGCGCAGAGGGTATCGGGGAGCGGTGACCGAGGCGACGAACAAGTTTTCCAGCACATCTTCCGCAAGCAAGGATTCGTCGTGCGCGTGCAGCGGTCATACCAGGCTTACCGCTTCAATGGACGCCAGGTTTTTGCATCGATTGCTGAGCACGGAGGGCGCATTCTGATGGATAAATCGCTCGAGCCGTGACCTGTGGCACCAATGCATTTGGGCGATTTTTTTTGTTCTGGCAAATAAGAAACAGGCCAACCGCGGGTCATCCAGAGGTTATTTCGGGCAAGAAGTCTCGTTCGGGGAAGTCACTTGCACGTATTGTCGGCGTTCCGTCCTTGTGACCGCGATCTGGTGGAGTTCTTCAATAGTACTGGGTGGGCGTTTTACGGACTGGGGACACCCTTGCTTCCCACAACGTCGTATCGGGTCAACTATGTTGGGTGCCAGCAAATCGGGAGTTGTTCGAGTTCGCAGATGGCAGGATCGCACCCGCTCGAATGTAGATCGGCACGCGATCGAGACCGGCGAAGTAATCGGTAATTAGAGAGCCACCGGGCAGCGCGCCGACAATGAGTTGGGCGTTATCCATGAACGAATACCAGTCGCTGCCCCGGCAGATAAACGAAACGTAATAGGAGCTGTGGGCGAATCTGATGGCAAGGTCCTCACAGCGACGCGCCGTCTCTCGAACAAGTACAAGACGGAGCCAACTGGCCGTCGCCTGCAATGGACTTTGCAGCGCGATCGGAAGGTCAGGACGGAGAGCGGCGCCTCGGTTAAGGTCTCATCAAACGCATATAAACAGCGCTACACTTGTTAACGATAAGGATCTGTATTGCGCTCTATTGCGGAAGAGCAACATGGCGGACAAATACTAGGCCACCTTCTCAATCTTCGACCATCGCGGACCATTGTATAGGAAGGCACGAATTTTTTGACCGAGTCGTCATGCCGGTGCCCACTGCGTCAGGAGGGATTCTGTTGGCCGCAACAGTGGCATCTCTGCTCTACGCGTTTCTAGAAATCTCCAAGCCTTGTCGGAAAAAAGTAGCGCATAAAGAGTGTGCTCCGGCTGGCGTAATTTATGCGGCCGAGAAATTGGCGCAGTGATTCATGTGCTGGCGCCCGGTTTTAGGTCAACCGAGGGGACCTTACGTTCGACCGAACAGGTTAAAGAACCGCAGTGAGTCGGTATTCGCGGGCTACAGGTTCGACGATTTTCACGCGTCCGTGGCCGGGATTGATCTGTTCGCGGGTTCGAACCACTCCCGCTCGCTCTAACTTCAGAACGTCTCGGCGCACAGATTTGGGATCGCGCTTCAGCGCGGCCGCCAGCGCCGTAATCGACGAGGATTTTGTTCGCACTTTCTGAACGAGCCGGAGACGCTCCGCCGTGAGGACTTCGACCATTGCGAGTGGGTCCTCGAACGTGATGGTGATCTCCGGCTTGATGTCTTCCCGTCGATCCAGCGTGCGAGCCCGCTCCAGAGCCCGCTTCGCGTAGCCTTCAAATCCATCCGTGTTGATTTTCAACTTCATATCGGCTCCTTCTTCTGGCGGAGTTCCCGCACTTCGTCTAGGAATCGTTCCAGCAGGCCTTCGTAGCTGATAAAAGCGAACTTCTCTTCGGCGCCGGCGAAATGCCGATGATGATCACCGTGGCTGTTGTCGTAGCCCACCACCCTGCCGTTATCTCTGGCACAAAGAGCGTGATTGATAAAAAGCCAGGTTGTACTTGGCGACCGCGCCGCGAGAGTCTTGCCATACCTCTTCGCGGATGAGTCCTTTTCCGAGAGCACAACGCACTTGGGTCGTTTCGTCTACAACCTTACGTAGCCTCCGGGTTTTCTTCACCTGTCGATCATAGCACAGATAGGGCATTACACGCCCTGTCTGTCGACCCAGACTCACCATTTCAGCACAGTTCGAAGAAACCCGAGCGCCTGCATGCCCGTATAGCCAAGGCGTGACGGCGTGTCAATCCGCCGCGCTTCCGATTCGCCTGAAAAGTCCGACGCATGTCCATTTGCTGAATATCAAACCGTTCTCTAACAGAGCATTGCGGCCTGCAGGGAAGGTTGAGCTTTCGGACGATTCAAATCATCGCCAGAATCCGAATGATCCTAAAGGGCTTAGAGTTGGTGCCGGGAGGGGGGGTCGAACCCCCACGAGGGGTAAACCTCGGCGGATTTTGAGTCCGCTGCGTCTGCCAGTTCCGCCATCCCGGCTTAGTGCTCAAAGTGAAGAGAACATTAGGCTAAACGACAATGACCAACTTAGCGACGGCGTCGGATTTCGGCTCGACTGTAGCTGTTGTCGAGTTTCTGCTCGCTTGCCTGTAGCTTTTTCATCGCAGCTGCAATGTCGTTCTGATCAACGATAGCATATCGTTCAAAGACCGAATGAGTGCGCCATCTCCCTATTTTCATGAGCACACCCTCAGCGATTCCAGCTCGCCTGAGGTTACGCGCTGCGGTCCGCCGTAGATCGTGAAACAACGGCCCAGGCGTTCCGGGGTGGCGGCAAGCGTTCGTCCATGTGTGTCGAAAGTCACGAACGGGTTTGCCGTTAGGCCGGGTCAACACGAAGTCATCGGCAGTCTTCCCGGCGACGCACTCCGCGAGCAGAGCAAAAACGGTTTCGGTCATAGCCACTTCACGGCCATCGTTGTTCTTCTCCAACGCATTTCAGCATGACTCTTCGCGATTCCCGATTTGGGAATTGGAGGGTGATGGGGTACCCCCTCCCCCCTCCCCCTGTTCTTGAAAACAAAGGGTTTGCGGCACGATCGTGCGCAAGTTCGTGCAGCCATTGGAGTTATAGGCAAAGTCGTCTTAACAAAGGAGTTAGGCGGGATTTCTTCGGACGGGGCGGGGGTGTGGGCTGGCAGATGGGCGAGACATCGAGGACGAGCGTGACCGATCACAGGTCGAACCACCTAACGTTGTTCCGAGTGAAGAGCCGACGAGGGTCCTTCGACTCCCCTTCGCTTTCGCTCAGGGTCGCTCAGGATTTCGGCTGCGGGCTCGGACGCCCGCAAAGCGCCTCAATCTGGCCGCCGTCTACGTGGACGACAGCTCTCCCTCATCCTTCCGTGGAGGAGTGTAGGTACAGCGGCGCTCAGCAGCAAGGACGCAGATCACGGACGCGTGTGATAACGAAGTTGTCAGTGACCAGTTGTCGGTTGTCAGTCGCGGGGACACGTGTATTCCCAGGATAGCGCCCAACAAATGGGCGCGAACCTGGGGCACCCGGGCGCCATATTTCATTCCACTGGACACCCTTCAAAGGTAAACTGCCTTTATCCAGCAGGTTCGACGAGAATTGATGAGCGCCACCGATACACCGAAAACCACTATCGAGGACCCTGCATCGCCTGAACTTCAACCGGGACTGATTGAGGCCCTCACCGCCGCGTACGCAACCCTCCTGAAGCGCCAAAGGACAGCCTCAGCCGCATATGTTCGTTGGACGCCAGCACATTCCAGAGCACACGAATTCGCATGGTTTGAAGCGGGGATACGAAACGCTGCTTACAAAGGGCGGCGACATAATCATCGACCGCGAGTCTCCGGTCCACAGCTCTATTCAAAAGATGATGGCAACGATGGAGCTGAACCCTTACGAACGTGAATTACAGTACGGATACCCGTATGTCATCGGTCAGTCGAACGGCAAGAGTTTCCGAGCTCCCTTGTTGACCATGCCGATTGCCATCACCCCTGATGGCGGCAAACTGGTAATAAGAGCGACAGAAGATCGTAGTTCGCTTCAACTCCCTTCCGTTCCGGACAGACTTCGACACGGGCGCGCAGGAACTTGCTATTGCGCGGCTCATTGAGCGAACACCCGAACTCCCGCTAACGTGTGGATCGCTTCGAGAGTTCTGTGAATCAATCGCGAGGGAGCTAGCGGTTCGTATAGAGGCAAGACTTGACGGTGTCTCTGAATACTGCTCCAGCGCAGCCTAGATCACAGATGCAGCTCACGGTCGTCGATAATGCAGCGTGTTTCATAGCGCCCAAGACTAGCTACTTCTTGGTGAGTGATTTGGAAAATATTGCTCACGCAGGGTCGTCGGCGGTGGCATCTACGGCGCTCGGCTGGATTGTCGGCAAACGTCCGTCAGAGCCGACAAGTGACAGGTTCGAAGACAGAAGGAAGCTGTTTTATCCCGTTCCCGTCAAATCCAAGCCAAAGGCGAGTGGCACATTTGGTAGACGACCCCAAGACAAGAATCACAGTCGTGCAAGGTCCGCCAGGGACTGGGAAGTCGCTTACGATTGCCAACCTCGCATGTCACTTGGTTGCCAGCGGCAAACGGGTGCTTGTCACTTCACAGAAAGACAAAGCGCTGCAAGTAGTGGATGAGATGCTGAACGGCTTAGAACTTGCACAACTCCCGATGACGTTGCTACGACAAGACCGTGAGTCCAAGAAGCAACTGCGCGAGAGGCTCGAATCCATTCAAAAGGAACGATCCTCAGAGGAAACTCGTCGTGCGGTCGAGGCCGAAATGGGCGTTGCATGAGAAGACCGTTGAAACCCACGAGATGGACACTACCCTACTGACCCGATCTCTAAAAGCAGAACACGCGTTGGAAACGGCTGCCGCAGCAGGTGAAGAAGGCAACAGGCGGGTTCGCGCGATTGATGTGTAAATGGAGGTTTCGGCGAACGTTACGACGAGCAGAGCGCGATGCTCGTCAGCGTTCCGACGAGCTCGGCAGTTCCCTCAGGGAAACGAGGGAGCGATTGCAACAAGTAGCGTTGTCATTGTTAGACAAGGCGGCTCAACATCGTACGAGCACCGCGACTAGGCCGGAGAGAAACCAGCTTCGAGAATTCGCCAAGCTGCTCGGCAGGAATCAGGCGAATTTCAAGAATTACCCGGTGTTCGATCGACTTAAAGCTGATTCCGAACGCTGCAACATGTTGCTCAACATTCTGCCCTGCTGGATCATGACACCTGATGATGTTGCTCGGCTGTTTCCCTGCACGCCTGGACTGTTCGATGTAGTCATTATTGATGAGGCGTCGCAATGCGACTTGCCGTCGATGACTCCCGTGTTGTTTCGTGCAAAACAGGCGGTTATAGCGGGAGACTCGAAGCAGATGCAGGCCCAACGGTTTGCATTTACTGCCAACCAGGTTTCAGCGCAAGCGTGGGCAGAGCACGGCCTTGATCGCCTTGATCCGGACCGATGGTTGGACCCCGCCAAAATTGACCTTTTGCAACTCGCTTCAATTCGAATGGACGAAGAGGCGTTCCTCGACGAGCACTACCGTAGCCTGCCAGCCATAATCGACTTTTCTAATCAACGTTGGTACGGCGGCCGTTTGCGGCTTATGCGCGATGCAGGATGATAAGCAGTTTGGCGATCCTGACAGTCCGGTAATCAATTTACATCGCGTAAGGGGCACCGTGACTCCTGGAACTCAGGAAAACGAAATTGAGGCACGCGATCTCGTAACGACAACTTCACCAGATGCTACGCCATCCTGGATACTCAGAGGCATCGTTTGGTGTCATATGCCTATTCGAAGAGCAGATGCGATTGGTTAACGATCTGGTCGCGGAGCAGATCCCGGATGAGCTTCGAGGTTCGCACGATCTTGTGGTTGTCAATCCAGATGGGTTTCAGGGTGACGAGCGAGACATAATTCTTTACTCTCTGTCTTTCGACGCCGCCGTGATGACCCAGCAAGCATCTATCGGCAAGGCAGGCTGAGCGAGAGCACATTCAAGGAATGTTGAATGTCGCGTTCACTCGTGCTCGAGATGAGATTCACATTTTTCATTCGGCCGACCCGAGCGATTTCGGTATGACTTCGGGGTCGGGAGCCATAAAGGATTGGCTTGAATACTGTCGACCAACACTGCAATGGCCATGGTGCTACAACAGCCGGGGCCGAGATTCAATTTGCCAAGGCTCAATCGGAATTCGAACAACAGGTAATGGCTTCGCTTGTGTCGAAGGGCGTCAAGGTTACGGCTCAATACCCAAGTTGCGGATTTTTCATCGATGTTGTCGCCGAGCTAAATGACTGCCGTTTGGCAATTGAGTGCGATGGCGAGATTTGGCACCTTGACGAGCACGGTGAACTGAAACAGGAGGATATCGAACGACAGGAGATATTGGAGCGTGCTGGATGGAAAGTGATACGAATCCCGTATCGGAGTTGGCGTGAGAATCCAGAGGCGCAAATCCGCCGCATTCTCGATGAACTCAACAATTCCGAGCCGCTCACAACGCCAGATGTAATCCAAACACAAGAGGACGCCCAAGTTAGTCCGATCGCGGTTGACAGATTTGAAGGTGCTCTCTTGAAAGCTCCTTAAGTCAGGATTGTGCTCCCGCGACGAAGTGTTCAAGGCTAGTCGCCAACTGTTGGGCTACTCCCGGATGGGGCCGCAAATCCGCGTTTCGTTCGGTGAAGCTTTGGAGCGAGTCGTAAAAAAGGGATTCGTTCGGGTTGAGGATGATGAGGCATTTTTTTCAAACGAAGCAGGCTCGCAGCGCACACTACGAAGTTACAACCGTAGTACCTCCCTCCTTCACAAGGCCGCGACGAGACAAGGTATCGGCGATACCGACGCTGGTGACTCGCCGACGGCCATCAGGCGCTTTGTGCGGTCCTTACGGGAATCGAATTCTGATCAGACTTCGGTATTTGAAGGTATCCGGGACCCTCGCAACTCTGGTAAGGCACGTAGACCCGCAAACACGTCAGTACCCCACCACTGCAATACTTTTGTTGTGATCAGAAGGAAAGTGCTCACTCGCAACTTTCGCGGCCTTTTTGGCGAAGTCATTGGTTGCTTTCAGGTTGTCGCCGAAGAACCGCACCTTGCCGTCAATGTCGCGCTCCAGCAGCACCTTTCCGTCTTTATCCGTGAACTTACAATGAACCGTAATGGAGGTGGCCCCGCCAACCGTTGTGACGTTACGCTCAAGTTCACTGCCTTTCTTGAAGCCTGTGACGGCGGTGTGAAGAATAACGAGATCGGAGGCATCGGTGGCATTCCGGTCACCGTCACGATAGACCTGGGAGAAGCCGCCTTCTTTCTGCAGCTGCTGGACCAGGTTCTCGTAGAGGGCCACCTGGAATTCAGCAGGCAGGTTGATCTCCCCGGGCTGGATCATCTCAACTTCGATCGCAGATGACGGTGATTTGGCCACGGGACCGGCTTGCGCGCACAACGGGGGCGCCGCAATTAATCCGGCTATGAGTGTCCAAAGAAGAGTAGCAGTCTTGATGGTCTTCAACGTTGTTGCTCCTTTGCCTCAGATTGCTGAGTCGGGTCCGCTGTCGAGTCTTCTTGCGACGGAAAGCTGGTGTGAGCACCTTGCGCGAGCAGCGACTCTTTGATCAATTCAGCCTTGCCAACCGGCATGGTAAAGATGGCCCCGTGAAGGCCGCCGTTTGAATCCCGATATTGAATCGTAATGGTGTCGATCTTGGTACGTAAGAGACTGATTGCCCGCCCACCTCCGTACGGGGCGAGCATAGTAAGCGTGCCCACAGTTCCCCTGATGACACGCTGACTGTCATTTCCAGTGACAACGTCTTGTATGGAAGCCGCAGAAACATCGCAACTACTTTTCGGGGTAGCGAAGGTGAGCATGCCATTCTCGACTGTCAGGGTACCTTTGGTGTCTTCCTTGATAGCTGTCAAGCCTGTGACTTGCACTGCCTCCGTCGCGGCCGGCGCCGATTGGGCTTGGCTCAGCGAAACGATGCTCAAGAGTAAAAACAGAAGGGGAAGTACTGTTGCCTTTGCAAATTTCACAACTAAAAGTCCTTTTCTAAACCTGTAGTGCGACTGGCCGTTAGCCCTGCCTGATTGGCTCGAGTCGTAGGGTTGTGTCAACTTCATCAATCTCAGTTAAGACCAACGCAGGGTGAATCGTGCGGCCGGATCAACTGTCCATAAAATACCGGAGACAAATACTGAGGGTGTCCGCAATGAAAAGCAGGAATATAGTCCCATAGGTGGCAAGGATTGCGAGAAGCCGCAATGGGTCGTCATCTGGCTGAAGTAAGACAATAATTAAGAAAGCAATGGGTAGGAGCAAGGTCAACGAGTTGACCGCCACTAGCACTGTCCAGAACCTGGTCTTACGATCGTTGTCTTTCATTTTTGCACCTTGAGGTTATTTCTCGGCCTTCTTCGGCCACTACCAGAACAACTCCCTCTCTCGGCTCCCTGATTTCGCCGTTTCCGGCTGGCGGTCACTAAACACGCTCGTGTGCAACGGCCACCTGCAGTAGTGCAGATGGCGTGCCAATCGATATCTTCCTTAAGCTCTTGTTTCTCAGTGAACTCCGGCATCTCAGCACGCTACCCATGCCTTCATCTGGGCAGCATGACCGTAAATGAGCATCAACTCCTCGGATCCGATTTCATTGGGAAGCGAGATTGCGACGTTATTGCTTGTGAGCTTCCGCAGCCATGACTGCGAATTTGTGACCAATCTGGTGCCGACGCCGAATGGCATCTGCCCGGCGATGGTCTCGCCTGGGCACAAGATTGGCGAAGGTATGCGAAGTCGATGCTATGCAAACACATGAAACTCCAACATGGTTGAAGACTCAACTGCATTGTTCTGCCATTTGGTACAGCAATTGCTGCGTAATAGAGGTGAATCAAATCCCGCAGGGGACGGGCCGGCCTCTAAACACACAGGCCGATCCAAGGAGCCAGAAAGCAACGATGGGCAAGAAAGCCAAAAACAATAAAGAAAACCAATCTAGACTGGACAGCAACACTCAACCGTCTGGCGCCAACGGGCAACCGAAGATCGGCAAAGATGAGTACGAGGCCGAGATTTTCAAGCTACAAGTTGAGCTGGTCAAGCTGCAGGACTGGGTCAAGGCGACCAACGCGCGCATTGTGATCATTTTCGAAGGACGAGATGCTGCCGGCAAAGGCGGGATGATCAAGCGCATCGTGGAGCGTGTCAGCCCGCGCATCTTTCGCGTGGTCGCGCTCCCCTCGCCGAGCGAGAGGCAGAAAACGCAGCTCCATGCTCAGCGCTACGTTGAACAACTGCCCGCCGGAGGTGAAGTCGTCATCTTCGACCGAAGCTGGTATAACCGCGCCGGGGTTGAGTATGTGATGGGATTCTGTACTTCTGAAGAGTACAAGGAGTTTCTCAGGGACTGTCCCAGCTTCGAGGCCTTTCTGGTCAGCCAGGGCATCACGCTTCTGAAGTACTGGCTGGAAGTATCGGAAAAGGAACAGCACAAGCGCTTCCTGGCGCGAATTGAAGATCCTTCCAAGCGCTGGAAGCTGAGTCCTATGGACTTGGAATCGCACCGCCGTTATTACGACTACTCACGCGCGCGGGATGCGATGCTTGCAGCCACGGATACAGCAACGTCGCCCTGGTACATCGTTCCGTCAGACAGCAAAAAACGCGCCCACCTGAACTGCATGGCGCACATACTCAGCAGCATTCCGTACGAGGAGATTCCTTATACGCCTCCCAAGCTTCCGCCAAGGCAAAAGCCGAAAGGGTACGTAGAGCCGAATCACAATCATCGAACCGTCCCGCAGCACCTGTAGGCCTGGCAGCATGTCAACGCGTCCATGGTCTCGCGCTTTGCCAGAGTGGCTGGTCTCATACCATGCGGATTGGCTGCGGCCCGACATCGTCGCGGGGCTGACCACCGGCGCGGTAATTATTCCCAAGGCGATGGCATATGCCATGATGGCCGGGCTGCCGGTGCAGGTAGGCCTCTACACCGCCCTGGTGCCGATGATGATATACGCGGTGCTTGGGACTTCGCGCGTGCTCAGCGTCAGCACGACTACAACGTTGGCGATCCTGACCGCCGCTCAGTTGGGGCAGGTCGTGCCCGACGGCAACCCCACAGCCCTGCTGAGAGCGTCAGTGACGTTGACGCTGCTGGTGGGGGCCGCACTTTTGATGGCGTGGCTGCTGCGCCTGGGAAGCGTAGCGAACTTTATCTCCGAGCCGGTGCTCGTCGGTTTCAGAGCCGGCATTGGGCTGGTCATTGTATTGGACCAGATCCCGAAGATCCTTGGCATCCACCTCATCAGAGGAACATTCATTCAGAACGTCCTCTCGATAGTTCACACCCTTCCAAAAACGTCGTTAGCAACGCTGGCCGTCGGGCTCACGATAATCGTGTTCCTGCTGAGCATGGAGCGTTTCCTGCCGATACTGCCAGCGCCGTTGCTGGCGGTAGCTGCTGCGATAGCGGGCGCGTACTTCTTGAATTTGCAACATCAGGGTGTCGAACTAGTGGGCCACATACCGCCTGGAATGCCCTCGATGGTGAAGCCGGACCTTTCGTTCATAACCGCGCTGTGGCCCGGCGCATTGGGGATTGCCTTGATGAGTTTTACGGAGACGGTTGCGGCCGGACGAGTTTTCGCGCGAAGTGGCGAGCAGGCGCCGCTAGCAGGCAGAGAGCTGCTTGCAACCGGACTCGCCAATGTCGGAGGCGCGCTCTTTGGTGCTATGCCCGGCGGTGGTGGCACAACGCAGACGGCGGTCAATGTCCGCGCGGGAGCTCGCACGCAATTAGCCGAGATCGTAACCGCGGCGATGGCACTAGTAACAACCCTCTTCCTCGCTCCACTGGTTGCGATGATGCCGCAAGCTGCTTTGGCGGCGCTGGTCATTGTGTATTCCTTCGGACTGATTAAGCCGATCGAGTTCCGTGAGATTCTTAGCATTCGCGGGACCGAATTTTCATGGGCGATCGTGGCGTTCGCAGGGGTCGTGCTCGTCGGCACGCTGAAGGGAGTCATCGTAGCAATAATCGTTTCTCTTGTCACACTGGCGTACCACGTAGCCGACGCTCCAGTGTATGTCCTGCGGCGCAAGCCCGGAACCAACGTATTCCGGCCGCAATCACCGGAACATCCCGAGGATGAGAGTTTTCCTGGCCTTCTGCTGCTGAGGCCGGAAGGTCCAATTTTCTTTGCCAATGCGGCACAGATCGCACACAAGATTGAGCCACTGGTCAGGGAAACGCAACCGAAGGTCGTCGCGGTGGACGCTAGCGGAGTCCTCGACATCGAGTACACCGCGCTCAAAATGTTCGCACAAGTTGCGAAGAGGCAAAGCCAGGATGGCATCCAACTGTGGCTGATTGGCATGAATCCAGGAGTTTTGGCGGTCGTACAACGATCACCACTGGGCCAGATCCTGCGACGTGAAGGAATGCATTTTAATCTGGAGATTGCCGTTGGACGCTACCTGAGCGATCAACTTGTACGCGAGCAGCCTGGCGCTATGACGTGTTCGAGTTGATGCAGTCTTTCAGAGGAAGTTCTCATATCCACGAGCGCCGAGATGACTTCGACACGTTCGGCCTCTGGCAGTGCACGCTCAGTGTCGTTGCCTATGCCGTCCCGTCCCCCTAACCTGTAAATGCGGGTCAATACCATGAGGCAAACTCATCTTGGAGTGGCAGCGGCGTGCTAATCCAGAGCATACCGACACGCGACGATTGAGAATGGGAAAAAACCGCTCGCGACTAGAATATGCGCCAAGATATCATCATTAGCGGGTTACGCCTGTTCCAGCAGACAGAAGATAATCAGTACAATTCGTCTTCTCATATCACGTTATTGCCGGCCGTGAAGGCAGCGATGCGTAGGAAAAAACTGGGCGCCTTGAGTACGAACGACCACGCTTATGATTCTGGCGCCCAAGAGTGCGTGGGATGAAACGGACGAGCCTGCCCGCACGCCCGTGCTCCATACGGAAGATGAATCACGGGCGTGGACAGTATCGGGATTACGGGCGTGCCCTTGCGACTTGTGAGTCTTCCTTGAGTCCCTTGCTGACCATGATCCTGACCTCTACTCGGCGATTCAGGGCCTGGTTCCGGGCGTCGTCGTTGCTGGCTGCAGGATGAGTCTCTCCATAGCCCGCGGGTACGAGGATTCGCCAGATCGGAACACCGGCGTTCTCGCGCAGGTATTGGGCGACCGCGGCGGCCCGCTGTTCGCTGAGCTTCTGATTGTATTTCGGACCGCCGGTACTGGAGGTGTAACCTGCAATCTCGACCCTGTATCCGTTAATGTTGGAATTTGCGGAAATAAGCTCGTCAAGAGTTGCCTTGTCCTTGTCGTTTAACTTGTAGCTGCTGTTGGCAAAGTACACTTGCGCCGAGGCCAGGGTCGTGTATTCGCCCAGGTCCGAAACCCGCTTGTCTACCGCTTGCACAGCAACGGCATTTGCAGCAGCTGCCGTATTCGCCGCCTGTGCCGACGTCACGCCCTGGTCTGCCGTAGACTGAGCGTGGTTGGCAGAAGACTGGGCCGTAGCCGCGTTTGCTACCCCTTGATCGGCGGTAGTCTGGGCATGGGCGGCCGCCGCCTTGTTGGTCATAATTTGTTGTTGCTGGGCCACTGTGACCGCGAAGGCGTCGGGATGGAAGCTGACTTTCTTAGCGTCAATTTGGCCCTCAGCGTTGGCGACACCTGTTGCTGTAATCGTCAGGCCCGGCACCAATGCTGTTCCCTTCATAGTTTTTTGATGCAAGACTCCATCGCGTTTGATCTGAGTCGAGTCGCTGATGTTAACGATTTTGGTTGAGCCGTCCTTCTTGTTTACGACATTCACCGTGTTACCGTCGCGTGACGTGATTGTTCCTGTGATTTTCGCCTTTTTCGCCTTTGCAACGTGGTTTGTCGACGCTCCAGCAACCAAGGGCATTGCTGAAAACAGGTACAGGCAAACCACGGACAAGAATGCGCGGCGTATGCGTCTTCCACTCACTAACTTCATTAAATCCTCCAATAAGGTCATGTAGCTATAAGGATGGGATTGTTCTGACAATTGCCATCTCCAGGTTCCTAACCTGCTCGTCAAAAGTCCCACTGCAGAACAAAGCAAGTAAACGGCCAAAGCTTGCGTCTAAGCCGTCCACGGCTATCTCACTGGAAAGTCGTTATTTACATGAATGCGTGCAACGGCTGAGATCTATCGTGTCAAGCTCGGAGATAAGCTATTTGCCCATTCCTCGGCATTCTGCCCAGGGTCCCGTCGTCAATTTAGTTGTGAGGGACTCGAAGCTCCGTGCGACGAATAAGGCAGGAGGCAGGGGCCGCCGAAAATCGGCAGTCCCCCTGCCTGGGGGAGGGATAGGGGATGGGAGTGCATTGCAGCGCCTGTTACGAAGATTCATCGTCAAGTGTTTTTGCCTGCGGGTTTGCGAGTAACACTCTCTAGCGTTTACTTTAAGGGCTGGTTTACCCTTGAGCAGCCGTTGATTTCCTTCGCCGTTCCGTATATCGGGTCGAACGCTCATTGCTGTCTTCATTTGTAGCAATCCAGATGCCAAACGCGGTCGCCTAGCTGCTCGAACTCTCATCAGGAGCATTGAACGGCGAAATCAATGAGCAAAACTCTTGGCGACGCCTCCCTCTGAAGCGAAAGTGCCTCGCGAGCCATTACGGGCAGTGGTGGGTAAATTGGCAGCTCGGTCCGCATCTTCTGTCAAACGGACCGCCTCCTTCATCTGTTGCAGGGAGACGAGCATGGAGTTCCTTGAAACGCGGCGCACGATAGGATTGACCATCCATCGCACCGCAGTCGGAACGTCGCGACTCAGGGCCAACGCCTCGACTTCCACGTAGGTTCCGCCGTCTCTTTGCTCAAACCTAGCGACGCTATACAGGCGCCAGATGAAGCCGGTGCCATGATCCTGCGGAAGCACCTGCTCGTTCGCGCGCCCGTAGTGCCGGACCTCTTGCACCCTGGTAGTGTGCGTGGTGCTATACCATCGCCGGTCGTCGATTTTGAAATAGCAGGTTTCGTAATCCATATCCAGCGCCGTCTCGGCTACGGCCTCTTTGTTCACGACGCGCATTGAATATTGTTCACAGGATCCATCGCTGCTGATCAACCGGGAATCAACTACCGTTGGCTTGTAATACTCCTTGTAGTTGCTGTAATTACGCGCGGCAGCTAAAACGTCTTTGATACTGGCGTTCGGAAAAAAGGCCGCGCCCAGCCAGTCGTGGATCAAACCCGAGGGCACCGGTTTTGGGTTTTCCTTCCCGACGGACGAGACCAGAATCTCACTATCACGGACACGCTGCAGGCGCTCGGGTTTCTGGTCGACCCAGAGAAAGGGTGTCTGGGGCGCCATCCGCGGGTGGGCAGCGTCGAGGTGCGCATTCCAAGACACTAAAGTGTCTTGCTTCAACTCAGCCCCATGGGCGCGCGAGGGCGCGACGAGACAGCCCAAATATCCGAGCATTACAACGAGGGCTCGGAGTGTGCCGAAGCTGTAACGTCTGGCAAAGCTACGCTGTGTAGCTGGGATCTCTTTCATAGTTGATCACCTCTTTTTCTTCGCGCAACCGATGGATTTGAGCGACGGAATCTCTAACTTGCGGACTACTTTATCTAAAGAGCACGGCGGATGCCAAGGCGTGAGCAATGTAAGTGGCTGAGAAGGCGAGGATTGACGAACTGAGGCTGGACAGACGGTCAAAACCGTCGACCGGATATCGGCGGTTATGGATTTCTGCCCACATTTGGGCAGGGTTTTGGAATGCACGTACTCTAGCGAGGCAGGATTCGGTCGGTCGATCAAACTATCCGGTGAGTGCCAGGTAACCTTTGCGGTTTTGGATATTGCGCGAAGGAATGCTGCAGTGGTGGCCCTGCGTACCGAAGCCTGCCAGGCGCTACCGCGACGCGCAACTCGGACTCGCTAGGATCAAGTCGGTCACGGTAAGTGCGCCATCGTTCTCGGTTGACTTCACGACAGCCACCCTGACCTCCGTATCGAGAAAAGCCCTGAGGTTGACACTGTCACTCTTAAGCTCCCACCATTGCAACCTTGGACCATGCAGTGCGTACTGATCTGCACCGGGACCTCGCTCCAGACAGCCGGCCAGCCAGGTCACTTCTTGGGCTCGCTGGCCGGCCGTCGCGGGACCACTGTTGCCGTTCGCGGTTGTCATCGTGTTCTGCGCGCATCCCGCTATCGCAATGCCGGCCACCAGACTGGCCTCAAGCAGCCACAACGCAAACGTCTTTTTCATGTTCATGATGCTCTCCATATAAGATTGCTCGCCTTTCTGATTGTTATGCCTTTGCTAGCTAAAGATTCCGACTCTGCGCAGCAAATAGGCCTTGGAGTTTGGCCGACCCTACTCCTCGTGTCGTTTGATCTTCTTGCGTGTCTCTCCACTGCAATCCATTCCTCCGCGCCTTAGAGACAGGAGTTCGCCTGTGCCAATGTTCTGCTCGACAGCATAGAGACCAGAAATTTTGTGCAAGCGACGCTATTCTGAAACTGCTCGTCGTTGTCCAGGGTCGAGGAGGAGATGTAATACTCGGTCAGCGCGAGGTGTCGGTTCTGGTCAATAAGCCAATCGCTCCAGGTCCGCAGCCGAGTGCTTTGCTTTTCGAGTTCCTGCAATGCCTGTTGATCGGCACCGTTCGCGGCGGAAAGAGCTGCCAGTTTTAGCCCATCGTCAATCTCGGCAAGGTCGTTTTGAATCCAGAACTCGCCAAGTGGAAAACCCCTCTTGATGGAGTTTTCCATCTTTCGTTCAGTGAGCTCCATCTTGAACGCGGCGTTCAGGCCGGCTGCCGCAAATGCTGGTGACATTTTGCCGGGCTCCTGTTCTCGCGGCTCGGATTTTGACCACACATTGACCACAATTGTGTGTAAGCCGTTGTCGCTGCTTGCTTGCCGCTGAGTCGCAACAGTGTTCGTAGACTGTGTTTTCACGTCCTGTGCGACCGTCGAAATTACGAGCACTCCAGCGATCAAGAATGCCAACATCCAATGCCGTTTCACATCGATCTCCTCTACAGTCCAAATGTCCATTTGGGTCGCAACCGGAAAATGTAGGTTGCGGAAGTTGTGTCGGCTGCATCTCTAGCAGCCGATTCTGCAAACGCCTTGTACCACTCAAGCGCTGTACAGTAGGCGGCCACGGCAGATTGGAGCGGCACATTCAGCAACAACACGCAGTCCTCGAAAGAAGCGGCGTGGCAGCCGTGAAGAACCAGAACAGCCCGAGCCAAAACGTCGAGCTGCTGCACGACTTCACCTGCATCCAGCTCCTGGAGCTTTCGAATCTCGCCCCATGAAAGAGGCTCGTGGCCATTGTGCGAGCAAGTCCAGTCAGCGTATCGTTTGGCAGTTTCCTGGATCGATAAACGGGCGGCGTTCAGTGCAGAGCGGGCAGTAGCCAAATGTGCCCAAAGCACCAGCCAGTCACGAAATTCGCGGCTACAGGTCTCGGCAAGACCTGTTGCGTCGATAACCGATCGCTCCGCTATTTCTGCCGTTCCCGTGATCATCAGAGCGGTCCAGTACAGACTCTCGCTTTGGTCAGCAAAAGGATCCTCGATCTCGGTCGTGCTGAGTATCTGTGCGATTCGTTTCTGTTGCTTCCTTGTCAGGTGCAGCCAATACATGCATCACCTTCGCGTCTTCAATTTCCCGACCTTCAGAACTTGGAAGAATCGGGCGACGGAGGTAATAGGTAATGCAGCCCGCGTGCCAATCGGCGTTTACCGCAAGTTGCTGAAACCAAGGCGCTTTTACCAATGCAGACTGAATCTGCCCTGACCAAATGCAGGCGGCTGACGAAACTCCAGGAATCGGTGTGCGGGTAGGCAAGCGAGCGTTGAAGCGTAACTGGCAAAGAAAGTGACGCAACGACCGACAAGGACAGGAGGTTAAGAGGTAGCGGCGTTATTCACGCCGCCTTGGGTTGCAATCCTTTCAACAGCAGGGCGGCCTCGGACAAGAGACTTTAGATGATATGGGTTTTCCGCTATTGAGGAAGCGGTGGTGTTCCTCCAGAGCTGAGAGTCTGGCGCAATAACCCATCCACCTTTTGTTGTTGTTCGCTGGTCAGCGTCTTATAGAGCTTGGTCTCAAGCTGTGAATTTGCCACAATGAGCTGCTTGATAACCTGCGACTGTTCTGCGGCGAGAGCCTGAACTTCCCGGTCGTCAACTTTCCCGTTCAGTTTCATCTCAAGCACCTTGCGACGGCTCTTTTCAAGCCGTTCTACAAGTGGTTGTACCTGCTTGCACTGTTCGGTAACTTGCGCCTCTAACGCCTGGATTTCTAGCGGCGTGAGCTGGAGATAGTCAACGAGCTGGTCGGGAATGTCAGGCGAGCAGACCATCGAAGGAATAGCGAACTCACTCCCGGAAACTTGGGGTGAAGTATTCGCCTGCGCGTAACTTTGTGGTGGATTGCTGTCCTGCGGCGCCTGGTACAGGGTACGTAGGAGCTGGAAGCGTGTCAGTGCAACGTAATAGCGTTCCAGGCTGAGATATTCGGCTTGATCGCGGCCGATCTTGCCTTCCCGAGCGGCCTGCGCAATTTCGGCTAACTCTGCCGACATGGCTCCAACGACCTCCTCTAACCGGCCTTGGTAGGTCCCTGCCTCCTGTCCTCCTGCAGGTGCTTGTAGTTGCGTAGCAGGGCTGGTTCCGCCGCCGCCCGAGCTTTGCTGCGCGAAGTTTGCGATTGGGCCTGCTGCACTTTGTACGCCGCCATTCTCTTGAGCATTGGCGGAAATCGCCAGCGCAGACGTTAGTAACAACCCGACGATCCACTGTGATTTCACTTTAAGTCTCCTCTCACTTGCCGGCCTGCGGCGGATAGTTCTTGAAAAGCTTGGCCATGGATTTTTGCAGAATTCTGTAGTTCTTATCAGGGTCCTTCTTAAGATCGATAGTTTTGGTGCCATCTCCGCGCCAGACCAGCTGCTTTCTTGCAGGATCATAGAGGTCTACGAGCAGCGTTCCAACAGGAATAGTGGATGTTTGGCCAGTGACTGTACCGCTGCTGAATCCGCCCCAACCGCCGCCCCATCCCCAAGGGCCGCCGCCGTCACCAAATGCCGACAAGTTGATGCCTTTTTCCTCCCTGACAATGGCGTGATAAGCGACCTGGAGGTCCGCGCGACTGTCGACCCTGGTCAGGCCTTTCTGCGCGAGTTGTTCGTCCACTGCACGCTTAATGGACTGATCGATCAACTGGTCCGGCACCGCGCCGCCGGGGCCTGGGAGGTCGACCCATTGGTAAGTTTTGTAGGCTCCAAAGTTCGCACTGTGATCGTAGTTGTAGTGAACATCCTGTCCATAGAGAGAAGTCATAAACATGATGAACACAGGTAACAATGACAGTCGTTGAATAAACCGCATTGGACATCCTTTCCGCTAAAATGCTCTGCTTCGTATGAAGCGGAATCCTCGATCGATTAGTCGTGAGATTTGAAGCTACCGACAAATGTGCTTCTGCTTATGATGGGTACGTCATGCGACTGGCCCAGGATGTCGTTCCAGGTGATTGTGTCATCGCCTACCCGAACCAGGACTTCACAGCCAACTACATACTGGATCATTCCCGATGGTGGTGGAGACGTGGTGACGACTACATAGAGTGTCCGGTCCACTTTCACTGACACCTCGTAAAGCGCGGCATCGGAATTCGAGTTTCCCGCAGACGGATGCGGATTAACCGCGATGATCGTCGCCGGCTGATATCCCGAAGTGGTCGCTGAAGTTTGAGCAAGCACCAACATCGGCAAACACAAGAATGATATTGCTAATAAGACCTTCGACATCACATTGCTCCTCGGGCGGCCGCATGCCGCATGTCTTCCACAACATGTAACTCGGAACGGTTGATGGCCATTGTTTCGACCGAATAGTCGAACTCAGCGCCGCAGTCACAGCAAACGCGATGGGTTCGTCTGCGAATGGTGAAGACGCGGCTGAGATTGGGGTGATGACACCCAAACAGGAAATTAAGCAGGGTTGCGATCTTCATCGTTCACACCTCCTTGACGGGCTTCGGTCGTCGCTACTTTTAGGAACGGTGCACGTCTGGTACCAAAAGATCAATACGTAACCACTGAGCAGCCTTAGGATTAGCGGCTGCCACGGCAGTGATTGTCTGCCCTGATACCGGCATTTACCCTTTCACTGGCACTGGGCACGGCTGCACGTTCCAGATTTCGTTCGCGTATTTGGCAATGGTGCGGTCGCTGGAGAACTTGCCCGACCCCGCCACATTTAAGATGGCCTTACGCGCCCACTCATCAGGGTTGGAGTACAAGGCAAGCAGCCGCTCATCCGCCTCCAGATATGGCTTCAGGTCGGCGAGGTTCATATAGTGATCTCCATTGGTCAACAACATGTCGCGGAGCGGATTGAAGACGCCCGAATCGTTGCGACTAAAGTAGTCGGAGAAGACCAGGTCCAACGCCTCGCGGGTTTCTCGCTCGTGTTCGTAGTGCCAGTGCGGGTTGTACAATCCACGACTCGCTAATACCTGCTGGGCAGTCAGACCGAAGAGAAAGAAGTTCTCCTCTCCTGCCTCTGCCGCCATCTCAATGGTTGCGCCGTCGCGTGTGCCGATGGTCAACGCCCCGTTCATCATGAATTTCATGTTGCTCGTGCCGCTGGCTTCGTAGCCTGCCGTCGATATCTGGTTGGACACGTCACTTGCGGGAATCAGGTGCTCGGCCAGCGAGACGCAGTAATCAGGCAGAAACACAACCTTGAGCCGGCCGCGCACTGCGGGATCGCCGTCGATCGTGTCCGCAAGATTGTTAATGAACTTGATAATCAGTTTGGCGAACCGATATGCAGGGGCGGCCTTGCCGGCAAAGAAGAATATCCGGGGCTGCATGTCCAAGCCAGGGTTCTGACGTAGCCGGTTGTACAGCACTACGATTCTCAGGGCATTTAATAGCTGGCGTTTGTACTCGTGAATGCGTTTAATTTGGCAATCGAAAATCGCGTCTGGATCCAGCACCTGCCCTGTTGACCACTTCAACCATTCACAGTATTCTCGCTTGGCACTGCGCTTTGCCTTCAGGAAACCGTCGCGGAAGCCCTTGTCAGCCACGAAAGCTTTCAGCTTGCTGAGTTCGCTTAGATCGCTGGTCCAGCCGTCTCCAATGGTGTCCGTGACGAGCTGGGAGAGCTGAGGATTGCACAGTAGGAGCCAGCGGCGGGGCGTGACTCCGTTGGTTTTGTTGTTGAAGCGCTCGGGGTAGATCTCTGCCAAGTCCTTTAGCGTCGTCTCGCGGAGTAGGTTCGAATGAATCTCCGCCACACCGTTCGTGCTGTGAGAACCGACGACCGCCAGGTGCGCCATGCGAACCTTCTTGGCGGCGCCCTCTTCGATGAGGCTTACGCGCTGAGCACGGCCTTCATCTGCTGGAAACAGGCGGCGAACATCGCCCAGGAAACGTCGATTGATTTCGTAGATGATCTCGAGCTGCCTTGGCAGCAGCTCTTCGAACCATGCCACCGGCCACTTCTCAAGGGCCTCGGGCAGCAAGGTGTGATTGGTGTACGCCAGGGTGTTCTGTGTGATACCCCAAGCGTCGTCCCACCCAAGTTGTTCCTGGTCAACCAAGATTCGCATCAGCTCCGGCACGGCCAGGGACGGGTGTGTGTCGTTCATCTGGAATGCGACTTTCGCGGCAAACGAGTGCCAATCCAAGTTGCTACGTCGGAAACGTCGAACCGCGTCGGCCAAGGAACAGGCGACAAGGAAGTACTCCTGTAAGAGACGTAATGCTTGCCCCCTGAAATCCGAATCGTCAGGATAGAGGACCCGCGTTAGCGTTTCAGCCGACAGAGTCTGGGTGAATGCTTCTACAAAGTCCCCATGGGAAAACTCTTCAAAGTTGAAATAGTCCGGAGCGGCCGCAGCCCACAGGCGGAGCGTATTGATCGTGGAGCCGCCATAGCCGATTACAGGGCGGTCAAATGGCACGCCGATTAAAGTCGATGGACGCCCTGGGACGGGGCGCAAACTGCCTCCGGTGAGTTCAAAGGAACAAGCCAGGCTGATTTCCACCTTCTCGTTTGGGCGTGCGACCTCCCACGGGTCTGGGGAACGAAGCCAGTTGTCGGGCGCCTCCTGCTGCCACCCGTCTCGGATGGATTGCCGGAAAATGCCGTACTCATACCGCAGTCCGTAACCCATGGCCGGAAGCTGCATAGTGGCTGCGGATTCCATGAAGCATGCGGCTAAACGTCCCAGCCCGCCGTTACCAAGGCCAGCATCGGGCTCCTGCTCCAAGATGTCGAGGAGGTTGAGTTTCTTTTCCTCAATCAGCTGGTGCGACAGCGGGCCAAGCAGAAGATTCGTAACGTTGTTCTGGAGCGAGCGACCAATCAGGAATTCCATCGAGAGGTAGTAAAGCCGCTTGGGATTTTGGTGTGCGTAGGTCTTCTCGGTTAAGAGCCATCGCTGAGAAAGAATGTCACGCACCGACCGGGAAACTGCCTCGAACCGATCGCGCGCGGTAGCTGCCTCGAGAGCGACGCCACTGTCGAACAACAGGTGCTGTTCGTACAGGGCTTCGTCCGTGCCTGCGAATTGCACGGGACCGCATCCGTATTGAGTGTTGATGAGTGCGACAGCATTCTGTAATGCTTTCTGCTGCGCGACAGCATTAGTGCTCATATTCGAGTCTCCAGAGATCCTGAAATCGTTGCCGACGGAGGCTTCAGGTTTAATCGGATCAGATCGTGCCGGCCGTCCGAGCCGAACTCTTGCCCGAGGCGATACCGGCGGACCAGATAGCGGGCGCCGAAAATCGCAAGTACGGTGACCAAAACGGCTGTGAATACAGTCCCAGCTCTACTAGCGTAGGCAGCCGCGCGGTCCAAATCATCGCTGAAGGCATAACCAAGTCCGGCGTACACGCACGAATAGAGTCCGGCGCCAACTGCATCAAGGGCAGCGAAACGGACGCGGCCTGTGCCAGATATCCCAGCCAGGGGAGGTGTTACCGCGTCAAGCCCTGGGACGAATTTGGCGATGAAGAGAATGGAAGGCCCATACCTGACAAAGGTCCTCCTAGCCCTTCGGTTATGGGCCTCGGGGTCCTGCGTAAAACGGTGTATGAAATGTAAGACCCTGTCGCCCTGATGGCGTCCCGCCTCGTACCACGGCAAGTCGGCCAGAACACAGGCAATTACAGCAAGAACAAGGGCGACGACGAGTCCCATCTTCCCGGCGGCTGCAAGCGCGCCCGCAGCAATGAGAAAGAGTGGTCCCGGCACAGGCAAGCCTAGCTGGTGCACGAATATACCTGCAAAGAGAACGGAGTAGCCATGCTTCGTAACGAAGTCGAGAACAGAGTGCATTTATCTCCTGCGAAATTCCGTGACCATGTTGGTATTGGCAACTCGACTGCCATACAGCAGTGCTCAGAAGTCAGTGAAAATGCAGGATCGCCCACTACAACGGTCGGACGGAGGACGGGCACCCCACGACGGGACGCGGGCACTGACCGAATCTGGGCAGCAACTATCGCCAGAAAAGGTGGTTAAATCGCAAAGTCCTATTGTTTATGTACGGAGCGCTGCTGGAATCACGCAGGCCGGGAGCCTGAATCACAGGTAGGCGGAGCAAATTGGTTGAAAGCGCGAGAGGTGGCGAAGATCTGCTCCAAGGTTCGGTTCATGTACTGCGGAAATAAGCTGCACGCGATGAATTGCAGACCGGTCTCCAACATATGCTTTCGATCTCCGTGAGGTGTCTATCCCCAAATCCACCCGCAGATGCAGCGGACTACTTCGAAGATGTGTTGCTTCCGTAACTCACCCTTACAGTGCGGGCAAGCTCTAGTCCACATGACGACCTCCGTGATGTACCCCGTAAGGCGCAGCGTTGCACGCTGTAAGACTCCCGATGTGAGTGATGGCTTCCATTTAACCTCCCCGAGTCTCATTACCAGGCGATGCACTGCTGAAATGAAACAAGGCTACTGTCGATAGTGAGCTTCCGTGATGCCGAGGCGGCGAATTTTGTGTTGTAGGGTCGTTCGCGCCAATCCAAGCCGTTCGGCCGCTCCGCCATTGCCTGCTACACGTCCTGCTGCAGCGCTTAGAGCATTAATGATTACCTGACGTTCAGCCTCACGGAAGGTAGAGCCCGAGGCAGAAACACTGCGAGGGCAAGGCACCATTGCTCCGCCCATGGGCACTTTCAGTTCTTCCCCGGGGGAGAGTATTACCGCGCGTTCGATAAAGTTCGCCAGTTCCCGAACATTGCCCCTCCATGGATTGTTCGTTAGAGCTTCCATGGTGGCTTTTGGTATGCGCGTTATCTGCTTTCGCATCCGCCGCGAGAATTTCGACACAAAAAAGTTCACCAGGAGGGGAATGTCCTCGCGCCTTTCCCGGAGAGGCGGGATCTCAATCGGAAAAACATTGAGGCGGTAGAAAAGGTCCTCACGAAACTTCTCGTCCCGGATCATCACGGGAAGGTCGCGATGGGTGGCGGCAATGATGCGCACATTGACGCTTATCGTGTTAGCGCTTCCCAGGCGTTCGAACTCCTGCTCCTGCACCGCGCGCAATAGTTTCGGCTGCAGCTCAAGGCTGATATCGCCGATTTCATCCAGAAACAGCGAGCCCTGGTCCGCCAGCTCGAATCTTCCCTTTTTCTGGTTGAGGGCCCCGGTGAACGCCCCCTTCTCGTGACCGAACAGTTCGCTCTCCAGCAGTCCGGACGGAATGGCGGCACAGTTCATGCAAACGAAGTTGCGCCGGGCACGGGGACTCAGGTTGTGAATGGCGCGTGCAACCAGTTCTTTGCCTGCACCCGTCTCACCGTGCAGCAGGACGGTGGCATCCGTTGGCGCAACAATGCGGACTTGTTCCAGTACGTTCCGAATGGCCGGGCTCTGGCCGATTATCCCTTCGAAGCAGTACTGACTCATTTCTGATTCCGGAAATAACTGCTCGTCGTCGTCGATCCCCATCACTTCGGGAAAGCTTGCCATTTCGAGCCCTCCCGCATCCGTGAAAGCAACGCCTGCGTGGCCCATATCGCCCTGCTCCCTATCTGTCACTCTAGATTGTGGAGTGACCGTGCAATGAATGGATAGCTTGGATCTCAGAAAGCAGCTCGAAGCTATCTCTGGTAACGGTGTGCTCCCATATCAGGAGCGATGCTGTGTACTCTGCCATCTGCTGTGAGCAGTGAAGCCGTTGCTTCACTTTCTTTGCCAGTGCGTAGATCCGATCCAGATCCATAAATACTTCCTTACAGGCTTACGCCGAGCCCATGTGCCAACACGCCGTCATACTCGTTGGCTATTAGCAGTTCGAATGCTTCTAAGGCAACGTCCTCTTCCAGAAAGTTGCTTGAGCTGGCGAGTTCGAAACAACGCTCAGCCGAATTCTTAAGGTTCTCTATCTCAGGCATGACGTTCCTCCCCCGGAACTCCAACCTCTTGTTCAATCCCATTGGCTTGAATCTTGAACGAGAGCTTTTTGGTCCCGTTTATGAACGTAAGTATCCACCAGGCTCCGTTTCCGCACAGCCCCACATCGGGACAAATCGAAACCTCTTGGGAGGCGAGTAGCAGCCTCTTCTGAGCCATGAAATTTAGTTGTTAGGTAGTTTGCTAACTAGCGATAGAACGGGGTTTGCGGGGCGGAGCTTCGACGCGCTTCCACCCGAAAAGGCGAGCATCGATCGACCATCGACCTGGTCCCAACATCGCGAGAGCGACACTAACGGTTCCCAGCAACAGCCAAAGCCATCTGTCTCCGGGCAGCGTCAGGATCTTCCAGACTTCAATGACCGCTACAGAGGCCCCTACAATGGGCGTCCATAAACCGAGAACTAAGAGAAACCCCGCCAGCAGGAGGATTGCGGCGGTGATTGTGATGTTTGGCGGAGGGTCGCCCCACAGCCGCAAGCTCGCGCGCACCACCAGCACGCAGCCGATGACCGAGCGCATGAGAAGCAAGCCCATGCCAGGCCAGCCGCCCGCGAATGTGGAATAGAGGCGTCGCAATACGTGTCCTTCCTAACCTCTTTAGAATGACACGTCTTACAGAGTGCGCGGGACCCCAAAAAGGGTCGCGAGCGTCACTCTTTTGAGGTTTATAAGGGGGCGGCTCGAGGAGACGGCTAGCGAAAACTACAGCTCGATGATCCCTCTCTTTAATCCGATCATCGCCGCGTGGGTTCGATCGTTCGCGCCCAATTTCGAAAGGATGTTCTTGACTCGGCTCTTGACCGTTTCCTCCGTGATCGAGAGCCGATCTGCAATCTGCTTGTTGGCATTGCCGGCCGCGATCAAGCGCAACACACTGATTTCTGCCGGGGTCAGGGCGTCATCCGTCGCATGCTCGGCGACTTCGTACGACGCTTCGGGAGAAAGCGCCTTCCTCCCGGCATGGACCGCACGGATGGTCTCCAGTAATTCCTTGTGCAAAGTGTTCTTCAGCAGGTAAGCCTGAGCCCCAGCCTTGAGCGCACGAAGAATCTGCACATCGCCGGCGTAGGTCGTCAGCACAATCACTTTTGCGTCGGGAAATTCATTTCGGATAGCAATGAGTGCCTCGATCCCATTCATCTCCGGCATTTGCAGGTCCATCAGCGTGACGTCCGGATGGAGCGCCCGGAATTGCTGGATAGCCTCGCGACCGGTGGAAGCCTCACCGACCAAAACCATGTCCGGCTGGACGCCAATCAGACCGGCGATCCCGTCGCGCACTAGTGCATGGTCGTCAACCGCGAGAATTCGAATTTGCGAGCTAGCGGTGCTCATGACCGGCTTCGTATCTCATTTCATGCGTTATTTTCCCGACAGACTTTCGTGAAACTCACGAACTCTCCCGAACTGTGGCGTAAGCGACACCGGCAGGGATGCGCAATTCCACCTCCGTACCTGCGTCCACTTCGCTCGACACGCTCAGCTTAGCTGCCATAAGTGTGGCGCGTTCCCGCATACCGCGCAAGCCGAAGTGGCCCTCGCCGGCGTGGCCTGAGAGAACCGCTGCATCAATTCCTTTTCCATCATCCCGGACACGCATTCGGAATTGCTCATCTTCATAGCGGATTTCAACGTCAACGCGCCGCGCCTGGGCATGCTGAAATGCGTTCCGTAGCGCTTCGGCGGCTATTCTGTAGATCTCGTCTCGAAGGATGGGATGCAGCTCCCGCGATTGGCCCTGAACGGCTACGCGGAATTCAGGTCGATCGTTGTTTGAGTGTGTTGCCAGTTCCTCCCCCAGAGTGCATATCGCCGGGGCAAGATCGGTGCCCTCGACTATGGAGTCACGCAATCCCTGCACCGCATCCCGCCCCTCGGTGATCGCACCGGCAGCCCGATCGATCGTGGTTCCCAGCCTCTGTTTGGCTTCTAATGGCTGGTCTGGCAGCAACTGGAAAACAGCTTGGAATCCCAGCAGCAGACCCTGGAAGCTTTGCAACAGTGTATCGTGAAGCTCGCGCGCGATCCGGGTGCGCTCGGCGACCCGCGCCTCCAGGGTCATTTCGAACTGATGGCGCAATTGCCGGGCGGCATGGTTGAAAGCCTTCGCCAGAATGGCCAACTCGTCGTTTCCACCAACATTGACTTCGTGGCTAAAATCGCCACGCGCCAGCTCCTGTGCGCCGGTGGTCAGTTTGGAGAGCGGGACGGTGATGGTCCTGGTTACATACCAGCCCAGCCCAGCGGCTGCTAGCAGAGTCAGAAAGCAGGCAATCGGGACTACTATGAAAAGCCGATGCCGCACATGTTCCGTCTGCTCGTTCGCTCTTGCCCGTTGTTGAAATACACGTTCCTCCCCGCCCTCGACCAGCGACGAACTCAGGTCGATCAGATCCTGGATTTGTCCCGTCAATCGGAGCTGAATAGCAAGCCAATCGCCCGCCCTCGCGAGTTCGATCTCACTGTCAATTTGAGAGGGCAGCGTTGTCGTCAGGGTCTTCAGGGCGCTTGAGATCAAAGGATCCTGCGCGATTTCTGGCGACGACCTGAGTACTTGATCTGCGTCTCGAACGTGCCGTAGAAAGGTTTGTCGTAGCAAATTCGCTTCGCTTGCGAATTGGCGACTGTCGTGACTGCGCGTGAGTGCGGTCACCCTGCCGCTGAAGCTATTCACGTCGAGGTGCAGACGTACAATCGCTGACGAGGCCTTATCAGCGGCATTCAGCACATGCGTCTGAGCAGCGAGTTGGTCGACTTGCCAAATAACTACTGCGTCGGCAGCGATCATCAATACGACAATTGCCAGAAAACATACAGTCAGCCGCGGACCGATCTTCAGATCGCTTCGAGGAAGTAGACTCGCGAATGTATGGCGCGCGTGTTTCACACTTCTAACTCAATGCACTTTGTGCCGAGGCGTAGAATTCCACTGAATACTGGCCGTGGCTACTACTACCGTTGCGCAAGCGCACCCCTTCTAACGACCGCCTGCGCTCGGGTTCCCCGCAGGTTTCTTGACTACCTGCTCTAGCTCCAGTTGCAACTGCGCCGCCGCTTCTGAAGCGGATTCTCTGTGGCTGAGCACCGCATTTACTGCTTCAAAGTACGCGCGCGACACCTGCGGATAGTTCTTCCCGGCCACGGTAGAGGGCCGCACCGCTTCACCCTGGGTAAATGCGAGCAATATGGTTTTGAAATAGGGATTTTGCTTCAGAACCTCGGAATCATGGTATAGCTCAGGAATCGTCGGCGGACCGGAAGGCTCGCGGGACCTCCTGGCTTGCTCAGCCCGGCCCGTTAGAAATCGAACCAACATCGCTGCCTCACGGGGATGCGAGGAGTAGCGCGAAACACCATAACCCTGTCCACCCAAAGTTGCGGCCGACCCAGCCTTCCCCGCCGGCAGAGGCGCGATTTCGAACCGATCTTTCGTGGGTGAGTTGTCAGCGCGGGCGGACACATACGCATTCGGCCAGTTGCGCATAAAGGCAGCCCGTCCCGCTTGCCAAATGTTGAACGAATCCCACTCTTTATACGCAGTTACACCTGGCGGTGAAATTGATCCCACCCAGCCGGCAGCTCTTTCCCAGGAGCGAATCGCATGCGGGTTGTCTACCGTCGGCCTGCCGTTATCGTCGAGAATGGTTCCACCGCCCTCCGCGACCTGCCATTCCAAGGCGTTGCAGGTCAGAGCCTCAGAAGGTGCTCCTTGCCAGACGAAACCCCAAAAATCTTTGTCGCCCTTAGCGCGCTCCCCAGCCTGAACCCGCTTCGCCATATTCTCAAGCTCATCCCATGTTTTGGGCGGCCCAGTGTAGCCGTACTTTTGCAACAGATCGACCCGGTAAAAGAGGAGGCCTTCGCTGAGGTTGTAAGGCAAAGCTACAAGTCTGCCGTTGACGGTGTAGTTCTTGATGAGTTCAGGGAAATGCGCCTCGATCTCCTCCTTTGGCACGTAGGCCTTGAGGTCGAGGAGGTTGTCCGCGAGAATCCCCGGCCAGATGACGTCGATACCATAAACATCTGGGACTTTCGTCCGGCTCTCCAGGAGGTTACGCCATGTTTGCAGTTGGTCCACTGCCACTTCCGGTGCGGGCAGAATCTGAACCTGAATACCAGTGTCTTTGGTGAACTGATTGAGTTCTTCCCTAAGGCGCGCCTGAGATTCCTTATCGACCCAAGACTGGTCCATAAGCGTGAGTGTGGTTTCCGGAGCAACCTGGCTTTTCTTGTTACAGCCTTGAGCCAGCAAAAGGCCGCAGAGACCAATTGAGCCCAAAACGAGGCATCCTGCGAACTGCCGAGGAATGTGCAATGACCCGATCAAGCGCCCCCGCCTCCGTACCGATCCACTTCCTATCAGCGAGGAGAATTTGATTTGCGCGCTATTGGCGTTCATGGTGGGCCGCCTCATTCATGCCTTCGCCTTTGCGGCGAACTTTCGTGAGAACCAAGGGCGTCTCCGAGCTGATACATATGCAATGTCAGCGGGAAGGCGCAGTTCCACTTCGGTTCCAGCGTCGACTTCGCTCCATATTGTCAGCTTGCCTCCTATGAGTGTGGCGCGTTCCCGCATGCCCGGCAAACCAAAGTGTCTATCTTTCCCCCGTTGCGAGAGAATCGCGGCATCAATGCCCTTTCCATCATCCCGCAGCCGCAGTCGGAAGCGCTCATCGTCATAACGGATTTCGACCTCCACCTGCTTTGCGTTTGCATGAAGAAAGGCGTTCCGGAGTGCTTCGGCAGCAATCTTATACACTTCGTCGCGGAGGAGCGGATGCAAATCTCGCGACTGGCCCTCAACGGCCACACGGAATGCAGGACGGTGGCCGGCTGAGTCCGCTACGAGTTCTTCTCCGAGGGTGCTTATCGCCAGCGCCAGATCATTGGTTTGAGTTGTCGAATCGCGCAATCCCTGCACCGCGTCCCGGCCTTCCGTGATTGCCTCAGCCGCCTGCTCGATGGCGCTGCCCAGCTTTTCTTTTGCGTCAACCGGGCACTCCGGCAATAACTGGAAAACAGTCTGAAACCGAAGAAGCACACCGTGAAAGCTTTGCAGCAGCGTGTCGTGAAGCTCCCGCGCAATGCGTGTGCGCTCGCCGACACGAGCGTCCAGCGTCATCTCGAACTGATGATGCAATTGCCGGACACGCCATTGGTAGCCCGCCCACAGCAGCGTCATCAAGAACACCGCGCAGAGGGCGCGGAACCAGTTCGTCTGGTAGTACGCCGGGGCGATGGAGAACTCTAGGCTATCGCCCTGCTCGTTCCACACTCCGCTGTTGTTGCACGCGATCACGCGAAAGCGGTAAGGACCAGGAGCGAGGTTCGAATACTGCACCTGGCGATCGTCGATAACCTCTCTCCAATCGCTATCCTGGCCTTCCAGCTTGTACTTGAAATGAACCTTCTCCGGCGCGACCAGGCTGAGGGCGGTGTAGTCGATCTGCAGATCGTGAGTCCGCGCCGGCAGACGCATGTTGGAAACTGGCACGCCCGGTAAGTTCTGCCAATAAATCTTGCGGTCGGCCACGATTTGTTCGATGCGCACCGGCGGCGGGAGTTTGTTGACAGCGAGATGACGGGGATCGACGACTTGGATCCCTTCTCCCGTCAGGAACCAGATTTTCCCATCGGTGCCCTTCGCCACGCGAGGACCGTATTCGCTAGACGCAGACGAACGGAGCCTGACACCGTCCGCCGCATCCCAAACCGTGGTTTCAACTCTATGCTTCGGGTCGGCAATCCACGCGTCCACTTCGGTGCGCTTGATGCGCACGACGCCACAGGCGGTATACAGCCAGAAGGAATGATCGTCGTCCTCTATCGTCCAGTGAATGGTGTCGCACGGCAAGCCATTCATGCTTGTCAGCGTAGCGATGCGACCATCTTTGAGCCGGCTAACGCCAGCGTGGGTTGCGGCCCACAGGGCGCCATCGCGATCGAGTTGAAGGTCGGCGACACCTCCCGCGCCGAGACCATTAGCCGCTGTGTACGACGCGCGGACCTGACGATCCTTGAAATACGACACTCCCCCGCCCGCCCAGAATCCAAGCCACACTCCGCCTTGCTCACGACCTGAGAGTAGAACCTCAGCACGTTGGGAACGTCCCAGCTCCGACCAGGGGATCTGCTCAACCAAACGTCCCTCCAGCAAGTGCAACAGACTCTTTTCCTCTGAAAGCCAGAGGTTGCCCGCCTTGTCCCCCGCTATGTAATGCACTTTTCCGCCAGGTAAGGCATTTACGGGAACGAACCTGCCCTCCCTGAAATAAGCGAGCCCGTGACCCGTGAACGACCACATTCGCCCTCGATCATCCTGAAACAGCGACTGCAGCTCATCACCCGGCAGTCCACTTGCCTTGCCGAAGATGGTCGTTTGTCCATTCTTCCACCTGGTCAAACCTTGGTGAGCGCCAATCCAAATGCTCCCATCTGTGGCTGCGAGCACGGCTTGAGTAGCATCGCTAGACAAACCTTGTTTCACAGAAATAGTAGCGACGGGCAGCTCTCGAAACCGGTCGAGTCCTCCAGTGGTGGCAACCCAGACATCGCCTTCACGATCCTCCAAGAGACTGAGGACGACGTTGCCTGAGAGACCATCCGATTGCGTAAATACATCGGTCCGGCCGCTATGTACATGGATGAGCCCCCGCTCCACTGTCCCGATCCAGAGGCCTCCATCGCGGTCCCGGAGCAGTCGATTCGAATCGATATCGCGGTCCGAGAGCAGTTTATTGGAATTGATTGCGCTTCGAACCGGATACGGTTCAACTTTGTCGCCGACGAACTGCAGCATGCCTGCGCCGTGCATGGCAATGAGCAGCCGTCCGTCGTCGCCCTGGCTTAGGCCAATGAGCTCCGTCGGTGTTGCATATCGCCTCGGAGGACCGGGCTTCATCCGCCAAAGTCCGGACTCTGCAGCTGCCCAGAGAGTGCCTGAGCTGTCCTCGTACAAAGCCCAAACAGCTCTGCCGAAGGGCTCCTCGAAGCAGTGCGCGCTGCCACTTCGCATTGCGCAGAGCCGGCCGCCGGAAGGCTCCAGCGTGCCGGCCCACACCGTTCCGTCACGGTCCTCGAAGAGCGATGCTACAAACTCATCACCAAGCTCCGGGCGCCGGGTCAGCTTGCCGCCACTCCAGGTGGCAAGGCCAGCAAACGTGCCAATCCAAAGAGTGCCGTCGCGCGTGACGAGTAGGGCGTTTATGTCCTGGACAGGGAGATGCTGACCAGCAGGTGGTTGCCAAGGGGTACTGCGAACGCCATCGAAGCGAACCAGCCCGAATTCCGTGCCGAACCAGAGATACCCGTCCGGCGTCTGGGCGATCGCGTAAATATTGCCAAGGGAGAACCCGTTCCGGATCCTCCACGTGGTGCGCGCGTACTGGCTGACCTCCATCGATGGGTCCAGCGCCAGAACGGGAGGAGACCCGAAAAGAAAGTTAAGCGTGCTAATCGTGATGAGCGCGAGAGCACCTTTCATTTGCGACCTTGCCGCCCGCATCGATAGCGCAACAGTCGATCATGAGCGCGCCGACGCGAACGTTCCTTTGAGCGGTCCCCCTACGTCATCCCTTTGCCTTCGCGGCAAATGCTTGCGACAACCACGAACGTCGACGAGCGGTCGCGTAGGCAATACTGGCAGGAACGCGCAGTTCCACTTCGGTTCCCGCCTCGACTTCGCTCCATATCGTCAGCTTGCCTCCTATGAGCGTGGCGCGTTCCCGCATGCCCGGCAGGCCATAATGCCCCTCCCGGCTCTCTGCCGAGAGAATCGCTGCATCAATGCCCTTTCCGTCGTCTCGCACCCGTAACCGGAAGCGCTCATCGTCGTAACGGATTTCGACCTCGATCTGCTTTGCGTTTGCATGAAGAAAGGCATTCCTGAGTGCTTCGGCAGCAATCTTATACACCTCGTCGCGGAGGATGGGATGCAAATCTTGCGACTGGCCTTCAACGGCTACACGGAATTCAGGGCGGTGGCCGGTTGCATCCGCTGCGAGTTCTTCTCCGAGGGTGCTGATCGCCAGCGCCAGATCATTGGTTTGCGTTGTCGAATCGCGCAACCCCTGCACCTCATCCCGAGCTTCAGTGACAAAGTTCGCGGTCTGGTCGATTGCGCGGTCCAGCCGGTCTTTCGCCTCCGTCGGCCGCTCTGGCAGCAACTGGGAAACAGTTTGGAAGCGAAGCAGCAAACCGTGCGCGCCCTGAAGCAGCGTGTCATGAAGCTCCCGTGCAATCCGTGTGCGCTCGCCGACGCGTGCCTCTAGTGTCACCTCGAACTCATGATGCAATTGCCGGACACGCCACCAGTAGGCCGCCCATAGCAGCGCCATCAGGAATACCACGCAGAGGGCACGGAACCAACCGGTCTGGTAGTACGCGGGAGTAACGTAGAAATCCAGTCTTGCAGGGGTATCGTCCCACACGCCGTCGCTGTTGGAAGCGGCTACGCGGAACCTATACTTCCCGGGGGGCAAATCGGTATAGAAGGCCTGGCGGCGTGTACCGGCGTCGTGCCAGTCATGGTCATAGCCGTCCAGCCGATAACGGAATTTCACCCTCTGAGGAATCAGGAAGGTGGGCGAAGTGTAATCAATCTGCAGGTCACGGGGGTGCCGGGAAAGCTTCAGGCCCTCCGTTGCTGCGAATTCCTTTCGGTCAACGATTACCGACTCGACGTAAGTCTCGGCTGGCGGGGCTTTCTGCGAAAGTTTGGACGGATCCACCATCTGCAACACAAAGCCGCTCGCAAACCACACCCGCCCATCCGGAGAATACGCCGCTGAATTGAAGGATGGCCGACCCTGTGGACGCGCACCGTCCAACACGTCATACACATGGGTTGGGACGACTGCCTCTGGATTTGCCCACCAGCGCTGCATCCCGGAATCCGGCAGCTCAACCACGCCGCACTCGGTATAGAGCCACCAGCGTTTCGCGCCGTCCTCAATGAACGAAATTACGGAGTCGCAGGGGAGGCCGTTTTTTTTCGTCATTCTCTGCACCTTATCCTGCCGCAATCCAACTAACCCGTCATCCGAGGCGGCGAGGACCGAGCCGTCTGCGTTGGCAATAATCTGGTGGCTCACTCGCTCGCCTTTTGGCTGGAGCGAGAACTTTTCCAAAGCTCCGTGACGAAACCGTACAAGATCCCCGCTTAAAGCTCCTATCCAGATTCCTCCGTGAGGATCGGGCGCGAGCGTGTGGCCCGCTGGGACTTGCGACGAAGTGAACTCTTCAACTACCTGGAAATCGCGAATGCGCACCAGCTTTCGCTCTTTCCCCGCGCACTCTGCCCAGATATTTCCATCGATGTCCTCGGTAAGTCCAACTACTAGCCCGAGCGGCTCGTGATTCGGGCCGGGGAGGCGTCGAAAGCGTCCATCCTTGAACAGGTACAGCCCGTCATCCACTCCCACCCACAAGTTACTGGCGCGGTCTTCCATCATTGAGGCAACTTGATGACCCGGAAGACCATTGCTCGCGCGCATGGACGAGACCTTCCCGTTAACAATGTGATCGAGCGATCCAGCGTTCGCAATCCAGATCGTGCCATCCTGGCTGGCCAGAACGCCTGTTGTTGCATCATTCCCCAATCCTTCTACTGCGGAAAAAGTGACAATCCGCGGATCGCGAAAGCTGTCGATACCATTCGTAGTCGCAGCCCATACAATTCCCTCTCTATCTTCAAAGAGAGCCGCTACCGTATCGCTGGATAGGCCGTCTGTACGTCCGTAGTGCTCCACCACATCCCCGCGGATGCGGAAGATGCCTTTGCCCAGGCTAGCGACCCAAAGACTCCCGTCGCGATCGACAATCATGTCGTAGACCGATACCTTACTTCCATCGAACTCGGGGGTTACGAAGGGCCGAAAGACTCCGTCGCTCAGTTTTCCGAGTCCCAGTCCAGGCCCTGCTGCAGCTATGCCGACCCAGAGCGATCCATCGGTCCCACGGGCCAGCTTGTTTATCCCAATGTCACCTGCATTGGACTTGAGCCCTTCAATGGGATAGATCTGCGAGACGCCAGCACGCCAGTGGACAAGCGCCGTCTGTCCTCCAACCCAAAATCCCCCCTCTCCATCGGCCAGCACAGCATCGGCCGGGGAGATCGGCATTCCATCGGACTTTCCAAAACAGTTCGCGGCGCGGTCAGTGATATGGCAAAGCGGCGCGTCTGAAACACTGTTGGAGGCTCGCGCGATCCACAACGACCCATCGGGATCTGCGCTCATGCCAGCATGTCCCCCAATTCCATCTAAGTCAAAATAACCAAGGACGGCGCCATCCTTGACATGAGCGATTTCGTGGTCTCCTGTCGCCCAAAGGCCGCCTGCGTGATCGGCAAGAATGTTACCCATGTGCATTGAACCAATCTTGGCAGGTGGAACCCAGGGAAGAAACCGAACACCGTCGAATCTGTATACGCCTTGTCCGCTTGCTGAAAACCACAGGAAACCATCCGAGGTTTGTGTGATCGCAAACATGCCGGCCGGCAGGGATCCATCTTGTATTCGCCAAGAGGTATGTATGTACTGGGTGAGACGTTTATTGGGGTCGAGTGCATGAACCGGGGCTGCCAGCAACCAGACAAAGGTGAGACACAAGCCCAGGGTGGCCGCGATCTCGGCCCTTGCCCTCTTGAAACGAAGCAGAAGCGGTCGGCGAGAAGATATCGTTCCCATGTTCGTGGCCGAACAGCGTCACACAGTATGGTCCGGTTCAGTTGCCAGGCTGCTTATTTGTCCGCTAATGTATCACTCTCGTTGTCGCTTGTCAGTGAGTCCAGTCTGTTGTCGAGTGCCGCTGAATGCTGCATTCCAAATCGTCACCGAGCGCAGTTACTGCCTGGTGTTTGCCGACCGCGAAGCTAGTTGTCCCTCAGACCTGGTCGGCTCGGGACGTGAATGGCTAGACCTGTTTAACAATCACTGCAAGCGTCGGGTTTGGATGTGCTCTTGGCTCGGTGCAAGGCGTTTGCACGCAGCCAATTCCCATTTTGGTTCGCCTTGGGTACTTTATTTTTTTGCTCCACCGAATCTTCTTGCGGGGTCTCTTCCCCAGCTATTACAACTTGATCCATGGGGCCAAGGGATTTGTGTCTCTGGTCACTCCGCGCCCAGTGCGTGCTGCAATCGTGCTCTTTGAAAATTCCAGAATTCTGCCTGACCTTACCGTCCAGCCCAAAAGAGTGACCGCTAACTCCCACGGGCAGACATGGATACGTATAACTAGTTGATGAATCAATGATATGCGCACAATTTACCCCTAAACCATTGATTCTAAACAGTCGTGATATTTATTTATTTTGTTATTGTGTTGTATAGCACCAGCACACAGGTCAAGCCCTGCCTCCTTTATTAGATCGGTTTCCGCCGATCGGCACACGGGTAGGGCCGCGCTGCGCGGCGTCTCGGTGCCAAATCGAGGTGTATTTCGCATCGGCTCCCTGAACCAAGTGCCAGTACACAGTCTTAAATTGCCGAGGGAGGGGCAGTCGTGTTGCGCGTTTGATCGACTCTGGCCTGAAGAGTCAATGAATAGTTGCAGTTACATCGAACTGCTTTGGCCGCTCATTTGCACTAAGTGGTTGTATGTTTACCGTAACTCGTACGCCAGCGTGGGCTCTTTTTTTCATTCTCGCCGGAATTAGCTTCGGCTTGGCCCAGCAAGTTCCGCCGCAACCGCCGCAGACGGCGGCCATCATCGGAACGGTGCTGGACGTCGCTGGTGCAACGGTTCCGAATGCTCTTGTTGTTCTGCAAGGACCCGACGAACGTCGGACCTTCGTTACAGGGGACAACGGTTTCTTTCGCTTCGAGGAAGTTAAAGCTGGAACACCGGTTCGAGTCGAGGTCAGTGCCCCCGATCTCAAGAATTGGAGTTCGAGCGAGATCATCCTCCAACCGGGGCACTCCTTCATAGTGACGGATATAAGTCTCGGCGTCGCGAACGTCGAAATGGCAGTGACCGCCGCCACTCCGGAGGAAGTGGCTATTGAACAAGTCAAAATTCAGGAGCAGCAGCGCGTATTTGGTGTGGTACCTAATTTCTATGTCACGTATGAGCGCGACGCTGTTCCGCTGACGCCGAAGCTGAAGTTTCAGCTGGCAATGAAGGCCCTCACTGATCCGGTCACCATCACGGGGTTCGGAATGAATGCTGCAATTTATCAGGCGGCTGGCTACCCGAGCTATGGTCAGGGCCCAGCTGGTTACGGTAAGCGCCTGGGCGCCGCGTTTGCGGGGGGATACAGCAAGATCTTGCTTGGTGATGCGGTATTTCCTTCGCTATTACATCAGGATCCGCGCTACTTCTACCAGGGTACGGGCACGACGAAATCCCGCCTTCTGCACGCCATGGCAACTCCGTTTTTCACCAGAGGAGACGACGGCAAACGAGAGATCAACTACTCGAACATCCTGGGCGACTTGGCCTCCGGGGCGCTAGCGAATGCCTACTATCCCAGCCAGGACCGCGGCGTAGGACTAGTGGTTCGCAGTGCAGCGATTGGCATCAGCAGCCGCATGGTTCTCGGCATCGTCCAGGAGTTTGTGCTGCACAAGTGGACGACGCAACACTCCAGTAAGCCATAATCCTGTGAACTTAACCTGAACAAATGCGGCGGCCCGATATCTCGGGGCCAGGTTACGCGTCTATCCGCACCTTCGTCGGCTAGATATTAAGCAGCCACGCGCGCAATTCCGAGCTTGCGCATTTTGTTCTGCAGTGTTGTGCGTTTGAGTCCCAAGCGCTCCGCTGCGCCGCCTTGTCCCGAGATTTTCCACTGTGCGGCCTTGAGCGCCTCCACGATCGCCTGGCGCTCTGCTTCCTGAAAGGTCGAGCCGGATGTGCTGACGACTGAGGATCTTTTCAGTTCCTTCAGTGGAACCCGGAGCTCGCTGCCTTGCGTGAGTATCACGGCCCGTTCAATGAAATTCTGCAATTCTCGAACGTTACCCGGCCAGGGCGCGTTAGTGAGCGCGTCCATAGCGTCTTTAGGAATGGATTCAATCCGTTTCTGCATCTTGCGCGCTAAACCGGACACGAAGAAATTCACGAGCAGTGGAATGTCATCACGCCGGTCACGAAGGGGCGGAATCTCGATCGGGAACACGTTCAGCCTGTAAAACAAATCTTCGCGAAACAGATTGTCGCGCATCATCGATGGCAAGTCGCGGTGAGTCGCGGCAATCAGCCGGACATCGACCCGAATCGTCTTAGCGCTGCCCAATCGTTCAAACTCGTGCTCCTGCAAGGCTCGAAGGAGCTTTGGCTGCAGTTCGAGGCTGATGTCCCCGATTTCGTCGAGGAACAACGTGCCCTGATCGGCGATTTCGAACCGTCCCTTCTTCTGTATCAGAGCCCCAGTGAATGCACCCCTCTCGTGGCCGAAAAGCTCGCTCTCGACTAGCCCAGACGGAATGGCTGCGCAATTCAGGCGGACGAACGTACGGCCCTTCCGGGAACTTAGACTGTGTATCGCCCGGGCGACCAATTCCTTTCCTGTGCCCGTTTCGCCATGCAACAGCACCGTCGAGTCCGTAGGCGCGACGATTTCGATTTGTTGCAGAACTTTGCGAAGCGCCGCGCTCTTTCCCACGATGTCTTCGAAGTTGTATTCGGCCCGAATCTCCGACTCGAGATAGAGCCGTTCTTGTTCTATCTGGTCGCGGGAAGCATTCAGGCGTTCGTAAGCCAGAGCATTGTCCAAGGCCAAAGAAATCTGGGTAGCAATTTGACCCATGAGATCGAGATCATCTGGGCGGAAGTAGTCCCGGCTCTTGCTGCCCAACGTGATCACGCCGAGAGGACGATTAGCTGTGCGGAGGGCTGTGATTACGATCGACTCGGTGCCCTCGGCAAGGAAGGAGTCTCGAACTGGGGCGGGAAGCAATTGGATTTCTGCCCGGCTCCACAATTCGGGTTGACGAGTTCTCATCCGATGGATTTCGTCAGCCGTCAGCTCCGGCAAGGTTATGTCGTCAAGGAAGCCCTGGCTGGTGGGGAAATCCAGGGCGACCGCCTGCAAGCGATTCTGGTCTTTGTCAATCAGCCATATGGCGGCGAAATCATTGTTGAAGTACTTGCGAAGTGAGCTGCATGCTGCCCGGAAGAGAGCCCTTACATCTAGAAAAGCGGTTACGTGGTTGTTGATGTCGAGAAGCAACTTCCAACGATCTCGCTCTGCCACCAGTTGTCTCTGATAGGACTCCGCAGCGTCGCTCGCCATCGCGCTCTCGAGAGCCATTGCCACATTAGAGGCGACTGCCTCCATAAGCGCGATGTCGTCCGCTCCTGCTTCGCCCTCTATTTGAGTTTCGAACCACAGGATTCCAAGTTTTCTTCTGGGCGTGAAAACGGGAACCATGTACGCGCTGAGTAGGTCGCTGGTGCTAGCCTGCGACGCGGTTTGCGGAAATCCTGACATCTCCTGCCGGATGTCAGGAACGTAGATCGTCCGTTGTTCTTCGATTGCACGACTTGCAGTGGTAGCTGCATAAGGAGTCTCAGCACCAAGGTCGACGTGAGGTCCTGCCGACCCTCGTTCGAACGCCACGAGCCGCAGCGACCTTCGATCCTCCGTCAACAGCATCATGGCAATGCTGTCGAAGTGAAGGACTGCCGATAGCAGCTTATGCAGGCTCTTCAGGACGGCCTGCACGCTCGTCTGTTTATCGATCGCAGTAGCCAGTTCGAGCATTCTGCAATAGCCGGCATCTGTCTCTTGTATCTGTGATCGCTGCTCTGTTGCGAAATCCACTGAAGCTTCCGCCTTTCTCTATCCGTAGCTCGCCCCTTGTCTTAGCTCGTTGTTATCAGCACCTATCAACAGTTCCGGGTCCTTGTCGACCAGGTGTGTAACAAGCGCAAACAGCAGGCTTACGGATATACCACACATCAGTACACCCATCATGCTCTCTAGCGGCCCTAGCAGCCGCCATTTCAACGGGAGGACAACATCGCCGTATCCTACGGTCGAATAACTGGTTGCCGAGAAGTAAAACGCAGAGTTCCAAGACCGAAAACAAAGCCAGCGATAGCAGCACGCCCAAAGCAGAATGATGGTTCCCTGCAGGATGATGATTGCTATTGTGGCTCGCATGACGAGCGCGGCAGAGTATGACATGCGAAGCTTCTGCATGTCATCTGACGCAACTGTCCTTAGCCAGCTTATCAATGCAGCAACACCGCCACATTGCACACAAAGCGTGGACACGACCAGAAGAACAGCTGCGCCAATCTGTTGAAGCCAAGTCATAGTTCCGGAACACTCCCTTCGGTGAAAGGCGACACACTACACCCGCGACGCCCCCGCGGGCTTGCTACGTCGCCGGTTAGCTCTGCCAACCTCCGCCCAAGTTTCTATAGAGATCCACCAAAGCCAGAAGCTCATTGAGCCGGGCCTGCGCGAGTCCCAGTTCAGCGTTGAAATGGTTGGTTTCGTTCGTCAGCACTTCCAGGTAGCTGGCGCGACCGCCCGAATAGCGTACTTCGGACAGCCGCGCTGAATCCTGAGCGGCCAGCGTCAGTTGCTCGTGGTATTCACGGAATTCACGGTCCTTCTGGTAGGCGACCAGCGAGTCGGAGACGCCGCGAAAAGCTTCCTGAATCGTCTTTTGATACGTCAGCAGGAACTCCTGTTTTTGAGCCTCGGTGTACTTCACGCCGGACTTGATGCGACCGCCGCTAAAGATCGGCTGCATCAGTGTGCCGCCGAATGCCCACCAACCGGCTGGGCCCGTGAACAAGCTAGTCAGCGCTGAGCTGGCATATCCGGCGTTCCCGGTGAGCGAGATGTTGGGGTAGTAGGCGGCTTTCGCTACTCCGATTTGCGCATTGGCAGCCACGAGTTGCTGCTCGGCTTCCCGGATGTCGGGCCGACGCTCCAGCAGGGCGGAAGGCAGTCCCGCCGGCACTTCTGGCGGGTGCGGCTGCTCGATAAGCGGTAGGCCGCGCCCGATGGGGCCAGGGTTATTCCCCATCAGAGTGCTGATGTAGTTCTCCTGCTGCTGAATACGACGTTCGAGATCTGGAATGCTTTCGGCGGCAGCGGCGACCAGTTGCTCCGCCTGGCGTTGGTCAAGCATGTTGGTCGCGCCACCGCTTACCAACGTCTGGGTCAGCTTCAGCGACTCTTTGCGAGCAGCCAATGTTCGGCGCGAGATCTCCAATTGCAGGTCCAGCGCACGAAGCTGGAAATAAGAAGCAGCGACGTCGCTCACCAGCGTAGAGATGACGTACTCCCGCGCCCAGCGTGCCGCAACCAGATTGGCGCGCGATGCTTCGGTGGCGCGGCGGTATTTCCCCCAGAAGTCCAGCTGCCAATTGAAGCTGGCACCAACTGCATTTACATCCGACTGGACGTTGGGAGTGAACTTGTTTTGCGGCGCCTGGAAATTTATCGCTTGGGCGCCGGCGTTGATTGTGGGCAGTTGGTCAGCACGCGTGATCCCTAGCTGC
>CAVTYG010000004.1:0-778427 GCA_963738905.1 uncultured Acidobacteriaceae bacterium
AAGGGAAATGAAGGGCACACGAAGACTACGTGTTTGATAGGCTGGATGTGAAAGCGCAGCAATGCGTGAAGCTTACCAGTACTAATCGCCCGTTCGGCTTGACCATAAAATTTACTTGGCATCACCTCCACCCAAAATGCAGAACTCGGCAGTTTGGGCCAGGCTGGAGAAACAACCAGCCCGGACACGGAGCGTGCAGGGTGTCGTTTGTTCGAACGACCGACACCCACGCCTGGTTTCTTTGAAAGTTAGTTCACCTAATGCTATTCAGTTGTGAGAGATCGTCTGCGAAGACTTTCTGCCGCGGATTTACACCGATCTTTACGGATCGATCCGAGGCGGAAACGAAGGCGGCGAGAGTTCTTTAAAGATCGACGTAACAGGTCCTGCGTGGAACGACGCCTAGGGATCGAGCGGCGCGGAAGATCGCGTCCACGTCAACGAAGCCGGTGATTTTACCGCGGGGGAAATACCCGTTCCCATCCCGAACACGGAAGTCAAGCCCCGCAGGGCCGATTGTACTGCACGCGAAAGTGTGTGGGAGAGTAGGTCGTCGCCGACATAAATAACAGCCGCCTGGAGAAATCCTGGTGGCTGTTTCCTTTTGCGGACAGAATTCTTCAGCCCGAACTGCTGGCGAGTGCTATAACCTGAATCTGGGTGGACAGCAGGAGGCAATATGAACTTGAAGAGCGGGACGCCCGGATCTCGCACCGCGAGCGGTCAAGGGGGACGGGTTGTGCTGCTGGTCGTCATCGCTGTCATCGGCGTTCTCCTGGGGATGCTTTACGATGATCTCGTTCGCAAGGGTATATCACCGTACCCACCGAAGCACTCGTAAGCTCCGGCGAAATTTCGCATCGCCGTCTCGGACCAGCGCCATCTGGCTGACACTCAGCCTCTTCTCGCACCCCTCGTCCACCGAGATATAATCTCTGCCGCAGCACGTTCGCGAAAGAGCGCTGATGCTTTCATCCACCAATTTCTGGATGGCCCTTGCCGGGCTTATCTATCTTGTCGCCGGAGTCTTCATACTTCGCAAAGAGATCAGCGCGGCCCGCGGCTGGGACAAGCTCATCCTTCTGAGCTGTGTCTTCATCGCCGTTCCACTCGCTATCTTCGCGCCCGAACATTTCCGCGGCCCCGAGTTTGTCGGGAACATGGTTCCGCCTTACATGCCGGCGCGCTGGTTCTGGCCGTATTTCATCGGATGCGCGCTGCTCGCCGCAGCTACCAGTCTTACTGTCAGGAAGTTCGTTCGCTTGTCGTCCACCCTGCTCGGACTGATGTTCTTTCTCTTTGTCTGCATGATTTATTCGCGTGGTGTGCTCCGGCATCCCGGCAATCGATTCGCGTGGATCTACTTGCTGAGAGATCTCTCGTTTTGCGCAGGCGCATGGGCCCTCGCCTCGCTGTACAGTCGCGCCTCGTCGCCGCAACTCTCGAAATGGATGATCTTGTTTGCGCGCATCGTCATCGCGACTGCTGCCGATCTTTTATGGCATACAACATTTTCTTCATCCCGACTTTGCGCCCGGCGTTCCTCTGGAGCTGAAGATGCCATCGTGGGTTCCACTCCCCAGCCTATGGGCCTACCTCGCGGGAGCGATCCTGCTGGTCGCTGGAATCTTCCTGGCCCTGAACAAGAAACCTCGCATGGCCGCAGCCTCGATCGGCGCGTTAATGACCGTCCTCACCTGGTTCCCGTATCTGGTTCTGTTGGTCCGCGCCCGGGGCGCACCGGAGTTCAATGAAGCGATCAATTACGTCGCCGACACCTTGCTCTACGCCGGAGCAGCCCTCGCCCTGGCCTCGGCCTTGCCGCGCGATCCCGATCGCGTGGCGAAAACGTAGGGTCCACGAGTCCATCCGGCCCGTTTTACGGCGGGCTGGAGAGTTGACGCGAACTGTTTTACCTTGCACAAAATCCGTAGATTCACGGAGATAGGGAGAATTTTCGCGCAAAATCCGTGTCGTCAATGACTTACACATAAAATCCTCAGTCGCAAGGAGTTGCATGCCGGTTCGTTTCGTTCTCCTTCTCCGGCGGCAGCGCAGGAGTGGTTTTCGCGGCACAAAATCCGTAGATTCATGGAGATAGGGACAATTTTCGCGCAAAATCTGTGTCGTCAATGACTTACGCGCAAAATCTTCATTCACAAAGGGTTGCATGGACAGTCTTCTCACCACCCTGATGGATTGCGAAGCTCCTTGGAAGCGAATTTCAGGGTGGAAAGCATGGCACTGGCGCGGCGGTAATCGATGGTGTCGGTGCAAAGGGCGTCAAAGACCACTTGCAGCATTTCGTGGATGGACTGAAAGTCGTCAAGCGCGGGCATGGTGAAGCGGACCTCGGAGTGACGGCGGCGGGCGCGGGCCCCGTATGTGGCGTCGCGACGCTGGCGAGTGTGGAAGTAACAGAATCTCTGGCCGTGCAAGGCGGGCGAACCGCAGAGGATGCCGTCGGCTTTGCGATGGCTGCAGGTGGGGCAGGACATGTGGTCTCCTAAAGCTGCCGGCCTGTCAGCATTCAGCCGTCAGCGAAATACAGCAACGTCCGTGCAGGGGCAAGTGCCCCCACGCTAAAAGAGTGGCAGGGGCCCAGGGGGTGTGCAAGTTACGAAGGTACAGGGGGACCTGTACTTTAGTAACCAATGAGCACTTAGCGGTGACAGCCCCGGAGGGACAAGTCAAAAGACCCACCCCGCCAACCGAAGGCGGGATGGGTCACTCCATGGGGACATTTCATTGCGTGGGGAGTTGCCGGGCCGGCCACCCGTCCGCAGCTTTAGCTGCTGCCCACTGACAACGTCATCGGCGCAAGCACCTCGTCACCATGCGAAAGAACCTGGGCTGCCATCGCCGCTACCGCTTCCCGGAGGTTTCATCCCCAGCCGATCGTCCTAAAAGCGCGAAAGAAGTAGGTCCTTCCCCAATGCAAATCCCAGCTATCAATAGAGCTATTTGTGGCCGTTTCCGCTCGCAGAGGTTTAGTGGCAAAGCGGAGTCGGATGCCGGCGGGGCATTAGCCGTAATGGTAATCGTTCCGGAAACCACTGAGGGATGCGACACATCCCCGGCGTTTCCCGAGGCTTGAAACGTGGCCTGAAACGAACCGCGGCGCGCAGGGCAGAAGTTCACCGTTAGCGTTTGGGAGCTACCGGGAGTCAGGTCGAGGGTAGCTGGCACCGGCGATCCGTTCGGGAATGTGAGCTGAAAGGATGAGCGCATCGGACCCGGCTAAGCTGATGCTTGTGACATGCAGATCGGTCTGCCCATCGTTTGCTATCAAAACATTCCGACGCCATGGAAAAGTTGTCGTACTCGGGATACGAGTGAAGTCCACTACGGGAGGCAACAGATTTAGAGTTGCCGGTTCCCGTCCGGCAGCGAGGAGATTGGCTTGCAACGTTCGATGCTGGCTGCTATCGGCAGTTCGCATTTGTAGCTGCACGGTTGCGGTCTTGTGCCCCGAAGAGGACGGCGTGGCGGTTAGATCGAGCGAGAACGAACCCCCAGGATCAAGATTCAAAGGAATTACCCGGGAGCCGTGTATTTGGACAGAAAACTCAGGAGGCGTTTGCTCCCGTGATGTTGATAGCCTCTAGCACCCATGGCTGGATGGTCATGTCATTGGTTACAGAAAGCGCGGCCAGCGCGCTCGTCGACCCCTGGAATGGAATAAAGCCAAGATCGTATTGACCCGGCTCGATTCGCGGTCCTGTCTGTTGACCCGCAGGATTCAGCAGCGTGAACTCGACGAAGATAGTCGGACTCTGGTCGAGCTGAGCATTGTTGGGTCGGAGCGCTGGCCAAGGTCAGCTCCCACGACGCCCACCCGACGGCGTCCGGGGATAGGGTGTTGAATGTGGGTAGCAGGGTGACCAGCGTAGGACAGCGGACTCCGGTGATCTGGGTAGCATCATCTGGGTCGGCTGGACAATGTGGCCCCTTCTTGCCGAGCCTTCCCAGACGTCAACGCGCGAAAGACTCAAATAGTGCCGGTTGCTCAGACGATCGTAGGAGTCTGGAATGAATGCACGCACCTTTAAGGTTTGCAGGTTCCGGCTGAAGTTTTCCGCCAAGGTCGTGCCGTCTGGCAAGAGACGGAACCGACCACCGCCACTTGGTTCCGGCCGCCGGATCGGCGACGAAAGTCAGCTGCCGGGCCAGGCTGCGCACGTCCGTTACCGGATAAAGGGTTGGAACAATGTTCAACTGCGCCGATGGGCTCGAGACTTGCACGACGTAGGTTGTGTCGCCGGAGGGAGTTTCTTCGCAGTTCCGGGCACAAAATGGAAAGTTAGTTTGAGCTGACGAGCCGCAGGGTTGCTGCTCAGCAGCGCAGTGTCCTCGACTGACCCGGCAATCTCCATAGGCGTTGTCATCGATGTAAGTTTCATGGCACGCTTGAAACGTCGCCGTCGCGTATGCCGACCAAGGGGCGGTTGGCACAACCGGATGACTGTCAATCACGACAGGCTGGCCGGTGTCCGGATCGGTGTTCGTACACGCCGCCAGCCTGTAGGTCTGGCCGTTGACGGATCCAGTCGCTACCGCTTCCCACGAGAATTTGGCCACCTCGTTCGAAGCTATCCAAAAGCACTGGCTTCGTATGGGAATCGATGGCACGGCGGCAGTCTGATTGCGGAACTGGACTTTACTGAAATTCGCGTAGGCCGCGTCTCTACAACCGCTGGCGCATAGCGCGAGAGAAGACTGCAAGCAGGGTGCAGTTGTGCGCTCGAGCGCTACCCGGCCGCGAAACCAAGGGACGTCGGTGTTAGTTCGAGTTGGCCCTGAGAGAGGAGGATGACCATCACTGTCCTCCGAGTCCAGTTCTATGGCCTAGCCAAACTGCACTCGACCGGAAATAAAGTCAAGGATTATATCCATGACCAACCTCCGACTATTCCGGAGAAGCCCGCCTTCTCAAACCGGCTGGTTCTATAAAAGGGGATGTCAAGAGAAAACACTTCTCCCTACAGCTTGCGTGCGTCGATCGCATCGCTCTTGCTGCCCGCCTTCAACAGCGCGTTGTGCCGCGGATTGCACACCACCACCTGCGCCACTCGTCCCACCAGCAACTCATACAGCCACCCCGAGTGCGTGCCTTCCTCAAAAGTGACGTGTAGTGTCCCCCGTAGTCCACGCAGAAAATCCAGAATCGCCGCGGCTTGTGTGGCCATCACCGACTGCATCACCAGCTTGCCTTCCGCGTTCAGCACCGCCTCGCATCGAACTTTCGTTGGACGTACCGAAATATGAGCAGATGGACGCCGAGGCGAAGACTTGCTGACGTTTCAAGTGGAGAATTGGGCGACCTATTACCGCGATGCCGAGGCGTTAATGCCCCAGCACTGGCGCGAGTTGGCGCTAGACCAGGAGAACAGGCGCGGCGGCGAACCGAGATGGTGTCGCGGTGGACATCCAGACCCACATACTTGATGCTATTCATCGGGTGTTCCTTTCGTGAGGTTTGGTTTACTGCTTCAGCACAGCAACCATAACCTGCTTCGAAAGGGGCGCCCTTTTATAATGCGTGGCCCATATTTGGCGGCGGGCGCGGTCAACGCCGCTTCGCGAACCGTAAGTTCTGGTCGGGCTTTCGTTGCGGGATCAGCGGGTGCACTGTGTGCCGCGGGTTGCCCACATTTGCCTGTCGTTGGCAAATGTCGGGTATTGCTGAAGTCAGATCAAGCTGTGCGCTTTTGTTGCGGTGCAGGCGCTCCTCGAAGCAAGCCCTCAGTACTAAGGTCTTCGTCGATGTCGGGCCAGTGGATGCCGTACCCACCTCCAGCGACTTTCCAATTGAGGCGCTGTTCGGTGGTGGCATGGAACAATCGCGGATACCAGGTGAGCGGCACGGAGATGGTGCGGCCGTCCTTCAGGCGCACGCTGAGTGAGTCCTCATCGAAGGACACGCACGCCACTCTTTCATCCGCCGCGATCATCGGCAAGATTACCTCAGGGGCTAAAGAGAGGCTGCTGAAAAAGTCTGCGGAGGACGCGCCTCGCGGACTAAAGTCCGCTCGGCGGATTGAAAATAACGACTTATCGGCACGACTAAAGTCGTGTCCTGATACGAAGCCGTCGCGCAGTGAGTTTTTCGGCAGCCCGCAAAGGCCGGTAGTATTGAGTCACTTTCCGGCACGGCTGAAGAGGCTGCGGGAAGAGTCAAAAAAGCAGATACCCCGCGGACTAAAGTCCGCGAGGGATGACAAGAATAAAGGGCTTCTCGGCACGACTAAAGCCGTGCCCTGATACACGAAGCCGTCCCGCCGTGAGTTTTTCAGCAGCCTGCGGATTCGTGATGGCGTCGCAGGCCGCGGGGGCATGAATTCCAACCTACACCGCGTGTTGCCACTGTGTCAGTGACGCCCAGGTTAGGCCAACCAAAGGCCGAACCTGGGGCACCCGGCAGATTCCTCGCGGCCTAAAGGCCGCTCGGAATGACAAGAATAAAGGACTTGGACGCTGGCCTAAAGGCCAGCTCTACCACAGATTCGCGTGGCCCATGTTCGCGTGGTGTTGGCAAATGTGAGTGGCAGCGGCGCTTACTCCGGTTTCAACTGCTGAATTAGGACGTCGATCTTCTCAGTCAGCTCGACAATTTTATTAAGGGAGGGGCGAGGTGTGGAATCGTAGAACGGGTGCTGTTTCAGGCGCGTGGCAAATTCCGGATGCTTCTCAATCGTTTCTGCTACCGCAATCAGCCATCCATGCTGGCGGTGCAGGTACTCGGCTTCCTGTTTCAGAATTTCAAGAATAGCAATCAATGCCCCGTTGGTTTCACGATCGCTCATGATGAATCCTCCACTTATCGTCGACAAGGAACTGTTGCACCGCAACCATCGCGGTATTGGACCACGGAGATCGGCGCCCGTCCTTCAGGCGCACCCTGAATGAGTCCTCATCGAAAGAAACATCAGCGACCCGCTCATCTGCCGCGATCATCGGAAAGATTACCTCAGGGGCTAAAGAGGCTGCTGAAAAACTCTGCAGAGGACGCGCCTCGCGGACTAAAGTCCGCTCGGCGGATTGAAAATAAACGACTTATCGGCACGACTAAAGTCGTGCCCTGATACGAAGCCATCCCGCAGTGAGTTTTTCAGCAGCCTGTGAAGCCCGGTAGTATTGTGCCACGTTACGGCACGGCTGAAGAGGCTGCGGAAAGAAGTCGGAAAAGCAGATCGCCTCGCGGACTAAAGCCCGCTCGGGATGACAAGAATAAGGCACGTAACGGCACGACTAAAGTCGTGCCCTGATACAAAGCCGTCCGAAAGGGAGTTTTTCAGCACCCTGTGAAAGCCGTGCCCCTTCAAAACACCTTCTCAAAGCGAGTTTTCCAGCAGTCGCTATACGCGACCGATCACGACGGCTGTGGCGGGCAAGCGTTTCACATTCGCGCCCTTGATCAGGAGCCACAGCATGATCGCCATCTCTCCGAGGAGTGCCGGAAAGGCGATCTTCGAGACCATGTCGCTGTATTGGGGTGCCAGCAAGTCCGTGAAGCTCATGGCAACGTAGGCGAAGCCGTTAAGGATCAGCCAAGCGCCCAGGATCCGCGGCAGGAATCGGGACCGCATCACCAGGATGCCGAAGGGAAACAGCCACAGCCCCCAGAAGAGTTCGTTGACCCTGATGCCTTGTCCATGCAGACGGATGAACAGCATTCCCATCGCGTTGAGCTGTTCTTTGCTAAACACCGAGAGGAAGTCGCCGCCCTGAAAGAGGATGATGGCCGCAAGTTCGTTCACCACGTTCACGAACGCGACGGCGGACGAGACCAGGACGAAGGCCACCATCAGCCAAGCCTGCGTCCGGTTCACATCTCTGAGCAAACGGTAGAGAGCGATGCCCAGGCAAATAAAGATGACCGTGGCGACCAGGTCAACCACGATGGCCGACCGGAACAGCATCTGGTGCGCCAGGATGTTGCCAGCGGTCGCGGTCAGCGTCGCCCCGGACGATCAGCTTGCTGGGAACATAGATCAGGGCGAAGGGCGCGATGACTACGAGCGATAGATAGATCGCTCCTGCGATGCGTGCCGCTTTGACGGTTGGGTGCATGCGGTTGTCTCCTGATGCAGAGTGCCGATGCTACATCGGAGGACACGACAGCGCGAGGACTTTGTTCAGCCATTCACGCCTCCGTGCCTTCGGCGGGTGGCGGGCCGTAGCCCCACTTGGCACGGACGGCATCGGAATTTTTGGGCGCTCTTCGGGAGTCATGCTTCCCCCCAACGCTCGCCTTTGTGCCAGCGCCGACCGCGTGAACCTCGGCCGAGCCACCCGCCCACAAATGTGTGTGGCTCCTGGCCGCCGGTCTCCGGAACGGATCAGCGTCAATTCACGGTAAACGTCAGAATGTTGCTGCTTCCAGCGCTGGTCACAACCCAGGTATTGTGCGGTCCGGTCGTCACGTTCGAACCAATGTGAAAGGTAGCGGTGATTTGCGTCGGACTCACAACAACGATGTTGGTCTGCGAGAGTCCAAGCCCCGCCAGTCTGACTTGCGACGCGCTGGTGAAATTTGTTCCGGTGAGAGTTACGTTGACCGACGTTCCGAGCGCTCCACTGGAAGGGGTGATCGACGTCAGCGTAGGTAGACCACTGGCGCTGTTCACCGTGAAGGCCACTGTGTTGCTGGTTCCTCCGGTAGTCGTGATGGAAATATTGTGAGCGCCGGTTGTGGCGCTGGTGGCAATATTCAGCGTCGCGGTGATCTGAGTGCTGCTGACGACGGTTACATTGCTCACCGTAATTCCACTGCCGGTGACTCCCACGGTTGCTCCGGCGATGAAGTTTGTGCCGGCCAGGGTCACGTTTACCGCCGTTCCTTGCGTGCCGCTATTCGGCGTAACGGAGGTTAACGTGGGGACGGCGGTGGCGTTGACGGTGAAGGGAACGGTATTGCTGACTCCAGCGCTGGTGGTGACGGAAATACTGGAGGGGCCCAAAGTTGCATTTGCTGCAAGGGTGAGAGTCGCAGTGATCTGAGTGCTGCTGGCCACCGTCACATTGCTGACGGTAATGCCGCTACCGGTGGCTCCCACGGTTGCTCCGGCGATGAAGTTTGTGCCCGTCAGGGTCACGTTCACCGCCGTTCCTTGCGTGCCGCTATTCGGCGCAACGGAAGTCAACGTGGGGGCGGCGGCGTTGACGGTGAAGGGAACGGTATTGCTGACTCCGGCACTGGTGGTGACGGAAATACTGGAGGAGCCCAAAGTTGCATTCGCTGCAAGGGTGAGAGTGGCAGTGATCCGAGTGCTGCTGGCGACCGTCACATTGCTGACGGTAATGCCGCTGCCGGTGGCTCCCACGGTTGCTCCGGCGATGAAGTTTGTGCCCGTCAGGGTCAGGTTCACTGCAGTACCCTGCACGCCGCTATTCGGCATAACGGAGGTCAAGGTGGGTGCGTTTGAGGCGCCCGTGACCGTAAACGTCAGAATGTTGCTGCTTCCAGCGCTGGTCACAACCCAGGTATTATGCGGCCCGGTCGTCACGTTCGAAGCAATGTGATAGGTAGCGGTGATTTGCGTCGGACTCACGACAACGATGTTGGTCTGCGAGAGTCCAAGCCCCGCCAGTCTGACTTGCGATGCGCTGGTGAAATTTGTCCCGGTGAGAGTTACGTTGACCGACGTTCCAAGCGCTCCACTGGGAGGGGTGATAGAGGTCAGCGTAGGTAGACCACTGGCGCTGTTCACCGTGAAGGCCACGGTGTTGCTGGTTCCTCCGGTAGTCGTGATGGAAATATTGTGAGCGCCGGTTGTGGCGCTGGTGGCAATATTCAGCGTCGCAGTGATCTGAGTGCCACTGACGACGGTTACATTGCTCACGCGTAATCCCACTGCCGGTGACTCCCACGGTTGCTCCGGCGATAAAGCCTGAGCCGGCCAGGGTCACGTTCACTGCCGTTCCTTGCGTGCCGCTATTCGGCGTAACGGAAGTTAACGTGGGGGCGGCGGCGTTGACGGTGAAGGGAACGGTATTGCTGACTCCGGCACTGGTGGTGACGGAAATACTGGAGGGGCCCAAAGTTGCATTTGCTGCAAGGGTGAGAGTCGCAGTGATCTGAGTGCTGCTGGCCACCGTCACATTGCTGACGGTAATGCCGCTACCGGTGGCTCCCACGGTTGCTCCGGCGATAAAGTTTGTGCCCGTCAGGGTCACGTTCACCGCCGTTCCTTGCACGCCGCTGTTCGGCGTAACGGAAGTTAACGTGGGGGCGCCCGCCGCCGCTGTGACATCGAAGGAAACAATGCCGCTTGTGCGCCCCGTCGTCGTTACCGAGATGTTCTGTGGTCCGACCAGGGCAGTTGTGGCGATATTGAACGTCGCCTTGGCCTGCGTACTGCTGACAACGGAGACGTTCGACATCGTAATGCCAGATCCGCTGGCGTTGACGGTCAGGGGAACGGAGAAAGCAGTTCCCGTAAGAGTCACCGGGACGGAGGAGCCCTGAGATCCAGTTGACGGGCTGATGGAGGTCAGAGTGGGGCCCGAGCCGATGGCTCCGGGCTGGAACAGGTGCGCCAAATCGTATGCGCTGCATGCGCCTCTAATACACGGTCCGACACCGAAAATCTCCTCGGTGGTTACAAGGTCTGAAGAATGCGTATAGAGCAGGTTGTCGCTGTATGCGTTACCTTGGGCGAGGGGCGAGATAACGATTTCAGGAATGGTGTAGGCGGCCGTGTCGCCGCCTTCTGTTTCGTCGAACCAGATAATGATCACGCCATTGTTCTGGTAAGCCGCCGAGGCTTCGATCTGAGGAACAATAATCGACAGGAAGTTATCGCCCTGCGCGATCGCCGCCTGGTCGCCCGTGTAATGCGTTGCGTGATAAGTGAAACCTCCGGGAAGAGGATCGTGAGCCGTGTTGTAGAGATCTGGAGTGATCCAGTTGTACCGCGCCACTGTGCCGTTGGCCAGATCTGTCTGGAGTTGCTGCAGGGGCGCGTAATTATGCGCGAGGGGGTTACTAGAAGTTGAGTTGTTGCCGCCGTCGGTGTCGGTGAAATAAACCATCGGATCATGGTTCACGTCGTAGTTGTATTGATTGCTGCCGTTATAGGCGTTTGTTCCGCTGGCAAAGGTTCCCGATACGCTTTGGAGAGGCACCGTCCACTGGTTATTCGGTAAGACGGTGTTGTTGGTCAGGTTAATGTCAATGTCCTCTTCATAGGCCTTCCAGGCGATGCCTGCGGTCTGGAGGTAGTTGCTCAGGTTCTGAGGAGTGCTCTGGACAGAGCCGCCGGAACCATACGGATCGTTATCGTTGAGAACTCCGAAGTTTGAACCCCCTTGTGACCAGATGTAATTCGGCGCCGACGGATGGATACCCGCCCCTACATTCTGGTAGTTTGTCGCGAAGGAAGTCTGCAAAGCGTTGGGGTTGCCCGGAGTCATGAGGCTGTTGAGGAAGGGCGCAGCTACGTTCCCCTTAATTTGCTGTGGACTTGAAAGCGGGTTGGGCTGGGTCAAATTGTGATTTTCCATCGAAATGATGAAAACTGTCTGGATCTGCTGAGCTTGGGCGGTTGTTACAGTACCCCACGCGACAAAACCGGCGAGCGCGACTATGACTGCGCGTTGAATCAGACTGAGATGCATAGGAATGCTCCTTCGCACGGGCGAAAACCCGCACGCGCTGGCCCACGCCGGACGATCTTGCGCGGAACGCTGTTATTGGCCGATTTTCCGCACCATGGCCAGCTGGTGCGCGGCGCTTAATTTTGCTGATTCTGCGGCGTCACAATTTCCCGCCTGCCGCTTACTATTTGGTACGAATTGGAATTGCCGTTTTAATTCCCAACAGCTCGACACTATATACGCTTTCGGGGATTCCAGCGCATCATTAGCTTCTTTGGCGTGGCCAGCCGTACCTGGTTTGAGCGGAAACGATGACAACTCAGCCGCATCATCTTCACCGCTTGCTGCCCCTCTTTAATCCATTGCTCCGCCGTTCTCCCAAGCGCTTGATATTGTTGCCCAGGGGATCCCGCGGTTGGGCTGCCCACAAACACAAGATTTCGGGCAGCATGCGCATAGTAGCCCAACAAGCTCCGTAGCGCGACACAAGCCAAATGCAGGTCGAATCATACCCGCCATTCCTGGCAGTCCGCTACCCTGCATAGGTCAGTCGATGTCTTACGCCGTTGACAGATGTCTTCGCCGTAACGCTTATTTATGAACTTCTAACCAGCTGCTGAACGTACCATTCTCGCACTTGATGCGGACGAAGCTCTTCGCGTAATCGGGTCCGTGATCAATGCGAGCCGTACACTCGAGCGCGGTACAGTTCTTTATCTCGAGGGCGGGAAGTATTTTAGTCTCAGTGCCGGCTGCATCCTTCCCAAGACTTTCGACGTCACTGGTCGACGTAGCGGAGAGATTCGTCCCTGAAATAACAACTCGCTGGCGACTCGCAGGTGGCATCGTGCTTGTGAACAACGCACCGGTTGCGCAGCTTCCCGCATTCTTTGCTCCATTTACTGGAACCTCAGGGGCTGACTGCCCAACCGCACTGCGAAGAAATAGCGCGAGAAAGATCACTGACAGGTACCACCTTGCAAGGGACGTCATGTGCACTCCTCCTAACTCAGTTGAGTTGCTAATTCGAGAGCTTCCATTCAATTAGTAAACGATTATCCGCAATTCATCGGCACCCGCTCAACCTCAACAAAACCCCAAACTGCTCACCCTGAGGGCGGCTAACTTCTCAGTTCCAATGACACACCGTACTGCTTGTTCTTCACGCAAACGACGAACTGTGGTTCGCACGCTGCACACCTATCTATTCTATTTAGCCCTACTTCACCGCCGGCGGCAGTGTTGTACGCTGGGGGCCAGCCGGTAATGGCTGTCCTTCGATGACGGTTCCGGCTTTCAATTTGGCCTGTGGTCCGGGGAGTACAACGGCAGTCAGCACGCCGATCGCAATATCGACCGGTATCGCCTTGGCCGGGCCCAGACCGTAGGGCTCGTCGAGGTAAGCGTCGTCGATGATCTTGGCCACGGAATAGGAGACGCCGATTTCCGCCGCCTGCATCAGGCGCGTACCTGTTCTGGCCGGGGCTTCTCCATTCTTGTTCACGGCCTTTCCACCCACCGAGACAATTTGCATGGGCTGGTCGAACACTAGTCGGATGGTGCCGCGGTTCCAGAGACCGTGAAACCACTTGGCCTTTTTCGTGGCGATGTATCCGCCATAGACCTTGCCTGCGCCATCGACGGCCGAGAACGCGCTGCCGTTGGGTAGTTTGGAGCTGAGGTCCTGCTGGAGAGTCAGGCGCACAATGCCGGCATTTTTCGGAGATGGCTGCTCTTGTCCTCTCGCCGCTGTGCCCGAGAGCAGGGCCGCGGCAAGCAGTCCCGCCATAACCAAACTTAGGACAGGCGATCTGCAAGATTGGTTTAGTTTGTTCGTCATCATCCGTCCCCCCAATTATTTGTACCGCAACCGGCACGACTGCGGCTCTCCAAAATAGGTGCGCGGAGATTACTGGGATTTTGTCGCCTACAGGGAGGTGGCAGCTCCCTTACAATCCTTGTTGACCCCAGGACAGTCGAGTCATGGAAAGCAGCACGAGTTTTGCGAACTATCCCAGCCTGCGTAATCGCGTCGCGGTTGTGACCGGAGGCGCGAGCGGCATCGGCGAGGCGATCGTTGAGGCCTTCGCCATGCAACAGGCCAAGGTCGTCTTTCTGGATATTCAGGATGCGGCGGCAGAGCAGTTAATCCAGCGGCTGGAATCTGCTGGACTCGCGGCGACGACGTACATGCATTGCGATTTGACTGACGTTGCGTCCTTGCAATCCGCGATTGCGGAGATTCTTAAGCGGTTCGACACGGTCGATATTCTGGTCAACAATGCCGGCAACGATACGCGGCACTCTCTCGCCGAAGTGACCTCGACTTACTGGGACCAGATGATGGCCATCAACCTCAAGGCGCAGTTCTTCATGGCCCAGGGCGTGATTCCCGCGATGAGGAAAGCGGCCCGAGGTTCCATCGTCAACTTCAGTTCGGTCGCCTGGGTGATACCGTCGACCAACGCTGCGGTTTACGTCACGGCCAAAGCTGCGGTTGTCGGCCTGACCCGCACGCTAGCGCACGAGCTCGGCGGAGACAGCATTCGCGTCAATTGCGTTATGCCGGGTGCGGTCTGGACAGAACGGCAGAAGCGTCTATGGTTAAACGAAGCGTATTTGGCTGAGATCATGCAAGGACAGGCGCTCAAGCGGAAGATCCTTCCCGACGAAGTCGCGCGGCTCGTTCTATTTCTTGCTGCGGACGATAGCGCCGTCATCACCAATCAGACCTTCGTGATCGATGCCGGATGGGTCTAGCTCTGTGAAGGAGTTGCGGTTTTCAGGACTACATCGTCATCGTCGGGCTGACGCAGGCACTCGGCGCCGGGAACGAAGTAGTAAGCGCCGGTGATTGGCTTGGTATAACGAGTGAGCGCGTCGCGCGCGCCGGTCTTCAGCCCTGCCATGCTTTCCAGCATGGTTGCCAGGCGCTGCTGTTCGGCGCTGAAGCCTACGAACATGGTGCCGTGATTGGTCACCGTACCGTAGGGCATGTTCCGCCGGAAGATTTTGCCGAAGGTGTCCTGGTCGGTGCTGGCGACGTGGGAGTCTGCGGGCTTGTCTTCGAGCTCAATGCTGTCGAGTTTTTTACGGCCAATCACCAGTTCCTGCTGGGCGTCGGTGAGTGACTCCCACTTCGTCGTGTCATGCGGCCACTTTTGCAGTAGAAGGATGCTGCCGGCCGCGCCGGGAGTTCCTTCGGGAATCAGCGCGACCTCAGTCGCATCGATGAGGCTGGGATTTTCGCTGCCATCGATGAATCCGGTGAGGTCGCGATCGTGACGATAAGGCCAACTCGAAGTCTCCTCCGCAACGGAGGCCAGAGCTTTCAGTTCGGCGATGGCGCGGTGCGAGACGTCGAAGACTACATCGTAGGCGCTGCCGCAAATCCAGAGGACCGCATCGTGCTGGGTGGCCGGCATCACGAAGCCCTCAATCCCGATGAGGTCCTCGTTGAAGCCTTTGACCCCTGCGGGCGAGTCGGCGGGCGCAAACCGGCCCCAGAGCTCGGGGCGGAAACCCACGACCAGGTTGACACCGCCGATGGTCGTGCGCGGTTCACGAAATGACGAGATTGCCGCTACCAGGTCGCTGCCGTTCTGGCCGTGCAGAAGGTCGAATTCCAGGTAGGCGTGGGAGGAGGTTCCGAGGGCGAAGATCCCACTCTGAGCTGTGCGCATAGAGCCAACATACCAAGAGCTGCTGAGACGGGACAACCTGTACGACTTTTACAGCCAGATGACACGCACGACGCCATGACTGGGCTAGTATTCTGTGATGCAACTGTGAGGACTGGAGCTTAGACATGAGTGAGGTCAAGGAATATCCGTACGAAACGCGGTTGAATATACTTTGCCAGCCGCTGGAAGTTATCGATGAAAAGGCCATTGCGGACGCAAATACTTACAAGTGGTACAACCAGACGCTATGCGCGGTGAATGACTCGGTGGTGCGGCTTGCGGTCATCGAAGGTGAGTATCACTGGCACAAACACGACGCGGACGACGAGTTCTTCTACGTGGTAGAAGGTCAGTTACTGATTGACCTCGAGGACCGCACTGTGGAACTTGGTCCCCGACAGGGCGTCGTCATTCCGAAGGGTGTAATGCATCGTCCCCGGGCGCCGCAACGGACGGTGATGCTGATGGTTGAGACCAGTAGCATTGTCCCCACGGGAAGCTAAGCTCATGTTCGTCGGTCACTACGGCGTGTCATTTGCACTCAAACCAGAGGCGAAGCGTGTGCCGCTTTGGGTCTGGTTTATTGCGGTGCAATGGATGGATATCGTGTGGTCGGTACTGGTGTTATTGGGTGTCGAGAAGCTGCGCATTATTCCGGGCTTCACGGAAGCGAATGCGCTTGATCTCTACTACATGCCGTACACACATGGATTGCCGGGGTCGATAGGGATTTCACTTGGTTTAGGTGTGATCGTATCGCTGTTTACTTCCGGGAATCGTGCAAGAGTGGTGCTTCTCGTGGCGGTCGCGTCATTTTCGCACTGGATCCTGGATTTCCTGGTGCACGTACCCGATCTGCCGCTCTACGACAATACGGAGAAGGTGGGTCTCGGACTTTGGCGGCATGTCATCTTGAGTTTTCCGCTTGAGCTAGCCGTTCTCGGCCTGGGTGCGTGGCTCTATGCGCGCAAGACGACTTTCGCAGGAGCAAAGGGCCGGCGGATATTCTTCGCATTTGTGGCCTTCTTAGCTTTCGTGCAGGTGTATGCGAACTTCGGGCCGCCTCCTTCCTCGCCGAACGCCATGGCTGTGATGGCGCTGGTGTTATATGCGGGATTGGCCTTGTTGGCCGCATGGGTCGAGCGAACCTCGACCTTGTCGTGTGATGCGAAGCCGGCGGAATCAGCCTAAGGACGCGACATCAAGAATGGCTTCGGGTATCCGCAGAGATTTTGGTAAAGATGTATCGCGCGATTCCGGCTTAGACTTAGGTGGGATGAAATCGTTCTGGCCGTGGCTGGTTGTTTCCCTCGCTGCTTCCTTGATTTTCTTACTCGCAAGCCCATTCACTGCGAGCGACGGGTTAGTGGTGCCGAAGGTCGCGAGCATCGTCGTTCTGGCGGTGCTGGCGTTCCGAGTGGACAAGCTATTGGGGAGCGCATTGGCCATCTGCGCGTTGGGAGATTTCCTTCTGGGAGTTCGGCGGCTTGGCAGCCTGGATGCGGACAGACTCTTTCTCCTGGGTCTAGGCTCGTTTCTCGTCGGACACCTGGTTTACATCGTGATGTTTCGAAAGTATCGGGCTCCGGATTGGTGGAAGCTGAGCCCCCTTCGCCTGCTCGGAATGGCGGTCATCCTGATTGCCCTGGGAGCAGTGTTGGGAATATTGAGGGACTGGCTCGGCCCGCTGCTGATTCCTGTAGTTGCGTATGCGCTGGTATTGGCCGGAATGGGCGTGAGCGCGATGTTGGCCGAATTGGGGAATCCGCTGGCCGCTATCGGGGCGCTGTTGTTCGTTAGTTCCGACGCGATGCTCGCCATCAGCAAGTTTCGGGGTCCATTTCCCGCGGACGGACCGCTTATCTGGATCACGTACTACCTTGCTCAGTTGCTGATCTTCCTGGGAGTCGCGCGCCGTTCACACGCACTCGAAAAGCGTAAATGAGCCTCCAACTGACTTGTTCGAGTTGTCCACCTGCGAACAACAACCTACGGAAGCGAACATGGCGCCAGCGAAAGCTCCGCTTCATCCCACGGCAACTCTATTCGTCCCAATGACCTACCCATTGTTGCGATTGGCCGTCCAACGGCTAACAAGATAGCAGCCGGTTTCTGTTGAGGTGACGCATGCAGTCCTTGCTTCAGGATCTTCGCTACGGCTTTCGGCAACTCAGGAAAAGCCCGGGCTTCACCATTATTGCGGTGCTTTCGCTCGCGCTGGGAATCGGCGCCACCACCGCGGTATTCAGTGTCGTGTATGCAGTGGTGCTAGATCCGTATCCGTATGTCGGAGTGGAGCGCATGATCCACCCGGTAGCAACGACCAAGCGGGGAGAAGATTGGTGGCTGAGCTTCACGGGGCCGCAATACCAGCAGATACGAAATTCGCCTTCGGTGGAAAGTGCATTTGCCCAGGACGAGTGGAACCTAACCACGACCGGCAGTGATCTTCCGGAGGACGTGGACGCAATCTATCTCACGGGAAACGCCTTCCATCAGTTAGGAGTGCCGGCGCTCCTAGGCCGCGGATTGCAACCGAGCGATGCACCTGAGGGAGCCGATCCTGAGCCGGTAGCGGTGCTGGGCTACAAGTTCTGGCAGCGGCATTACAACGGCGAGCGTGACGCCGTCGGCAAGAACATTCAACTCGTACACAGGAACTACGCAATCGTCGGTGTCATGCCGCCGCGGTTCAGCTGGGGCGACGCTGACGTGTATCTGCCGCTGAAGGTCACGGCCGATACGTCGCGAGGATACTACGTTGGCGTCAAGCTGAAACCGGGCGTGAGCCATGCGGCGATTGATGCCGAGTTCCAGTCGCTGTTTGAGCAGTTCGCCAAGGAGACGCCGAGACGTTTTCCAACTGACGGCTTTCGGGTGAACGTAAAAGGATTCAACGAGCGATTCATGAAGGAGCTGGGCCCGACACTCTATCTGCTGCTGGGGTCAGTTGCATTGCTGCTTCTCATTGGCTGCGGTAATGTGTCGATCCTGCTATTGGCGCGGGGCACGGCGCGCGAGCATGAATTCGCAGTACGTGCCGCGGTAGGTGCCGGACGCAGGCGCCTGCTGCGGCAGCTGTTGACCGAGTCGCTGCTGCTCTCGCTGAGCGGCGCGGCGCTGGGAGTGCTGCTGGCATACCGGTTGGTCGCAGTCATTGTCCCCATGTTGCCGGAATCATCTTTCCCGCACGAAGCGGCCATCCACATCAGCGTGCCGGTCCTGTGTTTCAGCGTCGGGCTGGCGATATTGACTGGTGTGTTTTTTGGGCTGTCGCCGGCGATGCAGTTCAGCCGTCCGGAAGTCTCGCAGGTGATGCAGGCCAGCGCAAAGAAAGTGGTGGGCGGAGTGCGCGGCAAGCGCATGCACAACATGCTCATAGGCGGACAGATCGCCCTGACCCTGCTATTATTGGCCACCGCTGGCGCTGCCATCCAGGGTTTCATCAAGCTGAACCACAGCCATCTTGGGTACAACCCGCACAATGTAATGTCGGTCGGCATTCCAGTCCACGACAACACCTATACGACATGGGAATCGCGGGCGCAATATTTCACTCAACTTATGCAGAAGGTTGCGGCCATGCCACAGGTAAAGATGGCCGGCTTGTCCACGAATGCGACGCCGCCCGACAACGGCGCGACCAACAAGTTTGAAATCCTGGGCAAACCGGCCGCGGAAGATCAGGAGGCGCGGCTGAACTTCGTCAGTCACGAATATTTCCCTGTGCTGGAGATCCCGCTGATGCAGGGCAGGCTGTGGGACGATGCGGAAACCGAACGCGGGGCGCGAGTGGCAGTCATCAACGAAACGCTCGCGAAGAGATATTTTCCCGCCGGGGACGCAGTGGGACACCAAATCCGCATGCCGAACCTGAAGGGCGAACCGCCGCTCAACCAGGCGATTCCGGGAAGTAATGACTGGCTGGAGATTGTCGGTGTCGTTGGCGATGCACTCGACGACGGATTGGGCAAGCCGGTGAAGGCGGGCGTCTACATTCCGTACACGATCTGGATGCCGACGTGGACCCAAATTCTGGTGCGTACCGACGTGCCACCCTTGTCGATCTTGCACGGAGTACGAGAGCAGATTCACTCGGTAGATGTCGATCAGCAGGCGTCGGGTCACGTCCGTAGCCTGGAAGAATGGATCACGGGACAGAGGGAATGGGCATCGCAGCACCTGGTGGCCATGCTATTCGGCGCCTTCGCGGCCTTGGCCTTGGTATTGGCTGCTGTGGGGCTGTATAGCGTTGTTTCCTACACGGTGGCACAGCGGACGAATGAGTTCGGGATACGGATGGCTCTGGGAGCACAGAGGAATGATGTGTTGAAGATGGTATTTCTCTCGACCATCTCCAGCGTCGGCACTGGGGTATTGGCCGGTGTGATATTGAGTCTCGCGATGAAACGCATCGTGGCGCAATGGGCGCAAGGGAGTTCGATCAGCGTCGCGGTACTATTAGGAGTCACATTGCTGCTGGGCGCAGTGGCTGCGTTGGCCTGTGTGCTGCCAGCGCATCGCGCATCGACTGTCGATCCCATGCAGGCGTTACGCTACGAATAGTCAAGCTTTTGTCATCGCAGTTGTTGTCTTTTTGAACAAGCATCCAATGGCCGCTGAGTTGCTTCTAAATTGAACGTGAACCGACTGATGATCAGCTACTACGTTGGTAAGTTTCTCAATCTAATTGGTTGTCCCGCTCCCGTGCGGGAATCCCAATATGACTCCCAAGCACTAAATGCACACGTGAGTGTAAAAAGTTTAGAGTTATATACGATCGTTTCGGTGAATGGGTTGGATATTTACCTAGATCGACTAACGGGGAAGATTAAAGGTCTGGGCTCGAGCCCGCGAGAGGAATACACCTTGCTGGTTACTCAGTTACCTCTGGCGAAGCGGTTACACATGCGAAAAAGGGCCGCGTAGTCGCCCGCCCCTGCGGTCTTAATTCCTCGGATCGCGTCTCAAGACTCCTCATATCAATAGCTGATTGCAGCGGTTTTCATTGCTCGCGGTATACTTCTCGGCATCAGTCCGGAGCGTGGGTGCTTCGGGCGAGTTCGCCGCAATCGTCCCAAACGAAAAACTCAGCTTACCCAACCAGCATTGTCGCGAGCAGCAATCGCGTGTGCCTTGTCGAAGCAGAAAGATCACAAAGGTGGCATGGAGCTGCGCGACTTATTGAGGAGATAGACATGCACACTTTGAAGGGCGCATATTTCGTTGCGCTTGTTAGTGTTCTTATGCTTGCAATGACGGTCGTGGCCGCAGCAAGTCCGTACTCGAGCGTCTTCGTGTACGGCGACAGCTTGTCCGATACGGGCAACATCTATGCCGCCAGCGGAGGCACGATTCCCTTGTCGCCCCCGTATTACATGGGGCGCTTCTCCGACGGGCGTCTCGCGGTCGAATATCTCGCCAACTCGTTACACTCGCCCTTGACGAGTTTCGCCTGGGGAGGCGCTACCACGGGCTTGGGCAACTCTGGCGACGGTGGTTCGCAGACGACGGTGGGCGCGCTGGGATTGCCGGGAATGTTACTGGAATTGTCAGCATCTCTGCCGGCCATCACTCCGCTTGCTCCGACTTCGTTCTTCGTGGTGTGGGGAGGTCCGGATGATTTCCTCACCGGGGGAACAGTCGCGCAGGGAGTGCTCGATGAACTGGAGATTGTGGCGGCGCTGCAAGGCGCGGGAGCAACTCACATCCTGGTGCCGGGCATGCCGGACTTGGGATTGACACCGCGCTACATCGGCTTAGGAGGCATACAACAAGCGCAGGCGACCGCATTCAGCTATGCGTTCGACCAGGCGCTGCAAGCCAATCTGCCGCAGGGCGTCACGTATTTCGACACCTTTACGTTTATGCACGAGGTAGTGGCGAATCCGGGACTCTTTGGGTTCACCGACGTGACGGACGCGTGCTTAACGGGGCTTACGCCGTGTGCCAATCCCGGGCAATATCTGTTTTGGGATGACCTACATCCGACGACTGCCGCAGACAAGCTTCTTGGCCAGCAGTTTACGAGTGCGGTGACACCGGAGCCTTCAACGTTGCTCATGTTGGGGACGGGTATCGCCGGCTTGGCTGGCACGTTGCGCCGCAAACGAGCCTAGGGTCAGCATCCGGAATTGCAATGCAAAGAGGGGTCATCAGCATAAATGCTGGTGACCCTATCTTTTAGCGGCTGACCGCCTCGATGGCCAGAATAAGCTGCGTGCGGCCACGCATGCGACTGAAGAAGTCGCCGATGCGCTTGATCAAACCATACTTCTGGTTGAGCAACGATTGACCTTTGGCCACCTCGTCGCCGGAACAGATGCGAGCTTGAGCGTCAATCCATACTCCCCGGACGTCGCCGCGAATGTTGGAAGGGGCGATCCGCACGTGGGGATTGTTGCGAATTCTCTTAACTTTTCCGGAGTCAGGGAGGGTGTAAACGTAGAATGTCGCCTTGTCTTTAGATGCCGGGTCAGATGCAAACCACACGGGAGTGCGAACCCCCGCACCGGTTTTGCGGAACGTTTCCAGGCTGAAGTACTTGGCCTTGGAGAACTGAGCGATTCCGTCAGACATGAGGCCAGTATATTCCGACCCGGTTGAATCTGGTGGCGGCGGTAGGACTCGAACCTACGACCTACGGATTATGAGACCGTCGCTCTAACCACCTGAGCTACACCGCCAACGGCCCGAACGGGCACGAACAGCGCCCGCAGCATGGAGAGGAAACAGAAATGCTCGCCGTTGTTTTGGCCAGCATCCATACGAAAGGCCGGACGTGACCGCGTCCAGCCCACTTTTAATTCTAGAGATGCAGTTTGCGCCTGTCAATTTGCGGTCCCGACGCCAAGGCTTGCGCGCTGGAACCCCGGGAGAGGAACGGTTTACTTTACGCCTTCTACCAGGTAGAGGTCCGACAGCGTGCGGATGTAGCCGTACACATAAGACTTTCCATCGGCGGCGAGTTCAATTCCCCGGACGGTATCGATGCCGGCGGAGTCGGCCGGAACCAGTTGCTTCCAGGGTGTGCGTGCGCCGGTGTCGATGTTAACCAGGAAGACCTTAGCCGGAATCTCGCCGAAGCGATAGACGTAGAGCGAGCGACCATCCGCCGCCCAAGCGGTCGGTATCTCACCCGGTTCGACTCCCTTGACCACCACCGGATCGCCTCCGCCCACGGGGTAGAGGTAAATGCGGCCGTCAGGACCAGTGCTCGCTACTGAGTCTCCTTTGGGCGAGAGGACGACGCCAGGGTTCACGCCCTCGGGACTGATCGGACGAGGCTTGCTTTCGTCGAGACCTTCGACGTAAAGACGGAAACCGTGGCCGGGCTCGTTGCCTGAGAACACGACATGCTTCCCATCGGGAAGCCATCGCGTCGAGAGGTGATTAATCGAGTCCTGGAAGAGCAGCTTGGATTCGCCGGCGCCGGTTGGCAGCAACATCAGGGGCGCGGGAGGAGTGTTAGGCCGCACGATGGCCCACTTGCCATCGGGGGACAACGCCGCGCCCGTCCCTTCGCTGAGCCGGATTGCCGGCGACCCATCGGTCTTGCGCATGAAGACGGCGTATTTGGGGCCTCCACCCTCACCGCTTTCGGTGAAGAGAATCGTACTGCCGTCGGCCGAAAGGTCACCCGGCGTGGACCAGTCGAGCCAGGACAGATCGCGTTCCTTTAAGGCGCCCGGTGGTAACCCCACCAATCCGGCACGGTCGTTGCCGCGGGTGAGCAGGACATTTCCATCTTTGCCGACATCGAGTATCGTCAGCTCACCCGGAACACGCGCCAGCAAGCGCAATTTGCCGGCAACATCGACGGCATAGAGCGAGCGGTCGCCACCGGTACGAGTGGCGGTGAACCAGACTTCGGTCCCTGCCGGTGACCAAGCCAGGCCCTGAATGCTGTCCCATCCAGTGGAGAGCACTGTCTTCTTCCCGTCGAGGCCCAACAATACAACGGAGCCGCCGTCGTCATTCAGAGTGGGATGATCAATCAAGGCCACCGCCGTCGTTCTTGGGGGAGACTCGGATGTGGCCGATCCATCCGTCGGGTTGGTAAAGCACTTTGCCGGCGGGATATTCGAGGCGATGACGGCCTTGCTCGTAGCGCACAATCGCCAATTGGCTTGCGTCGGGAGACCAGTCGGCCCACTCGACGTTCTCCATCACTTCGCGAGGAGCACCACCGACTAGCGGAACCCGCGCGAGTGTCCCGGAGTAAAGAAACGACCCAATGGGATGGCTGTTGAGCGACAGCGCCATCTCGCCTGCCGACGAAACGGCCAACACGTCGGCCCCTTCGGGTTCGAGTTCGTGCGAGTCGGGACTCTCTGGCCGCGTGGAGAATAATTGCAGCGGCTTGCCTTCCCAGGCAGCGCTGTACACGATCATCTTTTCGTCGGGCGTGAAACGAGCGGAACGCACCATGCCGCGGCGAAATGTCAAAGGATGATAGGTGGGAAGGGCAGTCTGCTCAGGCTTGTGCAGGAGCAACGCACCCACAGCCAGTCCAACCAGCAATGCCAGCGAAGCGGCGATACCGGCGACCCGCCAAGTATTGGAACGGGGCTTTTCGGCCTCAGGCGGCTTGGCCGCGACAACGGGCGCGACGGGAGTCTGGTACGCCGCGCTGGCTGCGCTGGCGGCGCGGACTCGCGAACTGTCTAAGTCCCGCTTGATTCGCTTCAGATCTCCGCGTAATTCGGCCGCAGTCTGATAGCGAAGGTCGCGGTCCTTCTCCAGCGCCTTGTTGATGAGTTCCTCGAGCTTGCCAGGGAATAGCCGGGTTCAGGTTTGCGACCGGTGGCGGAGTGCGGTTCAGTATGCCCTCGAAGGTAACGCCGCTGCTGCTGCCCTGAAACGCAACCTCTCCTGTAGCCATCTCGTACAGGACGGCGCCGAACGAAAACAGGTCGGTGCGAGGGTCCAGCTCATCGGCGCGCACCTGCTCGGGTGACATGTAGGCAACGGTGCCTACCGTGGAACCGGGACTCGTCATGTGGGGAGTGGCGCTTGTGGCCGTGTTCTCGCCGACTTCCGAGACGACCTTAGCGAGACCGAAATCCAATACCTTCGCCTGAGCGCGCTTGGTAACGAAGATGTTTGCCGGTTTGATGTCGCGGTGAATGATTCGCTTGGCGTGAGCCGCGTCGAGGGCATCGGCGATTTCGATGCCGAGATTAAGGATGGTCTCGCAATCCAGCGGGCGCCCGGCAATACGATGCTTGAGAGTGACGCCCTCCAGGTACTCCATCGCGATGAAGACTTGGCCGTCTTGCTCGCCGATGTCGTACACAGTGCAGATGTTGGGATGATTCAGGGCGGACGCGGCCTGGGCTTCGCGCTGGAAACGGGCCAGGGCTTCGGGGTTGTGGGCCACATCGTCGGGCAGGAACTTCAGGGCCACAAACCGCTTGAGACGGGTGTCTTCAGCCTTGAAGACCACTCCCATCCCACCACCACCGAGTTTTTCAACGATGCGGTAATGCGAGATTATCGTGTCGAGCATGGCGCTAAAGTGGAAGCAAACGGATGCTTGATAATAGGGCTGACCCTGCAGAGAGTCAATTCCGCCTAGCGTGGAAGTGATTGTGCGATTGCTACTTCGCCTGTACCTCAATCGGCTGGGTCAGGCGGACCGGTTCCTGAGTGGTCGGAGCGACCACGATTTTCTGGCCCTTTTCAGCGTAGTGCGCGATAACTCCGGGCTGCGACCAGTTCAAGTCCCAGGCGTCTTCAATGGCAACAATCGTATATTCGCCGGGAATTACGGTGCCCAGCGTGAAGCTGCCGTCCAGATCGCTCTGATCGCGCCGGAACAAGTCGCCGTGTTTTTCGGGATCTTTCGGGACGAGGACGATCATGGCGCCCGACACTCCTTTGCCGTCGCGTTTGGCGAATCCCTGGACAATAGTCTGGCCGCCGACGAGGGTCACAGTGCCTTCAATTGCGGAACCAGATGCGACCTCGAGACTGTGACCCTTGGTTGCAGTCCCATTGATCACAATCTGGGTCACGGAGTAGTCGTTGCCCGGGGTAGCGGCGAGGAGGGCGTATTTTCCGGTTGGGATATGGACGAAGGCGGCCTCGCCGTTCGCATCGACCTGCGATGCCACGACCACTTTGTGTTGGTTGTTCTGTAACGCCAGCACAAGTTGCTGGGGAATGCGAGACTCCCCAACAATCTTCACGGCGAACTTCAATTGGCTGACAGGCTCGCCGGAAGATGGAGTAAGTTCCTGCCCGCTGTGGTTAAGGTCGATTTCTGCGAGTGCGCCTTCCATCGGCCCACCAGCATTATCGGGAACAAACACGGTGTATTTGCCGGGCGGTATGCCGGAGAGTTCGATCGCGCCGGCGCCAATCATGTTGAAATTGCCCGGCCCGGCTTCTCCGCCCTCGAACTGCCGCTGTTGCATGATCTGGGCTGTTACGTTGTCCATCGAATCGAAGGACTTGGTCAGAAGCTGCGGCATGGAAAAGCCCCGTTCGCCGTTCCCCGGTATCCGCACGACGACACTGAGCGCGGGAACCGGCGACAAGTGCATGTCAACCGACAAGCGCTCTCCGCCACGGAGCGGGATCGGTGTTGCCTCGTCCGAGTCGGTCGCATCGGGATAGTAGGTTGTGGGATAGGTCACGTCGAGCGATGACGTGGTTCCGGCCGATTGGACGCTGCCATCGGCTTGCGGCATCGCACGCGGATGAAATGCATACCAGGGCTTCGCCTTAGCTGACAGAAAGTAGTTGCCGGCTGGCAGCTCGGCGAACTCGTACGTGCCGCGATCGTCGGTCCGTGTGCTGGTAATCCGACGGATAAGACCGATCCCCGTACTCTGGTCCTGACCATAAAGCGAAACACTGGCTTTGCGGACGGGCTCTCCGGCTTCGTCGAACACATGGCCGCTGAGCACGGCCTGGGGCGTGAGACGAAAGACAAGATGCTCGGAGTCGGCGTCGCCGCCGGTGACGATGGCCGTCGAAAAGCGTTCGTGCTGATCGAACATCGACTCGATGAAACCGCGATGGGCCGCCGACAGCGAATATTTCCCGGCCGGAAGCCCGGTAAACACGAAGGCGCCATCTGTGCCGGTGATGAGGGATTGCGTTGCTTCGCGGTCTTCGACGTTGGCGATCGTAACCCGCGTCTGTGCCTAAGGGTGCGCCTGATGTCGAGCTCACTGCCTTGCCTGAAATACGGTACGCGCCCGATTGAGCTTGGGCGCGAGCCAGCGGCGACGTCCACGCGAGAAACGCCAGAAGAGAGACTCGAGCGGCTTTGGATCGCCAGGCTGACACGTTCATTCGCTCCTGATCGACTGCACGGTTACCTGCGCCTTCTGTCCGGCCGTGACGTGAACGACTTGTCCTTTTGATTCGTATGGCCGCATCGCCACAGGATTGCGGTATTCCAGATTCTGCGGCGTATCGAAAGCCAGGATTCGGTAATCGCCGGGCGGTATGTTCTGCAGGACGAAATGGCCGTTGGACCAGGAGTTGAACCAGTTCGCGGCCCCACCATCGTTGCTGGCCGGGAGGCAGTAGACGTACGCGCCTCCCTCCGGCATGAACGCACTCCGGCTGCCGATGCTCGAAGAGATCGTTCCGCTGGAGGACTCAGGAGGAGACTTTCCCTCTACGGTTGCCTCGATTGTCCCCGTGTCGTAACGCACGGTGATGTCGATGGGAGGAATGCTGGTCCCGAACGGCACAACCAGTGGCGTCCGCAGCAGGTCTTTGCCGCCGGAGGTAACGGACGCGGCGTAACCCATGCCGCCTTGCACTTGCACCCAGTAGCGGCCCGGCCTGACGCCAGCGAACGTCAACGGCTCGCCCTGTGCCTGGTATCTCATCCCGGGACCGCGTTGATTGAACTCCTCAGCCGAGACCAGCATGACCAGAACTCCCGGCTGGTTTCTATTGATGTCGCCCGGCTGTGTGGCAGTGTCCTCTGCCCCTGTCCGGTCCTGGTGAATGTTGAGTTCAATCGAAGGATTCGGCGACAAGGCGAGAGGCTGGGCATTCAGCCGGCCGTTGGAGACTGTTATGTTCGTCATGCCAGTCGCAGCGACGGGTCCTGAACTCGACGCTTCGACGGTGTAGCTACCGTTTGGAAGAGACCCCTTGATCGCATGATCATTCCGGTCGTAACCCAACTCGAAACCGGGACCGCGATGGCCGGACGTAAAGACTGAGACTTGCAGTCCCATGTCGGCTGGCTGGGCGGCGATCACCGGAATTTTGACGTCGTAATATCTTTGCCGCTCGGGAGCGATGTTGGCCGTAACCGCCGCTCCAGCGCCGAGTTGAATGGTGTCGGCAGTTGCGAAGTCGCCCGCCGCAGCGAAGAATCGTGGCGGAAATCCGTAGACCGGCCCGTTGGGTATGTTGGCGAGTGGATCTTGCTCCAGCGATTCGAGCGAAAAGATCTTGTACTCGCCGGCACGCAATTCGGCGAAACGGAACTCTCCGTCGGACCGCGTGGTCACACTCGTGAGTGGAGTCCACTGCCCAAAGCCGTCGCGAATTTCGCGGCGGTAAAGACGCACCTGCACGTGGTCGGCAGCTTCTGTGCTGGGAAACTTCACCCGGCCGACGATCAGCGATTCCGGCACCAGTGTAAGCGTTAAGCCGCTTTGGCCAGCCCTGGCGATAACTCGCGGTGGTTGGCCGGTATCATCCACGAAGCCTGGCTTCTTTGCGAGTAATGCGGTCTGAAAGATCGACGGCGAGGACGAGCCTGGAGCCTGCTCGGGTGCAGAGACGGTCAGTTCGAAGTTGCCGTGGTCATCCGTAAAGGTAGCGAAACGCTCGTCGCGCGGAGTACACCAGAGCCCGGCTTATCGGTTCGTGGGTAGCGCTGTTGATGACGCTGCCGCTAATCGAATTGGCGGAAGGACTATCGGTTTGCTGCGCCTGCAACAAAAAATCGCGGCCGAGGAGTGCCGGCAACAGCAAACTGGCGACAACATAACCCAATTTGCGGAAGGTAGACTTGCTCAGCTCGGAAGTGGTCGAAAGTCGCAATCCACTGCTCTCCGGTTGGAGTGAATGCGATACGGCATACCAATGATGGTAGTCCGGCCGAGAAAATACAAGGACATCACAACCGTGTGTGACCGGGCTGAGCGGGAGCCGGGCCCTTAAACCCGACGAGTCGTCGCATGCCGTGATCCGGATATATCGCGCTTTGCCCCCATATTGAGGAGAGAGTGGGCGCCCAAAATCGCGGAGAATTCGTTTGACGCGGCCGACTCGGCTGATATACTAACCAGACTCAATTGCATTTCTGAGGATTGATCAGGAATTTATGCTACGCACTTCCCGAATGACCATGGCCATGTGTCCCCCAGGCGGGGACCGGTCTGCGTCGGGAGCTTAGCTAAAACCTCCCATCACGGAGCGGCCGCCTGGGGGCAAAGCCAAGGCGGCGGCGAGCGACTCGCCTAACCAATAACGCTCTAGCTGAGGGAGGTCGAATTGTCTTACGACGAAAAATTCCAAGTTTCCACGTTAGCCATTCACGGCGGCCGCGCGCCTGACGCGCATGCCGAGGCAGTGGTCTATCCCATCTTTCAATCTGCAACGTTTGAGCAGCAGGAGACCGGCGTCACCAAAGGTCACAGCTACTCGCGATGTTCCAATCCCACGGTGGACGCGCTCGAGCAGGCCATCGGCGCGCTCGAGGGCACCCCGCAGGCAGTGTGCTTCCGCACCGGCATGGCGGCGATCACGACGCTGTTTCTCGCGACAGTAAAGAGCGGCGATCACGTCATCGTATCTGACGTGGTGTACGGGGGGACGTTGCGGTTGTTCCGCGAAGTTCTGAATGGTCTCGGCATTTCGAATAGCTCGGTGGATACTTCGGACATCGACGCCGTGGAAAGAGCCGTGACGCCGCAGACGAAGATCATCCTGATCGAGACGCCCGGCAATCCCACGATGAAACTGGCCGACATTGCCGCCATCGCCGGAATAGCGCGTAAACACGGACTGCTGCTGGCCGTGGACAACACGTTCCTCACGCCGGTATTACAGCGGCCACTGGAGTTGGGCGCAGACATCTCGGTGCTTTCGACGACGAAGTACATCGAGGGACATCACGCTACAGTCGGGGGTTCCCTGGCGTGTGACGACGAGAACCTGCTGGAGCGCTTCCGGCTGGTTCGTAAGACCATTGGCGCCATCCAGGCTCCACTGGACGCATGGCTCACTTTGCGCGGATTGAAGACACTCCCCTTGCGAATGAAGGCCCATTCGGAAACTGCCGCGACGGTTGCCGATTGGCTCGAGGCGCACCCCGCTGTTGCGCGGGTGTATTACCCCGGGCTCGATTCGTTTCCGCAGAAAGCGTTGTCCGAGAGACAGCAGGCTTCGTTCGGGGGAATGTTGAGCTTTGAGTTGAATGCGGGGCCGCAGGAGGCAATCGCGGTGATGAATGCGCTGAAGTTATGGATCCGCGCAGAGAGCTTGGGCGGAGTCGAGTCGCTGGTGACACATCCGGCGACAGCGACCCACGCCGATGTTCCGGTGGAGACTCGACACAGGCTGGGAATCAGCGATGGGCTGATTCGGTTATCGGTGGGACTGGAAGCTGCGGAAGACTTGATCGCCGATTTGCGGCAGGCGCTCGATTCAGTATTCGGTGCGAGTGCGGAAAGGAGCGCGCAACATGAAGTTTGCCAGCCGGCTGGTTAGCTTTGACGTGGCCCCGGGCGATCCATTTCGTCCGATGGCAACCCCGATTTATCAGACAGCGACCTTCGAACAGGATGAGGCGACGGCCTTTGGGCCGTACGACTACTCACGCAGCGGGAATCCCACCCGTAATGTGCTCGAGGAGCAGCTAGCGGCGTTGGAAAACGGCGTCCGCGGGTTCTGTTTCTCGAGTGGCATGGCGGCCATTACCTGCATCACGCGCCTGCTACGCTCCGGCGACGAAATCCTCGCCGACAGCGACCTTTATGGCGGTACGTGTCGTTTGTTCACGCGAGTGCTGGAGCGCACGGGCGTTACGGTGCGTTACGCCGATGCGTGCGACATTGACGCCTTTGCCGCACAAATCAACGACCGCACCAAGTTGGTGTACCTGGAGTCGCCGACGAATCCGCTGCTGCGGGTGGTGGACATCCGCCAGATTGCCGACTTCGCTCGCATCAACGGCGCCCTGCTGGCTGTCGATAGCAGCGCGATGTCACCATACCTTCAAAACCCACTTAGCCTGGGTGCCGATATCGTGCTGCACTCTGGGACGAAGTATCTGTGCGGACACAGCGACGTCACCGCTGGCGTGGTGGTGGTGAAGGATGAGGAACTCGCCCAGCAAATCTACTTCCTGCAAAATGCGGAAGGGAACGCGCTGGGCCCGTTCGACTCCTTTCTGTTTCTCCGCGGCCTGAAAACCCTCAAGCTGCGGCTGGACTGCCAGCAGAAGAACGCGCAGGCAATTGCAGATTGGCTCGAGGAGCATCCGCGGGTGACCAGCGTGAATTATCCTGGGCTACGCACTTCACCGGGATATCTCTTACAGCGTAAGCAAGCCCGCGGCGCGGGGGCGGTGCTGAGCTTTACCACCGGGTCGGTGGAGGCATCCCGCAAAATCGTGGAAGCGACTCGCATGTTCAGTATCTGCGTGAGCTTCGGCAGCATCAACTCTACGATCAGCTTGCCGGGGTCCATGTCACACGCCAGCGTTCCTCCGGAAGTGGGGGCGCAGCGTGATCTGCCCAGCGATCTCGTGCGTATCTCGGTTGGGATCGAAGATGTGGGTGACCTGATCGCAGACTTAGAACAGGCTTTCGTATCTACCGCAGCGCTGGGAGGGGAAGTTCGCGAGGATGCGTCGGAGGTCGCGTGAGACGCATGGCCTTCGTACACAAGTAGCTAGCGTATGTATCACATTGTGGTACATACGTTGTGACGGGGAATGGACGACACTCCGTCTCCTCCCTGGATGATTAGTTGATGGTGTTGGACCACAGTGCCCAACGGTCCCCTCGAAACTTTCCCGGACGCGGCCGTACGATGGACCGGCGATCATGCCTGCAGCGTCTCTATCCTACATTGTGGTATATCACGCATAAGCTCTATGCGCTACGACCCACGCCTTAACGTGTTCGTACACGACGCGTCCCTGCCTGTTCCTCCCGCGGAAGGATACCGTCGCGGACGGGCCGTACGCCGGTTTTCCACAGACAGGACCGCGCGCTTGTAGTACTACATTCGACTTTCAGTGTTTTTTGGTCCCTTGCAAGCGACAGATGGCAATCGACTTGTATGGAATTCGATTCCATCGCGGTAATTCGACGACCGGGCGCCAGGAAGGCGATTTACTTCGCTGGGGGCATGAGCGATAATGGAGTCACTGCATCTAATAACTTGAAACGATTCTAGCGCTCACGCGTCGGTCAAAAAATCATCGATCCGACATTGTGGGAGGAGTGATAATGACAGCCGAAGTAGATCGATATTCGCAGACAAGCCAGCGCGACCGTATATGGTTTTTCCCGAATAAGTTCTGGCAGGCCACGAAGGGCATGCCCTCCGATGAAGTGAACAAGTTGATGGAAGAAGTTGAGGGGTATGCCGCGGCGAAAGACGTCGAGGCATTAAAGAAATATCCCTTCGTATTCGTCGGCGACCCCTACAAAGACGATCACGCCGCGTAGCGTCCCACTCGCCGCCGTTTTCAGTGTTCCTTATTTCTCTGTCAGGGCGGCTTGAGTGTTGTGCATGCGCCGTGCCGGTTGCGGCTTGATCAATACTGGCCTGCGAATGCATGACTCCAACACATATCGGGCGCGGGCCAGTTGCTCGCCAAACGGGTTGATTCCTGAACTCAATCCTGCCGCCGATACGACTACTGCGTCGTCGCGCAACTGCACTTCCAGTGAGGAGACTCGCTGATCGTGCCATGCGTCGAGGGCGTTAGCGAGGCGGAGCACCCCCGCTAGGGGCATCAACTCAGCGCGACGCTGCGCCGGTAGCCCCGCGAAGATCGGGTGGTTAGAATCAGGCAGTCCCCCGCGATGGAAGTGGGCGACGATGGCGACGCTCTGAAGAAATTCTTCCGTCCAGCCGACGCTGGGTTTGAGCTTGCGGATCATGCGATAGCCGCGCCGACGATGACTGCCTCCACTCTTGGCGCGCCCTACGTCATGCAGGAAGGCCGCAGCGTGCAGCATGCGTCGTGCGGCGTCGGAAGCCGGCAGAACGCTTTCGCGTACCAACCCGTCATAAATCTCGAGTGCCAGTGTGGTGACCAACTCCGTATGCTTGTCGTCCTGATCGAGAAATTCCGCCCAAGTGCGCATTTTCTGGAGGGCGGCTTCGGCCAGCGCAGCTCCACCAGGCAGATCGGCCCGCCATACTTGCCACAACGAGTGCGGGCCTATCATTTTCTTGCGGTAGAAGTCGATGCGCTTCTGGCGTTCGCGCGTAAGCGTCTCCTGCCAAAGCGCGCGTTCTGCGGGATCCACTTCCGGATGCGACTTCACCAGTCCCCACAACACATCGAAGTCGTGGACTTCGCCCAGCGCGTCCTGCAAGTCCCGCAAATCGCGAGACCAGCGGCGATGCCGTTCCGGCAGGAAGTTCTCCGCCGTATAGCGAAAGCGTTTAATGCCGATGCGCAATTGGTGATATGCAACGGCGCTACGGTTCCGGAGCGCAGTGCGATGCAGTTCGTGGGCTTCATACCAGCGTTCCAGCGCGAGGTACTGGAACACTGCGCTCTCGAGCGGAACACGCGCAGCACGCTCTGCAAGTCTCGTGTTCAGTTCCATCCAGCGCTGGCGATCGAAGTTAACGACTGCATCGCGGGCGAGTAGCTTCAAGGCCTCTTCGGTCTGCCGAAGTGACTCCAGCAGAGTGTGACGCAGAGGGTCGTCGTCCGACGACAGTTTGGCGACCCACTCCATCATGACCTGAGTGTCGCGGAGATCGCCCAGGCTGGCGAACAGTCCCTTTCCAAGTTTCTTCATCTGCCGCCAGCCGGGATCGGAATCGATGGAGAGAAATCCGTCCGCCATCGAGCGGCAGCGGCGAATTGCAACGCGTAAATCATGTACTGGGTCAGCCGCGAAGTCTTCGCTGACTTTGTCCGCTTCTTCGAGTACGCGCTCCGACCAGTAGGCGAGGCCAGCGGATTTTTCCGCAGCAGGTTTAGCGGTTTCGAGTTCGGCTGACATGAAGGAAAGCGTCCTCTGCTATTTTCGCAGACCCGAATCAACTGGGCGCGATTCAGTACGAAGAAATTGTCGAAGGTCCTGGAATGGTCTCAATCTTGCCGAGCAGAAATATATAGGAAACAATTCCTGCCAGCAGGACCGCGGCGGCGACAAGAAACGGCCTGCGGAATGACTGCGAATTTCCGACCAGATACCCGGTCACCACGGGCGCGAGAATTGCCGGCAGGTTGGCAACAAAGTTCATAATGCCGGCTACGCGTGCCGTGCTCCCCGAGGGTGCAATCAGCCCGGGAATCGACCATCCGACAGGCGCTGACGCCGCAAGTCCGCACAGAGCAATCGAGATCCAGAAGATGGCGACGCGGGGATTCGTCGTTCGCGTCGCTCCCGCAACCGCCAAGCCGAGCACCAAGCCGCCGACCAGAATGCTCTGTCGAACGCGGGTCGAATTGCGGCCGTTCCGCACCAGTCGATCGACCAGCCAACCTCCAACTATCAGATCGCTGGCCGTCGCCGCCAGCCAAGGAATTGCAGTGTAGAAACCAGAGCGCAAGATGTCGAGATGAAGTGCGGTGCTGAGATATCCCGGCAACCATGTGAGGAAGAGGTAGAAGTTGTAGTTGTAGGCCGCCATGCCAAGTGCCAGCCCCCAGACCTTCTTGCGGCGCAGCAGAAACCACAGCGATGCGGCATGGCGGGGATCAACGGCAGAGACGTCTTCCGCTCCATCGGACAGAATGTGCTCGCGTTCCGCCTGCGATAGCAATGGATCTTCACCGGGGTCGCGATAGACGCTCCAGAACAACGCGAAATAGCCGAGGCTGAGCACGCCGGTGACGACGAAGCTCATGCGCCATCCCCAGTAATGCACCACTACCGCGACCAATGGAATGCCGATGGCTGAAGCGAACTTCGCGCTGGAATCGAAGATGGCAGTCGCGAGCCCGCGTTCGCTGCGCGGAAACCACACGCCGATGGCCTTGGCGTTGCCTGGGAACGTCGGCGCCTCGGCGATCCCCAACAGCAGCCGTGCTGAGACGATTCCTGCGAAGCCCCGAGCCAGCCCGGTCGCGAATGAAGCCACACTCCAGAGAAGCGCACTGATCCGGATGACCGGCTTTACGCCGTAGCGATCAAGCACCGGGCCCGATGGAAGCTGAAGCAGCACGTAGGTCCAGCTATACGTACTGAGCAGATATCCTAGCGCCACCGTGCTCAGCCCGAACTCAGTCTTCAACGGCGTGATCGCAACCGAGAGATTGACGCGATCGAAAAAGTTGACGATAACGCCGATGCCGAGCAGCACGGCAATGCGCCAGCGGCGGCTGGTCCACGGCGTGGGCAGTGAAGAATGGTTGTCCAAGGCAGCTGAAATGCTTCGAGACAGTAGAACACAGGCAGGCGGACAAAAACCCCCGCCGGATCGCCTTATGCAGCGACCTTGGCGGGGTTTCTAGTACTTCACGAGTCCCTCGACGGAACGTCAACTCACGTTATTTACATGTGAAGTCAGCCGTCGGCAAGCCCTTTGCGTGGTAGTCACAGGCGCCCTTTTCCACGGTGGAATAGTTGAATCCGGCGTTCCAGTCCGTCGCATTGGGGAAGCAATCTGGTTTAGGTGGTGCAACATGTGTGGCATCGCTGAATGTCGTTGACTTGGTCAGGTCCACCGAGAACCCGTAGCAGCCCGCATCGGGGCAGTCGATGTCTTTCGCCGCCCACTGACTGCACACTACATTGCACTGGGCTTGCAGGCTCTTGGTCCAGATCTGACTCTGATTACTGATCGAGCATCCGCACGTATTCTTGCCGGTGCTCTTGCAGAAGCTGGCCGGTTGGCACTGGGTTGCCGTGAAGTCCAGGGATGTATCTGAGAAGTCCATGGTGACAGTCAGAAAGCCGGTCGTATTGTCGTAAGTCCGGGCCCACTTCGTGGGCCATGTCCCTGGTTTCGGCTTGAACGGCTTATTGGACTTATCCACCTGCACCATGCCGGCTATTTCGTCGGCGACGTCCTGCTCGGTTTTTTTGTTGGCAGCCGTAGCCAGACCAGCGCCGACAAACGTTTGGTACGTCTGAACGGTTGACTGGTATCCCGAGGCGGGGTCAGCCTGCTTTGCATACAGCAGAAACACGTAATAAGGACCGGGGGTCTGCCAGTTTGTGAAGGTGGTGTAGTTCTGGAACAGCTTGTTGGTGGGGTTGGTACTCATGGCTGCGTACTGGTCATTGATAGAAACGGTTGTATCGATGAAATACTTACCATGATTGACGGTGAGCGTGTCGCGCTGGTCGATCGCCGCTCCCATCATCATGATGAAAGGCGGCGGAGCTGGGTTCGTGGGATCCGCCGCCTCCTCGGTCTGGTCGTAGCCGGTCTGGAATTGACGCCACAGTGGCACGCCGTAACAGGTCTGGTTCGTGCAATCCAATGCCCATCGCGACACATTAACCGCCTGCGGCGTTCCGCATTTGTCAACGCAGACTGTGCCGCACGATTTCCCGTTGGTCGCACAATCGGGATAAACGACCGTAGTGACGTACTGATAGGGGCTGCTGAGGGCCGTCCCAGCCGGGTCCTTGGTGAGGGGTGAAGTGAGAGGCGGAGTGTTGAGGTTGGACCCACACTCCGTGTCTTCGTACGGCGCCCGGAAGAACCGCTCGATATTTACCGAGATTACTTCCTGGTTGCTTCCCGTTTGTTTACTGACCAACCCGGTGAGCGAGCCATCGTCATCGGTCAATTCGGTTTGACGATCGATGGCGCTCCAGGAACCACCACCGAAACCGCCGAACATCTGGTCCGATTCGGTACAGTAGCGGGCAAGATCCTTCGTGTCGATGTGGAAAGGATGCAGGTAGTCGGTAGGCGTAAAGGGTGGGTCGATCACGAAATGGCGAATGTCAACGTTATTGAAATACAGGTTGTTGGAGTGGAAAGCCGGCGGATAAAAGAATCCGTTTGGCTGCTTCCACGCAATTGCGGCGTTGGGCATGTAACAGCTCTGGGTAACCGGGTCCAGCGGCAAACCCTGGCTGAAGCCATACATCCAGCCTTGGCCCCCGGCCGGATTAGCACAGCCGGCATCCGTGATGGGATACTTACAACCGTCCAACACGGTCTTGTTAATGTCGAGAAACGCGTTCGAGTCCTGGTAAGAGGGGCCGTCGTAAATGCTGTACAGCCTTTGGTTGACCGCGAAGTTGCTTAAGGGCATGGTCATGCCTTCAACCCGGTTGAGGCAGAAGTTGGGATTGCCTCCGCTGCCTTCGCATTGCAGGGTAGCCTTGGTTGACTGATTGAAGGGTCCCGCGCTGGAGGTGTAACCGGCGTCGGCCTGCGTGTGACCTACGAATACGTTATTTCTTGCAACCCCCCAGTAGCCCGGAATGACCGATGACGCCGTGTAGTCGCCGCCGGTAATCATGGTGAGGCCGCCGGTCTGGACGTCGGTGATGGCACTGTTAGAGACGAGGTTCCACTGCGGCCGCAGCCAGATGGCCGAGAAGTTCTGTTCGGCCCAGTTGAACGAGCTCGTGTAGTGATCGATGGCGGTAACCGCGCAATCGGCAAGTTGGCCATTGGCGCATTTATCCAGCTGGTGGGCAGTGAGGTTGCAATTGCCTTTGAGCGGACACAAAGTCGCGGTACGCGCCCCCGCCGGATCGATCTTCGGATAGTAGCGGTCGGCATCTTTGCCCGCACACATATCACCCGGACAGATATCAATTTCATACGGAGTCGGAGGAATCTTGGGGTTCTCCACAAGCTCCATGTGCGGGAAGCTCGGATTGGGTACCACGCCGCGACAGGCAGTTGTAACGCTGATTTCGAGGAAGGATGACATCGCGGTGGAACATGTATTGCCATTGAAAACTGCGAGCGGAGTGGTACCCGCGAAGCTGAAATCGTCGCAGATCCACGTTTTCTTGTCGTTTCCTCCCAGGCCGTTATCGCACTCGTCGGCCTTGGTGAACATTCGCTGTTCCGAAGCGTAGCCTTCCCAGTACTCCCAGCGAGACATGCCGCTGTTTCCTGCGGGCTGCAGCCAATAGCACACCCCGCAGGCATTGGCGCTGGCCGCCATGTTGTATTGAAAAGAGTTCCACCCATTCGTAATCCAGAAGATCGACGGGTGTTCGGCGTCACTGTTGTAGGCGACAAAATCGGTGGTGAAAGTTAGGTTCGGGTCCTCACCATGATTAACCATGGGATATCCACCGGCGAAGATCCCGGGCACTTGGCGAGGATTTTGCGCTTGCGCCCCATCCTCGATCGAGGGAGGAGGAGGATTGTTGCCTGCCTTCACGGCAGCACGCGCCAGAACTCCCAGGTTGGAATAGAAGAGATTGTTGGTTTCGGTAGCGTCTTCCAGGTAGTAGCCGTGACCAATCGATTTGTAACCTACATTGCGCCAAAGAGCGACACCTTGGGTGGCGTGCAACGTATACCAGCGTGTCATCGAGTCCCAAACCGACGTATCCTTGATGTACGTTCCGTCGAACGACCCGATTTTGGCCGCCTGAGGCGTTTGCCGCGCCATGTGGAAGTGCACCGGGTAGTGCATAATGCGTCCACCCTGCCCCAGTTGATAGAACTCGACGCCTTCCACCTGGTACGTGTTGAAACCTTGCCGAACGATGGTATGGCCCCCGAAGTAGTAACCCGGCTTGGTATCTTTCGTGTAATCGGGTTCGTCAGGAAATTTGTCGCCTGCGTTATCGCCGCCGGAAACAATGCGTATGCTCCGCGTCAGCAGGCCCACAGCAGCGCGCGTATCCACTTGGCGTCCATTCCCCGCCGGCAGGTTGGGATCGTCCGTCGGTCCTACACTTGCGGGTACGCTCTTCTTGTTCAGGTCGTACTTCGTGCCATTGTGTGGCCACTGAACCTTCCCTTGCAGGTGAATGAGCGTCGGGTCCTTAGTGTCCACAGAGTCAACCGTCAACTGCTCGGAGTGCCCCGGCATGTAATCGGTTGACGTCAGCACGATCTGGTCATTTTTTGCCCACCGTCCCGCCCCAATAGCGCGGTCGATAGTAATCTGCTGGTCGCCTGCGTGGGCGTCTTTCGCCAGACGCACCCAACTTAGGCCGGAGTTCCACGCGGGCAGCGGGAGGGCAACGCCCAAGGGGTAAGTCGCGCCTTTGTATCCAAAGAGCTGGAGAGTGCCGCCGTAGGAAAGCGCCAGTACCTTGTAGCCGAAATAGCCGTTAGGATCGCCGTCGTCGTAGTCAATGGTGCCGTACTGGTAAAAGCAATCATTCAACGGCTGCGTGCCCGTTCCCGAAGGCAACGTGCTTTTGATACACGGCGTCTGCGGATTCATATCCCCCATGGGATTAGAAGTCCAGATTGTCGACGGAACTCCGCACATCGGGTCGGCGGTAAATGTCTTTCCCCCATCGGGCGTCGTTAGGCAGGCAATTCCGGCTCCGCCTTTCTGGTGGGAGGGCGAATTCGGCGTCGCATCCCCACCCAGGTCCTTGCCCCACAGATGAATGGTGAGAGTTGCGGCGGTTCCATCCGACTTCGGGGTGCCGATTGGCGCAGCCCGGCTGCCCGCGACCAGCGTGCCATTGTTCTGAACCAGAATGGACTCCGCCCAGAAATCGACGGTGACGTCGGTGAACGTCAGCTTGCCGCCGCCGAAAATGTTCACGTTGTGGAAGTAATAGTCCTTATTGGGGCCGCTTTGATCTTTGGCATCCACAATGCATCCGGGCCCGGTAATAATCACCAGATCAGGTGGATTCATCTTGTCGCCATGAGGCAGGCTTCCGGTAGTGCAAGTGATGATCGTAGGCGGTGTTTGGGCAAGCGAGAAAACGACGCCAGCCAGGAGGAACGTCGCCAGCAGCAAGCCGTGCACACTAAGGGCGAAAACGGTCCGAAAGTCTGAATAATCCGTTGTGGCGGGACGAAGCGGTCTATGACGCATTGCGATCTCTCCATGAGGTGGCCAGACGTCGCGGGCTTGCACGACGAGGGGGCAGCTGAGGTTTCGAACTGTCAACTCCCGTGCGTCCGCGAACGTTTGCGGAGCCACAAAGAAGCGACTACCGAAAGACTTGTACGCATCGTCACAGGGGGACGGGCGACGAATGCGGTTTAGTTAGGGCCAACTGCTAATGCCGTTTCAGTTGTGGAAAGTAGGCGTAATACTACCGACCGTTCCTTGGGAGCGTCAAGGCAAGAATGCGAGATTTCGTGCCAGTGCACTCCGACGGACTGAATCGGGAACGGCAGACGACGGTTGGGGGCCTTCGCGGCCTTGGTAAAGCGTGTGCGATGCGTTCGGAACCCAACTTCCGCTAAAATCACAACTTGCACCACATTCCATCCAAGCCGAGACTTCTGTCCGGAAAGGGTCGGGTCCGGCACAGCCTATGCGTCAACTAAAGCGACTGTTGCACTACGTCAAGCCGTATTGGTTCTACGTAGCGGCTTCCGTGGTGTGCATGGCCTTCGTTGGGCTGTTGGATGCCTTTCGTCTCCTGCTGATCGGTCCTATCTTCGATTTCGTCCTGAACCCCAGCGAGCAGTCGCGCGAGTTGCATCTGCTGCCCACCACCCGCTGGACCGTGCAATTGAACTGGTTCGTCCCCGGGCATTTCCACAACGTCTGGACCATGGTTGCGTTCGCTTTGGTTACGGCGACCGTTCTAAAGGGCATTTTCGACTATCTCGGCACCTACCTGGTCAACTACGCAGGCTTCGGCATGATCACCGACCTGCGCAATGACCTTTACGCTGCGACGCTGCGCCGGTCAGTTGCGTTTTTCCAGAAACACACCACCGGCACACTGCTATCAGCACTGGTGAATGACATGGAGCGGGTGCAGTACGCCCTGTCCACGGTGCTTGCGGAGTTTTTGCAACAGCTTTTCACCCTGATCTTTACTGCCTGCGTAGTGGTCTTGCTGGGCGGCAAGCTGGCATGGGTGCTACTGCTATTCGTGCCCTTCGTGCTCGGTTCAGTGCGACGGATTGGCTTGCGAGTGCGCACCACTACGCGCAAAGGCCAGGACAAGCTGGCGGAAATCCAGAACATCCTGCATGAAACCATTACCGGCGTTCGCATCGTCAAAGCGTTCTCGATGGAAGTCTGGGAGACGAAGCGGTTCCGAGAAGCTGCCGGACGGCTATTCCGCGCCAACCTGCGTTCCGTCAGTGCCGCGGCCATCAGTTCGCCGATGATGGATATCTTCGGCGCCATCGCCATCGCGCTGTTGATTCTCATGGGCCGGGAGTACATCAAGCACCAAATCTTTACCGAAGGTATTTTCCTCGCCTTCATCGTGTCGGTGTTCAAGCTGTACGAACCAGTACGCAAGTTCGCGCAATTCAACAACAACTTTCAACAGGCGCTCGGAGCGTCCTCGGCCATCTTCGACTTCCTCGACGCGCAAGATGGTGTGCGAGAGAAAACAGGCGCGATTCAGATGCCCCCATTTCACCAGGGCATTCGCTTCGAACACGTTTACTTTAGCTATCGTGAGGGCGAGAGCCACCGCGAGGTGCTCCATGACATTAACCTGACGGTGGTGCCGGGAGAAGTGGTTGCAATCGTGGGTTCGAGCGGCTCGGGCAAAACTACGCTCGTGCATCTTCTGCCGCGCTTCTTCGACGTAACCCGCGGCCGGCTCCTCGTTGACGGTCACGACGTGCGCGATCTCACCGTCGCCTCGCTGCGTTCCGAGATCGCGATCGTTACCCAGGACACCATCCTGTTCAACGACTCGGTGCGGAGCAACATCGCTTACGGGCAGCCGCTGGTTCCGGCGCAGAGAGTTGAGCAGGCGGCGCGCGCTGCGCTGGCCCATGACTTCATCATGGGGTTGCCCAACGGATACGATACCCTGATCGGTGAACGCGGATTGCGGCTGAGCGGGGGCGAGCGACAACGAATCTCTATCGCGCGGGCGATCCTGAAGAATGCACCTATTCTGATCCTCGACGAGGCTACGTCGGCCCTCGACACCGAGAGCGAATCGCTAGTGCAGTCGGCCCTGCAGAACCTGATGACGGGGCGTACGGTCTTCGTGATTGCCCATCGCTTATCGACGGTGCGGCGTGCCGACCGCATCCTCGTCCTCGAAAATGGAATGATCACCGATGAAGGTACGCATGAGCGTCTGATGACACGCACCGGGACCTACCGGCGGCTGTACGACTTGCAATTCGTAGATGTTGAAATCGCTAATGGAAGCGAATGACACCATGTCTCTCCGCTCGATGACGGGTTACGCGCAGGTGAAAGAACACGTGAGTGATCAGCTCTCGCTGACGCTCAGCCTCAAGTCGGTTAACCATCGCTTTCTCGATTTGCATCTGCGTATTCCACCCGAACTCGATGCAGGGGAGATGAAGATTCGGCGCCTCCTGAAAGAGCACCTGCATCGCGGCCACATCGAGCTGACCTTGAGCCTGGAACGCGCCGGCGGAGCCGCGTTTGCTGTCAATCGGGAACTGGTGGGCGGATATCTGAGGGCATTTCGTAATGTGGCCGAGGAGTTTGGCGTGAGCGCCGAGCCTGATCTCAATGCGGTGTTGAAGCTTCCCGGTGCCTTGAACGCGGCGGAAGAAGGCAACGGCGCCGAGGACCTCGAGAGCAACATAACGGCCGCTCTGCAGAAAGCGATCGAGCGGCTCAATACGATGCGCGAGGACGAGGGCCGAGGCGCAGCCGCGGAGCTTCGCGACCGCATGCGAAATTTGTCGAAAGCCACGCTGGAAGTGGAGTCGCTACGGTACAAGGTACTCGCGGCCTATCACGAAAAAGTGCTGGGACGAATGCAGGAGCTGATTGGCAACCACGCCGATGCCGATCGTATTCTCCAGGAGGCTGCCATGCTCGCCGAGCGCAGCGACATCCAGGAAGAGCTGGTTCGCATGAAGAGCCACATCCAGCACTTTCTGGCGCACCTCGACGGAGGCGGAGAGGTGGGTAAGAAACTGGATTTTCTCGTGCAAGAGATGAACCGCGAAGCCAACACTCTGTTATCGAAAACCACCGGCGTTGCGGGAGAAGCGTTGCGCATTACAGAACTCGGGCTGGCCATGAAGTCAGAGATCGAGAAGGCCCGTGAGCAGGTACAGAACCTGGAATGAGCGGAATCGTCTTTATTATTTCGGCGCCATCGGGATCGGGCAAGTCTACGCTCACGGCGGAGTTGCGCCGGGTTGTGCCTCACCTGGAGTTTTCCATCAGTTACACGACCCGGCAGCCGCGCGGCAGCGAACAGAACGCCCGCGAGTACTTCTTTGTTACGCGCCAGGAATTCGAGAAGATGATCGCTGAGGGACAGTTTCTGGAGTACGCCGAGGTCTTCGGCAACTATTACGGGACCGCAGGCAGTTTCTTGCGCGAGGCGTTCGGACGAGGCAACGATCTCATCCTCGATATCGACGTGCAGGGAGCGGCCCAGGTGCAGAAGAAACTGCCGGAAGCTGTGAGCATCTTTATTCTGCCTCCCTCGCGTGAGGAACTGGAGCGTCGGCTGCGGCGCCGGACCTTGGTGGAGAACGAAACCAGGCGCGAGTTGACTGGAGAAAGCACGTCGCCCGAGGAAATCGAGGAGATCATCCAGCGGCGGTTGCAGGAAGCCTCGCGCGAGATTGAGAATTACGCGCTGTATGACTATATTTTGGTGAACGAGAAACTTGAGCCTGCAATCGACATCTTGCAGGCCATTGTGACGGCGGAGCGTGGCAAGCGCTCCAACCAGGGGCAACCGGGGAACGACGAGGGAGCTATTGTCACCGCCGCGATGGCGGAGCGCCGTAACATGATGGAGCAGGTCCAGACCATCCTGGCAACGTTCGAGCTTTCCCGTTCTCACAACACAAGGGAGTAGGGCATGAATTTGGCTGACGGATTCGACAGTAAGTATCGCTATGTGCTGGTCGCGGCGCGTCGTGCCCGCCAGTTGCAGAATGGCGCGCAGCCTGTGGTGGAACCTCACTCGCAGAAGGCCTGCCGCATCGCCGAAGAGGAAATCAGCGCCGGCAAAGTGAAGTGGGTGATGACGGAGCCGAGCAAGACACCCGGCGAAGTCGCCGACGATGTGTTGTCGCGGGCCGTGGGTGGCGAAGCAGACGATTAACTGCCAGCTATCCATCTGGTTGGCCTGCGCCAAAGCTGCCGCTGCTCGCATCCAATGTGATGACCATGAAGATTGCGCTCGGAGTGACGGGAGGTATCGCGGCTTACAAGGCGGCGGAGATTGTGCGCCTCTTTCAGGAGCGCGGCGTCCGCGTGCAGGTGGTCATGACCGAAGCCGCCCAGGAATTCATCCGTCCCCTCACGTTTGCGGCGATCTCCGGCGAAAAGGTCATCACTGGCTTGTTTGCTGCCGGTGACGAACAGCCTAACCTGGACTCGGCAGTCGAGCACATCGCGGTGGCGCAATCCATTGATGCTCTCCTGGTGGCTCCAGCAACCGCCGATGTCATCGCCAAGTTCGCGCAGGGCATCGCCAACGACTTCCTTTCCACTCTCTATCTCGCTACCAAGGCGCCCGTTATCGTCGCTCCGGCGATGAACGTCAACATGTGGGAGCATCCCGCCACCCGCGCCAATCTCGACGTGCTGCGGCAGCGCGGAGTGCTCATTGTGGAACCAGACAGCGGATACCTGGCGTGCGGCATGATCGGCGCCGGACGCCTCGCCGAGCCGGAACACGTTGTTGCGGCAACGCTGGAGCGCCTCGGCATGTCGCAAGACCTTGCGGGCGAAACGGTGTTGGTCACCGCAGGACCGACACATGAGCCGGTCGATCCGGTGCGGTACATCGGCAATCGCTCCAGCGGCAAGATGGGTTACGCGCTTGCCGAAGCGGCCTTGCGACGTGGCGCGAAGGTCATTCTGGTGAGCGGGCCGACGGCGCTTACGTCTCCGTCGGCCGCAGAGACCATCTTTGTCGAGACCGCTCAGCAGATGCGCACCGCGGTGCTCGATCGCTGGGAGAAGGCCGGCATGATCATCATGGCCGCGGCCGTAGGCGACTATCACGTGAAGAACACCGCTACGGAGAAGGTCAAGCGCGGCGGCCCCATCGAGCTCCAACTCGAGCCAAATCCCGACATCCTTGCCGACCTCGGCAGCCTGCGAGCGGCGACCGGCAAGAGCGCGCCACTCCTGATTGGCTTTGCCGCCGAGACAGATAACCTGCTGCAGAACGCTCGGGCCAAGCTCACGAAGAAGCGAGTCGATGCCATTGTTCTCAACGACGTCTCCCGCCCCGACATCGGCTTCAACTCCGATAACAACGAGGTCACGATTGTGACCGCCACAGACACCATTGCTGTGCCGGAGGCGAGCAAGTTCGACGTTGCACAGAAAATTCTCGATGCCGCAGTCCGCCTGCAGCGGCAACCAGCTAGACTGGTGACTTCACCGGTTCGTAGCTGATGCCTCTCGATCCCACCCGCAAATCTGCCATTCGCGAACGGCTGAACTTCTACCGCGAGCTCGGAGTCGGTCCGCTCTATCGCCGCGACGTTCCCTCCGAATCGCAAGAGCTGATCGAAGTCATCGAGGTCGTGGGCGACGAACTTGGCGCTCAACAGGAACAAATCGCGCAGGAGGCATATCTGCCCACAAGCGAAGACCGCGGCGCGAAGCTGCAAGTCATCCTTGATGACATTGGCCCCAACTGCCAGCGCTGCAAGCTGGCTAAACTCGGGCGAAAGCAGATCGTCTTCGGCACCGGCGATCCTCATGCTGAACTCATGTTCATCGGCGAAGGCCCCGGGGCGGATGAAGATGCCCAGGGCATCCCCTTCGTAGGTCGTGCCGGACAGCTACTGAACAACATGATTACCGCGATGGGTCTGCAACGCGAGCAGGTCTATATCGCCAACATCGTGAAGTGCCGTCCGCCGGGGAATCGAACTCCGGAACGCGACGAGTGCGACACTTGCTCGCCGTTTCTGATGCGCCAGATTCGCGTCATCCGTCCGAAAGTGATCGTGGCGTTGGGGGCGACGGCGGCGAAGAACCTGCTGGGAATGAACGACTCCATGGCGTCTATGAGGGGACGGTTCTATGACTTCTCGCCGCCCCGCCTGCCGGGAGACGAGCCATTCGATTGCAAGCTGGCGGTGACCTATCATCCGGCGTTCCTACTACGCGATCCGCGGCAGAAGGCCGAGGCCTGGAAAGACCTCCAAATGGTGATGAAGTACCTGGGACTGCAACCGCCGGCAAAGAAGTAAGTCTCCCGCCACCCTAGTTCTCATACCAATCTGAGTGCGGTGAAAACTCCGTGCACTTGCGGCACTGGGTCACCGTCCATTCGTGACAGGCAGGCAGGACACACGCCGCCGGTATCGAAGGTGTTCCAGATGTGATGGCACGTACAAAACCACCGGTCGTGCTTCGACGGTTGCCAACCGCAAAGCGGACACCGGATTCGCGGACCGGAAGGCCCCTTGGCTTCGGTATCAGCCACTTCGGGTTCGCGATCGAGTACGGTGGCCGATCCTCCCGTGGGGTCTTTCGAGTCGTCCATCGTCCGATTATGCATCGTTTCGCGCGATTCCCGCCGACCGTTAAACGCAAATGACAGCGAATATTTAGAATCAATGGTTTAGCAGGAAATTGCATTCAAGTAACTGATTCTAAATAGAGTTATACGTATCCATTTGTGCGCGTAGGAGTTAGATGCCCAAAAAATGCCATTTCGACATTGGACGACACATACTTTACATACAAGTCACACTGCTGCGTTACGACCGCTTGACCCTACTCTTTGTTCTACCTCCGCGACCGTTTTCAAAGAACGAATGCGACCGCGCACTGAGCGCGGCGTCGGCGGGCGCACAAATTCCTTCACCCACATCAGCGTTCTAACGCATGCTGCTTGGAGACGCTAGAAGAATCGTTACGGCGCGAAAACTAAAATCGCGAAACTTCCCAAATCGGGAATAGCAGGTGGAGGAACTCGCGGGGCGGGCCTGACGATGCACAGCTTTTCGCTACCGCTGTTCGCGGTCGAACGTTCTCCGTTTAAGCTAACTGGGTATGCCGCGATTTTGCGATGTGGCGGTCCCCGTTCCGCTGGACGCCACATTTACCTACAGCTTGCCGGAAGCACTGCCCGAGCCCTGCGTCGGGGGCCGGGTCATTGTGCCGTTTCGGGAAAAGCGGCTGTGCGGCATCGTGACCGACCTGCATGACCGGGAACCCAGCTTCGATGCCAAGCCGGTGCAGCAGGTGTTGGATACGACTCCGGCGCTGGCCCCCGAGTTGATGCAATTGGGGCGCTGGATCGCGCATTACTACATCGCTCCCATCGGCGAAGTGCTGCGGACGATGTTGCCTCTGTCGGCGGAGTTCCGCCGGGCTACGGGATACCACATCACCGACAAGGGGCTAGAGGCGCTGCACGCGGCTTCGACGGTTGGATCTTCGCTGCGGGCGAAAGTCGAACCCGAACAACAGATGAAAGAGTATGCAGTGTTGAACCGTCTGGCTGACGGTGAAGTGGTCCGTGAAGGCCCTCTGCGCTCGTCGGCCGGCGCTTCGCGCGATGTTTTGCTGGGATTGTTGCGTAAGAAGTGGATTGCGCGGGAGGATCTGAGTGGCGTGCGGGAGGCCAGCAGGACCGTGCAGGTTGCGACGCTGGTGGCTCGGAATACTGGTCATGGCGGGGTTGGAGAGGCGGAAAGACCGGGAGAAGCAGATCCCCCGCGGGCTGAAAGCCCGCGAGGGATGACAGGGGTACAGGGCCTAGACGCTGGCCTGAAGGCCAGCCCTGACAAGCCCATTAAGCTCAACGCCAATCAGCAGGCGATCGTCGATTATTTACGGCTCAAGCCGGGGCAGAAGGCTCCCGTGTCGGCGATACGCGAACTGGCGGTTCCGCGGACGACGTTGCAGACGCTGGTGCGGCGGGGCATTGTCGAGATCAGCGAAGAGCCTGCCGAGTTTCGCATGTCGGGACTCAAGCCGCGTAAGCTGGAATTCCTCTTCAATCCGGCGCAGAAAGCGGCGCTGGCGCAGATCAGTACTGCCGTGGATGCCGGCAAGTTTCTCCCCATGCTTCTGCACGGGGTTACCGGTTCGGGCAAGACCGCTGTCTATCTTTCGGCGATGCAGGCCATGCTGGCGAAGGGGCGGTCGGCGATCCTGCTGGTCCCGGAGATTGGCCTGACGCCGGCGATGGCGGCGGACCTCCACCAGATCTTCGGCGACGAGGTCGCGATCCTGCATTCGGCCCTCACTGACGACGAGCGTGCCGAACAGTGGAAGCGTATCCGGAATGCTGACTCCCACATTGTGGTAGGTACGCGCTCGGCGGTGTTTGCCCCGGTATCAGACCTGGCGCTGATTGTCGTGGACGAGGAGCACGACCACTCCTATAAACAGGACGAAACACCGCGCTACCATGCACGCGATGTAGCGGTGATGCGCGCCAAGATGGCGAATGCGGTGGTAGTGCTGGGTTCAGCGACACCCTCCCTGGAGACGTATTACAACGCGCAGCAGGGCAAGTACCGGCTAATGGAGCTGGCCGAGCGTATCGAAAAGCGCCCGCTGCCCGAAGTCGAAATCATCGACATGCGGGAGGAGTTTCAACGCACAAAGAAAGACGCGGTGCTCTCGCAAAAGCTGGTCGAGGAGATTGGCGAGCGGCTGGCGCGGAACGAACAGGTGATGGTGCTGCTGAATCGGCGCGGCTATTCGGCCTTTGTGCTGTGCCGCGAGTGCGGCGAAACGGTGCAGTGCAGGAACTGCGCTATCGCGATGACCTATCACAAGCGCGAGCACCGCCTGGTATGTCATTACTGCGGGTTCATGCGGCCGGCGCCGAAGACGTGTCCGAAGTGCGGCAGTGAGTATGTGCAGTACCTGGGCACCGGTTCGGAGAAGCTGGAGCACCTCCTGCATGGCATCTTCCCGCAAGCACGGATCGGCCGGCTCGACCGCGATACGGTGCGCGGGCGCGATGACCTAGAGCGTATGTTGAGCGCGCTCCACGCCGGCGAAATCGATCTACTGGTCGGCACCCAGATGATTGCCAAGGGCCATGACATCCCCAACGTGACGCTGGTCGGAGTGGTGGGCGCGGATGCGGCGCTCGGGTTCCCTGATTTCCGCGCAGCCGAGCGAACCTTTCAGTTACTGACCCAGGTGGCAGGTCGGGCCGGACGCGGGGAGACTCCTGGGAGGGTTGTTTTACAAACTTTTTTCACCGATCACTACGCAATTCAATTCGCCGCGGCGCACGACTATCGCGGCTTCTACGAGAAGGAAGTCCGATTCCGCAGTTGGATGCACTACCCGCCGTTTAATGCCGTGAGCAACGTAATCGTGCGCAGCAGCAAGTTGGACGAGGCGCTGACATGGTCGGGAATCCTGGGCAAGTGGTTCGAATCGACGCGGCTGGAGGGGGTGCGGGTGATGGGCCCGGCGGCGGCCATGATTGTGAGGCTCAAGACGGAATACCGGTATCACTTTCTACTGAAGTCAGCGAGCCGAGAGCGCATGAATAGCGTTCTGCGCGCCATGGTAGAGCACGCAGTGGAGAAGAAGATCCCCAGAACAAATCTGGTGGTGGATGTAGATGCGCTGTCGCTCACCTAAAAACAAGTCAACACTACTCCGGAAGTGCAGTTCCCGAGACCTAGCAAGCTAGTCGCCTGCGGAGGGCCGCAAAGAGTCCGACGGCTCCGGTCGAGAATAAGACCAGCGATGCCGGCTCAGGAGTGATCTCAGCTAAACCATAGATCGGCGGCGCGTTGCCATTCAATAGAACAGCCTGCGCCGTCGATGGATCGATCGACCAGACCATCCCGGTTTCGGGCACACATTGCCATGGGATGAAGCAATCCTTTATTCCAACGGATACAGCGATCAGCCGGTGGGTGAAGGAGTCATAGGCAAGGTCTGTAATCCCAAAAACACCCGTGTCGCCAATGACAGAAAGCTGCAGGGTTTTCGGATTGAGGAGGAAAAGCTGCCCATTGAGGTCAGCCCCATAAAGGCCGTAGCCAGGGACGAAATCAATGCCTTGCACCGGCATGCTTGCGCCAAGCGGAGTGGTGGTGCAGAAGTATCCCGGACAATTGTAGTCAATGGTGTAGATCTCGTTAGACGGGCCATAGAAGCCGAACGAGTCAATGCCATAGAGCGTGCCACTGCCACTGTCGAACGCGAGGTCGCCACAACCGAGGTAGCACGAGCCCATAACTTGCGGGCTTCCTGCAACCGTCACGGGAACCTTCCAAAGGTTCAGTGGGGTAGTCACAAAAACCCATCCGCTATAGGGCGACGAACTGGCTCCAAATGTGAGGATGCCGCCGGGGGCCGGGAGTATGACTCCGGAGGAGGGATCAATGGAATATCCGCTATATTGTGTGCCTCCCCAGATTACGGTGCCTGCTACGGAACACGCAGTGAAGAGGGCGAGGAAACCTGCACCGAGAACGATAGAGCGACGGATGTGCGCGCACATCATGTGACACCTCCCGAATTTAATCAGGTCCAAGAAGAGGGTGGTGGGAGCGCTCTGGAACCGAACATCATTCTGGCGCGATGATGCCGGCGGCGCAGTGACCGTGGGCACGGTTCCACGTGAGCTAAGCCGGACGAAAGTCAATCAAGCCGGTTGAGGCCTGGACGAGATGCGATCTGGGATGGTTTTATTTCGGCCAGGCTTTCAGTGCTTTGCGAACCTGTACCAACTCGCCAACGTGGTAGGCATTATGATCGGCGGCCAACATTGCTTCCCGCATGAGAGTCTGGCCCTGGCTGCGCGGGAACGGCTCCAGCAGCGGTCGCGAGCGGTCGAGAACGAGACCGCGCATCTCTTCCACCAAATCGAACACCGATTGCACGCTCTGGTCCCAGGCTTCTTCCTGCGGCGGCATTGGTGAGGGTGGCCAATAGCCCTTCGGCCAAGGCGGCGACTTGTGACGTGCGTCTTTGGTGAACTCAACGATGTCCCAGAGCGCAATCCGCAGGTGTTCGAGCAACTCCCACGCAGAGTGCGAGAAACCGGGCGGGACTTCGCCGCGGAGGTCCTCGGGAAAATCGGTAACGGCGGCACGGAAGTCGGCGTGGGCTTCACCCCAATCGAGGGCGGTCGCAAGTTGCTGGCGGATCTGCTGTTCGTGGGTCATGAGCGGGAATATGGTAACAGTGGTCAGCGGTTAGTGGATAGTGGCCCGAAGATGGGCGTCCGGACGCAGGATGACAGGGCAAGTTCAGTTGCGAGTAAAATAGACGCATTCGGCGAGGATGGCGTAACAGGTCGACCTGCGCGTTTCCACGCCCTCAGGTAGTTATCACTTCATGCCACAAATAGGCAGTTTCACGCTTCTTCTGGCCCTGGCTCTGGCGGCATATTCGTTCATCGCCGGAGTGCTGGCCCTTTACCGGAAAGATGACCGGCTGACGGAGACGGCGCGGCGCGCGGGTATCGCGTGCTGGGCGGCTGTGACCATTGCTGCATTTGCGCTGGTGCTGGCCGCGTTCGGCAACGACTTCTCGGTTGCGTACATCCTGCATCACTCTAATCGCGACCTGCCGATGGCGTACAAGTTTGCGGCGCTGTGGTCGGGGCAGGAAGGCTCGCTGCTGCTGTGGGCGTGGCTGCTTTCGACGTACGGGCTGGTGATGCGGCTGCGGTACAAGGTCGATCCGCAACTTACGGCGTATGCATCGGCGATTGTGGCGGCAGTGCAAGTTTTCTTCCTGCTGCTGGTGAATTTTGCGGCGCATCCGTTTGGATTGGTGAAGGGCACGATTCCGCCGGATGGGAACGGGCTTAACCCGCTTCTCCAATATCCGGAGATGGTGATTCATCCGCCGATGCTGTATCTCGGCTACGTGGGCGTAACGGCGCCGTTCGCGTTCGCGCTGGGCGCGCTGATCATGAAGTATCCGGGGGAAAAGTGGATCCACATCACGCGGCGCTGGACGATGGTGGCGTGGCTGTTCCTGACCTGCGGCGTCTTTCTGGGGGCGCACTGGGCCTACGCGGTGCTGGGCTGGGGCGGCTACTGGGGATGGGACCCGGTGGAGAATGCGTCGATCCTGCCGTGGCTGACGATGACCGCGTTTCTGCATTCGGTGATGATGCAGGAAAAGCGCGGCATGATGAAGATGTGGAATATGTGGCTGATTTTCACCACGTTTCTGCTGGCCATCTTCGGAACGTTTCTGACACGCAGCGGCGTGGTCAGCTCGGTGCACGCATTCGCGCAGTCGGGCATCGGCATCTGGTTTGTGTGGTTCCTGGCTATCGCGTTCGCGACCTGCGTGTTCTTCTTCGTGCGCAATCGCGAGACGCTGAAGAGCGAGCATCGGCTGGATTCGCTGATCTCGCGTGAGTCGAGCTTCCTGTTCAACAACCTGGTGCTGCTGGTGGCCTGCTTTGCGGTGCTGTGGGGCACGCTGTTTCCCGTGCTGTCGGAGTGGGTGACGGGCAGCAAGGTCACGGTAGGGCCTCCGTTCTTCAACCGCGTCAACGTGCCCATCGGACTGTTTCTGTTGTTTTTGACCGCCGTCGGGCCGCTGTTGGCGTGGCGTCAGACATCGTGGGACAGCCTGCGGCGGAACTTCCTGTGGCCGACGATTGTCGCGGCGGGGACAGCGATTGCGCTCGTCGCCGGCGGCATGAGGCCATGGCAGGACAGCGCGTACTTTTATTCGCTGGTCGCGATCTCGCTGGCGGCACTGGTGGCGGCGACGATTGTGGGTGAATTCTGGCGCGGCGGACGGGTGATCGCGCGCCAACAGCACACCAACATCCTGGCCGGCATGGTGCAGATCACCCGGCGCAACACGCGCCGCTACGGTGGATACATTGTGCACTTCGGCATCATCCTAATCGTGATTGGTTTTGCCGGCCTGCCCTTCAACCAGGACAAAGAGCAGGAAATGGGCTTCGGCGACAAGATGCAGATCGGCGGTTTCACGCTGGTGTGCCAGTCGTACACACAAGACGACACTCCGAATTACGGCAGTGAGTGGGCCGTGATAGACGTCTACAAGAACGGCAAGAAGATCGACACCATGTTTCCGGAGCGGCGTTTCTACAAGGCGAGCGAGCAGACCTCGACCATTGTGGCGAATCGATCGCGTCCGAACGCGGACCTGTACCTGGTGTACACCGGCAAGAACCCCGATACGGGCAAGCCGATCATCAAGGCGCACGTGAATCCGCTGGTGATGTGGATCTGGATTGGCGTGGTGGTGGTGGGATTCGGTACGGTGCTGACGCTGATTCCGAACTGGAGGCCGCCCAAAGTACGGGCGGCGGAGAAAGAGCGCGAAGAGGCGGAAGCAGCGCTAAAGCGGGGCGCAGTAGAAGTGGGAGGGGATTGAAGTTGCGTAAACGAAATCTGCTCCGCCCGATTCAACTGCTTGGCATCGCGGCCTTGGCGATTGCGTTCATGGGTGCGGATGTCGATGCCCGCTTTAACAAGCTTGGGCATCAGATGATGTGCATGTGCGGGTGCAACCAGATTCTGCTGGAGTGCAACCACGTGGGCTGTACTTACTCGGACCGCATGCGCAATGAGCTGACGGCCGGCCTGGAGCGCGGTGACAGTGATTCGCTGGTGCTGCAGAGTTTTGTGCAGAAGTATGGCAACACTGTGCTGGCAGCCCCCACGACGACTGGATTCAACAGGGTGGCGTGGATTACGCCGTTTCTCGTTTTCGCGCTGGCGACTGCGCTGGCGGTGTGGCTAGTGCGGATGTGGAAGGCGCGTCCGGTGGCGCAACCGGTGGCGACTCCGAACCTCGGTAGCGCGGAACTTGATGCCCTGCGCCGGCGGGCGCGGGAGGAGACTGAGTTTTGATCCATGTATTGATTGCGGAGATAGTCACGGACACGCCGTTCATTTTGTTCGGCTGCGCGCTGTTTGCGGCGGCGCTGTTTGTGTACGTGTTTTACGAACCGGGTGATATCGACGCCGGAGAGGCGAAGACGCGCTATAGCTATCTGCAGGAGCGGAAGGATGCGACTTACGAAAACCTCCGCGACCTGAACTTCGAGTACAAGGCGGGCAAGTTGAGCGAGGAAGATTACGCCATGCAGCGCGCTGCCCTGGAAGATGAAGCAGCGGCGATACTGGCGGAGATGGAGAGTATTGAGAAGTCGCGTGCAGTAGCGAGGGGTCGGGCGTGAGAACGAGACTTCTCCTGATTGCGTCGTTGTTCGTCGCGCTCGCCGGCGCCGCCATGGCCCAAAACATCACCGGTACAGTCACCAACGCTACTACCAGCAAGCCCGCGGCGGGAGATGATGTCACCCTACTGTCCTTGTCGCAGGGTATGGAAGAGGTTGGTTCGACCAAAACCGACTCGCAGGGGAAGTTCAATCTCGCGGCCCCCGCAGACAAGAACGCTCCGCACATGGTGCGCGTCACTCACGGCGGAGTGAATTACTTCCCGCAGGGCGGGCCGCTCATGCCCGGCGTGACTACCGCCCAAGTCACCGTCTATGACACGGCGAAGAAAATCGATGGTGTTTCGCAGACCGTCGAGGTAGTGCGTTTTCAGACCGAAGGCGACCAGTTGCAGGGGATTTCGCTATTTGCGATTAAGAACGGTTCGACTCCGCCGCGCACCCTGGACGCTGAGCAGACTTTCGAATTCGTACTTCCTGCGGGCGCCACTCTTGATTCTGGAATGGCGAAAGGGCCCGGCGGGCAGCCGCTGAACATTCCTCCCACGGAAACGTCGCAAAAAGGCCACTACGCGTTCAGCTTTCCGCTGAAGCCTGGCGAGACGCAGTTTCAGGCGAGCTATCACATGTCCTACAAGGGCCAAGCGAGCTTCTCTCCCAAGCCGTTGGCGGATGTGCAGCACTATGTCGTGATGACGGCTCCCGGCATGACGTTCACGCCGAAAGATGCGCAGCGATTTCAGTCGATGCCGGATCAGCCGGGAGTGATGGTGGCTACGAATGTGAAGCCGGGAGATGCTCTGAATTACACCGTCAGCGGCACTGGACAGTTCCAGGCAGAAGGCCAACAGGCGGCGGGCGGTGGAGAAAACGGTGGCGGCGGTGGGATGGGTGGCGGACAGCCGCCGGACGCGACAGTCGTCCGGGCGGCGGATTGGGTGCTCCGATCGACTCCAACGATCCGCTGCATGACTACCGTGCCGTGATTCTCGGGGTGTTCGCCTGCGTGCTGGTTATGGGCGGCGCCTACGTCATCGCCAAATCGAACCAGGCCACTCCGGTTGTTGCGGGCACGCCTGCGAACGTGCCCGTTGTACCGGAAATACCGGTTCGCGATCGGTCCAGCCAATTGCTCGAGGCGATGAAAGAAGAGCTGTTTCAGTTGGAACTCGACCGCCAGCAGGGAAAGATCGCGCCGGACGAGTACGCGAAAGCCAAGGCCGCGCTGGACGAGACAATCCGGCGCGCGCTGGCGAGAAAAAGCAGTTAGCGCAATCAGCGCTTGATCCTCCCCCCAAGCAACCGTTTCGCGCCGGTTGTACATCCTTTTGTTATGCTTCGTTGAGAGGGATAAGCACGATGGCACTGATGCAAAAGGGCATCGCAATGGCAGCGGGACGCATGCCGAAGAAGATTTCTCCGAGCGTGCATGCGGTACTGGACTACGCAATCGCAGCGTCGTTTGTGTTGGCGGGCGCGCTCTTCTGGAAGCGTAACCGGCGTGCAGCGCTGGGCTCCCTGCTGTGTGGCGGAGCGACGGCGGCTGTCAGCCTCCTCACCGATTACTCGGGACGGAACGGCAAACCTATTTCTTATCCCATGCACGGACAGGTCGATGCGGGCCTGGTCGCCATGACCGCCGCGATGCCGCGGCTCATGGACATCGAAGATGAGCGCGAAGCCAAGTTCTTTTCCCGTGAGGCGCTCGCCAAAACGGCAATTACCGCCATGACGGACTTCGACGGAAGCAGGGGTAAGACACAACGCGGTCGTCGAGAACAGGAACAGCTCGGAATCTAGCTTCCGATTCAAGTTTCATTAGCTGCGAGCGACCTTTTTCTGGGCCGGGTCGATGCCTTTGCCGGACTTCGCGTTGTGTGTGGTTTCTCGCAACCGACCGGCGACGGATACATCTAGATAAACGGAACCAATCCGATGGGAAATACCTTTAAGACTGCCTTGCTGCTCACGGCAATGACGCTGTTCCTGCTCTTTATTGGACAGATGTTCGGCGGTGAGCGAGGCATGATACTCGCGCTCGTTGTCGCGGTCGTTCTGAATTTCACCTCCTACTTTTTCAGCGACAAGATTGCGCTCGCTGCGTATCGGGCGAAGCCGGTGACGCGTGAGCAGTTGCCGCGCGCCTACGAAATCGTGGAGCGGCTGACCCCAAAGATCGGTATTCCTATGCCGAAGATCTACGTCATTCCGACCGACTCGCCCAATGCATTTGCCACCGGACGCAACCCAGATCACGCTTCGGTAGCCATGACCGAGGGCATTCTGAACCTGCTGACGGATGAAGAGATGGAAGGCGTGCTTGCCCACGAATTAGGGCACGTCCGCAACCGCGATATCCTCATCAGTTCGGTTGCAGCGACGCTGGCGGGCGCCATCACGATGATCGCTCGCATGGGCTATTGGGCGTCGCTGTTTGGCGGCGGAGGCGGCCGTGACGATCGCGATCGCGGCGGCGGATTCGTAGCTCTGCTGATGCTGATTCTCGCGCCAATCGCAGCGACCCTGATCCAGCTTGCGGTGTCACGTTCGCGCGAGTATGAGGCTGATGCCAGCGGCGCGAAGTACACGGGCAACCCCTATGCGTTGGCCAGCGCGTTACGGAAGCTGGATGCCTATTCCAAGCGTTTGCCCATGCAGGCCACGCCGTCCACGGCGCATCTCTTTATCGTCGCGCCACTTCTGGGAGTCGATTTCTCCAGCTTGTTTTCCACACATCCCCCTATTGCCAAGCGCATCGAACGTTTGACAGGTCGGCCGGCCGAGCTCGAGCCGTAGATTTAACGCAGAATTGACCGCGCACCCAAAAAGGACGCTTTAGTAAGTGCTATAAGTACACCTCTGAGGGCGCGAATATGTCCTTTTCGACCTTGAGTCATGATGTATATAGAGTTTTCTTCGGGCCCGATCTTGATGTGTGTTTAAAGTGGCGTGTGGTATAGTAACCAACCAAGAGTTACTTTAGAGTTTCTGGGTGGCAAAATCCTCTCAATTCGCGGTTTTGGTGGCCCTCCTGTCCCTGCTTCTCGTCATGCCGGTGTGGGCGAGCCAATCTAGCGGTTCTGAAGCCAAGGCTGCCGTCGGTCGGGACCTTTCGGAAATTAGCTCTGTTGGGTTCATTCCCGCTATCGCAACCGAAGATACCGCCCGGTCGCCAAATGCAAGCACTGCAATTTGGGACGATCTTGCCAGCCAGCGTCCGGTAGAACCGGAAGCTCCGGCCCGCGTGCCAGAACCTGGTACTCTTCTGCTTCTGGGTTCGAGCTTGGTCGGCATTGCGCGGATTTCTCGGATCGAACTAGGGCGCCCTAGAGATATTCGGATCGCAGGCGGCACGCTGGCAAATCGCTGTGCGGTCTGACCCGTCGGAACGCTACGCCTTGCGCAGTCGATTCTCCTGGAAAGTTGGAGGAGTGGCTCCGGCTTACGAATAGCCGTCTCGTGCGTATAATCTACATGGATATGCCGCCGCTAACCGCGCCCGACCGGCCCTTGAGCCCAGTCTTCTGGCGCATTCTCCTGTTGTTGGCGTGTGTTCTGGTGTTCAGCTTCGCGTTTCACGCCAAGCTGGCAGTGTACGGCCACGGCCAGCCCCAAGCGTCGACGTCTTCCAAGCTATGGCTTAGCAGCGATTGGAAGGCCGACTTGCCGGCAGCTATTCCGCCGACGTTACTCTTCTGGATTGCATTTTTCTTCTTGTCCAGCTTGTTCTGTCTGCAAGTCTCGCAGCGCTATCATGAAGTCTGCGAAATTGCGGTTTCGGAATTGCGCAGGCAACAGTTCCTCCATCGCTTCCTCCGCCCTCCGCCCCTTCGATAGTTCCTGCAGTACCCCGTTCTCTCACGTCTCACGTGGGCCTTTAAGGATGGTCGCTGACCGTCGGTAAATGGCATGAGGCTTTGGCCTCTTTTCAGAAGGAACTTCATGAAGCTACGTCGGAACCACAAACTTCTGGTTTTGGCCGGAGCGACTGTCTGCCTGCTGGTTGTGGCAATCGTGGCAAGTCGCGTCCGTGCGGGCGGACCGCCGCATACAAATAACGGCCGGGATGTTATGCCGGCTGCTGTGGCTATCGCCCAGCGGGCCAACATTGGCAACTCGTTCTCTATTGCGGGAGAGTTTATTCCTTACCAGGAAATCGAGATGCACGCCAAGGTTTCCGGCTACGTGCGCAAGATTAACGTCGATATCGGTGACCGTGTGAAAACCGGGCAAGTGCTGGCGGTGTTGGAGGTCCCTGAGTTGATGGCGCAATTGCAGGGTACCGCTGCCGGCGTTCGCCATAGCCAGCAAGAGGTGATGCGCTCACAGAACGATCTGTCACGTGACGAAGCGCAGTTCACGGCACTGCATGCGAATTCGGAGCGTCTGGAGCAGGCGAACCAGACCCGTCCCGGACTGATCGCCCAGCAGGAGCTTGACGACGCGCGGGCAAAAGATCGTGCAGCCGCGGCGCAAGTAGAGTCCGCGAAGGCAGCACTTTCGGCTGCCCGTCAGCAGTTGGAAGTGGCCCAGGCGGGCAACAGCCAGATGGCGGCGATGTCGGACTACACGCGCATTGTCGCTCCCTTCGATGGCGTGGTGACATGGCGTTACGCCGATACCGGCGCGTTGGTGCAGGCAGGGACGTCGAACAGTAATTCCGCGCCGGTTGTAAAGCTGGCGCAGGTAAACGTGCTGCGCCTGCGAATTCCGGTGCCGGAATCGCTGGCCGCAAGCGTCCGGATTGGCCAGCCGGCCGATGTTACCGTACAAGCCACGGGCGAGCACTTCACCGGCAACGTGACCCGCTTTACCGATGATTTGGACCGGACCACTCGCACGATGCAGGTGGAGATCGACGTTCCCAATGAGAAGTACAAACTCCAGCCCGGGACATATGCCAACGTTTCGTTGCAGACGCAGAGCCGTCCTGATGCACTGACGATTCCCATTCAGGCGGTGCAGCACAAAGAAGGTAAAACCGCTGTGTTGATGGTCGATCAGCAGAATCGCGTTGAGCCGCGCGAAATCAAGACCGGCATTGAAGACTCGACTGATGTCGAGGTATTGTCGGGGCTAAATCCGGGGGATCGCGTCATCGTGGGAAACTTCGGTGCATTTCAGCCGGGACAGGCCGTCGCTCCCAAGGTGACCACGTTCCATCCAGGAGCGGAGCAGGGAGGCTCGGAATAGCATGTCGAGCTTCGCGCAGCAGGTGCCGTCGGTGTGGCTGACGGGTCACATCCCTGGGAATCGTCGCCCCAACCAGAAGGTGCTCTCTTATGTCTAGCTTCGCGATTAAGTATCCGTTCTTCATCCTGATGTTGTGCCTTGGGATCACCGTCATCGGCATTACGACCGTGGTGCGCATGCCGGTGGACCTCTTTCCGCAGATCCAAATCCCGGTGGTCGTAGTTGCTACCTTCTACAGCGGCATGCCGCCCCAGCAGATTGAGGCCGACATCACCGACACCTTTGAGCGCTTCTTTACTCTCGGTAGCAACATCGATCACATCGAGTCTCGCTCGCTGACCGGCGTGAGTCTCATCAAGGTTTACTTCCAACCGGGAACCGATCCCGATGCCGCGGTCAGTGAAATTGCCAACCTTGCCATGGCCGATCTTCGACGCCTGCCACAGGGGACGCTTCCTCCCGTCGTATTGAAGTTCGACGCATCAAGCTTGCCGGTGTGTTTGGTGACTTTGAAAGGCCAGGGACTTAACGAAACAGAACTGCACGATCAAGGACAGTTCACGGTCCGCAACCAGATCGCGAATGTTCCTGGCGCGTCGGTTCCTCAGCCGTTCGGCGGAAGGTATCGGCAAATTCAGTTCTACATCGATCCGGTAAAGCTGGAAGCGGCGCAGATGAGTCCCATGGACGTTGTGCGGATCGTCAACGATGCCAACCGCATCCTGCCGGCGGGTGACGTGCGCATCGGTCCACTGGACTACAACATCTACAGCAATAGCCAACTGCCTAACACCTCTGCTATGAACGATGTGCCGCTGAAGGCGATCGGCAACGGCGTGCTGCGTTTCGCTGATGTCGGCCATGCGGAAGACGCTTCCGCAATTCAGTACAACATTGTGCGTGTTGACGGTCAGAAGTCCGTGTATCTACCCATCCTTAAGCAGGGTGGTAACAGCAATACGATTCAAATCGTCAACGGCGTGCGTGATCGCATCAAGAACTTGCTGGACGTTCCCAAATCGCTGGTGGCGACGGTCGTCTTTGATCAGTCGCAGTATGTGAAAACTGCCGTATCCAACGTGCTGCGCGAAGGTGGCATCGGCCTGGTGCTGACCGCCCTCATGATTCTCGTTTTCCTTGGATCGGTGCGCGGTACCATTTCTGTGCTGTTGTCGATCCCCATCTCCTGCCTTGCGGCTTTTCTCCTATTGAACGCAACGGGAAGCACCATCAACACCATGGTGCTGGGCGGAATTGCACTCGTTCTCTCGCGTTTGATCGATAACTCCGTCGTCGTACTGGAGAACATTTTCCGCCACTTGGAGAACGGCGAAGACGCTGTTACCGCAGCCGAGCGCGGAGGTCAGGAAGTTCAACTCGCGGTTCTTGCTGCGACGTTTACTACGGCCATCGTCTTCTTCCCGGTGCTCTTTCTCTATGGCGTGAGCCGATACCTGTTTATCGCACTCGCTTTGGGCGTTGTGCTTTCACTGGTGGCGTCGTACCTGGTGGCCATGACACTGGTGCCGCTCTTTTGTGCCCGCTTCATCAAGACGGCCCACGGCAAGGGCGGGCATCACACGCAAAGCGCCTTCGGGAGGTTCGTCACTGGGTTCAATCGACGTTATGACCGTCTTCTGATGCGATACGACCAAGCGGTGGATAAGGCCCTCGAACGGCCACTTGCGACGGTACTCGTCATCATGGCGACGTTTGTTGTTAGCCTGCTGCTCTATCCGTTGCTGGGTGTCGCGTTCTTTCCGCGTACCGATCCCGGGCAGTTCGTGATTAATCTGAAAGCACCAACCGGCTCGCGGCTTGAAGTCACGAATGACCTCGTCGCCCGCGTGGAGCGCGACATTCGTGAGGTAGTGGACAAAGACGATCTTCAGATGATCGTCTCCAATATCGGACTGACGCCCGACTTGTCGTCGATTTACACCAGCAACTCCGGCCAGCACACCGCATTCGTTCAAGTCAGTCTTCATAGCGAACACAAGCTCAGCACCTTTACCTATATGGACCGCGTGCGACAGAAACTCGCATCGGACGTGCCGGAAATCTCGACTTACTTCCAGACCGGCGGATTGGTGGATTCCGTAGTTAATCAGGGAATGCCCGCGCCCGTCGACATTCAGGTGAGCGGCAACAATCAGCATGCGGCCTATCAAGTGGCGAGCGAGATCTCGCGCAAACTGCGGCTGCTGCGGGACGTAAGCGACGTGCTGATCCCGCAAGATCTGGATTATCCCGGCCTGCAATTGGACGTGCATCGCGAAATGGCGGCGCGCCTCGGTCTGACGGCCAGCGACGTAGTGAACAACGTCGTGACCGCGTTGACTTCCAACGGCATGATCGCGCCTAGCTATTGGGTTGATCCCAGGAATGGCAACAACTACTTCCTCACGGTGCAGTACACGAACCAGCAGATTGGCTCAATGACGATGGAGGACTTCAAGCAGATCCCCTTGCACGCGCCAAACAATGCTAACCCCACCATGCTTCAGAACGTTGCCGACATCGGCGTCATCAATACGCCGACGGAGGTTGACCACTACCAGCTGTTCCGGGTGATCGACGTGTACGTCTCGCCAAGAGGTGAAGATCTCGGAGAGTTGTCAAAGCAAGTGCAGAAGATCATTCGCGATACCAAGCTGCCGCCGAATGTTCGCATCGAAGTGCGCGGTTCCGTGCTGGCGATGCAGCAGTCCTTCAAGAGCTTTGGCATCGGATTACTGCTGGCGGTTGTCCTGGTTTACCTAATCCTGATGGCGCAATTCGCTTCGTTTATCGACCCGTTCATCATCCTTCTGGCGATACCGTCCGGCATCACCGGAGTGATCCTCTTCCTGCTGGTCACCGGCACAACGCTGAATGTCATGTCGCTGATGGGTCTGATCATGATGACCGGCATTGTGGTGTCGAACAGCATCCTGATCGTCGATGTCACACGCAACTATCGTCGTGAGGGCATGGCCATTCGCGAAGCTGTCGCGCTGGCTTGCCGTGTTCGTTTGCGCCCGATTCTAATGACCTCGCTGGCGACGATTCTTGGTCTGATACCTATGGCGCTCGCTCTTGAGGCTGGTAGCGAGCAATATGCCCCACTCGCCCGCTCCATCATCGGCGGTCTGACGGTTTCGGTTGTCGTTACGGTGTTCCTTGTTCCGGCCGCATATCTGCTGATTCACGGCAGGGAAGAGAAGCCGCCACAGGAGGTGCAGGCGTGAGCAAGCAAGTCCTGCAGTGCATCATTGCAATAACGCTGACAACATTCGCAGTGGCGCAAACTACCGTCCCCACACCTCCGGCTTCAGTGCCGACACAGACTTCGGTTTCGGGTACTCTGCAGCGCCTTACCGTTCAGGATGCCGAGGCACTGGCGCTGAAGAATAATCCGCAGATCTCGGTTTACCACCTGCTTTCGCTGGCGTCGGGACAGATAACGCGTGAGCAAAGGGCGGCCTACTATCCCACGGTGTATGGCAGTCTGTCGGCCGCACAACCGAAGGACGATGGCAGCCGCATAGCCGCCGGGTATCTGAACAATCCCATCGTCTACCAGCGCGCGGCTGGAGGAGTTGCGCTATCGCAGCTCGTCACTGACTTCGGACGAACCAACAATCTTGTGGCCTCCGCCACGCTTCGCGCCAAGGCGGCCGACATGAACGCTACCGCCACTGCCGATCAGGTTAAGCTGGCTGTCGATCAGGCGTTTTACAATGCGTTGCAGGCGAATGCTGAACTGACGGTGGCGCAACAGACGGTCAAGGCGCGCCAGGATGTGAGCGAGCAGGTCACCGCGCTCTTCAACAACAAGTTAAAGTCGCAGCTCGACGTCAGTTTTGCCGACGCGAACCTCGCGCAAGCCAAACTGCTTCTCCTGGATGCTCAGAACAGCTATCAGGCAGCTTTATCGACCTTGTCTGCGGTCCTAGGATTCCCTACACAACCGCAATACGAACTGGTTGATTCCGAAAGACAATTGACGCCTCCGCCGGACGCTGTTGCTCCCCTGGTGGATCAGGCCTTCAGTAACCGGCCGGAGATCGCGGCACAGAATTACGAGTTTCAGGCGTCGCAGCACTTTCAAAAAGCTGAGCGCGACCTGCTCTTGCCGAGCATTCAAGCTCTGGGAGTAGTAGGGCGCACGCCCGCGAGCGGGAGCGTCAATGGAGTTTCTCCCTTTAGCAGTTGGTACGGAGCGATCGGCGTCAACGTGAACATTCCCATCTTCAACGGATTTCTTTATCCCGCGCGCTCGCGCGAAGCGGCATTTCGCTCGCGGGCTGAAGGAGAACGTCTGCGCGACCTCAGGGATCGTATCGCCAACGATGTCCGCACCAGTTGGTTGAATTCCCAGACCGCCTACAGTCGCATTGCTGTAACCCAGCAGTTTGTCGATCAGACAACACTTGCCGTCGATCTGTCGCAGACGCGTTACAAGCTGGGTTTGGCTTCAATCGTGGAACTGAGCCAGGCGCAACTACAGCAGACCGAGGCCCAAATTCAGTTTGCGGCCGCAAAATACCAGTACCGAATAGCCGAAGCAGTACTACGTTTTCAGGTAGCGGCGCCTTAGCGGTTGCGAGCGGTTGCGGCGTGAACTATGGCGTACATTTTTCCCACAATGCGTCAGATTGACATAGTGCTAACAGGCTTCCTTTTTCTAACCCGCTCTAACTACTAGTGCAGAACAAAGGCAATCGTTGTGCGTATGAATTGGAAGCTACTTCACTGCTTGACGGACAGAAAGCCCTTCCCCGGTTTCCTCACGAGAGTTCCAGGCCGCGGACGATGAAAGGAGTGTTTACATGGGTTCGCCAAAATACAAACTGATCGGATTGGGAGCATGTCTGTTCCTACTGGCTTCAGTGGGTTTTGGAGACGTGATTACCTTTAACAACGCTGCCGTGACTGGCAGCCCTATTCCCAATGGCTATGCGGGTTTGGACTGGAACAATTTCTATACGATGAACACGCTTTCGCAGCCCATCACTTCATCCAGCACCGACGCACTCAACGTAGGCACGTCCTATGCCTATAACAATGGTGGCGGCCCAGCGTTTTTCAGCTCTCCGGCCACATTTACGTTCACCAGCGCCATAATGCGTCCATTGGAAGTGGAAAGCATGGAGCTTGAGGTGCTCGGCATGCTGGGTGACAATATTGTGGATCGCGCCCTTATCAACCTGAATACTGCCGGGGAACCGGTTCAGCAGAGCTTCAACTGGACCGGAATTAATAGTGTGCGCTTTATACCCGCTCCCGGCACCGACCTGAACGCGAAGTTTCCCTTCGCGCTAGAGCAAATTGTGATCAACGTCGCGTCCGTTCCCGAGCCGACATCGCTGATGCTGCTCGCCTCTGGCATCGGGTTGGCGTTCACCGGCGTGCGTAAGCGCTTGCTGTAACCGTCACAGCTTCTCGCAAACTCACAGGAATCTGTCCCAGCAATCCATCGAGATTGCTGGGACTTTTCTGTGGGCGGGCAACGCGCGCAGCGGCGACCCTGATCCTACTTCAGATATGCGCGCACGATTGCGAGCACGTCGTTGGTTACTTCCTGCGAAGCCTTGGCACCGCCAATATGCTCCCGGATGTGGTCTTCCATGACTTCCGCCATCAAGCTATTGATGGCGCCGCGGCAAGCCGCTAAAAGTTGCAGCGTGTCGGCACAATCGTCTTCTTCGTTAGTGAGCGCACGCTCAACGGCCTCGATCTGGCCTCGGATCCTTCTTGCCCGCGCCACTAGTTTGTCCCGGTCGCGTTCGACTTCCCGCGTCACCATCATAGAGTTAATTATACTCTACCCCAGTATGCTATAACTGTCAGGGTGGTGCAAGGCAGGGGTATTCCGTATTCCTGTATTGCACTTCTGCTGCGTAACCCGCCCGTAACAGTCGCGTGTGACACTGAGATGGTTCCCACGTGCGCGGGCCCGCCAATTTCTGCGGGACGCACTTGGTATCGGAACTTGTCAGGGACCGGCACAACTCGGCGAAACCGGTGCGCTTTGCTGGCGCTCGCGCTATGGGTGTTGCTATGCACGAGTTTGAGGACACTGAGCGCTCAGACACAAGAGCCGCAAGCCGACTCCGCGGCGCGCCCGGTCCGCGCGACACCTTCTTCGAGCACTCCAATACCGCGAAGTGGTGGATTTCGGGGCAAGCCAATTTTGTCTTCCAGGAACACGGCGACTTCTATGCTGCCTACAGCGGCCCTAATAGCCTGAAAGATACTTCGGAGCACGCAACCTCACGTGTGTTGACGTTATTTACCGGATACGAATTGACGCCGAACTCCATTCTCTATCTCGACGTCGAGGAGGCCGGATGGGGCGGCATCAGCGGAGCATTGGGACTTGCCGGATTCACCAACCTCGACGTTGTGCGCAATCCGTCGGTGGGATCGGCACCCTACATCGCGCGGTTGATGTTCCAGCAGATCATTCCGTTTTCTTCAGAAAAGATTGAGGTTCCGCGTGGCCCACTCACTCTAGCTACGCAAGTGCCGGTGCGTCGTCTGGAAATCCGTTTCGGCAAATTCTCGATGGCCGATTTCTTCGATAACAATGTCGGCGGTTCCGACAGTCATTACCAGTTCCTGAACTGGACCGCAGCCAACAACGGCGCATGGGATTACGCCGCCGACACGCGCGGCTACACCGTGGGAGCGATCCTCGATTATGAAGATCGTAACTGGGGCCTCCGGTTTGCCGAGGCCTTGATGCCCAAGGTCGCCAACGGGCCTGACCTCGACGCTGATGTCGCTCGCGCTCGTGCCGAGAACATCGAGTTGGAGCTGCGCTACAGGCTTTTGAAGAAGAAAGACACGACAATCCGTTTTCTGAACTACATTAACCACGGCAATATGGGCACCTATAGTGTGGCGATCGACAATTACGTCGCGGACCCAACTCAGCCGCCCGACATCATCGCCACGCGCAAGCAGGGCACGATCAAGTACGGATTCGGCATTAACTTTCAGCAGGAGCTATCGAGCGACGTCTGGGCGTTTGGGCGCTGGGGATGGGCCGACAGCAAGTACGAGTCGTTCTGCTATACCGAGGCGGAGAGTGCGCTGCAATTCGGCATCTATGCGAAGGGAACACGCTGGCATCGCAGCCTCGACCGTCTGGGCGCCGTCTTCCTTTCGAACGGAATCGGCGCTTACCATCAAACCTATTTGGCGGATGGCGGTCTGGGATTCCTTCTGGGCGACGGTGCACTGAACTACGGCCGCGAAACCATCGAGGAAGCGTTCTATACCGTTCACGCCTGGCGTGGCCTGTACTTCGCTGTCGATTATCAGCACGTTAACAACCCCGGCTATAACCGCGATCGCGGGCCAGTGAGCGTACCAGGACTCAGGTTGCACTTGGAGTTTTAGCCCCATATTGCAAGAGGCGTTCCTGTTCACGAAAAAGTCCCAGACCCGCGTCCGCATTGGACTGCAAACCTGGGACCGCCGATGACGTCAAGCGATGAGCAGATTAGTTGGTGGCGCCGGTCACGGCATAACCGTACTTCCCGTAGGTGATGATGTAGTCATAGCTCACGTAGAAGTAGCCAGAGTGTCCGTGACTTGCATTCCAGGAGTTCTTGAAAATGAAGTAGCGGCTAACACTGTTATAGCCAATCATCAACATGGCGTGGCCTGCATAAGCTGGCGCAGGTGCGCCGTTCTGTTGTTGCACATCCACCACCCCCGTTTCCGCCGTGCCATCATTCCACTCAGTCCCGGCGACCTTCAGCCCATACACAATGTCGTAGCCGTTGTAAAGGAAGCTCTCCAAGTAACTGGGATCGTTCGCGCTTTGTCCCGAAGTACCTCCGAACTCGGTACCCATGATGAGCTGCGAACTTGTGAAGCCATAGTGCTCGTCGTTGCTGCACTTGGCGGGACGGGTATCGCTACATCCAGCGATGTTCATCTGATAAGGCCAATCCGCTTCAGTGCAGATTCGGTGATCGGTGAGAAATTTGGCAGTCATGTAAGTGGAAGTGCCAGGATCCGTGGCACATGTGCCGCTGACTTGCTGCAAGGTGATCTCATAGGCGTCCTGTTCCGAGAGATCGAGTGTCTGGTTGTCATGGCACTTCAGCCAGGATTCGACCCCCGCGGTTGAGGCGAAGGCGGTACATGTGCCGCGCGAGCCTTGGTCGCGGATCGTCGTTTGGCAAGGAGTGTGATCGACGTGCTGCATTGCCCAGATGAGTTGCAACCCCTTCGGATTGAGCTTAGGGTACGACACATACTTTCTATACGCATTAAGAAGAACAGCGATCTGCGCATTCGAAGTATCGGGAAGCTCCACCTTTTGATCGACCGGGATGAGAGCGATCTGCTTGCCGTCTTTGAGCTTCAGTACGGGCAATTGATTGCGGTACGTCAGCGACTTCTGTAGGAGTGCCAGGTTGAATGCAGGCTTTTTGGCGATCTGTGCCTCAACCTCCTTTGGTGCCTGAATCATCTGCACCTTCAGGTTTCCCAACTGCTTTGTTTCGGGGACGATGGTTCTCTGCGCCGTGCAGACGGCCGAGAACAACAGCACTACCGCCGCAATCCATGCGGAAGCGAGCTTGGTCTTCATAATGGTCTCCTTTACAGCACGATCACCGGCACGTCACGTCGAGCGTAACGCCGGAGACGGCCTTGTCCTGTTCGCGGATGGCAATGGTGACCTGGGATGGGCCTGGCGCGACCGCCAGCAAGAAGTACTGCTTTCCGGTGCGTCCTTCGCCTTCGGGAGGACGTTCGGCGATCAGCGAGAGGCGACTATGGTCGTAGGTAATTTGAAAGGTCTTGCCTAGGTTTGCCGGTATGGCAGCAAAGCTGGGTGACAGGACCCGAATCATGTCGCCGGTGGAGATGACAATCTGCTGCGAAGTGTCGAGATTCACGGTCCAGAGGACGCTTTTCTGCGCTTGAGCCCCTCCGTTTACGGCACCAATCAACAGCAGACTGAGGATGAGACAATCCAGTAACCGCATCGGATGGATCCTCCCTTGGGGATGCGGCGTCAGCCTTGCCAATAGCGTTCGCTGTTTGCACTCCCGCGGATGCGTCTCTGCCACGCTGCTAGCGCCGTATCTCCCGCATTGCACAACCCCTCGTGTGCAGGTGTTCCGGGGAGGTACACCAATATTTTGAGCTCGAATTCACGGACTGCAACATCAATACCGGCCGCATCCCGGCCAGTTACCAAAATGGAACGTCGCCCGCTGGACGGCCCTTGCGGGGAGTTTCCCGCGTCTGGGCTAGGGCACGCCGCACCAGCGCTGCTTGTGCGGCCGCTGTTAGAATGAACATGTGATCCTCCCGTTCGTCCGCGATGTGTTTGCGGACGTGGAAAAATCCCCAGCATTGCTGCGTGCCATAGCCCGGGTAAAGGGTGGCGCGGGGCGGACGCGTGTTTCTGGACTGACCCCTGCTGGTAAAGCTCTCTTCTATTCGTTATTACAGCGTGCGACCTCTCGCCCGCTGGTCGTAGTCGTCAGCGACAATCGCGCTATCGATGAGTCGCTTCCGGTCCTGCGGTCATTGGCCGAGCTCACCGGCGCGGTACCGCCGGAAGCGGTCATCGGACTGCCCGCTTACGACGTGCTTCCGTTCGAAAACCAGTCTCCGCACCCCGAAATTCAGGAAGCTCGGGCGACCGCGTTATGGAAGATTGCCAGTGGCGCCGCGCACATTGTCGTGACTACCTTTGCAGCGGCCAGCATGCGACTTCGAGACGCTTCGTTTTATGGCGATCTTGCGCGGATTGTTCGCCGCGGCGAAATGACCGATCCCGAAAAGCTGGTCGAACACTTGCGTCTTGCTGGATACAACCAGGTCGATGTGGTCGAGATGCCCGGTGAGTTTGCGCACCGCGGCGGGCTCATCGACGTTTACCCGCCGGAATTGGACCGTCCGGTTCGTATCGAGATGTTCGGCGACGAGGTCGAGTCGCTACGCAAGTTCGATCCGGCGACGCAGCGCTCGGCGGCGGCGACTGACGAAGTTGTCTTGCTGCCCCTGACGGAAACCCCCGTGGAGGAAGATACGCTCGCCGCCATCAATGCGCGCCTTAGCGGTCATCGTCTTTCGGGCAACGAAGAAGCGGTGGAAGAGGCGGCTCGTTACTCCGGAGTGAGTGTATTTCCTGGCTGGGAACTCTATGCGCCGGTGGCGGGCGGCAAGCAGACGTTCTTCGACCTGCTCCCTGGTGCGACCGTGGTGCTCGACGAGCCGGACAGTCTCAACGAGTCACACGACGCATGGTGGAGCAAGCTGACCGACGCTCATGAGCGCAGTCTGGTCGGCAACCTCGTTCGGCCTGAAGAGCTATACCTCAGTCCGGAGCAGTGGTCCGCAGCGCTCGAACAATTGCCCACTCTCGCCCTGGAACAATTGGGCATCGAAGACTCTGCCGGGAGCGAACACATCGTCATGCAGGCGCAGCCGACTATGCGCTTCCACGGCTCGGTCGCGGCAATGACCGAAGAGGTCGGCAAGCTTACCCGCGAAGGCAAGCGGGTGGTGTTCGCGGTAGCGAGTACCGGCGAGGTCGAACGTCTGGCCGACGTGTTCAACGAGTACAACCTCTCGTTCCGCATTGGTAGCCGTACGCCCAAGCCTGGCATGGAAGTCTTTGTCGACGAGTCCACCTACTTCACCGACGATATCGCAGCCAGCATCATCCTGAAGGCCTACATCCCGGAGGGCGTCGCGATTCCCGAGGCGAACGTTATCCTCTTCGGATCGCGCGATCTGTTTGATGAGCCCGAAGTCTCGCTGGGGCGTCCGCAGCGGCAAAAGTCGAAGGTGTCCGCTTTCCTCTCCGACTTCCGCGATCTTGCCGTCGGCGACTACGTGGTTCATGTCGAGCATGGCATTGGGCAATACCAAGGGCTGAAAGAAGTTCCCCAGGAAGATGGCACGGCCGCCGAATTCATGGTGCTGGAGTACGCAGAGGCGGCGCGGCTGTACGTTCCACTTACGCGCCTGGACTTGGTGCAGAAGTACCGCTCGTCCGAAGGTGCGAAGCCCGTGCTTAATCGCCTAGGCACGCAGCATTGGCAGAAGACGAAGGCGCGTGTAAAGAAGGCCATGAAAGACATGGCCGACGAACTGCTAAAGCTCTATGCCGTCCGCAAGAACGCCGAGGGCCACTCCTTCGCCGGTGACAACGAATGGCAACACGAATTTGAAGATGCCTTCGAGTTCAGCGAGACCGAAGACCAGATGAACGCCATTGTCGACGTGAAGCGTGACATGGAGGCCTCAACGCCGATGGACCGCCTCTTATGCGGCGATGTGGGTTACGGCAAGACTGAAGTCGCCATGCGCGCAGCGTTCAAAGCTTTGCAGGATGGCCGCCAGGTTGTCGTGCTTGCCCCGACAACGGTGCTCGCGTTTCAGCACTTTAATACCTTCCGCCAGCGGTTCGCGGCCTTTCCGCTGAAGATCGAAATGTTCAGCCGCTTTCGCACTCCCAAGCAAATCAAGGAATCGCTGGGGAAGTTGGAAGCTGGCGAGCTCGATATCGCCATTGGCACGCACCGGCTGCTTTCGAAGGACGTCAAGTTCCATAACCTCGGCCTTGTGGTCGTGGACGAGGAACAGCGCTTCGGCGTCCGCCACAAGGAGCGCCTCAAGCAGCTTCGCAAAGAGGTGGACGTGCTGACCATGTCAGCGACGCCCATTCCGCGGACGCTGCACATGTCGTTGCTCGGTTTGCGCGATATGAGCGTTATCGAAACGCCACCTAAAGATCGTATGGCGATTCAGACCGTCGTGGCCGCCTGGGACAACACCCTCATCCGCTCGGCGATCGAAAAAGAGCTTGAACGCGGCGGCCAGGTGTACTTTGTACACAACCGCGTCGACAGTATTTACGACATCGCCGACAAGATCCGCGAGATGGTGCCCAAGGCGCGCATTCTCGTTGGTCACGGCCAGATGGCCGAGAGCGAGCTCGAGCGCATCATGCTCGCCTTTATGCGCCACGAAGCCGACATACTGATCGCCACCACCATCATTGAGAACGGCCTTGATATCCCACTCTGTAACACCATCCTCATCAATCGGGCCGACCGCCACGGCCTATCGGAGCTATACCAACTGCGCGGACGCGTAGGCCGCTCCGATCGCCGTGCCTACGCGTATCTGCTGATTCCACCCGACCGGGACCTCACCGATCTAGCCCGCCGCCGCCTGGCCGCCTTGAAGGAATTCAGCGACCTCGGCGCGGGCTTCAAGATCGCGGCACTCGATCTCGAGCTGCGAGGCGCAGGCAACCTGCTTGGCGGCGAACAGAGCGGACACATCGAAGCCGTCGGTTTCGAGCTGTACACAACCATGCTCGAGCACACGGTTCGCGAACTCAAGGGAGAAGCCGAGCCGGAAACGCCGGAGACACAACTCAACCTCGGACTCAACATCCGCATCCCCGCGGAATACATCGCGGAAGAGAACCAGCGCCTGCGCATGTACAAGCGCGTCGCTGGGGTCGAAACCGAAGCGCAGCTTAACGATGTGGCCGCCGAGCTGGGCGACCGCTACGGCGCGCCTCCGCCGGCGGTGCGTAACCTGCTGGAGTACGCAGAACTGAAGCTGCTTTCGCAGCGCGTCGGTGTGTCCCAAATCGAGCGCCGGCGCGACGCGGTCAGTGTCCGCTTCACCGAGAAGGCCACGGTCGATCCTGAGCGCCTGGCCCGCTTTGTGAACGGCGAGCCGGGCAGCCAATTCACTCCTGCAGGCGTCCTGAAGTTCACGCTGAAAGACAAGCAGCCCGAACAGATTCTCACGCGCCTAAAGGCCCTGCTCGAACAGCTCGCCGGTGAAGAGCAACTCGTCAGTTAGAGGTCGCATAACGTCGTTCCAGCCTACTAATGAGCAACAGCAACCTTGCGAACTGTTGTTGCTTTTCCCGCAGCGCCGTCCTACCATTCGCGGCGTGGGGTAAGCGCCATGGTTCCGTTGGGCCCTGTTCACAAGAATCTGCTGACGCTCGCGATTGTTTGCCTCGCTGCCTCTGCGTTTGCTCAGGCCCTTCCCAAGTACGATCCCGCCACGGAGACCAAGGTCAAGGGAGTCGTGTCGGAGCTGAAATTTACTTCAACCGGTAAGCCGGCTGCCCTCCTCATCATAAAAAGCGGGTCCGATAGCGTAGAGGTATTTCTTTGTCCCAAGAATTTTCTCGACGACATGGGCGCAACGTTTAAGCCCGATGACAAGGTCGAAGTCACTGGATCCAAGGTCACGCAAAACGGTGCGGAGCTGATTCTGGCACGCGAGGTGGTCAAGGGCGACGACGTTCTCACGCTGCGCTTCAAGGACGGAAAACCCGCCTGGTAGGAGTCTCGTAGAGGTCAGCTCAGTTCGTACCCGTCCGTTCCGCATGAAATTCGCCTTCTTTGCCCATGACGTGATAGTTACCGGTCATGGTGTCGCCCTCGACCTGCCCGCGGAAGGTCAGTGGATTGCGCGTCTTGGTGCGGAAAACGATATGGTGTCCATTGACACTGCCGTCGAGCCCTCCCGACTGGTTCGGTCCCTTGAAGTGGCCGGTAATCTCGCTGCCCTTCTGTTGCAGATCTACCGTCTTCGTGTCCATTGTGCCGTTCCAGTTTTTGGCCGAAATGATCCAGTGTCCGGAAACGTCAACCGGAGCCTGATTTGGCAACGGTTCCTGCGTAAGCGCGGCTATGGCTAGCGCGAACAGAACAGTCACTCCAAGACAAAACGGATGCAAGGCGCGCCACGTCATAATATCCCTCCCGATGAACTAGCTGTTCCACCCCGGCACTTGGTTGACCATGTCCCAGACCATCTGGTCGAGGGCGGTATTGATCGTGTCGGAAGGCTGGGTGCGGGTGTTCGTAAGGGCGCCCCAGCACATTCCATTCGAAGTGCGAACCATGACGCTGGTCGTGCCCGGCAAGCTTCCGCCATGCCACCAGTTGCCCTTTCCGTTGTCGCGAACCATCCAGCCGCGCGCATACTTTGCTGCAGAATTTTGCGGATAGGCAGGCGCGGGCGTGGTCATGATCTGGATCGTCTGCGGTTTCAAGATGCTCGGAACCCCCGGAGCACCGCCGACATGGGTACAAAAACGTGCGAGGTCCGAAGGGTTGGCTATCCAGCCTCCGTGCGAATCCATGCGCGTAACGTTCATGTCGTAGGGATTCTCGCCAAACTGCCCCACGTACATCGCTTCGTTGGAGGCACGCTGCTTCAATGTGTTGCCGGCGATCTGCATGTCGGTGATGCCGCACGGCCCCAATACTGCCTGTTGCACATAGTCCTTGTAGGGCTGGCCTGTGATCTTCTCGATCACGCGTCCCAGCACGCAGTACCCGAAATTCGAGTAGGCCCAATGTTCCCCTGGAGGATAAGTGAGGGGCAGATTTTCAAGTGTCCACGCGATCAGCTTTGCCTGGTCCCATGACTTGAAACGAAACATGGGATCGGTTGAATCATTAGGCCAGCCACCCGAAGTGTGCGTCAGGAGGTCATCGACGGTGACATCGGTGACGTGTTGCTTATAAGGTGGTTTCCCGTACATGTTGTCCAGCACGCCGCTCGGTCCAAAAACCTTATCCGACAGATTCACCTTGCCCTGCTCTACCAGCGTGAAAATCGCCACCGAGGTAAAGGGCTTGGTGGCGCTGGCGATGCGGAAGAGTGTTGTAGGCGAAGTTTGCAGCTGGACCTGTTTGTCGGCCATACCAAATGGCCGCTCGAATACGAAGCGCCCGTCACGCACGATTGCAACCGACAGAGCCGGTGCAAAGAACTTCTGCATGAACTGGCGGCCAACCGCCGCCATTTCCTGATGCTCCTCGCCCGTGGGCATTTGTCGTTGCTGTGGGACGGGGGAAGCGAGGCATGGAATGTGGGGCACGATCGCCAGAGAAGCAGCCGTTCCTAGAATTTGCTTGATCGCAGTACGGCGATCAGTATAAGACATGGGCATTCCCGGATTATGCAGTCCAGCAGTCGGTCCTCGAGACTGCCATTGTTGAATAACCGAATTTTACCGCAGCCCCAAGCGGTGCGCGAGATGGCCGCTGGGGCCCCGGCCGGATCATTCAGGTGCGCGGTCCGCAGTGCGATACGAAGAAACCAGCCGCGCCACGACCACCGCTATATAGAAGAGGCCGATGACGCTTTCAAATGCTGCCACCATCCGAACGTACGGATTTAGCGGGGCAATGTATCCGTAGCCGACGCTGCTCATGGTCACCATGCTGAAGTACAGCAGTGTACTCATTTGGAAGGCAGGGATGACCTGATTAAACGGCTGAGCGACAATTTGATCGAGTACCCAATAAACCTGGGCAAACCCGATCGCGATGATGAGATAGGCGATGAATGACTCCGCAATCGCCGTTTCCGGGTCCCGCGGTACCGACCGGGCACGCTGAGCGATACATCCGAGTATGGCGCATGACAGTGCCAGACCGGCGGCTGGCGCGAGGCGCGTGTACATTTGCATCGGGTCTCCGAATGCCTCAAGAAGGCGTGCGATTACCCACACAACGGCCAACGGTGTCACGATAAATTGCACGAGTCTTTTACTGACCATTAAACTAGCGGCCAGGACCACCACCAGCCAGATGAACCCAGCCAGTACAGCTCCGGCGTGCGGATGATAATCCGCCACTGGCGAGATCAGCATCTCGGCAACCAGGGCAACCGCGACTAGCCCGGAGCGGTGGGACTTCACGAAGTGGACGAAATGGGATTTGCGTTTCATGCAAGGCCTTGCAGTATGGGTGGCTCCTGCGGCTGTTTTAGATTGAAGATGGTAACACCACTGTAGGTCGGGCATAACTCAACGAGTGGTTGCCCGTTCGTGGCCCGATGGAGTTGGTAAAACGCATGCTGCAGTGTGCTGGTTACGGTCGAATCTGATAACAGGAGCCGTGGCACAACCATGAAGAAGCTGCTCGCCATCATTGCAATATGCGCAGTCCTCCTGGCCGTCAATACCTTTTGGGTTGACTCGCAGACGCGGGCTGCAGCTCCGCGCGACGGCGGAAATATTGTGAGCACCGGTGTGGTCCCAGCCAATGTGAAGGTGGAAGGCACAGGGCCCACCATCGTTCTCGTTCATGGATTTGGTGGTGCACTCGATTGGTGGGACGACATTGCGCCATCCCTCGCCTCCGACCATCGCGTCATTCGTATCGACCTCATGGGCCACGGCGGGACCGACGCCCCTCGCTCGGGATACACGATTGCCAGACAGGCGCAACTGGTTTCAGAGGTGCTCGACAAGCTTGGTGTCGAACACTTCACGCTTATCGGACACTCCATGGGCGGCGAGGTGGCGACCGCTCTGGCCGAGCTAAACCCCGCACGCATCGAGCGGATGGTGCTTATCGACAGCCCACCCGTGGTCGGGACAAAGTTCTCGTTGCTGGCCCGGGCTTACTTCACGCCGGTCATCGGCGAGCTACTGCATCACTTCAGCAGTGATCGCATCCTGCGGCAGGGACTACAGCAAGGTTTTGCACCAGGATTCCCCGTGCCCGACAAATTTGTCGCCGACTTCCGTCAGCTAACCTACGACGCTGCGCGCGAAGCCCACGACGACAGTGAGGCGTATCGCGCAGCCAAGCCGACCAATGAGCGCTTGGCCGCCCTTAACCCTGTGCCGCCATTGCTGGTCATCTTCGGGACCGAGGACGCCATTGTTCCCCCGGAGCATGCCAAGTACTTCGAGCAAGTGCCCGACAGCAAGGTCGTGATGATCGAGGGCGCGGGCCACTCGCCCATGGTCGAAACGCCGCAGAAGGTCCTGGACTTGATACGTGGCTTCGAGCGTCTCGCGAACGGTAGCTAGCAGGGATCTACTGCGCTGGGGCCTGGAAGGCCCGTACCACCTCAATGCCCGCTGCCACCACGCTCACGGTCTTGGGGTAGAAGAGCCTAGCAACCGCTTCAGCAAGGTGCAAAAGCGCGGCCGACTGGTTGTCCGTTAGTGTCGGCGCCGGTTTCGAAGATGGGGCGGTAACTGGCTTCGCACTGCCGATTTGAATCGGCATACTGGACATCCGATACATGCGCAATTCCTGGCTGATGTCTCGATTCGCAGTCGGCAGGGAAGTCAGGGTCTGTTGTACGCTGGCAGCCGCGCTGTCGTTGGGTTTGAGTTGCTGCACGTTGGCGACGTCGGTTTGTGCTCCCGCATAGTTGCCCTGGAAAGTTTTCACCACTGCCATCGAGGTATAGACCTGCGCGGCGGGAATCGGTCCTCCCTGCGCCAGTGCCAGCGCCCGTTGCAGCGCCTGCTCAGCTGCATTCAGGTGCTGTAGATAGTCATTCAGATTGCCGTTGCCCATGTTCAAAAGCATGCGGGCGTAATCGGTGTTCGCCAGGCCGAGAAAGTAATAGAGCGTCTGGTTTTGCTGGCTCTGTGTCAGTTCTGACGTGATCTCGGTGATGATGGCCTGGTACTGGTCCTTCGCCGACGTCCAGTCGCGGCGGCTTTCGAAACCCAGTGCAGCTGTGGTGTGCTGGTTCGCCATCTGTAGCGTCTGGTCGTCAAGTTCCGACGTAATCGCTTTACCCAATTCGATAGGACGCGAAGGTGAAGGAGAGGATGTTTGAGCCAGAGAGCTAGCAGCGAAGCAGAGTGTAAGGAATAGGGCCCTGGAAAACCGCATGGTGCAAAGCATCCTACCCATATTCTGGGGAATTGCAACTGGAATCTGGCACGACGTCAGTTGCTGTATTCAATCTCAGATCAACCAGCAAGACGAAAAATGCCCCCTCTGCCAAGTGCAGAGCGGGGCAACGAACAGCCAGCGGTGGCTACCGATTACTGCTTGTCGTAAACGTATTTGGCTTTGTATTTCTTGCCGTCGGGAGCAGTTCCGTCGATATCGAGGGTGCGGCTTTTTCCGTCTTTGGACAATTCGACCTTGCCCGAGCTGACAGCTTTTCCGCCCATCATATTGGTAAGGTCCAGGGTGCGATCGCCCTTCGCCATCACCGAGCGCGAGTCGATACCGGTGTTCCCGGTAACCGGGTAGGGCTTGCCGTCAAATTTGCCTGTCCACTCGGAGTGCGCGGGCTTCCCGGTACCATCGACCCCGTCGGTTGTCACCTTGAACTGGTCGCCTGCCGCCTCGTAAACGACGGTGGTGTTCTTGCCTGCACCCGCAGGAATCTTGGACTTGGCTTCGTTGAGCTTCCAGGTGCCAAGGCTGGGATTGTCAGCAGCATTTAACGCCAAAGCGAAGGCACAGACCGCTACAGCCAAAAAAATCGTCCTAGCTTTCATTGTTTCTCCTAGTTGTGTTGCAGGAAGGTGAATGGTTGGTGCAAGAAGTCTATCCGTGCCTGCTGCGGCGGACAAGGGAAAACTGCCTATCCGCCGGTGGGGCTTTGGAGTGGCCCGGGACCCTACAATAATTCCATGCTGAAGCCGCGTGCCAAGAAACCCTCGTCGTTGTCGGATGAGCTGCCGCGTGTGAAGCCACGCAAGACGATTCCTTACGAATTCGTGCTCGATGCCCTCGAACAGCTTTCACCGCGCACCAACCCGATGTTCGGCTGCCTAGCCGTCTATGTAGGCGAGAAGATTGTGATGGTCTTGCGCGATAAGCGCGCACCCGATGCCGACAATGGAGTATGGCTGGCGACGACGCCGGAACACCATGCGTCGTTGAAACGTGAATTTCCCAACATGCGATCGATCGCGGTCTTTGGCAAGCCGGTTACGGGTTGGCAGGTGCTGCCTGCGGACGCGCCGGACTTCGAAGAGGCTGCCCTGCACGCGTGCGAGTTGGTGATTGCCGGGGATGAGCGCATTGGCAAGGTGCCGAAGTCGAGACGTTCATTCAAGCGTTCCCGCGGTCGCTAAAACTTGGCTATGCCGGAGGAGTATGTTGGAAGGGGAGCTTGGTGTAGCGCGCCTTTTCCACTTCGATGATCAGCGCGACACGGCCTTCGGGGTCACGGAAAGGAAAAGGCTTGCCCGTGTACTTATGGGAGGTGACGTCCCCCACCTTGAAGCTGGAGTCATCGCGGAACTCGACTACTCGTCCTCGTAGTTGGACTTCCTCGTAAGGATTGGCGAAGTCGACGACCGAAAGCGCGAGTCGAGGGTCACGGCGCAGGTTTCTGACCTTGAGACTGCTCTCGCTACTGCCGATCAAAATGTGGTCGTCCTCGAGCCCGATCCACACTGGCGTGACATTCGGTGAGCCGTCAGGCATCAGGGTTGCCAGATGAGCAAAGTTGGGGCGTGAAAGCAGGTCGCGGACTTCGGGTTTGAATGGCATCAGAAGCTCCCTTTGCAAAGACGATTCTTAGATTAACCGTTTGAAAGCCGAGCTGCAGCCTTTTAGCGGGAGCCCAATCTACGTTTCTGTCTCGCGAGACACCTTATTGATGGTGGAGAGAAGGAACCGAAGCGTACACCGGCCACGCTGGAGCAACAAGTTCCGGGGCATCGCTTTGGTACTGCTGTCGAATTCGCCGCGGTGGCGGTGTACTTCGCTTCGGACGAGTCCGCAAATACCGTCGGCGCCGAGCTTCTCGTTGACGGCGGCATAAGTGGAATCTGACGTTGCGGCACTGGTAAGGCTGATCTGCCTGATTGCGATACCATAAGGAGTTTGCGCCACCGAAAGGACTCTCGCCGATGAAGTGTGTCGCAGCCTTGCTGCTATTACTGTTGATGTGTATGACGAACCTGCCCGCACAGACTCCGCCAACCGCAAGCACCCCCGAGGCTGCCGCGACCAAAGAGTTCAACGGAATGGTGGACGAATATTTTGAGGCTTATTTCCACTTTCATCCCACTGAAGCAACGGCAGCAGGTTTCCATCAGTATGACAACCAGTTGGAGGACTATTCGCAGAGGACGCGCGATCAGGAACTCTCCTTCCTGCTGGAGGCCAAGCAGGGCGCCGGATACACCCACACCGACCTTTTAACCGAGGCGCAACGGATCGACCTTAAGCTTCTGTCCAATGCAATCAACGCCCGCATTCTGGAACTGCAAGAGATCCGCATGTGGCAGAAGAATCCGGATATTTATTCCAGCAGCCCGACAGCGAGCATTTTTCTGCTGATGAGTCGCAACTTTGCACCTCCAGCCGACCGCCTCAAGTCGGTGATCGCGCGCGAGCAGCAGATCCCAGCCAACCTGGCGGCGGCGAAGCTCAACCTGAAGAATCCTCCACACGTCTACACTGAGGTCGCCATCGAGCAGATGCCCGGCATCATCAGCTTCTTCCAGAATGACGTTCCGGAAGCCTTCAAGAGCGTCACCGATCCTCAGCTGCTCACACAGTTCAAGGCTAGCAACGGCGTCGTTATTTCTGAATTACAGAAATACGAAACCTATCTGAAGACCGAGGTTCTCCCGGTTTCCAAGGGCGACTACCGACTGGGTCCCGAAATCTACCGCAAAAAGCTGCTTTACGACGAGATGGTCGATATTCCCCTCGACCGCTTGCTGCAGATCGGTTACGACGACCTCCACAAAAACCAGGCTGAGCTGAAACGAGTGGCGGCCATCATCGATCCAGCGAGGACCCCGGAGCAGGTGCTGGCCACGTTAGAGCAGGACCATCCCCAGCCGAGCCAGCTTCTGCAAAGCTTTCGTGACACATTTAACAGCCTGATCGGGTTTATTCAGGAACGGAAGATCATTACGATTCCTTCGGAAATACGGCCTATCGTGGAAGAAACGCCGCCCTTCGCGCGCGCTCTGAGCTCGGCGTCCATGGATACTCCGGGCCCGTACGAAAACAGGGCGAAAGAAGCCTACTTCAATGTGACACTGCCCGAGTCTTCGTGGACAGCGGACAAGACCAAGGCCTGGATGGAAGGCTTCAATCGCGGCACGATCATCAGCACGGCGATTCACGAGGCCTATCCCGGTCACTACGAGCAGTTCCTTTGGACGCCCACATATCCTTCAAAAGTGCGTAAGTTGACAGGTTGCGGCACAAATATAGAGGGCTGGGCGCACTACACCGAGCAGATGATGCTGGATGAAGGCTATGGCAACGGCGATCCGAAACTCCGCATCGGACAATTGCAGGACGCACTTCTTCGCGACGCCCGTTATATTGTCGGCATCGAGATGCACACAGGGAAGATGACCCTGGCGCAAGGGACTGATTTCTTCGTCAAGCAGGGACATCAGACCAGTGCTGTCGCCGAAAGGGAAGCGCAACGAGGCACGTCCGATCCGACATACCTGGTTTATACACTCGGCAAGCTGGAGATTATGAAGCTGCGTGCGGACTACAAGCAGAAGATCGGATCCAGTTACACCTTGCAGCAGTTTCACGACGAGTTCATGAAGCAGGGCATGGCGCCCATACCGCTGGTGCGTCGCATCATGCTTGGTACCGACACGCCCGCGTTATAACGATTTTCGAAGGTCATCCATGGCTATGAAAGTTCGTAAGGCCGTATTTCCAGCTGCGGGGCTCGGTACCCGTTTTCTACCCGCGACCAAGGCCCAGCCCAAAGAGATGCTTCCACTCATCGACAAGCCGATTATCCAGTATGGCGTCGAAGAGGCGATGCAATCGGGCTGTGACCAGATCATTATGGTAACTGGACGAGGCAAGAGCGCTATCGAAGATCACTTCGATGTCAGCTACGAGCTGGAGAAGATGCTGGAAGAGCGCGGCAAGACCGACTTGCTAAGGATTGTCCAGCAGATCTCCGACATGATTCACATTGCCTATGTGCGGCAGAAAGAAGCGCTGGGTCTCGGCCACGCGGTCCTGATGAGTGCCGAGCTTGTGGGAGATGAACCATTTGCCGTCATTCTTCCAGACGACGTTATCGACGCTCCCGTACCGTGCCTGAAGCAGATGATCGACATCTACAACGAAACGGGGAGCTCAGTGTTGGCCATTCAGGTTATCGACGGACCGGCGATTTCTTCCTACGGCGTTCTGGATGCGAAGCCGGTTGCGGGGAAACATTCCGGCCGTCTTTTTGAAGTGCAACACCTGGTCGAGAAACCCAAGTACGAAGAAGCTCCATCCAATTTGGCCATTGTTGGGCGCTACATTCTGACCCCGGCAATTTTTGAGATGCTTGGCAACATCAATCCCGGAAGCGGGGGTGAATTGCAGTTGACCGACGGCATTCGTGAGTTGCTGAAGAAAGAGAAAGTGTACGGATTCATCTTTGAGGGAAAACGTCATGACGCGGGCGATAAGCTCGGCTTCCTGAAAGCTACCGTCGAGTTTGCCTTGAAGCGCGAAGACTTGGGTGGCGATTTTCGTGAGTATCTTCGGACCCTTGGAGTGCGACCATAGCAACTCGCAGAGGCACCAAAGAACGGCCAGTTTACGATAAACTGGATGTTCGTCCCGGCGCCTCCAGATCATGAGTGCGGACCCCGTCAATACATCTTCCAAGCGCACTGTTCTCATCTGTCACGATCCAGAACTTCTGAATCGCAGAGCACTGCCGCGCTGGCTGGCTTCGTTTACCGAGCTGGTCGCGATCGTCGTCATAATCGAACCGCGCTCTCGCCTCTGGAAACGCGTCAAGCGTGAGGTAAAGCGCATTGGAATCGGACGATTTGTCGATGTCTTTGCGTTTCGGTTGTATAGCCGGCTGTTTCTACGAAGTTCGGATCGCCGTTGGAGCGAAGCCAAGCTAAGAGAACTGGAAGCCCTGTATGCAGCTGTGCCCCCGTCAACCCGTATCCTGATAACCGAAAGTCCCAACAGTTCGACGACTGAGCAACTCTTGCGGGAAGTCAAGCCGGACCTCATCCTCGCCCGCTGCAAGCATATTCTGAAAGAGACTGTCTTTAGCCAGGCGCGTGTGGGAACCTTTGTCATGCATCCCGGAATCTGTCCTCAATATCGCAACGCACACGGATGCTTCTGGGCACTGGCGAACCGCGATACCGGCAACGTCGGAATGACTCTGCTCAAAATCGACAAAGGAGTCGATACCGGTCCCGTATACGGCTTCTATCGGTGCAACTATGACGAGCTGCACGAGTCGCATAACGTAATACAAGACCGCGTGGTCTTCGACAATCTCGACGAACTGCGCGCGAAGTTCGAGGAGATTCTTGCGGGCAACGCGCCGACCATCGACACCCGCGGCCGCAAGTCGCAGGCATGGGGACAGCCGTGGTTGACGGCCTATTTGCGCTGGAAGCGATTGGCGCGGAAAGAGGTTGGGGCTTAGTGCAGACGATCGCGCTTCTCTACCACGATGTGGTACCCGCGGGTCAATATGCCGCCAGCGGTTTTGGCGGCGCTGATGCCGACATTTACAAACTGCCCGTGGATGAATTTGAGCGCCATCTGAAGGAGATTAGGCGCGTTGCGCCCGGTGCCAAGATCGGCGCGGTTGAGGACGCATCGCCCCAAAAGCGGAGCCTACTGCTTACCTTTGACGATGGTGGCGTGAGTGCCATGCTTTATACGGCTGACTTGCTGGAGCGCTTCGACTGGCGCGGACACTTCTTCATCACCACGAGTCGCATCGGAAGTCCCGGGTTTCTCGACGCGGCACAGATCCGCCAGTTGCACCAGCGCGCGCACATCATCGGCAGCCATTCCTGCACGCATCCTCCACGCATGTCTTATTGTTCGCGCGAGCAGCTCGACCGCGAATGGCGCGACAGCGTGACGGAACTATCCCAGATCGTCGGCGTACCCGTGACGACAGCCTCCGTGCCGGGCGGATATTTTTCACGCCCGGTCGCCGAATCGGCTGCGGCAGCCGGGTTGCGAACACTCTTTACCTCCGAGCCTGTAGCCTCGTCTTATACAGTCGACGGCTGTAGTGTTCTTGGGCGCTTCTCGGTGCAACAAGGAACCCCGATGGAGTTCGTTGCATCGCTGGCGCGTGGCGACGTGGCCCCCCGTTTACGAAGCTACGTCTTTTGGAATGGCAAGAAGCTGCTGAAGAAGGCAGGCGGTGAGGCGTGGCTCTCGATCCGTCGGAAAGTGCTGGCGCACAGGGCATCGCGCTCTAACAATAGTTAGCTCGCCCGGTCCAGTGTGTCGCCGAGGAACTCGCCATAAATCTCAGCCATCCGGCGGGCGGAAGCTCCGCGCGAAAAGTTGGCGTGAAGGAAATCGTGGGCTGCAGCGGCAAGGCTGGTTCGCAATTCCTCGCCGTTGATGAGCTCGCGAAGTTTGGACGCCAGATCAACGCTGTTCCCCGGTTCGAAGAGCAACCCACGCTTTCCATCCTCGATCAGCTCCGGGTTGCCTCCGACCCGAGACGCTACCGTGCAGCAACCACAAGCCATTGCCTCCATCAGCGAGTTCGACAACGCTTCACTCAGTGACGGCAACACGAAGATGTCGATCATCCTCAGCCACTCCTCGACGCGACTGGTCGAAGGTTCGAAGACGCATGCGTCGAAGACTCCGACATCGCGTGCACGCTGCTGCAATTCGCCGAGCATCGGGCCGCTGCCGATGATGAGCAGGCGCAGCTTGGATTCTGGCCGCCACACTTGTGCAAAAGCATCAACCAGAGTCGTCAGCCCTTTCTCTGGCCGCAGTACGCACATGACGCCTATTACGAGCGCGTCCGCGGGAAGAGTAGGTGGCCGATTCGCCATACCGCGGCGAAAACGGTCGAAGTCGATGCCGTTGTAACAAATCCTGATCTTGTCAGGAGCGAAGCCCTCCTCTTCCACAAGATGCCGCTTGATGTACTCACAGTTCACTACGATGCCATGAGCACGACGCTCTGCGAAGACCACCATTTTGTGCAATCGTGGGCCTCCCAGCGAAAGATGACAGCGCTGGCTCGCGAGTGCTACAGCTGAAGTCAGCAAACGGGTGATCGGAATCGCATACGCCGTCAGGGGCATGTCAAACGTATGTACGAGCTTGATATTGTTCGCTTGAATGTAACGTGCCAGTGTCAGCCCCCCGGTGAGCGAATCGGTGGACTTGAACGATCGTACGGGCAGTTCGAGTATGGGTACTCCCGCTGCGCGCAACTCATCTGCCCGAATCCCTCCAATCCGGAATGCGCCGACGTGCGGCTGGAATAGGGAACGGTCCATCGAGAGCGCGAGCTCGGTCAGTTGCCGCTCGCTGCCGCCGTGGTGCAGCTCGCGGACCATTAAGAGGATCCCAGGCTTCATAGAAAAGTCACAGGCAAGTCAGCCCAGAATAGCAGTCTGGTTTCGCCGGCCGCAAAGGAGGGCCTGTTGGGGAATCGTGTCTGAGGAGAAGTAGCTGCACACCCCTCGGAAGCGATCAATGGAGCACATTCCTAAGGTCAATCGGTTATCCTGTAAGCGGTGCAGGTCGCGAGAAGTCTCTTGCGACGGAGCTGGCCCGCTTGGATGTTCGGCCCGGCACACTCATTCATGTTTCTCATCAATTGGTCATATCCGCACAAGGATCTTGCATGAAACAAGTCATTCGAAGAGGGCTGAAGGAGATCATCGTTGACGAAGTACCGGACCCGATTGCCAGCTCTCATCATGTAGTGGTCTCTCCTGAGTTTTCGTTGATCAGCAGCGGAACCGAAACGGCAAGCATCCACCGGGAAGGCGTGCTGAAGGAAGTTGCCGATAATCCGTCGCATATTCGCAAGATCCTTGATGTGATGAAGCTCCAGGGCCCGGTACGTACTTTCGCCGAGGTGCGGGCGAAGTTCAGTGAGTATGCCGTGCTGGGGTATTCCGGTGCTGGACGCATCGTCGAAAAGCATGCGACCGTTACCGACTTGGAAATCGGCGATCGCGTTGCTTACGGAGGAGAAGGAACCGGACACGGCGAACGAATTCTCACGGGGCGGAATCTGGTGGCCAAGCTTCCTGACGGAATGGGAGGCGATCGCGCCTGCTTTGCGACTTTGGGCAGTATCGCATTAAACGCCGTGCGCATTTCCTCAGTCGGTATTGGCGACACTGTTGTGGTTCTCGGACTGGGTCTGGTTGGCCAGTTAGTTGCGCAGTTGGCGCGCGCGCAAGGTGCTGTGGTGATTGCCACAGACTTGAAGCCGGAACGCGTGAACCTCGCGCAAGAGTTGGGGGCCGACAAAGCGATTCTGGGTGGCCCCGAGGCTGTGGCGGCAGTATTAGCGGCTACGAACGGGCGCGGCGCGGATTGCGTTTTCATCGCGGCAGCGGCGAAGTCTTCAGCTCCCTGCCATCAGGCCCTCGAACTATGTCGCGATCGCGGACGCATCGTGGTCGTTGGAGCAGTCGAGATGGCCTTCCCGTGGAATGACATGTATCTGAAGGAGATTCAGCTGTTCATGTCGCGAGCGTATGGGCCAGGCAGTTACGATGCCGACTACGAGCGAAAAGGTATCGACTATCCGTACGCGTATGTGAGATGGACTGAGAACCGCAATATGGAGGAGTTTCTTCGGCTGGTGGATACCCAGCGAGTAAAGGTCGATCCGCTGGTCACTCATCGGTTCCCACTGGAGCGCGCTCCGGAGGCGTACGACACTATCCTCAATCCCACCGCGAACAGCATGGCCGTTCTGTTGGAGTATCCGAAGACAGCCGACGCAGCCACGAACGGCGTAGGCGCCAAGCATCGCGTTGAGGTCACACCAACTCGACCGGGGGCGTCATCCATTGGAGTGGCCCTCGTGGGGGCCGGCAATCTTGCGAGATGGGCTCACTTGCCCAACATCAAAAGTGCGCCAGGTGTTCAGCTGACAGCGGTGCATTCGTCCAGTGGAGCGCGCGGCAAAAGCTATGCGCAGCGTTTCGGCGCCAGCTACTGCACGACGGACTACGAACAGATACTCGGCGACCCGAATGTTAACGCCGTAGTCATTGTGAGCCGTAACCAGCATCATGCGCCACAAGCTTTGGAGGCGTTGAAGGCAGGCAAGAACGTATTCGTCGAAAAGCCGTTGGCCATCACTGAGCAGGAATGTGTTGAACTGGCTGACGCTCAACGGGCCACCGGCAAGTTGCTAACCGTAGGATTCAATCGCCGGTTCGCTCCTTATTACATCGATGTGAAAAAGGCACTGTCACGGCGTAGCGGCCCTGCGGTCGTGAATTGTCGGGTGAACTCCCCGGGTATTTCGGGGGCCTACTGGATGGCCGATCCATCCATCGGTGGTGCAATCCTGGGAGAGGCATGCCATTTTGTGGACCTCATGTATTGGTTGCTGGAGTCCGAGCCGGTGAGCGTCTCGGCTTACTCATTGCCCACAGGAAAGACGGAGCCGATTGGCGAGAACAATCTGGTCGCAAGCTTCGTTTTTGCCGACGGCTCGATCGGGAATCTGACCTACTGCACCGTGGGCAGCAGGAGTTCCGGAGGCGAGCGTGTGGAAGTATTCGCACCGGGCATAGGAGCGTCCACGGAGAACTTCACGCGAGTTAGCATTTACGGCGCGACAGCCTCTTCGAAGAAACGGTATTGGGCGGAGAAAGGCTACAAGGAGCAGATGGACAACTTCTTTGCGGCTATCCGCCAGGGCCGGGAAGCTGAAGTAACCCTTGCGGACGGCGTGCGCGCAACGATCGGATGTTTGCGAATGCAGGAATCGGCCCGCGAACGCGAGGCTCGCAGTATCGAAATCGACGGCATCCTGGGACGCTGATGCGGATCATTCAACTGGGGCCATATCCTCCGCCCTATGGCGGGGTGCAAGCCAACATCGTCGCCATTCGCGAATATCTCGTGAAGTTGGGTGTCCCTAATGGCGTTATCAACCTGACGAGGCACCGTAAGGAAACTGGCGACGGGATCTTCTATCCCAACACTGCAGCAGAAACCGCCGGGTTCCTCTTCAAATTGCCGGCGCGCATTCTGCACCTTCATATCGGCGGCCACGTACCTCTGCGTGTCGCTGTACTGGCATTGCTGGTCGCGACGATTCCTGGACGAAGATCCGTACTCACTTTTCATTCAGGAGGCTATCCCTCAACGCCTGAAGGTCGTGAAGCAAAGGCAGCCTCATTCCTTGGTTTTGTATTTCAGCGATTCGACCGGGTTATCGTGGTCAATCAGGAGTTGGCGGCGATGTTTCGACGCTTTGGAGTCGCTGAAGACAGAATCCGGCTTATCTTGCCGCATTACGTAGATCCGAACGAGGTTGCTGCGTCATTCCCCGGGCCGATGCAGCGGTTCTTCGCCGAACACGATCCTGTGATTTCGACCGTCGGCCTCTTGGAAACGGAATACGACCTGCCGTTGCAGATCGACGTGCTCGGTCGAGTGCGTGAGCGATTCCCCAATGCAGGCTTGATCATCAGCGGTTCAGGCTCGCTTGAGGATGAGCTTCGGCAAAAGATTGGCTCGGTGCCTTACGCTAAACACATATTGCTCACAGGCGACATCTCCCATTCGGTGGCGTTGCGTTTGATACGCGATTCGCGGATATTCCTTCGCACCACGCTGTATGACGGTGATGCGGTCTCAGTGCGCGAGGCGCTGTTTCTCGGCACGCCACTGATCGCAACGGATAATGGCATGCGGCCCGAAGGGCCCCGCCTTATCCCTATATCCGATGGCGGTGCGCTCGAACAGGCGATCATTGATGAACTCTTGCATGGACCAGCAAGAAAGCAAGCCGCAGAGGGAGGCATGCAGAATCTGCAGCAGGTGTTTGAACTCTACGAAGAACTCGATCCGAAGCTGCCTTCTTACGTGAAGCCGTGAACCCCGGATAAACGCGAACAATTGCATCGCCCGGTTTACCTCTCGCTCCTGCTGCGGCGACTGTCGACGCGCCACCGAGCATGCCTATTTTCCTGGTTTGGGTTGAGCGAATAAATCCTTCCCTTGCTTCGGCAAGGACGCCGGATCTACACCTGGCGGCTTGGCGGCAGGATCGATTCCCTTATCAATTCCCTTGATGTCCGCCAGACTAAAATTTCCGCTGCCGGGGTCCGTGAACTGAAATGGCTTGGAAGTCGACCAGTTGTGCGGCGGGAAAGGCTGTGCCTTGTCTCCTGGAACTACATACATCACGTTTCCGTGAAAGCGCTGTGACAGGTCGTTGGGTGGAGTGTTGGGGTAGCCCATATAGTTGGTCAAACCTGCGGATCCTTGCAACCCGAAGTCGCCACTGGGCTGGCGGCACAATACGTTATCCAGGATCCAGAGATTGTTGGTCAATTCTTCATAAGGTGGAGTTTGTGGGGCCGAGCTGAAAAAGATCGAATTCCAACAAGGCTTAGAGGCAGCGGAGACCATGGTGTTGTGCTCAAAAACCATGTTACGTAGAACGCCCGCCTTGCCGTGCATCCGGTCTTGGCCACCATTGATCTGTAGCCCCAAGTTGCGGATTCCGCCCGGCAATGTTGGATCGTAGAACTGGATCAGATTATTGGCGATGTACCAGCGATTCTGAGATCCGGCGTTACTGCACTTCGAGCCAGATGGCGCCCCACAAACATCGTCTGCGGCCAGGGTGTTGAAGCCGGCAACGACGTTCTTTAGCACATTGTTAGTCACGGTGACGTCATCTACCACCGAGATGTCTCCACTCTGGTACGACCGTATGGTGAGTACAATTGCAAAACCGTTCTGACCGTGCGCCCAAACGTTCTCGATGGTATTACCGTCGAATAGCACGCGCTGCGCACTTTTCAATTCAAACCCATTCTTGATCACCATTCGGCGCTCTTTCACGCTCGCAGTGACCCACTCCAGTGGTTTGAACAGATAATTGTTGCGGATATCAAGGTCCGAGGGGACGTAGGGATTGGACGCCCCGCCTCCGCCGCCGAACAGGATGTTCTCGGTTGCGGCGGCAATAAAGTTATTCACGATCTTGAAGGGCCCGGGTGACCAGAACGCCAGGACGCCCTGCGCCTCGACCCCAATCATGTGGATATCGTCGAGATAGCTGTCGATCAAGGCAAATGTGCTGACATTCGCTGTAATTGCGTGTTGAAGATCGATGGTGGGTGAACCATGGACATAGCAGCGATCGATCGTGAATGAATCCGGCTCAGGATTCGGTGCTCCTTGTGGACCCACCAGGAAGTAGGTAAAGCAATTGATCGGAGGACTGTGGTCAGGCTGACAGCCTTTGGTTGAAGCCGAGGTAATCTCCAGGCCCGCCAGCCGCCAATGATTGGCTCCGCCACTAATCTGAAAAGCTGGAGCAACCGTTGGGGTCACGATTTTTGGCATATTGGCCGCGTCTTGCGGCGTAACTCGCTTGCCCTCTTGGAACTTGGCCATGGCGGAACTAACGATGTAAATCCAGCGCTTGTTGGGGTTGTCTTTCGCAGGAAGGACGAACGTGCCAGTGTAGGTTGTACCAGCATCAAGCGCGATTACGTCGCCTGGGGCCGATTCTGCCAGGGCCTTGGTCAGATCGTCTGCCGTGTGCGCCTTCCACGTCTTGCCGCCCTTGGGCTCCTGCCAGGTCGTGTCGATGTGGACGCGCGGCAACTCTGCAACGGGCTTCTGCCCGGCGGCCACCGTGGTCAGCACAAGCATCGCAGAAGAACAATAAGCGTTTCCCGGCGATCAACGACCTTACGATTTGTGGGATTCTGCGTCTCGGATGGGAACGGAGGTAAAAATTGGCATTCACGGCGCACTGTCTCCAAAGAACTGGAATCAAAGTCTACGTGAATCTGCGTGTTCTGCCGCAACATGTATCAGTATATGAGATGCGAGGCCACGAGGCTTTGTCAGCGTGGCTGAGGGCCCTCTAGAAAAGAAAGGACTGCCTTCGCCGACGACGATGCGGTGAAGGCAGTTTGTACGAAGAGAAGCCTGCTGATCTAACGCGCGATGGTGCCGCCGCCGACGGTGTTTGTTGGTTGTGGTATCGGCGAGCCTGGCATCGAGCCACCCGGGCCCGCAACGATCACATTGGTTGCAAGTGCCTGCGATAAGGCGCTGTAGTTTATGCCGGCAATCTTCCCGTCTTTGGTGTCAGTCCAATTGGGGTTGACCAACTGGTAGTTCCCCGACGTCGAATTCACATAAGTAAAGGGCAGTGTCGTAGCGTAATTGTGCGGAGGGAATACCTGCACTTTGTCACCGGACTGCACGAGCATCACGTTGCCATAGAAACGCTGCGTCAGGTCGTATGGCGAGGCGCTCGGCAGGCCCATGTATGCATTCAGTCCCGTTGTGCCCTGCCAACCGTTATCGCCTGAAGGCTGGCGGCAGAAAACGTTGTCCAGCAGCCAGATGTTTTGTGTGTCCGGGTTCTGCACCGGCGCGTCGCTGAAGAAAATAGAATTCCAGCAGGGGTGTCCAGGAGCAGGAATCAATGTGTTGTGTTGAAAGACTATGTCGCGCGGAACGCCGGGATGCCCATTGATGCGGTCCTGACCTCCATTGAGCATAATACCGACGTTGCGAAGGCCGCCTAAGGCCGTCGGATCGTAAAACAGAATCAGGTTGTTCGCGATGTTCCAGCGGGTCTGCGAGCCCGCATTGTGGCAATTCGGGCCGGTCGAGGTCCCGCACACGTCATCCTGGGCGAGCGTGTTGAAACCAGCAACGACATTCTTCAGCAGGTTATTGGTAACAGTAATGTCATTTACCACCGAAATATCGCCGCTCTGATAGGAGCGCACGGTGAGTACGATGGCAAATCCGTTCTGCCCGTTGGCCCAAACGTTCTCCATCGTGTTGCCATCCACCAACACGCGCTGAGCGCTCTTCAATTCCAGTGCGTTCTTTACCACCATGGTGTGCTGGGTTACGCTGGCTGCAACCCAAGACAGCGGCTTGAACAGGTAGTTCTTCCGAATCTCAAGGTCTGAGGCAATATAGGGATTTCCTGCCCCGCCCGCACCCCCAAACAGAATGTTTTCCGTCGCAGCAGCGATGTAGTTATTGACGAACTTGAACGGGCCCGGCGAATAATACGCCAGAATGCCCTGCGCCTCCACGCCGATCATGTGTATGTCATCGAGATAGCTGTCCACCACCGCGAAATTGCTGGCGTTGGCCAGGACCGCTCGTTGCAAGTCAATTGTGGGCGAACCGTGAATGTAGCAGCGGTCGATCGCAAAGGAATCGGGTTCTGGTGTGACCGCGCCGTTCTGCGGACCAACCAGGAAGTAAGTGAAGCAGTTGATGGCTGGGCTGTGGGTCGGCTGGCAGCCTTGCGTCGAGGCGGACGTGATCTCCAGTCCTGCCAGACGCCAATGGTTAGCGCCTCCATTGATTTGGATCGCGGGAGCAACGTTGGGAGTAACAATCTTCGGCATATTTGCGGCCAAAGCCGGCGACACGCGTTGTCCGGCCGGCATCTTTGCCAGAGCAGAGCTGATGACGTAAATCCACTTATTGTTCGAGTTGGCCTTTGCCGGCAACACGAAGTTCCCGCTGTAGGTGACGCCGGCATCCAGAACGATGACGTCGCCCGGACTGGCTGTCTTGATGGCACTGCTGAATTGCGCCGCCGTGTGTGCCGCCCAGGTCGTGCCGCCAGTCGGAAGCGCATAGGTCGAGTCGATATACACTCGCGGCAATTGTGCTACCGGAACTTGGGCGATTGCCAGGCCAGCAAAAACTACGAGAAAAGCGAGAGAAACAGTCTTAAACATGGACACTCCTGTCTGCAGTTTCGAAACAGTGGAATAAAACAGGGAGAAGACAGGACGCCTCAGCGCTCCCGCTTACGTCGCGGTTATGCCTGAGATCGCGTGTGACGTATTCGGATCCGAATTCCCGTGGCGCCTGCATACCCAATTCATCGGGGCAGACGGAAATTTTCTTTAACGAAGGGTAGAAGTGGCTTTTTCGACTTCTTCGCCTACAAAAAACCGCCCAGGGACCGGTACGGTCTTACTGGGCGGGTCGTTGAAGTGTTCAACTCAGCTCGCCGATTCACTGAGGAATCGATCATTGCCGAGGTTTTACATTAGTTTGAACTGCTCGCACCACCACCGCCACCGCCTCCTCCTGCCGGCAGCTTCGCGTTCTGAACGCCGGCAATGTTTCCGTCAGAGGTGTCGGTCCAGTTCGGGGTAAGGAGCTGATAGTTCCCGGCCCCGGGATTCACGTAGGTAAACGCCACAGTTGTCGCATAGTTGGCCGGCGGGAAGGTATAGAGCCGGTCTCCCGACGGCACGTACATGACATTGCCGTAATACCGGGCCGGCAAGTCGTACGGCGACGCATTGGGCATTCCCATGTAATTGGTGAGTCCCGAGGTGCCTTGCCAGCCGTTGTCTCCGAAGGGTTGACGGCAAAGCACATTGTCCAGGAACCACAGGTTCATGCTGTCGGGGTTCTGAATCGGTGCATCGCTGAAGAAGATTGGGTCCCAGCACGGATGTCCCGCCGCGGGGATGGTTGTGTTGTGTTGGAACACAACATCCCGCAGCACGCCCAGAGTTCCGTTGATCTTGTCTTGTCCCCCGTTCACTTGGATGGCGTTGTTGCGCAAGCCCCCTTGTGCACTCGGATTGTAGAAAACCATCAGATTGTTGCCGATGTACCACCGATCTTGCGAACCGGCATTGTGGCAACCGGGCAGCGTGCAAAGGTCGTCCTTTGCCAGGGTGTTAAACCCGGAAACCACGTTATTAAGCACGTTGTTGGTGACAGTGATGTCGTTGACTACCGAGATGTCGCCGCTTTGATACGACCGTATGGTCAACACAATGGCGAATCCATTTTGTCCGTTTGCCCAGACGTTCTGGATTACGTTGCTGTCGAATAAGAGTCGCTGAGCGCTCTTCACTTCCAGGGCATTCTTGACCACCATCGTGTGATTGGTAACACTCGCTGCAACCCACGAGAGCGGCTTGTAAAGGTAGTTATTGCGCATTTCAATGTCCGACGGCACGTAAGGATTTGCCGCGCCGCCGCCACCGCCGAACATCACGCCTTCGGTCGCTGCCGTGATGCTGTTGTTTACGATCTTGATCGGCCCTGGAGTGTAATACGCGATGATCCCCTGCGCTTCGACGCCTATCATGTGTACCTCGTCGATGTCGCTGTCCACGATGGCGAAGTTACTTACGTTCGCCGCAATCGCACGTTGCAGGTCAATGGTCGGCAACCCGTGAATGTAAGAGCGGTCGATGTAGATCGAATCCGGCAACGGTGTAGCCGAGCCGTTCGTGGGCCCAATCAGAAAATACGTATAGCAATTGATGGGAGGATTGTGCGTTGGTTGACATCCTTGCGTCGATGCCGAAGTTACCTCGATCCCGGCAAGACGCCAATGATTGGCGCCGGCGTTCAGCTGTAGGGCGGGCAATACGTTGTTAGTGACAATCTTCGGCATACTGTGGGCATTGGTTGAGCTTACTCGGGTTCCGGCAGGCAGATTCGAAAGTGCCGAGCTGATGATGTAGGTCCACTTGTTGTTCGGATTGCTTTTGACCGGCAGCGTGAAATTGCCCGTATAGGTCACCCCCGCATCCAGCACAATCACGTCTCCTGGACTTGCGGTATTCAGGGCACTTGAGAATTGTGCGGCTGTGTGTGCCGCCCAAGTTGTGCCTCCCGTCGGGAGACTGTACGTAGTATCCAAGTAAACCCGGGGAAGGGCCACTTGAGGCTGCTGAGCGATTGCGGAAAGCACGCCGATACATAGGACGCTGGATATGGCTAGGACGTTTTGCCACCGAGATAAACGTCCACTTGATTTGGGGGAGTTGGTCTGATATCGCACGAAACATCTCCTTATTGGCGATGGGTTAAGTATGGCTGGGAGGAGTCGACTGTTCGGCAGACTTGGTGGCGCAAGTCCTTGAAAATACAGCGACGGCACCGTAGTCGTACTGCAACCAGCCGCTATCCAACATAACGGCCTAGGACGCGTGTAAGGGGAGAATGCGTGAGTTGCAGTAAACTATAGTAACCATATAATGATTACCGTAATGTAAATTTGAGGTACTAAATTACCGAACGGCGGATGGTAGGCACTAGTGGTGACGAATCGTTCTCTGGGTTTTCAGAAGTGGCGAGTTACGTTGGGGTTAACTCTCCGGTAAGCATGGTAAACTGCACTTGAGTCTGGCGGGACGTGGTCTGGCAGACGCACCTGCGGTGACGCCCGGGGGAGCAAGCCTTTGATTCGGTCGATTCTGAAGCAATCAAATCCGACCCTGCGGATGTCCTTCCCGCTGCTGCTGATTTTCCTGTTTGCGACCTTCAGTGCTTGCTTCGAAGTTATACCTTTCGTCGCCAAGTTACGCCCTCTCCTGATCGTAGCCATCTTTGGATTGCTGGCCGTCGGATTCAGTGGACGGATTCAAAACGTCATGTCAGCTCGCGTCACTTGGGCCATTGGCTTGTTCACTCTCTGGTTCGTCGTTTGCATCCCCTTGGGAGTGTGGCCCGGTGGCAGTTTCTTTGTGTTTACCGAATATTGGTACAAGTCGGCCCTGCTTTACGTGATGATTGCGGGCTTGCTGACTACCGTGCCCCAGGCGCGTCGCGTCTTCATCACGATCGCCTACGCGGCAGGCTTTCTCGCCATTGTCACCCTGCTGAAGAACGGCCAGCAGTTTGGCCGTCTGGTCCTCATCGACACTCGCTATGCCAACCCTAACGACTTGGCTTGGACTTTGATCATTGGCTTGGCTTTCCTCGGCTATCTCTACATGCGGGGAAATGTCTGGCAGAAGGGGGCCGCTATTGTCCTCGCGGGGCCGCTCATGTGGGCGTTGCTCAAAACCGGCTCCCGTTCAGGCTCACTCGGCGTCGGTGTTTTCGTGGTGAGCGTTTTCTGGCAGGCAAAGAAGCGAACCAAGATCAGAATGCTGGTGGCCCTTCCTGTAATCGCTGTCGGTCTTCTTCTCGTTGTTCCTCGTGAAATGCGTTTGCGTTATACAACTTACTTCGGCGAAGTAGATCCGTCCGAGTACGGTACGCAGCGCTACTCGACACTCAACTCTACCGAAGCCCGCACGGCGCTCCTCAAGGACAGCCTGCGTATTACTGCGGCGCATCCCATCTTTGGCGTCGGCCCGGGCAACTTCCCCGTCGCGCAGAATGACCTCGCGCAGGCGAGGGGTGAGAAACCGATGTGGCACGTTACCCACAACACCTATACCGAACTGTCCAGCGAGATGGGTGTGCCGGGGCTGCTTCTCTACGTCTGGATGATCGTATTGGCCTTCAAAATCCTGAATTCGATCATTCGAGTCAAGGCCAGCACACCGGTTTGGCGCGAGTTGCGCCTAATGGCGTTGACATTACGCGCCACATTCTGGGCTTTCCTTGTGGTGGCATTTTTCGCCAGCTTGGCCTACAACACTGACGTTCCGATTCTCGTTGGAATTGCGACCGCCCTCGGGTTCATGGCCCAGCAGCAGCGCACCAACGAGAGGACCGAGGAAGCGCGAATCCAAGCCCAGAACGAACCTGTCGTCGAACAGCTCGAACCCATCGCGGTCGGGCAATACTGATCACATGTGTGGCATAGCCGGATTTCTGAACACCCAAGGCGTACCTGCCGACGAGCGCATCCTTCGTCGGATGACGGACGTCATAGCGCATCGCGGCCCCGATGCTTCCGGGTTTCACGTCGAGGGCCCAGTCGCTCTCGGACATCGCCGTCTTGCCATTATTGATCTGACCTCCGGCATTCAGCCGATGTCCAATGAAGACGACTCGCTATGGATCACCTATAACGGCGAGATCTTCAATCATGCCGACATTCGTCCTGAACTCGAGAGCTCCGGTCATCGCTACAAGAGTCATTGCGATACCGAAACCTGTATTCACGCCTATGAACAGTGGGGCGACCAGTCGGTTACGCGCTATCGCGGCATGTTCGCCTACGCTATTTGGGACCGCAAGAATCAGCGGCTTTTCTGTGTCCGAGACCGTCTCGGCATCAAACCCTTTTACTACTACTGGGACGGCCGCCTGTTCGCTTTTGCTTCGGAAATGAAGGCTCTGTTCGAGCATCCTGAAATCAGCGCCAGATTCAATGAGGCGCTACTTCCCGAATATTTGGCTTTTGGCTACAACAGCGGCGAGCAAACCCTCTTCAGTGGCATTCGCCGATTGATGCCCGGACACACCCTGATGTTGACCTGCGGGTCTGCTCCCCAGCTTGAAATCAAGCGATTCTGGGAGGCTCCCTGTCCTACTCGCTTCGACGACCGTCCCGACAGCGAATGGATTGCCGAATGTCGCTCTCGCCTGGAAGAGGTCGTCCGCATGCGCCTCATGAGCGATGTGCCCCTTGGAATGTTTCTCAGCGGCGGCGTGGACTCGAGCGCGATTGCCGCGCTCATCAAGCGCATGACCTCCGGGCCGGTAAAAACTTTCTCTGTCGGATATGCCGAGTCCCGTTTCAGCGAGCTTTCCGAGGCCCGCCAGGTTGCTGACCGTATCGGCACCGATCATCACGAAGTCCTCGTCTCCATGGAAGAGTTTTTCAACGCCCTTCCACGCCTGGTTTGGCACGAGGACGAGCCCATTACCTGGCCTTCCAGCGTTGCGCTACACTTCGTTTCCCAGCTGGCAGCATCGCAGGTTAAGGTCGTCCTTACCGGAGAGGGTAGCGATGAGCTTTTCGCCGGTTACGGGCGCTATCGCTTCTACCAGATGAACGAGCGCTGGATGCGCGCTTACCGCGGTGTTCCCGGCGGAGTCCGCAACGCGATCCAGCACGCTGTCGCGGATTCACCACTCCTGTCGGCTTCCGTCAGGCGCAAACTCGGCCACACAGTCCTTGGTCGGGGCGCGGACATTGAATCGCTCTACTTGAACAACTTTTACTGCGCGTTTGGCGAGGAAGAGCAGCAGAAGTTGTTGAGCCGGCACTTCACGGAGAATCCGTACGCTTCCTACTTGCAGCGTTGGAACTCCGTCTCGCAATCGCCCACATTACCGCGGCTGCTCTTCGCCGATCAGAAAACCTATCTGGTGGAGTTGCTCATGAAGCAGGACCAGATGAGCATGTCGTGCTCGATCGAGAGTCGGGTTCCGTTTCTCGACCACAAATTCGTGGAATTCGCGGCGACTGTTCCGCCGCACATGAAGCTGCGCGGCAAGAACGGCAAGTACGTGCTGAAGAAAGCCGTCGAAGATCTTATTCCCCACGACATTATCTACCGCAAGAAAATGGGCTTCCCCACGCCAATCACGGCATGGCTCAGACGCGAAGAGGCTCGCGGGTTCGCCGACTATTTGCGCGATCCCGACGGCGTGCTCGCAGCTTACGTGGACATGACCTATCTCAACGACCTGCTAGACAAGCAGGAAAGTGGCGTCATCGACGCCACCGACCGCATATGGCGACTGCTGAACCTTCAGGTCTGGGGCGACATATTTCTGACTGGCCGCCGTGACCAAGTCTGGGACGGCCTCATGCCGGCAACGGTCGGCAGCGTCCAGGTGGCATGAAGATCCTCTGGGTCAAATCTGACTTTTTGCATCCCACAACGCGCGGCGGCCAAATTCGCACCTTGGCAATGCTGCAGCGGTTGCACGCCCGGCATGAGGTGCACTACGTTGCCTACGACAATCCGGAGCAGCCCGAGGGACGCCAGCGTGCCCATGAGTACTGTTCGTACGCCTATCCCGTCGCCTTGGATATTCCACCCCGCCGCTCGGTGCGTTTTGCAAAGCAGTTGTGCGGCAATCTGGTATCGTCGATGCCGCTTTCGCTGAGCCGCTACTGCTCGCCGGCCATGCGCGATCAGATCGCGGTGTTACTCAAGCAGACACCGTTCGACGTCACCGTGTGTGACTTTGTGTTTCCCGCTCCCAACTTCGCCGATATGAGGAATGTGGTGCTCTTCCAGCACAACGTGGAGACCCTCATCTGGCGAAGGCACGTGGAGGAGGTCTCTGATCCTCTGCGAAAGGCCTATTTCGGTGTGCAAGCCGATCGCATGTTCAACTGGGAGAAGCGGATGTGCCAGGCCGCCGAGAAGGTGATCGCCGTCTCCCGTCAGGATGCCGATCTCATGCGCAGCATGTTCGGCGTAGATGCTGCCAGCGTCGCGACTGGTGTGGACGTTAGCTATTTCCGTCGTCCGGCAGACTCGCCGCGTACCACCGACCTGATGTTCGTCGGTTCTATGGACTGGCTGCCCAATTCCGATGGCGTAAACTACTTCGTTCGCGAGGTTTTGCCATTGATCTGGCGGCGCAAACCCGATTGCACGTTAGCTGTCGTGGGACGTGCCCCTTCGCCCGCGATTGAGGCATTGGCTCGCGACGATTCGCGGATTCAAGTTACCGGAACCGTGCCCGATGTGCGTCCCTGGCTGTGGGGCGCCAGCGTTTCTGTCGTTCCTTTACGAATCGGCGGAGGAACGCGGCTCAAGATCTATGAATCCATGGCCGCGGGGACTGCGGTGGTGTCAACTTCCATAGGAGCCGAGGGGCTAGACGTCTCTCATCCGGGCAACATCCGGCTGGCCGATAGCGCCCAGGCCTTTGCCGATGAGTGTCTTGCGCTCTTGCAGGATGCAGAGCAGCGTAGGTCACTATCGACGGAAGCCTTGCATCTGGTGACGTCGCGATTTTCCTGGGACGCTATCACGGACGAGTTTGAAAAGCTGTTGACCGGCGCGCCTACACCAGCCGCCGTCTCCAATTAGCAACGAAGTCGCATTCTTAAGTCGCATAAGCGCGTGGTTTCATACAGGATGGAATACATGGAAGCGAAGCACGATCAGATAACGATTGCAGTGTTTGGACTCGGCTACGTAGGCTGCGTGACCGCCGCCTGTTTTGCCGGTTTGGGATACCGCGTGGTGGGCATCGACGTTGATGCTCGCAAGGTCCAGGCTATTCACGAAGGCCGCTCGCCGTTCTACGAGCCGGGCCTTGAGCCGCTCATCGCCAAGCACCTGGCCAGTGGCTCGCTAACCGCTACCCTTTCCACCGCTGACGCCCTTCGCGACGCCGACTTCGCCTTCCTGTGCGTCGGCACACCCTCCGCCGCTAACGGCAACCTGAACCTCGACTACCTGCGCAAAGTCGCGGTTGATATTGGTGCCCACCTTGAAGGGCGCACGAAGCCGTTGACAGTGGTGGTCCGGAGCACCGTATTTCCCGGCACATGCGACGAAGTTGTTGCCCCGGCGGTGGAACCAAAAGCGGCCGTGGTCGCCAATCCTGAGTTTCTTCGCGAAGGCACTGCCGTCAAAGACTTCATGGAACCTTCCCTCGTCGTTGTCGGCAGCCACGACCATGGGGCGGCCGAGCGGGTGGCATCCCTCTATGCGAAACTTCCCGTGCAGACCGCCGTCGTGGCGCTCCGCACCGCCGAACTCATCAAGTACACCTGCAATACGTTTCATGCCTTGAAGATTGCTTTCGCCAATGAGATCGGTACACTGTCGGCCTCCCTTGGACTCGACGGCGCCGAAGTCATGGAAACCGTCTGCCGTGACACCAAGCTCAACATTTCGCCGGTGTATCTGAAGCCGGGTTTTGCTTTCGGAGGCTCGTGCCTCCCCAAAGATTTGCGCGGCTTGATTTACCGTGCTCGACAGCTCGACCTTGAACTTCCGCTGTTGAATTCGGTTCTGCCCAGCAACGAGGCCCATCTCACGCGTGCTTTTCATCGTGTGATTGAAATGGGTGTGCGCAAGATTGGCATCTACGGGCTCGCATTTAAGCCAAACACCGATGACCTTCGCGAAAGCCCCGGCGTGGCGCTCATCGAGCGCCTGATCGGCAAGGGATGTGAGGTGAAGATTTATGACCCGCACATCCAGTTGGACGCCATCTATGGCAGCAATCAGGCATTTCTGCTCAGCTCACTGCCTCACATCGGTCGTTGCATGGAGAAGAGCCTGCACGATGTTCTGGGTTGGGCCGATCTCGTGGTTGTAACCCAGGATCCCAATGCCGAGGCACGGCAAATTCTGGCGCAGTCGCCGGTGCCAGTCATCAATGTGACTAGCGCGGAAAAGACTTCCGTCCCTAAGCTTGAGGCGGTCTAAACGACCACCGGTCGCGATGTGTCGAACAACGCTAAGCACCGGCGTGTTGTGACCGCCGTCTGAATTTCAGTCATCTTCATGCGCAGCTTCTCCGAAATCCAATTTCGCCTGCGACAGGAAACGGCCAACGCTCTCCTGTATCTTTCTTCGCCAAGGCGGAATCTTCGAGCAAGCTCGCCACTGGCTGGACTTCCCAATCCGGCAGCCGTCGCTGAGGCCGTACGCGATTCCGAATATGCTGGCGACTTAATCCGTGTCGCCGATGAGGTTCTGCAAGGCCGCATCCCCATGTTCGCCAACCCGGTGGAGTACGGATCATCTATCGCCTGGCGACGAGACCCCCGGAGCGGCATCGAGACGGACAAAGCCTACTTCCGTCGAATCCCTTATCTCAATCGCGAGCTGGCCGGAGACCACAAGCTGATCTGGGAGGTCAATCGCCATCAGCACCTTGTCCTGCTCGCCCAAGTTTTTGTCATAACCGGTAGCGAAAAGTATCTCGAAGCTGTCCAGGGCCAGCTCGAACATTGGTGGAACGAGAACCCGTTTCAGTGTGGCATCAACTGGACCAGCGCTCTCGAAGTTGGGTTCCGTGCGCTCTCTTGGATCTGGATCTGGCACCTGTTGGGCACGAAGATGCCTGACGCGTTCCGTGAACGCTTCCTTGCTGAGCTCTACCGTCATGGCCTGCACCTCGAGTACAACCTGTCGATTTACTTCTCACCCAACACTCATCTGTTAGGCGAGGCGGTCGCACTCCACGCGCTAGGCTATCTGTTTCCCGATTTTCCCCGCTCCGCCCCCTGGCGTGCGACCGGACGCGATATCGTCGCCCGTCACATGCAGACCTGCGTTCAACCCGACGGGAGCTACTTCGAGCAATCGACCTACTACCACCTCTATGCGCTCGATATGTTCGCGTTTCACGCCGTGCTCGAAGATGTGACGCCGTCGTACCGCGAAGGTCTGGAGCGCATGACGGAGTTTCTCGCGTCTATCACCACGGCCAGCGGCGACCTGCCATTTCTCGGCGATGACGACGGCGGGCGTTTCTTTTCGCCCTACGGCCCGCGCAGTTGCTTCAGTCGGGCATCGCTGGCTGCCGCATCGGTGATGCTGGGTAAGCGTTTCTTCGCCTATAGCAATCACGACCTCGATGAAATCGGCATCTGGTGGCTTGGCCCCGAGCGCTGCCGAAACCTACCCACCCAAACCTTCGAACCGGCCTCACGGGCATTTGAGGAATTCGGCGTCGCCACCGTTCGCTGCGGCCCTGTCTTCGCGCTCTTCGATGTCGGCCCGTTCGGTCCCGGCAGTGGAGGCCACAGCCACTCCGACACACTCTCGCTCGTTGTCTCGCGCGGCGACCAGGAAATTCTGATCGATCCCGGCACTTACATCTACATGGATCCCGGCTGGCGCAATGCGTTTCGCGGCTCAGCAGCACACAACACCGTCCGCATCGATGGCCGTGACCAAGCCGTTCCTGCCAATCCATTTCGCTGGTCCGACAAGCCGGAAGCCAAGCTCCTCGAATTCACCAGCATTGACGGTAAGGCCCGCGCCGTTGGAAGTTGCAGCTATCAGGGCTTCACGCATCGCCGGACTGTTGAATTTATTAACGGTGAATTCACGATTGTCGACGAAATCACTGGTCCCGACGGGCAACACGATATCGAGCAGTTCTGGCATCTTGCCGACCCTCCACGGCAAACAGCCGCAGGGAAGTGGGCCATCGGCAATCTCGCGGAACTCCGCTTGGAGGGAGCAGTTCTCGAAGAGGGCTGGCGGTCCCCCACGTTCAACTCGAAGGTTGCGGCACCCGTCCTGGTCGTGCGCCTCCGAACCTCATTGCCGGTGACCCTGACGGCTCGGTTGCGGTGTGCCCAATGAGGAATCCGGTTCCGGAATGGGAACCGCGCATCGGGGCCGTCCTCGACGCGCATTATTCAACTTCCGAACGAATGTATAAAATTAAGGATTGGTGCAAATCGGGTTGTCGCAAGCATCTGTCTGGCTCGGTTCCACCATCCGTTTTCAAGTCGCGATATTAGGAGATCAATCATGCAGGTAGCGGAGAAATCCGTGGGCATTTTTCAGGCACTCAAAGGCAAGATCGAAAACAAAACCGCGCGTGTCGGTATCGTCGGCCTGGGTTATGTCGGTCTTCCGCTGGCGATGGAATTTGCCAAGGCCGGCTTCCATGTTACCGGCATTGACTTGCAGCGTTCGCGCGTCGATCGCCTGAACAAAGGCGAATCCTACATACAGGACGTCCCCAGCAGCGATGTTGCTCAGTTTGTGGATTCCGGCCGCTTCGATGCGACTGCCGATTTCTCGGTAGTTAGCGAGCTCGACACCATCAACATTTGCGTGCCCACGCCGCTCCGTAAGACCAAAGATCCCGACATGAGTTACATCGTGTCGGCCGCCGATGAGATCGCAAAATACTTCCATCCCGGATTGCTCGTTATCCTGGAGTCGACCACCTATCCCGGCACCACCGATGAGCTGTTGCTGACCACCTTCGAAAAGCACGGCCTCAAGGTTGGCGAAGACTTCTTCCTGTGCTTCTCACCCGAGCGCGTTGATCCCGGCAATCCGGTCTATCAGACCTCCAACACCCCCAAGGTTGTCGGAGGCATTACGCCAGCGTGCACAGAGATGGGTAAGGTGTTCTTCTCGCAGGCCCTCGAAAAGGTCGTTCCCGTCAGCAACACACGCGTTGCGGAAATGGTGAAGCTGCTCGAGAACACCTTCCGCATGATCAATATCGGGCTGGTCAACGAAATGGCGCTCATGTGCGACGGCATGGGCATCAATGTCTGGGAAGTCATCGACGCGGCTGCCACCAAGCCGTTCGGCTTCATGCCGTTCTATCCCGGCCCGGGGCTCGGCGGCCATTGCATTCCCATCGACCCGTTTTATCTCTCCTGGAAATCGAAGCAGTCAGGGATTGAGGCGCGCTTCATCGACCTCGCCGGCAACATTAACGGCAACATGCCGCACTTCGTCGTGGGCAAGGTACAGAACGCCCTGAACAGCCACGGCAAAGCGGTGAAGGGTGCCAAGGTGCACGTGGTTGGAGTCGCCTACAAGCGCAACATCGACGACATGCGCGAGTCGCCCGCCCTCGACATCATCCTCTTGCTGAAGAAGCTGGGAGCCAATGTCAGCTACAGCGATCCCTTTGTTCCCAAACTGAAGCTGGACGGCATCGACCTGGTGTCGCAGGACGCACTCGCTTCCGCCAAGTCCGCTGACTGCTGCGTGATCATCACCGACCACACCAGTTTCGACTACCAGGGACTGGTTGACGGCGCCAAGCTTATCGTCGATACGCGCAACGCACTACGGGGCGTGGAATCCGAAAAGATCGTGCGGCTGTAAAGGCTTTCTTCTATGGTTGCCCCATCCTTCCAGAGCGTAGGGATGGGGTCTAACCTACTGCCCCTCGTCCATCACCTTCGAATTCCCGAAGTACCGCCGTACTCCGACAGTGAAGAACCGTCCCCACGGCCCGTTCGGCCCCAGGTAGGCCGGGCCCAGCGGACGCGAGCTGAATCGCTCGAACAATGTCTGCTGCGTCAGGCGAAGATCGAAGCGCCTCCCCAGGTAGACATCGCCGCCCCACTGGTTCTCGAAGCCGATGCCCTGCCACGACCATGTATAGAGAGTCTGGGGAACGTTCTTGCCGAACGCGAACGTGGGGTCCCAGAAGATCTTGATGCGGCGCAGCGCCGTCTTGCCGAAGGGCCGCACCCACACCTGTCCGCTGATCAGATAGCGCGCGAACAGGTTGCACTGCGAGTTCACGCCGCCATACTGCCCGGCATTGGCCGCGCAGAAATTCGGATCAGGCTCGTTATGCGGCGGCGCGATATCAAATTGCCCATACCCGTAGATCCAGTTTCCCTTGGGCAACCACCACCGCTCGTCGGGAGCGGGCACCCAGAACGTCGGAGTTTGGAAACTTGCAGGCTTGGTTACCGGCGTAGTGGTAGTTTGGGTCTGGGTTGTCGCTGTTGCTGTCGCAGGGGCCTGCGTGGTTGTCGTGTCCTGAGCCACAGCGGCCCAACAGCAAATACACAAAATAGCGGCTAACAGCAGATGACGCATGAAACCTCCGCAGCCCGCATGCAGGCTGTTCCGCGAAATTGGCAACGATCGAGTCAAATGGAGCAAGACACTAAAAGTATCGAACCTGCGCTGCAATGTCACGTGTTGTCAGTGTGGATAAGCGGATCGGGAAACTGCCATTTGAGACAGCAGCTCACGGCCACTTAATGGTGAGAGCGTAGATTTCCTCGGACCCGATGTCGCGGGTAAAAACCGGCGAACCGTCTGGCGCAACCGACATCTGAGTTTCACTGAGAATGGGATCAAGGGCCCGGCGCAGGCCCTTCAAGCTCGCCATCTCTTCGATGTTGTGGTCCGCGAGCCGAATGCGCATCACTTTCGGCTCGGCGCCTCCCGTGGTGTAGTACAGGTATCTCCGGTCGGGCGAGGCTGCCCAGTCAACAATGATGCCTGAAACCAACTCGGTAAGCTTTCCACTTTTAGTGTCGAGCGCTACCAGCTTAGTCGAATCCTCGGTGCCCGCGATGATTGTTTCGGGGCCAATCCACCGGGCACTGCTCAAGCCTTCCCCCGAGACAATGGCGGAACGCTTTCCGGTTTGCGGGTCAATCGCCGTCAACTGCAGGGTATTCTTCTCGCCCTCAATGTCTCCGTCGAACACCAGCGAGTTTCCGTCGGGAGACCAAGCCGGGACAGGAATATTTCTCTTCTGTCCCGCAATTTCTCGTTGAGAGGTCCCGTCCATGTTAATCACGTAAAGCTTCTCATCGGCGGCGAACGCGACTCTTTTGCCATCAGGAGAAATGGAAGGATACATGACCTCCATGGGCGGATAGGTAAGCTGCAATCGTTCCGTTCCATCCGCGCGACTACGCCAGAGCGTGAGATCCGGATAGGTAATGTAGGCGACCCATTGACCATCCTGCGAAAAGCTGGGATTAATTGCCGAAATTCCTGAAAGGAACGGAATGAATTGTTTGGCATTCATGTCATAGCGCACTAGTTCTCCGCGCCGTTTCATCCCGATGGCAAAGACCTGCTTTCCGTCGCGACTCGGGCTTGGCCGTGAGTAGAATAGCGGGCCATTCGTGATTTGTATTGGCGTACGAAGTTTTTCGAAGAATCCAGCATTCATGGGAAGCAACCAAAGATTCTCTCGCACCCTGGTAAATAGATACTTGCCATCGGGCGTCCAGCACGCGCACCTTACTGGGGCGTATTTCGTACCTCTCATGATTTCGTGGAAACCAGATCCATCTGCCGCAGCCTCAGCCAGGAAGAACGTCCGCTCTTCCGAAACAGAAGAGGTCAACAGGACAATACGCTTTCCGTCAGGGGAAACACTGGGGCAAAAGGCGAGACCGGGAGCTGTGAGCAGTCTGTGGATGTTCGATCCGTCTCTTTCGGCCACATACAAGCTTGCATTCTGAGTGAATGCCACGCGTCCGTCTGGAAAAAAGTTAGCACTTCGCCCCATAGTTGTACCGAGACGTCGGGGCTCTCCCGAGGGAAGTGGAATTGTCCACAGAGCATTCAGAGTAGACCCTCCGTCGTCGACCAGGAGCGAGGAGCCGTCGGGCGTGATTCCCTCAACTTGTGGATCAGCAATCCTGGTTGAGACAACGCTCGTTTCCCCTCCGGCGACCGAGACTTGCATAATCTTCCAGCTTCCTGGCGCACCTTCGTTGAAGTAAATCCGAGTGCCATCGGTCAGTAGCGGCCCCTGCTTTGGTTCGCCATCGTCGCTAAGTTGCGTGACCGACTCCACCACTGGAACGGCGGGCGGAACTTTCCACCAAACAAATATCGCCACCGCAATCGCAATGGCGGCCACACCTCCCGTGATCCATACCCATTTCGTCGCGGACGTTTGATCCTTGACAGCAACCACGCCTGCGCTGCCGGAATCCGATAGAGCATCCAGCGCGAACGCCAAATCGGTCGCGTGTTGAATGCGTTGCTCCGGGTTCTTCGATAGGCAGCGGTTCACGACTCGTTGCAGTCCGGGCGGAAGATTCGGCGCGAGTTGCGAAACCGCTGGCGGGTCTTCGTTCAGAATCGCCGTCATGGTTTCTGCCGAAGTCGCTTTGCGGAAGGCAGGCTTGCCGGTCAGCATCTCGTACAGAACCGCTCCTGCCGCGAAGATGTCACTACGGGCGTCGGCGGGTTGTCCCCGCACTTGCTCGGGTGACATGTAGCCAACTGTGCCGAGGACATGTCCTGGACTGGTTTGTTGCTGAAAGCTCGCCGTAGGGCCGTCAGAACTTGGAGACTTCGCAGGATTGAGCTTGGCCAGACCGAAGTCGAGGATCTTTACCCGCCCGTCCTTGGTTACGAAAATGTTCTCCGGCTTGAGGTCGCGATGGGTGATTCCGGCATCGTGCGCGGCGGCCAGTCCGTGAGCGATATCAACTCCGACATCGATGGCTTCGCGCAGCCGCATCGCGACCGTGGCGCAGATGCTCACGCAGCGTTTCGCCGTGCAGCAATTCCGTGACAATGTACGGCGAGCCGTTGTATTGACCGACGTGAAAGATGGAAACAATGTTGGGATGATTCAGCGCGGCCGCAGCTTCGGCCTCCTGCTGGAAGCGGTGAAGCCGCTCAGGATCACGCGACCAATACTCGGGAAGTACCTTGATCGCCACATCGCGCTTCAGCACCGTGTCGCGCGCGCGATAGACCTCGCCCATGCCGCCCGCGCCTAGTGGTGCGACGATTTCAAAGGAATCCAGCCGAGTGCCCGCGGCTAGTGACATATGTGCGGCGGATTATACCCCGACCCCAGTGTTTTTGGCGTAACATAGGCGGAGCTCAGATCAACCACTGCTTGCTGTGACTACGGTCGAACATCGTATGCGGCTCTGCAGCGAATTTACGAATCCGTAACGCAGGTGTGATTTCATGACATCTGCACTCCCCCCACTGGCAATTCGATCGTCCTAAAGGAGATTTCCGCATGGCAGACCTCGAACAGCTTAAGCAGAAGTACGCCCCCGTGCTCCACACTTTGGAGGTCGAAGGTGCGCAGGTTCAACCTCTCAGCCTCGATGGCGAGCAGCTGGTCCTTTCGGCAACCGTCGTCTCCGAAGCCAGTAAGAATCGCGTTTGGGACAGTATCAAGTCCGTTGATCCCAGCTTTGCCGACCTCAAGCACAACATTCAGGTCGTTCCCGGCAAACAGGTGTACACGATCCAATCCGGCGACAACCTCTCGAAGATTAGCAAGTACTTCTATGGCAACGCCAACAAGTACATGGACATCGCCAAGGCCAACGGCCTCGCCGATCCCGACAAAATCAAAGTCGGCCAGCAGTTGACGATTCCGGAGTAAAATCTCCCGAACCGGCGGCGACCGTCAGACATCAAGAAATGGCGGCGCGTGAGATCCCGAATCGAGCGCGCCGCCATTTTCATGGCGCCCCGGCCATGATCGGAGAGATGGTCGACGTCACGTTGCGGAAAACAGCGCGCGGCCGAACGCCAATCGCTCTCGTGGTGCGGCAAGTGGTCGAAGTCGAAAGCCTAGCTCCAACCCACTCCCTTTCTGCTACCATCGCTGTCGCCTGTGATGGCTCCATTACCATGCGAACCAAGCTCGTTCTCTGCTGCCTGCTCTTCTGTGCTTCAGTTCTTTTCGCCCAATCTCCTTGCGACAGCTCCGGCCCGCTGACGATCACGCGCGCCGCCCGAAACTGGCAATTTCTCGACGCCGTCGGTCCCGAGGCCGGCGTTCTCGGCCGCGAAGACGGCTCCTTCGAGGCTTGGATCTATCCCCTCAAGTTGTTTCGTGATTTCCAGTTCAAGTTCCGCGTTGGCGACATCGTGTTACCCGCCGAGGCCATTCCGCACACTGTGACCGTCCGCCCGGAATCCTCCTCCATCGCCTACATCTACGATTCCTTCACAGCATGCGTTACCTGGTTCGTCCCGGTTGACCAGCGTGCCGCCATCGTCACAGTCGACGTCAACAGCTTCGCTCCTGTCGCCGTCGAAGCTTCGTTCGTCCCCGACGTCGCCTGGATGTGGCCCGCTTCCATCGGTGACGCCTACAGTCAATGGGATGCCCAACTGAAAGCCTTTCGCTTCAACAGCGACCATCGTGCCTTCTTCGGCGTTGCCGGAAGCGCCACTGGCACACCGCTAATAACGACCTACAGCGCCAACTACTCCGCCGAACACACCGACGTCTTCTCCTTCGGTCCCCCTGCCAAGGGCCATTCCAGCTATCGCTTCGTCATGACCGCGTCGTTTGAGAACCAACAGGCTGCCGACGATCTCTACCGCAAGCTGCTCGCGGCCGATGCGTCAACCATGCAGCAATCTCGCGACCTATTACGCGCATTATCTCGACAACACCGTCCAACTCTCCCTCCCCGACGCCAATCTTCAACTGCTCCTACGACTGGGCTCGCATCAGCACCGTACAGGGCCTGGTGGACGAACCCTACGCCGGCAAAGGCCTGGTCGCCGGCTATAACATCTCCAGCGGCTCGCATCGTCCCGGATTCAGTTGGTACTTCGGGCGCGACTCCATGTGGACCGCGCTTGCCCTCGACTCCATCGGCGATTTCGGCACCACGCGCACCGCCCTGGAGTTTCTCATGCAGTATCAGCGGCCCAATGGACGCATTCCCCACGAAATTGCGCAATCCGTGAAGCTGGTGGACTGGTGGAATGACTATCCCTACGGCACCGCCTCGGCGGATGGAACCCCCCTCTTCATCGTTGGATTCGCTGATTACGTTCGGTCGACGGGCGATGTGGCCTTCGCCAGTTCGCGCTGGGCAAGCCTGTGGAGCGCATATCAATTCTTGAAGTCAACCTACGGTGAGTACGGACTGTCGCAGAACCAGAATGTCGGCCACGGATGGATTGAAGGCGGACCGCTTCGTCCACAGCCCGGGGACAAAGATCCGGTCACCGGCCAGAACCTCACACCCATCGGCGGCGAGTTCTACCAGGCTGGCGTGGGGATTGCTGCTGTGGAGTCGCTGTCGGAACTGGCACATGCGGTGGGACAAAACGAAGTAGCCGCAACCCTCGCGGCCGAGGCCAAAACGCAACGCTCAACACTGGAGAAGTTCTTCTGGTCGCCGGACAAGGGCTACTACGTCTTCGCTGTGGACCCGCAGGGCAATCAGATCGACAAACCCAGCGTCCTCGGCGCCGTGCCGCTGTGGTTCGGCCTGACCGATCCCCACAACAGCGAGCTCTTCCTCAACGTCATCGCCGCGCCCGATCACGAGTCTGACTGGGGGCCGCGCATCATCTCCAACAAAGACCCGCTATATTCGCCCACCGGCTACCACTACGGCAGCGTCTGGCCGCTGTTTACAGGATGGGCTTCTGTCGGCGGATACCGTTACCACCGGCCGTTCTACGGTTATCTCAATCTCATGGCCAACGCGCAGTTGGCACACGACGGTTCGCCCGGTCGCACCACTGAAGTTCTCTCCGGCGACTACTACACCCAGCTCTCCACCAGCACGCCGCACCAGATCTGGTCCTCGGCAATGGTTATCAGTCCGATTCTTCGCGGCATGATGGGGCTGGAAGTGAACGCGCTCAATTCGACCGTCACGCTTGCACCGCATGTGCCGGCGAACTGGAACGACTTCTCCATCCGTAATGTTCGCGTGAAATCTGCGCAGCTCAGCCTCAAATACCACAGCGTGGGAGATGACATCACCCTCGAGGTCGAGCGTCACGGCAGCGACAGAGTCGAGCTCATCTATTCCCCCGCACTCTGCCTCTGCGCGAAAGTTCTCGATGCCGATGTCAACGGCCAAAGGATCTCGCCGAAGGTCGCCGCCAACGACGAAGACCAACACGCGACGATTTCCGTACCGATCACCGCCGACAAGACGACGATTCACTTACGTGTCAGCAACAACTTTGGCATCGCTTATCCTTACACCGCTCCGGCCGACGGCGCATCCAGCTCAGGGCTCAAGATCGTCTCAGAGCACTGGAATGCCGCTCACACCCAGCTTCAACTGCAAGTCGCAGGATTCGCCGGCAAGACCTACCAAGTCCCTATCTTCAATGCACCCAGTGGCATCGGTGTTCAAGGAGCGAAGATCACCAAGCCGCCTTCTGGCCTCGCTCTTGAGATCTCGTTCCCGCCCAGCCCTGCGAATGCATTCAGCACACAAGTCGTGACTCTGGACTTTCCGCCGCAATAGCCGCAATACGCAACAGCCGCAATAAGGTCGCGCGGTCGTGTGTTTCAACCTCGTGAATCCGCTGCATCCGCCAAAACCGCGCTACTCGCGACCCGTTATACTCGTCTCAACCCCCGTATGCGGAGCCTTCGTACCCTCGCAATTATCTTTGTCCTGGCCGCAACTGCCGCGCTGGCGCAAAACTCTGGTGACCAGCAAGTCCCGGCCAATCCGCAACCCCAAGCGGCGCCGCCCGCTGCGCCACAGGTTCCACGTACCGCGCCCTCGACTGCCGGTCAGCCGGCTTCTCCCCAGCCGGCCCCAAAGTCCGCGCTGCCGGCCGCTCCCATCATTCCCGCCGCTGCCGAGCGCCACTACCACGCCGGGCGAGCAGCCGAGAAAGAAAAGGACTACGAGAACGCCATCGCCGAGTATCGGGACGCTATTAAGGAGTTTCCCGATTACGTTGATGCGCTCTACCCGCTCTCGAATCTCTTGATGAACAAGGGCGACTATACCGGGGCAATCGCGCAGCTTCGCCAGGTCGTCATGCTCAAGCCCACAGATGCGAACGCTCACAACGATCTCGGTTACGCCCTTAAGAAGAACGGCGACACCAAAGACGCGGCCGCCGAGTATATCCAGGCCATTCGACTCAATCCCAGGATGGCGGTTGCGCACAACAATCTGGCCAATATTCTCTATGCCAGCCACCAGTACGAAGCCGCTATCGAACATTACCGCGCGGCGCTACAAATCCAACCGGCGAATGCCGACGCCCACATGAATCTGGCGACCTGCCTCGACGTTATCGGCAAGACCGATGACGCCATTCTTGAATATAAAGAGGCGGTTCGCCTGCGTCCCAATGACGCCAACATTCATTACAACCTGGCTATCGCCTACCAGAACGCCAAGGAGCCCGCGTCTGCCATCGCGGAGCTGAAGACGGCAGAGAAGTTGGCGCCAGACTGGCTGACACCACACCTCATGCTCTACAAGCTGCTGAAGGACTCCGACCCGAGGTATGCGCTCGACGAGTGCATGATTGTCGATGGCCTCAGTCATGACGCCAAGCTCCATGATCAATGCCTCGAACTGCAAAAACGCGCACAGTGACCGTCGCTTGGCGTGTGCTTTTGGACGGCTCGGCGCTACTGCTTAGCGCCTGTTCCCATCCATGAGTTAAATACCCAGAACAGCGTCGCCGACAAGCCGATAGACGCTGGTAGCGTCAATACCCAGGCCATCAGAAGATTGCGGATGGTAGACATCTGGAGTCCCGACTTATTGGCCCACATCGTGCCTGCTATGCCCGACGACAGTACGTGCGTCGTACTCACCGGCAGCCCCATGTAATCCGCGGCGCCAATGGTGGCCATTGCAGTGATCTCAGCCGCAGCGCCCTGCCCGTACGTCAGGTGGTCTTTGCCGATCTTTTCGCCCACCGTCACCACAATGCGCTTCCAGCCGACCATCGTACCCAGACCCAGCGCCAGCGCAACTGCAACTTTCACCCACGTCGGAATGAACTTCGTGGCTTTGTCGATGTGCTTCTTGTAGTTGTCCAGGATTGCCCAATCCGCTGCAGCGATCTTGGGGCTACCCGATTTCTTCATCAGCCGGAGGGCCTCGCTGGTTAGATACATGTCATTGCGGAAGTTTCTCACCTGTTCTTCCGGCACATTGCCTAACTCCTTGAAGTTCGCCGTCTCCGTTCCCACGTCGTTGATAGTGTTGCGCAGGGCAAGCATGGTGTTGGGAGTAAATTCCTTGGTCCGCACGTACTCCTTCACGTCCTCACGCGGATCGCCAATCACCGCATTGGGAGTGACATACTTGTCCAGCGCATTCGCCGCCTGTTGCGATACCGCGATGAAGTCAACCGAGTCCTTCGCCGTTAGCGCATGATTCAACGCGTAAGCCGTCGGCACTGTGCCGATTAGGATCAGCATAATCAGCCCCATGCCTTTCTGTCCGTCGTTCGATCCGTGCGCGAAGCTCACGCCGGTGCACGTCACTACCAGCAGTGCGCGAATCCAGAACGGCGGCGGCGCATCGCCCTCTGGCGCCTTGTACAGCCGCGGATCGTGAATGAACACTTTTGACAATTGCAGCAGCAGGGCCGCCACCGCGAATCCGATGATCGGCGAGAATACCAGCGACTTGCCGATCTTCAGATGCCTGGTCCCAATCCACGCCGCTGGTCGCGGTGCGCGCATTGATCAACTGGTTGGCGATGCCTACTCCGATGATCGAGCCGATCAGTGTGTGCGAACTCGATGCCGGCAGGCCCAGCCACCACGTTCCCAGGTTCCAGATAATGGCCGCGGCCAGCAATGCGAACACCATTGCGTAGCCCGCGCCGCTGCCCACCTGCAGGATCAGCTCCACCGGCAGCAACGACACGATGGCGAAAGCTACCGCGCCCGACGACAGCACCACGCCAAGGAAGTTCCACAATCCGGACCATGCCACCGCGATATGCGGATCCAGCGAGTGGGTGTAAATCACCGTCGCGACCGCGTTGGCTGTGTCATGGAAACCGTTGACGAACTCAAACCCCAAGGCGACCAGTAACGCAACGCCTAGTAGCAGGAAAGCGGCGCTCGAAGGATGGTGCACGCGACTCACGTCGGAGACCAAGTGCGACAGCGCATACACGATTCCGACTGTGAACAGCACGCCGAAGGCATAAATGCCGGCCTTGTGTGGGCCTCGGTTGAGCTTGTCGTGTACAACCGCAGTCGGGGCAGCAGACGCGTGTGTTGGGGACAACGGCGCTGAAGCAGTCGCCATAGCAATATCCTTCTTATTACAGAGATTGGAATTTGTCGCGATACCGATGTCGCACGATACAACGCGCCAACGCCGCGCATCATTAACACCCACTTACAGAAAGATGAATGTTCCGTGACATATCGAATGTAGTGTCGGGCCCGCCAGCGACAGCGCGCGTTCGAACGATCTGGTGTTACTGACAACTGGCGACAACTGGCAACCGGCATCCCGAATCCTCCCCCACCTTTCGCGCATCCACATCCCACAAGCATTTATGGCAACCCTTCATTACCTCGCTGAAGAATCGCACCTCAACCATTCTGCGTCTGCAGTCGCACATCCCGATAGCGAACTGCTTGACGCCTACTCCCGCGCCGTCGTTGGCGCCGTGCAGCGTGTCAGCCCCGCTGTCGTTCACGTTCAAGTGCGGCAGAAGAACAACCGCCAGGGCGGCGCTGGCTCGGGCTTTGTTTTCACGCCCGACGGCTTCATGCTGACTAATAGTCACGTGGTTCACGGGGCGGCGGAGATCTCCGTCACTACGGTAGAAGGGGAACACTTCTCCGCTGAGGTGGTCGGCGACGATCCCGACACCGATCTTGCCGTCATCCGCGGGCGCAGTTCTGCTCCCTCGATCCCGCTCGGCAGTTCCCGCTCGCTTGCGGTGGGGCAGTTAGTCATCGCAGTCGGGAATCCGCTTGGCTTTCAGCACACCGTGACCGCTGGAGTAATAAGCGCTCTCGGCCGAACCATGCGCTCCCGTTCAGGGCGCCTGATCGACGGAGTCGTACAGACCGACGCTGCGCTCGAACCCCGGCAATTCCGGCGGTCCTCTCGTCGATTCACAGGGACGCGTCGTCGGAGTCAACACCGCAACCATCATGGGTGCGCAAGGTATCTGCTTCGCGATTGGTGCCGACACCGCCGAGTTTGTGGCTTCTCACCTGATTCGCGACGGCCGAATTCGCCGCAGCTACGTCGGCCTGATGGGACAGGGCGTCCCGCTGCATCGTCGCATCGTGCGTTACTACGATCTGTCCTCCGACAGTGGCTTACTGGTAGAGAATGTTCTCTCGGGATCTCCCGCGGAACGCGCCGGTTTGCGCGAGCGCGATGTGATCGTGCGATTCGCCGATCATTCCGTTTCTGGGGTGGACGACCTTCACCGCTTGCTCACTGCCGAACGTAGCAGGGTCGCCGTAGCGATCGAAGTCGTACGCGGCACCGACCTACGAAAGCTGACGATCGTTCCGCAGCCTCAGCGTGACTAGAACTGGAATCGAGAAGTTAAGCCTCTCCGGTTCTACTGGTACTGGTCACATGAACCCATGCCGCGACTACCAGGAATCCCGCCAGGGAAAGGCTGTGCCCCCCGCATAGCTGCCTCGCGATGAACCCGCGCAGAAGTGGCATGATCGCTCCTCCCGCCGGCGCCATCACGATCACACAGCCATGTGACCCACTTCCTTTGCGTAGAGTCCGCGAAGGCATAAACCATCCACTGTGAGGCAAGGAGTTTGTGTGTCTTCACCGCCGTCGGCTCAGGCTGCAGGCGCGTAACGCTTCTTTGAAAACCCCGAATTTTTCAGCCACCGGTCGAGTGATCCCATCGTTGCGAGCATAACTCCATCCGTCAGCTCACATCATCCTTTGTAAGTCTAATGTTTTGACATGGATACGTATAAGTACGTTATTTTGCAATTACTTGCTAACAATTTCCCGCTAAACCATTGAAAACAAAAAGCAGCGCATTTTCATTTGTTTGTTGTGGTGTTGTATACAGCTAGTACACACGCGAGAATTCGACAACGTTACGGCAGTTCGCCCTCCTCCGCTGGGACCTCCCTGTGCGCTCGGGCGTCGGTGCCACGGCTGATTAAGAACACCGCAAGCAGCGTCAGTATGCCTGCCAGCACCACTCGCAGGTCAATAACCTCGTTCGCCCACAGCCACCCCAGCAGCACGGCAATCACCGGGTTGACGTAGGTGTGCGTCGAGACCAGCGTTGGCGAGGTGTGGTCGAGGAGCCAGGTGTAAGCCGTGAAGGCCACGATTGATCCGAAGGTAATGAGGTAAATCAGCGACCACGCCGAACGTGACGAGATTGCGCTCACGTGTAATTGCGACACCTCGCCCGTAAGGGCTGCGACCACGAAGAGAAGGCCCGCGCCCATGATCTCTGGCATCCCGGCACGGGCCGCCACATTGCTTGGCAGATGCTTGGTCCGCGAAAAGAAGACGCCAATCGACCACGAGAGGGTGCCGACGAGAATGGCAATGGAGCCGACAAGGAGTGCATGGTGGCCCGGACCGCCTTCGTCGCGCATCAGCAACCCCACGCCAAGAAGGCCCAACGCCAATCCACCGAGGGTTCTACCGCTCAGGCGTTCGCCGTGGGAGATCAGGGCGGCGATAAGCGCTATCCAGATGGGTTCGCTTGCGATCAGGAGCGCCGCGAGTCCCGAAGGTACAACGGTCTCCGCCCAGTGCAGGCTGCCATGTCCAATGGCGAAGTAGAGAATGCCCAGCACCAGACTCGCCCGCCACTCTCGCCAACTCGGACGGTATCCACGCGACCACGCCCATGCGAGCAGTACCGAGCCCGCAATCACATGACGCACGCCCGCTACGATCAGCGGCGGAATCGTCTCCACCGCGTAACGTATCGCCAGATAGGTCGAACCCCAAACGACGTAGATGGCAACGAACGCCAGCACAAAATAGAGCGTGCGAGGACGCGTCGTCGGTTCCGGTCGGTAGCCGTCGGTTCTGCTCGTCATGGAAGAAAGGCCGCGAAACGAGTCTATCCAGTATCACTGACAAATCGGTATCCCAGCGGTTGGAAGCAGGAGGGAAGGGACGAAAAGTACCACATCACAGAGAACTTGCCAGTCCTTCAGTACAATTTGCGGTTGCAGGCGCGGACGAAAAGCGCCCGCCAAAACGAGCAGGGGGCCATCATGGAACACATCAAAACGGAATTGAAAGACAGTATTCTTCGCCTCACTATCGATCGTCCCGAAAAGAAGAACGCGTTGACCGTAGCGATGTACACCGCGCTCGCGGAGGCAGTCGAAGAGGGGGAGCGCAATCCGGACGTACGAGTGATAGTGCTTCACGGCAATGGCGACTCTTTTACCGCGGGCAACGATCTCGAGGACTTTCTTGCCAATCCCTGGAAAGGTCAGGCTATGCCGCCCGCAGTTCGCTTCATGCTGGCAGTGGCGCGCGCACAGAAGCCAGTAGTCGCGGCAGTGCAGGGTTCGGCGGTCGGCATCGGCGTCACCATCCTGCTGCATTGCGATGTGGTTTATGCAGCGGACAATGCGAAGCTCATCATGCCGTTTATCAACCTAGGCATCGTGCCTGAGGCCGGATCTACAGTGCTCCTGCCGGCACTCATCGGACATCAGCGGGCTGCCGAGCTATTAATGCTAGGCACGCCCTTGAATGCCCAGCGTGCTTACGAGATCGGCATCGTGAATGCAGTTGTTGCGAACGAAGCCCTCCTTTCGACTGCGATGAATGCGGCGCAGATGCTGGCGGAAAAACCTGCCGCCGCGCTGCGGGCAACCAAGGCTCTCATGAGGAAAGCGGGTACGGTCGAACTCGAACGCGCCATGCGGGAAGAAGTGGAAGTGCTTGCCGAGCGCCTGTCTTCGCCCGAATCGCGCGAAGCTCTGACGGCCTTTCTGCAGAAGCGTAAGCCCGACTTCAAACAGTTTCGATAACTGAAAACTAGCAGTAGCACTTTCATGGGGTAAATAGCCAGAAGCAAAATCGGTAATCCCTGCTTGACGTTCGTCGCTGATAATGATTACCTAGGTTGGTTTAAGTCTCACGTTCGGCAGCGCCCAATGCCTGAAATCGAGACCCCTCTAACTGGCGAAGTGTTCGACCAAATCCAGCAGGCCATGAAGGCTGATCCTGCGGGTTTCACCGAGCTCTATCGCGACTATCTCAGTGATGCGTGGCAGGCGCTTCCTCCCTTGCGTGATGCGGTACAGAAGCAAGATCGGGAGGCCACCTTCTCTAAAGCCCATTACATCAAAAGCAGCAGCCTTGTTTTGGGGGCCCAGGCGGTGGCCGGACGCGCACGCGAACTCGAAGAATCGGCGCGCATATCTCAAACGAAGCTCGAGGAGAGCGCAGTGGACCGGATTGCCCAAGCCCTGCGCGAAGTTCAGGCGGAACTGGCCGCACGTCTGGGAGTCAACGTCATTCCTGCCGCACAAACTGCGGCATAGCACGATCGTTGAATGATCTGAGCAGGAATTGTGGCAGCAGCGTCGATTCGAGTACTCATTGCCGATGATCATCCCGTGGTACGGGTAGGCCTGCGTAACATGTTGCAGGCTGACGCCAGTATCAAGGTCGTGGGCGAGGCCCGCGATGGCGTGGAAGCCCTTGAGCTTGTCCGTACTCTAAGACCCGACATTCTCCTGCTGGACCTCGCCATGCCGAACGTCGCCGGCATGGAAGCACTGCGCGAAATCACTGCCGGCAACCTTGAAACGCGCACCATCGTTCTTACTGGCTTAATCGATAAACGTCAGGTATTGGAAGCGCTACAGCTCGGCGCGCGCGGCGTGGTTCTGAAAGACGCCGTAGTAGAGCATCTGTCGGCATGCATTCGCGCCGTAATGCAGGGACAATACTGGCTGGAAGGGCGCCCGGTGCAGAATCTGGTGCAGGTGCTTCGCGACCTGACCGCCCAAACCGCCCCGCCGCCGCGGAAGACATTCGGTTTGACCACCCGTGAACTTGAGGTGGTTACGCTGATCACCGAGGGATGTACCAACAAGGACATCGCGAAGAGCTTCGGGATCAGCGAAGAAACCGTCAAGCGCCATCTTACGAACATCTTCAACAAGCTGGGCGTGGGAAACCGTCTCGAACTGGCGCTATTCGCCCTCAATCACAACTTACTCCCTATGGCAGAACGGCAATAGCCCCAAACAGAACCTTCTGGGCTGTCGTGCTGACGCGCAGTGCGAAGTCTGATAGTCTCGCCCCACGGAACCTTCCAACACTATGGCCAGAAAGAAGCAGCCGGTTGCGCGAGCAGTCGGCAAGAGGTCCATTCAAAGTAAGCGGGCGGCCCATTCGCCGACGCCTCCCGGCCCGCACGAACTCGTGATTATTACGGGAATCAGCGGCGCGGGAAAAGGCTCGGCGCTGAAGACCTTCGAGGACCTGGGTTTTTACGCAGTCGATAACCTTCCCGTCGGACTGATCTCGAACTTCGCCGAACTGGTAAGCGACTCGACAGAGATCGAACGTGCGGCGCTGGTCGTGGACATCCGCGAAGGCGCCCGGCTCGACAAATTGCCGCAATTGCTACAGGCGCTGCGGGGCGGTCTGAAAGTCACCGTCCTCTTCCTTGAGGCGGACGAGGACGCCCTGCTGCGGCGCTACAGTGAAACTCGCCGGCCACACCCGTTAGGGCGAAGGACCTCCGTGAAGGCGTCGCTCCGTGCGGAGCGCGAGCGCCTGCAACCGGTACGCGAAATTGCCGATCTGGTGGTTGATACCACGAAGTTCAATGTGCACGAGTTGCGCGGGTTATTAACAGAACGCTTCCAGAGCGCCGGGCGCAAGCACAATACCCTGATTTCCTGCGTGAGCTTCGGATTCCGCCAGGGTGTGCCGGACGATGCCGACCTCATGTTCGACGTGCGGTTTCTGCCTAATCCCCACTTCGTTCCAAAGTATCGCCCATACACCGGGCGCAATCCCCAGGTAGCGCGCTACATTCTTTCGTTTCCTCAGACAAAGGAATTCATCAAGCGCATTTCAGAACTACTGGTGTACCTGATCCCTCACTACATACGCGAGGGCAAGAGTTACTTGACGATTGCATTTGGCTGCACTGGGGGTAAGCACCGTTCGGTTCTGATCGCTGAGGAAGTGAAGAAGCGGTTGGCTAAGGCAGGATTCAACGTGAAAGTGGTGCACCGGGACTCTCCGGCAGCCACCTAGAATTTCAAGAGTTTTCGGAGGACGGTTCGAACTCGCTATCGCTTCTGGAACACCAGTTCGTTGCAGCCAAGGCCGCCCAGCGATGTGTGAAGGCGCGTAAGCTCGAATCCCCGGTCGCGATAGAAGGCGAAAAGAGTCCCAGGCTCAGCCACTTCGAAGGGATACCCTCCCACCCAATCAACCATGTCCCGCCAATACGACATGCCGCGCGCGTTCTTACCATAATCGCGCATGAACTTGAAGGGCCGCAGGTGAAATAAGCCCCTCACCATGGGACGCCAGCTCAGCATCACGAAAGACGGCCATAGCACCGTAAAGCGCAGGGCTTTGGGAAGTTCGTTATATTTCTTCTTGATTTTCGTCCACCGGACGCTGGCGGTTCCCTGGTCGTTGTATATAGCGATGAAGAGCTTGCCCTGCGGGGCAACGGGTATGGCTGCATTGGCTAGGGCCGTCCACATGTCCCCCGTATGATGCAAGACCCCCCACGAGTAAACCACGTTGAATTGACCAAGTGACTGGATGTAGGCGGAATCAAGGACCGATCCCTGCTCCACCACCCACTCCCGATCGTCCGGGTAATAACGGCGCTTGAGTTCCTGAGTGCAACCGACGGAGTTCACATCGTAGTCGAAGGAGTACACCCGCGCTCCCAGGCGACGGGCGGCGAGGCTGAACAATCCGCTGCCTGAGCCGATATCGAGAAACGACTTGCCGGCCAGGCTGGTAGTCTCCAGCATGTTGGCCAGCGATTGAACCGCCGTTTCGATCTTGTCGTCGTTCAGGGTGCCGAGAAATGATGCCCAATTCTTGCCGAACTCAAAGCGGGTTTCCGTGGGAACTTCGGTCAATTGTTGATTCATGGCTTGTCTCCGGTCGCCTGAATCGCAGCGAAACGGCCGGAGATTCGATTATCGCATGATCAAGCACGGAACCCGCTACCCGTTGGCACGAACATGCCGGCGAGCAGAATGTCGGCCGACAAGCCGCGCGCGGTGATGCACGGGATGGTGTGCCCGTGCCTTCGCCGTCGCAGGTTGATCAAAATGGTCGGGATCGACTTCCTGTTGAGCGAGCACGGGTCGCGAAATAAGGGCTGTGGCCGCAAGGAGCAAAATGAGAAACCTTTGTAAGTTCATGCCGCACCTCGCCCATGGCAAGTGCACGCATGGCGCCACAAGAAACCCTCTGTGATATCAGCAGTTCGTCGAAGCAAAAGACGAATTGTGTCGCAGCGACCTATCTGTCCAGGCGGGTCGTGCTATCCATCCGGTGAGACAAACAGTACAAAACAAGCACTACTACGAAGAATGCGGAATTCGCGTTGTCGACCTAGCGACGCCTTCCACCGCCTCCCGCACGGCCACCGCCATAACTGCGCGCAGAGTTGAAGTTCTGAGTCCGCTGCGTACCCTGGGTGCGCATTTGTTGTTGCCGCTGAAGATTGGCGTCGGGCTTCGTGGTGGATTGCCATCCGCTGCCGCTGTTGGAGGACCAGTCACCACTATTCCGGTTGTAGCGATAGACTGTGCCGTCTTTGCCGGCATACACGTTGTTCTTGCCGGCGGCGACGCCTGAATTGGTGTTGGTGTTATAAGCGAAGCCGCCGCGGCCAGCGGTGCCTTGCCCGCTATAGATGTTGCCGGCGTATCCAGCGCCGCCACCCGCGACAATGCCCGTGTTGGGATTGTAGGTCGCGCCGCCGCGATATCCCGCGGTGTTACCGGTGTAGATATTTGTGTTGGTGCCACGCCCAGCTACGGTGGTGCGTCCCGTTTGGGTGTTGTAATACGCGCCTCGGCTGGCCGCACCGTAATTACCGGTGTAGGGATTGGCCCACGCTGCTCCAGTGCGCGAGTACGCGGTATTGCCCCACATGCCATACACGTTGGCGACGGCCGCACCGCCCCAGGCTCCCCAGCCGTAGTACGGATACCAGCCATAACCGTAATACCCCATCGGTCCCCACCACGGGTAATACCACGGATAGTAGCCGTAGCCGTAACCAAACCCGAAGCTCCAGCCCGTAGTGGTGGTATAGGTGAAGCCCGCTCCCACGCCGTAGGTGTACGGCCACCCGTACCACACTGTGGGGGTAATGTAAGGCGGGTAATACCAACCTGTGCCGTAAACCACCGTGGTGGTGTTTGCGGAAACGACTGTCCCGTAATAGCCCGGCGTATAGCCGACGTAGATCACCTCGGGAGTGGCACCGTACACCTTGACGTAGGTGACGTAATAAAGTGGCGAGCTAGGCGGGATGTCGTAAATCTCAGCGGGTACGGTATCCGCTGGACGCCACGGCCCCTGCGGCGTTGGAGCTTTGAACCACACTCCTGCTTCCACGCAGTAGTAATTGTTGTCAGAAACTTTGATGACCGCAGCGCTGGTGTTCTTCGCGTAGCTCATCGATGTGCCGGTGATCGGCACAAACGTCGCTTCGCCGTCGTACTGCACCGTTAGCTTGGCTTCGGACCGTGTGATGGTGGCTGTCTGCGGAATCGAGTTGGCAATTAACGCTTCTTTCGACTGGGGCGTTCCGGGCACAGAGGCCAGCACTGTTCCTTTGGGACTGTCCGGCGGAATCTTAGCAAAGTCCGGAGGCATGTCGGTTGCGCTTACGAACGCCCACGGCCCGTTGAGCGACGCAGCTTTGAACCAGCGGCCCGAGATCAAAATGTAAGATTCGCTGGCCAGCCGAAAGATATTCCCGTTGGTGTTTGTTGCGTATTCCAGGCCGGTACCTGGAATGGGGTTGTATTGTGGTTCGCCTTTGGTTTCGACGAGCTCAGCCGGGGCGAACGACACGTACACGACAGGAAGCTCGGCCTTCTTGCCAGCCTCCTTCAAGGACGGCTGTGTCGATTGCGAAGACTGCCGGTTTTGCAGCGTCTGGTCCTGGGTTTTGGTGACAACGTACTCTTCCGCCTTCTTCATGTCGTCAGGAAGCTTCCTCGCATACTCCCAGGGGCCTTCCAGGTTTTCGGCCTGCAGCCACCAATCCTGTACACGCAGGTAATACAGCTTCTTATCGTCTTCAAAGAGGATGACGGCGCGAGTGTTGATGACGCGCTGCAATTTGGTGCCTTGGATCGCGCTCAACTGCGGCATGCCGTCGATCAGAACCAGCAGTGACGGCTTGGTTGAAACGATGATCTTTGGCGGATCGTTCTTTACGTCAACGCCCTTGACCGGCTCGCCGTCGGCCTCGAGCGCCGCCTGCAATCGGTCGAGGGAGATGGTCTTGGTCGCGCCGGGTAATTTCTTTTCGAGCAGAGCGGTGAGTTCGGGTTCCTTCTCGTGCGCTACGGGAAACTTCACTTTGTCGAGCTGTACCTGGTCAAGTGTGACCTCGCGGTTGACCTTGTCGACCTCGGTGCGAGCGTGAAACCAGATGACACCGTATTTCGATTCCGCTGTTTTGCCTGTTCCCGTCTTCACCTCGACCGCGGCGTAGAGGTCGATCCGATTGCCGTCCCACTTGTCCACCTGGGGCTGGTAAATGGTGAAGGTGTCGGCGCCGCTGGTAATGGCGCGTGGCCAGCCATCGGTGGAGGTTTTGGCCGCCTGCGCTTTGGCCTTTTGGGCGCTGGGTGCGTTGGGGAGCGGCTGAGACTGCTGTCCGTAGGAAAGGGATATGAAAATAGCCAGCAAAAGAAAAGGGGCCGAGCGATGGATCCGCAAGATGTAAAACCTCCAATGCACGATGGCACGGGCGCCGTTTATGGTGCAGGAACCCCACTAGGATACGACAAGCTGGGCAGGCAAATGTGCCGGGTGAATGCGCAAGCGCGGCCCCACACAAGTCCGCCGTCTGCGCGATATAATGACCGTTTGCGTTTTACTCCTGAGTTCTAGCCAATAACCGCACGGAAGGAAGCCATGCCCACAGATGTAGTCATGCCCCAGATGGGGGAATCGATTTTTGAAGGAACCATCACCAAGTGGCTCAAGCAGCCCGGCGACAAGGTGCAGCGCGACGAGCCTCTGTTCGAAATCTCCACTGACAAAGTGGACGCGGAGATTCCCGCTCCGGCATCGGGCACGCTCCAGGAGATCAAGGTAGAAGCGGGCAATACCGTGCAAGTCAACACGGTGGTGGGTGTAATCGCCGGCGATGGCGACGGAGCGGCTGCTCCGGCTCCCGCGAAGCCGCAGGCTGCGGCCGCGGCTGCACCGACGCAGGCCGCGCAACCACCGTCCGGCGAAGAGCCAAAATCGAAGGCAGCATCCCCTGTTCCTCCGGCAGAAGCCGAAGCGGAGACGGGCGAACAGGGCCGTGTGCGTTCCAGTCCTCTGGTGCGAAAGATTGCCAAGGACAACAACATCGATCTGTCCACAGTCCCGGGCACGGGATTAGGTGGACGCATTACCAAGGAAGACATCGAAGCCTTCGTCGCTAAACACGCTGGCGGAGCCGCTCCAGCCGCGCCGGCTCCCTCCGCGCCGCCAGCACCCGCTCCTTCAGCGCCAGCGTATGAAGCGCCCGCTCCTGCGGTCACTACGCCATTGCAGCCTGTCGGCGGCGTGACACCCGGCGAGCTGGTACCAATGTCCACCATGCGCAAGAAGATCGCCGAGCACATGATCATGTCGAAGCGCACCAGTGCCCATGTGCATGGTGTGTTCGAAGTTGACGTCACTCGCATCGTGAAGCTGCGCGAAAAGATGAAGAGCAAGTTCGAGCAGGCTACCGGGGCCAAGCTCACGTTCACGCCGTTCTTCGCTCGTGCCGCCGTCCACGGCCTTCGCAAGTGGCCGATCGTGAATTCCTCGGTAGAAGGCGACAACATTCGCTATCACGCCTCCGTCAACCTCGGCATCGCAGTTGCGCTTGATTGGGGACTTATCGTTCCCGTGGTGAAAAATGCCGAGGAGCGCAGCTTCGTGGGGCTGCAGCGTGCCATCACCGACCTCGGTGAACGTGCCCGCAGTAAGAAGCTCAAGCCGGATGAGGTCCAGGGCGGCACCTTCACCATCACCAACCCGGGTATCTTTGGCGCGAAGTTTGGCATGCCGATCATCAACCAGCCGCAGGTCGCGATCATGGGCGTGGGCGGTATCGTCAAGAAGCCCGTCGTTATCACCGACAAGGATGGCAACGATTCCATCGCCATTCGTTCGATGATGCACCTGAGCATCGGCTATGACCATCGCATCATCGATGGCGCAGTGGCTGACCAGTTCATGATGGAAGTGAAGAAGTTTCTCGAGAACTGGAACGAAGAGCTGCTTTAGGCGGCGTCATCCATTGGTGGCAGCGGCAGGGGCGAACCCTGCCGTTGCATTTTCAGGCCGCTTTCGCTAGACCGAGTAACAGGATTGCAATTCGCCGTCGTACAATCCGCAGAGATGGAATTCATGGGCCCAGGGACGAACGTCTGGCCGACGGCAGGCGCAAACCAGTGTTCGCATGGTCGCGGCATTGGGCACACATTCCGATGGTTATTCAGCTTCTTCTCTGAAGCGCCCGGGTCAAATAGCGAACCCCCGCCTGCCGGGCCGGTGCTCGTTATGCCGCCGGCGAATCGTCCCAGCCGTTCGCGACGCTGGTTGCAGCGTGTGTGGCTCGTAGTGTTCGTGCTGTTTTGCCTCGAGGTCGGCATTATTCTGACCGTGCTTCCGTGGACCCGCCTCTGGACGGACAACGCGCTGCTCGCGCCATACCCCGCGATAAAGGACGTTCTGAATAATGGATTTGTACGCGGAATCGTGAGCGGGCTCGGACTCATCGACATTTGGATGGGTGTGGTTGAGGCAATAACGTACCGCGAAAACCCACGCCACTGACGGGCGGCCCTATCCGTTAACCTCCGCCTGATATACCTAACCTATGGGAAGCAAGGACGATCTACCGCCGCATCCTCATCAGCGTGTGCCGTTGGCTTACGAGAACCATAAGTTCCTGAACGGCCCAGATGGCCGCAGCCTTCGCATTCTTTCCGAGTACCTCGAGCCGCTGGCGAAGTTCCGTCGTGAACGGATACAGGACACCATCGTTTTCTTCGGCTCCGCCCGCTTCCGTAGCCATGAGGCCTCGGAGGCGGTACTCCAAGCGTTACGCCAAAACGATCGCAGTACAGAGGAGCAGCAGTCGGCGATTCGTCGCGCCGAGTCTGACGTCAACATGTCGCAGTACTACGAGGCGGCACGCCAACTTGCCTTCATGATCACCAAGTGGACCCAGACCATCAACCAGCCCCGCCATCGCTTTGTGGTTTGCACGGGCGGTGGCCCCGGGATTATGGAGGCGGCCAACCGCGGCGCTTATGAAGCGGATGGTAAGTCCATTGGTCTTAATATCAACCTGCCCTTCGAGCAGGTACCAAACCCCTACATCACCCCTGCCCTGAATTTCGAATTCCACTACTTCTTCATGCGGAAACTCTGGTTTGCCTACTTGGCGAAAGCGTTGGTGGTCTTTCCCGGTGGCTTTGGAACCTTTGACGAGATGTTCGAGCTGCTGACCCTGTCCCAAACGGAGAAACTTGCCAAGCATATCTGTATCGTGGCGTATGGCCGGGAATACTGGGACAAAGCGGTCAATTTTCAGGCGCTGGTCGACGCCGGTACCATCGCGGAGAGCGATCTCAACCTCATCCATTGGGCCAATACCCCGGAAGAAGCTTTCGAATATCTTCGCCGGGATCTGACGCGGCACCACATGGAGCACACCAGCTCCGCAGATAAAGAGCCCGATATCACCAAGACCCGACCGTAGGCCGGGTTAACGCAGACTTAAGGCGGAAGGCTACTATCGCCGCCGTAGGCGCCACACCCCACTTTTGTAACTCGCGCGAAATCCTGACTGAGGGTAAACTGATGCCCGCATGCATTTGGGACTCGAGGTGGCGGGACGAAGCGATGTTGGGCGGGTCCGGCAGTCCAATGAGGATTGCTACGGCTTCGACTTGCGCCATGGTGTATTCGTAGTGTGCGACGGAATGGGTGGCCATGCCGCTGGCGAAGTAGCCAGTAAAATCGCGGTCGATGCCGTCCTGAATTACTTCCGCGACAAGGAGCCAATGGCCGCCAACGCCGAACTGGTGGACGCTCCACTGGGCGCCCAGTTGCTTTCGGATGCAGTGAACAAGGCGAACGAGAGCATCTTAGAGTATGCCGAGGGGCACGCTAGTGCCTCCGGAATGGGCACCACTCTAGTGGCAGCGCGGTTCGCGGACGGTCGATTCACGATCGCGCACATTGGCGATAGCCGCATCTACCTTCTACGGCAAGGCAGCCTGCTGCAATTAACGGAAGACCACTCGCTGGTCATGGAGCAGGTTCGTCGTGGCATTATGACCGTGGACGAGGCGAAGCGCTCCACAGCCCAGCACATCATCACCCGCGCCCTCGGTACAGATGACAACAGCCCGCCTGATCTTGCCGAATTTCCAGCTGAGACGGGCGACATTCTCATGCTCACTACCGATGGTGTTCTCCGCCACCTGGAAGATCCTCAAATCCAGGAAGTCCTGGTCGGCAAACCATCCTTGCACGCCGCATGCGATCAGCTCATCGAACTCGCGCTTGCGGCGGGCGGCGAAGACAACGCGACCTGCGTGTTAATCCGCGTGAATAACGAAGAGAGTGGAGCGCGGCAAGCACTCGCAAACTGACTCTGCCTCGAAATCCTCTGGTACACTCGACGTTTTCATCGCTACCGGTGTACGCAACAGGGGCAATCATGGATATCAGGAGTGTTGGTGTAATCGGCGCCGGAACCATGGGCAATGGAATCGCCCATGTCTTCGCTAAGTACGGCTACGGCGTGGTTCTTGTGGATGTGCAGCAGAGTTTTCTCGATCGTAGCGTTGACACCATCCGCAAGAACCTGGAACGCGAGGTCTCCAAGGACAAGATTACTGCGGACGCGCGCGATGCCGCGCTGGCCCGCATTGCTCCCACGACCGATCGCATGCGGGTGGCGGCTTGTGATTTCGTGGTCGAAGCCGCCAGTGAACGCTTCGAACTCAAGTCCGAACTGTTCGTCGATCTCGACCGCTTATGCCGACCGGAAGTCATCCTGGCTTCGAATACCTCTTCGATCTCAATTACGAAGCTGGCTGCAGTCACAAATCGTCCCGACAAGGTTATCGGGATGCACTTCTTCAATCCCGTCCCTGTCATGAAGCTGGTGGAAGTCATACGCGGCCTGGCAACGTCGGCCGAGACGTATGCGACCGTAAAGGCGCTCGCCGAGAAGCTGGGGAAGACACCGGTCGAGGTCAATGATGCGCCGGGCTTCGTCTCTAACCGCGTGCTCATGCCGCTGCTAAACGAGGCGATGTACACCGTGATGGAAGGAGTCGCGACACCGCAAGCGGTGGATGATGTTTTCAAGCTCGGTATGGCTCATCCGATGGGGCCACTGACGCTAGCGGATTTCATCGGTCTCGACGTTTGCCTCGACATCATGCGTGTCATGCACAACGGACTCGGCGATCCGAAATACCGGCCATGTCCACTGCTCATCAAGATGGTCGACGCGGGCTGGCTGGGCCGCAAGTCGGGTCGCGGTTTTTACCAATACCAGGCCCGATGACCGATCCTTCATCCCGAACCAATCCGCTGTTCTACGTGTTTGCTCTCCTCTGTGGTTTCTTCTCCGGCTGGGTCAATCAGACGGTTGACGATGCGCTGCTGACCGCGCTTTGCATGCTCGCATTTACCATGCTGCTTGGCGTCTGGAAGCCGCAGCAACCATGGCGATGGGTTGTGCTGGTTTGGATCGGCGTGCCGCTGGCGCTCGCGTATTACCAGTTTGTCGTCAAATGGCCGCACGACCGTGGACAAGTGTACGGCGCATTTTTGCAAGTCCTCGCGGCCAGCGCCGGCGGTTTCGGCGGACACTTCATGCGGCGCATGGTCGACAACATATTTCAGAAGAAGAGCGACTGAAAATTAAATCTATTCCCTGGCGAGAGCGTAATAACCTTGCCGGGCCTGGACCTTGAAATCGCCGTTTTTTGCCTTGATCTGAATCTTGCGATAGGAGCCATCGAGCTTCGGATTGGTCGGCGTGTATCCGATGTTATATTGGCTGCGCAGCTCGTGCTGGATTTGATCAAAAGCGGCGCGCAGCTTCTGCTGATTGTTGCCGACCTCGATGACGCGTCCGCCGGTTTCTTCGGCTAGCTTTTTCATATCGCCTTCGCCGAAGCCCTGGTACCAGCCGCCGCGATCGGCGATCAGGATCACGTAGCACATGGTGTCGGCCTTCTGAGCGGCCTCGATGGCCTCGCGAATTTTCAGCCGGCTGCCTTCGTCTTCGCCGTCGGTGAACACGATCATCGCTTTGCGTCCGACTTCGGTCTTGAGTTTTTCATCCGCCGCGACGTAAACCGCATCATTGAGCGCGGTGCTGCGAGGATGTGCGTTGGGCACTGGACCGCCGCCCATCCCCACTGGGCCTCCGCCGACTGCTCCACCGCCAATTTGCAGCTTATTCAGGGCGCGTTTGATGGAGGAGACGTTGTTCGTATAGTCCTGATCCAGGTCGATATCGGAATCGAAGTTGATGAGAAATGCCAGGTCCTTGGGACGCAGCACGCTCTGCAAAAATTCCACGCATGATTCCTGTTCGATCTGAAGCACGCGCTCCTGGCTGGGACTAGTGTCGATCAGCAAGCCCAGCGTCAGGGGCTGGTCGGAGTCGGAAGCAAAATACTTGATGGTCTGGGGCTTGCCATCTTCCAGTACATCGAAGTCATTCTTGGTCAGGCCGGGGATGAGCAGACCATGGTGGTCCTTGACGTTAAAAAAGATGCTGACGACATTGACCTGCGCCTTAAATGTCTCGACCGACTCGCCCTCCTGCTCCGGCGCTTGCTGGTCAGGATTCGGGGTGGTCTGGGGCGGTACGGATGACTGCGGCGGTTCCTGGTCGTGCACGGTTGACTGTGCGGCCAGGCCAAGGCTCATCGACAGCAAAAGCGAAGCGACAACGGCAAGGGAACGAATGGGGTTCAACAGGGTACCTGCTCTTTCCACGGGTGTGCGTCTATTTTAATCCCCGGAGTGACAGCATCAAGTTGCGTTTTCGGCGAACGCAGTTGCGGGTATACTGAGGCTACGTTGGAGACCCGCCACTCAACATGTTGAAGCGTCAACCGAGCATTTGGATTCCATCAGTGTTACTGCTGGCGGCCGTCATCATGTCCGGCACATTCGCCGCCGGGCAACAGCCGCTGCCCGACGCTCCCAAACCGCAGAACAATGCACCGCCGCCGCCCGCACCGGACGTGACCGCCCCAGTTCCGGGAGCCGGCAACGACACCAGTGGTTCGTCCAACACAAACCCGCAGAACCCGGAAAATACTCGCCCGCAAGGCGAGCAGCCGCCTACTTCCACCCAGACCAATCCGGAAGCGCCTCCGCCGGGCTCGCAGCAGATCAAGACCGTACCCGCGGGAAAAGCGACGGCCGCACCGGGGAACGATTTCGATGAGCTCTTCCGGTTGAGCGTAAACGTCAACTTCATCAGCGTGCCTGTGACGGTGAAAGATCCCGAGGGCAAGCTTGTCGATGGATTGCTGGCGCAGGACTTCAGCGTTTACGAGGACAACGTCAAGCAGACGATCACCTATTTCACCAGCGACCCGTTTCCGCTGTCAGCGGCGGTCGTGATCGACCTGGGAATTTCCGACAACACGCTGCGAAAGGTAGCGGCGACCTACTCAGCGCTCGACGGCTCGTTCGGCCCCTTCGACAAGGTAGCAGTGTTTACCTACGGCAACTCGGTCCACAAGCAGGCCGATTTTGCCAACCCGCAACACTTGCAACTGGCGCTCCAGCGTATCCGCGATCTTCAGGGCCAGAATCCCGGTTCGCCGGTGGTTGGCGGCCCGCTTGGGTCTCCGCCCAGCACAAACGGCAAGCCTGTCGATCCCGGAGTGATGCCATTGCCGTCACAAGCTCCCGCGCGCGAATCGCATGTGCTGAATGATGCGATCCTGATGGCGGCAGGAGAGTTGGCGCACCAGCCGCGCGGAAATCGCAAAATCATTTTCGTCATCAGCAATGGCTACGAGTACGGAAGCCGCGCCAACTACGCGCAGGTGCTGAAAGTGCTGCTGACAAACGGCATCGCAGTGTATGCCGTCGGAGTAGAAGCCGCCGCCATCCCCGGCATGAACAAGCTCGACAAGCTGCACATTCCAGGCCAAGGCTTTACCGACATACTTCCGAAGTACGCGAATGCCACCGGAGGCGACGTCATCGACTCCTTCTCACGCGAGTCAATCGAAAACGCGTATCAGGCAATCACCGAGCAGGCCCGGAACCAGTACACCCTGGGATATAACACGCCGCAGCGGGCATCGAGTACCTACCGCGATATCGAAGTGCGTGTGAAGCGCCCGGGATTGTTGGTAAGCGCCAAGCACGGATACTATCCACTGCCGCCCCAACGCGATACGCCGCCCGCGGTGGCTCCTCCCGACGATACCCAGAAGCCCGCTAGCCCGTCCGGCACCCAGCAATAAGAGCTCGAACCGACGGTTCCTCTCTACTTCCCGGGGGAGGTGTGCTGTTTGAGAGGCACCCCTCCCCCTCACAAATCGCAGAAATAAACGACTTAGCGCACGATTCTCCGCAAGATCGTGTAAACATTGAAGTTATAGGTAAAGTCGTCTAAACAAAGGGATTACCGTGCAGGTGCGATATTCCTGCCTTTTAAAATCAGCGAGTTGCGAGCATAAGACCCTCAAAGTCGTGGCAGCAAAGGACTTACGCAAATTTGCAAAGAACCGGGCGTAGCCCAGCTATAGGGCGACGTTCCCCTTGGGGAATTCCGTCATCTCGATCATGCAGTGCTGGGAAACGCAGGGCCAGAAAAAAAATGGCGCGTACCAAACTAAAGTAACCAAATTGGCCCGATTTGGAACGGGGCGAGTCCTCTCTAGGGCATGCGACAGATCATGGGAGGATATTCGACCATTTTCGCGGTCTGCTGGTGGTTGTGCCACCACGTCCGCCAGAGATTTTCGAGCTGGATAGGGCCGGGTGAGGGCTGGCCGGGCTTCACAATGGAATGCCCGGTCAATTCCGACAGACTGGCGGCAGCCTTGGCGCGAACGTCGGCGTCCTTGTCACGGAGGGCGCCAATTAGAGGATCAACCGCTTCGGGTGCTGAGGTGATGCGCAGGGCCTCCACCGCATAAAGGCGCTGCTTTGGGTCCTGACTGTGCAGATAGGTTTGCAATTGCGGCACGGCGCTGCCTCTGCCCAGCCGGGCCATCGCTTGCATCGCCAACTCGCCTTCGCAGGGCGTATTGGTGTGGTCGGCGTAGGGGACCAGCATGGCGAGATAACTGGCGTCGCCCGACATGCCCAGACCCTCGATGGCATGGCAGCGCGCAGCCTCTTCGCTGTCACTATCGATTTTGCGGGTGGTGATGATCTCGGCCAGCATCGCCCGGGTTTCGGGAGTGTTCATTCGACTCAGCGCTCCGACCGCGTGTTCCACGTAGAACGCATCTTCTTCGCGCGCGAGCCGCATGGTTTCGTCGTGAAAGTAGTCAGGGGCGGTAGTGGCTAGCACATCCAGCGCATCGTGACGGACGTTGGGATCAGGGCTTTGCAGATCAGCCTGGAACTTGCGGAGAACTTCTTCGACCTGCGCGGGATCACCGGGAACGACGTTCAACTGCAACTGCGACGAGAAGTCGAGGGACCGAACGCCCGTCTTCAGGCCGGTGTAGTGCGTCTTGCGCGAGATTGTGACGTCCCACTTGCCCTCGTGGTCAATGCGATACCAGAAATCGAGCGGCCATTGCGCGGTGTATGTGTCGCCGGCCTTCACGTCGACGGTGTCGTCGGTACATTCGGTTTCGAACCTGGTCTCGCACAGCATGCCGGGGCCGTTCATCGAAAACGTAAAGAGGTCAGAACATTTGCCCGAGGGCTTGGGAAAAAGATAGATGGTGTCTGGTGTCTGGTTCTTTACCTCCATCGTGAACATCAACGGCTCTCCGACAGAGTAGGAGTCTTTATTGAGATAGAAGCGGGCGGTGATTTGCGCCGTGAGGGGAGCAGCGAGCGCGAGGTAGAACGCGACAGCGGCAAGGGCGCGCATGATTTCGCAGGACACTTTACACCGATCGGACGGGAATCGCAGAGAGAAATTGCGAGGGCGAAAAGCGGATTCCTCGGGACTGAAGCCCCGTCGGAATGACAAAAGAGAGAGGGCGTAAACGCTGGCCTGAAGGCCAGCACTACCCCGCAGTTAAGAACGGGCGACGGTCGCAGCGGTAGCGGGCTGGTTGCGGTTGAGCCAAGCGATGAGCACATCGGCGATGCGGTCCCCGGCGTGGCCATCCCACTTGTCGGGAATGCGATTGCTGGGTGGTGGCGCATCCAGTACCCGCAGCGCATGCTGAAGAATTACGGCGGGATCGGTTCCGGCGAGAATATTGGTGCCCAGCTCGCAGGTAATAGGGCGTTCGGTGTTCTGTCGCAGGGTGAGGCAGGGCACGTGCAGGACGGTGGTCTCTTCCTGGATGCCGCCGCTGTCGGTGAGTACCATGCGGGCACGAGCCATTAGTCCAAGAAACGCCAGATAGCCGAGTGGATCGATCACGCGAATGCGATCGCTGAGATGAATGTCGCCCAGGCGTTTCTGGGTGCGCGGATGAGCGGGAAAGACGATTGGTATGCGTTCGGCGACAGAATTGAGCGCATTGAACAGGCGCTGCAAGGCGTTGGTATCGTCCACATTGGAGGGCCGGTGCAGCGTCATCAGCGCGTACTTTCCGGCTTCCAGACCATCGGGTAACGGCAAGGCCAGGGCACGGTCGCGGTGGTGTTGCAGCGAATCGATCATGGTGTTGCCAACAAAGAAAATGCGCTCGGGCGCGCAACCCTCGGCGAGCAGGTTCTGGTCGGCGAGATGATCGGTGGTGAACAGGAAGTCGCTGATGACGTCGGTGCAGAGGCGGTTGATCTCCTCCGGCATGGTCATATCACGGGAACGGAGTCCGGCTTCGACGTGGGCAACCGGGATGGCGAGCTTCTTGGCGGAGATGGCACAGGCCATTGTGGAATTCACGTCGCCGACGACTACAACCAGCGCCGGAGGCTGTTCGATACAAATTTTCTCGAAGGCAACCATGACGCGAGCGGTCTGCTCGGCGTGCGTGCCGGAGCCGGCGCCGAGATGAATGTCGGGCATCGGCATGCCGAGATCTCGGAAGAACTCATCCGACATCTGGGCGTCATAATGTTGACCGGTGTGAATGAGCAGCGGCTGGATAGCGGGGTTCTCGGCTTTGCGGGCGCGGAACGCCTCCAGCAGCGGCGCAACCTTCATAAAGTTGGGACGCGCTCCTGCAACCAGGAAAATTTTCAAACTAGACCGCCTGGGCGTGGTTCATGAGTTTTTCTTCCGCCGGGTCACCAGCGATGGGTTGACCCTCTAACATTCTATCGATCAAGCCCGCGAGTGTGCGCGCCTGATTGCGGCCGTTGAACTCATTGAGGAACTGCTGCGACAACTCGACCGGATCGGTGGGGAGATCGAGGAACTCCATCATGGCGTTGTCGATGGCAGCTTCGTCCATGTCAGGCGAGAGAACAACATAGCGTACGCCGCTGAGCGCAAGGATGCGATCGACGGGAGAACCATTCACGGTAAGCGCGAGGATCGGACGGCCAACGCGGATGTATTCGAACAGCTTCGCGGGAACAGTATGCCCGATATCGGAGCGATTATTGTCGGCGAGCAAGAGCGAATCCGACTCCATCATCTGTTCGAGCACTTGAGTGCGGGGGATGACGGGAGACATCTCGAGGCACCCGACCGAGGTGAGCTGCTCAAACAACTCGCGATGCTCGGCGAGGATGGCCGGGTCAAGAGTGCCGGTGAAGCGGAACCGGTAACGCGCCGGATCGATGGCGCCTCGACGAATCAGCCGAAGCATCGATTCCATAGGAACCGCCGGACTGCGCCCGGAGTAAAACGTTCCGAAGTGCGCGACGACGCGATAGGGCTTCTCGGGAATCCGGCGAGGCTCAATCACTTCCTCAGGATCGTAGCCATTCCAGATCACCGCCGACTTGGCTTCGAGTTCGGGATGAAAGCGAATCCAGCGGCGACGGACATAGTCGGTGACTGACAACATGAGGTCAGCGTTTTGGAAGAACTTTTCACCGATTCGGCGGTCAACTAGACCCGGAAGCCCGGTGGTGAGACGGAAGGGATTGCCCACCAGCGGGTCGCGATAGTCCGCGATCCACGGTATGCCGAATTCCTTCTTTAACTGATACCCAACCATGTGCTGCTGGACGTACGGAAACGTGGAGAGTACGGCGTCCATCGGCGTTTGCTTGAGGATTTCCACGGCCCGGCGATGACCGGGAATCGCCCACTGAATATCGTCGTCGGCAGTGAAGACAAATTTTCGCAGGGTGCGCTCAAGGATATTGCGCGCCGGTACGGGAACATAGGTGACTCGAGGCCAGGGTTTGTCCGGCTGCCATGCGGTCAACACGTGGGTTTCGTAGCCGAATTCCGGCAGGTATTTGTAGAGCCGCCAAACGCGGGCAGTGCCCGGCGCGGGACAGGGGGGAAAGGGGTGCGAAATGATCAGCAGCCTACGCATTAGGTCAGACGAAGCGACAGGGTTCTGTGGCCTTCAGAAACCTTAGTTGCGCGGGAAACAGAATCCGCCGTATCTGGGGCGGAATTCGCCGCGTGTCGCGACACAGCTTGATACCCCAAAACCGTACCCTGCCGACGCCTGGAACGCTTGCAGGGTGTTGCCTCTCGTATCAGACGAAGTTTTGCTATTTCGTCAGGCGTGTGTCCGCCCGCCAAGCATAACAGTATAAGCGGGCAGGCCGGTTAGAAACGTCACGCTGACGAAGGTCGATTGCAACGTTAGAAGGAGTGTAACTTGCGAACCCTGAGGCGTTCCTTAAGTTTTGTTAAGACTATGGTGCTAGTTGTGGGAACCCCGAAGTGGGCTGGAGCCGGGAGAGCCTCTCTAATAATTAAGATAGGGCGCCGAGAGAAGGCACGCCGCCTTTCGCCCCGCCGCCGTGCGATGAATTACCAACTGCGGTGAGGCAACAGAAGCAGTCGAGCAGGCTGCCCATCATACAGCCATAGCGATTTCGTTTGATCCTGGTTCCGGACCCGGTCTCGATTAGAAAAGAAACCTTACGGTCTCTTCCATGAGAGTGCCGAAGGGGATGGAGGCGAGCAAGACAGGAATGGCCGGAACCAAGGCGACGATGATCACGGCGTAAATGTCGACCGCGGCAACGGGAATCACTCGGATGTCGTCGATGTTATGCACCACTCCGAAAAGATCGGCGGTGGTGGAGAAGTCCGGAACGGTCAGAACATCCTCGGTCAGAGTGTCGGTTTGCGGAAGCCACTTCTTCTCAAATTGCTCACCAACAGCGTGCGCGAAGGCGCCGTAACTCGACATGCCACGCCGTCTCATCTGCATCAGTGGCCTGGCAAAGAACAGATACGGCGCTACACAAACCAACAGCACGGCTGCGATCAGGACGAGAGGCAGGTATCGAAAGGCAAGGATTGGCTGTCCCTCGTTGAGCACCCGATTGGCCACGGCCCCTGCCAGCCCAACTCCCATGCAGAAGCTGAAAGGGAGTTGTCCTAAGATCGAGGCTTCGAGAAAGCCCAAACCTCCGAGATGATCGGGGTGCGCGGCGACCAGGCTGAGATTGAGAAGTGCCGTAGAGCGGAGAAATCGCGCCCACAACAACTGCCGCCAGAGCCATAGGTAGGTGCAGTACACGAGGATCGGATAGCTGATAAAAAAAGCCCAGGTTCCCGCCAGAGAGAATGACTTGAATGCGATGCCGCCACCTGTCCACCATGAGACGAATTCGGAACCAGTTGGCCGCAAGTACTGGCTCAGCCACACCGCTGTTGCGTAGGTCAAAGCGACGGTGACGAACTTCACCAATTTGGAATTACGAAGTTTGTCGTGGGACGCCCAGATTGCATGAAATGCGGTGAGTTGGTGTTGCGGAACGACGACAGACTCGAATTCATGGACGACGGCAGAGAGTCGGCGCTGCAACGGCCGTTCCGCAAGGATCAGAACAGGCAGAACGATCAGAAAGCGAGATTGAGATACGTAGTCCGTCAGGAACGAGATGAGGGCGGCTTTCCCTCGCACGCCGCAGAGCAGAACTAGCGGAATCCAGGCCAGTGCAACGGCAGTACCGGTGAGAATGAGCATCTGGGTGCTCGCGGTGCGAAACAGGTCCAGAAACCTTATGGACCGCAGAGGGGCGGATTGATGGGGCCGTACCGGGCCATTTCGCTCCAGAAATTTCATCTCGACACCTCGCCAATGGTTCTCTTGACTCCGCCCGAAAGATACTTTGCCGCTGCCCGTCACAAGTGACAGTTCTGTCGACGGACATAGCCAGAAATGACCAGAAGTCGGAATTTGCAAGAGACTCTACGCGGTTTTGCCAATCACCCGCCAACAGATTACACTTTCGCAACCGAGCCGTTTTCTGCCACTGGCGCCTTAGACATTTTGGGGCGTTCACCTTCTCGCGGAAGGACAAGTTTCTCTTCGCGAGATATCTCACTGCCTCACACTCATCGCCTTCGTTGCCGCGGGGGCAACTTGGTCGATTCACAAGGAGAGCTGTATGAATTTAGGAACCAGCCTTCGAAAAGTAACGCTGGGCGCGCTAGCCATCTTCAGCTTTTTGCTGGCGGCTGGCGTGAACCAGGCGGCAGCGCAGACAACTCAAAAACCTAACATCCTTTTCATCATGGGAGACGATATCGGCTGGATGCAGGTCGGCGTCTACCATCGCGGCATAGGGCTTGGAGAAACGCCGAACATCGACCGCCTGGCGAACGAGGGCGGCATGTTTACTAACTATTACGCCATGCAGAGCTGCACCTCGGGACGCAACGTGTTCTTGACCGGCATGTATCCGCTGCGTACCGGCATGATTCCACCACAACTTCCCGGTAGCCCGACTTATCTGTTGCCCGGCACGCCGTCGCTGGCGGTGTTCCTGCACAATCTGGGCTACAACACCGGCCAGTTCGGTAAGAACCATTTAGGTGACCACACCGACGCATTGCCTACTGCGCACGGGTTCCAGGAATACTGGGGATACCTATACCACCTGGATGCGATGGAGCAGGTAAGCTTCAACGACATCAACAGCAGTCCGACGGTGCAGGGCATCGCTCCACCGTGCAAGAACACGCCGGTTCCGGGGCTGCAAGAGGTTCCCGGAGCCGTGGATCCGAGGACTACGGTTTGCCTCACGCCTCCGCGTCCGGTTATCTGGTGCAAGTCTTCCGACGGCACCTCGAAGAATCAGTCGTGCAAAGACGAGGGACCGCTCACACTCGATCGATCACGGACCGTGGACGAGGAAATCTCTGCCAAGGTGATCGACTACCTCGACCGCAACGACCCGAAGACGACCGGCAAGCCGTTCTTCGTCTGGTACAACCCGGCGCGCATGCACGTGACCACGATGTTGTCGCCAAAGTATGAGGCCATGCTGGGGACAAAGGGCGGCAAGGACTGGGGTGTTAACGAAGCCGGTATGAAGCAGTTGGACGACAACATCGGGCTGGTGTTGCAAAAGCTGGAACAGATGGGTCAACTCGATAACACCATCATCGTCTTCACCACCGATAACGGTGCCGAGGCGATCAGCTTTCCTGATGGCGGCGTGACGCCGTTCAAAGGTCAAAAGGGCGAGGCGTACGAAGGCGGCTATCGGGCCCCGACGGTCATTCGCTGGCCGGGGGCCATTAAGCCAGGGACCGTGTTCACGGACATATTTTCCGCTCTGGACTGGCTACCGACATTCGTGGAGGTCGCCGGCGGACCGAAGGGAAACGATTTAAAGGGTCAACTCGAAAAGGGTTCCTATCCTGGCATCGTGAAGACTACGCTCGACGGCGTGAATCAAGTTGATTATCTAACGGGTAAGTCGCCAAAGTCGGCGCGAGAGGTCTTTTATTACTTCTCGGGCGCGACACCGTCAGCGGTGCGCTACAAGAACTGGAAGATGTACTACACGATGTCGGAGCCCGGGGCGGACGGCTGGATCATGCCGCTGATTCCATTCCACTGGACACTGGTGCAGAATATCAAGCGCGATCCGTTCGAGCAGGCAGTCGGCATTCAGCAGAAGAGTGCAATGTCTTTGGGTGGAGCACTAGCTGCTCCGATGACTGCCTACCAATACGACTGGAACATGCTGCCCATTGGACAGCAGCTCTGGCTGGAGTGGTTCGAGACGTTGAAGGCGTTTCCGCCGATGCAAGCGCCGGCAAGTTACAACCTCACGCAAGTACTGGACGCGATCAAGGCCAATACCGGGCACCCGAGTGAGTAGAACACAGAGTACCTGAACAGGCGTGGAGCGCGGCCTTTCGGCAAAGCTTCACCTGAGTAAATGTAGTTTCTAAGGAGAAACACAATGGATTTTGGAGCAGGAGTTCGAAAACTGACGTTGGGCGCGCTAGCCATCTCCAGCTTCTTGCTGGCGGGCGGAGCGACTCAAGCGGTAGCGCAAAACGAGAAACCCAACATTGTAATGCTCATGACCGATGACACCGGATGGAACGATTTCGGCGCTTATTCGGGCGGAGGCATGACGCTCGGCCATCCGACGCCCAACATCGACAAGATGGCCAAAGAGGGCGCGGTCTTCACCAGTTGGTATGGACAGGCAAGCTGTACGGCAGGGCGTGCGTCGTTCATGACGGGACGCATTCCCATTCGCTCGGCGCTGTCGATCGTGGTTGCGCCCGGCGATGAGAACTATCTTCGTCCCGAGACGCCGACGATTGCCGAGTTCTTCAAGAAGAATGGCTACACTACGTACTTCTCTGGGAAGTGGCACCTCGGCGACAAGCCGGTGGCGTATCCCACCAATCATGGCTTCGACGAGATGAAAGAATTCGCTGCTTATTACGCCGGTGTCTACTCTTATCCCGATACTTCCAAGTGGTTCCATCCCTGGTTCCCGTCGTATAACCCGGACTTCGCGAAGATGTTCGACTCGGTGGTGAACCTGTACGAGTGGGAGGGGGTGGCGGGTCAGCCTGCCAAGCAGGTCGCCAAGATCACCTACGACTACATGGCAACGATGGACGAACGCCAGGCCGATTACGCAGTTGACTACATCAAGGCCCACGCCAAAGACGGCAAGCCTTTCTTCATGGACGTGAACTGGATCAAGATGCACAACCCGACCAATGCGGCGCCGGATTTCCGCGGCAAGTCGCATTTGGGCGACTATTCCGATTCGCTCATGGAAATGGACGCCGACATCGGCAAGGTGCTGGATGCCATCCATCAATATGCGCCCAACACCATCGTCATCCTGACCGCCGACAACGGCGCATGGCTCGATGCTTATCCCGATGCCGGAACCACCCCGTTCCGCGGCGAGAAGGGGTCGGCGTTTGAGGGTGGCTGGCGGGTGCCTGCCATCATGACGTGGCCGGGGCACATTCCGGCGGGCGTGCAGTACGGCGAAATGATGTCGCACATCGACTGCTGGTCAACGCTGGCGGCGATGGCGGGCATCACTCCTCCGCCGACGGGCGAGATGAAGGACAACAACGGTAAGCCCATCTACTTCGATAGCATCGACAACAGCGCCTACATCCTGGGCAAGTCGCAGCACTCGGCGCGCCGGTCGTGGATCTACGTCAATGGCGAGTATCTCAACGCCATCCGCACAGACATCGGCGGAGATCCTGACGAGCCGTGGGTGAACATTGCCTGGAAGTTCGTCTGGACGGCGAAGGACTCGTGGCTTGGCCCCAGTCAACCGCTGGGTTCAATTCCGGCGGTGTACAACCTCACCATGGATCCGTTTGAGAGATATGACATGATCTTCAACGGCGCCGAGGGTGAGATGAATGGACTGCGGACCTCGCCGGGACGGTATGCGGGCGAAGATAACGGCTGGTCAGCGGCGGTATTTTCCACCGCCCTCATGGAGTTCGACAAGTCGCTCATCAAGTATCCGAGCATCCAGCGTTATCCGGGTGGCGCGTCGAACGACCTGATACCGGACCTGCAGCATCCTAAGAACCCGTTACCTCTGCTGGATCCGAACAACATGCCGAAGGCCGTGCCCTCGAGCGATTAGGGCGGCGTACAACATAACGGGGCGTGCAACCATGCGCGCCCCAATTCTCTTCTGACCCGATTTTGGATTGGTGCCCGTAACTGTCAATCGGTAAAATGCAACCAGTAACAACACCCAAAGGAGAGCAAGCGATGTTGTTTCACTCGAAGAGATTTAGCGTTCTGCTGGCTGGACTGATCATTCTGACGACCATCGCCTGGCAGGCGGCGGTTGCGGAAGACGTGGTGCACGCGGTTTCCGGCATTGTGAAGAGCGTGGATAAGGGTTCCAAGACCATGGTGGTGAAGACCGCCGACGGCACGGAGCACACCATCAAGTGGACGGACAAGACGACCGTGAAAGGCGTTGACGCCTCCGGCAAGGCGATCGCCGCCGGCAGCGTGGACAGCTACGACGGCATGAAAGAGGGCGCCAAGGTTTCGGTGAAATACACCGAGAAGGGCGGAGAGAAGACCGCCGTGGCGATTAAGGACGCGAGCAAGGCGACAGCTAAAGCTATAGCAAATTAACCATTACGAAGGGCGCGCCGCGACCTGGTCCGGCGCGCATTTTTTCCGTGCGATCCACGCCGCGATGTGCGCGCTTGCGCGCGGGTAGGCGTTGCCGGGCACCCCCCGTCCCGCAAGTATACCCAAAATCAGCGAGTTAGAGACTTCGAGGCTTAAACCACTGAAGATAGGTAAGTTAGAGGCAAAGTCGTCTAAACACAGGACTTACGTAAGCGCCTTGACGTCTCTTCGCACTTTGAGGCGGCTCTGGTGAGCGTATTTTCAAGGAGCTGCTGGTTCTGGCGCCGGGGCGCCCGGGAGGCAAACGACAAAAATCTTCCGCCTCACAATTGACTTGATACGCGACGGTCACGACGGCGCGATAGGACGTAGAGCACATTGCGCTGTGATAAGGGATGGGGGCCGGGGCGGCGAGAAAAGCGGGTTCCCGGGGCTGAAGCCCATGTTCTGAGGAACGACAAGCAAAAAGGCGCCGGGACGCGGCGCTAGAGACGCTATTACAAAACGCTGGCGAGCCTCCGGCGCTTCTAATCGGCGCTGGTTGGCCACCGCCGCAGGGAGAGTCGAGTTTCCTAAGGGCCTTTGATGAATTGTACTTTCGGGCAATTGCCTGCGGTAACTTGGGTGACTAGTCTTGACGCTTACGACAAGTTGGATTCGTGAACGATCCGTGGGAGTTGATGTGCAGTATCAATTCAACGGACTCGATCATCGTATCGCACTCGTTTGCGTGAACGCGGTTCTCGTGAGGGTGGGAGTGCCGGAAAAGCTACGTCCGAGGAGAACGAGAGATGAATGCCGTCGTGAATGTCAAAAAGTTAACGTTGCCAATGCTGGCCTTGTGTAGTCTGTTACTTGCTTCGCAGGCGTTTGCCGTCGATATCAAAGGCCAGGTGCTGGGTGGAGGCGCGCCCATCGCTCAATCGACCGTAACCTTGTGGGCAGCGAGTGCGGGCGCACCCAAGCAGCTCGCGCAGACCAAGACCGACGACGACGGCAATTTTTCAGTGCATGGCGCGGCGCGCTCCGGACGCAAGCCTTTACCTCGTCGCCACGGGTGGCGTGCCGGCGGCGAACAAGGCGGCGGCAACAATCCGGCCATCGCGTTGCTGGCGGTGGTGGGCAGCAAGCCACCGGCGCGCGTCGTCATCAACGAGTTCACCACTATCGCTTCGGTGGTGACGCACGCGCAGTTCATCGACAACACCACCATCAAGGGCTCGCCGCTGCAGCTGCGGATTGCCGCCAACAACGTGCCCAACTTTGTCGATCTCGAAACCGGTAGCTGGGGGCCGACCATCCTGGACGGCCTCAACAGCGCGCAGACGCCGACCATGGCCAACTTCGGCACGCTGGCTGACGTGATGGCCGGTTGCATCACGCGGGTGAAACCGGATGCGTGCAGCCAATTTTTCGCGGCGACCACACCTCCCAGCGGAGGGGCTCCGCCGGACACGTTGCTGGCGACCGAGGTGGTCGCGTTCTTCCCCTGGCACAATCCAGACAAGATTTTCGCGCTGCTCAATGAGTTTTATCCGCTGCCCAAGCCGGGAACTCCCGGCAAGCTCATGCGGGATGCGCCTTACCTTCCGTATCTGACGTTCGCTCCCAGCGCCTTCGTGTTTCCGCTCAAGTTCACGCGGCGGAGGCGTCAGCGGAGGCGGCAAGCTGATGATCGACAGCGAGGGCAATGTCTGGGTCGCCGACAACTTCACGGTCGGCGCGCAGAATCAGGACGCTTCCTGGACCGGCGGTCTCAGCAAGTTCGCTCCCAACGGTAAACCGCTTTCGCCCAGCCCTTTGGGCTTCCGGGGCGGAGGCATCGCAGGGCCCGGTTTCGGCTTGACGCTCGACGCACAAGACAATGCGTGGCCCACCAGCTTTACCGGCCAGAACATCACCAAGTTCGACAAGAACGGCAAGCCGCTCTCGCCGCCGGAAGGCTGGAACTTCAACCGCCAGATCAGCCAGATGCAGGGCATCATCGCTACGCCGAGCGGAGATATCTGGGCCCTCGACCTGCTCAAGGGCCAGATCGTGAAGCTTCCGCAGGGCGATCCGTCGAAGGTGCAGTTTTTCTGTCAGAACAAGACGGGCGATCCGCTGAAGAACCCTTGTAAGCTCGTCGGGCCGTTCGCTCTCGCCATTGACCAGCAGGACCGCATTTGGGTTACGAATGCCATCGCGGACCACGTGGTCCGTTTCCCTGCATCCGATCCCAGCAAAGTCGAAACCTTCAAGGTGGGATACTCCGCCAGCGGTCTCGCCGTTGACAGCCAAGGCAACGTCTGGATCTCCAACAAATTGGGCAGTTCGCCCCGGGGCGCAGTGAAGTTCGCCGAAATGCTGGGCGCGTTCAAGTTCGATTTCGATGGCATTACCGATGCTGGAGAAAGAGCGACCAGGGTGCTGGTTCCTGCCTTGGCGGCGCAGACGCCGGGATACGAGTCGGGCGGCAGCATCACGGTGTTGCGCCCTGACGGCACCGAAGCACCGTTCTCTCCCATATCTGGCAATGGCATCTCTGCGCCTTGGACGACTACCGTCGATGGCAACGACAACATCTGGATCCCCAACTTCAGCAGTTGGTCGGCTGGAATCGTGGAGCTGTGCGGCTTTCGCACCGAGCACTGCCCGCCCGGCGTAAAGACGGGTCAAGCCATTTCGCCTCCCGGTGGCTATGTCGGCGGCGGATTGCAGTTGCAGGTTGACCTCGGCATCGGTCCCGCAGGAGATGTCTGGGTTACCAACAACTGGCAGAACCCCACGGATGCCTTCGGCAAGGTTGATGAAGCATTACAAACCCAAGGTGCGGGGCAGGGCGTGGTCGTCTTTTATGGCATGGCGAAGCCGGTGAAGACGCCGCTGATCGGGCCGCCGCGCCAGCCGTAGGCGGCTGCTAACATCGTGCGGATCTGTCCCTCTGAACCCGCACTCGAACCGGGCGTGCTCCGAGCGTGCGTCCCTTCCAACCCAAGCTCGGTGCGGGAGAAGATGAATGTCGATAACCTCGAGGCCGGCGCGTCGCACTTCCAAGTTCACGCTGCCTTTGCTGGCGCTGCTTTTGCTGGCGGGCTGTAGCAAGAAAGCTGAGGCTCCGGCGCCTGCGGAGCCAGCGAAGGCGCAGACAGCGGCCGCGCCCGCTGCTGGGCCGGCGGTGTCGCCCGAAGAACTACCCGCGAGCTCCCAAGAGGTCAAGTTGCCGACGGCTTTCGGGCGGCGCACGGGCGATCTGGATGAGATGGCGAAAGCACGCAATATTCGCGCGCTGGTGATACTCAGCCCGATCGCTTTTTTCTACGAACAGGGACATCCCAAAGGTGTGATGTTTGAGGCGCTGGAAGAACTGCAGAAGTTCGTTAACCAAAAACTCAAGACGGGGACGCTGGACGTGAAGGTGACGTTCATTCCGGTGCGTCCCGATCAACTGGAAGCGGCCCTGATGCAGGGCGTGGGCGACATGATCGCGTATGGAGTGGTAATCACGCCGGAACGGGAGCAGCAGGTGGCATTTTCCACGCCGATCCAGACAGATGTGACCCAGATCGTGGTGACTGGACCGAAGTTCGGCGCGGTTTCCACGCTCGCCGACCTGGGGGGTAAAGAGGTGTACGCGAACCCGATGACGACCTATTACACAAATCTGCAAAAGGTAAACGAAACGCTGCAAAAAGAAGGTAAACCGCCAATCGTTATTAAAGCGGCGGACAAGAACCTGATGGACGACGATCTGGTACAAATGGTCAACGCTGGACTGATCCCCGCGACGGTCACAACGAAGATACGGGCCGACTTGTGGTCGAAGGTGCTCGATAAGATTCAACCGCACCCCGACCTGGTGATCGCCAGCGGAGTTCAACTGGGGTGGGTCATGCGCAAGAACAATCCGCAGTTCAAGCAACTGGTTGACGAGTTTGTCTCGTCCCACGCTGTGGGATCGTCGTTCGGCAATACTTTGTTACGGCGCTATCTGCAAAACACAAAGTGGGTGAAGGATTCGACATCCGCGCAGGAGATGAAGAAGTTCCAGACCAACCTCGACCTTTTTCAGAAATACGCTGGAGAATATGATTTCGATTACCTGATGATTGCGGCGCAAGGCTACCAGGAGTCGTTGCTGGACCAGAGTAAGCGGAACCCGAGCGGGGCGGTCGGGATCATGCAGGTGATTCCCAAGTACGCGGCGGCAAGCCCGATCAACATTCCCAACGTGAATACGGCGGACACCAATATTCATGCCGGGGTCAAGATGCTGCGCGACATCGATAACCGCTACTTCAACGACCCGGCGATCGATCCGTTGAACAAGACGCTGTTTGTATTCGCCAGCTATAACGCGGGGCCGAACCGTATTGCGCGGCTGCGCAAAGAAGCGCCCGCCATGGGCCTGGATCCGAACGTGTGGTTCAACAACGTGGAACTGGTTGCGGCGAAAGACATTGGTCAGGAAACGGTGACCTACGTCTCGAATATTTACAAGTACTATGTGGCTTACAAACTGGCGGTGCAAGACAGAGCGCTGCGGCAGAAGACGGAAGGACTGCCGGCAAAGTGACAATCACGCACACCGCGTGCGAGTTCCTCGCGCCCGGGGCGGCGCCCTGGTCAGCCGACTGGGCGTGGGGTCTACCTTTGATCGTGCTGACGGTGATTATCCACGTTTCGGGACTCGGCCTCTTGAGCGAGAGAGTTGTTCGGCGCAGCAAAAGCATGAGATCGCGTCGTCATCCCAGGCTGGCGTTCGTTGCGGTTGTGGGAGCAACGACCTTAGTGGCAACTTGCTTGCACGGGTTCGAGGCCGGTATCTGGGCCGCCGCCTACCGGATACTGGGTGCGCTGCCTGACTCCAGGGTCGCGATGCTCTACTCGCTGAATGCGCTGACGAGCTACGGGCACACCACCATCGCTCTGGACGACCACTGGCGCCTGATGGGGGCACTGGAAGCGCTGAACGGATGGTTGCTGTTCGGGCTCAGTACGGCATTTCTGTTTGCCGTCATCCAGGGAGTGTGGTCGTCAGAGAGCAGGCCGGAACATCGGTAGAAAGGCCAAAAGCTCGGCCGGCTCCGGGCGGCCGTCATGCTGGTGTCATTTCACTAACTGCTTGAGTGTGTTCTCCGCCTGCTCATGAAGGTCAGGAGGGGCGCCGTAAAAAACTCGGGCGGTTTTTCCGAAGCGATCAAACAGGAACATCGTGGGGACGGATGTGATGTCACCGAACGCCGCCGCAGTGGGAGCGTCGGCGATGGCCCATTTCAGCTCCGGGCTGAGCGCACTCACAGTGGAATGAACCTGATCCTGGGGAGACTCGACCGCGAGAGCCAGGATTGCAATGCGATCGCCGTACTTTTGCTTCAGGTCACCCAGCCATTGCAAAGTGGAGCGGCAAGGAGGGCACCAGGTGGCCCAGAATTCTACGAGCACCGCGCGTCCGGCAAGCTGATCGGCAGTCAAGGGGTGTCCCGCGAGGTCGGTGAGCCTGAAGGTGGGGAGGGCGGCTAGCTCATGCGCACCGCCGCTGACGGTCGCATGTTCCCTGGCCACCACATCCTTCTTGCCGGCGAGGATGAGATCGATCATGCGAACCAAGTCAGCCTTGAATTTCGCCTGATTGTCGGCGTTCTTCCAAGGGGCGTAGCGGCCGGTGCCTTCGACTTCGCCGAAATATCCGAAGTCGCGAGGTACGGCGACTAATACGTCGTCGACAAAGACGGCGGGGTATCCTTTGACTCCGTAACGATCGGCCAGCTTCGATCCGCCGAAGTTTTCGCTGACGAAGGTCACCTGGCCGGGATACTTTGCCGCTACTTCCTGTACCAGCAAACTTGCTGGATCGGAAATGTTTCAAGTGTAGGGCCAGCGCACGAGCGTAATCTCGACCGTCTTGCCGGAGGCACGTTCGACGGGCGTGGCGGGCTTCAGCGCAGCGTAATAGGCGGGGAGCACCTGATCGAGGATCACGCGAGCGCTTCTCCACTCGTCGGCGGTTGGGGTAGAGCCGTCGGCGTGGGCGGTGTAGGATTCGGCGCGCTCGAGAAAGAGCTGGGCGATGGAATCGTCGTTGGGTGAAGCGGCGAGCTTGGTGCGCTCGGCATGCGATGGCTGATTTCAGTTCCGCTTGCTTTGCCGCGTCGAGGGGAGGGGCGTCGAGTAAGCCGTAATGCCTTACGGCTTCCAGATAGGCGTAGAGGGCCCCGGCATAGAACTTCGAAGAGTCGAGCTCCTGTGCCAGTTTGATCTGGGAATTCAGGGCAATGAAACGGCTGTGGAGGTCGATGGATTTCGGGGGCTGAAACGCGGCGTTCGTCCTCGTTTGCAGAGCTCTGTAGCTCGGGAGCAGCGATCGCAAAGGCGGCGCTGCGGCCTTGCCCGGCATCGCGAGGGACGCGCAAAAGGCGGCGAATTCGGTCTCGCCTTCAGCCTCGCCGATGTAGAACAGTCCGTCTTTGGGGCCCGTTGCGACGGCGAATCCCTGACCGCCTTCGAGCAGAGGGATCGCCTTGCCTTGCGCCGCCTCGGCCAAGGCGCGGACGGCGAGAGGAGATCGGTTCCACTGCCGAGCGTGGGCTTCTTTGTCGAGCGCGGTGAGACGCAGGCTGGCTTTATTCCATTGCGACTGAAATGCAGGCAGGCCTCCCTTCTCGACTTCAGCTTTGTCGGCGGCTCGTCGCGCGCCTTGCAGCAAGTCTTCAGCTTGACCCAGTTTCTCAAGCGCGAGATAGGTTTGCCCGGAATTCAGGGCGGCGGATGCGGCTTGGAGTGCACCGTCGATCATGGAAGAGAGCTGCGCGAAATCTTTGTCCGCGATGGGCGTGTCTTTCAGGGACTGCTGAAGACGGACGATCTGGGCGCTGATTTGTGACAGCGGCAGAATTTTGAGCGGTAGCCGGGACGCGGAGTGTGGCGATTAGAGCGAGTGCGAGAAGCAGGTGGATGAGCTTCGACGAGGATGTCATGGGCCAACTTCAGTGTAAGCGCGGAGTCGGGGCGGCGATCGGAGTTCGTGCAGGATCTGGGACGACTGGTTCCGTTTCGGGGCTGGATCTGGTGGAAGCGAAAAAGCGCGATTGCTCGCGCCTTTGCTCACCACGGTTCAGTTTCCCACCCTTTCCCAAAAGATGGGAAAGGATGGGGCACCGAACTTTTCCGTTAGATGCTAGTCGTGCACGCCGTCCATGAAAGCGCGCAGCTTGCGCGAACGAGACGGATGACGCAGCTTGCGGAGCGCCTTCGCCTCGATTTGGCGGATGCGCTCGCGAGTGACCGCGAACGACTGGCCGACTTCTTCGAGGGTGTGCTCGGAGCCATCTTCCAGTCCGAAGCGCATCTTGATGACCTTTTCCTCGCGAGCGGTCAGCGAACGAAGGACGTTCGATGTCTGCTCCTTGAGGTTGACGTTGATGACGGCTTCGGCCGGTGAGACCACGGCACGATCTTCGATGAAGTCACCGAGGTGGGAATCTTCTTCCTCGCCAATGGGCGTCTCCAGCGAAATCGGTTCCTGCGCGATCTTCAGCACCTTGCGCACCTTGGCCACCGGGATGTCCATGCGCTTGGCGATTTCTTCCGAGGTAGGCTCGCGACCGAGTTCCTGCACAAGCTGACGCGAGGTGCGGATGAGCTTGTTGATGGTCTCGATCATGTGCACCGGAATACGGATGGTGCGCGCCTGGTCGGCGATGGCGCGGGTGATGGCTTGACGGATCCACCACGTGGCGTAGGTGGAGAACTTGTAGCCACGGCGGTATTCGAACTTGTCCACGGCTTTCATCAGGCCGATGTTGCCTTCCTGAATGAGGTCGAGGAACTGGAGTCCGCGGTTGGTGTACTTCTTGGCAATCGAAACCACGAGTCGCAGGTTGGCTTCGATGAGTTCGCGCTTGGCGTACTCGGCGTCGACGTCACCCTGCACGATTTCGCGCTGGGTGCGCTTCAGCTCGGCAAAGTTAGCGCCGGCATCGCCTTCCATGCGTTCGAGGTCGGAACGAATGCCGCGTACCTGCTTGCGAAGTTCCTTGCGCTGCTCGTCGGAGCGGGTGGCTTCGGCGCGCTTTTCGAAGTTAATGGCCTGCTTGTCGAGGCCACGCATGCTGTCAACCGTCTTGTTGACACGGTCGATGAGGCGCTTGCGCTCAGTATTGGTGAAGCCAAGCTTGCGGATGACTTTGGAGATCTCGACCTGCTCGCGCCCCAGGGCCCACCGCGTCTTGCGATGCAGGCGAGCGTTCTTCTTGGGGACGATTCCGGCGAGCTTTTCGATCAACTGCTGCGATTTCTTGTAGTGCTTGTTGAGCTCGTCGATGCGGCCGGTGATGTCGTTGCGGCGTTTGTCGAGCACTTCTTCGGTGATTTCGTCCTCATCGAAGAGCACGACTTCCTTGATGGAACGGACGCCACGCTTGAGGTCCTCGCCCATGGCGATGATTTCGCGAATGACGATGGGCGAACGCGACAGGGCCTTGAGGACGCGAAGCTGGCCGCGCTCGATACGCTTGGCGATTTCGACTTCGCCTTCACGAGTGAGCAGCGGTACGGTGCCCATCTCGCGGAGATACATGCGGACAGGGTCGTTGGTTTTCTCGAGAGCGCCGGGCGTGAGGTCGAGTTCGACGTCTTCGCCGGCTTCCATGTCGCCCTTATCGAACTTGTCGAGAGCGCTGGGGGACTTGGGGCCTTCGAGTACATCGATGCCTTGACCACCGATGGTCGTGATCAGATCATCGAGGTCATCGGGAGAGTGGACATCATGAGGAATGAGATCGTTGACCTCATCGTAGGTGAGGTAACCCTTCTCTTTTCCTACGTCGATCAATTTTTTGATATCGTCGAACTTATCTTCTAGAGCCAAAGCGGAATTTCCTCGGCGCCCTGCATGAGGCGCTCTTGTTAGTGCACACCACGACGGGAGATAGGTATGGGAGTACCGAAATATGCGGAAACCTTCCAATTATACAACAACCAAGCCCGTCACTTGGAGTTGTATGCCTTTCCGCCGCTGACTTCATAGGGCGTACCACCAGCAGATTATTGTCAACGTTAGTACTTAGATGAGGCGGGGCAGTAATTTGTTGCACTCCGTTACACGATGTCGAACGCCGTTCAGGGCGGGACAGATTTAGCGTAAGTCATTGTGTGGCAATCAGTTACGTTGTTGATGCCGGGTTCTCGGAGGCCGATTGCATGGCCCGCCGGAGATTGACCCGCTCCTGCAACAAGCGAGTGGAGAGGGCCGAGTCGTTGCGGCGTTCGGCGTCGGTGAGCTGGTGCTGGAGGTCGTCGAGGCGGCGCACGATGACGCGTTTGCGCAAGGAGCGAACAGCGTTCTCGAGCAGCTCGGGCGTGAGGTCTTCCTGGTCGGCCATCAGGACAGAAGCGATGAGGCGGCGATCGTTCTCGTCGAGCGGCAGGCCCATAGGATCGACGGACTCTTCGTGGGCGGTGAGCAGTGCGTCGATCAGCGGCTGCGAGGCGAAGCCCTCGTGCAGGCGCTCCTGGGTAAGAAAGTAATGCGCCTGCCGGGCAGGCTCGAAATCGGGATCGACGCCTTCGCGGGCGGTGACAGTGGCGTGAGCGAGATCGCGACTGGCGAGGGCGCGGATGAGGACTCGCTCGGCATCGGTGAGGGCCAGCGCGGCGGGAGCGTTGACGCGTCCGGCGGAGCGGGTGGTAGCGGCGTGGCGCAGTTCCTGGCGCATGATCTTCGATTCGATGCCGAGGCGATGCGCGACCTCGTTGGCCAGCTCGTCGCGGACGATGCGGCTGGACACACGCTGAATGTGCGGCAGGAGGTAGTTCAGGGCCTTCTGTTTACCTTCGGGGGTGCGAACCGCATGCAACGCCCGCGCGTGCTCGATGAGGTAGTCGAAATACTTCTGCGAGTGGCCGAGTGCGTCGATGTACGCGTTGGCACCCTTCTTGCGGATGTAGAGATCGGGATCAAAGCCGGCTTCCAGGGTAAGTACTTTGATCTCGAAGTCTTCGCTCACCAATAGCGAGAGCGAGCGCTCGGCGGCGGCGGCGCCGGCGGTATCGGGATCGAAGTTGACGACGATCTTCTTGCTGAAGCGGCCCAATACCCGGGCTTGCGGCTCGGTGAAGGCCGTGCCGGAGCTGGCGATGACGTTGTGCAGCCCCGCGGAGTAAACGGAGATGCAATCCATCTGGCCTTCAACCAGGATGACGTAGTCGAGCTTGCGGATAGCTTCTTTCGCCCTGTCGAGGTTGAAGAGCACGCGCGATTTGGAGTAGATGGAGGTTTCGGGCGAGTTGAGATACTTCGGCCCGGATTTCTCATCGCTGGCGAGGGTCCTGCCGGTGAAGGCGATGACTTTCCCTTGCTCGGTGGCGATGGGGAACATTACGCGGTTACGGAATTTGGAGTACAGGGCGGTCTTCTGCTGGGTCTGCTCTCCCGGCGACTGGTCTTTTTCTTTCCACGAGAAGAGACCTGACTCACGCATGATTTCTTCGTCGAACTGGCCGCGGACGGCGTCGCGTAACAGGAAGCCCGATTCGGGGGCAAAGCCGATGCGGAACTCAGCGATGATGTCGGCGGTAAGGCCACGAGTCTTGAGGTATTCGCGGGCATGCGCGGCTTCGGGACGCTTCAGCTGTTCCTGGAAGAACGAACAAGCACGCTCATGAATGTCGAGGAGTGCGCCGCGGTGCTTCGCCTGGCGGGCTTCTTCCGGTGAGGCGTAGGTGACCTTCGGCATAGGGATGCCAAGCTTTTCGGCCACCGCGCGTACGGCCTCGGGGAAGGTGACATTTTCAATTTTCTGAACGAAGGTGAAAACATCGCCTCCGGCGTTGCAGCCGAAGCAATGGAAGAACTGATTGCCGGCGTGGACGGAAAACGATGGGGTCTTTTCCTGATGAAACGGGCAGAGCCCGGAGTAATTTTGTGCGCCGCTCTTGCGCAGCTTGACGTACTCGCCCACAATGCGGACGATGTCGGCCTGTTGCTTGACAGTGCTGGCAAAATCGCCGGGAACGGCCATGGTGATAACAACTTTCCTCGCGCCTCGGGGCTAAGCCCCACGGGGATTCAATAAATTGCTTAGACGCGGCCTGAAGGCCAGCTAATTAGACATGCTGGCCTGAAGGCCAGCTCTACCTAAATCGCCCGAAGCGAGTTTTTCCGCAGCTGTAAAGCCGCGCCAAGGCGGATGAACCAGTTTCACTTAAGTTGCCGGATGAAAGGAAGGACGCGCCATTCTGATTCTATGTGGGGGTGTGGATTAACTGTGGATATTCCAGGTAAGCGGTGGAAGACAGGTGCGGCATGTCGGCAGGTGTATGGTGATACTCTGTGCGACGACGTTTTCGGAGGTTCGTATGAAGAAGGCGGCCGGCGGTAAGGTTCCCAAGACCGTGGAAGAGTATCTGGCTGCGGTGCCTGAACCGGGACGTACGACACTGAAGAGAGTTCGCGCGGTCATCCAGTCGGTGCTTCCGGCGGAGGCGACGGAGGTCATCAGCTACCGCATTCCGTGCGTCAAGTACAAAGGCATGCTGGTGGGATATGCGGCGTTTGAAGAACACTGTTCGCTGTTTGGAATGAGCGGTACGCTGCTGGGCCCGATGAAGAAGGAGCTGAAGAACTACTCCACGTCGAAGGGGACGATTCGGTTTGCGCTCGACAAGCCGCTGCCGGCGGCGCTCATCAAGAAATTGGTGAAAGCCGCCATCGCGGAGAAAGAAGCGCGCGGGAAATAAAGCCGGGTTACGAGAAACTGCGGCTCAGCAGGACAAGGACGACCGAGAGCACGATTCCGACAACAAGCGTTACCCAAATGAGCTTGATCTCGATGGGAAGTAGTGGTTCGTACTCATCTTCCATCTTACGGAGTTCGTCGGCGATGCGAGGTTCCGTCACAAATAATCCTCCGTGCGTTATCCCTTGACGATGGGCGGCAACATTCCGTTGAAGAAGAGCCAGGCAATCAACAGTCCGACCCAGATGATGTATCCGAACAAACAGAGAACGTAGACCGCAGCGAGCTTGGCGATGCCTTCCTGCCAGAGGCGGCGGAAGTTAGACACCACGCCGATGGAGAAAAACGTCATTACGAAGAAGATGGTGCGAAAGACATTGGCTTGGGCCATGGCCGCTTTTACCTTGGGCACGATGGCAGGAGAGGACGCGCCGATGAGTAACACGATGAAGAACGTTGCGACGTAACCGAGGATGAACTTGGGAAAGCGCTGCCAGATTTCTCCGGCGCGAACGCGGTCGCCGTTGCGGCGTTCAATCTTCGATGACCAGATCCAAGCCAATAGAAACGCCCATACGCCGATGAAGATATCGATGAAAACCTTGACAGTGGTGGTGGCGCCGAGAATCCATCCGGGCTCGAAGTTCAAGCCGGAGGCAGCTAGCGCCTGGCTGCGTATGAGAGCGTCGGCGATGGCTCCGCTGGCGACAGCGGCGCCGTCGGTCTTAACGGCAAGGCCCATCCATGCGCCCGCAACCATGGGCTGGTGATAGAGAAAGTGTTGGGCGGCAAAGGGCAGAATCAGAAGTTCGACCACGGAGAAGACGACTACCAGAGACGACACCATGACAGGTATCACGGCACGGGCCCGTATGGCGCTACCGGTGGCGATGGCAGCCGAGACTCCGCAGATCGAGATACCTGAAGCGAGCGGAGCGGCCCATTCGCGACTGAATCCGAAGTAACGCCGCGCGACGTAGTACACCACGGGCCAGAAGATCAGGTAGGCGCAAACGATAGCGCATAGTCCCTGGAAGAGCATGGCGGAGGCGAGCCGCCGCTGGTCAAGCGCTGTGATGCCGAGAAATCCACCGAGGATGACGATGGCGGTCTTGATGTAAAGCTCGGGGCGGATGGCTTCTTTCAGGAAGTTGTAAACACCGGGAAGAAAATTGCCGATGAAGAGGCCGACGAGCAGAGCGATGATGAAGCCGGACTCGTTGGTGAGATTGAGGGACCAGCCAATCTTGAGGGCCTGACGTTTGTCGGGGGTGGCGGCGATAAAGGCCCAACTGCCAAGAAACCAGCACAGGTAACTGAGGAAGAAGATGATGGTGAAGCCGATGGCGAAGCGTCCAACGTTGGCGCGCAGGAGTTTCGCTCCAATGGTGAGGACGACGAGCAGGAACGCGTAAGTAGCGAGCAGCGAAAGCAGCCCCGGTAGAGAGGCATAGCCTTTGGATACTGTAGCGAGAGCTTTCTCAGGGGATGTCCATACGGAGGTAGTCACGGCCCACCCGAGGACATCAGCGCCGAAAAGCATTCCCAGCGAACAGGTGAAGGTGAAGAGGCCGATGCAGACGGCCAGCCAGTCTTCGTTGAAGCCCGGTCGGGCGGTGACGGACGCGGCCGACTGACTAGAAACCACTGAAGCGTTACGGGGCACATCAGCCGGTGTGCTCATGGTTGTAGGAGAGTCTAATACAAGTTCGCGGCGGCGGGCGCGAATCACGCTGACGTATCGACTGGGTTACAGCGGTGTGAATTGAGGCGCCGAGTTATTCGTCGTCTTCTTCGCCTTGCGGAACCCCCCGGACGGCGAAATCTGACGGATTAAGGATCGTCGAGTATTTGTCGAGATACGGAAAGGGAGTATCGCAACAAATAAATACCGAGACAACTTCACCGTCGGAATTGCGGAACCGATCGAGGTCAGGATGCTGTTCGAGGAAGCGAAGCAATCCCGCCAGAGCGAAGCCTGAACTGGGGCCAGCCATCAAGCCGCCACGACAAAGGTCGAGGCTATGTTTGTAGGACTCCGCCGTGCCCGCGCCAACGCGGTTGGGCACTTCCGATTCCCAGTCGAAGGAGATTTCACTGAGCCGGGCGATAGACCTTACGCCCGGGATAGCGGCGTCGGGAAGAACGTAGGTGCCTACAACGGTCACCTTGTTTCCGTGTTCGCGGAAGAACTTCACGGCACCAAGCGCAGTGCCCGTCGTGCCGAGTCCAGCACAGTAAATGGACAGATTGCCGTCGGTCTGTTCCCAAACCTGGCGAGCCGTCCAGATGGCGTGGGCCTCGATGTTAGCGGGATTACCGTACTGATCGAGGTTCAGGAAACCCGGCTTCTTACCGATCTGCTTAGCGAGGGCGATGCCTCCACCGTTGGAGGGAGCAAAACGGACATCGGCGCCTGCGAGCCGCAGTAGCTCGAGCTTGCCGGGCGCGATATCCATAGGGACAATCGCGCGGACGTTCTGAATGCCGTAGAGGCGGGCAACGATAGCCAACGAGAACGCCGTATTGCCGGAGGAGTTCTCAACGATAGTGTGCACGCCTTCGAGATCGTGAGAGGCGTCCTGCAACATTTTGAGCACAGGCAGCGACTTGTTGTTAAGCAGCGGCAGAAGATAAAGCAGCTTGGCGAAGATGCGAACTTTCTGGGCGGCGAACGGGTTGAGGTGCGCGGGCAATTCAACCAGCGGCAGAGGGGGATTACAGTCGGGGTCGAGGAACTCTTTCAGGGCATCGGGACCGGCGAAAACGTTTTTGGCAGTAGCAGTCTTTGGCATGCTCTCTCTGCGTTCGTGCGCGGCGATCAGGCCGACGCGGACAAGGTTTCGGATCCAGATTTGGGCGCGGCTTCTTGCGGCGCGGCGAAGTCGTCAGTTCGCAATACTCTCACGTAATCGGTCAACCATGTGGGCTGTGTAGCCAACCGCTGCCACTGGCCGACCGTCATGGCAGCGTCGATGGTGTCCACGAGATCGTCGTTGCCGTTGCGAAAATCGTCGAGGGTGGTTTGCAAGCGCTTTCGGTCGAACAGGGGATTGTCGAGCAGAATGCTAATGCCGTCGGCGATGGCTTCGATGGTGTTCGGCTTGCGGAAGCGAGTACACCAGTCGGTGGTCGGTCCCTCAGACGGCTTCGATCTCCGGAGCATTCTCTTGGCGGCGCGGGCGGCCGGATACCAGAACTGGTTGCGGATCTTGTCGCGGGGACTTGGCGGCAAGTGCACTACACGTTCACCGGTGTTGGCATCGGGCAATTTCGCGGCGGGATGCGAAAGGGAAAGGAACAGCTCGCGGACTGCCCAATCGCGATCACGATGGCGGGGATGGCTGAGGGCGTACCAGGTCCAAATTGGCGGTTGAAAGACGGGCGATACAACATCGACGCCTTCGTACCAGCCGAGCATCACGCAGAAATAAATCTGCCGGGAAACGAATTCCATCAGGCGACGCTCGAAGGTGAGGTCGTAACCCTCGACCATGACTGGAACCAGAGAATCGGAGAGTTCGCGAAGCTGGCGCTCAAGTACCGTCTTGCCATCGTTAGTCAACAGGTTGTGAAACTGCCGCGGAAGCCGGTCGTACTTGCAGCCATACTTGTCGAGGTAGTACGCATTGTGTCCCATCCACTGATACAGGATCGAGTCGCGCTCGGGATACTTTTCGTAAGGCCCGGCAGTCCAGCCGCGGTACATGGTGTTATGGAAGTAGCCGTGGGTGACGCCGGGCACGCCGCGGCGGCGCCAATCCTGTACCAGTCCCAGATGCGAGACGAAGCGCGAGTCGTGCATGGCCCCGGTCGCCAGATAGCCGTACGTCATCTGGATGCGGGAGTCGGGTGGCTCGACGAGTTGTAACTCGGCACCCGCGGCTTCGGCGACCTGCTCGGTAATGCGCGCCTCTTTGGTGTAGAGCTCCAGCGAAAGCGCTTTGCGCTTGCCGGGAGCCAGCATGAGCAGGATGCGGGAATCGAGGCCGCCGCTTAACAGGAGCCGAATGTCGGTGTCGCTCCAAGTTTGATCGATGGCTTTCTCAATGGCCAGGCGCAGGGTTTCGGCAGGATGGGCTGCCACTTCGCTCTCGGTGAAGCTCGAATCGGACGGCAGCGTGTTCTTCCACGTGCGCTTCAAAACGCCGGACTCGAACTCAAGGGCTTGTCCGGGCTCGACCCAGACGGCGCCTGCACAAGTCGTCTTTCGCGAGTAGAGGGTGCCGAGAGCGGCGCCTTCGAACAGGCCGCTCCAATCGGGCTCAATGCCTCCGGGAGTATTTATGACTACGGTTGCCAGTTTATCGGCGATGCAGACGCTGTTATTACGGGCAAAGTAATAGAGCGGACGGGTACACAGCGGATCAACGAAGGCCCGCACAATGGCAGGACTGGCGGGCGCCTCCTGCGTAATCTCGAAACCACGGAAGCTGCCAAATCTGCCTTGCAGCCAATGCTCGACCGATTCCCCAAGCTCGGGAAAGCGATCGGGCTGGCCTTCGATGAGGAGGACGCGACTGCCGGTACGGGAAACGTGCCACTGACTGCTGTTGTTCCAGTAAGTCCAGGCAGCACGGGCAGTTCCGAGGGCAAATGTGCCGGTCACTTCGCAGTCGCCAAGGTCAATTAACTTCATTCCCGAGGACGGATCTACAAGACCTGGAGAACTTTGGACAAGAAATCCTGACAAAGCTTCGTACACTCCTGCGAAGTGGACAGCCGCGTCAGTTTAGCACGGAGTCCGTTGGTCACGTTGCAGTAGCGGAGCTAGAATCGCGACATGGACGAGTTGAAGGACACCTCTGAAGTTTCGTTGGACGAAACTCTGGATCCGCAGGATTGGGAAGCGTTTCGGAGCCTCGCGCACAGCGCACTAGATAACGCCATTGACTATCTACGGGACGTGCGCGAGAGGCCTTTGTGGCAGCCGGTTCCCGAAAACGTGAAAGAGAATTTACGGCAGCCGCTGCCGGCTACATCCCAGAGCACCGAGCAAACTTATCGCGACTTTCGGGAAAACATCTTTCCGTATCCTGCGGGAAACATTCATCCGCGGTTCTGGGGATGGGTACATGGCACGGGGATGGCGACCGGGATTCTCAGTGAGATGATGGCGGCCGCCATGAACTCCAATTGCGGCGGACGCGATCATGGCGCACTGTACGTCGAGCGGCAAGTCATCGATTGGTGTCGCGAGATCGTGGGTTATCCCGAGTCGGCCAGTGGCGTGCTCGTGAGCGGAACGTCGATGGGAAGCGTAATCGGACTGGCGGTAGCGCGCAACGCCCGTGCTGGGTGCGACGTACGGGCGAAGGGCGTCGGGTGCGCGTCCAAACCGCTGGTTGCGTATGCTTCGAGCGAAGCGCACAGCTCGGTGGTGAAGGCTCTGGAATTGTTGGGACTGGGGCGCGAATCGCTGCGAAAGATCGCGGTGGACGGGAGGTTTGCCATCGATACGGCAGCATTGCAGCGTGCGATCCAGGAAGACCGCAAGGCAGGGAAGCAGCCGTTCTGCGTGATCGGGTGCGCTGGGACGGTGAATACGGGTGCCTTGGATGACCTGGAGAAACTGGCGGACATCTGTGCGGAAGAAGGTTCCTGGTTTCATGTGGACGCGGCATTCGGCGCTCTCTGCGGGCTCAGTGAGTCGTTGAAGCCGCTCATTCGCGGAATCGAACGCGCAGACTCGGTGGCGTTCGACTTTCATAAGTGGATGTACGTGCAGTATGACGCGGGGTGCGTGCTGGTGCGCGACGGTCAATTGCAAAAGCAGGCATTTGCGGCCAGACCGGACTATCTTCAGCATTCCGATCGCGGGCTCGCCGGCGGAGGAGAATGGTTTACCGACCTGGGTCCTGAGTTGTCGCGCAGCTTTCGAGCGCTGAAGGTGTGGTTCGCGATCAAGGAGCACGGCACGCGGAAGCTGGGACGAATGGTGGAAAAGAATTGCGGGCAGGCCCAGTACCTGGCGAAGCTGGTGAAAGGCAAGCCGGAACTTGAGTTGCTCGCGGAGCCGACACTGAATATTGTCTGCTTCCGTTATAGGGACGCGGACATTGCGGAGAAGGACCTCGATCAGTTGAATCGTGACATCGTGGCCGACTTGCAGGAGCGAGGCATCGCGGCGCCGTCAACCACGCGAATTCACGGCAAATTGGCGATTCGCGTGGCGATTACGAACCACCGCAGCCGCCGGGAGGATTTTGACCTGCTGGTGGAATCGGTGCTGAAGCTGGCGGATGAGCGCCTGGCCTCACGAAGTGCGTGACCGCGTCGCAACTACTTTGCGAACTTGCGGCGGATGATGGTTTTTGAAGGCGCCAGAGGCGGGTGGATCACTTGCGCGGCCCCGATCAGCTTGAGTCCTGCCTTGCGAATTCCATGCTGCGACGATTGATTGGCGTCGGTCGTCTTCATGTAAATGCGCCGAACCCCCTGTTCGCGAGCGACCGCCGCGAGACACTGAATCGCGTAAGGGTACAAACCCTTACCCCGAAAAGCAGTGTCGGTTTCACAGCAGGTAATCTCGCGTTCGTCTTCCTCTAACTGGAGCACGACGGGATTGTCGCGTTCGACTGCGGCAGGCGGCAGCATCCAGGAAATGTGCGCCACAGCGTCTCCGACCCATACCGCGTACGCATAACTTTTGCCGAACCGGCGCAGCCGATCCATTTGACGATTGTGAAAATCCGGGTCGTCAGCAGGGCTCGACAACGCGGACAGCTGTTCTTCGCTCAGAGGTTCGAAACGGGCCTCGGGCACGGGCAGGTCCGGTGCGGGTGGCACACTGCTGGTTTCGCCACGAAATACCTGCATGCCAAGCGTGCTACCCATCAAAGTCTTGAGGAATTCCTTGCGGTCAGTGCGGGCAAGAGTTACTGCGCTTCGGAGCTTCTTCTTCCACGGGGCACCAATGTAAGCAGTGGCCGCCGTCAATAAGACCGTTTCAGGGCCAAAGCCCAGTTTGAATCGCGCCAGCGACGAACCTCGGTCGGCACCGCCGAGGTTGAAGGTGTAGCGGCCCTCACGTTGCAAAACCTGGGCGATCTCGTGAAGGAGGAAGTGCGACGCGCCAAGGCTCATTCCCTCGGGACTGCTTCCGGCGGACTGGTAGTAGCCGGTAAGCGGGGACAGCATGACAAAAACAGACGAGAGGATACTGTCGCCGAGCACCGCCTGAAACAATTCGGCTGCGCCCTGCTGCATAAGGGCGCGGTAGAAGGCAGCCTCGGTATCAAGAGCAACCGCTTCGCCGCGCGCGACGCGCCGCTGCGCAGACTGGGCCATCAAGGTAGTGTGTTGCGTGAGCCAGTCAAGATTGTCGCGGGTACGGCGAATGTTGACCCCGGCCTTCTGGGCCTTCTTGACGTTGCGTTTGTGGTTGGAGCCCAGCTTGGCGCCCAGGTCGGCGCCGGTCAAGGGGAGCACATACTCCTCGCGAGCGCGGCGCGATAGTTCCCCGCGTAGAGGAGGAAGTTCGAAGGAAGGAGAGTTGAACGTTGCCGCGACCAGATCGGAGACACCTGCTTGCCGGCACAGTTGATCGACGGCTCGCCAGAACTCACCGGAAGCGGCACAGGCCGGAAGCGAGATGAACTCTAGTTCAACCGAGAGCCGGCCGCGTTTAATGCACCCCAACGTTACGTCGGGGTTGGACGAGTCAGAACGAACGCCAACCAGCCAAACATCACGCCCCAAGGATTGCATGGCCTGAGCGTATTGCACGGTACAAAAAGGATTCGCCCGGCTGGACTGAGTCAGCAGTTCTTCGCTGCTGCGATCGCCAGAAGCAAGTTTCGTAAGAATCGAAGTGGTGCTCATCGTGCCGATGGAACACCGTTCTGATATTTCTGCCGTGCCAACGCATCCACCAGAAACTTTGTTGCCCAGTTGAGGATTTGCAGGCAGCCGTAGTCGCCGTCCACCGGCCAAGACCCTGGGAGGCCGCCGCGCAAGCGGAGGTCGGAATTTCGAATATCGTGATGTGCCATCAGGTAACGGTTCAGACGCTGGGCCGCCTCCTGATATTTCGGGGTCCCGGTGAGCATGTAAAGATCGCTGCACACAATGGATGTCTGGGCGGAGCCCGTAAGACAACACCAGCTCACGGTACCGTGGAACGACGAATCCTGACGTCCCGGGAGAAACCCATCAGCGCCAAGGATGGCGATCTCGGAGTCAGCGGTACGCTGTGCCGCCGCGATGAAATCCTTTCGGCCCGAAAGCTTTCCAATTTCCAGTAAGCCCTGCATGGCATAGGCGATGGTGTGCAAGAGCGGATGCAAAGGGTCATCGAGACAACAGTCGCTGTACCAGCCGTTGGCTTGCTGCCGGCTCACACAGAACTCAGCATTCCGGATGGCAGCCTGAACGTAATCATCACGCTTCAGGGCGAGTCCGGCTTCGCAGAGTCCCCATGCGGCCTTGACGTTATAGACGGTCGCGTTGGAATCGGCATACTTCGAGTTGCCGCGAATCCAATTGCCGTCGGGCTCCTGCACGCTCAGCAGCCAGTCGGAAGCACGGCGGGCAGCGTCGCGGATGCGCTCATCGCCAGTGGTACGGACGAGAGCGCTCCAGCCGAGCAGCACCATTCCGGTATTGAACACAGCGGGGGTGGGGTTGTTGTTAAAGCGACCGCCCATGACCGCGCCTTCGGGTAACTGAATGTCCGCTTCCCATTGGCCCATTTCCATGGCGCGCTTAGCGAGTTCCGGGTCATTCATCCGCTGCGCAAGATCGACGAAGGTCTGGCAGATATAACCGGTGGTTTCGGGATAACTGAGGTCGAAGTCGGAGCCAAACTTCACACCGTAGGCCACTCCGCGGTTGTTACCAGCGTCCTGGGCCCGCTTGAGCCATTCAATCGCGGCGGACAGATGGGCCTCACTGTCGAGGTTCGACAGGTCCGGAGAGTACAAAGGCGCCAAGTGACGCTTCTCGGAATACCGATTCCACTCGTTGCGTGAGCGACGAACGACCTTTTCCAGCAAATTCACGGGGAGGTAGCCTCAACAGGAGGTAAAGTTACACGAGCTATATCGCCCGGCGGTCACAAAGCTAGGGATCGACGCTAATCATGATACAGGTTGCCTTGCCGGGCGCCTGAGCTTTGCCAGCTGGTTACGAACGAACGATTGTATCCGGTCTTTCGACATGAACTCCCAGCCGGGCAACCGGAGCAGGTAAAACGCCGGTAGATAGACGAGCATAAAGGCCACTCCGACGGAGAGAATGCGCGGAACCAGGAGGGCCGGGGTAATCAGGTTACGGACGACATACGCGAACAGGCCTGCGAGGGCGGTCAGGCCGGCGATTTTGAAGGTGTCGCGATACCGCTTGATGTCCTTGAGTTTTGCGTCGACGGCATAGGCGGCCAAAGCTCCGGTGGCCAGGCGCTCTCCGATTTGAACCAGTACGGCCACGACCGCAGCCCCCATCATTCCGAAGCGGTGAATGACGGGAATCAGCACTGAAAACAGGGTTATGAATGCGGTGATCTTAACCGCCAGAACATACTTACGAAGATCGGCGTAAGCGCGACCGATTGGATCGACGAGGAAGAGGGTGAACAGCAGCAAGGTGATGGATACCGCGAAAATCGGCGCGCTGGCTTCGTACGCTCTCGTGTACAACAGCACAATGATGTCGTGGCCGCCAATGAGCAACAACATATAAAGCGGCATTTGCACAGCCGCCAACTGAGCCGTCGCTGCAGCGGTGATCCGCACGATTTCTTCCTTGCGCCCTTCCTGCTGCAATTTGCTGACGCGGATGATCAAGACCTGTACTACCGACTCCAGGAAAAGCGTAATCAGGGGAATTTCCAGCCAGCCAACGGCATAGATGGCATAGTCACGAGGTCCCAGAGTCGCGCTGACAAAGTAGTTGTCGAGGTCTTTCTGGATCACCCAAATGATGCCTACCGCTCCATACGGCAGGGCGTAGGCAAGTTGCTCGCGAAAGGCGCTCCACTCAAACTGTCTCCAGAAACGAGGGAAGCGATCGTTGAGATACCAGTACAGCACTGCGACGTTGAGCACCTGGCTCAAAATCGACGCGATGATGAGGCTTCTGACCGTGTGAAACAGCAGCGCCGTCACTGCCATCATCAGCGCGCGGATCAATTGCGTGCCGACGATGAATAGCGTCGAGTAGCGTACGTCCTGCAAGGCAGCAGGGGCAATTTGCACCAAGCTGGCCATCAGGGTGAGAAACACGAGGACCCCGAGCAGGAACGACAAGGGGAGCAGTTCATCGGTACGAAAGAGAAGGCGGAGCACTTGCGGATAGAAGGCCAGTACAACGAACGGGATCCAGCCTGCAATAAGGTTGTACAGCAGGATGTTGAATGCGATTTGGCCACCCTTATCAGGATGGCGGGGCATGAAGTAGTAGGCGCTCATGCCGAGGCCCATGGCGGCAATATTGGTGGCGGTTCCGGTAAAAAGAAACGCCTGTTTAAAGACGCCATACTCCGTCTGGCTCATCAGACGGACGAGGAGGATGGGCAGTGCGATGTTCAGCAAGGCCGATATAAGTTTAGAGAATGTCAGCCAGAAAGCCTGTACCGAGAGCCGCGGGTGCGTAGTCACCGCAGCAGTGGTCGCACTCATGACAGGGTCGTTATGGGCCATCGGGAATTAGGTTGGCGCTCGTCCACGCTCGCAACGATGATGTGAGCCTCTGTTTCAGTGTATCTGTTTTTGGCGGTGTGTTCGGTGCGGAAGACGAGTCGGGGTCGGGATGTCGCTAGACATAAGTGACGTTTGCGGCACATTTGACTCTCCTTGTGCCGTCGGCTAGCCTCAATCTTTCGCAAGACTTGGGAAAAAAGCGAAACCATGTATCGCTTCTGATGGAAGACCGGCAGGATTCGGGTCTTCCCGCCGACACCTTTTTATGAAACTGAAACATTTCATCGTGCGCGGAATCATCCCGCTGGCGCTATGCGTCTCGGCTTTTGCGGGAAGCGTTATGCACCCGACGCACGCACCGAAGGCTATGGTGGCGTCGGTGCAGCCGGACGCGTCGGATGCGGGTGTGGAAATTATGAAAGCCGGGGGCAACGCGGTGGATGGCGCGGTCGCTGTCGGTTTTGCTCTGGCGGTGACCCATCCCGAGGCAGGCAACATCGGCGGAGGAGGCTTCATGTTGTTTCGCCGCGCCGACGGCGAAGTTCACTTTGTGGATTACCGCGAGAAGGCGCCGTCGAAGGCCGCAGCGGACATGTACCTCGACAAGGAAGGCAACGTTATCGCCGAGATGAGCACAGTGGGACATAAGGCGATTGCAGTGCCCAGTTCCGTGGCAGGGATGGCGTATGCGGAAAAGCACTGGGGAAAACTCACACTGCAGCAGGTGATGCAGCCCGCGATACGGTTGGCGCGCGATGGATTTGTGCTGGACTACGGCACGGCGATGGACCTGCAGGACGAGAAGCTGGCAAGGTTTCCCGAGTCGCGGCGTATTTTTCAACGCGACGGCAATTTCTATCAGCAGGGCGACATCTTCAAGCAGCCCGAGCTGGCGCACACTCTGGAGCGCATCGCGAAGAATCCTGATGACTTCTACCACGGCGATATGGCACGCGAGCTGGCCGCTGCCATACAGAAAGGAGGCGGCCTGGTCGCAGTGGAAGACCTGGCGGCGTATGAAGTAAAAGAACGCCAGGCGATTCGCGGGACTTATCGCGGTTACGACGTTATCAGCGCGCCCCCGCCCTCTTCTGGAGGCGTCGCATTGGTGGAGATCCTCAACATTCTCGAAGGGTACGACCTCGCGAAGCAGGGAGACCGCTCTGCAGAAAGCATTCACCTTACGGCCGAGGCTTTCCAACGGTCGTTCTTCGATCGCACGGAGTTTATGGGCGATCCCGACTTTGCGAAGATCCCGGTTGCCCAACTGATCGACAAGCGTTATGCAGAAGCGTGGCGGGAGACGATACCGCTTCGGCGCGCTACTCCAGCGGCCGATCTGAAGCGTCCGGCGATTTTCACGGCGCTCGACCGTTACGCCAGTGCCAATCCTCTGGCGAACGCGGTCCATGAATCAGAGAACACGACCCATTACTCAGTGGTCGATCCCGAAGGCAATGCGGTTTCGGTGACCACAACCCTGAACGGCAGCTTCGGATCGAAAGTCACGGCGGAAGGCTTGGGCTTTCTGCTGAACAATGAGATGGACGACTTTGCGACCAAGCAAGGCGTGCCCAATATGTACGGACTGATCCAGGGACCGGCCAATGCGGTGGGAGCGAACAAGCGTCCACTGTCGGCGATGACGCCGACGATTGTGCTCGACAAGGACGGGAAGCTGTTTCTGGTACTCGGATCGCCGGGCGGTCCAACGATTATCACAACCGTAGCCAACGTACTGATGGGCGTTATTGATTATGGGTTGAACATTCAGGAGTCGGTAAACGCGCCGCGCTTCCACAACCAGTGGCTGCCCGATCTCCTGATGCTCGAGAAGGTAGGCATTTCGCCCGATACGGTCCACATCCTCGACGGCATGGGACACAAGATCAAAGATGATCGCGAGTTTTGGGGTGACGCCGAATGCATCGCTATTGATCCGAAGACCGGAGAACGGTTGGGCGCCAGTGATGGCCGCAACAATGGGAAGGCGGTTGGCTTCTGATGCAGCGGGGCATGTCAACGCTGGTGTATGCGCGACGCGAGCGGCTGCATCCGGGACTGCTGGACAAAATGGTTGCGGGTGGCGCAGAAGTGATTGAGATTTTTGGTGGGCGCGGACACTTCAACTACTCGGATCGCCAACACGTGCGGGAGATCGCCAACTGGTTTCGTAGCACCAGTATTCGTTTTCATTCGATGCACGCGCCCATGCACGGCGACGACGAGTTCGGCCGGACAGGCGCTCCGCCGCTGAATATAGCGGCGACCGAGAAGCGCGACCGTATAACGGCGATGGACGAGATCAAGCGGGCGATCGAAGTGGCGGAGCACGCGCCGTTCCGGTTCCTGGTGCAACACGTGGGCGTCAGCGGCGAGTCGTCCTCAGGACAAAAACTGGAGGCGGCGATGATGTCTTTAGAGCATCTACGCGCCTTTGCCAAGCCGCTGGGAGTGGAGGTAGTGGTAGAGAACATTCCGAACGAGCTCTCAACACCTGAGGCGTTAGTGGAGCTGCTGCATTCCGGACACTTTACCGATATTGGTGTGTGCTTCGATGTGGGGCACGCCCACATGTCACCCGGCGTTACACACGCTTTCGAGACGCTCAAGGGCCTGATTCGTACCACCCATGTGCACGACAACCGCGGCGAACGAGATGAGCATCTGTGGCCGGGGGGCGGCACCATTGACTGGAAGGAAACGATGGAGTTGTTGCGTGCCGCTCCGAACGTTCCAGCGCTAGTGCTGGAGATCGAGGGCGTTGAGGGCGAGAACGTCTCAGAGAAGATGGCAGAATCGTATAAGACATTGGATACATAGCAAGTCCACTCATGTTTAGCGTTGAAAGACGGGAATCATGGAAACATCCGTACCGACGATTACTACGATCCGGGAAATTGGCGGGCACGACGGAGCAACCGTTACTATCCGTGGCTGGCTTTACAACCTGCGTGAAAGTGGCAAGCTGCTCTTTCCGCAGTTCCGCGACGGCAGCGGTGTGATCCAGGGCGTCATTGCGAAGAACGCGGTAACGCCGGAACTCTTCGAGTCGGTCAAAACACTCACGCAGGAATCCAGTGTGATCGTCACTGGCAAGGTTCGTGCCGACAAGCGTGCTCCCGGCGGCTACGAGCTCGACGTTACGGATGCGCAGGTGGTGCAGCGGGTAAATCCTGACGACCCATATCCCATCACGCCCAAAGAGCATGGCGTTGATTTTCTGATGGAGCATCGCCACCTCTGGCTGCGCTCGCCACGGCAGGCGGCGATTCTTCGCCTGCGTGCCGAGATCATCAAGGCGGCACGCGACTTCCTCGACGAGCGCGGCTTCACTCTGACCGACCCGCCAATCCTTACACCGGCTGCGTGCGAAGGCACGACCACGCTGTTTCCGGTGGACTACTTCGACGAGCAGGCGTACCTGACTCAGTCGGGACAGCTCTACATCGAAGCCACGGCGATGGCGCTGGGCAAGGTGTATAGCTTTGGTCCGACGTTCCGGGCCGAGCGCTCGAAGACACGGCGCCACCTGACGGAATTTTGGATGGTTGAGCCCGAGATGGCTTACGCCAACCTCGACGATCTGATGAATCTCGCGGAAAATTTCATTACGTTCATTGTGAAGCGCTGCCTGGAACGGAGGCGCTCAGAGTTGGAGACCGTAGGCCGGAACGTCTCTAAGCTGGAGAAGATCGATGCACCATTTCCGCGTATCACGTATGACGAAGCGGTCCAGATGTTGCAGGATGCTCATGCCAAGGGCCTGCTGGAAAACAAGTTTGAGTACGGTGGCGATTTCGGCTCACCCGATGAAACGTACATCTCGTCACAGTTCGAACGGCCGGTGATGGTCCATCGCTACCCGGCGGCGGTGAAAGCGTTCTATATGGAACCCGATCCGGAGCGGCCCGATCTCGCGCTATGCGTGGACGTGCTTGCGCCTGAGGGCTACGGAGAAATCATCGGCGGCTCGCAACGCATGGCATCGTATGAGTTGTTGTTGAAGCGCATTCACGAGCACGAGCTGCCGGAAGAGGCCTTCCAGTGGTACCTTGATTTGCGCAAGTTCGGTGGCGTGCCGCACGCGGGCTTCGGCATGGGTATCGAACGCGCAGTGGCGTGGATTTGCGGTCTGGAGCACGTGCGCGAGACCATTCCATTTGCTCGTATGTTGTACCGGTTGTATCCGTAGCCGTTCGACGAAACAGGATCCCATATGGCAACCAGTCCAGCTACTAAACCGCTAACGAACATTGAGGCCGCTAAGCAGATCCGAATTATCGGTGTGCCGCTCGACCTCGGCCAATCGCGTCGTGGAGTTGACATGGGCCCGTCGGCGGTGCGCGTTGCCGGACTCGAGAGCAAACTCGAAGCCCTGGGCTACAGCGTGAAAGATGGCGGCAACATATCGGTCGCAGTCCTGGAAACGCGGCCGGAAGGCGATCCGCGCGCCAAATATCTCACGGAGATTACCGAAACCTGCACCAAAGAAGCCGAGCTGGTGCTGAAGACGCTGGAGAGTGGGAACATTCCAGTGGTGTTGGGGGGTGACCATTCGATTGCAGCGGGCACGGTTTCAGGTGTAGCCGAGTTTTATCGACGCCAGAACAAGAAGGTCGGCCTCATCTGGATTGACGCACACAGCGACATCAATACGCCCGAGACTTCGCCCAGCGGCAACGTTCATGGAATGCCGCTCGGAGCGATCATGGGCCTGTTCGATTCGCCGCTGAGTAATATTTTTGGCTTCAGCCCCAAGGTGAAGCCCGACAACTGCGTGCTGGTGGGTATTCGCGACGTGGATGCGAATGAGCGAGACAACATCAAGCGTTCCGGTGTACACGCTTTCACTATGCGCGACATCGATGAGCGCGGCATGCGCACGGTGATGGAGGAGGCGCTGCGGCTCGCCGGGCGTGGCACTGTCGGCTATCACGTCTCGCTTGATATGGATTGGATCGATCCCGAAGATGCGCCGGGAGTGGGAACGCCAGTGTGGGGCGGAGCAACCTATCGCGAGGGACATCTGGCGATGGAAATCATTGCCGACCACGGACGCATGCTGAGCTTCGAAATTGTGGAAGTGAATCCGGTGCTTGATGAGCGTAACCAGACGGCCGAGTTAGCGGTAGAGTTGGCGCTGTCGGCGTTCGGAAAGAAGATTCTGTAGCGACCCTCGGAATGACAGACGTCCTCAAGCAGCTCTTCGAAAAGCACTTCCACTCGCCGGCCACGCAAATACAGTCACTACAAGGCCTCGGCGCCTCGGGACGCAACATCACTCGCCTCGCGGACGACGAGCACACGGCGATCGGGATCCGTTATGGCGTGCGCGAAGAAAATGTGGCTTTCCTCGAGTTCTCAAAAACGTTTCGCCGCCATGGACTGCCTGTGCCGGAGATCTACGAAGAAGATCTCGACCGGGGCGCGTATCTCGAGGAAGATCTCGGGGACCTGACGCTGTACCAATTTCTCACGGAGCACCGCAAGGGTGAGGAAATCTCGCCGGAGACTATTGCAGCCTATCGGAAGGTGGTCGAGGTGCTGCCGCGCTTTCAAGTCGAGATGCGCGACAAGATTAACTACAAAGTGTGTTATCCGCGCGCGAGCTTCGACCGGCAATCCATCACGTGGGACCTCAACTACTTCAAATACTACTTTCTCAGGCTGGCCGGCATCCCGTTCAGCGAGCAGGCGCTGGAGAACGATTTTTCGCGACTCACGAAGTTCTTATTGAGCGCGGACCGCGAGTATTTCCTGTATCGCGACTTCCAATCGCGCAACGTGATGCTGGTCAACGGAAGGCCCTATTTCCTCGACTACCAGGGTGGACGCAAGGGCGCTTTGCAGTATGACATTGCCTCGCTCCTGTTCGACGCCAAGGCAGATTTGCCGCCTGGGTTGCGTCAGCAATTGCTGGATCACTACTTGGATGTTCTGAAAACATTCGTGCCGATTGATCGCGACGTGTTCCTGCACTACTACTATGCCTACGTTTACGTGCGGGTGATGCAGGCGTTGGGCGCCTACGGATTTCGCGGCTTCTACGAAAGCAAGCCTGTGTTTCTGCAAAGCGTGCCTTATGCGTTGAAGAATATTCGATGGCTGCTACACAACGTGACTTTGCCGGTTGCATTGCCATCGTTGATGGCGGCATTTACCGCCATGCTAGGGTCGGAAAAATTGCAGAGTATTGCGGCAGAATCCGACAAGCTCACCGTGAGGATCATGAGCTTTTCGTTCCATCGCGGGTTGCCGAAGGACGAGACGGGCCATGGCGGAGGATTCGTTTTCGACGTACGCAGTTTGCCCAATCCCGGACGACAGGAGCAATTCAAGCTGCTTACCGGCAAAGAGGCGGCCATCGCCGATTACCTCGAGCAGCAGGAAAGTGTGCGGCAGTACTTCAATCATGTGATCTCGCTGGTCGATGCGAGTGTCAGCAACTATCAGGAACGCGGTTTCAAGAACCTATCGGTTTCGTTCGGGTGTACCGGCGGCCAGCACCGCTCCGTTTATTTCGCCGAGCAGTTGGCAAAACATTTCCGGACGCGCGGAGGTGTCGACGTTACGGTGCGTCACCGCGAGCTAGAGAGCTCTGAGCCATGAAGGCGATGGTTCTTGCGGCTGGACTGGGCACGCGCCTGCGTCCGCTGACCAACGATCGACCGAAGGCGCTGGTCGAGATCAACGGCCGCACAATGCTCGAGATCACTCTAGTGCGGCTGCGCAGCTTCGGCGTGACGGAAGCGATCGTCAACGTCCACCACTTCGCCGATATGGTTGTGGACTATCTGGCATCGAAGGAACACTTCGGAATGCGGATCGAGGTGTCGCGCGAGCAAGAGCTGCTCGACACAGGTGGTGGGCTGAAGAAGGCAGCGTGGTTTTTTCGGGAAGGTGGCGATAACGAGCCTTTCTTCCTGCATAACGTGGACGTCCTGAGCACCATCGACCTGGGTAGGATGCTGGCATCTCACAAAGAGAGGCGTACGCTGGCAACCCTGGCGGTGCAGAAGCGTTCCAGCTCGCGTTATCTTCTCTTCGACGATTCGGGAGAACTCTGTGGGCGTCGTTTCGAACGCGAGGGGCGCACCGAACTGGCCCGTCAGGCTGATAATTTGCAGGCATTGGCTTTTTGCGGTGTGCATGTTATTTCGCCACGGTTGCTCGGAATGATCGACGAGCAGGGCCCGTTCTCCATCATCGAGACCTATTTGCGTCTGGCCGCGCGGCAGGAACCTTTGTTGAGCTTTCGCGCGGACGACGCCTCCTGGCGTGATGTAGGAACGGCGGACAGTCTCCAGGCGGCGCACGAACTGGCATCCGGTGGCCACTAAACAATCGGCGCTCAATTGCCTTCGTAAATCAGCGGAGTGCATAATCAAATGTTCCTCAGTTCCTCTACAACCGCTACCGACGGAGATCGCGTTGTTTCCTGAACTCTTCCTGAAGTCCAGCGGCACCGGACCGCGGTTGCGGATCGGTGTGCTGCTCGACGGACTTGTTCAAATCCGGGCATTTCAGCAGGTACTGGAACACGTTCAGCGGAGCAACTTCGCCTCCATCGAGCTGCTGATTTTGAAGGAACCGGGGGCCGCCGAAGAGCCCAAACCTCCTCAGCCGAAGTGGAAGACCCTGCTGGACATCCTGAAAGACCAGAAGCGTCGTGCCCGACTGGGCTACAGCCTTTACGAGAAATTCGACGCCAGGTTCTTTCCCGAGGAACAGGACCCGCTGGCGAGCGTTGACTGCGCCGACCAACTGGCCGGCATCGATGTCCTTCGAGTGGTGCCTATCACCAAGGGATTCGTTCATCGATTGCAGCCTGATGATGTCGCGCGAATCCGCGAATATCAGCTCGATGTCATCTTGCGTTTCGGGTTCAATATTCTTAAAGGCGACGTTCTCGCTTCTGCTAAATATGGAATCTGGTCTTATCACCATGGCGACAACGATTACTATCGCGGCGGCCCACCCTATTTCTGGGAGCTCTTCGAGCGCAGCCAGCTGTCGGGTGTAATCCTGCAAGTTCTGACGGAGGAGCTGGACGGCGGCAAAGTGCTCGCCAAAGCTCAATTTTCCACCTCGCAAGGACTGTCGATTCGGCGGAATCGCTACACACCGTACTGGGGTTCGGTGGCGTTCGTAATTCAGAAGCTGCACGAATTGCACAGTTGCGGGTGGGACCAGGTAGTTGCCAGATCGGTTCCAGGCAGCCCTTATCTGGGGAAGCGTAAGCTGTACCGCACACCTACGAATGTGGAGATGGTTAGCTGGTTCTCGCGGGAAGCTGCGAGAGTTCTTTGGGGCCGCATCAGGCGCGTATTCACCGGCCAAAAAGAATGGCAGTGGCAAATCGCCTTGCGCGATAACGCCAAGCCGCCGCTGCTGGAGGCGAATCCCTCTCCCGAGGGAAGCTTCCGCTGGCTTGCGCCTCCCGAAGGACACTTTCACGCGGACCCGTTTCTTCTCCAGCGGGATGCCCGGAGATGGTTGTTCCTGGAAGATTACGTCTATGTGAAGAGGCGCGGCATCCTGTGCTGCCGTGAAGTGAGTGCCGGTGGGGAGCTGGGAGAGGTCTATACGATTCTCGACAAGCCCTATCATCTGTCGTACCCATTTGTCTTCGAAGATCGCGGGGAAGTCTTCCTGATTCCGGAAACCAAGGGCAACGGGACTGTCGATCTTTACCGCGCTGCCGAATTCCCCTTCCAGTGGACATACATAAAAACCCTGTTTCGGGGAAGGTGCGTTGATACCACGCTGCTCGTGGACTCGGGTATCTACTGGTTCTTTACTACTCTGCACGCGCTTCACGGAATGGGTCAGTGTCTCTGTCTTTTCTTCTCCGACTCTCTTACGGGAGAGTGGCAGTCGCATCCCTGTAACCCGATATCGATGGACGTCCGTTACGCCCGTAACGGCGGTCGCATCTTTCGCCAGGAAGGGAAGTGGTATCGGGTCAGCCAGAACGGCGCGGGCCGCTATGGCGGAAGCTTTGCCTTTCATGAGATCCTCACGCTGAATAAGACGGAATATCGCGAGGAGTTGGTGAAGAGCATTGAGCCGTGGCCTCCGTATAGCGGGATGCATACCTATGACCAGTGTGACGGGCTTGAGGTAATCGACGGCGTTCTGCAACGAAAGGCGTCGGAGTTGTTTTTGCCTGCCGAGTTTCCACCCGCGCACCCGTAGTAGCCCTGCCTCCCGCATCGTTCACATTTCCGATAGTTGCAACAGTTCTTAACGAGCCCGCCGTACCGGCGCGGGTCGAACAGGGGCATCTCGCATCTAATTCACTGAGGGAAGGTGAATAGAAATGAGACTGCCATGGTTGAAGTTCCTCCTCGGATTCTTCCTGGCAGCGATCTTGACCGCGCCCGCGTCGGGCGCGAATACAGCGCTACCAGGAACTCTCAACTACATCGAAGGACAAGCCTCAGTGGGTGACCAGCCACTCAGCGCGAAGTCGATCGGCTCGGTCGAATTGCAACCCGGCCAGGAACTGAGCACGGGCAACGGTAAAGCAGAAGTCCTTCTTACCCCCGGCGTCTTCCTGCGCATAGGAGACAACAGCACAGTGAGGATGGTGTCCTCGAACCTCACCAACACGGAAGCCGACTTGATCAAAGGTCAAGCTACCGTGGAGGTTTCGGAAATCCACAAGTACAACCAACTCCGAATCGGCGAAGACGGCGCCAGCACACAGATGCTGAAGGATGGCCTGTACGCATTCGACGCTGACCAGAACCAGGTGCGCGTCGTGAAGGGCGAGGCCCAGGTGCAGGACAGCGATCAGAGCGTCACGGTGAAAAGTGGGCGAGTGCTCGACCTGAACGCCGGTGGGAAGCTGAAAGCGACCAAGTTCGATAAGACGGCCTTCGAGACTAGCGACCTTTACCGTTTCAGCGACCTGCGCTCGCAGTACCTGGCGGAAGCCAACGTCGATGTCGCGCGGACCTACTACGCCGGCGGACCCGGCTGGTACGGCCCGGGATGGTACTGGGACCCGTTCTTCACGGCGTACACGTGGATTCCGGGAGATGGGATCTTCTATAGCCCATTCGGCTGGGGATTCTACTCTCCTTTCTATGTGGGTTATGCCCCCTACTATGGCCACTTTTACGGCCGCTTCCCTTATGGGCATTATCCCTACCACGGTTATTACCGTGGCGGCCGGTCGGTCGCCCCCAGGGTAAATGCGGGGCGCGCATTTGTTGCTCCTCGCCCGGCTTTTGGCGTGAGGGGCGGCGGATTCCGCGGCGGGCCGCACCGCTAGAGGATTGGCAGAGTTTTGCGAGCTGGGATACCCCAGCTCGTTTTTCTTTCGTAAAGCCCCCTCCCGAAGCGCCCCCCATCCTAGGGATCGCTTTGAAATCAATCCCTTAGCGACCTACTCCGTTTTATAAATTGATAAAATTAATAAAATTGAGACAATAAATTCAGTTTGTTGAAACTTAGCGTTGACAAATTAATTTTCATAAGCATAATATTCATTTATTGAAGTAGGACGCTATGGCAGATCAAGAAACTAAATCGACGACCGACTGGCAGGAACTCGCACGGCTCACCCAAGGCCAGCCTATTGTGGTCGAACGTGTACGGCTGGCCGACAAGGACGTTGCCATTGAGGGAAGATTCGAGTTGCCGCAGCTCGCGCGGCTCAATCCCGAAGATCAAGTGTTCGTAGTGGCATTCGTGCGGTCGCACGGCTCCATCAAGGAAATGGAGCAGGTGTTCGGAGTCAGTTACCCGACGATCAAGGCCCGGCTCACCCGCATCGCACAGAGCCTGGAGTTTATTGATACTAACCCGTCACCTTCGCGGACGGAAATCTTCGATCGGCTGCGACGCGGCGAAACTACCGCGCAGGAAGCTATTCGCGAACTGGAGTCGCTGCCATGATTCCCCTGATCGGTGTAGTCAGCGTGCGGCGCTGGCCGCGGAGCCGGACCTTCCGCCTCTGGATCCCATTGTTTCTGCTGTGGCTGCTGCTGTTGCCGCTGCTGTTGCTGCTGCTGCCCGTGCTGTTCATCGTATGCGTGATCAGCCGGGTCGATCCGTTCGAGGCGATAGCAACCGCGTGGGGCATCTTCGCGAGCTTCCGCGACACGCATATCGAGATCGACAACGGCGAAGCGCTGGTGCTGGTGCAGATTTTTTAGGAGAAGTCATGAACGAACATCGTCGTCAAATTCTGGACATGCTTTCGCAGGGCAAGATTACGGCTGACGAAGCCGAGCGTTTAATTGCGGCCCTGGACAGGAGCGAGGGGGGCAGGGCGGCGGAAAGCGGCGCATCGTCGGCAACGACCCGCTTCAAGTATCTTCGTGTGCTGGTGGATTCGGACAACGGCGGGAACCCCTATCACAGCCCGGTTAAGGTGAACATTCGTGTGCCGATGCAGTTGCTGCGCGCGGGCGTACGGCTGGCGGGGTTGATTCCTCCGCAGGCGCGTGAGCACGTGAATGAAGCGCTGCGGCAGAAAGGCATTCCGTTCGACTTGAGCCAGATCAAGCCCGATAATCTCGAGGAACTCGTCGATCACCTCAACGAGCTCACCATCGACGTGGATGTGAACAATCGCGGCGGGTTTGGGGAGGAGAAGGTGAAGGTGCGGGTGTTTTGTGAATGAGCGATCGCGTAATTGCCAGAGGAAGGCCATTATGGGCCACGTGACGAAAATCCCTGCCCAACCAAAAGAAGGTTGAAGAGGCCCTCCACATGGTTCCCAGGTTAATGCCGAAAAGCGCGGCGTGAACCTGGGGCACAAGCAATCGGAGTTTCTTGCCGTTGCCTCTATAATGTTGCCACCCAGCCACGGCTCCATGCGGGAGGATGCTGCGCCCTTCGAAGCCGTTCGCTAGCGGTGTTCCTCAGGAGGCCGTATGTCGCAGAGTGCTGATCTGGTCGCGGTGCGCCTGCCGCGGAACTACGACGTCGAGCTCTTGCAGCGCGACCTGCACACCCTGCAGGAAGTGCAGCGAGCGCCGCAGCCTGGGCCGTATCACAAAGGCGAGTGGACGGGCATTGCACTGTATTCGATGGGTGGCAAGCAATCGACTTTTCCCAGCGCGGCCGGTACGGACCACTACCAGGAAACCGAGGAACTACAGCGTGCGCCCTACATGAAGCAAGTCCTCGACGACTTGCAGTGCCCGAAGGAAGTGGTGCGCATACTCTTTCTGCCGCCCCAGGGGCATATCAAGGACCATTTCGATTTTCATACCAGCTTCCAGTTCGGATTGCTGCGCTTGCACATTCCAATCGTGACCCATCCCGACGTAGTGTTCTTCATCGCTGGCCAGCGCATGAATTGGAAGCCCGGCGAGCTGTGGTACGGCGATTTCTCCAAGGTGCACTCCATCAAGAACAACAGCGACGTGGTACGAGTGCACATGGTGATCGACGTCCAGATCAACGATTTCGTGCTCAGCCTGTTTCCCGAGGACTTCGTCGCACGGCGGCGAGCCGAAGGAATTTCGATTACGACCGAGCCGATTCCGGCATCGGAAGCCGAGTTGCGAAGGTTTGCCTGCGACTTCAAAATTCCCGGCGAATTCATGCCGATGTTTGTGATTGGCAAGCCGCTCGCCACGCTGGCAAAAGGGGCCAACGCTTCGGTGCGTCTAATCGACGGGAAGCTGAACGTGCTCATCGGGAATGAGCCGGCATTTCGGCTGGAGAGGCTGGGCGACGATGTGTTTGGCATCTCAGGACTTCCTCCGGGTATGACGTTGCAGTTGAAACGCGAGGCCCAGGTGGTGAGCGATGTGGTGTTGCACATGAAGGGTCTCCCGAAGGACCTTTACTCGGCGCGGCTGGGAATCATGCGCGGACCGTCGATCAGCGAGCAGAGCGTGTCATTGCCGGTGATTCAGCAGCCGACGGCGGATGTCGCCGGCTCTCTTAGCTAGAGCAGCTCCCTCATGGCCACTACAAAAAGCAACGTCACTTACGAGCGCATTTCTTCTAACGGGGAGGGCGCCGCCCAAGGCGGGTTCTTCGCGCGACCTGTTGCCTGGGCACTGTGCCTGACCTTGCTGATTGGAATCGGCATCATTCGTATCACCGCCACGTATCACGTCTTCAACCACACGATTGATGAGCCGTCACATCTGGCGTGCGGTATGGAATGGTGGGAAAAGGGCGTCTACACCATAGAGACCAAGCATGCGCCGCTGGCGCGCATTTCGATTGCGTTCCTGCCGTATATGGTGGGACTTCGCTCGCCGCAAGAATACAGACACTGGGAAGATACCTATACCATTCTGTCGGCGGACGGGCATTACTGGCGGAACCTGACGCTCGCGCGCATTGGAATCCTGCCTTATTACGTAATTGCCACGCTGGTCGTTTTCTTCTGGACAAAGCGGCTTTACGGGCCGATAGCGGGATTGGTGGCGGCAGGGATTTTCACCATGATCCCGACGGTGCTGGCACACTCCGCCGTGGCGACTACAGATGTTCCTCTCATGGCGATGTTCGCCTGGGCGCTCTATGCGTTTACGCTGTGGCTGTACCAGCCCAATTGGAAGACCGCCGCTCATCTTGGCGTGGCCACCGGACTTTCGATGGCGGCCAAGTTCTCCACGCTGGTCTTTCTGCCGAGCTGCGCGGTCGCCATTCTGGTGGCGTATTACGCGGCCGGAAATCGCAACTGGCGCACGTTGCTGCGGACGTTTGCGATCGCGTTGCTGTGCGCATTCCTGACGACCTGGGCAATCTACCGCTTTTCGCACTCAACTCTGGGAGCGGTTACCGGTGTGCCGGACCGAGTGGCGGCGAGGGTCTTTGGTCCATCGTCGGGCATGACCCATGTTGTGCATCGAGTTTCATATGCGCTTCCCATCCCGGCGCCGGAGATTCTCGACGGCGTTCGCTTCCTGCGGCATCAGAATGAAGAAGGAGCGCGAACGTATCTGTTTGGGCGCATCAGCGAGACCGGCATCTGGTATTTCTTCATCGCGTCACTCGCAGTGAAGACGCCGCTGGCAGTGCTTGTGCTGTGTGTGCTTGGATCCTGCGTTTTGACGGCACGGTATTGGCGCAACCGCGTTGATTGGGAAGCGATCACTCCCGTGTTGTCCGCGGTGGTGATTCTCGTCATTACCGCTCCGAGCCGGCTCAATATGGGAGTGCGGTACGTGATGCCCATATTTGTGTTCATGAGCATGATTGCCGGGTTCGGTGTTGTTTTTCTCTGGCAACGACCGAAGCAGCCGGGACTGTATCGTGCGTTGGCAGTCTTGCTGTGCGGATGGCTGGTGGTGTCGTCGGCGCTGGCCCATCCGGATTATCTGGCCTACTTCAATGAGTTCGGGGGAAGCGATCCTTCGCGGTTGCTGGTCATCAGCGACCTCGATTGGGGACAAGACTTGACCCGGCTGGCCGCCTATACGCAGGCGAACCACATCGACCACATCAGCCTTGCGGTGGAGAACTTCTACGATCCGGCCGCACTCGGGTTGCCGGATACGGTGCAGCTCAAGTGCCGCGACATTCCCACCGGGTGGGTAGCGGTGGCGGCGCGGCGGGCGCGGCGTTCTCCGGAGTGTGTGACCTGGCTCGCGCAACAGCAGCGCGTCACGGTTGTCGGCAAGACAATGTGGATTTACAACATTCCGCCGAAGGAGTAGCTACTCGACAGTGGTGATAACTGGGAGCGTAATCTAAGTACCGTGCTAAACTTACGCATCCCCCGCCCTGTATTTCTGGATGGATGATGCCGACGCAGCGCCAGACCTTCCATCTCTTACAGCCGCGACCCTATCCGGCCCTGCTCAGCCTCGTGTTGCCCATGTACAACGAGGAGGCGGTGGTTCCTCACCTGCGAGCCGCGCTCGAGCAATTCACGCGGGAGGTTTCGTGCGAAACCGAAATCATTCTGGTCAACGATGGTAGTGCAGATCAGACGTTGGCATTGATCGCGGCATGGGCGAACGAAGATCCGCGGGTAAAAGTCCTTCACCTGTCGCGCAACTTCGGACACCAGATTGCTTGTACTGCGGGGCTCGATTTCGCCTCGGGTGACGCCGTCGTGGTGCTCGATGCAGACCTGCAGCATCCGCTGCCGGTGATTCACGAGATGATTCGCCGCTACTGCGAGGGGTATGACGTAGCCTATGCGGCGGGACTGGTGCGCGAGGGCGAAGGATGGTTCAAGCGGTTTAGCGCGTGGGCGTTCTATCGGCTGATGCGGGCGATGGTCTATAACCGGCTTCCGGTGGATGCCGGGGACTTTCGGCTGATCTCACGCGAATGTCTGGATGGATTGCGCCAGATGCGGGAGACCCATCGCTTCCTGCGCGGGATGGTGGCGTGGGTCGGTTATGCACAGATAGCGATTCCGTACGAGCGAGCGGCACGGGTGGCGGGGAAATCGAAGTATCCGGTACACAAGATGCTGGCTTTCGCGTGGACGGCGGCAACGTCGTTTTCCATTCTTCCGTTGCGGGTGATTATGACGTTTGGCCTGCTGGTCACGTTGTTCGGAGCGGAAGAAGCGATACGCGCAGTCCTGGCACATGTCTTCCACTGGTACACGGTACGCGGCTGGACGGAACTCATGGTGGTGGTGTCGGTCATCGGCGGCACCATGCTCATCAGCATTGGCATCCTCGGCGAATACGTTGGCAAGCTCTACGAGCAAACTAAGGAGCGACCGTTGTACCTGGTGGCGCGCACCGTCAACCTGGGGGCGACGGGGCCGGAATCCACCGTGGCGCCGCTTAGCAGAAGCGAGTTCCGATAAACATTCTCTTCGGCGGTGCCGCTCCACTTCGAACCTAATGGCCAAAATCCAATCACAAGCTCAGCACACAGCAGAAGGCACGCTGCCTGGTTGTGAACGCCGATGACTTCGGCCGCAGCACCGTGGTGAACCAGGGCGTGGCGGAAGCCTATCGACGCGGAATCGTGACGAGCGCTTCACTGGTGGCGAACGGCCCGGCGTTTGAGGAAGCGGTTGCACTGGCTTTGAGCATGCCTGGACTTGGGGTAGGGATACATCTGATCGCCAATGAGTATCAGCCGGTACTTCCGCCGGAGATGATTCCCACACTGCTCGATGCGCAAGGCAAATTTTATTCGCGTCCACAGCAGTTCATGCGGATGGCGACGAATCCGGGGCTACGGAGCGCCCTGCTGCTGGAGTGGGATGCCCAGATTAGCAAGATTCTGAAGGCGGGAATCCAGTTGACGCACATCGATGGGCACGGCCATTGCCACGCACATCCGACTGCGGCTGGTGTGGTGCTCGAGCTGGCGCAGCGATACGGAATCGAGCATGTCCGGCTTCCGGCTGAGCCGATCTGGTGGAAGCCGGGGCTACAACTCTCGCCGCGCTTCGTAGAGAAGACCATCCTTACTTTAGTCACGCAAGTGCCGCGCCAGGCGTGGAAAGGTAAGCTGATTTATCCCCGTGCCTTCTACGGGTTTTCGCAAGGCGGCCGCATGACCGCGGAGGTAGTTCGCGAAGTTGGGAAGTGTGCGCCTCCCGGCGTATCGGAGCTGATGGTGCACGTTGCGGTGTCGAACGAGGAGGCTCCGGGTTTTTGGACAGGGTATGATTACGCAGGCGATCTGCGGGCAGTAACCAGCTACAACAAAGAACAGTTTGAGAAGGAATTCGGCGTCTCATTGGTGACGCATCTTCAGGGAGGGGTGTGATGGATTCAGGACAGCAGCGAAGGTTTTGGGATGCGCACATTACGGAATGGGCTACCAGTGCCTACGAACAAGACAAAAAACTGCCTTTCATCGAGAAGATTGCGATTCCCTGGCGTAAGCACTTGAAGCTGCGCGAGGACATGGCAGTCGAGATCGTTAACGCGTGGCGTCCGGCAAAGGTCGTGGAAGTGGGATGCGGAATGGGCGAGTTCGCGTCGGCATTCCTGAAGACTTCGACGACTACCAAGCTGTATCGGGCGTTCGACATCGCAGAACCTGCAGTGGCGACGGCGCGCGAGCGGGTGGCCTCCGCGGCCGCACCGAACGTCGACGCCAGCGTGAAAGTCAGTTCGGTCGAAGACTTGAACCCGGAGGAGTTCCGCGATTTCGATGTCCTGGTGGGACTGGGTATCCTTCCCTACCTCACCGAACAGGGCTTTGAGAAGCTTGCGGCAATCGGGCGGGGCAAGAAGTATCTGCTGGACTATCACCCCAAGGAAGCGACGGTCTTCAACGGCATCCACTTTGTGTATCGCAAGGTGAAGGGATATCCGTTCTATCACCTGTACACCGAGCCGGAGTTGGTGCAATTGATGGCGAAGGCAGGGTTTGCGAAGTTCGAGTTTATCCGGCGCGGCCCGCTTCGCTTTATGAAGTCCGTGTAAGTGGGCTTGGGTAGATCGGGTGGCCGGTGGCCGCCGTCACGGTTACTCGTAGCGGAGGGCCTCGATAGGATCGAGGTTGGCTGCCTTCCATGCGGGATAGATGCCGAAGACCAGGCCGATCACGACGGATACCAGGGTCGCCGTCAGCACCCACGACAGCGACATGCTTGCCGGCAAAGATGGAAATGCCAGCGGCACCAGAGCGGTGAGGATGCCGCCGATCAGGATACCGAGGATGCCTCCCAGCCCGGTGAGGGTAATGGCTTCCAAGGTGAATTGCAGCAGTACGTCGCGTTTACGCGCACCTATGGCTTTGCGCACGCCAATTTCGCGGGTGCGCTCGGTTACCGAGACCAGCATGACGTTCATCACGCCGACGCCGCCGACGATGAGCGCAACGCTCGATACGGCGAACATAAAAACGAAGATCCCGCCGGTAAGCTGGTTCCAGGTGTCGCTGAGCGCATCCTGACTGAAGACGGCGAAGTTGTCGGGCTGATTGGGCGCGAGATGGCGGCGACGACGCAGCAAGGCACGCATCTCGTCCATGGCCAGGGGCATGTCGTCGTGCGAGGTGGCTTTCACGCTGATCCAGTGCTGCTTGAGTTCGGGATGCAGCTTGTGCAGCGTCGCGATGGGGAAGTACACCAGGTTGTCTTCAGGATTGGAGCCGTTGCCGAAGGCCGCCTTGCGCTTCGACAGCACGCCGATCACGGTGAACAGCTCGCCTTCGATGTTGATTTCCTTGCCCAGCGGTTCTTCGTTTTCAAACAGCTTCTCGGACGTGTCGTAGCCCAGAACGATGACGGGAGCGCGACGCTCGTTGTCACTTTCCGTGAACCAGCGTCCCTTATCGAGCTTCAGGTCGAAGACGTTCATGGTGTCGGGCAGGTCGCCGTCGAGGATGGTGTTCTTGGTCTTGCGTCCTTCGTATTTCACGGAGTAGGAGCCGGTGCCGAACTGGGGTAGTTGCAGGCGTACCCCGTCGGTGACGGCCTTTACGTGCGGCAGGTCGCGCATGGCGATCGCGTCTTCGAGGGTCAGTTCCTTGCGCGTCAGCATTTCCGTCGTGGGACGCCCGAAGGTGAACACGTCGATGTGAAACGCGAAGATAATGTCGGAGCCCATGTCCTTGACCATGTTCTCGACGTTGGCGTTGAGGCCGCGGACAACCGACGATATGAGAATGACCATCATCACGCCAATGACGATGCCGAGGACCGTGAGGCCGGAGCGCATTTTGTTCTTGGCGATGGTCTCCAGCGCCATACGCAGAATTTCTTTGTAATCGCCGCGACGGATGCTCATAGCTCAAACCTCAGGGCCACGATGGGATCGAGTTTGGCAGCTTTGCGCGCGGGATAGACCCCAAAGAAGATTCCGACGCTCGCCGAGACCAGGAGCCCGGCGAAGATGGCCCACAGCTTGATGGCGGAAGGCATACCAATGGCTGCGGTCACGCCTTTCGCAATGAGGATACCGCCAATCACGCCGATGAGGCCGCCCATCAGCGCCATGGTACTCGACTCGATCAGAAACTGGCGCAGCACGTCGCGCGGTCTCGCGCCCAACGCTTTGCGGATGCCGATCTCGCGCGTACGTTCGGTGACCGACACCAGCATGATGTTCATGATGACGATGCCGCCGACGATGAGTGAAATCGAGGCGATGACAATCATCACGATAAAGAACGTTCCGCTGAGATTCGCCCAAAGTGAAAGGAAGCTGTCGTTGGTCTCGATAACAAAGCTGTCTTTCTGCCCCAGAATGTCGTGCCGGCGGGCCCGCAAAATCACACGCGACTGATCGATGGCCTGTTCCATGGGAGCACCCACGTCGTAGCCCTTGGCCCAGATGTTCAGGCTGTTGTGCGAACCGTAAGCCTTAAACCAGGTGCTGATGGGCATGATGACGTAGTTGTCGCGGCTCTGCCCCAGCGTCTTGCCCTCTTTCTTACCGACGCCAACGACCGTATAGACGTGGCCATCAACCTTGATCTCCTTGCCCAGCGGATCGGTCCCGGCCATCAGGTTCTCGACAATGTCCTGGCCGACGATGACGACCTCGGAAGCGTTGTTCTGGTCGGCATCGTTGAGCGGCCGGCCCATCACGACGTCGAGGTCGTAAATCGGCTGCATCGTTGGGGTCCAGCCGCGGACGACCGTGTCGGTACTATTTTCCGTGCCGTACACCACCTTGCCGGTGAAATTGCGGACCGCCGCGCCGACAATCTTGCAGTCCGTACACTCGTCGGCGATGGCCTCGAAGTTCTCCATGGTGAGGTCTTTGCGCTTGTTGCCCTCGATGAACTGGTCGACGTCCGTAATGACGTTGGGGATTTTGCTGATGATGAAGACATCAGCACCGAGGTTGAAGACCTTCTCGGCAACATAGCCGTTGATGCCGTTGACGAAAGTGACGACCGCGATGACTGCCGAGACGCCAATCACGACGCCCAGCAGCGTGAGCACGGACCTTAGCTTATTCGCCCAAAGCGAGAGCAAAGCGATGCGGATTGCCTCGGAGACACTCATTGGCGCAAAGTCCAGGTGGGCATGAGATACCTAAGTTTAGCAGCGTTCGGCCAAAAGCCGGTGCACTCCGTCCCCGGATTAGGGGTGCCCACGGCAGGGCGAGACACGAAGGCTCCCACGGTAGATACGTAGCAAGAGGCTAAAATTGATTCATATCTTTACGATCCACGGAGAACAGATGCAGTTTTCGTTTAAACGTCACGTGCGACTTAGCTTCACTGATGTGCCTGCTGATTGCTCTTACGTGTACGGTCGCCCAGGCGCAGAAAATTAAGGTCGAATACGATAAGTCGCTCGATTTCTCGAAGTTCAAGACCTATGCCATCGATCCCGTGGACAACTCGCCGCGGCCGATGCTGCGGCTGGCCATTCAGGCCGCCGTTCAGGACGATCTGGGCAAGCGCGGCCTCACCAAGGTCGAGAGCAATCCTGACCTTTATGTGCAGATGTACGGCGCCATCGATACCGACTTCACCGCTCACTACAACGACCCGATCTACGGCAACGGGATTCCACCTTCGAACTCGCGGTACACAATGTGGTACACCATGCCCGGAACCGTCACCACGGTCATCATCCCCAAAGGCGAGTTGATGATCGACGTGATCGACGCCAACAAGAAGCAGCTAATATGGCGCGGGACTTCGAAGCAGAAACTAATCACCGACAATCGCGAGAAGTTGCTGGACGAGGTGAATATCGCTGTAGAGAAGATGTTCGCGCAGTATCCGGTGAAGAAGAAGTAGTCGCGATGTGCGTTTGAGGTATTTTGTGGACCTCGACCCCACGGCAGTTAGCGGCTTGAAGCTTCCCGAAAGATTGCTTGCGCTGATTGAGTCCGGGCGATGGCCGCGCACCAGTGAGGATGCAATGCGACAGAACTTCAATCCAGTGGTTTCTGCGGAATGCATCCAGGTTTTCGCCCCTGAGGAAAACAAGATCGTTTTTTACCCGCCGCCGTTCATCACGATCGCGGACGAACTGACTGGAGACCCAACGGGCTATTGGTCGAGATGGGGAGCACTGGAGGAAATATCGCCCGAGTTGACCATCGCCATTGGCGACTTCGGTATCGGATCAGATACTGCCGTAGCTCTCGACTACCGGCCGGGTCGTAGCAATCCGGCAGTCATTCGGTTGTTGTGGCGAGAACCGCAGAAACCCAACACGTGGGTACGCTGCGCCGATAGCTTCGACGAGCTTGCAGACTTGCTCGGGCTGGAACACCTTGCCTAACAGCTAGTCGGCCTCGACCCCAGCCGGCTGCTGATTCCGCTTGGGCCGCCTGTTCTGCTGCAGGATCTTTTTTCGCAGCCGCAGCGTCTTGGGCGTGACCTCTACCAGTTCATCGTCAGCGATGAACTCGATGGCCTGCTCCAGGTTAAGGTTCTTGAAGGGCACCAGCCGTATCGCCTCGTCGGCGGTGGACGAGCGCATGTTGGTGAGCTTCTTCTCGCGCACGATGTTGACGTCGAGATCGTTGTCGCGTGCATTCTCGCCGACAACCATGCCTTCGTACACTTCGACTCCGGGGCCGACGAATAGTTCGCCGCGCTCCTGCAGTCCCCACAGTGCGTAGGCGGTCGTCGAGCCGTTGCGGTCAGCCACCAGCGCTCCCGTGACGCGATGCGGAATCTCGCCTTGCCACTCGGTGTAGCCATCGAACAACGAGTTCATGACGACGGTGCCACGCGTGTCGGTGAGCATCTCGCTGCGCAGGCCGATTAGACCGCGGCTGGGTACGGTGAATTCCATGCGCACGCGGCCGTAACCGTGGTTGTGCATCTTCTGCATCTGCGCTTTGCGGACGCCGAGCTTCTCGATCACCACGCCGACAAAGGTGTCGGGCACGTCGATCGTCAGGCGCTCGACCGGTTCCATCAGCTTGCCGTCGATGTGCTTCGTGACGATCTCCGGCTTGCCCACGGCGAGTTCAAAGCCTTCGCGCCGCATCATTTCGATGAGGATGGCGAGTTGCAATTCACCGCGCCCCATTACCTTGAACGAGTCGGTGGAGTCGGCGTCTTCCACGCGCAGCGAGACGTTGGTCAGCAACTCTTTCGCCAGGCGGTCGCGCAGGTTACGCGAGGTGACGTACTGTCCCTCGCGTCCCGCGAACGGAGACGTGTTCACCATGAACTGGATGGCGATGGTCGGCTCGTCGATGGTGATGACCGGCAGTGGCGCAGGATTCTCGACATTGGTGATGGTCTCGCCAATGTTGATGCCCTCGACGCCCGCGACCGCAACAATGTCGCCCAGTTCGGTCTCGACGATATCGGTGCGCTTCAGTCCCGCAAAAGTGAACAGCTTGGTGATCTTGGTGTTTTCCATGGAGCCGTCGCGCTTGGCGATGGCCACGTCTTCGCCGGTGCGCAACGTGCCGTTGAAGACGCGCGCGATTGCGAGACGTCCGAGATAGTCGCTGTAATCGAGGTTGGCGACCATGACCTGCAATGGCCCGTCGGCATCCCCCGTAGGATGCGGAATGGTGTTCACAATCGCCTCAAACAGCGGCTGCAAGTTCTCGCCCGGCTTGTCAGGATCATCGGAGGCCGTACCCGCCTTGGCATTCGTATAAAGAACCGGAAAGTCGATCTGGTCTTCGCCGGCGTCGAGATCGATGAACAGGTCATAGATCTCGTTCAGCACTTCCTGCGAGCGCGCGTCGGGGCGGTCGATCTTGTTGATGACGAGAATCGGAGGAAGCTTGGCTTCCAATGCTTTGCTCAGCACGTAGCGGGTCTGGGGCAGCGGGCCTTCCGAGGCATCGACCAGGAGCATCACGCCATCGACCATCTTGAGGGCGCGCTCGACCTCGCCGCCGAAATCGCTGTGACCGGGCGTATCGACAATGTTGATCTTGATGTCGTGATAGAAGATGGCCGTATTCTTGGCCAGAATGGTGATGCCGCGCTCGCGCTCCAGCTCGTTGGAGTCCATCACGCGCTCCGCATGCGCCTCGTTGGCGCGCCAGGTACCGCTCTGGTTCAACATAGCGTCCACCAGAGTGGTCTTACCGTGGTCCACGTGCGCGATGATGGCGATATTGCGTAGGCTTTTGCTCAAAACTCAGGGTCCTTTCCAGCGAGGGAACGGCAGGAGGGAGAGATTCTCGGAGTCTCTAGTTTACAATACGCGGCATCGTCGGGGCGCAGGTTGGAGGTGAAACGATGAAGGTTCGACTCGCCCCTCTTGTGTTATGCGTACTGTGTCTCGTTACGGTAGCGGCGGCTCAGTCGCCTCCGGCTTCGCCATCCAAGGCTCCATGCCGGGACATTCCCGAGAGCAAGACTGCATGGTTCGATCCAAACCTGTATCTGCTGCATAGCAATGGCGTGAAACTGGGCCGCCCCGTGTCCGCTCCTGACCCGCCATACGCGGAGTCGGCACGACAAGCCCAGATTCAGGGGACAGTCCTGCTGGCTGTTGCCATTAACGCCGGCGGCGTTGTGAACGCGGTGAGAGTGGTGTGTTCCCTTGAACCCGGCCTGGATCAGAACGCAGTGGACGCCGTGAAGCAGTGGAAGTTCACGCATGCCACGAAAGATGGAAATCCCGTCCCGGTGCAGATCGAAGTGTCGGTCGGCTATCGCCTGTATTGAGTCGGGTGCGAAACTCCCGGGCGAGTCGCGGTACAGTTTTTCGATTCGCGCCTCCGCGGTTAAGATAGCGGTGCGTCTTCATACCACTTAGGGACTTTTCATGCGCACTCTTACCGCGATCGTGTTCGCGATCTTCGTGCTGACTCTCTCGTCCTCCGCTGCGGCGCAGTCCGCCGGCACTGCAAGCGACACTTCCTCGATGTCCACGGCAACCACCGTGGATGACGAATCTTTCGCCGCCTACCAGCGAGTGGCGCCGGGGATGAAGCCTCCGAAGGCGACGCGCTCGCCCGATCCGGATTACCCGAAGATCCCTGATGACGCCGAGCCCCGTGGTCTCGTAGTCATGCTGGTAGGAATCAATACCAAGGGACATGTCGAGTTGGTGCACGTGCTGCGCGCCTCGAACCCCGCATTCGAGTCGAGTGCCGTCTCCACCGTAAAGACATGGAGATTCTCGCCTGCGAAGAAGGACGGCAAGCCCGTGCCGGTGAAGGTGACGGTAGAGATGCACTTCCAGAAGTAGTCGCCAGTTGCCAGTAGCCAGTCGTTCTCTCTGTTTCTGCGCGATAATGAAGACACGATGTTGAACCAGATCACATCGCCGCGCTTGTCGAATCAGCCTGCGGAAGACGTTGTTGATCTGCTGATCGGATGCCATCAGCGTATTCGGCACTTCACCGCGACGGCCGCAAAGCTGGCGCATGCGCAAGGTACGTCGCCCGAAGATATTCGCCAGGCGGCCGCCGGAGTGCGTCGGTACTATTCCGTTTCGCTGCCGTTGCACGAGGCCGACGAAGAAGACACCCTGCGCCCGCGTCTCGACGCGGTTGGTGACGAGCGTATTCTCCACGCACTGGTCGCCATGCACGATCAACATCAGGCCATCGATGAGCTGATCGAGCGGTTGCTGCCGCTCCTGCTGCTCGTAGAAGGTAATCCCGATGCGTTGCCCAGCGTAGGCGGTGAAATGTGTTTGATCGCCAAGGCGCTGGAGGAAACCTTCGCCGCCCACCTTCAACTTGAGGAAGACGTGATCTTTCCCGCTATTCGCACGTCGCTCGACGAAGAATCGCGTGCGGCGATGCTGGCGGAGATGCAGGCACGACGGAAGCAGGGCTTCTAGACAACCCTCGTCTTCACCCAGTTTTTACACGGAATTTCGAAAGCGCCCGGCCCATTGGGTGTAAGCTGTCTGCTATTCACTGGGTTCCGGACGAAAATCTGTGGGCGTGAAATATCAGGTCCAATCTGACTGAGCTTTCATGAGACAAGCCTGAAGTTTGAAGCAGGCGCGGGCTCGCACGTTTCACGCGTTGCCCTGGTCCGCGAATTGAGGGTGTAATCGACAAAATGCAAAGGAGCAACCACCATGGGACTCTTTGATCAATTAGGCAGCGTCCTGGAACAGTATGCCAATAACTCAGGCTCCGGCGAGGTCAATGCGAACGTGCACGATCATTTCGACCAAGTCGCGCAGGCTGCGCCCAGCACCGCGCTGGCTGACGGACTTTCCGCGGCTTTCCGGTCCAACAGCACTCCCGACTTCGGGCAAATGTTGAGCGGCATGTTTAACTCTTCGAACGGAGACCAGAAAGCCGGCCTCCTCAATCAACTGCTGGCGTCCGGCGGCCCCGCGTTGCTCTCGCAACTTGGCGGCGCCGGTGGCGGACTCGCGGCGTTGCTCGGCGGCGCCTCGCAACTTACCCCCGAACAGGCCCAGAAAGTCTCGCCTGAGGTGGTACAGCAGCTGGCGGCACATGCGGAAAAATCCGATCCGTCGCTCATCGACAAGGCCAGCGCGTTCTATTCGGAGCATCCGGCGCTTATCAAGACGCTGGGTGGCGCCGCTCTGACCATTGCCATGGCAAAGATGGCAGAAAAGCGAAACGCCTAAAAGCCGTTCTCCAGGAAAGTCGAGACACGAACTGCCGGAGCGCACTGTGCGCCCGGCTTTTTTTGCGGGCATCTCACCTTTTCGCACAGAGCGGGTTAGGTAACTACTTATCATTTAACCCGCCGCAGAAATGGTTACCTATGAGTAAATACGAGATGGCGACTCGTCCCGGCTTTCGATGGCTTCGAATCGGGAAAACCGTGATCTGCCTCGATTTATCGCTTGCGCCCCTGAAAGGCTGCGACTAGGATTACCCGCGCAGAAGATTACTCCCCCGTTTCGTGCCTGTTCAACAATCTAGGAGAGACCCATGAAAAGACTATGTCTGCGGGGCGTGCTAACTGTACTTGCGCTCCTCGTCCTAAGCCTAGGCGTCGTTCATGCAACTGAACTGACGTACTCCTTCCCCACCCTCGGCGCGTTTTACTTCAGCGCCACCAATGGTTCTGGTTTTGCAACCAACTACGGTCCCATGCCGTACATGTGGACTGCGGGAGACTTCGTCACTCAAAACTTCTTTAACGGTCCGGCCATCGCCGATTCAGCTGCTTTCGACTTCTGGGTGAAAGATGTCCTTAACGGAGACACAGAAACCTGGGACATCTTAATCAACGGCAACGTGATTGGCGGATTCATCGTCCCCGACGTTGGCGGCGTTAGCACCGTCTTGCATGCCGCGACTGTCCTATCCTTCGCTCCCATCGATGGCGAAGGCTTCTACAACTACACCTTCCAGTTGCAGAACACCGTCCCCGGAGGCGAAGGCTCAGCCGCTTTCTATGCAACACCAGAACCGGCCAGCCTGTTACTGCTGGGCTCGGGTGCTTTTGGACTTGCCAGCGTGCTGCGTCGTAAGTTTCGTGTATAGCCGCGGCCGTTGTTATTGCGAGACTAGCGGAGTCCGCTCCGCCTTACTGTTTCATGATTCCAAGGAGATGATTATGGCCACTCGCATCCGTCATTTGCAGATGGGCCCGGTTGCGGCGATATCCATTCTGCTCGTCATAGCATTGGCCGGCTCGGCATTTGCCGGCACTAAGATCTTGACCAACAGTACCCCGGGCTTCGTGCGCAATACCCAGAGCCTGGGTCCGGAGAGTTCCAGCAAAGTGATTCCGGTCACGATTTGGCTGCAACTGCACAACGTGGCAGCCCGCGATCAGCTTTTGAAGGAGATGTACACACCGGGCTCGCCGAATTATGAGAAATGGCTCACGCCCGCGCAGTATGCCTCGCGCTTCGCACCTTCAGCCGCCGAATCGCAGGCGGTGCAGGACTTTCTAAAATCCCACAACCTGCAAGTCACGTACGTCCACCAGAACAACTACTACATCAACGCCAAGGGCACCGTCAGCGATGTGCAGAAGGCGTTCAATGTACAGATCCACCGCTACAATGTGAACGGCAGGGCGACGTATTCCAATACTGCCGACGCCTCGGTCAGCGGCGCTGCTGCTCCCTACATTGCGGTGGTCCAGGGACTGCATCCGATGGCGATGAATTCCCATGCCCGCCTTCCCATCAATCCCGACACGGGCCAGCCTTTCGCCGCAGTTCCGCTGAGCAAGATCAAGGCCAACATTCTCAGCGGACCGCCGCCCAGCCAGTACTATGAGAACCAGTGCTGGCGCGCAGTGGAATCCCACAGCTTTACCACCGCCGGTCATCTGCCGATCGGCGTTTACACCGGAAACCGCTACGGCGGCAACATCACCGGCGGTCCAGGGCACTATCCTCCCTGCGGCTATGAGCCTCCAGCTATGCAGATTGCCTACGGCATGGCGCCTCTCATCAGCGGCGGGTCGGACGGCACGGGACAGACGGTCGTCATCGTTGACGCTTTCGGATCACCGACCGCATTGGCGGACTATGATGTTTTTTCCAGCACCTTTGGGCTGCCCACCGGGACTTTAACGGTTTACAGCCCGCAAGGCCCACCGCCGTATAACTCGGGATGGGCGGGAGAAACCACCCTGGATATCGAGTGGTCCCACTCCATGGCGCCTGGCGCCCACGTAGCCCTCATCCAGACGATCGACAACTTCGACAACAACCTACAGGCTGGCATTCAGTTTGCGCTTGATAACCAGCTCGGCAACCAGATTTCCAACAGCTACGGCGGGCCGGAGAACGAGGACGACCCACTAAATATGATGGCATGGGACAACGTTAATGCTGAGGCTGCGTTGATGGGCGTGTCCGTGCACTACTCCACGGGTGACGACGGCGACTTCTACCGTCAAACCGGAGGTTACACGGTCAGCGTGCCTGCCAACTCTCCAAACGCTACCGCGATCGGCGGCACCAGCGACTTCATCAATGCCGACTACAGCATGAAATTTCAGGCTGGGTGGGGAACTGATCTAACCCGTATTGGAAATCCCGGCACGGGTGGGCCCAATGTTCCGCCGGTATGTGCGTCTACATTGGCGCCGGGCTATTGCTTCTACTTCGGCGCTGGCGGCGGGCAGAGTTCCTTCTTCGCCAAACCCACGTGGCAGAGCAGTCTGCCGGGGACAGGAAGGTGGGAGCCCGATATCTCGATGACCGCCGACCCGTATACGGGCGTCGAGATTATTTACTCCTACAGCAGCCCCGGTAATTACTTCGTCGGCGTGATTGGCGGTACCAGCGCATCGTGCCCGATGTTCTCGGGCGTGTGGGCGATCGTCAACCAGAAGAGCCAGCAGGTCCACGGAAAACCCGCCGGACAGGCTGCGCCCTACCTCTATAGCCTCGGCAGTGGCGCGATCCGCGACGTGAAGCAGGCTTCTGCCTATAGCGGGACGGACCTCAATGGCATCATCATGCAGACGCCGCCAGCGGCTCCTCTGTATGAGTCACCGGTTGCCATCTCAACTCCCGACATCAGCACCCTGTTCACCAGTGCGTTCTATAACGGAACCTCAACGCGGTGGTATGCCATCTCGTTCGGTACCGATTCGAGCCTGCTGGTTACCAACGGGTGGGACGATGTAACCGGACTGGGAACACCGAATGGTGCGACGTTCGTAAACGGGGTGGTTGCGAAGGTCCACTAATGATTAAGCGTAATCTCTCTCGGCGGGCGCATTCTGCGCCCGCCTTTTTTGATGCCCAGATGTCGTAAGAGTATTACTTTCAAACTTCAATAGTTGCGAAATTATTATTGTTTCTCTTGCGCCTCGTTTCATCTCGTCATATGCTGCGTCTGCATACGGTCTACCTCATTCCCCGAATGACCGCATCAAAAAGGCCCTGAGACTCGTTGCACGTTAATCTTCACGCTTATCGCGGTTGACGCCGTCGCTCTGCGCAACTGCACAACCCAGACACACGTAGAGGTGGCAACCATGAAGAATGTTTTTTGCTTCGCCCGCGTTTTCCTGGGCGTTCTTGTTCTGCTGTCCGTGGCGCACGCCGACAATCTGCTCGACGTCACGGGAGCGCTCAGCTTATCTGATCCAACTCAGTTGGGTCGCATCAGTCGCAACGGCGTTTCGAGCGATTGGTCGCAACTGAAACCGTTTCCCGGCGTGATCAACACCACGACCACGTATCACTACACCGAGTACTTCGTGAATGTCGGCGTTACGCCCTTCATCGAAGTTACGCTCGACTCTTCCCCCAACGTGTTCGTATCGGCTTATTTGGGGCCTTACGATCCGACGAACCTGGCGACCAACTATCTCGGCGATCCAGGACTCTCTGAGCCCTTTGGATTTCCTTCCTCGTTTCAGGTTGTGGTGCCCAAGTTTCAAACCCTCACACTCGTGATCAACAACACTGCCGGCGGCAATGGCGGCGTGGGCGATCCCTACGAGCTCATCGTGCAGGGCTTTCTCGACACCCAGTTCACCAATACGCCAGAACCCTCGACCTTATTACTGCTTGGTCCCGGAATGTTGGGTGTTGCCGGGTTCTTGCGGCGGAAGTTGCGTGCGCAGTAAGGCGATTGAGGGCACAGAACATCAGGACCGCGGGCCAGCATTCCGCGGGTCACAAAGGATTCGCGCCGGGACTGGCGCAGGGTAATGGGCCGGTCTCACCGATCATTCAGGAGATCACAGATGACATGCAATTGCAGTACGCGCATGCGTTCGCTGTCCGCGATCGCAATACTGCTGCTGTTTGCCGCCGCGGCGTTCGCACAGTCAGAACCCGGCAAGGCAGCTCTTTCGCAGATTAACGCCATTCAACAGGTGAAACATGGCTTCACTCCCGCCGAGCAGAAGATGGACTCTGGGTTGGCTTTTGCGGTAGCTGGGCAGAAGAACGCCAAGGCAGTCAGTGCCTTTGCTCACATGATCGGGCCACTCAGCAAGACATCTTCCGGCAAAGTGGTAGTCGATATTCACGGCACGGTCTCAGCTTCCTTGTTACAGCAGATTAAGGCGGCCGGAGGCGACGTGCTGTATGCGTCTCCACGCTGGAATTCAATTCACGCTGCCATTCCGCTGCAAGGTATGGAGGCTGTAGCGGCCCACAGCGATGTCAGAAACATGTCCAGCCGCGTTTGGGCGCACACCAACGTCGGCGCGCTGACTTCGCAGGGCTACGTTGCCCACCGCGCCAAGCAAGTGGTCGAACAGCAGGGAATCAACGGCGGGGGCATCGACGTCGGCGTATTGTCAGACAGCGCGTCCGCCGCTCGCATCGCGGCGCTGAAGGCGAGCGGAGATCTGCCTCCTACCTCATATTTCCTGACCGGACAGAGCGGTGCGCCAGGAACCGATGAAGGCGCGGCCATGATGGAAATCGTGTATGACATGGCGCCGGGCACCACCCCAATTTTCGCCACTGCATTCATCAGTGACGCCAGTTTCGCGGACAACATCATTGCGTTGCAGCAGGTGGGATGCAAAGTGATCGTGGATGACGTCACCTACTTCGAAGAGCCCGTATTTCAGGATGGCATCATCGCGCAGGCCGTCAACACCGTGGTCGCCAATGGCAGCACCTACTTCTCATCGGCCGCGAACAGTGGCAGCAAGAAGAAGGGTACCTCCGGCACGTGGGAAGGTGACTTCAAGAATGGCGGTCCCGTCAACGGCGTAATTGCGGCGTCCGGTGAAACCGGTTTCTTTCACGATTTCGGTGGCGGCAATGTCTTCGATCCTTACACTGCCCCGCCGTCCGGCTATTTGTTTTTGCAGTGGTCCGATCCCTTCGGCAATGCCTGTAATGACTATGACGAGTTCATTACCGACCCGACGGGTACCGTTCTGAAGGCCTTCTCGGCCGGTGCGCAAACCTGCGCTGGTTCCGACCCCGTGGAAGGTCTGTATTACGGTCCTGGGAGTTCGGGCTGTCCGACCGGAGTCGAGGCTGGGTGTCCAGCTACCGGCGATCGCATCTACATCGTGCTCTTCGCCGGAGTGGCGCGCGCTCTGCATGTTGATACTGAGCGCTCGAACATCGCCATCAATACCGACGGCGCTACTTTTGGACACAACGCGGGGCTGAACACTGTCTCCACGGCAGCAACGTTCTGGGGAAGTGCCCGCAAGGGTGTCGTTCCCTTCACTGGATTCGCCAATCCGGTGGAATCGTTCAGTTCCGATGGTCCTCGTAAGATCTTCTACGATCCGAACGGGAACCCAATCACGCCCGGCAACTTCCTCTTCGCCACCAACGGTGGCACTACTCTAATGAAGCCCGACCTTACTGGAGCGGACGGGGTGTTTACCAAGACGCCCGGCTTCACGCCGTTCTACGGGACCTCGGCGGCTGCGCCTCACCTGGCCGGAATCGCCGCGCTCGTCCTTCAGGCCCGTCCGGGATACACTCCCGCACAGGTGAAGAAAGCCATGACAGCAAGCGCACTGGATACCGAGGCTGCGGGCTGGGATGAAAATTCCGGCTACGGCATCGGCATGGCCAGTGGAGCGGTCAATTACGCTCTCTCTCATTAGCGCGCACCGTTGGATGTAGTTCAAACCGGAGTTTCAGAACGCCTTGTTCGGGCCGCCTGAAACTCCGTTTTTTTTGCTCATCTAAATGCTGGCGATCCGATTCTTCTTCGGCGCGAAAATCGATAAACTATCCTCGCGCGCTGACGACACGGTCGGTGCATACGTTTTTTCCAGACAAGAGACTCGCATGAGCCCCGACTACTCGTACTCCCAGATCGCCAAGATGATCGACCACTCGCTGCTCAACCCAGCACTCACCGTCCCCGAGCTTGAAGCGGGATGCCAGCTCGCCTTGCGCTACGACGTCGCCAGTGTATGCATTCTTCCGTATTACGCCGCACGTTGCGCTCAGGTGCTTGCGGGTAGTGACGTTCATCCCAGCACAACGATTGGCTTTCCTCATGGAGGCCATGCCACCGCAGTAAAGCTCGCCGAGGTCCAGCAAGCCCTCGAGGATGGCGCCGTCGAACTCGATATGGTCGTCAATATCAGCCAGGTCCGCAGCGCCAACTGGCAATATGTGCAGCGCGAGCTCGCTCTGCTCACCGACGCCGCTCATGCTGCCGGGGCAAAGATCAAGGTCATCTTCGAAAACGCTTACCTCAGTGACGCCGAAAAAGTTCGGCTGTGCGAAATCTGCGGCGCCGCCGGGACGGATTGGGTGAAGACCTCCACTGGCTACGCGGGCAGCGGAGCTACGCTCGCCGATCTCGTGCTGATGCGGCGCCACTCTCCTCCCTCCGTGCAAGTCAAAGCCGCCGGCGGAATCAGAACTCTCGACGCTCTCCTTGAAGTCCGCGCCCTCGATGTCACACGAGTCGGTGCTACACGCACTGCCGAGATGCTCGACGAGTGCCGCCGGCGACTCCAACTGCCGCCTCTCGCCGTGGAGACAGTGATATCTTCCTCTCCCGGTCGCTGAGACGCCTGTCATTGCCGCTTTAACGCGCGGCCCTCACTTTCTGTACGCCCGTGGCGTGAAGGAATACCCCGGCGAGACCTCCGCGATGAAGTGATCGGCTGATGGCGCCGCCGATTGCGGCGGCTTCTTCGCAGGCAACATCGGTGCCGGCCGTTTCTCTACGCTGCAATGGACGTGCCGGTCCACACGATCACGGCGCACAATCCTGGCTTCGAGGAACAACTCCGCCAAGCGATCGAGGGCGTCGGCATAACGCCGTCCCGCCGTGTTGCGGCTTCTTCCCAACAACATCGCAGCTTCCTCTACGGTGTACCGAAAGAGACCCAGGAGCGCGATCACCTCGAAGTCGCGCTCGCTGAGTTTTCCCAGCGCATGCTCGACGTCATGCACGAACACCGCCTGTTCCTCAAAGCTGGGAATTGCGTGGTGCGAGACGCGCCCACGAAAAAACTCCCGCCCCATGATCGACGGCAGACGGCCGATCTGTGTGGAGATTTCGAAGAAGTGCCGTACGATCGCGATGGTTTGCGACCGGTAGAAATGCGCGTCCTCCCGCACCTCCTGTTCCTGCACAGACCTTCCGTGTTTGCCATTGCGCAATCGCCACAAACCGGACCTCGAGGTATGAATCGCGGCGGAGTTCATTGCGTCCCTCCCACCGGAGCGCTTGCCATGGCCGCATGCAGTAGTTCGTCACGCGAACGCAAGGGCAAGGCATAAGCCGGCAATCCGATAGATCGTTTGCCACCTTTGCCGCGGAAGACAAAACGTGACAGCCTCTCCTCACAGCGCCGGCAGTAACTCTCCGGCGATGCCACTGGGCGCAGTCTCAAAGTGCCGCACCCTTCGCAATACTTCAGTTCGTACCGTTTGCTTTCCATGAGTCCATCCTCTCGCTTCTTCCCGTAAGAATTGCAAAGGCCCTGCGACGCGTCTCCTTGAGATCTGGAGACGGTACGCAGGGCCCGTTTCAGTTACGATGACCTGCTTCTATGACGTTGTTTGGTTTCCCGCCGCTTTCACCCGGTCAATCGCTCGTCCTGACGCCGTGTGAAATATCCTTCCTCGTACCCTGACTTCAAAATACGGCCATTCTGCACCACTACGCTCAATCGCCCCGTAAATCGCACCCCTTGAAGCAACGATTCGACGGAGGGACAGAGCACCTTGGCTTCGCGTACTTTTTGACGAAGCTCCTGAAAAGCCCGGTCTTCTTCGTCTCCATTTTTCATAATTTCCCTCGGCCAGATTCCTTCTCTGGGAACAGTTTCAATATGGCATTCGGGTAACCACGCGTCAATGACTTTATTGCTATAGGCATATTACGAAGGTACATGTATAGCTTTCAGCAATACTATGCGAATTGTAGATCTGGAAGAAAGCTTGCGCGCCCACATCTGGGCCCGCATCCACCGTGGGGAACTAACCGGACTGGGCCTCGCCCGCGACGCCGGTTTTCAGCAAGCCCACATCTCCAATTTTCTCAACGCCCGTCGCCGTCTCAGCCCTGAAGCTATGGACCGCCTGCTCGAGGCGTTACAGGTCGACGTTCTCGATCTCGCCGAGCCCGAGGAACTGCGTCTTCGCGCCCTGCAACGCCCGGAGCGCGCCTCGTCGTTCGAGACTGTCCCGTTGGTGTCGACGCGCGATGCCATGTTTGCGCCGCGGATACCACCGCGCCAGGCCCTTGATTCGCTGAAGTTCCGCAAGCGATTTCTGGATCGGCTCAAGCCCGATACTATAGGCGACCGTAGTGACTGGTTGCGGTTCGTCATGGTGCGTGCCGACGCCACCAGTGTGCGGGCTATGTCGCCTCGGCTCGCCCCGCGCGCCGTGGTGCTGCTGGATCGGCACTACAATTCGCTACGCCCATACCATCGCGGCACGCCGAATCTGTATGCCGTGCGCTTTGGGGAGCAGTGTGCCATCCGCCAGGTGGCGGTGGCGTCGCGCCGCATCATTCTGCGTCCACTTGTTGAGCAATGGCCGGTCGAGCTGATGGAGATTCCGTACGGGAAGGGTTTTGCCGAATTTATCGTCGGGCGTGTCTGCCACATTGCGATGGAAGCGTAAATCCGGCGAATACCGGGAGTCTCAGCGGGTGCGAGGGCTGCGGGTCTATATCAGCAGGAAGACAGTAGCCCGACCAAAGAAAACCCTCCCCGTCGGGACGGCAGCGTTACGGCTGATTCTGAGGCTTACGCTTTGACAATCTTGCCGCTGCGGAGGCAGGAGGTGCACACCCGCATACGCTTGTTGCCCTTCGCGGTCTTGGCGTGGACAGGCCGTAAGTTGATGTTCCAGCGCCGCTTAGTGACGTTGTGGGCGTGACTGATGTTGTTTCCCGAGCGCGGCCCTTTGCCGCAAACTTCGCAAACTTGTGCCATGACTTACTCCAGAAGATTCCCGATGTGCGGGGCGAAACCTTGATTATAACGGGAGGCGGGGCTGCCCGGCAACCTCATCTTCCAGCACTAGTCGTAAACCGGCATTCACAAACTGGTGGATGGACGCGGCATTGCATTAGGGCCACAACTTCTCGCCGAGCCAGCCTGCAACGCAACGAAGGCAGGGAGCGCCACCAATAGCGCCGAGATACGAGTCACAGATTTTCGAAACCGTTGCTTCAGCACCTCCCATCCCCGCGAAAAGACGAATGTCGTAATGCTTCGGTTCGGAGTGGCGAATAGTTCCATTTTTTATTTCCGGTCGCGGCACCTTAATGCCATTGCTTAATGGTTATTCGAGGGCTAATGTTTCGGGCATCCCGTAAGCCATAAGGTTGTACGCTTCGTCCTTAGGGGGCTGGCCCCACATTCTCCCTGCTTGCGCGATAAATCCACGGAGGAAATGCATGAAGAAGTTGTTGCTGCTCTTGTGCCTTGTGTCGCTGTCGTCGCTGGCCTTTGCCACTACGATAACGATTGACTTCGAACAATACTCGGCCTACACGCAGATCACGAACCAGTATGCCGGCGTCACTTTCACTAACGCTCTACAGTTGGTTGTTCCTTCTTACGATTACTTCGATTATCCGCCGCACTCTGGCAGCGGCGTAATTACCAATGATCCTCAAGACCCGATCGAGGTGGCCTTTACCGATCCTACAGTGAGCGTGCGCCAGGTAAGCTTCTGGTACACCGATCCGGACGGCATCGTGGTTACAGGGTACGGCCCATACGGCAACGTTCTGGCAACCGCGACGGGTGGTTCTGTCTATCAGACGACCGCGCAACTTAGCTTGTCCTATATGAGCGGAGAAGCGTTCTCGTGGATCAGCATCAGCGACTTCGGCGGCAATGCCGACAACCTGACGGTGGACGACCTGTCGTATGTGCCCGTTCCCGTGCCTGAGCCCGGCTCGCTGGCCCTGCTGGGTACGAGTGTGGTGGGAGTTGCCGGAATCCTGCGGCGCCGCTTTGTTCGCTAACCATACTTGTTCGACGACTAGGGCAATCCCAGGCTCTGGGCCGATGAGCCGTCCCTGCAATAAGGAGAGAATATGATTCGTAGAACTACACCTGCAGCCCTCGCACTTGCTTTGGCCGCATTCGTCTTCACCTGTACTCTCGCGTCATCCGCGCAAACCAAACGCCCGCTCGTGACAGGCAAAGTTGACAACCAGGTCCGTGTCACCCTCCACGGCAACCTACGTCCTGAAGCTAACGCCCACAACGATCGCGGACCCGTATCTGCCGATATGCAGTTCGACCATCTGCTGATGCTGCTGAAGCGTCCCGCTGAACTGGACGCCGCAGCCGCAAAGTTTGTGGACGATCTGCACAACCCAAAGTCAGCCAACTTCCACAAGTGGGTGAATGCCGCGCAGTTCGGACAAATGTTCGGACCAGCCTCGAGCGACATCGCAGCCGTAACCTCCTGGCTGGAATCGCAAGGCTTCACCGTCAACCTGGTGTACTCCAACAACATGTTCATCGATTTCTCGGGCACAGCCGCCCAGATCGAGAACGCTTTCCACACGCAGATTCACAATTACGACGTGAATGGTGAGAGCTACGTATCGCCAATGACCGCGCACCGCAGATTCCTGCCGCGCTGGCACAGGTGGTGGCTGGTCCTCTTTATCTTCACAACTTCCGGCCCAAGGCCATGAACCAGCAACTTCATGGTACCCATATCCAAGCCCGCTCAGGCAAGATTCAGAACGACTACACTCCCGGAAACGGCGACTTTCCCATCGTTCCCTGGGACCTGGCCAAGATCTACAACATTGCTCCTCTGTACAGCGCCGGGCTCTCCGGACAGGGCATGAAGATCGTGGTCGTCGAAGACACCAACCTCTGGAATTGCAACCCGACGAACGCTCTCGGTGCTTGCACCTCGACCAGCGACTGGACCATCTTCCGCAACATGATGGGCTTGGGCAAGTACACGGCGGGCAATCTCTCGCAATCGAATCCAGGGCCAACAGTGGCTACCACCTGCACCAAACCTTCCACCGGGAGAGGCTATCCCACAGGTTCGGGCATCAATGGCGATGATGTTGAAGCTGCCATCGATATCGAGTGGGCGACTGCCGCCGCACCGAGCGCGTCGATCGTCAATGCTGCCTGCGCTAACCCGCGCGGCGGTTTCGGCGGTCTGACCGCAATTCAGAACATTCTCCAGCATCCCAACGCGGACAACGTTGACGTCATCAGCATGAGCTACGGTGAATCGGAAACACAATCCGGAGCAACCCTCAACGCCGCTTTCAACACTACTTTCCAGCAGGCAGTTGCGGCGGGCATCGGCATCTTCGTCTCGTCTGGTGACGAGGATGCAGCCAGTTCCGACGGCGGCGGTGCGGCCTGTACGGGTGGGACTTTTCCCGCCGGCAGTGGCTGCGCCAAAGACGGAATCACCATCAGCGGTTGGATGTCCTCGCAGTATGACGTTTCCGTGGGCGGCCTGGACTTTGCTGATACATACCAGGGAACGAACAGCACCTACTGGAATGCAACCAACAATGCATTCTTCGGCTCGGCTAAGTCCTACATCCCAGAGCAGCCGTGGAACGACTCCTGTGCCAGTACGTTGCTGGCCCAGTACGTTTCCGGTTCGTCGGTTACCTACGGATCGAGCGGCTTCTGCAATACGGCGGCAGGCGAGAACTTCCTACTCGCAGTGGGCGGCAGCGGAGGTCCCAGCGGTTGTGCTACAGGGACACCAACTGTCTCCGGTGTTGTTGGCGGCACCTGCGCCGGCTATGCCAAACCCTCCTATCAGACCGCTTACCTCGGTTCGATGGCTGGCCTCGTGAATGACAACGTACGCGATACTCCAGACGTCTCCTTGATGGCCGCCAACGGCCTGTGGGGACACTATTACGTCCTTTGCTATACCGACACAACCAGCACCGGCCTCAACAATGGCGGAATTCCTTCCTGCACCACGGTGACGCCGGTGAATTGGCCGGGTTACGGTGGAACGTCGGTTTCGTCGCCGATCATGGCTGCGATCCAGGCGCTCGTCGTGCAGCACAAGGGCACGTTGCAGGGCAATCCCAACCCGCGCTACTACGCACTGGCTGCGTCGGAGTACGGACCAAGCGGAAGCGCATCCTGTAACTCCACCCAGGGCAACGCGATCGGTCATGCGTGTATCTTCAATGACGTCACGCTGGGCGACATCGATGCCAATTGCCAGGCCCACAGCGGCGCCACCGGTAAGGTCAACTGTTATCTTCCCTCGGGATTGGTGGGTGTACTGTCCACCAGCAACAGTGCCTACCAGCCGGCCTACCTGACTACCACCGGATGGGACTTCGCTTCCGGTATCGGTAGCGTCAACGCTTACAACCTCGTGATGGCCTACTAGGACACCACGGGCAAGCTGCATCACCCTTCAACGCAGAGAGCACCGTCTGGTGCTCTCTGCATTTTTTTTGGAATCAGCTTTCAGCGGTACGACTCCGCCGTAGCCTCCATTTTATTTCGGCTTCGGCGGCGGGGCCGGGGTTACGTTGGGAGCAACTGTGCTTTGTGACGAATCAAGACCCATGCTGGGCAAACGCAGTTTTTTATTGATGTGCGGCCAGTATTCGCGCAGTACGTTAGTACCGGCATTCACCGCTAGGGCGATTCCCCAGCTTTCGAAGGTGTGCCCCACACCGCGACTGTCGTCCGGTATCCAGACATTCGAGAGGGCGGCGGCGCCAAGTGGCCCCATCAGTCCGGCCCAGTTCGTGCCCGTGCTGCCGTCATCCCGGCGCGACACGAAGACCCGACTCACCGCGTACTTCACCGACTGGCCGAACTCGCCCGAGTTCTGCACAAAGTAGCGCGGATCTTCATGCAGCATCGAAGCCAGCGCAAAGCTTCCCATCAGATTGCTGGACGCCGAGAACGCCATGCCGGCCCCAAAACGCTTGAAATAGCCTTCTGCGCCTTGCCCATAGCCGGGATAGGTGTCCCAAGCCTGCCCGATGCCCGCCCCCGCGGCTGTCCCGAGTACAGTCAACGGCGAGACGGTATTGTTGCACGCAAGGTAGAACTTCTCTTTCGGCGTCATCGGATGGGTGTTGATCGCCAGGTTGGGAAACACCCGCGACTTGCCCGCAAGGATGTTCACTACCGGGACTGCAGCTAAGGCGTCCACCTTCCCTTCATCCGGCTTGGCCTGCGCCGTTGTCGAGGGAGCGTCTGGAAGCTTGGCGCTGCCATTGGATTGCTGGGCCGCTGCGACGACGCAAAGCAGCACCGTAGCCAGCCCAACGATGAAAGTCGTGCCCGCGAAAGAACTCGCGCGAGTCGGTAGCTTTTTACGGCCGGTGACGATTGGCAAGTGATTCCCCCGATTTTATTTGCAGGTTTGCGGGTTCCCCGTGGCGGACGCGCCTGTTCACACAGTAAAGGAAAAAAAGAGGATACTGCCCGCGCTCTACCCTGAGATGTCCTGCCCGGACCCCTGGTAAACCTGACTGGTAGGAGCATTATAGGCTGAGCCGTCTCGCGGCGCGCGCGTTGAACCGCTTCGCCCTTCCCGTGTGTGGTCGGCGGCCTCTAGTTCCTCAAGCGCCAGATTGAAGCTGTCTGCTGTCCCACATTGTGGGATACAGCCCGCCGCCGTCGAGAAGTACAACTACTGTCACCAGTCGCGCTACGCCGTATGAATTTCAATACCCGCAAAGTTCGTCCCTACCAAATCAAATATGCGAGGTTGCGCAATTATCAGGTATGTCATTGAAATCTCGTACCCCACTAAATGGCCAACCGCGTGCTTTCGTTCTCCGCAGACAGACAATGGCGCTACACATTGGCGCCGCACAATCACCAGGGGCGTGGAGAAGAGGAAGAAGAAGATGCAGCAAAGAGTTCAGAAATATCTTGCTGTGCTCGCCGTGGTTTTACTGGCTTCACTGGGCCTGTTCGGTCAGGCGGAGTCGGGCACCATATCGGGCACAGTCACTGATTCCAGCAATGCTGTTGTGCCGGGAGCAACGGTCACCGTGGTGGCAACCACTACTGGCTTGACCCGCAGTGCGACCACTGGGTCGGCAGGTGAGTACGCGATTACCAACCTGCCGCCGACGACGTACACGCTCACCGTCGACCGTTCTGGATTTCAAAAGTATTCCCGGCAGGTTGTCGTGGACGTCGGTGCACGCATGGACGTCTCTGCGCAACTGGCGGTGACCGGAGCCTCGACGACCGTCGAGGTCACCGCGTCCAACGAAACCGCTGTGGTCAACACAGAGAGCCAGACGCTGTCGCAGGTGGTGACCGCCCAGCAGATCACCGATCTGCCCACCTTGACGCGTAATCCTTATGACCTGGTCGCCACTTCCGGCAACGTGACGGAAGACATGCAGAGCGGACGTGGCGCCGGCGTTGCCATCAACGGCCAGCGCTCCGCCAACACCGACATTCTGTTGGACGGCGGTGAAAACGTCGACTTGTTTAACGCCACGGTTGGTCAGAGCGTACCGCTGGATTCCGTGCAGGAGTTCCGCGTAGCGACCTCCAACTACACTGCCGAATACGGACGTGCTGGTGGCGGCGTCATCAATGTCACCACCAAGTCAGGTACCAACCAGTTTCACGGAACGCTGTACGAATTCAACCGCGTGTCCGCGCTGGCAGCCAATACTTACAACAACGACGCCAATGGCCTTCCCAAGGACGGCTTCACTCGCAACCAGTTCGGTTATTCCGTGGGCGGACCGATCGTCAAGAACAAGCTGTTCTTCTTCAGCAGCACCGAATGGACGCGTGTCCGTAGCGAACTGACCAACACCCAGAGCATTATCGACCCGGCGTTTTTGACCCAGCCTGGGGTTTCGCCTGCCACCACGGCGTTCTTCAACGCCTACGGCAGCAATCTCGTGCCCAACCTGCAAGTGCTGAGCACGGTCAACTGGGGCGCCGCCAATGGCATCACCAGCGGCCCCTGTCCGGCGCCGCTGCCGTGCAACGCGCCTTTCGGGCAATACGTTGCTTACAAATCGGCAGGGGACTCCGGAGCCGGTGCACCGCAGAACACCTATTCGACCGTAGCCCGCGTGGACTGGAACATCTCGAACAAGGACACGCTCTACGGCCGCTACGCTCTCTATAGCGAAGACGACTTCCCGGGCTTCATCAATTCCAGCCCCTACGCCGGCTATAACACCGGCCAGACGTTCTTCAATCAGAGCGCGCTCATCAACTACACCCACGTCTTCAGTCCGAACATCGTGAATTCGCTGAAGCTGGAATACAACCGGCTCAACCAGTTGCAGCCTCTCAGCACCAACCCGGTCAGCCCGACGCTGTACACCTCGAACTTTGCTCTGCCTCCACTGCCCGGAACCAACGGCTCGCTGGTATTCCCTGGCTATTCGGAAACTACACCCGGAGCTGCTATTCCGTTCGGTGGTCCGCAGAACGTGTACCAGATTTACGACGACCTGTCGTGGACCTGGGGCAGGCACCAGTTCAAGGTTGGTGGCGGCTACATCCAGACCCGCGACAACCGCGTATTCGGCGCTTATGAAAATGCCGTCGAATCCCTTACGGGCAGCGCGGCCATCTCCGACGCAGCGGTTGCGTTGGCGACCGGTCAGTTGTTCCAGTTCCAGGGCGCGGTCTATCCGCAGGGTCAATTCCCCTGCCCCCGCGACGCTTCGGGACACTACGTCGTCTCCCCCTCGTGCCTGTTGAATCTGCCGGTCGGGCAACCCAGCTTCGGCCGCAACAACATCTTCAACGACGGCAGCGCGTACGTGCAGGATTCCTGGAAAGCCACTCAGCGGCTGACCTTGAACCTCGGCGTGCGTTGGGAGTACTACGGCGTACAGCACAACTCTAATCCGTCGCTCGATTCAAACTTCTACCTCGGCGGTGGCGCGACCCTGTTCGACCAGATCCGCAACGGCACGGTAGACATCGCGAACCAGAGTCCGGTCGGCGGCCTGTGGGCTCCGCAGTGGCGTAACTTTGCGCCTCGCGTGGGCTTTGCCTATGACGTGTTCGGAAACGGTACCCTCGCCGTACGTGGCGGCTACGGTATGGGCTACGAACGCAACTTCGGGAACGTGACCTTTAACGTCATTCAGAACCCGCCGAACTACGCCACCATCAGCGTGCAGAATGGCGTCGACGTGTCGCAGGGTAACCTGCCGATCTTCGTTGACAATGCCGGTCCTCTCGCTGGCGCCGGCAGCACGTGCGGCGGAAGCCCGTTGGTAGTCCCCGGAACGTCCTGCTTCCCAACGCCCAGCTTGCGGGCGGTGCAGCAGAACATCCAGCCGGCTTACACGCAGTTCTGGTCGTTCGCAACCGACTACCAGGTCATGAAGAACTCGGTGCTGTCACTGGAGTACACCGGGTCGCATGGCGTTCATGAGTACGACATCTCCAACCTCAACGCCGCTGGTTACGGCTCTACGTTCCTTGGCGATGCTCGTACGCCGAACCGCCTCAACTACCAGTATTCCAACATCAACTATCGCGGCAGCAACGGCTTCAACCTCTACAACGGACTGAATGTGAAGTTCACCAGCAACAATCTCTTCAACAAGGGACTGTTCCTGGTTGCGAACTACACTTGGTCGCACGCCATCGACAACCTCTCGTCCACCTTCTCGGACGGCACAGCGAGCGTCTACGGATTGGGCTATCTCGATCCGTTCAATCCCGCACTGAACAAGGGCAACGCCGACTATGACATCCGCAACCGCTTCGTCGTGAGCGGCACGTGGAACCTGCCTTGGGGCAATAACAGTTCAGGATGGGTGCGTCAGGTGGCCGGTGGCTGGAGCCTCTCGCCCATCGTAAACATCCGTTCCGGACTTCCGTACACGATCTATGACGGCACCGAGATCAGCAACACCGGTCTCGGCTATAGCGAGCCGTTCTATATCCCGGGTCAGCCCATCAACCAGAACGGCGGCGCAAGCAACTCGACCGCGGTCGCACCGAACCTGTTCAACTACCTGCCTCTGCCCATCGATCCCACGACGGGAGCGCCGGTCGGAGCGGGTAATGCTCTGTCAGTTCCGGTGTGCGCCACGCTCGATCATGGTGGCTGCGTATACAGCATGAACGGTCTTCCTCAGGGACACCGCAATGCCTACACCGGCCCCGGCTTCTGGAACGTTAACTTTGTGGCTGCCAAGACGTTTAAGATCACCGAGCGCGTGAACATGCAGTTCCGCGGCGAGTTCTACAACGCCTTCAACCACAGCAACTACTACATCAATGCCGGAAACCTGGATGTGGAGCAGGGCACGGGTGTGACTGCAATTCAGGCGATCAAGGGTGAGCCGGGCGGTGGCGTCCTGGCGCTGCCTCTCGAGCGCCGCAACATCCAGTTCGGCCTGAAGCTGAACTTCTAGAGCTCACTCTGATTCCAAACTGCGGTTTGTGGGGGGCCTTCGGGCTCCCCGATTTTTTTGGTGGATTCGACTGACTAGTCCGCCTCCGCAGACAGCGGAGAAGGCGGAGTTGCAGGAAGAACTGCGAGGGTTTTGACCGCCACCGCGTGATGCTCGATCAGGTTCGCCAACCTTACCCCCACCTTGATCATGGGTTTTTCCAACGCGTGATAGAGGACCACGGGACAAGCCACGCTCAACACCGCTCCTACGGCGATTTTCGTGAGCGTATGACTGTCTTTGAGGACTACCAGCGCAAACCAGAAGATGACCACGTGCGACAGGTAGATTCCATACGAATAACGCGCGATCCACGCGGCTGTCCGCTTTATCGCGGGCTGTGAAACCTCCTTGAATTGCGGCACCGCTATGCCGAGCATCAGGCAGGCGAACCAACCTGCTTGAAAGCTCACATGGCGGAACGCGTAAGCTGCTGCGATAACCAGCGGCCAGCCCCAGAAGGGAAGTTGCAACGACCGATATCGCAACATCACAAAGGCGACAATTCCCGATAGAAAAAACGCCGCGAACTCTCCCAGGGAGTAACGGACACTACTTTGAAAGTGGATCTGTAGCTCCCCTATGATTGCTGCTGCACCCCACAGGCTGAAGGGTACCCACCACGACCGGTATCGCCTTACCAGGAAGAACAGGGGAGGCAGTAGGACATACATCTGCACCTCAAGCGGAAGGCTCCATAGCGGCAGAAGAAAGTTCAGACTGTAGGTGAGGTTCTGTGTCAAAGCGAGATTCGATACAAAGGTGTGCCAGCCCAGCCACTGATAATGAACCGTGAGAGGGTAGCGCGGCACATGCAGCAACGCGACCAAAACCACCGCCAGAATGCTCAGCGGATAGATTCGGAACAATCGCCTGACATAAAACGCAGCCGCGAGCGCCCAGCCGGAAACCTTCATGCGGTCCATCGACATCATCAGTACAAGGCTGGTGTGGACGAAAAAGATCAATACGCCCGTCTGCCCGAGGTAGCGAACCTTGAGTGGCCCGAGGCTGTCAATATGATTGCATCGTAACAAATGCGTGCAATAAACCGACAGCACGGCACACGCGCGGAGCACGTCGAGATTGGAAGAATCGTCGGACAGGGGCACGCGCATCCTTTTTAGGCGGTCGCGGCCACGGCCTGCCCGGGCATGACTAGCAATTGTGAGTGGCGGGTGCCACAGAGCACCGGATATTTAGTCTAAGGTTGTTGCTTTATCGCTGAGTTTTGAGAATTATCTACGCATTGCAGTCGTGAGGCAATCGATTTCTCTGTCTTCAGCGTTTGTCAGTTGTGCGGATGGTCTTTCTCGATGTCCTGCAATAGTGCGCTCAGTTCGATGGCTTGCTTATAGCTTTCGTGGATTGCCGCTTTCCAGCGCGTAGCATACTTCTCCGCCACGTGAGGAAGCATCTCCTCGGCCTTCTTGGCGCGCATCTCCAGGCTGGCAATGTCCTGCTTCAGATGTTCGATTAAGTGCTCGGCCGAGGTTGGCATCGCGGAATCTCCTGAGGTTCGAGTGCCGGAGGAAGAAAGCTGTCCGCCGGGAGTCCCCATTCTACTCAAGCCGCCTGCCCACGTGAATCTCTCATCGCCAGGCAGAACGGAAACCAGGCTGGCTCCCCGGCGCCCTATCACAAGGATGCGTGAGCTGTGTCCTTTCGCAGCTCATCTCCGCTAAGGTATCCAAGTATCGTGAGGCAGGGAGACAGTTTTTTCTCCGGTCTGGCACCCCGGCTGCCGACCCAGTTAGGTCTTTGAGAACTCAGGTGAAAGTAAAATGCGGAGCCGCAACCCCTTGCGAATCTATGTTTTACCTCTAACCCCATTAGAATGTTTGATTTGCAATGTGTTTCCCGCCTAAGTGATTGATTCTAGACCTAACAGGGGGAGGGGAGGGGCGTCCCATAGACTCCCATTCCCGTTTCCGGAATCGCCAAGCCTAACTATGAGAAGCGGCTTCTCTACGGAGTCATCTTGCCCATTTCCAGATAATGTTGCGCTGGAACGCCAAAGGCGTCAGCAACGCGGTTGAAGAACGCGAACATGGCGATGATGTACACCGCTTCCGAGATCTGGTCCTCGTTCCAGCCAGTGTCACGCAATCTCTGCACATCTTCCGTGGTTGAGCGCGGCGCAGCTTCCGTGATCAGCCGCGTGTAATCCATCAGTTCACGCTCCGCAGCAGTCAGCCCTGCTTCGTCGAGCTTGCCCTCGAGAATTGCCGCTACGCATTGATCATTGGCTCCCTGGACCCGCAGGAAGTAAGCGTGGCTGTCCAGTCAATAAGGACAACGATTCAGGTAGGAAACGTAGCTGGCAATCATCTCCTTGTGCCGCCGTTGCAGATGTCCTTCGCTGAAGTGGATGGTGTTGGAGAAGTCCACGACCTGCCGTAGAAAGTCCGGCCGCGCCCCAAAGCACTTGATAATGCCCGGGACTTGCGTCCGTCCCCCGGAACCCTCACGCCAGTACTCATACGCAGCAAGCGTCTCGCCTGTTGCCTCGGCATCTTCGATGATTCGGATCTTTGGTGCAGACGGCGCGTTGCCTGCGACGATCGGACGGATTTTCAGCTTGATATCGTCAGTGGATTGTTTCTGATCACTCATTTCCATTCACCATGGTATCGGGAACCGCCGCTTCCGGTACGATGTGGCGTCTCTGAAGCAGTGCATATACCGGAAGTCCCAATAGCACCACCGCGAACCCCAGAAGTGCCTGCCGTGGAGTATGCATAACCACAAGCACCAGCAGCACGATCACTTGCGCTACGAACACCAGAGGCGTCACGGGATATCCCGGAGTGAGAACGCGAGCCGCCGAGTCTCCGTCGCGCCGCCGAAAGACGAACAACGTGCAGACCGTTAGCCCCAGGAACAGGACCGCTACGAACAGGAAGTAGGCGATGATCTGCTCAAACGCCCCCAGGGCAATCAGCAGCGACGTCATCACCCCCATGATGCCGATCGCACGCACCGGAGTTCCGAACGCCGGGTGCAATTGCGCAATGGCGGAAGGGAACACGCCATCGCGGGCCATGGCGAAATACACCCGCGGGCACAGCATAATCATCGCCGCCATGCTGCTTACGACGCATACCACGACCGCGCCGGCCAGCAGGTTCGCCCCAGCGCGGCCAAACAGGATCGCTCCCGCTTGGGCCACGAATGTCAGGTCGGAAGTCACGCTCTCCGGCGGAACCAGGTACAGAAACACTCCACTAACCAGCACGTATGCCGCCACGACCGCCACCACTCCGAGAATCAAAGCTCGCGGCAACGTGCGCGACGGATCCTTCACTTCCCCGGCGATCTTGCTGACGTCCCACCATCCGCCAAAGCTGTAGAACGCCGCTATCAGTCCACCGGCGATGGCAGGGAGTAATGGTGCAGACCCGGGACGCTGTGCGACGAACGGTACAAAGTGCGACCACGATCCCAGCCGAAATGCCAACGCCCACACCACGATTAGGGCCAGGATCCCCAGCTTCAGCCACGTCGCGTAGCGCAGGAAGCCGGCTCCCGCCCGCGTGTTCAGCATGTTGATGCCGCATAACGCGGCGATGGTGGCGATTGCAACCAGCTTGGAAACCAACGGGCCCCACCCGAAGATGTAGGCTCCATACCCGGCCCCGCCGACGGCGAGCGCCGCCGTGACGCCCGGATCCATCACCAGCAGACTCATCCAGCCGTACAGGAACGCCACTCGTTCCCCAAACGCTTCGCGCAGGTACACGTATAGTCCGCCGGCTTCCGGGTATCGTGCTGTGAGCTCACCGAAGCACAGCGCACCGCTGATGGTGATGGCGCCCATCACCAGCCACACCATCAGCAGCCAGAAGGGCGAGCCCAGCGAACGGGCCATGCCGGCGGGCGTCAGAAAAATCCCGACGGCGATGGCCTCCCCAGCCACCGCCGCCGCGGCCGATCCAAGTCCCAGTTCGCGGCGCAATCCTTTGCCCCGCGAATCCGCTGCGCCGGTATGCTCCATGGTTAGAAGCTATACCTCACAGCGAGCTGGAACGCACGCGGGCCACCCGAACCGAAGACCCCGCCCGCGGTCGTGACCGGCGCACCGAATGACGACGATTGCAGATATCCTGGCGTGTTCGGCGTGTTGCTGTTGCGCACCAGAACGTTGGCATAGCCTGAATAGTTGGTGTTCGACACGCCCAGAATGTTGGTGGTATTGAACAGATTGAAGGCCTCGCCGATGAGGAGCAGCGACGAACGTTCGCCGAACTTGAACATCTTCGTCACCCGTAGATCGAAAGAGTTGAATATGTTGCAGAAGCTCACGTTGGAGTCCACCAGCGGCAGTGGCGTGCCGTCCTCGCCGCCATTAGCGTTGATCTTCGCGATGGTGGCGTTGAGTTGCGCCCCGTTGTGATAGGTGCGGCAGCCCTCGTTGCGCCCGAATTGCGGCACGCGCGTGCTGTTGTCGGGCAGCATGATGTCCATGGGCACGCTCGACGCCAGCGTCCAAAGCGGCGAAACCTGAAAGCCCCACTTCAAATCGCCGGTGCCCGAAATCACGAAACGGTTGCGCTGATCGTTGGGCGTTGGCCCATACTCGCGATGCAGATCAAGAGGATCGATGGGCCCGTTGCCGAACGGTATCTGGTCGTCGTTCGCATAGTTCAGCGACTTCGAGAGCGTGTAAGCGGCGTGCATCTGATAGTGATTGCTGAAGCGCTTGTCCACGGTGAGGAACAGTGCGTCATAGTGAGTGTTGACGCTCGATTCCAGGTTCTTGACCGTGTCCGGCCCGCCAACCACCGGGTTATACACCGTCCCAATGGGCACGCCGAGAATGAAGTGTGTTCCCAGGTCATGGATGCCATCGGCGCGCACCACCCAGTTCTTTGCGAACTCCCACTGGAAGCCCAGATCGAACTGCTGCACCGACGGGTTCTGCATCGCGTTGTCGATGATGTTGATGCCCGAAGCTCCTGCCCCCGGCAAAATGAAACCGGTGAATGGATTCGACAGCGTTGGCGCGCCCGGCAGGAAGAAACCGTTCGCGTCAAGGTAGACCGGTCCATTCGGCCCGCTGATGGCGTTGCCCGCGCGCACGTCGATGGGCAGGGAGGTGCCGTTCAGCCCGCGCTCCAGCGACATGATTTCCAGCGTGATGCGGTCGTAGTAAATACCGTAGCCGCCATGGATGGTGAAATCGCCCGCCGCATTCGCCCAGTTGAAGCCGATGCGTGGGCCCCAATTGTTCGTATCCTTGCCGCGATTGCCGTGCAGAAACGGCTGCACGATGGGATTGATCTGGTTGTAGTAGCTGAGGTCCTTAGAGTTGGTGTCGAGGTCGTAACGCAGTCCGAGATTCAAGGTGAGTTGGCGAGTAGCGTGCCAGTCATCCTGCGCAAAGAACGCGAGGTAGTTGTTGTTACAAGCGGGCAGCACCAGCGGCTGTGTCGGATAGCCGCTCTGTAATGTCACCGCAAACAGCAAGTCGTCCCATGTGACCTGGCCATCGCCGTTGCGGTCGAAGTCGGGGAAGTTTTCCACTGCCTCGATGCGTCCCTGCTGAAACACGCCGAGATAGAAGCTAGCTGCGACGTGCTGCACCTCCGCGCCGAACTTGAAGTTGTGCTTGCCATGCGACCAGTCCACCACATCGCCAAATTCCAGCCGGTTCTGCTTTGTCTGCTGCGGAACGCGGAACGACGCGCCTTCCTGCAGGCTCGGGAGGTCGATTTGGGGAGCGACAGTTACGGGCGTCGTGTTGTTAAAGAAATTGTTTTCCGCGAAACTCAGGCGGTTCAGCAGGGTCGGCGTTATTACTCGCGTCCAGCTGGTTGCGAATGCCTGGAACTTGTTCTCCAGCACCTGCCTCTGCGACGCCGAGCCCAGCGCGCGATCGAGGGTGCTCGCACCCGTCCCATTGAGCTGCTCAATCGAGTAGCGCATCATCAGGCTGTCTTTGCTGCTGATTTGCCAGTCGCCACGCGTTGTGCCCATCGCGTCAGTGAGCGGCGCGGTGGCGTAACTCTTGATGATGGTCTGGGTCGGAAGATCGGCGGTACCGACTTCTACTCCGCCGAGCTGGTCGCGGTACTCGAAGGCCGAATAGAACCAAGCCTTGTTCTTCACCACCGGTCCGCCGACCGATCCCGCGTACTGCTCGCGCCGGAAGGGCGGCGTGCCCAGCGTGGGGTCGACGAGCGGCGACGATGCCTGCAACGCCTGATCGCGGACGAATACTGCGGCGGTACCGTGCCAGTCGTTGGTCCCCGACTTGGTAACGACGTTCACCACGGCCGATCCGGAGCGTCCCAGAGCAGCCGAGTACTGGTTCGATGCGATCTGGAACTCCTGCACCGCATCTTCTGGAACGTTGTGCAGCATTCCGCCAACGGTGTCGTCATTGTTGTCCGCGCCATCGATCGTGACATTGCCCCCGCGGCCAAGCTGCCCATCAGTCGAGATCACGACGGTGTCCGTCTTCGTAGGATCGAAATTCGGCGCCGGCGCATTGCCCGGCACCAACAGCGACAGCTCCAGAAAATTGCGGCCGTTGAGCGGCAGCGTGTCGATCTGCTCCGAGCTGATCACGCCATCGACCAGCGAACTCGTGGTGTTGACCTGTGGTCCGGCATCGGCAGCATTGATGTTGATGCTGACCTGCTCCGCCTTCAGTTCGAGACGCAGCTTTAGTTCCTGCTGCTGCCCGACTTCCAAGCGAAGCTGTGTCGTGGTCGGGCTGAATCCTTTGGCTGAGATCTTTACGTCATATTCGCCCGGCGACAGCGCATTGATCGTGAACAGGCCGGCGCCATTGGTGGTCGCGGTGCGGCCGATCCCGGTCGCCTTGCTTGTGACCAAGACTTCGGCTCCGGCGATTGCGGCACCCGAGGGATCGCTCACTTCACCGCTGAGAACCGCGGAACCCAAATCCTGCGCCGTCGCGGCTGATGCGCCCAGCACCAGCACGAACACTAATGCCCAAAACTTTTTCACTTCGCAACCCCACATCAAATCGAATTGGCGCAAAGCGCCGGCTGGGCCGCTACCCATGCGGCCACCCCAAAATGCGACTACGGTTGGAAGGAATTTATGTGTGGCAGAGTTACGAAACAATAATGGAAAGACACTAGCGTCGCTTCGAGAACGAGGAATATCGTTTTCTAACAACTATGAGTGAGCGGAGCTTCCGTTCACTATGTGCGCGTTGACGGCAACGCATCTATCCCAGCTGCGAGCAGGGAGGTGCTAACTGCTTTTCGCTATCGGCGCTCCGGCTGGATCCGGCAGAGGCCAGACTACCGAGACGATCCATGCCACGGCAATTCCCACTACGCAGCCCAGCAGCACTTCACCCATCCGCGATGCTCCCGCCATCAAACCATTGATGCGCGATTGGTGTTCCAGACCGGCTGCAATCACGAACGCCGCACTGATCGGCGCCTGCCGCCACATCGTCTGGATGCGCACGACGTAAGACGACAGCAGAACAGTCACTGCCATAGCCAATGGCAGCATCAGCATCTTCGTTCCCCCCATGCCGATAAACGCCAGGCCAACCACGCAACCCATCAGAGCGTTGGTGATGCGCGATCGCAAAATCAACACCGCCTGCTTCATTGCAGGGTCACTGGTTGCCACCATCGAGCTGATCGCCCATACCGGATTGGCCTGTCCGAGTTCGTGTACAAGCACCCAAAGCACCGCGGTCGCGAAGAAGATACTCACCGCGTAATGGACTCCGTGCATGTCGCCCTTGATCAGCCGGTCCAAAGGATTCGTCATCAGCGCGTCACCCTCCTTTGCCTGGCGCACAGGCACGCCGATTGTAGCCGTTTCTTCTCGCGCGCAGCACAACACACGCGTGGCGACGAATCCTGCGCTTCACATCTTTTCGAGGAAGACCTGAATCCGATACGGAAGGACACTTGCGGCTGGAGGACTCAAGGCAAGGCGCGATGACACGGCCCCCATCTTGCCTCTTAGGGCGCTGCGTGAAGGTTGGCTACTGCCCTACGATGTCACCCTTCAGCGCGCCGATTGCGCCCATCACTGCTGTCTGCTGGGCCTGCGGCACCTTGAACTTGTTCAGCGTATCGACCAGGTGCTGCGCCGAGATGTTCCATTCGGCTTCGGTGATATGCAGTCCCTTGTGCGCGGTCTTCATGTCCTGGCCGAGGTACAGACACGGCCCGCCGGTCGCGTTGCACAGGAAGTCGATGACATGCTGACGTACCCGCTTCTTCGAGTCGTCGTTCAGTCCTGTGAAGAACTTCGCCAGCGTCGGATCGGTAGCCAGGCTAGTGATGAAGTCGTCCGTGACGGCAGCCAACGCGTCGTATCCGCCCAACTGCGTGTAGAGGGTTGGTGCCTTAGCAGCCTGCGGAGGCTCGGCCACAACATTCGGCACCACGCCTCCCAGCATCGTAAGTGAAAGCAAAACGGCCAGGGTAAACTTGCGAGTCATTTTTCTCTCCTTGTCGGTGTTTGTGGGAGACCAGGTGCGCCAAGCTCCTCAAAGCCGAGAAGGCCTGCCAGTAGGCCGCCCGCCAACATCCGGCTCCCCCAGCCAGTTGTCGGCAGGCCGGCTTTACTGGTATCTTCACGTGGTTTCCGCTTGCTACAAGCCCTACGAGCGCAGGCGTGAAATCGGATTTGAGACGCGCCCGAATTTTTCGGCGCTGGTGTCCCTGCCACTTGCGGGGGATGAGACAATCTGTCGGCCCCCTCTCCACGTATTTACTTATGGAACCGATGGACAAAAGTTCGGAAACCCGTATAGACGCGGGCAGCGATACGCGGCTGGTAGCGCGCATTCGCGCCGGCGATCAGCAGGCGTTGTCCGAGCTTTACGACCGGTATTCCAGCGTAGTGTATGGAGTGGCGTTGCGCATCCTGCAAGACACCGGAGCGGCCGAAGACATCCTGCAAGACATCTTCTTGCAGTTGTGGCGCCGGCCCGACGCATTCGACAGTAGCCGAGGTAGCTTGACCGCATGGCTGGCGGTGATCGCGCGCCATCGTTCCATCGATCGGCTACGGCAGCGCAAGCCCGAGACCGACATTGAAGAATGTGTCATCGCCGGAGGAGCAGATCCGCGAGACGAAACGGAGCGGACGCTGGTGATTGAAAAGGTTCGCATAGCGATGAACGAAATGGGTGTCGAACAGCGGACCGCAATGGAGATGGCATTCTTCCAGGGCCTTACGCATACCGAGATTGCAGAGAAGACAGGACAACCCTTAGGCACGATCAAGACGCGCATCAGGAGCGGGCTACAGATGTTGCGGGCCCGGTTTGCAGGCTAGAACGGCATGAAGACGCACGAAGAATTCGATCAGGACGCTGCGCTCTACGCGCTCGACGAGCTGACTGGCAGCGATCGCCAGGAGTTCGAACAGCACCTGGAGACCTGCGTCGCATGCCGTCGCGAGGTACAGAACCTGCGCAGCGATATGGGTCTGCTCGGCATGAGCGCCTTCGGCTCGAGGCCTCCGGCACGCAGCAAAGAGCGCCTGATGCGCGCTGTTGCGGCAGAACCGCGCGGCGTTGCGGCACGTGGAGCGGAGGCACGTCCGGCGAGGCGTGGCTTGAGTTGGGCGCTGATTCCGGCGGTGATCGCTCTGGGGTTGCTGGTCGCTGTAGGGAATCTGTGGCGCGAGAACGGCGAGTTGCATGACAACCTCGGGAAGATGGCCGGGCTTTACCAGAACACGGCCGCGCAGCTCGCCCAGGCCCAGGAGAAGTTGCGACTGCTTTCGGCGCCTGACGCGGTGCAAGTTGCATTGACTCCGCAATCGGAGCCGCACAAGCCGCATGCAACAGCAATCTACAGTCCGTCGCAAAAACGCCTCATGCTGGTAGCAAGCGGAATGGCGCCCGCTCCTCCGGGCAAAGCCTATGAGCTCTGGCTGATTCCCATGGAAGGCGCACCCATGCCTGCCGGAATGTTCAAGCCTGACGAGCATGGCAACGCCATGATGATGGACCATCCGATGCCGGAAGGCGTGGTGGCTAAAGCCTTCGCGGTGACGCTGGAGGACGCAGCCGGCTCCGACAAGCCAACCTCACCTATCTTGATTGTGGGATCAGGGCTGTAAAAGCTCTCAGACCAGCGAGAAGCTCTCGCCGAGATACACCCGCTTAACTTCGGGATCGTTGCCGAGCTGGTCCGGCGTTCCTGCACTTAAGATCCGTCCGTCATTGATGATGTAGGCGCGGTCGGTTACCGACAACGTTTCACGAACGTTATGATCCGTGACCAGCACCCCGATGCCACTGGCTTTCAGGTCGAAGATGATCTTCTGCAAGTCCAGCACGGCAAGCGGATCGATTCCGGAGAACGGTTCGTCCAGCAGAATGAAGGAAGGCGAGATCGCCAGGCAACGGGCGATTTCCACGCGTCGCCGCTCTCCGCCCGATAGGGCATACCCACGGTTCTTCCGAATAATTTGCAGACCGAGTTGCTCGATGAGCGTTTCCATGCGCTCGCGGCGTTCGTGCCACGAGATAGGCTGCGCTTCGAGGACCGCGAGCAGGTTGTCTTCCACGGTCAGCTTGCGGAAGATCGACGGCTCCTGCGGCAGATAGCTGATGCCGAAGCTCCGCGCGCGCAGGTACATGGGAACGTCAGAAATGTCTTGGTCGTTAACGACGACGCGGCCACTCTCGGTGGGAATCAGGCCGACGATGATGTAGAAGCTGGTGGTTTTTCCGGCTCCGTTGGGACCGAGAAGGCCCACAACTTCGCCTTGCTTCACGTCAATACTCACACCGTTTACGACGCGCCGGCCGCGGTAGCTTTTCCCAATTTGCTCGGCTGCTAAAGTCTGCATTTACTTCGTGATACGTGCGCGTGTGATAGTGGGGAGAGTGTGCTTGCTTTCCACCAGCACCCTATCATCGTGACTATAGAAAGTCAACGAATCGCCCCACGCCGTCCCGTGTGCGGCGTCGAAAATGCTGGCGTTCTTTCCGGTCAGGTAATACTTCCCGTCATCGGCGGTATAGACCAGCCGATCACCCACTGCCCGGCGGTTTGGTTCAGTCGCAACCACGTTGCCTATGGCGATCATGTGGTCGATGCGGCTGGGACCTTCCGAACCCGGAAGGATCGCCTTCGACGCACTGGAGGGCTGCGAGGGTTGCGCGTCCGGCGATGCCTCCGAGGGTTTCAGATACACGTCAATCTGCTCCGCCGTGATAGCGCCGGTCGGGCTCTTCGCCAGAACGTTCCCGGTATACCGGGCACGGCGCTCGGCGTCCACGTAGGTCAACTTGTCGGCAGTGACGTCGATCGGTGAGAGCTTTCCGTCCTTGTCCTGCTGTACAAAGAGACTCGATACCGACTGCGCGGTATCGGCATGCGCCACGATGCTGCGGTTCTGGTTGTCGAAGTCGATCATCGGGGCACGTAGTACGTTGTTCGTTTGCCAGAGACGTACGTTTCCGGTGTAGTGCGCGATGCCTGGTTGCTGTTTCGAAGTCATGTGCAGCGCGGTGACGTGTACGGGATCCGACTGTGCCAGGAGCGCTCCATTCGGTTGGGGCTTCAGGTCGCTGTACGTCGTCTTGACGTTGCCGTCGGCGAAGGCCTCGCCGGTCTGGCGGTTCAGACGAACAGCATCTGCAGTGGTTGTTGTGCCGTTGTCAATTACCCGTGGCGAGCCGCCGAGAACCAGAATTTCGTCAGCCGGAGTGTAGGTCGCCTTGTCGGCGAACAGCGCGCGACCGCCGATGTCGGGCTTAGCGGACGGTTCGTGATACTCGAAATTGCCGGTCTGCACCAGCTTCTCCGCACCGCCATCAGGTGCAAAGGCGACATCGAGATTCTGTGAGGTGCTCACCTTGTTAGGCAGGCCGGGCGACATCGAGACAATGTGTGAGTCGGGTGAGCCATGCAGCGTTGTGATCCGGTTGGCTTCGCCAAACGTGGCGTGGAATTTTCCCGCCGTCGCAACCGTAGTTGCGTTACCCGATCCGAAATCCTGTCCCGGTTTTGGCGCGGCTTTCGCAGCCTTGCTTCCCGCGGGGGCGGGAAAGATTGTGATCTGTGCTTTACCCGTCGTATCGCCGGTTTTCAGTTCGTTACCGTTCTCCAGCACGAAGTCCAGTTTGTCGGCGAGGATCTCCATCGGCTGCCCGGGAGAGCCGGGCTTGCCGGGTTGTGGCTCCTGGCGCATCCGCGCATTGTTGATCATGTGGAAGAACTTCGGCTGATTATCGGCCTCGAAATCCAGGATGAAGGTGTCCGCCGAGCCGTGACTCAGGTTGTCGCCGCGGGTGTTGAACTTGGCGCCGCCAGTGACAATCGCTTGCAGCACGGTATTCTGCGGCCCCATGTTCAAGTCACCCCGCGGCCCGCTGATGTCCACAATGGTCGGGCCTCGCACCTCGATGTTCACGTTGCCCTCGGCCTGGGAATGCTGAATGGTGTTGTCAGGCTCGAATAGCATGGTCAGCTTGTCGGTCGTCAATGTGCGGTTCGGCTGATAAATGGCCGCATTCAGCAGTACCGCCTGACGCGGGTCCTTTTGAATGGTGCCGCTCGCACCGAAGATGTCGGCTGCGTTGTCGCCGGTGGTGAGGATGTGCACCTCCGACTTCAATTGCAGCGTGTTGGTGTTCGAATCGTAGAACGCGCCCTTGGCCGTGCCTGATGCCTGCAGGCTCTGGAAGTTCACGATGTCATCGGTATGTGCCTCGCCGGTTTTCTGATTGAACGTCAGCGAGTTGGTTTTGATATGGATCGGGTTCTTCAGTTCAGCGGGCGGAGCCTGGTCGGGCTTGGTGGGGCCCTCTGCGTATCCCTGGAGGTCGATGTTGACCTCTCCCACAGCATTGATATCGCCGCTCTCCGGATCGTAAGTGAACTCCTTGCCATAGATCTGATCGAAACGGTCATGCGCCTTGCCATAGACCACAATATGGACGTTCTTCAGGTCGGCGTGACCGCCCTTCTTGAACTGGACGGCGTTAGACGCACGAATGGTGTAGATCGTGCGTCCGCCTTCGGATTTCGACAAGGAAAACCCTTCGCTCGTCTGCTGGATGTCGATGCCAAGCTTCTGCGGCATGCTGTGTAGCGTTGGTCGCACCCTGATCTTGGCGATGTGGTACGCGACGGTGACGACTAGCAGGAGAGCGACAGCGACTCCGACGAGCCACCTGCGCACTTGAGCAACAGATTGCGACATCTGCTCTTGATATTACGCCAAGAGCGCGTGACTTGGCCTCCGCTTACGTGCTAACCGTCAGTAATTCAGTGGCTTACGCGTCGCTCCGAGCGTCTCCCACGACAATGGTACGATTGAAGAACGATGTGCGGGATTGCCGGATTTCTGCTGCGGAACCAGACGGCCATGCCGGCTGACGTGCGCGCCATGACCGACGTCATCCGCCACCGCGGTCCCGATGACGAAGGCGTTTACACCGACGGCCCCTGCGGCATCGGTATGCGCCGTCTCAGCATCATCGATCTCAGCACCGGCCACCAGCCCATCTCGAACGAAGACGGCTCGGTCTGGATGGTCTTTAACGGCGAGATCTACAAGTACAAGGAACTCCGCGACGACCTGATTCGCCGCGGACATCGCTTCCGCACCAACAGCGACACCGAGACCATCGTTCACCTGTACGAAGAGCGCGGCGTCGAAGGCCTGGAACAGCTCCGCGGTATGTTTGCCTTCTGCATCTGGGACGCAAAAAAGCGCACGATCCTGCTGGCCCGCGACCGCTTCGGCAAGAAGCCGCTCTACTACGCCAATACCCCCGGCGGATTTTTCTTTGGCAGTGAACTGAAATGCCTGCGCGTCGCCGGCGTGCCGCTCGATCTCGATCAAGAAGCGCTGCGCCTGTACTTCCAGTTCGGATACATCTCCGATCCGTATAGCCCTTTCCGCAGTATCCGCAAGCTCATGCCCGGATGCTGGATGGAGTGCTCAGCCGATGGCAACGTCCGCGAAGGACGCTACTGGAGACTGCCTCCGTTCTCCGAAGACAACCGCACCGGCCTGAACGAAGCCGAGACGAAGCAAAAGCTGCGTGAGCTCTTCGACGAATCGGTACGCATCCGCATGATCGCCGACGTTCCCCTGGGCGCGTTTCTGAGCGGGGGCATCGATTCCAGCCTGGTCGTCGCGTCGATGGCGCTGCAATCCTCCAAGCCGGTGAAGACCTTCTCCATCGGCTTCGAAGAAGCGGCGTACAACGAGCTCGACTTTGCCCGCCTGATCGCCAACAAGTACAAGACCGAGCATCACGAGATTGTTGTCCGGCCCGATTCGGTTTCGCTCATCAACAAACTGGTCCGACACTATGACGAGCCCTTTGCCGATCCTTCCGCCATTCCGACTTACATCGTCTCGGAGTTTACGGCCCGCCACGTGAAAGTGGCGCTCAGCGGCGATGGTGGCGACGAATTCTTTGCCGGCTATACCATCGTCAACAACACCTATAAGTACAAATATCTCGACGGTATCCCGGCTCCGCTTCGCGGAATGGTTTCGGGAATCGCCTCAGCCCTCCCTTACTCGGCATACGGCAAGAACTTTCTTCGCGCCATCGGTTCACGGACCTCGCTCGACCGCTACTTCAATTCGAACTACGCCGCTTACTTCCTGCGCCAGCGGATGCTGCATCCCGAGTGGATGCTCCCCGCCGACGCGGCATTCCTACGCAAGATGCTGCCCGACTGCTTCCCGCCTGAGGGCGGCGACATCGTTTCGCAGATGATGTACTTCGAAGCGACAGCGAACCTTACCGGCGACATGCTGGTGAAAGTGGACCGCGCTTCCATGGCGGCATCGCTTGAAGTCCGCTGCCCCATGCTCGACCAAAAGTTCTGCGAGTTCGCGACGCGCATCCCGAACTCCTGGAAGTGGCAGGACGGCAAGGGCAAGCGTATTTTGCTGGCGGCGTTGGGCGACCGCCTGCCGCCGGAGTTGCTGACGCGCAGCAAGATGGGATTCGGGGTTCCGCTCGACCAATGGTTCCGCGGCCCGCTGCAGGAGCTGGTGCACGACCGGCTGTTGGGCAAGAGCTTTCTCGATCGCGGCATTGTGTCACCGGAGTTTATGCGTTATCTCGTGCAGGAGCACGAGAGTGGCCGCCGCAGAAACGAAGATCAACTCTACGCACTGCTCATGTTGGAATTGTGGTTCGAAAGCCTACAGGAGCCAGTGGGTGCCCCCGATGTCCCTTCTTACGCCGGACTCCGCGACTAGTGGGTGCCCCATCCTTTCCCGTCCTTTGGGAAAGGGTGGGATCAATCCCGTCCTCTCCTACCGCTGCTTCGCAAATAGCGACAGGCTCGGCTCCGCGACCCGGATCACCAGGCAGTCGGCGGGAATATCGTGAAGCGCCTGGCGGCGCTTCGTCCAACCCGCCATCATGAACCCCACGAATGCCGTAAAGAGCGACAGGAACTTCATGAAGTGGCGCACGCTGGCTTGCCCGAATGACAGCTGCCCACCTGACGAAGTGACGACTTGAAGGCCGATGATTCGCTTGCCAATAGTGGCGCGCCATTTCGAGCTTTCCGAGAAGGCGCAATAAAGCCACGCCCCTATAGCAAGAACAAAGATGAAGGCGATGCCCGTGATATAGCGGGACGTGATGGAACTCAATCCCTCCGAGCGCCCAACCAGACCGGCGATCCACCCGACGATAACGGTGATAACCAGCGCGACCAGGACCTCCAGCGTGACATCGATCGCACCGGCCCAGACCCGCCGCCAAAATCCCGCATATTCCAACGGAGCCGAACCGCTAGACGCGGATGAGTCCCTTGCGCCCGGCAACCGCGAGCGGGAGGCGTCATCTGCGGGAGGTTCGGTCAAGAGATCTCCACAAAACAGGCAGAACTTACCGTCAGGTAGCGCCGGATTGCCGCAACTGCTGCAAACATGCTGGACAGCAGTATCCATCGGGCTGAATACTATCGCCTCAAGCGACCGGATGTAAAGGTGGCAAAGGAGTTAGCAGCCGGATGGTGGCCTCTTGCTCGGCCTCCAAACATCCCAAGTGACGATCAAATCAGCAGTTTACCAAATCGATTTGGTAATTTTCACTCGATAGCCGCAACCGCGCGTGCCGACGCTGGTACCGTCGCCCGCTCAGACCGCGTGAAGTCGCCCAGCGTCAGCTGCACCCCGCCGAAGTCCGGATGCGCGTTGTAGTCCACCGTAAAAGCCACATCGAGGGTGTCGCCCAGTACGAGCGATTCTTGAGCGGCACGCTCGGCCATGCGCCAGCCCACCACTTCGATAGCCCGCTGCGAACCGCCGTTTCCACCCGGAACCACCCGCAGCTTGAGATGCTTCTCCTTCATGGTGCGCGGCGGCTGAACCAGACGAGCGCCCCGTGCTACGAATACGGGCGTAGGATTCCCCGATCCGAATGGCTCAAGCGCCATCAACGACTGCCACAATGCGTAACTAACGGCCTCCAGCGGAAGCTCACCATCGTAATCCAGCACCGGAACGAAGTCCGCCGGCGTCAAGTGTTGTCGCGCGTGCGCGTCCAACCTTGCTCGCAACTCGGGGATACGTTCGACTGGCAATGCGCATCCGACCGCGTGAGAGTGGCCGCCGAAACGTGTAAACAGCTCGGGGCACGACTCAAGCGCGTCAAGAAGATGGAACGCCGAAATGGACCGTCCCGAACCATGCGCCTCACCGTTTTCGCACGAGAACACCAGCGCCGGCCGGTGATAACGCTCCACCACTCGTGTGGCGCAGATCCCAATTACACCGCGATGCCAGTTCTCCCCGGCCACTACCAGCGAGTAAGCGTCTTTCCACTCGGGCACGGAATCGACCTGGGCGAAAACTTCTTCCAGAATGCGCTGCTCTTCGTTTTGACGGTCACCGTTAAGCTCGCTAAGCTGCATCGCCTTTTCGGCAGCACGTGCCTCGTCCTTCTCGGTGAATAGCGTAATGACATGTTCCGCAACGTCCATGCGTCCCGCAGCATTCAGCCGTGGAGCAACTCGAAAAGCGATGTCGCCGGCGCTTAGGGGTCGCGAGCCGTCAAGCTGGCAAACTGAAAGCAGGGCGCGAAGTCCCGCGTTACGCGGCGTACGCAGCCCTTCGAGTCCGAGCTTGGCGAAGACGCGATTTTCGCCGATCAACGGCACGGCATCGGCAATTGTAGCGATGGCAACTATCTTCAGGAACGACGGCAGCAAACGCTCTCGTCCGGTTGCTTCCAGCAACGCCTGCGCGATCTTGAAGGCAACGCCCGCGCCGCACAACGACTTGCAGGGATACTCACATCCCGGTTGGTTCGGATTCACTACTGCCAGCGCCTTGGGAAGACCTTCCGCCTGTGGCAGATGATGATCCGTGACGATGAGGTCAACACCGCAGCGTGCTGCGGCCTCGGCGGCGGTGAAGGCCCGTATGCCGGTATCAACGCTGATGATCAGCCGCACACCCTGCGCCGCGGCCTGTTCGATGACCTCGTCGCGCATGCCGTAGCCTTCGCGAATGCGATGCGGAACGTGAAACTCGACCTTGCCGCCGCACAACTCCAGCGCGGTCTTCAGGATGACGATGGCGGTCGTGCCGTCCACGTCGTAGTCACCATAGACGAAGACCGTCTCACCTCGTTCGATGGCGGTCCGCAACCGCTCCACAGCCACGCGCAGTCCAGCCATGAGGTATGGCGAGTGCAGATGTGAAAGCGATGGCTTCAGGAACGCCTGCGACTGCTCGCCGGTAGTGATGCCGCGCGTGGCAAGCAGTCTGGCGACAACCGGAGAGAGGTTGGCCTCCCGGGTCAAGCGGTCGACATCCGCGGGGTCGAAAGGGCGAGGTTGCCAGCGCACTAGTGCTCTTCGTCCTGGTCCGAACCGTCCACCGTCAGCGTGCCGAAGTCCTCCACCAGGTCGAGCAAACGCTGATAGCGCTCGTACCAGTCAGTGGAGACTTCGAAGAGGAACATGATGCCCTGGTGGGGCCAGCCAAGTTGCAGGAATCCCGTCTTGCCGACAAAGCTCTTCAGCCAACGAGCTTCCTCAATATCGTCGTCGCTGGGGAAACTGGTTTGTTGCAGCCGTTGCACGAGGTAGTCGAGTTCGTCGCGCTCCAGCACTTCCTCGTCCATGGAGAGAAATGCGCAGCCGGCTTTCTTGGCCAGCTCGACAAAGTCCTTCCAGCTTTCAGGATTGTCGCGCGGGTCCCACATCACGCTGTGAACATCTTCCGTGACATAGCCCTGAAAGCGGCTCATCCCATGACCGAGAATGAACGCAACCATGTCGTCTTTAAGGCTGGACAGATCGTCAGACATAAAACAGGCTCGCGGTAACGGTGCGTACGTTGTCCCGCATTTAATGTTCATCATACTCCGTCGCAGGCCCACCCAATAGCGTGTAACGAGCAACGAGCAACGAGTCACGAGTCACGAGTCACGAGTACTTTTTTCCTCTACCGCACTCCCGTAACCGTGTAGAGGTCCGAAAGCCGCACGCGATAGCCGAAGCCATAGTTCACGCCGTCGGGAGTGACCACGAAGGTATCTGTTATTACGCCGCCGAATGGGACAGCAGAGAGAGTTCGCCAGGGAGTACGCTCACCGGTAAGTGGATTGAGCTTTTCTACGGCCACACTCGCTCCGGGAGCGGGCTTACCCGCGACATAAAGCTGGCTGTCGGCGGTCCAGCCCAGCGCCGTGTCATCCGCATGGAGTCCTTTAATCTCGACCGTTTTCCTGTCTGCCATCGATAGCAGCGCGGTGCGGAATCCATTAGAAGCGGGGTCGTGAACTTGTACGCTTACCCACTGGCCATTGGGAGAAGGTGCCCAGCCGAACACTCCCTCGTCCGAGATGGCCTCAGGCGCTCCGCCATTCAAGTCCTGCATGTAAACCCGGGCCGGACGTCCTGGGTCGGCGGCGGAATAAACGACATGCTTGCCATCAGGCGTAAAGCCGGCGAGGCCCACAGGATTGATCGACGCAGGACTCACGCGGCGGGGTTCGCCCGGTCCGATCGGCAACAACCAGAGCTCGGCAACTGGCTCGGTCGGCTTAAGCGCGAGGGCCCACTTCTTGTCGGGCGAGAACCGACCGCCGTAACCCTCGCCAATAGCGACCGCCGGCGATCCGTCCACATCGCGCACATAGACCGTATAGTTCGCCGTCGAGGAGCCTTCCTCTTCGAAGAGCACTGTCTTGCCGTCGGGAGTGATGTCGCGCAGGAAACTGAAATCCAGCCATGACAGATCATGCAGTGACGTGCCGTGATTGCTCGACACGACAATGCCGCGGCGCGCGATTCCTTGCGCCACCAGTAGGTGCCCGTTGGACGAGATGTCCATCAGTTGAAGGCGTCCCGGCATGGCCAATGGCTCACGCACCTTCCCCGAGACCGAAAGCGCGTGTACCACACCCGACTCCAGTGGGGAGGTGGACCAGACTTCGTCGCTCGATGCACTCCACGCTAACCCGCCTGCGCTCTCGTAGAGCCGGCTGGCGGCAACCTTCTCCCCTGTCCTCCGCAGAATCATGACCGTACCGCGATCGTCGGATGAGTTGGTGTGCGCGATGAATGCCAGGTATTTGCCGTCGCGCGAAAAACGAAGATCGCTGATGAGCCTTTCGCGATAGAGCACTCTTCCGATGGGATATTCCAGTTGGCACATCACCTCGGCAGGCACATAGCGCACGATGGCGAGCGCAGAGCCATCAGGAGTGAAATCCGCGCCCACCACGTTCTCGATCTCTGGCTTCGGAGCACCATTGCCGCTGTAATGCGCCAGGTTGCCCGGGGCCATGAACCGGTCGATCGCCACCGGATTCAGCGCAACGGCGTATTCTCCCCGCGACGAAATTGCCAGCAGCCGCGCGTTCTTGATGCCGACCGGGCTGCCGCCCACTCCATCGGCCGGGACCGAGTAGAGTTCCTCGTCCGCTCCTTCCCACGCCGCGGTGTAGATGACGTTGCGTCCGTCGGGGGTGAAGCGTCCCGTCTCGGGCATCCCCCGCCGATACGTCAATTGATGGAACGTGGATCCATTCGCTGAGCGTGCCGCGGCAGACAGCAGCCATCCCGCTAATCCTGCGAGCGCGACCAGCGCGGCGGCTGCCGCGATCAAATACAGCCGCGTCTTGCTCGCCTTAACCTTGGCCACGGCGAGACCGCCGGACGACGTCATCGAGCTGATGGACTCCAGATCGAACGCCAAGTCTCGCGCCGACTGGAAGCGTTGCTCCGGAGCTTTCTCCAGGCAATGCCGCACAATGCGGTCCAGGGCCGGTGGGAGCGCGCGTCCGTCCGGAGGGTTCTCTGGCGGATCGTCGTGCAGGATCGCCGTCATCGTCTCGGCCGTCGTGTCCCGCTTGAACGCCTTCACGCCTGTGAGCATCTCGTACAGCACCGTGCCGAAGCTGAAGATGTCGGTGCGGCAGTCCACCGTCGCCCCGCGTACCTGCTCCGGCGACATATATCCGGCTGTGCCAACTACCGTTCCAACGCCCGTGGCTGGCCCGCCGGAAGTCATGGTAGCGTCGTGGCCGCCTTTATCCACGGTCTTGGCGAGGCCGAAGTCCAGGATCTTCACCCGCCCTTCGCGGGTCACGAAGATGTTGTCGGGCTTCAGATCGCGGTGCGCGATGCCTTTGCCGTGCGCCGCACCCAAGCCATGCGCAATCTGGATGGAGTAATCAATCGTCTTGCGATGCGAGATCGGTCCGCGCGCGAGCATCACACGCAGGCTCTCGCCTTCAAGCAGCTCGGAGACCAGGTAAGGAGTTCCATCCTGTTGACCGATGTCATAGACACCGACGATGTTGGGATCGTTCAGCGCGGCAATGGCGCGCGCTTCCTGCTCGAAGCGCCGTAAGCGATCGGGATCGGCGGCAAACGATGCCGGCAGAATCTTGATGGCGACATCGCGGCCCAGGCGTTGATCGCGGGCGCGATACACCTCGCCCATACCGCCTGCGCCAATCAGGGAAACGAGTTCGTAGGGACCGAGTGTGGTGCCGCTAGCCAGAGCCATGAGGGTGTGCGCATTATAGCCTGACTCGAACGCGACCGCAGTTCACCCGAAAGGATGAACCTAGCTGTTTTTCGGCGGCGCCGTGGGATGGTTCGCTGTGGCCGAAGACGATGGATTTTTTGTTGCATCCTTCACGCACCGAAAGCCCAGGTGGTTCGTTCCTGTGCTGACCTCGCCTTTGCCGCGCGTTCCCACCACGTAGCGCGAGCAATACTGATCGGTACACAGAAACGAGCCGCCGCGGTGAACTTTCTTCGGCTCGTTAGGTTCGGCCGGATCGTAAGGATTCTGTGGACCCTGCGGGTTGCGCGCCACGCCTCCTGCGTGCCGCCAACTGCTGGTAATAATCGGGACGATACCAGTCGCTGGTCCACTGCCACACGTTGCCGGCCATGTCATACAAGCCGTATCCGTTCGGCGGATACTGCGCCACTGCTGCAATTCCCACATGCCCATCATCGCCGGTGTCTTTGTTGGGGAAGTGTCCTTGATGTGTGTTCGCCATCCACTTGCCGTCAGGACGAAAGTCGTCGCCCCACACGAACGGCTTGCCCGCCAGACCGCCGCGCGCCGCAAACTCCCATTCCGCCTCGGTGGGAAGCCGCTTGCCCGCCCACTTGGCGTAAGCCTGCGCATCTTCGTACGCGACCTGCACCACCGGATAGTCGTCCTTCCCGGCGATGCTGCTCTTCGGCCCCGTCGGATGCCGCCAGTTCGCTCCGTGAACGTAACGCCACCACTGCAAGTGATCGTTGAGCGGCACAGGGTGATCGGGTGGCGAGAACACTACCGATCCTGCGACCAGGTTTTCCGGCGGAGCATTTGGGTAGTCTTCCTGGCGCGGCTTGCGTTCGGCGACGGTCACGTAACCAGTGGCCTTCACGAACCGCGCAAACTCCGCATTGGTCACGTCTGTCTTGTCCATGAAGAAACCGTCAACATAAACCCGATGAACCGGCCGCGAATCCTGGGTCGCCTGCATTCCCACTTCGCCATCATGCGGCGAATCGGCCGCGCCCATCGAGAACTCGCCGCCGGGAATCCAAGCCATACCCTGAGGAACGGGAACCGTCGGCTTGTCCTGGTTGACGACCGTAGGGCCGAACATAGCGGCCGCGGAGGATGAGGACATCGCCGACGACTGCTGCGGCGCTGACGCTCCAGCCGTTGCGGGCGATGGGTTCGCGCTCACCGTACTGCTGCTCGATGGATGCGGACGCAGGAACCAGGCCGCAACGCCTGCGCCGATTGCCAGCAGGAGCAGAATCCAGATCCGCGTCAGCGGCTTCGGAGTCGCAGTGGCGGACGACTGAGCGCTCAACTTGTTCGGAGTAGCCATAAAGGATGCGTGTAGCTCGATTGTAGTAGGTGGTCAGGAAGTCCGGCGAAGAATCCATTTCCCGAGGCCTCGCATGGGCGTCTCATTGCTCCATCCGCTTCCGCGGCTGAGACCATCCGGCCCTCTATCGGCCTAAACGTGGGGCGGCACTATCTGGCTATTTATCAACCACATGCAACTTTTTGTGTCAGCCAGTTTTTCGGTTTCTTGATGGTTTATCTGGAGCGCAGGACTACTATTATCGGTACCCAAGACAAGTCGATTGATCAGCGAGGCCAATTTGTGTCTGCGACAGGTTGAACGGCCGGCATGAGTGTGTCGCCTTGTGGGGGCTACGGTCGTACGCACAACAATCATAGGAGAAGTACATGGACTTAGGTGCAAGTGTTAGAAAACTGACGTTGGGTGCCCTCGCCATCTCCAGCTTCTTGCTGGCTGGTGGAGCAGTTCCAGTGCCGCACAATCCGCAGACGAAACCAAACATCGTCATGCTCATGACCGACGACACCGGATGGGGTGATTTTGGGGCCTATCGGTGGGGGCAAGAGTCTCGGACATCCGACCCCGAACGTCGATCGCGTCGCCAGCGAGGGCGCGGTCTTCACCAGCTGGTACGGCCAGGCCAGCTGCACCGCGGGCCGCGCCTCGTTCATGACCGGACGTATCCCCATCCGCTCGGCCCTATCGGTCGTGGTGGTTCCGGCTGACGAGAACGGCCTGACAAAGGACACACCTACGATTGCCGAGTTCTACCAGAAGAACGGATACTCGACCTACTATTCCGGCAAATGGCATCTGGGGGATCAGCCCAAGTTCTACCCCATCGAACACGGCTTCGACGAGATGAAGGAATTCGCGGCCTACTATCCGGGCGTCTATACCTACGACGACACCAGTTGGTACGCCCATCCCTGGTTTCCGAAATTCAACAAGGCCTATTGGGAGGAATACCAGAAGATCTGCAACCTGTACGAGTGGGAAGGCGTTGCCGGCAAACCCGCGACCAAGGTGGCGCGTATTGACTACAATTACCTTCATGAATTCGACGTGCGGCAGGCCAATTCCGCAGTGGAATACATCAAGGCCCATGCTCATTCCGGCAAGCCGTTCTTCATGGATGTCAATTTCATGAAGATGCACAACCCGAACATTCCGGCCGCGGCGTTCGAAGGTAAATCCCACCTCGGCAACTATTCCGATGCGATGCTCGAACTGGATGACAACATCGGCAAGATCATGGATGCCATCCGCGCCGAGGCCCCCAACACCATCGTCATCATCACCGCCGACAATGGCGCGTGGCAGGATGCATGGCCGGACGCCGGCACGGTGCCGTTCCGCGGCGAAAAGGGTTCGCCGTTCGAGGGCGGTTTCCGAGTGCCCGGCATCATGTGGTGGCCGCAGCACATTCCTGCCGGTGCCCGCTACGACGAAATGATGTCGCACATGGACGTGTCGCCCACCACCGCCAAGATGGCAGGCCTTACCCCGCCGCCGCACGGCGCTTGGAAGGACAACTCCGGGAAGGGGATCTACTTCGACGGCATTGACAACACTGCCCTACGTCACCGGGAAGGCGAAACATTCAGCGCGCAAGTCCTTTATCTACATTGACGGCGAAACTTTCCAGGGCGCTCGCGCCGATATCGGCGACGGACCCGATGGCGATATCCACATGGCCTGGAAGATGCTTTTTACCGCCAAGGACACCTGGCTCGGCCCTACGATGGATCTCGGTGCCATCGGCTCGTATTACAACCTCACTATGGACCCGTTCGAGAAATACGACATGACGTTTAACGGGGCGGTGGCAACGCGCAGCACAACGACCTCACCGGGCCGTTACGCCGGCTATGACAACGGGTGGGTTATTTCGCTGCTCACGCCGGTGATACAGGAGTTTGACCAATCCCTGGTAAATTTCCCGAACATCAAACGCTTCCCCGGCGGAGCGTCGAATGATATGAATCCGGATCTTCAGCATCCGAATAACCCTGTGCCGCTGATGGATCTTAAGAAGACCATCTTTGCCATCGGCTCCCAGGACTAGCTTGAGAAAGGTCAACAGCCCCTTGCGAGCTGGGTGCCGGGTGCCCCATTCAAGGCCCTCTTTTGGCCTTGAGTGGGGGTTTTCATGTCTTGGATGCCAACCTGGGGCCTTCCCTGAAAGACAACCCATGCGCATGACTTATCTAGCTCGTACCCTGCCGTGGCTAGTGTTTGCCTTTGCACTTACATTGCACGCCCAGGACACCGCCTCCGGAAATCAAACTAAGCCGCCCGACTCACCCACTCAAACATCGGGTCAACCACCGCCCGCCCCTCCGGGAGGCGCATCCGTCTCCGCCCAGGAACTGGCCAATCAGGTCAACAACCCGGCTGCCCCCGTCACCTTCATTCAGTTTCGTGACATTCTCATTCCCAGTTTTCCCGGCTTCAAGGGCGCGCTGAATTCCTTGCAGATGCAGCCCGTCCTTCCCATTGGCCCCTTTCACTCCTTCCCGTTTGTGCAGTTGGTGAAGATTACGTTTCCCATGGTGAGCTCCACTCCGGGTGCTGCTCCCCCGGTTGGTTGCATCGGCTGCGGAACGGGTACGACGGGCGCAACCGGCACCGGAGACTTGCAGGTCTTCGATCTCATCACCATCAAGCAATCCTGGGGCAGATGGGGCTTTGGCCCAGCGCTGGTATTTCCCACTGCCTCCGCGATTCCACTTGGTGCCGGCAAGTATCAGGCCGGTCCTTCGGCCGCGCTGATCTATACCGGCATTAAAAACCTCACGCTCGGGGCAATCGTGCAGAACCCAATTTCTTATGCCGGGTCGCCCAACCGCCCTGCGGTCAACCAGATGATCATCACCCCCACGCTAACCCTCAACTTGAGTGAAGGATGGTTCGTCGGGCTGACCGACTATAATTTCTCGTTCAACTGGGAGAACGGCGGCGCGCCGACCATTCCGTTAGGCATGCAAGTCGGCAAAGTGGTGAGAATCGGCAAGCAGCCGATGAGCATGTCCATCGAAGCTGGAGGCGCCGCCGCCCGGCCGTCCGGCGTCCCCAACCCCGGCTTGATCCTCGGTTTTGAGGTCAGCCCGATCTTTAACTTCCACATTGGCCCGGGGCAGAAGGTCAAAGTGCGTGGAAAGGCTGAGTCGAATTGACCCGACGCTCGCTCCTGGCGAACTCTGATTAAGTGATATCCGAAGTTGGAGAGTGAAGATGAAATCCGCTGTCCTGTTATCCAAAACTGAAAGACGCAAGCAAGGCAAAGCGCTTCGCGACACGTGCCCGCGCACCTCGCAGGCTGAATGGAAACCGCGCTCGAAGTCGCAAGATATCGTCGCGTTGCTCGAAGAATCCGACGCCGATCGAATTCCCGGCCTCATTCCCGTCAAATATCAGAGGATGTCCGTCTCGCCTTTCACGTTCTATCGCGGCGCAGCCATCATCCAGGCACGGGACCTGGCGAGTGCCCAGGAGTCAGGAATTACTGTTCAGGCCTGCGGTGATTGTCATCTGGCAAACTTCGGCGGATTCGCCACGCCCGAACGCACCCTGGTGTTCGACATCAACGACTTCGACGAGACGTTCCCTGGACCATGGGAATGGGATGTGAAGCGTTTGGGCGCCAGCCTCGTACTGGCAGCGAGGGACAGGGGTTTTACCAAATCTACAGCGGACCAGTCAGTGCGAGCGGCGGCCGCGTCTTATCGCGAGCGCATGTCTGAGTTCGCCGAACTGACAGTGCTCGAAACCTGGTACGCCAAAGTCAGCGCCGACGACCTCAAAGAATACTTTCGCAAAGACCCAGACATGTCACGCCGGTTGTCCGCGAAGCAAAAGCAGGCCCGGTCGCGAAACTCCGAAGCGGTGTTCCCCAAGCTCACTGCAGTCGCGGATGGCCAGAGAAAGATTCAGGACGACCCCCCGGTCATCTACCATTTCCGTGAATTCGCGCCCGATTTCGAAAAACAGCGGCTCAAATTTACCGAGGAATACAAGCAATCGCTGCAAGCGGATCGCCGAAGGCTGTACGACCGCTATCACCATCAGGATGTTGCGATGAAAGTTGTTGGCGTAGGCAGCGTGGGGACCCGGTGTTATCTTTCGCTGCTTCTGGCCGATAACGACGATCCCCTCTTCCTTCAATTCAAGGAAGCACGCAGGTCTGTGCTGGAGCCTCCGGGCCGCAAGAGCCGTTATGCAAATCAGGGCTACCGCGTGGTGGAGGGCATCCATGTCATGCAGGCGGCAAGCGACATATTTCTTGGCTGGTCCCACACCAAAGGGCATGACTATTACGTTCGTCAGTTCCGCGACATGAAGGTTTCCGCGGAGGTTGAAACCTTCAAGCCGAGCACCCTGGTCGGCTATGCCACCATGTGCGGCTGGGCGCTGGCGCGGGCCCATGCCAAGGCCGGCGACGCCGCAATGATCGCCGGGTACCTGGGATCGACCGACAAGTTCGATACCGCCTTGGCGCAATACTCCGGAGCCTACGCCGACCAGGCTGAACGCGATTACGAGACCTTTCAGAAGGCCCTTCGTTCCGGACGCTTGTCAACCGAACCGGCAAAGGGAGCAGGTCTGGAATTTCTCTTGTAGTTGTAAATGTGTGGCGCAAACGCTTGCGCAGATTCGCCCACGCTTGGCAAAGTGGGAGTGAACATCAGCGGGAGTCACCCGTCACGCTCAACTGTGACTAACTCGCTTGATGTTTGCGAGTAGTTTTCGTACACTGCCTCCTGAAGAATGGGAGCGTTGTCGTCCTCAGACGACAATCGGACAGGAATCCCATCCTCGGTAGGAGTTTCGACCTATGGCGGGTCCTGAACATTTGCGACGTTTCCCCACCATTCCACCCCAGCTCCCGCGATATAAGTCCCGTCCTAAGTCCTTATCTTGGACGACTTTGCCAGTAAGTCCTTTGTTGTCTAGGGTTTTATTAACGATCTCTCTATCTCCCTCAAAACACGCCACTTGTAGGGAGGGGGGTGGGGGTATTTCACCGTCTCCGTCGCGCCGCCTCGCCTATTTCCGCGCCGCAAACAAGGACGACCCCTGTTGAGCACGGCAAGCGGTCATCGTAAGAGGGCACCGGCAAGTCGGTGCCAAACCGCACTCGGACCAATTACGACGGCGAGGAGGTTGTAATAGATGAATATCGCCGTGGCCCCCCAGAGCGAAACGGGATGAATCCGCTTAAGGGTCAGTCGATCATGCACCGCACCGGCAAACAGAAAGGCAAACAAGAAGAGCACGATGATCGGCCCAAAAGCACGCAGGGTCGGGCTGTGACCGATGAGGTGAGCCAGAGGCGCCGGCATCATGCCCGCGACGGTCGCGAGCAGCATAAATCTCTTGTGAGTCTCTGGGCGGCGACGGTTCCAGTATCCCAAGCCCAGCAGAATTGCGAATACGAGGAGATTGTTCAACGGAAAAACAAGTTGGTATAGCGGATCGGCGCGGGCGTTCAAGTCGCCGCTGAGGTCGTAACCGCGTTGGGCCATGGCTACGCAGGTAAAGTATCCCGTTCCAATGATTGCGAGCGCAAGCAGCGCCGCAAGAGTGCCGACGCGGCGATGCAGGGCAATATTTCCGTGGGCGATGAGCGTGGCCTGAGTGAAAAACACCGCCAGCCAAGCCAAAGACAATATGGCATGCACCACAACTAAGCCGCTGAGTGGGCCTTGGCGGTTTGCAGAGTTGACGAGTGATGGTCCGAAGCCAACGCACACCGTGCAAACCATGACAATTGCCATTCCGCGGTAGAACCAAACGCCGCGGTCGTGAGCAATGGTGGGGTCCACCAGCGATACGGAAGCTTGCGACATGCCGCGAACTATAGCATGGGCAAGCAGTTGTAATGCCGTCCAAAACCAAAACTCGGAGCTGGTTAGCGCAATCGTGACGTCGCGAAGGCTTTGCGAACGACACCGGCGATGGAGTCGCGCAGATTCAAGTGGGCCAGGTCGGATTCAGTGATCCATTTCACTTCGCTGACGTCGCTGCCTGCGACAGCTTCGCCGGAGACGACGCGGCAAAGGAAGTCGATCAGTACGAAGTGATATTGGGAGCGGCCGTCGGCATCGGGGAAGATGCTGTCAAAGACATCGAGGACTTCGCCAACCTCGACGCGGAGTCCGGTTTCTTCCAAGGCTTCGCGGGCGACTCCGTCACGGAGCTTTTCACCCAATTCAAGGACTCCTCCCGGAACCGACCACTCGTCCTTCAGCGGCTCGGTGGCGCGTCGGACGAGCAGGGAGCGACCCTCGTGGACGATGACGGCTCCGACGCCGACGATGGGACGTTCAGGGTAGTCGCGCTTCACTGGAAGAAGTCGGCGGGACGCAGGCCGATGATCCTCCATCCTTTGGGGCCACGCTTGAGCTGAAAGCGCATCTGGGTGCTGCGGTGCTGCTCGGTCGGGAGGATGTCGGACGGATCGGCGGCCATGTCGATGTCGGCAATGGCGAAGGCGGTGTCTTTCTCCTTGTCTTCGGTGACCTGCAAAAGCTGGTAGCGGAACTTGATTGTGTCATGGAGCCGCAAGAACGCCGCCATCTGGTCGCGGAATTGGGAATAGTTCGGCATGTTCGTGGCGTCGAAGGCATCCAATATCCAGTCGAGACTGTGGGTTTCCATGCCGCGCTGAAGGTTGGTTAACACATCGCGTACTATTTCGTCAGATAGTTCGAAGGCGCCGGTGGCTGGAGTGGCGTTCGCGGTCGCGTCCTGTGCAGCCGCTTCCGCTGGCCCGGGTTCCTGATTCCGGGTCATTCCGGCGCAAGGCTGGCAAGAAACGAGGAGTGTTCCAATCACGAAGGTGACGGTCCAGGGCATTCCGTTAGCGCGAGACGACCTCGGAAAGTGCACGGTTTGGAGGTAGTAAGGCCATCGATACCGGGGGATAATGCTAAAACGACTTTTGCATCATAATCTTTTAGACTGGTGTGGCACAGCAGATTGCCACCATGCAACCAGGCGGCCTAAAACGCGATCGGGTAACCCAGAATTCGAAAGCCGAGAAGTCCCGGGGAACGTCCTCGGGGCCGAGGCCGTTATGGCCCGGAATTTCACAACTTTCGGGGAGCACAAGGGTTACAGCACATGTGGCGAGCATCGCTTTAGATCGGGGCGCCCTGTTGGGTGGGGCCAGCGGCGAGTTACCTCCGGCAACGCAGGTGTCCATGACTGAGACGCCGGTGCTGGAGATGTTGAGCGACGCCGAGGTGATGCTGCGGGTGGCCGGCGGCGACACGGAGGCGTTCGACTACCTGGTCGAAAAATTCCGGCGTCCGATGATCAGCTTCATGTACCGCATGACGCGGAACCAGGCGATCGCCGAAGAGTTGGCGCAGGAAGTTTTTCTGCGGGTGTATCGTTCGCGGGTGAGTTACGCGGCGAGCGCGAAGTTCACGACGTGGTTGTACCGCATCGCCACTAACCTGGCGGTGAACCACGCGCGCGACACGAAGCATGAGCGCCCGGAGAACACAGTCAACATCGACGAGCCCGATACGGAAACCGGGTTGACGGTGGATGTGGCGGACCGCAGCCTGAACGCGGAACAAACGATTCTGCGCAGAGAACGGCTGGCGGCTATCCGGCGGCACATCGATGCTTTGCCCGATCGCCAACGTACTGCGGTGATCATGCACAAATATCAGAACATGGATTACAAGCAGATTGCGGCAGTGCTGAAGTTGAGTGAGTCGGCGACCAAGTCGCTGTTGTTTCGCGCGTATGAGACGCTACGGGAGACGTTGAAAGAGTTTATCTAAGAAGTTGCAGGAAGCAGGGTGTAGTGATGAAGTGTGCAAGTTTGCGCGATGCGTTGATGGAAGCGGTGCTGAGCGGTCCTGATCTGGCTACGCCCGCGGTACGGGAGCATTTGGCATCCTGCGCTGCATGCGCGGAAGAAGTGGCGTCACTGCGCCGTACGATGAATTTGCTGGATGAGTGGGAGTCACCGGAGCCGTCGCCATACTTTTCGGCGCGACTGCGGGCGCGGATGCGGGAAGAGCATACGGCACAACCTGCGGGTTGGTTTGCCTGGCTGCGGCGTCCGGCGGTAGTGACTGCGGCGGCGGCGCTGATGGCGGTTGGCGTGGGAATGTTAGTAGGGTCGCACGGGAAAGTGGACCGCCAACGGACCCTGGCTGGAAACGGCACACAGGGAACGATGTCGGTAAGCGCGGTGAACGACCTGCAATATCTCGACAGCCACGCTGATCTGTTTTCCGATTTCGACGCTCTGGACGATAATCAGACTGAGACGAACTAATGACGCCGCGCACTGTATACACCGCCGCTCTGATCGCTTTGACCGTGACTGCGAGCGCGCCCTCGGTGTACGCCGTGCCGTTCTGGCAGAAGTTAAATCCGGTTCCGGCGGCGCAGAAATTGTCCCCGTTCGCACATGCGGCGGGAATGAAATTGCTCGCACAAGCCCAGCCGCCGGCAGGAGCTATTCCCAAGCAGCATATGCGCGGGCCCGGTCCGCACAACGGAGACTGGTTGCGCGAGTATGGGACGCTGCCTCCGGCGCAGCAAGAACAGAAGCTGCAAAACGATCCCGCCTTTAAGAGCCTGCCTCCGGAAAATCAGAAGCATTTGATGGACCGGCTGCGTTTTTTCAACAGCCTGACACCTGCCAAGAAACAGCAGTTGCTGGACCGGATGGAGACCTTTGAGCACCTACCTCCGGAAAAGCAGCAGCAGGCACAATCGGTGTTTGGCCGCTATGAAGGCCTGCCGTCGGACCAGCGTAGTCAGGTCTCACAGGCGTATCAGCAGATGCGCAAGATGTCTCCCCAACAGCGGGAACAGTACTTCAACTCCGACGAGTTCCGCGGCATGAACGAAGCACAGCGTGACGTGCTGAAGGGCATGGCGGAACTGTATCCGGGGAAAACGAAGTAGATTCGCGGGCCCGCTTAATTGGCGGCGGCCAATTCAGGCACCATCAAGCTCTTGTAAAAGCTGACCACCTCAGAGGGATCGCCATCAGCGATGATGGAGCCTTTGTCGAGTAGAACAGCGCGATCGCAAAGACGTGTTACCAACGCCATGGCATGCGATACAAGAAGTATGGTTTTGCCCGCCCTACGGAAGTCCTGGATTCGCGCGAAGCACTTGTCCTGAAACCCAGTGTCACCTACGGCGAGAATCTCATCGAGGATCAAAATTTGGGGGTTCACTTCCGTAGCGACCGCGAAAGCCAGCCGGGTGTGCATGCCGGAGGAATATTGTTTGATTGGAGCATCGATAAATTCCTCGATCTCGGCAAAATCAATAATGCTTTGTTCGCGTTTCCGCATATCTTCCTTGGAATAACCCATTAGCAGTCCGTTGAGCAAGATGTTCTCGCGGCCGGTCAGCTCATGGTGGAAACCGGCACCTAATTCAATTAGCGGAGCGATCGAGCCCTCAATGTAGACCCTTCCGGCGGTGGGACGGAAAACGCCAGCGATGATCTTCAACAGCGTGCTTTTTCCGGAACCGTTGCGACCTATCAAGCCCAGCATCTGGCCTTTGGGCACTTCGAGGGAGACGTCCTTTACGGCATCCAGGTCGTGATAGCTTATTCCCTTTAGCAGAAACTTAGAAAACAGTTCGCGGAGGGTGTCGGGGCGCTCGTGAATGACACGAAAGCGCTGTGTGACGTTCTCAAGCCTGATCACTTGCGAATTGGCCATCGAGCGAGGCTCAGACATAAAAGACAAACTCATCTTGATATTTGCGGAATATTCCAAAGCCGATAAAGAGCGCGACAAACGCGCACACAAACGATGCGGCAACAGATTGCCATCGCGGCAACATTCCGTAATATACGGACAGTCGGAAGCCGTTCACTACATAAATGATTGGGTTCAATTTAAATAACCATTGCCGATTCTTCGGAATGAAATCTAGAGCATAGATAATCGGCGTCAGGTAGAACCATGCTGACAGCACAACTTGCACAATATGAGCCACATCGCGGTAATACACGTTGGCAGTGGCAAAGAAGAATGTCATTCCCAGCGTGAAGATAATCAATGCCAACATTGGCACCGGAAGGAATAACCATGTCTTGTAGAAGGGATGTCGCATCCCTACGACGAGAAGCGCCAGAGGTATGAACGACAGCAGCAGGTTGATGATGTTTGAAACCACGGCGGCAACCGGGAAAACCAGCTTGGGTACAGCAACTTTCTTAATCAGTTCGCCGTTGCCGACAATTGATTCCACTGCATAGCTCAGCGACTGTGAAAAGAACGTCCAGGGCAGCAGCACGCTGAGCAGAAAAATGGCGTAGTCCGGAATGCCGAAGCGCAGAATCGTCGAGAAAACCACGGTCAGCACTAGCATCATCAGGGCCGGATTGAGCAAGGCCCACATGAACCCCAACACCGAGCGTTTGTAACGAAGCTTCAGTTCCTTGAGGGCAAGGGCCCAGATCAATTCTCGATAGCGGTATGTCTCACGAACGAGTTCAGTCAAGACTCAGAACTCCCAAAAAAAACATGATTGAGCCAAGCGGCCGGGTGCATGCCTCGGCAAGTCACTTCAATGTTAACAAATCCGGGAACGAAGAGGCTGATGGGCCCGGAATCGATTGGGCCAACACGATAATTGAACCAAAATATAATTCAATGCAATGGGAAGCAGCCCTGGGCGTTCACTGTTCACGACCCGCGTGCGACTCACAGTGTGCGGTAATAAGTCGTCACATTTGTTCGCGAGCATGTGTGCTATCGCCCACGACCGAGCGTTTACAGCGGAGCTTCATTCCCTTGGCTCCCAGTGCCCAGATCACCTTTCGATAGCGGCAGGCGTGAAGAAAACTTTTCTACGAAGATTGCAATCCCAAAATTAATGTCGAATCACTTGCGGGCTCTGTCCCGCATCTCACGACTCCTCCAATGGTAACAAATGCAAGCCAAATAGGAGTCACTCGGCCGCGATAGCAGGAATCTTTGTCCTCGGTGAACGTAAGCGCCGGATCTTCTGAAATTGCGCAGCACTTGTGCGTGATGGACTAGTGAGATGTCCAGCTCATGGCACTAGCCACCTACAATAGTTGCACGATCCAAGCCGTGACGCTGATTTGGTAAAATGTCTGCGATCCCGCAGGAGCCAGATAAATCTCCGTATGACAATTGAATACCTCTCGGTTCGCAAGGACCGCCGCGTCGAACGTTCATCACAATATCGGACCTCCGTTATCATTGCTGTTTTCGTTGCATTGTTGTCGGGGTACGTGTACCTCTCATTTGAGCGGCAGGCGCATTTAAGCTATTTGCAGCTTCTTATCAAGTCTTCTGTGACTACGAATGCGCAGGTGTTTTATGACACCGGTAACGGACTGAGTGAGGATGAATCGCGGATTCAACCTTTGCAAGAGGGGGGCACATTTCGATCTGTGAGGTATTCCCTGCCGGATCGCCCGATTCACCTGCTGCGATTCGACCCGATTGCATCAGGCGGCGGAAGAGTGATTCTTCGTAAGGCCGAGCTGGTCAACAGCGAGGGCACCGTCGAGCAGACTCTGCCGCTGGAAACCCTGCAACCAGCAAATGACATTGCTTCGATGCAGCTCACAGACGAGGGGTTAGTTATTGAGACGCTTCCGAGCGCCAAAGATCCGCAGACGATTTTTGTCCTTCGATATCCCATTGTTCTACCTCGTCCTCCGCTTCTTTGGACTGCGGTAATAGCAGTTAGTTGGCTCGTTAGTACCGTGCTAGCCTGCGTCGCAGTTTTCGTTGCGGTGTTTAAACTACTCGCCTGGTCCTCACTCAGGTACAGATGGGCTCACATCAATCGCCCCTTCGCTTTTATGGCCGAGGCGATAAGTAACGATGATTTTATTGTCTTCGATGGATTTGCGATCTGGTTCTATTCGATATGCGTAACCATCTTTTTGGCGATGTGCATCGCGGGCTTGCATGGTTCCAGCATAGATATATTCAGCTCTGGTTACCATCGTGGTGCGCCCGGCGTGGAGCCGATAATCGGAACCCCACGAGGAATTCGAAGCGATGAGTGGAATTATCATACTCCTTGGATATTGAACCAATATCTACGCCCGGACCGTTTTTCTCCAAAAGGCACAGTAGTTGGACCTGGTAACGCCGGGTTGATAGCCAACATCCCTGTGCGACACTTCACAACTATATTTAGACCGGAATTCTGGGGTTTTTTTGTTCTCCCGTTTGACAATGCCTACTCGATTTATTGGGAAGCAAAGTGGCTCATTCTCCTGACGGGCTTATTTACCTTGCTCTTGTTGATCACGCATTCAACGACCGTTTCCGCCATCGGAGCCTTGTGGTTCTTATTTTCCGCCTTTACTCAATGGCAGTTCTCCTGGCCGTCTTTACTACCCGATTTAGTGGGCCTGTGCTGTTGGATCATATGCCTTAGCTGCTACTTGTTGGTCAGTAGAAGCGTGAAATGGGCGTGTATTGCAGGAGTGGGCCTCATAATCTGTGCCGTGGATTTTGCGCTTTGCCTGTATGTTCCACACCAAATACCCTTGGTATGGTTCGCTCTTTGCGCGATCGCGTATTGGATAATCATCAAATATTCGTCTATCTGGGAGCCTGGCTATAGGTTGAGACGGTTCGCGATCATAATGCTGGCCTTATTTAGTATTGCTTTGATCCTGGGTTTGTTCTATCGGGACGTCGCAGAGACGGTGACGGCATTAGCCAATACGACATATCCCGGTCACCGGTTGGTGGGCGGAGGTGGATACAATCTCTTCGGGCTGGGATCTCATCTTTTTGACTTCTGGACGACAGAATCGAGTTTTCCGCCAGCTCTGGGAAACATATGCGAAGCTTCCGGTTTTCTCTGGCTGGCGCCTGTAACGCTGTTTTGTTTTTCTAGAGTCCGGCCTCTGGACCGAAAACAGAAAATTGCCTTTGTTTGTTTCGGCCTATTCTTCGTCGCGATCCTGTCATGGGAAGTCTTGCCGATTGCTGCAAGCACGGCCCGGTTTACGTTCTTTGACAGAGTTCCTGCTGGCCGGGCCCTGCCGACGCTGGGCTTGGTTAACATCGTGCTGGTTATGACGGCCCTTTCGTGGCCTCGCAAGCGTCTTGCTCGGGGTTGGGGTCAGCATCTGATTGAAGGCGCGGGGATTTTTGGCATTGCTTTGATCATATTGGGTCTTGTCAATCTAGGTTTTGGAAACTTCTACGGCCTCGAGGCCGTTGCAGTCGCCGCAGCGCTAGTTGCAGTCGCTGCGAAATGTCTGCTTGAGGGATGGGTGCTTGGTTTTGGGGTTGCCGTTGTGGCGCCATTGGTAATTGCTTACTCATTCGTGAATCCTCTGGATCGCGGGTTTGATACCATTTTCCGCTCGGAACTATTTCAAACCGTGCAGAGCCATCCGGCGCTGCGGCAAGGAAAATGGCTGGTATTTTCGCAAGCGCCTACCTTAGATCCTTGGGGATCTGGCTTCGTCGAGGCGGTTGGTTGCGATGTATTCAATGGCCTGAAATATGTGCCCGATTTGAAGGACCTAGAACTCTTTGACACAAGAGGAACTAACAGTGCCAAGCTTAACCAGAGCGCCTATCTTCTCGTCGAATTGGCGCCTAATGGCTCATCCGAGGACTTTGAGCGTCTGGGGACCGTCGGGATTCTGGTATGGAAAGTGAATCCTCTCGATCCCAGGCTTCGGCAAATCGGTATCCGATATCTTGCCTTCCCTTTCCAGCCCCCTCCGGAGGTCCTGAAAGGTTTGAAGGCGGCCGCTAACAACCCGATCAGCACATTCTGGATATACGAGTTGCCATAGCGCTCAGCGCTGCGTCGCTAGTGAGGACTCGGTGAGAGCCGCAACGCGCCATGGCTTTACCGTGCGAGGAGGAAAAGCGATGCTATAGTTTTCGTAGTCCAGTGTCAGGTTCGGGCTATAGAAGGGATCGTTAAGCAGCAGATCGCCCCAGCGCTTCTTCATATAATCCTGTTCCTGGGTCGCCCGCTCAAGCTTCTCCGGTACCTCATCTGATCCACGCGATGCAGATTCTCGATGATATAGCTCTGCATAGGGCGTCCAAATGATGCCGTATCCTGCCTCTCGGATCTTAAGACACAAATCAACGTCATTAAAAGCGACGGTTAAATTTACCTCATCGAAGCCGCCCACCTCCTCAAAGGCTTTTTTGTGCACCAGCATGCATGCGGCGGTGACGCACGAGACGTTGTAGGACAGTTGCAGGCGACAAAAATATCCAAAATCGGAGCCGGAGAAGTATTTGTGACTATGACCTGCTACGCCGCCTAACCCCACGATTACCCCAGCATGCTGTACGGTACCGTCGGGATAGAGCAGCTTAGCTCCTACCGCCCCTACTCCAGGTGCCGTTAGCTGGCCCACCATTTCGGCGAGCCAGTCCGCATGAATCACATCAATATCGTTGTTGATGAAGCCGACAATATCGCCGGCAGCGGCATTGACAGCGGCATTGTTGAGGGCAGAGAAGTTGAACGGTCCACCGATTTGCAAAATGCGAACTCTCAGATTGGAACGCAAGCTGTCGAAGAAGGCGAGAGTGTCAGGTTCTATGCTGTCATTATCAACCAGGACGACCTCGATATTTTGATACGACGTGCGATTGAGGAGCCCATCTACACAGTCGCGCAATAGCTCCACTCTATCCCGCGTGGGCACAATGAGGGAAACGAGCGGCGCGGGCTCGGGTAGCGGACGGATGACTCGAGTGATGTAGGGCTTCCTGCCTTCGACGAGCGTTACGGATTCTCCACGGCGTTCGAAGTGTTCAGCGAGTGCGCGGCGGCCCGCCTCCACTGCAGTTTGAAGTGAACTCGAGGAAAATGTCGAAGGGATTATGCGCCAATGATAGAGAACATGGGGAATGTGGCGGATGCGATCGCTGCTACTAGCATCCAGGGCCCTCAGCGCAAGATCGTAATCCTGACTCCCCTCGAAACCCTCGCGGAAGCCGCCGAGTTGGCGCGCCAGAGATGCTCGGTAAACCCCGAGATGATTGATCACGTTGTACGAGTAGAAGAGGTTGAGGTTCCACTCAGGTTTGAAATGCGGATCGGAACGGGTTCCGTTCTCATCGAGCCTGTCCTCATCGGAGTAAACGACATCGGTCTCCGGATGATCGTTTAGCTCGACAGCCACCATATAAAGTGCATGTTCCGACAACTCGTCATCGTGATCCATCAAGGCTATAAAAGAACCTCGAGCTAGGGCCAAAGCCGAGTTGCTGGCGGCAGAGATATGGCCATTTTCGTTGCGGAAGACCACCCTGATACGCCGATCACGTCGCGCGTAGTCCTCAAGGATCTTGCGAATCTCGGGATCGGAAGAAGCGTCATCTGCGATGCAGAGCTCCCAATACGGGTATAGCTGAGAGAGTACGGAATCGAGGGCCTTGCGTAGATAGGCAGGATGCGTGTTGTAAACCGGCATGACGATCGAGAAAAGCGGCTGCTCGTGCAAGATGCCGATGTGGCGTTTGATCGCGGCCCGGTCGTCGTCGGTAAGCGTATCGTAGGAAGTCACCCAGCTTTGATAGTCACGCTTGGGCGGCTCGACGGGCTCTTCCACAACCTGGTGCGTGGCGCCGACCGGAGCAACGACGCGACCCTCTTTAGCACCATGTTCCAGATAATGAACCAGCGGGTTCATTCCGTATTCCGCGACATCAGGGTAGCGTTTCAGATAATTCTGCACATCGAAATGAGGACTGGGATTTCGTCGCTCCTTGGCGCCGAAGAGAGCATAGTGCAGAGCTGGATCCCCGAATTCTGCGATCTCGGGATAGTGCTCGGTGTACCAGGACGCATCGAAGAGGGTGGACCGCGCGATCAAATCGCGCATCTGAAGCAATTGACGGCGGTCACGGAGGCGGGCGAACAACTGGAAGGTGACCGTCCACCAAATTACGCGGGCGGCCCGCCTAGCAAAATGCCGGAACCTTGGATAATTCTGGAACGAGTTCCGAATGCGCGAAACCGCCTTCCACGCTGAACTGTTTTCGATGAGCCCTAGCTGTTGCTTCACATTCGACAACTCTCGAGTGAGCTTTTCCACATGGGCGGAGGCGACTGTCCGTTCCTCGTCGAAGGCACTCGCGGACTGTGCCAATTGTTGTCGAAGCTGTCCGGCGGTCTCATTGGCCTGGGCAATCTCCCTCTGTTTTGTGCTTAGAAGTTGATCTTTTTGGCCAAGGAGCTGCTCTTTTTGTTGAATCGCCTGATTCGCTAGTCGCAATTCTTCTTCGCGAGTGCGGAGGCTGTATTCGCGCTCAATAAGCTGCTGCTGAAGACCATCAGCCAGGTCGGTTTTTGCCTGCAGCTGGCTTTGCCGTTCGACGATGACCGCGTCGCGATTGACCAACTGATGCTCGAGGGAGCGAAGCAGTCCGGCATGAGCCGAGAGTTGTTCCGACTGCTCTCGCAGCTTCCCACTCAAATCCGAAATATGGGCCTGCAGATTAGAGAGGTGGATCTGCAGATTATTGGCGTGGTTTTCAAGATCCAAGACCTGCGACCGGCCGCGAAAGGCCTCGCCGCGTGCGGCGAAGACTCGCCGCACAATTGCGGCTGATTGGGGATCGCTGTTCAGTTCGAACAACCGGCGGAGAAGTTGGGGTTGGTCTCGACCAACGCCCAATATCCCCAAGCCCTCGGAGTGGTGAAATTCAAACGATGGATAAGACCCGGCCAACTCCTGCCAAAGCTTCCAGACACCGAAGTCCTTCTCGCGCACATTGGTGTCGTGGAACATGACAACTGCACGGTCGGAGAGCGCGCCCTTCCAAGTATCAAAATCGTGCTTAACCGCTTCATAACTGTGCAGGCCGTCTATGTGCAGCAGATCGATCGTCCCATCCTGAAAATAATTTCGGGCATCATTAAAGGTGGTGCGCAACAGCTTCGAAAATGCTGCGAAGTGACTCTCATTGAAGGCGTTGAAATCGCGAAAAACGCTCTCATCATAGGACCCAGAGTGCTCGTCGCCCTGCCAGGTGTCCACGGCAAATGCGCGGGAGGATAGCCCCAAGAGAGAAATTGCCTGACAGAAGGCGGAGTACGAGTTACCGCTGTGGGTACCGAGTTCGACAAGAATGTGAGGTTCCAGGATCTTGGTGAGCCAGAAGGCGGTTGCGAGATGGCCGGACCATGCGCCAGGTCGAGCCAACCGTATTGGTTCCCAGAAGAGTTCGTCGCCGATTCCTAGCTCGGCGAGAAGCTGATGAAGGTTTGGAGGTGGGGTGCTGTGGTGCATCTCGAAAAGAACGCTACCTCGACGGCTGCCACGCTGTTGGACGGAGCGAATCCCTTAGCCTGCGATAATGCGTCGATATCATAAGCACCGAGGCAATAATGTTATCACGACGATGCTCACGGACGTTGGCTAGGCATCACTGTGGTGCGGGTGAACTTTAAAAAGCTCGTTCTGCCAGAGGTTTCCAGGAATTGTGTCCCACCTCATTCCGCGCCGCCAGAAAACAACCGGAAGTGATAGTTGATCTTGATAGGACCAGCGCAAGTTCTCCTGCCACCAGTCTTCGCCAGCGGCCGCAATATCTTGCCGATTGGTTTCGCGGACGATAATGCCTGCCGCCATAAGACCCGCATGTTCGGGGAATCCTTCAGCCCGATAATGTTGCACCTGTTCGGCCAATAATTGTGCTCTGTACTTCAGCATCGACGAGGAGAAATCGAGTTCGTCATAAATGCAGTTCCGGCGAGGATGCGCGAACATCGCCCAACCGGTCTGTTGAGCCGATTCAATAGCAAGTTGCGCGAAGTCACGAGACGTAAGTTGTATGCTACCGTCAATCCAGATGGTGTGGGTATAGCGTTTAAAGAGCCAACGCCAGGCTTTCAGCGGGGGCAGGTCTCGAAACATCGAGTGGGGATGGGTCTTGTGCCACTTGGCCCGTAATCGGGGATGCAAGTCAGGGTGGCGCATATCCCGAATGACTGTCCACGGGGCAAGCGTTTCAAGATCTGAATCGGTAAAGCAAACAAAGTCGGTCGGTACACCCTGAGTGGGCTGCGGCTTGAGATTGTCATAGCCGCCATAAATGGCAGTGTATATACAAATCCGCATCAGTAGCCTCAGGGCGCAGAACTCGCAAACTTGCTCAGACTATACAGACATTAGTGGGAGGCAAACGCCTCGAACTTTTCTGGCCACGACGCCGTAGGCCCATTCAGGAACGCCTCGGCCATGATGGAGTTAGGCGGGCCATTGTGGCTACAGATGACCGACCCCACCGAGTTGCGCGGGAAATTAAGACTGGCGGAAGACAGGGCGAGCCGGCCTCCTGGAGGAATGCCGAATTGTACTGCGACAATGACTTGGCCGTTCATGTCGAGCGCCATGAATGTTCCGGTGATCGGCATGTCAGAAACGTTGAGCATAGTCCACAAAACATCATATCCCGCAGCTGTATTCCATCGAATACCGATGAGAGTCGTGTCGACGGCGCGAAACGAGTAATTACCGGTGCCGCCGACATTGGTGACAGCAAACAAATAGAGACCGGCTGTCTGTGCCGTGAAGGACACTCTTCGTCCTGCGCCATTTCCGTTCTTCAAGATGGCGGGAGCATATCCACTATTCGGCGTGACCGCTACGCTGGAGGATCCACGACAAGCTTGCAGATAATCAGTAGGACCGAAAACGCTCAGCGCACCGAATTGGGGCCGGACGGCGTTGAGGTAGTTATCCGCAGGAGGTTCGACTTCTACCGAGTAGGAGTGATTGGCCTGGGCGTAAATGCCGTACCACAAGGTTATATTTTGCGGGAAAGAACTCTGCGTGAGCCGACCATCCGGGATGATGATTACGGGGGTTGTGCAATCAGTGCTCTCGGCAACACCCCACGGCGCTAGCATTGCGCAAAACGATATAAAGAGGACGAATAGACGGAGCAACATTTGGAAGCCTTTCTAGCGGGGTAACATTCTTTCAATCGATATAGTAACCTTTTCGAAAGTTACCAGAAGGTAGCTTTACTTAGTCTCTATGGTGGAATTCCCGAAATGGGAAGAACATTAAGAATCCAGATAGTCCTAATCTCGATCACGGTGTTTGGGATGGGATTCTGAAGCTGCCACAAGTTACGGATAAGCACAATCTTGATTAGTTGGTCGGTCAAGAGAAGAGGATTTACCTTATTGGATGAGTCTTATCCATCGAACCTGTCCGGCTCCCTGTATGCCTGGGGAGGTGCCATTGAAGAGATCCAAGCGGAGTTGCTGGATTTTGCCGGTCCATAGAGGATGCCGGCATGTACGAAAACGCAAAATCCGCCAGTGAGATCCAGGAACGAAGTTGACGTGAATACTGCGTTCCTCCGAGAAGTTGGAATCGGCATTGCGCCAATAAATGGAACAATGATCGCCAACATCCCCTGCCGCAGATACCCAGACCTCTTTGGCATCTTCAGCCTGAATCGGTCCAGTCGGAATTAAAATTCCGAAATCATTTCCCGCAATATGGGCGGTCATGGCATTTTCGTTTAACTCGACCGTCCCGTGGTCGGGATTGCTTAACGGTGGGACCGGCTGTCCCGTTCGAAACTCGATTTGCGGGCAAAGCGCGTTCGTTTCCACTGGGTAACCTAGTGCCACCATTTCACGTCCTAAATGTCGCTCGAAAAAGCTGGAGACTTCCGGGGGAATGTACTCCTTCTCCCAGCGGCGAACCGATGCAGCTAAGGTCGATGAAGTCTGATGCTCTTCCATTTGATTGAAAGCAGCGTCGAGATCAGGTGTGAGTCCGATATTTCGGAGCCAGGCAAGGAACTCCTGGGGATGGGATACCAAATCTTCATAGCGGAGAAAGAAGGACTCTCGGCTTGTGACTCGATCTTCGGCAAAATTCTCGAAGTAGCTAACGAGTTCGAGTCCCAGGCTCCGTGCGTGGTCAAGATCGGTGTCGTCATGGTCACGGTGGAAGCCGTAGTAGCTCCTCATCTTCATAAACGCATTGGATGAAAGATATACGTCTCGTGGATCTCGGAAGAGATTGATGACAAAGCAGGGTAAAACCAGCCTTACCATCGGCGTCAGCCACACCGGAGCTTTTTCGGCATAGAATTCCGCCCGCTGGTGGGCAGTTTTTGCGTTGCTGCTGTACAAATCCCAAAAGATGCGAAGCCAATTTACATTTTGCCCGCCATTATGGCCCCGCCACGGCCACGGTCCAAAAACGCTCTCCTCAAATGTGTACAGGTGGTCCGAAGTAAATCTCGCATCCGGCGGCCTGTTCTTCAAGATCGAGGAAAGCTTCGCATAGTACGCCAAGTAGCGGATCTCGTATGGATACTCACGATCAAATACCACCTGCGGGTCGGTGGCAAGAATCTTCATCACTGCTGATGTGCCGCTCCGACCGTATCCCGCCACAAGGATCGGGCGAAGCACGCGGTTTCCTTTGGGTGCTGGCACATATCCTTGTCCCGCGCTAGTCATCGCCATGGCAGTCTGCCACGCCAACCGTTGTTGAAAAAAGGCACCCGCGATCTTCTCCCGCGCATCGTCCAGAGGACGCAGTCGTGCTCGCAATCGTTAGTCTTCGCTCCACTGCTGACGATGCTGGCACGTCGACCGATTCAACTCCATCAGCCCACCCGGCGCGTCGATGGCTCAGCGCTGCTTTTACCGGCACCACCAGCACCGCCTCCCGCCGGACCTAAACCGCGTGATCATCGTAGCAGTCTTTGCAAACGCGCTGTGAGACGAGCCGTGCGGCCTCGCGGCGGAAGGCTTCCGTCGTCGCGAGAACAGCTTGCCCACCGCTGTCCGAAGAGGCCAGCGTTTCGGCTTTGGGCCCGTCGGACAAGTTGAGGAATCTGCTGTACGTCTTTTCCGTCACTCGCGCTCCATCGGAGACAGAAGATCGACGTGTCGACGGCGCGAAACATATATTTACTTGCCGGGCTGCGGGGGAAGAGCAATTCCCTGGTCTGCAGACTGCTCGATTCCAGCGGCACCACCACTTTGAGATGCCCAAATCCTTTTTCCTTGCTGGGGCGGACGCCTGTTCATCCTGGGAGCGATAAGGCAGGAAAGACTTCGCATGCGGTCAACGATTGCAAGTTGCAGTGAATCGAGGCCTACTCGCCGACCCGACAAAGAGACAACATTTCTGTTCAACGGCAGCTATTCTCAAACAACTTTGATGCTATTGGCTGTGCTAGAGTAAAAAGTCAGCCGAACAGTGCATATTTGGTTTTTAGATGAGGAAAGAGGAGGGTTGTTGCGCTTTTTTGTCTCGGGGTGCGCGGGATTTATCGGCAGCAGTCTGACCGATCGGTTGCTTGCTGCCAACCACCAAGTTGTGGGCTACGATAACTTTTCGACCGGCATGGCGGCCTTTCTTAAGTCTGCATCGCGCTGCGAGCGGTTTACGCTGATCACCGGCGACTTGCTCGACACCGAGAAATTAAACCATGCCATGGCTGGATGCGAGTTCGTCTTTCACCTCGCAGCCAACGCCGATGTCCGCTTTGGAACCGATCATCCGCGGAAGGACCTCGAACAGAGCACAATCGCCACCGTGAATGTGCTCGAGGCAATGCGGGTCAATGGCGTGCGCGATATCGCGTTCTCCTCGACTGGATCTGTTTACGGCGAGGCGTCGTGTTTTCCAACGCCGGAAAATGCTTCGATGCCGGTTCAAACCTCCCTCTACGGTGCTGCAAAGCTAGCCGCCGAAGGCTTCATTGAGGCGTTCTGTGAGGGATTCGGAATGCGGGCTTTTGTTTTCCGCTTCGTATCAGTCCTAGGCGAGCGGTATACCCACGGTCACGTCATCGATTTTTATCGGCAGTTGCGTGCCCACCCGGAGTACTTGGAGGTGCTTGGAAACGGCACTCAGCGGAAGTCTTATCTTTATGTTCAAGATTGTCTGGATGCGATGCTTCTGGCGATTGAATCCGCACCCGGGAAAGTGAACATCTTCAACCTAGGCTTGGACGAGTACTGCGAGGTGAACGACTCGATTCGCTGGTTGTGCGGGCACCTGGGACTCGCGCCCGAACTGCGCTACAGTGGCGGCGCTCGCGGCTGGGTGGGCGACAACCCGTTCATCTTTCTGGACTGCACCGCAATCCGCTCGTGGGGCTGGCGGCCAAAGCTCAACATCCAGCAGGCGGTCATTCGCACGATCGAGTTTCTGGAACACAATCCGGCGATCACCGGAGTGGCCGCGTGAAGGTCGCCGTTGCGGGACTATGGCACTTGGGAATGGTAACAGCCGGCTGCCTTGCCTCGCGCGGTTACAACGTCCTTGGTTTTGACCAGGCGCCGATCATCGAGCAGCTCCAAGAGAACATAATGCCTGTGGCGGAGCCTGGTCTGCGGGAACTGGTGGCCAAGGCGGTGAGCGAAGGACGTTTGTCTTATACTGCCGACGCCAGCAGGGTTGCCGCAGCCCAGATTCTCTGGGTTTGCTATGACACTCCAGTGGACGACAATGACGTCGCCGACAGCGAGTATGTCGTGAGTCAGACGTTGTCGCTGCTGCCTCACCTTGCTCCCGGCTCCCTTGTGCTCATCTCATCGCAGATGCCGGCGGGCACGACGTCCCGCCTGGAATCGTACTGGCAGAAGAACGGCGGTAGCGAACTGCGCTTTGCGTATTCGCCAGAGAATCTGCGGCTCGGGAAGGCGATCGAAGTCTTCACGAATCCAGACCGCGTAGTGGTCGGTGTGCGTACTGCTGAGGATCGTGACATAATTGCCGCGCTGTTCTCGCCGTTTACCGATCGCATTGAGTGGATGTCGGTAGAGTCGGCGGAAATGACAAAGCACGCGTTAAATGCCTTTCTAGCTACTTCTGTCACCTTCATCAACGAGATAGCTGCGCTGTGCGAGGAGGTCGGCGCCGATGCCGAAGAGGTTGAGCGCGGATTGAAGACCGATGTACGCATTGGCTCACGCGCCTACTTGCATCCTGGTAGCGCCTTCGCAGGAGGCACACTGGCGCGCGACGTGTCCTTTCTTCTGGAGATTGCCGAGCGGCAGAAGGTGACCGGGTATCTGCTCGCAGGCGTGCAGCAAAGCAACAGCTTTCACCAGGGCTGGCTGTGCCGGCGCATGCCGGAAGTGATCGGCGAGTTGACTGGCCGGCACATTGCGATTCTGGGGCTAGCTTATAAACCGGGAACCGACACTCTGCGGCGGTCCGTTGCGGTTGAGACGGCGACATGGCTGACCCGGCAGGGAGCGACCGTTTCCGCCTTTGATCCAGCGGTCCGCGCGCTACCGGATGAACTCGCTGCGACATTGTCGCTGTGCGCCGATGCGGCTGACGCCCTGAGCGGCGCCGACGCTGTGTTGATCGCGACGCCTTGGCCCGACTTCCGGGATATTTCTGCAGACCTGCTGCTCGCGCGGATGCGCCAGCCAGTGGTGTTCGACCCGGGCAGACATCTGCAACAGGCCCTCGGGGCGGATGCCCGCGTCCGCTATTTTGCAGTCGGTCGTGGAGATCCGCCTATGCGAAAAGAGAGTACAGGACAGACAGAATGAAACTCGCCGACAGATTCGCGGTAGTGACCGGAGCTAGCCAGGGCTTCGGCTATGCCATTGCTAGCCGTTTCGTCCAAGAAGGCGCTAGCGTGCTATTGTGCGCCCGGACAGCAGAAGATCTTGACGGCGCCGCGGAAAGTTTGCGGGCCGCTGCCGTTCCCGGCGCGCAGGTCTTCGCGGAGCGCGCCGATGTTAGTGCAGAAGCCGATGTCGGCCGTCTCGCAGAGGTCATCAAAAAGCAGTTTGGGAAACTCGATATCCTCGTTTCGAACGCGGGTGTCTACGGACCCAAAGGTGCAATCGACGAAGTGTCCTGGTCCGACTGGTCGCACGCGATTTCCATCAATCTCCTTGGAACGGTTCTCTGCTGCAGGGCGTTCCTACCCTTGCTTCGGCAAGCGACGCGCGGGAAGATCCTCCTTGTTTCCGGCGGAGGCGCCACCAAACCTCTACCGTTCCTGAGCGCCTACGCTGCCTCCAAGGCGGCTGTGGTGCGGTTTGGAGAGACTCTAGCCGAGGAGCTTCGCGATGCCGGCGTCGACGTCAATAGCATCGCACCCGGTGCGCTCAACACCCGCTTGCTGGAGGAAGTGCTCTCAGCGGGACCTGAGAAGGTAGGCCAATCTTTCTTTGAAGCCTCGCTGCGGCAGAAGGAGTCGGGCGGCACGCCCCTCGATCGCGGCGCCGAGCTATGTGTGTATCTAGCCAGCTCCGAGAGCGACGGAATCACCGGCAAGCTCATCAGCGCTGTGTGGGATCCGTGGACGGACTTGGCTGCGCATCGCCAAGATCTGGAAAAAACGGACGTGTACACGCTCCGACGAATTGTGCCCGGCGAGCGGGGGCTGCCCTGGGGTTGACAATGCGCGTCGCGATTATCGGCTGCGGTCTGATTGGACAGAAGCGCGCGCGTGCGCTCCCGCAGGGCTGGTCACTGGCCCTGTGCTGCGATAAGTTGCGGGAACGCGCCGAGAGCTTGGCCCGCTTATATCCTGGGGCGCAAATCACGACCGACGCGGAATCGGCCGCCGCCGACCCCGGGGTCGACCTCGTTATTGTAGCGACCACTCATGACGTGTTGGCGCCGCTTGCAGGCCGGGCGGCGGGAGCCGGCAAACACGTGTTGCTGGAAAAGCCGGGCGCGCGTTGTTCGGCTGAACTCGACCCGGTCGCCGACGCCTCACGGTCAACCGGAGCGCTGGTGAGAGTTGGGTTCAATCACCGTTATCATCGCGCGTTCCGCAAGGCCCGCGCAATTCTGGACACAGGCGCGCTTGGTGAACCAATGTTCGTTCGCGCCCGCTACGGCCATGGTGGCCGCCCAGGATACGAAAAGGAATGGCGCGCAGTTCCGGAGATTTCAGGCGGAGGCGAAGCAGTCGATCAGGGCGTCCATCTTATCGACCTTGCCCGATGGTTTCTGGGCGAGTTCGTAGTAGTTCAGGGTGTCGCACCTACCTTCTACTGGAATATGCCCGTGGAGGACAATGCCTTTTTTCTGCTGCAAACGGAGAGTGGACGCGTCGCCTTCCTGCACGCGAGCTGGACCGAGTGGAAGAATATGTTCTCGTTCGAATATTCCGGACGATACGGCAAGCTCGAGATCGCAGGCTTAGGCGGTAGCTACGGGACCGAGCGGCTGTCACACTACCGGATGCTGCCGGGAATGGGCCCACCGGAGACCACGATTTATGAGTATCCGGCCGCCGACGATTCCTGGGAGACGGAGATGGCGGACTTCTCGGAAGACATCCGGCTCCAGCGTACGCCATTACCCGGCATCGTTGATGCTCAGGCGGCGCTACGCATCGCCGAGCAGATCCGCATGGGAAGGCAACCGTGATCATTACGAGAAGTCCATCGCGCATCTCCTTGGGAGGCGGCGGCACTGACTTGCCGTCGTATTACCGCCAGCACGGCGGATTCGTGATCGCGGCGGCGATTGATAAGTACGTGTACATCACGCTGCATCAGACTTTCGTCGAGGAAGCGATCATCAAGTATTCCCAGACTGAGCGTGTAAAGAGAATAGAAGATATCCATCATCCGCTCGTCAGGGAAGCTTTGCTGCTGACCGGTGTCGCTCCAGAAGGTCTGGAAATTGCGAGCATGTCTGACATCCCTGCAGGCACGGGACTGGGTTCCTCCGGCTCTTTCACCACTGCGCTGCTGCAGGCGCTGCACACGCACAACAAGACGATCGTGCCCAAGCAAGAACTTGCCGAGCAGGCCTGCCACGTCGAAATCGATCGTGCGCAGGAACCGGTGGGGAAGCAGGACCAGTACATTGCCGCCTTTGGTGGGATTACCTGTTTCGAGTTCCTGCCCGATGATCACGTGCAGGTCAACCCGGTGCGGCTGAATAGCGAGACGCTCTCCAACCTGGAAGACAATCTGTTGCTGTTTTTTACCGGCTATACGCGGTCCGCTTCGCAGATCCTCGCGGACCAGGACCAGCGTACTCGCGCCACGGACCAGTCGATGATCGACAATCTCCATTTCGTTAAAGAACTGGGATACCAGAGCCGATGTGCTCTGGAATCTGGGAACCTGAGGCAGTTTGCTGACATCATGCACGTGCACTGGGAGCACAAGAAGAAGCGTTCAGGAGCAATGAGCAACCGCTCGATCGACGAATATTACGAACTGGCCCGGGCCAACGGCGCGCTAGGCGGCAAGCTGATCGGCGCCGGCGGAGGCGGGTTCCTTATGTTTTACACCGAGGACAAAACACGGCTCCGGCGCGCCATGCTAGCCGCAGGCCTGCGCGAGGTTCGGCTTCGGTTTGACTTCCAGGGCACCACTGTAGTGACCCAGTCGTGAAGGCAACACGCACTTGCCGGTAGCCATCCTTGCCGGCGGCCTGGCAACGCGTCTGCGACCGCTGACCGAGACGATACCTAAAGCTTTGATCGAGCTGAACGGCGAGCCGTTTCTCGCACACCAATTGCGGCTATTAGCCTCGCGCGGCATTGAGCGTGTCGTGCTGTGCGTGGGTTATCGTGGCGAAATGATCCGGGACTTTGTCGGTGACGGTTCGCGGTTTGGGCTGCGCGCAGAGGTTTTGTTCGACGGACCAACGTTGCTTGGCACCGCAGGCGCAATTCGCCACGCTCTTCCGCAGTTGGGCGAGAACTTCTTTGTCCTGTACGGCGACTCCTATCTACCTTGCGATTATTCTGCCGTAGCCAGTGCGTTCCTGAGCAGCGGCAAGCGCGGCCTGATGACGGTTTTTCGCAATGATGACAACTTCGACGCCAGCAATGTCGAGTACCGCGACGGACATATCGTTCGCTATGACAAGAAGAGCATGACGCCGGCGATGAAGCACATCGACTACGGATTGGGCGCGTTCCGTGCAGACGTTTTCGCCGAGTTGCCCGACGGCGTCCCTTGCGACTTGGCGACCGTTTATCAGAGTCTTCTTGGCGCCGGGGACTTGGCCGCTTTCGATGTGCCGGAACGCTTTTACGAGATCGGCTCGGTACGCGGACTCGAGGAGACCTCCGAGTATTTGCGGAGGACCAGCGCGAAGCTGTGAGCGATTACTGTTGCGTCGCGTCCCCAGACGCGCTGAGATCGTAAAGGGGCGAGTTGCGATATTTCAACAAGGCCCGCAGCCAGGTTAACGGATCGCGAAAAACCGTCACTTTTTTTCCTTCCGAAAACGATCGTGCGCGGTAGTTCACTGGCAGTTCCAGTGGGCGGTAGCCCTTGCGAAGCAGCTTGATTACGATCTCAAAATCGAAGTCAAACCGGTTGCATTCGAACTGGAGGCCGTAGAGACACTCGCGCCGGAACACTTTGAACATGCTGAAGGGATCGCTTAACCGCTGACGGTAAATGAGGTTGAACAGCATCAGAAACATCAGGTGACCGAAGTTGAACAATGCAGCCAGGCCCCCGGCGTCGCTGAAGTTGCGTATTTTCCATAGCCGCGTGTTCATCGTGTGCCGTGAGCCGATTACGAAGTTCTGACGAAAGTCCAGAATCGGCAGAATCAGACCCTCATAATCGTCGAGGTCGTATTCCAGATCGGCATCCTGGAACAGGACCACATCCCCGGTCGCGGCCTTAAGCCCGTTTCTTACCGCATGGCCCTTGCCGCTTGCCCGGTCTTCCAGAATCAGCCGCACTCGCGGATGGTCGCGGTATTCGAGCGCCAGTTCGCGGCTGCCGTCGCTGGAATTACTTTCGACGAGAATGATCTCGATCTCCATGTTGGGAATCTGCTTCTCGACCAACATCTCCATCAATTTGGGAAACGTGGAACGCTCGTTGTAGAGCGGGAGGATTACGGACAGCCGGGAGACGGGCGCGACTGGCTTCGGACGAACCATGAAAATCAATCGGCTATGCAGGAACCGAAACGCCCGGTTGCGCACGAACCCCGGGCTGGAGGCGATTACCAGCCGCATCAACCGGTACCTCCACGCGGGCGGCAGCGTGGCCAGTTTCCGCCGCATGTATTGAAGCGATACGACGTAATCGTCGGGCATGATTATCGGATCTCCGAAGCCAGCCTTGGCAAGCAGGCTCTGCATCGTATCCGAAGTGAAATAGTAGCGGTTGTAGCGTTTAAACTCCCACCAAGTCGAGCGGAACACGCGCGCGGTGCGGCTGTCGAGCGTGGGCGCAATGACCATCAGGCATCCACCAGGTGACAGCAGCGAACGGACAATGGCAAGGGAGGCGACCGGATCGCTTGTCTGTTCCAGAGCGCAGTACAGGATGCATCCGGCAAACGAGCCATCGCCACCCTTCGCCCGATGGTCCTCGAGTTCCGTTGGCGAGAGGGATACTACCTCGAAGCCGCGCCGGTCCGCCTCGGCATGGAGCGACTCTCCGGCGCCCACGAGCAGCAGCCTGCCGGCCGAGGTGCCCGCATAGGAAACGAACTGGTCCAGCCGTGTCGCGGCATTAGCCGCATGGATTTCGTAAACACCTTCGCCAGCTTCGAGTGGTGTCGCGCCAGACGGAACCGGTGCCTCCGGCTGGGGATTCAGGAATGTCAATGAACAGTCACGGCAACAACAAACGGGACAGTTCTCGACGATGAACTCGTAGTCCAGTTCCACGCAGCCGCAAATGGGACATTCCCGCTGCAGGCGCCCGGTTCCACCTTTTACTCTTGTAGACTTGGCCGTCGCTATCATGGGGCGTCCTGAGCACTGCGCAGCTTGGCCAGCACCATGAATTCTCCAATGTTGATGTGGCGGTACTTGCCCTTGGTGCGTGCCGGCAGGCAGAGACCCACGACACCCAGCCCTCTGTGCAGTGCTGGAGTCAATGTCCGAAGCTGATCGGTCAGGTACTGGTAGGTGATCGTCTTGGTAGCCCGCTCAAAACTGATGTCGCCGAATCCGGCCTCTTCGAGCGCCAGGCGCATCCCCCGGCGCGAGAAAATCGTCAGGTGTTGCATTGGTTGGAGCATCGGCCAACTCGACCCCATCACCTGGCGTAGGAAGTGCCCTGCGTCGGGCGTTGTCATTACCAGACAGCCCCCAGGTGCCACCAAATTGCGGATCTTCCTCAAGAAGTCTTTGGGCCGGGGCACATGCTCGATCAGGTCGAATGCCGTGATCAGATCGTAGGATTGACTGCTGGTGAACGCGTCTACGCTTGAGCACGAAATATGAGGCCGCACCGATGGGTCAGCGGCGGCGATTGCGGCACGCGAGAACTCTAGCCCTTCAACTTCGAATCCGCTGGCGGCCGCAACCTCCATAAAGTAACCGCACGAGCAGCCGATATCGAGCAACCGGCCCTGCCGCACCCGAGGAAGAAGCTGTTCCAAGCGGTGCTGGAAGTGCTCAAGCTTCATCTCGCGGGCCTCGACATAGTCGCGATACAAGCCCTCCTGATACTCAGTGTCGGCGTAAGAGAGCATTTCATCGGGCGGCGGCGGCGGATGCTGAAAGATGACGCTGCAGTCCGGACAGAGGTAGTACACCGCGCCGCCTTTACGGCACAGAAGGCGCGGCCGCGTGCTGCCGCAGATCGTACACTGTGTCATTGTGTTTTATCCTGGCGAGACGGAAACACGGAACGCACCCGTTTCTCCATCAGGCGATCGAGCAGCATACCTACAGGGAACGGGAACGAATGGTAGAGCCAAACCAGCAGACCGTAGGACCTTGGCACGTAGGTCATGAATCGGTTTTTTTGAATGGCTGCTATGGTCGCTCGAGAGACGGTTTCCAACGGGACGGTGAAGCGGGTCTCGGCCCTACGTTCGCGCTGGACAAAAGTTTCGTGCGCGAAAAAGTCGGTCTCGACCCTACCTGGGCAAATTATGTGCACGCGCACGCCGGTTTGTTTGAGCTCAAGTTTCAAGGTGTGCGCCCAGGCAACCAAGCCGTGCTTTGCCGCGCTGTAAATACCGCACGGAGTCATCACCAGGCTACCCGCGATCGAGGCCATCACGACAATGTCGCCGCGGCCGGCTGCCACCATTGCCGGAAGGAACTCCCTTGTGATCAGACAGCCACCCAAGAAGTTCACCTTCAGGAGGCGCTCGATCTCCTCCGCCGGCATTTCCTCGAACAGCCGGTAGACGGCAAAACCGGCATTGCTCACTAGCACATCGGGCGGACCGAACCGGCGAAGGTACTCTTCTGCCATCGGCCGCACCTCTCCCAACTCAGCGACATCACATGCCAGCGCGCAGATCGAAGGCGAAATTGTGGCGAGTTCAGAGCGAGCGCTCTTGAGCTTGGCTGGGTTATTGGAAACGATGGTCACATGTGCACCCCGCCGGAGAAAATCCAAAGCGAGCTGCTTGCCGATGCCGCTTGAGCCACCAGTGATCAGCACCTTTGGCGAATCCTTCACGCAGGCTTTCCCATGGCAACGAGGTTGGAACACACGCCCGCCACGCGAATCCGCTTGATGGCGGTCTGCCAATCCAGTGGAAACAGCTCGGCCAGACCCGCTTCGGTGAGCATATTCAAATGTTCCTCTTGCGCCCAATACCGGTACCGCGTCCGGCGCAGCAGTCCACGATAGACCCTTGCAGGCAAAAAATGCAGCAGCGGGAGACCAGAGTGATGTTCTACCGGAAACCAACGGTTGGGAGTCGTGATAAAGAAAGCCTTCCCCACGCGGCACAGGTCCCGCACAAAGCCAGCTTGAGCCGCACGGCTGCCCACATGTTCAATTACCGCATTGCTAAACACGATGTCAAAGGTCCCTGCGGCAAACGGCAGCAGGTGACCGGGCTCGACGCGGCGATAGGTCAGCCCAGGGTAGCGGGCTTCTAAGTGCGAGCCGTCCTCCGTTCCGACGCAGGTGATGCGGTGCGGATAGGGATACAGCTGTTCGAAATAGTTCGACTCCTGAAAGGAATCGTCGCTGGTCACGCCGACGTCCAGAATCGCTGTCTCCGCCCCCGGCTTAAAGTGCTCCATGAAGGTCCGAAACATCTTTTGTCGCATATGCCAGGAAATCCGTGAAGCGAGACTCGTCGCGTGCTGGTAGTAAGCGGAAGAGCCTGGACTCACCTCAGTCACAGGAAATACTCCCGCGTGACGGTATAGTCCTCGAGCCTCTTCAGCGTTGCTAGAGAGCATCCAGCCAAGTCCTTCCCGGCCGGGCGGGGACTTTTCAGGACGGATTGCCCGAGCGAGGTCTCAGGGACCCTTCCGTAGATCTGTTCGCTTGGGGTCGCGATCCGACGCGCCTGGGAGCCTATATCATTAGCGAACAGTTTTAGTCTCAGTTCAGACATCACCTTCATAAGAATGGCTGTGCAAAGTCCGTAAGACCCATCCAGTAGTCTACGCGACGGACCCGACGCGAGCTGTTGGCAGGGCTTCTAGGCTCGCAATTTTGCGGAAATCGTGTAATTGCGTGCGACGCGTTGGCAGCGCTGTCTCCGATTTTGAGGAGGAACAAGCGGCCTTGGCGGTCGCGGATGCCGGTCATCGCGGGTACTATCTTCCATGACATGGCGATCGAGCAGATCCACAATGTCACGTACCCCACGAGGAAGCTACCGCTGAAACCATGCTCCAGCTGTGCGCCATGATGTCGCTGCATACGTTCCGCGACCATCGATAGTGTACCAAAGTGTACGGTCGCACCTGCCCATCCTGCTTCTGGGAAACGGTCATCGGTTGGCTTCAGTTAGGCATGTGTTCGCTGCGCTGTCTCATCGAACTCGCCGCAACTGCTGACTATGTTATTCTGACAAATTAACCGCCCCGATGTTGAAAGTGCCTGACACTCCAATGAGCTTCTCAACCACCTTTCTTGCTGAAGTGGAAGAGGTTGCGCGTCGTCTGGATGCCGCAGCGATCGAACAAATGGCGTCCGTTTTGGCCAGTGTGCGGGAGCGCGATGGCCGGCTGTTCATCCTGGGTGTGGGCGGCAGCGCAGGCAATGCTTCGCATGCCGTCAACGATTTCCGCAAGTTGGCGGGAATCGAGACATACGCACCGACCGATAATGTTTCGGAATTGACCGCCAGAGTGAACGACGAAGGCTGGCCGACGGTATTTGAGGCCTGGCTGCGGGTGAGCCGTCTGCAATCGCGCGACGCGATCCTCGTGTTCTCAGTGGGGGGAGGGAGCGTCGAGCGCAACGTAAGCCCGAACATCGTTGCGGCGCTCGATTACGCAAAGTCGATCGGTGCGAGCGTACTGGGAATAGTCGGACGGGATGGTGGTTACACGGCCCGTGTCGCGGATGTTTGCGTCATCATTCCGACGGTCCATGCCGACCGGATCACGCCTCACTCAGAGGCATTTCAGGCGATTGTGTGGCACCTTCTCGTGTCGCATCCGGCGCTCCAGCAGAAAGCTACGAAGTGGGAATCGATAACGCCAACGAGCTGAAACGCGCGGTGTTTCTGGATCGAGACGGCGTCATAAACGAAGCAGAGGTGCGAGATGGCAAACCTTACCCTCCTGCCAACGCTGCCTCTTTGCGAATTCCTCTGGGAACGGCGGAGGCCCTTGCGCGGCTGAAAGAGCACGGTTTTCTTTTGCTGGTAGTCACCAATCAGCCCGATGTAGCCCGGGGCACACAGCAGCGCGTTAGGATCGAGGAAATCAACCGGCGCCTGCGTAGTGAGTTGCCGTTGGACGATGTGCTGACCTGCTACCATGATGATGCGGACAACTGCGATTGCCGTAAGCCGCGGCCGGGGCTGATAAAGCGCGCCGCGCTGCAACTCGGAATTGACCTGGGTCACAGTTACCTGATCGGTGATCGCTGGCGCGACATCGATGCCGGTGCGAACGCCGGGTGCAAAACCATCCTGATCGACCGGGGATATAAGGAACGGGCCCCGGCAGCGTCACCTGATGTGCGTGTGTTGTCGCTGTACGACGCCGTCGATTGGATACTGAAAACAACAGCGGAGAACGCATGAGAAGTGTCTCTGAACTGAAAATCAAACTGTTTGCCGATGGCGCCGATAAGGCACAAATTCTGCAGGCGCAAGTCAATCCTCTGATCAAGGGTTTTACGACCAACCCCACGCTGATGCGTGCGGCCGGCGTGAAAGATTACGAGGCGTTCGCGCACGAGATCCTTGCAGCCGTGACCGACAAGCCCATTTCCTTCGAGGTGTTTGCCGATGAGTTCCCCGAGATGGGGCGGCAAGCGCACAAAATCGCGGGTTGGGCTGAGAATGTCTACGTCAAGATTCCCGTGACCAACACGCGGCGCGAGTCATCGATGGAGTTGGTCCGCCATTTGGCGCATTCCGGCGTCAAGGTAAACGTCACCGCCATTTTGACGCTCGATCAAGTTCGTGACACCACGGAGGCACTCGCCGGCGGCGCGCCTTCTGTCGTTTCAGTGTTTGCCGGAAGGATTGCGGACACCGGAGAGGATCCCGTCCCCTTGATGGCGGCGGCGGTGAAAATGGTCTCGCGCCATCCCGGCATCGAGTTGCTCTGGGCCAGCCCACGCGAGCTGCTGAACATCTTTCAGGCGAACGATGTTGGCTGCCATATCATAACCGCGACCGACAGTGTCCTTGGGAAGCTCAAGACTGTGGGCAAAGATCTCGACGAGTATTCGCTCGAGACCGTGCGGATGTTCTACAACGACGCGGCCCATTCGGGATACCAACTCTAGATAAGTTCAATGGCGGGGAGTTTCTACATGATCGGTGGTCCTACGTCCACTCCCGACGCGAAAGATCGCGACGTGAAGTTGGTGGTTCCGGCCAACGACGTGGCTGATCCTGAACTCTCGATCGTGATTCCCGCGCTCAACGAGGAGCTCACGATCGCGCAGTTCATAGACTGGTGCATGGAGGGCCTGCAGCGCGCCAACGTAAAAGGCGAGGTGCTGATCATCGACAGCTCCACTGACGCCACCGCGCGGATCGCCGTGTCGAAAGGTGCACGCGTGTTGAAGGTGCCCAAGCGCGGGCTGGGGCGTGCTTACATCGACGCGATCCCATTTATTCGTGGCGAGTGCATTCTGATGGGCGATGCTGATTGCACCTATGACTTCCGCGACTTGCGACTGTTCATGCAGAGCTTTCGCGGAGGCTTCGAATATGTCATGGGGTCGCGCTTCCGTGGCTACATCGAACCCGGTTCCATGCCGCCGCTCCACCAATACTTTGGTACACCCATCACGACCTGGTTGCTCAATTTCCTTTATGGCAGCAGCTTCTCCGACATTCATTGCGGCATGCGCGGTATTACTCGTGATGCTTTGTGTCGCATGGACTTGCAATCACAATCGTGGGAATACGCCTCAGAGATGGTATTGAAGTCAGTGCGTATGGAATTGAACACGGCTGAAGTTCCGGTTCGTTTTCTGAAGGACCAGGAAGGGCGCTTCAGCCATCACAAGCGGGCGGGCTGGTTCTCGCCGTGGCACGCCGCGTGGATCAATCTGCGGGCGATGTTCATTTACGGCGCCGACTTTTTTCTCTTTCGTCCGGGACTGCTGGTTCTGTCGATTGGGCTATTGTTGACATTGCCGATGACCTTCGGCCCGGTACGACTCGGTCCCATCACCTTTTCGCTCTACTGGATGCTATTAGGCCTCTCGTTATCGGTATTAGGATTGCATGGGTTCTACTTGGGCGCCTTGGCGCGAGTGTTCTTCGATTACAGCGGCACGATTACCCGGCGTTTCTTGGGAATGTTCTCCTACACTCGGTCCGTCATACTCAGCGCTCTCGCCGCCGTCGCCGGTATCGCGTTGGCCGTGCCTCTCGTTTCCGAGTATCTCCGTTCCGGATTGCGATTGCCTAGGGATGTTGCGCCTGCCAGCCATATGGCGGTGACCGGATTGCTTTTGGTGATCGGCGGGGCAATGAATTTCACCTTTACGCTAGCGCTCCATGCCGCGGCCGCGAATGTCCAACGGCGATAGGAAGCTGCTGCCTGAAGGCGCCCGCGACCGCTCCTACGGGCAAGACTACCAAGCGTCCGTGGTAGATCGCTTGGGGGTATGGCTCTCCGCCCGTCAGATTCGCCGGTATGCAGGATCGCTGGCGGACAAAGAACTGGGAGATTTTGGTTGCGGTTACCACGCAGCGTTTGTCCGACGCGTATTGCCTGAGTTGAAGCAGGCGGTCGTGGTGGACTTCACGTTGTCCCCAGACCTCAAGGGTCTTCCAAATGTAACGGCGATCGAAGGCATTTTGCCTGATGTGCTCACGCAGCTGCCGTCGTCGAGCCTGGACATTGTGCTTTGCATCTCTGTTCTCGAACATTTATGGGACCCGCTAACAGCGCTTCAGGAGTGCTTGCGTATTGTGCGACCTGGAGGAATGTGTGTTTTCAATGTTCCGTCGTGGCTAGGCAAGACGCTTTCTCGAGTTTTCGGCGTTTCGGCTTGGCTTAAGCCCGAAAGATGAGATGAACGACCATAAGACATATTACGATGTAAAGGATTTCTGGCCTTTACTGGTGCGTGCGGGATTCCGGCCGAGCAATATCCGATGTTTCTCGCACAAGTTCGGTCTGAATACCTTCGCCGTGTGCCGGTCGACGCAGGACAGCGCGGATACCGCACAATGAGCGACGAACGCCGTTACTTCATCGTCGGTGGCGCCGGGTTCATCGGTAGCCACTTTACCGACCGCCTGCTGGCAGACAACTCTGTGGCTAGGGTAACCCTGTACGACAATTTTTCCTCGGGACGCGAATGGCACTATGAGCAGCACCTGCGTGATCCACGCTTCCGTGTGGTTCGCAGCGACGTGAAGGACATCGAGGCGTTGACCGCTGCCATGCGGGACCACGACGTCGTGATTCATCTGGCCTCGAATCCTGATATCGCACGCGCCGCAACTGAGCCGGATATTGATTTCCGCGAGGGCACGTTCCTGACTAACAACGTGGTCGAGGCTATGCGGAAATCGGGGACCAGAGCAATCCTGTACGCTTCTGGCAGTGGTGTGTACGGCGACCTGGGAGAGGAAGAAGCCGATGAGGACCATGGTCCGCTGCTACCGATCTCCACATATGGGGCGAGCAAGCTGGCTGGCGAGGTACTGATAACTTCTTACTGTCACATGTTCGATTTCATCGGCCGGGTCTTCCGTTTTGGTAACGTGGTGGGACCGCGGCAGACCCATGGAGTAGGCTTCGATTTTCTGCGGCAACTGCTAAAGAATCCGCGAAAACTGAGGATTCTAGGCGACGGTACTCAGAGCAAGTCGTACATCCATGTTTCGGATGTCGTCAGTGCCGTGTTCCTGGCGGCCGAGCGATCAACGGGAGGATTTGCAGCGTACAACGTGGCGACGGGAGATTACATTACCGTGACCGAGATCGCGCATCTTGCCGTGGAGTGCGCCGGTCTGGCGCCCGGATCCGTCGAGTTGCGAGTACACCGGCGGAAATCGCGGATGGAAGGGCGATGTGCCCGTCGTTCGACTGAATACCGATCGAATTCGAGACGTGGGTTGGTGTTGCGGCGCCTGTTCGCGCGAGGCGCTGCGCAAATCGATGTTGGCCATGCTGCCGGACCTGAGATCGGGTCGACTTTAGCCGTGGCGGAGGACGTGTGAGCGCAACAAATCGTGACGATTGGGACGTCATTGGAGAGGAGTACAGCGACGGCGCATCCTTCAATCCAGCGCAGGAGTACCGCCGCCGGTTGATCGTCAAGCTGCTGGGTTTGCGCGGGAGCGGCTCAGGTGTCCGGCTGCTGGATATCGGCAGCGGACAAGGGGACTTGGCCGCCGAAATCCGCGGCAGTTTTCCGGGGGTCGAGATCTATGGGACTGGAACTTAGCCACAGTGGAGTCGAAATTTCCAGGTCGAAAGTGCCCGATGCCCGCTTCGTTCAATGCAACCTACTGGAACAAATCGAGCCGTCCGCGATTTGCGCCATTGGGCGACCCACGCTGTGTGTTCCGAAGTCATCGAACATGTGGACGACCCGGTCCGACTCCTCAGTAGCGCGCGCGGATACATGCGTGCTGAATGTATGTTGGTACTGACCGCTCCTGGCGGTCCGATGTCGGCGTTCGACAAGCACATCGGTCATCGCAAGCATTTTCGGCCAGACGAGATTGTCGTCTGTTGAACAGGCGGGATATCGGGCGGAGTTCGCGGGGAAGGCCGGTTTTCCTTTTTTCAACCTTTACCGCTGCGCTGTGATCTTACGTGGTCAAAAGCTTATTGAAGACATCAGCGCGGGGGACCAACTCTCCAGGCACACGTATGGCGCGGGTTCGTCATGTCTGTGTTTCACTTTCTCTTCCGTGTGAATCTGCAAGCTTCGCCGTGGGGATGGCAGATGATCGCTAGGGCCATGCCCCTGTCGCCATCAAACAATGGATAACACTACAACCACTCCTAAACAGACGCGGGTCACGGCAGCCATATTGTTTGTCGCCCTGTCCGGTTGCCACCTGTCACTCTCTCCCGGATCGATCGCCGGCCAGGGTTACGGCGGTGAGGAGATGGATGCTGGCCTTCGCCTGCTTCAAGTCGTAACCGCACGGTTGAAAGGCCATGTCGTCCCACCAATGGCGTGGTCGCGCCACGGACTGGTGCCGGTGCTCTTCGATCTCCCGTTCCTCAAGCTCGGCAAGGTTCTGGTGTCGCCTGACTTCATGCTTTCCTTCTCTCCCGTGCTTTTTACGGCAGGCTTGCTGACGATTCTGTTCCTTTGGCTACGGAAGGTGTGCACTCCTGGCATGAGTCTCTTCCTGACTCTTGCAGCGGCATGGGGTACGATGCTGTGGCCTTACGCCTACATCGGCTTGGAGACGAAGCAGTCCTTCTTCCTGTTGCTGGCCGGTTATCTCGGCTTGGCTGGTGGGAAGATTCGCAAATGGCCGAGTCTGTTGGTGTTTGCCACGACCTGCGGCATTGCATTGTCCATTAAATCGACGGGAATAACGCTATGGCCCGTCATTGCCTACCTGATCTACGTGCAATTTTGGGACAACCGCAGATCACGGCAGGCCCAAATCATTACTGCAGTAAGTATCATCGGCGCCATTTGGTTATTCGGGCACTGGGGGATCACCGCTTTCTGGGGTCCTCGCGGCGGCGGCGGTAACAACCTGAAACCCTGGCTCATTGAAACACCGCTGCAATTCTTCATCAACGTAGTCGGAGTTTTTGGATCGCCGACAAAGGGTCTGATTGTTTATGCACCTTTCCTGATCGCGAGTTTCTACGCAGTACCCCGTATCTTTCGCACCAACCGCGAGATTGCCATCTACACCGTGCTCGTGACCGCATGTGCCCTGGGCCTGTTGTCTTTGCTGAAATACCCCGGCGACGAGACATGGGGCTGTCGCTACATGCATCCCGCCATCGCGCCGCTAGTGCTATGCATCGGCGCAGCCTGGCCTAAGTTCCGTTGGCGGCGGGAAGGTGGCGCTTTTCTTTTTCTGGCGGCATTGGGGCTGATGGTTTCTTTCCTCGGAGCTTTTTACTACTACGGTACGCTGAACTTCGCCATGAAGAGTGCGGGCGAAAATACAATGGAGCGTATCAACGGCGACAACAATTGGAATCACATTCTGTTTAACGCCCGGCTCTTCAACGTCTGGATTTCCGACAGCAATTCAGCGCCCGTCGTATGGACCCCATCGCACGTCTGGATATGGACTGCCCCCCCGGATGCGCCCCCGTGGAAGAGCATAAACCTGCGCGATTATTGCCAGCCGCAGTCGTTCATGGTGAGATTCTGGCATGTGCCGAAGAATGGTGTCGTGTTAAGCATTTTCATGACCTATGTATGCTCCTTCATTCTTGGCATTCTGCTGCTACCTTAGTGATCGTCCGCACGGTGAAGGAGTCGCGCGCCGAACGTCACGAGCGAGTTCACTCTCAGGGCGAACGAAGTTCACGCCGACTGAATCAGAGATAAATTTCAGAAGGGACTCTTAATCGCGATGGATCAGAATTTACTACGCAATAGCGAGTGGATCAAAGCAAGGATCGCGGAAGAACCCTACTGGTTTCATCGGCTGGAACTTCCAGGCGGAATTGTCACGCCAGGCTGGAGCGATCCCCGGGTCGACAAACTGCCCCACTATGGACTACCTGCTGATATGACCGGAATGCGCGTGTTGGACATCGGCAACGCCGAAGGCTTTTTCTCCTTTGAAGCCGAAAGACGTGGCGCGGCCGAGGTCGTTGGCATCGAGAACTATCCGCCCATGGCTCGGAAGTTCGAGATTTGCCGGGCCGCGCACGGGTCACGGGCGCGCACTCACATGCTGAATGTGTACGACCTCAATCCCAGCAGCATGGGAACCTTCGATCTCATCATGTTTTTCGGAGTCCTTTACCATCTCCGTCACCCGATCCTGGCCTTGCAAAAGATTGCTTCGGTATGCACCGGCACGGTTCTCATGCAGACCGCGACCTGCGACAACACGAGTGACAAGCCAATGGCGGAATTTCACCCCTTTGGTATCAAGAGCGGTCCGCCCGAGAATCCCAGTTACGATCCCACCTGCTTCTGGTTTCCCAACTTCGCGTGTTGCATCGCTATGATGCAACACGTAGGCTTCCAGGACGTGGAGCAGATTTCAATGGGAGCCCCCGTGGGCGGCGTGTTCCGAGGCCGCGCTGCCCTGCAACAGAAAGGCGCTCCCCCTGACGAGATGAAGGCGCCGTGGTCGTGAGGACAACGGAAGTGGGCCGCTCGCAATTCGTGAGATCCGCAATGACGTTCTGTATCGAGGAGTGATGGTTGACTGATCACACTGCCAGGCAGTGGGCAGCGAAGCAGATGGCACGGTCGCGTACCCTGTGGCGCGCACTCTACCGCGGCCACGAAGAAGACAGAGTGAGGGTCGTCCATGGCATGGTGCGTCGGCTGCTGTTTGCAGTCCAGACCAAACAGAAAATTCTGGATTGGTGCATGGGCTGGATACTGGACCGGCAAAAATCGGCGGCGCGGGCGAGGATGCAGAAGGCCCAGGCCGATTGGAATGCCCGTGGCCAGCGGCGTCTGAATGCGCTCCTCTCCAGCAATGAAACTCTCGAAGTGCCACCTACGCAATCCCCGGTGATGACTTTCATTTTGGTGACCAGGGAGAAGGCCCACCTCACAGTGCTAAGCCTTGAATCCGTCATCAAGTTCGCCGACGTCCCGTACGAACTCATCGTGGTCGACAACGCGTCGGCCGACTCGACCTTGACAATGCTTGAAAGATTCAAGGGAACTAAGGTCATTCGTAACCCGACTAATGTTGGGTTTGGGCCGGCATGCATGCAGGCCGCCGGCATCGCGACGGGGCACTATCTTTGCTTTCTCAATAACGACGCTCTTCTCACGCAAGGTGCAGTTTCGGCTGTGCTCAAGAACTTTGAGCACGAACAGGTTGGCGCCGTCGGGGCGAAGATCCTGTTGGCGAATGGAGCGCTGCAAGAGGCCGGATCGATTATTTGGTCAGATGGCAGCGCATTGGGCTATGGCCGTGGTGCCGACCCAGACCTGTCGCAATATAACTTTCGCCGGCCGGTCGATTATTGTTCCGGCGTCTTTTTCGTAACACCGAGAGATCTGTTTCGGAAGCTCGGAGGTTTCAGCGAAGAGTTCGCCCCAGCATATTACGAAGACACTGACTACTGCATGACTCTGTGGCATAACGGCTGGCATGTGATCTACGAGCCAATGGCAACTATCCTGCACTATGAATCTGCCAGCTCGGGTGGGAATGAGCATGCCACGGCAAGAATGGCCGCTCACCAAGTCAAGTTCAAAGAGAAATGGGAATGTGAGCTGAAAAAGCACTATCCCCCGGTCCTCTCGAATGTTTGTGCCGCGCGGTTCGCCGCCCGAGATTCAGGAATGCGCATTGTTTATGTGGACGACCGGATACCAAAACGGACGTTAGGAGCAGGCTTTCCCCGCAGCAATGACATTGTTTCGGGCCTGGCGAGTATGGGCCACCACTTGGCCTGTTCCACCTCAACATTCCCGCTGCTCAGCGATAACCGCAACGACTTGCCTCGCGAAGTGGAGGTCTTTGACGGGTACCGCTTTCGCGAGACCTTGGTCAACGACTACATGTCCTGCGCAGACGTCGTATGGGTCAGCAGACCTCATAACATGAAGCGGCTCCTGCAGGAATTCCCTCAGGACTTTTCGTCTCGCCGATTTGCCCTCGTATACGACGCCGAAGCCATCTTCGCCCCAAGAGCCCGAGCTCGGAACGAACTCGTGGGAGCGCCGGACTCTCGACCGAGTCCGCTGGAGCCGGTGGGACTCGACGAAGAAATTTCCTTGGCGAAACTCGCGGACGCTGTGGTCGTGGTTTCTGAGGCTGATCGCGACGTGATGCGAGGGGCGGGGGTGCAGTCCGTGCATGTGGTTGGGCATGCCATGAAGGCCAGTCCAACGGCCGCTCCATTCGAGCAGCGCGAATGCTTCCTTTTCATCGGGGCCATGCATGGCACCGACAACCCGAATGCCGACTCAATTCGTCACTTCTACCACGAACATTGGCCGAAGGTGCATCGTGAGACGGGAGCTGACTTCCTGCTGGCCGGTCATGGAACAGAGCTACTGAGGACTGAGATCGCCGACCCATCGTTCCAGATCCTTGGCGCGTCCAGCGATTTGCGCGGGCTATACGACCGTTCACGGGTCGTGGTAATACCCACCCGTTATGCAGCGGGAGTGCCGTACAAGGCACACGAAGCGGCGGCGCACGGTGTCCCCATGGTGGTCTCGCCCATAATTGCGTCGCAGCTGCGGTGGGACCACGGGTCCGACTACTTCGCAGCCAGTGATCTCGATCAAATGGCTGACTATTGTATTCGGCTATATCGCGATCGAGATGTATGGAATTCGATTCGAACTAACAGCCTGGCTCGGGTCGCTGCGGAACTGAGTCCCGCGGCCTTTTCCGATGGTCTGCGGCGCGTATTGGAGGAAGCTACACGCCGTCGGGACGAAAACATGCGGCGCAATCAGCGTTGACCTCCGACAGACGCGACGATGCGGCGGCCAATCTCGACGACTGGGACTTGGCTCCTGTAACCCAACGGAGCGAGGTTGCGCAGGCGGCGGGGGAAAGTTATCTTGAACCAGGTTCTCGCCGTCATGCTTGCAAATTCAGAAATAGCTCTTGCGGTGCGGCAATTATTGCTTACCGATGCACCCCGCCTGGTCGTCGCCATCATCGCCATGGCCATCGGCATCGTCTCGGTCTTTGTGCAATGGGTGCGCCGAAAAACCCAGGACCGGGTTCGCCTCTGGTTCGGCCTGCTCGCCTTACTCTACGGATACCGCGCCCTGCTCATGACCGAGTCGGCTCGATTTATTCTCAGCTCTCGCACCATTGAATTTCAAATCGCCCTGGTCACTTTCACCATCGGAATCCCCGCCATATTGTTTGGCTGGGGACTGGTCGCAAAACGGCATAATTGGGTTACCAAGTCGTTGCTCGCCGTGAATGCCTTGATGGCGGTGACGTTCCTGCTGTTTTACTCGAATAGCAGTGCGGTGCGCGCACTCTTTGTGGTCAATAACATATTGGTGATCGGTTTCACGGTCGCGATGATCGTCTACCTATACGCGGCTCCCGAAAGCAGCGTGCCAGAAATAAAGACCCTTCGTATCATTATTCTCATCTGGGGATTATTCGTTATCTACAACAACGTGCGTGGCTGGTTGCCGGCCGGTGGCGCCGACTACGAGTTCATTGGTTTCGCGCTATTCTTGTGCACGTTGGGTTACCTGGTAGCGCAACGCAGCCTGCACACCGAGCAAGCATTGCTATCGATTCGCAATGAACTGGAAATCGCGCGACGTATCCAGGCCTCGATCTTGCCGGCGGAGATGCCCGAGCTCACCGGCGTGCGATTTGGTGCACAGTACGTTCCCATGTCACAAGTCGCCGGCGACTTCTATGATTTCTTGGTTGTCGACGATCGGCGGGTTGGGGTTCTCATTGCCGACGTGTCGGGACACGGAGTTCCGGCCGCTCTGGTTGCATCCATGGTGAAGGTGGCGATCGCAGCGCAGGCCGGTCATGCCGATGACCCGGCCAAGGTCATGACGGGCCTCAATACTGTTCTCTCTGGCAAGCTGCAAGGACAATTTGTGACTGCTGCCTACCTGTTTCTAGACCTGGAGGCGGGAAAAGGCCGATATAGTGCCGCCGGCCATCCTCCGCTGCTTCATTACCGGGCGAGCGATCGGTCCGTCGACGATGTTGTAAAGAACGGCCTGATACTGGGTGTGATGCCGTTTGCCAGCTATCAGTCCTGTGGTCTCACTCTGGGATCCGGTGATCGGTTTCTTCTTTACACCGACGGCGTGCTCGAGGCCGACCGACGCGGCGAAGAGTTCGGGGCAGACCGCGTGAAGCAAACGCTAGCCCGGCCGCTTTCGGCGCAAGACCTTTGTCAGTCGCTGAGCGCCGAAATAACCGCCTGGTCGCAAGGCGTTGCGGGTGACGACGTCACCATCGTCGCGGTTGACATCGCCTGAAAAAGTAAAAGCCACCCGCGACCGCGTGGCTTCAATGAGTTTCCTTACGGTTACGCCGTGGGCGCGCCCGCCAGCACCTGTTCGCGCACTTCCTCATCGTGCTTTTCGTCGGCCGTGGTGGTCGGCAGCGCGATCTCCAGTAACTCCGGAATCGACTTCACGTAGTGCATGGTCAGGCCCTGCAAGCTGTTCCGGGGTCAGGTCTTCTTGCACGTTTTGCCGATTGTCTTCCGGCAAGATGATGTCCTTCACGCCCGCGCGCTTTGCTGCCAGTGTCTTCTCCTTGATCCCGCCGATGGGCAACACATTGCCGCTGAGAGTGATTTCCCCTGTCATCGCGGTCAATGGTCGGACCGGGCGATCGGTCAAAAGTGAAACCAATGCCGTTGCCATAGTGACGCCGGCCGAAGGCCCGTCTTTAGGGATCGCTCCCGCCGGTACGTGAATGTGGATGTCGTGATTGGCGAAGAAGTCCTCGTCAATCCCAAGTTCTTTGGCATTCGACCGTACCCAGGTGAGCGCGGCCTGCATCGACTCACGCATCACGTCGCCAAGCTGGCCCGTCATGGCGAACCCGCCTTTGCCCTTCATCTTGTTGGCTTCGATGAAGAGAATGTCGCCACCGGTCGGCGTCCAGGCAAGCCCCACCGCAACGCCGGTGCGCTTGGTGCGCTCGGCGATTTCGCCTTCGGTGCGGATCTTAATTCCGCCGAGCATGTCAGTGTGCTGCACCAACTCAGTCGTGACCACAAGTTTGTCGGTCTTCCCTTCGGCGATGCGACGCGCCTGCTTGCGGCAGATGGTGCCAATCGTGCGCTCCAGGCCGCGAACCCCCGCTTCCCGCGTGTAGTGACGAATGATGAAGCGGACGGTTTCTTCCGGAAAGTCGATCTGTTCCTTGGTGATTCCGTTCTCTTCGATCTGGCGCGGAATCAGGTACTGGAACGCGATGTGCACCTTCTCTTCCTCGGTGTACCCCTGCAGCTCGATGATTTCCATGCGATCGCGCAGGGGCTCTGCGACCGGATCGAGTTGGTTCGCGGTAGTGATGAACAAAACCTTCGACAAATCGAACGGCACATCCAGATAGTTATCGCGGAAGCTGAAATTCTGCTCCGGATCGAGGGCCTCTAAAAGCGCCGACCCGGGGTCGCCCCGGAAGTCACGTCCCACTTTATCGATCTCGTCCAGCATGAACACCGGGTCGTTAGTCTCGGCGCGACGAATGCCCTGCATGATCTGGCCCGGCAGCGCGCCGATGTAGGTGCGGCGATGGCCGCGAATTTCAGCCTCGTCGTGGACGCCGCCCAGCGAAAGACGCACGAACTTCCGCCCCAACGAACGCGCTATAGACTTACCCAGCGATGTTTTGCCGACGCCCGGAGGGCCGACAAAGCACAGGATCGGGCCCTTCATGTTCGGCTTCAGCCGCCGGACCGAGAGGTAATCGAGAATGCGGTTCTTCACTTTCTCTAGGTCATAGTGGTCGGAGTCGAGAATTTCCTTTGCCTTCGTGATGTCGATCTCGACGCCGGATGACTTCTGCCACGGCAAAACTGCCAGCCACTCGATGTAGTTGCGCGTCAGGCCGTAATCGGCAGCCATGGGCGACATACGCACCAGGCGACCTAGCTCCTTGAGTGCCTCTTTCTTCACATCGTCGGGCATTCCCGCGGATTCGATCTTCTGGCGCAGTTCCTCGCTGTCGCGCGTGGTTTCGTCTTGCTCACCCAGTTCTTTCTGGATGGCTTTCATCTGCTCACGCAGGTAATACTCGCGCTGTGTCTGCTGCACGCGATCCTGCACTTCGCTCTGGATTTTGTTGCGAAGTTGCTGGACCTCGAGTTCTTTCGCGAGGTGCTGGTTGATCTTGTCGAGACGTACCTGGACGTCGGGTGTCTCCAGAACGTCCTGCTTGTCTTTCGTCGACAGAGACGGCAAGGAGGACGCAATGAAGTCCACCATGCGGCCGGCATCTTCGATATTCGCAGCAACCGTCGAAAGCTCATCGGACAATGTGGGAGATCCTGCCACGATTTGCTGGAACAGCGTCAGCACATTGCGCTGGAGCGCCTCAATTTGCGCATTGACCGGCGCGTTGATCTCAGGAATTGACTCGACTGTGGCACGCATGAACGGCGTCAACTGGGTGTATTCCGTTACCTTTACTCGCTCCAAGCCTTCGGCAAAGACAAACAGGCTCTGGTTCGGCATGCGCACAACCTTATGCACCACGGCGAGGCTGCCGACGGCATAAAGATCGGTTGGTTGCGGGGTGTCCACCCGTGCCTCGCGCTGCGCCACCACGATGATGGTCTTATCGTCGCCCAACGAGTTAATAAGCTGGACCGAACTCTCCCGGCCCACCGTCAGCGGAAGTACCGCATGCGGAAAGAGAACGGTATCGCGCACGGGTAAAAGCGGCAGCGTTCTGGCTTCGTCGGAGTCGTTTCGGAACTCTGGATCAGAGCTTAGATCGTGAGTTGTCGTCTCTATCTTCTTGTCAGGATTAGACATATAACTCCTTGAGTCCATTACACTCAAGATTTGATGAGCGCAGGCGTATAAAAGTTTCAAGCCAAAAAGCTACCCACGAGCCGGTTTCTTCGTTGACCAATCACAAATGGCGTGGGCAAGGCCAATTCGAGTCGAGGATTGGTAGCGCTCAATACCTTGCCCTTCCCTTCAGGCGCAGAGGATTGTACTCAGCACAGAGGGGCGCGACAACCGTTGTTCGATAATGTTTACAAAAACATTCCCGAAACGAACACGAGAGGCCGGTACATGCTCGTAGCAGTCTCAACTTCGGGAATTCTCGAAGAATCAGTGCGCCTTGGCTGCGGGATAGACCCCCAGAAGCTTCACAAATTCTGCGATTTCTCCCAAATGGCGCAAGGCATTTCTAGCGGCTTCATCGTCGCCTCGTAGAATATCGGCAAAAAACACGTACTCCCACGGTCGTCCTCGAATAGGCCGCGACTCGATCTTGGTCAAGCTGATGTCGCGCAAGGCAAACACACTGAGAGCTTTGAACAGCGCGCCCGGGACATTCCTGAGCGCAAAGGCGAGTGAACTTTTGTTGGATTTCTTGCCGATGCGCTTGGAACGGTTGATCAACAAGAAGCGGGTATAGTTCTGCTGATCGTCCTCGATGCCGGAAAGGACAATTCGACCACCGTACTCCCGTGCTGCACGCCGTGCAGCGATCGCAGCCGCATCCCCCAGGTTCTCGGCAACAATGTGGCGGACGCTTCCGGCGGTATCGTAAAACGGCACCGCCTGGATTCCGGGATGTGCGCTAAAGAAATTCCGGCATTGGTCGAGGGCCACGGGATGGGAAAAGACACGGCATACTTCATTCAGCTTGACGCCGGGGGGAACGATGAGGTTGTGGCGAATGCGCAGGTGCATTTCGCCGTGAATGAACAGGTCGCGAGACAGTAGCAGATCGAAGTGCTCGGCAACTGAGCCGGCAAGGGAGTTCTCAATTGGGATCACAGCAGCTTGACCTTTGCCTTTTTCGACGCTGTCGAAAACCTCCGCTGAGCGTGCGCACGGAACCACCACGGCACGGGGAAGCATGCGTTCCGCCGCTTCGTGACTGAACGAACCCAACTCACCTTGAATCGCCACTTTCATAAGATGGGCACGAGAATAACAGACGTGCGACTAGAGATTTTTGCCCATCAGATAGGCATCCAGTGCATGAGTTGGGTAATACAGCGGTAAGACACGTTCGATTCGGTAGCCGAGCTTCTGATAAAGCCGAAATGCTGGCTCGTTATTCGTGGCCGTCTCAAGGTAGATCTTCTTGCAGCCACCGGATCGAAGCCTGCTTTCGCATTCGTCCATAAGGCGTGTGCCCAGGCCGAACCTCCGCACTTCCGGGAGAACATCAAGGGTAAGAATCCGGCCAACATTGCGAATTGGCTGAGCAACGGCGAACCCCACGATTTGGCCCGGGAAGTCACTGTTCTTTTCATGCTCTGCCACCATCGTGATGGCTTTGCGGCGTGTCACGAATCCGCCGAGGTCCATCTGGGTGTACGCGATGCCGGGAGGGAAGCAGATCTGATCGATCTTCCAGAGCGTGTCGAAGTCGGCAGCGCGATAGTTGCGTATGACGAAGTCCACAGATTCAGTGTGCAAGGCGCAGCATTGAGTACGCAAGGACTTCAGTCGTGGATAACCTCAAAGTTCTTAGATTCCTCCGGCTCCGCAAACTCGATTCTTGTGTTCGCATTCTCTACGCGCTCGAGCGCGATGATCGCTATCCACTCGTTGTTACGGTTCTCGTAGCGAATGATGCGCCCGTTCAGCATGGCCGCGGCACGGTCGGGCCGGATGTCTTCGTGGTAGTCAAAGAAGCGTTCCTGGACCGCTTCACCGAACGGCAACGTTCGCCATAGTGGATGCGGCGGCTGCCACTTGGTCGTGAAGAGCAAAACCACGTCGAACTGACTCGTCGCCTGCGAAACGCGCTCCATCTCGTCTTCGGTGAAGTTCTCGACGCGAATTACATCTGCCGGCTGACTTACGTAACCCAGATACGGCCGAGTCATCTCGTCCGAAGCCGGCCATGCAGTGAGAACCCGTGCATGCGGATATCGCTTTTCAATTTCCATCTCCGCCTGCCGGTGCAGGATAACGTAGTCGCGATACAGCAGCGTATCTTCGGGAGCGACGCGATAGGGTGGAGGAACAAACAAGGCAAACACGAATGCCATGGATATGGCAGCGATGCACCATACCCAATGCCGCAACCGCCGCCTCAAGGTCGAAACACAGACAAGGACGACAAGCGGCAAGACCGGAAGCATGTAGCGCGCCAGAACCGCACCGCCCAGGATAGACAGAGCGAGGATGTGGGCGAGAATCACTGCGGCGAAAACGACTTGCACGGGAATTGCAATGCGCTGGCGCTCGCTGCCGTCCCGTTCGAGTAGAGCCGGCTTCGACATGGCATAAAGAGTCAGCAGCGTGAGTACAAAGAGGTTCAGATAACCGAACAGGTGCCACAACCGGATGAGCATCGCCAGCACAATGCGTGACGGTGTCACAGTGGCGCCCAGGTTGTAGCGCAGATATTCAGGATTGCCGAGGAAGTAGCCCGTCTTCGCATGGTGATACGACAACCAGAGCATTAGCGGTACAAAGCAGAGAAGCAGCGCAGCGGTGCGTAACCAGCCGCGCCGGCGCAAACAGATGTCAGCGTCACTCCAGCGCGCGATGAGGGGGCATACGATTTCCCAGGCGATCAGCGCCAGTGGAGTGATAATCGCCGTCTCTTTTGCCAGCGCAGCGAGCGCTAGAAAAATTACTGTCGCCACCGGACGACGCTCGATGTACATGGTCAGACCCCAAACCGTCAGCCCACACGCCATCATGTCCAAATGCGCGAGTGAGCTTTGAGTAAAAAAGACTGGGTACAGAGCGGTACACACGACCGTCGCCAGCGCGACTTGTTCATTAGCGACCGTTCGCGCGAGGCGCCATACCCCCAAGAGGGCGAAAGCCGCAACCAGCAACATTGCTGTGCGCGTGACGGCCGGGGTGAATGCGCTGAACTTCCACCAGAACGCCAGCCATAGCATCAGCAGAGGAGGATGGGCATTTGACAAGGTGCTGTGCGGAATGAGGGAACCGGTCAACAGAAGATCGCGTGCCGCAGGAATGAAGTATCCCGCTTCATCCCAAAAATACGGCAAGCGCAACAAGGGCCCATGGAGGACAAAAAGCGAGGTAAAAATCAGCGGAAACGCCAGGAGCTGGTCCCGCACCGAAGCACGGCCTGAGGCGTTGCCAGTGTACAGCGTGGGACGAAGAGGCCAGCGACGGCCGAATTCCTCGCGACTGCGGAAGTTCGCCGCCCATGTATTTAGTGGATGGGGCCCGTGCCGGGATGCATGCGCGGATCCAGCTTGATCTCGCCAAACGTGGTTTCGTAATTCAGGAGATTCTGCTGAAGGATGGTGTAGAGCGCCTTTGCCTGCTGCGGGCTCAAGTAAATGCCCTGAAAATTGCTGACCTCGACCTTGGACTCGTCCTGCTGCTGGAGGGTGCCGAATACCAGGAAAAAATCCCAGACATTCACGCGCACTTGCACGCTGTTGGCGTAGTTTTCACGATAATCCGAAGTGTTCGTCAGTTGAATCGAGGGTTGCGTAGGATTTGCCATTCGAATCTCACGGCCTCACGTCGCCGGAAAGCGCAGTGTAACAAAGAACGGCGTCCTTCGCCGTTTGCAGAGGTCCTCTCGCAGTCGAATCACTTCGACGGCATCGTGTAATAGCCGGTGCGATGACGAACCTGAAGTTCTGACGGGTCGGGATAATCCTTGGTATTGGGATCGATCTTGATTTCGATGCGCCGGAACTCTGAGTCGGAGAGGCGCGCGCTCGGATAGTACGCGATTAGATACTGGGTCCGCAGCTCATCGCTGATCTGGCGAAAGGCCGCGTCAAGCTGTTCCAGCGAACTTGCGTAGAAATACTTGCCACCCGTATCGCGCGAAAGCTGAATCAAGGCGTGTTCGCCGCCGATATCACGACCGGCACTGTTTTCGATAGGAACAATGATGATGCTGTAGAGAATGACCTCAGCCTGCTGTGCCTCGCGCACCGCGTCCTGGTAGCTGGTCTTACTCACGGTATCACCACCATCAGTAATGACGACCATGACTTTGCGGCCACGGCGGTCGAGCAGCGCATCGGACCCAAGATAAAGAGTGTCGTAGAGTGCCGTGGCGGCGCCGGTGTGGACCTTGTTGATGCCGCGATCGATCACGCGTATGTCGGCGGTGAACGGCGTTAATTGGTCCACAACCTCGCTGAACTGGAACAATGCAACGCCATCGATCGGACGTAAGATCGCATGGGCGAATCGGCGTGCCGATTCCAGCTCCAGTCTCTGATTGTTGCGAGTGCTCAGGCTGGCGTCGATGGCGATCACAATCGAAAGAGGCAGTTCCGACTCGCGCTGAAACACCGCAATTTTCTGCAGCTTCCCATCCTCGAACACCTGAAAATCGTCTTGCTTGAGTGAAGAAACCGGCATTCCGGCGGAATTGATCACCGTAGAGAAGACGTTTACCAGCTTAACGTTGACGCGGATGGTCGTATTGGCATCATCGGTAGAGGGTGCTTCTGGTTGAGTCTGTGGTGGACGGGGAACCGCCGCAGGCTGTGAAGGACTGCTCGCGCCGGGAGGCCGCGGAACCGGGTTCTGGGCGCGCGCGGCCAACGACAGAGCTCCCCACAGGCAGAGGATTCCGCCGGCCAGAATCGCATTTCGTCTCATATTGGAGCCAGATAAGATCCGGGAGGTTGGCGGCATGCGCATCACTAAGAACCCACGAAACACTACTTTGACGCGCTCTGACTGTCGGCCAGAACGTGAGGCGGGAAGGGTTCACCGTCGGCCCACACCGCGCCGTCTTCAAAATACTCCTTCTTCCAAATGGGGACGGTCTTCTTAAGAGTATCAATAAGCCAGCGGCAGGCCTCGAAGGCGGCGGCCCGATGCGCCGATGCGACCGCAATAAAGACGCTGGTCTCCCCAATTTGCAGGCGTCCCAGGCGATGGACCAGCCACACGTCGCGAACCTCAAAATTGGCCAGCGCCTCCCGGGCTAATTGCTCCATCTGCCGCAGTGCCATCGGTTCGTAGGCGGTGTAGTCCAAGTGAAGCGTCCGACGTCCGCGCGTCTGGTTGCGAACGATACCCTCGAAGACCACCACTGCCCCGTCGTGTGGCGCTCGAATGGCCTCAGACACGGCTGCCCCGTCGATCGGCTTGCGCACAATTGCGGCATGCTTGGTCGTTTGCAAATCGTCACCGGCCTCTGTGGGTGGATCTTCAGTACCACCGCTCACTGGAGGGATCAGCGCCACCTCGTCACCCTCCCGCAGAGGCGTGTCCAGGCCGGAGTACTCGTAGTTGACCGCTAATGCGATCGCTCGATGAAAAGTATGCAGTTCCGGTCTCGCATGCTGGACCATGGCGTAGAGGTCTCCCAAGTGGGAGCCATCGGCGAGCTCGACGGTCTCGAGTTCCCGTCCGGCGACCTCCCGGAGCATTCCCAGAAACCGCACTCTCACCTGCATGGAACTAGAATAGCGCACGTAAACGCGTGCTTGGCCGGCTGAGGCGGAAGGTGCCGTGGGTATCGGTCAGGCGAAACTCAAAAAGTCATGTTGCTGGCAACGGCCACTTTGTGCTCCACTTGACTGGATTTCGCAGAGACCGGAAGTGGTAACTTATTCGTCCGGATTGAATCGGGTCCAACCACGGACAAAAATCGGGAGATTAGCTCATGGCGCTGTTGAGGGAGGCAGTTAAGGGTAGCCGGCAGTTTGTTTTGGCCAGTTTATTCTTGTTTGTGGTGGTCGCTTTGCTGGCCGTCTCTCGCCCGAGCGCGGCGCAGGAGGCAAAGCGAACCGCCATGCCATCCGCCTCATCCCCAGTGGCGCGCGGTCAATATATCGTTGAAAACGTCGCGATGTGCCCCACCTGTCACACCCCTCGCCTGGCGGACGGCGAGCTCGACCGGAGCCGCTGGCTCGCGGGCGCACCGGTTCCGTATCTTTCAGCACGCCCCGCCACCGACTGGCCTATAGTGGCTCCTCGATTGGCAGGGAATCCTCCCACCAGCGATGCCGGGATGATCACTCTTCTCACCACCGGAGTCTGGATTACCGGGCAACCGCTTCGCGACCCGATGCCCAAGTTTCATATGGCTCCAGCGGATGCCGAGGCTGTAGTGGCGTACCTCAAGTCACTGAATCCGGGACGGTAATCGCGGCATCTTTGCTTCGCCAGCATTTTGCGCCCGTAGCTTCGTCGGATATTGGCGTTTTTCATGGCCGAACGCATCGAGGACTACGCAATCATTGGCGACTGCGAAACAGTCGCACTGGTGAGTAACAAGGGATCCATCGACTGGCTGTGCTGGCCCCATTTCGCTTCGCCTGCCTGTTTAGCGTCTCTTGTTGGTACGGATGACAATGGCCATTGGGTGCTCGCCCCCCGCGATACCCCCAGGGGCGAACGCCGCTATCTCGATCACAGTCTTGTACTCGAGACCGTATTTGAGACCGCCAACGGAGCAGTTGCACTTCTTGACTTCATGCCTGTCAACATTGGTGACTCACACATCGTGCGAATCGTACGTGGTTTGCACGGACAGGTGACTATGCGCATGGAACTTGTCCTCCGTTTTGACTATGGCCGATCTGTCCCTTGGGTCACCCGCATTGACGACACCGCGATCCGCGCCATCGCAGGTCCCGACATGGTCGTGCTGCGGACGGCGACAGCAGTGCGTGGCGAAAACCTGAAGACCGTGAGCGAATTCACCATTGCAGAAGGCGATACAGTTTCGTTTGTACTCAGCTATCGTCCATCCTACGAAGAACTTCCGGATCCTATAGATCCGGAACGTGCACTGGAAGACACCAACCGCTTCTGGCAGGAATGGGCCTCACGCGCCAAGCTCTCCGGGGAATATGCCGGCGCGGTCGAGCGGTCGCTCATAACACTGAAGGCCCTCACGTATTGTCATACGGGAGGCATCGTCGCCGCGCCTACCACTTCACTGCCCGAGCGATTGGACGGAGAAAGAAACTGGGACTATCGGTATTGCTGGATTCGCGACGCCACCTTCACTCTCCTCGCCTTGATGAACGCTGGATACTACGACGAAGCGGCAGCGTGGCGTGATTGGCTCTTCCGGGCGGCGGCCGGAAGTCCTGACCAAGTGCAGATCATGTACGGTATCCGTGGCGAGCGTCAGCTTTCCGAATGGGAGGCGAGATGGCTCGGGGGTTATCAAGGTTCTAAACCTGTTCGCATCGGAAATGCGGCATCCGAGCAACTCCAACTCGACGTTTACGGCGAGGTGACGGATGCCCTGTTGCATGGCCATCTGGGAGGCATACCGTTCAACTCGACCGATCTTTCTCTGCAAGCTGCGTTGGTAGATCACCTTGCCACGATCTGGAATCAGCCAGATCAGGGAATCTGGGAGGTTAGGGGAGACCCGCAGCACTTCACCTATTCCAAGGTTATGGCGTGGGTTGCCTTCGACCGGGCGATTCGAAGCGCCGAGAGATACGGCGGCGGCGACCACGTGCAGCGATGGCGCGAGCTGCGTGATCTCATCCATTCCGAGATTTGCAGTAAGGCATTTGATCCTGAATTGGGTAGCTTCACGCAAGCCTACGGGTCGAAAGAGTTGGACGCATCGCTGCTTCTGCTTCCTCTCGTTGGATTTCTGCCATGGGAGGATTCGCGCGTGCGCGGCACTGTCGAAGCCATTGAACGTGACCTGATGGTCGATGGTTTTGTGCTGCGTTATCGAACAGAACGGGTGGACGACGGGCTACCGGCAGGCGAGGGCGTGTTTCTCGCATGCAGCTTCTGGATGGTGAGCGCGCTGAAGATGCTCGGCCGTGATTCCGACGCCAAAAAGCTCTTCGATCGCTTGCTCGCCCTGCGAAACGACGTCGGTTTGATGGCCGAAGAATATGATCCTCGAGCAAGACGTCACCTGGGAAATTTCCCCCAGGCGCTCTCCCATATTGCGCTGATCAATGCTGCTTTCGAATTCACGTCGGGCACCAGCCCGAGCGAGCAGCGTGCTCAATCAAAGTCGGTGGAAACCGATTCCGGTTCATCCAGCTAAATCCAGCTGGTTCGCTGAAATCTTGATTGCTGAGGCAAACTCCCCTCCGTCGTCGTGCATCTACGTCCTCATGGGAATGCTGGCAGCAGAAACGGCGGTAACGGATATTCGGTTCGAGCCACATTCACTGCGATATGTCCCTTCTGCGACCTATCGACTCCAGCTGAATCGAAACTTTACGTTCAGAGACACCGCCGCCCTGTTGGATTACCTTCACGACATTGGCATCAGCCACTGCTATACCTCGCCATTTCTTATGGCACGCCCCGGTAGCTTGCACGGCTACGATGTTACCGACCCCACCCGCTTGAACCCCGAGATCGGCGATGTCGGCGATTTCACCGAGTTCGCCAATCAACTCCGAAAGCGTGGCATGGGATTGATTGCCGACATTGTTCCCAACCACATGTGTGTAACTCACCCCTCCAACCGTTGGTGGTGGGACGTGCTCGAGGATGGACCGGGCTCGCCCTTTTCGCGCTTCTTCGACATCGACTGGAACCCGCCGAAGTCCGAGCTGGTGGACAAGATCTTGTTGCCGTTTCTTGCCGAACAGTTTGGACAATCGTTGGAAGCCGGAAAACTGGTGCTGAAGTATGAAGGCGATGCCTTCGTTGTCGATTACCAGGGTGTGCCCTATCCCGTCGCTCCGCGCACATGGCCCGTTGTTCTAGACGGTGTGCTGGAGAGACTACGGGTGATATTAGGAGAATCGCACGACTATGTCATCGAACTCGAAAGCATTCTGACGTCCATTTCTCATCTCCCGACTCGTTCCCAGACGGATACCTCGAAAGTTCAAGAGCGCCGCCGGGAAAAGGAAGTCATCAAGCGTCGGCTCGCCACCCTCGTGCAAGGCAGCGTAGTAGTTCGCGACACGCTGGCCGACGTGCTCCAGCAAATCAACGGGCGGGAAGGCGATCCGCGCAGCTTCGATCAACTCGAGAAGCTGCTGGATGAGCAGGCGTACCGGCTCAGTCATTGGCAGGTGGCAGCCGACGAAGTGAATTACCGCCGCTTCTTCGACATCAACGAACTGGCCGCCATTCGAGTGGAAGATTCCGAAGTGTTCCCGGCGGTCCATGCCCTGATTCTTGACCTGGTGCGAAAACGACAAATCACTGGCCTGCGAGTTGACCATCCTGATGGACTCTTCGATCCCGAGCAATATTTCTATCAGCTCCAGGAGCAAATCAGCCAATCGCCTGAATCGCTGTCCACTCAGCAGCCGACCGACTCTTCGCTGCGAACCTATCTTGTCGCCGAAAAGATCCTCACAGGAAACGAACAGCTCCGTCCATCGTGGGAGGTGGACGGTACCACCGGATATGGGTTCCTCAATGTTCTGAACGGTGTGTTCGTAGACAAATCTCACAAGCGGACACTTTTGCGCTTGTACGAGCAGTTCACGGGTTTTTCGCAATCGTTTAACGACCTGCTTTATGAGTGCAAACATCTCGTGTTGCAGGTTTCGATGTCTAGCGAACTCACCGCGCTGTCGCGCCGGCTCGACAAGATCACCGAACAGCATCGCTGGTCGCGCGATTTCACGCTGCACATTTTGCGTGACGCCTTGCAGGAGGTGATTGCCTGCTTTCCGGTTTACCGTTCTTACATTCGCGAATCCACTCTCGAGCCCGCGGAGCAGGATAAGCAGTGGATTCGGCAAGCCGTTGGCTCCGCCCGGCTCCGAAACGCTGCAATTAGCGGGTCCGTCTTCGATTTCATCCAGAATGTGCTTCTGTTGAACGATCCGGAAGGCATCAGCGAAGTGGACCGCGCGGTGCGAAGACTGTTCGTGATGCGCTTCCAGCAACTCACCGCGCCCGTTATGGCGAAGGGTCTGGAAGACACTGCATTCTACCGCTATGTCCCATTGCTTTCTCTGAATGAAGTAGGTGGCTCGCCGCGCTCGCTCGGGACTTCGGTCGCCGCCTTCCATTCAAAAAACGCAGCTCGCCAGGCCATGTGGCCCCACTCGCTTCTGGCCACGTCGACGCACGACCACAAACGCAGTGAAGACATTCGCGCCCGTATCAACGTGATCTCGGAGGTCCCAACTGATTGGTACCGGGCCGCCCGCTCCTGGCAGCAGCTCAATGCTGACAACAAAGCCATTGTCGAAGGAAATCCCGTACCCGGTCCGAACGAAGAGTACTACCTGTATCAGACCCTGATGGGCACGTGGCCGCTAGTCGAGATGAACGATTCGGAGTATGAGACGTTTCTCCAGAGGATCCACGTCCATATCGAAAAGGCCCTGCGTGAAGCCAAAGTTCACACCAGCTGGGTAAGCCCGAATACGGCGTATGAAACGGCGTTCCACAATTTTCTTGATGCCATTCTCGTTCGCAAACCAGACAACCGATTCCTCGCCAGCTTCCTGCCTTTTCAATCCCGAATGGCTCGGCTTGGCATCTTTAATTCCTTGTCACAGCTAATCCTGAAAATCACATCGCCGGGTGTTCCCGACTTCTACCAGGGAACGGAGGTGTGGAACTTCACGCTGGCCGATCCTGATAATCGTAATCCCGTCCCATTCGCTCCGATTCAAGAGCTTCTTGCGAATCTCCGTATCGACGAGAACGCAAATCTGCCGGGTCTGGTGGATCGTTTGATACGCTCCCCTCAGGATGGGGGTATCAAATTGTTCGTCACCCGTACTGCCCTGCGCTTCCGCGAGGAAGAACGTGAATTGTTCAGCAACGGTTCCTACCTGCCTCTCCGTACCGCCGGTGAAAGGTATCGGCATGTGGTGGGCTTTGCGCGTTCTTACGCCGGACGAAGTGTCATCGTTCTGGCCGGACGGTTTTTTGCCTCTTTGTCTTCCGACGGCCGAAATCCACTTGGTGAACCAACCTGGCGTGACACAACGGTAACGCTTCGCAGGCATTTTGGTGGGTTGACCTTTCGCGACATCTTTACCGGACGAACCATCCAGGCGAAACGACGCGATCGACAAGTAGTGGTTGAGGTGGCTGACGCATTCGCGCATCTCCCCATTGCCTTGCTCGCGCAAAGCGAAGGAGGCGCCATTGGCGGGTGAGTGGACATGTATCCCCTGGCAATTGCGTTTTGGCGCCAACTTCGTCGAGGGCGAGAGCGTTGAGTTCCGAGTTTGGGCTCCTGGACTCTCCAATCTCGCCGTAAAGCTTGTGGGGGAACGCGAACGCACGATTCCGATGGCGTGCAGCTCCGACGCTGAATTCTCGGTGATCGTCCCAGGCCTTAGAACTGGTGATGATTATCAGTTTCTTCTGGATGGCAATCGCTTGCGGCCCGACCCGGTTTCCCGCTCGCAGCCTAACGGTGTGACCGGCCCATCGCAGATCGTAGATCCTCATTCGTTCAGGTGGACTGATCAGGGCTGGAATGGGTTGCCACTCAAGGATTTCGTAACCTACGAACTCCACACCGGCACATTCACTCCACGCGGAACCTTCGAAGCGGTCATCGAGCGGATCCCCTACCTTCGCGACTTGGGGATCACTGCTATCGAGCTCATGCCGGTTGCGGAATTTCCGGGCAAACGAAATTGGGGTTACGATGGCGCGAGTCTCTATGCTCCCCACTCCGCATACGGCGGTCCCAGCGGCCTTAAAAAACTGGTGGACACCTGCCACGCGAATGGGTTGGCCGTCGTTCTCGACGTCGTTTACAACCACTTGGGCCCCGAGGGTTGCTATCTTCCCGAATACGCTCCCTGCTTTACCAACGCGTACCGCACTCCGTGGGGAGACGCAATTAACTTCGACGGACCCGAAAGCGATGGCGTCCGTCGCTACTTCATCGACAACGCACTCTATTGGCTCACCGAATATCACATCGACGCCCTCCGTCTCGACGCTGTGCACGCTATCTTCGATTTCAGTGCGCACCACCTTCTCGACGAACTCACCACTGCCTTCCATGCACAGGCGCGGCATCTCGGCCGCCAGGCATGGATCATCGCCGAAAGTGACCTCGACGATGTGCGAATCATCAATCCGCGCTGTGCCGGCGGATACGGCGTCGACGCCCAATGGCACGATGACTTCCATCACGCTCTCTATACGCTCCTTACTGGCGATCGCGGCGGCTACCTGATGGACTTCGGAAGCTTAGGCGATCTCGCGAAGTCCATCTCCGACGGCTTCGTTTATGACGGAAAATATTCACGCTACCGCCACCGGCGGCATGGCAGCTCATCGACGACACGTCCTGGCGAGCAGTTTGTGCCCTGCATCCAGAACCACGATCAGGTTGCCAACACCAGCAAGGGTAAGCGGCTAGGGTCACTCGTTTCTCTCGAACAGCAAAAGCTTGCCGCGACCCTGTTGCTGTCCGCGCCGTTCTTGCCATTGTTGTTCATGGGGCAGGAATACGGCGAAACCGCCCCATTCCTCTTCTTCACCAGCTATCACGACAAAGATCTGGTGGCGGCAGTGCGGAAAGGGCGCAGGGAAGAATTCGCCGCCTACTATACCCACGAAGACTTCCCTGACCCGCAGTCTGAATCGACATTTCAAGAATGTAAGCTCGAATGGGATAAGCTCTCGCAATCACCTCACCGCGAAATCCTCGCGCTCTATCGTGATCTTCTGGCATTGCGTCGCAAGCACGAATGCCTCAGCAACTGTCGCAAAGACCTCTCCTCGGTCACCTTCAACGAGAACGCAAACTGGCTTGTCATGAGGCGCTCCGACGAGGGCAATGCAGCAGCAATGCTCATCTGTAACTTCTCGGACCACGAGCTAACAATTCCCATCGATCCGGACGGTCGATCCTGGAGCCTCATGCTCGGCACCAACGATACGGTTTATGGCAGATCCGACGGCTTGCCGCTATCCGAAACAATCAGTCCCGGCAAGCAAGGAGTCGAAATCATCCTGAGCAAGTTCAGTGCCGCGCTCTATCTCGTGGAGCGCAGCGAATCTGCAGCCACGACGGGCCGAGAGTCATCTCAGAACCAACAGCCCAATCCGTCTACAGACCCTGCGACTCCCGCCGTTTCACGCCGATGAAGGAGAGAGCTTGAGTTCAACTCCCACTTCGCTCTGGTATAAGGACGCGATTATCTATCAGGCCCACGTTCGCGCCATGTACGACGGCAACGGCGACGGCATCGGTGATTTCGGCGGACTTGCCCAGAAACTCGATCACCTTCAGGGGCTTGGCGTCAACGCGATATGGCTCATGCCTTTCTTCCCCTCGCCGCTGCGCGATGATGGCTACGACATCTCCGATTACACTTCCGTCCATCCCAGCTACGGCACGCTCGACGACTTCAGGGTATTTCTCGACTCCGCACACAAACGCGACATCCGCGTCATCATCGAGCTGGTGCTGAACCACACTTCCGATCAACACCCGTGGTTTCAGGAGTCCCGCAGTTCCCGCGAGAATCCCCGCCGCGACTGGTATGTGTGGAGCGACACCGACAGCCGATATCGTGGTACCCGCATCATTTTTCTCGATACCGAAATGTCGAACTGGGCATGGGACCCAATCTCGAAGCAGTATTACTGGCACCGCTTCTTCAGTCATCAGCCTGATCTGAATTACGACAATCCCGCCGTTCGCGAGGAGATGTGGAACGTAATGAAGTTCTGGCTTGACCTGGGGGTCGATGGTTTCCGTCTCGACGCGGTGCCCTACCTCGTCGAGCGTGAAGGGACATCGTGTGAGAACCTGCCCGAAACCCATGCCGTCCTTAAAGAGCTTCGCCGCCGGCTCGATAAAAGCTTTCCAGGACGGATGCTCCTGGCCGAGGCCAATCAATGGCCGGCCGATTTACGCGCCTATTTCGGTGACGGCGATGAGTTTCACATGGCATTTCACTTCCCGCTGATGCCGCGGATGTTCATGGGCCTCAAGCTCGAAGACCGCAAGCCCATCACCGAAATTCTTCAGCAAACGCCGCAGATTCCCGATGCCTGCCAGTGGTGTCTGTTCCTTCGCAACCACGACGAGCTTACCCTCGAGATGGTCACCGACATGGAACGCGATTACATGTACGACGAGTATGCGCACGACAGGCCGATGCGCATTAACCTCGGGATTCGCCGCCGCCTCGCGCCTCTTCTCGATAACGATCGCCGTCGCATTGAACTTATGAACGGCATGTTGTTGTCTCTGCCGGGTACGCCCGTGATTTATTACGGCGACGAGATCGGTATGGGCGACAACATCTACCTTGGCGACCGCAACGGCGTTCGTACTCCGATGCAGTGGGACGGCGGCTGGAATGCCGGATTTTCCTCGGCTGATCCGGAGAGTTTGTACTCGGCGCTCATCCTGAACCCGATTTACGGATACCAGGTGGTCAATGTCCAGTCGCAGCGGCGATTGCAGCATTCGCTGCTTTCATGGATGCGCCGGATACTGCAGGTCCGGAAGTCCACTCCGACATTCGGTCGCGGCACTATCGAGTTCCTTTATCCCGACAATCATCGGGTGCTCGCGTATTTGCGCCAGCTTGGCGGAGAAACCGTGCTGGTGGTTAATAATCTTTCAGCATCCGCCCAGGCGGTTGAACTTGATTTGAGCCGGTTCAAAAGTTGCATTCTCATCGAAATGTTCGGAAGAAACATGTTTCCGCGAATCGGCAGTGTCCCCTACCTGCTCACGCTGGGCCCCTACCAGTTTTATTGGTTCCGCTTGCGCCGCATTTGAGAATAGGAGCCTGAGGTCTTTTCGTGGCTGACGAAGACATTCTGTCCGACGACCTGCTTCGCCAACTCATCGGCGTAGGCGAAGTTGACATTCTCGTTGGACTGCCTACCTACAATCACGCCAAGACCATCGGTCACGTCGTGCAGGTCATCCGCGAGGGTCTGCTGAAGTATTTCCCCCGCGAGCGCGTCGCCATTCTGAACGCCGACGGCGGTTCGCAGGATGGAACGCCCGATCTGGTGAGAGCGGCCTCCATTAGCGATTCGCGGAGCGGTGCTCGAATGCCCGCCTTGCGTACCCTGCATTCCATCAGCAGTCAGTACGGCAGCGCACCGTCGCCCGGGAGGGCCATGCATATGGTCGTTGCTGCCGCGGACCTCCTGCGCGCCAAAGCCTGCGCGGTGATTGCTCCCGAGTCATCGGAAATTGAGCCGGAGTGGACCGATCGGTTGCTGCGTCCTATCTATCGCGAGCACTATGACTTCGTCACTCCTGTCTACCGCCGCCATCGTTTCGAAGGCATCCTCGTGACCAACCTGATGTACCCCATGACCAGCGCACTCTATGGAAAGCAGGTCCGTGAGCCGCGTCCGGGAGAGTTTGCCCTGTCGGCTGACTTCGCCGGACGCCTGCTGAACAACGAACTCTGGGCTGCCGAAGCGGGCCGTCTCGGGCCGGAGGTTTGCTTCACCGTGGAAGCGCTCTCGGACGGTCTTCGTATCTTCCAGACCTTCCTGGGGCCGAAGGGGCGTCTCGAACAACAGTCACCCGATCTGGTGGCGGCGTTGCGCCAGACCGTAGGGCCCCTGTTCTGGTCGATGGAAAAGACCCAGCCGATTTGGAGCGCCCAGTGCGAAATCCACGCCGTTCCTACGGCCGGTCCGCAATACGATGTCACAGCCCAAGCGGTCAACGTCGATCGCCAACGCCTGCACCAGATGTTTCGTTCCGGCGTCGGCGATTTGGAGCAGGTACTCAAGTCGATCCTTTCGGCCAGTACGCTTGGCCAGCTCCAACAAGCGGCCGCCCTGCCGGAAGAAAGCTTCCAGTTCAGCGACGAACTTTGGGTGCGGACGGCTTACGAATTCGCCGCGTCCTATCACCATGACGTCATCAACCGCGACCACATCCTGCAAGCTTTAGCGCCGCTTTATCGAGGGAGGGCATACGCCTTCCTTACCCAGAACCTGGACGCGCCCGCCGAAGCGCTGGAGGTGCGCATCGCCGCCCTCTGTTCAACCTTCGAACGCTTAAAACCGTATCTGCTTGAGCTCTGGACGGCACCGGAAAGGGGTTCGTGATGGGAGACTTGATCGTTAATGAACTGAGCCAGGCGTGGAATGAATTTGCTCGAGCCTTCGCTCATTTGCTCCCTCGTCTGCTCGCGCTTCTGGTCATTGCGTTGGCCGGTTGGGTAATCGCCTATCTCATCAAGATTCTGTTGCGCAGCCTGTTGCGTCTGGTGCGATTCGATCGGCTCTCGGAAAAAGCCGGTGCCGCGCAATTGCTCAAGAATGTGGCACTGCCGCCGCCATCCGAGCTGCTGTGCCAGCTTGTCTTCTGGCTCACGTGGCTGGGCATTATTCTCGTCGGCATCAGTTCCCTGGGAAGCGAGAGCGTGCAGCAACATATTGCGGGGTTCTTCCTGTTCCTTCCCCGGCTCTTTGCCGCCCTGTTCATGGTCTTTCTGGGGATGCTGGCCGCCAGTTTCTTTGCCCGGGCAGCGCTGCTGGCTGCGGTCAATGCGGACTTGCCCTCGCCGCAGCTCTTGAGCGAAGCGGTCAAGGTGATCATTGTGGTCCTGACCATCTCGATGGCATTCGAGGAGATTGGACTGGCCCAGCGAACGGTCACCATCGCGTTTGCTATCGTCTTTGGCGCCCTGATGCTGGGGATGGCGATTGCCTTTGGCCTGGGAGGGCAGAGCCTGGCGAGGGAGTTCTTGGAACGAAGGTTCTCAGCGCAGCGTCCGCGAGGAAAGCAGCAGGACACGCTGCCGCCCCTGTAGCTCTGTAAGCGCTGTCGTTCTCCCTGACGGGGCGTTAGGCGATATAGTGCTATAGTCCGCTATAACAAATAATTCATATACGTCGGTTGTTTAGAATCATTGGCTTAGGAGAAAATTGTTTGCAAGCCATTGATAAATAAAATAGTTATACGTATCAAATTGTGCCCGTTGGACTTAGCAGGCCCAGCTGCGGTTGTCAGGGGGTTGAATCGCGGACAGACTGTCCGCCTCGCCCCAGAAGCTCGCAAGTAGTTCCAGCCCCGCCTACCGGAGAAATCGCAACTCGGAACTGTCAAAGAGCAAGCCACCCCCACGCCTGAGCGCGACAAGGCACATACCCCCTGCCTCACGATCCCTGATTTATCGCAGGGGACGCCCGAGCGCTAGGACATAGAACACACAAGAGAGTGACAGCGGCGGTGTGCGGGGCTACTCGGGGCCGGGCGGCCGCTCGTCCCAACTCTTTTGCAGGAACTGCATGACGGTCTGGGGTGTCACGATGCCGAGGACCTCGCGAACCTGCTTCCGGCTGACGACCGGTAACAGTCCCGGATTCTTGCCGAGACGTTCCAAAACCACTTCGAGGGAGTGATCGGCATGTGCGTGGGCAAAATCGGTCACCAGCAGGCTGCCGACTCTCGTATCTGCTGCGCCGGACTGTATGGCTTGTTCGATCTGGTCGCGGGTGATCAAGCCGGAGTACATGCCGTCACTGCCGACCAGGACGGCGTCTGACCCAGACTGTCGCAACTTTTCTAGCGCATCGGTCGCGGACGTGTTTGGCGGCAGGATGGAGAAATCGCGGCTCATGATGTCGAGGGCGCGCCACGATGGGGAAGGCGCGTGGGCTCCCGGAGCAGGCATGTGGACGTTGTCCTGTTGCAGGAGAGCGTGATACAGCGTAGTCGGCTGGTAGCGCTTGGAGATGGCGAAGCTGATCATGTTCGCAATCATCAGGGGCACGAAGACCTGGTAGTCCTGGGTGAGCTCGAAGATCATGAACACCGAGGTCATGGGAGCCCGAATGATGCCTGCGAAGAGTGTCCCCATGCCGACCAGGGCATAGGCGCCGGGGTCGCCGGTGGGAAACGGGGCAAAGCGGTGCATGATGGTGCCGATGAAGCCTCCCGCCATGGCACCGAGGTACAAGCTGGGCGCGAAGATGCCACCCGCGTTTCCGGAAGCGTAGGAAATGATGGTCGCGGCGAACTTGACGGCGCACAAAATGGCCAGCGTGCGGAGCAGCATGTTGCCGTTGAGTGCCTGATTCACATACTGGTAGCCGACGCCCATCACCTGCGGAACGAAGATGAGGACCACGCCGATAACCAGTCCGCCCATCGCCGGCTGGATGACTTTGCTGCGGGCCGGCATACGAAGAAAAAGGCTGCGAAGCCAGAGAAGGCCCTTGGAGAATCCGACCGAGATGACGCCGCCGGCGACGCCCAGGACCGCGTAGGCGATGAGTTCAGCAGGATGCACCAGGTGATATTGCGGGACGGTGAAGACTGGACTGTTGCCCAGGATGGAGCGTTCGACGACCACCGACGTGACGGATGCAACGACGGCAGAGCCGATGAGTCCCGCATTCATGTCGCCGATGATTTCTTCGAGGGCGAAGATGACTGCCGCGACGGGCGTGTTGAACGCAGCGGCGAGGGCGGCTGCAGCGGCCACCGGAATGAGGCTCTTGGAACGCTCGGGCGAGAGATGAAAGAGCTTTCCGATGGAGGAGGCGATACCCGCGCCGATCTGGACGGACGGCCCTTCCCGGCCCATGGAGTGTCCGGAGCCGATACAGAGGGCGCCGGTAAGGAACTTGCCGAAGGCGACACGCCCGGGGACTTCACCCTGACGAAGGTGATAGGCGGCCTCGGTCTGGGGGACGCCGCTCCCGCGGGCTTCGGGGAAGAACTTCACCAGCAGGAAGCCCGTGACCAGACTCATCAGGGTGGGCACGAGTATGTATCGCGGGACCGAAGGCGACACCCCGAACAGCAAGTAGGTGGTGCCCTTGATGGCGAGCGTAAAGAGGACCGCGCTGAGCCCGCAGAGAATCGCGATGAGAATGGTAAGAGCGAAGAAGATGTGGTTCTCGCGCACACGCAGCTTCTGCAACCATGCTGTCATCGGCGAGTTCATCGCGGTTCTCCGCTGTGCTGGCGGCCGATGAGGAGGAGGGCTTCATCCTCTTGCGATGGTTTTCCGCAGTAGCCGGAAGCGACCTGCTGCATGCGGAAAATCAGGTTCACGCCGGACTGGAAGGTTGCGATGTCGGTCGGCTGGTGGGTGGCGCGAAGCTTATCGCGGGTGGCGATCGCCTCGGTCTTAAGCGAGCCGATCTCGGTGGCCGCCTTGCTATCGGCCAGCTGGCTGGGGCAACCGTCTATACGTTCCAGCGAGCGATCGAGCCCGGCAAGAAGGCGCCGCTGGCGCTCTTCCGGGGAGAGGGGCATCGCCAGTGGATCTTCGTCGAGTACGGCTTCGCTGAGGGTGAGAAGGCGCTGCGTTCTTTCGTCTTCCGGCCTAAGGCGTAAAGCGGTTCGCAGATACGGTTCGGCGGCGCGGTAATCGCCGGCTTCAAAGGCCGACTCTCCGGCGCCGGTGACGGCGTCAGGGTTATTGGGATCAAGCCGCGAGGCGGCGGCGTACTCCTCGAGGGCGCGCTTGGGATCGTCGGCCTCGGTGAAGAGCTTCGCGGTTTCGATGTGAGCCGCGGCGGTATCGGGAGTTCTGGCCGCGAAAACCAGCAGCTCGGAGGCGGCGACGTCGCGTTGTTGGTGCGCGAGGAGAAAGTGAATGAACTCGATCCGGAGCTTTCGCCGCGCGCCCGACTGACTCGGCGACCAGTTTGCGTAGAGAGCGCTCTGGTAATAGTGCTCTGCTTCCTGGACGTTGCCGAGTTTCGCCGTCAGCCGGGCGAGCCGTGTATTTATGTCGACGTTGCCGGGGTCGGAATCACGCAGGCGCGACAGTAATTGCTGTGCTTCGGCGACATGGCCTTCTGCTGCCAGAGCATCAGCCAGTGCGACAGTGTACTGTTGATTGTCGCTGAGGTCGGCCGTGGCTTTGCGAAAAGCCTGAATCGCTCTTCCAGTGTTTCCAGACTGCATGTACTCCATGCCGCGCTCGTACCAGAAGGCCGCAATACGCGCTTCCAGATTTTGTTCCAGGACAGCCATATGGCGGGTGAAGACGAATGCCCCGAAGGTCAGAACTGACAATCCAATTAGAAGCAGTATTTCCTTGTTCTGGATACGGGGAGTCTTGATTTCTTCCACCAACGCTGGCTCCGAAAACTCGATGAGGATGGACGTAGGGGCAGCGAGTGCCGTGCAGATTACTCCGCTGGATCATTATAGCGTTGCGAAAAGGCTCCTCGAATCAGGGGCGAGTAGGTGTATAGAGGACGCTATGTGGCAGAAACAAAAGACCCTGACCCGCCGATAAACTTGCTGTATCGCGGGTCAGGGTTGGAGGATGCTTGACACTTGTTGAGACACAGTTAAGAAATTACTTGTTCAGCTTGCGGCGAACCACACCCAGGGCACCAAATAATCCGCTGCCCAGCAACAGGAAGCTGCTTGGCTCCGGCGTAGAGCTGCCGACGAACGAATAGTTTCCAGGTGTTTGAGTGGTCTCATAGGCGTCGCCGTTGTCGCAACCAGACGGCGAACCGCCTTGCAGGACGTAAGCGTCGGTTGAGATCCCGTCACATGGGCTGGTGTTGAACACGCCCGAATGGATCTGGCTGTCGAACACGGACAGGTTTACGGACTGAGATCCGAAGGTTCCAATCGCCTGGAACTCGAGGCCGTTGGGTCCGAACCCACCCTGGTTGCTGCCTTCATCGCCAGAGGCCAGATACACAGTGTCTCCAGGGGCCATGGTGATGCTGGAAATCGAGTTGTTCAGGAACGAGCCGCCCACATTGAAGAGCGAAAGCGATCCTGCGAAGGTGCTTGGACCAGCGTTGGTAATTGTGAGGAATCCCGTGTCTGGATTGGCGCAAATTCCGTTGTAATCACAACCGCCAAACTGGTAATTGGTTTGCAAGACTAGGTCGTAGCTAGCCGGCGCGGCCAAGACGAAGGGCGCGAAAGCCAGAAACAGGACGCTGAGAAGAGCCAGCGTTTTCATTTTCATGAGTTAGAGTCTCCACAGTGAAGTCGAACTAGAGTGAGGTACGCAACAGTCGTTGCACGACTATTACCAAATAGGAACTTCGGTATCTATGGCATTTGGTGATACTTAGACCGGGTTTAATCTTGGGAATAACTGCGTCCTATGCACGCTTTTGCACTCTTGAGGATTAAAATTCCTATTTTGGGAAGCACGCCTGCAATCAATCCATCGACAGGATATTGAGCATTCCAAGACGGGAGTGGGTTAAGACCGGCTGAGGTGTTCAGACCTGTCATTTTGCGATGAAAGAAAGCAGAGATCGCCTTGCACAACAAGCGAAAGAAGCGCTTAATCGCCGGTTAAAAGTCGAGGAGGAAAACGCCAGCGGAAGCCTTTGAGAAGAGTGATCAGGGATTTCAAGTCACAATACCTGCTGACTGTGAACCGCTAGTTGGCTGATATACGGCCCAAATCTATTCGAAATCTGCAGCTTATTGAGGGGATTGACTGTCCCGCCTGCGACGCTGGCGAACTTGCTGAATTCTCGTGTAGAGAGCCGCCAGAAGAATGGAAATCAGTATGGCCGCTTCGCTTAGGCCGCTGCGGCCATCCGGCGAAAGATGAAAGATTCGTTCGATAAAGTCCACTCTCTCTCCCTCATATGCACAGGCCTGAATCACGCGCGAAGAAGTGCCACCGATAGGAGTTTCGTCTGCTGCGTTCCCGGGAATCTCCGACTCGGTTGGACAAAAAGGCGTTAACTCTGACGAAAAGGCTGTGTTACAAGGCGCGAACGACGACACGGTGAGGTGCCGATGGAAGTGGGCTAGAAAAATTGCACCGATGATGCGCCGCAAGCCAGGCCTTGTCAATAGCGGCCAGCGACATATACCCGTAGGTTCCAATTTTTTTGGCCGCTTGCGACGGGTCTGGGCTTCATTGCATAGTGGAGCACATGGAGTCCCCAACTCTTGTGGGCCGACATGTCCGACTCGAACCGCTCGACCATCGGCACGCTGACGAACTCGCCGCTGCGTCGGCTGCCGATCCCACGCTCTACTCGTGGAGTCCGGTACCGCAGGGAGGCGCCGAAACAGGGCGTTACATCACAACCGCACTGCAAGGACGCGATGCCGGAACGGTGCTGCCTTTCGCTACGGTGCTACTGAGCAACGGGACGGTTATCGGCTCGACCCGCTTCTTCGATATTGAACGCTGGTCGTGGCCGGCAGGGCATCCATCGCCACGGTCGCAGCACTCCCGACGTGTGCGAGATCGGCTACACGTGGCTGGCGCGTTCGGCAATCCGCACGCCCGCCAACACTGACGCCAAACTTCTGATGTTGAGCTACGCCTTTGAAACCTGGCGCGTGCATCGCGTCTGCCTGCACACTGATGTGCGCAATGAACGGTCGCGCGCGGCGATTGAGCGTATCGGCGGAAAATTCGAAGGAGTCCTCCGTGCCCATCGCATGGCCGCCGACTTTGTTCCGCGCGACTCGGCGAGGTATTCGATTATTGCGACGGAGTGGCCGGCAGCAAAAGAACGTTTGACTCGGATGATGGATTCGCGGTGAGGAAAATAGAAACGAGGTTGGGCGCTATAGGATTCAAGCCCATGACTTCCACCGTGTGAATCTGACCAGGTTAGGTTTTTACAACGACTTACAAGTGTGCGTGGAGGGTGCCTGAGTACACGCAAATCATTCAACTCGCCCAGAGACTTGCGGGCTAGTCCGAAACGGATTCGAATGCCTGCAGAAAGGAAAGGAAACGTCAAAGAATTCTGGCGACGGGGCAAGCCTGCCCTCCGACTTGTCGGTAATTATCGGGAACATGGGGCGAATCGCCAAGAAGCAAAGCTCTAAGGTGTTGGGCCTTGTCCGCTGCGCACCGCCCAGCCCATCAGCAGGAGGCCGCTGGCGAAGATCCAACTCCCTGCGACACGCACTGCGATCCGCGCCCATGATGCTCGCAACTGAACGACAAACGCTGCGGCCAGTGCGATGAGCACAAAGACGGAAAAGATCAGTCCGAGCAGCACTGCGGCCGAAGTGAAGTTCATCCCCAGGCCGCCTCCATTAAGGTAGCCGTGATAAAGGCCGAGCAAGGCCGCGAGCGCGGTCGTTACTCGCAACGAAAGCTTCGCGTCAGCCGCCAGCAATCCACCGAGCAACAGGAACCACACTGCGGAAAGAACCGCGTTCCCATTCGATGTTGAGGCCGCAAGGCCAGCTAATCCTCCAACCAGCCAGGAAGCCGGAAGAACGAACAGCGCCCGTCGTCCGTAACTGGCTCCGCGGAGTCCGCACAGCAGTGCGAGAGCCAGCACCGGAACCAAGTCCTCAGGACTCATCAGGAAGTGCATCAACCCGTCATAGATTGGGCCCATGCCAGTGGAATTCAAATGGGCTTCCGCGGCCAGTGGTGACATCAAGCAGACGAATGCCACGGTGGCGTACAGCGGTACCAACGACCTGTGCTTCGTCAACTTCATATCGTTAAAGCCTTCCACATGAAGAAGAAGCCGCCCGCAGCCACGACCGCACCAGCGAGACGGAGGAACTTCTGTCCCCAGCTCCAGCGATGCACTGTTCCAATGCCGATGCCGACCCCGTGCAGACATCCGGTAGCTATCACGAACCCCATGCTGTAGAGCAGACCGCTTTGTCCGGGAGGCAACTCGGTTCCGTGCGCATGGCCATGAAAGATGGCGAAGATCGCTACCACAATCGCTGCGACGGCCAGTGGTGGACGGACCTCGAACATTACAGCCGCGCCCAGCAGGATAGCCGAAGCTGCGATGCCGTACTCAATTCCCGGCAATGGCACACCCATCAGACCGAGCATGCCGCCGAATGCCATGACCATTGGGAACGCCACCGGGAGCAGCCAAACTGCCGGTGCACCGAGTTGGGCCCCCCACAAGCCCACGGCCACCATTGCCAGCACATGATCAAGTCCCGAGATCGGGTGCTTCAAACCGCTGAGGAAACCGGCTGCTTCACCCTTTTGCACGTGCGCGAAGGCCGCTTCGGTCCAGAACAGGACAACCACTAGCACTCCGCTCCAGCGGGCAAATATCTGTTTCGCCGTGGTCTTCATCGCGCCACTCCGAACATGATCGCCAATCGCTGAATCGTCCAGAAAGCTCCAAGTGACCCGACGGTGTAGCCGGGAAGGGCCTCGGCCCAACGCGGCCAGCGAACTTCGAGGATTCTAAAGGCGCGCTCCAGGAGGAGAATTAGCGCGACAAAAGATAACTGGCCTATTTCGACTCCTACATTGAAAGACAGCAAAGCAACCGGCAGTTCGGCCTTGGGCAAACCGGCACTGGTCAGAGCGCTGGCGAACCCGAAACCGTGGAGCAATCCGAAAGCGAAGGCCACTACCCACGGATGCCGGATGGTGAAGCTTGTCTCACCGCGCCACGAGCGCACGATCTCAGGACCGAGAAAGAGGATGCTGAGCGCAATCGCCGCATTGAGGGGAAGCACTGGAGCTTCCGCGTATCCAAGCGTCGCAATCGCCAGCGTGATGCTGTGGGCGACGGTGAAGGCCGTGATGGTTTTCAGTAGCATCCAGCGGTCTTTCACGATCAGCAGCAGCCCCAGCACGAACAGCATGTGGTCGGCGCCAAAGAGAATATGCCGGATACCCTGCACGACGAAGCTGCCCATCACCTGCAAGCGCGTCTGGGCCGCCGTAATCTCGACCCACGGCTGCGACGGATGCACAATAGAAGTCCAGGCTCGCCCGTCCCGCAATTGAACCCGCACCAGAACGTCGGTGATCGTGCCTTGCAGGCCGGAAAACTCGATACGTTTTCCCGCGAGTCCGCCTGGTCCCGCATCGATTGCGTAGCGAGTGAGGGCCGAGTCAGCCAGTTCCTCAGTCACAGGCGGCTTCAGGTTCTTCACGTCATCGGGAAGTTGGAGGGCAACTGGAAGCCTCGTTCCCGAGAGCATCGGGATCCGCCAGAGCAGGTCGTACTGGCCCGAAGCGGTTTCTTTCACCTCAAGATAGGCAGGGCGGGACTCGTGAGCCCAAAGACAGGGAAACGACAGCAACAGAAATATCGTAAGGATGGCGCTACGAATTATGGCGAATCGAGACACGGATAATTTGTGCGATGCGGAGTACTTCGATTGTAAGTCATAACCCAGGGAAGGGCAGAGATGTGACGAAAGCCTCTCTCCATCTCTGATGTAAGAAGTTAGAAGTTCTGGTTCCCTGGTTGTCTTGACAGCTTCTATTCTGCCGCGTTTTACCTCGCCACGCGCTACAGGTATGCGCCGCTGCCCGGTCCTCTGAAATCGGCTCCTAGCCAAATCCCCCCGGCGCGGGCGTGCACCCGAGAATAAGGTCCACCAGACTCGAGCAGGTTCGCGAGTTGCTTGAGCTACCCGGTTCGCCTGGGCGGAATGACATCGCCCCAGGCCGCGCAGAGTTTTCGTTAGTGACACCGGAGAGTACGAAGTGGCTCGGGTGTTTGGCGAGCACGGCAGTGTACGTACCGAGGACGAGATTTCCGAATTCAGGAAGTCTGCGAGCAGCTGAGAACCGGCTTTCTAACTATGCGCGCCCGAAAAATCGGGTGAAAGTTCCCAGAACAAGACTTCCGGGGAGTCAGGGGTTGCACTTCTACGAGATGGGCGTGACTCGTCAAAGTGGATACTTCCCGTGTGGCTCGTCGTCCGGGAGTCAGCGCAGCGTACTCAGAAACCATTCGATTCCGGCTACTGTAGCCTCATGTACTCCGCGTAGCTTGTTTCAGGATAGGCACGTCGGGGTCCGCGTCTTTCCACAGCACGAAGAAGTCCTGATAGGCAATCTTTGCCTTGGCCGTCTCTCCGGCGATGGCATAGCCGCGGCCCATTCCCGGGTGGGCCAACGCACCGATCGGCTCATTCCAAACCAGTCCGGGGTTGTCGAGGATCTTCTGAAACTCGGCTGCCGCTTGCGTGCCCTGGCGGGCGGGGAAGGCTTGGCCGCGGAAGTAGACGGGATAGACCCTCAGATAGTGGGCGGATAGCCCAACTCATAGGGAGTCGCCACAGCGGACGCTTCTACCATCCGCTGCGCCCGGACGGGTCGCCTGCCATGGCAAAGATAGTTGCCGCGACTGCTTCGCAGCCTTTGTTGCACCCCAGATGGATAGCCGCCTTCGGCCTGTGGTTTCGCAAAAGCCAGGTTCCCCATCAGGGCTTCGCGCAATGCCGCTTGGGCCATCCACGATGGTATTGCGTCCGCGCGACCATTTCGTTTCGATGCGCCGTGGCACGAAGCCAAACGCAAGGGTGCCCTCAAACTTGTAGCGGCCTTGAAGGCAAAGGCTGCACCCATCAACGGCGTTGGCCTACAGGATCACGTCGATATGGACTGGCATACACTGAACGAGATAGATACTGCAATCTCTGAAGAATGTCGCTGCAAACGCCAAGTTCAACCCGTCTCCCAGCGGACTCCCCGATTCTGTTGAACAGACACTGGCGAAGCGCTACGGAGATTTGTTTGCCACCTATGCGAAGCATGGCGGTGTAGTGACGCGGGTTACGTTGTGGGGCGTCACGGACAAGAACTCATGGAAGAACGACTGGCCGGTTAAGGGCAGGACCAACTATCCGCTGCTCTTTGACCGCAGCGGGCGGCCAGAACCCGCTTTCAACGCCGTCATCGAGGCAGCACCGAAGAAAGTATCATCAATCAACGGTCTGTTTTCAGCGAAGAAGACTGGAAAGAGATCGTCCGGATGATGGAGAACTATACGTGTGTGTTGCTCGCGCAGTGCTTTGGGACATGGATGGAACTCTAGTCGATTCAGAGGAACTGCATTGGCGCGCGTGGCGGGAGACAATGGCCGATGAGGGTATTTCTATCACCCACGATCAGTTTCTCTCCTCATTTGGTCAACGTAATGATTCCATCATACCGTTATGGCTGGGTGCCGGTGCGGCTCCCGAGCGGGTCAGGAAGATCGAAAGGGCCAAGGAGGACCGATTTCGCCGCATGGTTCGCGACGCCGGAGTATTGCCGCTACCTGGGGCGGTAGCGTGGGTGAATCGACTAAGCGAAAGCGGTTGGCTTCAGGCAGTTGCCTCGTCGGCACCGCGCGCGAATGTCGAGGCGGTTCTGGGGGAGATGGGAACCGCGAGCTATTTTCAGGCCATCGTTTCGGCTGAAGATGTGCGCCGAGGCAAGCCGGACCCTGAAGTGTATCTACTGGCTGCTTCGCGATTAGGAGCCCTACCCGACAGGTGCATCGTCGTTGAAGATGCGGCCGCCGGTCTTGAAGGAGCGCGAAGAGCTGGCATGTTCAGGATCGGCGTCAATCGCAGCGGTCCGCGCCTTGTCGCAGACTTGGTCGTGGCCTCACTGGATCAGCTCGAAGCATACGCGTTCGACAAACTGGTACCGCTTCGTCAGGAAGGTACGGGAGATTCAGGGTCCCCGTCCTGACGGAGATACGTCGACAATCGCCATGTATTATGGTTTCGCCGAAGCGCAGGGCGACCAAGGAGCGGGATGCGACTCGAAAAACTGCGAAACGAAGTTCTCGAGGCCAACCTCGAACTCGTGAGACGCGGATTGGTGCTTTACACGTTCGGGAATGTAAGCGGGATTTCGCGATCTGACGGACTGGTGGCGATTAAGCCGAGCGGCGTTCCGTACGAGAGCATGAAGGCCGACGATATCGTAATCACCGACCTTAAAGGGCAGATCATTGAGGGGAGTTTGCGGCCGTCGTCAGACCTGGCAACGCACCTGGAATTGTATAAAGCGTTCCCCAGCATTGGCGGGGTTGCGCACACACATTCGGAGTTTGCGACTGCGTGGGCGCAGGCACGCAAGCCGATTCCATGTTTTGGCACAACTCACGCGGATTACTTTCATGGTCCTGTGCCGGTGACGGATGCGATGAGTTCCGAGGCCATCGCCGGTGATTACGAGAAGAACACGGGCACAGCGATCATTCACACCTTCGACAGCCTCGATTACGAGAAAGTGCCGGGAGTGCTGGTCGCCAATCACGGCCCGTTTGCATGGGGACGCGATGCGAACGCGGCGGCACACAACGCGGTAATCCTGGAACACATAGCGCGCGTTGCCTACCATACGATTGCAATTCGCCACGACGCTCCACAGATTTCGGGCGACTTGCACGACAAGCATTTCTTTCGCAAGCATGGCGCGAAAGCCTACTACGGGCAAGAGAAGAAATAGTTGTACATAAAGGACCCAATCATGAGTATGGGCACGAAAATGACGATGGGAATCATCGTCGGCAATCGGGGATTTTTCCCCGGGCAACTGGCGGAGACCGGCCGCGAAGAAATGATCCAAGCGCTAAAGAAGGCGGGAATGGATACCGTGGTGCTCGATCCATCGCGAAGCAAGCACGGAGCGGTGGAGACACGCGACGAAGCCAAACGATGTGCCGAACTGTTCCGTGCGCAGGGCGGGAAGATCGACGGTGTAATTGTCACGCTGCCGAACTTCGGGGATGAGCGCGCGATTGCAGACACGCTGCGACTGGCCAACCTTGATGTGCCGGTGCTTGTGCAAGCGACGCCGGACACTCCAGAGAAGATGACGATTGCTCATCGGCGCGATAGCTTCTGCGGAAAAATGTCGGCGTGCAACAACCTGCGCCAGTATGGGATCCCGTATTCGCTGACGGCATCGCATACGATCAGTCCGGATTCGGACGAATTTCGAGCGGACCTTGCTAAGTTTGCCGCGGTCTGCAGGGTGAAGAAGGGGTTGAAGAACCTCCGGATCGGCAGCATCGGCGCTCGTCCCACGGCGTTCAATACTGTCCGCTACAGCGAGAAGATGCTGGAGTCGCATGGCATCTCGGTCGAGACCCTCGATCTGTCGGAGGTGCTGGGGCGCATCCAGCGCATGAAAGACAGCGATGACCACGCCCAAACAAAACTCGAAGGCATCAAGAAGTATGTTTCGACCAGCGGGGTTCCAGCCGAAGCGCTGCTGAAGATGGCGAAGTTGGCCGCGGTGGTGGATGACTGGATGAAGGCGACCGATGTAGCGATCAGCGCTGTGCAGTGCTGGACCTCAATCGAAGAAAATCTGGGCGTGGTCCCGTGCACCGTGATGAGCATGATGAGCAATGACCTGATGTCGAGCGCATGTGAGGTGGACATCTGCGGCGTACTGGCCATGCATGCGCTGCAACTGGCTTCGGGTACTCCCTCGGCCCTTTTGGACTGGAACAACAATTACGGCGACGACCCGAACAAGGCGGTCTGCTTCCACTGCTCGAACCTGCCGAAGCACTTTTTTGGCGAAGTAAAGATGGACTACCAGGCGATTATTGCCGGGACGGTTGGCATTGAGAACACGTACGGGACCTGCGTGGGCAAGGTGAAGGCAGCACCGATGAGTTATGCGCGCTTCTCAACCGATGATACTTCGGGCAGGTTGCGCGGTTACGTGGGCGAAGGCGCATTCACCGACGATGCACTGAACACGTTTGGCGGCGCCGGCGTGGTGGAGATTCCGGAGATGCAGAAGCTGCTGCGCTACATCTGCGAGAACGGATTCGAGCACCACGTAGCGGCGAACCTTGCGATGGTCGCTCCGGCCATCTACGAGGCGACGACCCGCTACCTGGGCTGGGACATGTACTTTCACGAACCGCGTTAGAGGCGCAGATGGCAATCGTTGCGGGAGTGGATTTCGGAACGTTGAGCGTGCGCGTCTCGATCGTGGACAGCGAACGCGGACTGCTGGATTCGGCCGTAGCGAATTATCCGCTGCATCGCAAGCAGGAAGACCCGGAGTATGCCACACAATCGCACGAAGACCACATGCGCGCGCTGGCGGAAGCGACACGCGCAGCGCTGAATAAATCAGGTGTGGCGGGCGAAGCGGTGGAGGCAATCGCGATCGACACGACGGGATCGTCAGTGATTCCGGTGGGCAAGGGCATGGTCCCACTGGGCGAGTACTACCTGTGGTGCGATCACCGGGCCAAGGGCGAGGCGGCGGAGATCACCGAGGCGGCACGCCGCGAGGGGCTGGAAGCGATCCAGTGGTGCGGCGGCGTGTATTCGTCGGAGTGGGGATTTTCAAAGCTGCTCCATTGGCTGCGTCACAACCCGGAGAAACGCGGCGAGTTTGTCACGGCGTTTGAACACTGCGACTTTGTGGCGGCAACGCTGTGCGGCATTTCCGACCCGCGACACGCGAAGCGCAGCGTCTGCGCGATGGGCCACAAGTGGATGTGGAATGCGTCCCTCGGCGGCCTGCCCCCGGAGGAATTTCTGGCCGGCGTGGATCCGCTGCTGGCAGGCGTTCGCGAGAAGTTGCAGGGCGAGTACGTAACATCGGACCAGATCGCCGGAACTCTGTCTGCTTTTTGGGCGGAAAGACTGGGACTGAAACCTGGTATTCCGATTCCCGTGGGCGCGTTCGATGCGCATTGGGACGCTATTGGGGCAGGGTGCGGAACCGACGACGTCGTCAATGTGGTGGGCACGTCGACCTGCATCATCGGGATCACGGAGTCGCCGAACCTGGTGCCGGGAGTTTGCGGCGTGGTGCCAGGCAGTGTGCATCCAGGGCGGACGGGAATCGAGGCAGGGCTGTCGGCGGTCGGCGACATCTTCAGCGCGATTGCGACGCGCGCCGGAACCGATGTCAAAACGCTTTCGAAGGGACTGGAACGGTACTACGCGGGGCAAACCGGCCTTCTGCGAATGACGTGGGACAACGGCGACCGGACGGTGCTGGTGAACCCGAATCTTCGCGGCATCACGCTCGGCTGGAATTTGCAGACAACGGCGCAGGACGAGCTTTTTGCCGCGATTGAAGGAACGGCATTTCACACGCGTGTCATTCTGGAACGGATGGCGGAAAACGGAGTTCACATCAAACGCGTGATCAATGCCGGAGGCATTCCGCAGAAGAATGAGGTGCTCAACCAGATTTACGCCAACGTATTAGGACGACCGGTGCTGGTGCCGAGCAAGAGCGTAGTGAGTTTGGGGTCGGCGATTTTTGCGTTTCTCTCAGCGGGCACGTTTAAGACGGTAGAAGAGGCGCAGGAGAAGATCTGCCCGACACATGAGACCTACCTGCCTGATTCGAAGGAACAGAAGGTTTACGAAGGTCTGTACGCGGCCTATCGCAAACTCTATTTCGCCTTCGGCGATCCCAAGCGAGCCCATGGGCGACGTGCTACCGACATTGATCCGGACAGCCGAATCAGTGCGTCGCGAAGCGGTGTCACCTACACTTGTCAGCTAAGTTGTCTCTTCGACCTCGTGGTACACAGAGTACCGTTCGTGCACGACGCTTGATAAAGGGACAAACGTTGCACTCTGAGTTTGTGCCACGGTTCGAAAGGTCAGCGTTCCGCCAGCCGGTTCGAGCCAACTCGCGGGATCCTCAATCTTCCCTTTGAACTGTTGCGTTGGAGCGGGCTCCTGTTTCTCTTCGGCAGCAAAGTGCCGATACCACTTGTCGGAAGGCTCTTCATTGAATCTTGCCGCCATCACCAGAGGACCATACATCACTGCTTGCAGAGAGGGTTTGTCAGGCGTGGGAGCGGCATGCAAATGCATCGGGAGACTCAATTCCACGCGATCGCCATTCTTCCAGGGCCCACGCAGAACGAGGTAGCTGCCCGGCAGCGGCGAACGCGGGGACGACGTGGCCATTTACTTTCACGGTGCCGGTCTTCGCCCAGTAGGGGATCCGCAATTTCAAGTCAACATTGACGGGCGTGGCAGCCGAGATCAGCAGAGTCGTTCCTTGTTCCTCTGGGAAATGAGGTCTGCTGAGTCAAGCGCAGTCCTTTTTCCGGCCAGTTAACTTCCGACGCTATAAAAAGATTGACGTAGATGGAATCGCCGTCGTGGTAGTAGATGGTGTCCGTCAACTTCGCGAACTCCTCGGCGCCCGTGCCGTTGCAACACCAGAACGAGTCGAAGGGCTTGGCGTAAATCTTGGAGTAGCCGTTACCGAGCGTCAGGTAATAAACAGTGGTGCCGGTCTCGGGATCGATCGTGCCCATGCGGTGATTGAAGAGTACTCGCTCGTAGTAGTCCATGTAGCGTGCCTGCGGCGACCACTCGAACAAATGCCGCGTCAGCTTCATCATGTTGTAAGCGCAACAGTCTTCGGACGTTTCCGAGCTCAGTTGTGTCGAGAGTATTCCGGGATCGGACCTCCATAGTTCGAAATTGCTGGTACCTCCCGTGCAATAACAACGCTCGCTGGTAACCTCGTCCCAGAAGTAGTCGGAGATGCTCCAGTACTTCTTGTCGCCAGTCAGTTCGTACAGGCGAGCCGCTGCGATGACCTGCGGAATATGGGTGTTAACATGCAGACCCTTCAGCTCGTCGCGGTGCGCTGCCAGAGGATCAAGAAACGACTTTTTGTTGAAGCGCTGCGCGAGGTCGAGATACTCGCGGTTGCCGGTTACAGCGTAAAGATTGGCGAGCACCTCGCCCATTCCACCGTATTCCACCTGGAGGATGCGCTGCATTTGTTGTTCGCTCAAGGGATCGGTCCAACTCCGCACCCATCCTGCCATCTTCTCCAGGGTTTCCAGTGCCTGCTGGTTGCCGGCAAGCAGGTACATGTCAAGATGCCCTGCCATGATCTTGTGGATGGTGTAGAACGGCGCCCAAACGTTGACGCCGTCGCGCAAGCGGTCGAAGAGCTCTAGCGGAAAGGCGCTTAGGTAGCCGTTCTTGAGTTTCGCCTGGCATTTTGCAAGTTCCGTGACCATGATGTCGCCATTGCGCTTGAGTTCTTCGTCGCCCGAACTGGCGAACGAAAGCGCGCAAGCCGACAGATAGTGCCCGCCCACGAAGTGACCCCGCAACTCACAATCGGGCTTTTCCCAATCACCCAATGGCTCCGCGGAAGTGGGCAGTCCCGCGGTCAGGCGAAAGGTATGGAGCAGGCGGTCGGGAGGCAGTGTCTTCAAGTAGCGGCGGTTGGCTTCCGCTGCAGCGCTAAAGGCCCCGGGTCCGAGCCGGACGTTGCTCATAGGAAACGGAACCGCTTGCAGGGGCACGACCTCGCGGCCCTTCGGCGTCGCTCCGGTCGCGACGGCTTTACCTGGACTCTGATTCTCAAATGCGAACGCCGGTGCACGAAGAACAGCACTGGCACCGGCAACAGCGGCTGTGGCGACGAATGTGCGGCGGCTGATCTTATGCGACATAGAATCCTCTATTGCGAATGAACAATTTGCATATGGATGATGCTGACGATAAAAGCTTGGGACACCGGGGCGACCTGCCCCTCGGTCTTTAGCCCAGGGATAATGAGACTCTCTCCCCTGTTCGCATCGTCGTCAGATCGCGCGCTCCGATTCCGGCGAAGTGCACCTCCCGGAAGAACTGTAGGTTCGACTGAAGCACAATTCCCGGGTTCAGGCTATTGCTCGAAGCGATGGAAGCTTTCTCTATGACATGATCGACGAGAACTTTTAATGCGGTCTGGCCCTGGGTGTATGGATCTTGATAGATCGAAGCGCCGATGATTCCGTCTTCGAAGTAGGGAACCATCTGCGGGAAAAGGTCGGTGGTAATCAGCCGAACGTCCGTCCTCCTGTGCTCGCGGACAGCGAGGCAGACAGGCAGGCAGTTGACCGTGGTTACGTAAATGCCGTGAAGGTTGGCATTGTCGCTTAGCAGGTCCATGGTCTTCTGATAGCTCTCTTCTTCCGATTCGTGCGCCTCGAGCACGCAAGCCAAGGTCATCTCGGAATGCTGGGCAAGTCGCGATTGAAAGCCCTCGACCTTCTGACGGTGTTCTTCGGTTCGAAGCATACCTGTGATGGCCGCGACATCAGAGTCGCCGGGGATGAACTTCGAGAGAAGCTCTGCTGCGAGACGTCCCTGAAGATTCGGGTTCGCGTACACCACTGCCGTGCGCCGGCTGTGCGGCGCATCGCTGCAGATACAGACCACCCGGATGCCTCGCGCCTCCGCCGCGTCAATGATGGGAGCGACAACGTGGGGATTTCCGGGCATAACAATCAGGCCGCGAAGGTCCTCATCGAGGAGGCTCGAAAGCTCCCTTTGCTCAAATTCGCCGAGCCTTGGCACGGGACGGTAGATAAGTTCCATGCCGACCCGTGCAGCCCGTCGCGCTTCGTCGAAGATTCCGTCGCGCATCTGGTCAAAAAAATGATGGATCTCCTCGGGGATGCAGACGCCGATAAGAAACCCCGAGCGTCCGACAGCAAGCGCCCGAGCCGCTAGGTTGGGCGTGTACCCAAGCTTCTCGGCGGTTTCGAGCACCTTATTGCGGGTGGCTTCGCTGATGCCGGGACGGGAATGTAGAGCACGATCCACCGTACCGATCGAGACCTGTGCCTGGCGCGCAATTTCGTGAAGACCGACTCGTTTCAACATTCACTCCCGGGTTGAAGGGTGTCTAATATACCATCCGGTTAAATTTGCAATATTGAAGCTGTGAGTTCACGGCTAGGGCTGTTCCTTGACTAAAAGGATGCGGTCGCCGGCCACGTTCCGCAACCGCTGAACAGTTCCCGAAGGCCAGCGAATCTCGACCAATTCCGCGACGGCATTCTTGCCCAGACCGAAATGTACCGGACCGGCGCTGGACGATGCGTATCCAGCCGCGGTGGTCATGTGGTTGTATTGGGTCTCGCCGCCGGTCACAATTTTGATCCGCGCGCCGATTCCGTCCCGATTGCTCTTGGTTCCCTCGAGTTTGATCTCCAGCCAATGGTTATTGCCGGGGCTCGCATTCATCCAGATCTCGGCAGGTGCGCTGATCGCGCTCACGACTACGTCTAACGTGCCGTCGCCGTTGAGGTCCCCGATCGCTGAACCGCGATGCCGCGCCGGTGGCTGCGATGTCAGGCCGGCCTCTTCTGTCAGCGCGGCAAACTTCATCCCACCAAGATTGTGAAACACGGTGTTGGGCTGTTCCACCGCGATGCGGGGGGCCGAGAGCAACGACTGCACGTGGCCGCGCGTCACGAAGATGTCTTTCCAACCGTCATTGTCGAAATCAGCGATGGTTGGGGAGTATCCCGCCATAAGCGAACTCAGGCGCGCCATACCACTTGACTGAGTGACTTCGACGAACGTGCCTTGACCCGTATTTCGATAGATCGGAAACGTCTCGTTATCGAGCGCCACGAGGCAGATGTCCGGGTAGCCATCGTTGTCGAGGTCGCGGAAATCGACGCCCATCCCGGAGATGAAGACGCCGTCCTCGCGCAACGAGACATTTGCCTGGAAACCGACTTCGTCGAACTTCTTGCCATCGTTGCGGAACAGCCAGTTAACCAATTTGTCATTAGCGACGAAGATGTCCATCTTGCCGTCGAGATCGAAGTCGGCAGTTGCGCCGCCCATGCCTTTGCCCGGATGCGAGCGCAAGCCCCACTCCGCGGAAGCATCCCGAAATGTTCCGTCCCCGTTGTTTATGAAGAGCTGATTGGGAGTCGGCTCATACATCTTCGGGTGGCAGTAGTCGCGGTGGTCGGTGGTTCCGCACAGAGGTTCGTGCCGGCCGTCCCACTTCAGGTAGTTGATGACCACGAGATCGAGCAGCCCGTCGTTGTTAACGTCAACCCAAACGCCACCGACGGCCCAAAGTGGACCAAACTCCGGATCTGGCTTGCTGAGTCCGGATTTGCGGGTTACGTCCGTGAACGTCCCGTCGCCATTGTTGTGATAGAGCGTGTTTCGATATACGCCGGCCACGAAGATATCTTCGAATCCGTCATTGTCGTAATCAGCAATCGCAACGCCTGTATCGAAGCCTGTCCCACGCAATCCGGCTTTTTCAGTGACATCCGTGAAATGTCCTTTACCGTCGTTTTCAAACAACCGGTTGTAATACTTTGGCGAGTCCTTGCGGAGAGTGTTGATGTCAGCGCCGTTCGCGAAGAAGATGTCGAGTTTTCCGTCGTTGTTGTAGTCGAAAACGGCAACCCCGCCAGCCATTGTTTCCGGAGCGTGACGTTCTGGCGTCTCCGAACTGTCTAGCCGAAAGTCGATAGGCTCAAAGGAAAACACAATCTCGGCTGCTTTGGCATGCTCTTGCCCGGCGATTGCCTTTGTCGCCGGCTTGGCGTCGGAGGAATATGCATCGAGCCACCCGAACGAAAGTCCTACTAGAAGGAGGATACTCTTGGCGAGAACTCGGCACCAATTCCTCGCATTGCATGGTCGATTCATCAGTAATCGAAGATACACCGGGCGATCAGGTTAGGCCGTATTTGGACTATTGAGATTCACGTTGAATTTTGCCCGCAAATTTCCGCTTGACATTAGCGGGGCAAGGCAGTATACCCACTACCGTTAACGTTAACGCAACCTTCGTTAACGTTAACGGTAGTGCATTTGCTGGCAAAGACAGTGTGGCATACGACCATTGCATACGACGGGCACAGCCGATCACTTAGTCGCGAGGCTGTCAGCACAATCACAGCCTCGGGGTTGCTTCATCGTGCCCGGTCCTGATTGCAGTAGGGAAGCGTGCTTGGTCTTGACGTAACACAATCTGTTTCTGGTGGGGGGCATATGAATCGATTTGGTAGAACGCCGAGCAACAAATCTTACACACCCGCTGCGCGGAGCTTTTTCGCAGAACAACGTCGCCGGGCGCTTCAGCTTTCCTTGTTGCTGGTTTTCCTGGGATTCGCCGTTCAGGCATTCGCTCAGCAAGGAACGATTGTCGGCACAGTATTTGATCCCTCCGGCGCCCTCGTTCCGAATGCCAAGATCACGATTACAAACATCGAGACGAATACCGTTCATCAATATGTAACCAACAACGACGGTAATTACACCGCGTCTAACCTTTCGGTCGGCCATTACACCATATTGGTCGATGTCGCCGGGTTTAAACGGGTTGAGCAAAATAACCTCGTACTTGACGTGGGCGCCCGGGACCGTTACGACTTCAGGTTGCAAGTCGGTTCGGCTTCGGAGCAAGTCACTGTAGAAGGCACCGGCGTTGCCATCCAAACCGAGTCCGGCGAAGTTAGCGAGGTCATCACCGGAAAACAAGTCGAGGGACTCGCCACAAACGGTCGCAGTATCTATACGCTTATCAATCAAACTACGGGTGCGTCCAGCCTTCAGGGCGACTTCCAGACTCCAACGCCGGTCGGCGGAGACGCCAACGTCAGCTTCAACGGCCAGCGAACGGGGCACAACATTTACTTGCTCGATGGCGGTGAGGCCTTAGACCGCGGCGGATCTGGAACATTCGCCGTAATGCCTTCACTCGAATCGATCTCTGAGTTTCGCGCGTTAACTTCCAATTACAGTGCCGACTACGGCCTGTCCTCCGCAGCTACCTTGAGCACCGTTATCAAGTCGGGAACCAGGACGTATCATGCGTCTGCCTGGGAGTACAACCGTAACAACGTGTTTGATGCTCGTAACTACTTCAACCCCGCTCCCCAGCCGGTGGCCAAGCTGAATTTCAACACGTTTGGCTTTAACGTGGGAGGGCCGGTGCCGTGGGGCAAGGCCCACCCGACATTCTTCTTCTACAACATGGAATGGCGCTACTTGCGTCAAGGCGGAAACTATAATCAGCAAGTGCCGCTGCCGAGCGAATATGGCGGAGACTTTGGCGGCAGCAGCACAACAATTTACGTGCCGCCTAGCAATAGCACGACTCAGCCCAACGTGGCTCCGTCGGTTCTGTTCGCCAACTGCCCGGGCGGGGTCGCACCTGCGGGAGTCGTACAGGGCCAGCCGTTCCCCCATAACACCATACCGTCATGCATGTTGAATGCCAACGCACAGTCGCTTCTCAGTACCGGCATTTTCCCTGCGCCGACCAATGGCACGCAATTCCAGGGTTCTCCCAGCACGCCAACCGACGTGCGGGAAGAGATCGTGCGAATCGACCACGAATTCAACAGCAAGAACACGATCTTTGGGCACTTTGTCGCGGAACAGATCGCTCAGGGGTTCGGAACCACGATGTGGAGTGGTGACAACGTTCCTACGATAGGTAACACCTTTGGCAATCCGTCGTACAGCGCGGTTGCCACGTGGACAAAAACAATCAGCCCCACGCTGCTGAACGAACTCACTTTCAATTACAGCGGCAACCGCATCAACATCACACCGGTGGGGATTTATAAGGCGCCGTCGGGCTTCACCTTTAACCGAATCTTCAACGGCCCGAACCCCGGCGACCGCATCCCATCGATCCAACTCTCGGGTAGTACGGGCACGAACTACACCTCGAACTGGGTGCCGTGGAACAACGGGTACAACGCATATCAAATCCTAGACGCGGTTTCATGGAGCAAAGGCGCCCACCAGCTGAGGATGGGCGGCAGCTTCCAGACGTACCGGAAATATCAGGACCTTTTCGCGCCTACGCAGGGCGCGTTCACCTTCAACGGGCAGTACACCAAGAACGACTTCGCTGACTACCTGCTTGGTCTTTCCAACTCGTACGGGGAAAACGCGCTGCAAGACAGCCAAAACTGGAACGCCAATTCGTACGCTCTGTATATCCAGGACACTTGGCGCACCACCCGTCGGCTGACGCTGAACCTCGGGCTACGGTGGGATGGAATTCCCCACACAACCAACCCACAAAATGAAGTGTCGAACTTCTATGCGAACCGGTACGACCCGGCCGCCCAGCCGGTCTACCTCATCCCGGGCTCTGTCATCAGCCCCTCGAGTCCGGGTCTTGGCCCCAGCACCCTCCCACAGCTGCAGGGCTACGAGTTCTACTTGAACGGCATGGGCATTGCTGGCCACAACGGAGTCCCCAGTGGTCTGGTTGCCAACCACTGGGCTATTTTCGGTCCGCGTCTTGGCTTCGCATACGACATATTCGGCGATGGAAAAACCGTGCTGCGCGGTGGATTCGGAATAATGTATGAACGCGTTCAGGGCAACGACATGTATAATGCCGGCCCTAACCAGCCGTTCAGCGCGTCTCTGACTCAGAACAATGTGTCACTGTCCAATCCCCAGACGAATCTCGCCACGGGAGTAACCGTGACGACGCCGAATGTTCCCATTACGGTGGGTAACATCACCGGTCTGTTGTACAACAACTACTCGCCACCGTACGTGGACCAGTACAGCTTCGGCATCCAGCGGGCGGTTACGAACCGAACGGTATTCAACCTAAGCTATGTCGGCAGCGTAAGCCGGCATCAGAATAACTATCAGGAGTTCGAGCTTGCCCCGTACAGCCAGCTGCCCAGCTTGATCGCCAGCGGTAGTTCGGGCCAATACAACCTTGAAGTTCCTTACGCGGGATATCACTCGCTCAAAATGTCTCAAAACAACGCCAACGGTAACTACAATTCCCTGCAGACGAGCTTTAGCGGGAATTTGACTAACGACCTGCAAGTGAACGCGGGTTATACCTGGTCGAAGGCGCTTGATTCGGTCGTTGGCACCGGCAGCGGCAACGACTTAGCTGCCGTGTCGAATCCTTACGTCGGATGGAGGTACGATTACGGGCCGTCGCTCTTCGACCGTACCAACATCTTCTTTGTCAACTTTGTGTACGAAATACCGTGGCTGCGCAACTCACCCAATCGTTTTATGAAGACGGTTGTCGGCGGCTGGCAGATTTCGGGTATCGTTCAGGCCGTTTCGGGAGCGCCGATGAACATTACAACCAGCGGTACGGTTAATGGAGTGAATAGCGTTTGCAACGTTGTTCCTAACTGTACCAACCGTCCTGATGTAATCGGATCGATTACCTACCCGCACACGGTCAACCAGTGGTTCAGCACCAGTTCCTTCGCGGCGCCCGCGGCTGGCACTTGGGGCGATCTAGGCAACAACGCCATCCGTGGCCCCGGTCGTGACAATTGGAACGCGTCGTTCTTCAAGACCTTCGCGATCACTGAGAGGAGTCAATTCCAGTTCCGTGCCGACTTTTTCAACCTCTGGAACCACACCCAATTCAAAGGTTCGGTTCAGACCGGTGGAATCGGTACGCAGCTGGGCGGATCTAACTTCGGCGTAATCACTGCTGCTTACGATCCGAGAACCATCCAACTTGGAGCGAAGCTAGTCTTCTAGCCGCCTCCGTTCAACGCGGTCTAGGGCCCCGTTTGCATCTCCCACCGTTATGCAAGCGGGGTTTTTTGTTGTTGAGTTCAGCCTTTGCTAGCATAAGATTCAGCGTAGTCCTTGCTGCATGTCTACCCACTGGTTGTCAAAGCTCACCGTAATCTTCTTCGCGTTGCTTGCGACTTCCTGGGCACAATCGAACACGCCGGCGGCCGCCGTTGCGCTCGAGCAGAAAGGCGAGTTGCCACAGGCTGCACAAGCCTGGCGCTCATTTATTACCGCACATCCGCGGGACGCAGGTGCATACGCAAGTCTTGGTGTGGTGCTGGCGAAACAGCAGAAATATCCCGAAGCTGTCACGGCCTACAAGAAAGCGCTGTCGCTGGATCCGCAGCTGCCCGGCATTGAAATGAACCTTGGACTGGCCGAGTTCAAGCAAGGCCATTTTCAGGCCGCAATTGCGCCTTTGAAGGCCGTCGCAGCGAGGGATGCCGGCAACTTCCAGGCGCATACGCTTCTTGGACTGAGTTACTACGGTGACAAGCAATATGGAAAGGCAATCGAATCCCTGCAGGTGGCGGTGCAAGCAGATCCCGCCAATGTCGAGTTGCGGCAGATCGTGGCCCAAAGCTGTCTGTGGGCCGGCCAGTACCAATGTGCTCTGGACGGCTTTCGCCAAATTCTGATGACGCAGCCAAACTCGGCTGCCGCCCACGTGCTGATTGGAGAAGCTCTGGATGGCCTGGGAAAGACGCCGGAAGCCATCGCCGAGTTCCAGCAAGCGGCGCAGGTTTCTCCGCACGAGCCAAACGTTCACTTTGGATTGGGTTTTCTCTACTGGAAATCGCAGGACTATGAGAAAGCGAAAGCCGAATTCCAGGCCGAATTGGCGAACGATGGGGACAACGCGCAGGCATGGGCTTACCTCGGTGATACGGAGATGAAACTCGGCAATCGCGAACAGGCGGCTTCCGATCTCAATAAGGCTATTCAACTGCGAAGTGATGTTCGTCTGGCTTATATCGATCGCGGAATCATGCTCTCAGAAGAGAACAAGCACAAGGATGCGATAGCGGATTTTCGCAAGGCGATTGAACTTGATCCGGGGCAGCCGGATGCCCATTATCGGCTCGCGCGCGCCTACCAGGCTTTGGGTGAGTCGACCGAGGCGGAGAAGGAATTTAAACGCGTGCAACAGCTACGCCAGGAACTCGATACCAGGCTCACACCCAAAATGTCCAGCGCCCCTCCTGCGCTGCAACCGTAGAGCCACTTCAATCAGTGCTTGGACGCTTCCAGGTCGGTTATGGCCTGTTGCACCGCCTTGGCCTGGGGACTGTTGGGCGCTTCTGTTAAGTACAACCGATACTCTGCCACAGCCTCCTGATTACGATTCTTCATCTCAAGAATTTCTGCAGCCAGCAAGTGTACGTCTGCAACCTTTTCGTGATGCGGCAGGGTATGAACTCGCTGCGCATCGGCGAGCGCATTGGCGTATTCCTTGTTTCCGTATTCGGCGCCGGCAAGTAATGCGATAAGGTCGGGCATCTCAGGATAAAGCAACATCACCTTATGGAGCAGCGTTTCCGCTTGCGTGTAGTTCTTCTCCTGAATCTCCAAGCGTCCCAATTGCACATACGCCGGGACGAATCTCTCGTCTACTTCGATGGCCTTCGTATAGAGGCTTCTCGCCTTGGCCCGATCGCCCGATTTCGCCGCGATCACACCCAGATTCTCGTAGGCTCTTGCATATTGCGGGTAGATCTCAATCGCTTTCTCGAGCCTCTGTGTGGCCTTCGCGGTGTCTCCTTTGTCGAATGCCTCGATGGCCTTCTGCATCTGCTCCCTGGCTTTCTCGGGTACTTGCATCTCCGCTACAGAGATGGGCGCAGATCTATTGTCTTGCGTCGCCACTGCAGCGCTTTTCACGTTGAGGTTCTCGGTGTGACTATACTGGCCGCCCATAATGAAGAACTCCGACTCGGCGGTCTCGACCCCCCGGCCGGAAACTCGTACCCGGTAAGTCACTCCACTCGATACCTGGAACTGAGCAGTCCCATCGGCGTGAGTTGTTGCGGAACCAACGAACGGTCCCGCAGTGTTCAGAAGTTGCACCTGAACATTAGCGGCATCCTGGCGATCATCTGCCATTCGCACGTGAATAGTCAGGTCGCACATGCTGCCTGACCCTTGTTGCGACCAGAGAGAGAGAGACAACAACGCAGGCAGAACCATAATGGCTAAGCGAGACATGGCTGACTCCAATGATTTCAACTAAACCTCGAAGGCTTTCGAAATCCTCTCCCCGGGACTATGTTTCCTGAAATTCTACATCTCTTGCGGCGTTGGTTTTGCGAGATCGAGGACCAGGTCCGCCGACTGCGTCAATAAATCAAGATGATTCTCAATCACTGCTCTAGTGAGATAACACTCACCGACTTGGGTTCGAGTTTCAAGGTCAGTTTGCCGCCTTGAGCCTTCGCTGAAATAGGCTTCGGCACGACTGTGTTGGGCGCGTCAAACGTATTGATGCTGTCCACCTTAGGGGCAGTCAGGGTCTCCCCGGATGCGGCCTTTGCGCTGGTACCAACCAGGTTCAATTCGACATCGACGGTCTCATTGGGGTCAATATTTGTGATCTCGACCCACAGCTTGCCATCTTTGCCTTTAGCCGCGATGGCATCCACCCGCGGCAAGCTGACGTCGCCGTGGGTGTAGGTGCCCGAATTGAATGTCACGGGCACGAACGTTGAATCTTGGAACGGCACGTACATCTTGAAGACATAATAGGTGGGGGTCAGTACCATCTTCTCCTTGTCGGTCATGATCATGGCCTGCAGCACATTGATCATTTGAGCGATATTGGACCCTCGGACCCGGTCGGCGTGGCGGGCAAAGATGTTCAGGTTGAGCGCCGCGAGAACCGCGTCGCGCAGGCTGTTTTGCTGGACGAGGAAGCCTGGGTTGCTGCCGGGTAAGGGTGCATACCAGGCGCCCCATTCATCAACGATCAGCGCAACCTTCTTCTGCGGGTCGTACTTGTCCATGATGGCCGAGTGCTTGCTGATCAAGTCGTCCATCTCCAAGGTGAACTTGAGGATCTGACTGTATTCGGTCTCTCCAAAGCCAGACGACGCATACGAAGGGGGCCAGTGACCAACCGTGTAGGAATGCATGGAAAGACCGTTGATGTCCCAACTCCACGTGTGTTGCTGGTAGGCCTTCATGACGGTTTCCGTCCATTCGGTCCAGCGGGGTTCACCGCCACCGGGACCGACAGCGATCTTCTGCATCTGGTCTTTATCCTGCTGGGCAGGATTAAAGTTGCGGACAAAGCGGCTGTAGATCTTCATCTGGCTCACATAGTAGTCGGGCGTCATGTTGCCGCCGCAGTCCCAGCTTTCGTTGCCGATGCCAAGGAAAGCGATTTTGTAAGGAGCAGGATGACCGTTGGCGGCGCGCTCCTTTTCCAGCGTCGTAGGCTGCGCCGTTGTCATATATTCCAGCCATTCCGCCGCCTCCTGCGGAGTCCCCGAGCCGACATTGACGGAGACGTACGCATCGGAACCAATCTGGCTGATGAAATCCATGTATTCGTCGGTCCCGAAGGTGTTGGGTTCGATAACACCACCCCAGTTCGGATTGAGGCTCACGGCGCGCTGAGGTCCGATGCCTTTGCGCCAGTGGTATTCGTCTGCAAAGCAGCCACCAGGCCAGCGAACGTTTGGCACGTTTAGCGCCTTCAGCGCGGTAACGACGTCGTTGCGAATGCCACGTGTGTTCGGAATGGTGGAATCGCGGCCGACCCATATACCGCCATCAATGCCATGCCCGAGATGTTCGGCGAACTGACCGAAAATGTTGCGGTCAATTTTTGCGCCAGGTTTGGACGCGTCAATCGAGACTTCGACTTTTTCCGCGGCGGTCGCAGACGAAATGAGGCCCAGTCCGATCAACGCCAGTCCGACAAGAAGCGAACGCTGGAGACGCGCTACATGTTGCGTCATTGGCACTCCTCCGAATCACTCGAGAATGTCGATAAAGTGAACTGCTTTGTAATCAAATCGGCTGACGTCCTAGTGCGATCCACCGCCGAACGTCACGCGGAGCACATACGCGTACTTGGCCGGGGGTTGGCCCGGCAGTTGGACGTGCAAACCATCAGGACGCTGCTCAAATCGTAGCTTTGCATCGCTTCCCAACAAAGCGACACTCTGCACGGACTTACTTCCGGTTGCCGGCGTGAGCGAGTGAATCACTGCTTCTCCGTTTGTCGGCCAAGCGAGTCCGATCGCGTAAAGAACATCGCCCTTCGTCGTAAAACGAAAGTCTTCGGGCTTGTAGTTTTCGGTGTCAGTGTCGTGGAACAAGCCCGCGACGACTTTCGTGGGGCCCTCTCCGTACGCTCTCCAGGGACGGGTTCCGTAGATTGCTTCACCATTCATGCTGAGCCACGCGCCCACATCGAGAAGGACCGTCTGTACTTCATCGGGGATCGTGCCGTCAGAGCGCGGGCCTACATTTAGCAACAAGTTGCCGTTCTTGCTCACGATATCGATCAGTTGATGAACGATGAATTCTGGCGACTTGAAAACGTCGTTTTCAATATAGCCCCAGGATTTATTGCTTACGGAAGTATCGGTCTGCCAGACGAGAGGTCGAATGTCGCCAAGTTGGCCGCGTTCCAGGTCGAGTACCCCAGCGTGCTCTTGAATGGCATAGTCCTTGTAGTTGATCACTCCAACGGTGTTACCGTACTTGAGAGAGCTGTTGTAGTAAAACGCGGCAAAGCGGGTGAGGTTTGAGCGGAAAGACGGCTGCCCGATCCACCAATCAAAGTACACGATGTCCGGATGATATTTCTCCACCAGTTCCGCGGAACGCGCCAGCCAATCGTTGGCCCAAGCGGAAGAGACGTAAGTGAAATCATTGTTGACGGGAGTGCCCCATTGGTTGTTCAGCCAGGTTTGGGCTGGGCCGTAGAGCGAGGCGTATTGCGGGTCGTTCACATCAGAAGCGATGGTGCGGCCGGGACCCAAAAAGAAATCGTGCTCGGCCCGATGCGATGACACGCCAAAATGCAACCCTTCCGCCCGCACTGCCTTCGCCAATTCTCCGGTGGTGTCGCGTTGCGGGCCCATCTTCACCACGGTCCAGTCGCTCAGGCCGCTGTCGTACATCGCGAAACCGTCATGATGCTCCGCCACGGGCACCACGTATTTCGCTCCCGCTTTCTTGAATAGCTGTGCCCAGGCGGCAGCATCGAAGTGTTCGGCTTTGAACATCGGAATGAAATCCTTATAGCCGAACTTGTCCTGGGGGCCGTACGTAGCGATCTGGTGCTTGTATTCGGCAGAGCCCTTCTGATACATCATTCGTGGATACCATTCATTGCCGAAAGCTGGGACGGAATAGACGCCCCAATGAATGAAAATTCCGAATTTTGCGTCCCTGTACCATTCGGGAACCTCATACTTCTGAAGGGATTCCCAGTCAGGCCGAAACGGGCCCTGGCTGGTCAGCGCTGTCGACCTCCTTCAGGAGGGCGGCGCGAGCGGCGTCATATTTGCTGCTGGCCTTCTGCCAGGTCTGGTCAATGCTTACTGGATCCTGAGAAGTCGGTGGGGAAGTGGCGCTCTGTGCGTGCAGGGTGGAAATCGCGAAAAGGGCCAGCATGATAGCGCCAAGTATGCGAAGCAACTGCGACGAAAGCCATGCTTGAGGAAGCATAACGTCCTTTTTCAGCTAGGGAATTGATGGCCCACTGTTTCCGCCACAGCTCGTGCCCGTGCCCCGAGGAATGCGTACCCTGCGACGACGACATATGCCGCTAAAGGAACAAAATAGAGCTTGCACAACGACGGACGATAATCGTTAAAGTTAACGATATCAACAGATGCAGCGCACCGCAAGACTTTGACGTCGTCGACGGTACTATAAGGACGACCGCGTGCGAGATGGTCGAGCATCGAGGATGGAAATTGCAGAAATGTGCGTTTTGTATACTGGCTGAAAAGTTATGACCACCCGAATGAAGGACATTGCGAAAGACCTTGGAGTCTCTGTTATGACCATTTCCAAGGTTCTTCGGAATCATCCTGATGTGGGAGACGAAACTCGCGAGCGAGTTCTGGCGCGCGTAAAAGAGCTTGACTATCAGCCTAATCTGGCGGCACGCAGTCTCGTCACCGGTCGAACGAATCTGGTTGGCCTGGTTGTACCGGATCTGCTCCATCCCTTTTTCGCAGAAGTCGCCAAATCTCTTTCGGATGTCTTAAGAGGGAGCGGATTCTCCCTGATCATCTCTTCCTCGGAAGAAGATCCGGCGATTGAGGAACAGGAGATCAATCAACTGTTGGCACGCCGTCTCGATGCATTAATCATTGCCTCGTGCCGCTCGACTGTAGATCTCTTCTTCCGAATCGAACGGCGAAAGACTCCGTATGTTTTGATCGATCGTACCTTGCCTGGCCTTACGGCGAATTTCGTCGGGGTGGACGATGAAGCCGTTGGAAGGCTGGCCACCAAACACCTCATCGATATCGGCTGTAAGAGAATTGCCCACATTCGGGGGCCGGAAACAAGTACCGGCGTGCGCCGCTTGGACGGATTTAAGCAAGCACTCACGCAAGCCAGGTTGCCAATCGTTGATGCTTATATCATCAGCCAACGCAAAGGAGATGTTGAAACGAAACAGCGGGGCGCGGAAGCCATGCGCCAACTTCTGAGTCTCAAGCCGAGACCCGACGGTGTGTTCTGTTTTAACGATCCCCTGGCAATGGGCGCCATGAATTATGCATTGGATCAGGGCATACGCATCCCGGAGGACCTCGCGGTGATTGGTTGCGGGAACCTTCACTATGACGATTCTCTGCGGGTTCCACTTTCGAGTATCGATCAGCACAGCCGGCAGATTGGGGAGCAAGCTGCGCGCCTCACGCTCGCAATTTTGCACTCGAAAGTACCTCTCAAACCTGAAACAGTGGTGCTGCAACCGCAACTGGTCGTGCGCGGATCTACGAGGCGGCGCGCCACGAAAAGAACAGCTGCCAGAGCGGTAAACCGGAATATCGCGCGCCCAACTCCCCAAAAACTACGATAGCTGTCCCGGCCGGCACGACCCGACTAGTGTCTTGATTGGGCGGCGGCAAGAAGCTGTGAGGCGGCCGAGACTCGTGGCGCCAATCTGAGTTTCGCGCCCATCGGAACCGCGCAATCCGCCTACTGATTCGCCGCTACATCGCGCGGTAGATTCTGCAAGAATATCTGGCGTTTTCCTCTTTACGTCGTTACAGTTAACGGTATCTGAAACCGGCATCTGCGGGGCTTGTTCGTGTGTCCCCTTGCCCTAATGAAAGACACGAACAATCTCCAGATCTGCCGACAAAGATACGTAAACTCTCGGTTTTGCCCGTGCGAAATCGTGGAGGGTGGAGCAAGAACATGAAGTACGTTGGAATGGCAATGATCCTTTTCGCGAGTCTCTGTTGGGCGCAGGAACATGGCGATGTTCGACCATCTGTTACCAACGTGTGGGGAGCAGACTATCCCCAGGTTGACAGCACCGGAAGAGTCGAAGTTCGTGTGAAAGCTCCCGATGCAACCAAAGTGAAGCTGAATTTCTGGAGCGGGCCGAAAATCGACATGGTCAAGCAATCCGACGGATTCTGGACCATAACGACGCCGCCTCTTGTTCCTGGCTTTCACTACTACACCTTGATTATCGACGGCGCGGACGTGAGCGATCCCAGCACTCACGCATTTTTCGGTGGAGGAAGACCAGTGAGCGGGGTCGAAGTTCCCGAGCCAGGCTCTACATACTATTCGATTCAGGATGTACCGCACGGACAGGTACGTGAGGTCTGGTACAACTCGAAGGTCACAGGCAGTTGGCGGCATGCTCTGGTTTATCTGCCGCCCAACTACGACACGCAATCGAACCGGCGCTATCCTGTGCTCTATCTGCAACACGGTGCCGGCGAGGATGAGACGGGATGGATTCGACAGGGTAACGCCAACTTCATCCTCGACAATCTCATCGCGGCGGGAAGCGCCAAGCCGATGATCATCGTGATGGCGTATGGCTATGCCCGGCGTGCGGGTCAGCCTCCACCCGATTTGACTGGAAAGCCCTTCGGTTCTCCCGAAATGTTGAAGGCCATGCAAGACATGTCAACGACGTTTGAGGATGACGTGGTCCAGGTCTTGATCCCCTACATCGACTCGACCTTCCGTACCCTTTCGGACCGTGATCATCGCGCGATGGCCGGCCTTTCCATGGGAGGAATGCAGACCTTCCAGATCACGCTGAACCATCTGGATCTCTTTTCCTACATTGGCGGATTTAGTGGCGCAGGCGGGATGCTCGTGCTTGGCGACCGAAAACTCGATCCCAAGACGGATTACAACGGCGTATTTGCCGATCCGGCAGCGTTCAACAAGAAAGTCCACCTGCTCTGGATCGGTGTGGGCACGAATGAGCCCGAAAGAATGCGTGCGGGACTTTTGAGATTAAATACCTCGCTTCAAGAGGCCAACATTCAGCACGTATTCTTCGAATCACAAGGCACCGATCACGAATGGCAGACCTGGCGCCGCGATCTGAAGGACTTCGCGCCGAGGCTCTTCTGAGACAGTCACCGGCAAGCGCGAAACTTCGCGTTTCGTCATTCTCACCAAGCACTCTTATAAGACATCGTCATCAAGGAGAAAGAATGCGGCCTTCCAACTTCGGAGTTCTTATTGCTGCGGTTGCCCTCCTGGCCGGCAGTGTGTCGGCCCAAAACGCCCAGCCGCCTGCTTATCTGAACACTGCCTTACCCGCACAGCAAAGGGCCGAGGACCTGGTCCACCGTATGACGGTGGAAGAGAAGGTAACGCAACTCGTAAACCAATCGCGCGCCATCGAGCGCCTGAGTATTCCTGGTTACGACTGGTGGAGCGAGGCATCGCACGGCATCGCCTCGGCTGGCACCACCGAGTTTCCCGGGCCAACTGCCTTGGCTTCGACCTTTGATGCAGACGCCATTCACCGTATGGCCGTTGTGATCGGCACCGAAGGGCGAATCAAGCACGTCCAGAGTTTGCATGACGGGAATAGCAACATCTTCGAGGGCCTCGATTTCTGGGCACCGAACATTAACATCTTCCGTGATCCTCGCTGGGGACGTGGGCAGGAAACCTTTGGAGAGGACCCCTTCCTGACGGCTCGCCTGGGAGTTTCATTTGTCACCGGCATGCAGGGTGACGACCCGAAGTACTATCGCGTCATTTCCACCCCCAAGCATTACGCCGTACACAGCGGGCCCGAACCAACCCGCCACACCGTAGACGTAAAAGTGAGCAAGCATGATGAGATCGACACGTATTTGCCTGCCTTCCGCGCGACCGTAACCGAGGGCAAAGCGGGCTCCGTCATGTGCGCCTACAACAGCGTCAATGGGCAGCCCGCCTGTGCCAACGAGTTCCTTCTGCAGGACCAGTTGCGGGGGAAATGGAATTTTCAAGGGTATGTCGTCTCCGATTGCGAGGCGATCATCAACATCTACCGCGACCATCACTTCACCAAGACGCAGGCTGAGGCTTCGGCTCTGGCCTTGCAACGCGGCATGGACAATGAGTGCGTGGATTTCGTATCCAAGGTGAAAGACGACCACGACTACAAGCCCTACCTCGACGCCTACAAGCAGGGAATCTTGACCGAGAAGCAGATCGACACTGCCCTCGTCCGCCTGTACACGGCGCGAATCAAGTTGGGTATGTTCGATCCGCCGGGGATGGACCCCTATTCAAAGATTGACCCGAAACTGCTCGACAGCAAGGAACATCGCGCGATGGCGCGTGCCATGGCAAACGAGGCCATGGTGCTGCTAAAGAACGATGGCACGCTGCCTCTGAAGAAAGGCACGATCAAACTTGCGGTAATCGGACCGCTCGCCGATCAGACGAGATATCTGCTCGGCAACTATACCGGCACTCCTACGCATACGGTGTCAGTGCTCGAAGGCCTGAAGGCAGAGTTTCCCGAAGCGAAGATCAACTTTGTTCCGGGAACCCAGTTCCTGCGGAACGACGGCGATCCAGTTCCCGCCTCGGTGTTTACCACCAGTGACGGGAAGCCAGGCCTGACAGCGGAATTCGCGACGGGCGAGTTGTTTGGCGGCGCGAAGCCTACCGTACTTGCGACTGTTCCCGTCACCACGCTTGATCTGAAGGCAGCGGACATCCCTTCCCAGGCCATCGGCAAATATCCGCTTCGGGTGCGAGTGGACTGGTTTTCTCACGCCTACGGAGAGCGGCGAATTCAGCGTCGGCTTACGCTTCCAAGGCGGGTCTGTGAGGGTCTTTCTAGACGGCAAGCAAGTTGTCCAGGAGTGGGGTGGTGCCGCCGACGGATTGCGGGCGAAGACGGCACATGTCCGTCTCGAGCAGGGAAAAAAGGTCTCTCTCAAGGTCGAGTACTCGCAGAGGACCTCCGGCCCGGTCGGAGCGCAGTTGATCTGGGCGAAATATGACCCCAAGCCGAGCCCTGACGCGGTTGCAGCCGCAAAAAACGCCGACGTAGTGATTGCGGTCCTCGGCATTACCAGTGAGCTGGAAGGCGAGGAAATGCCGGTGGACGAGGAGGGATTCAAAGGCGGCGACCGCACCAGTCTGGATCTTCCGAAGCCGGAAGAGGAGTTGCTCGAAGCCGTGACGGCTGCCGGCAAACCTGTGGTGCTCGTTCTTGCCAACGGAAGCGCCCTGGCTGTGAACTGGGCCAACGAACACGTAAACGCAATTCTCGAATCCTGGTATCCGGGCGAGGAAGGCGGCGCGGCCATCGCGGAAACGCTCTCCGGCAAAAACAATCCCGCCGGACGCCTTCCCGTCACGTTCTACACCGGGGTCGAGCAACTGCCGCCGTTTGAAGATTACGCGATGAAAGGCCGCACCTATCGCTATTTCGAGGGTAAGCCCCTTTACCCGTTCGGATATGGCCTGAGCTACACAACCTTTTCGTACAGCGGTTTGACGCTCCCCAAGAGCGCCATCACGGCAGGCGATCCGCTTACGGCGGAAGTGACTGTCACGAACACCGGTACGCGCGAGGGAGATGAGGTTGCACAACTTTATCTCAGTTTCCCTAATCGTTCCGGGAGCGCCACTCCGTGCTTTGCGCGGGTTTAAGCGCGTTCATCTGAAACCAGGCGAAGCGCAGAAAGTGCTCTTTGAGCTGAAAGACCGCGATCTGAGCATGGTTAGCGAAGCGGGTGAGCCGATCATCGCCGAGGGCGGGTATTCGGTCTCGGTCGGCGGCGGACAGCCGAATACAGGATCGCCAACCGTTGCCGGAACATTCCAGGTGAAGAATACCAAGGTGCTGCCGGAGTAGTCGGGCTGCGGCAGACAGCGTGGTTTTGGACGGCAGTCTCCACGGGATCACTCCGATGGTTCGGTCTCACTCAGACTGAGACAAAGAAGTATTTCAGGACAGGATAGCGATGACGACGAAACGATGGCGTCTTGTGAGATTAAAGTCGAATGCCTGGGCTGCGCTCCTCGGAATGTGCTGCTGCTTTTTTAGCGCAACGAGTGCAAGCGCACAGCTGTGGGAAGTGCCTCCACTGCCCACCGTCACGGTCGCGCCCGCTCCGGATGGCATGACTGCGACTGTGGGGACCGAGAACCTTCATATATCTGTTTGTCGCTCCACGGTCATTCATTTCGTGGCTACCCCCGAACCGCCCGATAAGGTCAAGCCGAACCAGCCATGGATGCTCGATTCGAAGGAGTCGTGTCCGGGCGCTAAATTCCAGTTGTCGCAAACAGCCGATGTCGCAATCCTCACCACGGATGCGCTGAAAGTTGAACTGTCGCTCAAGAGGGGCAATGTGCGATACAGCACAAGAAGCGGCGAGGAACTTCTGCGCGAGCGCGACTCCATTCCACGTACTTACGATCCGGTCGAGCTGAATAGCGAGAAGACCTTCCACATCGAAGACCGGTTTGCACCCGATATGACCGAGGGCTTCTACGGATTGGGGCAACATCAAAGCGGCATGTTCAACTACCGCGGGGCGACAGTTGAACTCGCGCAGAACAACACCGATGTCGCGATTCCACTGCTGCTGTCGTCAAAGGGCTATGGAGTGATGTGGAGCACCGCGTCGTTAACCTATGTCGATAATCGCTTCCCGCTCGAATTGAACTTGAGTTCTTTGGCCGGGCACTCCATCGATTACTACTTCATGTTTGGTCCGGAAATGGACCAGATCATCCATCAGTATCGCAACCTTACGGGACATACGCCCATGCTCCCGCAGTGGTCTTATGGATTCTTTCAATCCAAGGACCGCTACCTCTCGCAGGATGAAGTTCTTGGAATCGCGCATCGCTATCGCGAACAGCGCATACCGCTGGACGCTATCGTTCAAGACTGGTTTTGGTGGAAAGCAGAAGGCGATCCGGTATTCAATCCGAATTTCCCCGACGTGCCTGCGGAACTCAAACTCCTCCACGATGAAAATATCCACGCCATGCTGTCCGTGTGGGGCCTGTTTGACACCAAGTCTGAGAACTTCCAGAAAATGTCCGAGCAGCATCTGGACGTTCCCAACGCTCACGTGTATGACGCTACAAACCCGAAAGCGCGGGAGTTCTTCTGGAACAATCTGGCAGGCAAGCTGTTCGCTCAGGGTTGGGACGCTTTTTGGCTCGACAGTGCGGAGCCCGAAGAATTCTGGCCGCACATGGGCGACGGAATTCTCCGTAACAAGCAAATTCATATCGGCAACGGCGCCGAGTACACGAACATATTTCCGCTCATGCACACTCTTGGTGTCCAGGAGTACTGGAAGGCAGCGACGGACCGCAAGCGTGTGTTTCTGCTGACCCGGTCCGCCTTCCTTGGGCAGCAGAGAGTCGGCGCAACCGTCTGGTCCGGCGACGTCTACGGCTCATATTGGGGTTTAAAACATCAAGTCGCAGCCGGGTTGAACTTTGCGCTCTCCGGATACCCTTATTGGACGACCGATATCGGCGGATATTGGCCGCCTCATGACGACCCAATCGCCGATCCGAAGTTTCAGGAGCTTTACGCCCGCTGGTTTGAGTACGGAGTCTTCTGTCCCATCTTCCGCACCCACGGGCACCGGCCGCAAAACGAAATTTGGGCTTTCGACAAAGTCGAGCCAATCCTGATCAGCTACGACAAGCTTCGTTACCGGCTGATGCCTTACATCTATTCACTGGCCTGGCGCGTGACCAACGAAGACTACACGATTCAACGCCCGTTGCTGATGGATTGGCGCACCGACCCGAAAACCCGCGATATTGGCGATCAGTTCATGTTCGGACCATCCATCCTGGTGAATCCGGTGCTTGCTCCCAATGCAACTCATCGAACTGTGTATCTGCCCGAGTCGCCGGCATGGTACGACTTCTGGACTGGAGCACCGCAGCCGGGAGGGCAGGAAATTGACGCCGTCGCTCCTCTCGACCGCATTCCTCTCTACGTACGTGCCGGTTCAATTCTTCCCTTAGGGCCCGAGATTCAGTACGCCAGTGAGAAGCCAGCCGGACCGATCGAACTCCGCATCTATCGCGGAGCCGATGGCACTTTCAATCTTTACCAGGATGCCGGCGACGGCTACGACTATGAGAAAGGTGCGCACACGGTCATCCCCTTTCGCTGGTCAGAATCCACGCGAACCCTGGCGATCGGAGACCGGGAAGGCGCCTACTCCGAAATGCCTGCGGCGCATTCAGATCAATATTGTTTGGGTATCCCCCGGGCACGGCTCGGGGCTTGCAGCGGTAGCGAACCCTGACAAAACCATTGAGTACATTGGCAAGGCAGTTTCGATACGAGCTCCTTGAGACGCCCGGCAAGACTGCAATGTCTCGAACCGTAGACCGACGTTGTTCTGGCTCATCGCGCCGGGTCTTACCTCGCTGATAGCGCTGCCATCGGCTTGATAAACCGAGTGAATCATCAGCCCTTCCGCGGTGACCGGATAAATCGCTATCTGGGCGGCGGTGCACAAGTCAGCAGTTTTTTGAATTTCAAGCATGTACGTCTTCGGAGTAACCGCCGGATTTAACAAATTCGCATCGGGAAAGAGGACGATGGGAAAGCTGCCAGACACTCATATCACGTTCTTGCGTCCCGGGTATGCGGAGAGATAACGCGCCAGTTGCTGAAAGGCGGAAAGGGTGATGCCAATTCTGGCTTCCGTCATTGCGGAGTCTTTCTCAGCTACTGGAAGGAGGCGATCTTCTGCGGCTTGTCATCTTCAACGACGCGAAAATCATTTTGCGTCAGGCCGGTAACCGGCGTCCCGTTGAAATCGGTGACAATAACGTCCAACAGAACTAGGCGCACGTTCGACTGGAAGGTAGCTAGCGCTTGTGAGTTGGACGTCGGGGCAGTCTGTGAAAAGAGAAGGACAGTGAGGAAGAACGGAAGAAGCAGAAAGGTGTACCGCATCAAGATCGGTCCCCGTTGTCCAGAAGGCAAGTTTAGAGGCTGGGAGTCCTGCTTTCAAGCGAGGGAAGGTACACAACCGTGACAGGTGCTAGGCGGACGCTTCTAGTACGCGGCCCTACTTCGATTCCTTGGTGATCGCGTCCGCAGCGTTGCCAGCCACCACCCAGCTTGCCGACCCGGCCACGACTGCTTCATCCTCGAACCAAAGGAATCCGAAGTCGTCGATGCACTCCGGAAAATCCGGCTTGATGATGATGTATCCCGGAATGACGGCGCCCGGAATGTAAGCGTTGTCGGCGCGGTTGTTGCTGTACGTCTTCGTCTTCGAGACCGTACCGACGCCAGCTACATACGAAGTGCTGGATACGGGGTGCGTGCCGAGAATGTAATTGACGGCGCGAAGTGTATATTCGGAGCTCACAAGATCCGGAAACGCCTTGTGCAGAAAGTACATCCGGATGGCCATGTCAACCACGGCGCCCGATCCGCCCCAGGTGCCCAGGCTCGGGGGTACGCCGAACGGGGTGGCGTCCAGTTGCTTGTCTAGACCCGCCATGTAGGTCTTCACCGCTTCGCGCATTTGATCTTTCGCGCCCTCGTCCAGGTAAGGCAATGCTCGGACTGCCGTCCAACCACGGAACTCCATCTGCTGCGGCGTGATCACTTGCGGGAACAACTCCTTGAGACGGGACTTGTAGGGCCCGGCGCCATTTGTGGCAATGGTCAATTCCAAGGCCGCAGCCCAGTCCTGTCCAATGCCAGAACCGCGACGGCCGAAGCCGGCTGGAGGAGCTGTTGGTGCGCTAGTCGTGCCAGAACTTGTCGGAGCTCCCGCGCTGCCCTGTCCGTTACGACCGCCTTGAGCGCCGGACACCACACCCTGCGATGCCGCCAGCACGCCCACTCCGGGGTCACCTGTTGGAGCAGCGTCGTCGAAAGGCGCGCCCCGCCTGACTCGGCGTCGGGTGGGCCTTCTCGTCGTTCCATGCTCTGATCGCGGTCTCGAGGCAGTCTTTCGCTAATGCATCGTCCCAGCCTTTCAGCACATCGGACGCTGCCGCCAGCGCTGCGATGGCGTTCCATTGGAAATACGGGTTCGTGGTGGAGAAAATCCAGCGGTCGTCTGGCTTGCCCGAATAGTCGCCCTTCACTTCGTTCGGACCGAGCTTCGGGTCATAGATGCGGCCGTCAGTTTTCGACGCTCCATCCCCCAAGTGCGTGTATTGCCGTAAGTCTGGTTCGTGAGTGCCGCGGATTGCGTGGCCTAGATTGTGGAACTGCGCCAGGATGAGCAATGCGCCGTGCTTGACTTGCTGCACCGTATCCGGCACGCCATCGGGACGGTGCATCTCAACCTCACGCGCGACTTCATCCACCGTAAGCTCGTCGTACTTGAGATCGAATTCGCGATACGCCAGAGCCAGACTCTGAATCACGCTCAGTTGCGCAGGCTCCTCGAGGTCGAAGTCGCCGGCATCGTACCAGCCGCCCACGTTCATCCCAGGAATGTGATCGCCGCCTTTGTACTTCCCGTCCGTCGCCGTAGCCTGACTCCAGCCGTCGAATTGCTCCCCCACCACGGGTGCCAGACGGCCATCATCCAGGTGCGAAGCGCCATGCCACACGCGGTAGGCTTCGCGAACGGAGACATGATCCATCTGCTCCGCGAGGTGATGGTCCAGGCTGTCCTGCCAGATTTTGGCGTAAGCGTCCTTGGAAATGGGGAACGGTGCCGTACGCTGGTCTGCGTACTCGATCACATAAAGGCCTGGGTCGTTGACTGGGGTGAAGTCGAATTTCGAATAAACGTAACGCAGCCAGGGCGTTGCAGGCGTGATCGGGCCCTCGAACACCTGCTTGTAAGATCCGTCTTCCATCAGGCGCAGCACTTTGGCCGTTTTCGGGCCGTTGTACTTCGGGTCGAGTTCGAGTACCGCCACCTTGGAGAAACCTGGCGCATAACCGACCTGGCTGTGCGCGATCATCGGCGGCCGCGTCCAGTTCGGAATCACGTCCGGCCTGATGTGCCAGACAATGGCGCCGGTGGTCTTGCCGGAAGGGATCAGCGAGCGCAACACGAACCATCCGTTCTGCGCGCGGTCGCGTCCATCGAACAGCATGAGGTTGGCCGTATCCGATACTACGTTCACCCGGGCCAGCACGTCGTCGACCCCCAGGGTGATCCTCTTGCCCTCGGCGAACGGCAGCGGCTGAGTGTATCCCTTAGCCTTCTCCCAGTCCTCCAGGTAGTACGCCTTTTTCGGCCCATCAGGCAGGGGAAACACTTTGACCATCGGATCGTTAGGCGTTCGCGGGAAGATGCCGGCTTTGTTTCCGTCCACTAGGTAAGCCTTGCCCATGTAGATCGAGGGTAGGAACTCCAGGTTGAAGCCCACTCGCCCGACCAGTTCCTGCGGTAGCGGCTTGTCGAGATTGATGGTGACCTTCACGCCGCCTGGTTCCGCTACGACTTCCAGGGTGTAGCTCAAATCGAAGGTCGGGAAAGCGAGGTCGGCGGTGAGCCGATTGTTCGCCTTATCGGCGTGGCGACCTTTAAGGGTTGCGACCAGGTCCCACTGCTCGGGGGTTGGCATCAGGCGCACGTCGCCGTTCGTGGCGATGCGCTGGCCATGGAGAATCATTTCCATGGCCGTGTTCTTTTGGTCTACAAAAACGGGATGGTACGTGCTGTCGTAGAGAAATACGCTAAAACCTTGAGTATCGAGGTAATTCTTGTCGTTCACCCTCATGGCGAAATCGGCGCCAAACAAACTTGGGCAGGAGATCAGAACGAAGAGGAGACAAACTCTGTTTAGGGTGAGCATAGTTTGGGGCAAACTGCCCCTTTGCATCAACGTAACATGACATGCACACCGTCTGCGCGACGTTTGTTCGCAGGATTACTCTCGGTAAACGCCCGGGTGCACGAATGCTATGGGGCGAATTTCGCGGCGGAATCCACTTGAGCGAATAGTCGCCAAACCGTTGAACTGCCACTCGCGTGCAAACTCCCGAGAAACTGATGGGATAAGGACGAAGACTTCTGACGACCTGTATGTCGCTTGTTGAGGACAAGAGCATCCGGGTCAGGAGAAGCCTTCATGATAATTGTAGGGTGTGATTTCCATCCGGGTTGGCAGCAAGTAGCAGTTTTTGATTCTGCGACGGGAGAGGTCCGGGAGCAGAAGCTGGAGAACGGCAATGGGGAGGCGGAGCGGTTTTATCGTTCGCGCCACTCGTAAGTGGCTGTGCGGTAAGAAGATATGTTGGTGGGCGCTACAGGATTCGAACCTGTGACTTCCACCGTGTGAAGATGGCACTCTACCGCTGAGTTAAGCGCCCACGAACTGCGGTATCCCCCGATTGTAGCAAACTTGCGAAGGCGGTTCGTGCAGGCGAGGCGACCTCATTTCACGTCTTTCATCGGCGTCAGCGTGCCATATTCATGGCCGCTGCTGTCGACGGCCCGCGCAATCAGCGCGGTGAAGGCGTCGCGAAATTCTGGATACTTCGCAAGCAGTGCCCTCATCACCGCCGCATTGTCCTGCGACGCCAGTGTCTGGTTGCTTGCATCCGCGGATTCATACTGCACGCGCAGGTCGAAGTCTCCACCGGCTGTGACTGCGGACACGTCCGTGAGCTTCACGGTTTTTCCGCCCGCTATTTCGAGAGATGTTCCCGCGCTAGGCATGTCAGTCGGATGTGAACCCTGCAGTTCGTCGGTGAGCTTATCGAGCTGCGGTGTGCTCATGAAGTCCACCGGCGCGATCAAGTCCCACGCCGTCAGATAGTAGATCCAGGCATTGCGTGCTTGGCCCTTTTGCTTGAACTCTCTCGCTTTGCTTAAGAACCACTGCCCGTCGTGATCTCCGACGGCGTTCCGGTGCGCATAATATCCGCCCAGCTTCCAGGAATTCTTCCCGGCTTCCTCGAAGATCATCGTCAGCGTGATCGGATCTTTGCCGGTGACGGTCGCAATTGTCGACGGCGTATCGACCCGGCGGAAGGTTGGGTATGGCAAATCCCACGCGGTCGGGCGAGTTGTAGATGCCGCAGTAGAACTCGGCACGCTGCCACGTGGTCTTCGAATTGGAGGCATCCAGCACGAAGATGCGGCTCTGTGAGAGCCGGCCCTGCGCAAAGTATTCTTTATTTGCGATTACCGCCCTTTCGATTCCGGCAAAATTCGCGGCGACGTCGGGGACCGCGTTAGCTTTGAGTCCGGCGACATCACCCTTGGCCGACATATCGAAGTAGCTTCTGGCGGCTCCCGCCACCGAGTGTGCAGTGGCCGGGTCAATTTCGGAACCTGAGTAACACTCCTGGGCTGCGACACAAATGGAACCGAACAGAACTGCCAAGCTGAAGATAAGTAGCGATCGAACAGGAACCATGTAAGTGTCGTTCATTAACGATGTAATAACGCCAAACGAGGAATATTCGTCAGCAACACGCTTTCGGCCTTAGGGTTACAATTAGCAGTCGAGAACTGAGGACCGCAGGCCGACCGCCATTTTTTATGTTACGCTCCCGCGGAAAAATCGGAACGTTATTGTCGGTTGCAGCGGCGTGGGTGCTAACCGCGAGCCTATGCATTGCACAGACTCCCGCGAATACGTCGACCGCGGCCTCGAAGGCGCCACCTTCCGCCAGGCCGAAATCGAGCAGGAAGAAGACGGTACCGCCGATCGCTGAGGTTCCCGAGACCGCCGCTTCCTCCACCGACGCTCGAGCAACAACCACCGGTTGCGCCACAGGTGACGTACCGTAACGGTGAGCTCACAATCGACTCCAAGAATGCAACGCTCTCGCAGGTGTTACGGTCGGTGCAGTCGCAAACCGGTGCATCCCTCGATCTGCCGCCCGGGGCCGCCAGCGAACGCGTGGTAGCAACACTGGGCCCGGGCAAGCCCAAGGACGTACTGGCGACGCTGCTCAACGGCTCGAAGTTCAACTACGTGATTCTCGGCGAGAGCAATAATCCTGGTGGGGTGCAAAAGGTCATCCTGATGGCCAAGACCACGGGTGGCGCTACCGCGAACCCAACCATTGCGACAAGCAATCCCACCCCCAATGGTCCACATCAGCCGCAGGCGATCGAACCCCCGGAGGATGAGTACACGCCGCCCGAGCCGGAGCCGGAGCCGGACCAGAACCAGAATCAGTTAGTGCCTGGACAGGCGGGCTTGCCGGGTGGCGAGCAGTTGACGCCCGAAGTCATCAACCCGGCGGGCCGTACGCCGGAGCAAATGTTGCAGGAGTTACAGCGCATCCAACAACAGCAGCAGAACATGCAGCAGCAATTGAATCCTGCGAACCAGGGACAGCCGCAGGCATTTCCTGGCCAGCAGCTGACGCCGCACCAATAGCGAACATAGCTATCGTTCCAAAGCCCAACGGCCTCCTATTCAAGGCGGTCTTTCTCATTGGTGGCCCGATTTACGCGGTAACTTTTCCTGACACCAGCTTAGCCAACGACTCGGTGTAGGGAGCCCGTGCCACTCCGCGTTCGGTGACGATTGCGGTGACGTACTTATTCGGCGTCACATCAAAGGCGGGATTCTCGACTTTCACGTTGTCGGGAGCGATCTGCTTACCTGCGAGGTGCGTGACCTCGGTCGGTGATCGCTGCTCGATCGGGATCTTGCTTCCATCCGAAGTGTTGAGGTCCACCGTCGAGGTCGGCGCGGCAACGTAAAAGGGAATTCCGTGCTCCTTCGCCAGCACCGCTACGGTGTAGGTGCCGATTTTGTTGGCGACATCGCCGTTGGCGGCGATCCGGTCGGCGCCGACGATTACGGCATCGATCTTGCCTTGTCGCATCAGTGCGCCCGCCATGTTGTCAGCGATCAACGTCGTAGGGATATCGTCTTTCATCAGCTCCCACGCTGTAAGACGCGACCCTTGCAGGAAAGGCCGGGTTTCGTCGGCGAAGACGCTGAGCTTCTTACCTGATTCGATGGCGGCACGTATGACACCGAGGGCAGTTCCGTAGCCGGCTGTGGCCAGGGCCCCGGCATTGCAGTGGGTTAAGACGACGCCGCTGCTGGGAAGCAAGATAGCTCCGTGCTGGCCCATGGCCTGGTTGGCGGCGATGTCCTCAGCGTGCATACGTTGGGCTTCGGCGACCAGCTCTGTCTTCACTTGCTCGAGCGGGAGGGTCCGCATCCGGTCGAATTTGCCGCGCATTCTCGCAATCGCCCAGAACAAATTGACCGCAGTGGGACGGGTACCGGCGAGAACATTACAGATGGTTTCGAACTCGCCCTCGAACTCCGGCAAGGTCTGGGCCTGGGAGCGGGAAGCGCCCAGGGCTACACCCATTGCCGCCGCCACGCCAATGGCCGGCGCTCCGCGCACGATCATGCTGCGGATGGCCTCCGCTACTTCTTCGTAATTCTTGCAGGTAACGTAAACCTCTTCCGTCGGCAGCTTCGTCTGATCGAGGAAGCGCACTCCGGCATCGGTCCATTCGAGAGTCTTGATCATTGAGTTACTTCGCTTCCAGAAGCTTCACGTGCTCGGCGCGCACATCGTTAGCGGTAAAAAGCGCAACAAACGGCGCCGGCGATGCGGCTTGCTCCACGTTGCCCCGTCCCCCGGCTTCCTGGCGCTCCACCAGGCAGAGCACACCAGCGACCTCAAAGCCGTACTCGCGCGCCGCTTCAATTGCCTGGATGGTCGAGGCTCCCGTGGTACAAACGTCATCGACGATGACTACGCGCGCGCCCTTCTCGCGGAAGCCTTCGATGCGCTGTCCAGTGCCGTGCGTCTTCTCTGCCTTTCGCACCAGAAATCCGTTAATCGGCGTTCGTTGCTGCGCGCTAATGACCGACGCAGCCACAACCATCGGATCGGCCCCCATTGTGAGGCCGCCGATTGCGGTCACGTTCCAGCCGCGCTCACGAATCTCTTCCACCACTGCTTCGCCCGTAGCAACTGCGCCTTCCGCATCGAGTGTCGTGAGACGGCAGTCGATGTAGTAGTCGCTGGTGCCGCCGCTGGAAAGCTTGAAATTCCCCAGGCGAAATGACTTGTCGGCTAGCATGTTTAACAGCCTTGCGCGCGCGTTACTCATAGAATTCAACGATACCATCCCCAACACGCGACTTTGTCGAGATGCCGGAAGTGGTCGCTGCCGATCCACAACATGGTAAACAGGGTGAAGTTGTAGCCGCAATGCATTAGAAACGACGCCGCTACCGACGCCGTGCGTTCGCGCACAACGGTGAATATGACGCCGACTACGAAAATACTGACGAGCGGCGCCCACGCGTAACCAAGTTGGGCGCCATGAATCAATGCAAAGGCAACCGCCGTGAGCACGACTCCAACTGCAACGCCCGTCGCGCGTCGGACCACCGGGTACATCAAGCCGCGGAAGAATAGCTCTTCCAGCAACGGGGCCAGGGTAATTCCGAAGATCGCCATCAGGTAGGCGCCGCCAATATCGCTGAAGTACTTGTCCACCGGCAGAGACTTCGGGATGGGCAGCCAATGTGAGGCGTACTCGACCACGACGGCGACGATCGTCCCCGACACGAAAAACGAGAGTGCTGCCGCCCCCGGCCATTGCCACCGGATGGTCTTCCAGAAGCCCGCCTCAGACCGGCTTCGCAGCATCAATACCATGAACAGGATCACCGCTGGATAGGCGGCAACCTGGGCGCCAATGAGGACCTTGGTGTTCGATGCCAGATCGTTCCACGAAACATGTTGCTTGCTGGTGAAAAGGTGTGCGACGCCGAGCGCGATGGTGCTGAACAGGAAGACCGCCGCCACCGTGAAGCAAAATACCGCTGTAACGTCCCACACCGACCATGGCGGGAAAACCAGCTTACGGGGTGGGAGCGGAGGCAATACCGCGGCGAAGTCAGGCGGAGTGCCGCCAGGATTGTCGGAAGCCGGCACAATCCCGGTTGGCAGCGGCGATTCGAACGATGGCTGTTCTGGTTCGGGCATATCAGTGTGCGCCTGGATTCGGCCTATGCGTTCTTTCCATTCGACGCGCCGAGAAGCAATTTGGCGAGCGCCTGTCCGGTATAGGACTTTTTGGCGCGTGCGACCTGTTCGGGAGTGCCCTGGGCCACCAGCCGTCCGCCATCTTCGCCGCCTTCGGGGCCGAGATCGATGATCCAGTCCGCGTTCCGGATGACATCCATGTTGTGCTCAATAATGATGATGCTGTTGCCTAGGTCAGTCAGCCGATGCAGCACTTCCAGCAGCTTGCTGACGTCATCGAAGTGAAGACCGGTAGTCGGCTCGTCCAATAAATAGAGCGTCTTACCCGTCTGTCGCTTGCTCAGTTCCCGCGCGAGTTTGATCCGCTGTGCCTCGCCGCCCGACAGTGTTACCGCCGACTGTCCGAGATGAATGTATCCCAGACCCACATCCACCAGGGTTTGCAGCTTCTGCTTGATCTGCGGAATGTTCTCCAGCATGGGGAGAGCATCAGCCACCGGCGTCTCCAGCAAGTCGGCGATCGAGTAACCCTTGTACTTCACCGCGAGAGTCTCATGGTTGTAGCGCTTGCCACCGCATACTTCGCATTGGACGTACACGTCAGGCAGAAAGTTCATCTCGATGCGACGCTGACCATCGCCCTGGCAGGCTTCGCAACGGCCGCCGGCCACATTGAACGAGAAGCGTCCGGCTTTGTAGCCGCGCTCGCGCGACTCCGGCAACATCGCGTAAAGGTCGCGTATGAGCGTGAAGACGCCCGTGTAGGTCGCCGGATTGGAGCGCGGCGTTCGTCCGATGGGGGACTGGTCGATGCGGATTACCTTGTCGATGAACTCTGTGCCCGCAATACTTTTGTGCGCTCCCGCCTCTTCGCGCGAACCGTACAGCGCTTTGGCCAATGCCCGGTACAGGATGTCATTCACCAGGGTTGATTTGCCCGAGCCCGACACCCCCGTCACTACGGTCATGACCCCTAGAGGGAAACTTATATCCAGGTGCTTAAGGTTGTTTTCGTGTGCATCCAGAATGGCGATCGCTTTCCCGTTGGTTTGGCGGCGGGCAAAGCGGTACATCACCTGCTTTTGCCCGGAGATGTACTGGCCGGTCAACGACCGCGGGAACGATTCGATCTGCTTGGGCGTTCCGCTGGCGACGACTTCGCCGCCATGCCGTCCGGCGCCGGGGCCGAGATCGATCACATAATCGGAACGGCGAATCGTGTCCTCATCATGCTCGACCACGAGCACGGTGTTACCGAGGTCGCGCAGTGACTCCAAGGCCTGCAGGAGACGGTCGTTGTCGCGGTGGTGCAATCCAATCGACGGCTCGTCGAGTACATACAAGACGCCGCGGAGCTTAGAGCCGATCTGCGTCGCCAGACGGATGCGCTGTCCTTCGCCGCCGCTTAGCGTCATGGCCGAGCGGTCGAGCGAGATGTATCCCAATCCCACTGCGTTGAGGAAGCCTAGCCGCTCCGCGACCTCGCGCAGGATCCGGCCCGCAATTTTCTCCTCGCGCTCGTTCAGCTTGATCTTGGCGGCGGCTGCGAAAGCGCGCGATACCGGCAATGCCGTGAAGTCGGCGATCGACATGCCGTTGACCCGGACGCCAAGACTTTCAGGCCGCAAGCGCTTTCCCTCACAGACCGGGCAGCGGGTTGCCGACATGTGGCCGAGGAGCCAGTCCCGGTAACCTTCGGACGAGCTGTCATCCATCGCCTGACGGAGATAGGAAAATATACCGAGGAACCCGCCGCGCTTTCGCTCGCCCTGCTCCGGGCCATACAGAATGAGGTTCTGCGTCTTGCGCGGAAGCTGCTCAAAGGGTTTGGCGAGGTCGAAGCCATGGGCTGCCGCCGCGAGTTGAAGCGAATGAATGAGGTTTTGCGAAGCCGAACCCGGTCCTAGGCCTCCCTCGAGCAGTGGCTTCGACCAATCAGCAATTACCTTTACGGGATCGAAGTCGTACTTGCTACCCAGTCCGTTGCATTCCGGACAAGCGCCGTACATGCTGTTGAACGAGAACGAGCGCGGCTCCAGAACGGGAACGTTGATGCCACACTGCGGGCATGCCAGCTTCGACGAATACAGCCGCTCTTCGCCGTCCACTACAGCCACCAGTACCAGGCCATCCGACAGTTTCATCGCGGTCTCGACATCGTTGGCCAGTTGCCGCTCGATGCCCGGCTTGACCAGAAGACGGTGAATTAGTACCTCAATGGTGTGGTTCTTCCGTTTGTCGAGGACCACGTCCTCGTCTGCAAAATTGCGCAGCTCGCCATCGATTCGTGCCCGGCTAAAACCCTTCTGCACCAGCTTGTCGAGTTCCTTTTTGAACTCGCCTTTACGGCCGCGCACGATAGGGGCCAGGATCATCACTCGCTCTTCCGGCTCGAGTTCCATCACCCGTTGGACAATTTGCTCAGCGGACTGCCGCGAAATAGCGCGTCCGCAATTGGGGCAGTGCGGTATCCCAATCGAGCTGAAGAGCAGCCGAAGGTAGTCGTAGATCTCGGTAATCGTTCCAACCGTGGACCGCGGACTGCGATTGGTGGTCTTCTGTTCGATGGAGATCGACGGACTCAGCCCGTCGATGCTGTCCACATCGGGCCGCTCCATCTGGTCGAGAAACTGCCGCGCATACGCAGATAAGGTTTCGACATAGCGCCGCTGACCTTCGGCATAGATGGTGTCGAATGCCAGGGATGACTTCCCCGATCCGCTCAATCCCGTGATGACCGTGAGCGTATTGCGCGGGATTTCCACGTTAATATTCTTCAGGTTATGCTGCCGCGCGCCCCTGACCGTGATGCTAGTAATTCCCATGTCCCAACTTCTGTTGAACCGAAAGCCTTACCGCACTGAATCGCCCTCATCAGGCGATAAGGCGGGAATTCTCGGTTTCGGGAAGTACCCGAACCCTTAATCTGATCCCCGATCGCACTGGAAGGTCCAACGGAGGGAAGACGCAGCTCAACTCCCGTATCTTATTAGCCAACAAGGAACACCGTCAACGCGGGTTACACTGCTGCAAAAGCTCCGCTTTGAGTGTTTGGAGTGACTATGGTTTACTTGCAGCGCCCCCGAAATTAGGTCTTTATGCCTTGTAGAATGGGAGGTATATGACTCCGGTCTTACTGTCATTTCTATTGATTTCAACTATCGTCGTGGCATTCGTACTAGGAATTGCTTTCAGCTACTGGGCGGTTTGCGGCGTCCTCTATCTCTTTGATCCCGCGCGGCTTCGCAACAAATCCTCCCATCGGGCGACGCTTGCGCCGTCCCACGGCGGCGACTGAAGTCGCCGATACCGCGGACCCTCTCCCAGAACATTTGATAAACTTCGCATCGCCGACGCATTTTCTACTTACCTAGCGAAGCGTTTCTCTACACGGTTGCCCCTAGAACCTCCAGGGATCCGATGCAAAGTTCCGCACTTAATACCCAGCCAGTTGCGAAATGCATCACGTTTTTGGGTGACGCCCGTCACAGATGTTTCTAGCCATTCTGTAACACACTGATCCTGCACCGGAGAAAACTGAGCGTACGAACCGCTTCGTAGAGATGTTCAGCGGACGGTGGCGACACGTCGGAATCCGCGGTGTAAGCGAAGGACAGAAATGAAGAAAGTCATTTTTGCAGTACTACTTACGGCTTTGGCGCTCTTTTTAGTTCTGCCCAACTTATCTTGGGGCTTCTGAGCCTCGTACGTCTTTGAAGGCGCGGGAGATAGCCAAAGTGATGCCGCGAGGTCGCGGCTTCGAGTCAGCTCTGCGCGGCAGGTGGTTTCATTTCGGGCCATCATCGAGGCACACTAGTCCCTAAAATCGGCCTCGGATGGCAAGGTAGGCCGTGCCCTACGGCAGAAAGTTTCGGGTCCCGCAGTTAGCGGCGCATCAGCGGATTGCGCCAAGTCTTGGGAAATACCGTATCCAGTTTCCGGGCGCAGTCGCCGATCCGTGGCCCGGTTTTATAGATCTAGCCCCAATTCTTCAATCACTTAGCTTCATTCCTATTCATACTCTGGCCGTTGAATCCGGCCGGCGCGGACCTGCTGTTCGCTCCGGCCAGAATTCGTACAGCCCTTTTCTTTGCGGTCTGGCGTTGGTTACTCCCCCGAAGTCCTTCATTCCCCCACGCCGGGCCGTTTTTGGAGTCCACCATGAGCATGGGAATTCTCTACGATGCCACTTTATGCATCGGGTGCAAGCAATGCGAGCAGGCCTGCGCCACTGAAAACGGCCTGCCGTATGACGACAAGATCGCGGAACAGAATGTAACCTCGGCGCACAAATACACCACCGTCCTGACTAAGGACGACAAATTCATGCGCAAGCTGTGCATGAACTGCGACGATCCGGCCTGTGCCTCGGTATGCCCTGTTGGCGCTCTCAAAAAAACCTCACTCGGCCCCGTCACCTACGACAAGCATAAGTGCATGGGATGCCGTTATTGCATGGCGGCCTGCCCGTTCGGCGTTCCGAAGTACGAATGGGACAAGGCGGTGCCCGGCGTTCGCAAGTGCATCATGTGCGCACCGCGAGTCGCGGCGGGCAAGCCTACTGCATGCGCGGAGATATGCCCCACGGGCGCCACCAAGTTCGGTGAGCGCGACGAGTTACTGAAGGAAGCTCGTAAGAGAATCCAGGAGAACCCGGACAAGTACCTGCCACACATCTACGGCGAAACCGAAGTAGGGGGCACGTCGGTGATGCTGATGTCGTCCGTTGACTTCCAGCAGTTCGGCTATCGCAGCGACCTTACCCAGCGCGCGCTGCCGATGTACACCTACCAGGTCCTGTCGCGCATTCCTGACTTCGTTCCCATCTTCGGCGTTCTGCTAGGAGGGGTTTACTGGATCACCCACCGCCGCGAAGACGTTGCTGAAGCGGAAGCGCAGGAAAAACAGCAGCCCAAAGGCGGTGCGCAATGACCGTACCCAAGTTTCGTTTCACATTCTGGAAAGCCGTTTTCCTCGTAATCATGGTCGCGGGAGTTTACGCGACCTACGTGCGCTTCGCCAAGGGCCTTGGCGCCTCCACTAACCTCAGCGACCAGTTTCCCTGGGGCCTCTGGATCGGCTTCGACGTGATGTGCGGCGTCATGCTGGCTGCCGGCGGATTCACTCTGACCGCAGCGGTCGAGATCTTCAACATCGAGCGTTGGCACCCCATTATGCGGCCGACCATCCTCACGGCATTCATGGGCTATGTGCTGGTGTGCGCTGCGCTCATGTATGACCTTGGCTTGCCCTGGAACATCTGGCATCCACTCATCATGCGCAACCCGCATTCGGTGATGTTCGAAGTGGCTTACTGCGTGATGCTTTACACCACCGTGCTGGCTTTGGAGTTCTCGCCCATCGTCTTTGAGCATCTGGGGTGGACTTGGGCGTTGAAAGCGGTGCGCAGCGTGATGATCGTGCTGGTCATTCTCGGCGTAATTCTCTCCACGTTGCACCAATCTTCGCTGGGCACGCTGTATCTCATCATGCCGAACAAGCTGCATGCTTTCTGGTATAGCCCACTGCTGCCCGTGTTCTTTTACCTATCGGCGATTGCTGTCGGACTTGCCATGATCATCTTCGAGTCATCGATGAGCTCGAAGTACTTCGGTCGCGAACTCGAAATCCACATCCTTCGCGACATGGGACGCGTGCTTGCGGTGGTGCTTGCACTCTACGGCATCCTACGTTTCGAAGACCTCTACCATCGCGGTGTGCTGCACCTGGTCTTCGTGTCGGGATACGAGCAGCGATTCTTCCTGCTGGAAATCTCACTCTCGGTTGTCATCCCGCTTATTCTTCTGATGTTCCCGAGGGTCCGCAACAACGCACAGGGACTGTACCTGGTCGCCGTATTCACACTCCTGGGATTCGTTACGAATCGTCTGAATATCGCGATTACCGGTGTGGAGAACGCCGTCGGTGGCCGTTACACGCCGAAATGGACCGAGGTAGTGATCACTGCGATGTTCGTGGCCCTGGGCTTCGCCATCTTTGGAGTGGCGGCGCGCTTCCTACCGATCTTCCCGGAGGAAAAGGGGCATGCGCCAGTGCTTCCCAAACTGGAAGGTGTGCGCGCGGAAATAGCGGTGCCCGCCCATGCTGGAGACTGACCAATCCGAGGGCCCCGCTTCCACGCCCAAGTGGCTGGGGAAGTTGGGCCGCAGCATCAGCGCGAAGCTGATGGTATCGATCTTTATCACGATGCTGTACATCTTCGCTCTACTGGGTTACTTCAGTATCCGACTGCATCGCACCCACCTGGAAGCTGCTGCTCTCACCAGTGCTGAGCAGCAGAGCGAAGTGCTTCGTCGAAGCGCCTCGCACTACATGCTTAACAACGATCGCAATGGCCTCTACGAAATGATGACCAACATGGCCGATCAGCCGGGGGTTGTCCGCGTCCGCATCATGAACTCTGAGGGCCTTATCAGTTACTCGACCTTGCCCTCCGAGGTGGGAGCCAGCGTCAACAAGGATGCCGAAGCGTGCTACGGCTGTCACGAACAGTCGAGGCCTCTGGCGATGCTCAAGCGTTCCGATCGCTTTCGCATCTATCGCGCACAAGGGTCGCGTGTGTTGGGCATCATCACTCCCATCGAAAACCAGCCGGTCTGCTCGAACGCGGCCTGTCATGCCCATCCGGCGAGCGTCCAAGTGCTGGGCGTGCTCGATACCAATCTGTCGCTGGCGAAAGTCGACGTGAGCCTGGCGCAGGAACGGCGCGCCATGCTGGCGTACACAGGCGGAGCGCTCTTGCTGGTGGTCCTTCTCAGCGGAGTATTCATCTGGCTCGTGGTTCATAATCCGTTGCGCGCGTTGAAAGTCGGCACCGAGCACGTCGCCAAGGGTGAACTCGGCTATCAAATCCCGGTGAAGTCAAATGACGAAATCGGCGATCTGGCGTGTTCGTTCAACGAGATGAGCAGCCGCCTGCAACTGGCACAAGCGGAAATCACAGCGTGGGCCCACACCCTCGAAGACCGGGTTGACGAAAAGACGCGCGAGCTCAAGCAGGCCCACCAGCACATGTTGCAGGTGGAGAAGATGGCGACCATCGGGAAGATGGCCGCCGTTGTCGCGCACGAGATCAACAACCCACTCTTTGGAATCCTCACCTACTCGCGCGTAGTGAAGCGCTGGATCCAGAACAACTTCTCCACCGCCCCCCGGCAGGAAGAGATGGCCGGATCGCTCGATTTGATCGCCAGCGAGAGCAAGCGCTGCGGAGAACTCGTAAAGAACCTGCTCTCTTTCTCGCGCGTGACACCGATAAACCTGGAATGGTGCGATCTCAGCCAGGTCATCGATCGTTGCGTGCGCCTGGTGCAACACAAGATGGACATGGCAACCATCCAGCTCAATCTCTCCCTGGGAGCGGAGTTGCCAAACGTGCGGTGCGATCCAAACCAGATCGAACAGGTTGTGCTTGCGATGGTCATCAATGCCATCGATGCGATGCCGCAAGGAGGCAATCTCTGGATCACCACACGCCAGGATTCTTCCTCCGCCGTCGAGCTCATCATTCGTGACGATGGCATGGGCATCTCTGACGAGCATCTGGCGCACATCTTCGAGCCGTTCTACACGACCAAGGAAGCAGGCGGTTCGGGACTGGGTCTGGCGATCAGCCAGAACATCGTTGAGCGGCACGGCGGGAGCATCGCCGTCGAGTCGAAGGTTGGACAGGGAACCACATTCAAGATTTTGTTGCCGGTAGATAGCCAGAAACCCATTCTGGCCAGCGACGAAGATCGCGCTCCGGCAGAAGTGAGGTAGGCCGATGACTAAAGGCAAGTTGCTGGTTGTCGATGACGAACTGAGCGTCCGGGATTCGCTGGCGAAATGGTTCGCTGAGGAAGGCTACGAAGTTGGTACCGCCGAAAACGCCAACGACGCGCTGACTCGCGTGGCCGAACAGACGTTTGATGTTGCGCTGGTGGACATCAAGATGCGGGGCACCGACGGCATCGAGTTGCAGCGACGGTTGCACGAAATCTGTCCGGAAATGCTGGTCATCATCATGACGGGCTACGCCTCGGTGGAGACGGCAATCGCGGCCTTGAAGAATGGCGCCTACGATTACGTGAACAAGCCGCTCGATCCCGACGAAATTGCCCATCTCGTCGCCAAGGCCATGTCGCACCATCAAACGGTGCAGGAGAACGCAAGGCTGAAGGAGACCGTGGCCGATCTGGCGCATCCCTCCGAGATCATCGGGCAGAGTGCGGCGATGAAGCGGATCTTCGAGGCAATCGATACCGTCGGGCCGACCGACGCCACAGTGCTCATCACCGGCGAAAGCGGAACCGGCAAGGAGCTCGTAGCCCGGGCCATTCATGCAGCCAGCAACCGTCGCTATCATCCCATGGTCGTGATCCACTGCGGCGCCCTTACGGAATCGCTACTGGAGAGCGAGTTATTCGGCCACGAGAAAGGCGCTTTCACTGGCGCGCAGTATCGCAAGAAGGGCAAGTTCGAGATTGCGGAAGGCGGAACGGTCTTTCTCGACGAGATCGGCGACATCAGCCTCAAGACACAGACCGACCTGCTGCGTGTCCTGCAGGAACGCGAGATCGTTCGTGTAGGCGGCAACCAGACGATCAAGGTCGATTTCCGCATCGTCGCCGCCACTAACAAAGATCTTGAGTTACTTATCGAGGAAGGAAAGTTCCGCCCCGACCTGTTCTATCGACTCAACGTCTTTCACATCGAGTTACCGCCCCTGCGCGAACGCCGCGAAGACATCCCTCCACTGGTCGATCATTTCGTACGGAAGTTCTGCCGCGAGATGAACAAGAAGATCACCCGCGTCGCTCCTGGCGCCATGAATGTGGTACAGCAATACGGCTGGCCGGGGAACATCCGCGAATTGGAGAATGCCGTTGAGCGTGCCATGGTGGTGGCGCAGGAGCCGGAGATTCGCGAGCAGGATTTCACTCTCAGGACGCGCAGCGGGGTCAACGTCGGTGGGCCGCGCAGCCTCGATGACGTGGAGAAGGATCACATTTTGCGGGTGCTCGAAGATTGCGGAGGCAACCAGACGCGCGCCGCAGAAGTGCTCGGCATTGACCGTGTGACGCTGCACCATAAGCTGAAGAAGTACGGTTGGAACCGCAGAGAGAAAGAGCTGACCGCTGTTGAGAGCCGATGAAAAAGCTGCAACTGCTTCCGCTGGGTAACGTGGATGCCCGTCTGCTGGAATGGTTGCGGCAGGCGCTCGGGGAGAAATTTCGTGTCCGAGCCGAGGTTGTTGCCCCTTCGTTGGACCCGGCATTCGCCCTACATGCCGAGCGCCAGCAATTTCATTCGTCGGAAATTCTTGCCGCAATGCAGCGTTACGTAAACGGGGACACCTGGCGGTTGCTGGGGGTTACCGAGCGCGACCTCTATATTCCGATTTTGACCTTCGTCTTCGGCGAAGCGCAGATGGGCGGCCCCGGAGCCATCGTCTCTTATCATCGCTTGACGCAGGAGTTCTATGGCCTGCCTCCCGATCTGGATGTGCTGGCCAATCGCCTGCTGATTGAGTCGGTGCACGAACTGGGTCACACCCTGCGCCTGACCCATTGCCAAGAATACCGCTGCGCCATGGCCTCTTCGCATGCTGTCGAGTGGATCGACATCAAAGACAGCGGATTTTGCGAGGACTGTCTGTCCAAGGCGGAACTGGTGGCCTAAAGCCAGCGAGCGTCACCAAGCGACTCCGGGAAATACGTATTCAGCCAACCTTAATCGGCACTTCTGCTATCCTCAATCGTTCAACTTTCTCGAAGGACCCACACTCATCATGACTCTTCGATTTCGCAGGTCACTTGCCCTGCGTTGTGCTGCCGCCCTGCTGACACTTGCAATTGCCGTTCCTGCCGATGTGCTCGCAGCGAGTGCCTCGCTCTCCAACACCGAAAACGTGAACTGGGAGATCATGTCCCAGATCCGCAGCGAGGGCTTTCACAACTCGAAGGTCATGGAAATCGAAGGCCAGCTTACCGATGTCATCGGTCCACGCCTCACGGGTTCGCCGAATATGAAGCGCGCCAACGAATGGACGCGTGACCAGTTCGCCCAGTGGGGGCTGGTCAACTCACATCTCGAGAGCTTTCCCTTCGGCCGCGGCTGGTCGAACAGCTATACCGAAGTGCGCATGGTCACCCCGCAGGAAACGCCGTTGCTGGCATATCCAAAAGCGTGGACCGTCAGTACCAACGGAGTGCTTCGCGCGCCTGTCGTAAAGGTCAAGCTCGCCACCCAGGCGGACCTCGATAAGTACAAAGGACAACTCGCCGGCAAGATCGTCCTCAACGGCGATATGCGCGAGATCAAGCCGCAATCGGAGGCAGCGCTCGTCCGCTACGACGACAAGAAGCTCGCCGACATCGCGCAGTACGAAATCCCCAGCGAGAAGCCACGATTCAACCGCGAAGAAGTCGCCCAGCGCATCGCGTTCCAGAAGACCCTCAACCAGTACCTGATGGACGAGCATGTGGCTGCGATCGTCGACCCCAGCCGATCGGGTGACGCAGGACTTGTCTTCGTGCAGGGGGGAGCCAGCTATGAGCCGAACACGCCCGCCGGAGTCCCTGCCTTAGTCATGGCAATCGAGAATTATGGACGCATCACCCGCCTTCTCGACCGCAACATTCCGGTCGAGCTTGAACTGGACATCCGCAACTCCTTCTACGATTCCGATCCCAACGCCTACAACACGGTCGCAGAAATCCCCGGAAGCGATAAGAAAGACGAGCTCGTGATGCTCGGCGCGCACCTCGACTCCTGGCACGCCGGCACCGGCGCCACCGATAACGCCGCGGGCAGCGCGATCATCATGGAGGCGGTCCGCATTCTGAAGGCCATCGGCTTTCAGCCGCGCCGTACCATTCGCGTCGCCCTGTGGAGTGGCGAAGAAGAAGGTCTGCTCGGCTCCGCAGCGTATGTGAAAGAGCATTTCGGATCGCACGTTCCGCCCACCGATCCGAAAGAACTGGCCATGCCCGAATGGTTGCGCAAGAACGACACACCGATCGCGCTCAAACCCGAGCAGGCCAAGATCTCGGCGTACTTCAATATCGACAACGGTACGGGTAAGATTCGCGGCGTCTATTTGCAGGAGAACGAGGCCGTCGAGCCCATCTTCGGCGCCTGGATGCAGCCTTTCAACGACCTCGGCATGACCACCTTAACCATGCGCAACACCGGCGGTACCGACCACGAATCGTTCGACGAAGTCGGCATCCCGGGCTTCCAGTTCATTCAGGACCCCGTCGAGTACATGACGCGCACGCACCACTCCAACGCCGATGTGTACGAACGGATCCAGCGTGACGACATGATGCAGGCAGCTGTCATTCTCGCAGCGTATGTGTACGACGCCGCGATGCGCGACAACATGCTGCCACGCAAGCCGCTGCCCAAGCCGGCGCCCGCTGCCTCGGCAACTACGGCTCCGCCAGCCCAACCGAAAAACTGAGTGCCAATAGAGTTCCCGGGAAAGCACGCAACGCTATGAAGAACCTAAAGCTGTTCCTCGAAGAGATGCCGCTTCGCGAGGGCGCAAACGCCATCTACTTTGAGCCGCCCTTCATTGCGTATGTTCGTGTCTCCGATGTGCATGCCGACGACGAAGGTATTCGCGCCTCAGTCAACCTGATTCCGACGCCCGGAATGCCGGATGAAGGTGACCCGACGTTTAAAATCGGAGCTGCCTGGGACGTTTTCTCAAACAGCTTCGGTATGTGGCACGCCATCTACGTCAATTGGAGCGTTTACTTCGGGGCAGAGGAAGTGCAGGCTGGACTGGAATTGGCGGCGAGCGCGGCCGCCGCTGGATCGAAGGTCGAACTTAGGCCAATGAGAACTGCGCTCGAAGCGCTGAAGAAAGCGCGCATGCGGACCGCATAGAGCCCGCGGTCCACTCGCGGTGGCAAGGTCGGCGACAGTTAGAGAAGCCGGTTACTTTACCTTCGCGGTCTTCGGCCTGTCGGCCCAACGCCAGCTGAACAGGTTTCCCTTGTGTTCGACGGCCATCGCGCTGAAGCCCATTATGCCCATGGCCAGGAAAATCAGAAAAAATACTACGGCGATTACGAGGACTGGCATACCTCACCTCTGCCTCATTCTGAAACGTCAATGCCCGTCACGCTGTGACCGTAATCACCGGCGGACGTGAGGTCCAACCCGTTCTGCCGATTTATCCGGACAGATCGGCAATCTGCTTGTCTAGCTCCGCCAACGTTCGTCGCAGGAGTTCGGAATATCGCTCGTCGCCGCTGGCTTCCAGCTGTTGCGTTATGCGGCTCCGTGACAGCATCAGTCCCGACTTTTTTCGTTGCCGTTCGATTTCCTCAGGAGTCACCGCAGCCTTTGATTTCGTGGGCGCGGCTGTCGCCGACTCCTCCATTTGCGCTTCAACTGACTTGCTCTCCCAACCTCTCGCCATAGTTCGATTATAGGTCGTTAGCGCGTCGGCTCTGGCTGGACGGGCGGCCCCGGCCGACAGCATCCTGCGCTTCGCCGTCAGCCGAGGCTCGGGCAGAGGAGAGACTAGGGGGAGGGGTGGTGCGGATTGTATAGGTCGGAGTCCGAATTCCAACGTGCCGCCAGCGCGTCCGCTACCCGTGCCAGCAGGCCGCTGATTGTAAATGGTTTCTGGATGTGTTTCAGCGAGGTTCCGAAGGTCGCAAGACGCAACGCTTCACTCTCGGCATAACCCGTCATGAACAGGGCGATTAATTCGGGCCGCGACGCACGCACCTTCCGCGCCAGTTCCGGCCCGTTCATTCCCGGCATGATTACATCTGTCAGCAGCAGGTCGATGGCGATCTCGGCATCATTGGCGATACGCGCTGCTGCCGCGGGGCCGTCTGTCGCGATTACCAGATAGCCTCCAATTTCGAGCGCCTCACGTGTTACCTCGCGAACCGCCGGCTCGTCTTCCACCAGCAGGATCGTCGCTGGCATCGTCTTTTGCGGAGAGTAGGAACCTTTGATCTTCTGTGCGCTTGGGCTCATGGCGTATCTCGGAAGCTCGTGCCTCTTTTGACTACATCTTGTCTAAGAGCAAACCGGCCGCCACTCTTCGCCTTCACTTCGCCCCACGAGAAAATAGTATTAACTCAATCAGATACGAAGAAAAGACGAAGCTGAACGCACGTGAGCCCTTCCCAAAGCGAAATTTATTCCCGCTTTGGATCACAAAAACGGGAAGAACATCTTTTCGGCAGACAATCTCCCTTCGAATCAGCACTCCCGGACGACCGTCCAGCAATTCGAGCATGAATTCGGACTCCACCCAGGCTGGTTTTGCCTGGGTGGGATTACGAGATCGCGACCTCCTCGTACACCTCGCGCTCCTCGCACACGAAGCCCTCGATCTTCACGATGGGGCTGGCGCCCCGGTCACTGCAATGTCCAGTGCACTCGCACACGCAGAACTTTATGGTGCGCATCCCGCCGCCGTAGTTGCATGCGATCGCTTCCTGGCCGCGAGTTCCGCGAGTTACCACGGCATTCACGCAGGAGAGACAGAGGGAGGCGACCGTCTTATCGACGGTACGATCACGACCGGCATAGCCAATCGCCGCAACGATGGTATAAACCATGAGGACTACGAGTGCTTCCATGTTTCACCTCCAATCTCGCGTACAGATCTTTGTGCTGTCCGACAGTAAGAACGCGCCGGTGGACCAGCGGAAACCATGAGTTCGGACCTGCTGTTTGCGGGTGATCGTCTGCCCGCAATCGCTGGTTCCGGCAGGGATTCCGGCCCCTGCACTCTTCTGGGCGAGAGCAACAACTGCTTCGTGCGCCACCGGCGCTTGCTAACCCCCGCAAGTCTGACTCGCGAGGGCTAAGGTCAGGAAGCCAGCATCAACGGTTCGCTGGCTCGAAGCCCCGCCCAAATGGGACTTCCGCAAAGTACCCGTATACTTCGCACTGACCAAACTTGGGTGCTAGGAAAGAAAAAATCTATTAAGAGTTGAAGAGGTGCTGGCGAAAGGGCAGTAGTCTCTTTCCATTCAGCACGTTCTTAATGGTTTACGGTTGCGTAGGGTCTAATCGCCAGGAGCTAGCGATAATTCGCAAAGTAACGCCCGCGGATTGGCGCAACCCTCAGGTCGCTCCAACCTACGCATCGAGATGTACGTTGTCTGTGGGACATGGGCGTTTCTCCTACGCAGTTGCTACATTGCCCGAATTTGCGGCAAATTGCAAGTGGAAATCAGCAGATTCAACGGCTTATTCACGCTTCAAAGCGACTGCACGAAAGCGCAAAGCTGTTTGTCTACCTTCGTGCATCCTATTGAGCTAACCATTAGGAGCTTAGTGCTATGTCTCGCCGAATAGAACTTGGAGTCACACGCCACTACTTCCCATTGAACAACAATGGCGTGAATGCAATGAGATTGCGCCGCCATACCATCCAGGTATGCGCCCCGGGCGTCTCGATATCGGTGAAAGCGATGTTGTTGGACTTTAGCCACGCCTTGAACTTGCGATTATCGTCGATCAGGTGGTCACTGGTTCCGCACGCAATCCACAAGGTGCGAAGTTGCGAGGCTTGCTTAGCGTCGAGTGCGGGAAACTCCGTTGCATAGTCCCCGGCGAGCCCTCCCGCGCTAAACGCCCCCACATAGGCGAACTTGTCGACATTGTTCAGGCCGGTCAGCAGGCTTTCCGATCCGCCCATGGAAAGTCCGGCTATCGCACGATCCTCGCGCTTCGCCGAAACCGGATACGCGCTCTCTACCTGCGGCATCACCTCAATCAGGAGCGACTTCGTGAAATAATCGAAGTTGCGCTGGCGGATCTCTGGGTGCTTCTGCCACACATTCCACTTCTGCGTGATCATCTCCATCGTGCCGTATCCGAGGGGCATGACCACAATCATCGGCTTCACTTTCCCTTGCGCGATCAGATTGTCGAGAATGACATTGGCCATTCCGACGGCCGTCCACCCGCTGGCATCGTCGCTATAACCGTGCAGCAGATACAGCACGGGATACTTCGTCTTCCCTTTAGGATCGAAGCCCGGCGGAGTGTACACGTAAAAGTCGCGCTGGTCGCCGATTAGCTTCGACTGGAAGAAATGATGATGCACCACCCCATGCGGCACATCCGCGACCTCCCACAATTGAGGAGCCGAGCCGGAGACGCGCACTACGTTTTGCGGGTTGATGAGGTTCGGCTTGATGAGCGGATTGTTGGGGTCCATCAGCGGGACACCATCCGCGATGAACTCGTAACCGTAAAAATCCGGGTCGAGCGGGCCCATGGTCGCGCTCCAGATGCCTGCATCGTCGCGCGTCATCGGCAAGGGCTGGGGCTCGCCTTCGAATTGAAGCTTCACTTCTTTCGTGGTGGGATCAAGGAAGCGAAACGTCACCTTTCCATCGGGTTGAACATCGGGCGAAGTCACTGCCGGTGGAGGCGCTTGCGCAAACAGTGCCGCCGAGGCAAGAAGAAGCAGCAGTAGCAGAGAGCTGGATTTCATGACGAGAGGAATACTAAATGGTGCAACGATTCCGTGCGCAACCGGAACATTCGCCGCGGGCCTCAATCCTGTCGCCACCAATTCCTTACCCAGCGGTGCGGCCTTATCTTGGCCAGGGTCTCGGGTGGCAGCGGACCAGCGTCCGAGGCAGCAACATTGGCTGCGACATGCTTCGTATTACGCATGCCGGGAATCACCGTTGAAACCGCCTCCGGAGTCAGGCAGAAGCGCAGCGCGAGTGTCGGTAGTTCCTCGAGGCTGATGCCGGTATCACGAACGATCCCCTGCACCGCGTCCCATACCTCCTGCTTGCGATTGCCGCTGAAATAGTTGTGCCGGAAATCGCCTTCGGGGAACTTGGTCTGCGGCGTAAGCTTGCCAGTCAGCGCCCCTTCGTCAAACGGCACCCGCACGATCACTCCGATGCCATTCTTCTCGCAGTAGGGAAACAGCTCGTCTTCCGGCGACTGGTCAAAGATGTTGTAGATCACCTGCACGCCATCGACGAGGCCGGTGTCGAGTGCCTTCAGAACGTTCGACGGTTGATGGTTCTGGATGGAAATTCCTATCAACCTGACTTTCCCCGACGCCTTAAGTTCGCGCACCGTTTCCTGCCACTCCGGTTGCTCCGCCCAATCGTCGTGCCAGGTATGGAACTGGTAGATGTCGATCCGTTCCCGCCCCAGGCTCTTCAGGGTCTGTTCCAGGCTCCGGAATATGTGCTCGCGCGGAAAGGTGCCTCGCAGCGGCGACCCGGGTTGCACATCCCAGACATAGTTCATCGGCGGGACCTTGCTGGCGACGATGATGTCCGGCGTGCTGCCGAAGGCGCGGGCAATCAGTTTCTCGCTGTGCCCGTCACCGTACACCAGCGCGGTGTCGAAGAAGTTCACGCCGGCATCGCGGGCGGCGTGCAAGGAACGCAACGACTCCTCATCGTCAGCGCCAACCCACATCGCCTTGCCAATGCCCCAGGCGCCATAACCAATTTCGCTGACCTGCAGTCCCGATTTGCCGAAGTCACGGTATTTCATGGTATGAATGCTCGATTCTGCCACAGCGTGGCCCGAGTAGTAGCCTTCGATAGAATCGCACGCGGCAGATCAGCCTTCTCGGATGCTCGCATTTCTGTCCACTATTTCCCGGCAACTGTTCGTCGTAGCCGGTGTTTATCGAAGCGAGACTTTGTTCTCCGTGGCCATTGCCGCTTGTCACAAACTCGAAACTTGCGTGCGTTATCGATATCCTGATTTCGTTACCATACAACCTGGGGACGCATGAGAACAAAGTTTGCCGCTGCTCTTATCTTCTTCACGTCACTCGCTCTAGCGCAGGAAGCTCAACAGCGCCGAATCGTCCGCCCCATCGACAATTCCAGCGCCATACAACTTCGGGGCACTATGGCTCCACGCGCGCGCACCGCCGTTGATCGTGGTCCCGTCGCGGGCGACATGGTCGATGCAGCACATGACGCTGGTTTTCCAGCGTACCGCTGCGCAGCAGGCGGACCTCGATCAGTTGCTGGCCGAACAACAGGAACCCGACCTCTTCCAATTACCACATGTGGCTCACTCCGGAGCAGTTCGGCGACCGCTTCGGAATGAGCCAGTCCGACATGGACGTGGCGGCGCAGTGGCTGCGTACACAGGGCTTCACGATCGACGAGGTTGCCCGCAGCCGCACTTGGATTTCCTTCAGTGGTATCGCCGCCCAGGTTGAATCCGCTTTCCACGCACCAATCCATAGCTACCTGGTCGATGGCGCGCTGCACTATGCGCCCAGCACCGATGCGACGGTTCCCGAAGCGTTTAGCGGGGTCGTTGCCGCCGTCAGCGGCCTGCACGACTTTCGTCCCCGGCTTCAGTCCCGGGTGCGTCATGTCAGTCCCCGTATCACGTCCAGTATCTCGGGCAATCACTTCGTCGTACCCGGTGATTTCGGCACAATCTACAACCTTCCTGACTACGTCAACGGAGTCTTTCAGTCGGGAATTGACGGCACCGGACAGTCCATCGGCGTAGTCGGACAAACAACGCTGACGAGTTCTGGCTCGTACACCGACAACGATACGTTTCGCAGTCTTGCGGGACTACCTGCGGCGAACTTCTCCCAAGTGTTGGCCGGCGGATCGGCTCCAACGTTTAGCAGCACCGACGCCGACGAGGCGAACCTCGACATTGAATGGTCTGGCGCTGTCGCGCCGAACGCCAGCGTAATCTTCGCGTATTCGTCGAACGCTCTGACCACGTCGTTGCAGTACCTGGTCAACCAGAACGCTGCCTCCGTCATTACCATTAGCTACGGGGATTGCGAAGCCAACTTCGGATCTTCGGACTACGCGACCATCGAAGGCTACCTTTCGCAAGCCAATGCGCAGGGACAGTCTGTCTTTGCTGCGGCTGGGGACAACGGCGCTACCGATTGCGACGGTACCGCAAAAAATCCTGCCACGATTGCCACTCGCGGACTCGCGGTCGATTATCCCGCCAGTTCGATGTACGTTACCGGCATGGGAGGCACGGAATTCACTGGCGACAGCACCGTCACGGTTGCCAACGGAGTCGCTCCTGCCGACCAATATTGGAACTCCTCCAGCGATCTCAACGACACCAGCGCCTCGGCTTTTTCTTACATTCCCGAGATCGTCTGGAACGATACCGCAACTGTCAACCAGAACGTTGCCACCGGCGGCGGCGTAAGCAAGCAGTTCTCCAAGCCATCGTGGCAGGCTGGCAATGGTGTTCCCGCTGACGGCCAACGTGATGTTCCTGACGTCTCCCTCGTCTCCTCACCCAATCACGACGGCATCATTATCTGTTCACAGGGAAGTTGCCAGACCGGCTACCGCCGCAACTCCGATCAGACCTACACCGTTATCGGAGGAACTTCCGCTGCCGCGCCGGCTTTTGCCGGCATCGCAGCGCTCATCGACCAGAAGCTGGGCGGACGACAGGGCAACCTGAATCCGAAGATCTACTCGGCCGCAGCAAGCTCACCTTGGACGTTTAACGACATCACGACGGGGGACAACAAAGTCGCGTGTCAGTCGGGCACTCCCGACTGTCCGAGTGGCGGATCAATCGGTTTTTCGGCAGGCACAGGTTATGACCTCGCAACTGGTTGGGGCTCGATCGATGCCACAGCGCTCCTCAACGCCCTGAGCGGCACGCCTAATCCTCACTTCCTGCTGCTGCCCACGTCCCGCAATGTCTCCATGGCGCCCGGTGGCAACAGCACCGTGGCGCTGAGCGTAACTCCCAAAGAAAATTTCTCCGGCACGGTGGGATTGACTTGTACGCCATCATCTTCATTGACGGGTGTTACGTGCAGCTTCGATACCTCCAATGTCACGACCCCAGGCACGGCAAACCTCACGATTCAGGCCGGCTCTTCGCAAGTCGCGCAGTCCGGTGTCGTGACACTTCAAGGTGTGAGCGGCAGTGCCAGCGATTCCGTCGTCATCAATGTTGCGGTCACCGTAGCAGACTTCCAGCTCTCCTCCGGCAATGCCGTGGAAACCGTGACCGCCGGCAGCACCACCAGCGATGCCCTTACCGTCACTGCCGCGCAGGGATTTATCGGTACGGTGAGTCTCTCCTGCAGCGGCAGTTCCGGCCTGAGCTGTGTGTTGAATCCTTCCTCGGTCACTGCCAGTTCGTCGGCCGCTGGGTCGAGTTCGCTCACCGTGACTGCGTCGTCTTCTGCCTCTAGCGGTTCGGTCACCATAACCGCTACCAGCGGCTCCATCACCCACACCGTCCAAATTCCCGTCACGGTGAACGCAGCTACCCCGGACTTCACCCTCACCGTCGCCAGCCCAGTCGTCTCTGTCCCGAGCGGCGGCACCATTACCGACAACCTGACCATTACGCCCGTAGGTGGCTTCAGCTCCGACGTCGCTTTGACGTGCAGTGTGCCGTCGTCGCTCGGAGCCACGAGTTGCACGATCAGCCCAGCGACCGTGCCCGGCGGCACGGGGACCGCTCTCGTCACGATCAACGGTGCCGTCCTCTCTTCCGGGCGCGGCGCTCCCTTGCCGTTCCGCCATCGCGGCCTTAGCGCATATGCCACCTTTGTCTTTGCCCTCGGAATGGTGTTTGCCGCAAAGCCGTACCCCGGACGTTTTTCGAAACGTGCTTTGCGGAACGTCGTGCTGGGACTCCTGCTACTGTGCTTTACGTTCGGCGCGGTTTCCTGCGGAGGCGGCGGCGGTGGAGGTTCGACCGGAACAAATCCGACCCCGCTCAATGGCAACTTGACGATTACGGCCACCAGCGGCTCGCTGACGCACACTACGACCATCAATGTGACCGTGCAGTAGTCAGAGACGAATTACGGCAAGTGTCGCGCGATATCGATGCCCAGTCCCGGCGCCGGCTGACCCGCTTGGTTCACGGCGACGAATACGGCAACGTCTTTGCCGTGATGCAGCACCACACCGCTGGAGAATCCCGCCGTGCCGCCATCCTTCCACACGATTGGCTCAAGATGTTCGGACGGATCGGCGTCAGTGACCACCCACGCCATCGCCTGGTGCGCCTTCGCCGGAGGCGGCAACGGATAAAGCGGGGTCTGGGCCTGCATCATCGCTGTCGTCAGCGCTTCGGGGACCTCGTTTCCTTCGACCTGCGAATGTCCTAAGTTCGCCTCGGCATAACGCAACATATCGCGCGCGGTCGAGCGTAATCCCCCGGCCGCATACCAGGCAAAGATCGGCCATATCGGAGCGTCGTTCCCGTTCTTCAGATGTCCTCGCGCCAGGCGCCGCTGCTGTTCCGCGCTCGGACGCAACTCCGTGTCGCGCATGCCCAGAGGTGACAGAATCAGGCTTTGCAGCTGTTCTTCCCAACCCGTGCCGGTCGCATCCATCATCAGATAGCTCAGCAGACCAATACCCGAATTCGAATACTTGTACGGAGCGGGTGGCGGAACCTCCGGCTTCCAGTGCGCAACCCAAGTGAGAAAGTCCTTCGTTGTGTAGTGCTCGATGCTGCGCCTCTCCAGCTTGGGCGGAAGGTTCGTCGGATCGTCCGGCATGCCCGACTGGAACGACGCCAGTTGCACGGCTGTCGCGTTCTGCGCCAGCGGCTCCAGCTTCAGGTTGTCGGGCATATGTTTCTGGATTGACTCACCCGGCTGCATCTGATCACGGGCCAGTGCCACGGCGAACAGGGTCGTAGTGAACGTCTTGGTGTTGGACCCGATCTCCACCAGTGTGTCGGGAGTGAAAGCCGCGGCGTCGTCGGTCGCCTTGCCGTAATGGAAGAAGTAGCGATGGCCGTGGATCGAAACGCCAACCACCGCGCCGGGAGCGTTGTGCGTTGACATGTATTGACGCATCACCGAGCTGACGACGGCCTGCACTTGCTGCTCTTCACCGGCAGGCGCAGTCTGCGCAGACGCGCGTAGTCCCCGCAAAACCGAGCGAGATCAGGAACCATCCGGCGACCTGACGCAAAAACTTCATCGGCATACTCCTTTGGCAAGGAGCGGAATCATACCATCATCACGTTCGGTATAAGCAGGATGTCTGTCCCTAGGCCCAGTTCCGTGTACGTTCCAGAAACTCGGTCGTCCAGGCCTGTCGGATCGCTTCCAGCGTCGGTTCGTCGAAGTGCTTGGGATCGTCTTTGAATTCGCTGAGGCCGACGACGTAACCGTGGAGGTCGTTCAGCGCGACGACGCTGGGTTCGATGGCCGGATGGGTATTGGAGAGTTGGATCCCGATCTTATTGGTGTCAGCCCACGTCAATTCGTTCGGCATGAGGTCCCCTCGGAACTTAGCGCTGGATTATAACCCACGTCTTCAATTTTTCGAGCCGCCCCCTCGTACCAAACCCGCCAACGGGTTTCGCCATGGCGAGGAGACTCCACGAAGCCACGCTCGTTGTACATTGCTGGAGGTGTCATTCCCCATTGCCCAAAGGAGTCTCACAGTGCTCCGAACTCGCCGCGCCATCCTCAGCCTTCTCATCGTTGTTCTGCCGACCGCGCCACCTCTTCTCGCACAATCGGGCAACGCCCTTGCCACCAAAATTCAGGCCGTGATGTCTCGTCCCGAGTTCGCCCATTCCAACTTCGGTATCGAGTTTATGGACCTCCAAACCGGCCAGGTCGTCTATTCCCTGAACGCCGACAAGCTCTTCGTTCCAGCCTCCACCACCAAACTCCTGACCGAGGGAACCGTCCTCGCCAAGCTTGGTGCTGACTATCGATTCCATACTTATATCTATCGCACCGGCCCCATCGATAAGCACGGCACTCTGAAAGGCGACATCATCCTCGTCGCCAGCGGAGACCCTAATCTCTCCAACCGCATTCAGCCCGACGGCACTCTGGCCTTCGTCGACGAGGATCACACTTACCAGGGCCCGGCTCTGCCGGCACATCCGCTCACCGTCATCCGCGAGATGGCCAAACAGATTTACGACAAGGGCGTTCGCAAGGTCGAAGGCAACATCTACATCGACACCTCCCTCATGCCCGACGGTCCACACGAAGGCGGAACCGACACCGTACTCTCCTCCATCGTCGTCAACGACAACGTGGTCGACTTCACCGGCAAGCCCGCAGCGAAGATCGGCGATCCCGTCGCGCTCACCGTCTCTCCCGAAACCTCGTACGCTCACTTCGTCAACAAAGTCGTTACCGGAGCCGCCGACAGCAAGCTAAGCCTCGATGTCTCCGATCCCGTCACGCTTCCCGACGGCTCCATCGAAGTCACGCTTACCGGCAACATTCCGCTCGGCTCCGAGATGCAGACCGGTTCCTACCCGGTGCCGTCGCCAACGCAATTCGCCACCGCCGCGCTACGCGAGTCGATCGTCGCCGCCGGAATCAAGCTCGAGCCGAAGAAGTCTGCCGTTGCTCCCGATTTCGCCACCCTCACCCGCTTCTACACGCCCGACAACGTGGTTGCCGAGCACACTTCGCCGCCTCTTTCCGAGGACGTGAAGATAACCTTGAAGGTAAGCCAGAACCTTCACGCCAGCATGGGGCCGTACTATCTCGGCCTGCTCGTCGCGAAGGCCAAGAAGGACGTCCTGAACGCCGGCTTCAAGGTGGAAAACGAATTCCTGAAGAGCGCGCAACTCGATCTCAGCGGCGCTTCTCAAGGCGACGGAGCCGGAGGCGACTGGGCCGATCTCTTCAGTCCCGACTTCATGTGTCATTACCTCGCCTACTGGAAGACCCGTCCCGACTTCGCGACATTCTTCGGCGGACTGCCTGTCCTCGGCAAGGACGGCACGCTAGTCAAAATCCAGGTCACGAGTCCCGCCGCCGGACACGTCTTCGCCAAAACCGGCACCTTCGGCTCCGAAGATCGCCTCAACGCCCGCATGATGCTCAACGCCAAAGGTCTCGCCGGCTACGTGATCACCAAATCGAACCACACTATTGTCTTCGCTGCCTACGTGAATCACACTTCACTGGCCAACGAACCTGATCTCGCCCAGAAGGTCGCCGGCCAGGCGCTAGGAGAGATTGCCGCCGCAGCCTATGAGAGTTTGCCGTAGGCTACGTCGCGAATTTTCATTTTTTGCGGTGCTTTGGTTTCGGTTGATTAGCGAAAAATTCCTTCCATCCAATTGATTTTCAAGATAGTTACAGCTATCCAATTGAGCCCGTGGCACTTAGCTTGGGAATTTCGGCCGCAACCGACGGCTCTCCGACTACAGAAGTGGAGGGCTTTTTGTCAGCTTTGGCGGCGGCAGGCGTGGCAGCGGCACGGTCGGCGGCGACGCGTGATGCGTGCCTCTCGATGGCTTTCTTTAGGTTGTGCTGCATGGAAAGCAAAGCGTAGCGTTCGCGGTCGGCGCTGCTTTGGCGACGGTGGACGCGACGCTGCTCGTTGCGTTCGAACTGGCCCTGGATTTTCAGAGCGGCCTCGATGCCCTGCGTGCGGGTGACCTCCATCATTTCGGCATCGAGCGGAGTCACACAGAAGCCGAAACGAGAGGTGTCTTCGTGAGAGGGTGGGAGGCCGCGGCTGACGTCGAGGATGTGCTGGGCTTCGGCGGCGATGTCGGGAAGACAGTTGTCAGTCGCCAGTTGCCGGTTGTCAGTTCCCACTGAAGAGTTGTCAGCAGTCGGCTGTCGGTTGTCAGTGCTCGCTTCGCTCGCAGGCGGAAAGACTTCTTCCGGCGAGCGGTTGATGTCGATGTCTTTGGGGAGGCCGTAGTCAGCTTCGAAGTTTTCGTAGTCGACGGGCTCGTCACAGTGGTAGGCGCTGTCATGCCAGGAGTCCTTTTTCTTGAGGCTTTGGAGGCAGAGGCGCAGGCCGGAGATGAGAGCGCGAGCGCGACTGGGTTCAATCATGTCGGCGGCGAGGGCTTCGAGGACCTGGGTTAGCGCGGAGTGGATGGCGGCGGGATCTTCGGGAGGAGGAAGGAAGAGCTGGAAGCGCTGGTTGAGGGCGCGGGAGCGGGCCATCTGCATGCGGCGTCCGCGATGGCGGAGATGGAAGAGACAGAATTGACGTCCGCGAACAGCGGCGGAACGGCAATGGTGCCCGTCGTCGTGAAGGTAGGTGCATAGAGGGAATTGAGACATAAGTGCCTTTCAGGGGAACTAGCAGCTAGCAATAGTAGCTAAAGCTCGCCCGCAAATGAATAGGGATCCGCCCTCGGTGTTGAGGGCGGATCCCTTGAGTTTTAGGGTGCAGATGGAAGCGGGAGAAAAGCAAGGAAAATCGTGAGAAAAAAGCGGGAGATTCCCGAAATGGGAATTGTCTGGCACGGCGGACATCATGCGGAGTTGGGGGGAAAGCCCCACATCTGCCAAACCCGGGCAGATATGGGCCACGGATATGTGGGCCACCATCCACGCCTAAAACCACATCGCGGCTCCGCCGCTTTTCAGTACGAGCCGTGGGCTATCCTCTGCCGTCCCACGTTGTGGGACTGGAGTTTTGAGTGTGGGAGGTTAATGGCACAGCGGGATGAAGGCATTGAACCTACATTTGCCAACGTCGGGCAACTCTTCGGGAGTCGTGACGAAAATCCCCACCCCGCCAAAGGAAGGCGGGATGCGCCACCCGCCTAAAGGCTTTGAGGAAGCGTGAAGTGTTACCGATCCGCCTGCCTGCAGACGCCGAGGATACCTTCAATTTTTTCAGGCTGAGGCACTAACAGGCCATTGACATTTATATGTAGCGGCCCCATCATTCGTATACTTTCCTCACGCAAGATTGGGGTTTGTGGTCTAGCTCGTGTGAATAATGACTGTTCATGGGGCACCGGGCTGTCTCGTCTTCCCGCCGCTGGCTCCCATCGACGTCTTAATGAGTTACCTATACCGGCTCGTTCGGACTATGTCCTACTGTTTCGTGAAGACGTGTGTGAGTTGGTGGGGCCAAGTTGGGTATTTCTCTTTTAATGGTGCAAGAATTTGGAAGCAGTACGTTCCTTAAAGCAGAGCACAATTTAGATCGCGTACCCAGGTTAGCCCAAAGAATGGGCGAACCTGGGGCACCCGGCCGCATTATCCTCACACTTTCCTCACGTAAGATCGGGGTTTGTGATTTAGCTCGTGTGAATACAAAGCAATTCTTGGGGCACAGGGCTGCTTCGTCTTCCTGCCGCTGTTCCCACCGATAGATTAAATGAGTTGCACTAGGCCATAAAATCAGCCGCAAGCGACGCTTTATTGGTTCCGTTCTGTATTACAGCAGGACAGCAACAACTCTGCGAGCCTATTGGCCTTCCACAAACGAGTGCAAGCGCAAGAGCTAAATGAGTTGAAAGCGAAGATAAACTTTTAGTCAAGACAATCTAGAGATGCGGAAATCTAGATCTCGGGAGGGAAAAAAAAATTGAGAATGGCAGTCGCAACCTGGTTCGCGACACTAGTGTGTCTTACGTCTACTCTGTTGGTGGCTCAAACCCCCCAGCAATGCTTAAGTACTCAAACACCTCATAGGGTGACGACGCAGGAGAGAGATTGTTTGAATAATATAATCGCTCAAGCTGGTGCCCAGTCCTTGCGTGGTTCTGCTAATTTTTCAAACAGTCTCAGGCAGGTGCTAGCCGAATCCGCGAAGCACCCCGAGATTGACCTGCATGAGTTTGTTAACGGTCGCAACATGTTAGGACAGCCCGTTGCACCGGGAGGTGGTAACAACGAGGCGCAACTTCGCGCAGACATGATCACAGCGGTAAGCAATGCGAGCAAAACGCTCGCGGCCCAGTTGGCGCTGGGGCAAGTATTTGAGTCGGTTGCGGAGTTTTCTACAACCGACGCTCGACACCTTTCCAGGTTTCAAGACTATCGGTTCACACGTTAATCTGATTTCACAAATTCTCGTGATAGCTGGAGGTATCGCGACCGCAACTACTACGTCTTCGACGAGCACCAACAATAACAAAGATGCGAATGTGGCGGCGGCCATAAGCGCCATCCTGTCTGGCGCCGGAGGACTCGCTAATTACCAAGGGCAATCGAAGGCACTCAGTGGCGCGTTTGACCAGCTAAACCAAGGCGTCAGAGTCATTGCGGTTCTGCAATATCTGAATCAGGATCTGGGCATTGTCGCGAGCACATTGAAAGACTCGACCGGTAAGGTAACGGAGCTCAAAGGACGGTCAGCAGCTCGGATCAGGCCGTCACATTCGCAAACGACTATTTAACTGATCTGAAGATAGTTGAGGGGTTATACAGTGTGAATTTTATTAGCTTCAAAAATGCTTTGGACAAACAAAGGCAAGATCCGGACTTCGCAAATACGCCACTACCGGGTCAGTTCCAGTCAATAGAAAGCGATGTTGATGTTGCGGAAACTACCTGGAACAACGCTATAGCAGTTTACCAAGCGGCAGGGGACCAGGCCAGTCAGCATGCGGCATTTGTAAAAGCCAATCCGCCTGCTCCAGCACCAGCGCCTGCGCAATAAGGCTTCTCGGTCTGCTCGTATTAGCCGAGGTCCGCAACGTGCGGCGCGACAGTGTGAGCGGTAGTGCCCGACGATCTGGTGAAATTGATGCTTTTTGTACCTCTACTGCACAGAAACTATAGGATTGTCGCGGTCAGGAAGGCTCGTTAGTAAGGAACATATGTCATGCCCAAGAGGATTAAGGGCAGGATTCGGCTGGGTACCTGACATCCCGGACAGGCGCGACCTGCTGTATAGCGCCCCGCTCGGAAATGTTGCAATCGCTACCTTCTCAGATCATCTAAGACCCCTGTGTCCGCCAATATATGAACAGGGGTCCATCGGGAGCTGCACGGCGATGGCACTCGCGGCTGCCGTGCAGTTTGATCGAATGAAAGCGCAAGGTCTGGTTCAATTTGTCCCGTCCCGGCTTTTCATGTACTACAACCAGCGGGCGATAGAAGGAAATGTCGGTTATGATGGCGGCGCACAAATAAGAGACGGAGTCAAGTCTCTGCAGCAACAAGGCGTCTGTCCGGAAGACGAATGGCCGTATGTCGCCACGGCCCCGCTTTTCGATGGCGGGCCTTTTCCCATCGGATCGCCGCCAGTAACTCAGCCGCCGCAACCGTGCTATAACGATGCGGTCAACTATCGGATTACCTCTTATCAAGCGCTAACTCAAACCCTTTCGCAACTGCAAGGTTGTTTGGCATCGGGGTACCCATTTACGTTCGGGTTCACTGTGTACAACAGCTTCTTTCAATCGGAAGGCGTTCAGAATAAAATTACCCCATTGCCGTCCGCGTCGGATTCGGTGGTCGGGTTGCACACAGTACTCTGCATTGGTTACGACAATTCGCAGAACTTGTTTATCGTTCGAAACTCGTGGGGGCCAAATCAGGGTGATTTGGGCTACTTTTACATGCCGTACTCGTACTTGTTGGATCCCAATAATGCTTCGAGTTTCTGGGTAATTAATGCGGTTAACTCTATAGCAGCGCCGGGCGACCCAAAAGCCTGTCCGCATTTCCTCGTACCTCACCAAGGCGATTTGCGAGTGAAGGAGGGGTACCTGCCGCTCACGGATCCCGTTTTGGAACCACCACCGCAATCCCCAACTCCTTCAGCTGCTTGTCGCTGACCGGAGTTGGCGCGTCCATCATCAGGTCGATGGCTTTGGCGGTTTTGGGGAAGGGGATGACTTCGCGCAGGCTGGTGGCTCCGGCGAGGATCATCACGATGCGGTCGAGGCCGAGGGCGATGCCTCCGTGGGGAGGCGTGCCGTATTGCAGCGCCTCGAGGAAGTAGCCGAAGCGCGCCTGCTGCTCGTCGGGCGACATGCCCAGCGCCTTGAAGATGATGCTCTGGATGTCTTGGCGGTGAATACGAATGGAGCCCGAGCCCAGCTCGGTGCCGTTGAGCACCACGTCGTAGGCGAGCGAGCGCGCCGCGCCGGGATCGCTCTCGAGGATGCCCATGTCTTCTTCGTGCGGCGAGGTGAAGGGATGATGCGCGGCGTTCCAGCGGCCTCTCGGTCTCGTCCCACTCGAACATGGGGAAGTCGGTGACCCAGAGGAAACGGAAGTCGCGCTGATCGAACGCACCGTGCCTGGCGGCGAACTTCTGGCCGAGGGCGAGACGGAATTGTCCGGCGGCGGCGAGGAGTTCGCGTTCGCGCTTGGAGAGGCGAGGTCCCACGCTTTTCGAATCCCACCCTTTCGCTTCGCGAAAGGATGGGGCACCCGCGGGAGGAGAGTTGTCAGTTGTCGGTTGTCGGTTGTCAGTACCCACCGCAGAGGACAATGCACCCGCGACTAGGACGAGCAGGTCGTCGGCGTTGGGTTTCGCAATTTCGCGAATCTTTGAGACCGCGTCAGGGAAGGATTTCTCGAGGCGCTTGATGTCTTCGAAAACTTTCGCGTCTTTGCGATCGCCGAAGAGCAGCTTGAGGTCGTCGCGCTCTTTGCGCGAAAGCTCTCCGACTTTCGGAGTGACGATGGCGACGATCGGCAAGTCAGGATCGATGTTGAGCGTCGCGAGGTTCTCCGGCGCAAACGCCGACTTCACGTCCGACATCGCGGGCAAGCGCATGTCGGGCTTGTCGATGCCGTAGAGACGAATGGCCTCGTCGTAGGTCATGCGCGGGAACGGCGTCGCGATATCAACGCCGATGGTCTTCCACGCCGCCGTGAGAAAGCCCTCGACGACGGCGTAAACCATTTCGGGGCGCGCGTAGCTCATCTCGAGATCGATTTGCGTGAACTCGGGCTGGCGATCGGCGCGCAGATCTTCGTCGCGGAAGCAGCGCGCGATCTGGAAGTACTTGTCGAAGCCCGAGATCATGAGGATCTGCTTGAACTGCTGCGGCGACTGCGGCAGGGCGTAGAACTCGCCGGGATGCACGCGGCTGGGCACGAGGTAGTCGCGCGCGCCTTCGGGCGTGGAGCGCGTCATGAACGGCGTTTCGATCTCGAAGAAGCCCTGCGCGTTGAGGTATTCGCGAATGGCGAGTGCGACGCGGTGGCGCAGCTCGATGTTGTACTGCATCTCGTTGCGGCGCAGGTCGAGATAGCGGTACTTGAGGCGCACCTCTTCGTTGGCGATGTCGTTGTCGGAGGGCGAAAAGGGCAGCGGCTTGCAGTCGTTGAGGATTCGCAACTCGTCGGCGGCGACCTCGATCTCGCCAGTCGGAATGTTCTTGTTGATGGTGCCGGCATCGCGCAGCTTGACGCGTCCGATGACGGCGATGACGAACTCGGAGCGCAGAGTCTCGGCCTTCTTGTGCAGCTCGGGGTCGGCTTCGGCACTGATGACGACCTGCGTGATGCCAGTGCGGTCGCGCAAGTCGATGAAGATAAGGTTGCCGAGGTCGCGGCGGCGGTTGACCCATCCCATGAGAACGACTTTGGAGCCGGCGTCGGAGGCGCGGAGCGCGCCGCACATATGAGTGCGTTGCAAATCACCAAGAAAATCGAGCATGCTCTAAGGTTAATTGGTTCGAGTGAGGTGCGCCACCAATTCGGCGCGGGGAACCGTGACCTGGTTGCCACTAGCGAGCTCTTTGACCGCGAATTCGCCGGACTTCACCTCGTTCTCGCCGACAATCACGATGTAACGTGCGCCGGCTTTTTCGGCGGATTCGAAGGACTTCTTCAGACGGAAGGTTTCATCGCCGAGGTCGGCGGTCACGCCTGCGCGACGAAGTTCTCTCGCCAGCTTTAGCGCTTCTGGATTCATTCCCGCGCCGAGCGGAGCGATGTAGGCATCGAGTTTCGAATCGGCGGTGACGCCTTCGGCTTGCAGCGCGAGGATCAGGCGGTCTTCGCCGATGGCGAATCCGATGCCCGGAGCTTTGGGACCGTCGAGCGATTCGGAGAGGCCGTCGTAGCGTCCGCCGCCGAGGACGGCGCTCTGCGCACCGAGGTCGCCATGGGTGAATTCGAAGGTAGTGCGCGTGTAGTAGTCGAGACCGCGCACCATGCGCTCGTTGATCATGTAAGGTACGCCGACTGCGTCGAGCATGGCGCGCACGGCGGCGAAGTTCTCGCGGCAAGAGTCGTCGAGGTACGCGCTGATCTTCGGCAGCTTGTCGATGATGGGCTGGTCTTCGCGGAACCTTGCAGTCGAGCACGCGCAGAGGATTGGTCTCGGCACGGCGTTGGCAGTCGGTGCACATCTGGTGGACGACCGGTTTAAGCGCCTCGCGCAGCGCCGGTTGTAGCGGGCGCGATCGTCGGCACAGCCCACGGAGTTGAGTTGCAGCGTCCAGCCACGTAGGCCCAGCTCGTCAAGCAGCGAGGCGATCATTTCGATAACTTCGGCGTCGCGCGCAGGGGACTCGCTGCCGGCGCTCGGCGGGCCGATGATCTCCGCGTCGATCTGGTAGAACTGGCGGTAGCGACCTTTCTGCGGACGCTCGCGGCGGAACATCGGACCGATGCAGTAAAGCTTCTGTAGCTTGCCGCGCTTGTCGAGGCCGTGCTCGATGTAGGCACGCACGATGCCGGCGGTGGCTTCGGGGCGCAGGGTCACCGATTGCGACTTCTCGCTGGCCGCGCGCGCTTTGTCCTCCCACGTGAACATCTCCTTGGTGACGATGTCGGTTTCTTCGCCGACGCCGCGCGCGAACAGTTGCGTGTCTTCGAAGATGGGAGTGCGGATCTCGTGGAAGTTGTATCGCGCGAAGACGTCGCGCACCTTGGCCTCGACACGGTTCCAGAGGTCGGTGTCGGGCGGGAGGAGGTCGCGAGTTCCGCGGATGGCTTTGATCATAGGAAAGTTGCCAGTAGTCAGTAGTCAGTTGCCAGCCAAGAATATCCAGTGCGAACGTGTTTTGCGGGTAACTGGCGGCTGGCTACCGGCTACTGGCTACTTCTTTCTCTCCGCCAAATACGTCTCTTTGTATCCCAGATAATTGTTGGCGTAGCGCAAGATGGTCTGTTGCGATTCTTCGCTGAGTTGCTTGCGCACTTTGCCGGGAACGCCCATCACCAGCGAGCCCGGAGGAATCACGGTCTCCTCAGGTATCAGCGTGCCGGCGGCGATGATTGAGCCAGCGCCAATGCGCGCGCCATTTAATATGATGACGCCCATTCCGATGAGGCAGCGCTCTTCGACCACGCAGCCGTGCAGCGTGACGTTATGGCCGACGGTGACCCACTCGCCTACCTCGACCGGCCACTGGTTCAGCATACCGTGCATGACGGAGTTGTCCTGGATGTTGCTGTTAGCGCCGATGCGGATGTAGTTCACGTCGCCGCGCACGACGGCGTTCATCCAGATGCTGGCGTTCTCGCCTAGAACCACGTCACCAATGACCTGCGCCGACTCGTCCACGTAGCAGGAGTCGGGAATGGTGGGCCAGATGCCTTTGTAAGAACGGATCATCGCGGGGGTCCTGAATCCTTCAACATAACACGAGGTTAGGGAACGGCGAATAGGGCTGATTTGGCCACGGGTGCCTGGTAGTTTGTCTGGCCGAGGTTCGCGAATTGGCCCCCTCAATGCGACAATCGTGCATATGCAAAAACCTTTCGTCACCGCAGTAAGTTTCCTTAGTGCCGGCATCATGCTTCTTGGAAGCGCAATCGCCCAGCAGGCTCCGGCCACAACCGCTAAACCAGCCACGGGCGCAAAGACCACCACGACGGCGAAGCCCCACACCGCGACTGCGGCAAAGCCCGCTACACCTGCGCCGCTGACGACCCAGAAACAAAAGGTGAGCTACGCCATTGGCATGAACATTGGCGAGAGCATGAAGAAAGATTCCCTCGATGTGGATCCGGAGGTCCTGGCCCGCGGGGTGAAAGATGCCCTGGCCGGCGGCAAGTTGCAGATGACCGATGAAGAGGCGAAAGCCGTCATGACGGACCTGCGTACCCAGATGATGCAGAAGAAACAAGAGGAGACGCAACGCGTGAGCGAGACCAACAAGCAGGAAGGCCAGCAGTTCCTTGCCGCCAACAAGAGCAAAGACGGCGTGGTAACGCTGCCCAGCGGTTTGCAATACAAGGTCATTAAAGAAGGTACCGGGGCGAAGCCCACGGCGACCGACACCGTGTCCGTGAACTACCGCGGCACGCTGATCAACGGCACCGAATTCGACAGCTCGTACAAGCGCAACGAGCCCGCGACCTTCCCGGTAGGACAGGTCATTAAGGGATGGGGCGAGGTGTTGCAGCTTATGCCCGTAGGGTCGAAGTGGCAGGTCTATATTCCTGCGGACCTCGCTTACGGAGAGCGTGGCGCAGGCGCCGATATCGGACCGAATTCGACTCTCATTTTCGATATCGAGCTCTTGTCGATCGAAGCCAAAAAACAGTAGGGGCGTCACCGCGCATCGCGTCGCCAGGATCTCATGCAGTTCAACGAGCCGCTCATTCCGAGCGGCTCATTGTTCGTCGCGTGCAATCCTACTCGCGTAGCTTCGATCGCGCTGCACCGATTGCGCCTGCCACGGCCGTGCCCAGCAGGAACAGCGACGACGGCTCAGGCGCGACCGGCGGTGGTGCAAGCGGGTTCACCGGCCCAGCTCCGGTGTCGCCCTGGATGAGCAGGTCGTAGCGATAGAAGTCCGGGATGTAGGTGGAAACTTCTGCAGTCCAGTTGCCCGCGTCGCCGCCCGGGACGGTGAAATCAATGACCGACGACAAGCCATCGGAGCCGTTACCGCTGGCAACCGCTACGAGGTTGCCATTGTTGTCGTAGAGCAGCAATTCAGTCAGCTTGCCCGGAGTGGTCGGCATGAGGTCGAAATGCAAGTTGTCGCCGGCGTTAGCGCTGACGGCGTAGAAATTCGGCTGCTGTACGTTGTAAAAGTGGCCGAAAACGTTGGTCGTATACGGAGCGGTATAGGGCGAGGCAAAACTCAAATCATATTTGTAGGTTGCCGGCGACAGGCTGGTAACTTCCGAACTCCATGTTCCGTTCTCTCCGGTCGGCACCGTAAATTGAATCGTCGATGACAAGCCGTCGAAGTAGTTGCCGGAGGCTATGGCCACCAGGTTCGCTGCGTTGTCGTACAGCAACAATTCGGTTAGCTGGCTGGTGGGGTTTGTGGGACGCACGAGCATATTGATGTTGTCGTTGACATTTGCCCCAAAGCCGAAGAACTCCTGAGGATGGCCCGCATTGATGGTGCCAAAAACCTCGTACGCCTGGTAGAGCGGACTGACCGGCTGGGCGGTCGCGAGAGTGAAATTGGATCCCGTCTGCCCAATGACTAAATCCGGAGTGAGGCTAAGCTGTTGCGCTGTTCCGAGAGTGAGGTTCGTTCCGTTCGAATAAGTAAACGTAGAAGCGTCCGCGGCACAAACAAGCACCAGCAGGGAAAGCCCCAGCACGGCGCTCGCGAGCGGTTTCCCTTGAAAGAAGCGGGTCGTTCGTATCTTCATTTCTTCCTCGTGTGAATTTTTCCGATAGGCTGAGTTCGACGAATGGTGGACGGGTGGGCAGTGCGAAACATTGTACTGCTATCAAGAGCCTGTCGGAGCATCTGCGAGTACATTAATGTTCATGTCTCCCTCGCGCAGTCCCCGACCTTTTCTTGTGAGTCACTCGCTGAGTCTCACCACGCTCGCGATCGTTATGACTCTCATCGTGCTTTACTCGCGATCGAATCCTGCGACGCATCTCGGTTCGTTCTTTGGTAACGCTATTGCCGACTGGTCGGGCGTGCTGGTGACGGTTCTGGTCACCAAGCGGCTGTACGAGAAAGGTTCGAGCGAGAGCAAGCAGCCCAAGGTCAAGCCTCTGGCCCCCTGGTTGGAGTTCCTGCGCGAGCACTCGCTCACCATTTTCCTGGTGGTTACGCTCGCCGGTTGGGCACTGCTCTTCCGTCACATGAATGCCAACAGTCGTTGGGGACAAGTTGTCGGCAATGTCGTCTCGGAGTGGACGCAGATTCTCGGATTGGTGTGGATGACCAAGCGCTTGATGGAGATTGGATCGAAAGAGGCGGGAGCCGTGAAGGCGCAGGCGGGACGAGCCCAAGCTCCGAATCCCCAAGCAAGCCCTAAGTAGTGGGATCTCGAAATACTGCACCATATCTGGTGCGATGCTACTTGCGGGCCTCCGCCAACTGAGGTGGCCACGCCCCCAGTGGGCCTGTAGGACTTATCCCGTCGATCAGGCAACCCCATCCGACCTAAGTTCATCTCACTACTTGCTCTAGAACTTAGGAGGTGCTCGTGCGCCCATTAGTACTGATTGGAATCGTCGTATTAGTGCTTGGCATTCTGGCCTTTGCCGTTCCTGTTCCGACCAGCCATTCTCATGGCGCCAAGATCGGAGACACCAGCATCGGAGTGACCACCCATGACAGCGAGAAACTGCCACCGGTTGTAGGGGGCATTCTATGCCTCGGGGGCGTGGTGCTCATGATCGCGGGAGCACGGAAGGCAGCGTAAGCCCACCGCCTGTCGTCTAAGACGAGCTTCTCAATCAACTCGCGAAGTCTGACAATTTCAGGTGTCTTCGGAATTAAAAACTATTCGTTGCTGATCGTCGCCGTACTCCCGTCCAGCTTGGTCAGCGTGACAGTGAATTTCTCGTTATAGGTGTGCGCGCGGTCCTGGAGAACAGCGAGAGCCACCGCCTCGCCGAGCTCGACAGAAGTATCGGTATCGCTGCGCCAATGAATGCCGGCGTGAATTCCGTGGCCGAAGCTGACATTGTCCGCAATCTTGTGCAGTTCGCCGTTCACCGTGAGTTGGCCGGCATCGCTGCCCGAGTAAGGGATTAGGGTGCTTCCATCACTCGAAGGCTTTTGCGGGTTGGGAACGAGGAAGCTTCCATCGAAGAAAAACTTCAGGACCGTGATGCATGCTCCCGCCACAGTTCCATGACCGGTTGGGTAGGCCGGATGGGTGGGTGAGCCTTCGGGGAATGCCTGCGACAGGAAGTGAGTTCCGTACTTGGCGAAACTGGCAGCGACCGCTTGCGAGTTCAGGACGCTGGGATGAAGTTGACCCTGAATGGTGTTGCCCTGACCGGTGCGAATGAGATGGACGATTCCGCCACCCGACTCCGGCCGATGGCGCAGGTGCACATACCACTTCTGATACCAGACAGCTTTGAGGGCTTCTCTGGCCACGGCTGTGAGCGTTGCGGCAATGTCGGGTTGGCCGAGGGTATTGAATCCGTTTTGCGTTTTCGACGTGAGGTAAGGGTTGCCAGGATTCAGCGGTGTGCCGATCGAATTAAGCACCAGATAGGCCATCAAGTAAGCCTGGTAGAGAACATCGACGTGAGTGTAAGCCGCCAGCCCGCGGCCGTTGTGCATATACACAGGAGGTTCGGGCACGATTGCCAAGCCGGTGCTGATGCCGTTCTGCACTTGCAGGAATGTGGTTGGATCGAACATATAATCCAGCCCGGCGTGCAGAGTTGAATACTGCTGCTCGATGCGCAACGCGCCCATCGGCGAACTCTTGAGGAAGAGCTGAGAGACGTACGGTCCGAGGTTTTCGCCGGCATACGGTCCGCGAAACAGCAACTGGGGCGTGACCTGGTTGGAGGCATCGCGCGGGCCGGCATACGTCGGAAGCGACGAGAGTTCACTGGCTGCCTGCGCGGCGACCGGATTGGAATCGTAATCCGTGAAGGTGACGTCGCGCAGCAGCGAGGCCCAGTACAGCTCGACGAGTTCAGTGGCGTAGGCTTCGCTGGCCAACGCTGGCGCCGGGGGCGGCGAGAACTGGCTGCTGTCGAGACCCTCCAGATCAAAGGCCAGCCCCCCTTGAGGGCCATTCAGAGTGCGGGTTCCGCCAAGTTGAATCGCTTCGAAGTCAGCCGGGCGTCCACTCTCCAGCGCCTTTTTGAATGAGTGATAAGCCGCCAGATCGACGCGTCCAATGCCCGCTTGCCGAATACATTTCGTGTAGGTACCACACTTGTCGGCATACCGCGCTTCGTCCCCGTTATCGAGTTGCGGCGGCGGCGATATGAGGGCGTCGCGCGCTGCGGTCTGCGAACGCAGGGCGAACGATTTCACAATGCGATGACGCACCGATGGGGAAGTGTCGGGGATAATCATGGCGGATACTCTACATCGGTTTGAGGCGCCGGCTGATTGATTTTCGCAAGAGTAGACTTCCTGCCCTTTTTGCAGGTATTTTGTGTTGGCACACCTTTGTGGGGTCTTAAGAATCGAGGCCGTTCTATGTACTTCGAGCAGTTCTATCTAGGCTGTCTGGCGCATGCTTCGTACTTGATCGGATCCGAGGGCGAGGCCGTAGTGGTCGATCCGCAGCGCGACGTGGAGATTTACCTTGAGGCCGCGCAGAAGAATGGGCTGAAGATCCGCCATATCTTCGAGACGCATCTGCACGCTGACTTCGTCTCGGGGCACCAGGAACTGGCGGCGCGCACTGGGGCGAAAATCTATTTGTCCAGTCACGCGGGAGCGACGTTTCCGCACGTTGATGTGGATGACGGTTATAAGCTTCGCGTAGGCAAGCTGAAGATCGAAGTGCTGGCGACGCCGGGACACACGCCGGAGAGCATTAGCCTGCTGGTGACGGATGAAGAGAAAGGGCGAGCAGCCGTGGGCGGTGCTGACCGGGGACACGCTGTTCATCGGCGACGTGGGGCGTCCCGATCTGTCGCCTACGCATACGCCGCTGCAGCTGGCGGGCATGTTGCATGACTCACTGCACAAGAAGCTGATGCCCCTGCCCGACAGCGTGATGGTCTATCCGGCGCACGGAGCAGGTTCGCTTTGTGGACGGAACATGCGGGCGGAGCGCTTCTCGACTATCGGGACCGAGCGGCTGACGAACTATGCGCTTCAGATCAAAGATCGCGACGAGTTTGTCCGACAGATGACCTCGAACCTTCCGGCGCGGCCCGACTATTTTCTGGAAGACGCCGCCATCAATCGCGCCGGAGCGCCGGCGCTGTCCGACCTGCCGGACCTGAAGCCGGTGGAACCTGCGGAACTCAAGGCGATGCTCGAGAAAGGTGCGATGGTGCTGGATGTTCGGCCGGGTAATGAATTCATTGCCGGTCACGTGCCGGGTTCGGTGAGCATTCCGTTGTCAGGACAGTTCGCTTCGTGGGCAGGTGCGGTGCTGGGTCTGGCGTCGAAGCCGGTGTTGGTGGCTGAGAATTCGGAACAGATCGGCGAAGCCCGCATGCGCCTGGCGCGTATCGGCATCGAAGACGTCACGGGATATTTGCAGCATGGCGTCGAAGGCTGGCGGAATGCTGGATTTACCGTAGAGCAGGTCAAGCAGATCAGCCCGCAAGAGTTGGCATCGCAGTTATCGAAGGGGGCTATCGGAGTGCTCGATGTGCGTCGCGAGGCGGAGTTCGAGGCCGGGCACATCGATGGTGCGGATTGGCATCCGCTGGACCGATTCAAGGCGACGTTGCCGGAAATCTCTAAGAACATGCCGGTCGCGGTGCATTGCAAGGGTGGTTATCGCAGCCTGATCGCAATCAGCCTGCTCGAACGCGCGGGGTACCACAATGTGGTAGATGTTGCCGGAGGCTTTGATGCGTGGGTAGGGGCAAACCTTCCCAGATCGACAGCAGTCGCTGAGGTTGCCGCGAAGTAATTCGACCCTGGTCGTTTCGATTACGAAAGCCGTCCACCACGGGGGCTCGGAGATCGCGCAGAAAGTTTGGTCAAAGACCTGGGTGGGCTCCGGGCCCCACTGGTAGATACGAGTTCTGGAATATCCCAAAGACCGCCAATCCAAGGATCACAAATATGCAGAAAATAACCCCGTTCTTATGGTTCGACAACAACGCCGAAGAGGCGATGAACTTCTATGTGTCCGTTTTCAAGGACTCGAAGGTTGTGCAGACGTCACGTTACGGCGAGGCCGGACCCGGGCCGAAGGGGTCGCTCATGGTTGGCACTTTTACTCTGGACGGTCAGGAATTCATCGTGCTCAACGGCGGCCCACATTACAAGCTTTCACCCGCGTTTTCGTTGATGGTGACTTGCGACACGCAAGAAGAGGTCGACTACTACTGGGACAGGCTGACCGAGGGCGGAACGGAAGTGCAATGCGGCTGGCTGACAGACAAGTTCGGTTTGTCGTGGCAGATTGTTCCCAAGATGTTCATGGAGTTGATGCGCAAAGGCACGCCAGAGCAGACGAACCGCGTGATGCAGGCACTCTATGGAATGAAGAAGCTGATTATCGCCGATCTGCAAAAGGCGTACGACGGATAACGCGGTCGCGAAGGTTGCAATTCCCATCTCGGGACTTTCCCGATTACGAAAGTACAGGCGAAAGTCGGGGTGCCCTGTACCTTCGTAACGTCTTGACACAGGGTGCCGGTGCGCTACATCACTGAACGCGCGAGCGCGGGGCCAGCAGGATGGGAGTGGAAGAAGGGGCCACTCCCATGCAACGACCGCTGGCCGGCGAGTTGCACCGCTGGTTCGTTTGTCTCTTCGTGTCGCTTGTCGCGGCATGCCTCTTAACCTCATCGGCCCACGCGCAGGATGGCAACACCTCGCTGCAGGGCATCGTCGAAGACGTGAGTGGCGCGCGAATCGCGCACGCTGTCGTCGCCGTCCTCAATCCCGACAACGGGTACCACACGCAAGCTAGCACTGATGGCGAGGGGCGTTTCCAGTTCGCCATGCTGGCGCCCGGAAGTTACACCGTCACGGTTTCCGCTGCGGACATGGCTGAAGCCACTCAGTCGGGATTGGAACTGCACGTTGGTGGCTCAGCGCAGTTGCAGTTCCGGCTGCACCCTGTCGGACATGCCGAAAGCATCACGGTAATTGCACCGCCGACAATTCTCGATCCCGACAGCGGAGAAGTATCCCAGGTCATCGACGAACGGGCCATTGTCGATCTGCCGCTCAACGGACGGCGCTATACGGACCTGGCGTTGCTTTCGCCGGGTGTCACACAGGACCCGCGTGGCCTGACTTCCGGATCGAACGGCGATTTGTCTTACGGCGGAACGCGCGGCTACCAGAACAGCTATCTGGTGGATGGCGCCGACAATAACAATAGTTTCTTCGCGCAAGCTCGCGGGCGATATCGAGCGCCATACCAGTTCAGCAATGAGGTCATCAAGGAGTTTCGGGTTTCATCCAACGGGTATAGCGCCGAGTTGGGACGGGCCGGTGGAGCAGTTTTCAACGTGGTCACGAATTCCGGTGGAAATTATTGGCACGGTACGGGATTCTTCTATGTGCGCGACCGCGATTTCGATGCGCAGCCGGCCTATGTCAGCAGCGAGCCTTATGAACGGCTACGCCAGTTCGGAGGGACTTTTAGCGGTCCGCTGCGCAAGGACCGCGTGTTCCTCTATGTCGGATACGACCAGCACCAACTGGCGGTACCGTCGGTGATGCAGTTCGGAAACGGCGCAAGTGCCGTGGTTCCTCAGTCCGCTGACTACGATCGCCTCGACGAGGCGCAAGTCTTCGCGGCAGCGGCGCAACTGAATTCGCTGGCGGGCGATTATCCGACGACCATGGGCGGAGGCGCCGGATTCGCCAAGCTCGACTTCAATCTGTCGGCGAAGCAGTTAGTATTTTTCCGGCTGAGCACATCGCGCTACAGCGGCACCAACAACGTATTCTTCGACCCTGCCAGCCCGATTTCAAACTACACCCAAAGCGATAACGGCACCGAGGATGTAGCTACGGAGAGCCTCGCGTCGTCGTGGAGCAGCATCTGGACCGACCGGCTCTCGACCAATCTGCGCGCTCAATTCTCGCGCGACTTGCAGCAGTCATTTGCCAATTCGGATGCGCCAAAGGTGAAGATCTATGGGCTGGTTGACGGCATGGGACGGTCGAACATTCTTCCCCGAATGACGCAGGAACACAAACTGCATGTGGCCGACACGGCCAGCTATAACACTGGGCGTATGAACTGGAAATTCGGCGGCGACTTTCTGCAAGCCTGGATATACAACTACTATCCGCAGGGATTCGGTGGCACGTACTATTTCAACAACGTAAAGGTCAACCCGTGGTTCTTCACACCGATGAAGTACGGCGATACTTTGACTCCGTTACGAGCGTATGCCCATGGGGTGCCACGTTATTACGCGCAGAATTTCGGCGACGCGGAATCGCATCCGAACTCGCGGTCCTACGCGATATTCGGACAGAACACGATAAGGATCACCCACAGCTTCACGCTGAACGCAGGGTTGCGGTATGACCTGCAAACCTTCGAAGTACCGGGATTAGTGAGTAATCCCCTGTATGCACCCGCGGGCAAAATCCCGACCGTAACCGACAACTTCTCGCCGCGCATCGGCTTTACTTATTCACTCGGAACGCGTCATCCGGTCGTGTTCCGCGGAGGCATGGGGCGGTTCTACAGCCAGATTCCGAACATGTATGCCTCGCAGGCGAAAGTGGACAACGGCTTGACGGACAGTCAACTGTTTCTCGACAACATGAAGCCGGCGGACGCGGCCATCTTTCCAAAGTATCCGAATGCGCTGGTCAACTGCCCTCCTGGGGCAGTGACCTGTGTGCCTCCGGCGTCGCTTGCGGGACATCTGACCTCGACGGTCTCGGCGTTTCCATCCGATTTTCAGACGCCCTACACCGAGCAGGCCAGCGCAACGCTGGAATATGGAATTACACGGAAGTTGAGCCTAACCGGCAGCTATCTGTACGTTCACGGCGAGCATCTGATCCGGTCGCTTGACGTTAACCTGCCCAAGCCGAAGATCACGGACTATCCGGTGTACGACGACCAATCGGTGTTCACAGGTCAGTACTACTCCGTGGCTTCGTTCGCAACATGGCAGACGAAGCGCAGCGTGGACTGTCCGTACCCGCCATGCATCAACGACGTGCAGCGGCCTGATCCGAGACTGGGGACGATCAATTCCTTTGAGAGCGCTGCGAGCAGCATCTATAACGGCGGCACGATCATGCTGAAAGGGCAGGTAAACAAGAACCTGTTCGTTCGCCTTGGCTACACGTTTGCGAAGGCGATTGACGATGGCACGGACTCTCTGGTGGTGGGACGCCCGGGCAACGTGCAAAATGCGTACGCCGTGCAACTCGAGCGCGGGCTCAGTGTCGACGATCAGCGCAACCGTTTTGTGGGATCGGCAGTGTATGAGACGCCTTGGAGCTTTGAATTGCCGGCACTCAATGCGTTGCTGAAGCATTGGACGGTGTCCACGATCATGACGGTGGGTTCCGGAAGGCCGATCAATGCAACTATGGCGGGCGACTCGAACCGTGACGATAATCCTTACAATGACCGTCTTCCTGGCGCGGTGCGAAATGCCTATATTGGGCCGGACTACTTCACAGTCGATGTTCGCCTGAGTAAAGGGTTTCAGTTGGGCGAGCGGCTGCGCCTGACGGTGCTGGCGGAGTCGTTCAACCTCGCCAATCGGATCAATCAACGGGTGGACATCTCGGACGACGGATTCTTGAACTCTGCCGGACAGTTTGTCGCATATTCCACGCAAGTGGGAAAGAGCTTATATCCGGGGGAATTCGTGAAGAACTCGCGGTTCCTGATGCCGACCAATTCGTACGCCCCGCGGCAGACGCAACTCTCTGTAAGGGTCAATTTTTGAATAGGTTACGCGTAAAGTCAAAGTCGGGTTGTGGGGTCGGCCCGCGGGGTAAAAAATCGTTTTGGTGGGACTCTTAACTTGACTTAGCCTGGGAACGCTGGGATAACTATTATGTCCCTTTCGGGGCGAGTTTGGGGGTGTTTACCCGTTGGCAGAAGTGCGCATTCAAGAGGGCGAGTCTTTAGAGAACGCCCTGCGCCGCTTTAAGCGCAAGGTTCAGCAAGAGGACATTATTAAGGAAGTGAAGCGTCATTCCTTCTACCTCAAGCCTGGCGAGAAGAAGCGCGTAAAGGAAGCACTTGCGCGCAAACGCAGCCGCAAGAAAGCTCGTAAAGAGCAGGACTAATTCAGACGCAGGGCCGCTACATAAGAGCGGCCCTGTGCTTTTCCTACCGAGTTGTCGTGGGAACTTCTTAACTGGAATTCAGCAATACATGATGCTGTAAACCATGCTGTGTGCGTGGTGGGCCGAACCCAGGGGTAGTGCCGAACGACAGGTTTGTGGCTCCATGTGGACCTCAGTCCGGACCGTATGGATAGCGCAAGTCCGCCCACTTGTCGCACGGATTTTGGGCTGAAGGGAGCAACTCCTCATGGAATTCCAGGACAAGATTTTGAAATGTATCGACTGCGGTGGCGACTTCGTTTTCACCGCGGGCGAACAACTGTTTTTCCACGACAAGCAGTTCAAGAACGAGCCAAAACGGTGCAAGGCATGTAAGTCCAAACGCGCAGCCGGCATGGGAACGACCCCAACGGGCAATTACTCCAAGGTGGAAACCCGCACTAACTGTTCTGGATGTGGGAAGGAAACCACCGTTCCGTTTAAGCCAACGCAGGGCAGACCAGTATTTTGCCGCGAATGCTTCCAACAGCGGCGCACGGCTGCCACGGCCTGATCGCAGGTCGTGAAATTTTCCGCTCAAAGCCCGGCTCCCCCCGAGACGCAGAGTCCTCGTGTCCATACGGGGAGCGCGACTCCGCGAACCCCTATAATCGAACCGTGGGCACTTACTTTGTCGAGAATTTTGGTTGCCGGGCGACGCAGGCAGATGGCGCGGCTATCGAGCGCCAACTGAATGAGCGGGGAATGGTCCGAGCCGGCTCCCGGGAAGAAGCCGAGGTCATTGTTCTCAATACGTGCACGGTCACAAGCTCGGCCGACCAGGACGTTCGCTCCAGCATCCGACGCATTCACCGGCAAAACCCCGACACGAAGATCGTAGTGACGGGCTGTTACGCGCAGCGGGCCCCTGAGGAATTGGCGCAGATGCCGGGCGTCAAGATGGTCATCGGTAACTCCCACAAGCACGAAATTGCGGAATACATCGCAGGCCCTTCGGCGCTGGTTCAAATCGGTGAATCGACTTCTCCGAATGTGGTAGTCGGCGATATCTTTGCGCACACGGAATTGCTAGCCGCACCGGTTTTCGGGGGCGAGGATTCTGGTGAGAAGACGCGTCCGAATCTGAAGGTGCAGGACGGCTGCAATAACCGGTGCTCATTCTGCATCATTCCGTTTGTTCGCGGACGCAGCCGATCGCTGCCGCTCGAGCATGTCATCCGAGAGACCGAGTCGCTGGTGGCGCGCGGCTACCGGGAGATGGTGCTGTCAGGCATCAACCTGGGACGGTGGGGGCGAGAGTTGTTGCCCCGCACGAATTTCACGGCAATGTTGCGTACGATCCTGGAGCAAACTGCGATCGAGAAAGTGCGCATCAGTTCGGTCGAACCGATGGATTGGACGAACGAACTTATCGAGCTGGTGGCGAGTTCGCCGCGCATTTGCAAGCATGCGCATGTGCCGCTGCAATCGGGCAGCGACAGAATCCTGCGTGCGATGCATCGCAAATATCGCCCGTGGCACTACGCCGATCGCATCGAGCGTATTCGCAAGGCGATGCCGGATGCCGCTATAGGGGCGGATGTAATGGTGGGGTTTCCGGGCGAGTCAGACGAGGACTTCGAAGAAACGCGCGCATTTATTGAGCGGCTGCCTTTCACATATCTGCACGTCTTCACTTATTCCTCTCGGCCGGGAACGCCGTCCGCAGGGATACCCCAGCAAGTTCCAGTGCATCACGCTCGTGAACGAAATCGTATCCTTCGTGATCTCGCCGAAGCGAAAAAGAGCGCGTTCATGCAGTCGTTTGTTGGACGCGATGTCGAGGGGTTGACGTTGACCAAGTTCAACGGCCGGCACACCGAGGCAATCACTGACAATTATCTGAAGTTGCTAATCGAGGGTCACGCTCCTACCAATATCCTCGCAACGTTTCGTGTGAATCGATATTTCGCGGGATGTCTTGAAAGTCACTTCGACTCAAGTTACGTGATCGCACGCGTAGAACCTGCGCTCATATAACCGTCGTGAATGAAGGACGCAGCAAGTTCTGAGGCGGCTCCAGACCGCCATTCTCCGAGTTGCAACTCCGCAATGTACTGAAAATAAACAACTTATTTTTGTTAAAAATTTTCGCGAAGAATTTACTTGCAGAATCTCTCGCAGGGCATTAACCTAGCGGAACCTTGTAGGGGTAGTACTCCCTGTAGAGTGTGGGGTTAAAAATCGGCAGTACCTTTGGAGATGGTGACTGGGTCTGAAAGTAGCGCCAAATTTCAGACACAGGTCAATGTTTACGTCGCAGCAATGCGCGGCCGTTTCTTCAAGCGGCAGGGACAAGGGTCGGCCGGAATTCTGTAAAACCATTGGCACAGGCTTACTGAGGGATGGCGTAAGAGCCTGGCAGTGACTCGGCGGCGAGAGCATTGGGTGGCAGGTTGAATTTGCTCGAGCTGTCTGAGATAGAGGAGATCCAATGAGAAAGAAACTGATGTTTAAGCTCGCGCTGCCGTTGGCCTGTGTGGTCTTGTCTGCAGTGCCCAGCTTCGCTAACGTGATAACTGACACCCTGATTGTGTATAACGTGACTAACACCATTATTGCCCAGGTGACTGCGTTTGGGCCGGGTAATGGCAGCGCAATCTACACCCTGCCTCCGGGATTTGCAAAGGTTTCGGAGTTCGGCAATGCGACGGTTTTCTGCGAGACACTGCCGTGCAACGCGAGCAGCCCTGTCACTAACTTCAGCGACATCGTGGGGATTGTTGGGTTCAACACACCACCCCTCCGTCTCTTTGGTTTCTCCTCGGATGGCGGATCCGGATCGGGAACCCCCTACGGGAGCCAGGGAGCTATCTTCGTCCTGGAACAGCCGGGAGTTCCCTATAACGTAACGATGTATTTAGATCCGGCATTGCAGAGGGCAGGCGATACCGCGTGGTTTACCTCGTACGAGTTCTCGACTGTGCCCGAGCCGGGTACGATGGTTCTCCTCGGAACAGGCCTGCTAGGTCTGATGGGCGTTTCGCGCCGCTTCCTGCGCTAACCGTATCTTTGGATACAACTCTTTCGATATGGGCCGCCTTCCCGGTGGCCCATTTTTTTCGTCGATGGTCGCGCAAAGCCGCATTACAAGGGCGATTGGCGCACTATGACTGCGGCAAAGCAGCCGCGCTAACGTGTTATACTTCGCCTTACAGCAGTTCAACCGGAGGACCGTATCGATAAGCGTTTTATCCGCACCAACGAGCGCATTCGCGTCCGCGAAGTTCGCGTGATCGACGACGCAGGGAACCAATTGGGCGTTATGCCCCCTTTCGAAGCGCTCAAGATTGCCCGCGAAAAAACCCTGGACCTGGTGGAAGTCTCGCCGACGGCGCAGCCGCCGGTATGTCGCATTATGGATTACGGCAAATACCTCTACCAGCAGGAGAAGCGGGAACGCGAGGCCAAAAAGCATCAGCACCAGATCGTGGTCAAGGAAGTGAAGTTCCGGATCAACGTGGACGATCACGACTACGAGACCAAGAAGAACCACGTGCTGCGCTTCCTCGCCGAAGGCGACAAAGTGAAGGCTACGATCTTCTTCCGGGGACGCGAGATGACGCGGCAAAGCCTAGGTCGAGGCATTCTGGACCGGCTGATCATGGACCTCGGCGACAAAGCTGTGGTGGAGTTCCGCCCGCGCCAGGAAGGCAACACGCTGCACCTGATCCTGGCTCCGCCTAAGTCGCAGGCACCGGCGAAGCCGCCGAGAGCACCGAAGCCTCCGGCGCCAGCTACGCAGCAGAATCCGCCGGTACAGTAGCCGGGGTGGAAGTGCAGAGTAACAACCCGGAACTCTTGTGAGTCAACGCCGCCGAGCCGAAAGGCTCGGCGTTTGCTTCTTTTGCTTAGTAGAAGGACTCTTGACCTCCGGCTGCGACCGAACGCCGGACCACACCATTCGGTGAAAGATGTCATCCATCTCTTCGGGTGAAGCAGGGTTAAACTGAGCGAGCCACCAGGACATCAGGGAAAAAAGTGCTCCGGCGAAGGCCTGCGAGATCGCTACTCGCTGCTTTGCCGGCATCCCACGCGTCGATGGCAATTCGGCCAGCCGGGAGTTGATGGCACGAGCGAAGTGGCCCTGTCCTAACTCGAGAAAATCGGTCAGCTTATTGGCGGCCGTGAGAGCGCTGTGCAGACCGCGCATCTCCGCGACATGTGCGAAGAACTCGCGGACGGGAGCGACTCGATCGGACTTCTCTGCCCGGCGAAGAAGCTGCATAGACATCAACTCCATGAACTCTTCAACGTCGCTGAGAAACAAGTCGTCCTTGTCGCGGTAGTGGGCGTAGAAGGTGGAGCGGCCGATTCCGGCGCGATCGAGAATTTGCTGGACGGTGATGCCGTCGAAGGGCTTCTCCTGCAGGAGGGCTATCAGCGCATCTCCCAAGGCGTCGCGTGTGCGCTTCACTCGGCGGTCGGGCTTGCGGCGATGTGAATCAGCTTTTCCGGACATTGAGTGCCTCATTGTTCGGCATCGTCGTATCTGACACGATTGCAGGTTGACCTGGGACGCCTGCCTCACTACAGTCCAGCAAATGACGGACAATCGACTGAGTGCAATTGCGCTGATCACAGGATCATGCGGCTCGATTATAACCATGGCGGTACATCCGACTGGCCATATCCCCGCCGAGCAGTTGGAGAGAACCGTCCGCATGATCGTTCTGGTGCACTCGTTCGCGATGGTCTGGCTGCCAGTGCAGTTCCTCGGAGGTTGGGGACTCTCGCGTCGGGTAGATCGCACCGGGCGATTCGGTATTACCGGGCTGGTGTTCTACGCATTTGCACTGGTTGCGATCACAAGCGCAGCGGTTGCCGACGGCCTGGTCATGCCCGATGTCCTACGTGAAATCGTCGCATCGACGGGTTCGCAGACGGCAATCGACAATTGGCGCATGTTGTCGCACTACACGTTCTACTGGAACCAGGGGTACGCGCAGGTGTTTGTGGCGATGTCATCCGCAGCGTTGCTGTTGTGGGCGGTAGGGATCTGGCGGAGCGGCAACTTCGCGCGTGGGTTAGCGATCTATGGATGCATTCTTTCGGTGGCCACGGTGGCAGCCATGTTTTCGGGCCACTTACCGCTGGATGCGCACCGATTCGGTATTGTCGTGCTGGGTCAGGCAGTCTGGTTTGTGGTGGCCGGGGCGCAGCTGTGGAATGCGCCGGAATCCACCCCAGCCGCAAGCTGACCCGTACCGCCATTCGTAGAAATTCGGATGTTTGTTGTAAAATAACAACATAGTTATGCCAAAGCTTAAGACACACAGTGGAGCGGCGAAGCGCTTTAAGAAGACAGGTACGGGCAAGTTCAAGCGTGGACACGCTTTTAAGCGCCACATCCTGACTTCGAAGGCTACCAAGCGCAAGCGCCATCTCGATACCGACAGCATGGTGGACAAGGCGGACCAGAAGAAAGTGGCCCGCATGATCCCGTACTAGTCACGAACAAGGGCCGCACGGTGCGGCACCGGCGAGCGCTCCAAGCGCCGACGGGCAACAGCGAGTGAAGAGGCGATTCCGGGCCCCTCGAAGTTCGAGCGTGGTCGATGTCCCTGCCTCCAGCCGCTTAAACGAAGTTAAAAAGGAGCAGCAATGCCTCGCGTAAAACGTGGTACCAAGCGTCATGCCAAGCGCAAGAAGATCTTAGAGCGCGCAAGTGGCTATTACCTTACAAAATCAAAGCTCTACCGGCAGGCGAAAGAGTCGGTTGAGCGCGGGCTGAAGTTCGCGTACAGCGGCCGCAAGCAGAAGAAGCGCCAGTTCCGGTCGATCTGGATCGTGCGCATCGGCGCGGCAGCGAAGTTGAACGGCATCAGCTACAGCCAGTTCATCAACGGCTTGAAGAAGGCCGGCATCGAGCTGGACCGTAAAATCCTGGCAGACTTGGCAGTGAAGGATGCAGCCGGATTTACGGCGCTGTGTGAGCAGGCGAAAGCCGCGCACGCAGCTACACCGAAAGCCGCCTAGAGCCGTTCATCCCAGGAACAATTTGTATTCGCGCGATGGGCGGCCGCGGGGCCGCCCGTTGTAATTTAGGGACACGCACTCGTGTACACGGTTCCCAAACTCGAAGATTATTCGCCAGCAGCGTTGGATAGCGCCGTCGGGGATCTGTTCGCAGCGCTCGCGGCCGAGACCGGCGCGCTGAACTCCGAGGCCGACTGGAAGAATTTTCGCGACCGCTGGCTGGCGCGCAAGAACGGCCTGCTCACGCAGGTCAACGACACGTGGTTGAAGGCTGCCCCGAGGGATGCCAAGCGCGACGTGGGACAGCGCGTCAACGAACTGAAGACACGCGCCGAAGCTGCGATCGACGCCGCGCAATTTCGAATCAAGGGGTCGTCGGCTGACTCGAAGCTCGCCGCCGAGCGCCTCGACATCACGCTGCCCGGCGTGCAGCGTCCTCATCGGCAGTGAAGCACCCGGTGCTGCGCGTGCAGGACGAAATCGTCGCCGTGTTCAAGGCGATGGGTTACTCGGTGGGCGAAGGCCCCGAGGTCGAGACCGACTACTACAACTTCGAGTCGTTGAACTTTCCGCCGAACCATCCGGCGCGCGACACGCAGGACACGCTGTTCATCGCCGGGCAAGAACGCAAGGCCGCGCGCGATCGCCTGCTGCTGCGCACGCACACCTCGCCGGTGCAGATTCGCACCATGGAGAAGCAGCCGCCGCCGGTGCGCATCGTCATTCCCGGCAAGGTGCACCGCAACGATCCGCTGGACGCCACGCACTCGCCGGTGTTTCACCAGGTCGAGGGGCTGGCGGTCGATACCAACATCACGTTCTGCGATCTGAAGGGCACGCTCGACCACGCCATGAAGGCGCTGTTCGGCTCGTCGGTGAAGACGCGCTTCTATCCGTCGTTCTTCCCCTTCACCGAGCCAAGCGCCGACATGCAGGTGAGCTGCATCTTCTGCGGCGGCAAGGGCTGCCGCAAGTGCAAATTCAGCGGCTGGATCGAACTGCTGGGCTGCGGCATGGTCGATCCCAACGTGTTCGAGTTCGTGAAACACAACGGATACGACTCGTCGAAGGTCAGCGGGCTTCGCCTTCGGCATGGGCGTGGAGCGCATCGCCATGCTGAAGTACGAGGTCGAAGAGATCCAGTTGTTCTACGAGGGCGACGTGCGGTTTTTGGAGCAGTTCGCCTAGGCGCTAAAGCCCCAGGAGTTAATAAACGTCCGTGGACGTTGGCCTGAAGGCCAGCTCTACCAGAACATAATCATGAGAATTCTCCCCGCATGGCTGCGTGAGTTCGTCGACATCAAGGCGGACGATCGCCAACTCGCCGAAGACCTGACGTCCGCCGGAATCGCCGTCGAGACCGTGGTCGAAGAGCACGGCGCGACCGTCTACGAGATGGACCTGACCACCAATCGGGTGGACGCCATGAACCACTACGGCGTGGCGCGGGAAGCATCGGCGATTTATGCGGTGGAGCTGAAACCGTTTGAACCCAAGCTGCCGAAGACAAAGCAGGTCCTTCGACTTCGGCGCCCACGGCCGCCTTCGCTCAGGATGACAACGAGATTTTCCGATCGTCATCGAAGACACCGAAGGTTGCGCGCGGTACACAGCTCGCATCATTCGCGGAGTGAAGATCGGGCCGTCGCCCGAGCGCATCGTCAAGCGACTGGAACTGCTGGGCTCGCGCGCCATCAACAACGCTGCCGACGCGACCAATTACGCGATCAACGAACTCGGACATCCCACGCATGCCTTCGATCTCGATCTGCTGGAAGGTGGCAAGATCATCGTGCGTCGCGCCCGCGACGGCGAAGTCCTGAAGACGCTCGATGGCGTCGATCGCAAGCTCACGACCGACGACCTGGTCATCGCCGACGCGGACGAAGCCGGTCGCTCTGGCGGGCGTGATGGGCGGATTCGACTCGATGATCACCGAGAAGACGAAGAATGTGCTGATCGAGTCGGCATGGTTCGATCCGGCGACGGTGCGCAGCATGGCCAAGCGCCACGGCATGCACACCGACGCCTCGCACCGCTTCGAGCGCGGAGCCGACTGGGGCATTACGCCCGTTGCATGCGACCGTGTCGCTGAACTGATTCTTGAAACCGCCGGCGGAGAGCTTGTAGGCGACCGCATTGACGCCGTCGCGCGCAAGGTCGAGCGTGCGCCCATCGCGCTGCGGCGCTCAGAGGTGAAACGTATCTTAGGCATTGATATCAGTGACAGCGAAGTCGAACGCATTCTGCGCTCACTTGGATTTGGCGTTACCGGCAGTCGGCGATGGGTTCAGTGTCACGATTCCCACCTGGCGGCTCGATGTGGAACGCGAGATTGACGTGCTGGAAGAACTGGCGCGCATTCACGGCTACAACAATTTTCCCAATACGCTGCCGTCGTTTACCGGCGCGGTGGTCGCGCTGCCCGACGAGGCCAAAGACGCGCGCGTTCGCCAGACCATGCTGGCGCTGGGCTACGACGAAGCTATCTCGATCACCTTCATCTCTGCCGAAGACGCCAAGACGTTCGGCGGTAGCGGAGCCGCTGGCGCTGGCCAATCCGCTGAGCGAAGAGGCGGGATACATGCGCAATTCGCTGGTGCCGGGCCTGCTCAACATGATTGCGCTACAACCTGAATCGCGGAACCAGCGATGTGCGCCTATTCGAGGCAGGAGAGGTTTTCGAGAAGATCGGCGACCGTCACGACGAGCATCGCCGCCTGGCCTTCGCCGCCACCGGCAATCTTGCGCCGCACAGCGTGCACGACGAGCCCGAAGCCGGTTACATTCTTCCATATCAAGGGCGATATCGAGCAACTACTGGCGGCATTCGCGCACAAGCAAGTTCTATTTCGACGACAAGACGGACAAGGAGTACTTCCATCCTGGACGCTCGGCACGCGCGGTGCTCGACGGTGAAACCGTCGCATGCTTCGGCCAGTTGCATCCTGAAGTGGCGGCCGCGCGCAAGCTGCGACAGGATGTGTTCCTCGCCGAAGTTATGCTCGATCGCCTGTACAAGCACCCGCTGCGCGAACCCAAGTATCAGCGCTTCTCGAAGTTTCCGGCCGTCGGCCGCGACTTCTCGTTCTTCTTCGATGACACGGTTTCGTTTGAGCGGATTCACTCGACCGTCGAGACGCTGGGAATCGCAGAGATGCAGTCGTTCGCGCCGGTGGAGAGTCTATCGCGGTGAGAAGGTCGGAGCCGGCAAGTACTCGACGCTGCTCCATGCCGAGTTCCAGTCGCAGGAACGCACACTGCGTGACGACGAAGTAGCGCAGTGGTCGGCGCAGATCGTGAAGGCGCTGGAAGGGTTGGGCGGAGCGTTGCGCAGCTAAGCGGTAGACTTGCACCACAGAGACACGGAGGCACTCAGGAAATCTAGAAAGAATTCTCCGTGTTCTCTGTGCCTCGGTGGTAAATGTTTTTTGCAGTTAGCGAAGGCTTCAACCTGGAAACGCCGCGTTCTGCTTCACATTTGCTGCCTGCCACAGATGCCGCCGGTTGTGGTAGCACGATGATCAGCAACTGCGTATCGACGGTCAGGTGTAGCGGGAACAGCGGGTCTTTCACCTTCAGGTCGCCAAGGTCGGCTTCGCCCCATTCACGCACGAAGTCGGCAAGTCGCTTTTGCAAGTCGCAGAATTCGCCCACCACGGTCGCCGTCAGCTTCGACGGCGGTTGGATCTTCTTCGGGGCCGGAAGTTTGAATCGTCGGCGGCGGTTCTTCCGTGCCGATGAACCAGCGCGTCAGCCACCCCGACGGCTGGATGAGCCCCTTGCGCGGCTCCAACTGGTCACGATTGTTCGACACCGCGTCTTGCATTGCCTTGACGTACTTGCCGTTCATCATGGCGAGGTGATCGAGGCACTGTAGAACGCTCCACGACTTGCCGGAGTTCGGCTGCCAATTCAGGGACGAGTCATTGATCCCCGCCGCCAATGCCTGCGCCATCTTAGTCTGACGGTCGAGTTCCGAGACGTACTCGTCGGGAGTAAATTCCAGTTTGAGTGGCATTGGGATCGCCTCGATTGTACAACCTGTATTACAATTCGCGGTTCCCGCGACGATTTCATCACTTTATTGCCACACCCGATGGAAGGATGCACAGGCATCTGATTTATACTGCGCTCATTCTTTACCTCGAGGTCGATCGCCAGAATGTCCGCCAACACACTCGAAGAACCTGCCACCGCGTCCAATGCCGATTTTCATTCCCTGGAAGAGAAGATCCTCAAGACCATCGAACTGCTGAAGGTGGAGCGCGCTGCCAAAGCGACCGCCGAAAAGGCCACAGCCCGTCTGCGCGAGCAGTTGACCGAGCGCGAAGAGGAGCTGGACTCCGTTCGCGCCGAACTGGTCGCCCTGCGCAAAGAGCGCGAAGAGGTACGAACCAAAGTAGAAAAGATGCTCGACCAGATTGAGACTTTAACTGCCGAGGAATAGGGGAGATAATCGCGAGAGCGCGATGTCCGTCAAGGGAGCATTGCGGGCAGGAGGCTAGACTTGGCTCAATCGAACGGCAACGGCAGTGTCCGTGTCGAAATCTACGATCAGACTTATCAGCTTCGCGGTTCCGACCCGGAGTATATCGGCAAACTCGCCGACTACGTTGACACCAAGATGCGTCTCATCTCGCAGCAGGCGTCCACCGTGGACTCGCTGCGTGTTGCCGTGCTGGCCGCACTGAATATCGCTGATGAATACTTGTTACTGAAGCGCAAGTACGAGTCCATCGACAGCGACTACCACACGCGCGCTGAACAGCTGTCGGGTGCACTCGACGAAGTGCTGGACGAAGCGCGGCTTGCTGGATAGGAATAACGGTCCTACCATCGTTGTCCAAGGTGCAACGAAGCGGTTTCAATTCGGATACATTTTTTTCTTTCCGTTATTGATAAAATTCCTGCGTTTTTGCCGCTCCGCCCCTTGCTATTGCATGGGGTTTTTCGTAGCATCGCGACAGATAGCCGGCCTGCAAAGTTGGTGTTGGTGGTCACCGTTTTTTGAACCAACATTCAAATGAACAGGGGGCCCGACTCGAATACGGTTCGGTGTGCGATGCTCCGCCACGCGGAGATGCCTAAAGAGCCGCGGAGGGTTCCCACCGTTGCGACGGGTTCATTGACGGCCCACCATCCACGGCCACGCGGGTCGGCTCTTCTTTTGCGTGTTCGGCGTATCCCATCCGCCGCGCCGCAGAGCAAGTCGTGGGCGTCCGGAGACGGATTTCTTTTCCTCCGCAATCACCCTTAACGGTCCCGCGCACGTACTTGCCGGATTTCCGTTTACCTCACGTTCGAGATTCTGTTCTACTGCTGCGTTCCTTGAATTATCGGGCTCTTAGCGGTCCCAGGTATTGCATGGCCCATGACCAGCGTATATTCGGCTTTCAGCTTCTTGACCCCATCGAGCGGACTTCCGAAGTCCTGTTCGGGCTCATCATGGTGCTCACTTTCACCGCATCCATGAGGATCACCGGCGCCGATCATGACCGGGTGGATCGAATGTTGATCGCGGCGCTCGGGTGCAATCTGGCGTGGGGAGTGATTGACGCCGTGATGTACCTCATCGCGGTGCTCAGTCAGCGTGGGCACAACAGGAAGCTCCTGGTGCAGGTGCGCGCAACCGCCCCCGACGAGGGACGGCAACTCATCACGGACGCCATGTCGGATGATCTCGCCGCCGTGCTCACGGAAGTAGAGGTCGAGGCCATTCGCCAGCGGTTTACGCAGTTGCCTGAGCCGGCCCGGCGCGCGCGGCTGCATTTCTCGGATTACCGCGCGGCGTTCGGAGTTTTCCTGCTGGTTTTCCTGTCCACCTTGCCGGTCGTCTTGCCATTCCTGTTTATTAGACGGCCGGGTCTCGCGTTGCGGCTTTCTAACCTGGTTGCCCTTGGCATGCTTTTTCTGACCGGCTATGCGTACGGCAAGTATGCTGGAACCCACCCATGGCGCGACGGTTTCAGGATGGTAGTTGTTGGTCTGGTGCTGGTGGGGCTGACGATAGCCCTGGGCGGCTGAGCATGGCACAGTTGTGGTCTCCCGCTGCGCTGCTTCTCTTGCTCTCCACTTGCGCATGGACGCAGGTTTCCTCCAAACCACAACCCCACAGCCCGGCGCCGGCGGCTGACGCGTCCAATAGCCAGCCTTGGGAGTACTCGCTCACCGTCGACGGTTACCTGATCGACGGCGAGGATGGATATGCCCAGCCGACGTTCACCGCCGACCACAAGTGGCTGCACCTCGAAGCTCGCTACAACTACGAGGACTTCCGCACCGGATCGCTTTGGGGCGGATACAACTTCAGCTGGGGCAAAACGTGGCAATTCGAGGTGACTCCGATGATCGGCGGGGTCTTTGGTCGCGCCAACGGCATTGCACCGGGCTGCGAGGCGTCGGTGTCATGGAAGATCCTGGAACTTTCCATCGACAACGAGTATGTGTTCGATACATCCTCCAAAGCCGAGAACTTCTATTATTCCTGGCCGCAACTGACCGTCGCTCCTGTTGACTGGTTCCGCTTCGGGTATGTGGCGCAACACACCAAGGTGTTTCAGACAAAGCTCGATATCCAGCAGGGATTTTTTGTAGGCTTCCACCACAAATTGCGCGATCGCAAGAAAATCGAATTCACAACGTACGTCTTCGATCCGGGTTCCAGCAGCACTGCCGTAACCCTCGAAGCCGGAGTGAGCTTCTAAGTCCCCGGATCCCGCCTGTGCATCTACAATAAAAGAGTGTTTCCACGTCTTCTGCACATTGGCAGTTTCAATCTCCCGACCTACGGCTTCATGGCCGCGCTCGGCCTCATCTTTGGGTTGTTACTCATCGTAAAGCTGGGCCGCGAGCAGGGCATCGATCCCGACAAGCTGTGGAACCTGGGCATCGTCGCAATACTTTCCGGAGTTCTGGGCTCGAAGATACTGATGATTCTCGTGGACCTGGGCTATTACAGCGAGCATCCCGGGGAGATCTTCGCGCTCTCGACGCTACAGGCGGGGGGCGTATGGTCCGGTGGACTGGTGCTCGCCATCGTCATGTGCGTCTGGTACATGCGCCGCAACCAGATGCCAGTGCTGGCCTCGTGCGATGTGTTTGCTCCCGGTCTCGCGCTCGGACACGCTTTCGGCCGCATTGGCTGTTTCGCCGCCGGATGTTGCTGGGGGCGCGAAACCCACGTGCCCTGGGCAGTTACGTTTAAGAATCCGCTGGCGGCGGAAATCGTTGGAACGCCTCTCGGTGTTCCGCTGCATCCCACGCAGCTCTACGAATTCGCACTCGAACTCGCGAACTGCATCTTCCTGGTGTGGCTGCTGCGGCGCAAGAAGTTCGAAGGCGAGATTATCGGAACATATCTCATCATTTACGGCATCGGGCGCTACTTCATCGAGTTCTTCCGTGGCGATCCCGGACGGGGACAGTTCCTCGGCTTCATGACGGACACGCAGGGCATTGCGCTGCTGCTGGTACTGGCTGGAGGAGTGCTGTGGCTGCGGCGCGTGCCGCTGAGGCAACCCGTGAAACTAGCATCGGCCCGATAAGAGACGAAGCCGCCAGTCACCGTCACATTGGTTCGGTTCTTGTAGCTCCGGCAATGTTGTCAGGCTGGTCCGAGAAGGACTTTCCCGGCCCGTAGGCAGCCTTCTCCCACTTATTGCCGGCTCGGCGGATTACGTCGTGCCAGCCATCGTCCCAGGTGATTCGGGCCTCGTCACCGAACACCGTCCAATGGCCGTTTGGATTGCCATGGGTCTTGGTCGCCTTGCCGCCTTTCTCCAGGTTAATGATGAAGGTTTCGCCGCCCATGCCTACTCCCACCTTCCATTCGCCGACAAAAGTGGCGGCGGACGCTGTAGCGGGCTTGCTGGTCTGTGCCGCTGCCAGGCACGCAGCTACTACCGTAAACACGGACACCCTGAGAATGAGCTTTAACATTGCCGATCGCCTCCAGATTTCTGCTTCGTGAAGACCCACTATTGTATCTGTCGGGTAGCCCGCCTACACGAGGCGCCCGTTTACCCACCATATAATGAAGTACGAAAACAGCATCGGCTTCGTTTTGCTTTTTCTCGGGCCAAACCGCCCGAAAGGACCCCATGGCTACCCTGATTGACGCCATCGATATCAAACGTAAAGCTTTCTTTGAGCTCGACAATACCCCGTACTGCTGTCTCGAGGCCGAGGTTTCAACTCCCAGCGCTCGCGGCGCGCAAACCCTGGTCCGCCTGAAGATGCGCAACCTGCTCACCAGCGCCGTCTTCGAGAAGACCTTCAAGGCCAGCGAAAAGTTCAAGGAGCCCGATCTCCAGATCGGGCCGGCCTCGTACCTCTACAGCGACAACGACGGTTCGCACTTTCTCGACCAGGAAACCTACGAAACCCTGACTCTCACCGAAGACATGGTCGGCGACTCTCTCGACTTCCTCGTCGAAGGCGCGATCATCCAGTTGCACAAATACAACGGCAATCCTATCGGGCTGGAGCTGCCCAACCAGGTCGAGCTGGTCGTCAGCTATACCGAGCCCGGCGCCAGGGGCGACTCGCAGGGCGGCAGCGTGACCAAGACCGCGAAGCTCGAAACCGGCCTGGAAATCCGCGTTCCCCTGTTCATCAAGGAAGGGGAGAAGGTCAAAGTGTCCACCGAGACCCGGGAGTTCGCGGGGCGAGCGTGAGGTAGTGACTTCCTCTCTCCGGCGCACACCGACAAAAAGTCACATTTGTTTAGAATCAATGGTTTAGGAGGAAATTGTTCGCAAGCCATTGATTTTATAGGGAGTTATACGTATCCATTTGTGCCCGTGTGACTTAGGGGCACAAAACGCGAGTTTTTGTGCCAGTCTAGCAATACTTTCAATACTTTCAATACATATGTATCCGGGAAGATGGTCCTCGAATTGTCAAAGAGCGGTGTTGGCCGCCGCATGAGCGGCGGAGCGGCAAGAGACACAAATCCCCTTGCCTCACGAACGATTTTTTACATTACGGCAAGAGGAGGCGATAGGACGTGGAGCACGTAAGGGTGTGACAAGGGGGCCTTCGGCCGTTCGACTCGCTTTGTCGTATGAGAGCGGCGGCACGGGGGACAAAAGCAGGTCCCTCCACTGCGCCGCCGAAGCGGCGGCTGCGGTCGGGATGACAAAGCGGAGAACGAGCGGCGGTTCTGCCGGATACGAAGGGACGCTAGGCGGAGGTTTGGGCCATGCCCTGCAAGATTGGGCGTGGATCGTAGTACACGCGGATGGAGACGATTTTCTGGTCGGCGACATGGAAGTATTCGAGGAAGGGAATCATCCCGAAGATGGTGTCGATTTTGAGCACGGCGGCGCAGGTGTCGTCGTCGGCGGTGAGGCGCACGACCTCGATGCTCTTCAGGATCTGAAAGAAGTCCGCCAGTCCTTTCCGGAAGGCAGCGAAGGCCTTCGTATCGGCCGAGCGGACTTTCGAATACCACGTCGTGACGCAGAGGGAGACCGTCGGGGTCATTCCTGCGAACCGCATTGATATATGACTCAACTACCCGGATCACATCGTCGCGCATAGGTCCTCCGCTAACAGTTCCTAACTTTACCAGTCGCTGGCCGTCAGACAAGGGATACCGAGTGACGCGGTTTGTCGTGGCGGATACTCGGTAGTTTACCAGTCGAAAGGAGAAAGTGATGAAGAGGACTTCGCGTACGTTAGTTGCCATCACTCTATTTGCGATCATCGGGACCACTCTCTACAGCCAGGCGCAGACGCAGAATCAACCTCCGAGTCCTGCGCGCTCCCGGGCTGACGAGACGCTGGAGATGTGGAACGCCATCGGCAACAAACTGGTCGCCATGGCGCAGGATTTTCCCGAAGACAAATACGACTACAAGCTGCAGAAAGACGAGCGGACCTTTGCCCTGAATCTTCTTCACGCCGCCGCATTGGATTTCATCCTGATACGCAGGATTTCCGGAACGAACGTCGGGCCCGACTTCGGCGAGGGCGACAATCCTACGCGAGAGGCTTTCAAAACCAAAGCCGACGTGGTGAAGTTCGTGCAAGAGGCAGTCGCCGACGGAGCGCAAGTGATTCAACAGCAGGGCGACGCAGGGCTCGACAGAACAACGAAATTCTTCGGGAACCGGCTGGCCCACAATTCCGCCATCTGGACGTTCGCCATCGAGCACAGCGCCGAGCACTACGGGCAGCTGGTGGTGTACTACCGCGCGAATAACATGGTGCCGCCCGACTCGCGGCGTTAGTGGGCCCCTCAATCCCGATGACCCGAATCTGTCCCTCTCGGGATCACAGGCGAGATGGCCTGTTCTCAACACCTATCTGTGGACCGCTAACTTCCGACTAGCCTGTGATCCGCCCGGAATCGGCAATACGCTCCAAACGGAGTGGCCTATCTCCCACAACAGGAGTTCGGGGAGTCTGCTTTGTGATACTTCCGAGCTGCCGATTCCCCCTGACCTCTCCGTTTGCTTGGGGATAGCAGGAAGTGACGAGGGACGGTCGACGACCTACCTGTTGCTTTCCCAAAGGAAGTGTGCCATTCTTCCTGTTGGAAACCAAAATGGCAGTCCTATGAAAGAAAAAACGGATGTCCTGCAGGGCACGTTGGCGCTGATGGTCCTCAAGACTCTTGATGTTCTGGGGCCGTTGCACGGCTATGGCATCGCGCGGCGCATCGAGCAGATCAGTGGAGATCTGCTGGCCGTGAATCAAGGGACTCTATATCCCGTGCTGTTGAAGCTGGAGCAAGAAGGCGCGATCGCATCCGAGTGGGGTGCCTCACTGAATAATCGCAGGGCGCGCTTCTATCGACTGACACGGGAAGGACGTAAGCAGTTGCAGGTCGAGACCCAAGGTTGGGAACAAACGACGGCGATTATAGGCCGGTTCTTCGAAGTGACAGCGGAGGATTTGTCATGAGAGCTCTGAGACGGTTCCTCACTCGTATGGTCAACTTGGCGCCCAGGCGTGCACAGGACGATCGGTTGAGGGAAGAAATTGAGGAACATATCGCTCTGCAGACTGCGGAAAATCTTCGCGCCGGTTTATCGCCCGTTGAGGCACGGCGTCAAGCCATGCTCAAGTTCGGCGGCGTGGAGGCGATGAAACAAGACTATCGAGCCGAGCGAGGACTGCCATTTATCGAGAATTTGGTGCGGGATGTGCGCTTCGCCTTTCGCGTATTGCGCAAGTCTCCCGGATTTACCATCGCCGTCGTTTTGACGCTGGCGCTGGCCATCGGCGCGAACGCTGTCGTTTTTAGTGTTCTGAACGGGCTGATCCTGCGCCCGCTGAACGTGCCTCAGGCCGAAAGCCTCTATCTGATCGAGCGCGCTAGCGACAAGAACACGAGCCAATCGTATCCCGACTATCTCGATCTACGCGACCGCAACCACAGCTTTGACAGTCTGGCAGCTTATAGCATTACTCAGGTAGCGATAAATGCGGGCGAGGGTCCATCCCTTATCTGGGGCATGGAGTCGAGCAGCAACTACTTTGACGCATTGCGGATTCAGCCCTACCTCGGCCGTTTCTTCAACCTCTCCGATGATCATGGCCCGAACAGCGCTCCTTATATCGTCCTTAGTTACGCATACTGGCACAGCCATTTCCAGGACGATCGCGCGGTAGTGGGTCGCGTCGTCCAGTTGAACAAGCATCCTTTTACCATCCTTGGTGTAGCGCCGCCCCAGTTTCGCGGGACTGTAGTGTTCGTCTCTCCTAACTTCTTCGTGCCTATGGTGAACCACGAGCAGGTGGATGGGGCGAATGACCTGAACGATCGCGCAAGCCGGTGGGTGTTCATGGTCGTGGGACACCTAAAGGCGGGGGTCACTCTGGCCGAGGCAACCGCCGATCTCAACTCGATTGGGTCATATCTGGAAAAGAGTTATCCCAAAGACGAACGCCAAGCAGGATTTTCATTGGCGCGCCCAAACCTTCTGGGCGATCAGTTTGCCCCTGGGGTACAGGCGTTCATTGCGGGATTGATGCTGCTGGCTGGGTTGATTTTGCTGGCCGCATGCGCCAACCTTGGAAGCTTATTTGCCGCACGCGCCGCCGACCGTTCCCGGGAACTTGCTCTGCGACTCGCTCTGGGAGCGAGCCGAACACGCATTCTGCGTGGGCTGTTTACTGAATCCGTGCTGATTTCGCTGGTCGGCGGGGCCTTAGGACTATGGGCCAGCGCGGTGTTTTTGCGCTGGTTGAGCGAGTGGCAGCCATTCGGGAATTTTCCCGTTCATACGCCGGTGAACCCGGATGCAAGCGTTTACGGACTAGCGTTGCTGCTGAGCTTAGTCAGCGGATTCCTCTTCGGAGCAGTCCCGGTAAGGCAGGTGCTGCTTACGGATCCATATCAGATCATCAAAGTGGGATCAAGCGCCGGGGTTGGGCGGCGCATTACTGCCCGAGACGTATTGCTGGCAGTTCAAATCGCGATCTGTGCCGTGCTGGTGACATCCTCGCTGGTTGCTCTGCGTGGGCTAGTGCACGCTATGCATAGCAATTTTGGTTTTGAACCGCACAACTCCATGCTGGTAGGTGCCGATCTGCCGATGGCAGGTTACAGTGCTGATCGAGTCCCCACCATGCAAAAACGCATGCTCGATGCCATCTCGGCCATTCCTGGGGCAGAGTCTGTCGGACTAACCGATGCGCTGCTCCTAAATGACCAGAACACCCTGAATATCTTTACCGATAGAACGACAGATCTGCGGCCATCTAGTGCTGCAGCAAGTGTCTACACGTACCACGTATCTCCCGAATACCTTCACGCCGAGGGCACTAGGTTGCTGTCCGGCCGGGCTTTCACATGGCATGACGATAAAGAGTCGCCCCGGGTCGCAGTGGTGAATGCGGAGTTTGCTCGTAAAATCTTTGGCTCGGTGCAAAACGCGATCGGTGGCTATTACAAGCTGCCCGATGGAACGCGCATACTGGTGGTGGGTATTTCTGAAAACGGAAAGTACGGGAAACTCACCGAAGAACCACAACCCGCGATGTTTCTCCCTATCCTGCAATGGCCCTCCAATTCCGCATGGATGGTGGTGCGCTCAGGCCACGATCCGCAGCAACTCGGCGCGGCCATACGGAGCACGCTGCACCAACTCGATGCAGGGCTGCCGGTTGTGATTGAAACGCGGTTGGACGAAATAGCCGGCGCTCTGTTTCCTCCTCAGGTGGCGACGGTGGCGCTGGGCGTACTGGGCGCGATGGGTGGGATGCTGTCCATAACTGGCATTTTCGGAATAGCGGCGTACTCGGTCAGCAAGCGCCTACGGGAGTTGGGGATTCGAGTTGCCCTCGGCGCACAACGTCAGGAAGTGTTACAAGCGGCGCTTGGACGCGCTTTCAAACTGCTCACGATTGGTTCCGCAACAGGATTGCTCCTCGGACTTATGGCGAGCAGGGTCTTGGCTCTTATCGTTTATCAGGCAACTCCCCGCGATCCGGTGGTATTGACTGGTGTTGTTTTTGCTATGGCATTGATGGGGCTGCTAGCCACGTGGATTCCGGCCCGCCGCGCGCTGTCGGTTGATCCCATGATCCTGCTGCGCGAGCAGTGAACTACTGCGGCACAGACTGGAATAGCTTCCTCGATTCGCAAGCGGAAAGCCGTCTCCACCTACGTCCCCACTGCACGATAACTTCCGAGTAGGCGACCAACCGCGGTCGAGTCAATATTTCCTTGTTCCAGGTTGGGGCAGATAGGTGTTGTGAAATCGCCATCTCACTAACAACCAAACGGTGTGGCGTATTTCCCCGCCGAGTTCTACGATCTTCCACAATGCCCGACTCCGTCTTCCCCGTCACCATCATCAGTTCCCGCCGAAGCCGCAGGGCAGCGCCTCGACCAGTTCCTTGCCGCGCAGCTTCCCGACACCAGCCGCGCGCGGGTGCAGCAACTCATGGCCGAGCAGAAGGTTCTTCTTAACGACGCTGCTCCCAAACCGTCGCTGAAACTGAAAGGCGGCGAGAGCATCACCATTCTCGGCGACCCTCAGCCTCCTCCGCTGCGCGCCATGGCCGAAGACATCCCGCTCGACGTGCTCTATGAAGATGACGACCTGGTGGTGGTGAATAAGCCCGCGGGCATGATGGTCCACGCCGGGGCAGGCGCTACCGACGACGAACGCAATCGCGGCACGCTGGTCAACGCGCTGCTGCACCGTTATCAGCAGTTGTCGGGAGTCGGCGGCGAAACGCGTCCCGGGATCGTGCACCGCCTCGACAAGGACACTAGCGGGATCATTCTCATCGCGCGCAACGACGCCGCGCATCGCAACCTTGGCAAGCAATTTTCCGCGTCGCGAGGTGAAGAAGCGCTACATCGCGCTGGTGCATGGCTGGCCCGAACGCCCGCGCGGAACCATTACGGCGGCCATCAGTCGCGACGCCATCCGGCGCATTCGGATGACGACGCGTGGCTCGGCCGGACGCACCGCCGTCACTCACTACGAAGTACGAGAGCGCATCGAGTCGCCCTACGGCAAGTTCGCACTGGTTGATGTCCGCATTGAGACCGGCCGCACGCACCAGATTCGCGTGCACATGGCCTCCATCGGTCATCCGGTCGTGGGCGACACTCTCTACGGAGCCGCGGGCGTGTTACGCCCGGCCAACCTGCGCAAGGCGGCGACGAAGTCGGCAGACGCAACAACGGAGGCCCTGAGCCTCGACCGCAACTTTCTTCATGCCGCAGCCATCGAGTTTTCGCATCCCAGGACCGGCAAAGCACTGTCCTTCCAGGCGCCCATACCGCATGGGCTGGAGGCTTTCCTGGCCAAGCTCCGCGGTGTCTAACAGCTATAATGACTCCACCGATGCGAGTTCGTGCGGTTCTTCCTCTGATCGTTTTAGTGGCCGTTGTCTCCGTAGCCCAGGACGCCAACCAGCAAGCCTTGCCGACCGCTCCTTCGGCGCAAAAATATCCGTCCAAACCGCAATCACCGGCGACCCCGCAGATCCAAACCGCGCCGCAAACGCCTCCTGCGCAAGACTCCGCGCCTGCGTCGCAGACCGCAGCACCGGCTGCCTCAACTCCGCAGAACACACCGGCTCCCAATGCTTCGCCTGCTCAGGCTGCGCAGAAGCCGGCCGAAAGTGCCGAACCGAGCGATCAGGAAGAGAAGCTCACCACCATCGTCAAGCAAGTGGACGAGGTCAATGTGGTCTTCACCGTCACCGATAAACGTGGCAAGTTCATCAACGACCTGAAGCAGAGTGATTTCCAGGTGATTGACGACAGTAAGCCAGCACAGTCGATCCGCTCCTTCCGCAGTGAGACGAACCTGCCGCTTCGCGTGGGCTTGCTGGTGGATGCCAGCAATTCCATCCGTGACCGCTTCAAATTCGAGCAGGAAGCCGCCATCGAGTTCTTGAACCAGATCATCCGTCCGAAGTACGATCAGGCATTTGTGATTGGTTTCGATACGACGCCAGAGGTAACGCAGAATTTCACCGACAATACCGAAGCGCTATCCAAGGGCGTGCGGATGCTTCGGCCAGGCGGCGGTACGGCCTTGTATGACGCCGTCTATTACGCCTGTCGCGACGAGATTATGGCCAAGGACAAGGGCAACGTCGAAACCCGGCGTGCCATCATTCTGCTCAGCGACGGTGACGATAACCAGAGCCGTGTTTCGCGCGAAGAGGCAGTTGAGATGGCGCAGAAGGCGGAAGTCATCATCTATACCATTTCGACCAACACCAGCGGCATGAGCCTGAAGGGCGACAAGGTGCTCGATCACTTTGCCGAGGAGACCGGAGGGCGTGCGTTCCGCCCCTTCAAGATACAGGATGTCTCCGACGCTTTCTCGCAGATTCAAGAAGAGTTACGGAGCCAGTACGCCGTAAGCTACAAGCCGGCCGAACTTCAACCCAACGGCAAATATCATAGTATTGCGATTCTGGCCGATAATAAGAAGTACAAGGTACGTTCCCGCAAGGGATATTACGCACCCTTGCGATAGAATAGTCGCCACTTTATGCCGCCAGTCGTCCGCGCCCAACTCGATTATTACGCTGTGCTGGAGGTCGCTCCCGCCGCCGATTCCGTCGAGATCAACGCGGCGTTTCGGCGGCTGGCCTGGCGCTATCATCCGGACCGCAATCCCGCTCCGGGCGCAACGTTACAGTTTCAGGACATCAACGAAGCGCACCAGGTGCTGTCGGATGCGGCGCGACGTGCCGACTACGATGCCAAGTGGCATCCCCGACAGGAAGAGCCGTATCGGCCAGCACGAACCGTGAATTCTGTTCGCTCACGACGCAGGGTGCGAAGATTTCGTCACATGCGCAATGTCGCGTTAACACTGTTCGCGTTGGTTATAGTTTCCAGCGCGTGGACAGTGATCTTTGCGGCAATGAACGCTGCGCACTCGGGATCGTCGGCTTTTGCCTTCGCGGGGCCTGACACTTATGCGGGCGCGTCGTCGACGGAATGCGGTATCTCGATGGAGATGTTTCCGGTCAAATACATCGATGCCCGCGGTCGAGTTGCGACTGGCTGGGAGACGGAAATCCATAATTGTTGGGGCGGCTCGACCCGGCTAACGAATATTCCAGACGCCCTCTCGGCTCGCTTCTCAGGTTATCGCTGATTTGCGCTTGTCAGGTCGGACCCTCAAAACGCAGGCCCATCAACTCTTCCATCGGCTCGCCGTGTAGTTAATCGCTTCCTGCACGTTCAATTCGCGGGTGCTGACTCCCGTTCGAACGTAGAGTTTAGGAGTTTCACTCTCGCGTACATAGACCGGGCGGTGCGCCGGAGTGACGATGACGCGACACACGTCGTGACCACTAATCGAATGAAATACCGCCTGGAGACACTGGCAGGCATCGGCGCCGAGTTTGCTCGCCACCGATGTCATGAGCACTTGCTCGAATCCATCGCGATCCGGCTTCTTGAGTGACGTGTAGTCTTTTTCCAGACCCACGATGCTGCCGTCGTCCGCAACGCCGATCAGCAAGGTGCCGCCCTGAGTGTTCATGTAGCCGGCAAGCGTCTTGATGACCACCGACTCGAGGGAGCGGTTGATTCGTTGCTCACGAAGGTCCCACCGAAAGGTCGACTTGAACTCGAGGTTGGCGTCTTCGCCGCGGGCAATCGCCTGCTGTACATCGTCCTCCAGCGCGGCGCTGAGTTGCCGTATCTTCTCGGTGCGCCGGCTCATTGACGTATAGACTGCGGCGCCGCCCAGGCTCAAAATCACACCGACTGCAGAGTAGAACAGCAGCTTCTTCGGCCTCTCTCCTTGCAACCCCTGCGCCAGCTGCGATGCTGCAAAGGCGAGGGCAGGCCGTCCGGTGGCGTAGAACTCCGAGTAATACACGAACTCGTTGACGGGGAATAGAACAAAGATGCCGACAGCGATGCCGAGTAGCAGCGCAACCGCGAACACCCGGAGCCGGGTTCGGATTTTCCAGGAGATGATCACCTAGCGTCCTACTCGATCCGCTCGTGCCGGTATTCCGCCGCCGTCAACTCATCCAGGATTTGCTGGATGTGTTCCGGACCACGCGTCTCCATCGAGAGATCGATCGCGGTATCGCCCAGGTTGACCCCGTAATACGTGCGGTCGTACTGCGTTTCCACAATGTTCGCGCGCAGGTCGGCAATGATCTTCGTCAACTGGTGCAACGCGCCTGGGCGGTCTGTTAAGTGAATACGAAGACGCAGGCGGCGTCCATCCTTCGCCAGGCCGCGCTCGATGATCTTAGCGAGCAGGCTGACATCGATGTTGCCACCACAAACCAGTGCGGCCGTCTTCTGGCCCTGCAGCGATGTCTTGTGTTGCAGCAGGGAAGCGATGGCCACCGCTCCTGCCCCTTCCGCCAATGTCTTTTCCTTCTCCAGCAGGACGAGGATTGCGTTCGCAATTTCCTCTTCGTCCACCGTCACGATCTCATCGACATAACGCTGCACCAGGGGCAGTGTCACCTCGCCTGCCCGGCGCACGGCGATACCGTCAGCGATCGTTGCTGAGGCGGGAATTGTCACGGGATGGCCGGCCTCTGTCGCTCGGAGCATGGAAGGCAACCGCTCGGTCTGCACACCGACGACGCGGATGTTCGGATTGCTTTCTTTGATTGCACAGGCCACCCCGCTGATGAGGCCGCCACCGCCAATCGGCACAATCACTGCTTCGAGATCGGGCACTTGCTCCAGCAGTTCCAGGCCAATGCTTCCCTGGCCGTTGATGATCTCCGTGTCGTCGAAGGGATGCAGAAAGGTCATCCCTTGTTCCGCGCAGCTTTCTTGTGCGAATGCATATGCCTCGTCGTAATTTGCTCCGTGCAAGACAACTTCGGCACCGAATCCCTTTGTTGCCGCGACCTTCACCAGCGGCGTCATGAGTGGCATCACGATTTGCGCCTTAATGCCGCGTGCGCACGCATGGTAAGCGACGGCTTGGGCATGGTTTCCGGCGCTGGCCGCAACGACCCCGCGTCGTTTTTCATCGTTAGCGAGCGTCAGGATCTTGTTCAGCGCGCCCCGCTCCTTGAACGCGCCGGTACGCTGGACGTTATCGAGCTTGAGAACCGTGTCTTGCCCCGTCATCTGCGACAACTCGACAGAGTGGCGGCAGGGAGACTTGTAAATGAACTCGCGGATGCGCTCTCGCGCCTTCTGCACCGTCGCCAGCGATACCGCCGCGCTGGTTGTCGATACGCCGGTCACGCGACAATCCCTGTGCGCTGACAAATGAATCTCGGCACTATTTCCAGTTCGAGCCTCATGGGATGAGATAGTGAACTAGTATTTCACAATCGCTCCAGCTTTCGTGTCGTCCGCTTCAACCCTCGCAGTGCAAATCCGTGTTTGATTTCGCTTTTCCTCGAAACTCACGACCTGCCACTTCCCATTCCTCGTGTAACGTAGTATTCGATGGGCCGCATCCACGTTCTCCCCGAACACGTCGCCAACAAGATTGCCGCAGGTGAGGTGGTGGAGCGCCCCGCTTCGGTGGTCAAGGAGTTGCTGGAGAACTCGCTCGATGCCGGCGCCCGTCGCATTCGCGTCAACATCGAAGGCGGAGGCCGCAAGCTCATCCAGGTCATCGATGATGGTTGCGGCATGTTGCACGATGACGCAATGCTCGCGTTCGAACGCCATGCTACGTCGAAGATCCGTAATGCCGATGACCTCCTGAACATTGCCACTCTGGGTTTTCGCGGAGAAGCGCTGCCTTCGATCGCTTCAGTGAGCCGTTTGCGCCTGGAATCTCACGCCACCGAAGACGCCGCAGGGACCGTCATCGAAATCGCCGGAGGGAGAATCCTCACCGTGGAGGAGGCCGGCTTACCGCTGGGGACTTCGATCAGTATTCGCGATTTGTTCTTCAATATTCCCGCGCGCAGGAAATTCCTAAAGGCAGAATCGACCGAGCTTTCGCACATCGCTTCGTTGGTGACCCACTACACGCTGGCGCACCCTGAGATGCATTGGGAGCTGCATTCCTCTACGCATGCCATGCTGATCGCTCCGCCGGTCCCTGACCATGCCCAGCGCATCTACCAGGTATTTGGCAAAGAGATCCTCGACCAACTCATCCCGCTCAGTGCGCTGTTGCCCCTCGATCGTTCGGGGCTGCCGCAGCCTCCGCCCTGGCGCCGCCAATCGCAGGACGAAGACGAAGAGACAACGGAAACTGCGCTTGGCGAAGTCAGACTGCACGGCTTTATCTCGCGGCCCGAGGTGCAGAAGCTCAATCGCAACTCCATCTTTATTTTTGTCAACGGGCGTCTGATCCGCGATCGCGTTGTGCAGCATGCGCTAACCGAAGCGTACCGGAACATTCTTCCCCCAACGGTGTATCCGGTGGTCCTGCTCTTTTTGGAGATGCCGTTCACCGAAGTCGATGTCAACGTGCATCCTTCGAAGACAGAGGTGCGTTTTCGTCAATCCACAACGCTGCACGATTTCATCCGTGACTCGGTCCGCGCCATGTTGATGAAAGCGCGCCCGGTGCCTGCGTTCATGTCCGAGATTCACGCGCAGGCTACAGCCTCGCCATCGCTTTCGCCCAGCGCGCGCGCCTTGACCGATGTCGACGCTCTGCACGTGACAGAGGCCGACGCCGCCTTCGCCTTGCAGGCGCCGGAAGTTCCGCCCTTCACAGCTTCCTTGCAATTTGGCAACGATGGCATTGCGATTGATGCGAACGCCGCAATCCCCGTGGCGCGTTTTGGTCCGCAGACATTCAATAACGCGGGAACAGGAAACCCAGGCGGCAACGGTTGCACCGCGGTACTCCCTGACGAAGACCTTCCCGTGAGCCTGGATTCTCTGTCCACGTTGAAGCCGTTGGGGCAGATACGAGACTCGTTCATCCTCGCTGTCAATTCACAGGGACTCTGGATCATCGATCAGCACGTCGCTCACGAACGCATACTCTTCGAGAAAATTCTGCGCCAACGTCTTGCCAACTCTCCCGATCGCCAACAGTTGTTGATGCCCCTCGTGGTTGAACTCACGCCAAGTCAGATGGCTGTGTTTTCACAAATCTCCGACGAGCTCGATCGCAACGGCTTTGAGGTTGAGCCGTTCGGTACGCGCACCATAGCGGTGAAGACGACCGCCGCCGGAGTCTCGCCCCCGGAAGTCGAACATATGCTCCACGAAATCCTCGAGCAATTTGAACGCGAAGAGCAATCGCTCAACCTGGAGAAGATCCGCGCCAATATCGCCGCAAGCATTGCCTGCCACGCTGCCATCAAGATCAACATGCCTCTCGAACGAAACAAAATGGAGTGGCTATTGCAGGAGCTCTCCAAAACCGACTGTCCGATGAGCTGTCCCCATGGCCGGCCCGTGGTTCTGCGGTATTCTGTTAAAGACATCCAGCGGGCATTCAAGCGTATCTAGCCAGGGTCCCCGGCAAACCAAACATGTTCGAACAGCAACTCCAGGAATTGCGCCGCGAAAAGTGGCGACTCGACGGGCACGGCATTCGCACCCTCGAGGACGCGCGCGCATTCGTGGACTCCGTTGGCTTCTGTACGCTCTACCCGCAAAAGCCGGCTATTCTGGCGCCGACCTTTGTGGGCGCGTACGTTGGAAGCGACGACAAGCTGCCCACCTGGCAGAAGGCCTTTGCCGATCCTCGTGCTCGCGAAGCCAAGCATCTGATGGTACGGTTGTTGCGCGACAAGGCGGCCTACGAAGCTCTCGTCTTTCCCGATAACAACTTCGTGGTTTCGGCGGCGGTGTTTCCCTATTTCTACGGCTTAGTGGGCGATCGCAATCCACGGCAAGCGCCCAAATCGGGTAGTCGATCCGGCTACTCACCTCTCGCGGTACATACCTTCCTGCTGATTCAAAAGCACGGCCCGATTTCGAAGCAGAAGCTCCGCGAGGCCCTGGGCGGTGATATCTCTGAAGCGGCGCTCGACCGCGCTCTGGACGAGCTGTGGGCGAAACTGCGAATCACCCGGGTTGACTACAACCAGGAGGATGGCATTTTCTGGGATGCACTCTTTCGCTGGTCGCCGGCGGCGGTAAAGGAAGGGATGCACGTCTCGGTGGTCGAGGCGCTGACAGCGTTGGTCTCGAAATACATTGATTGCGTTCGGGCAGTCGCGCAAGAAGACGTCGAGACCTTCTTCTCGCCACTCGTGGGTCGCGCACGGGTTCGTGATGCCATCAACGCTTTGCAGGCGGCCCGCGAACTGGGCTTCGTTCACGTTGGCGGGAGGGTTATGTTGCAATCCGCGGATGCCTTGCCGCTGGAGCGCGCAGAGCCACCCGCCCACGTGGAAACTACGCCCGAGGAGGGATCTTCCCTGGTTCGTCGAGGCAAGCCGTTGGTGGAACGTCGCCATCGACCTGGTGGTAAGGGTGCGCGTCCCGCGACTCCGCGTCAGGAAAACAAGAAGCAATGACGACGGAGCGTCGATTGGTGATTGCCATCGATGGTCCCGCCGGCTCGGGCAAGAGCACCATCGCTGCGCGGCTGGCTCGAAAGCTCGGCTACACCAACCTCGAAAGCGGCGCTATGTACCGTGCTCTCGCGCTTAAGGCAATCGAACAGGGTGTGTCGTTCGAGGATTCTGCGATGCTACGTCACCTTGCCGAGAACAGTGTCATTCAACTTGAGCCGCAACCGGACGGCAACCGTGTTGTCCTCGATGGCCGTGATGTCTCGCAACGCATTCGCGAAGCCGACGTCACCGCTGCCGCATCGCGCGTCTCCATGCACCCCGAGGTGCGCCGGATCATGGTGGCGCGTCAACGCGAAATGGGCGCGCGTGGAGGAGTTGTGATGGAGGGCCGCGATATCGGTACTGCCGTTTTTCCAAATGCCGACGTCAAGGTCTTTCTCGACGCCGACACTCGCATACGCGCCGAACGGCGCGTCGCCCAGAACGGCACCCACGCGCCCGAAGAGGCGCAGCGGATCGTTCAGGAACTTATCGACCGTGACCAACGCGACCGCACGCGCGCCGTTTCACCTCTCGTTCCCGCGTCCGACGCCGTGATCCTCGACTCGACGGATCTCTCCATAGACCAGGTTGTGGAACACGTCGAGCACCTGGTACAGCAAAAGCTGACATTCTGAGCGAAGAAATCGAAGAGCGGCAGAACGAAAAAGCCCGCTCCTTGCGGAGCGGGCCTTCTGTCTGGAGGGGGCAAACTCTATCCCTTATTGATGCGGATATCTCCCGTGTCGGCGTTGATTTGAAGCTTCGTTGCGCCATTACCGATGGTCCCCGTGGCATGCGAAGACCCATTCGTCTGTTCAGTCCGGAGTGGGCTGAAATCGGAGGTGATGTCGCCTTTGCGAGTGGTCGCATCGACTTGGAATCCCGCGTTCGAGGGCAACACCAGCGTGATGTCGCCATGCTTGCCTGTGAGCATCATCCTGCCAACTGGCAGTTTACTTGCCGGATGAACCTCGATATCACCATTGGCGTTTTCGACTTCCACATCGCCGGTAACGTTCTCCAGGTGGATTTCCTTGGAACGTGTAACCAGGCGCATCGGTCCCGCCACATCGGTGCCGCGAAGGGTGTCGCCGGAAATCTCGAGGTCGCCGGGTACTGAAGCGAAGGCAACGTCAGAGCGGGCGGACTTGAATTCCACCGCCTTGGTGATCTTGCTCAGCCGGATATCGTTGAAGAAGTCACCATTGAGTCGCACTGCGCCGTTGATGTTGTCTAAGGTCACGTCATCGACACGACCGTCGATGTCGATATCGCCCACTACGTCGGTGCCGCGAATAGAACCCTTATCGAGGCTCGCCTTTGTATTGCCCGTCACCTCGTTCAAGGTTATGTCCCCGCGCTGTACGGTCAGGCGGACGTCTGCCTTGCGATCGCTGATGCTGACATCGCCACGCTTGCTGGCGACTTCGATGGTCGCTTCACGCGGAACGAAAATGTCCATGTCCGCCTGCACACCGTGATCGCCGGCGCCATTGGTATTGGCGTTGAGGACAACCGCGTTGCCACTGACAGTAATCTGCGGCTTGCTGCCTTCGTTGTACTTGTTGGCGTCATCCTGGTTCTTGGCGTACAGCTTCTTGTGGATGACTACACGAATCGACTTGTCGTCGGACGGCGCGATATTTAACGCTCCGCGGTCGCAGACGATGCGCAAACTTCCGCCCGCCGGAAAACTCTGCTGCAGAGTGTCGTCAAAGGTATAAGCCGTCCCGAACATGCCACCCAGATCGTCGTCGATCTGAATCTGATCGCGCATGCCCTCCCAGTTAACGTCCGAGCTGTGGTGAGCTGCCAGACCGACAATCACAATCAGGATCAGCAGCAGAATTCCCAGTCCACCCAGATGCCGCGTTTGATAACCCTGCCTCAAGGCCGTGAAATGTTCGACCAGGGCGATAAGTCCCCAGAGGATGATCAGCAGCGGCCAGAAGCGCCCGAAGAAATGCCACACGGGAATTTGCACTCCCAGGTTGCGCAGCAGGAACACGATTCCGATAAGAATCAGGATTAGCGGTCCTGCCAGGGAGCGGCGATAGCGATACGTCGGCGGTGGTGGCGGCAACGGGCTCGGAGTTGGTGCAGCCGAATACGGGCTAGCCATGATGCACCTCCCCTTGGTCGGTCGTCCCGGCGCTCTGTGTCGGAGCCGGAGGCGGAGCCACAGGCGGTTGCCATTGTTGCTGCGGCGGCTGCGCCACGTAAGGCTGAGGCGGTGCTGGCGGCTGATATCCCGCATACTCGCGGGGCACATGGCCGGTAGCCGGAGCGTTGTATTGCAAGAACATGATCAACCCGATCACGATCAGCAGCGCGGGCCACGTCCTGCCAAATTCCATCCAGTAAATGTGTGTCATCTGATCAAGCAGGAACAACACGCCCAGCGTGATCAGTATGGAGGGGCCCATGAAACCGTGGGCCCGACAGCGGGCACATCCACAACTCGGGTTATAACGGTATTTCATGACGCCTCCTCACCATCCCCTACCAGTGCGCTTCATCAGTACGCGAATACCGACAGCGACCAGGATGAGGGGCCAGAATCTTCCGAACCAGTCGAAATGGAACCAGCCAAACTGACCGAGCAGGAAAAGAACACCTAGCCCAATCAGGATGATCGCTCCTACGGGTACGCGCGACGGTTCGGCATAATCAGGCTGCGCGTTCGGATCGACCGGCGCGCCGGCAACGCCAGCTACTGCTGGTTGTGCCGGAGGAGCTGCGGTCCCGAACACGTTCATGTTATTGAAGCCAAATGGATCGGGGGGTTGCAAACCCATTTGCCTCGCCTTCGCGGTGCGATAGGCCTCGATCGGCATGTAAAGCACAAACGCCGCGATGCCAATTCCGAAGATCCCGCTGACGTGATCAGCCGCCCAGATCAAGCTGGCGAAGATCAGCACATGGATAAATCCCTTGGTGTATTCGCCGTTGTACATGGCGCCTACACCGGGAATAAATCCCAGGATCGCAGCCAATCCCGGGCTGCCTGTGTCAACGAGTGGTTGCGTGGCGCCGGCGACTGGGGCTCCCGGACCCGGTGGCGGCGGCATGGTGCCGCTCAACTGTGAGGCCAAACACTCCTCGCAGTAAATTACGCCGCGCACATCTCGCGTGCAGTTGCTGCACATGGGCTTTCCACATGTACGGCAATATGCCACTGCGGGTACATCGACATGGGTGGCGCAGTTCATATCGTTCTCCTATTCAGCCGGGCCTGGGAATTTTCCAATGGTGGTACGACCACGCTATCTGCCAACACCAGTTGGCTGGCATCGTTGCTGTAGTACCGGTGTTGCCGCTTCTCTGATCCTTCACGACTACGTTTCTTTGGGGTACTGTCCTCCTGCTTATTGTCTGGAGTCGCGGCACGCCGCAAATCGCGCACGCGCGACTCAATTTCATAGACCAGCCGGATGTTCTCGTAATACCTCACCACCCGCGCTTGGGTGGAATAATAAGTCTTCTGCAGTCCCTTTGCGGTCACGTCGAAGTGCTTCAAGTCGGCCGCGCGCACACCAATTACGTTGGCCAGCATGGTAATCGAGAAGAAAGCCATACCGAACGACATGGCGAAACGCGGCGTCATCATGGGAGCGAACAGCGGAGCGGTGCGGGCTTTCAGTTTTTCCAGCCAGCCCTCGGCCGCGGGTGAGGCTTGTGTGTTCGCTTCCGGTATTGACCCGATGGTTTGGGCCAGAATGTTATGCACGAGGTTCCTGGGAGTTTCAACCTCCTCAAGACCCTTCAGCCAATGCATGCCCGCAGCCGCTTCGGCAAACATTACGGAGCAGGCAGGACAACCCTGCTTGTGCTCCTCGAACGCCGCCAGCTTAGAGCCGTGCAAGGCACCGTCCAAGGCCTCCGTGAGGTTAGCCTCGAACTCCGTGCACTGCATACCGGGATTTGACTCGTCGTACATCAACTCACCTGCCTGTAATTACGTTGTAAGAGCCTTGCAAGTTCCGTTCTGCCGCGGTTTATCCGGCTTTTTACCGTCCCCTCGGGGATTTTCAGGACTACCGCGATCTCCTTGTAGTCCATGTCTTGTAAATCCCTTAGTATCACGGCTTCCCGCAGCTCCGGCGAGAGCTTCTGGAGGGCTTCGTGAACCATCTTCTGGGCTTGCACACTCTGTACGCGCTGCTCCGGACTGGCCGAGTGGTCTTCCAGTTGCTCACCGACTGTCAGACCGTCCTCCTGGCCTCCAGGCGTGGCCTCAAGGGAGTCCGTGATGCGGTCGTACTTTCCTTTACGGAAATGGTCCACCAGAAGGTTGCGCGTCACCGTGGTGACCCATGTCATGAATGCGGCACGGGTGCCGTCGAAGGTGCTTAAAGTGCGATATATCTTGATGAAGACTTCTTGGGTGAGGTCGGCGGCGTCGTCCGGCGAGCCCGAGAAGCGGTAGCAAATGTTATAGATACGGCGGTTGTACTGGTGGACGATTTCCTGCCAAGCTGCCGAGTCACCGGCGATGCAGCGCTTTACGAGCGCATTCACTGCCTGGCTGTCGTCCAAAACCTGCTCCCGATGGGCAAGTGCCCAATCCCTTTGATGGCAAATGACTTATTCGACGGCGAGGTGGATCGGAAAGTGAGCTCCGGAGGGAATTGTACCAGCCAGGGCAAGCCGGTCTGGGAATTGGTCTCGGAACACAAAAAGAGCCAAGCCGAAATAGCTCCGGCTTGACTCTATCCCTCAACGTAGCAGATTTAACAGGGGAACGATTAACCGGTCAATCCCTTATATTTGCCGCGAAATCAGTAATTTGAGAGGGACCGATTAATCTTGTGGAATTGACATATAAAAATTGCACTCCCTGGAACCGAGACTCCGGCTTCGCGCACAAACCGAGCCGAGTCCGCCTTGGGACTCGGCTCGAGTTGGTTTCACTGCGGACTAGGAAGCTTTCTTCTGCGGATTGTTCTTTTCGTGCTGCGACTGATTGTCGTGGCGCTGCTGACCCGGCTGTTGATGCTGCTGATCGGGCTGCATCGGACGCTGCGACTGATCGCGCTGGCCGCCCTGCTGGTTCTTATCGTAGTTTGTCTTGTTCTGGTTCTGGCCTTCATTCGTCTTGTTCTGGCCTTCGTTCTTCCAATTGTCAGACATGAAACACTCCTTTGGGTTACGGTCTGTTACGACCTTCAGGTTGCAATGGTTGATCTTGCGCCTAACCTGACCACCTCCACTATTGCACCGCACTTCAGAGAGAACCGCTAGATGGGGAATGCCGTAGTCACACACGGAAAAGTACCTACGTAGGAATTACCAATTACAGTAGGGGCGCACCTGTCATGCCACCTATAAGTTCGTGATAAGTTTCTTAGGCGGGTTGTATATGACGGATCTGCCGATTTTGAATTCAAAGAAAGACCAGCACCACGAAGAACTGGCGATGGCCGGTTTTCGCCTCGATCCTACGCACGAGGGGCCGCAGTTTTATACGTTGCTTGCGGTGGGGGGCGAAAACGAGCGACCTTTAACAGCCGACGGCCGAATCATTTTCTTTGCTCGGACCACCCTGGTGCACAAAGCCTTGGCGATGGATAAATCGTTGGCTGTTCTGGGCAATCCGCCGCGCAGCGTCGAGACAATTTGCGATGTCGCTCAAACGCTATATCTGGTGAATTCCCAGGACGCAGATCCGGACGGCGTGGTTCTCGACTGCCTGCTGATCTTCGACGATCTGGTGCGTGCAACCCAGCTCAGCATGCCGGAACGCTTTCAAGGGATCCTCACCGAGCTGGCAGCGCGACTAACAGAGGGCGATTCGCTGAAGAAGATATTTTCCAGTGAAGCACTGCGGCAGCACGTCGAAGACGCGATTTTGTGGTGTGTGGGCGCCATCACAATGAAGGCGAGAATCCTCACCAGTTGAATGGGCGGTGCTCCCCAGATTCCAACCCCCCCAGCATGGCGATCACTTGATCGCCTGTGCTCCCGGCTGCAGGAACGACACGATGAAGTCGGTCATAGAGGGGAAGAGAGTCGTAAGCAGGGCGAACAATGGCCCCGCCCCGAGGCCGACCATTTTGACCCAGAAGGACAAACCCAACTCGCCAGGATTAGTGCTCGCGATGCGGCTCAACGTCGCGTCCTTCATCATCTCGGCGTAGGTAATGACCATGACGGCGCCCACCACCGCGAACAACACGAGAAACACTGCGCCGATTACAGGTAAGGGATCGAAGGGATAGCTCGAAACTGACAGTGTCACGGCCACGAACAACATAACGATGGCGAGACCAATCGTGCGTACCCTTCCGAGAATGTTGCGAACGAATCCCATGTAAGGCAGCAGGAAGAATTCTTCTGCTGCCCTGAGGTGAGGTGGGAGTTCGGCGACGAGTTTTTCGAAGGCGTCGGCTTCTTCCTTCGCCCCAGTGGCGCGGATGAGCGACTGCGATTCACTCTGCCAGGCAGGCATGATGATCTGCTTCATGACACATCCGGCGGTGGCGGCGAGCATTTTCTGAAATGTGGCAATAGGCTCGATGTTGTTTTCCTTGTCCGAGCCGGTGTACTGGTCATCGAGCAAATTGACGTACCAGGTAGCAAAGGTACGCCCATCCTGATCGCATAACGTCAACTGGTCCAAGACGAGTTGCTTGCGCTGCGCATCGTCAGGGTTGGTAACCGTCCATCCCTCGAGGGCGGTCCGCAAGTTTCGAATGCTTTCAAATTGGCGCGAGATCAGCCGGTAACGTTCCTCGAGTACATTGCCGCTGAGCTTCCAGACCGAGCCGCCATAGAGCCCACGCAGGGTGGCGAGGGTACGCCGCAACCGAAGCCGGTCGAGGAATACGAGCAATCGCCGCAACTGACTCCAGGTGTTCATCAACTGCAAGGTGTCTGCCAGGATGATTCCAACGCACAGGCTGACAAATCCGTAGATCATGACGCCGAATCTACGATCACCCAAAGTACGAAGAGCGGGATCGCCCAGTGCCAACCAGAGGGCCACTAAAGCCACCGGCACGGTCACAGCCAGAGACTTCAAGTATCGACTCCCGAGCGGCAGGCCGTTGGCCTCGATGTTCTGTCCTGCGCCCTCTTGACTGAAGATGCGGAAGATCTTGACCACCTGGGTGTGCTGGGCGTGCGCCTCTTCATGCTTGTTGGCGGCTGTTTCGTATTGAGGAAGATCGTCCACGCGAGGCAGGACCGGGACGGTCGTCGCCAAACAATGCCAGCCCGTGGAGATTGAACCAGAACCAGGCGTAGAGGCCGAGAATCAGCAGAACTTGGGGAACCAAGGGCGAGACTCCACTGCGTAGGTACACGCTTCGCCAGTAGGCCGGGAAGCGATTGGCGAGGTGGAGATGATACGTGAGGTAGAAATAGCGGAAGACCGCCAGGACTGCGAGCACGGGAAGCCATAACCATGCCAGACGCAGTCGCCACCGTTGGATGCGACTAAGAAGTTTCTCGCGGTCGTCATCGGTTTCGCCGCTCACAACCGGCAGGAAATAATTGCGAATGCAGCCGATGAAAGGCATGATCATAACGATCAGGACGGCGAACAGCAGACCGAGGGCCGATCCGGGTGTCAGAGTTCGAAAGGCGAGAAGAATCACGAAGCACAACGAGATCCCCAGATAGCCCAGGAAAAGGCTCCCGAGAAAGATCAGGACAGTGTGCTGCAACCACGGGACAGGCGCGAAATAAGCGAGCAGCCGTGGCGGACGGAACGTCGAACCATGCGAGCAACAGTAATAGTGCCAAAGCGCAAGTAGACCACAGCCCATCAGAAGTGCCCACATGTCGCCCGGCAAACCAGTGCGGCGAAGGGGCGGTGGATCAACGGGGACCGGCTCCAAAAGCGAAGCCGTGCGCGGTCCATAGGGCTGAGGGACACATCCGCCTTGGTCGCTTCCTCTCGAGAGTGAAAAGAGCCCCTGGTGGCAGTCGTTCACTTCACTCATCTCGTTGAGTACAGCCAGCGGCCAGAACTGGCGATGGCCGACCACCGTGATCCAGGTGGGAGGACGACGGCTCGCCTCGGCCGCATAACGGTCGGTTCCCAGCGGCGGAGGAGCGTAGTCGCTGATGGACACCGAGGGCGCGGCACCCTTGACCTCTTTCAACAGTTGCCGCGCAGCAATGTAGGTTCCTTCCGACGAATCCTGCGCAAATATGCGCTGGCTGGGACTCTGGCCACCTTCGATGGTGGGTAGCGCGTCGTGCGTCCAGCTCAACAAAGGATAGGGCGTGAGAAGCATGACTCCGCGAAGCGACGCACCCTGCATTCCGCGGCGGAACATAAGATCGGCGCCGTCGAGCACAACTCGGCCGCTGGGATACGAGCGGCGCAGGAATTCGCTAAGAAAAAGCTGGTCGAGCGTATTGCTGCTGCGCACAATTACAAATTCAATGTGCTTGCTGTCGAGGATGTTGGCGATGCCAAACAACTCGGCTTCCTGTGCCTGCGGAGTTAGTTGTCCGGCATAGCTGCGGACGGTATCGTGGCCGCTGCTGTCGGGCTCGCTCAGGTCCGACTTCAGTGAAGTACTAGGAGCGTTTGCCTGTGACTTGCCGGCGCTGAAAATCGACTGTTCTTCGTAGGCCGAGCGCAGGGAAGCGATATCGCGGGGGTAGTACAAATACAGCGGCGTTCCTTCGTGCTGGCCGATGTGGTCCTGGCAACGCCGAAACTGCTGGTCCTGACTCGATGCGTTTTCGAGTGCCCGTTCGGCGCCGCTGGCGGAATTGCCAAATGCGGTTTCGTCCTCCGAGAGGATGGCGAAGTGATTCAGGTCGTAGCCTTCGTGCTGCATGTAGCACAGAAAACGATCGACCATGAGAGAGTCGCTCTCGAAGAAGGTGTGGAACTGGAACAGTCTTTGGTCCGCCGCCACATCCCCTCGTGGGTCGTGGTCCTCCAGATGCTTGCGAAACCACTTCACGTTGGCGTCGGCATTGGTGGTTCCGCTGAAAACTCGAATACCGCCAGGGAATTGCGCGAACGTTTCGAGAGACGTCAGTTCGCGAGACAGCGAAGCCAGCGACCCGGAAAAAGTTGGTCCGATGATTCGCAAGGGATCGGGAGGAGTTTTGCTGCGGAGCGCCGTGATCCACTGAATCGCGTGAGCGAACTGCAGATCGTTAATCCCGCCGGTGGGCTGCTCGGCGACGATGAAGATGACCAGACCATTCGTGTAAGGTTCGCCAAAGTCACTGCCGCCGATTCCCCGGCGGAAGACCATGATGCCAGGCTGGTCCTGCAACTCTGATTCATGTTGTGCAGCTTCCTCCTGGTCGGCGAGCGAGTTGTACGATTTCTCCGAGTGATACCAGGGAAACCAGGAACCGTCGTAACTGAATCCCGTGTCCTGGGCCGCGGTCTGAATGGCGTCGATCTGCCGATCGAACATCAGCGGCAGGTGGGTCTGCACTGGATTGGGGACGATGGCGACCGCGAAATTGACCGGCTGTACTGACGGCGCCTGGAGCGCCGGAACCGTCTGATCTTTCTGGTAGCAATTGCCGGCGGAAGGTATGGGAACGCCGCCGGGATAGAAGCGTGTCAGTCTCCGCTGGATCTGGTCGCACGACAGAATCAGGTTGGGAGTCGCCGCCCCAGCGTTTTTGGCTACTCCCGCCTTGGCAGGCGAACTTACCGCTTGGGACGCCTTTGTGGCCTCACCGGCTTTCCGAGGTATATAGGACGCCCCCACAATGGCCGCGATGATCAGTGCCAGCGCCGCCCAGCCTCCGCGTTGGTCCATAACGCAGTTTCCCCGTTGACGCCCAGAATGTAACGCGACCGAACCAGCGCCATGCCGTAACGCCCGAAACGTTACGAGCACCTAAGCGCCTTGGTAGGCAGGAATCTTAGTGCAGATGACCCGGCGACACAATAGAAAAGGCCCTGCCAGGTCAGGACCTCATACTGAATGGCTCAACGCTATTCGGGATCGAAGTAGTTTGCCGCGACCGGATTCTCAAAGAGCGAGTAATCGCGAGTGACGACCGTGATGCCGCTGTCCGTGACGTGATACTTCTGGCGATCGGCTTCGGTGTCGTACCCGATTACAGTCCCTTCGGGAACGTGTACGTCGCGATCGATGATGGCGCGACGAATCTTGCAGTGCCGCCCGATATCGACATGCGAAAAGCAAATGCTGGTATCAACTTGACTGTAAGAATTGACGCGCACGTCGGGGGAGAGGACGCAGTTTCGCACCGAGCCTCCCGAGATTACGCAGCCCATTGACACGATGGAGTCGTGAGCTTCTCCCATACGTCCGGGATCGTTAAACACGAACTTCGCCGGCGGATATTGCCGCATATGGGTTCGGATAGGCCACTGATTGTCGTACACGTTGAATACGGGTGCAACCGAGACCAGGTCCATGTTGGCTTCGTAATAAGCGTCGAGGGTGCCAACGTCGCGCCAATACAAAGCTTCCTTCTTGTTCTCGTCCACGAAGTTGAAGGAATAAACCTTCGAGCTGTCCACCATGCGGGGCAGAATGTCGTGGCCGAAGTCGTGACGCGAGGACGGATCTTCTGCATCCTTCAGGAGGGCAGGTATGAGTACATCAGCGTTAAAAACATAGACGCCCATCGATGCTGAAACCATCCGCGGGTTGTAAGGGGAGCGTAGATCGGTCTGCTCGGGCTTCTCCTGGAATCCGACGACCCGTCCCGTGCGATCGATCTCGACCACGCCGAAATGTCGCGTTTCGGAAGGTTCGATGAGAATCGTAGCCAGTGTAATATCCGCGCCCGAGTCTTTGTGCTGCTGAATCATCAGGTCGTAATTCATCTTGTAGATGTGGTCCCCTGACAGCACGAGTACGTACTTCGGCTCTTCTGACCCGATGGAATAAATGTTCTGGTAAACCGCGTCCGCAGTACCCATGTACCAGTTTTCGCTGACGCGCTTCATGGGCGGCAGGATCTCGATGAATTCGCCGAGTTCGCGGCCGACGACGTTGCCCCATCCTTCGCGAATGTGACGGTTCAGCGACAGCGCCTTGTACTGGGTAAGGATGTACACGCGACGCAGGTCGGAGTTGATGCAGTTGGAAAGAGTAATGTCGATGATCCGATAAATGCCGCCGAAAGTTACAGCCGGCTTGGCGCGATCGCGGGTCAGGGGGTACAGCCGTTCACCCGCTCCGCCAGCCAGCAAGACTCCGAGAGTGTCTTTCATGATGGCGATTTCCCCAGCACTGCGTTCCCCTAGCGGGGTGAACCCAGGTCATTTCGCGGACGGACGAGGTGCCCCGCACCGCACTGCGTTAAAGCGTGGAAATCTTAGCACAGGGCGCCGGGCGCCTTGCCGGAGGACGCCGCTATCGGTCTTCGCTCACTGCAATGCGCATGGAGCGCAGAAACTTCATATCTTGCGAGGTGATCTCAAATTCGCCGGAACTTTTGGACTCCGGCCGCCCGGCAGTTTCGACCTTGCTTTCGCGCTGATTGAATCCTATGGTCGCCTCGAGCACCAGGAAGACATCGTGGCCGCTGGCCTTGATGCGTGACATTACATCGGAAATCTGGTCCGATTCGGCCACCGCCTCGTTGATGGCTTCGCCCAGCTCCTTCATCAGTTTTTTGAGTTCTTGGTCCACAATCTCACCTGAAACGTGTGCATTTAAGAGCTGCGACGCATAAGAATATGGAGCAATCGGCCCCACAATCTCTGCTGCTAGAATACGCCTTTGGTGCAAATGACGGCGTCCGGAGAACAGAAACCTTCTGCATCGGCTGACCTCAGCAGGCAAGGCCGGGCCTTTCTGCGTGTGGCCGGCCGAAGGAGCGGCGAAAACCGCTGGGCGCGTGCCTTCTATCGTGGCGGCAGTGCCTTTGTCGGCAGCGTGGGCCATGTGGCGCATTCGTTGTGGCTGGAAGTTACGGGTTTTCTTTTTCTGGTGCTCGCGGTCATTGGCGGCGGTGCCGCATTTCGGGAGTACCGGCACTACGCGGCGGGTACGACGTCCTCCGGGAGAGTTGCCCTGGCTGCGATATTTACTCTGCTGTTCCTCTACTTTGGACTGAATTCTTTCTGGCGTTCGGGGCGTAAGAATAAGCGGAAGTGAACAGTCTTTCCTTCTTGCCGGAAGTGGACTACGATTTTCGCGAGCGATCGTAAGGAGAAAGCTATGGCCGAACCAAAGTGGGGCAAAGCACTACTCGGAGCCGCCATCGGGCTTGTGCTTGGAGTTTTCCTCGGCGAACATCGCGCGGCAGAAATCGCCAGCGAAGAAGGACAGGCCCCGCTTACCGGCCTGAACCCCGTGACCTACATGCATTCGCCGCGGTTCTGGTTCGTCCTGGTAGTCTGCACCATCGTCTTTGCCTTCATCCTGGGACGTATCGGACGGCCCACGAGTCAGTCCGACTTGTGACCGGTCTCACTGCGGGGCTGGAGCGGTGGCCGAATAATCCAAGCAGCCGTCGTTTTCGCGGCTAGACTTGATCGAGGGCTGCATACCCATGCCCGAAACCATGACTAAGACAAAGAGCGTCACCGGCAAGCTGGCGGAGCAACCAGGAAACCTCCTCCCACCTCAGCATCCAGCCCCTGTACACGCCCGCTGACCTCGAAGGCTGGAACTCCGATCGCAACTCGGTTTTCCCGGACAGTTTCCCTACACGCGCGGTGTGCAGGCCTCGATGTATCGCGGCCGTCTGTGGACCATGCGGCAGTACGCCGGCATGGGTGATGCCGAGGAGTCGAACCGCCGCTACAAATATCTGCTGGGCCAGGGCACCACCGGTCTCAGCATCGCCTTCGATCTTCCTACGCAGATTGGGCTCGATTCCGACAACCCGCTCGCCATGGGCGAAGTCGGCAAGGTAGGAGTGGCAATCGACTCCATCGAAGACATGATGCGCCTCTTCGACGGAATCAACCTGGAGCAGATTTCCACCTCCATGACAATCAACGCCACCGCGTCGATCCTCCTGGCGCTGTACATCGTGGTGGGACGCCGCACCGGGCGCGACGTGCGCAAGCTCAGTGGTACCGTGCAGAACGATGTCCTCAAGGAATACATTGCGCGCGGGACCTACATCTACCCGCCCGAGCAGGCGATGCGCATCATCACCGACATCTTCTCCTACGCCAACCAGAATGTGCCCGAATGGAACACCATTTCCATCTCTGGCTACCATATGCGCGAGGCGGGATGCACCGCGACGCAGGAAGTGGCATTCACCTTGGCGAACGGCATGACCTACGTCCAGGCTGCGATCAATACTGGTCTGGACGTGGATGAGTTCGCACCGCGCCTGTCGTTCTTCTTCAATGCGCATAACAATTTTCTGGAGGAAGTGGCGAAGTTCCGCGCGGCCCGTCGCATGTGGGCGCGCATCATGCGCGATCACTTCCACGCCAAGAACCCCAAATCGCAGATGCTGCGCTTCCACACGCAGACTGCTGGCTCTACTCTTACGGCACAGCAGCCGGAGAACAACATCGTTCGCACCGCGTTGCAGGCGTTGGCGGCTGTGCTGGGCGGGACCCAGTCGCTCCACACCAACTCGTTTGACGAAGCGCTCGCGCTGCCAACCGAGCAGTCGGCGCGCATCGCACTGCGCACCCAGCAGATCATCGCCTACGAGTCGGGAGCACCCCAGACCATCGATCCTCTGGCAGGCTCGTTTTATCTCGAGTCGCTCACCGACCAGATCGAAGCGGGAGCCCGCGCCTATCTCGACAAGATCGACGCCATGGGCGGAACGCTCAAGGCCATCGAGCGCGGCTACATTCAGGCTGAAATCCAGAACGCCGCCTACGAATACCAGCAGGCAGTAGACCGGAAAGAAGCCATCGTCGTCGGCGTGAACGCCTTCGGGATCGATGAAGAAAAGCCGATTCCTCTCCAGCACATCGACGAGTCACTGGAGCGTAAACAGGTGGAACGCTTGAAAGCTCTTCGCGCGAACCGCGACCAAGCAAAGTGGAAATCCACTATTCAGAAAGTGGAAGACACCGCCCGGGGCACCGGCAACCTGATGCCCGCGATCGTTGAGGCTGTCGAAGCCAGCGCGACGGTGGGCGAAATCTCCGACGCGATGCGGCGGGTGTATGGCGAGTATCACGAGACCGTGGTGATCTGAAAGGTCACTACTTTGTGTTCGCTGTCGGGACGACGGTAGCGATTAGTTGCTTGACCAACTTGCCCCACGATGGCTGCATCGGCCTCCCAAAGAATTGTTCACTGAATGCGCGGAAGAAAGACGCAGACATCAACACATAGGCTGCTAGGCTTGGCTCAACACGCCGGTCAATGCGCCCAAGTGCCTGCTCCGCGCCAATGTAACCCTCCAGGGCTTTAAGGGAAAGATGGGGACCCCTGTTTTGACGCGCCAGAGAAGCTCGAAAGGCGGCGTGCAAGTCAGGATCGGCAAACATTCCTGCAACGCGCGGCGTCACGCGCTGATGAAACTTGAAAATGCCGCGAAGCGCCGTTGCTAGGTTCGCCTGGGCGGAGCCTCGCCCGACCTGCTGTTGCAACGTGCGGAGCGGACCCAGCATCTCCGGTAGGCTTTCTTCCAGCATTGCCAGCAACAGTTCCAAACGGCCTTTGAAGTGAACATAGAGAGCGCCTTCGGAGCAACCCGCTTCTTCCGATATCTGTCTGGTGGTGATCCCTGACAACCCGCGGGACAGCATCAGCTTCTCGGCTGCCTTAAGGATCTCTTTGCGCCGGTTGACCTTGCCAGAACCGTCTCTTGTTTTCATTTGTGGCTGACCTCCGCCAGGCAGGAGTCCGCCGGGTGCGGTTCCCTCTCCCGCCTGCATTCTGCATCGATTTGTTCAATCTGCCCTTGACAATGACCTCAGAAGAGTATATCAGATAGTGAGCGCTCACTCAGTACTAGAAGATGACCGTTTATGGTTAAGATACTCAGAGCGTTTCCCTCTGTTGGAACTGCGCTCGTACTCGCTGCCGCCTGCCTGTCCCAAGCCCAACCGCCGCAGGCAAGTCTCATCCACGTCGAGATTGACGGATTACGCAACGACAAGGGCCAGATTATGTGCGCGCTGTTTTCGTCGGCCGCCGATTTTCCTAAGAAGGGCGACAACGCCATCGCGCACGCGAAGTCCAGCATCTCGCAGGGGCGCGCCATCTGCGAATTTTCCGGCGTTGCTCCGGGCAGGTATGCGGTGTCGGTTTTTCACGACGAAAACTCCAATGGCAAGATGGACACCAACTTCGTCGGAATCCCCCGTGAGGGTGTAGGGGCATCGAACAACGCACGGGGGCATCTCGGGCCCCCGAAATTCGATGATGCCGCGTTTCGCTATCCGGGAGGCCGGCTCGATCTGGCAGTCACAATCGCCTACTTGTAGGAGGTGCCCTATGGATCGTAATCCTATCTCGAACCGGTGCTTTTGCGTGCTCAGCGGGTTGAGCGGCGTGGCTGGTGTTGTGCTGCTCGTCGTGTCATTCGCAATCAATAATGGTCCGCCGCCGGACCCCAGCAGCGCCGAGCTGCTCAAGTTCGGCCAACAGCACTTCGCGACCATACTTTGGGGAGCGTGGTTGCAGGCCGTTAGTCCGGTATTGATCGTGCTCTTTGCGTTCGCGCTTGTCCACTTGGCCGGGGCAACCCAGCGCCTCGATGGTTGGATGACCTTCTTTGGAGCCACTGTTCTGATGACGGTGAGTCTCATTGAGATCACGTTCTACATCGGCGCTCTAAATCCCGAGCCGACGATGATGCCGTTCGTCAGTCTCAGGCTCATCTACGCGGTACAGCACCTATACTTCATAGTGGCGGCCCCAAGTCTCTTCCTGCCGCTGGGCGTCGTGCTTGTCAGGTCCAGCGTACTTCCGCGAGTCTTTGGATACCTGGCGTTCCTTTTAGCCAGCGGCTTCGCGGCTCTGGGAGTCGCGTTTCTGCTGATTATGACGCTGCCTGCCGCAGTTACCGCGGTTGCCGGAATCCAGGCGTTGTGGTGGTTAGCCGCCGCCATTACGCTCATTGTTCGCAGCGGACAAATTCCGAATGGCCCCGAAGGCGAGTGGCCCACCCCGCGCTTCTAAGGTTCCAAAGGATCTTGAGGTGGGTGCCACATCCCTTCTTTTGCCGGGTTGCGGCGGGTGTACGGCGAGTACCAGGAGACCGTCGTTATCTGACCCATCGGTCGGTTATTATCCACACTTGAGAACTCCTCGATCAGGAGTGTGGTGTCTAGTCGTCGCAGTATCGCAATCGTTTTAGTCGCGAGCGTCATTGTCCTCGCTGGCGCGGTCGTCGCGTTTGTCGTTACGAACCCTGACCGGTACCGTCCCCAGGTAATTGCCTACCTGCAGGACAAAACCGGAAAACAAATACAAATTGGGCGCTTAGGAGTGAGCCTGCTGCCCACTCTATCGGTTCGTCTCTACGACTTCGGGGTGAAAAATCCGCCTCCATTTCCGACCGGGTATTTCCTCGCGGCGCCTACAATTACTGCTGAGATTGACGCCGCTGCGCTGCTGCATCGGCAGAATCGTAATTAAGTCAGTAGTACTGGATGACCCCGTCATCAACGTGATTTCGGATCCTGACGGCCTGTGGAACTTTCAGAACGCCGCCGTACTGAAAGCTTCAGGGCAGTCTGATCGTGAACCCCCGCCTTTCTCTCTGGGCGTGATCCCCAAGGTCGAAATTAAGGGTGGTACGTTGTCAGGTTCGAGTCTTATCGACCCTTCAGATCGGCCTGGGCCGATCGTTCTAGAGATCCACAATATTGCAGCACAGTTGAAGCAGGTAGATTTCGATGCTTTTACCCGTCCTGCCTCTTCGCTTGTCGCGGAGGGCGACCTCAAGGCGGATTCTGCCCGTTTCGGCTCGGTCCCAACCACAAACGTGAGAGCACACTTGCGGATACTTCCAAAACAAGTGTTCCTCAATGATTTGAATGTGGAGGCTCATGGCGGCCGGGCCAGTGGTGATTTCTCTTTCAACTTAGCGGGCACCAAAACGAAATTCAGCACAAACGTGCAAGCCAGCAGCGTTGACGTTGCCTATCTCCTTGCTCAATTTCCAGAGGGTCGCGGCAAGATGACTGGAAAGATGCAAGGTAACCTGAAGCTCGAAGGAGAAATTGAGCACTCTGACAATCCGTTAGCAGGAATACGCGGGAGCAGCCACATAATCGTACGCAATGGCGAGCTACCCACGCTCAATCAGAACGAGAACATGATCAAGATGACTCGTTTCAGGGATCCTGGCTCCGCTTCCCATCCTCCCTCTGCGTTCTCTACCTTCTCCGCCGATATGAACCTGGCTAACCGCCGGATATCCAGCCATCAGATTGATATTGCCTTTTACGGCATCGACCTTAAATGCTCAGGAAGCCTGGGCGTAACGGGTGGCGGGGGGCTCGATTACACGGGCGTGGCGAGTGTCCTTAACGGTCAGGGCTTCTTCACCAACATGATGGCGAAAATGTCGGGGGCCAAGTTAGAAAAGGGCAAACTGTCCTTCCCCATTCGGATTGAAGGGACATTGCAGAGCCCAGTATTCTCCGTGGTCAACTAGTCACGCGACGAATTACCTAGTCACTGGCACGACACAGTGAAGCGGTTCACGGTTGCCCATTCCATCCCTCTCCGTTGTTTCGGGCCGGCATGAAATCAGGCGCGCACGTCAGTGTCGCGGGGCCGCAGCTTCCCAGATGCCTCGTGCTAGCATCTCCGCATGCGAACCCGGCTGCTTGTCCTCTTTCTCGTCGCCGCTGCGTTTCTGACTTGTTCAGCCCAAACTTCCAAGTCTCCGAACCTGTTTCCCATTCAGGAAGGTTTCGTCGACAGCCATGGCGCACTCATCTACTACATGTCCGTCGGACGCGGTGCGCCCCTCATGATCGTTCACGGCGGGCCGGGCGCTTCGCACGATTACTTCCTGCCTTACTTGCTGCCGCTGATGCGCTCCAATCGCCTGGTGTTCATCGACGAGCGCGGCTCGGGCAGATCGTCGAAGCTCGACGACCCCGCACAGTACACCGTAGCCAACATGGTTGAGGACATCGAAGCCGTCCGCCAGGCGCTGGAACTCGGCAAGACCAGCTTGCTCGGCCACTCGTTCGGCGGCGTGCTCGCGCAGGCTTATGCGTTCCAGTATCCGAAGAACCTTTCGCACCTCATTCTGGCCAGCACGTTCTCCAGCACTATCGAGATCAATCAGGTGCTGTCCAAAATCAAGGCCAACATGACTTCGCAGGATCGCGATCGAGTGAACGCTCTTGAAGCCGCCGGCTTGTTCGGCAAAGGTGAAGTCTGGGAGCATGGCCGCTATCCAGAGGAATACGCCAGGCTGGCCTGGGGCAAAGGTTATTTTCCCTATATCTATCAAAACCATCCTGACCCGAATTACGATCCCATAGCTTCCAACAACACAGCGTGGGACGTCTACCGCGAGATGTGGGGCTCAGACGGCGAGTTCGTGGTCGACGGCAACCTGAAGGAGGTCGAATACGTTGATCGGCTTTCGCAAATTAAGGTGCCTACGCTGATCATCGTCGGCGATCACGACGAGAGCGACCCAATTATGTCGAAGGAGATGCACGCGAAAATTGCCGGATCGCAACTCGCCATCTTGCCCAACAGCGGTCACATGACGTTCATCGATCAGCCTGCGCAGTTCTTGAAAACAGTAGGCGAATTCATCGCCCACTGACCGGTTCTCATCCTCCTTCGAACCCTTCCGTCGGCCCAGACCGGCCACGGCGAACGCCGCGCTGGGTGAACACCTTGTGACATTCATTTTGCTTTGTCATGACAACCCGCAAACGCCGGCAGACTAACGTCATTGCTGTGGACATGGACAAACGGACGGTCCACACCAATGGTCTGTAGGTTTGCGAGGTAACCGTGAAAGCACTGTTGTTTGCCGTTCTGATTCTGATTCTCAGCCTGGGATGCGGAGGCTACGGCTCGGGCATGGGCACAACGCCTGCGCCTACGCCGGCAATATCGCCCAGCTCGGGCACCTATTCCGTGCCGCTGACGATCACGATCAGCGACAGTCTGCCGGGTTCGACGATATACGTGACGACGGATGGCTCGATGCCATCTCTGTCGTCGCCGATCTATAAGGGCCCGTTCTCTTTGCCGCAAACAGGCCCGGTCAAAGTCCAGGCGTTCGCGGCTGCCGGCGGGTACAACGCCAGTCCGGTTGCAGTTGCCAACTTCACCCTGCAGTAACTTCCGCGACATGCAGGGCGTCTCTTCAACGCACTGGGAAAGAGACGAGTTGGCGTGCGGGCCACTCGCGAGGTGGGTGCGAGTGGCCCGTTATACTTCGGATGCTCACATCTACCGATTTCCTCTGCCGGCCGTTATGATTCTCGTACAAAGTGAAGCCCATGAAGGTCGTCCCCCTGATTCTTCTGGTCGTGGCTCTCTGTGTGAACGGGAATGCGAAGACCCGGCATTCATCCAGTGCTAAGACCATTAATGGATCCGGCTGCGTAGAACGTTCAGCCGAGAACGCTTGTCACGTTGTCATCGACACCCGCACGGGTCAGGCCTACAACCTCCTGTTCAGCGATGATGGTCCGAGGTCGGGTACTGCCATAAAGTTCCAGGGCACCGTGCGCCCGGCGACGAACTCCTGTGCTCAAGCCAAGGCAGTCAGCGTAAGCAAGTGGAAGAAGGAGCAAGGCATTCGCTGTCCGCCTCCCGCCGAGCTCGTAGCGCAGCGTTGATAGCAGTATGGCAATCGCCGGCTCCCGACGGAACTACAGTCGTTCTTTCCAAAACTCGGGACATCGGTGCGCTATGCTGGTTCACCATGCTTTGCCGAATACTTCTGGTATGGACCGTCGCAGTCTCGTCGTTGTGGGCGCAGGAGCAGCAGCAGACCTTCAAGATCCAGCCTCTAAACCCCGTCCCCGAGCTGCGCGCGGAGGCCTTGGCTGCCAAGCCTCCTGCTGAAGACGGGCCGTTTCGCAATCCCGACCTGGTGGAACTCGTAAAGCTCGATCCCACCATCAAGCTCGACATTCACTACGCTTCCTCGAACAACTTCATGGGCACACCGTTCTACACGCAGGCACGTGCATTTTTGCAGCGGCCCGCGGCCGAGGCGCTGGTGCGGGCCAACGCTAAGCTGCACCAGCAGGGATACGGATTGCTTATCTTCGACGGCTATCGCCCGTGGTACGTGACGAAGATGTTTTGGGATGGCACGCCGGCAGAAGACCATCTCTACGTCGCGAACCCCGCGCAAGGCTCGAAGCACAATCGTGGCTGTGCGGTGGACCTGACAATGTACGACCTGCGCACCGGGCAGCCGGTCGATATGCCCAGCACCTACGATGAAATGTCGGAGAGGGCGCACTCGGACTACGCCGGCGGTACTGCATTGCAGAATGCGAACCGAGCACTATTGCGATCGGCGATGGAAGCGGAGGGCTTTACGGTCAATCCGGCGGAGTGGTGGCACTTCGATTACAAGGACTGGAAGCTCTATCCCATCATGAATGTACCGTTCGAGCAGGTGTCGCGCCCCGCCGCGAAGTGACAAGAAGGCCGCAGCAGCAGTCGCCGAAGGGCTATACTGCGGCATGTTCATCCGTCTGGGCTACGACATTGAGTTCGAGATACCCGCGCCCGTGGCGATGGTCGCGATGCTAAGCGTACATCCCTCGCGCGCGACTGACCTTCGTGCGCCGGACGAAATGCGGATCGAACCAGAAGTTCCGCTTACCAGCTACACCGATGGATTCGGCAATCGTTGCACCCGGTTTGTCGCTCCCCAGGGCAGCCTCCGCCTGAGCAATACCACGCTGATCGAAGACTCCGGAATCCCCGACGCGGTGTCACTCAATGCGCGCGAACACCCCGTAGGCGACTTACCGCACGAAGTTCTTATCTACCTCCTGAATAGCCGTTACTGCGAGGTGGACCGGCTATCGAACATTGCTACGGAACTCTTCGGTGCTATTCCTCCTGGCTGGGGCCGGGTACAAGCCGTTTGTGACTGGGTCAACGCCAAAGTGATGTTCGGCTATCAGCATGCGCGTCCGTTTCGTACCGCCCTCGATGTCTTCACCGACCGGGTGGGTGTATGCCGCGATTATCAGCATCTCGCCATCGCCTTTTGCCGCGCACTGAACATTCCCGCGCGCTATGCCACTGGATACTTGGGTGACATCGGCGTCCCTCTGACTCCGCCCATGGATTTCAGTGCATGGTTCGAGGTGTATCTCGACGGCCAGTGGTGGATCTTCGATGCCCGCAACAACACGCCGCGTATCGGCCGGGTGCTGATTGCGACCGGTCGTGACGCTTCCGACGTCGCCATCACGACTTCGTTTGGCGCGGCGAACCTGACGAAGTTTACCGTCGTGGCTGAAGAAGTTGTCGATCAGGCGTCACTTGTCCCGCGAAGCTGAACGTCCCAACAAAAAAACGTTAGGGAACCGATTTTGTACGCGTATCGTATTAAGAGTCATGAGTTCTGAGGTTGCTCGCCCCCGCCTTCCCGCGCTTACCTCTCTGCGGTTTTTTGCTGCATTTTACGTTGCACTGTTCCATATGGACGCAATGCAGGTACTCACGGGGCCGGGATGGCTCAAGACCTTCGCCGGCATCGGCTACGTTGGGGTGAGCTTCTTTTTCGTGCTGTCGGGATTCATCCTGGTCTATACCTACGCGGGACGCAACATCGTACTGGGCGAGTTCTGGCAGACGCGGTTCGCGCGCATCTATCCGGCATACCTATTTTCGTTGCTGCTCACATTCCCGTTTTTCTATTTCGGCGCGCTGAAGATGCACGTTCCGTTCTTCTCTTTCGCAGAAAAGCACTTCGCGCTGTCTTCTGTTCTGGTACTGCTGTTGCTTCAGTCATGGGTGCCTCCAGCGGCGATGGCATGGAATTCGGTGGCTTGGAGTTTGTCGGTGGAAGCATTTTTCTACCTGGTTTTCCCCTTCGCGCTGACGCGGTTTGGCAAATTTTCACGCCGGGTTTTATGGACCATCATTCCAGCCTGTTGGCTTGCCGGCATGGCGGTTTCCATCGGATACCTCGCCATGCGCCCGGCGGGCGCGCCCTACGTCAGCAGCGCGGACTGGAGCGCCGGGGTGCAGCTTGTGAAGTTCTTTCCCTTGGTGCGCTTGCCGGAATTCCTGATGGGAATGGCGTGTGGGTTCCTGTTCGTTCGCAGCGAACGCAATCCAAAGCTTGCGCTGCCTATGGTCGGCATCGGATTGCTGGGCGTGGTTGCGACGGTGGTGGCATCCAGGTTTGTGCCCTATCTCGTGGTGCACACGGCCATGTCAGGACTGCCGTTTGCAGCGCTGGTGTACGGCATTGCCCTCGAGCCCAAGTGGGCCAGTTGGCTGAACCATCGGCTTCTGGTGCTCTTCGGGAACGCCAGCTATAGCTTCTACCTCCTGCATACCACGTTCGCCGGAATGTTCTTCTACAACGTTAAGACGGGCCGAGTGCACTTCAACGGAATTCTTGGTATTACGATTTGGACAGTGATGATGCTGATCATCTCCTCACTGGTCTATCGCTTCATCGAGGAGCCATTACGACGGAAACTGCGGCCCCGGCGCGACACCGTTCCCATCGCGCCGGTACCAGCGACCGCCGCGGCGGATTAACGCTAGCGGAGTAGCAACTTGCTCACGCAATCGCCGGGCCTGTCCCTTTTAGGTACTGGACTATCCGACCTAAGTGCAATCCTGGCTATAAGATTTGACTTGGATTGCTGCGCTCCCTACCATGCAGCCATAAGGTTTAGCGCCCTCGTTCCCGCCAATGATCGATACGGTCATCTCGCACTACCGCATTGTCGAATTGATTGGCGGCGGTGGTATGGGCCTCGTCTATAAAGCCGAGGACCTCGATCTCGGCCGCTTTGTAGCCCTCAAATTTCTCCCCGATGATCTGGCGGAAGACCCCGCCGCACTCGAGCGCTTTCGCCGCGAAGCCCGTGCTGCTTCCGGGCTCAACCATCCCAACATCTGTACCGTTTATGAAATAGGTCAGGAAGCGGGACGTCCCTTCATCGTCATGGAGTATCTGGACGGAAAAACCCTCTTCCAGATGCTCGACGGTAGCCCCATGAACTTGGATCTCGCCATGCGCGCTGCGCTGGATGTTGCCGAGGCGTTGGATGCGGCCCATAAGCAGGGCATTGTGCACCGCGACATCAAGCCGGCCAACATTTTCGTTACCAGCCGTGGACATGCGAAGGTACTCGATTTCGGTCTTGCCAAGGTTCTGCCGACCGCTCTGATCGATTCGGAGCGAAGCACTATGAAGACCGAGCCGGAGGGTGCGCGTCTCACCAATCCCGGTAAGTTGATGGGGACTATGGCGTACATGTCTCCCGAACAGGCGCGAGGCTGGGACCTGGACGCGCGTACCGACCTGTTTTCTTTTGGCATTGTTCTCTACGAGATGGTGACGGGGCTACTGCCGTTCCGTGGTGGGACCTCGGCCAACATGTTCGACGCGCTGTTCCACTCCGAGCCGATTGCACCCGTGCGGCTGAATCCCGACGTGCCGCCGAAGCTCGAAGATGTAATCGCCAAGTGCCTGGAGAAAGACCGCGACCTGCGTTACCAGCACGCTTCCGAGATTTGCGCCGACCTGAAACGCATCAAGCGCGATACCAGCGACACCCACAACTTTTTACTCCCTGAAGCCGAAGTCGGCGCCTCGCCCGGATCGTCGCGATCCGTAAGCAAGCCGCCATCGCGGAAATCCGTGGAGCGGTCCCGTCCTGTTTCGGTGTATCCGCCTCCTCCCGTCGAAATGAAGCCTCCGTCGCGACTGTGGAACTGGAAACTTTTCTCCGGCATCGGCGCGGCTGTCCTCCTGCTGGCTGCTGCGATTGGAACATGGCTGTACCGACAGGCCCATCGTCCTGCGAAACTCGGCGAAAAGGACACGGTTGTACTGGCGGACTTCGTCAACACGACCGGGGACCCGGTTTTCGATGGCACCCTCAAGCAGGCGCTCGCGATTCAGTTGGAGCAGTCACCATTCCTCAACGTGCTCGCTGACCGCAGGGTCAGTTCCACCCTCAAGCTGATGGACCGCCCGTCTGACGAACGGTTGACCTACGATGTAGCACGCGAAGTCTGTCTTCGCAGCAATAGCAAGGCGCTTCTCGAGGGTTCCATCAGCAGCATGGGTACGCATTACTTGATCGGTTTAAAGGCGGTGAACTGCCAGACCGGCGATACCCTGGCGAGCACCCAGGCAGAAGCGGCGAACCGCGACGATGTGCTCAGAAAGCTGGGCGCCGCGGGCGATGAACTCCGCGAAAAGATGGGCGAGTCGCTGCTCTCCGTGAAGCGGTTCAACAAACCGCTGGATCAGGTGACAACCTCGTCACTCGACGCGCTCCAGGCCTACTCCATCGGCCGTTCCATGCAGGCGCTGAAGGGCGATGCCGAATCGGTGCCTTACCACAAACGCGCGATCGCGCTCGATCCGAACTTCGCCCGCGCCTACGCCTCACTGGGTATGGCGCAGAACAACCTGCAAGAGAGCTCGGCGGCGAGCGAGAGTTTCCGCAAGGCCTTCGAACTGCGCGACCGGGTGAGCGAGCGAGAACGCTTCTACATCGAAGCGGCCTATTACAGTTTCGTGACCGGCGAGCTGGACAAGGCCAATCAAGTCTACAAGCAGTGGGCGCAGGAATACCCGGCGGACGTGGCCCCGCACAGCAATCTCGCGCTGAACTACGAAGCCATGGGTGAGTTCGAAAAGGCCGCAGAACAGTCGCGAGCAGCGATGGACATTTCGCCCACCTCGGTGAGCGGCTATGCCAACCTTATTGCGGCCTATCTGGCGCTGGACCGGGTGGACGAAGCCAAAACCATCTACGACCAGGCAAAGCAGCGCAACCTCGACAACGAATACCTGCGCCAGTTGCGTTACGGCATCGCATTTTTACAGAACGATGAAGCCGGGATGAGCAGGCAGGTGCAGGCAGCAGGGGAGCTCTCCGGAGCGGAAGCGCCTTTGCACGGCCTGCAGGCCGACACCGATGCCTACTACGGGCGGCTTGCCCAGGCGAGGGAAGCGACGCAGCGGGCGGTGGCGGCGGCCAAGGCCGATGGCTCCAACGAGAATGCCGCATTGTGGCTGGCCAACGGCGCGGTACGCGAGGCACTGTTCGGCAATTCCCTCGAGGCCCGGCAGCTGGCTGACGAGGCCCTGGCGCTTTCGCCAGGCCGGGATGTCCGCATCGCGGCGGCGCTCACTCTTGCGCTGACCGGCGACGTGGCGGCCTCACAAAAGATTGCCGACCAACTGAATGCCGACTCGCCGCTGAACACCATCATCCAGGCGTACTGGTTGCCGTCGGTCCGCGCCGCTATGGCGCTGCGCCGCAACGACACCAGGCAGGCTATTGCCCTGCTCGAGGCAGCCGCCCCCTACGAACTCGGAATTCAGAATGTTAGTGTGATGGTTCCGGTTTATCTGCGCGGCATGGCCTACCTCAAGGCCGGCCAGGGCGCCGAGGCCTCCGCGCAATTTCAAAAAATGCTGGGCCACCGCGGCCTTGCACAAAACTCTCCGATTGAAGCCCTGGCGCAATTGCAGTTGGCGCGTGCGCAGGCCATGGTCGGCGACAAGGCTTCTGCGCGCCGCTCCTATCAGGACTTCCTCGCATTGTGGAAACAGGCAGATCCTGACTCCGCTCTGCTAATTCAGGCGCGCGCTGAGTACGAAAAGCAGAACCAATAGCCTCGATAACTTTTGTTCATGGGTTCCGGCGCCAATCTCTGCCGCATCCGCTTTATAATTCGACACCTGATATTCAACTCCCGGGGGAACGATGAACGGCAAGCGATTTGGGTTCGTAGTGGTCGTGTTGTTGCTCGCGACTGGGTTGTCAGCTCAAACATTCCGCGGAAGCATTCTGGGTACTGTGTCCGATCCTTCCGGCGCTGTGATTGCAGGCGCGACCGTCAAAGTGCGCAATACGGCGACTGGACTGGAGCGCACCACCCAGACAACCTCCGAAGGCAACTACACGCTTTCCGAGTTGCCCATCGGCTCCTACACCGTCACGATTACCCAGTCCGGATTCGAAACTTCTGTGACCAGCAATGTAGTGGTTGACGTTGCGACAGAACGCCGCATCGACGTCGCCTTGAAGCCCGGACAAATCGCCAACACCGTCGAAGTTTCCGGCGAGATCCTGGCTCAAGTCGATACCACAACCGACGAACTCGGCGGCACGCTGACCGCCGAGACCATCGCCAACATTCCCGTGAATGGTCGCGATTACACCAAGCTCATCTACCTCAACCCCGGTGTTGCCGGCTCTCCTGACCAGATCAGCGATTCGCCCGGCTCCTTCGGCACGTTTTCCATGAACGGTTCGCGCGGCCGTTCCAATAACTACCTGCTCGATGGCACCGACATGAACGACGGCTTCCGCAACGATCCGGCCATCAATGAGGCCGGTGTCTTCGGCGACCCGGCAACCATTCTCCCCATCGACGCCGTAGCCGAGTTGCGCGTGCTTTCCAATTACGAAGCTGAGTACGGCCGCAACAGCGGAGCTGTCGTCAACATCGTGACCAAGAGCGGCACCAACCAGTGGCACGGCTCGGCCTTGGAGTACTACCGCAGCGGCGCCCTCGGCGCTCGCAACTACTTCAACATCGACAGCCAGCCCAAGAATCCCTTCACCAATAACCAATTTGGCGGATCCCTCGGCGGTCCCGTCGTAAAAGACAAGGCATTCTTTTTCGTGAACTACGAAGGTCAGCGCGAGAGTGGCGCTCAGGCCGGATTAAGCTGTGTACCCGACGCCAGTTCCATCGCCGCCGCCGAGGCGCAAGCCGCTGCCAACGGCATCCCTCTCAGCCCGACGATGTTGAACCTGCTGGCCCGCAACCCGTGGCCTTCTCCCAACATTCCCGGAGTCGGCAGCGACACGACCGGTTGTCCCGACGGTCCGAACCTCGCTACTTCCACTCGCTTCTTCAACAACGTCAACAGTGTGATCGCCAAGGCCGACTACAATCCCAATACCGATAACAACCTCACCGGTCGCTATTACTACGGCAGCAGCAACCAGAGCTTCCCATTTGCGCAACTTGCCGGTGGACTCTTGCCGGGATTCAATACCGTCACGCCGACGACGGTACAACTCGTCTCGCTCTCCTGGGTCAAGATCGTCAACTCCGCGCAGGTCAACGAAGCCCGTCTCGGCTGGAACCGCTTTGTCGAGGGCTTCTTCCCCGAGGACCAGAGTTTCAACCCCTCGTCCATCGGACTCGACACGGGCGTAACGCCCTACAACTACGGCCTGCCAAAGATTTCGGTCGGAGGATTTTCGCCGCTTGGCGCAACCGCCAGCGTCCCGCGCAACCGCGTCGATTCCAACTGGCACTTCATCGACAACTATTCCTGGCAGGTCGGGCGCCACGATTTCAAGTTCGGATACGAGTTCCGCCGCACCACGATCAACGTCGTGCAGAACAATAACTTCCGCGGCAAGTTAAGCTTCAACGGCGATACCATGAACGACCCGCTGACCGAGTTCCTTGAGGGCATTCCCTCCGGCGGCAGCCAGGCGTCCGGCTATACCAATCGCCACGAGGCCGAAAACAGCCAGGGCCTCTACGTGCAAGACAGCTTCCGCTGGACCAAGCGCCTCACCTTGAACTACGGCCTGCGTTGGGACTACTTCGGCGTGCCCAGCGAAAAGAACAACCTTTTTTACCAACTCACACCCGACAATGGCGGCACTCTTGTCCAGGTGGGTGGCCCGGGCGGCCCCTCGAGCCTCTACAACAAGGACTACAACAACTTCGGGCCGCGCATCGCGCTGGCCTACGACCTGTTCGGCGATGGTAAGACCGTCGTCCGCGCCGGTTGGGGAGTCTTCTACGACGCCTTCTCGCAGGACATCTTCCTCGGACACGCGCCCTTCAACTGCACCTATTGTCCCGGTCCCGCCTACACCGGAGTAGGCATTGCTCCCATCGGATTCGCCGGCCTGAGCGGCAATCCCATCGTTCCCAATTCGCCCGTGTATGGCGCGGCGTCGCCGCTCGGCAGTTACTTCGGCGTTGACCCCAACATCCGCACCCCTTACGTCCAAAACTGGAACCTCAACGTTCAGCACCAGATCACCAACAAGGTCCTCGCGCAACTGGGATACGTCGGCTCCAAGGGCACCAAGCTCTTCCGCTTTCAGGACATTAACCAGCCTACCCAGTCGCAGATTACCGCCTTCGATTTAAGTCAATGCGCGGCCAACGGACAAACCGCTCCCAACTGCTACATCGCCGGCTTCGACGGTCCCGACGGCGTTAATTTCAACGTGCCGCGCACCAACTTCCCCAACCTCTTTTATGTGAATCAGGAAGTCGCCAGCGCCAACTCCATCTACAACGCCTTACAGGCCAGTCTCCAGATGAACTCCTGGCACGGCCTGTTCTTGCAGGCCAACTACGCCTGGTCACACGCTATCGATAACGCCAGCGATCTCGAGGACTTCATCCCCAACGCCGCCCAACCCAACAACAGTTGGAACACGAGTCTGGAGCGCGGTAATTCCAGCTTCGACATTCGCCAGCGCTTCAGCCTGAATTTCTCCTACCAGTTGCCCAAGTATGCCGGCGACTATGCCAAGCTGAAGAATGGATGGGGTATCGACGGCGTGTTGAACCTCCAAACCGGCCAGCCCTTCACCTTCAATTACAACTTCGAAGGTGACTATTCCGGCTCCGGCGAAGGCTTCGATCGTCCCGATGTTGTCGGTCCGATTCGCTACGGCAGTTCTCCCGCCAACTACATCGACCTCACGTCGTTCGCCGTGCCTTGCACCTTCGGCAACACCACCGCGACATCATCTTCCGGCGATAGCAATTGCCTTGCAGGCACGCGCCACTTCGGCAACCTCGGACGCAATCAGCTTACCGGTCCGTCCTTCAAGGAGTTCAACTTCTCGATCTTCAAGGACACGCAAATCACCGAGCATGTGCAACTCCAGCTTCGCGCCGAGTTCTTCAATCTCTTCAACCACCCCAACTTCGCCAATCCCATCTTGCCCAACTTCATCGCGGATCCCGGAATCAACGGAATCGCCGGCACCGGTCGCGGCACCGGCTTCTATGCGTTGACCGCCACTGGCGACGTGGGTATCGGTAATCCGTTCCTTGGCGGAGGCGGCCCACGCGGCATTCAATTCGCCGGCAAGATTACCTTCTAGGTAGGGCTGCCTTTCAGACCAGCGTCGGAGCCGCCTCTGGTGGACTGGCCTTTAGGCCAGCGTCAAGTCGCTTATTTCTTATCCGAGCGGACGCCGTCGAGGGACACATACAATCCATACTCTTTATAATTCGCGTGCACCAAAAAGCGAAAGAAATACGAAGAATGTTACACCTAACCCTAGCGGGTTCAATTAGATAGGTATAACTGGGTTTGTTGTCAATGGGTTAGAGACAATTCACCACTTAAGCCATTGATTCTAAACGAAGTCATCAGGGCATCGCAATAACGTCGCGTTAGAACCGGAAAACCGCTCCTCCGCTGATCACTACGTTGTTGACGCTCCCATGAAATACCGACGGAACATCGAGCGTTGGAGCGCTGGTGTAGTAGTCGCGGACTTCGCCCCGCAGGCTCAGAAACGGCAGGATGGTGAAGTCGGCTCCGCCACCGATGTCGCCCGCGAATTGATTGGAGGTCGCACTGGTGTTCGTCGAGCGAAAGCCGCCCCACCCTAGTCCGCCCGCCAGATAGGGCGAGATGAACGACGACGGCAACAGCTTCAGCTTCAGGCCCGGCGTGAGGTACATCGTGTTGTAGTTTTGGTTCAGCAGATTGCCCTGTGTGACCGATCGGCTGCCTCCCCACGCGGCCGCGAACGGCAGTTCCAGATAAAGACTGGCGAGCGGGATGTGAACCAGCCGATGCGAATAGTTGAGTTGCAGTCCCTGGCCGCCATGAACGTTGAAGCTGGCCGAGGTCTGGAAGCTCGAGCCCAGGAAGGCGAACTCGTTCTTCTGCGCAACAGCAGAAGTTGTGAAGCGCGTTAGCAGGAGGAGACAGAAACAAAACCAGGTGACTAGGGCGCGCTTACGTTTCATTAGCTCCGATGATAGGAGATTCGCGCTGGTGTGCTCAGTGGCGGCGTTGGTTCCGGCCACTAGTCCGCTGAGGCTTCATAGATGGCGAATTGGGAAGTGCGATGAAGCGGCCGAAGCCAGTCGCTGTCCGCAAAGAGCCGCTCATGCACCAGGTTGTGATAAATGACGAACGCGCGGCGCGGACCATCCGAGAGCGAACGGTGGAAATTATCGAGCACTTCGAGAAGCACATGTTCCGGAAACGGATTGAACAGGTAGAGCACCGTTGGTTCGTCGGGAAAGACGAACTCGCGTGCGTCGCCGGCGCGAGACTCGATCGCGAAACACTTTTGTTGCTCGGCGTGATAGCGCTGGATATTGTTTCGCGCGATGGCGTCTAACTCCGGTAGCAGTTCGACGCCCACAATGCGTCGAAACGGAGAGTCAGAAGCCATGAGCAAGGTTCGCCCTTTGCCCGAGCCGAGGTCGATAAACGTAAAGCCCTCGGGGTTAGCGGGAATGGCGTTCAGTATCTGGTGAAAAAGGTCGGGCTCCGATGGCTGATATTGGCTGCCCGACAGCAGTTCGCGAATGCGAGTCCGGAGCGACACGGTTGCCCAGGTCGTGTCCACTCCGTAGTCGAAGTCGAAATCGATGTCGCCGTATCGCGAGCGGCGACGGTCGGGGGCAAGGTCGCGTAACAGGCTGGCGCCGCCCAGCAGGTAATGGCGGGCGGTACCGATGACGCCACGGACGCGAACCGTATCGCGAATCCAGGTCCGTACATGGCCGGAATGGCCACGCGGCTTTTGCGGAGGAACTTTCACGCTGCGATGGTAACTGAAACGCGGGAGGCAGGTCCGCCTCCCACGTCAGCTGATGCCTGGGAAATCAGGCTAGATCGAAGAGCAGAAATTCGGCCGCTCCGGCGCCCACGCTGGCAAGGGCGAGCGTCTTTTCGTCGCTGATAGCGGCGCCATCGCCCTGCTGCATACGGGTGCCGTTGACCTCGAGTTCGCCGCTCACCAATTGCACCCAGGCATGGCGTCCCGGCTGCAAAGCCAGATCGAGCGACTTTCCGCTATCGAGTAGCGATGCGTAAACACTGGCATCCTGGTTAATTCGCGTGGAACCTTCGCGCCCGTCGCGCGAGGCGATCAGGCGCAAATGATTGATCTTTTCGCTCCGCGGGAATGTCCGGTCCTCATAACTTGGAGAAAGGTCGTTGGCTTGCGGCATAATCCAAATCTGAAGCAGATGGACCGGCGCATCAGAGTTGTTGTACTCGCTATGCACTACGCCGGTGCCCGCCGACATGCGCTGCACGTCATCTTGTTTGATGGTTGCTTCGCGGCCGGTGCTGTCACGATGGCTCAACTCACCATCAACGATGTAGGTGATGATCTCCATGTCGTTGTGGGGATGTGCTCCGAAGCCTTTACCGGCGCTGATCCAATCTTCATTGATCACACGCAGGTCGCGAAACCCCATGTGCTTGCGGTCAAAGTAATTGGCGAACGAAAAGGTGTACCGGGTGTCGAGCCAACCATAGTCGCCGTGTCCGCGTTCCGCCGCGGGGCGAATGCTGATCATGATGTCCCTCCCTCAAGTGCACTCAATAAGATGCTTTAACGTTGAAGGAAGATTCAGGGAGCTATCATGCCGAGTGGCCGGGCAACGGTTGGAAGTCTATAGCATCCACAGGGCCTTGTCTTGTGAGGCGACCGCAGAAGTCCCCGAGCTCTTCTTGCTCCGTGGAGGATAGCGCAGCCATGAACGCCGTGATCTTTGCGGCATGTTCCGGAAACAACTTACGAATGAGTGCGTTGCCCTTCGGAGTCAGGACGACAATCAGCACCCGGCGATCTTCGGGTGATTGTTGGCGGCGCGCCAAGTCGCGTTTTTCAAGGTTTCCGACTACCATCGTGAGGTTGCCGCCCGTAGTTAGGATCTTCTCAGCGATGTCCGACAATGACATAGGGCCGAGGTGATACAGCGCCTCGAGAACGGCAAATTGGGTGAGTGTGAGACCGGTTCCGGAAAGGCTCTGTGCGGCATACGTGCGGGCAGCGTTGGCAGCGCGCATAAGGCGGACGTAGGTAGCGAGAGCCAACCGTCGTTGCGAACGGCTATTGTGTGTGTTCACTCATCGATACTACAACGTTAAAGTAAAAAATGAGCAACTACTTTAAGCCAGCGTTGTTCGCCGCATGCTTCGCCAAGGCGCTCCAGTCATGGTCTTCCATTCCCCGGCCGATGGCGGAAAGCACATTGTCCCGCAACGTGCTCGCAAAGGGCATCGGAGCGTCCACTGCCTCAGCGGCTGCGAGCACCAGTCGGATGTCCTTCAACCCCAGACGCATCTTGAACCCCGCTGGCTGGTACCGCTCATCGGCGATGATACCTCCGTAGGTTTTGTATACCGGAGCTGCAAACAAAGTATTAGTCAGGAACTCGATGTACTCATGCGGCTCGATGTCGTACTTTCGGGTGAGAGCCACGGCTTCGCCCAGAGCCTCGATCACCGACGAAATCAGGAAGTTGCCACTGAGTTTCACGACATTCGCCATCTCAGGTTTGGGGCCAATGATGAATGTACGCTGACCGATCGCGTCGAAAACCGGTTGGCAACGCGCGAGGGCGGCAGGATCTCCTGCCGCCGCAACAAACAGTTTTGCGGCGGCTGCCGCTTCTGGACGCCCAAAAACCGGGGCGGCAACGTAGCTCTGGCCACGTTTTGTATGTTCCTCGGCCATTTGCTGCGAAAGCGCGACGCTGACTGTGCTGGCGGAAACGTGAATCGCGCCTTTAGCAAGGTTATCGGCGACGCCTCCCGATGCGAGAACAGCCGCGGAGACAGCCTGATCGTCAGCCAGCATGGTGATCACTATCTCGGTGTCGCGCACCGAGTCGCCGGCTGATGTGGCGACTGCCGCTCCGGCCGATCGCAGTTCGTCGGCTTTCGACAGAGTCCGATTCCAAACTATGACGTTATGGCCGGCCCTGAGAAGATTGCGCGCCATAGGGGCGCCCATGTTGCCAAGTCCCAGAAATGCGATGTTCATGACGGCCTCAGAAGTAAATTCGCATATTGCGAGTTTCAGTCATTAATGAATGGGTACGCTCTCCACTGGAACATTCCATCCGCTGACTTCGAAACGGCCCGCTAGTTTACCGAGATCGGCAGCACGATAACGTATTCCCAATGTTCGCGACCCGCCAGGCAGCAGCGAAACGAAGTTGTCATCGAAGAAAGCAGGCAGCACGTCTTCGCCATCGCTCTTTACCAGGCGCAGATGCACCATAAAAGCCAGCGTCTTTCCTGGATTGCTGATCGTGAGCTGCTGGTAGACGAAGCCACTATCGCACTCCGTCGCGGTGACGGGTGGCGTGGTCGGCGCAGCTTGAGGATGCACCGCATACGGAGTGGCGCACGGCGAAGCGGCCGGCTTGGCCTGGATACGAACCGCAACCGAACCGAGCGTTTGCAGAGCAGTCATATCGGCGTATGCACTTTGTGGAGTCGTTGCCGTCCCGCGCGTCGAGTTCCAGTCCATTTCATCCGGTTGTGTCGACAGCCAGTAGAAATTGTCGCTCTCGACCCTGCCGTCCCGGTCCGTAGCGGACAGTTTCAGGAAGTAGGTTGTAGAAAGCTCAGGAAGTTGCGGCACCGTGAATGCAACGGATGCCTTGTCAGGCGAAACGTCAACCGTGGCAGCTTGCGTCCACTTCTGTGAGCCATCGAACGCGTAGAGAGTTGCGGTTACATTTATGGAGCGCGAGGCGTTCAAGCTGCTCACGACAGCGACCGAGCGATCGTTGTAGGAAAACATCACGTGTATCGGTTCGTTGGCTTTCTTGGTGCCGTAATAGCCACCCGCCGGGGTCAGGTAGTAGTCGTAAAGATGCCAGATGAGCGAGGGCCAGCCGTTGTTCAGCATCCATTGGATGACTCCGGTCGAGTTGAACTTGTTACGCGCGTAGGCTTCAAACATCGCGCGTTCGCCTTCGTAGTCCATCGCGTATCCTTTGCGCACGAAATCGTTCAAGTCCTTGGGCGCGCCATAACGGTGGTCCATGGAAGTGTTATAGAAGCTGAGCGTCTGGAACCGCTCGCCGCCTTCGTGGAATCCCCACACTTCGTTTTGCGGCCAGAGCTTGTCAGGCGGCAGAAACTTGTGGAGGTTTACTGGCACGGGAATGGCCGGGCCGGGGCTGGTTTCCGTATTGAATCCCCATGCGCCTCCGAGCTTCGTATCGTTGAGCCAGTAGTTCGGCGGAACATAGTCGTATGGACCGGTCATCTTTACCCCGGAAGGTCCAGTTACGCTGGTAGAGGTTTGCGTTGCCGAAGAAAGGAAAGGGTTGGGCCAGAGTTCTTCCTTTCCGATGCGCAGATACATTGACTCCACAGATGGAATTGGCGGATTGTCGCTGCCGTTTAACCACACCAGGATGCTGGGATGGTTACGCAGCAGGCGCATTTGGTCGCGTTGCGACGCCTGGGCAACTCGATACTGCTCGCTGCCCCACTCGTTCCAGCGTTCCCACATGTCGCAGCAACACCAGCCCGCCATCACGAGGATGCCATATTTGTCGGCAAGGTCGTAAAACGCCTGGCTTTCAAGTTTGCCCTCGAGGCGGATCGTGTTCAGTCCTAAATCGCGGACGTAACGGAATTCCGTGTCCATGCGCTGCGGAGAGGAACGCAGTAGCATGTCCGGCGCCCAACCGCCGCCGCGAACGAGCACGGGCTTGCCATTCACCTTGAAGAGTGCGTGTCCATTGTTCATCTCCGAGGTGATCTCACGGATCCCGAAAGAGACGTCCTGTGTGTCAGAGAGCTTGCCATCAGCCGTAACGCTCACCCGTGCGTGATACAGGGTCGGCGTACCCATCTCGGCCGGCCACCACAGCTTGGGATCGCGCACCGTGAGCTCGCGGAATTGAGCAGGATCAAAAACGACGGTCTTCTTCTGGCCTCCTTCGAGGGAAACTTCCTGATGCACCCTCTTGCCTTCGATCTCCCAAGTGACATCCGCCTTAACGGTGTGTCCCGTGGCGTTCCAGGCCTCGACGACAGCAGTAAGTTGCGCGCTCGAGAAATTGTCATTGAGTTTGCTTCCAATAAAAGGGAAGCGCAACTGCACCGGACCACTGGCTGTCAGATACGCGTCACGAAAGAGTCCCGTGTTCTTGTCCGGAGGCGCAGGGTTCCAGTCCACCCAGGTAATGGCAAGATCATCGGGTGTCGGCGGAAAGACCTCGATTGCCAGGACGTTTTGCCCAAAGTAGAGCAGCCCGCTGGAAAGGTTGGCTTCGAACACGCGCCAGGTCCCTACGATGTCATTCCGCGAGGCGATTTGCTTGCCGTTCAGCCAGACGTCGGCGCGGTAATTCACGCCATCGAGATGCAACGACACCAACTGGCCGGAAAAGTTTGCCGGCAACCGGAACTGAGTTCGATACCACCACCCGCATTTGTAGGGGCTGGTGTCGAGCATCGCGAGGTTAGAGAACATGCTGCCCAACGGGTAGTCCATACCGGGAAGCTTGCGCAGATTCATTCCGTAGAACGGGTCCTTGATGATTCCTGCAGCAACTTGGGCTCCGACGATAGTGTTGGGAACCGTAGTCGAAATCCAGCCGATCGGGCGATACAACGGCGAGGACAGGATCTCTCCGTCGAAGCCTGGACTGTTGTTGTTCTTCAGTCCGGCCGGGCCCGTGGTCGAGCCCTCCAGCACGCACGCCGATTGTAATTGCCATCCTGAGTGCAGGTCGACGCGTGTTGTGGACGCTACAGGAGTCGCGGCGGCGGCCGCAAGGTCTAGGAAGAGGCAAAGGAAAAAGGACAGCAAAACAGCAATTCGCGGTACTTCCGATTCGGCCCGAGACATAGAAGTTCCTCGCAAAGCATGGTACATGAGAACACCTCGGGGGCGGCCCAATCTCCGACCTTAGTGGTGTCGCTCAAACGGACTACGACATTCGCAGGCCAGAGTATGATTCTGAAGCACGAGTATGAAAGTGAACTCTCAGCATTACTCTACGCGTGAAGAACGGCGCCAGAAGGGCATCTCGTGCCGCCAAAAGGTCAGCCGGATCAGCCAGGGCCGGTTCGATCCGACCAAGCGAAAGTTTGATCCCGTCGAGTTGATGAATGCGGCCCACAAGAACCGCGTTGCCGACTTGCTACCTCTGAAGAATGCGCGAATGGCGTTTTCGCCGTTTACTTTCTTCCGCGGCGCCGCGCCGTTGATGGCGGCTGATCTCGCTACGCAACCTCGTACGGGCTTGAACGTACAGATTTGTGGCGATGCTCACGTGCAAAACCTGGGCGCCTTCGGCGGCGGGCCGGATGGCCGCATGATTTTCGACATTAACGACTTTGATGAGACCATTAAGGGCCCGTGGGAATGGGACGTGAAGCGAATGGCTGCTAGCTTGATTCTGGCCGGCCGGGAGGCGCGGAACTCCGAACGTCAATGCAAAGATGCGGTGATGGAATTCGCCCGTAGATATCGTGAATCCATGCGGATGTTCTCCGAGCTACCGGTGCTTGAGCTGGCGCGCTATCTCGTAATGCGCAACCTGAAGGTCTCGCCTGTGCGCTCGGTTTTGCGCAAGGCGGAACGGGCAACGCCGCTCGACAGCCTGAAGAAGCTGACGCAGCAAAAGAACGGCCGCTACGAACTCAAGACGGAAGTTGATTCCACGTTCGGTGTCCCGGTTCACTACGAGATTGACGGCGGAGTTGCCAGGAAAGTGGTCGCAGCGCTGCCGGAGTATATGAAGACCCTCCAACCCGAGCGTCGGCACTTCTTCGCGCAGTACCAGCCGGCGGACGAGGGGTTTCGGGTCGTCGGGACCGGAAGCGTGGGAACTCGGGACTATGTGGTGCTGATGTTTGGGGGCGCAGTGGAAGACCCGTTGTTTCTCCAATTGAAGCAGGAATTGCCGTCGGCCTACGCCCCCTATTTGCCGGACAGCCATCCGCCGAAGCATCATGGCCAGCGCGTCGTCGAGGGAGTGCGCCGGATGCTGGTCCAGTTCGACATCTTTCTAGGATGGGCAACGATCGACGGGCTGCCTTACCTGGTTCGCCAGTTGCGCGATCATAAGGCGGGCATCGAGGATTCGGACCTTGAAGGCAAGGGACTGGAGCAGTATGCCGAGGTTTGCGGCGAGATTCTCGCCAAGGGCCATGCTCGGTCAGGCGATCCTTGCATGCTATCGGGTTATTTGGGCACCTCCGACAAGTTCGACCGGGCGCTGGTGAACTTTGCGGTGGACTACGCCGATCAAGATACCCGCGACTTTGAACAATGGTCAAAGGCAATTCGCGAAGGCACGGTGAAAGCGCTTAAGGCAGTACCGATACCGAAGAAACGGAAAGTCACAAGGTCGAAGCCCAGAAAGAAAACCACGAAGAGGCCGTCAAAGAAAAAACGCTAAGTTGTAATCTTTGTCGGCAGTCCGCAAGACCGCGGCTAAGGTACTGCCGGCTTGGTAGTGTGGTCGCCGCTGTGACGCTTACCCCAGTCAAAGCGCCGGCCAAGGATGGCTTTTACCAGCATGTGATCGGTGCCGGCCGTTACCCCTATCCCGACGCCGAAGTTAATCTCCCATTTCGGTGAGACATTCAGGTCGAATGCCGGCACGAATTGTTGGGATTGCTCTGTAAGTGGGGCCAAGTTCGTCACCGGCCCCCATCCGCCGTAGTACTCCAATCCAAAAGCGACCTTTGGCGTGAGATCCCACGAGATCTTAACCGCGGGTTCAAAATTCCATTGCTGGTCACTCGGCAGGCCTACAATGCCGCGATCGATGGCGGGGTTCACCGACCAATAGAGCCGGCCCTTCTGCTTGTCGATGATGGGCCGTATCTCAATGTTCCACGTTGACGTGGAGTACTGGGCGCGTTGATATCCAAACTCGACGGAAAGGCTGGCGCCGACCGGCCAATGCCAACTTTCAGGAGCGCGGACGCGAGGCCGAATGTGGTCGCCCACCCACTGCCAGCCTTGGCCATCGCGGGCACAGGTAAAGATGTAGAAACCCACTTCAGACCATGAAGTAAGACCCTGCGTAATCTCAATGGTTTCGTGCAGAGCGTGCTCGCTGGGCAAAACACCGTCGACCGTTTCTTTCGAGCCCTGAAACGTAAAATTGGTGTGCGACTCGATCATGGTAGTTTTGGGAGCGACGGTCTCGGAAGGGTATACCTGGATTTCGTAGTTGTTCTGGGCGGCGCAGGGAAGGATTCGCAGTATTGCGAGAAAGAACGCCAGTCGCAGTACCCGCAAGTTCACAGAACTAGGATGCCGGAAGCGAGATTCAAAGCGCAACTTTCTGATTCAAGGACAGCATGGCAAACTTTCGAAGGACTGCAAAGTAGATGTCCAGCTCAACCGTGAGCAGCAGTGTTACTGTGCCGAGTCTGAAGCGCTCCCTCGGGCTATGGGACCTCGTCCTTTACGGGATTATCGTCATTCAGCCGACTGCACCGATGCCCGCGTACGGGGCATTCTCCAATGCCGGCAAGGGGCACGTGGTGACGGCGGTGTTGATCGCCATGGTGGCGATGATCTTCACCGCGATCAGCTATGGGCGCATGGCGCGCGTCTATCCCAGCGCGGGTTCGGCTTATACCTATGTTGGGCGGGAGCTGCATCCCTCGTTGGGGTTTGTCACCGGATGGAGCATGACGATGGATTACATGCTCAATCCGCTGATCTGTACCATTTGGTGCGGGAAGGCGATGGCGGACCTTGTGCCCGAAGTGCCGCTGCCAATCTGGTTCGTGGCATTTGCCGTGCTGTTCACCGTGATGAACCTGCGGGGTGTGGAAACCTCGGCGCGTATCAACCAGGCGTTATGTGCGGCGATGGGGTTGGTAATTGTCGTGTTCTTCGTGTCGACTGTCCGCTACCTCTTCCATCTGCCGCCGCAGGGAGCGCAGTACTTTACGCTGCCGTTCTATAACCCGCAGACGTTCTCGACTGGAGTGGTGTTTCACGGGACGTCACTGGCGGTCCTCACTTACATCGGCTTCGACGGAATCTCCACGCTCTCGGAAGAGGTCCACAATCCCAAGCGGAACATCCTCTTAGCAACTGTGCTGGTCTGCGTCATCACTGGTGTACTCGCTTCGGCCGAGGTGTACGGCGCGCAATTGCTGCGGCCCGAATGGTTCTTTCCCGAGTCAGAAGTCGAGACCGCTTTCATTCACATCGCCGCAATTGCCGGCGGAATCGTACTGTCGAAAGCAATCAGCTTAACCCTGATCATTGCGACCATCGGCTCTGGCATGGGGGCCCAGCTCGGAGCGGCCCGGCTGCTCTATGGCATGGGGCGCAGCGAAGCGATTCCCAAATCGTTCTTTGGCGCGATTGATCCGCGGACGCGCATTCCCCGGAACAACGTGATACTCGTCGGTGCCATCGCGCTGCTGGGGGCGTTCCTCATGAGCTACGAGCGCGGGGCGGAGTTGCTGAACTTCGGGGCGCTGATCGCGTTCATGGGAGTCAATCTTGCCTCGCTCACGCACTATTACATCCGCGGCAATAACCGAACCCTTTCCAATCTTTGGCCGCCGATTGCCGGCTTCGTCATCTGCGCTGCCATCTGGTGGAACCTGTCGCACGCCGCGAAGGTCGTCGGGTCCATCTGGATGCTCGCGGGAGTTGCTTACGGAGCATGGAAGACGCGCGGTTTCCAGGCAGACTTGGTGAACTTCGACGTTCCCAGCGAGTGAGGCGTCCAATTTCTGGACACTCACCCCCTCCCCCTAGCTGCAAATGGCGTGTTTTTAGAGGGTTAGGGACGTCGTGGCACAAGTATTTGATTCCATGCCACTTAAAGGCAAAGTCGTCACAGCAAACGACTTACCTACCGGCAGCCACCATCGAAGAGACTAACGCCGGATGATTGATACAGGAGAATCTCGAGCGTGTCACGTGAATTCGTTAGCGAAAGCCAAGAAAATGCGTGATTGTCCCGAAACGGAACTGATAGGAGAGTCGGCGAAAGCCAAAGTGCCGCACGGTGGATCGCGTGCGGCACCGGAATTTTCAACTTCGTCCCAAGTGGTCAGTCACCCGTTGCCTGAAGATCGGACTGATTGAACCGGCTGCGGACGGTATCTCCGAATTCCTGAGCTTTATCCATGATCCGGGCACGTGTGTCCTCGCCGTTGGCCGGGGCCATCAATAAGCCGACGCCTACGCCGATGCCCAGCCCGACCATGAAGCGCAGCACGTTCCACCCGCTGTTACCGCCGCGGTTGTTGAACTGTTTGGATACGTCAGCCGCGCGATCCCTGGCAGCTTCGTAGGTGTCCTGCGCACGGCCGCGAAGGTCATCTGTGCGATCGCGAAGATCGTCCATCTGGCCGCCCAAGAAACTCTTTACCTTTTTGCGGGCGTCATGTGAATGCTCCAGCAGGTAAAGGCCGGTTCCCGCGGCAATCTCGGCCGCGGTGAGGAAGTTCTTCATATTCATTTTTTTCATAAGGCACTCCCCAATAACGTAATACAAGGAGGCTAGCAGTTTCGCACCGCGGAGAGGATCAGGTGGAAGCTGTAGGAGGGCGGGATAAAAGCTCTAGGGCAGTGGAGAGGAAAAATCCAAAATCCACCTATTGTGTTGGGCAGACCCTGGTGGCCTAAAGGCCACTCAGGATAACAAACAAACGGCTTGGACGCTGGCCTGAATGCCAGCACTACCCACAGGGCAGCTCTAAAGCTTTTTTGAGGGAGGGCTTCTATAGACTACAAAGATGGGGCCAACCAAGCCGTTGTGGGGAGCGGCAAGCCAAACCGATCGTCTTGCGGAACTGACGGCCAACACCACCGATCCGTTAAAGGAAGCTCCGCTACGACGCGACGTGCGTTCGCTAGGAATTCTGCTCGGCCGTGTACTTGTCGAGCAGGCAGGTTCGGAGCTATTCGAGACGGTGGAGAGGCTGCGCCGGTTGCTGATTGAGCATCGCGAAGAAGCCAGCACGGCAGAGCGCGAACAAAAAGACACACAGGTAGATTCGAAAGCCGCGATCGGGTCCCTCGATATCTCTACGGCCTATCGTGTAGCCAAGGCGTTTGCGGCCTATTTCGAACTGACGAACCTGGCGGAAACCAACCACAGGAAGCGCCGGCGAAGGGCGACGGCGCTCCATTCCAGCGAGCGGCCGCTTCCGGGCTCGTTTCGCGGAACGCTGTTGCGAATGAAAGAGTCGGGTATCTCGATGGAGCGTGCGTTGGCGGCGGTCAGCGAGATCGAAGTGCAACCGGTTTTCACCGCGCACCCAACGGAGATCACGCGGCGTGCAGTCTTGCTGAAGCGCAGGCGTATTGCGAAGGAGCTGGAAAGGCTGGATCGGCTACCACTGTCGAACGCGGAGGCGCAGGCTTGCGAGGACGCCATCCAGGTGGAAATTTCCGCGCTGTGGCAGACCGACGAAGTCCGGCTGCAGCGACTTACCGTGATCGATGAGATCCGGACCGGCTTGAGCTATTACATGATGACGCTGTTCGATGTGGTGCCCAGGATTTACGGGACAATCGCAGCGGCATTTCAGGACGTTTATGCCGTGGAAATGGACCTCGTTTCTCTACCGGTTTGTTTGCACTTCGGTTCGTGGATCGGCGGAGACAGAGACGGAAACCCGTTTGTAACTCCGTCGTGCACGCGCGAGGCGCTGGCGCTGGCGCGCAGCATGGTGTTGTCGCATTACATCGCGGAGCTATCGCTGGCAGGACGCAGTCTGACGGTCTCGACCCACCAGGTTGCGGCATCGGATGCATTGCGGGAGCGGTTGGCACGATATGAAGCGAGGTTCGCCGAGCCTACGGAATTCTCCCGTACACCGCCCACGGAGGCCTACCGCCGCATGCTGATCATGATGAGCACCCGGTTGCAACATGCGCTTGAGCAGCGCCAGCATGCCTCGGGTTATGACTCGGCAGCCGAGTTTGGCGAAGACCTGGAGATTCTGCGGCGCAGCCTCCGCGAGCATGGAGGCGCCCGTCTGGCAACCGGCATTCTGGATCCGTTGATCTGGAAACTGCGCACCTTCGGATTTCGCCTGCACACCCTGGATGTTCGGCAGCACGCCCGCGTGCACCGCAATGCGCTGCGGGAAATCGCAACTCTGAGCGGGACGGAAGCGGGCAATGCCGGAGATATGGCTGCGTCGCATCCGCAAAGCCTTGAACTTCTGGACACATTCCGAACGATCGGGCAGGCGAAGAAGGACTATGACACCAAGTCCATCACGCGCTACATCATCAGCGGTACAGAGTCCGAGCACGATATTTTCGCCGTGCTGCGGTTGGCGGCGTTGTCTGGCCTGCGTACAGCGGGCGATGCGGACGATCCCGGCATCATGCCGGTGCCACTGTTTGAATCCATCGGAGCGCTGGGCGATGCCCCGGGAGTGATGCGGCGTGTTTGGGAGTCGCCGGAGTACCGTGCGCTGCTGCCGACGTGGAACGGCTGGCAGGAAGTGATGCTGGGATACTCCGACTCCAACAAAGACGGCGGGATGCTGACCAGCACGTGGGAGCTGCACAAGGCGCATCATGCGCTGCACGAGTTGGCGCGCGAGTGCGGCGTGAAGCTACGGATTTTTCATGGTCGCGGCGGGACGGTAGGACGCGGAGGCGGGCCAACCCATTCGGCCATCCTGGCGCAGCCGGTGAATGACTTCAGCGGCCACATCCGAATTACCGAACAGGGCGAGGTGCTGAACTGGAAATACTCCGACCCAGTTCTGGCCGAATGGAATCTCGAGATCCTGCTAGCGGCCAGCCTGGAGGCGCTGGTGCGTCCGGGAAAGCGGTCCGGCGACGACGAGACGCAATGGCAAATGCCGATGGAGAAGTTGTCGCAATCGGCGTTTGAGTATTACCGCGAGAAGATCGCCGATAATCCAGATATCCTGCCGTATTTCGAACAAGCGACTCCGGTGAATGAAATGGAGCTGGCGCGCATCGGGTCGCGCCCAGCGCGGCGCGACAGCAGCCGTCGCCTGGAGGACCTGCGGGCGATTCCATGGGTGTTTGGGTGGATGCAGAGCCGGCATGCGGTCCCGGCGTGGTTCGGCGTCGGCTTTGCCCTGGAGCAGTACATCCAGCAGGGTGCGAAGGAAGAAAGTGAAGTGAAGGAAATGGCGGCGAGGTTCCGGCTATTCTCCGACATGATCAGCAACGTGGAGTTGGCGATGGCGAAAGCGGACCTTTCGATTGCGCGACTGTATGCGTCGCTGGTGAAAGATGCGCGCATACGGGAATCGGTTTACGACATACTGGCAGAGGAGTTCTATCGCACGCGGCGCATGATTCTACTCATTACGGGACAGAAGGAGTTGATCGAGCGGAATCCGGTGCTGTCGCGTTCCATCAAGTTGCGCAATCCTTACGTCGATCCGATGAGCCTGATTCAGGTCGAGCTGCTGCGCAGAAAGCGGGGCGGGGAAAAGAGTGAAGAGTTGGATTATGCGCTGGGGGCGACCATGAATGGCATCGCCGCGGGTTTACACAACACGGGATAGGTTTCTGTTGAGCGGCATGACTGAAGTCGTGCCCTGACACAGAGCAATTCTTTCAACGGGCTGATATAGCGAGGAAGAACAGAAGCCCAGGGCTAAAGCCCGTCGCGTCTTTGGGAACTAATTCGCCAGGCTGAAGCCTGGCGCTTCCACCCAAAAGAGAGTGCCTGCGGCGCAGCTAAAGCTGCGCCCTGATACGAATCGCGATTTGCTCCGCGCGCGTAAAGACGTGCTCCACCGATCAGCAACATGTCCGACCTGACGCCCTCCCTAGAACAACCGTCCGATGCGGAAGAAGAATTTGTGGTGACCGGTATCGCCATAAGCGTAAGCGACTTCCACTGGACCAAAGATGGTGTTGACGACGACACCCAACGCGCCGTCAGTGGGGAAGCCCGAGGCCTTGTTGATCATGCTATGGGGTGGCCCGTAAACCTGCGAGGCCTCGTACAATCCCAGGACATAGACGCCGCTTCCCAAGAGCGGCGGCAGCGTCGCCATCTTCCGGAGATAGCCCAATTGGAAGAGGAAGTACTTGTCCATCAGCAGTTCGTTGGTTCCGTAGGCGACCAAGGTACGCGAGCCACCCAGCGAAAACTGCGGCAGGCCAGTGTCGTAGAAATTGAACGTAGTGCCGGCAAATCCGTCCAGAAACACTGTGGACGGCTCGCTCAGTTTGAAGAAGTTCTGTGAGGCGACTTCCAGCGAGGGATAGGCTCCCCCCGCCAATGGACTGCTGTTCGTCCACTGGAAATCGGCTTGAAGGGCCTGACCTTTGCTAGGGATGACAGGATCGTCCAAACGGTCTAACCGATACTGAATCCTGGCAGCGGCATAAGCGCCGGAAAGACTGGGCAGCTCCGGATTTCCTACCTGGCGCTGGAAACCTTCCCAGCCGCCTTCGTAACCGAAGCGCAGTTCGCCCACATTCCTGAACTGATAACCAAAGTCGAGGCCGCCACCGCCAAAGTTCTTGCGGTAGGTGGAGATGAGTTGATTGTTGTCGTAGAAATACAATGGGTCGCTGTACGCGAGTACCCGCGGTGCGACAAACCATTGTGCGGTGGGCGTGAAGGGATGGTAATACTCCGATCGCAGCCCATACTCCGAGAAAAGAATGATGTCGTTGCGCCATTCGGAGCGGAAACCGCCGATATCGTACCAGGTGACTCTCGCTCCCATGTTGAAGGTAACGTTTTTCAGACTGGAGCCATCCACGAGGATGAGCGGGCGCACGACGGGGGGACCGATTGCACTGTTCTCCGTCTTGATCTCAAGTCCCTGTTTGCCGTTTTGTTCGACGAATCCGTAGCTGAGCGTGGAATATCGCCCCGTACCTTTCAGGCGCATGATCAAAGCATCCAATTGGTCATAGTCGAGGGGCTTGCCGACCACGCCCGCCATCAGCGTCTCGACCTTTTCCGACAGGTCCCGATCCACTCCCTTGACCGCTACGAATGTAGGAATGGGGGTGGTGGTGATGCGGCGAGCGTTACGCTCGGCAAGGTATTCGTTCCATGTCGCGTCGTCTACGGCGTAAGCCAACAAGACATTGGACTTTGCGGCGGCGGCATCATATCCGGCCTTGATGATGGCGTCAGCGTCGTCAAAACTTAACGCGCCCCACTTCTGCACCGGAACCGAAAGCAGGATGTCTGCCATTTCCATGCTCTGAAGTTCGTTGGCCGAGATCATCACCGAGATCGATTGGCCGAGCACTGCAAATGAGGAGAGATTGGCGTCAGGCTTCAGAGTTTCTTCCGCCAAGTGAACTCCCAGGACGACGTCGGCGCCCATCTTTTTTACAACCTGAACGGGGAGGTTCTGCAGGAGCCCCCCGTCGGCGTAGATGGAATCGTCATCGCGCACTGGCGAGAAAATGCCGGGCAGCGACATGGTGGAGCGCAACGCCAGTGACAACGAGCCGCTGCGGAAGACGTGAGCTTTGCCGCTCACCAAGTCGGTGGCCACACAGGCAAAAGGAATGGGGAGATCGTTGAAGCTTTTGAGCTCTGTGTAAGGAGCCGCGACCTTATCGAGAATCAGCAGGACCTGTTGGCCTGAGTTGAATCCGGACGGGAATTGCAATCCTTTGCGTAAGCCAAATTCTAAGCTATTGGGATAGTCGCGGGCGTCTTCCTTGCGGCGGAATGACAGATCGTCGAAGGGAGTTTGTCCGGCCATCACCTGGTCCCAGTTGATGCCGTTCACGATTTGCCGAAGCTCGGTGGCATTGTGGCCCGTGGCATAAACACCGCCGACGAGGCCACCCATGCTGGTTCCGGCGACGTAGTCCACAGGAATGTGATGTTCTTCCATCCAGGTAATGACTCCGACGTGAGCCAGACCGAGTGCGCCGCCTCCCTGGAGGGCCAAGCCGAGCTTGGGCCGAGGCTTGGCGCCCGAAGTTTGTTGGGCGCTCGCAAAGGAGACGAGGAACATCGTCAGGGCGGTTAACAACGTGCAGAATTTCAGTCGGGATCTTGAAGGTCGGAAAGAAAGATTCATAGCAATACCTTTGTGGAAGACACTCCATCAGTTGGCCCCGGCTTCCCCGCGGGCCTGCGATCACCGCAATAATCGTTCTGACGCGATTAGGCAGACAGGCAGCCCGCTCGCGTCGCCGACGTGAGATGAACTCGGAATGCCTACAGACTACGGGTTTCAAGGGCAAGTTGCCAGTGATTTGGGTCACGAATCAAGGATGGAAACGCTGGTGCACTGAAGTTTTGGAGTGGGTTGACGGGATGACACTCATGGGATGAGCGGCAAATAAGAAAACCGAAGACGAAATCGGCCAAAAATCGGTATCATAAGAACGGCGGTTGCTGACCGTAGCTCACGAAAGACTATCCGTGATGTGCCGCGCAAAACCGGTCACCGGTGCGCGTTTGGGCGGGGCTGGTTGGGCGCACTACGGCATAGTGTGGATCGGAATTTCTAGCTTTAACTTTGCATTCGTCGCTCGTCCCCCCGAAAAAGCACGGCCGAAATGATTCGTGATGCTCGAACTCTAGCGCGCGAGTTCCCTGGCCGGTAATAGCAACAAATGCCCAGCGCATGTTGGCGTGGGACGAACCGGACATTGAGTTCCAGGAAAGAGGAGATCTGTGGTGAAACGAAGCTGTTCAGTACTTTGCATATTGCTGGTTTGCGGCGTGGTGATGTCCCAAGCGGAAGAGGTTTCACTGAAGAACGGCGACCATCTCAGCGGAACCATCGTCAGCATGGACGGCAAGAAGCTCGTGCTCAAGACGACGTATGCGGGCGAAATCCCGATCGACTGGTCAGAAGTGAGCCAGTTTTCTTCCGACAAGCAGTCGCTGGTTGTCACCAAGGCAGACAAGCAACTGGTGAACGGAACCGTCAGCTCCGAAGGATCCGATATCGTGGTGGCCACGGCGCAGGGAACGCAGCGCGTTCCACGTACGGATGTCGCCACCATGCGCTCGCCTGCCGATCAGGCCGCGTACGAAAAATCGCTGCACCCCGGAATGCTGGAAGGCTGGACGGGCGGGGGTAGTGTGGGTTTCGCTCTGGCACGTGGAAACAGCGAGACTACGAACCTGGCCATCGGCGTCAACGCGTTGCGCAAAACCAACAACGACGCCTGGGTCGTCAATGCGGCGTCACTGTATTCCAACGATGCGAACCTGGCCGCGACCACCGCAAACCAGTTTGGCGGATTGATTCGATACGACCACAACCTTACGGCGCGTTGGTTTGCCTACGGAGTGTTCTCCGGCATGTATGACGAGCTTCAACTGTTGAACTACCGCATCATGCCCGGCGGCGGTTTGGGATACCACGCCATCGCGTCGAATGCGACTACGCTCGATCTGCTCGGCGGCCTGGGTTACACCCGTGAAAGTTATTACGTAGGCCCCCCTAACAATCTGTTTACCGCGACCCTGGGCGACGAGTTTACCCACAAGTTCACCGCGGCCACTTCGATTACACAGAACCTTTACTACCTGCCCTCACTGAACGACACGAGCAATTATCGGGTGAACTTTAGCGTCGGCATAGCAACGAAATTAAATGGGTGGATGACAGCGAACGCAAACTTCCTTGACCAGTACGTTAACCAGCCGGTTCCGGGCACCAAGTACAACAACGTCCTGTTCACAACCGGTCTCGGCTTCACGTTCGGAGCCAAGAAGAAGTAAGACCAATTCGATCAGTGGTGCTTGCACGGCCGAGGGCAGCCCAGCTCTCGGCCGTCATTTGCTTCTCCTGTACTGACGCGACGGTGTTTGCCTAGTCGCAGTCCTCCGGTGCTAAGCTTCGGAGGCGCCGCCGGGCCGTCCGTCTTACCATGCCGATCACCCAGTTACGAACGCAGCCGACCCGTCTTACCACGTGGCCGTTGGTGGTCGCGACGTTCTTCATGGTTTCGGGTGGGACGTACGGTATCGAAGATGTTGTGCGTGGGGCCGGTTATACACGCGCGATCCTAATCCTGCTTATAACGCCCATCATCTGGAGCCTTCCGACCGCGTACATGATTGCGGAGCTTTCGAGCGCCCTTCCCGAGGAAGGCGGCTTCTACGTATGGGTGCGCCGCGCCATGGGAAACTTTTGGGGCTTTCAGGAAGCGTGGCTCTCGCTGGTGGCAAGCATCTTCGATATGGCGATCTATCCGACGCTCTTCGTTGCCTACCTGTCACGTCTGCTACCGTGGGCGCGTGTGGGGCGTAATGGAATCATCGTCGGCGTTGCGGTTGTGGCGGTCAGCGCTGCGCTCAACCTGGCTGGAATTCGCGCGGTCTCTACCACTTCGATCGCGTTATTTCTGCTGCTCTCGGCCCCATTCGTAGTCATCGTCGTCGTGTCACCTTTCAAATGGGCAAGTTTCGGCCATATGGTTTTCGCTCCGTCCTCGGCGCCGGTCAACATCTTTGGCGGACTGCTGGTCGCGATGTGGAATTACATGGGTTGGGACAATGCCTCGACCGTCGCCGGCGAAGTGGACAAGCCCCAGCGCACCTATCCGCGAGCAATGCTGTTGTGCGTTGGCCTGGTCGCCGTTACCTATGTATTGCCGGTCGCGGCTGTTGCGGTGACCAGACTCAGTCCGTCAGCCTGGGAGACGGGCTCGTGGGTGAACATCGCAACCCTTATCGGAGGGCCGCTCTTGGGCATCGCCGTTGTTATCGGCGGCATGATGAGCGCTTTTGGAATGTTCAACGCCCTGGTTATGAGCTATTCGCGCCTGCCGCTGGCCATGGCGCGGGACCGCATGCTGCCTGCCGCATTCGGAAGGCTGACAGCAAAATCGAGTGTGCCGTGGGTGGCGATCGTGGTGCTCTCCACTGGCTGGGCGTTGTGCGTCGGCCTGGGCTTCGAGCGGCTCATCGCGATCGACATCCTCATCTACGGTTCGAGTTTGCTGCTCGAGTTTGCTGGCCCTCGTGGTGCTGCGCATCCGGGAGCCGAATTTGCCGCGGCCCTTCCGCGTTCCGGGTGGACTAATCGGGGCAGTGCTGATCGGCGTGGTTCCCATGCTGTTGCTGGGACTCGCTCTGCTCCGTGCCGAACACGAACAAGTGCTGGGGATGAGCAGCCGCGCCTTCGGAACGCTCGTGATCGTCGCTGGATTTCTGGCCTATGGACTGAGTGTGGCCTTTCGGCCTTCTCGCGCAACGGTCTCTTCCTCGACCAAGGAAAACTGACACAAGAATAAAGAGGGCGGCTTTCGGGGCCGCCCGGTGAAGCCTTTCCGCTCGCCGTTCTGTGTTATTGCGGCTTGACCACCAGCAACTCGAACGTGTCGGGGATGATCTTTCTTCTCTGCCCGGCGGGCGGAGGCGTGGGATCGAACTGCGCCGTCACGCTGTAAACAGTGTTTGTCTGAGAATCGAGAGCCATCGTGCGAGCACCGCGTACGGTCGGAACGGTCTGTACCACGCTGTACTTGTCGGGTGAGTCTTCGTGAATGACCGTTAAGACGCCTTCGCCGCACGACATGAAGATCTGCTGCGTGTTGGGATTGAACGCGCCGGCATCAACCCCGCCACCGATCTCGACCGTGGTTACGAGTTTGCCGGCATCGGGATTCACCACCGCGACAATTTTGCTGGAACATCCCGCAAAGAGCCGGCGATGGGCCGCATCGAACGCCAGGGCGCTCGGGTCATCGCAACCCGCCATGGGGTAGTGCTCCGCGAGGGTCAGTTTGGCGTCGATGCGCACAATCTCGCTGCGATCTTCAATATTGACGTACACATTTCCTTTACCGTCGGCTACACCGGTCTCCGGCTTGCCACCGAGAGGAACGGTGCCCACAACCTTGCCGGAAGCTGCATCGACTACCGTACTGTCCTGCGTCTGGGCATTGAACGTGTACACACGCTTCGAAGATTGGTCATAGAGAACAGCGTCAGGACGGCCGCCGACTTTGATCTTGTTCAGCACAGCAAGCGACTTCAGATCAAAGATGACCAGCATGTCGTCGCCGCCGCTTGTAATGAAGCCGCGACCGAGTTCGGGAGCCAGGGCAACGCCGTGTACGCCCGCAAGCCCCGCGATGTCTCCCGTTTGCTTGTACGTTTTCGCATCGACGACGATGACGTGAGTGCCCCGCGTAATGAAGAGGCGGGATCCGGCCGGGTCGAAGGTGAGATAGTCCCAACCACCCTCGCCGCCGAGTTTAATGCGGTCGGTCAGCTTGTAGGACTTTTGCGCCATCACCGGAATGGCGACGGCAATCAATAGCAACAACAAAGAAATTCGTTTCATGCGTTCTCCTTCATTATTTGGGGCGACGTGTTTTGTGCGCCGGTGAGGTAGTAGTGGACGGCCGGCGTGATGATTAGCGATAGAACCATGGAAACCATGATCCCGCCGATAACGGCGATGGCCAGTGGTTGCAGCATCTGCGATCCCGCGCCAATTGCGAGTGCAAGAGGAAACATGCCGGCAACGGCGGCAAGGGCGGTCATGAGAATCGGTCGAAGCCGGCGGCGTCCGGCCTGGACCATGGCATCGTGGGCGGAATAGCCAAGCTTGCGGAATTTCTGATCGGCGTCCAGTAGAAGAATTCCGTTCTTCGCGACAATTCCGATGACCATGATCAGACCCATGAACGACGCGATGTTGAATGTGGTGCGGGTGACCAAAAGTCCGAGGAAGACGCCGGACGACGATAGAATTGCCGACGAGAGTATTGCCACGGGTGCCGCCATGGTACGGAATTCGAAGAGCAGCACCACAAATACCAGCACGATTGCCAGCAGCAGAACGAGCATTAAGTCATGAAACGACTGCTGCTGCTCTGCGTAGGTGCCGCCGTACACGACCCTGATCGAGGACGGCAGGTGCAGCCCATCCACGACTTTCTGCACGGCCGCAATGGCGCTGCCAAGGTCACGGCCTTCGAGTCTTGCCGTGACAGCGACGTTGCGTTGCAGGTTTTCGCGGCGGATTTCGGTTTGCCCAGGCAGCTCTTTGATTTCGGCGATCGAACCGAGTGTCGCGGTATGCCCGGACGCGCTATTGAGAAGCGTATTGCTCATCGCCGCTAACGTCGCACGATTGGAGTCGGGATAGCGCACGCGAATAGTGTAGGGAATATCCTGCGAGATGACTGGAGTCGCAGCGGGCTCGCCTTCGAGGACGGCGCTTGCGTCGATGGCAAGTTCCTCGGGAGTAAATCCTGCGCGCGCCGCAATTGTGGGATCGACGCGGAACACAGTAGCGGGACCGCTGATGGTGTTCTCGATGCCGTTGCGAACATCCACCACACCCTTGACCTCGCCAATGGCGGCGCCGACTTTAGGGGCCCACTGCTCTAATACCGACGGGTCAGGCGAAAACAACTTGATCTGCACCGGCTCGGGTGCGTTTGACAGGTCGCCGATCATGTCCTGCAACACCTGCACGTACTCCACTTCGAGCCCGGGTTCTTCGCGTTCGACACGCACGCGCAGCCCTTCAATAATTTCGTCACCGCTACGCGAGCGCTTGCTCTTCAACTTCACTGCGATGTCGCCGCGGTTGGCTTCCGTCACCGCGGCCAGGCCGAGTTCCAATCCCGTGCGGCGAGATGTGCTCTCGACCTCGGGAATCCCGCGCAGCATCTGCTCGACGTGGCTGACCATGCGGTTGGTCTCCTGCAATGAACTTCCGGCGGGCGAGAAATAGTCCACGATAAATCCGCCTTCATCCATCGCAGGCAGCAAGTCGGTCCCGAGCGACAAGAAAGCGAGTATGGATACCGCGATGACTGCGGCTGCGAACACAGCCATCCAGCGGGGACGTTCCAGCGCGAAGCGCAGCCAGCGCTCGTAGAAATCGACAATGCGACGGAAGCGGCCGGTGATCGCGGCGTCTTCGGCGACGAGCAGTTTTTCGTCGCTGTTCAGGCTGTCCTGGGGATGCTCCTCGATGCGCGATCCGCGAATAAAGAACTGGCTGAGCGTGGGTGTCCAGGTGAGCGCCAGCGCCAGCGAGGTGAGCAAAGACGCCCCGACAGTAATGGCCAGAGCGCGGAAGAACACGCCGGTGACGCCGGTAATGGCGATCAGAGGCAGAAACACAACAATGGGAGTGATGGTCGAGCCGATGAGCGGAACCGTGATTTCGTGTAGCGCACTCTGAATCGCCTCGAACCGGCCCTGTCCGGCATCGCGATGCAGCGCGACGTTTTCCACCACCACGATGGCGTCGTCGATGACCAATCCGACCGCGGCTGCCAGGCCGCCCAGCGTCATCAGGTTGAAGCTTTGGTTTAGCAGCTTCAGCACGATGAACGTAATCAGGACGGTCGCGGGAATCACCAGCACGGCGACGAACGAGGTGCCCCAATCCCGCAGAAACAGCACCATGATGAGCGACGCGAGTAGGATGCCGATCAGGATCGCATCGCGCACGCTGTGGATGGAATCCGTGACCAGCCCTGCTTGATCGTAGAACGGTTCGAGGTGAATTCCGGGAGGCAGTGATTGGCGTATGCGCTCGACTTCGTCGTGCACTTCGTTGGCGACTGCAACCGTATTGCTGTCAGGCTGGCGGTTGATGCTCAGCAACACCGCAGGCTTTCCGTTGGCAGTAACAATGGTGTACATCGGTTTAACGCCGGGAGCTACGACCGCGACATCGGCTACCTTCACCGGAACACCGGACGGCGTGTACTTAACGACGATCTGGCCGAGTTGCTCGGGGTCGTGCACTTGGGCGTCAACCAGGCTCAGAAAGAGCTGATGATTCTGCTCGAGCAATCCGGGCGAATCGAGCACGTTGGTACGCCGTACAGCGTCGAGGATGTCGTTCACAGTGGTTCCCGACGCGAGAAGCTTCGCTGGATCGGGAGTGATATGGAACTCGGGCTCCTGTCCGCCCTGTACCAGAACGCTCGCCACGCCATCCAGCCGATTCAGGCGAGGCTTCAGTTCGTAGGTGGCCAGCGTCCAAAGCTGGGTCTGCGGCACGGTGTCGGAAGTAAGGCTGTAGCCGATGATAGGAAAACTGGCGAAGGTGAGTCGATGAGTTTGAATGAGAGTCGTTGGCGGCAGGGTAGTGCGAACATTCGAGAGCGCCGCGTCGACCAATTGCAGCGTGGTGACCATGTCCACGTGCCAATCGAAGAACAAGTCAATTTCCGCCGAGCCGCGACTGGTGATGGAGCGGACCTGCTGCAATCCCGGAACACTGTTGACCGATTCTTCGATCGGCCGCGTAATGGTCACCAGCATCTGGTCGATGGGCATGACGCCGTTATCTACGCCGATCACCACGCGCGGAAAGTTCGTAACCGGGAACACGGAAATCGGAATCGTGAACGCGAGATACGCGCCGGCTGCTGCCAGAATCAAGAGCAGAAAGATGATTGCCATGGCGTAGCGGGTGAACCAATACCGCTGCCCATCTTGCGACGCAACACGCAGGCCGTGAAAGAAAGTTATGAGGCGCTCGCGCATCAGTCGCTTTTCTTGTCCGTCGCAGGTTTCTCGGACTCGCCCGCCGCGGCCTCGGCGACCTTTACTTTTGTCTTGTCAGGAAGACCGTAGGCGCCCTTCACGATGACGGTCTCGTCCCCCGCCAGACCTTTCGTGATTTGCACGGAGTCGGCATCGCGGATGCCTGTTTCGACCGCGACCTGCTGAGCGTGAGCATCTTTGACGAGCATGACCGAAGTCGCGCCCGCCGAAGAACTCAGCAGCGCAGCCGTGGGAACAACGATGGCGTCGGCAACAGTTTTTGCGATCATCTCGAGTTTGACGGTTGCGCCGGGGCGGAGATGGCCTTCGGAATTCGGAGCTTCCACCCAGACCTCGACGGTGGTGCTGTTCGGATCCAGCGCCGGGCTGATCAGAGTGACGTGCCCCGTCGTTTGAGTGTCGTCCGAGTTCACGACAGTTGCGGCGTCCCCTGTCTTGAGCAGCGCAGCCTGCTCTTGCGGAATATGCGCCTTGGCGATCACGGATGAAGTGTCCATGACCGTGAGCAAAGGCGTTCCCGGTGGAGGCGTTTCGCCGGGATAGGTCGGCCTGTCGGTAACCACACCGTCGATCGGGCTGCGGACCTCTGAGTAGCCAAGTTGCGCCGCGGCCCCTTCGTATTTACCTTTGGCCGAAGTGAGTTGTCCTTTAGCGGACTCCAGTTGTTGCTTCTTGCCGGCCGATTGGAGCGCCGCCATGTGCATGGACGCGACTTCGTATTGCGACTTGGCTTGGATCAGCGCGACGCTCGCCTGGTCGAAGTCTTTGCGAGGCAGCGCGCCCTGCTGGTAGAGGTTCTTGCGGCTGTCGTAAATCTTCTGTTCTGCCTGGTAATTCTCTTTCGCAGCGCTTAAGTCGTATTCGGCTTTCTGCCATTCTTCCGGTAGCGCGGACGCCGTCTCAATTCCGTAGCTCGCTTCAGCCGCCTGATAGGAACCTTTGCTTTCTGTTTCTGCCGCGGCAAGATCGCGGTTCTCCAGCACGGCCAGCAGTTGACCGGCGTGTACGCGGCTTCCACGGTTTACGTAGAACGTTTTTACCGGCGCAATAATCTTGGGCGTGATAGCCGCCTGGTTCTTGGGCGACAGGACAGCCTCACTGCGAATCACCTGCCGAATGGGCCGCTTCTCCGCCTTTGCGACCTGTACCGTCACTTCGGGTTCGGTTTCCTGCGACTTCTTGGAACATGCGGTATTCAGCAAACCGACTACTCCCGCAATGAGGGACAGGAGCGACGAGTGTGTTCCGACGGGCGCTTCATCTAAAACGCCCCCGTGAGCGTCTGCAAGTTGGCGATGGCGAGGTGATACCGGACTTCACCGTCATGGTAGCTATTGCCGGCGGAAGTCAGCGTGTTTTGTGCATCCACGACCTCGAGAGCACTGGCTTCTCCAGCCTGATAACGCAAGTTGGTCAGCCGAAGACTCTGCTCGGCCAGGTCTGTAGTCTCCTTTAACGTTTGCAGCTGCGCGTAGGCGGTTTGCGCCTCGCTGTAGAACGACTGCAAATTCGCGATGGCTTGCCGCTGCGCGGCGCTGAGTTCCACCTGGGCCTGGTGGCGCTGTAATTCGGCTTGCCGCACCTTGCTTTGCGTGGCGCCCCAATTCCACACGGGAATATTCAGTGTCGCGATTCCGGCGTATCCCAGGTTCTCCATACCGTCGGGAGCGCGCTTCGCAAACTGATTGGCGTCGATGCCGTAAAACATCGCGACTGACAAGGACGGCAGGTATCCCGCGCGTGCTACGCCGACCTCCTTGTTCGCAACTGTCATCGCGGCGAATGCGGCCTGGAGTTCGGGATTGTTCCTGGCGGCCATCGTCTGTAAGTCGGTCATCAGAGGCAATGCAGTGGCGTTCTCCAGATCGTTGACCAGCGTGAAGTCTTGAAAGAAGTTCGGAAAGCAGAGGACCGCCAACGCCAGGCGCGCATTCTGCTCGGCGAGGCGCGCGTCGTCCCATGCACGCTTAAGGTCGTTAGCCTGAATCTGTGCCTTGATGGTGTCGGAATGTGCGACCTCTCCTCCTTCTTCCAGTTTGCGGCTCAGGTCGAGAAAGTGCTGCCCTTCATTGCTTGCACGGTCCGCATTCACCGTCCGGGCCTCGGCGGCCAGCAATCCATAGAATGACTGCACCACCGTGACGGTGAGTCCCCGCGAAGCGATTTCGGCGCGCGCCTTGGCCAGCGCGTGAACGGCAGCAGCGCGCTGATAGTCGAGTATCTGTGCAGCGCCGATGTCCTCATGCCCCGCCCCTTGGCTGATGTACTCGTGTACGCCATTCGCGCCGATGTATCGCCCGGTCGCCGTACCGTTGCCTTGGGTGTAAATGAAGCTGTTGTTGTAATCCACACCCGGTAACAACGCGGCGCGTGCCTGGTACCGATCTTCGCGTGCCAGTCCCAATTCCGTAATGGCCGCCTGAAATTGCGGACTATTTGTCTTGGCACGGACGAGCGCGTCAGCCAGCGTCAAGACGACGGCCGGCGGCTGTGCGGGAGACGGCATTGGAGCCGCAGCCGGCACTTGCGCTTCACTCGCGACACAGCAGCCAAACAACACCGCCACAAATGCGATCGCACGGTTCACGTGTGCATCTCTCCCGCCAGATTCTTAGGGTTCACCTTAAGTCAGCCTGAACTGCGGTTTGTGCGGCGTTGCTCTAAAGGATCAACCATGCGTCGGCAGACTGACTACCATTCGAGTGCCGCTTCCGTTGCCACTCTGCGCTTCGATGGTGCCGCCGTAGGCTTCCACTAACGCTTTGGAGATCGCCAGCCCGAGTCCGTACCCGCCCGTCGTGCGAGCACGCGACGCATCGCCACGGTGAAAGCGTTCGAAGATGTGGGGCAGTTGCGAGCTCGGGATTCCCGGGCCGTTGTCGGTCACCTGAATGCGGCAGCGCGCATGCTCGTCGCGCATGCCGAGGCGAACCGTCCCTCCCTCCGGACTGAAACGGATGGCGTTCTCCAGCAAGTTGGCCCACACCAGTTCCAAGTCATCCGGATCCGCCGCCATTCGCGCTGTTCCGTTCGGTGCAAAGTCGATGGTTACACCTCGCTGCGCGGCCAGCGGTTGCAGCCGCTCCATTGCCAACTGGCAAGTCAGTCCAATGTCGGTGGACGGCAGATCTCGGCGCAGATTGCCGGCGGCCCACTGCTCCGCCCGGGCGAGCCGCAACATGGAGTGCAGCAGTTTTTCCAGACGCGCCATGTCATCCAGCGCCTCACCGAGGCCGGCACGATACTCGTCAGCCTCGCGAGGCCGCTGCAGCAACGATTGCAGTGTGGACTTCAACATCGCGACAGGAGTCTTCAGTTCGTGTGCCGCATTGGCGAGAAATTCACGTTGCTGGGTGAACGCCTGATGCAGGTCGTCGAGCATCGCTGTCATCGCTTCCGTCAGCGGAGCAAGCTCATAGACCTCTCGCGCTTCGGTCGGCAGATGCAGTTGCCAGTTGTGTGGAGAAACCTGCCGCGCGCTGTCCGCCAGCGCCGACAAGGGCCGCAGGCTGCGGCGTAGCGCCCACAACGAAAATCCCACTGAAGTCGCGAGAAGAACCACGCTTCCTATCACAATGTAGAGCAGGACATCGCTCACGGCGCTCAACACCGGATCGATAGGCGCCGCGTAAGTAACGGTAAGGAAATCGTTGGCTGGCTCGTCACCTTCTCGATCGAGGACCGGAACATGTTCCAGTTTGAGCTTGCGATAGGGCACCCCCTGAATCGAGTAGGTTGCGATCCATCGATAGCCTCTGGGCGGAAGTACCGCGTCTTTCTCCGGCCAATTCGGCGAACGCGCAATCAGGACGTGCGGGTTCGCATAAACCTCGAACACGTCGGGTGAGCCCTTCTCGAGAGGAGGCGGCACCAGGTCGTTCGCAAACACCAGGCGATGCGGAGTGTCCTCGGAATACCGCACCAACGCAGCAATACTCATGGCGCGCCCTTCCAGCGCAACATCGAAGGCGCGGCGCAGTTGTGCGCGGGTGACGAAGACGGCGACATCGATCAGGCCGACCGCGAGGAGCAATTGCGAGATGGCGATGACAGCGACCAGCCGCCGTTGGATGGAAATGTTTGCCATGTCAGGCGCGCAGCATGTAGCCCTGTCCGCGCAGGGTGTGGATGTGCTCTCGCCGCCGTCCTCCAGCTTGCGCCGGAGGCCTGAAATGTAAACCTCGATCACGTTGCTGAAGCGCTCCCAGTTGAAGTCGTAAAGGTGCTCCAGCAACTCGGTCTTCGAAACCACGGCGCCGGGCCGATGCGCCAGGTATTCCAGGACGCGGTACTCCATGGCCGTCAGCATCACGGGTTTGCCTTTGCACTGCACCGAGAGATCGGCGGTGTTGATTTCGATGTCGCCAATCTTCAGCACCGCGGAGCTGTGTCCCTTGCCGCGGCGGATGAGGGCCTTCGCGCGCGCCAGCAGTTCTCCCAGGTCGAACGGCTTGGCAACGTAGTCGTCGGCGCCGGCATTCAGCAGCGCGACAATCGATTCCTTCTCGTCACGCGCGGTAAGCACCAGGACAGGAACGTCGCCGCCGCCGTCGCGCAATTGCTTCAGCAGCGTGAGGCCGTCAATCTTCGGAATCATGAGATCGAGCAGTACCAGATCGTAAGGATTGGTCTGCGCCATATAGAGGCCATCTTCACCGTCGAGACACACATCGACGGCATAGCCGGCGCTCTCACGCAGACTGCGGGCCACGTTCTCGGCCAGCCGCTGCTCGTCTTCCACAATCAGGATTCGCATGGTCGAGGTGTCACCGTACTCGGGTGATGATCTAACGCTAGGATTCCTTAGCTGAAGCCGCGCTTAATCGCATCTCCGGAGCGCCCGCCACACTACCTCAGACGAACGCGCAGGTACACATTTACACCCAAAGGATGATCACCGTAAAAAGGTTTAATTGTGTCGGGAATGCCATACAGAGAAACATTCCAACCGAGCCCGGTTTCTGCGCCGTGAAAGATGCCGATGTCGCGCGTGTAACCGATGGTGTAAGCGTTCACATCGAACCACGTAGGTCCGATTGGTGTTTCGGTTTGCAGAGTTGTAGTGTGGTCGGCGAAGAGCTCATCGCGTTGCGACCACTCGTATCGTCCGGTGACGAAGTTCTTTGCACCGAACGGGACTACGGTCTCGGCCAGCACAGCGTTGGTTCCGTACTTCGGCGCGGTCTTCCAGTTTCTCCCCCAAATCAAGCTCGTCGCCCACCAGTTCTCATGAGGCCGGGGCACCACATACTCGATCGACGCCGTGGTGCGAACGACATCGCCCGCCTCCAGCGCCTCGGGATTTGTCAGGTGCCCGGCAGAAACCTGTGCCGCCCAGCGTGGCGTCGGCGTGAACGTGATGCGTCCTGAGTATGAGTCCATCGGCCCGAAGTCGATGTTCCAGCGGTTTTCGTCAGGCTCGGCGCCGTGAAATCCCGACGCCTCGAACCGTAGCCACCGGTAGCTGAGGACGCCCGTAACCACATTGTCGGCAATGTGCGTGGAGTCCTCCCAATGATGTCCCAGCGTGGCTTGAGGAATCTCCATCGCCGAGGCACGATGAGGATAGGCCACCGGCCCCAAGGCCGGATCGCCGACCACTCCGTAGTACAGCGCGACCGTGGATCGTTCTCCCACACTGTGGGAGTATTGCACGCTTAGCTCCATGACGAAGTCGTGCGGATGCTGCGCGTTGGTGATGGGATTTCCGAACGCCGTCTCGCCGGTCTGGAAGAGAAGCGGATAGCGCCGCTCGGTAATGGTCGCCGGTTCAAGGCTGAGCATGGTCCGCAGCATCACGGCCCCGCCCAAAAGTCGGTGCGTCGCGCCCAGCATGCCCCAGTTCGTGGAGTACAGTTTGTCGGCCCCGAGCGGCCCGGTCTGTTGCGTGTCCACAAGGAATGCCTGTCCCATCCACATCAGGCGCCAGGATCCTGCGGCTGTCATCACCATCGGCATCGGCCAAGCTGCCGGTTGCACCGCCGTTCCCGAGGACTCACTCATAAAGAAGTCTTCCGCAGGGGACATCGCGGCCCTGTGCTGCGGATGCGACATGTCCATGGCGGGCATCGACTGGGATGTGTCCTGTATGACTTGTCCGGCGAAAGAACCCACCAGCAGGACGACGGAGAGCACAACGAACGGAACGCGTGATATGAGGATGGAGTCCCGTCGCTTGCGCAATTCAATCATTACAGGCCGTACCGCTTATCGAAGAGCGTTGCAAGTTCTTCTCGATTGTAGAAGAGGAGTCCGCCTTGCACCGGCCCGGATCCTCCAGGTTTGTCGGTGTCGTGGCGGGTTCAAACGTAGGCTTTCGCGAAGGGTGCTAAGATTCGCCCATCCTGATAAAGGTTTGACGATGCAAGCGACCGTGACGGAAGCAACGATCCTGGAGTTTGAAACCGGCGCGAAAGCCGCGGTGGCTACGGTCGATATCATCGACCACACTCCGGCCGCGCTGGCCGATGCGATTCTGGCGGTGGCTGGTAACGCCGATCGCATCCTGTTTGCTCCGCCGCAGGACTTGCCGGCGGAGTTGTTCTCCGAATTCCAGAGCAATCCCCGCGTGCTTTCGGATCCAACGCCTGAGCAGTGGGTGGATTCTCCCGTCGGTGTGACCGAAGCGTTCGCCGGCGTCGCGAGCACCGGCTCCGTGTGTGTGGACGTGGGCTATCAGCGGACCGGAATGGCCAGTCTTCTCGCCCCGCTTCACATTGCCGTGGTCGCGGCGGAAACTATCGTGCCGCAGCCGCGCGATCTCTTTCGCGCCGACGTGCTAGGCGGCAAGGGGCTGACGCGCAGTTTTGTCTTCATCACCGGCCCCAGCGCCACCGCCGATATGGGACCTTTGGTTCGCGGCGTTCACGGACCGCATCGCTTGCACATTATCGTCTTGAGGTAGGCATGGCTCCAGCATTCGATCCCAGCGACATTTCTCCCCGCCAGGTCGCCAACAAGAGCGACAAGAAGGCGCTGCTGAATGCCATCCGCATGACGCTGGGCGTGCAAAGTGCCGCCGTGCGCCACAACACCCAGACCTTCAATCGCGGCCGATATGATGCTATCGCCCGCATTCCCGACTACGACGCGATGAAGGACCGCGCGCGTCGCATCAAAGAAAACGCCATCGCCAACCTCCCGGAACTGCTGCGGCAACTGGAAGCCAGCGTCCGCGCCAACGGCGGCCATTTCTTCCTCGCAAAAACCGCCGCCGCCGCGAATCAATACATCCTCGACGTCCTGGTACGCCACGACGCCAGGTTGGTGGTGAAAGGGAAGAGCATGACCTCCGAGGAGACGCGGCTCAATCATTGTCTCGAGGAGGCAGGCATCAAAGTCGCCGAGAGCGACCTTGCGGAGTTCATCTTGCAGGTGGCTGACGAACAGCCATCCCACATCATTGCTCCGGCCGTGCACTATTCGCGCGAGCGCATCACCGCGCTCTTCCAGCGCAAGTTCCACACTGACCTTCCTCTCGACACCGGCGAAGAACTGACCCGTTTCGCGCGCGAGATTCTCCGGCAGCAATTTATCGCGGCGGACGCAGGCATTTCCGGCGCGAACCTCATCGCCGCCGACAGCGGCTCGATCATGCTGGTGGAAAGCGAAGGCAACATCCGCATGACTACGACACTGCCGCCTGTGCACATTGCAATTGCGGGGATCGAGAAGGTTGTGCCGTCACGGACCGATTTTCAGCCCTTTCTCGAACTGCTTCCCGCCAGCGCAACCGGACAGCCGCTGACCTCCTACGTGAGCATCCTGCAGCCGCCGCTGACAGCGTCGCCGTTTGTCGCTCCCGGCAAGAGCGAAAAGCCCCGCGAGTTCCACCTGGTGCTCATCGATAACGGACGTTCCACCATGCGGGAAGACCCCATCCTGCATGAGGCGCTCTACTGCATTCGCTGCAGCGCCTGTCTGAACGTCTGCGCGAACTTTGAGACCGTCGGCGGCCATGCCTTCGGAGGCGAAACCTACTCGGGCGGTATCGGCGGCCCATGGGAGGCCGGCACAGGCGAGCTGATGAACGCCCGCTTTAGCGATCTCTGCACCGGATGTTCGCGCTGCATTCCGCAATGCCCGGTGCGGATCGACATACCCTGGCTCAATCAGAACCTCCGCCAGCGCATGAACCAGACCGACGGCAGCTCATTCCAGAAATCGCTGTTCGGCGCCCTGACGGGCAGCGCTCCCGAAGATCGGACTGCACCTTTGCAACGTCAGTTCTTCGCCAACTACGACGCCGTTGCCAAATGGGGCGTCGCATTCAGTTCGTTGGCGAACGCTTCCGGCCGGATGCCCTTCGCGCGCGATGTCATGGAGCGCGAAGTGGGCGTTGATCCGCGTCGAGCGCTTCCGCCCTTTCCGGTGGAAACATGGGAGCAGCAGTTCCGCAAGTTGCCAAAATCTGTGGCAACCCCAGGTGAGCCTCGCGTCGCCGTTCTGGCCGACACATTTACCAACTATGGCTCGCCCGAACGAGGAATGGCGGTCATTCGTGTCTTGCAGGCCATTGGTCTCGACGTAGTGCTCACACCTTCCATCCCCGACGGCCGGGGAGCGCTGTCGCAAGGAATGATCGAAACCGCCCGCCACCAAGCGCGCGCCATGGCTGAGATGTTGCGCCCGTACTTGGAAGAAGGCCGAGCGATCGTGGTCGTCGAACCCAGTGTGCTCGCCATGTTGCGCTTCGACTTCAAGCATCTTCTGAATGACGCCGGCACAGTCGCCGACCTGGCCGCCAAGAGCTATGAGCCGCTGCAAATGCTGTGGGATGTCGCGCGCGACACCGCCCGCGACCTCGCTACGCTTTTCCCGGCAGGGAAGTCACGCTTGGGCACGCGGCTCTTCTACCACTCCCACTGCCAGCAGCGCACTTGCAATGCCGCCTGGCAAACTGTCGAAGTTTTGCGCGCCTGTGGCTTCGAGGTCATAACGTCCTCGGTTGAATGTTGCGGAATGGCCGGCAGCTTCGGCTACAAAACCGACTATTACGATCTGAGCATGGCGGTCGGGGCCGACCTCTTCGCGCAAGTCCAAGCGGCTCAACAGGCGGGAGGCACGTTGGCGCTCGTGGCCACCGGAATCTCTTGCCAGGAACAATTGCATGCCGGCACAGCCAGCATTGTCTTGCATCCCGCGGAAGTGCTCGTTAGTACTTTGGCACGGTAACTGTAGTGGCCTAGGTAACCTTTACACGGGTGCCCCGGACCCTCGTTTTTGTGGTGACCCTCTTCTCGAGCCATTATTTTGTGGTAGTTATGTCACTTCTAGATGGTTACTAAAAGTTACCTTCATGTTACGGAAGATGTATTTACTTGGCAACTTTTTGGTTGCACAATCGCAGGCGTAGTTGGCAGTTCTGGGGGAGGGCTGCCTTCTAGGCGCTCTGCGGGTCACGCAGGGCGCTTTTTCATTTGCGTCAAAATCCGGATCCGGCCATCCGCATTTCGGTTCCACGATCCGCCCCTCCGCCTTGCGCAATGCGACCGTCCCCTGTGATTCGCATCTAATTCATAGTTTCCGGTCACGAAATTCTGGGTGATACGATGAAAGTCGCAGCACGGCAGGATAACGTCGGCCTGCGGCAGACCTCAGGAGGATTCATGGGAAGTGACGCAATCATGGAAATTACGGACGCCAACTTCGATCAGTCGGTATTGAAGTCGGACCAGCCCGTATTGATCGATTTCTGGGCAGCATGGTGCGGCCCGTGCCGGGCGCTGGCGCCCATCGTAGACGAAGTGGCGCAGAGCTACAACGGCCGCGTCAAGATCGGCAAAATGGACGTGGACAAGAACGCAGCAACGCCGCAGCGTTATGGCGTGCGGGGTATCCCGACCCTTCTCATCTTCAAGGGTGGACAGGTGAAAGAGCAGATTGTCGGCTATGTCTCGCGTGATGTCATCGAGCAGGCCTTGAACAAGAACCTCTGAGCGAGTTTTGCGGATTGTCTGGAGCGCGGAATGTTCCGCGCTCTTCGTTTTTTCCGGGAAGTTCCCTGAACGTTTGGTCGCTGCTCAGTACTTCCGCAGCACGCCAATCACGCGGCCTTGAATTTGCACGTCTCTCGCCGGAACGAAGATGGGTGTCATGCTCGCATTCGAGGGCTGCAGCCGGATCTTGTCGCCTTCATGGTAGATGCGCTTCAGGGTTGCATCCGAGCCGTTGACCAGGGCCACCACAATCTCTCCATCGCGTGCGACCTCGGTCTTTTCCACCAGCACATAGTCGCCGCTCACGATGTGCTCATCCTGCATGCTCTCGCCGGAGACTTGCAGCACGTACACATCTTTGGAACGTGTGAAATCCGTCAGCGAGATCGACTCTGGATTTTCCAGCGCCTCCACCGGCCGACCCGCAGCGATACGCCCAAGCAACGGGAGTGTAAGTCCGGAACCGTTAGGCGCACTTGTGATGCCGCCTAACATCTGGCGCATCCGCCCGCGTGGCTTGAGCAGGTCAATCGAACGGCTGCGATTGTAATCGCGCTTGAGCAGTCCCTTCTCCTCAAGATTGCTGACGTGCTTGTGGACCGTGGCCAGCGAGCTTAAGCCCAGGCCTTCGCCGATCTCTTCGAACGACGGCGAATAACCATGGTCTTCCACGAATTGAGCAAGAAAGTCATACACCTCTTTTTGTCGTCGCGTCAGAGCCATGATGGTCCTTAAGCCTCCATTCGCGATTGTCGGCGAACAAAAGGCGAAGTGTCAAGATGGTAGTGTAGCGATAGTTACTACGCAGTACTTTTTCGGGGATATTTCCGAACTCGAAAATGCCGAGCCCGATGCCCCGCCCCATCATCTAAACTTGCAACAGTTCGGGTGAGGAGTTCCCCATGCAAAGAGTTTCCGGTTTTATCGTCGCGTGTATTTTGAGTCTCGCATCGGCTCTGCAGGCGCAGCAGCTTCGCGGAGAATACATCGAGTCGCGCTCGACCGATGTCTATGTTGCCCAGTGCTTCGCCAACGGTGAGGTGGGCCTTACCGGAAACTACGCGCTGATGGCGTGGCATGTGGACGAAGGGTCATGGAACGGCGTGAAGCTCGATGGCTTGACCATTGCCGCGGCCGTTCGCGCCCACGCGACACTCGGCGACCCCTACGGCAACCCTTATCCCGCGCAGGCTGTGCTGATGGTCGATGACGCCGCCAACCCGGCGCAACGTCAGGCGCTGGTTGCGTTCGCGCAGCACGAAGGCGGACGCCTGCTGGAAAATGTGGTTCGCACCGACTACGTGCCGGTCGTGCTGGACATGCCCGCTGACCCGCATGAGGGAAATGCGATCTTACGCGCCGGTCATCTGGCGGCAATCGTCACCCGGCCGCTGAATCACCACGACCACATCTGCGGCAACGAAACTAACTTCTATCCTCCACTGAACAATGTCGATCACGCGGTCTCGGCAGTAGCCCTCACCGACGAGTTTCAGGGCGACGGCCTCGATTCGAAGTGGACGAGCCACGGCCGCCGCAGCGCCTACATCGCGACCTTCAACGAGGGCATGAGCTCAGTAGCTTCGTCGAGCGGCACGACAGTTACCGGTCAATAGTCCACGCGCTCAACCCCAAGTGATGTGCGTACTTGCGGCCTGGCAAACCGAGGCGCTATGTTCCCGAACGGAGGGAACATGCCCCGATTTTTCCGCGGATTCTACGCGTTCGTCCCTTTCGTCAGCCTTTTCCTGGCTCTAGCTTCGGCGATATCCTTCGCCGCGGGCGTTAAGCGCGGCGGCTCCCTTGCGTCAACCGGAACTTCCGAGGCTGTAGCGAAAGCCGTCGAAGACACAAGCTACGATGTTGAGCTGGACGACGGCTGGACGGCGCAATTCTGGTTTTCTCGGGCACTGGCGACCGCTTCCGGTTCCGCTTCGGGCGCACTCTACCATGAATTGTCCAACGGCGAATTCGTTGCAGTGGTCCGTTTTCCCAAGGGCTTCTCGGATTTTCGCGGCCAGGCAGTCCCGTCCGGCACCTATACCCTCCGTTATCAGTACCTCCCGCAGGACGCCAACCACATGGGCGTTTCCCCTAATCCCGACTTCCTACTCGCCATCCCTGCGTCCGACGATCCAGACCCCGATCCGAACCTCGCCCTCCGAGCGCTGGTCAAGCTGAGCGCGAAGGCTTCAGGAACCGCGCATCCTGCCGTCATCGCTCTTGCGCCTGCGGGTGACGCCGGTGCCGTGACGAAAGACGATCAGGGTATGACGGTCCTTACCATCGCCGTTCCTTCCGCTTCGAAGAAGACGCTTCACATCGGAATCGTGGTGAAAGGACAGGCAACTCAGTAGAGTTTTGCTTCCCCGGATTCCAAACACCTCACGTCCAGAAAAAAAATGTTACGTCGCCGGATGTCCGGTCAGGTTGGCGGCAACAATCGTTGCGATATTCATCTGACACTGTTGCAAAAATAATCTACTGCGCGAAAGCCTCATTTCCCCGCATAAGTGCTTATGAACACTGCCTCAATGTTGCAGTTCGGCTTTGATCTCAGCAGGACTGTTGAACAACACCACAATCAAGGGCGGAGCACGCGACGCCAATCAATTCGTTGTGTTTCGCAACGTAGCCCGGTAACTGAATGCAACCATGGGCCTTCGCACTCTACTCCGCCCCCGTTGCTGCGACATCGGCGTTTGGCACACCACCTGCCTTAAGGAATAGCGGAAAGCGTTGATGTAAAGGCGCTTCAACATCAGGAGGCACGCCATGACGGTACTACTGGTTCTCGCCACTTTCGCAATCTTCCTTACCATCGATCACTTCTACTCCAAAGCAAAACACCCCGTTCTCCAGGTTGCGCCGGCGATGAGCAAGGCGGCTCCCGCGACCGCACCGCTGAAGCCCAGCCTGGTTGGCGGGTTCTCTGTGCCCGATAATCTTCGCTATCATCCCGGACACACTTGGGCACTGGGCGAAAGCCCCAACCTTGTCCGCATCGGCATGGACGACTTCGCCACCAAGCTGACTGGAGAGATCGAACATGTAACGCTGCCGCAGCGTGGCCAATGGATTCGTCAGGGACAGAAGGTATGGAGCCTGGTCCGCAACGGCGTCAAAGTCGACATGGTTTCTCCGATTGAAGGCAGTGTCGCCGACATTAACGAAGCAGCCGTGAGCGATCCATCGCTGATTTCGAAGGATCCGTACGGCGAAGGCTGGATGGTTACGGTGCAGTCTCCTGACGCGAAGACCAACTTCCGCAACCTGCTGACCGGAGCGCTGGCCCGCTGGTGGACCGAAGAATCCTCGATGCGCTTGCAACGCCTGGTTCCCTGTGCGCTCGGTGCTTTGGCGCAAGACGGCGGGGCAGCGATGAACGACATAGCCGGAACGATTCCTGCTGCCGAGTGGCCCAAAGTGGCGCGTGAATTCTTTCTGACCTAAGCAGCTCTTCGGCGCCTGCCTCCTGACAGACGACCGCCTGACGGCCGCGAACTTCGGGGAAGACGGTGAACCTAACCGGGCAACCCTCGAGCTCCGCGGCCGATTCATTCTGTCTGCTAACATAAGTGCCAGTGACCAGTTGAATAACAAGCGAGACTGTCAGCGCTTACATTTGTGTTACGGTCGCAGTTTCAGGCTGATTCCGTTGCTGGATCGTCGGATAACGTCCCAAAGGTCCTTCGCATCACAGCGACCGAGAGCAGCATTTAGGCCGGAGTTGGCTCTGCCGTTCGTCTGTCGATTTGAGTGGTCAATGAAACCTCGTACCACGAAGTCTGGCCGTCATACGCAGTTCTAACTTAGGCGAAATTAGGCTAGGGGAGTAGCGATGCGAAAGTTGCTATTGTCGTTGCTGTTGGTTGGAATCGGTGTACTCACAGGTTGTGGTTCAAGTGGTGGTGGCAACACGCCCACTACGCCCACACTGCAATTGATCACCGTGACTCCCACCAGTCCGTCGCTCACGGTCGGAGCTACTCAGCAATTCACTGCCACTGGTACTTATAGTGACGGCAGCACCAAAAACCTGACTACGTCCGCCAACTGGACCTCCTCGAGTTCAACCGTCGCCGCAATCACCACCGGCGGTCTGGCGACCGCGGTCGGCGGTGGCACCTCTACGATAACTGCGGCTTCCGGATCCGTTTCCGGCGCTACCACGCTCACGGTCGCGAATCCGCTGAAGTCTATCGCGGTCACTCCGGGTTCCGCATCCGTCGCCCCCAATGGAACGCAGCAGTTCACAGCCACGGGTACATTCGCTGACGGTACCACCCAGGATCTGACCACGACGGCGACGTGGAATGCTTCTACCGGCGCGACTATAACCGCTGGAGGACTCGCTACCGGCGTCACTCCGAATGCCACCGCAACCATCATGGCAGCGCAGGGTAGCATCTCGGGTACGGCCACCCTCGCGATTACCAATCCGCTGAAATCGATCGCGGTCACGCCAGCGGCGCCGCAGATCGCGAACGGTACCACGGTGTCGTTCATCGCGACTGGCACCTACGCCGACAACTCGACCAGCGTAATTACATCGACGGTAGCGTGGGCCTCCTCGAACCCCGCGATTGCGACCATCAGCAACTCGCCCGGAACTCAGGGTGTGGCGAATGGGATTAAGGCCGGTACAACATCAATCACGGCAACCTCGGGCACGGTCGTCAGTTCCCCGGTCACCTTGACTGTCACGTCAGCAACCCTCGTCTCGATCGCTGTGACCCCGGTAAACCAGCAGCTTGTTCTGCTGCAACCGCCGGCAGTTCAATACACGGCAACCGGAAAATTCAACGACGGTACGACCCAGGACATTACGAGTGATGTCATGTGGTCATCGTCTGATACCACCAAGATTTCCATTACACAAAGTGGTGCGGCGACCGGTGTAGGCACAACGACTGCTCCGGTTACCATTACCGCAACCTTTACGCCCCCAAGTGGGCCGCCGGTCAGTGGAAGTACGACCGCTACCGTCATTCCGCCAACGGTAAACTCCATCAGCATCGCGCCCAGTACGGCAGCAAGTAATCCGTCAGTCCTGGCTATGGGGACCAGCCGTCAGTACAAGGCGACAGCGTCACTGGCCAACGGAAGCACTCTCAATGTGACAAATCTTGCCACTTGGAGTTCTTCCGACACGACGGCGGCAACAGTTACGGCGGGACTGGTCAAGGCTGCCAACTCGCTGAGCGCGCCGAAGAGCGTCAATATCATCGTCAAGTACAACGGGGTGACTCAGACGCTTCCCTTGACGATCTCCACTGCGACCGCCTCTACAATCACCGTAACTCCCATCGCTCCCACCATTCCGGTTGGAGTCATTCAGGGCTTTTCAGCCACCGCCCAATTTAGCGACGGAAGTACCCAGGACATCACGCAGAGTGTCACCTGGGCCTCCAGCGTGCCTACCGTTGCGACCATTACCTTCACTGGAATCGCTACCGGCATTAGCTCGCCGCCCGCACCGAACAACACGACAATGATCTCCGCTACGTTTGGAACCACAATCGGTGCGGCCACGCTCACAGTGAGCGCGGACACCCTGTCCACAATTTCGGTGTCGCCGGTTTCCACCGTGCTGGCACCCGGATCAACCCTCAACTACCAGGCTGTTGGTACGTATGCGCCCTCAGGCAGCAAGTTCTTTATTACGAGCCTCGCCGCCTGGGCGTCTGACAGCGCCAGCGTGACGGTTACTTCCAGCGGCATAGCGACCGGTCAGACCGCCGGTCTGGCCAACATTACGGCGAAGTACCAGGGTGTAACCAGCAATGCCGCAAGCGCCCTGGTTACGCCATCTCCCCTGGCTTCGATTACTGTCACACCTTCACCCTCGACTCTACCTCCGACGATTCCCGAAGGTGTGTCGATGCAATTTGCCGCAATCGGTGTATTCCAGAACGGCAGTACCCAGAACCTGACCACCAATGTGATCTGGACTTCCGACCAGCCAGCCATCGCGACCGTCAGCAACGCCGTCGGACTTCAGGGTATTGGCACCGGGGTGGCAGTGGGATCAGCAACCATCAGCGCAACCTTCGCGGGAATCACTGGGTCCGAACCCGTGACCGTCACCAACGCGATGCTGACCGGTATCACAATAGTTCCGTCCAATCCCACCGTAACGGCCGGGACTCAGGTGCTCTTCACCGCTAGCGGGACCTTCGTCGATAGCAACAACAATACGTTCACGCTGCCCATGACCAATCAGGTGACATGGAGCTCCAGCGACGTCACCATTGCGACCATTAACAACACCGGCATAGCCAACACCGTGAAGCCCGGAAGCGTTACCATCACGGCGACCTATAACCAGAACGGCACCCCGATCAACGGTACTGCCATGCTCACCGTGCAATAAACACGAAAGCGAGGCTGCCCTTCGGCGGCCTCGCTGAATTCTCCAGTTCTGTGCGGGAAGCTATCCTCCGGCAATCGCTCCGACAATCAGGAACGGCTCAGCGCCCGACGCCACCGCTGCGGGAAGCGGCGCGTCCGGCGACTCGTGCGACAGGTCCTCGGCGCACGCGAAGAACCGCAAGAACGCCCGCCGCTTTTGCGTTACGTGATCGCGGATCGTCCCCTGCAGCATCGGATAGCGCGCCTCCAGCGCATCGAGCACCGAACGCTGCGTGACCGCGCCGTCCACTTCCAGTGCCACTTCGCCCGTGACCTTCGCCAGCGTGCGTAAGTGTTGCGGCAACACCACCCGGATCATGGCAGCGTCTGCGTCTCCACCGAAAGAACGGCGGGCAGGTCGCGAACAATGGGCATCCAACTGTCCCCGGCATCAGCCGAAGCATAAACCTGTCCACCAGTGGTGCCGAAATAGATGCCGCACGAGTCCATGGTGTCCACCGCCATCGCATCGCGTAGCACGTTGACGTAGCAGTTGCTCTGCGGCAGCCCCTTGGTCAGCGGTTCCCACTCATTGCCTCCGCTGCGGCTGCGATAGACGCGCAGCTTCGCGTCATGCACGAAATGCTCCGAGTCGCTCTTGATGGGGACAACGTAAACCGTCTCCGGCTCGTGCGCATGCACATCGATCACAAAACCGAAATCCGTAGGCAGGTTGCCGCTGATCTCCCGCCACTCCTCGCCGCCATCGTCGCTGCGCATTACGTCCCAATGCTTTTGCATGAACAGCACACCGGGGCGATTCGGATTCATGGCGATGTGATGAACGCAGTGTCCGACCTCCGCCGTAGGATTGGGAATGTACTGCGAGTGCAGGCCCTTATTGATGGGCTTCCACGTAACGCCGCCATCGTCGGTGCGGAACGCTCCCGCTGCCGAAATCGCGATGAAGATACGGTTCGGATCACTGGGATCGAGAATGATGGTGTGCAGGCACATGCCGCCGGCGCCGGGTTGCCAGTGGGGGCCCGACCCGTGATGACGCAAGCCCGGCAGTTCATTCCAATTCTGGCCGCCGTCCGTGGTGCGGAAGATCGCCGCGTCCTCGATTCCTGCATACACCGTGTCGGGATCGCTGAGCGACGGTTCCAAGTGCCACACCCGCTTGAACTCCCAGGGATGCGGCGTTCCGTCATACCACTGATGCGTTCCCGGAACACCGTCGTAAACGAACTTATTACTGACCGCCTCCCAGGTTTTTCCGCCATCGTTCGAGCGCTGGATCATCTGCCCGAACCATCCGCTACTTTGCGAAGCGTAAATGCGGTTCGGATCAGCCGGAGAGCCCTTCAGGTGGTACATCTCCCATCCGGTAAAGTGCGGCCCGCTCACATCCCATTTCTCGCGCTTCCCGTCCGCTGTCAGGATGAATGCGCCCTTTCTCGTTCCCACTAGAACCCGTACTGTGCTCATCGACTACTCCCGTTTTGATTTTTGGCTCTTGTACTCTCTCGCCAACCAAACCCCTCGCAGGCTCAACTCTCGCTCCTACTCACGAGGTGTAAAAATTGCATTGAAGAGACTCGTACTCAACGTACCGCGAAGGATTGTTTCCGATTCTGCGCCAGTTTGCAACGTCCATGCAACCGGCAGCGTTCGGTAGGGACGAACAGCACATGTCGTCGGATACCGCACGCCACTTCGGCGTCAGCGCTGCATTTCTGAGACCCTGACGCACCGCTGTATAATGTTTTTGTAGGCTTTTCACGGCCAGGGCGCGCGAAAGTGGCGGAATTGGCAGACGCACCAGACTTAGGATTCTGTAGAAGCCTTCTCGCGCGGTTTCCGACAATTTCTTAAATTCCCTGTAATCTACTGATCTACAATCGGTTAATCAAATTTCCCAGTTCCCATTCGGAAACCCCCGGGAACGCTCAGGTGCAAAAGTCCCTGAGGTCGCAATCGGAAACTCGCTGGGAGAAAACCATCGGCATTGCTCGGGATGCAGCAGGAGTTTTGCGACTCCCGCAATACCCTTCTCTGTGTACACCTTGCTTGCGCTCAGATGCGAAGTTCGCCGTCCTCGGTCTTGGCTTTGACGGTTGCGATGGGGCACTGTTGAGGTGCCCGCAGGCGTGAAGCCTCCGGCTCTGCGGAGAGTAGTGACTCGCACCCAAAATGCTTGGAACGTTCCTTCGGGAGCGCAAGTTCCTCTCGGCGCTTTCGGCGGAGAACTTCTTCGAGTCCGGTCCGCTTAGCGTCCCAGTCCCATTGTTTTTCCGGAGTCGCTGGCACGATCTTCCGAGAATAGCCATGAATCTGCGGACAGCTCATTATGATTTCAGGCTATCGAGCTGCTTTTTCACCTCAGCGGCTTCAGCGTAATTCGGGCTGATCTTCAGCACTTGTTCCAGCTGCTGGCGCGCGAGCGCTGGCTTCTCCGCCTTCGCATAAGCCATCCCCAAGTGGTAATGGATATTAGGGTTGTCAGGTGCATGCTGCTTAGACTGCAGATTGAGTGCTTCCTGGAGCATGCTGATTGCCGAGCCGTAGACACCTTTTTGATAGTAAATCCAGCCTAGCGTGTCAGCCACATTAGGAGAATCGGGCATGCCGCGGCGCGCAGTCTCGGCCAACGACATCGCGACGTCGATGTTGCCACCATTCTGCAGCATGACGTTGGCAAGATTGTTGGCCGCGACTGGGTCACCCGGTTTGAGGGCCAAGGTCTTCTGGTAGGCCTCCTGAGCTTTGGTCCAATCCCGCTTGGATTGATACAGCCCGCCCAAGAGGGTGTAGAATGCGGGCGCATTAGGATGGTCCTTGGCCGCCTGCTGATAAGTCGCGATCGCCTGGTCTACCTCTCCTTTCGCGGTCTGTGCCTGACCTAACTGGATCACAGCATCAGAGTTGTTCTTGTCGAGTTCGACTGACCGGTGAAAGGCCGTCTCGGCTCCGTTCAGATCTTTCTTGTCGCGGAGAAGCACGGTGCCAAGCAGGAAGTAGAAGCTGCTATTGTTGGGCGATTTGGCGATTTGTGCATTGGCGGCGCCAAGAGCTTTGTCGACCTGATTTTGGGCCAGGTAGGTGTTCATCAGGCCACGAAGCGCGTCGGTAGAATTGGTATCACGGTCAAGCGCGTCCTGATAAGCCTTGGCGGCTTCGTTGTACTGCTTCTGAACGAACTTCAGGTTGCCGAGCTGAACATAACCCAGGTGGCTCTGAGGACTCACTTCAATCGCTTTGCGTACGTCTTGCTCCGCTGCCGCGTACTGTTGGCGATTGATGTGAGATACGGCACGCAGGGAATAGCCCTCGGGCGATGCGGGTTCCAGACGAATGAGTTGGGTGGTTGCCGACTCGAGCGCACCCATGTCACCCTGGCGCATCGCCAGTAATGCCAAGGAACGCTGAGCTTCGAGCAGGTCGGGACGAATACGCACCGCAGTCAGCCATTCGACTTTGGCGTTTGCCACGTCCCCTAAGTTTTGAAACGCGACTCCCAACTGGTAGTGGGCCGCAGCGTTATTGGGCTCACTCTTGAGCACAGTTTGCAATGCCACGGTGGCGCCACTGGCATCTCCAGCGGCGATTTGCAAATGCGCGCGGTAGAGCAGGGCCTCGGTGTCTCCCGGGACTGGCTTTCAGGACTTCGTCATTGAGCTTGCGCGCCTCGTCGCAAACGGTTCTTCTGGATTAGAAGTTGAGTGTAATTATTCTTGACCTGAATATCTTTGGGATGCTCCTGGTAGAGGGCGGCGTATTCGGCGGTGGCTTTGTCCAGGTCCCCGGTGGTGCGGTAGAAGTCACCGAGCATGCGGTAGCCCGCGGAGTTGTCCGGAAAGTCGCGCTTGGCTTGTTTCAGGACTTCTTCCGCTTCGGTCTTCTTGCCCTCAGCCAAGAAAAGGCGGGCAAGGGTGGCGCGTGGTTCGGGATTTTTCGGGTCGACGTCAATGGCTTGTCGGAATTCCTGTTCAGCTTGTAGGTAACTACCGCGGGTCTGGTGATACGTCCCCAACATTAGCCAAGCACCAACCGCTTTGGGATTCAGCTCAAGAGCTTTCCGTAAATTCGCCTCGGCTTCGTCCGGTTGACCTTTCTTTAACAGCAGCAGCGCAAGCTGAAGATGCAAATCGGCGTCGCTGGGCGCGAGAGTAATGGCCTTCTGCATTTCCGTAATCGCCGCCGAGACGTCGCCTCCCGCCGCCAGAAGATATGCGGAGTTGAGATGAGCTTTTGGATCGTCAGGGCGGTTCTGGAGCAGCCAATCAACTTGCGTTTGCGCTAGCTGTAAGTCGTCATGGCCGATCAGTAGTTCAGCCATTTCGACTTCGGGCCGAGTAATTCTGGGGCTGCAGCTCGACCGTACGGACGAGTTCCTGATAGGCCCGGCCTGGCTCCTGAACCTTGAGGTAAGTCTGGGCCAGTTGATAGTGAGCCTCGGCAAAGCCCGGATCGATCTTAATCGCGTTGGTAAACTCGATCGCGGCTTCACGATATTTCCCTTTCTCGAAGTAGCGCTGGCCACTGTGAAGGTATTTCTGCTTACGAACATTTGGATCGCGCGAGCATCCGGTAAACGTAGTAGCGATAATAGTGACAATCAGAATAAATCGGAAACCGACCGTGGTCCTCATGGGCAACCTCTCAGCACTCACTACAGGCTAACTGGGTAGTATTCCGAAAGTATAAGGCACGCCACTCGGATGCACCAAGAGCGACACCTCGTCCGGCCGACCTTTCGCAAACTAGAAGCCCATCTATGACTTCGGCTCTGCGTCCTTGAACCTGGAACATTTAGGCTTCCTGCGTCGCCCAGCCGTCCTTATTGCACGTCGAGGGCGATGTGGAAATTGATCTGGTTCCTGCGGGACTCTACCTACGACACCAAACGCCTGAACCAGATTGAGGTGGATGAAGCTAGGCCTGCGCGGCCTCGTGGGAGTGGTGAAGATCATCCACAGGGTCGTAAACGGCATTCCGACGTTCCGAACTGCCGCTCTTCGTCGTCGCTTTCGCTGTGACCGTCTTGCGAAAGCGATTGCGGTCTCTAGCGTTAGCTCTGCACTCGGCGCATGAAAAAAGAGCCGGATTGCTCCGGCCCTTTTTATTGGTTCTCGCTTTAGAAACAATCTGCTACACGCGGAATTTCCGGCGCAGAGTCCCGACACCGATCAGAGTACCGCCGAGCAGCATGAGCGTCATACCGCCGTCGGGGACCTTGGTAATCAAGCCCTGCATAACGTTCGGGTCGTTTCCGTTCGGGGAAAGCCAAGCGAACTGGCTCACATAGTTGGGAAGACTTCCTGCAGCTGCGAGCGCAGCGAGATCGGAGTTGTAATCCGCAATCGCACCTGCGGTGTTGCTATTGGTTAGGCTGACACCGTAGATTTGGTTCCAGATGGCGGCTTGGAGACCAACCTGCGCATCATAGCCGCTAGCTCCGCCGAAAGTATGCACCAGCCAAGCTACGGCCACGGCATTGTTAACTGTTGCCAGCGCTCCATCGGCCGTGTAGCCCGACAGGCCGCCTTTACTATTATTGTTTGAGCTACCCGCGATCATGCCATTGTTAGTCACGACGGCGTTCGCGTAGTCTGCGGGAACATTGACCGTATCAGGGATGTCCACACAGTAGACCCAGGGGAGCGCGGTTCCGTTCAGGGAAGACGGACCGATCGACCCGCCACCCTCAGAAGCCGTACCCGTCCCGAGATAACCCCCAGTAATGTTAATTCCCCCGTTGTAGTTACCACCAAGATTCAGATTGTCCGCAAGCGCCATGCCCGATCCAAGAACAATGGCCACTGCCAACGTTACTAGCGAAACTAGTTTGCGATTCCGCATTCGTGATTCTCCTTTTCACCGCCCGGCTCACGTACATTCCAAGCACGTATCATGCCAACTATGACGGGAGGTTCGGCAAGACCTTCGAGCGCCAGCTAAGTATCCCATCCATAAAGGATTAGAGATTTCCCTGCCCGTTTCAGACGTCGACGACACTGTAAAGGCGCGGCAGGTGTTTGTAAGCAGTTCCGACGGAGCCAACTGCTGTCGTGAGCAGCATTCGCGGCAAACCCATTCCGTACCCTTGACTTACGGCAGCAATCTCGAGGTGCTCAGACCGTAAGAAAATCCGACAGTCCAACGAGCCCAACGGGCATCTGTAAGTTCACGATGATTCCCTGGCAATTCCGAGCTTTTCCATCAATTCATAGAGCGTTGGGCGGCTGACGCCGAGCTCCAACGCGGCGGCAGTGACCTTCCCCATGTGACGCCGTAGGGCTTCCTTGACCATTTCCCGTTCTACAGTTTCCCGCGCTTCCTTCAGCGTCTGCGGCGGCAAGGCGCTCAGGGTGTCGGTCAATTCCAGGTCCCGAACAGTAACGCGCTTGCCATCCGCCATGATGACCGCCCGCCGCACCCGGTTCTGCAATTCGCGGACGTTTCCCGGCCAGCGGGTGAAGACTCAGGGCGCGCAGCGCATCGGGCGCAAAGGTCAGACCGGGCTTAGCGTGTTCGATGCCATAGTTTCTTAGGAAAGCCTTCGCAATCATGACAATGTCGTCCCCCCGCTCCCGAAGGGGTGGGACTTTGACGACGACCACGGCCAGGCGGAAGTACAGATCCTCGCGAAACCTCCCGCTGGCGATGGACTCCTGAAGGTTCCGGTTGGTGGCCGCCAGGATGCGGGCGTCGCTCGGAATCTCATCCCGTCCCCCAACACGCTGAAAGCGTTTCTCCTGAAGAAAGCGCAAAAGCTTCACCTGAACCGGCGCCGGCAGCTCACCGATCTCATCCAGGAAGAGCGTGCCGCCTGCGGCGGTCTCAATATGCCCTTTGCGCTGCGTGTGGGCATCCGTAAACGCGCCCTTCTCGTGGCCGAAGAGTTCGCTCTCGAGTAGGTTCTCCGGGATCGAGTTGCAGTTGATGGCCACGAACGAGCCACTAGCCTGCTGGCTGCGTCGATGGAGCGCCTGCGCCACCATTTCTTTGCCTGTGCCGCTTGCGCCCAGAATTAGAACCGGTGCGGTGGTGGGGCCCACCTTGCGGATGAACTCGAAGATGGTCTGCATCTGTGGACTTGCACCAAGCATGTCCTCGAAGGTGTCGACGCGGGCGGTGTGCTGGAGGGCGAGGTATTCCTGCTCGAGTTCTGCCACATACACGCAACGCTGCAGCACGAGCCTGAGCTCGTCCACGTCGATCGGCTTACAGAGAAAGTCGTAGGCGCCGCCCCCGACGGCGCGGATGGCGTTCTGCTTGTCGCTCTGACCGGAGACCACGATCACCTTGGCCAGCGGGTCTAACCCGAGAATCGACGCGAGAACCGCGAGCCCCTCCTCGGGTTCATTGGGGCGGGGCGGCAGTCCCAGATCAAGCAGCGTCACCGTGGGACGATGCGCGGTGAAGGCGGTTAAGGCACTAGCGCGGTCGCCTGCCGTGAGTAGTTCGTAGTCGCTGCCCAGCGCCCACTTCATCTGAGTACAGATGTCCTCGTCATCGTCGACGATCAGCAGTCTGGTCATTTCACGTCCTTGACGGGCAGGCTCACCCGAAACGTAGTCCCCTTACCTGTCTGGCTTTCGACCCGGATACTGCCGCCGTGCGCCTCCACAATCATCCTGGACTGATACATGCCGATGCCGAGCCCCTTTTTCTTCGTACTTTGGAAGGGGCGGAACAAGGAGTCATTCAGGAACGCCGCGCTCATACCACAGCCATTATCCGCGACCGAGAGAACCACGCTGTCTCCGAGATGGTGTGTCCGGAGGCAAATGCGGCCTCCCGGTCCCAGCGCATCGCGCGCATTGAGCAGCAGGTTGGTCACGACGCTCCGAATCTGTTCGCGGTCAGCGAGCGTCTTGGGCAGCGGCTGTAACTCTTTCGTCAGCTCTACGTTCGGCATTTCATCCAGCCTGTCGAGGACTTCGCTGACGAGCTGATTCAGATCGGCTTCGGTGGGGTTGAAGGCAGGCCGTTGCCGCAGTGCGCTCAACCGTCCGATCATCTCGTCGATTCGCCGCGCAGTATTGCCAATGGCGCGCAGGGAGTCCTCACGAAACAACGGATCGTCGAAATGCTCCGGCAGGTTCTTCAGCATCAGGTTGAGCGATGCGGCGGTGTTCTTCAAATCGTGTACGAAGAATGCCGACATGGTCCGGAACGCCTCCAGTTCCCTGGAAAGCGCCACCTCATTGGCCAGGCGCAAGTTCAATAGCACCGACGTCACCTGATCCGCGATGCATTGCAGCAGATGCACTTCCTCGGTCGTGTAATGCGCACCATTCACGCGGTCGGCGAGAATGAAGGCACCAAGGCTTTGTTCCCCTACTCGCAAGGGAACACACCAACGATTGCCGCCATTGGGAAACGTTGTCGGATTGAGTTGCCGCAATTCCTCCGCCCAGGGCTCGGATACGCCTTCGAGGTCGAACGGCGACGACCTCGCGCGGAGACCAGTCGCCACGGCGCTGGACGTCGCCGGGGGATGATGGCCAGGGCTCGCCTCACCCGGTCGCGGCGCGGTGGACGCAGCGGCGATGAATTGCTCCTTCTGCTCGTTCAGCAGCCAGATGGTTACCGACAACACGTCAAAGGTTTCGCAAACCAACTTCGCGGACGCTGCGCAAAGGCCGGCTTGATCCTTGACGTTGGCCAGCCGCCGCGAGAACCGGGTCCAAATCTGAACGGAATCGTGCTGGGCCCTGGCGAAGTGGCGGCCAACGAATTCGTGGATGCGCTGCCGGAGGCGATCGGAAAGAAGCAGCACGGCCAGTCCGGCCATTCCCAGGAGCAGGATGAAAGCCGCGAATTGGAAACTCCCTACTCCACCAATCCGCCTCACAATGTTGGCGAGGACTCCGACGACGAAAAGGTAGCTGCCAACTAAGAGAACGGTCAGGGATGACCCCAGGACGGCACGAGACGGGTAAACCTCGATCTCGGCGAAGCCGGTGCGCACGTAAGCCACCACCAGGAAGATACATCCGATCAGGAGCCCGCTCGACTCGAGGCCCAACCAGTGCGCGTCGTACACCGAAAAGAGAACTGCTTCGCTCTGAACGTACAGGCGGGCGCCGAAGATCACCGCAAGACCCAGGACTACAAATTTGATTCGCCAGCGCATCGTTCCGACCGCCGACCGGAAGGTCTGCTCCAGATTCATCAGTATCCACAGGTTCGCTACGAGAAGGATGATGTTCAAGACCTTGGCTACGGCACTAAACCCGAACTGCGGCCCATGGGCCGCCCGCCCTCCCGCAACTACCTCAAGAAGCTGGTGCTGGAAACCGAGCGCTATACCGATGGGCAGCAGAGCGAGAACGGTCAGCGGAATTCCCCAGCGCCTGAACGACTCGCGGTAATCGCCGCGCGAATAAGTCAAGCTGAAGCCCAGCCAGGCCGCGGATAGAATGGACTTGACGATGAACCCTAACGTCAGCCCGCGAAGCACTTCGGCCAGCTCCGTAGCGCGCAGAATCAAGCCCGACAGGAGGCTATCAGCAGCGAGAGCCGCCATCCCGGTGAAGAAGAACAGTCTGGCGCGAGAGCGCTTCTTGGGCACCAGGCTGATAAAGGCCAGGAGAAGGCTGAAAATCGCAGCCGCGAAGGGCAGGAGTAGGAAAAACGTCACGGGGTCCTCAATCGGCGAGGTTAAGCCGCCGCTCCTGGTGCCACAGCCACCACAACAATATAAAAAGGGGAATCAAGGAGAGCGCGAAAAAAAGCGGTCCGCCGTGATGGTGAATCGGACTGTCAATCATGTAGGGCCCAACATATTCACAAAGCAGTCCGATGACCAGGATCCGGAACCCGTTTCGAAGTATTCCGAGTGGAATCACGAAGGCCACCAGCACGATCCTTCGCCACCGAGTCTTCAGAAAGAGATGGGATATGAGCAAACTGGAGATGAACAGCACCCAAGTGGAGTGAATCCCACTGCACTCATTCGCTACTTTTAGCGTCATGACAGGGATGGACAGGACAACACCATCCTGGCTTACGGGCACGCCGGCGATTGAAAAAAACAGCTGGGCGGCGGACGCGGATGCCTGCGCGGACGCGACTTTCAGCCAGTTCACCGCCGCGTCCGGCAGCGGCACCATGAAAAACAGGAACGCGACAGGGAAGGCCGCGGCGGCCATCCATTTCGAGCCAAGGAATAGAAACCCGCCGGCCACGACGAAACTCACAAACGAGAGAGCCATCAGGGCCAGTCCATCATTGATACTCAGGCTCCCACGCCATCCGATCGCTGCAGCCAGCGCCGCGATTCCGATTCCCCCCATCGCGACCGTTCCGGCGATCGAACTGCGATACATAGCCGGGCAGCGTCCCCGTTCGATGTAAAGCAGGTAACCGCTGATAAACGGAACCATGAGGATGTACGAATCCAGGTCGCTCTGGGCGGCGTACACCGTCATCCTGATGAGCGGCTGAAGGAACAGCAGTGTCAAAAGAAGCAGGTAGGCGGCGCATCCGCCAACTCGCAACCGCTGCGGACGCGGCAGGTCCCGCCATCTCGCCCACACGCCACCGCGCTGGCCGACGGCTGTCGTTGCCACAACTTTCGCTCCTTCGGATGGCATCAGGTGCGCCGAACTCGCGCACGATTGTTCGTGCTGCGAGCGAACCCAAAGAAGGGTGCGGTGATGCGGCAAGACGAAGCTCCGCGCGTCGGTTCGCTGTTGGTGATGCAGCTCGGCTGATCCTGCATGACCCTCTCCACGCCGTTCAGCTAACCCCTAATCACGGCTAAGGTACAGACGGCGAAGCCAAGCTTCGCCGTCCCTTTGTCTGCAAAGCTACCAGGTGTTGATAGTCTAACTAACTCTATCATGCGCCCACATTTACTTCTGCCATTTCTTCCCTCTTTGCAACAGGTTGCGCCCATCCGGCGTCGGAGGAAACCGAACCTATGGCCGCCGCATCCCCACGCTCCGCGCGCGAAGTCGTCGACTTCCCGCCCAACACTCCCCTCATGTGGCCCTGAAGTATGGCCAGGGCGAAACCGCCGGTTCACAATACTGCGAGCACATCATGTACTCGCTCGCCTATGGCCGCGTCATGTTCCTCGATCCCGAGGTCGCCGGACAGAGCGAAACCCTCGGCATCAACGTCCGTGAGAACTTCAGCATCACCCGCCAGTGGGACACCCAGAAAGGCTGCCTGCTGGGCTGGGAAGTGGCTCGTTCGGCAGGCGTAGACTCTCAGTCTGCTTGGTACGAAAGATTGGTCAGGTCACGTGCCTGAGCGCCAATCCGCCTTGAAGGCTTATCGTCCATTTTCTCCAGCCAGCTGTCGGCCATCCGCTCAGCTTCAAGCACCTGATCGACGCTCATGGTCCTCATCGCGTTTTCATAATCTCGCGAGATCCGTCGCATAGCGATCGAGTACCAGGCGTAAGCATTCAGCGGCTCACCAGGGTTCGTTCCGTTACCTGCGAAGAACTGAGCGAGGGCGAGCTGCGCCATGAGCACTCCCTGGTGAGCGGCACGATGACAGGCGACAAAGGTAGCCTCATCCCGCAACCCCGCGTCGCCGAGGCGCTCGACCAAGTACTGGAGGGCTGATTGTGCGTTGCGGTTCCCGCTCATGGTCATTAGCAGAAGCTCGACGCGATTGGACACCCCCAGTTTGTCAAAAATTCGAAACAGACAATTCTTGATCGTATGCGGGCTCAGGTCCAATTGCTTGGCAATCTCTCGATTTGTCAAGCCCTGGGCCACACTGCGAACGATCTCCAGCTCCCGCTTCGAAAGCAGGCTCAAGCCTTTCGCATCCACCGCGCGAAAACTGTGGGAAGACGCCAGGGCTTGCACCAGAACATGCATCTGTTCGCTGTTAGCCCAGACCTGCCCCTCATGCACTCGGCGCACGCACTTGCTTAACGTGTCCATGGACTCGTGCCTGGCGAACACTCCTCGCGCACCGGCACTAAAAGCTTCCAATATCATTTCGGGTTTCGAGGAGTCCAGGAGCATCACGGCCGACACATCGCGATGCGACAAGTGCAAGCTCCGCAGGAGCTCGAACCCACGGCACGGTTGTTCGTCCAGAGTCGAACTCAAAAGGAGAATATCGACGTCCTGGAAGCCGGTACGCGCTGTCAGGCCAGCAGAGCCAGAAGTTGAGGTGGTCACTTGCAAACCACCGTCGCGTTTTAATGCGTCGGCGATGAGCTCGGTATGGAAGCGCGTGTCGTCGTTGACGAGCACGCGAATTGAAGACGGTGTGGACTGCTGACGCATGGCGCACTCCAAAACAAGACTCTATTTGACTCTGGCTGTCGGCCAGGACAGTAACTCCAGAAAGCCTCGTATTGGGAACTCTAAGGGCTCACGAATGACCTGAGTGCAACGAAAATCAACACTGTATTGGGGATCCGAGGAACTTCAAGTTCTTCGGACGATAAACAAAGTATCGTACTGCATGACGTTTTTGCAATACAAGAAATGAACCGTAGTGTGAAGATTTGTTGCAATGGCATCACCATTTCCTGAAATGGCACAACAGTGAATTTGCATACAGCGACTAAAGTCAAATCCGCTATACACGTAAGGGGTAATTTTATGCGCACTAAGGTCTATATGGACGTGTCAGCCGCAAATACGGACCCGAGCCCGAGGAAGATTTGAAGGCACACGTAGGCTGACAAGGGGCGTCAATAAAGGACTACAGGACCGGCGTAGAGATCCGCGTTCGATAATCTCAGCGAATTCCTCCGGTCAAAGACTCAGAAGTCGTAAGATTCCATTTGCCCCAGTCCGAGGAGAATGCTGGGTTGGAGCGCGAAGAAAAATGTCTCTAGGTTAGTTTTCCTATTTCTTAAGACGTAGTCCTCCATTGTGAAAGAGGTACGCATCCCTGAGGAACTGCACCTCTTGCAACAAGTTGCATTCGACATTACCCTGCGAGTTGTTGGAGAGCCGTTATCGCCCAGAGTCTCCGCTCAATTGTTCTAGTCAGCTGATATTCAGGGTCTGTAGTCGTCTGAAGGACAGCGACTGACTGTGGATTACGCAGTTGAGGGTCACGTGACAACGTGACTTAGAGGGCGAAGCTATGAGCACGAACGATCAACCTCGGAGTCATCGCCAGTCAACTTCGCTTCTCGCCGACGGCCCCGATACAGTCGGCAAGGAATGGTTCGCGGTTCTGACCCGGGCGCGACACGAAAAAGTGGTAGAGCAGCGTCTTTGCGGCAAAGGTGTGCTGACTTTCTTGCCCCTGGTCAGACAGGAGCATCGATGGAGTGACCGACGGAAAACTGTAGAAGTCCCATTGTTCAGCAGTTATATCTTTGCGAAACTGACGCCGAGGAATGACGAACGCCTGCGAGTGCTTCTTGTTGACGGCGTGCTCGGATTCGTTGGACCTCGCGATCAGGGAGTTTCGATTCCCGAAGAGCAAATCGACTCGGTTCGCAAGCTGGTACAAGAGCAACTGCCCTATTGTTCCCATCCCTTTCTCAAGATTGGACAACGTGTGCGCATCCGCAGTGGTGCGTTGGATGGCGTCGAAGGAATTCTCGTCTCGCGAAGAGGAGAGCGTACCTTGGTCGTATCCGTCGATATCGTTAATCGTTCTCTAGCGGTACGTATTGAGGGGTACGACGTTGAACCCATCTAGAATCTGCAGTTTCTGACTTTCCGAGCCCTCGCGTCTCCTTCCTGGGAGCCACCATACCCGTGGCAGAAAAAGCAATCGAAAACGTAAGGCTGTTGGTCGTGAGTCAGGAATCAGCGGTTCTTCGCCAGCTTTGGTCAATGGGAGAATCCAATTCCTGGCAACTGGAAAGCTCTGCCAGCGGCTGGGGGGCGATGGAACGAGTGCAGTCAGGGAGCACACCGGACCTGCTGCTGCTGGACTTGCCGCGTTCCGATACTGATGGCTTGCACATCCTGCGTTGGTTGCGCCGGCTTCGCCCGGAGTTGCCAATCATCCTGATCTGTGATCCCGACGATACGTCCAAACAGCAAGAAGCGCTGCGGCTGGGTGCCAGGGATTATCTGCTGAGGCCGCTCAAGGACCAGACATTCGAAGCGGTGATCAAGCGCCATCTCCCTGCGTCGAGCGCGAGCGTCGAAACGGACATTACCAGTGACGACGTCGAATTGATTAGCGGCGACACTTTTTTTGTTGCGGCCAGCCCAATCATGCGAAATTTGCGGGCCCAGACAGAACTACTTGGGATGGCTAATGTGCCGGTGTTGATCCTCGGCGAGAGTGGAAGTGGCAAAGAGACCGCTGCGCGCCTGATTCACAAATTTTCCTTAAGGTCAGGATTCGGGTTCTGCAAGGTGAATTGCGCGGCGCTGCCGAGCGATTTGCTGGAAATCGAACTATTTGGATGCAGGCGAAATGGAACCGAACCGCCAAGCTTGAGGCCAGGCAAGCTGGAGCTCTGTGCGAAAGGGACGGTGCTGGTAAATGAGATTACTGAAATGCCCATGGCGCTGCAGGCTAAACTGCTGGAAGTTTTGCAGAACAAGCGATTTATCAGACCGGGCACTGGGATGACAGTCGACGTCGACGTCCGCATTTTGGTCGCCAACACCACAAGCATTGAATCCGCGATCGCGGAAAACAAGCTCCGCGAAGACCTCTATTACCACCTGAGCGCTTATACCATTCACGTCCCGCCCTTACGTCAGCGCCGAGACGAGGTTGCCCTTTTGTTGCGCCACTTCATGCAACATCTTGCCAAGCGTTATGGCCTAGCACCCCGCACTTTCTCCCCGGGTGTAATTGGTGCATGCCGATCGCACTCCTGGCCCGGGAACCTGCGAGAACTGGAAAGCTTCGTAAAGCGTTACCTCATGGTGGGAGACAAAGAACTGGCCTTCGGCAGTTACAAGTCCGACCCGGACGATGAAGCTACTTACAATACGGCAATCGCGCCATCCAAGAACTCTCTGTTGTCAGAGGCGATCCCGTCACCGAGTAGTGCCTCTACGGGTAACTCACTCAGGTCGATGGTTCAGAGCGTGAAGTTGGAAGCCGAAAGAAACGCAATCGCCTCAGCGCTGGAGAGCACGCGCTGGAATCGGAAGGCAGCTGCCCGGCTGCTTAAAGTCAGCTATCGAACATTGCTGTACAAAATCGAGCAGTACCAGATGAGGCCGCCGGAGGCACCGGATTCCACTTTGTTTAATGGATTCAAAGGCAATGGCAGCGGGTTTCGGTAATGGTAGGGCTGGCTGACGGCATTGGCTTTCGTTGCGCAACGGATGTGGCTGTCCGCCAACCAATACGAATAACGGTTCTCTCATCGAGAGTGATGAAGTCTTAGCGGTCGACCCATGAACGGAATCGGATCTTTCACGGTTCCTTGGGTGCAACTTCCGACTAGTTCAGGAGACCTCTGAAAAGATAGCCATGCCCGCCAATGTTAAAGCGCCCGACCCGAAAGGTTTCGATCCTCAACGCTACTTAGGAATCGTTCGCCGCCACCACCTGCATTTCCTGATCCCGATGTTTCTGGGCTGGCTCGCAGTGTGGGGAACGAGCTGGATCTTGCCTCCGCGTTACGAGTCGAGCACGCTAATTCTGGTGGAAGCCCCCACGATGCCAAAGGATTACGTGGTGCCGAACGTAAATGAAGATTTGCAGGCGCGGCTGGACAACATCACCCAACAGATTCTTAGTCGTACGCGTCTCTTGCATATTATCGATGATCTTAATTTGTATGCGAAGGACCGCCGTCGACTTGGCCCGGATGAGATCGTCGATCAAATGCGCAAGGACATTGAAATTGAACTGGTGAAGGATGAAGAGAAAAAAGTAACCGCTTTTCGGATTCACTATTCAGCCCACGATCCATCAATTGCGCAACAGGTGACCAGCAAGCTGACTAATCTGTTCATCAACGAAAACCTGGAGGTGCGACAGCAGCAATCGGAAGGCACCACCAAGTTTCTCAGCGACCAGTTGGATTCGGCCCGGCAAAGCCTGGCGGTGCAGGAGGGAAAGATCCGAGAGTTCAAGGGACAGCATGTCTCCGAGCTTCCGAGTCAGCTGGGCAGCAATCTCCAGATACTGAGTGGAATGCAAGCGCAATTGCAGGCAGAAAATACTGCGCTCAACACTGCGAAGCAAAGCCAGGTCTACCTGGAGACCCTCCTGCGGGAGTACCGGAACATTCGAGGACCGTCGAAGGGTTCGGAAGCCAGTCCCACGGATTTGGCAGCCATTGACCAGGAACTTGACAGGCTGAAGCTGCAGCTGGCAGACCTTAAGTCTCGTTACGAAGAGGGATTCCCGGAAGTCCGTAAGCTGAAGCTTCAGATTGCCGAGACGGAAAAAATGAGGGACCAGCGCCTGGGAGACTTGAAAACCAAGAGCACGGGCAATCAGCCCGAGGACGAGCCAGCCGCAGCCGCCGCGGACAGCGCGGACGCTAAAAACCAGCCCCAACTGCTTCAATTGCAAAGCCAATTACAAGCCAATCGGTCCGAGATCAAGAACCGCGAGCAGATGATTACGGACCTGCAGGCAAGAATCGATGAATACCAGGCGCGCCTGAATCAAGAGCCAGTGCGCGAGCAGCAGCTCGCAGACCTGACTCGTGGCTATGAACAATCGAAATTGACTTACGATGACCTTCAGAAGAAGGAGAGCCAATCGGCGATGGCGACCAGCATGGAACTCCTCCAACAGGGCGAACGCTTTCGAATCATTGATCCGCCCAGCTTGCCCATCAAGCCCAGTTTTCCGAATCGCCTGAAGTTCTGCTTTATCGGACTGGCCGTCGGCTTGGCGCTGGGGGCGGCAGTGGCCATGGCTCTCGAGGGGACCGACGATCGAGTTTACAGCGAACAAGAGCTGAAAGGCTTGTTGCCGGTGGCAGTGCTCTCGGAAATTCCCATCATCGACGCGCTAGCAAATAAAAGGGCCGAACGGAAGAAAACTTTGCTCGGATGGGCCACGGCGGTTGTGGTATTTGCCGCTGTCCTGGCGGGATCGGTTGTCAGCTACCTGGCAGGCTGACTTTACTCACCATGTATAAGTCCTTTTACAATCTAAAGCGCAATCCCTTCGAACTTACGCCGGATCCCTATTTCCTTTTTTCCACTCCCCGGCACAACGAAGCTCTTGCGACGCTCTACCACGGAGTGCGAGGGCACAAAGGGTTCGTTGTACTGACCGGTGACGTCGGCACGGGTAAGACCTTGCTACTACGCTGCCTACTTCAGTTGTTCGGTCAAAGCAATGACGTCGCCTACGCGTACGTGTTTAATAATCGAGTGTCATCGGTGGAGTTCCTGCAGTCTGTCGGGCGCGACTTTGGTCTCTCTGTCTCAGGCAGAACCAAGGGCGAGATTCTCTTTGATCTCAGCAATTACGTGATCGATCGAAGCATGAGAAAGCTCACGACGGTTCTGGTCGTGGACGAGGCGCATCATCTTTCGGCTGACATCCTGGAGGAAATTCGGCTTTTGACGAATCTGGAAACGACCCAGGAAAAATTGTTGCAGGTGTTGCTGGTCGGACAACCTGAGCTGAATGACAAATTGGACTCGGCCGAGCTCTGGCAACTGAAGCAGAGGATTGCTCATCGCTCACAGCTAGTGCCGTTAGATCTGAGCGAGACTACCGGGTATATTGCGCGACGTTTAGAGCTGGCTCGGGCAGGGTCAAATGGCAGTCTTGACTTTCTTCCAGACACCATCGCAGCTGTTTTTCATTATTCGTCCGGCATTCCTCGGCTGATCAACACCATTTGCGAAAACGCACTGATCACGGCGTACGCCCGGCAGGTACGAAGCGTGACTCCCGAGATTATCGAAGACGTTGCATCAAATCTCCGGTTGCACGTGCCTGCGGCCCATTCTCTGCAGGACGAGAACTCCGGGGAACTCGACGAAATGGATGCCCAGGCCGCCGCTAAGACTTTACTTGGTTTATTGGCCCATCTGAATCGATTGTCGTCCCGCGATAGAGGGGCGCCAACGGCTGAAAGTATAGAGAGTCAGCAGACATGAGCCAAATGTTTGATGCCTTGCAGAGGTCTGAGTCTGAACGGTCGGGGACCGATCCCGCGAAGTTCTCGGCTGCGGCCGATTTGTTAGAGGTTGCCGAACGACAGGTTGTGCAGTTTGGGGCCGAGGGCGACCGCGCGCCAAACAACAAACCACAAACTGACAAAGATGACCCTCCACAGAAGGTACACGTAGACCAGTTCGGTCAATTCCAGTCGGTGAAGATGCTGGTATCTCCCGAGAGCAAACTCGTATGCGTAACGGAGGAAGAAAGCCTGGCTACGGAGAAGTTCCGATTTCTCGGAGTTCGACTCAGACACCTTCAACAAAGGCATCCCCTCAAGCGTGTACTGGTGACCAGTTCGATGGCTGAGGAAGGCAAGAGCACGGTAGCTGCAAACCTTGCATGCGCTCTGGCCAAAAGGCACGAGCAGAGGACGTTGCTGCTGGATGGCGATCTCCGACGGCCCACGTTGGCTCAACAGTTTGGCCTGGGGAAAATCCCCGGTCTCAGCGAATTGTTGAGGGGTGAGCCTGCCCCATCCATGAACATCTACAAGCTTGAAGGTCTGGGCGTATGGATCATGCCGGCCGGAGCTCCGCCGAGAAGCCCTTTGGAGTTTATGCAATCGAGAAAGCTCTCATTGCTGATGGAGCAATTGGCAGGTTGGTTTGACTGGATTGTGATTGACTCGCCTCCATTGCTGCCTCTCGCGGATACCAGCGTTTGGATGCGCCTGGCCGACGGGGTCGTTCTAGTGACACGACCAGGAAGAACTTCAAAACGGCAACTGCAACGTGCCCTGGAAGCGGTGGAACAGCCAAAGCTGCTTGGCGCAGTCGTCAATGGTTCCAACGCTGCGACCCTGGGCGACTACTACCAATATTATGCTGGCCAGACGTCTGTTCCAGAGGCGGATGGCCAGCCAGCCTAATAGTCGACTCGAATTCCGCCATTCCAGTGATCGTGGTTTCATTCCTTCCGTAGAAAGAACTGCGCTTGATAGAGCGAGTGACAACCGGGTCATTTACTCCTGATGTGACCATCTCGAAGAGGATCAAATGGAGGGTACAGTGACTCTGCCACAGGCCGGTAACGGTTCAAGTCCAGACTTCATTACGCAGAACCTCCTGGTGGAAGGAGATCGGGAGTTCCTGACCGCAGAGGCGTTCAAGCGGAGAATCTCGCTGGAACGAAAGAGAACAGAACGCTCAGCTAAGCCGTTCTTGCTTATGCTACTGGAAACAGGAAAGGAGATTGGCGGAGGGAAAAACGGACAGGTATTCGTTAGCGCTATATCAGCGCTGCTGGCATCAACCAGGGAAACCGACGCGGTCGGCTGGTATGAGGACCAGCGTGTACTGGGAGTTATGTTTACAGATCTCGTCGTTTACGAGAGGAGCTCTCTGCTGAGCGCCATGCTGTCAAGGGTAAGTAACATTCTTCGAGATAACTTAGCTTTCGAGCAATTCAATCAGATCAGCATCTCGTTTCACTTCTTTCCGGACAACTGGGATCATGACACTAAGCAACGTCCAAGCAACCCGATGCTGTATCCCGACTTGTCGCAACGCCATAAGAGCACGCGCCTATCCTCCACAACAAAGAGGACGATGGACGTAATCGGCAGCACGCTAGCGCTTGTCGTTCTTTCTCCCGTCTTCCTAATGGTCGCGCTGGCGATCAAGTTGTCCTCCAAGGGCCCTGTCTTCTATAGCCAACAGCGCGTCGGCCAATACGGGAAGCCATTTACGTTCATGAAGTTCAGATCGATGTATGTGGGCAATGACTCGGGCATTCACCAAGAATATGTGGCAAAGTTGATCGCCGGTCAGGCGCAACGCCACCCCACCAACGGGAACGGCAATGGTGGTGGCGCAGGCGTCTACAAGCTAACGAACGATCCGAGAGTCACGCGAATGGGAACATTCTTGCGGCGCACGAGCTTGGATGAACTTCCACAACTCGTGAATGTGCTCAGGGGAGAAATGTCGCTAGTGGGACCTCGTCCGGCGATTCCTTACGAGGTAGCGAAGTATCAGACGTGGCACCGGCGGAGAGTGTTAGAGGTCAAGCCCGGAATTACCGGTCTCTGGCAGGTCAACGGTCGATCCCGTATCGGCTTCGATGAAATGGTCCGCCTCGATCTCAGATATGCCAAGGCGTGGTCGCTTTGGTTCGACCTCAAGATTCTCCTGCGGACGCCTCGAGCCGTGTTTATTGGCGAAGGGGCACACTAAGACAATTTCCACTGCATCGCTCTCCGCGTCTGTTAGACAACCGGCGCTCCATCCATGTTGCGCTTGCAGCGACTGCGGCGGTTTGCAGAATGCTCTTCACTTCGTATCGATCCTAGGCTCACGATGAACAAGAACGGCGAACATATAGTGAGATTTGGCGTGATCGGATATGGCTACTGGGGGCCAAACATAGTCAGGAACCTGGATAACGTGGCAGGGGCATGCATTCAGGCTGTTGCAGACAAGAGCGCAGCGGCGAGGCAGCGTGCACAAGCAAGATGTCAAGGAGTTCAGGTTACGAGCAACGCTTGCGAGGTAATTTCCTCGGCCGACATTGACGCTGTCGCGATCATTACGCCGGTGTGGACCCACTTCGAGCTCGCCAAGGCCGCACTGGAGAATGGCAAACACATCTTCGTTGAGAAGCCTTTTACCAGTACTGCAGCCCAAGCGGAAGAGTTAATCAACCTCGCCGTCCAAAAGAATTTAAAGATCATGGTCGACTACACCTTTCTGTTCACTGGGGCCGTCAGAAAGATTAGGCAGCTCTTGCAGGAAGGAAACCTCGGTAAGCTTTACTATTATGACTCCGTACGCGTGAATTTGGGCCTGTTTCAGCACGACGTAAATGTAGTTTGGGACCTCGCCCCGCATGACCTCTCGATCATGGATCATCTCATCGCGGAGAAACCAGAGGCAATCGTCGCGACCGGCCAGACTCACCTCAACGGAGTTGAGGACATCGCCTTCTTAACTGTCTATTTCCCGAACGACATCATCGCGCACATTAATGTCAACTGGTTGTCGCCCGTTAAAATTCGGACGACGTTAATCGGTGGTGAAAAGAAGATGCTTGTGTGGAATGATCTTGAAGCTGACGAGAAAGTCAAGATCTATGACAAGGGCGTGGAAATCACCAATCGCGAAGGCGTCTATAACTTGCTCGTGAATTATCGTTCCGGTGACATGTGGGCCCCTCAATTGGAACAGGTCGAGGCATTGCGCCTTGAGTTGGGCTATTTCGTGGACTGCATCGTTAATGACCAGACTCCTTTCAATGACGGAGCCTCGGGTTTGCGAGTTGTGAAGATGCTGGAAGCAGCCAGCCTGTCAATGCGCCAACGTGGCGCGATTTCGTATATCCAATAGGCCCGGTCCATCTCAACCTTGTTGCGACCGTTCGCGGAGCAACCGCAGCTCTCCAATGGGCAACACTGACAAGACAAATGGCGTTGATGACGGCAACCCGTACGTCTGCATTGCGCCAGACGTGAAGCTGGGGCGCGACGTGAAGCTGTCGAAGTTCATTAACCTTTACGGTTGTGAAATCGGCGATGAGACAAAAATCGGGGCATTTGTCGAGGTGCAAAAGAATGCCACGATCGGCAAGCGCTGCAAGATATCGAGCCACACCTTCGTCTGCGAGGGAGTAGTCATCGAGGACAATGTCTTCATCGGGCATGGGGTGACGTTCATCAACGACAGTTATCCGAGAGCGACCAGCGACGAAGGAACACTGCAGACCGAATCCGACTGGAAAGTGGAACGCACTGTTGTCAGAACCGGCGCCTCAGTTGGTTCTGGCGCCACAATCCTTTCTCGGCTGACAATTGGGGAAAACGCGATCGTTGGCGCAGGAAGCACCGTCACGAAAGATGTGCCGGGGAATGCGATTGTCGCAGGAAATCCGGCGAAGATCTTGCGGTATCTGGTTAGCAACGACCGAGCGGAGTTGACCTGCGACAACACCGGGGAATGATTGTGCGCGCCGACCCGCCAAGTAATTTCGTCTAACTGAGCGCGCACGGTCGTACCGATCAATTAGGGAGACATATACAGAATGAGCAGTACGCAAGTTCCGTTCCTCGATCTGATTCGTCCTCACGTCGATATGGAGGAAGAGTTGGTGGCCGTTTTTCGGGCTGCGCTTCATACTGCCGGATTTATAGGGGGCAAGGCGGTAAAGGTTTTCGAAGATGCGTTTGCGGAGTTCTGTGAGGTGGATCACTGTGTTGGTGTGGGCAGTGGCACAGATGCTCTGCGGTTCGCACTGATGGCGGCAGGGGTCAGAGCCGGGGACAGCGTACTCACCGTGCCGAATACGTTCATCGCTACCGCTGAAGCCATTTCACAGGCCGGTGCCCAGCCAGAGTTTGTCGACGTCGAAGAACGCACCTACAACATCGATCCGGAAAAGCTCCGCGAACACTTGGAACTGAAGTGCAACAGAGATCCATTGTCGGGAAGGCCAGTGTCCCGCCGCACCGGCCGAACGATTACGGCAATTGTACCAGTGCATCTCTACGGGCAAATGGCGGATATGGATCCCATTTTGGAGCTGGCGCAATCTAACAATCTGATGGTGGTCGAAGACGCATGCCAGGCGCATGGCGCCGAGTATTTTTCGCGAAATGAGCAGCGGTGGCGGAAAGCCGGATCAATGGGCAAAGCAGCGGCTTTTAGCTTTTATCCGGGCAAGAACCTGGGCGCCTGTGGCGAAGCTGGGGCGGTGACGACGAATAGCCATGAAGTGGCGGAGACGGTCTGCAAGCTCCGCGATCATGGGCAGGCCGCAAAGTACTATCACGATATCGAGGGCTACAACGGACGACTGGATGCCATTCAGGCGGGGATACTCCATGCAAAGCTGGCTCGCTTGCCGGAGTGGAACGGCCAACGCCGCCAGATAGCCAAAGCCTACGGGGAGGGGTTGGCGGGTATCGATGGTCTGGTGCTGCCTTTCGAGCCGTCGTGGTCCCGCGCAATCTACCATCTTTATGTGGTGCGCGTCCCGGACCGGCAGGAAATGCAAAATAATTTGAAAGTGGCCGGTATCGGTACGGGCATCCATTACCCGGTCCCACTCCACCTGCAGCAGGCCTATCACGCCCTCGGCTACTGCAGCGGCGATTTCCGGATCACCGAGGACGTCGCGTCGGAAATTCTCTCTCTGCCGATGTACCCGCAACTGACCGACAGCCGACAGGCGACAGTCGTGGACGCGCTAAAGGATTGCGTGATGTCCTTCAGTCGTGCCTCGTGACAACACAGCCGGTGCGGTTAGTGCCTCCTGTTCTTGGACCGGTCTAACCGTCAGTACAGACCTTGGCGGCAAGTCACTCCGAAATGAATGTTTACGAGATTGATCCGACGACTGATGAACGGTGGGAAGATTTTCTTCACAACCACCCGCAGGCGTCAATCTTTCATACCCGAGGTTGGCTCGAAGCGCTGCGTAGGACGTACGGCTACTCCCCGCTTGCCCTCACAACGTCGACGCCGGACAGTCCGCTGACCAACGGCATACCGTTTTGCAGGATTAACGGATGGTTTGGCAGACGAAGACTGGTGGCGCTGCCATTCTCTGATCACTGTGCTCCTCTTGTGGAAAGTCAGGATCAGCTGATCCGGTTGCTAGGATATCTGCGAGAGAAGAGGGAAGGCGAACGTTGGAGTTTTGTCCAGATCAGGGCTAACGAGGCAGTCGCGGCAGACCCCTCGGCCTGCGACAATCGCAACCCGCTGGTGCTTCATGAACTGGATCTGCGGCCCGCATTAAACAACATTTTCCAGAGCTTCCATCCAAGCTGTGTGCAGAGAAAGATCAAGCGTGCCGAGCGCGAACATCTCGTGTACGCAGAAGGTCAGTCAGAATCGCTGTTAACGGCATTTTACGGTCTTCTCCTCATTACACGGCGTAAGCACGGGGTGCCGCCGCAGCCGGTCGAGTGGTTCCTAAACATGCTTGCCTGCTTAGGCGACGCGGTTAAGATTCGTGTGGCATTCAACCATGGACTGCCGATCGCCGCTATTTTGACACTGCGTTACAAGCAGACCATGATGTATAAGTATGGCTGCTCAGCACCACAATTCACCGCCTTGGGTGGTATGCAATTCCTGCTGTGGAATGCTATCCAGGAAGCCAAGAAAGACAACATTTCTATATTTGACATGGGTCGTACTGAGGTCGAAAATCAAGGGCTAGTGCTGTTCAAGGACCGCTGGGGAACTACTCGTACGATCTTGCGCTATTTTCAACATCCTGCGCAACGGGTCGACAACAAGTTGCAGTCCTTGCAACTGAGAGTTATCAAGGGTCTGTGTTCCCACGCTCCCAGTGGACTTTTGGCAGCCGCCGGCAAGGTGCTTTACAAGTATGCTGGGTAGTATCTCTCATTTTCGCTTGCAAAACGCATCGCTCCACCGCGTCGGCTGTTTGTTCTAGATCGCTTGCGTCCCAAAGCCAGGAAGCGAGCGTTATGGAGCGCGAGCATTTCTCGTAGCCTACAGACGCATTATCAGATCCATTGAGTAGTCACAATGTCGAGCCTACCGTCCTATGTGCTAATTACGCCCGCTCGGAATGAGGCTCAGTTCATCGAGCTGACCATCCAATCCGTCATTGCGCAAACGAGCAAGCCGATTAAATGGGTCATCGTCAGCGACGGCTCCACCGATGGTACGGACGACATTGTAAAGAAGTATGCTATTAACCACCCATGGATCAAACTGATGCGGATGCCGGAGCGCCAGGAAAGGCATTTCGCCGGAAAGGCGCACGCCTTCAATGCTGGCTGCGCCGCTGTAACGAATGTGGAGTTCAACGTAATCGGCAACCTGGATGCTGATGTCTCATTTGAGGCTGATCACTTCGAATTCCTGGTTGCAAAATTCGCGGAGGATGCGCGACTGGGAGTAGTGGGAGCACCCTTTCGGGAGGAAAACCTCCAGTACGACTACCGTTTCAGTAACATCGAGAATGTGTGGGGTGGCTGCCAATTGCTTAGGCGGGCATGTTTGGACGACATTGGCGGGTACGTGCCGGTGAAGGGAGGGTGCGTCGATCACATCGCAGTTCTCTCGGCGAGGATGAAGGGCTGGAAAACGAGAACCTTCACCGATAGGGTTTGCCAGCACCATCGGGGAATGGGAACAGCCCAACATGGGATAACGAGGGCGAGGTTTAGAAGTGGCGCCAAGGACTATGCTGTCGGAAATCACCCACTGTGGGAGTTATTCAGGACTGCCTATCAAATGACGAAGAAACCATTCGTTGTTGGTGGCTTGATGCTCGGGTGTGGGTACATCTGGTCACTGATCCGGCAGGTGGAGCGGTCGGTCTCCCCGGAGCTGGTGGCCTTTCAAAGACGTGAGCAGATATTGCGGCTAAAAAGTTTTTTCGGAGTTAACTGGGTCCTTGGTCGTCAGGGCCGTGCTGCATCCTCGTGATTGTTTTTGACTCGCATTTCGCGTTAGATGCTGACTCTGTCGATTCCAGTAAACACCGGTAAGCTCATCGTAAACGCTGACGATTAGGGACGAGACCACAGAGCGAACACTTGAATGTCTTTTCGCGGAAGATCGAGGACCGCATGCTGGCGCCGCGTCATCCCGTCACCGATTTCTTTTTCTCGCTCCCGCCGCTCGAACCTTCCGGCAAGCTCGAACGAACTTTTCTTGGCTCGCTGGTTTGTCGTGGAGGTGGAGACACATCCTCTCGACGCGAGATAATACCGATTCCTGGTGGGAGACGAGATTTTCAATAGGGTGGCGATGTCCCGATCGCATCCCGTTTTGCCGTGAGGTCGAATGGAAGCGCTAGCGTTGACTCCAATTCGCTCAGTTCGTTTTGTGTTTCACGCTTAGCGCTGGACGAGATGACCAACCAAACGAATCATATCTCCGTGTGCATTTGCACTTACAAGCGGCCAAAGTTTCTCAACCGGTTGCTAAGGGAACTCGCCGATCAGGAGACGGGCGGGCGGTTCACTTATTCGGTCGTGGTGGCCGACAATGATCAGCTACAATCTGCCGAGGCCGCGGTGTCGGACTTCGCGGCTGGCTCAACTGTTCCTGTTACGTACTGCGTGGAGCCTCAGCAGAATATCTCCCTCACGCGGAATAAGGCCATCGAGAACGCTACCGGAGACTTCATCGCTTTCATCGACGACGACGAGTTTCCGACGAAGCGTTGGCTGCTGACGTTGTTCGAGGCCTGCCACGAATATGAGGTGGACGGTGTACTCGGACCTGTCAAGTGCTATTTCGACGAAGAGCCGCCCAGCTGGGTTGTAAAGGGCAAATTCTACGAACGGCCCACCTACCCGACGGGGTTCGTGATCGACTGGACGAAGGGACGTACGGGTAATGTGCTGCTGAAGAGGCGCATTTTCGAGCCTGGCGAGCGAGCCTTCAGGCCGGACTTTCACCGGGCGGGCGACCAGGATTTCTTCCGAAGAATGATCGCCAGGGGACAAGTGTTCATCTGGTGCGACGAGGCCGTAGCATACGAGGTCGTTCCCCCGATCCGTTGGACGCGCACTTTCATGCTGAAAAGGGCTTTGCTCCGGGGAACAATCAGCTTGCAGCACCCAACCTCCGCGACTACGCAGCATCGCCAAGTCGGTCCTTGCCGTTCCGCGTTTATGCGGTTGCCCTGCCGTTCACCTTGCTAATGGGGCAGCACAGATTCATGAGGCTGTCTTGGTGAGACTTTTCGATCATTTAGGGAAGCTTCTTACTCTTGTTGGTCTCAAGCCGGTTAAGAATCAGACTCGTCACCGATTAGGGCCGAGCATATGGGGCAGACGGAACGCGGCGTCTTTCATAATCGGGTCGGATGATCTTATCCTGGTAACAGGGGCAACCGGCTTCATTGGTTCCAGGCTGGTAATTTGTTTGCTGGATCTAGGATTCCTCAACTTGCGTTGCTTCGTCAGGCCCTCGCAGTGAAGCGAGCAGGGTAGAGGCCCTCTCGGGTTGCCGCCGCGACGGGGCTCGAATTGAAGTGGTCGAAGGCAATCTTCTGTCGCGCGAGGACTGTAACGCCGCGACGAAGGATGCGGCGGTCATCTATCATTTAGCTGCGGGCCGAGGCGAGAAGTCCTATCCCGACGCTTTCCTGAACTCGGTCGTCACCACGCGGAATCTTCTGGAAGCAAGCATTCGGGATCAATGCCTCAGGCAATTTGTGAACGTGAGTTCTTTCGCCGTTTATACCAACACGAAGAAGCCTCGGTGGAGGGTGTTGGACGAGTCGTGCCCGGTTGAGAAGCATCCCGAGCTGAGGGGTGACGCCTATTCGTTCGCCAAAGTTAAACAGGACGAAATCGTCGCCGAGTATGCGCAGGAAGTTCGGGATCCCGTGCGTCACCGTCAGACCCGGGCACGTTTATGGCCCGGGCAACGAACCCATCACTGGCCGGGTAGGGATCAGTACGTTTGGTGTGTTTCTGCATCTTGGCGGATCAAACGACCATACCCTTCACCTACGTCGATAACTGCGCGGAGGCGATAGCGCTAGCGGGACTGACGAAAGGAACAGACGGCGAAGTCTTCAATGTCGTGGACGACGATCTGCCCTCCAGTCGCAACTTTTTGCGCCTGTACAAACAGCAGGTGGGGCGGTTTAAGTCGATCTATGTTCCTCACTTGCCTAAGCTATATGCTTTGCTATCTGTGGGAGCAATATTCGACGTGGTCAAGGGGACAGTTGCCACCCGCGTTCAACCGTCTGAGATGGCATGCCAACTGGAAGAAGACTCGTTACAGCAACGAAAAATTGAAGACGCGAGTGAGCTTGGAAGCCAAAGGTGCCAATGGCGGAAGGGTTCAGATCGCTACTTCGAAGCCTGCCGGAACGGAGCGGGCGATGCTTAAGGTCGCCATCGTGGGCTGCGGCAAGATCGCCGACGATCATGCGGCACAGATTCGGCGGATCGAAGGCTGCGAGATTGTTGGCGTCTGTGACCGGGAGCCGCTGATGGCGCAGCAGCTCTACGAGAGGTTCCCCGTGAAACAGTATTTCAGCGACCTGAGGGAACTGCTTTGCGAGGCCAAGCCGGACGTTGTGCATATCACGACTCCGCCGGAAAGCCATTTCGATGTCGCCAGGCTTTGCCTGGATTGGGGCTGCCACGTCTATGTGGAGAAACCATTCACACTCTGCGAGGACGATGCCCGAAGCTGATTGCACTCGCCACTGAAAAAGGACTCAAGATAACCGCCGGGCACGACGATCAATTCCGGCATGCGGCCCGCCGCATGAGGGCACTTGTGCAAAGCGGGTTCTTGGGCGGCGGACCGGTCCATATGGAGAGTTATTACTGCTATGAAATCGGAAATTCCAGCTACTCACGTGCGATCCTTGCCGACAAAGGACATTGGGTTCGGCGGCTACCGGGGAAATTACTGCAAAATATTATCAGCCACGGCATTGCAAGAATCGCCGAGTTCCTGACGGGCGACTCGCTCGAAGTGGTTGCGTATGGATTCACGAGTCCCGCTCTCAAACGCATGGGCGAGAGCGAAATCATCGACGAACTAAGAGTGATTATCTGCGAGCAGGAGCGCACTACAGCCTATTTCACGTTCTCCTCACAGATGCGGCCTGCACTCCACCAGTTTCGTATCTACGGTGAAAAGAACGGCCTGATTCTCGATCAAGATCAGGAGACGCTCATCAAGCTTCGCGGCAAGAGATACGTCAGCTACGCCGAGAAATTCATCCCTCCCGTCAGCTTCGCACGGCAATATCTAGGAAACCTCGCCTTCAACGCGCGCAGTTTTCTGGCACGTGACTTCCACATGAAGTCGGGGATGAAGTATCTGATCGAATCTTTCTACCGTTCAATTCTGGATGGGGCTCCGGACCCCATTCCGCACTCGCAGATTCTCCTGACCACCAGGATCATGGACATGATCTTTGCTCAGCTTGCGTCGCAGCAACAGGCGGAAGCCTGCGGTGGTGTATTAGACGATGCGGCGTGTACACGTTGAAGAGGAGCCCCGTCGTGGTGAAGAGTGTGGATGTTAGTGTTAGGGGCAAGTGGAGCCAGGTCCCCGGGTTCGATGTTAATGGGAAAACCATCGTCGTGCTGGGGAACTGGGTGAAGGTGGCGTACGTTCATCAGGAGGCCTGGCTCGAGACGGAACTTGGCGACCCCGAGCTATGCGTCAGAGAGATTAAGGAACAGAGAAAACAGGGCCTTCGCGCGGACGTCCTCACGTTCGCACAAAAGCTTCCCGACACGGCCCGTCGATACGAGTACCCTTTGGCCCTAGAGAGCGTCGCCACCGTTCACATCAACAGCTTTAAGGAATGGTGGGAAAGCCTGCCGCAGGAAACGCGCAAGAACGTGAGGAGGTCGCAAAAGCGCGGGGTGGAGATCAAGCTTGGGGAATTCGGCGACGAGATGGTGAAGGCGATAGCGGCGGTAAACAACGAGACCCGATTGCGTCAGGGACGACGATTTCCGCATTATGGAAAGACCCTCGATCAAGTGAAGAAAGATTACTCGTCTTACCTGGACCGAAGCGACCTCATTTGCGCGTATTACGGAACCGAACTGATCGGCTTTCTGAAATTGGTGTACCGAGGGGGCATTGCCTCGATACTCCAGTTGCTGGTCAAGTCCGCGCATCATGACAAGCGCCCCGCCAACGCCTTGCTCGCCAAGGCAGTGGAGCTCTGCGCCGCCAGAGGGCTCTCGCATCTCACCTACGGCAAGTTCAATTACGGCAATAAAAGCGACTGTTCCCTTATCGAGTTCAAGACGCGGCACGGATTCGAAGAGATGCTGGTGCCACGGTACTATGTCCCGCTGACCGGCCTGGGGGTGTTCTACACGAACCTGAGACTCTATCGGGGTCTACTGGGCATACTCCCCGGCGGCGTCATCACGACTGGGCTGAAAGCGCGGCTGGCATGGTATAAAGTTAAGAACTTCGCACGCCGGTGTAGCTCAACGTTAGAGCAGCCGACTCGTTATCGGCCTATGGAGCGTTAAAGTCCTCCCGCCGGCTCCAATTCCAATCCTAGCGCACAGCCCGCTCCCCGCCAGTCGTAAAGGGGTCGCCAGGGCAGCCGCCCATTCCTAGCGGACGACAAAACCAAATGCCAGGCATCGTTGGCCTCATTACAAAAGCACAACGCGAAGGGGCGGAGCAGCAACTGCTCGCCATGCTCGGGACACTCCGGCATGAGCCCTTTTACGTCACGGGAACGTGGAAGGATGAATCGCTGGGCGTGTACGTCGGTTGGGCGGCGCGTCAGAGGTCTTTTTCGGATGGCATGCCGCTTTTGAATGAACAAGGCAATGCCGTGCTGATCTTTTCCGGAGAAGACCATCCCGAGCCGGGAACCGCTGCCAAGCTGAAGGAGCACGGCCACACGCTGAGCACGCACGGTCCGTCCTATTTGGTTCACCTATACGAGGAAGATCCATCATTTCCCGCGGGTTTGAATGGCTGGTTTCACGGGCTTCTGGTGGACCGCCCCCGCAAGACGGCCACGCTTTTCAATGACCGCTACGGCATGCATCGCCTTTACTACCACGAGTCGCAGGACGGGTTCTATTTCGCTGCGGAAGCCAAAGCGATTCTGGCCGTTCGTCCGGAATTGCGGAGAACAGATCCCAAAGGTCTGGGGGAATTGGTCGCTTTGGGCTGTGTGCTGGAGAACCGGACGCTATTCCAAGGCATCGCGTTGCTGCCTCCGGCTTCAGCCTGGTCGTTTCGAAACGGCTCAATCGAGCGCAAAGCGAGCTACTTCCAGCCACAAGAGTGGGAAGAGCAAGAACCTCTGGAGCCGGAAGCGTACTATCGCGAGCTGCGCGAAGTCTTCTCGCGAAACCTACCCCGGTATTTCAATGGACAGCAGCGTATCGGGATGTCATTGACCGGGGGATTGGACACGCGGGCGATCATGGCCTGGCACAAGCCTTCCCCAGGCTCGCTGCCTTGTTACACCTTTGGGGGAACGTATCGTGAATGTCGCGATGTGCTGGTGGCGCGCGAGGTGGCACGCGCTTGCGGTCAGCCGCATCAGGTGATTCGTTCCGGCCCGGAGTTTATCTCCAGCTTTCCCGATTACGCCGAGCGAACGGTCTACCTCACGGACGGCTGCGCTGACGTGGGCTGTTCGCCTGTCCTCTATGGGTGCCAGATGGCGCGGGAGATTGCTCCCGTGAGGATGACCGGCAACTATGGTGACCAAGTCCTTCGAGGGCTGCGCGCGTTCAAGCCCAGCGGGCCGGCTCCGGGACTTTTTGCTTCGGACTTGCTTCCTCACCTGGCCGAGGCTCGCAAAACCTACTCGAAAATTACCGACACCCATCCGCTTACGTTTGCCGCCTTTCGGCAAGCGCCCTGGCACCATTACGGCCTTCTGGCGCTGGAGCAGACCCAGCTCACCATGCGGTCGCCGTTCTTGGATAACGATGTGGTTCGGATCACCTTCCGCGCGCCGGAGTCTGTGGCCAACAATAACGAACTCCGCATTCGGCTGATCGGTGACGGCAATTTGGCCTTGCGGCAGATACGGACAGACATGGGATTCGCAGGCCACGGCGAGCAATTTCCCGGCGCCATTCTTCGCCGTTACCACGATTTCACCTTTAAGGCCGAATACGCCTACAACCACGGGATGCCCCAGTGGGCAGCCCAGATCGATCATCTTATGGCGCCGCTCCATCTCGAGCGCCTTTTCCTCGGCCGGCACAAGTACTACCACTTCCGTGTCTGGTACCGGGATCTCCTCGCCGGCTATGTCCGCGAAATGCTTCTTGACCCGCGCACTCTCTCCCGGCCGTACCTCGAAAGAAATGCTCTCGAACCCATAGTGCAAAGTCACCTCAAAGGAGATCGGAACTACACCAACGAAATTCACAGGGTACTCTCTCTGGAACTGCTGCACCGCCTTTTCATCGACCCTCAATGCGCCCATACGAGCAATTAAGAACGGCCGGAGATAGTCGCTGAATGCCCCGGGCCGTTGCGACCGTCATCTACGTCGGAGGCATCCTCCTCCTCTTCTACCTCGACCGGGACGAAGATTCGCGGATGTCCAAAGCCCTTTGGATTCCGGCAGTGTGGCTTTTCCTGAACAGTTCGCGAGGCGTATCACTCTGGCTTGGGATAACGCAGGGGCATTCACAAGAGGCCTATGTGGAAGGAAGCCCAATTGACCGGGCCGTTTTTACGATCCTGGTGATTGCCGCTCTGGCAGTGATCCTAAGCAGAATAGACCGGGTGGGGCCGTTGCTGCGAAAGAACGGCCCAATTCTGTTGTTTTTCGCGTTTTGCGCCCTGAGCATTCTCTGGTCTGACTTTCCTTTCGTTGCCTTCAAGCGATGGACCAAGGCGCTGGGCGACCTTGCCATGGTCCTCATCATCTTGACCGAGCCGGACCCGATGGACGCGCTGAAGCGATTGATCACTCGCCTTGGTTTCATTCTGTTTCCGTTATCGATTCTCTTCGGCAAGTACTACCCCGACCTGGGGAGAAGGTTGACCAATAGCTGGACAATAGAGATCACCGGCGTCACGACGCAGAAAAACAGCTTAGGGGTTATCTGCATGCTGTATGGGGTGGGCTTCCTTTGGATGCTGGGTACCGTTTATCGCGACCGGGCGGATCCTAACCGCACTCGCCGGCTAGCGGCCTACGGCACTATTCTTATGACGATAGTGTGGTTGCTAGCGGCGTGCAATTCTACGACGTCCATCGCTGGCCTTACCATGGCGGGCGGCGTGATGTTCCTGGCGAGGCGACCGTCCCTGGTCTGCAAGCCAGCCGTGGTACACCTACTCGTTCTCACTGTACTCTTCGTCTCGCTGTTTCCCATTTTCCTGGACAGTTCCGTCCTGAGTGCACTAGGGAAAGACCCGACTCTAACGGGAAGAACCGAGATCTGGAAATTGCTACTCAGCATGCCTATCAATCAGTGGGTCGGAACAGGATTCGAGAGCTTTTGGCTGGGAAATCGGTTGCAGGAGCTATGGGTTGCCCTTCCGAACTTCTACCTTAATGAGGCTCACAACGGCTACATAGAGGTTTACTTGAATCTTGGATTGGTCGGAGTCAGCCTCCTCGGCCTTCTTCTGTTGACGGGATATCGGAGGATTATCGCCACCTTCCGTCGGGATCCGGAGCGAGGGACCTTGCTGCTGGGGTTTTTTCTGGTTGCGCTGTTCGAGAGCCTTACCGAGGCGGCCTTCAGGATGATGTACCCCCCGTGGATCTTCTTGCTGCTGGCCAGCATTGCCGCCTCGCAAGTCGTTGCTCTTGACGCGGTGGCGCAACCGGAGAACGAACCCGCTGAGTGCGCGCAATGGACCGGCGCGGAGCCGATATCGCGAACGTGGCAATGGACCGATGAATGTGAGCTTCGCAGTTCTCCGCGTTAATGGCTTAACGGCTGACCGCAGTTTAGGCTGTCGTGTCGGGGTCCTCCGCGCTTGAGGGAGGCGCAGTTCGAGCGCACCGAACATCCGACCGAAATCCAAAGTTGAAAATCTAAGATGGTTAGAATCGCCTACTTGGTGTTTGCCTACAAGAATCCTCAGGTTCTCAGGAGGGCGATAGGAACCCTCTCATCGGAAGCCTGCGCGTTCTTCATCCACATCGACCTGAAGCGCAGCATCGATGAGTTTTCCTGCATTCGAGGCGAGAACGTATTATTCAGTCAGAAGCGTGTGCCTGTGTATTGGGGCGAATTCTCCGGAATTGATGCCATCCTCTTGCTGATTCGACAGGCATTACAAAGGTCTGAACATTACGATTACTTTGTCCTGCTCAGCGGCAGCGAGTACCCCCTGAGGAGCAGTGAATACATCCGTACGTTCCTGGCAGAAAACGGTGGCTCGGAATTCATGAGCTTAGTGAAAATGCCGGCGCCGGGGAAGCCAATTTCCCGCATTAGCACGCTGAGGATTCCCTCTGATAAGCCGCTGCGCCGCTTCGCTGTACGGGCACTAGCAAAGCTGGGTCTAGCTCAACGCGACTACAAGAAATACCTCGGCGGACTGGAACCGTATGCCGGTAACACTTGGTGGGCACTGTCGAGGGAGGCATGCGAATACATATTGCGGTTCATGGAAAGCAATCAGCACGTGGAAAAATATTTCCGAAACACCTTTGCCCCTGAGGAATCGTTCTTCCACACCATTATGGGCAATTCGCCGCTTCGCCCTCGAATCCGAAGAAATCTGGTCTACGAAGATTGGTCCGTGCGCGGTGCCCACCCCGGAATGATCACTGACGCGCAGGTCAGACTCTTCGAAGCGCAGGAAAAAGTATGCGTTGAAGATATGTATGGTTCCGGAGAGGTGCTCTTGGCGCGAAAGTTTTCCGACGACGATTTGGGCTTGGTGGAACGAATCGACGAAATGAGAAGGCGGAAGGAAGAGCGGAGCACCATCCTCCTTCCAGGGCGCAATCCATGAATTGCTACTGTGGAGATGAACGGCGGACGCCCCACGTGACCGCCAGGCCGCGTCCGGCCGAAGATGCCGGATGGACGCGATCAGCACGCGAGCCCACGGCACGCCCAGGGATGGCGTGATGTTAGAAGTCCGCCTGACGCCGTTCAACGGAAGTGGCGCGTTCCGTCCCGATGGAGGTGCTCTGCGGCGCCTCGCCGTCCGGGGCGCGGCAGCTACAGTATCTGCTCAGGGCCTAGCTCTCGCCGTACAGGTTGTCGCGACGGTGGTTCTGGCTCGCCTGCTGACGCCCGCCGATTTCGGCGTGGTGGCCATGGTCACCACCTTCAGCTTGCTCCTGATGAGCTTCGGAATAAGCGGCTTCTGTGAGGCTGTCATTCAACGCGATGAAATGGACCGCTTTCTGGCCAGCAATCTTTTCTGGATCACGTGCGCGATTGGATTGATCCTGACGATCGGGTTTGCCGCGTCGGGTCCGCTGTTAGCGCGTTTCTTCCGAAATTCTCTGGTTGCGCACGTCGCGGTCGCGATGTCGGTGGCGATTTTCATTGCCGCCGCCTCCACCATACACCTGGCTCTCCTAAAGCGAGCCATGCGATTCGCTGCCGTTTCCGCCAACGATGTTGTCGCGCGTACGGCATGTACTGCTGTAGCAGTCCTGCTGGCCTTGAGAGGTTGGGGATACTGGTCGTTGGTGGCAGGAATCGTCGCACAGGGGCTCAGCACGACCATTGGGGCTTGGTGGCTGTGCCGATGGATTCCGAGCCTGCCACGGCGTGGAGTGGGGACGCGCGCTACGTTGAGATTCGCCGCAAAGGTCTATGGCAGGTACAGCGCGAACTATTTTGCGAGAAACTTCGACAATCTTCTGGTTGGCTGGCAATTCAATGCGGCGGCCCTTGGATTCTACAAGAAAGCTTATGACTTGTTCGCGCTCTCGGCCAGCCAGCTTACTGCGCCCCTCCACAGTGTCGCCCTGGCAGCGTTGAGCCGGCTGAATCACGACCCTGTTCGCTTCAGGCGATACCTCGCCAATTCGCTGGGGATCATTGCGTTCGTTGGCATGGCGGTGGGCGCCGATCTTACTTTGGTCGGCAAGGACGTGGTGCGCCTGGTGCTTGGACCCAAATGGTCGGAATCCGGCAGGATCTTCGAGCTATTCGGACCGGGAATCGGAGTCATGCTGCTCTATAGCACCGTTGGCTGGATCCATCTCTCCATCGGGAAGCCGGGGCGCTGGCTTCGCTGGACGCTGGTGGAGCTACCGGTTGCAACGGTCCTTGTTTCTGTGCTGGCATTGCCGTGGGGGCCAGCGGGAATCGCCGTGGCCTGGAGCGTGTCCTTTTGGATCGCTTTTGATTCCCGCCTTCTGGTATGCCGGGCGACCAATCGGGTTTGGTGTTTCGTCTCTGATAGCCGCTGTCTGGAGGTATGCTGCCGCGTCGCTGCTGGCGGGCTTCGCAACTGCCGCCATCATCCGAGGCACGCCAATCTCGGCTTCTCCGACGGGGGCTGGGGCTGCGCTGGAGGCAATCATCATCATTTCAGCGCTGTTTGTCGACGCTTTATCTGAGGCACTGTCACCTGCTGCACGGCGGGTTTGCTCGCCTCTGCGCCAGCTGACGAGCCTTTTGCGCGAGCTCGCCCCTACACGAAGAGCCACGAGAGCGGTCGCTGGAACTCGTTTGAAGATGCGACATGAGCCAGCCAGCAACTCACCCGGAACGAGCAGCCGCCGGCTACCTCGCAAGGGCACGACGACGGCTTGCGGTAGAGGCAGCCAGGGTGCAATTCAGAAGGCAGCTCGCCGTAAGGACCCCGCGTCCCCTAATCTCTTTTACCTTCGATGACTTCCCCCGGTCGGCCCTGCTCGAGGCCGGCCCGATCCTGAGGCGATATGGCGCCCTGGGAACGTACTACGCATCCCTGAGCCTCATGGGAAAGCAATCTCCTCTGGGGCCGATGTTCGAGGCAGAAGACCTTAAGGAACTTGCCCGATCTGGGACACGAGCTTGGATGCCACACGTTTGGGCACTGCCATTCTTGGAACACGCCTCCTGAGGTGTTCGAGAGGGCCCTGATCGAGAACCAAACGGCGCTCAGCGAGCTACTTCCCCGGAGGCTCGTTCCGAACGTTCGCTTACCCCATAAGCGCACCCCGGCTTGCAGGGACAAAGTGGCGCGTAGCGCGGCATTTCCCTGCTGTCGCGGAGGGGGAATGAAGGCGGGGCGCTATCTTCTTCACCATGCGCGGGAGGCCAGACGTTCGACTCCGGGATTACAGATCTCAACTACCTGTGTGCGCTCTTTTCCTGGAAAGAGAGCAGAGACAATCCTGAGGCGTGAAGAAGCTTGATCGATCAGAATGCCCGTGCCCGTGGATGGCTGATTTTTGCGACACACGACGTCTGCGCGGAGCCAAGCCCCTTCGGTTGCACTCGCGATTTCTTCGAACAGGTTGTGCAATGGGCTTTAGAATCAGGCGCGCGGATCCTGCCGGTTGTGGAGGCTTTGGAGGTACTCCGAGCCTCGCCGTCGAAGTGAGGCATGGACGCTCCGCGCCGACACGCGCTGGCGAGGCGTCGGGCGTCCGGAGCGGAGCAATGGTCAGTGAGGAGTGGCCGTGAGGTTCGTCGGGGGTGCCGGACGTGACCCCGCATCAAAGGTCGCGCCGATGTTCGGAGCATTCCCAAAGAGCACCTGTCTCCCCGTGGAGTCCGAATAGAGCCACACCGGGTCGCCCTGCGACCGCGTGATGCTGCTCGCCAGGATCAGCGTATTGGTTTGGTAGTTGACTGCCGTGATGCAGATGTGGTTCGTGACCCTCGTGACCGCGATGCAGTCGGCATTGACACCTTGAAGACCGTAGCCGTCCTGAAAGAAGCTGGCATCATTAACCACCAGCGATGTGCCTGAGCCGCTGTCGCCGCTTGCCACTGTAGTCAGATACATTCCCGCTCCGATGGCAGGCGAGCCTGTGGATAGCTGGAAGTTGTTGCCAGCGTAGTTCACAAACATCGGGTCAGCCTTTATGTTGCCCGGATCGTCGGTGAAGTTTCCGCTTCCATAAACATGACCGTGTAAGTTGCATGGTGAACCAGTACACCAAGCTAAGATTATTGCTCGCGGAAAACGGCGCACTGCTAACATCAGTTAGGTAAGGGTTGAAATTAGACAAAGCGATTCAGGATAGTAAAACAGGTCGTTGATTTCTGCCCCGTTCGTGGAATTATTAGTGAAATCCATTAGCAACACCGTAGAGTTGGTTTCCTGAATAATTGTTGTAGTCAACCCACGTGTTGTTATAGGATTTGACATAAGAAAATCCTGGCACAGAATTATTAGACGCATTGTCGTCCAGTATCCCCGCGCTTCCAACATGGGCACCTACGTTGAAGCGGATAATCAGGTTATAGCATTGGCTACTGCATGCGTCCGATTGGGAGAGATAGCCGTGCCCATTGCTGACCTAGGTTGTTAAGCACCGTGTTTTCCTCATAGACGTTGTATTGTGTAGGGGTGGTCGGCTCTGTACTGAATAAAGTCTATGTGACAGTTGCTAGAATGAGAGCCGCAATCGCTGATGTGTGTTATCGTGGAACATATTTCGACGAATATATTATGTGATCCCATGAGGGATATTCCATCACTTGTGTGAGAAATGTCATTGTTCTCAATCAAATGGTAGTCGCCAGTGATAAGAAGTGCCGTGCACACATTAGGCGATGAACTGGTCGAACATGGATAGGTAAAGATATTGTTCTGAATGTATACGTATGTACTCGTGTAGGTGGAGACTGAACCGGAAATCATTGCATGGCGTCCGCAGGCATAGAACGCATTACTCGTGATATAGATGTCTGTCGCGGCATTTGCAATGCCTACGCAGTCGTTGGTATTTGGAGAGGACGGATTTTGGATGTGAAAGCCAATGATCTTGTTGTGAGAGCTGATAGTGAAATCGTAGACATACACTACATCTGTTCCGTTGACTTGAAGGGTCTTGTAGGCTCCGACGCCGCCCGCTGACAAGCTGACGTGCTCGTTGTAAGTTCCAGCATAGACCACGCAGGTGTCTCCAGGTGCCATCGCTGTTGCGCACGCCTGAATGGTAGTATAGTTGCCGCCGCCTCCCGTCTTGACCGTGTAGGTGGCAGCTTGTAGATGCCATGGCAGGAGGAGCAAGCCAACGAAGGCCAGGATTAATCGCGCGAGCCCCGTGCCCTGACGGACTCTGCGGCTGCCCGGAATTGGCTCGATTGGATGAACAACCCCGGGCCATACCTCCGACTCTTCAGGCCGGATGCTATTTGGTTGGCAGACTCTGCAGTTGACTTTACACCCTCTCACGTTCGTCGACCTCCTCGCACAGCCAAGCGATTCTCACGCGACCTGCAAACGAGCTGTGGGCTTCATAACGTCAACACGAGTCTATGACATGTCGTGTTATGCACGCCCTCGAAAAGTGACGTGGAAAAGTTACGAAAGTAACCACCTGAATATGACCAGGCTGGTTGGTGCTAACCCCGGACTTCATCCTCGACCGTAACCCGCACAGTCCCGGGTTCATGGTCCACTGTATCGATGCGCTTCTGGATTATGCCAAAACGGTTGTGATCGGCAACACGGACCCGGACTTCCGTAGCGTGAATAAGCGGCTGCGCGACGATTGGGTTCTGGTGGATTTCGTACGGATGACCAATGACGGGAGAAAAAATGGCAACTACGACGGCATATGCTGGTAAGCAGATCAGCGTACAGGGCGGGAGCAATGCTTTCCGGGGTCAATTGTACCAAGCTATCTGTCGGTTGTCCGATTGGCTGGAGACGAATGATTACCGCGGCTACGACCCTTTCGACGGCCTGAACGCAGAGTTTCTGGGTCCCCTCACCTTCAACAACAAATTTTTGCGGACCGCACTCCAGCAGGGTGTGCGCCGGTTCCCGATGAACCTCCGCCCTGTACTGGGAATTGCCAGGAGCCGTTCCACCAAGGGGATGGGCTTTCTGGCCAGAGGTTTCTTGCGTCTTCATGAAGCCACGGGTGACGCGGCCTGGCGCGACAAAGCGGAATCTGCGCTGCAATGGCTGGCCGAGAACCAGTCCAAGGGTTATAGTGGCGCCTGCTGGGGCAATCATTTCGATTACCAGGCCCGAGGGGACTTCTATTTACCAAAAGGCGTGCCGACGGTGGTATGGACCGCCCTCATCGGTCACGCGTTTCTGGATGCGTATGCTCGCTGCCTGCATGACCGCTTTCTACGGGTTGCGGCCAGCGCATGCGAGCACATTCTACGCGATGTGAAGACGTTTGCCGAAGGAGATTCGGCCTGCATCAGCTATACTCCAATCCACCCCTCGCAGGTTCACAACGCCAACGCTCTCGCCGCCGGCCTGCTGGCCCGCACGTATTCCTACACCGGAAACGAGTCGTACAGAACTTTGGCGGAGAAGGCAATCCGGTACACGGCCCGTCACCAGAGGCCCGACTCATCCTGGTATTACGGCGAAGCGCCGTATCGCCACTGGGTCGACAACTTCCATACAGCCTATGTGCTGGATTCCTTTAAGCACTACACGGATAGCACGGGCGATGGCCGCTTCGAGCAGGACCTGATGAGAGGGTACAAGTATTGGAAGAACACCTTCTTTCTGGCGGATGGAACTCCCAAGTATTACAACCACAAGACCATGCCCATTGATATCCAATGCTGTTCCCAGGCGATTGACACCCTCGTGTTCTTCAACGACCGCGATCCGGACGGCCTGGGACTGGCGCTGAAAGTAGCCAAGTGGACGATCGAGCAGATGCAAGATCGCACTGGTTATTTCTATTACCGCCGGTATTCGCGATGGCTGGTCAACAGAACGCCCACGCTCCACTGGGGACAGGCGACCATGCTATGCGCGCTCGCTGGCCTTTACCAACTGTTGCAGGCTGGGGAGTCGTTGTCGTGAAGCAAAAGGTCCTCATCATCGTGGAAAACGAACCCGTTCCCTTCGATACGCGTGTTTGGAAGGAGGCCTGTTCGCTGCACCAAACTGGGTATGAAGTAACCGTATTGTGTCCTGCTCGGAGAGGGTACGAGAAAAGGCACGAAGTTATCAACGGGGTTCGGATCTACCGGCACCCTATGCCGAAAGATGGAAACACTGCCTTGGGTTATCTCTGGGAATACTGCTGCTCGCTCTTCTGGGAGTTCTTCTACACTTGGTGGATCTTTCTACGGCGCGGCTTTCATGTCATTCAGGGATGTAATCCTCCCGACGATATTTTCTTGATTGCTCTGCCGTTCAAGCTGTTGGGGATCAAGTACATCTTCGATCATCATGACGTGAATCCGGAACTATATCTTTCCAAATACGGCAGGAAGGACATTCTATATAGGTCACAGGTGCGGCTTGAACGTCTGACCTACCGCTTCAGCGACGTGGTCATGGCTACCAACAGCAGTTACAGGGACCGCGCCGTGACCATAGGGGGCCTTGACCCGAAGGATGTGTTCATTGTCCGCAACGGACCAGACCTAAGTAGAATTAGACCAGTCCCCCCCCAACCCGCTTTGAAGCACGGCAAGACTTACCTCATCGGCTATGTCGGAACCATGAGCGTACAAGACGGCCTGGACATCTTGCTTGATGTGGCGCTGTATATCAAGGACTCGGGACGTCGTGATGTTCATTTCACTTGTATAGGTGGCGGGCCGGAGTTGGCCGAGCTCCAGAAGATGGCACAAGATAAGGGCCTCGACGGTATGCTCAACTTCACGGGAAGGATTCCCGACGAACAATTGCTGGAGATTCTTTCCACAGCCGATATCTGTGTCAATCCGGATAGGCCATGCGAAATGAACGACATGTCCACAATGATCAAGATCATGGAATATATGGCCTTGTGCAAGCCCATCGTGCAATTCAATATGAAAGAAGGTAGATTCAGCGCCCAGGAAGCATCACTATATGCCGATAACGAAAAAGGAGCAGATGATTTCGCCTCCAAGATTGTCTGGCTGCTGGAGAATCCCGATGAAAGAAAGAGAATGGGTGAGTTCGGGCGCAGAAGGGTTGAAGATGAACTGGCGTGGGACTATTCCGTCGACAATCTTCTGGCGGCCTATCGGAGGGTTTTTTCGGAAAGGGACGCAATGACTGCCCCACAGGAAATCCTCTGATCTGTTGCGGGATCACTGAGATCCCCGGTCGAAGTCAACATAGCGATCTTCACCAGCGAATCAGGGCTCTGAAACGAAAATCTGTTGAAGTGCGGATTTTAAGCGGCTTTCTGTAAGATGAGGAACTGGGTCTTAGTGGAAGCCAGTCAGTGCGGCTTCCGGAGCAGATAGTTCGACTGCGATAGCCGTGGCCAAGACGTAACAGCGTCTCATATTATCATTCACCGCTTCCATCACACCCAGCGGCACCTTGCTCAGGTGGTAGTTCAGAATCCCATGCAAATGGTCCAGTAATCGCTGCGCCAGTCTGGCCATTGGCTTCACAGGCCGCCCAAAAATGAATTAGGCTGATTGTCGATCATTTCGACGAATGAAGTTCAAGAACTTATAATAGAGTTGAATTCCCGTCCGCAATGACCGTCTGAAGCACTTTTCTAGCGGCTTTGCCAGGCACGTTGGTCGATCCAGTTCTTCCGAAGTTTTATGCCAAAGGGATGCAATGCCGCTTTTCAACTCCCGAAAGAGAACGTTTCGCGGGGTGCAAGGCGACCTAAGGTGCCTTTGGACGAACTGATTGACGAGGTGGGCAGGCGATCCACGATTTATGGAGCTATACAAAATCCACATTCCGCGAAAGGCGATAGGAGCTCTTTCTACGTTAACATTGTGCGGCATTCTGGTCGCCGGGCTGTGGCCCTTCCATTCTCCTAGGAATCAGGTGCGATGGTTAGGAAATCAGAACGGTATTCGTATCGATCGTTACGGCACTGTTGTGAGTTCCAGCCACTTTGAGCTGACCAGTTTGGATGGGCCGTCTTGTAGCTTGGAGATGTGGCTAAAGCCGCGCCTTACTTGGGAAAAAGGTACTGTCCTTGCCTTTTATAATCCTCTGAACAGCCAGCAGCTATCGCTGCAGCAACACTACACCGATCTCTTATTGCAGCGCGACGGTGAGGATAAGCGGACCGACCTTTATGTTGATGGAGTATTTCGGAGGAAGCAAGCACTCATAACCGTCACCTCTAATGGGGAATATACGGCAGTCTACCTTGACGGCAATTTGGTCACTCGATCGTCAGAATTTGGACTTTCGCTCAGAAATTTCATTGGCGAGCTGATAGTTGCCAATGCTCCCTTGCAGAGCCACAGTTGGTCTGGCCAGTTGCAAGGCCTCGCGATTTACAGAAACGAGCTCATTCCGAGCCAGGTCGCCCAGCACTATAAGGATTGGACCCAGAAGGGGAGGCCCGCAGTCGCCGAGAGCAATCGACCGCTTGCGCTCTACATCTTTGATGAGCGGGCCGGCAACATTATTCATAACCAGGTTAAGCCAGGTATTGATCTCTATATTCCGGACCGGTATCTGGTTGTCGATCAGATCCGTCTGGAATCGCCATGGAGTGAATTCAGGACACAGAGGGGCTACTTCAAGAACGCGGTCATCAATATCGCCGGGTTTATTCCGCTAGGCTTTTTCTTTGGTGCTTACTTTACTTCGGTGTGGCAGGTCAAGCACAGCATTTTGGCCACCATTGTTTTTGGGGCATTAATCAGCCTCGCCATCGAAGTTCTCCAATCATACCTCCCAACGCGAGATTCTGGTGTTACGGACGTGATCACAAACACTTTGGGGACTTGTGTCGGAGTCGCACTTTACCGTGTTGCGGTTTTGCCGCTGGCGCGAGCAGTAGCTACACACATCAAAGTATCGGGCGAAAGTGTGGTTTGTCGTACTCCACATCGCTGATAGCACTTTCCCAATATACGGATGGGGCGTTCGATAACGTCCCGCACAGCCTCAAATAAGACAAGCCGCGAAAGCCTGATGTGGTCTCAGAGTTGTATTTGACGGATGCAATCAACCTCCGTAAGAAAGTGTCCACCAGCAACACAATGATCAGCACTTTGGCGGAACGCTACCGTTGTCCCGACGACTTTCTGCAGTTTGAGCTCGTGGGTCGGCCTTCCGCCGACTCGGGTTTCTTCTGTTTTGGCCCGGATACCATCTGCTACGGGCGATCGACGACCGGGTATCGCACGCCGCGGGCCGATGCACCGCTCTATAGCGCGCTGCCGGACCTTCACACCACTGGCTCGACGGTTATCTTACCCTTCAGCCCGACAGAGGTCATCGATGACTTGCGTCTGGAACGCTATGCCACCCGCTACAAATGCAGCGAAAAGAGCGGGGGACAACGATTTCTTAGAAATGCCTACTATGCCGTGCGCCCCCTGATGGGGGTCGGCATGCGCAAGCATCTACAACGAGTTCACGCCAGTGGATGGCGGCGTATCGCCTTCCCGCGTTGGCCAGTCGATGTGACGGTTGAACAACTGAGCGAAGCCTTGCTGCTTGCCTCGATGCAGGCGAAAGGCGTCGATAGAATGCCGTTTGTGTGGTTCTGGCCGCGTGGTGCGAAGAGTTGCGTGGTGATGACCCACGATGTTGAAGCCGAGAGCGGCCGCAGCTTCTGCCGCCAGTTAATGGATATCGAGGAGGCCCATAGCATCAAGGCATCGTTCCAACTGACGCCGGAGGGCTCGTACACGGTCTCTCAGGCGCTCCTGCAGGAGATTCGCGATCGCGGCTTCGAGGTCAACGTTCACGATTTGAATCACGATGGTCATCTTTTTTCCGAGCGGCGGGAGTTCCTGCGGCGCGTAAAGAAAATCAATGACTATGCCCAGGCGTATGCTGCCAGAGGCTTTCGCGCTGCGGTGATGTATCGCAACCTCGACTGGTACGATGCGCTGGACTTCTCGTATGACATGTCTGTACCCAATGTCGCGCACCTCGACCCGCAGCACGGTGGCTGCTGCACGGTCATGCCCTACTTCGTGGGCGACATTCTGGAAATTCCGTTAACCACCATACAGGATTACATGCTGTTTCATTACCTCGGTGATTATTCCCTGGATCTCTGGAAAGCTCAAACCGAGGCAATCCTCAAGAAGAACGGCCTGATGAGTTTCCTTGTCCATCCAGACTACGTTATGGAGAAGCGGGCCCGCGACGTGTATTGCGACCTGCTGTACTTCCTTCGCAGTCTCGGCTCGCAAGAGCGGTTGTGGTTTGCTCTTCCGGGAGAAGTGGACCAGTGGTGGCGGGAGCGAAGCAAGATGCGGGTGGTAAATTACACCGGACAGTGGCGGATCGAGGGGCTGGGGAAGGAGCGCGCCGTGCTCGCGTTTGCCAAAGCTTCTGGTGACCACCTGGAGTACGAAGTGAGCACAGAGCTTGAGATCGTGCAGAGGATCGAAGCATAGCGCGGTTTTGTGATGACTCAGCTTCGTCACCCCGAATATTTGCCGCTCTGTGGCTCGTATCGCTTTCGATCTCGCGACAAAATGTTGCCGTAGCTTTGGCGGAATGTTTCTTCTGAGATGTACACGCCAGCTGCCCCGCATTGAAGTCGAACCTTGAATGCCAACGATGAACAACTCGGAACACTGTGTAGTTCTGTAGTCGCGGCGATTCTGCTGTCGGGAATCGCTTGCCGCGCCAGTGACCAGGGCGCCAGAACTGCCGCGACAATTCGCCCAGTTTGCCCCAGGCACCGCAGCGAGGCGTGGTGAAACGTCTGACCTAACAGGGCCGAAGCCGCACAGGGTCAAGCTCTCCTGGAGTGCGCACACCGATTCAATTTAAGGCTATGACATCGAACGTCAAGAGCTTGGCCATGGACGAGGGTCATCAAGAAACCAGCCCGGTTCCGTTTCCCCGGACCCTATTGCGCGACCGCGTGTGCATCGTGACTGGTGGCTCACGAGGTATCGGCCGTGCGACTGTCCAGCGGTTGGCCGAAGCCGGTGCCCATGTGGTGGTGAATTACGTCTGCAAGGCTCACGAAGCTGCCAAAGCTGTTGACGAGGCTCGCCAACTCGGCGTTCAGTCCGTCGCCTTCCAGGGCGATATTAGTCAGAGCAGCGATGCGGACGCGTTGGTGGACAAGGCGCTGAGCTCTTTTGGCCGGGTCGACCTGGTGGTTGCAAATGCGGGCGTCTGGGAAGGCGCACCGGTCGAACGGATGAGCGATGAGGTATGGGACAAGGTGATCGACCACAACCTTCGCGGCACGTGGACCATCTGTCGCGCGGCGGTGCCTGCGCTGAAGCAGCAGGACAACGCCGCGATAGTAATCGTCAGCTCGACCGCCGGTCAGCGCGGTGAAGCAGGCTATTCCAACTATGCCGCCTCAAAAGGAGGACAAATCAGTTTTGCAAAGTCGCTGGCCATTGAGCTCGCGCCCCGCATTCGCGTGAACTGCGTTGCTCCAGGATGGGTTGACACCGAGCTGAATAATCCGGTCTTCGGGCCTGGCAACAATGGATATAAACGCGAAGTCGAACAGGGAATACCTTTGCAGCGTATTGCGTTGGCGGATGACGTGGCCGACGCAATCTTGTTCCTTGCCTCCGACTGGGCTCGTCATATCACCGGTGAGGTTCTGAATGTGAACGGTGGGTCGGTCCTTTGCGGTTGAGCGGAATCGAAGAGCAATTTGGTGCACCCGTGGCTAGCACATCGCAACCTAGCGACCGTTCAGAAGCGTGGATAACGTTGAAACCCACTGTTTTGATCGCAACTACACTTCGTTGGTTCCCGACTGCCCGGTTGGCGATAGCATTGGCCGATGCAGGCTTCACTGTCGGAGCTGTCTGTCCTCCTGGTCATCCACTCATAAAGACGAGCGCCGTGCATCGTACCCACACATACGACGGACTGATGCCGTTGAATTCGCTCGCGGCGGCCATCGCTGCAACAAAACCTGATTTCATCGTTCCTGGTGACGACCTTGCAACTTGGCATTTGCATGACCTTTACCAGCGGGAACTGCGCAAAGGGCAGGTGGGCGAGCCAATCTGTTCGTTGATCGAACGTTCTCTTGGCGCACCTGCAAGCTTCCCAATCGTCTACGCGCGATCATCCTTCATGGAACGGGCACTAGAAGCCGGCATACGCGTCCCAAAGACCACAGTTATTAAGAACACCAAGGAACTTTCAGAATGGATCGCCCACGTCGGCCTTCCGACGGTGTTAAAGGCGGACGGCACTTCAGGCGGCGACGGCGTGAGGGTCGTCCACACGTTGGAAGAAGCCGAACGGGCCTTTCATAAGCTGCAAGCTCCTCCACTTTGGGCGCGAGCGGCGAAGCGGGCCCTAGTAGATCGGGACAAGACGTTGGTTTGGCCGGCGCTGTTACGCCGACGGTCGGTGGTGAATGCGCAAGCATTTGTGGCAGGGCGCGAAGCAACCAGTACAGTCGCCTGCTGGGAGGGTAAGGTCCTGGCCTCCCTGCACTTTGAAGTGCTTAAGAAAGCAGACCAGTCTGGGCACGCCACGGTAGTTCGGTTGATCGCTAACCCGGAAATGTCGTCGGCCGTTGAAGGGATGGTCCGCCAACTCAATTTGTCTGGGTTGCATGGATTTGATTTCCTCCTGGAGTCCGGCACCGGAAACGCGTACCTCATCGAAATAAATCCCCGCGCGACGCAGGTGGGGCACCTGACGCTTGGCCCCGGACATGATCTCCCAGCCGCTCTGTACGCTGCTTTGACAGGTAAGGCTGTCCAAGAGGCGCAAACGATCACCGAGAACGACACGATTGCGCTGTTCCCGCAGGAATGGATCCGGGATCCAGGAAGCGAATTTCTACGTTTCGGGTATCACGATGTTCCCTGGGAAGAACCCGAGTTGGTTCATGCCTGCGTCCGTAGCCGTCGTAAGCAGAGTGCTTGGTATTCCCAGCAACAATCCGCCCGAGTCGTTTCAGCGGTTCACCTTCCTCGCTGATAGCTTCTCTCAGGAAAGGGCAAGCTGTGCGAATTAAATTGCGAAGCAGCACAAATCCAAGCATCTGCAGGGAACACGCGAGTGGGGTTGGTCACGAATCAGGAGCATCAGTTCCATATGCCGATATTTGTGATCGCGATGCGTTCCATAGCCCTGTCGAGCTTCTTGGGAGGCGCGACGCCCACACTCTCACCGATCACCCAACGAAGAATGCTGTGACGACTTCCGGGTCATTGTACGGGCAACTCGTGGAGCATTACTCTGTGCAACGTCAGGTCCGCGAGGACGCGAAGAGAACTCTTCGAATCATGAAGTTTGGCGGCACCTCGGTGGGTGACGCGTCCTGCATTGCAAGGGTGGTTGAGATCATTCGATCGGCTGTGCAAGACGATGATGTCGTGGTGGTCGTCTCCGCCATGGGCGGCGTGACCAACAAACTGATTGAAGCTGCCACGCTGTCTGAGGCAGGAAATCGCAAGGCCGTCGAGATGATCTTCGACGAGCTGCGTAAACAGCATGAGGCCGTGGCCAATAGCCTGATTTCTTCTGCTGACGAACGGAGCCACATCAGCCACAAGATGCACGAGGTCTTTCAAGAGGGCGACCGCCTGTGCGAGGGTACGATCCTGCTGCGCGAGTTGACGCCGCGGGTCCGTGACTCGATCTCGAGCCTCGGCGAGCGTCTTTCCGCGCCTCTTGTCGCGGCTGTACTCGCGGAGCAAGGGGTGATCAGCGAGGCGATCGAGGCCACAGAACTCGTAGTGACCGACTCCGACCATGGCGCCGCGGACCCGTGGATGAATCTGACGCGAGATCGCTGCGAAGCGCGGCTGCGCCCGCTCTTGCGGCAGGGCATTGTCCCCGTAGTCACCGGCTTCATCGGCGCCACCACGGAAGGCGTGCTTACAACTCTCGGTCGGGGCGGTTCGGATTACTCTGCGACGATTCTGGCCGCGGCTCTCGACGCTCACGAGGTCATCATCTGGACGGACGTGGATGGCCTGCTAACTGCCGATCCACGATTGGTGCCGGGCGCATGCACCGTGCCTGAGATTTCATATCGCGAAGCGTCTGAACTCGCGCACTTTGGCGCCAAGGTACTGCATCCGAAAACCCTTCGGGCTGTTATGCAGTGCGGCATTCCCCTTTGGATCCGCAACAGCTTCGCGCCCGAACGGCCGGGAACGAAAATCGTGCCGGCAGGTCCCGTCAACGGTGGAGGAGTGAAGGCACTCTCTGCGATCGGCGACCTTGCGTTGATCACTGTTGGAGGCCCGGGAATCGTCGGGGTGCCGGACGTCTTGGGCCGTACGTTCGCGACAACCGCGGCGGCTCGGGCCGATGTATTGCTGATTTCGCAGTCGTCCTCGCAAAACAATATATGCCTGATCGTTCCGTCGTCGCTGGCGAAGCACACGGTCGACGCGCTTCGAAGTGAGTTCGCTGTGGATCTGGCGACATGAAAAGGTGGAGCACATTACCCTCGACCCGGAAGTTGCGATTGTCACGGTAGTGGGACAGAACATGCGCGGAGTTTCGGGAATTGCCGGCCGAACGTTCTGCGCACTGGGTCGCGAAAACGTGGACATCATTGCGATCGCACAAGGCTCGTCGGAATGCAATATCTCCTTCGTTGTGGCTCAGAAAGACATGAAGACAGCACTCGTCACCACCCATCGGGAATTTCAACTCGGCCATTGTGAATTCGCGACCGTTCCATCACGGGTGTCTTGAGACCGCGTCGAAATACCTGCACTTCGCCATGCCTTCGGTTAACCAAGAATGACTGAGTCGAATCTCACTGTTCGCGACATTTCCGACACCGCGCGTTGGGTGGCTTATTTTCGAGCGCTCGAAACGAAACGGCCCGATGCGCTGTTCCGCGACCCATATGCCGAGCGTTTGGCTGGCCAGCATGGGTTTCAGATTGCTAACACTCTTACCGATGGAAACAAGCATGAGTGGGCGTGGGTGGCGCGCACGTATCTTTTTGACCAGTTTGTCGCGCGCGAGGTTGAAGAAGGGGCGGACCTGGTCATCAATCTCGCCGCTGGCCTCGACGCCCGGCCGTATCGTATGGATCTGCCGAGCACGCTGCAGTGGGTGGAAGTAGATCTGCCTGAGATTATTTCCTATAAGGATGAAGTTCTAAAAGACGAACGGCCAAGATGCCGACTGGAACGGGTATCACTCGACCTTTCCGAGGCACCTGCGCGTCAAGCCCTCTTTGCAAAATTGGATCAGCGAGCAAAAAATATCGTGGTCATGACCGAGGGCCTCTTAATCTACTTCACGGCTGAGGAGGTAGGCTCCTTCGCCAGGGATCTCGCTGCCAACAAGCACTTTCGCAGCTGGATCATCGACCTTGCCTCGCCGGGCCAACTCAAAGTGATGCAGCGCACGACGGGCAAACAACTCAGTGAGGCCGGTGCGGCGTTCAAATTCGGGCCACTGGAAGGAGTGAATTTCTTCGCGCAGTACGGATGGGAGCCAATGGACGTCCAGGGAATGTTGAAGACCGCAGCAGCAATTCAACCGGGCACCAGTCGAGCTGCTGTCCCTCTTACCAGAACCCAAAGGACCGATGAAGAACTACCCGTGGACAGGGGTATGCCAGCTAAGGAGACAGTGACGTCCTTCTAGCTTGCCTGTCTAGCCAGACCCTCCTTCGAGAGCATGCACCAACGAATTCCACAGCTCGATGCCGTTCGTGGCGTAGCCATCTTGGCGTGATGCTGCACAACAGCGGGACTTTCCCGCGCTTATTCGCCCAAGGATGGATGGGAGTGGATCTCTTCTTTGTCCTGTCGGGGTTCTTGATCACTGGGATCCTGCTAGATACTAAGCGATCAGAAGGCTATTTCAAAAATTTCTACATCAGGCGATGTCTAAGGATCTGGCCGTTATACTATTCAGCGCTTCTTTTCATGTTCGTGCTGGTTCCTTTCCTTCGCCCGTCAGAAGCGTCAAACGTCTTCGCAGCTCGTTCGTCACCGTGGTGGGCGTATCCGTTGTTTCTCCAGAATTTCCTGGTCCCAACTCCTACCGCAGCGACTGGACTGCTCGGAGTGACCTGGTCGCTTGCTGTTGAAGAGCAGTTTTATCTAGCTTGGCCATGGGTCATTCGATACTGCTCTTACAGCCAAGTGCGGCGTATCGCCATCGCCATAATTTGCGTTTCTCCGGGACTCCGACTCTACCTAGCATTGCACCACGTGAATATCTACTCAAACCCATTCTGTCGCCTCGATGCCTTGATGGCGGGGGCCCTTCTCGCGGTGGTGGTTCGTTCGGAGAAGTTTCTTTCCTCCAGGTTCCTGAAGCGAGCCTGGATTGTTCTCTTTATTTCGACGCCATTGGCACTTATAACGGCTTTCGTCGATGCAAGATGGATCGCATTCTCGTTCACAGCGATTGCCTCGACGTCTTTTGTGTATCTGGCGCTGTTTTCCTCGCAAAAATGGCTCCAAGTCTTGCTGAGGAACCGGTTCCTGATATATACGGGAGTCATCAGCTATGGTCTTTACCTGCTTCACAAGATTCCACTTGATATGGCGAAGACTTTCCACCTGAACCGGTACCCGTTGGCGGTTTTGCCGGTTGCCATTGTCGCGAGCTACGGCCTATGGCAACTTTATGTCCTGGAACCTGCTCGAGAAGCCATTCCTGAGTCTAAAACGATTCTTCGGAATGAAACCGGTTCACCAGGAGCCGGCAATGGTCGGCTTGTGCTTGCACCTTAATCGAGGTAACTGATCGGACTTCCGCTGTTAATTCCACCGGGCGAGAGACTCGGTGGTTTCCCTCTCGAACCCAAACGTGACTAACCCAAAGAGAGGTTTTCATAGTCCTATGCTGGAGAGTGTGGTGATCGGCGCAGGTCCGTACGGGCTGTCAATTGCTGCGCACTTGCGACGCAGCGGTGTTTCGTTCCGGATTTTCGGTCGTCCTATGGACAGTTGGATAGCCCATATGCCTAAAGGCATGATGCTGAAGTCTGACGGATTCGCTTCCAACATCTACGACCCGGAGAGCGCATTTACTCTGGGGCAGTTTTGTGCAGAACAAGGCATCGAGTATGCCGACACGGGTCGTACCGGTTCGCCTGGAAACCTTTACGGCGTATGGACTCGCTTTCCGGGATCGGATGGTGCCGGAGCTCGAAGACAAGCTCGTGGTAAGTGTCGATCGGTTGCCGGACGGGTTCCGGTTACAGGTCGACGATGGTGAGATAGTTCAGGCTCGCACGGTTGTACTGGCCGTGGGCATCACCCACTTCGACTATGTCCCGGAGGACCTCGCATCGTTGCCACCGGAATTCCTTTCCCATAGTTCGCGTCACCATGAGGTGGATCCGTTTCGAGGCCGCGACGTTGTCGTGGTTGGTGGCGGCGCTTCCGCACTCGATCTGGCGGGCTTACTGCACGAGGTCGGTGCCAATGTACAGCTCGTCAGTCGTCGGGAATCGCTGAAGTTCCATAGCCAGCCGACGGGCAAGCCTCGCTCGCGGTGGCAGCAGATCAGGCATCCGCAATCGGGGCTTGGTCCCGGAATGCGCTCGCGCTTCTTCGCCGATTTGCCTATGGCCTTTCATTACTTGCCTGAACGTCTTCGAGTGGAAGCTGTCCGCAGAACACTGGGCCCATCGGGGGGATGGTTCATTAGAGACAAGGTGATCGGGAAAGTGCCATTACATCTGGGATGCACGCCGCAAGCCGCCGAGGTCCACAACGGCAAAGTGCACCTGAGAGTTGGGGCCTCGGACGGCATTGAACGCGAGATTGTATCGGAGCATGTCATAGCAGCGACGGGATACAGAGTAGATTTGGAACGCTTGCAGTTCCTTAGCGCCGCGATTCGCTCGGAGCTAAAGACGCTAGACGGAATGCCGGTGCTCTCATCGAGTTTCGAATCGTCCGTGCCAGGTCTGTATTTCGTGGGGATTGCTGCAGCGAATAGCTTTGGTCCGGTTATGCGGTTTGCGTTCGGTGCGGGCTTCGCCGCTCGCACCCTGGCTCACGCCATGACCCAGTCACTTTCGCGCGCGCGAGCATCCTTTCCGGTTACGAACGTGGCAGCGACCACAAAATAAATCCGCTATCGCAATACGACGACTTCCAAATCTAGGTCGGCATAGCGAACCATCGTTCACATATGAAGAGAGAGACAGTTGCCATTCACGTCGGCTACGACGGCGATCCTACAACCAAGGCCGTCGCCGTTCCCATCTATCAGACCATCGCCTTTGAATTCGATAGTGCTGAGCACGGGGCGGCCCTGTTCAATCTTGAAGTCCAGGGAAATATATATACGCGCATAGGTAATCCCACCAATGCCGTTCTGGAGAAAAGGGTTGCGGCGCTGGAAGGGGGAGTGGAAGCTCTGAGCGTCAGCTCAGGAATGGCCGCGATTGAATACTCGCTTATCAACATAGCCGAAGCGGGAAACAACATAGTATCCCTGCCCCAGCTCTACGGTGCTACCTACACTCTCCTCGCGCACATCTTCCCGAAGCGGGGAATCAGCTCACGCTTCGCCGCCAGCGACCATCCCGATGACGTGGAAAGACTGATCGACGAGAACACTCGCGCAGTCTACTGCGAGAGTGTGGGGAATCCGGCGGGCAATGTCGCAGACATTGAGGGCCTGGCACGAGTCGCGCACAAACACGGCGTGCCTCTGGTTGTTGACAACACCGTCGCCACACCTATCCTGCTCCGGCCAATCGAATATGGCGCCGATGTGGTTGTCCATTCCATGACGAAATTCATGGGAGGCCACGGCACAACTCTGGGTGGAATGATCGTCGACAGTGGAAAATTTCCATGGCGAAGCTATCCTGATCGCTACTACATGCTGAACGTTCCGGAAGTTGCTTACCATGGTGTAGTCTACGTCGACCACTACGGCGACGCTGCCTACGTCGCGCGCTGCCGGACGGTATGTCAAAGAAACACCGGCGCCACGTTGTCGCCCTTCAATGGTTTTCTGCTCTTGCAAGGTGTTGAGACACTCGCGCTTCGCATTGAACGGCACGTCGAGAACGCGCGCAAGGTGGCCGAGTTCCTGCGCGATCATCCGAATGTGGAATGGGTTAACTACGCCGGTTTTCCAGACAACCCGCTGTATCCAATGGCTCAACGGTACATGGGCCATAATCGATGCTCTCTGCTGACATTTGGAGTAAGGGGCGGCTTTGAAGCAGGGAAGAAGTGTTTCAATGCGCTGAAGCTATTCAAGCGAATGGTGAATATGGGCGACGCCAAGTCGTTGGCATGCCATCCCGCGTCCACTACACATCGTCAGTTGTCACCGGAAGAACAAGAGAAAGTTGGCGTGACGCCCGAGATGCTTCGGCTCAGCGTCGGCATCGAGCATATCGACGATATCCTCGACGATCTCGCCCAGGCGTTGGACAAGGCCAAAGCATGAAGCGGAAAGAGACTGGATTGCAAGTCAATTCTGGAGGAACGTCATGCCATTGATCATCGAGGGCGGCCGGATTCCGCCCCGTTGGGCCGAAAGAATAAACTGGCACCGGGCGGAATCGATGGACAGATCTGCCACACGGGCCGATTGCGTCAGCATCGCGTTCGTGAACAACATGCCAGATGCAGCTCTCGAAGACACCGAAATGCAGTTCTTGGAACTGCTTGATGCGGCAGCCGACGACATCACCCTGCGTGTTAAGTTCCACTCTCTGTCCGGAGTTCCTCGCGGAGAAGGAGGGCAGCAGCATCTAAACAGGTTTTACTTCAGCACAGACGATTTGTTGAACGACCGGTTCGACGGTGTGATCATGACCGGAACTGAGCCTCGGCAGTCGAATCTGCGTAATGAACCTTACTGGCCTGCCATGGCCAACGTCTTAAGTTGGGCGGAAAGCAATACTGCCTCCACGATCCTGTCATGTTTGGCGGCACACGCTGGCGTTCTTTACAGCGATGGCATCAACCGTCGTCCATTGAATGACAAACAATTCGGGGTGTTCGACTTCACCAACACCGGCGATCACCAGCTAACGTGTGGCGCCGGGGAACGTGTACGTTTCCCGCATTCTCGATGGAACGAAGTGCAGGCGGATGCGCTGATCGCATGCGGTTACCTCGTGCTGACGCAATCGCCCGAAGGTGGCGTGGACTCGTTCGCGAAGAAGAAAAAGCGAAGCCTGTTCGTACATTTCCAGGGCCACCCCGAGTATGGTGCGCAAACCCTGCTGAAGGAATACCGAAGAGATATTAGGAGATTTCTCAAGCACGAGAGCGAAACCTATCCCTCCATGCCTAAGGGTTACTTTGACGGCGCGACTGCCGAGCTCCTGGGTGACTTTCGAGACACGGTCTTGGCGAATCGCCGGGAAGAGGTTATGGCGGCCTTCCCCGATGCTGCCGTGGCCGGGACACTCCAGAAGACATGGCAATCGGCCGCCATAGCTATCTATCGCAATTGGTTGCGTTATGTGATGTCGAAGAAGGCGGAAACATCAGCATTTCCAACCGTGGCAGTCGTCTATGAAAGCGGCCACCGAAAACGATCTGCATTGCCGTAGAGAGAAAGGAAGCGAAGTGTCAAAAGGAGCTTCATCTGAGTTGTCGATGGTTCGGACGGACAAAACGAATGGTCACCATGCGGACGCGACAGCATACGGATCTATCGTAGTCGCCACTGCAGCCACTGTTGAGCTCGAGCCCGAGCCGATTCCATCTGATTGGATTTTGAGCGGTTCACCCGAGGCGCGGTGCAAGAAATTAGTGAGAAGCCGTGACTGGACCTCCCACCTCGTGGTGTGGGACTGTACCCCGGGTAGTTTTAAGTGGAATTACTCAATGGACGAGACCATCGTCATAATTTCAGGTGAAGCCTTCATGATCAACGATCGCGGTGAGGAGCGGAGGTTCGGACCGGGCGATCTAGCATTCTTCCCCGCGGGGTCGTCTTGCTCGTGGCGGGTTACGCAGACTCTGCGTAAGGTCGGAATCCTTCGAGAAAGCATGTGGCGACCGCTGGGGCGCGGCTTGAAAGTGTGGCGCAAAGTTCTCCGTACCGCAGGTTTAGCCGGCAAGTCGCCGTTGATATTCGTCATAACAGCGTGCGTATTGGCGAGTCTTCGTTGATCCCGGGACAAACGGCCAAATCAAAATACCGGCCAGACGTCAACCGATCATAGACTCTCAACTCAAGGCTAGGCTAGTCGCAATCGGCATCGGTCTGTGGGCTTACTAAAGAATACCTATTCGGGTCATTTTGAGGGAGCGACGAAGTAGATGAAGCTCATAAGTACATATCTTCGCCCTGGCGACTTTGTCGAAGTCAAGTCGCCGGCAGAAATTCTGCAGACACTGGACACTGATGGCACCTTAGATAAGCTCCCGTTCATGCCCGAAATGGCGGACTTCTGTGGGAAAGCCTATAAGATTTCTAAGCGAGTTGTAAAAACCTGCTATTACGGGACTAGCTCAGGTATGCGGAAGTTCCCAGCAGAGGATGTCTTGCTCCTTGAGGGATTGCGTTGTTCGGGCGCGGCACACGACGGATGTCAGAAAGCATGCACAGTCTTCTGGCGCGAGGCTTGGCTTCGCAAGGTCGAAGGTCCTCGCGCCATCCCACCGAGTGTGGATCCGGAAGAGAGGCAGCGCCTACGAGTCCGACTTAGAACCTCGATTGGTCCCAAGACCTATTTTTGTCAGTCCAGCGAAATATTGAATGCGACCGTCGAGTTGTCGCACTGGGAGCGATTTGGAAAGTGCTTGAGTGATATTCAGGCCGGCAACTGCGGCCCACTAGAAATGGTACGGCGCGTCGGTGAATGGCTGTTCTGGAGGATGCGTAAAGTATTTCTGGGGCCGTATGCTCGTGGAAGCCAGAATCCGACCCCGTCGGGAAGTCTGAACTTGCGGGCAGGAGAGCGAGTCGAAATAAAGCCACTGGCACACATCTCGGAGACCTTGGATCAGAAGGCGCATAACCGCGGACTTTACTTTACGCCGGCCATGGGACGTTTATGTGGCGAACAGCACCGAGTCGACAACAGGATCGAAAAGATTATCGTGGATGGTACGGGTGAGATGAGACAACTTCGCAACACGGTGTTTCTGGAAGGCTCGCTGTGCGGATGTGCCTGTGTGGCATTTGGAGGGTGTCCTCGGGGCGAGTTTGCCTATTGGCGGGAGATTTGGCTTCGCCGGGCTCCGGGTACGGAAAAATCCGGGTGCGAGCAACTCGTAGCGGCGGAAAAACAACCTGCGTGACTCCTAAAATTGCCCAACGCCAACCGTTATAACCAGAAAGTTCACTGCACTATCATCCAACCATGTCGGAGCTAAGCCAAGACATCATCTCAGAGCGTTCGAGAGATCTACCTGACCGCATCTGCGACGTTATTAAGCCGTGGTCCGCACTTTCTCCGGAGCGACTAGCTCTAGTGGAGACATCCGGAACCTGGACGTATGGGCGATTGGCATCTGCTGTTTCTGACATCGAGCGCTGGCTTCTAGCCTCGGGGGTCCGCCCGGGCGATCGGGTCATGATCGTGTGCGAGAACTGCCGGGCATTCGTAGCAATTCTGCTAGCCTTGGCAGCTCTTGACGCGTGGCCGGTGCTGGTGAACGCACGCCTCACGGCACGCGAGATCGATGAAATTCGTGATCACTGTGGTGCCCGTCGTGTTATTTACACAACGACTGTATCACCGCATGCCAGGGAGCACGCCCGGCGACATGGCGCTCTCGTCGAAGAAGCAGCGGGTTTAGGCCTGGTCGGAATTGGTCCCCTAAACGACGAAGTCGATGCTGAGCAGATCGATCCGGTCAGTGCGAACCGTGTTGCCGCATTGATCTATACGTCTGGGACCACGGGCCAGCCCAAAGGCGTGATGTTGACTCACAGGAACCTGCTGTTTCTGGCGGCCGGTTCAGCGAAGATACGCGCACTGACTCCGGAGGACCGCTTCTATGGTGTTCTGCCGATGTCTCATGCGGTCGGACTCTCAGTCGTGTTACTCGGCACGTTGCTGAGCGGTGCAACGCTTTATTTGTCGCCGCGCTTCGATCCTGTGGCAGCCCTCGCGACGCTGCAGAGAGACCGCATAACAGTTATGCTGGGCGCACCGGCGATGTTTTCGCTGTTGGTCGAATACGCAAAGCTAAAGGGACTGAAGTCTCTCCACTTTCCGGCGCTTCGAATCATTGCGTCCGCCAGCGCACCGCTTTATGCCCCCCTTAAATCAGCGGTAGAGAGCCTGTTTGGTCTTGTGCTGCACAACGGCTATGGCGTAACGGAATGTTCTCCAACCATCGCGCAAACCAGGGTCGAAGCGCCTCGCGATGATATTTCAGTCGGTCCAGTGTTTCCCGGAGTTGAAATCAAGCTGGTCCAACCCGATGGCGCACCAGTTGCCAACGACGAAGTGGGCGAACTACGAGTGCGCGGGCCAAACGTAATGAAGGGTTACTATCATGCCCCGGAAGACACAGCAGCCGCTATCGATGCGGACGGATGGTTTAACACGCGCGACCTCGCCCGCTTGGAGGATGGCAACGTTTTCATCGTGGGGCGCACAAAGGAATTGATCGTCCGTTTTGGGTTCAACGTCTACCCCGCGGAGATCGAAGCAGTTCTGAATGCCCATCCGGACGTCGTCCGATCCGCCGTGATCGGACGGTCGACTGAGGGCGCCAAAGGAGATGAAGATGTCATCGCTTTTGTGCAATTGTCTCCCGGTTCGCCGCTTACTGCTCCTGAATTATCGGAACACGCCGCACGGCATCTTGCCCCGTATAAGCGACCATCGCAGATTCTGATCGTTCCCACAATGTCGTTGACTGCGACCGGAAAGGTGTTGAAGGACGAGTTGGCAAAGAGCCACAGAGCTCAGCTCAGAGGCGCACTGACGATTTGAGGACAATGATCGAGTCTTGCAAGAACTGCAACGCGTTTGGCGAAGAACGATAAGATATCCGAAGTGGATGGCAGAGACAGTGGTGATGCGCGATCGGTGAGTTTGAAGCAAGATTGAGTGCACAAACGGAGACGCGAAAGTGGAGCCTCGGTGTGACTGACTCTTCGGCAGCTCAAGTCATTGGCAGTGAGGATGCCACGACAAAACAGTTGACTCGTATTTGGCAAGATCTTCTCGGCGTCGAGTCGATTGGTCCGGACGACAATTACTTCGACTTGGGCGGCGATTCGTCGTTGGCCGTCCACATGTTCGCTCGAGTCGAACAGCTATTCCACGTGAAGCTGCCACTGGCTACGCTTTACGATGCTCCGACAATCGGAGAACTTGCCTGCATTCTCCGCTGCGAGGCTCCAGCTACCGGTTGGTCGCCATTGGTCGCGATTCAGTCGGCCGGCTCACGACCTCCGTTTTTTTGTTTCCACGGCGCCGGCGGCAATGTTTTGAGCTATCGGCAGCTATCGATGCATCTCGGTTCTGATCAGCCATTTTACGGCTTGCAATGCCAGGGCCTGGACGGCACCTGCCCACCACTGACACGAATTGAGGATATGGCGGCCCTGTATGTGAAGGAGATACGGAGAGTGCAGAGGCATGGACCGTATTTCCTAGGTGGATACTGCATGGGTGGGACGCTCGCATTTGAGGCGGCGCAACAACTCCACGCTGCGGGCGAGTCCATCGCACTGCTCGCATTGTTTGACACCATGGACTGGTCCAAGATTCTCGTAACCGTCTGGAATCTGGGATATTACAACTGGCAGCGCCTCGTCTTCCATGCCGCTAGTTTCCTCGGGCTTGATTCCGCGGGCAAAACTCAAGTTCTTCCGTGAAAAGATGGGAGTAGTACGGAGCAGGATCCCTGTATGGCGGGGGATGTTACTTGACAAGTTCGGTCGCAACTCGCAAGTAGCTCAATCGGAATCGCGGCTTTTGGGCCAGATCTGGCAGACAAACGATCGTGCAGTGTGGCACTATACTCCGCAACCTTATCCGGGCAAGATCACGGACTATCGCCCTGCGAAGCAATATCGAATCTTCAATCAGCGAGATGCGAAATGGGATAGGTTGGCCAAAGGAGGGCAGGAAATCATCATTCTGCCTGTCTATCCAGCGGGCATGCTACTCGAGCCATTCGTCGAGCACTTGGCTGACGCGCTAAGGAAGTCGATTGATGCTGCGATTGGTCAGTGTGAGACCAGCCCACCAGAGAAAGAAATGGTTGCGAGGATCTCGTAACGAGGAGGGGTCGATTGGGACACGAAACCGGCTGGTCTAAAACGTGGACATTCTTTGAGGGAGATTGGCACGAGGGCAATGTGCCGATCATGGGCCCGCGGACCCACGCTGCGTGGCTTTGCTCCTTGGTGTTTGATGGCGCTCGTGCGTTCGAAGGGGTTACGCCCGATCTTGAGCTTCATTGCGCTCGCGTCAATGACTCTGCAGTGAAGCTTTTCCTGAAGCCGGTCGTCTCACCCGAAACTTGGGTGAAGCTAGCGCATGAAGGGATATCCCGGTTCGACAAGGATGCCGCTCTGTACATCCGGCCGATGTATTGGGCTGAAAAGGAAGGGCCCTGGGTGCAAGCCCATGACCCCGAGTCCACTCGCTGGTGTCTCAGTATCTACGAAGCGCCGATGCGCCAGCCTAAAGGTTTCTCCATCACGCTCTCTCCCTATCGGAGGCCGACCCACGACACGATGCCAGTCGACGCCAAAGCCGGATGTCTTTATCCCAATAATGCTCGTTCGCTTTTCGAGGCGCACGCCCGGGGCTTTGACAACGCGATCGTCTGCGACATGTTGGGCAATGTAGCGGAACTGGCCACGTCCAACATCTTCATGGCGAAGGATGGTGTTGTGTTTACGCCGGTAGCGAATGGAACATTTCTTGCAGGTATTACGCGCCAGCGAGTGATTGGGTTGCTGCGCGAAAGCGGAGTAACAGTGGTAGAGAAGACCATGGCCTACAAAGACTTCGAAGCCGCCGACGAGATATTCGCTACCGGAAACTACTCTAAGGTGGTGCCTTCGACGCGTATCGGCCACCGCCCCTTACAGGTCGGCCCAATCTACACCAAAGCTAGAGAACTCTACTGGGAATTTGCACGCGCGAAATCGGCGATCCTGCGATAGGACGACTCTTTCGACGTACGCTCGGGTTGAGATCCCAGGAGGCTAGTTGGTCTTCGCCCCTCAGTCGAATAAACAGTGAAAACTGAGACCACCATCTCGATGCAGGAGATGCTTTTACCGATTTGGCAGCGGATCCTGCAACAGTCATCCGTCCACGTCGAAGATAATTTCTTCGAGCTGGGTGGGGATTCTTCGTTAGCTCTTCAGCTCTTTAACGAAATTGCGAAGGCGTGCGGTCGAGAATTGCCTCCGGTCACGATCTACCAGGCGCCAACGATTGCGGCTCTGGCCGCGCTGCTTGAACAACCCGCCACAAAGCGGTTTCCGCCGCTTGTGCTCATGAAATCCGGCACTGAGAAGCCGCCAGTGTACCTCGCGCATGGTCTGGGTGGTAGCGTCATGGACTTCTTTCAGCCGGTCAAGTACATCCAGACTGGACATCCAATCTACGGGCTGCAAGCTAGGGGTATTGATGGGGTGGATGAACCCTTTGACCGCATTGAGGATATGGCGATGTTCCATCTCGATGCGATCAGAAAACTGCAACCGCTCGGTCCCTATCTTCTCATAGGATATTCCCTGGGTGGCTTGGTTGCCCTCGAAATGGCCCAGCTACTAACCGCCATCGGTGAGAAGGTCGCATTGTTAGCCATGCTTGATGCCTACCCGCACTTGAGTCATTTATCGGTGGGACAGCGACTACGTATCCGAGTGCGCCAGGCAAGACGGGGCTTGCAATTTGTTGGAGATCTCGGAGGAAGCGCGTCGTACAAGCCACCTGCTGATGTGTCATTCAGCCCGACGATGCAGCGGGTGCGAAATAGCGCCTATTTGGCTTTGACTCGTTATCAGCCCAAGTTGTACGGCGGCAAGGTAAAGTTTGTGAGGGCAGCGATTAGCTCCGTCTTTCCCCATGACGCCACCGCCGTTTGGGCTGAGTTTGCATCAGATTTCGAAGTCGAGACGGTGCCGGGCGATCACCTGGGAATTATCACGACATACTATGAGAGTCTCGCGAATGTGCTCTCCAAATATCTGAAGGAGGCATGTCGTTAGGGATAGAGCCAACAACGTAGTGTGCCGATCCGTTCCCGGTGCGGTGTACCCATGCGGCTGGGTATCGAACTCCACTTCGCTCTTCCTGCGTAGGTCTTCCGAGGATCTGGTCCCATGAACGGAGCCGGAAGTCTGGTTCGCGCGCTGGTCGACGGCGGGATTGATGTTTGCTTCACAAACCCTGGCACATCGGAATTGCACATTGTCGCAGCGCTCGATCGACGAACCGAGGTGCGCAGCGTGCTCGGCCTCTTCGAAGGCGTAGTAACAGGAGCCGCTGACGGATATGCGCGGATGGCGGGGAAACCAGCGTGTACCCTCCTTCATCTCGGCCCGGGTCTTGCTAACGGTCTCGCCAATCTGCACAATGCCAGTCGAGCCCAGGTGCCGATCGTCAACATCGTTGGCCAGCATGCAACCTACCATCTGCGCCACGACACTCCGCTCACTTCAGATATCGAAGCGATAGCACGACCGTATTCCAAGTGGCTGCGAACATCCTGCTCCGCGTCTGAGATTGGGCACGACGCTACCGACGCCATCATTGCCGCACGCACGGCACCAGGCCGCATCGCGACGCTGATCGTCCCGAGCGATGTCGCCTGGTCGAGTGTCGTTCCGGGTGACGGCGGCGCGACCAGCAAGTTCGCGGTCATACCTAAAGCACCAATTCCGGCCAGCGAAACCGTTGAGTACGCTGCCGCGATGCTGCGCTCGGGGCTGAGGACAGGCCTAATAGTAACTGGCAGCGCGCTCTTCGGTAATGGGCTTGCGATGGCAGGGCGCATCGCTACTGCGACGGGCGCGAAGTTGTTTTCGCCTTATCCCTTCACCCGAATGGAACGTGGTGCTGGGATTGCACCAGTAGAGCGGCTGCAATATGTCCTGGAGATGGCGGTTGAGCAGCTCAAGGAATTTCGGCAGCTTGTACTCGTGGGAGCATCCTCTCCCGTCTCTTATTTTGCCTACCCTGACAAGAACAGTGTACTGACATCACCAGACTGTGAGGTCCACACTCTAGCCCGGCCGGGCGAAGACTACGTCGGAGCATTGGAAGAGCTGGCCGCAGCTCTGTCGCTGAACGATTCGACGTTTCAGTCACAAAAGGCCGAGCGTCCTTCTCTACCGACCGGAGAAATCACGTTGCCTGGCCTGGCCACCACGGTTGGCGCGCTTCTGCCTGAAAATACCATCGTAGTCGACGAATCCATGACCTCTGGCCGCGGTATGATGGCTGCCACAAGAGGGACCCCGCCCCACGACTTTTTGGGCAACACAGGTGGTTCGATCGGAATCGCAATGCCGCTAGCGGTGGGTGCAGCAGTGGCGTGCCCCGATCGCCGAGTATTGTGCCTCACGGCCGACGGCAGCGCCATGTATACCTTGCAAGCATTGTGGACCATGGCACGCGAAGGTCTCAAGGTTACAATAGTCGTCTTTGCTAACCGCGCCTACGCTGTCCTGAAACGCGAATTTGTCGGCCTGGGTGTCGGCGATCCCGGCCAAAGAGCCGCAGATTTGTTCGACATTGGGCGTCCCGATCTTGACTGGGTGCATTTGGCGAAGAGCATGGGCGTGCCCGGAACTCGCGCTACTTCGCTCGACGCCTTCGCGCGGGCTCTGCGAGAGGGCTTTGAGAGCCAGGGACCGATGCTGATCGAGGTGTGAGGCGTGCGAGTCGTAAGGCTCACTATCGAGCCCCTGCGGGTGCGTAACCAAAGACGGCTTTGAGTTCGAGGAATTCTTCGAGCCCGGCTTCACCCCATTCTCGGCCGTTGCCCGACTGCTTGTAGCCTCCAAAGCAGCCACCGAAGTCAAGTCGTGCGCCATTAATATGTACATTGCCTGCCCGAATTTTCTTTGCGACGCGGCGAGCGCGCTCGATGTTTCCAGATGTTACGTAGCCGGACAGTCCATACGGAGTGTCGTTCGCAATGCGGACCGCGTCGTCTTCGTCCTCGTAAGGAATGATGCAAAGAACGGGCCCAAAAATCTCCTCGCGTGCGATAGTCATGTCGTTGCGAACATCTGCGAACACGGTGGGTCTCACGAAGAATCCTTTGCCGATGCCCTCCGGACGACCGGGACCACCCGCAACCAGTTTCGCACCCTCTTCTATACCTTTGTGAATGAGGTGCTGCACTTTTTCGAATTGCGCCTTGCTTGCGAGCGGACCAATGCTGGTGCCTTCCGCAACGGGATCACCAACTTTGGTGGCTTCAGCCTCTTGCGTTGCTGCAACAACCGCTTCGGCCATCCTTGAGCGTGGAACGAGCATGCGAGTAGGTGCATTGCAGGACTGTCCGGTGTTGCGAAAACACGCCTGCACTCCCTCTTTCGACGGCACTCTCGAGGTCGGCATCATCCAGGATAATGTTGGCGGACTTGCCCCCGAGTTCCTGCGTGACCCGCTTCACCGATGGAGCGGCGGCCGACGCGACTGCGACACCCGCACGAGTGGAACCGGTGAAAGAAACCATGGCCACATCAGGGTGCGAAGCAATCGCGGCACCGACCGTAGGTCCGTCGCCATTCAACATGTTGAAGACGCCATGCGGGAGGCCTGCCTCATGGACAATTTGCGTGAATAAATAAGCGGAGAGCGGTGCAATCTCGCTGGGCTTGAGGACGATAGTGCACCCGGCAGCAAGCGCGGGCGCCACCTTGCAGACAATTTGGTTCATGGGCCAATTCCAAGGTGTAATGAGCCCGCACACGCCGATCGGTTCCTTACGCATGAGGGTTGAACCTTTGACTTCCTCAAACTTGAAGTAGCCCAGCACCTTTACAATCTCTGACAGATGCCGCAACCCGGCCGGAACCTGCGCTGCCAGTGATAGCGATAAGGGAGCACCCATCTCCCTCGAGATGGTCTCCGCCATCTCTTCACTCTTTGATAGGTAAACTTCAATGATCCGTTGGAGTAATACCAGCCGTTCATCAGAAGTTGTCTCCGAATAGGACTCAAATGCCCTTTTGGCCGCGGCCACGGCTTTGTCGACGTCAGATGTACTTCCCATAGAGATGGTCGCGATAGGTTCTTCGTTTGTAGGGTTAATGACTATAAAATCGTGGGCTTTGGTTGGGTTAACCCACTTTCCATCGATATAAAATTGGCGGCAGTCTTTCATAAGCGTCCTCTCCGAAAGATTACTACGAGTAGTCTTGTCAAGCCTTTCAGAGTGCGTGCAATTGGGCTGGATCATACTCGCAGAGGCTCATGGGGTCACCTTTCTCAAAAACAGGACAATTAGGCGGGGAGCCTGCCTGGCGGCTAGCACGAACCAAGCCAACCTCCCGATCGAATCCTGTCCAGAGGTCTTCCACATAGACAACAGCATTCGCCGGCGTTGTTGCCGACTCACGCGGAATCGCACCCCTTTGGCGGCAATGATATCGTACGTCCTTGCGTCCAGTTGAGCCACGCGGAAATCCTTGCGCAAACATTCCAAAAGCGATAATGGAATTGCATGTTGAACGATGGCGTTCGGCACAAACAAGGGCAGCTCTTCGTCCTGGATCAAATTGGTCAACAAAAGAGTATCCTCGCCCCTGATCGCAACGGGATCAAACAGACCTTTCTCAGTGTCCACCCGCGCTCGTCGAATGGCGAAACCCGCAGTGTTCAGATATCGAATGCAACCGTCAGCCTGCAGCAAGTGATTCTGAAGCGTGATGAGCCGCAACTGTTCAGCTCTGCCGACCGTGCCTGAGCAGTCTCCAACCAGGTGGAGTTGAAAACAATTGTGCTGCGGAGACTGCTCGATAGTCTCATCGAGGATCAGAAGGCAGTCTGGCTGCAATTTGCAGTCAGCGTCCACGAATACTAGTACCGAGCCGGCAGAAATCTGAATCCCACGATTGCGAGCCGCGGAAACTCCCGCATGAGACTGTCTGACGACTGTCAGCGGAAAACAACGGGTCCAATGGCGAATGAATTCGGGCGCCACTTCTCTGCTGCCATCATCGACAACAATAACCTCGAAGCTTGGTCCATTCGTTTGTTGTGACAGCGATTGCAGACATCGATCAAGCGGTATCCAGTCGTTGTAAACGCCTATGACAATGCTGAAAAACGGGGTTGATGTGGTGACCGGATCCATATATTTTTGTTGTCGCAGCGAATACTGTTCCGGATCAAGCGAGGCTATCCCCCAAACACACGAATCTTGTGGAGAAGGGATTCGCCTATCGAGGTAACCACAATTTTGCTCGACTGTGCCGCTTCTGTCCAGCGCTATCGAGGATTCCACGGCAACCATTCGCATTAGCAAGTATTGCTAGACATCCCTCTGGACATGATGATGAAAAAGGCCGATCTATACGAAATGCCGCTGAGTCCAAAGTTTGCCAAAGATGCGCAGGAATTAAACGACAAAGTCCAGGAACTAGCCAGGCAGCATCCCTCAGGTGAGGGAAAGGCCTCTCTCCCCAGTAGAGTGGAGGCGAGTTCGTCCTTTTCGCGCAAGCGAGTGCGAGGGGTCTAGCGTCGGGACTCACAGATACTCACCCAGTTCTTCATGCTCCAGATGCTTAGCAGGCCGAGCACAAGGTTGTCGCTGGTGACGAGCGTCAGATCCATGACTGGAGCCTTCGTAGCCAGAAACCGGTCAGCAGGGTCTCGATGCGTTAGTGGCTGCTGCTGGGCGGCCAGCCCGATCTCGTGCGTGAAAGGCGCTTCCCGCAGAGGCGCTGTGGCCTGCGCCAGCCACTCGTCCAGATTGGAGGGGAGGCGAATCCTGCCCTTGGCATTGAGCAGCAGTGCCTCCCAGGTCGAGATAGGAGAAAGCCACAACTCGTTAGCGAGGTTGCGCAGCTCCCCTCGGACGCGCGTGCTGAGCCGCGATGGGGCATGCAGAGCCCAAAGCCAGACTTGGGTATCGAGAAGTTTCATTCCTGCAGTGCCTGGATGTCTGCCTCATCGACGACTGGCGCCACAATGTCGCCCAAGATCTCCATCGAGTCTTTCATGGAACCCATCCATTTGTTCTGTTCAGTATCCGGCGAAGGCGGTACGACTTCGGCGACGGGCTTTCCGAAGCGAGTGATTCGAAGTGGCTTCTTCGTTCATTCCAGCAAAGCGAGACACTTCGCCTCAGAAATGGCAACTTCTTCCATAGGTAGTCCTAATGAGAGAAGTGCGAAAGAGTCCACGGGCGAGAAAGGGGAGCCGTTACGCCATCGCTTTGTCCAAACTGCTCCAAAAAGGACGAAGCGAGAGCCGCGCACGTTCCCCGAGCAACGCTGGGAAATCGTACGGAGGATAGGGCGCGCGGAGGTGGTGGCTGTCGCTGGGTCTGCGGCAGGGCTTTGTCAGTGCAAGGCGCTTGATGTAGAGGCGCTTTGGCTCGCGCCACCCACTTCGCCAGATTCACAGGGAAGCCAATCGCCCCTAGCATTAAGCGATTGGGTCTCCGAGGTCGGTGCCACACCCCCGAGGACGAGTGTGCTTCTGCCATAGGAGCCCACAACTCTTTTGTTATGAATGTTTGAGTCGAGAACGAGCCGAAGATACCCCGAGTTCGACAAACGTCGGGGTGCTCTCAGCCTTGCCTGCCGAGGGGTCAATGCACAGCCCTAGGCGGGGTGTCAACTAGGCGATTCTGTCGCGACTGTTAGGAGGGCTCACGGCGCTGTGACTTGGCTTACGCTGCCTGCAAATGGTTATGGGACAGCGGCGGCAGCTTGGTTCGAGTAAGCGCTTTCTACGCCTTGTGAATCGACGGCGGTGCTGACGTAGTAGTACGTAACTCCGCTCTGCACCGTCCCGTCGGTGTAGCTCGTGCTCGCAATTAAGCCGGAGTTGAGCAACATGTACGGCCCGCCTGAAGTTGTGGAACGGTAGGCGTTGTAACCAGCAACTCCCTGGGATGTGCTGGCAGTCCATGCCAGGGATACAAATGGTTGCGCGTTCACAGTTAGCCCGGTAGAACCGCTGATCGAACCTGAAGTGGCCTGAATGGTGGTCGTGCCGGCGGCAATCGCAGTCGCCACGCCTCCCGCGTTGACGCTGGCGACCGCGGTGGAGGTGGAGGTCCAGACGGCAGTGCTGGTGAGGTTCTGATGGCTGCCGTCGGTGTAGGTGCCGGTGGCGGTGAACTGCTGCTGCTGCCCGGCGGCGATGGAGGGATTCACTGGAGTGACCGCGATGGACACCAGCACGGGTGCCGTCACGGTCAGCGTGGTAGAACCGCTGATCGAACCTGAAGTGGCCTGAATGGTGGTCGTGCCGGGGGCAATCGCAGTCGCCACGCCTCCCGCGCTGACGCTGGCGACCGCGGTGGAGGTAGAGGTCCAGACGGCGGTGCTGGTGAGGTTCTGATGGCTGCCGTCGGTGTAGGTGCCGGTAGCGGTGAACTGCTGCTGCTGCCCGGCGGCGATGGAGGGATTCACTGGAGTGACCGCGATGGACACCAGCACGGGTGCCGTCACGGTCAGCGTGGTAGAACCGCTGATCGAACCTGAAGTGGCCTGAATGGTGGTCGTGCCGGCGGCAATCGCAGTCGCCACGCCTCCCGCGCTGACGCTGGCGACCGCGGTGGAGGTAGAGGTCCAGACGGCGGTGCTGGTGAGGTTCTGATGGCTGCCGTCGGTGTAGGTGCCGGTGGCGGTGAACTGCTGCTGCTGCCCGGCGGCGATGGAGGGATTCACTGGAGTGACCGCGATGGACACCAGCACGGGTGCCGTCACGGTCAGCGTGGTAGAACCGCTGATCGAACCTGAAGTGGCCTTGAATGGTGGTCGTGCCGGCGGCAATCGCAGTCGCCACGCCTCCCGCGCTGACGCTGGCGACCGCGGTGGAGGTAGAGGTCCAGACGGCGGTGCTGGTGAGGTTCTGATGGCTGCCGTCGGTGTAGGTGCCGGTAGCGGTGAACTGCTGCTGCTGACCGGCGGCGATGGAGGGATTCCCGGGAGTGACCGCGATGGACACCAGCACGGGTGCCGTCACGGTCAGCGTGGTAGAACCGCTGATCGAACCTGAAGTGGCCTTGATGGTGGTCGTGCCGGCGGCAATCGCAGTCGCCACGCCTCCCGCGTTGACGCTGGCGACCGCGGTGGAGGTAGAGGTCCAGACGGCAGTGCTGGTGAGGTTCTGATGGCTGCCGTCGGTGTAGGTGCCGGTAGCGGTGAACTGCTGCTGCTGCCCGGCGGCGATGGAGGGATTCACTGGAGTGACCGCGATGGACACCAGCACGGGTGCCGTCACGGTCAGCGTGGTAGAACCGCTGATCGAACCTGAAGTGGCCTTGATGGTGGTCGTGCCGGCGGCAATCGCAGTCGCCACGCCTCCCGCGTTGACGCTGGCGACCGCGGTGGAGGTAGAGGTCCAGACGGCGGTGCTGGTGAGGTTCTGATGGCTGCCGTCGGTGTAGGTGCCGGTGGCGGTGAACTGCTGCTGCTGCCCGGCGGCGATGGAGGGATTGGCCGGGGTGACGGCGATGGAGACCAGGGTGGCGGCGGTGACACTCAGCGTGGCGGAGCCGCTGATGGGGCCGGAAGTGGCCTGAATGGTGGTGCTGCCGGCGGCGACGCCGGTGGCCAGCCCGGGAGTGCCCCAAAATATGCCACTGCCGCCGGTAAGGGTAGCGACAGAGGGGGCGCTCGAGGTCCAGGTGGCGATTCCGGTCAAGTTCTGATGGCTGCCGTCACTGTAAGTTCCGGTAGCAGTGAATTGCTGTTTCTGTCCGACGCCGATCGAGGTAGTGGCCGGCGTGACCGCTAAGGACACCAGTATTGCCGGGGTAACGGTCAGGGCGACGCTGTTTTTGATGTTGCCCAAGCTAGCCTGAATCGTGCTGCTGCCCACTGCCTGCGCGGTGGCCATGCCGCCGCTGCTTACGGTGGCGATGGAAGATACGCTCGGCGTCCAGTTGACGGAACTGCTCAAGTCTTTCTTGCTGCCATCTTTGTATGTGCCAATCGCACTGAACTGCTGCTGTGCTCCAACCGCAATCCTAGGACCGGTCGGCGTCACGGCCAGCGACACCAAGATCCCGCTGTTGTAGATCTGTTGGATTTGTGCGGTTGTTAGCGCGCTGTTGTAGATTCGTAGGTCATCAACGGTGCCCGAGTCAAACTCTATGGCGCCAGCACGCGAGAAAAGAAAAATGGGATTGTTGCCAAAATTGTTCGTGTTGGTGGAGGCTTGCAGACTCCAGTTTACCGTCTGTAATTTGCCGTCCACATAAAGTCGTATTTCGCTGCCTCCGGTCTGGCTCTTGTCAAAAACGGCCGCGAGGTGATGCCAAACTCCGGAGGAGGGTTGACTGTAGCAGTTCGCTGTAGGTCCCACGTTGCCACCGAGGGCGACTTGAATGCCGTTGCAAGTGGCATCATCCGGAAACAAGCCGAAACCTGTGGTGGAATTGCTGAAATCGGCGCTGTTCTCAAACAGGACGCGTCCTCCGCTGGTCGAGTAGCTGCGATTCGACCACAGGGTGACCGTCACGCCCTGAGTGCCGCTCAGGTCAATCGGGGGAATGCTTACATACTGGTTCTTGGTCGGATCGGCAGAGACAGCGTAGCCGATGCGTCCCGGGACCCAGCTGACTCCATTGACCAGCGTGGCGTTATAGCTCTTAGCGGACGAGTCGCTTGCCCTGGTTCCGGTACCATCATCGAAGGTCCAAGCACCAACTGGGGTTTGCACTTGGGCAGCTGATGCCATAGCAGCACCAATAAGGACGAACCGGACTAATAGAATGAGTACGGATGACAGATGCGTAACACCTTTCTTGCTCGCCAGGGACATGTCCTTCCCGTTGGTGGTGGCATCGGCATAATTGCGTTTCAGTGTTAACCATGTAGACCGGATCAACTTCTGCAATGATCGTCTACTGCATTCTTCTAACTTTAGGTGCGCAAATATCAGCGCGGACACCATGTAGCCGGTACGGCAGGCCTGCTGAGACAGTAAGCAGTGCTTTCCCGGGGAGTAGTTCCGATCGTGTGTTGCGTCGACGGGTTCGGCAATACTGAAGATCAATGGCCAATCCCTCAAAGCTGATACGAATCAGGATGCCACGCCGGAGGCGGAATACGACGTCCAACTCTTCGCTATTGAAAACTATAGTAACTATTCTATCGGTTACCCAAATCAACCAATAGGTCACGACTCGCGACTGCAGGCTATACAATCTGCTCGGGTTCATTACCTGCGAGGAACCGCGTGGAGTTCAGAGACCTCATGTCGCATTTCAGGATGTGTTCGTGCCTGAACGTCTGGGTCCGACCTGCGCGATTCGGGCGGGCTTTGTCGCATCTTCGAGGTGCAGATGCGTTTACAATACAGAGGTGGGCCGGACACCCCTCGGTCACCATTTCGCAGGAATATGTTCACCCCACTCCAGAGAGTTCGCAAAAAAGTCCCTGAGGGTCCCTGAGGTCAAATTGGACATTTTTTAACTTGTTTATTCCAAAGGAGCGAAAGTGGCGGAATTGGCAGACGCACCAGACTTAGGATCTGGCGGGTAAAACCGTGGGGGTTCGAGTCCCCCCTTTCGCACCAACAAAAAAGGCCGGGCTGCCCCGGCCTCACTTCTCTACCACAACGAGATACATTACCGCCAGAATCTGCGACGAATTGCGCCCAGTCCCAGCAGCGCGCTGCCCAACATGGTCAGCGTCGCTGGCTCAGGAGTTACTCGAACGTAAAGCTGCTCGGCATAGAAGTCTCCCGAAGGAGTTCCGGCCCAATCGTCAGCCGCGCCGTTGACCCAATCGCACCAGTACACTCCCCCGGTGGCGAAGTAGGGAGTCGCGCACGACCCTGACAGCGCTGGTACGACCGGGCCTGCCTGGAATTGCGCGCCGCTCACCGGATCCGTTCCGTTGTAGGGAACGTTTCCGCTGCCGGTGATGAAGTAGCTGGCAAAGCCCGACGGAATCAGCCCCAACTCAGCCGCCGTCGGCAGCCGCCAGCCCTGTGTGCTCTGATAGCTCAGGTCACCCGTGGCGTAGCATCCGCCGATATAGGGGCACGGACCGCCCCAGGCCCAATCCAAACCACTGAAGACAATGTAGGCATTCGACGGCACCGGACTATTGATGGGCGCTGCAAAAGCCGGTACCAAGAAGAGCAAAAACAAAAATGCTAAGACGAGTTTTCTCATGAGTTCTCCTCTTTCCGCCCGCGCAAGCAACTCGCACTCGCGAAGGTTCAGCAGAGATGCCGCAGTTGTGCATCCAGAACCCACCAGTCTGTAAGAGCGCTACTTTCACAGCGTTGCGACTGTGGGTCACAAAATAGTGAGTTACCCTCTGCAAACAATTGCATACAAAAGAGAAAACAGCTTCCGCGATTCCCGAAATGGGAGGAATAAACGAGTCCAACATTGGGTTCGGAAAGGAGAGAAAAGAACCGACAGACCGTGCTCTGCGTCACGTCGAACTGTGACCAAATCCCTTTGCGATTGCCCGGGGAGATCCTAAAATGGCTTTGCAGGATGAGGGAGAGCTGTCGCCATTTCATCGACAGCCCGACACTACCCGCACCCGCTTGAACTGTGAGTCTCGACCGTGACTGTTTCTGTACGCTGCCCGCGTTTCGACGATCTGCCATCCCGTACCCTGTCCCGCCTCTTGCAAGCCGCTAACTCCTTATTCTGGAATTATTTGCCTCTAACTCCAATGAGCTCTGGACTTTACATCGTAAATGTCGCGTATCTCCCTGAAAACAAACGCGCGGGGGGAGGGGGGAGGGTACCACTCCCCGCAACACCCAAATCTGGAACGGCACCCCGACTATTGCTTGCCAGCATCGAACCGAGGACGTAACATTGCGCACTTCTGACCTAGGAGGCGTTGTGCTCAATCGCAGGCAGTTTCTATCCAACACCGCAGCAGGCGTCAGTGTCGCTTTGGCCACCGCTCACCCGCTGTTCGCCCAACTGGCGAACCTTCCCGCGAAGCTGCCCGACCCGTCGCAGTTCACCAACAACGAGGACGCCTACTGGGCCGAGATACGCAAGCAATTTCTCATCCCGGAAGACGAGGTCTATCTCAACAACGGTACCGTCGGCTCCAGCCCTGCGCCCGTGCTGCGCGCTGTGTTTGACGGCTACACCACGACGGAGCGAATGGATCAGGCCGATCCCGAGAACTATCCCATCTGGGGATACGAGCCTTACAACGAATACCGTGATCCGCTGGCCGCCTTCATCGGCTGCACGCGCGACGAGCTTGCCCTGGTGCGCAACGCTACCGAGGCCAACAGCTACATCGCGAATGGCATCGACATGAAGGCCGGCGATGAAGTCATCATGACCGACCAGGAGCATCCCAGCGGCGAGCATCCCTGGAACCTCCGCGCAAAACGCTACGGCGTGGTGGTGAAGAAAGTCACGTTGCCCAAGCCGGTGGCGAGTCCGGATCAAGTCCTCAATTTGTTCAACGATGCCATCACCCCACGCACGCGCGTGTTGTTCTTCAGCCACATCACCACCGCCACCGGTGTCATCCTGCCCGCCAAGGAACTCTCGGCATTGGCGCGGTCGAAGGGAATCCTGTCGGCGGTAGACGGCGCTCATGTTCCCGGCATGATGCAACTGAACGTGCACGACATCGGATGCGACATGTATTCGGCGAGCCCGCACAAGTGGCTGCAAGCGCCGAAAGGCTCGGGCTTCTTCTATGTTCGCGACGCCGTGATCGACCAGATTTGGAGCACCATCACCACCGCGGGCTGGGACGACACCAAAATCCGTGCAGAGCGCTTCCAGCGCATTGGGTCGTCGAACGTTCCATCGCTGATGGGTCTCAGGGCTTCCCTCAAAATGGCAAATGACATTGGCCTCGACCGCATCGAGAAGCGTCACCGTCAGCTCGCCGATTACATGCTGGCACAAATGACGCAGCGGGGGGCCGAGTCGTGGACGTCACCCGATCCCACCATGCGTTGCGCGATCGTGACGGTGAACGTTCCTCCCGTTCAGCGCATGGCGTTGGAGAACTGGATGTGGAAGACACAGAAGATCCGCATTCGCGGCGGGGAGCCGTCGAAACTGCGTTTGTCCACTCCTTATTATTTGCAGAAGAAAGATATCGATCGATACCTCGCGGCCTTTGACGAATACAAGAAAACGGCCGCCTGAAACGCTGTGGGGGAGGGACGGAGGGTCACTTGTGCCTGTAAATTGCCGTGTAGAATCGAAGCATGGCGCTCAACAGCCCAGTTCGCACCTCTGGCCCTCAGAAGACCCCACCCCCCGACGACACCCATCAGGAAGCTGCCTACCTGAAGTCGCTGGGAGAAGAACAGAAACCGGTCAGCATCAAGCTGATGGGCGGCGAAGTGGTTCGCGGCTGGATTGAGTATTACGACCGCCGCATGGTGCGTCTGACCCGCCAAGGTGCCCCTAACCTCTTTATTTTCAAGCATGAAATCGCCTACATCGCGGAAGAGAGCGTCTCCAGTCCGCGGCCCGACAAAGATAAAGGCAAAGACAAAAAGGCGCGCAGCAGCGACAGCTCAGCGCGGTCGCGATGAGTAAATATCTGCAGCAGTTGGAACCAGTTGCACGCGAAGCTGGCGCGCTGCTGATGACCTACTTCGACCGCCACATCACGATCGAGTACAAAGGCGACGTTGATCTGGTAACTGCGGCCGACCGTGCCTCAGAGAAGCTGATCGTGGAACGGTTGCGGTCTCTGTGGCCCAACTATGGCGTTGTCGGCGAAGAAGGCACGCGCAGCGATACCGATGCGGAGTTCCGCTGGTATGTCGATCCTCTGGACGGAACGACCAACTTCGCGCACGGCTATCCTGTGTTCTGCGTCTCCATCGCGCTGGTGCGCGGCGACGAAACTCTGGAAGCAGGCGTCCTTTACGACCCAACGCGCGATGAATTATTCGCCGCCGAGCGTGGGGCAGGAGCGACCCTTAACGGCAAGGCGATCCACGTGTCCCAAACACCGCGCTTGGCGGAGTCGATACTTGGGCACTGGATTTCCCAGCCACAAGCGGCACAAGAACCCCAATATTCACTTCTACCAGCAGATCACGCTGCGGTCGCACGGCGTGCGCCGCGCCGGCTCGGCCGCGCTCGATCTCGCCAACGTGGCATCGGGGCGCTATGACGGCTTCTGGGAGTTCAACCTCAATCCGTGGGACACCGCCGCCGGAGTACTGATCGTCCAGGAAGCCGGCGGCAAGGTCACCCGCTTTGACGGCACACCGTTCCGGCTCGACAGTCACGAAGTGCTCGCGACCAACGGGCTGATTCACGACGAGGTGCATTACCAACTTCGAGGAGATCTTCGCCGGACGAGGACTCGACCCGCTGCCGTCGCCGGTGGAATACGCCAAGACGCGCGCCTAAGGCGTGTAACCTGGGTTTAATGCGTTCAGAAGGTGTCGTGATGCCTCATGTCATTCGCCGGACGTTTCTACACACAGCGTTTCTCATCGGCGCAGTTGTCTGCGCGTCGGTTTTCGGCTTTGCCCAGGAGAATACGATCCGCGTGGGCGTGGCCGTCATGCAAAATCAGGCGGGCCGGTCCGTACCGGGCACTTTGGAGCGCGACCGGCTGGTGCAGTCGCTCAATCACATAAAGCCCGACAAGAAAACCCACGTGCAGGTGCAAGGTGTTGCGCTGGACGCCACGACAGCGAATGAGGCGGACGAAGAAGCGGCAACCAAGAAATGTGCGTACGTGGTGTACACGACGCTCTTGGAGTTGCGCAGCGCGGATGATCCTTATCAGCACGTGCCGGGCACGATCGAGACCAATCCGAACAGCCAATGGAGTCACCAAAACGGAGAGGCCCAACGGTTGGATCCGGAGTATCGGGTGACGGTGGACTATAAGCTGTACCGGGTGGGTGGCTCCGCAGTTGCGGGCGCCCCCTATTCGACGCAGCTGGCAATGAATGAGATCGATGCGGTATCGCAGGTCATGGACCGCATCGCATCACGGGTTGCTGACGAGGTGAAGAAGAGCGCGCCGGCGCCGATGAAGGAGTAGCACTTTAACTCGACTTGCACGCGAGTCTTTCGAACACCCATTCGAACCCGTCCGTAGCCGCGCGACCTGCGATAAAATCTCACAGTGAAAAATCCGATTTTGAATACCGAAGTAACCAAGCGTCCCGATCGAGTAGCACTGCACGGACGAATTCTCTTTCTCACGGAAGATCCCGAATTAATCAAGCGTCAATTCGCCGGCGAAGATCTTCCGTGGGATACACAGAATCCCGAGCGCAATCCCAAGTTGCGCGACGACATCTCCACCGACGAGATCACTCCGGCACACATCTGCTTTTTCTTCGACGAGACGCTGGGCGAGTTTCCGTATACGGGCTTGAAGTGCGGCAGCGAGACTCCCATCAAACGTAGCGACGTGAAGAGTGGCGGTTTCGTGGCCTGCGTCAGCGGCAAGCGGCGCGGCAAAGGGTCGAGCCGGGAGCAATCGCCTTATGCCGAGATGTCGGCAGGCATAAAGCTCGTGATTGCAGAGAACATCGAGCGCATCTACAAGCAGAACTGCCAGAACCTTGGGCTGCTGACTTCCACCGATTTCAGCATGATTGACAAGGTCCGCAGTGGGCAGGAGATCGAGCTGCGAGAGTTTACCGACGGCGAAGACGAGATTACCCGCCAGGTCATCGAATACGGCGGCCTGTTCCCGTTCAACGTAGCTCGTCTGCAAGGCAAGGTATTTCTTCCACCTATCGAGACCAAGCCCCGCCCGATGACGGTCGCGGAGAAGATCTTCGCACGCCACATGCTGCATGGCGAGAACCATGTCGGCGTTGCTGCCGTAAAGCCCGGAGACACCGGGTTTGCGCGCACCGACCTTCGCTTCAGCCATGAATACGTGACCCCTATGGCCGCGATCTTTTATGAGCATTATCTGGGGAAAGATACGCCAGTGAACGATGCTGCGAGCATATTGTTCTTCCGCGATCACCTGACTTTTCTCGATGAGGTGCTCTCCGAAGAGAAGCGCAAGATGGGCCTGCTCGACCTCGCGACGCAGCTTAAGTTCAAGCAGCAGGACTTTGCGAAAGCCCAGGGCATTCGTCTTCACGGTGAACTGAAGGACCGTAAGGGCTCGGAAGGCATCTGTCACTCCCTCATCACTGAAACCTACGCCTTGCCGGGGCAGTTGAACGTAGGTTCCGACTCCCACACGCCGCACGTAGGAGCAATGGGCTGTCTCGCGTTTGGTATTGGCACCACGGACGTTTTCAATTCGTGGTTCACAAAGGACGTTCGAGTGAAGGTGCCTGAGTCGGTGAAGGTCATCATTCGCGGCAAGCGCCGGGAGAACGTGACAGCCAAAGACTTCATCCTGAAGCTGCTGTCGATGGACTATATCCGTCATGGCAAAGCGCTCGCCAAAGTTATCGAATATTCCGGCGAGGCCATCGAAGCGTTAGGTGTTGACGAGCGTGCCACCATGACCAACATGGCGGCCGAGATCGGCGGATTCACCGGCATCGTCGCCCCAGACGAGAAGGTCGTCGAGTTCCTGATGGAACGTCGCGGCATGAGCCGCAGTGAGGCCGAGACGCTCATCGAGGGACTGGAAAGCGATCCGGACGCGCATTATGCGCACGTCATCGAACTGGAGGCGCCAGAGATCTACCCCATGGTGGCTACGCCGGGCGATCCCGGCAACGGCAAGTTCATTCGCGAGCTCAACACACCTGTTCCTGTAGAAATTGCCTACGGAGGCACCTGCACTGCCGGCAAAAACGAAGACATGGATATGTATGCGCTGGTTTTAAGCGAGGCCCTGAAGCAGGGAAGGCGTGTCGCGGAAAGCTGCCAGTTCTACATTCAGTTCGGCTCGCAGGAGACGCGAGAGTACTGCATCCGTAAAGGCTACCTGGATATTTTCGAAAAGGCCGGGGCACATGTCATCGAACCCAGCTGCGGAGCCTGTATCAACGCGGGGCCGGGTGTTTCCACGCGGCCGGACCAAGTTGTCATCAGCGCGCAGAACCGGAACTTTCCCGGACGCAGCGGCCCGGGACTGATGTACCTGGCCAGCCCGCTAACGGTAGCGGCCAGCGCGGTTGCGGGGTACATCGTGGAGTATGAACCGGCGACGAAGCCCGAGCAGGCGGGAACGAGAAGGTAATGCTGGCGTCGAGATATCTGTTTCATTCAACCCGCTATGTGCGCCATTCGCGGGCGCAAAGTGTCTTTTCGAGCGTTACCGGTTCAACAAAAATGCGGCATTTTGGTAGTATCGAGGTACACCGACCTGTAGGCGTCGAACCCAGACAGTTGAGGGAGAAATTGCAATGGCTTACGTAATCGCAGAACCTTGTATCAACACGAAAGACACGGCCTGTGTCGATGCGTGCCCGGTCGATTGCATCCATCCGAAGAAAGACAGCGAGAAGTTCGCGGGAGAGGAGATGCTCTACATCGATCCCGTGGAGTGCATCGACTGCGGGGCGTGCGTGCCGGTTTGCCCGGTTTCTGCGATCTTTGCGCTCGACGATCTGCCGGAGAAGTGGAAGGAATACACCGAGCGCAACGCGAAGTACTTTGGACGATAAGGTTTTTTTAGCAGAATCAAGGAAAGGGCGCATCGCGGATGCGTCCTTTTTGTGTTTAGAGCAGCCGCTGGATCTTATCGATCAAGACATCGGGCGGATCGCCCTTAGTGATAAAGGCGTCGGCCAACTCAAGCGCTTCCGAGGGAAGCGAGAAGTACGCCGACAAGAAAACGATGGGAACGTGCGGGCGGCGCTTGCGCATTTCCGAGGCGACATCGGCACCGTTGAGACCGGGCATGAAGTAATCGAGGACGACCACGTCGACGCGGTTCTCATCGAAGGCCCTGAGACCATCGGTGCCGTTGCTGGCGGTCAGAACCTTAAATCCCCGGCTCTCGAGCATGATCTTGCGAACGCGCAGACCAATGCGCTCGTCGTCCACGCACAGCACGGTTCTAGAATGCGTCGGCTCCATCTTCGTTAGTAGTTCGAGTTCAGCCTCAGACTTCAGTAATGTAGGAGCAGACATAACCGCTTGCCACCCCTTCATTCGTGGCCCGCACAGAAGTGAGAAGTGGCTATTTGAGTTGTACCCCAGCCAAGTGACCTTGACCATACGTAAAACGTGGTAGTACACGCGATTCGTTGACCTTATGAAAATGCGCGTGTTACCGTACTTTGTTAGGCCATCCTAGTGCGCGCCGAACCGCGCCGAAGAGAATCGATTTGGCTGCCGATACCCAGACTTCACCTGCCATCCGAAAAACCGCACTTAACGCCGTCCATCGCGAATTGGGCGCGAAAATGGTTGATTTTAATGGCTGGGACATGCCTGTCGAATATCCCAGGTATGGCGGCCTGATGAAGGAACACCTCGCCGTGCGAACCGGGGTTGGGATCTTCGATGTCAGCCATATGGGCGATATCCGGCTGCATGGCCCACAGGCCCTTGCCGCGGTGCAGCATATCACCATGAATGATGCCTCGAAACTTGAGGTCGGTCAGTGCCAATATTCCGCCATGTTGTATCCGGCTGGGACGTTCGTCGATGACGTCATCGTGCATCGCCTTGGCGAAAACGACTATCTCCTGGTCATTAATGCCGGCACCCGCGAGAAGGACGTCAACTGGGTGGTTGAGAATACCCGGACGTTCGAGTGCAAGGTCGAACACCTGAGCGACGACTACACGCAGATTGCCATCCAGGGACCGAAAGGCGCCGCCACACTGCAGAAGCTGACCGATGCCGACCTGTCGAAGGTCAAGTTCTACTGGTTTACTCATGGCACGGTCTGCGGATTACCCGATACGCTGATTGCCCGCACCGGTTACACCGCGGAAGACGGGTTCGAAATCTACGTTCCCAGCGACGAAGCCACCAGTACCCGTGTCTGGAAGGAAGTGATGCGGGCGGGCGAGGAGTTCGGGGTGGTTCCGTGCGGCTTGGGTGCGCGCAATACGCTGCGGCTGGAAGGGGCCCTGTCGTTATACGGTCACGAGATCTCGGATGAGATCAACGTCTGGCAAGCGCGACTGGACCGTTTCATTAAGATGGACAAGGGCGCCTTTATCGGCCGCGATGCGCTGGAAAAAGCCAAAGCCGCCGGAGTGACGCGAACCCTCGTCGGATTAGAGTCCGTCGAACGTGGGATTCCGCGCGATGGCTACAAAGTTTTGGATCTGGCGGGCAAAGAGATTGGCTATGTGAGCAGCGGCTCATATGGTCCGTTTCTGAAGAAGAACATCGCGCTGTCCTATGTGCCGGGCGAGTTCTCCGCGATCGACACGGAAGTTGCTGTCGAGATTCGCAACCAGCCCGTGAAGTGCAAAGTAGTTCCGATACCGTTTTATAAACGGCCGAAGAAGCAGTCTTAATTATTCATTCGACCTCGCGGCAGCGAGCCGAAGCTAAGAGGAAATTCAATGGCTTATCCCGCAGACTTCAAATACACGAAAGAACACGAATGGCTGAAGGTGGACGGTAACACGGGCACAATCGGCATTACCGACCACGCCCAGAATTCGCTGGGTGACATCGTGTTCGTCGAGCTGCCGAAAGTCGGCTCCGAGATCACCGCCGGCCAGACCTTCGGATCGGTTGAGTCGGTAAAGGCCGTGTCGGATTTATACGCGCCGGTGTCGGGGACCGTGACCGACGTGAACGAGGCGTTGAACACTGCGCCCGAGGATGTGAACAAAGACGCGCACGCCGCCTGGATGATCAAGGTCACGTTGAAAGACCCGTCCGAGGCAGGAAAGCTGCTGTCGGCCGCCGATTACGAAAAGTTTGCTGGCGAAGAAGGCGGACACTAATCGTTCGCGCCCTGCCGGCATCTAATGAACGAGGCTGTGTTGCTTGCGGCAGCCGCATTTTCTTCCGACATACATAAGGCTCTTATGCGCTATCTTCCAAAATCACAATCCGACCGCGAAGCGATGCTCAGCGACATTGGGGTGAGATCGGTGAACGATTTGTTTGCCGTAATTCCCGATGAATACCGTCTGACGCGCGACCTGAATATCCCTCGCTCTTACGCGGAGAGCGAAATCATGGACTTCTTCCGCGACCGGGCGAACGAGAATGCCAACGGCTACACCAGCTTTCTCGGCGCCGGAGCTTACTCGCACTACCGTCCGGTCGTCATCGACTCGCTGATCTCGCGGGGTGAGTTCTTTACCGCCTACACGCCATATCAGCCCGAGATCGCACAGGGTACGCTGCAGTCGATCTTCGAGTTCCAGACGATGATCTGTGAGCTGACCGGCATGGACGTCGCTAATGCCTCCATGTACGACGGGTCAACCGGCGCGGCCGAGGGCCTGATGATGGCGGTCCGCGTCACCGGCCGTCACAAGTCAGTGATTGCCACTAGCGTACATCCTGAGTATCGCGAGGTCATCACGACCTATGCGCGTCACCAGGGAATGCCGCTGACGACTGTGCCTTACGGGGCAAACGGCCGTGTCGATCTTGACGCTCTCGACAAGGTGGTTGATAGCCAAACCGCTGGAGTGCTCGTCCAGTCCCCGAACTTCTTCGGCATCATCGAAGACGTTGCGGCAATTGCCGACATTGTGCACAAGAAGGGTGCGGTGCTGGTCGTTTCCATCGCGGAAGCGGTATCACTCGGCATCGTGAAGCCCCCGGCAGAGGCGGACATCGTGAGTCTGGAGGCGCAGTCGTTCGGCGTGCCTATCGGGTATGGTGGCCCCTACTGCGGAGTCATGGCCACGCGCGACAAATATGTGCGCCAGATGCCCGGTCGCCTGGTGGGCGAGACCACCGACCGTAACGGCAAGCGCGGTTTCGTGCTGACGCTTTCCACCCGCGAACAGCATATTCGCCGCGAGAAAGCGACCTCGAACATCTGCACCAATCAGGCTCTGGTAGCGCTCATGTGCAATATCTTCATGACGATCTACGGACGCCAGGGATTGAAGGAGTTGGCAGAGCAGAATCTGGCTAAGGCACATTATGCCGCTCAACAGTTCCAGAGCAATGGCGCTGCGTTGATGTTCCCGGACGCGCCGTTCTTCAACGAGTTTGTCGTCCGTACCAAAGAGTCTCCGCAGGCTCTGAATGAGCGGCTGTTGGAACACAAGATCATCGGCGGTCTTCCCCTTGCGAAGTTCTATCCCGATTTGGGCAACGCTGGCCTTTGGTGCTGCACGGAAACCACCACTCGCGCATCAATCGATGTGGCCGCGAAGGAGGTGGCGCGATGAACAGCAAAATCAAGAAAGCCACCACCCACATCAGTCAGAACGAAGGGCTGATCTTCGAGAAGTCATCGCCCGGTAAAAAAGCTTACAAGCTGCCTCCATTGGACGTGCCTGCGGTGGATGCGGACGAATTGCTGGGCCATGTCGCACGCAAAGACCTTGGCCAAATGCCCGAGGTCAGCGAGATCGAGATCATTCGCCACTTCACGCGGCTCTCGACGTGGAACTATGCGGTCGATCACGGTATGTATCCGTTGGGCTCATGCACCATGAAATACAACGCGCGTGTCAATGAGTACGCCGCGCGCATGGCCGGGCTCGCCGAGGCGCATCCCTACCAGCCGGAGCAAATCTCGCAGGGTGCGTTGCGCATCATCAAGATGCTCAGCGAGCAACTGATCGAGATCACCGGTATGGACGCAATCACGCTGCAGCCGGCGGCGGGCGCGCACGGCGAAATGACGGGAATTCTGCTGGTGCGAGCTTATCTCGAGTCGCAGGGTAATCCACGCAAGAAGATCCTGGTCCCAGATTCGGCTCACGGAACCAACCCGGCGACGGCTGCCATGTGTGGTTATGCGGTCGAAAACCTGAAGTCCAACGCCGCCGGAATGGTGGACATGGCATCGCTCGAAGCTCAGGTCAACGAAGATGTTGCTGCGCTGATGCTGACCAATCCCAATACCCTGGGTGTCTTCGAGCAGGAGATCCACAAGATCGCCGACGTGCTCCACGGTAAGGGCGCGCTGATGTACATGGACGGCGCCAACATGAACGCACTTGTGGGGAAGGTGCGCCCCGGTGACTTCGGAGCCGACGTGATGCACCTCAATCTGCATAAGACTTTCTCTACGCCCCACGGCGGAGGCGGACCGGGGTCGGGGCCAGTGGCGTGCAAGAAGATGCTGGAGCCCTTCCTCCCGACGCCTGTGGTAGTGACGAAACCTGACGGAACGCTGAGCCTTGACTACAACCGTCCGCAGTCGATAGGCCGAGTTCGGATGTTCTATGGCAACTTTGGCATGTTCGTTCGCGCGCTGGCGTACATCATGGCGAACGGACCTGAAGGTCTCCGGCAAACCACCGAAGACGCGGTGCTGAATGCCAACTACATCCGCAAGCACCTTGAGGGCGTGTACGAATTGCCCTACGACACGCCTACGATGCACGAGGTCGTATTCAGCGACAAGATCCAAACACGCAAGGGCATCAAAACCGGCGACATTGCCAAGCGGCTTATCGACTACGGTTTCCATCCGTACACCGTAAGTTTTCCGCTTGTCGTGCCGGGAGCGCTGATGATCGAGCCTACGGAAAGTGAGTCGAAGGAAGAGCTCGACCAGTTCATCGACGCCATGAAGCAGATTGCTCACGAGGCGGAGGAATCGCCGGAGGTCATCGCCGATGCTCCTTACCACACGCGGGTGACCCGTCTGGACGAGACGGCGGCTGCGCGCAAGCCAATACTGCGCTGGAAGCCGCAAGGGGAACTCGTCGCGAAGTAATTTACTTTCACCGCTCCATCTTGAACGGGAGGGAAGTGTCCTTCCCGTTCTTTTTTGGCACGCTATCTCCGGGTGAATGCTCTTTCGGACGGAACTGCCAGGCCGCCATTCTCGTACCTCATTGTGGATAGACGAGCGGCACGCGGACAGCGCGCCGGAACAAGGAGCACCACAATGGACGGTCAAATTATTGGATTAGTGGCAGTTATCATGGCGCTCGGTATTCCGATTGCCGCGATGTACACCTTTTACCGGGTACGGAAGCTGCGTACCGACGAGCGCATGGCGGCCCTGGCGCGTGGCGTCGACGTTCCCATGCAGCCCGAGCTATCGCAAATGGCGTATTCGCGCCGGTCGGGCATTCTGCTCACCGCCGCAGCCGTCGGCTGGATCATCACCTTTGCATTGATCGGCCGGGTTGAGCACGATGCCGTAATCGCCGGCTACTTTGGCGTCATTCCGTTGGCAGTGGGAGTCGGATTCTTCGTGGACGCCTTCCTGGTGCGCCGCGACATGACCACTTCCTGACCCAAGTGCATTTCCCACTTTGGTACGCTGGGAGGGGGTACCCCCCTCCCCCCTCAAATCCTTAGAATCAGCAACTTACGTATGATTTTGTGCGCAAGCGGCTGAGCCCAGTGGGAGTTACAGGCAAAATCGTCTAGGCAAAGGACTTAGAGGCCCAGTATACGGCGTTGTTCCCACCCTTCGGCTGCGCTCAGAGCAGGCTCCTTCGCAAAGTCCGGCAAAAGGATGGGCACTCACCATCGGAAAGCTGCGGCGCGTTTTCAAAGAGCTAATGCGACCCGCGGCTTGGACGCGGACCGGGCAAGAGACACTGATCCCCTAGCCCACGACCATCGAATATACCTCTGGACTCGAAGCACGATAGGACGCAGGTCACAGAGCGCTGTGATTATCCATTTGCTGACGTAGCCTTCACAGAAATTGGGGCCCTTGCGACCGCATGGTTCACAGAACCGCCAGCCGCACAACATCTATTCATAGAAATTTGGATTCCATTCAGCTCGCGGTCGTTCGAAGGAGAAAAAGTGAACGGTACCATCGGCATCACCAGCCACAATTGATTTTGCATCAGGGAAGAAAGCGCAGCACTCAGGTGCGGCATCCAACGTAAACACCGCTAGTTCCGTACCGCTCGCCAGTTTCCACACTCGGAGCGTCTTGTCTGAGTACCCTGATACCGCAAGCTCACCGTCGGGTGAAATCGCCACTTGAGTGATTAACTCGGGGGCTGAAATCACCGTTCCCAACTCGCTACCCGGTATGATAGCCACTTGAGTGATAAACCCGGAGGCTGAAATCAGTGTATCCAGCTCGCGCCCGCTTGCGAGATCCCACAGCTTCACCGTACGATCCCGTGAAGCTGAAAGCGCCCGTCTCCCATCCGGCGTGACCGTCACCGCCGTGACGCGGCCAGTATGACCGTTCAAGGTGAACAACTCCCTCCCGCCAGCCAAGTCCCATACTTTAAGTGTTCGATCCGAGGATCCCGACAGTGCCCACTTGCCGTCGGGTGTAAGCGCAATGGTGTAAACCCCACCGGTGTGGCCAGTCAACTTGTGTATCTCACGTCCCTTAACCAAGTCCCAAACCCGTACTGTCTGGTCTCGCGATCCTGAGACGGCGAACCTACCGCTCGGTTCTACCGCCACTGCCCTTACCGTGTTTGTGTGGCCGATCAGCGTTTGCACCAGATGCCCGCTGGATATGTCCCATACCTTTACCGTCGTGTCGTCTGAGGCGGACAGGGCAATGTTGCTATCTGGTACTAGCGCAACAGAATTGACCCTCCCCCCATGGCCGGTCAAGGTGTGTTTCACCCGCCCGTTGCCTATATGCCATACTTTGAGCGTCATATCGGCCGAAGCTGATACAGCGCGTTTGCCTCCGGTTGTCACTGCCACAGAGCCAACGCCGCCAGAATGTCCATTTTGAGTTCGCAGTCCTGGACCGGCGGCAAACTCCCACACCTTGAGTGTCATGTCTACCGAACCTGAGACGGTCCGCTTACCGTCGGGCGTGATAGCTACGGCGTTGACCCAGTGGGAGTGACTGCCGAGCGTGCCCAACTCATAGCCCTCTACTAAGTCCCAGACCTTTAAGGATTGGTCATAGGAACCCGATACAGCACACCTGCCGTCTGGAGTAATTGCCACCGCACTAACCGCCTTCGTGTGGCCAACCAATGTCTGGATCTCTTGCCCATTCTCTAGCTTCCAGACCTTCAGTGTCTGGTCACCAGAAGCTGACACCACACAGGTGCCGTCTGGCGTGATCGCTACCGCACTGACCCACTCCGAGTGGCCGTTGAGCGTGCGCAGTTCGAGTCCAGTCACCAGGTCCCATACCTTTAGGGTCTTATCATGGGAAGCCGAGACTGCAAACCTGCCGTCCGGCGTCACCGCTACGGCAGAGATGAACCGCGAGTGGCCTTTGAGACTGTGAATCTCGCGTCCTGCTTGCAGGTCCCAAACCTTTAGCGTTTGGTCCCAGCAAGCGGAGACCGCAAGCCTTCCGTCTGGAGTTATTGCCACCCCTGTGATAGAACTCGTGTGGCCTCTGAGCGTTAGCACCTCCCTCCCACTGGCCAGATCCCACACTCTAAGCGACTTGTCTTCGGAAGCCGAGACCACATATCTGCCATCCGGTGTTATTGCGACCGCATAAACATCGCTAGAATGTCCGCCCAATGTGAGCAGCTCACGACCGCTGGCGAGTTCCCAAACTTTCAGCCTCTGGTCCTCCGAAGCTGAGACGATTCGAGTGCCGTCAGGCGTCACCGCCACGCCATTTACCGAAGCGGTGTGGCCGGTGAACATGCGCAACAGCGGTCCACCGGGAGGCGTCAGGCTGGGATATATCGGCAGGAGCGATGCGTTGTCAGATTTTCTTGCCTCATTCCGCAAGCCTGCGATCCGAAAATCCAACTTGTTCTGGGGCAGGCGTCCCCAGAGTTGCCCGGCAAGTTGCTTCGGGTCCTTGGCCAGCACATGCGCAGAAAGTAGCAGTGCGCTCTGCAAAATCCTCAGGGGTTCAATGGCCTCCTCGCCGGAGACGTCCAAGGGGTGTTGCGAGAAAGCCGAAGCCCTCTCAACAATTCTCCAGGGAGGCACGTTTAAAGCGCGGCCAGGAAACATTCCACGTGCTTGCTTAGTGAACCTTCCATAGGCGGCGATATCGAAATCGCCAAGCAGCGCTGCTACGCCCGAGACGTGCAACCTCTTCTCAAGCCACATGTAGTCAAACAGTAGATTCCGCAAGTCTCTTGGTTGTCCAGCCTCTCTCATGTGATACGCCAGGTGCTCAAAGAAGTAGCCATCATTAGGGCCCGAGTACCAGCCGTTGGAGCACTTCTTCTCGTAACGCTCCAGCAGTCGACGATGGAGGTCCCGCAATCCGCTACCCGCGCGACTGCGCACATAGTCGAGCTGCAAATCATGCAGGACAATCTTTCCGTGATCATCACGTGTGGCGAGTGAAAGACTGACTAGTCGGTCTTTGTACTGCCGCACGTGTTTTCCATCGAGCCCCCACGCAATCTCGAGCGCTGAGTCACTAACGGCGGTATCTTCCGGAAAGACGGCGAAATCGAGATAACAACGCCTCTCGGTGTCTTCGAGACTATTGAAGCTGGTTTCAATCGCTGCGACTAAACTAGGGTACGCATAATTCGGGAATTTGATTTTGATTGCATCGATGTCCGCATTGCGCAGGTTGTGAAGTACATCCGCCCAATGCTGAGGCGACTTGCTGCGTAGCATCGCCCCGATCATCGCCAACGCAAGCGGCAACCCATGGCACTCGCGCAGAATTCCATCGGCTTCTTGGGGGAGAGTCTTCTCCTCGACAGCAGCATAGGCAGCAAGCAAGTGCCGTGACAGTCGTTCGTCAAGGAGATCCAGCGGATGGGATCGTGCCCCGACCGTCGCGGCAATCTCATCGTCCCTGGTAGTGAATAGCAGCCTGCAGAAGCGTGAATCGTCGGCAGGTTGAAAGTAATAGACCGGTGCCGCCTCCCAGACGTCATCAAGAACCAAAAGCGCTATTTTGTCTTTGAGAAGGCTCCGCAACAGCTTAGAGCTTCCGTCGAGTGTGTCGAAACCTTGGGGCGAGACACCGATAACTCGCGCCGCCTCGCGCATCTGGTTGACCAAATCAGCCTCGGTGGGTTTTTGACCAACCTTGATCCAGATGACGCCGTCAGGGAACGCAGTCTGGATATCTCGATCGCGGCAAAGCGCCTGGGCTAGCACTGTCTTTCCGACGCCACCCATTTCACGAAGTGCGACCAGTGCGACCTGCCGGTTTTCACGATCCCCTAACAGTGCTTGACGTAAGGATTCGAGTTCCGCAGGACGAGGGACAAAGTTCTGCGGCAGAGGTGGGACTGTGTCATAGCGCGTCGTCTTGAAACTTGGGGGTGTCGCCGCGCCATCGCCTCCTCTCCCTTCGTTTACGTTGTCTTCTACCGCAGACTTTGAAGGCGAACGATCGAGGGATGTCCATTTGCGTTCCGTTGGAACGATTGGAATGACATTGTCGACCGCCGTAAATTCGTTGGTGTCGGATCGAAACTGGCGCGTTGCGATGAACCGGTAGCCGCGCCCCGGTATGGTCTCGATATACGTGGGATCGGTAGCGGAATCGTCGAGGTAGGCACGCAGCCGAGCGACGGCGGCGTTCAGTCCGGCTTCGAAATCGCCGTAACTGCTTCCTGGCCATATTTGTCGCTGTAGCTCTTCCCTAGTTACCAACTTTCCTGGCGTCTTGACAAGAAGGGTCAAGACCTTGATTGGCTGGCCTCCGACTCCCACTCGGCGACCATGATTGCGCAGTTCTCCCGTTTCGACCGACAGCTCGAATGGGCCGAATCGGAATACGTCCGGTGTCTTGCCAGCTTCCGGCATAGCACGCCTAGGTGTGACGGGGAGTTTACCACCGTTGCAGTGTGCCTACGGGGTTTCTGAACAGGTTGCAGTCCATTCCCAGGCCGAAGAGGCTGCTTAAGAAACGGAAAAGCAGATCCCTCGCGGACTAGAGTCCGTGAGGGATGACAGAAATCGAAGAGGACCGGGACGCGGCGCTGAGCGCCGCACTACCCAAACCTCTCGCCCGGGAATTTCCTCCCCTGCAAATTTCCTCACCTGTAAATTCCTTCGGCCACAAATTCCCTCCGCCCGCACAATCGTTCACCGGCAAATTCATTCGCCTGCATTGCACTGCTACGTGGCTTGTGTTTCAGCAGCTTACGCATTCATTGAGAGCTATGTAAATCGAAGCTTGCCGCCATTGAGGTAGCAGAAGGCAGCAGCCAGATTCGGTGGCACCCGGAGGGGTGACCATCGTGAAAATCTGGATTTTGATTGTAGTTCTGTGTGCCGCGTGTGCGGCGCAAGCCCAAAACCCAAAGTTCTTCAGAGTTAGTCTAGTTTCGGATGGATCGACACCTAATTCGATCCATTTCTTCTGCAGCCAAGGGTACGACAAGAATGCGTGCCTGAAGGACGCAACGGCACTGCGAAAGGCTCTCGCCCCTTATCCCCTGCAGCTACTTGCGGACTGGTCGTACTACCTTGTGATGGCGGACCAATGGAAATCGCTGGTGGTCAGCCAGGGTGGGGTGACGTGCAGCCCGGCTTTCTCTTTGCTCCTTGGACGGTCCACGGTGCTGGACCGCAGCCTGTTCTCACCGACAGCTGACCGAACCCTGGAGATGGAAAAGTGCTTTGGTCCGGGCGGCGCGACGTTGGTGAATCTAGCGATTACCCACGAGATGGGACACGCCATCTGCCAAGAGAAGGACGAGCGGCGGGCTGACGACTACGGCAGGGAACTGCGCGAGGGAAAGATTCCGGACTGCAGCAAGACGCCAGGACACAGGCCAGTTACCGTGGCCCAGAATCCGCAGTAAGCGGCGAAACTTTTGGCGACCGCGGGAGCTTGCTGGGACCCCTCTCGGAGTGTCTCTCGGCGTCAAAATAAAAAGGCGGACCGGCTGGGTCCGCCTTTGAATATTTCGGTGGAAGCGCTCATTGACGGCTAAGAACGAAGTTGCTCGGGGGCTAAAGCCCTGCGCCAAGCGACATGTTACGGCACGGCTGAAGCCGTGTCCTTTCAAAACCTAATTTGTGAATTAACTTCGCTTACTTCGCCGCGATTGCTTTAACGCGGGCGTTGAGTCGAGCTTTGTAGCGGCTGGCGGTGTTCTTGTGCAAAACGCCCTTCTGGACACCCTTATCGACTGCCGATGCAGCTGCGATGAACGCCGACTTGGCGGCGGGCTTGTCGCCCTTCGCGATGGCCTCGCGCATGGAACGCAATGCATTGCGCAGGCGTGACTTGTTGGCGCGGTTCGCGGTGGTCTTCCGCTCGGTCTGACGGGCGCGCTTCAGCGCCGAATAGTGGTTTGCCATACTTTTGCTGTAGTCCTCTAGGAAAGTAATCTCGACCTGAGCCGGATATATAAAGTTTACTGGACGAGTCGACGTTACGGCAAACCGGCATTCGATCACGGGCAGGCGGAATTTCGCGTGGTTCTGACGCGAGCTGCCTGCATTCTGATGCTGCCTCTCGTGGAGCTTAGTGTTCTCAGCATGTTACAGACCGGACCGCCCAGGTAGCGTATGCCACCTTTCACGGTATCGAGACATCCAATAGATGTGAGGGCGCAGGATTAACCCGCGCCGGGGGGACGCTGTTTATTAACAATGTTTCAGGCGGTTCCGCGATTGACGCGATACGCGATCGGGGTTACGCTAACCAGCAATGTGCGGTATTTTCGCTTCGGCGAACATCGCGAACGACCAGCCTCTTCCGATTCCGAGAAATCTCTGTGCTGCAAACTTCGAGTCCTGCACTGGACTCGCAAATCGCAGTGTGTCCAAGTGTCCGCTAGCCTTCAGGAGGTCAGCTACCGCCCCTAGATGAAGACCCAAATCGAGATCAGCCCCAACATCGAGACGCTCTTCGGCACCCGCGACGAAAACCTGCGGTTACTCGAAGACGGCCTCAACGTCAGCATCCACATGCGGTCCGAGTCGATTGAAATTGAGGGTGCACCCAGCGATGTGGCACGCACCCAGCAGGTCTTTACCGACTACCAGCATTTGCTTCGCAACGGACATGTGTTCGTCAATGGCGATCTCGGAAGCATGCTGCGAGTGTTGACCTCGGATTCCACGACAACCTTGCGCGGGCTTGCGGAAGCGGGCAAGCAGCGGGCGTTTGGCAAGCGCACTGTGCAGCCCAAGAGCGCTAATCAGCGACGCTACCTCGATGCCATCGAAAAGAACGACATGGTGTTCGGGATAGGCCCCGCCGGCACAGGGAAGACTTACCTGGCGGTCGCCATGGCGATATCGGCGCTGGCCTCGAAACGGGTGAATCGTATCGTGCTGGCGCGCCCTGCTGTTGAAGCCGGCGAGAGACTCGGCTTCCTGCCGGGAACGTTGCAGGAGAAGGTGGATCCGTACCTTCGTCCGCTGTATGACGCGCTGTACGACATGCTCGACCCTGACAAGGTTGATCGCTACCTCGAAAAAAACGTCATCGAGATTGCTCCCATCGCTTTCATGCGCGGGCGCACTCTCAATGACGCGTTTGTGATTCTTGACGAGGCCCAGAACACGACGTCGGAACAGATGAAGATGTTCGTGACCCGCCTAGGCTTCAATTCGAAAGCGGTGATCACGGGTGACATAACTCAGATCGATCTTCCGAACTCCAGCCGGAGTGGGCTGGTGGAGGCGGTCGATGTGCTCGGCCAGGTGGAGGGGATTCGCTTCTGTCACTTTGACGAGTCGGATGTGGTGCGTCATCACCTGGTGCAGCGCATCGTGCGTGCTTACGAGGAACACAAGGGACGCAATGAACAGTTGTCTCTCGATCTGAAGGGAAGTAACGGTTACGCGGCGCGAGCCAACGGTGCAAGTCAGTTCGCCTCCAATCGTGAACCGGGTGCTTCGCTGCCGGAGGTTCTGCCTGCGGCCGATCCAAGATCGGGAGATCGCGTTTCCGAGTAATTAGTTGCTACCATAGTGTGGGAGGGCGTGATGCCCTCCCATTTGCACATCAGCGCGAATGAACTCATCGAAGCGATCCGCGAAAAGCAGCGAGCAAGCCCTCAACCGCTTTGCCACACGCGCACAGAGGGCAATTGGCTTGCCAGGCGATGTGAATATTTGCGTTACGTCCAATCGAGAGATGCAGGCCCTGAACCGTCGCTTTCGCCGCAGGAACACTGCCACTGATGTACTCTCATTTCCGTCGGAGGTTCCCGGTATCGCGGGAGACATTGCTATCTCGCTGGAGATTGCGGCCAGCAACGCGTCGGCGCTCGGTCATTCGCTGGTCGAGGAAGTGAAGATTCTTATCCTGCATGGCCTGCTGCATTTGGCCGGTCACGATCATGAGACCGACAACGGTGAAATGCTGGCAAGAGAGGGCAGGCTGCGGCTCAAATTCGGGTTGCCCACGGGTTTGATTGAGCGCGCCAGCGGTGCCAAGGAACGAACAGCCTCTAGAAATGGGGAACGAGCCAGTGCTGTGAAGAAGCGTTCGCGGAAGGGTTCCCCATGAACCTTCCTTTATCCATTCTGCTGTTGCTTCTGATGGCTATTCTGGCGCTGGTCTCCTATGTGGACCGTCTCTATCACGAGATGGGGAAGTTTCTGTCGCGCGAGTTTCAGGAGAACATCGATGCGTACGAACAACTGGTCGAACCGCGCCTGGGCTTCACGAGCGAGCGGGTGTCCCTGTCGATGGCGGTGTTGACGCAGATCTGCATGGCGTCCATCGGAGTGCTCATCGGCTACCTGCTGTTCACCGATTCGCGATGGGTGGGGCTCGACCTTCTGCAGGCTTCGGTAAGCATCATTTTCATCATCGTCATCTTCAACCGTTTACTGCCGCACGTTTTCTTCGTCCGGACGAAAGGTTTGTGGCTGGCGAAACTCGTGCCTGTGCTGCGAGTGCTTATTTACCTCACGGTGCCGGTGACGTTGGTCCTCGGGTTCGCACTCTCGGTTGCATCGCTCACAAAGGAGCATGCGGAGGAAAAGCCGGAACATCCTTCCGAAGCAGTCGATGCGCTCATCGAAGCAGGCCAGGAAGAAGGCATTCTCGAAGAAAGCGACCGGGACCTCATACAGTCGGTTGTCGAATTCGGTGACAAGACTGTCCGCGAGGTAATGACACCGCGACCCGAGATTGTCGCGGTGCCGGCAGAAACGACGATCGCAGAGTTCACCGAGTTGCTGAACAAGACCCGGTACTCGCGCATCCCCGTGTATGAGGGCGACATCGACCACGTGAAGGGCGTCATCTATACGAAGGACCTTCTGCAAGTTCCCGATGCTGAAGCCGGCACCAAGACAGTCGCTGATCTCATGAAGACGGACGTGTACTTCGTGCCCGAAACCAAGCTGGGAAGCGATTTGCTGCGCGAGATGCAGCAGCGCAACGTCCGCTTGGCCATGGTGGCGGACGAATACGGCAGCGTGGCAGGTTTAGTTACGATCGAGGACCTGGTGGAGGAGATCGTCGGCGAGATTCGCGACGAGCACGAATCATCGGATGTGGTCAAAGAAAGCGACACCTCGTTCATCTTCAACGGCAATACTGATGTAGATTTGGTGGAGAAGCTTCTAGGAGGCGCCCGCTCTGAAGAGAAAGACGCAACCACGGTCGGGGGCCTGGTGAGCGAACTCGCGGGTCGTATCCCTGCAAAAGGCGAAACGTTCGAGGACCACGGTCTGCGATTCGAGGTGCTCGATTCAACCGAGCGCCGCGTGGAGCGCGTCCGCGTCAGCCTGCAGGACGTACCTTCCTCAAAGCAGCTTCGGGCATAACATGGCATTTCGATCAGGATTTGTATCCATTATCGGGCGACCTAACGCCGGCAAATCAACGCTGCTGAATGCCTTGGTAGGCGAGAAACTCGCCATCGTCACACGCAAGCCGCAAACCACGCGGAACAGGATCCTCGGCGTCGTTCACGTCTCTCGAAAAGGGAAGCGGCCTGCCGGACAAATTGTGTTGGTCGATACGCCGGGCATTCAGAAGCCGTCCAGCGCTCTCGACAAGCGCATGATGAAAGAGGTCTACGACGCGCTGGAAGGATGCGATCTGCTGTTGTTGATTGTTGATGCGATAGCGAGTGCCAAGGGCGTCGATCCCTTCACGCTCGAAATCGCGAAACGCTCCAAGTTGCCGTGCTTCCTCTTGCTGAACAAAGTCGATGCAATCAGGAAAGAAACATTACTGCCCCTCATCGCAAGCTATCGGGAGGTCCACGAGTTCCTTGAAGTCATCCCGATTTCTGCCCTGAAGGAAAGCGGATTAGACACGCTGCTTGACGCGATCATGAAGGCCTTGCCCGAAGGCCCGCGCTACTTCCCCAACGACCAGGTTACCGATCAGCCCGAGCGGTTCCTGGCGGCGGAACTGATTCGCGAGCAGGTTTTACTGCTGACCTCGCAGGAAGTACCTCACTCGACGACAGTGCTGATCGACAGGTTCGAGGAAGGTGCGAAACTGACGCGAATTGCCGCCACCATCTACTGCGAACGCGACGGGCAGAAGGCCATCCTGATCGGCAAGCAAGGCGGCAATTTAAAGAAGATCGGAACGAACGCGCGGCTGCAAATCGAACGACTCCTGGGCACCAAGGTTTTTCTGGAACTATTCGTGAAAGTGCAACCGCGCTGGCGCGATTCGCGGCAATTCGTTGAGGATACCGATTGGCGGCGCCAATTGGAACGTCTTTCCGATGCGCAACGCGGCGAAACTCCCGACCAAGACTAGCCTATTCCTTTACCGCGATTCCTAGCGCCTTCATCTTGCGGTACATGTGGCTGCGTTCCAGGCCCAGGACCTCAGCGGTGCGGCTGACATTTCCCAGATTTTCATCCAGCTTCTTAAGGATGTAGTCCCGCTCGTAAGAAGCGCGTGCTTCGTGCAAGCTGGAGAAGTCGCTCAGGCTGCGGCGCCCGCCGTCCCGGTACACCAGCGTGGGCAAATGCTTGCGCTCGAGCCGGACCACCGCGGGATTCATAATCACAATACGCTCGATGAGATTGCGCAGCTCCCGAACGTTTCCCGGCCAGGAATAACGGGCCAGCGTCTCCATGGCGTCTTCTGATAGTTCTCTTGGTCGCCGATTGTAGGTCTCCGAAAATTCCTTCAAAAAATGCCTGGCCAACTGCGGAATGTCTTCCTTGCGTTCGCGCAGAGGTGGCACATAGAACGGGATTACATTCAGCCGATAGAACAGGTCCTCGCGGAAGTTCCCTTTCGAGATCTCCTCTTCCAGGTCCTTATTGGTAGCAGCAATCACTCGCGCATCGGCGGTAATCGGCTCTTCTTCGCCGACCGGGGAGAACCGCCCTTCGTCAAGAGTCCGCAGCACCTTGGATTGCGTCTTGAGGCTCATATCGCCGACTTCGTCGAGAAACAGCGTTCCGCCATCGGCCTTTTGAAACTTGCCTTCCTTGTCCGACGCGGCGCCGGGAAACGATCCCACGCGGTGCCCAAACAACTCGCTCTCGATCAGGTCCTCGGGAATGGCGGCGCAATTGACTTCAACGAACATTTCGCTCTTGCGCAGGCTCTGCGCATGAATGGCCCGCGCGACCAACTCTTTCCCTGAACCCGATTCGCCGTAGATGAGCACGCGTCCGTTGGTCGGCGCCATGAGCGATATCTGCTGGCGTAGCGCCTTCATGGGAATGCTGTCGCCGACAATGACGCTTCTGGCTTGAAATTGTTTGCGGTATTCGAGGTTCTCGCTGCGCAGCCGTTTTGCGTCCAGCGCGTTCTTCAGCACGATGAGCGTGCGCTCAATGGAAAGCGGCTTCTCCAGGAAGTCGAAAGCGCCCAGCTTGGTGGCGCGGACGGCGGTCTCAATGTTGCCATGCCCGGAAATCATAATGACTTCGGGGGCATCCGCCATTTTGACGATCTGCTCCAGCGCTTCCAGACCGTCGATGCCCGGCAACCAGATATCGAGCAGGACGACATCCACTGGCTTGTGGGCGAGGCTGGCGAGGCAATCCTCGGCACTTTCCGCCAGCAGGGTGCGATAACCCTCATCCTCCAGCACGCCTTGCAGCGAGCTGCGGATTTCCGACTCGTCATCCACGATCAGAATGGTGTGCATGTCGGCCCGACGGCAAAGTGCTCATTGATGCCGCTACAGGTAACTCTACGATAAATCGCGAGCCGATGGGAGCGTTCTCCTCCACGCGTATGGAACCGTGGTGGTCTTCGACGATTCGGTTGACGATGGCGAGTCCCAGGCCGGTTCCGCGCTTCTTGGTGGAGAAGTACGGCAGGAACAGTTTTTCTTTCAGCGCCGGCGTAACTCCGTGTCCCGTGTCGGTGATCACGATCTCCACTGCATCACGTTCGGCAAGCAGGGCGGTAGAGATCGCGATCTCTTTGACCATGGAGTCCTGCATGGCTTCCGCGGCGTTGTCCACCAGGTTCGCAACCGCGCGTTTAATCGCCTCAGGGTCGGCGGCCACCGCAGGCAGATCGTCGGCAAGAAACGTTTTGACGCGAACCCCACTCAGTCGGCCATCAAACATCGCCAGGGCGCTCTCGACGATCCGATTGATGTCGGAAGGCGCAGGCCGTGAAGTAGGAAACCGCGCCAGCGCCGAGAACTCATCGACCAGGGTGCGCACCGTGTTCACCGAAGACCGTATGGTGTCGGCGCAGGTCCGAATGATCTTCAGCGAACCTTCGTCGGGCGGCGTTCCCCGCTCGAGGTGTCTGCGGATGCGTTCCGCCGAAAGCGCAATCGGGGTCAGCGGGTTTTTGATTTCATGGGCTACCCGTCGAGCAACCTCACTCCATGCCGTCTGTTTCTGAGCGCGTAACAGGTCGGTCATGTCTTCCAGCACCACCACGTATCCCATGCCGTGCCATGAGGGGTCGTGCGTACGCCCAGGTGAGTCGAGGGATGCGACCGTCACCGCCACATCAAGATTGACGCTGGAAGTGACGATTTCCATCTGGCTGGTTGTCGTGCCCATCCGGTCCGCCTTGCGCATCAGATGTTCCAAATCCGCCGCCACTTCCTTGGGGAACAACTCAAGCAGAGATTGTCCGGCGCTGGTAAAGGACGGATCCAAGTGAAGCAGTCGTTCGACCGCTCCATTCATGTGGATGACACGGTGCGAAGCATCGAGCGATAGCACGCCGGTGGGAATACTCTCCAGGATCGTCTCGATGTGACGGTTTCGTTGCTCCAACTGCACATTGACGTCGGCCAAGTCAGCGCGTGAAGCCTCAATGCTGGCGCGACTCGATTCCAAGTCCGCCGCCATCTGATTGAACGAACTCACCAGTTGTCCAATCTCACTGCCCGCGTGAACATCCACGCGGTAATCGAGCCGTCCGCGTGAGATTTCGTGGGTTGCCTCCGCCAGCGCTAGGAGGGGACGAGTCACCATCTTCGACAAATACAAGGCCAGCCAGGTCGATGCGAACAGAACCCCGACGGTGAGCATCAGCAGATAGCCGAGATACATGCGGCGCAGTCGCCGCCGCTGCTGCCGGAGCTCCTGATACTGCTGCTGGGCCTGTTCAATGTCCCGCAATACCGATGAGTAGCTCGCCGGTAAAGGCATGACCACGAGGATCTGTCCATGCTGGCCGACCGCGGCTCGCCCCAGCACGTAGGTCTTTCCCAGCAAGTCGAATGCCTTGAATTTGTTCTGCGCCGCATCTTTGAGTGGCAGCTGATCGTGAATCAGAGGCCACGCCGCCGGAGCATGGTAGCTTGCTTCCGCACGATCATCGGCGATAGCGAACGCGAATCCTCCCTGCAGGCTCACGTCGCTGCGGCGGAATTCGTCCATCACCAGTCGGAAGTCTCCGCTCTCGAACGATTTCTTCGTTAGCGTAGAGGATGCGATGCGCTCCGCTTCGACGCGAGCGTTGTCGGCGGCATAATCGTTCATGAGACTGGCGATTACCCCAGTCCGGTATTGCACGTCTTCCACCGGGCGCGAGAACCACTTCTCGATCGACCGGTTAATCAGGCCGTAGGAGAACAGGAACAGGAAGATCACCGGCCCTAGTGACAGCAAAAGCGCGCCCAGAACCATGCGGCTTCGCAGTTTCGAGCCCAGAAGGCCGGTTCGCCGCTCGGCATACAGCCGAAGCAACGTGCGCAGCAGAACAAACGTCAACGCGACGAATAACAGGAAGATGAACGCCGACAGAGCTGCAAAGATCAGCGTTTCTTCGCTGGTGTCAGGTTGCAGGAAGGTCAGGTTAAACGTTGCCTGCGCGAAGATCACCGCGAACAGCAGGAAGATAGCGATCGACAGGCCGATGATGGCCGGTGTACGGCTGCGCTTCTTAGGCCGAATTGGGGCGACTAGGTGACATCGAGCGCCAACGCCTTTCTATCAGTTGGCGAAAGCTGATCCACGGTTGAGCGACATGGGCTCAGCCGCATCCTCGCGGCGCGAGAATGCGCTTTATTATAGCTGTGAATTTGCGGGTTTCCTCAATCCTTGCGGGTCGTGGCGCGGCGTTTGCCACCGGCGCGAGAGTCCGCAGCAAGCTCTGAAGTCGCGGGCAACATGGATTGCAGGGGGCACGAATGGCACCTTGGGGCCGCCTTTACGCAGTAATGCTTTCCAAGCTGCACGAATAGCCCATGCATCTCGTTGTAGATTTTTGCCTCGGGCCCACGAGGCGCACGGCTCATCGCCGATGGGGTATGGACCACGGGACGATTGGCATCGAGCGCGTCGCTGGTTTTAGAATGCTGCGGTAATTCCGCTTGCAGAGCGGCCTCAATCAGCGCCCGGATTTCGTCATACGTTGCTGATTCGAGCACTATGTCGTGCCGCTCTAATACCCTGCGCGTGTAGGCATCCACCACGAAGATGGGATGATGTCCCGCATAGAGCAGAATCGAGTCGGCGGTTTCCGCGCCAATACCCTTCAGGTTTAGCAGCTCTTCCCGCAAGCGAAGCGTTGGCGTCGCCAGCGTCGCTTCCAGCGAGCCGCCATAGTTGGAATCCACGAAGGCGACCAAATCTTTCAGGCGTCGGGCTTTTTGCCGAAAGTATCCCGACGGCCTGATGAGTGGCTCGAGTTCCTCGATGGGCAGCCGTCGAATCTCCTCAATGCTAAGCGCGTTCGCCTCGCGCAGGTTCGATAAAGCCCGCTCGACGTTCGTCCACGAGGTGTTCTGGGTGAGGATTGTACCGACTACGACCTCGAAGGCAGATTCTGCCGGCCACCAGTGTTGCGGACCCCAGGCCTTCGAGAGCGTTTTGTAGAGCGCGCGAATCGCACGTTCTGAGGCGCCAGCCTCCAGGGGCTTCCTTGGTCTTCGTTCGAGCTGATCGGGTACGTGCCGCCACAGCTTCTAGGTTTGCTTCGATTTGAGCTGTTGCTTCCAGCCCAGAATTCGCGCCTTGGCGGCTTCGGCTTCCGCCTCGGGAACCATGTCCTTGCGCTGGTACAGAATCGAGAGGCTGGTGTGAGCCAGCACATCGTCAGGATCGAGCTCCACGATGCGGTTGGCCACCGCAATCGCCTGGTCGAACTCTTCCCGGTCCTGGTAGGCCCGCGCCAGGCCGTGCATCGCGTCTAGGAATGTCGGGTCGCAGGCGATGGAAGCTTCATAATCAGCGATCGCTTCCGCCAGTCGCCCCTCGGCGTAGTGGTCAAGCGCCGCGTAGTAGCGATGTTCGGCTGCTTCCCGCGCTGTGCTTTCATTCATGGACATCGACGCGAGTTTAGCATGCAGCCACTGTGCAAACCTGAGCTCAAGCTCTAGGTATACTGGCAATTCGGGCGTCTTCTCAGAACTACCCAACCAGCTTGAAGCACATCGGATACATCCTGCGGTTCCTATGGAACGCCACTCGCGGCCATCGCTTCGCGCCGTGGCGTAGTCCGTACTTGCGATGGCGCATCGAAACCTATACCGGGATCAAGATGCAGAGCATCGGTTTTCTGGAGTTTTGCGGATTTACCTGGCGGGAACGCAGGGAGCTGATGCGCTTCCTGACGTGGACCGGCGAGATGGAGCGCTACGCCCGCGTCAGGCCCAAAAATCCGTGACTCGCGTTATCCCTCTATGACGAGGCCGACTGGCGTGCCCACCCCGGCTTGTAACTTGTGCGCTGCCGACGCCTGCTTCGTCGCTATCTCGATGTATCCCGAGCTGCCGACAATTGCAAAGACCTCGTCATCAGTTCCGTCCGCATAGGAATGAGCGAGGCGCGTTATCGTCGTACCGGCAATGAGCAGCTCGAATTTTGGCGTACTCTCGGCAAAGAGTGACGCCACGTCGCTCTCGCTGAAATTAGTGATCAGGTTCCCGAACTTATCCACCTTGAGGACCTCGCCCCGCCAGCTATTCGCCGCCACGTGGTCAACCGTGGGAATCGGCAGCCGTACATAATCGCTGATCTCAGGCCCGAACTCCGACGGCGCAACTCCCTTGCTCAGCCACCCAGCCACCGGGGAGAAGATGTCTCGCCCGTGAAATGTTTGGCTTACGGGTTGCAGGAAATAGCGTTCTGCCGTGATATGCCGCACTGTGAATCGCGCCTCTCGCGCCTCTACGAGCGAAAGCACTCCATTGTCAGGCGCCACGAAGATATAGTCGTCCGTTTCCACCAGGATCGGCCGCCTTGAGCCGCCTACGCCTGGGTCAACCACCACTACGTGCACGCTGCGAGCAGGGAAAAATCGATACGCCTGCGCGATGGTCCACGCTCCGTCGAGTACGTTGAACGATTCCACCGCGTGCGAGATGCTAACAATCTGCGTTTCGGGATGAATATTCAGCACTACACCGTGCATGATGCCGACAAACGCGTCGTGCAGTCCAAAGTCGGTAGTAAACGTAACGATCCGCTGCCCGGCCATCTTCTGCAAGCTATTCGGATACGTGCGGCGCGTCAAGAGTTGTAACCAACCACGTCGCCCAGCATCACATGTGCAATGCAAAATACTCGAATGCGTGTTGCCGAGCTGTGGCGCTATCCCGTGAAGAGCCTTCGTGGCGAGATGCTGCAAAGTGCTGAGGTCACGGAGACCGGTGTTCGCGGCGATCGTGAGGTCGTCGTCGTGTCAGCGAAGCGTCGACGCGTCATTACTTCCCGTACTCACCACCATTTGCTGGGACTGCAAGGCGCACTATCGCCTGAGAACGGCGCTCCCACCATCAACGGCATTCCATGGGACGATCCCGCCGCTCTCAAGTTGGTCGAAGAGGCAGTCGGCGAAGCGGCGGAGCTGGTTCAGTATTCCGGCCCCGAGCGTTTCGATGTCCTGCCACTTCTGGTCGCCACGGATGGCGCCATTGGCACGATAGGTCTCGACCGGCGACGGTTCCGTCCCAATATCCTGATCGGCGGCGTGGAAGGCCTGGCAGAGCGCCAGTGGGAGAAGAAGAGAATTCGCCTCGGCGAAGTCGAGATCTATGCCGCCCAATTGCGCGCTCGTTGCGTCATGACGACCTACGACCCCGACACTCTGGAGCAGGACCGCTCCGTACTCTTTCGCATCGTCTCTGACTTCGACGGAACCATGGCGCTCGACTGCTCGGTGACGCGCCCTGGAACAATTCATCTAGGCGACGAAGTCACACTCGTGGACTAGGCGCATCGGCCCCAAGAAAAAAGCCGCCCCGCAGGGCGGCCATTCATGTCACTTAGCTTCTTAGCGGATGTCCACGTCACCCGAGCCGGTCGAAACCTCGACTTCCGGTCCCCCACCCCGCACAGCACCCTTCAGCTCGTGCCGGCCAAACGTGCCCTGCACCGTGATAGGAAGGTCAGAGTGAATTGATCCCGAGCCAGTATGCACATTGAGGTCGAATCCGCTGCCACCGGAAGAAAGAGCCATGCGCACGCTGCCCGAACCCGCATGCAACTGCCACGGTCCTTTGACCGAACCATCGACGCTGATGTGTCCGCTGCCGGTGCGCGCTGTCAGACTTCCGCTGACCCCTCGAATCTCAATTCCACCGGAACCAGTGTGGACCTCGACATTGCCGCTGCCCGTAAGATCACCCTGGATCGAGCCGCTTCCCGTGTTCGCGTACATCGGGGCGGCAACCGATTCGGCACGAATGCTGCCGCTACCTGTCTCCATCCGCGATTGCGGTCCAAGATCACGCGCGCGAATGCCACCCGATCCGGTATGGAGCTTTGCCGCGGCACGCACACCTTCGACCGAAATTTCGCCGGAACCGGTATTCACCGCCAGAGTGGTATCGGCAGGTACCGTCACTTCATAGGCGATGGAAACGTGGTGCTTCGCGTCTTCAGAGAGGTTGTAGCCCACCCGAATGGAGTTCCCGTTCTGCTCGATGGGCGGGTTCGATTCCACGCTATGCACGGCGGCATCGGCATCTCCGCCCCACCAATCGTTACTGCTTCGTACAGTCCCGTGGATCACGACCTGGTTCGAGCCGCCGGTTTTGATCTGGACCTCGCCCGACCCCGTGGTGAGATCGAGGTTCACCGCTCCTGAAACCGTTAGAGTTTTATCGAAATGCCCTTCCGCACGCGCATACATGCAGACAGGAAGTAGCAGGAAAGCCAGCGAGAGAACGCTTATGGATCGCTTCATAGATACGCCCCTGTGATGCAAAAAATTAGAAAAGCAAAAATGTGGGCTGCCTATGTGGCAGCCCAAAGAGGATGACTCGTCACTTATTGCTGTAACACAACCTGATCGCCTTCCTTCAACCCTGACACTACTTCAGTCTTCGCCCCATTCGAGATTCCAATGTTGAGCGCGATCTTCTTCTTGCCGTCTTTCGCCTTCGGGTCAGGCACTTCGGTGGACGCCTTCTTGTCCTTGTCGTACAAGATTGCGCCTTCTGGAATCATCAGCACATTCTTGTGTTCGTCGAGGATGATCTCGGCGTTCGCGGTCATCTCGGCCTTCAACTCGCCGCCGGGATTGTTGATGGACACGCGAACTTCGAACGTCGTCACATTGTCCTTTTCCGCGCCCATGGGTGAGATCTTCGTCACATGCCCGGTGAACGTTTTGTCCTTGAATGTCTCAACCCGGATGCGGGCCGGCTGTCCCAGGTACACCTTCCCGATGTCGCTCTCGTCGACCTTGCCTTTGACGTAAACCTCGCTGGTATCGCCAATCGTCATTACCAGCGTCGCGGCCGATCCCAACACCAGAATCGAGCTGACGGCATCTCCCATTTCGACATCGCGCGACAGAACAACGCCATCGATTGGCGAGGTGATAGTCGTATAGCTCAGTTGCTCTTCCAGTTGCTTGAGGGTGGCATCACTCTTCTGAACGTCGGCCTGCGCCTGGGCAACCTTGGCTTTGTTCACTACCAACTGTGCCCGCGCTACATCGCGCTTGTTGACTGCGAGAATGTAAGCCCGCTGCGCGTCATCCAGCGCTGACGTCGAAACCACTCCGCTCTTCGCCATCTCCTGTGCGCGCTCGTAAGCGCGCTGCAAGGTTGGGATATCCACGCCTTCGGAGTCAACTTCCGCGCGCTTCATGTCGGCTTCGGCGCCCTTCTGGTTGGCTTGGGACGATGCTAACTGCGCCCGCGCCGAATTTACCTGTGCCTGGATCTCGTCACGGTCCAGTTCGGCCAGCACCTGGTCCTTCTTGACGCTATCTCCTGCATCGACATACAGCTTCTTCACGATGCCGCTGGCCTTCGATTTGATCTCGACTTTGGTGATGGGCGTGACTTTACCCGTCGCAACCACGCTCTTGGCGAGGTCGCCCTTTTCAACTTTCGCGAGCTTGGTGGGATCGATCTTTGTCCCGCCACGCGTGGCGGCAACCGCAACAATGACCAGCGCAACCACTGCCACCGCTACGACCGATAGGATGATGAATCGTTTCTTCTTATTTTTGCCGTTGGCCACTGCTGCCTCCCGACGCAAGGTAGCGTTCCGTTCTGTTGGTGTGTACGTTCCAGTATGCAGAGAAGTTCCGTTAGGAATGTCAAAAAAAGTGGCGGAAGCCGCCTTTGCCCGCGTTATTAGACCGTTTCGGAACTGCAAACGGTAGCAGGCCTTTGGATCCAGCGTAACGCTATGTCTGCGAAGTAGTTACGATCAGGCCAGAACTGCCATCTTCGTGCCAGATGTTAAGATCTCTGATTCATGGTTACGTTCGTTGTGCTGCGGCTTGTGGCTGTGGTTTTACTCGTCGCGGCGAACGCGTTTTTTGTTGCCGCCGAGTTCGCCATGGTCAGCGTGCGCGATACCCGGCTCCAGCAGCTCATCGCGGCCCATCGCATCGGCGCCCGTACCGTACAAAAGCTCCACCAGAAGCTCGACGAGTTCATCGCCGCCGTGCAATTTGGCGTCACCCTCTCCAGCCTGGCCCTCGGTTGGATCGGCGAAGCGGCCATGGCCCGGGTGCTCGAACCCCTGTTCATTCGGCTGCCGCATTCCAATGTTTACGCCCATGCAGTCAGCATCGTCGTCGCGTTCATCCTGATCACTTATATGCACGTGATCCTCGGCGAGGTAGTGCCCAAGTCCGTTGCTCTCCAGCGGACCGAGACGGTTGCGCTCGCCGTTGCCGGACCGATGGATGTATTCATGACCCTCGGTGCGCCCCTGCTTGCAATCATGACCGCCTCGTCGCGCGTGGTATTGAAGATCTTCGGAGTCCGCCAGGTCCGCGAAGGGGGCGTCCACTCTCCTGAGGAACTCAAGCTCATCGTTTCCGCCAGTCGCCGCATCGGCGTCCTGGAAGCACCCCAGGAGCAGATGATTCAGCGCGCTCTCGACATGGAAAATGTCTTTGTGCGCGAGGTCATGGTTCCCCGGCCTGACATCTTCTCAATCCCCGGCGACATGTCGCTTGACGAGGCCTTCCAGCGCGTAGCCGACGAGGGGCACTCTCGCGTTCCCGTGTACGATCCTCAACGCGGCCCCGAGCACATCATTGGTGTTCTGTACGCCAAGGACCTGATGCGCTGGCTCCGCAACCGCGGGTCCCATGCGGCCTCCAACCGGTCGAGCGACCTGAAAGTCCGTCACCTGATGCGCGAGGTCCTCGTCGTTCCCGAGACCAAAGTCCTGCCCGACCTGCTCACCGAGTTCAAACAGCGCAAACGCCATCTCGCCGTGGTGGTTGACGAGTTCGGCTCAACCGCCGGTGTGGTCACCGTGGAAGATATTCTCGGCCACCTCGTCGGTGAGATTAAGGACGAATACGACGTCAGCGAACCCGTGTTCACCGCTGGCGACTCCCTCATAGTGCTCGATGGCGCAACCAACATCCGCGACCTGGACTCGCAATATCACATCAAACTCCCACGCGACGAAGGCTTCGAAACACTAGCCGGGTTCGTCCTGACCACCCTCCAGCGGATTCCTCAACCGGGCGACAGCTTCGAATTCGATGGTCATCGCTACACCGTTGTCACCATGGACGGCTTGCGCGTTGACTCGGTGAGAATCGAGAAGACCGTGCACCCCGATCCCGCGGCTGCCACCAGGGTGGTGTTGTAATGCTTCGCTATATCTTCACGCGCCTGCTCTACATGGTTCCGGTCATCTGGCTGGTCGTCTCGGTTGTGTTCCTCATGATTCACATCGTGCCCGGCGATCCCATCCAGCAGATGCTGGGCGAAGGCGCTCCGGCCGCCGACCTCCAGGCAGCGAGACATGCCTATGGCCTCGACGTTCCGCTTGGCACGCAGTATGTGAACTACTGGCGCGGCTTGCTGCACGGCGATATGGGACGCTCGCTCCGTTTCAACCAGAACGTCGGACACATCATTGCCCAGGCCTATCCGTGGACCTTGCAGCTCACGGTTGCCGCGCTTACTGTCGCGCTTTGCCTCGCCGTCCCGGCCGGCGTGCGCTCCGCCCTGCACCGCAATCGCTGGGATGACCGCACGCTGAGCTTCGTCTCGCTCCTCGGGCTCTCGTTCCCGAACTTCGCCCTGGGACCGATCCTGATTCTTTTCTTTGCGATCGAACTCGGCTGGTTGCCGGTCTCGGGCGCCGGTTCGTGGCAACATCTCATACTTCCGGCGATCACATTAGGCGCCGCTTTGGCGGCGATTCTCACGCGCATGGTTCGCACTTCCATGCTCGAGGAGTTGGGCCAGGATTACATACGGACCGCCCGGGCCAAAGGGTTGCCGGAGCGAACGGTTGTGTATCGCCACGCCCTGCGCAACGCGATGATCCCTGTCTTGACGGTTGTGGGATTGCAGTTCGGCTCGATGCTTGCTGGAGCCATTGTCACCGAGACCATCTTTTCGTGGCCGGGAATCGGGCGGCTCACCGTACAGGCGATTTCTAACCGCGATTACTACCTGGTGCAGGGATGCATTCTGGTGATCGGCCTGACTTACGTGTTGGTGAACTTCCTCACCGATCTTGCCTACTCGGCGCTCAATCCGCGCATTCGGCAATAGCCTCCGAGAGCTAATGCACAATGCTCTGTCCCGTCACGACCGCAGCCGGGTTGTGGGTTACCAGCGCTTCCGCGACGTCGGCGTTGGCGAGCTGTGTAATTCGTCTCCGCGCACCGGAAAGTATCGGAGGGCGCAGGTTGAGGTCGTGCGCATCGGTCGCGACAATATGGACGGCATGTCGCTTGAGCAGCTTCTCTGCCGCCTTCTTCGATTTGGGGCCCCAGAACCCGGTGAATGCGTTAGCGGTCACCTGTACCAGGCAGCCTAGTTCGATGAAGCGCGAGACCCGGTCCAGGTCCTTCATCAGATGGTCGTTTCGTTCCGGATGGGTGATGATCGGGACCATTCCTCTGCTGACCAGCGACATGAGTTGCTCATCCGCATTGGACGGGATTCCGTGATGTTCGAACTCGATCATCATGTACTGGGTGTCGCCGATGGCGAATCGCTGCGGGTCCTCCATCGCCTCTTCCAGGTTCTGCGGCGTCAAGTGAAAGTCGCAGCCAATGCTGAAGGTGAGCTTGCCCTCCGACACTTCACTCAGCGTCGCCAGCATGTCGGTGAGGTGCGCGCGCTCGTACTCGTAAATGCCGTTGCAATGCGGGGTGGCGACAATGTGCGTGATGCCATCGCGCACCGCCATGCGGCACATCTTCGTCGTGATGTCCCACGTCTCGGCGCCGTCATCAATGCCGGGAAGTATGTGGCAATGAATATCGACCATTTCGCTTCGCCTGGATAGGACCAAAATCAACCGCGGATTTTACAGATGAGTACGGATCAAGCTAAGGCCTCTACTCCAAAAATAAATCCGTGTAGATCCGTGCAAATCCGCGGCGTCCTTGTCTGACAACCGACAACGGACAACCGGCTACTGGCTACTGTACCGCTCCTGCATGAAGTCGCTGATCTTGTCATACGCGGCGTGCAACACATCTTCTGGCGGCAGGAAGACGATGCGCATGTGGCGCGTGCCCGGTTTCTCGCCGAAGCCCGAACCATGTACCACCAGCACGTGCTTCTGCTTCAGCAAATCCGTGACGAAGGTCAGATCGTCCTCGGGAATATCGAGTGACGGGTGCGCATAGAACGCGCCCTTTGGCTTGACCAGGCTGACCCGAGGAGTGCGCTTCGCCCAGTCTTCGGTGATGTGCGCTCGGCGGTGCAGTTTTTCGAGCATCACCGGGATATGGTCCTGCGGTCCTTCCAGCGCCGGCTTGATGGCATGTTGAAACGGATGCGGCGCCGACAACCTTGCCCTGAGTAAGCGATGCACAGCTTCCAGATAATGATGCAGCGCTTCGCGCGGCCCCGTGGCAATCGCCCATCCAATGCGCCATCCCGGAACGAGATAGGCCTTCGAGAGCCCGTTGAACGTAATGATCGGAACGTCCTGCGCCAGCGTCGCAATCGAAATGTGCTTGGCGCCCGGCTCGTAAATCAGCTTGTCGTAAATCTCGTCGGCCAGTATGACGAGGTTGTGCTCGCGCGCCAACTCCAGCACTTTCTCCAGGGTCTGCCGTGACATCACTGCGCCTGTCGGGTTGCTGGGATTGATGAGCAGAATCGCCCGCGTCTTTGGGTTGATCTTGCTCTCCATGTCGGTGACGTCCGGCTCCCAGCCGTTCGCCTCGTCGAGATCGTACGCATTCGGAACAGCACCGAGTTTGGCCAGCACCGCTCCATACAAGGGGTATTCCGGACTCGGCGTCAGAACGTTGTCACCGGGATTGATCAGCGCGGTCAGGCAACTATCGATGACCTCGCCGCTGCCATAGCCGACGAAGATGCTCTGAATATCCTTGAAGCCGTCGCGCTCTGCCTGGTGCCGAATCGCGTCCACCGCCGGCTTGATGCCCAGTGACTCGCCGTAGCTGTTATGCCCGTCGAGCATCGCCTTATGTACCGCCTCGATCATGTGCGGCGGCGTGGGAAAGTCGAACTTACACGGGTCGCCGATGTTGAGGTAGAGAATCTTGTGACCTTCGCGAGCGACCTCATCAGCGACGACGGCCAGATCGCGAATCGCATAGCGCACATTGGCCATCCTCTTCGCGGCGACCACTTCAGTGGCAGTTTTTGTAGGCATGATGCGTCCCTTCTTAGAGACCCAACCAATTACTGATCACTAATCACTGACAACTGATAACCGACCACTGACAACTGACAACTGTTTTATTCCGGCCGGTCGATCTGCGCCTTCTGCAGTTTGTCCGAGTAATCGATGTACACCGACTTCCACTCCGTATAGAAATCAATCGCGCCGATTCCGCCTTCGCGGTGACCGTTGCCCGTGGCTTTCGTTCCACCGAACGGCAAGTGAACTTCCGCGCCGATCGTCGGAGCGTTAATGTACGTAATGCCCGCATACAAATCGCGCATCGCCGTGAACGCCTTGTTCACATCTTTCGTGTAGATCGACGACGACAGCCCGTACTCGATGTCGTTGGCGATCTCGATGGCATTCTCCAGCCCGTCGCACGGAATAATCGACACCACCGGACCAAAGATTTCTTCCTGCGCAATCCGCATCTTCGGATCGACATCCGCAAACACCGTCGGCGCCACGAACCATCCGTACTTATACGCCTCGCCTTCCAGCCTGTGCCCGCCGCACATCAGCTTCGCGCCTTCGCCCTTACCGATCTCGATGTACTTCAGGTCGGTATTCATCTGCGACTCATTCACCGCCGGACCCATATCCACCGACTCATCCAGCCCGTTGCCGACCTTCAGTTTCTGCGCGCGCGCCACCAGCTCATCCACAAACTTCCGGTACACGCCCTTCTGCACAATGATGCGGCTCGTCGCCGTGCACCGCTGCCCGGTCGTCCCAAACGATCCCCACAGTGCGCCTTCGAGCGCCAGTTCCAGGTTCGCGTCGTCGAGCACGATCATCGGATTCTTCCCGCCCAACTCCAGCGAGCAGTGCTTGAAGGTCTTCGCCGCTTCCTGTCCCACGATGCGTCCCACGGCCGTCGAGCCCGTCAGCGACACCGCGCGCACATCCTTATGCTGCGTCATCGGAGTGCCCACTTCGCCGCCGAACCCGCTCACGATGTTCACCACGCCCGCGGGAATGCCCGCATCCGCCAGCGCCTGCACAAAGTTATAGGTTGACAGCGGAGTGTCCTGCGCCGGCTTGATCACCGCGGTGTTGCCCGCCACCAGGGCAGGGAACAGCTTCCACGACGGAATCGCCATCGGGAAGTTCCACGGCGTAATCATCGCGCACACGCCCAGCGGCTGGCGCACGGCCATGGCAAACTTGTTGGGCAGCTCCGACGGAACCGTCGGCCCAAACAGCCGACGCCCTTCGCCCGCCGTGTAGTAGCCGCAGTCAATGGCTTCCTGCACGTCGCCGCGCGTCTCTTTAATCACCTTGCCCATCTCGCGCGTCATCAACTGCGCGTACTCTTCCTTGCGCCCAATCAGGATCTCCGACGCCTTGTACAGCATCTCGGCGCGCCGCGGAGCCGGCACCAGCCGCCACTTCTTATAGGCTTCGCTGGCGGCATCGATGGCGCGGTTCACGTCGTCCGCGTCCGAGCGCTGAAACACGCCGACCACATCGCGCGTGTCCGCCGGATTGAGGTTCTCAAACGTCTTCCCGGTGTTGCTCTCCACCCACTCACCGTTGATGAAGTTCTTGTACACGGCGGCCTTGCTCGCGACCGCCGCGGGCGCCTTCTGTTCCATGGTTGCCATAAATGCCTCCAAAACTTTAAGTGCAAACTCTCCATCGTATCGGGCGGGAGTAATTGGTTCAACCGGTGGACGAATTGGCACAGACGAGGAAACGCCCCGAGTCCCCCGCTCATGTCAGTTGTCATGGTCAATTCCTCAGTGAATTATTTCCGATAACCCGTCAGACGCGCCGCGGCAGGAGCACCAATTCGGCAGCTTCCTCAGCATCTTTGAGGAGCGTCTTGCGCGGTGTGCCTATCCGCGCACGCATGGTCAGGCCACGAGCAAAATCCGTGACTTGGACCGCGCGCACGGCTACCGGAAAGTCAGGCGGGATGTCTCCCGCACAGATCCCGTCCCGGAAACGGCGCTCCACCAGCGCCGCGCCTCCCGCGACCGTGCTCTGCAGGAACCGCTGAACCTCAGCGTCGTTCACAAGCGGTGCGACGCACACCATAAGGCAGCCCCGGGCGGACCCTTTCTCGGTCGCACTCTCGACGGCGTACCTCAGAAAGCCCGCGATCGAGTCGTGAAGACTCTGTGGCGAGAGGAGTGCCTTCGCGGCTGATGCGCCCTTCCGTTCTGCGTACGCCCTGAGGACGCGCAAGAATATCGCCCGCTTGTCCCCGAAGACGGCATACAGGCTCGGCCGTCCCACGCCCATCCCGGCGACGAGATCGTCAATCGTGACGCCGTCGTAGCCTTTCGACCAGAACACCTGAGTCGCCTTTTCCAGCGCGTCTCTCTCGTCGAAGCTGCGCGGCCGACCCCGCGGCCTAGCGATATTTTTAATCATTTGGTTCAAAACTCATTGACAATGCTCATCGCACCAATATATAACTGAATAGTTCTAAATTAGCAAGCCGGCTCTGGCCTCGCGGGGCCTCACGACTCGATCTTAACCCTTTACCACGGAGACGCAGAACAAATGAACGAAAGTATCTTAATAACCGGAGCAAATGCTGGGCTTGGGAAAGAGACTGCCCGACAGTTAGCATTGAAAAAAGAAACAAAAAAGATAATTCTTTTTTGCAGAAATCGAGCGAGAGCAGAGGCAGCAAAAAAGGACCTTGAGGAGAAAACGGGGAAAACGGTTTTTGAAACTATTATTGGGGATGTTACGGATGCAAATTCTGTAAGAAAAGCAGCAGAAGAAATAAGGGAACCCATTGATGCAATAGTTCTAAACGCAGGTGGAGTAGTTGGGAAAACGGCTGCGAAATCTACGCCTTCCGGTATGAATCAATTAGCTGCTACGAATATTTTAGGTAATGTAATTCTAGTGGAGGAATTAATTAAACGGGACAAGTTAAGGAAAACAGTTCTATCAGTCAGTGCGGAAGCTGTTCCAGGAGTAAAGATGCTCGGAGTAAAACCAGTTTCAATGAGGACTTCTTCTGTAGATGAGTTTGCTGCTGTTCTTGATGGATCATATTTTGGTAATAAGTTTAATGCATTGCAAGCATACGCATATGTCAAGTATGCAGAAACCATGTGGACGTTATCAATGGCAAGAAAATATCCTGAGCTCAAGTTTATTGTTGTGAGCCCAGGAAATACAAAAGGAACTCAGGCGCCAGATAGTCTTCCCCCAGCAATGCGGTTTATGTTGAAGTATGTGATGATGCCTATTGTATTCCCATTGATGGGCGGAATGGTGCATACGCTGGACGTAGGTGCAAAACGCTTTGTAGATGCCATTTCGGATGAGCGGTATAAAGGCGGCGTTTTTTATGCCAGTAAAGCGGGTAAGTTATCAGGGGACATGGTGGACCAGAGCACTTTTTTTACTGATTTGAAAAATACTTCATTTCAAGATAACGCCAACGAGGCAATTCACCATTTCATAAATTAGGCGGTCGGAACCGACGTCTCGGGCCAGTTCTTCGCCTCGGCGCCGAAGAAGCTCACAGACCCAATTGAGGCGATGCGTCACCCGCACTTTCACGATCGCGCCAACCAGGAAGCCGCCTGGCAGGCCGTCGGGTGGCCCACCCTTTCGCGTCCCGATAACAGATCACATCCCAAACTGAGGGTGGCCCATCCCGCCTTCTTTTGGCGGGGTGGGGCTTTTCGTCGCGAATCCCGATGAGAGCCCGAGGTCGGCAATTGTTGACCACCCGCGACAATCCCCACTCAAGGCCGCTGCGCGTCCTTGACTGGAGCACCCGATTCATGAATTTTTCGGCGTCCGGAGGTGGTTATCTGGGCCATCCAAAGATCTATCTGTGGGATGAACGCAACGACTTCTGTGATGATGTCATCGATGTGGGAGAACTGAGCGCCCTTTGTGCTCGTACCTGTTGCATGCGTTTGAAGGTAGTAAAGCTGCTGTTGCTTGTCACCTGTCTTGCCCCTGCAGTCGATCCTGGCAGTGCATGGCTCCCACCAGACTCTTGGTGACAATCCCGTCGAAGCGATTACTTATGAGACGGGTGATTGGACGATGATCCTGCTACTTGTAACGCTCGCGATCACACCGGTGCGACGCCTCACTGGAGTGAATGAAATAATTTCATTTCGAAGGATGTTCGGATTGCTGACGTTCTTCTACGCGTCGCTTCATTTCGGGACCTACGTTTGGCTCGATAAATCGTTTCACTGGGAGCGGATTAGTGTCGACATTGGCAAGAGGCCATTCATTTGGATGGGGTTGTGCGCGTTCATTTTAATGATTCCTCTCGCGTTTACTTCAAACCGCCTTTCTATTCGGCGGATGGGACGGCGCTGGAAATCGTTGCACACCTCTGTCTATGCTATTGCGATCGCAGCTGTCCTCCACTTTGTTTGGATGAAAAGAAGTGAAGCCAAGCCGTATCTGTACGCCGTTCTGTTCACATGGCTACTAGCTTGGCGCGTGCGTGTCTGGATGATGAAACGACGGAAGATGGCCCTATCAGCGACGCAGACTACAGTAACGGCCCACACCTAAGCTTCGCAGGTGGCCCACATATCCCGTGGCCCATATCTGCCTTCCGTTGGCAGATGTGGGGCTTTCCCACGAATCACCATGAATGCTCTTGGTGGATGGCCCACCCCGCGCTCCAACTCACAAAAGAACTTAGAGGCGGATGGCCCATCCCGCCTTCCTTTGGCGGGGTGGGGCTTTTAGTCACTTGCGCTAACCCGCGCAACTACGAGAGTCGCGTGATGCCGGGAAAAGCGTCGAAGCCGGCGTCAAAACTTAGAATTTGTTCGATACCGTGCTGCTCCATGACCGCCAAATGGACCGCATCGCCAGCCGAGAGTCTCTGGTACTCCAGCACGATTTGCTTGGCCCGCCCGACCGCCCTGGCATCGACCGGCAGCGTCTCGTCAACCACGCCCAACAGCGCATCAAACGCGGGCTGAATCGCGTCGCGGCGGTTGATCGCTACATAGCGATGCAAGATTTCTTGTAAGACCTCGGCGTCGGTGACTAGGCGTTGGCGGTCACGGATGAGTTTCTCCAGTAGCCGCTGGGCATCGATCTTGTGAGGATGCGGCGCGCCCACCAGGTACATGGGGATGTTGGAATCTACCAGAATCAAGCGCCCGTTCCCGTCTGGTAGCCTGACTCAATCTCGGCCAGCATCTGGTCGATGCCTGCCGTGGGATATTCGTGCTGCAGTGCCCGGGCGACGGCCTCCAGTTTCCTTCCGTCGCTGGTCGTGGGCTCCTGGCGGCGTGCCGACGCCAGCGCCTGTCGCACCCATTCGGCGAGAGACATGTGCCGCGATCGGGCGGCCCGTTGGATCTCGCGGTACTCCGGATCCTGCACGATCACTTGCAGTCGTTTAGCCATACCATGAGTTTATCTGACTCATACGTATGAGTCAACGCAGGTGGCGCCGACGAACTCTTCGGGTTATCACACCTAATCGTGACCGGCGCCCTTTCGCAGCCGCCTCCCTCCGGCGCACCATCGCTGCGAGGAGAGGGATTGGTGTCTCTTGCCTCGATCCACGCCCACTCCGTGGATTGGAAGCGGCTCCTTGAAATCTCGGCGGCTACCTAGACCGTAATTCGAAGGCTTTCGATAGGAGTATTGAAAGTATTGTAAGTATTTGCATTGATTGTATTGATTGCATGGATCGTCAAGATAGCCCGTAACACATTCTAACGAAATAACTTACGAGACATATGGCTCTATCGCAGAACCGTCGCCGTCGTTTAGGGGGAGGGGTACTCTATGAATGATTCCAGCGGCTTGGTTTTGGGGGCTTCAGTGGGGTTTTCGGCAGGAAAGAAATGTCACCGCCGCCGTCGGGCCTTATGCCCTCCGCCGCCGAAGAAGCACATGAGGCCGAAGAGGTATCCGAAGTTATACCAGGCGCCATTGTTGTGGACTTCGTAGATGTTCAGGCCGTTGACGAACAGTGAGATGACGAAGACGAATGGCGCGATGAAGCCTTGCCAGAGGCCGAGCCAGAATCCGGCGACGGTATCGCGTGGGCCGATGGTGCCTTTCAGGTTGTTGGGGCCGGGCACGCAGGCGGCGAGGCTGATCAGCAAAAGCAGAATCAGTAGGAATGCGGAGAGTTTCATGGTGGAAGCCTCCGGAGATTGATACGAATTGGGTCGGGGAAAAGCTTCATCAGGGAGCAAAGGAACGCGGTCGCGGATTTTCACGGGTGTGCGCGGCGTACGCGATTAAAATCGACCGATGCATGAGTTTCCCAATCCCGGACCGCGTGCAGGGTCGCGATGAAGCGCCGATGGAACTGGTATCTGTGGGCTGGATTTCTGGTAAGCCTCGTCGCCTTCGTCAGCTATCTGTTCGTTTTTGCAAATTATCCTGTCACCCGCGACGTTCCATGGGCCAGCTTCCTGCTCTTCGCCGTGGGAGGAGTGCTGCTCGTAATCGGCTTGCAGCGCGCGCTCGGGCAGCCGCGGCAATACCGGGGAAAAATTTTCGGGCCCATTCTAGGCGTGCTCAGCCTCGCGACCCTGGGGTTTTTCTGTTACATCATCTTCGTCATGACAAAGCAGTTGCCGCCGCCTTCGACGGCGCTGGTGGTTGGGCAGAAGGCGCCCGAATTTGTGCTGCTGGATACGAACAACAATCCGGTTGCACTTTCGAGCCTGTTGACCTCGCCTCTGCCGGGCTCGCAAACGCCGCCTAAAGGAGTGTTGCTGGTCTTCTACCGCGGCTACTGGTGACCGTTCTGCAACTCCGAGTTACGGGGTATCGAAAAACATCTGGCAGAAATTGAGCAACTAGGCGTGCGGCCCGTGGCCGTCAGCGTGGACACGCCGGAAATATCTCACAATCTCGCCGCCAAGGCGGGTTACACATACACCTTCCTTTCCGACCCGAAAGCGGAGGTGATTCGCCGCTATGACATTCTGCATCGCCGCGCGGGCCCTGACGGACAAGACATTGCCCGCCCGGCGGAATACCTTCTGGATTCCTCGGGAACCATTCGCTGGCTGAACCTTACCGAAGACTATCGAGTGCGGGCGCGACCCGAGCAGATCATCGAACAGGCGAAAGCGCTGCAGTGAGGTTTTTGTTTCCCACCCTTTCGCCAAAATCAGGCGAAAGGATGGGGCACCCATCGATTTTAATTTCCCGCCGACACCTGCGCCTCATGCGGGCCGAACGCATCGGTGAGCGAAATCACTTTCAGATTTTTCTGTAGCTCGTCGAGCGAGGCGGCGCTGGTGATCGGCAGGTCGATCACCTGACCCGGTAGAAGGTCGAAGTAGTTGTCGGCGGGCTTGGCGTCGAGGTTGCCGAAGCTGACGTACACGCTCTTCGCGAGCACCGGCGAAGCAAGGTGAAGTGAGTAGAACTCGCCGGGCTTTACGGCGGTCAGCGCGCTCGTGATCTTCGCCTCCGGCAGTTGCATGTCCTTCTTTGGGACGAAGAAGAGCGTGTTACTGGAGATTGGTTTGTTGTCCACCAAAAGATCGGTGACGGCGAAGATCTTGCCGAGGTCGGCGTTGGGCAGGTTGGTGATGTCGAGCATGGGAATCGTGAGATACACCTTGCTCGATAAGCGGAGCTGATTGTCACCGGCTGCGACTTGTCGCTGAGCACCGCTCCGTCGAAGCTGAGGATGCGGACGCGAAGCGTAGCCACCGTTGGCGAAGTCTTGTCGGAGACGATGTACACCGCGACGTTGCCTTCTTCCTGATGCGGCGAGACGAGGACGGGCGCGTAGAAGCGGCGAGCGTAGTAGTGCAGGGCCTTCCAGCGTCCGTAGTAGTCGAGGCTCGACCATGAGGCGACGGGCCAGCAGTCGTTGAGCTGCCAGTAGATCGAGCCCATGGTGCGCGGGCGATTGCGGCGAAGATGCTCGGCGCCGATCTTGATGCCTTCGGCCTGCAGGACCTGGCTGGCGTAGAGGAACGAGGCGAAGTCCTTGGGCTGCGGGATAGTCGCGCAGCATGTAGTCGCGGATGATGGCGTTGCCGGCGTTGTTCTTCTGGTGCGCCAGCATGACCGGAGTGAAGATGTTGAGGCGGTCTTCGGGAACGGTGAAGGTTTCGACGGTGCGCATCTCGGGGAACGACTGGAAGCCGTACTCGGTCATGAAGCGCGGGTTGTGCTTCTCGTAGTCGGTGAAGGGAACGCGGCCGTGCCAGACGGTCCAGTCGTGCATGTCTCCGGACTGGTACTTGTCGTTGAGCTTCTTCGTAGTCGGCGCTGGGTGAGCTGGGCCAGTAGGGCGTTTCGGGTGCGTAGCGGTTGACGGCGGCGGCGAGGATGCCGCTGAATGTGGAGACGTAGTCCTGCCACATCTGGAAGCGGACTTCGGGAGCGAGCTTGTCGCGGTCCTTCCAGGCGAGTGCGACTTCGGTTTCGTTGTTGCCGCACCAGAGGACGATGCTGGGATGGTTGCGCAGGCGTTCGCAGCTGCTGCTGCGGCTTCGGCGGCGACGTTGAGCTTCCAGTCGTAGGTGCCGGGCTGCCAGTCGTTGCCGAACATGAAGTCCTGCCAGATCATGATGCCGAGCTCGTCGCAGAGGTCGTAGAACTCGTCGGTCTCGTAGTAGCCTCCGCCCCAATGGCGGACCATGTTCATGTTGGCGTCCACCGCCGATTGCAGGACCTGGCGGTATTGCTGGGTGGTGACGCGGGTCGGAAAGCTGTCGAAGGGAATGACGTCAGCGCCTTTGCCGAAGACGGGAATGCCGTTGACGACGAACTCGAAGGAGCGTCCCCACTGGTCGGGTTCGCGGCGCAGGACGATGGAGCGCAGACCGGTCTTGGCAGTGGCTTCGTCCTCGACTTGCTTGCCGGCCTTGAGTTGCACGTTGAATTTGTAGATGGGCTGCGCGCCGTATCCCGCGGGATACCAGAGTGAGGGATTCGCAATCTCGATGGGCAGCACGACATGATTGACGCCAGGTTGCAGTTGCACGGTGCGATTCGCTGCGGCGGATTTGCCGGAGACGGTGTAGTCAATTGCGATGATCGCGCTGGTTGCGGAAGTCGCTTCGACTTCGACTTCGGCGTCGAGCTGCAGCGACGGCGGACGATACGTCGAGCTGGCGGATGTGAACGTTGGCGATGCGAAGCGTTGTCCCAGGCTTCGAGGCGCACGGGACGCCAGATGCCGCTGGTGACGAAGCGCGGGCCCCAGTCCCATCCGTACTCGTAGGCGGCTTTGCGGACGTAGGTCTTGGCCTCGACGTGGGTCTTCTCACGCCAGGGATCGTTAGCCGCGATGTCGGCTGCGGCCTTGATCGGCGAGGGGAAAACGATCGCGCAGTTGGTTGGCGCCGGGCTTGAGGGCGGCCTTCACGTTCACGCGCCACTCGCGGAACATGTTGTCGGCGGTGAGGATGAGCTGGTCGTTGAGGTAGACCTTGGCGTAGGCGTCGAGTCCTTCGAAGACGAGGTCGAGGTTCTTCTGCCCCAGCAGTGCGGGTGTGGCTTGGATAGTGGTGCGATATTCCCAGTCGGCGTTCTCGATCCATTGCAGCTTAGCTTCGTTGTCGCGGTAATAAGGATCGGGGATTAGCTTGTTGCGCAACAGATCGAGGTGAACGCATCCGGGAACCACGGCGGCGTGCCATTGCGACGCGTCGTTAGAGGACGGAGTCGGTGCCTGGACCGCGGGTCCGGTGAGGACTTGATGGAACTCCCAACCGGAGTTGAGCGGGACGACTTGTTTTTGGGTGGCGGCGGAGGCGGCGAGTGATGAAAAGCAGGGAGCAAATAAGAATGCGAGAGGACAACCGAATTGTTCGACAAGGACATGGCTCCTGAGTCGGGTTAGTAGAGCGACGGGAAATAGTAACAAGAACGGCTGAAAGTGGCGGTGATGTGGCGCACGGCTGGAGATGTGCCCCTTCAGGATGGCACGAGGGACGTCTTGCCAAGAGTCTTGCTGCGAAAGTAGCACGCTGCTGCTATTCCAATGGCTTAGCTTCCGGTGGTACTCTGTTGCCATACGGAGCGACCATAGTTTCCCGTTCCAGCAGTGGACTGGCCTGCCGGACTCCTCGGAACCGCAAGACCCTGAAACACTTAGACCCTCAATTTGCAAAGGGGAATGGGAAAAGGGATTTGCGTGTCTTTGTCCGCAGGACGGGAAGTTTGTGGTTGCACGCCCTAATTCATAGGAAGAAACAGTCGTAATGTCATCCAACGGATTTCATAATCGTACTTCGCGGGGCAGCAATGTCCGGTCGCTGTTCAGCATGTTCTCCAGCGATCTGGCTATCGATCTGGGAACAGCCAATACGCTGGTGTATGCGCGCGGCAAAGGCATCGTGGTCAACGAGCCTTCGATTGTCGCAATCAACAAAAATACTGGTGAAGTCGAAGCGGTGGGCAAAGAGGCCAAGGAAATGCTGGGCCGCACGCCGGGGAACATCGTGGCCATCAAGCCGATGAAAGATGGCGTGATCGCCGACTTCAAAGTCACTGAGAAGATGTTGAACTACTTCATCCAGAAGGCGCACAACCGCAAGATGCTGGTGCATCCGCGCATCGTGATCGGCGTGCCGTCGGAGATCACGCAGGTAGAAAAGCGCGCGGTCATGGACTCGGCCTATCGCGCGAAGGCGAGTGAAGTACACCTCGTCGAGCAGGCGATGGTGGCCGCGATTGGCGCGGGCCTGCCGATTACCGAGCCCAGCGGCAACATGGTGGTCGATATCGGTGGAGGCACGACCGACATCGCTGTGATCTCGCTCAGTGGCATCGTGTATTCGCGCTCGGTGCGCATGGCGGGCAACCAGATGGACGAAGCCATCATGAATTTCATGAAGCGCAAGTACAACTTGCTGATCGGCGAGCGCACGGCGGAACAGATCAAGGTGGAGATTGGTTCGGCATATCCGCTGGAAAAACCGATGACGATGGAGATCAAGGGACGCAACCTGATTGAGGGCGTGCCTAAGACCATCACCATCGACGACAGCGAAGTGCGGGAAGCAGTGAGTGAGTGCGTTTCGACCATCCTGAACGCGATTCGCGTTGCGCTGGAAAGGACGCCGCCGGAGTTGTCGGCTGACATCAGCGATCGTGGTATTGTGCTGACGGGCGGCGGCGCGATGCTGAAGAACCTGGACAAGCGCATTCGCGAAGAAACGGGATTGCCAGTGTCGATTGCCGATGATCCGCTGTGCAGTGTAGTGCTGGGCACGGGCAAGATGCTGAGCGACTTCAAACTGCTGCGGAAGATTTCGATCGACTAAAGAACAGTTGCCAGTAGCCGAGCTCACCGCTTCCACCCTGGGCGGCCTTTCGAAACTCTGCCGAAATAGGCATGCCGGCCCACGGGCACCGGCGCTGATATGGACACAATTCTCGGTCGCTACCGGAACCTCATCGTACTGGCGGCGATTCTGTTTGCCCAGATTATCGGGCTTGCTATCCAAGTACGGCGTCCGGCACAGGAAGGCGAGATTCGCCTGATTCGCGTGTGGGCAATCGGCGCGGTCACACCATTCGAGAAGGCCCTCGTTCACAGTCAGCAGTGGCTGCACAACAAATGGAGTGGGTATCTCTATCTGCGCGATGTGCGTCGCGAAAACGAGCAGTTACGTGCCGATATCGAACGCATGAAGCTGGAGCAGACGCGGCTCAGTGAAGACGCCACCATGGCGCGGCGCATCCAGACGCTGCTGGCGTTCAAAGAGCAATACATCGAGCAGACGGTTGCAGCGCAGGTGATCGGCACCAGCGGCACTGAGCAGTCGCGCGTGCTCTACATCGACAAGGGCTCGGATGACGGCCTTAAGCCAGACATGGCGGTGATTACGCCAACGGGGATCGTGGGGAAGATCGTGCAGGTTTCGGCGACTTCGGCGCAGGTACTGCCCATCAATGACCAGTTGAGCGGAGTGGGCGCGGCGCTGAAAGATTCGCGGCTTCAGGGAATCCTGAAAGGCGCGCCGAACGGAACAACCACACTGCAGTACATCATGAGCGACGAGCCGGTAAAGCCGGGCGACACGGTCATCACCAGCGGCGGGGACAGAATTTTTCCCAAGGGATTGCTTGTGGGGACGGTGGCTTCGGTTGAGCCGGGCAAAGACTTGTTTCTCAACATTCGGGTGATTCCGTCGGCACGGCTCGATCGGCTGGAAGAGGTGCTGGTAGTCACTAAGATCGAAGAGAAGGCGCCGGACACGAAAGATCTGGGGCCGATTCGAGCGTCTGACATTCTGAGCGAACATTTGCCTGGAGTACCTGTGGCACCGGCTGCTGGTGCTGTTATTCCGGGAACGGCAGGCACACAGGGTGGCAGTACGGGCGCGGCAACATCGAATGCGGCGCCGGGAGCGGCAGCCCAACCCGGCACCGCGAAATCTCATTCGCCCGGCTCGCAGTCTTTGGGAACGAACGGCGCAACCACGAAGCCATTGGGGGCTTCTGCAACGGCGCCGCTGAAACAAAATCCAAGTGCGGCTCCGAAGACAGGAATTACGGCTAAACCTGGGGGCGCGACCATGGCGCCGACCGATGGCAACACAAATCCTGCGACGATGCCTCAGGTGCGGAAGGCGCCAGTGGTGCAACCGGGTGAGCCGGCTGCGAATGCGCCGAAGAACCCGAATTCTGCGGAGAACCCGCCCCAATGACGGCGCCTGCCATGCCTTTTCGCGGAAGCCTGACCTCTCGAGAGCAAGCCGCAGCCTACGAATTCAACTGGCTGGTCGTCGTCTTTGTTCCGCTGATCGCAATTTTCATTCAGGCGTTTTTCACGGCGAAACTGCGCTGGTTGGCGGTGCTCGACCTGCCAATGATGGTGGTAATTTTCTTTGCCGTAGCGCGGCGTAATCCGGTCATGGGCTGTGTTACCGGTGCCATCATCGGGTTGCTGCAAGACTCGCTGGGCGGTCCCGCACACCTGATCGGGATGTATGGCATCACCGACACGATCGTGGGATACCTGGCGTCGTCCTTGGGAGTGAAGATCGATGTCGATAACCCGGGAACACGTTTTTTGATTGTGTACGGGTTCTTTGTGATTCATGAAGGCGTGTACTACGGTGTGGGACGCGGCCTGCTGCGGCAGCCGCTGATCTGGAGTTGGAGCCACGTGGCCATCGCTGCCCTGGCGAATGCGGTTGTCGGCCTGCTGGTGTTCCATCTGCTGGACCGCTTCAAGCAGAGGTAGGCCGGTCGGTCTATTCTCAGCGCGTCGGGAACCGTAGAATTCATTATTTCTGCTGGTTCTTACGCCTCAAAAACATTGAAATTGCGGCCCTTTTCGTCATCGCCCAGCAGCGGGCGGGGCTACAATACAACCAAGAGCTCGCACACGTAACTTCGGCGGCGTGAAGTTGTCCAGACAACAACGGGAACCATTTGTGAGCGTCGCTACACGATGCAGCCACGTGCGTATAGCGACACCTCTTTAGACGGGACGAGTGTGCCGGTAACTACGGATCCAAGGCGAAAGTCATAGCTGTCGATGTTTGGTCGCGACGAAAAGGTTTCTTCATTACGGCTCACCGCTATCCAGTATGTTCTGCTGGCAATTTTCCTGTTTTTGGCGTTCGGTTTGTGGCGGCTTCAGGTAGCACGCAGCGATTACTACAGCTCGCTGGCGGAACAGAACCGCATCAAGCAAGTCCCCATCCTCGCGCCGCGCGGCAAGCTGCTCGACCGTGAAGGCCGCATCATTGTTGACAATTACCCGTCATTCTCCGTGCTGCTGCTGCGCGACCAGAACCGCAATCTCGATGTGGACGCCGAGAAGATTGCGGAAGGCCTGCACGTTCCGGCTGACGAATTGCGCGCGCGCATCAAGCGCATGAATGCGGTGCCCGGCTATCAGCCGCTATTTCTGAAAGACGACATCACTCCCGACGAGCTGGCCTTTCTGGAATCTCATCGCGCCGATCTGCCGGAGCTCGATGTCATCACGGTGCACCGTCGCTTGTATCCCAAAAACGGATTCATGGCGCACGTTATCGGCTACGTCGGGCAGGTCAGCGAAGAAATGCTGACGCAGCCGCAGTGGGAGCTGTACAACCCGGGCGATGTGGTGGGTATGTCGGGCGTCGAGCAGTATTACAACGATATTTTGATGGGCAAGAACGGCTCGCGGCAGGTGCTGGTCAATAGTCGCGGCAAAGAAGTGGGAACGCTGAGCGACGTGCCGGCGGTGCCGGGCAAACAGCTCAAGCTGACGATCGATCTCGATCTCCAGATTGCCGCCGAACAGGCGTTGGAAGGCAAGCCTGGGGCAATCGTAGCGATGGACCCGAGGACAGGCGAGATTCTGGCGCTGGTCAGCGAGCCTGCCTTTGATCCGAACGCATTTGCGGTCCACGTAAGCCGCGACGAGTGGAACCGGCTGGTGAAGGACCCCGACAAACCGCTGCTCAACAAGGCGATCCAGGCGCAGCTGGCTCCGGGCTCGACGTTCAAGATCATCATGTCGGTGGCGGGACTACAGGAAGGCATTGCGCAGAACCTGGTAGTGAACTGCGGCGGCGGCGCGTCGTTTTACGGCCGCTTCTTCAAATGTGACCAGAAGCACGGGCGCGTGGATATTTCCAAGGCCATCTACGACTCATGTGACACGTATTACTACACGCTGGCTGAGAAGCTAGGTATCAGCCGCATCGCGAAATACGCGACGATGTTCGGCCTGGGACAGAAGACGGGCATCGATCTTCCGCAGGAAGTGTCGGGCATCATGCCGTCGGAAGAGTGGAAGATCAAGAACTACAAGCAGAAGTGGTATGCCGGCGAAACGATCTCGGTAGGCATCGGGCAGGGCGCCGTAGCAGTGACGCCGATCCAGTTGGCGCGCGCGATTGGCGCCATCGCCAGCGACGGGACGATGGTTCGCCCGCATGTCGCGTTTCCCGATCAGTTTCCGCCGGGGTTCAAGCAGGCCGCTAACTACAACGACAAAGCGCACTACGACATCGACCAGGACAACTGGGTCAAGATCACGGACGCAATGGCGCAGGTGACGACCATCGGAACTGCCGCGGCGGCGCACATGAACGGCATCGATTTCGCAGGGAAGACTGGCACTGCGCAAACCATCTCGGAAGACGCGCGGAAGACGCTGGGAACCAGCGCCAAGGCGAAGTTCAACGACAATTCGTGGTTTGTGGGAATGACTCCCCGCAGGAACCCGGAGATTGTAGTTGCGGTGCTGACACAAGGCGGCGGATGGGGGTGGCACTCGGCACTACTGGCGCAAAAGGTCATCAAGGTTTACGTCGAGAAACAACGCGCTCGGCAAACGCAAGTGGCGCAAGGTCAGGTACCCGGTGCGAAGCAGGCCGAGGTAAGTGCTGTCTGGCATGAGGGCAGCGATGCCGCCGGTAGTGACGACAAGGTACAAGCGGGAACGATGTACGTCCCGCTGGACGACAAGAGCAAGCCGCTGAAAGCGGCGCCCGGGGTATCGGCACAAGATGCTCCGTCGGCAGGAGACGCGGCAGCGGGCGCAGGGAGTTCCGATTCCCAGGCCGTAACGCAGCCGCAGTTGCCGCAGCCCAAACTGAAGCGCGCGCCAGAACCAGATCCGGCCCAGCCTGCACCGAAGAAGCCGGAAGAAAAGCCGGCGGTTTCACCCGCCGCGACCGCGCTACTGCGCCGGAGCGACCAGTGAGCCGCTACGTTTCGTATCGCGATTTCGACTGGGTGCTGCTGGCGCTGGTGCTGCTGATCTGCGCACTCGGCGTGGTCGAGATTTATAGCGCAACCTTGCATACCAAGTTCATGGGTGTCCACCTCAAGCAGGTGTACTGGGTAGTGGGCGGAGTGGCGCTGATGTTCGCCATGAGCATGGTGAGCTACCAGGCGCTCATCGAACGGGTACCGCTGTTTTATGTGGCATCGATTGCGTCGCTGCTGGCGGTTGCGGTGTTCGGGAAGAAGTATCTGGGGGCACGGCGCTGGGTGGATGTCGGTTTGTTTCATTTCCAGCCATCGGAGTGGATCAAACTCGTCCTCATCCTGGCGGTGGCTAAATACTTCGCTGACATAAAGGGGGAGTGCGAAGCACAGGACATCGTGAAGGCCGGGGCGCTGGTGGGCATTCCGATGGTGATGGTGCTAGTCCAGCCCGATCTTGGTACCGCTCTGACATATTTGCCGATCGCGATCATGGGACTGGTTCTGGGGGGAATGAAAGGCAAGCACGCGCTGGTGATTCTGCTGGTTGCGGCGTTGCTGGCGCCAGTAGGATGGCACGTGCTCAAACCCTACCAGCGCGACCGGCTCACGACGTTTATGGAGCCGGAAGCCGATCCTCAGCACAAGGGTTACCAGTTAATACAGTCCCTGGTTGCGGTCGGCTCGGGAGGCATCTTCGGCAAGGGCACGGCCCAAGGCAGCCAGACCCAGGGACAGTTCCTGCCGGTACCGCATACTGACTTTATCTTCGCGGCCTTTGCCGAGGAGCACGGATTCATCGGCGCTATGGGCCTTCTGCTGCTATACTTTATCGTGCTGATGCGTCTGATTCAGAACGCTCAGACAGCCCCTGACCGGGCGGGCGCTTTTGTGGTAATGGGTGTGGTGGCAGTGTTGGCTTTCCACATCCTGGTAAACGTAGGCATGGTAGTTGGCTTTATGCCGGTCACGGGTATCCCCTTACCATTAATGAGTTACGGGGGATCGTCGGTACTGTTCATGTTCCTGGCGCTGGGGATCGTGATGAACGTCCGTATGCGCCGGTTTGTGAACTGAGTTCAGGTTTTTGCCGGGTTATTGGGAAGATCGCGCCGGTTGAGACGCGGTCCGGCAAGCACCGGTTTCACTCGCCGGGAAGGTCGTCCGAGGTCGGATGAGACCTTCAAAGGGTGACAAAAAGATTACGAGCGCCCTCACGTACGAGGGCACGGATCGGCCATTCGTTAAGTTGGCCGGACAGGATTGCAAGGTAAGTGAGTAAGAGGCGGGTAACGACCCCTTCCGGAGAACGAAGGTGTGGTCACAAACCTCGAATTGCTTGCCAATTACCGGTGCAAACGATTTCCAACATTGTGATAACGAAGATCAGGCCTGGGATACATCCTGGCGAGTGCCTTGCTGTGTCCTCGACGCGATCGCACCGTTGATTTCCTTTCTGTCCGCCTCCTGAACACGCTCGCCGATCCGCTGGAGCGTCCATGAACAAAGAACTGTATGTGTCTTCCACCCCCCACGAAACCAAAGTGGCGCTGGTGGAGGACGATCAACTTGCTGAAGTGTTTTATGAGCGGGAAAACGAGTACACCCTTGCCGGATCCATCTACAAGGGCCGCGTGACCCGCGTTTTACCAGGAATGCAATCGGCTTTTGTCGATATCGGGCTGGAGCGCGATGCATTCCTTTACGTTTCTGACTTCCTCGAATTGCCGGGCGAGGACGACTCGGAGGAATTCGGAGATATCCCAGCACCACCTTCGGCCGTGAATTTGACTCGGCAAAGCCAGCCTGCCAGTGAATCGGCCAGCGCGGAAGCTCCGACCGACGAACAGCGTGAGTTCGTGGAAGCGGTCGAGGACTTCGCGTCCGAAGAATCCGCGGAGGGCGAGGAACCCCGCGAGGAGCAGGCATCACCTTCGACCGAAGACGACCGCGCCGGTGATGGAGCACGCCGCTGGCGTGGACGTCGTCGCCGCGGCGGACGCCGGGGAGGTCGCGAGGATCGCCCTCAGCGAAGCGAGCCGCGGGCCGCTGCGCCAACGCCGGAAAGCCGGCCGGAAACCAGCGTACCCGAGACCGAGAGCCGTCCAGCTCCGCCTCCGCGTCGCTATGAACCCATCGTGCTGCCGGGCGAGTCGATCTCGAAATACCGGAATGTAGCGCCAATAACGCACGAAACCGCGGTCGCTCCCGAAGTGTCGAGTGCAGAAACGCAAGAGCAAGAGAACAATACCGACGCGGTCGAGAGCCTCATCCAGTCGGTGGAAGCTGCTCCCCCTCGGGAAGAAGCCTACGACGAGACTGAGGAAGTCGCTGACGCTCCGGTGGAAGAACCGGGAATGATCGTGGAAGTGTCGCCGGCTGAGAACATAGGAACCCACGAAGTGTCTGAGCCGGCATGGTCGTCCCCAGTATCGTCGCCCCCAGCTATAGAAGCCGCGCCTCAGTTCGAGAACGCGGAGAATACGCAATACGGCACCATAGAAGTTGGACCGGGAGCCGAAGAACTCCGGGACGATAACCAAGAGGTAGCCGACGGACCCGAATCGCCGGCTTACCATCAGCACACCACGCCGAGCGAGGCGCCCGAAGGCCGCACCCTTGAGCATGAAACGCTCGACGACGACGAGATGGAATTCCATCCCATGCCGGAAAATCTCGAAGCTTTACGAGAGGTCGCCGCCGACGCCGAACTGGAACTGGAAGAAGAGACCCTCGATAGCGATAACGGGTTTGGCGAGCGCTGGATTCCCAAAGTTGCCGATGTTGACGAAGACGAGGTAGTCGCCGCCGAAGAGCGCGGCGAAACCCGCTTTGTCGGCGACACCCAGGGCGACGAGGACGAAGAGGAAGAAGTCAACGATCACGCCGAGTTGCGTGCCGCAGCTCCGACGGCCGCTTATCAACAGCGCCAGCCGGCCGAACGCAATGGCTATGACCGCCGCAACCAGCGTGGACGCCGCGGACGCCGCAACAACGTTCGCGGATATGCCAACCGGCCGACGCCGCTGATTTCCGATTTGCTCAAGGAAGGTCAGGAAATCCTGATCCAGATTGCCAAGGAGCCCATCGCCAAGAAGGGCGCGCGCATCACGAGCCATATCGCGCTGCCGGGCCGCTTCCTGGTGTACATGCCGACGGTGAACCACACCGGTGTGTCACGGAAGATCAATTCCGAAGAGGAGCGCCAGCGCCTGAAGCGCATCGTTACCAGCGAGCGCGAGAACGGTCTGGGAGGCTTCATTGTTCGCACCGCGGCAGCCAACATCAAGGAAGATGAGCTGCGTGCGGATATTCGCTTCCTGAAACATCTGTGGGCCGAAATCAAGAACCGCGCCGACAATGGCAAGTCTCCATCGCTGATTTATCACGACCTCAATCTGGTGGAGCGGGTACTGCGCGACCAGGTGAACGCAGACTTCTCGCAGATCTGGGTTGATACCGAAGAGGAGTACGAGCGGGTCATTCGGTTTGCGCAACGCTTCCAGCCTTCGCTGGTCAAGCGCATCAAGCTGTACACGAAAACGACTCCGCTGTACGAGCACTTCGGCATTCAGGATGAAATCAACAACGCGCTGAAGTCCAAGGTGTGGCTGAAGACGGGCGGCTACATCGTGATCAACCAGACCGAGGCGCTGGTAGCGATCGACATCAATACTGGCAAGTACGTTGGCAAGACCCAGCGGCTGGAAGACACCATCGTGAAGACCAATGTGGATGCGGTGAAGGAAATCGTGCGGCAAATCAGGCTGCGCGACCTTGGCGGCATCATCGTCATCGACTTCATCGACATGGATGAGCGCAAGAACCGGCAGAAGGTGATGCAGGCTCTGGAAGAGGCGCTCCGTTCCGATCGGGCCCCCTCGAAGGCGCTACAGTTCAACGACTTCGGCCTGGTGGCGATCACGCGCAAGAGGGTCAAGCAGTCACTGGAGCGGTCGTTGGGCGAGGCCTGCCCTTACTGCACGGGCGCGGGATTTGTGAAATCGGTAACTACGGTTTGCAACGAGATTTACATCGAGATGCGCAAGATGATCAAAGAGCACGAACGCACCGACATATCACTGCGGGTCAATCCCGAGGTCGCCAAGGCCTTGAAGGCCAACAACGGGAAGCTCATCAGTGAGATGGAGGAGTTGACCGGAAAGACCGTCCTGGTGAAGAGCGACCCCATGCTGCATCAGGAAAACTTTGACATTCAGTAGGGTTTAGCGAAGCTACTCGACGCCGGACAATTCGTCCGGCGTTTTTATTGTGCCTCAGCCACGGACGCCACGGGTTCGGGCTTGGGGAGATCGAGTTTGCCCATGACCTGCTCGAAGGGCAGGAACACCGAGAACGCCGTACCGCTGCGGCCCGGCCGGTCAGTACTGGTGAAGTGTATGGTGCCCTCGTGCTTCTCGATGATGCCCCGCGTGACCCACAAACCAAGCCCCGTTCCGGCCTCGCCCTTCGTCGTGTAGAACGGCGAAAATAGATTTTTGCGCACGCCCACTGGGATGCCAGTGCCATTGTCGAGTACCGTCACACGGACTCCTCTTCGCTCGCGATCGCCAGCCAGGCTCGACTCATAAACGTGAAGCAAGAGGTTGCCTCCGTTGGTCATGCTATGGATGGCGTTCGCTACGAGATTGGCAAACACCTGCCGTAACTCTCCGGGGAAGCCCCGTATGGCGCGATGAGTTTCGAATCTCTTGGTTACCCTGATCTGCGCCATGCTGATTTGCGGCGCATAAAGAGTTAGAACGCTTTCGAGGACCTTCACGGTATCGACCTGGACCGGGGCTTGGGCTTCGCGATGGAAGGTAAGCAATTGGCCGGTGATTTGCGTGATACGCCCAAGTTCGTCGGTGGCGAGATCAAGGTACGACTTCGTTTCCGCATTCGTATAGTTTTCGTTGCGGAGGAGAAAAAGCAGGTTCGAGACGGTGTCGAGGGGATTGCGTATCTCGTGGGCGATGGTCGCGGCGAGTCTTCCGGCCTGGGTCAATCGATCACTGGCACGAAGGGCCTGCTCGGTCTGGCGGCGCTGGGTAATGTCGCGGAAGACAAGCACCACGCCGGTTAGTTCGCCTCGATCATTCAGGATCGGGGCGCCATTCATCTCGATGGGAACCTCTTTGCCGGAACGAGTCGTAAGGACCACGTTGTTCGACATGCCGACAGCCTTCGCGACCCCGCGAACAATCTCTACCGGGTCGGTCATTCTCAGCTGGGTTCTGCCGTCGATGAGCTGGACGACCTCGCTGAGAAGCTCGCCACGGGCCTCAGCATAGTTCTCCCAGCCGGTGAGTTGCTGTGCGACGGGATTGATATACGTGACCTTACCTTCCGCATCGGTCGCAATGACGGCATCGCCCAGGCTGTTCAGGGTCGTCTGGAAGCGTTCGCGACTTTCCGCCAATTGCCGGCTCTTTTCCGCTTCAGCGCGAAGGTGCCCCTCATACGTTGTAGAGAGCTGCCGGAGTTCCCGGCGTGTGAGGGTAAAGAGCAGGCCCGCGACCAGCAAGGACAAAAGGATTACGGTGAAGAACAGCACCCGGCTCAAGACCGTAGCCCGGTGGGTGCGCAGGTGGAGCAGATGCTCTTCGTCGCTGATGATGTCTCGCTGCCGGCCGCGGATTTGTTCCATGAGGGCATCACCCCTCATCAATTCGTCCTCGCTTGGCCTTTTGTTCGCGTGGACGGCAATTTCACTGTTCGCCCACTGGACCCATTTGTCCTCCAGCAAGCGCAGATCGTGAATTCGGGCCTGTTGTGAGGAGTTGTCCCGCGTTAGTCGGTCGAGGCCATCGATGCTCCCGGGCAGTTGTGACTGGGCGTTTTGGAAAATCCTAAGGAACCTCTGGTCCCCGGTGAGTTCGAAACCGCGCGCGCTCGACTCCATATCGCTCATGTTGCGCCCTGCCTGGCGGGCGTACGAAATGACCTGGTCAGTATGATCGACGAGATGCAGGGTCGCGGTCAGCGTCAGGATTTCGATTGCCAGGACGCCCGCGAGCAAAATCAGCAGCGCTACGGGTATGGATACCGTTCGACGAAGAAGCCGATTGAAACTCTTTTCATCCATGGTGGACGGGTCGTCTGGGGGGCGCCGGGGAACGATGAAATGATACCGCAACTTACCCCGCCGTTTGCGCGGAGATTCCTTATTCGCTGGTGATGGCACCGCGGTTAAGAGAACCCGGTGCTCCCTTTGTAGTTGCACGCGAGGGCAGACGCTCCATGCTCCAGACCACGATGCGGTAAAGCAGTAAAACGGCAAGAACCGCAGCGTAGATTACGGGCTTGCGAATGTCCTTCTTCACCAGCCAGACATAGTGGATCACGCCCAGAATTGCGGTTGCATAGATGAGGCGATGCAGCGTTTGCCAGCGCTTGCCGAGGCGGCGAATGGACTTTTGCGTGGAGGTCAGCGCCAGCGGAATCAACAAGACGAACGCGGTAAATCCTACGGTAATGAAGGGCCGCTTCACGACGTCTTTTGCAATGCTGTCCAGATCGAAGAACTGATCCAGCCAGATGTAAGTGGTGAAGTGCAGGCAGACGTAGAAGAACGCAAACAGTCCCAGCATCCGGCGGTATTGGATGAGCCAGTATTGCCTGGTCAGCTTGCGCACCGGAGTAACGGAAAGCGTCAGCAGAAGGAAGACGAGTGTCCAGGTGCCGGTGGACCAGGTAATGACCTGAATGGGATTCGCGCCGAGCGCTGAGTTGAGCGCCTTCCATCCCAACCGGCCGAGCGGTATCAGGCAGACGAGAAAAACAATCGGTTTGAGGTATTTCGGCTTCAAGGCTCTAGAAATTCTTCTTGAGGTCCATCCCGGTGTAGAGCGACGCCACTTGATCGCCGTATCCGTTGAACATCAGCGTTGGACGCTTAAGGAATTCGCCGATACGGCGCTCTTTGGCCTGGCTCCAGCGAGGATGATCGACGTTGGGATTCACGTTGGAATAGAAGCCATATTCGTTAGGGCCTGCCTTCGTCCAGGTGGAGGTCGGCTCCTTTTCTACCAACTTGATCTTCACGATGGCCTTGATGCCCTTGAAGCCGTACTTCCATGGGACCACCAACCGCACCGGCGCCCCATCCTGGTTGGGAAGCGTTTCACCGTACAGACCGACTGCCAGGATCGTAAGGGGATGCATTGCCTCGTCCATCCGCAAGCCCTCTACGTAGGGCCACTCAAGGACGGCGCGCTGCTGACCGGGGAAACGTTTTGGATCGTACAGCGACGTGAACTCGACAAACTTGGCTTTCGAGTTGGGTTCTGCCTGATTCAGGACGGTGCTTAACGGAACACCGATCCACGGAATCACCATCGACCAACCCTCGACGCAGCGCATGCGGTAGATGCGTTCCTCCAAATGAGCATTGAGCAAGGCGTCGATGTCGATGGTCTTCGGCTTGTTAACCAGGCCCTCGATCTTGATGGTCCAGGGACGCGGATTGAAGTTCTTTGCCAGGTCGGCGGGCTCGTATTTGTCGGTGCTGAATTCGTAATAGTTGTTGTAATGCGTGATGTCGTTGAAGGGCGTTTCCTTTTCCGACGTGGTGCTGTAGGAACTCTGACTATATTGCAGCTTTGTGCCGGCCAGCACCGATTGCGATGGCCGTACCAACTCGCGAAGCGAACCTGGCGGCTACAGACACGCCGGCTAAGGCGCCGAGCCCGGCGATGAATTTGCGGCGGTTGAGGTAGAGCCCTTCCGGGGTAATCTCAGAAGAAGGAATATCAGTCGGTTTCTTGAACAGCATCACAGCTCCAGTCGCGTCCTGCTTTTGTTCGGACCCACTCTTGTATTCGTATTGATTCCCCAATTTGGATTTCGTTACAAGCACCTTGGGGCAGGGCGAGTCTCCGTTTTGCCGCTAGGCCTTCTAATTCCAATACGATAGCGCCAAACCGCTTTTCCCGGGAACAATTGCGGACCGTCGTCCGTAAAGTGATAGCAGGATGATGCAGGTAGAATTGTGTCCATAAGAGGTACAAAGATGACCTTCGGCACCCGCAGGTTCCTTTGGATCGCCTTGCTTTTCCTCATCGTCGTTGTCGCGCCCAGCCATGGCATTCGCTGACGGCTCCGACCGGGTTCAATTCTTCCAGAGTATCAACGTCGGGCCGGACGAGAAGGTCGGAGACCTGGTGTGTATTGGCTGCTCGATTCATATGGCCGGCACCACCTCGGGTGATACCGTTGCCATTCTGGGCAGCATCATCGTTGACGGCACGGCCCGCGGAGACGTTGTGGCTGTCGGTGGCGGGATCGTTCTGAATGAGGACGCCAGCGTGAGTGGCGACACCGTTGCGATTGGCAAAGGCATCCAACGACATCCGAATGCCACGGTCAAGGGAGAAGTCGTTAGCCAATCAGGACCGATTGTCTTCTTTGGGTTGGTCCTTGGCTTGGTCGTGGTTCCTCTACTCCCCATTATCCTGATCGTAGCTCTGATTGTCTGGCTCGTGCGCCGGAATAACCCACCGCGTCCCGCGCAGCAGGTAGCGTATCGACGGTAGGGCTTTCGAGGCGGGCGTTCTCTCGTTTAGCTCAACAGATTCTGTCCAACATCACATAAATCTGTGCACTGGGTCACGGTGCGCACCCTTCGCCGGTGCTAGGCTCCGACTACTCGTGCTTTCGCCGTCCCCGTCGTGCCCGGGTGCTGACGATCACGGACCCGCAATAAAAGGGAAGTGCCCATGCGCCACGACGATTCAGGGCAGCCCGGGGCTGCTGTCACTTGGGAAACAACTGCATCCAACACCTCGCTGATCGAGAACGCGCCCTTTGGCATTTGCCGCGGATCTCTCGCGCGCGACTGCTTCGAAATGGTCAACCCTGCACTGTGCGAAATGCTCGGCTACGCGGAAGCGGAGCTCTTAGTCGCCCAGGTATCCAGGCAGATCTTTGGCAGCGCTGCGAACTGGGCCGAGGCAACCGCGCTTTTGCGACGCGACCGCCGGCTGCGAGCCTACGAAACCCACCTGCGCCGGAAAGAGGGAAGCCTTGTTCGGGTGCGAGTCACTGCGTTCCTGAAGGCTAATTCGGTCGACGAGCTCGACGATGTAGAGGCCTACGTCGAAGACCTGACCGAACAGAGTGCCTTGGAACAGCAGATTCGAGCAGTACAGAAGCTGGAAGCAGTGGGACGGCTGGCAGGGGGCATCGCCCACGACTTCAACAACATTCTGCTAGTCATCAAGCTCTCGACTGAGATGATGCTTGGCCAGATTACACCCGAGAATCCGTTGGCCCGATCGCTCTTGCAGGTGTCCAACGCCGCTGATCGCGCGACTGCCCTCACCCGACAGATGCTGGCTTTCAGTCGCCGTCAGGTGATGCAGATGCAGACGGTGAATCTGAACTCGGTGGTCAACGACACCTCGCACATGTTGCGCCGCATTATCGGTGAAGACATTCAGCTGGCCACCAAGTTGTTTGAGGACTTGGCGAGCACCCATCTTGATCCCGATCAACTCAGCCAGGTGATCGTCAATCTTGCGGTGAACGCGCGTGATGCCATGCCGCACGGAGGAACGCTGCAAATCGAGACGGCCAACGTCGAGCTCGACAGCGCTTACGCACAAACCCATCCGCCGGTCCACGCGGGCAGTTACGTCATGCTGGCCGTAACCGACAGCGGAACCGGGATCGACAAAGCGGACCTGCCACGCATCTTCGATCCCTTTTTCACCACCAAGGAGATGGGAAAGGGCACCGGTCTGGGATTATCGATTGTCTATGGCATTGTCAAACAGAGCGGCGGCTACATCTGGGTATACAGCGAACCAGGGCTAGGGACGACATTCAAGCTGTATTTTCCGGTTTCGCAATCGAAACGCCCGCAGGCCTCCGCCCGTAGGGATGTAACAGGCCGCCCGAACGGGGAAACTATTCTCGTCATTGAAGACAATGCTGTAATTCGAAGCAAGGTAAGCGAATGCTTGTGTCAGTTGGGCTACAAGACCCTGGAGGCCGACAACGGCGAAGCTGCGCTGGAACTCAGCCGGCAAAATGACACCCGGATGGACCTGGTATTGGTTGACCTGGTGCTGCCCGGGATAAGCGGTTTCGAGACGGCGAAGCAACTGCGCGAGCTACTTCCCGGTATTCCCATGCTGTTTACTTCGGGTTACACGGAGGACGGCGCCACACGCCGTGAACTACTGCCCGAGGGCACGAGTTTCCTGCAAAAGCCGTATACGGTTTCAGACCTGGCCGCCGCTGTGCAGGACGCGCTTCTCACGCGCCGCTCAACCAGCGTCGAGCCGGCCATTGTGTCGTTATAACGAACCTGCTTAAGCTGCTGTCGCGAACATCAGCCTGCACGGAATAGATCTTCCCAGGATTGGTCGAGATTGTTCCACCGCCCCTGGTCGAGCGAATTGGCCGGCGATTCCGGGAGGTACAAAACCCCGTGGCCTGCCGGGCACACCATTTCAGTTCCTGCCCAGTTCAGCAGCACCGATCCCGTCCGCCCGATTTCGACCGGCAATTCGAGGCGACAGAGACAGACCCGGCAGCGCTGTTGCTGGTCGCGTACCGACCACGACAGCGCCACGACAGCAAGCGGCAGAAATAGCCAAATTGAGTATTCGTCCACCAGCGGATAGCTCGAGCCGACCAGCCAATACGCCAGCCAATGCACCACGCACCAGGAAACCAGCGCTACCAGTAGCAGTAGCAGCGTCGACTTGGCGACGAAAAAGCCCAGCCACTTCCACCTGGTAGACGCGCCTTCCGGCAGCTTACCCAGGCCATTGGACAAATGCCGGAGCACGACCACAAGCATGGCGCACCCAGTAATCAGAAGTACAAACCAGATGGTACTGATGAGCTCACGTTTGGTTTGGGTCGCAATCGTGATCACTTGCAGTTGTGAAGAGGGATGCACATAGCCCGCGCTCTCGGTGAGATCGCTCAGTTCCCGCTGTAATTGCTCGGGAGCGGAGCCGTCGCGGAGACGCCCCACGGCACCGACTCGACGCTGAAAGTTGGTGAAGAGGATTGCGGGATCAATCAATTCCCACACGGCGACTCCGGGCGAGAGCACGTGAAAGCTCGCCGGCAGCACTCCGATCACGGCGTGCGCTGTGCCGTTTACGTCAATCGGCTTACCGATAATATTGGGATCAGAATGAAAGTTGTCCTGCCAAGCCGCGTGGCTCAGCAAAACACAGGTGGAGCAGTCCTCCACATCCCGCGGTGTGAACACCCGCCCCATTTCGGCCGGTTGGCCTAATGTTGCGAAAAAAGTTGGACCGACACGCGCCACTGGAATCTGCAAATCCCGTCGCGGGAGCAGGAGGTTGGCCGGCCCCCACGAGAATGCGGCAATTCCCTCAGCCAGTTTGGATTTACTCCAGACCGACGCGAGATCGAGAAGCGTGTCCGATCTTGTGCGGCTGAATTTACCGTTGATTCCGCTGCCCTCCAAGGTAACTAGGACCGTGCGGTCCGACTGGGGCACCGGTGCGGAATAGGCGGCACGGATCGATGGCACGATTCCGCTGAGGAGAACCAGAACCAGAGCCAGCAATGCAGCGCCCGCAACCAACGTGAGCGGCGAGCCTTGAAGGCGCCGTACTCGTGTCAGGAAGCCTTCACGATCGAATCGCAGCCAGAATGCAGTGGGGAAGAGTCTCCAGCATGAACGCGCAATGATTACCCGGTTTTGCACGGTGAGTTGGCCGGACTCTGCGAGGAAATGGCACCAATGCCAATAGTGACGGTTCTGGCTAGTCCGCCAAAGAACGCGATCTCCATCCGGAACAAGAAGGCCGGCGATCCACACCATCGCACGGCAACGCCACACTGTTCCACGCAAGCGATCGGGAAACCACATTCCGCCGCTCCTCACCCAACGCCACAAAGCGTTGCGGTCATTTTAATCCAGCTTTGGCTTCGCGCCGACGCCGGGATTATGCACAGGTTCCCGCCGAACTCCGGGCTGTCAGTCAAGATCCGGGGCGTCTAATCGTTTTGGATTATTGTTCCGGCCTCGAGGAATCGCTGTAATTCAAGGAACTGCAGATTTGGGGGACGCTTAGCACACCACAAGTGAGAGACAGTTGCGCCTTGCGGTATTGCGACCGTCAATCGGACCGGACAGTCTGCGCGTAGTCGAATCAGGAACGACGGAAAACCCTATAATCGAAGCTACACTCGCCATTGTTCCTGAGGAGACAGCCTGAATGAATGCAGTTTTGCGCCGTTGGGTCCCGGCCATTCTGACGACTTGTGTGTTGCTTGGAGCGTGCCGTGCTGACTCACAGCAGGTGAGGGCCGAGGCAGCGAAGTTGAACAATCTGGGCGTCGCCATGATGAACCAGCAACTGATGGAAAAGGCAGTGGTCAAGTTCGATGCGGCGTACAAGCTCGATCCATCGCTCGCCATCGCCGAGCTGAACAAGGGCATCGCGTTGCTGAATCAGCAGAAGCTGCCAGAGGCGGAAGAAGCCCTGCAGCAGGCGGCCAACAAGGACCCGGCCAATCCGCGCGTCTGGTACAACCTCGGGCTGGTGCATCGCGGAGAAGCGAAAACTGACGAGGCGATTTCAGACTTCCAAAAGGTGCTGAAGATCGATCCCAACGACCCGGATGCGTACTACTTTCTCGGCACGTTCTACAGCCAGCAGCAGGATTACCCAAAGGCAATTGAGGCCTTTCAGCAGGCGCTGAAGATTAATCCACTGCACGCGTCGGCCGAATTTGGTATCGGGCGAGCTTTGCAGCGTTCTGGCCAAACGGAAGCCGCGCGCGAGCACCTGAAGCGCTTCGAGTACCTGACGCACAACAAGATTTCAGCGCCCATCACGCTGACCTATGGCGAGCAAGGCAAGTATTCGGTCGCGCAGGATGTGATTACGAATGAGCCGAGCGTGGGCAAGATGATCCCGGTGACGTTTGTGCAACAGGCGCTGGCGAACGCGAGCGCTGCTAAGGGCGGCGCGACCACTGGCGGCGGCATTTGCATGATCGACGTGGACGATGACGGGAAGTTCGACATCGTTGCGCTGGCGGAAAGCGATCCCGTGGTGCGCGTGTTTCGCAACCTTGGTGACGGCAAGTTCAAAGAAGAGCCATCGAGCCAATATGGGCTTGGCCTCAAGGGGCATGGAATCTCTTGCGCTGTCGGCGATTACGACAATGACGGCAAGAATGATCTGGCCGTTGCGCTGTCAGACCGCGTGGTGCTGTTTCACAACGAGGGCACCGGAAAGTTCACCGATGTAACTGCCAAGGTCGGCATTGCGGCGCTAAACCAACCTTCCGGCATGACGTTTGTGGATTATGACCACGATGGCGACCTCGATTTGTTCGTCACTGGAAAACGAATCGCCGACCTGAAGGATTCCACCGACAACGTGGTCTGGCGCAACAACGGAAACAGCACATTCACCAACTGGACGAAGGAAGCCGGCTTCTCTGGAGTGGGCGCGACCATGAGCGTCGTGCTGTCCGACATTAATAATGACCGCGCTGTGGACTTGGTCGTAACCGGAGAGAACGGCGCTCCGACGGTTTATTTGAACCAGCGCGAGGGACCGTTCAAAGCTTTGCCAGTTTATGACGCGCCCGGATTGTCGCCTGCGACCGGCGTCTACGTTTTGGACTTCAACAAAGACGGCTGGATGGACATCGCGCTAACGCATTCCGGCGCACCCGGTGTCAGTCTGTGGCGCAATGTTGATGGCAAGAGCTTCGAGCGCGTACCACTTCCCATCCCCGACGCGAAGAAGGGCTGGGGCATCACCGCTTTCGATTTCGACAACGACGGATGGATCGATCTGGCAGCGGTAGTCGAAACCGCAAAGGGAACCGAGCTGCGTGTATTTCGCAACAAGGGTGCGCAGGGATTCGAAGACGTCAGCGCCTCGCTTGGCCTGGACAAGCTGAAATTGCAAGACCCGCGAGCGTTGATTGCCGCCGACCTCGATGACGATCTGGCGGCCGACCTGCTGATATCGCAGTTAAAGAGCGATCCTGTACTTCTGCACAATCAGGGCGGAAACAAAAACCACGCGCTGCGCATCGACTTCAAAGGCCTCGCCGACAACAAGACGGGACTAGGGACGAAGGTCGAGGTCTTCTCCAACGGCCTGTGGCAAAAGTTTGAAGTAGCGGGCGGTGCAGGCTATCTGAGCCAGGGGCCTCCCGAGATTCTCGCCGGGCTTTCCAAGAATACCAACGCCGACATCGTCCGCATGCTGTGGCCGACCGGCGTGTTGCAGGACGAGATCGACGTTGCCGTGAACAAGCCCGTGTCGTTCCTGGAGCTCGACCGGCGCGGCAGTTCCTGTCCGACGCTGTTCGCGTGGAACGGCGAAAAGTACGAATTTATTACCGACGTCATCGGCGCGGGCGTAATCGGCCACTGGATTTCGCCGGCCTCCAAGAACACACCCGACCCCGACGAGTGGGTAAAGATCGACGGCTCGAAACTCCACGCCAAGGACGGCTACATGAGCGTGCGCTTTGGTGAGCCGATGGAGGAAGTCAACTACATCGACCAACTTCGCATGGTCGCAGTCGATCATCCGGCAAATCTCGATGTGTATCCCGATGAGCGGTTCCTTGACGATCCCCCATTCGCCAGGGGCAAGACCGTGGCGACTTCCAGGCCGCATCCGCCGAACGGTGCGTGGGATAACGAAGGCAACGATGTTATGCAACTGCTGAGCGCTCGCGATCACCACTATGTTCGCGACTTTACGAATCTTCCCTACGCCGGCTTCGCCAACACACACTCGCTAACCCTCGACCTCGGTACGTGGACGCCCGAGCAGCCCCTGCGGCTTTTCCTCACCGGCTTCATCGAGTACTTCAGCGCAACGTCGATGTATGCCGCATGGCAAGCCGGGCTCAAGCCGATCTCGCCCTACATTGAAGCGCAGATGCCTGACGGCACTTGGAAACGCATCGTCGATGAGATGGGATTCCCGGCAGGCCTCCCGCGCACGATCACCGTTGACTTGAGCGGTAAATTGCCCATGGGCGCGGAAAAGATTCGCATTACCTCAAACCTCCAGATCTACTGGGACCAGGTGCTCGTCGACAACGGACCGGCGCGCGAAAACCAAGTTCGTACTACTGACCTTCCCTTGGCGAAGGCGACGCTCGGTTTCCGCGGCTATCCGCGCCAAGTAGATGGCGAGACTCCCGGCGACCTGACCTATTACTACGAACAGGCCAGCACAACCGGCCCGTTTTCGCGTTTCCGCGGCAGCTACACCCAATACGGCGATGTGACATCGCTTCTGACGTCCATCGACAACCAGTTTGCGATCTTCGGTACCGGCGAAGACATCGATGCCGAATTCGCTACCGCCGCGCTGCCACCGCTACCGCAGGGGTGGACACGCGACTACTTCTTCTACGCCAACGGATTCGTGAAGGACATGGACTTCTACGAGGCGACTCCCTTCACGGTCGCCGACATGCCATTCCACGGCATGAGCACGTATCCCTACCCAGCGGCGCAGCACTATCCCGACGATGCCGCGGCGAACCAATATCGCTTCGACTGGAACGACCGCTTCGAGTCGGGAGCGAACGATGCCGCAGGTTATCGCTTTGTGTACGGCAAGCGAACGATTGATCCAGAGCCGTTGACGCCGCAAACGCATTCGCACGATACAGCCGCCGAGCGCATCGGAGGCACGGCCGGACAACGATGAAGAAGCTGGTTCTACTTTCGATTGCTGCACTGACGTTATCGGCCATCTACTTGTATGCGTGGCCGGCGCCGAACGTCTTTTACGCCGCCGTGGTGCTCTTCCATGTCGGCCTCGGCGTACTGTTCTGCATTGGCGGTCTGCGGCTGTTGCCCGCGGCAATGCGTCAGCCGCTCATCGTGAAGATCGGCACCTTAGTTCTCGCGGTCGGCGCAATACTCGGCCTCGCGCTGATCTACACCGGCGCTTCTCGCCCTTACACGAAGTTGCTGCTCTCGCACGGCGCAATCTCCGCACTCGCAGTTGCGTTGCTGGCCGGATGGTGGTTTAGCCGCCGCAAAATCAAACCAGCAGCGCCTGGGTCCCGGCGCTCGCCATGATTGCCATCGCGATTGTGGTACCATTCGGCGCCAGATACTCACGCGAGTCCTGGAGCAAACACTACGTAATCCGCAATCCTGAGATCGCGCCGCTATCGATGAACAACGAAGGCGATGGCGCCGACGGCGCGTTTTTCCCCAGCTCCTCGCAAGTCGCCGGCAAGCGCAAGATTCCCTCGAAGTTCTTCATGGAGTCCGACGCCTGCGAGCGCTGCCATCAGGACATCTTCAAGCAGTGGAACAGCTCGGCCCATCATTTCTCGTCGTTCAACAATCAGTGGTACCGCAAGAGCATCGAGTACATGCAGGACGTGAACGGCGTGAAGCCGTCGAAATGGTGTGCCGGCTGCCACGACCCGGCGCTGCTCTACAGCGGCATGATGGACACTCCCATCAAGCAGATCGTGAACACTCCGCAGGCGCAGGCGGGCATGGGATGCATGATGTGCCATTCCATCGTCAGCGTGAAAAGCACCATGGGGCAGGGCGACTTCATGCTCGAGTATCCCGAACTGCACGAGCTTGCAGCGACGAAGAATCCCGTGCTGCGCTGGGTGCACGACTTCAGCATCAAGCTGAACCCCGAGCCGCATCGCCGCGTCTTCCTCAAGCCTTTCATGCGCGAGCAGACTCCGGAGTTTTGCTCGTCGTGCCACAAAGTTCATCTCGACGTGCCGGTCAACAATTACCGCTGGTTGCGCGGCTTCAACGAATACGACAACTGGCAGGCGAGTGGCGTCTCCGGTTTCGGCGCGCGGTCGTTCTACTACCCGCCAAAGGCGCAAGGTTGCCAGGACTGTCATATGCCCGACACCAAGTCGAGCGACATGGGCAACATCGCCGGCAAGATCCACTCGCACTCGTTTCCGGCCGCCAATACGGCCCTCCCCACCGCCAATCAGGACGCGCACCAGTTGGAGCTGACCGAGAACTTCCTGAAGAGTGGCGCGTTGAGCATCGACATCTTCGCCTTGTCGAACGCCGGTCCCCAGACCAGCGCGGCTGGCGGACCTCAGACTGAATTGCAAACCACCTTCGCCGTTGGCGAGGAAGCCGAGATGAAGACCACGGGTGAGAGCAGCGGCGTGGTGGCGCCGGTGACTGCGCCGCTCGACAAGGTCAATGCCGCGGTGCGCCGCGGCGAGAGTGCACGCATCGACGTAGTAGTGCGTACCCGCAAGGTCGGGCACTTCTTTCCCGGCGGAACCGTCGATGCTCCGGAAACCTGGGTCGAGCTCAAAGCTGTCGACGACAAAGGTCAGACGGTTTTCTGGAGCGGCAAAACCGGCGACGACGGCAAGGGGCAGATCGATCCCGGAGCGCATTTTTACCGCTCGCTGCAAATCGACGAGCATGGCAATCCCATCAACAAGCGCAATGCCTGGGCCACGCGGTCGGTTGTTTATGTGCGGCTGATTCCTCCGGGCGCTGCCGACACGATTCACTACCGGTTGAACGTGCCGCAGAATGTGGGCAACAAAATCACGCTCACGGCGAAGTTGTGCTATCGCAAGTTCTCGTGGTGGAACACGCACTTCGCCTATGCCGGCGTTTCGAACCAGGATCCAGTTGGCCCGCAAACTTCCAAAAGCTACGACGACCGGCAATTCACCTTCGATGGCGATCTGACGAAGGTTTCCGGCAAGCTGCACGAGATTCCCGAACTGCCGATTGTCGTGATCGCCGAAGATACGGTCGAGTTGCGCGTTCTGGGGAAAGGCGCACCAGTCGAGGCTCCCAAGACCATCGTCGAGCAGGCCGACTGGCAGCGCTGGAATGATTACGGCATCGGACTCTTCCTCCAGGGTGATTTCACCGGCGCAACCGCAGCTTGGGAAAAGGTCACGGAAGCCGATCCAAACAATCCCGATGGCTGGGTGAATCTAGGACGCGTCGCCGTGCAGGAAGGCGATATGGAGCGCGCTCGCGTCGTGTTACAGAGGGCGCTTGCGATCAATCCCAACCTTGCGCGGGCGCACTATTTTTACGCCCGCGTGTTGCGGTCCGACGGCGACTACGACGGCGCAGCGCAGCAGCTCGCGCTCGTATTGAAGCAATATCCCAAAGACCGTGTGGCGCTGAATGACCTGGGACGTGTACTGTTCCTCTCGCGCAAATATCCCGAGGCAATTGCGCAACTGCAGCAGGTAATTGCCGTCGATCCCGAGGACCTGCAGGCCAACTACAATTTAATGCTCTGCTATCAAGGGATGCGCGACAGCGCAAAGGCCGAGGAGTACAAGAAGCTGTATCTGCGCTTTAAGGCCGATGAGTCGGCGCAAGTTATCACCGGTCCTTACCGTCGCCTGCATCCTGAAGACAACAACGAGCGCCAACTGATTCATGAACATGTGTCGGCACCGCTGGTTCCAGCGAAAAAACCCGCGGCGGTAGCGGAGAGACCATCGTTAACCACGGCGGGCAAATAACCAAATCCATGAAAGTCATACACAGGCCATCTTTTCTTATTTTGTTTTGCGCCGCGATCGTTTCCACTGGATCAGCGCAAGTCACGTTTCGCGATATCACGAAACCGGCGGGCATCAACTTCGTCCACAACAACGCCGCAGCGGGCAAGAAATGGCTGCCCGAAACCATGGGCGCGGGCTGTGCCTTCATCGATTACGACAATGATGGCTACGCCGACATCCTGCTGGTGAATGGCAAAGACTGGACGACTCCGGGCAAGCCTTCGACGCTCAAGCTCTATCACAACAACCGCAACGGCACGTTCACCGACGTGACCGCGAAAGCCGGATTGGCGATCTCCCTCTTCGGCATGGGCGCCGCTGTCGGCGACTACGATAACGACGGTTACGACGACATTTACGTCTCCGCGCTTGGCCAGAGCCACCTGTTTCACAACAATGGCAATGGGACCTTCACCGATGTGACCAAAGCCGCGGGAATGCTGGGCCCGAATGAGTTCAGCACCAGCGCCGCGTGGGTCGATTACGACCGCGACGGCAAACTCGACCTCATCGTCGTGAACTACGTGCAGTGGAGCCAGCAGGGCGACATCTATTGCACGCTCGATGGCACCCACAAGTCCTACTGCACGCCCGAATCGTACAAAGGTGCTTCCGTGCGCTTGTGGCACAACCTCGGCAACGGCAAGTTTGAAGACGCAACCGCCAAAGCGGGATTGTTCGACAATTCGTCGAAGTCGCTGGGCGTCGCCGTACTCGACGTGAACGGCGACGGCTGGCCCGACCTGGTGATCGCCAACGACACGCAGCCCAACAAGCTCTATATCAACAACGCCAAGGGTGGATTTACCGAGTCAGCGGTGTCGGCCGGAATCGCCTTCAGCGAAGACGGCGTGGCGCGCGCCGGCATGGGCGTCGATGCTGCCGACTACGATCACACCGGCCGTCCGAGCATCGTCATCGGCAACTTTGCCAACCAGATGCTGGCTCTCTATCACAACGAGGGCAACGGCTTGTTCGTGGATGAAGCGCCGCGTTCCGAGGTGGGCCGCAAGAGCCTCTTGACGCTGGGATTTGCGACCCTCTTCTTCGACTACGACAACGACGGCTGGCTCGACATCTTCGTGGCCAATGGACATATCGAGAACGAAATCGAACGTATTCAGAAGCGTGTGAAGTACGCCGAGTCGCCCCACCTGTTCCACAACCAGGGCAAGGGCAGCTTCATCGAAGCAACCCAGTCGGTCGGCCCTGATCTCGGCCAACCACGCGTCGGCCGCGCCGCAGCCTATGCCGACATCGATAACGACGGCGACCTCGACCTGCTATTGACCACCAATGGAGGTCCAGCGGTGCTCTTCCGCAATGAAGACGAAGCGGCAACACGAGCGTGCGTATCAAACTGGTGGGCACGCGCTCCAATCGCGATGGCATCGGAACGACAGCAATCGTCAAGGCCAACGGCGACCGCCAGACCCAGATGCTGCGCAGCGGCTCGGGTTATCTATCGTCGAGCGAATTGGTGCTGACCTTCGGACTCGGAAAAGCCGCGCAAGCCGACGAGATTGAACTACGCTGGCCCAGCGGACAGGTCGATAAGCTGTCAAAAGTCGCCGCCGGCCAGACCATCACTGTCAAGGAGGGTTCGGGCATCGTGCAGCAGCGGCCCTATGGGGCCGCACCTGCCGCTACTCCGGCGGGCACCCAACGCAAGACTGGCCGATAAAACCCTCCCACTCCGGCGTTGTATTTGGTTTTGGGTAGAGCTGGCCTTCAGGCCAGCGTTCCGGTCATCTTTCTTTAGCATTCCCAGCGGGCTTTAGCCCGCGAGGACCTCTCTTTGGAGCACAACTGTTTCGTAACCTCACAGGGCAAAAACCCGGTTCCGCGACGGTTTCGTATCAGGGCCGGGCTTCAGCCGGGCCGTAACCACGTTGGCAATAGATCCGGGCTTAGCCCTGTACTCTGTTGCTTGCGTAAAAGCGACTTATCGCCAACTACTTGGGGTCCGCGTGCGGCGCCTCACTGTCAGAAGCAGGCCTGCCAACCACCGTTCTGGAAGACTGACACGTCACAGAACACGGCTTTCGGGTAATACTCCCGCATCACGCCCTCGGCACAGAGTCCGCCCACGACAATCTGACTGCGAGACGGAGGCATGTTCGGCACATTGTTCACTGCGCATCCCAGCTTAATCGCCGCCTGCACCGAGTTAACGAATAGCGGCGAAGTAGTAGGCACCATATTGCGGAAAATCAGAATGTTGGATACCGACGTCGGACCCCAAGGCAGCCAGGTCGCGTACGGCGGCAGCCAATGCGGAGGAGCATCGCCTTTGCTAAGGACGTACGTGTAATAGCCTTCACTGTCGAGATTCGTCGCGTGATCGGGCTGGCACTCGACCACTCGAAATGGAGCGACCTGCTCGTTGTTGCACATGGACCAGTATCGCAACTGGATGGATCCCGGAAGCGCGGGTTGCCAAACGGGATGGTTGTTGTAGGTATCGGGGAAATCAGCCGCCTTGCCGCGAACAACCACGACCTTGCCCGGCTGATAACACAAAGCGGGCCCGGCAATGTATTTGTTGTATGGGTTCGGGAAATAGCCCCCTGTATTTGCCGGGATCCAGAACACTACGTTGTCATCTGGCTGGCAGTTCGGGTCGGGCGCGAAGCCGCCATCATCACCATTCGTAAACTGAATTTGCCAATAATCCGCCAGTATGTTGAGTCCGTCAGCGCGAAGGTCGTTGATCAGTTGAACGATTTGCTGGTCTCGCGATGTCTGACACGGCGCAATCGAGTGCTTGCCGCCATTTGCATCGACCAGGGTAACCGCAGGCAGCGCAACGCCGGCCGTCCGGCTGAAACTCCGGTTCGCAACGTAGATGCGATAGATGATCCATGCAAGTTGGGTGTTGCCGAAATTCACCTGATTGGTCTGCCCGCTCGGTCCGCCTATGTTTACGGTGTAGTTGAGCGGTTGTTCGTTTGGCGGATTGACAAATGGATTGACGCTGCCCGCGTTGGGAGTAATGTCAACATCCAGGATTTGGTCCGCTACAGAGCCTTGGGCAACGTAAGTGGTAAAAGAGAAAAACCGGGCTCGCGGATACTGACCACGGAGGATTACCTGTTTCCATTGTGTGGTGTCAACCGGCATGGTCCAGTAGGTTGCGTCGGTATCGGGATAAGCGACATTGGTGATACCGCTGCCATCGGTTTCCAGTCTCCAGGAGCAAGACGGTAGCGACTGTGCGTTCCCGTTTGCATGCGACAGCAACAGCATGGCGAGGACGCAGAGGGCGCACTGAACTGGGCGGTTGCAGAACAAAACTTTGGCTTGGCGCTTGAATCCGGGCATTGTGCTCCTCCATTGGCAGTGACAGTCGTCTGGTGGATTGGAGGGCCTAATCTTACTTGCGAGCCGTGGATGGCCGGTACTCTACCTTGGGTTTACGACCAAGGTCAAGAAAAACGGACGCCGCGTTACGCAGCAATTAAAGCGTGGAGCGGCGGTACAATCGGCCCAGCGTGCACAACAACAGACTCGTTTCCGCAACGGTTTCGTATCAGGGCCCGGCTTCAGCCGGGCCGTAACACGTCGAAAGTAAATCTGGGCTTCAACCCCTGCGCCTTTGCTCCGACGTTCGACGGACGTTTCCGCAGCTGTCATTCTAGGGGGCTTAATATCAATTTGTAACCGAGGCACTTCGGAGGCGCACAGGTGAAACGGTTTTGGGTGCTCGTTGTTATTCTTATTTCCTTCAATTCGCTTTGGCCGCAGGAAGTGAAGCACGCGCTCACGGTCGAACAGTGTCGCGGTGACCAGAAGTCTTGGTTGTCCAGGATAAGCGACGACGCGAAAGTCGAGGAAGCTGAAGGTTTGCGAGAGCCTGTTGCTGCCTCGATCAGTTTCCAACAGCTAAACCTCTGTAGCTTAGCGATGAATGATTGCGCAAGGATAGATCCCGAATTTAAGAAAGAGTATTACCAGACGAGTAGTGATGCTTTAAGCATAGCTAATAACAGGCTTGTGCACTTTCTTGATCGGCACAACTTGCTGAACCAGTTCCTCGCCGAAGACGCGCAGGGCAAGCGCTAAATAGAGAGATAATCTCCAGCCCGCATTTGTCTACCGAAGAACTAGGGTTCCGCGACCGTTTCGTATCAGGACCCGGCTTCAGCCGGACCGTAACACGTTGCAAATAGATCTGGGCTTCAGCCCCTGCGCCTTTTTCCGTATCGCTCGCGCAAACTTGCCTTATCACGCACCCGTGTGACCTACGTCCTTCCGTCCGCCTGATCGAATCCTGTAAAACCTCGATTGCGAGGGGAGGGATTCGTGTCCCTACTCCACCCGTGTCCAGGCCGCGGAGCCACGCAGTTCTTTGAAATTCCGCAACGGCTATAGAATCGGTCAGCCGTAAGTTATTGATTTATATTGTCTAGTCCGCAGACTCATTACATACAATCAATACTATCAATGCTACCAATGCCGTTGGCCACGCGACAGCATCGCCGAGAGGCAAATTTTGCGCACTAAGTACTTTAGAATCTATTAAGTAGCTGTAAGTAGATTAGGAATCACGACGTTGCCACGAAATCACCGCGTAAGTGATTGATTTTAAAACAGGCAAAGAGGGGTACCTGCAGCTCTTCACCTGGCGAAAACGCACTTGAGCTAAGCTGGTAAGGATCTGACAAGGCTTCCATCCTGCAGACTTCTTTCCCACTCACGCGGCAGTCAGCCTTCGATCTGCTGGTTCTCCTGCGAACCAGGAAGATTTCCGCCCTTGAGTTGGCAAATGAGTACATCCGCCAGATCGAGCGGCTGAACCCGCAGCTCAATGCCCTGGTTGATTTCGATCCCGAGCGCGTCCGCCAGCAAGCGCTGGCCTCGGACGGCGCACCCGGAACCGCTGGGCCGCTCGCCGGGCTGCCGGTCACAGTTAAATCCTCGATTTCGACGGCGGGCCATCGCTGCGAAATTGGCAGCCTGGTGAATCGAGGCAGTATTCCGGCCAAAGACGCGACCGTTGTCGCCCGCCTCCGCAAGGCAGGTGCTGTGATTCTCGGCACGACCAACTGCCCCGAGTACCTGATGGCCTACGTGACGGAGAATGACCTGCACGGCCGCACCAACAACCCTTGGAACTTCGAGTACACTCCCGGTGGCTCAAGCGGTGGAGAGTCGGCAGCCATCGCGGCCGGCATGTCGGCTGGCGGACTCGGCAGCGACAGCGGCGGCTCCGTTCGCGTACCGGCGCACTTCACCGGCATCTGCTCCCTCAAGCCAACGCCGGGACGCATCCCCAGCGATGGCCACCTGCCGGCGTGTGTCGGACCGTTCTCGTTCCTCGGCGCCATCGGCCCCATGGCTCGCACCATGGACGATGTCGGCCTGCTGTTTCATGCGCTTTCGGGGCAGGACCCCGTCGATCCCAGCAGTCCGCCGGTCGCGTTGCGAAGGCCGGGTCTCGATCAACTCCGGCGGCTGCGAATCGGTTATTTCGAGGACGACGGCCTCACGCCCGTAACCCCTGAAACTCGCCAAGCGGTTCAGAACGCCGCACATGCTCTGCGCGAGCAGGGATTCGACGTTCGCCCGTTTCGGCCCAACGGTCTGGAGCAGGCACGCAAGCTTTGGGAGCTCTTCTTCGTGCGCTGCGGGGCGATGTTCGAAGAGCCACTCATTCGCGGACACGAAGACAAGCTGAGCCCGGTCTTCCGCGACTTCCTGGCCCGTACGCACTCCGCCCCACCACTGACCGCCGATGAGTTGCTCAACGCCTGGGCTGAAGCCGACATCATCCGCCACCGGCTTCTAGTGCAGATGCAGGAGTTTCCCTTGCTGCTCTGTCCGGTTTGCTCCGTACCGGCATTTCGCCACGGCGAACGAAGCTGGATGATTGAGGGCCAGCAGGTCGAGTACCTCGACGCGATGCGGTATTCCCAGTGGTTCAACTTGCTGGCTGCGCCCGCAGCAGTAGTGCCCGTCGGACGATCACCCGAGGGGCTGCCGATCGGTGTGCAAGTTGTAGGTCGTCCCTTCGAAGACGAAGTCGTGTTGAAGGTCGCGGCGGTGATCGATCACGCATTCGGCTATGCGCCGCCGCCGTTATGATGAGTCCGACAGAGAGGCCGCGACGCGACAAATTCGGTTGCATTGGGTTCAAGACCCCGACCCGAATCAACCTGCGATAATAGAAATATTGAATTCCCAGCCTATGGCATTTTCCTTTTCCTTACGCACCGGCCTCGCCCTATTGTTGACGGTGCTGATGGCCAGCGACGCATTCTCGCAAGCTCACGCGATTGCTCCCCCGCCGCCACCGGGTGCGAAGAACGTCGTCTGCAAAGACCGCACCATCCCGCAACTGGCTGACGTGACCGCCAAGACCGGCATCAAGTTCACCCACGTCGCCGATCCCGACAAGAAGTACATTGTCGAGTCGATGGGTGGAGGCGTCCTCATCCTTGACTATGACCGCGACGGCTGGCCCGACATTTACTTCACCAACGCGCCTACAGTCGCCATGGCGCTGAAGAAGCAGCCCGCCCGGGGCGCTCTCTACCACAACAATCACGACGGCACATTCACTGACGTGACCGACAAGGCCGGAGTAGCGAACCCCTGCTTCGCCATGGGCGGCGCGGTGGGCGACTACAACAACGACGGCTGGCCCGATATGGTCATCACCTGTCTCGGCCATACCATCCTTTATCGCAATAATGGCGACGGCACCTTTACCGATGTCAGCAAGCAGGCTGGAATTGACGATCCGCGCTGGTCCACCGGAGCCTCGTTCGGCGATTACGATAACGATGGATTCGTCGATCTGATGGTCACCCGCTACGTCGACTTCCAGCTCAACGACATGCCGGCATTCGGCAGCTCTCCCACCTGCAAATACCGTGGCCTCGACGTGCAATGCGGTCCACGCGGCCTGCGCGGCGCAGGCGATTCGCTCTACCACAACAACGGCAACGGGACGTTCACTGAGGTGTCCAAGCAGGCCGGGGTTGACGATGCGCGCGGCTACTATGGCTTGGGCGTACTGTGGGCGGACTTCGACAACAAAGGCCGCCCCGACATCTACATTGCCGACGACTCCACGCCCAAGTACCTTTACCGCAACGACGGGAATGGCAAGTTCACCGATGTTGGACTCGAGTCGGGTACCGCGGTGAGTGCAGACGGCTCCGAACAGGGTTCTATGGGCATTGCGCTGGGCGATTACAACCACACTGGGTTGCAATCGTTGTTCGTCACGAATTTTGCCGATGAATACAACATCCTGTACATGAACCAGGGTGGCTACGATTTCCGCGATGTCTCATACGATGCCGGCGTGGCAGTGGCCTCTCTGCCGTGGGTGAAGTGGGGCGCAGCATTTGTTGATCTCGACAACGACGGCTGGCTGGACTTGATCTCAGTGAACGGTCAGGTCTATCCCCAGGTAGACCAGCTGCCCTCGGGAGCACATTACCGCCAGCCCAAAAATTTGTTCATGAATGAGCGCAATGGCAACTTCTGCGACGCCGTCGCCCAGGCTGGCCCAGCGCTTCAGAATCCGCGAGCAAGCCGTGGCTTGGCAATTGCCGACCTCGACAACGATGGCAACGTCGATATCGTCATCAACGATCTTGACGGCGAGCCCATGATCCTGCACAACCCGGGACTGCCCGGCAAACATTGGGTGAGCTTCGAACTCGCCGGGACAAAGAGCAATCGCCTCGCGATCGGCGCCAAACTGAAACTGGTGGCCGGAGGCATGACCCAGACCGCCGAGATCTTCAGCGGTGGCAGCTATCTGTCGAACCACGATTTCCGCGTGCATTTCGGCCTGAATGACGCCACCAAAATCGACTCGCTGGAAATCAAGTGGCCCTCGGGCAAAGTGGAAACCATTAAAGACCTCAAGGGCGATCAGTTTTACTCGGTGCTCGAAGGTAGCGGCATTGTCGATCGCGACAAGATCCTGCCAAAGAAGAAGTAGCTACTTCCACTTCCCACTGCCTTCGACCAGAGTAACGTAGCGGTCAATTGGTAGGTTGGTAAAGCGCTCTAAAGCGCCGCTGGGCTGCGGCCACTTTACTTCCACCCAGTCGAATTTCGGCCGCTCTCCAATCCCCAAGACCACCCGCGGATCATGCGACGACAGAAAGCTTCCTCCCGCGACTTTGAACCGGCTGCGTTTCAAATCGCCCGCCTGATAGGTGATGAGCGCTCCGACGGCGTCGGCGTTGCATTTCTTGCCTACCAGTTTCACGCCCAGCCAATGACTCAGCTTGCCAACCTCATTGCGCAGCAAAACCGGAGCTTCGTCGTTCACCGAAATCAGTACGTCGAGTCCTCCGTCGTTGTTGTAGTCGCCCACCGCAAGTCCCCGCGCCGAAAACGTCTTCGCGAAGATCGGGCCGCTTTGCGCGCTGACGTCCTGGAACTGCTTGCCGTTGTTGTGAAACAGCAGCAAGCTTCTCCTTAAAGGTCACGCGATTGGAAAACTGCTCGACCAAGTCATCCGGAAATCCGTTGGCGACGATCAGGTCGAGGTTCCCGTCGTTGTCGTAGTCGAAGAACTTCAGCCCCCAACCGCTCATCCATCGTGTGGGCATGCCGATGCCGGTCGGCATGGCGACGTCGTCAAATGTCAGGTCTCCATTGTTCTTGTAGAGCGCGAAGATCTCCTCATCGATGTTGGCGACGAACAAATCCATGAGACCGTCTTGATTGAAGTCGGCCGAATCCACGCCCATCCCCGAGCGGGCCTTGCCCTCGGCACTGTAGGCCACGTCGGCAGGCAGCCCAATCTCCTCGAAGTGCCCGTTCCCTTTGTTCAGGTAGAGAAAATTGGCGACGGTGTCGTTCGATACGAAGATGTCCATCAAGCCATCGTTATTAATGTCGGTCGCAACTACGCTCCAGGCTTTACCCAGGTGCTCAGCGATACCCGCCTCTTTGCTGACATCGGTAAAGGTCCCATCGCCATTGTTGTGAAAGAGCCAGCTCGATGTCGGCTTGAAGATGCGGGGAATGCAATAGTGATGCGAGCCGTCGCCCGTGATACCGCACGTCTGCGATGGGTCCCACGCCGCGAAGTGGCAAACGAACAGGTCAAGCCGGCCATCGTTGTCGTAATCGAACCATGCCGCACTGGATGCCCAACCCGGCGCTGCGACTCCCGCCTTGTCGGTGACGTCGGTGAACGTTCCGTCGCCGTTGTTGTGGTACAGAACGCTGCGCCCGTATTGCGTCACATAGATGTCGGGGAAGCCATCATTGTCGTAGTCACCCACGGCAACTCCCATGCCGTAAACGCCGCTGCCCACCCGGGCTTTCTCTGTCACATCCGTGAAGGTTCCGTCGCGATTGTTGTGGTACAAGGCGTTCCGCAGAGGCGTGGTCGGAGTAAAGAAGTCAGCCTTGCCGCTGTTGACGAGGTAGATGTCCATCCATCCGTCGTTGTCGTAGTCGAGGAACGCGCAGCCAGCTCCGCTGATTTCCGGCAGATGTTTCAGCGCCGATTTTCCGGCGTTGTGGACCCAGGTAATCTTGCTCGACGACGCCGGAACTTCAACAAACGGAAATGCGGTATTGGGAAGCGCGCTGGCGAGTCTGGAAAACTGGCTGGCTGCAAAAGAGGAGATCAGGCCCTGCAGAAAGAGGCGACGCGTGAGGTCGGATGGCTGCCACAATGCCAAAGGAAAATCTCGGTCCCTCCTCATGATGGAACCATAACATGAAGGCATTGCCATGTTCACTTGGAGTGGGCACGCGATTATGGTCGAATCCGGGGGAGAAATCGCATGCTAACATCGGGCGTGAAGGCTCACCTCAGGTCCGAAGTTCATGCATAGACGACGCTGCAGTCGCATTCGCTGGCTCCTGCCATCCGTCGTTCTCTTCGCACTGATCCAAAACATCGCAGGTCAGATCAACGCGCTGGGCGGTGGCACACAGAACTTCGACGAGGTCGCCCACCAGGCCACGACCGCGCGCGAGCAGGGGAACGCAAGTGAGGCCGCTCGCTATTACCAGCAGGCCGTGCAACTGCATCCCGATTGGGAAGAAGGTTGGTGGTACCTCGGCACGCTGCTCTACGACACCGACCGTTGGGCGGACGCGCATACGGCGTTCGCAAAAGTCGTCGAGCTCGATCCCAAGCTGGGCCCAGCGTGGAGCTTTCTCGGTCTTTGCGCATATGAAACCAAGGATTACGCGGCCGCCCTCACGTCGCTCGACAAGGGACATCAACTCGGCAGCGATCAGGTTCCTGCGATCAAGAATGTGGCCGACTATCATTTGGCGCTGCTACTGATTCGTGGCGGCGATTTCCCGCGTGCTACCGCGTTGTTATCATCGCAATTCGTTCATGGTCAAGTGGCTGATCAGGTGAGAGTCGCATTGGGCCTGGCATTGTTGCGCGTGCCCCTTCTGCCGGATGAGGTCGATCCTTCCCGCGACGGCGTAATCGCGACAGCAGGCAGCATCGCAGTGTTGCTGGCGCAAAATCAGCAGACCGAGGCAATCGCAGCGTTTCAGCAAGCCCTAAAGGACTACCCCAATGTCCCGAATGTGGCGACGGCCTACGCCTCGATAACCAAGCCCGGCGCAGCCAAGCCCGCGGATGCCAATGAACTCGCGCGATCCACTCGCGAGTTTGCTCGAAGCACCTCCACGCCTCCCGCACAGGCCACAACCTCGAACTCGAATTTCGAGGAGGCGGCAAAAAAGGCGGTGGCTGCAAGAGATTCCGGGAATCTGGAGTTGGCTGTGCAGAGCTATCAACAGGCTCTACAGGCCCGACCCGACTGGGAAGAAGGCTGGTGGGACCTCAGCGTCCTTTATTTTGGCGCCGAACACTACGCCGACGCCATCGCGCCCTTGAAACGAACCGTCGAGCTTAAACCTGGCTTCGGAACGGCGTGGGCTCTGCTCGGCATGAGTGAATATCAGACCAGGGATTTCAAAAATGCCTTGATCCATCTGGAAAAGGCGCAAGAGCTGGGTATTCAGGGAAGCACAGAAGCGGTCAGAATCGCTCAATATCATCTAGGCGTGCTTCTCAACCTGGATCGGGAGTTTGACCGCGCCGTGGAGTTGCTTTCGGCTGGCCATCCCGAGGGTGAGCTCGCTGCCCAGTGGAACATTGCCCTGGGGCTCGGGCTCTTGCGAGTCCCTCTGCTTCCGGAGCAGGTTCCCGCCGACAAAAAAGAACTGTACACAAGTGCCGGACAGGCTGCTTCGCTGCTAGGCACGAGCAAATATGATGATGCCTTCGTTATTTTGCGGAGGCTGCTGAAAAGCTATCCCAACACACCATTTCTTCACTATTCTTACGGTGCCGCTCTGGCCTCGCTCTCACAGTACGACGAGGCCGAGGCGCAAATGCGCGAGGAGATAAAAATCTCGCCCGAGAGCGCGCTGCCCTATATCCGCCTCGCGTTCATCGATCTCAAGACTCAACGCTCGGCGGACGCTTTAACCGCGGCGCAGAAGGCGATCCAGCTGTCGCCACAGTCGGCGGAAGCGCATTACGTATTAGGTCGGGCTTTATTGACGACAGGCGATGCCGCTGGAGCGATCAAGGAGCTCCAGGTCGCGAATGAAATGCTGCCGAATAGTCCCGAGATCCACTTCCATCTGGCGCGCGCCTACAGTAAGACCAAGCAGCCAGAAAAGGCCGACCAGGAACGCGAGACATTTGCCCGCCTGAACGCCATTGCCGAGCAGCAACGCAGCATGCGCGGTAGCCAGGCCTACGGCGCTTCTCACGAACAGGAAAGCGACCTCTCGCTGCCGCCGGCCCAGCCGGTGGCAACTCCCCGGTAGGCACGCTCACCCAGCCTAGCGGGTCTCCACAGCCGGGGGACCGAATCATTCTTTTTTGAAATGTTCGAAATTGTTTACTTTTGCGCGGAACTGATTATAATGACGAGGCAATGACGAGTTGGGGCGACCTGAAAGCCATTGGATCAGCGGGAGGAAGAATGGGGAGCCGGGCCTGTCGATTCTCGTATGACCAACTCGGGATCAACCAGGATCTCGGGCGTCGGCCCTTCCCGGTTTTCGATTCGAACAATCAGCGCTTGCGCGGCGAGTACTCCCATCTTGTGCAAGGGCTGCCGAACCGTAGTCAGACTCGGCAGATGGTACGCCGCTTCGCGAATGTCATCGAAGCCGACCACCGAAATGTCTTCGGGAACACGCAGTCCGGTTTCCTTGATGGCGCGGATGGCTCCCACCGCGGAGATGTCGTTGTAGGCGAACAGCGCGGTGAAGGGAACCTTACGCGACAACAGTTCTCTCGTCGTCTCGTACCCCATTTGCGGGGAGGGATCGTCGGCCGGCAATTGCGTGATGAGTTCAGGCCGCAACGAAAGATTCAGCGTCCCTGCTGCCTCCACGATGCCTTCAAAGCGGGGAACGGAATCGACACTGAGCGGTTGCCCTTTGATGACCGCCACCTCGCGGTGTCCCAGGTCGAACAGGTGCGACATCACCAGCCGTGCCGCCTTATGGTGGTCAAGGGTGATGTTGGTGACGCCTTCCAGCTTGCGGTGTCCCGCGAGAGCGATCGTCGGCAAATGCGGAACATTCGCCAAGGTCGTGTCGATCGTAATAAAGCCTTCCACTCCTCTGACCCGCAATATGTCGGAATATTGGCGCAGCAAGTGCGAATCGTGATGGTGCACGACCGTGACGAAGACATACTTTCGCTGACTCAGCTCAGCCTCGATGCCGCTGATCACCACACTGCCGTAGGCGTCGCCGATCTCGGCGCAGATCACACCCACGGTGTAAGTCCGCTTCTTGCGCAAGGTACGGGCGAAAAAGTTGGGATGGTAGTTGAGCTCGAGGGCAGCCGCAAAGATGCGGTCCTTGGTGTGTTGGGGGATGGCTTTGGCGTAAGGCGAGTCGTTCAGTACCGCAGAGACGGTTCCCTTGGTCAGCCCCAGATGTTTGGCCAGGTCTTTAAGAGTTGTTCCTTGGGGTGGTTGCGGTTTTGTGCGGTCAGGCATACGCGCGTCACGCAAGTTTGGAGTCTACGCACGAGTCTGCCACGTACGCAACCGGTTTTGTGGAGGGAATTCGGTTCAAGTCGGGATTTTGGTCCAAATCAGGCCCATTTTGGGAAAATTTCGGGAAATGGAGTGCCTAGATGCACTCTGACACAAAAAGAACCGATTTTTTTGTTGACAGAGGTATGGGTCAATAACATAAATTTACTAGTCGCGGGGTTGTACCAAAACCGGTTCTCTGCCAATTCAAAGAACCGATATTCTAGGTAACTGTTGAGAGTTCCTTTTGCACAATGCGTCTGCTTTGACGTGCGCAGCAGGACTACTTCCAAGTGGTCCGCCGTGGCGCGTTGTAATGAAATCTGTTTCTGGTGGGGGAACAAATGAAACGTTTGGGTAGCTGGTTAATCGTGGCCTTGGCCGTGATCTCGCTGTTTTCGATGCCGTTACTGGCGCAGAAGACATCGGGCACGATTCGAGGCGTCGTTACCGATCCGTCGGGGGCGGTCGTTGCCAATGTTCCTGTGGCGATCAAGGACAATGCTACGGGGTTGGAACGCACAGTAACTACGAATGCTCAGGGCGAATACGTCGCTCCTGAATTAGCCGTCGGTTCCTATACGGTGACCGTCAAGGCGCCGAATTTCAAAGAATCAATTTCGAATAATGTGGACCTGCACACTTCGAGTACCCAGATTGTCAACCTTCAGTTGCAGGTTGGAAGCACCTCCGAGCAGGTCACGGTGGCGGCAAGTGAAGTTCAAGTCCAGACCGATAGCGCTGCACTAGGCGAAGTTGTCACGGGCGAGCAGGTACGCGAACTGCCGCTGAATGGACGCAGCTTCGTTCAGTTGACGCAATTGCAGCCCGGCGTAGCCGCGGCCGACAACTTCAACGCCAACAACAAGGGCCTTCTGGCCGGCGTCGACTTCTCGGTAAATGGCAACTCGACTACCAATAACCTGTTCCTCGTCGACGGCGCCAACAACAACGACGTAGGTTCCAACCGCACCATCCTGATTTATCCGTCGATCGAAGCGATCAGCGAATTCAAGATGCTGCGCAACTCCTACGGGCCGGAATATGGCCAGGCGTCGGGCGCGGTCATTAACATCGTGACCCGCAGCGGTTCGAACCAGTGGCACGGTGACGTGCTTTACTTCGGTCGCAACGATGCCCTTAACGCTGAAGAATGGTTCGCGCACGCTTCCGGCGTCGCAGCCCAAGCGGCGGGAAATCCGTTACCGCACTTCGGCAAGAACGAATTACGGCGCAACGACTACGGGTACTCCATTGGCGGTCCAATCAAAAAAGACAAATTGTTCGTCTTTTGGAGCCAGGAGTGGAACAAGGAGATTCGCGGCATTACGCGCCAGTCTTGCGTTCCCACCCAGGCTGAGCGCAATGGTGATTTCACCAATCCGACTTGCGGCGAACCCCAACCCACCGGTTTGGTGGCCGCCGGCCTGGCGAATCCCGCCACGCCGTTTAAGCTGAATGCCCTCGATCCCGGTGGCTCAACCCTCGTGCAGTGGCTGCCCTTGCCGAATCTGGCCTCACCCCTGCCCGGAGGCGCCGACTGGAGCGCGTCACTCAACACTCCTATTGACTGGTCCCAGTGGAACATCCGCCTGGACTACAACATCAGCCACTCCCAGACCCTGATGTTCCGCATGACCCAGGACAGCTGGACCAATAACTCGCCCAATGGCAACTCGACGCTGGGTCTGTGGGGCGATGCAATTTACCCCGCTCTGAACAGCAACTGGGCGCAGCCTTCGAAGCAGATCATCGCGCGCTTGACGTCGACCATCGGAACCTCGATGGTGAACGACTTGGAGTTCGCGTATTCTGACAACCGCATCAACATCACCCCGGGTGGAACCGATCCAGGGTTGCTGCCGGCCATAACGGCAGCTATTCCGCCGAGCTACCCCGAAGCCCTGAAGACTTCGAAACTCGGCACCCCGACTCTCTGGGGCGGATTGGGCGGATACACCAGCGGCAACACGCTGTGGCTGATTGCACCGTGGAAGAACAGTCTCGACATCTATACCGTCCGCGACGACTTCTCCAAGGTCATCGGATCTCAGACGCTGCGGTTTGGTGCATTCCTTGGCTGGAACGGCAAGAACGAGTACGACGGTTCGACAAGTTCCACCGAGTATCCGCAGTTCGGTACCAGCTGGGGCGCCGGCATTCCTACCGGCAACGACCTCGCCAACCTCCTCATCAAGAATCAGGTGTGGAGCAATCTGGGCGAGCAGTCGACCAACACCAACGTACATCTGCGCTGGCGCGACTATGAGTTCTATGCTGCGGACAACTGGAAGGTACGCCGTAACCTGACGGTCGATCTCGGCGTCCGGTACTCCATCCTGCCGCCTCCGTTCCAGCCCAATAACCAGTTCACCAGCTTCCGTCCGAACCTTTGGAGCCAGGCCCTGTACAACCAGTACGGGTCCTCCGACGCTTGCAACGGCTTGGTTACGGTGCCCGGGTACAATCCATGTCAGGCAGCCAACGCGATCTTCGGGACGAACTTTACCCCGGCCGCGTATGGACAAAATAAGTACCTGAAGGACATCAACTATCACCTGTTTGCTCCTCGACTTGGTATTTCGTGGGACCCGATGGGTAATGGCAACATGGCAATCCGTGCTGGATTCGGTCAGTTCTTCCAGCGCGACCGTACGACTCCTGCTTATGTGAACGCCAACAACGCGCCGTTCTCAGTGAGCAATACCTTCACCAGAACGCTGGACACGCCTCCGACCAATATTCTGGGTGGCGCGGCATCTCCTGCTGGCGGCTACGATCCGAACAGCGAAGTATCCAACTCGTTGCAGTGGAACCTCGCCCTCGAACTCGCTCCGCCTAAGCTAGGAAAGAACACGACAATCGAAGTCGGATATGTCGGAAACCATGCGGTTCACCAGCTGAATAACTACGACACCAACCCGGTGCCGCAGGCTCTTTGGCCGCAGGGTGTGTTCTCGGGCAACCTCAACAACCTGCGAACGTACCCGGGTTGGGGAACGTTGGTATGGTGGCTGAACAATGGAAGCGCGTCTTATAACGCTTTGCAGGTTCTGTTCAAGACGCAAATCCAGAAGTTCCAGTTGCAGGCTGCGTATACATGGGGCCATTCCATCGGCGATATCACCAACACGAACTCGTCGGGTGGAACCTCGTACGACACCTACACCTGGGGTGCAGATCCGAGCCTGGATCGTGGCAACACCGCGATCAACCGTCCGCAGGTTTTCGTAGCCAATGCTGTGTACTACCTGCCTGATCTAAAGGGTCAGAACGGCTTCGTACAGGCAGTGGCAGGTGGATGGGAAATGGCTGGCATCACGCAGTACGCCTCTGGCGCTTCGAACTCCTTGTACCAGACGGGCGTAAGCCAGGCCACGGCCTTCCTCGTGAATCCTTCCACAACACTACCGGGCCCTGCCTCCTTGCTGGGCGACGGTTTCACCAATAACCAGCGTCCACTGATCTCCGGGCAAGGTTGCGGAGGCGGTGCTACTGAGGCGCAGATCATCAACCCGCAGGCAGTCACTTTGATTGGCTACCCGCTGGGTACCTATCCAAAGGGCGTCGAGCCTCGCGGATACTGCTACGGTCCGGGTAACGTAAACACGGACTTCTCAGTGGACAAGAACTGGCGTGTCTGGGGCGAAAGAGTGCGCATCCAGTTCCGCATGGACTTCTTCAACCTATTCAACCATCCGAACTTCCGAGGTGACCAGATCAACAACTTCGGAGCGAACGGTGGCTCAACCATCCAGAACATCAATTGTGGACCGGCCAACGCTGCGGGCTTGTATCAGCCGTGCACCCCGGCCAACAACATCGTCACCCGGCAGACGTACACCCAGAACGCCGGGTATGCGACGAACACCAAGGGCGCCAGAGAACTGCAGTACGGTTTGAAGGTCATCTTCTAACCCTGCTCAGTCTCAGCCCGTAACTTCGACCGGCAGTGCCTGTTACAATCAGGTACTGCCGGTTGTATTTTTATTCAGGGATTTTGACGCGCAAGCCGCACAGGTTCGCAGGTTCGTTTCATCGCCACTCTTTCAGTGCCGTGATCGTCAGAGGGTTTCCTATCCGTCGTGGGTTATCACTTCTCTTTCTTTTCGCGACATTCCCTCTAATTGGCGCATCGACACCGCGGCAGGCGCCGTCAGCCAATAAGCCGTCCCAGGGCCCATCGCGGGCGCAGAATGGCGAGAGCCAGCCATCACCGTACGTGGAGCTACAAAGGCGCGTAGAGGCCCAGCGTGACGCCATACAGTCGGGGAACCCCCAAGCGGTAGAAACGACCAGCCGGGCACTGGTGGCTTTCGCTTTGCGCGGTATGGCCCAGATCCGAGCGCTGGAAGCGGCGTGGCCGCAGTCCATTGAGCTCTACCGACAATCCCTGGCGCTTGAGGACGACACCTCCACGAGGCTGGCGCTGGCCGTAGCCTGCATTTCCGGAGACCGGTACGACGAAGGATTGGTCGAAGTCAACAAGGTCTTGGCCGTCGAACCGCAAAATGCGGAAGTCTGGCACACGAAAGGCAAGATCCTAATGGCCAAGGAGGACTATAAAGGCGCGGCCGCGGCCATCACGCGCTCGCTGGAATTGCACCGGGACGCCAATGCCCAATTACTCCTGGCCCTGGCCTATCTCAACCTTAAGGAGAAACCGAAGGCCGATGCCGTCTTCCGGCAGATGATCCAGGATTACGGCGACCGCGCCATCTGGCATGTCATTATCGGCGGGGCCTATCGGGAAACCGGCTACCAGTTCGAGGCGATCGACGAATTCCGCAAGGCCCTTGCCCTCGATCCGAACGCTCCGCACGTCCATTACTTCATCGGTTTGACGCTGATGGAGATCAACAACAACGGCACTACTCCCGAGATCATGCACGAATACGGGGAGGAGGTCCGTCAGTATCCCGACGATTTTTTCGGGAACTATGGACTTGGGGGACTCGAGTCGCGGGACGGCGACGTCGAGCAATCGAACAAGCATCTGCTAGCCGCATCGAAGGCTGATCCCAACAATCCCGACCCCTACATGTACCTTGGGCTGAACGCCTTCAAACAGCACGACAATGCGACTGCGGAAACCTACCTGCGCAAGGCCATCACGCTTACCGGGGACAACGTATCGCGCAACGACTACAACATCCGGCGGGGATACATTGCCCTGGCGCGTATTCTGGCTAGCCAGGGTAAGAAAGAGGAAGCGCAGACCTATTTTGACAAAGCGAAGGCGTTGAGCGATCTGCAACATGAAACCAATGAAAAGGCGTTCGCGTCGTATTTGACGAAAGACCAGGATTCGTCGCCCGGTGTGCTAATGGTGAAGCCTCCGCCAAAGCCAAAAGTACCGTCGGAAGAGGCCACCAATGTTGACTTCACTGCCGACATTGGCGCCGTACAACTCGAACGCACTCGCTTGACGCCTGCGCAGCTTGAAGAAGCCGAGAAGCGGGTCAAGACGCTCCGGACGATCCTCGGTAACAGCTACAACGACTGGGGTACGTCGGAGGCGCGACGCGGCCAATACCCTGCTGCCCTCACCTACTTTCAGGATGCGGAAAAGTGGGATGATTCGACGGCCGGCCTGATGCGTAATATCGGGCTGGCGGCGCTCAAGCTGGGCAAGAACGAAGAAGCAGCCCGGGCTTTTCGGGTTGCGGTGGACAAGGACCCACACGATGGGTCCGCCCGCGCCATGCTGGCGATCTCGCTGTACTCGTCGCACCAATATGCTGAAGCCGCCAAGGCGTTCGGCCAGGTCGGCGACGCCGTCTATCGCGACCCAAGAATGACGTACGCATACGCCTTTTCGTTGGCGAAGGTCAATGATCCCCGGAAGGCGGTGGAAGTTCTCAATCACCTTACGGCGCAAGACCTGGCGAAAGAGATGTGGATGACCGCCGGTGACGTTTACACCCAAGTGGACGACTACGAAGATGCGCTGCGATGTTTTCGCAAAGCGATTGAGCTTGACCCCAGCATGGACCGTGCTCATCACTTTGCAGGAGTCGCGCTGATACGTCTGGGACGTCCATCGGAAGCAATTCCAGAGCTGGAAGCTGAGCTGAAGCTCTCACCGAATGACCCTGACACGCAGTACAACCTGGCCTATGCCTTGCTGGAAACTTCGCAGAAGGACCAGGCATTGGCAATTTTGCAATCGTTGACGGCAGCTCATCCCGACCATGCCCAGGCGCAATACGAGCTCGGTAAAGAACTGCTGAACTCGGGGGACAAGAACCAGGCGATTCAGCATCTCGAAGTGGCCGCGCGACTGGAGCCGAATACGGACTATATTCACTATCAGTTGCAGGCCGCCTATCGCAAAGCCGGGCGCACCTCAGAGGCCGACAAGGAGATGCAGGTGTACCGCGAGATCAAAGAGCAACAGCGCGTGAAGGGCAGCCCCCAGCCAACACAGCAGTGAGCCCTATGACGTCCACGGAAGGGTACAGCGCCGCCGACTGCTCTCAACGGCGAGTTCGAGCGCGCCCATAACTCGCAGGGCCTGTTCGGGCGTCACTGACAGCTCCGCGGTACCGAGCATTGCGTCGCGAACATTCTGGTAGAAGATGCGGTAGTCGCCGGCCTCCGTCGGACAAGACTCCGTCGCGAACGAATCACCTTGGACGGTCAGCAGTGTGCCCCAGCGTTCCGGGGGTTCGTATCCCCAGAACTCATTCTTGGGCGTTTCTCCACGTTTCAGGCCGTCTTCCTGGGGATCGAGCCCAAACTTCAGGTATCCCCCGTGTGTTCCTTGGACCACAAAGCGCGGCGTAGGAGTGCTGACCAGCGATCCTGCCCTTAGCAGAGCTCGCATCTTTGGATAGTGGAGGGTAACGTCAAACGCATCGTCGATTCGCGCGCCGTCGCGCTCTATGCGGACATCGGCGCTAATGGCTTCGGGTGGGCCAAACAGCACCAATGCTTGGTCGATCAGGTGAGGGCCAAGATCGAAGAACACACCGTTGCCGGGCCCGGCTTGTTCCCGCCATGCATTGGCCTTCAACTGGGGACGAAAGCGGTCGAAGTGCGACTCGAACATCACAACCCGGCCGAACTTACCATCGCGCAACAGCCGTTGAATGGTCATGAAATCGCCGTCGAAGCGGCGGTTCTGATAGACGGTCAGGAGCCGCCCTTGCGTTGTGGCGAGTTCGACCAACTCCGCCGCTTCCGTATAGGTGGGCGCGAAGGGCTTGTCGATGACGACGTCGCGGCCCGCCAGTAGACAAGTCTTGGCGATCTCGAAGTGCGACGTATTGGGGGTCGCGACGACAACCAGACGGATGCCGTCAATGGCGAGGAGCTCGTCGATGCTTCGGGCGAGGTGCACCCCGGGATACGCTTGTTCCGCTTCAGCGCCGTGGCGTTGCATGATGGCGGTCAATCGCAAGCCGTCGACCGCCGAAATGATCGGGGCATGGAACGTGCGTCCCGCGAACCCGAATCCCACCAATCCGACATCGATCATGCAACCAGTCTAATGGATGGGAGTTCGGTGGAATTGCGATCTTGTGTCATCGGCGCTTGATACCATGAAACCGTCCGAGATCTCATAGGCTCTGTTCGTACAAGGTGTTAGGAATGATGCGAAACCTTCTGTTTGCCGCAACTCTTGTAGTCGCGTTCCTGAATGTGACCGCTCAATCCAATTCACCCGCGTGGAAGCGTGCGGAACATCTGCGCCACGGCATCAACGCAAGCGAATGGTTTGCGCAATCGCACGATTATAGTCCTCAGCGGCTGCGCAGCTACTCGACACTTGACGACATAGGCAAGATGCACGCGATGGGATTTGACCATGTTCGCATCAGCGTCGATCCGGCAATTTTTCAGTGCGATGGGCCGTGGGAACAATGCGAGCGCGTACAAGTCCTCGACCAGGTGGTCGCGAAGGCGCTGTCAGAACAGCTCGCGGTGATCATCGACATTCATCCCAGCGGAGATTACAAGCGGCAGTTGTCGAGCAGCGACGGGGCGGTAGAAAAGTTTGTTCTGCTATGGAGCCGCATCGCCAACTACTACGCGAAGAACAGTCCCGACATGTTATTTTTCGAGGTTCTCAATGAGCCGGAGGTTGGCGTTTATCGCTGGGCTGGCATTCAGCAAAGCGTTGTGGAAGCAATTCGTAAGGCCGCGCCGTCCAATACCATCATTGTGACCTGCGGCGAGTATTCCAACCCTGACGATCTGGTGCGGATGCCGGAGGTTGCCGACAGCAACATCATCGTTAACTTTCACTACTATTCTCCCCACATCTTCACGCACCAAGGCGCGTCGTGGGGATCGGGGTACTGGGTCAATCTCCGTCAGGTGCCTTTTCCAGGAACGCCAGATCTCGTCGCTGCCGTAATCGCCAAGCAGACGGATGATTTCGCTCGCTGGAAACTGACGCAATATGGTCTGGAGCATTGGGACGCCGACCACATCGCCGGTGAAATTCATTTTGCAGCGGACTGGGCCAAGAGCCGGAACGTGCCGCTCACTTGCAATGAGTTTGGTGTGTATCGCAATTACTCGAACCCGGACGATCGCATGCGCTGGCTGCAAGCGGTACGTACTGCGCTGGAGCAGAACCATATCGGGTGGACGATGTGGGACTACCAGGGTGGCTTTGGCGTCGTGACCAAGAAAGACGGAACGACAACGCAGGATGACGCGGTGTTGAAGGCGCTCGGCCTACTCAAACCATAACTGCTGGCGAGTGAAGGTAGCGCATTGTATTCTCGAAGCGTGGCCACTCCCATGAAATCGGGGCGTACACCGACTGCCGGGCTTCTGTTCGGTCTAGTCGTGACGCTTGCCGCAGTGGTCGCGTACACCGGCTACATCAGCTACCAGATCAAGGGCCTGCGCGAGTTGCAGAGCAACATCATCAATCGCAACCGTAAAGATTCTCTGCAACTGTTGCGGATCCAGAACGACCTGAACTCGCTGGGTATTGCCATGCGTGACATGCTCGATGCGACGGAGCCGTATCCGCTGAGCGCGTGGTCGCCGCAATTTCAACGCATCCGGCAAGACCTGAGTGATGCCATGCAGAAGGAAGCTGAACTGTCGATGGCGTATCGCACGGCCGAGCAGCGCATCTACATCGAGGAGTCTCTGGCGCAGTTCTGGGGGGCGGCGGACCATATGTTCACCCTTGCGGCTACGGGCAACGAGGAAGAAGCGCGCCATGAAATACAGGTCTCATTACAGGCGCATCAGGCGGCCCTGAGCATTGCGGTGGCGCGACAACTGGTTGCGAACAACGAGGCAGAACAGCAGACGGGGGAGCGCATCCAGGAGATCTACTACCGGGTGCAGCGGCAGGTGTTGCTGTTCCTGCTGGCCACCCTGGTTCCGATTGTATTGACCAGCTTGTACCTGATTCGTTCGAACCGGTTGCTCTTCCAGCGGCTTTCAGACTTGTCGGAACAGCGCAGCGAACTCGCGCAGAAGCTGATAGCCACGCAGGAATCGACGCTGTTGCACATCTCGCGGGAGTTGCACGACGAGTTCGGGCAGATTCTTACAGCGATTGGATCGATGCTGCGGCGTGCCGGGCGGCAGGCGCCGGAGGGTTCGACGCTACGGGCTGATCTGGTGGAAGTGTCGGAGATCGCGCAATCGACGCTGGACAAGGTGCGCAGCCTGTCGCAGGCGCTTCATCCTGTGACCCTCGAAGAGGCTGGGCTGGAGAGCACGGTGGACTGGTATTTGCCGATGGTGGAACGCCAGAACGGTATCGTCATACACTACGAGAAGGCTGGCACATCGTTTCCGGTGGAAAGCCGCGCTGGCATTCACGTTTATCGCATATTGCAGGAAGCTATCAACAACGCGACGCGGCATTCCGGGGCGAAAGAACTGTGGGTGCGACTGCAATTCCTCGAGCAGGCGTTGGAGTTAGATGTGGAAGACCACGGTCGAGGATTTCAGTCGAACGGCAAACGAGGAATTGGTCTGGTTGCGATGCGCGAGCGGGCTGAATTGCTGAAAGCGGAACGCTGGAATTTCGCATCCCCCAGCGGGCGGAACGCTGGTTCGCCTGTCGGTGCCGAAAGAAGTCGCGACAGTTGGTGTATAGGAGCCCATGACAGAAAAGATATCGGTATTGCTGGTTGACGATCACGCGCTGGTTCGCCGCGGCTTTCGCCGCATGCTCGAGGACGAGGAAGATATTGTCGTCAAGGGAGAGGCGAGCGACGGCGAAGAAGCGGTGCGGCTGGCAAAGCAGCTTCAGCCGGAAGTTATCGTGATGGATTGCGCGCTGCCGGGTGGAACCAACGGCTTGGCTGCGACCCGCAAGATTCTCGAACACAACCCTAATGCTGCCATCCTCATGCTGAGCATGCACTCGGAAGACACGTGGGTGCGCCAGGCACTGGAGGCAGGCGCGCGCGGTTACATGCTGAAAAACGCTGTGGACCTCGAACTGGTCGAGGCGATACGGCGAGTGGCAGCTGGCGAAGAGGTGCTCGACTCGCAGATTGCGCGTCGCGCCAACCTCAAGGGCGAGCGAGATACAGGGCTCACGGTTCGCGAGTTGGAAATTCTGCAACTCATCGTGGCTGGGCTGTCGAACAAAGAGATTGCAAGCCAGCTTAACCTCAGCGCGAACACGGTTGCGGTTCACCGCGCGAACATTATGGACGCGCTGGGCATCCACAAAACGGCGGAGTTGGTGGTCTACGCGATACGAAACGGTTTAGTTAATATACCGTAAAGTCCTTTCTATCAATGGGTTAAGTGGATTATTTGCGCCATCAAGAAATCGGCTGCCTTAGTGTTTTTGGGCTATTGCACGGCCTCTATAGCAGCCGTATTCTGCAATTGCGAGAACGAGATACCCTTGTGGAGCACGCTACCGGTTCTTAGGTCCCACCCCTAACAATTCGGCAAGGTGCTCCAAATTTTTTGTCCTGATTTTTTGTCCTGCCGCAATCATCGCCGTCTCCGTACTCTGTAATTCGCACTGTCAGCAAAGGTTGGGGCAATCATGAAAAGGCCGTGAATTATAATCCGTTGCGGCTGAACAGCCGCGGATTTATACACGCCTATGCGACGAATTTTCGTTCTCATTATTATTATTGGTTTTGCAGCTTGGTCTTTCGCCCAGAATCCCCCCGCGACCACAAATCACCGGCATCTCTCACGTGGCGTTTTACAGCAGCAATCTCACAGGAGCGAAAGACTTCTACGCGGGCCTCCTAGGGCTCGGCTCGGACCCTTTGCGTCCCAATTCTTACCACGTTGGAGCACAGGCGGTGGAACTGGAGCAATTGCCCGCGGGTCATGGGCACGATCTGATTGCGCATGTTGCTTTTGCCACGCCTGACGCGGAAGGAGTACGGAAGTACCTGGCGGATCGCGGCGCGAGTGTTCCCGGCAAGGTTAGTACCGGCGGGAATGGTACGGTCTGGTTTGCGATGAACGACCCAGAAGGGAATCCAATCGAATTCGTTCAGGAACATCCCGAGTTGACCAGCCGTCATGCGGAAGTCGCCGTCTCAAAGGTGATGATTCATGCCGGGTTTGTTGTCCACGACCGCGAAAAGGAAGACAAGTTTTATAAGGACCTCCTCGGCTTTCACGTGTACTGGCACGGCGGCATGAAGGACGATCAGACCGATTGGATCGACATGCAGGTCCCTGACGGCACGCAGTGGCTCGAATACATGATGGTGAAGCCTGGACAGGAACTCTCGCCCGCCACGCTGGGTGTTTTGAATCACATCGCTCTGGGAGTACCCTCGGTGAGTGATGCCGCGCAGCTACTGCGTTTGCGTGGATGGACGCCCAGCGAACGAGAACAAGAGCAGATTGGCAAAGACGGTAAGTGGCAGTTGAATTTGTACGATCCTGACGGCACCCGCGTGGAACTGATGGAGTTCACGCCGGTACAAACACCGTGCTGCGCTCCTTACACCGGGCCGCATCCGCATTGATTAGCTTCACCAACTTTCTAATTGGAGAAGACAAACCATGATTACGAGACGTAATTTTCTGGAATTATCCGCTGCCGGCGCTGCTACGCTGGCCCTCAGCAAGTTTTCCTTTGCCGCAAATACGTTTCCGTTGGGCGTTCAACTCTACACCGTGCGCGAGCAGGCGGAGCAGGACTTGAATGCCGTACTCGCTCACATCAGCATGATTGGCTACACCGAGGTCGAAACCTATTGGAACGTGTACACGCATCCGGCGAATAAACTGCGCAGCATGATTACCGACAACGGACTGAGCGTTCCCAGCGGCCACTTCGATTACGACGGCCTGGAGTCGAAGCTCGACTATGCCAAAGAGTTGGGCGTGCAATACATGATCTGCCCCATGCTTCCCAAGGAAATGTGGACCTCTGCGGACGGCTTCAAGAAGGCCGCCGCGCAATTCAATATCTGGGGCGAGAAGATTCAAGCCTTGGGGATGCAGTTTGGCTTCCACAACCATAATTACGAGTTCCAGAAGTTCGGCAATACCACGGGGTTTGACATCCTGACGCAGAACGCCGACCCCAAGTTGGTTTGCCTGGAGATGGATTGCTACTGGATAACGCAGGCAGGTCAGGATCCGGTCGCGATGCTGAAGAAATATGGTAGCCGCATTCAGTTGCTGCATCTCAAAGATCGTAAGTCCGGCTTCCCGACCACGCAAATGCTGGGTCCCGATGCTGAGCACATGACCGAAGTTGGCAGCGGCACCATCAACTGGAAGGCCGTGATCGATACCGCACAGCAGACTGGCGTGAAGCACTATTTCGTGGAGCGCGACAACGGCGACACTCCGGCTTTCGAGAGCCTGCGTATCAGCTATGCCTATCTGGCCAAGTTGCTGAAGCAAGGCTGAGCTTTGCGAATGCTGACCGAGCGGAAGATTCGCGCTAGAGAAGCTGTAATTTGCCTTATGTTGCTTGTCTGGCCGCTACGCTCAGTGGCGGCCGATGACAAGTCGACCCTGCTTGTAGGCGCAGACCGCCGCGCTGCCATTAGTCTGGATGGCGATTGGCACGTCATTATCGATCCTTACGACAACGGGTACCTCGACTTCCGCATGCAACCGCGAGCGGACGGCTACTTCAAGAACGAGAAGCCCGACTCCAGCGGCAAGCTGGTGGAATACGACTTCTCGAAGTCCGTGACATTGACGGTGCCCGGGGACTGGAATTCGCAGCGCGACTCTCTGTTCTTCTACGAAGGCACGGTCTGGTACGAGAAGGATTTCCAGTATCAGCGTAAACCGCACACGCGTACCTTCCTTCATGTCGGCGCTGCCAACTACATTTCGCACGCCTGGGTGAACGGCAAGAAGGCGTGCGATCACGAGGGTGGATATACGCCGTTCGATTGCGAAGTCACTAATCTCGTCCACGACGGGGCTAACTTCGTCGTCATTTACGTCAACAATCAACGCAAGCGCGATGGCGTGCCGACGCTCAATACCGACTGGTGGAATTACGGCGGGCTTACGCGTGACGTCTCGCTGATCGAGACGCCACAGACATATATCGACGACTACTCGTTGCAACTGCAGCCGGGTGATGTCGCAAACATCTCTGGATGGGTACATGTCGAGTCCGCTCCTGCGGGCACGCCAGTGTCAGTGAAGATACCTGAACTTGGCATCGAGCAAACTTCGGTGACCGATGCGCAAGGGCGGGCGGAGTTCGCACTCAAGCCGAATGGGCTGCAACGCTGGTCGCCGGGAACTCCGAAGTTGTATCCGGTCAACATTACGGTGGGAAACGACTCCATTGCTGAACTCATGGGCTTTCGGACCATTGAAGTTCACGGCGACAACATCCTCTTGAACGGGAAGCCGGTTTTTCTTCGCGGGGTCTCCATCCATGCCGAGGCGCCTTTTCGCTCGGGCCGGGCCTGGAGCGAGCAGGATGCCGAAACCCTGCTCGGCTGGGCCCAAGAGCTGGGTGCTAATTTCGTGCGCCTGGCGCACTATCCACACGACGAGCGCATGACGCGCCTGGCCGATCGCATTGGCCTCATGGTGTGGTCGGAAGTTCCGGTTTACTGGATGATCGACTGGGAGAATCCCGCGACTCTGACGAACGCGACCAACCAGCTACAAGCAATGATCCGTCGCGACCGCAACAAGGCGTCGGTGGTTCTGTGGTCGGTAGCGAATGAGACACCCAACCGACCAGAGAGGCTGGTTTTCCTGAGAGACCTAATCTATCGAGCACACAAGGACGATCCTACTCGTCCCGTCACCGCGGCATTGTTGGTTACGACGAAGCCCGATGCAAGCGACGGCACTCGCGTTAAAGTGCTCGACGATCCCCTGGCCGAATACCTAGACGTGATGGGATGCAACGAGTACATCGGCTGGTATGAAGGCACGCCTGACCTCGCGAGCCGCACCCGCTGGGAGTCGAAGTACAACAAGCCGCTCATCATGAGCGAGTTTGGCGGCGACGCGAAGTTCGGTTTGCATGGCGCGGCAACGGAACGCTGGACCGAGGAATACCAAGAGGCTGTTTACCGCCAGCAGATCGCGATGCTGAAGCAGATTCCATTTCTGCGCGGTCTGAGCCCATGGATTCTGATGGACTTTCGTTCACCACGGCGCGACCTTCCCGGTGTTCAGGACTACTACAACCGTAAAGGCCTGATTTCGAATGAAGGACAAAAGAAGAAGGCGTTCTTCGTCCTTCAGGAGTACTACAACAGCCTCGCCGCTTCGACCAAGTAGCTGCTACTTTTTAGCGGTAGTGGTTGCCGGAACCACGAGTTGCACATCCAGCGTGCCGATCTGCTGTGAGGCCCGGTCCATTACGCCCAACCGCAAGTTGTAGGCCCCGGGAGGAAGAGTCAATTCCTGCTGCGCCGGAATTCCATTGTTCATCACCGTGTCGTAAGCCGAAGCCTTGATGGTGCCATTCATCGTGTCGGATGCGTGGCCAATCTCTTTGCCATCGTTATTGTAGGCAACCGCAATGCAATCCAGAGTGATCTGTTTGCGCTTGTCGGAAAGATCGGTGAACGTTACTCCGTTGGGGTTAATGATGTACTGGATACGCACATTCTTATGAGTAGCATCGGGCGGCAAGACCTGCGCGGTCATGAACAACATGGTGGAAGGCGGCATGCCGGGCTGAAGTGCGCCACGTAAAGCGGCCACTCCCGTCTGGGTCGATCCTGCTTTGGTGGGCGATGAGAAATAACCGCGCCGGTAGGCAAGCTTCGCATCCGGACGGTTCACCTTCACTTCAATGCGATGAAAGGCGGTTTGGGGATCGACCTTGTCGGGAGTGTAGGCCAGCGTGTAATACGTGGAACCGTCATCCATGCTGCGCTGCATGGCACGCTTCAGGTTGTTGGTGCCGGTGAAGGCTTCGCCTCCGGTCTGATCGGCAACCTGGCGCATAGTTGCGCGCTGCTCCGAACCCATTGCGGTTTGCGCGGTCATCAGGTCGCCATAATTCTGCGAATTCGCGGAGGAGGTCCAATTCCCCGCTTCAGCGGCGCTGTTGGAGATATCGACTCCGTGATTTTGCAGTCCGCGGACATCGACGGGATAAACGGCGATTCGGGCCTTAGCCAGTAGCGCGCCCGCCGAAGCCAGCACTGACTGATAATTCGCGGAATTGCGCCAGGGTTGGGTCTCCGCCTTGGGGTCGGCCATCAGTTGTACCGGGAAGCTCGCTGAAAGCCAGATGAGGTTCTTGCGTCCGGGATAGCCGGACATCGCGCGGGACAGCGATTCCATTGCCGCCAGAGTGAAGTTGGCGCGATCGCCAATCTGGAAACTCTCGAGGTCTTGTTGCTGTTGCAGCTTGCCCTGGGTGAGTCCCTGCATCATTATGCTGTCGGATGAAGTTGAGGTTGACGGTGCGCTCTCGGTCAACTCCGCCGCAGCATACGCGACTTGACCCACGGCGTGTTGACGCTCTGCTTCAGTCGTTAATACGTGGGAGCGGTTGGGCTTCAAGTTCTCCGCCGATTTAATCAGCTTGTCAGGATCGTCGGTGAAGGCCTGCACCAACGCCAACTTGCTGGTTAGCAGATATAAGGCGATCGGCTGGCCCTTGGGTGCGGCCTTTAGCATGTCGAGTAGCTGCTTGCGCGCATATTCCTGGTCGGCGGTCGCCGTGTTCAGCAGATCGAACAATACGATCGTCCACGCATCCGCTGTAGCATCGTTAGGATGGTTGGAGTAGGTGTTGGGCGGAAGCTTCGGCGTCGTTGCTGCTGACGCTGCGCTCGAACCATTTTCCGTTCCTGTGTGGGGTTCGAATACTCGAAGAGGTTGCGGCTTGCCGTCCTGAAGAACCGTAAAGTCCGCCTGCGTTAACCCGGAAATCGGCTTGCCCTGCTTGTCGGTGGCGACGACATCCACCTGGACCAGACGGGTCGTACTGTGAAAGATCGCATTAGGCGTTGTACCTTCCGGTGAGGGAGGCGGTTGCACATGCGCTTCAGCAAGAGTTGCGGGTGGGGCGGCAGCATCAGCAGCAATCGTCGCAGATGCCACCTGCGGTGCGGTTGACGAGGCGGCGGTCGAATCCTGCGCTGGCACAGCAGGCGGGGGCGCCTTTGCGGCCTGCTCGGCAAGAGCCTTCGCTTGCGCCAGCGAATACACCTTGTCGAGATACAGCACGTAGACGCAGAGCAGGTTATAGGTGTCGGTGTAAACCTTGGGATCGATCGCAGTACGGGATAAACGTACTTGCTCCACCTTCGCCGGAGGCGTAATCATCGAATAACTTAATGAGTGAATGATGATCGACGGGATGCGCGCTTCATCGAACACACGCGCGTTGGTGGCTCCGATATCGTTGACTTCACTCGGCGGATCAGACTTCAGGCTTCGAGCGGCAATCGTCAACACTTTGCTCGGAGTCGTGGATTCGTGCGGGGATTCTCTACGAACTGACCTGGAACCGGCCGAAGAGGCACGTGAAGTATCGGGCTCGGGAAAAGCGAACGATGCCGGGGTCCTTCCCACTTGGTCGATGTCGATCATCGCGTGGATCTGTGCCCGCTGCTCATCATTCAACTGTTTCAGATACCAATTGGCCCCGGCAAAGCCGTGGTCGTTGCCGGCGAATGCCACGAAAATCAAGGTTTCGCGGTGCGGCGCCGAGTTTAGCGACTCAGCCATCAAGGGCAGCATCGCGACGCTTCCCCAATCCACCTGCGCTTCTTCGCCGTGCGCCTTCGAACCAAGGCGTGTGCCGATGACGATCGCGCCCGGCTCTATCCCCGGCAACATGCAAATAACGTTGGGCAGTTCGACGTCCGGAACCGCTTGCTCCACAATCTGATCGGCCGGACATCCGGCAGCTTTGAACTGCGCCTTCAGCGTGGAAACCCGGTCTTGATCGATGGCTGGTACCGTCTGGATGCGCTTCTCGATCACCGCCTGATCGATGCGCATGTACGTCAAATTGTCAGCAAAGCAGACGACTGCAATTGCGAGTATGAGCAGATGTTTAAGGAAACGCGACAAATCGGACCTCGTAGACACTTACGCGGACAGCATTACATAGGCTAACACTTGGAGGCGTAAGGAGTTGTTAAGGATTGTGTATGCCGATTTGTGGGCTGCTAAAGGGGGGAAGGCCCCGACATCATTTGCCCGGCGTGCTGCCGTTCGTTGCGGGATAGGCGATGTCCGCCGCCCCAAGGATCGTTCCGCTCTTGGCGTCTTCCACCAGCACGATCGCGCGCAGGTTCTGTTTGTTCCACGCAGGCTTGGCGGGCAGGTCGATGCTCTTCTCGAATTTACCGTTGGAGCTGGAACCAACCTGACGCAGTTCGTGCACGGTTGCGCTGTGACTGAGCGTGCGCCCATTATTTTCGCCTCCGCGAACGCTCGTTACCAGATCGTCCTCGGTTACGGCGAAGACGACCTTCATGTGGGCCCCATCCGGCCCGTTCACCGTGATTTGCAGTTTCTCTGGAGACGTAAGAGCCAGGGAAACCTCGGCTGGCTTTGGGGTCTTCGCGGCATTCAGAATCAGTTGCTGAATGGCTTGGCCATTATTGCCGGAGGTCTGTGCGTGACCGTCGACCACGATCTGTGGCGTATAGGCCGTCGCTAAGTGAAACTGCTTCACGTAATCGGCTTGGCGCTCGGTATAGGTCGGCCCGGAAAATCGGTCCGTGAAGCCGCCCTGGTTCCAATATTCGACGTGCTCTTCCAATACAATAAGATTGGCAATGTTCGTGTGACGCTGTTGGCTCAGCTTGATAAGCAACTTATCGGCAGGCGGACAACTGGAGCAGCCTTCTGACGTAAATAGCTCAACGACGACGGGCTGCTGCGCCAGTGCAGACATGGTGAGGACGCAAAGGCAAACAAAGAGCATAGCCGGCATATATGCGGCAGTAATTGCTCGAGTTTTCGCGACTTGAGAATGCAGCACGAGAGAATTTACAGACAGCTTACTCGCTGAGGCCGAACTAAGTCCAACCAGGCTAGACTATGCGCTTGCGATTTGAATCGAACCACATCCAGGTTTGTGCCAGACCGTCCACAAGAGAGGTCTTTGGATCAAATCCAAGAAGGCGGCGAGCTTTCGCGACGCTCGCGTAATTGCGGACGATCTCGCCTGCCCGCGCGGGTTCGTAGCGGACTCCGAACTTGGCATGATGTACCACGTTGGAAATGGCGGCGAGCAAATCCAGGATGGAGGTTTCTCGACCGGAAGCGATCTGAAACACCTGACCGGGGGTGTCAATCGAATCAGCCAAAAGTATGGCGTCCACCAGGTCATCAACATACACGAAGTCGCGCGTTTGATGACCGTCGCCGTAAATCACCAATGGCTCGCCGTGAATCAGGTTTTTGAAGTACTGAGCCACGACGCTTCCTTTGTGGTAGGAACGCGGTCCGTACACATTGGAAAACCGAAGGGCAACAGTATTCAAACCATACGAGCCAGAATAGGCGGAGCAATAGCCTTCGCCGGCAAGCTTGCTCGCACCATAGGGAGAGACAGGCCTGGGGACCATGTCTTCGTGGACCGGAGGCTCCTGTTCGCCCAGAATGGCGCCTCCAGTGGACGCGAAGATTACCTTTCTGACGCCCGCGGAGCGGCATGCCTCCAGTACATTCAGCGTCCCGACAGCGTTGATCTCGAAATTCAGGTCCGGTTTCGCAATGGATTCGATGACGCGAGTATGCGCCGCCAAGTGTACAACCACATCGGCTTCACGGCAGACTTCTGTCAGTCTCGCTAGGTCGCGAATATCGCCTTCGTGGAAGTCGACCCGAAATGGCTCAAGGTCATCGCGTGAACCCGTGCTCAGATTGTCGAGGACGCGGATGCGAGCATCGCTGTTCGACAGCCGCGCGATCAAATTGACTCCGATAAATCCGCAGCCGCCCGTTATGAGATATGTCTTCATGAAGTTACCGAAACGTGGCTTGTGAGGGCTAAGTGGATGCCTCTTGCGCTGGTCCAGATCGAACGGGCACGAGCCTGCCGTCGCGAAGGCGATAGTCAATACCTCGCCAACGAATCGTCTTCCGACGAAAGCTCACGATCCAGATGAATAAAGCCAGCGCATCCCAGATCGGAATCAGGGGAATTTGTTTCCATACATCTTTCCGCTTCATGCCCCACGCACCGATCAGCAACGCCATTGCTGTCCGGCAGGCAAGATAGCCACCAAGATACATGGCAGTCACGGCAGGGGTCGGACGGACGGCTGCCGCAATTAATGCCCATGGCAGTCCCCACGTGAGTGCCAGGCCGATGTGACCCCACGGGCGCATATGACGCATCACGGTCATCCACCGGATGCGCTTATCCAGCAGATCGCCGAGGGAGTGAAAATCAGCGACCGTTTCCACTACGTAGGGCAGCAGTTTTACGTCCAATCCCTGTTCCGAGGCGAGGCGGCCTATGTAGAGGTCATCGGCAGGACGGTTTTCGATGAGTTGATAACCCCCGAATCCGGAGATGTTCCTGCGGGTAGTCACGATGGTCTGCGATAGAGTGAATCTCGTGCCGTCCAGTTGCCAGGCTGCCATGATTCCGGCGAAGAAGTCGGACGTCATGGAAATGGATTGCAACTCCTCCAGGAACGTCCTGGGTTCTGTAGAAGCGTAGAGACAGGTCGCGGCCCCCACATTCGGATCGCGGAATGGCGTGACGACAGAGCGCAGGTAATCCGGACGAACGCGAACGTCGCCATCCGTAATAACAAACAAATCGAACCGGGCCTCGTTGGTCAACCGAACAAGTCGCGCAACTTTATCGTTGATGGCATCGCGTCCTGAGCCAAACAAAAGACGAATCTGCCGCTCCGGAAAGTCGGCAACCAACTGTTCTATAACCCGAAGCGCAGGATCATCGGGGTCGACACAAAAAACAATTTCATACTCGGGATAGTCCTGGCGGCAGAAGCTCGCGTAGTTTTCGTAGGCGTCGATGTCCAGGTTCTTGATCGGCTTGAGGCAGCTTACGGGAGGAGTGAAATCGGGATCGGGCTTGAATTCATGCCTGGCGTGAAGGAAGAAATGAACGGTGCTATAGAGAACGATGAGATAATAAATGAAAGGAAGAGCGGCGATAGCGAGGACGATTGGTTGCAGCCAGGTCAAGAAGTTGTACCCTACGATGTTTGTCCCTTCGGCAAATTGAGCTAGCCCTCTCAGACGCAATGGACCGCATTAGAAATGTGCTTGGCTGAGGGGCAGGCAATCAAACGGACACATCTAGAATAACAGACAATATTAACCCCCACGGTGGTCCTATGCTCCAGCCGTCTACCAGGCCTTAATATGAAACGGGAATGAGATTGCGAACTCGAAGTGAGATGATGGAAGCTCCTGCCCCTCTGAAAAACCAGGGATTCGACTACTCGAAAGAACCGGCAATTGCGGTGGCGTCTTCCAGTCGGCGGAGTTTTGGGAATCTCACCATCAAGACCCGTCTTTTGCTGTTGGTCATTGTGACTTTTGGTCCCTTAGGCAACGTATTGCTGGGCAAAGGGATGAAGAAGATAGGATCGGCCAACGCCTGGACCTTCTCGGACGCCTTGCCGGTGCTAGGCCACATTCTCTCGTCCGTATATCTCTGGCTCGGAATCGCGTCGCTACTGACATTCTTCGTGGCATACCTGATTGTGCTGACGTGGGCGGACTATAGCTACGTTCAGCCAGCGTCGGCTTTCTCCTATGCGGTGGTCGCTTTGCTGAGCTATTTGTTGCTCGGTGAAGTGGTGTCGCCGCTGCGCCTGACGGGGATCGGAGTCATCTGCTTGGGCGTATTGATCGTGAGCAGGACCTCGGCGACTACTGCGGGGCCACGGCAATGATCCGCGAACTCGTCTGTTTGTTTTTTGTCATTGTAGTGGGCACCGGCGGCGAACTCTGCATCAGCCGAGGCATGAAAGTGCTCGGAGAAGTCCACGACTTTCGGCCGCGCGCGTTAATCCACTTTGTCTCGCGTGCGATGCGAGTGGCGTGGGTCTGGCTGGGCATTGGCATGATGACGCTGGCATTCTTCTCGCTGCTGGCAATGCTGACGATGGAAAGCGTCACGTTCGTCGTGCCGGTGACAGCCTTGAGTTATATAGCGGGAGCACTCGGAGCCATCGTATTCCTGAAAGAGAAGATCAGCCCGCAGCGCTGGCTGGGACTCGCCACCATCTGCTTTGGCGTAACACTTATCTGGTTGAGCCGGAAATAATACTCCGACGTCTGCGGGGTATCCCAGCGATGCTGCGCCCATAGACTTTATTGCTCACGCCAGACTCTTCGCCAACGCGGCCTGCGTATTTTCATTGCGGCGATCATTTGTCGCTTTTCGCCAATTCACTTTCGGCAGGAACTGCGATGCGTCGATGCGGTCGCGGTAGCGAATCGCGACGTTGATCAGTGAATCGAGCAGCGAATTCGACAGCAGATGCGGTTCAAGCCCGAGCCTCAGTAGGCTGGAATGCTTGGCATTGTAGTAATGACTCTCGGCCTCGACGCGCGGGTCGGGCAGATGGTCGATCTGAACCTTCAGACCAATCTCTTTCCCGCTTGCCTGAACCATTTGCGCGAGTTCCAGGACGTTGAACTGCTCGGTGAACTGATTGAAGACGCGGAGTTTTCCCGGCTCTGCGGGATTCAGGCAGGCAATCTCGATGCAGCGCACGGTGTCGCGAATGTCGAGAAATCCCCGTGTCTGCCCGCCTTTTCCGTAAACCGTGAGCGGGTGCCCCAATGCAGCTTGTGCGCAGAACCGGTTTAGCACCGTGCCGAAAACCTCGTCATAGTCGAAGCGGTTGATGAGTGCCTCGTCCAGTGCGACCTCATCCGTCAACGTGCCGTAAACCACTCCCTGGTTCAAGTCGGTTGCACGGATGCCCCAGATCTTGCAGGTGAACGCAATATTGTGGCTGTCATGGACCTTCGACAGATGATAGAAAGAGCCCGGCTGCTTGGGGTAGGGAAGCACGTCCTTGCGGCCATTGTGCTCAATCTCGATGTAGCCTTCCTCGATGTCGATGTTGGGCGTTCCATACTCGCCCATCGTCCCCAACTTCACCAGGTGGCAATCCGGAGCAAGTTCCTGGATCGCGTACAGCAGGTTCAGCGTGCCAACCACGTTGTTCACCTGCGTGAACACGGCATGCTTGCGATCGATCATGGAATATGGGGCGGAACGCTGCTCGGCAAAGTGCACCACCGCTTCCGGTTCAAAGGAAGTGATCACTGAGGAAACAAAGTCATAATCGGTGATGTCGCCGACAAAGGACTCGATGACGTTGCCCGAATGCTGCCGCCACGCCGACAGGCGCTCGGCCAGCGGGCGGATCGGCGTAAGCGTTTGCGCTCCCAATTCGTGGTCCCATTGGCGGCGGACAAAATTGTCGACGATGGCAACGGAATGTCCCCTGCGCGACAGATAAAGGGCGGTGGCCCATCCGCAATACCCGTCGCCACCCAATACGGCAATCCTCATGTTCTCTCCTCAATGCGGAAAATCAACTCCGGTTCACAAAAGCAGTTCTATCTAGGGTGCCTTACCGAGTTCAAAGATGCAAGAAAAGCGGGCGAAACCGCGATTATTGGCCTCCAACCGCCGAAATCTACGGTCGAGGCAGGTTCCGTTCCGGGTCCTGGTTCGTCGCAAGAAACTTGCCGCCGCCGGAGACAAGTATGTGCAGATTGCCTGTTCCGACCAGCGCGGAGAGCCTCTCTTCCGCTGTATCGCGTGCCACTATGTATTTTCGACCCGGACTCAGCCAAAGTTCCCGAAACTGAGTGTCATCAATAAACACGTTGGGAGCACCTGGCGCGTATGATCCGTAAACCAGGTTATCCACCCGCGCATTGAGTAACAGCGCCGTCCGGTTCGTGTAAAAGAAGACGGACGAGAACCAATAGTAATGGTGGTCAACAATGAGCGTTCCGTCAGGCGAACGGTTGAGGGTTTCGGCTTCTTGACGCGACGACAGAAACGGATCGAACGCCACCATCGCCACCCGCGCCGCTTGGAAGAACATCACCATCATCAACGCTGCCGCAGCGATCGACCACTCACTTCGTGCCCGAATTGTTCCCACTAGGCCGATACACAAGGCGACTGCCGCCAACGCCAGCGGGAATCGCAAGTAGGCGAACGATTGCAGCGTCAGGTCCTCCATGTGCCCAAGCGACAGCGTGTAAGCCCCCGGGTGCTGGCTGAGTGCGGTCGAAATATCGCCGGGTGCGGGAATTCTCCACACCATGATCAGGATGCCGAATGCAACTACCGCACTTGCGGCGGTCAGTAGAGTCAGCGCGCGCGTTCCCCGGCGTATCCATGACCCTCCGGCGGCGATCGCCGACCCTAACAATAACGCCATCGCCGGATAGCACGGCATCGAGTAATACTCTTGCGTCGTTGAGAACGTGAAGAAAACCAGGATGAAGCCGATCCAGCACAGCGCCAGAAGCCGCGTTTGCCCCGCTCGGTCCACAGGTTTGTACGACAGCTTGAACGTTGCTGGGAAGTACACACTCCACGGGAAAAGCCACGCCAGGTGAAACAGCCAAAAATAGAGCCGAGGAACGGTGTTGTAGTCGTGGGGGTAGCGCAGGTTCAGGAAACGTAACAACTGCTCGTTAATGAAGAAGAACCACAAAAAGCCGTGGTATTCGCCGGGCAGGCTGCGCATGGTGAAATCGAAGTATGGAGGGTTACGCAAAGTGGCGAGCACGTGCCACGGTGCCGCGATCAGAAGGATGATCGCTGTCCCCGCGAGCGGATGCAGACGTTTCCACGTCCGCATCGAAAAGAGTTGACGGGTGATGGCGAGATAAATCAGTCCTGCCGCAACGGGAAATACGACACCGATCAGACTCTTCAGCAGCAGCCCGAAACCGAGGCTCGCCGCGAGTACATAAGCCCAACGGCGTGGATGCGGTTCCTCTTCGTCCAGGGCACGCAGCATCGACCACATCGCCAACGCGATGGTCAATGTAAGCGTTACGTCCGGGATAAGCACCCGCGTAAACAGCCACAATCCTACGCATGTCGTCATGCATAAGCCTGCGTAAAATCCGGCACGCCTCCCAAACGCCCAGGTTCCGAACGCGGCTGTCAACCAACTCAGGCCTATCGCAGATACAGCAACTGGGATGCGCGCGGCCCAATCATGCACGCCGAATACCTGGTACGATCCTGCGATCAGCCAGTAAATCAGCGGAGGCTTTTCCAGATAAGTCACCCCGTCAAGCCGCGCAGTGACCCAGTCGCCGGACGTGAGCATGTTACGAGCAATTTGGGCTTGCACTGCATCTACATCGTCCTGCAAAGAAGGTGGAGACGCGATGCAGACCAGGTAGACGGCGGCGGCAACCAGGATTACAGCCACATAGACACCCCAGTTCCCCCACTGCGGTCGCAAAAGTGCCCGGCTGAGGAAGTCGTCTTCCCCCGCTGTTCTTTGGGATCCGGTCAGGTTAGCGATAGCATTGCTGGAAATTTGACGACGAGCGTTCTTGGCAGACGGCATCGGTGAATTGTCGGCGGACGTGCCGGATGGAAACCTTCCCGCCAGCGTCGCATGGGCTATTTGCACTATACCAATGAAGCGGCCCCGGGGGCATCTGGCGGGTCGCAGCTTGGTATAGCATGACTTTATGATCTGTAGCCATTCTCCGGATCCCGCGGTCGCGGGAGCTTGATGGATTCCGATACTTCACTTTGAGACTTTCGCGATAATCTCGCCGCGGGTCTCTATGGGACTGACCCGGGAAAGGATAACGGCGGATGTCGCGCTCGGGGACAAAGTCGATGCCCCTGTCATTCGCGAACGTAACTCGCGAAATGGCCTTCGGAGAATTCATCACCCAGGCCTTCGCCGCGTTTCGCGCCGACAAAGTTCGTGCCACCATGACCGCTCTCGGCATGGTGATTGGCACGAGTTCGCTGATTCTCGTCGTCACCATTGCGTTGTCGGGCAAGCAGTATGTGCTTGCCCAGATCGAGAACATCGGCACTAACCTGGTTTGGGCCGAGTACGAAGGTCTCGTCAATGCGGGCGCAAACGCTACTGTCCGCGACTACCTGACCTACGATGACATGATCGCGGCGGAGCAGCAGGTCCCCGAGATCAAGGCGGCAACGCCGGTACTGAACCTTCATGAGCGAATTGGCACCGGCGGCGGCAAAGAAACCGACATTCTTGTCCTGGGCGTAGATCCCATCTACCAGGATGTCCGACGTATGCGTGTAGTCGCTGGCCGATTTTTCGACGAACAGGACTCCGAGCTCTTTAACAAAGTTTGCCTGATTACGCAAAAATTCGCCGAAGCCCATTACGGTGACAGCGATGCGGCACTAGGGCGCTCCATTCGAATCATGGGATTGCCGTTCACGATCGTGGGTGTCTTCCGCGAAAGCATGGAGACCTTCGGCCGCTCGGAAATTCAGGACGACACCATACTCATTCCTTACACGCTGGCCCGGCGCATGGCCGGAACGCTTTCGATCAATCAGATTTACTTCTCGATGTATAACAGCGACAGCGTTCCAATGGGCACGCAGGAGATTCTTCGCGTCATCAAGTCACGGCACCGGCCCGAATCGCAGTACAACGTTGACAATCTCACCGATGTGCTGAAAGTCGCTGAACGCACGGCAAACGCTTTTACCCTCATTTTGCTCTTGTTCGCGGTCATCACCCTCATCGTTGGCGGCGTCGGCATCATGAACATCATGCTGGCGACGGTGAGTACGCGGATTCGCGAGATCGGTATCCGCAAGGCCGTTGGCGCCACCCGGATTGAAATTGAAATGCAGTTTCTCATCGAGGCGGTTCTGATCTCTTTGGTGGGTGGGATTATCGGAACGCTGCTGGGTCTGGCGGTTCCGTTTTCGCTGCGGATTTTTACCGACATCGATCTGCCAGTGCCGCTACCTGCGGCAGTGGTCGCGATAGGAGCCTCTTGTTTCGTAGGAATTCTCTTCGGCACCCTGCCGGCACGTCTCGCCGCGCGCTTGGATCCCATCGAGTCCTTGCGACACGAGTAGCCTGGTAGCTTATGTCTCTGCCGGTGTGGTTCGTTTCGCTGCTGGTGGCGCGGGCTTTGACTTCAACGTTCCTCGGGCTCTTGAGGTGCCGTTGCCTTCCGTATCCGAAAACAGAAACTCCTCGATCTCGTCGATCCGCGCGTCAGCATCGTGGTAGCCGATGCTAATCAGCTCACGCGTGTACTTGGGAGTAAAGAGCAAGTAGCTCATCAGGTCCGAACACGCCGCCGGGTCCCTGCCGAGCCCATTCACGAAGTATTGGATCAGATACGGCATGTCCTTTTGATGACGACGGGCGAGTTCCGACAAATCTATCGAAGGAGTGACCAGCAGCGTCGCCAGAGGGCGCATTTTTTCGCAGCCCTCGACCTCCGCCTGCCTTATCTGTCCTTCTCGTAGAAGGTGATTCAGACGATCGAGGTGCTCGACATCGGTGGCCAGGTGATCGAGGAACATTACGTTAAACAGCACGCCCATCACTTGCGACAGTGAGGGCTCCGAATCCGTACTTGCCTCCACCTGGTGCTCCACGCTTTCTCCTCGCACCCCAATGCCAAATACTTTGTTCGCTCCCAGACGTATCACCGGGCTAAGCGGTTGCTGTAGCCGAATGCAACCATCGCCAAAATATGCCGTCCCAAGTGATGTCTTGAGCCGTACTGGCTGGAACACCAGCGGAATCGCTGCCGACGCGCAAACGTGGTCAGTAGTAATTTTCGTCGCCAGGGTGACGCGGCGGCTGCGGTTCCACATGGGGTGCCCCTTAGCGCCCTGTATGAACAGATAGCTCTTGCCTGAGTTGTAATTGGTCGCTGAAATGGCGAGTGCATACAAATGCCCACGCCGGATATTTTCTTGGATCAACTTACAGTCCAGATGTTGGCTCAAGAAGTGCCGTAGCGGTGTGGCATCGAGCAGAGACTTGGCGTTACCGCCGCCAAGCACCGCTCCAAACGACAGGTCCATGATCCAGGTAAAGGAATTTCGTGCCTGGGCCAGCACGTCGCAGCGGAACACGTCTGACGGCCGCAGTTCCGCCCACAGCCGCGCAAGCACCCTGGTGGCGATCGAGAATTCGTCGCAGCCTACGGCCAGACCGCAACCGTTGACTGCGCCTGCTGACGAGCCGCCGATGATCGGGAAGGGATTTCCCGTGTCTTGGACTCGCTTGATCTCTCCGATGCGTTGAAGCACGCCCGCTTGGTATGCGCCGCGCGCTCCTCCGCCAGTCATGACAAGCCCGAGCGTATTGCCCATGAGGTTACCGTCTCGAAATGGGGAGCACCCCCGCCGCCGATTGTAATTGCCGCTCCGACCCTATCGCTGTGACGGTTGCAACACACAACGAGTGACAAGGCCCTTATGTCTCCCCAACCTCTTCTGCCGAAACAAAGACGTTCCGCCGCGTCAGCAGCGGAACGTCCTTTAGGGGCCAGCTTCGAGTTACCTGTTCGCCAGCCGGCGATCAGGGTTCCGCCACGTCCCTGCGCTTATGCGTTGACGGGGATCACGCGCGGCTTGGGTGCCCGTGCCTTCTTTACGCGGCGTGCACCCTTGGCCTGTGACGATCTCGGTTCCGGCCGTCTGGTTACAGATTCCAGCACCGATTTCTCTGCCTCCACAAAGCTCCGGAAGCCTTCGCGGGTCAGATCGGGGATTTCACGATACGGGACCGTCGGCATCATCTTCATCGCCGTTCCAGCCGTCTTCAGGCTGACATGCACCTGGCGTGCCGCCACGTCCATCAGCTTCTTCTGCGCATCGACAAACGCATCGGTTGCTTCACGGGCCAACTCCGTCAGCTCCGCCTTCTTCGCCTTGGTTACGGCGGGAGTCTTCGTGCCGGTCAAGTTCGACGCTTCCTCGGAGACGACATGAAGGAACTTCTTCTGCGCCTGCACGAAATTCTCCAGGCCTTCGCGCGCCAGCTCGACCACCGTGTCACCCTCGTACATCTCGCCGGCCTTGATGGCCGCCAGACGTCCGTGGACCTGTTTGCTTGCCGCTTTGAGGTATTCCATCTGCATCTCGACGAAGGTCTCGACGCTGCGATGAATTGTGTTCACCAAGGCATCGGTGACGGCGAAACTGCCGACGGTCTGCTTAACGCCAGTGGCCAGGATCTCGCTCTCACGCTGAGCCAGCCCGAGCAACAATTTCTGGCCTTCGATGAAGTTTGCGAGGCCTTCTCCCGCAAATTCCTTCGCAACGGCGACTGGACGGAAGTCCGGAGCCGTCAGCTTCTCGCGCAATACATCGATTACAGTTCCGTTCTGCCGCATCGCCAGGTCCACCAGGATGCGCTGAGTGGCAAAGAAATTCTCGACGCCCTGCTGGACCCATCCCGACAGTAGGTTGACGAATGACGATTCCCGGGCCGCGGGCGCGGGTTTAATCTCCTGCTTCATGATTGCCTCCTAGTTTGCTGCAATGCAGCATCTGGATTTAATCTAGGTCTTAAGCGGGATGATGTCAAGCGGATATGCAGAAATATTGCAACGCAGCAGCCGCTCGTGGCCGGGTTGGGAGCCCGATGATTCCTGCCCTCTGCAACTCCCACCGCATCAGGAACTTGCCCGAACAGGCTTAGTGGTTCCCCGTTCCGAAATGGGAATTCAAAAATTGCCTTTGCCGTCGAGAGTGCTCGTCCTTGACACCATCCCGCCTCCGCGAAACCATGCGAAGTGGCCACGGTCCATGATGCAATCGGCGACTGTCATACAACTGAAGCCTGAAACCCTGGAGGCTTTCCAGTCCTACATTCGTGATGCCGAAGCGGCAATGCAACCGTCGTTGCACGGTGCTGCGCCATTTCTCTGGTCCGGCGAGAATCCCGACCGCGCGGCCCGGCTTCGCAAGGGAGATGTTCCAGCCAGACCCTTCTCTGCCGACCTTCCGCTTCATGTTCCCGGCGGATTGATCCATGACTGGATCGGGGCGGCCTTCATTCCCGGCGCGACGCTCTTGCAAACTTTGGCTTGTGTTCAGAATTACGATAATCACAAGAACATCTATCAACCCGAGGTCGTGGATTCCCGGCTCCTTACTCACACCGGGAGCGGCTACACCATCTTCCTTCGGCTGCTCAAGAAGAAGATCATCACCGTCGTGCTCGACACCTACCATGATGTGCACTACCAGAGCGTCGGCGACGGCGGCTGTTTCTGTCGCTCCTACACCACGCGGATTGACGAAGTCGATGATGCGGGAACCCCAAAGGAAAAAATCTACCCACTCGATACCGGATACGGATTCATGTGGCGGCTGAACTCGTATTGGCGATTCCAGGAAGAAAAGGCCGGTCTCGTCGTCGAGTGTCGGGCCGTTTCGCTTTCCCGCGATATCCCGCGCGGATTGGGCTTTATCATTGAGCCCATCATCAAGACCCTTCCCCGCGAGTCTTTGGTCAACACCTTGAAGGCGACTCGGAATGCGCTGCCGGCGAAGCCCTAGAAGGACGGCCAGGGCCTCAGTCTCCGGCTACTGCAAGCCGGGCACTTCCGCTATTGACCGGGGTCTTGGCAACAGCAGGCGAAACCCCGGCTCCAACGGTTTTGGCGGACACGGTGGTTTTCCGCGGCGCCTGCCGAGGCGGTGTGGAGCTCTTGGCTTTCGCCTTAACCGGCTGGCGCCGACTCTTACTTGGCTTCGGAGCCGGTTCGGCCACGGGTATTGGCCTGACTCGAATCCGCGGCGACGCCTCTTCGGACCCGGCGGCAGCAGCGCACAATTCATCCACGCTCTCGCGAAGAAACGTTTCGAATAATTTGATATCGGGCACTGCGTGGACATCACCGCCAAATCCAAAGTATGCCGTACCGTTGTAGCTGAGAATCGCAACGTTTACGCCCATTTCGCCGCCTATGGGTACGTACGGATAGCAACGCAGCAACTTGTGCCCCAGCAGGTAGAGCGGAAACTGCGGTCCTGGAACATTGGTGCAGATCATGTTGCACAGACTGAGCGGCAGTTGCGTCAACAGCGGCACTAGTGTGGCTTGTAACGGCAGTGGCACTTTCGAGATGAGGGTCCCGAAGAGCCCCACTAATTCGGGCACTCCAACGCTCCGCAGGAAGGTGATGCGCTCGCTCACCCGGCCCAGCAGGGCCCTTGGATCGCGAACATCGAGAGGGACATTCATCGGCAGGAACGTGATTCGATTTCCAAGCTCCCGGATATCCCCGTCGCTGCGGATATTCACCGGCACAATCAGTCTGAGATGCCGGCCCCTTAGGTTGACGTCGTGTAATTCCGAGTAGCGGCGGACTGCCGAAGTTACTACCGTGAGAATGGCGTCATTCACCGTTCCGCCAAAGCTCTCGCGTACTGCCTTGATCTTCGCCATGGGAAATTCGCCCCATGCGACCTGCTGCGGTCCGCGGCAGACCTTATTGAATGGCAGTCGGTCTGAAGGTGTGGCCAATTCCGGCACGAGATGAATGAGCTCTTCCGTTTGTCCGTGGGTCGCGCCAGCCACCATCTCGCGAGCGATATTTAAGACTTCGGTTTGCGCGGTCAATGCGCCTTTCAGAAATGACTGGTAGGAGTTCAGGAACTTGTCCAACAAGATGGCGACTGAATCGGTGGGGCGCGTTTCTTCGGGGCCTTTCTCGGCCCGTTTCGGCTTTTGTGGCGTTGGGCTGGGGTCCAGCAGTACGTTCATGATTCCGACTCCGGAAACGCCATCGGCCAGGCAGTGATGAAGCCGCAAGATCATGCCCGTGCGGTTTCCCGTGAGCCCACGTACCAGCGTCAGGTCCCACAAAGGACGAGTTCGGTCGAGGTGAGAGCTGATTACTCGCGCCGTTTCGGCCTTCAAATCGTCGTCAGTGCCGCGCTTGAGTACGACCTCGCGGACATGATTGCGTATATCGAAGTGCGGGTCCGGCTCCCACGATGGGAGGCCAAGGTTGAACGAGGGGAAGACCGCCCGTTGTTTGTAACGCGGAATCAAGCCCAGCTTCGATTCCACAAACTTCGTGCATGCCTGAAGAGACAGCTTGCCCTCGAACTCGCATGTGGAAGCAATATTCAGTGGCTGTCCGTCACGTTCCAGATAAAGAAAGAACGTGTCTCCCCAAGATAGCGAGCGAATCTGGTCTGCTGGCGACATGGCTGCCCCCTCTACAAAAAAGGTGTCCCGCATTAGGTCCTTTGGTTCCGCCGGTCTGCAGGCACTATCACACCAGCGTGTGACGGAAGACACCCAGGAGTGGCCTCCAGACCCTATAACTTTCCCACGTTCGCAGTTGCCATTTCTGTGAGTGTTGTCACACCTCTCTGTTCTTATGACGCGCAGTGGAGTTGGGAGCAGGGGGTGTTCGCCACGTCGGCCCAATGACCGAGGCAGGCCCTCCCCTCATTTCTCACTGTGAAGGTGGCCAAGCTTACCTCGCAACACCACACGATGGCCCGGGTTGAAGTGGGCGATCAGCGGTAGAAGCGCGGGGCATGCCGAGAGCTTGGACTCCATCGGCTAGCAACTTACCGACGCATAGCAGTAGCACCACCTTCGGTAGTTATTTACTTGGCAGACTTAACTTAACTGAAAAATACAGTGTTTGCCCGATGACGTGGGCGTTCAAGTTGGATAGCATCAAGAGGCGCTGCTTCCTACTGAGGTTCAGGAGGAAGTTACATGTACAAATACTGCAGCAACGTGAAGCTGCTTCTGCTGGGCACCCCGGGGAAATTGCTTCTCTGCGGCGTCTTTGTATCTGTTTTTGCGTTGGGTCAAGCCAGCGCTGATGTTAGCAACACCTTTCTAGGATTCCCACCCGACCCATACACTCAAGTAAACAAGACGTGGGGAGGATGGATGGATGTCACGGGTAACTTGCCGTCGGCATTTAGCACCAACATTGCTACCCGCTTTAACATTATTCCCGGCCAGGATCTTCACACGTTTTCGCTTAGTGCTGCCTTTGCCGCTAACACCACGTACACTGTCTCCTACTACATTATGGTCGACTCAGTGGGAACCGGAATCGTGCAGGCCAGCGACGGCATTCGTCAAACGATTCCCGGCGCTACGTTGACGGAGACCTTTACTGAAATCCCGATGTTTAGCATTACCACTAACACCTTTAGTGGCCTGCAGACCCTGCCCAACGGGCCGTATACGCTGTTGCACGTCACCGATGTCTTGAGCACGGGATCGTCGGACGCGACCGGTTTTTCGAACTCCTTCCTGCAGAACACGACCTCGGTTCCAGAGCCGGGTGCGCTTGCCTTGTTCGGAAGCGGAATCCTGGCGGTAGCTGGGTTAGTGCGGCGCAAGATCGCTAAATAAATCACTAACAGCCCTCTAACAACAAGGAGCCGCGACGGCGGCTCCTTTACATGTGCGACTTATAGTAAAGCTACAAGACCTATTTCCTACTCCACAAGCGCTACCGTCCCGCTTCCTAGATCATAGTAGCCCGCAACTACCTTTAGAGTACCGGATTTCACCATTTCTGAGATCACGGTAGAAGACTCGCTCAGGAGTCGAGCTTGTATCTTGGCATTAGCCTTGGTTGAGGATTCCAGACTAGAACCGCCCTGATCCACGCCCGGCTGGATGTGCGGGAAAAGTGAGCTGATCTGACCCGGTACCTCTTTCCCCTGCATGGCTGCCTTTACTGCGCCGCAATTGGAGTGTCCCATCACCAGAATCACTTTGGTTCCGAGGACCGCCGCGCCATATTCCAGGCTACCAATAATCTCGGGCGTGATCACATTCCCCGCTACCCGGGTGACGAAGATGTGGCCAATGGTCTGATCGAAGACAATCTCGACCGGCACCCGAGAATCGGCACATGACAGTACGGCGGCAAACGGCTCCTGCTTCTCTTCCGTGTGTTGCTTGAGGATGGCGAGGTCCTGTTCATGGGCGGTCATCTTCCCTGAGTTGAAGCGTTTGTTCCCAGCCATCAGTTCGGCCAGCGCGGCATCGGGCGTGGTGGGCGTTTGCGCCCTCAACGGCACTGGCAAGGCGAGATCGACCGCGCCCGACAGAAATGCCGCTGTCGCGGCCGTAAGGCCGGTCCTCAGCAGGTCGCGTCGGGAAAATCCTCGTTCCGAAGGTGCTTTCATCCTAATGCTCCTGAATTTGCGATTTTGGCCCGATATTGGTCTAACGAGATACCACATCCATCGAAAAAGCGTTCCGCCGATAATAGTGTCTGGATTCCGCTTGCGCAATAGCGACGGACGCCTCATTGGCACTCGAAGAAATATTGCAAATTAGTAAATAGCGCCGCCAGCCTGCGTCGAACTCAGTACGCCGCTATTGGCAAAGACTGCGTATGCCGTGCCACCGGTACCTTTCCAGGTGACAACGTCTCTCAGCCCGAAACTATACCGTCGGGCATTAATTTGTAATCAGCGAAGTTGCATTGGCACTGATCGTCCTAATTCCTGCGTCAAGTCGTCAACTGAGGTCATCGGGCACGAGCTCACCCACGGCTTCGACGACCAGGGACGCAAGTACGATGCCCAGGGAAACTTCCGCGACTGGTGGCCTGCGCTATCGGGCCAAGCCTACTCGCCCGCACAACCTCGCAGATGTGCCCTTCATCTCACTCACCAGATCTTCACTTACGGAGAATGTGATGGCTGCAAACAAATGGGCGGTAATAACTGGAGCCTCGAGCGGTATCGGTTTTGAGCTTGCCAAGGAACTAGCAAGGCGCGGCTACTCGGTAGTAGTGACCTCAGAAGACGAACGGCTGCAGGGGGCGGCACAAGAAGTGCGCTCACTGGGGGTCGAAGTCAAAGAGGTTCAGGCCGACCTCGCAAAGCCGCATGGTGTCGAGCAACTCTGGCAGGAGATTGAAGCTCTCGGCGAGCCCATCGATGTCGCCTGCCTCAATGCGGGAGTGGGCGTCGGAGGGCTCTTCTCTGAGACCGAACTCGATGGCGAATTGAACCTTGTCGACCTCAACTGCCGAAGTGTCGTCCATCTTGCTAAGAAGTTTGTGCAGCACATGATGGAAACCGGCACCGGCAGGATATTAATCACTGCCTCAATTGCCGGCGAGATGGTAGCGCCGCGGGAGGCCGTTTACGCCGCCAGCAAGGCCTTCGATCTCTCGTTTGCTCATAGCCTGCGCTATGAGCTCCGCGACACCGGCATCACTGTTACCGCCTTGCAGCCGGGGCCAACGGACACCGATTTCTTTCATCGCGCCGGTCTCGACAACACCAAGGTGGGCATAAGCGGCAAGCGGGAGAGCCAGCCCGACGAAGTGGCGAAGCAGGGTCTGGATGCGCTGTTCGACGGCAAAGACCATGTTTATGCCGCTTCGGTCAAGACCAAGATGCAGGGAATGGTGGCCAATCTCGTGCCCGGCGAGGCGAAAGGGGCCATGCACGAAAAGATGGCCCGCCCGTTGAGTGGCGAAGAACTGCAGGAAGAACGCGAAAAACAGGAGAAGCAGGAAAGGAAAAGCGCATGACCGACCAGGAAAGAAAGTTGCAGCAGGAACGCATGCAAGGAAGCCCGCCGGGCGAATCCTACGACCGGGACACCCACTTGGCTCCCGACGTCCCCTTGCAGCAGCGGGTCCGCAAGGCCGAGACCACTCTCCAGGGCCAGCCGAATCCCCAGGGCGAAGAGGTAGAAGCTAATGCGGGCATTACGCTTCACGGCCGCTACATGCCGCCTCCGAAAGATGCGGACGGAAAGCGCTGGGTCAGAACGACCGCTCTTATCGGTCGCGATCCGCAAACCCTCTATGAGCTGTGGCGCGATATCGAAAAAGTGCCAATGTGGCAGGAAGAAATCGCACAGGTCAACGTCACTAGTCCCAAAACCTCGCACTGGAAAATGGTTTCCGGCGATAAAACCATCGAATGGGACTCCGAGATTTTGGCTGATGAGCCTGGGCAGCGAATTGCCTGGCGCTCCATCGGTGGCGACTCCGACAATGCCGGTGAGGTGGTGTTCGAGAAGTCTTTTGCCGAGCGTGGCACCATCGTAACCGTCTTGCAGGAATTCCGCATGGGCGCACTCGCCAGTTTCTGGGAAACCGTCGTTGGGCGCAATCCTAAGCAAGCGGTCATTGAAAATCTTCGCCACTTTAAAGCCTACGCCGAGACCGGCGAAATTCCGCGCACGCAAGGCCAGCCGCATGGACCTCGCGGGACAGTCGGCGAAATGAAGAAATCGATGTACGGCGAGAAAGTGGCTACGCCTCCAGGCAACTTGCGCGAAGCAGGCTAGGAACGTCCGCGCGCGAACTTTTGGGAACCTTGAATTCGAAATCTTAGGAGTCTGCTATGAAGGCTGTTTGCTGGATGGGCACAGGCAAGATGGAAACTCTGTCAGTGCCGGATCCCATTTTGCTGAATCCCCATGATGCAATCTTGAAAATTACCCGCAGTGCTATCTGCGGTTCGGACCTCCACTTGTTTGACGGATTTATCCCAACCATGGAAGCTGGTGACATTGTCGGTCACGAGTTCATGGGCATTGTCGAAGAGGTGGGCAAGAAAGTTACCAGTCTTAGCCCCGGCGATCGTGTAGTGGTGCCTTTCACGATCGCCTGCGGACACTGCTTCTTCTGCAAACGAGGCTTCTGGTCGGCATGTGACAACACCAACCCCAACGCTCATCTTATGGAGAAGGCATACGGCTACTCCGGTTCCGGCCTGTTCGGGTACTCCCACATGATGGGAGGCTACGCCGGGGGACAGGCCCAGTATGTTCGTGTGCCGTTCGCCAACGTCGGTCCGCTGAAAATCGAGAGCGATCTGCCGGATGAGAAGCTGTTGTTCCTGTCCGACATCTTTCCCACTGGCTTCATGGCAGCCGAGAACGCGCAGATCACCGAAGGCGACACTGTCGCCGTCTGGGGATGCGGTCCGGTCGGCCAGTTCACTATTGCCAGCGCCTTCATGCTTGGCGCAGGACGCGTGATCGCCATCGACCGGGTTCCCGAGCGCCTCGAACTCGCCCGCTCGCTCGGAGCCATCACCGTGAACTACGAGGAAGAAGATGTCAGCGTGTTAGCTGCGCTGAAAGACCTCACGGGTAACATTGGTCCTGATTCCTGCATTGACGCAGTCGGACTCGAGGCCCATTTCTCTGACATGCAAGGCGCCTACGACAAAATCAAGACCATGTTGATGATGGAAACCGACCGTCCAGGCGTGCTCCGCCAGGCCATTCAGGCCGTACGCAAAGGTGGGACCGTTTCTATTCCCGGCGTCTATGGCGGTCTCATCGACAAAGTGCCGTTTGGTGCGGCTTTCGGGAAAGGCGTCACTATGAAAATGGGCCAGACCCATATGCACAACTACATGCAGCCGCTGTTGCAACGCATCGAAGACGGGAAGATCGATCCGAGCTTTGTCATCTCGCATCGTATTACCCTCGACGAGGCGCCCAAAATGTACGAGGTCTGGCGCGACAAGAGGGAAACCGTTACTAAAATCGTGATCGACCCTTGGGCCACGTCCGGTGATACGCGTGTGAGCGCATCTTCGGTCGCAACCCCCGAGACATCCATGATGGAGCGTCTGCGGCCGACGCTGGAGTCGACTGAAGACGCACATTGAAGCGATACAAACCGCCTGAAACTCCTCCCGCGCGTAGCTTCATCAAGCCCGCGCGGTTTTTTTTATCTCTCACAGGGAAGAAGGTTTTTTCGCTGCTACCATCGTGGTGGGCTGCGCTTTGCCGGCCCCGTCCTGCGAGGTATCGAGCTCATGCAATATCGCAAATTTGGCCGCACCGGATGGAATGTCAGCGACATTGGATACGGTTTGTGGGGAATGGGGGGCTGGTCAGACTCCGACGACGCCGAATCTGCCGCCTCCTTGCAACTCGCCGCCGATTCGGGCTGCAACTTCTTTGACTCTGCCTGGGGATACGGCGAAGGCAAGAGCGATGAGTTCCTCGGCGGTTTGCTGGCTCATAATCCGGAAAAGCGTCTGTACGCCGCTTCGAAGGTACCTCCCAAAAATCTGAAGTGGCCGGCCCATCCCTCGCATGACTATGATGACGTCTTTCCCCCCGACCACGTTTTCAAATTCGCTGATGCCATTCGCGCCAAGCTCGGCAGGGAAGCCATCGACCTGCTCCAGTTTCATGTCTGGCAGGATAAATGGAGTGACGAGCCGGATTTCCGCGCCACGATTGAGAAGCTCAAACGCGACGGCGTGATTCGCGCATTTGGGCTCAGCCTTAACCGCTGGGAGCCGGAGAACGGCGTAAGGGCCATTCGCACCGGCCTGGTCGATGCCGTGCAGGTCATCTACAACATCTTCGATCAGGCGCCCGAGGATGAACTCTTTCCCCTTTGTCGCGAGATGGGAGTCGCCGTCATCGCGCGCGTGCCGCTCGATGAAGGTAGCCTGGGCGGAAATATGACGGTCGATACCCGCTTTCCGGAAGGTGACTGGCGGGCCCGCTACTTTTCTCCACAGAATCTCGGGCCGACGATAGCCCGCGTCGAACGATTACGCGAGATTCTGCCGTCGGGTATGAGCCTGCCGGAGATGGCGCTGCGCTTTATTCTGTCCAATCCGACGGTGAGCACGACCATCATCGGGATGCGCCGGCCGGAGCACGTGCGGGCCAACGTCAGCTACAGCGACAACGGGCCGCTCGACCCCGATCTCATTGCCGAGTTGCGCGAGCACCGCTGGGTGCGCAGCCCGGCACCTTGGTCGGACTAACCAATCCCTGTACGAGTTCCGATCGCACAATTCGGGGTTGAGTTTTGTGGTGGTTTCGGTGCAACCGTCCCAGCATGCGGTACCCACGCCTCATCGCCACGGCTGTCGGTCACTACGCTTGCTAACCAAGTATCGTTGCTTTGCGTCCAAACGGCGCAACAACGGTGTCGGGTTTGTTGGCGTGTCCGCTCGCCTATCCGCCTGCACAATCTCTCTCTGCACAAAAAAAGGAGTAGCGCATGTACCATCGTCGCTTCCTGCTTCTCGTCGCATCTATTGCAGTTCTTACCAGCCTTTGCTCAGCGCAGTCGGCATTACTCGATTTACCGCGCCAGAGCCAGAACGCCCAGGTCACGCAGACCGTCGGCATTACCGACATCACCCTCAAGTACAGCCGCCCGTTGGTCAAGGGACGCAAAGTTTTCGGCAGCATCGTTCCTTATGGCGACGTATGGCGCGCCGGGGCGAATGAAAACACCACCATCACCTTCAGCGATCCCGTCACCATCGAGGGCAAGCCGCTCGACAAAGGTACCTACGGCTTGTTCATGATCCCGACGGCCGACCAGTGGACCATCATCTTCTCCAAGACGGCGACCGCCTGGGGCGCCTTTACGTATAAGCCGGACGAGGATGTGTTGCGCGTCACGGTGAAGCCCGCAACGTCTGACTTCCATGAATCGCTGGTCTATGACTTCGACGCCTTGCAGCCCGACTCAACCTTGGTCACGCTTCGGTGGGACAAGGTTGCCGTGCCGTTCAAGGTCGCAGTCAACGTTCCGCAGACCGTCGAGGCCAGCCTTGATAAGCAATTCCGTGGAATCGTGCAGTACACCTGGGTGAGCTACGACGATGCGGCCAACTACTTCCTAACCGCCAAGGCGGACCTGCCGGTAGGTCTCAAGTACGCCGATCAGTCCATCGCGGCCGAAGAACGGTACGACAACCTGATGACCAAGTCGCAAATCCTGGCAGCCATGGGCAAATCGGATGAAGCCCAGAAGTACGCCGACATGGCCCTCGCTAAAGCGAATGCCGCGCAATCGTACCAATATGCCCGGCAGCTCCAGCGCGACCACAAACAGGACCAGGCATTCGCAATCTATCGCTCCCTGGCCGAGAAATACCCGACCAACCTATACACCCACGCGGGCTTGGCGCGAATCGCGGTCGGAAGCGGAAACTACGACGAAGCCGTGAAAGAGATGAAGCTCGCCAAGGACGCCGCTCCAGAAAACGCCAAGTCCCAGATCCAGGGGCTCATCACCAGGCTCGAAAACAAAGAGAACATCAATCAGTAGGATCCAACCGGGGCGACGGCTGGTTTTCGGCCTTCGCCCTTGACCCTGTCCGTTCGGTCAAGGTGTAAACTAATCGGCATTAGGGTGAGGCTTCACTTGTCCACGAGTCCACATCTATTCCGCTGTCATCCCAACCTCAGCGATGAAGTGAATCGCAACCTTGTGCAGTCGGAAATTGAAGGTGGCGTGTTCCTCAGCGATCTGCCACCCGAAACCGTGTTGGAGATTCAGACCCAGCATCATTGTTACCAGGTGGTTCTTCTGGATGACAACAACGTGCTCATCTCAGGACACCCTCAGTACTGCCCGGAACCAATTCGCGTCGCTATTGCGGGTTCGACCTGGGGAGGTTCTATGCTGAAACGCCGCTATGTTGGTCGCGGCATGCATATGGAATTTCGTCATCCGGAGTACAAGACGCCGATTGTGACCTCACGTGTCCGGGAAATCCGCGAGCCGCGCTTGGCGAAGGTCAAAGAGCAATACGCCGGATTCGATTACCGCCGTTGACTTGCCTTTTTTGCGACGCTGATGAGGTCTAAGGCCAGGTGGATTGCGACTTGTCCCACTTCTGAAACATCGGGCAGTATCGTCGCGTGAGACACGCAGTGCAACGACCGGGGCAGACGAAGAGACGCGGTAAGAGATAGGTTTCCAGCCAGCCCTCAACCGGTACAACTTTGAATCGGCTTCCTCCACACAGGCGGCAATGGACCGAGAATAGGCTCATGTCGAAACGGCCCGCTTCTGCTAACTCTACTGCTAGTTGCCCGTAATCTTTCGGATCGTTCTCTCAGACCCGTTTCTACAAGGTGGTTGGCGCGGGACAAATAGGTTCCGCTGATTGCAGGGCCAAGCGTTTCATGTCAGCGTGAGTCAGTTGGCAACCGCACACGCCGCATGCCCAAATCACTGCTGCCCCGCCCGTCGACTTTGCGGCGCTGGGGTTCCATTTCTTCGACATTTCACTGTCGCACTGAGGACAAATCATCTACGAGAGCTCCCTGCCTGGTTCGTTGGTTCAATTCGACAGCCCGAAACGAGACTGAAGGGGATGCCCTAAGGAGAGGAGGACTTCAGACAAGCTGACTTAGTTCAGAGGATCTGAAAGAGGAGAAAAACTGCTCACTCAATCTCGACTCTAGCCTCCGGTGGTTGGCGTGTCAAACCCTGGACGCATCACCTCTGCGTCTCGCGCCTCTTGCTCTACACGGTCTCACGATCGATCACCTCCACATCGCTCTCGTCCGTGACGCTGCCATTCGCGCCCGCCTCTTCGAGCCCGTCTCCCTCTCCCGGCGCCAGAAACAGGTTTTGCTCGATCCCATGCTGCCGCGTGTAGAGGTCAAAGTACCTACCGCCCAATTCATACAGGGACTGGTGTGTCCCGCGCTCCACAATCTGTCCCGCTTCCACCACAAGGATCTGATCGGCACGGCGAATCGTCGAAAGCCGGTGAGCGATCACAAACGTCGTGCGCCCTCGCATGAGGTAAGCCAGTCCTTGTTGGATCAGCGCTTCCGACTCCGAGTCCAAGCTCGACGTGGCCTCATCGAGAATCAGAATCCGCGGATCAGCCAGGATTGCGCGCGCAATCGATACTCGTTGCCGCTGGCCACCCGACAACTTCACCCCGCGCTCGCCGATGATGGTGTCGTACTTCAGTTCGAACTTGTCGGCAAACTCATCGACGCGCGCAATCGTACACGCTCGCATCAGTTCTTCTTCGGTTGCATTGGGTTTCGAGAAAGCAACGTTCTCCCGAATACTACCGTCGAACAGGAATGAGTCCTGCAGCACCATCCCCAACTGCGTGCGATAAGACTCCAACCGCACCCTTGCCAGATCGACGCCATCCACCAATACCCTGCCGGAGTTCGGCTTATGAAATGCCGCCACCAACCCGATAATGGTCGACTTTCCGGATCCTGACGAGCCCACGAGAGCTGTGACCGTCCCGGGTTGAGAATCAAAAGAAATGTTATGCAGAACCGTCTTTTTCGCCTCGTAGGCGAAGGTTACGTCCTCGAACGCCACCTCTCCTCGAATGGGTCCCAAGGTCACGGTCCGCTCGGGATCTTCGTTCTCTGGAGTCTCGCTCAGCACCTCGCGCGTGCGCTCCAGCCCGGCAATGGCCTCTGTGATCTGCGTACCGACGCCCACCACCTGAAATAGCGGCGCAGCCAGGTAGCCCAGGAACATCGTGTAGGTAAAGAAGCCGCCCAAGGTTAACTTTCCGGCAAGGATTTGCCGCGTACCCATGAACATCACAATGGCCCCGATGATTCCCATCAAGGTCGCCGACGACAGGCTCATCACCGAGGTCGCTGTCAGTGTCTTGAAGACGTTCTGCAGCAGCCGTTCGACCCCCGCGCTGAAGACGGCATGCTCTCGATCTTCGGCGTGGTAGCCCTTAACCACCCGCACGCCACCCAGCGATTCGGTCAGCCGGCCGGTTACTTCGGCATTGATCTTCCCTCGTTCACGGAAGATTGGACGTATCGTCTTGAACGCCTTCTGCAGCCCGATGCCGAAGACTGCCAGGAATCCGAACGCGATCAGCGTCATCACCGCGCTGATGCGCATCAGCACCACGAACGCGATCACCGCTGTCAGAATTCCTCCCGCCAGATCGACCAACCCGGTCCCGACCAGGTTGCGCACCCCCTCGACGTCCGTCATGATGCGCGAGACCATCATGCCGGTCTTGTTGGAGTCGTAATAGGAGACCGAGAGTCTTCCGATATGTTCCTGTACCCGTCGCCTGAGTTCAGCGATGAGTTTCTGCGCCGCCTTCGACAGCGTTTGGGTCAGTGTGTACGACGTAATGCCCTGAATCAGCGTCGCCGCCAGCACAACTCCCACCAGCCTTGGCAGTAATCGCGTCTGGTGTTTGCCGATAACGTTGTCCACCAGGAACTTCGTCGACGCCGGTAACACCAGGCTCGAGACCCGGTTGATCACCATTAGCACAAAGCCGACGGCGAGCAATCCCCGCCGTGGACGAATCAACTGCCACACTTCGGGCAGCGCTTTGAATACTTCCGCCGGCTTCACTGGCTTTTTCTGTGGCCCATTCATGGTGTGAAGTTACTTGGATTCACTTCGCGCTCCCTGCGGTGCGAAAGTCACTTCCGTACGATGACTTGTTCTCCCTCATTGCCACTTGCACTCACTCCGATGCAAATGCGCGACGCAATCGCTTCGAAGGAGCAAACGAAAAGGCCACCCCGGCAACAGGATGGCCTTCTCTTCAAGGGAGAATAGTTCCAACGGAGGCTAGACCGTCAAAACTTTCTGCTCAAATAGTAGGTTCACCCTACCCCCCTGTCAAGCAATTTCTAGGACTTAAATTGCTGTGTTTTCAATAACTTACGTTACAATAAGACGATTTGAGGAAATTGCCCGAAAACCTCCGGTTTTGCCCCGGCATGCCGACAACTGCCTATTTATCAGTCACTTACTCGAAGACGGCTTGTCCTCGATGTGTAGCTGCAAAATCTCCACATTCTCCGGCAGGTCGAACATCGTACCCGGAAAGTATCGCGTCAGCAGTACCCGAATGCCACCGAAGAACACTCCAAAGAGCAGTCCTACCAGAAGCAGGATCCCGATGAGTCCAAAAACCGCGAGTATCAGGTTGCCGATATTGTCGCGCTTGGTGACCGAGGTTGCTTCATTCCACGTGACCTCAGCTTCGTAGCTCACTGAGTTGAGCAGGTTGGTAGCGTCACTGCTCGATATCGCGCCGCTCTCCGCAACAACGATCGGCCCGGTCCTGCGTACAGCCAACCCGCTACTCGCACTCACCGCCTGCAGAGCTCGCAATCGCTGCGCGGCAATCTGCGGCGTCGGATACTCCAGCAGCATCAACGTCACCGGCCCGTCGGGCGTCGCGTAGTTCTGCGTCAGGATCTCCGGCTCGGCCTCGAAGTCCGCCAACTCGGGCGACAACGGCGTATGGGTCGCGGCCAACGCTTGCGGGCCGAGCAGATATTTCGCCGAGTTATCCACAGCTCCCTGCGCGGGTAGGTACTGGGGCAAGTTGGGCAAGTTACCCGCAGAGCCCTTCACCTCGGGCAGCATGCTGGCGAGGTCGCGCAACTCTGCCGCCGACATGCCCGTAATGCGGTCGAACGTGGCATCGACCAGAACGTTGCTGCGGAAGAACAGAATGCGCTGGTTCGCCGACGCTGCCTTGGTTCCGATCTGTTCGGTTCGCATTTCCGGGCTGCGGTAAAACGTGAAGGCGCCATATGCCCCAGTCGCATCTTTGAACTGCGTCGCCTTGACCGTGAGCCTTCGCCCGTCGGGACGCGTATAAGCCGCCGTCTCCGAGTCGGCATATCCGTACTCGTGCAGCACCGCCGGGTACGCCGCGTCCGCCTGCTCTGCCTTCGTGCTCGTAGTGATCGTCGCCGGTTTGCGTCCAGCCCGCGAACGTCTTCGGGAGGATCTGCTGTGGGCCCGCAGCCGAGGCGAGCCCAGCCAGGAGCATGATCGTGACTGTGAACTTCAGAAGTAACTTCATGTGAATCCGGTATATCGAGGCGGAAACGCCTCCTCGCAACATTAGACTACTTCTTTGCAGTCAAAGTTTCGCTCGGGTCCCGCTAGTCCATATAATCGCAAGGAGTTTTACGCTAGCAACCGCTCCCGTGCCAGCAACTCCTCCAGCCCGTCCACCAGCACGTTGGCCTTTCCTGCGACTTGGTCGCCCGCATTTCCGACGGATGCTACTAATTCCGCTACCTGCCGTTCCATCTCGGCCGGTACCTTCGTACAAGACGCCCGCGCGTGCTGGAGCACCCTCTTCTCTCCCGGATGCGGCAGCTCATTCACCGCGAACAGCACGTCGAAGTAGCTCGCCAGGAACGCGGCAACACGATGATTCACGCTCACCGTATCCGCGCGCTTTACCGCTAGCTCAATCTGATGAAGATAAGAAGATTGATTCCGCCGCAGCAGCGGGTAATTCTTCGCAATGATCGCCCGGGACAATTCCGCCGGATACGGACAATTTGCCGCGTTCTGTAACCCCGCAAACCACCCGTCGCGATCGTAGAGCTTCTCGGAGTGCAGCACGTTGTACCAGAAGCACGTCGAATATCCGACCGACGCCTGATGTTGTACCAATACCCGATCGATCTGCTCCTCAATCCAGCGTACGTGCCTGTACATGACATCCACGGATGTCCCGGTCGCCGCATCGATCCATTCATCCCCGGGCTCCCAGGTCGCATTACCAATCTCCGCCCGTGGCGAGCCGGCGGCAATACTCGCCCTCGCGTCGAGTGGAATGTCTTCGGTCACGTACACATAGAGATCGACGTCCGACTCGGCGTCGCCGAACTCTGACCTCCGCGATCCTGCCATCGCCACCGCCTCCACTTGTGGCAGGGAAGCGAATTGCCGCGCGAGGCGCTTAGCAACGCCAAGCGCCGCCGACTGCTTTGAGCTTTCCTTTGACATAGGGGCGAAAACCGCCAAGGCAGGATAAACGATCGGGCTGGCGCCCTAACGCTGTCATCGCAGATTTACGGAGGGTTTTAACTGACAACTGGCAACCGGCAACTAACAACTGCTCACTTCCCTGCGTCCTTATCGTATTTCGCCGCGACCTTCACCCCGCTCAGGCCGCCAACGTATTTCGCGATGCCTTTGTAGAGCGACTCCGCAATCTTCTGACGGTACTCCGCGGTTTCCAGCTTCTTCTCGTCTTCGGGATTGGACACGAACGATATTTCCGCCAGGATACTCGGCATGTTTGCGCCAATCAGCACCACGAAAGGAGCCTTCTTCACCCCACGATTGCGCAGCGTCGGATTCTTCGGCGCGAGGCCCGCATAGAGCGACGTCTGTACATCGCTCGCCAGCTCACGTGACTCATCAATCTTCTCTTTGAGCGTGATCTTCTTCACCAGGTCTTGTAGCTCATGGATCGATTTCTCCGACACCGCGTTCTCGCGGGCGGCGACTTCCAACGCATCCGGGCTCGACGTGAAGTTCAGGTAGTACGTCTCGACTCCCCGAGCCGAATCGTCCTGGCTCGAGTTGGCATGTACCGAAATGAAAAGGTCGGCCTGCTTTTCGTTCGCGATGGCCGTGCGGGTCTCCAACGGAATGAAGGTGTCATCATCGCGCGTGTAGATGACCTCCGCTCCCAGCTTCGATTCCAGCAGCCGCCCCAGCCGCAACGCTACGTCCAGCACCAGGTCCTTCTCCTGCAACCCGTTCGGACCAATGGTGCCGGTGTCATGTCCACCATGTCCGGCGTCAATCACGATGCGCCCGATCTTCAGCCCTAAGGCACGAATCAAGCTGCGGTCACCAGCCGAAGTAGGAACGGCCTCACGAACCGCCGATGCCTGCGTGGTTGTGGCTTTAGAGGACGGCTTGCCCCCACTCTTCTTCTCGAGAGCCACCGTCACCGCCGTTGGCGCCGTAGTGAGCTTGCTTGTCGGCTTGGCAGTAGCGTCATCGACCTGCTTGGCGTCGTCATCCGGGATATCAGTCGGCTGACTCGGGCGTGTCGCGGGCGCAGATGGCTTCGACGGCGCCTTGGCGGAGGCGACTAGCTCACCACTTGGACTCTTGAACGCCGAAGTTGTGGGCGCGGTCTCAACCGGCTTGCCGGAACCTGTGTCAGCCTTCGCACTCGACGGAGCCTTCGCAGCGCTCGACGCAGCCGCCCTGGAATCACGCTTCCCACCGTCTGCTGGAGTATTGGCGCTCACAGTGACTTCCGGCTTGCCGGAGGACTTCGGCTCTTTGGCGGGAGCAACTGGTGCTGCCTTAGCGTCCTCATCCGCCGCTACGGGTGGTGGCAGATTGTCCGTAACCTGCGTCGCGGGCGTCTGTTTCCCGTGAATATCGATGATCAGCCGGTACGGATTCGGCAGGAGGAATGCCGAATACTCAGTGACGTCATCGACTTCCAGCACGATCCGGGTCGAGCCCTTCTGGTACTGCGCGACCCGTATCTTCTTCAGGAAGCCGTCCTGCACGTCGAAACTCTTGCCCACCAGCGTCGAGACCAGTCGCGTATCCGGCAGGTCAAAGAAAATGCGGTCGGGATCGGGTACTCGACCCGATTCGTACTTCACTTCCGAATCCAGATCGATAGCTACGCGCGTGTAATCGGCAGTGGACCAGTAGCGGATGCCGGTCACCTTGGGCGGCACGGCGTTCTTTGCCTGAGCTGCCAGTCCTTGGCCCGCCGGACTACCGCCTGCAGAAGCCATCTCGGACTTCTTTTTCGGCTTAGGACGGTTCAATTCCGCCAACGCTTCCTGCGCCTTGGCAGCTAACTGGTTGCGCGGATAGTGCTTCAGAAACTCTTCGAAAGTCGCCTTGGCCGCAGCGTCGTCGCCGAGGTCTTCCTTATAAATCTGGCCGATCGTGAAGAGCGCTTCTACGCGATACTTGCTGCCCGGATACTCCCGCCGCAAGAACTCATATTGCGCGATAGCAGCGTGCAGGTCTTTGTCGTCGGGCGAAAACTGCCGCCCCATCTCCGCCAGGATCTCGGCAACCGCGACCACGCTGGCGTCGGCCTTCGAGGACTCCGGCGAAACGTAATACACCTTGCGATAGGCGTCCGCGACCTTCTGGTAATCGCGGCGGGTGCGTTCCTTGACGGGCCGGCCGTTCAGGGCCTCGCGCATTCGCTCCGCAGTTTCAAATTGTGTACGCGCCTGCTGCTTACGGACCGCCGGAGATCCGATCAACGCCCCGGACGACGTTCCGCAAAGGATCACGCACACTAATAATGTGCATGTCGCGCGGAAGTGAAAGCGGCAACTGCCGCTCGCAATCGTTTGTGAGGAAAGGAGATGCGCGGATGTCGATCCGCTTGTGTGTCGTTCGCGGCTGGGGCTGGTCATCGCGACACAAGCTTCCGGATACACCTCCGCACTCGCTCCAAGCGTGCGGGGGGCAGTCCGTCGGATCAATCGTCAGAGCATCTTAATTATAGGCTTCGGCGTGAGGGGAACAATCCGTGAACGAAGCCGGAATCACGGGAGTGACCCCAGCCTCTATCTGCTTGGCACGACGGCGGTTGTCTATGCCGCTCTGAACTGCGCTTTGGTCTCGGCCTGCATGAGATACCAGATGATGAGTACGCTGATGATCACCCGCAGGATGCGATAGCCGCCAAAGAACGCGTGCATGGTGAACGCCGACAGCAGCAGCCCCGGAATGGCGAAGATCAGCGACACTATTGCCAGCACAATGGCCAGTGTCCGGCCCCACTCCTTCATCGACCACACCCCGAACCCCGCGACGGCATGAATCAGCGCAAACACCAGGAACGCCACGCCGCCAACCACGCCAATCAGGAAGCCCGCCTTGGGAAGCATCACGCCCTCGGTGCCGCCCAGCATACTGATGACTTTGCCACCGATGAAGAGTCCGCATGCCAGCACAGCGATGAACGCCGCCGCAAGGTAGTGGTAAATCGCAATCAGGGTCAGCCCGGTTGGTCTCATGCGTTTCTCCTTAACGGGCGAGTGCACGACAGTTTAGCATTCGCTACCCACTGATCCAGGCGTTCGAATCGGCGACACAATCAGTCGGCTGAGAACGGCTATACTCTGTCCACGATCATGCCGACGAAACTGGAAGAAATCCTCGCTGCAACTCGCGTACGCGTTGAAGCTGCGAAGCCAGTTTTGGACCTGATCGATCCCCTGGCGGTGGCCCAGCGGCACCAACCTCGCGGATTCCGCGCGCGCTTGCAGCGCGTTTCGCAGAGCGGCCCAGCCATCATCGCTGAACTGAAGAAGGCCTCGCCTTCCAAAGGACTCATCCGGGCCGACTTCAACGTTCCCAAACTCGCCTCCGAGCTCGAATATGCCGGTGCAGCGGCATTGTCGGTTCTGACCGACGAAAAATTCTTTCAGGGTTCCCTGCACAATCTCGAACTTGCTTCCGCGGCGACGCGCATTCCGTGCCTGCGCAAAGACTTCATCATCGACGACTTCCAACTCCTGGAGGCCCGCGCCTGCCGCGCCGACGCCGTTCTACTCATCGTTGCCGCCCTCACACCGGACGAACTCGTTACCCTTTATCGCAGCGCCCGCGAGTTGCAACTCGACGTCTTGTGCGAAGTCCACGACGCTGCCGAACTCGATCGCGCCCTCGATGCCGGATGCGACATCATCGGTGTCAATAATCGCAACCTGCACACCTTTCACGTTGACCTCAACACGTCGCTGGAACTGGTGCAAACGCATTCCCGCGAACGTGGTGAAAGTCGCTGAGAGCGGTATCGAAACCGCGGAGGACATAAAGAGGTTGCGCGACGCGGGATTCGATGCCTTCCTCATCGGCGAAACTCTCATGCGCGCTCTTAATCCCGGCGACGCCCTGCGCGCCTTGTTAGCGAAACCGGCCGCCATCGCATGAGCACGCAGCTCTGGATCAAGATTTGCGGCACCACCAACCTCGACGACGCCCTCGCCTCCATCGATGCCGGCGCCGACGCGCTCGGCTTCATCTTCGCCGATAGCCCTCGCCGCGTAGCGCCCGAATCCGCCGCCGAAATCATCGCCGTTCTTCCGCCCGCAATCGAAAAGATCGGGGTTGTCGTAAATGAATCCCCCGGCTCACTGAAACAACTTGCGGAAGCGACCGGCCTGACCGCACTTCAACTCCACGGCGACGAATCTCCCGCACAACTTCGCGAATTCCGCCGCGCACTTCCCGGACGCAAGATCATCAAGGTCCTGCAAGTCCGCGAACTCCTCGCCGCGCCTGCCACTCTCGACCCCTTCCTCGCCGCGCGCGATTCCTACGACGTCCTCCTCCTCGACTCCGGCTCGCCCACCGCTCGTGGAGGCACCGGCGTCCCCTTCGACTGGAACGCCGCTCTTCCCTTGGTCGAGCGCATCAAGCCCATCGCGCCCGTCGTCATCGGTGGAGGCCTGAACCCCGCCAACGTAGCCGACGCCGTCCGCCTCTTCCATCCTTGGGGTGTTGAGGTCGTTTCCGCCGTCGAACTCGCGCCCGGCAAGAAAGATCCCGTCAAACTCCGCGCCTTCATCGCCGCCGCCCGCTCGCTAGACTCCTGAAGCCGGTGCGCTCCATTCGCAATCGTCGGCACTGCGGGCATAAACTCGCAGGATGCGGCGCAGCGCTCCGTCGCTATCACGTCTCAAAGGAGAGCAATCATTATGGCGATCGGTTCGTACATGTGGTTCCACCTATACGACGGCACGTACCTCGACAGCGAGTCCCAACTCGACTTTTCCCGCGATCCGCAAAAGTCCGCGGTTCAATATCCGCCCAACGCCAATATTTTCGAAGTAGAAGACTACTCATTCGATATCGAACAAACCCTGAACATCGGGTCGCAATCCTCCGGCGCCGGAGCCGGCAAGGTCACCTTCAACCCCTTTCGGATTACGCGAAAGACCGACAAAGCTTCTCCCATCTTCTTTCGTATGGCGTGCAGCGGTACGGCTTTTCAAACCGTCGTTCTCATCCTTCGCAAGTCTGCGGGCGGCACCACCGCGGGACAGGCGTTTCTCAAGTTCACTTTCAAACTCGTGGCCGTCAAAGCCATTTCCTACGCCCACTCCGACGAAGCGCCAAAGGAAAGCGTAACCTTCGAGTACGGCGGCCTGGTGATCGAATACTGGCAGCAGAAACCAGATGGTTCGATGGGCATGAAAGTCGTAGACGGATGGAATCGCGTCAAAAATCTTCTGGATAGCGATCCCGCCACGGTCATCAAGTAATCCGCGCCACGTTTCTCGTGCTCGGTCGTCATCCTGAGCGCAGGCGACGTCTTTTGTCGCCGAAGTCGAAGGGCCTGCTGTTTGGTCGCGAACCGCAACCCTGTGGGTGCCCCACTCTTTTTGCGAGGCAAAAGGGTGGGACCCACAATCCTCCCGCCCTCGAATCCCGCATAATAAGAAGACACACATGCCGACCACAACTACTCCCAAGCCCAAGACGAAGAAAGGCCGCTTCGGCCCCTACGGTGGACGCTACGTCCCCGAAACGCTCATGGCCGCCTTGCAGGAACTCGAAGCCGCCTACGCCGACGCCCGCCGCGATAAAGCGTTCCAGCAGGAGTTCACGCACCTCCTGCACACCTTCGCCGGACGCCCCACGCCTCTCTTCCACGCCGCCCGCCTCACCGAAGCAGCTCACAAGGCGCGAAGATTTACCTCAAGCGCGAAGACCTCCTCCACACCGGAGCCCACAAGATCAACAACTGCATCGGCCAGGCCCTGCTCGCGCGCCGCATGGGCAAGCACCGCATCATCGCCGAAACCGGAGCCGGCCAGCACGGCGTCGCCACCGCCACCGTCTGCGCTCTCTTCGGACTCGAGTGCGTCGTCTACATGGGCGCCGAAGACATGCGCCGCCAGGAGCTCAACGTCTTCCGCATGAAGTCTGCTCGGCGCCGAAGTCCGCAGCGTCGACTCCGGCTCGCGCACCCTCAAAGACGCCATCAACGAGGCCATGCGCGACTGGGTCACCAACGTTCGCACCACCCACTACCTGCTCGGCAGCGTCCTCGGCGCGCATCCTTATCCCACCATGGTGCGCGACTTCCACCGCGTCATCGGCGAAGAGGCGCGCAAGCAAATTCTGAAAGCCGAAGCCAAGCTTCCCACCGCCATCATCGCCTGCGTCGGCGGAGGCTCCAACGCCATCGGCATCTTCCACGCCTTCCTCAACGACCCCGGCGTCGCGCTCATCGGCGTCGAAGCCGGAGGCCGCGGCCACTCCCTCGGCGAGCACGCCGCCCGCTTTGGAACCCGCCGCCACTCGCTCAACAACCCAGCCGAGGCGATGGAGCCGGAGGGAAGCAGTATTACCCCGAATCATTCAGCAGCGGGTTCCGAGTCAAAGGGCGGGAGCCCCGACGGCGGAGGCAGCCCCGGCGTCTTGCAGGGAACCTATTCTTATTTGTTACAAGACTCCGCCGGACAAGTCGCCCTCACCCACTCCGTCTCCGCCGGACTCGACTACCCGGCCATCGGACCCGAGCACGCCTGGCTGCACGATCAAGGCCGCGCCGAATACGTCTCCGCGGACGACAAGGAAGCGCTCGACGCCCTGCGTCAGTTAGCGCATCTCGAAGGAATCATCCCCGCGCTCGAATCCGCCCACGCCGTAGCCGAGTGCATCAAACGCGCCCCCAAGATGAGCGAGTCCGGATGTAGTGATCGTCAACATCTCCGGCCGCGGCGACAAGGACATCGGAATTCTGCGGGAGAATCTGGCGCTGTAACTTTGGGTTGTCATCACGAGCGTAGCGAGGGATCTGCTGTTTCTCGCGTTACACAGTACCTAGGGGTGCCCCATCCTTTCGCGTCCTTTGCGAAAGGGTGGGAACGAAGCTCTTAACCGACCACTGGCAACTGCTTTTCCGGTGGAAGCACCACGCTTTAGCGTGGTGAAACGGAACGAAAATAACTGGGTAGAGCGGGCCTTCAGGCCCGCGTTCACGTCGTCAATGATTGGAAGGGGCGCGGCTTTAGCCGCGCCGCAACGGCCCCTCTATCACAAGCGGTAGAGCGGCGCTTCAGCGCCGCGTTCCGCGTCCCCTCTTTTGATTTGTCATCACGAGCGGCCTTCAGGCCGCGAGGGATCCGCTTTTCGTCGCGCACCACGACCCTGCGGGTGCCACACTCAAGCCGATTTTGCTTGAGTGGGGTTTTTGACTTTAACTGGCAACCGACTACTGGCGACTGACAACTGTTTTACAGTCATCCTGAGCGCAGGCTGCGCTTCGCCGCCGGAGTCGAAGGACCTGCTGTTGCTCGCGTGACACAGTATTGTGGTGCCCCATCCTTTCGCGTTCTTTGCGAAAGGGCGGGACCAACGGCAATTTTTCACGTCATGTTCAGAATTCGAGCCGCTCTTCGGCAGCATTTGGGCGACGGGAGGTCTTCCCTGCGGACGTGACCCCGAGCGCTCGGTATATAGGGAATATAACTTGACGCCATACGCTATATAGGATATATATAGTTATATGAAACCCGTTGAACTGAAGCGCTTACTCGAATGGGAGACGCTGCTGAGCTCGGAGCTCGAGGAGTTGAGTCGTCAGCGCGAGGACCTCGAGGCTCGATTTCAGAAGGTGTCGCGAAAGTTGGAGTTGGTACGCCAAATGCGTTCACTTGAAGAACCTTGTAGTGCCGATGATTCTCTCGAGAAGCAGAAACCCGTTATTTTCGAGAACAGAGCAACTCCAGCCACTGTGAGGGAACTGACGCATAAGATTCTCACGGACGCCGCAGGCCCACTCCACATTAACGACATACACCGTCACTTCTTGGACAAAGGGTATCCGATCCCTGGCGCGGGGACTCCATTCAACATCCTGGTACATCTAGTGAACGACAAAGCATTTGTAAGAGTTGCGCGGGGTACATACGCAATCGCAGGAACGGTTCCTGAAGATCAAGTGCTTGCGCGAGCACCAAAGACCCGCAAGCCGCGAAAGAGCAAGAAACGGAAGAGCCACGTTTGAACATCGGAGACACGAGGATGGAATCGAAGAGAGGATTTCGAGCCGCGCAATATCTGAACTTGAGCCAGGACCACCTCGTGGTGGTTGCGCTTTGTTACTTGGTCAACGAACGGAAGGAAACGTCATTCGAGAACTTGGTTGCTGAAGCATTTCTCAGTTTTCCGGAGCGATTTCAGTTGGAGGGGTATCCGCAATGGCCGAACTCTCACGTTGTCGGAAAAGCGTGGGTCCGCTGTAGAACCGACAAGAAGTGGATAACTGGATCGGCGTCTGAGGGCTTCGCGCTCACTCCGCTTGGCGAGCAGGTTGCCGAAAAGACCATCGCTAAGGTTCAGGGCCGTAGGGCAGATTCTCCCACCGAAAGACGGGGCAGTAGGCAGACCATTTCTTCGAGAGTGGCTCTTAATGTCGAGAATAGCTCCGCATTCGGGAAGTACAAAGCGGGGGAGTTCGAATCGATCTCAGAATACGAGTTTTGTGACCTGCTCTACTGCACATTGGAGAGCAGTCCCGAAACCGTAGGTAAGAACTTTGATGTCGTTCGTCAGCAGGTAGCCGCCTATAAGCGAACGGACCTGCTGGATTTCTTGGAGGCACTAAAAGTTCGCTTCGCAGCTAGGTTCGTTGGTAAACGTTCACGGGGCGGTCTTATGCCACAGAAAAGGGAGGGTTAATTTATGGTTCCTGTCGCGTCAGTTCGTCGAATGAAGATCAAGGCTGGCAAACGCGCGTTCAAGATGCTCGCAGATCAAGCTATCGGAAACGATCTCCTAAAAGGGTTGCTTGAACTGATTACTAATGCAGATGAGAGCTATGCTCGTCTCGAAGCCTCGGGAGCGAAGAAGGACGGAAGGATTGAGGTCGAGGTGGACCGGCGCCCGCGCAAGAAGCAGACAATTATCCGCGTCATTGATTGGGCGGAGGGCATGGACGAGCAGAGCCTTGAGAAATCCGTCGGTGGCTACGGTGAGGATACGAGCGGTCAAGTTGGGCGTGGCGTATTCGGCATGGGACTCAAGGACACTATCAACGCATTTGGCGAAGGCACGATCACTTCATTCCGAGACGGGAAGAAGTACCGTTGTAGCCTCACAAATGCCGAGGACCTTGAACTCGTGACGGGTCGTTCCATTGATCGGAACGACAAGCGAGAATTTCGCAACACAGCCGGGGGTACAATAGTCGAGATCACGATCACCAATCCGGAAGTAAGAATACCGTTCGTTGATTCTTTGAGGCAGCAACTCCAGACCCATGTGTGCCTTAGAGGAATTATGACCGACCCAGATCGTGTTCTTGTTTTGCGGGACCTCCGGAGTGGAAGAGCGGACGAGCTTCACTATGAAATGCCGGACAGCGAGTTGCTCGTCGACAACGAACCGTTGATCTTGCCTTCTTATCCGAACATCAATTCAACTCTGACAATTCGCCGCGCTTTGGGACAGGATGCCCTATCCCAGACCGGTTCGTACCGAACAGGGGGGATTCTCGTAATAAGTAAGAGGACCTACCACGAGTCGACTTTGTTCGGATTTGATGACGACCCGCATGCAGGCCGGCTGTTCGGAGAACTGACGTGCGACCAGATCTATGACATGCAAGCGGCGGGCGAGCCAATTGTCGACAAGAATAGAGACGGCTTGCGCAAGGGGCATTCTCTTACAAAGGAACTGTTTGAATCGGCGAGGAAGGTAGTCGAGCGCATAGTGACCGAGGAGAGGGAAAGAGAGAAACAAAAACAAAAGAAGTTGGAGCATGAAAGTACGCTTCGGCGTTTCAGGGACGCCATAAAGAGCCTTAATGAGATTGCCAGAAAAGAGCTTCAGCTCGGTGGACCAGGTTCTGGTGAAGGCAAAGGCGTGCCCGGTGAGCCCCGGGTCCCACAAGATGGATTCGAGTTCATCCCGGACACGTACAGAATTGTCGTTGCCGAACGCGCGTTCCTCAAACTCAGGATGCAAGTAGATGGCACCACTGGCATCTCCGTCGGAAGCAAAATGGAGGTTTCTTGCGACAATGCGCATATAAAGGTGCTCGACAATGCACCGAGCGTGCCGAAGCTTTACAACGAAGAACCTCCACTGGCCCTGGTGACGATCGAGGTCGAGGGCCTTCAGGCAAACGCACAAGGATTTATCACCGCGCGATACGGAAGCAAATCGGCGATCGCCGTCGTCGAGGTCGTATCAACAAAGGCACAGAAAGAGTCTCATCTCTCGGGTGGTCTGTTTAAAGAGATCCGTTACGAGGAAAGACCTGGATGGCCAGTTCGGGCATGGTTTGAGAAGAAAGAAGGGGCAATCTTCATCAACACACTTGGTCCTTCGGTGGATCTGTATTTTGGAAATGGAGGCGAGGGGCAAGAGAAACCAGCCAATCAATTACTCCAAGCAGAGCTCGTAACCGAGTTGGCATGCCTCGAAATTGCGAGGCGAAAGAAAGATGCCAAAATCCTCGACATTCCACCAGGTGTCGACGAGCTAGACGCGTTTAGCAATCATCTACAAAAGTTAAAGGGAGACTACGCACCTCTGATACACAAGGCACTTGTTGACACTGAGTATCGGAGAAAGTGACCGCTTTGGGTCGGTGGCCCACATATCCTCGTGGCCCATATTTGCGCGACGTTGGCACATGTGTTTTTTTCGCGGGTGGCCCACCCCGCGTGCGTCAAGCAGAGTCTCTAACAAGGCTGGCCCATCCGGCCTTCCTTTGGCGGGGTGGGACTTTCTCGCCCCTGGCGGACATCGACCGGCGCGGAGCCACACGTTGCCCGAGCCTGCCTTTCAGGCCTCTCAGACCTATCCGTGGCCCGTGTCAATTGGTGGTAACTTCGGGTTTTTAAATCTCGAGGAACGGACTGCCCTGCTATCTAAAAGGATAGTACGTCAAGTCACTATCCACCCCTATATTGCGACATATTGCGACGCCGATCGCGATGCTCTTTTGTAAACCCTTGAGCCTACGATAATTTAACTAGTGCAAGTCCCGGACGTCGACCAATGGCACGCCGCTTGCTCTTCCAGCTGATGAACACGAGCCACTTTCGGTTCGAAACGACTCATTGTTCGGACCAGACACAGCAATCGAGAACTCGGCTCGCTAAGGGAGGGAATATGACTCGCAGAGTTTCAGGACTGGTGGCGTTGTGCGCATTGGCGTTGACTATGAGCCTGCCTGCAGCAAAGGCTGATGACGGCCAAAGCTCCACGCCAGCGACCAAAGAGCCTCAAAAGAATGAGGCGAAGGCTCTGAAGTGGAAAGAACGAATCTTGAAGGTTCCAGTCGGCACCTACGTCAAGGGCAAGCTGGAAAATCACCAGGAGTTCGAAGGCCAGTTGCGTGAGATTTCAGACACTAGTTTTAGTGTCCAGTGCCTCAAAGGCAACAAGATCGAAACCATCTCCGTTTCCTATGAGGACATGAAGGCTCTTAGTGTCGCCGGACAGCCAGGTACAGGCGAGAAGGTCGCGCGAACCTTGCTAAGCTTCTAGTCTTTTTAGGCCGGTGGCCATATCTGCCCGACGTTGGCAAACGAGGGATTTTTCCGCGGGCACGACGAAGCCGCTCAAACCTCCGAACACTCCAGCCCCACTCTGTGGGACGGCAGAAGAAGCCCACGGGTTTAACCGCGGGAGACGAGAAAGAATCAAATCCACTCTGCCGAAGGCTAGCGCGCAGCGTAGCGCAGCGCCCAAGAAAAATCCCGGCAAAGTGATCCGCGGGCGGCCCACCCCGCGCGCGTCAAGCAGAATCTCTAACGAGGGTGGCCCATCCCGCCTTCTGTTGGCGGGGTGGGGCTTTTCGCCGCGGCGGCCCCGCGCATCAGGTGCCCAAAATCCGAATCCACTCTGCCGAAGGCCTGCGCGTAGCGTGGCGCAGCGCAAAAGAAAAAATCCCGGCGACGTGATCCGCGAATCCGCGATTGCCCACCGCGAAAATTCTTAGACTGGCAACCGGCTACCGGCCACTGCTCCTTATCACACTCCTGCGTGACCTGCGTCCTATCCACCCCTTACCCAGTCGCCATACACTCCCCATGTAAGGATGAGGGAGTGCTGTCGGCCTCGAAGCCGACAGCCGGACTCTACCCGCATCCTCAGCAAGGTAGTTCAAACTGTGATGGGTCACGTGCGACTCTCGATTTTTCTCCCATCTTCCCGCCTATACCGTTCTTCCGCCCGCAGAAAATCCCGCCCAACTGCTTTGCTAAGACGACTTTGCCTTTAACTCCCACGCGCTCAGTGGCTTGCGCGACGAAGTCGCTATCTGTGTGAAAACGAGCCACTTGCAGACAGGGGGAGGGGTACCCACGACGCCCCGATTCCCAAATTGGGAGGTCTGGCAACTGGCGACTGGCAACTGGCGACCGCTCTGCTACCATCGAGGGTTCCACCACATAACAAAGGAGTCCTTATGCGCAAGCGGGTCTTATCACTTGCAGTTGTGATGTTCGTATTGGCTTCGATGGGCAGTCTCTACGCGGCGAGTCTTGCCGGAGTCACGATGCCCGACACCGCTCAAGTCGGCGGCAAGAGCCTGGTCCTCAACGGAATGGGAATTCGCAGCAAGTACATGGTCAAGGTGTACGTTGCGGGGCTCTACCTGGAGCAGAAGTCGTCGGACGCGAACGCCATCATCAAGGCCGACGCGCCCAAGCAGGTCGTCATGCACTTCCTGCACGGCGTGACGAAGAGCCAGATGGCGGACGGGTTCACCGAGTCGTTCAACGACAACTCTCCTGACGCCATGAAGACCATGAAGCCGGACATCGACCGCGTGCTGGCGGCGCAGCAAGCGTTGAACAGCGGCGACGAGATGGCCTTCACCTACGTTCCGGGAACGGGCACGACCATGAGCGTCAACGGCCAGAGCAAGCTGACCATTGCCGGTCCGGAGTTCGCGCAGGTGATGATGGCGGTATGGCTGGGGCCGAAGCCTCCGACCGCCGATGTGAAGACAGGAATGCTCGGGCACTAGGCCAGCCGGGTCGAAGCTCGCAAGGCGCGGGATGCTGGTACGCTAGTTGTATCCATGCCTCTTAAGTTTGCCAGCAAGCCCGGCCTGGTTGTGTACATCACGTGCGGCGATCCCAGCCTGGAGATCTCACGTGATGTCGCGCTCGCGGCGATTGCCGCAGGCGCGGACGTTATCGAACTAGGCGTTCCGTTCAGCGACCCGGTGGCCGATGGGCCGGTCATCCAGTGCGCCAGCGAGCGCGCGCTGAAGCATGGCACGGATTTGGCGGGAGTTCTCGACGTTGCCCGCCAAATCCGTCAGCAATCGCGGGCCGGGATCATCATCTTTTCGTATCTCAATCCCATTTTGCAGTTTGGGTTGGAAAAATTCTGCGCAGCCGCGAAAGACGCAGGCGTTGATGGCGCGCTGGTGACCGATCTTCCCTTTGAAGAAGCTGCGGAATATCTTCGGGCAATGAAGGCGCACAAGCTGGCTCCGGTGTTTCTAGCGGCTCCGACGAGCACCGACGAACGGCTGAAGGCGATAGCGAAACATTCGCGCGGATTTGTGTATGCGATCTCGCGCACGGGAATTACGGGAACGCGAAACGAAGTCGCGGGTGATGCGCAATCGCTGGTCCAACGCCTGCGTGGATTCACCAAGTTGCCGATTGCGGTGGGATTTGGTGTCTCGACACCCGAACAATTCGCTGAGGTCGGACAGTTTGCCGACGCTGCAGTGATTGGAAGCGCGATCGTGCAGCGGGTGGAGCAGAACCCGGGACGCGAAGCGGCGGCTGTGTCAGAATTTTTAAGGTCGCTGAGAGTGAAGGTAGCCGTGTCTGTTCAAATCTGATTTCTGATTATGGATATCGCGGAGTGGCGGCGCAAGATCGACGAACTCGACCGGCAACTGGTCGCGCTGATCAGTGAGCGGGCGCGCTGCGCGGTCGAGATCGGCAAACTGAAGCACAATTCGAGCATGCCGATCTACGAACCCGACCGTGAGCGAATCATTTTCGACAACATCGCACGCCAGAACAGCGGGCCGCTCACACAAGTGCAGTTGCGGCAGATCTATGAGCGCCTCGTGGACGTGATGCGGCAGATCCAGAAAGATGAGATTGCTCCGGAATCCGCAGCGGAAAACAGCGGAGAGCCGACAGAGATGGAGCCACGGGATTGACCGAATCAACTAGTGATTAGTAACTGGTGAAGAGAAAGAGCAAAGAGCAAAGAGCAAAGAGCAAAGAGCAAAGAGCAAAGAGCAAAGAGCAAAGAGCAAAGAGCTACGGAGTTACCCAGGAGATGTTTCTCGAATGATTGTTGCGATGTTGGAAACCGCGTCCGAAGACCAGATTCAGGACGTCACGAACCACCTGATCGAGATGGGCTTTGCGGTTCATCGCACTACCGGTGCGCGTCAGTCGGTGCTGGCGGCTGTCGGCAGGCGCATCGATTTCGACACGCGCGACCTGGAAGTCTTGCCGGGTGTCGAAAAGGTGCATCGCATCAGCGCGCCCTACAAGTTGGTGGGTCGGCAGTTTCATCCGCACGATTCGGTGATCAAGCTGGGCAAGGGCGTGGAGATTGGCGGCAAGGAAGTTGTCGTCATGGCGGGCCCGTGCGCGGTCGAGTCGCACGACCAAATCTTCCGGTCGGCAGAACAAGTGGCGAAAGCGGGTGCGAAGGTGCTGCGAGGCGGAGCTTTTAAGCCGCGCAGCTCGCCGTACACGTTTCAGGGCATGGGACTCGAAGCGCTGATGCTGATGCGCGAGGCAGCCGATCAGAATGGGCTGCTGGTGATCAGCGAGGTCATGGAGATCGCGCAGATCGACCCGATGATGCCGTATGTCGATATCTATCAGGTGGGCGCGCGTAACATGCAGAACTTCAACCTATTGCGCGAACTAGGCAAAGTCCGCAAGCCGGTGCTGATGAAGCGCGGCATCGCGGCGACGATCGAAGAGATGCTGCTTTCGGCGGAGTACATCATGTCGGGCGGCAACTATGACGTGATTCTGTGCGAACGCGGTATCCGGACGTTTGAGACGTACACACGGAACACGCTCGACATTTCGGCGATTCCGATTGTGCACAAGTTGTCGCATCTGCCGATTACGTCCGACCCGTCGCACGGCACAGGATTGCGCGACAAGGTTGTGCCTATGGCTTGCGCGTCGCTGGCCGCGGGAGCGGATGCGTTACTGATCGAGGTGCATCCCGATCCGGATCATGCGCTGTCGGACGGGGCACAGTCGTTGTTTCCGGAGCAGTTTGCGGAGTTGATGCGGCGGTTGCGGATGATCGCGCCAGCCGTGGAGCGGACCATCTAAAGATCTATGATTTGACATGCCGATCAATCAAATCACGATTGTGGGCACCGGCCTGATCGGCGGCTCGCTGGGGCTCGCGCTTCGCCGGCATGGCTTTGGCGGGACGATTGTTGGTTGCGACAAGCCGGGCGTGCTCGAAACGGCGATAGAGCGCAAAGCACTTGATCGCGGCGAGGCTGAGCTGGAACGAGCGGTTGCGGGCAGCGATGTAATTGTGTTCGCGACGCCGGTGGGAGCCATCCTGTCACAGTTCGAAACTACTGCGCCGACACTGCCGGCTCACGTGCTGATCACGGACACTGGCAGCACCAAGCAAAAGTTTGTCGAGCGCGCGCGCATGATCTTTGGTGACGAGGCAGGGAAGCGTGTGCTGCCTGGACATCCTATGGCGGGCAAGGAGTTCAGCGGCGTCGAGCACGCCGACGCGAACCTGTTTCAGGGAGCAGTCTGGCTGATTACTCCGGTTGTCGCCGACCAGCAATACACCCCGCAGCAGGAGGAATACACCGCGCTACTTAGCTCGATAGGCGCGCGCCTTATTGTGCTCGATCCCGAGCGTCACGATATTGTGTGCGCGTGGATCAGTCATCTGCCGCAGATGATCTCAACTGCGTCTGACGTCGGTGCTTGCACGATGAGTTGGGCGACGACGAGACGGTGACGCAGATCGGTGGACGAGCCCTGCGGGAGATGACACGCATCGCGCAGAGCCCGTATTCCATGTGGCGCGATATAGCAATGACCAATACGGAGAACATTGAAGACGTGATGCTGCGGTTTGAGCAGCAGATGACACATCTGCGGGAGAACCTGAAGGGCCCGGGGTTGCGGGAGATGTTCGAGAGCGCGAACCGGTTTGGTCGCAGGACGGATTAACGAATTATCGGTAAACCACATTTGCCAATAGCAGGCAAATTTGGTCACCTACGGTTTTTATCTTCCGAGGCCCGCGGATCCGGTGTCTAATTCCATGACATGCTCGCTCGGTTGACACTCTCCGCGTTGCTGATGGTTTCAGCGGCGAATGTCGCCGGACAATTGTCCGGGAGGTTCTATTTAGACAAGTCAACCTTCGCGCTAGGCGAGCCCGTCTTGTTGTATTTCGAAGTTACGAACGACGGAACCGAAGCGGTCAACATATACCAAGCCGACCCATACTCTTTCTGCTCCGGCTACCAAATTAAGTTGGAGGGTGGATCCGAGCCTAACAAGTCGTGCAGTCCCTACGGAGTAGCTGGAAGTTGCCTCTCCTCCGATACAGCTTTACCGGCTGGGAAGAAGCACATCGAACGACTGCTGTTGAACTTCGAACACGATTTGACCTCGGCGGGTGAATACTCAGTGGATGTCGCGCGGACGTTCCCCAGCGCCAGCGCAAAACTGGATTACTTCACAGCCCCGAAAGACACGCTCGAAGTGCACGACACGATTCATTTTACGGTCGATGCGAATGCGACCTTGGAATCAAAAGACTGGCAACCTTGGGTCGAACAGCTTCAGTCACGCGATCCCGTTAAGCGGCAAGAGGCGGCCCGCACGTTGGCCAGCATTGCACCCCCTCAGTTGGAAGAGACCTTGCTGACCTTTGCCGATGTTGCCGAGTTCCGAGGATTTGCCCCGCTCGCTTTTCATCGCTTAGATACGCCGCGAAGCTTGGCAGCGCTCGCTGGCATCGTAAAGAAGAGGCAACCGGGTACGAGCGAGCACATGGAAAGCGCTCGCTACCTTGCGGAGAGCGGTGATCAACAATGGTTCCCGCTTCTGCAGGACGTTGCCGTTAAGAATGCGCAGATATCCAATTATCCGGATGACGCGGCGATACTCGGAGGCGAAAAAATGCTTCCGACACTTGTTTCCCTGACAAACAGCTCCGACCGGCAATTTACAGCGGGCAACGCTGTTATGGCAATGGGCTCCACGGCGTCGCGTGCGGCAGTGCCGATTTTGATTGAGCTGCTAAAAAATCCCGACCCAGAGATAGCTGATCGGGCTCGGTACAGCTTGCGGTTGCTGACGCATCATGCCGTGAGTTTGGGCAATGCGGACAATCCTCAATCCGAATATCCGCAATGGTCGCTCTGGTGGGTGCGGGATGGAGCCTCCGCGCCGATCTACAAGTCCAGCGATTGCGGCGAGGTTACCCAACTGCACTAGAGCGCTGATTGCCGAATCGCGGCGCACCAACCTCCGTTCTCTTTGCACCGCTGCCCCTCCGCTGAGTACAATCGCCCGTTCGGAAGATAACCATGCCAATGAACAAGGTGTTTGCGAGTGCAGACGAAGCTGTCGCCGATATCAACGATGGCGCGACCATTATGGTCGGCGGCTTTGGGCTGTGCGGGATACCCGAGAACCTCATCCGTGCGCTGGTGAACAAGGGCGTCAAGAACCTCAACACCATCAGCAACAACGTTGGCGTTGACGAGTTCGGTCTCGGCCTGATGCTCTATGCAGGGCAGATTCGTTCGCACAAAGGCAGCTACGTCGGCGAGAACAAGCTGCTGGAAGAGATGGTAATTACCGGAAAGATCGATCTGGAGCTGATTCCACAGGGAACGTTTTCCGAGCGCATTCGCGCGGGCGGCGCGGGGATTCCCGCGTTCTATGCGCCTGCGGGATATGGGACGGTGGTCGCCGAAGGGAAAGAGACGCGTGAGTTCGATGGCCGCCCTTATGTCATGGAGCACGCGCTGAAGGCCGACTTTGCGCTAATCAAGGCGTGGAAGGGCGATAAGTGGGGCAACCTTGTTTATAGGAAGACGGCGCGAAACTTCAATCCCATGATGGCGACGGCCGCGAATATCACGATCGCCGAAGTCGAACACCTGGTGGAACCGGGAGAGATCGATCCCGACCTGGTGCATACGCCCAGCGTGTACGTGAAGCGGATTCTTCAGGGTGTGGATTACGAGAAACGGATCGAGAGAAGAACGCTGCGCAAGGTGTGACGGCGGAGGAAATGCAATTCACCACGGAGGCACAGAGGTCACGGAGAGACTTTATTCAAAAGACTCCGTGTCCTCCGTGTCTCCGTGGTAAGTAGTTTTCATGCATGCGAACTCGAACCAACAACGTTTAGAAAGAAATCCATGGCTGATCCCAAACCCGATAAGCAGAAAGACACCGAGAAGCGCGACCGCATTATTCGGAGAGTGGCGCAGGAGCTGCGCGACGGATTTTATGTAAACCTCGGCATCGGCATGCCGACGCTCGTGGCGAATTGCGTGCCTCCTGGTATGCAGGTCGTCTTGCAGAGCGAGAATGGCATGCTCGGCGTAGGGCCATATCCGGTTGCGGGTGAGGAAGACCCTGACCTTATTAATGCCGGCAAAGAGACGGTCAGCGAACTGCCGGGCACGGCGTATTTTTCCAGCGCCGATTCGTTCGCCATGATTCGCGGTGGCCACATCGATCTCAGCGTGTTGGGGGCGATGGAGGTGGACGAGGAAGGCAACCTCGCGAACTGGATGATTCCCGGCAAGATGGTGAAGGGAATGGGAGGTGCGATGGACCTCGTGGCCAGTGCGCGGCGGGTGATCGTGGCAATGGAGCACACCACGCGCGACGGTGCGCCAAAAATCCTTAAGCGCTGTACGTTGCCGATCACCGGTCTGCGCGTGGTGCACAACATCGCGACCGAGATGGCTTACATTCGCGTGTCGCAAGCGGGTTTGGTGCTGGAGGAGATCGCGCCCGGTCTGAGTGTGGAGGACGTACGAGCCGCGACGGATGCGCCGCTGCTGATTAGTCCGGCGCTAAAGACCATGACGATCTGAGGGACGGCTCCCAAGCAGCCAACTGTTAAGCGCGAAGCCCCCGCCCAGGAGAAAAAACAGTCAAGCCGGTTCACTTGTCACTCGCTGGTTGTGACGTGTGCCGTTGACCCGCCCTCCGACACAGCAGATATTGAAGGGTAATCACTAAGCTGAAGAAGGAAGGCAATTATGCGGCTCCGACTATTTATTTTCATAGCGATTTTGGTAGTGACGTGCGGCTTGTGCCTAAGTGCGCAGACGCCCTCCGCCACTCCGCGAAGCTCGACTCCTGAAATCAAACATGTTCCCGCGACCTACACCAGTCCGGTATCGGGCAAAGAGATGTACACCTCCTACTGCGCGTCGTGTCATGGCGCAGATGGTAAGGGTGACGGCCCGGCTGCCCCGGCGCTTAAGATGCCAGCTACCAACCTGATGACCCTCGCGCAGAGGAATGGCGGTGTTTTTCCAGCGGCTCACATTGCCACGGAGATTCAGGGCGGAGCGATGACACTGGCCCACGGCAGCAAAGATATGCCGGTATGGGGGCCCGTCTTTATGGCTCTTGGAACCCACAGTGCGGCGCAGACCCAGCTTCGCATCCGCAACTTGACGAATTATCTGGAGTCGATCCAGGCAAAGTAGCTAGCGCCCGACGATAAATAAGACGATAAGCGAAAAAGAAGGCGCAAGGGATGCGCCCTCTTTCGTTTTGTCTCGATTCTAAGTTACACGGCGACCGGCTGCTTCACCGGAACAGGTGTGAGCCAGCCATGGCGGTCCTCGATCTTCCCATTAACGATCGCGTAGAAGTCCGACCGGATGGCGCGTGTGATGGGCCCGACTTTTCCGTTGCCCACCGTAATCTTGTCCACCGAGCGAATGGGAGTAATCTCCGCTGCCGTACCGCTGAAGAACACTTCATCGGCGAGGTAGAGGAATTCGCGGGGAATGGCCTGCTCGTGGACCGGAATCCCCAGGTCCTGGGCCAGGTGGAGCACCGAACTGCGAGTGATTCCCGGCAAAACGCTGTTGGCCAGCGGCGGAGTGTACAGGCGGTCCTTGTGGACGAGAAAGACGTTCTCGCCGGAGCCTTCACTAACGTACCCGCCCACATCCAGAGCGATGCCTTCGCTGTAGCCGTTGGCCACGGCCTCCATCTTAATAAGCTGAGAATTCATATAGTTGGCGCCGGACTTGGCCATGGTGGGCATGGTATTGGGCGCCAGCCGCGACCAAGAAGAGACGCAGACATCGACCCCTTCGTCCCCTTCGCCGCCCAGATACTTACCCCAGTCGTAGTTCACGACATAGACGTCGATGGGCGATCCGGCGGGATCGACCCCGACCGTGCCGTATCCCCGTAAAATGATCGGCCGAATATAGCAAGGCGAAACTTTGTTCGCCGCTACCAGATCAACCGTCGCCTGGACCAGCTCTTCGCGGGTGTAGTCCACTTCCATGCGGTAAACCTTGGCTGAGTCAAGCAGGCGCTGCATGTGGTCAGGCAAGCGAAAGACAGCGGGGCCTTTAGAGGTGTGGTAGCAACGGATTCCCTCGAACACCGAGGAACCGTAGTTGACTACGTGGGACATGACGTGGAGTTTGGCATCTTCCCACGGAATCAGCGTACCGTTACACCAGATTTGTTCGCTTGCTTTGATGGCCATCGAGAAGCTCCTTGCCTTGAGTTTGCGTTGCCGCGTTCGTCAGAGCCTGCCCTGCCACTTGCGCGAATCTATGGTCATCCATGCCTGGTCGGTGCGACATGGGGAAGGGAAAATCCGTCCGTCGTGGACTCAGCTTGACTGGGCATTATAACCGACTTGGTTATCGCCGGAGGCGAACCCTATCCTGTGCAAAAAGAGTATTTATCCGGAAAAAAAGTTGCTTGCCATTGACCACGAGTCTTGGCAGTTCGAACCCTGAAAGTAGCACTTCGCTGCTCCTAACCCCATTCATAGCACAAAGTTGCGGACAACCTTCTCGTTCGATGACCGTTATACTGGTATGGGTTGCCCACTTCAGGTCTTTCCCAGGCCGGAACGCAAACCACCTCTCACTGGTTTTAGGTAAAGCCTGTACGAGGCGACCGAGCCGGTCGCAACAGGCGGCCGACACCGTAGAGGCGACAAATCAAGTTCAGGAGAAATGAAAGCAATGAAGAAGTGGTTAGTTCTTATCGCGGTTTCGCTATTGTTTACGGTTGCTGCCGTAGCTCAGGACGTTCCGAAGTTCGAAGTTCCTATCGGCTTTTCCTTCGTGAACGTTCATCCTGACATCACTAACATCACTAGTTTCAACATCTTCGGCGGCGGCGGCGGATTCGTCTACAACGTGACCCCGTGGATCGGCATCAAGGCCGATTTCGCAGGCTACACCCAGGGCAGCGGCTTGAAGACGCAATTGACCAACCAGGGTCTGTCCGGCCAGGCGAACGGCAACGTGTTCACCTACATGTTCGGCCCCCAGATCAAGAAGCACTCTGGCAAGTTCCAGCCCTTCGGAGAGGCCCTGTTTGGCGCTGCGCACAGCAACCTGTACGCGCAGATCTATGATGCCCAGAACGGGATTACCTCCGGCAGCAGCAACAACAATGCCTTCGCCATGGAGTTCGGCGGCGGTCTTGACTATGCCCTTACCCCGCACTTCCAGATTCGCCCCGTTGAAGTGGATTACCTCTATACCCGCTTCGGCATCAATGGCACCAATTACACCGGCGCCCAGAACAACTTCAAGTACTTCGCCGGCGTGAACTTCACCTTCGGCGGAAAGTAAGCCGTTTCAGCAGTAAGCAGTCGAGCATGGCGTCACCTTTTCCGGTGACGCCATTTTTGTTGCGGGTACCCGCTTTGTTTAGAATGGATTGCGTGAATTTCATGCTTTAAGAGAGGTCGGCATCCGCACCTATAACCTCGCCATCGTGGGACTGGGCAATGTTGGCTCAGCTCTGGTAAGGCTCTTGCAACGCAAACGGCAGGAGCTCGCCGAGCGCTACGGAATCGGTTGGCAGATTACCGGTGTCGCCTCGCGAAAACTGGGCTGGCTGGCTGCGTGTGAGGGCTTTTCGGTGGAAAAAGTATTTGCCCGCGACTTTTCGGGAGCGAAATCGGTGGGCCATGTCGCCAGTTGGGTCCACGCCGCCAAGCCCGATGTAGTGTTTGAGGCAAGCTCGCTCAACGCTGAAACCGGTGAACCGGCCATTAGCCACATTCGAGTGGCGCTGGAGTACGGTGCCCACGCAATTAGCGCGAACAAAGGCCCGGTCGTACACGCCTACCAGGCGCTCACCGAGTTGGCGCGGAAGAAGGGCCGGCGCTTTTACTTCGAGTCTGCCATGATGGACGGCGCGCCGGTGTTTTCGCTCTTTCGCGAAACGTTGCCGGCGATCGAGCTTCGCGGCTTTCGCGGAGTCATCAACTCAACGACAACCGTCGTTCTCGAAGCTATGGAAGCGGGCAAGACTTTCGACGATGCCATAGCTGAAGCTCAGCTTCTTGGCGTCGCCGAAACCGACCCTTCCGCTGATATCGACGGAATCGATGCCGCCGTGAAAGTCATCGAAGTGGCGAACGTTCTGATGGGCGGTAACCTGAAGCTTGCTGATGTATGCTGCGAGGGCATTCGCGGTGTTACTGCGGCGCAGTTGCGTGAAGCCCATCAAAACGGCGAAGCTTGGAGATTGGTGAGCCGCGCCCGGCGCCGGGCCGACGGCAGCATCGACGCATCGGTAAGGCCGGAACGGCTGAAGGTTGACGATCCGCTGGCGCATGTACATGGCACGTCACTGCTGATCGCCTTCGAAACGGATATCTTTAAAGAGTTGCTCATCAGCGAGCGCGATCCCGGGCCCGAGGCAACGGCTTATGGGATGCTTTCAGATTTCATAAATGCAGTCAGGAGTTCCTAGCATGTCAGCAAGTGCAAGAGTCGCCCCCCAGGTCCGTAGTCTCGACGTTACATGGGTACGTGAACAATTTCCAGCGTTGAATCAGACGGTCAATGGACGGCCGGCGGTCTTCTTCGACGGTCCCGGCGGGACCCAGGTGCCCCAGAGCGTAATCGACGCCATCTCGGAATATCTCTCCAAGTGGAACGCCAACATGGGTGGTGCGTTTCTCACCAGCCAGCGCACCGACCTCATCGTCGAACAGGCCCATGAAGCCATGGCCGACTTCTTCAACTGTTCGCCCGACGAAGTGGTCTTTGGCGCGAACATGACCACACTGACTTTCGCGCTGAGTCGCGCGATCGGTCGCGAACTAAAAAGCGGCGACGAGTTGTTGGTGACCTGTCTCGATCACGATGCCAACGTGTCGCCGTGGGTGTGTCTGGAAGAGCGAGGGGCGAAGGTCAGGACCGCGGACATCCGTCCGGGCGATTGCACACTCGACATGTTCGATCTCCAGGCCAAGATCAGGCGGAACACACGCCTCGTGGCCGTGGGATGGGCGGCCAATGCGGTCGGCACAATCAATGACGTGCAGGAGGCGATTCGCCTCGCCCACGCCGCCGGCGCAATGACTTTCATTGACGCGGTACAGTACGCTCCGCACGGCCTCATCGACGTGAAGGCGATCGACACTGACTTTCTGGCCTGCTCCAGCTACAAGTTTTTCGGCCCGCATCAGGGCATTCTCTACGGCAAGCGCGAGCAGTTGCTGCGTTTGCGACCGTACAAATTGCGCGTCTGTAGCGAGAAGCTGCCCGACCGTTGGGAGACGGGTACGCAAAACCATGAGTGCATGGCGGGAGTGACCGCCGCCGTGAACTACATCGCCGACCTCGGGCGTCATCACACTTCCGAGATCCGCACCCGTCGAGAAGCCATCGTCGCGGCCTACGATGTGATTCGTCAGCACGAGCGCGAATTGTGCGAGCAACTCATCCGTGGCTTGCTGGAAATCCCAGGACTCACGTTCTACGGCATCACCGATCCGGAAAAAGCGGACCAGCGAACCCCAACTGTTGCGGTTCGCATGGAAGGCTATACCCCGCGTGAACTGGCCACCTACCTCGGCGAGCGTGGCATCTTCACCTGGGATGGCAACTACTACGCCATCAACCTCGCGGAGCGCCTGGGAGTGCAGCAGAGCGGCGGCATGTTGCGCATCGGGCTGGGCCACTACAACACGGCAGCAGAAGTAGATCGCGTGCTGGTGGAGTTACGAGCGCTCGGGGGCAACGGCAAAGCCGTTTAGTCCCTTGTTGTTGGCCCGCGAGAATCGAGATGGCTCGAACGTTTTTCGTGGGCTATAATCCGCCCGTTGGGCGGAGGCTCTCGGAACATGCGCGGCGCACCACGCTGGTTGGCAGTGCTGGCTGTGGTGGGAATTGTCAGCGTGCTGGGCGCGTTCACCGTTCGTCGCGCCCTGACGCCTGCGTCGCTAATGGTCAAAGTTGTTCCGGGTGCAATTCCTGCCGACGGCTTCAGTTCCATACAACTTGATCTGCACTCCTCCACCGGACAAACTCTTCGCGGACTTCAGGTCGAAGTGGAAGATCCGCACCGCGGCACCATCGAGTCGGTTACGGTCCATGATGCTTCTGCGGTCATCTCAGTTCGTTCCGGCGTTCTCCCGGGCGAGATCAAACTGGACTTGACTGCCCCCGGATTCCAGCCGAGTCAGGTGTCGCTGCGGACCGAACTCGACAGTTCCGACACTGTGGCGGACGGCACCCCCGACTTCCTTCGCCTGCACGATGCCGCCGATCGGGCTGCGTTCCGGCGCTGGTTTACGCTGCTGGCTGAGACTCAGTACGCCCGACCGCAATCCCACGGTGAAGTTGAGGATTGCGCAGCGCTGCTGCGTTACGCTTACCGGGAAGCGCTGCGCCAGCACGATTCCGTTTGGGCGAAGACCGTACGTTTGCCGGCCATTCCAGCCCCCGGCGACATCCGCCAGTATCAGTACCCTTACACGCCGCTCGGGGCCGGGTTGTTCCGCATTCACGACGGAAGCTTTACCGCAAGCGATCTCGGCAACGGCGCATTCGCGCAGTTCGCGAATGCCAAGACCCTGTGGCAACACAACTCTTACTTTGTGGGACGCGACGTTTCGCGCGCGCGTCCGGGAGACCTATTGTTCTTCCGTCAAGAGGGCCACGACCTGCTCTTTCACGCCATGATCTTCCTGGGAACGAGCCAGATCGATGCTGACACCGACCGGCAGCCGCTGGTCGTCTATCACACCGGCCCCATCGGCAGGTCGCCGGGTGAGATTCGTCGTCCCACACTGGCGCAGTTAATGAATTTTCCCGATCCACGCTGGCGGCCGGTACCCTCGAACCCCAGCTTCCTCGGAGTCTATCGCTGGAACATCCTGCGAGGCGACAACTGATGCGTCTGCTGCGCGCCATCGTCTCTGTGGTTGTCCTGGCGTCGTTGACTTCTCCGCTGGCGGCCCAGGACGAGGCTCCGCACCCCTATTTTTCCATCACGAGCGAACGTACCTACCGCCCCGGCGAGAAGATCGAGATCGGTGTTTACAGCAATCATGTCGTGACGCTCGACTTTCGCGCCTACCGCGTCAACGACACCGCGAAGTTCTTCAGCCAGCTTCAGGACATGCACAGCTTTGGCGGACAGGCGCCGCGCCTGCCTAAGCAGCAGACAACCTGGCTCGAGCGTTTTCATGCCTGGAAGCACCGCATCTGGGCGTGGATTCGCGACTTTATTCGCGCCCAGTTTTCGCCTGACTCGCGGCACAGCATTCGTTTGTGGCGTCTGGGCGAAACCGCGCCGCAAAAGAAAGGCCCGCAAGTTAACGAATACGCACAGGTTCCTATCCTGAACCAGAAGCAACTCGTCTCGGAGTGGAAGTGGAATGTGCCGCCCGCGGCTGAGCGCTGGGAGAGCCAGCGCGTGACCATCCCGGTCAGCGACAAGGGCGTCTATCTCGTCGAAGCAACCAACGGCACGCTGCGTGCCTACACCATCGTGGTCGTCACCGACATCGCGATCATCACGAAAACGGCCTCAGGACGTCTGCTGTGTTACGTCGTCGATCGCACCAGCGGCGGGCCTATCGCCGGTGCATCCACGCGCGTTTGGATCGATCAGCAGGAAGTCGCCAACAAGCCCACGGATCAGCAGGGCATTCTCGACCAGGCAATCACTCAGGCCAAGCCTGAGAACGTTGCTGTGCTCGTCAGTCATGGGGACGATGTTGCAGTCAACGCTCCCGGCGCATGGAACATGGGCACAGAAGCCCGCAATCTGCGCGGATACACGTACACCGACCGTCCGGTGTACCGGCCCGGTGACACCGCGCACTTCAAGACCATCGTTCGCGTCGAGACGCCAAATGGCTACGTGATTCCGCAAGACCGCGAGTTACGCCTCGAGTTGCGCGACCCGCGTACCTATGAGGTCGTCTGGCAGCAGACGGTAACGCTTTCCGACATAGGCACGGCGCATTGGGACTATCCCATTCCCACCGACGCCAATCTCGGCTTCTACTATCTGAACATTCAGTCGGGCGAGCGCTACGTCGAGGGCGTGCGGTTCTCGGTGCAGGACTACAAGAAGCCCGAGTACGCAGTGAAGGTTAGCGCGCAGACGCCGCGTGTGCTGCAAGGTCAGGCCATCAAAGCGACCATCGATGCACGCTATTACTTCGGCGAGCCGGTAGCCAACGCCAAGGTCAAGTGGGTGGTGCACACATCGCCATATTGGCCGCCGGGTGTTTCCGAGTCCGATTCCGACAGCGGTGACGAAGGCTACGCGGCCGACGATAACAATGAAAACGACACGTACGCCGGCGATCAGGAGAGCGAGAAGAGCGGCGTTCTCGATGCGGATGGCAAGTTGCAGATAACCGTTCCAACGAAAGTCAACGGCAACAAGCGCGACCTGATTTATCGCATCGAAGCTCGTGTCACCGACGAAGGCAACCGCGAGATATCCGGACACGGGTTTGCTCTCGCCACCTACGGCAGCTTCTATCTCACAGCGCAGCCCGCCTCGTACGTGTACAGCAAGGGCAGCGCAGCGGTCATCAATGTCACCGCGCAGGATTACGACAAGAAGCCCGTCTCCACGCCGTTTCGCGCCGAGCTCAGCCGCTGGAATTGGCAGAAGCGCTCGGGAGAAGTGGTTTCGTCGTCGCAAGGGCAGACCGGCGCCGACGGCAAGGGCCAGGTCCAGTTCACGATTCCGGACGCGGGCGAATTCCGCGTGCTCGTCACCGCACCATCGGTCGAGAACCGCCAGGTAGAGAACACCGCTTATCTGTGGGCGCCCGGTGTCACACCGTTGTGGGCCGGCACCATGCAGGAGCGTATCCAGATTGTCGCCGACAAAAAATCCTACGCGCCCGGCGACACCGCGCATGTTCTCATCGTCATCGGCAAAGAGCCGACCAGCGTGCTCGTAACGGCGGAAGGCAACGGACTGTATTCGCAGCAGGTAGTGAAGAGTGACGGAGGCAGCGTCACCGTCGATGTTCCCATTCGACCGGAATTCGCTCCCAACTTCTACGTCGCGGCGGCATTCATTCGCGATAACAAGTTCTACTCGGGCAGCAAGAGCCTGAAGGTCCCGCCCACGCAACACGAGCTCAAGGTCGATCTCCAGCCGTCGAAGCCGCAGTATCACCCAGGACAACCCGGCGCCTACACCATCAAAGCGACGGATGCATCCGGCAAACCAGTCGCCGGAGCCGATTTCAGCCTCGGTGTGGTTGACGAAGCGATCTACGCCATCGAACCCGAGAGTCTTGGCAGCATCCTGAACGCGTTTTACGGAACGGTATATTCCAAGGTTTCCACTGACAGTTCGCTGAGCTATTACTTCACCGGTCAGGCAGGCAAGCGGGCCATGCAATTGGCAGAGGGACACGGTGCCGCTCGAACCTCGTCGGCCTTGGCTGCTCTCAAACCTGAGCGTTTGGTGCAGCCCAAGGTCCGCAAGGCATTTCCCGATACCGCATTCTGGGTGGCCGACGTTCGTACCGACAGTAATGGCCAGGCGAGCCTGAAGTTCGACTATCCCGATGCGATTACCTCTTGGCGCGCCACCACGCGCGGAGTGACCCAAGACACCAAGGTCGGGTCCGCCGTCGAAAATACAATCGTCCGTAAGAACGTGATGGTACGGCTGGTGGTGCCGCGCTTCTTCCGCCGTGGCGATGAGATTGTTCTGTCTACCATCGTGCAGAACTACCTATCCGCAGCGAAGACGGCGCAGGTGTCGATGGAGTTCACCGGCCTGCAAGTCATGGATGGCGCGACGCACGACGTTTCCGTTCCCAGCGGTGGCACCGCCAAGGTGGACTACCGCGTGCGCGTGCTCGACGTCGATTCGGCGAAGGTGCTCGGCAAAGCGCTGACCGATGTCGAAAGCGATGCGATGGAGCTTACGCTGCCGGTGGTTCCGTTCGGCGTGCAGCTTGCCGTGGCAAAGTCTGGGTCGCTAGCCGGAGCAGGGAACACTAAGCAGCGAGCAGATTGTTTTCCCCTCGGGAATTGAGGCCAACACACGTAAGCTCACGATTGAAGCTCACGCCGTCGATTGCCGGCACAATCTTCGGCGCGCTCGACTTCCTCACGTCGTATCCCTACGGATGCACCGAGCAGACGATGTCGAGCTTCCTGCCCGACGTCCTCGTCGCCGACGCGATGAAGAAGTTGGGCGTGGGGACGAACATTAACCCCCAGACACTGAACAAGCAGGTACAGGCGGGGCTCGACCGGCTGTATCAGTATCAGCACCCCGACGGCGGCTGGGGCTGGTGGCAGACCGACGACTCGCAGCCCTTCATGACCGCGTACGTTCTGGCTGGCTTGGTGCAGGCCAAAGCCGCCGGCTATGACGTTGAAGATGGCCGCATCGCGCGCGCGCGCAAGTGGCTGCTGCCGGAATTCAACCGCTCCACCGCAGTGAAGACCGACTTACGCGCCTACATGGCCTACGCGCTGGTGCTGAGCGGCGCGGATTCCAACGGAGCGATCGTGGATTCCGTATGGACCCAGCATTCCACGCTTACGTCTTACGGACAGTCGTTGCTGGGTCTCGCGATGGCGCAGATGAACGATGCCCGAGCGAGCGATCTGGCGAAGCAGCTCGCGTCCGATGCTAAGCAGGACGACTCGCAAGCCTGGTGGCCGACCGACACCAACAACCTCATGGGCTTCTACGGCGATACCACCCCGCAAGCCACGGCATACGCGCTGAAATTCCTCGATCGGATCGATCCGCAGAACGCGTTGTTGCCCAAAGCGGCGTTGTATCTCGTCAGCCATCGCGGACAGGGCTATTACTGGGATTCCACCCAGCAGACGGCGATGGTCATCTATGGCCTGACTGACTACCTGCAGCGCACGCAGGAACTCAGGCCAAACTTCAGCGTCGATGTGCAGGTGAACGGCAAGACTGTCGCGACGAAGAAGTTCACCGCAGCCGACGTGACCGCGCCTCCGATGACCATCACACTCAACGAATCGCAGCTCGCCCAAACTGCGAACCAGATCAAGCTCACAAAGTCCGGCGATGGTCGCCTCTATTGGTCGGCCCGTGGCGAGTACTACTCGAGTCAACCAAACGTCGTGAACACGGGTACATTCCAGCTCAGTACCGTACGCGGGTATTACAAGCTCACGCCGCTACAGTCCGGCGACAAGCTGGTGTATCACCTCGACAAGCTTTCGGGACCGGTGCAGGTAGGCGACACTCTTGCCGTGCGTATCACTGTGGGAGGCAGCGAGTGGCGCTACCTTATGATCGAGGACCCGATACCGTCCGGCGCGGAGTCCATCGCGCGCGACGACTTGTATCAGCTCGATCAGGAACCGCCGTGGTGGACCCGTCGGTGGAGCGGATATCGCGAGTTGCGCGACGATCGCGCCACATTCTTTAGTTATTGGTTTCCACGCGGACAGGCTGAATACACCTATCTCTTGAAAGTGGTGAACCCTGGCGTATTTCGTGTGAGTCCAACCCGCGTCGAGCCGATGTATCAGCCGCAATACCTTTCCACCAGCGACACCATCACGGTGACGGTGAAATGACCGCGACAATTACAAACCGGGTCGGTGTCATGAAGCTCTGGCTTCTGAATCTCGTTGCCAATGCCGCGCTGCTCGTCCTCTGGTATTTCTGGCTGCTCATTCCCGACGCGCGCGGTTGGCAGGTGGGCGGTTCGGCGCTCCTGGCAGTCACGATCGTATTTTCTGTGCTGTGGCTTCGCGCGGGAACTCTTGCCTGGTTTCGAGTGTCAGAATTTCGCCAGGACCGAAGCATCTGGCCGGCGTACCGTCGCTCTCTGCGTTACGTTCCAGCGCTCGCCTTCTGGGTGCTATCTTTCGTTGTGATCGCTTGGGGGATCTGGGAACTGCGAACCTATGTGCCACAATTCGCAGTCTGGTTCCGGCAGAAACTCGGCGCCGGACCAACGCCGCGCAACATGATGAACGACCTGAACTGGCTACTCATGCTGATTGTCTTCATGGTGATGCCGGCACTCTGGCTGCCCATCGGAGCAACAGTTTCGGCAGTTGGTGTCCATCCCGAACACTTGGCACGCTCGCGACGTGTGTGGAAGCGTCCTTTGTACTGGCTGTGGTTCGCGCTGCTGATGGCAGCTTTGGTTTACTTCCCGTACAAACTGGTCTGGTGGATTCCCGACCTGCAAACCCTCCGCCAGCAGGCTTGGAGCATGGGAGCGCGTTTTCTGCTGGCGTACGTGATTGCAGTTACGGCCTTCATCGGGGTGGTCTGGCTGACGGGTATGTTCACCGACCGCGACGATCCAGTTAGCTTCTAGAGCTGTCTAGCAATCGATCTTCGTACTTCCGTACGTTCAGACTGTATCGCCTGACGAAAGTAGTCTAACGAGAGCTGAAGGCCGGTGAGCAAGTCGATCTTCGGTTCCCATCCCAGCAAAGTGCGGGCCTTAGTAATGTCGGGCTGACGTTGTTTTGGATCATCCTGGGGAAGAGGTTCAAACTTGATGGTGCTCTTGGATTCCGTCACCTGCAATACAAGCTCCGCGCACTCGAGCATCGTGAACTCACTCGGATTGCCGATGTTGGTGGGCAGCGATTCTGCTGCGTTCGAGAGTGCGAGAATGCCTTCGATCTCGTCGCTTACGAAGCAAAAACTGCGCGTTTGAAGCCCGTCGCCATAAACGGTCAACGGTTCGCCCTGTAGCGCCTGCTTCATGAAGTTGGAAATCACTCGTCCATCGTTAATCTGCAGGCGCGGCCCATACGTGTTAAAAATGCGGACGATCCGTGAGTCCAGATGGTGATATCGATGGTAGGCCATTGTCGCCGCTTCTGCGAAGCGTTTCGATTCGTCGTAAACCGATCGGGGGCCGATGGTGTTCACATGTCCCCAATAAGTCTCCCTTTGCGGATGTTCGAGGGGATCGCCATAGCACTCGGAAGTGGATGCCAGGAAGAACTTGGCGTTGTACTTCTTTGCTAACTCCAGACAGTTGAGAGTGCCGACCGAACCAACTCGTAGAGTTTCAATGCCGTGTTTGAGGTAGTCGACAGGACTGGCGGGCGAGGCGAAGTGGAAGACATAGTCAATCTTTCCCCTGTCGAAAGACTCGCAAATATCGTGCTCTCGAAACTCAAACCGAGGCTCGTGCGCCAAGTGCGCCAGATTCGCCATGCGTCCGGTTAACAAGTTGTCGACGCAGACAATGGAATGTCCCTGCGCGAGGAGGGCATCGCACAAATGCGACCCGAGAAAACCAGCACCACCAGTAATTAATGCGCGCATACTCTGCTCCTTGGCTCTGTGAGGACCGGTGGGCACTTCGAGGAGTGCGCCGCAGACCAATAGCCATGCCCCGGATGCGATTGGGCGGAGCCTTTGATAATCCCACTCCTCTTGGCTCGCCACTAGTTTGATGCTGCGCGATTCGACCCCAATCGGTCGGACAACATCATTCCGGGCGTCGAGGTCGGCTTCTCCATTTGCAACCGGCCGTACCCACACGGAGAAACGCGACGTGACCAGGGTGAATAGCCTCTGCATCTTACAGCACGCGGAGCGCGGGGCGACCTAAGTTATTGAGGTTTGGTGAGCGCGGAAGGAATCGAACCTTCAACCTACTGATTAAGAGTCAGTTGCTCTGCCAGTTGAGCTACGCGCCCTTTTTTGTGGGATAAGTGCAGATGGGCAGCATCATTATAGCATCCAAAATTTGCGGCCCGAAACGCTGCCTGCGAGAAACGGTAGCTACTCGATCTGTATCAGTTGCCCCTGATCAATCGACGTGGGCGGTGACTGCCTGGTCTGCGGAGCACGCCAGAAATCGAAGTACGAAACCTGATGCACGCATGAAACCGTGCAGTGTGGGGCGCAACCTTTTTCTGTGAGATATTCGCGCCGGATGTCGTTCACCGTGTAGTTCTCCAGCGGAATCCCCGGATATCCGCGTTGCTGCGAACAATAGTGCACCAGGCCGTCCTCGCAAATGTAAACGTAGCGCGCCCCCGCTCGGCAGCGCCAGTTGTTCGGCTTGCCATGCGCAATGTTATTCTGGAACCAATTCAGACGCGAATAGTTTTTCTTTTCCAGCTTCTTCATCTTAAGAAAGACTTCGCGCTCTTCGTCGCCCAAGGGACGAAGCTGACCGTCTCCATCGTGGATGATTCCGATGGTCGACGTCAGGCCCAACTGTACCGCTCGGCGGCCCACCACCAGCGCATCGTGCGGATTACGCGTACCACCGCCCACCACCGAATTAATGTTGACGTGGAATTCCGCATGTTCGGCCAGTAGTTGCAGCTTCTTATCGAGGACCTTTAACGACTTCTTCGAGACGTCGTCCGGCATCACGTTGTCGATACTGATTTGCAGATGGTCGAGTCCTGCCCGGTTCAAGCGCTGAATGCGGTCCGCGGTCAGCAGATACCCGTTAGTAATCATGCCCGCGATGATGGGATACGTGCGCATGTGGGCGATGATCTCGTCGAGCTCCGGATGCAGCATCGGCTCGCCGCCGCTCAGGGTAACAATAGTCGTTCCCAGTCTGGCAAGGTCGTCGATCCTGCGCTTCATCGTCTCCAGCGGAATCGGCTTCGAGAAGTCGTCGTATTCGTTGCAGTACTTGCAGGCCAGATTGCACCGGCGAATCGGAATAATATGCGCCAGCACGGGATGGTCCCTCGAGACCACTCCCTTGGCGATCATTTTCAGTTCGCGAACTCGCCGTTTAGTGGCAAGAATTCTGTGGCGGGTCCTCTGCGGCAACTTGGACATAGGTATCTATGTTGATTACAACACAGTAGCTTAGGGTGCAGGGAAGTGACGCACCTTATTCGGGGAATATTTGCACCTGAGCGGTGCCGCAAGCCCACTCGACGGGATGCCGACCCTGTAACCTTTCCCGCCGTCCCGCCCGTCGGTCACTCCAGTCGTCGCTGTTTGCTCAGCTATAATAAGGAATTCTGCTATCCCATCCTTGGAGTTCAGTACTCGCATGCTTCGATTTCTGCAAACCCCGGGCCCAATGAAGAAGATCATCTTGGGCGGTCTTCTCCTTGTCATTTGCGTGATGATGGTCATCACATTGGTTCCAGGTGGCTTATTCGGCGACTATTTCGGTGGAGGAGTTAGCACCGCCGGCGTCGTGGCCAAGGTCGGCGCCGACGACATTACGATCCAGCAAGTTGCCCAACGGGCACGGCTCATTGGACGCCAGCAGTTTCGCGGCGCCAATATCCCTCCCACGCTTATGCCGTTCCTCATGCAGCGCGCTGCCGACAACATGGTGAGCCAGGGTGCCTTGGCCTATGAGGCCGACCGCATGGGCCTCGGCGTCAGCGACGCTGAACTGGCCGACTATCTGCGCCAGGGCTCATTCGGGGAAATGTTCTTTCCCGGCGGCAACTTCATCGGTCAGCAGCAGTACGAAAATCTGGTTCAGAACCAGTGGGGACTTGGTGTCCCTCAATTCGAGAAAGAAGTGAAGGACCAGATCGCCCAGCAGAAGCTGCTTTCCGCTGTCAGCGCGGCAGCCACCGTGAGCGATAAGGAAGTCGAAGCCCAGGTCAAGAAGCAGGACTCCAAGGTAAAGTTCGACTACGCCATCCTCACCCTCGACGACGTTAAGAAGCAGGTCAAAGTCACCGATGTCGAGCTGAAAGCGTTTTACGACCAGAATAGTAAACAGTACGTGAATTCGATTCCCGAGAAGCGCAAGGCGCGCTACATCCTCATCGACACCAGCAAGGTCGCCGGCTCCATCCCTGTTACCCAGGCCGACCTTCAGGCGTATTACAACCAGCATCAGGATGAATATCGCAGTCCCGAAACCGTGACCGTTCGGCACATCCTGATTAAGACGCCGACCCCCGATGCCAGCGGCAAGATCGATCAAAAGGGAGTGGATGCAGCCAAGGCGAAAGCTGAGGACGTGCAAAAGCAGTTGAAGGCCGGTGCCGACTTCGGAGAACTGGCCAAGAAATATTCCGACGACCCCGGTAGCGCGCAGCAGGGTGGATTACTGCCGCCGATTACGCGTGGCCGCACCGTGCCGGAATTCGAACAGGCGGCGTTCACTACCCCCAAGGGACAGACCACCGACATTATCCGTACCAGCTACGGCTTCCACATCATCCGCGTCGAAGACAAGCACGCCGCGACCGTCAAACCTCTGGCTGAAGTCGCGTCGCAGATCGAACCCGCCATCAAGCAGCAGAAGGCAGCCGCTGGAGCGCAGAGCCTGGCAAATTCGGTGCAGGCCGAGGCACGCTCCGCAGGCCTCGACAAAGCCGCCGCCGATAAGGGACTGTCAGTAACCGCGACCGACTTCGTCGCCCAGGCGGACGCGCTTCCCGGGACTAGGCTCCGCCCAGGAACTCTCGAACGCGCTGTTCTCCGCGCGCAAGAACGATCCTCCGGCCCTCTCGCAAACGCCGCAAGGCTATGCGGTTTACCAGGTCACAGAGATCGAAGCGCCGCAGACTCCAACCTTCGAACAGATCAAGGCCCAGTTGGAAGATCAGTTCAAAGCGCAGCGCGCGCAGGCCCTTCTGGCCCAGAAGACGCAGGAACTCTCCGACCGCGCTCACGCCGAACACGATCTGAAAAAAGCCGCAAAGGAACTCGGAGCGACGGTGAAGACCAGCGACCTGGTCAACGCATCCGCCCAGGTTCCCGACGTAGGTGCGATGAGCGGTTCAGCCAACGTGGCTTTCGATCTGCCTGTGGGTGGCATCAGCGGCCCGTTGCAGGGTGGCATGGGAAGCGGTGTTGTTCTCGCGGTCCTTGAAAAGCAGGAGCCTTCACCCGAGGAACGCAAGCAGTCTTGGGACCGCGCCCGCGAAACTTTGCTCGACCAGAAGCGTCAGGTTCTCGAAGGTTTGTACGTCCAGAACTTGCGCGACAAACTCGAAAAGGACGGCAAGATTAAGTTCAACAAGAAGGAAATGGAGCGCCTCAGTCGCCTCGGCGAAGGATCGTAATTATTTCGTAGCAAGTTACCCGCGTGGCCAGCGAAGCGGATCGCTGGCTTCCGTTTTTCTCAGTTAGCTCTGCAATCTTCAAGCGCTTAGCTCGCTCTTAACCGACAGAACGACCCACTAGACATGTTTACGCAACGGTCAGCCGGAATCCTGATGCATCCTACGTCACTGCCCTCACGCGGCGGCATCGGTGACCTTGGTCCGGCTGCCTACGCGTTCGTCGATTGGCTCTCTGCCGCCCGGCAGACCTGTGGCAAGTGCTTCCGATCGGCCCAGCGGGCTACGGAAATTCTCCCTACTCCTGCACCTCGGCCTTCGCTGGAAACGTGCTTCTTATCAGCCTCGAGCGATTAGTGGAGCGTGGCTATCTCGATCAAGCCCGCCTTAGCGACCTCAACGATGAACACGGGGCCGTTGATTACGAGAAAGTTCGTGCCAATAAATTGCCTCTGCTTCGCGAAGCGGCGCGTAATTTCTCGCAGGCCGCCTCGTCAGACTTGCGCGCCCGTTTCGATTCCTTCCGCGACAAGAACAAGTGGTGGCTGGAAGACTACGCGCTCTTCAGCGTGTTGCGCGAACATTATGGCGACGAACCCTGGAGTTCGTGGCCCAAAGACATCTGCCGCCGCGACCCCAAAACCCTGGGACAGCTCCGTGCCGACTTGAAGGACCAACTCGCGGTCGAACGAGTTTTGCAGTTTATCTTCTTCGAGCAATGGAAGTCCCTGCGTGCCTACTGTACCGAGCGCGGAGTCCAGATTGTTGGAGACGTTGCCATCTTCGTCAGCTACGACAGTGCCGATGTCTGGACGCATCCCGAGATCTTTCGCCTGAATGAGGACCTCTCGCCCACGGTCGTTGCCGGCGTTCCGCCCGACGCCTTCAGTGAGACTGGCCAGCGTTGGGGAAACCCGCTCTATGACTGGGACGCGCTCAAGGCGGACGGATACAAGTGGTGGGTCGAGCGCATGCGCCAGGCCATCGAGACCTGCGACATTGTGCGCCTCGATCACTTCCGTGGATTCGAGGCATGCTGGGAAATCCCCGCCGATGAGCCGACTGCGATCAACGGGCATTGGACGCCAGGCCCCAATGACGACTTGTTCAAAACCCTGAAAGCCGCGCTCGAGAAGCTGCCGTTTATTGCGGAAGATCTGGGCTACATCACCCCCGAAGTGCGCGAGCTGCGCAGGAAGTTAAACATCCCCGGTATGAAGGTCATGCAGTTCGGCTTCGGCAACAAGGGTGCACACATCTATCTGCCGCACATGTTTACCACTGATTCCGTCGTGTACACCGGAACCCACGATAACGACACGACCGTCGGATGGTGGAACACCAGCGCCACCGCGACCGAAAAACAGTGGGCCAGCGATTATTTAGGAAAGACGGACGACGGCATCAACTGGGCGTTCATCCGCGCGGCTTACGCCTCAGTCGCCATCCTCGCCGTCATTCCCGTGCAGGACGTTCTCGGACTCGACAGCGATGCTCGCATGAACATACCCAGCAAGCCCGGCGGAAATTGGACCTGGCGGCTTAAGGCCGGAGCGTTAACCAACGAGATTGCCGACAAGCTGGCGCTTCTGACCACCGTTACCGACCGCGATGGCGGCGCCAAAACTCCGGCCGCTGCCGCGGCTAAGAATTTTGTAGCGTAGTTACTTATTGTCGTCAGCGCGACATCAGAATTCTTGCGCGGAAAAACCTGCCGATTTCAAGTGCCGTAGGCACGGCATAGTCTAGCCCAGCACGGAGCCGAAGGCGCAGTGCTGGGTGCAGTGCGAGAATTCGTTGGAGTGCCGTAGGCACGGCAGCCTTTTACTCTCCGCCGCTTTACTTAAGCCTCACCGCCAGCGAGAATAACAAGTTCTCATCTTTGTTCGATCGAAAGGACTCTTATGCCCGCTAGTGGCGAATTAATTCGCATGATGAACTACGTGGACGATATCTCCGCAACTCTTCGCCGTATCACTGCCGGAAGGCATCTGCTTTCCGCGGAAGAGAAAGCCCGGCTCGCCGAGTACATGCGCAAGTCCGACCCGAATTTCCTCACCATCCTCGACCAGCTGGATCAGGGAGCATAATCGGTGGCCGAGATTCGCACCATCGCGGTAATCGGCGCCGGAATCATGGGGCGCGGCATCGCGCATGCCGCCGCTCTTGGCGGATACCGCACCATTCTCGAAGACATCCTGCCGACCACGTTGCGGAAGGCCGAAACTGAAATCCGCGCCAACCTCGACAAGGCCGTCGAACTCGGCAAAGTCACGCAGGCTGACGCCGATAGCGCCTTCGGACGGCTCGAATATGCGTCTTCTGTCGAGCAGGCCGCTCGCGAAGCCGACCTCGTCATCGAAGCCGTCCCCGAAGAGATGGAATCGAAGCTCGAGATTTTCACCCTGCTCGATAAAGTCTGTCGCCCGACGACCATCATCGCCACCAACACCTCATCGCTCAGCATCACCGAAATCGCATCGGTCACCTATCGCGCGCCCAAGTGCGTTGGCATGCACTTCTTCAATCCCGTTCACAAAATGAAGCTGCTGGAGATCGTGCGCGCCCTCGAAACCGACGACGAAACCCTCGCCGCCGCTGTCGAAGTCGGCAAGCACATGGGCAAAGAAGTGGTTGTGATCAAGGAGTCGCCCGGCTTCATCACCAGCCGCATCAACGCGCTCATCGGCAACGAAGCGTTTTACATGTTGCAGGAGGGCGTGGCTTCCGCCGCAGACATCGACAAGGCGTTGAAGCTCGGATTGAACCACCCCATGGGCCCGTTTGAAATGGTCGATCTAGTCGGTCTGGATACGCGCCTGCACATCCTCGAATACCTGCATAAGACTCTCGGCGAGAAATTCCGCCCCGCCCCGCTTATGGTCCAGTACGTCAAAGCGGGACGCCTCGGCCGCAAAGCCGGACGCGGCGTCTATGCCTACCCGGGACAGGAGCCGGGAAGGCCGTCTACAGGTTCCGACAAGAAGTGATCGGCTTTTTGTTTTTTGGTGGAAGGTTTTGGGTGGAAGCACAAAGCTTTAGTGTGGTGGCCCCAGCTGCAGAACGTGTCGGGCTTTAGCCCCCGGTAGCCTCGCCCTTTTCATCCGAGTTCTCCTAACCATTTCAAGGCGGATAAACTCGGCATGAAGAAATACTCGCCCCCGCAGAGCACATTGAACGTTTCGATGCTGTGTACCACTCGTCGGACTGGGTCCCTCGGAATGGTAAAGATCGCTTCTTCGTTCTGCAGTCCAATGATGGGGTCACGCTCGTCACCGAGGCCCATGAAATCGCCGTCGTTGACCCACTCTTGCTGCAGGAATTCGATAGTGGCCATCGCCTTGGCACTGATGAACAGGAAGTAGGCCCCGTGCGGCACTTGGTCATCTGCTTCGGACAGGGCGTTCGGATCGTATGGCGGTCCATACGTGGTGCCGCGCCTGATTACGCGATGCAGATTGACGTCAGTCAACCGGGTAAGTTTCGCATCGCGTGGGTTCATGCGCCGAATATGGCATCCGAACGGGGCCTGCCGGCCCCGCGGATCGTTCGAGTAGTTGAAGTCATTGTTCCGCTGCGGATCCGCACCGAGTGCGGGGTTGTCGACATCCGGCGCCAGCGTCAGCGGGGCACCGCTGCGCCAACGGCCGACCAGCTTCGCGGCAAGCAGTTCCCGCTCGTCGTCGGTACTTCCATTCGCCCGAAGGAACCGATTAAACGCGCCGACGCGCGTCTGATATTTACGCAAACCCACATACGTACCGTTGCGGCCGAGTATGTCCGGCTGCGGCATCGGTAACGGATAACCTGCCTCACCAGGATAGCCAAGGACGAACTCCCCGGCTTTGATCGGCTGTCCCTGCCCTGGCAGCGGCCCAACGCCGCTGCCCTCGATCGGAGGTTGGTCGATGCCATCTTTGTAACCCAGCGAATTGAGGTCGCCGGGCTGCGCGCCGAAATCCTGCGTGGCCAAAACGCTGACCCCCGAAACCCGCTCGTACTGCTCGCGAGCGGTGGCTAGGACACGGCGATGTTTTTCCTCCGAATCGCTGAATACGCTTAACCCGATGTGGATTTGTCCCTTGCCAAACGGCGAGTCCCAATTCTTCGGATCGTTGACCCCTTCATCCTTGAGCTGCCGGGCTCGCGCCGCCATCCCTTCGCGGAACGCCTCGGGGAAGCTTTGCAACGACTCCTGAGGAACGCCGAGCGCCTCAAGGCCCGTATAGCTGATCCCGACCGCAATCCAGGCATTCGCAGCGTTTCGCCAACCCGCGGCGGAATCGACGTAAGGTGTCAGCCGACGGAGAAACTCGCGGCCCGCTTGAGCATCACGGACACCCAAAAACACATGAGTGCCAAAGTAGGGTGCTGGTCTCTGCCTGAGAACCGTCGCTTGGATCTCGTGCAGGTCAAGGGTCGGCGCCCGCGTCGTATCGCCCGCGCCTGTGTATTCATTCACGGACGACATACCTGCATCCCCCGGGCGGTTTCCGTGTTGAACCCGACAAAACCATCAGCCCCTGCGACTAAGCAATTTTTTCCAGGAATTCATCAACCGCCTTGCCTAGCTTCTTCAGCCGTTGGGTTTCAGCCAAAGTGAGATCCGGATTGGCCACGAACCATCCTTCTGCGGTGATCTGGTGCTTAACCAGATAATCTTTCGCTCCAGGGGCGCGAATTCCCGGCCAGCCTTCCCAGGCAGAGTCCATGAGGTCGAGATAGTCTGGAATCAACGCGATGAAGTCGTCGATATAGGTGTCCCAATCCCCGTCGAAAGAGGTGGCGAAGAGCAATCTCGTGTCGTTGTCCAGAAAGACGAAGCGCATGTCATGCAGAGTGCCGACCTTGATCGCGCCTGGTGTAAGGTTGCCGCCCAGCAATCGCAGGAACGTGCGAAGCCGCTTGGCGCCGCCCGGGACTAACGGAACAACGATCGTCAACTCGGAGATCTTGCCGAGACGGGCGCCGACCCGCCCGGCGCTTTCGATTGGCGGCGGCGGTTCCGAAACCTGCGACGTTAGCTCCCTGAGTACGTTCTCCAGTGCTGCTTTCCCCACCGGCGAAGCATCGGCGAACAGTGCCCTCAGCTCCGCAATTTTCTCCTGCACCGCCTTGTCCTGCGCGGGTGCGGCTGGTGTCTGCGCCTGTGTTGGCATTGTTTTCTTCTCCTCTCAATCAGTAATTGATAGTTCACTTACCAATCTTGGATATACGTCTCCCGTCTTAAACGGCGGCTGCCATCTTCTCCCCGAACACTTCTGCCAGGTTCTTCGGCTCCTTACGTTCCTGGTGGTTTGTCTGGTGGCGAAGGATCGACGATTGCCGATAGACCTCCTTGCGCGAGCGCATGATGCTGCCGAGCGGGCGGTGCGGCTCGGTAACGCGCCAGGGGGACATCGAAGTCTTGTCCATCTTTTCGAAATTGTCTTCGCCGCCGACATCCTGTTGCGGCAGCCGCAATTTCGCCACGGTCACGTACGGAGAAAGGCTCTCGGGCCAAACTACCGTCGTTTTCTCAACCGGCATCCGAGCCAGGTCCGTGCAGAGCTGGACCTGCACGTCGAACTCGTACGGCCGCTTGCGCAACTCCGCTACCAGCGCCGGCCGGAAGACTTGTTCGGCAGCGGTGAGATCGAGAGCTCGCTGTTCAACGCGGTCGGCGAACGATTGAACCGGGGCCACACGAACCTTTGCGACGTAGTCGCCATGCCGCACCGCACCCATAGTCCAATAGGTCGAGAGGAGGAGATTCACGGGTTTGGTTTGCGCGAGCTGCAGGAAGGCGCCGAGTTCCTCCCAGGCCCACTGCTCCGGAGGCAGCGTGCCCTTGCCCGTCACAAAGTTGTAGAGAACCTGGTGGAGCCCCGCCTGCCTTTCCTCCGGCGTAAGGTTCGCTGGCGGAGGTAGGCCAAGGTCGGCAAACACAGACTGAATGAACACATAATGCGCGAGCGTGTTGGCGAAAAAGACCGGGTGGTTGATCAGCGCATAGTCGAAGGTGTGACTGTCCGGCTCATCTTCCAGAAGAGTTTTCCCCTCGATTCCGAAAATCTTTAGCCCGATGCCCACGATCGGCCCCAGGAACTGATCGCTACCAACGTGATTGGTCCCATTTGAGAAACGAACCATAGCTTCGTGGCGTCCCGGTTTGGCGTAGATGCCCTGCGAATATTCGTTTGGCATTCCACTGAGGATTTCAAATTCTCCCCGGGCCAGACCGTAACCCTTGGCATGGGCGTTGCGCACCACAAGCCCGACCCCCTCGGTTTTGAGCGAGCCGCGCATGTGCTGTTTCATGTCATCGAGGACCTGCTGCAGGGTTTGGTCGAAATTGGGCTCGTTCTGTTCAACATCCGGACTGTAGCGCACGAATTTCTGAGTCATTGTTTCCACTCCTTTCAGGCGAACGACGATTTTTCCTGAACGATAATCGTCATCATGTGATCATTCTTCGCCCATCGGTAACATTCGCAGCGTGAAGTGGGTATGGCAGGGGCCTGAACCGGCGACCGGTGACTACGACCTGGCCCGGCGCGGGATCTCGCGAAATTCTGGTTGCATCTGCGCTTGCAGAAGCCCGTACGCGAGCATCGTTCCCTCATGTCGAATCCGTCGAGGGGCCGGTATGGCGCCGCATGTTAGCACAGACTGTTGAGCGCCGTATACAAGTAGAAGACTGCAGTACAAGCGTCATTGAAAGTGGCACGCGGCGCCACTACGACTCTCGGTCAGGCAAGTAATCGCTCCGCTGGGTGTCCAAGCTTCTTTTGCTTGGGTGGGTCTTTTGACTTTCCCACGGGTAGCCCACAATTACCCCGTCTCCGTTTAACTTCCGGCGGTGGCTGACCCGGTGACTCTCCGATTCATGGATGAATCGTATCGTGGCTACCCCATCCCGCCTGCTTTGGCGGGTTTTTCTTTCCTCCAAGTCGCGAGAAGACCCGTAGGGTCCAATCCGCGTCCCACGAGAGACTGACTGACGCCCCAACTCTTTCACCATCACACCGCCCTGTGACCCACGCACTTTCCCGCCCCCACGCCGTGTCGTAAAACCATGATCGTGAGGAAGGGATTGCTGTCCCTTTTTGGTCCGCGCCTGGGCTGCGGATTCCCACGGCTCTTTAGAAATCCGACGGCGCAAGACGCAGCGGTATTACTGCAATACTTGTATTGCAAGCATTGCATTGCTTGTATTACTTGAAATGCAGATTTAGCGGCAAAAGCGCCAAAATGCCGCGTAAGTCTATATGGCTCACATGAATACAAATAAAATACTTAAAATCAACAAGTTATGAACAATTTCCCGTTAACTCATTGATTCTAAGGAAGAGGCGAAAAAAGAATTGAAAGAAGCAGCTTTCACAGCGCCGGACAACGAAAAATGTGTGCTTCAAGTGCGCCTTTCCGGCGCGGAGCGGCGGCAGATTAAGACGGCGGCGGCCACCCGGGGGATGACCCTGCGCGACGCCCTGCTGGCCGCGTTTGCGACTTGGGACGGCAGAACAGCGACATCTCCGACGCCCTCCAAGCGACCAGCCGACCCATCGAAGCAGGACCTCATCGACGAGGCGAAGCGATTGGCGGCGGAGTTGGCGCCCCCTATTTGGCTGCAGCGGGCCGCTAGGCTGGAGTGGGCGAAGTGTCCCCAAGCAGAATTGGGGCCGGACAAGATGTGGCTCGTGCGCGGGACAGATGTGCCCTTGCTGGATGTGCTGGAGGCAGTGTCGTACGGGTATCCGGCAGACGTGATAGTGAAGGAGTACGAGGTCCCGATGGAGCAGTTGACGAGAGTGATGCAGTTTGTGGAACAGAGTGGATAGCTCTAGTGAAAGTCATGCGACCTCACATCCGCATCGGTGATGTCCACCGAATCTGTCGCATAGGCCTCCCGCAGCGGAGCCACCCGCTCTACCCGCACCGAGACCACCCCTTCCTGGTTCTGCAAAACGCCCTCCAGGAGCAGGAACTTTTCCGATGTAATCACCACGCGATGCTGCTCCATGATATCGGGCGTGATGATCGCATTCCCGATGCCGGTCTCATCCTCCAGGCTGAGGAAGACGAACCCCTTGGCGGTACCCGGACGCTGCCGCGCGATCACGCATCCTGCGGTTCGTACCCGGCGCCCATTGGGCACTTGTGTAAGCTCATGCGCCGAAAGTACCTGCGCCCGTTTGAGATCGGCGCGACGATACGCCATCGGATGCGGCCCGGTGGTCAGTCCGGTGCCGTGGAAGTCGGCGACCAGGCGCTCTTCCGGTGTCATGGCCGCCAGTGGAGAAGCGGCATCGACCTCGGGAATGCCATCGAGCAGAGGGCCGGCAAAGCGCACCGCGCGCTCCACTTGCCACAAGGCATCGCGGCGATGCAGGCGCTGGTTCTTTCCGGGACCATCCAATTGCGCCGGTACATCTTTCGCATTCGCGCAACCGATGGAATTCAGTGCTCCGATGGAAGCCAGCAAAACCAGGTCCTTACGTCGCAATTCAGGGACACGGTGGGCGAGGTCGGCAATCGAATCGAAAGCGCGCTGGCCGCGTACGCGAACAATCGCCCGTCCCGCCTCTTCGCTCAGCCCCTTGGCATAGCGAAAGCCCATGCGCAGAGTCGGGTGATGAGTGGGATCGGAGCCTTGAAGGGGCACGGCTTCAGCCGTGCCGGCAAGCCCTTCATTTTTGTCATTACGAACGGGCTTCAGCCCCTGAGGGATCTGCTTTTGATTTCTACCATCCCACATTGTGGGACTAAGATGTTCTTCCAGCGTACACAGCCAATCCGAACAATTGATGTCCACCGGCTTCACCTTCAATCCGTGTCGCTGGGCATCTTTCACGATGGTGGCGGGAGAATAAAACCCCATCGGCTGATTGTTCAGCAGCGCAGCGGTAAAAGCCGCGAGGTAATGACACTTGAGATACGCGCTGGCATAAGCAATAAGAGCAAAGCTGGCCGCATGCGACTCTGGAAAACCGTAAAGCGCGAACGAAGTGATGGAGAGAATGATCTCCTCCTGCGCTTCGCGCGAGATGCCGTTGCGCTCCATGCCCTCTCGCAGGTTGACTTCGATGTCGCGCATGCGCTTTTCACTGCGTTTGAAGCCCATCGCGCGACGCAACTCTTCCGCTTGTCCGCCGGTGAATCCGGCGGCGATCATGGCCATGCGCAAGAGCTGTTCCTGGAAGAGCGGAACGCCGAGCGTGCGTTCCAGAACGGGTTCGAGCGAAGGATGCGGATACGTTACAAGCTGGCGCCCTTGTCGCCGTAGAAGATACGGATTGACCATCTTGCCCACAATCGGTCCCGGCCGGATGATCGCGACTTGTACCACAATGTCGTAGAAGCGCGTGGGATAGAGGCGCGGCAAACAAGACATCTGCGCCCGGCTTTCGATCTGGAACATGCCGACCGTATCGGCTTTCTGCAAAGTGCGATACACCGTGGGATCATCGGCCGGCAGCAGAGCGAGGTCGACATCTTCTTTGTAGTGATCGTGAATGAGCGTGAGCGAATCTTTGAGTGCAGCCATCATGCCGAGACCCAGTAGATCGACCTTGATGATGCCCATATCGGCGCAATCTTCCTTGTCCCATTGCACCACCACGCGACCGGGCATCGTAGCAGGCTCCAGCGGCACCACAGAATCCAGTTGCCCCTGGCAAATCACCATTCCGCCCGAATGCTGCCCGAGATGTCGCGGCAGGTCCTGTACCGCCAGGCAAAGCTCGAAGAACTTGCGAATGCGCGGCTGCTGCAACTCGAATCCGGCATCGCGAAATTGGCGCTCAAGCGTGTCGCCGGGGTCTTTGTACTCCCACGAACTCACCAGGCCGGCAAGTCGGCCGAGCGTCTCTTCGTCGAAGCCCAGCACCTTGCCGACTTCGCGTGCAGCCGAACGTCCGCGATACGTAATGACGTTCGCCGTCATCGCTGCACCCAGCTTGCTGTATCGTTCGTACACGTATTGAATTGCTTTCTCGCGATCGTCTCCGCTGGGAAGGTCGAGATCGATGTCGGGCCACTCGCCACGCTCTTCCGAAAGGAAGCGTTCGAACAGCAACTCCATCCCAATAGGATCGACAGCCGTGATGCCGAGCGAATAACAGACTGCACTGTTGGCCGCCGAACCGCGTCCCTGTACCAGGATGTCGTGTTCGCGGCAGTAGCGCACGATGTCCCAGACGATGAGGAAGTAGCCCTCGAGTTCAAGGTGCTCAATGAGCTTCAGTTCGCGCTCGATCTGCCGCCGCGCCCGCAGCCACAGTTCATTCTTGCCGGGACGCTGGTAGCGCTCGCGTGCTCCCTCGAACGCACGTTCCCGCAGAAACGAACTCATGGTTTCGCCTTGCGGCACGGGATAGCTGGGAAACTTGTATCCCAGATCGTTGAGCGTGAAGCCGAGGCGCGAAGAGAGTTCCAGCGTGTTGGCGATGGCGTCGGGAAGATCGGCAAACAGGCACAGCATCTGCTGTGGCGATTTGATCTGCCGCTCGCTGTTATGCGAGAGCAAGCGTCCGGCAGTATCGAGAGGGCGGTGATGCCGGATGCAGGTAAAGACATCCAGTATCTCCCGCTCTTCAGGACGGGCATACTGCGCGCCTTGCGTGGCGAGCAATGGCAGCTTCAGATTACGCGCCAGCTCGATTGCCGCTTGATTACGGAATTCCTGCGCGCGATTGTAATGACGTTGCAGCTCGACATAGACGTTGTTGCAGCCGTAGATTTCCGTGAGCTGCTCAAGCACACGCCGCGCCTCCGGCATACCACCCTGCGCCAGGGCACACGTCAGTGGGCCCTCGTCGCCGCCAGTCATGCAAATCAGTCCGGAGGAAAACTCGGCAAGATCGTCGCAAGAAGCGACAGCTTGCGAGGTCATCAACGACTCTTTGCTGGCTTGACGTTTTGTTACGCGTGGAAGAGTGACTGGATATTTCGGCGCGCGCAATTTCGTGCGCGTTATCAGTCGGCAAAGATTCTGGTATCCCTCGCGCGAGGCGCACAGCAGGGCCACGCGAGGAAGTGCGAGGTTGTCTGCGAGACTTATACATGGCAGCAGGGAAGTGATCTCCGCCCCGATGTGCGCCTGCAGTCCGAGTTTTTTCATCGCAAGATGAAAGCGCGCGGCACCATAAACTCCATCGCGATCGAGCAGCGCCATCGCCGGCATTTGATACGAGTGGCATGCGTCTGCCAGTTCTTCGGGAACCGAGGCTCCTTCGAGAAAGCTGAATGCCGACCGGGTGTGCAACTCGATATACATGGGTGGCTCAGTCGTAGCTGGCATCGGCGAACCATTGGCCAGTACCGGCGTCACGGTAAATGCGGTACAGCGCAACGCTGTTTTCGCCATCGTTCGCAAGCGCGATGTCCCACTCTTCACGGTCCCAGGCTTGCGCATCTTCGGAATTGCTTTTGGAGGTCCACCAGTCTCCGGACGAGCGCCATGGGCCGGCTGACCACAGAATCTTCCCCTCCAATTCATTGCGCTCTGCGCCAGGAGTCAGCATCGCCAGCTTGCTGGGACGTCCTTCAGCAAGCTGCACGCGAATCTGGCGCGAAGGACGAAAGACGCGTAAGGCGACTGGCGAAAAGTCCGATGTATCCGACAATGTCAGACTACGATCTTTGTTGCCGGGCTCCTCTTGCGAAACAAAGCGTTCTATCTGGAAAGCGTCGGGGCGGTGCGTATCCAGCAACTTTGCGATCCCAGCCCGGCGCTCGCCCACCACACTGGTAATGCGTGCGAGCGTGATCTCCAGTTTTTCGGCCTCAGGAGTGACCGGCAAAAACAGGCCGTGCTGCGCCGAGCGCGGGCGTGCCGGTTGGGCTGTGATCCACAGCTTGCAGACCGGCGCTCCGGGTGGATGTGCAGCCAGGTCCAATTGCAAAAGCTTCAGAAATACTTTGGGGTCGCGCATCGCAACCGGCAGACGCAGCGTGCGTGCGTAAAGAGCGCCTTCCCGGCGATCGGCCAATAGAGAAGCATTGTGTGCGGCTGCCACTTCTTGCAGTGTGGCTGCCTGCTCATCACCGGCACGAGGTTCCAGTTGCAGGCGCAGCTTTAGCTCCTGCACAGCGAGAGCGCGAGCTTCGAGGCGTGCGCACAGTTGATCCAGCATTCGGTTCAGCAGAAAAGAGAGTGGCTCAAGAGTTTCGACAGCCGACTCCAGCTCGATTGCTTCTTCGAAATGGGTACGAGGTTCGCAGAGCACCAGGGTACGCATCGCGGCTCCGCGCGAAAGCCGTTGCAGTCGTGCACCTGCTTCGCCCAGCCGCGACGCCAGAGCATGTTCGGGCAGCAGGGCCAGGGTGCGGAAGTCGCGCACACCCCAACGTTCCAGGGTATCAAGCATCTGTTCGCGCAATTTCTCGTGTTCGCGCGCGGCAGCTCCCGTTTCGGCTCGCGCGATATCAAACGAATCGAGCAAAACATGAATGGACAAAACTCCCAGCCGCTTAGCTTCTTCGTCGATGGGAATCACGGTGACGCCGCTGAATCCGCAGGCGGCATGCATGGCGGCATCCGGATTGGCCGCCACACCAATGTTGCATTCCATCCCTACGGTGCTCACCCGTGAGCCCAACTCGCGTGCCATTGCCGGCGCCGAGCCATAGAGCCGTTCCAACCCATCAAGATCGAGCAGTAAGCGGTCAGGATGCGTATCTTCCACCCGCGGAGTGAACGAGTGGACCACATCGAGCAAGGCCGCATGCGAGGAATCCTCCTGTGCCGGGGAACGCTGTCGTAAGACCGCGGCTGTGGGTTTCGATTGCGCTGCTGTGCACTGCGACGAAAATTCGACATGCTGCGACTTCTTTGCAACTGCCTCTTGCATAGAGGTAGTAAAAATCTCCACCTGCTGCTTGGTCATCCCCATTTCCATTCCAAGCATGCGGGCCCTGTCATTCAGCGCGACTGCGCGAACCTGGGGAGGCTTGCCTTGGAGCACAGCCACAGGACGGTCGCGCAGCAACGGTTCCGCTCGAACGATAGCTGCCACAGGGAAGTCGGGAATATAAACGCAGGCGAACATCAGCATCCTCAAGCAAGATCGAATTCACCACGCCGTATGCAACTCGAAGCCGGCGCCCATCGAATGCATCGGTTTGCGCTGCATCCACGAACGCTCAACTTCGGCATGCAGCTGCATTCCGCGCAGCAGGGCCGCATGACTCACGATATTTGTCGGTGGAATAGCCGGCGCTGCACGGCTCAAGACTTTCCAACCGTGAAATTCTATTTCTACCGCTGCCGCCGCATCGTGTGTACACGCCATTACCCGATGCAGACGTACAACCAATGACGCGCAGGTCTTGGCGCACGGCTCACGTTCAATAAGAAGCAATACAGTTGCAGTTGGTTCCACGGCGCGGCGAAAGCGAAACCACGAAGTGAGCGGCACGCGGCGCGCACTCGCTACCGGGATATCTCCCAGATCGAGTACAACCATGCCAAAGCCGCCTCCTTGCAACAGCAGGTCAGTCACTTTCAGTACTTGTTCCAGGCGTCCGAGCCAAGTGCGGCGTTGATTCTTGTGCAGGGAAGAGCGCTTTTCTTCGCTGCAACGCACCCACAACAGGCGGTCCAGATCGACTCCTGCCGTTGCGGCCGATGTCGGATCGAAATTGTCGCTGGCATCTACCAACGCGCAGGCTTCCTGGCGGCGGGTGGCTCCGGCCAACGCTGCCAGCATCACGCCGGTTCGTCCCGAGGAAGCCGAACCGGCAATTTCACTCAATGCCCCGCGCGGCAGCCCTCCGATGAGAGTGTCGAGCGCCGCTATTCCAGTGGAAACCGTCAGGGGCGCAGCTTTTTCGCGTAGCAGCAGCGTGGAAACCAGGTGTTCCCCTAGCGTGGACTCGACATGGGCACGAAGCGTAGCAGCAGGTGGCATGACAGCCCTCAGGGAGATAATGGCGAGCGGAAGGGAATCAACAACTTTCGCCTTTTATTCGCCTATTCAGATAGGATTCTGCGCCCCGCCGGGAGGCTTGTCAACCCCTCGCAAAGCCGCTCCAGCAGCGGCTCCGGCCATCTTTTCAGATTTGTTATAATCAGGAAGTTGCCCCAGCGTGGCGCTATCGTCTAGGGGTTAGGACGGAAGATTCTCAATCTTCAAACCCGGGTTCGATTCCCGGTAGCGCTACCACCTACCTTTTGCCATTCATAGCGATTTCAACGATTTACGTCGGCCGGTCAAAACAGTAATAGCAGTCCGTGACACGTGATCTTACGCAGTAGGAGTTACAATCGCCCCGTTGCAGTTCCGCTTGTTGACCGCCGCGGCCAGTATTCCAATCTGTTCATTTCCATAATTCGAAGGAAGCTCCGGATAATTTTCTGCTTGCATACCAATCAGAAACGATCCACCAGTTCCCAAAGGGACCGCATCAGTTGATGAGAAGCTCTGTTCTCATCAACTGATACTCGGAGGGGGCAATATACCGTCAGGAGCACACACATTCGTACGCTGGCCGACTTATCGTTAGTAATCTCCTGGAAGCCGGTTTCGGGGGACTTGTCCGATTTGCCGGCAACACGTCCAAGTAGATTTCCGCTGCGAGATGCGCTCAATAGCATTCGTAGACCCTGGGGCGTTTCTCGTTCCTAATCCGGGCCAAGATTTCCCAGAACAAGACTCCTGGCCCACGCCGACGGGAGTCCAATCCTGGCCCATGTATTTAGGGTCGCCCGTGACCGGAGAATAATTCTCTGGATAGCCAAGATGCCCTTCCATAATCGAACTCGTCTCAATTAGGCTAGTTCCGAGAAGGCGATTGCTCCTCAACTGACGTGTCGGAGTTCGGGATCACTTCCGGATTGCCGAGTCAGCATCTCGCCCACTAGCACTTGATTTGGCTCAAGGACGGGCTTCCGCCCGATCACGGACTGTAGAGAGGTGATCTAGTACAAGGCAAGGGCGGCAGTCGTGAAATTTAGAGGCTTCGGAACTACCACCGAGTGCTATTCAACAGTCTTGGGTCGCAGTAACAATCGGAGCGACCGTTCATGCGCCAACTGTTGCGGCGGCTTCTTCCGGAGAAACTGCAATTTCTTCATCCGATGATTCTGACGCATGGGCGATAGCGTCCAGTGCTTGACGAAGATCGGCGATCAGGTCGGATACGTCTTCGATGCCCACCGAGTACCGAACCAGACCGTCGCTGTAGCCAGCCGCGCGCCGATTGGCAGGTGAAATACTGGCGTGCGTCATCGACGCAGGGTGCTCGATAAGCGTCTCTACGCCGCCTAGTGACACGGCCAAAGTTGCTACCCGGACGTTGTCCATGAGGAGACGACCGGCCTTCATTCCGCCCTTCAATTCAAAGCTGATCATGGAACCGAATCCGCTCATCTGCCGCTTGGCCAGTTCATGCTGCGGGTGGGACTCCAACCCAATGTAAAGGACCTTGCTCACCTCAGGTTGTTGCTCGAGCCAATGCGCAATTTCCATCGCGCTTTGCTGGGCCCGTTCAATGCGTATTCCGAGGGTCTTAATGCCGCGCAGCACTAGAAACGCCTGGTGCGGATCCATGTTGCATCCGGAATTAATCATCGTCTTGCGCAAGCGCTTGTAGAGATCCTTCTCCTTGGCCACCATGATTCCGCCTACCACGTCCGCGTGGCCGTTGATGAATTTGGTTACGGAGTGAAGCACGACGTCTGCGCCTAGCTCCAGAGGTCGCTGGAGGTAAGGGCTGGCGAACGTGTTGTCCACCACCACCAGACAACCGTGAGCATGTGCGAGCTCCGAGATGCGCGCTATATCGCTGACCTGCATCGTGGGATTGGCGGGGGTCTCCAGATAGACGAGCCGGGTATTCGGCCGCAGGGCTTGTTCGACTTGCGCCAGGTCGGAAGTGTCAACGTAAGTCGCAGTAACTCCGAAGCGCGAGAAGTCTCTCTCCATCAGCCCACGGCTGGGGCCATAAACGGACGCCGTACTGACGACGTGTGCGCCTGCGTGGAGCAGAGCCAAATAAACGGTGCAGACAGCACCCATGCCGGAGCTGGTAGCGATGCCTCCGCAGCCATTCTCCAATTCGGCGACGCTGTCTTCCAAGGCGCAGGTGGTGGGGTTTCCGATGCGGGTGTAGATATAACCGTCTTCCTCTCCAGCAAACAACCTCGCGCCGTGGGCGGCATTTCGGAAAGCGAAAGTGGATGTTTGGTAGATGGGGACGTTGACCGAGCCCGTTGCATCCGTTTTGTGTCCTGCATGAATCAGTTTGCTGTTAACGCCCAGGTGCTTCGTATCCATGAGATTTCCTTCTGGCCCACTGGCCCAGTCGCGTTGACGCAAGTACTCGCCCTTCCCGCCGCTCCGGAAACGAATTAGTATCACGCACAGCTCAGCAGCGGACAGTGACAGTCAGCACAGCCTCCGGTGACCAGCGGACCGGAGCGCAGAATATGCCCGATGCTATGATTCGCATCGGAACAACGGACTGGGTCGGTAAGCCGAACTTTCGCGTCTGGAATCACTATGAAAGAACAACAAGGAGCCGAACATCTGCTGGACGACATCGGCTGGAAAATCCTCAGCGAACTGCAGCAGAACGCTCGACTGCCGTTCACAGAGCTCGGCCGGATCGTGGGGCTCTCTACCCCGGCGGTAACCGAGCGTGTGCACAAAATGGAAGAGGCCGGCATCATCGTCGGCTATCGTGCCCAGATCGACCCCGCTAGCGTCGGACTGCCAATTTTGGCCTTCGTGAACGTCAGAGTCGGCGGCGAGAATCTGGTTCGTTTTATAGAGGTCGCCGCCACGCATCCCGAAGTCCTGGAGTGTCATCGTGTCACAGGGGCGGAGTCCTTCCTGCTCAAGGTTGCCGTTTCCGATGTTTTGCACCTAGAAACATTACTGGATGCACTGATGCCTTACGTTGCGACCACGACTTCGATGGTGCTCTCGACCGCGTTGGCTTGGGGCAACATCGCGAAGCCGGGCACAAAGGCGGGAGTGGAAGCGGTGCGACCTAAAGCCTGACTGCGAATGGTAATTATTCTCTTCTGCCTAACAAACTAGAAGTTGTCTGCACCTCCCGCCTTCATGCTGCTCGTAAATCCTGCAATCAATCAGAAGGTCCTTATGTATTTCTCGTTTCGACCTCCCTACGATTGAGATTGGCGAGAGCACGTGAGGCGACATGGACTCATCACATGCGGTTCTTCAGCTGTTCACCTGGAACGGCAACGAGGTTGAAGTAGACGAAGACGGATTTATTCAACAGCCTGATCTGTGGAACGACCAGTTAGCGCTCGCCCTGGCACGCACTGACGGCGTCGCAGAACTCACTGACGCCCACTGGAAGGTCATTACTTATATCCGCGACTATTTCCACGAGTTCGAGATCGCGCCCATGATTCGCAAGCTCTGTAAAGAAACCGGTCACTCATTGCGCGAGATTTACGACCTCTTTCCTTCCGGACCCGCCAAAGGCGCCTGCAAAGTGGCTGGGCTGCCCAAACCGACGGGCTGTGTCTAGCAAAGCGTCCCACGTCCGTTCGGCCGTGCGCACGTCGACCGTTGGTGAAGACCAATGCTGACTGTGGTGCTGATCTCCGTTGTGCTCGTAGTCTTTGTCGTCGGCAATGCGATGCGGGTGGTGAAGGTTTTGCGAATGCCTGCCCACCTTAGATGGGAACTCTATCCCATCCCAAAAGGACCCCGCGAACGCCAACGCTACGGCGGCTCCTACTTCGAGGAGCCTGACTGGTGGACAAGGCCTGTGGACAGCAGCCGCAGTGGTGAGCTGGCATTTGTTGTGAAGGAGGTGCTCCTCCTCAAAGGCGTGTGGGAGAACTTCCGTGCTCTGTGGCTGTGGTCGTGGCTCTTGCATTGGGGGCTGTACCTCTATGTGCTGGCCACGACGTTCGCCGTAGTTGAGATCTGCGTGCCGCTCCACTTCGGCTCCGGGACACTTCATGCCGCGGTGGTCTACACCTGTGGAACTGCGTGTTTCCTCGGCGTGGCTGGCGCCATTGGTCTGCTTGCCATGCGAAGCTTGCATCCGCGTCTCAGGGCTTTCACAACGCGCCTCGGCATCTTTGACCTTTTGTTGCTGGGATCGATCTTCGCAACAGGCATAATGTCACTGAATGCCGGAGCGACCGGCTTGGTCTTCATGGTTCGCAACTTGTTGGGGTTCCCGGCGTTCCTCGGGAAAAACCCGATTGTCTGGCATGTTCATTTGATCCTGGTCGCCTGTTTCCTGGCGTACTTCCCCTTCACCCACATGACGCACGCGTACATGAAGTACTTCACGTGGCACGACGTTCGCTGGGACGACTCACCCAGTTCACGCAATCCGCGCGCCGCCGATGTGCTTGCGGTGAACTTAGGACGGAGATCGTCATGGGCGGCTCCGCACATCGCAGCCGGCGCACGGGACAACTTGGTCGGAAGTGGTTGCGGACCCAAACGGAAATGGAGTTGGGAAACGTGCTTAGGCTCAGCGACATCGCCACCCAATCCGGACAACTCAGTGACGTGCCGCCGCAAAGGCTCCTGCCGTTGCCAGCTCCCTATGACGACACCGAAACGCTGACTCCACGCAAGGCACTCGACCAAAAAGTGCTCGACCGAATCGATACCTCGCTCGACGGCTTCTCTGCGCTCGGGCTTTCGCGCCTTCAGACACCTGAAGCAGAGCAACAGTTTGTTGAGCGGTTCCTTTCCGGCCTCGAAAAGCTACTCAGCGCAGACGACAACTGGCCATTCCTTGAGCAACTTACTCTCTCTCTCGATCACTGCGCCCGCTGCCAGAGCTGCGTCGAGGCTTGCCCAATCTACACCGCGAGCGGCCACGATGAGGTGTACCGCCCTACCTTCCGTAGTGAGGTCTTTCGTCGCCTGGTAAACGAGTACGCCAAGCCTGGTGGAAAAGCCCTGGCATGGCTCAAGGGAGAACACATCGAGTTGAACGCCGCCACCCTCGGTCGGCTGCTCGAATCGGCATACCGCTGCACGCTGTGTCGCCGCTGCGCGCAGGCTTGTCCCATGGGCGTGGACAACGCGTTGCTGACGCGTGAGATCCGCAAGCTGTTCAGCATGGAGATGGGAATCGCGCCGAAAGAGATCCACGAGAAGGGTTCGATGCTGCAGCTCCGGACCGGTTCCTCGACGGGCATGAACGCACACGCGGTGCGGGACAACGTCGCATTCCTCGACGAGGAGATCCACGACCAGACTGGCCTCTCCATCGCGACGCCGTGGGACAAAGAAGGCGCCGATGTGCTGCTCATTCATAACGCGGGCGAGATCCTGGCATGGCCCGAGAACCCGATGGCTTTTGCCATCATCCTCGAAGCGGCGGGAATCAGTTGGACCATGTCGAGCGAACTCGCCGGCTATGACAGCGTCAACTATGGGCTCTGGTATGACGATGCACAGTTTGCCCGTATCGCCGTGAAGCAAGCTGAAGCCGCCCGGAAGCTCAAGGTGAAGAAGATCGTGTTGGGCGAGTGCGGTCACGGACACAAAGCCTCCATGGTGACTGCCGACCGCATTCTTACCGGTGACCTGAACATCCCGCGCGAGAGTTCGCTGGTGCTGTTACGGGACATCGTCATGAGCGGACGGCTGAAGCTCGATCCGTCGAAGAACGACTTCCCGGTCACGCTGCACGACCCCTGCAATATGGTGCGCATGATGGGAATCGTAGAACCGCAGCGCGAAATCCTGCGCGCCATTTGTCCGCAGTTCCGCGAGATGACCCCGCACGGCGTGAACAACTACTGCTGCGGCGGCGGGTCAGGGTTCGCCATCATGTCGGGATACAACTTTGAAGATTGGCGCTTCTCGGTCGCCGGAAGAATGAAACTCAAGCAGATCCTCGACGCCTTTGCCGATTGTTCCAGCCCGGACATCAAGAAATACGTGTGTGCGCCATGTTCGAACTGCAAGGGCCAATTTCGCGACCTGTTTCGATACTACGGAGTCTGGGAAAAATCGGGAATCTTGTACGGCGGACTGGCCGAACTTATCGTCAACGCGATGACCGATATCAGCCGCTTCGTTCATCAAGTGGGAGTTCCACTGAGGTGTACCTATGGAAAAAGCACTGATCTATTTTGATAACGCAGCAACCGTCTGGCCCAAGCCGGAAAACGTTTACCGCTTCATGGACGAGTTCTACCGCACGCACGGAGTCAATCCCGGGCGCAGCGGCTACGACCTTGCGATGGAGGCAGGTTCGCTCCTCGACCGCCTCCGCAAGCGCATGACCAAGTTCTTTGGCGGCGATGAAGACGCCTCGGACAGGCTGGTCTTCGGCTACAACGTAACCGATGCGCTCAATCTCGTCATCCCGGGACTGGTTTCGTCTGGCGACCACATCATTACTACCAACCTGGAACATAACTCCGTGATCCGGCCAGTCAACCACATGGTGCGCGACCACGGAGCGGAAGCGACTTTCGTCCCGTTCGATGGTGCGGGCTTCGTGAATCCGGACGACATCGCCAGAGCGATTCGGCCGAACACCAGGCTCGTGATCGTCAACCACGGGTCGAATGTCCTGGGCACAGTGCAACCGGTCAAAGACATCGGAAGGATCTGCCGCGAACACGGGGTTACGTTTGTGGTGGATACGGCTCAGACTGCCGGCATCATTCCGATCAACATGAAAGAAATGAATATCGACGTGGTTGCGTTCACTGGGCACAAGGCGCTAATGGGAAGCATGGGCATTGGCGGCCTCTGCATCCGCAAACACGTACAGGTCAAACAGGTGCGCAGTGGCGGCACGGGCGTGCGATCTGCCTATCCCTACCACCTCGACGAGTATCCCTGGCGCTTGGAATACGGCACACCCAACATGGTTGGCGTGGCCTCATTGTGGGCCGGTCAGGAGTGGCTGGACGAGAACGGCATCGCAAACGTGTATGGGCGCGAAATGCAGTTGGCGCAAACACTGGTGGCCGGCCTCCGGCAAATCGAAGGCGTGCAACTGTACTGTTGCGATAACCTCGAAAATCACCTCTCGACGATTCTCATGAACTTGGAGGGCGTCGATCCCGGTGATGTGGGGGTCATGCTGGACGTGGACCATGACATTGCGACCCGCACTGGACTGCATTGCGCGCCGTTGGTGCACACGCAACTTGGAACTGTTGAACGAGATGGTGGCGTGCGGTTCTCGATTGGAGCGTTCAATACCGCGCGAGAAGTGGATGCGGCGATTGCTGGGATTGCCGATATCGCGCAGTGGGCACAACAGCGTAAGGCAAAATCCCACGGCGCGTTGGCACATGCTTGAAGTCCACGTAAAACTCTTGTCAAGTGGCAGCGCCAAGTGAGGCACAAGGGGGTATTGCTGTGGCACACCAAATTTGGGTTATTGAGAGAATCCCGTGTTTGGGAATGTGCAAAGACTGAGCCGGACATCAAGCCCTGAGGGCTAACTCCTATGGTGTCGACCTGAGTGCGGGGCTGCAACGCCTTAATGTGGAAGTTGCGGTAACTTAGGTTGCATCTCGATATGCTATGGACTGCCTGTGCGGCGACTCTGCGAGCTATGAAGCCAATGTGGAGGCGGTTGAGCTGGACTTGGTCCGCTGCTTCGTCGACCAGGAACTCAAGGATGTAGGCGGCGGATGGGACCCATGGAAAACTCCATGGCTGACCATAGACAGCGAGGACATTCAGCAAATCGTTAAGCGCCTGACCTGCTTGGCGGCGGCCGAATATCGCCCCAAAACGAAGCCTTGGCTCGAATCGGCGTGTCCACTATGCTTGAAGTATGCGCGGTGACGTTGAGCAGGCTCTCAAATACATGCAGGGCAAAGATCCCGCCGCCATTGAAAAAGCAATTTCCCTCCTACAAGACACCGTGTACTCGTTCAGCATGAAAGTGTGCGGACATCCCGAAGACGCCGAAGACACGATGCAATATGTTCTGATGAAGTCGATGCCTCAATTGGCGGTGTTCGACAATCCGCAGGCGTTGAAAGTGTGGCTGTATAAGGTAGCGCGCAACAGATGCATCAGTAATCACCGCGGGGCCCAAGCCGCGCCCGCCAGAAACGTCTCGCTGGAAGAGTTGATGCCGGACGGCGCGGAACTTCGGGAACTCATTAAGAGCGAAGCGATGGATCCGGAGGCCTCCCTGCTCAATCGCGAGGTGGGCGACCAGCTGAAAGAGGCGGTGGCGAGTCTGCCGGAGAAATACCGCATTGTGCTGGCACTGCATGACATGGAAGAGCTGGAAACGCTCGAAGTAGCGGAGATCACTGGATTGCGCGAAGGCACGGTGCGCGTGCGGTTGCACCGGGCGCGGCTGATGGTGCGAAAGTACTTGTCAGACGAGGTGAAGGCCGCGCGGGACATCCAGGTTCATGCAGCCGCCGGACCGGCGAGGCCGCCACGCTGTCGGACGCTGTTCGCTGCTCTCTCGGACTACATGGATGGGCTGGTGGATGATGCCGTATGTGAGCAAATGGATCGCCACATCGGCGATTGCGAGCCCTGCCAAGCGTTTCTCCGCAGCCTGAAAAGCACGGTACAACGCTGCCGTTCATATGCCCCTGAATGCAAGTCAAAACGGGCCGACGAACTGCGGCTCCAATTGGTCAGCGAATACCAAGCGGCGGTGCTTGAGTTGTCGAAGAAGAGAAAGCAGCGTAGCCTTGGCGTCGTATAGCTAAAATAGCCAAGTCATTGATAACAAGGCGGATTCCCACCTTCGACAATCCTGACGAATAAAATCTTTCAATCCTGTAACGCTCTGCTTTCCTGCTGCGTTCTTTCTGTGTGACCGGAGCACGGTGACGATTCTCACCGCGCTCAGTCGCGTGACAACGGAGACTTACAGGCATGATCACTGCAAATGTAAAACTTACTCAGCCCGCGGGGACACAGCGGCAGTTCGTCGCCACTAGCGGTACTGGACACCACATCCTGATCGACGACGCCGCCGGCAGCACCGGAGCGAAACCCATTGAACTCGTTGCGATCGCGCTGGCGGGATGCACAGCGTTTGACGTGATCGGCATCCTGCGCAAGAAACGCCAGCAGGTGACGGGATACGAAGTGACCGTCGAAGCCGAGCAGACTCCGGATCCACCACAGGTCTTCACTAAAGTCCGCATTCATCACATCGTTACCGGAGCGGGGATCGCTGAGCATGCATTGCGCGACGCGATCCATCTCTCGGAGAGGAAGTACTGCTCGGTGGGCGCGATGGTGAAGCAGAGCGCGGAGATCCAATCGACCTATGAGATCGTTCCAGTCGAAATCCCCGCGTTGGTCGGCGCGTAAGGATGGGTGGCGCGGAACTTATCTCCGATCTTCGCAGACAGTGGCGGGTCGTCGCGTTAGTCGTCGTCCTGATTGCGCTAGCTGCGGGAACGACTGCGCAGGTAGCGACTCCATTGACGCTGGCTGAAGCAGCGCAGATGACGCTGGCCAACAATCCCATGCACAAAGCGGCCCTTGCCGATACGAAGGCGTCTCTGGCGGGGGTGAGCGAGGTGCGCGCGCCGATGCTACCGCGCATCATGTTTACCGAGAACTTCACGGCAGGTAACGATCCTGTGTTCGTCTTTGGCACTAAGTTGCGGCAGCAGGAGTTCACGGCCGCCGATTTTGCGCTCAACCAGTTGAACCGTCCAACGCCCATTGGCAACTATGCCACTCGCTTTTCGGGACAGTGGAACCTCTTCGACAGCACCCAGAGCTGGAAGGCATTGGACCGTGCGAAGTTCATGAATCTCGCGGCGGAGCAACAGTTGAACCGCACCGACCAGGAGTTGGTGTTCCAGACGGTGCAGGCGTATTACGGTGTGCTGCTGGCGCAAAAGCAAGTGCAAGTGGCCGAAGATGCCGTGAAAACGGTCGAAGCCATCGAGCAGCAGAGCAAGGCGCGAGTAGAGAGCGGCCTGGCAGTGGACTCTGACCTGCTGAGTGCGCAGGTGCAGCGCTCGACGCGCCAGCAGGAATTGATCGACCGGCGCAACCAACTGGCGTTGGCGAGAACTCGATTGGCACTCACGATGGGTGCCACAGCCGATGCCCAATATCAGCCTTTGGAGGCACTCGAAGATCGGGCGTTGCCGTCGGCTGATGTCAGCCAGTTGGAGAGGACGGCGCTAGAGAAGCGTCCAGACCTAAAACGCTCAGAATGGGAGCGCACCGCCCAGGACAAGAGCGTGTCGATGGCGAAGGCAGCGTTTGGTCCGCGAGTGAATGCGTTTGGGTCGTGGGAAGAGGACTCCCACAGCGTGGGATGGACCGGCGCCAACAACTGGGTGGCCGGTGCCGAAGTGCAGTTCGACCTTTTTGCTGGCGGCAGCAAGCGCGCGGCCCTGGCACGTGAGAAAGCAATGCAGGAGCGCGCGGTAGCGGGCTATGCCGGCTTTCAGGACGCGGTACGACTGGAAGTACGCAGCGCTTACTACCAGTTTGACGCTGCACAGCAGCAGGTGAAAGTGGCGCGCGACACGATCGCGCAGGCCGACGAGAGTTTGCGCATCAATCAAAATCGATACGAAGGCGGGTTGAGCACGGTGACCGATATTTTGCGAGTGGAAGAAGCGGCGCATCGCGCTAAAGCTGATTACTGGCAGGCGGTGTACCGCATGAACAGTGGCTACGCTGGAGTGGAACTGGCGACCGGTACGTTGACCCTTGATTCCCCGGCGGTGACGCAATGATAAGCAGGACTTCTCTTATCAAGATCAGCTTGATCCTGCCGGCGGCCGCGATTGCGATGATGGCAATGGTCGGTTGTAGCGACTCGAAGCCCGCCACGCAGCCGCCCGCCGAGAAGGTCCATGGTGTGGCGCTGATGCAAGTCCAGAAGGCGACCGTGCCGGACGCTGTGGAGGCTACAGGCACCGTGCGTGCCGCTCTCTCGGCGCAACTGGCCAGCCAGGTAATGGGCACCATCACCCGCGTCAATGTCCATGAAGGCGATCACGTTCGGCGTGGAGAGGTGCTGGTGTCGATTGACGAGGCGCAGCAGCAGGCAGCCTACACAGGAGCCAAAGCGGGGTTGCAGGCTTCGCAAGAGTCGATCGCGGCGGCGGATGCCGACTACGCGCTGGCCGAGTCGACGCTGAAGCGCTATCAGATGCTCTACGACAAGAAATCGGTGAGCCCGCAGGAGTATGACGAGGTCAAGACCAGGCTGGCCGCGGCGCAGGCGCGACGCGATGCGACGCACGCCGGCCGCACGCAGGCGGAGGCGGGAGTTTCGCAGGCGGGTACGGCGATGAGCTATACGAAAGTACGCGCGCCGTTTGACGGTATCGTAATTGCGAAACTGGCGGAACCGGGCGCGATGGCTGCGCCGGGAGTTCCGCTCCTGGTAGTGGAAGATCCGAGCCGCTTCCGTCTGGAAGCGCAGGTGGATGAGGGCAGAATCGGCGCAGTGAAGCTGGGCGAGACCGTCCCGGTGATCGTCGACTCTCTGGGCGAGCAACCCATCGAGGGCAAGGTGACGCAAATTGTTCCGACGGCCGATCCGGGGAGCCGGACGTTCACGGTCAAAGTCGACCTGCCGTCGAATTCGCAAATGCGGACCGGGCTGTTCGGGCGAGTGCGCTTTCCGCGGCGGACAGCGGGAAGCCATCGAGATTCCCAAGACGGCGGTCCTCAGCCGCGGACAGATGCAGGCGGTCTACGTAATCGGCGGTGACCAGTTGGCGAGTTTGCGGTTTGTCACTCTGGGCACTGGTTTCGGGCAATCAAGTGGAGGTACTCTCTGGATTGCAGAATGGTGACCGCATCGTGACCCAACCGGGCGACCGCGAACTAAGCGGCAAGCAGGTTGAGGCCCAGTGATGAACGAACCGAAAACTCCACTGCGGATTGCCGGAGCACTGGCTGGGCAATTCATCAATTCGAAGCTGACGCCCCTGTTCATCGTGTTCTCGCTGCTGCTGGGAGCGTTCGCCATCCTGCGGACGCCGCGCGAGGAAGAGCCGCAAATCGTGGTGCCCATGCTCGACGTGTTCGTGCAGATGCCGGGTGCGTCGGCGGCTGAGGTCGAGCAGCGCGCCAGCATCCCGATGGAACGCCTGCTGCGCGAAGTGCCCGGCGTGGAGTACGTGTACTCGATTTCCCGTCCAGGTGTGAGCATGCTGGTGGTCCGATTCCTCGTAGGGACGAAAGAAGAAGACGCGATCATCAAGGCGTACAACAAGCTGTATTCGAATTTCGACCGCATTCCTCAGGGAGTTTCGCAACCCCTTATTAAGGTGCGTTCCATCGACGATGTGCCGATCTTTGCCGTGACTCTATGGGGCAAGAACTACGACAGCTACCAGCTCCGGCAGTTTGCGGGCGAGCTGAACAACCAACTCAAGCAGATCGATGACGTTTCGGAGACCCAGATCATTGGCGGGCTGCCTCGGCAGGTGCGGGTGACGCTCGATGCCGCAAAGTTGGCGGGTTATGGCATGACCCCGGGCGCGGTGGTCACGCCGTTGCAGCAAGCGAATGCGCGTACCGACTCAGGTAGTTTCTCGCGGGGAAACCAGGAGTTCGCGGTGGAAGCGGGACGATTCCTGGGCACTGCAGCCGACTTGCAGCAGATTGTGGTTGGAGTTTCGCAGGGCAAGCCGGTGTACCTGCGCGATGTGGCATCGTCAATTCAAGACGGTCCGTCAGAGGCGGACGATTACGTTCTCTATGCCAACGGTGCGGCGGCGAAAGCCGACGTTAGTTCAGATTATCCGGCGGTGACGCTTACGCTGGCCAAGCGCAAGGGAACGAACGCTACGGACATTACTCGGGCCGCAGAAGCAAAGATCGAATCGCTGCGCGGGTACCTGCTACCTGTTGACTTGAATGTTTCGATAACCCGCAACTATGGCGAGACCGCGAAGGACAAGTCTGACGAGCTGCTGAAGCATTTGATGATCGCCACGTTGTCGGTGACGCTGCTGATTGCGCTAGCGCTGGGATGGCGCGAGTCGGGCGTAGTGCTGATCGCGATTCCGGTGACACTGGCACTGACGCTGTTTATCTTCTATCTGTTCGGATACACACTGAATCGGGTCACGCTGTTCGCGCTGATTTTTTCCATCGGCATATTGGTGGACGACGCGATTGTCGTGGTCGAAAACATCGTCCGACATTTCCGCATGCCCAGAAACTGCGGACGAAGCCTGACCGCCATCGCGATCGAAGCGGTAGATGAAGTAGGCAACCCCACGATACTGGCGACGTTTACCGTGATTGCGGCGATTTTGCCGATGGCGTTCGTGCGCGGGCTGATGGGGCCGTACATGCGGCCAATCCCGGTGGGCGCGTCGGCTGCCATGCTGTTTTCCCTGGTGGTAGCGTTCGTAGTGTCTCCGTGGTCGGCGATGCGTTTGTTGCACCACTACGCGGATCGGGCCGGCGACGAACACGAAAAAGAAGGCTGGACTACAAAGCTCTACCGAAAAATCATGAATCCGCTGCTCGACAGTGCATCGCGGCGCTGGATGTTTCTCGGCGGCGTGGTGGTCTTGCTGTTCCTGGCATGTTCACTGGTGGCATTCAAGTTGGTGAAGGTGAAGATGCTCCCCTTCGACAACAAGAGCGAGTTCCAGGTGATTGTCGATATGCCGAACGGCACTCCGCTGGAGCAGACCACGCGAGTGGCGCAGGAATTGGGGCAGTACCTTGGCAAGCAGCCGGAGGTCGTGAACTACCAGATTTATTCGGGCACGTCAGCCCCATACAACTTTAACGGGCTGGTGCGGCATTATTTCTTGCGGCGCGGGGCGAACCAGGCGGACATCCAGGTCAATCTGCTGAACCGTCATGAGCGCAGCGCCCAGAGCCACGACATTGCCAAGCGGTTACGTCCCGGACTGGTTGCCATCGGGAACAAATATGGTGCGCGGCTGAAGGTCGCCGAGGTTCCTCCCGGGCCTCCAGTGCTACAAACGCTGGTGGCTGAGGTGTACGGGCCTGATTATCGCCAGCAGATGGAATTGGCCAAGCAGATCAAGAAAGTGTTTGAGACTACGCCCGGGGTCGTGGACGTGGACTGGTACGTCGAAGACCCGCAGGCCAAATACAACCTTGTGGTCGATCTGGACAAGGCCGCGCTCAACGGCGTGTCGGCAGCGGCAGTAATGCAGACCGTGGAGATGGGACTGAACGGCGCGACCGCGGGGCTGCTGCACGATCCGAAGTCGCGCGAGGACGTGCCGATCAGGGTGCAACTTGATCGATCGGGGCGTTCGGCAATTGAGTCGCTGACCTCGATGCGCTTGCCGACTGCGAGTGGTGGGCAGGTTTCCATCGCCGAGGTGACAGACGTCAAGAACGAAACCATTGATGTGAGCCGCTATGGAAAGAACATGCGGCCGGTGGTGTATGTGCTGGGTGACGTGGCGGGCGAAGTGGAAAGCCCGGTGTACGCCATTATGAAAATGAACGAGGCCATCGACAAACTGAAGACGCCGCAGGGCTACGCGATCAAGCGCTACAACGCGGAGATGCCCACCGAGACGGACCGGTTGACGATGAAATGGGATGGCGAGTGGCACATCACCATCGAAGTCTTTCGTGACCTGGGACTGGCCTTCGCAGCGGTGTTGGTGTTGATTTATATCCTGGTGGTGGGATGGTTCCGTTCCTTCCTTACGCCGCTAGTGATCATGGCTCCGATACCGCTGACACTGGTGGGCATTTTGCCAGCACACATGTTGATGGGGGCGTTTTTCACGGCGACCTCGATGATCGGATTCATCGCAGGTGCGGGCATCATCGTCCGTAATTCCATCATCCTGGTGGACTTCATCGAACTGCGGCGTTCGCACGGCGAACCGCTGGAGCAGGCAGTGGTGGACGCGGGAGCGGTGCGCTTCCGGCCGATGCTATTAACTGCCGCGGCCGTGGTGGTGGGCGCGAGCGTGATATTGTTTGACCCAATTTTTCAAGGGCTGGCGCTGTCATTGATGGCAGGCGAGGTAGCTTCGACGTTGCTTTCGCGAATGACGGTACCAGTGTTGTATTACATGGTAGAAAAACGAAAACAACCACCGGCGACGACCCTTGAGTGTGCGCCGGAGCTTTCGGAGGTGCATCCATGACCGTTGAGCGCGCCGTTCGCATGATTGCGGGAGTGTTTGTGTTGCTCTCGCTTGCACTTGGATACTATGTCCATCCTTACTGGTACCTGTTCACCGCTTTTGTCGGCTTGAATTTGTTCCAGTCTGCATTCACCAACTGGTGCCCGATGATGACGATCCTGCGAAGGTTTGGGATGAAGTCGGCGTAACAAACTGGACGGGAGTCGATAATGGCCAACCTGGTCGGCGATCCCCTTCGCCTGGGGCAAATTCTGATCAACCTGGTCAACAACGCCGTCAAGTTCACCGATCGTGGCGAGGTGCTTGTGACGGTTGCTCTCGAAGAACAACTGGCGGGCCGAGTGAAGATCAAGTTCTCCGTGCGCGACAGCGGTATCGGAATGACGCCCGAGCAAAGTGCCCGCCTGTTCCAGGCGTTCTCGCAGGCCGACACATCAACGACGCGAAAGTACGGCGGAACGGGGCTTGGACTTTCGATCTCCAAGCGTCTGGTTGAAATGATGGAAGGGACCATCTGGGCGGAGAGCCAGCCGTTGGAAGCACGTTTTCTTTCACCGCATGGTTCGGCATTGGATCGGACGATAAGCACATGCGCTTTATTCCGGATCTGGCCGGCATCCGTGCGCTGGTGGTCGATGACAATGCGCAGGCTCGCGAGATTCTCACCGAGGCGCTGCGAGTGTTTGCGCTGCGGGCCGATTCGGTCTCGTCGGGCGAAGACGCTGTACGCGAAATAGCCGCCGCCGATGCCCAGGACCCGTATCGACTGGTCTTGATGGACTGGCATATGCCGGGAATGGACGGTCTGGAAGCGAGCCGCATCATCAAGAGGAACGACCGCTTGCAGCAGGTCCCCAAGATCGTAATGGCGACAGCGTTCGGGCGAGAGGACATCAGGACGCAGGCCGAGCAGATTGGCATAGACAGTCACCTGTTAAAACCGGTCAATCAATCGCTGCTCTATGACACCCTTGTCGATCTGTTCGGAGTCGGCGGACTCGAAGATCATCGTTCGCGCAAAGTCGACGTTGCCGAACATCACACCACGGGAATCCGCGTCCTGCTGGTGGAAGACAACGAGATGAATCAACAAGTCGCGACTGAACTCCTGGAAAGCGCCGGAGCCATCGTGACTGTTGCCCACCACGGGGGGAAGCGGTAAAAATCCTTACGGCCGGCAATCAGGTTCCACGGTTCGATGTGGTCTTCATGGACCTGCGGATGCCGGAAATGGACGGATTCACGGCAACGAAGCTGCTGCGTAGTGATCTGCGGTTGCAGAAGTTTCCCATCATTGCGATGACTGCGCATGCCCTTGTCGAAGAGCGCCAGCGGTGCCTCGACGCGGGCATGGACGATCACGTAGCGAAGCCAATTGATCCCGACAACCTGTTTTCAACACTTCTGCGCTGGGCGAAGCCGCGGCCGGGGAAAGCGGTTGACTCTCAACTCCTGCCGGCTCCCGCCAAAGCTGCAGGCGAAGTTCTCCTGCCGGAAATCGCAGGGGTGAATCAGGTAGATGGCTTGAAGCGTGTCGCCGGCAATCGGCGCCTGTACCGCGACTTTCTGGGTCAGTTCGCTGCCAAACAAGGCGATGCCGGCGCGCAAATTTCGGCCGCACTCGAAAGCGGAGACCTGCAATTGGCGGAACGCATTGCACACACAGTCAAAGGCGTTGCGGGAAACATCGGAATCACACAGATACAGTCTGCCGCTCAGAAGTTGGAGAAGGCAATCCGTGAACAGGAGTCTGCTGTCACAGGGCTTCTAGACGATTTTGCGAGATTGATGAGCGCCCAGGCGCAGGCCATCGCTCAGGCCTTGCGCGACACCCAGCCTGCTTCGACCGAAGTTAAGCCTACTGCGACTTTCGACCCGGAAGCAGCAGCCGACGCGATTGCACGCCTCAAGGACCTGCTGCAAGCCAGCGACGGCGATTCCGCCGAGGCATTTGGTCATTTGCAGGACGCAGTTGGTGGAGTGGTGGAGAAGCAGAAGCTGGACGCTCTCGGCGCGTCGATCAGCGACTTCGATTTCGAGGGCGTGCTGCCTGAGGCTGGATGAGATTGCGGAAAGTTGTAAACAAACCGAGGACCAAGCGAAATGACCCAGCCTGACACGAAGAAGACTGTACTTCTAGTAGATGACGCTCCGGAGAACATTCAGGTAGTGAACTCGATTCTCAAAGACCTCTACAAGATCCGCATTGCCACAAATGGTCCAAAGGCACTGGACTTGGCGAAGGCTGATCCTGCACCGGACTTGTTCCTGCTCGATGTCATGATGCCAGGGATGGATGGGTACGAAGTGTGTCAGCGATTGAAGGCGGACCCGGCCACTCGGGAAATTCCGGTCATCTTCCTTACCGGTCAGACGGAAGTTGAGGATGAAACCAGAGGCTTCGAAGTCGGCGCTGTGGACTACATTCATAAGCCCTTCTCGCCAGCGGTCGTAGGCCCGGGTGCAAACGCACCTCGTGCTCCGGGGAATCCGTGAACAGCTCGCCGAACAGTTGCTGACCATCCAGAAAGAGCTAGAGACTGCCCGGCAAATCCAGATGTCGATTCTTCCCTTCGAAATCCTCGCGATCGGAGGTCTCGACATCGCTGCGCGCTATATCCCAATGACCGCGGTGGCCGGTGATTTTTATGACTTCATTGTCGTCGACGACCAACACTTGGGAATTCTGGTCGCCGATGTCTCAGGCCACGGCATGCCAGCTGCGGTCATTGCCTCGATGCTGAAGATCGCATTTGCGGCTCAGGCGGCACATGCTGCCGATCCGGCGAAGGTGCTACTCGGGTTGAACCAGGCGCTGTGTGGAAAGTTCCAGCATCACTTCGTCACGGCGGCTTACCTCTTTGTCGATATGGAGAAGCGAACGCTGACCTACGCGGGGGCGGGCCACCCTCCCCTGCTGTTATGGGGTGGAGTTTCCGACGGGGTGCGCGCGCTAGAGGAAAATGGATTGTTTCTCGGCAAGTTCGAGGTCGCCCGCTATTCGTCGGTCGAAGTAACGCTCGAAGCCGGGAGTTGGGGCTTGCTTTATACCGATGGAATTGCTGAAACCACGGACCCTGCTGGAACAGAGTTTGGTGCGGAACGATTCCGCGAGTTTCTGGCAGCGGAGCAGAATACCGCGGCCGATCCCTTCGCCGATCGCCTGCTGGAAGGGCTGTCGTGCTGGTCAGCCCGCGGCACTGGTGCGGACCTAGACGATGACGCTATGCTTGTGGCAATTAGGGTTACTGGCGATTGAGCTCTGAGCGTATGGGTCAGGAAGGACTTCTGTCGATGCGGGCCGGAAACCTGGTTGAGGGAAGTGTGCTGGCCCGGCCTCGTCACTCCCGTGACACGGCAGTCACGGAAACCACTTGGACGTGCAGTCGTCGTTCCGTCCTTGTGGCCGCAATATGGTGGAGTTCTTCAACAGCACGGGTTGGGCGTTATACGTCGAGGGTTCAGCCCGTCGTATAGGGCCGGCGTGTTCAACGGGGTGTTGTACAGATACCGACTCCGTAAAAAATGGGCGTGGCCCCATGGAGCCCTGACGGAACAATCGGGTTTGTATGTTCCAGGCTAGATATCTCGCAGGGTGCTTCATCGCCGCTGTGCTTGAATTCCAGCATAGGGACGTGGGCAAACCGCCGGCGATCCAAGCGTGCAACTCCTATTCGCGCAGACTGGATCCGGGTGGGGGTCGGTGACGAGCTGATTTCTTTGCAAGACTTAGAAATTTAATGGTGTTAGCAGGGATGGGAGCTGACACTCGGCGTTACACTTACAATCCATCGGAAGCGAGGGGCATTGCCGCGAGGTCGTTGGAGATGAGCCAAGCAGGAAACCAGCGCCGAGGTCCTATGGGTGTCGGTCGCCCGGACGCTGCGTCTGAGCCTTACGGTACAAGGCGCATCTATGTGCAAATACCTGCCTATCGCGACCGTGAGCTGCTGCGTACCTTGCAAGACTTGACGAACACTGCAGCCAATGTCGATCGCCTTCGCATCGCCGTAGCCTGGCAATTTGGCCCTGGCGAGGCCCACCTCGAAGGCCAGCTGCGACGTTCCGGCAACGTCGAACTGATTAAAATCCCAGCCAACCGGAGTCAAGGCTGCAACTGGGCGCGAAGCATTCTTCAGGACGGATGGAACGGCGAGGCATACACACTTCTGCTCGATTCGCACCATCGCTTCATTCCGGGCTGGGATGAACAGGTCATCGACATTTTTGAAGATCTCCGTAATTCCGGCGTCGCCAAACCAATCCTGAGCGGTTATCTTCCGCCCTACGATCCGCACAATGATCCTCAGGGGCGGACAGCGATGCTGCTCAGAATCCACCTGTGCGAACGCCACCACGAGATGTTGTTCCGGCTCGTCGGACACGAAATCCCAGACTGGCGCCAGCTCGCCCGGCCGGTGCCTGCCCATTTCGCGTCCTTGCACTTTCTGTTTGCCGATGGCGCCTTCAATCGTGAACTGCCGTTCGATCCGTCAATTTATTTCTTTGCCGACGAGGTCGCCATTGCGCTGCGTGCATTTACCCGCGGATACGATCTTTTTCATCCCCACCGCATCCTGGGTTGGCACCTTTATGACCGGGAAACCAGAGTCACACATTGGGAAGACCATGCCAACTGGCGCGAGCAGGAGGAGATTTCGTGCCAGACCTTGTACGAGCTTTATGACAACCGTCTCGTGGGAAAATACGGAGTCGGTGCAGTCCGTAGCATCGCTGACTACGAACGTTTCATCGGTATGCCGCTCATAGCCAATCGGAGCTGAAGGTGCGGCAGGCGAAGACATGCTCGTTGGGGGCATGTGTGGACTGGGGACTCAGGCATCCCAACCCTGAGCGCAGTTTTCCTTCAGTGTCGCCACTGCGTCTGAAAGAGTTGAAGGACAGGGGTATCATTTCCGAGCCACTTGTCATCAGTTCGACATTTGCCGGGTCCCCGCTCCATCTGGTCGAGGCGCGGATCGATGTCAGCCAGCTCGGGCGTTACGGTGGCTGGCGTTTCCGGGGAATGCTAGAGTCTTTCGAACAAGGATTGTCCGCTGGCCGCTCCACAACACTGGAAATCGCGCGACAGATGTAGCCGAGATATTCCACCAACCGCGAGGCAATGTCCCTCGCAACCTGCAAGGAGAAATCATGAACCGCAAAGACTTGCACCAGAGGCTCATCGACAAATATGGCCCAGTGATCGATCTTCGGGAATCTCCCGGCTTTTTGTACGAGGTCTACCAGGAAATGGAACTCACGCCACAGGGCGCCGGCTCCGGCGGCTCCGCTGAGCCTTTCGGCGTCTCGTGGATGGATTCCTGGGTCGCCCACTGGATTTACAACGAGAAACTGAACGTCGCAAAGTCTCGCGATGCTCAGGTCGCCGCCGTTCTGCAGGGCTTGATCGATCTGAAGTTCAACGAGCGCCTTGGAGAGATTCAGCGCTACATCAGTAATGTCCAGCGACTCAGAAACGAGGCTCCAGACGGTGGACCGCCGGAACCCGGTACCCCAGGTACTGGTCCACGCGCATTCTTTCGCGAGGAGTCGAGAATCTTTCGCGACGAGCCGCCGGATGGAGGACCGCCCGAGCCGGGCACTCCTCCCGCCGGTCCCGAACGGTTCCTGAGAAACGAAATTCGAGACGAATTCCGTAAGGTGTCGAGAATTTTTCGCGATGAGCCACCGGATGGTGGAACACCCGAGCCCGGGGTACCTCCTGCGGGACCTGAACGGGCCTTCTTGAGAGAAGCGCCGCCCGACGGTGGAACGCCCGAGCCCGGGGTACCTCCTGCTGGACCGGAACCTCCTGGGCCGACGCCGCCCGAGCCCGGTGTACCCCCGGTACCACCTGGCGGACCGCTCCCAGGTCCCATTGCGGCGGTGCTCGGAGAGAATCCATGGATTCTCTATTGGTTCATCTCCATCAAGGCGCCGATGTTGCTCGATGTCATCGATGCTCACATCACCCGCAGAATCAATGCTCTGGGAGTAGAACGCTAATGATATTCCGGACCGGCGATAGTGTCGTGGTTTCGCAATACTATCGCCGGCTCCGCCGACCCTGCGCTTCGTCTATGACTTGTAAATAGCCAGATGCTTCTGGCGACAATGAGCCCAGGAGGTCAACGCCCTCATGCAGAAATACCTGCAATACTGCAACGTTTTCGGAGAGAGTTTTAACCAGGAGCTGTATCGGGTTGCGTTGTCGAAGCGCGAATACTTCACCCGTTCGAAGACTTCGCCGAGCAAGGACTATCCCGATTGGCGCCGCTCGACGGTCATCTACGACAATCAGCTCGTCGATGTGGCTAGAACCCTGGAACGGGCGATCCGCCTCCGGTTGCCTGAGGTGAAGACTGCACTCGCAGTCCCACCGTTTGACATCGCATCGTTCGAGATCCAGCTCACCAGCCATAACGACGGCGAATACTATAAGTGGCACACTGACAACGGCACGCGAGATACCGCCGCCCGCGTCATCACTTTTGTCTACTATTTTTACGGACAACCAAGGAAGTTCAGCGGTGGCGAGCTGGTCATCTATCAGCCAGACGCCAAACCGGCCGTGATCGACCCGCAGAATGACTCCATCGTCTTCTTCGCTTCGCACACCAGGCATGAGGTGAAGGCGGTCACCTGCCCTTCCGGACAATTCGAGGATGGCCGATTCACTCTCAATGGCTGGATCAGGCGCAAAGAAACGGTGCTTCCCGACAATTACTTTGACGCCCGAATCTTCGGGCCATTTCCCCAACTCGGAAACCCGATACCTTCGAGACAAGCAGCGGTAAGTCGGGCCGCGACAATCCACTCCGGTAACGCGGCGCGGCCTGCGGCTGTCGGTTCCGATACGACTCCCTCAGCCGGCGACATTCTTTCGTCCAAGGAGTCCGCCGCCTCGGTAGCGTTGCTGAATCTCTTCTCAGAGTTGCACCGGCAATCGCGTCGTGCCGGCATCGTCGACGTCGTAAGAAACATTTCCCATGATGACTTCTACGAAAACTACTATTGCCTGAACCGTCCCGTGATCCTGAAGGACATGGCAGGCTCATCGCCGGCGCTGCAAAAATGGACGCCGCAGTTCTTCGCCGATAAGTATGGTTCTGTGCCCATTCAGATCACCTCCGATCGTGAGGGAGTTTCCGACTACGAAGCCAACTTCCGGCGTACCACGCGCACGGTGACCATTGCGGAATTTGTCAGGCGCCTCTCCCATCAAAGCGAAACCAACGACTTCTATCTCGTGGCCCGGAACTACTTCTTCGAGAATCCCGCGCTCGCCGGACTAAGGGACGACCTTCTGCCACCTCCGGAAATCATCAATGTCGCCGATCGCGGGCCCGGGACCGCCAAGCTCTGGTTCGGTCCCAAGGGAACGGTCACCCCCCTCCATCACGACGAGCATTCGATCCTCTTCCTCCAGGTTTACGGTCGCAAGCAATTCAAGCTGATCCCCTCCTTCGACCTGCCGAAGATTTACCTGCGAAACAATTTCTACAGTGCGGTTGACCTCGAAAACATCGACGTGGAGCGCTATCCAAAGTTCCTCGAAGCTACCATTGCCGACGTGACCGTGGTACCTGAAGACATCCTCTTCCTCCCCGTCGGGTGGTGGCATTGGGCCAAATCTCTGGACATCAGCATCTCTGCGACGTTTTGCAGTTTTCATGTGGACAAATGCAATACAACTCTAAAGCGATCTGGTTGACGCGGCGCTCTCTCGCGTCCAGGCTTTCCTGCAAGAGAGCCGAAGAAGTCAAGCACCGCGCCCCGCCTCCTCTTCAGAATTAACCACGGTGACGCTCCTGAAATGCCATACTGCCCCATAGGGTCTAATTGCCATGAATGTCCTTGTTTTGAACGCGGGTAGTTCGAGCCTTAAGTTTCAAATCATTGCGACCGACCTTGATCGGATCAGAGACTACGAGGACGATCGCATCTGCCGCGGTGAAGTTGAGCGCGCGGGCGGCGAGGCGATCATCACCTTCCAGTATCGGCAACAGCCCAAGCGCAAGCTGACGGCCTCATTGCGCGACATCGCGGCCGCGCTCGACTACCTGGTTCGCTTCATCGCATCCGACGATTCAGGCGTGGCAGAGATTCGCAGCACCGCGGACATTCACGCGGTCGGACATCGCGTCGTTCATGGCGGCGAACGATTCACCGAATCTGCGCTGATCGACGACACGGTCCTCAACGGGATCGAGGACTGTATTGACCTCGCTCCGCTCCACAATCCCAACAACATTAAGGGAATTCTGGCGGCGCGTGAGTTGTTCGGAAAGAACACGCCCCAGGTAGCGGTTTTCGACACGTCATTTCACCACACCCTTCCGGAACACGCTTTTCTCTATGCCGTCCCTTACCATTTGTACCGGCGTTACCGTGTCCGGCGGTATGGATTTCATGGCACGTCGCATCGATATGTCGCGTTTCGCTATCGCGCATTGCGTGGCCTCACGCGCGACCAGACCAACATCATCACCTTGCATCTGGGAAACGGTTGTTCGGCGGCTGCCATCAAGCAGGGGAACTCCGTGGATACCTCGATGGGCATGACACCGCTGGAAGGATTGGTCATGGGCACTCGTTCCGGCGATCTCGATCCAGCCATTACCAGCCTGATTGCCGCAAAGGAAGGTATGTCGGCATCGGATGTCGAGACCATGCTGAATACCCAATCCGGGTTGCTGGGTCTCTCCGGACTGACCAACGACATGCGCGAATTGCAGAGCGAGCTGAAAGACCACGACGACCGGCGCGTTCGGTTGGCTATCGAAGTCTTCTGCTACCGCGCGCGTAAATACATCGGCTCATATCTCGCGGCCATGGGCGGAGCTGATGCTGTGGTATTCACCGGCGGTATCGGCGAGAACTCGCCTGACATCCGCGCTCGCATGTGCCATGACCTCGAATGGGCGGGCCTGAAAATCGACGCCAATCGGAACCAGGAAATGGCGGGCCACGAAGGCCTCATCAGCACCGATGATTCCAAGTTGCTCGCGTACGCGATTCCAACCGACGAAGAGCTTCTCATCGCACGTGACACGGTGCGTGTGATTCTCGGCCAGCCGCATCCATCCTAGGCGACATCGGAACTAGTACGGCCACACCCACGATGCCGCTTCCGGCTGATCGACGCCGTATTCATGCGCGTAATTGCGGCATTCAATCTGCATGTTCAGGAAGCGTTCCTTGGCGTGCCCACCGATCTTCTGCAACCGCGGCACCCGGTCAATCGCGTCCATCGCCAGGCTGAAGCGGTCGATGTTGTTGTTGATCGCCAGCTCCAGCGGCGTATTGATGTTGCCTTTCTCCTTGTAGCCGCGCACGTGCATGTTGTCGTGGTTATGACGCCGGTAGGCCAGCCGGTGAATCAGCCAGGGATAGCCATGGAAATTGAAGATGACCGGCTTATCGAGCGTGAAAAGCGAGTCGAAGTCCTTGTCCGGAAGCCCATGCGGATGTTCCGTGCTGGGTTGCAGCTTGAACAAGTCAACCACATTGATGAACCGAATCTTGACGTCGGGAAATTCCTCGCGCAACAGCACAGTCGCCGCCAGCGCCTCTTGCGTGGGAATGTCGCCCGCCGAGGCCATCACGACGTCGGGCTCGCCACCTTCGTCATTGCTGGCCCAGTCCCAGATGCCGATGCCCTTGGTGCAGTGCGTGATTGCGGCATCCATCGTCATGAATTGCAGGTGGTTCTGCTTGTCGCAAACAATCACGTTGACGTAGTTCTGACTGCGCAGGCAGTGGTTCGCCACCGACAAGAGACAATTCACGTCAGGCGGAAGGTAGATGCGTGTCACATTCGCGCTCTTGTTGACCACCACGTCGAGAAAGCCCGGGTCCTGGTGCGTAAAGCCGTTATGGTCCTGACGCCATACCGTCGAGGTAATCAGCAGGTTCAAGGACGCGATCGACTCCCTCCACGAAAGGTGATTACAGATCTCCAGCCATTTTGCGTGCTGGTTGAACATCGAGTCGATGACGTGGACGAATGCTTCATACGTCGAGAAGAAGCCGTGCCGGCCGGTCAACAAATAGCCTTCGAGCATTCCTTCCAGCGTGTGCTCGCTCAGCATCTCCATCACGCGCCCGTCGTTGCGGAGCTCGCCTCCGTCCGAGTCCTCGGGAAAATACTCCTCGATCCAGAACTTCTGGCTGGCCTCATAAACCAAATCCAGCTTGTTCGACGTTGTTTCATCGGGGCCGAACACGCGGAAGTTGTTCGTGTTCAGCTTCATCACGTCCCGCAGAAAAGCTCCCAAGGGCCGCGTATTTTCCGCCTGAATACGTCCCGGCTTGTCGAACGCCGCGGCATACTCGCGGAAATCGGGAAGCCGCAACGCCTTTTTCACCCGTCCACCATTGGCGTGCGGATTGGCACTCATCCGCCGCGTACCGACCGGCGCAAGCTCACGGAACTCTGCCGCAAACTTTCCTTCCCCGTCGAACAGCTCCTCCGGACGCTGCGAGCGCATCCAGTTCTCCAGCAGGAGCAACTGCTCCGGATCTTTCTTCACGCCGGGAAGCGGTACCTGGTGGGCCCGCCAGAACCCTTCGAGCCGATGACCCTCGACCTCGAGCGGCGCGGTCCAGCCCTTGGGCGAGCGCAACACGATCATGGGCCAGTGTGGACGCGTGATGGCGCCGTTCTCCCGCGCCTCCTGCTGGTGCTTTCTGATTTGCAGCACGCAATGTTCGACCGTCGCCGCCATCGCCTGGTGCATGGTGTCGTGATCGGAGCCTTCCACGAAGTACGGCGTCCAGCCATATCCCCGCAGCAAGCTCTCCAGCTCTTCGTGCGGAATCCGTGCCAGCAACGTCGGGTTGTTGATCTTGTATCCATTGAGATGGAAGATCGGCAGCACCGCGCCATCGCGGGCCGGGTTGAGAAACTTGTTGATGTGCCACGAAGTCGCCAGCGGGCCGGTTTCCGACTCGCCATCCCCTACCACCGCGGCAACGATCAATTCCGGATTGTCGAACGCCGCCCCGCACGCATGCGACAGAACGTAGCCCAATTCTCCGCCTTCGTGGATCGAGCCTGGTGTCTCCGGCGTGCAATGACTTCCGATCCCGCCGGGAAACGAGAACTGCTTGAAAAATTCCCGCAGGCCGTCGTAATCCTCGCTCTTCTCCGGATACACCTCGGAATACGTTCCCTCGAGATACCCGGGACCGAGGACCCCCGGCGCTCCGTGCCCAGGGCCGGCCAGAAAGATCATGTCGAGGTCATATTTCTTTATCAGCCGGTTGAGATGAACGTAAATAAACGACAGGCCCGGACTCGATCCCCAATGTCCCAGCAGGCGGGTCTTGATCTGTTCCGGCTTGAGCGCCTCCTTCAGCAGGGGATTATCCAGCAGGTAAATCATCCCCAGGCTGAGGTAGTTGCAGGCGCGCCAGTATGCATCCGTCTTCCGCAATTCGTCAGCATTCAGCGGTGATCCCGTGACATTGGACCGGGCAGGCCCGTAGGCGCTGATCGATGCAGCGTCCGTAGCTCGGTCGGCTGGTAGAGTGCTCATCTCCGTACCTCATTTCGTTCGGCTGGGCGCTGGGCAGCCGCAGGCGATACATCAACGATTCACGATTCGGCGCACGCAGTCAATGGCACGCGGCGTTGTCACGTATTTTTAATTGTCACGGGGTTGAAAGCGAAAAGGCCGAGCGCCCTTAAGGTCGCCCGGCCCATTTCAGATTTCGCAAGTCCCGCTACGACGTAAGCGAGAATGCATTATCGTCCCGCGGGTTTGATGAAATAGCCAGTCACTTTCCATTGGCCTTTCTTGTCCAGCGCCATGATGACCGTCTCGACCATACCAGGCTTGTTTTTGTAGTCGGTGTCGTTTTGCAGGACGACATACTCGCCCGTAGGCGCATTCGGCATTTTGGTGGTATAACTCGCGCTCTTCAGTTTTCGCGAATCCACCGCGCCCAGCGGAGCGCGTACCGTCTTTAAAGCGTCAATCCACTGCTCCTTCGACGTAGTGTCGCGGAACGAGCTGGAGGTCTGAAACCAGCTCTCGCCGTACTGATTGGAGTCCACCAGCGCCAGCCATGGAACAGAAGCGTCCTCAGCCGCCTTCTCTTTCTCCTTCTCATCGGCACAGTAACCGACAGCCACGAACGCCGCCAGCAGCACAAATAAGGCGAATAGCCTTCCGTAAAGTTTCAATACACCCTCGCAGTTTGAGAATTATTGGGCCTGTACCGACTAGTCGGAACGGTCGGGATGCTCCGTCCAATCGTCATCATCAATCGTCTTGGTACGCGTTGGCCTCAACTTGGCCGCAGCGTGGCACGCAACCTCGGCCGCCTCGCGGGCAATTTCCAGGTTCTGGTACTCGTACTGCCCTTCCACATGGATCTTGCCGGCGCTGACCGATTGTTGTACCGACTCTTCTTCCTCGGTCATCACTACATGAACAACATACGACATGAAAGCTCTCCTCAGGGGATTTATTTCGTTTCTAGGATTGCTGCAAAAAACTCTTAGTTCTGAACCGCGTCTAATAACCTTCCGTCCGCTGCCACCAGCGTGATACTCACCGCAGGTGCGCCAAAGGCGTGCGTCGAACAACTCAGGCACGGGTCGTAGGCCCGCACCACTGCCGAAACCCGGTTCAGCATGCCTTCTTCCAGGTGGTCGCCCTTCACGAAATGCTCAGCCACCTGGTGGACGCTCCTGGCGATAGCATGATTGTTGTGTCCGGTGGCCACGATGAGGTTCGCCCAGAGGATCGCGCCATTTTCGTCCACCTTGTAGTGGTGGATCAGCGTTCCCCGTGGCGCCTCGATCGCACCCACACCTTCCAGGGCGTTGACGTTGGCGGTGGCGCGGACATGCGTGTCGAGCACCTCCGGCTGCGTGAGCAGTAGCTTCATGCGTTCCAGGGCATACAGGATCTCGATGAGTCGCGCATAGTGATAGAGAAAACTGCTGTGTGCGATGCGCCCGAAGCGCTCACGAAACTCCTGCAACTCGGCATCAGCGAGTGAGGTGCCATACACATTCGTAACGTTAAGGCGGCCCAGCGGTCCCACCCGGTAAACTCCCTCGGTTACTCCCAGGGGTTTGTAATACGGCGCCTTCAGGTAAGAATTCCGCCACGCCGCTTCGCCGATATACTCCGCATAATCCTCAGCCGCGATTCCGTCTTCGACGATGTCCCCCTCGGCGCTGCGGATCCGGATACGGCCATCGTAAATCTGCAGGTTCCCATCGTTGTCCACCATGCCGGCATACATGGTCGGCGTAGTGCCAAAACTCTCGATCTCCTCCGCAAAGCCCGATAGTTTCTCCTTGAAAAGGGTGAGGGCCCGCATGGTAGTCTCGATCGCTTCGGGAATCCCACCCAGCAGACCGATCACGCGTCTGCACCTGCAAGGGTGTCTTCACCCCGCCGGGCACCACCCATGCCGGATGTACCCGCTCTTCGGCCAGGCTCTCGATGACGTTCAGCCCGAACTTGCGCAATTCGATGCCGGCGCGCGCCAGCTCAGGATCGGCTTCGATCAGTCCCGCCACGTTGCGCGTCGCTGGATCGGCGTTCATGCCCAACAGCAGGTCGGGCCCCGACAGGTAGAAGAAGCTGAGGGCATGCGACTGCACAAACTGCGCGCAGTGCACTACTTCGCGCAGCAGTCGTGCCGCCTTGGGAATCCGCACTGCCATGATGGCATCGCAGGCCTTCGACGCAGCCAGTTGGTGACTGATCGGGCAGATGCCGCATATCCGCGAGGTGATTCCCGGCATCTCGTAGTACGGGCGGCCCTGGGTGAACTTCTCGAAGCCGCGCACCTGCGTTACCTGGAACGTCGTGTCCGATACTTTGCCGGCATCGTCCAGATGGATGGTCACCTTAGCATGGCCTTCGATGCGACTCACCGGCTCGATGGTTATGCGCTTCATCAACACTCCTATCCGAACTTGATCTTGCTGCCGCCTTCGATCTTGCGTCCCTCAACCAGGTTGGTAAGAAACGAGGCGATGTTCCTGGTCTGCGGCGGGCATCCCGGAATGCTGTAATCCACCTTCACGTAGTCTTGTGCCGGGCGTGCCAGCTTCAACAATTGCGGCAGTCCGTCTCCGGGTATACACGGACTGGCATCGGCGCCTTCCACATAGATCCGTTGCAGCAATTTGCTTACCGGCACCGTGTTGCGCATGGCGGCGACATTGCCCGTGACGGCGCAATCCCCCAGTGACACCAGCGTCTTCGTTCTCTGGCGGATCTTCTGGATGTTGTCGGCGTCCGCCTGCGAACTCACCGCGCCCTCCACCAGGGTTACGTCCACGTCTTCGGGAAATTCCGGGGCGTCCACCAGCGGCCCGTACACGATGTCCACTTTCCGCAGAATGGGAATAATGGCTGCGTCCAGGTCGAGTATCGCCATGTGGCATCCCGAGCAGCCGTCGAGCCAGACCGTGGCAAGCCTCAGTTTCCTCATGCGGGCACTCCTCCCTTGCGGCGCGCGATCATGCTGATGGCTGAGGTTGCTCTCACCATCTCCTCGACGGCCTTGCCTTTCTCTGCCAACGCTCCCGTCGGACACGTCTGCACACACTTGCCGCAACTGGTGCAGGATTTCGCATCCCCCCAGTTCTGGTTCAGGTCGGGCACAATGCGCGCGTGGATGCCGCGTGAAACCACGTTCCACACGTGCGCCCCCTCCACCTCTGCGCACACCCGCACGCAACGCGTACACAGGATGCAGCGGTTGTGGTCCAGAACATAGCGGGGATGCGTCGCGTCCACCTTGAGCTTGGGGAAGTTGTAGGCAAAACGCACGCTGGTAACGCCCAGCGAGTAAGCCATGTCTTGCAACTCGCAGTGGCCGTTCGCCACGCACACCGCGCACACGTGATTGCGCTCCACCAGCAGCAGTTCGGTCGTGATGCGCCGATAGCGCGACAGCTTCGGAGAAGTTGTCGTCACCGACATCCCATCCTGCACCGGAGTGGTGCAGGCGGGAAACAGCCGGTCAATGCCCGAGACTTCGACCATGCACAGCCGGCATGCGCCCACCGAGCTCAGTCCTTCCAGATAGCACAGCGTCGGAATATTCTTCCCGCTGGCGCGCGCCGCTTCCAGGATGGACTGTCCTTCGAGAGCATCCACCAGCTCGCCGTCGATGCGAAGTGAAACTTTCTTTTGCGGCAAAACAGATTTCTCCTCTCTTAGCGGGACGCCGTCACCTTGATGTCGCAGCGCAGGCAGCGGCAAGCTTCTTCGTACGCTTCCTCGGCGCCCAAGGCCGAGACAACCTCGTTCCACGACTGCGCCCGTTCCCGCACCGGCAGTTCGCGCGGCTTATGACGATGACACTCGCTGACGTCCTTGGGTGGTGACTGCTCGTACTCCATCGCCGGAAACAAGCTGTCCCAGCGCTGTGTTTCCATCAGTTGCTCGTCAATGGCACGCGCCGCCCGTTTGCCGAACGCCATCGCATTCGAGACGTTCGATGCTCCCGTCACCAGGTCTCCCCCGGCAAAGAAGCGCGGACGGCTGGTCTCCAGCTTGAACCGGTCCACTTCAATCGTGCCGTTCTGCTTGATCTGCAGCCCGGACGCCTTGCAGAAATCCAGGTCCACGGTTTCGCCCACCGCCAGTACCACCGAGTCGCATTCGATGCGCTGTACTTCGTCGGTCAGCACCGGCTTGCGGCGTCCTGACGTGTCGTACTCGCCCAGCCGTGTCTTCACCACTTCCAGCGCTTTCACGTTGCCCTTGGCATCGCCGATGATGCGGTGCGGCGCCGATAGAAACACGATGCGTGCGCCTTCTTTCTCGGCTGCCTCGGTCTCTTCCTCAATCGCCGGCATGTCCTTGCGCTCGCGGCGATACACCACGACGACCTCGGCCCCTTTGCGCAGCGCCGTCCGTGCGGAATCAATCGCAGCGTTGCCGCCGCCAATGACCACGACTTTGCGCCCCAGGTTCACGGGTTCGCCCTTGGCTACCGACTCCAGGAGCGGAAGCGCGGGATAGACGCCCTTCAGCTCGGTGCCCGACAAGTAAACCCACGATTCCTTCCACGTGCCAATTGCCATAAAGACCGCATCGAAGCGCTCATCGAGTTCATTCAGCGAAATATCCGTGCCGATGCGGGTGTTGAGCGCGAACTTTACCCCCAGCCGCTCAATCAGCTCGATCTCGCGTGCCAGCACCGGCTTTGGCAGTCGATACTCCGGCAGCGCGAAGCGCAGCATGCCCCCCGCTTCGGGCAGCGGATCGTAAACCGTTACCTCATGTCCCAGCAGTGCCAGGTAGAATGCAGCCGTCAATCCTGCCGGTCCAGCTCCCGCAATCGCGATCTTGCGTCCGGTATGCTCCAGCATGCGCTTCGTCAGCCGCGTTGCTGCTGCCTCGAAACGGTCCGAGAGCAATATGGTGTCCGCGATGAAGCGATGCACCTCCCGCATGTTTACCGCTTCGTCCGTAGTCTGGCGGCGGCAGCGTTCATCGCACGGGTGCTGGCACACCCGGCCCGTCGAAGAGGGCAGCGGATTGTCCAGGATCACCGCGTCGAACGCTTCGTCCATGCGCTCTTCTTTCAGGAGCTGCAGGAAGCGTGGAATATTCATGTGCAGCGGGCAACTGTTCTCACAAGGAGACAGCGCCAGTTCGGTGCAGATCCCAGCCTGGCAGCGCCGCGCCACGATATGGTCTTCGAACTCGTGGCGAAAGTGCCGCATCGTGGTCATTACCGGGTTCGGCGCAGACTGCCCGAGTCCGCACAGCGAACAATCGCGGATGAATGGCCCCAGTTGCTCCAGCGTTTCCAGGTGCTGCATACGTCCGGCGCCCGCGGTGATGCGGTTCAGGATGCGCAGTGACTTGTTCAGGCCCACGCGGCAGGGAACGCACTTCCCACACGACTCCGAATTGGTGAACTCCACAAAATAGCGGGCGACATCCACCATGCAGTTGTCTTCATCCATGACAACCATGCCGCCCGAACCCATGATCGACCCCAGTTGCGCCAGGTTTTCGTAATCGACCGGCGTGTCAAACATCTCGTGCGGAATGCATCCGCCCGACGGACCGCCTGTCTGCATCGACTTGATGGTGCGCCCACCGACTCCGCCTTCACCGATGTCATAGATGAAAGTCTTCAGCGGAGTCCCTAGCGGCATCTCCACCAGGCCGGTGTTCTGCACCTTGCCCACCAGCGAAAACACCTTCGTGCCCGGACTCTTGGCGCTCCCCGTCTCCGTGAACCACGCCGGACCTTTGCTCACGATCGGCGCGATGTTGTACCACGTCTCGACGTTATTGATGTTGCTGGGTTTCCCCCAGAGGCCCTTCTGCGCCGGAAACGGTGGTCTCGGCCGTGGCCGCCCCGCTTGTCCTTCCAGGGACGCAATCAGCGCCGTTTCCTCGCCGCAAACGAACGCTCCGGCGCCTTCCACGAGCTCGATGTCGAATTTGAAGCCTCGTCCCAGAATGTTTTCGCCGAGCACGCCATACTCGTATGCCTGCTCGATGGCTTTGCGCAGCCGGTGTACCGCCAACGGATATTCTGCGCGCACGTAGATGATTCCATGCGTAGCGCCCATGACATAACCGCCGATGATCATGCCCTCCAGCATCGAGTGCGGATCGCTCTCGATCTCATTGCGGTTCATGTACGCGCCGGGATCGCCTTCGTCGGCATTGCAGATGATGAACTTGCGGTCGGCCACCGCTTTGCGCAGGAACTCCCACTTATTTCCCGTCAGGAAGCCCGCTCCGCCGCGCCCTCGCAGCTTGGCGGCCTTGATCTGCTCGACGATCATTTCCGGCTTGCCGTCGATCAGCGCCTTGTATAGCGCCTGGTATCCACCAACCGCAATGTATTCCTCGATATCGTCAGGATTAATCAGCCCGCAGTTGCGCAGCACGATCTTCTTCTGGCCCTTGAAAAAGGGCACCTCGTTCCATGCGGGTATCTCGGGATACCCATGTCCGTATCGGACCGACCCGGTCACGTGGTCCCACTCCTCGATTTTGCAGTAAACCAGGTCGGGTGTGATGCTGCCGCCCACGACGTCGTGAATGATCCGAGCCGCATCGCTCGCCTGCACCTGATGCAGCATCAGCAGCGGCGCTCCGGGCACATGTACGTTTACGAGAGGCTCCTGGCAGCACGCGCCGAAGCATCCGACGCCGGTCAGAAAGAAATCCGTGCCGCTCGACTCAATGGCATCGACGAAGGCGTGGTACAGGCCTTCCGCGCCGTTGCCGCGTCCGCATGTGCCCATGCCCACCGCGATTCGCGGGCAGGTTGGCAGCAGCTTGTTCAGTCCGGCCTCGCGGATCGCGTTGAATACTCCGATGTCTTCCATCCGCGGCATCATTCACTCTCCCGTTCCAGCGCTCTTACTTCGCGCTGTAGCGTGCGTTCATTGACGTGCCCGCAAATACGGTGATTGACCTCCACCACCGGAGCCAGGGCACACTGCCCGAAGCAGGCCACCGTCCGCACCGTGAATCTGCCGTCCTTGGTCGTCAGCGCCACCTTGTCGGCGTCCCCGGCCTCTTCTTCATCTTCGAGTCCGAGCCCCAGTTCCAGTCGAAGGCTCTCCAGCAGGTTGCGCGAGTTGCGCGTGTGACACGCGGTTCCGCGGCAGATACACACCGTGTTCTCGCCCTGCGGCTGCAGGTTGAAGAGCGCGTAGAAGGTCGCGAAGCTGTAGATCTGCGAAAGTGGCAGTTCCAGTTTTGCCGCTACGTACTGAAGCACTTCGAGCGGCAGATATTTGTGTGGGTTGTGCTCCTGGACTGCCTCGAGAATGCCCAGCAACGCACCTGGACGCCCGGCATTCTTAGCGATCGTCTGGTCGATGTAGGCCTGTTCCTGACTGTCCGCAAGCATCGGCAGAGCTGGCATGTGCGTGGACGCTCCTTTCGCAAGGGACCAGCACTTCGGGACCGACTTGGTCCCATTCACGGCTGCATGGTTGTCGAGCCGCCCGCGTCGGGCTGCTCCAACCTGCTAAAGCCAGCTTCTTCCTATTTGTAGGGGAACTCTGTGAGACGGGTCACGTCGGCAGGTGACGAAGCGCATAAGAGGCGCAATTTGGAACGCTTGTTCTGATCTGAAACAATTGTTCCACGTGGAACAATTCCAGAATTTGGCCAAATCCCGGCCGCTATCGGAGCCTATTTCCCGCCAGTTTCATTCCACAGGAACGACAATTCGTCCGCCGTATCGTTCACCAGTTGCGTAATCGAAACTCCCGAGCTGTGCCCGGCTTTCAGCTCGTAGTGCAGCAGGATGGGCCTGTCACTTCCTGTGTCGGCCTGCATCAGCGCTGTCATCTTGCGGGCATGCAGAGGATCGACGCGCGTGTCCGAATCGCCGGTATTGAACATGATTGCCGGATACTTCACGCCGGCCTTCACATTGTGATAAGGCGAGTACTTGATCAGGTAAGGGAACTCGTCGGCCTTTTCGGCCGATCCGTACTCCGCCGTCCACCACCGTCCAACCAGGAAGTTCTGGTACCGCAGCATGTCCAGCAGCGGATACCCGCACCAGATCGCCCCGAACAACTCCGGGTGCTGCGTCATCGCTACACCCATCAATAGTCCGCCATTCGAGCGCCCACGTACCGCAAGATACGCCGGTGACGTGTACTTCTGCGCGATGAGATAGTCCACCGCGGAGAAATAATCGTCGAAGACATTCTGTTTCTTCTCGAACATGCCGGCCTTATGCCAGGCTTCGCCATATTCGCCACCGCCGCGCAGGTTGGGCTGGGCAAAATATCCGCCCTGCTCCATCCACCAGGCATACTCCGGGTCCCAATGTGGCGGCAGGCTCACGTTGAATCCCCCGTAGGCAAAGATCAAGGTCGGCGTGGTCCCATCGTGCTTCAGACCTTTTTTGCCGGACACAAACATCGGCACTCGCGTGCCGTCTTTCGAGTTATAGAAAACCTGCGTCACCTCGTACTTGTCCGAGGCGAACGGAACATTCGGTTTCGCGAAGACCTCAGTCTTGCCGGTCGCGACATCGTAGTGATAAATGCCGGGTGGAATCGTGAACGACTCGAAGTTGTAAAAAGCATTCCGCGACGTTTCGAGCCCCGACATTCCCGAGGCCGCGCCCAGCGTCGGATAAACAATCTTCGCTGCCGGCTTACCGTCGAGTTCGTACGCCTGTGTCTGGGTGATGACATCGTGCAGGCCGGTGGCAAACAGCTTCCCACCGACAATCGCAATCGACTCGATCACGTCTTTGCTTTCGGGGACGATCGTCTGCCAGTGTTCCGGTGCCGCGTCCGATACCTTCACTTTGACGACGCGGTAGTTCTCCGCCTGGTAATCGGTCAGAACGTAAAAATCATCCTCGTAATTCACCGGCGAGAAGCGGCTGTCGATGCCGTGAATCAACGGGCGAATCGGCGAGTCGGCGTTCCTCAGGTCCTTCACATAAATGTCGATGCGCTTCGGCGGGACTCCGTGCGCCACATGGATGACCAGATACCGTTCGTTCTGCGTGACCTCGGAGTAGATCAACTCCATCGGGCCGAATGTTTCGTCTCCAAACGACTTGCCAAAAATCAGCTTGTCTTCTGAAACAGGCGTGCCAAGCTGGTGATAAAACACCGTCGAGCCAGCCTGCTCGAACTTCGAGTAATACAGGCCCTTCTCGTCGGGACTGAGATCGACGCCTCCATAGCGTGCCTTCGGTAACACGTCGGTAAGCTCCGCCCGCGTCTTCACATTCAGCAGATGGACGGTCTGTTCGTCGGCGCCGCCTTCGCGAACGTCATACACCAGCAGGTCGCCATTCTTGGAAATGTCGGCAATGCCAATCGACGTATTCTGATCGGCGCTCAACTTGCTGGCATCGACCAGGCGTTCATCGCGGCCTTTCAATCCCTCCCGAACATAGATCGATCCCTGGTTCTCTTCCGGCAGACGTTTCTTGAAGAAGTATTTGTCCCACGTTCCTCCGGCATCCCGTAAGTTTCGACCCGTACCAGCTCTGTCAGGCGCTTGACGACCTCAGGCCGTATCTTCACCTGCCCGAGATAGTCCTCCGTGTACTGCATCTGCGTCTTCAGCCATTCCCGCGTGGCGGGGCTCTTGCTGTCTTCCAGCCAGCGATAGGGATCGGTCACGGTGACGCCGTGAAGGTTCTCAGTCACCGGCGCGGCCTTCGTCGGCGGTGGAGGCGGAAGCACGATGCCGTTCCCGCCGCGTATCGCAGGCGGGTTGCCGGCGTTGGCAACGATTCCGAAACAAAGCAACAGGAAGGCAAAAGCCAGCTTGGTCATCATGAGTTTTCTTAGGATACAGCAGATAAGCGGAGCCCGGCATCCATCGATCGCCCGTAGGCTACTGCGAAGGATTGGCACGGTTCGAGGCCGTGAGCCTGGCCAGCGCGTTCTTCACCTGGCCTGCCTCTGCGCCGTTGGGGTCTTCCTTCAGATAGGTTTCGTACTCGATGTAGGCGTTCTGCGGCTGCCCTTTGTGCTCGTAAGCCTGGCCCGCAATGTCATGCACGAGCGAGTATCCCTCATGGGGCAATTGGTGGACTTTACGTGCCGTTGCCAATGCTGCGTCATCGTCGCCGGTCTGGATCTCCGCGACACAGATCAACGTGAGGCTTACGGGATTCAACGGCTCCACCATTAGGGACTTCTTCAGCAGCTCTTCGGCGCGGGGATAGTTGCCTTCGTGAATCAGAATGCGTGCCAGGTTGCGGTCAGCGTCGGCATTCTTGTCGTTCAACGCAACCGAATGCTCAAATGCCGCTCGTGCTTTTTCACTCTGCCCCATGTGGTAGTACATCACGCCGAGATTGTTGAGCGCCGTGTCGTACTGCGGATAGAGGGCCACTGCTTTCTCGAAGTGTTCGGCGGCCTTCGGATAATCGTTCCGTTGCCACGCTTCCATTCCCTTGTGGAAGGCTTTCCTGGCGTCAGCGGGAATGCGCAGCTCCGCAGCCGAGGTCACTGGAGGTGCATTGGACTTGGTTGACGTCGCAGTCGCATCGCTATGCGGTTTTACGCGAACATAGACTGTCCTGCTTTTGTCCATGTCTTCAATCCGGACACTCTCGGTGGTTCTTCCTTCGATGGGACTACCGGAAACCCGTACTTCGTACGTTCCTCCGCTGGTGACACGGAAGGCAACCCGTCCTTCCGAGTCGGTGAACATGTCCCCGACCGGGACGCCCATGTCACTCACCAATTCCACCCGAATCTGGTCGCCGGCAGACCGGTCGTCCGGCAACGTCACGCGCACGAGGATCTCCACGCTGGCGTTGCGGGATGGCATGGATCCCTGCGCGGCGCAATACACCGGTATCAGGAACAAAAGGGAGAGTACTGCCCGTAGTGGAGTGGGCCGAAACATACTGTCTCCGGATGAAGGAAAATCCCCTCCGTGCGCCAAATTGTACGCCTGTTCACCGTCAAAAATGTCAATTGTCGGTGACACAAAAATGGCGCAAGCCTTTTCGGACTTCCGCCGTCGCATTAGGAGGGCTGCTGGTGCGGGGAATCTACTCTGGTTTCATCGGCATGTACATCGGTTCGTTGGGCCGGCCCGTCTCGACCTTATAGTCGGACGGTACCTGGAACAGTGATGCGTCCGGATCTCCCTTGGTCACGTTTGTCAGCTTGGTCGTGACCGTTCCCATCATGGGATCGCTGTGTACTACCATCACCACCATCTGCAGGTCGGGTGAGTACCAACGCTCGGTGACCACGTTGATGGGCTTGCTGTTGCCGATCGCGCCGGCGCTGATCGTGCGCGTCACTCGCACGCCTTCCGCCTGCACACCGTTGATCGTCTTCGTGCCCAGATCTTCCTTCGTTACTGCACCACCGCCGGGACCGCCAAACCGGCCGGCATCGCCAGCCGCGGGACCATCCGGCCCGTGCCCATTCAGCCCATGACTCTTGGGTCGGTGCCCCGGCATCTGCCGGGCTGTCTTATTGTCCGGATTCAACACGTATCTCTGGCCGGTAACCGGGTCATTGATCGTGACCATGTTGCGCTTTACGTTGCCTGTCGCAGGAGTGACCAGGTCCACGCCCATCTCGCGGCGAGTCCGCCCCTGCGAATCGCGGTATACCTTCACTTGTGAATCCGTGTGAATGGTGTTTCCGTCCGCCAGCGTGGTGTCGCGCGTGACGGTCAGCTCGGCCGTCAACGGCGCGCCGGTTACGGTCTTGCCTTCGCCGAACTCGCCACCGATCGGCCCGCCGGCCATGAGAAAACCTTCATGCGGGGGGCCGGGAGGAGGAGGTGGAGGCGCTGGCTGCGATTGTGCCGCCGCATTCACCAGCAAAAGACCAATAATGACAACTCCCGATAATGGAGCCCAAATTCTCGACCTCGTAGCGTTCATCAATCAACCTCGAGCCTTTCCGCTTTCCTTCTCTAATTCACAATGCGCATGGCCCGAACCAGGCCATCTTCACCCACAACGACGTCTGCCAATACCGGAGAAGAACCTGTTACCGGCAACTCCATCCGAATGACCTGCTCATCTCCCGAGCAAATCAGCGGGTCGCACAACATCAGCGCCACGTATCCGTCGTTACCTTCGGTCTTCGCTGTCTGCGCCGATACCGTTTGTGACCGTTTCACTACCGCGTTTGTCACTTGCACCGGGGCACCCGTCACCTTCGCTACTTCTACTTTCGGACTCTCCGTGACCGGCTGCACTTCCGGCGCCACGTTCTGCGGAACAGTCGTGGTTTGTGCCTGTATCGGCGCCGCATTGACATGCCGGTCCCTCAGGACCCGCGAGCCCAGAAACACGCCGACAATCAACGCCGCGGCCACAGCAACGTAGGCTCCGATCTCGAAGTAGCGGCTGAGACGCCAAGCCGCCGGAGCTGCCAGGTCCGGACTCTCGCCCGCCGCCGGCTCAAATTCGCACTCCCGGAACGCCTGCAGTACTGCGCTCTCCACGTGTGGTCCGGCCTCGCGCTCGCCTGTCTCCGACCGCAAGCTCTGCAAGGCCGCGCCCAGAAATCGTTGCGACGCCAACCATTCGCCGCAGGCCGCGCACTCCCGCGCGTGTTCCGCCAGGCTCGGATCTTCGGTTTGCAACCGTAGCAACTTCGACGGCGTCAGTGACTCAGCGGCGGTTGTGAATTCGTTACATTTCATGACACGCACCTCGCGGCATCCCCGGGAAACTTGGCTCTGACCGGCGCGGAGTGTTGTAGCTTTCGCACCAGCATCTCGTGCGCTCGATGTAAGCGCGAACGAACGGTTCCCAGCGCGCACCCCAAAGCTTCGGCAGTCTGCGCGTAGCTGAGTTCCTGTAAATCGCACAGCACCACGACTTCCCGGTAGTGCTCCGGCAACGACAGCACCGCTTTCCACAGGGCTTTCGAAGTCTGGCTGCGGGCAATGTCCCGTACCGGATCGAAATCCGTCACCAGGCAAGGATCATCCTCAAGCGCAGGCGTGGTGGTCATCGCCTCCGAGACGCTCTTCTCCACCGCCCGACGGACGTAGTTTCGGGCCACGCCGAACAGGTAGGCAGCCAGCACTCCGCGTTGCGGATCGAAGTCCTTTCCCCGCTGCAGCAGAAACAGAAACACCTCTTGCGTCACTTCTTCAGCAATCTGTACCGAACCGCTCATGTGCAGGGCGAAACGGTAAACAGGACCCTGCCGCCGCCGGTAAAGGACGGTGAACGCATCTTCATTGCCTGTCAGCGCCTGCTCCAGGAGCTGTTCGTCGGTCTGGTCGATCAGCAACGCTACCTCAGGATGAATCGCTGTCGCTTTCGTATGTATTTCACCCGAAGCACAGCAAAAGTTCCGGCAAACCTCAACGTCCGGCTTCCACGAAGGTGTGAGAGCCGCAACTAATCATTGTAAGCTCTGTGCTTTTATGACGGCCTTAAATCACTGAAAACAAACAAGAACGCCGCAAACAGAGTGGCGTCCCGCGCTACTGGATGGCCTGCGGCTTTTGCGCCATCAGCTCGGTGAAGCGCTTGTCGGTGCGGAGGCTGGCAAACTCGGAATCGGTATAGACCTTATTAATGTTCTTGTAGCCTTCCTCCATCGCCTTGCGCAGATACTCAAGCGAGTGGTCCACATCGCCGGCTTCGGCATACATGCGCGCAACCATGAAGGAAAACGCAGCCCGGTCCTCGGGAGAAGACGACTGCGCCATCACCCCGGTCTTAGAGACGCGCTGAAAGATGTCGGGATCAAGCTGGTAAGCGGTGTGGTATTCCTGCGAAGCCTTGGCGAAATCATGCTTGCTGAAGTACGCCGCGCCCAAGTTGTAGTGGAAGGTCGGCGAGTTCGGCCGGATCACCAGCGCCTTGTTGTAGTACTTGATGGCCTTGTTGTAACGCTTCTCCATCTGCGCAATGAAGCCCAAGTTGTTCATGCCCTCGGCAGAATTCTTATCGAGCTTCAACGCCTGCTGGAAACACTTCTCGGCCTCCTTATTGTGTTGCAGGAACAGCAGCGCGATGCCTTTCTTGTTCCACAGTATCGCGGTGGCTTGCTTGCCGAGGGCGGCATTGTAGTAGTCGACGGCATCGAGGTAACGCTTCTCCGCGCGCAGTTGATCGCCCTCCCGTTCGAGCTCTTGAGGAGTGCTGGTCGTTAACGAAATCAGTGGTGCCGGAGTCGGTTGTTGTGGCTCATCCGCTGCGATGAGTGCGGTGGACAGAATTGCTGCTACGACGGCGAACAATCCGAGGCGCCTGCGGACCACGCGCGATAAATGGTGAGGAGACATACCTCCACCCCCGACTCCCAAATCCCCTGACATATTTTAGACCTACTGGGGCTGCGGTTTGTTTCCTTTATCTGGAGAAGAATTTGCGCCTGGGTCGTTCGAAACCTGGTTCTTGTCTTTCCCGCCGAAAATTCGCCCCAAAAAGCCCTTTTTCTTCTTCTGCTCCTGGGCCGCTGCGTCAGCCTGTGAGGACGGCTGGCCTGTCCCTGAGGCCGTGCTCGCGCCCGGCACCGGTCCGTTGGTCGTGGGCGGCGGCGCGTTGGTCTCAGGCGTTCCCAGTCCCAAAATCTTGGAGAAGAAGTTGCGATGGTCGCTGAAGGCCTGCTCGCAGGTCTCCTTCGGCTCGGTGCCGGCAATGAACGACACGTAGTAGTCCTGCGGACAAGCTTCGGTGGCGAGCCGATTCGTGACCTTGTCGAGCTTTACGTCAATGACTCCTGCCGGCGCCGGGAACCCCTTCATATCCGAGTACTGCGGGACCTTCTGGGCTCGCTTCATGAACTCAGCCCAGATGGGCGCGGCGGTAGTGCCGCCGGAGAGCTTAATGTCGGTGTAGTCGTCATTGCCAATCCACACAATACAAAGCAGGTTGCTGGTATAGCCGGCGAACCACGCGTCATGCGAGGTCCCGGTCTTTCCGGCGGCGGGAGCGGTGAAGCCCTTCTGCCGTACCGGGTAGCCCGTGCCTCCGTCGATGACGCCCTGCATCATGGTCGTCATCACGTAGGCCACGCGCGGATCGAGCACACCCTTGGTTTCGCTGCGATAGTCGCTGAGCACCCCGCCTTGGGAATCGCGGACCGACTTCAGCAGGATCGGCGTGATGTGCGTTCCGCCGTTACTGAAAACGGTGTAGGCTCCGGCCATCTCCAGGGGACTCGCGTCATACGAGCCCAGCGCGATCGAGGGAGTAGCGCGCACGCTGGTGATTCCCGCCGCCTTGGCCAACGAAGCGACCGTTCCGAATCCGACTGCCTGCGCGACTTTCAGGGTTGCGTTGTTGAGCGACATAGCCAACGCATAGCGGGCTGTGACTTCGCCGTGAAATGCCTCATGGTAGTTGCGCGGCTCGTAAACCTCGTCTTTGTACGCGATGCTTACTTGCGAGTCGTCCACCAGCGTGGCCGGAGTAAACACTCCGGAAGCTCCACTGGTATCGATACTCGGCGGACTGTTCTCGCTTCCCGGCGGCGGGGAAACTGCCAGCGTGATTTTCTGCCCGGTCAGTCCGGTATTGATTGCCGCCGCATACACGAACGGCTTAAAGATCGATCCCGTTGGGCGCTTGGCGACGGCATGGTCGAGCTGGCTGACCCCGTAATTGCGGCCGCCGACCAGTGCCAGCACCTCTCCCGTATGAGGATCGAGCACCACCACAGCGACCTGCGGCAGAGGGCCGGAATCAACCGTGGTCGTGGTTTGCGCCTTGCCCCCCGTGCCGGTAGTGGCCTTGTGTATCCGCGCCTTCAGGACTTGCTCGTCCACCAGTTTCATGCCCACTTCCACAGCGTCGGCAGCGGCAACCTGCAGCTCAGGATCGACCGTGGTGTAAATGCGCATGGCCTCCTGGTTAAGCTCACTCTCGTTGTACTGGCTGGAGAGTTGGTCCTTCACCAGGTCAACGAAGTACGGTGCCTCGCTGGCCTCGACATTCGGTGCCGCCAGCTTCAGGGGCGTCGCTTTCGCTCGGTCGGCCTGCTCGCGTGTGATCGCATCGGTCTCCACCATGGAATCGAGCACCAGGTTGCGACGCTCCAGCGCCCGCTCGGGATGACGGTAGGGCGACAGGTGACTGGGTCGCTGGATGATTCCCGCCAGCAGCGCGCACTCCGGCAGCGTCAGGTTCTTGATGTCTTTATTGAAGTAGGCCCGCGACGCCTCCCCGAAGCCATTGATGCCGAACGAACCGCGCTGTCCCATCGGAACCTGGTTGGCATACATCTCGAAGATGCGCTGCTTGGAGAATTTCTGCTCCAGCTCGATAGCAATCAGCATCTCCGTGAGCTTGCGCTGTACGGTCTTCTCCGGCGAAAGGAAGAACCCGCGCGAGAGCTGCATGGTAAGCGTCGAACCGCCCTGTCCGCGATGCGCGTGCAGAATGTCGCTGGCCGCAGCTTCCATCAGGCGGAAGTAATTCACGCCGCTGTGCTGGAAGAAACGACGGTCCTCGATAGCGACAACGGCATTCACCAGGTCCGGCGGAATTTCGTCGAAGGTCACAAGCTGCCGCTTGGAGCGGTCCTGGCTGCCGAACAGCGAGGTGAGCATTCGCGGCTCAAGTTCGTATGCGCTCGGGGACGACCCCGACAGTGAAATCGAATTGATCTTGCCTTCACTGAAGCCAATCGTAGCCGTCTCGGAGGCATGGAACGATTCCTCGCCCGGCATCACGATCAGGCTGCCGCCCGAGAGCCGATACTTCCCGATCGGCGATTCGTTTTCCTTGCCCTGCTCGCTGTATCCGGCACGATTGAGATACGTTGCAATCTCGCTCGCTGTAAGCTTTTCGCCGACCCGAACGGTGCGCGGCCGGGCGTAAATCCGGGCGGCATTGTTGAAGATGGGGCCCGACATGCGGCGGTCCACGATGCGCTCGTACTTCACATAGAAGAAGGCGAACACCGCCATGAACAGCAGGCCGCACACCAAAAAGGCGACCATCATCTTCTTCACAATCGGGTCGGTGAGGGTAACGTGATGGTTGCCGGGAGAGGGACGCCGACCCGGACGGGCAGGCCCTTTACGCACGTTACGAGGCTGAGGTTCAGCCACTTTCACTTTGGTTGCCACGTTAGCCGGTATGCGGAGATTGCCGCCGAATGTAAGACGGCCAAAAAGGGCATTAGGTTATCCGAACGCATGGCCACCAGAGCAGGCCCTAGCTATTGTAAAACAGCGCCAGCCAGCCTGCTTTTTGGGCCCCTAGTTTTGAAGCGGGCACAGCAGTTGCGGGTCCAAACCCTAAGCAGTTGCGAAGAGGTGACTTGCTAAAGCCCCGCATCATGGCGCGCCTTCAGAGCTTGCGGAATAACCAGTCCACCGCTGCGCGGCTTCCCCATGGAAATACGGAATCGATGCGAGGGTTAGCGACCATTCGGCATTCGCCCCACACTTGCCAACGTCAGGCAGGGTGGGCCACCGCAAATTCCTCGCGGACTAAAAATCCACGGCATTGCGCGCACTTGCGCTGCTGCTTTATCGTTATCGGTCTGCCCTCGGGCCCACGACTGTTAACCATGAGTGAATCCAGGCACGCCGAATCGTCTTACCAGCTCCCCACTAAGGTGAAAACCGCCCCACGCTTCGAGCGCAACCAGCATGCTGTCGCCGAACTGGTGGCGCGCATGCGCATGGACGAGGAGCAAATCGAGCAAGGTGGCGGAGCGAAGGCCATCGAGGCGCAGAAAAAGAAGGGACGACTCGTCGCTCGCGAACGAATTGCGAAGCTCATCGATCCCGGCAGCGAGTTTTTCGAGCTGGGCGGCTACGCGGCGTGGGGCATGTACGAAGAATGGGGCGGAGCGCCGTGCGGCGGGAGTCGTCACGGGATTCGCGCGTGTGCAGGGACGCCTGGTGATGCTCATCGTGAATGACGCTACGGTGAAGGCCGGCGCGTTCTTTCCGATGACCGCGAAGAAGGTGATTCGCGCGCAGAACATCGCGATCGATAATCGCATCCCGACGATTTACCTGGTCGATTCGGCGGGGGTGTTTCTGCCGCTACAGGAAGATGTCTTTCCCGACACCGACGATTTTGGCCGCGTGTTTCGCAACAATGCGGTGATGTCGGCGATGGGGATTCCGCAGATCACCGCCATCATGGGAATGTGCGTCGCCGGGCGGTGCGTACTTGCCGGTGATGTGCGACCACATCCTGATGACCGAAGGCAGCGGACTGTTTCTCGCGGGGCCGGCGCTGGTGCAGGCAGCGATTGGGGCTAAGTATTCCGCCGAAGAGCTGGGCGGCGCGAAGATGCACTCGGAGATCAGCGGCACTGTGGATTTCCGCGAGCCCGACGACGAGAGTTGCCTGGCACGCATCCGCTCGCTGGTGGACAAGATGGGCAACCGGCAGCTCGGCGTCTTCGACCGCAAGCCGTCGCGCGAGCCGTTGTATCCCGCGGAGGAAATCTACGGCGTGTACGACGACGATCCCGGGCGGCAGTACGACATGAAGGAGATCATCGCGCGCATCGTCGATGCCAGCGAGTTCGACGAGTACAAAGCGGGGTACGGCGAGACCTTGCTTTGCGGCTACGCGCGCATCGGAGGATACGCGGTCGGCATCGTCGCCAACCAGAAGACCCACGTGCAGCAGGTGGACCACTCGGGCAACAAGCGCATGGAATTCGGCGGCGTGATCTATACGGAGTCGGCGGAGAAGGCCGCACGCTTCATCATGGACTGCAACCAGAACCTGGTGCCGCTGGTTTTTCTGCACGACGTCAATGGCTTCATGGTGGGCCGCGATGCGGAGTGGAGCGGCATCATCCGCGCAGGCGCGAAGATGGTGAACGCCGTGTCGAACTCCGTCGTGCCGAAGATCTCGGTCATCATCGGCGGCTCGTTTGGAGCGGGACACTACGCGATGTGCGGCAAGGCCTACGATCCGCGCTTTGTCTTTGCGTGGCCGACTGCAAAGTACGCGGTGATGAGCGGCGCGTCGGCTGCCAACACTCTGGTCGAAATCAAGATCAAGCAGCTCGAACGCGGTGGCAAGAAACTAAGCGAGGAAGATAAGAAGAAGCTGTACGACGAAGTGAAGGCCACTTACGACGAGCAGATGGATCCGCGCTATGGTGCGGCGCGGTTGTGGATCGACAAGATCATCGATCCCATGGACACCCGCGAGGCGCTGATTACGGCCCTGGAGGCGGCGGCGCTGAATCCAGAAGTGCCGAAATTTAGTGTGGGGGTTCTGCAGACGTAGGCAATTAGCGACTGGCGATCAGCAGCACGAACCGTCCACGGTGTCCGCTGTCACTGACAGCAACCTCTTCCGATGGCATATTGACTCCGTATTCGTCCGAATAACGGTTGAGAAGGCTAGAACCCTGCGTTCGCGTACCTCCCTGGGAGGTCTCTCGGATGATTGGTGCAGAGTCCCGTCCGCAATTGGCTTGTGAGGAACTCCTCGGCCACTATCGCATCGTGGAGAAGCTGGGCGGTGGTGGCATGGGTATCGTCTACAAGGCCGAGGACACAAACCTGCACCGATTCGTGGCTTTGAAGTTTTTGCCAGACGACGTGGCCAACGAACCACACGCGCTGGCCCGCTTCCAGCGCGAGGCCGAGGCGGCATCGGCCCTCAACCATCCCAACATCTGCACCATCTATGAGATTGCGCAGCAGAACGGCAAACCATTCATCGCCATGGAGTTTCTGGACGGCGTGACGCTGAAGCAGCGGATCGCCGGAAAGCCCCTCGAGACAGATGTTCTGATTGACTTGGCCATTGAAACTGCGGATGCTCTGGATGCCGCGCATGCCAAAGGCATCGTCCACCGCGACATCAAGCCGGCCAACATCTTTGTAACCGAGCGTGGTCATGCCAAGATTCTCGATTTTGGACTGGCGAAGGTTCCGCGCAAGACCAGTTCGTCGAGTCAGATTGCCGCGGCCGCAACACTGACCGAACCTGACGAACAACACCTGACCAGCCCCGGCTCGACGCTTGGCACGGTGGCATATATGTCGCCCGAGCAGGCACGAGCCAAAGAGTTGGACGCCCGTACGGACCTGTTCTCGTTTGGGGCTGTCCTGTACGAGATGGCCACGGGACAGCAGCCTTTCCGCGGGGACAGTCCAGCAGCAATATTCGAGGCGATCCTGAACCGGCCTCCCGTAGCTCCTGTACGACTGAACCCCGACGTTCCTTCCAAACTTGAGGAGATCATCAACAAGGCGCTGGAGAAGGACCGCAACTTGCGTTACCAGCACGCTGCGGAGATGCGGGCCGAGCTGTTGCGGCTGAAGCGCGACATTGAGACGGGCAGCACCTCAAATAGGGCCGACACGCTTAAAAGTTCAGCTCCAGTAGCGCATTCTTGGGGGCGAGGTAGGTTGGTGGCCGCGATTGTCCTTCTGCTGCTGATCCTTGTCGGATCGCTGTACCGAGCGGCCCGCCACTGGAAGCCTGTTGTGACGGGAATTCAACAACTGACGCGAACAGGCCGCGGCAAAACATCGGCCTATATGATTCATCAGGTCGCCACCGACGGCAGTCGCGTGTACTTCAGCGATGACTACACCATGGCCGAGATTTCCACCAAAGGATAGCGGGCGGCACCGGCGGCGATCGTCGCATTATTCGGGTCCTGCCACGGGCGGTCGACGTGGACGTTCACGAAGACGACCCGACTGGCGCCGGCGAGGATCTCCATCATGGTGTCGAAGTCGGCGTCGCTGATCGGACCGTTGGTGCCGAGGGCGACGATCACTTCGGATCCGAGCTGTCCGGAGGCTTTCAGTTCCCGAAAAATGGACTCGCCCTGGGACCACTGCCGGCTCACCGAGGCGTCAACGCTCACGCCCGGGATGTCGGTTTGCAGCGGATCTTGGTAGTCGAGCATCACCGAGTCGCCGACCGCAGTGACGCGACCGGCCACGAATCCCGCGGCGACCGGGAGCGGCGTGGTCGTGGAGGGAGGCGCCGTGGTGGACGTGCTGATCGACGGATTGGCCGCGCTGACGTTCGCAGCCCCCGGCGTCACGGCAGCGCCCACGGATGAGGTGGGTGTCGAAGAAGACGAGCGCGAAGCCACGGCAGCCGCGCCAATGGCCAACGCTCCGAGGAGGAGGCAGAGAACAAAAGGGACGCCTCGAGCTGATTTTCGGGTGGCGCCGCCGACACGTGCCATGTACCGAATTGTCGCTGCTGCGAGTCCGAGAAGTCCGGTCACCCCTCATTTTGGGGTTTCAACCAGGCAGAACCGCGTCGTCGGGCCACAGACGAACCCCGATTGATTGGCTCGCTGTGGCCAGAAGATCACCGTCTTGTGACCAGAGAAACGCGATGCCCTGCGCGTATCCGCCGACGAGGGCGTGGATGCGGATGTCGCACAGGATCCACTCGGTCGGCTTCAGCTGCACCATACGGAGGGTGTTGTCGAGGCTTCGGCCCATGGCGCGGCGGCCAATCGGTTGTGACACCGCGCCCGAGACGTAGTCGCCGACGATGGCAAGCGTCGCTGCCGAGGGGCTCAGGTGCCCCGGCACCCGAGCCCAGAGCGCCGAGTCGGGGCGGCCCGTCGTCCCATCCATCTCTTCGAAGGACCTGCCGACAGCGGAGCGCACCTCGATGCTGTCCATGATCGTGTTGCGGAAGAAGTCAGGGAGGAACCGGCCCGGACACTCGTCGGGCGGGGGTACCGAGGGCGGCTCCACCCAGATCCCGGAGATCTCGAGCTCGGCTGCTCCCAGGGCGGCATTGACGGTCAGGATCTCGTCTCCGTCGACGCGGCCGACGGCTCGGCCTTGGGTGACGTGCCCACCGACGGCCGCGAGGGTGACCTCCCAGCGCAGCTCCGCTCCCCTGAGGGCGTAGGAGAGGTATTGCGCCGTGGCCCATACGGTCGGCCGTCCCGAGGCAGCCTCCAATGCCACGAGCGCCGCACCCAGTCCGCATCCGCCGAAGAGGAAGTTGCCCGGCGTCGTGAGCTGGGGAACGACCTCCATGCGCCAGTGCAGTTCGTCGCCGTCGGGCTCCATCCCGAGGAATGTCCTTGCGTCCACTGGGGCCGAACCCTAATGGGAGCGGCGCAATGCCTGGCAATACACCGCCGCCCGTACTCCTTGTCCAGCAGATTCGGGTCCGCAGGGTCAGGACGCCTACAATTGCCTCTCCCGGCAGTTGGTCGCATGCCGTTCCGGGGGTGTAGCTCAGCTGGAAGAGCGGCGGCTTTGCAAGCCGTAGGTCGAGGGTTCGAGTCCCTTCACCTCCACTCGGACGTTTTCACACTTGGCGTCACTGCATGTTCACATTTGGCTGTGACCGGCTGACGGACAGCACCATGGCTGTGTTCGTCCGGTCGAAGATAGCGAGCTGAGACGCGGCGTCAGGCGGTGTTGTCCGACGCCATCAGGTCATCGAGCGTTCGTCGTCTGCGTTTCCTGGTCCTTGGTTCGAGTCCGACTGCCTGGCGACGGGTGTTCTCGCGCTGGCGCTCCTCGAAGGCGTCGAGGACCCGCAGGTTGCGCACGACGACGCCGCAGGTGAGCAAGACGGTGATGGCGCACAGCCCCATGACCCGGCACCAGCCGCGCCGCACGTCCGTCGAGGCCGGGTCCTTCATCGTCGCGTAGGCGCGCTCGACGGCGGTGCGCCGGGCGTAGGACTCACTAGGTGTCGTCTGCATCTGATCAAGTGACGGCACTTGCGCCGATACGCAGATGTAGTGCACGCCTGGCCTTTGACGACCCCGAGGAGATCGATCACAGACAGTCGAATGGTCCGACGGGGTCGTCGACCAGTTCGACGAAGCATCGATCGCCGTCTAATTCCCGACGAACTGGGTGTTCTTGGTCGAGATGTTCGACGTGGCTGTCGCATTTGCGGTTCGGTGCACTGGCAGCGAGCTAGGCGATCGGGACCACCAAACCGGCTGTCCGCTCAGACCGCACATAGGAGAGGGCGGCGGCGACACCGCCCGGATCGTGGCCGCCCGACCGGCGACCTTTTCGCGTACCGAGCGACGACCCGCCCGACCCGCTCGACGGACACCACGCATTGGACGGTACTCCTGCACAGGGGTTTGACAGCGTGGGCAGCCCACTGGGGAGTGGTGCCAGGCGCACCCCAGTCTGCGGTGGGTACTTCGAGCCGGGTGGACACGGGAGGAGCCGGGCATCGCACTCGACCTGACCGAGCAAGGTGGAGTCCCCGTTCGTCGTGGTGGTCGTCACGCCGCAGACGGGTTGGAGTTGCTCCAGATTGGCCGGTGCGCTCCCGCCTGGCGCCGTGTTGTCGGCGAAGCAGTTCGACGGCAGGCCCGTGTGCACAACAATCTGCCCGAAGTCGGAGTTGGACGGATTGGCGAAGTAACCGTCGTTGACGAAGGTGTTGCCCTTCAGCGCGTTCCCCTCGGGCTCGAAGATGCAGCCCACTCCCGACGTCTCGAACCCACCGAAGTTGGCGCACTTCTGGTTGAGCGAGGGGGTGCCGCTGTCGGGGTAAGGGACGAAGAGGACGCCCCAAGCGCCGTTGTTCGAGAACGTGTTGTCCATGACGGTGTCGTTGCGGCCGCCCGAGAGGGTCATGCCGGTGCCGATGGGGCCGGCGGCCGCATCACCGGCCTCGGGCACGTTGCGGTTGTTGTTGTCGTGGACGTTGTTGTGTATGAACACCCAGCACGAGTGGGTCTTGGTGATGGAGCTGGTGCCGCCGTTGGGGCAATCACCGTTCTGCGGCGGCGGCGGGTCGCCGGCGATCTGTGTGTTCGTGTCGAACCCGTCCTCGTTGTTGTCGAACTGAGAGTTCTCGATGACGACGGCCCCGCCGGAGTTGGTGCCCGAATAGCCGAGCGCATTGTTCTCCATCCAGGCGTGGTCGATTGTGACGTCGCACACCTGGTGGCAGGCACCGACGTACATGCCCGAGTCGTTCATGTTGGAGGCGTAGATCTGGTTCCAACTGCCCGGTCCCTCCGGAATTGGACGAAAAGATCCCGTACTCGGCTGCCGAGGTTTCGTCGCTGTAGAAGGAACTGGTCCCCGTAAGGTAACTGCCGGTGTAGCCGGTGAGTCCGATCTTGCCGGAGCCGTCGCCTCCGTTCCACCAGACCTCGTTCCCCGAATCACCCGCTCCGCCGAGGAAGTTGCACGCCGTGAGGTTCTCGATGCGGACGTTGTCCGCCTTCCACACGACGATCCCGTTCCGACCCTGTGCCTTGCCGCCGACGATCGGGCCGAAGTTCTGATATTGCGGATCCGGGCTGCACGGTGTCGGTGCGCCCGCCTTGGTCCCGTCCACGATGACCGTGTCGCGGTTCATTCCCCGGATGGTCAGGTCCGATGTGTGCACCACCACACCGCCGTGATCCCCCGTGCTCAGGCGACTGGCTTACGTCACGTGGGCGTCGTCGTCCTCGTGGTAGTCGCCCGGGGCCACCAGGATGTAGGCGCCGGGCTGGGCTGCGTTCACCGCGGACTGGATGGTGGTGTACTGCCCTGCTTTGCCATTGTACGTACCTACGAGCAGGACGGCGGGCGAGCTGCCCCCCGACGAGCAGGACGCCAGGGCCGCTCCTGTGAGAAGCAACGCCCCGAGAGCGGTGAGACCTCGGACCGTGCCGTTCCTCCTCCTCATCTGGATCCCCCGATCGTTCGATGTCGTCGGAGTGCGGTGCGTTTCGGTAGGCCCACGCATGGAAACTACCGGGGAAACAGCGAAACGCAGTGGAGCGCCTGTCCGGCCCGACCGGATTGCCCACAGCTCCCGCAGACGAGTGACCTTGGTCGAGGTGTGGAACGGCTCGAAGAGGCAGATAAGAACAGAGCCCCAACCCGGCCCCGCATTCGTCCTCACGTGGTTTCGTGCACTTCTCCAGCCGCGTGTATTGGCGGAGAATTCGCACGTGGAACGCGATGATGGTTCAAGCAGACGACACCGAACGCCCGGCGTGGTGGGTGCCACAGAGGCCGCAAACACGAAGACGCTGTTGCCTTCATCCGCCGCTCATTCGCCGTCAACCCGATCAAGTACGACCCCCACGAGTCGCTCGCCGTCCTCCGCAGCAGCACGCCACAAGACCGCTCCGGTTCCGACGCATGCGATCGCACCCGCCGCGCACCTTGCGGTCATCCGAGCCTGAATCTGGGTGCAAAGCGCACGGCGCAGCGCGTGAGCAACGATCAGCTCCGAACCACCCCGTAGTGGAGGTGGACGACCCCGCTCCCGAAGCGCTGCTCGCCCAACAACTCGAGTCTGGCCTGTACGCCTTCGGGCAAGCGCGTTCTTTCCACCACCGACAAGGACCGGATGGAGGAAGAGATGGCACTCGTCGACCAGTCCGGCAGCCATCGCCTGGGCTGCGAGTTCGGCGCCACCCACGGTCAGGTCGCGCGCCGAGTTCTCCTTGAGTCGTCTGATGCTGGCAGGGTCGAACTCGGGCTCGATCTTCGTCCGCTGGCTCGAAACCGTAGCGAGGGTGCGGGAGTAGACCACCTTCTCCGCCGCCGCGCCAGATCTCCGCGAAGTCGTTGCTCACCGGGGAACGCCCATCGCCTCCAGCGGTCTCCCAATACACCATCGTCTCGTACATACGCCGCCCGTAGAGGTACGTGCCGATCGGCCGTTCGAGCTCATTGACGAATGCGTGGACCTCTTCGTCCGGCGCCGCCCAGTCGAACCCCCCTTGTGCGTCCTCGACGTATCCGTCGAGCGATGCAATTGCCGCATAGATCAACTTCGCCACGTCCGCCTCCCATCGCTGGATCGAGAGGTTCATCTCCCCCGGGGGAGCATCGACCGCCGATGGTATTCCGCCCGCCGGAGATGACGTCGCGGACCTCGTGGCGCCCTTTCCGCCTCCTGCTGCCTGTGCGGCTGAACTCCTGGTACCAGGGCTGCCACCCCCATGACTGAGGTTGCGACGACGCCTGTGCGGAGCCCCGGCCCTGCTCCGTGATTTTCATCGATCCATCCGCCCTTTCGACTGTTGCCAAGGACGTCGTGTCACACCGACGTCCTGCGACCCGGTCGGGATTGCGTTCCGAAAGCGCTGACGGCGGGCGGCCACCCAACGCCCGCCCTTCGTCCCGAGCCCGGGTCCTGGCTAGCTTTGGCCGATGGCACAGGATCGAAAGCGCATCGTGGTGTGGGGAACCGGCTTCGTCGGGAAGATGGTGATCCCGGAGGTGTTGCGGCATCCACTCTTTGAGCTCGTCGGGGTCGGCGTATCGGCATCGGACAAGGTCGGCAAGGACGTCGGAGACATCTGCGGAATCGACCCAATCGGGCTCGAAGCGACCGACGACGTCGATCAACTCATCGCCCTGAATCCCGATGCGCTGGTCCACTACGGCCCGACCGCCGCCCACGCCGACGACAACATCCGCCTCATGGGCGTGTTCCTTCGTCGCGGCATCGACGTGTGCTCCACCGCCATGACGCCCTGGGTCTGGCCGACCATGACCCAGAACCCGCCCTCGTGGATCGATCCCATCACCGAGGCCTGCGAGCAGGGCGGGGCCTCCTGCTTCACCACGGGCATCGACCCCGGCTTCGCCAACGACCTGTTCCCCATGACGCTGATGGGCCTCTGTGCC
>CAVTYG010000005.1:0-58784 GCA_963738905.1 uncultured Acidobacteriaceae bacterium
CATCGTCCTCCGGCTCGCGGACGATTCCTTCGTCCATGTGTCGTTCCACGACCACGGCGACGACGAGTGAACCCGATCGCCTCGACCGCGGCGTTCGCGCATTTCCAGGACGGCCACGGCGACCGCCGAGAGGGTGGAGTCGACCAGCAGACCGCCAAGCTCGTAGGCGCCTACATCACAACGATCGCGTAGCCGTGGTCCGCAGCGGGTCGGCCTGGGCCGTGCTCAGGGCACCCGGATGTCCTTGTACTCGGTCGCGAGCTCTTTCTCGGCATCGCTCAACGCCGACACCTTGACCGGGGTGACGATCGACCAGTGCTTCCCGACGGGCAGCGCTGCACCCTCCACCAGCCGATCCGGAGCGACTTGAAGGAGACACCCGGGATCCAGATCGTCGTGAAGAGATGGCCGCGCCGGCAGCGGACGACGACGTTGCCGCCGATCCGGTAGCCGCGTAGCTTCATCGCCACCGGCTCGAGCAGGGTCGCCACGACGAGGATCAGCAACCACCGACGCCGCCGAGCAGTCGACCTGCTCTTCACAGCCCGTCAGGATACGCGTCGTCGGTCGCGCAGGCGGGTCAGTCGCCCCACCACGAGTCGTCGGCCTGGATACCGTCGCCGCCCTCCGGCCGGTCAGACCCGATCGCCAGCAGCTCGAGGCCGTCGGGGCCGGCCGAGAAGCCGGCGGACCGTCGCGGGAGCGACGCGGACGATGTCCCACCGGCTCGCGGACCTCTAGTTCATGTAACTGCTGGGGCAAATTGGAAGATGTCAGCGGGATCCCACGACTGTTTGAGCGCGGCGAGCCGCACGGAGATTTCCCGGCTCGTAGCACGATGTGGCGGTCGTGTAGTGGCTCGGTAGGAAGGTGCGGAGCGGACCGTCTGCGCTCTCCGCCTGGGCTGCGTCGTAGATCGGGCGCTGCGCCGCCGCGGCCGCGACCGGGTCGGATCCCGGGTACGCCGAAGTGAACAGGTTGAACTGGGCGGTGCGGTGACCGACCGCGTTGGCCACCTCCGGGGCGTCGGCCAGCGCTCCGCCGAGCTGGCGAACCTCGACCATGAACGGCGCGCCCGGTTCAAGCAGGCCGGCCAACTGGCCGAGCCCGTCACCAGTACGCAGCGCGACGCTGTCGGTATGCACTGGCATGGGCCCGGGCGGGTCGGCATGCACGGTGCCGATCTCGGTGAGTGGCAACGACCTAATCGTGTCGAGAAGAGTCGGCAGGCCGCGCAGGGGCGCGATGAGCCGCTCGGCCGCGCCGACGTCAGCGCCCGCTCCGCTGAGGTGGGCGACCCGGACCGCCCCGCAGTAACGGCCGCGGATCGGGGTCGGCAGGAACGGCAAGTCGGGCAGCGTGACGAACGCGACCGACAGGCTTAGTTCGTTCGGAGCGGTGGCCATGCACTCGTTCAGATGGGTAAGGATCTCGCCCGCCTGCTCGCCGCCGAAGTACAGGCAGCCGCCGTAGAGCTGCGCCGGCAGCAGGTCGACCTCGATCTCGGTGACCGCGGCCAGGTTGCCGCCGCCGCCGCGCAGGCCCCAGAACAACTCGGGCTCGTTGTCGCGGGTCACGACCAGCTCACGTCCGTCCGCCGTGACGACGTTGAGGCTGCGGATCTGGTCGGCGCCCCATCCGTGGGCGCGTCCGAGCATCCCGATGCCGCCGCCGAGGCAGTACGCGACGAAACCGACGCCGGGCGCCGAGCCGACGGCCGCGGCCAGGCCGTACGGCGCGGTGGCGTTGATGACGTCGCCGGCGGTCGCGCCGGCCGAGACCCGGGCCGTGCGGCGGACCGGGTCGACCGCGACGCCGGTGAGCCGCCGGGTGGTGATCAGCAGGCCGCCGTTCATCGCGTGGTGGGCGCCGTGCCCGGTGGCCTGGATATCGACCGGCATTGCGCAGTCGGCGGCGAACCGCACACCGGCGACGACATCGGCGGCGGTTTCGGCGGCCAGTACGAGCCGAGGCCGGTGGTCGAGCGCGAGGTTGAATCCGCTGCGTTCGCTGTTGTAGCCCGACTGTTCTGATCCGGTGTCGGTCCAGACCGCTCCGGTGGTGCGGGCCGCGAGCGGCGCCGCGAGGGTGTTCGTCATGTCCGTGGATCCTTTATCGAGGTGGCCGCTAGATCACGCGGAGTATGAGTACGGAACGGGACGGGCGGTGCTGGCGGTGAGCCGATCGGCCCGATTCTTGATCATCTGAGCCTGCACGGCGACCATGACCGCCATCATCAGCATGATCTCGCCGAAGCCACCGTCACCGCTGATGTGCGCGAGGTAGGCGTACGTCCCCATGCCGAACTTGACGACGATCATGCCGAGGAACAGGCCGACCGTCAGAGTTGTGCCCTGGCGCATGACCCGGCCGTCCGGTTCGGCCCACACGCGGGTCAGGCGGCCGCGGGCGACGCCGACGGCGACGCTGAGCAGGATGCTGACGACCAGCAGGGCGGTCGCGGCCGGGCTGTGCGGCGCGACGATGCCGCCGACGCAGAGGGCGACGATGGCGTAGATGATGGCCAGCTTGAACCGGCCCTTGGCCGCGACCTCGGCCACGTGGGTCTGCTTGTAGATCGCGTACCCGACGAGGGCGACGATCGCGACGATTTCGATGATGGACATGTGAGGCTCCTCGTGAGAGTGGCTGTTTCGTTGGTGAGACCAGTTTCGAGGAGTCGCGGTCGGTTGACCCTAGGAGAAACTTCCAGTCCTGACCGCCCGTGAGATCATCAGCTCGCCGGTCAGGTGACGCTGGAGGTCGCTGTGCTGCTGTGGGGCGACGAGCAGCTCGCCGTGCTGGACCGCAGCCTCGAACAGGCCCGGACCGGGCAGCCGACGACGGTCACCGTGCTGGGCGACGCCGGGCTCGGCAAGACGTCGCTGCTCAACGAACTGGTTACCCGGGCCGCCGATTTTCAGGTGCTCACGGCCGACGGCTTCGAGAACGCACGCGTCCCATTCCACGTGCTGGCGCAATGGGGAGTTGACCCGCCACAGGCCCTGGATGCAGGTGTCGGCACCCCGTTCCTCGCCGCCCAGGGGCTCCGGCAGGTAATCGACCAAGTTGTCGGCAACAAGCCCGTATTGCTCCGAGTGGACGACTTGCACTGGGCCGACCCCGAGTCGATCGAGACACTCACCTGGTTGCTGCGGCGGGCGTCCGGCGACCGGCTGCTCGTCGCGGCGGGCAGCCGTCCCCTAGCGCCGCATCTGCACGCCGGGTGGCAACGGTGGACGGCCGCCCCGGACCATGGCGCGACGCTCACCCTGACCGGACTATCGCCAACGCAGACAGCGGAGCTGGTGAACGCGCTGCGACCCGGGATCGCCGCCGACATCGTCGAACGGCTGCGCGAACACACCGACGGCAATCCGCTCTATCTCACGGCCCTGTTGACCGAGTTCGACGGCGCCGAGCTGACCCAGATGCGGGTGCTGCCGGCGCCGGCCGAATTCGCGGCGCTGCTCGGCGCCCGGGTGAACCGGATGCCGCCGGAGACCATCGTCCTGCTGCGGGCAGTCGCAGTGCTCGGCACCGGCTGGACGTCTCTCCCCGACACCGCCGCGGTCGCCGACACGGCAAACGCCGGAGCAGCCGTCGCCGAACTGGTCGCCGCCGACCTGCTGCGAATGCGGGATTCGATGGGCGCGGTCGACGTGCGCGCCGCCCACGCACTAGTGCGCGCGGCCGTCTATCAGCAGACCCCGCTGGTCGAGCGGCGCCGGTTGCACGATCGCGCCGCCACCGTCGTGGTCGAGCAGAGCGCCCGCTTCGAACACCGGATGGCCGCCGCCGAGCAGTACGACGAAGAGCTCGCCGACGCGATGAAGGACTACGCCGCGCAGCTCTACCAGCAGCATTCGTTCCGGCTCGCGGCGCAATACCTGCGCTGGTCCAGCATCGTGACCCCGCGAGCCGGTCCGACGCGAACAGCGCCGGCTCGAATCGCTGTTCTACAGCGTGATGGCCCTCGACGTCGATCTCGTCCGCTCCGAGCAGGAACAGATCAGTCCGCGCCGGGCGACGAGCCGATGCGGGCCTTGGTGCTCGGCGGCCTCGCGATCTGGGAGCGGCGATATCGCGACGGGATTGCGATCCTCGAGACGGTCGAACCGACTCTGACCGAATCGGCCAGCACGACGACCCGCTACCGGATCGAGGTGCTGCTCGCCTGGGCCCGCATGTGCCTTGGTCACGACCCGGCCCAGATCATGGCGGGAATCGACCGGGCCACGGCCGCGCGCGTGGCCGATGCCGGATTGGACGGGTCGGAGCTGGTCACCGGCGGCGGCACCGCGATCCGGGTGAGCGGATTCCAGGCGGTACTCGACGGCGATTACGTCGCCGGTATACCGAGCCGGGCGGCCGACACTCCCCTGCATCTGACCAAGCAACTCATCTGGCGCGGTGCGGTACATACCCGGCTCGGCTACTTCGACGAGGCGATTGACGACCTGACCGAAGGCACGCGGCGCATTCAGAACGGCGTCACCGACTTCGGCCGCGGCGCCTTTCACGCCTCGTTCGCATTCGCCCACTGGATGCGCGGCCATTGGGGACGGGCGCGGCTCAACGCCCGACTCGCACTGGACTTCTCGGGAAGATTCAGCCACCCGATGGTGCTGGCGATGGCGGCGCTGCCCAGCATCGGCGATGGCCAATTCGAGCAGGCCGACGAGCTGCTCGACCGGGCCACCTCGATCCTCGAGCGGGCCGCCTGGTGGGAGGCCTGCCAGTTGCTCACGATCAGCCGCGTCGCGCGGCTGCACGCGCACGGATCCGTCGATGAGCGAGCCCGGCTGCTGCCGGCGCTTCGGGGCACTCCGTTCGACTTCCCCGACCTGACCAACACCAGCCCGGTGCTCCGGTTGCACCTTGGACTCGCCGCCGTGTGGGCCGACGAGCCCGGTTTCGCTCGCGACTGCGCCGACTCGATGCTGGCCGAACCACTGCGGGGTCCCTGGGTCGAGGCCGCCGCGTCCTGGCTACTGGGACTTGCGGCCGTCCAACGGGGTGAGGTCGAGTCAGCGGCGATGCTGTTTGCGGCCGCAGTCGCATTGCCGGCCGGTGGTCTAACGCTCTACCGGGCGCATCTGCTCGCCGACTACGCCGGCGTTAGCACCCGGCTGCACCGGGAGGGCGCTGCACGCGAGTCCCTCGACGAGGCCCGCACCATTTACGTCCGGCTCGGCGCGATTCCATACCTCGACCAGCTCGATCAGACCACCAGCGACCCGCGATCGACGGGCCCGGCTGCTGGGGTGCGGTTCGTCCTCACCGAGCGCGAGCAGGACGTCTTGACGCTCGTCGCATCCGGAATGAGCTACGCGCAGGTGTCGCGCGAACTCTTCGTCACCCAGAGCACCGTCAGCTATCACCTATCGAATCTCTACGACAAGACCGGCATCCGCGGCCGACACCAACTCAGCGAGCTCTTCCGCCGCGACCCGAACGCCTTCGGCATTGTCGCCGATTAGCCATCCCCAACCCGTTCACGGTTACACCGCGACCGTGAGGCTATCCGCTACCTATCGCCCGGACGGATCCATGGGAGGCGACACTGCAGAAATAACCCCGGGGCCGCAGCGGGACCCTTCTCCGAGCGCTAGTTGGCCCGCGGACGCTACAAGCCATCATGCGCCGTCAATCGTCGCGCCGGCTGACACGAACGTCCCCTCGCGCTGCGACGTATACCCGATAGCCGTCGATCTGCGCGGCTGGCGGACTGCTGATCGGCGCACAGATGGTTCGCTCTTGTGCTCCCGAAGCCGCTCATCCCGGGACTGCGGCGTTCGGCGCGCGCCCGACGGGGCGCCACGTAGTTGATTGCGACCTCGGCAATTGACGGGAATGGCTAGTAGCCTGCGCCGATGAAGGAAATCCCGGTCTCGGCACTACTTGGTCTGGCCGTAGATCCGACACAATGCAAGCTCCATTGCGCCGTCTACAACGGCGAGGCCCACCCGATCAACGTGCTCAGCAACGACTGGCCCGAGTGGGAGAACTGGAACCGTTGGCGCGGTCCTAAGAACGATTTCAACCGCCGATTCATCTTCTCCCTCGCCCAAGATCGCCATGAACAGAACCTGTGGTTGTTCGGCGGTGTGTTCGAGGTGCTGGCGCGAAGCGATCGGCCTGGTCCGAAGTCCTACGACATCAGGTTGCGCGAAGACATGATGGGGCCATTTGTCCGCCGGCTCTTCGTGCGATTTCGACTGACTGGGCGACAGGTTCGGCGCACCATGGAGACGTGCATCGACGCCATGACTGTGTCGTCGATTCTCCCCGAGCCACATATCGGTGAACCGTTCCCCGGTCACGACCGGATCAACCACTCATTGGCCGACATTCAGCTCATCGTCCGTCAGAGTCGTCCAGACTGGCGGATCGCGCTCGAACACATGAAGGGCGTCTATGTCATCCACGATCGCCTTACCGGCGAACCGTACGTTGGTTCCGCCTATGGCGACACTGGCATCTGGCAGCGCTGGAGCCGCTACGCCGAAACACTCCACGGCGACAATGTCGGCCTGCGTGCCCTCGTTGAGCGTGAGGGAGCCGGCTACGTCGGCGAGAACTTGATGTTCGCGCTACTTGAGTTCTGGTCGATGCGGACGGAGGACCAGCATGTCATCGACCGCGAGGCCTATTGGAAGGGCGTGTTGCTGTCCAGATCGCTTGGCCACAACCGGAACTAGACAATGTCGCGTTCAGCGGCGGTACTGCCATCACACGATGGCTGGATTGGGAGCACCCTGTGGGACGTCGCTTCGCCGACTTGCAGGCTCGCAGCGTTCGGCAGCCGTCGATCTGCGCGGCCCATGACACTCGATCACGGCCCGCATATGAATCGGTACGTCATCGTCGCATATTCGCTCATGCCGAGTTGAGCGCGTCGACTAGCTAGCGGCCTCGCGTCAGCGATGATCACGTTGGCGCGATGCAGGTGTGAACCTCAGGCGCCAGCCAACTCCATGGCCACGTCGAGCTCATGGAACTTCTCCGGCGAACAGGCGCCGATCCGCTCGATCAGAAATTCCTCGCTGAGGCTCGTAGCCCAGGTGCAGAAGATCGTCCCGTCCTGCGGGAGCGCGACCCGCACAACGCCTTCCTCTGCCAGCCCCTCCGAACGGCCGAACCACACCTCGATCAGGACTGCCTGGACCGGACGGGCCTCGGCGACGATGCGGCGCCGGACGTCGGCATCGACCGCCTGGTCACCTGACATGATCAAGAAGCCGCGTCTCTCGGCCGACGTGGCCGGTGCGACGATCTGCATGACTTGGACCTCAGGCCGCGCTTCACACGAGAGCAGAACCACCGGTCGCTTCTCGTCGATCTGTGCCCACCACAGTTCGCCACGTTGCACCCGGCGAAATTATCAGTTCGAATGTTGGCCAGAGGAACAGTGGAACCGATCGGTCATGTCGTCCACGTTGGTACCACGCCACTCTGCGGTGACCGACGCCGAACGAGCGCTCACGCCGCGGTCAGAGCGCGATAGCCGTCGATATCGCGCAGCAGAGTAAGCCGAACCTCTCGTGCAGACCGATCGGTTAGGTGTCGCCCCGTAGATCGGACGGCTGGTTCGTATGGGTCACCCCGTGGACAACTGGGCGGCGACGGTAGGGCGGCGAATGAGGACGACCGCGGTGACGATGAGCCAGAGGAGCAGCGCAACGATCGGGATGAAGGCGAGGCTGGCGAGCAGGACGACAGCGACGAACAGCCCGAAGATCATCATCTTGCGGCCGAACAGTCCGGCGTGCCGGCCTTGGACGCTGAGGCAAGTCACGGCCAGCGCGGTCGCGAGCATCCCGGGCAGGCCGACCATGACGAAGCCGACGTCGTTGCAGAATCGCAGCAGCGCAGGGTCGGGCGCGCGTCCCGTGCCCTGGATGGTGGCGGCGATGGCGCCCATCAAGACACCGCCGACGGCGATGCACGTGGCCGCGACGCCGGCGGCGACAAGCGCAATCGGGCTGATGACACCGGACGGACGGTGGCCGGCGATCCGGGCCCAGGTTGTGCTGAGGAACGACAGCAGGCAGAGCGCCGCGAGGATCAGCAATACGCCGGTCACCAGATGCTGCGTGACGTGGGTGTGCCCGGTGTAGTTCGCCACCCATTTCGCGTCGGAGGCCTTGTCCGAGGGTGGCGAACTGGCGACAACGCTGCCGAGGAAGAACACGACGAACGCGATTCCGGTCAGCGGCGCCCACCGCACGCCCGGGCGCCGTCGATCGGTGACCGCGAATTGGGCCAGGTCAGAGGTGGTCGATGAGGTCATGGCTGGTTCGCTCCCCTAGTCGATGTGGTCGAATCCCACGCTGACAGCGGGACGGGCCGCTGTAATCCTGCGGGCGGACGAATCGATGTGGACTCGGCGACGATTCGCGATCCGGGAGTCCTACCAGCGGAGGACATCAATCATCCGGTCGCAGGATGTTCCACCCACAGTTGCTCGCGTTAGCCTCGTTCATGGCCATCGCGGCGCGGTTCGACCGACGAGGTCCGCTTGCGCTGGTCGTCCTGGATGTCGGGCTGGCCGGCGCGCTGACCGTGGGTGGTCTGGCCGATGTCAGCGCCCTCCGTCCGTCCGCACCGAAGGCACTCGCCGTGGTGCTGTGCGTAGCGTGCGCGTCCACTGTCGCGTGGCGGCGGACGGCGCCAGTGGCGGCCGTCCTGGTCTCGGCGACGGCGCTGTGGACCTACGAGGTGGCGACCCGCGACCAGCGGTTGACGTTCCTGCCTTATGCGGTGCTGTTCGTCTATTACCTGCTCGGGCGGGTGGTACGGCCGGTTGAGCACCGCTACGCGCTGACCGGTCTACTGGCGTACGGCCTGCTCACGATGGCGATAACTACCGCCTTCTCCGGCGGGCAATGGGTGGCCGACGCCGCCGGCGTCTGGGTGCTGTACGTCGTGCTGCCCTGCGCGTTCGGTGCGGTGATCGCGCGGCACGCGGCGATGGCGCGGGAACTGGCCGCCAACACCGCCCGGCTCATGGACGCGCAGGAGCTTCGGGCTGCGCGGGCGGTCGGCGATGAGCGCAATCGGGTCGCGCGCGAGTTACATGACGTGGTCGCGCATTGCGTGAGTGTCATGGTGATCCAAGCGAGCGCGGCCGGCCTGGTGATGACCGAGGATCCCGTCGGGGCCGGTGCGGCGCTTCGCGTGGTCGAGACGTGCGGACGCGATGCGATGGTCGACCTGCGCCGCATCATGGGTGTCCTGCGGCGTAACGACGACAACCGCGACGGCCTCGTTCCCGGTCTGGCCCAGCTGGGCGCGCTCATCGAACGCACCCGCACCGCCGGAGTGCCGACCCGATTGCGGTTCGCGGGCGGCCGCCGCGTGAAGGTCGCGGGCGTCGATCTGGTCGCCTACCGGGTAGTGCAAGAGGCATTGACCAATGTCGTGAAGCACGCGCCCGGCAGCCGCGCCACCGTCAAGGTAAGCATCGGATCGGATCTCGTTGACGTCGTGGTGACCAATACCGCCAGCGGCTCGGTGAGTACCGGTCGGCGCCTGCCCGAATCCGGTCACGGACTTACCGGGATGCGCGAGCGCATCGCAATCTACGGCGGCACCCTCTCGGCCGGCCCCACGCCCACCGGCGGCTACGCGGTCCACGCCAGCGTCCCCCTCGAACCGAGCGGAGCGATCCGCGATGAAGCCCGACCCGAAGCCATAGCCGGCCGGCCGATTGCGCGGCGCTGGGCTCGGCTGGGGCGGTGGATCGATCCGAGCTCCTCGCCGCATTCTGGCTGGTCATTCTCGAAGTCGAGGCACTGACCAGCAGCCACACCAAAGGGCTGCTCGCGCTCAACCTGCTCGCGGTCGGGGCGATGGCTCTCGCCGGACTTGGCGTCGACGAACGCCCTTGCTCTTCCTGTTCACCGTCGGCCTGCTCGATCTTCCACTGAGCCACGGACTCACCTCCGGTCACTACGCCACCATTACCGGCCTCTACGGCGTCCTCGTTCCGACGTACGCCCTCGGAGCCTGGGGTAAGCGATCACACGCCCTGCCGGGCCTGGCCGTATGGGCGGTCGGCGCCATCACGAGGTCGGGCTGAAGATCCTCGCCGCTATACCGTAGGTGCTGCCGCTGGTCGCCGTCTCCACCGCGCTGACGCCAACCCCGCTGGTGCTGTTGCTCTGCCCCAGTACGCCAATCGTGTTGCTTGTGCCCAGCGCGTTGCCTTCCGCGCCAATCCCGCTGACGGCGTCGGATTGTCCGTAGCTCCGACACGGCGCGTTGCAGGGCCGTGTCGTCCCTCGTAGACGCCGGAACTCGGCACTAACTCCTTAGGCAACTCCACCCGGCGACGACCCCCGCAACGCACTGGCATTCGTGGCACCGATGATGCTGCTGTTGCTGGGCGCGGCCGCGCTCAGAGCCACGCCTGTACCACTCTGCGTCACCAGTACCACCTGGCTTGTGGTGTTGTCGCTGAAGTTGGTGGCGGGATTGGTAATCATGGGCGAGAGTATCGGCAGTTAGTGCCGGGTCTTCGCCGTACTGGCTGAAGGCAGGGCAAGGGCTTGCTGCTGCAACTGCTGCTGAACCGCCGACCGTAGGGTTTCTGTGGTGACGAACTCGGCGGCGTCGTGTCCGGCAAGTGTGTCGGCTTCAGCCGCCCGCAGGGCGTAGGGGACACTGACCATTAGCACACGCGGCTGCTCAGGCTGTCCTTCGGCCTTCACTCCCAGCCAGCGTTCCTCGCGTTCGCGAAACAGCGCGACTGGAATTCCCTCTGCTTTAGTGCTGCCCAGGAGCAGGGTATAGTGACCGCCAGAATCTGGAGCGACGTTCTGCGTCTCGATCCATAAGGGAGCACCTTCTTCCTGCTGACGGTAGATGGCAAACGTAACGCTCGTCACAGTAGTGGTCGGCGCACCATTGGTATCACGTAGAGTCCCGCCGAAGTCGATGAGATTGGGCACGGCGCTAGCAGGCGGCGCCTGCTGGCTGAAACCTCCGGAGAGCGAAACGAAGAACAGGAATAGGGCGCAGACAGAGCAACGTAAGAGCACAGATTGTCCTTTGGGGCACAAGTCGGACGGGGAAAACATTGAGCCCATCGCACGTAGCTGGAATGCTGTGGTGCTTATTTTGGAGGACATTTCTGAGCGCTGTCAATGCCGGAGAAGAACATCCGCAGCAGGTGCTGGTGTCAATGCCCCGTCCAGTTAAATCTTCGAGCAGGTCCGCATCCGAACATCTAATGGTGAGAAGAACAGAAGTTTCGGTACGGCCCCCATTAGCGGGTCGCTATCGCTCTGGAGTCCAGATTCTCATCAGCAGAGTCGCGGACTAGGTTGGCGGGCATTGGGAGGGATAATTCATTCGCGCTCGCTTCAGCCTGAACGGTCTTGCTCGAGATGGTAAAGCCAATCGGCATTTTGGTAATGATCTCTCGCGTCAACTCTTCATCACGTGTGACGGCAGTTGCCACCAGAGCCTGAAGATCTTTGTCGAAATCTTCGAGGGGAGCGGGCACATCGATGTTCAGGACCCGAGAAAATTTCGTGGCCGCGACTTGAGCTCCGTCAGCCCACAGCTTTTCGTGTATTTTTTCTCCAGGCCGCGCGCCTATAAAATGAATCTCAATGTCGGTTCCAGGACGAAGTCCAGACATCTCAATCAATCGCCGCGCGAGGGTCGCGATCTTAAGCGGATCTCCCATCTTCAACATATACACTTCGCCGTTTGATCCGAGAGTCGCAGCCTGAAGCACCAGATGTACCGCGTCCGGTATGGTCATGAAGTACCTTGTCATGTCGGCATCGGTAATGGTAATCGGCCCTCCGTTGGCAATTTGCTGAAGGAAGATGGGAGCGACGCTTCCGGCACTCCCTACTACGTTGCCGAAACGCACACAAGCGCAGAGAGTCCTGCTCGGCGAGCCATTCTGGTTGGCGGCCAAGCGCTGCACGACCAGTTCAGCCATGCGCTTGGTAGCTCCCATGATGCTGGTAGGGTCAACCGCCTTGTCGGTTGAGATCATCAAGAACCGTTCACTGCCGAACTCAATCGCGGTTTCAGCGAGACACTGCGTCCCCAATACGTTGTTGAGAACAGCCTCGCTACAATTGCGTTCCATCACGGGAACATGCTTGTAAGCCGCTGCATGCAAAACAATGTGCGGCCTGTGAGATTTGAAGATCGACCGAATTCGGTCTCGGTCACGGATATCGGCGACGATTGGAACCACGTCAATGGAAAGCCTTGATTTCAATTCGTGATGGATCTGGAAAATGGAATTTTCGTTTTGATCCAGCAATACGATTGATGCGACCGGCAATTGCGCTACACGCCGGCTGAGTTCGGACCCAATGGAACCACCTGCCCCGGTGATCAATGCGCAACGATCACGAAATGTTTCCACGACGTCCGGATGAAAATCGATTGCGTCGGGGCCCGAGGCGGCGATTGCCAATTCGGGTTTTGCGGTTGTAGAGATTCTGACTTCGCCCCGGACGATGTTCGCTGCGGAAGGGAGTAATCTTGCTTCGACGCCAAAATCAAGCGCGGTCTCCATGGTCCGGCCAATTGACTCCAGGTCGGCATCGGCAATCAGCACAAGGTCGATTTCACCAGACGCCAGATGCTTCGTGAGCGCCGAAAGATTGTCGAGGACTTTGAAGCCACTGATCCTCATTCCGTGCAATTCCGCATCGATTGCCAGCAAACCTATTACTCTAACGTCGGGGTTTAAGGCAACCTGCCTCAGTGCCGCAACCAATCCGGCTTCGCTTCCCACCATCAAGGTTCGTTTACGCGCGCCCAGCGTCAGTGACGACTCGTAAAGCACTCTGCGCATCGCCCGCACACCGATACCCAGCATAAGGAACACACCATAGTCGAGCACGATTACGCTGAGCGGCACCTTGATGGCAAATATGTCGGAAGACCCGATTCGCAGCAGAAACACCAAAATCGTCGGCGGAATGGCGCCTAAAGCAAAAGAGCGGGCGTCGTGGAAATCGAAATAACGCCATGTGCCCTTGTAAACGCCCCAGGCCCTCATGCAAAGCGGCCGTAGTACCGCTAACAACAGAGCCCAAGTCCACATCATTGGCCGTTGATGCTCTGGAACCGAGAAATCGAATCGAAGCTGATATGCGGACCAGATGGCGAGCGTGGACAACACGGCGTCGATAAGTATCTGGGTCTTGCGATTAAAAACGACGCGCGGCAGCCGGTCTAGGGTGCGACCGAGCTCAGGCACCAAAGAAAAAAGTCTCGACTTCTTGCTGAGAGGAAGTGGCATTTCTGCTTCCAGCAAAAAAAAGGAATAGATATTGGCAGAAGACGTGCAGGGAGTATACGGTACCTTGTGAGCGAACCACAAGCTTAAAACAGTCCTATCGAGCCGATTCCATCCTCATGGTCACACCCCCGCAAGTCGCATCGATAGCTTTTAACCTGTTGACCCAGCCAGGAGGGCTTCGGAATCAATCACTCGCGCCCCTCGGAAATGAACCGCATTGGCGATTTCCGAGCTCGCGAGAGTCGTGTTGACCAACTGGTCAAATGGAATTGGAGCGGGACTCCCAGCGAGAATCGACTCAGCAAAGGCCCGCCATTCATTGTGGTGACCCTTGTCCTGCCGGCCCCCGGACCCGAACGTCTCTCGACGCCCGTTTCGAACCAATAAGAGAGAGCGGAAATCGTCCAACACTGCAGTCGAACCCCCGGCAAACGCTTCGATGTGCTCTTTAGAAAAGCTCTTTTCACCATTCGCCACATAGGTAATGGTTCCAATCGATCCGTCTGCAAACTCCAAAGTGACTGCGACATTGTCGTCACAATATCGGCCGGAATTGGGAAGAGCCGTAGCTTGCGCCGCGATAACCTGACTACCCGTAAGATAGGCGAGAAAATCAACGAAATGACACGCTTCCCCGATGAGACGGCCGCCACCCACTTCCCGATCTTGAGTCCAATGGTCACGCGGTAAGAACCCAGCATTGACTCTATAACGCACCATCATTGGTTCGCCCGCTGATCGAACAAAGTCGCGCATTCGTACTGCTAACGGGGCAAAGCGACGGTTGAAACCAACCATAAGCTTGGGGGCGTTGGGAGACGATTGCGCGGTCCGATAAGCGTCAACAATGCTGCTGAGTTCTTCGTGAGTTATGCAAAGCGGCTTCTCGCAAAATACATGCTTACCCGCTTGCAGTGCAGCGATCACCTGGCGCGCATGAAGATGATGACGGGTGGCAATGACGATCGTATTGATGGACGAATCATTCAGTAGCTCCGTTTCGTCTCCCGCACAATAACGGAAGCCGAGGCGCGTACCCGCGGCGTGGGCACTAGTGCCGCTTGCCGTCGCTAGTCCCACGAGTTCTATGTCTGGGGTAGACTTCATTAAGGGCAGCAGCACCGTCTTCGCAAAGTTGCCCGCACCCAACATTCCTATGGTGACGCGTGGGACACCGGGGCCGGTTACGGCGGTCACGGGCTTGAGATCCACGCGACGCATGACGCTGGCAGAAGGCGAATAGGTGAGCACTACCCCGAGAAAGCGCTCCCCTCCTTTTCCGCTGATCAAAGCATAGCTTTTGTCTGCCTGCTCGATAGGGAACCGATGAGTGATCAGAGAGCGAATGTCGAGGCGCCCATCGGCGACGAGCTGCAGAAAGGCCTGCATATTGCGGTTTTCCGTCCACCGAACGTATCCGATCGGATAATCATGGCCTTTCTCTTCGTACTCCGTATCGTAGCGGCCAGCGCCGTACGAACGTGAGACGGTGACCGAAAGCTCTTTCCGGTAATAAATCTTCCTTGGTATTTCCAGGCCCACGTCGCCTACCGCCACCACTCGGGCTCGCTCCCGTGCGATTTCACCGGCTACTTGCACCGGCTCACTACTCGATGTACTGGCGGCGATGATGACGGCATCCGCCCCGGCACCGTTACTGTGGGCTAAGACATGCGTGAGCATGGATTCCACCGTAGTTCCAGTCGCAACGCAACCCAACTTGCGCGCCAAGTCACAGCGGTGCTCGTCCACGTCCATGCCCACCACTTTGCAACCGGAAGCAGACGCAAGTTCAACCGTTAGTAGTCCAATCAGACCGAGCCCAATGATCGCAACCGTCTCCCCCAACTCCGGACGGGCCAGCCGAAGTCCCTGGAGGCCTACGGCGCCGACGGTGGTAAAAGCGGCCTCCTCGAAGTCGATCTCGGAGCGGCCTCCAGAGGGTTGCGGGATCTTCGCAACGAGGTTGACAGGCACACGCGCGACTTCGGCGTGGGACGCGTATCCTCCGCCCGCGCAGGCCACCCGGTCCCCCACACGAAACGTCGTAACGTCGCGCCCAAGTTCGATCACGGTGCCGGCGTTACTATAGCCAAGGGCCATATCCGAATCCAGGCGATGCCGTACTGCATCAACCGTGGACCGAATTCCATCGCGACGAGCCTTCTCGATCACTTGGCGAACAAGATCCGGGCGCGCAAGAGCCTTTTTCAAAATGTTTTTTTCCGCAAACTCAACCACCATGCGCTCGGTGCCCGCGGATACTAGAGAGGCGCCCACTTGAACGAGCACCTCGCCCCTGCCGGGCTTAGGAGCAGGTACCTCGACTACATAGGCAGATCCCGTGGAAATATTCTGCACAAGCTGTTTCATGATCGGTTCGAATTCAGCGGCAGCGAATTGCGGCTCCATGGTAACAAAGTAAGAAACTATCATTGCCACGCAAAGACACGGCGGACAAAGCTTCCTAGTTGAGGGACGCGCTTTGCATCACTTTGCCCATAGCCTCAACCGTATCGTGCATGTCTCCGTCAGCGAGCGTGGGGTGCACTAGAAACATCAGACTCGTTTCACCCAATTCACGTGCAATGTTGAGCCGTGCAGAGGGCCGCAACTGTTCAGAAAATGCCTTCTCCAGATAGATTTCGCTGCAGCTTCCTACCTGGCAGGGAATTCCCTCCGCATTCACTGCTTCCATGATTCGATCCCGGGTCCAGCCGTTGCGCAGCCGTTCGAGGCGAACAAAGACATAATACTTGTAGTATGCATGACCAATCGCGGGCGGCGGTTGAGAGACGCGAAGTCCCGGAATGCTTGCGAACCCCGTTGTCAGAATGTCCGCGAGCCGACGACGCGTCTGCAAGGTCGTCTGCAAGCGATGCAACTGTAGCAACCCTATCGCGGACTGCATTTCGGTAAGCCTCCAGTTCGTTCCAAACGACTCGTGCAGCCACCGAAATCCGGGGATGTGCTCCCTGTCGTACACCGCTGCATAGCTTTTGCCGTGGTCCTTGTACGCCCACGCTCGCGCCCACGTTTCAGAGTCGTTTGTGGTGACCATGCCGCCCTCTCCGCCCGTAGTAATAATCTTGTCCTGGCAGAAGGAGAACGCATTTATATCGCCCATCGATCCCACGGGACGCCCTTTGTAGGTTGCGCCGTGAGCTTGAGCACAGTCCTCGATGACTTTTAAGCCGTGCTCTGCAGCGAGCTCCAGGATCGGATCCATGTCGCACGGCCAGCCTGCCAGATGCACCGCAATGACAGCTCGAGTACGCGAACTCAGAACGGCACGGACCGAAGCCGCCGTGATGTTTTGCGATTCGCGGTCAACATCTGCTATGACCGGGGTAGCGCCGCGAAGGACAGCGCAGCTTGCAGACGCTATGAAGGTTCGACTTGGGACAACCACCTCGTCTCCAGCGCCAATCCCTAGCGCCTGGAGGGCCAATTCCAGGGCAACTGTTCCATTGGACAATGCGACTGCATGCTTACAGTGGGTATAAGCCGCAAATTCACGCTCGAAGTGCCGCCCAACCTCACCAGTCCAATAGTTGACCCTCCCCGAGCGAAGCACCCCAGCGACGGCCTCGATTTCTTCTTCGGAGAAGGAAGGCCACGGCGCAAATGCTTCCGCACGAACCGGGCAACCACCGTCTATCGCCAGTTGCGCAGAGACATGTACTGGAGCCTTCATGCGCTTGATTATGCCAGATGCTCAGTAAGGTAGGAAAATCCCCGATGTTGGAGTTCGATTATACAAATGGGCTGCGCCGCCAGGTCGTCGAGCCGGAACTGCGCCCCGACCGCGCCTCCTTCGCTGAAGTCGCGTGCTATCGATAGCAATTGGCTTATGTGGCTTCGTTCAGCGAGATCTAGTACTTCCCGACGAGTTCGCCACAGCCCTAGCTTCAACGCTTTCCATTAGACGAGGCTGTTGCACGCGTGAGGCGGCCGAAGGCTAGCTGAGTGGTCGCGGAACATACGTGCGGGGCGCAACTGGAGCGGTCACAGCGCGGGACTGAGCCGACTGTCGCCCCATAGCGTAGTACTGGAATCCCAGCGTCGTCATTGCTTCGGGGTCGAGAAGGTTGCGCGCGTCAATTACCAGGCGCCGAGCCATACTGGAGCCAATCAGGTTCCAGTCCAAACTCTCGAACTGGCTCCAATCGGTCGCGATCACGATTGCATCGGCGCCTTCGGCGGCAGCGTACTCGTTGCTGCAATCTACCAGGGACGGAATCGAGTCCTTGGCCTTTTGCAGCGCGTGGGGATCAAACGCGCGCACCGTCACACCTTCGCTCAAGAGGCGGCCGACGAGTTTCAGGGCCGGGGAAAAGCGGGTATCGTCGGTCTCGGGCTTGAAACTCAGTCCCAATACCGCGACTGTCTTGCCCCGAAGAATCCACAACGCTTCCTTGACCTTTTCCATTGCGCGGTCCACGCAGCGAGTGTTGATCTCCTCGGCGCTCTTCAGCAGGCCAACGTCAATGCCTGCGGCTTCTCCCACGCGAAGGAAGGCCTGAATATCCTTGGGCAGACAAAAACCGCCGAAGCCGAGACCCGCGCTCAGAAAATGCTGTCCAATGCGCGGATCCAACCCCATGGCGCGAGTAACTTCTTCAACGTCTCCTCCCACCCTCTCGCAAATCTCGGCCAGAAGATTCGCATACGAGATCTTGATTGCGAGAAACGTGTTGGAAGCGTGCTTGATCAGCTCCGCGCTGTTGATGCTGGTGGCGACGAATTCAGGCGCCAGCTGGTTTCGACACCCGGATTCGTGAACCGGGCAGACGAACTGCCGGTCGAGGATAGGTCCGTAGATCTCGCGGAGGGCAATTTCGGACTGCTCGTCCTCAACTCCGATGACGATTCGGGTCGGGTGCATGAAATCCAGCACCCCTGTCCCTTCGCGGAGGAATTCCGGGTTCGAGGCGACTCGAATCGGACCGTTAGCCTGGCGGTCGGAAGACAACAGATCTTTGATTCGCCTTCCGGTTTGCACCGGAACGGTACTCTTCTCGACTACCAGATGGTCCGGCCGGGCTTCGCGGGCGATCAGGCGCGCGACTTGCTCGATGGCATGCAAATCAGCTGAACCATCCTCCAGCGGGGGGGTTCCGACGCAGATAAACGTTACGTCACTGCGACGAACCGCGTCCACGGAATCGGTGGCGAATACCAACCGGCCCGCACGGCAGTTCCGCTTAACGATATCGGCCAAGTGGGCTTCGTAGATTGGTATTTGACCAGAACACAAGAGATCGATCTTGGGCACGTCGTTATCGACGCAGATGACGCTATGGCCGATATCAGCGAGACAAGCGCCAGTGACCAGGCCTACGTAGCCACAGCCGACGACATTGATATGCATAGTAAAGCTCTAATTGCGAGAAGCCCTATTCTTGCACGGATGAAAGAACACTGACAACGAGGAATCCAGTGAGCTTATGCCGGACTACTCGGGATTACGGCGCAGGCTGAACTCCAAAAAATCGGGGCCAATTTGTGATAGAGTTGGATCCCTCCCGCAGGTGCCCATTGGAATGTGTCTTATGAAAGCGCTTCGAGAAGTCTTCGTCATAGGCCTGTTTCTTATGGCGTTGCAGGCCCAGGGTATTGCTGTCGGCCAGCAACCGGCGGTCCAAGTCGCACCCTCCTCTACCGATGGCCCGATAACGCCGACGGCGAACGATGATGCGTCGGCCGAGAAACGCACGATCCGGATTGGACCAGGCGACCTGCTCGAGATCAAGGTATTCGGTGTGCCGGACCTGGCGACCGAAAGTCGGGTATCAGGCGACGGCAAGGTGAATATCGGGCTGGTCGGAGAGGTAGAGGTCAATCACCTCACCGCTGACGGCGCACAAAAGGCGATTGAGTCCCGGCTTAGGAACGAGGGGTATCTCAGGGACCCTCACGTCTCAGTCTTCATCAAGGAGTACTCCAGCCAGGGAGTAACGGTGCTGGGACAGGTGCAGAAGCCCGGAATATATACCCTGCTCGGCACCCCGCGTTTGTTCGACGCTATTTCGGCGGCGGGGGGCTTGACTCCCAGCGCCGGGAAAGCGATTACCCTGACGCATCGCGATCACCCTGATCAACCAATCGTCCTCGAGCGGGACGACTCGGCCAGGGATGGCCATTCCCTCTCGGCCAATGTGGATGTGTATCCGGGAGATACCATCGTCGTTTCCAAGGCGGGAATGGTATATGTCGTTGGCGATGTAGGTAAACCCAGTGGCTTCATCATGCAGAACAACGAAAACATGACGGTCCTGCAGGCCCTGGCCATGGCCGAGGGGGTCAACGGAACTGCTGCCCTGAGCAAGGCAATGATCATTCATAAGATGGGCACGGCCCAGTCGGAACAACCGCTCGACTTGAAGAAGATGCTGCAGGCAAAGTCCCCCGACGTCGCATTGCAGCCCGAAGACATCGTGTTCGTCCCAAAGAGCATGGGGAAGGCCGCCACCAAGACGGCAATAGCTGCCGCAGTGCAAACAGCGGTGGGGTTGGCGATCTATCGACCCTGATCGCAATTCGGTCGGATTTCGAAAGATCGTCTGGAACTGAGGCCCACCCTGCGTCTGTACTCATTTCTGTTCTTCCTCCCCCATTTTCCGGACCGACGAAGCATGTCTCGTTGGTTGTCATGCTGGTCTAATCCGAATCGTATTAGGAGGAGATGTGCAAACTCGAGCGGCAATACTGCTGGTGACGCTTTTATCTACGACGGTCTTTTACGGGCAGCAAACAGCGGCCGGCGGAGGTTCCAGTGACACTAACGTGAAGGCCTTCGGAGCCAAAGGCGACAACCGCTCTGACGATACGCAGGCGATACAGAGCGCGGTGCGTGCGACCTGGGGCAAGGGGCAGAAGGGCAACGTCTATCTTCCGCGGGGTTCTTACCGCATAACTGCGACGATCGACATGCACGACCCGGATGCGGCCAAGCCGACGGACGGGGCGTGCCTGATCGGCGACGGCATGGAGCAGACGATCATCGTGTGGCATGGGCCGGCGAACCAGCCCGCGGTTCGCATGATGGGCGCGTTCCAATGTGTACGAGACCTGACCGTCGTGGCCGAGAGTGACTGGATGGCGGGAATCAGCTATGATGGCGACCCCAAAATAGGGCGCAGCACTCACGGTACGATCGACCGCGTACATGTAAGCTGCAGCAGGCACAACGGAGATGGAATCGACCTGGGAAAGAGCGATTTTCAGGCCGACATGCTGACCATCTATCACCCGTATATCAACTACTGCACCCAGGGTAATGGAATAGCAACCTGGAATGGGAATGTCCTCGGAATCACGGTGCTTGGTCCGACCGTTGGCCATAATCACATCGGCATCCTCAAGGGAGTTACAACGAACCTGAGCGTGTTTGGGGGTGAATTCGACAAGAACGACATCAATTTCGTCGCCGAGGGGGGCGGCCCGCTCAACATCACCGGCGTGCGCTCCGAAGAATCGAAGCGCACGTATTTTGACGGGGTCGGGGGCGCACCCGAGCCGGTAACGTTCACGAGTTATTTCCTATCAAGCATTAACTTGGTTCGGCCGCAAGCCAAGGTGACGATCGCGGCGCAGTCCAGGGACCTGACGCTCTCAGAAGGGGGTTTCGTGGAGGGGGATTGGATCAATATCCCGGGCGCAGGGGCAGGGGGCAAAGCCCTACGGGCAAAGATCACCGAATGGGTGAGTCCGACCCATGTGAGAATTCAGCCTCCTGCGGCGGCCAACGTAGATGGAGCGGCGCTAGCCCTCGACGGTGCTCAATACAACTTCGAAGAGAACTCGATGGGACCATACGTGCACATTGGCATGTTGGTGCAAGGCAAAGGGTCGGTGGTAACTCCCAACGCACGTGGTGCGCAGGTGTTCATCGGCAACGCATTCGGAGAAGATATCCAGAACCCGTTCGGGCTTGCGGCCGGTATCGGTATGCCGCCACAGGCAACGATCCAGTCGAATCTGCAAAATGCGCATCAGAGGGGACAGCCGATGGCAAACTCAAACGTGCACTGAGCAGGTGAGAGTTGCCGGCCCTCCCGACTGAGTCTAGTTCGCCGGGGGGCGCGCTGGCTGACGAAGAGGAAAACTCCAGCCTCAATCACAATCGCCAAGGAACCGTCGGCATGACCATCGGATCGATTGCAGCTCCTCGCTCTCCTGATCTGTTCGAGTACTACCACCCGCTGATGCGGATCCTGTCCTGTCCGCGCACCGGCGGTGCGTTGAGGATGGTCGCCGTGGCCGATCTTACGGAGAGCCTATGCCGCGGCAGAAGCTTCGATGTACCGGACCCGATGAGCGCCGTGCTGGTCTCGGACGAGGCACAACTCGCATATCCCGTGTTCGGCATGATTATCAGCTTCCTCGCGGAACACGAGATATCGATCAACTCAAGCGATTACAAACTCGCGGACGACAATGACGAGGCTATCAAGCGCAGCGTAACGGAATACTACGACACTCACGGATGGCAAAAGAATCCGGAGGGCGTCTATCACGATACGGCGGGTAACGCGGCGGAACAGGGACCGTACCGCATCTATGAAAGGCAAACCAATCTTGATCTTCTAGAGAATTGGCCGGGGGGCGAATTCGTTCTGGACGCTGCGAGTGGCGCTATTGCGATGACGGAATACCTTGCCTACTCCTGCTTCTTCCGGCATCGCGTCTGCGTTGACATGTCGTACACGGCGCTGAAGCAAGCGTGCGAGAAATTGGGGACAAAGGGGTTTTACGTACTCTCTGATATTTGCCGCTTGCCGTTCTCGGATGACGTCTTCGAGGGAGTTGTCTCTGGCTATACGATCCAACACATTCCTTTCGACCAACAACAACGGGCGGTGGGGCAGCTGTATCGCGTGCTGCGTCCGGGCAAAACCGCTTGCATTGTAACTGCGTATTCAGGACATCCTGTCCGCGATCTTGGCCTTAAGTTATGGCACGCCTTTCGACACCCGCAGAGTTCTGCCGAAGGAGGTAACCAGGCCAGGCCTCAGCTTTATATGGCGACCCAACCACTCCGATGGTGGAGGAAGACAGGCCGCGAGCTTGGCGCGCTCGTTTCGATCAGGAGCTTCCGGCTGCTGGGCAAACGCGAATTTGAGCTGTATTGCAGGAATTCCTATCGCATGATGCGAGCGATGCGAGCCGTCGAGACACTTTGTCCTGAGTTATTGGCTCCGCTTGCCGCGATTGTTTGCGTCAACTTCGCGAAACCGACCACGACTGAGTCACCGGTTGAAATAAGCCGCCTCACTTAACGTCCTCGTATTGCGCGGCGAGATTTGCGGACGGAAATTCCGTAGGCCGCTGTTTATGGGGCCCTTCGCGCATCGCGCGCACCGTTTCGGGATCTGCGTGAAGCTGCTCCATGCGAACGTCTTCGAAGCCCTCGCGTTTGGCTACTATCCGGTAGTCGAAGGAAACATTCGATCGGCCATGTCCCAGTTCGCGAACAACAAAGCTTCCCGGAGTCTTGCTGTCCACGTAGAGACCCCTGCAATCTCCATTTGCCGTCAGGAATATGTGATATGAGACGTTTGTATTCACAGCGTTTGCATATTGGGGATCGATATTTATCCGCGCCACGCCGTTGCGCAAACGCCCACTGCCAAAGTCTTCAAACCAGTTCTCTGTGCTCTCTACCGCATACATGAGAGCGAGTTTGTCCTTTCCCATCGGCACCACCGAGTTTTTTGAGCCAGCCACCATCAGCGAACCTGCAACCGTGACATTCCCGCCGGCGCTTAGACTCCCCGCCTTCAAGGTGGCACTCGCGTCGCCAGATTGCCCATTGCCTGCACAGATGGTGCCGACTCCGCAACGGCCCAGACCGGTATCAATGGCGGCCCGCGAAGAGGGACTCCAAGTCATCCGTCCGTCATTCTCGATATTGGCTACATAGTTGAGATGGGTGTCAAGAAAGCTCGCAGCGTAGCTTCCTGTCGCACTTGAGGACTTGACCTGAATCGCTGGACCTCCTACGTCAGAGGCAATGGAAAGCATCGTCGGGTCTGAGGACGCGGGCATGATCCGATAGACGACACCGGTTCCCGTGCTCTTGCCGGAGATGATGACGGCGTTCCGGGTGTACAAGTAACCTCCGTCGATGTAAAGGTCTGGGTCAGGACGAACGAACGAGTACGAACGAAGCGAATGGCCGGTGCTGTCCAGCGGCTTAAGATCGAGGGCGGAGTTCCCGTGTACAGGTTTCTGCAGAAGTAATGAGCTAAGGGTGACCGCGCCGGAGCTGAATCCGCCGTTCGCGTCACGTTTGACGATGGCGTTTGCAGTGTTGGAAGTTGTTGGAGGTACGTTCCAAAACAAGTTCAGCGTTCCAGCTGTAGACACCGGAGAGCCACTTACGGTAAAGTCGCTGGCGGGCGCGGTCAGTCCTACGCTGGTTACGGTGCCGGCTACTCCTGCCAGGGCGAAATCACTGGCATGATGGCCGTCCACCATGTCGGCATTCAGATTGGTCACGACCGCGGAGTTAGTGATTCCGGCTAGCTGAGGCGTGTAGAGGGCTGTACCGAAGTAGCCTGAACGCCAAGGATTGCCGCTGCCGCCCAGGTCATTGGTATTGCGTGCCGCGGGAATAAAGCCCCGCGAATCCTGAGTCAAGTAGTAGCTGGCGGAACCGATCGAGAACAAGAGATCCTTGTTGTTTATGACCTGGAGCGTGGGGTTGCCGATCGATGCATACGACCATGTGAGCTTCTGGGTCAGCAAAGCGAAGAAGCCCTTGTGCATCGATACAATTCCGGACCCGGATCTTGTGCCTACGCTAAATGAGGATCCGCCGGTAGTGGAGTCTCCAATTACAAACCCCCATTTGGTATCGTCTCCATTGTCCAAACTAAAACCGTATGTTAGGGGCCGCCAGGCAGTCTGCCCGACCGCATGCGTCTGCAAGTAGAACTCATTCTGGTGAGCTCCGCTGCCGGTTTCGTAATTGTGCTCCATGGTGAAGGTAAAGGCGTCGTCACCGGGCGTGTCGGTACAGTTGTAACCCCAGCCAATCGCGTCGTCGATCGTAACGCCGTCGGCACCATAGAGCCAGTTCTTGAACGGCCAGCAGAAATTATTGGCCGCTCCCTTGGTGGCAATTGAATTCGTGAAGCTGTGGTTGGCGTCTGTGCCCGTGAGGGATAGTTGAGTGAATTGCCCAGTGCTGGGGGTGACGTCGCCGATCGGACCGGGCGAATGTGGGTCAAATGGATTGTTGGGCGAGTTCAACGGAGCACCTTGGGTGGCGGCGTTGGCCGTCGCCACGGCTGACTGGTTCGTCTGCAGATATGCGGACGCTGGCAAGCCGCCGAGTGTGTCAGCGTCGCCTGCTTTGAGGGCGTAGGGAACGGCGATTAGCGCAATTCGTTGCTGCTCGGGCTGACCTTCCGGACGAACGCCGATCCACCGGGCTTCACCAGTCGCGAAAAGCTCGCTTGGAACACCATGGACACTGGAAGCTCCGAGAGAGACGGTGTATCTCCCTGTGCGATCTACAGCCACGTTCTGGGTCTCCAGCCAAAGGGGTGCGCCACCAGTCTGCTGGGCATAGATCGAAAAGGTCACGCCGACGGTGCCTTGTGAGGCCTGCAGGACGCCGCTGAAACGAATGTAAGGAGGAACAACACTGGCGCTTTGACCGATGAGTGCGCCCGCCAGACTGAAGGTGACGGCGAAAACGCAGAGAAAACCCCTGACGTCGTGACGATGCATTAGTAGAACTCCTGAAGATGATGCTGGGGGAGCACGCTGCCACTAGCGGATGCGTACGCTAGCTGGTTAGGTGATTGTGCCCTGTGGTCGTTGTTCAAAGCAAGTCCAAAAACAAGCGGGACGGGACTGGCCCTCGATGCGGCATGCTGCGCGCGGAACCTCCCGCGCCGCTGAGTGAACTATGCTAACGTGAGTTGCGGCCGCCCGTTTCCAAACTATTCATCCATGCTGAAGCGACTCGTCCACGCATTCGTGGCTTTCTCGTTCGGACAGGCCATCGTCATCTTCACGAATATCGTGCTCGTGCCGATGTACCTTCGGGTCTGGACACCTGCCGTGTATGGAGAATGGCTCGCGATCTATTCAGTCGTGATGTACTTGTCGAACCTGGATTTAGGCATGCAGACCTACGTGCTTAACCGGCTTACCCAGAGTTATGCGCGTCAGGACATGCAGGACTATCGCGAGCAACAGCACTCGGCTTTCGCGTTCTATTTCCTGCTGGCGGGCGGTTGCACGATACTCCTGGCAATTATTGCGCCGTTTGCACCTCTTACTCGGTGGTTCAACTTCGTCTATACGTCTTCGGCGACCGCCCGCGTCGTCTTTGTGCTGCTAGGCGCGCAAGTCCTCTGGTCGCTGCTGGGTTTCATGACTTTCTCCGTATACCGCACCACGGGGCGGATTGCGAAATCGCAGTGGGTTGCGAACGTCTACCGTATCCTGAGCGCGGCGGTAACTCTAGTGGCGTTGTTTCACTGGAGAACCCTCACTGCCGTGGCGGCGGCACAGCTCTTCACATTGCTGCTGACGAATGCCTTGATCGTGTGGGACGTACATCGGCAGTTTCCCGAACTCACTCCGAGGTTCTCGGGCGCGAAATTGTCGATCGTCCTGCAACAGGTGCGGCCAAGTCTGCTCTTTGGCCTCATTGCACTGGCAGTTGCTTTCGGGGTACAAGGCTCGAACTTAATTGTTGTTGGATCTCTCGGGGGCGCAGCGCTTGCTCTTTTCTCCACAAGCCGAACGCTGGTCAACTCGATCCGGCAACTGGTTTCCATTTGCACCAATGTCTCCTGGACAGACATGACTCGTATGGAGGCGATCGGGGAACGCAGTCGGCTGCAAATCGCGCTGCGCCTGGTGGCCATCGTCAGTTCAGCGGTTTGCCTGATAATTGCAGCTCCACTCTGGTTCGAGGGAGCTTCCGTGATCAGGGTCTGGACCGGAAACAGACTAACAGCGGACGTGATGCTCTTACGCGCACTGCTGGTGTACACGATCCTGCAGACTCCGTGGACGGCGGCCTCGGTTGTGCCGCTGTCGACGAACAAGAACCGCCGTCTGGCGGTGTCCTACGTCGTGGCCAACGTTATCGGGATCTCGGTTGCGGCTGCGCTCATCCGTCCACTGGGACTGGCCGGTGTACCGATTGGGCTGATCTGCGGTGAGGCGATTGGATGTTACCACTTCGTTCCGGCCGACGCATGCAACATCATCGGGCTGTCGTATTTTCGCTTCGCGGCGCGGGTATGGCTAGGTGTAGGACTGGTGGGAGCCTTAAGTCTGCTTGCTGCCTGGAATGTTCATCGACTTCCGGGAGTGCCGACCGTCGCTCGCTGGGTACTCTCTGGACTGCTGAGCACGATCGTCGTGGCCGCAGCCACTTGGTTTGCGTGGCTCCCGGGTTCCGACCGGCAGATACTCCGCGGCAAGCTGGCGTACGGATGGAATCGTCTAGGAACACGGCCAGCATCGGCGTAGTCCGGCTTTACTGCGGCGCAGACTTTGACTGACTAGGCGGCCTCACTCCTCCGTCGCTGAATACCAAAGGCCCTTCCGTTACCGTCTTGGGGATTCTGATTTCTGTACCGGCGGTGCGCACAAGGAAAACTTCTGAACCCGGCTCGCAGGAAATGGGATTCGGGGAGAATACGGTCACAAACCGAAGCGGGAACTGGTCGTACGCATCGATGGCGAGAGAGAGTGCAGCCTGCTTTTCTCCATAGTAGGGAGAGATCCAACCGCGCACCGGATCGGCGGGAGCTTCACCCAAGAGGACGTCGCCGGCCCGCATCAGGCTGACTGCGGCATCGCTCGAACAGAAAGCCAGCAGCAAATATTTGCCGCGCGGCGTTTCGAGGTCGAGGCGAGGACCCTCCACGCGACAAGGCAAGTCGGGCAATAGCCAGTGCAATCGCGCGGGAGTGCCGGCCAGCGCCACACATGTCGTCAATGACAATCCAACTGTCGTCTACGGGATAAATCGTTCGGCGGTGCAGCACGCCGAGACGGCGTTGGTATCCGGTGTGTTCGCCTTGCCAGACCTGGTTTCCGTTTGCGGCGGAGAGATTTTGCGCGGTTCCTTTCGACCAGTCCGTCCAGAGGAAGAGTGATGCCCGAATCATCTGGTCGAGACCATCCACGGTGACGGTGTTGTGGACAGCAGTCCGTGCCAGGCCGTTATGCCACGGAGCATCACCATGGTAGAGGTAGGTTCCAGCATCGCAGGCAATGTTGATGCCACGCCACCAAAGATCGAAATGCAACTGATCGGCGTGAACCGGCCGCGTGGTGTAGTTGGCGCAACGTACCATTCCCCAACTGTTACGGCCACGCAGAAGGTAATAGCCACCGCCTGGAAATGACGAAGAGCGCGGGGAGCTGTTTCGCCGAGCGCCGCCTGGACTGCTTGAGGTCCAAACAGCCACAACAAATCTTCGTCCCAAGGTCCGGGCGGAAACAGCCGTTCCGATTCAGTAGGTAGTAGCTAGCCTGAAGCACGGGTCGGTAGTCGCTGTAGTCGCATGTATTCAGCGGCAGGATCAGGGCCCCATCGTTGCTTCCGTAGTTGGGGGCCTGTCCGCTATTGGCGTCGGTAATGGAAGCCAGAAAACGCACAGCACTGGCAAAACGCTCATAGGCTCGAGGCGAAAAGCGATCGTCATTCAACTCTCCAAGCCGGAATGACCAAAGCAAGACATGCAACATGAGGCGGTGATAGTTGGCGGAGTGCTGGATGTAGGAGCCGTCGTCAAATATCTGGCGCTGGATCTGCGCCTCCAGAAGCTGCTTACCTTTGCACCTCCGCCAGCGGAACGTTCGAACTCAGGCCATAGATGCCCGATGGTCCAAAGTCCCATCGCCTCGCTCAGACCGTGGTTATTGTTTTGCGAAAGGGCGTAATCGAGATTCTGTTCGATGCGGTTGGCATGGACCGCCATCATGAGGGCGAGTTGTGCCAGACGGTCGGGTGTCGAGCTGCGGGATGATTGGAACGCGAACCATCCGAAGCACCATGCCATCAGGCGAAATGCCGCCTCCTGACCGCACTTCCAGTTGGCGCCGGACTGCGGCGGATTGTGCAAGGCCCAATCGTTAACCAGCGCCCAGAAGGCGGCTGGGTAGCGTTCGTCGCCTGTGGAAGCATAGGCCCGCGCCAGAGTGAAAACCGCGCCAAAACGGCTTGCCTCCCATACCATATTGATGTCGCCGGTTCAGTCGAAGTCCGGCAGTTGCGACCAATGGCGATTGGGATGTGTGTTGCCCGGTGGTTGGGTTGAGATGCCAGTCAGGAGGGAAGCCGAGTTGATGTTGCAGAGTGCCCAAAATAGGTCCAACGGCCGGTGAGCAGGCGATCGGCATTCCCACCGTCAGATTGGCGTCCTGTACTCTAGCCAATTCCGGTAGGGACATGCGCGTAAAGAAAACCGGGCGAGTGCTTGCGTCGCCATTCAGCGTAGTCGGCGTCGGCCGATGGCACGTCTGGCCGGAGCCAAACGGAAAGTGGCTGGTCGGTCCAGGCGCTTTGGGGCAGACTTCGGGGGAGGGAACCGAATTTCAACCGGCAAGCGTAACGGAGCCGGAACCATGCCCATTCCGGGCCCATCTGACGCACGATACGGATGGCATTGACGACACTTGGCATTCGGCTCAATCGGCGGGCAATTCGCGTTTTACGATGTTGTCGGTGCTGGCACGGCCTCCAAACGCTGGCCCTGCTCGAGGAATGTCTGGGTCCATAGTTCCAAAGTCAGTAACTGCCAAATCTGCATCGACCAATCCCGCTTGCCTTCACGATGCTCGCGGACCATCTCGGCAACCACCTCGGGATTGAAGTGGCCACCTCGCTGAACGCGTGACTCGGAAAGCAGATCATCGACCATTTCGCGCAGATCCCCGCGCAGCCATTCATCCACGGGTGCCCCAAAACCGGCCTTCGGCTGGCGCAGCACTTCCGCTCCCAGCATGTCCTTAAAGGCCTCGCGGAAGATGTACTTGGTCGTGGGGACGACGTTGCCGTGCAAGCGAAGGTCAGGCGAAATATTCGAAAAAACCCATTGTGCGAATTGCCAATCGAGAAAGGGCACCCTCACCTCAACGGAAGAAGCCATACTCATTTTGTCCGCATAGTTGAGGTTCAGGTTCACCATGAAAGTCTTGATGTCGGAGTACAGCATCTGGTCGAGAAAATCAGCATCCTTGACCCGGTCGAAGTGGGCATGGTGATAACGCGATGGACTTAAATGTGCTAGTTCAGCGCGCACTTCCGGCGCGTACAGGCGGGTTCTTTGAAGCTCATCGAGGTAGGTGCAGTTCATGAGGAAGGAATCCCGCGGCTCCATTGAAGCGCTACGAGCCATCTTCTTCGCAAATCGCACAACGTCCCGCAGCCGTCCACGCGAGGCGGGCAATTGCTCCAATCAAGGGTTCCACTACACCGCGCCGCAAGAGACTTGGAAGTGCACGATAATGCCGCGCCAGATGATGGGCCGCGTGCTTGCGATAGCCGGCGAAAAGCTCGTCGCCGCCGACGCCTGAAAGCAACACGGTCGTAGATGATCGGGCCTCGCGGCAGACCAAGTATGCGGTCACAATCGCGGGATCGGCGGTGGGGTCGTCCATATGCCAAACCAGTTTGGGGAGGAGGGAGACGACGTCGGGCTCGACTACGATCTCGTGGTGCTCGCAACCCATCCTGGCTGCAGTACGCTGGGCGACCTGTGGATCATCGAGGGTCTTGAAGCCAACCCGATCTTCACGAGGAAACGTAATGGTGTAGGTGCGCACAGGATGAGCGGTCGACCGTGCCATGGCGGCGACGATGGCGGTGGAATCAATGCCGCTGCTGAGGAACGCACCGATCGGAACGTCGGAGACCATCTGCCCCCGCACCGAGGCAATGAACCGCTCACGCAATTCGGGAACTAAGTCGCGCTGCGAGGGGTAGTTTGAGCCGGCCGATGGCATTTGAAGGTCCCAGTACTGCCGGATTTCCAGCTCTCCATCGGCAAACAGCGCGTAATGCCCTGGGGAAAGCTTCAAGACCCCGTGAAACATGGTTTCCGGTCCGGGCACCCAGAGAAAAGTCAGGTATTGGTCCAAGGCTTCGGGTTCGATGGAGGCGTCCATACCGGGCAACTGGAGGAGCGCCTTGACCTCGGAAGCAAATGCGAATTGGCGACCGCTATGAACATAGTAGAGCGGCTTGATGCCGAAGTGATCTCGCGCCAGGAAGAAGCGAGGCGAGTTGCCACGCAAATCGCATACGCAGAACGCGAACATGCCGTTCAGACGCTTAAGACACTCGACTCCTTCCTCCTCGTACAGATGGACGATAACTTCGGTGTCGGTACGAGAGCGGAACCGATGACCGCGCGCCTCCAAGTCGGGGCGAAGAGCTGATGCGTTGTAGAGCTCGCCGTTATATGCGATCCAGACGGTGCCATCCTCGTTGGACATTGGCATGTGTCCGGCAGGGGAGAGATCGATGATGGACAAACGAGTGCTGCCCAGGCCAAAGTGCGAACCATCGGGAGAGATGTGCTGCCAGACACCGCTGTCGTTCGGACCGCGGTGCCGCTGCAGAGCGTTCATCCGCTCCAAGTCGGCACGATCACCCCAGTTTGCCGTACCGCAAATACCACACATAGTGTGCTGTAACGATACCCCGATTCAAGCTAGCGCGGCCGTGATTCTGTGGTCGGAGCTATCACTGCCAGCCGCGATCGCCAGCTACTTCGCGAAACATTTCGGCCATGTCACACTCGATTTGGTCAGCGCGTAGACAACTCAGCGCATGCGACTGAGTCGCACTGGACATTCTGGTGTACGTCTGCTGATCCATGTTCACGCACTCCTGCATTACTTGCGTCCAACATTCCATTGCGTCAAGTGGTAAGTCCCAGCCTACGCCATGTTCCGCCAGGCCGCGCCATGGAGTTCGATCGCTGGTCACGGGCGGGCAACCAGCCATCATCGCTTCCACGATGGCGTGACCGAAGTTCTCATCGAGCGTAGGCAAAACAAAGAAATGCCGGGTGCCAATAAATCGGGAACGTCACTATTCGGAATAGCGCCATGAAATGCGATACGCAAGCGGTCTGATGCCAAGTTCACCAACGGAAGGCACTTTGTCTGCCAGTAATCGACATCATCGACTGGACCGTAGATATCGAACGACGCCGTTCCACGGAGCCGCAAGAATGCTTGTAAGGCAAACTGGAGGTTTTTCTTGGGAGAGACGCGGGAAACAAATACAAACGACGTGTTTCCCGAAGACTTGTCAGATCGCGAACGAGTGGAGACATGCGCGGAAGGAAGATTGGGCACCAGATAGACTTTGCTTGCGGGATGAACCGTCTTGCTGATGTCTTCGTATTCCGGTTTGGACGTGGCATGCCAATTGAGTCTGTTATATAGGCCGACCCATCGGGCAATTTTCAGATATGCCGATTTCTTTCCCGGTTTAGATACTCAGCGCACCGGCGGACAGTTGTCCGCGAGGAGAAAGTAGAAAAGGAACACGCGGTATCAATCTGAAAGCCCTAACAATAGGACTTTTAGCGTGGATGGTGCGAACAGGCTGTTTAAGTAGATGAGGCTCGGCTGCACTTCGCGAATGCTGCGCCGTATTGTCGAAGAGCCTAGGCTCTCGGTGTAGGAGACGTGCCCTTGTCCAACGTCAATCCAGCGGCGCACCGGCACACCGGGATAGGGCGTCGGGTCTTGAAAATCGCGATTGCGCGTCAAGATGAAAAACTCGAACCGGGAGCCCAAATGCTCCACGAGGTTGGCAATGCTGCGAACAGGACCGCCTGACCGGTAGCCTGGCAAATACCAATCGAGAATAATCAAGATTCTCATTCGAGGACCAGCGTCACGCTGAATCGGCGCGAGACCGACCAACCGCCGGAGTCCCGGCGCTTTCTCGGCACAGTGCGCGGTGGATTCGCTGTTGAAATGCATCCGGGCCGAAGTTCTTGATAACCTCCGAGCGCAGATGCGCCGGATCGAGCAATCGAGGATCAGCTGCTTCCCGAAAAGATAGAGTTGACTGCAGCCGCCACTTCGGACGGGGACTCAGGATCGACCAATAATCCCAATCGGCCATCCAGCAACGGTTCGCGTGCGCCATCGCAGTTCCCCGCAATCACCGGCTTGCCGCAAGCCAGGGCCTCCAGATAAACGATCCCAAATCCTTCGCCCTTACTTGGCATAACGAACACGTCACAGAGATTGTAATAGTCGGCCAAGTCCTGATCCGGCACGAAGCCAGCGAAAATCACGTGCTCTCGAATCGCGTAGGCGGATGCACGGCCTTTGAGTCTCTCCTCGTCGTCGCCAGATCCCAGTACCAGATAAACAGTATCGGGAAAACTCCGGCGGATCGCGGGAAGAGCTTGAAAAACGACTTCATGCCCCTTGTATTGTTCTCGTGATGAGAGCCGCCCGACGGTCAACAACACACGCTTGCCACGTAAGCCGTGCTTGTCCAAGAGCCGTTCGGGCTTCGGTCCGGGACTGAAACGGTGAGGATCAACGGAGTTCGAGATCAGCTCGACTCTGGCTTCGGGAACGCGCGCTAAGATGCGTTCCTTCGTGTACCGGCTTACGGAAAGGATTACGTGAGCCTTAGTGAGGCTTCGTCGGGATAACTCGCCGCCGGCACCCCAAATTTCAACCCCGTGAGCGATCAGGACGTAAGAGACCCCCGTCAACCTTTGCAAGGCGACACAAACGGGCAGCAAGTTAACATGCCCGCAGAGCACGAACGCAGGACGCTGCCGAAGACAGATGAAGAGCGCATGTCGGAACAGACGCAGCTTCCAAAGGAGTCTCCAGCGGGAAGAACCGCAAGTGAACAAGGGCAGGCCAGGGGCAAATCCCAGAGGAACCGAATTGTCATTCAGTAGCAGTCCCGCGCAGCGGTAGTTCAAACCAGATAAGGCGAGCAGTAGGTTGCGATTGAAATCCTGCAACCCGCCACGGCCACGAAATACTTCGCCCAGCAGCAGAAGGTAGTCCAAGCGATCTTGTCCGGCCGTTTCATTTCTGGGCATTCAGCAATTTGCCGTCCCAGGGGAAGTTCCTGACCGCAAGGAAGTCAACGTTTCCTAACGCCACGCAATAAACCGCGATTGGATGAAGGACTCAAAACAGAATTCCTAGAATCGGCGAAGACGACACTGAGTCGCGGCTGCAGAAACGCGATCACGATTGTGACAAGAAGCATCAAGCCGCAGTCGAGAGCAGTCTGGCGGAGCACAGAGAGAAGTGTGGACGTCGCGGGGTAAGCCACTGCGCTGATGACCAAAACGCTATACACCAGGAGAGTCCTCAGACTTTGACTCTTGTGTGCCAGTAATCCGTATTCGACCGTGATGAAGACCATACTTAGAACAAAACCAAATAAGAGGGTTCCCCACGGACCACCGCGCGACCATCCGTCGGCCAGCAATCCCCATTCGACGCTGGTCTCGGTGTCGACCATGTACCCGTAGAGGGTTGCAGGGTAACTTGAGAGATCAGCATCATACATGTCCTGGCGCGACAGTCCGGAGATCGCCGAAACCTTAAAAGTGATCGCCGCTTCGTCGAGTAAACTTCCGAAGCCCCGGTAAGGTATATTTTCGGGCGTTAAGATTGCCGCCGAAAGGTTCGGCCATACCACCATCCGGCCAGGACCATTCAGGAGCGTAGCCTGGTCGCTCGTGTCCGATTCGGCCGACAGGTGATCCCACACGGCGTTAGCGGTATCCACCATTCGTTCAGCACTGAAGATGCCGAAATCTCCACGACCAAGCTCTCCGCGTACAACGCCGATGGCGCCCGACAACGCGAAGATCGGTAACGCTAGAAGCGCGCCGTACGCCAAGGGGCGCCGGCGTTCGCGTTGCTCGTGGCCTAGAATACGGCCGATGAAATATAAGCCAACCGGCAAGAGGGCCACACTTCGACCACCGATTGTCATTCCGATGACAGCATTAATCGCCAGTACCACCAGCCAGAACCGGTTGGTCCAGGGAAACTGGCGAAAGTAGCGGCCCATGAGCAGCGGCATAAAGCCGAAGGACCGCTGCAGGATTCGCACGGCATAGCCCCATACACCCACATCTTCCTGGCTAGCGGGCCAGTAGGCCAACATCACCACCGCCGCAAGTATGAGGTAGAAATTGAGTCCGGCCGGGGCCGTCTTGGTCAATTGCCACAAATCCCGGCGGCCCGGCTTGTGTAATGGCAACATCCGCCAGACGCCGACCGCGGCCAAAGCCGCCAGCGGCACTAGCAAGTTGGGAAGCACGGCGCGATATGGGTACTGATATAGGTCAGGAACCAAGGCCGTTTCGTCGGTCACTCCTATATTGAATGCGGCAACGAAGATTAACCAAAAACACTGCAACGCATAGCTAGCAGTAATAAGCCGTGCAAGAAGGAATTCAGGGGCAAGACGAACCATCGCCAAGAAAATGAGCGAACATACTCCCAGCGATCCGAGACTCAAAAGCATCATCGCGATACGACCCGAACCGCTGGCGAGGGCGCCGATGGCACAGCACAGTGCGAGGAAGACGCTGGCCATGAAAAACAGGCGCTCACGCTGCTCCTGTTGCCAATGCCCCGATACTGATAAATAGGCCGAGCTCATGATGTTGATCGCAGACTAGAAGGTCAGCTGAACCAAGACAACACGCGAGTACATACCCCCCGTACCCGCTCCCGTCTCGATTACGTTGGCAGCCGCATATCCGGCGCGAAGCACCTGCCACAGCAGCCAACGCGCGGTTGAGAATATTCCAGTCGGAGCCGGGCCCACTTCTCGCAATTCACTTCCCGTGAACCCAGCAAGATTCGCCAACTGGATGATGCTATAGCGTGTGTAGAACATTTCGTGAGTCAGGTCGCTGGCATGCACATGGGCACCCCAAGGACTGCTGGCATTGGGCAATTTTAGCAAACAAATTCCGCCCGGCCTCAAGATGCGACGGACGTGGCAGAGGAGACGAAATCCATCCTCCTTGGAGAAATGCTCCACGACATCGAAGGCTGAGACAACCGACCAGCTCTGGGCCCTGGACTGCTCGAGGAAGCGCAGCAAGTCGTGTTTTTCGACATTGAGCCCATCGGCGCGCGCGTCGTCGAGCATTTCGTCGCTGAGATCAATGCCGAAAACTTCCTGGTAGCCGTACTGCATCGCCAACCGCATGAGCGCGCCCTGGCCACAGCCAAGGTCGAGCCAAGTGCCGCGTGCCTCGGCGGGAATCCAGCCCCGCAGGTAGAAACGGTAGGCGGCGAGGAATCGCTGAATTTCACCAGGACTGAGTGGCTGATGGGGACCGGCGCTGCTGGAGATGTAGCTCTCCAGCAGCAAATCACGAAGTGGTTTGGAACGTTCTGGCATCCCAGTTTGCATGTCAGAGGCCGGCAGTAGCGACCGCCGGAATTACGGCGCGAATTGCGTCCAGCATAGTCCGCGCACGGTCACAAGTCGAGTATTGCGATTGAAGACACCGTAGGCGCCCGGCGTAACCAATTTCGGTCCGTCTCCCGTCGTCTGCCAATAGGGTTTGGCAGCGTGCCAGTAGCTCACGGTCACCGCGAAATCCGACGTACTCTTTACCATCGATGAAGTGCTGATTGTGCTCCTCGGTAACTTCCGCGACCATGGTGCGAGCTGCCCCCGGAATTTCAATGGAGCGCTGCGTGATTTTGTCGCGATTGAGCTTACGCAGGAAACAGAGCGCCAACTTGCCAGTGTGCAAGCAGCGGGCATATTCGTCACCAAAAACCGCAGGGCGGAGAGTGATGTTGGGATGCAATTGATCGCGCCGCCAACCATTTCCGTACACGACGATGCTAATGCCGCTTTCCGCCAGAAAGCGAATCGACCGAGCGCGTTCGGTCTCGAAGGTCCCCACAAACACTACGTCGAAAGATTCGAACTCGTCTCCGACCTCGGCCGCCGTCATGGGCCGGTGCTCCTGGGGATCGAAGGAGTTGCCGATCAAGTGCGGATTGCGGACACCCCGCTGGCTCAACTCCGGGACGTTAAAGGATTTCGTTGTGAAGAAGACGTCCCATTCTGCATCGCAGCTCTCAAGCTGGCGCGAGCTATTGTGCTTCTGGTAGACGTCATCGGGGGAATAGTAAACAGCGACGCAGTTTTTCTCGCGGAGGGCGCGGATCGTCCGTTGCGTAAACAGGCGAGTGGAATCGACGAACAGAATGTCAGGGCGATGTTTGGCCACGGACTCTAAGAGCCGCTCGTTCAAGTGGTTGCGATCAGCGGGCCAACGGAGCCGGTGGCGGATGCGGTCAACGGTTGTCGCCTTTCCGACCCGCTCGGCGGAGTCAAGCGACACGACATTCAAGTCGGGGAGCGTGGCGAATGCACGCATGCGGTGCAATGCGGTGCTTCCCTCCCAAATGGGGCCGACGAACAGGAGCGTTAGCTGTCTACCGTTTGGAGGATTCACCAAAACAACGTCTCCACAACCGCCTCTGAATTATCCGATCGCTCGTTTTCTCAGGTCTGCCGGAGTGCACAGAAAAGAACCGTTTCGGCAGTCAGCAGGGGATGATTCCACAACTTCGGGACAGTTGGCCGCGTCGGAATACAAACCGCGTTATCCGCCCAAGTTGCGAGTTGGTCGAACGAGTCATATACGCTGTAGGAATAAGCCAATCCATCCCCTGCGGTAATGGTGTAGCCCTTGCCGCGTGTCTTGATTCGGTCTACCAGTGGCCAGAGATGCACCTTGTAGAGCGCCAGCTTGCACAGTCGTGCAAATCGGGATCCCTGGCCGAAACGGTTCGCATCCGAGAGTACGACGGCGCGACGGGCTACCCGAGTCATTTCAGCAACCACCAGCTCCGGCCGAGCGACATGATGTAGCACGCCAAACTCGCAGACTGCGTCGAAAGAACGATCAGGAAACGGAAGCGCCTCGCCGTCACCTTGAACGATCAGGCCGGCCAACGCAGCGTCCTTTTCCAAGGCCTTGTCGATGAGTTCTCTTACCGGTTCGACTCCCCGCACGTCGAATCCTGCATTCCTCAAATAGACAACGGCGCGGCCAGTGCCACTACCGATGTCCAAGATGGAATTGATTCCCCAAAGCGGAGCCAAGGCGGCTAGATACTGGAGAGCGGATTCGTGTTCGCTCTCGGCACTAGAGTGCATCTCGTCGTAGGCCTGGGCGGTCGACCGGTAGTAGGCGCGCTGAAGCTCTACCTTGGCATCGTTCATGCCCGTGCCCTCTTAGCTCGGGTCCCTGGACCGGCAAGTTCCGCCTGCAAGCTATTCGTAGTCCGCTCCGCTGTCGCCATGACCTCGCCTTCGCCCAGGGTCTTGATCGCGTATCCATGGTGTTGAAGCAATTCGCAACACTGCCGGTGAACGTCAGGTCCATGCGTGGCCAGAAAAATAACCGGCTTATGAGACAAAATGTGCTCGCACCCTCGCAGCACGGAGAACTCGGCCCCCTCGACATCGATTTTCAGAACATCTGGAGCCGGAGTATCAAGCGAGTCCGCGGTCGCCACTTGCACCACACAACCATCGGTGGAGAGTCTGCCGGTACTGTTACCGCCGGCAAAATGGCCCTCGCCACAGTAGTCGGACAGAGCAAGTTGGCGGGCGGTAACGTCAGCGTGATTCAGACGAATATGGTCGGACAATGCCGCGAAGTTTCGAGGCTCCGGCTCAAAAGCGAACACCCGGCAACCTCTGTGCCACGCGAGCAGAGAGTAGATGCCGACGTTCGCACCGACATCGTAGAAAACCATGCCCGGGCGCAACTGCTCGCTGAGAATTCTCTGTTTAACCCGCTCGTAGGTGCCTAGCCAGCAGCCGTGATCGCCAGTCCCCACCAGCCAACGTACCCCGCGCATCGGTCCGCACAGTACCGGCACTTCCAGGCCGGATGGCACGAGTCGCAACGGCAACCGCAGCAGCCTTCCTAAACGGCTGTTAGACGTGAGGTCCATGCCGGAATTATAGCCATGGAGCAACGAACCCGGCGGTCGGGATAAAACTCGAGGCCACAAAACTGGGTCTTCGTCACTGAAATGGCTACTGCGGCTTACGCAAAAGCACGATGTTTCCACTGATCAGCAAGTCATCCGCGGTTACGTGGGGGTGATTCTCTAAAATGGTCGCGATTCGATTGGGCCATGTTCTGGCAAAGCGCACTGCTTCGGTCTGAACGATCGGGCGGAAGTCGAGCAATTCGAAACCTGCCTGCTGATAGAGGCGCAGGTACTCTCGTGTAGTCAGTTTGCTGAAGAGGTCGAGTTCGACGTACCTACCGCCAGACTGCGCATCTTCTGAGGAAAAACGCTGCTGGCGGAAGAATTCGAGATACTGCTCACGTGGCATTTCGATATGAGCGTACCCAAACTGGAGACCCGCTCGTGGACAGAAGTGATCGCCGCCGAAGCCGTACCACATAGGTCCGTAACTCGCGTAAGCGTAACCACCTGGACGAAGAGCCCGAAATGTCTCGGCCAAGACTCGAGGCATATCGCGGCAGTGCTCCCAAACGGCATCACTGGCAATCAAGTCCAGACATCCAGAGGCAACCGGCAGACGGGCGAGGTCGCCGACGAGAAATTCGGGGACGGTGTAGTGTTGGCTGCGAGCGTGATCGCGGACGATCTTCCAGGCGGCATCGAAGGGATAGAGCTCGACCCCGAAGATTGCCTTGGGCTGAAGCTGCGCCCAGAGCAGTGAGTCCCAGCCGGTACCGGCGCCCTGTATCAGCACGCGGCTTTGTTTCACCGCCGCATGCTTTGTGACCCAAGCAATGCGCGTTTGCGCAGGAAAGCCGCGCTCGGTGAGTGCACTGGACATCGCCGGGACCTGCCGGTATTCCGTACCGAGCAGTCTTCGCGTCTTCCAGCTTAGAAAAGGACGCAGGAATACGTAAGCTGCACGCTTATAGATAGGCGAGCATGCACGCCTGTAGTGGGCGAGGGGATCGTCCGTCTGTTTCGACAAGTCGCTAGTGTTCATTTAGATCTTTCGACGAAACTGGTTAAGATTCTCGCCTACTTCCAGGTTGAGCTTAGTATCTAGTGCGACCACCCAAGATGCGCCGGTATGCCGCAGCGGCGCGCTCGCCGTAATCAGCCCATGAGAAACCCTTCTCTACCTTAGCCCGGGCGCGACGGCCCATCTCGCAACGCAGCCCTTCATCGGAAGCGAGGAGACGCAACCGTTCGGCGACAGCCTCGGGGTTCCGTATCGGAACAAGGAATCCCTCCTTTCCGTCGGTTATCAATTCCTCAGCGCCAGTATTGGGACTAGCGATAACCGGTAGCCCTGAGGCCATAGCCTGCGCCAGTACGAGTGCCAGACCTTCCTCGAGTGACAACAGGCAAAAAACATCTGCTTGCGCGTAGTAGCGAGGCAGGTGGTTGCCAGGCACCGGGCCAACGAAATTGACATGAGAGGCGGTCAAAAGCTTTGAGACACCGGGATCGGCGGTACCGACAACCGTGAGGGTTGCGTGCGGCAACCGCCCGACGGCATCGGTCAGATAATGAACACCCTTCCGCACCGACGCCCTGCCGACGTGAAGAACGCGCAGACTAGCATTCGCGCGATTTCTTTTTTCAGCCGGTCGAAAGAGGCGTAGGTCCACACCGTAAGGGTTGACGATGAGACGATGCCGCGGGATGCCGCGCTCCACGAAAGTACGCGCTACGAACTCGCTTGGTACGGCAATGTAGTCGGCCGCTGCATATTCGGCCAACTCCCGCTCGACGGTACGGAGATCAGGAAGCTCGACAGGAATGCCGGCTATCGTCGCCTCTTGCCTGAGGGTGTCGCGCTGCCACTCGATGTGAGTCGAGCCACGCTCCACGAGGGTAATCATACCCAGTTCTTTGGCCCTGAGAAGTGAGTGCAGACACTGACTTGACCAGCCAACGAAGAGATTGGCTCCCGGAGAGAGGCGTTTGGCTACCAGGCGATCGAAGCGGTCGGAAAGAGCAAAATCGGGCGCGGTCTTGAGCCGTCCGCGTCGGTAGAGACTGCCCGCAATCCGATTGAGAGGCTCATGTGTCCACACCGAGATCATGCGATCAGACGGTAGGAAAAAACGGTCGGCAGAAAATCGTGGGTAGCCCGTATAAATCCTGTGAAGCATCTGGCGGGAGTGGAGTTCGCGTGCCAGATCAAAGGCATGAAAGCGACTGCCCACCGAGATATCAACATCGGGCGACTCCGAGGGCGCAGAATCATGAGCCGTCATTTCGCTTTATGCGCCTCTAGGCAAATGCTGTAGCCCGGCCACTTAAGAATGGGCGTAACGATGGGGTCGAGGAGCGGCACCCACCGCAGCGGCAAAATCGCAGCCCAGCCGACTGCATAGCGCGGGGAACCCAGCTTGCGTAATACATAAGCCAACTTCTGGCTGAGGAACCCACTGCAGAAAGTGACTTCGTCTGCGATGAGCCCTGATCGATGGCAGAGATCAATCAAGTCCTGCTCCGAATATCCTCGGCGCACGTGGCCACCATCTTCAATGGTGGAAAGCTGTCCATCATCTGGCTGGGGGCCAATCGCCCGGAAGTCCTTATTGGGAGTTGTGAGCAACAGCTTGCCGCCGGGCTTCAGGCAGGCGGCGATATCGGCCATCAGTTTGCGGTCATCGAGGATATGTTCGATGGTCTCGAGACAGATCACCACGTCGAACTGAGCCTGGAGATCGGCCCGTGAATCGAGCCGGCGTACATCGAGAACGTCGAATCGCGCACGACTCTCATTGCAGAGGTGGGCGCGTTCGCTGGCCACAGACTGGTTGCGTTCATCCCAACTCAGCCCAAGGGCACGATATCCCATCCGCGCGGCACCAATGGTGAACGCACCGGAACCGCAGCCTACGTCGAGCAGGGCCCCTGAAGATTGCTTCAAGCGAGGACGCAGCCAACGCCAGCGGTCCCACACCAGGGGATCGCCCGCAAGAAGTGTTCCAGGAAAGCCGAGGATACGGACCAAGTGGCTCATAGTGTAAGGGCAATTCGTTCCTGAGCGGCAGGAAGTGGTCACCTTGTTTTCTCTGATGGCGAGGTGGTCCGGGTAGCAATGGGCGCAAGTTCGTGGGGCGGCACTGGATACCGTCCAGTGAGAATCCGTACGCTCATGCTGATGAAGCGCGCAACCGCTACCGGCACCGCAAGCGGTGACAGACGGAGCAGCGTCTGCCAGATTCCCTTCATGGCAGAGACTACTTGACCCCTACGCATTATGGCGAGGGCAGTTATGAGGTTGGTGGCCGCGACCCTGCCCGAGCTGGCTTGCGCCATCCACCAGCGGCGGGACCAAGGAGTGTACCGGGCAGCGAAGTTGCGAATGATATCGAGCGGCTGAGTGAAACGCCCCACCGACAGGAAGCCTCTTCCAGTGATCGAATTGTCATGAAAACGATAGTCGAGGACCACGTGTTCGCCGACTACTCCGACGTCGCAGCGATCGAGCATGCGAAACCAGAGGTCGGCTTCGCCCGAGTAGTTCAATCTGGCGTCGAACAAGCCGCACTGTTCGACCAGTTCTGCTCGAAACATGACCGAGCTTGGCCCTCCCATGGGATTAAACAGCGGGAATGCATCACTCAGGAACTCGCCGCCCTGTATGATCCGCGAGGCAATCTTGGAGACATCGGTTCGTGACACATAGTCGCCGCCGGCATCAATACCATCGTAGTAACCGTAGACGAACGCGCACTGGGGGTCGCTCTCGCCGAGATCCACCATGCGTTGCAGCGCATTTGACCGAAGAAGGTCGTCTGCACACAGCGGCTTGATCCATCGCGCGCCGGCGGCGTAACAACGCAGAATGGCGCGATTGAAGTTCTCAAATTGTCCAAGGTTTGTGCCATTGCACTCAAGGTGAATTCGGGGATCGGCAAGACCGGCAACTATTATTTCCTCGGCTACAGAATCGTCGCCGTCCACCATGACCCACACCACCCAATCGGTCAAGGTTTGGGCAATGCAAGAACGTAAGGTCGATTCAAGGGTACCGACCGCGCGATACGATGGGATCGCGATGCCCACCGCAGGCCTTACAGCGGCTTGTGCGGAAACTCTGGTCAAAGCTGTCGAAGCAGCATCCATATCAGTGACAGTCGCGTGCAGCTAGGCGTCTTTGACAGCGTACTTCAAAGCAGCGACAACTCCTTCGACGTCGTTGCGGAAACCCCAGTTGTCGATCCGCATACGAGAGCGCTGCCCCATGGTTGAGCGGTGTTCATCGTCACTCAGGGTCGTGAAAAGCGCGCCGGCAAGCGCTTCCAGATCGCCAACGGGAAAGACGTAACCATTCTCTCCCTGTTTCACCAAGTCGGCTGCACACCCCACTTGATCACTACAGATGATCGGGATTCCAAAATTCATCGCCTCGTTTACAACCAGTCCCCAAGGCTCGCTACCCGAAGGCAAAACGAATGCGTCACCGGCACCGAAATAGCGAGGGAGTTCGGTCTGGTTTCGGAAGCCGGCAAAATGCACATTCGGAATTCGCTGTGTGGCCGCATAAAGTTCGAGTTCACCTCGCAATATACCGTCACCGACAAACAGCAAGATCGCAGGGCAGGTACGCACTACCTTCTCAAAGGCGCGGAGCAGGTCCATCGGCCGCTTCACGGACGTCAGCTTTCCGCAGAACAGAACGACTGGCAAGTCGGACGGCAGCCCGAGCTCCCGTTTGAGTTGCGACTTGGGAGGCAGCGCGGCCGCGGCGGCCGTAAAGAAGTCATTATCGACTGCGTACGGCACGACGAATACGCGCTCTTTAGGTATTTCTTGCGCGTGATAAAAATCTGCGTTGTTCTGCCCGATGGCGAGAAAAGCGGAAGTTTGCCGAAACAACGGCTTCAGAATGGCAGGTTTCAGGGACCTTTTCCATTTTGGGAGAACCGGCAGAAGATTGGTTTCGCCCCGCATAAGTACGGGGACACCTGCTGCAAAGGCCGCCAGCATTGCGATCACGCTGGTAGCATGAGACCAGCCGTGCACCCATATTGCATCGAATTCGTGGCGCCGGATCCGGGTCACGACGGCGGGGTTAATCAGCCCTAAGAACCGTGAAGGATGAGGCCGCAAGCTCCAATTCGGAAGAAACTCGAAGCGAAATCCATCCAGAGGCACGTCCCATCGCACTTCGCGTCCGAACCCTTCATCTGTGTACGCGCTAAGACCCCAATTGGAGCAAAACGCGACGCTTAGATCCAAGCGAGGATCAGCAGCCAACGTCCGGAACATCGGTACCTGGTACTGAATGACGTGCGAAACCAAAGCCAGTAGACGATAACGTGCTGGTGAAGATCCGGCGGCCGCTAGGTCGGTCTTACGCGGGCCGAGCGCCTGTTTCCCAGTAGAACGAAGTGCTGGCACTGCCGCCCTCCCGAGAGGCCGAAACTCTTCCATTGCGCCGCTCCAGCAAAGTAGTATAATGTGCGACATTACAAGAAGCTTCAAGTCTTGCGAAGGCGCATTTGTCTTCTGCGCCGATTCCTCCCTACGGCGGCACACTGGTACCTTACACTAAGGCAGAGTTGCAACACAGTTGTCTATGAATTCTGGTAACGCTGCTGGTTCTAGAAAAGACGGGGCGATGATTGAGTCCGTTCCAGTAGGTCTGGGCCCAATCCTCGAACCGCTCTCCGCTTATCCGCAGGTTTCGAACCAGTCTTACGTAGTCGACTACTGGCGGATGTTGGTGAAACACCGCTGGGTCATCCTGGCCTCAGTGATCATTCTGGGAACCATGGCGTTGATTGTCTCCATGCGCATGACGCGGATGTATGAAGCCGTGGGCCGCATTGCGATTTACCGTGAGTCTTCCGAAAATCTTGGCTTGAATGGCTCGAAAAATGAAGCGTCCGAGTCGGACTGGGATTCCCACATCGACCTTGATACCCAAGTGAAGGTACTGGAAAGCGATTTGCTTGCGCTGCAAGTGATTCGCGACTTGAAGCTTGACAAGAATCCGTCCTTCGCAGGTGGCGGCGAGGATGCGATGCTGCAAAGATTCCGCAATTCTCTGAAGGTCGTCGTCATTCCCCGCACTAGGGTGCTGGAAATTCAGTTCCTGAGCCCCGATCCGAGACTTTCCGCGGAAGTCGTCAACACCGTGGCAAACGCGTATATCGACCAGAACTTCAAGACCAAGTTCGAAGCGACCCAGCGCGTTTCCGAGTGGCTTACCCGGCAACTAGCAGACTTGCAGATAAAGGTAGAAACGTCGCAGGAAAAATTGGTCCGATACCAACAGGAAAAAGGCATCCTCGGGCTGGACGAGAAGCAGAACATCGTCACCTCGAAGCTGGACCAATTGAATAAGGACCTTACCGATGCGGAAGCCGACCGCATCCAAAAAGAGGCACTTTACCGGATGGCAGAGGCCGGTGACACGGAGCACGTTGCGAAACTGGACGCATCGGTGTTGCTCGATAGACTCCGCAACCAGGAAGCCGATCTCCGCACCCAGCTCGCTGATATTAATACCCAATTTGGTCCTTCTTATCCGAAGTACCAGGAAGTGCAGAACCAGCTTCTTGCGGTTCAATCCAACATCAAGCAAGAAGTGGAACGCATTGCGCAGCGCATGAAGAGTGAATACGCCGCGGCGCTGCAGCGTGAACGCATGCTACAGGCGGCGCTGGAATCGCAGAAGCAGGAAGCGAACCAGCTCAATGAAAGCGCCATTGAATACAACCTCCTTAAACGTGATTTGGACACCAACCGCCAGGTGTATGAGGGACTCCTGCAAAAATTGAAGGAGGCCGGAGTTTCAGCGGGACTGCGATCGAGCAATGTGCGAATTATCGATGTGGCCAGAGTACCGGAACGACCGGCGAAACCGAACGTGCCACGCAATGTTGCCCTCGGACTTTTGATTGGGGCCATGGTAGGCATGGTCCTCGCCATGGCGCTGGACACCTTCGACAATACCGTTCGATCCCCGGAGCAGATTGAGTCTATTGTTGGCCTGCCTTCGCTCGGGATTATTCCGCTCATGAGCGCCAACGTATCCCGATATTCCGTCTATCCCTCGCGTAGGCTGACGAGTTCCGCAAATCAGTACACAGGTCCTACCGAGATCATTTCGCACTCACGACCCAAGTCTAACCTGGCTGAGTCGTACCGTGCTCTACGCACGTCGATTTTGCTCTCAGCTCTGGGGGGTCCGCCCAAGGTCGTCTTAGTGACCAGTTCCTTACCCCGCGAAGGCAAGACGACAACGAGTATTAATACGGCAATCGTTCTTGCACAGAAGGGCGGCCGTGTACTGTTGGTAGACGCCGACCTCCGCCGTCCCAGCGTCGGCGGCGTGATGAAGCTCAGTCAGGCAGCAGGACTGACCACGGTGCTGGCCGGTGGCGACAGCTGCGAAAGCGCGATTCAACAAATACCGTTTATACCCAACTTGTCGGTCTTGCCCGCCGGACCGGTGCCCCCACACCCGTCGGAGCTGCTAGGTTCGGACAAGATGAGGGAGCTGATAGCCCAGTGGCGCGAACAGTACGAGCACGTCGTCATCGATACGCCTCCGGTGTTGTCGGTTACCGATGCGGTGCTCTTGTCGGTCGACATGGATGCCGTGATCCTCGTGGTCCGCGCTTCGCAGACTACCAAACAGGCGTTACGACGCAGTCGCGAACTGCTTGCCCGGGTCAACGCTCGCGTCCTCGGAGTAGTTGTCAACGCCTTCGACGTGCATTCGAGTGAGTCCCGCTACTACTCCTCCTACTATCATGATTACTCGACTAAGGGTGAGGGATACTACGATAACAATTTGACCAGCGTGGAAACGGAAGCTGGCGGCAAGGACTCTTGAGCGGGCGTTGCCCGCGAATTCAATCCGCTCGCCCGTAGATAAAGGGTGGTGGCTTAAGTCTCGAGCGGTGCACTCTAGCACGTCCAGACTTCGTAGTCCGAGTTTCTAAGACTCCTTTAGATTTGGGCGAGGCCTGAACCATGTATGTTTTGTCGCGATGGCAAAGAGTTGGCATCGGCGTTTTATCCCTCGCTCTGGCCGCAGGATTTGTAAACATTGCGTTCCGGCACTATCGTGCCTCGTACTGGGCGACTGCCAGTCAGCAGCCGCTAGGCCTGCAGAAGGCAATTTCTCTCGAGCCGGGTGACGCCTCCCTCCATCATCGCCTTGGCCAATACATATATTTGACTGACCTGGATGCAGATGCTGCCCTGCCGCACTACCAAGATGCCGTAACGCTCAATCCCTTTTCGGGACGGAACTGGCTTGACCTAGCGATGATCTGGGAAGTCAAGGGCGAGGCCAAACGGCAAGAAAATGCGATGCGGCAGGGTCTAGCGGCCGAGCCCTACACTCCGGAGGTTCTCTGGGGGGTCGCCAACTTTCACCTGGTGCGCGGCGAGATTGATGACGCGGTTCCGCTTCTTCGCCGATTCACCGAAGCGAAGAGCAGCATTGAAGGGAACGTGGATACAACCGCGATGAACGCGGTTTGGCGGGCCACTCACGACGTGGACCTCTTGGCCGACCGCGTACTTCCACCCACGAGCGCGTATCGTTCGGCGTTGGTGCTCTTCCTGCTCCAGCGGAACGACCTCTCGGCGGCAGCCAAGGCATGGAAGCGACTGATTGAACTCGGACAGCGATTTGATGTACTGGTTGGACTCACTTACGTAAACTCGCTGATGCAACAGAACGCGATCGAGACAGCCGCGAAAACGTGGAACGAAATGGGCGCAGCGATACCCGAGTTCCGGTCTCACCTTCCTTCTGACGATCTGGTTGTGAATGGCGGCTTCGAGGAAGAACTTTTGGATGCCGGCTTCGAATGGCGACTCAATCCCCGACCCAATACCACCCTGAGCGTGGATGCCGGACAGTTTCATGGCGGCAATCGATCACTGAGAATCGACTTCGACGGGGAGGCAGGCGCGGATACCGGATTGAGCCAAACCGTCGTTGTGAAACCAAACACCCGTTACAAATTCAGCGCATTCATGCGCGCTGAGGATATCTTGAGCGCAAGTGGTCCCCGCTTTGTGATCATCGGGAACGACGGCGAGCGGTATTTTACGAGCGGGGACTTGATTGGATCGAGCTTCTGGCGCGAATCCGAATCCAACTTCGCAACTGGTCCCGCCACCAAAACCGTTACTATTTCAGTCATGCGCGACCGCGGTGAGAGCCGGATCAAGGGAACGGTGTGGGTGGACGACGTAACATTGCGGGAGTTGCGGTGAGTTCCGTTCCTAGACTGACGATTATCGAGGTTCCACCGAGACGCACGCCAGTCAGGCCAACGATAGTGTTCGACCGTTGGCTGTTGGCCTCGTTGCTGCTGCTGTTGCTGTTCGGTCCACTGGCTCTGGGTGCGGTACACGAATGGTCTCAGTTTGTTCTGCGAGCTGCTTCCGCGGTTTTGCTGCTTTTCTGGATCGCAAAAGAGCTTATGCGTGAAAGCTTCGATGTGATCTGGAGCCCGATCTTTGTACCGGCTGGACTCTTCGGCCTGCTTGTAGCCGCGCAATCGATAATCCCCCTCTCGGCGTACCGGGAGGTCACAGCGAGCGAAACGCTCAACTACTGTGCCTATGGCGCGCTGATGTTTGTGGCCGTCCAGATCGTCCGCGGAGATTCCGATGCCCAGTGGTTCTCGATCACGATGGCAGGCTTCGGATTTCTGTTGGCGTGCTTCGCAATTGTGCAGAACCTATCGGCACCCGGCCTGCTCTACTTTGTAAGAAAACCGTTGCATGGTGGCTCGGTGTACGGCCCTTACGTCAACCGTAATCATTACGCCGGCCTGATGGAGATGATTTTTCCGATTTCGCTGGTCATGGGTCTGCAAGTTGGTGAGGCGCTAGGCAAGCGCGCCTTATGGATGTTCATCACTGTGGTGATGGTGGGAAGTATCGTCCTTTCACAATCGCGCGGAGGAATGGCCGCATCTTCGGCAGAAATCATTGTGCTCGCGGTCTACGTGGCGCGCCGCAATCGTCCAGTCGTACTCGGGATTGTCGGGGTCGTGATTCTGACCGCAAGTTTTGTCGTCGTAAGCGGGGGTGACAGTGCACTGAAGCGTTTTGGTGAGTTGGGCCCTCGGGAACGCCTGACGATTGCTCACGACGGCACTCAGATGTTAGCAAAGCGCCCAGTTCTGGGGTGGGGGCTGGAGACATTTGCGACGGTTTATCCCGGCTTCCGCAGCTTTTATACAGACTCGGTAGTCAACGAAGCGCACAATGACTTCCTGCAGGTCCTGATCGAAACCGGTATCGTTGGATTCGCGACGGTAATCGCATTCCTCGTACTGCTCTATAGAACCGGATTGCCGCATCTCCAGCTATGGGACAGCAATCGTCTCGCGGCGCTGAGACTGGCTGCACTGGTCGGGTGTACTGGAATCCTTGTGCACAGTCTCGTCGACTTCAACCTACACATACCCGCCAACGCAGCTTTGTTTTATGTGCTTTGCGGGATCGCCGCGGGCGCCGGGGCAGTCGATCCAAGTTTAAAGTCTCGCTCTCCACGACGCAGGTCGAAGCAGTCGAAGATTTATTAGGCACTCAGGGTGAATCAGAGTCATGTGTGGAATTGTCGGCCAGGCAGTGTACGGAGGATCCGCGGATTTTCCGGCTTTGGAACGCGCGTTGAATGCGATGTTGCATCGCGGCCCTGATGACGGAGGCCTACAACTCGTCACAACTCTCTCCGGTGATGTGCAGGTTGTCCTTGGCAATCGCCGCCTCGCGATCCTCGACCTTTCGCCTGCCGGGCATCAGCCGATGCTGGATCCCGCGACCGGCAACTGGATTGTCTACAACGGTGAAATCTATAACTTCGCAGAGATTCGTCGTGAGCTGGAATCCCAAAATGTCCAGTTTTCGAGCTATACCGATACCGAGGTGGTCCTGAAGAGCTACGCCGCGTGGGGGGAGCGCTGCCCCGAGCATTTTCGCGGTATGTTTGGGTTCGCTCTATGGGACGCGGCGCGCAAGCGCTTGCTTTTATGCAGGGACCGGCTCGGCATCAAGCCCTTGTATTACTACCACAACGACAGACAACTCCTGTTCACCTCAGAGGCGCGGGCGCTACTTTCGGCAGAACTGATTCCAAAACATTTGCATCTGCCTTCTCTGGCCGACTACCTGACTTTTGGTTCGGTTTGCGATCCCGACACCCTGGTTGAGGGATTGCAGGCACTAACTCCCGGCAGTTGGCTGATCTGGGAGCAAGGCAAGATCCGTCAAACGCGGTTTTGGGCACCCAAATCAACTGAGGGCAACCAGATTTTCGACGTTGCGGACGGCCGCCTTCACGAGCGGCTCCATCAGTTGTTGCACGAGGCGGTAGCCCTGCACCTGGTAAGCGATGTGCCCGTCGGTGTCTTCTTGTCGGGTGGCATTGACTCCAGTGCCCTCGTTTCGTTGCTCTCCGAGACGGAGCGGAACGTTGCAACATTCTCGATCGTTTTCGCCGAGCAGCATTGGTCCGAGGCGGAGTATTCTTCGGCGGTTGCACGTCGCTTTCATACAGACCACCACGAGATAACGCTTTCGCACGAGGATTTTCGTGAGGCATTGCCCGACGCCTTAGATGCGTTGGACCAGCCGAGCATCGATGGTGTCAACACGTATGTAGTGTCGCGCGAAGTCCGCCGAAGAGGTATGAAGGTTGCACTTTCCGGCCTCGGCAGCGACGAGATCTTCGCCGGCTATGATGGGTTTCGCCGAATCCCACGGTTGCAGAGCATCCTGCGAGCGATTCAGTTGCTGCCAAGGGAATTACGAACCTCAATTGCTGATATCTTTCGTTTACTGGTGAAGCACAACGACGCCAATGCCAAGCTTGCTGCCCTGCTCGAGTCCGACGAAGCGTCGGATTTCCCCTACTTTCTCAGCCGAATGCTATTCCTTCCAAGGCAGCGCAAACAGTTATTGGCCTGCGGGTCTGTTAACGATGGTGCCGCTTATCCGGATCGCGACTTTTCGGGCCGCAACGGCCTTGATCCGGTCAATCGCGTCTCCATACTGGAGTTGTCGAACTACATGCGAAACACGCTGCTTCGTGACGCCGATTGCATGAGCATGGCCCACAGTCTCGAGGTACGTGTCCCTTATCTCGATCACAAACTGGTCGAGTTTGTCAGCGCGCTGCCAGGGCGGCTCAAACTCGATCGAAAGACGCCGAAGCCCCTTCTAGTGAGCTCGCTAGGAACTCCGCTGCCCGATGAGGTCGTTTATCGACCCAAGCGCGGATTTAATCTGCCCTTCAGTGACTGGTTACGCGGACCATTGCGCTCTGAAATTGCCGGTGAATTTGTCAGCTGGACCGATGGACCCCTGGCTTGTTACGTGAGCACTCAGGCTGTGGAGCAGGTATGGGCAGATTTTCTGAGCGGACGAACCTCGTGGTCACGTCCGTGGTCCCTGTATGTGCTCAGCCGGTGGGTCAAGAGAAACCTCTCCGTTGGGTGAACGGAGCCTAGCGACAGTAATCAGAATGTCGATTAGAGATCAAGGGTTTGTCCAACTTGTACTAGATTCTTGATTAATGCACACGTTACTGATCCATCAGGCATTTGCGGCCGATTCCGACCCGGGCGGTACCCGCCATCTGGAACTGGCCCGTTATGTCGTCGAAGCCGGCGACCAGTTTTCGATTGTCGCCAGTGATGTCAATTATGGGACCGGAAAGCGGGTAACGCCCAGGCCCCAGCTGCTGACGGAGGAGAACGTCGACGGGATTCGCGTGCTGCGCAGCTATACGCCCGCATGGGTGCGCCGGTCGTATTTCTTGAGGGTGTTTGCGTTTTTGACGTTCGTGGTAACGTCCACGATCAACGGCCTGAGGGCCGGCGACGTGGATCTTGTCATGGGCACTTCGCCACCGATCTTTCAGGCCTTCGCAGCCTGGTTTGTGGCTTTTATCCGCCGCGTCCCGTTCCTGTTGGAGATCCGCGATTTGTGGCCGGAGTTTGCGATCGACATCGGGTTGCTGAAAAATCCCTTATTGATTGCGGCATCTCGGCGCCTGGAGAAGTTCCTCTACCAGCAAGCTACTCACCTTCTAGTCAATTCCCCAGCTTATCGCACATATCTGCTTGAGAAGGGCGTCCCGGCGGAAAAGGTTACATTGGTTTCCAACGGCGTCGAGGCTGGCCTATTCTGTCCGGGAGATGACGGTGCATCAGTTCGCAGTGACTTCAACCTGCAAGACAAGTTCGTAGTCACTTATGCAGGTGCTTTTGGAATGGCGAACGATCTAGACACCCTCATAAAAACGGCTGATCGATTGCGCTCACGCGCGGACGTACACTTTCTTCTGGTTGGTGACGGAAAGGAGCGTGAACGCTTACACGCAGAGGTCTCCAAACGCCAGCTTGGGAACATCACTTTCACCGGCGCCAGACCGAAACGACAGATTCCGGAGGTGCTGGCGGCGTCGGATGCCTGCGTGGCGCTGCTGAAAAACATACCGATGTTTCGCACCACGTACCCGAACAAGGTGTTCGACTATATGGCCGCTGGACGGCCGACCGTGCTTGCCATCGACGGCGTGATCCGCGAAGTGATCGAGAACGCAGACGGCGGAATTTACTCGCCACCCGGAGATGATGCGGCGCTGGCGAACTCGGTCCTTTCGCTCGCTGACGATCGTCCCCGCGCGCGCCAGATGGGTGCGTCAGCTCGGGAATATGTAGTTCGAAACTTTAACCGCAAGGACCAGGCGATGGCTTTCTTGCGGCTGTTGCATTCGGTCTCAGGCGCGCACGCCGGCGTTGCCGTTGCCAACTCATGACGTCGATTCCCAAACGCGCTCTGGATCTGTCGTTGGCCACAATTGCCCTTATTGTGACCGCTCCAGTGCTAGTGGTTGCAATGGCAGTAATTCGCATTGCAGACGGCACTCCGGTGCTGTTCCGGCAGATCCGGCCCGGTCACAAAGGGAGGCCGTTTACCCTATACAAGCTTCGCACCATGAGCAATGCCATGGATAATAACGGCGCTGTCGCACCCGATGCAGCCCGCCTGACTCGGGTAGGAAGAGTTCTGCGCAAACTTAGCATCGACGAAGTACCACAGCTTTGGAATGTGGTTCGTGGCGACATGAGCCTGGTTGGGCCGCGCCCGTTGTTGATGCGGTATCTGGACCGTTACACCCCTGAGCAGGCGCGCCGTCACGAGGTTCAGCCCGGTATCACAGGCTGGGCCCAAGTGAACGGTCGCAACGCAATAACCTGGGAAGAAAAATTTGCGCTGGACACCTGGTACGTTGACCACCATACTTTCTGGCTTGATCTGAAGATCATCGCTATGACTGCATCTCGCGTATTGGTCGGAGACGGAATCGCGCAGGACGGACATGCGACGATGCCGGAGTTTATGGGCTCTACCGGAAAGGAACGCTAGCGTGAAGAAAATTGCAATAGTAGGAGCAGGGGGGTTCGCGCGGGAAGTAGCGTGGCTCATTGCGGATATCAACCGACAGTCTCCGACCTACGAGTTCATAGGCTTCCTGGTCAGCGATCTATCGAAGCTCGGCGAGCACGATAGTCGCGATCAAGTTCTGGGGGACTTCAACTGGCTGGATGGAAAGTCAGGGGTGGACGCACTCGCCTTCGGCATCGGCAATCCCGCAGTGAAGTCTAAGCTCTCCGCCGAACTGGGGAGCCGGTTTCCTAAACTGGAGTGGCCCGCCTTAGTCCACCCAACTGCGCAGTTCGATCGTCAAAGCTGCAAGCTGGAGCCGGGTGTCGTGCTGTGCGCCGGCAATATTGGAACGGTGAACCTGGTATTCGAAGCATATTGCATGGTGAACCTGTCGTGCACGATCGGCCACGAAGCGAAAATCGGAAGCGCCTGTGTACTGAACCCGACCGTAAACATCTCGGGCGGAGTAACGTTGCAGGAGGGAGTACTGGTCGGTACCGGCGCCCAGATTCTGCAATATGTCACGGTCGGGGCTGGAGCAACTGTAGGCGCCGGAGCAGTCGTCACGAAAGATGTGGAGGCAACAACGACGGTGATTGGTATGCCCGCGAAACCTTTAGCGAAGAGGAACTAGGGACCTGAACCGAGACAGCGAAGAGGTTCCCTCCTCGCGAAAGAAAGCGTACCAAACCGGGAAGCCTAGTTTGGGACAGGTTCCCAAACAGGCAAACCGATGCGATGGCCGCGCCGTTCTTCAGAAGCGTTTTCAAAGACTCACACATGTCAACAAAGCCAACCCGTTTGGATACCGCATGCACGAGTCCTATCTGAAATCGACGCTCCAAGCATGACCCGTCATAGGGCGTGGGGCCCCTACTCGAGGCTTAAATTCCATGCCCGCTCAGACGCGGGGTGTCACGGCCCCACCTGTGGCTTAGGGCGCTTGGCCGATATCGTTACGGGCTGGGTGCATGAAGCTTGCGGAGCTCCCAGCCGACAACGTGAACTCCCATCGGCAGGACGGTTTTGCGACAGGCGACCTATGTGACGTTCGAAAAGCGGAGCAGCTCCAACTCCGGATCACCAACGTTTGACAGGGATGTGGCCCAAAGGCACACGACCCCGAACTTATCAGAGGTCCATCGTTAGCGGTAATCAGTTCGATGCATTCTCGCGTGGCACTCTACGCATAGTGTGATCAGGTTCGGCTCGACGTCGTTACCCGAATGACTACGGAGCTGGAGGTGGTGTACCTGCAGGTGCTGCATGCTACCGCAAGCTTGGCATCGCCAGCGATCGCGCTCCAGCACCTGTCGATGCAGCTTACGGTATGCTTTCGCATCGAGCCTCAGTCGGGCGGATTTGCCGGGTGCCTTCTTCATGAAGCTTTGGGCGTGATTTCCAAGAGAAAGGCTTCCTGTTGTGCGCGGGGCAGGAACCTGTAGTAGCGGGAGATGGACTGATACAGGATCTCCGGGTTGTTGCCGTCCAGGTGCGCCCCAGCCAGGAAATCGGCACAGACCATTTCCAGGCAGTAGCCTCGGGACTTGTCGGATCCCAGCATTAGGGCGGCAGTCTCGATCGCCTGCTCGATGACCGGAATCTGACTCTTGTAGACCTTGAAATAGATCAGCTCCGACGGCTCGCTGTCCTTTCCCGTTAGCTCCTTCTCCACCTCTCGCTGGAAATCATCCTTAGGCATTTCTTTGGCTTTGTGCAGCCAGGTTGCACTTTCGAAGTACTGTCCCTGTTGACGCGCCAGCTTGGCCAGTTCCAGGCCCTTGGTCCATCCCACCTGCTTCAGGTCCTTCCTTACCTGCGGTGGAAGATGCTCATGAATGGACATCAGGTAGTAGGCTTTCCTTCGTGACTCCGGAAATCGCCGTTCCAGAAACTCGTCGAAAGATTTAAGGCCCTCCAGCCGCCAGTACTGACCCGCCCGCGCCTCGCAGAGGTACTTGCCCAGTTCGACGAACTTGGTATCGCGCTCGTTCTCGCGCCGTTGCTCCCACGCCAGGATCTCGTCGATCCGACTCAGGACCAGCTGGGCGCGGCGGTGATTCAGCCTGGGCGGCATGGGTTGATTCTTAGTAAGCAAGTTCGTCAAACAGACCAAGATCGACTCCCGGCGTGCGGACCAAGCCAGCCTCCACCAGCTCGTGTTGGTCGAGGCAGAGCCCAAGGAAAGGGCAAGTAGTACAGGGGTTCTGGGGAAAGCGGATGCCACTGTGTGGCAGGAAGAGTCCCGACTCGATCCTGCGGACAGTGTCGTCGACCAATGCCTCGAACTCGTTGCGCTGTGCGTCGGTGATGGCGGCTCGCAGGTACTGGACCTCAACCAGGCGCTTACGGACGAAGACGACCTGGGCGACGTCCTGGATTCCGGTCATCCAGGAGTAGCAAACCAACTGCGGATCCAGGGCCGCAAGGCCGGCAGGCTCCTCGGGATAGCGGGCGGAGCTGGTCTTCCACTCCAGCACACAGGATGTGCCGTCCAGTTCGCCCACCGCATCAACATAGCTGACAAAGTCATTGCCGGAACTCAGCGTCCGCGTGAAGCGCACCTGCTGATGGCTTCGTGGCTGGTGGATCTGGACGCGAGCGTCCTGGGCGAAGCGCTCCAGTAACTGAATGCCCTGCCGGAGCATGTGGTCCCAGGTGTCGTTGCCGAGTAGATGAGCTCCAGGTTCTTGCAAGGAGCCCACTGTTCAAACAGAGCTGCTGCTGGGTCTTCGTGACGAAATAGAGCCGCCAGCGCCTGTTCGAAGCAGCGGCCGAAGAGCATGGCGGCGCGAGTGTCTTTTTCCTGCCAGCCGTCGAGATAGCGATGACGGTAACGGCGCGGGCAGGAGAGGTACTGGGAGATCTGGGTGTAGCTGTAGGTCATGACTAGACCCGGTCTTTCTGCAAGTCCTCGCCGTTTCCTGCCGGCGGAATAGGAATGGCCGCGGATAGCTCTTCCCATTGGCTGGCCGGGGCAAAGCCGTCGAAGTTCACCAACGCGATACCGTTGATGATGGTGTGGCTGATCTTTACGACCCCGACCAGGCCGCGAAGAGCACTTTCGTCGACCTCATCTTGGCGCAACAGTTCAGGGTCATAGAGGAAATCCCTCAGGAACCAGCCCAGCTTCCACATCGCCTTTGGCGTGCAGTAGAGACGACTGACAATCGAGCGCCCCGCAAAATCCTCGGGTTCCAGGACGGAGAGCCGAAGTACATAAAAGCGTTTCTGGGCCTGCCAGCGATACTGGGCATTGTCCAGGCGGACTAGGAATATGCCGTCCGGAACGTCAGAGCGTGAATCGCGGGCTGTCTCGGAAAGTCCGGGAACATGACGTTTCACCGTGTCACCTCCTGGCTTGAGCGTGCGTAGCTGTTGAGCTGACAGAGCAAGGCATTGCGATCCTTCTGGAGCTGCATCCGCGAGCTGCTGGACGAAGCTCTCGACTTGCTCGCGGGTGGCGTCTTTGAGGGCCTTGGTACCGCAGAAGTCGACGGCGTAAGCTTTCACCAACTCGGGATCGAGCTTATGCTGGCGAATGATCTGGCAGAGTCGGTCGCGGACAATATGACCGTTGCCACGGCCATTGCCGCCGATATTCTTCGTTGGCGCCTTGTGTCGATCGGGAACTGCGGCAACAGGACCGGTATTCGATCCGATCTCCTCGACCGAGCAGATGCCGATACCATAGGCTTTGCGGAGAGCCCGATTGACGGCGCGCGTTTCAGCAACCCGCATCTCTGCGCCGCGCACCACCGCCGACACGTTTGAGGGGTCGGCATCGCCGTAGCCGACAAAGCCGCGACAACGCGCAGATTTGTAAACAGTAGCTCGAAAGGCGTACCGACTAGTTGCCTGATCGGACAGTTGACGAACAGGCTGGACCTGCATTCCAGAGCATCCGTAACGTCTGGCCAAACGGATTAGACCGGCATGTGTCACGTACCAGCCACCGCTGAGAAGAAGGAGGTCGCCGCACTTTAGCGAAAGCGAAAAATTGCGGGTCAACTCTCGCAGTTGTTCGAGCAGAACAGGAGGCAACGTTTGTGAAACGAACCGTTTCGCAAAACGCAAGTTTTCGGCGATCAGCAGCTGCTGGTTCTTAGAGCATTTACGCCCCATAGCATGTTCTCCTATGAATACCAACGTTGAACATTGTGCATCATTTTTGCCGCTGTGTCAAGTGCGAAAAATGATTTACGAGATGTTAGGAAAAGTTCTAGAATTCCCGCAGCTTATGACAGCCAAAGACGAACGGATTGGGTTCAGAGTGCCTAGCGCGATCAAAGTTGCCCTATCGCAGATCGCTAAGAAGGAAGGCCGAAGTTTGGCCCAAGTCTGCGAACTGCTTCTCAGAGGCGGGATCCATGAGTACGAAAGAGAAGGATCCAAATACCTCCATCGTTTTGTAGAGCGGCCGAAAGAGAGGGTCAAGTAGTGCAAGCCATGGAATAAGAGACCGCGCCGGCGCGGAGGAACGTGACCGTTTGATTAGATGAACTTGCGATAAGGGTTTGCTAATACGTAGTGAACGAACCGATGGCTTGCCGACGTCGAGCGAGAAGCTCAAATTACAAACGAATGTCGCTTAACCAGGCTGGCCCAGAAAAGAGCCGGATTTCTTCCAACGCCTGGTTTCCAAATAAAAGCTGAGGACAGGTAGCAGAACCCGCCCCGTCTGATTGTGATCGTGGGTTTCCCAAAACGGCCCCAGTTTTAATGGCGAAACAAAAGCGAAACTGCTACACTCCATTTAAGTGTGAATCGGAGGTGCCACCATGAGCGAGAATTCGGACGAAATCTCAATCTCACTAGAGAAGCTGGAAGCGAATCGCCGGAACGCGCAGTTATCAACTGGGCCTAAAACCCAAGCGGGGAAGAACCATTCCCGACTGAACGCTCTCAAGCACGGCGTGTTGGCCTCTGTACTTGTAGTCTCAGCCGGGGCGCTGGAAGATCCCGCCGACTACGAAGAACTGGTACACGCTCTCGCTGGAGACCTTGAGCCAGTTGGAAAGCTTGAGGAGATGTTGGTCGAAAAGATAGCGGTTTGCTGGTGGAGGCAGCGGCGAGCCCTGCGGCACGAGGCTCGAAAGATTTATGAACGTACGCAATCCTACAGCCACAAGCCAACCCGGGATGAGTTCGCGTTGCCTTTAGACAACGAGTTGAATAAGGTCCTTCGCTATGAGGCAAGTATTCAGCGCCAACTGGTTCAATCGATCAACCAACTGGAACGCCTGCAGCGAACACGCAAAGGGGAGCACGTACTCGCTCCGGTGAGCGTCCAAGTATCGAGCGACGCGTAGAGCTTACAGGGCGGTTTATTTACCTTTCCAAAGGAAAGGCTTTGCAGCTGGGAGCTAAAAACTATGGGAAGGACTCGATTTTACTAAACGAAGCCAACAAGCCCATTGTTATCAACAACGGGTTAGTGTTGAGATCGTGGCATCCGACTGCTGACACTTAGGTCTTGGAAACTGCGCAATACTCATTTCGCCCGTCTCATAAGTGGCACGTTGGGAGTCTGATTCAGTAGGCGCTGCGTCCGGGTGAGGGGCAGCCCCTTTCAGGTCGAGTGCCTCAAAGCGGATTACTACCCCAATAGTGCCAACGTTCCGAGAGAGTCACTCGACGTGCTCGCCGAGTTCCTTGGGCACGCAAGACCCGCGGCAGTCCAGCTGGTTACGACGACTACTAAACACGTGGCAATGGGCTCCCGGGATCCAACATGTACCTCGGAAACTTTTGCAGTATACCGAGAACGGTAACGCCAACTCCCGCTAAGTTTGATCCGAGATCCTGTCGTATTCTCCGCGCCCGTCGGGCACGCCCCCGGGCGGTAGAATATTTGGGTGGTGCGTTACCCTACGCGACGGCCAGGTATGTCGTCTACTGCGATGATGCTTTTGGCCGTCTCATACATCGTGCTCACGCCAAATCTCATTTCCCAGTCCGTCGCTAACGACACAAATGGATCAACTTCAGCCGCTGCGCCTATCGTTGCGGCTTCGCAACGTTTCGCCCT
>CAVTYG010000006.1:0-512916 GCA_963738905.1 uncultured Acidobacteriaceae bacterium
GGTCAGCGATCGCGATGCTTTTGACACCGTGCGGAAATTAGCCTCGGTGGAAGGAGTGCTCGGGGGATCAAGCTCGGGAGCTGCTGTTTTTGCGGCCATCGAAGTCGCCAAGCGCCTGGGTCCGGGCAAACGCGTGGCAACCATTATTCCGGACTCCGCCGAGAGATACCTCTCCAAGGACATCTTCCATTTCAAAGGTTAGGAACCGTGCCTGTCGCCGCAAAGTGCTGCTCGCATTCTTTTCACGGGTCCGCTGATTTAAAACATGAAGAATAGACAAGCAGGTTTTTCTACTCGCGCGATCCACGTCGGAAACGAGCCGGACGCGTCGACAGGAGCCGTCGCGGCCCCAATCTTCGCAACATCAACCTACGCCCAAGAAGAGCTCGGCAAGACGAAGGGCTACGACTACTCACGGGCGGGCAATCCCACGCGCACGAGACTGGAAGAGAACCTGGCGTCGCTGGAAGGTGGCGTTGCGGCGCGTGTGTTCTCCAGTGGAATGGCGGCGGTGTCGGCGCTGGCGAGCCTGATGCGAACCGGAGACCACATCGTAGCCTCGAACAATCTGTACGGAGGTGTTCCTCGGCTGTTCAACCAGGTGCTTGCTAACCTTGGGCTGGAGTTTACCTACGTTGATACCGCAGACCCGCGGAACGTAACCAAAGCGATTCGCAAGAGCACCCGTTTCGTTTACATCGAGACCCCCACCAACCCGTTGATGGCCCTGACCGACATCGCAGCCGTGAGTGAGAATCGCACACAAACGAGGATGCCAGGTCGTGGTGGACAACACCTTCATGTCGCCCTACTTCCAGCAACCGCTGAAGTTTGGCGCGGACATGGTGCTGCATTCGACGACGAAGTTTATGAATGGGCACAGTGATGGAATCGGCGGTGTGCTGATTTGCTCCACGGCCGACCAGGCGGAGAAGCTGGCCTTCGTACAGAAAGCTGTGGGAGCGATTCTCTCACCGTTCGAATGCTGGCTCGTTCTGCGCGGTGTGAAAACATTGGCGGTGCGAATGAGGCAGCACGACCAGAGTGGACGTACCATCGCAGACTTCCTCAGCCGTCATCGCAAGGTGAAGAAAGTCTTCTACCCGGGCTTGGAGAGCCATCCCCAGTACGAGCTAGCCTGTCGGCAGATGTCAGGCTTCGGAGCACTCATCACCTTTGAGACCGGCTCGCTGGCCAATGCCAAAAAGCTGCTGAAGCGTGTACGCGTGTGCACTCTCGGGGAGTCACTGGGTGGCGTGGAGACGCTGATTTCGCATCCCGCCAGCATGACGCACGCGGCCATCGGCGCGAAGGGGCGCAAGGAGATTGGCCTTACCGACGGCATGGTACGGATTTCCGTTGGAATTGAAGACGTGGAAGACCTGATTGCTGATCTCGAGCAGGCGCTGGCAGTGCTATAGCCAACTGCCGCGCGCCTTACTCGAACATCCTGGTGACGCCTTCTTCGAGGACGCAGACTCGGTCCTCGACGCCGTGCTTCTTCGCAGCTTTCAGAAGTCGCGGCACGGCTCGTCCCCACCGGCTCATACGACAACCGAAACGAACCGAAGTGCATAGAACCATCCACCGTGCGCCCAGGTCAACGAACGCCTGGAGCGCGTCTTCAGGACTGGTATGCACGTTGCGGAACGATGCCGGATGATAGGCGCCAATCGGCAGCAATGCCAGCTCGGGACGAAGGCGGGCGCCGATTTCGGTGAATCCGTCGAAATCGGCCAGTGTCGCCAGCGTGGTACACGGACTGTTTGCCCGAGCGCAGAACGTATCCGCCGTATCCGCGGTGCACATCGCGAATGACGCGCGCTCCCCAATGGCGGGATGGCGTATGCACGATCTCTACGTTCCCAAGCTGGTGACTCTGCCACCATTCCAACTCGATGACACGGGAGAAGCCCAGGTCACTCACGAGGTCCCGCACGTGTCGTGGCACGATGATTACCGGACGCTTCCCGGACTTGCTGCGCGTGAGGTCAGCGATGGTTCGCAACGATGGCCGATGCAGGTGATCGAAATGCGCGTGTGAAACCAATACAGCATCGATAGGCGGGAGGTCGCGCATCCGCAAGCCGGGGCGGCGAAGTCTCTTCAAAATGAATATCCAGCGGGCAAAATTGGGATCGACGACGATGTTCTTGTTGCCAATTTGGAGGAAGAAGCTGGAGTGTCCGATGAAGGTGACGCCTAATTGCCCATGATTAGTGAAAACCGGCTTGCGGGTCACTCCGCTGCGTGGGGTAAAAGCCGAACGTCCTACGAGTGTTCCAATCTGTTTGGCCTTGCGACGAATGGTAATTCCCGTCATATCTCGTTATTAGACGCTTGAGCCGCGCCGAACGATGCGGTCACCGACGGGCGAAGAGTTCCTTGACCTCGCGGAGACAGTCAGCTTAAATCAAGGTGCAGTCACAAGGAGAACCAATGCGAATCGCTTTTCTCGGTTTGGGCATTATGGGACGGCCAATGGCCTCGAACCTGGTGAAAGCAGGGCATGAAGTTTTTGTGTGGAATCGCACCGCGCGTCAGCACGTGGACGGCGCCACGACTGCCGTATCGCCGGCGGAAGCTGCAAAAGACGCTGACGTTGTTTGGCTTTGCGTGGCGGACACTGCCGCCGTCGAGCGGGTGATGTTCTCCAACGACGGCGTTGAGCAGTCGCTTCGCGAAGGAATGGTGATCGCCGATTCCAGCACGATCTCGCCATCCGCTACCGTGCGCTTTGCGCAGAGGGTAGCCGGAGAAGGGCGCGCAGTGGATCGATGCTCCGGTGACGGGGTCGAAGATCGGGGCTGAGAATGGCCAACTGATCTTCATCGTCGGTGGACCGGCTGAAACCGTGCAGTCGATGGAGCCGCTGTTTAAAGCGATGGGTAAGCAGGTCATCCACATGGGCGGCACGGGCAAGGGCCAGTGCGCCAAGATCTGCATGAACCTGCAGATTGCGATGATCTACGAAGGGTTCGCCGAAGGTCTCACACTGGCGCGAAAGCTCGGCGTCGAGCCGCACAAGATGGTCGAACTGGTCCAGGCGTCGATGATCCGTTCGGGAGTGATCGATTACAAGGCGTCCTTCGTGATGCGCGGGGACTACTCGCCGAATTTCCCTCTGCGGCTCATGCACAAAGACATTCACCTTATGCTCGAGACCGCGAAAGAAGCGCGAGTGAAGCTTCCGGCGCTGGAAACGGTGGATGAGATTTACGAATTGTCGAGCGAAGAGGGATGGGACGACCTTGATTTCGCGGCGACGATTCAGCTGCTCGAGAAGTGGGCCGGGCTGAACGTACGTTCCAAGTAGCGGTTACCTAATTAGGCTTCGAAATTCCGGCAACAATGACGCGGCTGGGATCGCCGGGCTCAATGTTGTTCGCTGCGAAGCATGCCTTCACCCGCCGCTGCAATTCCCGGCGCACGGCGAATTGGGATCCCGGCTTGGTCTTCACGAGTATCAGGTAGTCCACTGCATTGCCGCTGATCTTGTCGATGCCCGGTACTTCCGGCGTGGCAACCAGCATGTTTGCGAAGTCAGGGTCGTGAGCGAGTTCCTGGCCTACCTGCTTCAACAGGGCGATGACCTTGTCGCTATCGACGCCATAAGCAACCGACACCTGCAAGGTGACCTGCGTCCAGTCGCGCGTCAAATTACTGACAACCTGGATGTCGCTGCTGGGTACGGTGTGGAGGGTGCCGTCAGCGTCGCGCAAGACCGTTCGACGCAGCGTCATATTTTCTACGACGCCTTGTACGCCGGCGATCTTGATCGTGTCGCCTACGTCGTACTGATTTTCGGCGAGGATGAAGAATCCGTTGATGAAATCTTTCACCAGCGTCTGGGCCCCGAAGCCAATGGCGATGCCGGCGATGCCGGCGCTGGCCAGCAACGGCCCCATATTGATGCCCAGAAGGGCCAGGACTTGCATGGAGGCGATGAAGACAATGATGAGCAGCCCGACGCTGTAGACGGCCCCCGAAATCGTTTTTAACTGCTGGGAACGTACAGCGGAAGAGAGACCCTGCCGTTGGCCAAGCTCCGAAAGCCTCCGGGAAAGCAGCTTGAGCAAACGGCTGAGAATGAATGCAACGAGAACGACGGCGAGGATCCGCGGCAACTGATGCCGAAGGAAGTCGAATGCATCATCGCTCCAATCGTTCAGTACTTGTAGTATGCGGTTGGGAGCCATAATAGCCTCACACCGGAGCCGGTGCATTGGCTCGGCGATTATAGCAATCGTCGGTCAGCCGCAGTTATAGACTGCTCGTTCATGCGCAATGAGTGCTGGAGGATCGGGTCTCACAGGAGAAATCATGAATCGGTTTGAACTCTTACGCAAAGTTTCAAGGCAACTTCTGACAACGGCCTTCATGGTGGGCATTCTGCTGAGCGTTGGGGTGGAGGCGCAAGCCGTTGATCCGCAGGTCTCCGATGCCAGTCAATCGGGCGTCCAACGGCAGCAGCCTGAGGACCCGGTGATAACGCAACAAAGACGCGACTTGGCGAAGAAGCAAAATGAGTCACGCCAGCAGGACATCAAAAAAGACACCGACAAGTTGCTTCAGTTGGCGACTGAATTGAAACAGTATGTGGACAAAACCAACGAAAATATTCTCTCTCTGGACGTGATCAAGAAGGCGGAAGAGATCGAGAAGTTGGCGCGTACGGTGAAAGACAAGATGAAGTCGCAGTAGTTCGAGGTTTCGAGGGTAACAAAAACGCCGCCAAAGCTGGCGGCGTTTTGCTGGAGTTGGAAGCAGGAATCAGGCTGCTTTGACGATCCGCATGCCGTAGAACGACCGGTACACGAACACGAACGAAACCACAAAGAAAGCAAGAGCCAGGATGTGCGCCAGGCCCGTGCCGTTAGTTGCGGTAAGTTGCACTGCAAGTTCGACGGCCAGCAGTCCGAACAGGGTAGTGAACTTGATGATGGGGTTCAGTGCCACCGACGACGTGTCCTTGAAAGGATCGCCCACGGTGTCGCCCACTACGGTCGCGTCGTGTAGCGGAGTACCCTTCTGCTTTAGTTCGACCTCGACAATCTTCTTGGCATTGTCCCAGGCGCCGCCCGCGTTGGCCATGAACATCGCCTGGTACAAGCCGGAGATGGCAATCGAGATCAGGTAGCCAATAAAGAAGAACGGCTCCACGAACGCGAACGCCAAGGTCACGAAAAACACCGCAAGGAATATGTTAAACATGCCCTTCTGCGCGTATTTCGTGCAGATTTCGACGACGTTCTTGCTGTCCTCCACCGAGGCCTTCTCTGCGCCTTCCAGCTTGATGTTGGCCTTGATGTACTCAACCGCCCGATAGGCGCCCGTGGTGACTGCCTGCATCGAGGCGCCGGTGAACCAGTAGATTACAGCGCCACCGCTGATGAGGCCCAGAACGAACGGAGCGTGCAGCAGTGACAGGTTGCCGACGTTTTCGGTGAGTCCGTGAGTGAGCGCCATGATGATCGAGAAGATCATCGTGGTAGCGCCGACGACCGCGGTGCCGATGAGCACCGGCTTCGCCGTAGCCTTAAAAGTATTACCCGCGCCGTCGTTCTCCTCCAGCATGTGCTTGGCGCGATCAAAGTTAACGTCGATGTTGAAATCTTTCTTCAGTTCGCCGGCGATGTTGGGGACCTGCTCGATCAGCGACAATTCGTACACCGACTGCGCGTTGTCTGTAACCGGTCCATAGGAGTCCACTGCGATCGTCACCGGCCCCATGCCGAGGAAGCCGAAGGCCACCAGCCCGAAGGCGAACACCGCAGGAGCGAGCATCAGAGCGCCCAATCCGTAGTTGCTCACGTAGTAGCCAATGCTCATCAGGATGACCATGGTGAAGCCGAGGTAGTAGCACGAGAAGTTGCCGGCCACTAAGCCCGAAAGGATGTCGAGTGACGCGCCGCCCTCTTCGGCGGAGGTGACGACTTCTTTTACATGGCGCGACTCAACCGAGGTAAAGACTTTCACCAGCTCAGGGATGATAGCGCCGGCCAGGGTTCCGCAGGAAATAATGGTCGCCAGCTTCCACCATTGCGTGGTATCGCCGCCGAGGTCGGGAACGATAACCTTCGAAACGATGTAAGTCAGAATGATCGAAATAATCGAGGTCAGCCACACCAGAGATGTGAGCGGCGCTTCAAAGTTCATCTCGTTAGCATTTCCGTAACGCGCCTTGGCAACTGCTTCGTTCAGGAAGTAAGCAACGCTGCTCGACACGAGCATCATGATGCGCATGACGAAGATCCACACGAGCAGTTGCACCTGGACCGTGGGATTGCGAACGCCCAAGAGGATGAACGTGATGAGCGCCACGCCGGTGACGCCGTAGGTTTCAAAGCCGTCGGCGCTGGGTCCGACGGAGTCGCCAGCGTTGTCGCCCGTGCAGTCGGCGATTACGCCTGGGTTACGAGCGTCGTCTTCCTTGATCTTGAAGACGATCTTCATCAGGTCGGAGCCGATGTCGGCAATCTTGGTGAAGATACCGCCGGCGATACGCAGAGCAGCAGCTCCTAACGATTCGCCGATGGCGAACCCGATGAAGCATTGTCCGGCGTAATCACCCGGCACAAAGAGCAGAATGCAAAGCATGATGAGCAGCTCGACGCTGATCAGCATCATCCCGATGCTCATGCCTGCGCGCAGTGGAATGGAATAGAGCGGGTACGGCTTGCCGCGGAGTGAAGCGAAGGCGGTGCGGGAGTTGGCGAAAGTATTTACGCGGATACCGAAGGCCGCAACACCGTAGCTGCCGACAATTCCCACCACGCTAAAGCACAGGATAATGACTACGCGGAAGGCCTCGAAATGCAGCAGTACGCCAAAGTAAAGCAGGATAACGACGGCAATGAATGCCCACAGCACCATCAGAAACTTTCCCTGGGTGATCAGGTAGGTCTTGCAGGTCTCGTAAATCAGTTCGGAAATTTCGCGCATGGCACGGTGTACAGGCAACTTCTTGAGCTGCATGTAAATCGCCAGGCCAAACACCAGTCCGAAAACGCAGAAGAGCAGTCCGATGGAGAGAAGCTTGTGTCCATCGATACCAAGAAAGGTTACGGAGCTAAGGTCCGGAAGCTGGAGATTGGCTTCTCCTCCGGCTTCACTGGGTTGCGCGAACAGCGAAGCGGAACTCAGCAACAGGAACATTGCCGACGCGGCCATGAGCTTGGCTGAGCGTAGTTGCGTGCGCGAAAACGTAGATAGCCGCCGAACTGAGGCGAGCCAGGTTTGCATAAGAGTCCTCCGCTGGGCCCGGTCACAGTCGTGCGCCTGCCCGCATGAATAATCCGAACAAAATTGCCGTTTCAGGCGGTCACCCCCGACAGTCGCGGGATGAAAACCCGGTATCCATCGGCAGATTTCGCCATTACGTGCTTCGATTTGGAATTCCGATATAGGCCACCCAAAACCATTGGCCGACCCACTCATATCCCGGAAACGCGCTTCCACTTCAAGACAGAAGTGTTGAGGTTTGGCCGCGTCGGGCGCGCTTCACCTGCATCCAGCGAACCATGCGGAAAACAGTATGGAGCGACACTTTATAGCATGGCGGTAAAAGTCCGGTCAATTGCACCGGTCACTGTCTGTTGTACCAGCGTGGCAGGGCCGTTGTACAGGAAGGGGATACTTACGAATCTTCCATCCGACCGGGAAGTGAAAGCGCGCGCCCTGGAAGGTTTATCCGGTCACTCCACGAATCGTCCAGAAGTCGAAGGCAAACCGGGGGTCGGTTATCACCTTGTAGGGCATGCGAAAGTGCCCGTCGAGGCCCCAATCCGGGCCCCAGGAATTCCTGACCAGCATGGTTTGCGTGCGGTCGTCATAACCAACCGCCATTACGGCGTGCCCGCCCACCGACTTTTCCGAGCCAGGTTTCGGGATGGGCATAACTCCACTGCGCCATGTCCCTTTGGGATTCTTCTCGAAGCTTTTATACATGATGAACCCAAAGACGAACGGATAGCCGTCGGCGAGACAGTGCTTGAGATGCTTGAGAAACACCTCGCGGTCGTGAGACCCGATGGGAATACGGTGGTACGCGAGCACCTTGCGGCCCTTCGCCGCATGAAAGGCCCGCTTCGGGGGTTTCTGCTTTAGCTTGCGTTCATGCTCGCTGTAACGCCACATGTGTTCCGGACAGACCCCCACCTTGGCCAGCGCTTTGATGGCATCGCGCAGGCGAACCACGCAGTTGAGGCCGGTCTGGCCAGTCAGAACCCGCTCGTTGTAATAGATGAACAGTCGCGAGGGAGTAATGGCCCGCTTGTTCTGCAGTCGTTGTTCGAAACTAAACGCTGCCCCAATGGCGTGCGCCGTACAGGTGCCGATGCCTCCCTGGTTCAAGACCGGAGGGCAGTTCGCCCGCAGGTCTACCTGAGCGGGCAAACGGCGAAGATGATGATGCGGCACTTTCGGATAAACGTAGTCCCGGCTGTCTGGAATATCTCTCTGTAATGTGTACCTGGTTTGACGTGGCGCCATGAGCGCAGATTGTGACAGATGCGAGCGCGAATGCAAAGTGTCGCTCGCGTTTCCGCCCACGGACGACCGTTAGTTTTTTTGACGCGATGAACGACGATGGTTACAATAAATGTATCGTTCCGGGCGCTTCCAACGCGCTGGACACACTCCTCAGTAGCTCAATGGCAGAGCATCCGGCTGTTAACCGGAGGGTTGTAGGTTCGAGTCCTACCTGAGGAGCCATTCTTTTCAGAGACTTAAAGACCTCGCCGGGCTTCGGCACAGCACGGTTTCGCTGGTCAAGGGTTTCGCCTTCGAGGATAATTGCGACTCCCGGTATCTATCCTTGACACAACGTTTGCATCCTGGGGTCGGGTGGCGATGGAAACGCTTGCAACGGTGGCCTGTCGCTTTTTGGACCATTCGCGTGACGGTGCTAACCGTGGCGCTGGCCTTGCCAGGCACCGCTCAAGTGCCGGCCGACTCGCCATCGCCGCCAAGGTCCACCGCAACGGCAACCTCGGTTTCTGTTGATCCCTCTCGACCGGCGGCACCCGTTACGGTCATCTCTGTGACGGCGGATCCACTGCCAGTCTCGATTGCTCCGGCCTCTGTCAGCGTTGTCACAGAGCAGGCGATTCGCGACGCCAACGCGTTGACCTCGGCCGACATTATGCGCGCCGTACCGTTCGTGAACCTGGCGCAGAACGGCGGCGCGGGTTCGCTCAGCACGGTGACGATTCGCGGAGGCAAGCCGAACCTGGTGCTTGTGATGATCGACGGCATCCCAGCTAATGACCTGAGCAATCTATTGGGCGGAGCGTTCGATTTCTCGAGCCTGCTTTCGCACGATCTGGAACGGATCGAGGTGGTGCGCGGGCCGCTGTCGTCTGGCTATGGCTCAGAGGCGATGACCGGCGTGGTGAATGTCATCACCAAGCCTTCTCATTACGAGCCGAACATAACCATTACTGTGGAGGGGGGATCGTTCGGTACGGCCGGCGCCAGTGTGATCATGGAGGGCGTCGATGGAAGGATGGGCTACAAACTCTCGGGATCGTTTCTGAGGGTGGGGGAGCAGGTGCAGTCGGATGCGTTTTCGACCAGTACCTTTGCCGCGACCGGAGATTTCGAACGCAACTCGGCGACACTGTTCAGTTGGACGGCGCGGTGGATCCAGTTCGACCGCTCGGGGTTTCCGGAGGGTGGTGGCGGCCCGGAATTCTCGATCCTGAGGATCCCGAAAACCAGCAACTCGGGCAACCTGTTTGGCGGATTCATCGTGCGACACCAGGTCAATCGGTTGTGGACCACAGCCGTCGACGCGGACGTCTTCAGCCGCGGAGAGCATGTCTATACTCCGGCGATACTTGATTCGGTCCCGCCAACCAATGCCTCTCAGCCTAGTGCTGACACCCGCACGCGGTTCACCCGTTCCCGGCTGACGATACAGAACACGCTGAACTTCAGTTCGAAGCTGCAAAGTCATCTCGACTTCCAGGGCGCCGACGAGATGGGGCGGAACAACACGCTGCTTGAGGGCTTTTACCCTACACCCTTCAACGACAATCGCGGCATCTTTAACTTCATTGGCGACGTGGTGTATTCAGGGCAACACATCACGGCAATGGCGGCACTGGGCGTGAATGCAACCGCTGGATTTCCCGCGCAAGTGGCGCCGCGCGTGGGTGCATCATGGACGCTGGGGAAGCGCACGATTGTGAAAGCGAGTTGGGGACAGGCATATAAGGTGCCGTCTTTTTATGCTGTAAGCGATCCGGTCATAGGAAACCCCAACCTGCTGCCCGAGAAAGTGACCGGCCTGGATGCGGGATTGCAGCGTGGCTTTGGCGAGAAACTGACCTTGTCGGCAACCTATTACTACAATCACTTTTCCGATCTGATCGATTTCAGCGCCGAGCTGTTCAAGCTGGTGAATCGCACCAGTGTTCGGACTCAAGGAGTGGAAACTTCGGCGGCCTATGCTTTCGACCGGTACCTGCAGGTGAGTGCCTGGGGGAGCCTTCTCGATTGGAACACTGGCTCGTCGGGCGAGCCGCTGCGAAATCAGCCGGACTGGCAGGCAGGGCTAGACGTGAATGTGAAGTTTCCGAAGCACGTGCTGGTGTCGGGCACAACGTATTGGATCGGGCGGCGGTATGACTTTCAGGTGCCCGTGCCATGGATTCCGTCGGTCGGAGGCTATTCGTCAACCAACTTGGTGGTGGCCTATGACGGCTTCCGGCGAACGTCGCTGTTCGTCCGCATCAACGACGCCTTCAACGCGCACTATCACGAGTACACCGGGTTCCCGAATCCGGGGATCGCGGTGCTGGCGGGTATGAGTTATCGGTTGCGCTGAGTTAGGCAGCCGCTTCAATGGCGCTGACCAGACTAACGGCTTTGGCTGCGAAGTTCGCGAGATCGTCAGGAGTGAATTCGCGGTGATCAGCGAAAGCGAAGCCGAGAACAGCGATTATGTCCTTCGCCGAATCGCGTATCGGCATGGCGACTGCGGCCTGCGCTTCGACGGCTTTGGCGCCGGGCCGAACGGCGCCTGAGGAATCGTCTTTGAGATTGCAGGTGAAAACAGGCTCGCCACGGACCAGCGCCTGACCTGCCATTCCTTTCCCCGAAGGGACCCACTCGACAACCTCTTGTACTTTCTCGGGCAGATTCACAGCGCCGGCAAGGCGTAATCCGTCACCTTCCGCTAAGTGAACTGAGCCCGCGACCGCTCCGAGGGATCGCAAGTAGTTGGCGAGCCACACATCGCACCACGAAACGCGCAATGACATCCTCCAAGAATCCAGTTCAACCTACGGATTGTTCGGGTTGTAAGGCTGTTGGCAATATTGCGCCGCACTATAAGGCTTGGGCGGCGGTATCGGTGCCTGGGGCCTGGCCGAAGCGCAAGGATTGGCGCCGGTGAACTTCAACTTCTTCTTGGGTTCGATTTCGTGGTTGTAGAGTTTGAGCGGGTTGGCCTCGTGTCCGGAACTGGCCGGAATGAGCCCGCTCCAAGGAGTGGCGGTGAGATAAACGCGATAGAGCGCGTTGGTTGCTTGCGTTCCGGTGCTGGTAATGCAGGGGAGGGGGAAGTTGGCCTCGACGCCACCGTAGATGTAACCGATCAACTCTTTCTCGCCTGGCTGAAATGACTTGAGGTTCACGACGTTCTTCATGAGCCCGGTGAACTTGTCGCTTAGCGATCCGGTCGGGATGAATTCAATCGAGGCACCATGTAGAGCGTTCTGGGGCACAGGGGCCGGGGCAATGTACTCCTCATAGCTGCCATTGGAGCGCTCGAGGAACGTGGTCACGTCGGCAACGAAAGGCAGACCATCGTTCCGGCCCTGATTGGTTACCGCTTCATATACGGTCTTCTGCTCGGGTGTCTGCGAGTAATAATAGTGGCCAATGCCTCCGAAGACGGTGTGATATGTCGCGTTGCCGTCATACACCACGATATTGGGCGCTTCGTACTGGCTGAACTTCTCCGAGCCTGCGCTATCGACATTCGCAACAAGCTGATTGTTAGTGGCTGTGACGTAGACCGGATTGGTGTATCCGGCGATCCTACCCGGGGGGAAGACGCCTCCGAAGGCCGCGATGCGGTCCTTGCCACTCGCGGGATCGAGGTCATACACGATGGGCAAATCCCGGCGGTTGTAGGGGTAAGTCTTGTCAGACGAAGTGAGTACGCCCGGAGGGCCCACTACCGTTACCGTTCCCGGTTTCAAGGCAAAAAAGCGCACCTGGTTGGTGTATGTCTGGTTGAAGCCGCCACTGAACAACGGAGTGTACATTCCGTCGAAACATTGGCCGAACACCAGCGCCCACGTCCCCGAGAGAGCTGTCTTGCGCAGCGCGCCACCGGTTACCTGAAACAATTCGTTGGTAGCGATGTTGTCCGGCTGGTTGATAAGTGCAGCGACGGCTTGTGACTTATTGGGGCCATTGCCATTAGCGATCTTGACCAGCGCACTCACCGGAATCCGGATCAGGGTAGGGAATGTGGTAAAGCGGTTGAGCTTTTGCGAGTACCCATATCCTCCAGCGACGTACCAGCTATCGGAGGCCGAATCGTATTCGCACTGTTGATTGGTGGAGCTCAAGGCATCGCCAAACTCTGCGGGCAGAGTGGAAAGATCAAGGAGCTGTACTGCCGTCTGAGTCTGGGGATTGATTTGCCACAACACCGCGTCTGGGCTGGGGAAGTTGTCGAACTTGGCGGGAAAGAAGACGTGCAATCCGCTAGGGACTGTTGCATCCTTTCTCCACCGCCCACCCACAATGAACCAGTTCTGGTCGTCGTAGGCAGCGACGCAGTAGGACTGCAAAGCAGGCAGATTCTGGGCATTGGTTCCGGTGACTAACTCGAACTGTATGGTGTACGGAACCGGGCTCGCCGGCGGTGTCTGAGCAGGCGAAAGCGATGCTGTGCAGCAGATCAGTACCGCGTACAGGGGCGTCGAGAGCGTGTATTTCATCATCGCAGGTCTCCTTCGGCTATTTCTTGGGAGGCGGAGACGGCGGAGGTCCGCCGGGAGGATGGGCTTGCTGCACGTTGTAGCAGTAATAGAGCACGGTCACGAGCTTGTTGGGCGAGAGATCGCGCATGATGGGCATGAAGCTGGGATCGTTGATGCCTCGCGTCATGAACCAGCAGATTGCGCCATTGGAAATCTGTTTTCCATTCGGAAGGACATACGGCGGTGGCGGCGGCGCGCTGGGCCCATGTCCGTAGTACTTCGACCATGGCGGGTTCATTGCGTAAACGTTGAAGGTCACCTGGTCGCACAAGTTCACCTTGGCATGCATCGACGGAAACAGCTTGTCGTACACCGTCATGAGCTGTTCAACTTCCGACCACGGCGGGTTCTGGTTCGCCGGGTATGCCGCCCACACCACGCAGGAGACCATCTGCTCTTGCGGCGGACATGGATTGAGCTGAGGGTCAGGCGGTTTCGTCTGGTCGGTGTAGAAGACGATGAAGTAAAGCTGCCCATCGAGCTGGGGTGTGCGAGAGCCGGGATCCTTCAGGGCAGTTAATTGCAGCGGGTAGCACCCGGCTGAGCTGGGTTGCAGAACAGCTTGCAAGGCCCCTGCCGCAGTGGGGCTGTCGCCCCCGTACCCCGCGCTCCAGGGCACGGTGGCGGCGCCGTTGCCCTTCAAGCAGGGTGAGACCAGCACGTAGAGCGGAATGTTTGCCGGCTGTCCCCATTGGGTGACGTAGATATTCGCGGTGCCCTGGTTCTGCGCGCCTCCGCTATCGCTGGTCAGCCGCAGCACGCGATCACTGGCAGCGATGTAGAGTCCCGATGGGTCTTCCTGCCACAGCTGCTGAGTTGGCTTGCCATTGACGATGAATCCCGCAATGTCCGTGCGGGAAGTTACGATGCTGACCGGACTGTTGGCTGCGGCGGCGTATTGCGCGGGGGTCAGGGGTAACTCGATGATTCCGCCGAGACTGTTGTAAAGAGAATCGTTGGCCTGAAAGGGCCCGATAGCGCCTGTACTGCCATCGCCGATTTGCACCGTGAGGTTCTGAAGATCAACCGGCGACGAGCCGGGGCTTTGCGTAGCCAGCCCGTTGGAGAGATCAATCACGATGGTGTTGCTTGTTGCCGAGCGTCGGGCGATCTTGAAAGGAACCCCATAGAACGAAGGCTGGTTCCACGGGTCCGGTGGGCCCGCCGTACGACCGTTCATCCAACGGCCAAACACGCTCTTGGTTGGTTCATTTGCCGCATAAGGACCAATGGTCCCGACTACTCTGCCAATGCGAAAGTCAGCGGAGTGCCAGGAGACGTTCTGATAGCCATCGAGGGTCAGGCGAATCGACAAGACCACGTTGCCTTCGGCATCGGTGCTGGTGGCCTGTCGCAGTTGCGCAAGAACAGGCGACACCGAAGGTGCCGGCCATGAGGCTTGAGGAATGCGCAGAACGCTCTGAAAGACGCCAGAAGCGTTGCTGTCTCCGCCAAAACTCCCCCACCCATAGGAGTCCCAATTCTGCCACCCGCGAGTGGGCAGCACGCGATCGAATCGGCAACTGTTGAGGGTGGGCGGGTCCATTGTCCCCAGGAGCTTCGCGGTGCCGATACCGATCACCAACTGAAAGCCATAAATCGTAGAAACAGCCTGCTGATAAGGGTCAAGGTCAACCAGTTTGGCAGGAACAGGATTGTTATCGACGCTGCTGACAGTCGAGCCAAAGAGCGGATCCGCATTGGCAAGCGCGCCTTGGGCATCGAGCACGCCGGTGATGACGATGCGGGTCCAGGACCGCTTGGCCGTGGGAAGGCTCAGGAGGTCGTTGAAGGCGAAGTAGTGCGAGCCTCCGGGGTCCTGCCACGGCGAGGGATCGGTGCAGCTCGGGTCATAGTGCGAGGGATCGTTGTCAACGGTGGATGGATCGGTGTAGAAGCTGCCGACGAAGGAAATGCGCGGGAGATCGAGATAGCTCATGTTCTCCTGGTCTTACGATGGAAGTGACGACAGCGATAAATCGGCCGCATACCGGGTTGCGCCCCAGCGGCAATAACAATCCTGGGCGCGAGCCAGTCTGTGGGCTGCGTTGGAACGATCCGTTTCTATCAGCAATCGCGAAGCTAATTGATAGGCGAGCGCTGCGATTTGCAACTGTCCGAAACGTTGGGCGCACTCGGCGGCTTCGTCATAGGCGCGCAGAGCCCCGCGCCGGTCGCTCGTGAGCCGCGAAATCTCGGCTCGTAGGATTCGCTCCCGGGAAAGGAAATTATCGGGGCAGTCTTTGGCCCATTTTTCGAAATTCCGCTGTGCGCCTCGAATGGAAATCAGCTGCCCGGTGCGCTTGAATCCCGATTTACGGGAACAATCTGAGGCCAGGATGAGTGCACTGTAGAACTTATGTTCGGTTGAGTGGAGCATGCCTTTGGAGTGCCCTACATATTCCTCGGAAAGTCGCAGCGTGTCTATAGCGCGTTGGTGCTGCCCTCGCAAGTAAAGGACCTGCATTTTCATGATCCAGTAGTAATGGGCGAAGTGACGGGAGCCATAACCGGCCAGTCCGACCTCGAAGGCAGCTTCGTCGAAGTCTTCGGTATCGAAGCGATCGGGGTGCAGGGTGACCCCACGGAGGTTGCGAATCGCCTGACGCACGGCCTGCGTAGCTCCGAGAGACTCGTGCAACGAAAAGCGCCGTAGCAAAGCAACGTAGTCTTCTGTCTTCGCCCAGACTTCGTCGAGCGGCACTCCGCGCATGAATTGGCTCAAGACCGTGGCGCAACAGGCACAACCGGTGTGGAAGAGATCTCCGGACTGCAGGCCGGCCTGATAAGCAATCTCCCAAAGCCGCTCGGCTTCACTGGCCGGACGGAGCCAGGATGTACCGAAATAGCCGACAACGAAGTTCACTTCGGCGCGCTGCCGTCCATTGTCGTACTTTTCGACCAGTTCGAGACAGGCATTGCCGAATTCATAGCCATCGCGGTGGCGGCCCAGTATGCCTCCGATGAAGATCGTGCCTACGGCCATGTAACCCACCGCGCAATCCGGGGTATTGCCGGAGCGTAGGCACCGGTTCACTAGCTTTACGAGGATGGCAATGCAGAGTTCGGGACGCAGTTGGTAGGCCGCTTTTCCCATGGCTGCCAGAAGACGCACCGTGCTGATCAATCGCGGGTCGGAGCTTTCAGGCAGATCGGCAATGCTCGCAATGGTACGGCCCCGGAACCGGAGCCAGTCCTCGGCCAGATCGAGGACGAACGGTACAGGATTGAAGTTGGCGGATAACTTCATTCCCAGCGGTACCAGGGCGCGACGACCGGTGTCGTAGGCATCGCGGAAGCGCGCCAGGTCTGTGTAGAAGTGGACCAGCCGCTCGGCCACCCGTACTTTGACCTTGGCCAACGAGGTCAGAGACATGGCGTGCTGGTAGAAGTCCTCAGCACGCTCAAATGCCAGCGCGTGGACGGCCCGCTCGGCGGCCCGCTCGTACTTCTCCGCCGCTTTCTCGGACTGATCCGAGAACTGGTAGTGTCTCGCCAGGACTTCAGGAGCGACGTCGGCCGCACTCTCAAGGGAAGCAGCCAGGCTGCGATGATGGTCTTTAAGGCGAACTTGAGGAAGATTCGCAAGAACGCTCTCGCGGATGCGGTCGTGATAGGTCTCGATTTCGTCATTCAGCCTGGGGCCGGTGCTGCGCACCAGGTGTTGAGAGCGCAGGCGGGTAACCATCTGCGGGGGCACGACAGCTAACTCGGCAGCCTGCTTGGCATAACGCAACTGAATGGGCTGGCTCGAGACGGCAACCACTTCCAGCAGTTCCCGGGATGGCTCGTCCAGCTGGTTGATCCGCTGCCACAGAATGTCGTCGAGTTCAACCCGAGTGGAGGTGCTTTGTCCGGACCGCAGGTAACGTACCAACTCGTAAATAAAGTATGGATTGCCACCGGCCTGCTGCTGGATCCAATCGACATCTTGTGGGCTCAGGTCGTGATGATGAGTTGCCGAGATCTGCCCCACCAGCTCCCGGGTTTCTTCGGTCGTGAGCGCTTCCACGGGCAAGCGCACTACATGTATACCGTTAGAAGAAAGGGATCTCAGGGAGCGAATACATGTACTGGTCTCGGCATATTCGCTCCGGTAAGAGACCAGCAGCAGCAAGCGTGGCGCTCGCGGACCCTTGAGTAGCTGCAAAAGCAGGGCGGCGCTATCGGCGTCGCCCCACTGTAAATCGTCGATGCAAACCACCAGCGAAAAGCGCTCTCCGATGCGAAACAGGAGCTCCTGCAGTGCGGCAAAGGCACGCTGGCGTAATTCGCTCAAGTCGGCGCGGCTGACTTCTCGCTCAGAGAGCTCTCGCACCGCGGGAGCCCGCGTCAGCACCGGGAAAACCCTCGCTAATGCGGAGATGTTCGGCGGCACCAGTTCCGCGACCAGCCCCTGCGGCAGCCGCACCAGGAAGACGGAAAGTGCATCCACCACACTATCGAGGGCCTTGTAGGGCACCGACTCTTGTTCGTAACAGCGCCCCCGGAATACTACGGCTTTCCTTTTCTCGGCAACTGTCGCCAGGAAATGCTCCAGCAACGCGGTCTTTCCCAGCCCTGACCGTGCATAGAGATGGAGAATCGACGTGCCCCCCTGGAGCATCCGGTCGAACGTTTCCACCAGGATCTGCATATCGCGCTCTCGGCCAACAAAAAGCTCCGAAGCCGCTGTCGCTTCCACCGACGTAGTACTCACGGAGGAGTCCTCTGAAAAGCGCGAGAGGATCTCTACGCCCGTGGGACGGGCCGAGGACTGGGATTGCAACAGGTCGCGGCACAACGCGGAAAGATCTTCGGGTACGCCGGTCACGTGGTGGTCGAGCGGAGGCGCCGCCTTTCCCGCCTGCTTAGCCAAAAGCACCTCCGAGGACTTACCTTCAAAGGGCAGGTTGCCGCTTAAGGCTTCGAAGAGCATCACACCGACGGAGTACCAATCGCTGGCTTCGCTCAATCCTTCTCCCCCAGCCTGTTCCGGTGACATGTAGGCGATCGTCCCTGCCAGCCGCGTGTCCGTATCGTAGTCAGAACCGGAATGAGCCGCCGTGGGAGCCGAACGGCGACTCAGAAGGTTATCGCGTTCCAGCACGAGCCCGAAATCCAGGATGACTACTCGTCCATCGCCACGCAGGAGGACGTTGCCTGGCTTCAAATCGCGATGGAGCTTATTGGCCGTATGTAAGGCGAGCACGCCTTCGGTCAGCTCGCGAAAGGTCCGGCGAACTTCAGAAGCGACGGCCAGATTGAATTGCAAACGAAACGCTCGCGGCGTGCTGATGGTTTGCGCAGACGACATCGGTGCTTTGGGCTGGGTTACGGTCTCGAAGGAGTGGTCGGAAGAAGGCAGCGTCTGCTCGTCGAATAGCGTGACGGAATTGTGGACACCATCCAGTGAACCGCTGAGCATGGTAGGAACGATATTTTGCATGGACGTAACGTCCATTCCTCGCGGGCAGGTGACGGCTGACAGGTGCGATAGAAAAGGCCGTCCATCGCTGATGAGCTCCATGGTGAAGAACCAGCGATCGTTTTCAAGGAACAGCTCGTAAAGCGAAACCAGGTGCGGATGGACGATCTCTGCCAGGGAGCGGAACTCACGCTTGAACCGAAAAATAGCGTCTGGGCTGACATGCAGCAGCGTCTTCAGGGCTACCGGCTGCTCGCGCTCGCGGTCGTAGGCTTCGTAAACCACCCCCATTCCACCGGCGCCCAGGCGTTTGACCACAGCAAAACGGTCTGTACCGGCGAAGTCCCGCAGATGATCCGAAGCGGCCATAGCTTACTCGGAAGCTGAAACCAATTGACGTCTATGTTAGCGACGGGAACGACGATATACCAGAATCTTCTGTGCAGCCGCTGAGCCATATCCGCTCTCGAAGTATCGTCGGCAGCGGCGAACCGTGACCTGGGTCAAAAGGAACTCAACGCCTGTTAGACGGAGGGTTGGAGGTTCGAGTCCTACTGAGGAGAGATTCGAAGAAGCTCCCCGCAGCGACGCCGAATTAATTAACTTGATCTGAGCACGGTTGTCCGCCAGAACAATCTCCCGGTTCAAGGCTTCGGTCAACGATTCCGTGCTCGCGAATGTAGGTAGTCCGTGCCTTACAGTGCGGCTACGCCACGCTCCTGGTTGCGGATTCGGATGGCTTGTTCCACTTTGTAGAGAAAGATCTTTCCATCTCCTATCTTCCCGGTGGCCGCCGTCTTTATGACCGTGTCCACAACGGCATCCACGATCTCGTCATCGATGATCATCTCGAGCTTAATCTTCGGAAGGAGATCCACTGCATATTCCCGGCCACGATACGATTCGGTGTGTCCTTTCTGGCGGCCATGGCCGCGCACTTCCGAAACCGTCATGCCTTCGATTCCGAGGCTGATAAGCGCTTCTTTCACAACTTCAAACCGGTTGGGTTGCAGGATCGCTTCAACTTTGGTCATCTCGTCTCCTAGGGTGCCGGTTGATGAACAATTCGGAGGCAGAGTAGAGGCCTGCCTCCGAAAGCCTGGTCCAATGAGTTGCCTCATCAACCGGCAATTTGCGACAGCGGTTTCGTGGTAGCCATGCTCGTCTTTAGCGCAGCCGCCGGTATCTCCTGGTCCATGCCTCCCGGCGCACCCAGAGCTGAGATCACATACTCGGGATAGGCTGAAATTCCATGTTCGTGGAGATCGAGACCGTAGAGCTCGCCCTCTTCGGAAACGCGCAGCAGGCCGAAGGCATTTACTGTCAGCATGACGGCCATGGCGACGCCAAAGGTCGCGAGGGTAACAGACGCGCTACCGATCAGTTGGGCGAGGAGAAGCTTCGTACCGCCGCCGTAGAACAGCCCTTTCAACGCCGCTGAGTTGTCGGGAGAAATCGGTCCCGTTGAACCGTACTTTCCGCAAGCGAACAGCCCTAGTGAGAGCGTTCCCCAGATACCGCAAAATCCGTGGACCGGAACGGCCCCGATGGGATCGTCAATGCGCAGCCATTCCAAGGCCTCGACTCCCAGCACGACCAGGACGCCGGCGATGCCGCCCAGCAGAATCGCTCCCGTCGGACTCACCCAGTAGCACGGGCAGGTGATGGCTACCAGGCCGGCTAGAAATCCGTTCGTGGTGAATCCGGCGTCCCACTTTTTACTGGATAGATACGCCCAAAACATCGCTGTCAGTCCAGCCGCACAGGCCGCCAGGGTGGTGTTTGCGGCCACTCGGCCGATGCCCTCAAGGTCCATCGCCGACAGGGTGCTTCCCGGGTTGAATCCGTACCAGCCAAACCACAAGATCAGTCCACCGCTGACTGCGATAGTCAGATCGTGCGGCAGCATGGGCGCTCCGCCGTCGCGCTTGAATTTTCGTCCCAGGCGTGGGCCAAGGACGATTGCTCCAGCTAGCGCAATGAATCCGCCAATCGTGTGCACGACGGTAGAACCGGCAAAATCATGGAAGCCCAATCCCAATGACGGGAAAAAATGTCCGTCGCTGCCCATCATGGCGAGCCATCCATCCGGGCCCCATGCCCAGTGGCCGATGATCGGATAAATAAAGCCCGATACCGCCAGACTGTAAAGCAGGTCACCGACAAAGCCGGTGCGTCCGATCATGGCGCCCGATGTAATCGTCGAGCAGGTATCGGCAAACGCAAACTGGAATATCCATACCGCCAGGAACGCTACCCCGGTTGTCTCATAAGTCGCCGGGACTCCTTGCAGGAAAAACCAGTGATATCCGATGAATCCGTTGCCGTGGCTGAACATGAAGGCAAAACCAATGGCATAGAACAGAATGCCGCAAAGGCAGGTATCGACGACGCATTCCATGAGAACGTTGACCGTCTCACGGGAGCGGCAGAAGCCCGCCTCGAGCATCGTGAAGCCCACTTGCATCCCGAAGACCAGGAAAGCCGCTACCAGCGTCCACATCGTGTTCACCGGGTTCACTATGTCCGCCGCTTTTACTTCCGGCGCCCCGGTCTGGGCGTGCACCGTTGTGAAGAAGACTCCGGACACGACGGCCATAACGAGAAGGACCGCTCCAACGCCCAAGACCTTCCCCGTGAGGAGCACACTCCCATAGCGTCGCCACTCCGGGTCCCGCAGTCTTACAGCCAGGCGCGACAATTTCTCGGAAAACAATAGACGATTACCGCGAGCGGCAATGGTAGACATATCAACTCCTCCGTGTGTACTTGACTTGCATCCCAAACGTCGTTGGACTTCATTCCACCGCAACTAGACCGGCCATTCTTATCTCAGACACCGCCTACCCAATCCTGATGCAGCGCCTTCAACACTCCGTCCTCTAGTGAAAAACGAAAGCCGGACAACTTGGCACCATCGCAACTGAACGAACTCCGAATTCCGGCGCTTCTTCTCGTGTCACCTCGCCGATGATGATCAATTCAGGCCGCCCGTCGTTCCCCAGCCGAAAGGCTTATGGCGCTAACGGAATCTCGAATACGCCTGTCTCGCCAGTGGCCATCGGAACGTGACGGCCGCAGGTCGGGACCAAATAATTCTCGTCAACTGTCTTAATTGGTTCGGCACGGCGTCGTGCCTGAGAATTGCCTCGCCTCAGCGTCGAAGGAGGGTGTGCGCCTTGATTGCAAGTACTGCTTGTCCAATCAATATTGCTTTTGCGGACTCACGAAGTCCAATTCAAACCATTTATGAAGACTATCCGCCAACGACATTCCCGGGCGCCGGCATGACTACGACCTCGCACGCACAACCGTATACGCTAGAACAATCGCTTCCGCTATTTCCTTCATCGATTTACGGCTGCTCTGGCTCTGTCGCTGCAACCGGACAAAGGCTTCCTGCTCGCCGATCTGCATCTCCTGCTGGAGAATTCCCTTGGCGCGTTCGATGAGTTTTCTCAATTCCAGCCGGTCGGCAAGACGAGAGTTTTCCTCTTCCAGTTGCGCGATCTCGATCTCCGCTCCCACCAAAAATCCAACACTCGAGACCAGTGCAATCTCGCGCTCGCTGAAGTCATGCGGAGCCAGGTTCTGCAGGTTGATGACTCCCACCACCCGTCCCCGGCTCAGGAGCGGTACGGAGAGAAATGCCTCGAAGCGGTCTTCCGGTAATTCATTGAACGCGCGAAAACGTGTGTCCCCAGATGCATTTCGGGGAACGGCGACGGGCTGCTGATGCTCGGCGACCCACCCAGTAATGCCCTGGCCCACCTTCAGCTTCAGCCTGTTGACGACCTCGGGATGGGGGTTCTTCGAAGCACTTAGCACCAGCTCGTGACCCTGCAAGACATAGACAAAACAAGAGTCGCAGGGCACTACGGACTTTACAAAATCCACAACCTGCGCCAACACTTCACGCAACGGCACTGCTTTCGCCGTCCGGCTGGCAATTCGATGCAGGAATGCATGTTGCCGCTCAAAGGCATCCGGCGTATCGAACCGGACCAGCGTTGGCCCCCCATTGCGTGAATTCAATGTCCCGGATGCGCTCATGTGCATACCCTAGAGAGCGCTCAAGGCGATGACAATCATCCTTTGGTATGTTTTGCGATGCAAAGAATCGATAGACGCAATCAAAAAATGAACTAGCTACCGTGCGCTTTGAGTTTGTCGAACATCCGCACCAGCTCCGCCAGTGAGGCAGCTTGCATTTTTTGCATGACCCGGCTGCGATGGATCTTGACCGTAATTTCGCTCAACCCGAGCTCCGTTCCGATTTGCTTGTTGGTGATCCCTGTGACCACCCAGTCCATGACTTCTGTCTCACGTGCCGTCAACTCCCGCGCCCGCGCCAGCAGGACGTCGATCTCCGCTTGCGCTTCGCGGCGTCGCCGGTCCCGCTCCAGACCCTGATGGACAGCGGCCAGCAACTCGGCCTTCTGAAACGGCTTCATCAGGAATTCCACCGCGCCGGCCTTCATCGCTCGCGACGTCATGCGGACATCACCGTGCGCCGTAATAAAGATGATGGGGATCTTCATGCCGCGGCCGACCAGCGTGTCCTGAAATTCCAGACCGGTGGCGCCGGGTAGCCTGACGTCCAGGATCAAGCACGACGGGCCTTCCGGCTTTTCCGCCTTCCAGAACTCCTCCGTCGATCCAAATACGCTGGCGTGCAGTCCTACCGACTCCAGCAGGTTGCTGACGGCGTCACGTACCGCGGCATCGTCGTCCACTACAAAAACAGTCGGCTGCAGGTCACTCATCCGATTCTCGCGAACCTGCCGGTAGTTCAAACTGGAAGATGGCCCCACCTGCCGGCCGCGGCATCGCCGTCAACTGCCCATCGTGGGCTTCGATGATTGAGCGGCTGATCGATAGTCCCATTCCAATGCCATGCGGCTTGGTGGTGAAGAAGGGATGAAAGATCTTCTCCAGCGATTCGGCATCCAACCCGGTGCCCGAATCCTCCACCTGCACCACAACATCCGTACCCTCTCGTCGAGTCGTTACCAGCAGCTCCGGCGGACGCCCCAATGTTTCTGTCATCGCATCCAACCCGTTCATGACCAGGTTCAGCACCACCTGCTGCAACTGTACCCGGTCGCCTTTCACCTTGGGTAGGCTGGGCGAAAGGTCCGTCCGGATCGCAATGTGCTGCCGTGCCGCCTCTTCGCGAACGAAGATTACCAGCTCATGAATTACCTCATTCATGTCCAGCCACTCGCGGGCTGCGGCTTCTTTCTTGAACAGAGCGCGAATGCGGCCCAGCACAGCCCCAGCGCGCGTCCCCTCCTGAATGATCCTCTCCACGGTTTGTCGTGTCTTCTCCAGGTTGGGCGGACTCGCCGATAGCCACTCCACGCAAGCGTGTCCATTCGCCACCACCGCCGTCAGTGGCTGGTTGATTTCGTGCGCAATCGATGCCGCCAACTCGCCCATGCTCAGCACCTGCGAAAGATGCGACAGCTCCGCTTGCGTCTTCATCAACTCCGCGGTCCTTTCTGATACCCGAGCTTCCATCTGGTCCAGTGCATTCCTGAGCGCCTCTTCATTCTTGCGCTTTTGCGAGCTGAGCCACGTTGCCACCAGGGAGCATAGGACGAAGGCAATGAAATACGCCTCCACCGAAGCGCTGACGGCAAACGAGTGAAGCGGAGGCACAAAAAAATAGTCAATCAGCAACGTGGAGACAAGTACCGCCAGAAAGCCTCCGACCAGTCCCGCAAACCATGCGCTGACCATGACCGCGCCGAAAAACAGGAAGAGAAACGGATATGGAAACAAAGGCCCCAACAGGATCGTCGCCACCAACGCTACCGCCATAGAAACCACAGCAATTCCGTAGCGAATGAGTGGCGACCGGACTGATACGAATGCTGGCACACACATCTCCAGACGACTTCGCCGAAGACTCCTGAGGCCACCGGAACCCGAGAAACGACTTCCGCGAGCCGGACAGAGCGCAGCGTATCGCGATTCTAGAGAACGTTCTCGTCGCCCCGCAAACCCCGAGTGCGGCTTGTCTCTCTCGCATCGTTCTTCCGGCCAAGCGTGCCGGAGCGCAGCGCGGGCGCGCGACCGAAAATTCTCTGGCAGAAGCGCAATTTCACCGGTATCGTTTTATTTTGCCTTCTGTCAGTCTTTCGGGCTAACATCGCTCCCCACTGGCGGTCGTTCTCTCCGTCACTTTTCCTAGTCGTTGACTAGTCCGACGTATTGCAGTCGAGCGTAGTGGCAAGAAGCGAGATTCCTCCCTCGCTGGGCCCCGTAAGACATCATTAGCACGCTGCCGCAACCGGCGGCTGCGATCGGCGCGGCATCGCGATGCCTTCTCCTGGAGGTGCACAGATGGAACGCTCTCATTTTGTTTCTGCCGTGCTAACGTCGGCCCTGCTCCTGGCGCTCGGATGCGGCATGAGCACCGCCGCCAACGCCTCCACCGTCGTGAAGTGCGGCGCCGGTGGAACCGAAACGCTGGCTCAAATCCGCGACAAAGATACCAACTTGATCGTCGCAGGAACTTGCTATGTGAACGGCACCATCGACGTGGGCCGGACCAGCCTCTTGTTCGTCTTCCACAATGTGAACGTAATCAACAATGGAAAGCTGGTCTTTCAGGAAGGCCGGCCAATCGACTTCTACGCGGAATCCATCGTGATCGAAAATCACGGTGTGATGACGGCAGTGTCGCGTGACGGGTTTAGTCCCGGCTACAGCAGCCGGCTAACGATTCATCTGTGGGGAGCTTCTACCGACGACGGGATCGAGTGCCAGACCACGGAGGACCCTGCCAACAATATCGGCCCCTGCGGCGTACCGCTGGATGTGTGGAACGCGAACCCCATCATGGCCCACAACCTCGCCATGGCTATGCCGCCTCCACCTACCAAGCCCAAGAATGCTCCGTGCAAGTCGGTGCCCGGCCATAGTGCCGAGCTGCCCGGCGACGATTGCTTCTATCAGTACGAAGTGCAGGATGCACAAGACAGGACGAACAACAAAAAAGCCTACTTCGGGCACAAGGTGCTGGCGTTGTCCTTTGGCGGTTCCCTGGAAATGGCCGGCGACAAGGGATCGACGTTCACCACCCCTCTGAAGTGCAACCCTGCCGTTCCCAACAACGGATGCAACCCCGCGTTCACGGGTGAAAGCTGGGCCCGCCTTACCACTACCCTCGTCGGCGAGAACAACGAGAAGAAATTCAACTTGGATCGCATTGTTCACTGGCAGGCAGGTGACCGGGTTGTGATCACTCCGACGGACTACCTTCCGTCGCACTCCGAGGTGGTGACTCTGGCCGCCGATCCCACCACCAGTAACGGCGTGAGCTCGATTACGGTCACGTCCGGTATCCAGTACCCTCATTCAGGCGTCACTTCTGCTCTTCCCAATACCATGCCCGCAACCGTCGGGCCGCAGAAAGATCCAAATGTTCCGCAGGTCAATCGCGCCGTCGACACCCGCGCAGCGGTTGCGTTGTTGACCAGGAACATCCAGATTGTCTCGGAAGGAAACCTTCCCGACCCGGACTCTAAGACCGACACCTTTCCGCCAACTCTAGGGAACTACTACGGCGGCCACACTATCGTCCGGCAAGGCTTCACCAGCTATCAGGTGCAAGGTGTGGAATTCTATCGTCTCGGCCAGGGAGGCCAGAAAGGCCGCTACCCTGTGCACTTCCACATGGCGCGGCGAACTGCCCAGCCGGTGCCCACTCGCCAGAATCCGAATCCGGAGCCCCTCAATTATCTGGAGGACTGCTCCATTTGGGATTCCATGACACGCTGGGTGACGGTCCATGCCACCGAAGGCATGTATATCGCGCGCAACGTCGGTTACCGGTCCATCGGCCACGGCTTCTATTTGGAGGATGCGACTGAGGTCAACAACAAGTTCTACGCCAACATCGGTATTTCGGCGCAGGCCGCGATTCAGAACGCTACCTACAATCCGCGACAGGTGCCCGGGATTCTGGCTGACAACTCGCCCACCAATCCTCCCATCCGCAACGGCGACTACATGCCCTACCGGTCCGACTACAACCACCCGACCGTCTTTTGGATCACCAACGGCTGGAATGACTTCGAATACAACTTCGCTGCCGGTGCGGCAACCTGCGGAGCCTGTTATTGGTGGCTTCCCGCCGCCAATAGTGGCCCTTCCCAGTACCAGACCTGGGACGGCTATGCCTCCCAGCAGATCGTTGTGGACGGTACGACAAACTACAACCGGGCGGGACTTTCGCCTCTGAAAACCTTTGTGGGCAATTCCTGTGTCGCGGCCATGACATCATTCCAGGTGAATGGACAGACCGCCGGTTGTCTCGGGGTTAAGCCCGACGGCACCGCAAATCTATCGGCGGTGAAATCGACTGCCCCTCCCGGACCCGATGGGAGAATTCTGCCGGAGCAGCCCTTCCAGATCTATTATCCGGTGCTGTCGGAAGTACATAACCCCACACTCTGCACGACGTCGGATTGCACCCCGAGCAAGAATCCCTCCTGCGATCAGGGTTACGACAGTCACGGGAACTGTGCCGTTACTCATCTCGACCATTACACGACGTCGTTTAATTTTGCCCAGACTAACTTCTCGGCGATATGGATCCGCAAAGGCTGGGACTTGGTGAGCAACAGCGCGATCACCGACGTGCTGCAAGGTGGACTGAACTTTGTCACCGGCGGCGGTTACACACGCTCCGACGTCGGCCTGGGAGAATGGCAACTGGCGCGGAACACCGTCTTCATCGGGCACACCCAGAAATCTGTCGCCGACGATCCCAATGCCAACCCGTTTGCGTCCGATGCCGGCCCGTTTAATAGCGATTCCAAACTGGAGTGCGACAACAAAGCAGGCTCGCATGACCATTGCGAATACGCCGAAGGAGGAATGAGCTACAACCTCCCCGACTTCCCCGCGCAGAAGCTGTTCAACATCTACGATGGACCGGCCCACCAGGTGCGCAATGCGTACATGAATATCACCGTCTCGAAAATTGCGGATTGCACCGCCAGCCCGCGGGGAACTTGCACGACAAGCGCGGTGCCTTTGGCGTGGAATTTTGGCGTACTCCAGGACACCGACAAGTCCTGCTACCTGCCCAACGCCGCTATCGGCTGGAAACAGCCCAACGGCTTCTACTATCCGCCGGCATTTCACTCCAATAACCTGTGGTTCCAGAACGTTGACATCCGGCACTTCGTGATCGAGCCGTTATTCGAGCCCATTACTCCCACCGAATACGATCCATTCATTCAGAATCAGAACAAGGTGAACGACCGCTACTGCACCCACTCGACCGACATGTTCAGCAACAACTTCAATAACATAGACCGGCAGACCGTGCTGAACGACGATGACGGCACGCTGACCGGACTGCTGGGCAGCGAGTCGGGCGCCAAGCGGCCGACGATCTCGATTAACGAGGACGACTACTTCAACGCCCCCCTCAGCACTCCCGAGTGTCTGTCGGACGTACGCGTACAGCCGCCGCTACCGCTGCCGCCCGGACTGCCCTTTACCGCCACTACCAGTCCCTACGAGTGGCTGACCACTGCTATCATCGCGGACTGCGCCATCGCCAGCAGAACCGGAAGCCAGCAATGCTTTGACCCCTCAATTGACCTCAATTTGAACTGGGCCCACGATTGCGGCAGCGGACGTTGCCGCGGCGTACCTCTCTACCGCGAGTATCTGACGGACGAGGAGAACGGCAACAAAACCAGGCCGCAGATTCGCATGATGGGACAGGGCAACGGACAGCGCAGCACGCTTTCTTTGAATCATGGCGCCTACCTTATCGATACCAGCCAGACCTGCGCTTCGCAGGGAAATTGTCCAGTATGTATCAAGCAGGACCCCAACAATTCAAAGCTCTGCGAAACGTATGACTTCCACAACGATCCTCGTTTCCCTAGCATCTTCTTGAAAGGCCACACTTATTATGTTTACTTTCTCTACGCCACGTCCGACACCAAGCAGCATTACGACGTTTACATTGGCTCCGGCTATAACCAGAGTGAGTTGAACGTTACTGCTGTCCGGCTGAATCCCAACGACTACAGCACCCCAACGGCTATCAATGGCAGCTTCATCAGCCCCACCTATCCGTCCGGGCCCCAAGGCGCCTTCCTGTCGGTTGATGTGGATCTCAGCGGGCAGAAATCCGATTTTGTCAGCAGCAAGCCGAAGTTTTGCAATCCAAAGACCTATTGCTCAGCAAAGTCGGACGGAAGTTGCGGGTGCAATAAGAACAGCAGCGAATGCACCTCGGGCAAAATCACGGACGCGGATTGCGCCTGGGCCTCCGCGGACATTGACTGCCCGGTCGACCCTAATAACCCGACGAGCATGCGGTGTTTCGGTTTCAGCTTCAAGATGCCCGATAACTGGCAGTCGCCGGCTACGCCGATCATTCCCGACGACAACCTGTTCAAGCTCTATACCTCCGACAGTTACTTTGCCGCCGGAAAAGTGACCTTCGCAAACGGAAACAGCATCAGTCCGAACGATGCCTGCGTCTATTCCCCGGTGCCCACTCAACCGTAGCGGGAACGACAGGGGCGCGAGCGCATGCTCGCCGTGGACTGATTCCGGCGGCGCCCCAGTCCGAGCGGACCTGCGCCCGATACTCGTCATCTGGCATACCGGCTACGAGCCCTTTCCGGCGGGGATGCCTCTCCGGGCCCCTCAGTTTCCATTTGATTTCGGCAGGCGCATAAGGGAGAATGTCCGACACTCAGGCCTTGGGGTCCTTCGGTTCAACGTGGGCCCGTGGGGATCGATGGACACGTCATCGCATGATGTTCTTCTCGTCGGTGGAGGAGGCGCGGGCCTTCGCGCTGCCATAGCTGCCGCCGAAGTCAATCCCAAACTCAGCATCGCAGTCGTCTCCAAGGTGTATCCCATGCGCAGCCACACCGTCTCTGCCGAAGGCGGCGCAGCCGGCGTGGCCAAGCCCGACGACAGCCTGGACGAGCATGCCTACGACACCATCTCCGGCGGCGATTGGCTGAGCGATCAGGACGCAGTCGAGGCGTTCGTCAAGGAAGCTCCGGAAGAGCTGTTGCAACTCGAACGCTGGGGCTGCCCGTGGAATCGCGAGTCCGATGGGCATATCGCGGTGCGTGCTTTCGGCGGAATGAAGAAACGTCGCACATGGTTTGCTGCCGACAAGACGGGTTTCCACATGCTGCACACGTTATTTCAAACCTCGATGCGGTTCGACCCCATCACGCGCTACGACGAGTGGTTCGTCACGAAGCTTCTCATCAACGATGGGCGAGTACAGGGCGTAGTCGCCATCGAATTGATGTCCGGCAGAATTCAGGCGATTAGCGCCAAGGCCGTCATTCTTTGTACCGGTGGTTGCGGCCGGGTCTTTCCGTTCACTACTAACGCCAACATCAAGAATGGCGACGGCATGTCGCTGGCCTATCGGGCTGGCGCCCCTCTGAAAGACATGGAGTTCGTGCAGTACCACCCGACCGGCCTGCCGTTCACCGGCATTTTGATCACGGAAGCCGCTCGCGCCGAGGGTGGCTACATGCTGAATAAAGATGGCTACCGCTACCTGCAGGACTACAACCTCGGAACTCCCGAGGCCAAGCCAGTCCTGCGTTCGATGGAGTTAGGGCCGCGCGATCGCTTGTCGCAAGCCTTCGTGAAGGAAGACCAGAAAGGTCGAACCATCCAGACCCCGTACGGACCGGTCGTGAGTCTCGACCTGCGCCACCTTGGCGAAAAGCTGATTAACGCCAAGCTGCCCTTCGTGCGCGAGCTGTGTTTGAAGTATCAGAATGTCGATCCGGTGAAAGAGCTGATTCCCGTCAGACCAGTTGTGCACTACATGATGGGTGGAGTAAGCACCGACATCGGCGGCGCTACACCGCTGGCGGGGCTGTTCGCCGCCGGCGAAGTCGCATGCGTAAGCATCAACGGCGCGAACCGCCTCGGGTCGAATTCGCTCCCCGAGTGCCTGGTGTTTGGCGCTCGCGCTGGAAAGGCTGCCGCACTGTACGCATCCGAGCAGCCCGCTCCTAACGGAGCAGCACAGGCGCAGGCGCTCGACGAACGCAAGCGGCTGGAGTCGGAATTCCTCAACAAGTCCGGTGGACGCGAACGGATCGCCACCATTCGCAATGAGATGCAGGCAACAGTGGAAAAGAGTGCCGGCATCTATCGCGAGCAGGGCCTGCTGCAGGAAGGTGCCAACAAGATTCACGAATTGCAGGAGCGTTACCGCGACATACAGCTCGATGATCGCAGCCATACCTTCAACACTGAGTTGGAGTCGGCGCTGGAGCTGGGCTTCATGCTCGACGTCGCCGAGTCGATGATGCAATGTGCGTTGCATCGCACGGAATCACGCGGCGCCCATCAGCGTACCGACTATCCTGCAAGGGACGATGGGAAGTTTCTCGCCCATTCGCTGGTCTTCCGCAACTCCGATGGCTCTTCCCGGGTTGAGTATCAACCGGTGACCATCACGCGGTGGCCGCCGGGAGAACGGGTTTACGGGCAGCAAACAACGAAACAGGTTCAGGAACACTAAACGAGGCTGACCACGCAAATGGCGGAAACGATCACTCTCGAAATTGCGCGATACTCCCCCGAACGCGACACCGCGCCGCACTTCCAGAGCTTTCAGGTGCCGGTCCACAAAGAGTGGGTTGTACTCGACGCGCTGAACCATATCAAGGACCAGGAAGATGGCACACTCACCTACCGCTGGTCGTGCCGCATGGGCATCTGCGGCAGTTGCGGCATGATGGTCAACGGCGAGCCCAAGCTTACCTGCGCTACCTTTCTTACGGACTACGCCCAGAAGGTAAGCACCATCAGGGTTGAGCCATTACGTTATTTCCCTGTGGTGCGCGACCTGGTTACTGAGCTAAGCGATTTCCTCGGCAAGCTGAAGAAGGTAAAACCGTGGCTCATTCATCCCAACCAGCCGCCGCTCTCCAAGGGCGAGTTTCTCCAGACTCCAGCGCAGCTGGACCGCTACAAGCAATACAGCATGTGTATCAACTGCACGCTGTGTTACGCCGCGTGTCCCGTGGTTGGTTTGGATCCCATATTTGTTGGACCGGCAGCGCTTGCCCTCGCCCAGCGTTACAACATGGATTCGCGCGATGAAGGCTCCGACGAACGCATCGCCGTGCTCGCCCATCCCGATGGCATTTGGGGATGCACGTTTGTCGGCGAATGCACGCGCGTTTGTCCCAAGCATGTCGATCCCGCAGGAGCAATTCAGCAGTACAAACTGACGGCAGTCTTCGAATGGCTGAAGTCCTTCGTGATGCCGAAAGGGCCGGGCCTCTGATATGAGTGAAGCGAAGCTGGAGACAAGGACACCGCCCTACACCGAGTTCCGTCCCCGCTGGTATCGGCCGCACGTGTCGGTTTACTGGTGGCTGAAGCAGCGGCAATACCTAACATTCATCTTGCGCGAGCTGAGCAGCGTCTTCGTCGCCCTGTTCGTCGTGATGACGCTCTTCCAGGTGTGGGCGCTGAAGAATGGACCGGAAACTTACGCCCGCTTCCAGCGGTGGATGCAATCGCCCCTAGTCCTCATCCTCAGCGTCATCTCTTTATTCTTTGTCGTATTCCATTCGATTACGTGGTTCAACCTGACGCCCAAGGCGATGCCGGTTCGACTTGGCGGCAAGCGAGTCCCCGACTTTTTGGTTGCTGCTCCGAACTACCTTGCTTGGATCGTGATCTCCGCCATCGTGGCCTGGTTGGTGTTGCGATGAGCGGACGCGAGGCCCCAGTGGAAAAACAGTCGAATGAGGCTTTCTTCTGGGTGCTATTTAGCGCAGGCGGGGTCGTCGCAGCGCTGCTGATCCCCGTGCAACTCTTTCTCTTTGGCGTCGCGTTTCCGTTGCGATGGCTGCCATCCCCGACCTATGAACATCTCATGGCGCTGGTCAGCCTTCCGCTGGTAAGGATTTACCTGTTTGTCTTATGTTCCTTGTCGTTATTTCACTGGGCGCATCGGTTCCGCTACACGCTCTACGACGGGCTTCAAGTAAAGCACTTGAACGAAGTTATTTTTATGCTCTGTTACGGTGGTGCGGTCATCGGCACGGTTGTGGCCGCGTATCTGTTGTGGACCATCGCATAGCAGAATGGAAGGACCCAGTGGAATATCAACTCAAAACGATCGACAAAAGCGGCATCGAAGCCGCCCTCTCCAAAGCCCAGCTCTATCGCTGCTTGAACGAGCCCGAGGAATCGGAATCCATCTGCCAGGACATCCTCGTGGCTGATCCTGGGAACCAGGCGGCATTACGGTTGCTCGGTCTCGCCATCACCGACCAGTTTCGTGGCGCGATCTCTGACCGCTATCCCGAGGCCGAATCCGCTTTCCAGGGGCTCACCGATGCTTACAAGCGCGAGTATTACCTGGGCATTTTTTGCGAGCGGCGTGCCAAGGCGCAATCGCGCGCGGGACGTCCTCCTCACGTGTGGGTGCCGTTGTTCGAAGAAGCGATGAAGCACTTCGAGACAGCGGAGAAGCTGAAACCTAACGACAACGAAGAAGCGGTGTTGCGCTGGAACCGCTGCGTGAGACTGCTGCGAACCGTGCCCGAATCGCAAAGGGAAGAAACAGTTGGCTTGGGTGATGAGGACACTGGTCCCCTGGAATTTGCACGGCGCTCGGTCAAGTCAGCCCGGTAAAGCGCTTGCGCCTGCTAGACCTTGAAGGCCTTTTGTACCAGCGTGAACCGCGCTGCGCCGATAAGTCCCGAGTCGTCGTTCAGCACGATCTTGATGGGTACGGTTTCCAGAAGAGACCGCATCCGTCCCTTGTCTAGAAACGATTCCATGAACGCGGGTTCTTTCATCTTCGAAACAATCTTGCCCGCAATGCCCGCAACATAGACTCCGCCGGTCGCCATCATCTTCAGCGCGCAATTGCCCGCCTCAGAGCCAAAAACGCTGACGAAAATCGACAAGGTTCGATCGCAAATCGGGGCCTTATTATTCAGCGCCAGCTCGGAGATCGTGGCTGATACGTCGCGCGCCGTTGCCAGCTGTTCTTTCAGCCACGCAGGCTCCTCTTCCTTCCCGGTGTCGTGCAGGAATTCGTAGATATTGCGCACGCCCGGACCGGAGAGTATGCGCTCATAGCTGACATGCTTGTGCCCATACTTGTTCATCAGGTACTGCAGCAGCTCCACTTCGACGTCGTTCTTCGGCGCGAACTCGGTGTGACCACCCTCGCAGGCGAAAGGATGGTGGCGAAATCCATCCCAATAGAGACCAGCCTCTCCCAGTCCGGAACCCGCCGACACGACCGTCATGTTCCCTTCGGCGTCGCAGGCGCCTTCGCTAATCGTCACGAAGTCCTTCGACTCAAGCGCCTCAAGGCCGTAAGCCAGTGCCTCCAGATCGTTAATCAGGCCCACAGAACGCAATCGCAACTGGGTTGCAAGTTCGCGGGAATCAATCGTCCACGGCAAGTTGGAAATCTTGCTGCGCCCTGCTCGAACCGGTCCCGCGACGCCGAAACATGCAGACTGCGCGGGTATGCCTTCAGTCTTCACGAAGTCGGAGACGATCTCCGGCAATCCCCCATGTTCCTTGCTGGGATAGATCTTCTCCACCACGCAATGCAGGCGGTTGCCCTCGGTGTCGAAAGCCGCCAGTCTTGCATTCGTGCCGCCAATGTCTCCCGCTAGAATCATTCGATTTTCCTCCAATGCCGTCCGTCGCGTTCCATCAGATCGTCTGATTCTTTTGGTCCCCACGAGCCAGCCGGGTAATTTGGAAAGTTCCGCGCCGGCAATGCGCGCCACACGTCGATGACGGGGTCGAGGATCCGCCATCCTGCCTCCACCATGTCGGCGCGTTGAAACAGTGTCTGGTCACCGATCATGCAATCGTACAAAAGCACTTCGTATCCGGTGTAAGGATCGGCGCCGAAGTACTTGGAATACTCAAAGCTCATCTCTACCGAACCCAGGCGAAGCTGAGGCCCGGGAATCTTTGCTCCAAATCCAAGCGACATACCTTCATCGGGCTGAATCTGTATGACCAGCCGGTTAGTTTGCAGCTTGTGTACGTTGGTCTGCCGAAACAACTGGAAGGGCGCCCGCTTGAACTGGATATTAATCTCGGTGTGTCGCTTCGCCAGGCGCTTGCCGGTCCGCAGATAAAACGGAACCCCTGCCCATCGCCAGTTGTCGATGTTCAGCTTCATGGCGACGAACGTCTCCGTCTTCGACTCCGGCGCTACACCCGGCTCGCTGCGATATGCCTGCACCTTTTCGCCTAACTCCGTGCCTTCGCCGTATTGTCCACGCACCGCCTGGTGCAGCACATCCTCGGAACTCAGGGGTTGAATAGCATTCAGCACCTTGGCCTGCTCATCGCGCACCGCGTCGGCACTGAAGGATGCCGGAGGCTCCATCGCCGTGAGGCTGATGAGCTGCATCATGTGGTTTGGAACCATGTCGCGCAGCGTGCCCGCATTGTCGAAGTAACTGCCGCGCAGCTCGACCCCCACCGTCTCGGCGTTGGTGATGGCGACATGGTCGATATAGCGTCGGTTCCAGATCGGCTCGAAGATTCCATTGCCGAAACGGAAGACCATGATGTTCTGCACCGTCTCTTTGCCGAGGTAGTGATCGATGCGGTAAATCTGCTTCTCGGAAAGCACGGCCTTGATGTTGTAGTTCAGCGCCAACGCCGATTCCAGGTCATTGCCGAATGGCTTTTCGATGACGACCCGCCGCCAATGACCATTGGCTTCCCGCGAAAGACCTGAGTCGCCGAGTTGCTGCACGATCCCGCTGAAGAACTTCGGGGCCGTGGCCATATAGAAGAGGTAGTTCTGGTCGGTACCCGCCTGCTGATCGATGGTATTGAGGACCTCGGCCAGTTTGGGGAAGGTCGCAGCCTCCCCGAAATCACCCCGCATGTAGTGGAGCGACTGCATGAACTGCTCGAAGTCGTCGCTGCCACGCTCGTCCATCGGAAGGAAGCGAGTGACTTTGTCGCGGAATTGCTCCACGGTCATGTCGTCAATTGCCACGCCCACCACGCCAAACTCCCGCGGCAAGAGGTGTGCTTTCTTTAGGTTATAAAGTGCTGGAACCAGCTTGCGCATGGTCAGGTCGCCGGTGGCTCCGAAGACGACCATCGCACATGGTCCGGCGGGTTTTCCTGCCTGTTCAAATTCGTCATCAAGTTCGGTGACGGGAGACAGCGACATGAGCACCTCGTGGCAGTGGGCGCTAACAGTAAAACGCACGGTGGAGCACTGTCAAGGCAGCCATCGATGTGTCTCTTTGCGGCTTTACGCCGCCGCCAATCCGTACTACTCTTTTGTGCATCGCGGGCGAGGAACCGATGGTTCGGGGTTGCATTCCAATCTTGTTGCTGGCTGCGTCATTTGCACAGCAGCCCGACGCATCTGTGTCGGTGCCGGCCGGCAAAGTCTCTATTCCGGTAGAACTCGCGACCACCATCCGTGCCGACAAAGCGAAACGCGGCGATCCTGTCTCATTCCGGTCACTGGAGCCGGTCCTCCTTTCCAGGGGCGTCGTAATGCCCGCGAACACCAAGTTGACCGGACGTGTCGTGGGCGCGGCTCCTCGCGACGGCGACAAACCCTCATGGGTGGTGTTGCTGATCGAATCCGCCGAGTGGAAGCAGCAGAGCGTGCATCTGCATGCGTTTATCTCCGCGCAAATTGACACTTCCCGTCCAGCGGGAAACAAACCGGATATCCCGACCGACCCCGCAACCACTTCGAGCCCACGCCGCCAGGCCCGGCAAAGCGCTCGTGTCTCGGTGGACAATAGTGGCGACGCGTCCACGACTCGCCTGCCTCAAGATGCCGTCGGAGGCCCGCCCCCGCAACCAGACATAAAAGTCCAGGCCCTTAAGGACCTGCGATTCGTTCGCGACAAAGACGGCATCGTCTATCTGTTTTGCATGACGGCGAACGTAAAACTTCCCAGCGGAACCCTTTTTGTTCTGCAAAACATTCCCGAGCCAGGCGCTGAGAGCCACACCTCCGCCAGCGTCCAACCATTCGTCTCTCCCGCTCGCAAATAACTCTCTAACAGGCAGGTAAATTCGCCGCGATCTTATTCACAGTAAGAGGCATCCCACTGGTAATCTCCGTCGGATTGGGATAGAAAAGAACATTAAGTCCCAACAATCGCAAGGCCGTCAGCATGCTCGGTCGCTGATCCGAGGAGTGTGTGAATGCAATCCGGATTTATAAATCCTAGAGTCTTGCCGCTGCATAAATTAGCCATCGCATGTATCTCCGCGGCCTTCCTGTTTCTCCTCATGGGATGCGAAAAGAAAGAAGCTCCTCCCGCCCCCGGACCTCCCGAGGTGCTGGTGGCTCAAGTCGCCGAACAGAATGTTCCCATCTTTGACGAGTGGGTGGCGCAGCTCAACGGCCCAGTGAATGCCGACATCACCCCCAAGGTGCAGGGTTACCTTCTTCACCAGAACTATCAGAACGGCTACTTCGTGAAGAAGGGCGAACTGCTGTTCGAACTTGACCCTCGGCAGTATCAGGCTGCAGTCGAGCTTGCCCAGGCGCAAGTGGCAGTCGCGGAAGCAGGTCTCTCGGAAGCCGACACCAACGTTGCCCGCGATACGCCCCTGGCGGCGCAAAACGCGATTCCGCAGAAGCAGCTCGATACCGATCTCTCCGTGCAGGCTGCACGCAAGGCCGAGGTCCAGGCCCAGAAAGCCAACTTGGACAACGCCAGGCTCAATCTTGCTTGGACCAAGATCTACTCGCCCGTCGATGGAATTGCCGGCGCTTCGACTTCCCAGATTGGCGATTTGGTTGGAACGACCACCAAAATGGCGACGGTTTCTCAGGTGAACCCAATGTGGGCTTACTTCAACATCAGCGAAAGTTCCTATCTGGCCAACGCAGGCCGGATATCCGAGCTCATTCGAACCGGCAGGCCCGGGCCGTCAACGCCAATCACCTACATACAGGCCAATAACGAGCAGTACCCCCAGACCGGACGCATCATCTCGGTGAACCGCCAAGTCGCCGGAGGCACCGGCACCGTCCAGATCGTCGCCGAGTTGCCCAATAAAGACGGAATCCTGCGTCCGGGTGGCTTCGGTCGCATTCGTATGCAGACCAGCGAGAACAAGAATGCGCTGCTGATCCCGCAAGCGGCTGTCATGGAAGTGCAATCGATGTATCAGGTGATCGTCATCTCGCCCGACAACAAAGCCACCTTCCGTCCCGTGAAGGTTGGCGAAAGAGTCGGCACAGATTGGATCATCACCGACGGCTTGAAACCGGGCGAACGTGTCGTCGCAGAAGGAATCTTGAAGGTACAGCAGGCCGCCGCCGCGGCTCCCCAGTTGATGAAAGAAGGTGGAATCCCAGTTAGCCCCAAGCCTTACACGCCAGCAGCCTCGGCGGGCGGGAGCAACTGACGATGTCGAAATTCTTCATCAATCGGCCCATCGTGGCCATCGTCATCGCCATTCTGATGGTCATGGCCGGCGCGGTCGCGATGCTCGAGCTTCCCATCGCGCAATTCCCGAATATCGCTGACCCCATGATCCAGGTGAAGGCCACCTACCCGGGCGCTGACGCCACCACCATCGCCGAATCAGTGGCGACACCCATCGAACAGCAGATGTCGGGTGTCAGCGGCATGAATTACATGTATTCGCTGAGCGCCAGTTCCGGCGGTGGAATGACCCTGTACGTCGATTTCCAACTCGGCACTGACATTAATACCGACCAGATTCTGGCCCAGATGCGCTCCGGGCAGGCCAACTCGCAACTCCCTTCTGAGGTGACCCAGCAAGGCGTGATCGTGCAACCCGGCACGACTGCACCTTTCATGCTGCTGGACGTGTACTCGCCCTCCGGCGTGTACGACAACATCTTCCTCGCCAATTACGCCATCATTAACTTGCAGTACGCGTTAACCCGTATTCAGGGTGTCGGCCAGGTGCAGATTTTCGGCGCTGGCCCGTATGCCATGCGTATCTGGGTGAACCCCGACAAGCTCGCGAACCTCGGCGTAACGGTGCCCGATATCATTAACGCCGTCAAAGCCCAGAACAAGGTCAATCCTGCTGGACAAATCGGTGGCGAGCCCATCCCGAATGGACAGCAGTTCACCTATAACGTCCGCGCCCCAGGACGCCTGCCTACTGCGGCGGATTTCGACGAGATCGTAGTTCGCGCCCAGTCCGACGGCTCCATCCTGCGCCTCAAGGATGTCGCGCGCGTCGATATGGGCTCGCAGTATTACTCGTACACCGCCCGCCTCGGCACCGCGGACGAGAAGAAGCCGGCACAACCCGCCGCACTGATCGCTCTTTACCTCACCCCCGGCACCAACGCCCTCGTAACTCGTGCCAACGTCCTGAAGATGATGGAGGAAGCCAAAGGACGCTTCCCACAGGGACTCGATTACATCACCGCTCTCGACACCACCCTCGCCGTCAGCGAAGGTATCAGCGAAATCGAACACACGCTGTTTGAAGCCATCATTCTGGTCATCATCGTGGTCTTCATCTTCCTGCAAGGTTGGAAGGCCACTCTGATACCCCTGATTGCCGTGCCGGTCTCGTTGATTGCGACCTTCATGCTCTTCCCGGCGCTCGGGTTCTCCATCAACACCCTCTCGCTGCTGGGACTGGTGCTGGCCATCGGTCTCGTCGTCGATGACGCCATCGTGGTCGTGGAGGCGGTCGAGCACAACATCGAGCACGGCATGACTCCTCACGACGCCACCATTAAGGCAATGGAGGAGGTTTCCGGGCCGGTCGTCGCCATCGCCCTCATCCTCGCCGCCGTATTCGTCCCCACTGCCTTCATCCCCGGCATTACCGGACAGCTCTACAAACAGTTCGCCATAACCATCGCCGTCTCGGTACTGTTCTCGGCCTTCAATGCGCTCACGCTCAGCCCGGCGTTGTCAGCCATGATTCTGAAGCCTAAGAAGGAAGCCCGGGGTCCGATGGGCGCCTTCTTCCGCTGGTTCAACAAAGTATTTGGGCGTGCTACCGACGGCTATGTGAACGCCTGCCGGCATTTGATTCACAACGCGTGGCTCGCCTTTATCTTGCTCGGTGTGGCAATCGCCCTTGCAGGCTACTTCGGCAGCCATCTGGCGCGCAGCTTCTTGCCCGATGAAGATCAGGGCTACCTTTACGCCGGTCTGCAATTGCCCGACGCTTCTTCTCTGCAGCGCTCTTCCGAGGCCGCACGAGACGTCGAAAAGATCATCATGGACACTCCCGGTGTCCAGTACGTTAGCTCAGTCATGGGATACAGCATGTTGAGCGGCGTCAACGCAACCTACAGCTCCTTCTTCTTCGTGTCGCTGAAGCCGTGGGAGGACCGCAAGACGCCCGAGACCAGCTATATCGGCATTAAGAGCCACCTGGCGCGCGCCCTTTCCCAGGTCCCGTACGGCATTGCCTTCTCCTTCCCGCCACCGGCCATTCCGGGTGTCGGCACCTCCGGAGGCGTTACCTTCGTCCTGGAAGACCGCTCTGGTGGAAACATCGATTTCCTCGCGAAGAACACTCAGCTTTTCATGGCCGAAGCCCGCAAGCGTCCCGAACTGGCCGGCGTCATGACCACTGCTCTCTTCGGCGTTCCGCAGGTTGGGGTCAAAGTGGACAACGCCAAGGCCATGACCCAGCAGATCCCGCTGGACCAGCTCTATCAGACCGTGCAGACATTCATGGGCGGTTCTCTCGTCAACTTCTTCAACCGTTTCGGCCTGCAATGGCAGGTCTATGTACAGGCAGATGGCGATTTCCGCACCAACGCCAGCAACCTCGGCAAGTTCTATGTACGAAATGCCGCCAACGAAATGGTGCCGATGAGCACCTTGTCCACGACCTACCCGCGCTCCGGCGCAGAGTTCGTCATGCGCTACAACCTGTTTAACTGCGTCCAAATCAATGCGTCGTCTGCGCCAGGCTACAGTTCCGGTCAGGCCATCGCTGCCATGGAAGACACCTTCCGCAAGTCCATGCCGTCTCAAATGGGTTACGACTTCATGGGCATGTCCTATCAGGAAGTAAAGGCATCGCAGGGCGTCTCCCCGGCAGTGATCTTCGGGGCCGCGTTCTTCGTAGTCTTCCTCATTATGGCCGCCCAGTATGAAAGCTGGACATTACCGTTCAGCGTCTTGTTGGGAGTCCCCATCGCCGTCTTTGGCGCATTCGCAACGCTGTATTTCCGGCAGCTCGATAACAATGTGTACGCCCAGATCGGGCTGATCATGCTGATTGGCTTGTCGGCGAAGAACGCGATTCTGATTGTCGAGTTTGCCAAGGCGGAATACGAAAAGGGCGCAACCCTCCTCGAGGCTTCGCTGACCGGCGCCAAGCTCCGATTGCGTCCCATCTTAATGACCTCGTTCGCCTTCATCCTGGGCTGCGTTCCGTTGTGGACTGCCACAGGCGCGGGAGCCATCTCCCGTCAGGTACTCGGCACCATCGTCATCGGAGGCATGATGGCGGCCTCGTTCCTCGCCATCTTCTTCATCCCCGTTAGCTTCGATGTCGTGGAGCGCTTTGGACACTGGATTGGCGGTAAAAAGCATGAGCCACAACCCGGTGCTGCCGGAACTCCGGCTCCAGGAGAGGCCCATGACTAACCGAGTTTTGAAAGCGCACGATCAAATCTCTGGTCTTGGCATCTCGAGCGAAACTCGTGGGTGGCCCACAATTGCCTGCCGTTGGCAAGTGTGGGGCGCTGTCGCCCTACTTCTTGTCGCGACCGCCTGCAAGGTCGGCCCCAACTATCAACGCCCAGCTACTACCGTGCCCGCCCAATATCGCGGGTTGCCTCCCGGTCCCGAGCCCGCCGGTGAGCAATTCGGCGACATGAAATGGTGGACGGTGTTCCAGGACGAAGCGCTCCAGAACCTCATCCGCGAAGCCCTGAAGAATAATTACGATCTCCGCATCGCCGCGGCCCGTATCGTCCAGGCCCAGGCTAACGTGGGCGTCACCCGCGCCAATCAACTCCCTCAGTTGAACGGAGCGGGGTCCATTGTCAACGAGCGCAACAGTCTGTACCCCAATGCGCCAACCTTCGGCAGCCTGGGACTCCAGCTTTCCTATATTGTCGATTTTTGGGGACAATTCCGCCGCGCCACCGAGGCAGCGCAGGCCCAGTTGCTGTCCAGCGAATACGGACAGAACGTCGTCCGCACCACCCTGGTTTCCGAAGTTGCCAGCAACTATTTCCTCTTGCGTGCCTATGACGAGCAGCTCAAATACGCCCAAGACACCGTCGCCGCCGATCGCGAAATCCTGAAGCTGAACAATATCAAGTTCAAAGGCGGCGAAGCCGCCATCATGGACGTTTATCAGGCAGAGGTGCTGGTAGAGGCGGCCGAAGCCCAGGCCATCGATCTCCAGGGCCTGATCGAGCAGACGGAAAACAACATCAGCATTCTCTTGGGCGCGAATCCCGCCCCGGTAACGCGTGGTCTCGACTTGACGGCACAGCCGCACCTGCCCGAAGTTCCCGCAGGCTTGCCCTCAGCCCTGCTGGAACGCCGTCCGGATGTTCGCGTCGCCGAAGAGAATCTGGTGGCTGCCAACGCCAACGTCGGAGTCGCCAAGGCAAACTTCTTCCCGCAGTTCTCGCTGACCGGCCAGTTCGGCTCAATGAGCACCGCGCTCTCAACCTTCACCGCTGGTCCGGGAACATTCTGGGCAATTGGACTACAGGCAGCCCAGCCCCTTTATCAGGGCGGAAGAATTCGCAGTCAATACAAGTTGGCGTGGGCCCAGCGCGACGAGGCCGAGTTGACCTACAAGAAGACCGTCAACCAGGCCTTTGGCGACGTCTCCAACAGCCTCGTGGGCTACACCCAGGCCCGCCAGTTCCGCATAAAGATCGAGGAGCAGACCCACACCTACGCTCAAGCGGCTCACCTGTCCAATGTGCGGTTCCAGGGCGGCGTCACCAGCTTCCTTGAAGTGCAATACAACGAGCAGCAATACTTCAACTCGCAATTGCAACTGTCACAGGCGTGGTATTCGGAACTCGCGAACTACGTGACCCTGTATCAGGCCCTCGGCGGCGGCTGGCAGCAGTAGCATGTGACGTGGGGGGCAGCTCTACAGGCCGCACTGTGGTAGAGCTGGCCTTCAGAGCCTGCCCTGAGCGGAGCCGAAGGGCCAGCGTCTAGCTTTTATTTTTGTCATTCGGAGACTTTTAGTCCGCGGGCAAGCTACTTTTGTCATCCCGAGCGAAGCGCCCCTAGGGCGCGAAGTCGAGGGACCTGCATTTCGCCTCGGGTCACAGTGTCGTCTGTGCGCCGGCGACTCTTATCACACCTCCCTGTGTCCCACGCCCTTTCGCCTCCCCCGCGCACTTACGTAAAACCCTCAATATGAGGCGAGGGATTGGTGTCCCTCGTATGACCATCGTTCTTTGATAACTCAATGGTAAACAAACTCTGTAAGCGCTCCGCAACAGAATCGGCTCGCTAAGCCATTTGTTTGCAGGACTTTAGCCATAAGTGCTAATGCTTGCACGAACTTACATGCGAATCGTGCTGTAACCCCTTTGTTTTCAGGATGGGGGAGGGGGGAGGGGGTACCCCGAAATCCGGATATCTCAGTTAGGAACCCGAATGTCCGATCCGTCTTCGTTAACGTAGTAGCCACCATAACGCTGCTCGTGCCGGAACAGGATTTTGATGCAGTAGCGCACGGCCTCATCCACGACCTGCACGAACTCGAACTCGACCACCCTCCCAACTTCCAGCCGCGCCGAGGTCTCGAAGCCCACCCCGCCGCGACTGAGGTTCGTACAGATGCCCGGATGGTACGTCGGTTCTCCATCGAGGCTCACGATACGTATCGGGAGGTTGGTCAGAACGCGATCCAGCCTTCGCCGGTCGGGGGCGAGCGGAAGCCGCGTCCTGGCAAATCCGGTTTCGACTGTATTAGCCATGGCTGAGGTCTCTATCGGCAACCCGGGCCCAGTCCTTTAATGGGGACGCTCGCGCTACACTGGCGGCTGCTTTCATTCGACATCGGAGGACCCCTGGTTGGCCAAGCGCCGCGCTGTCAATCTACAACTACTGGAAGCCATGAAGCACGCCTACGGCCCGGGATGTGCCGAGCAGTGCGAGTACATTCTGGAAAGCCTCGGGCGAGCGAGGTTGACCAACGCTGAAGAGCTGATTCGCTTTCACGACGCGGTTTTGTTTCTCCGCGCCTTCCCGCAAAGCCCCCGCGTCGCCAAACTCGCCGACGCGCTTCTGGCCACCATGGAAGAACGAATCCAACGCTTGGGAGAACAGGCAAGCGCGGAAATTTTCGATGACGAATCAGTCTCCGGAATTGCCGGCACAACGGTCACCAATAACTGGACTTACGAACTAGCCACTTCGCTCGTCGAACGTCATGCTGAGCGCATCACCGCCGAGTGGGACGTCGAAGAGAAATACCGGCAGATGGCGACTGTTCTTCCGCATGTTCTTCCTTTGCTGGCCGATGATTCTTTCGTCGAGGCCGACACTCCTTATCGCGAATGGATTCGCAGCGCGGCGCACTCGAGCGGAAGCGACATCAAGTGGCTGTTGAGCAATTTTCAAACTCCGCCGCTGTCGAGGCTCGATCGCACCAGTCTTTATGACGCCCTCGGAATCAACCTGCGCTGGGAACTGAAAGCATCGTCCGCCAGCCGCACTCTCGCTCGACGGCCGGTAAAAAAGCTTTTTTGCCACGACGCCCCGCTGCTTCAGCGCAAACAGGTTTCGCTCGTCGATGAAATGGCTTCCGCGCCGCTTCCGCTAAGAAAGCTGAATCGTAGCGAGGCCCCCAAGATCATCGCCATGGCGCAAGATGCGCTGGCGGTTCGCTACCGCGAATTGCAAGGCACTACTTATGCCGATCCCGATCAGGCTTTCGAGGCCGACGCCGACCGCGGAGTGCAGCTATTCATCTGGGGACTGAATGCCGAATGGCGCCTCCCGCTGCGTGCTTACTATTGCGGCTTCACGCTCAAGAACGGCGTGCCAGTGAATTACTTCGAGGCAATTGGCCTGTGTGAATGGATTGAGGTCGGGTTCAACACCTTCTATTCATTTCGAGAAGGAGAAACCGCATGGATCTATTCGAAGGTGCTGCATCTGTTGCATCAGCTTGCAGGAGTCACTTGCATCTCGGTTTATCCCTACCAGATCGGTAAGGACAACGAGGAGGCAATCCAGTCCGGAGCATTGTGGTTCTACCGGAAGCTCGGCTTCCGTCCCGGTCGCCCGGATTTGCTGGCCCTCACCGAAAGGGAAGAGAAGCGCATTTCGCTCGACTCGGCGTATCGAACGTCAGCACGGACACTTCGCCGCCTCGCCGACGATCACATGTTTTTCGAATTCGGCACGGCTCCCCGCGGATCATGGGACACATTCTCTACTCGAACTCTCGGCTGGGCCATTCAGAAAAAAATGTCCGCGGACTTCAGTGGCGATGCCAGCAAAATGCGTCAATACGCGACCAAACGCCTCGCGCGAATCCTCAAGGCAGACATCAGTCAATGGTCCGAACTTCAGCAGCAAGCCTTCGAGAACTTCGCGATTACGGCGTTGCTTGTGGACGATCTCGGAACGTGGAGTCTCGCGGAAAGGCGCGCGTTACTCGCCATTATTCAGGCGAAGGCTGGGGCGAGTGAAACGCACTACCTGAAACTCCTGCAGCAACACGAGCGGCTTCGCTCGGCTCTGTTACAAGCCGGTTCGAAGCCGTTCAGAGATGAAGAAAACTAATCTGTGTCCAAGCTCGCCTTCGCCGGCGAAGTTGCATTGTCCGAAGGCATCTTGTACTCAGGATTCGGAATACCCATCAGCCATTGGTCGAACCAGCCAACGATGTGATCGAGTCGCTCGACGCGATGCCAAGGTTGTCCGGAACGCGAGAGTTCATGCGACTCGCCGGGAAAATGCACCATGACCGTTGGAATGTGCCGGTACTTCAGAGCGCGGAACATCTGTTCGCCGCCACTCTGCGGAGGCGTTCGCCAGTCCACATCGCCGAGAATAAACATCATCGGCGTATCGACATTCTTGATGTAGGTGATCGGTGAGCGCTTAATGTAGTCCTGCGGATCGTCAAACGGTGGCGCCTTGAACCAGTTGGGCTGGAACAGCGTAAAGTCGGCCGTGTACCACCATGAAGTCCAGTCCGCTATGTCGCGCTGCGCAACCGCCGCGTGAAAACGATGTGTCTGCGTGACCGTCCAATCGGTCAGCAGTCCGCCGCCGCTTCCGCCGGTAACACCTAGTTTGTTGGGATCGACATATCCCTTCTTGATCAGTTCATCGACGCCCGCCATCAGATCTTTGTAATCGTCGCCGGGATAGTGATATTGAATGATGTTCCCGAAATCCTGCCCGTAGCTCGTGCTGCCGCGCGGATTCGGATACAGGACAACATAGCCTTTAGCAGCCATGTACTGGAATTCATGGTCGAAGATCCAACCGTAGGCCGAATGTGGGCCGCCGTGAATGTTGAGAATCAGCGGATACTTCTTCGATGGATCGAAATCCGGCGGCTTCTGAATCCAGGTCTCTATCTTCTTGCCGTCAAAGCTGGTGTACGAAAAGTCCTCCGGTTCCGTGAGATTCAGCTCGGCAAACAGCGGCCCGTTCACGTTGGTGATCTGCTTCTGCGAGCCATCTGTACCAAGCGTGAAGAGCTCGTCGATCATGACCGGTGTCGAAATGTTGAGCACAATGGTATTGCGGTCGGCGGACAGCGTGAAATCCTCGACCGCTTGGTTGCCGCGAGTTAGCTCCGTAACCTCGCCGCTCTTGGAGTCGATGGAAACCAGGATTGCACGGCCTTCTTTGGCCACGACATCAATGATGTGCGAGCCGTCTTTTGTCCAGACGCTGCGCGAGCCGCCCGCAGCGCGCGGCGCGCGATTGTCGCCACCTACGCCGCTGCCGACATCGTAATCGTACTTCGCTGTCAGGTTTACCGGCTGTGCACCTTGCTTCACGTCCATTACCCACATGTCGGGCTGAGTATAAGAACGGACCGGCTGTTCAACTGCGGCGACGAAGGCGATCCGGCTGCCATCGGGCGAGAGCGTCATTCCGCCAATTCCGCCCAACAGGCCGCCCAGATGCACGGTGGTCAGCAATTGCGGTGTGCCGCCCGCGGCCGGTACAGACATGACCTCCGACTTCGGCAGATCGTAGTAAGGTTCGGGATTACGATCGGTGTGATACAGAATGGTCTTTCCATCCGGAGTAAATGTCGGCTCATGCTCGTCAAAGTTGCCGCTCGTGAGCTGTCGTGGCGTACTTTTCGCCTCAACGGTCCCCGGCAAATCCATGATCCAGATGTGCTGATGGTGTTTCGGATCGGTGTAGCCGCTGCCATTGAAGCGATAAATGGCGCGGGTGATGACTTTCACGTCGCTCTCGTGCTCCGGCTCGCCGCCGGTGTCTTTCTTGGCCTTCTTGGCGATGTCCTCGGCATTGGCGTCGCATAGGAATGCGATTTGCTTGCCATCGGGCGACCAAGTTGGGCTGTTAGCCGAACGTGCCTGATCGGTGATGGTCCATGCTTCGCCACCGGCCAACGAGAGTAGCGCAAGCTGGGACGGTTGCGGCTTGCGGTTGCCGCCGTCGCCTCCTCCATTGTCGGCCGGGCCGCGCACGAAGGCGATCCACTTACTGTCAGGAGACCAGCGCGGCTGAGAGTCGTGCTTGCCGTTGGTCAGGCGAACCGGAGAATCGGAGCCGGAAGTTGCGGCCATCCAGATCGCGGTGTCGTATCCGTCTTTCTTCTCGTTCACGGTTACGCGGACAAACGCCACATGTGACCCGTCGGGCGATACTTGTGGGTCGCCGATCCACTGGAAGCGAAAGAGATCCTTGTCGGTGATGGAGCGCTTAGTCTGTGCGACCGAAAACAGGCATCCAAGCAGAAGAAACAGAACCACGAAACTACGACGCATGTCAGCTAACCTCACGAAACGCAAGATGTCAGTTATAAACGCACAGCGAGGGGTTGTCGAGACGGGACACACGAACGTGCTGCACACGCCACACGCGGGTTCAATTCGCTATCATTCATGTTGCGTACTCGTACGCATTGATAGAGGAACGCAAGATGCCATACAAAGCACTGGATCTCTCGGGAAAATCGGCTGTAGTGATTGGCGGAGCCAGCGGCATTGGGCACGCTCTCTCGCTGGCGCTGGCAGAGGCAGGCGCGGATGTAGCGCCTACGTCGCGGCGGCACGATCTCGTGCAGAAGACGGCAGACGAGATAAGGGCGCTTGAACGACAGTCGATTGTTTGTACGTCTGACGTTGCGGATCGTGCCAGCCTCGAAGGCCTGCTCGCCGCAGCCGTCGAGGCTTTTGGGAAAGTAGACATTCTGGTGAACTCCGCTGGACGCACCAAACGAGGGCCAACGCTCGACTTCAGCGAAGACGACTGGGACGCCATTCTGGAGACGAACCTGACCGGAACACTGCGCGCCGCCCAAGTGTTTGGGCGCCACATGCTGGAGCGCGGCTACGGACGCATCATTCAGTATCGCTTCGGTCGCGAGCTTCGTCGCGCTGTACGAGGTCGCAGCCTATGCTGCCAGCAAAGCAGCGGTCGCATCGCTGACTAAGTCGCTCGCATTGGAGTGGGGGCCGCGAGGTGTTTGCGTCAACGCTATCGCGCCTGGCGTTTTTCCGACGGACCTGAATCGCGGATTGCTGCATGGCACGGCACGCGGGCAAGAGTTTCTCGCGCGCATTCCGATGAAGCGTTTTGGCGAGGTGAAAGAGTTGTGCGGCGCTGCGATTTTTCTGGCTTCCGATGCCGCGAGTTACGTGAACGGAGAAGTTGTCGTGGTCGATGGCGGCTTTCTCGCGAGTGGCGTGAATCAATAGGTCCTCCGCTCAGGACCGCGCAAGTGCGATTGGATTGATCTTCGGAGCCAATAATTGCACCAGCAGCAATGCGACGAGGTAAGACGATCCGGCGACGAAAAAGACGATCGTGTACGAGCCAGTCCATTGCAGAATGTAGCCGACTGCTTTCGCGGCAAACATGGCACCCAAGAGCTCCCGCCATGCTGCCGAAGCCGACGACACTTCCCACCGCGGCGCGAGGAAAAATGTCGGAGGCCAGGGTGTACATGTTGGCCGACCATCCCTGATGTGCGCCTGCCGCAAGTGCAATAACTCCGACTGCGACCCAGAGGTGAGATGTCGAAGACGCCAGCACGACCGGCGTCACCGCCAGCGCGCAGATCAGCAATGCGGTTTTGCGGCTCCGGTTCAAGGTCCATCTGTGCTGGAGCAAGGTGGAGGAGATCCAGCCGCCAGCAATGCTGCCCACGGTTGCTCCGGTATAGACCAGGAATAGCGGGATCGCCATCGCGCGCAGGCTCAGGCCGAAGCGCCGGCTGAGGAAGTCAGGGGCCCAAAACAAGTAGATGTACCAGATCGGATCGGTGAACAAGCGGCCTGCTGCAATCGCCCACGCTTCGCGATGATCGATGACGGTGCGCAACGGAACCTTGGGTGGCTCCGGCTCGGGAGGATCACTGCGAATGTAAGCCAGCTCCTGCGCGGAAACCCTGCGGTCCTCTTCGGGCCGACGATAGATTGCCAACCATGACACCACCCAGATCAAGCCAAGAGCGCCTGTGGCGATGAAGGCCATTTGCCAGCCATAACGGTAAGTAATCCACGGAACGATAAGCGGAGTGACAATCGCGCCGATGTTGGTGCCGGAGTTGAAGATTCCCGTCGCCAGTGCGCGCTCTTTCTTGGGGAACCATTCCGCGACGGTCTTGATGGAAGCGGGGAAGTTGCCGGACTCACCCAGCGCCAGCACGAAGCGAGCGGAGGCGAACTGGAACACGGTGCGGGTGGCGGCGTGGGCCATGGCTGCCACGCTCCAGAAGAGGACCGCGAAGGAGAAGCCCTTGCGAACGCCGAGCCAGTCCATGAGGCGACCCATCAGCAGGAAGCCGATGGCGTAAGCGGTCTGGAAGGCGAAGACGATGTTGCCGTAGTCGATCTCGCTCCAACCGAGCTGCGACTGCAGGACCGGCTTCAGGAGCGCGATTACTTGCCGGTCCATGTAGTTGATGGTGGCTGCGAAAAAAAGCAGTCCGCAGATGGACCAGCGATAGTGCGAAGTGGTCCGGGAAGGCTCCGGCATCAGGATGCGGACGTGCGTAGCCGGTAGAGAACCTCGCCGGCCCGGGGGATAAGTTTGATGCCTTCGCTTTCGCGGCCGCGCCATTCGTCGGGGTTGATGGTGGCAGGATCGCGGTAGTTAAGGTTCAGCTTGCGACAACGTTCTTCGGAGATTCCTGTTGCCAAGGTCACGGTGATGCGGTTCGACTCGACGCTGCTTTGATCATCGAACGTGCCTTTGCCACGGAGGTGAGTGGAGTGCGCCAGCACGCCGCGGGGAACGTGTTTGAACTTCTCAATCTGCTTCACAAAGTAATCGCGGCAGTGATAGCCGATCTTGTCGATTTCGGCGCCGTAGGTATAACTGACCTCGGAAATGTGGGGAGCGTAAATCACGACTTCACCACCGTTAGCGATGGCAGGCTCGACCTTGTACATGCCCTTGGCCGCTGTCCAAAGGTCGCCGTAGAGCGTCGGCATCACTGACAGTACGCGCTGGAAGGGCTCGGCGACCCATATGATGTGGGTTTGCGCAGATAGTTCTGCGGCCGCGCGCCAGGCTTCTTTCGGCTCGCCGTAATAGAGACCCAGAAATCCGTCCTGGTTTACGACCGCAGCAAGACAGGCGACCGGCACCTTGACCAACTCCGCTGCCTTGTCGATCATCTCGCGGACAGGCGTCGAAAAGGTACCGATGATCTCGTAGCTCCCGTGCAACGCACCGAGCCAATGCGTTGTGCCGATAATCTCGGGGCCACCGATTCCAGGGAAGAGATACTTGTTGCCGCCGGAAAAGCCGACGACTTCGTGCGGAAAGACGGGGCCGCAGATGAGCACCTGATCGTAATCGAAGATGGCGCGATTGATGCGAACGGGAATTGCTTCTTCGAGCAGGCCTCCAGAGATGCGAGTGACTTCTTCTTTGGGGACCACCCCCAGTTCGGTAAAGGTGGTGGGGTCGTCCCAGCGATGGTTCATCACCTTGCAGGATGCGCCCCGGCCGTTGACCACGGTTTGGCCTACGAGGGTGGAGAGTTCGGAGTCGCGCATCAGGGGATGAGTGCCGAGCGCGACCAGGAAATCGCAGGCCGCGGCGCGCTCGCCGATCGACTTCTGGAGCAGGTCGAACATCAGCGGCATCGGCATGGTGCGGGTGCCGTCGGGGATGATGACCAGGACGCGCTTGTCGTCGATCTTCAGGTTGTCGGCGGCGAGGCTGACGATCTCCGTGATCTCATCGAGGCTGAGATTCCGACTTGTGAAGCCGTTGCCTGCCAACATGCGGGATGCCTTTGCAGAACGAGAACAGCTTGTATTGTCGCATCTTGAGCTACCCCCTCCCCCTCCCCCCGAAATTCCCTGTTTTCATGCGGATGGGGAAGCTTTGCGTGCAAGTGGTGCAGGCAAAGGGCTTAGAGGCCAAGATATTGTAAAATAAGGACTTACCGGAGATTCTCGCTGGGACAGGAAGATACGCGGTGGCGGATGGGTAAGAAGTCGAGAAGGAACACGGCCCATCATCAAAATTGACCTACTTCGGGAGCCGGGTAAAGTCCAGCCATCGATTCGACTACTGATAGCTCTCCCAACTCCTCCCGGCGACAGTGTACGACCCAGACAAGAGAAACTCCAAGCGATTTAGTCACCGTTGCGCGTGATGGACAACCGTTGCGAGTGTGTTCTTGCGCGGAGAGGGGAAAGCAGAGAGCATGGTTGGCATGCCTGCTTTTCTGGATGAGGATTTCCTCCTCACTACTGCGACGGCCACGCGCCTTTACCACGAGCATGCCGAGTCGCAGCCGATTCTCGACTACCACACGCATCTGAGCGCGGCTGCGATTGCCGACGATCATCGCTTCCGTGACCTGACCGAAATCTGGCTGGAGGGCGACCACTACAAGTGGCGGGCCATGCGGGCGTTCGGGGCGTCGATGTCGGAGCGTTATTGCACCGGCGAAGACACCCATCCCTACGAGAAGTTCCTCGCTTGGTCGCGCACGGTTCCGCAGACCCTGCGCAATCCGCTTTACCACTGGACGCACCTGGAACTGAAGCGAGCATTCGGTATTATGGAGCCGCTGAACATCAAAACGGCGCCCGAGATCTGGAAGCGCGCCAATGCTGTCCTGGAGGAAGGACTGACGGCGCGGGCCATCCTGCGAAAGTTCAACGTCAAGGCTGTGTTCACGACGGACGACCCAGTGGACGATTTGGAGCCGCACCGGCGCATCGTGGAGGAGGACAGTTTTGATTGGCCCGACGGCAGCCGGCGACGCCGATATAAAGGCATTGACGTGCGGCCAACGTTCCGTCCGGACCGGGCGTTGGATATTGGGCAGCCGGTTGTGTTCTTGCCTTGGTTGCGGAAGCTGGAGGAAGCCAGTAATACCGAAGTGCGGAATCTCGCGACTTTTCTGGATGCACTCGGCAAACGACACGCTCACTTTGCCGAGCTTTACTGTCGCGCCTCCGATCACGGATTGGAGCAGTGCCCGTCGAAACCGTGCAGTGAAGACACTGCGGCGAAAATTTTTGCGAAAGCACTCGATAAGCAGCCGGTCAGTCCCGAAGAGTGCGAACAGTACGCAACGTTCGTTCTGTTGTTTCTGGCCAGGTTGAACACCAAGAAGCGCTGGACAATGCAGCTTCACCTGGGAGCGCGGCGCAACGTCAACCATCGTGCTTACCATACGATTGGCGCCGACGCCGGTTTTGACAGCATCGGTGACTACCCGCAGGGGGCGGCGCTCGCTACTTTTCTCGATCTGCTGCAGCGTGAAAATGCGATGCCGCAGGTGGTGTTGTACAACTCCAATCCGGCAGACAATTATGTCTTCGCCACCCTGGCTTCGAGCTTTCACAGCAGCTCCTGGTTGGAGCATCGCAGCGCGGAGCCCAGCGCCGTGCAATATGGGCCGGCGTGGTGGTTCCTAGACCAGAAAGAGGGAATCATCAACCAACTGAATGCGTTGTCGAATGTTGGGTTGCTGTCGGAGTTTATAGGGATGACGACGGACTCGCGGTCGTTTCTCTCGTTTCCGCGGCACGAATATTTCCGGCGAATTTTGTGCGACCTGATTGGAGGCGAGGTTGAGCGAGGAGAGCTGCCCAACGATGACGAAATGTTGGGGGGACTTATTCGACGGGTTTGCTACTACAACGCAGGCCGCTTTTTCAGGCTCGGCGGACCGCCCAAAGGTTTGATGATGTGAACGCATGGGGCACCGGCAAGTTCGCCGGCGTATAATTCCGGCAAAATCGATTCTCTTGCGGCAGGGCACGCGCCCCAGAGTCCGTGACTGCCGGCGAGGTATTGCGAGGTCATTATGAAGAAGAATGACAGTGATTTTCCGGGCACGAACCGTCGTGAATTTCTGAAGACTAGCGGGGCAATAGCTGCGGGTTTGGTTGCGCAGGCTGCGGTACCTGCATCTGCGGCCACGCTTCCTTCGCTGCCGTCGAACCCGGCTACGCCGCACGCGATGCCCACACGAAATCTCGGCAAGACCGGCTACAAAGTTGGCATCTTCAGCCTGGGCGGACAGGCTGCCCTTGAGCACGCGGACAACGCGGCTGTCGCGGTGCCGATTATCGAGAAGGCGCTGGACCTGGGGGTGAATTACATCGATACGTCGTCGATTTACGGCGGCCCGCAGCGCTGGAGCGAGCAGTACGTTGGACAAGTGATGAAGCAGCGCCGTTCCGAGGCCTTTCTCGCCAGTAAGACAAAAGAGCGCACCAAGGATGGTTCGCTAAGGATGCTGGAAACTTCTCTGAAGCTGCTCAACACCGATCATCTCGATCTGTGGCAGTTACACGACATCGGGTCTGACAATGAGGTACAGCAGATTTTTGCCAAGGGCGGAGCGATGGAAGCGCTGCTGGAGGCGAAAGACCAGAAGATGGTGCGTTTCCTGGGAATCACGGGGCATTTCCGGCCGGAGCCGCTAATCGATTGCATTCATCGGTACCCGTTCGACACAATCCTGATGGCAGTGAATGCGGCGGACCCGCATCACTACAGCTTCTCGGAGCAACTGTTGCCGCTGGCGGTGGAAAAGCAGATGGGCATCATCGGCATGAAGGTCCCGGCGCGCGGGCGCATTCTTTCGTCGTGGACGCCGCCACCTATCGAGCAGCAGAAACATATGTGGGAGGGCATGGTGCTTGCGCCAACCCCAGGCACGCTCGACATGAAGCAGGCGATGTATTACTCCCTGTCGTTGCCGGTTTCAACGGTCATTATTGGATGCGATTCAACTACGCAGTTGGAACACAACGTGCAACTGGCGCGAGAGTTCACGCCGTTTAACGAGAAGCAGATGGCGGCGCTGGTGCAGAAAGCGGAGCCGGTGTCGAAGCAGGCGCTGTTCTTCCGCTTCTACGACCACGCGTAGATCCCTGGCTGACTGAAGTCCGCTCGGGATGACGAAAGGGAAGGGTTTATAGGGCGCAGCCAAAGCTGCGCCTCTTCAATTTAGCTGGTCGGTTTTTCGCGCGGCGGCGCCGAAGCGAAAAAGTCCTGTTTAAAGCGGTGCGCATACTCGTGTATCAATTGCTCAACCCTGCCGGGCTCGGGGGAGCGCACGATGAGTCCCACGTGATGCTCCTTGTCCATTCGCCACACGATCTCGGGATCCATGTAGCTCGAAGTGTCGGGGTGTTCCTGACGAGCCAGCGAGATGAGCAGTCCGGCGAAGTCGTGTCGTGAGGGATGAACGGTGTATGGGGTCTTGCCGCCAGCAATTTCCAGCTTTGCCCATTCGGCCCAGAGGTTGACGCCGGTGGCACCTTCCACGAGATCGGCAATGTGCGCTCCACCCACCCGCGCCGAGGTTTCCAGGAAATACAGCTTACCGTCACGTCCCTGGATGAACTCGCTGTGCGAGACGCCGCGCACCATTCCAAATGCCGCAAGCACCTGCTGGTTCAGTTTCCGCAACGCCGTCTCCTTGGCAGAGCCTTCGGCCAAGGTGCGGGTGGTGAAGATGTCGCCTTCGTGCGAGACGTCCATAGGTGGGCGCCCGTACTGGCTGGCGCAGGAAAACAGCAACTCTTTCTCGTAGGTGATGGTATCGACGTGAAAGATGTCGCCCGGAACGTACTGTTCGAGCAGATAATACGATTGCTGATCGCCAAGTCGCTCGATTGCCGACCAGAACTCGTCGGCGTTGTTAATTTTTTTTACGCCGATGGAACCGGCGAGTGAGCGCGGCTTCAGGACCCACGGCGGCGACACGCGCTGCAGGAACTCGTGCAGCTTTTGGTAGTTCAATACTTGAATAAACTCAGGGACGGGAAGTCCTTCATCGCGTGCTTTGGCGCGCATGGCCAGCTTGTCGCGAAAATAGCGAGCCGTGGTGTCGCCCATGCCGGGAACGCGCAGATGCTCGCGGAGCGAGGCTGCTGTTTCCACGTCAAAATCGTCGAGCGGGACGATGCGATCGATGACTTCGGTCTTAGCAAGGTGGCTGATGCCGAGCAGGACGTCCTGCAGCTTCCAGGTTCTGTCTTCGTCGGGAACGTAGAAGATGTTGTCGAGCGATTCACGCGGCCACTTTGCATTTTCGAGACTGTGGGAAGTGAGCAGAAGGGTGCGGCACCCCTGACGTTTGCACTCACGCATGAACTCGATACCCTTGTAATAGCTGGCAAGGCAAAGCACCGTCGGCGGGTTGGATGCAAGAGTTTGAGTTGCCGGAGAATCGGTCACTTCGGGCCTCCTAACGACGCAGACCAATAAGGTAACAGAAGGGTTCCGCCTCGCCAGGGGTTGGTCTAGACGACCAACCGGCCATCGGATCGGACCTTGCCAAGACTTCTCTGGGTTACGCGCCTTTGCCGCCTGCCTCGCGAAACAGCTGCAGGTTCGAGCGAAGAATGATTCCGGGATTCAGATACTGCGTCTGGGGTAGCTCGACACCATGGATGAGGTGCTCGGCAAGGCTACGAACTGCAAGCTGCCCCTGACGGTAAGGTCGTTGATGCATGGATGCGTCGATTGTTCCTGAGCGGAAGAGTGGCACCATCTCGCGAAAGAGGTCGGTAGTGATGAGTTTCACTTTGCCGGAGAGTTTGGCGGCCGAGAGAGCTTCGCAGACCGGCATACAGTTGACGGTGTTCACATAGATACCAGACAGGTCGGGCACTTTCTTGAGTAACTTGCGCGTCTTGCGGTAGCTCTCGTCGGCGTCCTCGTGGCCTTCAATGGTGGCCACTACCTTTCCGCCAGGACAATACTGTTGAAAGCTTCGCGTGAATCCCTCGGCTTTCTCGCGGTGGTCGACAGTCTTCAGCATGCCAGTGAGGATGGCGACCTTGGCTCCTGCAGGCGCAAATTTCGCCATCAGCTCGCCGGCGATGAGTCCATTCGTTCGCGGTTCGACACATACGATACAGGAGCGGTGGCTGGCGGGCGCGTCGGTTGATACGCAGACCACGCGCACATCGCTCTTTTCGGCGAAGTCGATCAGGGGCGTAATGGACTCCGGGTTTCCCGGCGTCACGATGATGCCTCGTACTTCCGAATCGAGAAGCTCGCGGAAGGCCTGGCGCTCGCCTTTGCCAAGTTGGGGAACCGGGCGAAGGACGAATTCGATACCGCGGTCGTCGTAGCGCCGCGCCTCTTCATGGATCCCGGCCCACATTTCGTTATAGAAGTAGCGAATCTCGCGGGGAACACAGATTCCGATGCGAATTCGCTTCCGGATAGACAGGGAACGCGCGGCAAGGTTCGGCCGATAGCCGATCTTCTTGGCTACAGCGAGGACGCGCCGGCGGGTTCCCTCGTTGATGCCCGGACGGCCGTGGAGCGCACGATCGACTGTACCGATGGAGACACCAGCCAGTTCTGCGATCCGGGGAATCCCGCTGCGCTTGTCCGTCATTGCGTTCTTTATATCACCGTTAACGTACACGATTTGACTTTTCTTTCATCTCATTCCGCGTGATAATCCGTTTAGGGAGTTCGCCAAAGCGATCTCAACTTCACATTAGTAACGCCCTTCATGCCTTCTAAACTTCTCGGAATCGATGTAGGAACAGGTGGGACCCGCGCCGTGCTAACGGACGCGTCCGGAACGATTGTCGCTTCGCGTACCGCTGAACATGCACCGTTCGCATCGCCGCAAACCGGATGGGCGGAGCAGGATCCGCATGACTGGTGGCGCGCTGCGTGCGACGCCATCAAGCAGGTCATGACGGCATCGTCCACCGATCCTGCCGATATCGCTGCAGTCGGGTTTTCGGGCCAGATGCACGGCGCGGTACTGCTCGATGGTGGCGGTGACGTGTTGCGACCGTCGCTCATCTGGTGCGATCAACGGAGCGCTCCGGAAGCAGACGAACTCACGGCTGAAATCGGGGCCGAGAAGATTATCGGGTGGACCTGTAATCCTGCGCTACCGAACTTCACGTTAACCAAGCTGCTGTGGGTGCGCAAGCACGAGCCGCATCTGTTCGAGCGTTTCCGGATGCTGCTTCTGCCGAAGGACTACGTGCGCTACCGCCTTTCGGGCGATTACGGAATGGACATGGCGGATGCTTCGGGTACGTTGTTGCTCGACGTGGCCAACCGCCGGTGGTCAACCGAGATGGCGAAGGCCACTGGGATCGACCCGCATTGCCTGCCTCCGCTGTTCGAGTCGCCAGATGTCTGCGCGAGCGTTTCTCGTGCCGGAGCACAGGCAACGGGTCTGAAGGAAGGCACACCAGTGGTAGCCGGCGCCGGCGATCAGGCAGCGGGCGCTGTCGGCTTGGGGATTGTTCGCGCGGGCGCCGTACACGCGACGATTGGGACGTCGGGCGTCGTGTTTGCTTCTACCGACCGTCCGTCGCTCGATCCCAAGGGTCGGTTGCATACCTTCTGTCATGCGATCCCCGGACGCTGGCACGTTATGGGGGTGACGCAGGCGGCGGGATTGTCGCTGCGCTGGTTTCGCGACAATTTCGGAACGAGAACTGAAGATGGCCGTGATCCCTACGACAGACTCGCAGACGAAGCGGGCGATGTGCCACCGGGATGCGACGGCGTGCTGTGGGCTCCGTACCTGATGGGTGAGCGTACTCCGCATCTCGATCCGAATGCGCGGGCAGCGCTCGTGGGACTCGCGGCCAGTCACGGGCGAGGGCATGTTGTACGCGCCATCATGGAAGGCGTGGCGTTCAGTCTCCGCGATACCTTCTCCATCTTCGCGGAAATGGATGTGCCAGTAACGAATATTCGGCTGGGCGGAGGCGGTGCGCGCTCCTGGCTATGGCGGCAGATTCAGGCCGACGTGTACGGTCGTCCGGTACAACTGCTCGAGGCAGAAGAAGGCGCAGCGTACGGCGCAGCATTGCTTGCTGGAGTAGGGGGGGGTACATGGTCGAGTGTGGACGAAGCTTGCGAGCAGGCAGTCCGGGTGGCACGGGAGATTGAGCCGCACAAAGCAAATATTCCTATCATGAACAAACAATATGAGGCGTATCAGCGGCTCTATCCGGCGCTGCGCAGCATGCGGGCACACTAATTTAATCTCGCGCCGAGTAAGCGCATCTTGGAGGCATCATGGCAAACGATAAATACGATCCGCGTCCAGAACATAAATTTTCCTTCGGGCTATGGACCATCGGCAACCGCGGACGCGACCCTTTTGGCGAGGCGGTGCGACCCACTATTCCACCGAATGACATCGTGACATTGTTGGCGGAGGTCGGCGCGTGGGGTGTGAACCTGCACGACAACGACCTGGTACCGATCGACGCGACGCCCAGCGAACGCGACCGCATTGTGCGCGAATTCAAAGCGGCGTGCGAAAAGAACGGCATCTGCGTACCGATGGCAACAGTCAATCTGTTCTACGATCCGGTGTTCCGCGATGGCGCCTTTACGTCAAATGACGCCGCGGTTCGCTCGTACGCGGTGCAAAAGACGATGACGGCGATGGACCTCGGCGCCGAACTGGGAGCGAAGATTTTTGTGCTCTGGGGAGGACGCGAAGGAACCGAGACCGATGCGTGCCGGCGTCCGGATGACGCGGTCAAACGGTTGCGCGACGCACTGAATTATCTATGCGAATACAACATGGATAAGAAGTACGGCTTCAAGTTCGCCATGGAAGCCAAGCCGAACGAACCGCGGGGCGACATCTACATGGCGACAACGGGCGCGTACCTCGGATTCATTCCGACGCTGGCGCACCCTGAGATGGTCGGCGTGAACCCGGAAGTTGCCCACGAGCAGATGCCCGGCCTGAATATGCTGCATGCCGTCGCACAGGCTTGGGAGGCCGGCAAGTTGTTCCACATCGATCTGAACGATCAGTATCCAGGACGCTACGATCAGGATTTTCGTTTCGGATCGACAACACCGAAGGCCATGTTCTGGCTGGTGAAGTTCCTGGAGGACGTTGGCTACACGGGGCCACGGCACTTCGACGCCCACGCCTATCGCACCGAAGATATCGACGGCGTGAAGGACTTTGCCCGCGGATGCATGCGCACTTATGTGATCTTCAAAGAAAAAGCGCGGCAGTGGAATGAAGACAAAGAGATTCAAGCCATCGTGAAGGAGCTGGCGAAAGACAATGCGACTTTGCTAGGCGCGTACTCCGCTGCAAACGGCCAGAAGCTGCTTTCAACGAGCTTCGACCGCCAGGCGCTTGCCAGCAAGGGGCTGAAGTACGAACGTCTCGATCAGCTCACGATGGAATTGCTGCTGGGCGTCCGCTAACGGCGAGCCGTGTTTCAAGGAGCTGGCGAGCCAGCTCCTTTTTTTCGCGAACGTGCGAATCGCGCCTGCTAAATTGCAGTCGTTTCGACTGCGTTTGCAAAGTCTGCCGCAACTCTTACAATGTTCGAGGAATCCAATAGGCCGTTGCACGACGACAACGCAAAGATATCAGCAAGGAGATTTGGCATGTCAGCGAGCGTACCCGAGAGCCACAAAGACCTCTTTCAGAAACGCGCATTCGGCAGCTTCACTACCCTGATGCCGGATGGCAGTCCACAGACTACTCCGGTGTGGGTGGACTTCGATAACGGCAAGATCATTGTCAACACGGCGATGGGGCGCCAGAAGGACAAGAACGTCCGGCACGATCCTCGTGTTGCGGTGACTCTTATCGATCCTGACAATCCGTATCGTTACCTGGAGGTACGAGGGAAGGTCGATGAGATCACGCAGGACGGAGCCGAAAAGCACATCGATAAGATGGCCAAGAAATATCTCGACAAGGACAAATACCCGTTTGCTCGGCCGGGCGAACAGCGCGTCCTGATCAAGATCACACCGGACAAATTCAGCACTATGGGATAGCTCCCAGCTATTTGGGAGCGACATGCCCGCTCTTATTGTCTAGGGAGCTTTCCTGGTGAGATGCTTCGCCTCGCCGAACGGGAGCGTCCGACGTGAGTAATACCGTCGCCGGCACTCGGTGCAGCGGTAGGGTCGCAGGAGCAGGAGCAAGGGCAGCAGATCCTCGAGTCGCAGCTGCGACTTGCGGATTCGGTCAGATCCACACTCGGGGCAATGACGGAGGGCAGGGACAGCAGCGAAGACTTTCACGGCCAGGCTCCAGCTTCGGGGGCGCAGAACTGTCTAGTGGCCACATTGTAAGCGAGTTTTTGTCTACCGGAGATGAAATATCTTTGAATTGTCAATGATCTTTGGTCTGCGACCAAGTGCGATGCTCGATCGGGCGCGAACGGAATACTCCTAACTTCTTGCAATCAAGGGGTTAGTTTTCAGTTGCACTGGTGAAGGAAGAGCGGCTAAGGTATTGCAACTGACCTCTCCGAAATTCGGTAGTTCCAAGGAGTCTATGTGTCGAGCGCCACGCCACAGGAAATTTTTGCGTCCAAAATAGGAACGAGCACGCCGACCCTCCTCAAGACGTTCCTGAGCCGATATTTCTACATCACCATGGCGCTGGTGTTCGCGGCGCTGGTGGTGTGGGGCTTCAGCAGGACGGTCAACGACAATCTCTTCCACGCTGCGCCGCCGAGGCCGTTCCTTCTGTGGATTCATGGCGCGGCGTTCTCGGCGTGGGTGGTGTTCTTCATCGCGCAGTCGGCGCTGGTGCGGGTCCACAAAGTCAGTGTGCATCGCCTTGTCGGCTGGTTTGGGGCGGGGCTCGCCACGGTAATGATTCCGCTGGGCGTTGCTATCGCCGTCATCATGGCCCGGTTCGACATAGTGGTGCATCATCAGCCCGACGCGGAGGCATTTCTGGCGATTCCGTTCTACGACATGATCGCCTTCGGCACGTGCATTGGGCTCGCTATCTATTGGAGAAAGCGGCCGGAATACCATCGCCGGCTGGTTTTCATCGCCACCGTTGGTCTGATGGACGCGGCGCTTGGCCGCTTTGATTATCTGTTCAACCATAACCTCTTCTATCCTTGCCTCAATCTCCTGATCGTTCTCGGCATGGTGCGCGATCTGGCGGTCGATCGGCGCATCAACAAGGTCTATCTTTATGCGCTGCCGGTTTTGATCGTCGGCCAAAGCCTCTCGGTGTATATGTGGCGGATCAATCCTGCGTGGTGGCAGTCGATCACCCACGCGATTCTGGGGTAACGCTGCCCGAGCACATCGCTTTGTGCTAGGCTTGCGGATAACGCAACACTGCTCGCAGCGCATCTTATGCTTCTGCCGGGTGTTGTATTTGTGGGGACTAAAACGGACACATGGGCCCGAGTATGTGGCAGAGAATTACGAATCCTTTCCTTCAAGTCATGTCACTCGGCGCCTGCCTGGTTTGCGGGCCGTTGTTGGCTTCAACTCCGGTGGTAGCGCAGACCGACACCAGGCCAACTTCGGTCGATGCAATTACGCGTGCGAATGTAGTAGCACAGGATTCGCCGGCGCGTGGAAACATCAGCGGAACGGTGCTGGATACGAGCGGCGTTCCGGTGCGCGGAGCCCAGATCAGGCTCACTCGCGATGCGACCAGTCCTGTTATCGAAACCCTCACCGAGCCGGACGGTCACTTTTCGTTCGCCAATGTTGCGCCGGGACGCTTCGAGTTGAGCATTGCGCTTGCGGGCTTCAAGACACAGACGCTGTCCGCGAACCTGCCGCCCCAAGAAGATTATCTTGCGCCGGGGATCAAGCTTGAGTTGGCTCCGGTAGTCACCGACGTGAGCGTGCGGCTGACGACGGAAGAGATTGCAGCGGAACAGATCAAGGTGCAGGAGCAGCAACGGCTGGTCGGAGTAATACCCAACTTTTACGCGACTTATATTGCTGATGCTGCGCCCATGAGTCCAAAGCAAAAATTTGCGTTGGCTTGGAAGGCGGCGATCGATCCGACATCGTTTGTGATTGCCGGAATCATTGCGGGAGGCGAGCAGGCGAACAACTCGTTTCCGGGATACGGGCAGGGCGCGGCGGGTTACGTACGACGCTTCGGCGCGGCGTACGGCGATTTTTTTATTGGGACGTACGTCAGCAATGCCATTCTGCCTTCAGTACTGAAACAGGACCCGCGCTACTTCTATAAAGGTACGGGCAGCATCAAGTCGCGCATTCGTTATGCGTTGGCCATGTCGGTCATCACGAAGGGCGATAACGGCAACTGGCAGCCGAACTACTCGGGAATCCTGGGGAGTCTGGCGGGGGGAGCCATCTCCAACCTGTATTATCCCGAGGGCAGCCGTCACGGCTTCGAAACGACGTTGAACAACACGCTCATCATGATTGGGACGTCGGCGGGAGTGAATATCCTGCAGGAATTTGTGTTTCCCAAGGTGACTCCGAAAAAGCCCAAGATCGATCATCCGACCTCGTAAACCACCCACACGTTACTATTCTGAAACGTGACCTTCTGGCCATCTCAGCCCGCCGACATCGAGCGTTGGAAGAAGTATTTGTGGTTCATCGCGCGATGGATTGTCGCCGGCGCGGTGGCTTTATGGCTGGCCGCTGCATTGTTGCTGGTGCTTGCGCGTTGGATCGATCCACCGACAACGGCAGTGCAAGTTGAGCGACGGTTGCAGGCGTGGGTCCATGGCAAGCCGTATCAGAAACGCTATGAATTCGTTCCACTCGCGGAAATCTCGGTCAATCTGCAGCACGCGGTGATCGCGGCGGAAGACGGGCGCTTCTACCAGCACAGCGGGTTCGACTGGCACGAGATGCAAATCGCCGCCCAGGAGGATATGGAAGGGGAACGAACACGCGGAGCCTCCACGCTCACACAACAACTGGTGAAAAACCTGTTCTTCGGAACGGGCCGATCCCTTGTGCGCAAGGGCGCAGAAGCGACGCTGGTTCCGGTCGCGGAACTCGTGCTCGGCAAGCGGCGTATTTTGGAGCTCTACTTGAACGTGGTCGAATGGGGCCCCGGCATCTATGGCGCCGAGTGGGCGAGTCGTATTTACTACCGAACTCCGGCGCGAAACATCGGGAGGGAAGAGGCATCGCGACTGGCGGCGGTGCTACCCGGCCCGCTGAAACGACGGCCCGAGCGCATGAACCGATACAGCGCGATCATCCTGGATCGCATGCAAAAGATGGGGTGGTAATGCGCCTCAAGCCTTAGCTTCTGGACTTCAGCAGGTTGGGAAAGGCGGCGAAGACGAGGCCTACGAAGCCGATACCGCTGATGAATCCGAAAACGAATTGCATGTCCATGGCATCCTCTCAATAATCTTTCAGGAATAGTCCGCACTGTTCATCCAGAGAACGTATTACCGCGATCACATCGGCCTGGAGTTCGGGTCGCGGTGGAGCTGTACCGTTCAGGCAGCGCTCCAGGTCGTCAACGATTTCCCGGGTGCTGACTTTGCCGCTGGCGCGCTTATAGATTTCTGTGCCGGTGCGATTCAGGGTCACGGTCCTCGGGCCCATCGGAATACGGGCGCAGCCGTCCTCCATGCGGGCCTGTATGCCCAGGCGGGTAGGGAAGCGATCGAGGATGGCGTCGTCGGAGAGCGCGTCGGCGGGCTCCAATCCGCCGGTTGCGCCAACAATCTCCCAATACTCGGCCCAGCCCTGAACGCGCATAATCTTGTCGGCATAGCGGGTGCTGATTCCGAAATCCTTTTTGAGCGTCATGTGGCGCTGGATCACGGAACGCGGAAGGCCCTGCACTACGGCGTCCATGTCGCGGTCGATACGCTCGAGAAATTCCTGCCGGAGATTGGTGACATCATCGGACGACAGCGTCTCGGTCTCAGCGATACACAAATTGAAGTTGGTTGACTTCTTGAGGTCGGTGTCGAGGAGACGCAAGCCATAGGCGTCGGGGTGTTCGTAAAGGTCGGTGCCCGGCAAGGGCGTGAGAAACGACATGTTGCATTCAAACGTGCCGGGTGCAACATCGGTCATGAGGTGACGCGCAAAGTCGAGCGTCTCCTGCATGGTTTCGCGGGTCTCGCGCGGGCCGCCAGCAATGAATCCGCAATAGACGCTCGCGATGCCGGCTTGATAAAAGCGGCGAACCATCGATTCGACCACTTCCGGTTTGACGTTGAGCCGCTTGTAGTCCTTGAGCATCGCCCGGCTGGCCGATTCCACGCCGACCTGAATGCGCGCCACTCCGGCAGCAACCAGCTCATCGATGAGGTCAGGATGGCGGTTCAGAATGTCGGCGCGCACTTCGCAGAAAAACAACAGGTCCTTCCACGGGGTGAAGCGCTCGCGCATGAGGCGGCAGAACTCGCGGGTGTGTTCCACGTCGGCGGTGAAGGTATCGTCATTGATCATGACGAACGGCCGCCCATAGCGCTCGACCAACTGCTCGATTTCAGCCACGATGTTGGCTGCCGAGCGATGGCGATAGCTGTTGCCCATGCGTCCTTCGAAACAAAACGTGCAGCGGAATGGACAGCCGCGTCCGGAGATGATGCAAACTTCGTAGCGCCGATCCTCGGGCAGAAATCCGCGGTCGGGAAAGGGAAGTGCGTCCAGGTCTTCGATGGGATCGCGATCGCGGGTCCGCCGAGGCTGGCCATCGGCGTCGCGATAGCAGAGGCCTGGGACGTCTTCGAGCGGGCCCTTGCCGCCGAGAAGCGCATCCGCGACTTCGCAGGCCGAGTACTCGCCCTCGCCGATCACGACCACGTCGGCCGCGCTCAAGGAAATCATTTGTTCCGCCTGGGACTGGCTGGCCGGACCTCCGAGAATGATGGGCACATTCGGTCCCAGGCTGTCGCGCACAAAGCGGGTGAAGCCGGCGATGTTGTACAGATTATCGGTGTCGACCGAAAAGCCGACCATGCGAGGATTGGATTCGCGGATGAGGCGAAGCACGTCGTCGCGCCGCGTGCCTCGTTGCGCGCAGTCGAGGTATCCCGTGGAGTATCCATGCTCGCGGAGCGAGGTGAGCACGTACAACATCCCGAGATGCGGAACGCCGTCGGCATAATACGACTCGTGCGGCGGAAGATTTACGAAGAGAACATCGGGGCCGGGCACAGCGTTACCCCCAAGTTATGCGATTTTGATCAGATTGGAACGCTGAGGCCGCGGTACGCTCGCGGCGGGCAGCACCACCACGCGAAGCGGCGGGCGAGAAGGAGCAAATCCGGCTGTGCTGTGAGTCGCGCGGGTGATGCGGCGCGTCGCGATGACCCAAACGCCCACATCGGCGGCGGCTACTGCGGCAACGAAGAAAAATCCGATGGCTTGCTGCGGCTGGGCGTCACTCGCGACCAGTTCCGTAGTTACTGTTGGTTTCTCGTAAACCATAATTCTCCCCCGAGTTCGCAACGCGGAGTTCACCATCTGGCCCAATTTGGGGAGAGACTTTATCGCCCGATGCGTTGCAAGTCAAGGGAGAAATGGGGCGGCGTCAGGGGAAGTTGTCAGGCAGCGGCGTGGCGAAAATCCCCGCCCAACCAAAAGAAGGTTGAACGGGCCCGCATGAGCTTGGCCGGCGCCACCTGCCACTTGCCCCACTTACTTCGCCAGCCACTCCAACCTTCTAGGTTTCCATCCGAGCAGGTGTTTCGCCTTAGCGTTCGACGCGCCACTAAGCTTGGTGGCGTAATACACAGCATCCTCTCCTGCAATTGCCTCGACTTCCACCTCGCTCAGGCGAGGGGGCGGGGAAGCACCAACAAACTTCGCAAACGCAGGCAGCCATACGGACTGTGGCGAAGGGTCGTTATCCACAAGGTTGTAGACACCCGGCTCTGCTGTTAGCAACGCTACGGTCGCAATCGCGGCATCGTTGATATGCACGAACGACGACACACCTTCACCTTTGCCAATCACCGGATTCCGTTGCTGCATGACCTGGTTCGCTGCGGCCTCGCCGGGGTGGTACCACGTCTTCGGTCCATAAAAGAACCCATAGCGCAGCGCCACACCTTCAATTGCATCGGAACTGAACAGCCGCGCCTCCAGTTCCGTGTACGTACGCGCACTCGCAGCGATACCAGGGCTGGCGTTTACATCCATGAGAGAAGATTCGTCCGCCAGTATCCCTGCCGCTGCCTTCAAGAAAAAGCCGCTGGACTGCTGCAGATACCGCCGCACACCGGTCGCAATCGCAGCACGAAACAGATTGCCGCCGCCTTCGATCCTCAGCTTCCTGTCTCCCGCCGCATACTTCGGCATATCACTTGGATCTTTCGGCAGGGAGGTCAGTTCATCAATTACTACTTCTGGCTTCGCCCGTCGCAGCGCGCTTTCTACTGCCGCTGCATCGAATGCGTCCACGATCACCGCCTCGACTCCCTGCGCCTGGAGGTTCTTGGCCCGCGCCTCGCTGGTGGTCATCCCGACTACAGAGTGTCCTTGCTTCAATAACTCTGCCGTCAGCGGTTCGCCAATCGCTCCGCTCGCCCCTGCCACAAATACACGCATCGTTTCTGCCTCTTGACTTCGTTGGGTTATCGGCCAAATCGGCTCTGACCAAGATACAGTAGGAACAACTCAGAGAGCTCACCGGCAAGGTGCGTGAGACGAACTCGGATTATTGACAAATGACGGGCGTGTGGACGACCGATTGTCTACAGCCACACAGCGGCGCTTCTATTTAGGGCATCCGGACCACCGCCGATTATGGGTTACTCGTCTTTCGCAAATATGCAGGACAGTTGATTCCGGTCGGCTGAGGGGTGTTTACGTTTGTAGGCCGCCCACGGAGATTCGACGGCAACGATCCCCGGTTTGTCGAGGGCATAGTGACGATAACTGCTCCAGGGCCAGTCTTCCGGCCGGGCGACCAGTCCGCGTTTTACGGGATCGCGGTGGATGTACTTGAGGTCGTTGATGAATTCCTCGTGATTGCGGACGTTGCGGTCGTAATAGCGCTTTTGCCAAAAGGAACGTGAAGAGTCGTGCCCCAGGTTCGCGCCCGTCTTTTGGGCGCTAACCTGGGATCGTAAGCGTTTCGTGAACGACAGCTTCAGGAAGTGGATAGCATCGGCCAAACCGCCGTGCTCAGGCTCGCTCAGAAGCAGGTGGACGTGTTCCGGCATGACGACGTAGCCGTATACGCGAAGATGAAAACGCCGCCGCATTCTCTCCAGACAGATCGGGAAGAGGTCATGCACCCTTGGACTGTTGAAGAACGGCTGCCGCCGATAGCAACTGAAGGTGACGAAGTGCGACTGTCCAGATTCTTGGAGACGATACAGACCGCGCGGCATGGGGAAAGAGTACAGGTCGAAATCGGGCCCGGTCAGTGATACCTGAACATCAGGTTAGGTAGGGTATGGCGCGGGGACCCACGTTAGGCCAAAAGAAGGCCGAACGTGGGGCACGGTGCACGGTGCACGGTGTTTGATACGTGGGCCACCAGCCAACTGAAGGTGACTAAGTGCGACTGTCCGGATTCTTGGAGACGATACAGACCGCGCGGCATGGGGAAAGAGTACAGGTCAAAATCGGGCCCGGTCAGTGATACCTGAACATCAGGTTAGGTAGGGTATGGCGCGGGGACCCACGTTAGGCCAAAAGAAGGCCGAACGTGGGGCACGGTGCACGGTGTTTGATACCTGGGCCACCAGCCACGATTCGATTTTAGCCTTGGCGGAGTTGTGATTCTAGCTGTTAGAAAAGACCCACATCTGCCAAAAGATGGCAGATATGGGCCACGGATATGTGGGCCAGCCCAACGAAAAAAACTGCAAGCTGTCACTCGCTAAAGCCCCGGCGTACTCGTGCAATATACAACCCCAGAACACTGGATCCAAGAAGCACGAGTGTTTCGGGTTCCGGGGTAGGCGACAAGTTGTTGTAATTTGTACCCGAGGCCGCGAGCACGGAGACACCTGGAATGGGATTGCCATTTGCATCCAGAACCATCAGTCCAGTGACAATCGCAGTGTGAGTAAAATCGGCCTGCATGGTGTTTGTCCCAACGTTATCTGGAAGGATGGTAGCGAATCCGTTCAAGTTTAGAGATGCAGCGATTCCGACCGTATCTGACGGAACAATGGGAAGAGAAAAGGTGCAGGTACTCGAGCCCCCGGCTGTTAGGGTGATCGCACACTGGTTTTCTTGGAGGAATGCATCCGCCAGGATAACTTGATAAATCGCAGTGAAGGCCCCTGTGCCGGACCCAGACAAAGAAATTGATAATGTTAGAGAAGCATTGACGGCCAAACCAGGGAAGGTCAACGTATCGGTGAAGCCAGCTGTGGCAGCAGCTTGAGTTTGCACCGTGCCGCCATTCGCCAGGCCGACAATCGTCGTAGCATCAATCGAATCCCGAAGAACTCCAAAATTGGCAGCGGCCCAGGCGTTTCCAGAGCCTAAAGCGCTAAGCGCGGGAAATGTCCACGCTACTCCGCATGCAGCAGGAGTCGTGGTGTCACTATTCCCCATTGAGCAAGAAGGGCCGCCGGTGCTTGGGGGACTGGCTGCATCAGCCATTGCAGAAAGACTGGTCCCGGGGGGAACGCTCGTTCCCCACGCGGCTGTCCCGAAGCACAAGCAGATCGGAAGAACCCATAAAAGCGCCGAAGCGCTTGTTACGCGAGAAGTGTTCTTAATCATTTGGGGATTAGATTGACGCGGGCTCATTGTTTTCCCTCCTTTACGCTGAAGGTGGTGCCAGCTGAAGCTGGTATCAGAAGAAAAGTGGAATCAAGTGAAACCCCATTCTCGCTGCCAAAACTGGTCGGTTGACCCTTGGCTCGGTCGCAAGAGGCTTGACAGTATCGCTGATCCCGCTCTCTGTCAATGCGACTGAGGTGGTCTGTCGTTAGCACAAGTTAGCAAGTGATCTGTCCGCATCCAGTCGGCGAGAGTAGGCGACCATGGGAAGCATGGGGTTCTATTCGAAGGCCGCGGTGCAGCGGGCGATGAAGTTTCAGGAACTGATCTTGTGGCAGTGGCGAAGAAGATCACCTGTTGGCGGGCAGACGCCGTCAGCGATCGGCAGATGCGGTGCTGGGGTAGCTTCGGGGAGTTCGGGGTTGAGGGCCGCTGGACCGGGCGAGTGCCCATAATTGCCCTCGGTTGGCAATTGTGGGATCAGCTAGAACGCCGCAATCCCCGTGATGTGCTCGCCGATGATTAGGGTATGGATGTCGTGGGTGCCTTCGTAGGTTTTGACCGACTCCAGGTTGGCCATGTGGCGGAAGATGGGGTACTCGTCGGCGATGCCGTTGCCGCCGAGGATGTCGCGTCCCATGCGGGCGCACTCTAAAGCCATCCAGACGTTGTTACGCTTCAGCATAGAGATATGGTAGGGCTTTACCTTGCCCGCATCTTTCAATCTACCTACCTGTAGTGCGAGTAGTTGAGCCTTAGTTATTTCACTAATCATCCAGACTAGTTTCTCTTGTACAAGCTGGTGGCCGGCGATAGGCATGTCGCGGAACTGCTTGCGGAACTGCGCGTATTGCAGCGAGCAGTCGTAGCAGGCCATGGCGGCGCCGATGGCTCCCCAGCCGATGCCGTAGCGCGCCTGGTTGAGGCAACTGAGGGGCGAGCCGAGTCCTTTGGAGAGGGGCAGGAGGCAGTCGGCGGGGATGCGGACGTCTTGCAGCGAGAGGCTGGAGGTGACGGAGGCGCGCAGCGACCACTTGCCGTGGACGTCGGCGGCCTTGAAGCCGGGGGTGTCGGTGGGGACGATGAAGCCGCGGACGCGATCGTCTTCGTCGGTGACCTTGGCCCAGATGATGGCGATGTCGGCGATGGAGCCGGAGGTGATCCACATTTTTTCGCCGTTGAGGACGTAGCTGTCGCCGTCTTTCTTGGCGCGGGTGCGCATGGCTCCGGGGTTGGAGCCGGCGTCGGGCTCGGTGAGGCCGAAGCAGCCGAGGATTTCGCCGAGCGCCATCTTGGGCAGGTACTTCTGTTTCTGCTCTTCGCTGCCGAAGGCGTAGATGGGATACATGCACAGGCCGGACTGCACGCTGACGAACGAGCGCACGCCGCTGTCGCCGCGCTCGAGTTCCTGGGTCATGAGGCCGTATTCGACGGCGGACATGCCGGCGCAACCGTAGCCGGTGAGGGAGGCTCCGTAGAATCCGAGCTCGCCCATGGGCTTGATGAGCTCTTTGGGGAAGCGTCCGTCGCGGTTGCACTGCTCGATGATGGGGATGAGGTTCTCTTCGATGAAGAGGCGGGTGTTGTCGCGCACGAGGCGCTCGTCGTCGGAGAGAAGTGAGTCGATTTCGAGGAAGTCAACGCCTTTGAATTTGATGGCCATGTTATCAGTCGTCGGTTGCCAGTTGTCGGTTGCCAGTTAAAACACTAACTGCCGGAGCTGCCAACTTGCAACTGACAGCTGCCTACTGACGACTGTTCTAAAACTGCACGCTCTTGAGCATGGATTCGAAGGTTGGCTGAAACAGAGAGAACTCGGCTTCCGGGGAGACGAAGACCATGAAGATCACTGAGCGGTCGGGCTGCGGGATCGTGACGAGCCAGTCGCGCTCGGGTTGCGGATTGCCGGCAGGGTTGCGGAAGGGCGACTGCGATTGCAGGACAACGGAACGTCCCTGCACGCCGTTGATGGTGATGGCCTGGGGCCTGCCGACCGGTTTGATGCCGCCGTGGTTTTCCATGTCCTGCACGAGCTGCGCTGTGACCTCATCGATGTTCGTGGTCTGGCGGTCGCGCGGCGCCACACCATTAATGACAACGCCGTAGCCGACGGCATTGCCGGCAACTCCGGCGGGCGGCGCAATCTTAAGCGAATCGCCTTGCTGCTTGGGCATCGCAACCGGCCAATTGTCGGGACGGGCGATTTTCATGTGACCAAGGTCGGCGGTGACGAGTTTCCCACTGGGTTGGACCTTTCGCAGTGAAACTGCGGGAGAGGTCGGTGGAAGAGACGGTGCGGGAGTGGATGAAGCGGACGTCGCGGGCGCGGGAATATTCGGGTTAATGGAAGTGGTTCCGGTGGGCCGGAAGACCGCGCCATTTTTCTGATTGAGGGCTGACCATTGACCGGTCTTGGCTCCCTGGGCAATTTCTTCGGCGGTGTAAGCGCGAACGCCTTGCGATTGCTGCTGAACGCGCTGGAAGGCCGCGGTGTTGGTCTGGTAATTCTCGGGTGGCCAGAAGCGAATTTCGTTCTGGATTGCCTGCTCACGATTGCCGGGATTGGGGTGGTCGCTGAGGATCTGCGGCGGTTGTCCGCCTTGAGCAGCGAGGGTCTGGAAGAAGTCGGCCAGCGCTTGAGGATTGTATCCGGCTCTGTAGAGGATGATGGCGCCGACGGCATCGGCTTGCGATTCGTCGTCGCGAGAGAAGCGCTGACTGACGAGTCCTGAGCCAACCTGAAGGCCCATTTGCGAGAGTTGAGCGACCCATCCACCGGTGGTGGCGCCGAGGAGAGCGCCAGCAAGACCAGCCCATAAGCTCAGGTTCTCGTTCTTTGCAGCCTGCTTGGCGGAGTGTTGCATGTATACGTGCGCCATCTCGTGGGCCATGACGCCGGCGAGTTCGGCCTCGTTGGAGGCGGCGGTGATGGTTCCGAGATTGACGAACATGGGACCGCCGGGCAAGGCAAACGCGTTGACCTCTTTCTGCGCGAGGACGTGAAACTCAAACGGCCACGAGTACTGGGAAGGAATCGTGGCGACCAGTTTCTGTCCGAGCTGACGGATATATTGCGTTTGCGGGCTGCTGTCGGGCAGTACCGGCATTTGCTGGTATACCTGCGCGGCCGCCTGCAAGCCGAGTTGGCGTTGCTGATCGCGGCTTATGCCGGGGTTGCCGGGATTGGGGAAGTCGGGAGTGGCGGACTGCGGGTAGGCCTGGCTTAGCAGTAGAACCAGCATCAACATCTGAGATAGGGATCTGGCGAATGTAACGTTGGTACGCATGAGGTTCATCTCGCGATGATTTCAGCCTAGTTTACCCGCTCTGGGGCCGGGAGGAGGTGAGTCCTCGCAAGTCCAACTGAGCTTCGTGCCTCAGGATAGAAAATCGGATAAAATCGAGGAGTACCGGCGAAAGAGAGTGGCGCGCTAAGCGTCCGCCTGCAGTCGAAGCCGTCCGGAAGACCGGACGTGAGCTTGAGACATGTGCATCTCGTGAGCTCGAGACATGTGTCCGCCTCTGCGGACCCTGTCACGTAAATCCGCTCCGGCCTCCACGTGTTGCTTCCTGATCAAGCCAAGTTTTGATCGCAGGTGACGTTTGTCCGGAGGAATTATTTTAGGAGAAAGCAATGGCAAAGATCGCAAAGACCGCTGACCGCAAGAAGGTCATGGACACCACCAAGAGCACGGATTGCCCGAAGTGCGGCAAGCCCACTCGCATCGTTAAGCGTGTAAAAGATCGCGAGCGCGATATTCCAGGCGGGATTTATATCTCGTGCTCGGCGTGCGAGTTCTACGAGAAATTGTAATTACGAGATTTTCCAGGCCTGCGAGCGCGGATGAATTCGCGCTCGTAGCGCCAGTAATCAAGTAGCGACTCCGACTGACCACGCGAAATTCTCGCCTACAGCGGTACAGGCGTGCATACTATGGTAAACGGCCGATGGATGAAGGAAGCAGAAATTCCACGGCGCAAATGCTGGCCCGCTATCACCGGCGGCAGACCCGGCTGTACCAACTCCTGCACGCACCGTTACCGCTCGTTTACAACAAGATGGAGCAGATGCTGCCTTCGTGCGAAGGCGTAAAGCTCTTCGTCGGTGGCGCCGGGAATGTCATTCCGCCGGGCTTTCTAAATATAGATTCAGCCATATCTCCCGGGGTTGACGTGTCAGCCGATCTGCAAGTTTTGCCGTTCTGCGATAACTCCGTCACAGCTATCGAATGTGACGCAGTGTTGGAGCATGTTCGCGATCCGCGCGCCGCAATTGCGGAGATGACACGCGTGCTGCGGCCGGGCGGATTTCTGCACGTAGTCGTTCCATTCTGCCATCCGTTTCACGCTTACCCTTCGGATTATCAGCGGTGGACAACCGAAGGCCTGCGAGAGCTGTTTTCGCCCGCCCATTGGAACATATTGGGGGAGGGGATTCGCACAGGGCCCACGGCCACGATGCTTGCATTCTTGTGCGAGTATTGCAGAATTCTGGCGCCGGGGAGGCTTGGCAAGATCGCATACGCGATCGCAAACTGGCTGGTTTGACCACTGCGTTATCTGGACTTGTGGCTGAATCGAAAGCCCAACGCTCTCACTCTGGCGAATCACCTGTACCTTCTCGTACAGAAAAAGGATGGCAGTTAGGTAGTTTTGCGAGCGACAGAGGCCTGGACCAGGGAATTCCTGTAACTTCGGGCAAGGGAGTCGTTCCACTTCTTATCCCAGAGCTTGCGCTTCTTCATGTAATGCTCCATGAGAAGCAGCGGATCATGCCGCGTTAACGGATTGGGCTTAGGTCTGCCATTCTCGGGGACACGACTGTCTCCGACGAGCCAGCGCCGAGTGCGGCACTCAACCAGCGTCGGCCCGGCTCCGCTGCGAGCGCGGTGAATCGACTCCTGGGTAACTCGCCAGACCGCGACACTGTCGTTACCATCGACCGTAATTCCGGGGAAGCCATAGGCTTCGGCACGGTCGCGAAGATCTTCGTCGGAAGCAAACTCAGTGACCCTGTGAGCGCTGGATTCGGCCGGGTTCTCGATCATGAAAACGATCGGGAGGCGATGTCGCGAGGCAAGACTGGCAGCCTCATGCCAAAATCCTAGCGCCGCCAGGCCATCTTCGGCGAGCACGACCACCACATTTGGCTTGCCCAGTTGGCGATAAGCGAGCGCAACCCCTGCGGCAAGATTGAGTTGTCCGGCAATCGTTGACGACCGGGGGAGGAGGCGAAAAGAGCCGGCTGGAACCTCTTTGCTCGTGGTCGACTTTGCAGGATCGAGAAGATCTGCGAAAACCGTCTCTAAAGACACGTTGCGGACGACAGGAGCGGCGAAGGAAGTTCGAGAGCAGGAGAAACTGTCGTCGGGTTGGAGTCCGATGCAGGCCCCGACCTCAGTGGCTTCACCACCGAGGGTGATCGCATCGAGACCGGGAAACGCGCCGGTGCGTCGGGAGGTAAGAATTTGCTCCTCGAGCAAGCGAGTTTTCAGAACGACGGAATACAGAACGCGGAGTACGTCGGGATTGGACGGAGAGGCATCAGCCGCGAGCGAGGTCGGCTGTTGCGGCTGACCTGGCGAAGGGACAGATGTAAGTTGCGAAGGATCGAGTTGCGGGGTCTTGGGCGCGGCCATGCAAGAGTGCTCCGGAAACGTTCATTGTATCGCAGGGAATTCCTTGTCCCAGCGGCCCTCAAGTGTTGGCGAAGACGCACTTAATTCACAGAACCGGGCAGCGACAGGCTGAGAATCCACGCGGTCTATCACCGAGAGGCCCTGCTTCGTCACGATTTCAACACTAATGTGAATAAGGTTGTGGAAATCGAGCGCAACCCAAACCTAAGTCACTGTCAGGTGATGTGTTCAACACTCTGCACCGAAGCAAGTGCGATTGCGGCATACGAGAGAAGGGCATTCGACATGGTAGGCTGTCGCGGTGAAAGTGCGGCTCGACAAACTGCTGCTGTTACGAGGATTCACCTCTTCGCGCGCGCGCGCGCAGGCTTTGGTGATCGCCGGCAGAGTGCTGGTGAATGAGCAGAAGGTGGAGAAGCCGGGCACAAACGTGGACGACGAGGCCAGTCTGCGAATTCTGGGCGACGAGATGCCGTACGTCAGCCGGGGAGGGCTGAAGCTAGCGCGAGCAGTTGAGCACTGGCATATCGATGTGCGCGGCAAGCTGTGCCTGGACGTGGGCGCCTCGACCGGAGGATTCACGGATTGTCTGCTGCAAAGCGGCGCCGCAGAGGTCATTGCGGTCGATACGGGTTACGGTCAGATTGACATGAAGCTGCGGAACGATGTGCGGGTCCGGTTGCTGGAGAACACCAACGCACGATACCTAGCGAGCGAGCAGCTCTGGCCCGATGCCTGCGAACGACGACCGATCTCTCGGGTTGCGATGGATGTGTCGTTCATTTCCGCAACATTGGTGCTGCCTGCGGTGGTGCAATGCGTGCACGAAAGTGGGACGGCTGAATTTGAGCTTGTGGTGCTAGTGAAGCCCCAATTTGAAGTGGGGCGAGAACACGTGGGGAAGGGCGGTATCGTGCGCGACGAATCCGCACAGCAGTTCGCCGTGGAGCGGGTCCGAGAGGCGGTGACAGGTCTCGGAGGACAATCGATTGAGGTTATCGAGTCGCCAATCTTAGGGGGCGAAGGTAATCGCGAGTTCTTGTTACATGCATGGTTCCGCGAGCCCAGCCAGGGCACGAATTAGCCAACACTCGGTGCAATCGTATTGCGTGCGCTACACTGGCAGCGACCCTGACACATGAAATCCGTCGCCATCATCTCTAAGCCGTGGAAGCAGGAGCTGGCCACTATTCTGCCTGACCTGCTCACGTGGTTTCACCAGCGGGATTACCAGATCTACATGGATGAAGAAACGGCTCGCTACACCAACGGCGAGCAGGTGGTCAGGCGCTCGGAAATTGGCACGCTGCATCCGGGTCTCGCATTGGTGCTGGGGGGCGATGGCACTCTACTGTCGGCGGCGCGAGCGGTAGCGCATGAAGGAGTTCCGATACTGGCCGTCAATCTCGGGTCGCTAGGTTTTCTTACCGAGATTCCACTGAACGAGCTCTATCTTGCGCTGGAGGCGGCGGACCTGGGGCAATGTTCGATCGAACTACGTTCGGTGCTGGAGTGCCGGCTGGTGCGCGACGAAGAGTGCATTGCGAAAAACTTCGCGCTGAACGATGTGGTCGTCAACAAGAGCGCGATTTCGCGACTGGTCGAGTTCGATCTGTACATCGACGACAACTTCGTTTTTCAGTACAAGGCCGACGGAGTGATCATTGCCTCGCCGACTGGTTCCACCGCATATTCACTGGCCGCGGGTGGGCCGGTGATGATGCCGTCGGTGGAAGCCTTCGTGGTGACGCCGGTGTGTCCACACTCCCTGACTCATCGGCCGTTGGTGGTTACCGACAAATCGCAGATCGAACTGCGCGTGGAAACCGGCGAAGAGAAGGCGTTCCTCAGCATCGATGGACAGGTCGGCCTACCGGTGCAACAGGGAGACCGGGTGTTGTGCCAGCGAGCCGAACACAAGGTGAAACTGCTGCGGGTGCGGCGAACCTTCTTCGAGATCTTACGCAATAAGTTGAAGTGGGGAGAACGGTGAAGCAGTTGTCAGTCGCCAGTTGTCGGTTGTCAGCAAGAGCAAAACCACGAGTCGCGCAAGCACCAGCACAGCGCCTGCTTCTTTGATGTGTGGAAAAGTTTGAGTGGTAAGGGGCGCGACCATAGGCCGCGCCGGATTGGCTATTCTTCTGCGGGTTTGAGATTGTCGTGCAACCAGAAGCGCGCTTCGATTTCGCACTTCCTGCAACAAAAGGCCTGTCCCTCCCGAGCCCGACTGGTACTGCGCAGATATTGGCAGTAACACCAGAGACAGACTGCCGTCGAAGTGGCGGCGTCGTATCGATTAGGTTGCATAGAGCTCTCCGATGGAATGGCAGCATAGGCCAAGTTCAACGTAAACGCAATTAACAAATCACGAGGTAGTCGGAGAGCCACTCCCACGGCGTGAGGGGCGGCGAGTGGAGACGCGTTCGGCCGCCAGGAGGTCATCAAGGGACTCGCGTTTTCTGATTACCTTCACGGTCGGGCCATCGACCAGAATTTCGGCAGGACGGGTACGGCTGTTGTAGTTGGAGGCGAGCGACATGCCGTACGCTCCGCTATCGAGTATGGCCAGCAGGTCGCCTTCCTCCGTTGCAGGAAGTTCCCGATTGCGAGCGAAGAAATCGCCGGTTTCGCAGATGGGTCCGACGACGTCGAAGGTCGAAGGCTTCGTTCTTCCGGAGTTCAGCATGACAGGCACGATCTCGTGGTGAGCGCCGTACAGCGACGGGCGCATGAGGTCGTTCATGGCGGCATCCACAATCAGGAACTGCTTGCCATCATTGCGCTTGCGGTAAATGACCTGCGTAAGTAAGACACCTGCTGGCCCTACGATAGATCGTCCTGGTTCAAGTAATACATGAACTCCGAGGCAGCGCAGAGGTTGAATGACGGCGGAGGCGTACGCCTTCAGGCGAGCCGGAAAATTCTGAGCTGCACTTCTGGAATAAGAAATGCCGAGTCCGCCCCCGGCATCGACGTAGGCGATTTCGTGTCCGGCGTGGCGGAGGCTGCGAACCAGTGTTGCTACTCGCTGCATGGCTTCACCGAACGGGCCCACGTCGGTGATTTGAGAGCCGATGTGAGCACTTACACCCGCCGCGTTCAGGTAGCGACAGGAGGAACCCTGACGGTAAAGTTCAGGCGCGTCTCGCATGGGCACTCCGAACTTATGTTCGTGAAGACCGGTAGAGATGTAGGGATGGGTGCGGGCATCCACATCGGGGTTAACCCGAATGGCGAAGCGTGCCCGCTTACGGAGATGGGTCGCGCGTGCAGCCAGAAGTTGCAACTCGCTCGAGCTCTCGACATTGAACAGCAGAATGCCGGAGCGAAGCGCGAGGTCGATTTCATCGGCAAGCTTGCCGACTCCGGAAAAGACAACCGTGCGGGCGCTCTTTCGCTGTGCGGTTAGAACGCGATGCAGTTCGCCGCCGGAAACGATGTCGAAGCCGGCCCCTAACGATGCCAGCAACTTGAGTATGGCAAGGTTCGAGTTCGCTTTGACCGAGTAGCAGACAGTGTGGTCGCAAGGTGAGAATGCCTGATCGAAGTGCTGGTAGCGCTCGCTGATCGTCGTGGCGGAGTAAACGTAGAGCGGGGTGCCATAGCGCTCGGCAAGCTGACGGAGGGGCACGGCATCGACGTAAAGTTCGCCCGAGGATTTCGAGCGTGCTGGAAGGTACTGTTTGTACGTGAAGGCTGGGGGGCGCTCCTGCGGTCGAGAGTCGCTCACTTTTTAGCCGGAGTTCCTTTCACCTTGAGCACCACGATGGTCTGATCGTCGAAGGGATCGACGCCGTCAGCATGCTGCGAAACAGCGTTGAAGATAGCATCGGCGATCTCCTGCGCGCTGCGATGAGCGTTGCTCAACGCAACCTTTTCGAGGCGGCCACGGCCGAACATGTGACCTTCAGAACTGGTGGCGTCGGTAATTCCGTCGGTGAAGAACAGAAATACATCACCGGGCTTGGCTCGAAGGGAAACCTTCTCGTACGAAGCGCTGGAGAACAGCCCCATCGGCAGGCCGCTGACCTCGATCTCGGTTACTTTGCCGTCACTCAGGTGCAAGGGTTGCGGGAGCCCGGAGTTCGCGACCTGGAGACCGCGATCACTATCGTTCCAGATGGCGTAAATCATCGAGACATATTGCGCCTCGATGGGACGCTCGGCGAGCGAGAGGTTAATCGCTTCCAGCATGTGCTGGGCGGAAGGCTCTTCTAACGCATGCGAGCTGGTGATGCCACTGACCAGACCTGCGTAGATGGCCGCCGGCGCGCCCTTGCCGCTAACGTCGCCGACAGCAATACCGATAACGCCACGGCCGCTGTATTTCAGGAAATCGTAGAGGTCTCCGCCGATCTGTCGAGCCGGAGCGAAGCAGGCCGCCACTTCCGCGTGTTTGAGGGCGGGACGTTTCTGCGGCAGGAGACGGAATTGCAATTCGCGGGCGAGAGCAAGATCGTGCTCAAGGCGCTGCTCTTGCCGTGCAATGCGCTCGTAGAGCGTGGCATTCTCGATGGCAATGGCGACCTGCGCCGCCATGGTCGTCATGATGCGGACGTGATCGTCGTTGAAGTAGCCGCGACGAGTGTGCTCGATATCCAACACGCCGATGACCTTGTCCTTGTAGATCAGAGGAATGCAGAGCTCGGAACGCGTCTCGGGGTTGGCCATGATGTAGCGAGGATCTTTGGAGACATCGGGCACCAGAACCGGTTGCCCGGTCTCCGCCGCGTAGCCTACCAGTCCCTGTCCGATGGGAATCTCATGCTTGAGATGAACGCTCTCTTTGAAGCGCAGGGAAAAACGATGCTGAAGCACCTTTCCTGTCGGATCGAGCAACAGGATAGAAAACATTTCGTAATCGATAATTCTTGTTACCAGGTCGGCGACCCGCTGCAATAACTGATCGACGTTCAGGATGGAAGTAAGCTCGCGGCTGATCTCCGTGAGCAGCGTCAATTGGCGCGCCTGCCGCGAAACGCGAGTGTACAGACGGGCGTTTTCTATGCCGGCGGCAATGCGCGACGCGAACAGGGTGAGCAGACGCTTGTGCTCTTCCGTAAAGGCACCGGGTTGAGCGGCCTCGACGTCGAGAACGCCAATGACTTTGTTCTTGGCAATGAGCGGGACCGCCAATTCCGAACGCACGCCGGGAGCCGAGTTGATGAAGTTCTCATCGGCTGCCACGTCATTGACTAATACTGCCTCGCGTCGTTGCACCGCACGACCGGTAACGCCTTGCCCGACCTTGATGCAGATGCGCTCGGCGACTTCCGGCGGATGACCCACCTGGAAGCGAACGCGTAACTCGTGGGTCTTCTCGTTCAGCAACAAGATCGCGAAGATCTCGTAATCGATGAAGCGCTTCAGCATCTCCGCGACACGCTGTAGAAGCGTGTTCAAGTCGAGGGTGGTATTCACCGCATCGGCAACTTCGAGCAAGTAACTGTCGAAGGTCGCGGACACCGGCGCTTGTGTAGTCGTGGTCATCACACCCCAAGGTTCTCTCTCATCATGATAGCAGCGAGTCATTTGGCAACTGCGCGAGGAGCCGACGACCTTCGCATTTGTGACCGACGACGAGCATGGTTGCAGCAGAGAAGAGTAGACAATAGAATTCTCCACGCTGTTGATCGAGATTTCATGCGAGGAGCTGAGTATGCCGCTGCCTGAATTTAAAAAGCTGGTGGATGAAGCGAAGGCTGAAATCCGGGAGATTAACTCGGCGGAACTACGCAGAATGCTGGAAGCCAAGGAAGATTTTTCGCTAATCGACGTGAGAGAACCCGACGAATTCGCCAAGGGCACAATTGCCGGAGCGGCGCTGATTCCGAGGGGTATGCTCGAGCATGAAATCGACAAGGTGACGACCGACAGGGGGCGTCCGATTGTCTTGTATTGAGTGGGCGGATCGCGATCGGCGCTGGCAGCGCTGAACCTGAAGAAGATGGGATTCGAGAACGTTATGTCACTGGAAGGCGGCATCAAGGGCTGGCGGGAAACGCAGTCTTAGAAAGAGGGAGTCATGAATTTGAAAGGCAATCATCTGACCTGGTTGGGACATGCCACATTTCGGATTGAAACCAGTGAAGGCAAGAGCATCTATGTCGATCCGTGGGTGATGGGGAACCCACTGTGTCCCCAAGGTGAGAAAGAAGTGAAAAAAGCAGATGCCCTGATTTGTACTCACGGGCACAACGATCACATTGGTGACGCGGTCAAGATCGCCAAGCAGCACAAATGTACGGTCGTGGGTATCTTTGAGTTGTGTATGTGGACGAAGAAGAAAGGAGTGGAGGCGATTTCGCCGATGAATAAGGGCGGCACGCAGACAGTCTCGGGCGTGAAGGCGACGATGGTCCACGCCGTACACTCATGCGGCATCATGGAAGATGACGGCACGATCGTCTATGGCGGCGAGGCGTGTGGTTACGTGTTGGAGCTTCCGGGCGGAGTGAAAATCTATCATGCTGGTGATACCGGGGTGTTCGGCGACATGTCGATTATTCGCGAGTTGTATGCGCCCGAGATCGTAATGCTGCCGATCGGCGACCATTTCACGATGGGGCCGCGGGAAGCGGCGTACGCATGCAAGCTTCTACAGCCCAAGTTCGTCATCCCGATGCACTTTGGGACATTTCCGGTGCTGACGGGACGTCCATCGCAGTTGAAGGAATTGCTGGGTGCGGGCGGACCTGAAGTGGTGGAGATGCAGGCGGGAGAAACGTTGGGGTGGGGAACGTGACTGGTAGCTGGTAACTGGTAACTGGCAACTGGCGAAGAGCGAAGATGATTACTGATTCCAAAGTCGAAAACTATATATACGCGATGCTGCCGGAACGCGGCGCGGTGCTGACGGAAATCGAGTGTCAAGCCAAGGAGCGCGATATTCCCATCGTTGGTCCCGCGGTGGGGAGGCTGCTCTATCAGTATGCCCGGCTGATTAATGCCAGGACGGTCTTCGAAATGGGTTCGGCGGTGGGATATTCGACGATCTGGTGGGCTATGGCAGTTGGCGAAGGCGGCAAGGTCCACTACACCGACGGCAGCCGCAAGAACGCCGACGAAGCACGAGGGTATTTCGAGCGCGCCGGTGTATCTGATCGAATTACGGTGCATGTTGGCGATGCGCTGGAAGTGTTGTCAGAGCAAAAGGAACAATTCGACATTCTCTTCTGCGACATCGATAAGCCGGACTACCCGAAGGCGGCACGCATGGCTCCGCAGCGGGTTCGGCGGGGAGGGCTGTTCCTCACGGACAACACGCTGTGGCGCGGCGATGTGGCTTACGCTGCGGGTAATCCCGACGACAAGCCGGCGAGTGAGCCGGATCAAAAAGTGCGCGCCATCGTGGAGTTCAATGAGCTGCTGTACAAATCGCTTGACTGGTATACGACGATCATTCCGCTGAGGGACGGGGTCACGGTGGCGATTCGGCTGTAGTTGAACGCAGCATGACCAGCGAGCTAGCCGGGATTGGGTTCGCGACGCTGGCGTTAAATCGACTGCACCGGTACCAACCGTAGGTCGTCCACCAGCCCAACCTCTTTCTGGAAGAACGGCTCGCCGTATCGCACACCGGCTAGCATTCCATAGAAGTGCGCCATCGAGGCGACGCGTTCGCGGATTTCGGCGTGGGCAGGGAAGTCTTTGCTGCCGGCCATCTGGTCGGCATATTGCTCTTTGTAGGCGTAGATGGATTCGAGTTTGGCGTCGAATTCGGCCGTGATGTCCACGACAAACGTCGGCCGTACATCGTAGTAGAGCGTCGCGTAAATGATTTTGAACGGGCGGTGCGGCTCAAGGTTACGTAAGCGATGAATTTCGAAAGAATCGACATCCTGGGTGGCGGCAGTATGGCCGAGGCGGCGGAGTCCAGCCAGGAAGCAGGCTTCGTAGCCCACGAGGGCACAGGTGTAGTGGTCGGGGTGGCGGCCTTTCCAGTACGGCAGAATCACCACACGTGGGCGCTGCTCGCGAATCACACGCGCGATCTTAATGCGGTTGGCGTAGGTGTTTTCGACGCGGCCATCGGGAATGTCGAGGGCCTCGCGCCATCCCACTTGCAGGATACGTGCTGCGTCAGCCGCTTCCGATGCACGGCTCTCGGCCGAGCCGCGACTGCCAAGCTCTCCTTGCGTCAGGTCGAGGACGCCGGTGCGAGCACCTTGCCCCGCCATCTTGAGCAGCGCGCCTCCACAGGTCTGCTCCACGTCGTCGCGGTGCGCGGCAATAGCGAGTACGTCGAGAGCGGGGCCGTTCACTTTTTGCGCTCCACAAGGAAGGCGGCGATCTCGCGCAGGTTCGCGGCACGTTCGCCAAAGGGATCGAGCGCCGTGTTCGCCTTCTTCACCAACTCGTCAGCCTTTGCGATCGAGGCGTCGATACCAAAGAGTGAGGGATACGTTGATTTCTCAGTGGCTGTGTCTTTCCCGGCCGTCTTACCGAGTTGCTCCGAGGTCTGGGTCACGTCGAGCACGTCGTCCACGATCTGAAAGGCCAATCCAATGTTCATTCCGAAGTCCCGCAGGCTCTGGATTTGCGCGGCGTCAGCGCCTCCGTACATGCCACCGGTGAACACGCTGACCGTTAGTAGGGCCCCCGTCTTGGAACGGTGAATGTACTCCAGCGTTGCGGGGTCGGCGTGTTGGTGCTCGGCCTCAAGGTCCATGACCTGGCCGCCGATCATGCCATCGACCGTGCCAGTAGCGTGGGCGATCTCGGCGATGATGGAGACCCGCGCCTCGGCTGGACATTGCAACCTGGCCAACACTTCGTAGGCGTAGGTTTGCAGGCCGTCTCCTGCAAGAATCGCGATTGCCTCGCCATAGACTTTGTGAGACGTGGGGCGTCCGCGGCGAAGGTCGTCATTGTCCAGTGCGGGAAGGTCATCGTGAATCAGCGAATAGGTATGCAGCATCTCCAGCGCGGAGCCGAGATCCTCGACTCCGGGCGGCATGCGACCAGCAATTGCGCGTGCAGCCTCTATGCACAGAATGGGACGCAGGCGTTTGCCGCCCGCGAAGACACTGTGGCGCATCGCCTGGTGAATCGAGGTCGGGTATTGCGTCGCCGGCGGAAGTAAACGTTCCAGGGCCTGGTCGGTTGTGATGCGTCCCTGTTCGAGGATTTCTTTGAGCATGAAATGGGAAGTATAACAACGGTACGCAGGGGCACGCAGCGACGACGGCGATCAGTTGTTCGGCGCGGCGGAAGGAGACTTGCTCTTCGCCGCCGCTGCGAGCCTGGCTTCGCGATCGGCATCGGTCACGCGGCCCGTTTTGCGGTAGGCGATCTGCAACTGGTTGTGCACGCCGTCAAGTTCCGGGTTCAGTTCGGCGGCCGTCTGCAAATGCGTTACGGCGTCTTTGGTGTTCCCTTGTTCCAGCAGGGCTTTGCCCAACTGATATTGCGTGTCCGCATCCTTAGGATTGAGCTTCAGCTCGGCTTGAAACTCACTGATCGCCAGAGTGGGCTGATTGAGGCGAAGCTGCGAAAGTCCCGCATAATAGTGCGCGCGCTGCAGGGAAGGGTCCTGCTGCATCGCCTTTTGAAACGCGGCAAGCGCCTGTTGCTGATTGCCTATCTCGCTATACACCTGACCGACGAGCAGGAGCGCGTCCGGCGGCAGCGGTTGTTGGGACATGCGCGCGAGTACCGCGGCGGCCTTGTCGGGCTGCTTTGAGCGCGCCAACGAATCAGCCCACGCATACGCCACGCGAGGATCGGAATAGGCCACATCGCCGACCTGATCGAACGCTTTGGCGGCATCGGCATACTGATTGCTCGAAAACAGTGCCATCGCGAGCATCGGGGGAATCATCTTGTCACCGGGCTCCTGGCCGACCGCAATCTTCAAGGCACGCGCACTCTCGGCGTAGTCGTTCGAGCGAAATGCGGCGAAGCCAACGTTGCGCATCAAGTGCGGAACGGCAGCATTCCATTTTTCCGCCTGCTGAAAATACGAGAGGGCGGCCGCGTATTGCTTCTGCCGAGCTTCGGCAGTTCCCAAATCGTTGTATGAGTTGCCTAACAACTGGCTGAGGCGCTGTTCGGTGTTTTTCAGCTCAGCTTTTTCCTTGGCGCTCAACTGCGGAGCGTCGCCCAACTGGCTCGTCGGATTGATGACGGCCGTGGTCGGAACCGAGGGTTCCGCTGCCATGCCGGAGCCCATGGTTCCCTGGGTCTTCGATGCAGGTGTGGCGGCGCGGCTGTCAGCCATCGTGTGCTCCTGCATGTCCGAGAATATTTTGGTGTAACCGACGCCTTCGTCTTTTCGTCCGCTCTGAATGCAAATGCGCCCAAGCACGTAGTAAGCGCGGCGAATTTGATAGTTATTGCGTGACTTGTCGTCTCCCGTAAGTTCGATTGCTTTGCGCAGCAACTCCTCGGCTTTCTGATTGTCCTTGCGGGCGAAAGCGTTCAGGCCCATGTAAAGGTAGGGCTCAGGCCAGTCCGGCTTGTCGAGCGCGGCAACTTTCAGGTAGCGATCGGAGTCATCGTAAAGCTTGTCGGCGTTATCGATGTAACCGAGAAAGAAATTGCCGAAGAAGTCCTTGGGATTGGCCTGGACTTCGTCGGCAAACTGTTCGCGGGCCTGAGGCGTAGCGACCCACTCGTTCTGTGCCATATAGAGCAGACCGATGAAGTAATGGGCGCGAGTGGACTTTGCATCGAGATCCGCGGCGCGATTGAATTCCGCCACCGCCTGGTCCATCATGCCGGCGTTCTGATAAGCACGGCCGATCATAATGTGGAGGCTGGGCCGGTCTCCGGTGGCATCACTTAATTTCTTAAAGATGACTTCTGCTTTTTGGGGCTCTTTCAGATTGAGATACGCGGTCGCGAGCGCGTAGGCCACCATGACATTGCTCTGTAGTTCGAGCGAGTGGGTTAGCGCCTCGGCTGCGGGGCGCCATTCTTTTTTGTCCATCAGCAGCCTGCCCTGCACATTCCACGCGTCAGGGTTGTTGGGTTCTGCTTTCGTGACCGGCTCGATCTCGGCAAGCGCCTGGTCAGTTTGTTGCCCGCGCATGTAAGCAAGGGCGAGCGCGATATGAGTGGCGGGAGTGTTTTCGAACTCCAGGGACTGCTTATAAAGATCGATTGCCTGCCTGGTGTCGCCCTCAGCCAGTTTGAGCTCAGCCATCGAGCGCAGCGAGGTTGCAATCAGGCCACGATTGGCAGCCGCGATCTGCTGTACATCGCCGGTCTGCTGCGCTTTCGCCACCCCTTGCATGCGCGCCGGTATTTCGTCCATGGCTGATGTAGTGACAGAGCTTTTGGGAGGAGCCGTGGCAGTCTGGGCAGAGGAGATAGAGGGCAGAATGCTTACTGCACACAGCAGCGCAAGGAGCAGGAAATTGGTACAGCAGGCGCGAGTTAGTGATGCGGAATATTGCCGAAAATCAATCAACCCAGTCAACTCGGGGGAACTCTCCAAGCTAAATGGCGGGGGAGTGGGAGTCAAGCTGAGCTGCGCCGCGGGCCTACGCCGCAGGGGCGGTCTGCACGGACTTCATGGCGACATAGCGTTCAGCTGCGCTTATCACCGCCAGCAGGTCGGCATTGCGGCAACAGTCAATGGCACCCGACGCCAGCGACTGCGCCCACAATTCGTCATCGGCGAGTCGATGAGTAGAGATGAATGCCGTATCTGGGAATTCATGGCAGAGGGCCGCAAAATCGGAGAAGGTGATGAGCTCCAGGTCAATAATAGCGAGCTCTGCGCGGCAGCGTGCAATCGTATCGCGCACGTTGGCCGGAACGTTAACGATTGCGACCTTTAGGAACAAGATGTCAGCAGGAGTTGGAAGCCCCAGCAAGCGGGCCGAGTCCTGAGAGACAATAACGACGCTAATGGAACGCATGGCAGCACCCCGCGATTGGACTACGTAGACGAATGGGTGGCACTCTTAGCGCTAAATGTTGACGGTGCAGGGGACGAAGGGACGCGCTAACAACTCGGAACAAGTTTCGAAGACGATTAACCCTTTCCGGCCTCACCGGTTTGAGTCGCGGATTCAAACGGTTCGGGCTGGAGCCTGCCGTTCCGTTTCAGCAGGATTTCCACTTTTCCCTCAGCCTCTTCCAGTTCCTTGCGACACGAACCGGAAAGCTTCATGCCTTCGTCGAAAAGCTCCAACGCCCGGTCAAGGGCCACATCGCCCTTTTCCAGTTCAGCAACAATGGTCTCCAGACGTTGAATGCACTCTTCGAACTTAGCCAACCGGGAAGCCTCGCGCCTTAATTCTAACCCCACTCTTCGCGGGTTGTTTATCAAGAAAGCAACAATTATTTGCTCGTGAGCTCGATCTAGACGGTCGCGCTCCTTGAGCTTCCCAGCGCTTCCAGGACGTCAACCGCCGAGGTGTATCGTCCCTGCGGCGCACTGATCTGAGCGCCCTGCACCATATCGCGGACCGCCGACAGCATGTCGCGGGCAATGGCGATACCTTCGGCGCGCCCGGCCTCGGCAGTGGTGGCACGGGACATGCGCGTGATTACTTCGTCGGGAACGGAGACGCGTAACTCGTTCTTCATGAACTCGGCGTTACGGACGCTCACCAACGGCCAGATGCCGGCGACCACCGGAATGCGGCAATGCTCAATGCGGCGCAGGAAATCTTCCAGCAGCCGCAAGTCGAACACAGGCTGAGTGACCGCGTATTCCGCTCCGGCCTGCACCTTGTATTCGAAGCGCCGGATCTCTTCGTCGATGTTCGGTACACCCGGATTCGCCCCCACTCCGATAACGAACTTCGTGCCCGCACCAATGGGATTGCTGCCGATATCGAGGCCGTGGTTCAGGTTGTGAACAATGTTGACTAAGCCGATAGCGTCGACGTCAAAGACCGCCGTCGCGTCGGGATAATCGCCCATCTTGGGCGGATCACCGGTAATACAGATCAGGTTCCGGATACCGAGAGCGCTCGCGCCGAGCAAATCCGATTGAATCCCCAGCACGTTGCGGTCGCGGCAGGTGTAATGCAGCACCGGCTCGATGCCGACCTGGTCAGCCACCATAAGGCACAACGCCTGATTGCTGAGGCGCGCGGACGCGCGGGGACTGTCGGGAATATTGACCGCGTCCACGCCCACCGATTTGAGGTAGCGCGAACCATCGATTTCCTTCTGCGCCGTCGTTCCCTTGGGTGGAACGATCTCCACCATAACGACGAACTCGCCATTGGCGATCTTGCGTCCCAGTAGGGACCGCTCCTGCAGAGGAGGCGGCTCGACGGGGCGCTCGACTGCGACTGGCTTGGAAGCAGGCTTCTGCGCCGGAACCTGACGCCGCTTGAGGCGTCCTTTCATCTCATGGATGTGCCGGGGCGTGGTGCCGCAACATCCGCCCACAAGGCTTACGCCCGCGCTGACAAACTTCTCGGCATAGCTGGCCATGTATTCCGGCGACGACAGGAAGATGGTGCGGCCATCCACCGAACGCGGCATACCGGCATTGGGCAGAGCGGAGAGGGGGACGGTGGTGACCGCACGCACGCGCTCCAACGCATCGAGCACCGGTACCGGGCCTACGCTGCAGTTGATGCCAACTACATCGGCTCCCCAAGCCTCGAGCTGGGCTCCGTAGTGTTCGGGGCTGGAGCCGTCGAGACAGTTGCCGTCCTCGTCGATGGTTACCTGGGCGACGACGGGCAGATTGGGATTCACATCTCGGGCCGCCAGAATGGCCTGATGCAGCTCCTCCAGGTAACCGAATGTTTCCAGAATGATAAGGTCAACACCTTCCGCATTCAGGGCCGCGATCTGTTCGCGGAAGGCGTCACGTGCCTCAGAAAGAGCCGTTTTGCCCAGAGGTTCAATACGAACTCCGAGGGGACCGACGGCTCCTGCCACCAGTGCGTCAAAGCTTTTTGCCGCTTCGCGGGCGAGTTGCGCGCCCCGGCGGTTGATTTCCACCAATTTCTCCGCGCATCCGTGCTTCTGCAAGCGAAACGAATTGGCTCCAAAGGTGTTTGTCTCTATGACCTCGGCGCCAGCCTGAAGGTATTCGAGGTGGATACCTCGGATGAGATCGGGCTGCGACAGGTTAAGCTCGTCGTAGCAGCGGTCAATGAAGATTCCCTTGGATAGCAACAGGGTACCCATTGCGCCGTCGCATAAAACGGCACCTTTTTGCAGTCGTGTTCGGAAATCGATTGCCATCTTGCCTTCGGGACCCTGTTTGCTGATATTGAAACTCTATCGTAAACCAGTGGTGATCGGCCACCGCACCCAACAGACAGCCGATGAGGCTTTGCTATAATTGCTGGAACTTACGCATTATCAATATTTTGAGCGAGGTACGCGTTTGAGGCGGGTTGTACTCCTCCTGGGGACCCTTTTCCCCCTCCTGATCGGTGTTTCCTGTAGCAGCAACAACAGTGTTACTGGCCCCAATGGGAACGTGACGGTCAATGGCCCGAGCATGTTGAAGAATCGGGCATTTATTACCAACCAGTATTCCGGAAACGTGCAAATCGTCGACAGCCAGACGGACATGACCGCCTTCTACACCGTTACCAATAACAACACTGGTATTACGGGACCCGGAGTGACGGGAACGGCGGTTTTCATCTCGATTGGCGGCTCGCTGACATTCCAGATCCTCAGTCCGGATAACCTGGAGACGGTGGTCTACAACCCGATGACCTTCACGCTGACCTTCATCACGAACTCGACAGAGACCAACAACGGAACCGTCAATCTGGCCAGCTGGGCTGACATGGCCCTGTACTCGCCCGATTCGACCAAGATATACGTTCCGGTACCGAGCGCGGCTATCACGAATTCCCAGGCAGGTGGTGTGCAAGTCATTGATACGTCGGTGGGTGCGATTACGGCAACCTATCCGGTGCCGGCGGCACATGGCGTGGCCATCAGTCCCGACGGCAACACCTTGCTGGTGTTTGCGCTCAACTCCGACACGATGTATCTGATCGATCTGACTGCCGCTGCGCCCACGGCAGTAGCGATACCAGGATTCGCCCGCCCGGTGAACGCGTTCTTCAGCAGCGACAACAGCACGGCTTACGTCATCAATTGCGGCCCGGAATGTGGATCGACAGCCGGACCGCCGTCGGTGATGCAGTTCAACATGGCCAGCCGGTCGATTACGGCGACTGTCCCAGTAGCTGGCGCCACGGTGGCGCTGATGAAGAACAGCAGCATCTTCGTGGCAGGTTATCCCGGCGGCTCGACCGGTTCACTCGACATTGTGGACATCGGTACCATGACGCGAACCACGCCGAACCCAATCGCGATTGGCGATGGCACCCATACCACCATGCAGATCTCGACCAACAACAAGATTTATATCGGCGCTTCGACCTGCGCAAACCAGTCGGTTGGGTGCCTGTCTATTGTGGATCTCGGGAAGCTGCAACTCGATCATGTTTCCAACCCGTTAGGCGGAGTCACGGGACTACAGGCGATTCCGAACCGCAACGTCATGTACACGGTGCAAGGCGGAGTCATGTACATCTACGACACGACGACCGGACAGCTACAGTCCACGCAGATTGCGTTCCGCGGCGCGTTGTACTCAGTTCTGCAAGTCGATCAGTAGGCTTTCGACCAGCCGGGACGAATTAAGGGCGGCCAAATGGCCGCCCTCTAGTTTTGCGTCAGCTACTGTGGTTCGAGTCGTAAATGGTGGCGAGTGTCGTGTTCTACGGCGCCAGAGGAGAAGGGCAACTTGAACGTCGATCCGTGGTAATACGCGTCCCACTGATCGTCGTAGTGGTCGTCAAAAAGGTTTCCCGACTCGCCGTTCACGATGTTAAGGGTCGAATTGTCGAGGTCGGACAAATCGGCGGTGAAACGCTCGGATGGACCGAAGTGTGTGCCAACCTGCTTGATGGTCAGCCCATCGCCCGAGAGCGGCTGTGGTCCCGGTCCCGCGCCTCGTTTAAGAATAGGAAAGTTGCTCCAGAAGGGATGCAGGACGTCCACTTTGTGGATCGTGCCCCATCTCCACCGGCTGAGGTTTGATGGAGTTGCGTTGTCGCTGACCGCAGCCTCGACTGCCGCAGTGAGCAGCTCGTCGTAGTTCGCATAATCGGAAGGCAGCCACTGTGCCGGCTGGTGAGTTAGAACGCCCTCTAACCAGACCGGAGACATGAACCAGCGGGTGTACTCCTTCCAGTCGTCGCCGAGTTTCGGCTTCAGCAATAGTTCGTTGAGCTTGCCGCGCGAGTAGTACGCAATGGTCGCTGCCGCCGACTCTGTATCCATACTCCCATTCCAATTACGCATCAGGTCCGCAGCCGCCCGGACGCGACTCGAGGCTTTGGGCGTGTGGTCGATGGCATACACAAAGCGTTCAGCACAGTAGCGGTCGAACTCAGAGACAACATCTGTCTGGATCGCCAGCATGTCAGCCGCGGTGTATTTCTTCGGCTTGCCCAGCAGCTTATAAATGCGTTCCGTACGGTAAGGACCGTCCCACTCGATGCTGATGGAGTGGGGATAGCCATCGGGAGTGATTCGACCGTTCGCCGTGGCGATCAGGCCCGACGGCGGATCGAACACGCGCGGCATTTCGTCATACGGGATGTAGCCTGTCCATTCGTAGGCGTCGGTATCGCCGGGAACGGGCAGGGAGCCATCGCCGGATGCGCGCATAGGCACAAAGCCAGTCGCCTGATAACCGATATGGCCATCGATGTCGGCATACACCACGTTCTGTCCCGGCGCGCCAAACGTTGAGAAGGCGGCCCGAAATTCGTCCCAGTTCCTCGCGGAATCGATTTGAAAGAAGGGAACCGATGAGACCTTGGGCTGATAGATGATCCACTGCAACGCGAGTTGCCGGGTCTCTCCTGGGATTAAGCCAGTGATGATCGGCCCGTGTCGCGTAGTGACGACATCGACATTCACCTCCGGCTTGCCTTTCACGCGAATGATCTCGCGACGATGCTCAGGCTGTACCCAGCCTTGCGGCGTGAGGTATTCGCCCTTCTCGTTGAACTTCTCGATAAAAACGTCCTCTACCGCGGGGCCAACATTAGTGAAGCCCCATGCGACGTTCCGATTATGGCCGACGATCACGTAAGGCATGCCGGGCAACGTCACCCCAACAACATCGAAATCGCCGCAAATCAGGTGGGCTTCGTACCACGTGTTCGGCAGGCGAAGGTCGAGGTGCATGTCGTTCGAGAGAAGAGGCTTGCCCGAAACGGTGTGCTCGCCGGAAACCACCCAATCGTTGGAACCACCGTGATAGCGAAGCTCAGGGGACGAATCAGCCGACGGAAGCGCCAGTTCCGATTTCCGCACGGGCCGCGCCGGAGCTTTGTTTCGGTCCGGCTTACTTTGCTTTTGTCCGTCGGGATCCTGATCATCTTCTTCAGTGGTATCGTCGCCGGGCGGAGCGTTTTGCAGTGATACGCCTTCCGAGCCCGGCGGATGATCACGCCATGAAGAGTTGACGAACAGTTGCGCCGTTAACTCGGGTCCGAGCTTGGCGAGCAGCTTTTCCTTGAGCAGGATTTCCTTGTAATAACCGTGATTCAGAAACTCGGTCATCGAAAGGCCGACGAGCAACGAATCTTCTACCGTCCATACGTGGGGAGCGTACGTGAGGAAACGGAATTCTAAAGGCAGCGTTTTGGCGTGTTCCGCAATATAGGCGTTGACCCCATCGGCATATGCCTGAAATTGAGCTTGCTGCGCCGGATCCAGGGCAGTAATGGCTTTCTCAGCCACCTGGTGAAGACCAAGGATGCGCTGCTCGCGATCGACGCTGACAAAAGAGGGCCCGAGGATTGCCGCAAGATCGCCCGACGCAAAGCGGCGGGTCATGTCCATCTGCCACAGACGCTCTTGCGCGGTCACGTAACCCTGCGCGAAGAACAGGTCGTGGAGGTTCGCTGCCGAGATCGTAGGGATACCCAGAGAATCACGCGAGACGTTTACCGGCGCAGAGAGTCCTGCAAGGCGGACTGTGCCGTCTTCCTGGGGCAATGCGGCACGCACCGCGCGATAAAACCAGATGTCGAACGCCAGGAAAACCAGCAGCCCGAGCACCAGGAGCGCGATGACGACTCGTAGCGCGATGCGGGTATTTGAGGCGCGGTCGGAACGGAGAGAAGTTGTAGTGGCCATGCGAAAGCACGATTATATGAGAAAGCTCACTGGTGATTCTGAATGAGCTCACGTCCCGACATGCAATGCTATGCTGATAGGCGAAATCCGCCGGGGATTTGCAAAAACATGGCCACGAAACGAGAGAGCAGTCAGGCTGTTCTGCAGAAGCGCGTCGACGACTCGCCCACGATCTCTCCCCAAATGGTGCGCGAGGCTGAGGCCATCTTCCACGACCACCTGCGGCGTGTCGGGCTGAAACACACAGGCCAGCGCGATGCGATTCTCCGGACGTTTCTGGAGACGCGCGATCATCTCTCCACCGACGACCTCTACCGCCTGGTGCGGAAGAAGGACGAACGTATTGGCTTCACAACGGTTTATCGCACGTTGAAGCTGCTAGCCGAGTGCGGCCTCGCCAGTGAGGTCGCCTTTAACGACGGCATCGCGCGCTACGAGCACCAATATAACCGTCGCAATCACCACCACATGGTATGTACGGAATGCGGAAGTTCCGTGGAATTCTTCTCTCCCGGAATCGAGCGCATCGAGCGTGAGATTGGCCGCAAACACAGCTATCTCACCAGTCGGCATACCTTCCAGATTTATGGCGTCTGCGGCACCTGCCGCAAGAAAAGCCAGCGCCGGGCCGGGTAGGTTGACCGCCATGTTCTCGCTGGCTGAGGCTGCAGCCCAGATTCGTACACGCAAGCTGTCTTCGACTGAACTCACCCGGGCTTGCCTCGCGCAGATCGAAAAACTCGATCCTGTCTTAAACGCGTTTATCGCCGTCACAGCGGAGATTGCTCTTACGCAAGCACGAACCGCGGACGAAGAGTTGGCCGCAGGCCGCTGGCGAGGGCCTCTGCACGGCATTCCGGTCGCGTTGAAGGACCTGATCGACGTCGCCGGAGTCCGCACTACGGCGGCGAGCAACCAACTCCGTGACAATGTCGCCACCGAAGATGCAGCGATCGTGAAGCTCCTGAAGGACGCGGGGGCGGTGATCGTGGGTAAGACCAACCTGCATGAATTCGCCTTCGGTGGCAGCGGACTCATCAGCGCATTCGGACCGACCCGGAATCCCTGGGACAGCACGCGCATCACGGGCGGTTCTTCTTCGGGATCAGCGGCAGCGGTGGCGGCGGGAATGTCCGTTGTATCTATCGGGTCAGACACGGCGGGATCAGTGCGCGATCCGGCAGCGCTGTGCGGCATCGTCGGATATCGGCCCAGCGAGGGCGTTTGGAGCATGCAAGGGGTCATTCCTCTGCGCAAGTCGTTCGACACCGTCGGACTAATGACGCGAACCGTGGAAGACGCAGTGATGATGTTCGGTGCGCTCACAAAGTCCGAGGTGCGCTCGGACGCCGTGACCGACCTCAGACTGGGCGTCGCACGCGAAGATTTCTTTGACGGTCTTGATACCGGCATTGAGAAGTGCGTCGAGCAAGCGTTGTCGGTCATTCAGGGACTCACTGCATCAATACACGATGTGAAGGTCGAAGTCGGAGTTCCATGGACGGACTTTAACGTTGAAATCCTCGATTATCACCGTCACATGCTGGACAACTCGCCTCAGTTGTATCAGCCCGGAACTCTTGACCGCTTGCGTGCGTGCGGGGCGATTCCGACCGACGAGTTCGCACGCGCCCAGAAGAACCTTGCGCAAGCGCGCGTAAATGCGTTGAAGGTATTTGATTCGGTGGATATCGTCGTCACTCCAACCTGCCTCGTTGCCGCCCCCAGGGTCGATGACCTGGAGGCGATGTCGTCGGAAGACCTGCGCGCGTACGAAGTGCAAAAGCTGCTGCGCAACACTGCACCCTTTAGCCTTCTCTTTTGGCCTTCGGTATCGGTGCCTTGCGGCTTCACAAGCGAAGGGCTACCGGTCGGCCTGCAAATCTCGGCGCGGCCCGGTGCTGACGAACTGGTCTTGCGTGTAGCGCGCGCTTACGAACAAGCCACTGAATGGCACAAGCACCAGCCACCGATAGCGTCCTAGAAGCCAAGAAACACCGGCTCAGGCAATAATTCAATACCGAATTCCGCCGCCACTCGCGACTGAATCTCGTTCTTGAGCGCGATAATCTCGGCGGCTGTGGCCCCTCCGCGATTGACGATCGCCAAGGCGTGCCGTCGCGAGATTGCTGCAGCGCCTCTGCTGTAGCCTCTGCTGAATCCGGCATGTTCCACCAGCCATGCGGCCGAGAGCTTACGAAACCCATCTTCGGCAGCATAGTTGGGTATAGATTCTCCGCGCGACTGCAGTTCAGCCCCTAGAGAGGCAGCTTGCTCTTGAGGAACAATCGGGTTCTTGAAAAAAGAACCCGCGCTGTGAGAGTCGTCATCGCCCGGGACCAAAAGCATTGCTTTGCTGCGGCGAATCTCGCGCACTGCGTTACGAACTTGCGCTAGCGTCGGGGGGTGGGTCGAGCCGGCTAAGGCTTTGTCCAAATCGCCGTAGCGTAGCGTGGGCGCGCCTCCACGCTGAAGAACATACGACACACGCAGAATGATGTAGCTACCGCGCTCGGTTGTATTGAAAACGCTACGGCGATAGGCGAAAAGGCAGTCGGCATTGGTGAATGTTTTTCGCCCCAACGAAGGAATGTGAAGGGCCTCGACTAGCTCGATGCTCTCCGAAACGTCCTGCCCATAGGCGCCGACGTTCTGCACCGGCGTCCCGCCAACGGAGCCGGGAATTCCGCTGAGACATTCCAGGCCGGCGCAGTCTTCCTCAATCGTGCGGGCCACGAACGCATCCCAGTCTTCGCCGGCCGCGACTTGGAAAGTGACGTCATCGCCGTTTGCGTGAGAGGAGATGCCGGAGAGAGCGATCTTCAACACCAGGCCCTTGAAGCCGGAATCGGAAACCAGCAGGTTACTTCCACCGCCGAGCACGAACAATGGCAGCTCCCTAGATTGGCTGAATCGAATCGCTTCCATGACGGCCGATTCGGCATGCGCCTCGGCGAAAAAGCGCGCCGGACCTCCCACGCCTAGTGTCGTGTAAGGGGCGAGCGGCACATTTTCACGAAGAATCATCAGCGTATGCCAATATAAGTGGTGGGGATTGCTTCCTGGGGCCTGCTCAAGGCATCAGTATCGAAGCAATCATTTTCAGTTTCGAAGGAGCCAGGATGTATCCAGAGATTTTGATCATTCCCATGCGGGAAGAGTTGACCCGTGCCGGTGCAAAGGAATTGCATACTGCCGCCGAAGTCGATGCGGCGCTCGCTGATAAGAACGGCACTGCGTTGGTGGTGGTGAATTCGGTCTGCGGATGCGCTGCAGGCAAGATGCGCCCCGGCGTGCGTATGGCATTGCAAAGTGCGTCGCGTCCCGATCGTATCTTTCACCGTATTCGCGGGGCAGGACCAGGAAGCCACGGCGCGAGCGCGCGAGCTGTTCAGCCCGTATCCGCCTTCTTCTCCCAGCCTGGCACTTTTTCGTGGTGGCGAACTGGTCCACTTCGTCCCACGGAGCGAAATTGAGAGTCGCACTGCACAAGATATCGCGCAGCGCCTGACCGCCGCTTTCGAACAACATTGCGCGAAACCTGCCGCAGCCGGCGTGCAGTCCTGAAAGAGGTCGACGGTAGCCATGCTCGTTAAAGGAATATTCGAGGTAAAGGTGGCTCCCGTCGCGGAAGACAAGTCGCCTGACGGCTTGACGCTTGGCCGCTACTCGCTCGACAAGCAATACCACGGCGACCTGGAAGCCACTGCCAAAGGCGAGATGCTCACCGCGGGAACCAACGTCAAAGGCTCGGCGGCTTACGTCGCGGTCGAGCGTGTCAGCGGAATGCTGCAAGGCCGGAGCGGAAGCTTCGCGCTGCAACATGCTGGAACGATGGTCAGGGGAACGCCGTCTCTCGCAATTAAAGTGGTTCCGGATTCCGGTACCGGTGAGCTGACGGGCATGACTGGCGGGATGAACATCGTCATCGTCGATGGCAAGCACTTCTACGAACTCGAGTATTCGATCGCAGGGTCCGAGTAGCACTTACTTGCTGCTCCTGAAGGCCTTGATGACAATGTCGTTAGGCTGATCACCGACCGGAATCACGGTCACGAGCGCGCGCTCGGCGCTGATCTTCGAGTTGTCGCGCGTCTTGGTGGTGCGAACGACCGCCACATCGCCGGATTTGGTATCTACCACCAGCAGATGGTCTTCGTGCGCAGTGAGCGCCAGCCCATCAGGACGGCTGCCGACCGGAATGGAATCGATCACACGTCCTTCATCGATGGCATAAACGCTGACATTGTCGGACCCGAAATTGCTCACGTACAACAGCGCGTTATCGGAGGTCGCGAGGCCGCGCACCGGATTGCTTCCGATGAGGTAGCTCGCACTGACCTCGTTGGTGTAGGCCTCGACGATGGAGAACGTATTGGCATCGAAGTTGGAGACGAAGATTTCGCCACCATCAGGTTTGAGCGCCATCTGCACCGGCGACTTGCCCACTTCCAGAATCGCCAACACGCGATCAGCGGCAAGATCGATGGAAGCAATCTGGTTTGAGCCGGGACAAGCAACGAACAGTTTGGTGTTGTCAGGCAGGATGACCATGTCCTGCGGTTGAGTGCAGACTCCTATCGTGTTGCGAACCGACAGCTTCTTCGTGTCGAGGAGCGAAACTGTGTTGGCGCCGCGATTGCTGACGGCGACTACGCTGCCGTCGGGCGAGACTTTTGCTAGTCCCGGTGCGTTGCCGACTGAGATGGTTGCGAGGACTGCGCGCTTGTCGAGATCGATGACGGAAACATTCCAGGAGCCCGAGTTCGCCACGTAAGCACGTTTGCCGTCGGTGGAAACCGAGACGAAATAGGGTGCGCGGTGAACTCCGATGGTCGCTACGACCTCGTTCTTCTCGGCATTGATGATGGTGATGTTGTTGGATTCGGTGTTGGCAACGTAGATCTCGTTGCGCGCCGGGTTGGCGGCGAGTCCGGTAGGGTTTTTTCCGACGGCAATCGTCTTCACGTTGCGCATCGATAGCGTATCGATGACGCTGACGGAATCGCTCTTCCCGTTACTGACGTAAGCGAATTCGTGATACGCGGGGTCTACGTCTGGCCGCTCGCGACAGCCAGTCATCAGCAACGCGAGAGAAATCGAAAATAAGGCAGCGGCCGTAGTTCGCACCGCGAATCGACACCGCGGCCGAGAGGGCATCAGTCGGCAGCGGCTCCCGCCGGACGCCGGGCTCCCGGATAGGGGACGGGCTCGGCGATCGAGCGCCCCAACACGGCGGCGATCTGACGGACCTCGACCATCAGGCTGTCGAACTGGTCGGGATAGAGCGACTGGTTTCCGTCGCTAAGCGCGTTGTCGGGATCGGGATGGACCTCGATGATGAGGCCGTCCGCGCCGACGGCTACGCCCGCGCGCGATAGCGGCGTGACTTTGTTGCGTTTGCCGGTTCCGTGACTGGGATCGACGATGATGGGCAAGTGGCTCAGGCGCTTTACCGCAGGCACAACGCTCAGGTCGAGCGTATTGCGCGTGTGGTCCGCGAAGGTACGGACTCCTCGCTCGCAGAGGATGACGTTATAGTTGCCTTCGCTCATGATGTATTCGGCCGCCATCAGAAACTCTTCCACCGTCGCTGACATTCCGCGCTTGAGCAGCACCGGCTTGCTGGCCCGCCCGGCGCGCTTCAGGAGCGAGAAGTTCTGCATGTTACGCGCGCCAATCTGGATTACGTCGGCATAGTGGTCCACCAGTTCCAGCGATTCGTGGTCGACTGCTTCGGTGACAATGAGCAAACCGAAGCGCTCACGTACTTCCGCCAGAATCTGCAGTCCGAGTTCGCCCAGGCCCTGAAAGGCATAGGGCGAAGTGCGCGGCTTGTACGCGCCTCCGCGGAAGAAACGTGCACCGGCTTTCGCGACCCGCTCGGCGGCGGCAAAGGCCTGTTCGCGCGATTCAACGCCGCATGGTCCGGCGATGACGGCTACTTCATTTCCGCCGATCGTCGCATCGTAGTCGGGGAAGCGAACGACGGTGTCTTCTTCTTTCAGTTCGCGGCTGACCAGTTTGTAAGGCTTGCTGACACGGATGACTTCCTGCACACACTCCAGCGCTTCGAAGGTGCCGGGCTCCACTTCGCCACGGTTTCCCGTAATACCGATAGCGGTGCGCTGCGCTCCGGGAATCGCGTGCGCGCGTAGCCCGTGGCTTTCAATTTTTTTGCATACGGCCTGGACATCGGCTTCCGATGCGTTGGCCTTCATGACAACGAGCATAAGGACCTCTAAGTGACTATGTAGTTTACCTTTCGAGGGCGGCAGGAACAATTACCACTCTTGGCAATCCGCCGCCCACGGTTACAATACCGTGCCATGCGTTCCCGCAAGCTCTTTCTGTCGTCCGTCGTCTTGCTGGTAATTGGCCTTGGCTCGCTTTGGTCGAAATGGAACGGCAATGCCGGGGTCAACGCCGGTTACCCGATCAGCCAGTGGGCGGTGACCTTCAACGGATCGGTGCACGGCTGGCCCGCCATGATTGGCGTGGTGGCGATTCTGGCAGGGATTATTACCTTCGTTGTTGCGGTCGTCCGGACACTGATGAAGTAGGCGGCATAGCCCCTGTATCGTCCGTTTATAATCAGTGGCTTAGGCGTATAATTGTTTGCAACTCGCTGATTATAAGATAGTTACACGTATCTGATTGTTGCCATTGGACTTAGCGCCGCAATTTCCGCCGATTTTTCGCCTTGCCGCGACATGAAGTATGGGAAGTATTGATTGATTGCAGGCAAGTCTGTCGGACTCTTCCTAGAGTGAGCAAGTCACTGTTTTTCAATAATTTATAAGGCCGGTCTGTCCAGTGACCGGTTTTTGCCGCCCGAGAGATCAAGTTGTCAAACAACGCCTTCGCGGTCGCGCCGAGGCGCGGGAAGCAACGGGAGACACCTATCCCCCGCCTCTGATTGATGGTTTTACAGGGCGGCGGAACAGACTGAAAGGACGGCTGTCACATCGGGCTGTGACCAGGCGCGGGCTAGAGACGCCGCTGAAAAATCGAAAAAACAGATCCCCCGCGGACTAAAGTTCGCGAGGAATGAAAAGCAACGACTGGGCGCTGGCCTGACGGCCAGCTCTACCCAAGGACGCTTGATTCTCGCAAAGCTGATTAGAATCGATGCAAATGCCCGACCAGTTCGGATCCGTAGAGAAAGATGTCCTGAAGCTCCTTCCGCATCCCGCCAAGCCTCCGAAGCTGACGGCGCGGCGCATCGGGATTCACACATCGATCTCGGGCGGAGTCCACTACGCTGCCGAGCGAGCGTACCGGCTCGGTTGTAATGCGCTGCAGATTTTCTCCACCAGCCCGCGTCAGTGGAAGCCTTACGAGTTAGGACCGGCGTTCGTGGACCAGATGATCCTTCTCCGCCAGAGGTACGATCTGCGGCCGCTGGTGATTCATGCGAACTACCTGGTTAACCTGGGAGCAGGGAATGCGGAGTTTCACGGCAAGTCGATTGCGGCGTTTCGCGGCGAGATCGAACGCGCGCTCGCGCTGCAAGCTGACTACTTGGTCGTGCATCCGGGTTCGTTCCGCGGAGGCAGCCGTGAAGAGGGGTTGCAGCGGGCAGCGCTCGCCATCGAACAGGCTGCGGATGAGCTCGATCTGAAAGCAGGCAAGCTGCGCGTGCTGGTCGAGAACACTGCTGGTTCGGAATTTTCGTTGGGAGGTAACTTCGAGCACGTCGCCGAGTTGCTGTACCTGTTGCGTAATTTCGTGCCCTGCGGAGCCTGCATCGATACCTGTCATACGCATGTCTCGGGATACGACATCGTCAGCCAAGAGGGATATGCCGAGACGCTCGAGCAACTCGAGCGCACGGTGGGGCTCAAGAACGTTTACGTGTGGCATTGCAACGACGCGAAGGCGACGCGCGGTTCGAAGCTGGACCGTCATCAGCACATTGGGAAGGGAAGCATCGGGCTGGAACCGTTCCGGCGGCTATTGAACGACAAGCGTACGGCCAAGTGTGCGTTCATTGCAGAGACGCCGATTGACGAGCCATTGGACGATTACGACAATGTCGATGCGTTGAAGAAGCTTGTAGCGATGCCCCGGCAGAAGCCGGCGAAGACAATCCCGAAGAGCAAAACCCGCACTCGTCGATAAAAACACGCGAGGGCTGGTCTCCCAGCCCCGCAATTACGAAATTACAGGCGGGCGCCGCCGCCCACCGGTAGAACCTCGCCGGTGATCCAGCCTGAGTCTTCGGAGGCGAGGAACACTGCCACCTTCGCGATGTCATCGACTTCGCCGACGCGTCCGAGCGGAGTGCGCGATATCGCGATCTGTTTGAAGTCGCCTTCCGATGTCCCGGCCGAACGAGTGCCTTCGGTCTCAACCAGCCCGGGCGCCAGCGAATTTACCCGAATCTTGCGCGGGCCGAGTTCCTGCGCCAGGGTACGCGTGATTACATCCACAGCGCCCTTGGTGGCGCTGTAGATCGAGCCGGTCGGGATCGGCGTTAACGATGCAACCGAGCTCAAATTGATGATCGAGCCACCATTGCCGTTCATCGACTTCACCGCAGCTTGTGTGCTGAGCACTGTGCCCAGTACGTTGAGGTCGAACATGCGGCGATAACTGGCCTCGGTGATCTGCTCGATGGGAGCGAACTCGTAAACGCCGGCGTTGTTGACGAGAATGTCGACGGTTCCGAACGTTTTCCTGGTTACGTCGAAGAGACGGTCCACGTCGGACTGCTTGGAGACGTCGGCCTGCACCGTAATCGCCTTGCCACCCGCCTTGGTGATTTCGCCGGCGACCTTTTCCGCATCATCTTTGGCTTTGGAGTAGTTCACCACGACATTGGCGCCTTCTTTGGCGAACGCCTTGGCAATGCCCGCGCCGATGCCTTTCGAAGCGCCTGTAATGACTGCTGTCTTTCCCGATAGTTTTCCCACGATAGCCTCCTGCTCGAAATCGTCATTTTGACGTTTCGATAACTATCGAATTGATGTGACCCGGCGAAAAAGGATTCAGAGTTCGGAAAGACGTGACAGGTAGGTTTCCCACACTTCGCGGCGGAAAGAGGGGTAGGCGAACTTTCCGTCGCGCTCGATGCTGATAAGGCCGGAGGTCTCAAGTTCTTTCAAATGATGCGATAACGTCGCAGGGCTGATGGGACAACACTCCCGCAGTTCCATGCAGGTCGAACCCTTGCCGCCGGCAATCATTTGCAAAATTTCGTAGCGGCGAGGATCAGAAACAGCTTTGTTGATGGCACGAAACTGTTGGTCGGACATCGGTATCAAATGGTTACGAGACTTTTGGGCGCTCATCGGTAGTTTAGATGCTCGAGATCAGCCGGGCAGCGCTGTCTGGCCTGCTCGGGCCTGTTGCAGCTCCCATTGTAGAATCAAAGATTATCCTCTCGCATTCCTGAGTAGGTACATGGCGAAGTCGAAAGCAGAACCGTTGAATCCTGTGGTATCCGCCGCCGAAGCCGGGGTAGGCGACGCTCGTCCTGAACGTTACGATCCGCAAGCCATTGAAATGAAATGGTCTGAGCGTTGGGCGCAGGACCCGAATCTCTATCGTGCCGAGGTCGCGAGCAGTAGCCGCAAGAAATATTACGTGCTGGAGATGTTGCCGTATCCGTCGGGCGCGCTGCATATGGGACACGTGCGCAACTACTCCATCGGCGATGCATTGGCGCGTTACATGTGGATGCAGGGGTACAACGTACTTCATCCCATGGGTTGGGACGCGTTCGGCCTGCCGGCCGAGAACGCCGCCATCAAGAACGACACGCCTCCGCGCGAGTGGACGCTGCACAACATTGCCGCCATGAAGGTGCAGATGAAGCGGCTCGGCTTCGCCTACGACTGGTCGAAAGAGTTGGCGACGTGCCTGCCCGACTATTACCGGTGGAACCAGTGGTTCTTCCTGAAGCTGTATGAGAAAGGCCTGGCCTATCGCAAGAGCGCCAAGGTGAACTGGTGCCGGGAGTGCGCGACGGTTCTGGCCAACGAACAGGTGTTGCCTAACGGATGCTGCTGGCGGCACGAGACGACCGTCGTGGAGCAACGCGAGTTGGAACAGTGGTTTCTGCGCATTACTGAGTACGCCGACGAACTGTTGAAGGCGCTGGACTCCATGCCAGGCTGGCCGGAGCGCGTTACCTCGCAGCAGCGCCATTGGATTGGCCGCAGCGAAGGCACGCTGGTGGACTTCAAATTCGACGGTACAGCCAGCCCGGCAGGCGACAAGATCACTGTCTTCACCACGCGGGTTGACACCATCTATGGTGCGACCTCGCTGCAGTTGGCCCCGGAGCATCCACTGATGGCCGACTTGGTTGCCGCGAATCCACATTTGGGCGGCAAGGTCGAAGAGATGCTCGCCGAGCAACGCAAAGCGAAAGAGGCGGGTGACGTCGGAGAGATCGAGAAGCATGGCGTCGACACCGGGCAATTCGCTATCAACCCGTATAACGACGAGAAGGTGCCGATCTGGGTGGCGAACTACGTCCTGATGGGCTACGGCACGGGCGCGATTATGTCGGTCCCAGCGCACGATGAGCGCGATTACGAATTCGCCAAGAAGTATGGACTCGATATTCGTGTTGTCATCATGCCGCGCCGTGAAGGCGATGCTCCTGACGGCGAGCCCAGCAATCCTCTGCTGCCGTTCACCGAAACGAACAGCCTGCTGATGAACTCGGGCGAGTTCAGCGGACTGCCGTGCCAGGACGCTATCGTGAAGATGTCGAAGCACGCCGAAGAGCATGGTTTCGGCAAAGCGACGGTTACGTACAAGCTGCGTGATTGGGGTATCAGCCGCCAGCGTTACTGGGGTACGCCGATTCCGATGGTGTATTGCCCGAAAGATGGCGTCGTGCCGGTCGCCGAAAAAGATCTGCCGGTCGTGCTGCCGGATAACGTACCCATCACGCTGGCGGGCGGTTCTCCGCTGGCGCAGGTGCCCGAGTTCGTCAACACCACGTGTCCTAAGTGTGACGGGCCAGCGCGTCGCGAGACCGACACCATGGATACGTTTGTCGATTCGTCGTGGTACTTCTATCGCTATACCGATCCGTCGGTTTCGACCGCTCCGTTCGATGTGGACACCGTAGCCTACTGGTTCCCCATCGACCAGTACATTGGTGGCGCGGAGCATGCCATTCTGCACCTTATCTATTCGCGCTTCTGGACGAAGTTCATGCGCGACATCGGACTGGTGAAGAACTCCGAGCCGGCCGATCGCCTGTTCACGCAAGGCATGGTGATCAAGAACGGCGCCAAGATGTCGAAGAGCGTAGGTAACGTAGTCTCGCCCGACGACATGGTGGCGAAGTATGGCGCTGACTCCACGCGCATGTACACGTTGTTTGCTGCGCCGCCGGATCGCGATCTTGACTGGCAGGACGCGGGCGTGGAGGGTGTCAGCAGGTTTCTGTCACGCGTGTATCGGTTCGTTATGCGCAACGCGGCTTCTGCGGCGGGTGGTGACGGAAAGGGCGAGTTGTCTCCAGGCGCACGCGAGATTCAGCGCAAGCTGCACCAGACGATTCGCAAGATCACCGAAGATTTCGGCGGACGCTGGCACTTCAACACTTCGATTGCTGCCATCATGGAGCTGGTGAATGAGCTCTATGCATACGAGGAGAGCGTGCAGCAGGGAAAAGAACCGGCCGCTCCCGCGTCGCTGATGGCCGATGTGCAGCGCGATCTGGTGTTGATGCTGGCGCCGTTTGCGCCGTACCTCGCCGCGGAGTTATGGGAGACGCTTGGCCAGAAGTCGAACCTGCTGCGCGAACCGTGGCCGAAGTTCGATTCTGCGCTGGCGAAAGAAGAGGAAGTCGAAATGGCGGTACAGGTGAACGGCAAGATACGCGCGCGGATTACCGTCCCGGCCGACGCCGAAGAAGCGCAAGTCAAAAATATCGCTCTGGCTGACGAAAAGGTGAGGGCCGCCATCGGCGACAAGTCGATTGAAAAGGTGCTGGTGGTGAAGGGACGGCTGGTGAATGTCGTGGTGCGGTAGATGCAACCGAGCGAAAATCCTATTTCGTCCAGTCTTCAGTTTTCAGGCGCTTCATTCGACGCAACGCTGCATCATTCGTGATTAGTACAGCGTCTGCCGAAAGCGCCTGAGCGGCGATCATCAGGTCGAGGTTTCCCAAGGGCGTGCCGGCACGCTCGGCGGCGACGCGCAACTCGGCATAATACTTTGCGCAGTCGGAGTCCCACGGAAGTACCGATATGCGCAGCAGGAATTCTTCAACCGCTATCCGCAAGTGCTTGGCTTCCGGCTTTCGCGCCACGCCGAATCGAAGCTCGGCTTCCGTCACAACTGAGATCGCTACCTCCGACATCGGCAACTTGGCGAGTCGTGCACGGACACGAGGAGGATTGCCCTTCAGAACGTAGCTCACTGTGTTGGTGTCGAGAAGGTAGAGACCGGGCATCAGAACAGCTTCCGCGTTTGCGGAGGCAGATCGTTGCGGTCGGAGAGGAAGTCGTCGGGTATATCAAGGGTCTTCAGCAAGTCGAAGAACTCCTCCCACGATTCAGGGCGGCGCGAAAGAATGACATCGCCCGATTGAGGATCGCGCCGCACATATACTTCGGCTCCCTTGAAGCGGTATTCGGCGGGCAAGCGCACCGCCTGACTCCGCCCGTTGCGAAAAAGCTTGGCAATGTGGGTCATAAGACTCCTCTCCTTATGGATATATATCATGATATATCACATTATTTTACTGCGAGCCAGAGCCACTGCGCCGATAACCAACATGTTGTTCCAGCGCTCTTCGTGAAACAGTGACATATCATGGACAAGGACACACTCCAATTCAGATGTTCAGGAAAACTAGCAGTCTCGTCGTCATCGTTGCGTTGTCTGCCGCCTTTGCACTGGCGCAGACTAAGCCGGCGCTACCCTCGACGGCGCAGGACCCGAGCCTGCTCAGCAAGAATCCGGCAGCGCGGCTGCACTTGACCAAAGGGAGGCAAATATATCTGGCGCGGCATCAGAAGTGTGCGTGGAGGTCTAGTCTTGATTGCGAGCCGGCGCGATTGGCTACAGTTGTCGATGAGGCCAATGCGGCATTGGCGACGGATCCGGATTATGCTGCGGCGCACAACTTGCTGGGGATGGCGCTCACCGACCAGCAGAAGTATGACGAGGCCATCGCGGAATTTCGCGAGGCATTGCGTATTCTCCCTGACTATTACCAGGCGCATCAGAACCTGGGGATTGCTCTTTCGGGAAAGCACGACCTGGAAGGGGCGACCGCAGAGTTCCAGGAGGCACTGAGCTTAAAGCCGAAGTCGGCTGACGTACATCGGGACTTCGGCGCCGCGCTCGCACAAAACGGCCATCTGGACGACGCCGTCGTGGAGCTGCAGGAATCGATTCGCCTGAATCCGGGCGATGCCGATGCGCACATGATGCTGGGCAATGTGCTTGACGCCAAGGGTGACTATCCGGGAGCGATTAAGGAGTTCGGCAAGGCTGCGGCGCTGAGGCCGCGATTCGCCGAAGCACATTACAACCTGGCGACAGCCAAGTACGCCAGCAAGAACGTGGACGGCGCGATCGTGGAATATCGCGAAGCGGTTCGCTTACGCCCGGATTACGCCGAAGCCTACAACGGACTGGGCGGCGTGCTCGTCGAGAAGGGCGAGTACACGGTGGCAATTCAGGCTCTGCGCGAGGCGCTGCGACTCAATCCTGGGTTGGTGCAGGCGCACAATAATCTCGGTCTTGCCCTTTCGGAGAGTGGGGACGTGGACGGCGCGATCGAGGAATATCAGCAGTCGGCAAGCCTGGATCCCACGAGTGTGCTGCCGCATTATCGGATGGGGCTGCTGCTCGACACCACGGACGATTTGGATGGCGCGATCGTGGAGTATAAGAAGGCCCTCGAACTGGATCCTTCCGGTGCGGAAGGTCATTACCGCTTAGGTCGCGACCTTCGCGATAAAGGTGAGATTGAGGCGGCGCTCGAAGAACTCCAGCTAGCGGCTAAGCTCGATCCGAAGAATGAGATGTACGTGAGAGCTGCGAAAGAACTGCAGCAGCAAGTCAGTCATTAAAACGGATCGAAATCCTTGCAGGTATTAATAGCTATTGTTTCAACTGCGCCATCGCCTTCTTGACCTTGTCGGCGTCGGCTCCATCGGGCGTGAGCTGCAGGTAGGCTTCGTAGCTCTTGCGCGCGTCGTCGTCTTTGCCAAGCTTCTGTTGCGCCTGCGCGAGACCGATCCAGGCGGCGCCGGCATCGGGCTTTAGTTCGGTAGCTTCCTTCAGGCGCGATTCCGCCGCGCGGTAATTCTTTTCGTTCAAGTAGTAATAACCGACCTCGATGTCTTGCGACACCGTCTTTGCTTTCTGTTCCTCTCCGGTCAGCACTTTTCCCTGTGGCGCCGTGGGAGACGACCAGCACGCGTGAAAAATCACGTCGATGCAGTGCGGATCAAACTTGCCTGCCACTTTCTTCGCTTTCGACTTCGGTGGCGGACTGGTTTGCGTCCCGAGGTCGGGTGAAGGAGCGTCGGGCGGAGTAGGAGCGGCGTCGGGCTGGGTACGGGACGAACTTTCCTGGGGAGGCACGGTGGGAGGCGCAGTCGGCGACTGTGCCATCACGAGGCAGCCGGGTACTAGACAAATCAGCAGAATTGCAACGGTCCGCGCCATACGCCCTCCGTCTTCGATACTAGTCCCTTAGAACACCGGGCTCGAGGAAGTGGTGCGCCGGGTAGCAATATATCCCGAGGTCGGCCGTGAGGAAGATGGTTCCCTACCCTTTGCCAACCGATGGCAAAGGATGGGGGACCCGTAACAACAAAAAAACGCTATTCGAACTCCTCGAGTTCTTTTGGGTTGCGCTTGAGCTGCCAGCGCCAGAACGCATAGAACGGCGCGCCCAGAAAGACGATAGCAATGCCGATCAGCGTTTCTTTGGGACGCGTGACCACCGAGTTAAGTGCCCAAGCGCCAGCCATCAGTAGATAAAGTGCCGGCAGGTAGGGGTAGCCGGTGCATCGATAGGGGCGCGGAACGTTAGGACGCTTGCGACGCAGAATAAACAGCGCGGCCACGCCGGCGACGTAAGACAGCACCATCATGAACATCACGTAGGTATAGAGCTGGTCGTAGGTGCCGCTGAGCGCCAGCACGATGGACCAGGCGGCGATGGCCACCAGGCTGAAGGCAGGCGTGCGGTACTTGGGATGGACGCGTCCCATGGCGTGGAAGAACGCTCCGTCTCGAGCCATGGCATAGGTCACACGTGCGCTACACAGAATCGCGCTGGAGGCGGCACCGAAACACGAGAGAGCGATGGTCGCGCCCAGCCATTTGGCCGCGTTGGTGGAGAACAGCGCTACTGCCGCAGCCTGCGCGATGGTTTCTTCCTTCGCGACCTGCGTGATCGGCAGCGCATACAGGTACACCACGCTGACGCTGATGTAGACGACGCCCACGAGCAGAATGCCGAGAAGCAGGGCGCGCGGCAGCACACGCTGTGCATTTTTGATTTCACCTGCGACCCAGGTGACGTAAACCCAGCCATCGAAGGCCCAGAAGACGGCGATGAGCGCCACTCCGAAGCCCGAGATCATGTGGGAGAACGACCAAGGCTGGTCGAGCGGCAAGCTGACGGTGTAGTTTGACCACGATCCTTTACCGATGGCGAGGCCGAGCACGACAAATGCACCCATGGCGGCGAACTTGGCCCACGTCGCGACGTTGACCAGGGCCGAGCCACGCTTCAGTCCGATGACGTTGATATAGGTCAGCAGGATAATTGCGGCGGTCGAAACCAGGTGGCCACGCGTCAGCGTCCAACCGAAGATCGTCGCGACCGGCTGATGCGCTGCGGCGAACGGCAGAATCGCGCCGAAGTATTCGGCGAAGCCTACGGCGAGCGTTGCGATAGTTCCGCTCTGGCCAACAGTGAATACCATCCAGCCGTAGAGAAACGCCGGGAATTCGCCGTACGCCTCGCGCATGTACACGTACTGTCCACCGGCTTCGGGATACATGGCTGCCATTTCGGCAAAGGCGAAGCAGGCGAGCAGCGAAATGACTCCGCCGACGATCCAGACGCCGAGGAAGTAGAACGGCTTGTGGACGGAGCTGGCGATTTGTCCGGCAGTAAGAAAGATGCCCGAGCCGATGATGCCGCCGACCATGAGCATCACGGAGTCGAGCAGCGAGAGGCCGCGAATGAGGGTAGGGCCGTGTTCCGAAGACCGTTTCGCGGAAACCTGGACGGAATGCGCCATGGTCAGCCGATCCCCAGGTCTTCGGGAAGTTCCAAAGGCGTGCCGCAGACCCGGCAGATGACGGCGGAACAGTCACCACAGGTGAGTGGGTCATCGACCTCGCGCGCGCAGTTGGGGCAGTAGAGCAGGGAAGGTCGGTTTTTGGAATTCTCGGCCGAGCGATCGGAGGTTTGAGACATCGATTTCCGAGACTGTAGCATAGAGGGTGGAAATGGGCGAGGAAACGATGACTGACAAACCTAGAACGTCTGCCGACGAAAGAGTGCGCGATGAATTCAACCAGTGGGCTGCCGAGGGCAAGGGCGAGGAGATGGAGGCCCACCACATCAGCATCACCGAACAAACGCTGGCGATAATGGACCTCAAGCCGGGCGAGCGCGTGCTGGACTTAGGTTGTGGCGCAGGTTGGGCGAGCAGGATGATTGCGAAAGCCGTCGCCAACGGCAACCAACCGGGACAAGTCGTGGGACTTGATGTGGCCGATGAGATGATTCGCCGTGCGCGTGCCGGGTCGGCAAATTACGACAATGTGATGTTTGTTGTCGGCTCGGCGCAGCAGATTCCATGGGAAGAGAACTTCTTCGACAAGGTACTGTCGGTCGAATCCTTCTATTACTACAGCGACCAGGAACGAGCGCTGGCGGAGTTGTTTCGCGTAATGGCTCCGAAGGGCGAGCTTTATATCCTTATCAATCTCTACCGTGACAATCACTACTCGCTGCGTTGGGTGGAAGAGCTGCAAGTGCCCGTGCAGGTACATTCCGAGCAAGAATACATTGAGATGCTCAAGCGGCACACGTTTGAAGAGGTGAGGGCGGTGCGTATTCCAGACCTCACTCCGACGCCGGAAGAATACAGCGGGCGCTGGTTCAAGGGTGCGGAAGAGCTGCGTGATTTCAAGCGTATTGGAGCGCTGCTGCTGATCGCGCGTAAGCCGGATATTGAAGTTCCGCCTCCGGCATATCAGGTGTATTGAAAACAGTTGCCGGTTGCCGGCTGTCGGTTGTGTCCCCGGCGGAGGCCGCGCCTGGCTGACTTCACGTTTTAAACCGTCCCTTCGCTCGACGTCATCCCAGCCATTGTGGATTGTGGGCGGTGCCATCGAACTGGGTGCTCGTCTTGTAGAGCTCGAATTGGCCGTTTTTTGCGACTTCGGCTGTTTTGCTCAACAGTGCGGAACGCTCGGCCTCACAGGGTTGCCGCCTCCTCAGTCTCCGCACCCTGGCGCTTCGGCTCGTAGATACAGCAAGGCTCTTCGGCGAACATGTCGCCGCTCACGGCGAAAGAGCGGGCGCGCGAGCCACCGCAGATCTCGCGATACTCGCAGACACCGCATTTTCCCTGGAGGTTCCGGCTGTCACGTAACCCGCGGAAGAGCGGTGAATTGCGGTAGATCTCTGACACTGACTGGCGGCGAACGTTGCCTCCGGATATCGGCAGAAAGCCGCTGGGATAAACCTCCCCGAGATGAGAGATAAAGACGAAGCCCTTACCGTCGTTGATGCCTCGAGGAGCGCGACCGATGCCATCGGGCGATTCGGCCGCGACGGGCGATGGAGAGAACTGCGGGAAGCGGCGGAACGTGCGTCCAGGCTCCTGCCCCAAACGCCGGGCTTCGGTACGGCGCTGTAGCAAGAAGCGGCGATAGTGTTGTGCCTCAGTGCTCTTGATGTCGAACAGCACGCGCTGCGAAGTCTCGTAGAGCTTTTCGAAGACCTGCTCAAACTCTTCTGCGGAGATCAAGTCAATGTCGGAGCCGCGTCCTGTCGGAACCAGGAAGAAGACACTCCACAAAGTGATGTCGAGGGTTTCGAGCAGCGCGATGGTGTCATCGATCATCGCGAGGTTATGCCGGGTAATCGTGGTGTTGATCTGGACGGGCAGGCCGATCTTGCGCGCCCAGCGGACGGCATCGAGCGTCCATTGATAGGAGCCGGGCACGCGGCGAAAGGCGTCATGAGTTGCGGCGGTTGGTCCGTCGAGCGAAACCGCGAGGCGCGCGAGTCCACATTCTTTCAGCCGGACAATGCTGTCGCGCGTGAGCAATGGCGTGGCGCTGGGAGTCAGCGAAATTCGCACCTTGCGGCTCGAAGCATACTTCACCAGCTCGAAGATGTCGGGACGCTTCAGGGGATCGCCTCCCGTAAGCACGAAGACGGGGACTTCCATGGCAGCGATCTCGTCGATCAGGCGCTTGGCTTCGTCGGTTGTCAGCTCGAGCGAGCTCCGGAGCGGCTGCGCGCAGGCGCGGCAGTGAACACAAGCCAGGTCGCAAGCCTGTGTAGTTTCCCAGATGGCGATGAAGGGCCGATCGTCGAACTCCGTGCTCTTTAGCATGCCGTCTCCCGACTCCCAAAATGGGCGTGTCAGCAATACCTTGGCAGACGACCAGGCGACCGGTATGTGACATTTATCACGCCGGCGGGAAAATTCTGCAACGGCACGGGAGTCTGGCAGATAGCGCCACTCGTCACACCGGAACGTGAGCCGTGTCACAGCCTGAGCGTACCCAATAGCCCAGAATCGTAGGAACTGAGGGAGCAAATTTCCGAGCCAAGCTCCCGCGGAGGCGTCAATGTCGGAAGATAAGCGAGATGTGCTGGAGGTCCTGCGCTACGAGTTGAATTTCCTCGAACAGGGAGGCTATGGAAATTGGTATAGCACCCCGTGGGGCCCGGCTTCGATCTTCCAGGATTCGCTGACCTGTCCCAATCATGGGGACCCAACGCGTCCGCATGCCTGCCATGAGTGCCTGCTTTACGACTTTGTGCCCGAGGAATACCGCACGGAGGACGTGCCATGCCACCACATCCCACTGAATCGGCAGGGGGATACCGTGGCGACGCCGCAATCAGACGAAGAGCTGCGAGAGAACGTTAAACACTGGCTGAAGCGGACCATCGCCCGCATCGAGGCGGAGCGCGCCAAGGGACAAGCGGAGCAAGCCAGAGTCGAGCAGAAGGTTGGCTGACGTTCTACCCTCCAGGATGAGATCCAGAGATTAGTTCCAGAATGGGACTGACAAGCGCTATTTAGTGCCGTTCTCTCTGCGTGGCTCGATACTTCGGCAATTACAATCCAAGTTGGTTGATAGTTCCACGGTGTTTTGCGCCGAACCCGCCGGCGTTATTGTGCTCGTCTGTAGCCGAACTCTCGTTTTCTCTCAGGAGTCTTCCATGACCAGGGCGTTTACCTCTCTTAACCCGCAGGAAGCTTTGCACGCTGCCATTCTCATCGAAGAGCGGAATGCCGGCATCTATCACCGCCTGGCTGAGATGTTCACCGAGTTTGGCGATACCGAATCGTTGGAGATGGCAAGGGTCTTCTGGGACATGGCCGTCGAGGAGAAACGCCACAGCAGCATGTTGCAGGTGCACTACCAGGAGCAGTATGGTGCATCGCGGTGCAACTTCACGGAAGAAGACTTGCGCGACATGATCGAGGTGCCGCGTCTGGATGATGGAGACGTCTTCGCCGTCAGCACCACCTCACAGTTGAAGGCTCGCGAACGCGCCATTCAGGTAGCGGTTGCTGCCGAGCAGCGCGCCCATGATTTTTACGGGCGGCTTGCTGAGATGACCCAGGAAGGCCCCCTGCACCGGCTCTACATCGAATTGGCATCAATGGAAGATGGCCACGTATCGTACTTGGAGAACCTCATGTCCACATCCGTGGCGAGTGAGGACACCGGAATAAACTAGAACTCCGGGTCCAAACCTCCGACATCTTTTTGGGAAGTCCCTAGCGGCGCAGGTCGGGAAACGACTTGAACTCGACGGTGCGTTCGCTGGCGTGGTCCGCTCCCTTGGCGTCGGCGGAATGTAAGGTCAACTTACCGCGAAGCACCCGATAGCCTTCGTCGCCCTGCTGCTTGCCGGGCACTGTGGTCATCGTACCGTCGAACTCGTACCAGATGGCGTGGACCGTCTTCGTCTTGAACGAGAGGTGGCTTCCCTGGAACGCCGCCTTGTCGAAAAACTGGTCGATGAACTGGCCCTTGTCGCTGTCGGTGTCCCCGAAACGCGAGACGAAGCCGGAGAGCTGTCCGTCCTCGACCGTAATTTGCACGAATTCGCCCTCCTTCAGGAAGGAAAATGTTCCGGAGACATCGGAGGAAACCGCTGTCGAAGCCTGCGTCTGCGCGAAGGCCGGAGCCGGCGAAGCGGCGACCATGGCAAGCAAGAGCGCATACACGACGGCGAGGGCCAGTGATTTACGATTCACGATTGCTCCATGAATCTCCATCATGGCACGAGGGGAAGACGGTGGCTAGTGTGCTCCCAGTACCAGATCGACCAGCCTATCCAACACCGCGAATTTGCAATTGGTCTTAAGGCTTTTCGTTATAATCCAAGTACTTGGACCACGGTAGGGGAGGATGTCCGAAGTAACCGCGACCGAGCCCCAACAAGAAGACGCATTGCGACGTGCGCCGGCCCTGCATTATGAGTTGGAGCCGCGACTGCGCGTCTTCTGGCGCAACCTTAGCGATCTCGTCTTACGGCGCGAACCCCCGCCGGTTGAAACAACCTCCGAACCCGTTGCTATTCCGGAAGAGAAGTGGATCGCCACCGGTCTTGGGGCGCGCCATTACCTCGAATCCTACGGTTATCATGCCGCGCTGATTGTAGTGATTTACGTTCTGTCCACGTCAGTCTGGTTCAATCACCCGGTCAAACTCGAGTCGCCGTACGCCAACACGGAAATCGAACATTACGCGCTGAGCGATTATCTGCCGCCGATCAACACCGGACCGCGCGGCGAGGCCAAGCCGCGCAAAGGTGAACCGAAGTTGGCGAAGCAGGAGATCCTTTCGGTTCCGCCGAATCCGGACAACAATCATCAGACCATCGTGACGCCGCCGAATGTGAAGCTCACCCACGACGTGCCGTTGCCCAACATCGTGGCATGGACGAACATTCCGGGACAACCGATTCAGGCGTCATCGCGACAGATGTCGCAGCTCAAGTTGCCGCAGTTTACCCAACAGGTGGTGGAACCCACCGCCGATGTATCGAAGCTGCAAGCACGGAACCAGTTGCCGGTGATGGCACAACCCAGCGTCGTGGAACCGACGGCAGACGTCTCGAAGCTGAAATCGCACAAGACGGCGGTTTTGGATCAGCCGATCGTGGTAGAACCCACGGCAGACGTGTCGCAAGTGAAGCCGAAGTTGACGATGCCGGTAATGGCGCAACCGTCGGTGGTGGAACCTCCGTTGTCGGCCGACCAGCTCAGGCTACAGCGCGGAGAGACAACGACCGCCAGTACGCAAATGTATCCCCAGGTTGGAGCACCGAAGCCGGCAGCCCAGGGACCGAGTAGTCCGGGAAGCAACGTTCCGGCGCAGCCCAACGTTCAGGGACTGCAATCGGCAAAGGGGCAGGGACAGATCATTGCACTCAGTTTGAGTCCGGCCGATGTGCGCGGCCCGGTCGAAGTGCCCGGAGGTAATCGTAGCGGAGAATTTCATGCGTCGCCTGGCGGCAAGGTCGACGCACCTGGGACCCCTAATGTAGCCGGCAGTCCCGGCGCCACCGGCAGCGGAGCAGGTGGTGGTAAGGGAAGTGGTTCGGGTAACGGGGGCAACGGAAGCGCACCGCCGGGAATCAGCGTAGGCTCGGCTCCGCCAGGAACGGCCACGGCAGCAGTTGCCGGGACGCCGGGGAAGTCGCCCAGCGATGCGCAGGCTCAAAAGAACAAGGAGCTGATGGCGGCAGCGCTGCGGCCGTCTATCCCGAGCGTGGGTCGTCCGCCGGTTGCGCCGCCTCCCACAATGTCAGACGAAGACACCGAGTCGATCGAGCGCAGGGTCTTCGGCACCAAGAAGTTTTACTCCTTGATTCTCAACATGCCGAATCTCACTTCTGCTTCCGGGAGTTGGATCATCCGCTTTGCAGAGCTGAAAGAATCGGACAACAAGACGCCGATTGCCGCGCCCGTGGCCACTTCGAAGTACGATCCCGCCTATCCGGCTGAAGCACTCCGCGACAACGTTGAGGGCATCGTCAAGCTCTATGCCATCATTCACGCTGATGGAACTGTGGGTAGCGTGAAGGTGCTGAACGGCGTCGACCCGCGCCTCGATGAGGCCGCTGAGCGCGCGCTTTCGCGCTGGCAATTCCGCCCGGGCACCAAAAACGGTGATCCTGTCGATCTGGAAGCCGTGGTGCTGATTCCATTCGTCAAGCACCACCCACACTAGTCATCAGTATTCAGTACAATCCCGTAATCATTTCGCAAGGAGAACGCCTTGAGTTCAGCCACTGTCACCGAAACTGCTCCCGAGTCGGTCACCATTCGTCGCGCTCAGCCGGCAGATGCCGAAGTTTGCGGACGAATCTGCTATGAAGCGTTCACCACTTTGAACGAGCGTCACAACTTCCCACCCGACTTTCCATCCCCCGAAGTCGCAATCCAAGTTCTCTCATCCGTGTTCAGCAATCCGGGATTTTTCTGTGTAGTGGCCGAAAAGAGCGGGAAGATTGTCGGCAGCAATTGCATGGATGAGCGCGCGGTGATCGCGGGAATCGGTCCGATCACGATTGATCCAACAGTACAAGATCGGGGTGTGGGTCGGCGTTTGATGATTGCGGCGATGGATCGCGTCGCGGAGCGAGGACTTCCGGGCGTCAGGTTGGTGCAGGCCGCTTTTCATAACCGATCCATGTCTCTTTACGCCAAGCTGGGCTTCGAAATCCGCGAGCCGCTTGCCGTGATGCAGGGACCGCCGATCCATCAAGTGCCCAGTGGCTATACCGTCCGTCCGGCGACCGCGGACGACCTTGCCGCGTGCAACACACTGTGCCGGCGCGTTCACGGTCATGACCGGTCTGGAGAGTTGGCGGACGACATCGCGCACGGAACAGCGCGCGTGGTGGAGCTCGACGGCCGGATCACCGCCTACACCTCTCACCTGGGGTTCTTTGGACACACCGTCGCCGAGAGCAACCAGGACTTGTATGCGCTGTTGGGTGCAGCCGATGGGTTTGCCGGTCCCGGCTTCCTATTGCCGACACGCAACACCGAGCTGTTCCGGTGGTGTTTGAACCGTGGGCTGCGAATGGTGGAGCCCATGACTCTCATGACTCTTGGCTTGTATAACGAGCCGACGGGTGCGTTTTTGCCTTCGATCCTGTATTAGGGGCGATCGGCCATCAGATGCCGGAAGGAGCGCCCCATGGGCAAAGTTAAAGTCGCGGCATTTTCAATTTCACTCGATGGTTTCGGCGCTGGGCCCAGCCAGGACATCAATAATCCGCTCGGGGTTCGCGGATTCGAGTTGCACGGGTGGCTCCAGGGCACGGAGACATTCAAGAAGATGCATGGTTCGAGCGGTGGGACGCAAGGCATCGATAACGATTTCGCCGCTCAGTCTTTCGAAAATGTCGGAGCCTGGATTCTAGGCCGCAATATGTTCGGACCGGTTCGTGGCCCCTGGCTAGACGATTCGTGGAAAGGGTGGTGGGGCGATGATCCTCCTTACCATACGGAGGTCTTTGTTCTCACGCATCATGCGCGGCCTTCTCTCGCGATGAAGGGCGGCACTACGTTCCACTTCATTACCGATGGGCTGGAATCTGCTTTAAGGAACGCGAAAGCAGCGGCCCAGGGCAAAGACGTTAGAATCGGCGGCGGCGTGTCGGTCCTTCGTCAGTACCTGATGGCAGGGCAGATCGACGAAATGCATCTAGCCCTGTCGCCGGTTTTTCTGGGCGAAGGCGAACATCTATTTGCAGGAATCAATCTCCCCGAACTCGGCTTCAGCTTTGTCAAAGCCGTACCTGGAGAAAATGCCACCCACCTTCTTATCACGAAGGGATAGCCCACAGCGGCCACAGTCTCTGGCAGAAGCCAATGTGGGTCTGTTCTGCTCCATCCCCCACCATACCTACTGCCGTTCTGTCCGCACTGTTCCGTAAACAGAAACCTATCCGTCGGCGACTCATCACATTTTCCCCGTGATCAGCACCTCAAGAGCGCTTTCGACGGAACAGGTCGCAGTCAAGTCACGTACACCATGGCAAGGGCCATACCGGCGGCCGCGCCGGGGTAGGGGAGGCTGCATGGACGGCTTGAACGGGTTTGCCCAGGATGTTCGTTACGCGTTTCGCGGGTTCCGTCGCGACCGAGGCTTCACGCTGTTGGCGGTGGTTGCACTGGCGCTGGGAATCGGCGCCACTACGGTCATCTTCAGCGTCATCGAGAACGTGCTGATCGAACCATTCCCCTATCGCGATGCCGAACGGCTGGCGCTGGTGTATGTGCACGATTCCACCCGGCCCGAGTACTACAACAATGCCAACTATAAGTTGCCGGCGTTCCTCGACATTCAAGCCCAGAACCACGTCTTCGAAGAGGTGGTGGGTAACTCGGGCATCGATGTTCTGTACACCGACCATGACGGGACATCGCAGTTCGAAGGACAGTGGGTAACGCCCAATACCTTCGAGTTTCTCGGCATGCAGCCGTTGCTGGGTCGCATGATCACTCGCGCTGACGGCGCTACGGGCGCTGCACCGGTATTTGCCATGAGCTACCGGCTATGGAAGAAGCAGTTCAATAGCGATCCGAACCTCGTCGGCAAGACGCTGGTGTTGAACGGACAGCCGCGGACGCTGGTAGCGGTCATGCCGCCGCGCTTTCTGCTGGGAAACTGCGACATCTGGATCCCGAACAACATGAACCGCAGCGATCCCGAGAACGCCCAGCTCGAATTCTGGCTGCTGGCGCGGACAAAGCCCGGCGTGACGTTGCAGCAGGTGACGTCGGATTTCGAAATCATTGCCCGGAACCTGGCGAAAACCTACCCCAATGATTTCCCTAAGCAGTTCACGGTCCTGTCAAAGACACTGACTGACGACGTGGTGGGGCAGTTCAGATCAACCTTGTACTCGTTGCTCGCGGCGGTCGGTATGCTGCTGCTGATTGCGTGCAGTAACGTCGCCAATCTGTTGCTGGCACGGGCGACCGCTCGTGAGCGTGAGATTGCTATTCGCGCTTCGATGGGCGCGAGTCGTGGACGTATCGTGCGGCAATTGCTCGTAGAGAGCCTGATGCTGGCCCTGGGAGGCTGTCTGCTGGGTTGCCTCTTCGCCTACTTTGGCTTGCAGGGCATCACTGCAGCCATGCCCGACCAGACGATTCCTGCCGAGGCAGTGTTGCGTCTGAACTTGCGCGCGTTACTCTTTGCTGTTGGAGTCGCCGCCCTTACGACGTTGTTATGTGGCCTGGCGCCGGCAATACATGCCGTACGGGGCGAACTGCAAGGGCGCTTGAAGGACACGGGCAAGGGCGTCAACGCGAGCTTCCGGCATGGCAAGTTCCGCTCCGGCCTGGTGGTATGGGAGGTGATGCTGTCGATCATCCTTCTGGTGGGCGCGGGACTGACGATGCGCAGCCTGTTCGCTCTGCAGCACGTTGAGTTGGGATTGAATCCCGTGAACATTTTGGTGGCGCGTACCCCGCTTCCCAAAGGACAGTACGAGACTGCCGAACAGAAGAAGCTTTTCTTCCGCCAGGTATTGCAGAGAATTTCCGCGCTGCCCGGCGTCATCGCTGTGACCGAAACCAACTCCCTGCCTCCCTATGGAGGACCGGAGAGCGACATTACCATTCCTGGCAAAACGCATTCCGAGCCCTGGCGCGCCATGTTCCAGTTGTGCAGTGAAGGCTACTTCAAGACCATGGGACGGCACGTACTGCGCGGGCGGCTGCTGACAGAGTCGGATGTAGACGCGGCCCGTCCCGTCGCCGTGGTCAACGAGACTTTCGTGAAGACCTATTTCAGCAAGGAAGATCCCATCGGTCAGAAGGTCAAGTTGAACCTGTTCGATGAGATGCCACAGTCGCCCAAAGACCAGTATTTCGAAATCATCGGAGTGGTGGCGGACGCCAAAAATCGCGGGTTACAGCAGGGAATTACCCCGGAACTCTATATCCCGTATAGCGTGACGGGCGCGATGGAGCGTGGCGTCATGGTGCGCACCGGGGTCGAGCCACTTTCGATGCTCAAGCAAGTGCGTAACGAAATCTGGGCGGTCGATCGCAATGTTGCGCTCACGTTCACAGGTACCCTGGAAGGTTATCTGCAACAGTTCTCGTACGCGGGCCCGAAATTCGCTTTGATCCTGATGGGCGTCTTCGCCACGGTGGGTCTGGTGTTGGTCGCTATTGGTGTCTTCAGCGTGATGGCCTATTCCGTCTCGCTACAAACGCACGAGATTGGAATCCGCATGGCGCTGGGTTCTCCTACCAGCAATGTTCTGAAGATGGTGCTGAGCAAAGGGCTGCGATTGATTGGATTGGGCATCGCGCTGGGCATTTTGGCGAGCGTCGGCTTGACTCGTCTGGTCGCCAGCCTGCTCTGGGGCGTCTCACCCCGCGATCCAGTTACCTTCGTGGGGGTGGTTGCGGTTCTCGCGGCAGTAGGGACGGCCGCCTGCCTTGTCCCCGCTCATCGGGCGACGCAAGTTGATCCCCTCGTCGCTCTACGGTATGAGTAGCATTAACATCTGATTAATGTTGAGGTTATCTATCAAGCCTGATTGGGCTTTACAACTTTAGTAGTAGCCCATCTACTAACTACTTGGTAACAACAAAAAAACCAGCAAATTACTTAGCCATAACTCCCACAAAGGTCTACACTGTTTCGAACAGCTGCCCGACAGCTTTTGGGGCGTATAAAGATGAATAGCTTTAAGAAGTTTGCAACTGTTGCTGTTTTGTCCCTACTCTGCGTTCTGATTATCACAACGCCGGCGTATGCCTACATTGATCCCAATGCAGCGGGATTGGTTTCTCAAATACTGACCCCTGTCCTGATCATCGCCGCCGCAGGGCTCACGTTCCTCAGGAAACAAGTTGTAGCGGCCATAGACGGGGTGTCGCGCCGCTTCCGTCGAAGGGTCGATGCCTAGAGAGTCCGACTTCCGTCAGACGCTCACGACACTTTGGTTCCGGTTCATAACACTCACGATCGTTTCGTGCGTGACATATGAGGCCCTGTACCTTGCTCGCGGCAAGGCACAAGGATGGTCGTTCTACCTCTCTGGAATCGAGGTTACGTTCGAGCTCATAGTGAGGCTGGTCGCAGCTTCCCTCCTTGGCCTCACGCTCGGAACCATCGCCGCCGGTGTACTGGTTCCGGTGCTGTGGTTTGTAAAATCCCCGCGCAAGCGGTTCGCCGACTGGGTGATTAGATGGTCGGTGATCGGGGTCCTGTTTGTCGTCATTCGCTACATGGTGATCACGGCTGTTCAGTGGTCTGGACAATCGTTCCGCGAGGGGGATGGCCACGTCCGCATCTGGCTTGCCCTCTACTATGTGGTTTTTGCGATTGCGGTATTGGTTCCCAAGAGCCGCACGGAAATTGCATCCAGTCTCGATCACCTGCTGGCTCCCAGGATGACGCGGCGCACAGCGCTCGTCACCGTCGCCGGCACCGTTGGGTTGGCGGCCACCGAATACCTGCTGAGCAAAAGGATCCCGACGGTAAGAGCAGCAGAGAAGGGTCCCAGGCCCAACAAGAACATCGTGCTGATCTCGTTTGACGCTCTGGCGGCTGAGGACATGGAACTGTATGGGCATGCCCTGCCCACGACGCCGAACATCGACGCTTTTGCAAAGGACAGTACCGTTTTTACCAGGTACTTCTCTGCCTACACATTTACCACTCCCAGTGTCGCGGCGATGATGACGGGGCTCTTTCCTTCAGAATCCAAGGTCTATCAGATTCAAGGTGGCGTACATAATTCGGCCATCAGGGAAAGCCTGCCGCGCCAGTTGCGCGAGGCAGGTTACAAGACAGGAGCGTTCGTCACCAATCCCTACGCCTACTATTTCGCCAAGGAGTTGAGGGACTTCGATGTCTATCCGGAACCTGTTTTTCAGGCCGGCGGGCTACAGGGGTTGTGGGACATCACGACGCCGATTCATCAGGATTCCGGCATTGGCTCTCGCGTGGAAGAGTACTGGGACATGCAAAGGGCATGGAATAACGTCGCCCGGCTCTCCATCTATCTTCCGTTTGAATACCGCCCCGCCACCACGTTCGAACAGGCGCAGAAAATAATCTCGACTATGCCCGACGGGTTTTTCGTCTGGGTCCATTTAATCTCACCGCACTTTCCGTATCGTCCGGGCGCTCAGGACCAGGGACGCTTCCTCCCGGTCGCGGAGCAGCGGACCTTCGAGTCGGACATGGAAGAGCAGTGGCAGCCGCATTACCCGCCTGAAGTGCAGCCCCAAGTCGATCGCCGGCGCCTGCTCTACGATGAATACGTGGCGACCGCCGATCGCGCTTTTGGTTCCTTCATGTCGAACTTCGAAAAGAGCGGCAGGATGGACAACACGTCGGTAATCGTGACTGCCGACCACGGTGAGAGCTTCGAGGGCGGCGTGTATGAACACAGCACCGCTTACTTGACCAGGCCGGTCATACACGTGCCTCTAATCTTCCGTACTCCCGGCCAGCGCGATGGCGGGAAGATCAATTTCACCGCCGATCAAACATCGCTGGTGCCAACCATCCTGGACCTTGCGGGGCAGCCCAAGCCGCATTGGATGAGCGGCGAGTCACTAGTGCCGTGGTTGGCGCGCAACGGCGAAGGCGCAGGGCAGGGACGTGCGTTTACCCAATACCTGGCCAAGAACAGCGTCTTCAAGCCGCTGCAGCACGGTACGGTTGGCGTTATCGAGGGGGATTATCAATACGTCGTCTATCTCGATAGCCAGAAGGGCGTACTGCGGCCACTCGATCAGGCTCAGATCTGGAACCTCGACAAGAGCGCGGAATACCCCGCAAAAGCACAGGAGCTTCGCAACGAACTGCGTACCCGGTTCCCGGACCTGATCCGCCAATGATGTAACGGTCCGACTGGTCCCCCTGACCGGTTACGGCGCCGGATCAAAGTGAAAGTTAGGATCCTGGATCAACTTCTGTTGCGACGTGAGCGTCACCGCCCCAGTCCCATCGACTTCCCAGGACTCCGTGAGTAGTTGGTTGTCGTTGAGGTCGATATAGGTCGCGCTCAGCTTGTTGCCTGCGAATGTTAAGTTCATGTGCCCGTTCACGCCGAACGTGTTCTTGGCGACTCGATTATCGTAGAAGACTGGTTTCGGGTCGTTTTTAGGGCCGCCAAGCTCGACCGGCATTCCTCCGTGGCCCACACATCGCCCGTAGCATTTCAGGTCGTCGCTTCCAAAAAGATCGTAACCACCCAACCGATGTTCGTGCCCCCAAAACCAGACGACTGGGCGCTTTACTCCGGCGGCAAAGAGCTGCTGCGCCGGCTTCCGGTAGCTCGTCTCAAACGCTGAGTAGTACTGATGGTGCGACAGGATCACCAGACCACGTTGGTCGGCCTCGGGCTTAACCGTGGTCGTCAGCCAGTCCATCAGCTCATCCGGAAGCTTGCAGTTTCCGCCGATAAACGGAATGTCATTCAGCCCCGGGATCAGCGACAGCGCTGGAACACCGATCGAGTTGTATCCGGTATCGATGGCGATAACGCGCCAGAACTTGTTTTGCAGGCAGAAAAAGCTGGTTTGCTGGCCCGACAGATTGCCCGACGCGTTTTTGAGCCCCAGCCGAGGAAGAAATACGTCGAAGTAGCCGTTGCCATTGGCGTACATCTCGTGATTGCCATTCATGGCGAAGCTTCCCAGCTTGCCGATCGGCCAGTTGACTGGGTCGTAATTGTTATTGGGATTAATGATTCCCAGACAATTCTCGTTGACCTCCGGCGCATCGCCCACGTAGTAGACATCGCCGATATGAATGGTGAAGGCCGGATCGAACGCCACCATTCTGCTTGCCACGGCGTCGGCTTCATCCGTACCCGTGCCCCAATCACCGGCCACTCCTACGCGGACCTCGCTGCCATCGTCGCCACCAAGGCTATAAACCGCGTTCTGGTTCGCGGGCGAAGCCGGTATGAACTTATGCTTTGGACGAAAGACGTAGGCAAAGTAACTGCGTATCCAATTCCACAATGCCGCTGGGGCGAAGTGGGACTCAGGAGGACGGTTCGGGGGCGCAACCACTTCGGCGGCGCGATACCTATCCGATCCGAAAGCTGTTCTGGGTAAGTCCTTAAGGTCGTTTAGAGTTCGACGACGGCGATGGGAAGACGGCGCATCAGGCATTTCCCAACTCCTGAACCACACTGTTTAGACGAGGTCATAGCAGCATATCGTCTTCCGACAGCATGTCAAGTTCGATATAGCTTGCCACCGAGCCACGCAGTAGGTAAGGCCAACACGACGAGCGCGACGGGATACCAATGAGGTCCAAATATTTCGGTGCGGTTCCAGGTCGAGACGGCTCCGGCAATACTTGCCACGAATCCTAGAAAGCCTAGAACCATGGCGTGCAACATCGGACGATTCGGAGCCAAACGCGCAGTAACGTATGCGCCCAAGACGCCGTAGATCGTGCGATAGATCGTCGCCAGTAGCAGAGGGCCATTCGCCGCCGGTTTGCCAAGGGGAGGGAAGACGCCCATCCAATGCAGCAGTCCGTCGGTGCCGATCGACAGAACCACGCTGACGGCGATGCCGGCAAATATCGCTGCAATACTGCGAGGGAGATTGCGGGGAGATTCATTCATATCGCTTGGTCCTTTAGGCGGGTGCGCCGACAGCCCGGCAAAAATGCGCAAGCGATTGTAGTTCACGCGGGAGGTTGATTCCTCCCAATATCCTGAACCTGAAGTCCATTTCCCACCCTTTCCCAAAAGCGGGGAAAGGGTGGGTACTCAGGGCCTCGTGTGGCGACGAAAGCAGCCCTTTCGCCCGCAAGCGCACTCTTGATGACAAATAGTGAGTCGGCTAGGCTCCTATCGCCCTACTGTGCCCCGCTAGCTTTCCTCGCCTTCTCAAATTCGTCGCCTTTCTGCCAGCCCACTTCGCTCGCCTGATTGGCGGCTTGCCATCCTAAGGCCACGCCAAAGCGCGCAATGACTCCGTCGGTGCGGAAGTCCATTTCCGGATGGTACTCATCGCTGGGATGGTGATAGTCCTTCGCTACGTAGTCTTTGGCCTTGTCGAGTCCCCATTGCTTGTCGTGGCCTTCATACAGATCGCCGGGGCCGATGGAGAACGCCGGCACGCCCACCCGCGCAAGGCTGAAGTGGTCGGAGCGATAGTAATGGCCGGCACCGGGATTGGAGTCGGGCACGATCGCGAGACCGAAAGCCTTGGCCGTGCTTTCGACTGTGGGATAGAACGTAGTACGCTCGGCACCTGCGACAGTGACCTCCTGCGGAATACCGAGCGGCGGGATGTCGTCGAAGTTGAGCCCCAGCGAAAGCATCTTGGCAGGAATAGGCGGATGCTTGCCGTAATACTCCGAACCGAGAAGTCCCTGTTCTTCCGCGGTGACCGACACGAAGTAAATAGTACGTTTGGGCGGCGTCTTGGCTTCTCCGAAGACGCGTGCCATCTCGAGAAGCACGCCCACGCCGGTGGCGTTGTCCTGCGCGCCGTTATAGATGTTGTCTCCCGCCATGCCCGGTACGATGCCGAAGTGGTCGTAGTGGGCGGAGAACATGATGCCCTGGTTCTTGAGACTGGGATCGGAGCCGGGCAGCATCGCAACCACGTTGTTGGAGTCGAACTGACGAACCTTGCTAACAATGTGCGCCTTAAAACGCACGGGCAATGCCTGGGCTTTGAAGCCGGGCTTGGCGGCAGCGGCCATGGCGTCGTCGAGGTTCATGCCGCACTCCTGCATGAGCTTGCGCGCCGTATCCAGATGGATCCAGGATGCGAGTTTGAGTTTAGGGGCCGAGTTGTCGCGCAGATACGAGCGTTCGCCCGACCACGAGTTACGCACCACGTCCCAGCCGTAGCTGGCCATGTCGGTCTTGTGGATGAGCAGCACTCCGGCCGCGCCCATGCGCGCCGCCTGCTCGTACTTGTAGGTCCAGCGTCCGTAGTAGGTAAGCGCTTTGCCGCCGAAATACTTTGGGTCATCCGACGGCGGCTCGTTGACCATCATGAGCAGCACTTTGCCCTTCACGTCAACGTCCTTATAGTCGTCCCAGTTGAACTCCGGAGCATCGATACCATAGCCCATCCAGACAATGGGGACGTCAATAGTATTGGAGGAGTCACCGGTTTCGTCCATGCCGACGATGTCTTCCAGGCTGCGCAAATTCATAGGCGCGCCCTTCGCCGGAATGAACTCGTAGGTGCTGTCGGGCTCGGTAATGACGCCCATCATCGGCACCTTCTGCAGGTAAGAGCCGTTATCGCCCGCGGGCTTCAGGCCGTAGAGGGCGAATTGCGTGCCAATGTATTCGGCGGCAATATCTCCACCGCGCTGGCCGGTGCCGCGGCCCTCGAGCAGATCGTGCGCCAGGAACCGTGTCTGCCAGCGAATGTTTTCCGGATTCACGGCGGCCATGGCCTGCTCAGCCCCGGGCGGCAGCGATGCGATCTTTGGAACCGCAGGCAGGGCGGTTGGGACCGAATTACTGTTTTGAGCAAATGTGAGACCGGAGACAAGCACAACAAAGACAGCAACAGCCAGGTGATTACGCATGAAAGACTCCTGAGGAAGCGAACGCATCATTCTACGGCATTGTGGCCTCGACGGTGGTCGTCGTCCTGCTGGGGAGCATGGCGAAACCCACGAATCAGCGGTCCGGCCCAAATTACTGACGCTCGCCCCAACGACAGTAGACACTCTACCCTGGCGATGGTAGAGTCTCTACCATCATGACGGCAGAACGGAAAACCGCGATGCTACAGGGCACACTCGACATGCTCATCCTGCGAACGTTGCAATTGGGACGGGCGCACGGCCACGAGATCGCCAGGCACATCCAACGCACCAGCGACGAGGTGTTGCAGGTGGAACACGGGTCGCTGTATCCCGCACTGCACCGCCTCGAACGCAAGGGATGGGTCACCGCGAAATGGGAAACGGCGAAGGATCGCAACCGCGACTTCAAGTACTACCGCCTTACCGCCGCAGGGAAGAGGCAACTCGTCGCTGAAGAATCGAAGTGGAAGCAACTGGCGGAAGCGATAGCCCGCGTGATGTCGCCGGTGGAGGAGAGCTAATGTCCGCGTGGAGGCCGCTGTCTCGATGGTTGGAGCGTCGGCAGGAACAGGAAGCGGACCTGGAGCGGGAACTCCGCGCCGATCTGGAGTTGGAGGCCGAAGAGCAACAGGTCACCGGTATTTCCGCAGACGAAGCGCGATACCGCGCGCTGCGTTCGATGGGAAACCCAACGTTGGTGAGGGAAGACGTCCGCAAGACCTGGCGATGGTCCTGGGTCGAGCAGTTCTGGCAGGACTTTCGCTATGGCGTCCGTGGACTGCGTCGCAATAAAGGGTTCACGACCGTAGCGGCGCTGTCGCTGGCGCTTGGCATCGGCGGAAACGCGGCGGTATTCACGCTGGTCAACTCTGTGTTGTTGCGACGGCTCCCATATCCCGACCCGGAGCGATTGGTCCAGGTCAGCGGCTACTATCCCAAGGGCGCGTTGGTCGACATGCAGCAGCAAAGCCGCACGATGGATATCGCGGCCTACTCGACGGACTCCGAGGTCAACCTGACAGGTCAGGGCGAAGCGGTGCGACTGGCGGCAAGTTCCGTCTCCGCCAGCCTGTTTTCGGTGTTGGGAGTCGAGCCTGAGATGGGCCGCACCACACGCCGTGGCGAGGACCAGGCGGGCAGCGATCGCGTAGTCGTCCTCAGCAATGCCGCATGGCGCCGAAAGTTCGGCGGCAATCCGTCGGTAGTCGGCCAGATGATCACGATCGATGGCGTGGATCGGCAAGTCATCGGAGTGATGCCGGCCAGTTTCGATTTCCCCTCGGCGAACACACAGCTCTGGATACCGATACACACTGATCTGTCAGATTCTTTCGACTCCTGGAACACGAAATTTCTGCCGCTGGTCGCGCGGCTTCGGCCTGAGGCGACACTTCCACAGGCGCAGGGCGAGATCAAGGTTTTGATTGCCCATGCGATCACGATGTTCCCTTACGCGATGCCCCGTTCCTGGAATGCCGATGCGACCGCGGTGCCATTGCAACAGTTCCTGGTAAGCGATGTGCGCGGCAAGCTGATTGTGCTGCAATGTGCGGTGATGCTCATCCTGCTGATTGCCTGCGCCAATGTCGCGAGTTTGTTGCTGGCGCGTTCGGCCGTGCGGCAAAAAGAGATCGCGTTACGCTCGGCGCTGGGAGCAGTGCGCGGGCGCATTGTTCGCCAGGTCCTGACGGAGAGCATCGTGCTGGGACTCGTGGGAGCGCTCGCCGGACTGGCGCTGGCCTACGGCGTGTTGTCGATATTCAAGCTTGCACTGCCCAGCGACACTCCCGGAATCGCCGGGATGCACATCGACCGTCAGGTCGTAGGATTCGCCAGCCTGCTGGCGGTCGTCACCGGGCTCGCCTTTGGGCTGCTTCCGGCCGTGACTTCGTCGCGCATCAATTTGGCGGGAACGCTGCGGTCGGCCGGGCGCGGCAGCACATCGACATCCGGCGTTCACTTTCGGACCGCGTTGATTGCGGGTGAAGTCGCGCTCGCCGTCGTACTCGCAGTGAGCGCCGGGCTGCTGGTGAAGAGCCTTTGGGCGCTGGCGCATGTGAATCCGGGATTTAGCCCGCAACAGATATTGACGGTTCGGGTGTCTCCCAACCAGTCGTTCTGCGCTCAGCGCTCGCGCTGCATTGCTTTCTACGATGAGTTACTGCGGCAAACGCAGTCGGTGACCGGCGTTTCCGAGGTATCGGCCACCAACGCGTTGCCGCTCAGTGGCGAGGTTCCTGCTTTTCCTGCAGAGATGGATGGGCATCTCGACGTGCCTGGACAGACGCTTGCCCCGATGCTTTGGGCAGGGGCAGTTACGCCGGAATATTTCCACATGATGCACGTACCTCTGGTGGCGGGAAGGCTTTTCACAACGGCGGATAGCGATCGCTCAGAGTTGGTCGTGGTCGTGAGCGCGGCCACCGCGAAGCGGTTCTGGCCGGGCGAAAATCCCATCGGCAAACACCTGCGGCCGGTGTGGGGGCAGGAGTCCTGGAGGACCGTTGTCGGTGTCGTCGGCGATGTCCGCCTGTACCGTGTTGCAACCGAGTTGCCGGACTGGCTCAGCGGAGTGGCGTATATGCCCTATTCGCAGGCAGTCGGAATCGATGGCCAGTTGCCTTCAAGCATGACGCTGGTTGTTCGCACCAGCCGGGATTCGCAATATGTCACAGCAGAGATACGCAGGTTGGTAGAAGAAGCCAACCCCAACGTACCGGTCGGCCAGGTGCAAACGATGGAGGGCGTTGTGTCATCCTCGAAATCGCAGGAACGCGCCCTGATGTGGCTGTTCGTCAGCTTCGCAGGATCGGCGGTGCTGCTGGCAGCGATCGGAACTTACGGGGTCGTTTCGTTCTCCACGGCACAGCGCATGTATGAGATGGGAGTGCGCATCGCTGTGGGAGCGACACGGCGAGATCTGTTCGGGCTTGTCCTGAAAGTAAGCCTGCGGCTGGTCTTGATCGGGCTGGGTGTCGGGGTATTGCTGTCGTTCCTTGCGACCCGCATCCTTGCCAGCTTTCTGTACGGCGTGAGCACGCGCGATCCCCTGATATTCCTATCAGTGGCGCTGCTTTTAGTTGGCGTGGCAGTAGTCGCCGGTTTCATGCCGGCACGGCGCGCGGCGCAGGTCGATCCGACCACTGCCCTGCGAGCGGAGTAACGGCCTAATCGAAGTGCCGAGCTGATTTGATCCGCGACCGCGGATCAGTTCTTGGAGCCTCAACCGGCGCGGAAGGCGGGCACATCTTCGCCGCTGCGCCAGAGCGCTGCGGGATTCTCTTGCCGCACAGCGGCCAGCTTCGCGTTTACGGCGTCGACGTCGGCCTTTGACCAGCCCACCGACGACACCTCGATTTCCCCGTCAGGCGCGATGTAGAACAGCGTGGGAACGTTGGTCAGGCCGTAGGCATTCGACACGGCGTAATGGTTGGCATCGTTGTCGATTGCGATGGGAAACGTCACTCCATACTCGCGCGCGAAGGCCTTAGCGTCAGCGGCGGAGTTCTGGCAGATTCCCAGGAAGGCCGCTCCGCTGTTCTTGTGCACCTGCGCCAAACGCTCGTAGAGGGGAAATGCATACTGGCAGACTGGGCAACTGACTTTGAAGAACGCGAGTACGACGGGACCCTGTTGCAGCAGATCATGCAAATTGACGGTCTTGCCGTCGGTGGTTGAAAGAGTAAAGTCCGGCGCAAGTTTGCCGGTTACGAGTGCAGCCATGCAGGAATTCCTTTCATTTGCTCCGAATCATTAGATTGCTACAGAAGGTATTAAGTCGCAGGAGCCAGCTTGCGCAAGATCTTGCGGGCAAGTCCGGTGAGTGCAACCTTCTGCCACTGCTCCGGCGTAAACCAGCGCGTGCGCCCGTTGAATTGCTGCTCAAGCGCCGAGGAAGCCGGTGTGACCCATACCTCATAGTCCGTATCGGTGATGGAGTGGCGAAACTTTGCCAACGGCTCGGCCTCCGCATCGGCGGCGAGTTCGGGAAGCTCCCACATGCCAGCCATACGTTTTGCGTCAGACGAGCGTTCTACCAGGAGGATCTGGCCGCCTTTGCGGGCGAGTGCGTAGTGAAGCTGCCTGCGTTTGCGGGCCGCCTGCGGCTTAGGCACGGCGGCCCCGCGAGACTCACACCACTTGTACAACGGACAAATCAGACACTGCGGCGCGCGTGGCGTGCAGATGGTTGCGCCCAGTTCCATCATGGCCTGGTTGAAGTCGCCTGGACGTTTGCAATCAAGGAGCGCTTCGGCCTGCTCCCATGTGTCATTGATCCCTGAGGTCGACAGCCGCTGGACTACGCGTTCGACGTTTCCGTCGACTACCGCGACCGGCTCGCCGAACGCAATACTGGCAATCGCGGCGGCGGTGTAGCGTCCGATGCCAGGGAGTTCGCGCCAAGCTTCGGCAGTGCGCGGAAATTCTCCCTTCCGCTCGCGCACGATAACTTTCGCCGCCTGATGCAATCGGCGGGCGCGATGGTAATAGCCAAGGCCGCTCCACATCGCCAGCACAGTTTGTTCACGTGCCTTGGCAAGTTCGCCCACGGTAGGGAAGCGTTCCATCCAGCGCGAGTAGTGCTCGAGTACCGCGGCGACGCGCGTCTGCTGGAGCATGATCTCCGAGACCCAGACACGGTAAGGATCGGCGTCACGACGCCACGGCAGGTCGCGGCGACATGCGTCGTACCAACGAAGCAAGGTGCGGCGAAGTGAGCGCAGTTCACTCTCTTGCAGTGGAAGCATCAGCTCGTCATTCTACGGGCTAGTGCCGCACGAAGAACTGCTCTTTATCCATGTTCGCCGGCACCGCGACGTCGAAAAATCCCACCATCATCTCTTCATAGGTCTGACCACCCCAGCGCACTTCGGCGTTAGGGTCGGGGTTGTGCGGATTGTCCTCCGTGTTGTCGTACCACGCGACGGCTTGCAGCTTCGTTCCTGCTTTCAAGAACCGCGGCTGCGCGAGACGATAACTAAGTTGCCAGTGAAAGTGGTAGTGGTTCACGCGCAAGAGCGTCTCGACGCTGCCGTCCGAATGAACCAGGTTGTACTCGAACGCCTTCCCTCGCAGATGCATGTGCGGCAGAAAGCTCAGCAGCGTGCAATCGTTCGGAACGGTGCCCCACACATCGACGCGATAATCGTCGGTGCGCGGGGGGATAACGAATGTGTGATTGGTGAGCTGTAGCGTCAGCACGCGTTGCTTCGGGGGCTGCTTGGCAAACACTATGCCGACGCTGCTCTGGTCGCTGCCCGCTTTTCCGTTGCCGGTGTAGTGCATCTGGAACACTAGATCCGAGCCCGCCGGAATCAGCTTCGCCATGCCGTCAGGCCAGCGGCCGGGATCGCTGCCCGGAGCGTACACCAGCAGCATGTCGGTCGTGGTCTCATGGGCTTCGGCGCGGAGCTTGGGATCGGCGAAGCTCGATGCCGTGAACGGCGTGCCGATGGGTGCAACGCGCAGCCAGTTAGAGTTCGGCGGACGCACGTACACTACGGCGTGATGCACATACTGCGGACTCGACGGCCGGATCTCCGTGAACTGCACCCACCTGTCTTCCGTGAAGTGCGTGGGTACGATCTCGTACGTGTACTCAATGTCGCCGTGCGCGGGAATCGCGACCGGCACCGGCATTTGTACAACCTTGTCTGGGGTGGGAATATTCCATGCCTGGGACCAGTGTTTGGGCGGTGGAACATCTTTGGGTAAACCGGCGGGCGCACCCGCGTCCAGCCACGCTCCGAAGACTGCAATCTGTTGCGATGTGAGCGAAGGGTCGTTGGAAAACTTGCCGTAACGCGGATCGGCAAACCACGGCGGCATCGATTTCGATTCCACTGCTAGCCGGATTGCAGCCGCCCATGGTTTCGTCTGTGCATACGTCACGAACGGCATAGGCGCAATTTCGCCCGGGCGATGGCAGTTCTGGCAGTGGTCTTGGAGAATCGGAAGAACGTCTTTGTAAAACGTCGGCTTGTGAGCGGCTTGCGGGACAGGCGCGCCGCTCGTGGTGGAAGCGATCGCCAAAGTGAGACCGAGCACCGTAACCGACGCAGCAACCTTCCGCTGCGATCGACAGGTGGCCCGCCAAGCTCTCTGACAATACTGCGAGGGAGGAATGCGATTCCCCTCAGGGGCTGAAGCCCTTAATTTACGGTGCCTATTCGGCGCGGCTGAAGCCGTGCCCCTTCCAATCCCGGCTACCGGTGCTTAGTTCGGCTGAGTGTGTTCCGGCAACTCGTCTTCTTGAGCCGAGTGGCGCCGCAAGAGTTGAGCCAGGTTCTGCGAAAATGCCGAACGCGGCAGCACCATGTCGCATCCCGCTTCCGTCGCCTTCAGCTTCAGCTCGCCCTGTACGTGAGAAACGAAGCCGATGATGTTGGTTTCCTTCTTCAGTTTGCTCTTGAGCCTGGGAATGATGGCAAGCGGTTTCGCGTTCAGATTATTCAGATCGACGATGATCAGCGTTGGCTTGCCGTTGCCGTTCTGGTCCATGCGCTCGAAGACATCTTTGTCGGTCTTGACGAACTCGACCTTGACGCCCAACTTGCGCGCCGTCTCTTGAATCTTCGCGAGAAAGAACAGGTCATCCACGAAGGCATAGATGCGTGTCGGTGCATCACTGGGGACGGCCACTACTTCAGCTCCGCCCGGCGTCATCGGCTTGCCGAAGGACGGATTCGGATTTCCCCGACCGGGACGAATGCTGTTGCCATCGTGCTCCCCCAGGACCGCCCGATAGCTATGGTCCATGGGAGCCGAGTACACACCGCCCAGCGGCTCGCGTTGACTGGGACGGCCGCCCGGCTTGTGTCCGCCAGAACGCTTCTTGCCAAAGCGGCGGCCAAACTTGCCTCCGCCCTGGCCTTGTTGCGGTTGATTCTGGCCGTGACCATGGCTTTGATGGCCAGGGTTGTGTCCCTGGTTCTGGCTTTTGCCTTGCTGTGGTGCTGCGCCATGCGCAGCAGGTCCGCGGCGACCGCGCCGCCGTCTGCGTCCTTTACCTCCTCCGGGTTGTCCGGAAGAAGGAGGATTCGGTCCTTGATTCATGTTGCTCTCTTTATTGCGTCGTTTGCCCGCGGATCGCGGGCCTCCCACACTTGTAAACCGCGTTTGCCTTGTCGCACGTTCGCAACACTTTCCGCGAACGGGGCAATTCTGCGGTTGGAATCTTTAGAAATCGAATCAGTTACGTCCGTCTGGCACCCGGAAACTTTGGCGCGAAGAACGCCTGCACGGGAAGTGCGGCGATTGGAGGACGTCCTTATCGTACCTAGCTTTACGGTCGAAACGCAAGCTGCTACCGTTCTTATTATGCGGGTCGACTCACTTTCGTCAACCCGGAAAGATATTTTCCTCACCCCTGAAGCTCACGCCCTTACAAAACCGGTTGGGCATCTGCGCAAGCTGTCACAGCTAAAGTCGGGGCCCGGAGCCTGAAAACACAAGCTACGCATGTACAGACTGCAATACACACCCTAAAGGTTGCCAACGAAGTGCAGCCAACGGCAGAAAGTCGCAGCGAACAGCGTCAATTCAATCTCGCCAGTAGCTGCCGCAACGTCTCCAAGGTCTCGCGAACATCCTCCGAATCCTCCGCATCCGGCCTGAGTTTCAGATAAGCCCCAAAGTCCTGTGCTGCGGCAAAGTATTTTTCCAGGTTCAACCGCACCAGGCCCCGCTCGCGCAGCAGGTCGGGATTGAGCGGCGGTACCGCCAGCAACAGATCCAGCACCATCAGCCCCTTGGCGAAGTTGCGTTTCGTGAAGTAAATCTGCCGCAGGTTGTTCAGCACGCGGGTCAGGATTTCGCGGTGCGAAACCGCGTGCAGAAATTCCGGCTGAAAATTGATTTCACCGGAATAGATTTCGTTGAGCCGCTTCTTGCAATCGGCGCTGCCTACAATCCGGCCGCGGTTAAAGGCATCGATCAGGATCTCGCCCGACATCGCATCGTAGTGCTTCAGGAGAAAATGGCCCGGCATGCCGGTTCCCGCGATGGGGAACCCGACCCGCCGGGCGACCTCCATGTAAATCACCGATAGCGTGATGGGGATGCCAAGCTTGCGGTCGAGCACGTCGTTGAGAAACGAATTGCGCGGATCGTAATAGTCCTCGCGGTTGCCTCGCAAACCCTCTTCGTCGAACAGCACTCGATTGAGCAGGGCAATGACTTCGCGTGCCGTCGGATTGTTCCGTATGCGGTGCCGCACCCGGCCCGCCAATGCGTCGAGGCGCTTGGAGTAGTAAGCGACATCCAGCGCCGGATACTCCGTGCGCGCAATCGCCAGAGAGCCCTCGGCTAGATCGATGGACGCGTCCTCCCGCGCCGACCCCACGATTTCGGCAAAGCCGTGCAGAGCGCTGTGATATCCAGTTTGGGCTGCCATGGCAGTTGGCGATTGGATGTACGAGCTTACGCCGGCGATTCGCTATGTCGCGCTTCAACTCTCAGCAGAAGCGGGTCGAAAGAGCAGGAGTGACGCCAGCATAGCCCCCAGCGTCGCCAGCCAGTACGCAATCCATAAGCAGAGTAAAACTGTGACACTCAGCCACCCCGGGCGAAGCTCGCCGAACCGGCTCATGACGAGGTGCAGTTGGGTAAGCATCTGCCCGAAGGCCGACGGCACCCATTTCCCATCATGTACCGTGAGGCCGGCGTAGTAGGGCATCATCAACCCGTTTGCACCGAACAGATCCAGCACTCCGGCGCCAATGGCCAGGCACGGATAGACGACACGGGCTGGGACAAAGGCTTGCAGCCCCCATACAAGGAGAATGACTTCGGCCCCCACTGCGGCGTAGAGATACCAGCCTGCTGACGCCGAGACGCCCTTGCCGATAAAGATCGCCAGGACATCGTAGAGCAGTCCCGCCCAGAAACACAGATAGAACGCCGCCAGCACCAGCATCGCATTTGACTCAGGCTGAGAGGGACGACTCCGCCGCAGACGAAGCACGACGCCAACTGCCGCCACCGCAGCCACCGCGAATACCACCACACAGATCGCATTCGGGACGCGCAAGAAACTCCACGCGCCGAACCAGACGTGCGAGATTGCAATGGAAAGGACGCCGCTTCTCCAGTCCACATGCGCGACCTGCGCCAGCTTTTGCACGAAGGAAAGATGGCTGACAGCGACGTCATCTTTCACGCCTGTCCACGAACCGGTGGCAGCGTGGATGGCGCGATACCATCCACCCGCAATGACGACTGCCACTCCCAGAGCGGTGCCCAGCTTAATCAGCAGAGCACCAGGCCGCACCCGTGGCTCGCCGGCGTCGCGGCTTCTCAGGACCACGAAGGGCAAAAGAACCACTGCGGGCACCGCCGACAGCACATAGGCCTTGGTCAGCAGTCCGCATCCCAGGGGCGCCCCCAGCAGCAACCACGCCCGCCATGACCAGGGCTTGCGCGTGACCATGATCGCCGCAAGAAGCATGACCGTGTAGCAGACCAGTGCAAGGCTCTCATTGCTTACGCGCGCGACATTAATCATCAGCTCCGGCAACAGAACGACGATGGCGCTTACTCCGAGCGCCTGCCGTTCGTTATTCAGCGCCAGCCTGGCGAGGAAGTACGCCAGTGGAATTGCCGCCGAAGCCAGCAGGACATTGAGAATCCTCAACGCATAGAGCCGCGACAACAACGACAGCCCGCTCATCCACCGCATCGGCAACGCAAAGATCCAGTAATACAGCGGAGGCTGCTGCGACTCGTAGTTGACAATCGGCTCGGTGGCGGCCTGGCTTCCGTCCTGCGGCGCCAATTCATGAACTGCTGCGATGCGCGCCTCGCGCTCGGCAGGCGGCAATCGCCAGAAATCCTCATGTGAGGTGAGTGGCCCCGGAATGCTGTGGAAATGCAGCTCCCAGGGAAGCGGCAGCAGGTGCAGCGACTTTTGCACCTCGAGTGAAACCAGCGCACCATCTCGCGGCATCCCTTGTCCGCCAGAGACGTGCTGAAGCACCGCGAAGTGGAACGGCTCGTCGTAGCCTTCCCACGCAGGAAGCATGGCGCAATACCACACTCCGCGCACCACGAAGGCGCTCCAGAGCAAAAGCACCCACAATGCTACTCGCGGCGTTCGCGTCTCTTTCCTCACTGCCGAAACATATTGCGCGCGATGAAGAACACATTGGCCGGACGCTCGGCCAGCCGCCGCATGAAGTACGGATACCACTCCGTACCGAACGGGATGTACACGCGCAGCCCATACCCGTCACGTACCAGCTTGGCCTGCAAGTCGCGACGCACGCCGTGCAGCATCTGGAACTCATACGAGGTTGGCGGAATGTTCTCCGCGCGAGCGAACTGCTTCATCTCCTCAATGATGTTTTCGTCGTGTGTCGCCAAACCGTGGTAGACGCCACTCTTCAGCAGGGTCTTCGCCAGCTTGACGTAATTCGCGTCCACGTCCGCCTTCTTCGGAAACGCGATCTCCGGCGGCTCTTTGTACGCCCCTTTGCACAGCCGAATCCGAATGCGCTCCGAGAGTAGCTGGTTAACGTCGTCTTCGCTGCGATACAAATACGACTGGATGACGGTGCCGATTTTTCCCGCATGTCCCGGCTGACGATGCATTCCCCGTACGAAATCGAGCGTGCGCTCCGTATAAGGCGAGCCCTCCATATCGACGCGTACGAAGCTGTTCAGCTGCACCGCATGGCTCACGAGCTCCGTCACCAGCGAAAAGGCGAGGTCTTCGCTGATGTCGAGTCCCATGTGCGTGAGTTTCAAGCTAATGTTGGCGTTCAGCTTGCGCGCGGCGATCTCATCCAGCATGTGGTGATAAAGCTCGGCGCTCTGTTTGGCTTCATCGGCGTTGGTGACGTTCTCGCCCAGGTTGTCGATGCTCACACTCGCGCCGCTACGGTTCACCGTCTCGGTGACGCGCACGGCGTCGTCCAACTGCGTCCCCGCGACAAAACGGCCGGAGAAACGGATCCCCATCGCCGAAGTCTCGGCGAAATGGCGTAGCGGCTTGTTTTCGGAAAGCTTAATGAAGGCGGTTCTCAACATGCCGCCTCCCTGAGCGCGCGGCGCCAACGCTCGGCGCAGGAAAGAATCGAAGAGTGGCTCATAGAGAATGTCGAGGATTGCTAATCAAACTCCCGATGATAGCGCCCTGAGCCGCCCGACACAAACTGAATTGCATGCGGTGTATGCTTTCCGCGCATGGTTCGTGTTCGCAAGCTAGTGGCGGTGGAACTTGTCTTTCTCGGGCCGAAAATTGTCTTCGCCGAATATGGCTTCGCTGTCACAATTGGCGCCGCCATCGGCGTGCTCAGCGTCCGCGTGGGCATATTCCGCACTCACGCCATTTGGCAGGTGCTAGTGGGTGCCTATTTGTTGTCCTTGGCGCTGACCTACGCCGTGTTGTTGGGATGTGCCATCGGTATGGCACGGCAAGGGGACGCTCGCGCGCAAGTGGCCGACGAGCTTAGCGATACCAGGTCAACATTTCGAAGATATCGGCGACAATCACTGTGGCTGCTGGTGCCGCTGGTGGTGCCCATCGCAGCGATGCTGCAAAGGGAAAAACCCTGATGTTCAGGTAGCAACTCATCAGGCCAAATGGTCGCGCGCGCTTCGGTCACGCGTGTGCGCGATGGTGGTACCGCAAAACGTGCACGGGCTTCGCTCGCGGCGCTTGCCCTCAGGCTAGTTGGCGTTGGCCAACAGGCGAGCGATGGTATCGAGCAGGAGCTGTGGCGGCTCGCATTTCGCCAGGAACTCATCCGCGAACTCGAGGCCGATAGGCCTTTCATAGACAGACGAGTAGATATAGGCAGCCGAGTAGATAAGAATTGGAATTGCTGGTTTCAGCATTTTCATTTCTTTGGCGAATTCCGTTCCGGTCTTGCCGCTTAGAAAATGATCGGCGATGACGAGGTCGATGGCGTTGCTCTTGAAGAGGTCCAAGCCATCTTCCGCTGACCTGGCGGTGAGCACACGATAGCCCGCATGGGTTAGCAGCAATTTCCTCACCCGCAGGGCAATGTCCCCGTCATCGATACACAATATGAGCGACGGCTCTATACCGGCAGATGTTGGATTTGGGTTCATAGTTGTTCCTGCAGTGCAACCATCGCCATCCTCGGTGTTGCGCCCGAAGTCATGCACGGCCGGTCACAGTGGAAAAGGGGGAGCATCGCTGCTCTGAGGGGCCGACTGCAACCGGCTCGCGCTCTATTTCAGGCAGCATAGTCCGATCCGCCGGAACCAGTCTGTTCAATATTGCTCACCCGGCAGATTTACGTCGTTGCCGATATCAGTTCGAAGGAACGCGAAGTTGTGCCCCTGTCGCGTCTCTTCGCGACGTTCACTGACAGGACCAGGTGCTCGAGACCGTTTTGCAAATCGGCACAATTTTGTAAAATATTGAACCTCTGGGACGGTGTCGCAGGTGAAGGGCTGCGATATGCGACACGTCAGGCCCGCCCCTTCGAGGTACGAAATGATGGCCAAAACGGTTTCCTCCCGCACCAAACGCAATCCAGTCAAACGGGTCTCTCCGCCGGATGCGACCCGCTCCGCAAAATCGGCTACCGCCGAAGAAGCAAAGTTTCTCCGTGTCCCGAAAGCCAAGCCGCAGCAAAAATCCAGCAATCCAACGTTCGATCCCAGGAGTTTTCTGGCGAAAGCCGGATTGGGACGAAGGCTTATCAGCCTAAGAAAAGGCCGCACCGCCTATGCGCAAGGCGAGCCCGCCGACCATGTCTTTTATGTGCAGGCGGGCCGCCTGCAAGTAACAATCGTTTCCGCCGCCGGAAAAATAGCGACGATCGCCTTGGTGGGTCCGGGAGAATTCTTAGGAGAAGAGTGCCTTGTATCGGTTCATCCCTTTCGACTCGCGACCGCTACTGCCATGACCGATTGTGCACTGCTTAGCATCAAGAAAACGGAGATGGTTCGCATCCTCCACCAGCAACCAAAGTTGTCCGACGTGTTCATGAAATTCCTTCTCGCGCGCAATGCCCGCATCCAAGCCGACCTCGTCGATCAGCTTTTTAATTCCAGCGAAAAGCGGCTCGCGAGAATCCTCTTATTGCTGGCGCAGTTTGGTAAGTCAAGTAAACCCGAAACCTTAATTCCCAAGATCAGCCAGGAAACCTTGGCTGAAATGATCGGCACCACCCGCTCCCGCGTAAGCTTCTTCATGAACCGCTTTCGCGATATGGGCTTCATTGAATACAACGGCGGAATTCAGGTCCACAACTCGCTCCTGAATATTTTCCTTCAGGAGTGACCCTCACGCGTGCGCCCGATGATGGTGCCGCAACCCGCGCAGCCTCTCCCTGTCGATCGTGCCTCCCACAAACAAGACAGCGACCATCGCGCTGCAAATCGCCAGCGCTCCATCCACCAGGAACGCCGCATGAATGCCCGCCGGCATCGACCTCGCCGAAACCACGATTACCGTATTCAATGCGACGCCAATCGATCCGCCTGCAATCTGAAACATGTAGACAATCGCACCCGCCAGGCTGGCTTCCGATGGTTCGAGCGCGGTCACCGCTGCCGTCGTGACCGACGAGTAGAACAGCCCCACTCCGGTCCCGAGTACGACCATCCCCAGGACGAGTTCGTGGTAGGTCGTGGTCTGGTGGATCATCGACAACAGAATCATGCCCGCGCCCAGCAGCAAGGCGCCCATCGCAACCACGAGTTTCGGCCCGAGAACTTCATACAGCCGTCCCGCTATGAATGAGGTCACCATGAATGTCCCCATCATCGGCAGCAGACCCGCGCCGGAGTTCGCCGCGTTAAAGCCGAGCTCTTTCGACATGAACTGCGGCAGATAAAGCAGCGCCGCGAAGAAGATCGCCGAACACAGCAGCGTTGACAGGCAAGCAGCGGCGAAGCTCCGGTTCCGCAGAACATTTCCCGGAACCAGGGCATCATCGCCCGCTCTGCGTTCCACAAACGAAAACGCGACCAACGCTACCGCCGCCAATGCGAACAAGCCGACGATCAATGGCGCCGTCCAGCCCAAGTCGAGTGCCCAATCCAGCGCCAGCAGCAGCGAAAGTAATCCAACCGACAGCACTCCCATTCCGAGATAGTCGATTCCCTTGTCGTGCCTTGTCTCCGCATCAGCCGGCACCACCAGGCGGACGATCAGCACAGCCGCCGCGGCCACCGGCAGGTTCAGAAAGAAAATCCATCGCCATCCCACCGTGTCGGTCAGCAGTCCTCCCAGCAGCGGCCCCACCGCATTGCCAAATCCCGCCGCGCCTAAAATAATGCCGCCCGCGAGTCCGGCTTTCTTCGCCGGCAAAAGTCCATAGGTCATGCCAAGAATGGCGGGCCACATCATCGCTCCGCCAATACCCATGATGAAGCGGCAGGCGAGCAGCAGCCCGATATTTGGCGCGAATCCGCCAATCACCGAAAATAGGGCGAAGATTACCGTTCCGGCAAAGAAGATGCGCCGGCGTCCGAACATGTCGGCCAACCGCCCGCCGGTAACGATAACCACGCCAAACACCATGGCGTAGCCATTAATCACCCACTGCACCGTCGACAGTTTCGAGCCAAACGCCTGCTCCATGGCGGGCAGCGCCACCGACAGCGCGGTGAAGTCGTTCGCCACCACGAGCACGGCAACGCCCATGGCGATCATTCCGAGAATGGTTGCAGTGTTCAGCCGATCATCGGTCCCAGTCATCCCTCTCCCCATGGCATGCGTCACGGCAGTTTCGCACAAAGCGGGCGATTTTTGTCTCGAATTTCACTCGCAGGATTCATCCGAAGCGTGGCGTGACTAAGAAGGCGCGACTAAGAGAAGCGGTTGACCGGCCGTCCTCCTCTAAGAGAAGCGGCTCGCCCAAGTGGCACATCTATTACTCGCATGAAGCCGCCATGCGATGAAGCAGTAGTCCGCTCGCACATTGCGGCCATGCCTTGTCGTCGCGAGCAGGGCGTGTGGGTGCTGGTGGCGACCATTATTGCGTCGAGCATGGCCTTCATCGACAGCACGGTCGTCAATGTCGCGCTGCCTGCGTTGCAAAGCAGTTTTGGCGCGAGTGTTGTTGGCGTGCAGTGGGTGGTGGAGTCTTACGGACTGACATTGGCTGCGCTGATTCTTGTCGGCGGATCGATGGGTGACCTGTTTGGCCGTCGACGCATGTTTCTACTGGGAATTGCGGTCTTTGCGCTGGCCTCGATCGGTTGTGGCCTTGCCTCGAGTCTTGGGCAACTGATAGCGGCTCGCGCGATCGAAGGAATCGGTGCTGCCTTCCTGGTTCCCGGAAGCCTTGCTCTTATCAGTGCATCGTTCGACGAGCAAGAGCGAGGACGAGCTATCGGCACTTGGTCAGGATCTACCGCGATAACGACGGCCATCGGGCCCGTCCTCGGCGGATGGCTCATTGAACATTTGTCGTGGAGGTGGGCATTCTTCCTCAACGTGCCTCTGGCGGCTGCAGTGATCGCCGTCAGCTTGTGGTGCATGCCCGAGAGCCGAAGCACGCGTCATGGGCGAGTCGACGGGATGGGTGCAATTGCCGCCACCCTGAGCCTCACTGGACTCGTGTTCGGTTTCATTGAGTCCACGAGACTAGGGTGGGGGCATCCACTGGTTGTGGCAAGTCTTGCCGCCGGCATCATCGGTGCAGTCGCGTTTCTATTCATCGAACGAAGCGCGGTATCGCCGGTGGTTCCGCTCGAGCTGTTTCAGTCGCGCGCCTTTAGCGGTGCAAATCTCCTGACGCTCTTCTTGTACGCCGCCATCGGAGTTTTCTTCTTTTTATTCCCACTGAATCTCATTCAGGTTCAGGGCTACTCCGCAACCGCTGCAGGCGGCGCGATCTTGCCAATGACTCTGCTTGTGTTCCTGTTGTCGAGGTGGTCCGGAGGCCTGGTGGTCCGTTATGGCGCGCGCCTTCCGCTGATCATTGGCCCTGTCATATCGGCCCTCGGATTCCTGTTGTTTTCGATACCGTCCATCGGTGGCAGCTACTGGATGACCTTCTTTCCGGCGGTCGTCGTGCTCGGCTTGGGGATGGCCGTCAGTGTCGCGCCTTTAACCACAGTGGTTATGGATGCTGTTGACCAGGACCAGGTAGGAACTGCTTCGGGCATTAACAATGCCGTCGCTCGCGTTGCTGCAGTGTTGGCCATTGCAGTCTTCGGTGTCGTTATGGTCGCCACCTTCGGTGAACAGTTGAGTCGTCGTCTCATCAACGTGCAGATGTCGGCGGATGTCCGAGTCGAGTTGCAGTCGAACGAAAACAGAATGGGTGCTCTTACCGTTCCTGCAGGAGTCGGCCCAGCGACTGCATCGGCTATCCAGTCTTCCATCCTGTCGTCGTTCGTCTTCAGCTTCCGGCTGGTGATGTTGCTTTGTGCCGCCCTTGCTCTGCTAGGTGCCGTCATAGCTTGCCAGACGATACCCGGGCGTTTAGCGCGGACCGCGACCCATCGGCTCGAGGTGCATGTCCAGGACAAGCGCGACCCCAACGGCTATTTAAAACGACCGCAGGCGCAGAATATATCGCAAAACAGTAACAAACGCCGTCGCCAACTTGTCACAGTTTTAGGACTGCCCAGCAATAAACATAACGTCCCCAGGTTGCCCTTCTGTTAGGACAACCTGGGGCTTTTGTTTTCTTCGCGGTCGCGTGTACCCCACCTGTCACATTGTTCGATACGTGGCTGTGGGTCTCGTCGAGGACGCCGGTTACTTTCGTCATAGCGCATCCCCGAATCTTGCTTAACTTGGCTGTTGTCGAAGCCGCAGCCATGAACCCTGGCCCGTTTCCACGTCTACGATTCGTGAACTCCACGTCTTGCGTCGGGCTAGAGCGCTCTCTTATCACACTGCGACGTGACCTACGTCCTTTTCCAGCACCATCACTTTCCCTACAATCGCGCTCATCAGGGTGAAAGGGATTCTTGTCCCGAACGCTCCCCAGCTGGGCGAGTCCCGCGTGGGCACAATAAGTTCTTTGGATAGACGACTTTACTTCTAAGTCACACGGGCTCAACCATTTGCCCCACGAAGTCGCTAAGCTGCTGATTCTAGAAGGCTTGCGGATAGGGGGAGGGGTACAGACCACCGTTCGGCGTTCCAAAACGGGAACGCTCACTCCCACTCAATCGTTCCCGGAGGCTTCGAGGTTACGTCGTACACCACGCGATTGATTCCCTTGACCTCGTTCACGATGCGGTTTGAGATGGTCTTCAGCACCTCGTGCGGCAGGTCAACCCAGTCGGCCGTCATCCCGTCTTCCGAGTTAACGGCACGGATGGCGCAGGTGTAAGCATAGGTGCGCATATCGCCCATCACGCCGACCGACATGACGGGCAGCAGCACGGCGAATGACTGCCAGATCTTGGTGTAGAGTCCGGCGCGCTTGATTTCGCCGACTACGATGTCGTCGGCCTCCTGCAAGAGGGCGACGCGCTCGCGGGTGACTTCGCCGAGGATGCGGACGGCGAGTCCGGGCCCGGGAAACGGTTGACGCTGGAGGATGTCGTCGGGCATGCCGAGATCGCGACCGATCTTGCGGACCTCGTCCTTGAAGAGGTCTTTGAGCGGCTCGATGAGCTTGAGCTTCATGCGCTTGGGCAAGCCGCCGACGTTGTGGTGGCTCTTGATGGTCTGCGACGGCCCCCGCACCGAACGCGACTCGATGACGTCAGGATAGAGCGTCCCTTGTACCAGCCAATCGACCTTGCCCTCGGTTTCGGCGATGCGGCGAGCTTCCTGCTCGAAGACGGCAATGAATTCGCGACCGATGATTTTGCGCTTCTTCTCCGGGTCTTTGACGCGAGCGAGTTTGCCGAGAAAGAGATCGGTTGCATCAACGGCGTCGATGTTGAGTCCCAGTTTGTCGCGCAGGTTGTGCTGCACCTTCTCGAACTCGTGCTTGCGCAACACGCCGTTGTTGACGAAGATGCACGTCAACTGCTCGCCGATAGCGCGATGAACGAGCACAGCCGCGACAGACGAATCCACGCCGCCCGACAGTCCGCAGATCACTCGTCCGCTGCCGACCTGCGTGCGGATTGTCTCGACGGTCTCATCGATGAAGCGTTGCGGCGTCCAGTTCGGTTCGAGCCCGCAGACGTCGAATACGAAGTTGCGCAGGATCGCGGTTCCTTGCTTAGTGTGGTGGACTTCGGGATGAAACTGCACCGCGTAATACTTCCGTGCAGGATCCTCAAAGGCGGCCTTGGCGTTCGAGGATTGGGCGACAAGGTGGAAGCCTTCTGGAAGCACCTCAGCCTCGTCGCCGTGCGACATCCACACGTGCAGCGGCCCGCTAAGTCCCTTGAAGAGCCGACAGTCGTCGCGCAGGAGTTCGACGTCAGCGTGTCCATACTCGCGCTTGCTGCCCGGAATGACCTTGCCTCCGAGCTTCTGCGTCATGTAGTGCAGTCCGTAGCAGATGCCCAGAACCGGCACTCCGAGATGCAGGACCTGCTCATCGGCCACCGGCGCGTCCTTCTCATAGACCGATGAAGGGCCGCCAGACAGGATGACGCCCGCCGGCGAGTAGCTTTTGATCTCTTTCAGGGATGCGGTGCAGGGAAGGACGACGGAGAAGACATTCTGTTCGCGGATGCGGCGCGCGATGAGCTGAGTATATTGCGAGCCGAAGTCAAGGACGACGATTGATTGGGTTTCCACTTTTTAATGTGCCAGAGGACGGGGGAAGTGTAAAGCGGCACGGCTGGTTCTGGCTACGGGCGCGCCTATAATCCAGCCATGGCGTTCAAGCGCACCCAGAAGGTTTACGACGAGGCGATGCTGTACGAGTATGCCGTGGGGGCCCTAGGCCGCAAGATGCGAACCGTCGCAGAGCTGAAGCGGCTGATGCGGGAGCGGGTGAAGCATCAGGAGGAAATAGGTCAACTGTTGGTTGAGGTCGTAATCGCCAAGCTCAAAAAACAGAAGTATCTTAACGATACAAGCTATGCCGAGACCTACTCCCGATTTCGCAAGGACAATGAGAAGTTCGGGCGCATGCGTGTGGTGCAGGACTTGAAGGCCAAGGGCGTGCACGGGGACATTATCGAGAAGACGGTTGGCGCGGCGTACGAAGACGTGAATGAAGAGCAGTTAGCGCGCTCGTACTTGCACCGTAAACGGATCAAGAAGCCCGCAACGCAGCGCGACGCAGCTAAAGTTTTTCGCGGGTTGGTGCGTGCCGGATTTGGCGGCCGTGTTATCTTTCGCATCCTGAAGACTTGGGACGTAGACGACGAGACGATATTGGCATTGGAGAGCGAGGCGGTTGAAGCGAATACGGCGAAGGAGCCTCCGGAGTGAACAGGGTTAGCGGAGCCCGCGCCGCTGTCGCGGGCTCGTGATGACAACCCAACACGTAGAGCGTCGAATCCCTGGCAACTTCACTTCCATCCAAGGTAAACATGGCTAAAAGACTCGATCACACCGCTGCCATTGCGCACCTGTCGAGCGCGGACCGCAAGCTGGCGAAAATTATTGCCAAGGCTGGCCCATGCGCGCTGCAACCTGAGAACACGCAGAGCATTTTCGAGTCGTTGCTGGAGTCGATCATCTATCAACAGCTCAACGGCAAAGTGGCTGCAATCATCACCGGGCGAGTAAAGGCACTGTTTCCCGACAACACGGACAGGATCACGACACGTCACGGTGAAGCCGCGGGCTTTCCAACGCCTGAGCAAGTCCTCGCCGCCACTCCTGAGTTGTTGCGCTCAGCGGGGTTATCACAAGCGAAGATGCTGGCGATTCGCGACCTGGCTGCGAAGGCGCTCGACGGTACGGTGCCCACGGTGCGCGAGGCGCACAAACTTAGCGACGACACACTGGTTGAGCGGTTGACTGCGGTGCGCGGCATCGGCAGATGGACCGTCGAGATGCTCTTGATCTTTCGACTGGGAAGGCCGGACGTGCTGGCGGTCGATGACTACGGCGTTCGCAAGGGCTTCGCCAAGATGCATCACATGGAGGAGTTGCCCAAGCCGAAGGAACTGATGGCCTACGGCGAACGGTGGCGTCCACATCGCAGCGTGGCGTGCTGGTATCTATGGCGAGCGGCGGAAATGAAAGATTTGCCCGAGCCGGGTGCAGCCGCAAAAGCGGCCAAGAAAGCAGCGGCGAAAACGGCGGCAGGGAAGAAAGCCGTCGCGAAGAAAGCGAAGCCAAAAGCCCGCAAGAGAGCGGCTCCGTCCAAACGCAAAGCTTGACTCCAACGGCAATACTACGAGGCGCCGGCCCTCCCGACCGCTTCCGCGATCCATTTCGCACATTCGCGGGTACCGAGGCTTCCGCCAACGTCGCCTGTCGTCTTTTTCTCAACGACCGCGGCGTGTACGGCCGCTTCAATTTTCCGCGCTTCCGTCGTCAATCCCAGATGGGCCAGCATCATCGCTCCGGTCAGGATTGCACCCATGGGATTCGCCTGGTTCTTGCCTGCAATGGCAGGAGCTGAGCCGTGAACGGGCTCGAACATCGATGTGCGTCCGAGATGAATGTTGCCGCTGGCGGCCATGCCGAGCCCTCCCTGCAAGGCGGCGGCGAGGTCGGTGATGATATCGCCGAACATGTTGTTGGTAACGATGACATCAAGCGACTGCGGCTCACGGACCATCTGGAGGCAGAGCGCGTCAACATACATGTGTTGCATGGCGATATCGGGAAACTCCGTCGCGACCTGCTTGAACACTCGCTGCCAAAGGCCGCCAGCGTAGGTCATCACATTCGACTTGTCCGCCATCAGCAGTTTCTTGCGTCCGTTCGCTCGCGCATATTCGAACGCATAACGGATGACGCGCTCAACACCCTTGTACGTATTAATGTCTTCCTGCGTAGCGATCTCGTCCGGCGTGCCGAACTTGAAGTTACCGCCCATGCCCGCGTAAACGCCCTCCGTGTTCTCGCGAATTACAGTGAAGTTCACATCGGCGGTTGTAGCATCCTTCAGCGGACAAAGCGAAGCATCAATCAGCCGTACCGGCCGAACGTTAGCGTAGAGGTCCATCTGGAACCGCATGCCGAGAAGGATTTCCTTGGCGTGAATGTTGGAAGGCACACGCGGATCGCCGAGCGCTCCAACGAAGATAGCGTCGAAGTCGCGCGCGAGCATGTCGAATCCGCCAGGCGGGATGGTGGTGCCGTCAATGAGATAGCGATCAGCCCCCCAATCGAAGGTAGTGAATTCGAGTCGAGCACCGGAAACGCGAAGGACTTCGAGAGCTTGGGGAATGACTTCTTTGCCGATTCCGTCACCAGGGACGACGGCGATGCGTTTCTTATGGGTCACGAGTTGGAACGATAAACAAAGCAGCCGGCAACTAGCAACTAGCGATTGACGATAGCGATTTTCGGGATGCTCGGCATTTAGGGATTGTGGAAGCTTTCGGGCGGGCCGAGATAGCTGGGCTTGACGCCTCCAAGATCGATGACGAGTTTCTGGAGCACGACGCCGGGATCGACCATCCAGATTTTAAGCGTGTGATACCCGACACCTTCGACGGTATGAATTGACTTCACCTTGCGAACGCTGTCCTCGACCGTCCGCGCCCACTCCTGTTGTGTATCGTTGGCCAGGGCATCGACGATCTGGGGCGGCCGACCGTCGAATGAAATCGCATAACGGAGGCCGCGTCCGGGAACGAAGTTCAAGGTCGGCGCCAGGATCGTCTCGACCTCGAGCTTGCCGGGATGAAACAAATACATCTGGTATTCGAGCCGTGGCGAATCGGTAGGAGGCGTCACGCTCCTCGCGGTGACGGGGAAGACCGTCATCGAGGACAGCGTGCGTCCGTAGTCGGCGATCTTCTGCCAACTTGCGTTCGGGGTATCGAACTTGGCTGTATAGCGCTCCGCTTCGATGGACACATATCCGTCGGCCTCGACAAAGCCATGGAGCGAGGATCGTGCTGGGTCTGACGGGTTGAAGGCAGTGAGCGGCACGTTTATGGTTTGGCCGTCAGACCCAGTGATTGTCACGGATTCATTTGTCTTTCCTGCGGGCGCGCGATCCCAGTCGATCGTTACCCAGAGTCGCTGATCCTGTGCGACAATACCGCGTTGCGGCGTTACCGTTATCCATGGCGCAGTCATGGTCGCTTCAAACTCGAATGAAGGGCCCCCTCGGTTGAAGACATCGATGTAGCGCCCTTGTTGGTTGAAGACATCGAAAGAGAGAAGCGACTCATCGTGAAGACCGTTCTGCCACGCCAGGACAGATCCTTCGACAGCGATGCCCATACTTGGACCCGTGAGAACTTTCACCTCCCGAACTTTGGGCATAACATTTTTTGAAGGCTCCTGCCACGACGTGTAGCCAATGTGCGTCTGGTCCATCATGTGGTCCCACTTCCCACCGGCGAGCTTGTGGTTGTACTCCGCCGACAGCCTCGCGTCAGCTTGAAAAAGCGCGCCCACTTCCGCCGCGGTATCGTTCGCGCTCGCTCGCCCTTGCATCGCATAAAGATGGTTTTTCCCGGCAGCAATGTAGAGCTCCGTCACTAGCGCCGACGCCTTTGTTGGATACAGTACCATCTCGTAGAATGCATCCCGTGTGTTCGCAGGAAGCTCTTCGTAAACCTTCTCCGCATCGCTCACGAGCGATTGCCACTCCGCGAGCACACTCTCCGCCTCCTGATAATTCACCTGGCTGAAGGTGTCAGGGTCGATCAATTCCGGTTTTCGGCGAGCGTTGAATTTGGTGTATTGCGAAATAATGTGGGCGATTTCAGCCGCGTGTTTCGGCCCGAACTCGCGCTCAGCCCACATACGCGTGTATTCCGTGATCATTTCCTTCGGCCAGCGGTGGGGGTCCCATGCGAAAGTGAGAAAGAACTCGATAGGGAACTCCATCGGCTTCAGGTCGCCGACATTCACAATCCAGATGCGGTCAGCGCCATATTCGTAGGCGAGGTTCATCTGTTCCCAAACCTTGGTGATGGGAACGGTGTTGAGCCACTTGTAGGAACGCGGATCGCCGACGTAGTCGAAGTGGTAATAAACTCCCGCGCCGCCAATGCGCTTGCGTTCCTCCTTCGTGGGAACGCGCCGCAGGTTGCCCCAGTTGTCGTCGCTCCACAGCAGCGTTACATCGTCGGGCACACGCATGCCCTTCTCGTAATACTCCTGCACCTCCTTATAGAGCGCCCAATCCTGCGGAACCTCGTTCAGCGGCTTACCCATGTGTTCGGCGAGAATCTCGCGCTGCTCAGCGACGATCTTCTCCAGCAGCGCAACGTTGGCGCTCTCTGACATCGGCATGTCGCCGTCACCGCGCATACCTAGCGTGACAATGCTCTCGTAACCCTTGTTGCGCTCGATGGCTTCCGTCCAAAACTGGTCGAGAACGTCCGCATTCTTCGCGTAGTCCCACGGGCCTAGACCGTGCCGCTTCCATTCCTGTTGGGCCCGAAGCATTGGTTCATGATGCGACGTTCCCATCACGATGCCGTACTCATCCGCCAGCTTTGGATTCAGAGGGTCATCTTCGTTGAACGCGTTGTTCCACATCGCGGGCCACAGATAGTTGCCCTTCAGCCGCAGGAGCAGCTCGAATACTTTCACATAAAATTCGTGATTGTAATTCCCGAATTTCTCATGCACCCAGCCGGTGAGCGAGGGAGCTTCGTCGTTGAGGAAGATGCCGCGATACTTCACTGCCGGCGGCCCTTGTACGTACCTACCCGCCTTCACGAACAACGCATCCTGGTGCCGCGTGGGGACATCCGCCCACCAGTACCACGGTGATACGCCGATTTGCTCGGAGAGATCGTAGATGCCGTAGATAGTCCCGCGCTTGTCGCTGCCGGCGATGACCAGTCCACTGGCGACACCCGGAAGCGGATTCGCCACCACCTGAATCAGGAACGACTCCCACTTGCCGGCGATTCCTGTAACATCGATCTTCCCACTACCGATCAAGCCATCGATGATCGGGCTCTTTCCGATCGTGCCGATGAGAACCGCGCTTGTGCCCAGGGTACTAGCATTGTGCGCCACCACTGGAGATATGCCGGTCACTCGCGCAATGTCGCTCTTTAAATCGATCGCCGCGCGTACTACGCCGGGATAATCCGACGAATCTATGAGCAGCGAAGCTGCCACGCCGCGCTGAACCAGCCTGAAGCTGCCGCTAGTCGCGATAGCCTCAACACATTTCTGCTGTCCGAGTCCAAACGCTGTCGGACAAAACAGCGCAACACCCAGCGCGAGCCAATACCATCCACGCATGTCAGCTAACGTATAACACGGCTTCCTCTTTGCTCCCCTTTCGCTCCTTTATAATCAAAAGTTCTATATGAGTGTTTCCACCCTACGAGACAGGCTGATGGCGAACGGCGCGACTCTCCGTGACTATCGCGGCGGCGACACGCCCGTGTCCTTCGGCAATCCCGCCGCTGAGCTTCGCGTCCTCCTCGACGCATGCGGCTTCTACGACATGAGCTGGCAGGCCAAGTTGGTGTTGACCGGTGAAGACCGCGTCCGCTGGCTGAATGGCATGCTCACCAATAACGTCCGCGACCTACCTGTGGGACACGGCAACTACTCGTTCCTCCTGACGGCGCAAGGCCGCATCGTCGCTGACCTCGTCGCCTACAATCGCGGCGACTACCTGCTCGTCACCAGCGATCGCTCCCAGGTACAAGCCATCAAGGACATGTTCGACCGCTACATCATCATGGACGACGTCGAAGTGGCCGACATCACCGACAAGCTGTCGGCGATTGGGCTTGCAGGTCCCAAGGCTGTAACCGTGTTGCAGCAAGCCGGCATCGACATTGTGCAACTCGACCGCGGGCAGGTCATTGACCTTAACTGGCGCAAGATTGGAGTTTCGGTTGCGCGGAATACGCATCCCAACATGGATAGCTACGAAATCTGGTTGGCCGCAGAGCACGCTGAGACGGTGTGGGACGCGCTGACGAAGGCCAGTGCGACGCCGGTAGGCAGCGAAGCGCTCGAGTGGCATCGCATCGTGCGCGGTGTTCCGCGCTACGGCATCGATTTGAGCCAGCGTGACCTCCCGCAGGAAACTGAGCAGAAGCACGCGTTGAACTTCGCCAAGGGATGTTACATCGGGCAGGAGATTGTCGAGCGCATTCGGGCCCGCGCCATTTTGCATCGCACCTTCACGGGATTCCTGGTGGAGGGCGAACCTCCGCAGGCCGGCGCAAAGATTAAAGACGACGACAAGAATATCGGCGAAATCACCAGGGCAATGAGGATCCCTCTTCCAGGTGGCGAGCGCACACTCGCGCTGGGTTATGTTCGCCGCGAGTTCGAAGCGCCGGGGACAACCGTGCAGATCGGTGAACAGAAAGCCACCGTACAATCAATTCCGTTTCAGTTGTAATCAGGGGAGATATGGCCGAGAAAGAACCAAAATCAGAATTTGTGGTCAAGGACCGTCGGCTTTTCAGTAGCGACGGCGAGCTTCGTCAGGATGTGGTGGAAGCCGAAGAGCGCGAGGCCGAACGCGAACGCGCCGCCTCCGAGGCGCAAGAGCGCGTCAACCAGGAACGCGCTGCCCAACAGAAACCGGCTGCGCCGCCCGCCGAGCCAAAGATCAACTTGACGGATGGGATGGATGCCCCATCGATGGCAGAGCAGAACGCGGGAGCCGAAGCTTACGCGGAGTCAACAAAGAAGATGGACTACCGCATCCGCAAGGAGTTGGACAAACAAGGAAGAGCCGACCAGGCGCGCGATCTGGAGATGACGTTCGAGAAGTTTGTCGCGTCGTTATACATGACGACCCTGATGCAACTTGGGTTGGCTGCTCCGCAGGGCGAGAAGCCGACACTCGACCTGATCGGTGCTCGCCAGACTATCGACATACTCGGCATCGTGAACGACAAGACCAAGGGTAACCTGAACGGCACCGAGGAGGCCACGCTGCGCAATGTGTTGTACGAGTTGCGTATGGCGTATCTTGAGGTCACGAATCTGCTTGCCAACCCGCCCAAGGACGGCGTTTCCGCCGAACACTGATGCCGGCTACCCTCACGGTGCTAGGTAGCGGTACGTCGATGGGAGTGCCTACCGTCGGTTGTACCTGCGCGGTGTGTACGTCAAGCGATCCGCACGATCGACGTCTGCGGCCGTCCATCATGGTGGAGTGGGACGGCCACACCGTGCTAATCGACACCTCTCCTGATTTTCGCGAGCAGGCGCTTCGCGAGCACATTCGCCGCATCGACGCCGTGCTCTACACACACGGCCACGCCGATCACATTCTCGGGCTGGATGATGTGCGTCCCTTGAGCTTTCCCCGGGTTACGGGAGGGGGAAAGATTCCGCTGTATGCCACGGAAAATACGGCCCGGGTCTTGCGCGGCGTGTTTCGTTATATCTTCGACGGCGACTACAAGTACGGCGGTCTGGCGCAGGTTGAGATTCACACCATCGATGGACCGATTGAGTTGTTTGGAGCGAAGTTTATTCCGCTCGTAGTCAATCATGGAGATTATCCGATTGAGGCGTACCGCTTCGGCTCTGCGGCATATCTGACGGACTTCAGCTCGATTCCTGACGAAACATTCGCACAACTCGAAGGGCTCGACATCCTGATTCTTGATGCATTGAGGCATCATCCACATCCGACGCACTCGACGTTGGCGAATTCACTGCAGATCGTTGAACAACTCAAGCCGAAGCGCGCTTTCTTTACCCACATGTCGCACGATCTACCGCACGAGGCGACCAACGCCACGCTGCCAGAGGATGTGCGTCTTTCTTATGACGGGCTGAAGCTCGAATTCGAACTCTAGGACGCCAACGGACGATGCAAGTATTTCGCAAGCTTGAAGATGTGCCCGCGCAGCTTGGCCCAACGGTAGCGAGCGTGGGCAACTTCGATGGGGTGCACGTGGCCCACCAGGCGGTGGTCCGGGACATGGCCGAGCGCGCCCACGCCATCGGGGGTAAAGCGGTAGCGGTGACCTTCGACCCGCATCCGCTGCGCATCCTGCGGCCCGACAGCGCGCCAAAACTGCTGACACCGCTCGAAGTCAAGCTGGAACTGTTGGAGCGGACAGGAGTGGATGCAGTGCTCGTGCTGCCGTTCACGCGTGACCTGTCGCTGATGTCGGCGCACGACTTCGCGCGCACCGTGCTGGTCGATGCACTGCACGCCCGCGAGGTACACGAAGGCTACAACTTTCACTTCGGCCACAAGGCTCAGGGCAACGTTGAGACACTCACGGCGTTTGGCCGCGAGATGGGCTTCGATGTCCATACCTATTCGGAGCAATTGCTGCGTGGGCATCATGTGTCGAGCAGCGAGATCCGCAGCCTGATTGCGGCTGGCCTGGTGGAGCGAGCACGAGCTCTACTTGGCCGGCCATTTAGCATCCTGTCGAATCCGGGACGCGGTCGCGGTTACGGCACGCGTTACACAGTCCCCACCGTGAACCTGGCGCGCTACGACGAACTCGTTCCGGCCAATGGGGTGTACATCACGCGCGTACGGATTAATGGCGAGTGCTTCGACGCGGTGACGAATGTAGGCGTGCGTCCGACGTTCGGGCCAGACTCGTTCGCGATTGAAAGCCACCTGCTGAACTTCCACGAAATCGAATTGCTGGCGCAGACAGAGGTGGAGCTGATCTTTCTGAAGCGACTACGCGAGGAGCGGAAGTTCGAAGCCGTAGATGCCCTGAAGGAGCAGATTGGGCGAGACGTCAGGAGGGCGCAGAGGTTCTTTCGGCTAATGAACCAATTAACGAACGGCAGTTAGCCAGCGCTTCTCCCAGCTGTCCCTAAGGGAACAAAAAAGCCGAAGTTCATCGCTCCGGCTTCAATGCTAGCTTCTGGTTGGGAACTATAGACTGGCTTTGCGGCGAATCAATCCCGCGAGTCCCACAATTCCGGAACCTAGCAGGGCTAGGGTTCCAGGCTCAGGCGCTGCCGTTGACGCTACTCCCACGAAGACGAACGAGTCATCGTTGTAGTTAAAGTCGGAGCAGCAGGCCGGCAGGTCCTCCATGCCGACATACGTGCCAGCCGGAATCGTAGCGCCGTTCAAGATGCCACCAGCAAATGCAGTCGCATAGGCGTGGTTAACGCCATCAGAGCTAAGGCTCGGCTGGGAGGCGAAAATCTGGCTCAGGCTTACGTTCTGAAGGAAGAAAACCAAAGTGTCGCCGGCGGTGACGGCTCCGAAGTTCGCTGTATCGCCGGGGAGGCTGGTCTGGTTTTGGAAAAGCCACGCGCTCATAGTGCTGGTATTGACATCCAGCATGGCGACGAAGTCGGTGTCGCCCGCGCCCCCCCCGCTGGCCGCGCCACCCTGAATGAAGTAACCGGTGATGCTTCCGGTGACCGTGGCGGTGAAAACGTTGGTTGGTGGGATGGTACCCACGTTACAGTACGGTATACAGCCGGCTAGTGCCGGGAGTGACCCGATAGCTAACAGCAGCGAGAGCAGAACCAGGCGCTTGATTCGCATTTACCATCCTCCAGACAGATTCAGCGCAATTTGGTTGCCGAAACTCCCTTGCAAGTTCATCTTTCCGGATCAGCGACTTAGGGTCACTTGCTACAAGAGTAAACGGACGTAACACTGCAAACTTTTGCGGATAGTAAGCAAACCGATGGCATAGTAATCCGCGTACTCGCGGTCACTTCTTGACCTCGTACTTCTGGTATGCGGCTCTGAGTGTACCTCTTGCGCCGGCCATTTGATCAACGTCGGATGAAGCTAGACGAAGGCTATCTGCGCAATAGCCAAAGTACAGATGTGGTGAGGCCAACAGACAATTATTTCTCCCGTTTCTCCGAGCCTCCACCCATCTTCGTCCAGTGCTGGCCGTCATCCGTTGAGTATTCTGACCACCACTCGATCAGGTCAGGGTTGCGGAACTCATTAATCGTGCGAAACAGTACCTTCTTGCCGTTCGACTCGTGCTGATTGCGATACTCCCAGTGGTTTCCGTCCGGCGAAATAACCAACTCGGTCGAGCGTGGCTTGTCGCCATTCGGCGAGAGTCCATAAAAGTGATACTCGGATTTTTCCGGATCGAAAACGTACACCGACAGGTCGCGATCGGGCTTGCCATTCACCATCAGGGACTGGTCACACAGCATGAAAATGTGGTCAGGCGACCACCCGCAGTTGCTCACGCCCGTCACACCGGTCGCTTTGCTGTAGTCGGTGTCGAGCATCTTGCCTTCCAAGGGCCACTTGCCTCCCACCCAGCGATTGAGTACCTCGGCACCCGATTTCGTGTCGGCGGCAAATAACGGCAGGAACGAACAAGTCAGAATTGCGACGATGAGCCAGTGCATGGATTCCTCCAGAAAATCCTCAGCCGAAGGGCCAGACAGCCGCACGGAGCATACTCCGTTGTCGGTTGCCGGAAAGCCAATTGGGCCAGCGATGTGGCTTCGTACTTCCTGCAGCCTTTACAATAAACCTATGGACTCATTCATTATTGCTGGCAGGCAATTCAACTCGCGCCTCATCGTGGGCACGGGAAAATACAAGTCGGGACAGGAAACCGCTCGCGCCATCGAAGCCTCCGGTGCCGAGATGGTCACCGTCGCTGTTCGTCGCGTCAATCTTGATCGTACGAAAGAATCGCTGCTCGACTTCATCGATCCCAATAAGTATTTTCTGCTACCCAACACCGCGGGCTGCTATACCGCCGACGAGGCCATTCGGGCCGCCCGACTCGGTCGCGAAGTGGGACTGTCAGATTGGGTCAAGATTGAAGTCATCGGTGACCAGCAAACGTTGTTTCCTGACGTCGCCGCCACCATTGAAGCCACGCGCGTGCTGGTGAAAGAGGGCTTCACGGTCTTGCCCTATACCTCCGACGACATTGTCTGCGCCAAGCGCCTCATCGACGTCGGAGCAGCCGCCGTAATGCCTCTCGGCGCGCCTATTGGCAGCGGACTCGGTATCCAGAACCTGCCCAGCATGCGCATCCTCCGCGAGATGATTACCGACGTGCCCCTCATCGTAGACGCCGGTGTCGGCACCGCTTCCGACGCCACTATTGCGATGGAGCTCGGCATGGACGGGGTGCTCATGAACACCGGCATCGCCGCCGCGCAAGATCCTGTCCTCATGGCCGACGCCATGCGGAACGCCGTTATCGCCGGACGCGAGGCGTATCTCGCCGGACGCATGCCAAAAAAGCTCTACGCCACCGCCAGTTCTCCGCTGGAAGGTGTCGTGCGGTAGCCTAGCAGTTAGGGTTGGCCACAATTGCTTGCCTCTGGCAATTGTGGGAATCGATTACCACACCCGGCACGCGTTGGCCCGCACCATCGGCTGCCCTTGTTTGCAGCCGAACGCCTGCCAGAATTCCGGCATGTTCGATTCCACGTTGTTTACTCGGAACTGCGCCAGCGAGTGCGGGTTGGTGGTGATCTGCGTGCGGGCCGTTTCCGGGCGTGTGCTTCGACACCAGGCATAACCATGTGCCACGAAGAAGCGCTGCGATGCAGTCAATCCGTCCGGTCCCTTGTCGGACAGAGACTTTCCTTGCGCCTGCATGGTCTCTTGCAGCGCCATGTAGGCTAACCGCAAGCCTCCATTGTCCGCCGTATCTTCGCCCTGCGTCAGCAAGCCGTTGGTTTTTACACCCAGGTCAGCGACCTCTTGCGTGTATTCATCGGAAATACACTTGCCGCGCTCTTCGTAGGCCTTGGCGTCCTGCGCCGTCCACCAGTCTTTCAGGTTGCCTTGCGCATCGAACTGGCGTCCTTCGTCGTCGAAGCCGTGTGTGAGCTCGTGGCCCATGACCACGCCAATAGCGCCATAGTTCACGGCATCGTCCTTCGTGGGGTCGAAAAATGGCGGTTGCAGGATTCCCGCCGGGAAGTTGATCGTGTTCTTCTGCGGGTTCTCATACGCATTGATGGTCGGCGGAGTCATCTCCCACTCCCTGCGGTCCACCGGCTTGCCGATCTTGTTGAGCTGCCGCTTGTACTCAAACACTGCCGCCGACTGAACATTGGCCACCATGTTGTCGCGCTCGATGTTGATGCTGGAATAGTCCAGCCAGTGGTCGGGGTACCCAATGTTGTCCAGTGCAGCTTTTAGCTTGACGTCTCCCTTTTGCTTCGTCTCCGGAGCCATCCAGTCCACCTGCTGCATGTCCTGGCCCATCGCCACCTCGATGCCGTTGATCATCTTCTCGACCCGCGCCTTGCTCTCCGGCGGAAACGCTGTGGCCACGTACGCTTGCCCTAACGCTTCGCCCAAGTCGCGGTCGGCCCATCGCACGCAACGCCGCCACCGCGGGAGTTCTTCCTTCTGTCCTAGCCGGGTCTTATTCCAGAAGTCAAAATTCGCTTCCTGAAACGCCTTGTTCATATAGCGCGCGTTCCGGTCTATTACCCAATAGGAGAGATAGGTCTTCCAACTGTCGAGCGATTGGCTTTGTAACAATGTTTCCAATTCGCGGAAGAATTCGGGCGCCGAAACGAGGTAATGCTGCGGCGTCGGCGACTTCACTGCTGCCAGGTAGTCCTTCCACTGAAACGACGGCGTGAGTGCCTGTACCTGTCGCAGGTTCATCACATTGTTGATTTTCTTCGGGTCCCGCCGGCTCACCGAATCCATGGCGGCTTTGGCCATCGCGGTCTCGATGCGCATCACTGTCTCCGCGTCTGCCTTGGCCTTCGCCTCATTCTCCCCCGCCAGCAAGAAGATTTTCTGGATGTGCTCCACGTATTTTTCCCGCACTTCCTTGAGGTGGGGATTGTCCGACAGGTAGAAGTCTCTTGCCATTCATGGCGAATCCGCCCTGATCAATACCCGCCACGATCAGTTGCGCGTTACCAAAGTCAATGGTCGAGCTGTATCCCAGCATGGGAGCCAGCGTCTGGTTATCGTCACTTGCCCACGCGCCCGGCATTTTCATCTGGACCTGCGCCAAGACCCCGGCGATTTCCGACTTGTTCTTCATCGCCTGGATTTGGTTTAGCTCGGGCTCTATTGGCTTCATCCCATTCTTCTCAATGCCGGCTTCGTCCATGCACGCGTACCAGTAGTCGCCAATCTTCTGCTGCGTTGCGCTTCGTCCCGGAACAGGTTTCGAAGCTTCCTCCAGCGTGTTGCGCAGCAGAGTCTCGTTCCACAGCAACAGGTTCGATGCTGTCCCCCAACTCACCTGGTCGGCCGGAATCGGATTGTCCGCCTGCCAGTTCGAACACACAAACTTGTAGAAGTCCACGCAAGGATCAACCTGATGATTCACCACGCTTGCGTCGAAATGATTCAGTGTCGGCAGCGCTTTGCTGTCGCCCGCCGTTTGCCCCATGGCAGACGAAATCAACACGATGAGTCCTACCCCAATCCAACTCACAACCCGCATGAATACCCCCTCGTGATCGTCGAGAACACACAAAACATAGAATTCTCCTCGTGTCCGCCTGCCCCGTCAACCCAAGTGGGATAGAATCACCGCGATTCGACCCAAGTCGCCCTACACAATAGATGGTTAACGGTAATTGGACACTGGCGACAGGAAACTGACCACCAACCATGCGCTTCAGAACGCCAGTCCTATGCATTCTTAGTATTCTGATCACCACTGTTATGGGACAAGCGGGTCCAGATCCAAAGCAACGTGCGGTGATCGCCGTCAGCACTGCGCTCGACGGCAAGGGGCACGTGTTGCACGACACCCGCATCGTTATCGATAACTCGAAAATTGTCGCGATCGACCCGAAGGCCGCTCCTATCGATTACGATCTCCGCGGCCTGACGGTCCTGCCCGGCTGGATCGACTCGCATGTCCACATCGCTTGGAGCTTCGGTAAAGACGGCAAAAGCGGCACGCCGGGAGGCTCACCTGCAGAGATCGCCTACGCCATCGCCTCCAACGCATGGGTCACGCTGATGGCGGGCTTCACCACCGTCCAGAGTGTCGGCAGTCCTGCCGACATCCCCTTGCGCGACGCTATCAACAAGGGCGAGATTCCCGGTCCGCGCATCCTCACCTCCGCCGAGCCGCTGATGGGACAAGGCGAGAAATCCGGCACGCCCGACCAGATTCGCGCGTTCGTCGGAAAGCAAAAAGCTGCGGGAGCCGACCTCCTCAAAATCTTCGCCAACTACAGCCTTCGCAACTCGACCTTGATGCTTTCGCCCGAGCAACTCAAGGCTGCCTGCGACGAAGCAAAGAAACTCGGCCTCCGCACATTGGTCCATGCGTATAAGGAAGCCGTACGCGTCGCGACCGACGCCGGATGCACCGAGGTCGAACACGGCGTGGGAGCCTCCGACGATGACCTCAAGCTCATGGCTGAAAAGGGAGTATGGCTCGATCCGCAAGCCGGACTGGTCTGGAAGAACTACCTCCAGAACAAGGAGAAGTTCGTGGGCACGCCAGGCTACCCGGCGACGCTCGATGGCTTCGCGTCCATGGAGGCGCTCATCCCCATCTACCGCGACTTCATGAAGCGCGCCTATGAGATCCCCAACCTCAAAATCATCTTCGGCTCCGACGCCGTCGCTGGCGCGCACGGCCGTAACGCCGAGGAGTTTGTCGATCGTGTGCTTGATGCCGGCGTCGATCCCATGACAGCAATGGTCTCCGCCAACTCGCTGGCCGCTGAAGCTATGGGTCTCGGCGATCAGATCGGCTCCATTGCCCCGGGCATGCAGGCGGACATCATCGCCCTCGACGGCAACCCGCTGAAAGACATCACCGCCGTCCGTCGTGTCGTGTTCGTGATGAAAGGCGGCGTGGTGTGCAAGTTCATGCCGAAAGTCGCGGAAGCGCAATAAACAAACTCGTCATCCTCGCCGAGAAAAGCCCGAACGATTGAAATAGCCTCGTCGGCACTAGCTCATTTGGGGTGTACTAAAGGCACTTATAGGCAATTGACACTGTACTATTTCTATAGTACTGTCCCCTCGCCTGTTTGACTTCAGCGCCGTGGCCTCTACGCCTGGGAGCAAGTCCCGATTCTACTTGGCGCTTTCCTCGGGGTTCAAGGATAGACACCCAAACCCGATTAAGGAAGGAGTCTATTGTGAAAAGACCGAGCCTCCAAATCATGCTGGCGTACCCCGCGCCAAGGGTCGTCCTAGCCTCGGCCTCAATACGAATCTAACCTTGCCAAGGAGGAGACGGTGAATTGCGTCACAAAGTCTATCATCGTGAGTGCCCTGGGGCTTTGCTAGTATTGGTCTCTGGGCGCAAGTCGCCACAGCCGACAACCATCTGTTTGTCGCGCCGCCTGCGCCGATCGCGCTCGCGCCACAGACTTCGACGCCGGCGGCAGTTCCAAACCCTATTCCACCGCCCACTATTTTGAACTTCGATCAGTTGCCTGGCCCGCAGTGGTATCTGAATGACTGCTTCCGGCGCGGCAGCGGAACAATATCCCGCGGGATCCTGACCATCAACTCGCCATCCGACTGCTATGAGTACATCCTCTATGATCCTCTAGGTGATTGGAATCAGTATGTGGACAACAAACGCGGCTGGATCGTCGAAGCTAACATAAAGGTCGATCCTTCCACCGTTCCAGATTGCAGCTTTGGCAGTAGTTCGCTATTGATCTGGGCGAATGACCGAACCAATCTGATTATTTTCGGCATTATCCCAAACGAAATCTGCATCGCTTATCCGGAGATAGTTCATTACCCAATGAACACAACCGATAGCTTCCACGTGTACCGCATCGAAACTAGAGAGATCCATACCCGGATTTATGTGGATGGTCAACTCGCCATTAGTCACGTATTCTCGCATCTCGGATCTGGCACCCAGGCTTTAGTTTTTGGCGACGGTACCCTTTACAACACGAGCTTGTCGAAATGGGATTATTTCGGATATAACGTTTTCCCTCCTAGTCCGATACCTTAGGGATGAACGGGACGGCGAATTTGGCCGAGTAGCCAACACGCACAAGAGAATGTGGAGACAAGTGGCCGGCTCAAGCAGCGCTTGAGCCGGCGTTACTCGCTCATGCCCACCACACCTGTGGGTGCCAAAGTGACGATCCCTAGTGCGCCAGGTTCGTGTTCACAAAGTTTGTATAGTCCTGGTGCATTTTGTCGTGAGCTTTGGAGTCCAAGTACACCATGTGCCCTGAAGCGTAATAGGCGTACGAAATGTTCTTGTGCATCTCAGGCGTGATGTTGAGGTGGTCCATGGTGTACTGGGCCGCCAGAAACGGCGTCGCCATGTCGTAGTCGCCCTCCATAACCAGGACTTTGAGATAAGGGTCCTTGATCATAGCGGAGCGCAGCGCCGTCGCCACATCGGCGTAGCCCATTTGGAAGCCGGCGCCGGGAGCGTTGGGCTGCGGATTGGCCCAGTTCCAATTGAAGGGCGTTCCGAGGTCACGCGCGGAGGTGTAGTAGGGCATATCCACCTTGTAGTTCAACTCACGCCGAACATAATCATTGAATACAGCTGTGAACGGCCCCTGGGTTGCTGCTGAGGTCGGGTCGAAGAATGCGGTTTCCATGGGGCCGGAAGGAGCTGGGCTGGTGTAGCGGCCATCCAGGCGACCTACACGCTTCTGCTGGTCGGCGAGTAGCCATTGCATGAAGGTACGGACGTCGATGCGCATGTTGGCCATCTGCACCACGTTCTTGGGCAGGCCCGTGTACTGCGACACTCTGTCGATCATGGTGGCGCGTTCCTCAGCCGTGAGAGTGTCACCCTTGTTCAGCGCTTGCCAATATTCGTTCATGGCAAAGTTGCTGGCTTGCTGGCGTGTGCGATTCATGTCCTGCTCGAGGTCGGCAGGAAGCTTGTGATGATATCCCGCAATCATGGTCATCGTTGGCAGGATCAACGGAAAGGGCGCGTCATTCGTTGGCGCAAACGCCAGGCTCTCAAAGTTCAGCACCATAGAGAGCAGGCAAATACCGTTGAAGTTGATGCCCTTGTCCGCAAGATATCCGGCAACGCCAGCGGAGCGCGTCGTTCCATAGCTTTCGCCCAGCAGGTACAGCGGCGACGACCATCGCTCATAACGAGAAATGTACATGCGAATGAATTCGCCGAACGATTCGATGTCGCCGTGTAAGCCCCAGAATTTCTTGGCCTGCTCCATGTCCGCAGGGCGGCTATAGCCGGTGCCGATGGCGTCGATCATCACGATGTCGGTCGCGTCGAGCGGGGTGTACTGGTTGTCGTGCAGGCGATACGGTGCTTCCGGCATCCACCCTTCGGGCTGGAGCACCACGGTACGCGGACCGAGCGCGCCCATATGCAGCCAGATCGAGGCCGAACCTGGGCCGCCGTTGTACGAGAACGTCAGCGGCCTCTTGGCCGGATCAGCGCCGTCGAGTGTATAGGCGACGAAGAACATCTCAGCGTCGATTTTTCCGGTCGGATCCTTGATCGGCAGGCGTCCAGCGACGGCAGTGTAACGAAGCGTTCTGCCATTAATGGTGATCTGATGATGAGTCTGCACTGGCGCGACTTCAGCCATGTCCCAGTGATAGTTCTGTGATCCCGTCTGGCCCGCAGCGCCACTCGATGGCTCTGCCGGCGCGGTAGGTCCAGGTTCGCGGCGCTGCTGTTGTTGCGATTCGCGACTGGGCGCTTGAGGAGGCGGTTGCTGCGACGATTCCTCCGTGGCAGCCTGCTGCGCGGAAGGCGTGGAATTGGTCGGAGTCGGGGTGTGTTGCCGGGCTTGATCGCTCTGCTGGGCCGCAGCGCCGGCCGCAAGAAGCACAGCCAGCGACGCCGCCAGGGGGAAGAGTCTCTTCATCTTAGGTTCCTTGAAAATTGAAATGATTTACGCTGGATTGCCGCCGACTGAAACGGCCGAAGTCGGAAAACGAGGCATCTCGAAACATCGTGCTAGGGATAATATCGCGCACTCAACTAGAAAGGAAAATGAAGGGAAATTCTGGCACTCCCGGCAAGTGTGCCTATTGTCTTTGGATTTCGGATGTCCGAGCAGACTCGAGTTCGAAGCAATTCATCAGCATATCCACCACTTCCCGCCCGATTTCGAGCGATGCGGTCGCGGCCGGCGAGGGCACATTACACACGTGAATCATTCGGCGGCTATGGACAAAACAGAAGTCGTCAAGTAGGTTGCCATTGCGGTCCACGGCCTGAGCACGCACACCTGAGCCTCCGGGAATCAGATCGTCTGCAGTTAGGTCGGGAACCATGCGCTGTAGCGCGCGAGTGAACGAGGGCTTCATCCACGCCCGATATTGCTCGGCCATGCCCATCTTCCAGTACTTCCGTGCCATCCTCCAGAACCCGCGAAAACCCAGCATCTCGACGGCCTCCGCCATGTCAACATCGCTACCGGCATAGCCCTCGCGGCTCAACGCCAGCAGTGCGTTGGGTCCGGCTTCAATGCTGCCATCGATGTGACGGGTGAAATGCACGCCCAGAAATGGGAAGCGCGGATCTGGCACGGGATAGATCGGGTTCTTCACCAAATGACGGCGCTCGGCCTTCACTTCGTAATATTCGCCGCGGAAGGGAACGATCTCAAGGTCGGTTTTGCAGCCAGCCATACGCGTAATTGCATCGCTGTAGAGTCCGGCGCAGTTGATCACGTAGTTCGCACGAAATGCTCCCGCCGTGGTGTCCACGATGTTAGAGTCGCCATCGTCGCGCAGGCCGGTCACCTCAGCCCGCATGACAATTTCACCGCCGTTGCTCTCAATGAGATCAGCGTACTTCTTGGCGACTTCCTTGTAGTCCACAATACCGGTCGAGGGAACATGTAACGCGCAGATACCGTCAGCGTGCGGCTCAATCTCGCGGAACTCATCGCGATCGAGCATGCGCAGGCCCTCCACGCCATTGGCAATGCCTCGCTCGTGCAGTTGCTGTAGGCGCGGAACCTCATCCGGCGTAGTTGCTACCACCAACTTGCCACATTCTTCGTAAGGAATAGCGTGTTCCGAACAGAAGCGTTTCATGGAGGCACATCCGGCAACGCAATTGCACGCCTTTAACGACCCGGTGCGGTAATAAATGCCGGAGTGAATGACACCGCTGTTGTGCCCTGTCTGGTGAGCCGCGACATGGTCTTCTTTCTCGACGACGAGCAAGCGCTTGCCGGGAAAGCGTTGCGTAAACTCGAGGGCCGTGGCCAGCCCGACGATACCCGCGCCGATGATGAGGAGATCCGTGTGGCGATCCGCCATGAAGGGCCTGTGTGAGCGAACAGCCGATTATACGGTTGGCCTGACCTCCCGGCTGTGACGGAGAACACCTTCGTGCGGCGATAACGCGTAGTAAGCTTGGTCTGCGGCGCCGCCCCGACAATGATGCGTGCCCTGGTTACAGGCAGAGCAGACTCTAGGATCGCACTTGTGCGATGCCTCGCAAAAGGTCGTTCGGCAGTTTGGGTTGACAAATCGGCTGATCGAGCGGTGAAGAGATTGGATGCGTCATGATGGTGTTCGATCCCGAATTTGAAGAGCTGAGGAGCGAAAGCGAATCGTGGTGGTACGTCGCCCGTCGCAAACTTTTGCGCGAGGCCGCCGCGAAGGTGATTCGCAGCAAGCGTGAGGCTCGCGTGCTCGATGTCGGCTGTAACGCACAGTTGGAATTCGAAGAGCCTGATCTCTTTCGCGTCTGCAATCTGCACTGTTCCATGAAGACGTTGGCATTTCGTCAGCTTGCAGGAGACGCCCACCTGGCGTGCTCACGGTACGATGAACTGGGGCTGGCTTCCAACTCGTTTGATGCGATTGTTGCCGGTGACGTTTTGCAGTCTGTCGCTGACGATGTCGCCGCCCTGCGCGAGATGCGCCGAATCCTGAAGGAAGGTGGACTGCTGTGTCTTACGGTGCCAGCGTATCCGTCTCTATGGGGCGATGAGGACGAGGCGCGCGGCCATCAGCGCCGCTACACGGTCAGCGAGATGCGGCGCAAGTTGAACACGTGTGGATTTCACGTACAGCGGGCATCCTATTTCGTCGCCAGTGCGTTTGTGCCTGTGGTAGCAGGGCGAGTAGCTACCAACATGTTTCACAAGTCACCCGCTGAAATGAGAATCGGTTCGTCGTCGCGCCTAGCCAACGGCGCGATGACGACATTGCTGGATATCGAACGTCATCTGATGCACTACATCAACCTTCCCTTTGGAACACGTTTAGTCTGCTGGGCGCTGAAGCCCGCGCTGGTGACCGAGACGGTGACGGTACCGGCGTGGGAGCGGAAATGGGCGCAGCGTCCGCTGGCACAGGGCAGCGGGTAAGGGGTTGCTGAACTTATTGGAAGGCCGGGTCGTTCTCGCGGTAGAGGGCGATCCACTCAGGCAGCCCGTACAGAAGTAGCCAAGTTCGCCAGGCAAGACCCGACAGGCATTGGCTCCATACTATGTACTGACTCAAAAAGACGAAGACGAGCAGCAGAGCGAAAATTCCGTGGAGCAGGACGCGATATCCGCGGTAGGCAATTTCTTTGACTGGCTCGTTGACTCGCGAACGCCCTAGGCTGAAAACCAACAACGCGAGTAGCCCCAGCAGGAACGCGATGGATACATCGGCGGCGCCCCACCATCGAGGAAGCTGGGACGTGTCCATGGAAAGACCGGCAGCAACGGGAAACACCGCAGATATCAGGAAAACAATCGCGGCGGTAATTGCAAGAGGTCGCGCCAAGCGTGTTTTCATTGGCCAAAACTGTATCAGATGAGCATAGGTCCGAAGCAGGCATGACTTAGGCCAATCGGCTCTTGTGTCGATGAACGCGTCTGAGCCTGAAGACGGTAGAATCAAAACGTGGCTGGACTTCAGAACATTCCTCGCAATACCGGCACAACGCTGGAAATGATCAAGTGGGAGCACTCTGTGCTTACCCTGCCGTTTGGGTTGACCGGAGCGGTACTGGCGGCAGGAGGCATTCCGAACCTGCACACGTCGGTCTGGATTATTGTGGCGCTGGTGGCGGGACGGTCGGCGGCGATGGCGTTCAATCGGCTGGCGGATGCGAAACTCGACGGTGAGAATCCGCGGACCAAGATTCGGGCGCTGCCGGCGGGGAAGCTGTCGAAACAGTTTGTCCTGGGCTTCGTGCTGGTCACTTCGGCGATTTTGATTTTTGCGGCCTGGGAGTTGAATCCGCTGGCTCTCTATCTGTCGCCGCTGGCGCTGGCGATTGTCTTCTTCTACTCGTATACCAAGCGCTTCACACGCTGGGCGCATGTGGTGCTCGGGTTGGCGATGGGAATCGCACCGGCTGCAGCGTGGATTGCCGTTCGCGGCTCGTTCGATCCGCGAATTTTGTTGCTGACGGGCGCCGTGGTGTTCTGGGGTGCAGGGTTCGACATTCTTTATAGCTGCCAGGATTACGAGTTCGACCGCGACGCGAACATCTATTCCGTTCCCAAGGCTTTCGGGATTCGCAACGCTCTCTGGATCGCGCGCGGATTTCATGTGATTACGATTACCCTGCTGGCTGCGATGGTATTTGCGTTTGGACTTGGCAAGATTGCGATGGCTGGCGTTTTGGTTGTCGGCATTTTGCTCCTTTATGAGCATTCGTTGGTCAAGCCTAACGATCTCAGCCGGGTAAACGCTGCCTTCTTCACCATGAACGGGTTTATTTCGATGGGCTTCCTGTTCTTTATTGCGGCGGACCTCCTGTTAGCGCGGTAGGCCTGTCGTTACCGCCTGAAACCCTCGTCACATGAGACTGTGATTCAACTGGTGACGTGCGCTATCATTGAACGAATGGCAACCGTAACGCTGACGCCCACCGGCAAGAAGCAGCATCCTTTTCAAACCGACGACGCCAATCTCAAGCGAATTGCTGAAAAAGTGATGGCGCAGAAGCGGCTGTCGGAGGAAGACGCGCTCGCGCTCTATCGCTCGAGCGATATTCTGGCGGTCGGGTGGCTGGCCAATCATGTACGCGAGCGGATGCATGGCGACCTTGCGTATTTCAACGTTAATCGGCATATCAACTACACCAACGTCTGCGTGGCCGCTTGTCGCTTGTGCGCGTTTGGCCGCAAGAAGGACACTCCGGGTACCTACACGATGGCGCTGGAAGAAGCGTGGCAGACGGCCGGTACCGGTTACACCGAGGCGATCACCGAGTTTCACATCGTCGGCGGACTGCATGCCGATTTGCCCTTCCAGTATTACCTCGACCTGATTTCAGGATTGAAAGAACGTTTTCCGCAGGTGCATTTGAAGGCGTTCACCATGGTGGAGATTTCTTTCTTCGCCAAGATTGGCAAAATGACACCCCGCGAAGTGCTGGTGAAGCTGAAGGAGGCAGGCCTCGATTCGTTGCCAGGGGGTGGAGCGGAGATATTCTCCGATCGCGTGCGGCACATTATCTGCGACCACAAGATAGATGGCGACGACTGGTTGACCATTGCTCGCACCGCCCATGAAGTCGGGCTCAAGTCGAATGCGACCATGCTCTACGGTCATATCGAGAACAATGAAGACCGCGTTGATCACCTGCTCAAACTGCGCGCGCTGCAAGACGACACGCATGGCTTCCAGACGTTCATTCCGCTGGCGTTCCACCCGGACAACACGCCGTTGCAGCACTTGCCCAAGACGACCGGCATGCTCGATCTCAAACAGATCGCGGTATCGCGGCTGGTGCTCGATAACTTTCCGCATATCAAATCATACTGGCAGATGGTGACCCCAAAGATGGCGCAGATCACCCTGCGATTTGGCGCCGACGATATCGACGGCACCGTGGTCGAAGAGAAGATCTATCACGACGCTGGTGCAACTACGCCGCAAGGCCTTCGCCGGCAGGATTTGATCCGCCTCATCACCGAAGCGGGCCGGATACCCTTCGAGCGGGACACACTCTACCGCCCTGTTACACGGACCGAAACCACGGTCACGGTGGCGGTGTAACCGCTACTTCTCCTCCGGCTTCAACCTTTTCCCGCCCGGCATTGGGGGCCAACCCAGCGACGCTCCCTGAAAGAGCGGGGTTGCCTTCTCATACCGTTTTCCCTTCTCGTCATGCACTGCGAAGCGCTTGGGATGATCCGCCGGGCCGGCCCACAAGGTGACTCCCGCGTAGGCGCCATCGTTACGCAGCACGTAATACGTCATGTCCATGTACTGCAGTTTGTGCATGTCTCCGTTGTAATTGCGGACGATGCGCTTGAGGGCATCCATGCCGGCTTCCTCGGGAGACTTGCCTTGACGCATATTTTCGACGATGGTGTGGGCCCCGCAAATCTTGATGTTCTCCTCACCGTTGCCCGTGGCGCCTGCTGAACCCACGTCCTGATCGCAATAGCATCCCGCACCGATAATCGGGGAGTCGCCCGCGCGTCCCGCGATCTTCCACGCCAAGCCGCTAGTGGTGGTCGCCCCTGACATTTCGCCCTTGGCATTGACGGACGAACAGTTGATCGTGCCGGTTGGCGGCTTCAGGACGCGCTGAATGGCGGCCATGCGGAACTCAGGTTCGATACCGATCTTCGCGGCCAGGCTCTCCATCTTGTCGATGAGCGGCCCAAGCTGTGTGTTGTCGCCGCCGGTGTCGGGGAACTTGAAGTTGGGGCTGGCAAGGCCGGGCCCCCACCAGTCATCGTTCGACATGGTTTCGCGCCACAGTTGCCACGTTTTGCGGGAGTGCTCGGTGAGCAGGTTCTCCTTGGGAAAGCCCATCAGCAGGCCGAACTTCGAGGCGCCTTCACCGACCAGCATGACGTGACCGGTATGCTCCATGACTGTTTTGGAGAGCAGGGAGACGTTCTTGATGTCGTGTACTCCGGCGACCGAGCCCGCCATCCTCGTCGGTCCGTGCATGCAACAGGCATCCAGCTCGACCACGCAATCTTCGTTGGGCAGGCCGCCTAATCCAACGCTGTCGTCGTTGGGGTCGTCTTCTGGGCCCGTAATGACCTGCATGATGGCGTCGAGGGTGTCGCCTCCACTGGTGAGCACCGCGTAGCCACGGTCGAGATAGTTGTACCCATTAGCGGAACAGATGAGGACAGGCGCCTTGGGCTTGGCCCCGGGCACGGGAGGTTTGTACCCAGGCGCCTGCTGGGCGTGCAAATCGAGTGCGAGCGAAGCAGAACCGATGGCAGAAGTAGCCAGAAAATTGCGGCGAGTGAATTTCATGACGTCTCCGTGGAACGAGACGCAGAATAGCACGCGGCTTGGATTCCTCGGCTTCGAGGCCACTCATGGTGGATGAGCAATCGCCGTCTTCTAGTTTTCGTTGCCCGGAGTAGGTGAAGTGATGTGGTGCTGCAGTGCGCTATAACAGTTAAATTGCTTTATGTGCGGTCGTTTAAAATCAAGGGTTTGGAGCAAAATTATCCGCAAGCCATTGATAAATAATGTGTTATACGTATCCATTTGTGCCCGTGGGACTTAGCTGGCATTTCAGCGGCCAGTCGCCAGTTGCCAGTAGTCAGTGAGAATGAGTCTGCGTGTTCCACCTTGGGAATTTCAAAGACCAGTTGTGGTTCGCGCCTGGGCGCGAAACCGGGGCGGGGACAACACGACCCTGTCCTCACGGAACCGTTCTAATGGCGGGAGGGAATGGCACGCAAGAGAAATCGGCGGGCAAAAGAAACTAAAGTAACCAGGTGGGTGGAGCGAAAGCAGATCCCCCGCGCCAAGGACGCGAGGGATGACAAGAATGAGGGGTTTCTACCGCCCGGTTAAATTGTCACTTTGGGAAGAGCGGCTCGGTCGTGAGCAGGTGCTGAAAGTATTCGTTCTTCCACGAGGGGTTAATGCGGTCGAGCAAGAGGGCTTCGGCCGCCCCGAAGGAATAGAACACTTCGCGTTTCGAGTGAGTTATGTCGATGTGTTTGAGTTCGTCGAGAGTTCTCGAACGCGCCGCCACGCCGTTTGAGTTAAACGGCGTGAAGTCGGGGAGCGCAGCAAATGCGGCGGAAGGCTGGTAATCAGTCGAAGCCTCGGCGGCCTTGATCTGTACGTAGCGTGCGACACCCTCCTGCCACAACTGAAAGCTGAAATATTTGCGGTCTCCGGGAAGGAATTGGGCGACGAAATCCTTGCGGTCTTTTAAGTATTGCCTAGTGAGTTCATTGAACTTCTTCTGCTCGACCTCATTCAAGGCTTGCAGAAGCGAATCGCGAAGATGCTCGAACGACGCTGCCACCTCGGGGTTGTCGTAGGGGAAGGGATAATTCAGCATCCACATACCCGTGGTATCGCCTTTACTCAACCCAAGATCGGCGATTGCCTTGGTGTACTCGAGTTGCGCCCACTGGAGCTGGTGAAAGTGCTCGTGCATGAGCACGATGAGCCATGGAGTGCTGGTCTTGCTTTGAGTGTTCGCTGGTTCGCCAATAACGATGACGGGAGGAAACCCGACGGCGGGAAACGTGGCTTGCAGATCGGTGGGGAACTGGCGGGGACGTGCGTACAAGTCGTCGCCGACTTTCTGGAAGTCCTTGTGAGGAGTCGGGAAATGCGTCAAGTACTCGGTATCGGCTGTGACCAACAGGAGTGGGGCAGGAGTGTTACTCCATCCCGGCCAGACTTTGTCCTGAGTTTGCTCCGCAAGGCGATAGAACTCGCTTATGCGGATAGCGTCGTCGGCGGGTAGCGGCTTGAGCGCCTGGGCGAACAACGTGCTCGACAGCAGCAAGGCGGCAAACAGGGTACGCATCGTCAAGGTTGACGGGATGACCATGTGACGGTTAGCCGCCCCACCTTATCGCCCAGGGCTGCGGAAGACAAGGTGGGGCACCTGTAATTTACACCGCGACCTTCGCCGGTGTGCTCTGGTCGGCGCGGAAACGGAGCAGCGCGGCGATGCGTCCGATCTTGTCGAACTGCTCATCATCGCCGATGTATACCAGTTCGAGCCCGTTACGGATGGCGTATCCGACAATAGCGTCGCCCAGGTCCTCGAGCTGGGTATTCGGCTTACCGCACATGGCACAGTCCGCGGCGGCGTGCAGGTCCATATGTCCGCAGTGATAGCACTTTACGCCGGGGGCATTGAAGCTGGCTGCGATCATCAAAGTCTGCACTTCACCGGCCTCGATGGAGCGCAGCACGCGGCGAAGACCAATCGCTCCGCGCCCATTACGGTGGGCTTCTCCAATCACGTCGGTAATCAGCGCCTGTTTGCGCTCTTCGTCGTGGTGTTGCAACTGTTCGAGGGCCAGCTTTTTCACCTGCTCGGGCGTAGCCGCCTTGGCGTCAATGCGGAAACGCCCAACCAGACGCTGGCGGAGATCGGTGTGTAATTGCGGCTCGAATTCCGACCAGATGTCGTCATGACAACCGACCAGCAGCTTCTCAGAGCCGCCGCGCTCGAAGTGCCCGGCGATCGCATCCGAGACGAATTTGAAATGCTGCATGGTTTCATTCATCACACGTCGCTCGACATGTCCGGCATCGTAGCCGCCCCATCCGTCGCTACGGCCGCGGCGCGTGAGTTCATTAATAAAGTCGAGCTTTTCAATGATGGTGCCGTCGATTATTTCGAACACGCGCGCCTTGGTGCGATCAACCAGCGCTATGCAAGCGTGCTGCATGCTGTCGAAAATGGCGGCCAGCGGTTTGAGATGGAAACGTTGGTTGAGAATGATGTTGCTCCTGGGTAATTTGCCAGGCAGGTCAAACTCTCGCCAGTAGTCTTTCTCGTCGCAAGCAAAGACCGCTTTTCCGTTGCGACCGTTGCTGCGCAGTGCATCGGTCATTTCCAGAATTCGCCGCAGGTCGGGTTGCGCAGCTTTCTGTTTGCTGCCTTTTTTCTCCGCCTCGCGGAGAGCGCTATTGACCAAGTCTTTGATCAGTATGCTTTCGTCGCGATGGGAGCGGTTAGAGGGAGCCGTGGGCTGGTAGTAAAAGGTCACGGCGCAGCCCTCTGGCGAATGGAAATTGGCTAACTCTCGGATGTCATCTCGTGTGATCATTCCGCTTCTCCTGCTGATTGTTAAGTGGGAGTCTTGCAAAGGGCCGCACCGGCGGCCCTTCAGGTGCTCTGGGTATACTCCACGAGCCGGTCTTTGAACAGATCTTTCATCGGCAAGGCGCGTTGCAGGTGCTGGCGTGCTTTGCGGACGGACGCGCGCACCTCCTCCAGAGTGTGGTTGGTGATGGCGGCAATCTCCTCCTGGGTGAATCCCTCGACTGCATGGAGTATGAAGACTTCGCGATCGGTGGGGCTGGCATGGCGCAATGCCAGTTGCACCAGCGTAATCAATTCCTGACGCGACGCCATTAACTCAGGATTGCCGGCGTTGCCGTCCGCGATGATGTCTTCTTCCCGTAAGCTATCGTCGGGTTGGTGAAATTGCAGGCGGGCCTCGTCGCTGGCGAGCACGTTCTGTATGCCGTGTCGACCCTCGAGCGAAATGCTGATATCTCTGCTGGAATCATGGTCCGAGGCAGCCACGCGACCGATGGCGTCGCTGGCGATGCGGTATAGCCATGGCTCAATCTTCAGGCGTTCAGGTTTCTCCAACTCGTCGCCTAAAGCGGTGGCGATGGCTTCTGCCACCACCTCTTCCGTGGCAACCTGATCGGTCATCAACTCGCCGAGGCTCTCGCGATACAGGATTTGCCGTTCCACGAAACGCTCAAGCCGGGGGAGATTCACGTCAATGTATCCGGCAATGTCCATTGGCGAAACGGTTTCGGGCCGGACGACAGCGATGGTGTTTTCGAAGGAGGCAATTTCGGCGGCCCGCCGGTCAGCATTGCGATGCCGTAGCCATTTATGTTTGCTGCGCAGCAAACGCTTGTGCTGGATTACCTGCTCGGTCAGCGCGTCGAAGGCCGCCTTGATTGCAGTGGCGGCGACAGGGCTCTTCTCCTGCGCAGCCATTTGTCCGGAGGGCAATCGGAGGTTGAGCGAGACGACACAGCCCTCCCGCGCCGAACTCTCTTCGACGATGCCCTTGATGTGTACCAGTTCAGGTCGAAAGACCTGGAGGTACCTGCCGATTTTTTCTAGTTGGTGTTTGACTTGCTTTTCGAGGTCGGAGGTTTTCGAAATCTTGTAACTAAAATGAACGTTCATGCAAGCCTCTCCGGAAGGAAGGTTCCCACCGCAGCTACCTTGCTCTGCGCTCAGTTTACTCCTGTTTCTTGCTGGTCAAGCGGGAAATGAGGCCGGATCCCTGACCGAAGGGCAATAACGGTAAGAATTGCGTGTGAGCGTTATCCGCTTGAGAGAACGAAGGCGCGAACGTTCCTCGCGCCTTTTGCTCGCTAATGCCACTGCTACGGGATGCGGACCTTGGCATCGGGGCTCGCGCTGACATGAATGCTTTCGATGAACCGCACCTTCCGGTTCTGAAGTTTCATTACCAGGGAGGTGGTGCGCGCGCCATCGCCAAAGAACCGAACGCCCTTCAGCAAGGGACCGTCGGTTACGCCAGTGGCGGCGAACACGATGTTCTTACCCGGCGCGAGGTCTTCGGCGGTGTAGATGCGCTTGGGATCCTTAATTCCCATGTCGGGCATGCGTTCGGCCTGCTCGGGCGTGTAGCCGGTGAGCCGACCGACCATGTAGCCGTTCAAGCAACGAATGGCGGCAGCTGTGATCACGCCCTCAGGCGCGCCTCCGGCACCCATCACAGCGTGTACCCCTGAACCCAGCATCGCCGCGGCGACACCCGGGGAGAGGTCGCCGTCCGAAATCAGCAAGATGCGTGCACCGGCCTTACGCACGTCAGCAATCAGACCTTCGTGGCGCGGCCGATCCAGGATGACGATTACGAGGTCTTCAATTCGGCGACCGAGTACCTTGGCAATGACGGCGAGGTTGTGACCGACCGGCGCCTCCAGATCGACCATGCCTTTGCACGAAGGACCGACAACCATTTTCTCCATGTAGCAATCGGGCGCGTGCAGCAGGCCGCCACGTTCCGATGCCGCCAAGACGGTTATGGCGCCGGACAATCCGTTGGCGCAGAGGTTGGTTCCTTCCAGTGGATCGACGGCGATGTCCACTTCAGGATATTCGCCGCCGTCATTCTTGCCGACTTTCTCGCCGATGTAGAGCATGGGCGCTTCGTCGCGTTCACCCTCACCAATGACGATGGTGCCATCCATGGGGACGGAATCCATTACACCGCGCATCGCCTCGGTGGCTTCCTGGTCAGACCGCTTGCGGTCGCCCTGCCCCATTGTCTTCGCGGAGGCGATTGCCGCCTCTTCGACGACACGGAGGAATTCCAGCGCGAGGTCGGCCTCGAAATTGGTTCGCGGTAAATAGCGGGATGTTTCTGGGTTGGACTTGATTTCGGTTGCGACTTTGGTAGCCATGGGGTCTCCGTGAAGCAAGCACGAACCGTATCGCGGCGGCCGGATCAGGGACATCAGGTGGTCCGGGCCAGACAAACCAGCATACACGCGTTCGTCAAGCTGGTCAGCGGGACGGGGAACGGCCATCCGGGCACTCGATGTCGAATTGGCGTTGGACGCAATAGTTGATTCCCCAGGGCCAGGCGTAGAGCAAATCGTTATTCAGCGCAAAAAAATCCGCCCGTTGGTCGACTAAGGCGGAGGAGGAATACAACGAAGTACAGAACAGTCGGGAAAGTTATTGCACCGTGATTTCGTTCACGACTTCCTTAACGTTGGGCACGGCTTTGGCCAGTTTCTGCGCCTCGGTCTTCTGGGCCGGCGACTTAACGCTGCCTTTCAATACCAGCGTTCCGTTCTTGGCGTCGTAGGAGATATGTTGTTCATCCAAGTCTTTGTGCGCCTTCAGGGACGCTTTGAAGTTGTCTTCGATTGCGTCGTCGAGGTTGGAATCAACAGATTTCGCCTGACTCTCTTCTCCTATGGGACGTACTCCGAGTTCGTTCGCGATAGCGTACCCGGGAGCCGCTTGAGCTGCGACGCTCTCCGCCTGGGTCTTCTTATCGGCGGTTTCGACGTCACCGGTGAGGGTTATGACGCCCTTCTCGCGGTCCTGAGAGACATTAACAACACCGAGACCATTTCTGGTCATGGCGGTATTCACGGCATCTTTCACGTCAGGGTGCTGTGTCGTGCGGTTGCATGCCGCAAGTGCGAATGTCAGCACAAAGGACGCGGCAATAAGAGCCAAAGAAACGCTGAACTTGTTGCTTTTTCGCCTGATCACTTTTCTTGACCTCCTGAACGCCCACGATCTGGGCTGCGAATTTAACTTCAGCGGAGCCCGGAATCTTGCGACGATTCACCCTGGACACAGTGCTCACGCCAATTCACAAATTAGTGCGGGAACATGTACTTGGGTAGCGGGCGAAAGCCTTAGTTCAGCAGATGATTGTCCTGATGGTAAATGCGAGTAGTAACACCACGCTTGCGAAATCCGGCGCCGCTACGATTTGCGCCGACTGGCCCGCCGGCCGGCGTCGACTAGCTTTAAAGCGCGGCCGATGCCCTTGACGCCGATGATGCGGTACTTCTCGCCGGATATCTGGTGATAGTTCACAAAGAAGCTCTCGAGTTCCTTCACAAATTTCTTGCCGAGGTCGCTGAGGTCTTTCACGGTGGCGAAATCGTGGCTTTGTTGTTCAACGGCAATAATGCGGTCATTTCTCTCAGTACCGTCATCCCCGATTTGTTCGCCTTCGATAATGCCGACGATTCGCGCCTTCAGCACGCATCCCGTGAATGCGGGCTCATCCATAAGTACCAGGACATCGACTGGGTCGCCATCGTCGGCCAAGGTTGAGGGCACAAAGCCAAAGTCGTAGGGAAAGGTCATACCCGAGGGAAGGACCTTCTTCAGTTCAAAGACTTTCTCCTCAGCATTGAAAGCGTACTTATTGTGGCTACCCTTTGGAGTTTCGATAACAACACGTATGGTTTCCTTGCCCTTTTTGGTGGCCGGTGACAAGTCAGAGGGATTAGCGAGTGACCGGCGGCTCGAACTGTTTTTACTCATAGCGACCTCCTGTTGGTATGGGTTGCGGCGTCAGGAGGCGCGCCGTGCGACGCAGAAGAATGACGGTAACGTTTGACGGTCTGAGTGGCTTGCCAAATGAAGAATGCGACGAACAGCCACGCGAGCGTCGCCGTGGAAAGGGTAAGCACCGTGGAATGGTCCGTAACGGTGCGCCAAACCACTCCGGCGAAGACTATTAAAGCGATGGCTCCCATTGACGCGCCGATGGCGTCAGCTCCTGCCAGCTCTCGGGCGCGCTGAGTGCCATTCAGTCCCAGGCGCGCCTTCTTTTTCTTCTCGTGCGAATTAATCAATGTGGCGGTAGCGGGGAAGATCGCTGGGAACGCGAGGAATAGGCCGCCGATGCCGGGTCCAAATCGTTTGGCCACCAGCGCCGCGACAACTGTCACGGCTCCCCCAATGGCGAACCGGACGAGGTACTCGTACCACTTAGTCCGTCCCAGCGCGGAGATGTCGGTGTCGATCCTCACGTACTTATCTCGCCAAGATCGACCAGAAAACCAGGGCTCCAACGAACCACACAGCGACGCAAGCCAGGGTTGTGAGCAAGACTGAAAATCTGGTGCGAAAGAGAAGCTGACTGACGAGCCAGGCGTAAATGATGAAAGCGGCGGCGCCGGCCATCATCGCCTTGCCTTCCACGCTGGCGTAGTCCTTGCCGTAACGACTGGCCGCCAAACCCAACGACGCCAACGCGACAGAAGGCGCGGCGCTAAAGAGTCCTGCGAAGCTCTTGGGCTTCAATACATCCCCTAGTACGGCGAATGACGAGACGACCAAACCGCCGAGAAGGAACCGAATTATCAGGTCAGCCATTATCTGTTGCGCAAGGCCATGACGGGCCATGCACGCCTCGTAAGCGATCACGAAACTGTAATGAGATTGAAATAATCTTTCTGACGCGTGGATACCAGCGGACAAAAACCTTACTTTCTGGTATGAAGTCCCGTACTGCCGTGGCTCGGTGCTGATTTAGCTAGATAGCTTGTTGGAAGGCGCGCAGGTCTTCCAACAGATGGTCGGGCTGAGTGGTGCCGGTTAGAACGCATCCACCGAAGCTGCGGGAAACGATGAATCGGTAGGCGTCTGCCTTGGAGAGACTGACATGATGAGCTAGCTCGCCCATAGCGAACGGTCGATTCGTCCATATCTGGCGATTAAGCTCGTTGGCTTCGTTGAGCAGTCCTTCGAGATAGCGTGTCTTGAGATTGAACGGCATCTGAATGACGGAAAGCGTATCCAGCGTCAGAGCAAGCCTTCCAGTCTCCAGGTCAGAGACACTGGCTCCCAAGGTTGTTATGCCGCAAGAGCGGGCGTACTCGAGTGCTCTCCATAGTTCGGGACTGCGCAAGGCGCTCACGCTGGTCTTATGGATCTGAAGCACCTCGATCGCACCCAGTCGCTCCAGGCTTTGATCGATGCTGCGAACCAGCGCGTCGTAGGAATGATCAACGTAGGTTGTCTGTGAGTCCTCGACCCAATGCTCTCCGCACTTAGTGGCTAGACGCAATTGCCGGCGTGTCGCAGGAGCAAGCTGGCTGAAGAACTCGCCAGTCAGTAATTCGCTTGTGCCGTAGGCTGGCGCGGTGTCGAAGATACGTACACCGTTGCCGACCGCGGTGGTCAGTAACTGCTCCACCTGGTCGCACGTGGGCAGGGGAGACGGACGGAAACCCCATTGTCTGCCCAGGGAAACCAACCCCAATCCGAACTCCGGCACCTGGCGTCTGGGGTCGTCGGTCATGAGATTGCAGGTTGGAGTTGTTGGCTGCTACTCACTTGTGCCCGGTCTCGGATGGAATCCAGATCGTATTCGGTAATGACATCGCCATTTTCGAATACAACCTGAAGGATGTCGTCCGGCACGCCAGCTTTTGTCCACGTTCTCAAGTGTCGTCAGGTCTCCATTTCCATTCTTAACTAGCGCCAGACGGCCGTGCTTCGAGATTTTTTCGGGATCGGTGACCGGATTCTTAAACACAGGCTGCCATTTCCCATTGAACCGAGCGGACGAGCACTTAAGCGCAAACCTCTGGGTATCACGATTGAGTTGTTGGAGTAGCGCTCCGCCCATGCCAAAGCTGATATTGTCGGCACTCCAGCCGTGAAACTTGGCAAGCTGATAGAGAACATTCTGGATGGTAAATAAATTGACCCCGTCACCCTGGATAACGCGCACACAGGAGGGCAACACGCGGTAACCCTTGGCATTGGTGGTGAAGCCGAATTTTGCTGCGAGTATGTCGAATACCCGAACGAGCACCCGCACCGGATCGCCGGAATCGGGACGAATGACCAATGTGCCCTGGCGGTGCAGAATATCCGGCTTGAGAATCTCGCCCCAGATCTTCTCGCAGGCGCGATAAACGTCATAGCTGTCCGAGACGCAGGCCACAAGCCCGGTCGGATAGGAGGTCAGCATGTTGCGAAAGGCTTCCACCTCGCATTCTTCTCCCCATGCGGTCATGGTGGAATGTTCGGACGCCGGTATGGAGAATCCCGGCATGGCGGAGGGGTGATAGTAGTCGTTCAACAAAACGATTCCGGCGAGGGTGTCGGTGCCTTTGAAGTTCACAAGATGCGCCGCCGCACCGACGGCCGCCGTTTCCTCCGAACTCACGCCACGGTACCCAAAATCGTGCAACTTAAAGTCGATAAGCGCGGGATCGCCAGTCTGCTGCAAGAAGCCCAGAATTGTTTTCTTAATGGCGCGGGAGAGCGTAGCGACCGTGATGGGATACCACACTTTCATCACCAGGGTTTCGAGGTAATTGGTCAGCCAGGGAAATTCGGGGTCAGTGTTCTCAATGGTCAACAAGACGTTGCGGGTGGGAACCACCATGCCTTCCGGGACGGCCTTGATGCGCACGGGCAATCGACCCTCGAACTTGTTGTAGAGCCTGGTCCATCCTGCTTCATTAAAAAGCGGCTGGCCGAAATGGGAGGCGCAGAAGGCAACCGCATCGGCGATATCAGGAAGAGTAAAGCGAGTTCCCTGAAGGTAAGCCTTGAGGTAATACTGCAACCCAAAGAATACCGTGTCGGACGACATCCCTCCGCGCGATTCAAGATAGGAATAGATGCCGTCAGTACCAGGTGGATACTGCTTCCAGTGGGTGACTTTGTAGCTGTCGGTACGGAGCAGGAAATTCATCGCAGCGCTCTATTCATCCCTGGGAAGCCTAACCAACTGTAAGCAGCCGGGCTTCCCCAATGCCGTCTCAGGAGGGCGTCGTTGACTCTTCTCGGCTGTGGGGCTGGGCGCTTGGGGGTACGGGTTCGGTGTGCAATATTTCCTCATACATCCGCTCATGTGCCTCAGCAACCTTGTCAGGAGTGTAATGCGCGAGAAAAAAATCCCGCGCATGGCTACTCATACGATTTCGAAGACCCGGCTCCGCAATCAGCCGATGGAGTGCGGAAGCAAGCGCTTCCGAATTTCCAACCGGAACGCGCAGGCCATGAATTCCGTTCACCACAATCTCTGTGCCGGGTATGTCGGTGACCACAGTTGGCAATCCCGTGGCCATGGCCTCCACTACCGCAGCCGGTATTCCTTCTGACTCAGACGGAAACGCGAATATGTCGGTACAGCGCAGCAGGTCACACAACTCCGATTCGCCCAAATGTCCAGTCATTGTGACTGAGGCACTCAAACCGAGGCGAGCGATTTGTCGCCGAAGGTCTTCAGCCAAAGGGCCATCGCCCGCGATCATCAAGACGGCGCCCGGTTGACGGCTGCACAGGACGGAGAAGGCCCCCAGAAGCGTTGGCAGTCCTTTGCCGGGCACGAGGCGGCCGGCATAAGTAATCACTGCTGCATCCGATGCCAGTTTCCAGGGTCGGCGCAGTATTTCTTTTTCACCAGCTTCTGCTGGACGATACCTGGCAGGGTTGGCCTCGCAGCCCAGCATTACCAGCCGCTCGGCTTCAAATCCTAGCGACTCAAGCTCGCGTTTCATAGCCGAATTGAGGATGATGATGCGGTCGGCATAGCGGCGCATCAGACGAAGCGTCCACCGGCCACGTGCTGAAAACTGTAGCCGTTCTCCCTCGCCGCTGCCGGCCAGCATAATAGCGTTCTTCATTCCGAGGGCGGCAGCGATTGGCAGGCCAAGCACAGTTTGAAGCCCGGTCATGACCCACTGAACGTGGCGGTAACGCAATCGAAGTATCGGCAGGCTCGCGGCTACCCAAAGGGCAAACACCAGATCTCGCCAGCGCGGCGCGGATGGCGTGGGGAAATGCGATACGTACGCCTCACCGGGGAACTCCGCAGAACTACACTTCGGGTATCGAATGGTCAGCACCCGTATGCGGTTCTTCCGTGCGCGGAGGCAGTTGCACAGTCGTTGGGTATGGCGCTCTGCTCCGCCAGGTCGAGGCGGATAGTTCGCGATAACGAACAGGACCCGGAACCGTTCAGACATATGCCGTCTTGGGAACGAGTGCGTGGTAAAGCCTGGGCATGGCTTCGCCGGCGGTCATGCGAATAAAAATGTCGTTGTCCTGCGGCGACTCGACCGGATAGTGGATCTGCGATCCGTCCGGCGCAAGATAGCGTTCGGGGTCGATGTAAATGACCTTAAGACCGCGGCGGCGGGCGCGCATCTGGGCCAATCGCCGGTCAGCGTGGACACCTATCACTAGCAGTGACTTTGCCGCGGGATCGAACTCAATTTCCTCGTCAGTCTGATTTCGATAGAACGGGAAGTACGCCTCCGTGTCGTAACGGCGAAGAGACATTTCCGGAAGGCCCACGTCAGCGCAGAGGCAATCGAAATTGTTCGTGATGATGGGTCCGACAAAGCAGCGCCGGTCCCAAAGTTCCTTCAAGGCACGATAGAAGAAGGTCGGCTCGGCGACGATACACGACCGGTAAATATCGGTCATCTTCCGGTACGAAGATTCAGGATCAACGAGAACATCGAGGACCTTGTCTTCGGCAGCCTTAAAGACAAACGAAAAATCCGATTTCGAGACGCTGTAGATACGGTGCAAGTTAGAAAGATGTGGTACACCCGCTTCGGTGGAAGGTCCACATCCGAGCTCGACTTGGGCCGGCAGGTAATCCTGGATCGTTTCCGGGTCAACGTAGTCGGGATGTCCCTGGGGGAGCATCGGACGAAGACCGACTTCGTAGAACCATCGAAATGGCCGGTTTTCGAGGCCCGGCGGCAGGGGTGCTCGCTTGCTGACGAGGCGGAACTCGAGATGACGATAACCATGAGGATAGCTTGCACCGCGTTCCGCGTCCTGGGGATGAATGTCGGAGACGGCCCAATGGGCGAGTAGATCGCCGCGTTCCCAGCGCTGCTGTCCATTGCCGTTGCGCGCTGTCCACCCGCCACGTTGCACGTTGCGCTCCAGAACATCGATGTATTCGTCAATGTCGGCAGAAGGCAGTGTGAGATTGATGCAGAGGTAGGCGTTACGCAGCACGAAGGCGTCGCCTTGCACATCGTATTCGTCGTAGAAGTGAATCAACCTGCGGCGGGCGTCGTGGTCGCCGGTCCATCCGGAGAGGCGCTGGTTCGACGAATGCTGGTGGCGGCGCCAGATTGACTCCGTCCACTTGCGATGCCAGCCGCTTTCGTCGGAGTTCATGTGCCGCATGTATCGTTCCTTCTGCCAGGGCAGAAGGGTCGGAATAACAACAAACGGAAACCTCATACTGCCTCCCTCGCGGCGAGGACGACCAGATCGGGGCCATCGCCGCTTTCATAAAGCTCGTGCAATTCCTCAGAGGTGAGGAAACCGGCTAGAAGATGGACGCTGCATTCGCTTCGCGAAGCGACACGTCGTAACCCGGCCTGGGAAAGGCACAGGTCGAGTGATCTCCAAGAAAACAAGTGGAGATGGTCGGGACGAAACGACCGATAAGACGCGCCGAAGACTACCCGTTCGACAGCCTGCATGCTGGGAATGAGCAGGGCTACCTGTCCGCCGGGCGCCGTGGCTTGCGCGGCGTAGTGTAACTCGGCGATAGGGTCGGCGACGTGCTCCAACACGAACTGATAGAGAACCAGGTCCCAGCATCCAGATTCGATAGCGCCGGTGGTAAGCGCTTGCGATAGCGTGCCGGTAAAGGTCTGCATCCCATAGAGCTCGTCCGCGGCGGACGCAGCTGCCGGATTGAGATCTACTCCCATGGTGTGCCACCCTCGCCGCTCAGCAGCAGCACGGTTGAAGCCGTAGCCGGAGCCTACTTCGAGTACCGACCTTACCGAGTCGCGTTTTCGCGAGATCCAATCAAAGAGCCGGTCAGCTTTAGCCTCACGGTACTCGCGTTCCTGCCGATATCCGTCGTATCCGACGCCCGAATTGGTGCGTTGCTGGTAATAGTCGGGGCGGCTATAGACTTCGCTGGGACTCGGGGTAGAGAGCAAGACTCCGTGGCCGCATTGGTTGCACAGTCCATAAGTCTCGCCGGTGGAACGGGACAAGAGAGGCGTCACACTCAAGGTTGAACAGACGGGGCAGGCAGACTTCGAGGCGGCTGGGAGAGAGGCTGTATGAGGCGAATAGCTCGACCATGACTCCTGAAGCGCGCGCAAGCGGGATTGCTTGTCACTGTCTTGCAACCTGCTGTAATAAGAGCCCAATGCCTGGCGCCAAACGACGTCATCGACGCGCAAAATTCGTTGCACAAGGGCAACGTGCTCCGGGGTGTCAGAGTAGACAGGGCGTCCACGAAAGGTGAGAGCCGGGGCCACCGATTGCACGGAGAGCCTCCGATGTCGGTTCTGAACGGCTGTACATCAATAGCCGTGTAGGCCGGAAGAGCCAAAACGACGCTTTATGACGACAGAGTTTAGCGCAGTCGTATTGCGGAAGCCAGCATTTTTAGGGAATAAACAGCGAATTACTGGAATGGGACTGTCGTGGCGGATCTTCACGATTTGCGCAGCGGAACGTTGCTTCGTTATCGTGCAATGCAGGTTAGCTGGCCTCGATGTTCCCATTACGGCCCTGAATAAGACAAGATGCGTTCCTTTATTCTTTCTCTCCCCACGAAGCTACAGCCGATGGTGATCATCGGAGCAACTGTGCTTGCGGCGTTCGCGGTCTCGCTAGGGACCCGCCTGTTTTTCACCGCGCCGAAGCTCGAACTCGATATTGGGCTGACCAGCGCAGTCTACGGAACACTGGGCACCACCTACGCAGTGCTGATCGCGTTCGTCGTAACCGGGGTGTGGCAAAGTTTCACCGATGCGGCCGCCGCGGTGAATAACGAAGCGAATGCGCTGACCGATCTGGTATTCCTAGTCTCTAACATCTCACGCGGCAGGACGGACAACGTGCGCGACTCGGTGAAGGCGTACGTAGAAGGTGTGGTCACCCGTTGGGACCTTTTGGGGCTGGTCACCGTGGGCAAGAAGCCGGCGGAAGAGATCAACCTCGAGACCTCGAATGAACTGCTGCGCGCGGTGCTTGCCATCGAGCCTAACGGCGCTCGCGAGGTCGAGCTGTACGCGCAAGCGCTCGACTTGACGGCGGCATGGCTGGACGCCCGCCGTAATCGCCTGCGTAGCGCGGAAGGCGACACTGCTGGAGCGCTATGGTGGCTGCTCATAGTCGGAGCGTTTGTTCTGTTCGCATTTCACGGGCTTTTCGTAGCGCACTCCTGGTTGGCCTGGTCGATATTGTTGTTAGGCTTATCGCTCATCATCGGGCTGGCGTTTTATCTCATTTTCTCGCTCGACAGCCCGTTCAGCGGAAAACTCAGCGTCGGGCCGGAGCCGTTCCTCTGGCTACGGCGGGAATTTCATCGCACCGACAAGTTTGGGATTTGAGAATGGAGGCCCGTTGCGTTTATTTATGCGCGCAGGTTGTCGGGCGCTGCTCGAATGGCTATAAATAGGGGAAGCAGGGCTTCGCCCACTTCGTCCGAAACTTCCTTGGCGCTGCTTCGGGAGGTGGAGCGTGAATTTTCGATGGGCCGCAATCTTCCTGGTCGCAGCAACTGCTTCTTTGTTTTCGCAGACGCAAAGTCAATCATCCCCAGCCGAAGCAAGATTGCCCGTTGCTGACAACGCGACGAGCGCAGTCTCTCCGGAACTGGACAAGCTACAGAACTTTGCCACGCAGGCTGGGGACGAAATTGGAAAACTGCAAATTGAAAAGTGGAAAGCGAATCCCAGCGCAAAGAGTGCGACGCAGGCCGACGCGGAGTCGGTGCAACGGAACCTAACTACAGCCCTTCCTGGAATGATCGCTGCGGTGCGGGCCCGGCCGGACGACGTGAACGCCGCGTTTAAGCTGTACCGTAATCTGAATGCGCTATACGACGTATTTGGGACGGTGACCGACGCGACCCGGATTTTTGGGCAGAAGGGCCAGTACGAAGCGCTATCTCAGCAATTGCAAGTGCTGGGTTCGGAACGGCGCAAGCTGGGTGAGTCGTTGGAGCAGTTGACCGCTACCACCCAGCGCGAGCTCAATCAAATGCGGCTCCAGATCAAAGATCAACAGGACCAACTTGCAGCGGCGAAGGCGGCAGCGGAAGAAGCCCGCCGGGAAGTGGTACTTGCTCAGGCCGAGACGCCGAAGAAAGCAGCGCCGAAGAAAAAGCCTGTGGCTAAGAAGCCGGCAGTGTCCTCAACCAGCTCCAGCGCTAACTCTTCGGGCTCAAACGCCGCTGCACAAGCCACGACCGGGGCAGTTTCTCCGAAATAGCAATGATGAAAAAACCGAGACATAGATTGGGGATCGTGCTGTTCTCCTTCAGCCTTCTGGCAGTCGTTTGCGCATGTGGCCAAACGGTGAACATCTGGCCGGGAGCTGCTCCGGGTTCGGAGAACTGGACGCAAAAAGAAAGGTCCGTGGAGAACACTCCGATCGGCACGGTAGTGTTCAACGTGGTGACGCCGACGCTGACGGCGTTCGTTCCCGAGAAGACCAAAGCGACCGGGACCGGCATCATTATTGCGCCAGGCGGTGCGTTTGTCGCACTGGCGATGGACCTGGAAGCCAACGAAATGGCAAAGTGGCTGCAAGAGAGGGGCATCGCTGCCTTCGTGCTGAAGTATCGCATCATGGAAAAGAAGCAGGAAGGCATTCCGTCGAACCTGAACTTCGATGAGGCGGGAAAGTATGGCATTGCGGATGGGATTCAAGCGGTCAAGGTGGTTCGGCAGCATGCGACGGAATGGGGCGTTTCGCCTGAACGCGTAGGGTTCATCGGATTTTCGGCGGGTGCAATGGTTGCGAGTGGTGCGCTGTTGCAGGCTGACGCAGCATCGCGACCGAACTTCGTTGCGCTGATGTATGGCGGGCCATTCGGTGTGATACCGACGATTCCGGGGAAACTGCCGCCGATCTTTATGGCTTGGGCACAGGATGACACGTTAGCGGGCGATGCCGTAGTGAAGTTTTATGGTGCGCTTAGAGAGGATGGTATTAAGCCAGAGGCGCATGTTTACAGCGCCGGAGGTCACGGTTTCGGCATGAAGAAGCAGGGGACCACCAGCGACCATTGGGTCGAGGAATTCTATTGGTGGCTGGAAGCGCAAGGTCTCACGAAGCCGGCAACGAAATGAGACGAAGTTACTTGTCGGCTTCGTTCGGGATTTCGGGATTTGGGTTTCGAGTGAAACCGTAGGGGCAGTGGCGGCATCCCGAGGTGCAACAGTAGCCGCGATCACGCAGATACTGTTCGGTAAAGACAAAGAAGCCATTCTCGACATAGTAGTCGATGCCTTCGATCAACTCGCGATCGATCACTGAGCGCCCGCCTCGCGGAGTAACGCGCTTCGCTCTTCGGGATCGACTGCCACCCCGTCCCTAAACTTCACATACCTGCCGGAAATCGCAGGCACACGCTCGCCGGGAACAATGACACCAACGAGGTTGAGCGGGTCGGCCGCCGAAACGATGATGGTTTCACCAGTTGCGGGAAGATTGCGCATCGCCCGCAACGACTCCACTGCGTGTGGCAAAGCGAACTGTTCTCCGAGGAATCCGCTGACGAAGCGCCCGCCACGCACTTCGCCGCGATCTTCCAGACGACGAAAGGTGATCAGCAGCTCACGCCATTTCGGCAGATTTGATTCACGCGTCAGCACGTCACGGAACACGACCCCATAACGCCGGAGAAGCATCTGGCACATCGCCTCCAGCGTCTTGTTGCGATCGCCGGCCTCCGCTGTGTAGAGCAGAGACCAGCGTCCGGTCGTGTGCCTGGGACGCGCAATCTTGGGCGAACCCGGCGCCGTTCTACGCGACGGATTAATCAGCGACCGAAGGTTCTCGAAGCCGTCGGCAGTTACCAGGCCCGCTGCGACGAGTTCCCAAAGTGCCGTCTCAATTTCGGCTTTCAGCTTGTCCGTTCCGCGCACGATGTCGGCGAAGAACGAGGCTCCCCGGCGGCGCAAAAATTCGGCGACGATCCGGGCAGACTCGCTCAAGACGCGTTCCTGCTCTGAACCTTCCTCGGCATTGTGGGGCTGCATCCAATCGGAGTCTTCCCGCACAAAGAAAGTGATTGGGGCAACGCTCGTGGGTACGACGCGGCGGCGCCCGCTGCTGGACTCATCGAGAGTTGCAGGATGGGGGGAGAGGCGTCCCCAACCTACAGCTCCGGTCAGGCACAACTGATCGAGCATCGATGGCTCGTAGCTGTTCACGCGCGGGCGTAGAATCTGCTTCTCCCACGCGATGGCAGGTATCTCGAAGCCTTGCAATTGGCGGATGGCTTCCAGCAGTCCTCTCTCGCCGCTGAGTTGCGAGTTCGGGGAAAGGTGCTGCCAACGCAGGAGCCAGCGCATGTACTGCGCGGCGGTTACAGGCTCAACCTGCTTGCGTAACGTGGCGACAGTGAGATGGTGAATGCGGGCCAACAAACGTCGGTCACACCATTCCGTCACCTCAGGCTCGCTGCCGGCGGCGTGTCCGGTGAAATTGCCCCGCAGAGCCGAGCCGCTCGCTTCCATCCGTAAGAGCGCTTGCGTGACTTCGCCCACTGGTACTCCGAGCAAATGGCTAAGCGCCGGTGCGCTGGTCGGACCTGAATGCATCACCCAGCCCTTAACCATGGCCAGCAACGTATCGTCCCGAGACTCCGCCTTCGAGGGTACTTCGGGCGGAGTGACTTCGAATTTCGTGTCAGGGAAGATCAGTGCGAAGGCCCTCGCGCACTCGGACGCGACAAGATAGTGGCGCCCAGCTGCGATTGCTCGAACTACGCGCCAGCTTTCCATCAGCTCCGACGCCAGGCCGAGCCAGCCTGAAATCACCGTCTGCCATTCAGGATCGGCAGCATCCGTGGGGACGGCGACCAGAGTTTGCAGAGCATCGTGCAGCTCTTCGGCATCGCGCACGTCGGGACGCGCCTCTTCGCGCACGCGCGCTATAGCGGTCTGGTCGAGACGCCCAACTTCCTGTAGGACGGCCTCGGGTAAGATGCGCCGCATCTCCACGGCCCGCGAGCGACGCTCCTCTAATGGAGCATCGTCCAAGTAGGCATAGGGATTCGCGTTCAGAATCTCGTGCGAGAACTGCGACGGCACAGGCGTATCAACGGCCAGGCAGCGAATAGAGCCGTCGTGAATGCCGGTCAGTACTTCACGGAGGCCATCGATGTCCATCGCTTCGGTGAGGACGTCCTTCATGACCTCCTGCACCAGGGGATGATCGGGAATCTTGATGTCCCCTTCGATGTTTTCGAAACATGCGGCTACATCGGGAAACACCGACGCCAGAAGATCATCGCTACGTATGCGCTGAATGTACGGTGGGACCTTCTTGCCACCCTGAAAGCGAAGCAGCGCGAGTGCCCGGTTCGCGTCCCAGCGAAAGCGTGTGGCAAAGATCGGAGAGGCGAGGGCCGCCTGTTCGAGAATCTCCTGCAACGTCTCTAATTGAAGGTAATGAAATACATCCGCCAGTGGAAAGCTGTGCTGCTCGGCGAGAGCGATGTTCAGGCCGTCGTCTGTCGCCGCTGCCTGTAACTCGAAATTGAAGGAGCGGCAAAAGCGCTTTCGCAGAGCCAGCCCCCAAGCTTTGTTGATACGTCCGCCGAAGGGAGCATGCAGGATGAGTTGCATGCCTCCGCCTTCGTCGAAAAAACGTTCGGCGATGATCGTTGTCTTTGTCGGGACATCGCCAAGGACAGCCCGGCCGGTAATGATGTATTCGACAAGCTGCTCCGCGCCTGAGTTATCCAGGCCACATTCGGCCATCAGCCACGCGACGGCATTCTGGACTTCCGGACTCGATTCAAGTCCGCGGAGGCGCTTTGGAGTCTCGACCTTCCCTGTCGCGTCGGCATCTCGTGGAGGTGCAGGTAGCGGCGCAGTATTCGGCAGCAGGGCGCTGACCTGTTCACGCAGTTTTGCGACGTAGTCAGAGAGCTCGGCGGTTCGCGCCGGCGCCTCGCCGCGCCAGAAGGGAACCGTGGGCGCGGCCCCATGCGCATCTTCCACCACCACCCGTCCGGTTTTGCTCTCGACCCGTTTGATTCGCCACGAAGTGTTGCCCAGCAGCATGATGTCGCCGGCATTGCTCTCAACAGCGAAGTCCTCATCGAGCGTGCCAACGACAATCTCTTCGGGCTGGGCCACGACGTTGTAAAGGTTGGTTTCGGGAATCGCTCCGCCGCTGGTGATGGCGGCAAGCCGTGCGCCACGCCGGGCCCGTAGCTTGTGGTTTACCAGGTCACGGTGCAGGTAAGCACCGTATCGACCGCGCTGGGCGGCTATACCTTGCGCCAGCATCTCAAGGATGCTGTCAAACTCTTTGCGGGTCAGGTCGCGATAAGGATAGGCACGCCGCACGCAGTCGAACAATTCATCCTCATCCCATTCCTCGCTGCTGCACATAGCGACGATCTGCTGGGCGAGGATGTCGAGCGGCTTCTCGGGCACTGCGATGCGATCGAGGTCGCCATTGCGTATTGCATTGACTGCTGCCGAGCACTCCACCAGGTCGTCTCGAGTCGTCGCGAAGAAGCGGCCTTTGGGAATCGCGCCGCGCCAGTGGCCTGCGCGTCCGACGCGCTGGAGGGCAACCGCGATGGCTCGCGGAGAATTGATCTGGCACACCAGGTCGACGTTACCGATGTCGATACCAAGTTCGAGCGAGGCGGTCGCGACCAGCACCCGTATTTCGCCATTCTTGAGTTTCCGTTCCGCCGCCAAACGCAACTTTCGTGCGAGGCTTCCGTGATGCGCGGCGACGAGTTCTTCGCCGATGCGCTCGCTGAGATGCATCGCCATTCGCTCTGCCAGACGCCGTGTATTCACGAACACCAGCGTTGAGCGATGCTGCAGCGTGAGCTCAGCGACGCGATCGTAGATTTCGCCCCACATCTCATTGGTGGCGATAGGGCCGAGTTCGGAAGGCGGAACTTCCACACCGAGATCGAGCTTGCGGCGATGCCCAATGTTCACAACTGCCGGAGCTGGGCGATTCGCCCCGGTGAGGAAGTGGGCCACCAACTCTATGGGTTTTTGGGTGGCCGAAAGGCCAATGCGGGTGGGATTCCCAGCCAGGCGATCGAGTCGCTCCAGTGACAACGAGAGGTGTGCACCTCGCTTGTCGTCGGCGACTGCGTGAATCTCGTCCACAATGACGGTCTGCACGTGACGGAGAATGGCTCGGCTCTTTTCGGCAGTCAGAAGAATATAAAGAGACTCCGGCGTGGTAACCAGGATGTGCGGTGGGCGCTTGAGCATGTCGCGCCGCTCTTTAGCGAGCGTGTCACCGGTTCGCACAGCCGTGCGAATCTCCGGCATGAGCATGCCACGCTCGGCCGCAAGAGCGAGAATCTCGCTCAGTGGCCCATCGAGGTTCTTCTGGATGTCGTTGCCGAGTGCCTTCAACGGCGAGACGTATAAGACTTCAGTCTGGTCGAGCAGATTTCCGTCGAGTGCCTGCCGAACCAGGCGATCGATGCAGATCAGGAATGCCGCCAGGGTTTTGCCCGATCCGGTAGGGGCCGAAATCAGCGTTGTCCGCCCGGCCAGGATTTCGGGCCAACCTTGCTCCTGGGGTTCGGTCGCCGACCCGAACTTGCTGACGAACCATTCCGCGACAAGCGGGTGGGCCCACGCCAACGCGACTGGGGTGTCCTGCAGAGGCATGCTCGTCATTTTAGCCACTTCCTGGATTTTCGCCAATTCTTCGCTTTTGGTCACTTCTGGCGAACACTCTTATTACGAGCAGGGGACGCTGTAGGAGGCTGCTAAGATCACTCCATGTCCGAGGAACGCGCGAAGAAAATCAAGCTCATCATTTTTGATGTTGACGGGGTCATGACTGACGGCACAATTTTCCTCTTTCCTGCGCCGGCCGGTGCCGCTGGGTCGCAGACTCACGACCATCGCGAACGTATGGCCGAGAAGGGCGGTTTCGGAATCTCAGGAGGCAATGTCGTTGAAGCCAAAGGGTTCAATGCGCACGACGGCACGGGATTCTCCTTGATGAGGCTAGGCGGGATTAAGGCGGCGATCATAACAAAACGAATCTCCGAAACAGTTGCCCTCCGCGCGCGGGACCTTCGAATCGAGCACGTATATCAGGGGCAACAGGACAAGGCTGCTGCGTTTTACGAAATCCTGGCAAAGGAAGGTTTGAAGGCCGACGAAGTCTGTTACGTTGGCGACGACATCATCGACCTGCCCGTCATGCGTTTGTGTGGGCTGGCAATCGCGGTGAAAAATTCTCGTGAGGAGGTCTTGCAAGAATCGCATTATGTGACGCCTCACGAAGGTGGTAAGGGAGCGGTTCGGGATGCGATTGAATACATCCTGCGCGCCCAAGGTTCGCTACAGAGAGCCATCAACGACTATATTTCGTCGCGTAGCGTCGATCCGGCGGCGCAAGTGCAATAGGACAAAAAGAGACCTCCGATGCACAGGGGCGAGTTGTGCACCGGAGGTTAGTCGTTTTCACGACCATTCTCAGGGTTGATACAGTTTCGAAACACGGACCAATTTCGAAAGTTGCGGAGAATTATCGCAATTCGATTTTGAACCGGAACCCGGTCTTCACCTTGGATATTCCCGTCTTGAAACAGGCACTTTTGGGGACAAAAAACAAGATTCCGGTGCGAGGAACCACACTTAGTACCGCGACATCGGGTTCTTTGTGTGATAGGTAATTAAGAGTGCATCGTGACGGTCCAGCTATTTGCTTAATTGGTACACCTCACGCTCTTCAAGCGGAGGGTTATTCCGTGCAATGCATTCGAATCGGCTTGGTTCTTTCCGAAATAACTGAGCTGAGGTGCGATACAATGGCGCACTTAATCCTAACTGAGTATCAGGCCAGATGACCCGGTTGAATATTGCTAGATTGCTGGCGATTGTGCCGCTGCTTCTGTCGATTCCATATGTGGAAGCTGCGACCATAGCTCCGCCCAAAAAGCCGCATGCGAAGTCGCATCATGTGACCGAAAGCCCTTCCGCGCAGAACAAAATGGCGCGCATGAAGCACAGTAGCCAGGCGACCGCTGCGAATAATCGGACGACTCATACGGTTGTAGCCAAGAAGGGCAAGAAGAAGAAATATTACGAGCGTTTCTCTGGAAACTCATTTGCCAACGATCAGATCGAAGGCGACGTCACCACGGGAGAGGATCCAGTGGTTCGGGCCGCCGCCATCGAGGCGCTGGGAAATATGAACGGCACCGTTGTGTCGATCGATCCGGACAACGGACGGATTCTCGCAATGGTCAACCAGAAACTGGCACTTTCTGCCGGAGCCCAACCCTGCTCCACCATCAAAGTGGCGGTTGCACTAGCCGCTCTCAGCGAGAATGTCATCACTAAAGACACGGAAATCCAACTCGGCAAGTACTGGCGAATGGACCTAACGTCCGCGTTAGCGCATTCCAATAATGCGTACTTCGCGGCGGTTGGCACGAAGCTTGGTTTTGACCGGGTGAGCTACTATGCGCGGCAGTTTGGCCTGGGCGAATTGGCCGGCTGGCAGATCCCCGGCGAGCACTTGGGGACCTTTCCCGCCACCGTACTGGATCCTAAACTCGGCGGAGTGGGGAAGATGTGTTCTTTCGGCGAAAGCATTTCGCTGACTCCCCTCCAATTAGGTGCGCTGATGGCGGCGGTTGCTAACGGGGGAACGCTGTATTATCTCCAGCACCCAACCACGCCTGACGAAGTTTCCGGCTTTACTCCCAGGGTGAAGCGAAAACTCGATATCGGTCCTGCAATTCCGGAAATCTCCGACGGTCTGTCGGGAGCAGTGGAGTACGGTACTGCCCGTTACCTTCGCAGCAGCTTTATCGAGGAGCCAATCCTGGGAAAGACTGGGACGTGTTCGAAGAACGGAATACGATATGGATGGTTCGCTTCCTACGCCAACACTGAATATGGACGCATCGTAACCGTCATCTTCCTGGAAGGCGGACGACCCACCTACGGTCCCAAAGCCGCCGAACTTGCAGGGTTGTTCTATCGCAATCTTTACGATCACAATTATTTTGTTGTGAGGACAACCGCGACGCCGTCGCGAAACGGAGGAGTTTCGACCGCCGGAGTCACTCAATAGAATCGCTTCAGCTCGAGGAGGACACTGCATGTCGCGTCCTATCGGTCGCATGCTGTTGGCTGGCTCTCTTCTGACGCTGTTATGCAGCGCCGTATGGTCGCAAAATACTCCGATTGTCATTCCCGCGGGGACGCCCGAAGACAAAGACCTCGCTGCGATCGCAGCTGAGCCCGATGCGCAAAAGCGTATCGCTTCTTACCAGGATTTCCTCACCAAATACGCCGACAACAAAGCCGCAACAGCATACGGCGAATGGCAGCTTTCCGAGCAGTATCTCGCCGCCGGCGATACAGCCAAAGCGACGGATTGGGGCACGAAGGCGCTCCAGGCCTATCCGAACAATCTCGACATCATTGCCTCGCAGGCCAATATCGCGCAGGCGATGAAGGACAACGGGCGAGTGGTGGATTATGCCGTTCAGGGCGCCACGGTCTTCAACTCGATTGCGAAACAACCCAAGCCCGCCGATGTATCGGACTCCGACTGGAGCAGCAAGATTGCGGGGGAGGAGAACGCGGCCCGCAGCGACTACGACATCCTCGAAACCTCAGCCTACAACGCGATTGTCTCTGAGCAGGATCTCAACAAGCGTATGGCGGAAATCGAGAAATTTACTCCCGCATTTTCCCACTCGAAATTTGAGGGACAGATTTCACAGCTGGCTTTGTACACCCTGCGCCAACTGAATCAGCCGCAACGCCTGGCTGCCTACGGCGAAAAGGCCCTGGCCACGAATCCTGACAGCATTCCAACGCTGCTGATGATGGCGGACACCTATGCCGGAGACGCCAAGGATGCATCCAGGGCGATCACCTATGCGAACAAAGTTATAACGCTGGTTGGCGCCAACCCCGAGACAAAGGAAAACAAGTCGTACGCGGGACTCGCTCACACCACGCTAGGGCGCGCTGAACTTAACCAGGAGAAGCTGCTGCCTGCGGTGAACGATCTGAAGACCGCGGTGGCTCTTTTGCAGGAAGACCCGCAGGACCAGCAACAAGCGCTGTTCTACCTCGGTTACGCATACGCCAAGCAGAATCGCAAAACCGACGCGATTGCTGCACTACAGAAGGCGGCCGAAATAGAGGGACCCTATCGGTCGCCCGCCAAAGATATGCTCGGGAAGGTCAGTGCCGCCGGAGGCGCCAAGAAGTAACCGTCAATCGGGAGCAGTTGTGCCGGCAAATCGTTAGGGCGCCGCACTAAGACTAGTCTATTTTTTAACCAGAGCGTCCGCCAGCAATTGCGCCTTCTTCGCAAGGTTGTAAGCTCGCTCGAAATCTCCGTCGACAGTGGCTTTACGTGACTGTTGCAGATACGACTGAATCTGCGTGCGCATCGCCTTTTCGTTATCCGAGAGTGAACGGTTTATACCCTTAAGGGCATTTTCCGTTGCGTCGACCATACGCACTGTGTCCTCTTTCTGCTGGGAAACTTGTGCGCTAGGTATTGCGGCGGCGATGGCGAGATCAGGAGTGTTCTCGGGCGGTGTGGTTCGTGTTTGCGGGATCTCAACTGGAGCGGTAGTTCGCGGTGGTCGTGCGGTAGCCACCGTCTGGGTGTTATTCGCGCTACCGGGAGTTTGGGTTGCTGTAGCACCGGAAGACGCCGGCGGTGATGCCGCTGCGACGTTCGAGGAATTGGTGGACTTCTTATTCGAGTTATTGCCGGCGGTGCGTGCTGTCTTCTTCGGCTTCGATTTTGCGGTAGACTTCTCGGCCAGCGTGACCGTGGGGGTTGGAACCATATCGGGAGTTGGTTGCTCCGGTATCTCGTCAGGAAGGGTCTCGGCGATCGTCGGGGCCGGCCCTTGCGACCGGAGCACAGGTTTCTTCTTGGTGCAGGCCTGTAGGAACAAGAGGGCCGGCACCAAAAATAACGTGACGAATTTGCGCGGTACTGTCATCTCGAGGAACGCTCAATTCTCCGGCGATGCCGAAGGGCCAGTGAGCCCAAACAGGTTCTTACATGATAAATGTTTCCGGTTGGTACGTGCGGGGGCAAACGCATCCATCCCCGAGTAGCGTAACTCACAGTAGTTACGTCGATACTGCGACCTCCGTCTTCTCCTGGGTCTTCCTTTCGGCCAGCGGCAGTAAGAATCGAAATGTTGTTCCTGATCCGGGCTGGGTCGTGAATTCCAGTGATCCGCTGTGCATTTGGAGCACTCGGTAGCTGACAGCCAGACCTATGCCGCTCCCGGTTTTCTTGGTTGTGAAGTAAAGGTTGAAAACTTTGTCGCGAATTTCTGGCGGAATGCCCTTGCCTTCGTCCCGCACCTCAACGCAGGCTGCGCTCTCTTCGCGCCGAGCAACCACCGTCAATACTCCGCCATCTTCCATCGCTTGAACGCCATTCAGCACTACGTTCAGCAGGGCCTGTTTTATCAGGTCATTGTCGGCATTGATGGGAAGTGGATTGTCCCCGATTTCGGTTTTGAGTTCGACTCCCTGCAGTGACGATTCGGGTGCCGCCAGCATGGCAACGTCTTCGACTACTTTACGTAAATCGAACGACGAAATACGCAGTTCCACGGGGCGATTGAAGTCGACGAGGGTCTGCACCACCCTGTCGAGGCGATGGATTTCATTGCCAATGATGTCCATATGGCGCCGCGTATTGGGATCGACCTCGCGCATCTTTTCCCGCAGAAGCTCCAGATGAACCACAATGGCGTTGATGGGGTTCTTCACTTCATGCGCCACGCCGGAAGTAAGCCGCCCGATAGCGGCCAAACGCCGCGACAATTCGATTTCATTCTCTATTTTGCGTACCGATTCCGCATCCCGCATGGTGAGCAGTGCACCAATCCTTTGGTCGCGCTCTGCGATGAAATCAAGAGCGATTTGAATGCGGCGCCCATTCTCCAATTCGATCTCGCGTTGCGGAATTGCCTGATGCAGTGCGAATGCATCCAGCACGATGCGGCCGAGCTTGTTGGCATCGGTGAATATTTCATCAACCTTCTTCGCCAAAATCTGTTCACGGGCGCGACCGATAAATCGCTCCGCCGAAGCGCTGACCAGCACAACATGGTTGTTGCTGGTAAACAGCACCAGGCCGTCCTGAAGTGTGCCCATGATCTGGTCGAGATTCCCCTTCAGGGTGGAGAACACTTCTTTGACGTCCTTGATTTGTCGACCGAGGCGATCGATTTTTGTATTTACGAGTCCGTATTCGTCAATCCGTCGGCCGTCAAGAAGTTGAGGTTGCGGATCAGGCACCTCTGCCGTCATCTGATCGAGTCTGCGTCCGATCGCTTCCAGTGGACGGAGAGCAAGGTTCGAAACGAGTGCAGCTAGAGCCAGTGACAAAAGTGCTGCAATCGCGGAAATCGTCAGGGCGCGCGTCAGCTGAGGCTGTACTTCCTGTTTGAGAAATACGCTTAAGATTCCAACCCGAATAGTCCCAAAGCGCGGTCCTTCGCCCCGGCGAATCGGCAGCTGGACGTCAAATACGCGGGGCTTACCGTAAATGATCCTCAATTGCTGGAGAAACGACGCCGCCACGAGATCTTCGTAGTTCTCGCGATGCTCCAGCTCCGTGCCGATGACGGAAGGGTCGGTGTGTACGATCGCCATACCCCCCACATCCACGATGCCGGCGTCATACGTCGTCTTCGAATACGCCAGGATGGTCTGGAGCAGTGTGTTTACGGCCTTGTCATTCTGCAGCCGGTTTTCCAACGCCATCTGAACGAGCAAGGGGTCGTTGAGATCAAAGTTTTCCTGGCCCAAATCACCTTGCGTCGCCTGGTGAGCGCTGTCTTCGATCTCTTTGGCGATAAACTCCGCGCGGTCGTTGGCTTCCACGATGGTTTGACGAACGCGATGAGAAACGTACACATAGCAAAAGAGCGCTACTAGCACGAATACCATGCCGCTGATCGCCAGCACCAGCTTGGTTTTTAGGCGAACTCGTACCATGGAAGTGATCGTGACGAGGGTGGCGTTGATCGAATCATAGCAGCATTACGAATCGCGAAACAGAAAACGACGCTGGGGAGTTCGAGAGAAACGGCATAGCAGACAGCTTTCGCGCAAAGAGACGCCGCCTCGCCATGGCTCACTCACGTTCGAGGTTTGTGCTAAGGTTTTCTAAAGGCTGAGGTTCACAGTGGCAGCGGGTTTAAACTCCTCCGACTGCTCCCTTCACAAAGTGCCTGTATGACGGATGAGGATTCTAACAACTTTCCTGCCAATTCAATCTCACAACTTCGCAAGTTGGCACACGACCTTAGTAACGCGATAGAAAATGTAATGCAAGGGTCCTATCTACTTGGTCAAGCCAAGCTCGATGGCCAGAGTAGGAAATGGCTCTCCCTGATTGACGAAGCCGCGCAGGACGCTGCGCGTCTTAATCGCAAGATCAGGGAGATTTTGCGCTCACAAAGTTGACAGCCGTCGCCCTTCATCAGTGAGGTCTTCGAACGGCGAGCCTCCCTCAGGAAATCAGCTTGGCGTCCATCGTGATTTTTGCATTCAACACCCGCGACACCGGGCAACCGGTCTCGGCGGCCTTGGCGGCAGCGTCGAATTTTGCCTGATCGGCGCCAGGAATCCGCACCGTAACGTCCAGATGAGATGCCGTGATCGAAAAACCGCTATCGGTCTTTTCGAGCGACACAGTTGCGGTCGTATCAATGCTTTCGGCAGTCATTCCCGCGCTGCCTAATTGTCCCGACAACGCCATGCTAAAGCATCCAGCATGAGCTGCGGCGATGAGTTCTTCTGGATTAGTACCCGTGCCATTTTCGAAACGAGTGCTAAAAGAGTACTGAGTGTCACGCAAGACGCCGCTTGCCGTCGACACTGTCCCTTTGCCATCTTTGAGCCCGCCCGACCAATGGGCGCTACCTGTGCGTTGCATATTGCCTCCGGAAATTAAAGATTGTCCAATTCAAGGTAACCCAAGCGTGGCGAAGGGCCAAAGCTCTGTTGGCGGCAACCGCAGGCTCCGAAGGCAAACCGGAGAGTAACCGGGAGTCAGCACGAAAGTACATGTACTTTCGTGCTCGGACATTCTAAAGTAAATGTTCAGCCTTTAAAGAACCGCTTCCTATAATGCGAGAAGAAGCAACATGTCTCATGCCGTCATAGTCGCGCAGTTTGTTGCATGATACTTTGATTCTTTTAAGGCGCGATGATTTGGAGGGCGGCCCTCAATCTGCTGTATTAGCTGCACTTCCTGCCGTTTTCCAATTGCCTGCATAGCGCTTTTACGACTGGATGGCAGCCACTCGCTGCGTCCGCCAGCCAGCCAACACATCTGCGCAGCAGTAGTTTCGCAAAGGAGAAACCTTCGATGAAAAAAACGATCATTGCAGCTCTTGCAAGCCTCATGCTCGCCGGCGCCATTTGTGCTGTTAGCGGCGCAACTCCGACCCGGGAAAGTGGAATGGTCGTCTTTTTGAGCGACGGAACTTCGCCGTTACCAACGGCACTCCCGCCCGTTAGTCAATCGATCGACGCCGGTTCGGTCACCAAATAATCCCCCCAAACACCTGGTCTAAACCGACCTAGGAGAAAGAGAAAATGAAAACCTATCAGATCTCAGCCCTTGTGATTCTCAGTGCGTTAACTATTGCTGCCGGCAACGGCCGCACCCAGCCAGGCGAAGCCCGCGTCAATCGCCTAACCTTGACCGCGAGTGACGGAGGTCCAGTCACGGTATGCCGTCCTGGCGGAGGACCGTGCAAGCCGGATGATCAGCTGCGTGAGATGGCGAGCGACGGAGGTCCAGTCACGGTATGCCGTCCTGGCGGAGGACCGTGCAAGCCGGATGATCAGCTGCGTGAGATGGCGAGCGACGGAGGTCCAGTCACGGTATGCCGTCCTGGCGGAGGACCGTGCAAGCCGGATGATCAGCTGCGTGAGATGGCGAGCGACGGAGGTCCGATCACAGTGTGCCGTCCTGGCGGAGGACCGTGCAAGCCGGATGATCAGCTGCGTGAGATGGCGAGCGACGGAGGTCCAGTCACGATATGCCGTCCTGGCGGAGGACCGTGCAAGCCGGATGATCAGCTGCGTGAGATGGCGAGCGACGGAGGTCCAGTCACGATATGCCGTCCTGGCGGAGGACCGTGCAAGCCGGATGATCAGCTGCGTGAGATGGCGAGCGACGGAGGTCCAGTCACGATATGCCGTCCTGGCGGAGGACCGTGCAAGCCGGATGATCAGCTGCGTGAGATGGCGAGCGACGGAGGACCGGTCACGGTGTGCCGTCCTGGCGGAGGACCGTGCAAGCCGGATGATCAGTTGCGTGAGATGGCGAGTGACGGAGGTCCGATCACAGTGTGCCGTCCTGGCGGAGGACCGTGCAAGCCGGATGATCAGCTGCGTGAGATGGCGAGCGATGGTGGGCCGGTCACGGTGTGCCGTCCTGGCGGAGGACCGTGCAAGCCGGACGATCAGTTGCGTGAGATGGCGAGCGACGGAGGACCGGTCACGGTATGCCGTCCTGGCGGAGGACCGTGCAAGCCGGATGATCGATTCTGGCTAACGACGTTCAATCCTCGGCCGAAAGTATCTTTCAGCGCCTAAGGGTTGTTACTGTGGCAAGTCGCTAGCCCGATAGTGCTAGATGAAACTCCCAAAAAGAGGGAGGCAAAACTCGATTTCAGTCTTGGCTCGCACGCCAATATGCAATGCGAGTTAAGGCTTGTTTAGCATGGCTTCCGGAGCTACCATAAAGGAGCTGCCATGCGACTGCATCTCATTGATTACATAATGTGGTGGGCAAATCCCGTTATTATGGGGATTATTGCCGCGAGCATGTACCGTAATCGTTTGCATCGCGAATTTCCTTTTTTCTTCAATTACGTCATTTTTCAAGTCCTTTCTTTCGCGGTCGAATTTCCTCTCCGGAACTGGTCAAACTATTTCTACGTTTACTGGACCACCTGCGCTCTGAGCGTCGTGGTGACGTTTGCGGTTCTCCTGGAGATATTTAAAGACGCTTTTCGGCCCTACGAAGCGCTGAGAGAGTTCAGTGTCATTCTGTTTCGCTGGTGCGCCCTGGTTGTTCTACTTGTCGCGGGAATGTGGGCGATAAGCTCGTGGCACGGAGACCAGATTGATAACGTTACCAGTGCCATTCTGATGGTGGACCGCAGCGTTCGCATGATGCAATGCGGATTGGTACTGTTCATGCTGCTTTTCAGCGAGTACCTGGGGATTTCACGACGTAATTTCGTGTTCGGTGTCGCGCTTGGCTTCGGATTTTTCGCGGCCGTCAATATGCTTGTAATGACCGCACTTACGCACGACACGGTGATTTCGCGCGGGAATTTGCGGCGGATCAATAGCGTCACTTACCTGGTGTGCGCACTGGTTTGGGCGGCGTACTCGATGCTCCCGGTAAATTCCCGGCGGGCTGTGAAAGAAACTGCGGACTCGTCGCAGAAATGGGATCAGGCTTTGGATGATGCCCGTAATACCGTGCCCGCCGTAAGCGTCCTGGACACGATGGATAAGACGGTCGAGCGTCTGCTGTATCACCGCGGTGCCGAAGCGGGTGTGCCCGTCGCTACCCGCCGGTAGCCTAATACCCTACAGGGCGAGCGGCCTCGCGTGAGGCTTTTTCTTTGGGAAAACCTGCAACCGCCAAGCCTGCTTCATAACCCGGCCTCGAGATTCTCCGTGATGCACGTCTGGTCGACTAAACCGGTGTCTTCGTTTTTCTCGGAGGGCTGAAGAAGGGCAACTGCCGGACGACCGCAGCAGCACGATGCCGTACGCCTTCAACTGTGATTTCGATCTGAAGCTTCGTTTCAGGCTTTGCGAACTCAGGTTCAACGCTGGCGAGGGCGATCAGTTGCTTCAAAAGCGGCGACCAGGTCGTAGAAGTTGCTTTTCCGACCTGATTACGTCCTCGATAGACGGGCACATGAACCCGCGATGCGGTAGCCGGAGTTTGTGGTGGCAATCCCATGTCGTCAAAGAGCGCCTCTACGTCGTTCCAGTCGATTTCGAGCCCGACCAGTACTCGTTCCGGCCCGCGCTTGTTCTCTTTCATGAGTGCGGATTTGCCGATGAAGTTGTCTTTCTCCAGATGCACCAGCTTGCCCAGCCCAATTTCGTACGGCGAGTACTTTTGCGAGGGAATCAGCGCCTTCTTGCTACTGACGTAGTCGACGTCGGCCAGGATCAGCCCGGCCTCGATGCGCGCCACGTCCAGCGCCAGCATGCCTGTGGGATGGATATCGAAGCGCTTTCCCCCTTCCATCAGTGCGTCCCACACTTTTACCGCATCTTGCCATGGGATCCATATCTCATAACCCAGGTCTCCGGTATAGCCAGTCCGCGAAATATCAACCGGCACGCCGCCGATTTTGCCGTTGGTTTTGCGGAAATACTTCAGGTTCTCGACGTCAGCTTCAGCGACACTCTTCAACAACCGGCCTGACGTTGGGCCCTGAAGCGCGAGGGCCGCGAGTTGCTCGGTGATGTCTTCGATCTGCACCTCCAGACCGATCGCATTCTGCCGGAACCAACGCAAGTTAGGATCGGCGGCGGTCCAGCGGTACGTGTTCTCTTCCAGGCGCGTAATTGTTCCGTCGTCAATGACCTTGCCGTCTTCATCACACCAGCAGCAGTAAATCACCTGGTTAACCGCAACTTTGTTGATGTCGCGTGCCAGCACACGGTTAACGAACTTGGTCGCATCACGGCCCGTGATCAGGTACTTGAACAAGGGCGTGACGTCGATGAGCGCCGACGCATTGCGGATGGCATTGTATTCGTGCTCGTGGTGGGTTTCGTAAACGCTGACCGCGTAGAAGCCCGACCACTCTCGATAGTTCAGGCTGCTGCAAAGGGGAAGCGTACGTTCGTGAACGGCGGTACCGATGGGCACTTGGATTCCTCGTGGTGGCTGGTCAGCGCGGATTATAGCGGCGCGCGTAACCGTCGGCAAGGACACGACCGCGACTCCTCATGCTACAGACAAACCAGTCACGCGCCATTTAGAATGGCGCTGCCTCATCGCAAAGCTATGTCATCCAACTCCTCCGGAAAGTATGACGCTATCGTCATCGGCGGCGGCCACAACGGCCTCGTCAACGCCGCCTATCTTGCCAAAGCAGGCAAGAAGGTCCTCGTCCTTGAGCGCAGGCACATTGTTGGCGGAGCAGCCTGTACCGAGGAGATTTTCCCCGGCTTCAAGTTCTCGGTCTGCTCCTATGTGGTTTCTCTGCTAAGGCCCGAGATCATTCGCGAGCTTGACCTGCCGCGCCACGGATTGGAAATCCTCCCCCTCGACGGCACGTTCACTCCGATGCCCAACGGTGACCATCTCTGGCGCGTGAACGACCATGGCGTGACCCGCCGCGAAATCGCGCGGCACTCCAAGCTTGATGCCGAGGCATACGACGAATTCGGCAAGGCCATGGTGCAGATGTGCCGCTTTGTGAAGCCCATCCTCAGCATGGTGCCGCCCGACCCTACTACGCTCAACCCCAAAGACCTGATGAAGCTGCTGTTCCTTGGTCGCCGTTTCAAGGACCTCGACGGCGAGGACAAATACAACCAGGTGCAGTTGATGACCATGAGCGCCATCGACTTCCTCGATCAGTGGTTCGAGACCGACGTGCTCAAGGCCACGATGTCCGCCTCAGGAATCATCGGCACATTCCTTGGCGTACGCTCGCCCGGCACCGCATACGTACTGTTACATCACTACATGGGTGAGATCGACGGCGCCTTCCGCGCCTGGGGATTCGCGCGCGGCGGCACTGGAGCCATCTCCAACGCCATCGCCGACGCCGCCCGTGAAGCCGGCGTAGAAATCCGAACCCAAGTTGGCGTAGCAAAGATCCTGGTCAAAGACGGCAAGGCCGTCGGTGTGGCGACAACAACCGGTGACGAATTCTACGCGCCGGTAATTTCGTCGAGCGTCGATCCCAATCTCACCTTCCTGAAGATGATCGACGCCCAGCACCTGCCTGCCGAATTCCGTGAGGAAGTGAAGCGCTACAAATTCCGTGGGTCGTCCGGGAAGGTCAACCTTGCGCTCGACGCGTTACCCAACTTTACTTGCATGCCGGGAGAAGGTAAGCACCTGCGTGGCGCGATCTCCATCTCGCCCAGCGTCGACTACATGGAGCGCGCTTACGACGATGCCAAATACGGCCGTTACTCGCGTCGTCCCTATATCGATATGGTGATACCCAGCCTCACCGACCCATCGGTCGCGCCTCCGGGCAAGCATGTGATGTCGTGCTTCGTGCAGTACGCACCCTACAAGCTCAAAGAAGGCACCTGGGACGACATCAAAGAAGAGTTCGGCGACAACGTTATCAACACCATCGCCGAGTACGCGCCGAATATTAAGGACATCATCATTGGCCGTCAGGTCGTGACCCCGCTCGACCTCGAACGCGAGTGGGGTCTGACGGAAGGCAACATCTTCCAGGGCGAACTCACGCTCGAGCAATTGTTCTTCCTCCGCCCCGTCCCCGGCTACGCGCAATACAAAACACCCATCAAGGACCTCTGGATGTGCGGCTCAGCGACACATCCCGGCGGCGGCATCATGGGTGCCAACGGCCGTCTCGCGGCGATGGAGATCCTCAAACAGGGGAAGGGAAGTAACTAGGACATGGCGGAGACGCGCGACGTCGTCATCATAGGAGCAGGGCACAACGGGCTAATTACGGCGTTTTACCTCGCCAAAGCTGGATTCAAGCCGCTTGTCCTCGAGCGCCGCCCGCAAGCGGGAGGCTGCGCCATCACCGAGGAGTTTCATCCCGGCTTTCGCTGTTCGACGCTCGCGCACGCTACGGGGCCGCTCCGTCCCGAAATCGTTTCCGACATGAATCTGGCTGGCCACGGCCTGAAGACCTACGCACCCGATGTTCGCGCGCTCTCGCTGTCGCCTGACAGCAACCACCTGGTGCTTTACTCCGATACCGGACGCACCCAGCAGGAGATCGCCAAGTACTCGACCAAAGAGGCGGCAAACTATTCAGCGTTGCAGAAGGCATTGGTCAACATAGCTGCGGTCGTCGATCAGTTACTGCACATGACACCGCCCGACATCGACGCGCCGGCCTCGGGCAACGTCTTCGACTTACTGAAGACCGGCCGCAAGATTCGCGGCCTCGACGAGAAGGACTTCTACCGCCTCTTCCGCTGGATGCCGATGGCCGCCGCCGATCTCGTTGCCGAGTGGTTCGATACCGAATTGCTCCGCGCGACGATTGCCGCCCAGGGAATCTTCGGAACATTTCTCGGCCCCTGGTCGGCGGGATCAGGAGCCACGCTGCTTCTGCGCAGCGCCTCTAACGGCAACCCTGCGGGTGGCGCGACGTACGTTATGGGCGGAACGGGCGCGCTCACTACCGCGATGGCAATCGCCGCCCAGGCCGCCGGCGTCGAGATTCGCACTAATGCCGAAGTCGCACAAATCAAGGTGAAAGACGGCATCGCAGTGGGTGTGGTCTTGAACAACGGCGATGAAATTGGTGCGCGCGCCGTGATCTCCAATGCCGATCCGAAGCGCACACTGCTGGGCTTCGTTGATCCGCAATACCTCGCGCCCAGCTTCCTGCAACGCTTGCAGCACTATCGCATGCACGGCACCGTCGCCAAAGTGAATCTTGCGCTGAACGGATTGCCGTCGTTCACGGGAGTCAACGGAAACGAGTCGCTTCTCGCTGGACGTATCCAGGTGTCGCCTGAAATCGATTACCTCGAACGTGCGTTCGACGCCTCAAAGTATGGCGAGTTCTCGCAGCATCCGTATCTGGAAGTTACGATTCCCACGCTGCACGACCCCTCGCTTGCGCCCGCCGGCAAGCACGTCATGTCGATCTACATGCAGTACGCGCCCTATAAGCTGCGCAACGCCGATTGGGACTCGCAGCGAGACGCCTTGGGTGACGTCGTGATCAACACGCTCGCCGAGTACGCACCCGACCTGCCCAGCAAGATCGAAGCCAGCGAAGTGATAACGCCGAAAGACTTGGAACAGACCTACGGCCTCACCGGCGGACACATCTTCCACGGCGAGCTGGCGCTCGACCAGCTCTTCACTATGCGTCCGCTTTTAGATTGGGCGCAGTACCGCACGCCGGTTAAGAACCTGTATCTATGCGGGTCGGGAACCCATCCCGGTAATGGGTTGACCGGCGGCTCCGGTGCAAATGCCGCGCGGGAGATCGCAAAAGACGTGCGCAAGAAATAGCTCAAAGTCCCCGCTTCAAGTCTCCCGCCAGCAACCGGTGAAACAGATGCTCCCCCGCCTCGCGTCGCACCGACAACCTTCCCGCGCCGTACGCTCGGGAATGTAACCCCCGTTGCACCGACTCGCAGATCCCCACATCTTCGTCGTTCACCCGTTCCCCGACGGCGATGCTCTGCCGGTTCTTCTCCGCGGCTGCTTCGCTCACATCGTCAAAGTAGAAATCGAAGATCACCTTGCACCGGTTCACACCATCCGGGAGGACGAGGTTTGTGTCCATGTATCCCTGGTACAGATTGATCATGAAGTTAGGATACTGCCAGAAGTACCACGCCCGGTCGCCCTGGCGTGTCGCTGAGGCATCTGCATCATGGTTTGACCTCACCATCGGACTTGATTGCAGGCAATACCGGTCTTCGTTCTCGATGGTGTACTGTTTGTAATCCAGGACGCTGTTCAAGGCCTTGTGAAGATGCGGTACGTGGTAGCCGCCGTCCAGATAGTTGTCGACGAACACTTTCCAGTTACATCCCAGCGAATAAACCCGTCGTTCGAAGAAATGCAGGCGCGCAAGATTCAAAGGCGCAACCCGCCGCATGAGCCCGCCCAGAAATTGCTCAAGCGGCGCCGCAGACGCATCGAGGTTCACGAACACGAATTGCTCCCACGCCGCAACCTGCACCGGCACCAATCCGTTTTTCGAGCGATCAAAATCGCACACACCTTCGAACTCCGGCGTTCCCTTGAGCCCACCGTCCAGTCCGTAGCTCCAACCGTGATACGGACAGCGGAATATACTCGCGGTACCCTCTGCCTCCGTGACCACCGCAGCCGCGTGATGCCGGCACACGTTATAAAACGCACGCAACTGCCCATCAGCCGAGCGCACGACAACCATGGGTTCTCCCGCAAGCTGGGTTGTAACGAATCGTCCAGGCTTTTCCAGCTGATCGACGCGCGCGATTACCTGCCACGTCCCGCCGAAAACATATTGCCGCTCCAACTCCGCTACGCGCTCCTCGATATACCAGGACGCAGGAATCGTATAGGCGCGTTCCAAAGCGCTCTTGTCATCGTAAGACTGTAGGATTTCTTGTAGTGACGGTGCCATCTAGCCTCCCGGGTTGCACGCGGGAGGCCATCATAGCAGCCGTTCCGTACTACGCGTTGTGACTCTTCCCGATCGCGCCGCGCAAAACTTTCAGGAACTGCTCGACGACGTTTTCGCGGTCGCCGCTAAAGTCTTCGGTGCGACGGAAGAGCTCCCGGTCGCTATCTCCGGTCAGCAGCGAGTCCTGCATTCGTTCGAAAGTACACTCCAAAATCGAGGTCATGAGCGCCTGATCGACGTCGGTGCGCAGTTCGCCCCGCTCTACTCCCATCTTTACGAATGCCGCCGCGCCCAACGGGTCTTCGGTGGCTACGAAACGGGAGATACGCTTCTTCAGGCTGAGGTCCGATCCGTAATTTCCTAGCAAGACAATTCGATAGGGAATGCGGTACTGCTCCCAATACTGCAATGGTAACGAAAGTCGATACCGCACCGCCGCAAAAAAGCCGGCGTCCTTAACTTCGGGAGGAACATCCAGATATCCGGGCAGAGACCGCAGCGCTGACTTGTACGCCTCGAAGAAGAGGCCGTCTTTGCTGCCAAAATGCTGAAATACCGAGCCTTTGGCGATACCAAGATTGCTTGCCATGTCACCCACGCGCGCTGCCTCGTAACCGTGCTCCGCAAAGTGATGCATGGCGGCATTAAGTATCAACGTGCGCTTGTGGATCGAGCGGTTCCGCGGAGCGTGGGTCGCCTCGGCACTGTGGTCTGGCAAGTAATCCTGCATACAGACTCCTGGCAGCTTGACGCTGGATCAAGACGGGGATGAAGTTCTTTGGGGCCCTACGTGCGGTGTGCATCCGCATCGCGGATTTCGGCTCATGCACACAAAAGTACTTGCGCGAATCATAAACCAATCGGCCGACCGACGGAAGACAGAGTCTGCAACTACCGACTTCGTAGATATCCCTATCCCAGCTCTTATCTATTCGCCAACGTTAGTCCGCGGCCTTACTCATCACTCCGTCCCGTTCGACCGAGCGCCGCGGGACCTCTTTCGTCTTCACCTTCGTGTAGAGCGAGCTTCGCGAAATCCCCAACCGCTTAGCGGCTCGATCAATCGATCCGTTCTCCTCCGCCAACACCGCTTCAATGAGCTGCGTCTCCATCTGACGAATGGTGAGTTGAGTGTCGATCCCGATGGTGATTGGCTCCTTTTTGCTATGGACCGCATTTCCGTATGAGTACTGTAGTTCCAGGTCGCGAACTGTTAGTGGGCTGTGCTGCGCGATCTGTGCCGCTCTTTCCAACACATTCCGCATCTCTCGAATGTTTCCCGGCCACGAATAACTCACCAGCAATTCCATCGCCGTGTCAGCGAGGCTGATGTCACTCCCTCCTCGTTCGGCTGCTATACGGTGCAGAATTTCATCCGCCAGGTGGGGGATGTCCTGCGAACGTTCTCGCAAAGGCGGCAGATGTATGGGAATTATGTTAATTCGAAAATAGAGGTCTTCCCGAAAGCGTTGCTGTCGTACCAACTCGCAAAGGTCACGGTGGGTTGCCGATATTAGCCGAACATCCACCATTCGATCGTACAACTCGCCCAGTCTCCGAAACTGTTTCGTCTCCAGTACCTTCAGGAGCTTTGGCTGTACGGCCATGTCCACATCGCCAATTTCATCCAGGAAAACCGTCCCCCCGTCGGCGACCTCCAGCAACCCCTGTTTGGCTTGGACGGCTCCGGTAAACGCGCCTTTCGCATGGCCGAACAACTCGGTTTCAAGGAACTCCCTTTCCAGCCCGGCGCAGTTCAGGTCCATGAATACTGCGTCGTTGCGCGGGCTGTTTTCGTGGATCCACTTCGCCAGTACGCCCTTCCCGCTGCCCGTCTCTCCGTAAATGACAATCGGCGTCGTTGTGCCCAGAACGCGGGTAGCCAGATGGTGCACATTGCGAATGGCACGGCTTTCGCCCACAAATGGGTCAAGCTGTTGACGTTTGGCCACAGAACGATTGAAGACCGAGCTCTGGCGGTGGCGTTTGTTCTCCAACGAGCGTATCAATACCGTATGCAGTGCGGTGAGTTCGATCGGCTTCGTTAGAAACTGTTCCGCCCCTTCTTTGATTGCTCGCACCGCCAGCTCAATGGATCCCTGGCCAGTGAGCACAATCACCGGCGTGTCTTCTGCAAGGCCCTTGAAATACGCGAGCAGTTCCAGTCCATCGCCGTCCGGCAGCGAAAAATCGAGAATTACGATGTCCGGCCAGACGATACTGAAAGTCGTTCGCGCTTTCTCCACGGTTTCGGCCTCGAATACCACCATGCCTTTGCCGCGGAGGAAACTGCTCACGCCGAAACGAACCACCGGATCATCGTCGATTAGTAAGACCCTATCTTGCGGCATGTGTGCTCTCCACCAGAGAGGGTTCCGTGCTGGTCGCACTCGAATCACACAGGGGTATCGCCACCGTCACCAGGGCGCCTCTGCTCGCTCGATTCGATATCCGGATCGCTCCTCCCGCACTTTCGACGATTCTTTTCGCAATGGTCAATCCCAACCCGGTTCCTCCGGGTCGGAAGGTTACGAAGGGCGTGAACAGTTTTGCCATCGACTCGGGTGGAAATCCTGGCCCCTCATCCTCGATCTCAACCCGCAAAGCTTCGTAGTTGCCCTCAGTTCGCGAAAGCCGCACCATGACCGTGCCTTTCGGGGGAGAATGCTGTATCGCGTTTTCGACCAGGTTCTCAAAGGCGCGGCCTAGCCTTTCCGGATCGGCTTTCACGAGGCCATCATCGCCGCAAATCTCGATCTTTGCGCCGGTCTTCGCGGCCAGTCTTCGGCAGCCGCAAACGCAACGTCTCACAATGGCCGCCGCCGACACTGGAATTCGCTGACTCGGGGAGGGACTGGCGTAATCCAGAAGATCGCGCAGCAGCGTTTGCATCTGCGTGATTCCTGTCCGCAGATTGACAATGTAATCATCATCCGACAACTCGTGCCGCAACTGTGCGCCGAAGGCATCCAGCGTAGCCGACAGTCCGAAGATCGTGTTCTTCGCCTGGTGTGCGGCGCCTGCCAGCAACGTACCCACAGCTGCCATGGTTTCCTGCTCGCGCAACTTCTCGCGCAGCAGGTCAGTCTCCGAACAATCGCGAATCGTCAGGACCAATCGCCGGGGAAACACGCCGAGATAGGCCAGCGCCGTTAGCCGTAACTGCCACAATTTACCGCTACCCGGATCGCGCGTCTCGCGCTCCGCGGAATCGCCACGCTCCTGGAATTCCCTCAGGATCCTTCGTGCGCTCGCCCACGGCTCTTCACACCCGAGCATGTGAATGGACTTGATCTTGTTGCTCGGTGCCGCCACAGCCAGAGCGGTTGCTGCATGGTTCCAGTGAATGATTCTGCCGTCTTCATGCAGCAGGATGATCGCATCGTCCAGCAGGTCGAAACTCAAAAACAAGTCGGCGACCAGTGGGTCGCTGCCCGCGAGTACCCGCTTTCGTTCTTGTTGATTAAATCCCGCGGCCGAAGCAAACTTCTGACCCGTCATCGCCGGCGAATCCGATATCTGGAAATAGCAGGCTGCTGCCTGCACGCCCGCTTCCTTCTCAGAACCGCTCTCCATGAAGTACTCCTTGCCCAATACCCGGTTCGCTGTTTCTGCCGGAATAGTGATTCGTACGAAGAAATGCATGAGGTTTTCACCAGATGCGCTCCAGCGCGACTGCCTCCAATTAGGGACTAGCTTGGGTATTGCCGTGCGACGCACAAGCGGAGGGTGAAGCGGCGCATAAATTTTCAGCAACTAATCCGGGAGTGCTTCTCGACTACCACAATGCAGTCGGCACGTGTCCCTTTGCCGTAAATTTCCCGGCACCACACGCGACCACTAGTTGCTGCAAAACTTGTACCGCTATTGTCTTCCTTCTGGTCGAAAACTCTGTGACCCCGGTCACACTACCTCAGTGCAATGGCAACAAAACTTGTCTCCAACAAAAAAAAGACCTGTCCATACAGGTCCTTAAGCTTGAATCGCTGCGATTTGCCGGAACTCAAGAAAGGCAAGATTGAGCTATGCAAACTCCTTGAGTATCTCCCACACGAACCGGGGATTGTGTTTGAGATACCGCGGCGCCAGCCGGCGTGGTTCCTGAGCTAGCCGATGCATCCATTGCAAGCCGCACCTCTTCATCCACCGTGGAGCGTCGCTTCGCAGCCCGGCATGCAAGTCAAACGCGGCGCCCACTCCCACCATCAAACGCACGTCCAGACGATCGAGGTAGCGAGTCATGAAATGTTCTTGCTTGGGAGTACTCAACCCTACCCAAAAAATATCCGGCGATGCTCGCGCGACGGCTGCCACCAGCTCACTCTCTTCCTTAGCGTTAAGCGTGCGATATGGAGGCGTGTAGGTCCCAACTACCCGCAGTCCTGGCACTTGTGTCTCCAATCGCACCTTAAGCCTCTCCGCCACTCCCGGTGCGCCGCCGTAGAAGAAGTGCCGATAACCGCGCGATACCGGCAACTGGCACATTGCCATCATGTAATCGGGACCGTAAACCCGCTGCATGGCACGATGTCCCTGGAGGCGCCCTACCCAGACGGTAGGCATTCCGTCAGGAACACATAGGTAAGCGGAGTTCAGAATCCTGCCCAATTCAGGATCGTTGCGCGACTCCATCACCCCATGTACCCCCGTCACGCACACGTATCCCTTGCCGCCGGTACGAAGCAGCCACTCCGACCGTCGTACCGCTTCAACCATATCGACAGCGTGAACTCCCACGCCCAACACGTCCGCTCGCGGTAATTCGGCAAGCTTCCGGTCAGGCATAGACAAGGTCCGGGGCAAGTCTTCCGGCGCGTTCGAGTTCCTGCTCGATCCACCGATAGGTCACTTCCATGCCTGTCGCCAATGGCGTCGCCGGTTCCCAGCCCAGGACTGTCCGCAATCGCGAATTGTCGCTGTTGCGGCCGCGCACACCCTGGGGCTTTTCCAGCGCATGTACTTTGTGAAGACGCTTGCCGGCAATCTCGCAAACCATGTCCACCAGGCCGTCAACCGTGATCAATTCCTCGGTGCCCAGATTCAGCGGCGCGCTGTAGTGACTGCTCATCAACCGGATCAGTCCTTCCACGCAGTCTCCGATCCACATGAACGACCGCGTCTGCAGGCCGTCCCCCCACACTTCAATTTCACTGCCATCCGGCGTCAGCGCCACTTTGCGCGAGATCGCAGCCGGAGCCTTCTCCTTGCCCCCTTCATAAGTGCCCAGAGGCCCGTACACGTTGTGGAAGCGGACTATCCTTGTCTCAAAGCCGTAATCGTGGCGATAGTAGCGGCAAAGCTGCTCGGTAAACAGTTTCTCCCAGCCATATCCGGCTTCCGGATCGGCCGGATGCGCATCTTCTTCACGAAGCGGGGCCACGTCTGGGGCATCCTGTTTGTATCCCGCATAGACGCATGCCGACGACGAGAACAGGTACCGGCGCACTCCATTGACGCGGCTGGCTTCCAGCATGTGCGCATTGATGAGGATATTATTCCGGGCGATATCCGCCAGTTTGGCCGTGATGTAGCCAATGCCTCCCATATCAGCCGCGAGGTTGAATACCTCATCGATCTGTCGCGTTGCCAGCAGACAATTGTGCCAATGACGAAGATCGAGCAGTTCGAACTCATCGGCCTCTGTCTGTTCGTATTCCGGCATCTTGATGTCCGCTCCCCGGACCCAGTAGCCATCAGCCTTCAGTCGTTTCACAAGATAATGTCCTATGAATCCGCCTGCGCCGGTGACGAGGACACGTGTCTTATTCTTCATGATTTATGACCCTCCATTGGAATAGCTGAATTGCAAATGATGACGAACGGAAAAGTTGAGAACTGGGGTTCCCTGGCTCATAAAAGCGGCCTTCAACGAAACACCAACAAACCGCTTGTCTATCGCTCCCGCAAGGCGCACAATGGCGCGCTAACGGTGCCGGTAATCGGCCCTATGCCGATACCCACTTCGTTTCGACTCGCTCGCGCTCTCTCTGGCCACTTAGGCGACCGCAGTACGCGGTTTCGTCTCGTGTTAGGCAACGCAAATTCGATCGAAAGGAAGAACTGCGATGACAGCGAACGAACTATCTCGACGCCGGGTGATGCAATTGGGACTGGGTGCCGCTACGGCAGGTCTGGTATCCAGTTCCACAGCCACATTGGCGCACGCTACCGATTCCGCCGCAACCAGCCTGACTCCGAACGCAAGCCCTTCGCCTGCTCAGGTATCGATCGCTAATGCATATTTGTTTCTTGATCAGATGATGGACGCGTACGCCCAAGGTTCCACCATCCGAATGTGCCAAAGCTATTGCGATCAAATTGCAGGCGGAACCTTCTACAGCACGGCGTTCGTGTATGACAACGCTCTGCTGGCACTCGCTTATCTCGCCCGTGGCAAATCAACCGACCTCACCAGGGCCAGAATTATTGGCGACGCGCTTTTGTACGCCCAGCAGACTGACCCTGCCGCTGATGGTCGTTTCCGACAGGCTTACTTTGCAGGAGTGCCCGACAGTAATGGTGTTTACGTCACTACCGGTCTGTCTTTCTTTCAGGGAAGCGCAGTCGGCGACGTGGCATGGGCAGGCATTGCCCTCGCTCAGCTCTACCGGCGCACAGGATTGGCCAAATATCTGAGCGGCGCCTTGTGGGCTGCCAACTTCATCGAAACCACCACGCGTGACAACGTTAATGTTCCTCCCGGCGGATATTACTTCGGCAACGGCCAGACGAATAAATCGACCGAACACAACATCGATGTGTACGCCCTGTACACCATGCTCGCCAAGTTAAGTGGAAACAACTTTTGGCTGAATGGCGCGCAGCACGCGTTAATGTTCGTCCAGGCCATGTTCGACGCTCCGTCCGGCCATTTCTGGACTGGTACCTCGGACCCGACAAACATCTTCTACAACAACAGCCCTGAGGACGTTCAAACCTGGTCGTATCTGGCTTTTCAGGATCCGAACTATGCCATCTCGATCGACTGGGTGAAGACGAACCTCGCCACGACGGATACAACCTTCGCGTTCAACAATGGATGGGGCACCAACGGCGGACTGCGTTTGCGTGTTTCGGGGATGACCTATGCCAGTCTCAGCAAACTCGGCACCGTACTGGGAGATAACACGGTCGACGCCGACGCTGTTTGGCTGGAAGGCACCGGACATCTCATTGCCGCGCTCCTGCTACGTGCCTTGCCGCCTGCCAAAGACATTCCCAGCTTCCACGGCGACAAGGACTTGGCGAATACACTCATCGAGAACGTACAAGTTGCTCAGAACAGCCTTGGCGCCGGACAGACCGTCAACGGACAGCCGCTCATTGTCGGCCAAGGGCTGACCGCCTCGACCAGCATCTTGAACACCGGCTTCGGCTTCAACTACTTCCCCTATTTCCATATCGGAGCCACCGCGTGGTATGTGATAGGCGCCCAGGGAGCTAATCCTCTGCAAGTTCGCTTCAGACTCTAGTCAGGATTCCTTACCTATCCTCCGCCTCGTGCAGCATCTGTCGCGCTTCACGAGGTGGAGGAACTACGCCCCGTGGGAACTAGGCTGCTGACCTGCCTTCCATGCGAAACGATTCTGACACCAGGCAGTAGAGTTGCATCAAGGATTCGTATCCGCGTTCCGCCGTGTAATGCTTCAGATAGCGCCTTCTCGCCGTGACCCCAAGTTCGTTGGTTGCTATGGGGTGCGACCATGCCCATCGCACCTTCGCGACCATGTCGTCGATGTCATGTGGGTCGAAAAGCAGCCCACTCCGGCCATCCTCTATTAGCTCGGGAATCGCCCCCAACCTCGATCCCACAGTGGCGACACCGCATGCCGCTGCTTCCAGCGCCGTCATTCCAAAGGTCTCATAGGCAATGCTGGGAAATACCAGAAATCGCGCACCTTTAATTTGCGCAAGTGCGTCGCTCCGCGACAAAGCACCCGTGAAACGCACATTTCTGGGAGCATGTTCCTGGGCATCTTTCCGCAAAGGCCCATCGCCAACCACGCGCAGCGGAATCTCGCCCAGCGGCCTCCACGCTTCCAGCAATTGCCGGACACCTTTTTCCTCGCACAAACGTCCCACGAACGCGACATAACCTCCGTCCGCTTGGCGCATCTCGGGGTCGTGTAAGAGAAAGTTAGGGCGCACCACGATTTTGTCCCTGGGTATTCCCGCGGCCGCCGCGCGTTCCATGCAGAACGTGCTGGGCGCCGAGTACAGATCGACCGCCCGGTGGAACGTACCTGCCGCTCGGTGGACTCCCAGCATCGCCGCGACCGCTCCCGTCTGGAGCCGCGAATTGCGATAGCATCCCTGCACAATCGCGCGTCGTAGCCCGCCCCCGCAGTCGTTACACACCGCCCCGCTACGGAAGTGCGTGCTCGCGGGACACCATAGGCGGAAGTTGTGCAGCGTTTGTACTACCGAAATACCTTCCGCCTGGCACGCGTAATAAGCAGCTGGGCTCGCGAGGGGAACCAGGTTATGGCAATGCGCAACCTCCGGACGCTGGGCACGAACCAACTGCCGGAGCTCGTCGTACGTCCGCTGGTTCCAGGTTGTAGTAACCAGCAGGGAAGCCTTACGCATCAACCCCCAATCGGCTATCGATGCATTGTCGCGCCCGTACTCGACAACGTCGTGCCCGTTCTGCCGCAGGACCGCAATATCCGCATGCACAGCGGTGTCTTCGCCGCCGGCTTGCTGATAACGGTTGTAAATCACAAGCACGCGAGGCTTGCGCATATCTCTTCCGCCCTTGGATCTCGCATCCACAACGTGTTCTCGCCCTGTTGCTGGCGAATCCGCAACTCCCGCAGCGCGTTGCCACTAGCGATTTTTCGCAGCACCCGCTTGGCCCGGCAGCCCTGCCGCAGCAGATCCAACTGCAATCCTGACCGCACTCGCACGCCATACCTTCGTTGCACTTCCGCGCGCTCAAAGGCCCGTCGCTCCACCTGTTGCAGGCTGATATTGCTCTCGTGCCAGCGGAACGCCGCGAGAAACTTTGGAATGTAGTAAAACCCGAAACCGGCGTCCGCCAGGCGAACGAAGTACTCAAAATCCATGCACACGCGAAAATCGCAGTCCAGAAGATGTCCCTGCTCAATCACCCGCCGCCGGAAGAACGTTGCCGTCGATGGAATGTAGCAGCCGAAGTAAAGAAGGATGTCGTGATCGAAATCGTGCTCCACCTTCGATCGTGTAATGCTCCCTTCGCCGTTGACGAACACGCAGTCTCCGTAAAACACATCGGCCTCCGGATGTTCAGCCGCAGCCTGTGCGATGGCTTTCAGTCCGCCGGGCAGGTAGTAATCATCGGCGTTCAGCCAGCCCATCAATTCACCTTGGGCTCTGAGAAATCCCCGATTGATCGCGTCCGACTGCCCGGAGTCACTCTCCCATTGCCAGCGCAAGCCGCCATGCCGTCGCAGAATCTCCAGCGTGTTGTCACTCGACAGCGAGTCCTGCACGATATGTTCAACTTCAACGCCGTCCTGCCGCGCGACACTCAGGATGGCGTCTTCCAGGAACGCGCCGCTGTTGCGTGAAGGAGTAATTACCGAAATTGCGGGTGTTTCCATGGCCCACCTACTGCTCTTGCTGTGGCGAGGATGAACGCGATCAATGTGGTGGATTGCAGCGAAGAGTACGGCCAGGGCGTAAATCCCAGAGTCACGACAAACTGTGCCGTCAAGTAGGCGAACGCCGCACTCACCCATATGCCATCTGACCTTAGACGGGGAAGTGCTCTTTCGGCGGCATAGAAAGCTGGCAGAGACTCGGCATCGAAATCGGCGGACACGCCTCGCCTGCGGCGCCACAACCACCGCAACATCACGAAATGAAACCACAAGTAGCACACCAGCCCCAGCAGTCCATACTTCAGCCAAACGTGCAACGGTGCGTTGTGCACCATCACAGACTCTTCCTTCCAGTTCTGGATTCGCGGCGTTTCAAAAGATCGCCCCAGTCCAATGCCCAGAATCGGACGACGCCGCACTTGGTCCCAGGCGTCCAGCACTTCTCCGACGTGATCAGAGTTACCCTGGCTGAACTCCGAATCGCTCACCGTGAAGTCGAGGCTCTGCACTCGCGCATAGAACACCGGACCCAGTGTCAGCGCGACCATGCTCAGGATTGCTAGTGGAAGTAGCACCTTTCGTCGCAACCCGCCGTCTCGCATGAGCAGCAACAAGGCTGTGGCAATGCCTAGTTCTGTCCAGAACGTTCGCCGGAAGCACAGCAGCACCAACAGACACGCAGCCGAGGCCAGGGCGATCCACGGCCACCGTTCCAGGCGACTCCTCGCGCTATCGCTCATGGCGAGTGCCAGGATCGCCGTAAACCCAATGGCAGAAACGGTTGGTCCGTCGAATACCGGAATTCGTACCCCTATAAGCACGTCCCCGCCGCCTCCCAGAAATGCGGCGTAGAAGAATCCAATGCGGACTGCCATGTAAAAAGCGAATAGGACTATGGCAGCCTGGGCCTGCTCCGCGGTCGAGATCCAAGTACAAAACACCATGTACAGGCCAGCACCCAGTGCAATCGCACGCCAGTCGAAGAACAGGTTTGTGCCGCCATGCAGCAACCCATAAACCATCGAGATTGAGACAGCAGACGCGAAACCGCCGGCCGGAACTGCGAACGAACGCAGCATGACCACATTGCGACGGCGTGTACTCGCCCATCCCACTGCATGAGCGGTCGTCACCGCAAGTAGTATTAGGTCAATCCACCGCAGCGGCCCGAGACCTGACTGGTACAGCCACGATTTGCTCTCGGGATCGCCCACTCCCTGCACGTACTCCGGTAAAAGCATCAGCGAGAACAGTGGTAGCAGGACGATCGCCTGGGAAATCCGCCGCGCCAAACCCCGGGCCGTGATCTCCTGCGCGGCAACCGAACAGCCGTGCTCGCAAAAGCGGGCGCTGCTTTGTATTGCAGTGCTCATATCAGATTTCAAAAATGTGAGGTTTACTTCGATTCAGAAAGGCTTTGAGCCTAAGAATAAGGTGCTTATTACCAGCCATGAGCCTGCGGCTCAGACTGCCGCATCTGGGCAGATCGCTTCTTTCAATCTCGCGGATGGACCTGCGCCACGACATTACGAAAGTCAAACTCCCATGCCCGCGCCCGCGCTCCGGCACTCAACTTCTTCCATAGGACGCGATCGCGGCTGATCTCCGCAACGGCAGCGGTCAATCCCTGAACGAGTTCAGCCCTCGTGGACCCGCTCGTCCGCACCACTCGTCCGCAGCGATCGTTCACGATCGAACCCGGTCCTCCCCGGTCAGTACACACCACCGGCACGCCATGCGCCAAGGCTTCCAGGACCACCATTCCCCCAGAATCCCGCAAGCTGGGAAACAACAGCACATCGTTCTGGGAGTAGTGTTCGTGCAAGCGGTCACGAGGTGTCCACGATACCCAGTGCACGCTCGACTGCATGTCAAGCTCTGCGGTCAACTCCTTCAGACTCCGGGCTGCCGGTCCATCACCTATTACCGTGAGATGTGTTCTGATGCCCAGGTCTCGCAATCCCGCCACCGCACGCAGTGCCAGGTCTAGTCCCTTCCATTCCAACAACCGTCCTGCATAGACTAGGCGCAGGTCACCTTTGGGTGCCGGCCGGTTCGCGCTGCTCCATGCCAGGTATTCGCTGCTCAGTCCTACGCCGAGTTGCACCGAACACCTCCGCCGAAACGCGCGCGGAATCAACTGCCGTGACTCCGATGTCGCAACCATAATTCGTTCTGCTCGCCTGAAACTGCTGCGCATCACCGGATCAAAATGGATGATCCGATTGGCAACCTCACGCAGCCTCTCGCACCACCTCGCGCGTCGCGACATGTCTTCTCTCAAATGTCGCGGCACGCACTCGCCCCCCGAAACAGGGCCCATGTAGAAAGGGATTTCCAGCAGCCCCATAAAACTTGGCGCTCTCACCCCAACGAACGTTACGTGTTGCACGCAGTCGAACCGGATGCTCCGCGTAAGTCGCTTTGCCAGACGATAGGCGCCCCATTGCCAGCACGCGTAATACCAGTGCACACCGCGATCTCCTCGCTTCCAACGCAGAATCCAGGCAGGTAAGTCGTAATACGCGAAGTGCAACCGTCCCGAGGCGAGAACTCCATATACTTCCTTGATGGCCGGGCGATTTGCCGTCCGCGTGATCACCCACACTTCGTGACCGGCAGCAGCGAGTTCTGTTGCCCACATCCAACCGACTTCCGGCTCTGAGCCTTTGCCCGGTTCACAGGCATACGCTGATAGTAAAATCCGCGACATCGTCTAATACCGTTCCGTCACGTCGTCTTAAGTTTCATTCGTCGTTCAAGTCGCTGTGCCATGGTGTGCAGCACTGCCCAAGCCGCGTCTTCGCTGCTTTCTGCGCTCGCCTCGGTGCGGTTGATAACCAAGAACTCACCTTGGTTAGCACCTTCCCAACCCGGCGCTAAACCCACTTGCCTTCGCGCCCATCGTGCCCGTTTCGCGAATGCACACGTCCTGATCACCAGCGTTGACCGCACCTGTGCCAGCCACGCTCTCGCTCCTGCCCATACTCCAAGCGGTTCCTCATCGGTCATAACTTTCGTACGTCGAAACGCTGGTCGCAAGGCGTTCTCCAGGGACGACGACGTCTCCACACGGCTTTGCGCGGTGCCACCACAGATCCCCACGGCGAAGCCACTGGGAGCTGCCACACGCTCGAACCTGCGCCGCCACTCTCTCGAAAGCTGCACCGCAACCCGGATCGGACCTTCCTGACGCCGGCTCGCGAGCAACTCCTTGCGCAGTGCCTCCAGATGACCTCTCATCCAAGCGATGTCACGTCTCTCAATGGCCGATGCCAACTCTCTTGTTCGTGACTCTGTCCACAGTCTTCTCACGCGACTGCAACATTCCGAGGGACTACTCACGTACAGTTCGGCCAATCGTTCCAATTCACTCTCGTCGATGCTCTGCTTGAGCACTTTCTTGATCAGGTAGTAATGAAATTCGTCGGCTATCGAGGGAATGAAGAAGTTCCCGCGGAGCGTCCGGTTCGCCAGTGCTTCGTTTGCACGCATCCAGAGTCGTCCTTCGCGGCGATAGTCTGAGCAGCAATCCGGATGGAGGTAGGCGACACTGCGTCCAATGCGTTTCGCCAGCACGAAATAACATGCTGTGGTTTCGTGTTGCATCGCTTGCACCAGAAGCGCTCCGCAGCGCTCCGCGGCGTTGCGCAACAGCCCTGCTATTCGCTCAAAAGCTGTTGTCGCGACCATGAGATCCACATCGGAGTTCCGTGCCTCTGGAAACTTCTCCAATCCGCTTAGCACGCAATACGCGATTCCCGAAGTATCCAGCTCCTCAACGAACGCCTTCAGCATCTCGGCTCGCGCCGTACTAATCGCCCCGTACCTAACCGGTGTTTCTTCGCCGAAAGGCGCGTCGGATCTGTGCCACAAACTCGCCGCCACTACGTCCTCTTCCGCCGCCACAGGCCCAGCGCGCTTTTCACGAACCTCCCGCGTTCTTGATTGTGTTGCTTCGAGCATTCAACGTACGCGCCCACAAGATAACCGGCTTCCAACTTGCTGCTCTGTTCCGCGTTGACACCCAATTCGCTGGCTTTGTGCGCCAACTCTTCTGTGTGCAACCTCGGTCGCGCGTTGAACAGGAAATCCTGTATGTGTAGGAAATGGAATGCATCGATCAGCGGCAATCCCCCGCGCCACGCATGTTCCCAGTCCAACAACGCACATGCTTTCGTAGGTAGCCGTTTGATGTTCCATGGTGTGAAGTCGCTATGAACCCAGCACGCCGGCAACGAAGAATCGTCTTCGGCGAGCTCTGCCACTACGCGATCCAAATCGTGGCTCTCGTACGCTCCCGCCAATTCGCACTTCCACTGCTCCGCATGGATCGCCAGCGAGGTGGTTTCGCCCGCCAACATGAGCGACCTCAGCAGATCCCACACTCCCGTGTCCAACTTCCGAGGCTGCGGACATCCGTCCACGAACGTCTGTATCGTGATTCCAGTCTCCGGGTCCCGATGCAGAATCCGCGGCGCGAAGTCGTATCCTTCCGTCGCAAGCATCTCCAGCACGTCTGCCTCGTGCAGCGTCGCACTCTTGGCTGCGTCCGTCAGGGGTGCTTTCATAACGGCCTCGCAACGCCCAGATTCTGCGTTCACGAGATGGAGCACTGCCTTGCGTTGGGGACCCAAAGTTCCCAGATAAATCACTGCAATCGGTGGAGTATGTCCAAGCCAACCCCACCTCCGCCAGTCTTCTGTGCTCGCCTGCCTCACCTCAGCCACGGAGACGCCGGGAACGTGCCTCAACCATCCGAGCCGGTTTGCCGTGTCGATTACTCTCCACGCTACTCGCGAATGCCAGCGGTACGGACGCCAGTTTGCCAGCACCGCATTGCTTTGACCGCATCCTTCCGGCACTAGCCAGCGTGCTGAGTGTCCTCCCGGCACCGCAAGGTATGTCGAACGCTCCCGCGGAGTGCGCTCCGGGCACAGTTGCCGAAATATCTGGTTGGCTGTCGTTGCGGCCGCACTCATGAGGCTTGCCTCATCCTGGCGCAATCTGATCGACGGTCGAAGATACACTGCACCACAGCATCCACGACCTGAGAGAGCGGCTGCGCTGCATTCACCACGTACGCATGGGGACGAGAAGCGGCCAGACGGACGTACTCCAGACGTTGTCGCTCCGACTCCGCCCGTGAGACTTCCGATTTTCGTTCCTGCAATGTGTGCCCCGGAGCGTCCATCACGATCCACGCATCGGGCTGTGGCATCCGCTGGGCCACCCATTGGGCTAGCGCATAGCACGACAGCGGCAGCCGGTATCGCTGGGGATCCACGAGGCAGTCGATAAAATACCGGTCATACAAAACGAGCGTACCCTTTTGCCGTCGCGCCCGCGTTGTGGCCACGTACGTTATCCAGTTTGCCGTGAGCAGATAAAGCAGTTTCACCACCGTAATCACAAAACCTCGAGCCGCTTGCCCGTGCGGTCTGCTATTCACTGTTGCCTTCGAGGTCACGAATAACCCAGGTCGCAGATGGAAGCTCTCGCACCCGGCGTAATTCCACAAAGGGCGTTCTCGAAGCATCGCGATCACAGCCGACTTTCCGACGCCGTCCGGGCCTAGAATGACCACCCACAGTCCGCGTGACATGCGTTGTCTCTCGGTTTTGTTGGGAAACATCGTGGAACGCCGTTCGAGGACAAACCACATCAGGCGAGGTGCCCTAGTAATGTCCGTAGATCACCATTCCCACCGCCATCTGCAACGCAGCCGAAACACCTTTGCTGGTCCAATCCTTTGCTCCGCTCAGCGGCACATAAACGATGTCGCCGTCCTGCAGCTTTGGATCGGTAGCCTCGTTCGCCAGAATCTTATTGAGCGCCAGTTGCATTTGGGTCCGTCCCGCCGGTGTGTTTCGAATCAGCATTCCGTTCGACTTGGCGGTGCGGTTGACTCCTTGTGCCAATGCCAGCGCCTGTACGACCGTCACCCCGTCGTGGCCGTCCATTACATATCCTCCCGGCTTGCCGACGTCGCCAATGACGTACACCACACCGGCGCGCAACACAACAAGGCGGTCACCGGGCTGCACGGCGATGTCATTTTCCAGCGCACCATCGTTCGGCCCAGTCAGATTCAGAGTCACCGTCTGCCACGGCGGACCCTTATGTGCGATGCTCACCTGCTTCGACGCACTCGGGGTCAACCCGCCGGCCATCGAGATGAAATCGAGCACACCGTGTTTCCCCGCCATGGGATAAATACCTGGTTGCTTCACTTCGCCCAGCACATTGACTCCCTGGGTCGCATATTCCAGTACCAGTACCGTGACGTGCGGGCTTTTGAGAATGTCGCGATCGCGCAAGGACCGCTCCACCGCGGTAGCTGCCTGTTCCGCCGTCAGTCCAGCGACAGGGACCCCTCCGCCCAGAGGCAACGTAATGTTGCCGTGCGCGTCCACACGAAACTTGCCCGATAGCTCCGGAGTATCGAACGTCGCGATCTCCACTAGGTCGCCGGCATCCAACCGCATCGACGGAGCACCTGCCGTCATCTCAGTCGGTTTCCAGGCATTTGGAGAACTCGTTTGTCCCAAACCTGCCTCAGGCAATATGAGACAAACCACGGTGCAAACGACGAAGGCCGCAGCAGCCCGCACACGTCTCAAGCTAGGCGAAGTTCTTCGGTTCATATCCAGTTCTGCCTTGTGCCCATCCATACATGCGGTAGTAGCCGTTGAGATAGCGCGAATCGACTCCGTTAACTACTACGCCGGCGATCTGTGCGTTTGCCCGCTGCAACAAGTCGCGCGCGCGCCGCAACGCCTGGCGCGTCGTTCCCGATGCCTTGGCCACCAGTAGGACGGAATCGGCTCGCGCCCCCAGCACCACCGCGTCCGTCACCGTTGTGACCGGAGGCGTATCGAGTACCACGTAGTCAAACGATTCGCGCCAACTTTGCAGCGCCCCGGTCATCGCGTCCGATGCCAACGCCTCCGCCGGATAACTCACCGCCGACCCCGAAGGAACGACCCAAAGTCGCGGTATCTCTTCCATCTGCACCACCGCGCCATTCGGTACGCTGCGACCTGCGAGCACATCGCCAAGTCCCGGCTCTCTGGGGATTCCTAAATTCCGATGCAGGGAAGATCGCCGCAAGTCGGCGTCCACCAGCAGCACCTTCGATCCCTGCTGTGCCAGAACGGTCGCGCAGTTCACCGCCGTCACCGTCTTGCCCTCCGCAGGCAATGCGCTCGTGACGACAATCACCCTTGCCGAGTTTTCTCGGCCCAGCAGCAGCGAACTCCGCAGTGCGCGATACGACTCTGCTGCCAACGAATGTGGTTCTCGCTGGCTGATGGCGCCTACGTGATGCTGACTTTCGACCACGTGGGGCCAAAGCAAACGCGACTTTTTTTCACCGTCCATCTGCGGAATCGTCGCCAGTGCGGGTACTCCACACACCGCCTCCGCCTCTTCGGCTGAGCGGATCGTCGTATCCATCGCTTCCAGCGCCACCGTGCCCAGCGTACCCAGCGCCAACCCGGCACCCAATCCGATCCCCAGTACAACCGGAACCCGCGGCTCTACTGGCTCCGAAGGAACCTGCGCCGCGTCCACCAGTCCGATGTTCGCCGACGCCAGCCCCGCCGAGATTCCCGCTTCTTTCAGCTTCCGTTGTAGCGTTTCGTACAGATCTCGAGTCGTCTCCACCTCGTGCTTCAGCATCGCGTATTGCGCCGCCCCGTGGTTCAACTCGTAGGCCTTCTGCTTCTGCTCCTCGAACGCAGCCCGCAGCATCTTCTCTGTATTTGCTGCCGCTAGATAGTCGTTCTTGTAACGCTCACTGAGCTTGTTGAGTTGAACGTCAATCGCCTGGTCCAACCTATTGACTTGCGCTGTCACCTCCCCCAGCTTCGGATAGCCTGCCCCATACTTCGCGCTCAACTGTGTGTACTGTAACCGCAGCTCGGCCTCCTGGTTTCGCAGCAATTGCAACGTCGGGTCCGGGGCCGATGTAGCCAGTAGTTCCGGATCTCCTGACGTCGCAATGCGGTACCGAGCCTCTTTCACCACCCGGTCCGCCTGCGCCGCCGTCAACTGTTCATCCAGTTGTTTAAGTTTGTCGGTAACGATATTGCTCGTTTCGTCCGCCCCGATGAGCCCGGTAGTTCGCTGCAGTTCCGCGAGCTTTTCCTGCGATTCGCTGGCTTTATTCTTCAGATCGTCCATCTGGCCCGACAGCCAGTTCGATACTTGCATGGCCGAGTCGTAACTCGTACGAATCTTCCGCTCGGTATATGAGTTGATGACCGCATTCACCACCGCCGCCGACAACTCTGCGTTACGTGCCTTGAAGTGCACCGAAACAATGTCGGTTTTGGGCACAACGCTCACGCTTAGTGCCCGCTGGAAGCGGTCTACGAGATGGTCTCGCACCATCGGAGGCAGCAACTCCACCGGGGTCCGCCCGTCTTGCCGCCATCGCCCGGCAAAGTCGGCTCTCTCGGCCATGTGCAATTGCTGCATTACCTCCAATGCGATCGCCCGGCTCTGAAGCACCTGTGCCGCCGTCTGTAATTGCGTGTTCGCTTCCGATGGACTGAACAATTTCGACGCCATCTCATCTAGGCCGAGGGAATTCGAACCCGCCGGGCGTACTTCTATCTGCGCGCCTGCTTCAAACTGAGGCGCTTTCACCAGCAGATACACTCCAGCCGCCAACAGGCAAACCAGCGTGCAGGCGACAATCAATCGCCGCCGCTGGCGGAACATGCGCCGCACCTCTGCCATGGTTACCTCATCCAATTGGCTTGGTGCGGCCAGGGGGAGGCGTTCCTGTCCATTTCGACTGGGAAGTAAATTCCCGGCGGGCATCTCTGGGGGAGTAATCATTGAATGGCAGACTTCAGGAATCGCCTTTTAACCCCGAAGTTGCGGTTGTTCTGAGGGGCGCAGTTTCAGCTGCGCCGAAAGAGTCCTTATTATCGTCATTCCGAGCGGACTTTAGTCCGCCAAAACTCGAATCTCTGATGCTCGAATCGTTAAACTCGCAACGCGACTATGGGTGCCGATCCCTCCGGTCTTTTGGGGAGGACGTCTCAGTCAAGCGCCAACGCACTTTCGCATGGGCCGGCCTTCTCCCCGACCGGCACTCGCGCCGCCACGAAGCGCTTCGCTGCCGGTAGGCCAAGATCCATGGGTAGTGATGGAGCGCGTCCCACGCTGTGGTAGACGAACCCGGCTGCCGCCATTTCCTCAGGCGCATAAAGGCTTCGTCCATCGAAGATTACCGGCGACCGCATTACTGAATGCAGCCGTTGCAAGTCCAAATTAACGAACTGTCGCCAGGGCGTGAGGATTAAGAGCGCCTCGCATCCCGCCGCTGCGTCATAGGCATCATGCGCGAAGGTGACCTGTCCGCCTGCAAGCACCCTCCGTGCTCTCGCCATCGCCGCCGGATCGTAGGCGCACAAGATTGCCCCCTGCTTTGCCAGCTCGGCCACAATCGCTATCGCCGGCGATTCGCGAATATCGTCCGTGTCTTCCTTGAACGCCAGGCCCAGCACCCCAAGGCGTTTCCCGGGAAGTGGGCCCAGCGATCGCCTCACTCGTTCAATGAATCGTGACCGCTGCTCCAAGTTCGTCCGCGACACTTCCCGCAAAATCCCGAAATCCACACCATGTTGCCGCGCAGCAGCCTCAAAGGCGACGACATCCTTGGGAAAACACGATCCGCCATACCCGATGCCTGCGCCCATACACTGCTCGCCGATCCTCGAATCGCTGCCGACTCCCGCGCGAATTTCATCGATGTCCGCACCCGCCCCTTCGGCCACCTCAGCCACTTTGTTAATGTAGGAAATCTTCATGGCCAGAAACGCATTAGAGGTGTGTTTGATTAACTCTGCGCTCTTCGTGTGGGTCAGTATCATTCGGGCTCGATCGCGTCTTCGGCCGGGGCACGGCACTGCATCCTCGCGCCGGTAATAGCTCCCACTCGTCAGCGGCCGATAGACCTCGCGCAGCAAATACTGCCCCAGTTCATCGTCCGCGCCGACCACGATGCGGTCCGGATAAAGAAAATCCACCACGGCGCTCCCCTCGCGCAGAAACTCCGGATTGCACGCCACCGAAAACCACCCGGCCTGCGCCCCGTTTTGGCGCAACAAACTACACAGTCCCTCACAGGTGCCGACCGGCACCGTGCTCTTCTCCACGATGAGCGTTGACCGATGGACCACGGGAGCAATCTCCATCGCCACCATTTCCATTTGCGACAGGTCGGCACTTCCGTCCTCTGCTGGTGGTGTCCCCACCGCGAGAAAAATGACGTCCGACGCCGCTACCGCAGCCTTCGGATGGACCGAGAACCTCAGCCGTTTGCCGTTGTGCCGTTGCAGTAACTCCTTAACCAGTGCCTCGTAGATCGGCGACTCCCCTTGTGCGAGTGCGGCGATCTTTTCTGTGTCCGAGTCAACTCCAATGACCTGGTGCCCAAGTTCCGCCAGGCAAACCGCACTCACCAGTCCTACATATCCCGTACCAATCACTGTTATGAGCATGAATTGACTCTCGCTACCTAGCTAGACGCCGGGGAATGACTACAGCTCGCTAAGCGTTCGTCTGGCTAAACATTCGTATGGTAGAGCTGGCCTTTAGGCCAGCGTCCAAACCGTTTCTTGTCATTCCTCGCGGACTTCAGTCCGCGGGGAATCTGTTTTTCCGACTTTTCCGGCGACCTGTTTTAGTCGTGCCGGCGAGGGAAAATACCATCGGCTTTAGCCCATGAGAGAGTTTTGAGGGAGCGACAATGACTCTTTCCGCGACCTCTTCATGCTGGCAGGGACCTCACACTCCCCGAAACGCAAACACCGCGGTGTGAAACAGAATCGCTATATCCATTAGCAAATTGCGGTGCTGTAGATAGTAAAGGTCGTACCCGATATTGTGATGGATTGGCGACAAACGGTCGGCGCTTAACTGCCACAGTCCAGTGAGCCCCGGCTTTACTGTTAACCGTTTGCGGTGAATCGCCTCATACTGCGCCACAACAAACGGCATCTCCGGACGCGGCCCCACCAAAGACATTTCTCCCCGCAGCACGTTAATCAGTTGGGGCAGCTCGTCGATGCACCAGTGCCGCAATCGACGCCCAACCGGCGTGATTCTGGTGTCGTCCTTGTTCACGGGCGAGATTTCGTACCTCGCGCAATCGCTGTACATCGTCCGGAACTTGTACATCGTGAAAACTAAGCCGTGCTGGCCCACCCGCTGCTGCCGGAAGAATACCGGTCCAGCGGACGTCAGTTTGATAGCTATTGCGGCTGCGGCCAGCAGAGGCGCGCACAACAAAAGAAAGGTCCCCGCGATCGCAGTATCGAGTGTTCGTTTGGCAATCTGGTAGGTTCGCTGCTCGCATCTGCGACAACGATGGGCCAGCAATACCCCGTCGAGCTCCATGTAGCCCACAGCACCGTCGCCTTGCAGAAATGCTTCTGGACTGACGTAGGTGCTGATTCCTGCCGCCTCGGCCTCGCCGCGTAAAGCCGCAACCTCATCCACAGCCATCTCGGGCGCGGCTATGATCACAATGTTGACGCCGAGTTTCCGCAGTAATCGCGCATTGATCGGGCCGCCCAGCACTTCGATGGCGTACCGCGGCTTATACGAGCTTTCATGAATTACCGCATTGGTGACATTCGCATCGGTTTCCACTAAGCCTACGGGCTTAATCCCCAGCTTCGGTGACTGCACCAGCGTAGAGAAAATTCGCCGGGCGAGTGGGCCCGTTCCAATAATCACTGCTTTTTGCGTAACGTTCATACGGTCTCGCATGACGCCGATCAGCCTCTGTACCTGCCATCTTTCGAGGAGGAGCAGAAACGGTAGGATGACGACAGCCGGCGCCAGCAGTCGCCGTGAATCAAATTGAGCGGGTACCGCACTCAGCGGAAGAGCCAGCAGAACGGCCACCAATGTCGCGCGAAGCGCGCACTCTGTCTCACGCACCGCCAGAAGGCTCAACGATGGGCGGTATCCTCCATATTTCTCCAGCAGCAAAACCACGAGGAGTGCGAAGGCTGCCGAGATGGCTAAGGGAAAGGGCCGGTCGGAGACTATCCCGCCTCTCCACCGAACATCTAGCCACATCGAAGCAAGCATGGCCGCTGTTACTGCGACGAAATCTGCAGCTCGCTCGATCGTTCCTGCCGCGATTTCAAAACGATGGAGTGCCGTTGCGAATCCGTCTGAGTCACTGTGCCTCTGCGACGGAAACGGAAGGACGGAAGCAAGCTGGCTGGCCCCGTGATAGTGCGTCGTACTCATGATCTAAAGATGGCGAGCTCGATCGTCCGCCAGTCATCTCTGACGGACGATCGAGGTTTTGTGGTTAGTGTGTGAATTACGTTGCTAGTTGAAGAGTATGTACTGCGTGGAACTTCCACCCCAAGACTGTCTTAGTTCGCCGCCTCTACCTCGGCATCTTCCACGTTGACGGATACCGACTGCATGATGCGCTCGATCGTCACCACCAGACGGCAGGAATTCTTCTTCTGTACCAGAATGCCTTCCCATCCCGCAAAAATCCCTTGCGTCACCCGTACCTTCTGACCCACCTTCAGGTAGGGATGAGGTTCCAATTCGTGCGCGCCCGACACGCATTCCTGGAGCAAGTCAACTTCTTTGTCCTGCAGTTGCGCCGGCTTCCCTCCGACCGAAACAATGTTGATTACCCCGGCGGTTTGCAGCACCCGCGCCCGCTCGGCTTCGCTCACGTGAACGAATACGTAACTCGGGAACAGCGGCGTCGTGATGCGTTGGATACGATCGCTCCAACGCGCCCGTCGCACATACGTTGGGAGCAGGAACCCAACCGCTTTTGCCTCCAGTTGACGCGCCACCGATGTCTCATGCCGTGCCTGGGTGTACGCCGCCAGCCAGTGCCGTTTCGTTCCTGCTCCCGACGCACTGCTACAACCTTCAACTCCTGGATAAGGCTCCGCCATTCCTAGTCCCATTTCCCCTGTCCTTGGGGCGCAGAACCGCTGCTTCCCGGCTTATCCGATTTCTGTAATGAAGAGCACTTAAATGTTATGGACGACTACCGTTAAGTGCTATCAGCGCTGTTGCAGTTTATGTTCCATCTTCATGTCGAACGCCTATCCCATTGACTCACCGCGGGTTCGACATACAGACCTTTCCCAATAGACCCGAGCCCTCCTCTTCCACTTTCCGGAACACGCACAACCCTATGTGCAGAATTTAGACTTTGCACCGTTTTGGGACATGCCACTCCCATCCTCACGATTCATCAAGACCGCCCCTGGAATGTGATACAACTCTGCTGATATGAACCGCTCACTCGTACATTCGCTTGTCCTTATTGCCGTTGGCACCTTACTCTGCGGCGCGAGCTTCGCCCAGCAAGCCAAACCTGTTAAGAAAAAAGTTGTGGAACTGAAGAACGCTCAAGGCAGCAGCGTCGGCACCGCCACCCTTAAGTCGGCGGGCAATGCTGTTGAAGTCAAGCTCGACGTGAAGGACCTGCCGCCGGGTCAACATGCCTTGCACTTTCACCAGAACGCCAAGTGCGATCCGCCCGACTTCAAATCTGCCGGTCCGCATTTCAATCCAGCCGGCAAGCAGCACGGCTTCCTCAATCCTCAGGGACACCACAACGGCGACATGGCCAATTTCACCGTCAAGCCGAACGGTACCGCGAAGGCCACCATCAAGAACTCCGACGTGATTCTAGGCACGGGCAGTGAGCCCAACTCGCTCTTTGCCAACGGAGGCACCGCCCTGATGATTCATGCCAAGGCCGACGACATGAAGACCGATCCCGCCGGCAACGCCGGTGATCGCATCGCCTGTGGCGTAATTACGAAGTAAGATGATTCAACACTAGAAATGCATATCCTCGTCACCGGAGGCGCAGGCTACATAGGCAGCGTCGTTACCGCGCACCTCCTCCGTGCCGGACACACCGTCACCGTCCTCGACAACCTCGTCATGGGATGGCGCGAGGCCGTTCCTACCGCCGCCGAGTTCATCCATGCCGACACCGGGGACGAAGGTGCTCTCGACCGTCTCTTCACCACGCATCGCTTCGACGCCGTCATGCACTTCGCTGCGCTCATCGAGGCCGGCGAGTCAGTCAAGTTCCCCGAGCGCTACTTCGACAACAACTCCGCGCGCACGCTCACCTTGCTGCGCGTGATGCTGCAGCACAACGTCCTGCGGTTCGTCTTCTCTTCTACCGCCGCCGTCTACGGAGAGCCACAGGCTGTCCCCATTCCCGAGGACCATCCTCTCGCTCCCACCAATCCCTACGGCGAATCCAAGCTCCTGGTCGAGCAGATGCTCGCCTGGTTCCGGCGCTCGCACGGCCTGCGCTATGCCAGCCTGCGCTACTTCAACGCCGCCGGAGCCACCGCCGATCGCGGAGAAGCCCACCGCAGCGAGAGCCACCTCATTCCGCTGGTGCTGCAGGTTCCTCTCGGCCAGCGCGATGCCATCTCCATCTTTGGCACCGATTACCCAACCAAAGACGGAACCTGCATCCGCGACTACATTCATGTGGACGACCTCGCCGCCGCCCACCTGCTTGCCTTAGACGGATTGCAATCCCACGACCAGTTGATCTGCAACCTGGGCAGCGGAGAAGGATTCAGTGTGCGCGAGATCATTGACCTTGCCCGCAAGGTCACCGGCCACGAGATTCCGGTCCGCGAGTGTCCTCGGCGCGCCGGAGATCCCGCTGTCCTCATCGCCGGCTCCGAAAAGATCCGCTCGCTTCTCGGCTGGAATCCGCAACACTCCAGCGTGGAGAACATCCTCGCCAGCGCCTGGCACTGGCACCAATCGCACCCTCACGGCTACCGCACTTAATGAGTTGTCATCCTGAGCGACTGCCACTCCTTAGATTTGTCATCCTGAGCGGAGGGAGCGAAGCGACCGAAGTCGAAGGACCTGCTGTTGTTTTTGACTTTCCTGGCGACTGACAACTGGCAACTGCCCACTGATTTAGAATTCCCTCATGAGATCAGTTTTGCTCGCTCTTCTTCTTTGTCTTCCCACGTTCGTCTTCGCCCAATCCAGTGGCGGCGCCGAGCTGCGCAACTCCGGAACCGACTTCGTTAAAGTCTGTGGCGCGTCCGTGCAGGGACAATCCAGCCAATATGCCGCAGTCTGCAACATCTGGCTTACCGGCGTGGTGGACGGGCTCCAGGCCTACGACGCCAACCTGAAAACCCTTCCACTCTTCGACGCACCCAACATCACCGTCGGAGACGTGTCCAAGCTGCTGGTCAACTACGTCACCAAACACCCCCAGCAAGCGCAACTGCCGACCGCAGCGTCTAGTGCTCGGCGCTCTGGTAGAAACCTACCCGCGCAAAGAAGGCGCCGCGCCAGCGACGCCCCCAAAGAAGCCGTAACCCGGCAAGGCTCGCACTTTTCTGCCAACTGCCAACCATCCACCGACAATTGTTCTTCGTCATCCTGAGCGGAGGCGGCCCTGCCGCCGCAGTCGAAGGACCTGCTGCTGCCTTTCCCTATCCACGGTCCACTGATTTGTCATCACGAGCGCAACTTGATTTGTCATCACGAGCGCAGCGAGGGATCTGCTTTTCCTCGCGACAACGAAGATGCGGGTGCCCCATCCTTTCCCCTCATTGGTTGAAAGAGTGGGATGAGTCTGTGCGCGCAACCACCACTTCTAGGCCACAAGATTTAGCTCACTCTCGTGAGTGACCCGTGATACATTCCTTCCCGCGCCGCTGCGACATAATCACGTCGCACGCAAATCCAGACCTCTCCGGTCTAACAACTAGGAAGAAAACTTGAAACAGCTACTGGCCGTGCTGTTGTGTATTTCCTTTCCACTCGCTATCGTCGCCCAATCGAATACGAATTCTCCAGCCAGCGCATCAGCTTCTGCGGGGTCGCTTAGTGTCGACGATGTCATCAAATTATCCAAAGCTGGGGTGGACGATGACGTCATAGTCCAGAAGATCAAAAAACAAAGTCAGCCGTTCGACCTCACGACAGACCAGTTGATTCAACTCAAGTCGGCCTCTGTAAGTAGCCGAGTAATCCAAGTGATGTTAGATCCGTCGAAAGCAGATGCGGCTCAGCCGGGAGTTTCAACTTCTGCCAAACCCGACTCCAGCGCCGACCCCGGACCATCCTTAGACATCGGAGTCTATGCGAAACGGCAGGGGCAATGGGTCGAAATGCTGCCGGAGGTGGTGAATTGGAAGAGTGGCGGGGTCATGAAGAGTGTTGCGACTGCGGGTGTGGTGAAGGGTGACGTCAACGGCCATCTTGTCGGCAAGCATAGTCATAACAGCGTCGCCACACCATTGGAATTTCTGATTGTGGTACCGGAAGGTGTCGCCATTACGGAGTACCAGTTGCTCCACCTGCACGACAACGGAAACAACCGCGAATTCAGAACCGTCACCGGAGGCGTATTCCATGTGTCCGGCGGCGCCACTCGAGACCTGCTTCCGTATGACGGCAAAAAGGTGGGCAAGCGACAGTACTCCGTATCCCTCGGATCCAAGCTGGAGAAGGGCGAGTACGGATTCCTGCCGCCCGGCGCTGTCGCAGATCGGAACGCCGCTGCTTCTTCGGGGAAGCTGTATTCGTTCCAAGTTGTCGAATAGGCGGATGCCAGGTTCGCGCCGCGCGTTGCGGCGCTAACCTGTGACTCGTCGGTCTCCTTCGCTGTCCCAACCCCATGCCCGGGAGGGCCGACATAGTCCCAACACAGGCCCGGCAGGGCCGACACTCCTCAGCCCACCGCTTCAGCGGTGGGTAACCATGAATTAATTTCCTGAGTACCGGAACCGCGTTAGCGGTGAAGCGACGCCATATGAACATCCCGACGTGCCGCACATCACTGCCCCACCATCCGCTTCTCACGTAGATTGCCCGCATGTCCACACGCACGCATGGGTTCTCACGCACTGCCCGATGCCCCGGGGTTCGCGCCCTTCTGTTGGGCGCTAACCTGGGACTTCCTCCATCCCCACGGCGGGTATCCCAACACAGGCCCGGCAGGGCCGACACATCTCAGCCCACCGCTTCAGCGGTGGGTAACCATGAATTAATTTCCGGAGTACCGGAACCGCGTTAGCGGTGAAGGGACGCCATATGAACATCCCGACGTGCCGCACATCACTGCCCCACCATCCGCTTCTCACGTAGATTGCCCGCATGTCCCACACCCACGCATGGGTCCTCACGCACTGCATCTGGGCGACCCAAGGCCGGCTCAACCTCATCCCGGATGTACCGGAAATGTGCAAATATCTCACGGGCATCGCGCGCGCCAAGAACGTAACTTTGCTGGCGGCAGGTGGTACCGCTAATCACATCCACATCCTCATCGCACTTCCACCGACCGTCGCTCTGTCGAAGATCATGCAGGATCTTAAGGGCAACAGCTCGCGGTGGATGAACAAGCACTCTGCGAAGTTCGCGTGGCAAGACGGTTTTGGAGCATTTGGCGTCAGCCCGTCACAAAAAGATACGCTATGCACCTATATCGCCCGACAGAAAGAGCATCATCGCAAGTGGACCTTCGAGCAGGAGTTCCTCACCCTGTTGCGAAAATCGGGCGCGCCGATTGATTGGAAACGTGTCTTCGGATGAGCATCTGTCGTCCCTTCACCGATAAATCGGTTCCGGGACTCATGTATTGATCATCGCCTCCCAGCGTTGAAACGCTGGGCTAAGATATTCCGTCCCTGCCGGGACAAACCTCACTCCACTCCACTCTGCAGCGTCCGGCCTGTTCGATTTAAGGTTCCGGGTGCTGCCGGGAGCGAAACCCGGTGCTCCCATGTTCGCGCCGCGCTGTCGGGTGCTAACCCGGGTCTTCTTTCATCTCGCTACGGAGGTATCCGAGATCTCCCCACGGCGGACATTCCAAGCCAGATCCGGCAGGGCCGAAATATCGAAGCCTGCCGCTTCAGCGGTGGAGATCGCTAGCGGCCACAACACAGGCCCCGGCAGGGCCGACATATCTAAGCCCACCGCTTCAGCGGTGGGTAACCGTAGAAAAGATCCATTCCACTCTGCCGAAGGCGTGCGCACAGGCCGCAGGCCGAAGCGCACAGAACGATCCCGGATCCGCGAAATTCGCGCTGATTTGCTTTCTCCGCGCCCCGTGCCCCAGGTTCGCCCCCGTCTTGTTGGCGCTAACGTGGGTCTTCGTACATCTCCCACGGTGGCTATCCCAACCCCGGCCCGGCAGGGGCGTCATATCTAAGCCCACCGCTTTAGCGGTGGGTAACCGTAGAAAAGAATCATTCCACTCTGCCGAAGGCGTGCGCGCAGGCCGCAGGCCGGAGCGCACATAATTCAATTTGTCTTCTCCGATGCTCTCCGCGCCTCGGTGGTGAATCCCCGTACGTTCCCAAAACGGGAATCCACCCCGAACTTTCTCACAATTCTCTTGCATTTCGCCTGCGCCTTCTGCCAGCCTTCTAAACGTGGGGGCGAAGATCCCCAGTCGCACTTCGTACGACCCTTGCCGAAGGCATACCGACGGCTTGCTTCAATTCTCGCTTGGCCTCTCGCGAAGAGCGAATGGCGAAAAGCTAACAGCCCAGATTTTGGAGGCCTTATGTCCTACCGTACCTGTGACCATCTCAAAGAAGATGGCGTTTTCTGCGATTCTCCCGCCCTTCACGGCCAGACCTTCTGTTACTTCCACCTCAACGTTCGTGCCCGCCGCCTGCAGGCCGCCCGTGCCCGCAGGCGCGGTGAAAGCTGTCGCATTCAACTTCCCGTGCTCGAAAATATGCACGCCGTGCAGGCCTCGCTGATGCAGGTGCTTGACGCCCTTGCCGACGACCGCATGGACCATAAGCGCGCCGGGCTCATGCTCTACGCTCTCCAGCAGGCAGCCACCAATTTGAACTCGACCCCAGGTTGGAAAGGCGAGCGCCAACAGGTCGAACCCGGCCAGCCCAATCGCGCCCTCGAAGCTCCTGACGTTGCCGAGCAATACGACTTGCCTCGCGGCGTCGATCTCACGCTTCCGCCCGAAGCTGCACTCGCCGCCGCCGAGCAACCCGCCGGCGCATCACAACAAGTCAAACCACCGAAGGAGCGCCGTCGCCTGGAACGCATGCCCGAGCGCGCCGTCAGTGAGGCTGACAAGTACTATCACTTTCCCAAAGAACCCGGCTCAGAGATATCGATCGAGGAGATGGGCTACCTCTTCAGTCGCGGGGTCGGATTTACAGACGACCATCGGAAACCTGACGCCGAAGCCCGCGCTGCCGGTATGTCTTTTGATGCCGACGGAATGGTCGAGTACGCCGACGGCCGCCCATCTCCCAACGCCTTTCCGGATGAGGATCTTTCCGAAGAGGAAGAAGTAGATGTGGCCTAAGGCGAAGAACATGCACGTGCAACCCATTGCGGCTCAGGATTTTACGTGCAACTCGTTTGCTATGACGATTTTGCGCGCACAACATCTCCTAACCCCATGAATACAAGGAACTTCGAGGGGTAGGGGGTAGGGTGGGGTTCAGCTTAGGAAGCGCGCGCGCTGCTCGGGCGTGGGGAGAAGGCAGCTTGAGGACGCCGGCATCAGTTTGCGGCGGTGGCGGGCGATGAGGCGATAGGCCCAGTTGCGAATCGGAGCGGGAACGAGTGAGCCGAGGGTGGCGAGGACGGACCAGACTCCTCCGAGATAGCGCGCTGCGCCGAGCACTGCGCTGGACTCGATGGCGGCGTGGCCGTCCGCGATCCAGAGCATCGATTCGACCTTTTCGAGATGGAACTGGCGGCGCAAGTCCTGTCCGAGCGGCGAGTCGCGGGTCACGAAGCGCAGGTCGTGCGTACGCTCGTGGCGCAGGATGAATTGCACGGAACGCGCGCAGAATCCGCAGGAGCCGTCGTACACCAGCAGCGGCTGCGTGGTAACGGTCGCGGGATTGGCGGCAAGTGCAGTTTGCGGCATCACAATTATTAGATTCACCACGGAGGCTCGGAGACACTGAGGAATTTTTTAGATTTGATTTCTCCGTGTCTCTGTGCCTCAGTGGTGAATACGTTCTTAGCCCTTATATCCAGCGGCGCGCAAGGCGTCGCCGAACTTCGACAGGAAGTCTTGCACGTGGTCGCGCGTCGCTAAGGGTCCCATCAATCCGATGCGGAAGACCTTGCCGGCCAGCGGGCCGAATCCTCCTGCGATCTCGATACCGTGCTCTTTGAGCAGCGTCGCGCGCACCTTGGCGTCGTCAACGCCCGCGGGAACCTGCGGCGTGTTGAGGTTCCAGATGCGATATTCGGCTGGAACAAGCATCGTCAGTCCCATGGCTTCGATGCCCTTCACGAACTCGTGATGCGCCTGGCGATGACGTTCGCAGCGGTGCGCGAGTCCTTCCTCTTCGATGAGAGTCAGGCCTTCGTGCAGCGCATAGAAGAGCGTCGCCGAGGCGGTGTGATGATAGCGATGCGAGACGAACAGGTAGTCGGAGATGAGCTTGATGTCGAAGTACCAGGAACGGTTCGGCGTCTGGCGCGCCTTCAGCCACTCGGCAGCGCGCGGCGAAACGGTGATGGGCGAGAGTCCGGGAGGACAGCTCAGACCTTTCTGGGTACAACTGTAGGCGATGTCGATGCCGGTCTGGTCGACGTTGACGGGCATGGCGCCGAGCGAGGTGACGCAGTCGGCGATGACGAGTGCTCCGACTTCGTGGGCGGCCGCGCAGATGGCTTCGCCGCGCTGGAAGACTCCGGTGGAAGTCTCGGCGGTTACGTACATCACGACTTTGGGCTTCTCGCGATGGATGAATTCGGTAGCTTCGGCGTCAGCGAAGGCCTCGCCCCAGGGCTTCTCGAAGCGGGCGACGTCGGCGCCGTTCCGCTTGGCCATGTCGGTCATGCGGTCGCAGAAGAAGCCGTTGGCGAAGACGGCCACTTTCATGCCGGGTTCGACGAAGTTGCTGATGGCGGCTTCCATGCCGCCGCTTCCGGTGGCCGAGACCACGAAGGTCCATTCGTTCTCGGTGCCGAAGACGTGGCGCAGCATGCGCTGGTTGGCTTGGCTGACCTCGAAGAAGTAGGGATCGAGGTGTCCGACGATAGGTTGCGCCATGGCCTGATAGACGCGGGGATGGACTTGGGTTGGACCGGGTCCGAACAATAGCCGCTTTGGGGGATGGACGGAAATGTCGTCTGCGAGGACAGTAGTGCTTGGCTGGGAAATGGGCATAGGAACTCCCTTATAATGTCGGTACCAGTATAGCCACAGGGTGAGCGCGAGCACGGGTTCATTCCGTGCCAGGGACGAGTCAAAACGCGAAGGTGCGCCCTTCGGGAGATAGCGAATGATGTTCTTACGGCTGCTACTGTTGGTCGCGGTAGCAGGGTTGGTAACGAGTACGGGCTACCTGGTCCTAACGGGGCTCGCGGCGGTGCGCTTCCGACGAAGCCGTCGCTCGGTTGGCGTAGCGGAATCGTTTCCTCCTGTCACGTTGCTTAAGCCGTTGTGCGGGCTGGAGCCGGGATTGGAAGCCAACTTGACCAGCTTCTTCGAGCAGGACTATCCCAACTTCGAGATTATTTTTGGTGCGCGGTGGGAGGACGATCCTGCGCTCGATGTGGTGCGGCGCATCAGGGCGCGGTATCCGTCGGTACCGGTCGAGATTGTGACGGCAGGCGAGCCCACACGGCCGAATGCCAAAGTCTGCTCGCTGGCGAAGATGTATGAATACGCGTCGTTCGACTACCTCATCATCAGCGATAGCGACGTCAAGGTTGCGGCGAACTATATTGCCGAAGTGGTCCGGCCCTTGCTCAATCGTCGCAACGGCATGGTGACATGCCTGTATCGCGGGCTGCCGACTGGCGGTATCTGGTCGAAGTTGGAAGCATTGGGCATGAGCGTCGAGATGACGTCGGGCGCGATCGTAGCGAATTTGCTGGAAGGTATGAAGTTCGCGCTTGGGCCGACGATGGCGATTCGGCGCGATGCTTTGGAAGCGGTGGGTGGATTTGCAACGCTGGCGGATTTCTGCGCCGACGACTACGTACTAGGCAGGGAAGTGGCAGAGAGCGGACGCAGGGTCGTGATGTCGCAGCTGGTGATCGATCACGTGGTGATCAATCGAACGTTTCTGGGATCGATGCGGCACCAAGTGCGCTGGATGAAAAGCACACGCTTCTCGCGTTCGGCAGGGCATGCGGGAACGGCGCTGACGTTTGCCATGCCGTTCGGTTTGCTTGGATTGGCGGCCGGCATTGCCCTGCATCGACCATGGTTGGGGGCGGGGTTCCTGGCGACTGCGTTCTTGAACCGGGTTCTACTCTCGTTGATCTCAGGTTGGGGCGTTGTAGGCGATGCACGCGCGCTACGGTTGGCGTGGCTTTATCCGGTGCGAGACCTGATGGGATTTGCGTTCTGGTGCGCGAGTTATGCGGGACGGCAAATCATCTGGCGGGACGACTGGTATCGGCTGGAACCGGGTGGCCGCATGGTGCTGAGCGAGCCCGCGGTTGCGCGTACTGCGGTCGATGCGCCGGTTGAAACCACTGTCACTGCTGAGCGGTATTCGTGAAGGCTTGGGGAACCTGCCGTATTCTCAAACCAGCGTGCTGAAATCTGCGACTATTCTTTCGTTCTTCCTGCTTCTCGTGGTTTCTTCCATCCACATGCTTGCTGCTACTCCATCAGCCGAACAACTCGATGCGATCTTTCGGCCGCTCGTCGCGGCGGATTCGCCCGGATTGTCCGTTGTGGTCATCAAGAATGGGAAGATCGAGTTCGAACGCGGCTATGGTTTCGCCAATCTCGAAACAAAGGCAAAGATAAACATCGACACAGACTTTCGCCTGGCTTCGTTTACGAAGCAGTTTACGGCGATGTCGATCATGCTGCTCGTACACGATGGCATGCTGAGCTACGACGATACGCTGACGAAGACCTTCGCTGACTTTCCGGCATACGGAAAGGCGATTACGGTACGGATGTTGCTGACTCACACGTCGGGGCTGAAGGACTACGAAGATCTGTATGCGGCGCAATATCCGGGAATCGACGATCGCAAGGTTCCGCAGATACACGATGCGCAGGTTCTTGCGCTGATGAAACAACAGAATGGCACGGACTTTCCGCCGGGCACGCAATGGCGCTACAGCAACACCGGCTATGCCATGCTGGCGATGATCGTAGAGAAGGTTTCGGGAAGACCATTCGGTGAGTTTCTGCACGACCGCATCTTTGCGCCGCTGGGGATGAACGATACGCTGGCGTACGTGAAAGGGAAGAACGAGGTGCCGCATCGCGCGCTGGGATATGCGAGGGATGGCGACGGCTGGATCGAGGCGGACCAGAGTTCAACGTCGGCGGTGCTGGGCGATGGTGGAATCTACGCCAATGTCGTTGGCCTGGCCAAGTGGGACGACGCGCTCCGGCAGCATAGCCTTCTGAGCGAGATGGCGACGCAAGTGGCGTTCACGCCGGTCAAAGTTCCCGGGGGAGCACGGAAGGAAGACGGGTCGCCAACGGAGTACGGATTCGGATGGTTCCTGGACCCTTACAAGGGAAGAACTCGCACCTGGCACTCCGGCACGACGACCGGGTTCAGGACGTTCATCGAGCGGTTCAAGGATGAGGGGTTGACGATCATCATCCTCTGCAATCGCGACGATCTGCGGCCCGAGAAGCTGGCCGACAAGGTTGCGGATGCGTACTTACCCGGGAATTAATAAATAAGAAGATAGGTTAGTTAGGTGCGCTCAGACGCTTAACGTACTCGGCATCGAGTGACCTGGAAAGATTTTCCACTGCCTGCAGATGGGAGAGCGTGAGCTGAACACGATGGATCACGTCGTCGAGTTGCTGCTCGCTAAGCTTTTCGACGTCGCCGTTCAGGGCAGTCATGGAGAGACAATAGTCCCTCAACTGCTGCGCCACTCTATTCACGTTCTCCTGAACTTCGTAATCGCCGGCAAAATCCTTGACCTGTCTATGAGGCATCAAGCCGAGAGCCCCAGTTGTTCCGGCGGTCTTCCAACTGCTGTCATACAAGATCAGCATGTTGAAATTGAGAGACATATCGGGGATTTGGGTGTGACGATCGGTCCTTAGCTTCGTCAATGCCTCGAGTAACGTTTTCGTCTGCTGTTCGTTACTTGCGAGCTTGGGCAGGCTGTTCTGCAAGGTCTGGTGGTTGTCGCGAATCTCGCCCATGATATTTTCCTTCGCCTCCTGTACTAGGTGGCGATTGTGCATGTGTTCCGCCAGCCCCTCTGCGCCCAGCGCAAGAAGAACTCCGATGGCAATTCGACAAATGCAGAAAGAAGTCTTTGACGGACCGAACGGGGCCTTCGACAGGGTGGGTTTCCATTACTCTCTCCGCATAGCGCGACTCAAGCTGCGGCAGGTATTGTAAACGCAGCGCGGTCGCTGGCGTGATTGTACGCAATGCGCATGAACTGAACACGGTGGATGAGGCCGTCGCGCTCTTTCCTCTAAGCATTATCATTTGCGTAGAATTCCTGCTATTCAGAAAACGGAGGCGAGGAAATGCGCCGCTATCACCACATTGGAATTCCCACCAGCCAATCGAGACCCGGAGAGCGCCACATCGCGCATCTAAAGATCTTTATCGTCGGGCACGAAAACAGCGAGTATGGCGTCGAGTGGATGCGGTTCGAAGCCGACGCACCGGTTCCCGAGTTGGTGCGGCAAGTGCCACATGTTGCCTTTGAGGTGAGTGATCTTGAGTCCGAGCTCGCAGGCCGGGAAATCTTGATTGCGCCGAACAGCCCATCCCGAGGCGTTCGCGTCGCGTTCATTGTGGAAAACGGCGCCCCCATCGAGTTGCTTGAGTTCACCGATCCCAACCATCCAGCCCGGCGTTAAGGCACGAAGAGCTCGGTGTGCGCCGTTCGTCCCAATACTTTGGGATGTCACATGGTAAGAACAGCCTTGGGCAACCGACTCGTACCATTTGTGGAGCCCTTGGCCCTCGCAAGCCGGAAGTCCCATGTAGACATTATCGGTACGCGGGGATGGTGCGCCTCCGCTCGACCGGTAAGCATCGATATGTTGGCGATCTTGCGGCCGCTAATGGTGATGGGACACTGTTTCTGCTGTAATGTCTTAAGGCATCATCGCGAGTGAGAACTCTTTAAACAATGACGGTCATTTCTTCCCGCTGTTTTCTTCTAACAACTCTGCTGATTGCGCTGATGTTGAGTCCGGCGGTAACACTGGCGCAGACGGAGAAGCCGGTTTCACCGTCGGAAGCTGCGAGCGCCATGCGCGGCGATCCGCTGCACGTATTCAGCGAGTCGATACAAGCGCTGACGGCGAAGGTAACTACCTCGGTGGTGCAAATTGTTGCCACGGGTTACGGACTGAAGTCGGAGACGGCGACGGCCAGCACCGCCCTGTTCGAGCCGCAGGAAGCAATCGGCGCGGGCGTGATTCTGTCGAGCGACGGATACATCGTGACCAATGCGCACGTGGTGCAAGGCGCGAGAAAAGTTCGGGTACGCCTGCCGGGACTGGAAGATGCACGCGGCGACGATTCGAAGCCGCACGGACCGACGATCGCGCAGATCGTAGGAATCGACCGGCAATCGGACCTGGCGGTACTGAAGATCGAAGGCACAAACCTTCCGGCACTAGAGCTCGCGGACTCGGACAAATTGAAGCAAGGGCAGGTGGTGTTTGCTTTTGGCAGCCCGCAGGGGCTGGAGAACTCGGTCACCATGGGCGTTATCAGCGCCACAGCTCGACAGGTGAGCGATGAGAATCCGACGACATATGTGCAGACGGACGCGCCGATCAATCCGGGCAACAGCGGTGGACCGCTGGTGGATGTGGATGGGCGGGTGGTCGGCATCAACACGTTCATCCTGTCGGAGTCGGGGGGCAGCGAAGGCCTGGGATTCGCGATTCCCAGCAACGTGGTGAAGAACATCTACGAGCAATTGCGCACGGAAGGACATGTGCATCGGGGACAGATCGGGGTGTATCCGCGGACGATCACTCCAGACCTGGCGGAAGGGCTGAAGCTGCCGCGCAGCCACGGCATACTGCTGGAAGACGTAACTCCCGATTTGCCTGCCGACAAGGCCGGACTGAAGGTCGGTGAAGTGGTTGTCACTGTAGGGGGCAAGCCGGTGGGAGACGTAAAGGAGTTCGCTACGCTGCTGTTTGCCTACAAGATCGGAGAAGTCGCGCCGCTGGGAGTGATTCGCGATGGCAAGGAAGTGACGGTTAACGTGACTGTCGCCGAGCGGCCGGGTGATCCGCAACGATTCGCGGACATGGTTGCGGGCCCGGGCAATGTGGTGGAGCGGCTGGGTATTGTGGGCATCACGATTACGGACGATCTGCGGAAGATGTTGCCGGACTTGCGGATTCCGTCGGGAGTTATCGTTGCCGCGCGCACTCCCAGCAGCGCGTTGCTGGGTGAAGGCCCAGAGCCGGGAGACGTGATTCATTCCTTAAATGCGCAGCCGGTGAAGGACATCGCCGGTTTGAAGCAACTGCTACGAGAGGTCCATTCGGGTGACCCGGTGGTGCTGCAAGTCGAACGCGACGGCGAATTGAGCTATCTGGTGATGGAGTACGAGTAGCGCCTGTCGAGACCACCTATAATCTGTCGCGATCACTCACACATCATGAAAGGAACGACTGGCTTGAAGAACCTTCACCTGATTGTGCTTTGCGTGTTGCTGTTAGGTATCGTTGGCGCTGCGCAGACACCGGCGCCAGTGCCGGTGATCGATGAGCCGTACCACCACGTAAAACTGAAGAACGATGACATCGTGGTGATTCGTGCGACGTTGGCGCCGGGCGAGCGTACCGCCTATCACATCCATAGCTGCGATCGGACTGGAGTGGAATTAACCAGCAACACGACTACCAGTCAGCGCCTGGGCGAAGCGGAGAGCGCGGCCGAGCCGTCAAAGCCCGGTGACGTGTTTTCCGATAGCTGTACCGATAAGCCGCTGATTCATCGCGTCCACAACGTCGGAAGCACGACGATGGACGTGATTGACATCGAATTGCTGCATCGGCCGGAGCATTCCTCGACATCGGCAGCAGCGACCCCGGTGGCGGAGAACCCCAGCATGCGAGCGTATCGCTGGGTACTGGCGCCGGGAAGTACATCCGCGATGCACACGCACACCCGTCCGTATCTCGTCGTTGCGGCGACGCCCATGCAACTGAAGATGACTGCTCCTGACGGACGATCGCGGACCGAAGAAGTCAAAGCCGGCGACTTCCATTGGGTGACTGTTCCAGTCACACATTCTCTGGGAAACCAAGGCACGGCGGAAGGTGAGATTGTGGAGTTCGAGCTGAAGTAGCTGTGGCCTATTTGACGGGATCCGCGCAATAGAAAAGCCGAGGCCTGCGCCCCGGCGTTTTCCGGTCGGCATTGGTTCACGCGTCGGGTCGACTAGCGACTAGGCGCGCAGGATGGAGAGAACCGGCGGAGTTTACACTCCGCCTTCGCGTTGCACGTCACCGCTGAAATACAACGCGAAACTTGAGAACGGTCACCGGTCAACCAGAGTTCCCACATATCCCAAAAGAGGGGATTATGTGGGCCAACCCAAGAGAACTAAATCTAGGCGCCGCGGCGAGGATGCGCGACCATGTCGCGAATCTGCGCCAGAACGCTGGTGCGCTGCATGCCGTCGAGCTGCTTGGTGAACATCGCCATTTCGGCGATGAATGGATCGGCCAGCAACTCGTGGATCTCATCTTCGCGCGACGGGCTGCAAGCGAGTGAGCAACTCGGGCACCGACACCGTCAGCGCTGCAGCCAGACGTGCAAGCGACGACAGCGTCGGCGTCGCCTTCTCGTTCTCGATCTTCGAGACGTAGGTGCGAGGCACGCCCATGCGCAATGCCAGTTGCCGCTGGCTCAGCCCATTACGCAGACGCAGGCTGCGGATAGCCATTGCCACTTGCACCTCCGAACGGCTCGAAGGCGCCGGCTCCATCACCGGCATGGGCTGCGCGAAGATTGGCTCCGGCTCGTCCTCATCCAGGGATGTACGACATTTACGGCAAAGATTGTTGATGGTTCTGAACTGGACGAGATGACAATGGTCGCATCTCACCACTTCCCGGTTTTCTACGGGTGCGAGAGTCGTAGCCATTTAAGTTGCGGGAGTGCCAGAGCAGGGCACCATTATCCCATGGATCAATTCCTCAACCCCCGTGATCCATTGAAACTAACCGTACTTTGCGGCATCGGTTTGATAGAGTCAAGGGGCAGAATGGCCGAAACCCGAAAAAGCTGTGCAAATTCACGGCGCGCAACTGAAAGCATCCGACAAAACACTGATAAATACCGGAGGAAACCGCAATGACGCGCGACGAGGGATGGTGTTTACTAACTGAGTTCACCCAGTCAGAAAGTTTGCGCAAGCATGCGCTGGCTGTGGAAGCGTGCGTCCGCGCTTATGCCCGCAAATTCGGCGAGGACGAAGAGCTGTGGGGGCTCGTCGGGCTGATTCACGACTTCGACTATGAGAAGTATCCTTCGGCGGAAGATCATCCCTTCAAGGGCAGCGAGATTCTGAAGGAGCGTGGGGTATCGGAGGAAGTTCGCCGCGCGATTCTGTCGCACGCGAATTACAGCGGGGTTCCACGAGAGAGCCGGCTGGAGAAGACCCTCTTCGCGTGCGATGAGCTGGCTGGGTTTATTACCGCCAGCGCCCTGGTCAAGCCCAACAAGTCACTAGCCGAATGTGATGCGAAGTCGGTCAGGAAGAAGATGAAAGACAAGGCGTTTGCCCGATCGGTCAGCCGGGACGACATTGTGAACGGTGCGGCAGCCATGGGCGTCGACCTGGAGGAGCACATCGCGTTCTGCATCGAAGCGATGAAAGGGATTGCGCCGGAGTTGGGGTTGGCGGGAACGCAACCCAATTCGCAGGTGTCATCCTGAGAATGATGCCCGCTAGGGCGTCCTCCTGTTTAGGATCGACAACTCTTACCCCCGCACCAGCTTCCTCACGTGCTCCACCACCGCAGCTATCGCGACGTCTTCCCGCGTGCTGCCGGCACGGGTAACGACCTCGACCACGCCGTCCACCAGCTTCTTGCCGACGTTAATGCGGTAGGGAATACCGACCAGGTCGGCATCTTTGAACTTGACGCCCGGCCGCTCATCGCGGTCGTCGAGCAGCACTTCCACCCCCGCCGCTTCTAATGCCTTGGCGATCTCTTCCGCGCCGGTATTGATCTTCTCGTCTGCAGTATTGGTGGGCGTGACGACGACTTCAAACGGAGCGATGTTGGCTGGCATCCAGAAGCCGTTGTCGTCGGCGTTCTGCTCGACGCACGCCGTCAGGATGCGTTCCAAGCCGATGCCGTAGCTGCCCATGATGGGGGTGACTTCCTTGCCGTGCTCATCCAGCACGCGCGCGCCCATCGACTCGGAATATTTGTAGCCGAGCTTAAAGATGTGCCCAATCTCGACGGCCTTGCCGATCTTGAGCGCGTGGCCGCAGTTCGGGCAGCCTTCGCCTTCGACGGCATTGCGCACGTCGGCGGCGATGGTCGGCTGGAAATCGCGGCCTGGTGTGACGTTGCGGAAGTGGTAGTCGAGCTTGTTGGCGCCGCAGATCATGTCGTGGCGGCCTTCGAGTGATGCGTCCATGACGGCGCTGAGTTCGTTCTCCAGCGCCTGCTTGGCGAACGCCGGTCCAATCGGGCCGATGAACCCGCCAGGTCCGGCGAAGAATTGCTCGACTTCTTCGGCGACCATCGGACGCAACTCGGTGACGGTAGCGTTCTTGCCTGCGTCGCCCGGTTTGCGGAGCTCGCCGTTTAAGACGGCCAGCAACTTGGTTTCATTCACGGTGTGATCGCCCCGCAAGAAGACGGCGACCGGCTGGGCTTTGAGAGCCTCCTTCTTGTCGGATCCCACCTTTCGTACCGTCGCCATGTAGGCCACCGCTTTGATGTCCTGTTGGGGCGAGACTTTCAAAAACTCCGAGACATCGGCGATCGCGCCCTTGCCCGGGGTATGCACGAGCTCAGGCTTGCCATCACCCGTTGGAGTAAGTTCTTCGACCGGCTCCAGACGCGAGGTTGCCTTCTCGAGGTTTGCCGCATAGCCGCAATCGGGACAACTCACGACCAGGTCTTCGCCGGCGTCGGTGTACACCATGAACTCCTGCGAGCCCGATCCGCCCATCGCACCCGAGTCGGCGTGGACGACGACGTACTTCAGTCCGCAGCGGTCGAAAATCCTGCAGTACACGTCGTGATGCTTCTGGTAGCTCACGTCGAGACCAGCCGCATCGAGGTCGAAGGAGTACGAATCCTTCATGGTGAACTGGCGAACGCGCAGCAATCCCGATTTCGGACGTGGCTCGTCGCGGAACTTCTGCTGAATCTGGTACCAAATCTGCGGCAGCTGCTTGTAGCTACGCAGCTCTTTGCGCGCGATCTCGGTCATCACCTCTTCTTCGGTCATTCCCAGGCATAGGTCCCGACCGCTGCGGTCTTTCAAGCGGAACATGTTGTCGCCCATGGTCTGCCAACGCCCGCTGGCCTCCCAGATTTCGCGGGGATGCAGCGCCGGCAGATAGAATTCCTGGCCGATAGTGTCCATCTCCTCACGGACCACGTTGGCAATCTTCAGCATCGAGCGATGACCGAGGAAGAGGAACGAGTAAATTCCGGCGGCGAGTTGGCGAATATAACCGGCGCGCACCAGGTACTTGTGGCTGGCAACCTCGGCATCCGCCGGGGCCTCGCGAAGTGTAGGAATAAAGAGCTTAGACCAACGATGCATGCGTTTCGGTAGCTTCCTGTGAGAGTAGAAGAATTCTTTATTCTACCGGATTGGCCGGAACCACCCCGATAGGCTCAAGGAAGAAGAAGTTCACCACGGAGGCGCGGAGAACACGGAGGGTTGCAATTCAAAAAAACCCAGCTTCCCGTGGATCAGTGGTGGTAATTTGCGAACGTTCTGGAGATTGCCAGCTTGCATCGTTCGCCTCCCCGGATGCATCATCACACCCATCAGCGAGGACCAGAACATGTATCATTACGATCCCTCCGTCGCCCTCGAAGAGCTGAACGACGACGCGGTACTGCCCAACCCGGTCCATCTGCGCGATATGCTGTTGCGTGCCCACCTCGATGTCGAACATTCACTGGAATACAATCGCCTGTTTGTGGACTACCAGAAGCGTTTCGGCGACTTGCAGAAAGTCGGTAAGCAACTGCTCGAAGCTCTGGGCGCTCCAAAGAAATAGAACCTTAGGCGATGGTACCGTTTGTCTTTAGGAGAGAACGATGAAACTTGCGCTTCTGGCTCTTTCGCTTGTGATGTTGACTTCAGTCATGTTCGCTGCCGATGGTAAGCCCGTCTCGTACCAGAGCGGCTCGGAAACGGTGAACGGCATTCTGTACACGCCGCAGGGAAAAGGGCCGTTTCCGGCGTTGGTGGTCATTCACGAATGGTGGGGGCTGAATGACTGGGTGAAGGACGAGGCCTCGAAGCTTGCCGATCAGGGTTATGTTGCCTTGGCCATCGATCTGTATCGCGGCAAGGTGGCCACGACTCCGGATGAAGCGCACCAGATCATGCGCGGAGTGCCCGAAGATCGCGCCACCCGTGATCTGCTGGCAGCCACAACCTATCTGCGGGCGCAGAAGAATGTCGATCCCAAGCGAGTAGGTTCGATCGGATGGTGCATGGGCGGTGGCTACTCTCTCGACCTCGCTATTGCCGATCCCTCGCTGAAGGCTGCCGTTATCAATTACGGCCATCTGGCGACCGATGACGCGACGTTGAAAAAGATCGATGCTCCTATCCTCGGGATTTTTGGCGGGCAGGACAAAGGGATCACGCCAGCGGATGTGAACAAGTTTGAGGCTCAGATGAAAGCGCTGGGGAAGACAGTCGATATTCACATCTTTCCGGATGCAGGGCACGCGTTCGAAAACCCGAACAACAAGACGGGCTACCGAGCGCAGGATGCAGCCGAGTCCTGGAAGCTCACGGTTGCATTTCTCGAAAAGTATCTGAAGAAGTAGAAGGGCCGAGACGGACATGGCGAGAAACAGGCGTAGGGCATTGTGGATCACGATTGCTATGCTGCTGGCGGTCGGATTCTGGGCGCTCGGTATTGAACTGGCCTACGAGCGCAATATCCGGCACGGCATCCCGGCTGATTTTCGCATTCACCGTTCACACGCGGTGTACAACGCCCGCACCTAAAGACCCGTTCACACGATCATTTCGCAACGCTCCGCCTTCACTTTATGGTCGAGCAGCGGTTCGACCCGTTCAACGAACCTCACGGTATGCGTCATCGCAGCGTGGGCTTCAAATGCCCCTTCATCTTTCCAGCGCGAGTGAATGTAGAAAACCTGTGGGTCGCGGATCGAGCGAAACACATGAATGCTGAGGCATCCAGCTTCGGCTTTCGTCGGGGCCATTACCTCCCGCAGCGCCTCCTCCACCGCTTCTGAAGCGCCTTGCCGTGCGTGGAAGCGAGTGAAAATGCAAAGCTCCATAGGCACCGCTCCTTGATGCTACGGAATCCGTTCTAGAACAGTTGCGATTCCCTGACCGACACCTATGCACATGGTGCAGAGCGCATAACGCCCCCCAGTGCGGTGCAATTGATAGGTCGCAGTGGTGATGAGCCGTCCGCCGCTCGCTCCCAGCGGGTGGCCGAGTGCGATGGCGCCACCGTTTGGATTGACTTTGGGCGAGTCGTCCGGCACGCCAAGTTCCCGCAATACCGCAAGTGCCTGCGAAGCGAAAGCCTCGTTCAACTCGATGACGTCCATATCGCCGATGGAGAGCCCGGCCCGTTGCAGCGCTGTGCGGGAGGCGGGGACTGGGCCCATGCCCATAATTCGTGGCGCGACGCCGGCGACCGCTGAAGCTACGACGCGTGCCCTGGGCGTAAGTCCGTACTTCTTCACCGCCGCTTCGGATGCGAGCAACAAAGCGCAGGCGCCATCATTGATTCCAGCCGCGTTGCCCGCGGTGATAGTTCCAGTCGGCCGGACGATCGGCTTAAGTGCGGCCAGACCATGCATGGTTGTGTCGGACCGAGGATGCTCGTCACGGTCCACGATTACAGGTGCGCCCTTTTTTTGAGGAACCGCCACCGGCCAAATCTCCTGTGCCAGGGCCCCGTTCGCGATGGCTGCGGCCGCGCGCTGCTGGCTGCGGTGGGCGAAGGCGTCCTGATCTTCGCGCGAGATGTGGAACTCTTCGGCCACGTTCTCGCCGGTTTCGGCCATGGAATCGACGCCGTAACGCTCTTTCATCAGCGGGTTAATGAACCGCCAACCCAGTGTCGTGTCTTCCAGTTTCGCCGCCCGCGAAAAAGCGGCGTCAGCCTTCCCCATAACGAACGGGGAGCGCGACATGCTCTCTACCCCGCCCGCGATGACCAGATCGGCCTCGCCGGTCCGTATGGCGCGCGCCGCTTGTATGACGGCTTCCATGCTGGAGCCGCACAGGCGATTCACGGTCGCCCCGGGAATTTCCTGGGGTAACCCTGCGAGCAGCAGCGCCATACGGGCGACGTTGCGATTGTCTTCGCCGGCCTGGTTTGCGCAGCCGTAAACGACATCGTCCAATGCCAGCCAGTCAACACCGGCATTGCGCTCGATGAGGGCCTTGATCGGGACCGCAGCCAGATCGTCGGTGCGTATGGAGGACAAAGCGCCGCCGTAGCGGCCGAAGGGAGTGCGGATTGCGTCGCAAATGAAAGCTTCCGTCATAGATATAAGTCGGCGTGTAGCATGAATGCGCAGCGCAGCGACCAACCATCATAGCCGGAAGCCACTTGCCGGGAGCAGCGAACACAAAAAGGTTGACGCCGTCTTGCGGTCGTGTTCCCTTGTCGGAATGCACCCTGAAGCACTGGAAATCGAACCAGCAACACCGGCGGACGTGGGCGCGATTGCTCCGCTGTTTGATGCTTACCGGCAGTTCTATAACAAGCCATCGAATGAAGAAGCGGCGCGGCGGTTTCTGTTTGCGCGGCTCAGCAAGAGCGAGTCCGTGCTGTTCTATGCACGGCAGGGCGGCATAGTGGCTGGATTCGTGCATCTTTACCCGGTGTTCTCCTCGGTGAACCTGAGCCGGCAGTGGATTCTGAACGACCTCTTCGTAATTCCCGAAGCTCGCAAACATGGCGTCGGGCACGAACTTACGGAGCGGGCCCGGCGGTTCGCTGAAGAGACGCAAGCCGACGGGCTTATGCTGGAGACGGCCGCCACCAATCAGCCGGCTCAACGCCTGTACGAACGCCTGGGCTGGAAGCGCGACGACGCGTTTTACCGTTACTTCCTGGCGGTCTGACCCGACGACTCATGCAGACATCCACGACGGAAATCAGGCCCGCCGATCCTGCGCAACCGCAACATCCCAAGCGCGTGCTCGGTTTTCGCGACCTGGTGATGTTCTATGTGGTTACCACTCTCAGCCTGCGGTGGATTCCTGTAGCGGCCACCGTAGGGCCAAGCTCCATCGTGATCTGGGTCGTCGGCCTGATCACGATTTTCATTCCGCTGGCGCTTTGCATCATGGAACTCTCGTCACGCTACCCGCAAGAAGGCGGAATGTATGTCTGGAGCAAGCGGGCGTTCGGGGATTTTCCGGGATTTCTTACCGGCTGGATTTACTGGACCAGCAATCTCCCTTACTTTCCCGCGATACTTTACTTCGCGGCCAGCAACGCACTCTATATCGGCGGTAGCCGTTCGAGCGCCCTGCAGCGGAATCCGTGGTATTTCATCATCTTCTCGCTTTCGGGAGTTGCACTGGCGCTCGCGCTCAATATCGTCGGTCTGAATGTCGGCAAGTGGCTGAGCAATCTGGGCGCATGGGGAGCGTGGCTTCCGGTCGCTGTGCTATGTGCGGTGGGTCTGGCGGCATTTGCGAGATACGGATCGGCAACCAGCTTCGCTCCCCAGGCACTGCGGCCTACGCTCAACGTCGGAATGATCGGGGTGTGGGCGACGTTGCTCTACGCGTTCGCTGGGGCGGAGGCTGCGTCGTTCATGGGCGATGAGATGAAGGACGCCCGCCGCATTGTTCCTCCGGCACTGATTGCGGCCGGCGTCATCGTCACGGCCGGCTACATTCTCGGCACCATAGCGGTTCTGGTGGCTTTGCCGGCCGGGCAGGTGGGCAACATGGAAGGCATCATGCAAGCTATCAGCAGTGCCGCAGCGCGGGTGGGCTGGTATGGCATCGGTCCGGCGGTAGCGTTCCTGATTGTGCTGGCCAATCTTGGCGGGGTAGGGGCTTATCTTGGTTCGCTGGCGCGGCTGCCGTTCGTCGTGGGCATCGACCGCTATCTTCCGCCGGCGTTCGGACGGGTCCATCCCAGGTGGGGCACTCCTGCGGTTGCGCTGGTTACACAAGCTTTGTGCTGTACGGTGTTCGTGGTGCTGGGGCAGGCGGGCAGCAGCGTCCGCGGAGCCTATCAGTTTCTGATAGCCATGAGCATTATCACCAATTTCTTACCGTATCTGTTCATGTTCGCGGCGTTGATCCGTTTGCAGCGCGAGCCGGCCGAGCCGGGAGTGGTGACCATCCCGGGAGGTAAGCCGGTTGCCATCGCTCTTGCCGTCGTGGGGATGGTGACGACGACGGGGGTCATAGTCGGATCCGCGATGCCTGATCCCGATGAGCCCCATAAGCTTCTGGCGGTGCTCAAGGTTGTCCTGCTAAGCGTGCTGCTGATTGCGGGAGGAGCACTGCTCTACCAGGCTGGGAAGAAACGGGCCAAGCAGCATTAACCGGCTACCCTGCCGCTCCTCCTTATCACCAGCAGATGTGTCCTACGTCCTTTTCCGCCCACTGCCACGGATGTAATGAATGCTTCATGAGGCAGGGGATTAGTGTCTCTTGCCCCTCGGCGCGACCGTTCTTTGAAAACCGAATACCACTGTTCCTCGGGAACCTCCATGCTCGTCAGCATGAGAAATCGCCTCAATGGTGTAATCACGTAATGGTTTAGTAGTGATATCCTTGCGTATAACAGTCATACAGTTGTCTCACTGCAAGCCATTGTTTTTGAGTGGGATGTGATACGTGAGTTTGTGTTCTAGTGAGGTATAACAAGCGCTGGATGAACGCTTTTTTGAGGCGCTAACCGGAGTGCCCCAGTGCCGAGGCTCCCTCGCTGGAGTGACGGGTGCGCTTGGCGGCGACCGATTTCACCACGAGCGTCTGGAGGACTTTTGGGTCTATATCTGCGAGCTTCTTGATGTAGAGACAGCCTTTGCCGGTGGTGTGCTTGCCGAGGTTGGCCAGCAGAGCGTCAGAACCGGGAAAGCCAGTCACACCATAAAGAACGTGGGCGGGCTTACGCGGCGAGAAGCCGATCAGGGGGGCGTCGCCCTCGCGGCCGCTGTCGTACTTGTAGTGGATACTGCCAAAGCCGATGATGGACGGTCCCCACATCTTTGGTTTTTCGCCGGAGGCGGTGTGCATCAACTTGACCAGAGTCTTGGCGTCGGTGCGTCTGGTTTCGTCGGCGATGGCGTCGATGAACGCCGCTACGCTAACTGCGGTGGGCTTGGTTTTGTTTTCGGCCATGGGAATTTCCTTCGGTCTTGGGAAGGCTAACATTGCTGGGGTGGGCAGAAAAGTGGGAAGTCGATTGGCACGACGGAGCGCGGGTGACATGACGGAACACGCCGCAGAAGAAGTCGAAAAAGCAGAGCACGCGCGACTATAGTCTGCGGGCGATGACATAAACGGCGTAAATGCTGGCCTGAACTAAGTGGGCGTTCGGCGAGTAAAGACGCAACGCTGGCGGAGTAAATACGCAATCATCAAGCCGCCGATTGGAAGGCCAATCAGGGTACGCCAATCGTGCCTCAACAGACTGTTCGTGACGTCACCGGCGAGGTTGACGCTGAGGATGAAAAGGGCTGTCCAGAATCCCCATCGCTTGCAAGTCCATAAACCTAATGAGGCGACTGCACACGCCAGGCATACTGCGGCCATCAGCAAGACAGCGACCGGTCCCATGGCGGCGAAGCCTTCGTGCGCTCGCGGGTTCAGCCGCCACAGGGGGTCGAACAGAGTGCCGGGAAACTGCAGCATGACGGCAGAGAGTCCGCTCATGAGCGCGCTGAAGACGAAAAAAGCACTGACCGCGGTTATGCTCAGGGGACGGCTTTGGCAAGACATTCGGGAGACGGCCTCGGTTCGCATTATCTCCCGACCGCGCCGGTGCCTGACAATATCTGGGAGAAGCAGCGATGCATGGCTTTACCGAATTGGAGAGGTTGTGATGCGTTTCCACGTTGCATCGCCGATGTATCGCGCGGGGCTATAATAATTCTAAATTCAGAGGGGTTCCCCAACTTTATGACCGCAAATAATGGCAGCAACGGCAATGGTACGAGCGTCCTGACGCCTCGCGCTGATTGGATTACTAAGCGCCGCGAAGAGGCCGCGCGCAGTGGCGACAGCAACATGTCGCAGATGCATTTTGCGCGCAAGGGCCTGCTCACCGAAGAGATGTTCTTTGTTGCCGAGCGTGAAAAAGTTACGCCGGAACTCATTCGCGATGAAGTGGCTGCTGGACGGATGATCATCCCGGCCAACGTGAACCATCCTGAACTGGAGCCGATGGCCATCGGCATTGAGTCGCGGTGCAAGATCAACTCCAACATCGGCAACTCGGCCATTACCAGCAACGTTGACGAAGAGCTCAAGAAGTTGCACACGTCGGTACATTACGGCGCCGACACCGTGATGGACCTCTCGACTGGCGGTGGCATCCATGAGATTCGTGAAGCCATCCTGCGGCACTCGCCCGTACCGATCGGCACGGTTCCAATTTACGAGGCGGTCTCGCGCGTGAAGCGCATTGAAGACCTCAACATCGATGTGATGCTCGAAGTGATCGAAGAACAGGCCGAGCAGGGCGTGGACTACATGACCATTCACGCCGGAGTGCTCGTCGAGTACCTGCCGCTGATTACCAATCGCATCACTGGCATCGTCAGCCGAGGCGGCGCGATCCTGGCGCAGTGGATGGCGCACCATCACAAGCAGAATTTTCTGTACGAGCGTTTTGATGACATCACTAAGATTCTTGCGAAGCATGATGTGAGCTACTCGCTGGGCGATGGGCTGCGTCCAGGATGCATTGCCGACGCCAGCGACGAAGCGCAGTTCGCCGAGTTGAAGACGCTGGGCGAGCTGACCACAAAAGCGTGGGAGCACGATGTGCAGGTCATGATTGAGGGCCCGGGGCACGTGCCGCTCGACAAGATCAAGGAACAGGTCGAGAAGGAAGTCGAGCTTTGCCACGGGGCGCCGTTCTATACGCTGGGGCCGCTGGTCATCGACATAGCGCCGGGATACGACCACATTACGTCGGCGATTGGTGCGGCGATGATCGGCTGGCACGGCGCGTCGATGCTGTGCTATGTCACTCCGAAAGAACACCTCGGGCTGCCCAACGACAAGGACGTGAAGGACGGCATCATCGCCTACAAGATCGCCGCTCACGCGGCGGATGTGGCGCGTCATCGTCCGGGCGCGCAGGACCGCGATAACGCCATCAGCTACGCGCGCTACACCTTCGATTGGGACAAGCAGTTCGAGCTCTCACTCGATCCCGAAACCGCTCGCAGCATGCACGACGAAACGCTTCCCGATGCTTACTACAAAGAGGCGGCGTTCTGCTCGATGTGCGGACCGAAATTCTGCTCGATGAATTATTCGGCCAAGGTGGACGAATACAACAAGCGGGTTCACGGCGTCGAGAAGAAGGATTACTCTGACCTGGTGAACAAGTTGGTGGCGATTAAATAGCCGACAGCCAATAGCTCTCAGTGTTTAGGAGAGGCCACACGCGGAGTTTGGCTCTCGTTTTTGAAGTACGTTGGCGGATCGGCACGGTGGAATTTGCTTGTGAGGAGACTGCGAGAAAGATGGCATGCAAAAATACGGACTTTACCCTATGGGGAAACATCGGCAGTGCTTGTAATTTGTGAAGTAGACGAAGTGGCGCATCGGGGACCCTGGAACGGGCGCTGGCAGCTAAATCAATCGCAAGTTGAGGGATTTAGCGACAGCACAAGTTCTGGGGTCCCTGAAATATTTTGGGGAGGAAATTGTTTCTAGAACGGAATGTCTTCGTCGGTAATTTCGCCTCCGCTTTGGGCAGGGGTTTGCTCGTGTTCCGGGGCGCGTTGATCGAAGTTATTGGCGCCCTTGGCAGCGCCAGCGCCACGTCCGCCACTGTAGCCGCCTCCACCTTCCCCGCCTTCGCGCTGACCGCCGACCAGTGTCAGCTCGCTGACCAGGATTTGGGTCATGTATTTCTTCTGCCCGGTTTCCTTGTCGTCCCAGGAATCGTAGTGAATGCGGCCTTCGAGATAAACAGTGCGGCCCTTCTTCAGGTACTCGCCGGCGATCTCGGCCGTGCGCCCGAAGGCCTTGATGTTGTGCCATTCGGTCTTGTCCTGCCAGTTGCCGTCTTTGTCTTTTACGGACGAACTTGTGGCGAGGGAGAAATTCGCCACCGCCATGCCGCTTTGCGTGTACTTCACTTCCGGGTCCTTGCCCAGATTGCCCAGCAGAATTACTTTGTTGACGCCTCTTGCCATGAGAAGTGCTCCTATCCAAGGGGAAAATGTGCCGAGAACTGCAAAGAATATCAGAAAATCGGGGGAAGGCTAGCGGGCGAATATCTTGTACAACATCACGTAAATCACCACGCCGGTCACCGAGACGTACATCCAGATGGGGAAGGTGTAGCGGGCGATCGCCTTGTGCTTTCCGAAATTTCCCTTGAGCGCACGATAGAGCGTTACGAGAATGAAAGGCACCACTACTACCGCCAGAAACGTGTGAGAGAGGAGGATGGAGAAGTAAACCGGTCGCCAAACCCCATCGCCTTGGAAGTGGGTAACTCCTGCGCGCAGCACCAGGTGGTAGTAAAGATACGAGGTCAGAAACAGGGTTGAGGTGACGAATGCTGCGAGCATCATACGCTTGTGAGCGTCGCGGCGGCCGCTCTTGATGAAGTAATAGCCGGCGCCGATGAGCACGGCGCTGGTGCCGTTGAGAAAGGCGTTCAGGGCAGGGAGGAAAGTCGGGCCCGCAATCATGCGTCAGGCTGCCGGTTTGGTGGTGCGGCGGTTGGCCACCAGGAAACACAGGCTGAACATCACCAGTGCGAACAGTCCGAGCACGGCGAGGTTTGTATTCAGGGACAAATTCGCTGCCGTTCCGGGGTACAGCAACATGCGCAGGGCGTCGGTGCCGTAGGTCAGCGGATTGATCCGCATCAACATGCGAATCCAAAAGGAAGCACCAGAGAGCGGAAACATGGAGCCGGAGAGCAGCCAGAGCGGAATCAGGAACAGGTTGATGACGGCGTGGAAGCCGCCGGTGGAGTCCATCGGCCAAGCGATGATGAATCCCAGGGCGGTCAGGGAGAAGGCGACGAGGAAGATGGTCGACGATCGTCAGCAGCAGGCTCAAGAGGGTGAAGTGAATTCCGAGCGCCGGCGCGAACAAGAGGAAGATTAGTCCTTGAAGCGTGGCCAATGTCGCTCCGCCCAACACCTTGCCCAGGACGATGACGGAGCGGCTTACCGGCGCCACCAGTACCGAGAGCAGGAAACCTTCTTTGCGGTCCTCGATTACCGACATCATGGTGAAGATGGCGGTGAACAGCACGATCATGATGAGGGCGCCGGGAAAGAAGTAGTCGAGGTAGTGCTGGCCTCCTGCGCCGCTGGAGCGGAAGGACGTGCCGAAGCCGGAGCCGATTACCAGCCAGAACAGAAGCGGAGAGGCGACGACGCCGACGACACGGCTGCGCTGACGGTAGAAGCGAACGATCTCGCGCCACCACAGGGAAAGCGAGGGCAGGATGAGGCCCACGCGGGCGGGAGCGTGCAGAGTTGCGGGTAATGTTGCCGTTCGAGTTGCCATAATATTCATTTCACCACGGAGGACACGGAGTTGATCTAACTCTTAAATCTCTGTGCCTCGCGTCTGTGTGGCTACTTCTTCGTTTCTTCTTCCTGCTCGGTCCAGAAGCGGTGGCCGGTGCGACGGATGAAGACGTCTTCGAGGCTCGGTTTGTGGACTGACACGCCTTCGATCTCGCCGGGGAAAGCTTCTACCACATCGGTCACGAAGCGATGTCCGTTTTCAATTTCGAGACGTACGCGGTTGTCGATCACCGCGGCCTGTAGCCCGAATCTCTGTTCAATGTGTTGCGCCAGGGCGTCGGGTTCGTAGGCGTCGAGCAAAATCACGTCGCCGCCGATTTCGCTTCTCAGCTCGACCGGAGTTCCCAGGGCGACGACGTTGCCTTCTGCGTAAATCGCGAGACGGTCGCAGCGTTCGGCCTCTTCCATCGAGATGGGTTGTAACCAGCACGGATACGTGTTCTTCGTCGCGCAGGATCTGGAGGTACTGCCAGAGGTCGCGGCGGGCTCCGGGATCGAGACCGGTGGTCGGTTCGTCGAGCAGAAGCACTGACGGGTGGTGCAGCAAGCCTTTTGCCAGTTCGAGGCGTCGCTTCATGCCGCCGGAGAAGTTCTCGGCTTTTTCCTGGGCACGATCGGCGAGGCCGACGCTCTGCAGCATCTCTGCGACGCGCGTCTTCAGTGCCGCGCCGTGCAGGCCGTACACGTGGCCGATCAGGGTCAGATTTTCCTGCGCCGACAGCTTTACGTCGATGCTTTGTTCCTGGAAGACCACACCGATCGTGCTGCGCACGCGACCCGGGCTCTTTGGCGACGTCGTGTCCCATGATGAGAGCGCGGCCGCCGGTGGGGACCATCAGGGTGGAGAGAATGCGAAACGTAGTCGTTTTGCCGCTGCCGTTGGGGCCGAGGAGCCCGAAGATCTCGGCGGGGCGTACTTCAAACGAGACGCCAGCCAGGGCTACGCGGTCGCCGTATTGATGACGTAAGTGCTCAAGTTGAATGACGGGTTGGGCTGCCGGATCTGGCGGCCCGGCGACATGGTGGTTTTCGGTTTCGGGTACTACGGCCCGGGGATTCACTATGTCTCTATTCTAAGCTGCGCGGTTGAACATCATGAGCGCAAAGAGCAATGGCAGGTAGATGACCGAGGCTTGCAATAGTTGACGCGCGCGTGGCTTGGAGCTTGCGGCCAGGGGCGTGAGCTTCATGGTCCACATGCGCAGGCTGAACCAAAGGAGAACGCCTCCGAGGGTCAACGCGCCAAAGAAGTAGGTCCACCCGGTCATGCCCATCAAGGTTGGTGCCAAGGTGACCGGCACCAGCGCAAGCGAGTAGGCGACGATGGCACGGATGGTCGAGCGTCCGTCACTTTCCACCACGGGAAGCATGCGCACGCCGGCGTTTTCGTAGTCCTCGCGATAGAGCCAGGCGATGGAGTGGAAGTGCGGGAACTGCCAGAAGAACATGATGGCGAATAGCACAATCGCCTCGGGATCGATGCGCCCGCGTACGGCGACCCATCCGAGTAGAGGTGGCATTGCGCCGGGAAATGCGCCAAGGAAGGTGCAGATGGGATGGACCTGCTTCATCGGTGTGTACACGAGGAGGTAACTCGCCGAGGTAAGACCGGTGAGCAACGTGGCCTGCCAGTTGGTCGTGAACCACAAATAAGCGAGGCCGCCGAGGGTCATCCCGAAAGCTATGGTGGACGCGTGCAGCACGCTCATGGTGCGGGTGACCGAGTGGGCGGAGGGCAGTCCGGCGCATGTGAGCGTCGAGATCACGCTCCATCACTTCGTTGATGGCTGCTGTTCCGCCACTTACCAGTCCTATGCCAACTAAGGCGTGAAACACGGCCCAGGACCAGGCCGGCACGCCAGATTTCACGGCGGCAAGGTAGGCGCCACACCACGCGGTGAGCATAATCAGCGTAGTCACGCGCACTTTCACTAGCACGGAGTAGTCGCGCGCCATTGAGGCCACACCGCTGCGCGGGACGGCCAAAGGTTGGGTCGCCGTGCTCATGCGGTGACCGCCTTTCGCGAGGTATGGGCCGCAAGCGGTTCCCCGTGCACTACGGAGATCATCCGTCGTGACTGGATTGCCAGGATGACGGTGGTTACAAGCACCAACGCTCCCCCTGCCACATGCGACACGGTACTGATGACCATTCCGGCCAGCGGCTGTACGGCGTCTTTGCCCCACTGCACCCGGGTCAGATAGGCGAGAAATCCAAGTCCTAGTTGAATCATCAGCAAGGCGAGCACAAGTTGGGCCGGTCGGCGTAGCTGGGCAACGTTACCGTAACGCGACAGAACGCGCACTACCGTCCAACAGAGCATTGCAGTCACAATGCACGCCCCAAGCAAGTGAGGCAGCAGTTTCATGCCGGAATGACGAAAGGCCGCGCCGAGAATCAACTGCACCCACACGCATCCCACGGTGATTGCCGTGAGCGCCGGGGTGCTGGGCGAAAAGCCGTGCTCCGGGATCGGCTCCGAGTCCTGCAACCAACTTCTGCTGGTGAAGAGCGCCATCGCGGTCACGACGCAGAAGATGGTCTGCGCCAAGGTGGCATGCGCGGTGGAAATCGCCCAGGGAAGGTAGAAGAGTACGGTAAGGCCGCCCAGGACGCCTTGTCCGATGACCGCGGCGAGCGCGATCCAGCCCAGGGCTTTCATCCACCTGCGGCGCTCGACCCGCTGGGTCCAGACTGCCATGACGATGATCAGAAGGCCGATGAACTCGGCAAACATGCGGTGGCCGTGCTCGTATTTCACACCGCCTACCATCGCCGGAATTTTGTACAGGGAACCGAAGGAGGTGGGCCAATCGGGAACGGATAATCCGGCATCGTTGCTGGTGACTAAAGCTCCCGAGAACGATGAGCAGCAGAGTGGCGGACGCGAGAAACACCGCGAAACGATGGTGTGCCTGGTTGTACGGAATCGTTCCTGAGGTCAGAACCTGCTCCTCGTGCCATTCGAGAGCGAATTCACGCCCTGCTGTCGTAAATCATTGGTTGCCGTTGAAAGGGATGGTAACTTCATTCGGACGCCGCTCCGATCCTCGACAGAGCGGCCGAAGCGGTATTGTATCAAACGGTTTAGCGGTGCGGGCGTCGCTGTGCGGCGCTATTTGGACGCGCTATCGGTTTTCGCCAGGTACCGTTTGAAATTGTCGATTGCCAGCTGCGTGTATTGCGCAACTTCGATGAGGTAACCGTCCGGATCGCGCATATAGCACCTGGTTTCGTGTCCATGGTTATCGAGTGGGTTGTCGAGCGGCTCGGTCACGAACTCTGCTCCCTTTGCCTTCCATTGCCGGTAGCAAGCCCAGACATCCGCCACCCGCAGGTTCAAAAAGCTGCTGACTCGGTTGAGATCGGGGGGCGTCTCGAGAAAAACTTCAGGCTTGTCAGGTGTTGGCCCGCCACCGCTATTGAGAATGATCCACGAGTTTGCCAGCTTGATATAGCTGGGGTCCGCGTCGCTCACCGCTTTCCCGCCAAGGACGCCGACATAGAAATCCCTGGACCTGGTTTGGTCGGCGACCGTCAAAAAGTAGGCGACGAAGAAACCCTCTTCAGCAATTGGGGCGTCGGGTAGGTTCATGCGACCTCCTCTTGTTGCGTTACGGACGGAAATCGAAAGTTATGCCTTGCTTGTTGTCCTTGGGCCCAACCGTGATTTTGATCTCCTGCTCGCCGTACTTCTCATGCACCGCAGCGAGGGTATAAGTTCCCGGCGGTACTCCGTGCAAGGAGAAACTTCCATCGGGGCCGGTTACGGCGAAGAAGGGATTGCTCAGTACGCTCAGGTACATCTTCATCCATGGATGCTGGTTGCACTTGACCGGAATCATTATTTCGGCGGCGGTGAAGCTGCGCGCAAAGGCCCCTCCGTTGGGCATCTGCGACTGGTTCCACTCTTTGTTGTTCCTGGGGATGGGATGGATGTTGTGCATGGTGTCGTCGTTGTCGAGAAATTCCACCGGCTGCCCGACCATCGCGGCGGCGACGTGCGGGATATAACGACAGCCTTGCTGGGCGATCTTGACTTTCTGCGTAGGGGTGGGGAAGCTGCGCGACCCCAGACCGTCTTTTACGTACACGAGCACATTGGCGAGGCGGCCATCCTTAGCGACTACTGCCTCGGACTGATTTTCGCCCTTGCATCCCGAATCTGCGGACATGTCGATCTTCTGGGGCGCAGGTGGCTGACCGGCGAAGAGTACGACCCCACTGATGGACGCGGCGGTCGCAGGGTCGATAGGGAGGCCTGGGTTCGAGATTGGTGTTGCCGTCGATGCAGGCGGAGTTGGGGATTCGGCGCAACCGAAAAGAAACAAGAGCAGAGAAGTCGCTACGAGCAGAACGAGTGAATGAGAACGGATCATATTCGGGCACAAATGTGACGAGGAACCATGACGATTTTACAGGCTGAAAAGTCGAAGAGCACTGTCCTCGCGGACTAAAGGCCGCTCAGAAAAATAAAATAAAGGACTTGGACGCTGGGCTGAAGGTCAGCTCTGCCACAAGAACGACTTTCCGCGGTCCTCTTCGCAGGTTCCCATCAGGGTTGAAGGTTCAGCACGTAGCGCCGGGGCTAGAGTTCCGGCTCGCGCGGGGCCGGCTCCGGCACGGGTACGGTGTGCAGCGCCTCGATGACCGCGTCGGCAAACTCGACCGTTCCGGCTGTTCCACCCACGTCGCGAGTGACGTGTTTCTTCTCGGTGTAGACGTGGCCTAGGGCGGCGTTGATGTGGTTGGCGGCGTCGTGCTCGCCCAAGTGATGCAGCATCAGCACGGCGGAGCGCAGTACCGCCGTCGGGTTAGCCATGTCCTTGCCTGCGATATCGGGGGCGGAGCCGTGCACGGCTTCGAAGATGGCGCAGTCCAGTCCGAAGTTTGCTCCCGCAACCAATCCCAGGCCGCCGACAAACGCTGCGCACAGATCGGAAATTATGTCGCCGTACAGGTTCTCGAGGAGCAACACGTCGTACTGGTAAGGGTTCATCACCAGTTGCATGCAGGTGTTGTCCACGATATGTTCGCCGTAGGTGATTTCCGGATAGCCGCGAGAAACGTTGCGCGAACACTTGATGAACAATCCGTCCGACATCTTCATGATGTTGGCTTTGTGGATGGCGTGGATTTTTTTGCGCTTAAACTTGCGGGCATACTCGAAGGCGAACTTCGAGATGCGGGTCGAAGCTTTCTCGGTGATGATCTTGAGGCTTTCAACTACACCGGGGACCACTTCGTGCTCGATGCCGGAGTACAGTCCTTCGGTATTTTCGCGTACCACAATCAGGTCGACGCCAGGATACTTTGTCGGAACCCCGGGCAGGTTGATGATCGGCCGAAAGTTGGCGTAGAGTTCGAACTTCTTCCGCAGGGCTACGTTGATGCTGGAAAATCCGCCACCTACCGGCGTTGTGACCGGCCCCTTGAGACCGATGTGGGTACGCTCGATCGAGTCGGTTAATTCCTTGGGGATGTATTCCTTGTACTTTTCGTAGGCTTCTGCGCCGGCAGCGAAGCTCTCCCATTCGAACTTGACGCCCGTGGCTTCCAGGACTCGGACTGTCGCCTTAACTACCTCCGGTCCGATGCCATCGCCTGGAATCAATGTGACTGTATATGCCATGCGGTCTCTAGTTGACGGCCTTTGATTTGCCGCTTGTATTTTCTTTCGTATCCAGTAATTCCTTCAACTCTTCCATGAACTCGCGTACATCTTTGAAATCGAGGTAAACGGAGGCGAACCGGACGTAGGCGACCTTATCGATCCGCTTGAGGCGGTTCATGATCAGCTCGCCAATTTCGGCGGCTTTGCGTTCGCGTTCGGGTGAATCGACTACCAGACCTTCGGCGTCGTTAACGATCTGCTCAAGCTTGCCCATCGATACGGGACGCTTTTCGCACGCGTGGAGCAGGCCATTCAGTACCTTCTGCCGCTCAAATTTCTCCCGTCGGCCGTCTTTCTTGACGACCATGTAGGGGATTTCGTCGATGCGCTCGTAGGTGGTGAAGCGCTTTTCGCACTTCAGACACTCGCGACGGCGGCGGATAGACTCGCCTTCCTTGCTTTCGCGCGAATCGACTACTTTGTCGTTTTCAAAGCCGCAGAATGGACACTTCATGTTGAAAGGGAATTGCCCGGGACGAGATGTCCCGCAATTCGATTGTAACAGGGCAAAATGGGTGTATTTAGAGTTGCTACTCCGCCAGAGCAGCCTCTTCTTTCTGCTCCGCTGCGGCGACCGCGCGCAATGAGAGCCGCTCCCGATGCGCCAGGGCCAGGCCTACGGGAATCACCGACATGAAGGTCGCGGCCCACAGCAGCATGCCACAGCTCACGGACAGCTCTTCACTGGCCCCGAAACCCGCATGCAACATGCTGATTGCGGCGAGTTGCGAGCCTCCTCCGACCGCAGGCAATTGCAGCATTGAGCCCACCATGCTCGAGCCCATAAGGACAATGATTGCCGGGAGTGTCAGATCACCAATCGGTGATGGATAGGCACGAGTGATTGAGATGTATGCCAACGCGACTACGGTCCAGAGAACCATGGATATAGCGACGAGTTGCAGTGCCGAACTCACGTCGTGGATGGTTTGCAGGCCTTCACTGAAGGCACGCAGCTTCTCACGCAAATGATGAGCAAACCGTGGCGCCGAGCCTTCGAAGATGCCATATAGCATGTTGGCGATGCGCTCGCCTGCCTGGTGTAACACCACAGCGGCAATCACCAAACCAGTAATCAAAGTCACGAGGGCAAGGGCCGCAAGACGCAGGCGTCCGTAAAAAGCCAGCGCACGCAGGTCTGGCGAGAGGAAGCTTAGTGAAAGCATGATCGCAAACGCACCGATGTCGAAGATGCGTTCTACGGTCCATACCCCCAGCTGGGAAGTCAGGGTGACATTTTCCTTCTTCGCGATAAGGTAGGGACGGACGACTTCGCCGGCGCGTCCCAGCAAAGCCAACGCTGTGAAGCCGACGAACTGAGGCCCGACGAGCGCGGCCGCGGTGGTCTTGCGCATCGGCTTCATGAAAATCCGCCAGCGGACCGCGCGCAAATAGCAGGTCAAGTAAGTGAGACCGACGCCGGCGAGTATGTCGACCCAACGAATGTGATGGGTTTCACTCCAGAAGGCAGCCCAGTCGAATTTTCTCCAGGTACGTACCTGCAGGTAGATCAGCAGACACAACACTGCCACCACAATTGCCGATATCAATGCGCGCTTTTTGTTCATGAAATGAAAGGCACACGGCGCAGAACCACTTGGCACCCCGCACCTGAGTAAATCAAAAGGTAAACGACTGTGTGGGACGGGTCAAACCGACTAGTTGGACTCGGCAGGTACGGAGTTTTTTTCGGCTGTTTTCTTCAGTTGTGTGTGTTGCTTCGCCTCCGCCATCTTCTTCCGGTTGTAGTCCGTGATGATGCGCGCCACGTAGGCGTGGGTTTCCCGATAGGGAGGCACACCGTGATACTGCTGCACTCGTTGAGGACCTGCATTGTACGCAGCCAGCGCCTTAACCGCATCGCCGTTGTACTTCAGCAGCAGATCGCGCAAATAGCGCACGCCGCCATTCACGTTTTCAACCGGATCGAAGGTGTTGTTTACTCCAAGGTCGCTGGCAGTTTGCGGCATAAGCTGCATGAGGCCCTGCGCACCTTTGCGTGACAACGCACGAGGATTGTTGCCGCTCTCGGCACGGATTACGCTGGCAATGAAATCAGCATCGATTTTGCTGCTATCGCTGGCGGAGGCAATAATCGCGGCGAGGTCCTGACCAGGCGCCGCGGCGAGATTAGAAGCAACGGGCTCGGGCGGAGCAGTTTCAAAGCTGGTAATGTCGGCGGTCGCGACGTCCACGTAACCGCCGGACGCGTCGGCGCCGATATAGAGCCGGGTCGTCGCGCCCAGCGTCTCGCGGCGTTCGTGCAGGATGCTGAATCCGTTGTTTAGATTCGCTATTTCGGCGGCCACCGACCACGAGGGCACCAGCGCCAGCAGCAATCCGAGCTGTAATACTTTACGCATTCAATATCGCCGCATTGGTCTCCAGCACGTGATCGATGGTGGCGGCCACTCCGTGTTCATCGTGATGGAGCGTCACCGTCCATCCGGTCTGCTTCAGTTCTTCGCAGGCGTTCCCCATGATCACGCCATGGCCTGCGAACGTCAACATCTCCACATCGTTGTAGTTATCACCGATTGCCATGACTTCACTGCGATCGAGGCCCCGATGATTTGCCCAGCGTTCGAGCGCGTGTCCCTTCGAACATCCGGCATTCAGGAGGTCAACGATGCAAAGGTTGCGGTAATCATATTGTGTGCGTAGCAAGGTGAAGTCCTGCCTGAAATCAAGAGCATTCAGGTCCGCCTGGGCGCGGTCCATCAAGTCCACGGGTCCACAGAACATTGCCTGGATTGGGTCTTCGGTCAGCGCATCCTCAATCGGTGAGATGTACTCGATGAACGCTGCATTCTTGTCCATCCACCGCTGAATCACGCCGTACAGGTCAGCGTGGTTTTCGCAGATGATTGCTCCCGCTCCAGGACGATCGAAGGTCAGCACCATGTAGTTACGATATTTTCGCATCGCCTGCGCGAGGTTGCTCGTCGTCAGTTTGGGCAAAAAATCGCGGTGGAAGGTTTCGCCACGGGTCGAGCGTGTAATCGCCCCGTTGGAACTCAGCATCCAGAGGTCGAAACCCAGCGACTGAGCGATGGGTAGGGCGAAATCGTGGCGTCTTCCCGTGCCCAGGACAATTTCAATTCCGGCTTCATGTGCGCGCCGAAGGGCATCACGGTTTTCGTCTGCGAGCTCGACTCTTGAGTTCAGGAGGGTGCCATCGAGGTCGATGGCGATGAGGCGGATCGGGCGCTGCACAACATCATTCTACCAAGCAAAGAGAGACGAGAGGCACCGTAGAATCCATGCCACCGTCCTCCATGGACGACAAGGCAACAGGTCGTAATTCAACGAAAGCGCGGTTTGCTCCTCTGCGTCAGGCAACGTAAAGTAGCTAGACAATGGAGCTACGAAAGGACCCCATCACCCGCTCGTGGGTAATCACCGGTGATGAACAGGACGGCGACCGCGGCGGCGATTTTCGCTGCCTCTTTTGTCCAGAGTCAGGCCAGCCCTTGCACGTAATTGCTTCGATGCCGACCGTCAATGGCAATCCCTGGTCGGCGCGTGCCGTTGTGCACCCCAGCCCGCTGTACCGTGTAGAAGGCGATCCTGGGCGCGCTGGCAACGGGTTGTACGACACCATGCAGCCTATTGGCGCTCACGAAGTCATCATCGAAAATGCAAGACACGATCGCCAACTGTGGACCGCAGATGACCGCGAAATCGAGCAGTATCTTGCGCTCTGCGCGCAACGTATCCAGGACCTGAAGAAGGATGGGCGCTTCAAGTACGTAAGCGTAATCAAAAACTTTGGGTCCCACTCGGGGGAAGAGTTCAGTCACCCGACTTCGGAAATCGTCGCGACTACGTTCGTCCCACGCAGGGTACTTTACGAATTGCGCGCCGCCCGCGAACATTACAAGGTGAAGGAGCGCTGCGTCTTTTGTGACATTTTCGCGCAAGAGCAGAAGCAGGAGAAGCGCGTGATCGAGGTACGAGGCGACTATCTTGTTTCGTGCCCTTACGCGTCGCGCACGCCATACGAAACCTGGATCGCGCCTCGGGTCCATGAAGCGTACTTCGAGCGAACCGTTAACCGTTCCGGAGCGTTACGCGATTTGGCCGCGTTATTGCGCAGAACGCTGGCACGGATTCGGAGTATCTCGGACGGATTCCACATGGTCCTTCACACTTCGCCCAACACCCTGCACAAGTCCGAAACACTGGGGTACTGGAAGACGATTGATGACGATTATCACTGGCACATCGAAATACTTCCGATCCTTGGACCCAAGGCGAGGTCGTACACCTTCAAAGAGGTCTATGCTTCTCCGGTAAGTCCGGAATCAGCCGCATCGCGCCTGCGCGAGCGGCCGACGGAGTGATTGCAATGCCGACGCATAAAGCCCCCCAAGAGTTCCCGATGCCAGTGCGACGTCTCAAGACTTACGCCGCACAAACAGGCTTGGTTTACGACTACTACTTCGTCGGGAAACGTCCGGCACTCGACAGCGATCCTTTCGCCCCGTCTACGGAATACGTTTTCGATATCAGCGCCGATCGTAAGTCAATGTTTGCTGTAAGCATCTTTCTACTGCCCGGAGCCACCGATGTTTTTGCCGCTAAACATGGACGCTCCCTCAGCGATCCCGAGCAGTACGCTGGGGTGAAGATGCGACTATTGCAGGCGCTCGATGAAGTCGAGGACATGCGGCAGGATGGCCGTCGCCTGACGCTGGATGCAGCGACGCTCGCGGAACTCCTGGAATCCATTGGCGTCGAGTAGAGCGTTGTCCCTGGCCATACGAGCCGTCCATAACATTCGCTCACCTTCGGTTTGGTTGGGCAGTCAAAGTCCTCAGATCGGGCTAAACTGTCTTTAAGGTGTGGGCATGTTCGCCGAACTAAAATGGGCTGGCCGCAAGCGATGGGACTTCTCGTTGCTCTTGTCGCTCGTTGCCCATGTCTTTGTCCTGTTCCTACTGGTACATCGTTCGGCGCCGGTTTTCGTTATGCCCGCTGATGTTGCCCTTGGCGCGCCCGGGTCTTTGGGAACCAGCATCATTTATCTCGCCCCGCCGGGAGTTGAACACGAGCCGACGCCGGTCGAGAAACCCGAACTCGATCTGAGCGCTGCGCCGAAGAAAGTTCCGCTTCCGAAACAGCCTCCTGCCGACGCGCACGAGAACGACCAGGCTACTGAGACTGCCAGTTTGAACAGAACCGCAGAAGGTGGATCTCCCTATGGGTCACGAGTTCCGGGTGCTCCGCTATCGGGTGATGAAGTCATTCCTGCCTTGCCGCAGGTCTTTCCTGATCCGGCGGTTTCCCGTGCCGACCTGCCTCCGGGGGTGCAGGGTGACGTTATTGTCGAAGTGACCATCGATGAGCAGGGGAATGTCGTCGAATTGAAGCTGATTCGCGGCATCGGCTACGGCATCGAGGACCGCGTGATGGCCACGTTACGCCAGTGGCACTTCCGTCCGGCACGAAGAGATGGCATCACCATCGCTTCGCAACATATTGTGAGCTTTCACTATCCCAGCTAACTCCTGTTTTTAGTCAGACATAGCTGTGTGACGTAAATCACACGCTCGCGTGACATGCATACTCGGCCCTGCCGCGCCGGTGTTTATACTGGGGCATACAGAAACGAGTCCGACCTATCTGCACGGGTCTGTGGGGTTTATGCCTCTAGTCTGGCTGCGAGTTGCGGTGGCGTTTTATGCGGTGGGACTGGTGTATTCACTGCTCCTGCTGAGCGGTAAGGGCAATATCCTTGCGCGAGTGGTAGAGCCTGCGGTTGGCTTCGGTCTCATCTTTCATTTTGTTTCGCTGGTCGAATCGACCGTGCTGGTCGGCCATCTATCATGGCTCTCCATCGATTACTCCGAATCACTCCTGGCATTTGTCGCCATGGTGGTGTTTTTCATCTTCTTTGTCGGCTACCGGACGACTTCGCCGGGCGTCGTGATATTTCCGATCGTATTTGTGCTCACGTTCGCCTCTGCGGTCGCGCAAAGGCCAGTGACCTTCGCATCGCCAACCTTGCGGAGCAGTTGGATCTTCGTTCACGTGATGATGATCTTTACCGGCTATGCGGGGCTGTTCCTAAGCTTTGGAGCGAGCCTGCTTTACCTGATGCAGGAGCGGTCGCTCAAAGCCAAGAGCGTCGATGGCATGTTGTCGAAGCTGCCGTCACTCGAAACGATTGACGACATCGGTTATAAGTCCCTGCTTTTCGGCTTTCCGTTCATGACGTTTGGACTGATTGCCGGTTCGGTGCTGGCCATTGAGAAATACGGCCCATTGTTCTTCACTGATCCGAAGATACTTCTGTCATTCATTATGTGGGTCGTGTACATGCTGCTTCTGTACACGCGCTGGAGCTCGGGCTGGCGAGGGCGCCGCGCGGCCATGCTGGCGACCTGCGCTTTTGTCATCGCGCTGGGCGTCTGGGTGGCAAATAGCTTTAGCCGGGTACACAAGTTTCCACCGCTATGAACCTGATTGTCATCGGCGTGAACCACCAGACCGCACCCGTGGAAGTGCGCGAGCAGTTCGCCATTCCCGAAGCGCGGCTGCCGGAAGCGTTGAAGACTCTGGCTTCACAGCCTGGAATCGAAGAAGCAATGATCGTCTCGACCTGCAATCGAGTCGAGTTGGTGGCGCGGTCTACCAGCGCTGACGCTGATATTCACGGTTGCTTGCAGCAACTCTACGGCTTCGATCCCAAGCCCTATCGAAAATATCTTTACGAATATCGCGAGCGTGACGCCGTGCGTCACGTCTTTCGCGTCGCATCGAGCCTCGACTCGATGGTGGTCGGCGAGCCACAGATCCTGGGACAGGTGAAGGAGGCGTACGCCACGGCGCGCGCCGTTGGAACAGTTAATTCGCAACTTGATGCCCTGTACTCCCGTGCCTTTGCGGTAGCTAAGCGAGTGCGCACCGAGACGGCCATCGCCACGTCGGCCGTGTCCATCGCCTCGGTTGCGGTGGACCTCGCCAAGAAGATTTTCGGCAACCTCGAAGGCAAGAGCGTCTATCTGGTCGGCGCGGGCAAAATGTGCGAACTCGCCGCGCGCCATCTTCTGGCCCACGGCGCCAATAAGATCTTCGTGGGGAACCGCACTTACGAGCGGGCCGCTGCGCTGGCAAAGAAGTTTAACGGCGAAGCCATCACCTTCGACAGACTGTATGACACCGTCGATCGCGCTGACATCGTGATCAGTTCTACCGGTGCTCCGCACGCGATATTTCGCAGGGAACACGGCGAGAAATTTCTGAGCCGCCGCAAGAACCGTCCTATGTTCTTCATCGACATCGCGGTGCCGCGCGACGTCGATCCGGAGATGAACAAGCTGGACGGCATCTTCGTGTACGACATCGACGATTTGCAGCAGGTCGTGACGTCACACATTTCCGATCGGCGTGTCGAAGCGGACCGCGCCGAAGCCATCGTACAGCTGGAAGTGGATAAGTTTCAGGCCCGGCTGCAGACGCTCGACGTGGTGCCGACCATCGTCTCTTTGCAGGAACATCTGGAAACCGTCCGCCAGGCCGAGATTGATCGCGTACGCGGACGATTGGGCACACTGACCCCGGAACAAGAGCTGGCGGTCGAAGCGCTATCGCGCGGCATCATCAACAAAATCATGCATACACCTATTACTACGCTCAAGACCGCAGCGCGCGAGTCGTCGGAATCGACAACGGTCATCGATCTCGTCCGCAAGCTTTTCAATCTGCGCGACACGCGAAAAGCCGACTCGGACGAGGAAGCCACTCTGAGCGCGAAATCGGGAGAACGACGCTGATGGCACGCCTTCGCATCGGATCACGCGGCTCGCAACTTGCTCTGTGGCAGGCCAACCATATCTCCGCACTGCTGCGCGAATGCGGCCATCAAGTCGAGATCGAGATCATCAAGACCACGGGTGACAAGATCACCGATGTTGCCCTCGCCAAAGTCGGCACCAAAGGAATGTTCACCAAAGAGATCGAGGAAGCTTTGGCCGAAAAGCGCGTCGATCTCGCGGTACACAGCCTGAAAGACCTGCCGACAGAACTACCTCCGGGCTTTGAGATCGCTGCCATTACGGAGCGCGTTAATCCGCGAGATGTGTTCCTTTCCGTTAACTTCGACTGCGTGGATGCGCTGCCGAAGGGAGCAAAGATCGGTACCAGCAGCTTGCGCCGCCAGGCACAGCTTAAGGCGTTCCGGCCCGACCTCGAGGTTTATCCACTGCGAGGTAACGTGGACACGCGCGTGCGTAAGCTGGAAGAAGGAGACTACGACGGCATCATTCTCGCGGCCGCGGGGCTGACGCGCTTAGGCAAGACGCAGCTGGTGAAAGAGTACTTGTCCGAGGATTTCATGTGTCCTGCGGCAGGACAGGGGGCTCTGGGCATCGAGATTCGCGAAGGCGATGCCACGATGCGCAAGTATCTAGCATTCCTGAACAACGATGATGCGCGGGCAGCAACCGTCTGCGAGCGTGCGCTACTGAACAAGCTGGGTGGAGGATGCCAGGTACCTATCGGGGCTTTCGCGCAAGTAAAAGACGGGAAGCTGCATCTCACAGGAGTGGTTGCACGGCCCGACGGCACGGAAGTTTTACGCGAACAGCAAACAGGTACCGATCCAGTTGTACTTGGCGAGCTCGTCGGCGACACGCTGTTAAAGCGCGGCGGCGACAAGATACTGGAAGACGTGTACAGCGCCTCCTCCGCGGTGCCGCAACAGCCATAAGCGCCTATGACAAGCAACAAGCCACTTTCGGGTTGCAGGATCCTGGTGTCGCGCGCGAAGAAGCAAGCCGGCGCGCTGTCGTCCGCACTGAAGGACCTGGGCTGCGACGTCATCGAGATCCCTTTCATCGAGATCCGCAGGCCCGCTTCGTACAAGGCGCTCGATACCGCGCTGCGAAATCTGGCGAGCTACGATTGGCTGATTCTCACAAGCGTAAACGGTGTAGAAGCGATGTTCGAGAGGATAGCGAAGCGTAAGGTCGACACTCGGGCATTGTCCCACCTGAAGATCGCCGCAATTGGGCCAGCGACCAAGAAATCCGTCGAGAAGCGAGGGTTCGCGGTTGCGATGACTCCCAAGGAATACGTAGCGGAATCTGTAGTTGCATCATTGCACAAGCGCGTGAGAGGGAAACGATTGCTCCTGGTGCGCGCGAAAGTCGCACGCGATGTGATTCCGCGGGAGCTACGGAAAGCGGGAGCGACCGTTGACGTGATCGAGGCGTACGAGACGGTAGTCCCGAAGGCTTCGCAGAAGCGGTTGCGCACAGTACTTGCCGGCAGGCGAAAACCGCATGCGATTACCTTCACCAGTTCTTCCACGGCGAAGAACTTCATTGCTCTGCTAGGGAAGCGCGGCGCGCGTGCGGCGCTCAAGAAGTCTGCGCCGTATCGTGGCGTTCATAGTGCGTCGATCGGCCCGGTCACGTCTGCGACACTGCGTGAGTTCGGATTGCCGGTGGATATTGAAGCTAAGGAGTTCGATGCCCCCGGGCTGATAGCAGCCATCCTCGACGCGAGAACACGAATGCAGGGGCGCGACTCGTAACGCGGCATTCGGCACGTCTGGCGGCTCACGAGCGTATGCGATCCCAGTCCATATTGCGTCCGGCTAGCATGGAAAACACCAGGTCGGTCGGACAGCCATCGCGATTCAGCCGTGCCCAGACGTGGTGCCGACAGACTTCAAGCCGCGCTTCGTCAGCCGAGGTCTGAAACGCATAAACATCAACCACGTTTGTCGAGGGATCGAATGGCATGTTCCACACCTGCTCCATCAGACGGTTTCGGGAGACGGGTCGTCCTGCGCTGCGCATCAGATGATCCAGCAGATCAAACTCCCGTACGGTCAACTCGATACGCCGCCCATTCCGTTGCACTTTCCTTTCCTCACGATCGAGGGTGAGATCGGCAATCTGGGACATGCGTGAGACGATTCCACTGTTGCGACGCAAAAGCGCCCGCACGCGTGCATGTAACTCCAAAAATGAGAACGGCTTGGCCATGCAATCGTCTGCGCCTGTGTCCAGCGACAAAGCGCGGTCTTCCACCCGGTTGCGAGCGGTCAAGACCAGCACTGGAAGCCGGGGTTGCGAAGGACGGACCCTCTTCAGCACCGAAACGCCGTCCAATTTGGGAAGGTTCAGGTCCAAAATGACCAAATCAAACATTTCGCCGCCGAGCACCTCAACGGCAGCCTCACCATCGTGTACCACGCTGACGGAGTACGACTTGCTCTCCAGCTGCTGGCGCAGCAGCTGGGCCAAGGGCGCGTCGTCTTCCACGACCAGGACACGGCTGCCCGCATCTGGACGAAAGCCCGGTTCCGCATCTTCAACGTGGACGACGCAATAGGGCATAGGTGGCTATGGCACTCCAGGCGCCAGAACTAATCTCTCCCGATACGCCCACCTCGTCCGTGACGTGCATCACGAGCGACCAAACCTTGGTTTTCATGGCGCGAAACTTTGGTAATGACCCTCGTTTCCATCCAAGCTGAGGACTATTCCTATAGTGACAATAAATTTTACTATCGAGAAAACTAGTCGAATGGCGGACACATGCTTGTCACAAACGTGCTTGTTGCTGGCAGTATGATGCATCCACTCGTACTGCTATTTGGGGGCAGTACCGCCTCGGGGGTGGAAGATGCTTAGCCGTCTTCGACTGGCAGCGGTAGCGCTGGCTATTGGTTGCCTGACGTCATCGGCGCTGGTGGCTCAACGGAGCGGGGGCGGGAACAAAGGCTCCGTTCCAGCCACAGCACCGCCTAATCGTACCTTAACCACTACTCCGGCCAACCCATCGCAATACACTTATTACGTAGGCAAAGTTGTCATGGACACTGGCGGCGCTCCGCCTTCTGCAGTGGCGATTGTCCGAATCTGCAACGGCTTTCGCCATCGCGAGACCTTGACCTCGACCGATGGAGCGTTTTCCTTCATGGCTGGCGATCGTTCGAACTCGATGATGCCGGATGCCTCGGATGACACCCGCGAGTTCGGTACGAGCGGCGTTCCGAACACTGTTGCCAGTCCAATGCAGATGGGCCAGGCCAATCTACAATCGCCCATTGCGGACTGCGAGATACGTGCAGAACTGTCGGGCTACACATCTTCGTTTATCCGTCTCGACTCAACAATGAACAACTCCGACGTTGGGATTCTTGTTTTGCACAGTCGGACGAAGAACTCCGAGGGCATGGTCAGTGTGGCCAGTCTTCAGGTGCCGCCGAAGGCGCGCAAGGATTATGAGAAGGGAAGCGAAGAGTTGGAAAAAGGCGATCTCGCAAGCGCTGAAAAGTCGCTGCGGAAAGCGATTGATCAGTATCCGAAATACGCGGAAGCGTGGTTACGGCTTGGTGATCTGGAGCAGCGCCGCAAGAATCCCGACGGCGCAATGAAGGACTACCAGGAGTCTATCAACGTCGATCCGGCCTTCCCGCTTCCTTACATGAGGATGACCTATCTGTCGGCGATTGCCAGGAACTGGGAGCAGACACGGCAGCTTGGCGAACGCCTCCTCGGTCTTGACCCTGTCAACTTCCCACTTTGCTATTACTATTACTCAATAGCGCTCTTCAATCTCAAGCAATTCGATAAGGCCGAGAGCAATGCTCTGAGAGCCGACTCTCTGGGCGTTCAGCGTACAGAACCCAGAGTTGAAATCCTTCTTGCCAACATCTACACCGCGAAGGGGAATTATCCTGCGGCAGCCGATCGTTACCGCGCTTATCTCAAGATCGTGCCCGACGGGCCGCTGACCGAGCGAGTGAAAACCGACTTGGCTGCTACGGAACAGATGGCAAAATCACAAGCGCCGAATCCCACCATCTCGAATAAGTGACGAAAGTTACAAGGCCCCTAGGAATTCTGTTGCGCCCTTTCGTTTCTCCGAACCGTTGGTCTAGTATGCTGATGCTTCAGAAGAAAGCCGAAGCATCTCATACATGGAACCTGTTCCCTCCGTTGGAAGTCAGAGCGACACCATAGACCTTCTGAGTCGCGAATTTCGAAGCAGACACGGCAAACTTCGCGGGATCTACCGCGCGCCTGGCAGAGTCAACCTGATCGGCGAGCATACCGATTACAACGACGGTTTCGTCATGCCGGCGGCACTCGGCTTTTATACGTATGTGGCGGCCGCGCCGAGGGAGGACCGGAGGCTGCATGTCGACTCCATCGAGTTTGGAGAATCGCGAGAGTTCAATGCCGCCGACTTGCAAGGAAAGCCCACCGGAGATTGGAGCGATTACGTTCGTGGTGTGGCGGCTGTGATGGGGTCTCGCAACCTGCCAATTCGAGGCGCGAACCTGCTGGTGAAGGGCGAGGTTCCGATCGGAGCCGGATTAAGCTCCTCGGCTGCGATTGAAGTGGCAACTGCGTTGGCGTTACTCGCCGTTTCTGGCGCGAACCTGGATGGTCGCGAAATTGCGTCCGTCTGCCAGCAGGCCGAGCACGAATACGCCGGAACAAAATGCGGAATTATGGACCAATTTATCTCCTGCTTTGGGCAAGCCGACCACGCTCTGCTTCTCGATTGCCGGAGCTTGAATTCCGAGCCTCTAAGAATCGATCCCGAGGTTCGTCTGGTAGTTTGCAATACGATGGTGAAACATGAGCTCGCGGGCGGCGAATACAACCGCCGCCGGGCCGATTGTGAAGCAGGAGTGCGCTTTCTCCAACAGTTTCTACCCGAGATCCGGGCCTTGCGCGATGTGAGTTTGCGACATCTGGAGCAGTATGGGGGCGGGATGGCAAAAGTGACCTTCCGGCGTTGCCATCACGTCGTAACAGAGAATGCACGGACCCTTGAGGCAGCAGAAGCGCTGAAACAGAGCGATCTTCCCAGGTTCGGCAAGCTCATGGCGGAGTCTCATGCCAGCCTGCGCGACGATTACGAAGTGAGCTGCAAAGAGCTCGATCTGATGGTTCAGTTGGCAGGATCTTATCCGGGTGTTTTTGGGGCACGAATGACGGGCGGAGGTTTTGGCGGTTGCACCATCAACCTGGTGGAGGCGCGAACTGCTGATGAGTTTCGAGCCCACATCATGAACGCTTACCAACTTGCGACCGGCTTGCGTCCCGAAGTTTACATTTGCAGGGCTGCCGACGGCGCTGCTGAAGTGCTGAAAGCAGGGTGATGATCGATCTCAAGGACTTAGCGCGAATTCCCCATCGGCGTTTCAACCCTCTCACCGGCGAATGGGTTCTGGTTTCACCGCATCGTACGCAGCGGCCCTGGCAGGGGCAGACCGAACGTGCTCCCGAGGACCGCGATCTGCGTTATGACCCGCACTGCTATCTATGCCCCGGAAATGAACGCGCGGGCGGCGTGCGCAATCCTAAATACGAATCCACCTTCATCTTCGATAACGATTTCGCGGCCATGAAGCTGGATGTTCTTCCGGCAACCGTGGAAGATGATTCGGGTTTGTTTCGTGTCTCGGCTGAGCCGGGGATATGTCGCGTGGTCTGTTTCTCGCCTCGGCACGATTTGACGCTGGCGCAGATGGAGGTCTCCTGCATTCGGAAAGTCGTGGATGCTTGGGTTGAGCAATATCGCGAACTCGGAATGGTATCGGGAATCAACCACGTCCAGATCTTCGAAAATCGAGGCGAGATGATGGGATGCAGCAACCAGCATCCGCACGGCCAGATTTGGGCCAATCACACGCTCCCTAACGAGCCGCGCAAGGAACAAACGGCGCTTGCTGACTATCTGCAGAAGAACCAGCGTTGTCTCCTGTGCGACTACGTCGAGCTCGAGCGTTCCGCCGGCGAGCGGGTGATTTGCGAGAATGGTCAATTCATCGCACTGGTTCCGTTCTGGGCGGTGTGGCCGTTCGAAGTACTCGTATGCAGCCGGATGCACGTTCCCGATATTGCTTCACTCGAAAGCGATGGACGTAACGCCCTGGCAGACATCCTCAAACGGGTGAACACCCGCTATGACAATCTTTTTCAGACCCTGTTTCCCTACACGATGGGCTTCCACCAGCAGCCTACGGACGGTCTGGCCCATCCCGAATGGCATCTTCATGCGCACTACTACCCGCCACTGCTGCGTTCCGCGACGATAAGAAAATTCATGGTCGGTTATGAATTGCTTGATGCGCCGCAGCGCGACATAACGCCAGAAAGCGCCGCAGAGCGTCTTCGCGGGGTTCCCGAGCAGCACTACAGGAATGGACGGCCGACAGAAGAACGCGATCCCTTAAGCGCGAACGGAAGCTGAACTGTACGATCTCTTTCACTGACAGTAAGCGCGACTGAAATCGAATCCAGTTAGAATTTTGAGCATGCATCGTCTCAAGGTCAACACTCATCGGAAACGTGAAGTCCTCGACATCACCAGTCCAGTCGAAGCATTGCTTCGGAATTACGGTAGTCATAGTGGGGTCTGTCATCTCCTCGTTCTGCACACCACGGCGGCGCTGACGACCGCGGACCTCGATCCAGGCACAGACCTCGACATGTTGGATGCCTTCGACAAAGTCATTCCAAAATTAAAATACCGGCATCCTCATGATCCCGAACACGTTCCCGACCACATTCTTTCAGCGCTAATTGGAACGTCAGTCAGCCTTCTGGCTGAAAGCGGAGCCCTCATACTGGGTACCTGGCAGCGAGTCGTGCTGGTTGAGCTGGACGGCCCAAGACAGCGAGAAATAGCGATGGCGTTCACGATCGCTGCCTGACTTTTTCCGGGGCAAGCGGCTGGAAGAAACACTGGCATTTGGGATGTAATTCAAGCAATATATTGGTCTCCCTTCGACGGACCTATTCCTATGGACATGGCGCGCATCTTCGGCTTGCCGGCGGCACTCCTTATCATCGCCGTAGGAGCGAACCGGCTCTCGCGGTGGACGCGCGTTCCCGACATCATCGTTCTTCTCTTGATTGGCGTCGGACTGGGGCCCGTGCTGAAGTGGGTGGATCCCAGCCACTTTGAGCACGTGATCCGGATTTTGGGGATGCTCGCACTGGTCCTCATCCTCTTTGAAGGTGGCCTTGAACTTCGCCTGAAAGACGCCATCCGTTATTCACCCGGGGGATTGTTGCTTGCAGTGGTCAGCTATGCGCTTACTCTCGGGCTCGTGGCCGTTGTTGTCAGGTTGACTCTGCATTTGTCTTGGCTCGATGCCTCTCTGATTGGGGCCGTGCTTGGCTCGACGAGCGCGGCGGTCGTATTGCCGGCCATCGAGCAAATCAGCGCGCCCGAACCGGTGAAAGTTACGCTGACCCTGGAGTCCTCCCTGGGTGAAATCATCGCCGTGCTGACGGTTGGTACGCTGATGGGCCTCGACTCAAACACTCCATTGGTAGAAGGTCTTATCACCGGATTCGGGCACCACGTAATGATCGACGTGGCCCTCGGAATCGCCGCCGGGGTGGCGTGGTCGCGTATCTGGCCACTGTTTGCGGGACAACACTTCAGCAACGCACTCAACTTGGGAATGGTGCTGGGGGTATTCGCCTTTGGGAGATTTGCGGGGGGCAGCGGTCTGTTAGCCGAGTTGGTATTTGGCTTGACACTCGCCAATATGCCGCGTACGCCGAGAATGACGCGACAAGGTGCCAGAATGTTGGCGTTTCACTCCGAGCTAACCTTCCTGGTACGTTCGTTCTTCTTTGTGTTGCTGGGTATCATGGCGCAAGTTGTCGCCAAGGCTTACGTGTTGCCGATTATAGGAATTCTTATTGCGCTGATGGTCGGGCGGTGGGTCGCCGTATACGCGACTCGCTGGTCAATTCGCGACGTGAGCAAGCAGGAAACCAGCCTGCTGTTTTTGATGTTTCCGCGCGGCTTGATTACCGCCGTGCTTGCCTTACAGGTTCTATCGGCCAAAGGACAGGCTTTCTTCTATATGCCATCCATGGCGTTCACAGTGGTCCTGTTCACCAATTTATTCGTGGTAGTGGCGGCAGTTCGCTCGAAACCCGCCCTTGCCGGACTTGGCCCAGCCGAGCCGGGAGCTCCTGCTCTCGTTCCGCAGGCGAATCCCGAACCCGAGACCCCGGCTATGTAACGCGCACTAAACCATCTGCGTTCCCCACAGGTCGTGCAGATGGAGCACGCCTAACAGTCTGCCGGCCTGGTCCACCACGGGCAGGGAAGTGATTTTCCTTTGCTCCATGATGTCCAACGCTGCGATGGCGTACGCGTCAGGATCGACTGTCGTGGGTTGGCGTGTCATGCAGTCGCCGGCGGTGAGGTCAAAAACCTCCTTACCGTGGTGTTCGAGTAAACGGCGCAGATCGCCATCACTAATTAAGCCGAGAAGGCGGCCGTCTTCCTGAACGGTCGTCATGCCGAGGCCCTTGCGCGACATCTCGTAAATCACCTGGCTGATCGGGGTGGATGCGGAAACCAGCGGCATTGCATCTCCGCTGTGCATCAGCGCCGCTACTCGCGTCAGCCGCTTGCCCAGCTTACCGCCGGGATGAAGATGGGCGAAGTCTTCTTCCTTGAAACCACGTCTTTGGGAGAGGGCTACCGCCAGGGCATCGCCCAGTGCAAGCATGCTCGTGGTCGAGGCCGTCGGCGCTAATCCGAAGCTGCAGGCTTCTCCAGCCACGGAACAATCGAGCGCGACGTCGGCGGACTGTACCAGTGTCGATCGCCGTTTCTCCCTGGCTTCGGAAGAATACAAGTCGTCACAAGTGATCGTGATGAGAGGGACACTTAAGCGCTTCACGTTTGCCAGCAGCCGAAGAATTTCGTCCGTTTCGCCACTCGCCGACATGGCCAGAACAACGTCACCGCGAACGATCATCCCGAGGTCGCCATGTAGCGCCTCGGCCGGATGCAGGTAGAGCGCCGGCGTGCCGGTCGAGCTTAGTGTCGCTGCAACTTTACGAGCGATGAGGCCGCTCTTGCCCATGCCGGTTACGACGACCCTCCCTGAGCAGTAGAAAATCAGAGCAACTGCTCGCTCGAAGTCCATCGCCATCGGACCCGCAATTCTATCGGCAAGCGCTCGTAGGGCTTCGGCTTCGATGCGTACTACATTTTCGGGAGTATTTTTCATGTGAGAATCGGAGCCCGCACGTTACGGCTCGCGGTTCGGGGCGGACGGTTTGGGAATCACCACTCCGTGTGAATTGAAAACCAGGGTGCCTTCCTGGTTCGGCCCTCCGGCCAATGCGATTCGCTGCCCGTTAAAGGAAATCTCCACCGCGCCGGCATTGCCAGTCCAGAAGACGACTTGATCGGTTGCATGAACGCTCTTCACGTCCGGCGGGTTAATGATGCCGCGCACGGTGATCTTGCCATCGGATTTGAGGGACACCCAAGCGCGATCTATCGCTCGAACCGAAACCTCGAAGGGCTGGCCAGTCGTCGCCGGCGAGGCTGCAGCGGTCGGAGGCTTTGTGCCCATATCCGACGGCTGTGCCGCGCCAACTGGAAGTACAGCGGTTGGGGTGGTAGCTGAGGTTTGCGCCTTTGCCGACGCGTTGAGATCTACCCCCACGCTGCCGGCTTTTGCGGCCACTGCTTGTGGTTGTACGCTCGACGAGGCAGTGGTGCCTGGTTTCTCGGCGGAAAGCTGACTTGGGCTCTCAGCGCTGGTGTTCTGAGGGCTTGAAGGAACCGGATTAGCTGACTGAGTCGTGCCACTTGAGCTCGCGGCTACCGCGTTATCCCGCGCTTCGCGCGCCCGTACTCGCTGCTGGTAGAGTTGCCATCCGCCTGCCCCAGCCGCGATAAACAGCAGAAGAATAACGACTGGTATGACAGGGAACCCTACCGCCCGGTGTCCGCCGGTATCTGTGTAGCGATCGATCCGCAGCGAATTCTGTTCGGCAATTAGGTGAGGATCGGGGGAAGATTCTCCGGCAGCATCAAGGTAGTCCGCCACCGCCTGCTCTGCGTTGAGACCCAGAAATTTCGCGTAAGCCCGTACGAATCCTTTATTGAAGATTCCGCCGGGTAGTTGCTCGAACTGTTCATCCTCCAGCGCGCGCAACGAACGGGTTCCAATCTTCGTAGCTGCTGCGATATCGTCGAGCGACACCCCACGCATCTCGCGTTCGCGGCGCAGTCGGTCGCCAAAGGAACCCACGTCTCATCTCCAGTTCGTGCCGAACTTGGCGAATGACGGGCGCACGGGTTTCTCTCGCCCAGCTCATCCGAAGCGGCACGGGTGGTTAGTGCATAGACCGAATCGCGGCATCTCGGCGCAAAGGAGAAGCCGCTTCCCGAAATAGACCAATCTGGCCCTAACTATCTTCGCGTATAGGATAAACCACTATTTTCCTGTAACATAGAGAAAGTTCTGGCCCCTCTTGGCACTGCTCGAATCCGACCAAGACTCATTCACTGGTGTGCCTGGACCAATACCGTTGTCGAATCTAACTTGCAGGTCAGACGCCGGTGGCTGCAGCGGATAACGATCGCCAGCTGTATGAGTTGAAGATTTTTCACGACGTCGCTAAGGCGCTGACTTCAACTCTCGACCTCGACACCATCCTTCAGACCATTATGGACAAGATGGCGGCGTACTTCGAGCCCGCCAGTTGGTCCCTGGTGATGATCGACGAATCCAGCCAGGAACCTTATTACGCGGCCTCGATCGGAACCGGCGCCGAGGGCTTGGCCGCGCTGCAATTGACGGATGGCTCCAGCTTGGCGGAGTGGGTGATTAGCAATGACGAGACTTTGGTCATCCCCAATGTCAATCAGGACCCGAACATTGATCCCGACAGCCGGAGCGAATGGTTCGCCGGCAGTTGCTCGGTAGTATGCGTTCCGGTCCGCACTTCCGGGAAAATCCTTGGTGTTATCGAGCTCGTGAATATCGACATGAGCGTGTATGCCCGCAGCCAATTGCTGTTGCACACACTGGCCGATTACACCGCCATCGCGATTGAAAATTCCCGCGCCGTACGACGCATCCAGGAGCTGAGCATTACCGACGATTGCACCGGCCTGTATAACGCTCGTCATCTTTTTACCGTTATCGGCGAGGAGTTCCATCGTTCGGAGCGATTTGGTTATCAGTTCACGTTGTTATTCCTGGATCTCGATCATTTCAAGCACGTGAATGACAAGTACGGACACCTCATCGGTAGCAAGCTGTTGGCTGAAGTTGGCAATTGCCTGCGAGAGAACTTGCGGTTAGTTGACGCTGCTTTTCGCTATGGGGGCGACGAGTTCGCGATTTTGCTGCCGCAAACCGCGCAAGACGCCGCCTTACGAGTCGCCCGCAGAATCTCGCATGTCTTCCAACGCCGAAAGTGGCTTCGCGAGGAAGGACTGCAAATCAGCTTGGAGGCCAGCATAGGAATCGCTACCTATCCTTCCGATGCAGACTCGCCTCAAGTCATCGTGCAACGTGCCGACGAAATGATGTACACGGTAAAACAAGCCGGTCGTAACAACATTGCGGTTTACGGCGTCGGCATTGTCGGTCTGGACGAAAAATAAGCGTCCTGCCGAAGCCCACTACTTCGGTGACGAACTCTGGGCCGCAACCGGACGCCATGTGTTCGGGTTGGCCGGAGCCTGTCGGTTTACTCCAAAATCCCATACGTAAAGGTTCATTTCGGCCGGCCCGAGCATTTCTACGACCGCATACTCACCCGGTGGCAGCGGCTGGGCAGGCGACACTTTAATCCACTCTCCGGTCCCGACCTTCTCCACATTCGTCGGGATGAAGTTGCCTTCCTCGGAGGTCTTGCCCGTGAACGTCACTTTCAAGTTGCCGACGATGCGCGTGTCTTTCTTCACATCCACGCGAGCGATACGAAAGCGGCCATCCAGGGGAACATCGTTGAGCGCGCCCTCATCGATGTCGACGTATATGACCGGAGAGGGAAGGTGCGATTGAATTTTCGCGTGTGGACCCTTCAATTCGAAGGCATGCTTGGAGCTGCCGATCGGATTAATCGCAGTGCGTAGCACGCTCCTTTTGTTTGCGCCTTGGTTTAGTTCGCTGCCATTCTGCAGAATCTCCGCCAGTTCAGGTTTTTCATCGAACTGATCCAGCAAAAACACACCTCCCGTGCCCGGCAGCCGCAGACCAGGAAGAATTTCTGGAGAATTCGCTTCTTCCCGTTCCCGTTCTTCTTTTTCTTCCGGCGTCTCGATGTGAACACGTAACTTTCCACTTGAGAATTCGGCTTCGTTTTTCTTCGTAGCATCCCAATCGACGAGTGACGCTGGAAGGTCCTCCCACTCATAACGCTCGGCGCTCAGATAATGAATGTTGTTTCCCTGGATCTCATACTTCACAACCGATTGATACGAACCATCTTTCAGGATCAACCGTTTCGTCTGCTGCTGGGTTGTTGGTTGGGCGTTGACCTGGGCCAAACATGGAAGCATCGACGCAGCAGCCAGGGCGAATACGAGCATGAGCTTGATACCGAATCGGACCATTTCTCTTAGTTTAGACCCCACTGTTGAGCAGAAGACTCGGGAGTCCCCGCCGAGTTGTATTGACTACTGCTGTCTTTCCAATTGAAATGAACTATTACCCGATCACAGGCCCGCGTAACGTCATTGCTGACGCCGGAATGTCGTCCGTAATCTCGGGGCCTTGAGCGCTAGTTTTCTTCCGTAGAGGATTCATATGGATAGTGCACTCCTGATCCATCGCTTGCAGTTCGCCTTTACCGTGACGTACCACTACCTGTTTCCACAACTGACCATGGGTCTCGCGCCGCTGATCGTGGTTCTAAAGACGCTGGCGATCAGGAAGAACGACGAGACTTACAACCAGGCGGCTCGCTTCTGGGCACGCATCTTCGGCATCAACTTTGCGATCGGCGTGGTGACCGGGATCCCGATGGAGTTTCAGTTCGGCACCAACTGGTCGCACTTTTCTCGCTTCGCCGGCGGAGTCATTGGCCAGACCCTTGCCATGGAAGGTGTGTTCGCTTTCTTCCTGGAATCGACATTTCTCGGACTGTTTCTCTATGGCGAGAAGCGACTGAGCCGTGGCATGCACTGGTTCGCGGCTTTCATGGTGTTTTTTGGTTCCTGGGCATCCGGCTTCTTTATCGTTGCCACCGATGCCTGGATGCAGAATCCGGTTGGGTACGAGAAGGCGGCTAACGGTACCTTACAACTCGCCAGCTTCTGGGCGTTGGTGTTGAATCCCTGGGCCTGGCTGCAATACGCGCACAACATGAGTGGCGCCGTCATCACGGGGTCCTTCGTCATGACTGCAGTTGGCGCTTTCTACCTTCTCGGCAAACGTCATATCGAGCAAGCCCGCATATTTCTTCGCGTTGGGGTAACAGCAGGCCTTATCTTCAGCTTCGTGCAACTCTTTCCCACTGGCGACTGGGCCGGTCGAATGGTCGCGGAAAAACAGCCCGTGACGCTTGCCGCCATCGAAGCGCTCTTTGATACCACGCACGGAGCTCCGCTTGTGATTGTTGGCCAGCCCAACATGGCGACGCAGACCATCGACAATCCGATCATGGTGCCGAAGATGTTGAGCTTTCTCACCTATCGCAGGTGGAACGCGCAGGTTCACGGCCTCAACGAAGTTCCGCAGTCGGAATGGCCGCAGAACATCCCACTTCTTTATTACGCGTATCACATCATGGTCGGCCTCGGAACGATGTTCATCGCTGTGACGGCCGTTGCAGCCTTTCTGCTGTGGCGTCATCGCCTCTACGATTCGCAATGGATGTTGTGGATCCTCATGCTCATGTTCCCGTTTCCTTATGTTGCGAACACCGCCGGCTGGATGACCGCCGAAATGGGCCGTCAACCCTGGCTCGTTTACGGCTTGATGCGCACGGAAGAAGGGTTCTCCAAGTTGGTGTCAGCAGGGAATGGCTGGTTCACCTTCCTCGGGTTTGCTGGAATGTATACGATTCTGTCTTTCTTGTTTCTGTTTCTGATTCGCCGCGAGATCGAACTCGGTCCCGAAACCAGGGCTCCCCTGGTCTATCCTTCTGTGCCTGATCTTCACGCTGCGGAGGTCCGATAGCCATGTCCACAATCTGGTTCATGATCGTTGCCGTGATGGTCGCCATGTACGTTCTGCTGGACGGATTTGACATCGGCGCGGGCGCTGTTCACCTCCTCATCGCAAAGAACGACACCGAACGCCGGACTATTCTGCGGGCCATCGGGCCGGTGTGGGACGGCAACGAAGTCTGGCTCCTTGCCGCGGGGGGCACCCTATATTTCGCGTTCCCGCTTTTGTACGCCTCCAGCTTTAGTGGCTTCTACCTGCCTCTCATCATGGTCCTTTGGCTGCTGATGCTACGCGGCATTGGAATCGAATTCCGCAGCCACCTGCACGACGAGATGTGGTCGTCCGCGTTCGACGTTGTCTTCTCGATTGCCAGTATCCTGCTCGCAATCTTCTTCGGAGCAGCGCTGGGCAACGTGGTACGCGGCGTGCCGCTCAACTCCGACGGTTACTTCTTCGAACCCTTGTGGACCGATTTTCGAGTCGGCACCAACAACGGCATCCTTGACTGGTACACGGTGATGATGGGAGTAGTTGCCTTGGTCACACTCGTCGTTCACGGCTCGCTTTATCTGGCGAACAAAACCGACGGCGACATCAATACTCGCGCGCGCAGGATTGGCTTCCGTGTTATGGCCTGTCCAGGCGCTCCTGACCGTACTCGGCCTCATAGCGACGCTCTACATCCGTCCCGGCATCCTGAACAACTTCGCCAAGTGGCCCGTCGGATACCTGATTCCACTGTTGGTGGTTGGCAGTCTGGTGTATCTCTTCGTAGCCGAGCGCAAGAAAAATGATCGTGCCGCCTTTCTCGCATCTTGTGGATACATCGTCGGCATGCTGGTGGGCGCGGCGTTTGCGCTTTACCCGATGGTCCTGCCCGCAAGTACAGACCCAACCTATAGCCTGACGATCTACAACACAGCTACCGGCGAGCACGGCATGCGCGTCGGGTTCGTGTGGTGGACAATCGGCATGATGATGGCCACCGCCTATTTTGTCTTCGTCTACCGCATGTTTCGCGGTAAAGTGCGCGTGGAAGAGGGCGCGTCGGGCCACGGGTACTAGACGGTCACTTCTTCTTTGATTTCTGCCGCCGCCCCATGCTCGATCTCGTGCGCCACGGCGATCGACAGGCGGCGGATGCCTTCACGAATCATCTCCGGGGTCGCATTCGAGAAGTTAAGCCGCATATGCGATCCCGCGTCGCCTTCGGCAAAGAACGGTTGTCCGGGTACGAACGCGACGTTTTGCTTGATCGCTTCGTCGAACATTCGCATGCAATCGACACCCCTCGGCATCGTCACCCACAGGAAGAGTCCGCCCTGCGGATGCGTCCACGTCACCTCGGGTGGGAAGAAGTCAGTCAGCGCCTCCAACATCGCATCGCGACGTTCTTTGTAGCACTGCCGTATGGTCTTCACGTGCTCTTCAAGGAAGCCGTCTTTCGCGACTTCGTAGGCAACCATCTGCGCGAAGGTACTAGTATGCAGATCGGCGCACTGCTTCAACTGAACGAGACGGGTGATCACGTCAGGCGGAGCGACGATCCAGCCCAGCCGCAGCCCCGGCGCCAGCACCTTCGAGAACGTGCTGAGATAGATTACGTTCCCCAGCAAATAGCCGTTGTCCCGCAAGACATTCATGCGGTCCAGGACCACCAGGGGCTTAATGTGCTCGCCTTCGTAGCGCAGTTGCCCGTATGGATCGTCTTCAATGATGGGAATGCCGTACTTGTCCGACAGCCACACCAATTGCCGCCGCCGGTCTTCGGAAAGCGTGACGCCACCGGGGTTTTGGAAGTTCGGCAGAACATACATGAACTTCGGCCCGGAGCGCAGCGCCGACTCGAGCATCCTGGTTTGCAGGCCTTGCCCGTCGATGGGAACGGTAACGTATTCGGCGCCCATCAGGTCGAACGCCTGTAATGCGCCGAGGTAAGTCGGCGACTCCACCAGGATTCGGTCGCCGCGATTGATCAGCAGCTTCGCAATCAAGTCCAGTGCCTGCTGCGACCCCGAGGTAATCAGCACGTTATCCACGGTGGCGACAATGCCGTAGCGCGCCATCTGCGCCACGATCAGCTCGCGCAACGGCTTGTAGCCTTCCGACGGGCCGTACTGCAAAGCTGCCGGGCCTTGCGTCGAGAGGACGCGCTCGCATGCTTCGCGAAAACGCTCGACAGGGAAGACTTCCGGGGCGGGCAGGCCGCCCGCGAAGGAAATAATCTCTGGATTAACCGTGAGTTTAAGAAGCTCACGAATGATGGAGCTTTTTGCGGTTTTGGTGCGCTGTGCGTAACGATGGGCCCAGGGTGCGGCCATAGGTTTACCCCCGTCTTACCCACCATTCTCGATTGAGGCAAGCACCCGCGTCTGTGACGTCCGACACCAGTATGAGGGTTATGTTTCATCCTTTGTGATCCGATGAATCGTTTGTTTCAACGGTCGTAAGTCTCGACCATCTGTCGCAGTCGGGTTCCAACGCCCAGGGTCAGCTCTTCCGCACGATACCGCCATCGCCAGTTGCCCGAAGAAGTGCCGGGCAGATTCATGCGCCCCTCGCTGCCGACCCCGAGGACATCCTGCAACGGAAAGATCACGGTGTCGGCGACCGAGGCCATCAGGGTGCGGATCATCACCCAATGAATGTCGGTGCCATCGGTGTCGAGATAGCGCTTCGCGAAGTCCATCTCCTTGGCCACCTCTTCCGGAGTGCGCGTGCTATCGCCCGCACCCGTGCTGTTCCACCAGCCCATGACGGTGTCGTTATCGTGGGTCCCCGTATAGGCCACCCGGTGCCGCGGATAGTTGTGCGGCTTGAAGTCGGGAGCCTGCGGGTCTTTGCCGAACGCAAACTGAAGAATCGCCATACCCGGAAATCCGAACCGGTTACGTAGTCCTTCGACCTCCGGGGTGATGACTCCGAGGTTCTCCGCCAGAATCGGCAAGCTTCCCAACTCGGTTTCGACTGCCTCGAATAGCGGTGCTCCTGGGCCCTTTACCCAACGCCCGTTGACTGCGGTCGTCTCTGTTCCCGGAATCTCGTAATAAGCCTCGAACCCGCGGAAGTGGTCGAGCCGGATCATATCGAGCATCTCGAAGGCCCGCCGAAAACGCCCGATCCACCACTTGAAACCTGTCTTGGCGTGCACGTCCCAGCGATAGATCGGGTTGCCCCAGCACTGTCCCGTAGCGCTGAAGTAGTCCGGCGGAACTCCTGCGATCACCCGCGGCGTTCCGTCGGCGTTCAGATCGAACAGCTCCGGCTGCGCCCAGACATCTGAGCTGTCCTGGGCAACGTAGATCGGTACATCGCCCATCACCCGGATGCCATTGCGACCGCAGTGGGCTTTCAAGTCTAACCACTGGCGCTCGAATTCAAACTGGATGAACTTGTGGTTCTCGATCTGGTCCTTCAAGTCGCGGCGCGCCTTGTCAAGCCCAGCCGGTTCGCGTAAGGCCAGTTCCGGCTCCCACAGCGTCCACATCACATAGTCGTGGGTTTCCTTGAGCGCCATGAAGAGTGCAAATTCTTCGAGCCATGCTTTATGCCGCTCGCAAAAATCCTGGTATGCGGCTTTCTCGCCACCATTCGCCTTGCGTCGAAACTGTTCCGCTGCCTTACGCAGCAGCGGGAGCTTCCACTGGATGAGTGTCCCGAAATCGACATTGTCCCGAGGAAGCTTCGGCTGCGGATCGTAATCCTCGCGAGACAGGTATCCCAGCATGACCAAGGTATCGAGGTTGAGCAGCAGAGGGTTGCCGGCAAAGGCCGAGAAGCACTGATAAGGAGAGTCGCCGTATCCCGTTGGGCCGAGTGGCAGCACCTGCCAGATTTGCTGGCGCGCAGCTTTCAGGAAGTCCGCAAACCGGTGCGCCTCGCCGCCAAGTTCCCCGATGCCGTGAGCACCGGGAAGAGAAGTTGGATGTAGAAGGATGCCGCTCGATCGTGGGAAGCTCATTGCTGGATAAGTGTCCTCGAAAGTGTGGTGCTCGGCAAACTGGGGTAACTTCAGAGTTGAAGTAGCAGCGGCTGTTTGCCGGGAGCGATATGGTGTTATAGCTCCGTGTAACACATAAAATTGTTGACGTGCGGTCGTTTAGAATCAATGTTTTGGCGGGAATTTGTTCGCAAGTACTTGATAAATAATATATTTATACGTATCCATTTGTGCCCGTGGGACTTAGCTGCGGCAGTTGCCGGTATTCGGTCGTAACGCCGTTTTCGCGGGTTCTCTTCCAAACCGGATCCTGTGAAAGAACTCCAATTTGTTCGGCGCCTAGGCGCGAACGAGATAGGGACACAAAGATCCCTGTCCTCACAAACCGGTTCTAACTGGCGAGAGGACTGAGATGCAAGAGAAATCGCGGATCAGACGAAAACGAAAGTAACCAGTAAGCAGCGGCCAGTAGCCAGTAGCCGGTCGCCAGTGAGCTAACTACCCGTATGCTTCAGGCCGGTTGCTGCCGCTAAACAGGTCTAGTGCGCGGCTTGGCCGGGTTTCAACGAAGTCAACACTTCGGCATCGGCAGGCAAGGGAACAGCCTCCTCAATGACCTCCGCGCCCGGATCCACCACCCGCTGCATCAGCAGCGCCGCCAGGGCCATGAAGATTCCGCCGGCCACTACGGCTGCCAGCCGATTGTTGTTGAGCAGGTGGTTCATGACCCACCCGAATCCGAGCGACGCGATGATCTCGGGTAGCACGATAAAGAAGTTGAAGATGCCCATGTACACACCGGTATGTTCGGCGGGCAGCGATCCCGCCAGTACCGAGTAGGGCATCGACAACGTACTGGCCCATGCGATGCCTACCCCTGCCATCGACAGCAGAAGCAGGTTCTTGTCATGGATGACCGCCACCGACAGCAACCCCAACGCGCCGCACAGCAGACACAGGCTGTGCGTGTGCTTGCGTCCCACCGCTTTCGCTATCCGAGGCAGGAAGAACGAAAAGGCAAAGCACACCAGCGAGTACATGCCGAAGCAGACGCCGCCCCACTCCACGCCGCTAGTGTAGGCGGGCGAGGTCTGATCGCTGGCCCCGAAGACGTTATGCGCCACCGCAACCGGGAAAGTACAGCCACATGCAGAACAGTCCCAGCCACGTGAGCAATTGCACCGGGGCAAGCTGGCGCATGGTAGTCGGCATGCTGCGGATGGCAGTCAGAATTTCCTGGGCATGGCTACCCAGCCCGCGATGCTCCGCTTTCTTTTGCCGAAACGCTTGCAGGTCGGCGGGAGGATATTCCTTCGTGGTGATGATCGTCCACAGCACGGCGCCAAAGAACGCCGCCGCGCCGATGTAAAACGACAACCGCACGGTCAGCGGAATTGCGTGCCCCGAAGTGTCCGGCTGTAAGTGAAAGAAGTTGGTCAGCAGCCACGGCAGCGCCGACGCCACCACGGCTCCGAGCCCAATGAAGAGGCTCTGCATGGCAAAGCCCTGGGTGCGCTGTTCCTCGGGCAGCAGGTCGGCCACGAAGGCGCGAAACGGCTCCATGCTGATGTTGATCGACGAGTCGAGAATCCATAGCAAGCCCGCCGCCATCCACAGCACCGACGAACGCGGCATGAGAATGAGGGCGCACGAGCTGAGGATGGCGCCGGTCAGGAAGTAAGGACGTCGCCGGCCAAGCCGCGTCCAGGTGTTGTCGCTGGCGTGCCCGATGATCGGCTGCACCAGCATGTCCGGTCAGCGGCGCGGCCAGCCACAGAATTGGAATCTGGTCGGCGCGCGCGCCGAGGTATTCGTAGATGGCGCTCATGTTCGCCATCTGCAGTCCCCAGCCAAACTGAATGCCGAGGAACCCGAAACTCATGTTCCAGATTTGCCAGAAGCTTTTTGGTGGTTTCTGCATGGTTTCGCCCACCCCGATTGTCTCGACCTCGCCCAACGAGCGGGCGAATCAATCGACACTGTACTCCGATTGCCGAAGAACTTCCAAAATTATCCTGGAGCGAATCTGAGGCAGGATTGGTTTACCGCTGCACGGGCGTTCGACTACCATCCCACGATGGGATCAATCGTCTCAACTCCGTCCTGTCAGGGATTGCAATGACTAAGTCACGATGCCGCCACCATTTCTTTTTACTCTCCGTCTTATGCCTTCTCTCATTCGCAATCTCGTCGGCGGCACAAGGCACTCCCCAAGTCACCAAGGTCGAGCCTCCGAACTGGTGGACGGGCTACGTTTCTCCCGTGATGGTCTTGCTGTACGGCGAGAATCTGAGCGACACGAAGATCTCCGTCTCGTATCCGGGAGTGCAAATCCAAAAAACTCAACTTCAGCCCGACGGAAAGCACGCGTTTGTCTGGTTGAGCATTGCGAAGAGCGCCAAGCCCGGGCCCGTACCGATCGCGCTAAAAACCGCGACCGGCTCAACCACCGCTTCGCTAACTCTCTTACAGCGCCAACCTCAAGCGGGCAGATTTCAGGGGGTAACTCGCGATGACGTGATTTATCTCATCATGCCCGATCGCTTTGCCGACGGCGATGCCACGAACAACATGCCCAAAGGTGCAGCCCCCGGCACCTACGATCGCAAGGCAGCTAAGGCCTATCACGGCGGAGACTTTCAAGGCGTTCAGGACCATCTCGCTTACCTGAAGGACCTGGGTGTCACGACCATCTGGCTCAATCCCATCGTTGACAACGACAATGTGAGCGAGACCTACCACGGCTATGGAGCTATTGATCTCTACGCGGTCGAAGATCACTTCGGAACATTGCAGCAGTTCCAGCAACTAGTCGATGCCGCCCATCAGCAGGGAATGAAGGTGCTGCTCGATATGGTGCCCAATCACGTCGGACCGAATCATCCTTGGGCGGCGTCCCAGCCGGCGCCGGGATGGCTGCATGGCACGACCGCCTCGCATATCAATACCGATTACGAGTATCCGCCCATCACCGACCCGCACGCGGTCGAGAAGAACTATCGCAGCGCGCTCGACGGCTGGTTTGCCAACGTGCTTCCCGATCTCGCGCAGGAAAATCCCCTTGTAGCCCAGTACCTGTTGCAGAACGCCTACTGGTGGATGGAAAGCGGCGGCGTGGATGGCTTTCGCATCGATACATTTCCCTATGTGCCGCGCTCGTTCTGGCCTGGATATTTGCAAGGGTTGCAAACCGTGTATCCGAAGTTCTTCGCGGTCGGCGAGGTCTATAACTTCGACCCGTCCGATCGTCTCCTATTTTGCTGGCGGCCAGAAGGGCTTTGACGGCATCGACACGCACCTGACGACACCCTTCGACTTCCCGATGAACTCCGCCATTCGTCAGGTCGTGAATCACGGGGCCTCGGCGAAGAAGATTGTGGAGGTGCTGAGGCAGGACCGCCTTTATCCCCATTCGGAACTGCTGGTGACGTTCATTGGTAATCACGACATGACGCGCTTCCTCACCGACGCCGGAGGGTCAACCACCAAGCTGAAACTGGGACTCTCGCTCTTGGCAACGCTGCGGGGAATTCCGCAGATTTATTCCGGCGACGAAATAGCCATGCCCGGCGGCGAAGATCCGGACAATCGGCGCGACTTTCCCGGCGGCTTTCCCGGCGACCAGCACAACGCTTTCGCACAAGCCGGTCGCACCGCGGAAGAGCAGGATGTTTACGCGCACGTTCAGGGATTGCTGAAGATGCGGCGGGACCATCCAGCACTGCGCGTTGGCGAGCAGAGACATGTCGACGTGACCGATGATTACTACGTCTTCACCCGCGAAACGAGTGGGGAGCGCCTGCTGGTTGTCTTCTCCAAGGGCGATGCCGCGAAGGTCGTCACCATCGACCTGACCGGGACTACGGTTGCGAATGCGAAAAGCCTTTCGCCCATCAATGGCGCGCCGGCCGCGGAACTCCACGGTACGCAGCTGCAATTGCAACTTGTCCCGCAGTCAGTGGCCATTTACAGTGTCGAATGACATGCACGGCGGCTGGTGCAGCCATGTTCAAATTCCCAAAGGTACGTGACGGCGGTCACTGTATGCCTGCCCATCGCCTTTTACATTGGAGATGGCGTCAAGGGTCGACCGGCAATTTGCCGCCGGCTGAACGCCAAGAGTTTGGCGAGTTGTATATTTCTCTTGCGTCATAAAATACCGTAATCGTTTCGAAACTACGAATAAGGAGATTTTGATCCATGAAACGTTTCATCGCAGGTTTGGGAGTTGTTGCATTAATGTCGGGAATGGCACTGGCTGCGGAAGATGGCGCCGCCATCTACAAAACGAAGTGCGCAGCGTGCCATGGCGCGGCTGGCGAAGGCAAGATGGGTCCGAAGTTGGCAGGCACGGCGCTGACCCCTGCCCAGATTGCCGACGCTCTGATGACTGGCGCACCCGGAAAGAAAGCTCCGCATGGCAAGCCGATGGCCGGCATTACCGCTGATCAGGCATCTGCAGTTGCTGCCTACGTAAAGACCCTGAAGTAAGTCGTTCGAGTCGCAACGGAGAGGGCCGGCCCCCAGGCCGGCTCTTTTATTTGGATCCCGCAAGCACCGCAACCCCGTAATGCGGTAGTGCAACCGACTGGACGGTTCCGCCATTCAACACATCTTGCATCGCTGCTGGCAGCTTCACCGTCTGCGAAGTCTTCGCAAAATTCACCAGAACATACACTGGGCCGTGCGCGCCGTAACGCGGCGATACCTCCACACCGTCCGGCACAACGCCGAGAGCAGGCTTTACGTCGCTGATCTCGGTCATCCACTTTGCAGCCTGCGCCATAGTCTTAGGATCGAGCCACGCGCCAATGTAGGTGATGCGGCCCTTGCCAACTTTGCGAGTGATGGCCGCAGGTTGTCCATCGAGCCAGCCATTGCTCTTCCCGTAGCGCATCAGCACCTCGACGTCGGGTTCTTTGGCGCTCAACAACTCCGCCCATAGCGGACCCTCCCCTGTGCCCCACTTGCCTTCGATAGGAACCGGATCGACCAGCGCGTAATACTGTTCGACGCGTCCGCCGAGCAGATCTACGAGCGGTCCGGGCTGACGCTGCGGCCAAAGTCCGTTATCGTCGTCCTTCATGGCAGACCGCTGTCCTAAAACCAGATGCCCGCCATTCTTAATGTATTGCATTAAGTTATGTGCATCTTGCTTCCCGAAGCACGTTGAGACCCGGCGCGACCACCAGCTTGTAGCTGCTCAGCGAAGCGCGTGGGAGGAACGATGTCCACCGATTGCGCGATCTGCCCGAATCGGTCCGTAGTAGCTCAGAATCTCCTCGACCGGATCGTATTTCTTGTTGTGCTTCTGCCACTGAATGGCCCACCGGCTGTCGTAGGACTGAAGGATCGCGACCTCCGACTTGACCGACGTGCCTGCCAGCGCAGGACTCGCCTTGTCGAATTCCTTGCCGACCTGCGCAATCTCGGGATAAAGCGGATCGGGTGTGCCATCCGGTCCAACCAGCGTTCCGTGATACTGCTCCTGGCCGTTCAGCGCGCTGCGCCATTGCCAGTAGCTCACGGTGTCGGCGCCATGCCCGATGTCGTGCCAAGCCATGGCACGCACTTCGCCCTTGTCGAGCCAGTTGTTGATGTCGGCCCAGTTCACGCCGCCAGGCTGCGTCTCCATCACCCAGAAGTTCTTGCCCTTGAGCCCGCGGGTCAGGTCGTGGGTCGCCCCGTTGCGCACCGGGTCGAGATGTCCTTGCCCAACGTAATCGTCCCACGCGGCCAGGTCGAGGTCCTGCGCGACGGTGTAATGGTCGTAGCCGTCGAACCATCCCATCATGTTGGTGGTGATGAATTGCCGCGCATCGGCGTTGGCGCGAATCACCTCGAGCTGGCTCTTCTGATAGCTGCGCCACGTGTCGCTGACGAAGCGCATCCAGCTCAACAGCAGTCCCGGGTTGCCGTAGCCGACTTGGATCGGCACCTGGTTCCAGTCGAAGTAGGTCTCGCTCCAATACGAGGTCGTCCAGCGTGTGTTGAGGTTGTCGAGGGTGCCGTAGCGGTTCTTGAGCCACTGCTGGAACTGCGCCTTGGTTTCGGCGTCAAACGAGACCTCGGCATACTCGTTGTCGATCTGCCACCCGACGACATTCGGGTTGTGGCCGAAGCGCTTCGCCAACCGTTCCGCCATGGCCCGCGACAGTTCGCGATACTTCGGATTGGCAAAGTTGAACTGCTGCCGGTTGCCGTGCTGGTCCTTCCGACCGTCTTCTTTAGTGCGCAGCGTCTCGGGATACTTTTGCGTGAGCCACGCGGGAGGCGCTGCGGACGGCGTTCCAATCACCGTAACAATGCCGTGTTTCGCGGCGGCAGTAATCGCGCGGTCGAGCCAATCGAGGTCGTACTGGCCTTCGCTCGGCTCCATGCGGCTCCAGGCAAATTCGCCGACGCGGACCATGTGGATGCCGGCCTGCTGCATCAGCGCGAGGTCGGCGTCCCACCGCGACTCCGGCCATTGCTCGGGATACCACGCTGTACCCAGCAATAGCGCAGGAGTTTGCGGAGCGGTTTGTGCGTGTGCGGCGGTATTAAAAAGTGCGATCGCGAACGCCAGCGCGATAGTCAACTGACAAAGGTTGGTCCGCGTGAATCCGTTGTTGCTTCTGGCTTTCGTTTCAGTCAACTTATGCAGTCCCCCATATCTCTCCGATAATCCGCTGGAAATTCGCTCCCAGCACCTTCTCGATTACCGACGCCGGCTGGCCTCGCTTTTGTAACTCTGCCGCAATGACTTCCATGTGGTCGGGTCCGTTGAGATCGGGCACATAGGGATACCGGTCTTCACCCGGTGCTCCGATGCCCAGCTTCTTGCGCCGGGCGATGTCTTCGTCGAACTGCTTCTTCTGTTCCGGTGTCATGGAGACCGCCTGGATCGATCCATCGGAGCCGATGCCAACATGGTCTGCGCCACAAAGGTTGATCGCACCCAGCACGTGATTAATGACGTGTTCGCGCGTCGGTACCGTCGGTGACGCTACCAGGTACGGCATCAGGTAAACCCCAAAGTATCCGCCACGATCGGCCAGCGCCTTCATGACGTCGTCGGGCTTGTTGCGCGGATGAGCATAGATCGACGCGCATCCTGAGTGTGTAATCAGCACCGGCTTCTTCGACGCCGCAATGGCTTCGGATGTGGTGCGATAGCCGCTATGGCTCACATCGACGGCCACGCCAATCTCGTTCATCTTCTGTACTGCGCTTAGTCCGGCCTTGCTCAGTCCTGCATTGCCGGGTTCGAGGCATCCATCGCCAAAAATGCTGCGGTTGTTGTAGGTGAGCTGCATGATGCGAACACCCAGTTGCCGGAAGGTCTCAATGCGCGACTGGTCCTCCTCCAGAAACGCCGTATCCTGAAAGCCGGGCATGATCCCGACCTTGCCTTCGTTCTTGGCGCGCGCAATATCGGAGTGCTTCCGCACGATCAGGAAGGCGTCAGGCCACTTCTCGACCAGGCTATCAACGTAGCCGAGATTCTGAACGGTTTCATCGAACTTGCGTGACGAGATCGTGAAGTTGATGGCGTTAATTCCCGACCGCCGTACGGCGTCGAGCGCCGCGGCGTTCTGCTTGTCGTCGTCGCTGCTGAACGGAGCGCATAGCGTGTCAATCACCAGGCTCTTGCGGTACAGTGCCGCAATATCAGCGGGAAACTGCTCCGCCGCCTCAGCCAGCATTTTCGGCGCGAGTGCCACGGCCGCAGCTGCGCTGCCGGCCGAAATCAGAAAGTCTCTGCGACTGCTCATCCCCTCAACCCTTCACAATCATTGAGTCACTTCGAAGTTGCCATGCAACGACGCCGTCGAGTCGTCGCCCGCCCACACGTCGAACACCGCCGGCTCCAGAACCCATTTCTTCTGCGATGGGCTCCAATACGTCAGCTCGTCCTTACCAAGCGTGAAGTGCAGTGTCTTCGTTTCTCCCGGCGCCAGCGTGACCTTTTCGAATCCCTTCAATTGCCGCACCGGACGCGATGCACTACCCGATTGCTGATGAATGTAGAGTTGTACCACTTCATCGCCGGCAATGCCGCCCGTGTTCTGCACGTCAACCGAGACGGCGATCGATTCTCCAACCTTCGCGGTTGCTTTGCTTAGTTGGAGCTTCGAGACCGAGAACTTCGTATAGCTCAGTCCGTATCCGAACGGATAGAGCGGGGAAGTCGGCAGGTCCTGGTACCGTGACTTGTAATCGGGGTCGGTTTCGGGTTCGAAAGTCAGGTTGTGGGCGTAATAGAGCGACTCCTGCCCGGCACTGCGCGGCCACGTGACCGTCAACTTGCCTCCGGGATTGGCATCACCGAACAGAACGTCGGCGACCGCATTGCCGCCCTGATTACCCGGTTCCCATGCCTCCAGGATGGCCGGCACATGTTCCGCCGCCCACGAAATGTTGAGCGGCCGGCCATTGATAAGCACCAACACCACAGGTTTGCCTGTGGCGACAACTGCTTCCAACAATTCCTGCTGACGTCCGGGTAGTCGCAGCGCGGAGCTTGACGCCGCTTCTCCCGCCATCAGGCCGCCTTCTCCCAGCACCATCACGACAAGATCGTTGCGCTTCGCCGCCGCCACGGCTTGCTGAAAGGCCGCCTCCGCGTCAGCCGCGCTCTGCGCCGGTTCTTCGTGCAGCTTGATTCCCGGCAGTCCGTCAAACTTCGATTGCATCACCCGTCGAATCGACGGCCCCTTCGCGTACTCCACCTTGATCGCCGCGCCCACCTTCTGCTTAATCCCCTCGATCACCGTAGTCACGTTCTCACCGGCGGTAATCATGCCTCCCCAAAAGCCGACTTGCGCCGTGCCCGAGTCCGCTACCGGTCCGATGACGGCGATCGACGAATACTTCTTGCCCGATTTATCCAGCGGCAGCAACGGGCCGTCGTTCTTGAGCATCACCATCGATTTCTGCGCTGCCTCGCGTGCCGTCGTCGCACTCGCCGGATCGTTCATCACGGCGCCCATCCTCGACTCATCGATGTAGGCATTCTCGAACAAGCCCAGCTTGTATTTCGCCACCAGTAATGGCCGGACCAGGCCATCGATTTGCGATTCGGTGACACGGCCAGCCTTCACCAGCTTTGCTAATTCGGTCAGATAGGTATAGCTTGCCATGTCCATGTTCACTCCGGCATGGAACGCGAGATAGGCCGCGTCTTCGCGATCGCGGGCATAGCCGTGGGTGATCAGGCTTCCAATAGCCATGGCGTCGCTGACCACGAAGCCCTTAAAGTTCCAGGTTTCGCGCAGCACGTTGTGGAGCAGGAAGTAATTGCCGGTGGCGGGAACGTCATTCAAGTCCATGTAGGCGCTCATCAGGCTACCCGACGCCGGCATCGACCGCCGCTTTAAAAGGAGGGAAGTACACGTTCCACAGCAGGTCGTCGGGCACGTAGGACGAATCGTAGTCCCGTCCACCCTCGGCCGCGCCGTAAGCTGCGAAGTGCTTAACGCATGCCAGTACGTGCTCCGGTGTACCCAATTGGGGTCCCTGAAATCCGCGCACCTGCGCCCTGGCTATCGCCGCGCCGAGATAAGGATCTTCGCCTGCGCCCTCGACCATACGTCCCCAGCGCGCATCGCGCGCGATGTCCACCATGGGAGCAAACGACCAGTTGATTCCGGCGGCACGCGCTTCGCGCGCCGCAATCGTCTGCACGCGCTCCACTAGCGCCGGGTCCCACGTCGCGGACATCGCCAGCGGCGCCGGAAAAATCGTGTGGTAGCCGTGAATGACGTCCAGTCCGATCAGTAGAGGAATGTGCAGCCGCGATTCTTCGACCGCAATCTTCTGTAGGCGGTTAATCGCTGCCGGCTCCGATACCCATAGCACCGAGCCCGCCATCCCCTTGCGTACCTGTTCCTCCGCCGGTGGCACACCCGGCAACCCGCCCGGTAGCTGAAGTGCGCCCGCCTGGTTAAGCTGTCCAATCTTCTCTTCCAGCGTCATCTGCTTCAGCATCGCGTCGGCGCGTTGTTCCGCTGATTGCGCCGCGGCCGGTTTGGCAGTCTGCGCCCGGAGGATTGCTGAATTTGTGAGGAGGTTCGTGAATCCTAGAAAAGCCAGCAGAGAAATTCGCGCCCAACAAAAGCCTTTGCTTGTCTGCACGATGGGCCCCTTATGTATTGATTGATTTGATAACAGCCACGCCAGTCCGAAATCCTAACACCTCAAACCAGCGGCGACCATCCAAACCTTCAAGCGCCGCGTGCGCCATGCATCGGCCTCAGACAATTTGCGCCGGACGTCACCCTCGCCCGGCGCATTCAGCCTCCGATTCGCGAACGCTTCGCTCGGGTTACATCACCGCCCGCAAGTGCTTCACCGCCAGGGTGTGAATCTGTGACACTCGCGACTCCCCCACGCCCATCATCTCGCCTACCTCGCGCATGGTGAGTTCCTCCTGGTAGTACAGCATCAGCACTTGTTGCTCGCGTTCCGGTAGCTTGGCAATCGCGTCGTGCAGTCGCTGTTTCTTCTCTCCTTCCATGCAGAGCGTGAATGGGTCTTCGTCTGGTCGACCGGGCACGTTCTGGGCAAGATCGGTTTCCTGCCCGTCTGTGTTCGACTCCACTTGCAGGCTGGTGACCTCCAGTCCACGAATCTCGTTTACCAGTTCGTGAAGTTCGTGCAGGGAGAGTCCCATCTCCTTCGCTAGTTCTGGCGCGGTCACGGTCCGGCCCAACTCGGTCTGGAGCTTCTGCATGACGGTGTCAATCTGCCGCGACTTTCGCCGCAGCTCCCGCGGACTCCAATCCATCTCGCGCAAGCTGTCGAGGATGGCGCCGCGAATCCTGAACTTTGCGTAGGACGCGAACTTGACGTTCTTGTCGCTATCGAACTTGTTCAGCGCATCGATGAGCCCCACGATACCGGCATGTACCAGGTCTTCGAAGGGAACGTGCTGAGGAAGGTGTTCGTGAATGCGTCGCGCGATATATTTCACCTGCGGCATCTGTTCCAGCACAATCCGCTGAAATTCTTCTTCACTACGTTGTGGCGGAAGGGTCGGTTCCGACGGTAGAGCAATGGAGGGACAGGAAGTTTCTGGCTTCATGTCCCACGTTGTAGTACTCCACTCTTAAATCGAAATTAGTTGGACGTTAGACCTGTTTAAGAATCGAAACAAAATTTGTGTGTGGCAAGGAGTCGAGCCGCAGGTGAGCACGGCGGGCAACTGCACGCATCGAGAAACTGCTGCTCTTGGAGTACAGCGGAGTGAGGCGGTTGCCGTTACGAGTTCTTCTTGTTAGGTGTGCGTGCACGTCCATTCGAATCCGCGGCTAACAAATTCCTTCTACGGAATTCGTCTACTTGCCGATGCAAGATCCGGACGCTGGCGAGCGCGCCCTGCAAGCGGACGCGCGATGCATTGGGGTGCTTCTCGTGGTGTAGCGAAAGTTCCAGGCCACACTCCAGTACCGTCAGCGGTTGGCTGATCGCGTGCAGAAACTCCGCCAAGCGATCTTTATCGTTAGGTCTGCTCGCGCACCTCATGCCATCGTCTCCTGTGGGCAACGCAATTCATACCCCACCCCACGCACGGTATGGATCAGCTTCGGACTGTATCCCCTATCTACTTTCTTCCGCAGATAGTTGATGTACACGTCCACTACGTTCGTCCCGGTATCGAACGACAGGTTCCATACGTGCTCGACGATCATGTTGCGGGTAATGCGGTGTCCGGCATTGCGCAGCAGGTACTCCAGCAGTCCGAACTCTTTCGAGGTGAGTTCGATTCGTTTTCCTGCGCGCTGTACTGTCCGTTCCACACGGTCCAGTTCGAGATCGGCGACCTTCAGGAGCGTGCCGGTGTGTCCCGGACGCCGCCTCAGCAGCGCCCGTACCCGCGCCGACAGTTCGCTATACGAGAACGGCTTCACCAGGCAGTCATCGGCGCCGGCGTCCAGACATTGCACCCTGTCCTCGATACGGCTTCTGCCCGTGATGATCAGGATTGCCACCGCCGGCCGCTTCGGACGAATCCTGCGTAAAGCTGCCAGTCCATCCAATTTCGGCAAGTTCAGGTCCAGGACGATGAGGTCGTAGTCGCTCTCGCACGCCATCCACCGGGCGTCTTCGCCATCGCCAGTCACATCCACCGCGTAATGCTCGGCTTCCAACCCGTTCTGCAGGAAGCGTGCCAGTGCAGCATCGTCTTCGGCCACGAGGATACGCATAGTAGGTTCGCGTCCTAACCTTTAACGTCACTCTTCTGCCGCTAAAGTGCCGGTCGGCGATGGAAAACTGAACGGGCCGTAACCGATTGTTCCAAAATGGGCTTAGCCCGAAATGGGAGCCAGTCAGACCTCCCAGGTTCCCTCCTCAGCTCACAGGAGTCTGTGATTCGAGTCACTGCTCCCAGTCGGCCAATTTGACATAACTACCTAATGGCACATGTGGGCAACAAACCGAATATCCTGAAAGTTTCCGCTCAGTTGAAGGCGCTCTTGTTGAAGGCAGGGAAAGTCGAGACCTATCCCAAGGACTTCCACCTGTTTGATTTGGACCAGGAAAACCAGGGCGTCTACCTGGTAGTAAAGGGCAAGGTCCGCCTGGCCGTTCACGACTTCGGGCAATTCGACCGGGTTTTTTCAGCCGGCTCGCTGCTCGGCGTACCCGCAACCTTTACCGGACACCCTTACAGCCTGGCTGCCGTCACCACCACTGAGGCCGAAATACTGCACGTGGAACGCAACAGATTTCTCGAACTGATGTCGGAGCATCCCGAATTCTGCCGTGAAACCACCGACATGCTGAGCCGGGAAGTGAGCTTTATCCACGCTGCCCTGGCCGAGCGCCGCCGCCAGAAATCTCTGACAGCGGTCGCCAGCTAAATCGTCTCCAACACCTGCTTCAGGTATTTCCAGAAACTCTGCACCGTCGAGATCTGTACCCGCTCGTTCGGGCTGTGAGGATCGACAATTGTCGGCCCAAACGACACCATCTGCATTCCTGGATACTTCTCGCCGATTACACCGCACTCCAGCCCGGCGTGCATCGCAATGAGTTTCGCAGGTTTGCCGAACACCTTTTCGTGCGCACCTTGCAGTTTCTGCACGACTTCACTGGTAGGCTCGGGCTTCCATCCCGGATAGCTCCCCGTGTGCTCGACTTCGAACCCAGCCATTTGGAAGACCGTCGCGACCGTCCGGGCTACGGACTGCTTGCTGCTTTCAATCGCGCTGCGCTGGCTGGTAATAATCTCTGCCGTATTGCCGTTGACCGAGACCACGGCAAGGTTCGTGGAGTTCTGTACCAGTCCCGGTACGTCGGGACTCATCGCCACGACGCCGTGCGGCAAGGTCACCAGCAGATCTATGATCCGCTTCGCGTCCGTCGGTTCGATCATCTTTTCCGGCGTCGTGGCCTTTTCGACGCTGATTCGCAACTCCGAATCGAAGCTACTGAGGTCCATCTTCCACTCGGACTCGCACGCTGCTACCGCCTTGCGCAGTGCGTCTTCCTGTTCCGGACCCAGCACCACCACCGCCGATGCCTCGCGTGGAATCGCATTCTGCGCGCTGCCGCCGTTAATCGCTGCGACGCCCAGAGGAACGCTGCCGGTAACTCGTTGCAGCGTAGTTCCCAGAATGCGTAGAGCATTCCCGCGTCCCTGGTGAATGTCCACTCCCGAGTGACCGCCCTTGAGGCCCGAGACCTTGATGCGAAACGCCGCCTGACCCTTTGCAGGAACGAGTTCGACTTTGCGCCGCCCCATTGTCTTCACTCCTCCCGCGCACCCGATACAGATCGTTTCCGTCTCCTCATTGTCGAGGTTGAGGAAGTATTTCGATTTCAGCAGTCCCCCGGGAAACTCCGCCGCGCCTGTCAATCCAGTCTCTTCATCAATAGTGAACACAAACTCCAAGGGCCCGTGGGCGATGTCCGTGCTCTCCATCACCGCCAGCGCCGCGGCCACGCCGACGCCGTTGTCGGAGCCCAGCGTGGTGCCTTCGGCCTTCAGCCAGTCGCCGTCGCGCCTGATCTTGATCGGATCGGTGTCGAAATTGTGGGCGGTGCCTTCGTTCTTCTCGCACACCATGTCGAGATGCCCTTGCAGGAGCGCGATGGGAGCCGACTCGCGGCCCGGCCGCGCAGGCTTGCGCACCACCAGATTGCCGGCTGCATCCTGCGTGTATTCGAGCCCGAGTGCCTGTGCTCGTCCAATCACGTAGTTTCGCGCGGCGGCTTCTTTCGTTGAAGCCCGTGGCGTCGCTGCCAACACGTCGAAATGCTTCCAAAGAACCTGCGGATCAAGATCAATCAGTGCGGATGTCATAAGGGTCCTCTCTGAAATGGGTACTCCTTATGTTAGCCCTTCAGACGAGATTCAACGCTTCCCTTCGGCAAGAGGGCGCAAGACCATGTGGATTTCGTTGGACAAGATAGCAGGAGAGGCTGGCCTAGGTCCCGGATTTTTCGAGCTGTTCGGTCCGCACCCAGCGCCGCGAGGGTCGCAGCGTGGTCGAGGCTTCGCGATTGACCAGCAGGGTAAACATGCTGCGGAGGTCGCCTTCCGGTTCCGTCAGCAGCACGGCCCGTTCCTCGCCGACGGTCCCGCCCAGCACGCGGCCAATACTTAGCAACGACCGGCTGCCGCATACCGAGCAAACTTCACCTGCGCTGTCGCTGATGACCTCGCAGTCGGCGCACAAAACGGCATGCTGGAGGGGCACCGCGTTGAGGACTTGTTCCAGTTTGGGATCGGAGTGTTCCATAGGGACCCGCTTGCACTAACCCTAGCGCGGTCCCCATGCCACGCAAAGAAGTATTCCGTGGACGTAGCCGGAAAGTAACGCTCGCAAAGGCGGCGCTTCGCTCACCAAATCGTGGCTTAACTGCTTCAAATCATTGAGGATACGGTTGATGCATCTGCGCCTGAGGTGCGACTGCCACTTCTGGAGCCTCAGGCATCACAATCCACGCAATGATGTAGGCTAGGACGCCGCCGCCGCCGAAGATCGCGACAATCAGCCAGACCACGCGCACGATGGTCACGTCCAGATCGAAGTACTCCGCAAATCCCGCGCATACCCCGGCGATCTTCCTGTCAGGACTGCCTTTAGGGGCGCGCATCAGCCGTGGTGGAGGACCGGCCACGTATCCGATGCGGCGTCCGCAGTAAGCGCACACCACAGCGTCGTCTTGAATTTGCTTACCGCAATAGTTGCAGAACATGGAGCCTCCCACTTGGAGATACGCACAGCATAGAAAAAGGTTCCCCGGCTGGCAAGCGGGATGACCGCCGAAATCCCATTCTTAATCGATCGTGTAGGCCTGCTTCATATAGCGCCGGGCCATATCGGCAAACCCGGTATCGGAGTTGGCCGCGATGACCGCCTTGTACTTCTCGATTGCGGCGTCACGCTGATGCATGGCGTCGTACATTTCGCCCGCCTTCAGCATCGACCTCTGCCGAAAGTCCGAGTCCATGGCGGTACTGGCTGCCAGTTCATAGGCTTGCTCGGCTCCGGCCAAGTCCCGTTGGCCTTTCATGGCTTCGCCTAAGCCGTAAGCCGGAATCTCCATGCGGCACACCGTAAATGCATTGCTGCGGCAACCCTGCGACGATCTTCTTATAGGCGGTTACCGCCTGGGGACCATGTCCAGCCGCGTTGAGCAGATGCGCGTATTCCGTCGCCATCAGAAAGTTGCGTGGGAACGCCTGCGACATTCCGCCAACTACTTGCAGCGCCTCGTCGTACTTCTGCTCCCGCCGCAGGAACAACGCCAGAGCGATCTTTGCGTCCCAAGCCACTTCGGGATCGCCGTGCGCCGCCACGTCTCGCAGGTATTGCAGCCCTTTTTCTTTATTGCCGCTTATGCCCGACACCGATGCTGCCACCCTGACCGGCCAGCTGAGGCTGCCGACGATGTACATATCCGTGCCCACTAGGATCTTGGCATCCACGTAGTTCGGATCCAGCTCCAACACCCGTTCCTGGTCGCGTCGTGCCCCGATCGCATTGCGAAGGGCCGCAAACCACGCATGCTGCGCCATGCCCATGTAGGTGGATCGCAGTCCGAGCGTGATTCCCCGTGCATAGAGCGCATCCACGTCGTTCGGGTTCTTCGCCAGGAGCGCATTGGAGAGCCCCAGGGCGCGATCGCTCAACTGATTCACCTTGTCCTGCACCTTGGGATCGGGTGGCTGGAGGAACTTCTTATTCATGAAGTTGTCGGTGGCGTAGGCCTCGGTATCCAGCGCCCCAATGCGAAAGAGCTCCTTGAAGATGACGGTCGAGAGCACATGATTCACGGCAAACGGATCATCGGGGTGTGCCTGTAGCGCGCTGTCGAATTCCCGGATCGCCTTGTCATATTCCAGGTTGTAAAAGTCGTCGAACCCCCTGCGGGTCGCGGTATCGTTTGTCGCCCGCGTCGGGGTCCACGTCCCGTTTTCGGCGGTGGCGGAGGCCGTCACTACCCATAAAACCGCCATTGCGACCAGAGGCATCCACCTTGTTCTGCGGGAAGAATTGAGCTGCGGGAGATGCTTCATTGGGAGCGCTGTGCAGTGAAGTTTAATAGAAGTAGTGAGGTCGTTTCCTAGCCGTCCAGGCGGAATAGATGATGGAGTGGGCCGCATCCTTTACCGATAGGATGCGCCAGCCTCATCGCTTGACGAACGAAATCCTTGGCCAGTTGGACGGACTCGGGCACACTCCGCCCTTTGGCCAGCCCACAGGCCAGTGCCATGGCGAAGGCGCACCCGGTTCCGTGGGTTGATTTTGAGTCGATGCGCTCCCCCGGAAATACCTCTTCCTGTATTCCGTCCGGGCCGAGATGACTTAAGTAATCATCGGGAGGGCTGCGATGGCCACCGGTAATCACCACCGTCCGGCATCCCAACTCATGGATTTTGGCTGCCGCTACCCGTAAGTCAGCCAGTGAAGGGGCTTTACCGAGCTCTGTCTGGGCCAGCGCCCCAGCCTCCGCCAAGTTAGGGGTCACGACATCGCAAAGCCGCAACAGGCGTTTTCGAATGACGTCAATTCCTTGTGAATCAATTAGTTCCGCGCCGGAGGACGATCGCAATACGGGATCGAGCACGATGGGCAGAAGTCTCTGCTGCTCAAGGAAGTCCGCCACCACCGTGGCGACCTCGGCGGAACCCAGCATCCCGATTCGAACCGCTGAGATCTCGAAGTCATCGGCAAGTCGGCGTAGGGTTTCCCCGACCACCTCCGGACGGACGGGCTCGACGGCAAAGACTCCCTGGGTTGACTGCACCGTCAGGGCAGTAATGCACGTGACGGCGTAGCATCCCAGCGCCGCAGCGGTCTTAATATCGGCCGTAACCCCGGCTCCCGAGGACGGATCGAAGCCCTGCGATGCTCAGTACAACCGGCTGGCTGGCCATGCGACGAATTTACCGCAACCGCTCAGTCGCTGTCGCCGAATCGCTCCGGATTGGGCAATTGTAGGGTCAGTCCTATTAATTAATTTATTGGAAATAAACAACTTACTGCCATTTTGGTTATTTGCGATTGACTCTGTCCGACGGCGGTGGATACAATTTTTAAACCTGCACTAGGGAGGCCCCTAAATTACGATGCGAGGTGTTTAATGCTACGAGTACTAAGGGCAGTTGCCCTGGTCGGAATATTGACCACGGCGCTGGCCGCAGCACCCGGAAACAAGACACCGGACTCGAACCAAGGTACCCCAGGGCAGACTCAGGAAGCCATCCAACCGATTCCGACCAAGAAGTTTCAGGTCGGTAAGGCCTCGTGGTACGGTCGACCGTTTCAGCATCACAAGACTGCAAGCGGCGAACCGTACGACATGCATGACTTTACGGCCGCGCACCGTACTCTACCCCTCGGGTCCTGGGTCAAGGTTACGAATCTGGAGAACGCCAAGTCCGTTATGGTCCGTATCAATGACCGCGGACCCGTTCTCAACAGCCGGATTCTGGACCTGTCCTATGGCGCTGCCATGATCCTCGGAATGGGCAATCGCGGGATTGCCAAAGTACGCGTGGATCTTGTCGAGACTCCGACCGTGGCCATGAATATCGGTCCCACCCGGACCGAAAGCCTGTTCTAGGTCGTCTTAATACGGTAATATTAGCCGATGCCTAATCGGGATCGGCTCATAGTGGCGCTGGATGTCTCCAGCGCCACGCAAGCCTGCCAAATCGTTCAATCCATTGGCGAATCTGCCAGCACTTACAAAGTCGGAAAGCAGCTTTTTACCGCCGAAGGCCCGCAGGTTGTTCGCGATCTTATCGCCTCCGGCCGTAAAGTCTTCCTGGACTTGAAGTTTCACGACATCCCGAACACCGTAGCCGCAGCCGTCAGCGAAGCTTCCAAATTGGGCGTCAGCATGCTGACCGTCCACGCTTCCGGAGGCAGCAAAATGCTGAAAGCGGCCGCCCAAGCCGCCGGCCAGTCCTCGGCCAAACCGATGGTTCTTGCGGTGACGGTGCTGACCAGCCTCTCCGATGCCGACCTCTCGGAGATCGGTGTAAGTGGCAATGTTATAACCCAAGTTATGATGCTCGGATCACTGGCCCGTAACGCCGGATGCGGTGGTCTAGTTGCCTCCGCTCACGAAGCCCGCGAACTGCGCCGTGAGCTCGGCGACGACTTCGCCATCGTAACTCCCGGAGTGCGTCCAGCCGGCACTGCAGTCGGCGATCAGGCGCGCGTGCTGACTCCCCAGGAGGCAATCGCTGCCGGAGCAACCCACCTGGTTGTAGGCCGACCGATTCTGCAAGCCGCCAATCCTGCCGAAGCCGCCGAAGGAATATTGCGAGAGATTGAAGGAGTCTTCGCAATTTAGAGGTTGCCCGCCAAGTTGACGGGCTGTATCCTGCGTGGCGTTCCGTCCAATCAGCTCTGCACTTTCAATTGCGAGTGGTGCGCCGCAACTGCGATCATCAGCGCATCGGGATTCGTGAAAGAGGACCCTTGACCCATCGAAGCGCCACTTCGAGCCAAGCCCAGTTCGCCAGCGATTTCTACAGAATATTTCGACAAGCCCACCGCGATTCGCGAAAACTGGTTGCCGAGCACATCCGTCCGGGCGACGGGTACCTCCGTGGACTGGCAAGGTTTGCCTTGCAGAACCAAACCACTTCGGAGTACCCGTTTGTCCTGGAATACTCGTTCTCTAAGAGTAAGCAGGATCTGCAAAAGGTCTCAAAGATTGCAGCGGCGGTCCATCTTTTACAGACGTCCACACTGATTACCGACGATGTATTCGATTTCGCCGACGAGCGTTATCACCAGCCGGCCATCCATCGCCGCTACGATGTGAGTCACGCCATCATCGCCGCCGAGTTGTTCCAGACGATCGCGATGGAGACGATCAGCCGGGAGCTGAGCCGTCCCATCTTTCACAACCAGGTACAGGTACTGACGCTGTTCCACAAGATCATCAAGGACCTGTATATCGGTCAGCACCTCGATGTCTTCCACACTTCCAACACGGAAATGACGCTGGCAGAATATCGCCGCGTCATCGAACTCGGTGCGGGATACTTCTTCGAGAGCCTGGCCCGCGCCGGTGCGCTTCTCGCGAACAAGCCCAAAGCTCACGTCGAGGCCTTGGCGACGTTTGGATACAACTACGGCATGGGTTTGTTCATCACCGACGACGTCGTTGACATTGCTTACGACGAAAAGGTGACCGGAAAACCACTAGCGCCCGACCTTCAGGCTCGCCGGATGCGGCTACCGATCATTCTGGCGCTCCGTATGGGAGAGAAGGGGGACAGGAAGTGGCTGAAGGATTTCCTGCGCAGTAAAGACAACTCAAAAGCCGTATTGCGGGAAGCCGCCAATCGGATCAGAAAAACCGGAGCGCTGGATGTGTCTCAAATGGTGGCGAATAACTATCTGATTCGATCCATTCGCAACCTCGATGCCATGAAAGGAACCCCGACAGCCAACGCGCTAACGCAACTTGCGCAGCGGCTTGTCGATGCCAGTCGAAACTGGAGTGCCCGCGTCCCAACTATCCGTACCGCGCGAGTTCCGGGTCCGCGGATAGAACTTCGCCGCACGGAACCGATCCGTGCGGCGATTCAAAACCTACCGTTACATCTACGTCAGTGGCGCACCAAGGTCTCCGCTTCGTGAAAAGCGACTGATCTTGGCCCTACTTCTTTTTCTTCTTTGCTGCCTTCTTAGGGGCTGGTTTTGACTTCGCCGCTTTCTTCTTTTTCGGAGGTGGTGGTTGTCCTAGAACCATTTTGGTCCCCGCCTTTGCCTGAACGAAGGCAATAGAACACCTGCTAGCGTCCGCTCACCACCGTTCAGGTGGATCGGCGGCCTCGCTGCATCCACAATGTAGGAAACGGATTCGGGCTTGTCAATCGTTATCTGCGATGCTCGTGCCCAGCATCGACAGTTACGCAGGTTCCAGTCGGTGCGGTCCGCTGCCGTGGACGGGACGAGCTCGGTTCGAGAATCCCATGCGACCCGCCAACTCAGCGCATCTCGGGTCTGACCGCAGAGAATCAAATTCCGGAGCGGTCCTGAAATACACCACGCTCACATCCCGCTCCGCGATCGCTTTTTCCAGCCACTCGAACGCCATCTCGCTTTCACCGATGCGAGCGCAGATGGACGCAATGCAGTAGGAAGAGTCGTCATAGCCGACCGTCTTGGACCGGTCTCGATCCGACAGTGCCAGGGCAAGGCGTTTTCTCCAGTAACCTTCTGCGCCCGCTTCGGCGTAGGCTTTCTCCAACTCGGCGATTGATTGCAGGGCGTATTCGCGATTTGCTGTCAGCAAGCTGGCTGCCACCCGTGCTTCGTGCAGGGCCTCAGGAAACATACCCATTCCCAGGTAGGTATCGCGGAGTTTGATGTGTGCCAGGGCGAAATCCGGATCAATCTCGATGGCCCTCTGCAATTGTTCGATGGCGCGGTCGTACTGGCTTGCACGCAGATAGGTATCACCGCAAACCGTGTGGATGATAGGCGACAGAGGGTCGAGTTTCTGCGCCTTCTGTGCTTCCTTGATGGCTTCGTCGAACCTGCCGACATACGCGAGATACTGCGCAAACCACTGGTGGGCTGTCGGGTAGTTGGGGTTCAGCACGATCGCCCTGCGGTACTCCGACTCTGCGCCCTCAAAGTCCCAGTCGTCATCGGCCTTGATCGCCGCCAGCGAGGTGCGCGCCTCGGCCAGCGAGCTGTCGATCTCAAGCGCCTTCAGGGCAGATTCCTTGGCCTTCAGGTGCATTTCGGTTGGCGCTACGCCGCTGTACACCCAGAAGACGTGGTAGGCATCCGCCAGTCCGGCATGCGCCGCTGCGTAGTTCTTATCGATGGCGACCGCCTGCTCAAAGTACTGGATGGCCTTTTGAATGTCCGGTCCGGTGCGCTTGTTCCAGTAGTACCGGCCTTTCAGATAAGCTTCATAGGCATCGGGATTGACGGTGTTCGAGATGGTCAGCCGCTCCCGTTCCTTGGGGGTCAGCCGGATCTGAATTTCGGTCGCGATCGACTGCGCGACTTTTCGTTGCAACCGCAAAATATTGTTGAAATCGCGCTCATAACTCTTCGCCCACAGATGGGCGTCGGTGGCGGCGTGGATGAGTTCAGCAGTGATTCGAACCTGGTTCCCGGCCCGCAGAATGGACCCTTCCACCAGCCCTTCGACGTCAAGCTCCCGCGCAATCTGCTGGATCGGTTTGTCCGTCCCCTTGTAGCGCATGGCCGACGTGCGCGAGATGACGCGCAATGCCTTGATCTGGGCCAGGTCGGCGATCAGCGCTTCGGTCATCCCGTCGGCGAAATAGTCGTCCTCAGGGCCTCCCAGGTTGAGCAACGGTAAGACAGCGAGAGAACGAATCTTCCTCTTTCCCGGGCGGCGCTCCCGTGTCCGGGTAAGACCAGAGGTAGTTGAGATCGGCCTTGAACTGAGGCCCCTGAGGTCATTCGCGAGGTCCTGCGCCGATTGATAGCGCCGGTCCGGCTGCTTCTCGAGGCATTTCAGAATAATGTTCTCCAGGCCAGCCGACAGACTCGGGTTCAGCGCGCGCGGTGGATCGGGGACGCGATAGAGAACGTCATCGGTCAGGCGCCATTGCTGCATCGCTGCGAACGGTCGCCGTCCCGTTGTCATTTCATAGAGCACCACACCGATGGCATAAACGTCGGTGCGGGCATCGACTGGTTCGCCTCGAATCTGTTCGGGCGAGGCATAAGGAATGGTGCCCAGTATCCCGACATTTTCGGTGAGGAACTCTCCGGACGCGGTGGGAATGGCGAATTCCATGAATTTCGCCACGCCAAAATCCAAAATTTTCAGATGATGATCCGGTGTGATGCGCAGATTGCCCGGCTTGAGATCGCGATGGATGACTCCTTGCGCATGCGCGGCTATGACTCCCGCGAGTAACTGCACCGCCAGAGCGACAACGTACTCTTCCCGCAACGGGCCGGAAGCCAGCATTTCGCTGAGACTGGTTCCGGGGACCAACTCCATGACGATGAAGTCCACCCCTGCATGCGAATCGAAGTCGAAGATCGTGGTGAGATTGGGGTGATTCAGTTTGGTCAGGATGCGGGCTTCGCGGCGAAACCGCGCATGCGCAGCCCCGTCGGCGAACTCGCCGAGCGAGACGACTTTGAGGGCAACGTCGCGCTCGAGTCGCTCGTCGTGGGCGCGAAACACTTCGCCCATGCCGCCTGCGCCAATTTTTTCCAGGATGTGATAGTGCCCGAACTTCTCGCCGACCCGGGACGAAACGGCCATTCTGCGCGTATTTTAGAGTTCCCACGCAGGCACGGTCAACGCGTACGTTCCCCACTGTCGGAGGCGCGTACGTTCGCTCCATCACGGCGGACCTGTCGGCAAATCACCCGGCTCTGATCGGATGCGCGAGTGCTGATAGAAACACTGCCTTAGAACAGCGTCTTTCTTAATGGGGCCCGACGCGAAGGTTGGTTATGCTACTCAAAAGCCCGAATACGTTCAGCAGCCAGATTACGACCGCGATCACCACCACGCCGTTCAGGATGGACTTAATGGCGCCCTGCATCGGGATGTAGGTATTCACCAACCACAGCAGAACTCCGACCACGATGAGGACAATCAGCACTTGAATCAGCGGCATCCCCGGTCTCCTCTCTGCGCCCCCAGTCTAGGTTCGGCGCAGAGGAAGAAGTATCAGGTGGAAACCGTAGGATGCGCTGTCAGAACACTTAGCAAATCTTCGCCCGGATGGCCGCTGGAGCGAGGCCTTCTCACTCCCGCATCCTCGAGCCGCCGATAAGGTGGAATCAGTACTTACCCGGCCGGAAGGAAGAGGGTTGAGTCGCTTCGTAGCCCAGATAGAAGCAGATGAAGATCATCAGCACATACCGAAGCTGGGAGATCGAGAAGGAATGGGATGGGGTGAGAACCATCCACAGCATGAGCAGCACGGTCGCAATGATGGCTATGCCATAACCGTGGCGCACCAGGCGCAGCGAGTGTTCGTCGCATAAGCTTCGCAGGCCCGGGAGCGGTTTGTGCCAGCCGGATAATGCCGCCGTGCGCTTAAAGGCTTGACTCACGGTATTGAGTCGGTGGTTGACTGCGGAGGGTCGAGCATCGGTAGACATAGTGGCAATGTCCCCAAAGCGACACGCATCTTAGTCTCTTGGCCAGAGCGTGCTGTGTCGCAGTGTCGCCACTGTATTCCGAACTTCTAACGTCGTCCATAGCGCGGAAGTGGGATTAGACAATAGTTTCATGGTTTATAGCCCAGAAATGCCTTTAGTGGCGGGGTGGCAGAGAACAGGATAGTTGCCCGGGCGCGCGCGGACTCAACATACCTGCCTTTACGGCGTACTCGACGCCACGAGTGGCGGCCATTCGTCGTTCGTCGGTTGCCAGGTCTTATCCGGGTTGTACAGCTCCATTTTCTTTACGATATCGAGAGAACCGGGCCCCAGGTCTTTCTGATAAACCGTTCCCGTCATAGCTCACGATAAAGGTCTTAACGCCGGTCACGCGGTATTCAGCGGGCACGGCGACCAGCGCAAAGCCGCCGATCATGACGCCTTCGATCACGTAGTTGATGGCGCCGTTCGGTGCGGACGGCCCCTGTCCCTTCAGGATCTTGAAGTAGTACCCATGAAAGCCGCCCTTGCCGGCGGTGTAACCCTCTTCCAGCGCCTTCGCCACGGCATCGCCGATCGGACCGTCGGGCGTGCCATCGGAGTTCTTCCAGAACAGGCCATCCTGTTTGCCGGGCGTGCTGATGATCTTCTGCGCATACTGGTTTATTCCGGAGTTGTCGTGAATCTCGGAGGCATACTCCATTTGCGCTGACACGTAGCCACGGCACACGGTGATGGCGTTCAGCTCGTTCTCCCCGATGCGGCGGAAGAGGATCTCCTGCTTTCCTTCCTTGGAGTTGAAGTACCACTTGCCTCCCTTCTTCACCAGCGGAATCGGCAATGGCCACTGTTCGTCGCCAACGATGATGGTGGCGCGGTTTGGATTCGACTTGGAGATCTCGATACTGTTCTTTGCCCCGGCCTCTTTCGCAAAAGCCTGGGCGTTGTTCTTGTCCTGTACGGCATCGTCGGAGGCCACAACATCCTGGCCGTCCGGGCCCAGGATCGCCAGCAATTCGGGTACGTCGAAGTCGCCCGCTGCCTTGATCAGCGCGTCGGCGCCCTGCTGAGGAGTATCGAAGCCCTTCTGCCCGACTGCCGCGGTCTTGGCTGCGGGTTGCGTTTGAGCCATGCTCATCTTCGGCGACAGGCAGCACAAAACGACCAGACTGAAGGCAATCATCGTCATGGGCGCTTTCGTATTGGACATTGATTTCATAAGTTCCTCGCTCATCATGATGTGCCTTCCTACCTGCGCCTTCCACCACCGCCGCCGCGTGAGCCGCCGCCTCCGCGGGACCCGCCCATGCTGGAGGAGCCGCGCGACTGGCTGGCCCGAGCCTGGCTGCCGCTCGTACCGCTACCAGCACCGCCAAAAGCACTTCTATTGGTGGAGCTGGGCGTGTTGCGCACCTGCTGATTGCCGACGCGATCGGCCCCGGTACCGCGGCCTGAGTTCATGTTGCCTGCGCTTGCTCCGCCACGGTTTCCCGCGTCTCGCGTTCCGGCGCTGGGGCTGTTCCCACGGTTCGACACGTCGCGCGTGCCGGCGCTGGGTTGCTGCCGCGCTTGATTCTGGCGAGCATTGTTTTGGCGCGACTGCATGGAGTCGCCACGCGCAGTGCCGCCGTATTTATTGGCGGTGCCTCTGTCGCCGTAAGGAGCTCCGCCGCGGTGCTGCGGGTTGTGCTGCCAATTGCTGTTGCCGCCGTTGACGCGATTGCCGCCGTTGATTTGGTTCCGGTTCCCACCGTTGATGTTGTTACGGTTGCTGTTGTTCACGAAATTATTGTTGTGATTGATGTAGACGTTGTTATTGCCGCCCCAGCTGGAGCCACAGCACCATCCGCCGCCCCATGCTGCTCCCATCGCGATTCCAACTCCGAACGAGATTGCCATACCGGCAGCGTAGTAACCCGGCGGCGGGTAATAGATGGGAGGATACGGATAGATCGGTGCTCCATAGACGACGGTCGGGTTATAGCTGGGTACGTAGACGACCTGTGGGTTGGCCTGCTCGATCACGATTACTTGCTTGCTTTCGACAGTCTTCGTCTCGACCTTTTGCTGTTCGGATGACTTCAGGTTCCCGTTGCCCTGGGCCTTCTGGCGCATCCGCTGCACGGCGTCCATCACGTCGCTCTGTTGCGCAAGAAAAGCATTGCCAAGGTCTGTAGTCCACTTAATGTTGTCGGCCAGTTGCTTGACGACGTCAGGCAAGGGAGCTAAGGCCTGGATCGTGGGATCCCAATCTTCCTTCTCCACCGCGGCTACCAGAGCCTTGTCTTTCAGGTCCTTGTGCTGGGCCAGCCACTGTTGCAACTGAACCACCTCCAAAGGATAGGTGGAGGCTATCAGCGTCTGGCTGAGCAGCGGATCGGGATAAAGCGCGATCGGCGCCACCAGCGAATCGAGTTGGTCGGGCGGGAGTCTTGGCCGCCGGCTGCGCCGAAGGAGTATCGGGCAATTGCGTCTGGGCTGCCGCCGATGGCGCGACTACAGACATCAACGTGGCGATGCACATCACTGCCGTGAGTTCCCGCACTGGTTGCAGCCAAGTATCGATAAGAGTTCGTTTAGTTTTCATAGGCCATTCCTGTATTGGACACGTCGGATGGGGTGCCGGCCACTCCAAAAGCGGCGCGGCTCTCCTTAACATGAACATGAGTCTTGCTGCTTGAACGAAGTCTACGCCCTCAGCGCGAGGCATGTCCGTAACGAACCCCTTCGACCTTATCGGGACACTTGCGCCACTATCACACCCGACCGTGACCTGTGTCCTAGCGCATCCCCACTTCCGAACCTACACTTTCTGACGGAACGATGCGGGAGAGCTGTCGTCCCCAGGAACGGCAGCCGGACATTACCCCACATCGCCAGTTAGGTGCTTCGACCTGTGATGGGTCCTGTTCGTTCTCGATTTCTTGCCCATGTGCTCGCCAGCGCTTCCTTCCGTCCCGAAAAATCCCCACCTAACTCCTTTGCTGAGACGACTTTGCCTGTAACTCCAACGGCGTCAATCGTTTGCGCGTCGAAGTCTGCATCTGTTTCAAAACAGGTGGGTTGCGAGGAGGGGGAGGGGGCGCCAAGACTCCGGGCTTCCCATTTCGGGACGCTCCGCTTCAACGGGTTGATGCCGGTAACTGCGTTCTACCGGGCGGCGCTATTGAAACGCGCCGAGCGCCGAAGCCTGGTCGTCGTGTACGTCGAACAGGGTGTAGAGACGTGTTACCTGGAGGAGGTTGCGGACGTTCTTGTTCAGGCCCATCAGCTTCAACTCGCCGCCCTGGTTGCGCAGCGTGGTGTAGTTCATCATCAGTTCGCCGATACCCGAGCTGTCGATATGAATCACACCACCGAGATTCAGGAGAATCCTGTTGTATCCGTCACGCAGCAGTTGCTGTACCACGTCGCGCAGTTTGCCGGTGCCCTCGCCGAGCCGGAGCTGGCCGCTGATATCGACGATGGCAATCCCGTTCACTACCCGGGTGCTGGCCTGAATGGTCATTTCGCAATCTCCGATGAGGTGTGTCAGACGAGGGTGCGCAAACGTGCCGGGGCGTAGCGTAACACATTCGCAACCTTGGCGTATGGGCTTAGCCGCAATGGGATTGTCGTGCTAACCTCGCGGTTGTATCCGACTGTCATGACCCGACTATCTTTCGGCGCTGCACTCGCGGTTCTCGGTTTCTTAGTACTGCTCGTTCCTGCAGGCTTCGCGCAGAGCAACGACTGGTTGGTCGTTCCCGGTCAGCGCGTTGGGCCCATCACCGCCACGACCACGCGCGCGCAGCTCGACGAGCTCTTCGGTAAGGAAAACGTTCACGACGGCAGCCTCGAAGGCGCGGACGTTCCCGAAGCCGCCACCATCGTTCTGGGCGAAGACCCGGCCGCTGGACTCGCGGTTACCTGGGACCGCGAACACCCCGCCACCATCCGCATCTGCTTCGCCAGCCCCCACCGGCCCCTGCAAATGGCGCACCGCAAGCGGCATTCGCGTCGGGTTGCCGATTCGCGAGCTCGACCGCATCAATGGCAAGGCGTTTCAATTCACCCGCGAAACCGGCGACGCGGATTTTACGGTGGTCTCGTGGCGGCACGGACAACTGGAGCAGGAATCATCGCCTTGCGGCGACCTCAAGGTGCATCTTGCGCCGGTTGGGAAACTGGAGAGCGGGGCATCGTCCAAGCCGGAGTCTGACCTGCTCAAACAAATCTCGATCGGAAAGACCTATTCGTCGAACTACATTCCAGTTTTGGAACTGAACCCGATCGTTTCGGAACTGGAACTGACGTTCTCCGGCGCAGGCTGTGGCAGTCATTGATGGCAAAAAGGAAGAGCGGCCCAAAGGCCGCTCCGAAAGGTCTGTGACGGAAATCCGATTAGGCTTTCCTGGTTCGCAAGTTACGGACCTTACCCATTACCAGCCCCAATCCGGTCAGCATCAAGCCGTAGCTCGCTGGTTCGGGAACTGCACTTCCCGCGATCACTACGTTCCCGGAGCGAGTTACGTTTTCGCCTTGTCCGATGTATGCGGCCGCGACCGACTCGCCGGCGTAACAGATGCCAGAAAATGTCGCGTCGCAATAATAGTGAAAGCCGTCGTGGACATTCACTCCATATTGAAACAGCAGATATCCGTTGTCAGTGCCGCTGAAGTTGAAGAGGATCTGGTTCGCTGTAGCGGTGGTGTCGACTCCGCTCAAATATACCGACGAGTTGTTTCCGCTCAGCGGACCATACAGGCTATAGGTGTTGGTGCCGTCGTTCAGCAACAGGCTCCAATCCACAAAGTTACCTGCACCGAGAACGCCGAGCGTCCCATCGGTCTCGATGAAACCGGTCACGCTTCCAATGCCGATCGTCCGCGACACACTGTAACTGATTGGGCTGGCGCTGCCGACTGCCACTCCCACAATCACCACGAACACCGCCAACGCCAGGTGGCGCACCTGCCGCTGTCCTCGTACTTGCACTTTCATCTTGCCTCCCTTAGCCAGGTTCGAAATGACCTGAAGTTTCGAAATCCTACCATAGGTTCCCGTTGCGGCCTGTTTTTTTCTTCTGGCTTTGAAGACGCTGCGACTTGGCGCCCGCACGGACTCTCGTCCGTGCGGGATTCTGTCCTAACTACTGTGTTACCGCCGCCGTCCGAACGGCAAAGTGCTGTTCGGGAGCCGGCAATCCAGCGTTGGCTCCGGTATCGCGAATCACGCGATTGGTGTCGAAATACACCTGCCAATAGTCCTTGTTATTGCAATACGGACGCACCGCAAGTACCGGTCCGGCGAGAGTAAAGGTCAAAATCTCGACGTCGGGCGCCGGAGTTTTTAGCACGTTCGGAATCTGCGCCAGGTTTGCCTTTAACTGTGCAATCGTCTTGTGCACGTCGACGGTGTGATCAAGCTGCGCCTGCAGGTCAACTCTTCGATACGCATTGGTGCTGAAGTTCTGGATGATCTCGGCAAAAATCTTGCCGTTGCCGACAATGTTGCGAATGTTATCAAGGGTATTGATCGACGTAACGAACAGGCCGACTTCCTCCACCGTACCCATGACTCCGCCGGCAACCACGAAATCGCCGACCTTAAACGGTTGCAGGATGACCAGGAATACGCCGGCCGCAAAGTTGGCCAGCAATCCGCTCCACGCCAGTCCGATGGCGACGCCGCCGGCGGCAATCAAAGCAGCCAGACTTGTGGTTTCGACACCAAAAAATCCCAGGATTGCGATGACCAGAACGATATTCAGGATTGCCCCGACCGCATTCTGCATGTAGCGGATCAGAGTGGGATCGATCTTCTGGCGCGTCATACCACGCCCGATCAAGCGCAATGCAAACCCGATCAGCCAGCGGCCCACGATCCATAGCGCAATCGCTTCCAGCACGCGGATTCCCAGCGCCACCGCCAGGGCCCAGCCCGACTGCATAAGACTATTAACCTTCGAAGTGTCCACGTAAGGCTCCATTTGTAGGTTGGAATGTACTACTCGCAGCTGGGGGGAGAACCGCTCTACAGAATGATACACAAGCGGTTCTGGATCTCGGCGTTAAAATGCTCCGACGTTTGTGAATTGGATGTGATCTGCAGTTTTGCTCCCAAATGAGAGCTACTCTGCGGCGACTGTCGCGGGAGTTCGCTTCGGTAGCAGCGAGCCGATGCGTCGGATCTGCGCTCCTACCGAGCGTAGTTTCTCTTCGATCCGCTCGTAGCCACGATCGATGTGATAGACGCGATCAATGATGGTCTCGCCTTCCGCGACGAGAGCTGCGAGTACAAGCGACGCGGATGCCCGCAGGTCGCTGGCCAGCACGGCAGCGCTGCTTAAGGGAGTTTTGCCTTGAACCACGGCGCGGCGTCCGTCGATCTTGATATTCGCGCCCATTCGGACCAACTCCAGGGCGTGCATGTATCGGTTCTCGAAGATGTTCTCCGTGATGAGGCTGGTCCCTTCAGCTTGGGTGGCCAGCACCATGTATTGCGCCTGCATGTCGGTTGGAAAGCCGGGGTACTCTTCGGTGACAACGTCAGCTGCCTTCAACGGGCCGCTGCTGACAATGCGCACGGAGTCGTCGCTTGTCGCCACGTGAACGCCGCATTCATCGAGTTTGCTGAGCAGCACAGCGACGTGCCGAGGCTCGCAATTCGCGACCGTGAGATCGCCGCCGGTTAACGCGCCTGCGATGATGAAGGTTCCAGCCTCGATGCGGTCGGGCACAATGCGGTGACGCGCACCGCCAAGCTTCTCCACACCGCGGATGCGAATGGTACGCGTGCCAGCGCCTTCGATGTGCGCTCCCATCTTTGTCAGCAACTCGGCAAGATCGACGACTTCGGGTTCGCACGCACAGTTCTGCAACACAGTCTCGCCTTCGGCGAGCGTCGCGGCCATAAGCAGATCTTCGGTTCCGGTTACGGTGATCTTCTCGAAGACGTAGCGCGCTCCCTTCAATCGGTCGGCACGCGCCTCGATATAGCCATGCTCCTGTGTGATCGTTGCTCCCAGCGTTTCCAGCCCTTTGATGTGAAGGTCAATGGGCCGCGCGCCAATCGCGCATCCGCCCGGCAAAGAAACCCGCGCATGTCCTATTCGGGCGACCAGCGGTCCGAGCACCAACGTTGAGGCCCGCATGGTCTTTACCAGCTCATACGATGCCTCGGCATTGACGAGATTGCGGCAGGAGATGGTTGTGCGATGCTGAGCGCGTCCGTAACCAAGCTCGACTTCCGCACCCATCGCAGTCAGCAGATTGCGCTCGGTGACGATGTCGCGCACCTGCGGAATATTCTCGAGGATGACGGGTTCCTCGGTGAGGAGCGCCGCAGCCATTGCTGGAAGCGCAGCATTCTTCGCGCCGCTGATGCGGACAGTTCCACAGAGCGGATTGCCACCGCGGATGACGAGTTTATCCATTTACGAAATGCCCGGGAACCATTCTACGAGTTTAGGCGAATCAGCAGGAGGCTTTGGTCGTCGTCCTGCATGTAGGAAGCGGAGAGCGCAGCGTGGATTCGGTCGGCGATTTGTGGTAACAGCTGCGAGCGGTTGTCACAGAGTATCTGTTCCAGCCGGTCGAGGCCGAATTCCTCTCCAGACTTACCGGCGGCCTCAAGAATGCCGTCGGTGGCGACGAGGAGTGTGTCTCCGATGCGAAGTTCGATGCGGTGTCCACTGTAGGGCGGACCGCTCAGCAGTCCTAACGGCAACTGTTCGTCGGCGAGACGACAGACTTTATCGCCAGATGCCAGCAGCATGGCAGGTTGGCCGGCGATGGCATATTCGACGCGGCGAGCGCCATCCACGGCATCGGGATGGATCCGCAAGGCTGTGCTGGTTGCGTACATGTGCGGCTCCTTCACCGCTGGCAGAACTTCATTGAGTCGCTCGAACACTGCTGTAGGAGCAGGAAGGTCAAACAACTGCGTGCGAACGGCAGTCTTGATCATTCCCATGAGGATCCCGGCTGGAAGGCCATGGCCGGAGACATCGGCAACGTAGGCGAAGACGGAGCCGTCAGAGAGTGGAACGACGTCGACCAGGTCGCCGCCTACTTCAGCGCTAGGAATCGAAGTGCCATAGATTTCAAGGTGGTCAGAGTGCCAGTCGATTGTAGGCACAAGAGTCTGTTGAATGCCTTGAGCAATCACCAGTTCCGTTTGCATGCGAATCGCAACGGTCCCTTCGTTCTGGATGAAGCGCATGAAGAAGAGATAGGCTGCGAGACTCAGAAGAATGCAGGCAATGGTCGCGACACGCGTACCTTGCTCGGGTGTCGGGAAGGCGAACGGCCCGTTATGGCGCAGCAGATCGGACAGCAGGCGAGATCCGGCGATCCAGAAGAGGATGACAGCGATGAGCCACCGCCGGGCACGAAAGAAGACAAGAATCCAAATGACAGCGAGAGCCCCGCTGAAGATCGACCAGACGACGACCGGCACAAACGCCTTTCGTCCCTGATCGAGGAGATCGACAAAACAGCCGATCATGCCGAACATGCAAAAGATGGCAAACAACAAAGAAGACATCCGCCGCAGTGGTACGGTGCGCCAATAGGCGCGATGCAGCGGGAGCGGCTTCTTTTGCGACCAGAACGCTGCGATAGAGCGAATTGCCATGGCGAGAGAGCGGAAGATCGGTCTGAGGATAGCAGAGTGCCGCTACAGCGCTTCGACGATGGCGTCGTGCAGCAGTGGCCGCAATGGCTTAATCAGTTGCGAACCGCGGTCGGGCCACGTGCGATTGGTCAGCAGAGTGACGGTGAGCTGCTCTTCGGGATCGATCCACAACGATGTGCCGGTAAAGCCGAGATGTCCGAAAGATTTCGCCGAGAAGTGCTTGCCCGATGACGACGGTTGGGAGGGAGTGTCCCATCCGAGGGCGCGTGAAGTTCCGGCGGGCGATGACTCGCGGCGCGTGAACATCTCCACCGTTGCAGGCTGAAGAATCGGAGCACCGCCGCGCAGCATGCACTCCGCAAAGCGGGCGAGGTCGAGGACAGGAGCGAAAAGGCCAGCGTGTCCGCTGATGCCGCCCATGATGGAGGCATTTTCGTCGTTTACTTCGCCCTGAATGATGCGATGGCGAAACGTGCGGTCGTCTTCAGTGGGAGGAATTGCCGATCTCCACTCATTCGGCGGATTGAATCGCGTGCGGGTCATGGCAAGAGGAGCAAAGACCTCTCGCTGCAAGAAGGCATCGAGGGGCTCACCAGCGAGGCGCGCCAGGATCTCGCCCAGCAGGATGAATCCTATGTCGCTGTAGTCGGCCTTTGTGCCCGGTGGCGCGACCAGAGGCGTAGCGCACGCGGCGTGGATGAGGTCATCGCGGGTTCGCTCGCCCTCGAACAGCCTGACGTATGCGGGCAGGCCGCTGGAGTGCGCCAGCAGCATTCGCAGGGTTATGGTGCTGCGCTCCACCGTCTGGATATCGGGACCCAACGACACAAATTCCGGGTAGATGTCAGCGAGTCGTGACTCCAGACGCAGCGGTCCGCGCTCATAGAGGATCATCGCCATCGCGGTCGTGGCGACTACCTTAGTCAGGGAAGCAAGGTCGAAGACGGTATCAGGCTCGATGACCGGCGAGGTTGGCTCGTATGTGAAGCGGCCAAATCCACGGTAGGCAACCAACGCCCCGCGATGGGTGACGGCCAGCGCGGCTCCGGGGAAAGCTTTACGGTGAATCGCCACGTGGGTGAGGGTGAAGGCGCGCGGAAAGTGCGATTCCTGCCCACGAAAGGCCGCGTCAAGAGACATCTCCGATTGAGATTCGGGCTTCACTTCTCCTTAAGGGTAAGCCACTGAAAGCGGCACCTTATAATAGCTTGCCGTTAAGCAGCCGTGATGAACTCGACGGATAGACGGCTATCGTCGTAACTGAACCGAGAAAGGTCTTCGATCACTTGAGCCGCAGCCAGCATTGGCTAACTGTCGCCGTCTTATTCAGCGTTACCACACTGTCGTATTCCGTCAAGGGGCAGTTGCCCAGTCCACCCGCGGCCGAAGCGCCAATGGCAATGGACCTTGCGACGTACGCGGAGCGGCTGGCCCCGGTCGATGCCATCGTGAAGAATGCGATCGCGCAAGGACACGCGCCGGGCGCGGTCGTCATCATCGGCCATCAGGGCAAAGTGATCTATCGCAAGGCGTTTGGGAATCGCGCTGTCGAGCCGGTGGTCGAGCCGATGACCATCGATACGGTGTTCGACATGGCGTCGCTGACCAAGGTCATCGCTACGACCGGCGCCATCATGCGGATGATGCAAATCGGCGAGATCAAGCTGAACGATCCGGTGGCGCGGTACATTCCGGAGTTTGGGCAGAACGGTAAGAAGGAAATCACGATCCGCGAGTTGTTGACGCACTATTCGGGACTACGCGCGGACCTCGACCTCAAGCCGGATTGGATGGGACCGGCAGAAGCGTTTCGGCTGGCTAACGCTGAGAAGCCGGTTAATCCGCCGGGTTCAACATTCGTTTATAGCGATATCAACTTCATCGTGCTGGGCGAGCTGGTACAGCGGGTAAGTGGAATGCCGCTTAGTCGCTATGCCGAGACGTTCATCTTTACGCCGCTGGGCATGATGAACACCCGGTTCCTGCCTCCCTCAACATGGTTTTTGCGGACAGCGCCAACGGAGAAGGACGAACGCTCTGGCATTTTATTGCGGGGCCTCGTCCATGATCCCACAGCCAGAAACATGGGTGGCGTCGCCGGTCACGCCGGGGTCTTCTCGACCGCTGATGACACCGCGAGGTTCGCGCAAGCATTGCTCAATGGCGGCGCGCCTGTTTGGTCGCGCCTCACTGTGGAAAAGATGACAACGCCCCAGCAGCCACCGAACCTTACCGTCGTTCGCGGCCTGGGATGGGACATCGACTCGCCCTTCTCGTCGAACCGGGGAGAGTTACTGCCGGTTGGGTCTTTCGGGCATACGGGATTCACGGGCACGTCGCTGTGGATCGATCCGGTGACCGATACCTACATTGTGATTCTCACGAACGCGGTTCACGTTAAGCATGGCAGCGCGATTTCGCTTCGCTCGGAGGTGGCGACCGCAGTTGCCGCCGGATTGCAACTCAACGTCTCTGAGGCCGACAAGATTCGCTTAGCGCGTATCACGGGATACAACGAAGTCCTGACGGCAGGTCGACGCATCACGGTCCGCAACGGCGACGTGAAAACGGGAATCGACCAGCTCGAGGAGCACAACTTCGACGCCTTGAAGGTTGCGGGTGTCGTCAAGCCGCGGGTTGGTTTAGTCACGAATCAGACGGGCGTGGACAGCCAGGGTCGAAGAACAATCGATGTGCTGGCGCACGCTCCGCAGGTGCAGTTGGCCGCGATCTTTGTTCCGGAACATGGTCAGCAAGGGACGACCGATTCGCCGGAGGTTGAGAATTCGAAGGACACTGCAACCGGAGTCGCCACCTACAGCGTTTACGGGGATACAGATGCGAAGCGGAGGCCAAATCCTGAGCAGCTTCGTAATCTCGACGTGCTGGTCTTCGATATTCACGATGCAGGGGTTCGTTTCTATACCTACGAAACCACGATGGGGTATTTTCTGGAGGCGGCGGCCAAGGCAGGGAAGCCGATTGTCGTGCTGGATCGTCCCAATCCGTTAAATGGCGCCTACGTGCAAGGGCCCGTGTCGGATCCGGGGCAGGAAAGCTTCACCAACTACCACAGTGTGGCAATCCGACACGGTATGACCATCGGCGAGCTGGCGAAGTTCTACAATGCCGAGCGCCACATTAACGCCAAGCTCACAGTCGTGCCCATGGCAGGCTGGCAACGTGGTGATTGGTTCGACTCGACCGGTGTGGAATGGATCAATCCGTCGCCTAATCTTCGGAGCCTGGAGGGAGCAACTCCGTATTCAGGCGTGGAATTGCTCGAGTTCACTAACGTTTCCGTAGGCCGTGGGACGGACACGCCCTTTCAGGTTATCGGCGCGCCATGGATCAAGTCGAAGCAGCTCGCCGCGTACTTGAACGCGCGATTGATTGCCGGAGTACGGTTTGTGCCGACGACGTTCACACCATCATCGGGCACCAATTCCGGGAAGGTTTGCGGGGGCGTGCAGATTGTCGTCATCAACCGCGAGACGCTGGATGCGCCTGAACTAGGGATTGAATTAGCGAGTGCTCTGCACAAGCACTATCCACAAGAGTTCGACATGTCGAAAATGAATACGCTGCTGGTGAATCAAGTTGCTTTTCAGGGCTTGCAGTCAGGAGAAGACCCGCGCCGCATTGCCGAGGATTGGCGTGAAGGATTAGATCGCTTCCTGCAAGTGCGGGCGAAATATCTGCTGTACTGATTTGCGGCGCAAATTCTTGCGACTTATTGCGCCCTCAACTTGCCGCCCTCAAGACTCAGCTCGCGTTCCAGAATCATTTCTACCGACGCACCGGGATCGAGTTGAATTTCCGGGCCGCGGGTGAAGAGCACCGTCGCCAGCCCGAGTGCTCCGCCCGAAGCCGCTCCAATGCCCGCGCCTTTTCCGCTGCCCGCGATGCCGCCGATACCTGCACCGGCTGCGGTGGTCTTGGCGATGGTGGCTGCGTCTTTGCCCTTGCTGCTGTCGCCTTGAATAGTTCCTTCTGGACCCTTCGTGCTCATGCTCTGCGATCCCGGCACACCTTCCACTGACGCCGGAATCAGCACGGTGTAGCCGTTCGGAAAGATCATCGAGGTGAAACTCATTTGTAATTCGGCGCGGCCCTTGACGCGGCCGGGCCGCACGACGCGCCTCACGATGCCCTGGACGTAAGTTCCGGCGGGAATCAGGATGCGATTGTTCTGCGCCACCGGAAAAGAGGTTTGAGCGTAAACAGGGTCGCCTTCCTTGGCGGTCTTTCGAGGTGATGCCCTGGGTGCAGAGTAAGCGGAATCTTGGTTCCGGATGGGAGGTTGTAATCACCGCCCGGGTCGACGTTCGATTGCTGCTGGACGATCGGGGTGCGCGGAGCGACATGGGCCTCGTCCTGGGCAACCGAGACTATCGACAAGACAGATGCAATCAGCAGGAAAGTTGCGGCACTTCGCATCGCGTCTCCGAGGTTCGCCTGACAAGACAGCATACTGCTGAAACGCGGAATTGGCGACAAAGTCGCGTGGCGGTGACGGACTATCGACACTCTCACTTAAGGGCGTACATCGCGTTGACGTGGGCCGTCACGGTAATTTTCTGGGCGCCGAAGTCTTCGGTAGGCGCCGGAGCGGCCTCGCCCGCCTTCATCGCCGTCGCTTGATTGAGCACCATGGGCCGCGGTCGCGGCTGTTCATAGGTATCAACCGAAGCATAGGAGAGCTCGCCGAGCGTCCGGCCGCTGGTACGAGCGACGGCGCCGGCCTCGTTATGGGCACGCTGCAAGGCGTCTTCGACGGCCTTGATTTTCGCCGCGTCCATATCGTCGAGGGTGTAGCTGACCGACTGATTGCCGGTGACGTCCATGTCAGCAAGGCCTTGGGTGATGGGGCCAATCTTGGAGAAGTCTTTCACCTTGATGCTGATGTTGGTGTCCACGCGATAGCCGACAAGCTTCCGCTTGGGGTTCTTATAGTCGTAAACCGGCTGTACCGAGAAGGCGCCAATCTCGGCCTGTTTGGGGTCGAGTCCGTTAGTGCGAAGCAGTTGGCGCACTTGGTCTGCTGCTTTCGAGGCCCGAGCATTCGCCGCTTGCAGGTTATCTTCCTGCGCCGAGATGTTGAACTGCACCAGCGCGGTGTCGGGCTCGGCTTCGTATTTGCCGTCGGCGCCAACCCAGATGGTGTTAAGCGTTGGAGCGGTCGAATGATCCTGGGCATTCGCGAGGCAAGATGGGAACGTCAACAAAGCGAGGAACACAACCAAGGACGTGCTTAACTGCGAGAGAAGGGATTTCATACTGCCTCTCAGACGGAAAGACCGAGGAGATGTAAGCAGTTCAAATTGTACTCAGGCCAAGCGTTGATCCACCTGCAGCCGCAGAATCAAGATCGCCACCGCCTGTTGCAATGAGAACGTAACATAGTTCGACGAAAACACGGTGATAATGGCATTTAGAGACCGGACAAGGCACGAGAGCTCTGGCCGGCTGAGGAATGTGCCATGCGCAGATGGTGGGTTGCCGTCGCTATCGTTGGGGCAGGCGGAGTTGCTGCCGTGTTGTTGACCGATAAAGGGAAAGAGTCGCTGCGTCGGTGGCTGACGACTTTTGAGGCCGGATCCACGACATGGAGCGAGTGGAATGAGGCGGCACAAGTCGAACTGGAACACATTCAGTCTGCACTGAACCAGATTGCGCGCGGCCTGGAGACGCACGGCGAACCCGGAGCCTAGGCGCGACAGAACTGTGATTAACTCTCGATTCCCTCGTTAATTGCTCTGGCCATTCCGATATCACGCTGCGTGACTCCTCCTGAATCATGCGAAACGAGCCCTAATGTCACTTTGTTGTAATTGATGGTGATGTCTGGATGGTGGTTTGCCGCCTCCGCCAGCGTCGCAATCTTAGAGACGAAAGCTATCGCTTCAAGAAAGTTTCCAAACTGAAACACCTTGGTAATTGCGCCGCTATCCTGTTGCCATCCCGGAAGACCAGCCAGCGCCTGATCGATCTCTGTTGCGGTCAGTACCTTGCTCACAAAGATTCTCCTAGAAGCCGAACTCCAGTTTAGTGCGATGGTCCGCGGCTGCGTGCGGCTTTGTTATCTCCGACGCGAAGCCTTGCTTTGCGCATCGATTTCATTGCCGAGCTGTTCCCATAGTTCTTCGGAAAGCGACAAAAAAGTGTCAACCACCTCGGGATCGAACTGTATTCCCGAATTTTTCTGAATCTCGCGCCGGGCCGAAGTAATCGACTGGGCGGCACGATACGGGCGGTCCGATGTAATAGCGTCGAAGGTGTCAGCTACCGCGAATATGCGCGCGCCGAGCGGTATCTGGTTGGCCTTGAGTCCCCGAGGATAGCCACTGCCGTCGTAGCGTTCCTGGTGGGAATACACGATTTGAGCAGCCTCGTGCAGGAAGGGGATTTTCCGGAGCATCTGATATCCCAGATAGGCGTGCTCGCGCATGATCATCTGTTCTTCGGGAGTGAGGCGTCCAGGCTTGCGGAGAATGGCGTCGGGAATGGCCATCTTGCCAACGTCGTGGAGAAATGCTCCGCGGGCGATGACACGCACTCGGTCGTTCGGCAGGTCCATGGCGCGCGCAATGGCGATGGTGAAGGCGGTGACGCGCTTGGAATGGCCGTCCGTTTCCGCATCCTTCAGATCGAGGGCATCGCCGAGAGCTTCGAGGGTGATGTCATAGGAGCGCTCGAGCTCGACCATGGCGCGTTCCAACTCGGAGAGCGCGCGCTGCAACAGCTCGGTGCGTGCCGAGACCAGCGTTTCCAGCTTGTTCTGGTAGGCGAGGTTCTCTATTTTCAGGCGACGGTTTTCCAGAGCGCGGTGCACGGTGGCCAGGAGTTGATCGCGCTGAAAGGGCTTAGGAAGGTAGTCGTAAGCACCGCTGCGAATGGCGGAGAGTGCCACCGAGATATCGTGATTTGCCGTTACCATTACGACGGGCATGTTGGGATAGCGCTGGCGAACACGCTCCAGCAACGTGAAGCCGTCCATGCCTTCCATGGCGAGATCGGAGAGGAGCAAGGCATATTCGTCCGACTGGAGAGCGAGAACAGCGTCCTGACCAGACTGCACGGCACGGCACACGTAGCCGGCGTGCTGCAACGCTGAGGAAACCGTGTCACGAATGGTTTCGTCATCATCGACGAGAAGGATGCGTTCCTGAGTCATCGCGTTTACTGAGTCGAGTACAACGACAGCCAGTGTTGAGCTTTCGCCATTGTACTCACCAGTGGCAAATCCGCACGACGGAAAGCGCTCAAGAGAACCTGGCTTTCAGGTCAATGCGGAAGTAAATCGGTTACGTCTTTTTCGATGACATTCACGTCGGTTGCGCCGAGGTATCGTAAGTGGATGCGACCGTCGCGATCGATGATGAAGTTGACCGGAAGTCCCATGACTCCGCCGAACTTATCGGCCAGTTTGTCGTCACCCACGGCGACGGGGTAATTGAGCTTGAATTCACGGTAATACTCGCGCACGGGCTTGGCATCGTCATCCATGGAGATGCCGATGACCTGGAAGCCTTGCGGGCCGTATTTCTGCTGCATCTCGACGAAGTGGGGAATTTCGGAGCGACAGGGTGCACACCAGGTGGCCCAGAAGTCGAGCAGTACGACCTTGCCGCGATAGTCGGACAAAGAGAGTTTCTTGCCGTCGATGTCGGTGAGCGTGAAGTCGGGGGCGAGGTTGCCGGATGCAGTTGCCTTGGGCTTTTGGGCGGTACGTCGGCCGGCGAGGTAGAGACCGAGCAGGCACAGAGCCACGATTCCGTAAATGATGAGTCGCTTCGAGGACATATCGTGTGCTGAGATGCTCACGCCTCGCGGACTAAAGTCCGCTCGGCGGTCAAAAAAATTAATGCCTTAGACGCTGGCCTAAAGGCCAGCACTACCACGAACGGCTTAAACGCTGACCTAAAGGGGAGCACTACCAAAACCGCTTCGACGCTGACCTGAAGACCAGCTCCACCAAAACTATTCTCCCTTGGCGATGGGATAGCCCTGGTCCACCCAGTCGGCTCCGAAGTTGTCGGCAATGTAGAGAACCTTCACATTGGTGAATCCCGCCAAATGTAATACCTGGTAGGCGGTATGGACGTTGGGACAGTGGCTCCAGGGACAGCAGCCGCAGTAGATGACGATGGCGGTGTTCTTGGGCAGTGATTTCACCCGGTCGCGGAGCTTTTGCTGTCCGGTACCGTTGGAAGTTGCGCCGATGAACTCGGCGCCAACAATATGGGCCTGGGCGTAGAGCGTGTGGGGGCCGACCTGCAAGATGAGCGGCTTCGGCTTGGCGGATTGCAGGGACTTCGCGAATTCCTCCGGCGTAATGAGTTGCGAATGCGGAATGATGTCGTCGGCGGGCTTCGATTGAAAGGTGTAGACGACGGGATTGGTCCCATCGAACAACACCGGCGCCTGCGCGAAGGCGCAGCACGAAAGGGCGACGGCGGTTACAAGAACGGCAAAAAGGGTACGGCGTGAATTCACTATGATTCCTCGTTTATGGCTTGTCAGGTTGCAATGTTGTCTCAGCGGCGTCGTCGAGCGCTTCTTCTTCCTCGCGCTTCAAGGGACGAAGCAGCGGGAACAGGATGACGTCGCGTATGGAGCGTGAATCGGTCAAGAGCATGGTCAATCGGTCGATGCCCACGCCTTCGCCCGCCGTTGGTGGCAGGCCGTAAGAAAGGGCACGAATATAGTCCTCATCCATTTGATGCGCTTCCTCGTCGCCACGCTGCCGTTCGACCAATTGGCCCTCAAAACGGCGGCGCTGCTCCTCGGGATCGTTCAACTCGCTGAAGGCGTTACCGATCTCCAGGCCGCCAACGAAGATCTCGAAACGCTCGACCCAGTCGGCGTTTTCGTCAGGCTCGCGCTTGTTTTTGGACAGTGGCGAAATGGCGAGCGGGAAGTCGTAAATGAAAGTTGGCTGGACGAGGTGCGGCTCGGCAACAAATTCGAAAATCTCGGCGATGGTCTTGCCCAATAGTGCTCCGGGATCATAAGGAATGTGAGGATTGTGCGCGTTGTAGCGCTTGATTAGTGCCGAGAGTCCATCGGCGGTCGCAAAATCCTGGATGATCGGCTTGGGGTCGGAGTTTTCGGGCCAGTACTGGATGATGGCCTCGCGCATCGACAAACGCTGGAAGTTCGACCAGTCAATTTCGTGTCCGTTGAAGTGCGAGACGGTGGTGCCGTTTACGTCCTGCGCGACCTGCGCGAGCATGCGTGCGGTGAAGTCCATCATGTCGCGATAGTCGGCGTAGGCCATGTAGAACTCGAGCATGGTGAACTCGGGGTTGTGCTGGGTCGAGATGCCTTCGTTGCGGAAGTTGCGATTGATCTCGTACACACGGTCCATGCCGCCGACCACCAGGCGCTTGAGGTAGAGCTCGGGCGCGATGCGCAGGAAGAGGTCCAGGTCGAGCGCGTTGTGATGGGTGGTGAACGGTTTGGCGACTGCGCCTCCCGCGATGGAATGCATCATGGGAGTTTCGACTTCGACGAAGGCGGCGGCGTCGAGGAAGCGGCGCAGCGACTGAACGACCTTGGCGCGCTTAATGAAGACCTCGCGCACGTCAGGGTTCATGGTGAGATCGACGTAGCGGCGTCGGTAGCGCATCTCGACGTCTTGCAGGCCGTGCCACTTTTCGGGCAGCGGGAGCAGGTCTTTGACCAGGAAAGTGATTTCTTCGACGTGGATGGAGAGTTCGCCGGCGCGGGTGCGGAAAAGATAGCCCTTCACGCCAATGTAGTCGCCCAGGTCGAGCAGCTTATAGAGTTGAAACGCTTTTTCCCCGACATTGTCGAGCTTGACGTAAATCTGGAGGCGTTTGCCGCCCTGCTGGAGGTGGGCGAATCCGGCTTTGCCCATCAGTCGGATGGACATGATGCGTCCGGCGACGCTGACATTGACCTTTGGCTCGGCCAATTCTTCGGCGGTCTTGGGCAGGTAGCCGTCGAGAATCTGCGGGATCGTGTGCGTCGATTCATAGCGATAGGGATAGGCGAGCTGGCCTAACGCTTCGATCTGCTTCAGCTTATCCTTGCGAAGTTCGTAGATTTTCTGGTCGAGTGCCAAGATGACGTCCTGACGTATGAGTGAATCTTTAATTATAGATGGCGGGGAAGACGCTGTTCGCGATTCGCTCTTCGCCGTTCGCTCTTCGCTAACCCCTCCTTACAGCTATGTGTGTTTTCAATGATTTCTGAGAGGTTTGTGCTCAAACTTCGGGAAAACAAACGACTTACCGGCACATCATAGATTTCATTGAGGTTAGAGGCGTCATTTCCGACCCGGAGACGACCGAGGGCATCCTTGGCGCGGAGGGCGGAGGCGCTCAGGTCGAGGGCCCAGAGCATCATGCGAGCTACGTTGCCGTCAAGACGTTCGGTGGCAAGGACGCGGCCCACTTCGGCTTCGTTCCAGGCAAGGTCGTGGGGCGTGAGGGCGGTGCGGAAGCGGAGAACGGTACTGCAGCGACGGGCGCGAGCCATGTTGTGGAGGCGCGCCTGGGCGTCGAGGTGATGGCGACAACAGGAGCGGCGGCCGACGGCGGGCTGCTGACAGCGGCGTCCGCTGGGGAGGACGTGGCGGCAAAGACGAATGATCGGGACACACGAATGCATAGAGACCTCCGGGGGTCACTGTTCAGGGTAGGGGCTCGCGCGAGGGAACTCTAGAGAAAAAGAGTGGGGCGACGTTACGAAAGTAACCAAAATCACGCTCTTCGCTCTTCGCCATTCGCTAATAAAGAGTCAAAGCCGCAGGTATCCCAAACCCAGGGATATGTGGGCAACCCGGCAGTAGGAATCGCTAGTCCAGGTTATTGGGTCTGTTCACTAGCACCCCATACCCGTTGAATCCAAAAATCCAAATGAGGACGACCAGAGCCAGCACGAAAACGATCCACAAAAAGAAGAGGCTTTGGTACCAAAACGCGAGCCATAGCACAAGGGCGCTTAGTGCCAAGTCCCCGGCGACCTTGGAGTATCGTCCAACTCTGGAGGGTGGCGACCATCCGTCGGTTGCCAAGTGGAAGGCCGCTTTCGCGCAAAACATGACTGCCATGGTGAAAAGAAAATATACAACCATCCACGAATAGCGAAAGAAGTGGGTCATGTGCGATGAGTCGACCGAATAGCTCACCGCGACGAAGCCAAGCGAAACCAGAATCGCTCCAATTGCTATGACCAGCGCAAGAGGCTTTGACAAAACCATCTGAAATCTCCCTCGGAAAACCGACCGGAAGCTCTCAATGGCCCTTCACTATACGCTCGACATTCCGACATCCGCTGTGACGAACTCATTCTGGAGCCGGCAGGTTGGCTCCCGAAAGACATGGGCGACAAAATTAAGCCGCTTCCCACCGTTGGAAACGGTGGGCTGTAATATGCCGTCGCTCCGGGCCTGCAGCTGGAGCGTCGTGGGTTGTAAATGATTGGGCGCACTCCACGAAAAGCCCCACATATCCCAAAAGAAGGGATATATGGGCCACCGGGAGGACTCGGATCAATTTGGGCGCGAACCCGGCTCTGAGCCGGGCTATGGTTGTTTCGCCCTGCGGGCTTGGAGCGTGGTGTCAACATGACGCCGAAGTGGTGGTATGCTCCCAAGCTGAAAATCGCGGCCCACCCCGAATGAGTTGTTGAAACGAGAAATTGCGAGCTTCACGATCGATGCATGGGGCTTCCAGCAGACATACGCAACGAAAGGAAACGCACATGGCGACGATCCACCTCCACCGGACCACCAGCTTAACGCCCGAGCAGTACGTCGCCGGGCTCACTGACTTCGGACCCGGCCGCTCGAAGATCTTTGGCAACAGCGACGACGAGTATCTTAAGGTACACTCTCGCGAAGCCACCCAGGCCGATGTCACCGAGGGCGCGAAGGGATACTGGGAACGTCTGCATTACGACTGGACCGATCCCCTGCACGTCGTTCTCACCACTACGGACTCCAACACGTGGGGAGGCGCATCCGGGCACACCTATAACTTCACTCGCCGGCCTGACGGTTTGACCGACATCGACTACGTGGTCGTGCGCGAGGGTAAGACCCTCAAGGGACAATTCCTCGGCTTGGTTCTGGGTACCGTTGGCAAAGGGGTTTTGGAAAAGGCGTTTGAAAACTCTGTCAAAGCCATCGAATCCCGCAACGGCACGGTGAAAGAGGCTGGCGCGGCATGAGTGAATATGGCGTCCCTGCCGGGACTCAGGTTGTTTGGGCCTCTCCCCACCGTTGAAAACGGTGGGCTGTGATATGCCGGCCCTCCGGGCCTGCGGTGCGCGACATTCTTCAATCGCACGAGCGGAATTTGTGATGCGTGTCATTGAATCAGGTCGTCCGAGGCGTTATAGTTGCGCGTTCACTACATGTGGTCGCGTTTCGTGACCGTTGAGAGTACTTTCATGCCGCAGAATTACGTACCTCTTTTTACCTTTGCTTTTATCGCCTTTCTGGTGGCGGCGGGGACGCTGGCCATTTTCACGTTGATTCGTCCCAAAAAGCCCAGCGAAACCAAGCTGATGCCCTACGAGTGCGGCATCACGCCGTTCGACGACGCGCGCGGACGTTACACCGTGCGGTTCTACATTGTCGCGATATTGTTCGTGGTGTTCGACGTGGAGACGATCTTCCTGTTTCCGTGGGCGGTGCAGTTCAAACTGCTGGGATTGTTCGGGCTGCTGGAGATGGGGATTTTCCTCGGTATCCTGATCGTGGGATACATCTGGATCTGGAAAAAGGGAGCGTTGGAATGGGTGTAGGGAGGATGACACCCAACAGAGAAGTGAGTTGGCCCATCCGTGGAACGCGGATGGGTTTTTGTTTGGCGAAGGAAGCGGTGACCGTTGGTTTTCTCGTCGGCGATGAACCCGCATGTGTAGTGGGTTTCGCGCCGCGGTGTGATTGGAGTCACAGTCTGTCGTGACCCGCGCACGTCATAGTTACTGGTCGAAGCTGCTACAACTTAAATGGGTTCGCCGCGCAAGTGGGCGAGCCATCGCAGAGAGGCATTGAATGCCCGAAGACAGTAAGGGACCCGATACCGTCTCCCCTCTACCGGAGGGCGCGAAGGCGCCCGCGGAAGCCGCCGTTCCGGACAAATCTGAAGTCAAACCGGTGGTCCCCCAAGCAGCCGCTGCTGAAGTGAAGGCAGCCGCTGCCACACCGGCTGCGCCGACGGAGGCCAAGCCTGCCGCTGCTGCCGCGCCTAAGCCACCGGCTGCTCCTGCAAAACCCGCTGGGCCGGTTCCGGAGCCGTGGGAATCGGAGCTGACTAACGCGCTCAAGCAGCAATACGGATCGGGGATTCTCGAAGCCAGCCGCTACCTGGGACAGAAGTACGTAATCGTCGATAGCTCGATCTTGGCGGAAATTCTGCTGCGAATGCGTGACGCCGAAGGCTTCGATTACTGCGTGGACATTACCGCAGTGCACTATCCCAAGCGCGAGCAGCAATTCGACGTCGTGTATGTGCTGTATTCGTTCCCGCATAACGAGCGGATTCGGGTGAAGACGCGGATCAAAGATGGCGAACATGTTGCGTCGGCGGTGCCCATCTGGGAGACGGCGAATTGGCTGGAGCGTGAGGCGTTCGACATGTTCGGCATCGTGTTCGACGGGCATCCGGACTTGAAGCGCATTTTGCTGCCGGAGGATTGGAAGGGGCATCCGCTGCGCAAGGATTACGGCATTCTGCAACAAGACAAAGAGTGGGTGCAGATCAACCTGGGAATCGAGAGCGGACAATGAGGGACTCAACCAAACTCGATTACCTCGATCTGGATACGAAAGACAAGACGTTTCTCGACTCCACCGAGATGGTGCTCAACATGGGGCCACAGCACCCGTCAACGCACGGCGTGTTGCGAGTGATCCTGAAGCTCGATGGCGAAAAGGTGCTGGGCACCGAGTGCGTCATCGGCTACCTGCACCGCGGCGTGGAGAAGATTGGCGAGAACCGCACCTACACGATGTTCAATCCGTACGTCGACCGCATGGATTATGTGGCGGCGGTATCGAATGGGTTGGGCTACTGCGAGACAGTCGAGAAGCTGCTGAATGTGGAAGCGCCACCTCGGGCGCAGCACATCCGCGTGATCATGACGGAGCTGTGCCGCATTGCCAGCCATCAGGTGTGGCTGGGCACGCATGCTCTCGATATCGGCGCGATTACGCCACTGTTTTATGTCTTCCGCGACCGCGAAGAGATCCTGAGGATTTTTGAGAAGTATTGCGGCGCGCGGCTGACGACGCACGCGTTTCGCATCGGCGGGTGCATTTACGAAACGTATGAAGGGTTTGAAGAGGACGTAAGGAAGTACTGCACGTTCTTTCTGCCTAAGCTCGACGAGTACGAAGAGCTGCTGACAACGAACCGCATCTGGGTGGCGCGTACGAAGAATGTCGGCATTCTGAAGCCGGAAGATTGCATCGCGCTTGGCGTCACGGGTCCGGTGCTGCGCGCCAGCGGCGTGAAGTGGGACCTGCGCAAGGCGCAACCGTACGAGTGCTACAAGGATTTCGACTTCGAGATTCCCGACCGGAATCAATGGCGACACGTATGACCGGTACCTGGTACGCATCGCGGAGATGCGACAGTCGGTACGGATCCTGCAGCAGGCGGTGGAGCGGATTCCGACGGGACCGATCATGGCGAAGGTTCCGAAGGTCATCAAGCCACCGGTGGGCGAGGTGTACCACTCGATCGAAGCGCCCAAGGGCGAGCTGGGATATTTCATTGTGAGCGATGGGTCGACGCAGCCGTACAGGGTGCGGGTGCGTCCGCCGTCATTCGTGAATTTGCAAGCTCTCGACAAGATGGTGCGCGGGATGCTGGTCGCCGATGTGGTCGCGGTGATCGGGACGCTCGACATCGTGTTGGGAGAGGTGGATCGGTAGAGCAGTAATTAGCAATTAGCAATTGGTAATTAGTGTGAGAAGCAGTAGCTGGTAAAGGCTCAAATGCTGGATGCAATCAAGAGCTATCTCAATTCGGGTGTAACGCCGGGCGAGGCGGGCAGCCAGCTGTGGGCCACGGTGTATATCGTCGCGATCGTGCTGGGCGTGTCGCTGTCGGTGATTGCGATGAACTGGCTGGAGCGCAAGATTCTGGCGCACATGCAGATTCGCCTGGGCCCGATGCGTGTAGGCCCACACGGGTTGATGCAACCCTTTGCCGATGCGCTGAAGCTGCTCATCAAGGAAGACATCATTCCGGCGAACGCCGACAAGGTTGTCTTCTGGATGGCGCCGGTGGTGGTGACCATGACAGCGTTCACTACGTTCCTGGTGGTGCCGTTTGGGCGCACGCACGCCGTGACCGATATGAATATCGGCGTGCTGTTCATGCTGGGCATTTCGTCGCTGGGCGTGCTGGGCATCATCATGGCCGGGTGGTCGTCGAACTCGCACTATCCGCTGATGGGATCGCTGCGATCGAGCGCGCAGATGGTGTCGTATGAAATCGCGATGGGTCTGGCGATTGTTTGCGCGGTGCTGATGACGAGCTTGCAGACCGGAACGGGCACGCTGAGCATGATCGGCATCGTCGAGGCGCAGAACGCGCAGGGTACGTGGTTCATCTTCAAGTTCTTCCCGTTGGGATTCCTGGCGTTCGTCGTTTTCGCGATCGCGATGATCGCCGAGACTAACCGCGCGCCGTTCGATCTGCCGGAAGCTGAGTCGGAACTGGTGGCGGGATTTCACACCGAGTACAGCGGATTTCGCTGGTCGCTGTTCTTCCTGGCGGAATATTCGGCGATGCTGGGAGTTTCTTCGATCGCAGTGACTCTATGGTTGGGCGGGTGGCTACGGCCGTTCGCGAATACGTTGAGTGGGCCGGCATGGGACCTGGCATTTTCGCTGATTCCGGGCCTGGCGTTTCTGGTGATGGCGGCAGGCACTCTGCTGGGGACGGTGCGCATGCCGAAGATCGTGCAGATGCGCGCGCAGGCGATTGGTCTGGGCGTGTTCGGCGCGCTGCTGGGGTTCGTTGGGCTGGTGCTGCTGCTGCCGGGCGTGCGCGAGCGGGTGCAGGACATCTTCTGGTTCGTCGCCAAAGTTGCCTGCTTTATGTACCTGTACATCTGGTATCGCGGGACGTTTCCGCGCTATCGCTTTGACCAGCTCATGAAGGTGGGCTGGAAGGTATTGCTGCCGATTGGGCTGGGTGTGTTAGTCCTGACGGCATTGGTCGGCATGCGGCAGGAGTTGCTGGCGGCGGTGGTAGGAGGGGCCCGGTGAGTCTGAGTCCGTTACTGCGCAAAGTGTTTCTGGTGGATCTGGTGAAGGGGCTGTCGGTCACGTTTCACAATCAATCGGAGAAGGAGCGGATCACGGAGCAGTATCCGCTGGAGCGTCCGGTGGTGTACGAGCGCTATCGCGGACAGCCGCGGCTCAACACGAATCCGGAGACGGGCGAGTCACTGTGCATTGTGTGCAACTTGTGTGCGCTGGCGTGTCCCGAACAGTTGATCGTGGTGAAGGGCGAGCGCAATCCGACGACCAAGCGCAAAGAAGTGGTCACGTGGACCTACGATCTGAGCCGCTGCATGTTTTGCGGACTGTGCGCCGAGGCGTGCTCGACGGATGCGCTGGAGTTGACGCAGGACTATGAGATGGCGCTGTACAGCCGTGACGGTATGGTGCTGGACCAGGCAGCGCTCGAGCGTGGGCAGGAGCCGGTGAGGTACGCGAAATGAAGCAGTGGCCAGTCGCCAGTTGCCAGTTGCCAGAAACGGAGCGGCGCGCGATATGAATCCTGTCGCTACTCCGATTTTCTTTTATGGGCTGTCGATTGCGGCGATCGTGTTTGCCATCGCGGTGATCACACGCAAGAACGCGGTACATGCGGCGCTGTCGCTCATTGGCACGCTGGTTTCGCTGGCCGGGCTGTACCTGATGCTCTATGCGCCGTTCGTGGCTGGCGTGCAGATTGTGCTGTATGCCGGCGGCATTATGGTGCTGTTCCTGTTCGTCATCATGCTGGTGAACCTGGACCAGAACATTCGCGAGATTCAGTTCAACAAGCAGTGGGCGGTGGGACTGATTGCCGCTCTCGCGCTGGGTGGGCTGCTGCTGTTTGTGATTCGGCAGGGAAGAGAGATCTTCCCGGTGAATCTCACGGCGACGTTGCCGGAAGGGTCGAACACGCAGATGGTGGGCCTGGCGCTGTACGGACAGTACATGCTGCCGTTTGAGATTGCGTCGCTGCTGTTGCTGGTGGCGATTGTAGGCGCCGTGGTCATGGCGAAGAAGAGAATCTGAAAGGCAGTTGCCGGTTGCCAGTTACCAGTTGTCAGAACGAAACGCCGACCATGACAGAGTGAGAGCGATTTATGGCTGAAATTACAACACTGCATTACCTGGTTGTGGCGGCCGCGCTGCTGATTATCGGCACCATCGGGGTGCTGACGCGGCGCAACGTGGTCATCATCCTGATGTCGATTGAGTTGATTTTGAACGCCGTGAACCTGAACCTGGTGGCGTTTTCGCGGCTGTACGGGTTGCATGGGCAGGTGTTCGCGATTTTCGTCATCACCGATGCTGCGGCCGAGGCTGCGGTCGGATTGGGCATCATCATCGCCTTCTTCCGAAATAAAGAGACGGTGAATGTGGATGAGGCGGATTTGTTGAAGTGGTAACTGGTGACTGGTGATCGGGAACTGAGGCTGAGGGTTCGAACCAGTTACCAGCGACTAGTAACCAAAGCTGAGAGCAACAATGTATTTTCTTGACCACATCTGGTTGATTCCGCTGTTTCCCGCTGTCGGTGCGGCTTGCATGTTTTTCTTTGGACGCAAGCTGACGAAGTCGGCGGTGAGCGGCATTTGCGTGGGCATGGTGGTACTGGCCTTCGCCTGGGCGTGCCTCGCGGTATGGCAGTACACGGGATATTCGGCAGCGACTCCGGGCAAACCGTTCGAGAAGGTGATGTTCACATGGCTCGGAACCGGCGACAACAGCCTGAGCTACTTGATTCACGGCGGGCAGACCGCGCAATTCCGCGCTGATGCCGGTTTCCTGCTCGATCCGCTGTCGGCGATCTGGCTGCTGTTCGTGACCGGCGTAGGCATGTTGATCCATATCTATTCGATCGGCTACATGGGACACGAGGGCGGCTACTACCGGTTCTTCGGGTACCTCAACCTGTTCATGTTCTCGATGCTGACGCTCATCCTGGCGAACAACTATGCGCTGATGTTCGTGGGGTGGGAGGGCGTGGGGCTGTGTTCGTACCTGCTGATCGGCTTCTATTTCCAGAGACACTCTGCTTCGACCGCGGCCAACAAAGCGTTCATCACCAATCGCATCGGTGACGCCGGGTTCCTTCTGGGGCTGCTGACGATTGCGTGGTATTTCGGCTCGGTGCAGTACACGCAAGTCAATGCCATCGCGCGCAGCGGGAAGTTCCTCATCGGTGATCCGTGGATCACGGCGGCGTGCCTGTTCCTCTTTATAGGGGCTTGCGGCAAGTCGGCGCAATTCCCGTTGCATGTCTGGCTGCCGGATGCGATGGAAGGTCCGACGCCGGTGTCGGCACTGATTCACGCAGCGACTATGGTGACGGCGGGCGTGTACCTGGTGGCGCGCTCGAACGCGTTGTTCGTGCTGGCGCCGAACGCCATGAAGACGGTGGCGATTGTCGGCGCGCTGACGGCGATTTTCGCGGCGACCATCGCGCTGGTACAGAACGACATCAAGCGCGTGTTGGCGTATTCGACCATTTCGCAGTTGGGCTACATGTTCCTGGCGCTCGGCGTAGGAGCGTTCGCAGCGGGCGTCTTCCACGTGTTCACGCATGCATTCTTCAAGGCGCTACTGTTCCTTGGCTCCGGCTCGGTGATTCACGCCATGAGCGGCGAGCAGGACATGCAGCACATGGGCGGCCTGCACGGGAAGATCAAAACCACGTTCGGGACGATGCTTATCGCCACGCTGGCGATAGCGGGTATCCCCGGATTCGCGGGCTTCTTTTCCAAGGACGCGATTCTTTGGGAGACGTGGTCGCGGGAGGCAGGCGCGTATCGCTACCTGTGGTACATCGCGTTTCTGACCGCGCTGATGACCTCGTTCTACATGTTCCGGCTGATTTACCTGACGTTCTTCGGCAAGCCGCGCATGAGTCATGAGGTGGAGCACCACATCCATGAGTCGCCCAAGTCGATGACGGTGCCGCTGGTCATATTGGCGATCTGCTCGCTGGGCGCGGGATACCTCGGTATGCCGCACAGCCTAGGCGGATCGAATAAGTTCGAGAAGTTTCTGGAGCCGGTGTTCGCCAAGGAAGCGCAGGTAATGGAAGCGGAAGGCCACGAGAAACAAGTCGCCGCCGGCGAGAAGCAAGTCGAGCATACCGATCCGCTGGAGTATGCGCTGATGTTCGCGTCAGTCGGCGCAGCGATCGTGGGCTGGTGGCTGGCGCAGCGTGCCTACAAGAACGCCGACAAGGGTTACAAGGAGCCGATCAACGAAGTCTCTCCGCGGTTTTACAAGACGCTCTTCCGCAAGTGGTATGTGGATGAGGTCTATGACTGGTTCGTGACCGGGCGGGCAAAGCTGGGGCCGTGCGTCTGGGCATGCTGGGGCTGGGCGAGGGCCTGTGGAAGTTCGATGCCGATGTTATCGACGGCACCGTGAATGGCGCGGGGTGGATCACTCGGTTCAGCGGCAGAGTTTCCGCATGGTGGGACAAGTGGATTATCGATGGCGTGGGGGTTAATGGGCCTGCAATGCTGGCGCGACTGGCTTCGTATCCCATGCGCTTGCTGGAGTGGGGCCTGGTGCAATGGTACGCGCTGGTGATGATCGCGGGCCTCGTGGGATTTGTTTTTTATTACGTGGTGAAGTGGTGAGGAACAGTTGTCAGTTGCCAGTTGTCAGTTGCCAGCAAGTAAATGAACGGATTGAACTGGTAGCGGTGCCGAAGGGTAAGAGCAGATTTTATGTATAACCACATACTTTCGATTGTTTTGTTTACGCCGCTGGTGGGCGCGATTCTCCTGCTATTCATACCGAAGGAGAACAAAGACGCGGTCCGCTGGGTCGCGAACATCTTCGGCATGCTGGGATTCATAGTCTCGCTGCCGCTAGTGCCGTGGTTCTGGGCGCTGAAAGAGCGCAGCGGCTTCCAGTTTGTGGAAGGCTCGCCCAACAACTGGATTCCCTCGATCGGCGCCGGCTACGTGCTGGGCATCGACGGCATCTCGTTTCTGCTGATCATGCTGACCACGCTGCTGGGGGCGATCTCGATCCTGTCGTCGTGGGAAGCCATCCAGGATCGCGCCAAGGAGTACTACGCGTGGTTCCTGGTGCTGCAGACCGGCATGCTCGGCGTCTTCATGGCCAACGATTTCTTCCTGTTTTTTGTGTTCTGGGAGGCCATGCTGGTGCCGATGTATCTGCTGATCGGCATCTGGGGCGGACCGCGCAAGCTGTACGCGGCGATCAAGTTCTTTTTGTACACGCTGTTTGGCTCGGTGCTGATGCTGCTGGGCATCATCTTCCTGTACTTCCATCACCACACGCTGACGGGCGTGTACACGTTCTCGCTAACCGAGTTGTATGCGACGGCGCCGAAGATTGCCGGGCCGGCCGCAATTTGGCTGTTCTTCGCGTTCTTCCTAGGATTTGCTATCAAGGTTCCGATGTTTCCGTTCCATACATGGTTGCCGGATGCGCACGTAGAGGCTCCGACGGCCGGCTCGGTGATTCTGGCAGGCGTCCTGTTGAAGATGGGGACGTACGGGTTCCTGCGCTTCTCGCTGCCGTTCTTCCCGGCAGTGGCGATGACGCCGTGGGTGCGCACGCTGGTGATTACGCTGTCGATCATCGGCATCATTTATGGCGCGCTGGTTTCGCTGGTGCAGAAAGACATGAAGAAGCTGGTGGCGTACTCGTCGGTCAGCCACCTGGGCTTCTGCACGCTGGGAATCTTTGCCTGCAGCCCGCTGGGCATCAGCGGCTCGGTGATCCAGCAGATCAATCACGGCATCTCCACCGGCGCACTGTTCTTGATTGTAGGCATTTTGTATGAGCGGCGGCATACGCGCGAGATCGCGGAATACGGCGGCATCTCGACCATCATGCCGATGTACGCGACCATCGCGCTCATCATGTTCATGTCGTCGATGGGCTTGCCGCTGCTGAACGGGTTCGTCGGCGAGTTCACGATTCTCCAGGGCACGTTCATGGAGAACAAGTGGTGGGCGGCGTGGGCGGCGCCGGGGGTGATTCTCGCGGCGGCGTACTTGCTGTGGCTCTATCAGCGGGTGTTCTTCGGGCACAACAATAATCCCAAGAACGCCAAGCTGCGCGACTTGTCGGCGCGCGAGATGGCAACGTTCGTGCCGTTGGTGGTGCTGGCGTTTGCCATCGGACTGTATCCCAAGCCGCTGTTCCAGATACTGGCGACCCCGGTGAACAACCTGGTGGCGACGGTGCGGCCGGATTATCCCGGGCTGACCAAACCAGTGCTGGCGGCTGATCCTGCAAAGGCGGCGCCGGACGCTGCGACCCCGCTGCCCGAGCCGGCGAAAACGCCGGAGGTAAAGACGCCGGCAACCACCGGGAACGCGGCAGACACCGGAGTTACGAAGAAAACTGTTGCGCGGACTGAAGTCCGCGCGGAAATTCACAAAACTGGGCTTAACGGCGCGGCTGAAGTCGTGCCCCTTCAAAAATGAGTGACACTGTGAATTCGCTCGGCTTATATTTTTCGAGCACCGATTACCTGCTGGCATTGCCCATGCTGCTGCTGGCGCTGTTTGCGCTGGGCATACTTCTGATTGACTTAATCCTGCCCAAAGAATGGAAGCAGGTAAACGCCTTCACCGCGCTTGCCGGGCTAGCCTTTTCCGCGGCTGCGGTAGGCAAGTTGCAATTGGCGTATCGCGCGGCTGAGCAGCGCGGTCACGTGGTTGACGCGTTCGCCGGCTTCATGGGCGGGCTCGTCGTCGATCGCTTCGCGCTGTACTTCTTCTACCTTTTCCTCGCCGGGGCGGCGATCGCCATCCTGATGTCGATACGGTATCTGGAAATCGAACGCGAGAACCACGGTGAGTTCTACGCGCTGTTGCTGTTCTCAGTCGTCGGCATGATGTGTATGGCCGCCGGCTACGACATCGTGTTGCTGTTCATCGGCCTGGAGTTGATGGCGATTTCGACTTACGTGCTGGTGGGATTTCTGCGGCGCGACAAGCGCTCCAACGAAGCGGCGCTGAAGTATCTGCTGCTGGGAGCGTTCTCGTCCGGACTCTTTGCCTATGGTCTCTCGCTCTTCTATGGCGTGACGGGCAGTACAAATCTCGGCATGATTGCGCGCAGGTTGCAGGAAGTGATGGCCACGCGCCCGCACGATCCGGTGGTCGCATTTGCGCTTCTGACGACGACGGTGGGTCTGCTGTTTCAAGATTGCAGCGGTGCCGTTCCATCAATGGGCGCCGGATGCGTACGAGGGTGCGCCGACCAGCGTCACAGGATTCATGTCGGTCGCGGTGAAGTCAGCGGGCTGGGCGCTGTTGCTGAGGATCTTCCTGTTCGGATTGGGGCCGCTGCGTGCGATGTACGTTCCGCTACTTATCTTCGTCGCCATCGTGACCATGACAGTGGGTAACCTCGCGGCCATCTCGCAGAACAACCTGAAGCGGCTGCTGGCGTACTCGTCGATCGCTCACGTGGGGTACATGCTGCTGGGCCTGGTGGCGAGCGACGGCGTGAACAATTCCACTGGGATCATGGCCATCATGATCTACCTCCTGGTGTACACGTTCATGAACCTGGGCGCGTTCGCGGTGATCACCTCGCTGCGGCGGCGCAACATCATTGGCGACGAGATTGACGATATCGCCGGGCTTTACTACAAGGCCCCGGTTGAGACGATGTTGATGCTGGTGTTCCTGCTGTCGCTGTCAGGCATACCTCCACTGGCGGGATTCTGGGGGAAATATTTTATCTTCCTGAGCTTGATTCAGACCGGGCACTATGCGTTGGCATCGCTCGCCGTCTTGTATTCCGTGATCGGGTTGTATTACTACATGCGTATCGCCAGCACGATGATCATCAAGCCAGCGGTAGATACGGAACCGGTAAGGGTTGGTCCCGCGATGGGGCTGGCGTTGGCCATTACAGCCGCCGGAACGATCGGCATCGGGTTGTTCCCCAACTTTTTCATCAACGCAGCGAATTGGTCGCTGGGAGCGATGAACGGGCCGCACATCGCCATGCTCATGCGGTAGGAGCCGGCGAGAAAAAATATAAGGCCTGAACGCGCGGGTCTGAAGACCAGCTCTACCGCAAGCCTGCTAGAGACTGATCGCCGCCCACACTACATGTAGCACGACCGCCACGCCAATCAGTTGCCACATTTCATTGACCCGAATCCATTGCTGCTTGACTGCGATCCGGAGTACGTAAATTCCGAACGGTAGGTTGATCAGCACGGCAGTGATTAATCCGGGAGAGTAACCGCGCCTGGCGAATGCGTCCAGCAGGTGTGCACCCACGTTGACCAGCAGGATGGACTCGAGGAACAGCACCGATACCAGCAGTGCTTTGCGCGGACGCGCAATTGCCCACGCGATCAAGAGCAAAGGGAGCACCGTCGCGAGCTCCAGGGCGATATGGAATTCCCGCAGGTTGTGCTGGAGCCGTGGGGGAGCGAGCCATCCCGAAAAATGACCGACCGGCAACGAGTCTCCTGGGAAGGTCAAATATTCTTCGGCCGTGTGCAGGACGAGTGTGAGGCCTATCAGGATCAACACTGCATTCCGTGATAGAGAGGGCATTGGCATGTTCCGCGCGTCCCGGCTAGGACACAAGGTAGCAGAGTCGTGGTGAAGCAGTTTCACGCGCGCCCGATTGGTTATGGCGAGGTTCGTGACGCCCGTTTGCTTTTGTATAATCGATAGTTTGCACACCATCCTCTGAGGTGATCCTTTGCAGGCAGAGATCGGAATTATCGGTGGGAGTGGTCTGTACGCCATGCCCGGGCTTACCGATGTGCAGGAGTTGTCGCTTTCCACGCCTTTCGGTACGCCGTCGGATGCCTATGTATTGGGCACACTCAACGGCCGCAGGGTTGCGTTTCTGGCTCGCCATGGGCGGGGGCATCGGTTTATGCCGACGGAGCTTAATTATCGCGCCAATATTCATGGCTTCAAGGAACTCGGCGTCGAGCGAATTCTGTCGCTCTCGGCTGTCGGTTCGTTGAAAGAAGAACATAAGCCGTTGGATTTCGTCATCCCGGATCAGTTTGTCGATCGCACTCGCCATCGTGTGGACACTTTCTTCGGCGACGGTCTGGTGGTGCACGTCTCTCTGGGCGATCCGATCTGTGGCGAGATGGCAACCTTCGTGGAAGAGGCTTGCCGCCGCGCCGGCGTTGCCGTGAAACGTGGCGGAACATACCTCAACATGGAGGGCCCACAGTTTTCGACCAAAGCCGAGTCGAACCTGTATCGCAGCTGGGGCATGGATGTGATTGGCATGACCAATCTGACGGAAGCACGTCTGGCGCGCGAGGCGGAGCTTTGTTATGTGACCGTCGCGATGGTGACCGACTATGACTGCTGGCACCCGGAGCATGATCACGTGACGGTAGAGCAGATCGTGGGCGTGCTGCTGAAGAATGCGGAGCACGCGTGCGATGTGGTCCGCGAAGCGGTTGGTACGTTGCCTAAGGAACGGACGTGTAAATGCGGTTCCGCGTTGAGCCACGCCATCATTACCGATAAGTCGAAGGTGCCTTCGGCCACGCTCCAGCGCCTATATTTGCTGGTTGGAAAGTATTTCAAGACCGAGAATTCATAGGAGACGCAATTGTCCATCGTAGTCGTCGGCTCGGTTGCATTCGATAGTCTTAAAACCCCTTATGGAGTGCGCGACAAAGTGCTAGGAGGTGCTGCCACTTACTTTTCGCTGTCGGCCAGCTACTTCACCGATGTCCGCGTCGTGGGCGTGGTCGGTGAGGACTTCACTGCCGAGCACGAAGATGTGATGAAGAAACGCGGTGTGGATACGCGTGGCATCCAGCACGCCGGGGGCAAAACGTTTTTTTGGAAGGGTGAGTACGGCGAGAACGTGAATGAGGCCAAGACGCTGCAGACCGACCTCAACGTGTTCGCTACGTTTCAACCGCAGTTGCCTTCGGAATACCTGACCTCGGAGTTTCTGTTTCTTGCCAACATAGATCCCGTGTTGCAGGCCAAGGTGCGCGACTCGATGCCGAAAGCAAAGATGGTGGGCGGCGACACCATGAACTACTGGATCAAGGACCATCGGACGAACCTCGATGAGATGCTGAAGCGGGTAGATGTGCTATTGATCAACGATGGTGAAGCCAAGATGCTGGCGGATGACAATAGCCTTCCGCGGGCCGCGCACAAGGTGCTGGAACTCGGGCCCAAGGCGCTGGTGATCAAGCATGGCGAATACGGAGCGACCATCTTCTTTCGCGATGGCCAGTTTGCCGGTGGCCACCACCCCTTCCGCGCCCCGGCACTGCCATTGGAGGAAGTGCGCGATCCTACCGGCGCAGGCGATAGCTTTGCAGGCGGATTCATGGGCTACATCGCGTCGCAGGGCGAGATCACGCGCAACGTACTGAAGCACGCGATGTTCTACGGCAGCGTGATGGGATCGTTCTCGGTGGAGCGTTTTGGCACGGAACGGCTGCAGTCGCTGACGCGGGAAGAGATCGATGATCGCTTCGGGGTCTTCCGTGAGCTGACACACTTGGACTAGTTGTTGGATGAGAGGGGCCGGCTCGGCTCGGCTTTTTTCGTCTATGATCGGCGATTCTCGGGTAGTGCGCCTGCAATCTGATTGCGAACGGCGGCCATGAGGCCGTCGCGATCGGCGAATTGGGTGGGATCGATGGGCGGATGGAAGATCAATGTCGCGGTGCCACGCCGCATCGCCCACGTTCCTTTTGGCCAGCACTCGGCCGTTCCCAGGATCGTAACGGGGACCACCGGCACACCGGCCTCCATAGCCAGATGGAATGGTCCTTTCTTGAAGGGGAGCAGGCGCCCATCCGTCGAGCGGGTCCCTTCGGGATAGATCACCATGCTTAAGCCTCTCTGCAGTACCTCAGCGGCAATGCGAACGCTTTCAATCGCGGCTTCGCGATTGCTGCGATCCACCGGCACCAGGCGTGCGACCTTCATTGCAAATCCGAGAATCGGTATGCGAAAGACTTCCTTCTTCACTAGTACGGAGCAGCGGCGGGGAATTGACGGAATAAGAACGGGTGGGTCGAGATTTGACACGTGGTTTGACATGAAAATGTAACTGCAACCGAATTGCAGTTGTTCAAGCCCACGGACGTCAATCTTTATTCCAGCGAAGCGAACACCCGAGATGCCGAGTTTCGTGGCGACGCGATACATGATGTCGGCACTCTGGGTGACCAGGGTGATCAGCAGAAGAAACGGGCCGACGATGAGGATCGAAAGGCCCCAGTAGGTGAGGAGGAAAATCGTGCGGATCACTGCGTGCCGCCCGGCTCGTCATCGCCGCGAATCCAAGCGTCGCGGTGCGCGTGTTGTTCGGGAGTGACCGAAGGCACGTCCTGGAGAAGATATTCCGACCGAGAACGTGTCGTGAGCTTGATCTTGATATCTCGCTGCCCCCGCCGGTTGGCGATGCGGAGTTTTACAGTCGAGCCTTCGCGCATGCGTCCGAGCTGGCCTTCGATGGGCGCGACCGCCGGTTTCCCATTCACCTCGAGAATCCGGTCTCCCACGAGAAGTCCGACGCGCTCGGCGTCGCTGCCGGAATAGACGGCGGTCACCTCCGGCTGGGCTCCCAAGAAGCTCGTACTCTCGAATCCCGGAGTCACAACCTGTACGGGGGTCTCTGCTACCTGTAGTCCCACAAAGCCAAAGAAGGTGTTGTAGGGAAGTTCGTATGTGCCGGCAACGTAATTGTGGAAGAAATCGGCGAAGCTCTGACCTGCGACTGTCTCGGCAGCTTTTTGTACGCCGGCCGAGTCAGGGAAGAATACGCCTTTCTTCGCGTAATTGTCGTCCATCCATTGAAAGAGGTCGCGCAACGATTTTTTGCCATCGGTGGCTTGGCGGATACGCAGGTCGAGAAGCACGCCCAGCACCTCGCCCTTGTTGTAGTAACTGATGCTGCGCTGTGGCGTTCGGTAGAAGGAATTGCCCTCGAACCAGGCATCAAGGCTGGAGTCTTCCGCGGACTGCCAGCGATGCGCTGGGCGCGCCTGTAATTCGTTGATCTCACTCGCGACGCGCTCAATGTACTGACTGCTGCTAATAATTCCGGCGCGGGCGAGCAGCATGTCGCCGACTGTGCTGGTGACCCCTTCGCTGAACCATAACGCGCGAGTGTCCATCGCGCGCTGGTAATCGATGGGCTCGAGCGACTGGGGACGTATTCGCTTGACATTCCACAGGTGAAAGAACTCGTGGGAACTGACGCTGATGACGGACCGCAGATCGGTGCTCAGGCGCTCAGCGTTGATATCGATAGCCGTGCCGTAGGCGTGTTCCATGCCCCCGGCGCCATGGCCGTGGGGAAAATGATAGAGGAAGGTGTAGTCGTTGAAGGGGCGATCGGCCATCCAGCTCACAGCGGCACTGGTGACGCGGCGGAGCGCGTCTTGCAGCTTGGCCGAGTCATAATCGGACGGGCTGGCATGTACCACGATGTGGTATGTCGCTCCGTCCTGCTGAAAATCGAACTGCTGGAAGACGGCGATTTCCACCGGGCTGTCGGCCAGATCGTCGTAGTTGCGCGCAACGCCAACGACTTTCTCCACTGCACCGGGGGGAGCGCTGCCCAGAACATGCAAGTCGCGCATTCCCCAGTTCGGCGGGACATCGAGCAACTGGAGGCTCATGCTTTGCGAACGGGTCGCGGGCGAATACATCAGCACCATCGCCCAGTTGAAGAAAGCGTGCTCCTGGTTGAGCTGGGCGCCGAATGGTCCGGGATTATCGAGGTGAATATCGTATTGCACTACGACGCAGGGTGTTGTCGCTGAAGTTGCCCACTCGCTCGTTTTTGTGTTCGTGATGACGGCGACTTGGTTATTCGCATCGATGGCGCGAACGTTTTCTATGTTGGCGGCAAAATCACGCACCTGATAGAGCGCGTTCCATACGGGCATGTGTAAGGTGATCGAGCCGCTCGCTTGTGGAAAGCGAATACTCACATGGGCGACGCGGCGGGCGTTGTCGGCAAGCGAGACGAAGTACTCAGTTGCTTGTGGCTGGGCACTCGCCGGAACCGTGCAGGTAACGGGTGTGCCGGCAAGGAGCGACGGAACCAGAGCAGCGAGGTAAAGCGCGGTGAGGTGTATGACGGGCTGGAACTTTCGGAAGTTTCTCACGCCCGCGTCGATACCTCGTGAAGGGAGCAGATGCGCGCGGGAAGCTTATCGTAGATGCCGCCGAATCCGCCGTTGGAAAGGATTGCAACCACGTCGCCCTCGCGCAACTCCCGAGCGATCGCCTCGACAATAGCATCTGCCGAGGGCAGCAAGCGGGCAGGAGTTCCACCTGCCTGCAAACTGGCAATGACAGCCGAAGGATCCAGCCGCTCCGCTTCGGGGATGGCGTCCGACTTGAACACACCGGCCAGCACTACCTGATCGGCGTGCGCGAGACTTTCTGCCAACTCGGTCTCGAATACCCTGCGACGCAATGTGTTCGAGCGCGGCTCAAGAATTGCCCACAAACGTCGCTGTGGGTAACGCGAATGCAGCGCCTTTAGTGTGCCGGCGATGGCCGTGGGATGGTGAGCAAAATCGTCGATGATGGTTATGCCATGCACTTCCGCCTTGACCTCGAGCCTGCGTTTTACGCTTCGAAAACTTCGCAGGCCTGCCGCGATGGTTGAGACAGGAATGTCGTAACGAGCTGCCATCGCGGCGGCGGCCGTTGCGTTCAGCACGTTATATTCACCGGCGAGAGACGATTCAAATTCGCCCCACAATGTCCCGTCCCGCATTACCCGCCAGCATGTCAGGTCTCGTCCATAATCCACATCCACAATTCGCCAGGTTGAGTTCTCGCGGAAACCATAGCGCTCAACCCGGCAGAACGCGCGCCTGACGCAGTCGTCCACGTTCGGGTGTCCGTCCCACGCGATGAGCAATCCGCGTTGAGGAATCAGGTTTACCAGGCGTTGGAAGGCGGTCTTTACCTCGTCGAGATCTTTGTAGATGTCGGCATGGTCGAATTCCACCGAGGTAAGGATTGCGGCGTCGGGAAAATAATGCAGGAACTTAGGACCCTTGTCGAAGAATGCGGTGTCATACTCGTCGCCTTCGATGATGAACTCGCGTCCCTCACAGAGGGCGAAGGAACTACCAAAGTTTTCGGGAATTCCGCCGATAAGAAAACTGGGGGCACGCTGGCCTTCGGTAAACAGCCACGCCAACAGGGAGGACGTGGTAGTTTTGCCATGCGTGCCCGCCACCACCAAGCGTTCCCGGGGGGCGAGGAATTCGTCGTAGACGATCTGCGCCATCGACTGCATGACGAGCCGCTGATCGAGAACATATTCGAGTTCGACATTCCCGCGCGAGATTGCGTTTCCCACAATCACCAGATCGGGATGGGGCTGCAAGTTCGTCTCGTTGAAAGGCTGCGCTACCGGAATGTCCAGCGACGCGAGAAACTCCGACATGGGAGGATAGGCAGCAACATCGGAGCCAGTGACGCGGTGACCGCGACGCTGGAGCATTCCGGCGAGCGAAGCCATGGCGGTGCCGCAAATTCCGATGAGGTGAATGTATTTGACTGTCATGAGCTGTGGGCACGAACGCCGGTTTCACTTCGTACCGACGCCGCCAGTCTGAGGTGGAAAGTTTCGCCTGCCCTAAATTGCGCCGTTACTCCGAAAGGAAGGGTGATGTTTCCACCGGAAACATGGCCGGATTTCAGGCCGTAGGCGACCGGAATCCCGAGGTCGCCGACTACGCGTTCCACGACCTGTTGCAGCGTATATTCCAACGTGTGGCGGGGGCCGCAATTCAGCATTTCGCCAAAGATCAATCCGCGAACTCCTGTGAACTTGCCGGCTAGCTTGAGATGCATCAGCATGCGATCGATACGATAGGCAGGTTCGGCGAGGTCTTCGATAAAGAGGATGGTACCGCGGGTCTCGACCTCGTACGGCGTGCCGATGGAAGCGCACAAGAGAGACAAGCAGCCGCCGTACAGCATGCCTTCCGCAGTTCCTGGAACCAGCGTTTGCACTTCGTCGGCTGCGAACTCGCGAGGGAACGCCTCGCCGGAAAGGAACGCAGCATTCCACGATTCCTCGTCTACCCCGTCGGGGCGCATGTCGACATTAAGCATCGGGCCGTGGAGTGTGACCAGTCCTGCATGGTCGCACAGAAAAGTGAGCAGCGTAGTGACGTCGCTGCATCCGCAAAAGATCTTCGGGTTTGCTTTTAACAACCGTAAGTCGAGGTTGGGCAGCAGGTAGTTGCAGCCATAGCCGCCGCGGGCACAAATGATGGCCTTAATTTCGGTTCGCGCAAACATCTGGTGGAATTCATCCAGCCGGCGTTGCGCGCTGCCCGCGAAGTAAAGTTCGCGATCGAGAATCGACGGCAGATAGACCGGCTGGTAGCCCTTACGCATCAGCCATGCGCATCCGGCTTCGAGAGCGTCGGGGTCGATAAAGCCCGCGGGAGCGATGATTCCAACCTTGTCGCCGGGCCGCAGGGCATCGGGGCGTAGGCGTTCAGGTTGAGTGAAATCGGTCATCAGGAAGGACTATCTTAAACGAAAAAATCGCCGCGACAGAGTATCGTGGCAGGGCCCTCGAGGAACAATTCACTCTGCCAATCGACGGTTTGCGTGCCTCCGGGGGTATGAACCTTGACTGGAGACTCGGCGCGGCCAGTGTGAATGGAAGCCGCCGCCGAGGCGGATGATCCGGTGCCCGAGGACATCGTTTCGCCCACACCGCGTTCGCAGAGACGAACGTCAATTTCGTGCTGATTGAGAACCCGGACCAGTTCGACATTCGTGCCGTCGGGGAAATCTGGATGTGTAGAAACTTGGGCGGACCACGTCTGCCAGCCGGGCTCGAATTCGTGCACGAAGACGACGAAGTGAGGGTTCCCCATTGATACGGGAATGCCGCGCAGGACGCGATCCGCTACGCTGACGGCGAACTCGCCGGCGAACGTGGGTTGGCCCATTGCGGTGCGGAACTCAAACCGGAAGCCATCGCGGCGGGTCAGCTCGCAGGTTTTAAGTCCGGCTCCCGTTCCAACCACCACCGACTCGCGTCCACGCTCGGCGCAGTACCAAGCGGCGACACAGCGCGTGCCGTTACCCGAGATCTCCGCATCCGAACCGTCGGCATTAATGAGGCGAATAGCAAGATCGGCATCGGTCGTAGACGTGACCCATTCGACGCCATCAGCACCCACACCGTTATGACGATCGCAAATCCTGCGGGTGAAGGCGGCGATGTCTTCGGGAGCGTGCTCAATTCCGATGATGAGGAAATCGTTACCGCAGGCGCTGGCTTTGACGAAAGGAACGGTGGCCATGAGATTGTGAGTGTAGCAAAGAGGTTGGGTGGGGTCGCTAGGGTGTTGCACTTCCGCCGCGTTGATTGGAGCGGTAAATTACACACTTCGCCTGTTCCGGTACCGTGATAGTGAATAGTTCAGTTAAATCCTGACGATGCTCGCGGGCTGCCATCCATACCGGATCACCCTTGAAGGCGATGATGTAATCGGCGTGACCTGCAGGATCGAGGAGGGCCCACTCCCAGTCAGGATGGTTCACTTCACTGATAACGTGGCGCAGCGGTATGCCTGCCTGCTGCAGAGCGCCTACGTGTTCGCCCTGGTACATGAGGATTGTCGCCGAAGGCGGCAGCGCGACCAGGAACCTCGCCAACGCCTCTTCCAGGATGTTACGTGTTCGGGCATTGACCTCGGCTTCTTTCAGAGTGATGGGAACCTCGGCATACACGGAAAGATAGCTGGCGGCGAAGAGCAGAGAGAGAACGCTCCAGACAATTAGTTTCTTTCGGGGACGCGTCACAGTGTCCGCGAGATACGCAGCGAACAGTACAGGGAAGACGGCGAACACGGGCAGGAGTTCGAGCCCGTAGCGAACGTTGTAATAGGAGAATGGCCACCAGGCAGGAACAAAAATCGGAACGCTCCCGTAGGCGATGGAGAGAGCGTAGAAGACCAGAGGCGTCCACAGCAGCAGCCAGGTCCAGTACTGCCGAAATCGTAAGAGGGCAAGAACCGTGCCGGTAAGTGCGACCGCAAACAGCACATTACCCCAATGATCGGGGCCAACGTTCAGCTTTGCAGCTTTCACAAAGTACATTCCGGCAGTGACGATGTGGTTTTTGCCGGGATAAGGAGCGGCCCCCCGAGCTGTGGTCCGTTCCGCAATCGCTCGAGCGGAATACGGACCGTTCGCCCAATCCATGGCCCGTCCAGACACGCGGTGGTTATAGGCGAGCCAGAAGGCCGGTACGAGCAGATTCAGCAGCAGGAACTCGGCGAGAGACTTTGTCATACGGCGGCGGCGAGCAGCGTCGGGAGTCGCTTTCCACCAGCGCGCGAAAGTCCACAGGACAAGAATGCCAATGATGGCGCCGAAGAACCATCCGTCGTAACGCGTGGCCGCGCCTCCGGCGAGGACGATACCGCAGTATTCCAAGGTTCGCTCGGGAGGTTGATCTCCTAGTCGCTTGGGTGTATCGATGAGAGTTGCACGTCGCCATTCGTCGAAGTAAACGATGGCCCAGATGAAGAATGCCAGATACAGCGGCTCGTTCATCGCCGTGGTCTGCATGTAGAGCAGGTTGGGGTTGAGCGCGTAAATTGAGGCGGAGATGAACCCCGCCGGCTGCCCAAGACGAGCGCTCACGAGGCGGAGGATTCCCAACGAGCCGAGCACGTAAGCGGCAATGCTTGCGATCGATCCGGCAATGCCGCTGGTCCATAAGATCTTGTTCCAAACGAAGGGAAGCATCAGGATGTGCGGCAGCGGGAGCCACACGGTACCGAGTTGAAAGAATGAGGAGAGCCAGGAGCGGGTGTCGACCACTCGTCGGGCGATATTGATGTGGGCCACGGCGTCGCCGTACAAGAGAATTTGCTGATGAGCGTAGTACCAGAGCAATGCGGCGATGGAAATTCCGCCAACGATCAGAGTGAAAAGGGCTTCAGCGCGCTGCTGAGCGTAGCGCTGTTGAACTGCTTCTGTGGTGGGCGGGTTCGGGCGGCTCAAGAAATCAGTCTACGACAAGCAATGCCAGGGCTACTCTTCGGGCTTGGGCCTGCCGCTCTTACTCGTCATCGCCCGAACGGCTCGCGCCAGTTCGGGCAACTTCGTAAAGGCATTTACTGCCCGCAACCACTGTTTGTGTTCGAAGGCTGGCGAACCGCTGACCATGCTGCCGGCGGGAATGTCGCCATGGGTGCCGCTTTGAGCGGTGATGATCACGCCGTCACCAACATTGCAATGTCCGGCCACACCGGCTTGTCCCGCGATTACGACATTCTTGCCAATAACGGTGGAACCTGCGAGGCCCACCTGTGCACAGAGAAGAGTGTGTTCGCCCACTGCCGAGCCGTGGCCCACTTGAGTTAGGTTATCGATCTTTGCGCCGCGGGCAATGCGGGTTTCGCCCACACTGGCACGATCGATGCAAGAGTTAGCTTGGATTTCCACGTCGCTTTCGATGATGGCTGGGCCGGACTGGGCGATCTTCTCCCAATGGTCGCCGTCGCGGGCGAACCCAAAACCATCGGAGCCGACGATCACCCCGTTTTGCAAGATGACGCGGTCGCCGATCTGGCACTGTTCCCGTACCACGGAATGCGCGTGCGCGAAAAAGTTGTTGCCAATGCGTGCTCCCCGATAGATCACAACATGCGGCAGCAGAACGGCGTTGGCGCCAATGACTACGTCTTCGTCGATGACGACGTAGGCCCCTAGATGGCAGTTCGCGCCAATTCGAGCGGTCGGAGCGATGACAGCAGTCGGGTGAATTCCCGGAGCATATAGCGGCAGATGATAGAAAAGGTCGATGGCGCGGGCAAAGCTCAGATATGGATTCTTGCTGCGCAATAACGGACGCTGGAGTGGCGGAAAGTCTTCGCCGACGATGATGGCGGAGGCGACCGTCGTCCGTGCGGTGGCAGCATACTTGGGATTGGCGACGAAGGTGATGTGTCCGGCGGAGGCTTCTTCGATTCCCGCGACGCCGGTGATATCGGTTTCGGCGTCCCCACCGTCGAGGACGACGTCCAAAATGGCCGCAATTTTGCCTAGTTTCATCAGTTGAACATGGACTGCTGGCGGGCGTCGTCGGATGGGTGGCCGCGCCGCTGGGATTTTCTTTCGCCGATGACTGCCAGAACCGTCATTTCAGTGACTGCGGTTCGCGGCACGAAAATCCGCTGGGTATTGGAGCGTGTGTCAGGAGGGATGATAGAGAAACCATCGACGCCGTCGCGAACCAGATCGTTGGGCATCATTCCCTCGATGATTTCGTTGTCGCGAAAGCGGATCCGCACCCACAGGCCTTCGGTTCGGGGACGCGAAGTGAAGGTCTTGCGGGTGAGCGATTCGGAATCGCCGAACTCGCGCACAAAATACACACCCTTTACATCGCGTAGTTCAATGGACACCACATTCCCTGCGGTATTCAGTACCTCGATTTTGCCGTCCGAGATTACGGAAGCCGACACATAGCCGCTAATGGTGTCGCGATCCATCTTCCGAACAATGACTTTTTTATGGGTGGTGCCCATGCTCGTCGATTGTCGCACTTTTAGGGGAAAAGTGCCTGCTTTGTAGTACTTTGTAGCCAAATTGAAAACCGTATGATATTGTCGCTATGCGGCAAGGCCTTAAGTGTTGAGATAAGAATAGCTTGCGTCGCTTGCGGGGAACGGGTAGCCGGCTCCCGGCAAGGCTTCCCAGCCGAACAAGAGGCGAGATGCCGTGTCGCACCCCCGTGCGACACCGGACAAGCCAGGCTATAACCTTTAGAGTCATATATTTAGATGCCTGATTACATCTATAGCATGGAGACCCGGCTCACACCGGACCAGCAGCGTGGTGTGAACCTCATTCAGGAAATCGCACGGCACGCGGGCCTTAACCTTTATCTGACCGGCGGCACTATCCGGGACCTGATTACCGGTTTTCCCATCCGCGACATTGACCTCAGCGTTCAGGGAAACCCCCTCAAGTTGCAGAAGGAGTTGGAAAAAGCCGGTATCTCGATCGAAGGTACCGATGAAAGCTTGCGCTCCCTGCACCTTCTCATGCCGGGCAATGTGCGTGCGGAGCTAAATCAAACCAGGGTAGAGACTTACGACAAGCCGGGAAAACCACCGGTAACGGCACCTGCAACCATTAATGAGGATCTACGGCGCCGCGACTTCACCGTAAATGCCATGGCGCTCTCGCTGAATCCCGGATCGAGGGGTTTATTGCTGGATCCCTTTAATGGCGTGGCAGATATCGAAGCTAAAGTCCTGCGTGTGTTGCACAACTATGCTTTTTTGGAGGATCCGATCCGGCTGATTCGGGCCACACGATTGAGCGCACGCTTCCATTGGCCCTTGGAGGAACGGACACAGGCACGGTACGACGCCGCCAAAGAAAACAATTACATGGAGTTCGTCGGCAAGGCCGTCGCGGGCGCCGAACTCGAGCAGCTGGCCCATGAAGATGATCCTATTCACGTCATGCGGGCGCTGGAGAAGGAAGGCTGGCTGAAGGTATTGCATCCGCACCTCAGCGTGGCTAAGGCCGAGGGTGGCGATCTGGTCCACGCCATCAAGCTGCGGCAGACCCTGAATGACCTTGGCTACTCGGTCGAAACCGGACCCATTGCCATGTACTTCCTCACCGGTAAGATGAACGACAAGGACCTCTCGGAAATCCAAAAGCTGATTCCACGCCGCGACTTCGTGGACAAGTGGAAGCATTTGGAGCGCGATGCGCAGGAACTGGCGAAGAAGCTGAGCGGTCGAGAAGCGTCTACCAATTCGGGCGCTTGGAAGGTGTTGAGCGCTGCTGCACCGGAGAGGATTCTGTTCCTGAGTCTAACGACCCGCCAGTCGGCAGTCGATCAGAAGATCAAGAACTTCCTGACCAAGTGGAGACAGGTGCGCGAGAAGCTTCCGTTCCCAGAGATGGCGGAGATGCGCATCACGCCGCAATTGCCAGAGTACCCGAAGATACTGGATGAAGCGTTTCTGCTTTTGTTGGATGGCAAGCTCCGTTCACACAATGAGATCGTCAACTTCCTGAAGCCCTACGAGCCACCGCCACCGCCGCCGCCTCCAGCGCCGAAGCGTGGACGGGGTAAGGCGGCGATTGTACCGCCGGTTGCTGCGGCGGCGGCACCGGCAGCTCCTGCCAAGCGGGGACGCAAGCCGAAAGGCGCACCAGAAGCGCCCCAGGCAGCGGCTGTGCCCGTGGCCGACGCGAAAGGTGCGGGCGGTCCCGCGAAAGCGGCGCCAGCCAAGGCCAAGAAAGCATCTCCAGCCCAACCTGCGAAGGGGCCAGCCAAGGCCGCGAAGAAGGCCGCACCGGCGAAGAAGAAAGCCGCTCCGTCGAAAAAGGCACTGCAGAAGAAGCCACCGGCGAAAAAGGCTGTGGTCAAGAAGGCCCAAAAACCGGCAAAGCCGGCAAAGAAGCAACGCTAAGCGAAAAGACTGCCGGGTGGAAATAAAGGGCGCACCGCCGAAACGGTACGCCCTTAAGTTTTGCCAGTCATGCTTACTTAGAGTTGGGCAGCAGTCCGCGGTACTTCAGCATAGGTTGAATGCTGGGCGGAGCGCCACGCCACGCCTCATACATCTTTTCGAGGTCCTCTGTATTTCCGCGCGAGAGCACCATTTGCCGGAAGCGGTCACCATTGGCACGGGTGAGACCGCCGTGCTCAACGAACCACTGGTAGGCGTCGTCATCGAGCATCTGGGTCCAGAGGTAGGCGTAATATCCCGCGGCATAACCGCTGCCCCAGATGTGGCTGAAGTAGCTGGACCGATAGCGCGGCGGAACGTAGCTAATCCACAGATTGATCTTCGTTAACGCATCCTGCTCGAACGCGTCTGGTTTCTGCAGCGGGGCGGTGGCTGGGAGCGTGTGCCACTGCATGTCCAGCTCGGCGGCGGCGACGAGTTCGGTCATGTCGTAGCCCTTGTTGAAGGTCCCCGCCTTCTCGATCTTCGCGGCCAATTCCGCCGGCATGGGCTCGCCCGTTTTGTAGTGCTTGGCATAGTTCTTAAAGATCGAGGGGTACGTTGCCCAATGTTCATTGAACTGCGACGGGAACTCGACGAAGTCGCGCGCTGTATTGGTACCCGACAAGCGGGGATACTCGGAATTAGCAAACATGCCATGGAGCGCGTGCCCGAACTCATGGAACATCGTCGTCACGTCGTCGGTTGTGAGCAGTGCAGGCTCTCCGGCCGCCGGAGGCGCGAAGTTTGCTGTATTGGAGACGACCGGCTTGGTGCCGAGCAGCTTGGATTGCTGGACGAACTCGTTCATCCATGCCCCGCCCTGTTTGTTGTCACGTTTGAAATAGTCGGTATAGAAGAGCGCGAGGGAACTGCCGTCGGCGTTGAATACTTCAAAGACGCGCATGTTGGGCGCATAAGTCGGAATGTCTTTACGCTCTTTGAAGGTAATTCCGTAGAGCTGGTTGGCGGCATAGAAGACGCCGTTCTGTAGAACGCTGTTGAGTTCGAAGTACGGCTTGACCTGATCTTCGTTCAGGTCGTACTTGGCTTTGCGGACCTGCTCGGAATAAAACTCCCAATCCCAGGGTTGGACTTTGAAACCGCCCTTCTGGGAGTCGATTACGCCCTGGATGTCCGCCGCTTCCGCAGCAGCTTTGCCAGTCGCGCCCGGAACCAGTTCATCCATGAACTTCAATGCGTTCTGGGGATTTTTGGCCATCTGGTCTTCGAGCTTCCAGGCGGCAAAGTTGGGGTATCCGAGCAGCTTGGCTTTCTGGGCACGAAGCTGAGCGATCTTCGCAATGATGTCGCGAGTATCGTTGGCGTTGCCGCGCTCGGCGCGATTCCAGGAGTTGGAGAAAATCGACTCACGTGTCGAGCGGTTGGTCAGCGAAGCAAGGTCGGGTTGTTGCGTGGTGTTCTGTAGCGGGATGACGAATCCTTCGACCTTGCGTGACTTAGCGGCTTCGGCGGCGGCGGCAATTTGTGCATCGTTCAATCCCGCCAGAGCAGCTTTGTCGGGTGTGATGTAGGCGCCGTCTTTGGTCGCAGCCAGCAATTTGGCCTCGAAGTCATTGGACAGTGACGCGAGCTGTTCATTCAGCTTCTTGAGCTCGGTCTTATCCGCATCGGAGAGGTTTGCGCCGGCGTGAACGAACCTGTCATAGGTTACTTCGACCAGGCGTAGCGACTCAGGATCGAGCTTTAGCGATTGGCGCTGATCGTAAATTGCCTTTACGCGCTGAAAGAGTTTCGGGTCCAGAAGGACGGCGTCTTCGTGGGCGGCGAGTTGCGGCGCCACGGCGGCACGGGCAGCCAGCAGGGTGGGGTTGCTGTTAGCGCCCGCCACCTGAAAGAACGGCAGGAGTGCACGACGCAAGAGCTGGCCCGACTTCTCGTAAGAAATGAAAGTATTTTCAAAAGTGGGCGGCTGAGGATTGTTAGCTATGGCCTGAACTTCCTTCAGTTCCTGCGCCATGCCGGCTTCAATCGCCGGTTGATAGTCCGTGTCCTTGATCTTGTCAAACGGCGGGGCCTCAAACGGTAAGGTGCTGGTTGCATAAAACGGATTCGATGGACCGAACTCCGCGGTGGCGGCGTCGGCAGGCAGAGCATTAAGCGCGGCAGTTAGCATAGCGGCAACTATGAAGATCTTCATGGCTAGTAGTTTAGCGGCTTAAGGGGTAGAGGCTGAAATCTTTGTAACGAGCTGTCGCGCGGGGTCGGCCAGTAACCCGGAAGCCTGCTTCGGGGAGGCATCCTCAGGATCGACTAAGACATAGCTGACGAAGGCGAATTGACTGCCGTCAGGGGACCAGGAGGGAACGTTCATGGTGCCCTGGCCACCGAAAAGGCTGGCGAGTTCTTTCATTTTGCCGTCGGACATGGACATCTGGCGCAAGCGGACGTCTTTGTTGGGCGGATGGCCAGTCACGCCTTTCTCGAAAGACAGGAAGACCATCTGCTGACCGTCGGGCGAGAAGTGCGGGAACCAGTCGTTGAGCTCGCCAGAGGTGACTTGTTGCTGATCGCTGCCGTCGGACTTCATGCGCCAAATCTGCATGTGTCCAGTGCGCTCGGAGTTGAAGTAGATGAAGGCGCCGTCTGGAGTGTACTCTGGCCCGTCGTCCAGGCCCTTGGCGGTCGTGAGACGGGTCTCGCTGCCACCTTCGACGGAAATCGTATAGATATCGAACTCGTTATTGCGCTGACCGACGAAGGCCAGAGTCTTGCCGTCGGGCGACCATCCATGCCAATAGGAAGGAGCGTTCTGCGTGATGCGCCTGGGTGCGCCCCCGGTGATCGGAAGCGTGTAAATCAAGGAGTCGTGCGGCTCCAAAGACTGGTCGCTAATGACGAGCGTCGCCGCATCGGGAGAGATGCCGTGATCGTTGTTGCAGCGGGTGGCGGAGCCGGTATCGATGGCGTCAGGCTTGCGACTGTCGATAGGCATGCGGTAGATACGGCCGCCGGCGTTGAAGATGAAGGCGGCGCCGTCGCGCGTCCAGTTGGGGGCCTCGATGTGATCAGCGGTGACGTAGCGGGCGGCGCGATCGGCACTGGCGACGGCGATGGTTTCGAGCACGCTGTACATGACTGGCTGTGTCGTCGAGGCGATAGTGCGATCAGCCAGTTCGAGGTTGGAGAATTCGGCTTTAGTGACAGCGTCTTTGTCGTGCGAGCAGACTCCGATTCCGATGTAGTAGCTGCCGCTGAGGTGGATTTTGGGTGAACCAGCGGCGATTTGGAGTCGCCGACTCTCATCAGCGAGCGCCATGTAGAAGTAGTCTCCGCGTTTCACAAGGCGGAGGCGCCTGGGTTGGCGGATGTAGCTCTGTACTTCGTGGGTAGCGGCGCCTTTCTCGTCGCGGAACTGCAATGAGGTGAGCCCTTCGCCGTGCAGGGCGATATCTACGTAGATGGAGTCGGCATCGAGGCTCTGTCGAACCATGAGGACCGCTTTGCGATGCGGGTTTCCGCCACTGGTCAGGATGGCGACTTCGGCGGTGAGAGCGAAGTCGCCGCTCACTTTTTTCCAGACAAAATGAAAGGCGTCGGCCGCAGCCCAGATGTTCTCGCCGCTCCCCGTAAGGGTATAGGCCTGTTTGGCTTTGTCGTACTCGACGGAGCCGGGATGAAGGACCGTACCCACGTCGGAGTTGCCGTCAAGGATGCCGACGGAGGCAGTCTGGGCGAACACGGAAGACGCGAAAAGCAGCAACAAGCCGAAGACGAAATGAGTAAGCCGGGTCATGTTGTCCGCCGTTCCTCGGTCGCGTCTGTCACGCGGTACAACGTAAGAATAACCCTTGCTGCCGCCGAAAAGCACGGGAAATACAGTACTTACCTGATGGTGCGGTCGAAGCCCGCAGTGAGAAAGTTTGCGCAACGTTTTGTTGCTGGGACAGGAAATGAATTCTCGTACGTTGTGCCGGTTGTTTCGGAGGAGATCGAATAACGCCAGTTCCGCCCGTCGCTAGTTGCGCAGTGGCGCCGAATCGTCGGAATGGAGGTTTATGTCAGGAATCAGAGCTTTCATCGCGTTTCTTATATGCTGCACCGCCATCGCACTGGGACAGAACAGCAGTGCGTCATTGGAACCGCAGGCGGCCGCTCCTCAAACGGTACAGGTTTCTGCTGCAGCCTTGACCGGAATGGTGGACACAAAACTTTGCCGCAATACCCCAAAGAGGCCATGCTGAAGGGCATCCAGGGCGACGTGGTGTTTAAGGTTGTGGTCGATGAAAATGGGAAGATCGTGCGCAGTGAACCGGTCAAGGGAGATGCCTTGCTGGTTGCGGCGAGCAAAGATGCGTTAAAGGATTACCGCTTTCATCCATACGTGGTGAATGGAACGCCCGTCGCGTTCGAGAGCGAGTTGGGGTATCACTTCACGCTGAGCCGCAAAGGTGACGGCACGGAGGGGAACGTGGCGTGCATGGAAACGATCCCGTAAGCCCTATTTGCTACCTGGGGTGACTTAGCTACGGCTTGGCGTTCTTGTGGATGTCGACCGTACTCCAGGTCTTGTCGGCGGCGTGGCAGAGGTTCTCAAGTGGACACTCGGCGCACTTAGGCTTGCGCGCAATGCAGATGGCGCGGCCGTGATGGATGATCTGATGCGAGAAGTCGATCCACCTGTCGCGAGGGATGACCTTCATTAGGTCCTGTTCGATCTTTTGTGGCGCTTCGTTCTTCGTGAGCTCGAGGCGGCGGGAGATGCGCTGCACGTGAGTATCGACCACGATACCTTCGGCGATGCCGAACCATGATCCGAGGACAACGTTAGCGGTCTTGCGGGCTGCGCCGGGGACGGTGAGCAGATCTTCCATGCTGCGCGGGACCTGGCCGCCGAAATCGCTGATGATTTTGCGGGCTGCTCCGACAACAGACTTCGACTTGCTACGAAAGAATCCTGTAGACCGGATGTCGGGCTCCAACTCTTCGGGGCGCAGCGCCGCGAAGTGCTCAATCGTCGGATATTTCTCAAACAAAATTGGCGTGACCATGTTGACCCGCACGTCGGTGCACTGGGCGGAGAGAATGGTCGCGACCAGAAGCTCCCATGCGGAGTTGTGCGTCAAGGCGCACTTCACGCTGGGATAGCGCGCATCGAGGCGCTTGAGGATTTCGTTCACTCGTGCGGGCGCGAGAGGGTTGTAACGGAATGTTTTGGCCTTAGGCTTTGGTGCGGATCGCGACGGAGTGGCCTTTAGCGGCTTGGTCGCGATGCGTGCGGTCTTGGCCTTGTCATGACGACCGGCTTTGGACGGCTGGCGTGGGATGGTGCCGCGTGGCATGGGTTTCGTCTCCGAGTGACGCAACAGTTTATAACGGGTACTGGGCGGCAGATTACAATAAGAGGCTGATCACCATTCATTCTGACGATTGTGGGGATTCGTAATGGCTCCTAAGGCCGAAGTACAGGCGGTTGCGACAGAATTGCCAGCGGTTCCACTTACGCTCGAAGGTTACAGCGTGTTGCATCAGATGTTTCGCTTCCGCTGGGCGGAGTGGCGCAAGCTTGACGAAACGCAACGCTCGAAATGTATAAGCGAATTCACCGAGGCGTTTACCGCCAGCGAGCAGGCCGGACAGTTCGCCGCCTATTCGATGGTCGGGCATAAGGGCGACCTGATGCTGGTCCACTTCCGCGATTCGTTCGACGAGCTGAACCAGGCGGAGCTGCAGCTTGACCGCACGGGGATGCAGGAGTTTCTCGAGCCCGTGCATTCCTATCTGTCGGTGATCGAGTTGGGACTGTATGACTCCAGCGTGAAGCTGTTTCGGCAGTTGACGGAGCGCGGTGTAGCTCCTCTGAGCGAGGAGTGGAACAAGGAAGTCAGCGAGACGGTTGAGCGCCAGAAGGCGGCCATGCGAGCGCGGCTTTTCCCCAGGATTCCGGACAGCCGCTATTTGTGTTTCTATCCGATGGACCGCAAACGCGGGGAAGACAAGAACTGGTACATGCTTCCGATTGAAGAGCGCCAGCGCCAGATGGAAGAACATGGCATGGTCGGACGCCGCTATGCGGGCAAGGTGCAGCAAATTATCACCGGTTCGATCGGCTTCGACGACTGGGAGTGGGGCGTGGACCTGTTTGCCCCCGAACCACTGGTGTTCAAAAAGCTTATCTACGAAATGCGTTTCGATCGGGTCAGTGCCGAGTATGCATTGTTCGGACAGTTCTTTATCGGGTTGCGTGTTCCGATGGAAAAGCTGGGGGAATGGGCGGACGGGAAGCTGCCGCAGTGAATCGTAACTAGTTGCTGGTAACTAGTAAGCCCGAATCACGAATCCTTGAGAGCCGGTTACCCGTAATTGGTCCTCGGCTGACGCGCCACGAATCCGACTTCATCCTTCGTAATACGGTCTAAGTACAAAATATGATTGCTCACATTATTGAAATTCTCGCTGGGTGGATTACTTCTGTCATATCGGCGGCCGGTTATGGCGGGGTGATGTTCCTGATGGCTATTGAGTCCGCCTGCATTCCGTTGCCGTCGGAGATCATCATGCCGTTTTCCGGCTACCTCGTACACACCGGTCGATTTTCGCTGCTGGCTGTAGCGACCTGGGGAGCGATTGGTTGTAACCTGGGCTCGGTGCTGGCTTACGAAATTGGCTACTACGGCGGACGTCCACTGGCGCTGCGCTATGGCCACTACATCTTCGTAACGCAGCATGAACTGAATCGGGCAGAAAGCTTCTTTGCGCGATGGGGATCGCTGGCCGTCTTGATTGCGAGATTACTGCCGGTAGTCCGGACATTTATCGCGCTGCCAGCAGGAATCGCACGCATGCCGCGGCTGAAGTTTCATTTGTACACGTTTATCGGCTCATGGCCGTGGTGCTTTGCGCTGGCTTATGTCGGCATGCGATTGGGCGAGCAGTGGGACACGGACCCGAGATTGAAGATGTGGTTCCATCGTATGGATGGAGTGATTCTCGCGGTGTTGCTGGCGGGAGCGGCGTACTTTCTTTGGTCGCACCTGCAAGATCGCGTCACCGAAGCCGCGGACTAGTTATCAACGCATTTGGCGGCCTGAACGTTAGACGTCGATCTTGACCGCCTTGGCGATGAGCCGTTCGTAGCGATTCCACGGGGCAAGCCGTTTCAGCCACACTTGCATCTTCGCGTCCCCACCGATCATGTAGCGTAGTTTGGGATTCGGGTCGTTCGCGATGCGCAGGATAAGTCGGGCCACGTCGCGAGCGTTCCGACGGTTCTTTGAACTCTGCTTGACGAATTCGACGAAGCGCTGACTGCGGTCTTTATTCGGTGAGTTAGGGTCGAGGCCGCCTTTGGCGATGGTGACATTACGCGTCCAGATGTCCGTCTCGAATGCTCCTGGTTCCACCAGCACGACGCGGATTCCGAGCGAATGGGTTTCGATGCGCAGCGACTCGCTAAACCCCTCGAGCGCGTACTTGGAACTGCAATAGGCTCCGAGCAGAGGCTGACCGAGGCGTCCGGCAACCGAAGCGACCTGGATAATGTGTCCCGACTTCTGGCGGCGCATCGCGGGCAGTACCGCTTTGCTCATGGCAACGTTGCCGAAGAAGTTCGTTTCGAATTGGCGCCGAATTTCTTCGAGCGACAGATCTTCAATGAAACCCGCCATGCTGAATCCGGCGTTGTTGACCAGCACGTCAATGCGGCCGTGGTCGCGAACGATGCCGTCGATCACCTCGTGGACGGAGTCAAAGTTGGTGACATCGAGCGGACGAAGGTCCAGTTTGTCGCGTACGGAGGCTTTTTTCGAGGCTTCCTCGAGGCGGTTCGAGCGCGCGAGATCGCGCATAGTCGCGACGACAGCATAGCCATTCTGCGCAAATTCGATGGCTGTGAGCAGGCCGATACCACTGGAGCTGCCTGTGATTACGACGACTTTCGGGTCGGTCATGGTTCTCCGCCGAATCCTTCAAATTGCCAACGAGGGGTGAATTCGTTCCATTCGCACGTGGAAAATTGCAGAAGGGCGCATGAATACGAGAAGATAACAGGTTTACACACACTTCATGAAACGGACCGATACGCATGCCGACTAATAATCAGCAGGACACGAATAAATCTGGCAGGAATGACGTTACGCCAGCGAAGGGTAAGCTCGGGATCATGATTCCGGGTATGGGGGCCGTCGCGACAACATTTGTCGCCGGCGTCGAGGCCGTACGTAAGGGCATTTCAGCCCCCATTGGTTCACTGACCCAGATGGGTCATATTCGCCTCGGCAAGCGTACCGACGGCCGTTCTCCTAAAGTGAAGGATTTTGTCCCATTAGCGGAGCTGAACGATCTGGTCTTTACCGGATGGGACATCTTTGAAGACGACATGTACGCCGCCGCCGGCAAGGCCGGGGTGCTGGATCGTTCACTACTGGAGCAGGTGAAGCCGTTTCTTTCCTCGATCAAGCCGCGCAAGGCGGTCTTCGACAAGAACTATGTGAAGAGGCTTGACGGCCCCAACGTGAAGAAGGGTAAGAACAAGAAAGAACTGGTCGAGCAGGTACGCGACGACATCCGCGAATTCAAGAAGTCGAGCGGCGCCGACCGGCTGACGATGATTTGGTGCGGATCGACGGAGACATTCATCGAGGCCGGCCCCGTCCACCAGACCGTGGACTCGTTTGAAAAGGGACTGCTGGACAACAGTGAAGATATCGCGCCATCGATGATTTATGCCTATGCCGCCATGCAGGAAGGCGTCCCTTTTGCGAACGGCGCTCCGAACCTGACGGTAGACATACCCGTGATGCAGGAGTTGTCGCGCAAGAACGATGCGCCGATCTGCGGCAAGGACTACAAGACGGGGCAAACGCTGATCAAGACGATTCTCGCTCCCGGGTTCAAAGCACGTATGCTGGGGCTAAGCGGATGGTTCTCGACCAACATCCTGGGCAATCGTGACGGCGAAGTACTCGACGATCCGGGCTCGTTCAAGACCAAGGAAGAGTCGAAGCTGTCGGTGCTGGAGCATATCCTGCAGCCCGAGCTTTACCCGGAGCTGTACGGAAATATCTGCCACAAAGTCCGCATCAACTATTACCCGCCGCGCGGCGACAACAAAGAGGGCTGGGACAACATCGACATCTTCGGATGGCTGGGCTATCCGATGCAGATCAAGGTTGATTTCCTGTGCCGTGACTCGATTCTGGCCGCACCGATTGTGCTCGACCTGGTGTTGTTCCTTGACCTGGCAAAGCGGTCGGCGGCATTGCGTGGTCTCGGTATCCAGGAATGGCTGAGCTTCTACTTCAAGTCACCCATGAGTGCGCCGGGACTGTATCCCGAGCATGATCTGTTCATTCAGTCGATGAAGCTGAAGAACACCTTGCGCCACTTGAGGGGCGAGGACATGATCACGCACCTCGGGCTGGAATATTACGACTAATCAGGACGGCTGGGCTGCGACCGTCTTCGCAGAGGGAATCGCAGTCCGGCCGGAAACCTTCTTAAACTTCAGCACTCCGTCATCAAGCCTCCCAAGTTTCATGGTGAGCATGTCGAGGATATAGTTCTGGCGGATGAACCATGGCTTGTGTGACGACTGCTTTGGCAGATTCGCCGCTGCGCGCTGAATATAGCCTGACGTCAGATCAAGCAAAGGTTTCGCCTCGAGCGATGATGGATCGCAAACCGGCATGCAAGTGCGATAACCCTTGCGATCCATGTGATTGAGCAGGCGGCACACGAAGGTCGAGGCTAAATCGGCGCGCAGCGTCCATGATGCGTTGGTGTAGCCGATGCAAAACGCGAAGTTCGGAACGTTGCTTAGCATCACTCCCTTGTAAATGAAGGCATGACCGGGATCGACGGGTGCGCCGTCGATCACGAGGCGCACGCCGCCCAAGGCCAGCATCTGCAATCCCGTGGCAGTCACGATGACGTCGGCGGGTAATTCTTCGCCCGACTGAAGTCGCACTCCGGATTCAGTGAAGGTGTCGATTTGCCCCGTTGCCACCGAGGCTCGGCCGGCGCTGATCGCCTTGAACAGATCGGCGTCGGGAACGAGACAAAGGCGCTGGTCCCAGGGTTGGTAACGCGGGTTTGAAGTGAGTGTCGACGTCGTAGTCTTGGGGAAGATTACGCTGTGCTCCTTTGCGAAAGAGCTTCCGAGTGAAATCAGGTGCCCGTCGGCTCAGTTGATAAATAGCGAGCCCGATCAGGATGTTCTTCCAACGCACCAGGGCGTGCGCAGCACTCGCCGGAAGTACGCGACGGGCAAGGTTGGCGATAGGATCGGCGGCCGGGAGCGACAGGATGTAAGACGGCGAACGTTGCAGCATCGTGACGTGCGCTGCAGAGTCTGCCATGGCCGGGACGAGGGTGACGGCGGTCGCCCCGCTGCCGATTACGACAACGCGCTTGCCCGAATAGTCGAGGTCGCGCGGCCAGTGTTGCGGGTGGACGATCTGTCCGCGAAACAATTCGGTGCCGGGAAATTGGGGATCGTGGCCGGCGTCGTAACGGTAGTAGCCGGTGCAACCATAAAGGAAATTGCATATGAAGCGCCGGGTCGTTCCTTCATTCTCGACTGTGATCTGCCACCGGGAAGACTCCGACGACCATTCAGCACCCAGCACGCGATGGTTAAAGCGAACTTGCCGGTCAATGCCGAATTCGCTAGCGGTATCACGAACGTATTGCAGGATGGAGGCTCCGTCGGCGATGACTTTTGGTCCTGACCACGGACGGAAAGGATAGCCTAGGGTGAACATGTCGGAGTCGGAACGGACACCCGGATAACGAAAGAGGTTCCAGGTCCCACCGATTTCCGAGGTAGCCTCGAAAACCACACAACTCTTCCGGGGGCAGCGCGTCTGCAGGCGATAAGCCGCGCCGATTCCGGAGAGGCCAGCACCGATAATGACTACGTCAAAGTGCTCGGCAGACATGCGCCTACTTTATATCAACCCAAGCGAGTTTAGAGATGCAAGTTCCTCTCGCAATTTGGTGTCACCGGCGCACCGACGCAGGAAATCCTTTCTCACATTTTCCTGCAAGTGACGTAGCTCACAGACGCGTGAGACATGCCTCGTTAGGGTAAAGAGTCGGCCCATTTATTCCTGGCGAAAGGCTCTCTTCATGGCTACCGCAGCACAAACTCACTCTCGCGTTTTGAACTCCAAACTGGCAGAAAAAATCATGACCGCCGAAGAAGCGGCGGCGCTGATCCAGTCGGGCGATCAAGTCGGCATGAGCGGCTTCACCGGCTCGGGTTATCCGAAAGAAGTCCCAGTAGCCTTGGCGCGGCACATCGCTCAAGAACATATTCACGGCAACAAGTTTCAGGTGAGTGTATTCACGGGCGCATCGACTGGGCCGGAACTCGACGGAGCGCTGGCGTTGGCGGGCGGCATCAACCTGCGGCTCCCGTACCAGTCGGACCCGGAGACGCGCAAGCGCATCAACGCCGGCGAGATGGAGTACATGGACATCCATCTCAGCCATGTCGCGCAGTTCGTTGAATACGGTTTCCTGGGCAAGATGAACGTCGCGCTGATCGAAGTCGCTGCCGTGCTCGAAGATGGGCGCCTGCTGCCAAGCTCGTCGATCGGCAACAACAAGACGTGGATCGACCAGGCAGAGCGCGTAATCCTCGAGGTCAATTCGTGGCAACCGGAAGCGCTGGAAGGCATGCACGACATTTATTACGGACTTCAAGCGCCGCCGAACCGCGGGCCGATTCCACTGGTGCATCCGGGACAACGAATCGGTTCGCCATACCTGGAGGTCGCACCCGAGAAGGTTGTCGCCATCGTGCTGACGGATTCGCCGGACCGCAACAGTCCCTTCAAAGCGCCGGATGCGGTGTCCAAGAAGATTGCCGACCACATCCTCGAGTTTCTAAGCTGGGAAGTGCAAAAAGGCCGCATGCCGGCGAACCTGCTGCCGCTGCAATCTGGCGTGGGCAACATCGCGAACGCAGTGCTGTTTGGGCTCGAAGAAGGTCCGTTCGAGGGCCTGACGTCGTACACCGAAGTCATCCAGGACGGAATGATTCGCCTCCTGAAGTCGGGCAAGGTGACGTCGGCGTCGGCGACCGCATTTTCACTGAGTCCGGAGATGCTGACCGAAGTGAACGCCGACATGAAGAGCTACCGCGAGCGCATCGTGCTGCGGCCGCAGGAGATCTCGAATCATCCGGAGATTATCCGCCGCTTAGGCGTGATTGCCATGAACGCGATGATCGAAGCTGATGTGTACGGCAACGTGAATTCCACCCACGTAATGGGATCGCGCATCCAGAACGGCATCGGCGGTTCGGGCGATTTCGCGCGCAACGGGTACCTGTCGATCTTCATGGCGCCTTCGACGGCGCAGAAGGGAAGCATCTCGACAATTGTCCCGATGGTTTCGCACGTAGATCACACTGAGCATGACGTACAAGTGGTGGTGACGGAACAGGGACTGGCCGATCTTCGCGGTCTATCGCCACGCCAGCGCGCGAAGCTCATCATCGAGAAGTGTGCGAATCCGGACTATAAGGGAACGCTGCTGGATTACCTGAACCGCGCTGAGCGGCTGTCGTATGGCAAGCACACGCCACATCTGCTGACCGAGTCGCTAGGATGGCACAGCCGGTATCTGCGCAGCGGGAGCATGAAGCAGCGGGAAGAGAACTAAAGTCGGTGATTCGTGAGTAGTGAATCGTGGACAGAAGATCCCAGGCACTCGAGGGGCAAAAATATCGGGCAGCACGGCAACCCAGCCCAATTTCGAAATTTCCTCACCTTGATTCGACGAGGGTCGAGGGGAGGTTGAAGGTCCCATCGACCAGTTCCACGAAGTTCCTTTCTTCGCGGAGGATGAACCGTTTCGACTGGGCCATAGCGAAATTTGCGCGCGCGTCTGCATCAGTTCTCAAGCGCGCCCGGTAAGCCTCATACGAGGCTAGGTTCTCAAAGGAAATCAGCCCCCAAGCCACGTCGTTGGTTCCCTCGTAGGGAAGAAAATACCCGACTAAGTGGCCGCCACAGCGTGGAATGATGCGGCCCCAACTCTCGGCGTACTTCTTGAACTCGTCGCGCTGAAACGGGTCAATCTGATAGCGGATGAAGCAAGTAACTGTCATAGCTGTCCTCGGGGAAGAATGTGAAGCTAGCGGATTGCCAAAGCCCAGAGCAAATGCCGTACCCAGCGCCGCGATTCCACTGATCACGTGCCGGCGGGATATCACTGCAGGGGCGCCATCGATTGTCTGCATAGCGTAAGCAGCATGCCAATTGCTCGACAGCTACACTTCGTTTAGCATCAAAGTATGGTTGTTGATACCGACTCCGACGAAGCCGTTTCCAGGATTGCCGCGGCCATTGGCGAACCGGCGCGAGCCCGCATGCTCTACAGCCTGGCGGACGGGCGCGCACGAACCAGTACCGAACTCGCGGTGATAGCGGAAGTAACGGCGTCAACGGCCAGCGTGCACCTGCAACGCCTGAGGACGCAGCGACTGGTGAAAGTGGTGGCCCAGGGCAAACATCGTTATTACAGCCTGGAAGGCAAAGATGTGGGCTCTGCCCTTGAAGCCCTTAGCGTGCTCGCCGGAGCATCGCGACGAGCATTCGTGCCGAATACTCCAAATCGTTTGCGAAGCGCGCGGACTTGCTACGATCACATTGCAGGTTCGCTGGGGGTGGCGCTGCACGACCGCTTCCAGTTGCTTGGGTGGCTCTTGCCGGATTCGGCGGGAGTGGAATGCGACCTTACGCCGAAAGGGACGAAAGCATTCATAAGTCTGGGGATCGACGTAGAGGCGACACGCGCGTTGCGGCGTCGCTTCGCGTATGCCTGTTTGGACTGGAGCGAGCGGAAGCCTCATCTCGGCGGTGCCTTGGGAGCCGCACTCTTGAATGTTGCGCTTGCGAGAAAATGGGTATTGCAGGATCTCGATAGCAGAGCTTTAGGCGTGACGAGTCTCGGGCGCCGCGAGCTACTCAGTCGATTTAGCCTGCAAGTTTGAAGTCATGGCGTTGCGTCGCATTCCAGCTAGGTCTTTAATCGTGTGAATCCGTCAGCACTCCATTCTTCACTGCCCACACCGTTGTGCACGAAGAACAGACCATCGGGATCGAACTTTTTCTTGATCGCCTGCAACTTTGCATAATTTGCGCCCCAGTAAGCCTGACCAAAAGAGCGCTCGAAGTAATTGCTCTCGGAGACGTAGGCTCCTCCGTCAGGGGCCACCTTGCGTAACGCGTCCATCGATTTGGCTACGGCATTGCCTTCTTTGCGAGCCGCAGCAAGATCGGGCTCGTGGCCTGCCAGTCCCGGATAGGCATGCCCCTGGCCCGACGCGATGATCGCCAGCGCAAACGCGTCCAACACTGCGGGATTAGTGGCGGTATCACGGCTTCTGGCAATCACTTCTGTGGGCGCACCAGCAAGTCCCTTATTGAAGTGGAGCTCGACCTCCCAATGGCGCGATGCGGCAAACAGGGAGTCAACCAAGCGTGCTTGTGCGTCCTCTTTCAGCAGTGATGCAGGCATCCAGAGCGACTGGAACGCGTATACGAACCATCCAACTTGTCCGCCGTCGCCATCCCACCAGGCGTCGCCGGGATGCGCGCCAGGGCGCGAATCTGCGACGAGAGAGTGGTTGTTGTGCTGCTCCCGCCACACGGGGTCCCACCAGTGACGTGCCGGCATGCTGCCGATGTGGGGAGTACCTTTCATGGTGTAATCTGACGGCGCTTTTGCAACCCAATCAAGGAACGGCTGCCAAACTTTTTTTGCCTCGTCCGTGGTCAGGCCATGAGACACCATGGAAATTTCAAGTGAATTGTCAGGTTCGATGTGGGCCTGTTCGCCCCAGTGATCATTGAAGAGCGCGGTGCTGTAGAAGCTCACAAACTGTTTGATCAGTCGGCGAAAGGCGTCGTCAGAAGAAGCCTTCACCGTAAAGCTTGCGCCTCCCGCAAACTCAGGTAGCTCATGAAGGCGCAGCGTGATTCTACTGATAGCCGCGAAGCTGCCGCCTCCGCCCCCTTTCAGGGCCCAATACAGATCGGGCTCTTTGCAGGCGTTAACTACACGAACTTGGCCATCAGCGGTGACGACTTCGGCTTCGAGCAGCGAAGAAGCTGCGGTACCGTAATGCTTGGAGAAGCTGCCAAAGCCGCCACTTTGGATGAGACCGGCGACTCCGACCGTCGTACAGCCTCCGCCTTGCACATATTTGCCAGCCTTGGTCGTAACCGCATCGTACGCGTGGAGCCAGATAACTCCGGCTCCCAGAGTAACGGCAGGCTGAGGTGCGAACGTGCATCCTTCCGGCACGAAAGCATCGTGCAAAGCGATGTCGTTGATATGACGCGTCCATATCAGCAGGGAATCGGCGGCGTTCGACGTTCCCTGATAGCTATGCCCCCCTCCTTTCACGACGAGACGCAAGCGGTTTGCGCGCGCGAAACTCACCGCGGCGGCGATGTCCTCTGCGTTGCGAGCAGCCACCGCGTAGGCGCTAGGCCTGGTCGCCCATGCGTCGGCCCAACCCATGGTCTGCGTGAGTCCCGGCGTGTCGCCAATGAAGAAAGGATTGCCAAGGTCCTTAAAGAGTTGCTGACAACCCGCTCCGCTAGGTGCGCTTTGGCACTCAGTCAGAGGAAACTGGACTGGGATGAGGTTTCCACCCACTTGTTCCTTCAGCTTCCCCCAACTGGCGGCGCTTGGCCACTCGGAATCTCCGGGACGAACACGGCGGAACGAAGACTTTCCAGACGAGGCGTTGGAGAACAAAGGCCAGGAAGGAACGGACAGAAGCGGCAAAGCGGCTAAGCGTTTGAGCAGGGTGCGTCGGTTCATAGGAGAATCACACGGACTGTGGTGGCGTCATCATATCGCGGCCGCGGACGAGCGAGAAGATCGACTGCGTTTCTAGACCGAAATGCTCCTCGCCTATAATCGTGGGTCGCTTTCTTAAAGCGCTCGGTCGGCACGACGACCCTAGGAGAACACCATCGGTGGCCTATAGCGATCTCAGGGAGTGGATTTCCGCGCTGGACAAAGCGGGCGAATTGAAGCGGGTAAAAGCAGAAGTCGATCCTATCCTGGAAATCTCCGAGATTACCGACCGAGTGTCGAAGTGGGACGCACGGGACAAACACGGGCCAGGCGGCCCGGCGTTACTGTTCGAGAACGTAAAAGGGCATCCCGGAGCGAAGGTACTGATTAACCAGTTCGGCTCCGAACGCCGCATGCGTTTGGCACTCGACGTTGACTCTCTCGACGAGATTCCGGCACGCATCAAGATGTTCATGGACGTGAAGTCGCCTCAAGGCTTCCTCGACAAGCTCAAGATGCTGCCGATGCTCACCGAGGTGGGCAACTTCTTCCCCAAGCAAGTGCCCACTGGTCCATGCAAGGAAGTCATCAAGAAGGGCGACTTCTCGTTGCTCGACTTCCCGATACTGCAATGCTGGCCGAAGGATGGTGGCAGGTTCATCACCTTGCCTTCGGTGATCACGCGCGATCCCCGAACCGGTAAGCGCAATGTCGGTACTTATCGTCTGCACGTTTACGACGAACGCACCACCGGCATGCATTGGCAGCGCCAGAAGCAGGGTGCCGAGCACTACCGCGAACAGATGCGCCGCAAAGCGGCAGAAGGAGCAGAACATCCACTCTCCGCTGCGCTCGACATGATGGCCCGCTCTGGTGGCGGCTCGCGCGTCGCGGAAGGTCAGCAAGTCGCCGGACGTATGGACGTCGCCGTGGCCATCGGTACCGATCCGGCGATGATGTTTTCCTCCATCGTCCCCGCGCCGCCCGACATCGAAGAGTTCATCATTGCAGGATTCCTGCGGCAAAAGCCGGTCGAGCTGGTGAAATGCGAGACGGTGGACTTGGAAGTCCCCGCTACTTCGGAAATTGTCCTCGAAGGCTACGTCGAGCTGGATGAACTCAAGATGGAAGGCCCTTTCGGCGATCACACCGGCTTCTACACAATGGAGGACCTGTACCCCGTCTTCCACGTCACCTGCGTTACCCACCGTAAAGACCCCATCTACTCGACGACAATCGTGGGCAAACCGCCCATGGAAGACGCCTGGATGGGCAAGGCAGTCGAACGTATCTTTTTGCCGGCCATGCGACTGAGCATCCCTGAAATCGTCGATATGAACCTGCCGATCGAAGGCGTCTTCCACAACCTGATGATCGTCTCGATCAAAAAGTCATATCCCGGCCAGGCGCGCAAGGTGATGAGCGCCATCTGGGGCCTGGGGCAGGCCATGTCCACCAAGTGCATTCTGGTTGTGGACGAAGACGTGAACGTGCACGACATCGGTGAGGTCACTCTGAAGGTGCTGAATAACATTGATCCGGAGCGGGACATCCAATTCACCCTCGGTCCGGTTGACTCGCTGGATCATGCATCGCGGCTGCCCGACTATGGATCAAAGATGGGGGTGGACGCTACCCGCAAATGGCCGAGCGAAGGATTTCACCGTCCCTGGCCGGAGGAGATCACGATGGACGCGGAGACGAAAGCGAGGGTTACGGAACGGTGGAAAGAGTTTGGGTTGGAGTAGAACCACAAAAGTAGCCAGGAAAGGCCTGCAAGTTACCAGTCACCAGTTACCTGACCGCATTGGAGATGCACGCAATGATTGCACGTCCCGAAAGCAACGAATACGCACCGTACTACGGCAACTACATCGGCAAAGTGCCCAATGGCGACCTGCTGAACTTTCTGGAGCGTCAGTCGGGCGATTACTTTGGTTTGCTGAACGACCTGGACGACGACCAGGCCAGCGCCGCACCCGCCCCAGGTAAGTGGAGTGTCAAGCAGGTCCTTGGACACATCAATGACGCTGAGCGGGTATTTGCCTACCGCGCTCTGCGCTTCGCCCGCGGCGACCAGAGAGAGCTCCAGGGTTTCGAGCAGGATGACTACGTGGCTGCGGCAAATTCCAATGCCCGCAGTACCAACGAGTTGCTGGCAGAGTTGAAGTCGATCCGCGGCGCGACCCTGTCACTGCTGGAGAGTCTGAACGAGGAGGAGTCCAAGCGCACAGGCATTGCCAGCGGGAATCCCGTCTCCGTACGCGCGTTGGCATACATCATCGGCGGACACGCGCAGCATCATCTGGAGCTGTTGCGCCGGCAGCTTTCCGAACGTCCAACCCGCGTCTGAACGAAGCTGATTCGCCCTTGTCTAGTTCGGTGCCTGAGATTGTTATACTGTTTGAGCCTATGGGAATCGTCAAAAACATCGCCGCCATCGCCAAAGGAATGAGTATCACCTTCGGCGAGATGTTCAAGCCCACCGAGGTGGAGAACTATCCCGACGGCCCGGGCCCGAACCGGGGAGCGATGTTCCAGGAACGTTTTCGCGGCATGCATGTATTGCAGCGCGACGAGAATGGCCTGGAAAAGTGTGTGGCCTGTTTCCTGTGCGCAGCGGCCTGCCCGTCGAACTGCATCTATATCGAGGCCGGCGACAATACCGAGACCAATCGCATAAGCGGCGCCGAGCGTTACGCCAAGGTCTATAACATCGATTACAACCGCTGCATCTTTTGCGGCTATTGCGTTGAGGCGTGCCCGACCGACGCTATTACCCATGGTCACGGATTCGAGCTCGCTACCTACAATGCCAGCAATCTCGTTTACCGCAAGGAACAGTTGTTGTCGGGCGTTCCAGCGCATGTCGGCGCCAACGCTATTTACAACATCGAGGGAAGCGACCGGCTGATGCCCAAGTCCAACCAGATGACTTCCGGAGCCGATGTTCCCCCGGGTACTTGATTTGAGAGATCAAGAATAGGAACAGAGGCCGCGAACAGTTCGCGGCTTTTGTATTTTCGGTTCAATGACGGCTTTCCGCCAACGGTAGCCGCAGGTTGCAGTTGGCTGAGCCCAACTATCGAAGTGAATGGGAAAACTGAGATACTGAAAGCGCAGCTACCAGTGAAAGGCGCATGAGCGAATACCTAAAAGCCGTGCAGGAACGCGTCGTCATCTTTGACGGTGCCATGGGGACGAACATCCAGCTCCGCGATCCCAGTGTGGACGATTTCTGGGGTAAAGAGGGCTACAACGACATCCTGGTGCAGAGCCGGCCCGACATCATTCGCGACATCCATGCCGCGTTCTTCGATGCGGGCTGCGATGTAGTTGAAACCAATACTTTCAATTCTACCCGTATCGTCATGGCCGAATATGACATGCAGGAGCAGGTCCACGCCATCAACCTAGCGGCGGCGAAGCTGGCACGTTCGGTCGCTGACGACTATTCCGCGAAGGGACGACGACGGTTTATTGCGGGATCCATGGGGCCGACGACTAAGCTGCCCTCGCTCGGACATATCCGCCTTGACGACATGGCTGCTGCCTATACCGAGCAGGCGCTCGGGCTGATTGAAGGCGGGGTAGACCTCCTGCTTCTGGAGACCTGTCAGGACCTCCTCCAGGCGAAGGCGGGACTTGTCGGTATTTTCGACGCGCTGAAGAAGTCGGGGAAGAACATTCCGGTACAGGTCCAAGTCACGCTGGAAGCGACCGGCACGATGCTGCTGGGCACGGAAATCGGCGCGGCGCTGACCACGCTCGAAATGTTCGATGTGGCGGTGATTGGCATGAACTGCGCCACCGGGCCGAAGGAGATGAACGACGGCGTCCGCTACCTGGGGCTGAATTCGCCAAAGCCGGTGTCGGTGCTGCCCAATGCGGGGCTGCCGCAGAATGTCGGCGGTCACGCGGTGTACAAGCTCGAACCACAGGAGCTAGCGGATTTTCACAAACAGTTCATCACCGAATACGGCGTGCGAGTCGTGGGGGGATGCTGCGGTACCGAGCCTCGACACCTCAAAGCTGTAGCGGAAACGTGCGCGAATTTGGAGCCCGTACGCCACGAAGTCAAAATGATCGGGGCGGCGGCGAGCGCGTACTCAATGATTCCGCTGGATTTGGATCCAAAGCCGTTGGTGATTGCCGAGGAGATGAATACCACCACGCGCGTGGAGCACTTCAAGAACATGGTCCGCGCGCAGGATTATGACGGCATCCTTACCCTCGCCAAAAAGCTGGTGAACGAGGGCTCGCACATGCTCGACCTGTGCTGCGCCGTTGTCGGTGAGGACGAGAAGGGATACATCAGTGCGATCCTTGAGAAGATCGCCACCCGCGTGCCTGCGCCGATCCTCGTCGATTCGACTGAAGCTGACGTCGTGGAGGAAGCGCTGAAGCGTATTCCCGGCAAGGCAATCATCAACTCCATCAACCTGGAAGACGGCGAAAAGCGGACGTCGAAAGTTTTACCGATGGCCAAGCGATACGGCGCAGCGGTCATTGCGCTGACCATCGATGAAGACGGCATGGCGCTGACGGCTGAGAAGAAGCTGGCCATTGCCAAGCGTATCTACGACCTCGCCGTGAATAAGTACGGCATTCGTCCTGTGGACCTGATCTTCGATGCGCTCACATTGCCGATTTCAACAGGGCAGGAGGATTACCGCTCCGCAGGCATCGAAACCCTGAAGGCCGTGAAGGCTATCAAAACAGAACTGCCACTGGCCAAGACCGTGCTCGGCGTCAGCAACATTTCCTTCGGACTGAATACCTACGCCCGTCGCGTGCTCAATAGCGTGTTCCTGCACGAGGCGGTGGACAACGGCCTCGACATGGCCATCGTGAACTACAGCAAGATTTATCCGCTGTACAAGATCCCCGAGTCGGAAGTGGATCTCGCGCGCAAGCTCATCTTCCAGGACCGGTCGAACGGCGATCCGCTTCAGGTCTACATGAAGAGCTTCGAGGGCTCCAAGGGCAAAGAGGAGACGACCACTGCCCACGTCGATACCCTGTCGGTCGAAGACAAGCTGAAGTGGGCGATTATCAATGGCGAGAAGACCATCGGCATCTCGCAGAAGAAATCGCTCGACGAAGTGCTGGATGAAGCGTTGGTCACCTATTCGCCACTCGAGGTTATCAACAACATCCTGCTCGACGGCATGAAGACCGTCGGTGATCTGTTTGGCGCCCGCAAGATGCAGTTGCCCTCAGTCCTCGATTCCGCGGGCGTGATGAAAGCAGCCGTTGCCTATCTCGAGCCCAAGATGGAGAAGTCCGAGGGCAGCCAGAAGGGGACCATCGTGCTTGCCACGGTGAAGGGCGATGTTCACGACATTGGCAAGAACCTGGTGGATATCATCCTCAGCAACAACGGCTACCGTGTCGTGAACCTGGGCATCAAGCAACCCTCCGACGCCATCATCAATGCGGCGCTCGAGCACAAAGCGGATGCCATCGGGCTGAGCGGCCTACTCGTGAAGTCCACGCTTGAAATGAAATACGTGGTACAGGACCTGCATCATCAGAAGCTGGAGTTCCCGGTGATCTGCGGCGGGGCGGCGCTCACCCGTAAGTATGTTGAAGACGACCTGCGTCGCGAGTACGGCGGCGGCGTGATGTACGCCGATGACGCATTTTCCGGCCTGCACTACATGGAACGCTTGTCCTCTGCCAACGGCGAACGAGAGGTTTGCATTAAGGAAGCGCAGGTCATTAAAGAGTTCAAGAAACCCGCGGCGCAAGAAGGTGGCGTCGCACTGGCGACCGCCCCGAGCATCGAGATTCCGCCTGCTCCGAACATTCCGCAGCCGCCGTTCTGGGGTACACGTGTGCTCAAGCCGCAGGACTTCGATCTACGCGAGCTTTTCGCCTACATCAACGAGACGGCGCTGTTTAAGAACCAATGGCAGCTCAAGACCGCCTCGCAGGAGGATTACGGGAGGCTGGTCGAGACCAAATACCGCCCAATCCTGAAAGATCTGGAAGACGAGGTTATCGCGTCAGGTTGGTTCGAGCCCAAGGTCGTGTACGGATATTTCGGCGCGCAAGGCGACGGCAACGACGTCATCGTGTACAACTTGCCGCAAGGATGGAAGCAGGGCGATCCTGTTCCGGCAGAGACGCTCCGCTTTACCTTTCCTCGCCAGAGAGAAGGACGTCACCTCTGCATCTCCGACTTCTTCCTGTCTAAGGCAAGCGGCAAGATGGACGTCCTCGGCATGACTTGCGTAACCATCGGCGACAAGGCCTCGCATGAGACGCAGAAGCTGTTCGAAGGTGGCGAGTACACCAAGTATCTCTACCTGCACGGCCTGAGTGTGGAAACCGCCGAGGCGCTGGCGGAATTCACGCACAAACGCGTGCGCGAAGAGCTCGGTATCGCTGGCGACGATTCGCCGCACATTCGCGATCTGTTCCATCAGAAATATCGCGGCTCGCGGTATTCCTTCGGCTATCCGGCGTGCCCAAACCTCGAAGACCAGACCAAGCTGTTCGTACTGCTGCATCCCGACGAGACGATTGGCGTACACCTCACGACGGGCTTCCTGCTCGAACCCGAGCAGAGCACCTCTGCCCTCGTGGTGCATCATCCCGCAGCAAAGTATTTCGTTGCCTAACTCTTATTGGATGGTGACGTGGCTGAGAACTGCGTTGGGCACGCGCTTGATGCCCAAGTGCGATGTCTGGTTCTGGGGATGCTTGTCCTTGTTGGCCACATATCGTCCCACCAGGTAGCCGAGAGTTGACCCGACAAACACATCCGAAGGGAAGTGCTGCCCACCGGTGACACGGGTTGTCGCGACCGTCGTTGCCAATCCATACATCACTAACTGAACTGGCCAGCTCGGATACTCGTGGGCGACAACAGACGCTAAGGTAAACGCCAGTGCCGAGTGTCCGGACGGGAACGATCCCCCACTGAAATTGCCCGCGAAGAACCGTCCCTCATGAGGGGTCGTATATGGTCGATCTCTGTTAAACATCAGCTTCATCGATCCGTAGAGAAGGAAGCTGTCGACTGACGCTTCTGCCGCCAGTACCCCGGTGCGTTTGGCATGTCCATCTCCCGTAATAAGCCCCGAAAGATAAATTCCTCCTGCCGCGGCCGCAGTGCCATAGGTACACGCGTTCGAGATGTCTATCCCGGACTGATGCCAACTATAGGGGACCTGCTGCGCCACCGACTCGTCGTTAGCGATTAGCACCCCGGTTGCACCAACTACCATCGAATCCCAAAAGAGCGTCTGGTTGATAAACGGCGTTTTGTCGGTGAAACCAACAGAGTCGATCCGAAAGGGTGCCGATATCAGATGCCACTCGTCATTGCCAATTGTCTTTGCGGCAATCCCCACGTCGCGAGTGAACGAGTGGGAGCGAGGCTGCTTGCTGGCGGACGGCGTATCGGGCAGTTGCGAATGGTCTTGCGGCTGGCCGGAAGGCTGCTGAGCGGCCAGCATCGGGAGGTATCCGACTAGAAGCGCAGCTGCGCAGACCCACCCGCGTGCAAGCTTCGGAAGGCTGAGCCATGCGTTCGGTTCGTGAGATGAACACCTGAATTTGAGCAAAGACATGACTCCACCGAGGGATTGCTTATCCTGCTAACCCACCAAGAACCTGATTGATGCGGCTCGAAACGATCGAGTTGTAAGGCCTTGATGCAGGGCAGTTCTCACATTCCGCGCCATTGTGCGCTCTGAACCTGGGCCTGTGACGTATGCCACAGACGGTTGGGGCACGTCTCGCGAAAATCGAGATGGAGGAATCCACCTGTGTTTCCTATCGTTGCCGCCCGCCCAGTCGCGCGAGGCATAAAACTTTTCGAAATCAAGGCACCACGGATCGCTAAAAAGCAGCGCCCCGGCCAGTTCGTCATCGTTCGCCTCGACGACACGGGCGAGCGCGTGCCTCTCACCATCGCTGACGCAAATCCCGAAGCCGGGACCGTCACCATCGTGGTGCAAGCCATTGGCAAAACCACCATGCTGCTGAACATGCTCGATGCCGGCGATTCCATCATGGATATCGTTGGCCCACTGGGCAAGCCTTCTGAGATCGAGAAATTCGGCACTACCGTGATCGTCAGCGGTAGCGTCGGAACCGCGATGGCCTACCCCACGGCGCGCGAGCTCAAACGCGCCGGCAACAAAGTGATTTCCATCGTCGGCGCGCGCAGCAAAGACCTCCTGGTGCTTGAGGACGAAGTGCGCAAGGTCAGCGACGAAACCTACGTCCTGACCGACGACGGCACAGCAGGCGAGCAGGGGTTGGTGACCAAAAAACTGCAAGAACTGGTGGATGCCGGCTCGGTGGATTACGTCCTCGCCGTCGGTCCAGTACCGATGATGCGGGCTTGTGCCAATGTCACCGCGCCTCGGAACATTAAGACTATGGTGAGCCTGAACTCCATCATGGTGGACGGCACCGGCATGTGCGGCGGCTGCCGCGTGCTCGTGAATAACAGCAGCCAGTTCGCTTGCGTGGACGGTCCGGAGTTCGATGCCAGTCAGGTGAACTTCGACATCCTGACCCAGCGCAACAGCATGTACCGCGAGCAGGAGAAGAAAAGCATTGAACTCTTGCAGGCGAATCCCGAGGCCGAATTGAAGAAGCTGCGTGACGGCAACGCACAGCATGCCTGCGCGCTCGAGTCTGCATTGGTAGAGGTTGCGAAATGACAGAAAAGCCCGTGAGCCACAACCCCCTCCCCAACAAAGACCGCGCCAAACTTCCGCGCCAGCGAGTGCCTGAGCAGGAGTCGCAGGTGCGCGCCCACAATTTCCTTGAGGTGAACCTCGGCTTTCCTGCCGAGCAGGCGCGGCAGGAGTCGCTGCGCTGCATCGAGTGTCCCAAGCCCGGTTGCATCGAGAAGTGCCCGGTATCCGTAAACGTGCGTGCTGTGATCGATCTCATACTGGCGGGTGACTACCTCGGCGCAGCTTCCAAGGTGCGTGAAGACAACGCCCTGCCCGCCATCACCGGCCGTGTGTGCCCCGTCGAAGATCAATGTGAGTCAGGTTGCGTGCTCGGGAAAAAAGGGGAGCCTGTCGGCATCGCGTATCTTGAGCGCTTTGTCGCGGACTGGGAACGCGAGTCAGGTCAGTTCGGTTTACCGCCATCAGCGCCCGCGACCGGCAAGAAGGTGGCTCTCATCGGCAGCGGCCCGGCCAGCCTGGCTTGCGCCGGCGACCTCATCCAGATGGGACATCAAGTGCACGTCTTCGAGGCGTTGCACGAACTCGGCGGAGTGCTGGTGTACGGCATTCCGGAGTTCCGCCTCCCCAAAGATATCGTTCGCCACGAGATTGACGTTCTGCGCCGCCGCGGCGTGGTGTTCGAAACCAACGTAGTCGTTGGCAAGACGGTGACTATCGACGAGCTGACGTACGAAGAAGGTTTTGACGCGGTTTTCATCGCCACTGGTGCGGGACTTCCGCGCTTTCTCAATGTTCCCGGCGAGCACTTGAATGGCGTGTACTCAGCCAACGAATTTCTGACGCGCGTAAACCTGATGCGCGCCTATCGTTTCCCCGAGTTCGACGAGCCGCTCTATCCTTGCAAGGATCGCAACGTTATCGTGGTGGGCGGCGGCAACACCGCTATGGACTCAGTGCGCAGCGCACTGCGCTTGGGAGCGAAGACTGCCAGCATCTACTATCGCCGCACGGAAATCGAGATGCCCGCCCGTGTCGAGGAAGTGCACCACGCAAAGGACGAAGGTGTTCACTTCGAGATGCTGGTGAATCCCGTCGAGTTCCTCGGTGACGAGAAGGGAAGTCTCACTTCCGTGAAATGCATTCGCCAGGAGTTGGGCGCACCGGACGACTCCGGACGCCGCAGCCCCGTACCAATCAAAGGCTCGGAGTTTGTTGTCCCTTGCCAACTGGCGATCATCGCCGCCGGAACTTCTGCGAATCCGCTGATTCAGTCGACGACTCCAGGATTGGCGACCACCAAGCGCGGCTACATCTCCGCCAATGAAGAGACACTCGCCACCTCGAAACTCGGCGTGTTTGCAGGTGGAGACATCGTCACCGGCGGCGCCACCGTCATTCTTGCGATGGGCGCCGGACGCAAGGCCGCTAGATCGATCAACGAGTACCTGAAGAGTCTCGATGGCGCAGAGAAGGAAGGCGCGAAGGTTGCGGTGAATTGATCGCCGGGGCTCCCTCCCCTTGCGAAGCAAGAGCGTGCGACCTAGACTCTCGCCACATCCATTAACCGGTGGTTCATCCGACGGCCCACCGCCGCCGTCGTCCCAGCAGCGCCACCGCCAAAACCGCTGCCGCAACTCCGACGCCCACAGCAATTCTCTTAATGCATGCCGCCTTTTGCTCTGGACTCGGCCGCGCGTCCTTGATGTGTTCGGGACGAACACCCATACCGATCGTTCGCGCTGTCAGCCGCTGAATTCCCGGAATGTGGAACACTGCTTTAAGTTGCCATGAGGCGTTTGCGGGCCCAGGGTTCTGAAACACTTTTGCAAGTTGACGGTGTGCGAAGACCTGTAGTTGCTGCGTCACCACAGTGGGGAACTCACGTCGCTGCTGCACCCGGGCAAGGTCCGACTCGCGTACACAACCTTCGAGCAGAGGGTCGGCGAGCAGGTTGGCCGTCGCGACGGCATCCTGAATCGCCAGGTTGATGCCCACGCCGCCTGCTGGCGACATCGCATGAGCGGCGTCCCCAATGCAAAGCAGTCCTGGCCGGTACCACTGGCGTAACCGGTTGATCTGCACTGACAACAGCTTGATCTGGTCCCAGTCCTTCAGTTCCTCGACCCGGTCGCCGAGATGGGGCGCAATACGCCGAATGATCTCGCGAAACGCCTCCAATCCCTGCGCCTTCATCCCTTCAAATGAGCCCTTGCCTATTAATAAGCCGGCCTGAAAATAGTCACCCCGATTCAGGAGTACAAGCGCCCGTCCATAGTTGATGTTCCCCAGTAACTGTTCAGGGTCGTCCGAGTGGCGGCTGATACGGAACCAAAGCACATCGATCGGTACTCCGTGCTCGATGACCTCCAGGCTGGCTGCCTGCCGGATCGTGGAATGTCGGCCGTCACATCCAATGACCAGATCAGCGTAGATATCAGCGCTGCCGGTAGGAGTTTGGGCTCGTACACCCGCAATGCGACCATAAACTCTAACTAAATCTACGGCTTCGTGCTGCATCCGCAGTTCAAACGACGAAAACTGCTTCGCCTTGGTGGAGAGAAAGTCGAGAAAGTCCCACTGAGGCATAAGGGCGACGAACTTACAATGCGTCGGCAGGTGAGTAAAGTCGGCTGCCTTGAACGCGTAGCCCCCAAAAACTCCGCTGACTGAGCTCAATTGCTGATGCGGCAGCTTCAGGAAGTCGTCGAGCATTCCGAGTTCGTACAGTACCTGAAGCGTTGAGGGGTGCACCGTGTCGCCGCGGAAGTCGCGAAAGAAATCGGCGTGCTTTTCAAGAACGGTAACTTGCACTCCCGAGCGCGCCAGCAGATAACCGAGCATGACTCCCGCCGGTCCTCCGCCAACAATGCAGCAGGTTGTATTGGTTTTAGGACTTGCCATCAGTAGACGGTATCACGCCTAATCGACACCTGTGCCACGGCCGAGGAGAACCGGTTACATCCACAGCGCCGCCGAGCCGCCGACCCATTCGAGATCGCGATTGTGGTCGACGCCCATCATCATGCCGCGTCCCATACGCACCAGGGGAAGAACGGGAGTCAGCTCTCCGCCTTCGGGCCACACATACATGATGCGAATCTCCATCTGCGTCATGCCATGCGGTGTGGCGATGACCGGCTCGAAGCGCAGGCGCTCCTGAAGGATGTAGTTGTGACGTTCCCCCGCGGGAATAGCGTCGATATCGGCATCGGTGGGCGCGAACTTAATGCCCGAGCCCGCGAACGAATACAGCGGCTTCAAAATGTAATTGTGGTTGTCGTCGGGGACGATGGGGTTCTCGTCGAGAAACCACGTCTTCGGCACGCACCGGTGGTCGAGATAAGGAATAGAAAACTTGCTGATGCGAAAATACCAGTTCGGATGGCCGGCCCATTCCACGTCGAGTTCTTCGCGTAAGTCGAACGGCAGAGCGATACCCTTTTTCTCCAACTCATCGACGATGCAGCGGTTGTAGATGCGTTTGACCTCAATCTCGCGGCTGTCTCTGGTGTAGCAGAGCTTTTTGCTGCGCTTCTTGAGCGACATTACATCCACTACGGCGATACCAAGTTCCTTTTGCGTGATCAGAAAGTCCGGAAGCGTCTTCTGGTTCTGGGGGTCGATCTCCATCAGGATGACGTTCTCCGGATCATGACCGCCCACAATCACCTCGCGCATAAGCTTGATGTAGGAGTCGTGATCGAAACCACCGAGATAGATCCCGAGATCTTTTTTCAGACCGTAGCTGTCGATGTACTGCTGTGCCGAGACGGCCTGATATCCGTAGAGAGAAGGGAAGGCCTGCAACTCCACGAGCTTAGGCTCGAGGCCGCCTTTAGCGTTACGCACCAGCCCGAAGTCCACCGAGACAAACATCGGCCTCGCCGGCTCATTGGCGACGTTGTAGTCGGGCGGCACCGTCTTATCGGAAACCCGTAGGTATCGAGGACTAGTCAGAAGCTGCATGACCAGTTCCGAGCCATATTGCGCCATCTGATCGAGCAGCGCCTTGGGCAGGAAACAGGGTGTCTCCGAAACCCGGAACGTGATCGGCGTGCCGCACAGCGCTGCCAGCGAGTCCAGGAAGGCCCGGTACTTCTGGGGCGTGAAGTTGCGGTTGAACTCCTCGCGTAGCGCGGGAATCATACTTAAGCCTCGATCAGGAAGCGGCCTCTCTCCATGATCTGCTGGCCGTCCACCCAAATGTCGAAACGTGTGCCGACCACGTCAATGTGCGTGCTGGAATACCACTTCGCACCTGTGTGGTGCCCATACGGATTGCCGAAGGCGATGTGCAGCCCGGGAAACTTCTCGTCCTGCAGGATATTCCCGCAGATCCGCTTCAACTCGATGTTCGTGCCGATCGCGAACTCGCCCACCACGTCGCTGTACTCATCGGTGTGCGTATATGCCCAGAATTCCTGTTCCAGCGCTTTGTTGTCGCTGAAGACCTCGGTGATCCGGTTGGCCTTCATACGGATGGTCAGCGGCTGGCTCTTCAGGTCGGGATACTTCTCGCACAGGTAATCGCCCACAACGCCATCGACTACATACGTCCCGTTGACTTCGCCGGGCGTAGTAAAGATTTCGCCGCCCGGAAGATTGCCCCACTTGTCGGGGCTGATGATGCCGCTGGTCTTGATCCACTTGTAGCTCGGGCTGAGATCGGCGGTGAGGTCACTGCCGGCGGGATTCTTGGCGCGCACCTGCTTGGCCTGGGTGACGATCTCCATCATCTTCTTGCTGAGCGCGTCCACGCGGTTGAAGTCTGCCCGCATGCCCTCGCGCATAATTTCAGGCGTGATGTTTACCATGTGCGCATGACGCATACGGCGCCGATTGACGATGTCGGTCATCTCCATGCGTGACTTCAGTTCGTTCGTCTGTACACGGACGGCGAAGATGCTAACCTGGCTGCTCTCCATGTCATCGGCGATTTCACGCGGCAGGCCGGTCAGGGGCCGATCCGCGACCTCTTCAAGAACGAAGGTCTTGAAGGGGGAGCCGAGTTTGACCAGTTCCCTGGTAATACTGGCGGCGATTTCGCGGCAAGCTATGTCAGTGATGACGGTGACCTTTTCTTCCGGCTGGATGCGAAGGCAGGTATTCACTGCGTTAAAAGCGCCCGGCGATAGCTCGGGATCAAATGGAGTAGTGGTCAAATCGGTCAGCAACGGTGGTGTCAAGGAACTCCCCTTCTAATGGCGCCAGACGAATGGCGTAATTTCTATTTGTGCGCAGGCGCGTTGTCGAACACGCCTACCCTCGTTTCCTCCACGATGTAATCTACGACCTTCTTCAGGTCTCCGGTCTCGTGGTAAACCTTGAGTTGCCGATCGGCGCCGCTGCCCATCTTGAGCATCTCGTGAATGTAGTCGATCTCGTCACGCGAGCCGAGCTCATCAACGACATCGTCGATGAGATGAAGATACTCGTGCATTAGCTTCCTTATGGGTACTTCTTCCTCTTTGCCGAAATCGATAAGCTTGCCTTCCAGCCCGTACCGCGAAGCACGGAATTTGTTCTCGCTGATCAGGGCACGGCCGTAGATGCGATAGCTCTTGTTAGAGGCGTGCAGCTTCCACAACATCGCTGCTGTAGCTTGGATCAACGCCGCGATGGCGAGGGTTTCGTCCAGCCGCATGGGCAGGTCGCACACTCGAACCTCAATGGTCTCGAAGAACGGATGCGGCCGGATGTCCCACCAGATTTTCTTCCCGTTATCGATGCAGTTGGTCCTGACCAGCAGTTTAATGAACGTTTCATAGTCGGCCCAGTTGGCAAAAACGTCCGGAATCCCGGTGCGGGGGAAGCGCTCAAACACCTTGCAGCGATATGACTTGAATCCAGTTTCCATGCCCATCCAGAATGGCGAATTCGTGGACAGGGCCAGGATGTGCGGCAGAAAATACCGCAGCGAATTCATGATGTGGATTGCGGTATCGCGGTCTTCAATTCCGACGTGTACGTGGAGGCCGAAGACCAGGTTGGCGCGCGCCACAAGCTGCATGTCCTCGACCACCTGGCGATAGCGCTCGTCAGGATAGATTTCCTGTACTTTCCAGTCGGCAAACGGATGGGTGCTCGCAGCCCCGAGCAGCAATCCATTCTGCTCTGCCAGCGTGATCATCTCGCGCCGCAGATTGCGCATGTCTTCGCGGGCTTCCTTAATGTCGCGGCAGACCTTCGTGCCCACCTCGACCACAGCCTGATGCATCTCGGGCTTCACGCGCTCGGCCACCTTCAGCTTGGCTTTGTCGAGGATCTCCATCTGAATATGCGACCGGAGATCGCGCGTCTCGGGGTCGATGGTCTGGTATTCCTCTTCGATTCCGATGCTGAGGCTAGGGCGCTTCATATCGTTATCCCTTGCTAACCATTTTGGGAGCTTTGATGGCTTTGGCTGCTTTTGGAGATGCATCGGGCGCTGGAGTCGCCGATCCGCCTAAAAAAGTGTTCCAGCGGTACTCCGAAATGCTCCCGGTGTGCTCTTTCGCCTTGCGAACGGCCAGCTTCGCAACCTCGTCCACGATCCAGTGGAAGTTGTCCTCACCCACGGAGTGAATGTCCGCGTCAGGCGCTGGGTTCATGAAATCGATGGCGTACGGAATGCCATCCTCGCAGGCAAATTCCACGGTGTTTAGATCGTAGCCTAATGCCCGGCAGAGCGTCAGAGCATCCCGCTCCACTCGTTCCAGCAACTTCGGGTCAACCGGCGGCCCGTTTTTCACGTAGCGGTCATGGAAAGGCGCAGAAGGATCGTACTGCATGATGTGTACCTTCTCCTGGCCGACCACGTAGCAGCGGAAATACTCCTTGAACTTCACCCCACGCTGCAGCGTCATACACAGATCGCGGCTCTGGTCGTAGGCGTGGAAAAACTCCTCCGGGGTGTTGACCTTATACACATCTTTCCAGCCGCCCCCGTCGAACGGCTTCAGGAAAGCAGGGAAGCCGACGTAGGCAAAGATGCTTTCCCATGGCATGGGGAACTGCAGGTTGCGCATGGAGCGGTCGGTGGTTCCCGGCGGATGCTGCTTGTGGGGCAGCAAGACTGTCTTTCGGGATGGCCACGCCCAGCTTCTCGCCCAGTGCAAAGTTGAAGAACTTGTCGTCCGCACTCCACCAGAACGGGTTATTGATGACCGTCGCCCCGCAGAGCACGGCATTTTTCAGGTATCCGCGATAGAAGGGAATGTCGTGCGAAATGCGGTCGATGATGACGTGATAGGGAGACGGTTCGGCCATCCGGACTTCGCCCACCGAGGCCAGTTCGGCCGTGATGCCCGGCTCATTCATGAAGTTGATCTTGTCCACCAGCGCTGGCGGGAAGGTCGTTTCCATCCCGAAAATGATGCCGATTTTTTTCACGGATCCTCTCCTGCAAACACGAATTGCGTGAACCGCGGTTCCGAAACAATGGAGCGTGGAGTCCACCCGCTGATGGAGGCCGGGTGCGCCGATTCTTACTATTTTATGGGATAAAGTGCAGTTTTGCTAAAAGCAATGGAGGCTGAGGCAGATGGAGGCTGCGGGCCCCAAATTGAAGCCTCACAGGTAGGTCCGCGCCATCGGACGCCACCACGGCCAGTCGTGATAACTGCGGTCGCCCCACACGTACAGCTCGTGGCGGATTCCCCGCGCCCGCAGGATCGCGGCGAACTGCTCGTTCCGGTCCCAGCACATGTCGTGCTCGCCAGTCGCCAGCACGGTGCGGATGTGGTTGTACTTCCACCCGTCGGTGCAGTTCGCCAGATAGTCGGGCGGATTGTTGAAATAGGCGTCGTCGCCGTACCAACCGTCCAGAAAGCTTTTGATGTCGTACGAGCCGCCCATGCAGATACAGGCGTTGACCATCCCGGGATTGCGGAAGGCGAAGTTGACCGCGTGATACGCACCGAAGCTGCAACCTGTAACCGCCGTGTAGGGCGTCCAGTTCTTGTTCCACATGAGCGGGAAGACATCGTTAATGATGTAGCGCTCATATTGCATGTGGCGCTGCACCCGCCAGTAGGGATGCGCCCACTTGTTGTACCAGCTCTCGTCGTCCACGCTATCGACGCAGTAAATCTGGATTTCGCCGCTATCGAGCTTATCGGCGACGGCATCAGTCATCTTGTTGTCTTCGTACTCGAAGAAGCGGCCACGGGAGGTTGGGAAGACGAGGATCTTGCGGCCTCCCCAGCCGAAAACGAGCAATTGCATATCGCGTTGCAGATCTTTCGACCACCACTTGTGAAATTCGCGATGCACGATGGCGCAACCTCATAGAAGGAAATTTGCTGGAACGAAAACCGGCTTGCTACTCTAAGGAACCACTTCGCGCGAAGCGCAGGATGCAGACGTCTGGCGCAGTTGCTGGTGGTCACTCAATATTACAAGAATGTCGACCGACCCGATCATAATCCCAGAGGCTCCCATACCCGACCAATCTATGAATGTGGCGACAGGCTCCAGAGACCTGCGATCGCGGCTTTTCAAGCACTCGCAGTTTGCATCGCAGTTGATCGACGAGAAGCACGACTTCATCGTGTACGTTCCGCAAGTGTTTCTCGATGACCCCAATCGTTTCTTCCCCGTCCTGTTTCTGCACGACGGGCAGAACCTGTTCGATCCCGACACCTCATTCATCAAGGGCAATTACTGGCGGGTCGGTGAAACCGCCGACGCCCTGATTGACGCCGGAGAGATCGAGCCCCTAGTGATTGTCGGCATCTACAACGCGGGCGAGAGGCGAATCGACGACTACACTCCCGTGGAAGACCGGCGGCTCGGCGGCGGAAAAGCCGATGCCTACGGGCAGATGGTGGTCGAGGAACTGCGGCCGTTTGTCGCGCACCACTATCGCACCCTGGTTGGACCGGCAAACTGCGGCATGGGCGGCTCGTCGCTCGGAGGGCTGGTCACGCTCTATCTCGGCATGCGCCATCCCGAGGTGTTCGGCAAACTGGCGGTGCTGTCGCCATCGGTATGGTGGCGCGATCGCGTGATCCTTGGCTTTATCGAGCGGCTCCCCCAGAAGACCGGACAGAAAATCTGGGTCGATATCGGCACCAGCGAAGGGCGCCGGGCCTTGACTGACGTGCGCTCTCTGAAGCGGCTTCTGCTCAAGAAGGGCTGGAGGCAGCGGAAAGACCTCGAGTACCACGAGATCGAAGGCGCTAAGCACAGCGAATATGCCTGGGCCGAACGCGTCGGCCCCATGCTCAAGTTCCTGTTCCCCCGGCGAAGTTAAACCGAAGGCCGGCCACTACACTAGGGCTCATGAAACTAGATCCCGAGATGCTTGCTGGAATTAAATGGCATTTCGATCACTGCTCTCCCACCTGTGATCGATTCGCGGAGGATGCTGCAAGGTTTGCAGCACCACACAATACTGTTCGGTCTTCTCTTGCAACGCGCTTAGCTGCTCTTGCGTGGCTTGCGGCGCACGGACGTCGAAATTGATTCGAATGTTCTCAAAGCCGACGGCTGCGTCCTTCGAAATTCCCAGGGTGCCTTGCAGGTCCAAGTCGCCCTCGACTGTGACGTCGATGCCCTCCGTAGGGATTCCCATCGCGGCGGCCACCATTTGGCAGGTAATCTGCGCACAGGCGGCGAGTGCACCCAGCAGCAAGTCTCCCGAACAAGCGCCCGTGCCCGCTCCCCCCACGCCCTGGTGGGCCTGTGCCTTGTAAATTTCGCGACCCAGGTCAACCGAGCACGTGACCGGCGCATCCGTCTGGCTGCCGCGCGCCGTCAAAGTAATCCGCGAACTCGACGGATTTTGACGATACTGCTCCTTGAGTGGGCGCTGTAGTGTTCGAATGTCCATGAATTCCCCCAGAATTGTCGGTATTATAGGCGCACAAAGGGGTAGTGCCGCAACGCGTCGCGGCGTCGATTTTACGGGCAATTCCGCTTGATCATGTAGCGCCGAACAGTCAGCTTCTCTGGTCGACGGCTGCGTCAACGAGTTCATGAAACCGCCGCTCACGCCCGGCTCAATCCCGCCCATGTTGTCGCCGGGTACGCGCTTCGGTGCGTACGAAATCCTTGATCAACTCGGTGCCGGCGGCATGGGCGAGGTCTATCGTGCCCGCGACACGCGCTTGGGCCGTGAAGTTGCTCTTAAAACCATTTCGCTGAACCATCATTCGCAGCCGGAAGCGGTGACCCGCTTTGAAACCGAGGCGCGTTCCGCGTCTGCTCTCAGTCACCCCAACATCGTCACGATTTATGAGCTTGGTTGTGTGGAGAACACGCACTTCATCGCCATGGAACTGGTGCGTGGCGAGACCGTGCGCGAGTTGCTTGTATCGGGCCCCATCCCCTTCCGTAAGGCAATTGCCATTGCGGCACAGGTTGCCGATGCTCTCGCGCGGGCCCACGAAATCGGTGTTGTTCATCGCGATCTGAAGCCAGACAACCTCATGGTGTCGGTGGACGGCGCCGCCAAGATCCTGGATTTTGGCTTGGCGAAACTGCTTACGCCCGACGACCCGCCGGATTCAGAGGGCCCCACCTCCGCCGGTCATATTACCGACGACGGAGTCGTGATGGGTACGCTCAGTTACATGTCACCGGAGCAGACCAATGGCGCGAAACTCGATTTTCGTTCCGACCAGTTTTCGTTCGGCTCGGTGCTGTACGAGATGGTCACCGGCGTCTCTGCGTTTAAGAAGGAAACCGCCGCTGAAACCGCCGCTGCCATCCTTCGCGATCAGCCCGAGCTCATTGCTTCCCGAATGCTTCAGGCGCCCGCTCCATTTATTTGGATTGTGGAACGCTGTCTCGCCAAGGACCCAGCGCAACGCTACGCATCCACCCGGGACCTGGCTCGCGACCTGGTGGCCGTTCGCGATCGCCTCGCTGATGCGCCCATCCGCCATTCCGAGCCTCGCTCCAGCAGTCTTCCGGTGCCGCGTACCGCCTTCATCGGACGCGAGCACGAAGCGGCTGGCCTTCGCCAACTGGTCGCCCGCGACGATGTCCGGCTCGTGACCCTCACCGGTCCCGGTGGCATCGGCAAGACGCGACTGGCCCTGCAGTTGGCGGGCGAAATCAGCCAGCAATTTCCCTCCGGAGCTTTCTTCGTTCCGCTCTCGGTCGTGGCGGACCCCGGGCTGATCGTTTCCACCATCGCCCAGGCGTTGGGAGTGCGCGAGACCGGCAATCAGTCGGCGCAGGAAAACATGAAAGATTACCTTGGTCGGCTCGACCAGCCATTGCTTCTCCTGCTCGACAATTTTGAACACCTCGTCTCCGCTGCCGCTGTTATCTCGGATCTCCTGTCGGTCGCACCCAGGCTCAAGATCGTCGTCACCAGCCAGTCTCCGCTACACGTTTATGGCGAGCACGAGTTTCCGGTGCCGCCGCTTCTGCTTCCCGATCCGAAAGTCTTACCGCCCTTGGAGGTGCTCTCTCGCCTTCCCGCGATTGCACTCTTCGTGGAGCGCGCGTCCGCCGTGAAGCACGACTTCGCATTGACCAACGAAAACGCGGCCGCTGTGGCTGCCGTCTGTGCTCGCCTCGACGGTCTGCCGCTCGCCATAGAACTTGCGGCGGCACGCATTAAGCTGCTGTCGCCGTATGCCATGCTGGCGCGCCTCGAAAGCTCTCTCAGCCTGCTGACCGGCGGCGCGCGCGACCTGCCCACCCGCCAGCAGACGCTTCGCGGTACCGTCGATTGGAGTTACGGCCTCCTTAACCCGGCCGAGCAGACTCTCTTCCGCAGGCTTTCGGTGTTTACCGGCGGTTGCACGCTGGAAGCTGTAGAGGCTGTCTGCGATACCGCAGGCGATTTGGGACTCGACGTACTCGACGGCATCGCTTCCATGGTGGACAAAAGCCTGGCGCAGCAGGTGGAAGATCCGGCAGGCGAAACCCGCTTCGCCATGCTCTCCACCATTCGGGAGTACGCGTTAGAGCGCCTCGCCGCGAGCAACGACGCATCTGCAACTCGCCGGGCCCACGCCGCCTATTACCTTGTACTCGCCGAAGAAGGCGCTTTGGAATCGACTACTCACCCCGAGTGGCTCGATCGTTTCGAGACCGAGCACGACAACTTCCGCGCTGCGCTCGAATACCTCATTCAGATCGGCGATGCCGATTGGGGTCTCCGCCTCGGCACTGCTCTGTTTCGCTTCTGGGAGACGCGCGAGTATCTTACCGAGGGCCGCAACCGCATCAACCGGCTCCTCGCATTGGACGGAGCTGCCGGACGTCCCAAACTGCGTTCGCGCCTGCTGTTCGCTGCCGCGGTGCTGGCCGGCGAGCAGGGCGATTATGCCCGCGCCCAACAACTGCTCGAAGACAGTCTTGAGACTTGTATCGAGTTAAACGATAACCACGGCGTTGTGGTTGCGCTGAACGCTTTGGCGGTAATTGCTCGCGACCGTGGCGACATCGCCACTTCGTGTTTCCTGTTCGAAAGATGTGTCGCTATCTGGAGAGACCTCGGAGACCCTGTGGACCTTGCACGGGCTCTCAGCAATCTTGCGAACGTGACTAAGCTGCAGGGCGACCGTGCGCGCGCGTCTTCCCTCTACGATGAATGTCTGGCGATTTTCCGCAAGGTGGGTGACGTGGCCGGTATCGCTTGGACACTGAACGGCCAGGGAGATGTCGCCAGGGAAAGCAACAATTTGACTGCTGCCCGCTCCTTCTACGAGGAGGGCCTGGCGGCGTTTAGCCTTGCCCGAGACGGCTGGGGCATCGCTAGCGCCCTGTCCGACCTCGCCAGTCTGAGTTGGGACCAGGGTGACAATGAGGAGGCTCGTCGCCTGTATGGCGAGAGCATCCAGATGTTTCAGAACCTGGGTCATCAGCGCGGCATTGCAAGGGTGCTCGAGTGCCTCGCCGCCAACGCCGCCGCGCAATCCAATGCGGTGCAGTCTTTGCGATTTGCTGGGGCTGCCGCTGCTCTGCGCGAGCGATTGGGCACGCCACTCACTCCGGCCGAGCAACATAAACTGGAGAAGATTTTGGAATTCGCGCGCCGTACCGTCGGGAATGATGTGGGCATGACGGCGTGGATGGAGGGTTGGGACATGCCTGTGGACCAGGCTATACAGGAAGCGCTTAGTTCCGGCGAAGGGCCCACTCTTCGAACCGGAAGCAAAGGATAATTCAACCTGCTTCCGGGGTCGATCACTCAGCGCTATTGGGGTCGATCATTCGCCGCACCGCCGAGATCCGGTTCGCCGGAAAACCTCCCCGGCGAGCGTGTTCGCGAACCGTTTCCTCGTCCGGTGCCAGGTACACGCAATATACTTTGTCGCCAGTGACGTAGCTGTGTAGCCACTTAATCTCCGGCCCCATTGCCTTTAAAACGTTCACTGATTTTCGGGCGACTTCCTGCAGTTCCGAGTCCGAAAGACTCCCCGCACCCGGGATCTCCCGTTCAATCACATATTGGGGCATTGCTCCCTCTCCGACCGGCCAATGGTAGCAGACTTCTGGCTCGATTCAGAAACGCGCCCAAGCCCGTGTGGGACGCTCCACAGCCCTCCAAAGTGCCCCCATCCTTTCATCTTCAGGGAAAGGATGGGAACGAAAATGGTCGCCCGGGACAAGCCGTCATTGCGTGTCTGGGTCTTCTATTTCCTACATCCGCCGCAGGTGTATTTTTGTTGCATGAAGCGCATTCCACTCTGTGGCTCGATATACCTGCTGCTCCTCGTCGTTTGCGTGGTTTCCTGCCCGCCTCAAGCTTCGGCCTCGCCACGCAATGGCCAGGCGAGCGCGGCGCCGTCTCAAGCTGCTACACCCCCCGCGGCCAAGCCCGCCGACACCGAAGTTTGGGAGCCTGAGCCGAAAATCGTGACCCCGGGAGCAACCTGTGGCGCGCCTCCCTCCGACGCCATCATCCTGTTCGACGGCAAGAACCTCGACGAGTGGGTGTCGGCGAAGAGACAAGTCACCTGCGCAGTGGGTTGTCGCGGACGGAGTGATGACCGTCGCCAAGTCGGCCGGCAACATCGAGACGAAACGCGCGTTCAAGAACTATCAGCTCCACATCGAGTGGCGCATTCCCGAGAACATTACGGGCACCGGCCAGGCGCGCGGCAATAGCGGCGTCTTCCTCGCCTCCACCGGCCCCGACGATGCCGGATACGAGTTGCAGGTACTCGACTCTTACAACAATAAGACCTATGTGAACGGACAAGCCGCCAGCATCTACAAACAATCCCCACCGCTGGTGAATGCCAACCGCAAGCCGGGCGAGTGGCAAACTTACGACGTGGTGTGGACGGCGCCCACCTTCAACCCGGACGGCTCGCTCAAAACTCCCGCTTACGTGACGGCATTTTTCAATGGAGTGCTGGTGCAGAACCACTTTGAGCTGAAAGGCGAGACGCTGTATATCGGAAAGCCCTTCTACAAGGCTTTTGCCAGCGCTCCCATCAAGCTTCAGGCGCACGGCGATAAGAGCGAACCCATCAGCTATCGCAATATCTGGGTCCGCGAGCTGAACTGAACGTGGGTCGCGCCACGTTTGGTACGAATGCGCTGCCCGTGTTCGTTCCTTTTTGGGAAATTCGCCGAATTTCTCACCGCGAAACAAGCATTCCCCGCGACTTTTTTCCGCAGAAGCCGTATTCATCTATCGGACAGATTGCGTGCGCCGGATCAGTTCGGTTTTTACAAGGCTCTTTGACAAATCGGCAGCTCTCAAGCCCGGAATGGAATCTGGAAACTGGCGGCCGTAAGTCTAATTGAATCTATCAGATACATATAAAGCCCATAGTATCAGCTAGTTGCGCGATATTCAGCAGGTAAACCATTGAAAATACAGCAGCACGCTGGAGGGGTCGGCGACGACGCCATCGTCGCGACTGTCTTTGCCGACGACAACAAGAAGTATCTCAGCACCGACCTGCTGCGCGGCGAGCCCATCAAGCCAGACCATATAAGTCCGGGTCTTCGGCTGACCAGCTTTCGCACGTTGAAGCGGTTCTGCACGTGTGCTTCGATGCCGAAGGCTGCGAACAAAAAGCCTTCGTCGAGTAGCCGCTCCTTCTGCCGTTTCGCCGCAGTACTAAACTCTCCCTGACAGTTTTAGATGGAAAAGCTCGTCTATCGTGCAAGTCACGGAGGAGTGATGAGATTTAATGGGTTCGCGAAGCTAATGCTGGTTTTGGTGGTCGTCTTCCTGGGAGTGCTCGCATTCCGGCCGTTCGTTCAACCTGTCGCGGTGCAGGCGCAGTCGTCGAATGAGCACGCGTTTTACGTCGAGCCCGGCTACACGATGCTGCGCAAACCAGATGGCACCGGACAAATGTATGGCAAGGTCATGATCGATATGCGCACCGGCGACGTCTGGGGTTTTCCCACGGGGGCGGAGATTCCGTATCCGGTTAATACGGCTAAGTCCGAACCGCCGAAGTCGCACCCCATGTATCTGGGAAAGTTCGTGTTGAGCGAAGCGAACCGCTGACACTTTGCGCCCCGCAGGGTTTACGTTGAGGGTGAAACGTACTACATTTCCAGAAACGGACATTAGGGAATGAAGACGTTGACCAAAGCACGGCCTGCATCGACGAACCGAATCTTGGTGGTGGCAGTTGCGGTCGCTATCTGCATTGGCTTGCTGCAAAGCGCTGCGCCGGCGGCTACGCCGACACCCACTGTCTCCAAAGACGTCACCATCTCGGGCGACAATCCGTGGGTTGATACCGGCATGGATGTCAACGCGGGCGACAAACTTCATATCACCGCAACTGGAACTGTGGACTTCAGCGACAAGCCCGGTGTCGGCCCGCAGGGCGCCGAGCGCGGATGGAAAGACACTCTGCGAGCGCTCTCCATGCCAAGCGCAGGACGAGGCGCTCTCGTCGGACAGGTCGGCAACGATCGTGCCGCGACACCGTTCCTTGTCGGAGCGGATGGCACCGTCCTCATCCCATTTGGCGGACGGCTCTATCTCGGGATAAACCAGGACGCGCTGTCGAAGCCGACCGGCTCGTACCAGGTGCACATCGAGCGGACCGCTACGCCAAAAGCCGCGGACAACTCCGCCAACTACAATTTCCAGCCGCTGTATGCGGACCTGAACGCCAAGCTGCCATATCGGGTGACCGACGCGCCCACGGGCGGCAATGAAGGCGACCTGGTCAACTTTGTACTCGTGGGCAACGAGAAACAGGTGACGGAAGCGTTTAAGGCCGCAGGATGGGTCTTGCCCGACAAGACCAATCAGGACGCGGTGGTGAGCGCCTTGATCGCCACGCTGCAGAAGCAGGCGTACGTCACGGTTCCGATGAGCACCTTGTACCTCTTTGGACGGGGCCAGGATTACGGTTACGCTCGCGCTGAGGCGATCAAGGTCATTGGCCAGCGCGACCATTTCCGAATCTGGCAGGCGCCCTTTAAGGGCCCGAAGGGCGAGACGCTCTGGGTCGGCGCCGGCACGCACGATGTCGGCATCGAGAAAGACCAGCGCAAAGAAAACGCGATTACCCACAAGATCGATCCCGAGATCGACGGTGAACGCGATTTCATCGCGGCAACTCTCCAGCAGGCCGGCATGGTCGAAGCTACGGGATACTTCGAACGCACCAAGCAGGTGAAAGACACCAAGACCGCGACGGGCGGCGAGATCAAGACCGATGGACGCACGTTGGTGATCGTGCTGAAACCGTAATCGAAGGTCAGCGCGGATAAAAGAAATCGGCCGGATTTCCTTTCGGAGTCCGGCCATTGTTTTGCAGACGAAGCTTCAACTCTCAGAACGTAGGTAACGCGTAGCCAGTGTCGCCAAACTTGTACGAGCCCAGCATCTTCAGGTAATTCCCACGCAGGAAAGCGGTAGGATTTTCGATGTTCACCATGCTCATGCTGCCGCGCATCTGCTTAATGGACTGGTACTCGTGCTCTTCCATCCACGCCTCAAGTCCAGCGAGAACAACTCCAATGTGCTCGATGCCGTATTTGAGCAGCGCTGAGGTCATCATCGCCACGTGCGCGCCTGCCATCATCGACTTCAGCACGTCGGTGGCGTCGTGCACGCCGCCAGTGATGGCGATGTAGGTTTCGACCTGGTGATAAAGGATTGCGGCCCAGTGCAGGCGCAACCGCAGTTCATGCGGACTGCTCAGCACCAGGTTCGGCGTGACTTCCAGTTCCTCGAGGTCGAAGTCGGGCTGATAGAAGCGGTTGAAGATCACGATTCCGTCAGCACCCGCCTCGGAAAGCTTCTTGGCGAAGTTCGCCAGCGAAGTGAAGTAGGGACCGAGCTTCACAGAGATCGGAATCGTTACTGCCTTGCGCACCGCGCGAACCAGCTCGCAATAGCCGTGCTCTAACTGTTCCGAGGTCACCGCCGGATCGGTGGGAACGTTGAAGATGTTGAGCTCCAACGCGTCAGCCCCAGCTTCCTGCATGTATTCCGCGTAGCGGGTCCAGCCACCGCGCGAGTTGCCGTTCAGGCTCGCGATGATCGGCACGTCCACTGACTTCTTGGCCTTGTGCAGCAGTTCCAGGTAGCGGTCGGGCCCGATCTGATACTTCGGCAGATCGGGAAGATACGTCGTGGACTCGGCGTAACTGTTGGCGCCGTATTCCATCGCCGCATCGAGGTTCTCGCCCTCGGCCTCGATCTGCTCCTCGAAGAGCGAGTACATGACGATGGCCGATGCGCCGGCGTCGCGAAGCCTCTCGAAGTTCTCAAACTTCTCGGTGAGCGGCGAGGCGGAAACCACAAGTGGGTTCTTCAGCTTCAGCCCAAGATAGTTGGTGGATAGGTCGATCATAATTTCTCTCCTCGCCGTTATTTCTCGAAGCTCATAGCGGCCATGTGCTGGTACAGCTTCCAGCGCTCGTTAACGTTGTCCTGCGCCTCGTGGAGCAGTTTCTTGGCTTCATCAGGATTGCTGTTGACCAGCATGGTGTAGCGCGTTTCGTTGTAGATGTACTTTTCCAGCGGAATGCTAGGCGCTCGCGAATCCAGGGTGAAGGGGTTCTTGCCTTCTTTCGCCAGCGTTGGGTTGTAGCGGAACAGCGGCCAGTGCCCGGAGAGCACTGCGTTCTTCTGCTGCTCGATGCCGTAAACCATGTCGTAGCCATGCGCGATGCAGTGGCTGTAAGCGATGATGAGCGACGGCCCGTTATACGCTTCCGCTTCCGCGAAGGCCTTCATGGTTTGGCCATCGTTGCCCCCCATGGCAATGTGCGCGACATACGCTCGTCCGTAGTTCATCGCCATCATCGCGATGTCTTTCTTGGGAATGCGCTTGCCGCCGGCGGCAAACTTCGCCACCGCACCCAAGGGTGTCGCCTTCGACATCTGCCCGCCGGTGTTGGAGTACACCTCGGTATCGAGCAGCAGGATGTTGACGTTGGCATCAGAGGCGAGCACGTGATCGAGTCCGCCGAAGCCGATGTCGTATCCCCAGCCATCGCCGCCGATGATCCAGACACTCTTCTTGACCAGCTCGTCGGCTACCGCGAGCAGATCGTGCACGCGTCCGGCTTTCTTGCCTGCCAGCCTGGCTTTCAGCGTCTTCACCCGCTCGCGCTGGGCGAAGATGCCTTCTTCGGTGGACTGGTCTGCGTCCAGGACTGCTACCGCGAGTTCATCACCGATGACCGGCGCCAATTCGCGGACCAGGATCTCGGCGTATTCTTTCTGCTTGTCCACGGCCAGCCGCATGCCCATGCCGAACTCGGCGTTGTCTTCGAACAGCGAATTCGACCAGGCCGGCCCGCGACCTTCACGGTTCACGCTGTAGGGAGTTGTCGGCAGGTTGCCGCCGTAAATCGACGAGCAACCCGTCGCGTTGGCGATCAGAGCACGGTCCCCGAACATCTGCGTCATCAGCTTGATGTACGGTGTTTCGCCGCAACCCGAGCAGGCTCCTGAGAACTCGAACAGCGGCTCAAGCAACTGTGCGTCTTTCACCTGGGTGTGTGAGATCTGCTCACGCGCGATCTCGGGAATCGAGAGGAAGTACTTCCAGTACTCGTTGTACTTCTCGCGTAACGGCGGCTGGGCTTCCATGTTGATCGCCTTGTGCTTGGCTTCGCTCTTGCTTTTGGCCGGGCAAACTGCGACGCACAGCCCGCATCCGGTACAGTCTTCGGGGGCGACCTGCAAGGTGTATCGCAAGGTCGAGAACTCCCGCCATTTTGGCGCCGCGCTCTGGAAGCCATCCGGCGCGTGGTTGATGGCGTTCGAGTCATAAACCTTGGCGCGGATAACGGCATGCGGACAAACCAGCACGCACTTACCGCACTGGATGCAGAGCTCTTCATCCCACACCGGGATTTCGAGTGCGATGTTGCGCTTCTCCCACTGCGTGGTTGCGGTGGGGAAGGTGCCATCGATCGGCATAGCGCTCACCGGAATCAGGTCGCCGTCGCCGGAGATCATCAGGGCCTCGACGTTGCGCACGAAATCAGGGGCTTCGGCGGGAACCACCGGGCGAAGCTCGAACTTCGACGTGATCGCGTCCGGAACCTTCACTTCGTGCAGATTTGCGAGGGCCGAATCCACCGCCGCGAAATTCTTGCGGACGACGGATTCTCCACGCTTGCCGTAGGTCTTCTCGATCGAGTGCTTGATGCTGGCGATAGCTTCCTCGCGCGGCAGCACGCCGCTGATAGCGAAGAAGCAGGTCTGCATCACGGTGTTGATGCGTCCGCCCATTCCGGCGGCCTTCGCAACTTCCACCGCATCGATCACGTAGAGCTTCAGCTTTTTATCAACGATGGTCCGTTGCGCGGAACGAGGCAGGTTGTCCCAAACCTCATCCGGGCCGAACGGGCTGTTGAGCAAAAAGACTGCGCCGGGATCAGCGCATTTCAACACGTCCAGGCGCTCCATAAAGCCGAACTGGTGGCATGCGACGAAGTTCGCGCTCGAGATCAGGTAGGTCGAACGGATCGGCTTCTTGCTGAAGCGCAAGTGCGAGGTCGTTACCGCGCCCGACTTCTTGGAGTCATACACGAAGTAGCCCTGCACGTTGAGGTCGGTTTCTTCGCCGATGATCTTGATGGTGTTCTTGTTGGCGCCCACCGTACCGTCTGCGCCCAGTCCGTAGAACATGGCGCGAACCGTCTCGGCGTCTTCGGTCGAGAACGACGGATCGTAATCCAGACTGGTGTGGGTAACGTCGTCCTTAATGCCGACGGTGAAGTGGTTCTGCGGCGCCGGCTTGGTCAGCTCTTCAAACACACGCGCCACCATCGCGGGGGTGAATTCCTTCGACGAGAGACCGTAGCGGCCCCCCACAACCTTGGGAAACGTTGCCATCGGCGCTTTGGCGGCGGTAAAGCCTTCCATTAGCGCAGTGATGATGTCTTGATACAGCGGCTCGCCGATGCTGCCCGGTTCTTTCGTACGGTCGAGCACGCCGATGCTCTTGACGGTCTTGGGCAGCACGCTCAAGAAGGTTTCGACGGAGAATGGCCGGAACAAACGAACCTTGATTGCGCCGACTTTCTTGCCCTGCGCGGCCAGGTAGTCCACCGTCTCATGTACGGCTTCGGCGCCCGAGCCCATGATGATGATGACGTGCTCCGCATCGGGAGCGCCAACGTAGTCGAACAGGTGATAGCTGCGGCCCACGAGCTGGGCGAACTTGTCCATCACGTTCTGCACGATAGTTGGGCACGCCAAGTAGTAAGGATTGACGGTTTCGCGGCCCTGGAAGTAAACGTCGGGATTTTGCGCCGAACCACGCAGCACCGGATGATCGGGCGACAGTGCCCGTTCGCGATGCGCACGCACCAGCTCGTCGTCGATCATGGCGCGCATATCGTCGAGCGAGAGTTGTTCGATCTTCGATACTTCGTGCGACGTGCGGAATCCGTCGAAGAAATGCAGGAAGGGAATTCGCGATTCCAGCGTCGCAGCGTGTGAGATCAGGGCCAGGTCCATGGCTTCCTGCACCGAATTCGACGACAGCAGCGCAAAGCCGGTCTGCCGGGTTGCCATGGCATCCTGATGATCGCCAAAAATCGAGAGCGCCTGTGCGGCGACGGCGCGCGCAGCCACGTGTATCACCGTGCTGGTCAGCTCGCCGGCAATCTTGTACATGTTCGGGATCATTAGCAGCAGGCCTTGCGATGAGGTGAAGGTCGTGCCCAGTGCACCGGCCTGCAAAGCACCATGAAGCGCGCCAGCAGCGCCGCCTTCGCTTTGCATTTCAATGACCTTCGGAACGCTGCCCCAGATGTTTTTCTCGCCAACGGCGGACCACGCGTCCGAGGACTCTCCCATGGGAGACGACGGCGTAATGGGATAAATGGCGGCGACTTCGCTGACGTGATACGCCACGTGGGCGACGGCTTCGTTACCGTCGAGCGTTACTTTCGTTCTTGGCATCTTGCCTCCAGCGCGATGCTCGCCTTCCGGCGAAGACTTCGGAGAACAGGCTGTGCTGTCGGAGGGGTGCGGGTTCGCAGGCGCAGGGATTGTGTTTACTTCGGGGTATTCCGTTGTTTTCACTTTTTTATCCCCAGATCGAGCTCAACGCTTGGTCTGTTCTATGGTGGAAAACCGATACTGTTCACGATATCGGTGTAATGGCCGAGTATCTGTGACCTGAGTCCTGCCAACCCTGTGACGTGCGTCACATACATCTGGTTGAGCGATTCGAAAGCTCTGCCCGCGTCGCTATCACACGCTGCCGGACTCCCCGTCACAGACGGACAGGAAGAGGCTCTCTAGAATGAATCGTCCACACAGATCGCACGCGCGCGTGCATGCCTGCACCATTCGTGGGTCCGAGAAGGGCAGTGAGGCGGAAAGAATGTCGAAAATTTGGCTTGGAGTGCTCAGTCTGGCAATCTTCGGAGCGACAGCGCTTTGCTCAGGAAATTCCACCGGGCCCCGTCGAGCTAAAAGGCCACGGAGTGAAGGCAGTGAAGTTCTCCCACAGCGCTCACCTTCGTGTTGCAGGAAAGTGCGAGGTCTGCCACCATGCGTCCAAACCCGAGAAGCCGCTGAAGGCTCCGCAGGAAGCCTGCACGGATTGCCACACCAACCCTCCCACTTCTCCGGTGACAACCAGCCAACAAGCCGCGTTTCACAACGCCAGCGCTACGACAGGCTTATGCATTACCTGCCATAAGACAGAAAACGCGGAAGGCAAAGCCGCACCCGTCAAGTGTGCCAGTTGCCATACTGGCGCCTAGAAGCCATCAGCCATCTCATAGGTCGATCTGAGTGGCCATGTCTTCACAGGCTGCGAAAAGGCTCGATACGAGGGAAAAACTCGATGTTGTGGTAGTGCTGGCCTTCAGGCCGCGAAAAAACTCGATGTTGTGGTAGAGCTGGCCTTCAGGCCAGCGTCCAGGCGATCTTTATTTCTGTTATCCGAGCGGACTTTAGTCCGCGAAGAGGGTGGCAAGCTTAGTCCTGCCGAACGCGAATTTTTCGTAGAGCGCGGCTTAGCCCCTCTAATGGGCCTCTAACGCAGCCTTCGCATTCTTCACCATTTCGGTGTAGAACTCGTCAGCTCCGTTGAACATGATCTGGATGCCAATGCAGACCAGGATGAACGCCGACAGGCGAACCACGATGCTGGTTCCGGAGGCGCCCAGTAGCCGCTCCAGAACGTCGGAATAGCGATAGCAGAGATAAATGGTGATGCCAATCATGACGATACCAATGGTCGAAACCAACGCGCTCTGGATGAGCTGCATGTTTCGCTCTTCGTGGAGGTTGCTGCCCAGGGTGAGCGCCACCGCGATGGAGCCCGGCCCCACCGTAAGCGGCATTGTCAGCGGATAGAACGCCTTCGACAGAATGGTGTCGCTGCTCGTTTTCGCCGGTACCTGGCGCTCCGAGATACTGGTTTGTTGATTGAGGATTCGCCAGCCTGAAATCATGACGATCAAGCCTCCGCCTAGCTGGACCGCGGCCAGGCTGACGCCAAAAAAATCCAGCACATAAGACCCGATAAAGAGGGAAGCCATCAGCAGGACGAGACCATTGACGGCCACCCGCATGGCGACTTTCTGCCGCACGCCCTCATCGTATCCGTCGGTCATCGCGGCAAAAATCGGAGCCATGCCAAACGGGTTCACGATCGGCAGAAGGGCCGCAAAAACCAGCAGAATGTTACGTATTACGGGATGCATTCGAGGCAACAGCATATCGGAAATCGTGCTCGGATGCTTTCTCTACTGCTCCGCCGTTTGACGAACCGGCAAATTGTCGGTGGAATGAATGCAATCAACCGCGACCGCGGTCGAGCATTACTATGGCGATTCCTCCCCGAACGTATGGCGCAATGCAGATGCGACTGCGAGAGTCGCTGGTTACGCGTGCTTTCGTTTTGCCCATTCAGGAATTCATTCACATTCAGGGCATCAGTAGCGTTCTGCTGCTGGGAGCCGCCATCGCGGCCCTGATTTGGGCCAACTCACCCTGGAAAGATTCCTATCACCATGTCTGGGAGCTGGAACTCACGCTATCGCGCATCCAGCTTCCGATTCACGCCTGGATCAACGACGCTTTGATGGCCGTCTTCTTCTTCCTCGTCGGAATGGAGATTAAGCACGAGATCGTTCACGGCGAGCTCTCCGACATGCGAAAGGCTTCGCTTCCTATCTTTGGGGCGCTCGGAGGAATGGTTCTGCCGGCAGCGATTTATCTGGCGCTAAACTGGGGCCGGCCCGGCCAGCACGGGTGGGGCGTCCCCATGGCGACCGACATCGCGTTTTCCCTTGGCGTGCTCGGAATGGTGAAAGGCATCCCCTCCGAGCTGAAAGTGTTCCTGCTCACGCTGGCGATCGCCGATGATATCGGCGCTATCATGGTCATCGCGTTTTTTTACACCAACACCCTGCGGGTCAAAGCGCTCTTCATCGGGGCCTTCATCCTTCTCATCATGTACCTTCTGCATCGCATTGGGGTGACGCGGGTCATCGCCTATGTCGTGCTGGGATGCGCCTTCTGGGTGGCGATTCTTCAATCGGGAATTCATGCCACCATCGCCGGAGTGATCCTCGGCTTCATGATCCCAACTGATCCGCGGCTTTCGCTGGAAGAATTCCAGGAGATTGGCGCGCGAATGATGGTCCACTTCCGCCACGCGCAGGAGGAGGGCGATCGGGCCGCCATGTACCGCGTATTGGGCAGCTTCGATCAGCTCCTCGAGGCCACCGAAGCCGCGTCGGAGCGGGCCACGCGGCAGCTCAACGACTGGGTATCGTTTCTGGTCCTTCCGCTGTTTGCGCTATCGAATGCAGGCGTGACATTCTCGGGAGGCGCACTGAGCGGCCTGCTGTCGAGCCACATTGCGTGGGGCATCGTGCTCGGCCTGGTTGTCGGCAAGCCGCTTGGCATTGTTGGCTTCTGCGTCGTAGCCGTGAAGGCCGGCATCGCCCGGCTCCCCAATGGAGTGAACTGGCTACAGATGAGCGCAGTCGGCGTTCTCGCCGGAATCGGCTTTACCGTGTCGATTTTCATCAGCTCACTGGCCTACGACGACGCGGACCACCTCATGGAGGCGAAGACCGCAGTTCTGGCCGCATCGCTCATTGCCGGACTGGCAGGCTATTTTGCACTGAGGCGAGAAGCCGCGCGCGACGAGACCGCCGAGCCGGTTAAGGAGCTATAAGCTCGCGGTCGCTTCCTGCTCCGAAACACCTTGCGGAATTCAATTCCCCGGAACCGGCACGCTATAATTCGAGTTGCCCCCCAGATGGTCGTCCGCGGTGGCGAGAGATGCGAGTGCTGATGTCTTGCGCCCCGCAAAGCTCTCGAAGCGGGTTAACTCAGTCAAGGAGAAATTTCATGCGTTCTAGAATTGTGACAGTTTTGTTTGGTGCATTACTTGTAATCGGCATCATGGGATGTAGCAAGAAGGAGCAGGCCACCCAGACTCCGCCTGCAACGACCGATCAGCAGGCCCAGACGGCCCCAGCGCAGAGCACACCCGCCCCGGCACAGCAGGCAGCGCCGGCAACGACCCCAGCCCCCACACAGGAAACAGCCGCTCCGGCCCCAGTTTCTGCTCCCGTAGCCCAGGAACAGGCTCCTCCGCCTCCGCCACCGCAGCCTATCGTGATTCCGGCCGGCACGAACATCACGGTGCGCATGGGAGAAGGGCTCAATTCCAAGAGCACGCAAACTGGCCAGACCTTCACCGGTACTTTGGCAAACGGTATTGCCTCGCACGGCAAAGTGATCATTCCCGCCGGTGCTGGGGTGGCGGGCACGGTTTCTGAGGCCAAGTCGGCCGGTAAGTTCAAAGGTGAGGCCATCCTGGCCATCCGCCTCACCTCCGTCAATGTGAAGGGTGTCCCCCACGAAGTTGCAACCGACGAATACGTTGTAACCCAGAAGGGCAAAGGTAAGCGGTCGGCTGTCGCCATCGCCGGCGGAGCCGGAGCCGGTGCCCTCATCGGTGGAATCGCCGGCGGCGGTAAAGGCGCTGGCATCGGAGCCCTGATTGGCGCCGGAGCTGGCACCGCAGGCGCGGCATTTACTGGCAACAAGGAATTGACGATTCCCGCAGAGTCGGCCGTAAGCTTTAAAACGACCTCGGCGATTACGATTCAGCCGTCTGGATCGTCAGCCCAGTAATCAGACCTAAACAGAAGAAAAGGGAGGCGCGGGCCTCCCTTTTTCTTGTCTCATAACGGCCGAGTCTAAGGTTCTTTGGCGCTCTTAAGTTCGGCGCGCTTCTCCGCCGCCCAATTCGGCTTGTTAACTTGCCGGCCCCGCGCTATCGCCAGCGCGTCTGGCTCCACGTTTTCGGTAATGCAGGAAGCCGCGCCCACGTACGCTCCCTTGCCAACCTTCACCGGCGCAACCAGTGTGGTGTCGCTGCCGATGAAGACTCCGTCTTCGATGACGGTCCCATGCTTGTTGACGCCATCGTAGTTGCACGTAATGGTTCCGGCGCCAATATTCACTCCCTCGCCGATTTGCGAGTCTCCCAGATACGTCAAGTGATTGGCCTTCGACCCCTTACCCAGCCGCGTTTTCTTCGTCTCTACAAAATTCCCCACGTGCGCGCCCTCGCCGATATCGCTGCCTGGACGGAGGTGCGAGTACGGCCCGAGTTGCGCCCCGTCGCCGATGATGGAATCTTCCATGATGCAGCCCGGGCGAACCAGCACCTTGTTGCCAATCTGGCAGTTGGTAATGACCGAATAAGACCGAATGCGGCAATCCGAGCCAATCTTCGTCTGCCCCACGATCTGGACGAATGGCTCGATGACGGTATCCGCACCAACCTCAACATCCGCATCGATGTCGCACGTCTCCGGACGGAAGATGGTTGTGCCTGCCATCATCAGTTCGCGAGCTTTCTTGGCACGCAGCTTGGCGTCAAGTTCCGCGAGCTCCACGCGCGTATTCACCCCCAGTACTTCGCTGGAATCCGCAGCGCGCTGGGCCATTACCTTGTCGCCGGCAGCGCCCAGCACGGCGGCCATGTCCGTCAGGTAGAACTCGCCCGCGGAGTTTTCCGTGGTGAGCTTGTCGATGTTCGCGTAAAGCGGAGCCACCGCGAAGGCATAGATGCCGGAGTTGATCTCGCGCTGTTCGCCTTCATGATTTCGTAGCGACTTCTGCTCGACGATTCGGTCCACTTCGTCGGTTTCCACCCCATTCTCTACCTTGCGGAACACGCGACCGTAGCCCGTCGGATCGTCAGGCTCGGCGGTGAGCACCGTCATCGACGCCTGGTTCGCGATGTGAAAATCACGAACACGTTCGATGGTTTCCGGACGAATCAGCGGAACATCTCCGGAGAGGACGAGTACGTGCCGGAATCCCTGCAACGCCCCTCTGGCCGCCATTAAGGCGTGCCCGGTTCCACGTTGCTCTTGTTGCACCACGAACTGGATGCCGGTCGATTGCAGCGCCTCACGTACCAGCTCTGCTTCATGTCCAATGATGGCGAAGATGTTGCTCGCGGGCACGATCCGCGCCGCCGCCGCCACGACATGTCCGAGCAGCGTCTTCCCGGCGATCTGGTGGAGTACCTTCGGATGGCGCGACTTGAGCCGTGTGCCCTTGCCGGCAGCCAGAATTGCGATGCAGAAATCAAGAGGAGACGTTTCGGCGGAGTTCTTGGGTGACTCTGGGGAATTCGTCATGACCTGTCAGGGTATCAAAGAGAAGTCAGGATTCACGTTTGCCGGCCACGACGCCGCTTTCGCGCGTCTCATGCACCAACCGGAGCAGATCGTGTGCGAGATGGTGCGTCTCGTGACGGGCGATCAGTCCTCCAGCCGGGTCAATCTCTTCCGTGAGATAGTCACCCAGTATCGGCTTCACTCCCAGGGCCTCAATGCGCTCGGCGTCGACCACGATTTGCGATTGCTGCTGTTCAGCGTACTTCACCGCAAGCGACGGCGTAACCGGCGTCTGGTTCACCATCGCGTGATCGAAGAACTCGTGCCGGGCGTGCTTGTAGATGGCAAGGATGTGCTGCGCCGCCGTAAGATCGAGGCTCTCATTGGCCTGGGTCATCAGGTTGCAGATGAAGACCTTCGTCGCCCGCGATTGCTTGATGGCCGCCGACAATTCCCTCACTAGCAGGTTGGGAATGAGGCTGGTGAACAGCGAGCCTGGCCCAATGGTAATGAGATCGGCGCCTTCGATGGCCTGCAAAGCCGCTGCTGCCGGCTTCGCGTTCAACGGGGCCATGCGCAACTCGGTAATGCGCCGATTGCTGGCCGTGATCTTCGTCTCGCCGCGAACCACCGAACCATCGTCCATGATGGCGTAAAGCTGCGCGTTGCTGGTTGTTGCCGGATAAATATGGCCCCGTGTCGCCAGAATTGCAGCCGCGTGTCTCACTGCTTCGCTGAAGTCTCCCGTAATGTCGGTCATCGCCGACAAGAACAGGTTGCCGAAGCTGTGCCCTTCCAGTCCCTCGCCGGCTTTGAAGCGGTATTGAAAGAGACGGGAGAGCAGCGCTTCCTTCTCGGCGAGCGCAACGATGCAGTTGCGTATGTCACCCGGCGGAGGGACGTTCAAATCTTTGCGCAGGCGTCCACTCGATCCTCCATCATCACTGACCGTCACAATGGCCGACAAATCGGAGATGAAAGGGAGAACGCGCGAAAAACCCTCTTCGTCAGGAAGGACGACGTGCTGCTTCAATCCGTGCAACAGTGTAGAGAGACCTGTCCCTCCACCCATGGCAACCACTTTCACGGGGCGCACCGCACCGGAATGGGACGGATGAAGCATGACAGCGGAATCGGATTAGAAGTGCCACTTATGGGCTTCCGAGGGCACTTCGGCGCTAGTATCAGGATATAGCAGTTCCGTGAACCGCGGGTCATCTGCGAGGCTCTTGAAATCAGAATCGTTGCGCGCCTGGAAGCGATTGGCGGGATTCAGCCGAATCGCCTCATTTAAACCCGAGATAGCATCGGGAAAGTGTCCCATCAGGCAATGTAGCGCAGCCGTGCCGTACCAGACGAAATCGAGCGTAGGATGCTTCCGCGTCAGCTCCTCGAAGATCTCGCGCGCACCTACGTAGTCGCCCATATTCATCAGCGAGACGGCGTAATCGTACTTTTCTTCCGGCGTCTTGAAGCTGGCTGAATCCCGGTTCAGCTGCTGCACGCAGCTGTTGAGATGGACCGCCGCGCGATCCGCCAACTCGGGACTGGGACCTGCTACAACCTTTTCAAATAACACCTTGGCGCGGTCGTACTTGTGCCCTTGCATGGCCGAGAGTCCAGCCTGGTAGTTTTGCACAGCCTGTGTAAAACGAGGCTCATCGGTCAGTTTTGCCGGCGAGGTTCCGCGTCCACGCCCATCCGAAGGGCTCGGGGAGGCTGGTAAGCCGCTTTTTTTCTTGTCGTTGGAGGTTGATCCCTGAACGTTTTCTGCCTCTTTTTTCTTCATTGAGCTAGGCCCTCTGGCTATCGAACGGGAGGCAACCCTTAGGGGCTGTGGAAAACCCATTTCCTTAGAGAGTGTTAGTGGTGAGTTATACCCGCATCGCGAAACTGCGTCAACTGCATCCGCCGGCCCTCCCGGAAGCCTTAATTCATGTTGACCGCAGCGTCCAAATCGATCGACTTCCACTCCCCCTTGATAATGCCGTCACGGATTTGGGCGGGGGTCTTCTTCGCCTTCGTCTGCTGAAACGCGTAAAACGCTTCTTTCATACAGATACCGCAGTGAGCGCCATGGTCCGATTCAAAGCAGGTGTGCAGGCTCTTGTGTCCGATGCGCTCGCAATAGCAGTAGCAGGGGAGCTGCGTCAGCACCGCCGGGATCTTGGACGCCAATTCGTAGGCGTGTACCTGGTAGGGATACTTGAAGTTTTCTCCTATCCGCAAGTCGGCGGGCAGAATGGGCAGCAAATCGCCTGCGGCAGGAGGATGGGAATTGTAGGCGGGAACGTGGTCCCCTTGGGCGAAAGCGATCACTGCCACCAAAATGACCAGGAACAGCACGGCGGACTTTGTCACGTGGTAACCCTCGCCGCATATTCTATCCGAGTTTTCGCATCGACAAGTCTGTCCGTCAGCTGGGCGCTCTTCACCTATAATGAACACAGCGTTCACTTCAGGCCGATGAGTTTCACACCCGATCCCAATCCTGCCAATCAGCAGGCTCCGCCAAAATCAGAACATGCGAGTTCCTTTGACCCGTTTCGCGGTAAGGAATCCCGCAGCGGAAACTCTGGCCATGCGCTTACCCGCTGGGTCCGCGACATTCTCATCTCTCTGGCCGTTTCAGCCTTCTTCATCATTTTCCTCTATCAACCTGTGAAGGTCGAAGGAACCAGCATGCTGCCCACATTGGAAGACCAGGAGCGGGTTTTCATCAACAAGTTTGTATACCGCCTGGAGCCGATCCAGCGCGGCGACGTGATCGTCTTCCGCTATCCGCGCGACACCTCGAAAAGTTACATCAAACGCGTTGTCGCCGTTCCTGGCGACCGGGTAAGAATCGAAGATGGCATCGTCTTCGTAAACGACCGGCAGATTGCCGAAGATTACGTCCCCGCCATGTACGAAGATGTCCGCTCCTACGCGGAGACCGTCGTGCCCTCGCATTCCTATTTTGTCTTAGGCGACCACCGCAATCTTTCCAACGACAGCCGCGATTTCGGGCCCGTGGACCTGAGTTACATCTATGGCAAGGCTGTCTTCGGCTACTGGCCCTTCGCAAAACTGGGCAAGCTACACTAACAGCAGGCGGAAGAAACCGCTGTTGCGACTGATTCGTATCAGGGCACGACTTCAGTCGTGCCGCAAGAGCGCGAGAGTATGCCGGGCTTTAGCCCCTGAGGTTGCTTCCGAGCGGGAAATAACTCCTTCCGCCGCCTGCTAGATTAATAGCCAACTTCCGGAGGCTCCCGTGAAATCACTCCTGCGACCGTTGTCGCTTTTATTGTTGGTTAGCACTCTCTGCTTCGCCGCCGATCGCAATCCCAAGGTCCTGATGGATGCCGACCGCGCCTTCGCCAAAGCTACCGCCGCACGGGGCGTGGACGGATGGATGGAATTCATGGCGCCTAACGCAGTTGACCTGACGGCAGAGCCCCTCGTCGGGCTAGACCAGATTCGAGCCGGGATGACCAAGCAGTTCAGGCTGCCCGGAATCAGCATGGTTTGGGAACCCGCCAAAGCGGAATTCTTAGGCAACGGTAATGTCGGCTACACCGTCGGTCACTACGAAGTCCACTATAACGGCGACGACGGCAAACCGGTCGTCCGCCGTGGCACTTACCTCACCACGTGGCAGCAACAGAAGGACGGCTCGTGGAAGGTGGTCTCCGACATTGGAAGTCCCGATCCGCAATAGCCGGGGAAGTGGGTGCCCCATCCTTTGCCCTCTTTTGGCAAAGGGTGGGACGCAACAATTGTTACCAGAGATGTGCGTACTGCTAATGGCGTTAGCGCTTGAGCAGCATCCTGCCACCGAGCCCGGCGGTGAGTACAAGGGTCACAATCAGGCAAACCCAAAATGCGAGTACATTCGGGTCTATCTCCCAATAAATCTTTCCCTGAGCCGCACCCTCCACCCCACCGTGGTATGTGGAGCGGTAAAACGAAATAGTATGTTCGGGGGGAATGACGTATCGAAGGACAACGGCGAGCACCACTCCGATCACGAGAATCGGTATCAGCTTTGTCCAAGTCATTCTTGCCTCCCCTTTCAGTAACAATTCACCACCGATCTGCGGTCAGTTGTCAACGGTAATGACTGCTATGGGCAATAATTGCCACCGCCACCGGCTACCGGCTACTGACCACCGATTCTGATAAAATCAGTAAAATCCACTCCTCGGAGTACCGATGCAGGCAATCCTTGCGCTGGAAGACGGACGAATCTTCCACGGCAAAGGCTTCGGCGCCAAAGGCGAATGTTACGGCGAAGTCGTTTTTAATACTTCCATCACCGGCTATCAGGAAATCTTCACCGACCCTTCCTACGCCGGCCAAATCGTAGTTCTCACCAATCCTCAAATCGGCAATTACGGCACCAACGCCGAAGACAACGAAGCGACCCGTCCCTACATCGAGGGTCTCATCGTTCGCGAATTCTCGCGCGTCAGCTCCAACTGGCGCTCGCAGGAGGTCGCCGAGGAATATCTCGAGCGCTACAAGATTCCGGTTCTGGCGGAGATCGACACCCGCGCCCTGGTGCGCCACCTGCGAACCCATGGAGTGATGCGGGGAGTGGTTTCAACCATCGAGTTCAACCCCGAAAAGCTTGTGGCGAAAGCACGATCGATCCCGAAAATGGATGGCACTGACCTCGCCAAAGAAGTCACCACCCCGCGCGTTTATCAGTGGGATGAGGGCGTCCGCTCCTACGAGCCGACCGAAGTCGTCGGAGTGAAGGACGGCGCACCCCAGTATCGCGTCGTCGCCTACGACTACGGCATTAAGCAGAACATTCTCCGCCGTCTGGTCGGAGAATCGTGCACTGTAACCGTCGTTCCGGCCACCACCAGCGCCGAAGACGTACTCGCCATGAAACCCGACGGCGTGTTCCTCTCCAACGGCCCCGGTGATCCCGAGCCAGTTACGTATGCGCAGGACAATATCCGCCGCATGATGGGCAAAGTCCCAATCTTCGGTATCTGCCTCGGCCATCAGTTGATCGGTCTGGCGCTTGGCGGTAAAACCTACAAACTGAAATTCGGCCATCACGGTGGAAATCATCCGGTAAAAGCGCTAACAACCGGCAAGGTGGAGATCACCGCCCACAACCACAACTTCGCCGTCGATCCCGACTCTCTCAAGCAGAGCGAGGTCGAGCTGACCCACATCGACTTGAACGACAACACTCTGGAAGGGCTGCGCCATCGCTCGCTGCCGCTCTTCAGCGTGCAGTACCATCCCGAAGCCGCCCCCGGCCCCCACGACTCACATTATCTGTTCAAGGACTTTGTGAAGATGATGGATGACTGGAAAGAGAGTAATAGATAGCGCATGCCACGCCGCAACGACATCGCGAAAATCCTGATCATCGGCTCCGGACCCATCGTTATCGGACAGTCTGCCGAGTTCGACTACTCCGGCGCGCAAGCCTGCAAGGCGCTCAAGTCCGAAGGTTATGAAGTCGTCCTGGTGAACTCCAACCCGGCCACCATCATGACCGACCCGGAGATGGCCGACCGCACTTACATCGAGCCGCTCACGCTCACGTACCTCGAAGAGATCATCCGTGTCGAAGCCGAAATGCTCTCGGCCGCCGGCCGTTCCGGTGTCTTCGCCGTTCTGCCCACCGTAGGCGGCCAGACCGCGCTGAACCTCGCCGTCGAGCTCGCCGACACGGGAATCCTCGAAAAATACGGCGCCCAGCTCATCGGCGCCCAGCTCGACGCCATCAAGAAGGGCGAAGATCGCCTGCTCTTCAAAGATGCGATGACCAAAATCGGACTCGAAGTCCCTAAATCAACCCTGGTCAACAACCTCAAAGACGGGATGGATTTCACCAGCAAGATTGGCTTCCCGGTCATTCTGCGTCCGTCGTTCACCCTCGGCGGCACCGGCGGAGGCATCGCCTACAACCGCGAAGAGCTGCTCGAACTTCTCGCCCGCGGTCTCGACCTCTCGCCTGTCCACGAAGTTCTGCTCGAAGAATCCGTTCTCGGCTGGAAGGAATACGAGCTCGAGCTGATGCGCGACCTCGCCGACAACGTCATCGTCGTCTGCTCCATCGAGAACTTCGATCCCATGGGCGTGCACACCGGCGACTCGATCACCGTCGCCCCCGCCCAGACTCTCACCGACCGCGAATACCAGAACATGCGCGATGCCGCCATCGCTGTGATTCGCGAGATTGGCGTGGAGACCGGCGGCTCCAACATCCAGTTCGCCGTTGATCCCCACAACGGACGCATGGTGGTCATCGAGATGAACCCGCGCGTCTCGCGCTCTTCAGCGCTGGCGTCGAAGGCCACCGGCTTCCCGATCGCCAAGATCGCCGCCAAGCTCGCCGTCGGCTACACCCTTGACGAGATCACCAACGACATCACCCAGAAGACGCCGGCTTGCTTCGAGCCGACACTCGATTATGTCGTCGTCAAGATTCCCAAGTGGCAGTTCGAGAAATTTCCCGGCGCCGACGAATCCCTCGGCCCGCAGATGAAGTCGGTCGGCGAGGTCATGGCGATCGGCCGCACCTTCAAGCAGGCACTGCTGAAAGGCGTGCGTTCGCTCGAAACCGGCAAGCGCATCGGCTCCGAAAAGATCGAGCCGCGCATTCTGACCAAGCGCCTCGTGACTCCGCATCCTGAGCGCCTGCAGTACATTCGCTACGCCCTGGCGCAAGGCATGACGGTCCGCGAAATCGGTCTCATGACCAACATCGATCCCTGGTTCCTGCACCAGCTCAAGGAAATCGCTGACGAGCAGGCCAGTCTGTACCGCCTCTCACCCGACACCGTGACCGCCGAACAGCTCCGTGACCTCAAGCGAGTCGGATTCTCCGACGCCCGCGTAGCGCAGGCGCTCCAACTAACAGACGGCAGCGGCCTTCTCGAATCGATGCATCGTCTGCGCACCAAGCACGCTGTCCGCCCTGTGTATAAGCGCGTTGACACCTGCGCTGGCGAGTTCGAGAGCTTCACTCCCTACATGTACTCCACCTACGAGGAAGAGGACGAAGCCACTCCGACCGATCGCAAGAAGGTCATCATCCTCGGCAGCGGCCCCAATCGCATCGGGCAGGGAATCGAGTTCGACTACTGTTGCTGCCATGCCGCCTTCGCCCTGCGCGATGACGGTTACGAGACCATCATGGTCAACTGCAACCCCGAGACCGTCTCCACCGACTACGACACCAGCGACCGCCTGTACTTCGAGCCGTTGACCTACGAAGACGTGATGGCTGTCTACGAGCACGAAGCCGCCGGCGGAGCTCCCATCGGCGTGATCGTGCAGTTCGGCGGACAAACTCCGCTCAATCTCGCGCTGCCGCTGAAGGCCGCGGGCGTGCCGATCATCGGTACCTCGCCCGAGAGCATCGACCTCGCCGAAGATCGCAAGCGTTTCGGCAAGCTGCTCGAAGAACTCGACATTCCTCAGCCTCCCGGAGCCACCGCGGCCAGCGTCGAAGAGGCCTTGGCGAACGCGCAGCGCGTCGGATACCCCGTCCTGGTGCGCCCCTCCTATGTTCTCGGCGGACGCGCCATGGTCATCGCCTACGACGACGAGTCCATCAACCGCTACATGAAGGAAGCGGTCGAGTACTCGCAGGAGCGTCCCGTCCTCATCGACCACTTCCTCGAGTCCGCCACCGAGGTCGATGTCGACGCTCTCTCCGACGGCGAAGACGTCGTCATCGGCGGCATCATGCAGCACATCGAAGAAGCCGGCATTCACTCCGGCGACTCTTCCTGCGTGCTTACCGTCGGTCGATCTGTCGCCCGAAGTGCTGGCCACCATCCGCGACTACACCTTCCGTCTCGCGCGCGCCCTCAAGGTCGTCGGCCTCATGAACGTCCAGTACGCCATTCAGCGCGACAAGGTGTTCGTCATCGAAGTCAACCCGCGCGCCTCGCGCACCGTTCCCTATGTCTCCAAGGCAACCGGGGTGCCGCTGGCAAAAATCGCCGCTCGCCTCATGACCGGCCGCAAGCTGAAAGACTTCCTCTGGGAGAACGTCGAACGCGGCACCGAACTCGATACCGGAAACTTTTACTACGTGAAGTCGCCGGTCTTTCCCTGGGGCAAGTTCCCCGGCGTCGACACCGTCCTCGGCCCCGAAATGAAGTCCACCGGCGAAGTGATGGGCGTCGCCGACAACTTCGGCGAAGCCTTCGCCAAAGCCCAGGCCGCTGCCGGACAAGTGCTGCCGACCTCAGGACGCATCTTCATCAGCGCCAACGATCGCGACAAGCCCTTCATCGCCGATCTGGGCCGCAAGTTCGTTGACTTGGGCTTCAGCCTGGTCGCCACTCACGGTACCGCACGCATGCTGGAAGATGTCGGCCTGCAAGTCGAACGCGTCTACAAGGTGAAAGAAGGACGTCCTAACGTCGTCGATCTCATCAAGGGCGATCGCATTCAGCTCGTCATCAATACGCCGCACGGCATCGAGCCCTGGTTCGATGAGAAGGCAATTCGCCGCGCCGCAGTGATGGCCCGCATCCCAACTATCACGACGCTATCGGCCGCGCGCGCCGCCTGCGAAGGCATCGCCGCCCTCCAGCGCGGAGACATCAAGGTGTTCGCCCTGCAGCAACTCCACGCCGAACGCGCCAAGGCGGCACGGTAGTGGTGATTGTGAGGGTGGAGCACCGCTTCAGCGGTGCATGAAGCCTCACCTGTTTGAAAGGGCACCGATTCAGCCGTGCCGCCGCGGGACCCTTAGAGGTTCGCGGAGATCCGCCCAGCGGCGGATTCGTAAGGCCACGCTAACGGCCGCGCCGTAACACCGGCCCGCAGTAGCGACACTTCTAGACCCGGCATCGATTTCCTGACGCATTTACTGAATCTTCAGCCTCATAGGACACTTCTCATACCAAGCAGGCTGGGCCGGCAGCAGAAATGCGCGCCAGCTTTTGCGAAACCCGTTCAATTGCACACAACGAAGAATGAAGAGGAAGGGCCATGAAAATACGGATGGCGCTAACCTCGCATGACGTTATGGGCGACACTCGCCGCCTCCATATCGGAATTGGAGTTGTCTATGAACAATGTACAAATCGAACAGAAGATCTATGAAATGCCTCCGCGAGAGGGGATGAGCATCGCGCAGTTTCTCACCGTCGCCGACATCGAGCGATCGGCTCGATACTACGAAAAGGTCTTCGATGCTCGTATTCTGACCTTGGGTGACGGCAACGCCCCTGCATACCTTCTGCTTGCAAATATTTGGATGATTCTGAACGTTGGGGGCGGCCCGACCCCGGATAAGCCCACGGTAACGCTCAGCGTCCCCGACCCGAATCACATCAACAGCTTTATGAATTTCCGCGTTGCCGATATTCAAGCTTGCTATGAATTGTGGAAAAGTCGAGGCGCCGAATTCATCACCGAACCGATCCCCAAGTACGGCGAGATTCGCTGCTACATCCGCGATCCTGACGGCTACATTATCGAGGTCGGACAAAGCACAACCCTAAAGTTCGGTTAACGGATCGGCCACGGATTGAAACGGTTGCGGATCTCCGCTGAGTGCCGCCCCATTGGCGTGAACTATACAACGCCGCTCAGCCGCGCAATTGGTAGGCGCGCTAGCCAATCAGTCGTGGTTGATGTTCGGATTCCCGCAGCCATAAACCACATTGAGGCCGTGACCTCGCAAATTCGTTTGCTCTACACAAAGCTAAGTCCCGGGAAACAGGTTCGATTTCAGAGAGGAGAACAAAATGACAACGAAAGGAAAAGTCTTGGTGCTGGTATCGAGCGGTCGTGGCCTGCCCTTGAAAGATGGCAAGGTTTATACCGGCGCTGGCTACTATCTCAACGAGCTTACCGTTCCGGTTCGCGCCCTGATGAAGGAGGGCTACGAAATCACTTTCGCCAACCCCAAAGGCAACGCGCCCCAAGTGGATGTGCATTCAGAGGTCGCCGATTTCTTCGGCGGGGACGCGGCCAAGCTTCAGGACTACATGATATTCCGCGACGGCCTGACTGGGCTCAGAGATCCAACCCGCATCGCGGATGTCATCGCATCGGGCCTGGATCAATATGACGCTGTTTTCGTCCCCGGCGGCCACGGCCCGATGGAGGATCTTCTCGATGATCCCGACGCCGGCACCGTGATGAGGCACTTTCATGCAATGTCCAAGCCTACGGCAGTGCTCTGCCATGGCCCGATTTCACTGCTCTCGGCGCTTCCGAATTCGAAGGAGTTTGTCGCCGCGCTGAGTGCGGGCGATGCCGCTGGGGCACACGCCAAGGCTCAAGGCTGGATCTATTCCGGATATAAGATGACTATCTTTTCGACAGCCGAAGAGCAGCAGCGGGAACCGCTTGAGATTGGTGGTAAGGTCCTCTTCTACCCGGACTTCGCCTTGCGTACCGCGGGCGGTGACGTAAGTGTGCTCGCTCCCTGGAAGAGCTACGTCATTCAAGATCGCGAGTTGATCTCGGGTCAGAACCCGTTCTCCGATCAAGCGCTTTTGGATCTTCTTCTACCGGCACTCAACCAGAGAAGACCAGCCGCTTGAGATTGGTGGCAAGTTTTCTCTTCTACCCGGACCCTTGGCCTTTAGTCCCGGAGGGGCGCGGCTTCAGCCGCGCCGTTCAAGCCCCTTATGCTTGTCATCACGAGAAGGCTTTAGCCTCCGAGGGATCTGTTTTTGTCGGAGCCAGCAAATCCGGCACGTGAAGTGGCCGGGTGCCCCATCCAACCTTCTTTTGGCTAGTGGCCCACATATCCGGTGGCCCATATTTGCCTTCTTTTGGCAAATGTGGGGCTGTTCCTATCGCACCCCATCCCTTCAGCGCGTTATTTCTTTCCCGTCTTTTTTGCCCCCCGAGACTCGTTCACTCCACCAACCGCTTTTAGCTCCTTCGCCCAGGCGGCGAACGCTTCCGTGAGCGCCTTCTGCAGCGTCATGCCCTGGCTCGCTGCCATCGTTTTGATCCGGCGCTTCTGTTCTTCCGATATCCGCACCTGAAACAGATGGGTCTTCTCTTCTTTTGGCACTCTAGACCTCCTAATCAATACTTATATGAAGAGTATGACAGAAATTGATTGTTCTTGGCGGTTCCCCCACTTTCAACCGTTTCGACCGTCACCCCGCCGGTGGCCCATAATTGCCTTCTTTTGGCAAATGTGGGGCTGTTCCTATCGCTGACAGTACCTTAAGCGTTATTTCTTTCCACCCTACTTGCCTCCCGGGATTCTTCGTCCCACCGCCTCTCAGTTCCTTCGCCCAAGGGGAGAACCCTTCTGTGAGCGCCTTCTGCAACGTCATGCCGTGGCTCGCTCATTCCACGGAATTGACGACGGCAACTTTCGCTTATCACACCCTCCCGTGACCCACGCCCTTTCGGTTCTAATCCCCTCTCCTGTACACCTTGACTCGGAGAGGCGCGAGGTGTCGGTGTGCCCGGCCCTTTCGACCTCGCCAGGAGTATTGACAGTATTGTAAGTATTTGTATTGATTGCATTGAAAGCATTGACCGACGAATGGTTAATAAGTTACACAAACCAAGTCACTTATGTGGTGTTTGTATTGGTTTCAATGCTTGAAAACGCAATAAGTGGGGGGTAGCCGCATGCCGAAGCCCGAAAAATTCTTAATCCAGATCCGCCTTTCCGACGCCGACCGGCGCCGCATCAAAACGCTTGCTGTCAAACAAGGTCTCACCCTGCAAGACGCCGTCCTCGAAGCCTTCGATGCCTGGGCTGAGAAGCTCCGTACCCAACCCAATCGCCCGCCCAATTCCGCTCACCCGAAGCCGTCCGCATCTCCCGATCTCCCGCCCGTGCCCCGGGCCCTTCCGCCCGACTGGCTCAAGACCGTGCTCCGATTGAATTGGACCGAATGCCCTGAGGTCGAACTTGCGAGCGACGGCGTAAACAACATCTGGTTGTTCCGCGACTCCGATGCCCCGTTGAACGCCATCCTGCGCGCCTTTGCCGACGGATATCCACCCGCCGAAATCGCCGAGGTTTACGAGATCGAGATGCTGAGCCTGGCGAAAGTTGTTCAGTTTGCGTCAGCCGCCTACGAGTCCCAACGCGCTACACTGATAACTGACAACTGATAACTAGCTACTGGAAACTGATATGTTTCTTCACGGCATCTTTCCCCCGATCACTACACCGTTCTATCCCGATGGCAAGATCTATCACCGCAAGCTTGAGCAGAATGTCGAGCACTTCTCGCGGACGCCGGTCGCCGGCATTGTGGTTCTCGGCTCGACCGGCGAAGCGATTCTCCTGAGTGGCGAGGAGCAGCGCGAGGTCCTGAAGACCGCGATCGACTCCGCCGCGAACGAAAAGGTGATGATCGCGGGAACCGGGGCCGAGTCGGCATTGGAGACGCTGCGCCTCACTGAATACGCCCAAGAAATTGGTTACGACGTCGCCATGGTGCGCACGCCCCACTATTACAAGGGACAGATGGCGAACCCGGCGAACATGCTGGCGTTCTACCGCTTCGTCTGCGACCGCTCGCCGCTGCCCGTGATCATCTACAACTTTCCGCAAGCCACCGGTTACGATATTCCCGCCGAACTGGTCATCGAACTCGCCGGACACCCGAACCTCATCGGCATCAAGGAATCGTCGGGCTCCATCGAAAAAGTCCAGAAGATGGTGGAAGGCACACGCCACGTCCAGCGGAAGGCGAGCGTCACCGACACGTTCGCGGCTGTCACCACACGCATGTTGAAAGCCGCAGAAGCTCCGGCAGCCAATGACGGCGGAAATCTCGTCACGGTTGGCGCGCTGGCGGGTGATACCGCGCCCAAGCCGTCATCGAGCGCGGTGAAGGTCGTTGGTGGGTTGAAGACCCGCGAAAAGGAAGTTGGCTTCCAGGTCCTCGTTGGAGCCGCTCAGAAACTCGCTCCCTCACTCGATGCCGGCGCCATTGGCGCGATTCTCGCGTTCGCGGATTGCGCTCCGACTGCGTGCTACGAGATCTACGCAGCATGGAAGGAAGGCGACGCCAAACTGGCGCAAGAAAAACAGGAACGTATCGCTAAGGCCGCGGTAAGGATCGTGGGAGAACTCAGCATTCCCGCCGTGAAATTCGCCATGGACTTCAACGGAATGTACGGCGGCCCGCCTCGATTGCCGCTCTTGCCACTGACGGCGGATGGAAAAGCGGAAGTCGAACAGCTGCTGGCACAAATCCGCAACTAAGCGGCAGCTCGCCTGCTATTTTTTGCCGCGAACTTAACTGGCCATTCCGCTATAGTGGCAGTCATGCCGTCGCTCGCACTCTCCGAACTGATTGGTGCTTCCGTTTATGACCCTTCGGGCACCACGCCCGTTGGCAAAGTTCGCGAAGTGGCGGTGGTTCCTCAGGACGATCCTCACCGTGTAGCTGCATTTGTGGTGAAGACCCGTCATGGCGAGCGATTGCTGGCCATGAAAGCAGTCAACGAAGTCAACGGCGGCGTGCGCGCCGACACTCTTTCGGAAGGTTGGACGCCTTTCGGCAGCGGCGAAGGCATGCTCCTGCTGGAGCGCGACCTGCTCGATCAACAGATTATCGATGTGCACGGGCGAAAGGTCGTTCGGGTCAACGATATCGATATCCACGAAGAGCTGGGCCACGATCACATCATCCTCAAACTGAGCGCGGTTGATGTCGGCGCGCGCGGTGCGATTCGCCGCCTGTTGAAGGGAGTCGTGCCGGCGGTGGCGTTACGCACCATGATGGCGAAAGTGCCTCCGCGGCTTATTCCGTGGGAGTTCGTTGACCTCATCGAGACTGATCCGGCCCGTCGCGTAAAGCTCAAGATCGCGTTAGAGGGCCTTTCCAAGCTGCATCCCGCCGATATTGCCGACATTGTCGAAGACTTGGCGCCCGCTGAGCGCGAAGCGATATTCGAGACCATCGACGAAGAAGTCGCGGCGCAAACGCTGGAAGAACTCGATCCCAAGATGCAGGTATCGGTGCTGAGTTCACTGGACTCGGACCGAGCCGCCGACATCGTCGAGGAGATGGATCCCGACGCTGCGGCCGATGTGCTCGGCGATATGCCTCCCGATGCGACCCAGGAAATTCTCACCGAGATGCAGCCGGAGGAACGCGCAGAAGTTGCCGAGCTGATGACCTTCGAGGAGGACACAGCCGCCGGCCGCATGACAACCGACTACATGGCGCTGAAGGCCAACGCCAAGGTGGCGGATGCGATCGAGTTGCTGCGGAACTTCGAGGGCGGTCTGGAAAGCGTGAGCACTATCTACATCGTCGGCGACGGGGAAAAGCTGCTGGGCCACGTGCCGCTCGCCAAGATCGTGTTGGCAACGCCCGATACTCCGCTGATGCTGTTGAGCACCAGACACATGCCCACGATTCATCCCGGCGCCGATGAGAAAGAAGTCGCTGAGATCTTCGATAAGTACAATCTGCTGACCTTGCCGGTCATCGATGAAGAAGGCACGCTGACCGGCGTAATCACGGCGGACGACGTGATCAACATGCTGCGCGCCCGGCTGTAGTGCCACATCTACCTGCGTTTCGAGTGGATTGGCGCAATCGCAATTCCACAGTATTCTGGACGTGCTCGCCATCTCCACCCGAACTCCGGTCTAAATGTCAGAATCTCGGCGTATAAAAATCTGGAGGATGCGTCTGCTGATGTTCCTGGCCGTAATCGGCCCTGGATTCATCACTGCGAACGTCGATAACGACGCCGGCGGCATTTACACCTACTCGGCCGCGGGAGCGCAGTTCGGCTACACGCTGCTGTGGGTCATGATTCCCATGACTATCGCGCTGGTGGTAGTGCAAGAGATGTCGGCGCGCATGGGCGCGGTCACTGGCAAGGGACTGAGCGACCTGATTCGCGAGGAGTATGGCTTCCGCATCACGTTCTTCATGATGCTTGGCCTCGTCATTACCAACTTCGGCAACGTGGTCGCTGAATTCGCGGGCATCGCCAGCAGCCTGCAGCTGTTCCACATCTCGCGCTTCATCAGCGTGCCGGTTTCCGGGCTGCTGGTGTGGTTCATGGTCGTGAAGGGGACGTACAAGAGCGTCGAAAAGGTCTTTCTTGCGGCTTCGTGCTTCTACTTCGCCTACATCATTGCGGGTGTGATGGCGGGACCGAGTTGGAAAGAGGCCTTCGTCGCTACGTTCAAGCCGCCACATGGCGGAGCGTTCCATGACTCGGGCTACCTGTACATGATTATCGCCGTGGTGGGAACGACCATCGCTCCGTGGATGCAGTTTTACCTGCAAGCGTCGATCGTGGAGAAGGGAATTACTGCGCGTGAGTATCGGACATCACGATGGGACGTGATTCTGGGCTGTCTGTTTACTGACGTTGTCGCGTGGTTCATCGTGGTGGCTTGCGCCGCGACGCTTTATGCGCATGGCGTCCGCCAGATTCGCGATGCGGCCGATGCGGCCCAGGCGTTGCGTCCGCTGTCGAATGAGTTCGCCTACATATTGTTTGCCGCGGGGCTGTTCAATGCGTCGTTGTTCGCGGCATCGATTCTGCCGATTTCGACTGCGTACACGGTCTGCGAAGGACTGGGTTTCGAGTCTGGAGTAGATCACAAATTCGGCGATGCCAAGGTGTTCTATTGGCTGTATACGTTGTTGCTGGTGGCAGGTGGAGCAGTAATTCTGATGCCCAATGTGCCGCTGGTAAAAATCAGCATTCTCTCGCAGGTGGTGAACGGTATTGTGCTGCCATTCGTGCTGATTTTCATGCTGCTGCTGGTGAATAAGAGCGAGTTGATGGGCCAGTATGTGAACGGCACATGGTTCAACGTGGTGGCGTGGGCGACCACGATCATCATGATCGGGCTCACGATTGCGTGGTTTGCTACAGGTGGCGGCGGCTAGAGGATTTCACCGCGTGCGAGCTGTTGCACCAGCTCTTTGTCGGCGTCGAGGAAATCAAGCGTAGGAAGTTCGGAGCGCGGCACCCATCGAACCTCGCGAAAGATGCGGTTTTCCAGCGCACCTTCGAAGGCGTCAACAACGAAGAACTGTAGATTGACTGAGTTGCCGTTTTGATAGGTATGCAGGACCTCTGCAACCTGGGCTCCGATCTGGGCCCTGATGCCGAGCTCTTCTTCCAACTCACGGTGAAGCGCCTGAGGTGGTGTTTCCGCAGCCTCGATCTTGCCGCCGGGAAATTCCCACTTGAGCGGAAGTGCCTGATGCTCGGTCCGCTGACAGCACAGTATTTCGTCTCCGCGCCGGATGAGAGCGGCAACTACCTGCTTGGTCAATGTGGGTTCCTCGAGACAACTCGGATGAACGCGAGCTAATTATAGAGTGCGATAGTTCGCGGGCTGCTAAGTGCCGGTTGGGCGCACGAGCTGGCGAATGCCCGGCGGCTGCGCGAACCGTTCGGGATGCAGCGCCCAGGCTATGGCGTTGAGGCCTCGCGAGCGAGGCTCGATGCGGGTGTGTTCAGGAGCTCGTCCTGAATGCAGAAGACTCGGCCTTCTTTTACCGCCGGCAATTCTGTCCAGTGGCGCTGTTGGACGAGCTTTTCGAGGGGAACGCGATCGCCGGCGCCGCACCAGGCGGCCAATAGAATGTCGGGCTCGACATCGAGCCACGAGTTCAGGCGTAGTCGGCTTGCCCGGCTCGCCAAGAAAAATTCCGCCGGCGTGCTCGACTAGTTCAGCGACCCACGGTTGAGAGGCAATCAGCGGCTTGCCCCACTCCTCACAGAAGACGCGAGGCTGCGGGGCCTTACCGGCGCAAGCCTCCCGCACCTGTGCGATTTTCGTCTGTATTGCTTCGACGACCTGCCGGCCTCGATGCGGAACACCCATCAAGGCAGAGATGTTTGCAATGTCGGTGTAGATGTCGACCAGAGTGCGCGGAGCCAGGCCGAGAAACCGAATCCCCGCCTTGAGGATTTCTCCGACGGCTTCAATCTGATAGGGAACCGAGGCAATGACCAAGTCGGGCTTGGCAGCGAGAATCTCGGCCGATTGGGCGGTCCAGGAGTCGGCAATGATAAGACGTGAGCCGTTGGCGACGTCCGGACAAACATCGGCGCAATACTTCGTGCAGGCGACAACCCTGTCCAAAAGGCCGATGTCCTGCATGGTCAAGGTGGCGCTGGGCTGCAAGCAAACCACCCGTTGCGGAGTGAAGTCGGAGGTCATCCTGGTTCGATTATAGGAGCGGGGTATGGGCTACGAGTGGGCCGTGCTTTACCCTGTTAAGAATGTATTCGGCACAATTGCTCGATCACTTCGAACACCCGCGGAATGCCGGCGCGCTTGCCGACGCCGACGCTCGCGTTCGGGTGGAGAATCCGGTATGCGGAGATGTGTTGGAGTTGGCGGTGAAGCTGCGCGACGGCCGAATCTCAGAGGCGCGATTCAAGGCCAAAGGATGTGTGCCGTCGATGGCATGCGGCTCACTCATTACAGAAATGGTCATGGGACTGGCTGTCAGCGAGGCACGTGCCATTGAGAAGGACGCGATCGTGAAGCAGGTCGGAGGATTGCCGCCAGCGTCGGGCCATGCGGCGCAATTGGCGCTCGATGCGGTGCGAGCAGTTCTGGAGAGGGTGTCCGCGGATGAATAACCGCGGCTTGAGTTTCGGGTTGTTGGCGCTGGTGTTGACGTGCCGAGTGACGGGCTTCGGGCAGTCCAACTGCCAGCCGAGCCCAAATCCCCCGAAGCTGCCCGCAGTACGGCCGAGCGGACGCTTCAATTCTTCCTCCGCGCCGTTGCGGATAGTGCAATTGGCGGGACTCGCCGATAGCTGGAAGCCAACACGGCGTGAGATCGGCACTATTCCCGCTGGCACGATGGTTGAGGTGCTGGAGGACTTGATCGTCGTCGAAGCGCCGGACGTGGTTTGGGTAACCAACTCGATTGAACCCATGAACTTGAAAGAGGGGGACAAGATCCTGCGCTATGCGCGCCTTGGGGAAGGCTGGGCGGATTTCTGGGTAGAGGGATGTTGGTACAAAGATGCAGACGGCGGCTTCATCACAGAGCCTGACGGCGGAGGCTGTGGCGGGTCGAACTGTTCGGCAAAAGTAACGAAGATGGGACGGCAGACATGGTGGTTCCGCATTAAGCGTCCCGACGGAAAGTCAGGCTGGACGCAAAGCCAAAACCTGGATCTATCGGCGGGTGGATGAACTGCTCCTGATTGCCGCGTCGCTTACACCGTTTCCAGTTCTTCTTCCAGCCGCTGCTTTTCGTAGAGCTCAATGTAATACGGACTACTCTCCAACAGTTCTTCATGGGTCCCGTAGGAAACGATCTCGCCATCCCGAAGCACGGCAATTCTGTCGGCATTGCGAACCGTGGAGACGCGGTGAGATATGAAGATTGTGGTTCGTCCCGCCATCAACTCACTGAGATGGTGCAGGATGCGGTCCTCTGTTTGCGTGTCAACGCTGGAGAGCGCGTCGTCGAGGATAAGTATTCGAGGGTCGCGAATCAAAGCGCGAGCAATGGCGGTACGCTGCTTTTGGCCGCCGGAGAGGGTCAGCCCACGTTCGCCCACAACTGTGTTGTATCCGGCGGGGAAGGCTTCAATATCGCTGGCGATGCTGGCGGCGTCCGCGGCCCGTCGTATGTCAGCATCGGTAGCGTCTGCAGCGCCGAAGGCGATGTTCTCGCGAATCGTAGCGCTGAACAGGAAGGTCTCCTGGGGGACAAATCCGATCGATTGACGAAGAAGCTCGAGCGGAAACTCGCGGATTGGGCGCCCGTCGATCAGCACAGATCCGGCGACGGCATCGTAGATTCGCGGAATGAGCGAAACCAGAGTGGACTTTCCCGAGCCTGTAGGACCGACGATGGCGAGGCTGGTTCCGGCGGGAATGATTAGGTTCACGTTCGTGAGTACGGCGTGTTCGTCAGGGTTGCCTAGATTTTGATCTGACGCTTGCAGTGTCTTTCCGTAGCGGAAACTCAGATTACGAAACTCGATCTCACCGTGGATTTTCGTGGGCGCCCCGACGGCCGGAACCGCGGCGTCGGTGATCTCAGGAGACTCTTTCAGGATGCTTTGAATGCGTCCGAGTGAAGCCGTGCCGCGCTGGAAGATGTTGATGACCCATCCCAGGGCAATAATTGGCCAGGTGAGCTGCACCATGTTGGTATTGAAGGCCGCGAAATCGCCGACATTGATGCGGTGCTGGATGACCTCACGCCCGCCAACGAAGAGTACGATTACGATGGCAACGCCCAGCAGCGTTTCCAGAGTAGGCCACAACATTCCCATCAGGCGTACCAGCTTCAGACTGCGGCCGATGTACTCCTGGTTGGCGCGCTCGAAGAGTTCAATCTCCGCTTCTTCCTGCACGTAGGCCCGAACGAGGCGTGCGCCGGAAAAATTTTCCTGGGCGCGGGCGGAAATCTCGGAGAACATGGCTTGGATTCGCTCAAAGCGTTCGTGAATCTGGCGGCCAAAAAACTGCACCACGATGCTGAAGATGGGAAGCGGAAGAAACGCGAACAAGGTAAGTTTCGGGCTGATGCTCAACATGAATACCAGCGACACCGCGGTAAAGACCACGGTATTGGCGGTGTACATGATGCCTGGCCCAACCAGCATGCGAACGGCGTTCAGGTCGTTGGTCATGCGGGCCATGATGTCGCCGGTGCGGGTCCGCTGGTAATAGCTGTAAGACAATTGCTCCAAGTGGCGGAAGAGGTCGTTGCGGAGATCGAACTCGATCTCGCGCGAAACGCCAATCAAAATGGAGCGGGTAAGGTATTGGAACACTCCCTTAACGGCCGCCACGGCCAATAAGTAGAGCGAATACCTACCCAGCGTCTGTACGGTGACGTGAGTATTCAATGCCTCAACGGCGCGCCGAATCACCATCGGGAACAGGATCCAAACGCCGTTGTTGCACAGAACGCACAACGCACCAATCAGGAAGGTGGCGCGATAGCGGCGAATATACGGAAACAGCGGACGCAGGTTTTTGAACATTTACGAGTTAACTGTCAAAACGACGATCAATCTGCAACTTCAGTTAGATGATTCCGCTCCAGCTGGGATTCGCAGGACGCTTACGTTGGCACGCGCAACAGCAGGTAGCCGCCGGCCAGTCCGAAAATGAAGTCGGGCGCCCAGGCCGCAAGCATCGAAGGGAGTTGGTTCGCGTTTCCCATGGCCTCGAACAACCCGGCCGTCACCCAGTACACGATGGCAATTCCTAAGGCAATGGCAACGCCGCCAAGCGCGCCTCCGCGACGGCTTTGGGCAGAGAACGGAATTGCGAGCACCGCCATGACGAGTGTGATCAGCGGATAGGCCAGCTTCTTTTGCAATTGGACTCTCAGGCGTACGGTTTCGAAGCCGCTCTGCTGCAAATCCTGGATGTAACGCCGGAGCTCTTCATAGTCCATTTCCGAGGACTGGCGTACTTCCTTCTTGAAATAAGTCGGATCTTCATCCAACTCGTTGAAGGTGGAAACGTCGAAGGTCCGATATTCCTGAATGGAAGCACCATGAAGAGAACGGACCCAACCATTCTCGAAGACCCACTTCTTGAGCCCCGGTTCCCAATGGGCGGCGTCGGCGTGGACCCGGCGGGTTAACTGGAACGTGGCCGGGTCGAATTCGAAGACCGAAATACCGCCGAATCGATCGGTATCCGGATCGAAGACCTGGTAGTAGTAAATCTGATTGTTCTGGCCAAAGATCCACTTCCGGTCGGCCTGGAGATAGGTTTGGGGAGGCTTGCCTTTGATCTGATTGCGCAGCACCTCCTGGCGGCGATTAGTATGCGGAATATAGAGCTGGTCGACCACAAACAGACCGACGGCAAAGATTCCCGAGAGAACGATCACTGGCAGGGTCGCGCGGTAGATGCTGACGCCGGTCGCTTTCATGGCGGTGAGTTCGCTGAACTTCTGCATCAGGCCGAAGGTAATCAGCACAGCCAGCAACACGGACATCGGCGCCATGAGGTACATCAGCGAAGGACTGAGGTTGACCAGGTATTCGACCAGCAGGACAAAAGAGACCTTGTTGCGAACGATGTCGGTCAGCAGCTCAAAGAACGTAAAGACGAGCGCCAGCATGAGGAAGGTCGCAAGGATCATGACCAGGTATATGCCAAAGTCGCGCAGAATCATGTCATCGAGGATGAGAGGAAACCTGGCTCCGTAGCGCGTCTTGGGAGCACGCGACCCCATGCGCAGCCACCCGCGTTCTCGCGAGCCAATCAGGCGCAACCAGAGGGCGCGGACTTTGTCTTCCGCCACACTCATAACGCGGCCCAGTGCGTTGAATTCGGCGGGCATGCGATCGATGCGCCATAACAGCCAGAGTCCGCAGACAAAGAAAATGATATTGCCGGCCCACACCGCGATTCCGGGCGTGAGCTTGCCTTGCCGCGCCAAAGAGACTCCGATGAGCGAGAAGAGGTAATAGACGAACACCAAAAGGATGGTCAGGACAAAGCCTGCGCTGCGGCCTCCTTTGCGTGCGGAAAGACCCAGCGGTATGCCGACCACTGCCAAAACCAGACACGCCGCAGGGAGTGCAAACCGCCGATGAAACTCGATCTCGTAATACCGGGCCTTCAGGTAGTCGTACGAAGAAGATTGAGGATCGATCTTAGCAATCGCCGCTCCGGCGGCTTTTTCGCGTTGAGCGTTTCGCAGCAATCCGTGGAGGCTAAGCTCGGCGACCGGAAGCAAGTCACGTGGGCCGCGGTCGGCGTTCGTCGGCAACTCAACGGGAATGTCCGTGCTCTCGAAGGTTGTAATCGAATACTGGTCCTTCGCCTTCGGGATGAGTTCTTGCTGGGTACCGTCTTCGAGGTGAAATCGTACTTTCTCGGTTGACTCGCTTAGCAACGCGCCCCTTGCTGCCAAAGTGACTTTGGGAGAGGCGGAATCTGATACGTCCGCGAGGAATACCCCCCGCCAGAGGGACTGCCCCTTGGAAGGAATGGCATCCTGCACGTACAAAACGTGATCTTTGAATTCTTCGTAGAAGACGCGTGGCTGAACTTCGAACCCCGCCTGCGAAGTTTTTAGTTTGTCCTGAAGACCGTTTAGCGCGCTGGCCGCCCTCGGCGCGATGTAGATGCTATTCCACATCCCGAGCAGCCACGCCGATACCGCAAAAATCGCGACCACACGAACGAACATACCGGCGCCCATACCGCTGGCACGCATGGCAGTAACTTCGCTGTCGGCGGCCATGCGGCTCAAGCCGATCAGAATGCCCACCAGCACCGCCATCGGTAGAGTGATCATGAATGTGGTGGGCAGCGTGTAGAGGAAGATCTCGGCGACGCTGGGCAGCGGCGCGCTGTTGCGGACGATAAGTTCCAGCAATCGTCCCAGGTCCCGCATAAAAATGACAAAAGTGAACAGAAAAACGCCCATGAGGGCGTGGGAGCCCACTTCTTTCAGAATGTAGCGGGTAAGGATTCGCACAAATGGTTAGTTTACTGGAAGTTGCAGCACTTGTAACGATAGCGAGGAAAACCGCCGGGGGCGATATCTGAAAAGTCCTTATCGTGTAGGTACACGGTTACCGTCCCACTTTTGCACAGCAAATATCGACTATCCGATATTCGTCGTGTGTCGGGGCGTCTTCCGCTGGTAGACTTCTACAAAATCGATTCGATGAGTTCAAACGGCCCCAAAATTCGGCTGGTGCTTCTTTGGCACATGCACCAGCCCTTCTACAAAGACATGGTCACCGGCGAGTACCGCCTTCCCTGGGTGCGATTGCACGCGCTGAAGGACTACTTCGGAATGGTGAAGCTGGCGGGGGAGTTTCCCGGCGTCCATCAGAACTTCAATCTTGTGCCGTCGCTCATAGCGCAGATTCAGGATTACGTAACGGGGGAAGCGCATGATCCGTTCTTCGACCTGGTTTCAAAGCCTGCGAATGAGCTGACCACAGCGGAAAGACAGCTCGCCCTGCGCTATCTCTTCCAGGCGAATCCGGTAAACATGATCGGCCGCTATCCCCGCTATCGCGAGCTATGGGAGCGATTCCGCGCGACGGCTGACCGGCCAGAGGGTGCCGAGCCCTACTTCGTGACTCGCGATTATGCGGATTTGCAGGTGCTGTCTCAGTTGGCGTGGTTTGACGAGTATTTCCTAACCGATCCCGATGTCGCAGCCCTGGTTCGTAAGGGCGAAGACTTTACACGGGACGACCAAGTCGCCGTCATCGCGAAAGAGCGGGAGATTCTGGCGCAGGTTATCCCGGCGTACGCCGAAGCGGCGAAGAGCGGTTCGGTTGAGCTGTCCACCACTCCGTACTACCACCCGATTTTGCCGCTGGTGTGCGACACCAATGCCGGAGGGGAATCGAGCCCCAATCTGCCGCTTCCGACCCGGCGCTTTCGCCGCTCGGATGACGCAGCGATTCAGATACAAAGTGCTATCGACCTGCACGAGCGGACTTTTGGCGTGCGTCCTGCGGGCTTGTGGCCCTCAGAGGGCAGCGTCTCGGAAGAAGTGCTGGGCCTCGTCCATCGCAAGGGAATCCAGTGGATGGCGACGGACGAAGGAGTGCTGGCACGCAGCATCGGCTATAACTTCTCGCGCGATGCTCATGGGCGCCTGCATGGTGACAGTGCCGAGCAGTTGTACAACATTCATCGGTTCGAGAAGGGTGACACTCGCATGCACATGGTGTTCCGCGATCACACCCTCTCCGATCTCGTGGGATTTGTGTATTCCGGGATGCCCGCGCATGATGCCGCCAATCACTTGTTGCACACGATTCAGGAGGCGGCCCGGCCGGCTCTGGATCGCGGGCGCGACGCAGTGATTTCCATTATTTTGGACGGCGAAAACGCCTGGGAATACTATCCGCAGTCTGGACGCGAATTTCTGCGCCGCTTCTACGATGGTTTACAAAATGATCCGCTGATCGAGCCCGTCACCGTAAGCGAAGCCATCGCCCGACATCCGGAACAAAACTTCGCTCGGTTGGACAAGCTGGTTCCGGGCTCGTGGATCAACGCCAACTTCAACGTGTGGATTGGCGCTCCTGAGGACAATAAGTCGTGGGACCTACTTGCCGAGGCGCGTGACTACTACGACAGCAACGCGAACCGCGTGTCTGAAGTCCAACGCAAGCTGGCATGGGAAGAACTGCTCATTGCCGAGGGCAGCGACTGGAACTGGTGGTATGGGCCGGAGCACCATTCCGCCAATGACCGGGATTTTGATGAGTTGTACCGGCGTCATCTTTCCAATGTGTACACCGCTTTGGAAGGCGTACCTCCGGAGGAACTCGCCGTACCGATCGCCAGGGGCTTTGTGCGACCAAGTTATAACCCGCAGACGGCTTACGTGCGCGCGACGGTTGACGGCTCCATCAGCGGGTACTTCGAATGGATGGGCGCAGCCAGCTATACCTCCGATCAGCGCACCAGCGCCATGCACGGCAAACAGTTCCTGCTGGACGCCGTGTACGCGGGTATCGACGCCGATTCGCTTTCGGGACGGCTCGACTTCCACGCAGAAGAGCCGGAAGGGCCGTACCAGATCGTGGTCAACATTGAGGTGGGCCACGATGCCAAGGACCGTGACACTGCGGTCGAATCCTTTCGACTCGTCGCCGACCGTCAAGAGAACAAGCTTGTGCGATGGGTACTGAGTAACGGCAGCGAGAAGAATGTCCTCGCCAGCTCAGAGGGCAACACGCGAGGTGTGGAGGTTGCCATCGACGAAATCTTCGAATGTCGTCTGCCGTTTGATTTGATCGGCGCCGAGCAAGGTGCCCGCATACGACTGCGCTTTACGTTCTGGCGCGATCAGTTGCCCGCGGACTCGTTGCCGGTGGAAGGTTGGATCGATCTCTACGCGCTGCCCGAAGAAGCAATCGTCGATAACATCTACACCTACTCGCCGCAATAAACAGCGGCGGCGATTAGGCGAGCGCCTGCTCCGTTCCGTTCGGCCAATACACCGTCCAATTCTTCTGTCGAGCGGCTTCTTCGAGGTCGGGGTTGGGATTGATGCAGAACGGATACTTCGCCATCTCCAGCATGGCCGCGTCGTGTATGGAATTCCCGAACACGGCATCCACCGGCTTCCCGATGACTCCCCGGATTGCGACGGCTTTCAGCTCGTCAGTCGGCACGCGTACTAAGTGATCGGTTGCCTTGCCGTCGTAATTGTGAACGCAAGCAGCAAGGACACGATTCCGTGGGATACCGAAGCGAGCGGCGCCAGCTTCTACAACCCAGTTGTTCGTAGACGAAACCGCCCACAACTCGCAACCTGCTGCGACCAGGCGGCGTGTTAGCGCTTGCATTTCGGGGAAGACCCTGGCGCTCACAACTTCGTCGAAGAACTCTTGTCCCGCGGCATGTAATTCAGAGACAGTAACGCCGTGGTTCATGGTCACCATCTCGCCGCACATCTCTTCTTCGCCGACTTCGCCACGCTTGTACCGCCGGTAGCGTTCCGCCATTGCGTCGCCAATGTCGCGACTGACCAGACCGCGCTCAATCTCCCAATAGAAGAAGTCGCGTCCGGCGTCACCGCTCCAAAGGGTGCCGTCGCAATCGAAAACGGCAATCGTGGGACGTAGCGCGAGCACCGACTCGATGAACCTCGAAGCCCTCTCTTGCGCGTTGTAAGCGATCAAAAAGCCGTCTCCGCGGGAAGCGTTTCAGAGCGGAGCAGCCGTTCGTAGTCCTGAGGAGTATCGATGTTCCAGGCAGTCCGCTCGTCGGAAACCGACAGGTAAAGGATGTGCTGAATATGCTGATGCTCAATGTCACGCGCGGTCGCGCTCGCAGGCGCGCGGAGAAACTGCTCCATCATCTCCCGGCCGACCAGGATTGGGTGGCCATGAACTGGTGTGTTTGCGCGTGAAACTTCCGGTACGACCGCCCATATATCAGGAGGCGCCGTCAGAAAGGCGCTACGCAGCGCATGCAAAGTTCCCGGAAGGACGGGCGGGCGATCCACGGGCGCCAGAAAAGCAGCGTCACGTCCGCGACTCAATACGTCTTGCAAGCCGACATGGATCGAGCTGAACTGGCCCCGTTCCGGCTCCGGATTCACGATCAGGAACGCGCCATGCGCGTCAGTGACAGGCTCCAGGGTCGAAGCATTGTTGCCGGCGACTACAAGAACGAGGTCAGAGTATTGCTGGAGCAGATCGATGGCTGCACCAAGAAACGTGTTCGCTGCAAGCATACCCTCGGCCACAGGAGGCCATGGCAGCAAAGCCTTGTCGCGGCCCATGCGCGTGGAAAAGCCAGCCGCCAGAATTACACCGCAGATACCCGCTGCCTGCGCCATGGCTTGAAGATATCAAAGGGGGAACGCGCTTACCAGCGGAGCCGAGTTAAGGCGCCTCCGTGGGTGCTTCAACGGCATCTTGTGCGGCCTCGTCGGCGGTCCTGGCTTTGTGGTGGTATTGTTTGCTGGCCACGTTGGGTTGCGTGCCGCGGCGCACCGCAATCATCTCGGCAACGATCGCTACGGCGATTTCTTCGGGAGTCACGGCCCCAATCTCAAGCCCCACCGGCGCGTGGACCTGCGCGAACACGTCCGGGGATATGCCCTCCTTTTGCAACTCACTGTAGATAGAGATTGTCTTACGCCGCGAACCAATCATGCCGAGATAACGCGCATTCGTATTCACCGCCCAACGCAGCACATTCATGTCATCGCGGTGCCCGCGAGTGACGATGACGATGTACGCCCGCTCCCGAACCACAAGCTTGCTCGGCACGTCTTTGAAGTCGGCAACCACAACTTCCTGCGCGTCGGGAAAACGTTCGCGGTTAGCGTAACTCTCGCGATCATCCACAACCGTGACGTCGAACCCTGCGATTCGCGCAACCTTGTAGAGGTTGTGGGCCACATGCCCGGCGCCGAAGATGTATAGCAAAGCCGGAGGAAGCACGGGCTCGACGAAGACCTCAAGCGTCCCTCCGCAGACCAGCCCAGTATCGTACTTGGGATTGTTGTTTAGGTTAAAGGTCAGGGTCCGCGGTCTCTCTTCTTCCATCACTTCGCGCGCCGCCTGCCAAACCTCGGCTTCGACGCAGCCTCCGCCAATCGTGCCTACGATGGACCCGTCGTCGCGCACCAGCATCTTTGCCGTCTGGAACGAGGGAATGGAGCCCCGTGCCGTCGTTATGGTAGCGACAGCGCCACGGCGACCCTGGCGACGAAGTTCAACGATTTCTTCGTAGATATCCATAGAAGAACTGCCTCAATTATTGGGCGCGCATCCACCGATGTCAAAATTGCCTCGCCTAGGCACTTGCGAATCTGGGCGCTGAAACGTAGATTCTTGGTTTCGTATCTCGATTCGTTCTTATCTCCTAGGAGAACGTATGAAAGCCGTTCGCATTCACGAGTTTGGTGGTCCCGAAGTCCTAAAGTATGAAGACGCACCCGATCCGGAGTTGCGCAAGGACCACGTTCTCATCCGCATTCGGGCCTGCGCGCTAAACCATCTTGATCTCTGGGTGCGCAAAGGACTCCCCGGCGTTAAGTTGCCGCACATTCTGGGAAGCGATATCGCCGGAGAAGTCGTCGAGTGTGGCGAATACATCACCGATCTGAAGGCTGGTACGCGCGCTCTGTTATCGCCAATGTTGTTCTGCGGACACTGTGAACAGTGCAATGGCGGCCGCCATAATTTCTGCCGGGAATTTGCCGTGCTGGGCAACAATGCCGACGGCGGCAACTGCGAGTTCATCGCGGTACCACGGGCCAACGTCATCCCGATTCCCGACTCGCTCAGCTTCGTCGATGCCGCGTCAGTTCCTCTCGTTTTTCTTACGGCCTGGCACATGCTGGTGGGCAACGCGAAATTGCAGGCAGGCCAGAGTGTGCTGGTACTGGGTGCGAGCTCTGGCGTCGGGACGGCCGCCATCCAGATCTGCAAGATGTTTGGGGCAACGGTCATCACCACCGCGGGCGACGAGCGCAAATTAGCCAAAGCCCGCGAACTCGGCGCCGATTACACCATCGATCACTACAAGCAGAAGATCTCCGATGAGGTGAAGCGCATCACCAATCGTCGTGGCGTTGACATTGTGTTCGAACATGTTGGGATAGCGACATGGGCCGAGAGCATTAAATCTCTGAAGTACGGTGGAACTCTGGTCACCTGCGGCGCGACTACGGGATACGATGCCGCCCTGGATCTCAGAGTACTGTTCGCCAGGCAACTGTCGTTTTACGGCTCCTATATGGGCGGTGAAGGCGAACTCGACGAGGTGCTTAAACACGTTTTCTCTGGCAAGCTGAAACCGGTGGTGGACAAGACCTTTCCGCTGAGCGAGACTCGCGCCGCTCACGAGTACCTGGCCCGCAGTGAGCAATTCGGCAAGGTTGTCGTCACACCATAAGGCGCACGTGAAGCAATTCGCTCAATACACGATTCGCCTTGCGACCCTTGACGATTTGCCAGTGCTGCGAGCTCTAATCGCTGAGTCTGTCTGGGCCTTACAAGCGCACGACTATTCGGATGCAGTTCGCCAAGCTGCAACGCGGCTGGTCTATGGCGTCGATACTCAACTCATCCGCGACGGAACATACTTCGCCGTCGAGGTTGGAGGCGAAATCGTCGCCTGTGGGGGCTGGAGCCGTCGCAAGACTCTGTTTGGCGGAGATCAACACGCTCCAACTCGCGAGCCGGAACTCCTCGACCCGACGATCGACGCAGCGAAGATACGCGCCTTCTTCGTCCGGCCGGGATGGGAGCGCCGCGGCATCGGCAGCGCTCTCATTCGAGCTTGCGAACAAGCCGCGATCGCCGAAGGGTTTCGCCAGCTTGAGATGGGATCCACCTTGACGGGCGTAGCGCTCTACTCTGCGCACGGCTACCGCGAGGTCGAGCGCATCGAAGTGGCACTTAGACAATGGTCTGACAATGACGGTTGTCCGCATGGCGAAGACGGTTGCCGCGCCGTAAGAGTGCGCGGGCGGAGTGGCGCGGCTGAATCGCGGGCGGCCGCTGGGCCATCCAAATGAGCAGGTATAATGGCTGCAATGAATTCCGGTACGCGCATTCCTAAATTCGAGAACCCAGAGAGCGGCGCTGAGCGCGCCGAGAACCTCGTCGGCCTGGTCGAAGGGCGGCAGCAGGTGCTCCGTGCGACCTTCGGCGAGCAGCAGCATGAAGGCGTGATTCTCGCCTCACTCGATAACGTCGTGAACTGGGTGCGGAAGAACTCCATTTGGCCGATGACTTTCGGCCTGGCGTGCTGCGCCATCGAAATGATGTCGATGGGCGCATCCCGGTTCGATATCGCTCGCTTCGGCGCGGAAGTGTTTCGTCCTTCGCCGCGCCAGTCGGACCTGATGATTATCGCCGGACGCGTATCGCAGAAGATGGCGCCTGTGATTCGTGAGCTCTACCAGCAGATGCCCGAACCCAAGTGGGTAATCTCGATGGGCGCATGCGCAACCTCCGGCGGTGTGTTCAATAATTACGCTCTGGTGCAGGGGGTGAATCAATGGATTCCGGTGGACGTTTACGTTCCCGGATGCCCGCCGCGTCCCGAACAGCTCATTTACGCCATCATGATGCTGCAAGAGAAGATCAAGAATGACAAAGGCTCGTTCAAGCGTGCACTCAATCTGGGTTAACGGTTCGTAGGTTTTGTCAGGCGCCCGCTTCGGTGGGCGCTTTTGATTTGCCCTAAAAACCATGTGAGTTGCACTGCCGCGGTCGAGTGTGGTGAATCCTCTTTGTCACAAACCCATCCAATGCTGGGATCACAAAGGCAAATTAGTTAGGCGAAAGTCGGCAGTTCCGTCTAATGTCGTAATGAGCCATCCATGAGAATAGGTATCACGTGTTATCCCACATACGGCGGCAGCGGCATTGTTGCCACCGAACTCGGGTTGGAGCTGGCGCATCGTGGCCATGACGTGCATTTCATCTCGTACTCTCAGCCCATTCGACTCACGGAAACCTCTCCCAACATTCACTACCATGAAGTCGAAGTGTCGCGATATCCGCTGTTTGAATATCCGCCTTACGACTTGGCGCTGGCGACAAGGATGGCAGAGGTCGCCGAAATATACGAGCTCGATCTGCTGCATGTCCATTACGCAATTCCGCATTCGGTGAGCGCGATGCTGGCGCGTCAGATGCTGGCCTGTGACGGCACCCGCAAACGCCGCAAGCTGCCGTATGTCACCACGCTTCACGGAACTGACATAACGCTTGTGGGCGCTGATCCTTCTTATCTGCCGATCACTCGCTTCTCCATCGACCAGAGCGACGGCGTGACTTCCATCTCGCAATACCTCGCGCAGCGGACGATGGAGGTGTTCGAAGTGACGACGCCGATCAAGGTGATTCCCAACTTCGTCAACTGCGACATGTACCATCGCACGCCCGAAATCATGCAGCACCGCTGCGACTACGCCAAGCCGGATGAGCGGCTGCTGGTTCACCTGTCGAACTTCCGTCCGGTCAAACGCATCCAGGATGTGATCGAGATCTTCGATCGTGTGCAGAAGAAGCTGCCAGCGCGGCTCATCATGATTGGTGATGGTCCGGAGCGCTCGCGCGCCGAATGGCTGGCCGTGGAGAAGGGAATCCACAACAAGATCGACTTCCTCGGCAAGCAGGACCGCATCTATGAGAAGCTTCCGCTCGCCGATGTCATGCTGATGCCGAGCGAACTGGAGTCGTTCGGATTGGCGGCGCTGGAAGCGATGGCTTGTCAGGTCGTGCCGATCTCTACCAACGCGGGCGGAGTTCCTGAAGTTATCAATCACGGCAAGACGGGATTTCTCGCGGCTGTCGGAGATGTCGAAGGCATGGCGAACGACGCGATCAAGATTCTTTCGGACAGCGAAAAACTGGAAGACATGGGAGTGTCAGCGCGGGCCAATGCGCAAGCCCGTTTCTGCGCCAGCAAAATCATTCCGATGTATGAGGAGTACTATCGCGCGGTGTTGGAACGCGCCTCGTAAAGTGCGCCTGCAACCGACCCGCCCATTTCTTCCGCCAGCAATATCGGCAGCATCAGTCGTACTAGAGTTCCTCGTCCTGGTTGGCTTTCGATCTTGAGTTCAGCGGCGTCGCCGTAAACCACCTGCAAGCGCTCGGACACGTTCATCATGCCGATGCCGGTGCCGGAAGAACTGCTGGTTCCGGAGATGGGCATTCCGATTCCGTCATCTTCGACTTCGATCACGATGCGATTGTCGACCGCGCGGCTGCGAAGGAAAATGCTTCCGCCCTCGACCTTGTCGGCCAGGCCGTGCTTGAGCGCATTCTCCACCAGAGGTTGTAGGATCATGCTGGGCACGAGATGCTCCAGCGAGTTCGGCTCCAGCTCCTTGAAGACCTTGAGCTTGTCGCGGCCGAAACGAACGACCTCGATGTCGAGATAGTCGTCGAGAAACTCTATTTCTTCCTGCAGCGGCACGAACGAGTCGCCTTTGCGCAACAGCCGTCGCAGAATGCTGCTGAGTTTCACGATCATGTCGCGCGCGGAGTCGGGATCGCGCCGCACCAGCGACGACACGGAATTCAGCGTGTTGAACAGAAAATGCGGATTGATCTGGCTTTGCAGCGCCTCCATGCGAGATTGCAAGAGAAGGCGTTCCTGTTGCTCCAGCTTCATTTCGATGCGCACGTTGTTGAGGACCTTCAGCGCGATGGCGACCGCCATTACGGTTCCGGCGTAGACGGCCAACTCGACCAGCAGGTTGTCGCTATCGAGGGCGAAGATACGCCGCGGGAAGGCGCGGTGCAGTTGGATGCGTACGAATTCCAGCGCCAGAATGAGCAGAAAAAACGAAGTCTGCCAGTCGATGAGTGACTTGCGAATGCTGCGCCGCATCCAGTGGTAAATATTCAGGTCAAACAGCGGCGAGAACGACCATACGGCTTCGCGTTCCGAAGCAACATGCCGTAGAAGGCCGGCGAGAAATCCAGCCAGCACGTTCATCGGAAGGGCGAGCCATTCTCCGAAGAGCAGGGCGGGAATGGAAACCAGGACGCCGCCCATGGTTCCGGCCAGACGGCCGCCGATGACGCCCATCAGGATGGCACCCTCGAAAGAGATGTCAGCGGCATAGAAGTTGCGTACAAAATGCCGCACCACAACGCCCAGAGCGATCGGAATACCGATGATGAGGACGACTTCGATTTTCTCGCCTAGCGTGCGCTCTTCACGGAATAGAAGCACGCGGAAGCGGCGTGCCCGCACCAGCACGCTGCTGATCGCCGCGGCCACGCCGAGGCGAATCAGAACGGTCACGAGAATTAATCGCGAGTCCAAAGCAGTCCTATCGATCTAAGGAAAAACCATTCACCACAGAGCACAGAGCAGAGGGTTTGATTCAATATTTCTCGGTGCACTCTGTGGTGCAAATCATTGCTCCTATCCTATTCCCGCGGCGGCGTCGCGGATGGCTGCTTCGGCGCGGGCGGCATCGGGTGCGCCACCTTGCGCCATGTCACGGTTGCCGCCGCCGCGGGTTCCGAGCTTCTGCAAAATCTGCTTCATCAACGCGCTCATGTCGTTGGCGAGACCGGGAGTTTGCGCAAATACAAGAGAAGGCTGAGCGCCGCCGCAAGCCAGCAGCGCAGTGGCCTTGTCGAGGCGCGTGAGCTTCTGTGCCAGGAGCTTAATGAAGTTCAGGTCGTGGTCGCCAAAGAATTCAGCAACGAGCTTGCTACCGTCCGGGCGCTCGTGGGCGTTGCGAAGAAAGTTCGCTGCCTGGAGTTCTGCGACTTCTTCCAGTGTCCGCTGCTGCGCTTTCTGCGCCGCCTTGATCTCGTCGATCGACTTGCGCGCCTGTTGCGGCACTTCATAAATGTGCGCGGAATAGACCGACGCGGCTTCGGTGAGCGTCTGGAAATCGCGGCGGGCCGTCATCACGGCGCGCATTCCACAGACAAATTCGATGCGCGTGCCTTGCTTCACTTTTTCAGTTTTGCGCAGGAGCATTCCGCCGATTTGTCCGGTGCTGTGAATGTGGGTGCCGCCGCAGGCATTCAAATCGAATTCGCGAATATCGATAAGCCGCAGTTTTTCGCGGATGGCAGGTGGAATCTTGCGTACGCCCATGCCCCGGGCTTCTTCTGGGGTGGCGTAGCGAATCTCGACGGGACGATCCTCGGCGATGACTTCGTTGGCCAACCGCTCGGCTGCTTCGATCTGCTGCGCGGAAACCTTGTCGGTTGCAAGGTCGATGGAGCAGTAGTCGTCACCCATGTGAAACGAAACTGTGGCGAAGCCATACAGTTTCTCGAATGCTGCCGAGAGCACGTGCTGACCGGAGTGCTGTTGCATGTGATCGCGACGACGTTCGGAGTCGATGACTCCGCGGACGGGCACCCCGGGCCGCAACCAGCCGGGGGGGCACTCGATGCGATGCAGGATGTCACCGGTCTGTTCCTGTTCCTGAACGTCGATGACCCGTACGCGGGCGCCGTTGGCGATCCCAAAGATCTCGCCGGTGTCGAAGGTCTGGCCGCCGCTGGTGGGATAGAAGGCCGACCGATCGAGGGAAACGAGGGCTTGATCCCCTTCTTCTTCCACGGCGGTCACGGTGGCGTCGAATTCCAGTAGGGCGGGGTTGTCGTAGTACAGACGGTCCATGGATTGTCCTGCACCAGTGTAATTGGGAGCGGACGCAGGTGTGTTCTTGTTCCCAGAATGGGACGGCACAGCGGTGGCTGCACCCCTCCCCCTCTCTGCAACGAGCCTGAAATCAATGGGTTAGAGACTTCGTTGGTTAAGATCGCAACAACAAAGGGAGTTATAGGTAAAGTCGTCTGCGGTAAGGACTTAGCGACGAGATTTTCAGGCCGAGGAGATGCGGCGGGGTGGATGGCTGGCGAGAGTGGCCGTAGCTTTGGTGTCCGCATGCGGTCTGGAATGACGAGAATTTCCTCGTCCTCTTCGCGGAATCTTAGGTGTAGCAAGGCAGATGGGAAAGGACGCAGGTCACGTCGTGATGTGATAAGGCGGGATTGTCGCTGGTGGGGTATGTGTCGTCCCTTCGCCCGCTGCGCGGGCTCCGGGACTCGTTGATTTGAAGGAAGGTTCCGACCGTTGAAACGGTGGGCTTTGATATGACGGCCCTGCCGGGCCTGCATCCGGCCGTGCGCCAGGTCGCGATTGAACTGCAGATTCCCCAGCGACCAAAGTCGCTGTGGAATGACAAAAAGTAGCGACGCAGACGCTGGCCTAAAGGGCTGTACCCATTTGATGCGGGCCCAAAGGCCAAGCGGTACCCGGCATCCTATTCTTTGGGTTCTTCGCGGGCCGATTCAGGTTGTCGAGGGCGCAGGAATCTAGCCGTAACTTTTCTGTCGCGACCAGCCGGGATGTTATTATCGGTGCGACCCCCCGAAGCTAGTTCATTCTCTGTGACGGCGACGTACGTCTGGGGGTACGCCAACTGGTGGGCGAGATCAGCGCCACCGGCCCCCTGCGATAGTTTGTGCGCCTCAATCGGTTCTGCGGTCGAACTCTGTCTGGCCGTGAAGTGGAATGGAGACGTCTAATGAAACTCCTCAAGGAATTCCTAGTTACCTTTTTAGCGGGCCTGGTGCTAATAGCGTCGAGCCCGAACGCCATGGCGTTCCAGGAAGCGGACCAAGCGCCGCTGTCGGCAGCCGACATCGACGCCATCGTTTCGCCGATCGCGCTGTATCCGGATCAGTTGGTGGCACAGATTCTGGGTGCGGCGACCTATCCCGACCAAGTCACTGCGGCCAGCAATTTTGTGAACACCAGCGGCATGAAAGACCAAGCCCTGATGACGGCTGTCGATAAGCAGCCGTGGGACCCCAGTGTGAAAGCGCTGTGCCAGTTCCCGACGGTACTGGACCAGATGGCCAAGAACCTGGCTTGGACTTCGGCACTCGGCGATGCGGCCTTCAATCAGCAGGCCGACGTAATGGCTTCGATCCAGAGGTTACGAGCGCAGGCGAAAGCGGCGGGCAATCTGAAGAGCACCGAGCAGATGACGGTGGTGCAGCAGAGTCCGCAGACGATCGTGATTCAGCCGGCGAATCCTCAGGTAGTTTATGTGCCCACCTACAATCCGACCGTGGTTTACGGTACGCCGTACAGCCCGCCGGGCTATAGCACGGCCGCACTGGTTACCACCGGACTGATTTCGTTCGGCGTGGGAATGGCCATTGGTGCGTCGATGAACAACAGCTGCTGCGGCTGGGGATGGGGCCACGGCGGCTGGGGCTGCAACTGGCACGGCGGCAACGTGATGTATCAGAACAACGTTTACGTGTCGCGCAGCAACACGTTTTACGGCAACAACCGGTACAACAACAATCCGTATTACAAGAACAATAATCGCTACAACGGCGGGAACAACCAGTACAAGGGCGGCAACAATAAAGCTGCATGGAACAGCGGGAACCGCAATAGCGGGAACACCGTCAATCGGGGCGGTAATACGGTCAACGTCAACGGCGACGTGAATGTCGGCAACAAGAACAACAACAAGGTTGGCAACAACAACGGGAACAACCGACCCGGGAACAATACGGACGCGAACAATCGTCCGGGCAACAACAACGCTGGTGCGAACCGTCCCGGCAATAACAACGCTGCCGGTAACCGTCCGGGCGCAGGCGCGAACAATCGAGCGGCGGCGGACCGTGGGTATGGCGGAAAGCCGCAGACGAGCAACGCCAGTGCAATCGGCGGCTACAAGCAGGGCGGCAACGCGCGCGCCGACTCCAATCGTGGCAAGCAAAGCATGGGCAGTGGCGGCGGTGGCGGACGTCAGGCGGCAGCTCCGAAAGTCGGGCGGCGGCGCGCAAGCGGTAGTGCGCGGCCTTCGGGAAATGGAATTGAGCTCTGAAACCTACGTTGTTGTTGGAGGTTGGACATGGTTAAGTTGACGAAAATATTCATTGGATTAGTAGCCGTGGTGGCACTCAGCATTCCTGGGCTTGCACAGGAGAGCGGCGAGAAAACATTCGCGGCCCCGGCGGATGCGTCGAAGGCGCTCTACGACGCCGTGAAATCGGGCGACAAGCCGGCAATGGAGACGGTGCTGGGCGCGTCGTCCGCGCCGATTTTGACTTCTGGTGACCCGGTGCAGGACAAGAAGAATGTCGATAGTTTTATCCAGCGCTACGAGCAGATGAATCGCTGGGGCAGAGAAACCAATGGCGACGAGACGCTGTTCATGGGCGCCGAGAACTGGCCGTTTCCGGTTCCGCTGAAGAAGAATGCCGCCGGGCAGTGGTATTTCGACAGCAAGGCCGGCGTGGAAGAGGTCCTGTTACCGCCGCATCGGGAACAATGAATTGGCCGCGATTCGCGTTTGCAAGGCGCTGGCCGATGCGCAGGACGAATACTTCGACCAAACACACGACGGTGACACGGTCCATCAGTATGCGCAGAAGTTCATCAGCGACGAAGGCAAACAGAACGGGCTGTACTGGAAGACGGCAGAGGGTGAGCCGCAGAGTCCCATTGGGCCGGCGTTCAAGTACGCTGCCGGTGAGGGCTATACCAAAAGAGGCGATCCGTTCCACGGCTACTACTTCCGCATGCTGACGGCACAGGGCGCCGCGGCTCCGGGCGGCGCGAAGAGCTACATCGTCGATGGGAAGATGACGGGAGGCTTCGCGTTTGTTGCGTATCCGGCGGAGTATCGCAATTCGGGAGTGATGACGTTTGTCGTCAACCTGAACGGCGCGATCTACGAGAAAGACCTCGGGCCTAAGACGGCGGACCTGGTGAAGGCCATGACCGACATCAATCCGGATAAAACCTGGAGAGCGGTCGGTAATGACACCGAGGACGAAGCGGAAGAGCAGTAGAGATAGCTTGGTTGAGCGAGCCCCGCGTTGCGGGGCTTTTTCTTTGGCTCGCGATAGGGGAAGCAGATTTCTGGCGGACTAAAGTCCGCTCGGAATGATTCAACAAACGGCTTGAACGCTGGCCTGAAGGCCAGCTCTACGAGAAGCGGTTAAAAGCTGCTGTGAAGGGCAGCTCTACCACAAACGGGTTAGGCGCTGGCGTAAGGCGGCTCTACCAGATTCTCTGAGGCTTTTGGGGTCGCATGCTAATCTATTAGAAGTAGCTGCGACCCGCCTTGCGGGCAATACCCGCAGACCCATAAAAAATCATGATTTCAGTCAGTGCAGTTTCCATGCGCTATGGCGCAAAAGTGTTGTTCGAGGATGTGTCCACCGCGTTCACCCCGGGGAAGCGCTATGGACTTACGGGGCCCAACGGGTCCGGCAAGTCGACGTTTATGAACCTGTTAACGGGCGAACTCGATCCGCAAAAGGGGAGCGTGGTGCGTCCCAAGAAATTCGGCGTGCTGCGCCAGGACCAGTTTGCGTTTGACGCATGCCGGGTGATCGATACGGTGATCATGGGCAACAAGCGCTTGTGGGCGGCGTTGCAGGAGCGCGACATCATCTACGAAAAGACTGAGTTTACGGACGAAGATGGAATGCGTCTTGGCGAGCTGGAGGGAGTGGTCGGTGAAGAGGACGGATATTCCGCCGAGGCCGATGCTGCGATTCTGCTGCAGGGACTGGATATTCCGGATGAGCTGCATGAACGCAAGATGGGCGAGCTGCAAGGCGGACAGAAAGTTCGCGTGCTGCTGGCGCAGGCGTTGTTCGGGCATCCGCAGGCGCTGCTGCTGGACGAGCCGACGAACCACCTGGACCTGGACTCGATTCATTGGTTGCAGGGTTTTCTGAACGATTACGAAGGCGTGCTGATCGTGATTTCGCACGATCGCCACTTTTTAAATAGCGTGTGCACGCACATTGCCGACATCGATTACGAAACCATCATCACGTACACCGGCACGTATGACGAGATGGTGCTGGCGAAGACGCAGATCCGCTCGCAGATCGAGAGCCAGAACGCGCAGCGCGAGAAGAAGATTGCCCAGCTGAACGAGTTTATTGCGCGCTTCTCGGCGGGCACGCGATCGAGCCAAGTGCAGTCGCGGCGCAAGGAAGTGGAGCGGCTGGCGGTGGGGGACCTGGCGAGGTCGAACATCCAGCGCCCGTTCTTGAAGTTCGAACAGAAGCGGCCTTCGGGCAAGCACGTGCTGGAACTGCATGGCGTGGAGAAGTCATATGGCGGCAACCACGTGTTGCGCGGATTCACGGCAGCGGTCCATCGCGGCGAGAAGATCGCGCTGATGGGACGCAACGGAGCAGGGAAGACGACGCTGCTGAACGCGATTCTGGCGAACTCGCCGACGACTCCTGAGGCCGAGCTGCGTAAGACGAGCGGCTATGATGGGCCGCTGATCGATGAGGGCAAAGTCATCTGGGGGCACGAGGCATCGGTGGGATACTTCGCGCAGGACCATCGCTCGCTGATCCAGCCGGGCATGACGGTTTCGGATTGGCTGCATCAGTGGGAGCCGGGCGCTTCGTATGAAGAGATTCGCGGGCTGCTGGGCCAGATGCTGTTCCAGAAGGAAGACGGCAACAAGAAGACGGACGTGCTCTCGGGCGGCGAAGCGGCGCGGTTGCTGTTCTGCAAACTGATGCTGCAAAAGCCGAATGTGCTGATCTTCGATGAGCCGACCAACCACCTGGACCTGGAGTCAATTAATGCGCTCAATATTGCGTTGCAGCGGTTCCAGGGGACGGTGCTGCTGGTTTCGCACGATCACGACCTGATCGATGAGGTGGCGACGCGCATCTGGCACTTCGAGAATGACCACTCGATCAGGGATTTCAAAGACTCGTACGAGGAGTATCAGGCGGCGGTGGCGGCGTAGAAACAGCAGGTCCTTCGACTTCGTTCGCTGCGCTCACTTCGCTCAGGATGACGGCAAACAGCAGATCCCTCGCGGTGCTTGGGATGACAATTCGTAAGCAGAAAGGCCTCGCGGCGATGCGAGGCCTTTTTGACGATGTGGCTGGACGAGCTTTTAGTCGCCAGCGGCCATCTCGGGTTCGGGAAACAGTCCAGGCGAGTGCGGGACTTCGAGGTCGGGCATTGGCTTTCCTGCGAATAATAAACGACAGGGCTTGGCGAGCCAGCTTGCGATCTTCGCGGAGCGCGCCATGCGCCCGCTGTCGGTGGTGATTCCGGTGTCGGCGTACATCTGGCGGTAGATCTTGGAGATCAGCACGAACGCGGCGCGAGCCTTTATGGACTTCAGGAAACTCGACCGTCTCCAGATGGAGTCGAAGCTGTAGAACTTGTCCCAGACGGCTTGCGTGCGCTGTCGCACTTCATCGGCGGACATGGTCGGGTGCAGGCCGAAGTACTTGGGCCGCGTCTCCTGCGGAATGAGCCAGCGGCGGGTGAGCGGAATGCCATTTACCTGCGCGGTGGTGACATCGACCGTCTTCTCCCACTTGGCGAAATCGACGGTGCCGGGGAAAGGCGTGAGGATGACGAATTGCGCGAAGGTGAGATCGGCGGCGTCGGCCAAGGCAGCGGTAGCGTCGAAAGTTTCGGGCTTGTCGCTGGGCAATCCGAAGATGAACGAGCCGAGCACGTGAATTCCGTGGCTGCGAAAGTTTTTTAACCGGTCGATCAGCGCCTGTCCGGAGAGATTGAAATCTTTGTACACATCTTTCAGACCGTCGGGTGTGACGGCTTCGACGCCGACGAGCGCGCCCAGGATATGCGCGGCCTTCATGGCCTCGAGGAATTCGTTGTCCTCGGCGGCTTCCATGGTGATCTGAGTGTAGAAGACGGTGTCTTTGGGAAGTTGCGCCAGGCGCGACATTAAATCGAAGCGCTCGGCGCGGGTTGCCTTCAGTTGCTCGAGATGCGCCTTATTTTTCTGGCGTCCGGCGAGTTCGAGATCGGTAAGCGTGACGGGGTAGAAGTTGTCGTCGGCCAGAGCGATGAAGCGAAAACCTTGCCGACGCAACTGCACGATCTCTTCAACTACGGCGTCGGCTGGTCTCTGACGCGGCTTCTGTCCGTCGGTCTTCCACACCGAGCAAAAAGAACAGTGCTTGGGACAGCCGCGAACAGTCTGCACTGAAGCCCACATATAACTCTTGCGGGGAATCAAGTCCCAGCGCGCGGAAGAGAACTGGTCGGCGTCGATGCGACCGCCCTCGTAGATGGACTTCGGCGAGCCACTGAGGCAGTCGGCGAGTGCCTTTGCCCAGACTACGTCACCATCGCCCTTGACCACGGCGTGAGCGGCGCCCAGTTCGAGCGACTCTTCGGGGTAGAGTGTGGCGTGAATTCCTCCGTACACCACGTAAGCGCCACGAGCCCGCGCCTCGCGGCCCACTTCGTAGCCGCGAAGGGCGTTGCCGGTGTGGATGCCGATGCCGACGACGTCGCCGTGCTGGATGGTTTCCAGATCGAGCAATGCCAAGGTTTCATCGACCAAGATGGGGTCGCCATAAGACTTAGGTGTTGCTCCGGCGAGGACATACAGCCAGCGGGGAGTAATGACGGCGGTGCCGAACGAGACATGGCTGGGATTGATGAGATGAACCTTCACGCGCGGTGTAGCTCCCTTCGAGGGTGCCCGGGGCGGGTCAGCCAATGGCGCGCTGAGGTCGCAGAGGACGCTCTGGAAAAACGACAGAGTCGAGCCCGAAAGGAACGGTAGGAGAATGAACAGACGCCCCACACGTCGCAATTCGAATGCGACTCTCGTGTGTAGAGTGTCTCATAGCAGACATAGTGAAGTCTGTTCAATAATGCTCAGGTTCTACGGGGAGTAACAGGTTCGTATTCCGCGAGGCTAGACTTGGTTTCGGTATTGGTACCCCCTTGACCCTTCGTGAAAACAAAGGATTTATTGCACGATTCGGCGTAAGTTCGGGCAAACAAAAGTGCTTACAGCCAAAGTCGCACAAACAAAGGGGTTACGGCATGTCGGCGTGAATGAATGAAGGGTGCGCTGTTCGCACACGTCCGGAGTTTTCAAGGAGCCGACGTCCGCAGCCTGGGTGTGGACGGGCAAGAGACACAAATCTCCTTGCCTCACGTGGCATGTTTTATCGAAGTGGAGTGCGAAGCGATAGGACGCAGGACACAGAGGTGCGTGATAAGCGGGAAAGACAAAAGCAAGTGCGCATTGCGCGGAGTTCTTTGTGTTGCGCTGCGCCTGCGGCTGCGCGCAAGCCTTCGGCAGAGTGGAATGTAGTTTTCGTTTCGTTTACCCACCGTTGAAACGGTGGGCTTTGATATGTCGGCCCTACCGGGCCTGTGGAGGGAAAATCCACGACCGGCTATCTTCTGCCGTCCCTCCGCCCCACGAAGCGCAACAACGGCGCTTCGCGGGGACCCCGGCCGCGAGGCGGGACTGGAGTGTCGTGGGTTCGGGCCGGGATCAGTGGCCAGTTGTCGGTAGCTAGTTGTCAGTGAACGTCAAAAGACCCACCCTTCGGCTGCGCTCAGGGCAGGCTCCGGCCAACGGAAGGCCGGATGGGGCACCCGCCTGAAGATTGTTTGCTGTTGTGAGGGTCGCCGGGCGGGCCACTCGCGGATCAGTGGTCAGTTGTCGGTAGCCAGTGAACGTCAAAAGACCCACCCGGCCGACGGAAGGCCGGATGGGCCACCCACTTATAGTTTTTCAAATCAGTAGCGGGGCGGACTTGACAATGTATTAGTATTCTAGTACATTGAGCTCGATGAATGCTTCTCGGCCAATCTTCCGGTTCCGGCTCGATGAAAACAGCGGCGTGCCAGTGTACCGGCAGATTATCGATCAGGTACGCGGAGGTATTGCGTTGGGGGCATTGCGTCCGGGCGACCAGTTACCCACCGTCCGCCAGTTGGCAGTAGATTTGTCGGTCAACCCAAACACGGTCGTGCGGGCGTATCGCGAACTGGAATTAGGCGGATTGCTAGAGTCGAACCAAGGGACGGGCACGTTCATTCGCGTGCTGGAGTTCGAGGGCAGTAGGGACGAGCGCGCCCGGCAGTTAACGCAGATTGTGCGCGAAAGCGCAGCGCGGGCAGGGGCGGCGGGCTTCACGGTGCGGGACCTGATTGCAGGATTGCGCGAGTTGCCCGACGGACCCGGTCGCAGGAGATGACAATGATCACGAAAATTCGCGTAGCCCCGATGAATGGTGTGGCCGTGGCCACGTTCTTAGTGTGCTTGGCGGCTGGGGCGGGGGCGAGCGCACTGATGCGTAATCCCGTGCCGTTGGTCGCAGGCGCATTGGTAGGGACGTACCTGCTCTTCGCCATCAAGGTGATCCGGCAATGGGAAAAGGTTGCACTCCTCCGACTGGGCAAGTACGTCGGACTGCGTGGGCCGGGGGTCGCGATGATCGTCCCGGTGGTCGAGACATTGAGCGCATTCGTCGACCAACGTATACGAGTAGCGAGCGTGACAGCGGAGTCGACGCTCACGCGCGACACGGTGCCGGTCAACGTAGATGCAATCATTTTCTGGATGGTGTGGAACGCGGAGAAAGCAATCCTGGAGGTCGAAGATTTTCTCGACGCCGTGCAGATGAGCGCCCAGACCGCCCTGCGGGAGTCGATCGGGCGGCACGAGCTGGCGCAGATGATCACCGAGCGGGAAACGCTGGGACGGGAGTTGCAGCGCATTCTGGATGAGAAGACGAACCCGTGGGGGATCACGGTGCAATCGGTTGAGGTGCGGGACGTTCGCATTCCGCAAGGCCTGGAAGATGCGATGTCAAGACAGGCGCAAGCGGAGCGGGAACGGCAAGCACGAATCATCCTGGGGCAAGCAGAGACGGAAATTTCGGAGAAGTTTGTGCAGGCTGCAGCAGCTTACTCGGAGAATCCCACCGCGCTACACCTCAGAGCGATGAACATGCTGTATGAGGCGATCAAGGAACGCGGCTCAATGGTGATTGTGCCCTCATCGGCGGTAGAGACAATGGGCCTGGGCGGAAGCCTGGCGACCGCCTCGCTCGCCAGAAATAAAACCTAAACCCACTTCCTCACATAATGTCGAAAGGAGCGACCATTATGAAGTCGATACTTGCAGTGTGCCTGATTGCCGCCGGGTTGGCCGGCGTAGTCGGGGCGCAAGACCCTACAAAACCAGTTTTGAGGCAGGGCATATCAGTGGAAATGCCAGCTGCCAGCGAAGCCGTGGAGATACCTGCGGCGGACGAAGAAAACGCGACGGTCGTCACCGTTACGGGGGACGGCAAGCTCTTTGTTGGAACGCGTGCTGCCGACGTGAATACGTTGACGAGTTTGCGGGCTCCGACGGTATACGTGAAAGCGGATGCCAGGGCTCCGTTTCAGCGAGTGCTCACAGTGCTGGATGCATTGGCCGGACACTGGGTAGTTTTGCTGACGGCGCCGACCGTCAAATCTGTACCGGGAAGGACTACACCGCCTTATGGAATTCAATTAGAAGTTGGAGGAAGGCGCCCGAACTGACGAGTTGTCAGTGAACAGAAAAGAGAATACAGAAAAAAATCCCACTCAACCAAAGGATGGTTGAGTGGGGCACCCGATGGGGCTGACGCCCCGTCCATTTATCGAATTGAGACGCGGCGCTCAATCACCCCAACAAACGCAAAGTCGGCGCTCATTGAGGACCCCGATCGTGGCAGCGGGCTGGATTGTCGCGCGTTGGGGCGGGATCACTTGTCAGTTTTCGGTAGCCAGTTGTCAGTGAACGTCAAAAGACCCACCCTTCGGCTGCGCTCAGGGCAGGCTCCGGCCAACGGAAGGCCGGATGGGCCACCCCCTTATAGTTTTCTTTTCAAATCAGTAGCGGGGCGGGCCACCCGTCGAAGAGCCATCGGGCTCGACATCGCCTTGAGTCGCGAAGGTTTGGTGATCCCCCCCGTGGCTTATGGTCAGTGTCCGGAAAGTGGAGCCTCGGCGATGAGCGAGGGCTTTGTCCTGCAAGCGAAATCGTTGGCTCGCCTGTTATGGGTGCAAGGGGCCATTGGCAAGATCCCAATTGACCGTAGGTGGACTTGTGCGGACGCGGTCTTCTGCAATCGCTTTGATCCTTCCCAGCATGCCGTTGAAGATGAGGCGATGCAGCGGGTAAAGCGACCACCAATAGAACTGGCCGAAGAGTCCTCGTGGCTCGAAGCTGGCAATACTGCGAAGTCGTGTTTGATTATTCCCCAAGGGCATGAAGCAGAATTGCAACCAGGCCTTGCCAGGAACCTTCATCTCCGCGCATAAGAGCAGGCGGTTCTCGCTGGCCTCCTGCACCCGCCAGAAATCAACGGCGTCACCTTGCTGAAGAGGTATCACGCGAACCCTGCGGCGCCGCATTCCCACTCCGCCGAGTCGCTGGTCGAGCCAGCCTCGGACCCGCCACAGCCAGTCGGCATACAGCCAGCCCATGCCCCCTCCGAGCGAGTGGACGACATCGCGAACGGTGTCGCGGGGTGCGGCAACCTCCGTCTGGCGACAATCTGACACCAGGTGGTTAGCGGTGTACAGGGGGGATGTACTGTGTGTTACGAAGGCTTCTGTTTGTAGTCCGGGATCGGTGCGGTCCAGAGCTAGTTCTAGCGCCTGGAGGTAACTCAAAGGCGTGATGTGAGGGAAAAATGATTGTGCGTGACGATTGCGGCAAACAACCTCGGTCCGGAGACCTTCGATAAGTGGGCGGGTGATGGTGGGCGGAACGCTGGTCACGAAATCCAGCCAATACGAAGACAGGCGAGGGGTGAGTACGGGAACGCGAATCAGCCATCGCCGGAGCCCGCGAACACGCGCGTACTGCTGGATCATGCTTCGGTAAGTCGCGATGGTGCTCCCGCCGATTTCAATGATTTCTCCGTCAATGTGTTTCGCGTCCAAGGCCGAGAGAAGATAGTCCAGAACATCGGAAACGGAGATAGGTTGAACGCGCGTAGTCACCCAGCGCGGACAAATCATGACCGGCAGCTTCTCAGCAAGGCTGCGGATAATCTCGAACGAAGCACTGCCCGCTCCCACGATGATTCCGGCACGAAACTCCACCAGCGGCGGGCCGAAGGTGCGCAAGACAGCTCCCGTTTCCTGGCGGCTCTTGAGATGCTCGGACATCACTCCTGAGCCCATCCCGCCGAGATAGATAACGCGGCGAATTCCAGCAGACTTGGCCGCAGAAGCGAAATTATGGGCTGCGATTCGGTCACGTTTGGCAAAGCTATGCTCGCCCCCACCCATCGAGTGCACGAGGTAGTAGGCACAGTCGATGCCGCGTAGTGCCTTGGGCAATGTCTCCGAGTTCAGGGCATCTCCCTGTACGATCTCTACCGCGTGGGGAAGGGCGTTCGCGTGAGCGGGGTTTCGAACCAGGCATCGTGTGTTGTGTCCTTCGGCAAGCAAACGATCGACAAGTTGCCGCCCAATGTACCCGGTTGCTCCCGCCACCAAAACGTTCATATGTGTCCTTTGCAAAGAGTGTTCTGGATGGGACAGAACCCATCCAGAACAGTGGTGAGTCAGTGTCCGGCGAGCGCCAGAGAAGTATTCCAACGCTTTTGAATGGCCTTCCAACTCACCGCCTGATACACGGCTGCGAGTCCGACAAGGGAATACACGACGCGAGAGAGCAAGCTGAGTTCGCCGAAGAGCTTAGCTACCAGGTCAAAGTTGAACATTCCAACCAAACCCCAGTTCAAACCGCCGACTACGAGCAGGATGGCGGCCATTACATCGATCTTTTTCATGTGACTCCTTCCAAGCAGGTTTTTACTCTGCGATGCAGAGTTGACTATAAGTTAAAGATGTTTGACCTGGGATAAAAGAACGCGGGTTACGACAGGCCGTTTTACGGTGATGACAAGAAGGCGGAGAATTTTGAGTGCGCAGAAATCACAGCGGAAGAAGTAGGTGAAGGGGCATCGTGCTAAAGCAGAAGCGAGGTATGCCTGCTACGCGGGGATCTGAAGTAGTGGTCAGTGGTAGAAAAGCAGATCCCCTCGCTTCGCTCGTGGTGACAAGATTAAAGGGACTTGTACGGCACGGCTAAAGCCGTACCCTTTCAAAACGAATCCCAAATCAGAAAAATCCCCCCCAAGCAAAGGAAGCTTGGGTGGGGCACCCAAATAAGTTGCCCGTTGTCGGTTGTCAGTTGTCAGAAAAACAAAGGCCCCGCGTTTCCGCGAGGCCCTTCCATTTACAAGCCTTAGCTGGCAGCTATACTGACGGCGAAGCTGTTAGTACATTCCGCCCATGCCGCCGCCGCCGTGAGGCATTGCCGGTTCCTTCTTCTCTTCCGGCAACTCAGCAACCAGGGCTTCGGTGGTGAGCATCAGGGAGGCGATCGAACCGGCGTTCTGCAAGGCCGTGCGAGCCACCTTGGTCGGATCGATGACACCGGCCTTGACCAGGTCCTCGAACTTTCCGGTCTGAGCGTTGTAACCGAAGTTCGCTTCCTTGGAGTCGCGAATGCGGCCCACAACGATGGCTCCCTCTTCGCCGGCGTTGCCGACGATCTGACGCAGGGGCTCTTCGAGAGCGCGACGGACAATGTTGCCGCCGATCTTCTCGTCGCCTTCCAGCTTCAGGGCTTCGATGGCATCAGAGCAGCGCATGAGGGCCACACCGCCGCCGGGGACGATGCCTTCCTCAACCGCAGCGCGGGTAGCATGCATCGCATCTTCCACGCGGGCTTTCTTTTCCTTCATTTCGGTTTCGGTGGCCGCACCGACCTTAATGATGGCAACACCTCCCACCAGCTTCGCCAACCGTTCCTGCAACTTCTCGCGGTCGTAGTCGCTCGTGGTCTTATCGATCTGGCCGCGAATTTCCTTCACGCGTCCCGAGATGTCCTCAGCCTTGCCCTTGCCCTCGACGATGGTGGTGTTGTCTTTGTCGATGGTGACCTTCTTGGCCTGGCCGAGATCGCTCATCTGAACGTTCTCCAGCTTGATGCCGAGGTCTTCGGTGATGGCCTTGCCACCGGTGAGGATGGCGATGTCCTGCAACATGGCCTTGCGACGGTCGCCGAAGCCAGGAGCCTTGACGGCAGCCACGTTCAGGGTGCCACGCAGCTTGTTCACGACGAGGGTCGCGAGTGCTTCGCCTTCCACGTCCTCGGCGATGATGACCAGCGGACGGCCGCTCTTGGCAATCTGCTCGAGCAATGGGAGCAGGTCCTTCATCGAGGAGATCTTCTTCTCGTGAATCAGGATGTACGGGTTCTCCTGAACGGCTTCCATGCGCTCGGGATCGGTAACGAAGTACGGCGACAGATAGCCGCGGTCGAACTGCATGCCCTCGACGACTTCGAGCTGGGTCTCCATCGTCTTCGACTCTTCGACGGTGATGACGCCGTCCTTGCCGACCTTCTTCATGGCCTCGGCAATGATGTTGCCGATGGTGGAGTCGTTGTTGGCCGAGATGGTGCCGACCTGGGCGATCATGTCGCCAGTGACTTTCTGTGAGTACTTGTCGAGCGCGCTCCCGCTGCGGTTGCCGTCGTTGTCAACGGTGCCGCAAACCGCGGTGACAGCCTTCTCGATACCGCGCTTGAGGGCCATCGGATTGGCACCGGCTGCGACGGTCTTGACGCCTTCGCGATAGATGGCCTGCGCCAGAACGGTGGCGGTGGTGGTTCCGTCGCCGGCGACGTCAGAGGTCTTGGAGGCGACTTCGCGCACCATCTGTGCGCCCATGTTCTCGAGCGGGTCCTTCAGCTCGATTTCCTTGGCAACGGTGACGCCGTCTTTGGTGATGAGCGGCGAACCGAATTTCTTTTCGATAACGACGTTGCGGCCCTTGGGGCCGAGGGTGACTTTCACGGCATCCGCGAGGACGTTAACGCCGCGCAGGATGGACTGCCGTGACTCTTCCCCGTGCAGAATCTGCTTTGCCATTGCTTCAATCTCCTTGAAATCAGTTGTCGGTTGTCAGTTGGCAGTTGTCAGTAAGACTCGCAACTGCGGCTGACCAGCCTTGCTGGTTGAACAAACTTACTTCGCGGCGAGGGCCGGCTTGGTGGCGCCTTCGAGGATGCCGAGGACTTCTTCTTCACGCATGATGAGGAAGTCTTCGCCGTCGATCTTGATCTCGGTTCCGGCATATTTGCCGAACAGAACGCGGTCGCCCGCCTTCACGTCGAGGGGGAAGGTCTCACCCTTGTCGTTGCTCTTGCCACGACCGACGGAGATGACTTCGCCTTCCTGCGGCTTGTCTTTGGCGGAATCGGGGATGATGATGCCACCCCGGGTGGTTTCAGCCTCTTCTACACGACGGATCACAATACGGTCGTGCAGGGGAGTCAGCTTAGTAGCCATTCTTGGAACTCCTTTCAAAGTTTGGTCCAATTGGATTGCAGAACTGTGTTGGCCTCGCTGGGCCTATGCGGCACGCAACTTGGCAGAATCATTAACTTTGGGTTTACCCTGAAGTGGACTGGCGAGGGCGGAACAGCCAAGGGCGCTGCTAGCACTCAAGTCCAACGAGTGCTAATGTACCTCATCCAAATGGGGAATGTCAAGCGGATATGAGTATAAGGCACTCATATTCTAGAAAAGGCTATAAGAGGGAGAGATTGGCGAATGAGATCACAGGTTTTTCCGAATTCGCGAAGGTGAGTCGCGGGGGCAAATCGCGGAGACGGGTGACCGGGATTCCCTACCAGGGAGTCGCGCTCGCAGATTAAAATGGACGGCGCCGGAAGTGTGCAATTCAATCTTGTATCGGAATGCCTGAATTCGTGAATTAATTCAGTGCGCAGGATTTAGTAGCATAATGTAAAGTGGTTTCGGGCTCAGGGCGTTGAACGCAAGGGTTGCATCGATGATTAAGTCTTGCCTCTCGGCTGGCGTCTCGCGGCAATTCATTCGTGTGTGTGTGGTGGTGTCGCTGCTCGCGCCATTTGCCTGGGCACAGGCCTCTGATCCTGCACCATCCGCTGTGCAAGGGCGAGTCACTTCGTCAGAGGTGACCGACCAGCGTTCGCCAGAAAGCACTCCGCAGACGGACACAGCAGCAGCGCAAACTGCCGAAGCTCCGGGAGTGTCAAGAGCCGACACAGCCACACCTGTAGCGCAACCAACTTCAGCAGTCTTACCGCCGCCACCGGCCGTGACGCCGGCGACGGCGCAGAAGCCGTCGAAGTTCGATGTGACGCTGATTGGACATCGCAACATCGGCAATGGCCTGAATTTCTATTCTCTCGACCGCGAGATTGCGGTGGGCCACGACCTGGCCAAGCAGGTTGAGTCGAGCACCAAGCTCGTCACCGATACGGAAGTTACGGAGTACATCAATCGCGTTGGGCAGAACCTGGTGCGCAATTCGGATTCACGCGTACCCTTCATCATCAAGGTCATCGACAGCAATGAAGTGAATGCGTTTGCGCTGCCCGGTGGTTTCTTCTACGTCGATACCGGGCTGATTCTGGCGGCGGAGAGCGAATCGGAGCTGGCGGCGGTGATGGCGCATGAGATTGCGCATGTGGCGGCGCGCCATGCCACCAAGAACATGACGAAGCAGCAGATATGGAACATGGCGTCCATACCGCTGATGTTCGTGGGCGGGCCGGCCGGCTACGCCATCGCGGAAATCGCCAGTCTGGCGGTGCCGCTGAGTTTTCTGAAGTTCTCGCGCGATGCCGAGCGCGAAGCCGACATGCTGGGTCTGCAATACGATTACGCCGCGGGGTATGATCCGCAGGCGTTTGTGCAGTTCTTCGAGCGGCTGAAGGCGGAAGAGAAGCAGAAGCACAGCAAGATCGCCAAGATGTTCTCCACGCATCCGATGACGGCTGACCGGATTACGGCGGCGCAGGACGAAATTCGCGCGTATCTGCCGGACCGCGACAGTTACGTGGTGGATACCAGCGAGTTCGACGCGATGAAGTCGCGACTCATCTCGCTGCAAGGCGGGAATCGGTTTGCGGGCGACAAGGTGACCGTGCGGCCGGTACTGCGCAACCATACGGAAGATGCGCCGCCGGACAACTCCACCACAACGTCATCGCAGAGCGGTTCCGGCAACCAACAGGGCCAACAGGACGACGGGCATCCTACGCTCAAGCGGGCGAGTACGAATCCGGACTGATTCCCCCTCGAATATTCATGTGTGGCGCGTTGCGATAGGTCCAGCGGCTGCCTACAATACCTGCATGAGCAGTCGTCGCGTGGGGCTTTGGATTTCGTGCATTCTGGTTTTGGTCGTCGCCGCCGGGGCAAGCGACAAGCAGGCCGCGCCCACTCAGTCTTCGAACCTGCATTTCACCATATTGAAGGACGACAATAACAAGCCGGTGAGGAATGCCAGTGTTGTTCTGCATCCAGTCGGAAAGAATGGAAGCCAGTCTAAAGGCGGATTCCAGATCAAGACCGACAACGAAGGGAAGGCAGAGACCGACGGGTTGCCTTACGGATCGCTTCGAGTGCAAGTGCTGGCGCCGGGTTTCCAGACGTTCGGGGACGACTACGAGATTGACAAGCCGGAGATGGACATTGAGATCCGGCTGAAGCGGCCGGGAGATCAATTGTCGGTGTACGACAAGAGCGACAAACAGAAGGACCCTCCGGCTACGCCTCCGACGGATACGCCGAAGCCGCAGTAACTGCCAATGATTGAAGCCAAAGCGATTTGGACTGATAAAGAACGCTTCTTAGGCGAGGCCACGAGCGGGCACGCGCTGGTGATGGACGCCGGCGAGACGAAGAGCGCGGCCAGCCCCATCGAACTGGTGCTGATTGCGCTCTGCGGCTGCACGGCGAGTGATGTCGTCGGAATTCTCCGCAAGAAGCGCGAGCCTTTGATCAGCCTGGAGGTGGCAGCGCAGGCAGAGCGTTCTGCCGACTTTCCCAAGATATTTACCGCGATCAAGTTGGTTTATCGCGTGCGGGGCAAGGTGACGCACAAAGCGGTGGAAGACGCGGTGCGGCTCTCCAAAGAAAAATACTGCTCCGTCTCGGCGATGCTGGAAAAAACGGCGAAAATTGAGTTCGAGATCGAATATCTCGAATAGCAAACTTTCACCCTCCTGATAGACCCCTTTTCATTGAGTGCGCCACGTCACAATTGCCTGGGCTAAGCGTCACTGCGTCCGGGTTATGCCCCGCAACACAATGTGAGCTGGAATTCACGGCTCTATTTCGAAGAGCCGAGCCGTACCGAGGAAACACAAATGAGCTCACTTGCCGTTGCTGCTCCCACCGAACTTCACCTGGCGAAGCGCATGTCGCGCCTGGGCACCGAGACTGCGTTTGAAGTACTGGTTCGCGCCCGCGCCCTGGAGAAACAGGGGAAGAATATTGTTCATCTGGAAATCGGGGAGCCCGATTTCGATACCCCACACAACATCGTGGAGGCCGCAGTGGACGCGTTGCACCTGGGATACACGCATTACGGGCCGTCCGCCGGATTGCCCGACCTGCGCGAAGCCATTGCGGAAGAAGTGACGAAGACGCGTGGCGTGAACTTTACGCCGGAAGAAGTAGTGGTTGTTCCGGGCGGAAAGCCGATCATCTTTTTCACCATGCTGTCGTTGATCGAAGAGGGCGACGAGGTTATCTATCCGAACCCGGGATTTCCTATCTACGAGTCGATGATTAATTTCGTCGGCGGCAAGGCGGTGGCAATTCCGCTGCGCGAAGAACGTGACTTCCGGCTCGATGTGAACGAACTGAAGAGCCTAATCACCGATCGCACCAGGCTGATCATCCTGAACTCGCCGCAGAATCCGACGGGTGGCGTGCTGACGAAGAGCGACATTTACGACATCGCGTCGGCCATTGAGGGCCGCGACATTATAGTGATGAGCGACGAAATCTATGGGCGCCTGATCTTTGAGGGCGAGCAGTTCAGCATCTCGTCGGTGGAGGGGATGAAAGACCGCACGATCATCCTCGACGGCTTCTCCAAGACCTACGCCATGACGGGGTGGCGCATGGGATACGGCGTGATGCGTGCAGACCTGGCGGCGCACGTCTCGCGGCTGATGACCAACTCGAATTCCTGTACCGCCAGCTTTACGCAGGTGGCGGGTATCGAGGCGATCCGCGGTGACCAGAGCGCGACCGAGCACATGCGCCTGGAGTTCCAGAAACGGCGCAACATCTTTGTGAACGGTATTAACCAGATCAAGGGTTTTTCGTGCCGATTGCCGAAGGGAGCGTTCTACACCTTCCCGAACGTTACGGAGACGGGATGGGTGTCGAAGAAGCTGGCGGATGCTCTGCTTGACCAGGCCGGCGTTGCCGGGCTGTCGGGAACGGCGTTCGGAGCGTTTGGCGAAGGCTATCTGCGCTTCAGCGTGGCCAATTCGGTAGAGAACCTCGAGAACGCGCTCGACCGCATCGATCAGTGGACGAAGAAGAATTTGTAATGCTTTTGGATTGGGATGTTGGCCCGCTTGCGAGCGGGCCTTATTTCTCTTGTACGCCCATCTTGGTGTTTACTTTGCGTCTACTTCACCACCAGCGCCGACACGAGCGAGTCGAAAATCTTTACTCCGTCGGTCATGCCAAGTTCGGGTTCGCTGGCGCGTTCGGGGTGCGGCATCATGCCGAGCACATTGCGTCCTTCGTTGCAGATGCCGGCGATGTTGTCGATCGAACCGTTGGGGTTGGCTTCGGGAGTTATCTCGCCATTCGGTGTCGCGTAGCGGAAGATGATGCGCTCATGATCTTTCAACTCGGCCAGCGTGCGGTCGTCACAAAAGTAGTTGCCTTCCATGTGGCCGATGGGAATCTCCAGCACCTGGCCTTGGGTGAGCGTTTGCGTGTAGGGCGTGTTCGTGTTCTCGACGCGAATGTGCACGGGCTTGCAGATGTATTTCAAACCCGCGTTGCGCATCAGCGCGCCGGGAAGCAGCCCTGACTCGCAAAGAATCTGGAAGCCGTTGCAGATGCCGAGGACGAGGCCGCCGTCGGCGGCGAACTTTCGCACCGACTCCATGACCGGCGAGAATTTGGCGATGGCGCCGGTGCGCAGGTAGTCGCCGTAGGCAAAACCGCCGGGAACGATGATCGCGTCGCAACCTTGCAGGTCGGGCGAGTCGTGCCACAGGAACGTTACCGGCTGCCTGGAGACTTCCGAGACGGTCCAGTAGGCATCGTGATCGCAATTCGATCCGGGGAAGATAATGACGCCAAATTTCATGCTGTGTGCTCCGGGAAGGCTTTCGGCCTCAGTTTAGCATGGGTATGGCGACCCGCTGGCCGCCCAGGCATCCAAAGAGTATGCAGGTTTCGAGGCACTTCCACATCACCGGCGGAGCGTTGCGCGACTGGTTCATCGCGCAGTGCTACGACTCGATTTGTGTGGGCGCGATGTGGTGGGCCGGCCTCGGCTATCTGCACGTCCCGTGGGCGCCATTCTGGGCGGTGCTGGCGGCGCTGTTTCAGTTCATCCCGCATTTCGGCCCGGTGCTGGCATTCGTCGGGCCGGCGCTGGCTTCGATTGTGGCGGGTGGGCTCGACATGTTCTTGTGGGTCCTGGGGCTGTACGGGCTCATCATCCTGATTGATGGCCTGGTATTGCAGCCGCTCATCATGCGGCGCGCCGCGAAGATACCCATCTGGGCATCGCTGACGGTTCCGATCCTGCTGAGCTTGATGTTTGGTTTGTGGGGACTGTTTCTGGCGACACCGCTGCTGGCCGTGGTGTTCGCCTATCGCGCAGTCGCGAAGAAGCGCGCAAGAGAAGACGCTGCGAGAGCCGTACCGCATCAGACGCCTCCGGGGCGGGAAATCACCGGAGGCGTGCTGCTGTCTCCGGAGCAACCGGTTGGAGGCGACGACAGGACGTAGCAGTGGAGGATTCGGTCCCTGATTTCCACATTACCCGCGCATACAATAAACACTGAACTGTAGGCCCATGTCGCAATTCGTACATCTCCATCTACACACTGATTTCTCGATGCTCGACGGCGCGTGCGAGATCACCAAGCTGGTCTCACATGTGAAGCAGCTCAACATGCCGGCGGTCGCGATGACCGACCACGGCAACATCTTTGGCGCGGTCGAGTTCGTGAACGCCGCGAAAGAGTCGGGCGTCAAGCCGATCCTGGGCTGCGAGCTGTACATCTGCAAGAAAGAAGACCATCGCGCGGCGCCGGAAGGCGACACCTACAACCACCTGATTGTGCTGGCGGAGAACGACGAAGGCTATCGCAACCTCGTAAAAATCGCTTCCGAGGCGTCGCTGAACGGCTTCTACTACAAGCCACGCGTCAGCAAGCGGTTCCTTGCGGAGCACTCCAAGGGGTTGATCGGGTTGTCAGGCTGCTTGAAGGGCGAGGTCGCCGAAGAGCTGACCTTCGAGCATTACGACAAGGCGCGAGACGCCGCTGCGACGTTCGGCGACATCTTCGGGAAGGGTAACTTCTTCCTCGAGATTCAGAACCAGGGACTGCCCGAAGAAGATCGCATTCAGAACAACCTGCTGAAGCTCGAGCAGGACCTGGGCATTCCGATGGTGGCCACGAACGACAGCCACTACCTGTGCGAAGACGACTCGCATGCCCAGGATGTGATGGTCTGCATTCAGACTGGGAAGTCGATCAACGATACCAATCGGTTGAAGTTCGCGAATAACCAGTTCTATGTAAAGAGCTATCCCGAGATGGCGAAGGCGTTCACGGGATACGAACAGTTCCTGCATCGCACGCTGGAGATTGCTGAGCGCTGCAACACCAAGCTGGAAAAAGTACGCGATCCGTTCCCCCAGTTTGACGTACCAGCAGGTTTCACGATTCCTGATTACTTCGAGCATGTGACGCGTGAGGGCTTTGCGCGCAGGCTGAATTTGCTGCGCGAGTTGCAGACGAACGGGCGCCTGAAACATTCGCTCGAAGACTACGAGCAACGTCTGTCGCGTGAGGTCGCCATCATCCGGCAGATGCAGTTCGCCGGATACTTCCTCATCGTGTGGGACTTCATCCGGTATGCCAAGGAGCAAAATATTCCGGTCGGCCCGGGCCGCGGTTCGGCGGCTGGCGCGCTGGTGGCTTATGCGCTGGGGATTACCGACATCGATCCGCTGCAGAACGATCTGCTGTTCGAGCGCTTCCTGAATCCCGAGCGCATCAGCATGCCCGACATCGATATCGACTTCTGCATGAACCGCCGGGGCGAAGTCATCAACTACGTCACGCAGAAATACGGTCGCGATCAGGTAGCGCAGATCATCACCTTTGGCACCATGGCCTGCAAAGCGGCCATCAAGGACTCAGGCCGTGCAATGGACGTTCCGTACGCGGAGGTCGAGCGCCTGGTCAAGATGGTGCCGCCGACGCTGAATATCACGATCGAGCAGGCCCTGAAGGATTCGCCGTCGATGTTGGCGGCTTACGAGTCAGAGCCGCAGACGAAGGAGCTGATCGACACCGCGAAGAAGCTCGAAGGTATGGTGCGCAACGCGGGAGTGCATGCCGCCGGAGTGGTGATTTCTCCGCAGCCGCTGATTGATCTGGTACCGCTGCATCGCACCAAGAACGACGAAATTGTCACCGCCTACGATATGAAGGCGGTTGAAAAGCTCGGGCTGTTGAAGATGGACTTCCTCGGCCTGACGACGCTCACCATCATCGACGACGCGCTGCGGCTCATTGAGCAAACTCGTGGCGAGCGGCTCGATCTACAGACCCTGGCTCTCGACGATTTGTTGACATATGAGAAGGTCTTCCACACCGGATTGACCTCCGGCGTCTTCCAGTTTGAATCGCATGGCATGCGCGATGTGCTGCGGCGGTATAAGCCAACCACCGTCGGAGACCTGACGGCGTTGAACGCGTTGTATCGCCCCGGCCCGATTCAGGGTGGCATGATCGCGGACTTCATCGATCGCAAGTGGGGCCACAAGAAAATCGAGTACGAGCTGCCCGAGCTGGAAACGATCCTCAAGGAAACGCTGGGCGTGATCGTTTACCAGGAGCAGGTGATGCAAATCGCCAATCGCCTGGCGGGCTATTCGCTGGGTGAAGCCGATCTGCTACGGCGTGCCATGGGCAAGAAGAACCTGGACGAAATGGCCAAGCAGCGTCAGCGCTTCGTGAGAGGCTCGCTGGAGCGCGGGTTCCCCGAGAAAAAGGTCGAGAAGATTTTTGACCTGATGGAGCAATTTGCGGGATACGGCTTCAACAAGTCGCACTCAGCCGCGTACGCGCTGCTTGCGTACCACACGGCTTATCTCAAGACGCACTATCCGGTCGAGTTCATGGCGGCGTTGCTGACATCGGTCTCAGGCAGCACCGATGACGTAGTGAAGTACATCCACGAGTGCCGCGAGATGGGGATTCCGGTTGAACCGCCCGACGTCAATGTGAGCGACGCGACCTTTACGCCGCATGGCGAGGCGATTCGCTTTGGGTTGTCGGCGGTGAAGAATGTCGGCCACAATGCGATCGAGTCCATCGTCGTCGCGCGGAAAGAGATCAGTGCTTTCAAATCGATCTACCAGTTCTGCGAAAAGGTCGATCTTCGGCTGCTGAACAAGCGCGTCATTGAGTCGCTGATCAAGAGCGGAGCCATGGATGCCATGGGCCGGCGTTCGCAGTTAATGGCGGTGGTTGACAATGCCATGGAGCACGCCCAGAAATCGCAGCGCGATGCTGCGCTGGGGCAGCACGGCTTGTTCGGCGTTTTTGCGGACGAGTCGGAAACGCAGACGGAGAAGCCGCTGCCGAACATTCCCGACTGGGACGAGCATCAGCGTCTATCGGCCGAAAAAGAGATTCTGGGCTTCTTCATCACCGGGCATCCGTTGGAAAAGTATCAGGACAAGCTACTCGATTTCAGCGCGCTCTCAACCGAGGATCTGGGCCAACTGAAGTCCTCTACCGGACGCGATGAGGTACTGGTGGGCGGCATCCTGAAGGCGATCCGCGTCACCAAGTCGAAAAAAGGCGATCTCTACGCACAGGGCCGATTGGAAGACATGATCGGCTCGGTCGATATCCTGTGCTTCTCGGACTCGTTCAAGCGGCTCACCGAAAAGCTGAAGCTCGACGTGCCGGTGCTGGTGAAGGGAAGTGTGCGCGTCGAGGAAGGCTCCAATGCCAAGCTGATGATCAGCGATATCACTCCGCTGGAGGAAGCCCAGCCGAAACTTCCGCGCAGCCTGCGGATTAAGATCCCTCTCGAAGGTTCGTCGGCAGGAACGGTCGATGAGCTGCACGCCATCTGCGCCGGGCGCAAAGGCGAGGCCAAGGTACTGTTCGACCTGGAGCGCAATGGCGACTTCACCGCGGTAATGGAGGCGGACGGCTATAATGTCTTGCCGGACCGTTCTTTCATCAAGTGCGTCGAAGAGCTGTGCGGACGAGGCAGTGTACGCATCATCGACTAGCCTCTGCAATCAAGGCAACAATCTATGGAAATCCCCTCCACCGCGCAGGCCGAACTGCAGCGCATCGAGCAGCAAATCGAACAGTTGCAGGGTGCAGCCTCGAACAATCAGGATGCCTTAAAGCAGCTCGAAGGCCTGCATGCGCGGGTGGAAGCGCTGCGCCGGCAAATCTCGGGGAAGCTGACTCCGTGGGAACGCACTGAAATGGCGCGACACCCCATGCGGCCGTATCCGCTGGATTACATCGAGCGCATCTTTCCGGACTTCAGTGAGATTCACGGCGACCGTGGTTTTGCTGACGATGCCGCCATGGTCTGTGGCATGGCACGCTTCCGCGGACGCGAGGTCGGTGTCCTGGGCACGCAAAAAGGACGCGACACCAAGCAGCGGGTCCATCGTAACTTCGGCCAGCCCAATCCCGAGGGCTACCGGAAGGCACGGCGGTTCATGGAGTTTGCCGAGAAGTGGAACCGCCCGGTGATTGCGCTGATCGACATCGTTGGCGCGTACCCGGGACTGGGCGCCGAGGAGCGTGGACAGGCTGAAGCCATTGCCCACAATCTTCGCGAAATGGCGCGGCTCCGGGTGCCGTTCCTCGCGGCGATTACGGGCGAAGGTGGCAGCGGAGGTGCGCTGGCCATCGCAGTGGCCGATCGCGTCCTGATGCAGGAGAACAGCATCTACTCGGTGATTTCGCCGGAAGGATGCGCGTCCATCATGTGGCGCGATTCCTCCAAGAAAGATATCGCCGCCGCGGCGCTGCGCATCACCGCCAAAGACAATCTTGAAATGGGATTCTGTGATGAGGTTATCCCCGAGCCTGCAGGAGGCGCGCAGCACGACTACGATGCCGCCGCCGCGTCCCTTGCCAACGTGCTCGACAAGCATTTGAGCGAGTTGGAAAAACTGCCGATTCAGGAGCTTCTCGACCAGCGCTATAAGAAGTTTCGCGACATGGCGCAGTACTATCAGACGGTGTAGGGGGCCAACTCGTAGCTCCCGGCACCATTCCAGTACATCCTTCCAGAGGCCGGGTGTTTCAACTCGGTGAACTGCTGCCCTATAATGAATGCAACCCCTCCACCTATGTTGCGTGGGGCAACCGAACTAGGGGTATTGATGGCCACAACAGAAATTGCAGTACACGGCTCGGCCACGTCCGCCGACCGCAAGCCTATCGTCAATGACTTCAGCATCCAAGTAGCAACCGTAAACGGCTCCGGATCGCAGAGCGCCAACACCGTTCTGCTGCGCACGATCTTTCAGATGGGCGTACCCGTCTCCGGCAAAAATCTGTTTCCTTCGAACATCGCAGGCCTGCCGACCTGGTACACCATCCGCGCCAGCAAAAAGGGCTACATCGCGCGTAAGAAGGAAATCGACTTCGTGGTCGCGATGAATCCTGAAACCGCGCGCGAAGATGTCCTCGGTCTGGCTCCCGGCGCTGCGGTGCTCTACGACGAGCCGCTGAAGCTCAACGAACTTCGCTCCGACCTGATCTTCTACTCCGTGCCCTACGACAAGATTGTGGCGACGGTCTGTCCGGAAGCGAAGCTGCGCAAGCTGGTGCGCAACATGATTTATGTCGGCGTAATGGCGCAACTGCTCGACCTCGACATGACGGAAGTCGAGAAGGCGCTGCGCAAGCAGTTCGCCAAGAAGGTCAAGGCTGCTGACATGAACTGGAACGCCGCCAAGGCCGGCTACGACTATGCAGTTGCCTCGCTGACCAAGAGCGATCCGTTCACCGTCGAGCGCATGAACAAGACGCAAGGCATGATCATCGTTGACGGCAACTCAGCCGCTGCGATGGGCTCGATGTTTGCCGGCGTCACGGTGGTCACCTGGTACCCAATCACGCCTTCGTCCTCGCTCGTAGAATCCCTCATCGATTACATGAAAGCTTACCGGGTAGATAGTCATGGCAAAGCAACTTTCGCCATCGTCCAAGCCGAGGATGAGCTGGCGGCTATCGGCATGGTTTTAGGCGCCGGATGGGCGGGAGCTCGTGCCCTGACCGCGACGGCGGGTCCCGGAATTTCGCTCATGGCCGAATTCGCCGGACTGGGTTACTACGTGGAAATCCCAGGCGTGATCTGGGACATTCAGCGCGTTGGCCCCTCGACCGGACTACCGACACGCACCTCGCAGGGCGACATCGAGTTTGTCGCTAAGCTTTCGCACGGCGACACGGTCCATCCCATGCTCATTCCGTGCTCCGTCTCAGAGTGTTTCAGCATGGCGAGCGATGCGTTCAATCTCGCGGACAAGATGCAGACCCCGGTCTTCGTAATGAGCGACCTCGACCTCGGCATGAATAACTGGATGTCGGACCCGTTCGAGTATCCGGCGGAGCCGATTAACCGCGGCAAGGTCCTCTCGAAAGAAGACCTCGATCGCCTCGGCGGTTTTGCTCGTTATAAAGACGTCGATGGTGACGGCGTCGGTTACCGCACGTTGCCTGGCATCGACCATCCCCAGGGCGCATGGTTTGCGCGCGGCAGCGGACACAACGAGAAGGCGCAATACAGCGAGCGTCCCGACGACTTCAAGAACAATCTCGATCGCCTGCGCCGTAAGTTCGAGCATGTCCGAACGGTTGTTCCCAAGCCGGAGATGGTAAGGAACGACGGAAACGAGATCGGTATCATCGCCTACGGTACGTCGCACCACGCGATGGTCGAAGCCCTGGACCAGTTGCAGTCCGATCATGGCGTGAAGGTCGATTACATTCGCCTGAAGGCCTATCCCTTTACCAGCGAGGTCCACGACTTCATCGCGACGCACAAAATCGTGTACATCGTTGATCAGAACCGCGACGGCCAGATGTTCAACTTGATCAAGCTCGATATTCCGGCAGAACACGTGGTCCGGCTGCGCAGTGTGCGGCATTACAACGGGCTGCCCATCGACGCCCGTTCCGTGACCGACGACATCATCTCGCAGGAGGGCCGATAAATGGCGACTACCGCCACGCCTCAACCCAAAACTAACCGCATTGGTTTAACGGTACTCGACTATCGCGGCGGCAAGACGACGCTGTGCGCAGGCTGCGGCCACAACGCTATCTCGGAGCGCATCATCGATGCCTTTTACGAGATGGGCACCGCTCCCGAACGCGTCATCAAGATGTCGGGCATTGGCTGCTCGTCGAAGAGTCCGGCCTATTTCATGGGCCGCTCGCACAGCTTCAACTCGGTACATGGCCGCATGCCTTCCGTGACGACCGGAGCGGTGCTGGCGAACTCCAAGCTGGTCGCACTTGGCGTGAGTGGCGATGGCGACACTGCCTCCATCGGTATCGGACAGTTCGTTCACCTGATGCGCCGCAATCTGCCGGTGATCTACATCATCGAAGACAACGGCGTGTACGGGCTTACAAAGGGCCAGTTCTCAGCGACGGCCGATCTCGGCTCCAAGCTGAAGACCGGAGTCATCAACGAACTTCCGCCGATCGACACCTGCGCACTCGCGATCTCATTGGGAGCAACCTTCGTGGGCCGTTCGTTCTCGGGCGACAAGCGCCAGCTGCACACCATGCTGAAGGCGGCTCTCGCGCATCGTGGCACCGTGCTCATCGACGTTGTTTCGCCGTGTGTGACCTTCAACGATCACGAGGGGTCGACCAAATCGTTCAAGTTCATGAAAGACCATGAGGAGCCGCTGCACGACCTGAATTTCGTGCCGGCGTTCAACGAGATCGATGTCGAATACGACCCGGGCGCGACCATCAATGTCACCATGCACGACGGCTCGTCGCTGCGCATGCACAAGCTGGAGGAAGACTACGATCCGACCGACAAGATCCGCGCTATCAAGCGGCTGATGGAATCGCAACAGGCCGACGAAGTGCTGACCGGCGTGCTCTACCTGAACACGCAGGCTCCGAACTTCATCGAGATGCTCAATATGACCGATGAACCCTTAGCGACACTGCCGGAGAGCGTAACCCGTCCGTCGCGCGCCGTGCTGGACGAGTGCATGGAGGAGTTGCGCTAGCGGCAAGTCTCTCGCAACACTAAGCCCTCCTCGCGGAGGGCTTTTCGTTTGGCATGTGAAGCTCCTTCCGCATCCGCTAGCTTGAGCGATGCGCCTTGCGGTAACATTGCCGCCATGGCAAAGAACCAAGGCCAATTCGAATTGCCGTGTCCGTGTTGCGGTGCCCTGCTCAAGATCGACGTCGCTACCAAGGCTGTTATTTCACACATACCCAAAGCCGCCCCGAAAACGTTTAACGATATGGAAGAGGCGGCGCGCGCCATGAAAGAGCGCGACAGCCGCAAAGAGTCCATCTTCCAGCAATCCGTCGAGGCGCATAAAAACCAGTCTGACTTGCTGGAAAAGAAATTCCAGGAAGCTCTACGCAAGGCCAAGGAAACGCCTGACACCGGCAAGCCGATTCGCGACTTCGACCTTGACTGATCCGATTGTCAGTCGTAGACCCCTCCTGCTCGGCCACCGGGGTTGCCGTCGCGCACCGTACCTGGAAAACTCACTCGCAGCCTTCGAATACGCACTGGCCAGCGGCTGCGACGGTTTCGAGTTCGACGTTCGCCATACCCGGGATGAACGTAACGTGCTGTGGCACGACCCCGACTGCAATGGCCGGCAAATCGCGACTACCGATTACTCGGCACTGATGGATCGGAACGGCAGCCCGCTGGCAACACTCGAAGATGTTCTGCGGCAGCTTGGCGGACGCGCCTATCTTGATATCGAACTGAAGGTGTCCGGGGGCGAAGAGGCCGTCATCTCGGCGCTTCGTGCCACCCCGCCTCAGCGTGGGTTCATCGTTTCATCGTTTTATCCCGAGATACTTGCCCGCCTGCGCGAGCTTGATTCCGATCTGCCGCTCGGGTTTATCTGCGACCGCGAATACGCCCTCGATGCTTGGGCGGACATTCCTGCTCAGGTCATTCTGCCTCGCCACGATCTTCTGCGCCCCCAGCTAGTCAACGATGTCCACAGTTCAGGCCGACGGATCATGGCCTGGACAGTCAATCAGCCGGACCAGATGCGAAGAGTTGCCCAAGTGGGCGTCGATGGCGTGATTTCAGACTTTCCTGAGCTCCTGTATCAAACGTTTCATTCTGCATAATCTTCGATAGCGCGAACCGCGCCGCCTCATTTACATTGGTTGCAATGCCATCTACAGGCGAACGATTCGAGCGCGCGGTGTCTATCATGGCGCGGTTGCGGGCCCCCGGCGGCTGTCCCTGGGACCGCGAACAGACCTTCGACACCATCAAGCCGTACACGCTGGAAGAGACTTACGAGGTCCTCGAAGCCATCGACGCTCGTGACTGGAGTGAGCTGACGGGCGAGTTGGGCGACCTTCTCTTGCAGGTGCTCTTCTATGCCGAGATGGCCGAAGAAGAGAAGCACTTCACCATCGATGATGTCCTCGACCGACTGTCAAACAAGCTGATCGACCGCCATCCCCACGTATTCGGCGACGTAAAGGCCGACACGCCCGGCGAAGTTGTCCGTAACTGGCAGGCGCTCAAAGCCGAGGAAAAAAAGAAGCGTCAGGAGAAAACCGGAGGCGACCTCAAACATGGGCATCCTGATTCCGTGCTGCACGGTGTCTCGTCCGCCATGCCCGCACTGCTGGAAGCCTACAAGATCAGTTCACGAGTCGCCCATGTTGGCTTTGACTGGCCGAACATCGAAGGCCTGTTCGACAAGCTGAACGAAGAAACCGAAGAGCTGCGTCACAACTTGACGGAATATCCACCGCCCGGCCCGCAGCCGCAATCGGTGTCCGCCGTGGCCAGCGCCCACGGTGTCAAAGTCCCGGAAGAACTGCGCGCCCGCCTCGAAGACGAAGTTGGCGACCTGCTGTTCGTGCTGGTCAACATTGCGCGCTATCTGTCGCTCGACCCCGAGTCAGCACTGCGTAAGACCAACCGCAAGTTTCGCCGTCGCTTCGAGTATCTCGAAGCCAAACTTCGCGAGCAGGGGCGCAAACCATCCGACGCGACCTTGGAGCAGATGGAGGCGCTGTGGCAGGAATCCAAACAGCAGGAGCGTCCGTGACTGTCGCCACTCTCGCGTTGCGTAATTGCACCACGCTCGAGGAGTTCGCCGCGTGTGTCGCATTGCAGAAAGAAGTCTGGGGCTTCAGCGATGCCGAACTCGTGCCGCTACGCATCTTCTCGCTCGCTCCGAAGATCGGCGGCCAACTTGTCGGTGCGTGGGACGGTGACACGCTCGTCGGCTTCGCGATGGCCATTCCCGGCAACCGCTACGGCCACCCTTACCTTCACTCCCACATGGTTGCGGTGAAGGAGGGCCATCGCAACACCGGCCTGGGCCGTCGTCTCAAGCTCTTCCAGCGTGAAGACGCGATCGCCCGCGGCTACGAACTAATGGAGTGGACGTTCGATCCGCTGGAGATCAAGAACGCCTACTTCAACCTGGAGCGTCTCGGCGCCATCGCGCGCCGGTACAACGTAAACCAATACGGCATTACCAACTCTCCGTTGCAGGGATTCCTGCCTACCGATCGCCTGGTCGCCGAGTGGTGGATGAAGTCTCGTCGGGTAGAAACTGTTGTTTCCACCGGCCACCGTCCGGCGATTCACGAAGAAACCGGCATCGAGGTTCCACACGAAATCTACGACTGGAAGGCCGATCCTTCCATGCGTGGTAGGGCAACAGAAGTCCAGAGTCGCAATCGCGGCGCGTTTCAGGATGCGTTCGCACGAGGCTTGTCCTGTCTCGGCTACGAGCGCGACGCGCAAGGCAACGGCCGATTTCAGCTCGGCCACTGGGACGAAAACTGGTCATACACTCCAAACTCATAGGCTGCCAACATACTCATGAAAGTCGAAGCCATTACTCTCCGCGAATTGCACATGCCGCTCGTCCACTTCTTCGAAACCAGCTTTGGACGCACCTACGATCGTCGTGTTCTCCTCGTCACCCTGCATAGCGACGGCCTCGAAGGCTGGGGCGAGTGCGTCGCGGGAGAAGCGCCTTTCTACAGCGAAGAGTACATCGACGGCGCATGGGACGTTATGGTTCGCTACCTCGGCCCCGCGCTCCTTGGTTTCAAGCTACAGTCGGGCAGGGAAGTTCCCGCTCTTCTGTCGCGAGTGCGGGAGCATCGCATGGCCAAGGGCGCTCTCGAAAATGCCGCGTGGGATGCCGAGGCGCAGATAAAAGGCATTCCCCTATGGAAGCTGCTCAACGGATCGCGGCGGGAAATCGCCTGCGGCGTCAGCATCGGCATTCAAGACTCGCACGAGCAGTTGTTGCAGAAAATTGAAGGGGAACTCGCTTCGGGCTACCAGCGCATCAAACTGAAAGTGAAGCCGGGCTGGGACGTTGATGTCCTGGAGAAGGTGCGCGCGCGCTGGCCGAATATCCTGCTGAGCTGCGATGCCAACTCCGCCTATACGTTGAACGACCTCGAGCACCTGAAGACCTTCGACCGCTTCAAGCTCCTCATGATCGAGCAGCCGCTGTGGAACGACGACTTCTACTTCCACGCGCGGTTGCAGAAGGCGATCCAGACCTCGCTCTGTCTCGATGAAGCGATTCGCAGTTCGCGTGACGCCGAGGCCGCGCTGGAGTTGGGTTCGTGCCGCATCATCAACATCAAGGTCGGCCGTATCGGTGGATTCACCGACGCCATCGCGGTCCATGACGTGGCGCAGCGCTTTGATGTGCCCGTCTGGTGCGGCGGTATGCTGGAGTCGGGAATCGGGCGGGCGCATAACGTAGCCCTGTCCACTCTGCCGAACTTCACGCTGCCCGGAGACGTTTCGTCTTCGAAGCGTTACTGGAAAGAAGACATCATCGAGCCCGAAGTCGAAGTATCCGCACGTGGAACCATCGCCGTCTCCGACGAACCGGGGCGCGGCTACAAGGTGCGCCACGACCTCATCGAGAAGCTCACCGTCCGGAAAGAAACGCTGAAAGCGTCGTGAGCTTTACATGAAGCGGTACGTTAGCGCCGAGCTGCTGGATGACGATCTGGGAACACCGGACGAGATCGCGAAGTCGCTTACCGATCTTCGCCACATCAATCAGTGGTTCGGCGGGAATCGAACGACCACCTCACTGCTCCGCAAGGTCGCTCGTCGGTCCCGGACCAATCGCTTGTCTTTGCTCGAGGTTGGATCAGGTTCCGGTGCCGTGCCCCTCGCGGCACAGCGTGTGCTTGCGCGAAACGCGATTACAGTGCAGGTCACCCTGCTTGATCGCCTCCAGTCGCATCTGCCGGGGAGCAACGTCTCCGCGGTCGCTGGTAACGCGCTGCATTTGCCGTTTCGTAACGGTTCGTTCGACGTGGTCAGTTGTTCACTGCTGGCCCACCATTTTGATCCGCCTGAGCTGGTATCGTTCGTGATCGAAGCGCTGCGGGTCACAAGCAAGGCCGTGTTGATCAACGACCTGATCCGCAGCCGCCTACATCTGGGGCTGGTCTATGCCGGTCTGCCCATGTTCCGCAGCCGCCTAACCTGGCATGACGCCCCGGCGTCCGTGCGCAGGGCCTATACGATATCCGAGATGCGTAAATTACTGAACACGGTTCCGGCGCGTCGAATCGACATGTCGGTCCATGCTCTCTATCGCATGGGAGTACTCATCTGGAAGTAGCGGCCGGGCACATGCTGGACGGGCACAAAGACTTTGACATCGCGATCATTGGCGCCGGACCGGCCGGCTCGTCGGCTGCCATTACCGCAGCCCGCTCCGGTGCGCGAGTAGCGTTGCTCGAAGCGAGCAGTTTTCCACGCCAGAAGGTGTGTGGCGAGTTCGTTTCGGCCGAGTCGATCGGACTATTGCGCGATTTGCTGCGAGATACCCCAGCGGCCCAATCCGCTCTCGACGGGTCGCCTGTGATCGACGCGCTCCGTTTACTTTTCGGAGGACGGAGCATCCAGGTCCCCATCACGCCGCCCGGCCTGAGCCTTCCCCGTTACGTACTCGATGACCTTCTGTGGCAGGCTGCGATGCAGGCGGGGGCGTACGTGTTTCCGAATTGCGAGGTTCGCGGTGTATCCGGGGGAGGACCATTTCGTGTCGAAACCTCCGCGGGCGAAGTCGAAGCATCTTGCGTCGTCGAAGCCGCCGGACGCTGGTCCCGATTCACCAACCCCAAGCCGGTTACGCACGGGCCAAAGTGGCTTGGGCTAAAAGCGCACTATCGCGAGCCGCAGCCGTCCCGGTCCACCGACCTGTATTTCTTTCGCCTCGGCTACTGTGGCGTTCAACCGATTGCCGACGACATGGTGAATGTGTGTGCCATGGTGCGCTCCGATCGGGCCACGTCGCTGCAAGAAGTGTTCGCCCTTGAGCCCGCGCTCTCGCAACGCGCAAGGTCATGGAAAGCTCTGACCGAACCCGTGAGCACAGCGCCGCTGGTTTATCGCGTGCCTCTGGCCACGCGTGGCAACATGCTCCTCATAGGTGATGCTGCGGCGTTCATCGATCCCTTCGTTGGCGACGGTATTTCCATTGCTCTTCGTACCGGCCGGCTCGCCGCTCAGCAACTCCAGCTATGTATCGCGGGCGCCGGCCCGTTGAGTTCTGCGGCTGCCGGATACGAAGCGCAGTACGCCCAGCACTTTTTGCCGCAGATTAACGCAGCATCGCACATTCGCACCATGCTGCTGTGGCCCAGGCCAGTACAGAAGATTGTCTTCGAAGTATTGCGAACTCCCGGGATTCTTACCTGGTTCATCCGAAAAACGCGAAACGCAAACTAGGCAACCAAGCCTACCGAATTACCAAGACTTCGCGGATGTTGTCCCGTCCCAGGAAGAACTTGATGGAGCTGAAATCGTGGAACAGGTTTTCCACGTGCCGATTGTTGAACACGCGCTGCAGCTTATACGGAGTGGAAGGCTGCAATTCGAGCGTGTCCTTGGTGGCAATGTTGTAACGGTAGAAGGGCACTGCAGGCCCGGCATCCTTGGTGTGGAAGAACGAGAACAGAATTGCTCCCGGCTTCATGGCCAGTTGAATTCGCTCAATGACGGGTTTGACCAGCGGCTCGGGCAAGTAGTCGGCCAGGTCCCAGAACATGACCGCGTCGTATTCGTCGCGCTCGAAGCGCAGGTTCTCCTTCAGGAAGCGCTCGACATCGAAGGTAGTGTCTCCATCGCCGTTGGGAACAATCAGCGATTTATCGGCTGACAGACGCAGCAGATCTTCCTGGTGGAAGCGATGTCCGAGACCGATGAAGAAGGTGATGTTCGCTGGCGAGGTCGATCCCAAGTCAAGGATGCGTAAGTCCTCTTCGCGGGCCAGCCACTTGATGAACTCGCTGAAGCCAGTCGAACGTCGGTGCAGACGCTCGCCAGACACAGCTCCTTCCATCGAGTCCTGATGGCCAGAGTTCCCGAAGATCTTGCTGAACACACCCAGCGCCATTGGAAACTATTGTAAGGGTATGGCGCCCCCAGCGCCACTATGCAAGGTATTTTCGCACCTCCCTGGGCAGCGCAGCGCGCGCGAACAGGGCAAAATCCACACTAAAACTTACGTGGCTCCAGCAATGTGCCTTGAGTATTCGTCGAACCGACAGTGGCAGGAGTCGACGCGGGAGCCGGGGCCGGAACTGGCGTGACCGGTTGTGTCTTGGCTTCAAACTTGGGCGCCGCCTCCGGCTTCAGGATGTCGATACTGCCCTTGAAATAGGCCCCGTCCTCGATGGCCACCCGCGCGGTTACCATGTCGCCCGTGAGCGATGCGCTCTTCCGCAGATCGACGCGATCGGCAGCACGGACATTCCCGTCGACCCGGCCGTGGACGATTACATTGCGGGCTTCGATGTTGGCCCGGACACGGCCATTCGGTCCCACGGTCAGGCTCTGTCCCATGAGCGAGATGGAGCCTTCCACTTCGCCATCGACGTAAAGGTCCTCACTGCCCGACAACTCGCCTTTCACGATCACCGACTTTCCGATGGTCGCAACTTCTCCGGTTCGGCGAGGCTCCGCTGCGGGAGTTGCAGGCGGAGTCGCCGCCTGTGTCGGTCTGACGGTGGGCTGTTCTGGGGCAGGTAGGGGCATATCGTCTTCCTTGCGTGATGGTTTCCACATAACTTCAATCTCCGTAGCGTACAAATCACGACGCCACTGGTAGATGGACCGTTGGTAACGTTTCGAGCTAATTACAACCAACTGCTCACATGAGGATACCGAAGGACCGTCATACGGCCAACCTTTTTCCATCACGGATTGGCCCTGCGGGAGTGACTAATTGGCGACTGCCTTATCTCCGGCTCTTCGGTCTGCAATGGACCCATTGCGCGCGGTCATGCCGGCCCGCCGCGTCCCGTATAATGAAGGGTTTCATACGTCATCCGCCGCCGCCTTCCAGTGCGGAACACTCTTGGCTTGCAGCGATGAGCTGTGGCCGTTGTCCGTAAGCGCGGCCTGTCATGAATTATCTGGAAGGCGAATCCAACGGCGTGCGACAAGGACTCATCCCATGACTGATATCGAACTCATTATTGCCCGCGAAATCCTCGATTCCCGCGGAAATCCCACTGTGGAAGCCGACGTCATTCTCTCCAGCGGGGCCCGTGGCCGCGCCGCCGTTCCCAGCGGAGCATCCACCGGCGAACACGAAGCGGTCGAGCTGCGTGACGGCGACAAGTCGCGCTATGTCGGCAAAGGTGTCCTCAAGGCCGTCGATAACATCAACGAGATTATAGCCCCCGAACTCGAAGGCATGGACGCCAGTGATCAGCGCGAAATCGACGCCGTGATGCGCGAGCTTGATGGCACTCCCAACAAAGGCAAGCTCGGCGCTAACGCGATCCTCGCAGTTTCCATGGCTGCTGCCCGCTCCATGGCCGACCATCTGGGTATCGAGCTGTACCAATATCTGGGCGGATTCACCGCCAGCCTTTTGCCTACGCCGATGATGAACATTCTGAATGGCGGCGCCCATGCCGACAGCAATGTCGATTTCCAGGAGTTCATGGTCATGCCGGTGGGCGCGCCCTCGTTCGCCGAGGCGCTGCGCTGGGGCGTTGAAACCTTCCATACGCTCAAGGGCGTGCTCAAAAAAAAGGGCTACAACACCGCGGTCGGCGACGAAGGCGGTTTCGCTCCTTCGTTGAAGTCCAACACCGAAGCCATTGACTTGGTGCTCGAAGCCATTACCCAGGCGGGATACAAGCCCGGCGAGCAGATCGCCGTTGCCCTCGATCCCGCGTCGAGCGAGTTCTACGACAAAGACAAGAAGAAGTATGTCTTCAAGAAGTCCGACAAGAGCGAACACTCCAGCGAGGAGATGGTGAAGTTCTGGGCCGACTGGGCGCGCCAGTATCCCATCGTTTCCATCGAAGATGGCTTCGCCGAAGACGATTGGGAAGGCTGGAAGATGATGACCGATGAGATGGGCAGCAAGATCCAGTTGGTGGGCGACGATTTGTTCGTCACCAACATCGAGCGCCTCCAGCGCGGCATCGATGAAGGCATCGCCAACTCAATCCTGATCAAGTTGAACCAGATCGGCTCGGTCAGCGAGACCATTGACGCCATCAACCTCGCTCGCGAGAACGGCTACACCGCGGTCATCTCGCATCGCTCGGGTGAAACGGAAGACGCCTTCATCGCCGATCTTGCTGTCGCGACGGGCGCAGGCCAGATCAAGACCGGCTCCGCTTCGCGCACCGACCGTATCGCGAAGTACAACCAGTTGCTGCGCATCGAAGAGGAACTCGGTCCCGCCGCGCGCTTCAACGGCCTGAAGGCACTGAACTACCACGGGGAGCTAACGAAGAAGAAGGCGTAGAAAGAGAGTCGAGGTGACGTGGCCTTCAGCAAGGAAGGCCGCCCACCTTTACAAATTGCCAGCTACCAGTTACCAGTCGCTCAGAGCTAATTACTAATTACTCATGACTCCTCCCAAACCTCTCGTCCTTATCATCCTCGACGGCTGGGGCTATGCTCCACCCTCCGCCGCCAACGCCATCTCTCTCGCCCGCAAGCCGAACTATGACAAATTGCTGGCCGACTTTCCCAACACCCTGATTCACACCAGCGGCCGTTACGTCGGACTGCCCACTGGCCAGATGGGCAACAGCGAGGTCGGTCACCTCAACATCGGCGCCGGCCGCGTCGTTTACATGGACATCACCAAGATCGATCTGATGATCGAGAACGGCGAGTTTGAGAAGAATCCCGCGCTGCTCGATGCCCTGGCGAAAGCCCGCACCGGCGATCGTCGCCTGCACCTGTTCGGTCTGTTGTCGGATGGTGGCGTACATTCCCATTCGAACCATCTCTACGCGCTCCTGCGCATGGCGAAGCAGAACGGCATCGAACGCGTCTTCGTGCACTGTTTCATGGACGGCCGCGACACGCTCCCCACCAACGGCGTCAAATACATCGAGCAACTCCAGCAGAAGATGCGCGAGTACGGCGTGGGAAAAATCGCCAGCATCAGCGGTCGCTACTACGCCATGGACCGCGACAAAAAATGGGACCGCGAGAAGAAGGCGTTCGACGCCATGGTCTTCGGCGATGCCGAGGGTGGACGCTACACCGATCCCGTCCAGGGTGTGAAAGAGTCCTACAACCGCGATGTCACCGACGAGTTCATCATTCCGTTCGTCGTGGTCGATGGCCGCGGCGAGCCCGTCGGCACCATTCGCGATGGCGATGTCTGTATCAACTTCAACTTCCGAGCCGATCGCGCCCGCCAGATCACGCGCTGCCTCGCGCGCAACAGCCACTTCACCGAGCAGGATGGCGCCGAACTGGAAGGCGCCGCCGAACTCGACAGCATCATCCCTCGCGATCGCGTGCCCAAAGACCTGACTTATGTCTGCATGACGCGATACGACAAGCACTTCACCCTCGCCGTGGTCTCGCCGCCGGAATCGCTGGGCAACATCCTGGCGAACGTCATGGCCAACCTCAACATGCGCAACCTGCGCGTGGCCGAGACCGAGAAGTACGCGCACGTCACCTACTTCTTCAACGGCGGCATCGAGAAGCCTTTCCCCGGCGAAGACCGCGTGCTGATTCAGTCACCCAAGGTCGCGACCTACGACCTGAAGCCCGAAATGTCTGCGCAAGGCATCGCCGACGCCGTAGTGAAGGCCATCGAAGAGAAAACCTTTGACGTCATGGTGGTGAACTTCGCCAACGCCGACATGGTCGGCCATTCCGGCAAGATTCCGCCAACCATCAAAGCCGTTGAAACGGTGGACGACTGCCTTGGCCAGATTTACGCTGCGCTCAAGCGCGCTGGCGGAGCGATGATCGTCACCGCCGACCACGGCAACGCCGAGCAGATGATCGACCCGGCCACCGGCGGCCCTCAGACCGCTCACACCACCAACCCCGTTCCATTCATCGTTGCGGCCGAGTATGCCGTTCCGACAGGCAATTTCAAAGGAGACGGTCGTCGCTTCACCCTCAAGCCCGACGGCGCACTGCAAGACATCGCTCCGACGATGCTCGGAATCCTCGGCGTCGCGCAGCCCAAGGAAATGACCGGCCACGACCTGCGCGTTGTCGCGGAAGAGCCCAAGCGGTAACGCAACCGGGGTCGAGGAACGAGCCTTTCAGCACGGCATTGCCATGACCTAATTACTAATCGCCAGAGACTGGGTGCTAGCTGTTAGTTGCTACAATTGCGCCGAATGCCCAACACCTCGACGCAGACGCTGGAAACATCCGGTCGCTGGCACGCCATGATGGCCGGCTTTCTCGGCTGGACGCTCGATGCCTTCGACTTCTTCGTCGTAGTCTTCCTCTTCGACACTCTGGCCCAGCACTTCCACGTCACCAAAACTGACATCGTGCTCTCAGTCACCGGCACGCTCGCCATGCGTCCCATCGGCGCGCTTATCTTCGGAATGTTCGCCGACCGGTACGGCCGCCGCCGCCCGCTGATGGCTAACGTCATTTTCTTCTCCACCGTCGAGCTGCTCTGCGGCTTCGCGCCCAACTTCACCGTGTTCTTCATCCTGCGCCTGCTTTTCGGAATTGGCATGGGCGGCGAATGGGGTGTAGGAGCTTCCCTCGCCATGGAGCACGCGCCCACCAAGCGTCGCGGCATTCTCTCCGGCATTCTCCAGAGCGGCTATCCGCTCGGTTACCTTTTAGCTGCTCTCGCTGCTCGCGTGATTCTTCCCAACCTCGGCTGGCGTGCCATGTTTTGGGCCGGAGGCATTCCCGCACTCCTCGCTCTCTACATTCGCACCAAGGTTCCTGAATCCGAGGCGTGGCAGCAGCACAAAGTTGCGACAATCGTTGACGGTCCGAAAATCGCCATGCGACACAAGGGCCTCGTGATCTACATGATTGCCCTCATGTTTCTCATGAACTGCCTCTCGCACGGCACGCAGGACCTGTACCCCGATTTTCTCAAGCATGCCCACGGCATCGCGCCCAACACGGTTGCCTACATAACCATGTTCTACAACGTCGGTGCGCTGACCGGCGCAATCCTCTTCGGGATGCTCTCCGAACGCATCGGACGCCGCTACAGCATGCTGTGCGCCCTCGCTCTCGCGCTGCTCATCATGCCCGCATGGGCGTTTGGCACGACGCTTGTCGCGCTCATCGTCGGTTCCTTTGTCATGCAGATGGGAGTGCAAGGCGCCTGGGGCATCATTCCGGTCCATCTCAACGAACTCTCGCCCAACGCCGTGCGAGGACTCCTGCCCGGCTTCACCTACCAGATTGGAATTCTGCTTGCTGCTTCCACCCCGAGCATCGAATTTGCCCTGCGCGACCGCCTCGGCTATGCCTGGGCGCTGACCTCGTTCGAGCTTGTCGTCATGGCCGTACTGGCGGTGTTGCTCATCTTCGGCCGCGAAAATCATGGCAAGAGCTTCGTCTGACGACCAGCGCTTCGCAGCTTATTGAAAAGATTTGCTTCGACAATGTTTTGAAAGGCCACAGCGCCACCTGCTGCGGGAAGAGTTGGTCTTGTGGTAGTGCTGGCCTTCAGGCCAGCGTCGAAGTCGCTTAGTTTTGTCATTCCGAGCGGACTTTAGTCCGCGAGTCCCGCGCATTTCACAGATTGCTACGAAGAGACTTTGGAGCGGGAGAGGGGAATCGAACCCCCGACCAACAGCTTGGGAAGCTGTGACTCTACCACTGAGTTACTCCCGCTCAGCGTGGGACGTAAAAAGTCTAACACCCCCACAAATCAGGAGCCAGCAGCCGACTGCCCATTGCGCCACCAAGGCCGCGCAAACCGTGGTCGCTCTTGCTCTTGAAACTGACAACTGACCACTGACAACCGACCACTATTTTCCAAAGGGGAGTGCTCCATTCGCCAACACCTGGCTCGTTGATTCTGCCCACAACTGCTCTATGATGTTTCAAACATTTTCCCGCAGATTTGTTTCGGGAACGAAGAAGCTTTGCAGAGTTCATTTACATCTCGCGACGTCGCACGGCTCACTGGCATCAGCCTGCGCCAGCTTCAGTGGTGGGACGAGCGCGGCATCGTGGTTCCCGCCCGCGACGGTCACAAGCGCGTCTATTCGATGGACGATCTCGCTGAAGTTGCAGTGATCTGCGAACTCCGCGAACGCGGCTTCTCGCTCCAAAAAATTCGCCGGGTAGTCCGGTTCCTCCAGCGTGAGCTTGGCAGGCGGCTGGTGGAAACCGTACGCGCTGCGTCCGAATATCACCTGCTCACGGATGGCCGCCATATCTTCCTGGAGGATTCGGCGCGCGGTGTGGTCGATGTCCTGAAAAACGCTCGCCAGCCCATGTTTTCCATCTGTCTGAGCGATACGGTCCATAGGTTGCAGGCTGGCGCCCGCAACCCGAGGAAACGCAATGTTCCAGTTCGTCATCTTATGCAACAGCGCCGCAAGGCTTCATAAGTCCAGTGCGAGACCGGATAAATCCGGCAGAGGAGGGCACGTGATCGGAGAACTGAGCATCTTGAGCGAATGGATCCCCGAACAAATGGAGCCTGGTACTATCTTCGTCCTGGAAAATGCCGGAGACGTCGGCGACACAGACGACCCTTACTGGGCTGTGCTCTCCTGCCCGAATTGTGGCCAACTGGGGCTAGTCACTCGCAAACAGATAGCGGGCTTGGTACCGGTGATTTGCGGCTCGGACAAATGTCCGGCGCAGTTCTTCATCCGCGACGAGCAGATCGTCTTGCGAAAAGCCAGCTAGAATTCGGCGTCACGATCGAACGAGCCGCCGTTTCTACAGTGACAACCATCCCTGCCCCAGGATAGGTGCAGGCACTATTGTCAGCAGCAGCAGCGCCAGCGCAACGAACGACAGGCGCCTCCGTACCGGACTCAGCCCCGGCCACGGTGGCACTCGCGGATGCCGCCATCCCGTCACCCCAAGGATCACGGCCCATACCAGCCACCCCATCCATAAGCTCGAAAGCAGCGCCAGCACTCCCACCGAGATTCGCGTGATCCACTTATGCCAACGCGGGGCAATCGCATAAACGATGTGTCCCCCGTCCAACTGCCCTCCGGGAAGCAGGTTCAACGCGGTCGCGAACATACCGACCCATGCCGCCACTGCGATTGGGTGCAGCGAGAGCCCCCCCAGGGGAGCGGCTTGCATCCCAAGTGGGGCCAGAATCCATTGCGCCACGTGAAAGATTGCCGGATACCCGAGATCCAGGCTCTCCCGGCCCATCATAGGTGCGACCGGCCGCGAGAGCGCCAGCCCGACCAGGAGCAGAGGAAAAGCCAGCACAAATCCGGCGATCGGCCCCGCGATGCCGATATCAAACAGCGCCTGTCGCGACCGGATCGGCGACTTGATCCGTATGAATGCTCCCATCGTCCCAATCAGCGTCGGGGCCGGTATAAAGAAAGGCAACGTCGCGTTGACGCGGTACTTCTCGCAAAGCACGAAGTGGCCCATCTCGTGTGCCAGCAGGATCGTCATCAGCGCCACTGAAAACGGTATCCCCAACAACAATCTGCTCGGATGTTGCCAGATCCACTTGGGATGAAACAGCGGCAGTATTTCATTGCCCAACGTAAATGCCGGCAGCCCGTGACGGAAATTATCGTAGAGCTGTGCCCCCACAATCAGGGTCGAGAATATGGTGAGCAGCAGGAGCAGCAGATGCAGCCAGTAAGGCCGTTTGAGTTGCGGTGTCGTCCAATAGAGTGGTTGCGGCTGCCCAATCTCGAGGCTATTGGCAACCGGCGGTGAGGGATCAGACATTACGTGGTTGATGTTTCAAATCGCCGCTTCACCGCTTGCGAAAAAGTCGCTTCGGACCAGCTTTTGAAGGGGGCGCACCTCTAGGTGCGCCGTTCAAGTTCCTTATTTCTGTCATTCCGAGCGGACTTGAGTCCGCGATGAAACTGCTACGCTGGCGCCATTCAATGACGCACCGGCATCCGCGGCTATTCGATCGACTGTAGTTCTTTCCCCGGCTTGAAGCGCACCGCTTTTCCCGGAGGAATATTCACTTCGGCGCCAGTCCGCGGATTCCGTCCGATTCCGGTTTTGCGCGGGCGCACCGTGAATACTCCGAATCCACGCAACTCAATGCGGTCGCCCTTGGCCAGCGCAGTCTTCATGCTTTCGAATACCGTCTCCACTGCCATTTCCGCCTTGGTCTTGGTGACCCCGGTCTTGGTGACGACTTCGTTGATCAGGTCCAGTTTGATCACAGGTGGCTCCGCTCGTTCAATTACTCGGGGACCGCTCAGCCCGAGCGCTGTTGCGATTCTACCCGACTGCGGCATTTCCGTTAAGTCTTACTTTGTGTTCAAGTTAGAAAAGGTACCCCGCAATGCACGGGTTGACCAATACCGGTAAACGGTCTCGTTTGTGGCAAAATCCGTGTTCTTTGTGCGCCCTTGTTCTTTGTAGTCGAGAAAAACTGCCCACTGGCTACTGCCCACCGGCAACTGTGTTGTCAATCCACAACCGCGTTCCGTAAGATGATGGTTTCCTGAAACTCGAAAAGTGAGTTGGTTGATCGTTCGTGTTCTGACAACCGACAACTGACAACCAAAGACTGACCAAGGAGTCCCATGCCCATTCTGAGTGACCGTTGGATCCGTAAGATGGCGCTCGAGCACGATATGATCAACCCCTTCTCGGAAAAGCAGGTCCGCGACGGGGTCATTTCCTACGGTCTCTCCAGCTACGGCTACGATCTGCGCGTCGCCGATGAATTCAAGATCTTCACCAACGTCAACAGCACCATCGTCGATCCCAAGAAGTTCGACGAGCGCTCCTTTGTCAGCCTCGAATCCGACGTCTGCATCGTGCCCCCGAACTCCTTCGCCCTCGCCCGCTCGGTCGAGTACTTCAAGATCCCTCGCGACGTGCTCACTATCTGCGTCGGCAAATCCACCTACGCTCGCTGCGGCATCATAGTCAACGTCACCCCGTTCGAGCCCGAGTGGGAGGGCTTCGTCACCCTCGAGATCTCCAACACGACGCCGCTCCCAGCACGCATCTATGCCAACGAGGGCCTCTGCCAGATCCTGTTCTTTTTAGGCAATGAGCCATGCGAAACCAGCTACCGCGACAAAAAGGGCAAATACCAGGGCCAGAAAGGCATCGTCCTGCCAAAGCTGTAAGGGTAAGTCCCCATATACCAAGAGCCTGCTACAATTTGCCGTGTCTCCTATGGCATAATGTAGGTAGCGCAAATGTCAGCCTTGCACCAGCACATCGCCGATTGGCTTGGGGTCCGTCTGTTACATGCCGACGGACAGGAACTCCAGCTCGTCGAGCAGCAGCTTCCCACCTCAGCCATCAATAAACTCCTGACGCTTGGACTCTCCCGCCAGGAGGTCGATGCGATCGTCATCCCTCTGCGCACCCTCCAGCATCGCCGCTCCCGGCGCGAGAAGCTGACCGTGGAGGAGTCGGACCGCGTTCTGCGGGTTGTTCGTGTGCTCTCGCAGGCCGAGACTCTCTATGGCTCGCGCGAACGCGCACTCGAGTGGCTTCGCCGGCCCGTCGCGAGGTTGAAGAACCGCGCTCCCCTCTCTCTCATGCGTACCGACACCGGTGCCCGAATAGTCGAAGAGGTGCTCGTCCAGATTGACGAAGGCATGTTCGTCTGATGGTGCTCTGGCGAATCAGCCGCCACCGTGACCTCAACGGACTCGGCGGCCTGCGGGCCCCGGGCCGATGGCACGAGCGAGGCCTTCCCGTTGTCTATTTGGCGGAGACGGCGGCCGCTGCGCTGCTCGAGGTCTGTGTTCACACCAGCGCCAACGACATTCCTCCGAACTACACGCTTCTGGAGATAACCGTTCCTGCCAGTACGAGCCTTGAGACGCTCGACGTGAAGTCGCTTTCCCCGGAGTGGATACACGACGTGCAGGAAACCCGCGGCCTCGGATCGGATTGGCTGCGCTCCGTGCGCTCAGCGCTGCTTGGTGTTCCCAGCGCGATCGTCCCAGCTACAAATAATGTCCTGCTGAACCCTGGGCACCGGCACTCCCGGAACATCCGGGTTACCCGAGTGCTCGAATATCCCTTCGACCCGCGCCTGAAGCTGTGATTCCGTCAACCTCGCTGTGCACCAACGCGTTCCCCCAAAGCAAAAACCGCGCTCTCAGGCGCGGTTTCCGATAGAAGAAAAAATTCGCGGCTACTTTGTGTCCACCGCTTCGCTTTCCTTATACATGTACTTAATGCTGGGTTTGTAGATCAGCAGATTCGGTTCGCCGTCCCGATTAACCTTCAGGCAATACTTGTCGTACCACTCGATGACCCCGTGAATTTCTTCGTCATCCTGCAACACCAAGACCATGGGAGTCTTGGTTTGCATCTGCTTTTGATAGTAAAAATTCTCGGCATGGGTCTGCTCCGGCGGGGCGACCTTTTTGCCGTTGCCGTTGCTACGGTCCGCTCGGTCGCCTCGATCGCTGCGTTCGCGGCGATCTCCATTCTCCGGCCGAACGCTCTCATGGCGATTCATGGTCGGACGAATTAACCTGCGATTTCCAAACCCTTCGCCATCCATACTGCGGCCCACTACCGTCGATTCCATGGACTCTTTCATGGCGCTTGCTCCCACAACGACACACCAGCCCGCTTTAGCAAGCACCAGCCGCGACTGTCGGATTTCGGTCTGGCGAGACTCTGGATTAGTTGACCCAGCGCGTCTTCAGGTGTGAACTTGGCGTTACCCTAACACACCCTCACCAGCCTGACAATGCGCTGCATCACACTACTTTAGTGGTATATCTCCATAGCTCTCCAACGACATCGCAAAAGCATCCAATGCCAGCGTTCGCAGCAGATTTCGGCGCATTCCGCTCTCCAGTTCTCCCAGCCGGTTCGCCGCTTCCACAATCCACTGGAACTCTACCTGTCCCGCCATCTTCGTCAACTGCGCCTCAATGTCCGTATTGCGCACTAGCTCGCGCGTCCCCGATTTCAGGAACAACAAATCTTCCAGCAGCATGTACAGCGTTCGGATGGTCTGCTCGAACTTCGCCTTTCCGTCGGCGCCGCCACGGTAGGCGTCCGTCGCTTTAAACAGGTCGGTGTGCTCCTTCTCCCCTAGCGCCGGACCCAGCAGCGCCAGCGCATCCTGCCTTGCCGCGAGATATTTCGCAAGGTCAAATCCCCGCGCCCGGCCCAGACCGCCTCCGCACAGCCGCGCCACCAGCCTTCGCTCGGCTGGCTTCAGCTCGGTTCTTGCAGTGGCCAGGTATTTCTCAACTTCTTCCAGCGGCAGCGGCGATAGGTGCAGATGCATACAGCGCGACCGTATCGTCGGCAGCAATGCCGACGGATTGTCCGTCAGCAGGAAAATCGTCGCAAAGTCCGGCGGCTCCTCCAGGATCTTCAGCAGCGAGTTCGCCGCCTCTTTCATGAAGTCCGCTTCACTGAAGATGTACACCCGCCTATTGCCTTCGCCCGGCCGATAGTAAATCTCATGGATGATATGGCGAACCTGGTCCACCTTCACCAGCATCTGTGGCGGATCAGGCGGAATAATCGTCACATCCGGATGCGTCTGCACGAAGATGCGCGTTTCCCGCTTATCGGCTTCGCGCAAATTTTCCCGCGCCTCCACAGCTTCGGCGAACCTGTCGTCGAGCGCGTCCGCGTCGGCAATGCGCATACAGTTCGCGCACACCCCGCAAAAGTCCGGCAGACCGTCGGTCCTCGGACGGTTCTGGCAGTTCATCGTCTTGGCGACCATCTGTGCCAGCGTGAACTTTCCCGAACCTTGCGGCCCCGACAGAATCACCGCATGCGGAAAGTGGTCGCGCGCCAGCATCTCGCGGATGGTGTGTACCACATCGGCATTGCCCTGAAAATCAGCGAACGGCACAAACTCTCCTTCACTAGCCCCTGACCACGAGCTCCTGCTTCATCAAGCGCTCCCGCACGACCTGCACGATCTGGGGATGCACCACTTCCGCCGGCGGCCTCGCGTCGATCATCACCACTCTTTGCGGCTCCCGCTTCGCAATCGCGCGGAAAGCGTCCTGTACCCGCGTAAAGAATGCGCGGCTCTCCTGCTCAAAGCGGTTCTCGTTCGCCTCCGCCCCGTTCGCCGCGGCCTTATTGCGCCGTCGCGCCCGCTTAACGCTGTGATCGACGTCCGAATCCATCAGGATCGTCAAGTCAGGCCACAACCCGCGGCACAGCACTTTGTGAAGCTGTAACACTGCATCGCTGCCGAGCTGCCTTCCGCCGCCCTGGTACGCTTCCGTGGAATCGGTGAAGCGGTCGCAAATCACCCATCGTCCGCTGGCTAGCGCCGGTTCGATGACCTGCGCAATCTGCTGCGCCCGCGAGGCGAACATCAACGCCATCTCGGCCATAGGATCGAGCCCCGCGGTCCGCGAGTCCAGCAACACCGCGCGAATGCGCTCCCCGATTTCGGTACCACCGGGTTCGCGCGTCGTCAGCACGTCAATCCTTTCGGAACGCAGGACCACCGCCAGCTTCTCCAGTTGCGTGCTCTTGCCGCAACCGTCGAGGCCTTCGAAGGTAATGAACTTCCCGCGCGTGTTGGGTGGGCTCAAGTGCTCATGATATCAATCGCGCGCCGGCTCTCGCTCAAAGAGCGCGCCTATGAGATTTCCGCACTTCCATTTATCCTGCTAACAAACCACAAGAAGGGAACCGTTCGCATGATTGAGCGACTCAAGGAAACCAGCGACTGGATTTTCGGCCTGAAGGTCACTGGCCGCGTCACCGAAGAAGACATCAAGGCCTTCGAACCCCAGTTGAAATTTGCGATCGATGGGCGCAAAAAGCGTCCCATTGGCATACTCGCCGACATCACTGAGATGGACGGCGTCGATCTCGCAGCCCGCTGGGAAGAACTGCGTTTCCTGCACAAGTACTCCGACCACATCGCCCGCGTGGCCCTCATCGGCGCCAAGCCTTGGGAAGAAGTTGTCTCGACGCTGGTCGGTGGAACCATCTTGTTTACCGCCGAAACCCGCTACTTCCATGCCAACGAAATGCAGCAGGCCCGTCTCTGGGTCCAAACCGCCAAGCACGCCAACGACATTCCCGTCCGCCCCATCTATCAGGGCGGCATCTGGCGCGACTACCAGGAAGAATTCAACCTGTAGTAATTGCCAGTGACCGGTTGTCAGTTGTCGGCCTGACGACTGGCCACTGGCAACCGACAACTATTCTTCCTCTACTCCCTCAAACAAATCAGTCTCCATCCTAGCCTTCTCTGGCTTCCACGCCGCCGCCAAATGGAACATCTCGTGCGTCGGCATCTTACCCAGATTCTTACGCAGCCGATCGAACAGCGGCGTTTGAGTCAGGTGCAGCATGAACGCCTGGTTCTTCTTCTCGAAGCGTTCCCGGCCTACCTCGATGCGTGCGGTTACCGGCGACGGCGCGGTTGGCATCCGGTCCGGTAAAACAAAGTCGGCGGTAGCGTAATAGAGTTTCTGTGACCGATGCGGCTCCAGTCCCTCGGCAATCTGCTCGACGTAGCGGTCCGGCCGTCCCGCCCACTCGAACGCCTGGGTGGCGAAGACCCCCGCCATGGCGTGATCCGGATGCCCCGTCAGTCCGCCATCCTGCCCAAAAGTCAGCATTACATGCGGACGCCGCCGGCGAATCTGTTCCACCAGCGCTCCCACCACTTCGTGAAAGTTGGCGCGGTCCAGCTTGCCGTCGGGATAGTTGAGCACTTCGCCATGCCGGATGCCCAGGTACTCGCACGATGCCCGGAACTCAGCTCGGCGCAGTGCTGCCAGCTCTTCGTCGGTTTGCGCGGACCCACGGTTTCGAGCAGCGGTTCCAGCCGTCAGGCAAACCACCGAGACTTCGACGCCCCGCTCGGCATAGAGGGCTAACGTCCCGCCGAAAGCGCCGGCTTCATCGTCAGGATGGGCGGTCACACAAAGGAGTCGAAACATAACTGCAGACTAGAGCAACCGAGCGTCCCCATTCAAACGGGGTACGGGTTCTTGAGCTGTTGGCCCCCTTTGTTTTCATTGAGTTAGAGGAAATCTGTTTGTAAGTGATTGAAGATGCGTAGGTTATACGTATCCATGTGTGGGAGTGAGGGTTAGGGGCGGTCTCGGAAGCGGGTTCAGCGGGGCGAATACAAATGGGGCGGCAGGTGGCGCGGGTGGGGCACCAGTTGGGCGATTTCGGCGTTGATGGTGGTCTTCGCATAGACACGATGGCCGTGCGGGCTGAAGCCCGCTCGAATTAGGTAAAACGATTCTCTTCGGCACGGCTGAAGCCGTGCCCCTTCCAAACCGCGTCGGGCCCGTGCCGTTGCCGGCCGCGGACTGAAGTCCGCGGAGGGAAAAAATAACGGCCTTGACGCTGGCCTAAAGGCCAGCACTACCAGAAACTCCGGACACGACGACGTGGCCTTAACGCTGGCCTGAAGGCCGTCTCTAACTCATTAGGCGATTTTGACCTCCTGGCCGGCGAGGCAGGCGTCGATTTCGCGGGTGAAGGCGGCGGACTTCTTCATCTCTTCCGCCACCTCGGCGTCGAAGTCGAGAGCCGGAGCGACGGCGGGCGTGATGCCGGCTTCGGCCAGCTTCGCGGCGAGCTGGCTCTGGGCCAGCCGTTCGGCAGCGCGCTTGATGTTCAGGCGCACGGCGATGTCGGCATAGCGCTTGCGACTGTTGCGCAGTTCGCGGCGAGCGCGGTTGCGTTGGAGCTGGTCGAGTCGCACCTGGGCCGCGTCGTCGCCCTGAGTGTTGGAGATGTCGCGAAGCTCGAGCCACTCGGGAGAGACGGGGGAGTCGGGACGGAAGTCGGTGGAGCAGTTGTCAGTAGCTAGTTGCCAGTCGCCAGAAAAAGCAGGTCCCTCGGCTCCGGGCGCGGCGCCCTCTGCCCGGGATGACAAATCGGAAGAGGGGAAGGCGGCTTCGGGTGAGGTGTCGAGGTCGAGATCGCGGGGCAGGCCGTACTGTTTCGCGACGTCGATTTCGGCGGCGACGTCGGAGTGGTAGAGGCTCGTCTGCCACTTCTCGGGATGACGGAAGTTGAGCGACATGAGACGCAGTACGGAGAGAAGCGCATTCGCACGCTTGGGATCGATCATGTCGCCGGCCAGGGCCTCGGCGATTTGCGCGAGAGCCGATTGCACGCCGTACATGGATTCGAGTGGCGGCAACGTCAGGTAGAAACGCTCACCGCGAGCGCGGTACTGTGCCATGCGAAGCTGGCGCGCGCGGTAGTCGAGATGATAGCCGCAATATTTCTGGTCTTTGGCAGCGACGGAGTTGCAGGTACCGCCGGTGTCGTGAATGTGATTGCAAGTACGAAGTGGTTCGGTCATGAGTGCTCTTTCTGTGCGGGCGAGTGGTGACTGGTAGCTGGTAACTGGTCAGTCGTAACTGCTCGTCCGCGAAATTCGAGAACTGCGCTGTGAGGCGAAAGGTCTCCAGTTTTTAGCGTGGGGAGGGGAGAAACGGGAGGCAAGGAAAATCGTGGCGAGGGGGAAACTAAAGTAACCGGATTTTTCCCGAATTGGGAAGAGCGAATTCACCACGGAGGCACGGAGGACACGGAGAAGACAAAGGCAGCCGCGGATTTACACGGATGGGACACGAATTGGAGCAGGGCAAAAACCTATAATCAACAAACTCATGAGCCGAAGAATCCGAGCCGAGCTCCTGATTTTCGTCCTGCTTGCAGCTTTGCCGCTTGTCGCCCAGCACCCGTCGGACTCGAGGTTCCTGCTGATCTCCGACATCCACTTCAACCCCATGGCGGATGCGGCGCTGGTGCCCGAGCTGCAAAAGGCCGATCCGCCAGAGTGGGAGGCGATCCTCAATCGGACCGCTCCCGCGAAGTTCAGCCAGTATGGTTCGGACACCAACTGGTGGCTGCTGCAGTCTGCGCTGAAACAGTTCCCGCGCACGTTGCCGTATCCCGTATTCGTCATGGTGACGGGCGATTTTCTGGCGCACGAGTTTCCCGCGACGTTTCGAGCCGCCACGCACGACGACAACCAGCAGCACTATGCGGCCTTCGTATTAAAGACGGTCCAGTTTCTCGCGCTGCAGCTGGAGCACGCGTTTCCCGGGGTGAAGGTATTGATTACTCCGGGCAATGATGACAACGATTGCGGAGACTACAGCATTGACGCGAACGGCGCGTTCCTCGATAGTACGGCCGCGGTGGCGCGTGGGTTGGCGGGCGGGGACGACGAGTTCGCAAGATCATGGAAGTCGCTGGGCAGCTTCAACGTACCGCATCCCACATTGTCAGACGTCCGAATCGTCTCGCTCAACAGCATCTTCCTGTCGCAGAAGTATCAGGCGCTGGATTCTTCGAAGGGATGCACGCCGATTTCCTCCACGGCAGCCACCGATCTGCTGGCGTGGCTGGACAAGAGCCTCGCGGCTGCCGCCGAGGCCAACCAAAAAGTCTGGCTGATGATGCACATGCCTCCCGGGATCGATGGGTATGCATCGGCCACCGGCTTCGGCGAGAACGAACCGCACGATCGGGCAAGCAGCCCGGCAACGTGCGCGAGTTCGATTGTTCCGATGTGGGTTCCGGAATGGACGGAGCAGTTCGATGCGCTCCTGGCCAAGTATCACGCGACCATACTGGCGGGATTTGCGGGCCATACGCATTCCGACGACTTTCGCCTGATCGGCAGCGGTGCGGAGCGAAAGTTCATTCTGGTGGACCCGGCGATTTCGCCGGTGTACAAGCAGAATCCCAGCTTCCGCGTTGTTGAGTACCGCAGCGACGGCGTAGTGACGGACCAGTCCACCTATTACCTGACGAACCTGGCGACGGCGAAGAATCACGCGAACGGCCGCTGGACACGCGAGTACAGCTATGACCGCAAATGGAAGGCGCGTCAATTGGACTCGCAAAGCTTGGGGAGCGTGTACGCGGAGGTCGTCAGCAACGAAAAGCGCCGTAACGAATGGCTGAAGCTGTATGCAGTTTCAGGTCCGGCGGAAGAGGGCGAGAAGAGCATTGTTCGCGGACTGTATTGCGCGGTGGAGGGGCTGACGGTGGAGAGTTACCGGGAGTGTTATTGCGGAGTAAGAAAGCCGTAACGGCGGTTCCTGATTCCCACCCTTTCCCAAAAGAAGGGAAAGGATGGGGCACCCGCTAGTGGGTAGCGTCAGCGCGCTTCTTCGACTGCTTGCGCCGGGAGAGGCTTTTTCGCGCGGGTCGTGGTGATAACGATGACGCTCACCAGGACGAAGGCGGTTCCGAGAATGGTTCGCGTGCCGAGTGGCTCCCCGGCAAAGAAGTAGCCGAGCAGCACTGCGACCACTGGATTCACATAGGCATAAGTTCCGACCTTGGTCGGAGACTGATGGTGGATGAGCCAGATGTAGGCGGTGTAAGCAATGATGGAGCCGGCGACGATCAGGTACAGCAGCGACAGCCATGCGGCGCGCGATACGGCGGACAGATGGAAGTTGCGGAACTCACCGAGCGCGGCTGCAGTGATGGTGAGGAGCAAACCTCCTGCGAGCATCTGCGCTCCGGAGTTCATGACCTTCGACGACGGCAACGGCAGCTTGAGGGTGAGTGCGGAGGCAATCGACCATCCGATAGCGGCGACGATGAGCGCGACGGCTCCGGCGGTATCGATGGGGGCTCCGCCGAGGTTGAGCGACCGGCTCATGAGAACAGCGACGCCGCCGAGGCCAATCACGAGGGCCAATGCGAGCCGAAGAGTGAGGCGCTGAGTCCGAAGGATGGCGATCTCCGACAACGCCATGAAGGCAGGAATGGTAGCGAGCATCACGGCAGCGATGCCCGACGGAACTCGTTGCTCGGCCCAGAACAGAAGGCCGTAGTCCATGACGAAGATGAGGGTCGCGAGCAGAAACGCCGAACCCCATTGCCGCATCGTCGGCGAGCGTTCGCCTTGTGTCAGCATCCAGAGGTAAATCGCGAGTCCCGCGATCAGGAAGCGCATCGCCGCAAGCAGAAACGGTGGGACTTCACGCACACCAATGCGAATGGCGAGGAAGGTCGATCCCCAGACGAGATAGATGATCGCGTAGGCGAGCAGTATCTTCCATGCCGGGGGATGCGATTGTGCGGACATAACTGGTCTGTACAGGGTAGCGCAGAGGGTGGCGAGAGTTCCCCCACCCTTTCCCAAAAGCAGGGAAAGGATGGGGCACCCTGACGGCTTACGGGGTGGTGGGCAACTGTTTCATGCTCGTGGCGCGTTCGAGCGCCTGCTGGGCGGCGGTGAAATTGGGACGGATGCGGACGGCATCGGAAAACTGGGCGGCGGCGGAGTCGAGCTGCCCTTGTCGGGCGAAAACGATGCCGAGGTTGAAATGGGCGTCGGCGTCGTCGGGGCGGAGACGGATGGTGGTGTCGAATTCGCGCCCGGCTGCCGCCAGGTTGCCTTGTTCGGCGAGTGCGAGTCCGAGGTTGAAGTGAGCGTCGGCGTTATCGGGCTGCAGGCTGGCGGCCTGGGCGAATTCGGCGGCGGCTTCGGTGGGACGACCGAGAGTGCCCAGTACCGAGCCCAGACGGAAGTGAGCGACAGCGTCTGCGGGGCGTAGTTCGACTGCGGTTTGCAGTTCGTGGAGGGCTTCGCCGGTGTGTCCCTGCAGGGCGAGTAACTGGCCGAGTTCGGCGCGAGCGGGAACGTAATAAGGACGAACGCGAACCGCTTCGCGGAGCTGGGCCACGGCCTCGGTTGTATTGCCGTCGGCTTCGAGGGCCGCAGCGAGGTTATAGCGCGCGAGGTAGTTGTCGGGTACGGCGTCGATAGCGTGGCGGTAGAGAGTGAAGTTGTCCTTCCAGTAGGAGACCTGTAGCCAGGTCAACGGAAGGCATACGACGATCGCCGCGGCCGCAGTCGCGACCTGGAGTTTCGGCCAGGGTTGGAGCAGCTCGGACAGCCCCCAGACGATGGCGATCGAGAGTCCGATCATGGGGATGTAGGTGTAGCGATCGGCGCGTGCTTGCGATCCGGTCTGGATGATTCCGATGACCGGCAAGAGGGTGACGAGGTACCAGAACCATCCGACGGCGAGATAGGGACGGAGTGGGAATTCGCGAATGGCTATGACCGTGATAGCGATGAGGGCAACAGCAGAAAGAATTGCCGGTACAACGATGGAATGCAGCGGGTACGGATAAAAGACAGCGAGATGCGCCGGCCAGAACGTCTGGAGGACGTAAACAATATAAGTAACAAGGCTGTTCTCGAGGCGCACGGCGAGAGGGACGACATCGAACGAGGCAACCGCTCCGCCTTGTTGGTGCGCTACGAAGGTCACGATGGAAGCGGCCAGGGACGCGGCGAAGAATGGGAGTTTCTCGACGATACGAATGCCACGGCGCAGAGGCCAGAGATCGAGCAGCATGAGCACGACCGGCAGGGTCACGAGCATGGGCTTGGCCATCAAGCCGAGACAGAAAAGAGCGAGCGTGACGATATACCGAGCAGGATGGGGCTTCTCGACATAGCGGGCATAGGCCCAGAGTGTGAGCATCCAGAAGAAGGTGCTGAGAACGTCTTTGCGCTCGGCGATCCAGGCGACGCTTTCGACGTGCAGGGGGTGAAGAGCAAAGATGGCGGCCACAATGGCGCTACGCCATCGCGAGCCCGTTATGCGCTGCAATACGGCGAACAGCAGCAATGTGCTGAGAGCATGAAGCAGGACGTTGGTGATATGGTGCCATCCGCTATCGACGCCGAAGAGCTGGCAGTCGAGCATGTGCGAGAGCCAGGTCAGCGGGAACCAGTTGGAGTCGTGGAAAGTGGTGAAGGCCCAGACGATGCTGTCGGTGGTGAGTCCGGCGCGGACTTGCGGGTTGTCGGTAACGTAGATGGGGTCGTCGTAGCTGATGAAGCTGTGAGTGCGGACCTGCGCGTAAACGGCGATGACCGCGAGCGCGAGGAGGACGTAAATCCAGAGATCGATACGACGGGCAGCAATCGCCGCGTGCGCTTTGGACGCCGAAGGAACAGGCTTAGAGCGAGTCTTGAGAGCTGGTTTCAATCGCGTGGGTGTCTAATTGTATTTACACGCGACGCTCGCAAGGTGCAACTCACCTTCCGGAACATTGATGTTTCTGCGCGCGACGGTGTTGTCTATCGCATCGCGCGCAGATTCGAGATGACACTGATCGAGCTAACGAAGCGAGGCCACAATCACAACATGGCCACGACTCTGGGCAGTGGTCGAGAGCTTCTTGCTTTCGTGAAAGTTCACGCCGGTGCTGGCCGTCTTCAGGTCCGCGAGTAAGTGGTTGTTGGCGACTACATCGAATTCCAGTACAGCTTCAGTGGAGGCGGTACGGTCGGCAGGCACCGCCAGAGCACGATAGGAACGCCCCGTGTCGTTATTACGCAAAGTGACGGCATGCGTCGCGTAACTCACGTCGATGAGGTAGGTGCCGGCGGGCAGTTGCTGGTCTCCGGCGTAAAAGTCGAAGGGAATGTTGGCCCTGAGGGAGTAGGTGTCGTCTTGCGCCAGTGAGAGCCCGGTCACCGCCATCGCGAAAACGACCAGCACCACGAAATTGCGAACGGTCTTGTTCATGACATGCTCCTTTGTGTTGCCATCCTTTGGCCCCGAATATCCGGCCCGCCTTCGTGCCTCGTGGCTTTGGTGTGCAACGATGGTGCTGCAATAGACGCGAAGCTGGGTGGAATGTTCCGCGCGGAAAGCCGTGTGGGGACGAGCGCACCGAACCCTTGCATGAAGCGGCGTGTTGCGCGCGTGATCCACAACTCAGGCGCGAAATCGCGAAGATCTTCGTCATTAGCTCAGGGGAATGCGCATACTTTCCACGAGTGCGTGATAGCCGCGTGTTTAGCGGGGACAAGCGCCACAAAAGAGCGTTCGGCGTGCTTTACGGAGTCCCATTACTCTAACGAGTTCGGGCGGGGACGACGTTGAAGTCAGGATTGGGCGTGGTCCGTATGTGCGAGGACTCGGCGCAGACGCGCCAGTGTGAACGCTAATGCTGCGAGTCCCATGCTCCATACAACGAATGCGAGATGGACCACCCAGGCTGGCGCAATACCGACGCGCCGCAAGAGGAAGGGCAGGAAGTTCCAGGTGGTGATGTGAACGTAGTCCCAGTCGTCCCAGTGCATGGCGTAGTTCACGAGTCCCCAGGCGTCCATTTTTCCCAAGGCGAAGGCGACGATGTTCTTCATGCGCAGAGCGATGACGAAGGTTGGGTGTCCGAGGGTTTCCATCTGATAGATCTCGAGCGGCAGCCAGAAGGCGAGAGAGGCGATCTGGATCACGATGCTGATGGTGACGATAGTGAGGCCGGCGACCCAGACGGTTCTTCCGAGCTGTGCGCGATAACGGAGCAGCAGGGGAACGGAAAGGAGAACGGCAAGCTCAACGCAGGTGGAGACGTAACGGTCTCCCCAGGCGAAGTCGCCACTCCAGATGGTGTAGCGGGAGTAGAACGAGATGCAGGCCAGTAGCAGCAGCGAACTGGCCGCAATGTAGGCTTTGACGGGGACGGTGAAGCGTCGCCACGCGATGACTGCGAGGAGAAGCATCAGGAGCAAGAGGGGATCGAAGAGGAAGATGGATTTTTCGGGAGTGAAGAGCGCTCCGAAGAAGCCGACGTGGAAGGGTGTCTCCCAGGGATAGGCGGCCGGCAGGGCAGGATTGCGCTCGTGCATCTCGCGGGCGAACGACGCTGACGTACGTGTTGGTGAACGAGCCGAAACGGTGGTACTGGTAGAGGCGATCGATCAGGACGAAGAAGAGATAGACCGGGGCCGCGGTTGCGACGTAGGTGCGGAAGCGGTTCCAGATTTCGCGATAGCCGGCTTTTTCCAGCAGAAGCACCAGCAGGATGAAGAGGCCTCCGGCGAGCAGGTCGAGGCCGGTGGTGAGGCGCGTTAGCAGGTTGAGGCCGAATGCAGCCGAGCCGATGAGCAGGGCGCGACGGCTGCCGGTGCGCAGCCATTCATATTGGTAAGAAAAGCCGGTGAGGGTGAGCAGAAAGATGTAATTGTTCTCCATCATGTTCTGCGTGTAGTGGAGATGAGTGGTGGCGAACAGCAGCGCCAGGACGCCGAGCACGGAGTGCTTCAGGCTGAAGTTCGAGCTTGCCGCAGAAAACGAAAGCACACGAGCGCCGTTAGTACCGTGACGAGGATGTTGGTGGTGTAGCTGACGATGATGTTGCGGACGGTTGGGTCGGTGTCGTCGTACTTCTCGAAGACTGGGAGCTCCTCGATGTAGGTAGCAACGATGTCGGAGGGCAGCATCAGGAGGGACTGTCCCATGCCGTACCAGCTTTGTATTTTGCCGTCGCGGCCGTGAACGCCGAATTCGGGATACTCGTTGGGGAAGACGGGAGGCTCGGAAGTCCAGAAGGAATGAGTGGACTGCTCGCGATGTTGAGTGTCGGCGGTGCCAAGTTCGCCCGATTGGACTCCGAAGGCGATCAGAGCGGCGGTGAGGGCTAGTAGGAAGCGGGCATCGTTCCACCGGGATGGGGACTTGTTAATCGTCATGCACCGAGTCAGTTTCTCATGGCGCGACTGACGGGCGATTGAACTGGCCCTCACCTAGCGCGTGCCATCCGTCGCTTCCCCGAAATCAGGCGAGGAGAATTGAGCGTTCAGCTATATGCAGATGGAGAGCGCCTTTACTGGTTCTTCGTCAAATATCCGTGTGCACGTCCGTAGGCGGCGCTGGCTCCGGCGACGAAATCCAAACACAATACTGTGCCAGGAGCGACCACAATACCATCGGGAACGAGCGTAGTGCCCGCCGCGCGTCCAATGGAATCGGTCATTGCACCTGAGAACAGAGCATTGTTCTTGCCGCTTCCCATAAATGTAATCGCGGTCCAAACAGCATTGTTCGCCTGAGTACTGCCCTCAACCACCCAATCGAACGACGTGATCACCAAGACCTGGCCGTTGGGAATCGTGAATGGCACACGAGTCCCGTCCGGTTGCAATCGATCACCGAAGACGTGGGGCACAGTTGTGGCCGGGCAAATCGCGGTGGAGGGATCGGCGATCAGGGTTACCAACTCACTTGGCTTAGTGGGCGCGGTCGTGTGGGTGCATGCAGCGAACAGGAGACAACAAATAACGGCGAGAACGAAGAGAGATTTGGTCCTCCATCCGATTGGCGTCATTGGAAATCCTCCTTTGCGGCAGACGAAACGTTCCATTGCGTTGCGTCATGAGCGCCGTGATGTACCGAGCGGACGCGGTTTGAACAACAAGGCTGCTGTGGCTAGGATTATGCCTGTGGTTCGATGCGGCGTATCGAAAGAATTTTCTCTTAGTTCGGAAGAGGGAACGCTGGGTAGTGTTGCGAAAAGGGTTAAGTTCCGCGATAATAGATGTTTGCCCCCAGCAGCGGGGGTCCAACCAGTATCAACTGACGCTGGTTTGGGGTGTGGAGCGAGTTTTGCAACGCTGGCATGCCCGTCTCACCTGATGGAAAAAGCTGTGCCGGAAACGGCTTCCAGAGACAAAGCCAAGTAGGATTCGGGAATGGACGTGGACTGAGGTCCGCGCAAGAGTTTTGGTGTATTAGATGGCGCTCGTATCTGCGGGCGGAAAACAGATTTGCAGGAAAGGAAATACCTTCTGTGTTAATGATTCGTCTTTCGCGCCGTGGTGCGCGTAAACAACCGCATTATCGCATTGTCGTTATCGAAAAAGACCGTGCCCGCGACGGGCGTTCGGTGGAAGTGGTGGGCACGTACAACCCGCGCACCAATCCGGCGAGCATTGAACTCAAGCGCGATCGCGTGGATTACTGGACGGGCAAGGGCGCGCAGTTATCCGATCGCGTGAAGAAGCTGCTGGACAAGGCCGCTGCAACAGCGGCAACGGCGACACCGGCGGCGTAAGGTGAGTAGATCCCAGGTTAGCGCCCAGAATCGGGCGCGTAACCCGGGGCACACCCTCAGGGACCCACAGGGAGAGTGTAAGGATGGCGACGACAGCAGATATTCCGGCGTTGATGGCACATGTGGCCAAGGCACTCGTCGATAAGGTCGACGAGGTCGAGTCGGAGGCCTTCAACGAAGGTGACCACATTGTGGTAGAGCTGGTGGTGGCCGAGGATGAAGTCGGCAAGATCATCGGCCGGCAGGGACGCATGGCGCGTAGCCTGCGTACCATCATGAATGCCGCCGCGTTGAAGACGCATAAGCGCTATCAGTTGGAGATTGTGGAATAGCTCCCGGCTTTATCACCGTAGCGCGCGTCCTGGGGCCTCAGGGCCGGCGCGGCGAAGTTGCGGCTGAGTTGCACACGAGCTTTCCCGAACGGTTTGCTGATCGCCGCGAGCTCTCCGGATTGGCCGCCGACGGTAGCCGTCGCGAGCTACAACTGGAAGAGCACTGGTTCCATAAGGGACACGTGGTGCTGAAGTTCGCGGGTGTAGAGAGCATCAGCGACGCCGAACGGCTGAAGGGAATGGAACTACAGATTCCCCATGAGCAGCGTGCGGAGCTGGAAGCGGGCACGGCGTACACAAGTGAACTGGCGGGATGCGAAGTAGTGAATCGTGGATCGCTGATTGGCGTGGTTGCCGAAGTGCAGTTTGGAGCGGGAGAAGCGCCCTTGCTGGTGGTTCGGCGCGATGAGCGAGAGTTTCTGGTGCCGTATGCCGAGGAGTTCCTGAAGAGCGTGGATTTGGTTGGGCGACGGATCGAGATGGAATTGCCCGAAGGACTGCTGGAGATGCAGTCTCCGCTGAATGAGCAAGAGAAGCGGCGGCAGAAGCTGGAAGCGGATGAGGCCAGGGCGGCAGGGGAGCGCCGCAAAGGACATAAGTAGAAGTGGGAAACGTTACGGCACGGCTGAAGCCGCGCCCGTTCAGAGCGGTTTGTGAGTAGTCCCCATGCGCCCAGGCGCGAACTGGGGAGGCCGGAATGAAGTTCGAGATACTAACGATTTTCCCGGACTTTTTTCGCGGACCGTTGGATTACGGCATTGTGCGCCGAGCGCGCGAGGCCGGGCTCATTGAGATTGCGATTCATGACTTGCGGGCGTTTACGCACGACCGCCATCGCACGGTGGATGACCGACCGTTCGGCGGAGGTGAGGGGATGGTGCTGAAACCGGAGCCTATCTTCGAGTGCCTGGAAGCGATGCAGGTCAGACCGCGCGAGGAACGATTGCAGAGGGACGCGCGTGAGACCGTGATCCTGCTTTCGCCGCAGGGACAGATGTTCACGCAGAGCGTGGCGCAGGAGTTGGCGGGGCGCGGGCGCATCGTGCTGATCTGCGGGCGCTACGAAGGTGTGGATGAGCGCGTGAGCGAGCATCTTGCCGATCGCGAGATTTCCGTAGGCGACTTTGTGCTGAGCGGTGGCGAGTTGGGAGCGGCGATCATCGTGGATACGGTGTCGCGGCTGGTTCCGGGAGCGCTGGGAAACGCGGCGTCGGCGCAGCAGGAGTCGTTTACGGCGAACGTCGACCCGCCCAAACGCGATGAGAATGAGCCTCCGTCGTCGACGTGCGGATCGGGTGGATTGCTGGATTATCCGCATTACACGCGCCCGGCAGAGTTTCGCGGGATGCCCGTTCCCGAAGTGTTGATGAACGGGAACCATGACGAGATACGGCGCTGGCGACGGCGCAAGGCGCTGGAGAAGACACGGGTGAACCGTCCTGACTTGTTGAGTGGGACGGAGTTGAGCAAGGAAGACCGCAAGCTGCTGAGAGAGATTGAAGAGTCGGAGTAGTAGTTCTAACCCCACTGCGATGATGGATGTGATCCTGAAGCGGTTTGAGAGCCCGGACGAGACGCGCGCTTTCGAGAAGGGCAAGTTCGAGATCGTGAACCTCGGCGGCATGACAATTGGCCGCGCGACGTATGAGCCGGGATGGAAGTGGTCGGACCACGTCGGCAAAGCGATGGGGCTGAAGAGCTGTAGCGTCGAGCATGTCGGCATGGTGGTTTCCGGTTGCGCGACAGCGGCCATGGACGATGGGCGCGTGATTGAGATGCACGCCGGTGAGTTGTTTTACATTCCACCCGGACACGATAGCTGGGTGGTCGGCAGCGAACCGTACGTGTCGTTGCACTTTATGGGAGCGGGTGAGTATGCCCGCAAGCACGAGAAGTAAAAAAGATTCGACCCCACCCTTTCCCGCAAGAAGGAAAAGATGGGGGACCCACAATAGAAGGAAGAAGAGAAATGTCGAATTCACCGATTATTGACCGTTTAATTGCGAAGACGCGCCGCACCGATCTGCCCGAGTTCAAGTCGGGTGACACGGTTCGCGTGCATGTGAAGATCAAAGAAGGCGACAAGGAACGCGTGCAGATGTTCGAGGGCCTCGTCATCTCCAAGAGTAAGGGGACGCATCCCAGCTTCATGGTCCGCAAGATGAGCTTCGGGCATGGCGTCGAGCGTATCTTTCCGCTCAACTCGAAAGTCATCGACAAGATCGAAGTGGTGCGCTCGGCGCACGTGCGCCGTGCCAAGCTGTTCTATCTGCGCGCGCTGCGTGGCAAGGCTGCACGTCTGCGTGAAGTGGACGTTCGCACCAAGAAGGCGTAGATCGTGCGCCGGTTGTCGGTCGTCAATTGTCAGACCACCGGCGAGCTGATTCTCGGCGCCCTTACACTCGTGAAACGAACTCACGCCCATCGTCGCTCGCTTCGACGAGTGCGGTGGGTCGTTTTTGGTTTTGTCTATCGCTTGTTCTTTGGCCGGACAAACTTCAGCGCAGTGTGGGTTGGTGAGTAGCTCACGACTTTGATGTCAACCAGCCCGGCCGCGCGTCCTGCATCGAGGACTTGAAGCTCGGTGATTTCCTTTCGGCCTTTGGGGTAGACGATCCACAGCGCGCCGTTGCCGGCTAGTGACGAGACCAGCTTCTTGATGTTGGTGAGCTCGGATTCGGAGCCTACGCCGAAGAAGATAGCCTCCGAGTCGCGCAGCGGCTTTTTCTCGGCAAATTCGGCAGATGACTCGCGAGCGTCCTTCATTGCGGCGTCGGCGGGCATGTGGATGGCGGAGATCTTCAGTCCTGGCTTGATGCCGAGCTTCTCGATAGTGCTCTTGGGATGAAGAATCGCGTGGGCCCACTTCTCGGCTTGCGAGCCCAACTCAAAGACGGCGGAGTTGTCGGCCCATTTGAGCTGAAGGTGGCCGTCCTGGGCTGAGACCGACTGCAAGCCGGAGAACGGAATCTTCAGGCGCAAGTCACCACGAAAGATGACTTCACTGGTTTCGAGCAGCGCTTGGCCCTCGAACCATTTTCCGCCTGATTTCGCACGGCACAGAATCTGGCGGCCCATTTGCGCCTCCTGAGCATTAGCGAGAATCGCCTACTCAGGACGAAACTGTCAAGGAAACGAATGAAGCCCCATTCCTCTTGCTTAGGAACGGGGCTTCATGGGCGCGCCTGTTTTGGCGGGCAACTTTGTAGTCGATAGGACTAAAGCTTCGCTGCGACTTCCAGCAACGCGATGGCAGCGGCAACCCAAAGCGCGAAAACCGCTGTGTTAAGGGTGACGCGCACCGCGACGTTATCGATCAGCCAGTTATATCTCGCGTCCATGATTCTTCTCCTTGGTTGAGTCGGTTGCGCCGGGATTGCCTTGCTGGGTCACCGGTTCAACTTCTACAGGGTTATACGGACGAGGCGCGAAAAGGTTCCTGGCGAAGTTCGATGAGTGAGTATGAGTAACAATAAACGAGGGTTAGCTGCGCCAACTCAGTGACGAATGTGGCGAGTACCACGATGTGGGAGAGTTTGTAACATTCTATTCATCACACGAGGCGATCTCTCCCAGTTCCCAGTAGCGCTGCGACAAGATGCGAGGGAACGTTTACCGGTCCGTCGCGCAACATGCTCTTAGTCTGCAGGGCGTTCACGGCGGCCTTGCCTTCGAAGTGATTGTTGGTGATGACGAAGGTCTTCTGCGCTTTGGCGGCGATGGTATCGATGCGGGCCTTCCACTTTTCCAATTCGGGTGGAGTGTAGAGGTAGTTGTAGCGGTCGTTGCGCGAGTCACTGTCGAACCATTGTTCGTAGTTGCGTCCATGCAAGCGCACATAGCCGAGGTGCGAAGTTACGTGCCCGCTGGGAACGATGGCTTTGCCCAACAAAGGCTGATCAATGTTGCAGAATGCGACACCTTTCTGCGCGAAGTAGCGAAGGGTTCCCTCATTGCTCCAGCCGCTGTGCCGCACTTCCACGACCAGGGGATATTGGCGGAACTTCTCGAGCAGGCCGTCGAGGTAGTCACGGTTGCGGTCGGTGTTCTTGAACGAGATGGGAAACTGCAACAGCACTGCCCCTAACATGTTCTGTTCGGCGAGGGAATCGAGTCCGGCCTTGGCCAGGCGCTCATCGTCGGGGCCGATCTGAATGGTCTCCGCGGAAGTGCTTTCCACTACGGCGATGGGCGAGTGGGTGAAGGCACGGTTCAGTTTCGCGGTGAAGACGAAACGCGGATTGACGGCGCGCGCCTTACGGCACCAGAGCATGCCGACTTCAGGCCGGATGTGGCCGTAAAACGAGGTATTGATTTCCAGAACATCAAAGTAGCGCGCCATGTATTCAACGGGATGCTGTGACTTCTTGAGCTGCGCGGGATAGACGATGCCCTCCCAGTCCTTGTACGACCAACCGGCAGTTCCCACATAGATTTCAGGGGCGTTATCCATCAATGGGGCAGGGTAGCACAGGTCCGAAGGGCACATTCTGGCGACGGAAACGAGCTGATTGGCTGATTCCCGGGCGGTTGTGACGAACATCACAGGGGCAGGTGACGACTCATATAGGGCAATCTCGGTGCGCCCTGTATTTCTACATGTGCAACCAAAAAACTTTCTGTCGGGAAGCAGAAAATGACTGACCTAAAAAAGAAGTGCTGGCGTGAGAAAGTGACCGCCGAAATTACCGTCTCGCACGTAGTGCAGTTCGCAAGCGAGATGGGAGCCAACCTGAACGCGACGGAAGTCGCACAGCTATTAAACCAGAACGGTCTCGCGCAAAACGTCTGGATTCACATGATGCAGGCGGGCGAAGAGTTCCTCAAGGCCAACCTACAGTCCCACGTGCCGTGCGTCGCAACGCCGGATTGCAGAGCGGTTTCGGCTGCCATGATCCAGTAGAAATAATGTGGCGTGCAAGGTCCCTTTTAATAAACCACCATTACTAACCAATACACTCCACTTGGGTAGGTAGCGCTGGGAGCGAAGCAGACTCCCAGCGCATACCCAGCCGTTAAAGGCTGTGAAAGCATCTTCTTCGCGCCGGTCGGAAGTTGCCCGAGGTCGGAAGCGGTCCAGGCAACCGCGCTGCGGGCCCCGGCAAAATTCTGGGCCTTCAATCCATCGAGCTTGTCTTCATTCGCCATGTCGCAAGCCATCTGTGAGAGCTGCGGCCGGGGCTTGCGTACCGGCGCAGGGAGGCTCTGTGACTGGGCAAACTCAGCGATGGACTTCTGTACTGCTGCGTCGGCTTCTGTCTCGGAGTAACTCGGCAGCACGTGGGCAAAATCTTCTGTGACGTACGTGAGCTGCCCGTCCTGCGTGATCCCGATTCCAACTGAATTGAACTTCGGATTAAGTACGTTCGCCCGGTGAGCGGGGGAATGCATCAGCAGGACGTGGGCCTCATCCACATCGCCGGCTAGTGCGATATTCTCGCCATCGTGATCGCATCGCACGTGTTCGTCGCGGACGCGCAGGGCCAGCGGTTCCTCGTCGGGAAGCTGATGAACTACCGAGTCGTCCTGTGCCATTAACGCTGCGTGCTTGCGGGCGGCTTGAGTAAGCGCGACGTCCAGGACAAGAGGAGGAACGCCTTCTTTGGCGCGCTCCTGATTGATGAGGGCTAGGAGTTGTTGCTCACTCTGGCTGTAAGCGGCGTCTTGCGCCATCGCCGATGCTGGAGGAATCAACAACGCCAACACCAGGTAGCCGATGGACGTTAGCCGCTTCATGTGCGAAATGCCGTCAGGCACAAACATACACCGTTTCTAGGAAGTTGGACGCGCGGTGCGGTGCTTCCGTTCCCATTGTCGCCCACATACAATGAGTCCAGTAAGTCTCGGCATCCTCGATGAACATCGCTACGGTAATTTCCCTCATCCTGGCAGTTTTGGCGGCCTGCGCCCTGTTCGCGTCGCTGACGGCGCGATCTCGCGCGGCAGCGCTCGGCGAGCGGAAGACTGAGCTGGAGCGCGAACTTGAGTCGGCCCAGAACAGAATGATTCTGCAACAACAGGAGAATGCGTCTTTGGGTGCGGCGAAGGCGAGTGCCGAGGCCACTTTAGAGAGCGAGCGCCGCAGCACCGAAGAGAAGATACGCCTTCTGAGTGCCGCAAAAGAGGCAATGCAGACCGAGTTCAGGGCCCTGGCTTCGACCGCGCTGGAGAGCAACAACGTCAGCTTCCTCCAGTTGGCAAAGAGCGAGCTGGAGAAGCAGCAGTCGGAGGCGAAGGGCGAGCTTGAGAAGCGCGAGAAAGCGATGGAGACGCTGGTAAAGCCGATCTCAGACTCGCTGAAGCAGGTTGACGAGAATGTACGCAACCTCGAAAAGTCGCGCGCCGAGGCCTACGGCGGCCTGAGAGAGCAGGTCGCATCGTTGCTGGAGACGCAGAAGGCGTTGCAGTCGGAGACTGGCAACCTGGTGAAGGCGCTGCGCGAGCCGCAAGCACGAGGGCGCTGGGGAGAGTTGCAACTTCGGCGTTGCCTCGAATTGGCTGGCATGCTCGACTACTGTGACTTCGTGGAGCAAGTAACGGTGATGGGCGAGGATGGGCGACGGCGTCCTGACGTGGTGATCAAGCTGCCGGGTGAAAAGAACATTGTGGTGGACTCCAAGGTACCTCTGACGGCATATCTAGCTGCGCAGGAGGCCCAGGACGACGCGGCGCACAAGGACCTCATGGACGATCATGCACGGCAAGTGCGGCAACACATCGAAAACCTCGGTTCGAAGTCGTACTGGACCCAGTTCGCGGCGACACCGGAGTTCGTCGTGCTGTTTCTCCCCGGGGAAGTATTTTTCCGCGCCGCGATGGACGCCGATGCCGAGCTCATTGAGTACGGAGTAAAGCGCAAGGTGATTGTCGCTTCTCCGACCACGCTGATTGCTCTGCTGCGGGCGGTGGCGTATGGATGGAACCAGAAAAACCTGGCTGACAGTGCGCGCGAAATCAGCGTGGCGGGAAAGACACTGTACCAGCGGCTGAGCGCGATGGCCTGGAATTTCGAAGAGATCGGAAAACGGCTGGGTGGCGCGGTTGATTCCTACAACAAGGCTGTGGGCTCGATGGAGCGGTCAGTCTTTCCGATCGCACGCAAGCTGCCTGAACTCGATCGCTCGCTGTCGGAAGCCGACCTTCCTGACTTGCGTCAGGTGGAAAAGACGCCCCGCCAATTGGAGTCACCGGACTGGCAACTCCAACCCGATCCAGATTCGTTGTTCCTGGTGGGAAACGGCGAGAAACCGAAGGAAGAGTTGTAGTCCTACGTTAAGAGAGCTTGCTTTGACACTGATTTTATGCGGCTGTTATCATTAAAGTCTCGACGGAATCTTCCCTCTCAATCAGCGTCCCCGTCGTCTAGCCCGGCCTAGGACATCGCCCTTTCACGGCGGTAACACGGGTTCAAATCCCGTCGGGGACGCCAAATCTTTTCAGGTACTTACGACCACCCACTTGTTAGCTGCGGCGTTCCGGTAACGCCTGGGTAACAAGGAATGCCAAAAACGCTGTCCAGAGTCGCTACGGCATCGGCCAAGAATGCCGGGGAAAGGTGTGGTAGCGTGCAGCCATTCTCAGGTCTTTGTGGCCCAGTAACTGGGCGACGGTGTGAATGTCCGCCCCCTTCATTCGCAACCAGCTTGCAGCCGTGTGCCTCAGATCATGAAACCGGAAATCCAGGATGTTCAGAGACCGGCACAGCCGCGCGAACGCTACACTTACCTGCTCCGGCGTGATTCCGGCAAACACGGCAGCTAACGGTTGAACCTTAGATGGTTGAACAACCGAGCTTAATGCGGCCTGTGCCGACTGATTCAGGTACACGATCCGCCCTTCGCCGTTCTTGGTTTGGGGGAGCATAATCCGGGCGTGTGCAACATCCACATCAAGCCAACGCAACCCAAGTATCTCTGAACGGCGCATTCCGGTCGCAACTGCCAAGCCGACAATCGGACGCAGCCACTCAGGGCAGGCGGCGAGCAGCACCCGCAATTCGGTCGGTTGCAGGTAACGAACGCGCCCAGCCGGAACCCGAGGAGACTTTACGGTCTGTGCTGGGCTGAATGGCACGATCTCCCACTCAACCGCCAAGCGAAGCAAGTGCTTCAAAACGTTCAATTCCTTTTGAACAGAGTGAGCGGACACGTCACCAGCACGTTTTGTGACATACCGCTGAACGTCCACCCGGCGGATGGCCGCAATCGGCCCTGTAAAGAACTTACACAAGTGCTCGTTCACGATACCGTTTTCACGCTCGTATGCTTTGACCGTCAATCGCACTTTCTGATGGGCCAGGAATCGTTTGGCCACGTCTTTGAAGGAATCCTCTCCGGGAGGTGCAAACCCGAGTGCCTTGGCCTGTTCGACCCGAACCAACTCCGCTGCCCGTGCCGTCCGAGCCTGTTGAAGTGTGCGAACTTTCAATTTGCGCGACCTGCGGCGGCCTTGGGCGTCCGTCCAGTGCATCCAGTACCGGATCGAATTATTGAACTATCCGGAATTGGTTCTCAGTTGGCGAAAACTGGGGCGTTCACTGAATTGTCGGACCGGGGGAAAGCGCAAGGGGCGCTTGACATCCTTAAGTTCGAGGTGGCGATTCGTAAGGTACGGATCTCACCATCTTGCGACGTAATCAGGCCCCGCCGACGCTGTAAAGCGCGACCACGAACAAGGTCGGGGGAACCGTTGTGAGTGTCTAATACGTCGCGCCCTAAGGCTTTGTTCTTTCTGTGATAGGACCGTCGGCGGCGTTAAGGGGCTTCCATGGATGGATGCGGCTCACGACGACGAAGAAGTAACCTGTGGAAAAGCCGACCATAATGATGCCCACCAAGCCCTCAATCGGTGCGAGCAGCCGCCACGGCTTTGCCAGCACCACATCGCCGTAACCGAGGCTGGTGTAAGTGACCCCGGAAAAGTAGAGCGCTGCTTCGGCGTTGGGCAGGTATCCACGCCACAGATAAAACAATCCCCAGATCGAAATCTCCAACAGGTGGAGCAGGAACAGCCACCAGATAATGTGGAGCAGCCTCCCGATGACAGGCCAGAGCCTGTTTGGCGGCAGGGCGTACAAACTCGTCAAGTGCCGGAGCAGTACCGCGATACCCACAGTATGGACGACAACCGTGAGGGCCACCAGGACGCACGCGCTTAGGATTATTGAGGGCAACGGATCACCATCGCTCTTTTGGCAGTGACGGACTCAGGTTGTTGTCGCAGGGCGGGGGCTTCGGCGAATAGGGGAGAGCCGAGAATGACAAACAGCGCCAAAGTAATCGTGCCGATGGTTAACTTCTTGGGTTGGAGCGCACCGCCACAGGCCTTTGGCTGACTGCCCTTCATAAGACCGTTAATCATCGTTGCCTCGGGAATATACGGCGTGACGAATTTTCAGAACCGATCAGGAGAAGAAAATCGAAATGCAAGTCCTCCTGAAGTGTTGGCAAACATCCGTTGCGCGACCAAATCCCGAATCACGGCGTGACCTACGTCACTACCGTGATAGTTCGGTCTTGTTTTCGTGATTGCTGATGATAACAGCGTCGGCATAACGGAACTACATGGATTTGAAGCGTAGCGTTACTTCCGCGACTCTGCATCACGCCAGGTTATGGTTCGGAGTCGTGCCCATTTACTGTGAGGGGTTGCCCGGTCCATTGATCGTCAAAATTCATTGCGGCGGAGAGCCGTCTTATAGCGGCGACAAGCGCGCGATAAATGGCCAGCTGCTCGGCGAGGCGAGGGACGGCAGCAGTCTTATGAGGCGAATCCGTGCCAGCGTCGGAACGTTCAAAAATATCCACCGCACCTTCGAGATTCGGTAACGCCGGTCGGCGGCCACTGGTCATGTGAGTCTCCAAGGCCAGTAATGCCGTTGCTATGGCTTTATCTACCTGGCTGGCGGCCGCAGGAGCCAAATCCGGCTGCGTGACATCCTGCCTCTGGCGAACGAGCGCGATCAACAATGTGAAAATTATCTGGGCATCACCAATATGCTTCTGGATCTCATTTACTTTGACCGTATTCGACTCGAACTTGGACGATTCAATGAGGTTTTGGATCTCTTGCACCTTGATCGAGATTCGTCGACGCCACGCATCCATATCCTTGCTGGTCATTGCCTGCGCCTCACTGCCAGCTTCGGTGCGGGCTAGCTCCGCCAGCATATGCATCAACTCAGCAACGCGCATGTGTAGTGTTTTTGCTGCGCTCACGGGCCACAGCAGATGTTCGACAGTGCCGAACACGACGAGACCAAAGGCGATGCCGATCATGCGATCGCGGATGGCGGTGAGGTTGACGGACGGGCCAAAATGCAGCACAGCAATATAAAAAGCGAGGCCGAGTTGGTTCCCCGCGTAGGAGATGCGGGGGCTGCCGAAGTTCAGCCACGCAGCAACCGCGGTGCCGGTACCGAAGATCAGCAAAAAGCCGCCAAAGGTCTCCACATTGGGAAGCAGATAAACCAGCGCAAACATGCCAATCAAGCCGCCGACGGCGGCCCCGCCAAAGCGGAGTATTCCTTTCTGGTTGCTGGCGCCGATGGTCGATAGCGACACCACAAGGCAGGTAAGCAAGGAGGTGGAGATGCCCGGATAATTGAAGCCGATGAAGCATACGTAACAGATCAGAGCTGCCAGTGTGCCCTTGATCGCGAAGTGGAGGTAATCGGGATTGGTAAAAGCGTCAGGTCGAAAGAGGCCCGGCTTTTCAGAGGAGACCGCAGCGGATTCAGCGGAGGAAAGCCTGCCATCAGGCACGGCAAGCGCGATCTGGTCCAGCGTGCTTTCCATGTCGGCCAGGGGGGACAGCATGTCCGACGTCTCGCCGGCCGCAAGTTCCGGCCACTTACTGGGCGACGGAAACCGCATCTCCTTAAATGCCAGCCGCGTCCGTTCACAGCTGTCTGCTACGTTCAAGAGACGCTCACGACTCATCACAGCATTAGAGACCGGTGCGAGCGCCTCGAGTGACACTGCAGTCGTCACCAGCCGATCTGTAAGTGTGACAATCGCCGCTAGCTTCTCACGACGCTCGCGTGCCCAGGGTTGAAATATCGTGGCGCTCTTCAGTAGGGAAAGCGGCCGGGACATGCCCTCGATAGCCAAGGCATTCAAGGACTCTGTCGGCGGCCCTGTGGCGACGTCACCTGCCAGGCGCCGAAGAGCCTGCTCAACAGCCAAGAGCCTTGTGTCTATCGCTCGTCGGAGCAGCGTAACTGGATCTCCCGGAGACAAGAGGATCTGCACGCCGGCGTTAATGGCAAGTCCGAGTATTACGCACCACCAGATCCACAGAACCATCTCGACCATGAGTTCCGGATCCGGCGGAAAAGTATCGGGAAAGATCATGACCATGGCCGCCGGAATGCCAATGGCGGCGCCCAGCGCTCCGATCCTCAGAACACGCTGGAGGTACTGGCTCCCGAAGATGAAGGCAATCAAGAAACAGAGACGTAGCCACGGGATGTCCAGTGAAATCTCCCAGGCGAGGAGGGCTGAAGCCAGGCCGATGGTAACGCCTGCCGCACTGATGATCGATCCGATGATCGTGACGGCCGTGTCTTCACGCGCGACCGCGTACATGACCATCATCACGAGGACCGCTTCAGGAACGTGGTGGTGCAGAATTGGGATAGTGGCTGCCATGCACGCCAGAACGAGGCGAAAGGTGGCGCTTCCCCTCCCGGCCGTGGGAGTAAGTTCGCGGCGAAGGAAGTCGGCAAGTGAGCTGCGATTCATGGGGAGACGCTGCGCCAGGTACCGCGCACTGTCGCTACCGCCGAAGCGCCGATGCGAAGGGAGTCGTCCGGATTCTCTACCTTGATACGTACCGGAAAGCGCGCTGCCAGCTGAATCCAGTCGAGAGACCGGTTAACGCTCGGCAGGCCGTTGTTGACGTTTCCGTTTTCCGGCGCCACTGCCCAGCCCAGTCCAACCACAGTTCCTCGGTAGTGCTTTTCGGGTTGTGACGGCAGATAGAGTTCCGTCGGCGCTCCTGAGGCGATGCGACGAAGCTGTGTTTCACGGAAGTTGGCGACGACATACCAAGTGCGCGTATCCACCAGAGTGAATACCTGCGCACCCGCCCGGGCGAAGGCGCCATTGGATATGTTCATGTTGACTACTAGGCCAGGGAACGGCGCGTACACTCGGCAGTTATTGAGGTCCAACTCGGCTGAGTGCACGGCAGCTTCCGCTGCCGCCACTCTCGCATTGGCTCCGTCGGATTCGCCAATGGCATCCTCGGCGCTAGAGCGGTCGCTGCGGGCCTTTATCAATGTAGCTTCGATGGCAGCATGTTGGGCGCGAGTGGACGCCAACCCTGCTGCTGCCGCAGTTTTTTTGGCCTTAGCTTCTTCGAGCGCAGCGGCGGCGGTCGCCCGCTGGGCGCGAGCTTGATCTATGCTGTCCGCGGTGACAAACTGCCCTGACGCCATCGGCTCGAGGCGCTTTAAATGGTCGTCAGCTTGCTGGTACTGCGCCTCCAACCGTTTTATCTCGGCATCGGCGACGACGGGATTTGTTTCCGCGCTCGTGACATTGGCCGCCGAGGCGTTGAGATCGGCCTCAGCCTTAGACACCCCGGCTCCAGCAGAGATGGCGCTGCTTTTCAGGCTTTGGACCTCTTTGTAGGTAAGCACCAGGTTGGCCCGGGCGCGTTCCAAAGCAATCTCGTACGGCCGAGGGTCGATCACGAAAAGGAGGTCGCCCGCCTTAACTTTTTGGTTGTCATGCACAAGTATTTCAGTGATGTTTCCGTTCACCTCAGGCGCGATACCAACGAAGTTGGCGCGAACCGAAGCATCATCCGTCTGCGGCCTTATTTCCCACTGGAGCAGAGCTATCACTACCGCGATGGCTGCGGCCCCAATGATGGCTATGCCAAGTATTCGGCCTATGACGCGGCGGGCACCGGGATCAGATGGAGGATTAATTTCAGACATACTTAGCCCCTTGAAAAAGCCACCCAAAGCACCAGGGTGACCAAAATACCGAGACTGGAGTAGACCAGTCGTCTCGGGCCGACATAAGGATCGAGTCCGACGCGAGTGAAGAGCCAACGCCCGGCAAAGGCCGTCGCAATTCCGATCGCTGCGCACAGCATCCAAGATGGGAAGAACGAACCGACGATATTAATCTGGGGTCGCATCGTGCTCACCTTCAGGTGTTAGTTTGAAAAACTTCAATGGAAAATACCTCTTCCATTCACTGGGGCCCCCGCTGCGCATCTCCAGTAGCAAACGCAAGCGCTGACGAAGCATTGAGCAATTGGAGTTTGGCATCGAGCTCCACGAATTGCGCGTGGCTCAGGTCGCGCCGAGCAGCCAATAGATCTGTGAGTGTTCCGAGACCCCGACGATTCGCTTCAAGGCTGGCATCGTAGGACTTTTGGGAAGCGTCGACCAGCGCCGCCGACACATCAACCTTGCGTAAGGCGAGCCGTACATCCGTGTATGCCTTCCACACGTCCTGAATGGCCTTGTCGCGAGCGATGGTTACTTCGTCTTCGGCCGTCCGACGCTCAGCTTCGGCCATCTCTATCCTTCTATGGGTGGTCCCACCATCAAAGATGTTCCACTCAAAAGAAAGCAACACGCCTCCGCTTGGCTGGGTAGAACTGAACCATCCTGTCGACGTATTCCCTTCGGTGATTTGGACCCCACCGATAATCGAGTTGAAGTTGGACGAGAGAGCGACTATCGGATAACGGGCTGCTCGAGCGCCGCGTACATCAGCTTCCTTTGCACGGAGTGCCGCCACTTTGGCGATCAGGTCGGGGCGCTTTGCCAGCGCCTGGTCGATTACCTTGTCGACCGAGGTTTCCAGTGCCGCGGCGGGTGGCAGCGAAGGGAATTCGGCGATCTGAATCGGCGTTGTTGGCGGAATTCCGATGCTTTCCGCCAGCGCAATCTCTCCATCGCGTTCACTCGCGAGCACCTCCTCTAAATCAAAAGCGGCTTGCGCTTCTTGTTGCCGAGCGAGCGAGACCTCCGGGAGGGTCGTTAATCCATTACGCAATTGCGCTTCGGCCGACTCAC
>CAVTYG010000007.1:0-140535 GCA_963738905.1 uncultured Acidobacteriaceae bacterium
ACATCGAGACGTCGCCAACGACCCCGATAAGCGCGGGTGAGAGCCGTGGACTAGTGCAGTATTCAGTGACGGCGACTCCTACATCTCTTGACAACCTGTTCTTGACCGTCACGGTCGATCCCAAGACCGGCTGCATCACCAGCCTCTTCGACAAGGGCAGCAAGACCGAAGCACTCGCGCCTGCCGTTCCCGGCGTCGGCGCGCCGCCGACCCTGCCGGACGGCAAGCCGTGCGGCAACCTGCTGCAAGCCTTCGTCGACAAGCCGCAAAAGTGGGACGCGTGGAATGTAGACGCCGATTTTATCGAGCATCATACCAACCTGCTCCAAGCCGACGAAGTAAAGCTCATCGAGAGCACGCCATTGCGCGCGGTCATTCGCGTGAAACACACCTGGCAGAACTCCAGCTTCGTGCAGGACATCACGCTCAATGCCGGCATGCCGCGTGTTGACGTGCACATGCAGGTCGAATGGCACGAGAAGCACATCCTGCTGAAAGTGGCGTTCCCGCTGAGTGCGCGCAGCGATAAAGCCACGTTCGAGATTCCTTATGGTACGGTGGAGCGGCCGACCACACGCAATACGCCAGCGGAGAAGGCGCAGTTCGAGGTGCCTGCGCTGCGCTGGGCAGACATCTCGGACGCGACGCACGGCTTCAGCCTGCTCAACGACTCGAAATACGGTTACGACGCCAAGGACAACGTGCTTGCGGCTTTCGCTGCTGCGCGGGCCTGAGTATCCCGACCCCAACGCCGACCAGGGACATCACGAGTTCACCTATTCGCTCTATCCGCATGCCGGCACGTGGAAGGAAGCGCTGACCGTGCGCCAGGGGTACGAGGTCAACTACCCGTTGATGGCGACGACTACGACGCGCCATCAAGGCACACTGCCACCTTCGCAGTCGTTCTTCTCCACGCAGGAAGACAACGTCGTCATCACCGCCATCAAGAAAGACGCGGACGACAACTCACTCATCATTCGGTTCTACGAGTGGGCAGGGAAGAAAGGCGACGTGCATCTCACATTGCCTGAAAAAGCTACTTCTGCCAGCGCGACAAATCTGATGGAATCCATCGAAGGCCCGTTAAGCCTCGATGCGGTCGGGACACTTGTAACAGTGCCGACAAACCCGTACGAGATCAAGACAGTGAAGGTACAGTTCTCAAAACCGTAGAACCTGGCAGCCGCGGATTTGCGCCGATTACCACGGATTATTCAAACGCTAAAAACCAGATCCGTGCACATCCGCGGCTAATTTGCTTTTGCCGTTCCCTCAACGATAATTGCCACTTATGTCCTTCACCCTGCTCGACTGGTCGGCCATTGTCGGCTATCTTTCCATCACGCTGATCCTCGGCCTGTGGTTTCGCGGGCGCTCAGGCAAGAGCGTTGACGATTACTTCGTCTCCGGACGCAACGTGAACTGGTGGTTGGCCGGCACCTCGATGGTCGCCACCACCTTCGCCGCCGACACGCCGCTGGTCGTCACCGGACTGGTCTACACGCAGGGCATCTCCGGCAACTGGCTGTGGTGGGGATTCCTGTTCTCGGGGATGATGACGGTCTTTCTCTTCGCGCGGCTGTGGCGGCGCTCCGGTTTGCTCACCGACGTGCAGTTCGCCGAGATTCGCTACTCGGGCAAGCCGGCCGCGTTTCTGCGCGGCTTTCGCGCTATCTACCTCGGACTGCTGATGAATTGCGTCATCCTCGGATGGGTCACCAAGGCGATGACCTCGATCGTCAGCACTACGCTGGCCAACACGCCGATGCTCAACAACGTCAGCAGCTTCATGTCGCGCTTCGGCTCGGTCTGGAGCGGCAACGACGGTGCGGCGCTGGCCATCTGCGTGCTCTTTCTCATTCCGTTCACCGGCCTCTACGTCGCGCTCGGCGGACTTTGGGGCGTGCTCTGGACCGACCTCTTCCAGTTCGTGCTCAAGATGAGCATCGTGATCGCGGTTGCGTATTACGCCATCCAAGCCTGCGGAGGCATGAGCGCCGTTATCGCCAGCTTGCAGCAGATGCAGGCGCACGCGGGCGGCAATGCCGAGAACCCGCTGAGCTTCCTGCCGAATTTCTCGCGCGGCGTGACCTCGGAGCCAATGTGGATGGTCCCGCTGGCCAACTTCTTCGTCTTTATCGGGCTGCAGTGGTGGGCGTTCTGGTATCCCGGCGCCGAGCCCGGCGGCGGAGGCTACATCGCACAGCGCATCTTCAGCGCGCGCGACGAGAAACAGGGACTGCTCTCAGTGCTGTGGTTCAACATCGCGCACTATGCGATTCGCCCGTGGCCATGGATTCTCACTGGCGTCGCCGTCATCGTGCTCTATCCGGGCCTGGCGCATCCCGAGACCGGATACATGATGGTGCTGAACAACTACCTGCCGCACCAGTATCGCGGCATCGCCATCGCAGGGTTTCTCGCGGCCTTCATGTCCACCATCGCCACGCAGTTGAACTGGGGCGCGTCGTACCTGGTGTCGGACTTCTATCGCCGCTTCGTGAATAAGACCGCCTCCGAAGGTCATTACGTGCTGGTCTCGCGGCTGAGCACCGTTCTGCTGGTCATCGCCGCGGCGTGGATTTCGGTGCAGCTCGGCTCCATCGCGTCGGGCTGGGAGATCGTGCTGCAAGTCGGCGCGGGCACGGGCGCGGTGTACATCCTGCGCTGGTACTGGTGGCGCATCAACGCCTGGAGCGAGATCTCCGCCATGGCGTGCTCGCTGGCGATCAGTCTGGTGCTCAGCCGCTGGCATCCGTTCACCGGAAACAGCTCCGTCGTGTTCGCCAAGGGTGCGATCGTGACGACGATCGTTACGACGATTGTGTGGGTTACGGTCACGCTGCTCACCAGGCCTGAGCCGCAGGAAGTGCTGACGCGCTTCTACCGCAACGTTCGGCCCGATGTGCGCGGCTGGCAGCGCATTGCCGCTCTTGAGCCGTCCGTGCCGCAGAACCGCGACCTTGGGCGCAATCTGTGGGCATGGATACTCGGCTGCGCGATGGTCTATCTCTGCCTGTTCGGTACGGGAAAGATCCTGCTGCATCAGTCGGGACTGGGCGCAATTCTGTTGTTCTTCTCCGCAATGTGCGCGGGGATGCTGTATCGCGGCGTGGTGCGCAACTTCGCCGACGAAGTGGAAGACGCGCCGGGCACTGTGCCGGATTGGGTGGAGAGCCCGGCGACGTCAGGACACTAGAGATAGTCAGGCGCGGATTCGCACGGATCAGCACGGATCGATTTACATCTCTGAGAAGTCGTAGGATCGTATGGCCGCAAGCGTTCAGATAGGAGCCAACCTCAAGCAAGTCGTTCCTTTTCTCGGCGTGACCGACATGGAGCGCTCGCTGCGCTTCTACCTCGATGGTCTCGGCTTCGCGATGAAGAACAAGTGGGAGCCCGAAGGCCGCATTCGTTGGTGCTGGCTGACTCGCGGAGGCGCGTCCATCATGCTGCAGGAGTTTGTCAAAGAAGGTCACGGTGGACGCAGGCCCGAAGGCGCGCTTGGACAGGGCGTGTCGGTTTGCTTCCAGTGCGAAGATGCGGTTGCGCTCTATCATGAGTTTCGTTCGCGCGGTATTGACGCTCAAGAGCCGTGTGTTGGCAATTCCATGTGGGTCACGTGCTTTAGCGATCCCGATGGTTACAAACTCGATTTCGAAAGCATGACTGGCGTTCCTGAAGATACGAAGCTCTCGGAAATCGGAAAGTAGCGTCGAATCAGCCGCTCTTTTCCAGCTTCTCCGCCATCTCCAGCAGCGTGGACACGCTCGTCCAGTTTCTTCCTGTGCCTTTGTTCTTCATTACCCTCGACAACACGGGAACGAGCTTCGAACGGCCTGAGCCATCGGGAAAGTAGATGTAGAGTTCGCGTCCATTCACGCGAATTTCTTCCGGATCGGGCTTCAGGGCGAGCACGGCCTTCTTCGTCTCCGCGCTCAGGCTCGTTCGCGAGAAACGTCACGATGAGCTTGCCTGGCTCGATGCCCTTGCGTTTGGCGAAGGGATTCTTTGCCACTACTTCGCGCATTTCCGCCGTAGTGCGAACGATGACATCGGGACGGAAGCCGTGCTTCTTCTCGATCGCTTCTTCAATTTTTGAGCGATCTTCGCGACATCGCGCTCTTTGGTTCGAAAGACGACGTTGCCGCTCTGGACGTAAGTCTGGACGTCGCAATGACCAAGCGATTCACAAAGCGCGCGGAGGACGTCCATCTTGATCATGTTGTGTCCGCCGACGTTTACGCCGCGGAGGAGACAGATCATTACGGCCATAAGTGCTCCCAAAAAGCACGTTCTTCGCGGGCTAGAGCCCGCTCGGAAAGACAAAAAGTAAACCACTAAAACCTGACCTAAAGGCCAGCTCTACCGTGCCTCTTCAAATCCTATCTACTACAGCAGCGCTCGCGAGACGCACAGCGCCGCGGCCCCCGCGATGCCCGAATCCGCTCGATACTTTGCTTCGGCGAACGGAATCTCGCTGCACCGCGCGTTCACTGACCAGAAGGGCAATTGCGATGCGATACGGTCGAACCACTTCGCCATCAGTCCGCTCAGCCCGCCGCCCACCACGATAATGTCCGGTTCCAGTAGATCAACCACGTTGCCGAACCACACGGCGAGAATGTCGGCCGTCTCGCGCAGCATCTCGGTCGCCAGGGGATCGCCTTCCTCCCACGCTTGTGCCAGCGTTTCGCTCGTAACTTTCTCGACTTTGCCGCCAGCTAGCTCGACGATGCGTTTGCCGCGCGTGGCTTCACGCGCCAGCTTCTCCTGTGCCCGTGCTGCGATGGCCCATCCTGCCGCGAAGGTCTCGATGCAGCCCGACTTTCCGCAACGGCAGCGCACCCCGCGATAGTCGATGCTCATGTGGCCGCCTTCACCCGCCGCGCCCGTGCGTCCGAGGTAAAGCTGCGCGTTATAGGTGATGGCGGTCCCGACGCCTGTGCCGAGCGTCGCGTAGAACATGCACTTGTAGCCCGCGCCTGCTCCCCAAAGCGCCTCGGCCAAGCCGGCCGCGTTGGCGTCGTTGTGAACGTGCGTCGGCAGGTCGTACGCCTTCTGCACCTCGTCTTGCAGCGGATAGTTATGCCAGCAGGGAAGGTTCGACGGATTGAGCACCATGCCGGTCTGGGGATCGACCGGGCCGGGCGAGATCAGGCCGATGCCGCCGACTTTCACGTCGGGATGCTCAGCGCGGATCGCGTCGATCGCAGTGCGCACGCATCCCAGCGCTTCGTCAGCGGTAGCCACGCGCGTGCATCGGGCGTGCGCGTCTTGTGCAGAATTTCGCCCTGCTGGTTTACCAGCCCGGCGGCAACCTTGGTGCCGCCAATATCCACTCCGATATAGACCTCTGCCGCATCGGGCATGAATGCTCCGGGAATCAGTTTGTGATCTTAAACTAGCGGTAATGAAGGACCGTTTTCTAGCGCTACCCCCTCCCCCACGGCCCCTATTAGAATCAGAAAGTTACGTAACGAATCGTGTTCAACTTCGTCTCAATAATGAAGTTGCATGTACTTCATAGATTCCATTGGAGTTAGAGAAATAAGATCCGCAGTCAATCAGGTGGGGCGCTGAGTCTGTTGCATAGGTTTCGGTTGTCAAAGAAGCCCCGGTACGACCGCCAGCTTAGGCGACAGGGTGCAAGGCACACAAATCCTCCGCCTCACGTTCTTGGTGTTACACGTCTCGACCGCCGCTGCACTAGGAGCCAGGACACATTGCTGCGTGATAAGGACCAGATATTTTTCACGTGCTCGCTTCGACAGCGCCGCCGAAAAAGAAGAGAATATTGTTCGTTAAAGGACAATGAACGCACCCGCGCAAGCTGAACAGCCGTACGAAGTTCCCGCAATCGCCAACATCGACGGGGTCGAGGTCTGCTCCGCCACAATTAACGGCACGCGCTGGCGCTATCTGCACGCCGGGAGCGGCCCCGCGCTGCTGGTGGTTCACGGCTTCATGGGCTACTCGTTTTCGTGGCGGTTCGTCATGAAAGGTCTGGCCGAGCACTACTCGGTGTACGCCGTCGATCTGCCGGGCTGCGGGTTCTCACAGCGCTCCACGACACTGCCGGGAACGCTGGCCAGCGACGCCGAGCACCTGATGGGCTTCATGGACCACTTCGGCATCGAGCAGTTCGACGTGCTGGGTACGTCGCGGGGCGGAGGTGCGACGATTGCGCTGGCCGGTCTGGCCGCCGAGCGCGGCATGCTGCATCGTATTCGCCGAGTGGTTCTGTCAGCACCGATCAATCCTTGGTCTCGCGTCGGCTTGTTTCGCATTCGGATGCTAAAGACTAGCGGAGGCAAGTTCTACGTGCTGCATCTCGCGAAGCGACTGAAGTTCGTCCTGCGAAGCTTCTTTAACGATCTGTATGCCGATCCGGCGAGCATTCCACCTGACAGCCTGCAAGGCTACGAGGCGGGACTCGATCCGCACGGCAGCTTTCTCCATCTTTCAAACATCATTCGCTCATGGAGTGGAGACCTGCAGCGTATTGGTGAGGTGTTGCCGCTTGTAGCGTCGGTTCCGGCATTGCTTCTCTGGGGAGAGGTTGATCACGCGGTCGCTCCGGCATCGGCGGAAGAATTGCATCGTCGCTGGAAGAACAGTGTGGTCGTGATGATGAAGAACGTCGGACACATGCCGTACGAAGAGGTCCCCGAGGAGTTCAACCGCATCGTGCTGGACTTTCTGTTGCGCGAGACGGTGTCAGCACAGCTACATGCGGAGAGTGCGGTAGAAAGCCACCGCTAAAGCCGTCAGGACGAGGGGCGCGTTTCTTCACCACGCTGAAGCGTGGTGCTTCCACCCAAAGCCTGCAAACTAGTCCGCTGCGTCGGATTGTTCCTGCAACGCCTCTTCGGGTTCGCGCACCGGCCACAAGGCTGCAAGCGCCGCTCCGAAGTACATGGACGCGACAATGTAGAAGCCGAATTTCAGGCCGTCGCGGTGAGCTGCTTCTCCGGTCAGCAACGCAGTGAAGATCTGCAACGCACTTGCAAGAAAGAAGAACGTATTCTGTACGCGTCCCATGAAGTATTTGGGCACCATCTCCATCATCTCGGAAGAGATGGCGATACCGCCGACGCCGCGTCCCGAGCCCATGACGAAGTAAAGCGGCACCACCAGCGCGATCCAGGGAATCAGTGGCATCACCACCAGCGAGCACGCGATGACCGCCATGGTGACGGTCACCGAGCGATGCGCTCCGTTGCGGCGAATCAGCCGCGACGCGTAAAACATGCTGCTGAAGGCGCCGAGTGCCCATCCGGCATTGATCCAGCCATAACCAACAGCGCCGCGATGCAGGATGCGATCGCTCAGCGGGGCCGAGATTACGCCCTGCGTCATCATGGCAGCGATAAACAACGCCCACGCCAATCCGAGCAGCCGAACGCGCCGATGCCGATGGACGTAGCGGAAGCCTTCACCCAACTCGTGAAAATAGCGCGCAAACGCAGTGGTTGGCGCTACTTTGTCGGACGGAGGCGCCAGATGGGTGACCGTTACGCGTCCCTTGCGCACCTGGTATACGCAGGCGATGGAGCCAATGTAGGTCGCGCAATCCAGCAACAGAATTCCGCCGAGACCGATTTTGTTGTACACGAAGCCGACCATCGCTCCCGCCAAGACCCAGCCGCCCTGCACGGCCGCGAGCATCAGCGAATTGGCATCGAGTAACTGGTCCTCGGGCGACAGTTCCTGCACCAACGCATTAATGGTTGGCCAGAACATCCAGAAACCGACGGCCACCAGGATGGTCATGCCGTACAACTGCCACACCTGCACACGATGCATGAGCGCGAGAATTGCGACCAGCAGAATGATGAGGCCACGGCAGACATCGAGCCACATCATCAGGTGGCGGCGGTCTTCGCGATCGATCAGCACGCCGGTGAAGGGCAGCAGTACCAGCGAAGGCAGCGTCTGCAGCACCACCAGCAGACCAAGCGAGACTTCGCTATGGGTGGCTTGCAGGATGTACCAGATGACCGCAGCCGCATTCATGCCGCTGCCGATCATGGAGATGAGATTGGCGCTAAACAACAGCCTCATCCCACGGTGCTGGAACATCTCGCGCATGGCTCACTGTAACCCAGCTCGAAGCTGATGAGGCAGTCACTTATACTGAGTGAGCGAACATCGCCGCTGAACCAGCAAAATCTCTATTGAGCGGGAACACGAAAGGGAATCGTTTGGGTCTGAAGCGCCTGTTTAACCCCGTAACAAAGAGAAGCAGGAACATCGCATCATGCGCGAAGCCAAAGAACGCGCCGGCGCGTTAGTCCCTGAATATCACCGCGCCACGCCCGAGTGTCCTCATCCCGAGCGCTGGAGCATGTACGACTCCATGACGGCCGAGGTCGAAGTGCTGGAGTTCCTGCGCACGCTGGTGACGACCATCAAGCCGCAGCTCGTGGTCGAGACCGGAACGTTCATGGGCGTCAGCACGCTGTGGATCGCAGAGGCCCTGCGCATGAACGGCTTCGGACGGATTGTTACGTGCGAATACGATCCCAAGGTTTACGAGACAGCGAAAGAGAAGTTCGCTGCGTCGCCGTTCAGCGATCTCATCGATTTGCGTAACGAGTCGAGCCTCGAGATGAAGGTGGAGGGCACGATCGATCTGTTCTTCAGCGACAGCGACATGCCCATCCGCGAACGAGGAGGTGCGGCGCTTTCTGCCGCAGATTTCGCCATTCGGCGTCATCCTGATGCACGACGCCAGCTCGCATTTGAAGCAGGTGCGCGATGCTGCGTTAAAGATGGAACGCGACGGGCTGATTTCTGTCGTGTTGTTGCCCACGCCGCGCGGGCTGGTGGTGGCGCAAAAACGCGAAGGCCGAAAGTAGCTCGGGCGCTATCGGCCCGTCAGCGGTGCCTTCTGGGACTGCAACTTTGTAATAGCGTCTTGAAACACAGTCTTCGACGCCTGCTCCTGCGCGTTGGCGAGTTGCTGATTGAACCACTGCAACGTGGCGGAACGCGAGGGATGCGGATAATTCGGTTGGGCATCCGTGATTCGCCAATCGCCGTTCACCTCAGCGACCGCATACTGAACGTCCTCGACCTGCTCGGTTGCGGTAGACGAATATCCTTCGCCCATATCGAAACGGCCGAGCAAGTGATAGCGAACGGTAACGATGTACTTGCCCTTCTGTGAAACCACATCCGGATTTACATCGAAACGCGAGGTCGGCATGAAGAAGGTGTAGTCCGGGTTCGTCCGCCATCCCACGAGCGGTTGAAGCTTAGGCCAGTCGGCGGAATACAGTCGTGCGCCTGCATAGTCCAGGCGACAATAGCGGGCGACGGTTTCGCGAATGGTGACGGCTTCGAGCTTGGGGTTGGGGCGATCGGTGAGAGGCACCCCGTACTGAGCGAGGCCTGGAATCGCGAATAGCACAGCCAGTAAAGATGTGAATACGATGTGTCCCCTACGAAGCAAGGCATTCCCCCAGCCAGCAGAATACCGCATAGCTACCGTAAAGCTATTCAGTAGAAGGGAAGTGCCGGTTCCAGATTCGCGCGCCAGTCACCGCCCGCGACGGATCAGCCGCGTGCCGTTTTCTGATCGCTGAATACCTGGCCGTCCTTGATGTGAATGATGCGATGGGCGTACTCGGCGATGTCGTGCTCGTGCGTGACCAGCACAATCGTGTTGCCCTGCTGATGCAAGCGGTCAAACAGCGCCATGATCTCGACGCCGGTCTGCGAGTCAAGATTTCCGGTTGGCTCGTCAGCAAGGATGATCGAAGGACTGTTGACGAGCGCGCGCGCGATGGCAACGCGCTGCCGCTGGCCGCCGGAAAGTTCGTTGGGCTTGTGGTTCATGCGGGATTCCATGCCCACGGACGTCAGCGATTCTTTGGCGCGTTCCAGGCGGTCGTGGGCAGGGATGCCGGCGTAAATCAGGGGCAGTTCGACGTTATGCAGCGAGGTTGCCCGGGCCAGCAGGTTGAAGGTCTGGAAGACAAAGCCGATTTCCTTGTTGCGGATGCGCGCCAGTTCGTCGTCGTCCAACTCGCTGACGAGTTGGCCGTTGAGCCAATACTTGCCCTGGCTGGGCGTATCGAGGCAGCCGATCAGGTTCATCAGCGTAGATTTTCCTGAGCCGGAAGGGCCCATGATGGCCACATATTCATTGCGCTGAATGCGAACGTTGACGCCGCGCAGCGCTTGCACCTGTTGCTCCGACCCCATGTCGTAGGTCTTCCACAGGTCCTCGGTGCAGATAATGCACGACTCAGGCGGAGCGCCGGTCAAGGGTTCGTTCAGGGTGACCACCTCGGTAGCCATTTTGAGTTTCTCCTCCGTCGGCAACTGGTCGGGATTCGACATCGTAGCGAGCTCGTTTACCTTCCTGCCGGTGAACCGCCAGTGCTCAGGCTAGGATTCTTCCTTCTTAATCGTCGTGGCATTGTCCACTTTGACGTTTGCCCCATTCCGCAAGGTGCGAAGAACTTTGTAGGTGCCCGTTACTATTTCTTCGCCTTCTTTCAGACCGCCGGTCACTTCGATATCCGTAGTCCCGCTGATGCCAGTGGTTACAGGTACGAAAACGGCTTCCTTTTTGTTCTTGAGAACGAACACGCCCGTGAGTTCTTCCTTCGGGTCGCCCTTGGTCAGCGATGCGGCCTGCACCACCGCCTCTTTAGACTTCTTCTCCGGCGTTAAGTCACTGCGTTGGCGGATAGTTAACGCCTGAATCGGAATGGCAAGTGATTTGTCGCGTGCCGCGGTCGTGATGCGGGCGGTCGTGGACAATCCGGGCAACAGGTTCTGCGGAGGATCCTGGATGGTCACCACCACCTTGAAGTCCTTCGCTTCCTGACTGCTCGATGTCGATTGTGCCGTCGAGACGCCAGTGGACCGCAGGACTGCGTTGTTGCCGATCTCGGTTACCACGCCCTTGAACCGCTGCTTGGGGATGGCATCGATCGTGACCTCGGCGGCCTGCCCCAGCTTTACGTTCACAATGTCGGTCTCGTCCACCTTCACCTCAGCGGTGATGACTGATGTGTCGGCGAGCGTCATCAGGGTACTTCCCGGCGCGTTCTGGATGCCGATTACGACGGTTTCTCCCTCGCGCACTGGAAGGTTAGTGATGACGCCATCGAAGGGCGCGCGATATTCGGTCTTGCTCAGCACGTCGGCGGCATGACGGAGGTTGGCCTGGTTCTGTCCGATGCGACGTTGCGAGGAATCCATTTGCGCCTTGGCTTGAGCGAGCTTGGCTTTGGATTGCCCTAATTGTGCCGTCGCCGTACCATAGGCGGCCTTCTTGGTGTCGTAGTCGGCTTTGGCGATCAACTGGCCCTGGAAGAGGGCCTCGGCGCGGTCGTAATCCAACTTGGCGCGTTCGTATTCGGCCTCGGTCTGGTGTTGATCGGCGGTGGCTGTGTCGACGGCGCGTTGGGCCGCGACGTAGTCCGTCTGAGCGACATTCAGCGCCGCTTCGTTGGCCGAAACGTCAGCGGAGGGCTGCACGTTCTCCAGCGTGGCCAGCATCTGGCCTTCCTTTACGCGATCGCCTTCCTTCACGTAAAGGTGAGTGATCTTGCCGAATGCGTTGGCGCCAATGTTGACGTAAACCTTGGGTTTAATTTCCCCGGAAGCGGTTACTACCGATGTTAAGTCCTCACGGACGACCTTGCCCGTTTGGACAGTGACGACGCCTTTGTGGCTCTGCTGTACGGTAAATCCGACGATTGCCACAAGAGCGAGAATCACCCCGACGATGAGCGCGATTTTCTTGCCGTGTTTCATCAGTCCTCAGTTAGACGCACCTGACCCTTAATCCGCGTTTGATTTCTGTGACTTACTACGTGCCAAGACAAGGAAAGGTTCCCTTGTACGCCCGTCCACTGTCTGGTTATCAGTACGACCGGAGGTGCATCCTGGCCAGCTTCAACAGAGATAGGGTAGATGGTTCGTCCGAACTTTCTGATTATAGCCGCTTCGTTCGGCGGAATCGATATTGTTCGCGAAATTCACAGTGGTTCGTTTTTTGGGGCGCTTTTCACAATTCGTTTTGAACCAGCGACTTTCGGCGACCGGTGGGGTTAGGGAATGCAGATTCGGGGTCATGGGACGTTACTCCAGAGGGGCCATGAAACCTTGCTTTAAGCCTTGCGAAAACATACAATTTAAATGCCCTAAGTGTTTCTTCAGGAGTCCGTCCGCACACATGAAGTCGCGCATTTCCGGCCTATCGATTTCGCTTCTGTTCCTGCTCGTGTTTGCCTATGGTGTCTCGGTTGCACAGACGCCCGCTCCGGCAACTGCTACACCCGCGACCGCAACACCGGCGAGCGCAACACCCGCGAACGACGTCAAGGCGGCTCCGGCGACACCCGCGAATGCGACGACTGGAACAACTGCCGCTCCCGCCGCCGAGACTCAGAGCGGCGATCCTCTCAAGCGTCCATTGACCGAGAAGCAGAAAAAAGCTAATGCCAAGGCATTGAAGCAGGAGTTGAGTTCCACTTACAAGAAGTGGTTGAACGAGGACGTGCGCTGGATCATCACTCCCGAAGAAATGTCCGCCTTCAAACAGCTTTCCAACGACGAAGAGCGTGATCAGTTTATCGAGCAGTTCTGGTTGCGGCGCGATCCCACGCCCGACACTCCGGAGAACGAGTACAAGGAAGAGCACTATCGCCGCATTGCCTACGCCAACGAGCACTTCGCCGCCGGCAAGGCAGGCTGGCTGACCGATCGCGGCCGTATCTACATCGTCTTCGGTCCTCCCGACGAGATCGATGCTCATCCCTCCGGCGGCGATTACAACCGCCCGATGGAAGAGGGTGGCGGCGAGACTTCGACCTATCCGTTTGAGACCTGGCGCTACCGTTATCTGGAGGGCATGGGCTCCCACGGCCAGGAAGTCATGATCGAATTTGTGGATACCTGCATGTGCAACGAGTACCACATGACGATCGACCCCAACGAGAAAGATGCGCTGCTGCACGTTCCCAACGCCGGCCTGACCCAGTACGAGGAAATGGGTCTCGCCAGCAAGGGCGACCGTATCGCCGGCATGACCAACAGCACGCTCGGCCCGATGTCGGGAATGGACACCACCAAGCAGTTCGACAAGCTCGAACAGTGGGCGTTGCTCAATCAAGCGCCCAAGGTCAAGTTCAAAGACCTGGAAGAAGTTGTCAGCCACAAGATAAACGTCAACCTGATGCCGTTTGATATCCAGACGGACTTCGTGAAAGTTACCAGTGACACCGTCCTGGTACCGGTCACGCTGCAGGTCAAGAACAAAGACATCACCTTCGTCAACAAGGACGGCATCCAGCGGGGCACGGTCAATATTTTTGGCCGCGTCACCAGCATGACGGGCAAGATCGCACAGACCTTCGAAGACACCGTGCAGGTCGACGTCCCCAACGAGCTGCTCGCCAAGACGCAGGAACACTCGTCGCTGTACTGGAAGGTGGTCCCGCTACGGCCAGGCCGTTATCGTTTTGACGTGGTGGTAAAAGACGTAAACGGTGATCGCGTGGGGACCTGGAGCCATGGCGTCATGGTTCCGGAGTACAACGAAGACAAGCTCGCGTCTTCATCGGTAATCCTCGCCGACCACATGGAGAAGGTTCCGTCAAAGAGCGTGGGCGCCGGCAATTTCGTGATTGGCCAAACCAAGTTTGCGTACCCGCACCTCGAGCCCTCGGGTGGCGGACCGGCCAGCTTCAAGCGCGATCAGCGTTTGAACCTGTGGTTGCAGGTGTATAACCTGCAGGCGGACGAGAAGACCAAGAAGCCTTCAGCGAAGGTCGAATACGAAATCATCAATATTGCCAGCAATCAGGCGGTACTGCATTCCTCCGAGTCCACCGACAGCATGGGGAATGTGGGCGATCAGATCACGCTGGAAAAGAGTCTTGCACTAAGCGGCTTTCAGCCCGGTGTTTACCGGCTGACGGTCAAGGTGGATGACAACGTTTCCAAGCAGCAGATTGCACCGTCGGTGCGATTTGCTGTCGAGTAGGCTCGAGAACGGCTATTGAGAACTGTGCACGGTTTGCCGCAACGTTGGCTCCCGGAGCTCCTTGATTTGGGGGTGATGGTATGACCCGAATACTAGGATGGTTCACGCTCGCACTGGCTCTATGCCTGAATGCCAGTGCCGGTCTCTCTGCGAGTTCCATCGGCGGATCAGTCAAGGACTCCTCCGGCATCGCGCAAGCGGGCGCGGTCGTCGAGATGCTTGCCCTCGGCACCGGCCATTCGATCGTCGCCTACACTGACGCTGACGGAAAATTCACCATCTCCGGACTCGCCCCCGGCAACTACGACCTGCGCGTGAGTGCGCCTTCGTTCCTGCCAACCATTCGCCAGGACGTTATCCTCGCGGCTGGTGCCAGCAAGATCGTCAACATCACCCTCAACACGCTCTTCGATGCGGCCAAGATGGTGCCGCCGCGCAAACGTACCGATGATGAAGACGACAGTTGGAAGTGGACGCTCCGCTCTACCGCCAACCGGCCAATCCTTCGATTCGACGACGGCATCCCTGTCCTGGTGGAAACCGACCAGTCCGACAAAGGCCTGAAGGGTTCGCTGGCATTCATGGCCGGCGGCATCAACGACGGCTATGGCAGCTCGGCCGACATGGGAACGTCGTTCGTTCTCGAGCAAACCGTCTTCAGCACCAAGACGCTGACCTTCGACGGAAGTGTTGCCCCCGGCACCGGTTCGCCCGATGGAATTCTTCGCGCGACGTTTATTAACAGCGGAGGCGAAGACGGCGCCGCTCACGAGCTGGGCATCACCATGCGCCGCGTTTCCGGTCCTGACCTGTTGGTCCATCACGGCTCGATGCAGGCACTGTCGCTGAGTTCCAGTAACAGCTTTAGCCTCGGCGATTCTCTCGAGTTCCAGTACGGTGGCGATCTTGAGACCGTCCAGTTCATGGGACGCGCTAATGGTTTTCGTCCGTACGGAACGGTGGACTGGCATCTTGGCGAAGACACGGTTGTCGAATACCGCTATATGACCAGCGAACCTACGATGAACGCCGTGCGCGGCTTCGATACGGCTGCCGCCGACATTGCAGACATCGGTCCCCGCATGAGCCTCATGAATGGCTCAACCGTTCTGGAAAACGCGCACCACCACGAGATCTCTGTCTCCGAGCACATGGGCAACACCAACGTGCAGCTCGCCTATTACCGCGACCGCATCAAGGACCCGGCCCTGCTGGGCGTGGGCGACGTGGCGACCGATACCGGCGATGTGCTGCCCGATATGTACTCCGGCACCTTCACTTACAACGGCGGAGAGTTGCAGGCCCAGGGCGTGCGGCTCGTCGTGCAGCGCAAGTTGACGTCGTACATGGCGGGAACACTCGACTACGCTTACGGCGGCGCGCTTGATCTGGAGCATCCCGGCGTCGGATGGGACGCAATCCATTCCAACCTCGACCAGACCTGGCGGCACTCTGCGGCGCTCAAGCTGAATGGCACGGTTCCACGCTGGAAGACCCAGTGGGTGGTTTCTTACCGCTGGACCAGCGGCAGTGCCGTGACTCCGGTCGATCTGTTCAACGCTTCCGCCGGACAGACCGATCCGTTCTTCAACCTGTTCGTTCGCCAGCCCATTCCGCACCTGCGCTTCATGCCCGGCAAGATGGAAGCCATGGTTGACCTGCGCAACCTGCTGGCCCAGGGCTATATCCCGGTCGTCGGCCCCGACGGCTATACCGTGTATCTGGTGCAGTCCGCCCGCAGCGTGCGTGGCGGTGTCGCGTTCACGTTCTAGACTACTCAGCCATTGCTTGACGGTGGCCATAATTGCCTGCCGTTGCAATTGTGGGAGCACGGCCAAGCTCACGCGGGGTGCCCCTCCAACCTGATTTTGGTTGGGCGGTTTCGTTTGACCTCAGAGAACCCTTTCCTGCGACCGAGTTTTGAATTTACAACCAGTAGTCCTTGTACTACTGTTTCTCCCCACGAGGATATCTCCTCGGAAAGGGTGAGGAATGAAGCTGCTTCGTCTACTGGCAATATCGCTCGTTCTTGCGCCGTTTTTGTTCGTGGTACATGCGAACGCGGCGTGCTCGATAAATGTTACGGTGAAAAATGTCGGAACCGCGCCGAATGATTCCAACTTCTACATCGACTGGGCGAAGTCTCAGTACAGGGGAGGAGGCGTTTGGAAAAAGATCTGCTATGGAGGGAAGAAGTGTACCGTCGAAGTGAAAATGGGTACCTCCACGGATAAGACTTTCCACGCCGAATCGGGCAGTTGTGACATGACGCGAAGTCTGAAGATCTACACCCAACTTGGGGAAGATGGCGGCCCCCCAACCTACACCATTGATTGCACCATCGGCGCGGTGACTACGACGGCCGTTGATGTCAGCGCGCCATTCGCACTTCCCACCAAGGGCGTTCCGGTAAATCCAACGTGCACCAGTCAACCATCTAACCAATGACAGCGGATGCCCCGCCACGCGGGTACCCGTCCAACCTTCTTTTGGTTGGGCGGGGTTTTTCGTCTCACATCACAGAACCCGTTCCCATGACGTCGTGAGTCAGCTTGAAACCACCGAGAAGTTACGCTGCATGCATCGCAACCATGTGAAGCGCCCTGGCGGTGCGTAAGCACCGCTCGCTCGCCAGCGCGATTGAGGACGAAAGCCACTGGAGAACTCGCGTTCATCATCTTGCCGGGCGGGCCGACACCCCCGGCTAAAAAATGCCGCCTGCGGGCTCGGGTGTTGGACAATCCAACCAATTCGCACCACCGTTCCAGATGACGGAGTGGAGTTAGAATCTTACCCAGTCGCTTCCCGCTACCTATGACTGCTGACGATTTCCGCCGCATTGCCCTCAGCCTCGAAGGCGCCGAAGAAGGCGCTCACATGGGTAGTCCGGACTTTCGCGTGGGGGGACGAATCTTCGCCACCCTCGCATCTGCCGATCAGGGTTACGGGAATCTGATGCTCGCGCCGGAGCAGCAGTCCATGTTCGTCGAGGAGTTGCCCGCAGTCTTTCTTGCCATCAAGGGAGGGTGGGGCCGGACGGGCATGACGCATATACGGCTGTCGGCGGCGTCGGAAGATGTCCTCACCGGAGCGTTGCGCACCGCATGGCAACTGCGCCGCGAGAAGAACGCCACGGTACGCAAGAAGCGCGGCAGGAAAGCTTAGCTACAATCGACGAAAAGCCTTGTTTTGTGCGCTCCGGCTACGCCTGCGCGCGGGCCGTCGGCAGAGAGGAATGGGATTTCCTCTCGACATTTGTCCGCGGTCGGGTGGCCCGTCCAACCTTCTGTTGGTTGGGCGGGGCTTTTCGTTCTCACATCACAGAACCTTACCGCCCCCGGCTACGACAGGTGTCGCCCTGCGGCCTCGGGTGTTCGCGGCGTGAGCAAAGAAAAACGCCCTCAAATCTCTCGAAAGAGGAACGATTGTTGAGGGCGTCGTTAAGTTGTCAAGCGCATTGTCCAATGAGCTCAGTGTCTGCGTCGGTGACGCCGGTCACGGGCAGGTGTCCAGTTCGAAATGGCCCGCGGTAGCAGTGCGCGTTGGGTCCTATTGGCGCACGGCAAAGGCCGCGCGATTGCCGAAATCAGGCAAGTGTAGGCCACGGGATATGTGGGTCAGCAGTCGGCCGCATCATGGTAAGCTGGCCCAAATGTTCGCGAGTCTTCGACCAAGGAGAATATGGTGCCAATCCTACAGATCAATTTCAAGCTGAAGGTCCCGGCCGATGAATATGCCTCAAGCTGCCAGGGCGTTGACCGGGCGATAGCCGGTCTCTCTGGGCTCCGTTGGAAGATATGGATATTGAACGAGCAGGAGAAGGAGGCGGGCGGGATCTACTTTTTCGACTCGGAACAGGCGTTAAGCGATTACTTGTCTGGTCCGATCGTCGCGCAAATGAGAAACCATCCAGCGGTGACAGACGTGACCTGCAAGCGTTTTGATGTTATCGAGGGACTGACGAACACCACTCGAGGTCCGGTCTTCACCATCGCGGCTGCTCAGTAGAAAGTGGAATCATTGCATGCAGAATGAAATGGCGCTCGCTGCTGATCCCGAGTGAAGGGCAAACCGGAAGTTGGCTGCCCTCAGATAGCGAGGGTGAGCAGGCCATGCCACCCGCTAAAAAAAGTCGCCCTCCGGGCTGGGGTGTTCGCGGCGTGAGCAAAGAAAAACGCCCTCAAAACTCATAAAGAGGAAGGATTGTTGAGGGCGTCGTTAAGTTGTCAAGCACATTCTCCAATGAGCTCAGTGTCTGCGTCGGTGACGCCGGTCACGGGCAGGTGTTCAGTCCGAAATGGCCCTCGGTAGGAGTGCGCTTTGGGTGCGATAGGGCACGAGCAAAGGCCCCACATTTGCCAACGGCAGGCAAATATGGGCCACGGGATATGCGGGCCACCAGCCGTATCTACTCATGGGGGCATCCGGCTTAGTGAGTCACTTCAGTGGTGTCGCCGGTCTGGTGGTCTTGAATCTGGAACTTCAGGAATTGATGGACTGCCGCTACCGCTTCTGAGTTTGTGCTGGCGATCTTCACCTCCGCTCCTTTCTCTGTCGGCAGTGCATCGTACGTGATCTGGTCTTTCAGGCGCTTCATCGTGGACACTCCGGGTGGTGTCTGCGCGTGAATGAACATCGGTATGTCGAAATCACCCTGCTTGAACAGCGCCGCAATATGGTCGAGATGCTGGCGAATTGCGTCGCGGCTTGCCTTATCGTTGGGGTCATTGGCTTCGACTTCGATAATGCCGCCGTCTTTGGTGAGGACGAAATGATGTGCGGTCATCTGGTGCGAAAACCCCATGGCCTGATCGCCGCGTTTCTCGACGCCCTGCTCGTGCTGTGCGTCCTGGCACATCGCCAGTGAAGTGAGTAGTAAGACAGCAACAACCCTCAGCATGACCGCTTCCCCCCGGCGATTAGACGTGCTTCCGATGAGAATGTTGCAGGACCGCCGCGGGTCGCCCGTCCAGCACGATTCACGATTGATGACGAAAACCACTGGAGAACTCGCGTTACTCACTTTGCGGTGCGGGCTGACGCCCCCGGGCTAAATAACAAATGTCGTCCTGCGGTCTCGGGTGTTCGCGGCGTCAGCGAAGAAAAACGCCCTCAAAGCTCTCGAAAAAGGAACGATTGTTGAGGGGTCGCTAAGCTGTCAAACACATTTTGCGATGAACTCGGCGTCCGCGTCGGTGATGCCGGTCACGGGGAGGTGCTTCGGTCCGAAATGACGGTCGGTAGGGGTGCGCTTTGGGTCCGATAGGGAACAGCAAAGGCCCCACATTTGCCGACGGAAGGCAAATATGGGCCACGGGATATACGGGCACCTCTCGCCGTATAATGGCGCGCCGGGAGGAAGCTAGATGGAGCAAGAAACTAAGGACGAGTTGGTTCAAATTCGCTTCGCTGGTCTCAGCCGTAGTGATATCGATTCTTTTCACGAGTTCCTGAAATCCCAGAAGAGCATAACGCGTGTTCATTCTCGCGTTGAGACAATGGGTGCTGTCTATCACCCTTCACTTCGGCTCAGAGTCGCCGCAATTGTGGATTTTCGGTTGGAGTTATTGGCAGAAGGCTTTGGTAATTGTCCCGATAGAGCAAGAGATGGCTCAAGAATAGAACAAAACGGAGGATGCCAATGCCGAGATTCTTATCATCTACGGTGCGGACGAGAAGATCGCAGCGCCAGGGGTCAAGCGGGACCCTCCTCCGAAAGCGAAGTAAACCGTGTCAGCCTAGAGGGGATTCCTCTCGACCTATTCGACACCCTTGGGAGAAAGGGTAACGAATTCGCTGGCATCGCCGAACTCAAGGAGTCGCGCGGGGGATAGGCACACCCAAGAATGCCATCAGCCCCACATTGCCAACGTCAGGCGAATGTGGGCCACGGGATTTGTGGGCCACCGGCGAAGGTTATCTTAGAGGTGGCGCGAAAGTTCGCCGTACGCCGTTATTAGGTAAGGCATCTGTGGAACAATCGTGGGCATTTCGACATCAACCAGCGGATTGTGGGCGGCCGTGTCTCCCAGAAACTTAATCCCTCGTAGCTCGGATGCGGTTCGGCCCATGAGGACCGGAAGGCCGTTGACTTTTTCTCTCGATGCGATATCGACTATCTCTTGCAGCCCTCTCCATCCGCCAGGGCGCGACTTATCTTCGATAGCAGACGTTCTGCCCAGCTTTCCAAACACGATTATCAAGAGCTTCTCGAGTATCTTTCTCAGTAGGAACGCCGTGGCGTTCCCGTGCCTTCCGAAGTTTGTGTGTAGTTCGGCAAGCTCGGTGGAGAAGTCTCGGGCAAGCGCCTTTACCAGCGTATCGGAGAACAGCTGTGCTTCCACCTCAAGTACTCTCCTGTCCTTCCCGATCTCGCGGAAGGCTTCCTCTCGCGTCACGCTTGCGATGACGTAGTAGTTTCCTCTCGCGGCTTTGGGCTTTACCGCCCGAACGATTCCTGCATCCATGAACTTACGCATGTAGGTCTGCACATGGTTCGTCTCATACCTTTGGCCGAAATTCTCGGCTACCCGCTGCACCAACTCAGCGCTCGACGTCGGTGAGTCCAGAACCCCATCGACGATCAGGCGCCGAAATAGATCATGCGGGCAGCCCCGCTGCAAAGCTAGTGCTGCGGCCGAGGCTTTTAGCGCGTCACCAGACATATGCAATCTTCTCCTGATCGCCGACCCTCTTGACCGTCTTGCGTAGTTCACGGCGGCGTTGCAACCGCAGCAGGGCCATTTGCACGCGATGGGCGAGGCAGCTATAGGTCTCCTGGAGTTTTTCGTGAACCTCGGACGGCGGTCGGGGCTCGCGGAAAAAACCGGATTCCCGCAGATTTAGGATGTGATCGGGCAGCCCCCTGAGTACAGTGTCCTTCCCCTTGGGTCGCTTCTCCCGGTCTATGGCCGCTTGTGCGCCATGAGTCGGGTCAACCGAGGTATCTCTCAGATCGGTCGCGCCCGAGTACCGCTTACCGTGGTCATCGATTATGGTGAACTCAATTCTCATTCGAATCACCTCCGGACTAATTCGTGCTGCTAAGGCGGCGAGTATTCTATTCCAAACTTTCTTGCCACCCTCCGCGCCTTGGAGTCTTCGCAAAACCCTCTTCCGGACAAGGCGGATTGGGGAGTGCTCAAGTTCTGTTGCGGGTAATGCCAGCCGTGTTCGGCCAATTTCGCCTGAATTTCGGCAAGCCCTCTCGGCTCTCTGAAGAACCCCTCCTCAGCAAGGCTCCCAATCCGGTCCGCAAGCGACGACGTGCGTCTGGCCGCCGCAGGACGCTTTGTGTGCAGCTCCTTTTGCTCACTGGAATCAGAGAGCGAGGAACTGGAACCAGGCAGTAAGGAGGCCAGGATTACCTCGAACGCTTTGACCTTAAGTGCGCCTTCCGGCATGTCAGCCACGGCCTCCTCCGCTTGCTTGCGGACGGCCACGAGCAGAGTTGTGTTCATGACGCCACCCTGGCGTCGCGCGACTGCCCGAGAGAATCGAGGAATTCCTCGATTTTGAGAAACCGAGCTCTGTAGCTCCCGCGCACACTGCGTTCGGCGAAGCGCTGGTCTAAACACTCTTTGGCACGCGCGGCGGCTTGATCCTTGGGAAGGCCCGTGTACTCCGCGACCTGCTCGACGGTGACGTCGTTGGGAACGCCGTCATGCAGCTTGGAGGCGAGGAGCCGCGCAGCCAGCACGAGTTTCACAGCCTGTTTTCCGGTCAAATCCGAGGCCTTGATCTCGACGCTACCGTTCTTGCGGACGACGCAATGCGGCAGCGCCTTTTGGATTAGCGCCTCTAACTTCTCGCCACGAACGTCATCGTCAACGACGAATTGGCTTCGCAGATCGTCAAGACTCATTGAATGCCTCCTGTAAGTCCACCGAGACAAATATAGCACGCGATGACTACTACGAGAAATAACAATTTTTTGAGTACGGCACCTGCGATTGCCGGGAAGCCTATTCGAGGATAGATTCCGCCGGTTGAGGAGAGTCTAAACGAAAATCAGAGATTATTCCCAACAAGAGATCAGTCTCTAGTCCTCTCTTCCGCTCTTGATCCTGCAATACAGCCGGCAAAACTCGGAGTTTCCGCGGTTTCACTGCCGCCTGGTTCCCATGCCATCGCAAACACACTGACCGCCATTGGTACGCGCCGCGTGCGAACTGCTGAAACCTGTTTACAGATAAATCGAGTAATATCTATGTATGTTATTGATAATAATATGAATCTCTGATAACACGGCCGGCTGGATACCTTGCACGTGTGAGTATGTCTATAAAACAGGCATGAGAATTGCTCTCGGAATGTCGATCTCTAGTCCTCTCTTCCGCTCTTGATCCTGCAATACAGCCAGCAAAAATCGGAGTCTCTGCGGTTTCACTGCCGCCTGGTTCCTATGCCATCGCAAACACACTGACCGCCATTGGTACGCGCCGCGTGCGAACTGCTGAAACCTGTTTACAGATAAATCGAGTAATATCTATGTATGTTATTGATAATAATATGAATCTCTGATAACACGGCCGGCTGAATACCTTGCACGTGTGAGTATGTCTATAAAACAGGCATGAGAATTGCTCTCGGAATGTCGATCTCTAGTCCTCTCTTCCGCTCTTGATCCTGCAATACAGCCAGCAAAAATCGGAGTCTCTGCGGTTTCACTGCCGCCTGGTTCCTATGCCATCGCAAACACACTGACCGCCATTGGCACGCGCCGCGTGCGAACTGATGAGACTGTCTTGACAAGTACGGCCGGGCGGGTGGAACATTTGCCGCGAATGGCATAGCGGGTATTCCGCTCAAGGTAACGGCGTTGTTGCAGCGGACACCGCATTAGTTACGCGCACGAGGACAAGCCATTTGCGCGGCGGCTGCATGATGCGCTGCAGGGGCGCGGCGTCCGGTGCTGGCTGGATGAGAAGCAGATGCTGCCGGGCGATGACATTTACGAACAGGTGGACCGCGGGATTCGGCTGTGGGACAAGGTTCTGCTGTGCTGCTCGCGGCACTCGCTGACGAGCTGGTGGGTGGACGATGAGATTGATCGCGCGTTTGCCAAAGAACGCGAACTGATGAAAGAACGCGAGCGGAAGGTGCTGGCGGTGATTCCGCTGAACCTGGACGGGTATCTGCTGAGCGGGGAGTGGACGAGTGGCAAGGCCAAGCCGGTGCGGTCGCGGCTGGCGGCGGACTTTACGGGTTGGGAGCAGGATGCGCAGAAGTTCGAAGCGCAGGTGGAGAACGTGATCAAGGCGCTGAGGGCGGATGACGGCGGGAGGGAGCGGGCTCCGGAGGGGAAGCTGTGAAGAGCCTCGTGCCCCGGGTTCGCCCTTCTTTTGGGCTAACCCGGGATTTCTTGAAACTAGAATCAGACGTCCTTATCACACTCCCCCGTGACCCACGTCCTATCCAACATCTTCAACCTGTCCTACTCTCCCACCAGTAGGATGAGGGAGAGCTGTCGTCCACGCAGACGGCAGCCGGACACCAACCCCGTCCTCAGTAGGTGCTTCGACCTGTGACAGGTCCTGTTCGGTGTCGATTTCTTATCTGCCCGCCCTCCAAGACCGTCGTTCGCCCTCAAACAATCCTACGTAACTCCTTTATTGAGACGACTTTGCCTATAAGTCCCACGAGCTCAGTGGTTTGCCCCGCGAAGTCTCTATCCCCAACAAAACAGGCGGCTTGCAGGCACGGGGGGGGGTATGCACACACCATAATCGGTGCCATTTCGGGAACGGAACCAGGACTCGAAAAGGACCTTCTCCGTGTCCTCAGTGGCCTCAGTGGTTAAGCGGGTTCTACCGCATGGCGTCTTCGACTTCGCTCAACCAGTCGGGACGCTTCAGGACTTCGCGGGGTTTGGGGCCGTCGGCTGCGCTACGATGCCGTCGCGCTCCATCAGGTCGATAAGGTGCGCGGCGCAGCCATATCCGATGCGCGGGCGGCACCCGCCGAAAAGTTAGGTACTATACTGATTTTCCGTGACCAATTGGGTAGCCGCGTGGCGTCATGGTCTGGCGCGGTCGCGGTTGATCTCATATTGGTGTCTATCGATAAACAAAGGCTGGAGGTTGGTGGTGCCGCCCTATCTGGAGCAGCAGATCGCCGGCCGGTCTTGGGGCCCTGGTCGGCGCAATCCCGCGCAATCCCACTTCTCGGAATCCGTGAGAGCAGCGGGACGCACGCTTATGCTGTCTGCCATTGCTGTGTCCTTGCTGATGTCGCGGTCAACAGCAGAGTCGCCGATGGGGGACGTCCGGCGCGTCCTCATTATTAACGACCTTGGCATTATCTCGTCACCCGGCTTCGCGGAAGTGGATCACGCAGTCCTCACTGGTCTAGAAAAATCTCCGTACCGGATCGAGCTCTATCAGGAGAGCCTGGATCTCACTCTGTTCCCAGAGCGAGTTTCCCAAGACCGGTTTCGAGAAGAGTTTGTTCAAAAATACTCAGCCCGCAAGCCCGACGTGATCATTGCCGCCGGGCCAGCGTCCCTGAAGTTCATCGCCACGCTGTACGACAAGTTTCAGGGTAGCTCAATTGTCTTCTGCGCAATTTTGGGCGGAATTCCAGACCAGCTAACGCATGGCATGCCCTTTACTGGTGTTTTGGCCCAGTTACACCCCGAGGGAACCTTGAATATTGCCTTGCACTTGCTGCCCCGCACCAAGCGTGTAGTAGTCGTCGGTGGAGTGGGTAAGTTCGACGAAGGATTCGAATCCGTCGCCAGGGAGAGTTTCCACAACTACGAATCGAAGCTTCAAATCGAGTATCTTTTTGACCTGACCATGCCTGCTCTGCTTGAGAGGCTCAAGCATCTGCCCCGCGATACGATCGTTTATCACACGGCAATCTCGCAAGATGCAGCGGGAGACTACTTTATCGATTCAGCTCAATCGATACCGATGGTGGCCGGTGCAGCGAATGCTCCTGTCTTCGTAATGGACGACGTGGATCTCAGGGCAGGAACGGTGGGCGGAGATCTGGTGAACTGGGCTGATGACGGTCGCGTCGCGGCAGAGATGGCTGTACGGGTTCTCAACGGCGAAAAGCCCCAGGCTATCCCCGTCGTCACCAGCAACCATGCCTACATGTTCGAGTGGCGGGCGCTCAAGCGCTGGGGGATGAACGAAAAGGACCTTCCGCCGGGTAGCATCGTGCTCCATCGGCAGCCGAGCTTTTGGGAGTTATATAAACAGTACGTCTTCGCCGCCATTTTTCTGATACTGCTGCAGTCTGTGGCCATTCTCGGACTCCTCCGGCAACGGGCCCAACGAAGAAAAACCGAGGCAGAGCTTATCAGATCGGAGGAAAAATTCTCCAAATCCTTTCGACAGAGTCCTCTCGCCATCAGTATTTCCAGTGCGAAGGATGGTTGCTACCTTGACGTCAACGAGACTTTCGAACAGCAAACTGGTTGGCGCCGCGACGAAGTCATCGGTCGGAGCCCGTCAGATATCAGCCTTTGGGTAGATCCTCAGCAAAGATCGCTGTTCCTGCAACAGCTTCTTGCCGAGGGCAGCGTCCGAGACTTGGAGGTCAGGATTCGCAGAAAAGACGGCCAGATTCGGACAACTCTCGGTTCAGCGGAATTGATCGAGGTCAATGGTAAGCCATGCACGCTTTCCGTGATCGCTGACGTCACGGAGCGCAAGCACGCGGAGGAGGCCCTTGCCAGTTTGAGCGGCCGTTTGATCGAAGCACAGGATGAAGAGCGCAAGCGAATCGCCCGTGAGATTCATGACGACTACAACCAACGGCTAGCGATGGTGGCGGTTGACCTGGAACAGTTGGCCGAAAATGTCGGGGACTCTCCAGGCGAAACCAGCCAGAAAGTCCATGAACTTTTTGATCACGTCAGCGAACTCGGTGCCGATCTGCACTCCTTATCACACCGCTTGCATTCTTCAACTTTGGAGAATCTGGGGCTGTTCGTTGGCCTGGAAGCGTTCTGCAAGGAGTTCGCGGCACAACAGGGAATACAGGTCGATTTTGTGCATGAAAATGTTCCCTGTGGCGTCCCAGCCGACGCCGCGCTGTGTATGTTCCGCATCACCGAGGAGGCTCTGCGGAACATTAAGAGGCACAGCGGCGCCACCCGGGCCGAGGTTCGGCTGGAACAGATGGACGTGAGGCTCCACTTGTCAGTTTCCGACCGTGGAAGGGGTTTTAATTCGAACAGCCCGCCACCACAGCGCGGAATTGGTATCCACAGCATGGAGGAACGCCTGCGACTTCTGGGAGGGAGGTTGGAAATTCAGTCGCGGCCCACGGAAGGGACTCGAATTGACGCATGGCTACCACTCAAGATGGCCAGCGCGCCGTGAAGGGTGGGTCACTCTGTTCGGCGCGTTCTCGCTCAGGATGACGACGTAAGAAGGGTGCCGCGCGTTCTACCGCATGGCGTCTTCGACTTCGCTGAGCCAGTCGGGACGCTTCAGGACTTCGCGCGGTTTGGGGCCGTCGGCTGCGCCTACTATGCCGTCGCGCTCCATCAGGTCGATGAGGTGCGCGGCGCGGCCATATCCGATGCGCAGGCGGCGTTGCAGCAGGGAAGTGGACGCCTTGCCGTACTCGAGTACGATGCGCACCGCGTCCTGGAAGAGTTCGTCGTGGCCGCTCTCGCCGTCGTCTCCAGCATCGGAGCCACCACCGCTGTCGCCGTCTTCGCGCGGCGCCTGCAGGAAGTTTTCCTGGTATTGCGCCGTGCCCTGTGCCTTCCAGAACTCGACTACGGCTGCGATCTCTTTCTCCGTTACGAACGGCGCATGCAGGCGATGCACGCGCGCCGAGCCGTTGGGAAGATACAGCATGTCGCCGCGTCCCAGCAGCGCTTCGGCGCCGTTGGCATCGAGAATGGTGCGCGAATCGATCTTGGTCGCCACTCGGAACGACATGCGCGCCGGGAAGTTGGCCTTGATGAGGCCGGTGATGACATCGACGGAGGGCCGCTGCGTCGCCAGCACAAGATGAATGCCAACCGCGCGCGCCATCTGCGCCAGGCGCGTAATCGACGCCTCGACGTTTTGCCCATCCAGCATCATCAGGTCGGCGAGTTCGTCGATGATGATGACCATGTACGGCAGCGGCTTGGCTTCGCTGCCATCTTCAAACAGGCTGGGCGTTGCGCCGTCGAACAGCTTGTTGTACTGGTCGATGTTGCGGACGCCTTTTTCCGCCAGCACCTTCAAGCGTCGTTCCATTTCGCGAACCGCGTTGCGAAGAGCGTTGGAGGCCAGCTTGGGCTCGGTGATGATCGGCGTATGAAGATGCGGAACGCCTTCGTAATTGCCCAGCTCCAGCCGCTTGGGATCGACGAGGATGAGGCGAACTTCGTCGGGCGTCGCCTTGTAGAGCAGCGACATGATGAACGCGTTGATAGCGACGCTCTTGCCCGACCCGGTCGAGCCTGCGATCAGCAGGTGCGGCATGCTGTTGAGGTCGGCAGTGACGATGCGTCCGTTGATGTCCTTCCCCATCGCCAGGGTCAGCTTGGACTTGGTGCCAAGGAATTCCTGCGACTCGACCACTTCGCGCAGCCAGATGGTCTCGCGCTCGTGGTTCGGCACCTGGATGCCGACGGTGGATTTTCCGGCCATGCGCTCGATGAGGATGCTCTCGGCGCGCAGCGCCAGGCATAAATCGTCGGTGAGTCCGGTAACGCGGCTGTACTTGATTCCGGCCTCGGGCTTGAACTCGAACGTGGTGACGACCGGCCCGGGATTGATCTGGGTCACCGTGCCGCGCACATCGAACTCGGCGTATTTTTCCTGCAGGACCTGCGCCGTGGTCTTGAGCTCTTCCTGGTTAATGGTGCCGTGCTCGTCAGGCCGCCGCAAGAGCGCCGTCGAGGGAAGCTTGAAGCTGCCGGCGACCTTCGGCATCGTCGTCTTGCCGCGGACCACGCTGTCAGCTCGCGAGGTCACGGCGATCGCCTCGACTTCCGCAGAAGGCTCGGGTTCGGCGACAGGCTCAGGCGTGACAGTCGGCTTCGGCTGGCGTGGTTGCGGCGAAGGCGACCCGAACTCGGCGTCGAACATGCGCTCAATGCCGCTGGGATGGCCGCTGGTCGCAGGAGCCGGCATGGGAACTGGCGGGACCGAGCTCTCTTCCGGCTCGATACTTGCCGAGTCAACCGCTCGGCGAGGAACCAGTTGCGCCGTTACGACCGGCTTGCTGTTGGCCGCGGCGGCGCGCTTCTTCTCGAGGTCCTTGGCGGCCTTCTTGCGCTGGCGTTCGGCGCGCCAGTCGGCGAAACGGTCCAGAGCAGCGTAGGCGAAAGAGAAGCGCGTCTGCGACCAGATCTGTATGGCGCTGAAGGAAAACGCCGTCGACAAGTAGAGCGCGACGGCGATCATCGCGATGCAGATCAGGTATGCGCCGACCAGGTTGAAGTAGTGAATCAGCGCGTCGGCAGCGATTCGTCCAACGAGTCCTTCGGCCGGCAGCGCTCCGCGCCAGCGTAGCTGCCACGGCAGCAGACCGATGAGCGCCGCTACGAAGAGCAACAATCCGGCTGCACCCAGGCTCTTGATGTAAGGCGAGCTCATGGTCCGCGACCGCAGCCAGCGAAACGCGTAGAGGACGAGGTAAACCGGAATCAGAAATCCAGCAAGCCCGAAGAGCCTGCAACGACGAGATCGCTGGAGACGGCGCCGAACATGCCAATCCAGTTGTGCGTGGGATGGCCGACGGGCGGCGTGGCGGCGGTATTCAGCGAGGGATCGAGCGGAGAGTACGAGACGAGTGCGAGCGAAAGGAGGGCCGCGAAGACCAGCACGAGGAAGCCGATCAGCTCGTTGAGCCGGCGATTGCCTGTCGGAGTGAACGCGCGTGCCAGAACAGTCATATCGGCGTTGGGGCGCGCGGCGCTTCCACGTCGTTTCGTTGGACTCATTCCACCCACCATCTGACGGAGGCGGAGATGATCTGTGAGTGCGACTATCTGAATCCCACCCCGCCAGCAGAAGGCGGAATGGAGCACCCACACCACCACCACTGCACGCGCAGCGATGGGAAACGCGTGAACCCGCGACTCGCCCGAAGTACGCCAGAGCTGCAACGATTATCCCAAGAATGAGCGGCTGGGCGGCGAGGAATCAGGACCCTGCCATTAGCTAAGTAGTGTCCCCCTAAATGCAGTTGTTAGTGGCCGGTTGTCAGTTGTCAGCAGGAAAGAATAACAACTTCGCCATTACTGAGCGGCAGGCAGCCCGTTGATGAATGGGACGTTGCGGTCCTTGAAATCTACCCCGAAAATCCGCCGAAATAACCGAGCAGGAGGATGGCGACTCCGATGAGGATGCGGTAAACGACAAAGACGGTGAGCGTTTTCGTCTGGAGGTAGCGGATGAACCACGCGATGGTGGCATAGCCGACCACTGCGGAGACGACCATGCCCACGAGGAAGGGCGTCATCATGCCGGGCGGAAGGCCTTCTTTCATGACGTGGTGCAGCTTCAGCAGAGGCTGCACCGGCGATGATCGGCGTCGAGAGCAGGAAGCTGAAGCGGGCGGCGGCGTCGCGGGTGAAGTTGCGGAACAGGCCGCCGGTAATGGTGATGCCGGAACGCGATACGCCCGGAATGACGGCGAAGGCCTGCAAGACGCCGACGGTCATTGCGTCGGTGAGTGTGATCTTCGAGAGAGGCTTGGTGAACCGGCTGCTCCGTTCGGCCAGCCACATGATGACGGCGACGACGATCAGCATGATCGCTACCAGCTCAGGAGCGCGAAAGGTGGTCTCGATGCGCTTTTCCAGCAGCCGCGCCAGCGATTGCCGCGGGAATGGTTGCGGCGATCATGTACCAGAGCAGGCGGCGTTCGCTTTGCTGTTCTGCGGGAGTGAGATCACGCCCGATGTCGCTGGTTTCGGAGAAGCGAACGACCTTGCCTCCGAATGCGGCGCGCAGGATCTGGATCCACGTCCGCCAGAAATAAATGAGGATGGCGAACAACGTTCCGGCATGCAGCGCCACATCGAACGTGAGGCCGGGATCGCTCCAGTTGGCCAGTCCGAGTCTGGTGACCAGCCATGGCACCAGTGCGAGATGTGCGGTGCTGGAGACGGGGAGAAATTCTGTGAGACCTTGAACGATTCCGAGGACGATCGCTTCGACGATTGGCAACCTATTCCACCGTATTCCCAAATGTGGGCATATTGTTCTGCAACATGTATAACAAACGCTGCGCTCGCGTTGACCAGTCGAGATTGTCCGGGAATTGCGTAACGATGCGCTTCGCCGTTGTGGTAGCGCGCGCGAGGGAGTCCGCCGAACGCTTACCATCGTTGTTCGACTTGTAGATGACAATCAGCGCGGAGTAACGCCACGCCGCCTTATAGAGCGCTTCGGGCGCCTTCGGCGACTGAGCATGGTCGGCTACGTACTTCACGTAGAGCGCCGCTTCCAACTCCGGACACTTCGCCTCCGCCGCCCAATCTCCACAGGTTTTGTTGTCGAGCAACCGGTAGGCAGCCAAGTCCGCCCACTTGGTTCCGGGATATTTCTTGATGACCTTCTTCATGTACTGCTCGTCGATCTGATATTTCAAGCTCGGGTCGCTCTCTTTCGCGGAAGGTCGCGTGGAAGCGTCGATGGACTCGATCTGCCAGCGGATATCGGCGGAGCGGTACGCCGATTCAGCAGCCAAGGGGGAAGTGGGGAAGTATTCCGCCAGCCCGGCGTAAAGCCGCATTGCATCCTGCCCCGCGCCTTTGCGCCCTCCGCGTTTGCTGGCTTCTGCTTCCGAATCAACCGCCTCACCGTAGATGATCTGGTCGCCTTCCGGTGTCGCGGGCGTTATCACGCCTTTATCGACGATCCAGCCGGTCACGTTGCGTTCCGTTTCCTCGTCAGGATCAGTCTCGACCGTGGCCACCACGTTGGCCCATCCGGGAGAACGCTCGATCACCGCAATGTCGCGTCCCCGACCCACGTTCGACAACTTGGCCGCAGAAGCATCGGGTGCGACGTAGATTACGGCGTCGCGGATGATGATGCCGCGCTCGGTCGCAGCCGCCATTACTACAGAAGATGTCGCGAGCACTACGAACCACAAGGCAATCGCGCGCTTCACTGACAACATACTGCTCTCCAACTTAGTCAGCCTCTCGCCCTAGGCAGATGTGTCAGGCTCCGCGCCTTCCGTCAGAACCTGCGCCAGCAACTGCGGCTCGATATTTCCTCCGCTCACCACGGCGACGGTCTTATTGCGAACCGAGCGGCAGCTCATCGCGATGGAACAACCAGGCCGCAAACGTCACGGCTCCGCTCGGCTCGGCTACTATCCGCGCCTCGCGAGCCAGCCGGCCGATCGCTTCGCGGATTTCGTCTTCTTTCACCGTGATAATGTCGTCCACATATTGCCGGATGTGCTCGAAATTAAGCTTTCCGATGGACTGCGTTCGCAAGCCGTCGGCCAGCGTGCTCGAAACGCGTTCCGCGGGCAACTCGACGATCTCGCCCTTGCGGAAGCTCTGCTGGGCATCGTTGGCCAGCTCGGGTTCAACGCCGATGACCTTCGTGCCTGGCTTGCTTGATTTGATCGCGGTCGCGATGCCGCTCACCAAGCCGCCGCCGCCAACCGGAGCGAGAACGAGATCCACATCCGGACAGTCATCGAGGATCTCCAATCCTGTCGTGCCTTGTCCCGCGATGATGTACTCGTCGTTATACGGCGGTATCACGCAGTAGCCATGCTGCTGCGCGAGCTCCAGGGCCTTCGCCATGCGCTCGCTGCTGCCTGCGCCGACGAATAGGATTTCAGCGCCCAGCGCGGCGGTGGCTTCCACCTTGATCTTCGGAGCGTTGCGCGGCATCACGATGACCGCCTTCACTCCCATCGTGCGGGCCGCATAGGCTACGCCTTGCGCATGGTTGCCGCTGGAGTAGGAAATCACTCCGCGCTTCCGCTCTTCCTCGGTAAGCGAAGCGATCTTGTTGTAAGCACCCCGTAGCTTGAAAGACCCGATGGGCTGCATGCTCTCGAGCTTGAGGTAGAGCTCTTCGTCCGCGCCGCTTCCACTGGCGTCAGCGGGTGGAAAGACGCGCACTAACGGTGTATGCGCCGCAACGCCCCGAAGTTTGTGCTGTGCCTGCTTGATCTGTTCGATCGTGACCATACTAGATTTCGAGGATGACCGGCATGATGAGCGGACGGCGTGAAGTGTGTTTTACGATAAAGCGCTTCAAGTCCTGGCGAATTTTCTCTTTGATGACGCCGTAGTCGGCTCGTTCCTCTTTGCTTGAGCTGTCGAGCGTGCTCATGACTGTGAGCCGAGCCTGGTCGAGGAATCCGTCTTCCCCGGCGCTGGGCGAGAAGCCGCGCATCACGATCTCAGGCGAGGTCTCCACCACTCCCGTAAGTTTGTTGATGGCGATGATCGGCAGCACGATGCCGTCTTCACTCAAGTGCCGGCGATCGCGGATGACCAGGTCTTCGACCACATCGCCCATGGAATTCGAGTCGATACAGATTCGACCGACCGCCACGCGACCCGCTTTGCGCGCGCCCAGCTCGTCGAACTCGAGTACATCCCCGCTCTCGATCATCATCACGTGGCCTACCGAGCCATGCATCGAACCCGCCAGTTCCGCGTGAAGCTTCAGTTGGCGATACTCTCCGTGAATCGGGATAAAGTATCGTGGCTTCACCAGGTTGATGATGAGCTTCAGTTCTTCCTGGCTGGCGTGTCCGCTGACGTGCACCGGCGGCGTCGAGCCATCGTCGTAAATCACGTGCGCGTTACGCCGGAATAGGTGGTCGATCACCCGGTAGATGGCCTTTTCGTTGCCGGGAATGATGCGCGACGACAGAACCACCGTATCTCCAGGCTGAATTCTCGCGTGCTTGTGATTGTCCACAGCGGCGCGCGACAGCGCCGACATCGGTTCCCCCTGGGTCCCGCTGATGAGGACGCAGACTTTCTCCGGAGGCATGTCCTTGGCCTGGGAAGGGTGAACGATCAATCCCTCCGGCGCGTCGATGTAGCCCAGGTCCTGTGCGATCTCCGTCGACTCCATCATCGAGCGGCCTACCAGCGTGACTTTCCGTCCGTGTTCGTAGGCGGTGTCGATGGCCAGCTTGATGCGGTGAATCGACGACGAAAAGCACGAGATGAAAAGACGGCGCTTGGTACGGGCGAAGATCTCGTCGAAACGTGCCCGCACGGCGCGTTCGCTTGGCGTATAGCCGCGACGCTCGACGTTGGTCGAGTCCTGAAACAACGCCAGCACACCTCGCTTGCCGTACTCAGCAAACGCGTGGAGATCGAACAGCCGGGTATCGGTCGGCGTCGGGTCAACCTTGAAGTCGCCGGTATGGATGATGACGCCCAGCGGCGTATGAATCGCCAGCGCAACGCAATCCACCAGGCTATGTGTCACCTGGATCGGATTGATGGTGAATGGCCCGATCTTGAACGACTCGCCCGCGCGAATCTCGTTCAAGTCGGCATCATCGAGCAGGCCGTGTTCCTCGAGCTTGCCTTCGACGTAGGCGAGGGTGAACTCGGTGCCATAAACCGGGACGTTGAGCTCCGACAGGATCCAGGGCAGCGCTCCGATATGGTCTTCGTGGCCGTGCGTCAGGACGATGGCGCGAACGTGCTCGCGGTTCTCGATGAGATACGTGATGTCGGGTACGACGATATCGACGCCCAGCAGCTCCGCTTCAGGAAACATGAGCCCGGCATCGATGACAATGATGTCGTCGCCCCAGCGGATGGCCATGCAATTCATGCCAAACTCGCCAAGTCCGCCGAGCGGTACGACTAGTAGCTTTCCAAGGGGCATTTATATTTTCGATGCTAGCACAACGCTTGTACTCGAATTCGCGATGAGCTGAACCATCGCCCACAAAATTCCCTATACTGGTCGAAGTATGAGCGGTAACGATAGCAAGTCTCTGCTGAGGCGCACCCTCGAACGGGCGACTCGCGGCGCCTTCATGAAGGCGTACGAAACCGTGAAGGTCGATCCTGAAAAGTACTTGCGCTATCTCCGGGTGACCTATGGCTTGCCGGCATTGAGCTACGAAGGCGTGTACTCGGTGGATGTCGCCAAGCTCGACGAGATCGCGGAAGAGACCATCCAAGCCAGCATGCGAATCGCCGCGGTCGAAGGTGCCGGGCTCGGTATGGGAGGCCTGTTCACCATCATTCCCGACCTCGGCTTCTTAGCTGCGATCACCATCCGGATGATCCAAAAACTCAGCCTGATCTACGGCTTTTCCTATAGCACCGAGCAGGAAGAAGCGGAACTCTGGGTGGCTGCGGCCAGCGCCGCCGGAGTGGACATCAGCCGCGACATCGTTGAGAAGCGTGTCGTCGCGAAGTTCATACCGCGGGTTATTCAGCGAATCGCCGCCAAAGCCAGTGCGGAGATGGTAGAGAAGTGGTCAGCGCGCCTCATTCCAGTTGTCAGCTCGGCCATCGGCGCGGGATTGAATTACTACTTCATGCGAGTGTGGGGAGAGCGCGCGGTCAGCCACTTCCGTCAGCGGCATCTGGTGCAACGCCAGAAATATCTCGAGAGCGCGGCGATCCGACTGCCGCAGTCCACGCTGCCTTAGCCTTGGGTTAGTGCAAGGCGTCGGCCACAACCGCGGAAGGTGTTTCGGTTTCGAACTCGTCTTCCCACTTCGCCATGACCACCGTCGCAAGGCAATTGCCGAGCACGTTGACCGCAGTTCTGCCCATGTCGAGCAGTTGATCGACGCCGAGCAAGAGGAATACAGGCTCTGTCGGTAATCCCAGCGAAGTCGCGGTCGCCAGCAGGATAACGAGCGCTGCGCGCGACACACCGGCGACCCCTTTGCTGGTCAGCATCAGCGTCAACACGATCATGAATTGCTGTCCGAGCGTGAGATGGATGCCGCCGACCTGGGCTACGAAGATCGCGGCCACCGAAAGATAGAGCGAGCTGCCGGTGAGATTGAAGCTATATCCGGTGGGGATGACGAACGCGACGATTTGCCGCGGAACGCCGATCGCTTCCATCGCTTCCATTGCGCGCGGCAGGGCTGCTTCGGAGCTTGCCGTAGCGAATGCAATGGTCACGGGTTCCGACACCGCGCGAATAAACCGCTTCAGCGGCACGCGGAACATCAGCGCGATCGGTAGAAGCACTGCGAAGATGAAGACCAGCAGCGCGGCGTAAAGCGTAAGCAGCAGCTTCAGCAGACTGCCGAGCACGCCGAGCCCAGTGTGTCCCACGGTGTAAGCGACCGCAGCGCCCACGCCCAGCGGAGCCATATACATGACGATGTTGGTGAACTTGAACATCGTCTCCGCCAGGCTCTCGCAAAACGCCAGCATGACGCGTCGCTTGGCTTCGGGGATCATCGCCAGCGCAATGGCGAAGATCAGGCTGAACACTACGACCTGCAAGACGGCATTGTCCGCGATGGCCTTTGCGATGTTCTCGGGAAAGACGTGAAGGATCGTGTCCTCCGCGCTCAGCTTGGCGACGCCGGCATCTGACGCCGACGTGGTTGTCGGTAATTGAACGCCGACGCCTGCCTTCGTAATGTTGATGGCCGCCAGTCCGAGGAAGATCGCCAGGGTCGTGACAATCTCGAAGAAGATGATGGACCGCAGGCCCAGCCGTCCTACTTGCCGAAGGTTGGAGTGTCCGGCGATGCCGACGACGAGCGTCGCAAAGAGCAGCGGAGCAATAATCGTTTTGATCAGCCGCAGAAAGATCAGCGCCAGCACGCGCAGGTGGACTGCGGCGTTTGGAAAGTCGTGCCCGATCTCTGCTCCCAACAGCATGGCGACGAAGATCCACGCCGTCAGGGTCCGCCGGAAGGATGCGTACGCCACGAGAGTGAGCAGCACCAGCCAGCGCATCACCAGGAAGAGCATGGCGGAGTGCGAAGTCATCCATACCAGGCCGGTCGCAGCCGCTGCGACTGCCGCGATGACTAAGAAAACCTGTCCGCGATTGTTGTTCTCGGCTGACATGGTGATTAGCGCAGAATGTCTTCCAACTCCACCCCGCGGTCGGTACGCTCGTCGCGATACTTCACGATGACGGGCGTATAGAGGGATAGTCCCCATTCGGCTGCGTTGCCCTTGGTAATCGCACGCGAGCCGGGTACAACTACAGCGCGAGCCGGCACGTGAAGAGGTCCGGTTTCACTGGAGCGATGAATGGTCCCATTGGGAATATCGAACAGCGGAGTCGAACGCGTGAGGATCACTCCGGCTCCCAACACCGCGCCCGCCCCGACTTGCGTGCCTTCGTAGACGCCGCAATTGCCGCCGACGAGAACTTCGTCTTCGATAATGACCGGCGAAGCGTTAATCGGCTCCAGCACACCGCCAATTTGTGCCGCCGCGCTGATGTGCACGCGTTTACCGATCTGCGCGCAGGAGCCGACGAGCGCGTGCGAATCCACCATTGAACCTTCGTCCACGTAGGCCCCGACGTTGATGTACATCGGCGGCATACATACGACCGAGGGCGCGACGTAGGCGCCGGCCCGCACCGACGAGCCGCCGGGCACTACGCGCACCTTGTCACTGGTCGTGAAATTACGAATGGGATAGGTATCTTTATCGACGAAGCCGAGCACGTCAGGATCGCCGCTCTGCACCAGGGCGCCGATGCGAAATCCCAAGAGGATGCCTTTCTTCACCCAGGCATTCGTCCGCCAGCTTCCATTGATTTTCTCGGCGGCGCGGATCTCGCCGTCTGTCAGAGCATCGCGAAACTTCAGGAATACGGAGCGGGCTTCAGGGCTGGACGCGGCATTTCCGTCGCCGTAGAGGCGCTCGATAGCAAATTGCAACTCGTGCATGTTGCGGGAAGTATAAATGACACGCGATGGCTGCGAATCTACTGCACGGTTACCGAGTGAGGCTGCAACAATCCCACCTCGCTGACAACCTTCTCCAGTTTGGCGCGGTTCTCCGGCCGCATGGGTACTATTGGCAGCCGGTAGACTTCTTCAATTCGCCCCATCATCGAGAGAACGGCCTTGGCAGGCCCGGGGTTAGACTCCATGAAGTTGGCCTGCATCAGCGGCAGGTATCGACGGAAGATGGAACGCGCAACGTCCCATTTGTTGGCCAAGGCGGCTTGCGTCAGGCGTGTCATCTCTGCCGGGATCTCGTTCGACACAACAGAGACGATGCCCGCGCCGCCCAGTCCGATGACAGCAAGCGTGATTGCATCGTCACCTGAGAACACCACGAAATCTTCCGGCATGGTCGCGCAGACTTCGGCGATTTGAGCGATGTTTCCGCTGGCTTCTTTTACGCCAATGATGTTCGGAATTTCGGTTAACCGCCGGAGTGTCGAAGTTTCGATGTTGGTTCCGGTACGACCCGCGATGTTATACAGGATGACTGGCTTCTGCGAAGCGTCCGCTATCGCGCGGAAATGCTGGTAAACACCCTCTTGCGTCGGCTTGTTGTAGTAGGGCGTTGCGCTCAGAACGTAATCGACACCTTCACGCGCGGACACTTCGCGCGTCTTGGCAACTGCTTCTTCGGTGTTGTTGGACGTCGCACCCGCCATGATGGGCACGCGCCCGGCGGCGGTTTCGATGGTCACGTCGATCACACGCAGCCACTCGTCATGCGTGAGAGTTGGCGTCTCGCCAGTTGTTCCGCAGGGCACCAGAAAGTCGATTCCTGAAGCCACCTGCCACCCCACGAGCTGGCGCAGCGCCATCTCGTCAACGCTGCCGTCTCGCTGAAAAGGAGTTACCAGGGCGGTGCCGCATCCGCGTAGTGTCATGCCTTCCGTACCTCTTGCCCGAATTGTATGGCCAACCGGCTGTGAAAATCAGAGCTGACTGAAAATATCCCTGAAGTCGTAGAAGCCCGTTTTGCCAATGACCCACTCTGCCGCCAGGACCGCTCCTTCGGCGAACGTCCGTCGCGACTTTACGTCGTGGCTCAGGGTGATCGTGTCCCCAACCGATGAAAGCTCGAGGGCATGCACTCCCATGACGTCGCCTTCTCGTTTCGACGTGATTTCCACTTTCACGCCCGCCGCATCGGCAACAATATTCCGTAACGCTACCGCCGTTCCTGATGGCGCGTCCTTCTTATGGACGTGGTGCGTTTCGGTGATGTGCCCGGAGTAGCCATGTCGCAGCGCCGCCGCAGCTTCTCGCGCTATCTGGAAGAACAGGTTTACGCCGTACGAGAAGTTTGCTCCGAAGACGAGCCCGCAGCCTGCGCTTTCGACTTCTTCGCGCACCCGGTTCAACTCGGCATACCAGCCGGTCGTGCCCACCACCATTGGCTTCCTGGCGGCAACGCAAGCCGAGATGTTCGCGAGTACAGCCCCCGGTTCGGTGAAGTCGATGACTGCGTCCACATCGTGCAGATTCGCCGCCGTCAGCCAGGTTCCATTGAGATTGTGTGCTTCCGTGAGGACCGTAATTCGGTGGCCGCGTTCCACAGCGATCTCCGCCACCACTGAGCCGGTCTTCCCGTTACCCAGCAGGACGAAATGTCGCCGTGGGGGACTCAATCGAATACCTCGGGATCGACTTCCGAGAAGAACCGCGAATGGAGGCGCTGAATCGTGCCAGGCACGTCCGCTTCCTCCACGACGAACGACATGTTGATCTCTGAGGCGCCCTGGGAAATCATACGCACGTTAATGTCTTTCACGGCGTCGAACACCTGCGCCGCGACGCCCGGACGCTCGCGAATGCTCTCGCCAACCAGGCAGATAATCGCCTGCCGCCCGGAAAACTTCACGTACGCCAGCTTCTCCAGGTCTGCAGCGATTGCCGGTATCGCTTCGTTCGAGTCGACCGTTACGGAGATACTGACTTCCGAAGTGGACACGATATCGATCGCACATTTATGTCGCGCGAAGATCTCGAAGACAGACGCCAGGAAACCATGCGCCATCAGCATGCGGGCTGCAACGATTTCGATGATGGTGATGCGCTGCTTCGCGGCAATCGCCTTAAAGAGCGTCTTCGACTTTTGTGTTCGTGCGACGATCCGCGTTCCCTCGTTCTCCGGATTGCGTGAGTTCAGCACCAGCACCGGAATGTTCTTCTCCACCGCCGGCAGCACCGTTGCCGGATGCAAGACTTTCGCGCCGAAGTACGCTAACTCCGCCGCTTCATCGAAGCTGATGACCTTGATGCGGTGCGCGTCCGGGCAAATTCGCGGATCGGTCGTCTTCATGCCGTCAACGTCGGTCCAGATCTCGATACGCGTCGCGTTAAGACCAGCGCCAGCCAGCGCCGCCGAGAAATCCGAGCCGCCGCGCCCAATCGTTGTCGTGATGCCTTCGCGCGTCGATCCGATGAATCCGCCCATCACCGGCACGCGGCCCTCGGCGATGAGCGGTGCAGCGTGGACTTGCAATTGATGATTGATCTCGTCCACCTGCGGAATCGCCCGGCCATGCTGCCCGTCGGTCACGATGACTTGCCGCGCATCAAGTAGCGTCGCCGGTATGTCGCGCGCCACGAACGCCGCCGTAATAATGATGCTCGACAACCGTTCGCCGAACGAAACAACGTAGTCGGATGTGCGTGGCGTCAGTTCGCCCACCGCTGTAATGCCGCGGAGCAGTTGCTCGAGCGAATCAAATTCTCCGTGCAGTTCCGAGTGCAGCTCGGTGAAGAGTCCTGTACCCAGCAATTCGCCTGCGGTATTGAAGTGCCGCTCGCGTACCTGGTGACACAACTCCAGCGCCTTGTCGCGGTCACCGTTTCCCGCCGCCGCTGCCATCGTCAGCAACGTGTCGGTGACTTTCGACATGGCACTGACGACCACATACGGCCGCTCCGGCAGCCGGCCTTTAACGATTCCGGCAATTCGGTCGATGGCCGTGGCATCTTCGACGGAGGTCCCGCCGAATTTCATCACGATCACGGCGCTACCACCGTTGGGGGAAGTGGACTTGCATCGGTGTTCACGATAGGAAGCCCTGAACTTTCAGTAGCTCGGCATTCAGCAATGCCGCGCCGGCAGCTCCACGGATCGTATTATGCGAGAGCACAGTGAACTTGTAGTCCAGCACGCCGCAGGGACGCAGCCGTCCGACGCTCACGGTCATGCCTTCGCCACGATCGAGATCAAACCGCGGCTGCGGCCGGTCGGGTGCCGAGTCATAAACCACTGGCCGCTCCGGCGCCAGCGGACACCCCATCTCATGCGGTTGCGACGGGAAATCGCGAAACGCCGCGATAACTTCCTCCGCGTCCACCTTCTGCTTCAACTTCACCGACACCGATTCCGTATGTCCGTCTTCCACCGCAACGCGGTTGCAGTGCGCCGTCATGCTGAATGGCGCGTCCTCGACGCGATGGCTGTTCAGCTTTCCGAGGAGCTTTTTCGTCTCCTCTTCCATCTTCTCTTCTTCGTTCTTGATGAACGGAATCACATTGCCCAGAATGTCGAGCGACGCCACCCCGGGATATCCCGCTCCGCTCACCGCCTGCATCGTGGTCACAAACACCGACTCGATACCGAACTTCTGCTGCAGTGGCGCCAACGCGACGACCAGCCCGATGGCCGAGCAATTCGGATTGGTGACGATGAATCCTCCCGACTTCTTTCGCCAGCATTGCTGCTCGATCAGCGCAAGATGCTCGGCGTTCACTTCGGGAATCACCAACGGCACATCTTCCTGCATGCGAAACGCCGACGAGTTGCTGACCACCGCGCATCCCGCTTCGGCAAACTTCGGCTCGAGTTCGCGAGCGATCCCCGCATCCAGCGCGGCGAAAATCACGCGTGGCGCCCCGTCGGGTCCTGCCGGCGAAACCGTCATCTTCGTTACCCGCTCCGGAACTTCCGTCTTCAGCCGCCAGCGCACTGCGTCGCCATAAGCCTTGCCTTCCGAGCGGTCCGACGCCGCCAGCCATGCAACTTCGAACCACGGATGGTTCTCCAGCAACTGGATGAAACGCTGTCCGACTACACCGGTGGCGCCCAGGATTCCGACGGGAATTTTTGACTGTGACATTGTCTGTAAAAATTAGTTTACATCACGTTGCAGCGACGAAAAGCGCGCCGAAACCCTCGCCCGCGATTGGTGGCGGGCCTCACTTACGCGGCTTGAGGCCCAACTTTTCGGCGATCTCCGTCGCGATTTTCGCGACGTCTTTTCCCGCCGTCGCAATGGTCACCGACGCTGTCCGATAGAAGGGAAGCCGCTCTTCGTAGAGTCGAACGAACGCCTCCCGGTCGGCCGCCAGAGGTCGCGGATTCTCCGCATCGTGTGCAGCCTCGGTTTCACACCGCTGCAGCATCTCCTCAACCGAGGTGTCGAGAAAGACCGTCACCGCTGCGTGCGCAACCAATGCTTCCACATTGCGCGACTGCACAAACGCTCCGCCACCCAGTGCAATCACCGTCGGACCGTCGCACCCAGCCAGGCACTCCCGCAGGGCCCGTGTTCGATCTCCCGGAACCGCGCCTCACCGTGACGCCGAAAAAGTTGCCGGATCTCCGCGCCCTCCTGCATCTCGATCACGCGATCGAGATCGACGCATCGCCATCCCAGCAGCTCCGCGAGGGCCTGTGCCGTCGTGGTTTTGCCGCTGCCCATGAAGCCCGTCAGTACCACTATCGGGTGAGCCGAAGCGGTCGCGGTCGTGTCAGAGCTGGAAGGGCTGTGCATCCGCAGTCGATCAAGCAACGCAGAATCAGTATCTTTCGCGCATTCTAGCATCGCACTTCCGGCCCATGACCCATCGGTCGTAGTGCCATTGCCACCAAATAGGGATTTCCACCACTAACAACCAGCACTAATCTCCGCGACATGCAATTAATTCAGATTGGCCAGTCACCCATCCTCACCGTCCATCAGATGATCGATCAGATGGCTGTGCGTCAGTTCAGCGAGATCGAGGAACTCAAGCAAGCCGCGCTCGCCCGCCACGCCAATTCGACGGCTCGTCGCAGCGCCAATGTTCGCTCGGCCTCGCATCGCACCCGTTGCCAATCCGCCGCACGCTAGACCGGCGGCTGCGTTTCGCATCGACCGCAAGCCTCTAGTTCCTGCCTTTGCACAAGCCAACATCAGTCAGTAAAATAGTGCCTTACGGCGCGGTACCGTCTCACCACTTGATATAGGTAGTCTCGTCCGCGAAGTCTGTTAATTCCGAGCTGGGTGTCGCTTATCGATCAGGCAATAATTCATGCCTTTAAAGCAGTCGGAAGCAATTGTTTTGCGAACGTATCCGCTGCGTGAAGCCGATCTTCTGGTCACCCTGTTCACCCGCATCGAGGGCAAGGTCAAGGGTGTGGCGCGCTCGGCCAAGAAGTCGCGCCGGCGATTTGGCGGTGCGCTGGAACCGCTCACCTGCGTCCGCGTGCATTACGAAGATCGCGAGCGTCAGGAGTTGGCCCGGCTCGATTCCTGCGACATTCTCGAGTCGCCGCTATCGGACACGCTGGATTACCCGCGTGTCGTGGGGCTCGAACATGTTGCCGAGATGCTCGATGAGCTTCTGCCCGAGCGCGAAGCCAACGATGCGATTTATCGCCTGACGGTTTCGGTGTTGCGGCAGTTGCGTACTGGCTCAATCTGGATGCCCCTGACCTACTTCCAGCTTTGGCTGGTCAGGTTGATTGGGTTTTTGCCCGAGCTTGGGTTGTGTAGCCGGTGTGGCCGGTCGCTCAATGGGAGTCGCGCGTTTTATCACGCGTTGGCCGACGGTTTGATGTGCGCGCAGGACAAGCGGCTGGCTTCTTCGGAGTTAACTGCCGAGTCCCGAGCCGTGGCAGTGCAAATGTTCCGTACACCGCTGGAGAATTTGCCCGGCGAGGCTTGGAACGCTTCTCAGTGCGCCGACTTGCGACGCTACCTGGTGCAGATTGTCGAGCGCCATGTGGAGAAGCGATTGGTAACGGCCGTGATGTTGAATAAGTTGTAGGGATTTGAAGGGGCACGGCTTTAGCCGTGTCGAATGCGCTCTTGAATTCCGAAGCGGGCTTTAGCCCGCGAAAGAAAACTACTTGGCATCTTCCCCCAATCCGCTGACCTTTCAGGAACTCTTCCTTCGTCTGCAAACTTTTTGGGCTGCTCAGGGCTGCGTTCTGCAACAGCCGTACGACGTCGAAGTTGGCGCCGGAACCATGGCGCCGGAAACATTCCTGCGTGTACTTGGCCCCAAACCTTACCGCGTCGGTTACGTTCAGCCCTCGCGCCGTCCTGCCGACGGACGCTACGGCGAGAACCCCAACCGTCTCTTCAAGCACATGCAGTACCAGGTCATCCTCAAGCCGCCGCCGGCGAATGTGCAGGACCTCTATCTCGCATCGCTCGAAGCCATCGGCATCGACCTGCGCAAGCACGACATCAAGTTCGAGGAAGACAACTGGGAATCGCCCACGCTGGGCGCCTGGGGTATCGGCTGGCAGGTGATGCTTGACGGCCTCGAAATCACACAATTCACGTACTTCCAGCAATGCGGTGGCATCGACCTCGATCCCATCTCGGCCGAGCTTACGTACGGCCTGGAGCGCATCGCGGCATTTCTCCAGGATGTGGACACTATCTACGACATCACCTGGGTCGTCGGCCCCGATGGGCGCCCCGTAAAGTACGGCGAGATTCGCTTGCAGGATGAGTTGCAATTCTCGGTGTACAACTTCGAGCGCGCCGACGTGGACAACGCCTGGCAGCACCTGAAGCTGTACGAGTCCGAGTGCCAGGCGTTATTGGACGAGTACCACGCCAACTTCATGCAGAAGCGTAAGTCGTCCAAAGCCGGCGATGACGGAGAAGCGAACAGCGAAAAGCCCGATTCTGGAGAATAGCGAATAGCGAAAAGCGAACAGCGTAAACGCTTCCCAGTCCTCGCCGCTTTCGACCTCTGCCTGAAGTGCTCGCATCTGTTCAACATTCTCGATGCGCGCGGAGCCATCAGCGTCACCGAGCGAGTAGGAATCATCGCCCGCATTCGTGCTCTCGCCGTCGGCGTGGCCAAGGCCTACGTCGACCAGCAGCAGGCGGAACGAGAATCGGTTCCGGTGCCACAAACTGAAAAGGTCGGGGCTGCTACTTAGTTTCATTGTTTGCGCTGTAATTGAGTTGTGATTATTAGCGGTGTAGCCGCGTAGCGGCGGAATTTGTTGTAGCCGTGGGCGTAAGCCCGCGGTCAGGTCGTGACATACGAACCCGAGCCGCGGAGCGGCGACAGAGCAGTCAGCTAGGCCTGGTGCCGGGGGCGGACGTGAACCACCTGGAGAGGCGAAAGATCACAGCCCAGCGCTTCAGCGCTGGGTATACGTAATAAATCGACCGAGTCCCGGTAGGGACGGCAGATGTTTTCGCGGACTTTAGTCCGCGGAGCGAACAGCGGTTTTCCTGTGACCCCAGTCACACAACTGCAACACGAAATGCGGTAACAATAGAGAGAACGCTCTGATTCATGGCTGACTTCCTTCTCGAGATCGGAACCGAAGAAATCCCGGCGCGCATGCTCGACTCCGCGCGCGACGAACTCGCACGCCGCGCCAAAGACTTGCTCGCGCGCGAACGCCTCGCCGACGCTCCCGTAATCGAGTCGTTTTCCACACCACGCCGCATCGCAGTATTGGCGCGAGAAGTCGCCCTACAGCAGCCCGATGTACACGAGCAGCTTACCGGCCCATCCCTCAAGGTTGCCTTTAAGGATGGCGTGCCCACTCCCGCTGCCGAGGCCTTCGCCCGCAAGGCCGGTGTGGCAGTCACCGCGCTGGAGAAGATCACGACTCCCAAGGGTGAATACCTCGCCGCCAGGGTGCAGAAAAAGGGGCGCACCGCGAGCGAAATTCTCGCCGAATCGTTACCCAAAGAAATCGCCGGAATCTACTGGGCCAAGAGCATGTACTGGCGCGGCAAGTCTGCCGAGCGTTTCGTGCGCCCGGTGCGCTGGATGGTTTCACTCCTCGACGACCAGGTCGTCCCCGTCGAGTTCGGAGGCATTACCGCTGGTCACTCCAGCCGGGGACACCGCATTCTCTCCAGTGGCGCGGTCGCGATTGCGAAGCCCGGCGAGTACGCGACCAAGCTCGCAGACGCGCACGTCACGGTCAGTGCCGGCGAGCGCGAACAGCGCATCCGCAAGGCCCTCGATGCCGCAACCCGCACCGTCCCCGGAGCACGCTGGCGCGAAGACAAATCACTGCTCGACACCGTGGTCAATCTGACCGAATGTCCGTCTGTCATCCTCGGCAGCTTCGATCCAGAGTTTCTGACGCTGCCCGCGGAAGTTCTGGTCACCGTGATGCGCGACCACCAGAAATATTTTGCGCTCGAAGACGCCGATGGCAAACTGTCACCCCACTTTCTTGCCGTCTTGAACACCGACAGCGATCCCGACGGCCTCATCCGCCACGGCAACGAACGCGTTCTCCGCGCCCGCTTCAACGACGCGCGCTTCTTCTGGGACACCGATCAGAAGATCAATCTCCGCGAACGCGTCGAGATGCTGAAGTCGGTCACGTTCCAGAAAGATCTCGGCAGCTACTTCGACAAGACCTCGCGCATCCAGAAGCTTGGCAGCCTGATCTCCGAGGTCCTCCGCGAAGCCGGAGTCGGGGTTCGCCCGGGTGTTGTTTTTAAGGCCGCGCATCTCGCCAAGGCCGACCTCACCACCGAGTTGGTAAAAGAGTTCACTGAGCTACAGGGCATTGTGGGCGGGCTCTACGCCAAGGCGCAGCAGCTCGATTCCGCGCTTCCCAAGACGACCGCCGATGCCATCGGCGACGCCGTCTATCACCACTACCAGCCCGAATCGGCCGACGACGAAGTTCCGCCGACGCTGGAAGGCGCAGTCCTGGCCATCGCTGACAAGGCCGACACCATTACCGGCATGTTCGCTCTCGGTTTGCAGCCCAGCGGCTCCCGGGACCCGTTCGCATTGCGTCGCGCCGCCAACGGCATTGTTCGCGTCATCGCCGAGCACAAACTTCCCCTCACGCTGAACAAACTCTTTTCTGACGCTCGCGCCGAGTACAAAGGCACAGATGCCGAGCGCCGCTTCGACCAGAAAGTTGATTTCCGCGCTTCAGTCGATGGCTTCCTGCGCGAGCGGCTCGAGTTCTATCTGCGCGACGTGCGCGGCTTCGCTTACGATGTAGTGAACGCCGTTCTTGCCGCCGGGGCCGACGATGTTGTCGATGCCATCGCCCGCGCCGAAGCTTTGACGCAGGTCCGCGACTCCGATGACTTCGCTTCGATCTCGGTCGCGTTCAAGCGGACCAAGAACATCCTGCGGCAGGCAAACGAAAGCGGAAAGAAAATCGCCGACCAGCTCGAACCCGACGCGTTGACCGAAGAATCGGAGAAGTCTCTGGCGAATCGTCTTCCTGAAGTCGCCACGAAAGTCCGTCAGTTGCGCGACCAGAAGAATTACAACGCCGCTCTCACCGAAATCAGCCGTCTTCGTCAGCCGCTTGACCTGTTCTTCGACAAGGTCATGGTCATGGTTGACGACGAGCGCGTTCGCGCCAACCGCCTGGCGCTACTGCAAACCTTGTTAAACGAATTTTCCACCATCGCCGATTTCAGCGAAATCGTTATCGAATCCAAATCTTCCTATACGCAGCAAAGGATTGATCATGAGCACACAGACACTGGACGTTGAACCCAAAGCAGCCGACACAAAATCGGTTAAGTACGTTTATTCCTTCGGCGACAACCACGCCGAGGGCAACGGCAAAATGAAGGACGAGTTGGGTGGCAAGGGCGCCGGCCTCGCCGAGATGACCAACGCCAAGCTCCCCGTTCCTCCCGGGCTTCACCATCCAGACCGAAGCCTGCCGCGAGTACATGCGCAACGGCGACGTCTCCAAAGAAGTCAACCGCCAGATGGACGAAGCCCTCGACAAGCTCGAGAAGCTTCAGGGCCAGAAGCTCGGCGGCGCCGACAATCCGATGCTCGTGAGCGTCCGCTCCGGCGCGAAGTTCTCCATGCCCGGCATGATGGACACCATCCTCAACCTCGGCCTCAACGACAAGTCGGTCGAAGGCCTCGCCAAGCTCACCAACAATCCGCGCTTCGCCTACGACTCCTATCGCCGCCTCATCCAGATGTTCGGCAGCGTCGTGCTCGACATTCCCAAGCACGCATTCGAAGAAGTTTTCGACGGCAAGAAGAAGCAGCGCAAGGTGAAGCTCGACACCGAGCTCGACGCCAAGGCTCTGCAGGAAGTCATCGCCGAGTACAAGAAGGTCGTCCTCAAGCACACCAAGCAGGAATTTCCGCAGAACCCGCACGACCAGCTCGTGATGTCGCGTGATGCCGTATTCCGCTCCTGGATGAATGATCGCGCCAAGACCTATCGCCGCATCAACAACATTGACGACATGCTCGGCACCGCCGTCAACGTGCAGGCCATGGTGTTCGGCAATCTCGGCGACACCAGCGGCACCGGCGTCGGATTCACCCGCAATCCCGCCACCGGCGCGAAAGAGTTTTACGGCGAGTTCCTCATGAACGCGCAGGGCGAGGATGTAGTCTCCGGCATTCGTACCCCCATCCACATCTCGAAGCTGGAAGAGATTCAGCCGGACACCTATAAGCAGCTCCGCGAAATCACCACGCGCCTCGAGAAGCATTATCGCGACATGCAGGACTTCGAGTTCACCATCCAGGACGGCCGCTTGTACATGTTGCAGACCCGCAACGGCAAGCGTACCGGTCGTGCCGCCGTTCGCGTCGCCATCCAGATGGTCGATGAAGGCCTCATCAGCAAGGAAGAAGCCATCTTCCGCGTCGAAGCCAACCAGCTCTACGACTTCCTCGTTCCCCGCCTCGATGAAAAGGGCGTGAAGGTCGAAGTGCTCGCCACTGGCCTACCCGCCTCGCCGGGCGCCGCCGTCGGACAGATCGTCTTCACCGCCGACGAAGCGGTCGAGCGTTTCCAGAAAGACCCGAAGACCAAGCTCATCCTCGTCCGCGCCGAAACCACGCCCGAAGACATTCACGGCATGGAAGTCGCCAGCGGCATTCTCACCTCGCGCGGTGGCATGACCAGCCACGCCGCCGTCGTTACTCGCGGCATGGGCAAGTGCTGCGTCGCCGGCGCCGGCGACATCGATGTCAGCGAGAAAAATCGCGAAATCAAAGTAGCGGGCAAGACCCTCAAGGCCGGCGACTGGATCTCTCTCGACGGCACCACCGGACGCGTCATCAACGGCCAGCTTAAGACCGTCGCTGCCTCGCCTGACGATCCGGAGCTTCTGAAGTTCATGGCCTGGGCCGAGCCTTTCCGTCGCATCGGCGTTCGCGCCAATGCCGACATCCCCCGCGACGCCCTGCAGGCCCGTGCATTCGGAGCCGAAGGCATCGGACTCTGCCGCACCGAGCACATGTTCTTCGCCGAAGACCGCCTGCCCTACATGCGCACCATGATTCTCGCCAGTAACGAGAAAGACCGCCGCGCCGCGCTGAAAAAACTTCTGCCCATGCAGCGTGCCGATTTCGTCGGCGTCTTCCGCGCCATGGACGGCTTCCCGGTCACCATCCGCACCCTCGACCCGCCGCTGCACGAGTTCCTGCCGCGTCGCGAAGATCTCATGGTCGAGATCGCGAAGCTCGAAATCACCAAGCCGCGTTCGCCCAAGCTGAAGGAACTGCACACGCTGCTCAACCGCGTCGAGCAGCTCCACGAAGTCAACCCCATGCTCGGCCTCCGCGGCTGCCGTCTCGGCATCACCTATCCCGAGATCACCGAGATGCAGGCGCGCGCCATCTTCGAAGCGGCCGTCAAGGTCGCGCGCGAAGGCGTCAAGGTGAAGCCCGAGGTCATGATCCCGCTCACCACGGGCATCAAGGAAATGGCCAACCAGGCCGCTATCGTGCGTCGCGTCGCCGAAGAAGTCTTCGCCGAGAAGGAAGCCCGGGTCGACTACCTCGTCGGTACGATGATCGAGCTTCCGCGCGCTGCTCTGGTCGCCGATGAGATCGCCAAGGAGGCCGAGTTCTTCAGCTTCGGCACCAACGACCTCACCCAAACCACCTTCGGCTTCTCGCGCGACGACGTAGGCAGAATTCTCACCGCCTACCTCGCGGAAGGCATCCTGAAGCAGGATCCGTTCGCCACTCTCGATCAGCAGGGTGTCGGACAGTTGATCAAGATCGCCGTCGAGAAGGGACGCAACACGCGCCCGACCATCAAGATCGGCATCTGCGGCGAACATGGCGGAGATCCCGCATCCGTCGAGTTCTGCGCGCAGAACGGCTTCAACTACGTTTCCTGTTCGCCGTTCCGCGTGCTGACCGCTCGTTTAGCGGCAGCCCAGGCCGGCGCCAGCGCCGAACTGAAAATCGAAGGCGGCCGCACGAAATAGGGTAGTGCTGGCCTTCACGCCAGCATTGCAGTGTTCTTGATTGATTACCCGCGGGGACTTCAGTCCCCGCGATTTTTACGGGTGCCCACTCAAGCTGCTTCGTGTCGCCGCTAGAGAAGCTATGCAAAAACACGAAAGCCCGCATCTGCGGGCCTTTTCTGACAACTGACAACCGACCACTGGGAACTGCTTCACTGCACCTGCTGCAACTGCGCAATCAGCTTCTGTGCCAGATTATTTTCCGACTCCGACCACAACACACGACCGCTCAACTTGCAGTTGTTTTGCACGGCGAGAGTGAATGCGACTAGCTTGGCCACATTAAATCGCACGTGCTCTTCGTTCTTCGCTGAAAGCTCAAGCCCTTCGAACAGAAACGGAGTATCCAATCCGAAATCCACCTCAATGTGCCCGTCGTCGGTATAGATGCCCTCATCGAACTGCAATCCGTGCGCCACGAAACGCACCGCGATGGGACGCTGCACCCACGCATCGCCTTCCGAGTCATCGTTCGGCACCCACAAATCCCAGAACGCCTCGAAGACGAAACCGAAATCGTCATGTGCGAATTCGCCGGCGATTTCTACCGCTTCTTCCGGAGACACACCCGGATTGAAGCGCCGCTCCAGTACCGTCGGCTCCGACCACGCCACCGGATGCACCGACAAATATGTAATCCCTTCCCGCGTGTCGGAAAACAGAAACTGCCGCATCACCGACGCTGTGCGCGGCAGCATTTCATCCTCGTGAAAGCTGGGAAACCATAAACTGAGAAAAAGGGAATCCGCCATTGAAAAATTGTACCCCTGAGATCGACCATGGTGGCACAGACAACACCAAGAGGAACTGATTCTTAAAACTCGGTGTCCTCCGTGCCTCTGTGGTGAATGTCTCTCGCTGGAACTCTGCTACACCTGCGCCTTCAGCCGCGACGCAAACTTCTGCCGTATCTTCTTCACCTTCGGCGCCACCGCAAACATGCAATACGGCTGATACGGATGGTTAGCGAAATAATTCTGGTGATAGTCCTCGGCCACATAGAACGTCTGGGCCGGCTCGACCGCCGTCACAATCGGCTTATCGAAAACTTTCTCCCGCGTGAACTCCGCGATGACCTCTTCCGCCGTCTTCTTCTGTTCCTCGTCGAAATAAAAGATGACCGAGCGATACTGCTCGCCCACATCGTTGCCTTGGCGATTCAGCGTTGTCGGATCATGCGCCGTGAAGAAGACCTCCAGCAGATCGCGGAAGCTGATCTTTGCCGGATCGAAAGTGATCTCCGCCACCTCGACGTGCCCCGTCGTGCCGGTGCAGACCTGCTCGTACGTAGGATTCGGTCTGCGCCCACCCATGTATCCCGAGCGCACCGTCTCGACGCCCTCGAGCTGCAGGAACGCCGCCTCCACGCACCAGAAACATCCCCCGCCTAAGACTGCTTTTTCCGTAGCCATACGGCGTTAGATGCAGGAATGTGTCAAAGAGTTCGCGCCTTACGTGACGGTGACTCGCGCGTCGACGATGAATCTACAAGTGACCAGTGACCAATTGCCAGTTACCCTCTACTACTGCTTCTGGTAGACCCGCACATAATCCACTAGCATCTGCTGCGGAAACTGCGTGGTTGCATCGGGATTCCCCGGCCAATCGCCGCCCACAGCCAGATTCAGCAAAATGAAGAACGGCTTATTGAACTCCCACGGCGACCCGCTCGGTAGATTCGCCGGCGTAAACGTTGCATACAGTGTGCTGTCGATGTAAAACCGCACCTGCTGCGCGTCCCACTCAACGGCATACAGGTGAAACCCATCGCCTAACGCGCCCGTCGGCAGCGTGTAAGCCGCCGTCACGTTGCCCGGAGCGTACCCCGGGCCGTGAATCGAGCCATGCACGATCGCCGGCTCTTTGCCGATGTTCTCCATGATGTCGATCTCGCCGCACGCGGGCCACGGGTTCGTATCAATGTCCGACCCCAGCATCCAAAACGCCGGCCACATCCCCTGCCCCTTGGGAATCTTGATGCTCGACTCGAACCGCCCGCCCTGCTGTGAAAACAGCCCCTTGGTTTGCATGCGCGCCGACGTGTAATTGCGCGATACGCCGTCCGGCCCGGTGTAGTTTTCCTTCATCGCGGTAATCACGAGGTTGCCGCCCGACACCTGCACGTTCTGCGAGCGCGTTGTGTAGTACTCCACCTCATTGTTGCCCCAGCCGTTGCCACCCGTCTGGATCGCCCACTTGCCGGCATCCGGAGCCGAGCCATCGGTCCCGTTGAACTCGTCCGACCAAACCAGTTGATATCCCTGTGGTGCCGGTGTTGTCGGCGTCGGGGTGGTCGTCGTTTGGGTGTTTGTTTGTGTTGCCTGTCCGCCACACGACATTGCGAGAGTCAAAGTAAGAAGCAAAATGCCTGCAACCGCACAAATCCTGAATCGAGAAGAGAGCATCACAAACCTCATGAATATGTTGGGATGATTCTAGTGCACCGCCATGAACCCGCCATACCCTGACTGAATTTTCTCTGTGTGCTCCGTGCCCTCTGTGGTGAAATGCTTTCGCCGCGGACTGCGATGCCAACTCGTGTATGGCTGTTGCGTCGCGCGCAACGAAACGAGACGCCTGAGCTGATTTTCTCCGTGCCTCTGTGGTGAATGTCTTTTCGCTCTACAGCCCCACTTCAATCCGCGATCTCGGATCGAGATAATCCCGCAATCCGTCTCCGATAAAGTTGAACGACAACACGGCCAGCATCACCGCTGCGGCAGGGAAGAGTACCAGGTGCGGCGCATCGAACAGGTGCGAGCGTCCGTCGTTCAGCATCGATCCCCAGCTCGCCGTCGGAGGCGGCACGCCCAGTCCCAGAAAGCTCATCGTGGCCTCGGCCAGAATCGCGCCCGCCATTCCAATCGCCGCCTGCACAATCACCGGCTGAATGATGTTCGGCAGGATGTGTCTTACGATGATTCGCGCGTCGCTCGCGCCCAGTGCCCGCGCGGCTTCCACGAACTCTCGCTCCCGCACCGCCAGCACCTGCGCCCGCACCAGCCGCGCATAGCCCACCCATCCGCCAATGGCGAGTGCCAGCACGAGATTAAACAGACCCGGCCCGAGAAACGCCACAAAGGCAATCGCCAGCAGAATTCCCGGAAACGACATGAACGCATTCATCACGATGACGTTGAGAAAGCGGTCGAGGAAGCCGCCGTAATATCCCGCAACCGATCCAAAGATGAGCCCAAGCGTGAGCGATGCGGCTACCACGCACGTCCCCACCAGCATCGAAATCCGTGCGCCATAGATAATGCGCGACAAAATATCGCGCCCCAACTCGTCAGTGCCAAACCAGTGCCCCGCCGAGGGCCCCAGCAATCGCGCAGGCAAGTCGATGTTGGCCGGGTCCTGCGGCGCCAGCCAGGGAGCGAAGATCGCGCAAGCCACAAACACCGTGATCATCACCGCACCAGCGGTCGAGAGCAGATTGTGTCCCGCCGCCCGCCGCAATGTCGAAACCTGCGCCACCGATGCCATCGCTTGGAATCTTAGAACACTTTCTTTGTTACTCGTTATTCGTCACTCGGGACTCGTCCTTTTTGTTTGTTATCCTCAGCGAAGCGCCGGGTGCCCCATCCTTTGCCATCTTTTGGCAAAGGGTGAGATCGAGAATGTCCGAGTTGCTTTCCCCCTACATGCGCTTACAATCGTCTGTTTGCGGATACCGCAATCGGAACCATCCGCCCATGCTGCCCTTCAAACTGGTCTACAGCGAAAAATATTTCCTCCCCATCGGCGAGCACGTCTTCCGCGCCGACAAGTACCGTCTCATCCGCGAACGCCTGTACTCGCTGGGCATGGTCGATGACTCCGACTTCATCGAACCGCAGCCCGCCTCCGAATCCGACGTCATGCTGGTGCACTCGCCCCACTACCTCAACAAACTGATGGAAGGCAGTCTCACCGCGCGCGAAGAGCTGCAAATGGAGATCCCCTACTCGCCGCAGGTGGTCGATACCTTCATGCTCCATACCGGCGGATCGATTCTCGCCGCCGAGCAGGCGCTGAAAGATGGCGTCTGCGTCAACATTGGCGGAGGCTTCCACCACGCCTTTCCCGATCATGGCGAAGGTTTTTGCATGATGCACGATGTAGCCGTCGCTATCCGCAGCCTTCAGAAGCGCAAGCTCATCGCTCGCGCCATGACGGTCGATTGCGACGTTCACCAGGGCAACGGTACCGCCTTCATCTTCGGAGCGGCCAATGCTCAGCCGGGAACGCTGCCTTCGGCCCATCGCGGTTCGGTATTCGGGCTCTCCGGCGGAAGCATTCGGCAGGAAAGTAGTAAAGACGTCTTCACTATCTCGCTGCATCAGGAACACAACTACCCGCAGGTGAAGCCTCCGTCGTCCATCGACGTCAACCTGCCCGATGGATGTGACGACACCGAATATCTTGCGTGGCTCGACAATGCCCTCAGCTCCGGCCTGCGTCAGTTCGAACCCGAACTCATCTGCTACGTCGCCGGAGCCGATCCCTACCGTGAAGACCAGCTCGGCGGACTCGATCTCTCGATTGGCGGACTCAAGCAACGCGACGAACTGGTCTTCCGTGTGGCCCGTGCTCGCAACATTCCGGTCATGGTGACCTACGCGGGCGGCTATGCCATCAAAGTCGAAGACACTGTCACCATCCACACCAACACCATCGTCGCCGCAGCCGAAGTTGAAGTGTCCTGCGGACGCCGGTAGAGCGGAGCTTCAGCTCGGCGTCCGCGCACCCTAAATTTTTTGAGCCGGCTTCAGCCGGCGACACAAAATCACCAAATCCTTGTTTGGTCGTGGGGGGCGAACGTAGCGCGTCGGAAGGTCTTTCGGACAGTCAGAATGCCCTGAAAACTGGTTATAACAAATGTTATAAACTCGCCACTTCCGGCTTTTCCACCTCTCCCAGCGCTTCTGCCGCTCGGTAAATCGGCCGTGGTATTCTGATGCTTCGCGGGCCGCCACAATCCTGCCGTGCCTACCGGACTTAAATGTTTGAGAATCTTACAGATAAGCTACAGCGTGCCTTTAAGAGCCTTCGCGGCCAAGGCACCCTCACCGAAGAAAACATCAGCGAAGCGCTGCGCGAAATTCGCTTGGCTCTCCTCGAAGCCGATGTTAACCTCAATGTTGTCAAAGAGTTAATCGAGCATATCCGCGAGAAGGCGGTCGGCCAGGAAGTGCTCACGGCCCTCTCCCCGTCCGAGCAGGTCATCAAAATAGTTCGGGACGAGCTCATCGCTATCCTTGGCAAAGACACGGCCAAGCTCAAGTTCGCCTCGCAGCCACCGACGGTTGTGCTCATGGCTGGCCTGCAAGGTTCCGGAAAAACAACAACTTCCGGCAAGCTCGCCCACTGGCTGAAGCAGGGCGGTCACCGTCCCCTGCTGGTTTCGGTTGACGTCTATCGTCCCGCCGCTCGTGAACAGCTCAAGGTTGTCGCGAATGCGGTCAAGGCGCATCTCTATGAAGGACAGGTAGATGAAGCCAATACCGCCACCGTCGAGCGCCTAGTAAAGGAAGCCCGGCGCGAGGCCATTAACAACGCCTGCGACGTAATGATCGTCGATACCGCCGGCCGTCTGCACATTGATGAGCAGCTCATGGACGAGATGCAGTCGCTCAAGAAGATACTGAATCCACAAGAGATACTCTTCGTTGCCGACTCCATGACCGGCCAGGACGCGGTTCGTTCCGCCGACGAATTCCATAAGAAACTTACCCTTACGGGCGTTGTGCTGACCAAAATGGACGGCGACGCTCGCGGCGGCGCAGCCCTCTCCATCCGTAACGTGACCGGACAGCCCATTAAATTCATTGGGTTAGGCGAAAAGTACGAGGCGCTTGAGCCCTTTCATCCCGATCGTATCGTTGGCCGCATCCTCGGCATGGGCGACATCATGTCGCTCATCGAGAAGGCCGAGGCCACACTCGACAAGAAAAAGTCCGAGGAGTTTGCCGCTAAAGCACTGAGCCACGAAGGGTTTTCGCTCGAAGACTTCCGCGATCAACTACGCCAGGTCAAGAAGCTAGGCTCCATCAAGAGCATCATGGGCATGATGCCTAAAATCGGCCCCTTCGCGAATATGCAGAAGGCCGCCGACAACGTTGACGAAAAAGAACTTACACGCGTCGAAGCCATCATCAACTCCATGACCCGCTACGAGCGCGAGCACCACGAAGTCATCAACGGCACCCGCCGCAAGCGCATTGCTCGCGGCTCCGGCACCAGTGTGCAGGAAGTCAATCAACTCCTCAAGCAGTACGCCCAGATGCGCAAGATGTTCAAAACAATGGGAAAACCCAGCTTCGCCCGGCGCATGGCGGGTATGAAATTGCCGGGTATGTGAAGCAGCAACTAGACGCGCCGTAGGTTCCACAATCCACGTACGGACAGGATGACGGAGAAAAGCGCGGTCACCCCGAGCGCCAAAACTGTCCAAACAAAGAAGAAACCCCCGCTGCGGTGGGTCCCAAATCCGATTCCTGCCCCTCTCATATGGATGACAGGGACGACCATCAACAGGAGCGACCCGAGCAGGATGATGACGTACCCCGATTGCCGCCCGGCAAGCACGAGCGTTCCGTACAGCCAGACGACGCAGACGACCACCGCAAATAGGTTGGGAAGCCCTCCCGGTGACATCCCGCGGTTGATGTCGTCCGCCAGATGAAACGTGCCGAAGAGGATCGACAGCAAGGACGTAATCGTGAGCAAAACGTTTTCTTTCACTGGATACTCTCCTCGTCAGATTTGCGTCTGCCTCTTTCAGGCCATTTCAGGCCATTATTGATGGTCGTATAACTCGATGAAGCTGCCAGGCAAAGGCTCCCAAGCCCAGACAAACCATGCCGAAACGGAGCAGCCCGCCAAGATAGGGGATGTACCCAACGACGGCTAGAATCAGCAGACCCAGCAACAGTCCCAGCATCCAATCGCTCCTGCTCGATGCGGCAGGCTTCAGAAGCATTCGCCCCAGGAACGCTCCAACCCAAATTTTCGACAGGTAGATCGCAACCAGATACGCCATTGACAACATGATCGAGGCCGGCAGGCCAACCAGTGTGATAGCCAACAAAATGATGGCCACAGGCACACCCGCCAGGACCGCAATCCCAAGCACGAGACTGCGCCAGCCTGCGCTCACCGCATGCACACTGCCCTGGAAGAAGCCAGGAAACAGCATCAGGATCAACCATCCCACCAACATGGCGGCAGCGAGCCAGACCGCTGCGAAGAAGTAGAATATCGGGTGTGTGAAACGGTTCTCCCTCTGGCGCACATGAATCTCACGTGAGCCCGCGATCGTCGCGCCTTCGGCGATATGAACGTTCTTCACGTGGCGCACCCGAGCGCTCAGGTTGCCGCCGATTCGGGCCGTGTTCGTCACTGTCAGGTTGTCTCCAGCCATGGTCAGTTCGCGGCCGATGCCGCCGCTCACATCGGCAGTGCCCGCGTACACAGTCACACTGCGAGTCACGTCGCCCTCGAGGCTGACGTCGCCGGCGCCAACCACGATGCCCTCACCCACGCGACCTTTGTCGCTCACACGCAACGATTGCATCAAACCGTAGAGGCTGTGGCCCAATTGTCCGTCGAGGTCGAGCGAGTTCGAACAGTTGTAGATGTTGCCCTCGACCGTTCCGCTGACCACGATTCTCTTGGCAAAACTCACAAGGTCGCCCTTGACGGTGCCGCGGATTTCCACGGTCCCACCAAAAGCGAGCACGTCGCCATTGACGACACCTTCCACGCGCACAATGTTGCCGGAGGCCAAAAGAGTATCGTTTACCGTCTCGGTCGCTCTGACGGTGACGATCTCGCTGTGACGCCGCTCGAGGGAGAAGCCGGGCAACGACAAGGCAAATATCATGACGAGCAGGCCGAGGCCAGTTTGGCGTAGTCTCCATCGGCGCCCCGCCAGCAGTGCACTGCCGCCCAGCAGCAACACCACCAAGATTCTTCCGACGACAGCAGCATATTCACTCAACATGGCAGTACCTCCGTTTGCAAAGAAATAAGAAAGGTTGAAGATCACGTTCGTGCTTCCGCTTGCGCTGAATGGATTTAGCCATTCCAGAGATTGCGGGATACTCACCCCATCGATCCAAAAGGAAACGACCGAACCCAGCACCAGCACGGCGGCCCCGATCGCCAAGCCACTCCATGTCCACGACGAGCGCACACGGAAGACATGCTCGGGGCTGGGTGCTTCTTCCGTCAGCTCTTGCAGGCTTTGGCTCAGAACACGGTTCTCAGCCCGTAATACATCCAAAAGCTGTCGGCAACTCCGACACGTGGACAAATGGTTACGCAGGCGCTGCGCCTCCGTCGCTTCCAATTCGCCGTCCACGAAGACAGAGATGACTTGTTCCGAGTAACATTCCATGATCACTTGCTCCCGTGTCCCAATTTGTGGCGCAAGTCCTGCTTGGCCCGAAATAACAATGCCGCCACGTAGTCACGTTTCAGTCCCAGTTGTTGTGCGATTTCGTCGTAACTTAACTCTCCGAAATAACGAAGAACCAGCGGCGTTCGATAGTTCTCCGGCAGCCGCGCAATCGCATCCCGCACCTTCGCCCTCTCTTCTGCGCTCAGGACCGCACCCAGCGGAGACGGTTCCGGGCTGGTTCCTTCGATGACAGTGACTCCTTCTTCAACTTCCACAAAAACTTGCCGTCCACGCTTCCGGCGCCGTAGAGCGTCGATGCATTGATTGCCCGTCACCCGTAGCAGCCACTTGTGGAACGGGGTTGACCGGTCGTAGCTCGCGATCGAACGTTGCAGCTTCAGAAAGACTTCGCTCGTGGCATCTTCCGCGCTCTCCCGCGAGTCGAGCATGTAGCGGCATAACCCGAATACGCGTCGGGAATAAAGGCGATAGATCTCCGCCAAGGCCTCGGCATCGTGGCCTTGGGCGCGCTGTATTACGCTCTCCAGATCCGGCGCCTCTGTTTGCGTGGCTTTACCCTCGCTGGGCTGCGATCCTTTCGGATTGTTTCTATTGGCGTCCATGAAGCAGTACGCTGGAGACCGGATAAAGTTACAGAAATTCTAAGGATCGGGCCGGTCGCGTGAACGTGGCGAACATGCCTTATTGACAGCAGTCATTCGACGAAAATAAAATTCACGACCGTCGCAGAAGAGCCGCGTCACTCGTCGTTGTACACCGATTCCCGCCCTGGCAGGCCCTGACCCCTGGCGATCTAATAATCAAGCAGCACGGCATGCGTCCCGCGCAACACCTGGAGAAGAGCATGGCAAATCCGAAGGATGAAGCCCCCACGAATGTCACGAAACTTGACCTTAAACTCGAGATCGTCGTCCTCCCCGTCTCTGACGTCGACCGGGCGAAGGAGTTTTACGGAAGGCTCGGGTGGCGGCTCGACGCCGACTTCGCCGGCGGTAACGACTTTCGCGTGGTTCAGTTCACGCCGCCCGGCTCCGGGTGTTCGGTCATCTTCGGCAAGAACATCACTGCGGCGACGCCGGGCTCTGCCCGTGGGCTGTACTTGATCGTATCCGACCTCGAGGGCGCCCGCGAAGAGCTGCTCGGTCGGGGCGTCAAGATCAGCGAAGTGTTCCACAACACCGATGGTGTATACGCCGGTAAGGACGAGCCTTACCTATTTGGACGGCTCCGGGTCAGTGGTCGGGATCCCGAACATCGCAGCTACCGCTCGTTTGCTTCGTTCAGCGACCCTGAGGGCAACGGCTGGATGCTGCAGGAGATCACAACGCGGCTGCCCGGGCGTATCGTTTCTGCCGCGACTTCGTTCGCCTCAGCAAGCGACTTGGCGACCGCGCTTCGACGAGCGGAGGCCGCCCACGGCGAGCATGAGAAGCGCACTGGCAAAAGAGATGAGAACTGGCCCGACTGGTACGCCGAGTACATGGCGAGTGAACAGTCCGGTAAAGAGCCGCCCCAATGAGTGCTCCCGACCCGCACCGCGCCGAGCGCGAACTGAAACTCGCCGGGCAGACCGTCGTCGTGATCGGCGGCAGTGCCGGTATCGGACTCGAGACGGCCCGACTCGCCCGCGCTGAGGGAGCCGACGTGATCCTCATTGCGCGGGACCCTGAGCGCCTACAGCGCGCTGCGACCGAGCTCGACGCGCTCAGCACTGCGGCCTTCGACGCCACCGATTTCGAACGGCTCGGAAGATTCTTCGACGAGCTTCCCAGACCGATCGACCATGTGCTGGTGACGGGCCCAGGCCCGTACTACGCGCCGCTGGCCGAGTTCGACTTCGAAAGGGCTCGCCGCGATCTCGAAGCCCATATCTTGCTGCCGCTGCAGGTCGCCCGAAACGCCAGGAGCAAAGTTCGTCCCGGAGGGACGCTGCTCTTCATGGGCGGCACCGGTGGCCGCCACGTGGCGCCGGGAATGACGCTAATCTCGGCTCTCACGGCTGCGGGTCCCGCCATGACGAAGAACCTCGCGCTCGAGCTGGCACCCGTCCGGGTCAACCTGATCGCGGCCGGCTTCGTTGACACGCCGTTGTCGGCATCGCTCCTGGGCGACCAACTCGAGGACCGTCGCAATCAGCTTCGGCGGACGCTTCCCATACGGCGCGTCGTCGGACCGGCCGACGTTGCCGCGCTCGCTGTACACATCATGACCAACACCGCCCTCACAGGAGGGACCTACGACATCGACGGGGGGCAGCAGCTCGTCGACGGGTGAGGGCAGTCGACGAGAATAAATTCAGCAACCGTCGGCCGTCCCACCGCATCTTTCGTTCTCGAAAGCAGTTTCCGTCCTTGGTAACGCTGCCTATACAGCAACCCTCGACTCCACTTTTCACGAACCAAGCGCCACGGTAAACGGACAGCAGCAGCGAGTACTTTTCAACCATGCTTGAAAATTCATGGGAGGACTTATGGCAACCACAGCAATCGCAGTAGCAACAATGAAAGTGGCACAAGTTCCCAAGCCGGGAGCGGATCCCCAGATCGTCGAACGAGAGATACCCGTGCCCGGTGCGCGGCAGGTGCGGATCAAGGTGCAAGCCTGTGGTGTTTGCCACAGTGACGTGCTCACCAAAGAAGGCTTGTTGCCGGGGATTCAGTATCCCCGCGTACCCGGTCACGAAGTAGTGGGCTTGATCGATGAAGTGGGCACGGGTGTCTCCGAATGGAAGAAGGGCCAGCGGGTTGGGGTCGGTTGGCACGGCGGCCACGACGGCACCTGTCGTGAATGCCGTCGCGGCGACTTTGGCAATTGCAAGAACATCCAATTTCCCGGCATCAGCTATGACGGAGGATACCAGCAATACATGGTGGCTCCTGTCGAGGCGCTGGCGTCGGTGCCTGAAGGTTTGAGCGATATTGAGGCAGCCCCGCTGCTCTGCGCCGGCATTACGACGTTCAACGCACTGCGGCACAGCGGCGCGCTACCCAGCGACCTGGTCGCGGTACAGGGCATCGGCGGTCTTGGCCACCTTGGCATTCAGTTCGCGAACAAGTTTGGTTACAGGGTCGCGGCCATCGGACGTGGGCCTGAGAATGCGACGCTCGCCAAGAAACTCGGAGCGCACGTGTATATCGACAGCCAAGCCACGAATGCAGCGCAGGAACTGCAGAAGCTGGGCGGCGCAAAGGTGATCGTGGCGACGGCTCCGAGCGCGAAATCGATGTCGGAACTAATCGACGGTCTGAGCCCAAACGGCAAGCTCATGGTGCTCGGTGCGGGGCCCGATGCGATTGAGGTCATACCAGCACAGCTCATTTTTGGAAGTCACACGATCCAGGGTTGGGCATCGGGGATACCCACCGATTCAGAAGACACGCTCAGCTTCGCCGAGATGTCGGGCGTGCGTCCCATGATCGAAACATATCCGCTGGAGAAGGCGGCGGAGGCCTACGAACGAATGACGAGCGGCAAGGCGCAATTCCGCGTCGTTTTGACGATGTGAGCTTGGCCATCAACGCCATTGAGAAACACTGCAGGCATCGGTGCGAAGGTTCGCGAAGGCGGAGCAGGACGATGGGTTTCTTAAGATCGCCACGCTGGCCCCGATGCCCGCACATTTACCGCGTGGCGTTGATGGTTTCGGTGATGCTCGCATCGTCTCAATTGTTCACCCAATCCAACGGAAAGAAACCGCCCATGACGTACCCGACTCTTTACCACGCGATACAGGTAGACGGTCTATCCATCTTCTACCGGGAGGCCGGCCCGAAAGACGCGCCGACCATTCTCCTGCTCCACGGACTGCCCTCTTCGTCGCGAATGTTTGAGCCTCTCTTTGTCCGGCTAGCCGATCGCTATCATCTCGTCGCCCCCGATTACCCAGGCTTCGGACACAGCGACTGGCCGGATCCAAAACAATTCGCGTACACGTTCGATCACATTGCCGAGGTCATGAATCATTTCACCGAAGCGCTTGGGCTCTCGCGCTACACGCTTTACATGCAGGATTATGGCGGCCCAGTGGGTTTTCGCATGGTCTTGGCCCATCCTGACAGGATCGAGGCTCTTATTGTCCAGGACGCGGTCGCACACAACACAGGTTTGGGTGTGAATTGGAAAACTCGGCGGGCTTTTTGGGCCGACCGCGCCGCGAACGAAAATGCACTGCGCGCCAATCTCCTGTCGCTTGATACGACGCGTACCCGCCATGTTGGTAGCGATCCCGAACTGGATCGCTACAACCCGGATCTGTGGACGGATGAGTTCTACTTTCTGAGTCAGCCGGGGCAGGCCGAGGTTCAGGTCAACCTGTTCTACGACTATCGAACCAATGTAGACGCCTACCCGAAATGGCAAGCATGGATGCGCGAGAAACAACCGCGTCTGCTGGTGATCTGGGGTAAGTATGAACTCTCGTTCGACAGCTCGGAGCCGGAAGCTTATCACCGCGATGTTCCCACGGCCCAAGTTCACATTGTCGACGGTGGCCATTTCGCGTTGGACACGGCCGCCGATGAGATTGCGGCACTGGTCCGAGACTTTGTCGGATCGTGACGTTGACGGTCTAGACGCCCGAAACGAAGGATCTACATGTCAGAGAAGAAGACAGCCATCATCACCGGCGCATCGCATGGGATTGGCGCGGGATTGGTCGCGGGCTTTCTGAGTGCCGGTTATAACGTGGTCGCAACCGCTCTCGACGCTACGAAATCGTTGACGGCATCGCCCAGCCTCGTTCTCATCGATGGCGACATTAGTAAGCAGGAAACCGCTGCCGGGACAGCCGAAGCAGCAATCCAGCATTTCGGAACGATCGATGTTCTGGTGAACACCGCTGGAATCTACCGCACCAAGCCCTTCACCGACTTCACGTTCGAAGACTTCAATTCCCTGGTCTCGATCAACCTGCTCGGATTTCTTAACATGACTCAGCTCACGGTGAAGCAGATGCTGAAACAGAAATCGGGAAACATCGTGACCATCACTGCAGCGCTGGCCGATCAGCCAATCGGCGGCGTCAATGCCTCGGTTTCGATGATGACGAAGGGTGGCTTGAATACCGTCACTCGAAGTCTCGCAATCGAGTACGCAAAAGAAGGCATCCGCTTCAACGCCGTAGCTCCGGGTGTCGTGGTGACGCCGCTCCATAAGAATGATGCGCAGGATTCTCTCGCGGCAAGGCAGCCAACGGGAAGGACCGTGGAGGTAACAGACATTGTCGACGCCGTTCTGTACCTGGCACAGGCGGCTCAAGTCACTGGCGAGGTCCTTCACGTGGACGGTGGTGCTCACGCCGGCTGTTGGCAGGTCTGATGGTCACGGTTTGCTGGTAATCGCGCGACCCGGCGTCACGCCAGAGACAAGGTTCCCGCCATCCACTACCACCGTTCCGCCCACTACCAGATATCGCACGCCTACGCTGGGCAGGTTCGGCTTCTCGAACGTCGACTGATCGCGAAACGTCTTAGGATCGAACACAACCATGTCGGCGTCAGCCCCTACTTGTAGCCGCCCTTTCTTACGTGCCTGCGGAGTACTCTTCTCCAAGCGTACGGCGGGCATGTACGACATCTTGCGGACCGCCTCCATTAGCGTGACCGTTCCGCGCTCCCGCACGTACTGGTTATAGAACCGCCCGTACGTCCCCGCATTTCGCGGATGTCCCGGCGCACCGTCTGACGCCACCATCACCAGCGGATTCTCCAGCAGCCCATCCACTACGGTCTGCGAGTTGTTGAAGATGATGACCAACTGTGGCTTCGGTGAGTTGTGCAGTTCGTCGAAGCGCTCCTTGGTTAGGCGCTCACCGGTACCGGGGATCATGATGTCCGAATAGGTCGCGAGGATTTTTTCCTCCCATCCCGGATTGAACAGCGCCGAGTTGATCTGGGTCATACCGGCTATGTACGGATACGACTCAGTGGTGACGTCGAGTCCGCGGGCACGTGCCCCTGCGACCATCTTCATGCACTCCGGCGCCTCACGCAGGCAACTGCTGTTGATATGAACAATGTGCAGCGGTGCACCCGTAACCGCCGCGGCTGCGATGACTTCGCTTACCGATTCCACGCGATCGCCGCGCATATGCACAAAGACTGGCATATCACGCTCGGCAGCGACGCGGAACATCTCGATGATTTCCGTGCGCGACGCTCCGGGTGTGTATTGAATGCCAATTCCGACGCCGAGCCCGCCAGCATCGATCTGCTCGCGCAAGCGCTGCTGTATACGCTGTAGCTGCTCGGGTGTAGCCGCTGTGTTGGTGGCAGGCCCGGAAGGCGGAATCAAGGTCCCGTTCGCGGCCGGTTGGCCCATAGTGATGGCCCGCGCCCAAGGATGGCTCGCTGTAGTTCCGTAGTTGAGAAGCGACTTGTTCTCGTGTTCCGCCAGAAACGTGCGCACATCGGGCGGGCCAATCTCCAGTTCCAGCGCCGTGGTGACGCCGTCCATTGCTTTCAGGCGCACCCCTTCGGGCGACAGGTCGTGCTGGTGAAGATCGATGAATCCCGGAGCGACGACAAGGCCAGTGGCATCGATGACACGCTTGCCTGACAAAGTCTGTTCGCTGATAGCCACGATCTCCCCGCCACGAATGCCGACGTCGCGAACGGCATCGAGCGATGTTTCAGCGTCGATGACGCGACCGTTGTGGAGGACGATGTCATATTGGCTTTGGGCAAACAGTAGGGAGCCGAGCAGAAAGAACCCGGCGATCAGAACAGAGATCCAGTGTCTCAACATGTTGGCGAATAGTACACGCCGCATGCCGTATGGGCAACGGTCAGTTTGTTATGACTTCGCCTTCGCAACCAGCAGCGTCAGATCGTCAGCCTGTTCGCCGGGAGCGAATTCCTTGACTGCGGCGACGATTGCGTCAAGCAAACATTGAGCGGTCCGATCTCGACCCGCGCGCAATGCGCCGATTAGACCTTCTTCGCCGAATTCTTCGCCGTGCAAGTTGGCGGCCTCGAATACGCCATCCGTGCAGATGGCCAGAATGCTATTTGGCCGAAGCTCTGTTTCGGCAACCTCACACTGCCAATCGTCAAACAGTCCCAGAACCGTTGCCGTGGCGTAGAGATGCTCCACGGAATCGCCGTGCAGTATCAGCGGTGGATTGTGCCCGCAATTCACATAACGCAATCGCCGGGTTTGGTCTTCGTACACGCCAATGAATAATGTCGCGTAGTTGTTCGACTCGGTGGACTCGAAGAACATCCCATTCACCCGCTGCAGTGTCTCCGCGAGATCATGATTCACAATCGCCGACTGGCTGCGCAGATGCGCTTGCAGGTTGGCCATTAACAGCGCTGCTGAAATCCCTTTGCCTGCGACATCGGCGAGAACGAATCCGACGCGCCCTTCGCCGAGATCGAGGAAATCGTAGTAATCACCGCCGACCGCCCGCGCCTGTATGCACGTGCCCGCATACTCGATCGTCTTGAGCACAGGGGCCTTCTGCGGCAACAGCTTGCTCTGCACCTGGCGGGCGATGTCCATCTCCTGCCGGGCGCGCCGATCGGACTCTAGGCGTTCGGCCATGCTTTCCGCCATGGCGATGTTTTCCAGCGCCGCGCCCGCCTGGTTCGCGACGGAGTCCAGCAGCCGCTTGTCCTCGCCCGAATACGGTTCTTCCGACAACCGTGGCCCCAACACTGCCAGCCCCAGTAGTTGGCCATCGCGTCCCAACATCGGGACCAGGCATTCGGGTTCGAGCGGCTGTAGCAAGGCGAGTGCTGGAGCCTCCACTGGAGTGGGCACAATCTCCCACGTCTGCCCACGTTCGCGCATGTGCTCCAATACAGGCAAACCTCGCGGCAGCTTCCGGATCTGCTCCGGAACGTTGGAGGCGGTCGCGAACTCTCCATCGCCTTGGCGGAAGTAAATGGCGAGCGTCAACGGATGCAATGCATCATCGACTTCGCGCCGCAGCAGTTCAGACAGTTGTTCCCGGTTCGATGCACTTCGGGTCTTGGCCGCCAGGTCCATGAGGATTTGCCGCGTGTCATACGCGCTGCGGAAAAAAGCGCGGTCCAGCCGTCGCGTGACACGACTCTGCATCTGAGTGCCGCCCCACACCAGGAAGATGCCTAACGCTGCGCCGGCAGGGACCGCCAACCGTCCGCGCTCCGGCAAATAGCGGTTCAGCGCACGCGCCAGCAGGAGAGTCGTTCCGGTCCCTACCAGCAAAATCAGCAGCAAAAATCCACGTTGCACCAGGAAATAGCGCGCACTGCGGCGCAACAGTACGGGAATTTCGAGCACCCGGTGCTTCACTACGGCGTAAGCAAAGGAGAGAGGAAAGAACAGGAGCGCGATGATCGGTCCCACCACGATCCAAAAAGGGTAGGAATAGTAGAGGCGGTGCTGAATCAACGCAGCCGCGGACACCAGCAGCACGGGAGTTGTGGTGACGACCGTTCCCCAGACTATGACCTTGCTCTTGCGGCGGTCATTGGGTGTTGGCGCCGTGATGCTGTTGCTGATCAACGAAGCTAGTCCCAGTAGGCAGCCGAGAAACTCGAAAAGCGTCAGAGCGATGTAAAACGGCCGCTCCCCGACCATGTTCAGGAAGCGTACCGTGGGCTCCAGGCTGCCGGAGACCAGCGTCAGCAATGCGACGGGCAGGGAACATGCTAAGGCAAATGCAGTGAGAATGTACTTCAATTTTGGAAATCGTCGCTCGATGGGAGACGCCGCGGGAAACGTAGCAAAGAACCAGTAGAAAATTGCCGGCAGGAGAGTGTTCAGCACGATCATGAGACTGAGCATGAAGCGCCGCAGGAAAGGCGAGAGTACTCCCTCAAGAAATGCGACGGGCGCCGCCGCGATGAACGTGGCGAACAGTAGCGCGAGCACCCACGCATTGCGGTCCTGCAGTCGCAGAAACAGCACTAATAAGCCGACGGCGAGAAATGGAACCGGATAGAGGCCCAGCAGTCCGAGCGCCAGCCGCTGAGCAGTTGTGGGTTCAGGACGGGAAGGAGCCGCATTCAGCGTCAATGGCACCTCAAACGGTTGAGAAATCCCCGGCCGCTGTACGCGCAAGGTCACCACATCTCCCGCCTTTCCACGGGCGATCGACGGCGCTACTGTCATTACATGCTGTGGGTAGCCATCAACACTCAGGATGCGATCGTTAACTTTCAGTCCGGCATGATCAGCCGGCGATCCCGGCACGACCGTCTTGAGAGTCACGTACGGGGTGAGCTCGGCCTTCCATTCCACACCAATCTCGGTCGGAGGCATCCATCCGGCGTAGTAAAGCCACACTCCCGTATAGGCAGCCAGCAGCGCGGAAAATACGATTGCGCCCGCCATGAGCCATCGTCGCGGAATGGAATTGAAGCTAAACACGTAAGGTCACACTTACGCGGAGATTATAGGGGAGCTTGCGGTTCCAGGTCTGTGTCCTCGAGGACTTCGGTCACGGCCTCTTCCATCATGAATTCCAGGGCCTCTTGCGGGGTTGCCGACATCCACACCGGAGCGAATGACATGCGGTGCAAGGGCGTCGGCCCCTTCTCGTTCAAGGCCTTCAGATGGACGGGAGACCGGTAGCCGACGTTCGAGGTCAACCCGTAGCCCGGATAAACGGAGTCGAGTTCACGGATCATGGCATCACGCTCGACCTTGGCGACAATCGAGGCAGCGGCAATCGAGGCCGATACGGCATCGCCATGGAGGATTGCGGTCTGGTTGCATTCGAAGTTAATGCGCAGCGCATCGATAAGCAGGTGGTCGGGCACCGGTGCGAGCTTCGCCACCGCTTCTTCCATCGCCTTCTTCGATGCCCAGTAAATATTGATGGCGTCGATGGTTGCGACATCGACCGAGGCAATCGCCCACGCAACGCAATTTTCGCGGATCCTCGGTGCCAACTTTTCCCGCGTCGCGCGGTCCAGCAACTTGGAATCGCGCAGACCGCGAATTCGGTACTTCGGATCGAGAATCACCGCCGCCGCAACGACGGGACCAAACAGGCATCCGCGACCAACTTCGTCCACGCCGGCCACCAACGTGGCTCCGGACGTCCACGCCTGCTTCTCGTACTTCAGAGTGCACTTCAGCTTTTTCAGCAGACGCAGCTTCTGCGTGGCCTTGGTAACGTCCGCGTCAGCCTTCAGACGAAACCGTTTGCCGACAGTTTGAGTTGTGGGAGCCACGCTAGGCCCAGTTTAGGACAAATGATGGTGGAAAAGTGGGACGGAATTGGCAGACAGTACAAAAGGCATAGATCTCTGTGCCTCAGTGTTTCGCAATGGTTCGCTTACTGGATCGCGACCAGCTGCTCTTTCGCCGCGTAGTGCGACTCCACATAGTCGTTCAGGATTTTAGTGAACTCTGCCACGATGTGGTCGCCTTTGAGCGTCGTCATCAGGCGGCCATCGACATACACCGGCGCCTTCGGCTCCTCGAACGTTCCGGGCAGCGAGATGCCAAGGTTCGAGTGCTTCGATTCGCCAGGGCCATTGACCACGCAACCCATAACCGCGACTTTCATCTCTTCCACGCCTGCGTAGCGGGTCTTCCACCCCGGCATCTGCTCACGCAGATAGGTCTGAATCTGCTCCGCCATCTCCTGAAAGAACGTGCTGGTGGTGCGCCCGCAACCGGGGCACGCTGTCACTTGCGGTGTGAAGCTGCGAATGCCCATCGACTGCAGAATCTGCTGGCCAACGGTGACTTCTTCCGTGCGATCGCCATTAGGCGCGGGGGTCAGCGAGACACGAATCGTGTCGCCGATACCATCTTGTAGCAGGACTCCCAACGCTGCCGAGCTGCTTACGATACCTTTGGCCCCCATGCCTGCTTCGGTCAATCCGAGGTGCAACGGATAGTCGCAGCGCTTCGACAACACGCGATACACATCGATCAGGTCCTGCACGCCACTTACTTTCGCGCTCAAGATGATCTGCTCTTTGCGCATTCCGTAGCTGACGGCAAGCTCAGCGGAGCGGAGCGCGCTTTGCACCATGGCTTCCATGGTCACGTCGCGTGCATCTTTCGGTTCGTCTAGCTTCGAGTTCTCATCCATTAGCCGTGTCAACAACTGCGAGTCCAGCGAGCCCCAGTTCACGCCAATGCGGACCGGCTTGTCGTTCTCGATGGCGACTTCGATCATGGTCCGGAAGTTGTCGTCGTCCTTCTTGCCGATGGAGACGTTGCCCGGATTAATGCGATATTTCGCCAACGCGCGAGCGCACTCGGGGTATTTCTTCAGCAGAATGTGTCCGTTGTAATGAAAGTCACCGATGATCGGAACTCGTATTCCGAGACGGTCGAGACCGTCCACGATCGGGGCAACTGCTGCGGCCGCGGCGTCGTTATTGACCGTCACGCGGACCAACTCCGAGCCAGCCCTTGCCAATGCCGCCACCTGGCGAATGGTGCCTTCTATGTCCGCCGTGTCGGTGTTGGTCATGGATTGCACCACAACCGGTGCATCTCCGCCTACGCGGACCCCTCCGACCGTGGCGGTATATGTCTTTCTACGTTGTATCTGAGCCATACAGGTAGCTTTCAGTTTAACATGCTGGCCCTTTGCCTCTTAGCCGGTTTCTGCCCGCCGGCGACCGGTAAATATTTACCCTACACCCCGAAACCTCCTGTTAATATTGCACTTCGGCTGAAACTTCATAGTGCCACTGCCTGCCTTGTGGGCGGGCAATTTCACCTGTGTTTTGCCGAAGTTACAGTTTGGAAACCGCTTGAAACTGCGTAGAGGTTTGCACAGACCAGCGGAGTTTCCAGGAGGGAAGGAACAGGCTCAGCAGACCGAAACACGCGGTCTGCGAGCTTCATCAGCACTATGCCAGTCCTTGAAAAAAACAAACGCAAGTCGGCCCCATCTCCGAACCCGGCGCCAACCACCAAACCGGCACCGACTACGGGTCCGCAACCAGTCGCGAAAAACCAGCCCGTAACCCCCAGTTGGGTGGGGCGCGTTCCTCAGCTCAGGCCCGGACAGTATGCCGACGGCATGCCTATACATGTACCCGAGTACATCTGCTGCAAACTTATCCTGCGGCCCAACAAGTTCCATTCGCGCGACAGCTTCTTCGAGTTCGGTAAGGTCTTTAGGGAGCCCGCCAAAGAGTTTGGCGTGAAGTACACGACGGAGGGCTTCACCCAGCAGCCCGTCAAGATCCGTGAAGTGCTGTTCATTGATACCGAAGACTTCCGCCTCTACAACAACGCCTTCATCCTCCGACGCCGCATCCCCTACAAAGACGGATTTCCCATCGGCGAGCCCGAGATCGTGTTCAAGTACAGGGGTACCGATCTGCAGGTCGCGGCCGAAACCGACGTCCGGCCCAATATCCTCGGCGACCACCGCGTCAAGTTCAAGGTCCAGGCCCTGCCCCTGAAGGAAAAACTGGGCGGCATCCGTCTTCTGTACTCCCACAACGTCCAGTTCAATCGCTCGGCCATCGGACTCGGCCACGAGAACATCCGCGACATGGACGCATTGATAGACATGCTCCCGGCGCTTGGTAGAGTCAGAAAGAACCCCAAAGAAGAGCTCCATATGGTCAGCAATACCATCGTAGAGGAAGTTCTCCAGGACATCGGCATGCTCGACTTCGGCGACGGACTGACCTGCAAGGCCAACGTTGCCATATGGCGGACCCGCGGCGAGCACCGCCCGCTCATCGGTGAGTTCGCCTACCAGTTCCGCTTTCAGGACCGTGACAAGCTCAGCAAGGATGCACTGCGCCGTACCGAATCGTTCTTCATCGGACTTCAGTACTCCGCCGAGGACTACATCAACCTGGGTGCCACCAAGACCGCGACGGTTTACCGCCTTCTTGGCAATCCACCTAAGTCGCACGAATAATTGCGACCTGGCTGTCATCTCCAAGGCCGAGACGCTCCACAAGGGCGCCTCGGCTTTTGCTCGTTCCGGCTCTTCTTCGCTCTTCGAATGGGCTACATTTCCGCCAAATGCTGATAGTCCCGTAGAAAGAGGAACTTGCACCGCTTTCAGGGTGAAAACTCCATGGGAACACCCGAGGCGCCGAATTGCTTCCTGAGCTGGGCTGGTAACGGCGTAGAATACAGTCCAAGGGAAACAACGGACGGCATTTCGGGTTCCTAACGGTACGGGATGGATCATGCAGTATTCCTGTCTTTCCAGATCGGTAGCTGCCGAATCCAAGAAGGTTGTTCTATGCGATTGAAATTCCAGATTTTCAGCTTGTGCGCGTTAGCATGCTTGCTGTTCGCGTCGCTTTCTGCTTCGGCGCAGCAGGGTTATCCATCTGACCCGGCGCCTGCCAGCGGAACCCAGGCACAGACGACATCGCAACCGTCAACCACCGCACCGACCGCCGATGCTCCGCCGCCTGCCGACGCCAAGCCCGACAAGAACGCGCCCAGTCAGCAGACGTTGAGTGCCATCGACTCCATCGGCAACCGGAACGTCGGATGCGGCAAGGGTGTGGGTAACTGGTATTCACTGGAAAAACAGGTTGCGATGGGCCAGCAATATTCCCAGCAAGTTGAGCACGGTGTGAAGCTGATTAGTGATCCCGTCGTTACCGAGTATGTAAATCGGGTAGGCCAGAACCTGGTACGCAACTCCGATTCAAAGGTGCCGTTCACCATCAAGGTCATCGACACGAATGAGATCAACGCCTTTGCGCTTCCCGGTGGATTTTTCTACGTGAATTCCGGCTTGATCCTCGCTGCCGACAACGAAGCCGAGCTTGCCGGTGTGATGGCGCATGAGATTGCGCACGTCGCCGCTTGCCACGTGGCTCGCGAGCAGACTCGCAGCAACATCGTCAACCTCGCCAGCATTCCGCTGGTGTTCGTTCCCGGCGGATGGGCGGTGTACGAAGCCACTCAGGTGGCCATGGGCATCGGCGTCCCGCTCACCTTTATGAAGTTCTCGCGTAACTTCGAGACCGAGGCCGACTTCCTCGGCATGGAGTACATGTACAAGACCGGTTACGATCCGCAGTCCTTCATCTCGTTCTTTGAGAAGATCGAGGCGCAGGAGAAGAAGAAGCCCGGCACGCTGGCGAAGGCGTTTTCGTCGCATCCTATGACTCCTGATCGTGTGACCCATGCCCAACAGGAGATGGCGACGGTGCTGCCTCCCCGAGATGAGTATGTGCTGAACACCTCGGAGTTCGACCAGGTGAAGGCGCGGCTCGCCTCCATTGAGAACAAGCACAAGCTGCAGAACGACAACAGCAATAAGGACCGTCCGACGTTGCGCCGCAGCACGGCCGACAACCCGACCAATACGACCCCTAACGGTACGCAGAATGACGATGACCGTCCCACGCTGAAGCGCAGCGACGGATCATCGAGTTCATCGTCGAGTTTCAATTAGACAGTCATCGTTTCGTGATGTGAAAAGGCTCCCTGAATCGGGAGCCTGTTTTTCTTCGTGTCTCATCGTTCAAGGTGTTTGGGTCAGTGGTTATAAGCTCCCATGTCGCAGGCGCCGGAGTGAGGACGCGGATGGCCTCGCTGATCCACCAATAACCGGTGACCACTGGGGTCGGTACAGCCACTCGGGTTTCCTGCATTAATCGCTGGACTGCCGACAGCCAAGGCCATTGTCGGGGTCGGGCCACCATTGTTCTGCAACGCTCCTAGCTTCGGATTGATGTTCTTCTGATCGCCGGGACCGTTAAGACCGCATGTGCCGTCGCTGCTCAGATTGTGACCGCGCGAGTAGGCGCTGCCATGGCAATTTCCGCCGTAACTGTTGTTGGCAAGAATGCTGTTCTGGATTGTCGATGTGCTTCCCCCGTTTGTGTAGAGACCGCCGCCGTAGGTGCCAACAGTGCCGAAGGGAGTGCGAATAAGTGCACCATTCTGGCTGAGAGTGCTGTTGTCGATCGTTACGGTGCCGCTTTCGTTGGCAATGCCACCCCCTGACGGTACGCGCGCCGGCCAGTTATCGACAGCTTGGTTTGCGCTCAGCGTGCTATTGGTAACAGCCAATCTTCCCACGTTGTAGATGCCCCCTCCGGCGGAGCTGCTGTTCAAGTTGTAGCTAGACACGACATTCCCGCTGACCGTGCTTTGGAGTACCGTCAACGTTCCGGCATTGTAGATGCCGCCGCCCAGCCCGCCGGCAGCTGAGGCTTTGTCATCCGAACTATTTCCGCTTACCGTCGTTTGCGTAATTAGCAGCGTCCCCAGGTTGTAAATACCGCCACCACCGTGGGAAGTGCCCGAACCATTGCGTATGGTTACATCGGAAAGACCCACATGGGCGCTACCGTAGGTGATGGCGATTACCGAGCCAGAGTGCCCGCCATCAATGATGGTTGTCTGAGCGCCCGAACCAACAATCGTCAGGTTGATACCTATGCTGAGATTCTCTCGATAAGTGGCGGCTGCGACGATGACTGCATCACCCGAGGACGAAAGCGCCACGACACGCCGAATCGTCTTACAGGCGGTCGCCGGTGATTTGCAATTGTTGCTGTCGCGGCCATGCACGCCATTAACATACCGGGTCGTGCTGGCGACAACGTTTTGACTCACGCCAGGTAATAGCGTCAGAAACAGCAGGCCTGTGAAAATCTGTTTACAGCTCAACATCATTGCTCTCCGTTTGTTGCAATTGGAATTTGACGACGACGCAGACTTGCAACTGGAAGACGGAAGGAAGAGTCCTAACTAGCGATCGTCCGCGCGCGGCAGGTCAACTCTTAAGATCCACCCCTTGTGCGCAACCAGTTGACGAAGTACGCACGCGACTGTGGCGGGACAGCCGAGCATCTACAGAAACGAGACTCTCGAATACACCTCGTAAATAGGTTGTTGGGAATTGCGCGTTCTAGATACAACTAGCGGATCGTCGAGCGAAGAGGAAGACAGCGGAGGCAAATACGTCATCAAAAGTAATCAAATAGACATGACTAATGTGTGATATGTAAATATCACCCGTTGGATCCTCCGATTGGCTTCGCTCCGTGGTCAAGCTGTGCAGCGCGATCGTCAAGGCCAAGGCGGGTTCTTGCTCCGCTTCGTGGTGACAAAGCCGGCCTGTTTTGTCACTCTATTCGGTGGGACTGGGTAGTATGTGCTCGCTGAAATCCCGTATCGTTTTGTCTCTGGCATCGATCTGTATATCTTCGTGCGTCATCGCCCAAACCTGCGGCTCAGCGGGTGTGGCGGTTCAGGTACTCGGCTCCGGCGGCCCCGAATCGCAGGACAAGCGTGCCTCCACTAGCTATCTGATATGGAGAGACGGCATTGCGCGTGTTGTGCTCGACTCCGGAGGAGGCAGTGCTCTACGTTTTGGCGAGAGCGGCGCGCAAATGTCTCAGGTAGATGTCTTTCTCTTCAGCCATTTCCATGTCGACCACAGTAGCGACTTCCCAGCTTTGATCTTTTCTTCCTGGTTTGAAGACCGCAAGCGCCCCTTGCCGATTTACGGCCCTCCGGGAAACGATTTCATGCCTTCGACGACCGAATATGTAAACGATATGTTTCGCGATCCCCATGGAGCCTATCGCTATCTGAGCGACCTCGTGGGCCCGACGGTTGAAGGGACATATACATTACAACCGCACAACGTTGAGGCTGGCTCGACCCCGGTTCTCGTCTTTCGTAACGCCGGCATGTCCCTGTACGCAGTGCGTGTCATTCATGGTGCTGTTCCGGCGCTGGCGTGGCGCGTGGAAATCGGCGGCAAGCGCATCGTTTTTAGTGGGGACACCAACGGCGAAGGCGACGGGTTAACCCGCCTGGCATCGAATGCGGACCTGTTCGTCGCTCACAATGCTGTGCCGGAGGGTGCGACCGGAGTGGAACGCAATCTTCACATGCCGCCTTCCGTCATTGGAGTCATCGCCGCGAATGCTCACGTCAAGCAATTGGTGTTGTCTCATCGCATGCTGCGGACCTTGGGCAAAGAGAATCAGACTGAAACTGAGATCAAGCGCCATTATGCAGGCCCAATCACTTTCGCCAACGACCTCGACTGTTTCCCGGTGAAGTGAGCCCTGACGCGGTTGACTTGGACTTCGACAAATCCTATCCTTCACGACAGTCAACTGGGGTAAATCATGAAACTACGCATACTCGCCATGCTGCCGTTGTTGTGCTGCGCGCTCGGATCCAGCCAAGCGCAATCAGCGGCTGCCGAAAAGCTCGGAACCGTGGACTTTCCCGTCTCGTGCGCGCCCTCGCAACAGGCTGCATTCAACCGCGGTATCGCTCTACTGCACGACTTCTGGTACGACAAGGCAGAAGCGCAGTTCGAGGCGGTTTCAAAGGCCGATCCGAGCTGTGCGATGGCCTATTGGGGTCAGGCGATGAGCATCTGGCACGAGATCTGGGATCGTCCCAGCGACGCTACGCTTGCCAAGGGACTGGGTTTGGTGCAGCAGGCACAAAAGGCCGGCGCGAAGACACAGCGCGAGCGCGACTACATCAACGCGTTGGCGCAGTTCTACCAGAACTACAAAACAGCCAATTTCGAGACGCGTGTAAACGCGTATTCGAGCGCGATGGAGCGGTTGCACGAGGCATATCCCCAGGACCACGAAGCCGCCGCGTTCTATGCGTTGTCGCTGCTGGCTGCGGCGCCTCCGCGCGACATGACGTTCGCCAACCAGAAGAAGGCTCTGGCCCTGCTGAACGAAGAATTCGGGCTAGTGCCGGACCATCCTGGCATGGCGCATTACATCATTCACAGTTGCGACAGTCCGCAGATGGCGGCTGACGGCCTGAAGGCGGCGCAGCGCTACGGTGAAATCGCACCTTCGGCTCCCCACGCTGCGCACATGCCCGGACACATCTTTGCCCGCCTCGGCATGTGGCCGGAAGACATCCAGGCCAACTTGGCGTCGGTGGCGGCGGCAGAGGCCTCCGGCTCATACGGGCACGAGCTGCACGCCATGGACTTCTTGAACTACGCATATTTGCAGGTTGGCGAGGACGACAAAGCAAAGGCACTCGTGACCAAAGTGCAGAGCATGGATCCCATGGCCGGCCATGATATGCACGAATATCTCGACATGGCTCGCGCGGGATTCCCCGCCACGTTCGAAATCGAGATGCGCCACTGGAAAGAAGCGGCGGCGCTGGATCCCAAGTCGGCCGGCAAGCCAGAGAATGTTGCCATCACCTATTGGGCGCGTGCGGTAGGGAGCGGGCACCTGCACGATGCATCCGCCGCAAAGACAGACCTGGCACAGTACGACGCCATGATCGAAGCCGTGAAGAAATCGCCCGAAGCCTATATGGCCCAGTACATGGATACGGGCCGCGATGAGATTCGCGCCTGGATCGCATTCGCGGAAGGGAACAACGACGAGGCGGCACAGATCATGCGCAAGGTCGCCGACAAGCAAGACATCTACGGTAAGGGAGAAGTGGAGATTCCTGCCCGTGAGATGCTGGCCGACATTCTGCTGGAGTCGAACCATCCGCAAGATGCGCTGGCGGAGTACGAGCGCTCGATGAAGATCGATCCCAACCGCTTTAATGAGCTTTACGGTGCGGCCCGTTCGGCGCAAATGACGAAGCAAACCGCTACGGCCGAGAAATATTACGCGCAGCTGGTGAAGAACTGCTCGGAAGCGAAGTCCGATCGTCCTGAACTTGCCCGGGCGCGAGCGGAACTGGCAGGAAAAGCGGTCGAAGGCGGGCAATAAGGACACCGACCCGATCTTTGTGACTAGGGGTATAATCCGGCTCACAGATGCCACTGGAACCGGGTTCCAAGCTAGGTCCCTATGAGATTCTCGCGCCGCTAGGGGCCGGCGGGATGGGCGAGGTCTATCGCGCCCGCGACAATGCGCTGAAGCGCGAGGTCGCCATCAAGGTGCTTCCTGCCTTCTGGTCACGCGACGTCGACCGTCTTCGCCGTTTCGAACTGGAAGCCCAGGCTGCCGCCGCACTGAACCACCCGAACATCGTTTCTATTTTTTCCATCGGCCAGCACGATGGCTCTCCTTACATCGTCACCGAATTGCTGCAAGGCGAGACGCTGCGCGACCGGCTTCGCCACGGCCCAATGCGGTTGCAGGATGTAATGCGGTTCGGTACAGATGTTGCCCGAGGATTGGCCGCAGCCCACGCGGAAGGAATCGTTCACCGCGACCTGAAGCCGGAGAACATCTTTCTGACGAAGGACGGGCGCGTGAAGATCCTGGATTTCGGATTGGCCAAGCTCATACCGTTGCAGAAGCCCGGTGTGGACGGCCCGACCGTTACTTATCAGGAGTACACGAGTCCTGGTGAGGTACTGGGTACTGTCGGCTACATGTCGCCCGAGCAGGTGCGGGGAGAATCGGCCGACACTCGAAGCGACATCTTCGCAGTCGGAGTGATTCTGTACGAAATGTTGACCGGAAAGCGGGCATTCCACAAAGCGACCTCGGTGGAAACCATGACCGCCATCCTGAACGAGGACCCGCCGGCAATCTCACAGAGCATGCAGATTTGCCCACCCGGTCTCCAGAAGATCGTCAGCCGATGCCTCGCTAAGAATCCGGAGCAGCGCTTCCAGCACGCCTCTGACTTGGCGTTTGCGCTGGAGGCCCTCTCTGACTCTGGTAGTACCGTGATGACTCGCGCGCAGCCCGAGCACACCTCCACTAAAAAGTGGGTTCCGATTGCTATCGGCGTTGTTGCGCTGGCAATCGCCGGAGCGCTTGTTTATTGGGCGACGCGGCCCGCCGGGGTTCCCGTAGTGGAATCCATCACCCAGATCACGGACGATGGACGCGCAAAGGGCACGTTCAACAGTCTGCAAACCGATGGTTCACGGTTGTACTTCAACGAAGGCAGGCGCGGCGACCTTCAGATAGCCCAAGTCGCGGTTACGGGTGGACCGGTTTCGATTATTCCTACACCCCTTGTCGATGCGCAGCCCACGGGCATCGCCCCGGACGGAACATACCTCCTGGTGATACAGGGAGGTGCTGCTCCTCCGTCCAAGCCAGTTTGGAAAGTGCCGCTGCCAACCGGCGATCCAGTTCGATTGGGGAACATAAAAGGGCAGGATGCCTATGTCACACCCGACGGCCGCATTCTTGTCTGCGATGGCGGCGATCTGTACGTTCTCGAGAAAGACGGCTCCAATCCGCGGAAGCTCATCAGCGGAATGAAAGGATTCATCGGCAATCCGAGTATGTCGCCAGACGGGAAGCAAATCGTCTTCTCGTTTTACCTGGATTCCAATCGCGGAGTGGACCTGTACATTGCGAACGGTGATGGCTCGGGAGTCCGCGAATTAGCGACAAACCCGAAAGGCTTCTGCTGCGCGAATTGGACAGCCGACGGTCGCTACATCATCTTCGAGACGAGAGCGACCCTGGTACAGGACTTGTGGTATCTGCCGATGCAGACCGGCTGGTGGCAACGACATGTTGAGCCGAGAAGGCTCACAGCCGTGCCGATGTCGATTCACGATGCTGTTGCGAGCCGCGATGGAAAAACAGTATTTGCGCTCGGAACTAAGGAACGGGGCGAGTTGGTTCGTTATGACATGAAGACGAAACAGTTCGGTCCATTCCTGGGAGGCGTCTCGGCAAACGACGTAACATTTTCCAAGGATGGCCAATGGGTGGCATACCGGTCCTTTCCAGACGGTATTTTGTGGCGGAGCCGCGCTGACGGAACCGATCGCCTCCAGTTGTCCTATGCGGGCGTCGGCGAGAGTATCAACTTCTCACCCGACGGAAAGAGTGTCGAGTACGACTCTGGCGGCAAGATCTTCCTGATAGGAATGGAGGGCGGCGAACCCAAGGTGCTCGTCGATGACGGAAAGTCCGGCGGGGCGGACTGGTCGCCGGATGGCAAGCATCTCGCGTTCTATTCCGGCGGAAACATGACGGTTCTGGACGTGGGAAGTGGCCAACGCTCGGACTTGGGGAATGGGGGCGGCCTTTGGGGACTACGCTGGATCGGCGAAGACAAACTCGTGGGAGCAGTGGATGTCCGGTCAGCATTCAAGCTGTTTGATCTAAAAACCCACGCCTGGTCCGACTGGGCGATTGAGCCGAAGCCCAATGCCATCTCACGGTGGGGTGTGTCTCCCGACCAACAGTATCTGTATTACGCAACCAGCGGCACCGACCCGCAACTCATGCGCGTCCGAATTGGCGAGACCAAGGCGGAGCCCATTGCAGACTTGAAGGACTTCCACTTCGCCATGTTCATTCAACTCAACGGCGGCGATGTGTGGATCAGCTTTGCGCCCGACGGCTCACCCATACTAACGCGCGACATCGGCTCGCAGGAGGTTTATGCGCTGTCGGTAAAGTGGCCGTAAGCTTACGGAAACCTCAGCCCCGGCACGGCCTTCATGATGTCGTTGTAAATGACGACCACTGCGAATAACACCAGGAAGACAAACGCCGTCTGGTAGATCCGCTCTTTGATGCGGAGGCTGATGTCGCGGCGCAGCAGGCCCTCGATCGCCAGCATCAGAATCATGCCTCCATCGAGGATCGGAATCGGCAGCAGATTGAAGATGCCGAGGTTAAGACTGATGCCCGCCATGAGCGCGAGCAGCGGCGTCCAACCCGGCTGGCTTGCCGCTTCACCTGAAGCGCGAGCGATACCAATGGGGCCTTCCATCTGCTTGATCGAGGTCTGGCGCTGCACCATCTTGCGCACAAGATCTACGATGAGCAACGAGTACTTCTTGTTCTGATCCAGCGAACGATCGAGCGCGGCGGCAAAAGGCAGCTTGGTGACTGTGACCGGCTCCGACTGGAAACCGAGGCGGTAGCGCTTCTGGCCGCCATCTTCCGTCATTAACGGTGCGGTCGTGAACTTGAGTTCCTGGCCATTGCGGACCGCAGTTATCTCGACCGGCTTGCCGTCGCTCTTCTGCAGGTCCTGAATCACCGCCATCAGAGAACGTACGGGCGCGCCATCGACGGCGACAATCTGGTCGCCGATGTGCAGGCCGGCTTGCGCCGCCGGCATCTTGGGTTCGAGTTGGGTGACGATGATCGGCTCGTCCGGCACCCACCCAATGCTACGCATCTGTTCGGGATCGGCCCAATTCGACGATGGTGCGATTTCCTTTTCAAGGAAATCATTCCCGCGCTGTACGGCGACGTCGAGAGGTTTGTTGGTCTGGATTGCAGACTTCAGCACCACGTCTTCCCAGGTCGGGTTTTGCCAGCCGTCAATTCGGACGATGCGGTCGCCGGCTTGAATTCCCGCCTTCGCCGCCGCCGAGTTATCAACCACCCAGCCGATCAATGCCGGCTGATCGAGATACACCGGGTGCTCGTAATGCACCATGTTGACGCCGGTCAGTAGACCGACCGCCAGCAGGATGTTCATTGCCGGGCCAGCCGCCGCAATTACGAAACGCTGCCAGCGGGGATGCGAACTGAACTCATCGGCAGCGCCACTGTGAGATTCCAGTGGATTCTCGCCGGCCATCTTGACGTAGCCGCCCAGGGGCAGGGCGCTGATGCGGTAATCGGTGTCACCTTTGCGGAAACCGAGCAGCCGCTTGCCGAACCCGATGGAGAAAACGTCAACCCTGACGCCGAATAACTTAGCTGCAGCGTAGTGGCCGAATTCGTGTACCAGGATCATGATCCCCAGTACTACTGCCACCCATCCAATGTTGCGGACCGCCGCTATCGCAAATGATCCCATATATACCTAACTCTAATGTTACTTATGCCTTATGGCCTCGTGCGAACGACCATCACCCATTTGTTGAAGACGATGCCGCGCCCTGCGGCGGGCGTCAGCGTCTAAGTTCAAGACCTGTTCAATAGATTCAGGTTTAATGGCGGGCGTTTCACGAAGTATAGCTTCTATTGTAGCCGGAATATCCTCGAATCCGATGGCGCCGTCCAGGAAAGCCGCGACCGCTACCTCGTCGGCTGCATTCAGCGCAATGGTTTTGGCGCCTCCAGCTTCGACTGCTTCGTAGGCCAAACGTAAGCAGGGAAACTTCTCCATATCGGGAGGGCTGAAATCGAGCTGGCGAAGCTCCGAAACCGGGAATCGGAGATTGGATTCGACCCGTTCGGGATAGGTGAGCGCGTACAGAATCGGTAACTGCATATCGGTGACCGAAAGCTGCGCCAGCAGGCTGCCGTCGACGAATTCGACCATGGAATGGATCGTGCTTTGGGGATGCACCAGAACGCTCACTTGATTGGCCGGCATGTCGAACAGGCGGCACGCCTCAATGACCTCGAAACCCTTGTTCATCAACGTCGCTGAGTCGATAGTTATACGCTTGCCCATCTTCCAGGTTGGATGGTTGAGCGCCTGCTCAACGGTAATGTGCGCAAAGAGACGCCGCGGCGTATGCAGGAACGGTCCGCCCGACGCCGTTAGCCAGATGCGATGCACTTCGTCGCGGCGACCACCGCGCAAACACTGATGGATGGCGTTGTGTTCGCTGTCGATGGGAAGCAGCGGCTTGCCCTGCTTATGCGCTTCGGCAACGATCAACTCACCGGCGGTGACCAGGCACTCTTTGTTCGCAACACCGATTGTCTTGCCGGCTTTGACCGCCGCGTAGGTGGCTTCCAGCCCGGCTACTCCCACGATCGCGCTGACCACAAAATCCGCATCAGGTTCCGTTGCGACCTTCACCGTTCCCGCAGAACCGTGGGTGATCTCGATCGAGTGAGCCAGACCGACTTTCTTCAGTTTGTCCTGCAGATGGTTGGCGGCTTCCGCCGACGCCATCGAGACAATCTTCGGACGCCACCGCCGCGCCTGCTCAAATACCAGATCAACGTTGCCTCCGGCGGCGAGGCTTACCACCGAGAAGCGATCAGGAAACGCCTCTACGATCTTCAGCGTGCTTTTACCGATGGAGCCGGTCGAGCCGAGGATGGCGATTTGTTTCATGGATTCACTGCCAAGTATCACACGATCCGGAACAGGAATTGCATTCCGCTTATATAGAACAACCACCCGACAGGTATGGCAAACAGCAGGGCATCGATGCGGTCGAGAACGCCGCCGTGGCCTGGAACAATTGTGCCCGAATCCTTTACTCCTGCGCCTCGTTTCATAGCCGATTCCACCAGGTCCCCGATTTGAGCCGCCACATTTACACACAGACCAAATAGAACAACCAGCCAAACCGGGGCGGTGAGACTGGCGAATACTGGACCGCTATGGCTGGCATCCACAAAGAAGTTGTGGCGGAGATCGAGCAAGTGGAGCTTTGACAGACCAACTTCAATCGAGACCGAGTAGCGAAACAGAAGAAGAGCAACGATGATCGATCCGATTGCCGAAGCGATGGCCCCTTCCCAGGTCTTGCCCGGGCTTACCCTTGGCGCCAGTTTGTGTTTGCCCAGAGCCCGGCCCACATAGTACGCCGCTATATCGCCAGTCCAGACCATGAGCATCAGATACAACACGAAAATCGCGCCGGTACCGAACACTGCGCGGAAAACGACGATCAGAACCAGCGGGACCGCGATGTACGGCACCAGAAAGAACGACACCGCCGCGTCACCTAAAGCCTGCGAAAGTGAATCTCGCGTCATCGCCACTGTCAGAAAGACGAAGCAAAACAAGATCAGCGGCACGATCAGCATCAACACTGAAATCAAAACTACAGGGGTGACCTGAAGCTTGACGGCGGCCACAGAAAAACTGGCGAAAACCCATGTGATCAGAATGTAGTCGAGGTTTCGAAAGGGTTTGAAGCCGGTTGCGGTGGCTATCTCAAAATACTCATGCGCCGCCAGCACCGCGACTCCAAACACGAACAGGGTGAACAGCCACAGCGGCGCCTTGAAAAGCGCGATCACAACGATGGGAATGAGAATAATCGCGGTCAGGGCCCGTTTCACGAGGGATGCCCGTCGCCAATGAGTCCGCCAAACCGGCGCTCGCGTTTCTGAAACGCTTCAATCGATTCCAGCAATTCGCTGCCGCGAAAATCCGGCCAGAGTGTATCGGTCACATAGATCTCAGCATACGCAGCCTGCCACAGCAGGAAATTACTCAAGCGCATTTCGCCGCTGGTCCGGATCAGCAGGTCGAGTTCCGGCAGTCCGCGGGTGTAGAGGTGCCGCGCGATCGCGTTCTCATCGACCTTCATATGATCGAGCCCGCCGTTGCGCGAGGCCTCGCGTGCCAGCGCCTGAAAGCAGTCCACCATTTCCGTTCGCGCACCGTAGTTCAGGGCAAGAGTCAGCACCATGCCGGTGTTCTTCTCTGTGGACTCCCGCGCCCACGACATGCGCTCCTGCACCTCCTGCGGAAGCTCCTGCTGGCGGCCGATGTACTGCAGCTTGATGTTGTTTTCCAGCAGGGTCGGCAGCTCCATCATGAGATAGCGGCGTAACAGGTTCATCAGGTAGCTGACTTCCGACTTGGGACGCTTCCAGTTTTCCGCCGAAAACGAATACAGCGTCAGGGCCGGGATGCCGATGCGCGCCGCGGTTTCGATGGTCGAACGCACTGCGGCCACGCCGGCGCGATGCCCGGCGATGCGCGGCAAATGGCGGCGTTTGGCCCATCGGCCATTACCGTCCATGATGATGGCTACGTGATGTGGAAGCCGTTCCGGATCGAGGCGGGAGTAGACCTCAGCCTCTTTGCGGTTCAGCCCGGCGGGAACAGTCGCGCGCAAAGCGAAACCTCTTGCAAACTATTGAAAATAACACAGGATAGCGGCCTGCTGCAATGAACTTGCCGAGCTCAGGCTCGCGTTCTCAGGGACAGTCGAGAACTAAACGTCCAGCACGCCTGAGGTTCCGGGTGCATTGTCATCACCGTCGTGTGGACCCTTGGGGCCGCCTTCGCGCATTTTGGCGGTTATCTCTTCGATGGTTACCTCAACCACGGCAGTCGAGGCGAGGTGGGATGACGGCGCCGGAGTATAGTCTCGTCCTGCTGCGCGCCCGGAAAAGTAGCGCGCAGTCATGGCTTCGAACATCCTGCGCTTGACCTCCTCGTCCTCGACCCTGCGGCCGCGGCCAAAGCACATCACACAACGGTAGTTGGCCGAGTGATACTTCGCGTCGCGGGAATACACCAGCCCGTCTAGTTGGGTGACGGTAATGCAAACGGGAATGCCCGTTTCCAGCACTTGTATCGCTCGACTGTAGGACCCGCTGTGTAAATAGATGCTGTCGGGTCGCTCAGTCGAATAGTGGTACAGCATTGGAATCACGTAGGGACGGCCATCCTGCACGAAGCCAACGTGGGCAACCTGCCCCTGCTCGAGGAATTCCTGTGCGCGCAACGGCACAGCACGTTCAGGATGCTGCCCAATTGTGGTTTCCCAGTTACCGGACGCGTCTGCCATGGCGACTCCTACGCATAAGCATCGCCGAAAACCAGACGGAAGGAAAGGGAGGGTGATTCCGCCTAGATGGCCGTTAACTCGTTCTGCACGAGCCGAGGCTCCAGCGCCAAGCGCTGTTCCGCCACGCGCAGGAACCACTGGTTCATTACCACGTTACGGCAGAAGGATTGGCTGCGCAGTAGTCGCCGCCCGGCGAACTCTTTGATGGCATGGGGAAGCAGCTTCGAGAGCTTGTCGAGGCGGCTGTGCTCGCGCGCCAATCGGGTATTGAGCAAATCGGAGTAAAGCGCCAGCTTCTTTGTGCTGTAATCGCCTGCGGCGGCAGCAATGGCATGGGCGGCAATCAACCCCGACTCGATTGCTGGACGAATGCCCTCTCCGCTCTCGGCGTATGCGACTCCTGCGGCGTCCCCAATCAGCAGCACACCCTCATCCACGATCTTTCGATGGGAGTGCCCGAACAATCCGTAGGCGTGCCCGGCGATTCCGGAATTCGGAATTGTCACCCCTCGCGCCTGCCCCAGGTAGGTGGCGAACTCTTTCATGTGGCGCGAGATTTCGTGCTGGTCCGTACGCCCTAGTCCCACATTGAGGTAGTCATCTTTGCGGAAGACCCACCCATAGCCACGCATGTCGTCGCAAAAGAAGAGTTCCGGAACTTCCGGCGCGATCCTGCACTGTCCCTCCTCTGCAGCATCCAGCTGGAATTCGATTTCCTGGGCCACCACCGGCGCCTCAGAACTCTTGTTTCCCAGATAACGGCTGACCGGGCAAAAATGACCTCCGGCGCCCACCAGCATCATCGCCCAGATCTCGCCATTGATGAGCCATCCACCGTTCACCCGCTCAATCGAGGTCAGCGAGACGCCTTCCCGCACCTGCGCTCCCGATCGCCGCAGCAGGAACTCGTCGAACTCGCAACGCCGGATGCCGTAGCTGACGATCTTGTCGTCTCGGACCTCCACTTGGGGGGCGCCAATCGCATTCAGACGGAAGCCGGTAATCGGCTGGATGGTCCGGTCGTGCGAATACTCTTCCGCCGTGAATTCCAACTCGTCGAGCACCAGCGGAGTAATCCATCCCGCGCAGAGTTTGTTGCGCGGAAAGTTGGCGCGATCGATAACCAGCACGCTGAGATCGGAATCGCGCAGTGCCCGCGCGCACGACGATCCTGCCGGACCGCCACCGACAATCACTACATCGCACGCGTCCATAACTCTGTATCCGGCTCCTCGCGGAAGGGAACGTACAGGTCTTCGCGCGTCCAGGGTACAAACGCGCTCCGGTTGCCCGCGAACAGCACCTGGAAGAGTTGCAGATTGCCAGTGCGGAACGCAGCGACCGACCCGGCAAGGTAGAGCCGCCACATACGCGCAAACTCCAGGCCGCGTGTGCGCACTACCGTATCAAAGGCCGCTTCGAAGCGCGCCAGCCAGTGTTCCAGGGTCTTGGCGTAATGCATGCGCAGGTTTTCGACATCAAGGATGCTGTAGTTTTGCGGCTCGAGCACATCCATCGACTCCCGCAGGGTCGGTGCATACCCGCCCGGGAAAATACGTCTCCGAATCCACCCGTTCAGTGGCCGCGGACGATTGCGCCCGATGTAGTGCAAAAAACCGCGGCCGGTCTCCCCGATGGTGCGGTGAATCACGCGGCCTAGCTCACGGTAGTGGTCGAGACCTACGTGTTCCAGCATTCCCACCGAGCAGAACACATCGAACTTATTACCTGCGTTGCGATAGTCATCTTCGATGAATTCGACTTGCGACGTCACTCCTTCACGTCGCGCCCACTCTCGCGCGTAAACAATCTGCTCGCGTGAGATGTTGAATGCCTTTACCTGCGCGCCGTAATTCTGCGCCATGTAAATCGCCAGCGCTCCCCAGCCACAGCCCACCTCGATGACCGATTCTCCCGGTTGCAGACGAAGCTTGCGGCAGACCATCTCGAGCTTGGCCTCCTGCGCCGCTTCCAGCGAGGCTTCCGGAGTCGGAAAGTAGGCACACGTATAGAGCATTCGTTCATCAAGCCAAAGACGATAGAAGTCGTTGGAGAGGTCGTAATGACGGTGGATGTTCGTCTTCGAGCCGTCCTGGGTGTTGTTGTGTTTCCAGTCCAGCCACTTCGAGCGAAGTCGCTTGTACCAGGTTGCGGGACCCGAGAACGACCGATAAACAAACTCCAGGCTGCGGACCAGATCTCCGTCCATTTCGACCTGGCCGGATGAGTAGGCCTCTCCGAACCGTAGCTCGGGATCCATAGCTATGGCCAGCAAAGTGGAGCGTTCAGGAATGCGCAGCGTGCCGATGATCGGCTCATTCGTGTCTGGCAGGTCCTCAACGTCGCGGAGCACTAAGGCGATCGGCACGGGTCCGAGCAGGCGGCGTAGAAAGGCGAGCAGTTTACGGTCTATCCCGGAGGTCGTTGTTGGGCTCACAGCTTCCCCCTCAGCACAGATAACGGTTGCGGTTATCCCCGCTGACTTGCAATCTATCGTTTGGGGCGCGCTTTGTCTAGGCTGCTGATGTCGCCGTAGTGATGGTCTCCAGACCGTGCGCGTCGGGGCCGGTTTCGCGCGCCCGCAACAGCAGGGCAAAGAACAGCGCCAGGAATCCCAGGATGGAAAACATCCACATTCCCAAGGCATAGCCGTGGAAATTGTCCGGTCCGGCGTGCCCGATGTCGTTGGCCTTGCCGATGGCCAGGTTGAAGATGAAGAACCCGACCTGTTGCAGCAGGCTCATCAGCGCGTAGGCCGTGCCGAGGCGGTGTTCGTTGACGATGTAGGCAACCGAAGGCCACATGACGGCCGGTATCAGCGAGAACGCGATGCCCATCAGTGACACCGGAACCATGAGCGAAACGTTACTGTAGGCGATCATCAGGTACACCGGCATCATTAGAAATGAGCCGACCACCATCAGCGTGGCGCGCTTGCCGATTTTGTCGGCCAGCAAGCCGAACAGCGGAGTTGCAATCATGGCGGAGAAGGGAAGAACACTGTTGTAGAAGCCGGCACGGCTTTGCGCAGCCGCGAAAGCTGCCGTTGAATTAGCGGCCGCCGCGCCCATCTGCGAGAGAATCTTGCTGCTGAAAATATCGATGGCGAAAGTGCGGAATGGAAAGATCCCCGAGTAGAAGGTGAAACAGAGCGCTACGACGTACCAATATGAGGGATTGAACTTGAGGCCTTCCGTGAAACTCAGTTTGTCGGGCTCGCCCGACTTGCCGAGGTGATAGCGCTTGTCAGCGTAACCTTCCAGCGCCCAGTACACTGCTGCACCGATTACGGCGGTTGATCCCACGACGACTGCCAGCACCAGCGGACGATGCCAGCTCGGCTGCGCGTCCACTCCGTTGGGAAAGAACGCAAACTTCGCCCAGGTGGGCGAGTTGTCGGCGGCGATCGAAGCCATGCGTGCGATCGTCAGGTTGATACCGAAGGCGAAGCTGAGTTCCTTGCCCTTGAACCACCGCGCCAGCGCGGTGGTGACAGCGACAATTTGCGACTCCGCGCCCAAACCCACCAAGGTACGTCCGGCGACCATAGTGTAGAAGCTGCCTTTGAGCGCGGTCAGAATGGCTCCCATGACGATCAAGGCCGAGAACAGCATCAGCGACTTCTTGATCCCGAAACGGTCGATGAGAATGCCGCCAATCAGCAGCGTCAACACCGCCGCGACGCTATAGCTGGCATTCAGCCACCCGAACATCGAGGCCGAGAAGCCGAGTTGCTCCAGGAAAATGCGTTCAAGCGGATTGATGCTGTCATAAACGTAGTAATTGCCGAACATTGCCAGGCTGACGAAGATCAGCACCAGCCAGCGGTAGAGCTGGCTCGGCCGGGGGCGGGAGTCGATGGTCACTTCACCGACGGACATTCTCCTCCTCGTTAGTGGAGTGCATCAAGGTTGTAAGTTATTCGCGTTGTAATAATCTCATAACCGGCACACGGGGGCGGTGGAGCGGCGGCAGGCACTGCAGTCGTCTCCCACATCCCGAATCTGGAATGTGTTGGACAACCGAGATCACGGAAGCGAAGCGATGACTTTGCGGTATTCGTCCTCGTTAAAAGCCTTGAGTGTCTCCGTGGTGATGCTCCCGAGTGCCGCAACCGACAACATGAACTTGGCGCAAACATCGTCGTCGGGAAACTCGGTGAGGATGACGGCATCGTAGTGTCCCATCGTGAGGTGCCACGACGTGATCTTCCCGCCTATGGAGGCGGCGACCTTGCGGGCAGCATCGAGCCGGGCCGGGCTTTGTTTAATGTTCGCGATTCCCTGGGGCGTGAATCGCAGCAGTCCGATATAGTGTGGCATGAGCATCCTCCGCTCTTCAGACGGTGCCATTATGCTACAGGTCCGTGCGGTGCCACGTTGGTTCTTTGCCCGCGCCCTGGCGCGTACGGCGCCGTGAAGTGAGGCAATCTTCTGATCAGTACCTGACAAGTGACGGGCGAAGGCGAGTCTCAGCTTGCTTTCCAGGTACTCGGAAGTTCATAATCCGCAATCGCGATTGCCCCTATGTATAACCCTGCCGTTAGCCATCCTGGGCCGCGGCCTTACCGCCGACGTCCCCTCCACCGAGTCGCAGTTGTTACATTCCCAGTGCTGCTGCTCGCCAGCCTGTTGCTCGCCTGCAAAACCACCAGCGAAGCTACCAGCGCGGCCGCGAAGCTTACCAGTACTTCGCAGCAGCTCTCGGATTACTACACCGACCTTTCGAGCCAGGTGGATGACACCGTCGCTCTGAATCAACTACAGTCCGCGATGCTTGGGGTACAGTTCGACGAGTCTGATCGGCAGCGTTTGAGTATCACGAAAGAGGAGTTGGGTAAGCGCGCCGCCATGGCAAAGGCCATGGGAACCCTGGCAAGCGCATATTCTGCCCTGGCGGGCTCGAAGTCCGGTACCGACATAGGCAACGCTGCGTCAGACCTGGCGAAACAGTGTTCCACGATACAGAAGCTACCCGGAGGTTCGGCGATTCCCGACGCGTTATCGCAGGGCAGTCAGCAACTGGTGGAACTGGTGCGCGCGCGTAAATTGCAGCAAAGTTCACAGGCAATCAGTAAGGCCGTGGGCGGCATACAAGAGTTGTTTACCGCCGAGGCTCCGGTATATGAGTCGATTGAAAAGCAGCGCGTTACTCTGGCGCAGAGCCTCGCGGTGCAGTTGGTACAAAAAGATATGGTCGACACCAACTCAATCCTGGCGCCGGCGCTCAAGCCGTTTGATCTGACCACGAAGGCCACGTCAGCTCAGACGCCGGTAGAGTTTCATAAGTTCGCGGAGACCAGGATTCAAACCAGCGCCGACAATCAGATTGCTGCCTACCGGAAGAGCACCGACGCGCTGTCGGAATCGCTGAAGTCCGTGCGAAAACAAGTTGACGCCGTCGCCGGCAAACACTGAACGGCCGTCAGGGGGAAACATGGGTGAGGCTTTAAGCAGCCTGGAAGCGCAATATCTATTCTTAACGCAGCATTTGGCGGAATTTCTCGCCGCCTGCAAGACCGACGACCAACGCGACCAGATCCGCACCCAGTACGTCACCGCTCGGCGAAATTATTGGGACGCCATCAACAAGATCTTCCACGACGACGATCCCAAGGTCGAGCAGGCTGTAGCAAAGATGAAGGATGCGCAGACTTCCCTCGAGAAACTCACCAAAGAATTGGCCAACATAGCCAAAGTGATCACGGGTATCACTACCGCGGTGAAGATCGGTAGCGAGTTAGCCAAGTTGGCCGGCTGAGGCCCACTCGTCCCCCGCCTGCCCGACGTTGCCAAAGGTAACGCCCAGTCATCAGTTAGTGGAACCGGGCTCCCTCCTCCTGCGAAAGCCGATTAAGAAGGTGTAGGCTAATAAAAAGACCGACGTTCCATGTGTCCTGCAGATGATCGACTTCCTGTCGAGCCGATTGCGGGCATCTTGGAACTGGGGATGGATGTGGGCCGGTTGTTGTTGGAAAAGCCAAAATTAAACTTCCGGAAGAAAGCGCCGGCAGCCGTCGCTTGCTGCGTCTTAACCGCATTGGCCGGGCTCGCGTTGGCGCTTCATGCCGCGCCACCCACGTCGATCACAGACCGCATGAGTACGCTCGAAAGAGTGGCGCAGCCCGGCTGGTGGCCGACGAAAATGCTGGCCTCCAACAAAGACTACGTCGGCTCCCAAGCCTGTGCGAAATGTCATGCTGCCATTTCGGCTTCCTTCAAGAACGCGGAGATGAGCAAAGCACTTTTGCCTGCTGCTGATTCCGAGGTCTTGCGCACCCATGAAGGCACTGCCTTCGATCTCGAGTCCTACACCTACAAACTCGAAAGTACTCCGCAGGGCCCGCAATTCTCGGTCAGCCAGCGGCTCGGAGTCGGAGAAGATGCCGATTACCTGGGCGTTCGGCGACGGCACCATCGGCCAGGTCTATTTGAGCGACCTAAAGGGCACTTTTCACGAGAGCCACTTCAGCTATTACGGCGGGACCAAGGGGTTCGACCGCACGACCAACCAGCCCCATCGCGCTGAGTCCCTCACTTCGGCAGTCGGCCGCAGCCTGATGCCCGACGAGGCTCGCAGGTGCTTTGTCTGCCATTCCGCCGGCGTCACCGCCGAAGGCCCATTGAACAATATGTATGCCGGGGGTCACCTGCGAGGCTTGCCATGGACCCGGCGCCGATCACGTCGCCGCCATGAAAGCCGGAGTCGAAGGCGGCGAAGCCCTCGCACTCAACCCCAAGCGGCTTGATCGGATTGCACAGGTCGACTTCTGTGGAGCCTGTCATGCGACCTGGGTTGATGTGCAGTTGGAAGACGTTACCGAGGGCTCGACCGTGCGCTTTCCCGCTTATCGTTTGATGAACAGCCGATGCTGGGAGAAGGGAGACAGCCGCATCACCTGCACCGGCTGCCACGACCCTCACCAGCCGGTTGTGCGCGACACCGCCTTCTACGACCAGAAGTGCCTGGGTTGTCACCTGACAAAAGCCAGTGCAGGCGCAACCGAAAATCATCCCGGCAAAGCGTGTCCGCAATCAGACCGTAATTGCGTAAGCTGTCATATGCCCAAACGCGATTTTCCTGACACCCACCATGAATTCACCGACCATAACATTCGCATTGTTCGTGCGGGCGAGAGGCAACTGCACTAACTCGAAATCGATGGGTGACCCTCGCATTCTTCTTTAACGGAGGCTGATGAACAAGCACGTACCGTTGACGCTCGCAGTGACCGTCGTTCTGGTTGGAAGCGCCGCTCTCCTCTTGCGCGAACCGTTACGCGCGCAAGCCGCCGCTGCAACCAATCCCAAGACCGCGGGCGCCGCTTTCAAGAACATACAGGTGTTGAAGAACATTCCCGCTGACGAGCTCGTCCCCACGATGCAGTTCATCAGCGCGTCGCTCGGCGTCGAGTGCGATTACTGTCACGACGAGCGCGAAAAGGAAAAAGACGACAAGAAGCCGAAGCAGACCGCGCGCGAGATGATGCGCATGGTGTCGGCGGTCAATCAGAACAATTTTGCCGGTAGGCGCGAAGTCACTTGCAACACCTGTCATCACGGAGCGGTCCATCCTGAAGCTATTCCCGCAATAGCAAACGACACCGCCAAAGCTGCCACATCAGGTGACGAATTCGCCGACGAAGCCGAGCGCGCCACTTGGCCATCCGCCAGTTCCGTGCTCCAGAAGTACCTCGACGCTCTCGGAGGCTCCGCCGCGTTGGCGAAAACCACGACCCGCGTCGAGAAGGGAAACGCCCTGCTCGGTCCGGGGCGGCAGCTTCCCATCGAGATTTTCGCTAAGGCGCCGGACCAGCGGGTTTCCGTGATGCGCACTCCCAACGGCGAGAGCGTGACCGCTTACAATGGCACTACAGGATGGCTCTCCGTACCGGGACGCCCGTCGCGCGAGATGTCGGCGTCCGATCAGGAGGCGGCAAAGCTCGACGCCACCGCCATGTTCCCCTCGCACCTGCCCGCACTCTTCGCTGAGCTGAAGCTGCAACCACATCCGGAAACGGTTGAGGGCCACGCGGCCACGGTCGTGTGGGCTCTCGCCAAAAGTCAGCCCCCGGTGAAACTCTACTTCGATCCGCAATCCGGATTGCTGCTGCGCATGGTGCACTACACCGACACGCCGTTCGGACTCAATCCCACCCAGGTCGATTACGCCGACTACCGCGATGCCGGAGGCATCAAGACGCCATATCGCTGGACGATCGCCCGCCCCAGCGGCGCCTTTACCATTCAACTCGACGACGTGCAGAGCAACGTTCCCATCGACGCCGCTCGATTTGCCAAGCCGCCGGCGCCTGAGGCCGGAGGAGAGAGCGCCACCAGCCACTAATCGCTGCGCGTCATCGTGACTCATCGCGCTGGGATAAGATGGTTCTCCGACCATGACCGCACCATTCGTAAGTGCGATTCTTCGCTCAGTCATTTTGGCGACGGCTTTGCTGGGCGGCTTTACGTCTCTGGGTTTTGCCCAAACGTCCGCCACTGGCGGCAAGGTAGAGCCGTGGAAGTTCGCGGTTTCCGGAGATTCGCGCAACTGCGGCGACATCGTAGTGCCCGCAATCGCCGAGGGTGTTCTGAAAGACGGCGCCGAGTTTTACTGGCACCTGGGCGACTATCGCGCGATTTACATGTACGACGAGGATTACCTCCATCTCAATCCGCAAGCGGCTATTTCGGATTACGAAACTGCGGCGTGGCCCGACTTCATCGATCATCAGCTCAAGGCTTTTGGAAACCTGCCCGTGTTCCTCGGCGTCGGCAACCACGAGCTAATCGCGCCCAAGACGCACGATGCTCTGATCGCCCAGTTTGCCGACTGGTTCGACTCACCTGTTGTTCGAAGCCAGCGGCTGGCCGACAATCCCGACGATCACCTCGTCCACACCTACTATCACTGGATGGATCGCGGCGTTGACTTCATCAACCTCGACAACTCGGATCCCGACCAGTTCGGTCCCGGACCAGATGACGTGGATTACCGCCCTGCTGAAACGCGACGCCGCCAACCCCGCCGTGCGCGACCCTTGTGCTCGGTATGCATGCCGCGCTGCCCGACAGCCTTTCCGCCGGACACAGCATGAACGACTCTCAGCAGCAGCAGTTCAGCGGTCGTCAGGTCTATCAGGCGCTAGTGGATTTTCGCCGCACCACGCACAAGAACGTGTACGTGCTCGCCAGCCACTCTCACTACGTGATGAACAACCTCTATGCGACCGCGTGCCACGCCAAAGACGACGTCCTGCCGGGATGGATCATCGGCACGGCGGGCGCCGTGCGCTATCGCCTGCCTCCGAGTGTGGGTGAAGCGACGATTGCGCAAACCGACGTGTACGGATACCTGCTGGCTACCGTCGCTCCCGATGCGACCATCACCTTCGAGTTCAAGCCCGTGGAAGAAGGGCAAGTCCCCGCGAGTGTTACCGATCTTTACGGTAAGGACCAGGTCCACTGGTGCTTCGCCCAGAACAAGGCCAACTACCAGGTGGGCGGGCCAACCTGCCCAATCACCTGTTGCGCGCACTGAAAAGCGCTACTGCTTCGTGCGGTACACGACTGTCTTGCCGCCGTATTCGCTGATCTTGAAGTCTGCCGGCACGCTGAATTGCGACGGATCCGGTTCAGCGCGTTGTATGTTCGTCAACTTGAACGTCTGTTCCCCCAGTCGCGGATCATTCCTCTTGCTCAAAACCGTGGTTTTGAGTTCAGGAGACGTCCAAACTTCCGTCGTGATGGTGATGGGACGGTCATTGCCAATCTTCCCTGCAGCGATGGTCTGCGTCGTACGGGTTCCGGTCACCTGCACGCCTTCCATGGTTTGCGTGCCCAGGCTCTCGGTGCTGACGTCGCCGGCTTCCTCGGCCAGCCGTTTCTGGATAAACATCTGCTGTCCCGGCGGTGGAGGTGGCGGAAGCTCAGCGCCGCCCGCCCGGTGTACAAAGACGGTATCCGTAGTAACGGTTGTGGAGGAAAGCGTTGGCCCGTCCGCGACACCACCCGGCAGCATCGGGTTCTTCCACGCCGTTTTATCGGTCATGTTGAGCGTGTAGGAAACCCCGGCAACCGGGTCCTGCAAAACCACGAGGTGCGGCGCATCGGCGGCCGAGAGATTGCCGATAGCAGGCAGGGGAGCGTCCTGCCGCGTTCTTCCCTGCGAATCCCGCGCGATCGAGCCACTGCTGCTCTGGGTAATGTGAGTGCCATCCCCGAGCGTCTGCACCGATTCATTCGTGATGGTGGCACTATAAGGCGCGCCCGTCACGACCGCGCTGGGACCGCCAAACGCAGCGAATGTAAACCCGCTGGCATGGACCGGCGCTGCTTGTAGGGAGATGGTTCCTACCTCTTGGGCAATAACAAAGCTGGACGTTGCCAAAATCAAAGCAAAGATCAGAGTGCGTTTCATGTCAGGTGTTGCTCCTCTTTAAACGGTGTCGTTAAATCGGCAATTCATGGTTGCAGGCGGAATCGTTGCACCGATCCGTCAGCCGCAAGATTCAAACTGGCGGCATACATCATCCCTTCCGGCATCGCCCCCGGAGGAAACATCGAGTCCGCCGGAATGGCGATCTGGATCGCAGGCTCGGCCATCGCCCAATTCGTTGCTGCGGGTTTCCGATGCGCCACAACATTTCGCTTTACCGCTGGCTTCACCTGCATGACCGGACGGTTCAACACGGCGGGCGGACCCGCTGTAACCAACTGTGGTGCGACTTGGGCCTGTGGCGTCGGCTGCCGTAAGAGCACGAACGCGATCAACGCAATGACAGCCGCCGCGGCTGCAGCCAGCGGCAACCATCGTGGAACTCGCCGAGACTCGATCAGTCGCGGTCGGTGATCTCGGTTAGCGCGCTGTAATAGGCAGCGAAATCGCGGCTTGCGGTTTCACATGCCGAGACGCACTCGCGGCATTCGACACAAGCCACCACGTGCCGCTCGACTTCTGCGGCTTCGCTAGCCTCGAGCTCGCCATCCATCCATGCCACCAGACGTCCCGAAAAGTCACACATTGCATTTCTCCGCTAGCTTCCTGATCGCTCGTTCGACCACGTCCGCAACCGTCGATGTAGCGATTCCCAGCACCTCTCCGATTTCGCGATACCGCAGTCCTTCTGCGCGTAGCATCAGGCATTCCCGTTCCTGTGCGGCCAATGACCGGACCGCCACGTTCACTCGTCGAAGTCTCTCGTTCGTCAGGACGGCTTGCTCCGGCGTCGCCGCATTCGAAGCCGCCTCGAGCACCGGATCGAGCGGCCCACCCATGCGTCGCCCATAACTCTGCTGGTAATTCAGCGCCCGATTATGGGCTACGCGAAACAGCCAACTGCGAATGCTCTCCTGCGGTCCGCCTCGTGCCAGATGCTTGTGCAGGCTGAGAAAGGCGTCCTGCACAACATCCTGCGCTTCGTCCGCCGACAGGCCGAGACCAGCCAGATATCGCAGCAGGGGTTTGCGCAGTTCGCGATACAGATCGGTCGCCTCGCACGAATCGGTCGCAAAGCGCGGGAGCGGCAAATCTAATGGAAACGAATCGCCACTCATAGAATCCTCAGCATCGCGCCTCTAGTTATAGAACAATTGAGCAGGAGGATTTTCCGGAGGGGCTTTCGACGAAGAACAGCAAGGCACGATTAGTCCCTTTCGCACCGTCCCTGCGAGTGACGCCCACTTATAGGCAATTATGGAATTGATATCGATATCAAGTATCAAGTTTTGGATCAATCCGGCCAGCCCATTCAGTCGGCCACTATGACCCCGCATGAAAAGGGCACACTGTTTTCCGGGTCAGCCTATGACAATAACATCGGTCCAGTAACAGGTTATCCAACCAGCGGTCTTACGACCGCGACAGATGGGACATTTCACGATGTTCCGCTAGGTGTGTGTTCTCCAGTACCCATCAGTGCCCCCGGTCTCACGGCTACCCAGAACATTACAATGGTCATGCCAGGTGGGACCTCTTATCCCGTGCGTAGCCAAACGTTCACCGTCACTGCACCTGGTTCCCAGAGCTTCGGGCACGGTACGATCTCAAACAACGTTCAGAGTCCAGGTACTGGCTCCGACATTACTAAGATGAGGTGATACTTGAAACTAGTCTTGGCCATGTGTGTCGCCATAATCATCCCGTGTCTCGCATACAGCCAGTCAGGCAACGACCCCGAGCAGGTCATTCGTCGAATGGTCCACACGGGGATATTCGAAGGGCACGACTCAAAAGTGATTGGCCCAATGGGAGATGCAGCAGCCGTCTTATTAACGAAAATCCTGGCAGGAAGCGACCTCACCGCTGCCAATATTGACATGTCTCTGCTCGTTCTCCGAGAGTCTTTTGCCGACCCTAGCACGGTGCAGAACGCCGTAGACCGACAACCACGGACCGCCCTATTCGTTTTGAGATGCCTAGACTCCTCCACGACAGATCCAAGCGTTAGGAAAAGAATCGCAAACGCTGCTGAGTATGTAGAACAACAATACTTGAAGTCAAAAGGCGCCGCATCCCCGAAGTGAACCTGTTCCGCGGCTGGCCCGCCCTTTCGCAGTGGGATCATAACTCAACTTCCAAACTGGGGTGCCCCACCCTTGTCGCCGCATTTGGCGACAGGGTGGGCGCTGCCTCACAGGGGCCCGCATATCCCGCGGAGGCCACGCTGGCGGCCCACATATCCCGTGGTCGGGTGCCCCAGGCAAGCCTCCATTGCTTGCCTGGGTCCTACGAGTTACGGGATATTGACCATCCTGGCGTCGGGCTGCTATATGAAGGAAAATTGACAATTGACAAGACCTACGGGCACGCCGGTGGCCCATAATTGCCTTCGTTTGGCAATTGTGGGCGTTCGCCCCTCTTTCGCGCTAACCGCCAGCCGCCCACATATCCTGCATAGGCTTCCTACAGAATCGCCTCAACCTCATTACTCAATGATAGGAACCGTTACAAAAACAATCTTGCCAAGCAGCGTGATGTTATACCCGAGCCGATAGATCCACGCGTCGGAATCATTAACCGCGAGGTCCGCGTTGACTCCAGTGAAAATGTTATTCACTGCTTGATTAGTAAGGGCGTCCGTTCCGGTTTCGAAATGATTGGGACGCCAGTCATCCACGGCAAAGCCAGCGTTTATCGATTGCGCCTGATCGAAAACTGAACCAAGCGACACGAATGGCGACCATTCTTCGAGCGAAAATCGTACCCAATAATCCTGTCCCACCACGCCGGGCGGACGCGGGATCGAATACTGATTGATCGCCCAGTTCAACGGCCCTGAAGTCGCGGTCGGATCGTCAGGCCCTGCCATATCGGGCATGAACGATACCGTTTGATGGTTCCACGATCCGCTGTTGTCTCCCCTCTGGTTCGCGATCACGACGCCCGATAAAACCAGCAGCCATTTTTGATCGTGGATGGTCTTCGGTCGAGGCTCGCCTACGGCGAGCGCCGCTGGCGTGATCAGCCAATTCTGGCCGGCAAATTCTGTCAGGAATTTCATAGAGTTGAACTTTCGATACCGGAGCAGCGCCCCGTGGTTATCAACGCGTAGGTTAGGTGCGGTTGCATTCGGCGGATTCGGGTTAAAGACAGTATCGCGAGCGCGCGTCCACACCCAGGGATCGAACTGCGCAAACGGAATCCAGCCCGCGCATTCCACGTTTTCACTTCCATCGCCGCCCCCGCCCCCGCTTATGTCATCGGTGAGCGAGTTATCACTCCAAACAATACGAAGGAATGTGTTCGCGAAGCGAGCGCCCATCGACGGATCGAGCGGAATTCGTTCGGCCCGTCCCGCGTTCGCGAGCAACTCGTTGAGCCGTACCTGGTTCTCCAGAATCACCGCCAGGCAGCCAAGCTCGAACTGCGCGTGCGGGGTATCTTCGGCGCGGGCTTTGAACAATTGCTGGTCCCACTCGTAGTAGGGAGTGAGATCGCCGAGAGTCTTCGGACGAAGATTGGAATTTCGGAACGCAACATTTTTCGCGATCACCAGCGGAAGTTCGACGGTCGCCGTCTGCAGACGATCCGGTGTCGCGTTTGCCGAGGCGCGATACAGGTTGCTGTTCGCCGCCAGGGCCAACTCCGCGAGCGCCTTCATCATCGCGAGGTTCTCGTTAAAGGCGATGGAATTTACCGGCATCTGCTCGCTGGCTTGTGTTTGGTAGTCGCCGCAGTTTCCGGCCCCGTTGTCACACGTAAGGGTGCTGTAGGCCGGCGGCGTGATGTAGTAGGCGAACGGATCATTGTCGGCAAGGTGCAGCTCGGATTGAAAATCCTCGTAGGTTTCGAATGCCCCGTCGATGAGAGTGATCGCTTGATCGGTGAATTGCGAATAGCGGAGCGGATTATCGGCCACTCGCCGCGCGAACGCCGCCATCGGGTAAAGAAACAGACCCGACACCGAGACATCCGTGTTCCATCGGCAATCACGATCAAATGTTGGCGAGCCCCAGGACTTCATCACGCGACCCCGCGACGGATCTGCTGGAAAGCCCCGCTTATCGTCTCGATTCGCCAGTAACGCACACGCGATCGCGCCCAGCCGGCTGAGGTAAGGCAAGGCCTGGTCCGGTTCGATCGATGCCACCAGGTCGTAAACCTGGACCAATGCCGACGTCAGTTGGCCGTACCCACCCCATGAGGGCGCGGTGTACGGTGGATCATCCTTCGACGACTGCGGGCACGGGGTAAAGGCGGATGGATCGAAGGACGCAGTGACCCGGATCGCTTCGTTCGCGTCATTGTCCTGGAAATAGCCTGAGCCAGTGAAGAAAGTATTGGCGTCGTTGAGGATGGTCGCAGTGTCGTTCGCGTCCCCGATATACGGCATAAATCGATGCGCCCGTCTGGCCTCGTAAGCGGCGCCATCATTATATTGGTTCGACCGTCAAAGCGCCGCCGGGTGGCCCATAATCGCCTGACGTTGGCCGCGCAAATCCGCGGATGCCCCATGCAACCTTCCTTTGGATGCGTGGGGATTTTGACTGTTGCCGGACCGCGTGCCTGACCTTGGCGATCGTGAGGGTTCGGCCGCGGCGCCTCTTTCTTCTCAGTGCCTCCGTGTCTCTGTGTCGAGGTCCTACCGCCTCATAGCACGAGCCCAGCCTGCAACCTGCCAGCTCCAGTCTCTTCCTCTGGAGCATACCGCCCCACTGCCACTACACTATTCATGCCATCTCTGTGGTGAAGACGGATTTTCCCAAATCGGGAACCTCCCCCGAAATTCCTCACAAAGTCCTTGCATTCTTCCCGCACACTTTGTAACGCTCATAACGTGGGGGCATAGTTCCCGCATGCGTACGACTTTGCTGTTGTCTTCTTAACTGGCAACTGGCAACTGGCAACCGGAAACTGACGACTGACGACTGAACACTGGAGGTTTATGTCCTACCCCACCTGCAACCATTCCAAGCAAGATGGCGCCCTCTGTGGTTCCCCCGCCCTTCGCGGCAAGAAACTCTGCTTCTACCATCACCGCGATCACCAGCGCCAGAGATATGCGGAATGGATCCTCCGCCTCAACGATCCTCTCCGGCCCAGCGCCCCGCTCCCTAAGAGTCTCCCCGAAATGCAGTTCAGACTTTATGAGGTCGCGACGGCTCTGGCTGACGACAGCCTCCATCTCCGGCGCGCCGCCAAGCTGCTCTACGCCCTTCAGGAGGCGTCGATATCCCTTCGCAAGGCTGAGAGTTGACCATGCAACTCCTTATGGCTGACGACTTTACGTATAACTTCCACGCGCTCAACTACTTGAGCCACGAAGTCTCTATCTCCCGGAAAACAAGTCGCTTGCAGGTAGAGGGAGGGGGTCCTACGCCGTCCAAACCTACGTCCCGACGTATCTGGCATACAAGCTGCGTGCGATGGCGGTATCGGTGGTGCCTTTGATAATGGCCCGGCCATCAGGGAAGAGGGTCATCTCGTAGGGGTCATGCCAGAACTTCAGCACGAACTCGTTATGTTTGACCTGGCCATGGGGGGTGAGGCGGCGTGTGATCTCCTCGAAATCGACGGGGCGTTGCCGTTCGTGGATTTGCACCGAGTTGCGTCCGCAGAGCGAGATGTGGGGACGGCCTTCGCCGGCCAGATGAACGTAGTCATGCTCCTGGCAGGCGCGGCATCCACTGCGCGGTTGCGCGGTGGAAATTTCAGCGTGCTCGTTCGACCACACGTCGTAGGACAGAAGAGTGTGGCGGACCTTGTCGCGCGCGCCGACGATGAGCTTTATCGCTTCGGTCGCAGCGATCGAGCCGACCAGATTCACGGCCGAGTTCAGGATGCCCGAGGTGTCGCAGGTCTCGACCATTCCTTTGGGGGAATCAGGAAAGATACAGGCCAGGCAAGCCGTCTCTCCCGGCAGAACCGTCATGGTGACGGCGTAGCTGGCGACGCCGGCGGAATAGATCCATGGGCGCTTCTCACTCACGGCGTAGTCGTTAATCAGGTAGCGGGTTTCGAAGTTGTCGGTACCGTCGAGGATAAGATGCACGTCGCCGAGCAGATCGGCGATGTTGTCGGGCACAAGGTCGGCGACGTGAGGTTCGACCACGATTTCTGAGTTGAAGCCGCGGATTTTGCGTGCCGCAGCGATGGCCTTGGGTAGCGACTCAGCGGCATCGGCCTCGTCGAAGAGCACCTGCCGCTGAAGGTTGCTGGCCTCGACATAGTCGCGGTCAATGATGCGCAAGTACCCGACGCCGGCACGCGCCAGCAGGGAAGACAACGCGGAACCGGTCGCGCCGCATCCTACAATAGCAACGCGCGCTTCGGCCAGCCGCTTCTGACCCTCTGCTCCAACGGGTTGAAAGAGGACTTGGCGGGAGTACCGCTCGGCAAATTCCAAACCAGCTACCTGCTTTTGAGAAGCTTCCTTCGTTATTATAGGAACGCCACAGAGGTTTCGTCCCGCTGGGCGGGACTCGCACCGGGACGGTCGGCGTGGAGCGCACGAATCCGGCAGGACGCAGGCGCGAAGCTGGTGGGCGACCTTCGACCGCGGCGGCTTGGCACTGGCGGGTCCACCCAAGGGTTACAAGTTTGAGGAAGCCATCCACGCCATCCATCTTCGCTCTGGGATTGCTCGGCGCCACCCTGATGCTGGCATCGGCGCAAGCGTGGCCGCAGAACCCCAACCCCCTTCCTAACCCATTGAACGAAAAGGTTGATACCCAGCCGCATCCGCTGCCTGATCTGAACAGTGCCGCGAAGTATCAAGGCGAAACCGTGCGGAAGATCGAGTTTCGCGGCATCGCCGGAAGCAACTCCGAAATGCTGCGGGACTTGGTCCTGCTTAAGGCCGGTGAGCCGCTGGACCGGGAAGCCCTGCGCGAGTCGATCCGAGTCTTATATGCGACTGGACGGTTTTCGAGCTTGCACGTTGAGGCCACGGCCGACTCCGGCGGCGCGGTGACTCTTACCTTTGTCACCACTGAAAACTACTTCAACGGCGACGTCAACGTCGCCGGCTTGAATAAGAAGACGCCTCCGAAGGCGCATCAGCTTGTGTATGCCGCGAAGCTTGATCTGGGCGAGCTGTTCTCCGAAGACAACGTGCATAGGGCCGAGGAACGGATCGACAAGGTTATGGGGGACAACGGTTATTACACGTCGTCCATTACATATGACCTGACGCCGCACGAGGATTCGCGGCAGATGGACGTGCTCTTTCATGTCACCCCAGGACCAATCGCACGTGTGGGCACCGTCAAGATCGAAGGCAATGCCGGTATTACCCCTGATCAGGTGCCCCAGATTACAAAGCTGAAGCCAGGTGCCAAGGTCAAGACCTCGGACTTGAATCGGGCGCTCGATCGCTTGCGCAAACACTTCCAAAAGACGCAACACCTGGAAGCACAGGTGTCGCTCACCGATCGCGATTTTCACTCCAGTACAAACACGGTGGATTACACATTCGAGGTAGAGAAAGGCTCCGAGGTCGTAATCACCGCGGAAGGCGCAAAGATCAGCACGGGCGAGATGAAAAAACTGGTGCCGGTGTACCAGGAAAATGCCGTGGATGACGACCTGCTGAACGAAGGTCGTCGTAACCTGCGCAATTTTCTTCAGACCAAGGGCTACTTTGACGCCACGGTAGATGTTGAACGGCGTCCTGTGCCCGACCAGGACCGGGTCAACATTGTTTACAAGATCAATGAAGGCGAAAAACACGAACTGGCGGCGGTCAAGATCGAAGGCAACAAGTACTTCGACGAAGAGACCATCCGCGAACGCCTGACGATCCTGCCCAAGAGTTGGATCCTGACCAGCGGGCGCTTCAGCCAGCGCATGTTGACCGACGATGCCGATTCCATCAAAGCGCTGTACCAGTCGAACGGGTTCCTGGACATTAAGGTCGATGCGCGTTTAGCAGACAACTACGAGTCGAAATCCGGCGAGCTGGCGGTGGTCTTTCGCATTACCGAGGGTCCGCAAACCCTGGTGAAAGATCTGATCATCGAGGGCAACAAGAGCTTCACGACGGAGCAGCTCGCGCGGTTATTGAGCAGCGTTCCCGGACAGCCATTCAGCGACGCCAACATCATCGGCGATCGCGATGCCTTGACCTTCTTCTACTACAACCGCGGATTTCCCGACGTGCAGTTCGACTCGGTGATTGAGCCGGTCAAGGGCGAGCCACCCCGTATGAATGTGACCTACAAAATCGACGAAGGTCAGCGGGTGAACGTCGATCGCCTGATCATCAGCGGCATGGAGAATACGAGGCCTTACGTGGTCGACCGCCAGATTCGCATGCACGAAGGCGACCCGCTCAGCCAGGCTGAGATGGTGGACTCGCAGCGGCGGCTATACAACCTGGGAATCTTCAACCAGGTGGATATGGCGGTACAGAACCCTGAGGGAGTCGAGCCGAAGAAGAACGTTCTATTCAATCTCGACGAGGCGCCACGGTGGACCTTTCGTTATGGTGGTGGAATCGAGTTTGCTACCGGCAACACACCCCAGATCAATAATCCGCAGGGTGGTTCGGGCGTCAGCCCCAACGGTGTACTGGAGATTACGCGGCTCAACATGTTCGGCCGCGATCAAACGTTGAGCATGCGAGCCCGCGTTGGCCTGCTGACCCGGCGGGGATTGATCAGCTATGACGCGCCCAAACTCTTCAGCCGTGAAAACTGGCACTTCACGCTGAGCGCGTTTTACGACAACACCGTCAACGTGAACACATTCACGTCCGAGAGGCTAGAAGGTTCGCTGGGTGCGGAGCAGCGTTATAGCCGCGTGACTACGATGATCTACCGCCTCAGCTATCAGCGTGTACGAGTGGACCCCAGCAGCCTGGTCATCGATCCGAACCTGATTCCTTTGTATTCGCGCCCAGTGACGATTGCGATGCCGAGTTTCACGTGGGTGCGCGATACTCGCGACAATCCGGTGGACACCCGCAAGGGGACATACAACCTGTTGAACCTGGGGATCGCGACCAGCGCACTAGGGTCGCAGTCAAACTTCGGGAAAGTCCTGTTCCAGAATTCAACCTATTACACCTTCGGAAGAAGGAAATGGGTGTTTGCCCGGAATACTCAGATAGGCATCGAACATCCGTACGGCACAAACCACTACCCCGGCGGTTCTGCGACTGCGATCCCGCTGCCGGAATTGTTCTTTGCAGGTGGTGGCAATTCCTTGCGCGGTTTCGCGATCAATCAGGCCGGCCCACGCGATCTCGCTACTGGTTATCCCATCGGTGGACAGGGGTTGTTCGTCAACAACCTTGAAATCCGCACGCCGCCGGTGATGCTCCCCTATGTTGCGGACAACCTGAGCTTTGTTTTCTTTCACGACATGGGCAATGTGTTCGCGAGCGCGAACCAGATCTTGCGTGGATTGATACGGATCCAGCAGCCTTCGATCACGGCGTGCGCTCCGGCGAATTCTTCGTTCGGATGCAACTTTGCCTATAACCCGCAGGCGGTAGGCATTGGTATTCGCTACAAGACCCCGGTGGGCCCGGTCCGGGGCGATATCGGGTACAACTTCAGCCCGACACGCTATCCGGTACGCGAGGACGGGACGATCGAGACACTTCGTCACTTCAACTACTTTTTCAGTATTGGACAAACGTTCTGATGAAAACCATACGACACATCGCGCTTTGCATTCTGGTTCTGCTGCCGTTCGCGGCTTTCGCCGGCGAGGTGATCGACGGCGTGATCGCCACCGTAAACCGCAAGCCTGTGCTGCAAAGCGATTGGGATGACGCAGTCCGCTTCGAAGCGTTCATGCAACAGAAACCGCTGGGTGAAGTGACGGATTCGGACCGTATGAACGCATTGCAGCGGCTAATTGATCGCCGCTTGCTCGAGATCCAGATGAATGAGCCCAACTACCTGGCGCCAAGCCCTGAAGATATGCGTGCCAGCATCGCCGACCTGCGGCAGCAGATTCCCGGCGCCCAAGACGGACAGGTGTGGATGAAGCTGTTGGCGGCGTATGGGTTCAGCGAGCGTGACATCGAAGCGACCTTGCGCAACCAGAAACAGGTGATGAACTTCGTCGAAGTTCGACTGCGTCCCAACGTTCACGTGCAACCTGAGGAAGTCGAGGCCTATTACCGCGAACAGGTTATTCCTGACATGGACAAGGCCGGTGTCAAGCTCGTGACCTTGCAGGAACTCGAGCCGAAAATCCACGAGTTGCTGGTGCAGCAACACATCGACGAAATGCTCGATGTATGGCTGCACAATCTGCGCCAGCAATCCTTGATACACAGCACCATCACCCTGCCGCCGACTTCGTCTTCTATCGCCCGGGAGGCTTCAGGCGGAAACTAAGATGGCCGAAACCACTCCAGTACGTTTGTCGCGCCTCCCATGGTGGTTCTGGGGGGTGATGGCAGGACTGTTTTTCATTTTGGTGGTGGCGATAGGGTTGTTTCTGAGGAGCGCTACATTCGAGGGGATCGTGCGTGATCGCGTGGTCGCGGAACTGGAGAAGATTACCGGCGGCACAGTTGAATTGCAATCGATGCATTGGAACGTTTCCAAGCTTGAAATCGAGGGCAAGAACCTTACAATCCGCGGGAAGGAGCCCGCAACAGAGCTTCCACTGGCCCATGTCGATCGGCTCTACGTGCGGATTCGGATCATTTCGTTCCTCAAGACTGATATCGATCTCCAGCAGCTCACGCTTGAGGAGCCAGTGGTTCACGTCATCGTGAAGGCGGACGGCGAGACCAACCTGCCGGAACCGAAGCTGAAATCGACGGGCGATCCGGTGCAGGAACTGTTCAATCTTGCCATCGGTAGAGCCGAGTTGCGTAACGGTACGCTGCTGCTGAACCAGGAGAAACTGCCGCTCGATTTCAAGGCCAATGACGTCAGCTTGGAGATGACCTATGGGCGCTTGGAATCGCGCTACGACGGTACGCTGCGTGTGGGTAAAATCGACGCCCAATATGCCGACTTGCGCGACATCCCGGCCACGGCCGATGCGGAGTTCAGCGCGTGGCGCAATCGCGCGCAGGTCAAATCGCTGAAGCTGACCACGCAGAAGTCGTCGGTCGAATTGAGTGGCACGCTTGACGACTTCAATCATCCGAGGTTACAGATTGCTTACGGTGGCAACCTCGACCTGGCCCAGATGGGCGAGATTGCAAGGGTACCCGCGATGCGCGGCGGGGGAGCGGATTTCAGCGGTTCCGGTACTTATTCTCGAGGGAACTTCACGGCCAGCGGCAATCTTAGAGTGCATGGGGTGAACTATCAGGATACGAGCTTGAGTCTTCGCGACGTCAGCGCAGGCGCCGAATTCTCACTCGATCCAAACCACCTCTTACTGAAGAAGATCGATGCCCGCGTCATGGGAGGCAGGGTGACAGGCCAGGCGCAGATTGTGCATTACGCGCCCGGACTGGAAACGACCGAGACGCAGTTTCGCAGCCAGACGCCTTCGAGAGCGAAGCCCCCCACCGCGTCGCCGGTGCAGCAGGGCTCCGCCGATCTGAAAGTGAGCGGGGCATCTCTCGGCGACATCATGCGTTTTCTTTCGACCAGGGCGATGCCGCTCGACAAGTTGAACGCGGCAGGTTCAGTGAATGGTACGGTGAATCTGTCGTGGAAGGAGTCGATCGCGCGGGCAGTAGCCGAACTTGCGTTGGACGCAAGTGCTCCTACGCAGCCGCAGAACAACCAATTGCCAGTAAGCGGATCGCTGCGAGGACGTTACGACCTGCGCACCGGTACAACGGAATTCGCTCCGATGAACCTAGCCACGCCGCACACGGAAGCCACCGCCAGTGGCATACTCGGCCCGAAGACGGCTGAGCTCAAAATAGGGATTACCACCAGCAGCCTGCACGAGTTCCAACCGCTACTGAGCGCGATGGGACAGTCGTCTATCCCGGTTGAGCTGAATGGACGTGCGAGTTTCAACGGCACGCTGAATGGAAGACTCGATCATCCGGACATTGCTGGACGCCTGCTGGTCACCGATTTCACCTATGTCTATACGCCGGCAGCCTCCGTGGCTCTCCCGCCGCAGCCGACACACGCGAGCATGGTGCAGTCGTTGTTGCATCTGGCGGACGCGACACCTCCGCCCGCACCGCCGCCTGTGCCGCAGCGCCGCATCCACATCGATTCATTTGCCGGCGACGTGCAATATGGCCGCACCCAGGTTGCTCTGCACACCGGAGTGATCGAGCAGGGGAGCGCACACCTGAACGTGGATGGCTCAGCCACTCTCGACGACGGAAACTTTACGCAGAATTCGCGGTTCCAAATCAACGCCTCCATTCACAACGCGCGAGTGGCTGACCTCCAGCAGACCGCCGGCACCAATTATCCGATCTCGGGGACTGCGAACCTCACTCTTCAGGCGACAGGAACACAAGCCGATCCTCACGGCAACGGACATTTCTCCGTTACAGGAGGGGAAGCTTACGGACATCCCATCAAGACGTTAAGTTCCGACCTGGTGCTGGCAGGGCATGAAGCACAACTCCAGAACATCCGGGTTGAAGCACTCGGCGGATCGATGACAGGTATGGCCGCTTACAACCTGAGTAATCGTCAACTACGCTCGGATTTGCAAGGAGACAGGATCGATCTCGCGCAAATCAGCGAACTGCAAAGCTTGCGCCTGCAGGAGCACGGTACTGCGAGCTTCCGGCTCAAAACCTCGGGACCGGTCAACCAGCCCACAATCGACGGCCATGTCGAGGTGGCCAGCCTGGTCGTGAATGACGAGTATGCCGGCGGCCTGGTGCTCGATGCCGTAAGTCACGGGGACAAGATTCAACTCACGGCGCGGTCGAACTTTGAACACGCTTCGCTCACTCTTGACGGCACCATAGACGTGAAGGGTGACATGCAGAGCGATCTGCGTTTGCAGTTTACCCAGGTCGACATCGACCCGCTGCTGCTGACCGAGCTTAAGACAACCATCACCGGCCATTCCGCCCTCAATGGACATGCGAGCTTCAGTGGTCCGCTGCGGCAGCCGCGATTGCTCAAGGGTTCGATCGTGGCAGATGCCTTTACTGTCGAGCTTCAGAATATTCCCGTGCACAGCGATGGGCCCATCGACCTATCGCTCGATGACGAAGTCATAACGCTCAAGCGCCTGACAGTTTTGGCGGAAGACACCAACCTCAGCGTCGGCGGCACAGTTGACCTCAAGGGCGAGCGCCCGTTGGACCTCTATGCGAAGGGTCATCTCAACATGGCGCTGTTTCATGCGCTCGATGAGGAGGTGACTTCTTACGGCACCACCGATGCTGACGTGACGATTAAGGGAACTGTCGCCAATCCGATCATGAATGGCCGCGTCGTGGTCGCTCACGCGGGGTTCTCCATGATCGACCTTCCCGCGGCGTTGGGCGAAGTGAACGGCACCATGGTGTTCAACCAGAACCGTCTTGAGGTCGAACATCTGGCGGGGCGCGTTGGCGGAGGACAGGTCAACTTCTCTGGCTATATCACCTACGGAGGGGCGATTGCATTCGACCTGAAGTCCACGGGAACGGACATTCGGTTCCGCTACGGCGGTGTAAGTCTGACGGCCGACCAGAATTTGCGGCTTGCCGGGACCCTGAAGAATGCGACCCTCTCGGGCGAAATCACCATTACGCGTTTCGCGCAGATCCCTTCGGTGAACGTGGCCTCGGCGTTCGTTCCGCAACGGCCGGAGACGATCAACCCTACCTCGCCTCTGAACAATCTGCACTTCGATGTACATATCATTTCGGCGCCGGAACTGACCGTGCAGACTTCGCTCGCGAAATTGTCGGGTGATGCCGATCTGCGATTGCGTGGCACGGGAACCCGTCCGGTTATGCTTGGCCGCGTAAACATTGCCGAAGGCGATATCAACATCAACGGGCAGAAGTATCATCTGGATCGCGGCGACGTTACCTTCGCGAATCCGATTCGTATCGATCCGATCCTTGACATGGAAGCGACCACGCGCGTCCGCGATTTCGATATCACCATCGGATTACACGGCACGATGGAGAAGCTGACGACCACGTACCGCTCCGATCCTCCGCTATCGAGCGACGACATCATCGCTTTACTTGCGTTCGGACGTACGCAGGAGGAGAGTTACGCAGCCGGAGGCACCAGTACTAATAATCTGGGAGCGGGCGCCGGCAGCATTGTGCTCGGGGAGGCCATCAATCAGATGGTCACAAACCGGGTTTCGAAACTCTTTGGTGTGAGTTCGATTCGCATTAATCCCGCGCTTGGCGGTGCTGACAACAATCCAACGGCGCGCTTGACCGTTTCGCAGCAGGTGTCGAACAACGTGACCCTCACTTACATTACGAACCTGACGCAGTCAGCACAACAAGTCATCCAGTTCGAGTACAACATCAATTCCGAATATACCGTGCAGGGTGTTCGAGACGAGAACGGGGTGGTGAGTTTTGATCTGCTGATACGGAAACGCAAGAAGTAAGCACGCCTGGTCGCGCTAAAAGAATCGATGCCAGCATTGTCCGACGATCACCGCAACCTGCAGGAGTACTTTGCTAAAGTGCGCGCCGAGATGGTGGACGTGCAACTTCGCGGGCGCGGAATTCGCGACGAACGGGTACTCACTGCGATGAACAAGGTGCCTCGCGAAAGCTTTATTTCGCCAGAGTTGGCGCACAATGCCTACGCCGACGGACCCGTCCCGATCGGCGCAGGTCAAACGGTCTCTCAGCCTTACATGGTGGCAGCGATGGTCGAGGCACTCAATCTGCTACCGAGCGACCGCGTGCTCGAAGTGGGCACGGGAACGGGGTACGAGGCCGCCGTGCTCGGCGAAATCGCTGAGGAAGTGTGGACCATCGAGCGTCATGCCGAGTTGGCCGAGGAAGCGACCAGAGTCCTGGGAGAACTGGAATACCGGAACATCCACGTCGTGTGTGGCGACGGCAGTCTGGGCCTTCCCGAGCACGCGCTGTACGACAAGATCGTGGTCGCGGCGGCTGCGCCAGAGGCTCCGCTCAGCCTGGTTGCGCAATTGGCGGAAGGTGGCAGGATGGTTGTGCCGGTCGGGAGCCGTACCGAGCAACATTTGCAAGTCATTCGCAGGGTTGCAGGAGAAACCGTGACATCCTTTCGAGTACCCTGTTGTTTCGTCCCGCTTATCGGCAGCGAAGGTTGGCAGTCGTAGGGCGATGCTAGTGCAAGACCAACACGGTCGCGGCCACCACAATGCCGGTTGCCGCAAGCAGCATGCCGAGCATCCAGTAGTGCTTGCGTCCGGTGAGGAGCGTAATCGAAGTTACGACCAGCGAAATCTCGAGGAAGACCTCCGCAAGGTCGAAGCGATTAGCGCGCCGGGTTTCATAGTTGAGTTCCGATTCCAGGACGTGGGCTTCGTTCTGGATCTCGTTCTTTTCCTCGCCATACTTTTCGATGTTGCTCTCGAAGTGCTTCTGTACATCCTCAGCCTGCTCGTTCTTGCCTTCCATGGCGCCCAAGACCTCATTCAGCGCCTGGAGATTGTTAAGCCGGAGATTCTTGGCCTGGTAGAAGGCCCAAGTGTCGGTGGTCTTATTCTGGAGCAGGATCTCTTCGGTATGGGCACGGTGGCCCAACAGCGAGATGGTCGCTACGAGTACGGCCACCACGGCCATCGTCATGCTGACTGGCGCCAGCCCCTTTTCTTCATGGGCCTTTTCGGCGCGTTCTTTCAGTTCGTTGAGCTCTTCACCAGCGGACATGGGCCTCCCTGCTCGGTCGGAATTCAAAGTTTGTAATGAAACAGGATACTAACGGGGAGCAAAGGGAAGCACAAGGGCGGGACTAAGTACACTCGGACTTGGCGGAGAAAATCGAGCGCCGGAGTTCATCCACCAAAGGGCCAAACGCCTCCTTGCTGCGACCGTCGATTTGCGCCAATCGCTGTTCGATATCGACGAGGACCTTCTCGGCTTCGTCGAGCGCCGAACGAGCAAAATCCAGGTTGCCGTCGCGATACTCTTCCCGAGCGTCGTCCACCATGCCGAACGCCATATCGACATCGGCCTCGATCAAGTCCACGTGAACGCGGTCCGAGGCTCGATAGTGATGTGGGTCAGACATGGTCTTCTAACGTAGTTGCAGCGCGCGAGATACTGTATCGCATTTGAAGCCTGTTGAAGTAATCATGCCCGGAAGCTCCGCGCGGACCGAGGACAGCCGCCCGCAGCATCGAAAGAATCAAGTCTTGAAAAAATATCATATTAGATTTAATCTAATTGCTTCATGGACGCCGAGGCGATCAAGCAGACACTGGAAGGCAGTGGGTTGCGGTGTACTCCGCAGCGCTACGCCGTCATGGCTTTCCTGCTGGAGCACAACCGGCATCCCACGGCCGCGGAGATCTTCGAGGCCGTGAATCGCGTCGATCCGCGCTGTTCCAGGGCCACAACCTACAACAATCTGCGGGACCTGGTGCAGGCGGGACTGGTGCGTGAAGTGGCCGTCGAGGGCCGCGCCGCGCGCTTTGATGCGAAAGGCATGCGGCATCACCACTTCATCTGCGACCGCTGCGGCAACGTCGAGGACATCGAATGGTACAACGTGCCCAAGCCTGCCTCGGGCTCGCTTGGGAAGCGAATTCTTCGCGAATGCGAACTGATTTTCCGGGGGCTCTGCACAAAGTGCTCTCCGCGGCGCGCCTCCCGACAAATGTCGCGGGCGCGCGTGGACACCGGATGAATCACCCGCACCAGCCAGCGCATTGCGCGACTGGCAAGCGGGTAGCGTTTTATTGTTCGGGATAGTTATTTTGATTAATTAGAAGGAAGGTAGCAAATGGATAAGACACCTACGTCGGAAGCTCCGCCGCCCGTTCCCACTAAGCAGGAGCAAGCGTTGGCAGGCGAAGCCAAGTGCCCGTTCTCGGGCGACACTCGCAGACACACAGCGGCTGGCGCCGCAACCAATGCAGAATGGTGGCCGAATCAGCTGAGCCTGAACATTCTGCACCAACACTCCGATCTGTCCGATCCCATGGACAAGGAATTCGATTACGCCGAGGAATTCAAGAGCCTTGACTTGGATGCTGTAATCAAAGACCTCCATGCCGCAATGACTGATTCGCAGGAATGGTGGCCCGCCGACTTCGGTCACTATGGTCCATTGTTCATTCGTATGGCGTGGCACAGTGCCGGCACATATCGCATCGGTGACGGCCGCGGCGGGGCAGGATCAGGGGAACAACGCTTTGCACCCCTTAATAGCTGGCCCGATAATGTGAACCTCGATAAAGCGCGCCGGCTGCTCTGGCCGATCAAGCAAAAGTATGGCAAGAAAATCTCCTGGGCTGACCTCATGGTTCTTGCAGGCAACGTCGCGCTCGAGTCGATGGGGTTCAAGACCTTCGGTTTCGCCGGCGGTCGCGAGGACGTCTGGGAGCCGGGAGAAGACATCTATTGGGGTCCTGAGGGCAAGTGGCTGGCCGACGAGCGCTATAGCGGCGATCGTGATCTGGAGAATCCTCTCGCCGCGGTACAGATGGGTCTGATTTACGTCAATCCGGAAGGGCCCAACGGGAATCCGGATCCTCTCGCTGCGGCACGCGACATCCGCGAGACGTTCGCGCGCATGGCGATGAATGATGAAGAGACGGTTGCGCTGATTGCCGGCGGCCATACGTTCGGTAAGACGCACGGCGCCGGTGATGCGAAGCTGGTGGGCGTTGAACCGGAAGGTGCCAGCATAGAGGAGCAGGGACTGGGCTGGAAGAGCAAGTTTGCCACCGGTCTTGGCAGTGATGCCATTAGCAGTGGACTGGAGGTCACCTGGACAACGACGCCTACGAAGTGGAGCAATAACTTCTTTGAAAACCTGTTCGGCTACGAATGGGAGCTGACCAAGAGTCCAGCCGGTGCGCATCAGTGGACACCGAAGAATGGGGCAGGCGCCAGTACGGTGCCGGACGCGTACGATCCGTCGAAGCGTCGCGCGCCATCGATGCTCACGACAGACATCGCGCTCAGGATGGACCCGACTTACGCGCCGATTTCGAAACGCTTCCACGAGAACCCCCAGGGGTTCGCCGACGCATTCGCCAAGGCGTGGTTCAAGCTGACGCACCGGGACATGGGGCCTCTCTCGCGCTACCTGGGTCCGCTCGTTCCGAAGGAGCCCCAGCTCTGGCAAGATCCGGTTCCCGTGGTCGATCACGAGCTGATTGACGAAAAGGACATAGCCATACTGAAGGCGAAGATCCTCGCATCGGGGTTGTCGATCCCGCAGCTGGTTACGACTGCGTGGGCATCAGCCGCGTCCTTCCGTGGCTCCGACAAGCGTGGTGGCGCGAACGGTGCGCGCATTCGCTTGGCGCCGCAGAAGGATTGGGAAGTAAACCAGCCGGCCGAATTGGCAAAGGTGCTGCCGACGCTGGAGAAGATCCAGAAGGAGTTCAACAGCTCGCAGACCGGCGGTAAGAGAGTCTCGCTGGCTGATCTGATCGTTCTGGGCGGCTGCGTGGCCGTGAAGGAAGCTGCGAAGAAGGCCGGTTACGACGTGAAGGTTTCGTTCACGCCGGGCCGAACGGACGCTTCGCAGGAGCAGACCGACGTGCACTCCTTCGCCGTGATGGAGCCGAAAGCGGATGGGTTCCGCAACTATCTCCGCACCCGCAACGGAATCTCGCCTGAGGAACGACTGGTGGACAAGGCGCAGTTGCTGAAGCTGACCGCCCCCGAGATGACGGTCCTCATCGGTGGCATGCGCGTGCTGAACGCCAACCATGGACAGACGAAGCATGGTGTGTTCACCGATCGTCCAGGAACGCTGACGAATGATTTCTTCGTTAACCTGCTCGACATGAATACGGTCTGGCAGCCCTCGGCTACGGACGAAGGCGTTTACGAGGGGCGCGATCGCAAGACCGGCAAACCGAAGTGGACCGGGACGCGTGTCGATCTCATCTTCGGTTCGCACTCGCAGCTGCGCGCACTCGCGGAAGTCTATGCCTCTAGCGACTCGAAAGAGGCGTTCGCGCAGGACTTCGCGGCAGCATGGGGCAAGGTGATGAACAACGATCGGTACGACCTTGCCTCGAAAAAGAGCGAGGTGGCCCAGATAATCGGCGCTGAACTTTGCGCCAGCCATAAGCAGGAAGGGGTGCATCCACGGTGCGCCCCTTTTTATGGCGTCACGTTTTTGATATACGCCGTACAAGACAAGAGTTCAATCCGCGGCGTCAAGCAGAGCATCCAAGTGACGCAAGAAGAAGTGAGAAGTTATGAACTCCACGGCTCGGCTCGAGCGGCGGACTGCGAATCCGCAGGAAAATCCATTCGGACCGCGTTGGTTGCGTATTGCATTCTGGTTCTGCACGGCAATCGCTATCGCGGCTGTACTGCGGCGATGTTTTGCGCTGGCGAATCCTCCACAGTCGGGGCCGCCACAGTTGGTGGCACTCGATGCGGAGTTTGCGTCTCATGCGGCGTTGACCTTGGCGCACATTTTGCCGGCCCTGGCATTTGTATTGCTTGCGCCGTTGGTCTTCATGCGGCGATTCGCGGGGGCCCGGTCGGTCGATCGCGTGCTTTATCCGCTGGGAGTGATTGTGGGAGTTACAGCCTACGCCATGAGCGGCCATCCAGTTGGCGGATGGGTGGAGCGCTCGGCGGTGTTGCTGTTCGATACTTTGTTTCTGTTCTCGCTTGCCCGGTCGTTCTTATACTGGCAGCGCGGCGAGGCACGGCTCAAGATCCGCTGGCTGACCCGGGCGATAGGAATTCTGCTCGGAATCGCTACGACGCGTCCTGTCATGGGTATGTTCTTTGTCACCAGCCAACTTACTCATCTCGCGCCGAGGCAGTTCTTCGGCATTGCATTCTGGATCGGATTTTCTATTAACACAGTTGCTGTGGAACTATGGTTGCGTACACGGCAGGGACAAACTCAAATCGCTGGTCTCGCGCGTAGTGTTTGAATTGCTTAGAAATCGGAGGAACGTTAGCAAAGGGCGCATTTTTTAGAACGCGCCCTTCTCGATCACATTGTCACATCTTTAATGTGGGTCGCGATCCACCATTCATTCCCGAACACGTCTTCCACTGCGCCGCTGCGATCGCCGTAAGGATGGTCGGTCGGCTCGGCAATCGACTTTCCGCCCGCGGCGATGGCCCGGCGGTAGACGTCGTCGCAATTCGGCACGTACAGGTAGAACATGCTCTGCATCGGTTGATACAGACCGTGCGCTTCACCCATCTCCAAGTGCGAGCTGCCGATCTTCATGGTGACGTGATGGATCACGCCATCAGGAGTCGCATGCCGGCCCAACTCTTCGGCATCAAACGCACGCTGCAGAAAGTTGATGACCGGCTCTGCCCGCAGCGGATGCAGAGAAGGCTGGATGTCGGGCGCACCTTCCCACTTGTACGGACCGCTGCTCCGGGTCGCGATGTACCAGAAGTTGCCGGCTATGTCCTCAATAGTCGCCGAGCGCTCGCCGTACGAGTGGTCTGTCGGCTCCATGATGGACTTACCCCGCTCGGACAGAGCGCGCTTGTACACTGCGTCACAATCTGGCACGTAGAGGTGGAAGCCGAAGCGCTTCGGTTTCCCCGCCCACTTTAGGCCGGCGCCTCCGCCTCCCAGCATCAGCATGGAATCGCCCACGCGCACCTCGGCGTGCATGCCGCCGGCACCTCCGACGGTGCGGAAGATCTCTTCACCGCCGAGCCCATTCTTCAGAAAGTCGAGCACCCCGACTGCGTCCTCCGCCACGATGTAGGGCGTGATGGTGCGATAGCCCTTCGGCACCGGACTGACTCCTGATACTGGCGCCGGTGCCGGCTGCTCTGCGTGCATGCGACGGTGCATCTCATCGACGGACATCTCCTCGGTGACGGTCGAAACGCTCCATAGGTATCCAAACGGGTCCCTAAGGGTTCCTTCGCGGCGACCGTAGAACTGGTCCTTCACCGGACGGGCAATCGTTGCCCCGGAAGCGACGGCGTGGTCGACGAACAAATCCACATTCGGCACCGAGAGTGCGATGGCGACCGGCGAATTGCCCAGCGTCTCCGCGCTGAACCGGCCTCCCTCCGGCCACTCGTCGGTGAGCAGGAGGACGGAATCGCCAATCAATATCTCGGCGTGCGGGATGTGTCCTTCGTGTTCAAAGCGCATCGTTTCTTTGGCGCCGAATGCCGCCTTGTAGAATTCGATCGCTTTGGCGGTGTTCTTGAACGCGATTCTTGGCGCTGCCGTCGTGCGCACCGCCGTAATTGTTTCGGTAGTGGTTGCCATTGCGGTACTCCTCTGCAAGTCTGATTTGAGACGTTCCATGAAACCCTTACGCGGAAGATCGCGCAGTTCGCCTGCGATTCGAGCCAGTGGCGCGATTTCGGGATCGACGGCGGCTGATGCCGTTTTGGGCCGTGACAGTAACTGCGTGATCACATCGTCCAGTTGATCGAACAGAGAGCGCTTATCCATTGGCACCCTCCATGCTCGTGCGAAGTTTCTCCAGCGCGCGGAATTGCAGCTGCTTGATGGCGCCTTCGCTGCGGCCCATTACCTGTGCGATTTCGCGAATGCTTTTATCCTCTGCAAACCGCATGGCAATTACCCTTCGCTGATCGGGCGGAAGTCCCTCCACAAGCTGGAACAAAGCAGCGCGTCGCTCAACGTTTTCCATGCCTTGGTCACTCAACTCTTCGTCCGGTAGCTTGTCCTTCTCTCGCGCTCGCATACGCCATCGGTCAGAAATAGCGTTCGACGCAATGCGTATAAGCCATGCAGCGAAAGGAGCGCCACGCCATTCGAACCTCGGTAAGCTCGTGAGCGCCTGGTGAAAGACGTCCGCCGTGAGATCCTCGGCTTCTTCCCGGCTTTCGACGCGCCTTACGATGTAGGCGTAGACGACGTGAAAATTACGCGTGTAAAGCTCGGCGAAGCGCGCAGGATCGCGCTTGGCGGCTTCGATTAGAAGCCGCTCGTCTGCCTCTTGGTTCAGGGCCTTCATCCGGCTCTCCGCATAACGCGCTCACTAAGATAAACCGTCGGCGAGGGCAAAAGGTTACGGAGGAAAAACTAAGATTATTGCCGGCGGTGCTGGATTGTGCGCCGTACGCTGAAGCCGTCCGGACGCCGGCCGAAAGTGCCGAGATGCGAGGTAACCGTCGCCCGTAACGTTACTTACATGGTGAATCGATCACGATTCCTGTGATGCGACGAAGTGAGGGATGGGGTATATTCATTCGAACCCACACTCAGAAGTTCACTCCCTGGGAGACCGGAGTTCCTGATGCAATCAACGGATCAATCCGCTGCGCCGCTGACGCCCGCTATTGTGTTTGAAAATCTGCAGGCCTACCAACGCACTGCCGCACTTAAGGCAGCTATTGAACTGGATCTCTTTCGCGCCATTGGACAAGGCAAAGACGACGTTCCTTCGCTTGCGCGTCACACCAAGGCGTCGGAACGCGGTATTCGAATTCTGTGCGATTTTCTCGTCATAAACGGACTATTGCAGAAGAAGGATGGGCGCTATGAGCACACGCCCTCGAGCGCGGCGTTCTTGGATCCCGCTTCGCCTTCGTGCCTGGCTTCGATCGTTGGATTCTTATCGCTTCGAGCACTGCGCGAACCATATGAGCACCTGGCGGATATCGTCCGTACGGGTCGGACTGTGCTCCCCGGTGAGGGCACGGTTGAGCCCGAGAACCCGGTGTGGGTAGATTTTGCCCAGAGCATGGCGCCGATGATGGCGCCTCTCGCGGGACCGCTCGGTGCGATCGTGCTTCAGGGCAAGAGCGATTCTATGCGTGTGCTCGATATTGCCGCGGGCCATGGATTGTTCGGAATCGAAGTCGCAAAACAGAATCCGCAGGCGCACGTCACCGGTCTCGACTGGGCGCCGGTATTACGGGTTGCATTGGACAACGCCAAGAAAGCCGGAGTCCAGGACCGTTATGACATGCTGCCCGGTAGCGCGTTCGACGTGGATTTTGCAGGCCCTTACGACGTGGTGCTGCTCACCAATTTTCTGCATCACTTCGATGTCGATACCTGCGTCGGACTGTTGAAGAAGGTGCACAGCTCGCTCAAGCCTGGCGGCTGCGTAGCTACGCTGGAGTTCGTTCCGAACGAAGATCGAGTGTCGCCGCCGATGCCCGCGGCTTTCAGCATGACAATGCTGGCATCGACCGCGTCCGGCGACGCCTACACCTTCCCCGAATTGTCAGACATGCACGCACGCGCGGGCTTCAAAGACATCACGAAGCATCCTATTCCAATGAGCCCGCACACTATTGTGAAGGCGCACACGTAAGCCCTGTCGTCGCACCGCTGTCGTCCCGGGGTTGGACGACAGGGTGGCAACCAATCACACGCTCGATCCCCGTTAGAAGTGAAACCCAATCGAGGCCGTGATGGCGCGTGGAGTCACGTAGTGCGTGCCGCTGAACGTTGACAAGAAGTTGTACAGCACGTAGGCATTACCCAGGTTGATGAAGTTCACCTGCGCGCTCCACTTGTACCGGTCGGTCTTGAACAGGTTGTCGTCTCCGATCGCGAGGTCGAAGAGGTTTCGTGGCGCAATGCGCGGCGGATTGTGATCGTCGTTCTGGGTCCCCGGTGCCGGCACCTTCGTAAGAGTAGAGCCGAACTGCGATGCCAGACAGATAGAGGGAAGAGGGACGGTCGGCGTTGCATGCACGCCATTGCAAGTGAAGCCGGCTTCGAATTCCTGGTCGGCGGTGAATGGGATTCCTGACGGATCGGTCATGCTGATGGCAGGAAGCCCGTCCGGCGTCGTTGTCGACTGCGGGCAGTCGTTGAAGGCGGAGACTCCATAACATGGCACCGTCCCGGCGACTAGTCCGCTATCGTAACGCCAGTTGAAGCCAACCCAAGGACCGCGCTTCCAAGGAGTTTGATATTGGACGTGCGCGGTCATGTTATAGGCCTCGTCGTGGTCGATGCGGAAAACGCCTGTAGGCGCGGAGGGAGTGGCCCCGGCTCCCGAAAGCTGAGGAGTGAAGAACCTGGCGGCGACGCTGGACATCACTACCAGCGCCGTAAAGCCGTGATACACCGGCATGCTGGCACGCAATGCAAAGCCTGGAATCTTTGAGTTATGCCACTCGATCGGGAAAGTAATCGGTGTGTTGCCCAGCACGCTGAAGTCATAGGCGCTGTGCGTGTACTTCCAAATGTACTCACCATCGATTACGAGGAATTTTCCGACCGCCTGTTGCAGCCCGGCGTGGAACTCGTTGCGAAAGCCGGGTTGCAACGGCGTGACGCTACTCGATCCGCACGCGAGTAGCGGGTTCAGGACGTTTGAGCTGCACCCGATGCTGGAGAGCACGAGGTTCTCGTTGAAGGGCGTCTCTAACGTACGCGCGTAGGAGACCCGTAGAACGGTATTGGTTTTCTGAATGTTGTAAGCAATGCCTACACGGGGCTCGGCCTGACTGGCGACCGCAAGCCCGTTGTAGAGGTCACCGCGAATTCCGAGGTTGAAGCTCCAGTTCCGTACGTTGATGTTGTCCATCACATACATCGCGAGTTGCTTAACGTCGGTGTGGCCGACGAAGGGGAAACGAACTCCTCCGCGCGTCAGATCGTAAGGCAGAAGATCACCGTTGAACCACGGATACTGACTGGAGTTCGGCGCATTTGGGTTGTCTGGAGTGTTGGGCTGGAACCCGGCCGCCGCACACTGCGAGGGACTGGTGAAGCCGTTGACCGGGACGGCATTCGCGCCAAGGCACGGCGCATTGAGCGTGGGATCGATGATCCCGAGCTGATCATTTTCGTTCAGAAATGTTTGCTCATAGGTTATGCCCGCCTTGATGTTGTGAATGCCTTTCGTATAGCTGATGTTCGCTAGTGCCCCGGCATTAAGCAGGGAGCGCTGCTGGGCGACGGTTTCCCTCTGGAGATTGGCTGGGCCAAGATCGTTGAACGGGTCGTCGCTCGGGTAGTAGTTATAGGCGTCGCGCCTCACGAAGCCCGTCACGTTGAGGACGGCATTCGGACCTATGGTGTAGGTCCACGTGGGTGCGATGTCGAACGTGAGGATCTTCGAACGCTGATCCGTCGGCCCCAGGGGCTGACCGGTAATGGGGTTGGTCTGAATCACACCACTGAAATCGTGATATTGCTGATCGTATGAGTTGGGGTTTTGAAACCACGAGCGGGTGAATTGGAGGTTCAGGTGCAGGGCGTTCTTTGCAGAAAACACGTAGTCGACGCGATCGAAGATATTCTCCATGTTGCCCTTGTCGTGAATGACCCCAAACTCGGGCGGATCCAGAAAGCGGCCGGTATTAAGTCCGTTGACCGCTATGAATTCCCCCCAGTTCTTGCCGCCGTAGGAGAAGTTAAGGTCGACATTGGAGCTGCCAAAAGAGCCATAGGAAGTGGTAACGGCGCCATGCGGCGTGCTCGAGCCCATTCCTGATCGGGTGGTTACATCGATCACGAGACTCGTCTTGTCTCCGAACTCGGCCGGTGGTGCGCCGCCAATGACTGTCATCGATTGCACGGCGTCGAGCGGAATCTGGTTGGAGAAGACCTTGCTCTGCTGGTCGGTGATGGGCTGGCCGTCCAGGGAGAACGAATTTTCGGCGTGGTCGCCCAATCCATGAAACAGTCCGTTGGAATCGGCCGCGACTCCGGGCGACGACAGCGTCACCAACGAACTCAGCTGCGACGACGGGCTTTCCAGGGGAAGCTTGTCGAACATTTGCCGATCTATGTCGGTGTGAAACGTCGGGTCATTTTCTAGAAGGTCACTGGCGGTGGCTTCGACTGTGACGTTTTGGGAACTTTGGATCTGTAATGCCACTTTCAGATTAAGCGGCACAGCGGAACGGACATCAACATCCTGGGCATATTGCCCGAATCCGGTCGCAGTGACCATGAGGTGGTAAGGATTGAGAGGGATGTTCGCGAAGCTGAATCGCCCTTCGCCGTCGGTAGTAGTCGACCGGCTGTACTGGCTGACGGGGTTATGAATCTCGACGGTCGCTCCGGGTACAACCGCGCCGGTCGGATCGGTGACCGCGCCGCTCAGTGAGGAATTTCCCGAGGTCTGCGCTTGTCCGCTGCTGATGCAAAGCACGAGAGAGACGATGGCTGCCGCCAGAGTAGACGAGCAGCGCGACCATCCGGCACGGTGGAACGTGATGCTATTGACTGCGCCGAGCGGTCCCGCCACAGAAAATGTTTGCACGCGGTCCTGCAATGTAGAGCTTCCCAACATTCCTGCCTCCAATTGCTGATGCCGTTTCCGGAGGTAATCCTGATACGAGGGGTCGCCGGAAAGGGCTTTCCGATTCTGGAACGACGATGCGATCGAGCCGGAGGGCAAGAGCGCAGCGTCAAAGAGAATTCAGCGTCGAATTAGAGGCTTTGGGGTGGAGGACGAATGAACGAGGAAACAACTTGAAGCTGGGACTCGAGTTGTGGCTCGGCAACGGCAAGCCGCGACGAATTGAGGACCGGAGCCTGTACAGAGTTCGTAGGTGTCACGACCGCTGCACTGTGGGCGACAACACACAGGGAACAGTGCGACGCGGGCGAATTTTGCCCGGCTAGCGCCTCATGCTCGTGTACGGCCTGCACGAAGCCGAACCCAGCCATCATCAAAACGAAAAATGCCGCAGTCCATTTCTGGAGCAGCTTGTGATGGAATGGGTGTTTTGCTCTCATGACCACGAGAATTCTCAGTAGTTTATCCGAGTTGGACGTTCGGTGCGAAGCTTAGGAAGCAGATCATCGCCAGGCTGCTGACACGCCCAGCCGAGACAACTCACTGATTTAATTGGAGTTAGTGGTCGAATTGCTGGGTGCCGCAAGATCGCGAAAATGTTGCAGTATGGCCTCCACTTGTGTCCGGTTCACGACTGACGCCAATGCAGCGGCATCGGCGTGCTTCACGGCTTCCAAACTGCCGAAGTGCTGCAAGAGCCGGCGCGTGGTCAGCGCTCCGATGCCGGGGATCTCCAGCAGCTCGGTCTTGCGATCGCGAATTTCGCGCCGCTTGCGATGAAACGTGACCGCGAAGCGATGTGCTTCGTCGCGCACCAGCTGTACCAGATGCAATACAGGCGAGTGCCGGTCAAGCACTACAGGTTCGTCTTCCTGTCCGTGCACGTAGATGATCTCTTCGCGCTTGGCGATCGAAGCCAGCGGCTGGTTCACAATGCCTAACGATTCCAGCGCATGCGCGGCAGCGTGCAGTTGACCAATCCCGCCGTCGATCAGAATCAGGCTGGGCAGCGGCTTCTCTTCTGCCTGCAACCGCGAGTAACGGCGCGTCACCACTTCGCGCATCGAGGCGAAGTCGTCCACGCCGATGACCGACTTGATGATGAACTTGCGATAATCCGATTTCTTCATCGTCCCGTCTTCCCACACCACCATCGAGGCAACCGTCTCCGCGCCCTGGATGTGTGAGATGTCGAAGCACTCGATGCGTCGCGGCAGCTCTGGCAAAGTCAGAGCGTCCTGCAGGGCCTCCTGAATGATCTTTGTCGTCGGCTTCATCACCCGGAAACGCTGGTCGTAAGCCTGCTTTGCGTTTTGCCCGACCAGGTCAACCAGTGAGCGCTTCTCGCCGCGCTGCGGCACGTGAATCTGCACCTTGCGTTCGCGTCCTTCCGACAACACCTCCTGAAGCGTCGCACAGTCCTCGAACTCTACAGGAACGTAGATGCTGTGCGGGATATATTGCTGGTCGAGATAGACCTGCTTCAGCAGGGCTGAGAAAAACTCGCCTGGATCAAATCCCTGTTCCCCGACGATCTCCTGCATGTCCTCCCAGAAGAACTCGCGCTTGTCCATGATTTTGCCGCCGCGCATGTGAAACAGGTTCACCGCCAGCATCTGGTTTTCGTAGTGATAGCCGAAGACGTCGGCATCGTCACCGTCCACGGCATGCATGCGCTGCTTGGATTCCTGCAACTCGACCGTCGAAATCAGGTCGCGATACTTCGCAGCCAACTCGTATTGCTCCCGCTCCGCGGCTGTCTTCATCCGCTGTTGGAGAGAATGCGACAAATCTGCGCCTCGGCCTTCCAGAAAGAGCTTCACATCGTGGACTGCCTCGGCATATCGCTCGGGTGTGGTCAGTCCTTCTACGCACGGCCCCAGGCAGCGGCCGATGTAGTACTGCAAACACGGCCGCGGGTAGTAACGGTTCAAATCGAGCTTGCACGAGGGGATCAGAAAGTGCCGGTGAATCAGATCGACCAGCCGATAGGCCAGGCTGGTGGGAAAGTAAGGCCCGTAGTACAGCGACCCATCTTTGCGCAGCCGGCGGGTGACGTACACCCGCGGATAACGCTCTCCCATCGTCAGCTTTATGTACGGATACGTCTTGTCATCGCGCAGCAGAATGTTGTAGCGCGGCTTCTTCTGCTTAATGAGATTATTTTCGAGCGCCAGCGCTTCCTTCTCGTTATCGACGACGATGTAATCGAGGTCGACCGCCTCGCGCAGAAGCGTGCCGGTCTTCGCATTCTCCGCTGCACCTTCCAGAAAATATGAGCGTACCCGCGCGCGAAGATTCTTCGCCTTGCCGACGTAAATGATTTGGCCATCGGCGTTCTTGTACAGGTACACGCCCGCCGATGTCGGCAACGTTCGAATTTTCTCGTGAAGGTCCATATCGAAAGCAGGCCCCGCGCCCGGGCTGAACTGGGTCCTCTCTACATTTTATTTGGTTATCGCGAACGATGTATTTGTGATGAGCCGGCGCGGGTTGCCTGAGGAAAACAAAGAATGCATCAACAAAGTAAATACAACGGCGCATCCGATAGGCGCGCAACTGCCCCGGTATGCGTCGCTATACCCTGTAAAAATTTTACTACCCGCGTCAGGATTATCCGGTGCGCTCCCTGCACTTTTGCGCGGCGTTTTCGTAACCGTTTGAAAATGCGGTTACATTACCAACGATCGCGCCGCCTCCACGATTGGTCACTTATGTGCTCTTCCGCATATCGCCCACTTCTTAGGAGTTCCTATGAACCGGATACCCCTTGTGTCGTTAGTAGTTGCTTTGAGTCTGTTGTCATCCGTCGGCTGTGCGACGAAGAAGTATGTTCAGAACCAGATCACGCCTATCAACAACAAGATCGGCGAACTGAATGACATCACTGCCAAGAACACTCAGGACATCACAGACGTAAACGGTAAGGCGCAGCAGGGCATTGAATCTGCCAGTGCGGCCGACCAGAAAGCTGGAGCCGCCGCGACCTCAGCCGACCAGGCCAACCAAGGCGTCGCGCGCGTTGGAAACGGTTTGAACGGACTACAGGGCACCGTCGAGAACCTCGACAATTACAAACCTGTCGCTAACACGACCATCCAATTTGGCTTCAACAAGTACAACCTGACGAAGAGTGATCAACAGATGCTGGATGAGTTCGCGCAGCAGATTGGCCAGCAAAAGCACTTCATCGTGCAGGTCCAGGGCTACACCGACTCGAGTGGTTCGCCTGACTACAACAGCCAGTTGAGCCGACGCCGCGCCGATGCAGTGGTCCAATATCTCGCAGCTAAGTACAACGTTCCGCCGTACCGTTTCTACTTGATTGGACTCGGAGAAGAAAATCCGACCGCTCAGAACAATAACTCGTCCAATCGGGCCAAGAATCGTCGGGTTGACGTTCAGTTGCTGACCAACTCGCTGGAATCGACTTCCGCCCAGGCGAACACACCTCCTTCGCCTCAGCAGCCGCCAACGAGCGATCAGCGGTAGCTACTTATAGCGTTCTTCCCCCAGACGCCGAGGCCGTCCCACCGTGGGCGGCCTTTCGTTCGTCAGCCAACTCTTCCGCCATGCTGCAATACGCCCGTGCATAGTTGGCATTAGCGCGACAGAAATTCAACCTCGCCTCATAACTCACCGGCACACAATCCGGACAGCCAATTCGGGCTGCCCGATCCACACAGATTCTCACTTTGGGAATCCCGAATGGGGAACGCATTGCTGAATTCGCTGAGAATTGTGCTGCGGTTACTCGTCGCGGCGCTAATGTGAAGTCCTCCCCCGCGAGCGGTATCTCGACCACTTAACGCACACATTCGTGCCTCTTGTCCTGAGTCGAAAGGAAGGTGTGCAAATTCCACACATCCTCAATGAGCGCCATGTGCGACTGCGAGTCCGCGCTGGCGGTAGCTGCGGTCGCCCCATAACCGATAACGCTGCCTGTTTGCCTCTGGCATTCGGGCTACACAACAAGGCTTTCGGAGGACTTCATGAATAAGCGTCTGTTCAGCGCAGTCACGCTGCTGGCGGTCTTACTCGGGTATTCGGTTTTGGCTAACGCGGTACCAATCTACGTAAACACCATCCCGGAATTCAACGGTGGCCAATTCTTCGATCCCGGGCCTTTCCCAACTTATCTGGTCGGCACCTTCCCGCTGTATCCAGGGTTCGGCACTCTCGACATCGCGGGAACATTTGGTAATTCTCAGGTCAATAGCTCTGCAGGTGTCGATATCTTTGCAGGCAGTCTGAATGCAGGCTTCTTCCTGATCGCTCAGTGTTTTGAGTTTGATCCCTGCTGGACTGGCCCCACGCTGCCGTGGAGTGCCTCTTTTGTCGGAACTTTTCCTTCCGATGTTTGGAGCATCTATGCGTCGCAGACCTCGGAATTCTACGTTAGGCTTGGGGCAATCACGGTAACAGAAACCGTCGTCCCCGAGCCCTCGAGCCTGCTCCTTATGGGCACCGGCCTGCTGGGAGCGGTAGGGGTCATTCGTCGCAAATTCCTCGGCTAATCGCTCGCTTGTGAGTCGAGCGGTAATCGCCTAAGGAGAGGTTTGTCCTCTCGTGTCGCAGTCGACTTTGCTAAGGAGAGGGAATCCAATGAGCAAAAGAATTCGAATCGGCAGGTTTGTGGCGGTAGCGGTTGCGCTGCTGGCCTTATCTGCTTTCATGCTTATGCCGGCTTCCGCCCAAGCGCAAAAAGCCCGGTCGCTCGGTCTGGAAAATCCTACCAAGAACATGAACGTTCACGTCATGTTGAATCTGCGTAACGAAGGCGAACTCCAGTCCGTGATTAAGGACATTCAGGACAAGAATTCGCCCAACTATCACAAGTACCTGACAAAGCAGGAGTTCGCCGCAAGGTTTGCTCCTACTGCTGCCGATTCCGCAAAAATCGTCGCGTATTTGAAATCACAGGGTCTAACCGTAACCCACATCGACAGTCACAACCTGGCGGTGTCGGCGACCGGCTCCGTTTCTGCTCTACAGAAGGCCTTCAGCACGCAGATCGAGAAGATCCAGGGAAATGCCCAGACCGCCAACCGCCCGACGGTGCAGCCCTCGGTTCCGCCGTCGATCGCGCCTCTGGTTAAGAGTATTTCCGGGCTGAACAGTATAAAGGCACACTCGTATACCGCGCGCCAGGTCACCTTCAAGAACAAGAAGGCTATTCCGATTGATCCGGTGAAGTACAGCAAAACCAAAAAGAACGGCCTCTTCTTCCCGGGCGATTGCTTCAGCGTTGGTAACGACGTGCTGAATCTCGTCGGTCTCGGGCTGCAGGGTATCTACAGTGGCAATGCGTGGCCCGATGCGGGTTGCGGCTATTCGCCAGCAGAAATGCAGCATGCTTACGGCTTCGATAGCGTTATCCAGGCCGGTTGGGACGGAACAGGAGAGTACGTGACCATTGTTGATCCGTATGGTTCGTACACTATTCTGCAGGATGCGAATATCTTCTCCTCCACCTACGGTCTGCCAGCGCTGGTTGCCAACACCAACTTCTTCCAGATCAACAATCCACTCGGCGTCACGCCAGACTGCGTAACGGGGCCCGGCGTTCCGTGCGGCTGGGAGATCGAAACCACTCTCGATGTCGAGTGGGCCCACGCTATGGCGCCGGGTGCGAAAATCATCCTGGTCACTCCCGGCACCGCCAACTTCGACGAACTGGCGCAGGTCGATTACTATATTGCGACCAACCTGCCGACTGGCTCGGTTTCGCACAGCTTCGGCTTCCCTGAGTGGCTGTTAGGCGTGTACTACGGCGATGCCATCGACATCTCCACACAGTACGCTATCAACAACATCGCTGCCAACGTCCTGGGAGTGTCCAATAACTACTCCACCGGCGACGACGGCGATTACTACACTCTAGGTGCAAGCCTGGTATACGACGTGAGCTTCCCATCCGGTTCGCCCGACGCAACTGCCGTGGGCGGCACGAGCTTGGCACTGACCTCAGCCGGTGCGTACAAGTGGGAGAACGGTTGGGGAACCAACATCACACTCCTCGGTTACGTGCCGCCGTTTAACATCGGCTTCTACTTTGGCGGCGGCGGCGGAACCAGCGCCTACGGAACTCCCGCGCCGGCGTGGCAGCAAGCGTATCTCAACAACACTTACCGGCAGCAGCCTGATGTTTCGTTGGACGGCGACCCATATACCGGTGCAGAGCTTATCTACACCGACTATTGGGACCCCGGCAACATTACATACGTCACCGTGGAGGGCGGCACCAGTTTGTCGTGTCCGATGTTCTCGGCCATCTGGAGTATTGCTGAACAGAAGGCAGGAAATCCGTACCTCGGCAATGCCGCTCCGTACGTGTACTACCTGAACCAGAACTTCCCCGGCTCGGTGCGCGATGTTCAGCCTGTTGGTTCCGGCCACAATGCTCATGGAACCATATTCTGCAGTGGAATTCCTTGCTACAACGAGTCGCAGTGGGATCTGGCGTACCCCTACCAGAATTCCCAGACCTTCTACGAGTCGATCTATAACGCATATCCCTACTCCCTTACGTTTGGCACTGACTCCTCGCTCTACACGGCTCCCGGTTGGGACAATGTGACCGGCGTGGGCACACCGAATGGATGGAACTTTATTGGCCCGTTCTAGCCGATCTGACGGGCAAGAACAACCACCCTGGGTCGCACACATTGTGTGCGGCCCTTTTCACGAAACTGGCTGGCAAACCCCCGACCCTGAGCGAGATACGCGAGCCACTACTACTGCTGGCGAGTCATTACACGCAACTTCGGGTTGCAATAGAATATGATTGTGCAGTTGCGAATCTTCACCCTCGCGCTTGTTGCTCTTTGTCTGCCCGGCGTCGTACCCGCGCAGAGCAATGACGACGACGGGCCCATGACCCGCGTTCCGGTGGACCGCGCTGCCCCGGCTCCGAAAGACAATCGCAAAGCACCTCCACGCTCCGACCAGCTTTCTCCTGACGAAAGTTCGAGCAAGCAGACGCAGATCGACATCTCGCCGCCCTCTTACGAGAAAAACAAGTCCGGTGAAAGCGATGCCGAACTGAGCGAGTTTCACCCGTGGGACCCGCACAAGGCTGCGAAATGCATTGAGGTCGGCGACTATTACTACAAGCAGGGAAATCTTCGCGGCGCGATCAGTCGCTATGAGGAAGCGCTGGAGTGGAAGCCTAACGATGCTGAGGCCACATACAAACTCGCAGAGGTGCAGGAAAAAAACGGCGATCTGAGCGGTGCTCTGCAAAACTATCAGGCTTACCTAAAGATTCTTCCCAAGGGCCCTCTTACGGAGAAGGCCCAAAAAGGCGTGGAGCGTCTGAAGGCAAAGGTCGCTCCTGCTGCGGCGCAGGCCAATCCCAATCCAACCCCCTAAGCGCCCGGTTGAGTCCTCCTGCCACCTCCTATATGGTGAAGTTTGCTCGTGAACCCAACTTCGCCATCGAGATCGCTCCTCGGACGCCGTCGCACCCTTCATCCCCGGAGCGCGATCCCGTTTTTGCTGCTGGCGACGTTTGCGATGCAATCGTTCTGGTTCATCCAGACACAATCCCTCACTTACGACGAGCCCGCCCACATCATCGCCGGTGTTGATGCTTGGCGACACGGCCGGTTCGAGCTTTGGAACGATCATCCTCCCCTCGGCCGACTCTGGCTCACGCTGCCTATGATGCGCATTGATAGCCACTACGAGTGGCATCAGCTGCCCAGTGGTTATCGCATCGAAACCATGCAGCCGGGCCCCGAGGACATCGCCGGCCTCACGCGCCCGATGAACACGTTACTCGGCTTAATCCTCGGAATTATCTTATGGTTTGCGACGCGCAGGCTCTTCTCCGAAGGCGCTGCCAACGTCGCGCTTACGCTCTTTGCGTTCACACCATCCCTCATCGCCAACTTCTCGGTGGCGACGACGGACGGCATAGGCACGCTGTTCATCTTCCTCGTTGCATTTCAGTTCGTGCGATGGCGCCGGCGACCCACGTGGGCGCAGACCGTTCTTCTCGGTCTGGCTTTGGGCGGATTGCTGCTCGCCAAGTTCTACGCGCCTCCGCTGGTGTTGCTCACGCTCGTCTTGATGCTCTTACTGAAGCCGCAAGGGACGGCGCTATCTCCGGTGCAGTGGAATTGGAAGCCCACCCTCGCCGCGTTTCTCCTCGCGCTCGTCAGCTTGTGGTCAGGCTACTTCTTTCACGTCTCTCACTTCAAAGTTGCTGACGGACAAGTGACCGCGACCTTCCCCAACCGCGGCCTGAAAACCTGGGCAACCAAGTCGCATTTGCACATCAATGCCGTGGTGCCCGTGGGAGAGTTCTTCGAAGGCCTTCGCGAAGTCGCCATCAGCAACAAGCACGGCCGCCCGGCGTGGTTCTTCGGCAAGATCTACCCCACCGGAGGAATCAAACTCTACTATCCTGCTGCCATCGTGCTGAAATGGCCGCCAATTCTGCTCGCACTCTTCTTCGCCGCCTTGCTGATGGGTGTTCGCAAGGTCTGTCGCGCGCCCAACGATCTGCTGGCGCTGTGCGTATTTCCGGTGGTCTTTCTGGTTTTCGCGATTCAATCGAAGTACGACATCGGCGAGCGTCACATCCTGCCGCTCTATCCCTTTGTAATCCTGATCGCCGGCTCGATCTGGGAGCACATCGTTGCGCTCAAGGCGAAATGGGGAATCGATATTCCCACCTGGTGGGGACATCGAACCATCAACTTCAATGTCATCGCACTGCTGCTGGTACTTGCCCTCCATGCAGCCGATGCATTCCGCGTCGCACCCGACTATCTCGCATACTTCAACCCCCTGGTGCGGCCCGCCAACGCGTGGCGCTATCTGACCGACAGCAATCTCGACTGGGGACAAGGACTCGTCGCCCTCCATGAGTACGAATGGAAGCATCCCAACGAGCAACTGTATCTGGCATACTTCGGTTCGGTAAATCCCGCGCTCTATGGCGTTCACGCCACGCCGCTCGCACCCGAAGAGCGTATTACGGGCAAGGTGGTGATCGGCGCCAGCGCGCTCTCAGGACAGGTCCTACCCGATCCCAACAGCTATCGCTGGCTGCTGTCGTACCCGCCCAAAGAAATGGTTGATCGCTCGATGTTTGTGTACGAAATTAAGTAAGAACTAGCGGAGGCTCATCGTGAAATGGCTCCTGACAATCCTGTTGCTGTCTGCTTCCATGCTGGCGCAGTCCGCGCCAACCGTCGCTCAGCTTCTCGGCACGTGGCAATTGGTTTCCATCGAAGACACGGTGAAGAATGGAACCCCTCGACCCTCCATGCAGTTCGGCGCGCATCCACATGGCTTCCTGATGTACGAGCCCGACGGTCACATGTGCGCGAGCATCGCCAACGGCGACCGGCCTGCATGGAAGGACCCCGCGAAGCCTACCGACGCGGAGAAGATCACGTACTACGACACTTTCATTGCTTACTGCGGAACCTTTAAGCTCGACAGCGCCAACTCGACTGTGACACATTATCCCACCGTAGCGTGGACGCCGGCCTATGTCGGTTCGACTCAACCGCGCCCGTTTCGTCTCGAAGACAACCGCCTGATCATCACAGTAACCGGCGGAATGGCGGATGAAGGAATCCAGAAGCGTGTACTGGTATGGCAACGGGCAAATTAAGTGGGTAGTGGGTAGTGGAGCGTGACGGCTTCGACCCGCTTCACGCGGGTCTTTGCGAAACTGCCGACTGCTCACTGGCAACCAGCAACTGGCAACTGCTCCCTCACCCCATTCTGATATTGTTCTCGCCAATGGTCTGAAATACCGACATCATGTGGGTTATCCCCAGCAGATGGCGAATTGATTTGCCGGCATTCATCAAATCCAGTACACAACCTGCGGACTTCGCGGAAACATAGAGCCGCGCCAGCGCACCCAGGCCCGAGCTGTCCATGTGACTAACGTGGGCAAACTCCAGCACAATTCGTTTGTGTTCCGGAATCAGTTGCTTGACTTCCCGGTAGAAGCGGTCGCTGTCTCCTGCAACCAACTTACCGCTGCATCGCACCACCGGCACCTCGCGGTGCCGCTCAATGTGAATCTCCAGACGATGCGTGGCCGCATGTTCAGGCATAGGCTCCTGCCGTATCAAAATGTAATGAAATCACGTCGGCGATTGTCACATATCTTGCGGAAGGATGGAACACCGGAACGCGGCAGCGACTGGTAATAGCTGGCAATTGGTTGATGCCGACCAGCAACCCGTTACCTTTTTTTCTCGGTCTTTACCGGAATCGATCTTCCCACCGGCACAATCGCGCCGCGTGAGGGGTCAGCTGCGTTGTACGCTCGATTCATGACCTCGGTACGCACGTAAGTAACAAAGTCCGCCATCTGGCGCTGCATTTCATCCATGCGCTCACGCATCTGGAGAATGATGGCGATCCCTGAGATATTTACACCCAGATCGCGCGCCAGCGACAGGATGAGCTCAAGCCGCTCCAAGTCCTCGTCGGTATAAAGACGGGTGTTACCCTCCGTCCGAGACGGTTTCAGCAGTCCTTCGCGCTCGTAGAGGCGCAGCGTCTGCGGATGGATGCCGTACATCTCCGCCACCGAGCTGATCATGTACGCACCCTGTTTTTTTCGCTTGCCCATATTCCTCACGCCTCAAGCTGCACTTCCGGATCGCTTTGAAGGGGCACGGCTTCAGCCGTGCCATTCAAGTTATCGTGGAAACTGGGGCTTTAGCCCCTATAGAAACTCGAACTCCTCGCGCCTCATTGCATACACCAGATGCGGCAGCCCATAGTGCACGACCTGCCGTTCGATCTTCATTCCATTTCGTGCCGCCACGCGGCGTGATGGCAGATTTTCTGGCCGAATCAGCGAGATCACCTTGTCCACACCGAGCCCGTCAAAGGCAAGCCCCATGCAAGCTCGCGCAGCCTCCGTGGCGTATCCGTGCCCCCACTGATCACGCCGAAAATGGTAGCCAACCTCGGTCGCCGTCTCGCGTTCAATGTCCTGCTTGATAATGCCGCAATCCCCAATGACATCATCGCTGTTTTTCAGAGTTACCGCGAACAACCCATATCCGTCATCGTGATACCGCCGCAAATTCCGCTCAATCCACTGCTCCGCGTCGTAGCGATGAAACGTCTTGGGATAGTACCGCATGGCAAGCACGTCGCCGATGATCGCGAACACCGCATCTACGTCCCCGGGCCGAAACCTCCGCAGCCGCAGTCGCGGCGTCTCCAGCACCAGATCACTCGCTGCGGCTTGTGCGTCCACTACCATCGCTAATCACGAGTTACCGGCTACGAATTACCATCGACCCACTAATCGCTAGACTTTCGCCCACAGTTCTTCTCGCGGATCTTCGGGATTCAACTTCGCCAGCTCACGCAAAATTTCTTTCGATTTCTCGTCCCGCACCGCAGGTACCACGACTTTTACCTCTACAATTTCGTCGCCGCGTACACCCTCTTTCACCGCCGAGGGCACACCCTTTTCGCGCAAGCGCAGTTTCTGTCCCGACTGTGTTCCTTGAGGAATCTTCAACTGCGCGCGCCCATCGATCGTGGGTACTTCCACCTTGCTGCCCAGCGCGGCCTCGCTCACCGTTACCGGAACACTAACGTAAATATCGTCGCCATCGCGCCGAAACACCGGATGATCACCCGTCTTAATAATGATGTACAGGTCGCCGGCTGGAGCACCCATGGTCCCGGCATTGCCGCGCCCTGCCAGTCGAATGCGCTGGCCATCCCGCGTGCCAGGCTTGATGCGCACTTTTAGCGACTCTTCACGCTCTAGGCGCCCTTCCCCGTGGCAAACCGGACATACGGTACGGTTCTTCCCTGAACCTCCGCAGCGCGGACACGGCATGTTGAACTTCATACTGCCGCTCTTCTGCGTAATCTGCCCTTTGCCTTTGCATTCCGGACAAACCCCCGGACTTTCCAGGTAGCCATGGCCGTGGCAGTTGGCGCAACTCTCCAGGTGCGGCACGCTGAGCTGCAATTCAGCTCCTTTGATGGCCTGCCAGAAGCCAACATTCATCTGGTATTCCAGATCGCTGCCCGGCTCCTGCTGCGGCGCCGCTTCACGCCGTCCTGCGCCACCAAAAATACCTGAAAAGATATCGCGGAAACCACCGCCCGCTCCCGCACCTCCGCGCCTCGCGCCTTCCGCGATATCGCTGAAGTCGAAGCCACCGAAGTCGAAAGGAACTTCCTGGTATTGCCCGCCATTGCCGGGACTAGCCTGCCCATTGTTCGCGCCGAATCCGCCGGCTCCAAATCCTCCGCCGCGCGCATAGGCTTCGGCCGCCGCCGGATCAATGTTGTCGGAGTAAAACCCAAGCTGGTCGTAGATTTTGCGTTTCTTGGGATCGCTGAGAACGTCGTTGGCCTCGGAGATCGCCTTGAACTTCTCCTCCGCGGACTTGTCCGGATTGACGTCGGGGTGATATTTGCGCGCCAGTTTGCGGAACGCCTTGCGGATTTCGTCCGCCGAGGCCGTCTTCTTTACCCCCAGCGCGCCGTAATAGTCTTTTTTGTCCGTCGTGGCCATTCGTTTCTTTATCTACGCACCGAACTCAATTCTTTTTCGCGTGCTCCATATTCACTCATTGCTGCACCAGGTTCTTGACTGGAAAAAGCAGGTAAAACTGAGCCGCCACCATCGCTCCTACCAGAACAAAGAAGATCGCATTCAAGATCATCGTTCTGTACCACTGTTTGTAGAATCACCATGCTCGGCCCATGTAACGAGTCCCTCCGAACGGGGAGGGACTGCACTTACTGCAACTTTAACATCGCACACCACACATACCGCCGTGTCAGTTGACGCTACCCGTCCCTTCGCTCGCCGTCGGCACAACAATATTCGGCACGAACCCCTCTTCGTCATTAAACACGGGGATCGCCTTCGCCATTCCGCCTAGCCCGGACGTCAACAGGTACCACCGTTCATCCTGCGGATTGAAATTCAACATGTACGACTTACCATGTAGCTCGAAATGCACTTCTGTCCTCACCCTCTAACCCAAACTTCCCCGTCGCTACGAAACTGGTTTGAAGGGGCACGCCTTGAGCCGTGCCGTGACCAGTTCTCAAAGAGGCGGCCTTTAGCCCCTGAGGGAACTCGCTCTACGGACAAGGGGCGCCCCCCGCGCCCCCCCCGTCTTAACTGAAAGCTGACTGCTGATGGGCCGACCGCTTACTTCTTCTCATCCACGTCCACGTACTCGGCGTCGATGACACCTTCATCCTTCTTCTGCTGCTCGGCAGCCTGTCCATCTGCTCCCGCAGCCGGACCGCCCGCCGCACCAGCCGGTGCCGCCTGCGCCTTGTACATCTCCTCAGCCAGCCGATGCGAAGCTTTCGTTAGCTGATCGCGCGCCGTATCCATCGCCTTCGCGTCGGTGCCCTCGAGCGCCTTCTTCGCGTCAGCGACCGCGTTCTCTACATCGCTACGCTCCTGGCCCGAAACCTTGTCGCCATGCTCGCGCAGCATTTTTTCGATCTGGTAAACCATGCCGTCAAGTTGGTTGCGCGACTCGATTTCCGCCTTGCGCTCCTTGTCTTCCGACGCGTGCGCCTCGGCTTCCTTGGCCATGCGGTCGACTTCCTCTTTGCTCAGCCCTGAAGACGACGTGATCGTGATCTTCTGGTCCTTGCCGGTGGCCATGTCTTTGGCGGTCACGTTGAGGATGCCGTTCGCGTCGATATCGAACGTAACTTCAATCTTTGGAACGCCGCGCGGCGCCACGGGAATGCCCGTCAGGTGGAATTTGCCCAGCGTGCGATTATCGCGCGCCATCGGCCTTTCCCCTTGCAGGACATGGACTTCCACGGAATCCTGATTGTCCGCCGCCGTCGAAAACGTCTCCGTCTTCTTCGTCGGAATGGTCGTGTTGCGCTGAATCATGGGAGTCGCAACGCCGCCAAGTGTCTCAATCGCAAGGGTTAACGGAGTCACGTCCAAGAGCAGCAGGTCCTTTACTTCGCCGCCCAGCACGCCTCCTTGAATCGCCGCGCCGATCGCGACCACTTCATCCGGATTCACGCCTTTATGCGGTTCTTTGCCGAACAACTTCTGTACCAGCGCCTGAATGGCCGGCATGCGCGTCTGTCCGCCGACCAGCACTACTTCGTTGATTTGCGAGGGAGTTACGCCTGCATCCTTCATGGCGCGTTCGCACGGCCCGATGGAGCGATCGATGATGTCACGCACCATTTCCTCGAGTTTTGAACGAGTTAGCGTCTTTACCAGGTGCTTCGGACCACTCGCATCTGCCGTAATGAACGGCAGGTTGATCTCGGTCTGCATCGTGGTCGAAAGCTCGATTTTGGCGCGCTCGGCCGCATCGCGTAACCTCTGCAGTGCCATTTCGTTACCCTTGGCCCGCAGATCCAAACCTTCGTCCTTCTGGAACTCGGCAATCAACCAGTCCACAATGCGCTGGTCGATGTTGTCGCCGCCCAGATGGGTATCGCCGTTGGTCGACTTAACTTCAATGACACCCTCGCCAACCTCAAGAATCGAAACGTCAAACGTGCCACCGCCGAAGTCATAGACGGCAATGGTTTCGTCCTTTTTCTTGTCGAGACCGTAGGCCAGCGCGGCCGCCGTCGGCTCGTTGATGATTCGTTTCACCTCAAGTCCGGCGATTTGGCCGGCATCTTTGGTCGCCTGTCGCTGCGCATCGTTGAAATAGGCCGGAACGGTGATCACGGCATCCGTGACTTTTTCGCCAAGATAGTCTTCCGCAGCCTTCTTTAACTTCTGTAGAATCAACGCGGAAATCTGCGGCGGGGTGAATTCCTGCCCCTGCGCCACCACGGCCACGTGATCGCCGGCCCGTACGACTTTGTACGGAACCATCTTCATTTCTTCTGAGACTTCGTCATAGCGCCGACCCATAAAGCGCTTGATCGAGTAAATTGTGTTCTCAGGGTTGGTAATTGCCTGTCGTTTGGCCACTTGACCTACCAAACGCTCGCCATTTTTAGTGAAACCTACCACTGAGGGCGTTGTACGCCCGCCTTCTTCGTTGGGGATGACTTTGGGCTCGCCGCCTTCCATGACAGCGACGACCGAGTTGGTCGTGCCCAAGTCAATTCCGATAATCTTTGCCATTGTTGCCCGCCTCCTGAACTTGATTAGTGCGTAAGTTGCTGATTTTTATGGCATTGTTCGACAGAAACCGCTTTATAACAGCCTCACTATAAGACTTGAGTGTCTTAGTGTCAAGGTGTTAGATGAGGATAACTTAGGGTGGGGTGCAGCAAATTGGGAGGGATTGGAGGAGGTGCCGGATGGGAACCCACATTTGCCGACAGAAGGCAAATATGGGCCACCCTAGGGGTACTTATAACATTCGTTATAATGCCGTTATGAAGACAAAACTGCGCAAAATCGGGAGCGGGTTTGGAGTGCTGCTGCCGATGAAGGTCCTCGACAACCTGCGGCTGTCGGAGGGAGACGAGCTGGAGCTCACCGAAAGCGAAGGGGGCATCGAGCTGTCGCCGTTCGATCCTGACTTTGCCAACCAGGTGGAAGCATTCCGGCAGACGGAGGGACAGCACCGGAACAGCTATCGCGAGTTGGGGAAGTGGCGATCGAAGTCCCTCAGGGGCTAAAGCCCGATACTTATCGGGTCGGTAACGGCACGGCTGAAGCCGTGCCCCTTCAAACAAGATTGGATCGAATCGGGAGGCTGGTAGAGAAATGAAGGCAGCCAGGGAACTGACGGCGCGACGCGTGCGACGGCTGGACATGCGCGGGTTGATCGCGATCCACGGGGAACTGATGGCGCGCTACGGCGGGGGCTCGCGTCGAGGTCGACCTGGCGATGCTGGAGCTGTCGATTATGCGGTCGGAGCTGGTGGTGCGTGACCGGCACTGGAGGAGCCGGGCGCGGCTGGCGGCGGGATACGGATGGCGGATACTGACGAACCGTCCGTTCGCCGAGGGGAACGAACGGATGGCGCTGGCGGCGATGGTGACTTACCTGGAGATGAACGGCTTCACGTGGAACTGTGGCGAGGTGGAAGAGACGGCCATGGTGCTGCGAGCCGCCGCGAAAGAAATGAAGGAAGACGAGTGGGAAGCGTGGGTGGTGAGGAACGTGGGGAAGAGTTGACATTCGTTAGGGTGACGGAATTCCCAAGTCGCGACAGATTTTTCGGGCCAGAAAATCATTGATCTCGGTGTGGCGGGGAACGGCCGAGGTCTTGCCCGCAGCACGATTCACGTAGATGGAATGGTTGGCCCCTTCGCGTAACAACTCACAACCGTGCTGCTCAAGGTGATGAACCAGCAGCCGGCGCTTCACGCACCGACCTTGAGAGTCTCCCGGATCACGTCCTGTCCGGTGATCGCTTCCTCAGCCAGGGTGCGATTGGCTTCGAGGACGAGCGAGACGGCTTCCTGCAAGTTGGCGCGGGCTTCTTCCAGAGTGGCGCCCTGGGTATTCGCGCCGGGGAGCTCCTCCACAAATGCGATGTATCCCTCGGGGACTCGGCGGAAAACGGCGGTGAGCTGAAGATCCATGACGGTATGATACGCGGTTCGTTTCGTTTGTGCGCTTCGGTCGCCGCGACGCTCTTCACGTTTTGTCATCACGAACGAAGTGAGGGATCTGCTTTTACCGGCAACTGGCAACTGGACACTGGCAACTGGTTTTGGAAGAAACGGCCATGCTGCTGCACGGCGCCGCCGGAAAGATGAAGGAAGGCGAGTGGGAAGCGTGGGTGATTAGGAACGTGAAGAATGGGAAGTAAGTGCCGTTTTCACCGCGGAGGAATGGAGGGCACGAGAATCAAACGCCTATGATGCAAACTTGCTGGCCACCGCCCTGGAGTATCAAGGCGTCTCATGAGTCTCTATACTTGTCTTTTCTCGGCGAGCCTCTTCTGACATGGGATCCTGTAGCCATGACAGTAGATCTTCCAAAACGATAATCTGAAACGCTGGCGTGCTGGCCCCTCCCGTCGCAAACACTTGATGAGTTGCGCCGAATATCCGCGGGAAGAGCCTTCATCCCCTACCAGAAGTGGTTGAAAGTAATATCGAGCTTTGTAACGCTTACCCACAGTCCAGCACACCACAAGGTTAATCTGCTTTTCGAATTTGTCTTCCTTGTCGAAGTCGTCGACAAGGCTGTCGAATGCATATTTATATTCGAGCACCTTTGGTTCCGTCGTATATGGCAGGCTAAACGCCTTATTGACCCCGAGCCTCTGCGAGTCCACGTCAAACATCACACCGTGATCTTTGTCATACTCCATAAAGAACAGAGATCGGTCGCTTTGCGAAGTAGCAAAAAAACGAAACCCTCGCAATATTTGGGCGCCGATCAACTCGTGGAACAATGCAATGACGTCTTGCTCTTGCTGTGGACGCGAGACAAGGCCAATCCGAGCCCCGTCGTAGTCAAACGCTAATGGGTTGCCGTCCCGATAGGATTCCTGGGCTTTGACCCAATCGTATAGTGCCTTGTCGGGCGTTATCGTCTGTGCGCCAGTATCAGGCTTCAAGTGCTGGTAGAAATCGCTTGAATACGTTGACGGCACGAACAGCAAGTATCTCTCCGAGGTCCTTCAACTCGGGCTGAAAGACCTTGCGCCCCATATCTGGGTTGCCGTCGGCGAAATGGACAATCACGTGCGAATTCGCCTGATACCCGATTGTGCTTGTCAGCGGGATAATCGATAGGTCTCCCTGAACCATGAAATCGCACGCCAGTTGGAGCCCTCCGTGGATTACCCTCTGGCCTTTTCGAAGCGCGAAGATATCGTCGTTGAGCTCTCCCCATATTTTGGCGGACCGGAGAAACGAGTCGTCACACGGTGACGTTGTGCTTCTCGAGAAGAAATTTCTGTTGTTCGGACAGTGCAGAGAAAAAATATGAATCCGCGTCTAAAATTTCATCTTTGTCCCACACATCCCATATGCAGTCGAGACGCTTGTACTCATTGGCGAGTTTCTGATACTTGGTCGTGGAATCGCCCGATATGGCATCGAGTGCATTCGTGATGTCGCGTACTGACTCGACCTTCAGAGACGGGATTTCATGCGGGTAAAGATACTCTGCTCTGTCCGTTTCGAAATGAGTTTCGACTTTGTCGGCTGATCGCACTCGTATGATGACTTTGGGTCTGAATGGTGGTGTCCTCAAGTAGACGCCTCCCAGCGGCGTTTTGATCCGCAGAAGTGTGTACCACTGCTCCGCGTTCTGTGCACCCAGCCATCCTAGATTGCGAGGTCTTTCGCCGGTCGACTGGCCGACGATCAGTTCTGCACTTGTGCCCGAGGATTCGGCTTCGAGTTCGGGTACGTTAAAGTCCACCGCTTCGAACTTCGGGCGGGGAACGGTCTTGCTGTTGTCCTCGGCCCATTGCCGGCCTTGCCTAAGTATCGCGGCCAATCCAGGCGTCCCTCCCTGTTTACTTTGCAGTTTAAGGAACCCGAACCCGTACGCTACAAATGTGGCACCGACGCCCTTGTGTCCTCTTAGATCGGCCTGCTGCTTAAAGCTGACGCTGGGCCGCAAACAGTACTTGAACTCGCGCTCACACATCTCCAATTCCGTTGTCGACGATTCGGACACGGCTGTCGGGGATGTCAATGCTTATCCAGATCTTGGGTTGGTAGTTTCCGCTCCCTTTTCGCTGCCGCTGCTCTACGGCATCCAATGAGTTCTGAAGGAGTTCGGAAAACACGTCGAAGTACCCAGTGTAGCTTTTGAGGATGTTGTAGACGACTCGTTTGCTAGCGTCCTCAAGTACATCGGCAATTGAGCCGGCCTGAACTTCATCGGTAGCTAGTGGGTCAAAGCCATCGATGGTTCCGAGAAGCGGAGACGAACTCATAGTTCATCCTTTCGAACTCATTGGTATTCGGTTGTTTGGAGCACTCCAGCTTAGAACAAAAGACAGCGAAATACGAGTCGGCACTTCTGACCCGATGCGAACCTAATCGCCAGATCTCCCACCCGTAAACCAGTTGTCGGTGCGTGGTTGTTCGTTGTCGGGGAAAACCAAGAGTCGCGGATTCGGCCAGACTCCGGCGAGGTGCCGAAGAATGCGCCAGGCGCAGGGCGGTGTCGCCGGTGATGGCGCGGCGCCCGTTGCACCTGCCTTTGCCAGCGCCTCGGGCGCGGGACAAGAAAGCCCAGCGCTTCAGCGCTGGGTAGACTGTGAGCAAGAACCCGAGTGCCCCGGGCACGACATACGCGAGTTATCCGAGCGACGTGCCGTCCTACAGCGCTCACGGCTGATGACAAATCCTATATCGTCCCCTGGGACTCCGGGTCCGTATGAACCCTTCCGACCGTTGAAACGGCCGGAACGCCGCTTCCATCGAACGACGTTTGGATTGCCGCCCTGTGCGGCCAGCATTCGCTGCCGCTTCTCAGTCGCGACCGCCATTTCGATGCCGTCTCGGGCGTCACCCGGGTTCACTGGTGAGGAACGCTCAACCCCACAACACCCACTGGCAATTGGCTACTGGCTACTGACAACTGCCACTGCCTTATCACACGCATCCGTGACCTACGTCCTAGCGGCCAAGCGCCGCAGTACCTACACTCGACCGCAGGATGAGGGAGAGCTGTTCGTCCACTGAGGCGGCGGCCAGACAATTACCCACATCCGCAGGATGGTTCGACCTGTGCTCGGTCATGCTCGTCTTCGCTTTCTTGTCCATTTCCCCGCTAATGCACCTGTACGGCCCTCGGAAAGCCCGCCTTAACTCCTTTATTGGCAGGATTTTGTCTAAGTCCCACGCGCTCATCCAGTTGCGTGCAGAATCCCGCTATCCTTATGTAAATGAGGAACTTTGGGGGCAGGGGGGCGGGGGTAC
>CAVTYG010000008.1:0-41440 GCA_963738905.1 uncultured Acidobacteriaceae bacterium
GGAGGGGAGGTCTCGTACCTCAACATGCCCGCGCTCCACGGGCCCGAACTCTTGGGCAGCTCGGCGGACGGTTCGGAACTGCTACTGGTTGACGAGTGGGCCAGTGTCGACGGAGGCCCGGCTTGGCTGGCTAGGCTACCGAACGGACCACAGCGCAGAATTGGCAGACTCGACGTAGCGTTTGCTGCTTTGTTGTCAGACGGCAAAGGCTTGTTATACACGCGCGGTTCCGAGCTCACTCGCATGTATCGGCAAGCCTCTGAAGCCAGCGACCCTCGTGTCGCATTCGAGACGCCGAAGCAGATTGGTTTGTTTGCCATCACTCGGGACGGGAAGAAGATTCGCTTCGAGATGGCTGACCAACTGTGGGAGGCATCGTTGGACGGAAGCGGAATGCGTCGGCTGTTCCAGGACATAAAAGATCCCCTATGCTGCGGTTCCTGGAGTCCGGATGGCAGAATCTTCGTGTTCGGCAGGAAGCAACAAGGAGTGTTCAACCTTTGGGCTGTGGATGAATCTGCAGGCTTGGATCGATTGCGGGTTTCCAAGCCTGTCCAACTCACGTTTGGTCCGATCTCTTTCGCCACCCCCGCCATCAGCCGCGACAATAGGCAAGTATTTGCTCTGGGCAGCGTCCAACGCGGCGAGTTGTCGGTATACGACAGCCAATCGCGCCAGTGGAAGCCGTATCTGAACGGCATCTCAGGGGCGACTTTGGACTTCTCACGCGACGGTCAGTGGGTGGCCTATGTGTCCTACCCCGAAGGCAACCTGTGGCGTTGCCGTATCGACGGAAGCGAGAGGCTGCAACTGACATTCCCGCCGATGGATCCCGTGCTCAATCCCAAGTGGTCACCCGACGGCACACTGATCGCCTTCACCGAATGGGGAACTGCCGAAAAAAAGGTCTATACCGTTTCGGCTAGCGGCGGCGATCCCATGCTATTGCTCTCGGGAGATTTCAATCCCTCGGATCCGACGTGGTCGCCCGACGGCAGGTCGATTGCCTACAGCGGCGTTTCCATCCAGGACGGGACCGGCACGGAGATCAGGATACTCAACTTAGAGACGAAGCAGTCGCGGACCGTCCCTGACTCACGACACAAGTTCAGCGCGCGATGGTCGCCCGACGGACGTTCTCTTTCAGCTCAGGCCGACGACATGTCAAAGGTGTTTCTGTACAGCTTCGATAGCGCCCGATGGAAGGAACTGGTCCAACCTGAACCCGGATCTTTTGGCTGGCTGAGGTGGTCAAACGACAGCCGCTACCTTTACGCTCAAAACGGTCCAAAGATCTACCGCTGTATCCCGCTTGAGGGTGCTTTCGAATTGGTGGCCGACTCCAGCGGCATTCCAAGCGTGGGCCCGGTATTCCCCGGCGCATTCAGCCTCACGCCGGATAACCAGGTGATCATCACGCGCGACCGCGGCAGTGACGAACTCTACGCGCTTGATTTGGAATATCGCTAGGCTGCAATGTCGGTTCGCGGTTACCAAAAAAAGAGACGCGTCGCTTCGATTGTAAGGACGACCCGGAAGAAACCCGGAGCGCTAGAATGGGTTGTCATTGATGGCTGACACGATCAAACTCATCGAATGTCCCCGCGATGCCTGGCAAGGCCTGCCGGGCCAGATACCCACTGCGACCAAGGTCGAGTACCTGAACGCCCTCATCGCTGCGGGATTCAAGCATATCGACGCCGTCTCTTTCGTCTCGTCGAAAGCCGTGCCCCAGATGGCCGACTCGGAAAAAGTACTCAGCGAACTCGATCCTCCCGACGATGTGGAAATCATCGCCATCGTCGTGAACGAGCGCGGGGTGGAGCGGGCGATCGCTACTGAGGCGGTGCGCACGGTCGGGTTCCCCTACTCCCTGTCGGAGACGTTCCTGCGAAACAACCAGAGCCAGACGCTGGAAGAGAACCTCGACATCTTGGAAAAGGTGAAGACGAAGGCAGACGAGGCCGGACTCGGCACAGTCGCCTACATCTCCATGGCCTTTGGCAATCCGTACGGCGACTTGTGGAACTTCGAAGAGTTGGCGGAAGGCATTGGGCTGCTCGCCGATTTGGACGTGCAGGCGATTTCGCTGGCCGATACCGTCGGCCTGGCGACGCCGCAACAAATTGCCGACCAGGTGGGTCCAGTCATCGAGGCCTATGGACACATCGAGATTGGCGTACACCTGCACAGTCGCGCCGACGATGCAGCGGCCAAGATAAGGGCCGCATACGATGCCGGATGCCGCAGGTTCGACTCCGCTATGGGTGGTCTCGGTGGCTGTCCGTTCGCGCAGGATGTGCTGGTGGGAAACATCCCCACCGAGATCGTGCTGCAAACCCTTCAGCAACATGTCCCGCTGTCGCTTCGAAGGCCCCTGACCGAACTTCTCGGGCTGTCGAGGGACATTGGCGAGCGCTTTGGCGGTCCCAAGATGTAGGTTCCGCGGTCCCCAGGTCGCCTCAGCGTCAATCGCAGTTCCATCAAACCATCCCAAAATGGGCATAGGTCCTCGCTATTCGGCGTGCTGGTGCGAATCTTGGCGTAGGAAATTTCCCAAGGTGGGATAATCACACTTTGAGCAAACAACATGATTTAGAGTTCCTGTCCGCGCGAGTGAGTTGAGCGAGGACGAGGGAATACGAATGTCCCAACATCACCACGTTTATGCGACGCTAACGCTGGCCTACGATGAGCCGGTCGCGACGCTGACTCTGAACCGTCCCGAAAAACGCAACGCCATCAGCTACGAGCTCATCGAGGAGCTGCATCACGCGCTGCATGAAGTGCAAAAATCCGGCTCCCATATTCTGATTCTTACGGGAAACGGCTCGGCCTTCTGCTCAGGGATGGACCTCGACAGCCTGCGCGAGATCACCAGGCACACCGAAGAAGAGAACCTGGCAGATTCGGGCCGTATGGCCCATATGTTCCGGACGCTATACGACTTCCCTCTGGTCACCATCGCGGCGGTCAACGGCCCGGCGCTGGCAGGCGGGTGTGGACTCGCGACGCTTTGCGACTTCACTCTGGCGTCAACTGCCGCCAAATTTGGCTACACCGAAGTGCGCATCGGATTTGTACCGGCGATCGTATCTACATTTCTTATCCGTCAGATCGGCGAGAAGCATGCTCGCGATCTACTGTTGACCGGCCGCATCCTCGGCGCCGAGGAAGCTTATCGCCTGGGTCTGGTCAACGAAGTACTTGATCCCGAGAACCTTCTGCCACGGGCGCGCGAGCTCGCCGCAACTCTAACCGCGAACAGTCCGGCATCATTACTTGCGACCAAACGGCTGCTGAAGACTTATTCGCACGGGGAACTGGACCACCAGATCGCCGCGGCCGTGGATGAAAACGCGCGCATTCGCACTACCCAAGACTTCCGCGAGGGAGTGTCGTCATTTCTGGAGAAGCGTCCGCCACATTGGACCGGGAGGAAGTCGTGAAGTCTCGTCAGCGGTGGTGTATTGCAATACTGCTCTGCTCTTCGTGGTTATTGGCGCAATCGGCCTCCTCCCGATCGAAGGCGTCTGCTTCGCCCGGAGAATATCCGGTGATGAGCAGCGCGGCGAAGGCACGCGCACGCGCGGTATTCGGTTACTTCGACAAGGGACAAGCCAGTGTGCTGTACACGGCATTCTCGACCGAGATGAAGAAATCGAGCAGCACGGCCAAGCTCGGCGCCTTGACCAAACAGATGGAGATCCAGTGGGGCCACGAGGAGAAGATGTTAGGCGACAATTTCGTGCCTGGCCTGCTGTCGGCCGCGACCGTGTACTCCCGGTCCTCGCAGTTCAGCAAGAGCAAAGATCCCATCCTGACTGTGTTGTCCATTCTGCCCGACGGGCAGATTGGACAGTTTCAGTTCCAGCCTGTCCCGTTTCCTGAGGGCAGCCGCTTCAGCGATTACCAGGACAAAACCAAACTGCGCCTGCCCTTCGATGGCGATTGGTTGGTGTATGAGGGCGGGCGCGATATCTACCAGAACAACCGTGCTTATCGCACTGTGGACCGCTATTCGCTCGTGTTTACGTTGCTGAAAGACGGCAAGCCGTTTTCCGGCGACGGCTCGAAGAACGAGGACTATTTCTGCTACGGACAGCCCGTGATGACGCCGGCCGACGGTACCGTGGTGCTCATCAACAACACATATGCTGACAACCTTCCCGGACGCTCGGAAGAGGTGATGCCAGGCGGCAATCGTGTGCTCATCTCCCACGGCCACCAGGAATACTCCATCTTCATGCACCTGAAGCAGAACAGCATCAAGGTGAAGACGGGCCAGAAGCTGAAGCAGGGCGACGTGATTGCTGAATGCGGCAACAGCGGCAGCTCTCCGGCGCCGAATGTGGAATACCGGCTACAGAATTCCAGCGGCAGACCGATGCCGTTCTCGCTGCCGGCTCAATTTCTCGACTACGTGGCTGACGGCACGGCCGTGGCTTCCGGAGAGCCGATTCGTGGGCAAACCGTTCACAACGGTTCGCCCGCACCAGCACCGGTGGCAACGCAGGCCAGCGACAAAAAATAGTCCCTGACTCCTTCCGTCTCGGGGAACGCCACGCAATTCGCGGCAGCATGGTAAGTTGGAAGTGTCTCCCATGCTGCCCAAGAACAGACCAGACGTGCGAACGTTTGAAGCGCAAGTGCGCGTCCGCTATGCCGAAACCGACCAGATGGGTGTGGTGTACCACTCGAATTACATTGTCTGGTTCGAGGTGGGTCGCGTGGAATTGCTGCGCGCGCTGGGGTTCACCTATCGCGACATGGAAAAGGTTGACGACGTGCATATTGCCGTGGTGGATGTGCATTGCCGGTTCAAGATGCCCGCACGTTACGATGACTTGCTCACCATTCGCACCTGGCTGTTGAACGTTCGCGAATCTCTCATTCACTTTGCTTACGAGATCCTGAGAACGACCGACAACGAGGTGCTCGCTGAGGGCGAGAGCGTCCATCTGGTGCTCAATGCGAAGTTCAAGAGAATTCACCTGCCCGAGAAATACCTGAAACCGCTATTGAAGGCCGCGGGGAAAAGCTGAACAATACTCGATTGGATTGAGGCGGGCGCGCGCGCGATGCGCCATGCACATAAGAGCAGACTGATAACCGATGAAAGTACTTCACATCAACGGCAACGACCTGACCCTCGACGACCTGCGTGCGGTTGTGTACGAGCGGCGTCCGGTCATGCTTGAACCGGGAGCCCGGCTTGCGGTGGACCGTGCCCGCGCCGTCGTCGAAGACCTGGTCATCAACGACCGGGTCGGTTACGCCGTCACCACCGGTGTAGGACAGTTGAGCGATGTCCGTATTGCTCCCGACGACATCCGCAAGTTGCAAGTCAACCTCATGCGCTCCCATGCCGTAGGAGTGGGTGAGCCGCTCAGCGAAAGGGTCAGCCGCGCGATGATACTGCTGCGCGCGAATTCGCTCTCCAAAGGCTGCTCGGGAGTGCGGGCAGTTGTCATCGATACCCTGTGCGAGATGTTGAACCGTGGTGTGCATCCAGTGATTCCGTCGCAGGGCAGCGTAGGTGCCAGCGGCGACCTGGCGCCGCTCGCTCATCTTGGGCTGGTGTTGATTGCCGAAGGTGAGGCGTGGATCAAGTCCGCGCGCAAACCTGCGGCTGAGGCCCTGCGCGAAGCCGGCATCAAGCCTCTTGTGCTGGAAGCCAAGGAAACGATTTCGCTGATCAACGGCACGCAGGCCATGCTGGCGGTGGGCCTGCTCGCCACGCTCGAGACGGAAATCCTGGTCGATACTGCTGACGTTCTGGGTGCATTAGTTGTCGATGCCCTGAAAGGCACCGACGTGGCTTTCGATGAGCGTATCCATCGGGCACGGCCTCATCCTGGACAGTTGCTAGTGGCGGCGAACATGCGGCGCATGCTGGAAGGCAGCGCGATTCGCGAATCGCATCGCGGCTGCGGCAAGGTGCAGGACGCTTATTCCCTGCGCTGCATTCCTCAGGTGCACGGCGCGGTACGCGATTCGCTGGCGCACTGCCGCGAAGTCTTCGAGATCGAGATGAACTCGGCGGTCGATAACCCGCTGGTCTTCCCCGAAACAAAGAAAGTCGGCAGCCCGCAGCCGACGATGGGTGCAACGGTACACGGCGATATCATCTCCGGCGGTAATTTCCACGGCGAGCCGGTGGCGTTCGCGCTCGACTTCCTCGCGATAGGGCTCAGCGCGCTTGCCGGCATCTCGGAGCGGCGTCTGGAACGCCTTGTGAATCCCAGCTTGAATGAAGACCTGCCGCCATTTCTCGCTCCCGGCGCCGGACTCAATTCGGGCTTCATGATGCCCCAGGTCACGGCTGCCGCGCTGGTGAGCGAAAACAAAGTATGGTCCCATCCTGCGTCGGTGGATTCGATCACTACCTCGGGCAACAAAGAAGATTTTGTTTCCATGGGCATGACAGCGGCGAATAAGCTACTGCGCGTCGTCCAGAACACGCGCAACGTTCTTGCGATCGAAGCCCTCGCCGTAGCGCAAGCGCTGGATTTCCGCGCTCCGCTGAAGACCGGCAAGCGCGGGCAGGCAGCTCACGCTGCGATTCGTGCCGTTTCGCCGGCTATTACCCAGGACAGAATCCTGACCCAGGATTTTGCGCGTGTCGCAGAACTCATCTCCAGCGGAAAGCTGGCGGACGTACTGCGCTAGACACTTCTTCGCGTTTTTATCTTTGCGCGCCGGCGTGCGGTGCTCTTACGTCCGGCCGAATGCGCGGCCAACAACATTCTCAGCGCTTGCAGCGAGGCGCGCTGGAACCTTGCCTTGTGGCGGTCGTGCCGGCCTGCGGCATTCATGCCTTGCGCAGTTCCGAACGCCAACGATGCGACGGCTAGCGCGAGACTTTCACACGCGCTTCCGGTTACTGCGATCTCCCGCACGATTCGCGACTTGAGTAGTTCGAAGGCCGGCATGCTCTCCCCCGCGACATATCGCCTCCCGAACGTCTCGACCATTAAATCCAGGCGCATCGGGTGCTCACGAGAGTGACGCAGGTACGCGTGGAACATTTCTTCGACCGAGACGGTGGGTTGAAGGACGGTCATGATCTCGTCTGTGGCGTCGTCCACGAGGCGTTCCATGAGCGCCTCGCGGCTGGAAAAACGCTCATAAATCGTCGGGGTGGTCGTTCCTGCCTCTTTCGCCACCGCTCGCAGGGTGATGGCCGCCTCACCGCCGCGGTCCAGCAGGCGCAAGGCGGCGGCAAGCAGCCTGCTCTCCAGCGTAGAATCCGGCGCTCTCGGCATCACACTCCCTTGCTCAGCAAAATCGCCCGATTGTAGCATTGACGGCGTTTGTTTAACGGTGTATAAATGACGCAGTTTAAGTTATCGGCGGAAGTAGCCCACTCGACCGCCCTGGGGACCCACATAAAGGCACTGCGCCGTACGGCGGTCTCCAACCCGTGCTGGCCTGCAATAAGTTCAAGAGCAACAAGGAGCTCCTTTGATGACGAATCAACGAGGTTCCCGGCGGTTCTCCGCTTGGACCTTTTTAGCCCTGCTGTTCGCCGCTTCGGCCGCGAACGCCACCACATCTCTGCGTGAGGTCAATATTGTGGACCTCGTCGCCAAATCCGAATTGATCCTCCGCGGCACGGTAACGAACGTGACCGACGGTATTGATTCGCGTGGAATTCCCTACACCGAAGTCACGCTTCACGTCTCCGACGCCATCCGCGGACAGGTCAGCGGCAATTACACCTTCCGTCAATTCGGCCTGCTGAAGCCGCGCGACATGGGCAACGGAATGACCAACCTGATGGTCACGCCTTCCGGATGGGCCAGCTACACCAAGGGCGAAGAGGCGATTCTCTTCCTCAACAAGAAAGCTTCCTGGACCGGACTGCAGACCACCGTCGGTCTCGCGCAGGGCAAGTTCAAGGTGGCGATGGCAGGCGCCGTGAACCAGTCGAATAACGCTGGGCTCTTCAAGAACGTATCCATCGATCCCAACTTGCTGGGCACCAAAGAGCAGCGCGCCATGCTAACGCAGCAGGGCCCAGTCAACGTCAACGCGTTTGTCAGCCTCGTCAAACAGGCCGTCGATGGCCAGTGGGTGGAGAACGGGAGGATGAAACATGTCCAAAAGTAAGCATCCCATCGCATCTCTCCTGATGCTTTCCCTCATCGCCCTGGCCCTGCCGGCCTTTGCCGGTGGGCCTCTGATCGTCGATCCGGTCACCAAGACGGCTTATCACTACGATACCTCTACGCCGGTCCCGGTGTTCTACGACCTCGGCAATCTCGGCGTGGTCACCGACTACAACGCGAACCCTCCCGCGCAGATCATCTTCGACAACGCCACCGGAGCGCAATTAGTGAAGAGCGGTTACGGCGCATGGTCAGGCATTCCGACCGCCTCGCTGCGTGCGACGGTCGAGGGAGACTTCTCGCTCAAGGGCCTGCCTAACATCGACTCCACCAACACGACGCTGGTGATCGGCACCTCGAACGGCCGCGGTATTTACGTGATCTTCGATGAAGACGGCTCGATCCTCCAGAACTTCTTTGGCGCCGGCGACGGTGTCCTTGGTATCTCCAGCCCGCAGTTTGCGATCACCGGCACGACGATCATCACCGAGAGCTTCGTGGTCTTGAACGGCAGCTCTATCGATCCCGCCGATCCCAACGCCGCGAACTTCCAGGGCGTGGCTACACACGAGTTTGGACACTCTCTCGGAATGGCCCACACGCAGGTCAACGGCGCGGCGTTCTTCTATAGCCAGTACACCGGCGAAAACGTTGGTCCGCAGAGCTGCACGAACTTGCCTTACTCAACCAACTTGACTGGGGCTGATGTCGAGACGATGTATCCGTACATCAACCCGTACGTCGGCGGCACCGGACTGGCGCAAGCTAATGTTCACACCACCGACACTCTGGCGTCGTTCTCCGATCTGTATCCCGGACCGGGCTGGCCGAATGCTTACGGCACCATCACCGGCAAGGTTTATGACCTCGATGGCAAGACGGAACTGACCGGCGTCAACGTCATCGCTCGCGATCTTGCTGACCCTTATGCCGACTCGACTTCCGCTATTACCGGGCAGATGACGCAAGGAGAAGCCGGCCCGGATGGCAGCTTTACGCTGCACGGATTGAAGCCGGGTTCGAAATACGTGCTGTACGTTGACGCGCTCGCCTTTGGCGGATTCTCGACTCCGCCACTCTGGTTCCTGCCGGGACCTGAGCGGTTCTGGAACGGCGCGCATCCAACTTCTCTCGCGCCATGCAGTTACGTGCCTGTCACTGCCGCATCGGCGCCGAACGACCACCGCGAACATCACGTTCGCCATCACGCCGGGAGCGCCGGTTCTGCACCAGCTTGGATACGCTGCCTTCGTGACCGGTCTCAGCGGTGACGGAAAGACCGCGGTCGGAGACTTCGGCCGTGGCGGCGCCGTCTTCCAATGGACGGCGGCAGGCGGACTGGTTCCGATGAATGTGGCCAGCACAGGCACCACAACGGCCATCTCGCACAACGGCCGTTACATCGCCACTAACCTGCTGGATGCGAATTCGGACACTGACATCGGCGCGTATCGCTGGGATGCGCAGAATGGCTGGATCCGTGTCAGGCCAACGGGCAAGTGCGGAACCGATACCAACTCCGCATTCGCGGTCAGCGACGATGGTTCGGTGTTCGGCTTCACCTACAACAGCTGCACCAACTACAAGGCGTTCCGCTGGAGCTCGAGAACTGCCCTCGGTTCTGTCCAATACCGGTCGAGCTTCCAGTACTCCGATGGAACCTGGGCCAATAGCCGCATCGATCAGGTGTCAGCCGATGGCTCAACTGCTGTCGGATGGCAGCAGGCCGACTGGGGCGGTTGGTTTGGCACGGTCTGGCACAATGGCACGCCCGAATTGATCACGGATGCGAATGGCGACGCGGTAAGCGAGGCGTTCGCCGTCAGCAGCGATGGCTCAACGATTGCGGGTCAACTGTTTGATGGACAAATGCCTTTCGACGGCAGCGGCTGGCGCAGGGCGACAAATTCGAAAACCTTGCAGTACATACAACCGCTCAACTCCGATGCCTCGCCACTCAATCCGTATGCGCTGTCAGGCGATGGCAGCGTGATGACCGGATTCAGCGGAAGTCCCTGGTTCAGCATCCAGCCCTTGCCCTTTATCTGGACGAAGGAACTGGGAGCAGTGAGCCTCGATGACTTCGTGAAACGCCAAGGCACGGCCATGGAACAGTGGTCGAGTCTGTGGGCGCCGGGTTCGATTTCGGACGATGGCGGCACCATCGCAGGAACGGGACTCGGCTACCAGTATTACGGTGGCTGGGTACTCGACCTGCACAAGGTGTTTGTCTGCCACGTCACACCCGGCTACAAACCACAAACCATCAGCGTGGATTTTCCCAAGGCCTTCGATCAGCACTTGGCCGCGGGAGACACGCCGGGGCGGTGTCAGTAGCAGTAAACAGCCCCGATTAGAACGGCCCTCCCCAACTCGGCGGTGGCGCGAACGATCCGCTGCCGCCGAACTTTTTTGAATCGGGAAATCTGCGCTCGGAGGGTACCCCCTCCCCCCACCCTGTTCCTGAAAACAAAGGGGTTACAGCACGATTCCTGCCTAAGTTCGGGCAAACATTAGCGCTTACAGCTAAAGTCCTGCAAACAAATAGCTTATTGGGTCAGTTCTGTTGCAGGAGCTGAAATGACACTTGTTACCAGTTAGTTATCAAAGAGCCCGACGCCTGAGTGAAGGCCGACGAGAGACACAAATCCCTCGCCTCACGAAAGACAGTTCACAGATTCTTGATGGGAAGCGAAAGGACGCAGCGCACATCAAGGTGTGACAAGGATCGATTTCTGTTCTGCCCATGGTTTGGCTTGGGAATCCGAGCGGGCAAGGCCGAGCACCTGATGTCCCGCGTCCAGCAGTTCCCGGGTAATGGCAGAGCCGACAAATCCAGTTGCTCCCGTTACGAAAACACGCATATTAATTCTCCCCTCGTTGAACATTTGCGCCAGTGGTGGATCCTTTGCCGATTGCGTCAAGAGCAGCGAGCACACCGGAAGGAATTTGCAGCCTCGCAGCCTGAAGATTCTCGCGAAGATGCCCGGGGGAAGACGTTCCCGGGATCAGCAGGATGTTGGGCGAGCGCTGTAGAAGCCAGGCCAGCGCAACCTGCATCGGCGTGGCCTGCAAGGACACTGCGGCTGTATCGAGCGACGACGACTGCAGCGGAGTGAAGCCGCCCAGCGGAAAGAACGGAACATAGGCGACGCCCTGCGTAGCCAGATCATCGAGGAAGGCGTCATCCGTTCGATGGGCGACGTTATAGAAATTCTGAACGCAGACTACATCGGTAATTTTTTGTCCCTCAGCGAACTGCTTACGAGAGACGTTGCTCAGACCAATGTGCCGAATCAGTCCCTGTCCCTTGAGTTCGGCGAGGGCGGTCAGAGGTTCCGCAATCGATCCCTCCGTCGGTTCTGAAAACCCGCCGACGCGCAAGTTCACTACATCGAGACGATCGAGGCCGAGGTTACGCAAGTTGTCGTGAACTGCGTCGATCAGCTCCTGGCGGGAAAGTGCCGGCATCCACGATTTGTCGGTACCGCGGCGGGCTCCCACCTTGGTCACGATTATCAAATCCTCCGGATAGGGATATATCGCCCGCTTAATAATCTGGTTAGTGACGTGCGGACCGTAGTAGTCGCTGGTATCGATGTGGTTCACGCCGGCCTGCACCGCCTCCCGCAGAACGGCAATGGCGGCATCGACATCACGCGGCGGTCCGTACACCTGTGGACCGGCAAGTTGCATAGCGCCATACCCCATACGGTTCAAAGTGATCGATGTGCCCGGCAACGTGAAACTGCCGCCAAGTTCTGTGTGTTGGATCATTCCGTTTCTCCTGCTCGTGTCATCGGTGTGAATTCTTGCGCTGCTATGATGATTAGATGAAGGATTCTTCAGGTTTGGAGTTCGCATTATGCCATCTGACATGCTAACTGCGTTGGAGCCAAGGAAAACGCCCGTTCAAGCGAGAGCGACGGTAACGGTAGAAGCGATTTGCGAGGCCACTATTCAGGTTTTACTCAGCCATGGGGCAGAGCGGTTAACCACCTCGCGCGTCGCAGACCGGGCCGGCGTATCGGTAGGAACGTTGTACCAGTACTTCCCCAATAAGCAGTCCCTGCTGTTTGCGGTATTCGAAGACCACCTGCACAGGGTCGCCGTAGCGGTGGAGTCAGCCTGTCAGCAAGCGCATCATAAACCTCTCGCCGACATGATACGGGGAGTGGTTGAAGCGTATGTGTGCGTCAAGATGGACCGTGCCGATATTTCGGTGGCACTCTACAAAGTGGCGCCGGACATTGGAGGACCCGCGGTGGTGGAACGGGTTGGCCGGCGGTTGCGAAAAGCCATCGAGGCGATGCTGCAAACCGCGACAGATATAGAACCGTCGCCCGACAAATTCGCCATCGAGATGATGCTGGCAGCCATGTCGGGTGCGATGCGTTCTGCCCTCGAGGCGGGAGCTTCACCGGCGACTTTCCGGAAAATGCGAGAACATCTCGTACTGCTCTGCCAGTCGTACATGATGGCAGTGACGGAACGGCGAATTTGACAGCGAGTCCTTCGACTCGGAGGCGCGGCTCAAGCCGTGCCCTGGCAAGATCCTACCGCATCGGCGCCGCTGTACCGGCAGCGGCCACGCGCACGACCATGCACTTCACACTCTTGCCGCTGGCGACATTCTTGATCTCGCCCTTGTTGCCGTTGATCTTGAAATTGATGTTGCTGCCGACTACCCAGTCGGTGGCGTTGATCTTCTCGTTTTCGTTGGTGCGGCAGGTGTAATCGTTGGTGGGGCTCATGAACGACAGATCGTACTGCTGTTTCTTGTGCTTCTTGTCGGTGGTGCCGGCGGGCTGGACGTCTTTCAGGCTCGTGCTGCCCTGCTCCTTGGCGGCAAAGGCGACGGTCGCAATGAAGAGAACGATGGCGATCAGGGCAACGGTTTTTCGCATGGAAATACCTCGGGTTTCGAATATAGCAAGGATAGGAGATGCGCGAAACGACGTCGAGGATACGCGGGTCTCTCGACTCGCCCCGCATCAAAAACAATAACTGTGCTGGCCGCTACCGGGCTCGATTATCTTTTTCTCAATTCGGGTTCTCAGGAGTGCCGTTTAGCCGTTGACCGCCGATTGTCCGGCCAAGGCAAAGGCGACGATGGTCTTACCGGTTCTTCCTGCGGCTTCCAATTCGGCAACCAGTTCTGCCTGGAGCGCGTCGGCCTCCTCGACCTTGATTTCGCAGGCAGCGACCTCATCGGGCCGCGCGCCGTGATAACAGAGCTCGCACACGCCCAAGCCTCCCTCGGAAGGGACTGGAGGCCCGAACACGCGGCACGTGATCGGTCGAAACCCGTACACATCGCACGTGCCCCGCTCGGGATCGAGCGCCGGGCAAGGCTCGTGGTCGGCATACTCCTCAAATTTCGCGGCTTCTTCGTCGTCATCCCCGAGTACGCCGGTTTCAACGTTACCGGGAAACTCGGAGGCGATTCGCGCCCATGACTCGTCAGCGCGGCGCCGCACCTTCGCGGCACGTACCGGTTCGGTAAGTTCAAGGGCCGCCATGCCCTCTTGCAAACGCAGCACGTCGAGTTGATCGATGGCGAAGACACCAATGCAGCACGGAGTGCAACCCGCCTTACAGATCAGCCAGTCACCGCTGCGCCGTTCCGCATCCAGCAAAGCGGCATCAACGATTTGCACCAATTGCTTGTCTCGCCGGGGAAGCCCACTCGACATTGCCCTAGCATAACCCACCAGTCTGTTGCGGCATGCCGAGGGCGGCGTTCAGCGGATCCTCACTGACCGCATCGACGAGCCCGTATTGCAGCGCTTGATTGGCATGCAGCTTTTCCGCCGCGAGAAACATTTGCAACGCGCGGGCTTTGCCTACGAGCCGCGGCAAACGCTGCGTGCCTCCCCAGCCCGTGATGAGGCCCAGCGCCGCGCCGCGATGGCCAAAGATGGCGTGCGGCCCGGCGATGCGATGCCGGCATGCGAGCGCAAGATCGAGTCCTCCGCCCATGCAGTAGCCGTGGACCGCGGCGATCGTCGGAACAGGGAAGTCGGCAACAGCTTTCATGAGCCGTTGTCCCATGTGCGCGAAGCGGAATGCCTCCGCGCCATAGAGCTCGGCAATCTCGTGGAGGTCAGCTCCGGCGGAAAAGAAGTGGGCGTTGCCGGTGATGATGAGTCGCGAAGGAGGCTGTTGCGCAAGCGGCTCGATGGCAGAAGTCAGCGCGACAACCCGGGCGCGAGTCAGGCGGTTGGTGCCGTCGTCGGAGATGAGACGCAGGACGGTTGCGTCTCCGTACGTCTCAACGACGCATAGGCTTTCTTCGGATTGGATGAATTGGTTCGACAAGGGAGCAGAGTTACGAAACGTTGCTTCTCTGTGCCTCAGGTCTCTGGGTGAAACTCAACCTGCCGCCACACCGCGCGGCTTCACGTTGGCGCGAATGAACTCAATGATGCTGTCCATCGGCGTTCCCGGCTGAAATACCGCAGCCACACCGGCCTGCTTGAGACCTTCGATGTCCTGATCAGGAATGATGCCGCCGACCACGAGCAACACGTCGTCCATGTGGTTGTGTTTCAGCAGGTCGATGACGCGCGGCACGATGGCATTGTGCGCCCCTGACAGGATGCTGAGGCCGATGACGTCCACGTCTTCCTGGAGCGAGGCGGCGACCACCATCTCCGGCGTCTGGCGCAGGCCGGTGTAGATCACTTCCATCCCGGCATCGCGCAGCGCGCGGGCGATGACTTTGGCGCCGCGGTCGTGGCCATCGAGGCCGGGCTTGGCGACGAGTACGCGAATCTTGCGGTCAGTGGGCATGTTGAGTGCTCGCGAACGAACGTTGGAGCGATCTGCTGAACCAAGAATGATAAACCCTGACGCGACTTTGGTAACTCGGTTTTAGTAATTACGGTGCCGTCTTGCCGCTACACGCGGTCTTCACAATGCGTTTCGGCACCCAGATCATCGTGTCACTCGAGTAGGTGCTTGGCAGCAGCCAATACGGCCGATTGACGGTGACGCTGTAAGAGTCGGTTCCATCGGGCGAGGCCCACGCATACTGCTTGAGAGCGACGCCTTCGGTCGCCAGGCGCAACCGGGCCGCCGCCTCCTCGACGCTAATCTTCTGTAGCTCAGCGATGATGTGGGCGGCCACCGCTTTTGGGTCGCTGAGGTATTCGAGGTTCTCCGAAGGTTCGCGGCTCAGGCGCTGCAACTTGTCTTGCTCGTCGCGCGAGGGCACCGGAATTTCGCTGACGGTGCACCCCTTGGTAGGCTTCGAGACCGGGTGAGAATCGGGAGTGAAGTCCACGGGATCTTCGAGCTTGCCCGATACCAGTTCCACCTCCGAGATCACCAGGTGCGCGTTGGGATGACGGACATCTCCGGCTCTGTTGCCCACGGCGGGTCCGGGAAAGAATCGGCCGATCAACGTGGCACGAATCATCTTCGTTTGCCCCGACGCGGCAGCCGACTTCATCAGGCGCTCCATGGTGTCATAGTCGGCATCTTTCTTGAGCGGTACCACACCCGCTTCGAGGGTCTCCATAGGAAGCTTGAACTGGTCCTTTGGGTCGGTCGGGTGGCCCCCAAACTCCAGGCGCAGAGCGCCGTTCTCATCGGCGCAGTCATTGCCGTGAGAAGTGAACTGGCTCGGGCCGTAGAGAATCATTCCCGGAACACTCACCATCGTTTCGGTGTACATGCCGGGATTCTTTAGCAACTCGCAGGGCGAAACCGTCCAGGGGCGCTCCTGGGCGGCGAGCGGCGAATATATGCAGAAAAGCAAGGCCGCGAGGGCGAGAAAACCCCTTTGTAACGCGATCCAGGAATATGGGGGCATCAACCGCAGTTTACGCGATGCTACTGAGCGCTTATCACAACACGCTGTGTCGCCCGTCCTTTCGCGACTTTCTTCCTGTCTGGTAATTAAGTTTTGCGTGAGGCTTGAGGAGAACTGTTTCTTCCCGACCGCGCCTAGGCTGCTGGTCGGTACAAGGTTCTTTGAAAATCCCCCAAAGGATACCGTCACGAACAACCGAGTTACATAGTGCTATAGCTAACTAAATAACTACGTAGCTATTACTAGATAGCACGGAATCTTATCTAACTACTGCCATTTAAACGGCTTATACCACGTGTAATAGCTAGATAGAACACTATAACATATCGGTGTCTGCGGGAAAAGGGCTTTCCCCACCGGTCCGCCAGACGAACTGAAATGTTCGAATTGCCCTACGCGAACGCGCTCTCTTCGTACGTCCCGTACACCTCGCGCAGGGCGTCGCAGATTTCGCCCACGGTCGCGTAGGCCTTCACGGCATCGACGATGAACGGCATGGTGTTCACGGGAGAGATCGTGCCATCGGTGGGAGCTTGAGGCTCCTGGGCGGCAGCCTTCTTCAGCGCCTCGAGAGTGCGGCGGACTTCGTCATTCGACCGGCGTGCGCGGAGGGCTGTGAGCTTCTTGGTCTGCGCCTGCGCGACTTCTTCTCCGATATAGAGAATGTTGGGCGACGGCTCTTCAACCACGAACTCGTTGGCGCCAACCGTGATCTTCTCTTTCGCTTCGGTGGCGCGCTGGAACTGGTAGCTGGCTTCGGCGATCTCCTTCTGCGGATAACCCTTCTCGATGGCCGCTACCATGCCGCCCATGGCGTCGAGCTTGTCGAAGTAGTCGAACGCGCCCTTCTCCATGTCGAGTGTCATTCGCTCGACGAAGTACGAACCACCTAGCGGATCGACGGTCTGCGCTACGCCCGACTCGTAAGCGATGATCTGCTGCGTACGGAGCGCGATGCGCACGGCTTCTTCGGTAGGTAAGCGCAAGAGCTTCGTCGTAGCTGTCGGTGTGCAGCGACTGCGTGCCACCGAGCACGGCCGCCAGCGCCTGGATGGCGACCCGCGCGATATTGTTCATCGGCTGCTGCGCGGTGAGCGAGACGCCCGCAGTCTGGGTGTGGAAGCGCATCAGGCGCGTACGGTCGTTCTTCGCGCCGAAGCGATCTTTCATAAGCCGGTACCAGATTTTGCGCGCAGCGCGGTACTTCCCGATTTCCTCGAAGAAATCGTTGTGCGCGTTGAAAAAGAAGCTGAGACGCGGGCCGAATTCATCCACATCGAGTCCGCGGCGGCGTGCCCACTCGACGTACTCGACGCCGTCGTAGATGGTGAATGCCAGCTCTTGGAGCGCGGTCGAACCGGCTTCGCGAATGTGGTATCCGCTGATGGAAACGGTGTTGAACCGCGGCGTGAACTTTGTGCCGAACTCGAAGGTATCGATCACCAGCCGCATCGACGGAGCCGGGGGGTAGATGTATTCCTTTTGTGCGATGTATTCCTTCAGGATGTCGTTCTGGATGGTGCCGGAAATCTTGTTCCAGTCTGCACCCTGCTTTTCCGCGACCGCCAGATACATGGCCCAAAGCACCGACGCGGGCGAGTTGATGGTCATCGAGACCGTCGTCTTTTCCAGGTCGATGCCGTCGAAGAGGATTTCCATGTCTTCGAGCGAGTCGATAGCGACGCCGCACTTGCCGACTTCGCCTTCGCTCATCATGTGGTCGCTGTCGTAGCCCATGAGGGTAGGGAGGTCGAACGCGACCGAGAGCCCCTGCCCGCCGTGCGCGAGGAGGTACTTGTAGCGTTCATTGGTTTCCTCAGGCGAAGCGAAGCCCGAGAACTGGCGCATGGTCCACATCTTGCCGCGATAGCCGGATGCGTGAATGCCTCGCGTGTAGGGCGGCTGGCCGGGGAAGTTCAGATACTGGTCGTAGTTCCAGTCGTCGGGGAGGTCGGCCTGGGTGTAAAGCCGCCGAATCGGCATGCCCGAGATGGTGGTGAAGCGGGCATCGCCGTGTTCGTCAAGATTGACACCAGTCGAAGCCCCGATCGGTTTTTCCGGAGACTTCTCCAGCGATGGAGCCAGCGTTTTCTCCGCCCACTGCTGCTCTGAGTCGGACGGATGGCGGCCATTCTCGAAGAGATCGGTGATGGGCGAATCGGCAAGTGACTTCCCACTGGGCTTAGTGCTATCAGGCATTTGCTACCCCACGTAGCGGCGCGGAGCTAAGCCGGAGGAAGGCCAACTCAAAAGCGCGGCGAACGTTGCAGTTTAGTAGATGCGGAGGTGAGGAGCAAGGGAGCTATGCACTCGCTAGCGCTTCCACATGGTCCCGTTGTCCCAGTTGATCTGTCCGCCATTATTCACGAGGGTGCCATTAATGGTGGTGCCGCCCCAGTTAGCCGTTACGTTCTTATTGCCCAGGAACTTGCCTTGTGCGGTTTGACCCTGCTCGTTGGTGAACGTCAAGCTGTCCTTGCGCTGGTTTATAGAACACCCCAGGGAGTGGTTGCCGTCGCGATACCACGTTCCCTGAAGGTTGGGACGCCGATGTCCACCCCCGCCACCACCGCCACCGTCGTCACACCGGGCCCAAAACGTACCGTTCGACCAGTTAATCTGCCGGCCGTCGGAGCTCAACGTGCCCTGCACCAACTCCCATTGGGGCGCTGTGATGGTATTTGAGTTCATGCCCTGCAACGTTCCCGACGAGGTCGAGCCTTGTTCATTCGTCAGGGAAAAGAAGGGCCCGTTTGCCGATATCGAGCATCGCTTGGTCGAATCTCCCTGGGCACACCACTGGCCAAGGAATCCCTGGCCTCCATTCATCGGCAACTGAGGCGGAGCGGCGGATACGGGTCGGATTCCAGTCTGAAGCGATATGGCCGCAATCGCGCCGCAAAGCAACAGTGTGAAAGAGAAAGAGAATGTTCTTGCGCGGGAAACGCTTCTCATGGCACTCTCCAAGCCGAGAATTTAGGCCAAGGGTCATTGTCCGAGCAAGATATTATCCCCAATCGGGCCACCGAGCGTCAGGAGCGATTATCGGTGACGAGCGTCACCGACAAGCCTGTCTTCCGGGTAACATCATCGAGCCATGAGTCAAAGCGTATTGTGTGCGGATTGTCCGGACTGCCACAGCGAGATCATCGTTAACCTGAAAGGGTCGCACCGGCCATACGGGGACAACGAGAAGATGCTGTACCGGCTGGTGTGTACCACCTGCGGTTTCTCCTACGACGTGCAGTTTGAAGATTTGCAACTGCGCGACAAGTCGGAAGAAGAAATCGCGACTCGCAGCCGGGTCACAACCTTCGCACGTGGCTAGACCCCGCCGCTCTCAGCCGGATTGCTTTCGTCCCAATTCCCATGCCTTGGCGTACTTCCAGCTCACATATCCCGCGTGATAAAGGTGCAGCAACAGGCCCTCGCGTCCGTCGAGGAAGCCTGCGCGCAACACATAGTTGTAGAAGAAGGTCAGCTTGGGCCGCAGCACGATGTCGAGAAAGCTGAAACCGCGTGGTCGCCTGGCGTTTGTCACCTCGGCACCCAGCGACGAGTACCGATTCATATGTTCGATATAGTCCGACAACGTCGGATAAGCGTGATGCAGCAGATGTCGGTGCAATTGCGCAGAGGTGCCATTGAGTTGTAGGTCTTCGTGGACCAGGCGACCTTCGAATTGCCCGGCGCCGCGCCGGAACAAACGTAACTTGCGATCAGGGTAGAAACCGCCGTGCTTCATCCATCGGCCCAGGAAGAAGTTCTTGCGCGGAACCCAGAAACCCGCAACCGAGGGATCGGCAGAAACAACCGCGCGAATCTCACCCGCCAGCGCCGGTTCCACTTCCTCGTCCGCATCCAGCGAGAGAACCCAATCACCCGATGCCTTCGCCAGTGCGGAATTCTTTTGCGCTGCGAAGCCCTTCCACGACTCGACGAAGAATTTAGCGGAAGCCGACTCGGCGACCTCGCGGGTACGGTCCGTTGAGCCGGAATCGAGAACGATGATCTCGTCGGCCCACGTCACGCTGGCCAGCGTGCGCGACAAGTTGGCTTCTTCATTGCAGGTAATGATGACGACCGAGAGGCTCAAGCAGTCCATGCTAACCGCGCGGGCCGTTTGGCAGAAACAAAAAAGCATGCCGTCCGGGTAGGGCGGCATGCTCGATAACAGGCTCTTACTGCGGCTGCTGGGTTGGTGGAGTCTGCGGCGTCGCCGGCTTCACTTCCAGTGGGCCGGGATTCTGCGGGTTCGTGGGCATGATGCCGGGCACCTTCGGCATGCTCTTCACCTTTCCGGACTGGGCGTCGTCGATATTGATGCCCAGGCGGGCGAGCGTACCGCCGGTGGAGAGATCAAGCTGCACCCTCGACTTCTCGTAGTTCGTGGCCGCCGCCAATACGTTCGATTCCGCCTGGGTCAGCGCACTCGACGCCTGTAGCACCAGCGTAGAGGTCGAGGCTCCCAGTGAGTATTTCTTCTGCTCGGCATCGAGGTTCTGCGACGCGTAGTCGCGGGCCGCAACCGCCGCCTGGAGTGCTGCGTAGTTCTGTTGCAACGCAAACTGGGCCTGCCTCACTTGCAGCACGATGGTGTTTTCCTGCTGCTGTGTAGCGACTTCCGACTGCCGAAATTCCAGTTCCGAACGCACCTGATCGGCCTGAATCTGGCGGTTGCGGATAGGAACTTGGACGTTCACGCCGACGCCTTTGTCCGGTCCGCTGCTGTTGAACAGGTTCTGGAAGGCGCTCCCCCATCCCCCGGGAGGAATGGTACTCGTACACTCGACGTCGCCGATCGGGCAAAGCGGGTTCTGCTGACCCGAAAGGCCCGCTGCGCCATAAAACGCGTACAGATCAACCGTCGGGCGAAGCAGACTCTTGATCGCTTTCGCGCCAACCTGCTTGTTGGTCAGATTCAGCCTCGACTGGATGATCTCGGGCCGCGTCTTCAGGGCTTCCATAATGAGGTCTTCTACCGGGCGGACCTCGAACGGTTCGTTGATCTGAAGAGTGTCGGTAGGGATGACTGGCGCCACGGCAAGAATAGGGTCGGCCATATTGCGCGTGACGGCATTCTTCATAAATAACTGCTGCAACTGAAGGTTGGTCTGCGCCAGGATCAGGTTCTGCTGGGCCGTAGCCACTGAGCTCTTAGACTGCACCACGGTAATCGGTGCCAGCGTTCCAATATCGACCTGCTTCTGGGTATCAGACAGCGTCTTATCCGCCAACTCCAAGGCGCGTTGCTGTACCTTGACGTTCTCGTAGGCATTGACCAGGTCCCAGTAGATGTTCTCGATCTGCGACACCGTCGTCATCACCTGTAACTGGAACGCAACATTCATGATTTCGCGGTTGTTGCGCGCGATCCGGATCCACCGCATGTTCGGGTCAAGGCCGAATCCCTGCCAAAGGTGCTGACGCACCGTGAAGCGGAACGACGACTGCAGTCCTGGCGAAAGCGTATTGAACAGAGCGTTCGAAGTGGTACGTGAATTGTTGAAGCCGACCGTCATCAATGTGCCGGTCGCAAATCCCTGGTTATAGGCGAAGTTGGCATTGGTAGTGTTCTGAATCAGGGTCTGCGTTCCGGTAAAGATGACGTTCGACTGCGGTGTAGTGGCCCGCTCGCCGAGAATGCTGCCGCCCGTGACAATGGGATCGAAGCTATCGATCTGCGGACCTTCGCCGGTCGTCGAGGACACGATACCCGCTGCGCCCGCGCCGGCGCCGCCTACGCCGACTGACGTACCACCTGCGCCTCCACCCGTGGCTCCCGTAGACGTCGAGCCGGTACCACCGGAGGCTGTGCTACCGCCGGCTCCGCCGGGCGTTCCTTGTATCACTCCGGCGTTCACGCCCAGCGCCGCGGCGCCCGAGCTGGTACGCAGGATGTCGGTGTCTGCGGTGGTGAGGTTATAGCGCTGAATCGCGAGGTCGAGGTTGTTCTCCAGCGCCAGTGCGATGGCATCGTTCAGCGACAGGTAGATCTTGCCGTCGCGGATGACCGAATCGATCAACGCTGAATTGGCGAGGTTTGGAGCCGCCACACTACGCGCCACATACGGCTGCCAAATCTTAGGAAAAGTTGAGACGCTCTTGGCAAAATTCTGGTCGGAATACAGATGAGCGTTATGCTGCGGCGCCGGGGCCTGCGGCATCGGAGCGACCGGTATAGGCGCGCTCGTCGGAGTGGCGACCTGCTGTGGTGCATTTTGAGCAAAGCTCGTGGTTGCCAGAATTCCAATACAAATCAACGCGATAGATCGGCGAACCGCTGCATTCGCAAGACGCAAAACGGACATTCCCTCTTCTCCAGAAAAGTGCATGTGAGCTCAGTGTCCTTCGTGAGAATTCCTGTCGCCTGTCTCTAATACGGATAAAAGCCTGGGAAGGTTCACGACCAACCTGGCGTGCGACGGTGGCAGAATTGATTTAAGCCTCGTAAGTTGCAGTAATGGCTTAGTATAGCTGACACCACAGCGGAAGAGTCTGAGGTCGTCGCAGATTTACACCTCTTTACACTTGCGACCACTGCCGCTTCCGCGCCAGAGAAAATAACGTGAGTCGCAACCTCAAAATCACCCTGGCCTACGACGGTTCCGAGTTTCACGGCTGGCAGGTACAACCCGGCTTTACCACCGTCCAGGGCGTGCTCGCGGCCTGCCTGGAAAGAATCACGGGCGAGAGCGTTCTACCGCAAGGCTCCGGACGGACCGATGCCGGAGTTCATGCCCTGGCCCAGGTCGCGTCCGTCAGGCTCGATTCTCCAATCCCAGAACGGAACTTGGCTACGGCCCTCAATGACATTCTCCCGCCTGCCGTACGGGTTACGGGTGTAAAAGTGGCTGAGGACGGATTTCACGCCCGGCATTCGGCGCTCGCGAAGACCTATCGCTATCGCATCTACCGGGAACAGATTTGTCCGCCTTTTCTGGCGCACTATGTCTATCACGACCCCTCTCCGTTGGACGAAGACGCCATGATTCGAGCATCCGAATTCGTGGTTGGCACGTTTGATTTCACGTCGTTCGCGGCCTCAGATCCGGAGCGCAGCCGGCGCATCGCTGAGGGGCAAGAAGTGCGACATAGTGCCGTTGGCCGCCCCGGCAGTAACTGGCAGCCTGAATTGTCGGGAGTAGCCGCTCAAGATGAAGCGGAGGCTGACCGGTCACGGTCGTCCGATCCAGACGACGAGGATGCCACTGACTCCCTCACTCTGAAACAGGGCAATGTGCGCACCGTTCATTCGTCGCTTTGGGTACGCACCCCTGAAGAGTTCAGTTACACCGTTCGTGGCAACGGATTTCTGCACCACATGGTGCGCAACCTCGTAGGTACCTTTCTAGAAGTAGGTAGGGGGACGTTGCGGCCCGAAGACATACCGGCAATCCTGGCCGCCCGTGACCGCAGCGCAGCCGGCGCGACAGCACCCGCCAGCGGCCTTTACCTGGTGAACGTGGAGTATGTGGTCCCATGAGTACGATCACGCAAGTTGCGGCCCGCGAGACTATCGTCAGCACGAATCCAGCAACCGGCGAAAAATTGGCTGAATTGGCGTGCGCTACGCCTGAGGATGTTCACGAAGCGGTACAGCGCGCGCGACGCGCACAACCAGCATGGCAGGCGCTTCCCGTGAAGGACCGCGTCGCGGTGCTGAAGCGTTTCCAGCGCAACCTCAGCGAACAGCGCGAGGAGATCTCCCGGCTTATCTCCCGCGAGGCCGGCAAGCCCACCGTCGAGGCGCTCAATACCGAGGTCATCGTGGTGCTCGACTCGACCGAGTTCTGCATCCGAACCGCACACAAGTTCCTGCGCGATGAGCCGCTTCCGCACGACAATCTCGCCATGAAGACCAAGCGTGGCAAGCTGGTACGCGAGCCGTACGGCGTCATCGGCATCATCGCGCCATGGAATTACCCGTTCTCGACTCCGGCAATAGAGACCATCGGAGCGCTGGCGATGGGCAATGCCGTGGTCTTGAAGCCCTCGGAGTTCACTCCACTGGTGGCGTTGGAGTTGCGGAAGCTGTTGCTGTCCGCCGGGCTCGATCCCAATCTGATGCAGGTCCTGGTAGGGGCGGGCGCGGTGGGCGGCGCATTGCTCGATTCCGATATCGACAAAGTGATTTTCACCGGTAGCGTCTCTACAGGTAAGCGCATTGCCGAGGCCGCCGCGAAGAGGCTGCTGCCCATGGTCCTCGAGCTGGGCAGCAAGGACCCCATGATCGTACTGGAGGATGCCGACCTCGACGTCGCCTCCAGCGGCGCGGTCTGGGGAGCGATGATGAATTGCGGCCAGACCTGTCTGTCGATCGAGCGCTGCTATGTCCAGCGCAGCGTGTATGAGAAATTCCTGGAGCTCTGCCGTCAGAAGATCGAGAAGTTGCGCGTAGGCGAAGGACTGAACTCGGAAGTCGAAATGGGCCCGTTGATTCATGAGCGTCAGTTGCAGACCGTCGAAGACCACGTGAACGACGCGATGGCTCGCGGCGCGCGCTTGCTGACCGGCGGACGGCGGCTTCCCAAGCTTGGCGCTAACTTCTACGCCCCAACCTTGCTGGCCGATGTGACCCACGACATGCGCATCATGCAGGAGGAGACCTTCGGCCCGGCGCTTCCCGTGGCGCCTTTCGATACTGACGATGATGCTGTGCGGCTCGCCAACGATAGCCAGTTCGGCCTGGCCGCCAGCGTATGGACCACGAATAACAAGCGCGGTGAAGCACTGGCGTCTCGCATCAGGGCCGGAACCGTCATGGTGAACGACGCTATCTCGGCATTTGGTATTGCCGAGGCCCCGCACGGAGGTTTCGAGCACAGCGGCATCGGACGTGCTCACGGCGAACTCGGCCTCGCCGAGATGGTTCTTGTGAAGTACGTCGACGTCGACTTGCTCCCGCGCATGAAGAAGGTGTGGTGGTACGGCTATAGCCCGGCGTTTCAGCGCCAGATGTCAGGATTCGTGGACATGCTCTTCGGCCGCGGCCTGAGCGCCCGGATTAAGGGCGCTGTCGGCGCGATGGCGGCCCTGCGACGCAAGAACCGGCTATAACACTGCGATACAATGACCCGTTGCCCGCTATGGCCGACCAACCTCAGGATTCTCCGCCGCAGTTACCCAGACACAAAGTGAAGTACAAGACGCCCCTTCAGCGTGCTTGCAGCGAAAAGGACGAAAAGGGCAAGCTCTGCAATGGACATCTAAAGCGCTGGTTTTACACGGCGGACGTCATCGAGCAGGGCTGCGGCGATGTGCGCGAGGCTTACGGCGACAACGGTGAGGTGTACCGTTGCGAGCATTGCAAGACGCTTTATCTGCCGGGTCCCGAAGAGCCGCGCGGCAAGAATGTTGCAGGCGTGGGTAAGTTATCGGTATTCGGTGTGACCGTCGTTCCGAAGACTCCGCCACCGCCAGGGTCGCCCGCGGCAGCGGAGAGCAAAAAGTAAACGGCAGTTGCCCAGGGTTTGCAACTAGTCGCAGGTTGTTACCATCTTTGAGGATGGCAAGCCAGCTGGCGCCGTGGGGGCGCCGCAGTCGGCAAGACGGAAGAGGACCGTGTCAGCAGAAGTCTCTGAGCTCATTTACGACTGGAACAAAGTCTATGCGGCTTCCATGAAGCCTGCAGGCCCGGTTTTGCTCAACGACGAATCGCTGCGCGACGGGCTCCAGTCTCCCTCGGTCCACGATCCCACCATCGAAGAAAAGTTCGAAATCCTCCACCTGATGGAGGCACTCGGCATCAACATGCTCGATCTCGGGCTGCCGGGGGCTGGACCGCGTGCCGTTGCCCATTGCGAGGCCCTGGCGCGCGAGATTGGCCGGGCTGGACTCAAGATCAAGCCGAACTGTGCCGCCCGCACCCACGAGAACGACATCCGGCCTATCGCTGAAATTGTGCAGCGCACCGGTGTGCCCATCGAGGCTGCGACCTTTATCGGGTCGAGTCCCATCCGCCGCTATACCGAAGACTGGACCGACGACTTCCTGCTGCGTACCACCGAGAAAGCCGTGAAGTTCGCGGTTTCGCAGGGCCTCGAGGTCATGTACGTCACCGAGGACACGACGCGCTGCGATCCCCAGACCATCCAGCGGCTGTATTCCAACGCCATTAATTGCGGCGCGCATGCCATCGTGATCTGCGACACGGCGGGACACGCGACTCCCATGGGTACCGTCGCGCTGATGCACTTCGTGGTGAACGAGGTTGTGAAGCCAGCGGGTCGCGACATTCGCGTGGAGTGGCACGGTCACTGCGACCGTGGGCTTGCCGTTGCCAACTCCATAGCCGCCCTTGTGGCTGGTGCGCACGTGGTCCACGGAACCGCTTGCGGTATCGGCGAGCGCGTCGGTAACACCCAGATGGACCAGATGCTGGTGAACCTTAAGCTCATGGCCATCGAACCGTGGGCTAGCCAGGACCTGAGCCAGCTCAAACATTATTGCGAGGCCGTGTCCAAGGCGACGGGCATTCCGATTCCGAGCAATTACCCTGTTGTGGGAGGCGATGCGTTTCGTACCGCTACCGGAGTACACGCGGCTGCGGTCATCAAGGCTTACCGTAAAAACGATGAGATGCTCGCCAACAGCATTTACTCCGGCGTGCCTTCGCACTACTTCGGGCTGAAGCAGATCATCGAGATTGGTCCCATGAGCGGCAAGTCGAACGTACATTTCTGGTTGGAGCGGCACGGCATTCCTGAAACGCCAGAATTGGTGGAGCGCATCTTTGCGCGAGCCAAGAACTCGTCGGCCAGTCTCACGGATGAAGAAATCCTGGAATGCTGCCGGGCTGCGGGCGTGGCTACTCCAATCGCCTCGTAATTCCCATTTCGGGAATGATTCCCAGTCATTGTTCCACGTGGAACAATTGGTGCTCGCCGGAACAGTTCTTCCCAAACGTATTACCATTCGGACATGGCCTTGGGTTCTCAACCGCGCACGCCATCAGGAGAATCAATTCCAACACAAGCCAGCGAATCGCAGGCGTCTCTGACCGCGCAACAGGTTGTGGCGCGGACCGCCGAGCTGCGTTCCGTTCACGGCGCATTCGCCTGGTTTCGTGGGCATGCCCGCGAACTGGAAGACCTTCAGCTCGAGTTGACGGCGATTCCGGCGCCCCCATGGGGTGAGACGGCACGAGCCGAATGGTTGCGGGCACGGTTCGAAGATGCCGGCCTGGCCGAGGTCCACCGCGATGAAATCGGCAATGTTCTCGGAATCTCGCCGGGTAGCGACCCCAACGCAGCTTTTGTCGCCCTGAGCGCTCATCTCGATACCGTTTTTCGCACGGGAACGCCGATCGACGTCTGCCGCGAGGGCGGCAAGCTGTACGGTCCCGGCATTTCCGATAACGGCTCAGGCCTTACCGCGTTGCTGGCGATGGCGCGAGTTCTGCACCAAGAGCACCTTCCACACTCGGCGCCAGTCCTCTTTATCGGCAACGTCGGCGAGGAGGGTGAGGGGAACCTGCGTGGGATGCGCCACATTTTCGAGCAGCAGAAGTGGGCCGATCGGATTGGGCCGCTGGTGGTGCTCGATGGGGCCGGCACGGACACCATCATTACCGAGGGTCTCGGCAGCCGGCGCTATGAAGTCACGGTGCGCGGCACCGGTGGACATTCGTGGAGCGATTTCGGCGTTCACAATCCCATCGTGGCGCTGGCGCGGATTATCGATCGCTTCAGCCAGATCTCGGTTCCAGCCAGCCCCAAGACCACCTTCAACATTGGGACGATCGAGGGGGGTACATCGGTGAATTCGATTCCGCAGTCCGCCACCATGCGCGTCGATACACGGTCGGCGTCGGTGGAACAGTTGGATCGACTGGAACGCGCCTTGCGCGAAGCGGTGAAAGATGGGACCGACGAAACCAACGGACGCAAGAGACAGACTCCGCTGGGCACAGAAATCACGGTGATCGGCGACCGTCCCGCGGCCGATCTTCCGTCGGATGCGCGATTGTTAAAGCTAATGAAGGCTGTCGATGTACAGCTCAATAACAGCGCTCGCATTCAGCGGGCTTCCACCGACGCGAATATTCCCTTGTCGCTGGGACGCGAGGCCATTGCGATCGGTGCAGGCGGCAGCGGTGGCGGAGCGCACACGTTGAATGAATGGTACGATGCGGCGGGCCGCGATCTGGGCCTGAAACGCATCCTGCTGTTGACCTTGGCGCTCGCCGGAGTCCCCGAAGAATGAAACTGTTGCTCGTGGCATCTCTGTTACTGGCACTTTCCGCGCTTCTTGTTGCGACCGGCACCTCAACCCATCCCGACGTGATCTTCCTGAACGCAAACATCTACACCCAGGCGACACCGGCGCGGGTGCAGGCAATGGCTGTGCGCGACGAAAAAGTTGTTGCGGTGGGCGGCAACGACGAAATCACGAAGCTGGCGGACAAGAACACCAAGATCGTCGACCTCGGCGGACACTTCGTGATGCCGGGATTCAACGATGCCCACCTGCATCTTGCCTCGGGTGGCTTCGAAAAGATGAACGTCAACCTGGTGGGGGCGCAGTCTCTACAGGAGATGCAACAGCGCATCGCACAGCGGGCTAGCCAAGGTCGGCGCTACCGAGTGGATTGTCGGTGAAGGATGGGACCACACGCTCTGGCCCGGGCAGATGCTGCCCACGCGGCAAGACATGGATGCGGTCACGAAAGGCCATCCGGCTATTTTCGTGCGCGTGGATGGGCATATCGCGATTGCCAACACTGCGGCCCTGCAAGCCGCCGGAGTTACGGGCAAGACGCAGGCTCCGCAAGGCGGAAAAATCGATCTCGATGCGCAGGGGCAGCCGACTGGAATCCTGCGTGAGGGAGCGCAGGGCCTTGTCTTCCGCAAGGTCCCTCCCCCGACGATGGCCCAGCATCGCCAAGCCGCCGAACTGGCGCTGGCCGAGGCGGCGCGGTGGGGTGTCACGTCGGCACAGGACAACTCTGGATGGGAAGACTTCCTCACTTACGAGCAGCTTGAGCACGAGGGCAAGCTGACGCTGCGCATCAGTGAATGGCTGGCCTTCAAAGATCCGGTGAGTGAATTGCAGCAGCATCGCGCTGCGCATCCAGCGAACGATCCCATGCTGCATACCGCCATGCTGAAGGGATTCATGGACGGCTCGCTCGGCTCGCGGACCGCGGCGCTATTGGCCCCCTACGCTGACGACCTCGGCAACTCTGGACTTCCACAGTTCCAGCAGGCTGAGTTGAACAAGCTGGCGGTCGAGCGCGCGAACGCCGGGTTCCAGATGGGTTTTCACGCTATCGGGGATCGCGCCGCGCAGATGGCCCTGGACGCCTTCGCGGCTGCCGAAGCGAGTCCAACGGCGCATGGGGCCGGAACGGATGCGGGCGACTTCCGCTACCGCATCGAGCACGATCAGGTGATTGCCCCCGATCAGTTTGCGCAGTACAAGAAGCTGGGTGTGATTGCTTCGGTGCAACCGTCGCACCTGCTCACCGACCTGAACTGGGCGGTGGCACGTATTGGACCCGAGCGGGCGAAGACGTCGTATCCGTGGAAGCAGTTTCTCGATAACGGAGTCCCGCTGGCATTCGGCACCGACTTTCCAGTGGAACCAATCAACCCGTTCCGGGGAATCTATGCAGCGGTCACGCGCAAGAACGAAGCTGGGACCAAGGAGTACTACCCGGAACAGAAGTTGAGCATCGAGCAGGCGTTGGCAGCGTACACGACCGGCTCGGCCTACGCGCAGTTTGCGGAGAAAGAGAAGGGAACGCTTGCTCCCGGCATGCTCGCCGACTTTGTCGTGCTGGATCGCGATCTTACAAAGGTTGCACCGCCGGACATCCTGAAGACGCGAGTGCTGCGCACAGTCGTGGGTGGGAAGACGGTGTACGAAGCCAACCCTTCACATTGAGGTGTTTTGCGTAGATAGATTGGCCGTCCCCAGACGCCGCCCAATAGGACAAGTCCCGGTGTGGCATCCAACCAAAAGGAGGCTTTGTAGACGAGGTGAAGGCTTGGTTCGTCTGGGCTGCGGCGCGGCTCGTCCCACTCGGTTTTGTGCGACAGGTGGGCTTCCGCGCAGCAACGTATAATTTGAGTTTGGGTTCTTTCGTTGGAGGACATGCAATGGATCGGCAACCAATGGGTTTCAGGGAGAGGCTAAAAGCTAACCGTTTCGCCTCGACCCTGGTCATTCTGGCGACGCTTTCGCTCGGAATCATGATCGGCACGGTGGTGGCAACGGGCGTTAAGGGCAAGGAGAAGACGGCCGCGTCGGCAGATGCGACGCCGCTTCAGGTACCATCTCCGCAACAACTATCGAGCCAATTTTCGCAGATAGCCCGCCAGCTTGAGCCCACGGTGGTGAACATCAACACCGAGATGACCATTGCGAGCCCGCATCGCAAAGGGAAGAGCAATCCCAACTCGCCGGACGATGACAACGGCGGAGACGATAACTCGATGCAGGACTTCTTTGATCGCTTCTTCGGGGGCCAGGGAGGTCAAGGAGTTCCGCCCGGCGGCGATGGGCAGGACCTGCGGGAGCGGTCGCTGGGATCGGGCGTAATTGTCGATGGCAAGGGCTACATCATCACGAATGCGCACGTAGTTGAGAAGGCCGACCGCATTCGGGTGAAGCTGATGAACGACCCCGCGACGGTGACCTACGACGCGACAGTAATCGGCGTTGACAAGGAAACCGACCTGGCGGTCATCAAGATCGATGCCAAGAAGGCGTTACCTGCGGCGAAGATGGGGAACTCCGACAGCATGACGGTCGGCGATTGGGTGCTGGCGATTGGCAGTCCCTTCGGCCTGGAAGAGACCGTTACCGCCGGAATCGTTTCCGCGCGTGGCCGCAATATCGTGCCGCAGCGGCAGTTCCAGTCGTTCATCCAGACCGATGCCGCGATTAACCCGGGCAATTCCGGCGGCCCGCTGGTCAATATGGGCGGCGAGGTCATCGGCATCAACACCGCGATCTACACCAGCGGAGGCGGGTACCAGGGCGTTGGCTTCGCGATGCCGTCGAATACGGTGGTGCAGGTTTACAACCAGCTTATCGGTCCCGATCACAAGGTTTCGCGCGGTTCGATCGGCGTGGAGTTCAACGCGGTGCCGAACCCGGCGGTGCAGCGCGTGTATGGCGTCTCCAGCGGCGTGACCATCGCCAACGTGACGGCGAATGGGCCGTCTGCCAAAGCGGGATTGCAGACCGGCGATACCATCGTCTCGGTCAACGGCAAGTCAGTCGCTACAGGCGACGAGTTGGTGGCTGAGATCTCTGCCTTGAAGCCCGGCAGCGTAGCCAAGTTGGGCTATGTGCGCAACGGAAAGCAAAACACGGTGGATGTTACCGTCGCTGATCGGCAGAAGTTGTTCGCTACGCGCCTTGGCGAAGACGAGGAAGGTGGCGAGGAAGCCCAACCGCAGGAGAGCAAGCTGGGGATCGCGGTACGGGACATTACTCCCGACATGGCAGAGCGCATGAAGCTGCCAAACTCCAAGGGCGTGATGGTGCAGGACGTGAAGCCCGGTGGCTTCGGCGATAACGTGAACTTGAGCCGAGGCGACGTCATCTTGGAAATCAACAAGCAACCAGTGAACAGCGAGGCCGATTTCCGCAAGCTGCAATCGCAGCTGAAAGGCGGGCAGGACGTTGTCTTCCTAGTGCGGCCGCGCGGACTGGGGCCGAATGCGGGCACGGTCTTCATGGGAGGCACGCTGCCGTAGAGCATCGTTGGCCGGAGCGTTCCGGTCGGACACAAATGAGGCGCCTGGCGGCTCGCCCGTCAGGCACTTCCAGCATGTGCCATTTCGGGATAGGTCCGCGACTTTCTAGTCGCTTTTTTGCTTCCCATTCCAGTTAATGCTTGGTTACAATCAGGGCGTTGTACTGGAATTCATAGATTTCCCCCCGAGGTACCGCGTTTGCGATTAGATCTACGAATTCTCCAATCGATGGTGGTTACATCCCTTTCGCTGGCGCTGGTACTTAATGCCGCAGCGACAACCAAACCTAAGACGACACAGACTTCTTCCAGTTCTCATAAGTCTTCTGCCGTCACGAAATCCACGAAGTCCTCCTCCCGCAGCAAGTCGAAAGGCAAGAAGTCAGCCAAGGCCAAAGCGCATGGTCAGCAGGGCATTGATTCTGCCCGCACGACGCAGATCCAGGAAGCGCTGATTCGGGAGCACTATCTGACAGGCGAGCCGACGGGGAGTTGGGACCAGTCCACCAAGGACGCATTGACGCGCTACCAGGAAGTTAACGGCTGGCAGACGAAGTCGTTGCCGGATTCGCGGGCGCTGATCAAGTTGGGGCTAGGACCGGACAAGACAGGGCTGCTGAATCCCGATACCGCAGTCATGAAGTCGCCGCATGAGTTGGGGGCGAACGAAGGTTTGCCGGGCGGGTCGTCGCAGCAATAGAGAAGTTAAGGTTCGTTGATTGTAGGCGCAGTTTAGACTGCGCCTTTTTACCGTTTTGGCGGATTTCGCGAATGGCCGGTGTGGATTCTCATACCGGCACGGTGGCACTTTCGTTGTACAATTTGCTCGTTCACCGGCCATCTCCATTCCCAGCTAGTCATTCGCCAGGTTCGATCGGCGACAAGAGTTTTTGTTCAGTATTTGAAGGGGGCAAATCTGTGAAGAGCCGAGTTGTTACCGCTGCGTTACTTCTGCTAACTCTTTTCGCGTGGTATGCCGAGGCGCAAGCTCCGGCGGCAGCGCCTGCGCCAGCCCGTAAGAAAAGGGTTGCCGTTTTCGATTTTGACTATGCCACGGTCCAGTCGTATGCGGCGGCAGCGTTCGGTACAAACGTCGATGTCGGCAGAGGCATGGCCGATCTGACGGTGAAGTACCTGGTGCAGGACGGCACGTATTCGGTCATCGAACGCAAGGCGATGGACAAGATTCTGGGCGAGCAGAATTTCTCGAACAGTGACCGCGCCAATCCGAATTCGGCGGCCAAGATCGGGAAGTTGTTGGGTGTGGACGCGATCATCGTGGGCAGCGTCACGCAGTTTGGCAACGATACCCAGAACACGAAAGTTGGCGGAGGCGGCGGAGGCTGGGGCGGGTACGGCATCGGCGGCGTCGGACATAAGAAGTCCAAGGCAATCGTTGCGGTGGATACACGCATTGTGAACATCGATACCGGGGAAATTATGGGCGTTGCGTCCGGCAAGGGCGAGTCGAGCCGCGAAAGCACGTCACTGCTCGGAGGCGGCTCGAACTGGCACGGCTGGGGTGGAGGCGCGGTGGATTTTGGTAGCAGCGACTTCCAGAACACCATCCTCGGCGAAGCGGTGAATGCCGCGGTGAAGCAGATGAGCGGAGAGTTAATTGCCGACAACTCGAAGCTCGAGATGCGCACTGTGAAAGTGGAAGGCCTGGTCGCAGCGGTCGATGGCGGCCAGATCGTGCTGAACGTGGGCGCGAAGGCCGGCCTCAAGGTTGGCGATCAGCTCACCGTGGAGCGCGTGACGAAGGAGATCAAAGATCCTTCGACGGGTGCGGTGATTCGCCGCATGGCGTCGCCGGTAGGAGTGATCAAGCTGACCGACGTAGATGATGTGTCTGCGGTAGGAACGCCGGTGTCAGGTGCAGGCTTCAAGGTCGGCGACGCGGCCAAGACCGTGACGCAATAGCGCGCGTAGAGATGAGAGCACCAAAAACTGGGTCCCGCTTCGTTTCCTCGTTGGAACGGAGCGGGACCTTTTAGTTCTCGGGCATTCAAGCATTGGGTTAGAACCCGATTTCGATAGCCTCCCATCCGGCGTTGTAGTGGCCGCCCGTCCAGCTGCTGTTGATGATGGTGCGGTCATTGATTTCAACATAGACCAGATAGCAGCACGGAATGATGTTGGGATCGTTCCATGGATCCCACTTGAATTCGGTGGGAACCGGATAGCCCTGGTCGGCGATGTTGCCGTTATAGGTCTTGGACAGCGGTGTATTTGTGATGTCCACCACCGGAACCGACAAGTTCGTATTGCCCCTTGCGGTCACGGAGACGGAGCTCATGTTGGGATCGAAGGCTTGAATGGTGACGATGATGAGCCCACCGCCCTTCTTCACCTTTCCGCACTTCAATGGCACGCGGGTGCCGTCGGGCTTCTCCAACTCCAGCTTGATGGTTGGCCGCGGAAGTGGGAATGGCCCGGTGTTATCGAGGCGAACTACTTGCGGACTGCTTATCCGGACGTTCATGGCAGCGTCACGCACACGAAGGCGCAGGTAGTAGACACCGTCTGGCAGCGGGCTCGGCCACATCATCAGGGTTTTCTCGCCGGTGGTCAGGCGACCGCCATCGGAGTCGGTGAGTTCGCAGATCTTAAACCAGCCAGGATCACCGCCTCCTGATTGGCTGCGGGTGCGTGGATGTTGGAACGGCGGTTGAGTTACCAGAAAGGGGGCGCAGGGGTTGGGCGGCTGGGGCGGGACCTGGTCGTATCCGACCTGTGGGCCCACCAGGATGGGGCTGTATGGCCCGGCCGGAGCGGTGGAAACCTCCACCAGATATTCCACCGCCGTGGGCATGTTGAAGATGCCCATGAGCCATACCAAGCCCCCAAAAGGGTGGTCGCCAACTCCCGCAGCAGGATTTGGTGGAGGCACGTAGACGTTGGGAATGCTGGGTCCGCTGCCGTAGCCTAAAGCATCGATTTGCGAAATCGGAATTGAACCGACCCTGGTGATGAGCGGATCCGGCGGGCATACCTTGTGGCAGTTTTTCTCACAACACTCGGCGCAAAAGATGACGCAGAGCTGGTAACAATACCGCTGCAGCTTCGCCTTTTCTATTTCCTTGTTCCAGTTATCCACGTTCCCGGAGCGGATGATTTCGCACATTCGTTTGGCGAAGGCGGGGTCGCGTAACGCCCCACTGACCGCCTTGGCGAAGCCGAGAATCTCATCGGCGTCCACTTCAACAGTTGAGGGTTTAGGACAGAATTTGCGGCAAACTCCTACGCAACGCTTGCGGCAAAAGAAGCGGCAGACCCAACGACAGCGGTCCTGAATGCCGACTTTGCCAAGCGCAGCAGCGAATTTTTCTGCATCTCCTGCAACGAAAGCTTCGTATGCTGCGGAAAACGCCTTGGGGTCGCTCGAAAGCTTCTCGATCGCCTCACCGGTCTGTTGTAATTCGTAGAGATTCAGCTCTTGATTCTTTTCTTCTGCCATTGGTTGGTTCAACCTTTCTGCTTCTTCGCCCTAAGACTCAGGGGAATCGGTAAGCGCCCTTCGGCCAGCGCTGCAGGGAGTCCGATACGGAACCCAGAAGGACGTAACGAGATGCTTCTCGGAAGCGGTTGGTGTGTGCAGCGAGACACCGCACCGGCTTGCTGACCACTGTCATGCCATACGGAATTGGCAAATAGTGCTATATCGGCGCGTCGTCAGCAATACTTTTGAGATGGCCGAAATGGCTATTTGTTGGCCGTTTTGGCTGGCTCAACCACGGGCCGGACAGGCTGCGGGGATAGTGCGCGGGTCTGAGAAGGAGTCTCGCGATGCAGGGCTTTATAGTTTCGGACGAAGTGACTAACATCGTTTACGCCTATGATGGCAGCGATTTCCTTCACCCGAAGCAACGACGACTGGAGCAGCCTTCTGGCCCTCTGCAAGCGCAGCAGCCGCACATAATGCTGCGGCGACATGCCCACCTCCGATTTGAAGAGGTGGCGGAAGCGCGACAACGATAGATTGAGTTTCGATGCGATGCTACCGAGCGGAGGAATGTCGCCAATCTCGAAATACTCGATTGCCTGCCGGATGCGCGGGTCTTGGATGCGGGACTTGGTGCTGTCCAGGCGAGCTATTGTGGCTTGGCGAGCGCGCAATGTGTAACGCCTACCGGATGACGACATGACCTACCTCCCTTGAAAGGGGGCGAGGCGGCGCGGTTGCGGTGGCGCAGACGAAGAGGATGTCGTCGTACTAAATGAAACTGGGCAGCAGTACGGGTTGGGGGATTCTCTGCCAAGAGTTGAGAGTTGTCAAGGTCGGAGATGAGCATTTCTTGCTATCGCGGTAGTTGGTGATCGGCCGGCGGCACTGCGCCTGAGGCCCTCCCTCTGTTCAACATGACAACGCTTCGGCTATCGCCTCCGACACCTGTTGCACCGCCCACCGAATTTCGTCGTCTGTAATTACCGCCGGCGGCGCGATCATGACGTGGTCACCGCGCCTGCCGTCCGCGCAGCCTTGCATGGGATAGAGCAGGACGCCGCGTTTCACGGCGCTGTCGTTCACTCGCGCGGCGAATTTCTTCTCCGCCGGAAACGGTTCTTTGGTTTGCTTGTCGGCAACGAACTCGACTGCCCAGAGCAGGCCGAGTCCTCGCACATCGCCAACGCAGTCAAGCTTCCAGAGTTTTTGTAGCTCGTCCTTCAGGACGGAGCCCACGCTGCCGGGTTGATCGGAGTCGGCCGCGTCGATGAGCTTGCCGTCAATCAAACGCCGGAGCACCGCGCGTCCTGCAGCGACGGCGATGGGATGTCCGTTGTAGGTGAAGCCATGAAGCAGCGTGCCTGAACCGTTGGCGATGGCATCGACCACATACCGCTGAGCGATGACGGCCCCGAGGGGCAGGTAGCCGCTGGAAACTCCCTTGCCGGCAGCGATGATGTCGGGCGCAGCGTCATAGTGGTCGATGGCAAAGCGGCGTCCGGTGCGTCCAAAGCCGGTCATCACTTCATCGGCGATCAGCAGGATCTTCTGCTCCCGGCAGATTTCGACGACGCGCTTGACGTACGAGGGAGGAGGCGCAGCGGCGCCCAGCGTTGCTCCACTGACGGGCTCCATGATGAATGCCGCGGCAGTTCCGTTGGTTTCGGCGATGGCTTGCTCGACTTCGGCAGCGTACTTCAGGCCGCAGTCGGTGCATCCGTTGCTGCAGTCGAACGGGCAGCGGTAGCAGTAGGGGATTCCTGCCTTGGGAAACTCGCGCAGCATGGGCAGATAAATGCCGCGCCGTGCCTGATTTCCGCTGACCGCCATGGCGCCGAGAGTAGCGCCGTGATAGCTCTGACGTCGGCTGACGACCTGATAGCGCTCGGTTAAGCCACTTTCAACCTGGTACTGACGAGCGAGCTTGAGAGCGCTTTCGACGGATTCCGAGCCGCCGCTAGTGAAGAAGACGGCGCCATCGTGGAAAGCGGGACCGGCGAAATCGAGCAACTCTTCAGAAAACTGCTCTGCGATTTCGGTCGTGAAGTTGCTCGAATGTACGAACTCCAGCCGAGAAGCCTGCTCGGAGATTGCACGTGCAATCTCGGGATCGCCGTGTCCGATGAAGTTAACGACGGCGCTGGAGGCGAAGTCGAGGATTTTGCGACCGTCGGAGTCGTACAGCCACACCCCTTCACCGCGCACGGCAGTGGGGTAAGTCTTGTTCAGGGCGCGATGCAGAACCGAAGAGCGGCCCGCCGTGACGGCGGAAGGGATGTGTTTCTCCACCCGCGGATTATATCGACAAACCCGGTGTGCTAATCTTGCCCGCTGATACCTTGCACGAGGATTGCGATGACCCAGCAAGAACATAATTTTCAAATGGACTACATTGAATTTCCTGCGAGCGACATCGAAGCGACCAAGCGCTTTTATAGCAGCGTTTTTGGCTGGGCGTTTACGGATTACGGCCCGAACTACACCAGCTTCCACGATGGCCGGCTGGCGGGAGGGTTCACCATGAGCGCCAAGCCGGTGAAGGGAGGGCCCCTGGTGGTGGTTTACGCCAAAGCGCTGGAGGATACGCGCAGCAAAGTCGTCGAAGCCGGTGGAACCATCACGACAGAAACCTTCGAGTTTCCCGGCGGGCGGCGCTTTCATTTCGCCGATCCTAATGGCAACGAACTTGCCGTGTGGAGCGAATGATGCACTACGTGAACACAGACTCGAAGACACAGAATGCGCCCGGCAAATTCAATTTCTACCTGGTGAAAAGCATCATCGTGGGCGCTCTGGGAGGCCTGTTGTTTGGCTTCGACACCGCAGTCATCGCCGGGACCACGCATCAGTTGACCCAGGTCTTCAATCTTTCTCCGGGTGAATTGGGCTTCACGGTGTCGATCGCGCTGGTGGGCACCATCATTGGCGCTATGTTTTCCGGCATTCTGGGCGACCGGTTGGGTGGGCGCGAGAGCCTGCGCATTCTCGCAGTCTTCTACATAATCTCGGCGCTGGGTTGCGCCTTCGCATGGAATTGGCCTTCGCTGCTTTTCTTCCGTTTCATTGGTGGACTCGGTATCGGCGGTTCGTCGGTGCTGGGCCCGGTGTATATCGCGGAAATCGCTCCCGCGAAGTGGCGCGGGATGCTGGTGGGCTCGTTCCAGATCAATATCGTCATCGGCATCCTGGTTGCGTATCTGTCGAACTTCATCATCGGGCGCTTTGACCTGGGGATCAACGAATGGCGTTGGATGCTGGGCGTGGCGGCGCTTCCCGCGGTGCTGTTTTTCATCATGCTGTTCGGAATTCCCCGCAGCGCGCGCTGGCTGGTCACCAAGAATCGCATTCCGGAAGCGCGGGAAGTGCTCGATTCGTTGGGTTCGCCTGATGGCGCCAGCGAACTCGACGACATCATTGCTTCGATTCACGTTGACGGCCAGGTCCATTCGGAGCCGCTGTTCCAACGCAAGTATCGCTTGCCCATCTATCTGGCATTCACCGTGGCGGCGTTCAATCAACTTGCCGGTATCAATGCCATTCTGTACTACCTGAACTACATCTTCGCCATGGCCGGCTTCAGCAAGGTGTCGGGCGATTTGCAGGCCGTAGCCGTGGGTGCCATGAACCTGGTGGCTACGCTTCTCGGAATGTCGCTCATCGACAAGCTCGGTCGCAAGACGCTGCTGATGATTGGCGGCTTCGGCATGACGTTCTGTCTGGCTGGCGTGGCGACGGTGTTCTATACCAACCGACATCAGAACCTACTGGTGTGGTTGCTGGTGGCCTACATTGGTTTCTTCGCTATTTCGCAGGGCGCGGTCATCTGGGTGTACATCAGCGAAGTCTTTCCTAACCGCGTGCGTTCCAAAGGCCAGGCCCTGGGTAGTTCGACCCACTGGATCATGAATGCGTTGATTGCGTTTATTTTTCCGGTGTTCGTGCAACATTTCGGTGGCGCCTTCCCGTTCGTGTTCTTCGCCGTGATGATGGCGCTGATGTTCTTTGTAGTCATGTTCACCTTCCCTGAAACCAAGGGCGTCACGCTGGAAGAGATGCAGCACAAGCTGGGAATTGAGTACTAACGGTCCGATGTTTTGAGGGGCACGCTTCAACCGTGCCGTAGAGCGTGTGAATTGTGGAGTGCCTCGCGGATTTCAGTCCGCGAGGCCGAGCCATGTCTGGGGATTCCATATGAAGCGTTACCCTATGCTTTTTGCGTTAGCCCTCCTCTTCATTCCATCCTGCCTGGCACAAACCGGAGCACCACCCGATCCCAACAAACCCGTCCTCGACCGGCTGCAGGCGACCACAACGCTTCCGCTCGCGAAGTGGAAGGCCATCAACGCCGACATGCCACACGGAGAGATGACTGAGGAGCAAACGATCGTAGGGGGACTTAGTTTTCCTACGCAATCTGCGTATCAGCAGGGCCTGCCGCTTCCTGTCTGGCTGTACAGCAGCGTCGAGGTGCCCCAGGCCCTCACAGGATTCTCGGTTGCTGGGTCGCGAATCGCGCTGGACCTGGGAATCGATAGCAATACCGGGATCATGATTACGGTTTTTGTGAACCACAACATGGTCGCGCGCGGGGATCAGGATTCGCAGGTCCCCATCACGCTGACCGAATCGGCCGTGCCCGGACAGAAGCTCCTGATCGCGGTGCGCATTCTGAGTTCGGGGCTGGTGGGCTGCTGTGGAGGGCCGGATCAAGTCAAACTTGATCGGGCAGCGTTGCTGTTCACGCCGCCTGACCCGCGTCCCGACCCGGGAGTCCTCCGGCAGGAAATTATGGCGACGGAGCTGCTCATCGCCGCTTATCCTGACGGCAAGTCGCAGCGCGAGCAGCAACTCGATGCAGCGGTCAAGGCGATTGATCTCGGCGCGCTCGACAAAGGCGATCAAGCTGCGTTCGACGCTTCGCTGAAAAATGCGCAAGGCAAGCTCGATGTGCTGCGCCCGTACATGAAGCAGTTCACCGTCAAGGCTGTTGGCAACAGCCACATCGACATGGCGTGGTTATGGCCCGAGACGGAGACTGTCGAAGTGGTGCGCAACACCTTTCGCACAGCGCTCGACCTGATGCGCGAGTATCCCGACTTCAAGTTCACCGCCTCGGCGGCGCAGGCGTACGTCTGGATGGAGGAGAAGTATCCCGCGATCTTCAGCGAAATCGAGCAGCGCGTGAAAGAAGGACGCTGGGAGATCGTGGGCGGTATGTGGGTCGAGCCCGACCTTAACATGCCCGACGGTGAGTCGCTGGTGCGGCAGATTCTCTACGGCAAGAAGTACTTTAAGCAGAAGTTCGGCGTGAACGTCAATATCGGCTGGAACCCCGACTCGTTCGGCTACAACGCGCAGTTGCCGCAAATCTACAAGCGCTCGGGCATCGATTACTTTGTAACGCAGAAACTCTTGTGGGCATCGGAGTTTACCAAGTTTCCCTACCGTTTGTTCTGGTGGCAAGCGCCTGACGGATCGCGCCTGATGACGTATTTTCCCAGCGACTACGCTAATGCCATCGAGCCAGTAAAGATCGCGCGTGATTCCGCCGTGTATGGGCCAATCATGTGGAAGTACAACGGCGGCACTAACTCCGCCCCTGACGGCGCATTGCAAATGATGTACCTGTACGGCGTGGGCGATCATGGTGGAGGCCCCACGCGCGTCGATCTCGATACGGCGCTGCGCTGGCAGAAGCCCGATGTCGTCTATCCCAAGCTTGAGTTCTCGACCGCCGCCAGCTTCCTGAACAACCTCGGCAAGAACGAGAGCGAGCTGAACTTGCCGGTGTGGAACGGTGAGTTGTATTTCCAATACCACCGCGGCGTGCAAACCTCGCAGGCGGAAGAGAAGCGCGGCAACCGCAAGGGCGAAGTTGCGCTGCTCGATGCCGAGAAGCTGGCGTCAATCGGCACGCTGTTTGGCGAGCCGTATCCGCAGGCCGACTTCGACGCGTCGTGGAAGAAGGTGCTGTTCAATCAGTTCCACGACATCCTGCCGGGCTCGGGGATTGGGATCAATTATGTGGATGCTGCGCGGAAGTACGCGGAGGTGCAGCGGTTTAGCAAGGACACGACAAACGCCACGCTGAACGATTTGGCGGCGCTAGTGAAGACGGAAGGTGTAAGTGTGCTGGTGTTCAATCCGTTGTCGTGGGAGAGAACGGGAATGGTAGAGGTGGAGACCCAGTTTCCGCAACCAATTCCGGATTCCACAAAGGGCGTTTTAGTGGTGGATAAGGACGGTCAACTAACGCCAGGCGCCGTAATTAGTAATGACCCCACAACCGGTCGAGTAAGCCTCAGGTTACTCGCGGAGAAGATACCGGCAGTGGGATTTAAGCTCCT
>CAVTYG010000009.1:0-200000 GCA_963738905.1 uncultured Acidobacteriaceae bacterium
GAGGCACTTAGAATGAGTACTTCGGGGGCCCCTAATCCTTCTTCATTAAAGGCTTCGCGGGCATACCAATCACGGTCGTTCCGGCTTCCACATCTTTCGTGACGACCGCTCCGGCGCCCACAGTTGCTCCAGCCCCAACGGTGACGTATTGCAGAATCTGCGCGCCGGTACCGACGAGGACTCCATCGCGCAACGTCACTCCTCCCGAGATGTTTACGGTGGGGTTCAACACGCAACCCTTTCCGATTTTAGCCTCGTGGCCGATGGTACAAGACAAGTTCACCATGCAATACGCTTCAAACAACAAGTTGACGGTTCCAATGTTGCCGGCGCATAACACAACACCAGGTTCGAGCGTACAACTCTCACGGTCGAACTGTGCGGTTGGATGGACTAGAGCGGGCCAGTCCAGTTTAGGGAACCGAGTACCCAGTTCGGCGGACAGCCTCAACTTCACCCGGGGACTGCCGATCCCGAACGCTAGCGCATCTACTTGTTGATTTCCGTCCAGCCAGTTGAAGTCTCCCAGAACTTGCTCGCGGCTGTCGTGGTCGCCGAGCTTCGATAGATCGCTGACCAGGAAGCCCAGGAACTCGTAGGTCAGAGACTGTCGATTAATATCCGCGACCAGCCAAGCGACTTCTCGCGCGAACCCTCCGGCACCCACAACTGCGATCTTTTTCAAGTTAGCGTCCTTTCCTGGTGGTCCGGCCCGTGCCCATAAACTCGGGCATGGTGGCATGTCCGTCTTGCGCGACCCCTCGCCCAGCCAGCCCACGAAACACCGTCATCGCGAGGATTTGCAGATCAAGCCATAGACTGTGGTGGTCAACATACCAGAGGTCCAGCCTGAATTTTTCTTCCCACGTGATGGCGTTGCGGCCATTCACCTGCGCCCAACCCGTGATACCAGGCTTAACGTCATGACGCCGCGCCTGTTCAGGCGTGTACCTATCCAAGTATCTCAATAACAACGGGCGCGGTCCCACCAAGCTCATGTCGCCCCTGAGCACATTCCAAAGCTGTGGTAGCTCGTCGATGCTCAGTTTGCGAAGCACCTTCCCGACCTTGGTAAGACGGGCGGCATCGGGCGCAAGAGTGGAGGAGCAATCCGTCCCATCGCTCATGGTGCGCAGTTTATAGAGCATAAACGGCCGGCCCTTAAACCCTGGACGTAACTGGCGAAACAGCACAGGCTGGCCGTCCGCAATGCGAACAGCGAGCATGGCAAACGCCAGTACGGGCAAGGTCACAACCAATGCGGTCGCGGCTAGTAGTAGATCCAGAGCGCGTTTAGCAGTTGAGCTCATGAGCCAATGGCGGCCGCTCCGACGCGCTTGTCAGCGACCGAACGCAATAACTCCAGGAAACTTGTGGCCTGGTCCCGGCGATTGAAGTGCCGAACTACATATCCGCGGGCCGCCGCTCCCATTTGTTGCGCCACAGCGGGATTGTCAGCCAAAACAATGATTGCATCCGCGAGGCTCCGGTCGTCGCCGGGAGGCGAGAAGATTCCACCTTGGGCGTTTTCGATCACATCGCGAATTACCCCGTCGATGGCCAGCACTGTTGGCCTTCCGGCGGCCATGTAATCGAATACCTTGTTTGGATATGTAGTGCGGAACATGGGTATATCTTTGAGCAGAGCCACACAAGCGTTGGAGGCCGCGAGTGCCTCGGGAATATCTTTTTTGCGATGGCACCCGTGAAGGTGATGTTTCCGAGGTTCCGCCTGGAAACCTCAGCTTGCAGGTGCTCGCGCTCCTTACCGTCGCCGATCAGCAGAAAATGAATGTCGGTGCGCGTACGCAATCGATCGGCAGCTTTTATCAGTGTATCGAGGTCGTTGGCCATGCCGAACGCGCCTGCGTACGTCACCACAAACTTGTTTTCCAGGGCGAGGGTCCGCCGCAACGAAGCACCGTGATTCTCCGGAAAGAAGAGGCCGACCTCGACGCCATTGGAAATCAGAGTAATGTTTTCTGGCGGCACCGCTTTCTCAATCAAGTATGTTCGATAAGCCGGAGAGTTCACCAAGATGTGGGTGGCTCGCCGGTAGAGAAACATTTCAAGGCGGCGAGACGTCGCGATCAAGAATTGGTTCTTCAGCAAACCGATGTCGATTGCGAATTCCGGCCACAGGTCCCGGATCTCGAGGAGGAATGGCTTGCGCTTAACAAAAGCCACAAACCATGCCGACAAGGCCTGGAAGATAGGAGGGGACGTACCCATAACAAGATCCACAGGTCCGGCCCTGAAGCTATTAATGGGTGACGTTATCATGAACATCAAAAATGCCGTCACCCTTAAGATGTACGAGCGGCGTACCCACGCTGGTGTGTAGCTCCGTAGAACGGTAACGCCTTGGACGGTCTCCCTCGCGAGCAGCCTAGGGCGGGCCGTCACCCGCTCTCCCGTGCCATAGTTGACGTCGCTGGCGACAATTGAGAACTCGTCACCGGCTTCGACGACATAGCGTGCAAGTTCCGAGTGCCGGGTACCACCCGGGTCGGATGGCGCTGCAAATGCTTGATGGATAAGTAAGGTATGCATGGTTAAGAAATCGCTGCTGCTGCGAGCTTCCAAGTTTCCTCGCCCGCCATCTATCCTCCGGCACCCCGCTCAATCTCAAGAAAGGTTGCGCTTCACCCAGCGGCTAAGTACAAACAGCGACCAAGGACGCGACCACGATGTATGACCGTTTAGAAAGTCCGCCCACACCTGCTCAACGGCCGGGGCGCGCAGGTAGCCGTCCAGTGGGCCTTGCGACCAGTTGGTAAGCTCGCGTGCGATTTCGGATCGCAGAGGCCCGCGCAGCCACTCGGCGAAGGGCAGATTAAATCCGCGCTTGGGACGATGGATCACTTCGTTGGGCAAGGGCAGACACAGCGACCCGACCAACAGTGGCTTCGGAGTGTTTCGATCGAGCTTGAGTCGCCCGGGCAGGGCCGTCACAAACTCAACCAATTTGTGATCGAGATAGGGGACGCGCACTTCCAGGCCATGCGCCATACTCATGCAATCGGCATCGCGAAGCAGGGTGTTTCGCATGTAGTTCGACAACTCCAGCGACGAGACGCGATTGACTGGATCAAAATCCTTCGCGCCCAAGAATTTGCAATTCTGGCCAGCGACGTCATCGACAACTGGACTCGAAGCCAACAACTGCTCGCGTTGTCGGGGGAGGAAAAGCATTCGACTCAGGAAATAGGGAAAGTCTGAGGCGCCGTTTGATTCGATCAGAGCAGCAACCTTGGCATTGGCGTCGGTGTGAGCCATAAGCGACCGAAACATTTGCGCCAACTGGGTTCTCACTCCCAGGGGAAGCATCTGAATTCCTTGCTGAACTTTCTGCAGCCGGGGAATTCGGCGGAAACCATCGTAGCCGGCGAAGATCTCGTCACTTCCGAGGCCGGAGAGCGCAACCTTCAGGCCCGTTTTGCGAACCTCACGCGATACCACATACGTATTGACGCCATCGATACTCGGCTGGTCCAAAGCATCTAAGGCGTCAGGCAATGCCTCACGAAAATCCTCATGGGAGAGTGTCACCTCGTGATGATCGGTTTGAAAACGGCGGGCAACAGCGGAAGAATACTTAGCCTCCGACCAGCGCTGTTCCCCGAAAACGATCGAAAATGTTGCGACCTGTTGTCTAGTTTCTGACAGCAAGGCGACCAGGGCACTGGAGTCGATGCCACCGGAAAGAAATATCCCGACTGGTACATCGCTTATCAGGTGGAGGCCCACCGCTTCGTGCAGCAGCTGATGCACCTGGTGGCGAAGATCTCCGTGCGCGATGTCGGCAACGCAGTCGCCACGGGTGGAGTCAGGCGACCAATACTGCTTTTGGCGGATATTGCCTTGCTCCCATATGAGCCAACTGCCGGGGTCTAGCGCGCGCAGTCCTTCGACCAGAGTATTGGGATCGCGAACCGAACCAGAAGCCAGATAGTCAGTCACCGAAGGCTGGTGCAGGCGTTTCGGAATCAGTCCTGCTGAAAGAAGAGGGCGGACCTCCGAGGAGAACAAGAGTTGTCTGGCATCGTGGTGGTAATACAGGGGCTTGATGCCGAGCCGATCCCTGCACAACAGCAGGCGCTTCCGCCTCGCGTCCCACAAAGCAAACCCAAACATACCGCGAAACCGCTCGGAACAACTTTCGCCCCACGCGGCATAGCTTTTCAGGACAACTTCTGTGTCGGTGTGGCTCGTAAACTTAACATTCTGCGATTCGAGATCGCGGCGAATGTCCGCGAAGTTATAGATCTCGCCGTTGTAAACGATCCAATTGCCCGTATCCGGATCGAACATGGGTTGATGCCCGGCTGGCGAAAGATCGAGGATAGCGAGGCGGCGATTACCCAGAACCACCTGCTCGTTGCTGGGTACCGGCGTGACGAGTCGCAGTTCCCCGTCATCTGGGCCGCGGTGTGCCATAGCATTCAACGCCCGCTCTAAAGCTGGATAGTTCGTCGGTGCGCCACGTACTACCTGACCCAAGATGCCACACATGACTATGGCTCACCTGCATAAAACGTGTCGGTCCGGTGTGACCCTTTTGGCGACGAATGATGATTCCGTTTCCGATCGGGTTCCACCGCGCCGGCGCCTGCGGCAATCCCACAGAGTGAATAAAACAAAGCCGCGTTTGCCGGGAGGTGCAGATTGAAATCGACAAGACTATGAACGAGGATTCCGGTGCATCCCAGCAGGGCGGCAAGGCGCACCGCGGCAAGCGGACTGCTGCTCCACCGCCGGAGATGGCGAAGGCCAGTCCTATACAGCAGCGCGACGAATACGAGCACGGTGACGAATCCGGCAATCCCGGTTTCGATCAGCACCTGCAAATAATCGTTGTGCGCTTCATTGACTACCAGGTCCGTGTAAAAACTTCGGAAGCTGGGATAGACAGTTGCAAACGTCTCGAGGCCCCATCCTAGAATAGGCCGCTGAGTCAACATGTGCATGCCGTCGCGGGCAATCGTTAAACGGTCGTGCGGACCCAACTCTCCAAAGCGTCTCAGCGCATTGCCGCCACCACTCGCGACCACGAAACTCGCCGTCAAGACCAGGATTCCAACGATGCCAAGAGCGAGGCGACGGTTGCGGCGCGCGACATAGACGGCAAACGCCATGATTTCTATCGTGGACGCGGCCATTCCTCCGCGCGATTGGGACAAAACAATGCTTCCCGTCATCACCACGGCAGCGAATATCCAAACGGTCCGCTTGCTCAGTGCCTCGCCCGTCTGCAGACCCATAACCAAGGCCATCGGGAAGATCATCTCCATCAACCCAGCGTAATGATTGCGGTTGACGTACGGACCATATACGGAGCCGCCGTGCAACGGCTTCCTGACGAAGTACAGCAGTCCAGGTGCCGAGAGGTTCTGCACGATCGCAAAGCAAGCCAGAAGAAAGCCGAAGCTAACCAGAGCGATCGCGAGCAATCGGGCATCCGAATCCCTCCGCACGATCTGCACGGCGACGAACATGAGGGCACCGTAGGCGCAATAGTTGAGGGTTTCACTCACCGTGACGGCACGATATGCCGAGAGGGGAATGAGCGACTGTGCCAGTATCAGCAAGCCGAAGACGCAGGCCGGAGCGAAGATGGGGGTCCAAACTATGTCAATACGGTCATTTAGGAGTTGGTTCGCTGTCCAGAGCAGCAGCAAAATGAGGGAAGCGGCGCGAAGCGTGAACTGTGACCATTCCTCCACCGCTCCCAGGGCGAGCGGACCGAACATGAGTGACAGCAGAAACAAGGCCAAAAGAGTACGGTCGAAGGCAGTCGCCGAACCCTGGAGGGGACGTTTCGGAACTTGGATGACCCTGAGTCTAGGAACAGTACTCATTGCAACTCCTGCAACGAGATGTCGTCCACCCACGCGGTGCCTTTAATCAAACTGTCGCCGTGGTCGCGCGTAACGGAAATCGTAATGGTGGCCGCGCCAGGATTGGTCGTGAACGTCGATTGGGATTCGCGCCAGAAGCTGGAGCCGATCACATCCTCGCTCGTAAAATAGCGCTCACCGCCGTCCCCTGTGACAACGAAACGAGGACCGCTGGCGCTCAAAATCCCCTCCGTGCGCATGAATGCGCTGAATCTGTAGCGAGTGTTGGGTTTCACCATGATGGTCTGGATCAATCCGGTATCGGTACCTTCGCCGTCGAAGTCAATTCTCAGCGAGCGATTGCCGGTATGGAACTGTCCGGCATCCGCGCTCAGGGTCCTATTAGGTTGAGGAATGAGCCGCCACTCAAAACCGGCGTCCAAAAGTTCCTCCTCAAAGCCCCCATTCACCACCAGATTGTTCTCAGAACCAAGGTGAGCGTGGAAGCCCGGTATGAGGACTCCCATATCGTTCCAGACTTTCGCGGCGGTCGCGATTGCCTGCTGTTGCATGAGCAGGTTTACGTACGTGAGCCCGACTCTTTCATCGAACGGCTGCTGGAGCTCGACCAGCCTACTCCATGCCGAAGCGGTCGCCGCCGGGTCGTTCTGCGCAAGAAGAAACTGGATGAGCGCCGCCCGGTAGGCGCTAGCCGGGGGCAGCACACGATCCACCAAGAGATCTACATTGTGTGTGGCCCGCCAAGCCACATCCATGGCGGTCGTGTCGATATTTCCATCGATGGTGCTCTTCGCCTCGGTGAATCGCCGAAGCAGTGGAACCGCATCATCAATCTCACCGCGTACCAAGTGAAAGTTGGCGACGCCCCACACGACGTCGGGAGTGAAAGGCTCAGCAACAAGTGCGCGCCGCATGGCGTTCTCTTGTTGCATCGAGTCGCCTTTGACTTCCCAGACTGCCGCCAAGTCGAGCCAGTTTTGGCCTGAAAAAGGATCGAGGGTTACCGCCGCCTCATAGTGCGGCAGGGTAGCGTCAGCATTCAACTCCGTTAAGTAAAGGAACTGGCCGAGGCGATGACGGTAGCTTGCGTTTCCCGGCTCGAGGTCAATAGCCTTCTTTAGGCCAAACGGTTGGTCATCGGATGTTGCCCAGCGAGCAGCACGATACTGGCGAACGGCCGCGTACAAGTACCCAGCGGCCAGCGCCAAGGTCAAAAGGCCCAAGCAAATCCTTTGCCACCGCGACAATACATGCATGGATATGTTCCGCCCGAATGCGTCGGATCGGAGCCATTCGGATCAGAGAGTCAGGACTTGCTCAACACACAATCGGACCAGGCGAACTGCAATCCCTTCCTCAACTCGGAGGACAATTCAAGCGAACGACTACATCAGCCGGCTTCAGAATTCTTAGGAGAAGCGTCCGATTCGACGTTGGTCATATCGTTATCGTAATAACGGTCGCCCTCACTCGAGTAATCCTGATAGTAGGAAGAATAATAACGGGAGTCGCTCGAATGCACATCGAACGCATTGACCACCACTCCAAGGACGCGAGCGTTCACCCGGGCGAGCATCTCACGACTGCGCCGTAGCGCTTGTTTGGTGGTCTGGGAGGCACGAACCACAAGGATGACGGCATCCATACCGACCGACAGAAGCACCGCATCGGTGACCGATAACACCGGCGGCGTGTCAATGATGACGTGATCGTACTGTTCGCGCCAGGAGGCGATCAATTCCGCCATCTTGTCGGAGCCTAACAACTCCGAAGGATGCGGAGGCACAGGCCCGGCAGGTAACACCCACAGGTTCGGCACAAATGCTACCGGCTGAATCGCGCTATCCCACTTATCGCCGCCAGCCAACACTGTGGTCAAGCCCGCCGTCTGATTTAACTTCATGATGCCGCCGACACTCGGGCGGCGCAGATCGGCATCGACCAGCAGGACCTTTCCGCCCTTTTGAGCAAGGACGATGGCGGTATTGATACTGGTTGTCGTCTTCCCTTCGCGAGGGAGTGAACTAGTCACCAGGACAATCTTAGGAGGTCCCCCGAGGGCAGAAAGCAGAATCGAGGTCCGCAATGCGCGATACGATTCGGCCAGGTTCGATTTGGGCCGGGAGTGCGAAATGATTTCGGTGGGGCCCGTGTACTGACTCGCGGAACTCGTCAGCCGGCGTGAAGGATAAACAGAATATCGCGAGGCATTGGCGCCCATGAGCGGGATAATCCCGAGCGAAGGGAGGCCTACGATAAATTCAATCTGTTCTGGCGATCGAACAGTATTGTCGAAGGTATCCAGCGCCATGGCGAGGACCATGCCGACCATCGCGCCGATCAGGAGTCCAAGGGCAATGTTGCGCGGCGTGTTCGGCTTCGCAGGCCGCTCCGGTACTCTAGCGACATCGATGATTCGCACGTTGCTCGACCGCAATCCGGTCATGACGCCCGCCTCTTTCAGCTTTTGCAGCAGACCCTCATAGAGCTGACGATTACTGTCGACATCCCGCTTCAGAAGGCTGTATTCGATGGCGCTCTCGTTCAGCTGATTTGCTTCCTGCTTCTGAGATTCCAAAGCCGCCTGCAGCATGCGCTCACGCTGCACGGCCGCAGCGTATTCGCTCTTCATGCGCTGGGCAATACGTTCCACTTCCTGCTTAATATTGGATTGGACCGCGAGGAGTTGGTTCTGCACCGCCTGGTATTTGGGATAGGAAGGGCCGAATTGGGTATTGACTTCTGCGAGCTGAGTACGGAGATCGGCTTCCTGGTTGCGCAGTTTATCCAGAAGCACCGAGGCGTCGAGTTTGGCAACGTGCTCGGTATCGCCAGCCTCAGCCAACCGATAAAGGGCCTCTTTCTGGATGCGGTCTGCTTCCGCATCGGTCAGATCCTTGTTCAGCTGGTCCAGCTTCGAGGTAACGATGTTCTGTTTCTCGTCCAACCCAAGGATGCCTTTTTCCTGCTGATATCGGACCAGCTTTTCCTGCGACGTTTCGACCTTTATCTGCAAGTCCGCCAGTTGGCGAGTAAGCCACTCGGAAACGCGCTGAGTGGCCTCGAACTTGGTCTTGAAGTTCTGGTCGATGTAGGCATTGGCCACGGTATTGACGATCTCCGCGGCAAGTTTCGGATCGGGGCTCAGGAACTGGATTTCCAGTACACGGGTACGCGGAATGACTACGACCTTCAGAGTATTGCGGAACCTTTGCAGCATCGCATCTTCGCTGCCGCCTCCGAAGGATGGGTTCTTATCAAGCTTCAAATCGCGAATCACTTGCAGAGCAAGCAAATCGCTTTCTAGAACTTTCACCTGGGTATCAAGATCGATATGAGAATCCCAGTCAGATTCGGGTGATTCATTTTTCGATCCGCTCAAGCCAAGGTTTTCGGAAGACTCACGGTAAATCGCAATGCGCGCCACCGCTTCATACATTCGCGTCATGCGCATGGAAACGATCAACGCCATGGTTCCCAGGATGAGCGTCGACGCCAGGATTACCCAGCGATACTTGATCAACATCCGCCAGTAGTCGACTACGTAGGACTGGCTGGGAATGTGCTGTTCGGTGGAGAGCGATTCCAAGACCGGACCCAGACCGCCGCGGCCTGGATCAAGCATCATTCCATTTTTTCGAAAACCGCCAGCGGGGCTAGAATCCATAGACAATGGTGTCGCAATTCCGAGTTAGCGTAAGTACCAGTATGCCGTCGTAAGGGGGTGTCAGCGCAAAGGCAAATTGGTCACTTGCCAGATTGGAAATTTCTTGATAGAGGCAGAATATACTACTTCGATGGAGCCACGCAATGGAAGAATTTCTGCCCGCTAGGCGGTCAACAGCGTCAGAACTTGATTTAGCTGCGGATCAAATATCCGGGCCGCGTAGTTCCAGTGTCGTGAGCGAGAAATTTCCACGCGTACAGTATCGGCTGTTGGTGCTGGTTTCGCACGTGATTCAGTATCAGGTGCCGATGTTGCGGACATTGGCAGCTGATCCCCGCCTCGATCTTACTGTCGCATTCTGCTCCGATTGGGGTCGTAGCGCCTACCGGGACGAGGGTTTTGGACGGGAGGTGCGTTGGGATGTGCAGCTGAGCGGTTTTCGTTTCGAGTTTCTTTCTAACTGGAGTCTGCGACCGAATCCGTCGCGATTCTGGGGGTTGGTCAATCCGGACATAGCGAGGCGCATCTGGAGTCGCGAGTTCGACGCGATATGGGTGCACGGCTGGTCTCACGCCACCAGCCTGATTGCGATGGGCGCTGCTTTCGCGACCGGCGTTCCCGTTTTATTGCGTGGCGAAACGAATCTTTTACCCGTGCTCCCGAAATGGAAGGCCTTGGTGAAGCCCGCCGTTCTGGCCCCGCTATTCCGGAAGGCATCCGCATTTCTCGCCATTGGGCAGAACAACGCGGATTTCTATCGCGCACACGGAGTGCAGGAGGAACGTATATTCCTGGTGCCTTACGCCGTTGACAACGACGTCTTTACCGCAGCGGCGGGAGCGCTGCCCTGGAAGCCTCGACTCAAACGGGAACTCGGGCTGCCGTCCGACTTGCCGGTTGTCCTCTTCTGTGGAAAGCTGACGCCGGTGAAGCGACCGATGGACCTGCTTCGCGCCTTTGAACAGGTAGTGCACACCCGTCCAGCAACACTGTTGTTTGTCGGTGACGGCGTATTGCGAGGCGAACTCGAACGTTATGCGGCCATACGGCAAATTCCGAATGTGTATTTTGCTGGATTCCGAAACCAGGCGGAACTGCCTCGCTATTTCGGTGCCGGTGATACATTCGTCCTGCCGTCGGGTAGCGAGCCTTGGGGATTGGTTGTAAACGAGGCGATGAATTTTGGAATCCCGATCATCTGTAGTGATCAAGTGGGCTGTGCTGCCGACTTGGTCAGACCGGGAGAGAACGGTTACATCTTTCCTGTTGGTAATATCGAAGCGCTTGCCAATGCGCTTTCCGCCACGCTAAGTGGTGACGAGGGTCGTGCAGCGATGGGACGACGGTCACGTACACGGATCGACAGTTGGAGTTTTCTAAACGACGTCGAAGGAGTCGTGGCTGCACTAAAGTACGCTGTCAAGGATGCCTAGCCGCGAGCCGCCAGAGATTGTCACTGATATGGATACCGCTTCGACAGCTTCGATGAGAGTTTCCATACCAGCCACTTCAAGGCCAGCCATTGGCATCGCGATTCCGGCATATCGCGCTGCCGGCACGTTGGAATCAACCTTGCGTTCTTGTATGGCCCAGAGTTTGACCGATTGGATTGCGTGGGTCACGGTGGACGGCGACGATTCCATGGCGGAGGAAATTATAGTCGCGGGTCTGGCCGAGCCCCGAATTCACGTCGAGTGCAACGGCACAAACCTTGGACAGTTTGAGAACTTCAATCGCGCCGTTCTGCGTTGCTATGCCGGCGGCGCACGATGGATCAAGCCGTTGTGTGCTGACGATGTTCTGCGACCCGACGCGTTGCAGCGCATGATGGAGTTGTGCGGGAAGAGCCCCGGTGTCGGTTTTGTGTATGGGTACTACGACGGCATTGATGCCGGGGGCGAGTACGTGTCACGAACCGATGTCACTAAAATTGCCTCGCGGGTCATACCGGGCGGCGAGTTCCTGAGCGAAGCATTGCCACTATTTAATCCCATGGGAGGGCCGAGTTCGGTCATGTTTCAGGCTGGACTGGTCGAGCGGTGCGGCTTATTTGACGCGAGACTAAATTATTCGGGAGAAGCGGACCTCTGGTTTCGCATGATCGATCGATGTGACGTCGGCGTAGTCGGCGAACGGGTGGTCCTCGATTATCGTTTCCATGACAACTCAATCACAGGAAGAGGTTTTCTGTCGGTTGGGCGTTTCACTCAGCCGCTCGATATCATCCGCAACTTCGTTGTCCGATACACCCCATGGTCCCGCCGCTGGTGGATGGCTCAAGCCAGCCTGGGTAGGGTCGCGGCTACGAACTTCATAACAGCGTTGGCCATAATGCGAAGGGGACAAGTCGCCTCTGCGATGCGAGGAATCTGGCAGACCCTTTTACGCCTGTCGCCCCTCGCGATGCCCATGGCGATTGTGCGTTTTTTCAGTATGAGCATGCGTATTCTCGTCGGACTTTACCCGGTGCCGGAACATGAACTTGCACCGCTGGCGACGCGGACCACTCCTCTGTCGGAGAAGACCAAGTGATTTTTTTTTGCGGCTCAGGAGGGAGCGTCGGCGCGCAATGAGCATTTTGGTCCGACTCTTTGGCTTTCCCGGAACCCTTATTGCGGGCGATCCCCTGGTGTGGGACCGTTGGTGTTGGCTGCGGCCGCGATTGAAGCAGTCTTCGGGGGCCCTGCTGGACGTAGGTTGCGGCTCAGGGGCGTTTACGATTGGTGCAGCACGGATGGGCTATCGTGCCCTGGGACTGAGTTGGGACGAACGTAACCAGTCGGTGGCCAGAGAACGCGCGAACCTTTGTAAGCAGAGTCGGGCGCGATTCGACGTTCTCGACGTGCGCAGACTCGATTCGCGACCAGAGCTGCGGTCCCAATTCGACGTCGTGATCTGCCTCGAGACCATCGAACATATCCTCGATGACCGCAAGCTGATGGCCGATATCGCCGTCTGCTTGAAGCCCCGTGGCAAGCTTTTGCTCACGACCCCGAATAAGCACTTCCGGGCGATTGGCCCCCAACCGGACGACGGACAGCTTTCCACTATCGAAGATGGCGGCCACGTGCGCCGAGGGTACTCAGAAGAGGACTTGGTTGAGCTCTGCCGCCAAGCCGGACTCGTTGCAGACGAAGTTACTTTCTGCACTGGATTCGTCAGCCAAAAGCTGGCTTACATACTCCGCAAGCTGGGTTCTGCGCACTATCTAGTTGGCTGGTTTGCGATTTTGCCCTTTCGGTGGGTGCCGCTGCTCGACCCCATCGTTACGCCTATCCTTAGGTGGCCCGGCTACAGCATTTGCCTGGAGGCGCATAAAGCGGAATGACGGTATCCGATCCTGCGACTTCGGTTTCGCCTAACGTTGATATCTCGGTGGGCAGTCGTTTTCATGCCTTTGATCTGGCACGCGAACTCCACTCCCGCCAGATGCTTCACAGAATTTATACGGGTTACCCGCGATTTTCTGCCGAGCGTTTTTCCTTGCCGCGAGATCGCATGGCCTCAGTATGGACCCATGAGCCGCTCAATCGGATTGCCGGCACCCTCTATCGACGCAAATGGTTTAGGACCGCCCCGGATTTTTCCCTCTCCGACCGTTTCGATCGCTTGGTAGCCAAACGTCTCTCCCCGGGAGCCAATCTCTTCGTTGGGTGGTCCAGTCAATGTCTACATTCGCTCCTCAGGGCCCGCGAGTTGGGTATGACTACGATCGTGGAGCGTGGCTCGACTCACATCGAATGGCAACGGGACACGCTACAGGAAGAGGCGGCGATCACCGGCATGCATGCCGAGCTTCCCACTCCGCGTACCGTGGAACGGGAGTTGGCCGAATACGCATCGTCGGACTACATTGCCGTAGCCAGCGAGTTCGTAGCGGGTACATTCGTGGAGCGCGGCGTCCCGCGGTGTCGTCTCATTGTGAACCCTTACGGTGTCGATTTGGGCCTCTTTCGACCCTGCGTAAGGAGTGCCGTAGACAACGGTCTACGCGTTCTTCACGTCGGAAGGGCGTCGGTGCGGAAGGGCGTCCACTATCTGATCGACGCGGTCGCGCAGCTACGGCACGCAACTCTCACGGTTGTCGGCGCCGCTGATTCCGGCATCTCGAAGCTTTTGACCGCTCCCCATGTCAATTTTGTGGGCCCGGTCCCCGGCAACGAACTACCTCGCTACTACGCGCAAGCAGATGTTTTCTGTTTGCTGTCACTCGAGGAAGGCCTGGCATTGGTATTGGCGCAAGCTATGGCCTCAGGGTTGCCGGTCGTAGCTACCGCGAATACTGGCGCGGAGGAGTTGATAACCGACGGGATGGAGGGCTTCTTGGTTCCCGTGCGGGATCCCGAAGCTGTCGCCGAACGTTTGCGCTTTCTAGCCTCAAATAAAGAGCTGCGTTGCGAGATGGGCCGTCGCGCCCGGGCTAAGGTAGAGAAGGGTTTCTCATGGGCTGATTACGGCGAGCGCGCCGCTGCGGCATACCGGCGCATCTTGGGTGGTCGCACTAGATACTAAGCTCAACCTGAAAGTAGGCGAGAATCTTAACCAGTTTCGTCGAAAGATCTAAATGAACATTAGCGACTTGTCGGAACAGACGGACGATCCCCTCGCCCACTACAGGCGTGCATGCTCGCCTATCTATAAGCGTGTAGCTTACGTATTCCTGCGTCCTTTTCTAAGCTGGAAGACGCGAAGACTGCTCGGTACGGAATACCGGCAGGTCCCGGCGATGTCCAGTGCACTCACCGAGCGCGGCTTTCCTGCGCAAACGCGCATTGCATGGGTCACAAAGCATGCCGCGGTGAAACAAAGCCGCGTGCTGATACAGGGCGCCGGTACCGGCTGGGACTCACTGCTCTGGGCGCAGCTTCAGCCCAAGGCAATCTTCGGAGTCGAGCTCTATCCCTTCGATGCCGCCTGGAAGATCGTCCGCGATCACGCTCGCAGCCAACACTACACCGTCCCCGAATTTCTCGTCGGCGACCTCGCCCGTCTCCCGGTTGCCTCTGGATGTCTGGACTTGATTGCCAGTGATGCCGTTTGGGAGCACTGCCGCGATATGCCTCGAGTCTTGGCCGAGACATTTCGGGCTCTTCGTCCAGGTGGTTACGCTTACGCGGGTTACGGACCTATGTGGTATAGCTTCGGCGGCGATCACTTCTGTCCGCGAGCTGGTCTCCAGTATGGGTACGCTCACATCGAAATGCCACGTGAGCAGTATCTCGAATTCTTCCGCCGGCACCGCCTTGCCTCTGAAGATGCGCAGTCTGGCGGCAGGTACGTCGAGCTCGACCTCTTCAGCAAGCTGACTACCCGCGAGTACTTGCGCCTCTACCAGGAGGCGGGTTTCGAGCTGCTCGATTTCCGCCCGATCGTTCAGACCGAAGCAGTGCGCTTTGCCCGAACATGGCCTGGTCGAATCGCGGGCATTCTGCAGAAACATCCCCACGTAACCGCGGACGACTTGCTGATCAGCGGGAACATCGTGCTGTTGCGTAAGCCGCGGTAGCCGTTTCCGCAAATGAGGACATCGACTCTTACTGCCGCAAGGCGATTCCCAAGTAGCGGTTCTCTCGGCCGACTATGGCGAAAGGGCGGTCGCGGTGCTCGTCAAAATCAGGCGCGAAAGAGGCGTGCTGTAATATGAAAACGTGATTTCCGCCGAGAAGCTTTCTTATCTATTCTGGGCCGCTATTCGCTACCCACTTGCGGATACGGAGTGCCCGTGCTGCGGCGGATCCAACACCCATCTGATCAAGCGGAAATATGCCTTTACCGTTCTTTATCGTTGCTCGGATTGCATGCTTATGTTCCGAGTGCCCAAGGGCGATCCGGAGGAAAGCGCACGGTTTTACCAGTCAGACTACGAGCAAGGTTTCACCACAGACTGCCCAAGCGCCGAGCAACTGCGAGCCCTTCTGGCAAGTGGCTTCGTCGATACGGAGAAAGACTACTCTCCCTACGTTCAAGTCCTTCGGGCCGCTGGTATTCGCCCAGGCATGCGAATCCTGGACTTTGGCTGCTCATGGGGTTATGGGAGTTGGCAGCTCCGCCAGGCCGGCTACGAGGTACTCTCTTATGAGATCAGCCGCCCACGCGCCCGCTATGCGGCGGAGATGTTGGGGTGCCGTCTCGTAGATCCCACTGAACTGAATGGCGCAATTGATTGTTTTTTTAGCGCTCACGTGCTCGAACACCTCGATCATCCCCGTGATCTATGGAAGACAGCACACCATACGTTGAAGCCAGGTGGCATCGTGGCTACGTTCGTGCCTAATGGTTCGCTGGACCGCGCGGAAGTGCACTCCATCTGGGGAAAAGTGCACCCACTCTTGATTGACGCAGACGGCTTGAGATTCATGGCTATGTCTTGCGGTTTCGACGGACAATGTTTCGCATCGCCCTACGATCCAGCTGAAATTCAGTGTGGCCTCCCTGCCAGGCTGCTTGCCGGGGACGAATTGGCCATCATTGCGCGCAAAGTGTGCAACTCCCCCATCTGAGATTCGGCAAAGCCGCTTAACGGCGAGAGTGCATGCGACCACTCGTTATAATTCCGGCATGAACCTCACTTCCGGCAGGCGTTTAGGGCGGGCCCTGTGGCTGCCAACGCTCGCCTCTGCGGAGCGGACATGAGCGTGGAGACCGAAAGCCAAGGGAACCTAACGCTCCTGTTCGTCGGCCCCATTTGGGAGGGAAGCACCGCATTGCACCGCATACGTGCATTCGCCACGCTCCCCGACTTGAATGTCGTGTCGCTTGACTCCGCCGAGCGGGTCGGAAAGGCGACAACCGTTGACCGCATTCGCCACCGGCTCCGTTGGCCCGCTGATCGCACCCACTTGAACGAGCGGCTTTTAGAGTTTGTGGCCAAACATCGCCCTGACATTCTGTTCGTCGATTCCACTCGCCTGTTTACGCAACGGACGATCCGCGCCGTCCGCGAGAAAAACTGCGTCGCTGTTTACTACTCCCCCGATGACGTCTACCAGAAGCACAATAGCTCGCGCCAGCTTGAGAGCTGCGATGCAGAGTGGGACGTCTTCTTCACAACGAAATCCTTTAACGTCCCGGAGTTGAGCCAGCGGGGTGTCCGCAATCCGCACTTGATAGGCAACTCCTTTGACCCGCAGGAACATCGGCCTATGGCGGCGCACGAAGTGGGAGGCGAGTTCGAATCGTTCGACGTGGTGTTTGTGGGGACCTTCGAGACCGAACGCGCTCGGTCGATTCGCTTTCTGGCGGAAAGCGGCATTAGCATCGTCGTGTACGGAAATGGTTGGCGGCGCGATCAATTGCATCCCAACATCACTCTCCGCCCTGCGGTCTTTGGTGACGAATATGCCCGCTGCTTGCACACGGGCAAGTTGGCGCTCTGTTTCCTGCGTAAGCTCAATCGCGACAAAATCACGCAGCGCTCCATTGAAATCCCGGGGGCAGGTCGCACCATGGTTGCGGAAGTTACCGATGAGCACGATCAGCACTTCATCGATGGTCACGAATACATCGGATTTCGCAATGACGCAGAGCTGCTGGCACGCTGCCGCGAGCTATTGGCGGACGATGCCAGACGGACCGAAATCGGTCGCGCCGGTCGCCGGCGGTGCCTCCAATCGCAATATTCGACTTGCGACCGCGCGCGGACTATGCTGGACGTAATTCGCGCTGCCATTCCAACGGTCGCAATTGGCGGCCTCTGACATGCAAACTGGGATACCAGAACGCTCCAAACCACTTCGTGATTTGCTGTTGGAGAACTACATTTCCAGTAGCGCCGGCCCTCACCAGCCGCTCAATCCCGATGAAATTCGACGATTCCTTGCGGCCTACCGTTATTACCTGCGGGGCTGGATTCCCGCCGGGGCGCACGGCGGGTGGCTCGACCTCGGCTGCGGCCAGGGTGCGCTTATGCGGTTGGCGATGCAGTACGGCTACCAGGAAGTCTTCGGCATCGATCTCAGCGACGAAATGCTCGACGATGCGCGTGCCGATGGACTCAATGTGGAAAAGCATGACTTGTTGTGCTTCCTAGAACAATCCCCGACCCAGAACTGGTCGGTTGTCTCGGCCTTCGATGTCGTGGAGCATTTCTCCAGGGAAGAAGGGTTTCGTATTCTTTGCCACATCCGTCGCATCCTGAGGCCCGGCGGAATTTGTTTGCTAAAATTGCCGAATGCCAGCAGCCCCTGGGGTGCTCATGTACATGCCAGCGATCTGACTCATGAGGTGTTCTACTCGCGTTACAGCATTTCCCAGTTGGCGAACCTTGCTGGATTTAAGGCGAGCGACTTGCGGGAGGTGGGACCAGCGCCGACCGGCATATTCTCAACCGCACGCTGGCTGCTGTGGCAGGTGCTCCGAGCCGTCTACGCCGCTGCGAACGTAATCGAGACCGGAGCGGGTGCTGGTGGTATGTACTCGCGTGTAGTGTTAGTTCGACTGACTGTCTAAACTACAATCACCATCATGAGTTCGGCCTATCTAGCAGTACCGGGACATTGGCAGCAGGAAGAGCGTCAACGCCTGTTTTTCATGGCCAGCATTTTTCTCGGCCTGTGCTGTGCCATCGGCGCCCTCGTTAGCGGCTCGGGCCGCGTCGCGATGATGCTTTTGAGCGTCGGATCGCTCGGAGTATGTTCGCTGATTTTCCTGGCCATGGTCCGTCTCGCCCCTGAATTCCTATTGGCGCGACTAATTGCCGCGAGCTATGCATTGCAATGTTTTTGGTTGATCTTCGTTGCCGCATTCAATATCGGAGTGAGCGACGAAACGGTGCTGGTGCCCGACCTATATCAGTACCCATATCGCGCCGTGCTTCCCAACTTGCTAGTGCCGCTGGCGGCTTTGGCCGCGGTCGGCGTCTGGCGAATGCTTCCGCTGCGAAGAGCTGGCCGCCGCGACTTCTGGCAATTGACTAAGACCGCCCCCGCGGGACTCGATTTCTACCTCGTACTCGCCGCGCTGGTGATGTTGACGTACTGGCCCGCTAGCCAGGAAGATGTGGGGGGCTGGGGCTATGCTGTGCGAATCCTGGAGCGATCCTTTGGCTTTATGCCGCTGCTCATGGGCCGCTACTTCCGTCAATTTCCATGGACCAATCGGTTCTTTCTGCTGGTGCTCGCGATCAACGCTGTCATCGGCATGACAATCGGGGGTCGAAGCGTCGCCCTCTTGCCCGTTGGCCTATACTTCATCGGCCGTATCCTGGGCCACGAGCAACGGAAACGTTGGCGGCCCTTGGCATACGGTGCCCTTTTGGCGTTGCCGATCTTCGCATTGTCGGGCGCCATCGGCGCGGTACGGGGAGAGCTTGGTCGTGGAGATTTCAGCATCTTCAGCGTCGAGCGAATGGTGGATACCGTTAACGCCGTGTGGGATCAGATGTCGGCCGAATCCGACACGGGCGATCAGGCTACGCTTCTGAATGGACCTGGCCGCATGGTGGTATGGCCGAACCTTTCGGCCGCAATCTTGACGCCCGAAAACGTACCTTACCGGGGCTTCGGAAGTTTCTTCGATGAAACGGCAATTACGTTTAAGGTTTCGGCAGTCTCCGGACTGTCGCGTCAGGACATGTATGATGCTGATCTTTCCAGCTACCCCGCGACTCTCTACGGGTACATGGTCAACACCGAGACCAGCGTTGAATGGGGATTGCTGGCAGACGGATGGTCGCGTGGTGGTCCGTGGGCGACTCTTCTATTTGGCTTTATTCTTAGTATGGTTTTCATCACAGTCGAGTACGTACTGCTGACTCGCAAGAGCCAGAGCCTCAGTACTCTGCTCGTTTATGGTGTGCTGGTTATCAGCGCAGTGGTTTATCCCGCCACATCCACACTCCTTTATGTGATCCGCCAGACTGCCCTCGATTGCGGTTTGATTTTTCTGGTCACGACAGTGATCGCGCTTCTGCAGCCGCGACTCAGCGTGGTCTTTGCCGATTCCAGGGATTCTGTCTTCAGTCCTTCCTCCAATCGCGGCTTATTGCGCGGGGTCAGGAAACGTTGACCTCCTTGCTGTCAGTTAACTTCCTTGGGACGGCAAATTACTAAATGCCAGGAAATGAAACGGCCGGACAAGATCGTTTGGACTACCTCGTGCTGCTCGGCGAAGTCTTCCGAGGCCGAGGCGGGTTGCAGGATTTCAATCGCAACCTCCTGCTCGCTTTGTCTGGTTTGAATTACCGTTGCGCAGGACTACTGCTGAATGACAACTTAGTTCCAGCCCGATTTGCCCCCGGACTGCCGTTGTCCCCTTGCGGTTTTTCCCCTTACCGACTGCTTTGGAAGCTGCGCCTGTTTCAGCGGGCGCTTTTCATCTGTCTTCGGCAGCGTCCCGCGTTCGTCCTCTGCGGGCATGTCAATCTGCTGCCAGTTTGCGCCGCTCTACACAGGCTCACCGGGACTTCTTACATCCTGATCGCCCATGGGATCGAAATTTGGGGCGCCGACAGCAACTTGCCTCAACGGAAGCTCGCCAAGGCTCACGCAATCCTCTCCGTAAGCCGGTACACGAAGGAGCAAATCTTAGGCCGAGTTCCCGGAGCGAGGGTCGAGCTCATCTGCAATGCGGTGGATCCCGACCGGTTCAGTCCCGGACCGAAACGCGATCGTCTCTTGGATAAGCACGACTTACGCGGCAAGCGGGTGTTATTGACCGTCGGGCGGCTTTCGTCGCGGGAACAATATAAAGGGCATGAAGTCGTTTTTCAGGCTCTTCCCGCTATCCGCACAAGTTTTCCCGACACGGTTTATCTGGTACTGGGATCGGGTGACGACGAAGAAAGACTGAAAGCCGCTGCGTCCGCGCTCGCGATTCGAGAGCACGTGATTTTCGCCGGCTCCGTGCCCGATCAGGAGATGGCCGACTATTACAATCTCTGTGACGTGTTTGTCATGCCCAGTAAGGGTGAAGGGTTCGGGATCGTGTATCTGGAAGCCCTCGCCTGCGGGAAACCGGTAATCGCGGGCAACTGCGATGGGGCTCGCGAACCGCTGCTGGATGGTCGATTAGGATTGTTGGTCGATCCTGACTCGCCGTCCGAAGTGGCCGCCGCGGTGAACTCCATTTTTGCGGGAACAGCGGACCGTCGATTGCTTGATCCCACGCATCAGCGCGCGGAAGTTATAAAAAACTTCGGTCCGCAGGCATTTCAGGGGCGAATCGACCGGGCATTGCGCCGCGAAGGTCCTCCAAACTCCGGACTTAGTTTCGGTGCCGACTCGGCGTGACGGTAGTCCTCGCATGAGAATCTTCATTATTCTCGATTGGTACTTGCCAGGCTATCGGTCAGGCGGCCCTGTTCGCAGTATTGCCAATCTCGTGGAGCGTTTAGGCACGCACTTCGAGTTTTTCATCGTGACTCGCAATTGCGACTTTCGAGACTCGACGCCCTATCGCGGGATACCGCTGGACCGGTGGATGGACGTTGGACGAGGGAACGTGTCCTACACGAGGAGCATCGGATTGTCGACAGTGCGGCGCTGCATTCGTGAAGTCCAGCCGGATGTTATCTACTTAAATAGCCTGTTCGCGCCATCTACGCTGAAAGTCCTATTGTTAAGACTTTTCAGGTTGATACCGCCAGTTCCTTTCCTTCTGGCCGCCCGCGGACAGCTGTCCCCCGGAGCGCTAAGCATTAAACCGGGAAAGAAATCGGCGTATCTAAGAATTGTTCGATGGGCAGGTTTATATAACGGACTAAGTTGGCACGCCACTTCCGAGGCAGAGCGCCAAGACATCAGCCGAACTATTCATCCTACGGGCTACATCTATTTTGTTCCGAACTTGCCTTCCGCGAATGTCTCTGGCGCTTCGCAGTCTCACAAGTCTTCAGGAAATGCATCGTTTATATTTGTTTCGCGTCTCTCTCCTAAGAAGAACCTTCAGTTCGCCTTGCGTGCATTCTTGCGGTTGCCCGGCACCGCGTCATTCGATATATACGGGCCCGTCGATGATCTCGATTACTGGCAAACCCAGTGTGTGCCGCTAGTGAACATGGCATCAGGCCGCTTGCAGATTGCATATCATGGCCCCATTCCGAATGGTGAAGTTCCCGCTTTGTTGGCATCGAGGCATTTCTTTGTATTGCCGACGCTCGATGAGAACTTCGGTCACGCTATCGTTGAAGCGATGATGGCGGGTTGCCCGCCCGTGACCAGCGACCGAACGCCGTGGCGCGGCTTGGCGGAACACGGCGTTGGCTGGGACTTGCCGCTTGACGCATTGGAGCGTTGGACGGAAGTGATGCAGGAGTGCGTTGATATGGATCAGGACGCGTATGCCAAGATGTCCGGCGCGACGCGGTCTCACGTACTCAGCTGTCTGCACGTTGACCAAATCGAGCGTGACATGGCTGAAATGTTTCGCGAAGTAGCTGGCGGATCGCGGCTGGTAGTCAAAACTCCTGCCGCGAAATCACGGCGCCGCTAGTTTCGAAATCGGAGTTATTGTTACAACACACCATGTGTGGCATTTGCGGGACGGCAAACTGGGGTGATCGTGCTGACTTGGAGCGGATGAACGCTCTGCAGCGGCACCGTGGTCCCAACGACAGCGGGGTGTGGCAGCACATCTTACCCGATGGTTCGCACTTTGGTCTGGGCAGCACTCGGTTGTCCATCATCGATCTCTCGCCCGCTGGACACATGCCGATGTCTAACGAAGATGGCACTATCTGGATCGTATACAACGGCGAGCTTTACAACGCGGACGCTCTCCGGCCCGGCTTACAGGCGCACGGTCATCGGTTCCGTTCTCGTGCCGATACCGAAGTCATCGTTCACCTGTACGAGGAAGAAGGAGTCGAGTGTCTTAAGCGTCTGAATGGCATGTTCGCATTCTGCATATGCGACTTACGCGGCAACTCGCCTCGGTTCTTCCTGGCGCGAGACCACTTCGGCATCAAGCCGATCTATTACGTCCATCGTGGCCGCCAATTCGCATTTGCTTCCGAAGTCAAAGCGATCCTCCAGTTGCCCGGGATGCAAGCCACCATCGAACCCGGAGCCCTCGACCAGTACTTGACTTTTCTTTGGGTGCCCGGGCCGGAAACCATGTTTCAGGGGGTCTTTAAGCTTCCCCCCGGACATTGCGCGCTCTTGGCCGAGGGGAAGTTGGAAATTCGGGAGTACTGGGACCTTCGATTGCCACCGGACGGCTCAAACTATCCCTCGCAGCGAGACTTGATTCCTGAATTGCGTGAGCGGTTCATTGCCTCGGTACGCGGGCAGATGGTCTCTGACGTTCCGATTGGTGCGTTCCTCAGCAGCGGCATTGATTCCACCGCTATCGTTGCCGCCATGTCGGGATCGACGGCTCATCCGGTGCGCACCTATACCATTACGTTCCCTCGTGAACATCGGGTTGGCTTCAAGACCCTGGATGATCCGCAGGTAGCCCAGCGCACCGCAGCCAGAATGGGTTGCGAACACCACGAAATTGTAGTGGAGCCCGACGTCGTCTCCCTTTTGCCCAAACTGGTTTGGCACATGGACGACCCCACCGCCGATCCCGCGATCGTGACTGCATACTTGGTCTGCCGCGAGGCCCGATCCTCCACGACCGTATTGCTTTCCGGTGTTGGCGGCGACGAGCTTTTCGCCGGCTACCGCAAACACGCGGCATATCATCTGGCGCGACGTTATCGAGCCCTGCCGGAGCTGTTCCGGCGCGGTCTGGTCGAGCCCATCATTGGCGCTCTTCCCCCCTCTCATGGCCGCTTGCGGGAGCTGGTACGCTTTGCTAAAAAGATGGCCCGTAGCGCTTCCATGGAGCCACGGGATTCTTTCCTGATGAACTGCACTTACCTCGATCAAGGTCAAAAAGTCCAGCTCTACTCCCCCGCGATGCGTGCCCAGTTAGCCCAATCGAGTCCTTCGCGTTATCATCATGCCCACTTCGACCGTGTTCAGCACGCGGACTTCCTCGATCAGATGTTGTATTCCGACATCAAGACTTTCATGGTGAATCTCAACCTAAACTATGCGGACAAAATGAGTATGGCTTCTTCCATGGAGGTCAGGGTGCCGTTTCTCGACTGGGAATTTGCACAATGGGTCTTTGCCAACATTTCGCCCGACCTGCGCTTGCACGGCGAGGTCATGCCTAAGACCAAGTACATCTTTCGCGAGGCCTTTAAGGACCTGCTGGGAGAGGAAGTACTGCGCCAGCCGAAGGCCGGTTTCGGGGCGCCGGTGGATGATTGGCTGCGCGGCGATCTAAGAGAAATGGTCGATGATCTACTTTCCGAATCACGTATCCAGCGTAGCGGCCATTTCGATCCCGCGGTGATTGCGCTGATGGTCCGAGAGCACCGCGAACGCAAGCACGATTGGTCGATGCAGATTTGGCAGTTGCTGACCTTGGAACTATGGACGCAGACATTTCTCGAGCAGGGACAACCTTTGGAGACCTTGCCCGTACCGACAACGTCGTGAACCGCGAGTCGCCCTGATTGAGCCGAATGCCAAGTGTCGTCAATGCCATCCGTATCGTGCGTCAGATGGGCCCGAGGTGGGTATGGTTTCGGCTTCGTTACGCCTGCCGATTGAGATTCGGTGCCCTCCGCCGAAGTCTGCCGCAGAGGGCTTGGACCGACCAGCCACTTTCCGTTTGGCTGCGACCGGGCCTCCCATCGGAGGCCGTCGACTATGCTGCATGGCGACGCCACCATTCGCCCCGGTTTTTCTTTGGGAATGTCCCCGACTGCATTCGCAGTGTCCAGGACACCAGTCTGACCATTGCGAGTGCCGATCGCATTCTTGCAGGCCATTGGACCTATTTTGGGCACTCTGAATTTCAACTCGGCTTTCCGCCTGACTGGCATCTTAACCCGGTCACGGGGCAACGCTTATCCCAGCGCCACTGGTCGGAACTGCCGGACTTCGACGGGACCGGCGATATCAAGTTGGTATGGGAGGCCAGCCGTTTTGGCGCGGTGTTCACTCTTGCACGGGCCTACGCTGCGACAAGCGACGAACGCTACTCGGACGCCTTCTGGACCCTCGTTGACGATTGGGCATTACACAATCCGCCGCAAACGGGCGCCAACTGGAAGTGCGGCCAGGAGGCGGCGTTTCGCCTGATGGCATTGTGCTTCGGATGGTTTGCGTTCCAATCGTCCCGGGGCTCTACACCGGACCGTCTGGCGCAACTCGCGGCCATTGTCGCGGTCCATGCCAATCGCATCGAGCAGAATCTTGATTACGCCCTTTCGCAAAACAATAACCACGGTCTAAGTGAAGCTATGGGGCTTTGGACCATTGGGCACCTATGGCCTGAGTTCGCACGTTCCGCAGGATGGAGACACAAAGGTAAGCAGGTTATGGAGGAGCAGATCGGGCGTCAGATATTCGACGACGGCTCCTACATCCAGCACTCGACCAACTATCACCGCGTCATGCTGCATGTGCTGTTGTGGTCATTCCGCCTTGGAGAGCTAAATGACGATCGCTTTTCGCCGCAAGCGTACAAGCGTTTTGCCAGTGCTGTACATTTCCTCGCTTCCATGACCGACGTCGATAGCGGACGAGCCCCTAACCACGGAAGCAACGATGGGGCCCTAATCCTCCCACTGAATACATGTGACTACAGCGACTACCGGCCCGTGCTTCAGGCCAGCTACTATCTGCTGAATCAGGAACGGCTTCTTCCACCCGGACCGTGGGACGAAGATTTGTTGTGGCTGTTTGGACCTCGAGCAATCCAGGCAGCGCCGGCGAAAGAGCTCACCACTCCTTCGTCATTTCCAATCGGTGGCTATTACGTTCTGCGTGGCCATAACAGTTGGGGAATGGTGCGTTGCGCCAACTACACCACGCGGCCCGCTCACGCCGATCAATTGCATTTCGACCTTTGGTGGCGGGGCATCAACATTGCCTGCGATGCCGGAACCTACCTCTACCATGGCGATGCTCCTTGGCGAAACGGCCTGGTTCAGGCCGCTGTCCACAACACCGTCACCGTGGATGGTCTCGACCAGATGACTCGGGCCTCGCGGTTCTTGTGGACAGACTGGGCGCAGGGAACTGTAAGTGAGGGACGAAGTGCGAATGCCCGACCGTTCTGGCAGGGTGAACACAATGGATATCTTCGCCGCATCGGAGTATTGCACCGACGGTCGATCTACTGTGAGGACGATACTTGGATTGTAGTGGACGATCTGTTAGGAGGCGGAACGCACACTGCCCGAGCGCATTGGCTGCTTCCGGATTTGCCCTATCGCTTGGAAGGCTCGCGTCTTGAACTGGAGACGGAATTCGGTTTATTTTCGCTGATAGCTCTCTGTTCGTGGAGCGCTGCGATCAGCCTGGTACGAGGTGGCGAGCTCATTTCTGGTGAAGCTCTCGCTGATCGTTCGCGTGGTTGGATTTCCCAGTATTATGGCGAGAAGCAACCCGCTCTGTCATTCGCAACCGAAGCCTCAGGGCCGCTGCCGCTTCGCTTAATCACCGTGTTGGGTCGGTCCGATCGCGTTTCGGGCCCTGAAAATGACGATGAATTTGTCGTTCACATTGATCGCACAGACGTTCGGATTCCGATAACTCTTCAATGGTCATTATCCAGTTCTTCAATCGCACGATCGGTTCGACCGAGTGATGACTTCACAGGTCCAATAATCAGTTAGTGTTTGGAGCGTCCGCGAAGGGCCTAGTATCTTACAATATCAACGCTGCTTGGCGCGGCAACAAGTATTGGAAAAACGCCATCTTAATTTGTAATTAGGGGATTGCAGTTGGCGATCGCATCGATTGATTTTGAAGAGCGGCTGGATAGGTTGGATTTGAGTCTTTTCGGCTCGATCCCTACTCAATCGCACGAAGGCGAACAGAGATCTTGGCTGGCGCTTCAGCGAGCGGTAAGGCGGCCTACGGGCTATACGTACCTGGAGATCGGATCACACCTAGGCGGCAGTATTCAGCAGCACCTGCTCGATCCGTGGTGTAAGACTATTATTTCGATCGACAAACGGCCCCTGAGCCAGCCCGATGACCGCGGAGAGCCTTGTCATTACGAGGGCAATTCTACCGAGCGAATGCTTCAGAACTTACGTCGCGTTGCGCCGGACAAACTAAGTAGACTGCATTGCTTCGACGCAGATACGAAGAATATCGATGCATCCATCTTGCCGGCAAGGGCAGATTTCTGCTTCATCGACGGCGAACATACCCACAACGCCGTGTTGGCAGATTTTGAGTTTTGTCTTCGCGCTTCCAGCGCGAATGCCGTTATCTGCTTCCATGATGACAATGCAATCTGGCGAGCACTGCGACAAATCCTGTTTTCACTGCGAAGGCGCAAGATCATGTTCACGGCTCGCAAGCTCGACGACTACTCCTTTGCAATTCTTTTGAGAAGTTGTCCCGCTGCTTCAGACCCTGTCGTTTGCGAAATATCCGTCGACGGGGTGCGGTGGCTTCGCGATCGGAGGCTGGGATCGGTCGTACCTGACTGGTCGAAGCCAGTGCTTCGTCCCATTGCAAAGCTGATGAAGGAACGAAAGTCCGTGCGCCAAACTGCGAGAGATCACTTGGCATCCACAATAACTAAGGGCAAAAAAGCCGAGTAACCCGCGACAAATTTCACCCGAACCCTCAGCTCCTTCCCTGACTCAAGCCGAGGCAGTTCGCGCCAATAAACGGTCCCATCCATATACCGCCGTCGCTTTGAGAAACTGCCGATCTGAAGGTGGCAACCAAGCGAACCAAGTGCTCGCTGAGACCACCACGATGCTGACGAGGCCCGATAGCGTCCACCGCACGACCGTAGGCATGCCGTGAAGTCGGTGCACATTCCAGTCGGCGAAAATGCTAATCGCACTCAGCAGCGCTATTCCAATCCAAACACGCGTCGCGAAGCGCCAATAAGGTTCGGCGGCGATGCGGCAGGCTTCAGCCAGCACAAAGTGGTAGCATCCGATGGCTTCGCCCAGGATCAAGCCAACCGGGACTCCCGCCATTCCCAGCGATCTGACTAGTACGACCGCAAGCCCGATTCCGATTGTATTAGCTACGACATAGGAAGTGGCCAATCGAGTGTTCCGATTGGTTGACATGGGTAATAGCGAAGCAGCTGTCCATGGCGTTTGTAGAATCACGTACGCCAGCAATAAGCGTAAGAGAATTGTGTCCGGCACAAGCCGGTTGCTCGTCCAGACTCGAATCACAGAGGGACCTTCAAACCACAAGGGAGACCCGACCATTATGCAAACCGCGGTACTGATGATGACCACCAGTCGCAACGCTAGTCGCAGGCGTTCATGTTCGCCCACAGCCTCCATTCGAGTCACGTCGGTCCAAGCAGCGTTTGTGCAAATCGAGACCAATTGCCTGATGGAATTGACAAGGGTCCGACTGGTGGCGAACAAAGCTAGCGCGGCGCCGCCCAGTGTCCCCACTACAACGAGATTCGCTCCTTGTACTCCGAGCGCCATCGCTAGAGCGATGACACCAAACAGCACGCTGGGCCGCAACTGCTGTTGAATGATCGAAAACTTGGCCCCCGAAATGCCTGGCGTTAATTCCGGGAATCGATAGTGCAGATCCCACACAATGACTGCCGCGGCAACTACCCATAGCGAAAGCTGCGCGGCAGCTACCGCCGGAAGAGTTCTCCAGCGGAGCAACGCCAGTATTGTGACTGCCACATTCAGCAACCTGTAGCCATTCGCGATCCATTGCGACATTGCTACCCTGCCGGTTGTACGGTAGATAGAGAAAAACATCGTACCCAACTGTGCAAGCAATATCTGCGCACCCAAAAGAACAAAAACGACCCGGGCTGTCGCCGCTAGCGTGTATGTCAATTTGAACCAACGAGTGATCGGCGCCCATTCCGCGGTCGTAACAAGAAGCACCGTGCCACCAATCGCTAGAGCGATGTAGAAGGCGACAGCCGAATGCTGCTGCTCGCGGTAATCCTTCATGTCGTGGCGCGCGTAACTCTGGGTGAGCCGGTTGAGTACATACGTCTGCATGCCCAAGTCGAGGTTCGACAGGTACATCACCACTGAAGAAATCGCGAGCCATTCGCCGTAAACGGCAGGCGTCCACACACGCAAGTACATCGGTACCAACACGATGTTCGAGAAGATGACGACAGCCTGTCCGAACGAGAGAGCCACGAATGCGTGGACGAGTCGCTTCAGCATGGATGAATAGTTTGGGAGCGGGCGGCCGCAATTCACGTTAGCATAATTCACTCGGCGAGGCTCGCAGCACAGTATGCTGCATCGAAGCCCAGTCCCGCCCTGCGTTTTTTGGACTTGCTTTGAGCAACGACCGCAAGGCACAATCACCGTAACCAGCTAGCGCACGCACCCGCTATTGGCAGCGTGCTCCCCCAGCATCAACAGGAGTTCTACCAATGCATCGTCACGACGTCAGGGGTTTTCTGTGCGTGCTCGCCATCACCTTCAGTCTGGCGGGCGCACTCATCGCTCAAAGCGCCAGTGTTGTTCCTCCTTACATTCGTTTCAGCGGCCTTCTGCAGGGTTCACAAGGCACGGTCGGTGTCACCTTTGCGATTTACGCCCAGCAGACGGGTGGCGCGCCTCTTTGGGTGGAGACCCAGAACGTGGCTGTAGACCGCACAGGGAGGTATACCGTCTCCCTCGGAGCTTCCAGTGCCCGCGGTGTTCCCAGCGAGCTTTTCGCGACGGGTGAGGCCCGCTGGATCGGTGTTCTTCCGGAAGGTCAGCCCGAACAGCAACGAATCGCGATAATCGCCGTTCCCTACGCCCTCAAAGCAGGCGACGCTGACACCCTTGGCGGTTTGCCCGCATCCGCATATCTGCAGACGAATCAATCAGCCGTGGCAATGGCCGGCCTCGCTACTCTGGGTGCTCCGTCGAACGCTCCCGGCAATCCATTCGACCCACATTCACCAGGCCCGATCGGCGACGTCACTCCCAGCACCGGGCAATTCACTCAACTATCCTTCACGGGCACAGACGCCAACCACAGCTTCGTGAATTCCATTGCGACCAAAGGGGCAGCCAATAGTTATTGCTGGCCACTGAAAGGCTGGCTCTATGGCGCCGACGGAATCACGGTCGACGACGCTATGGGCTGGGGATACAACTGCAACGACAAGCCAGGTGACGATGCTTTCACGTTCACCATGGAGCACAATTACCTGACTGGGGCTGGAAATCACCAAAATGAGTTTTACCTGCAAACCCACGCAGTCGGACAGTTGCCTTGGCGGCCACTGACCTACGGTTTCAGTCTCGATAATGGGGACGATACGTGGTGGGGATTTCTTATTGGAAACTCTCCTATCGGAGGTTCGTCCTTCAATGTCGGTACTAAGGACGGCACCGGAATCGTATCGATGCGCAAGAACTACTTCACCCTCCTCACGCAGAAGTTATCTTGGGCTTATGCATCAAGCGGAAACCCAACCTTTCAGGTCCTGAATAACAAAGATCTCTTTTTTGCGATCGGTCCGACAGGGTACTACTTCACCCAGGATTCGCGCGGCATCATTCCGGCTGCGAGCAATTCTACCGACCTCGGCGGCAACGCTAACCGCTGGCGCACAGGCTATTTCGGCACAGCCCTCTACACTCCCAAACTGGCAGGCATTAGCGATACCACCGTTGTGACAAACCTGAACGCTGACATGGTAGATGGCCACCACGCCGCAGATTTTGCACTGGCGGGAGTCGCAGGTACGGTAACCAGTGTGGCCCTCGGCGCTCCTGCGAGTGACTTCACTGTGACGGGTTCCCCAGTCAATAGCGCCGGCACCTTAAACCTCAATTGGACGGTTTCCCCGACTAGTTCCAATACCGCCAACGCAATCATCAAGCGGGACGCTAACAGCGGGTTCAGCTCCGGCGCCGTCACCCTGAGTTCATTACTTCTCCAGAAACCTGTGCACGGAAGCTCCGCTCTCGATCTTAAGCCCCTGGACAACACCGGGCATTCGTTCCGCTCCTACTCGTTCGTCCGCCCTGATCCGGATCTCTACATCGACGGCGGCTACTTGTACACCCGGAATGCGATCGTCATCTCCGGCAAGAGCACGGGAACTGGCGTCGTCTATCGGATTACGCCCGCGTCCTCGGACTCGACGATGCTTTCCATTGCCTCTGACGTGGGCGGTCCAGCAATACAAGTGAAAACCTCAAGCGGGGCCGGAAGCTACTTCGCCAGTTTCCTTGACGGGCGTCTCAACTACGTGGCGAATATCGAAAACGACGGCAGGTTCACTTGGAGCGCTACAACGCGTGCCGCAATTGACGCGAGTCTGGGACGCTGCGGAGTCGGCACGATCTGCGCAGGCAATGGGCAATCCGGCGATTCGAGCGCCACCTTGAAGGCGGGCAGTCTGAATACAAGCGGCGACGTCACGGTTGCAGGTTCGCTCATGGTGGCGGGTTCGAAGAACTCTGTCGTGCCCATAGCCGACGATAAATTGGGGCTGATGTACGCTGTTGAGAGTCCGCAAAACTGGTTTGAGGACTTCGGATCAAGCCAATTGCGAGACGGCGTGGCCGAAATCAAGATAGATCCTCAGTATGCGAAGACGGTGAACACTTCCGTCAAGTACCATATCTTCTTAACCCCCAACGCCGACTGTCGCGGCTTATACGTGGCGAGCGAGAGCGCAACAGGATTTGTCGTGCGCGAACTCGGACGCGGCAGGTCAAACGCAATGTTCGACTACCGAATCGTAGCCATGAGACGCGGTTTCGAAAAGGTCAGACTGGAACAACTGGAAGCAACGCCCGCCGTTGTTCGTACGCTCCGCGAGCACGAAAGCAGTCCTAGGCCCACGCAGTTTCCACCAAGCAACGAAGAGACTCACTTAACAGTGGCGGACCGTTAGCGGCGAGTGCTGCCAGGAAGCGTTTACGACGCCCGCGAGCTGCCATGGATCGACTAGTGCGCGTTCGAGTTGGCCATCGGCTGTGCCCTCTGGTGCGCATTTTGCAGGTTCGATTGAACAGTTGCCTGCGGCGGCATGCTGGCGCCAGCGGCAAGACCAAACGGGTTCTGAATATCTTCTCCAAACGCATTGCCGATGAAAACCTGGGCGCCCCGTGTGTTGGGAGTTGCCAGCGACCCTTTGCCTTGCACCGACATACCAATGTGCACGTACGGCCCTAGCGAGTTTTCCTCGAAATTGTATTGCGTGCCATCGAGGGTCACGGTAGCCCCGTTGACATTGGTTCCGGCTGGCGGCTGAATTCGCACATGGGTAGGACTTACCCATTCGGTGATCTTGGCTCGCAAGGGTTTACCGCCGGGCCCTGCGCCCGGAATGCTTATCCAGTCTCCTTCCACAAATCCGCCTGCCGAGAGCGTTAGGTCCCTGGATTGTGCAGCGATGGTTGCGTTTGCTGCGGGCCTCTCCACGACAATGCTCGTCAGGAAGTAGCTTGTAAAAGTCACCGGCTGTGGTGCGCCCCCGACGCCATCGAAATAAGTCCGCTTTGACTCTTCAGACCGCACTCCTGTGATATTGAGTGGGCCGCCGCCGTTGGCGACAAAATTGACGTCGTTCTTGTCGAATTCACCCCCAAACACACTCAGGTTCGTTGTAACTCCTTTGAGGATGCCGATGTGATTATGGCCGACCGTCGGCCCAAGCACGGTGATTCCGAGAACGTTCCCGTTCCATGTCGCGATGCCATTCCCCTGCGTGCAGTAATTGATATAGGGGTGATAGATGGTCATCATGTCGGCCTGGAAGTCGCTTTTCCCTAAGTCAATTCCGTCTCCGTTGTGGCTGCTGCAGCTCACGTGTACGCGCTCGATCGTACCGTGGGTGCTGCGCCCAATCTTCTGATCGCCGTCGTAACTGATTCCTGCCACCCAATCGCTCTCGGCCACTACGGTCAAGTCACGCACACATTGAAATGCTCCCATCATGCGAATCGCAGGCTGGTTCGCGGGACCATGCCAGACGATGATCGTCTGCTCCATGCCGTCGCCGATCAGGCAGGCCCCGTCCGTCGGCTTTGCCGCCTCCGGATCGCGCATCTCGATCATCGCGGTGATGCGGTAAGAACCTCGTGGCAGATAGACATTGCCCTTCTGCCCTTTGCCCCAGGCCGTGCGCACAGCGCTTTGTATAGCCTGCGTATCGTCGGACCGGTTGTCGCCCTTGGCTCCGAAGGACTTCACATTCGTGTCAGTGGAACTTTGGCCGGTCGCCGTTTGCTGCCCATGAACAACCGTACTCACCGAGAGTATCGCCAGCACTATTGCCACTCGAGTTTGCATATCCCCTCCTATGCGTTCGGATTAGGTAGCATGAACAACCAACGACTAACGCTTCGTCACTCTGGAAAAGGGAAGAAGAGAAGTGAAATCGGGATGCGCAGCAGGCCTCGATTCAAACAATCTTTAGAGCCCCCGGTCATCCTCAGGGCCGATAGATCGCTAACCCCACCGCCGTTTGGACCGCTGCAGCGATCGCCGTTTTGGTGGCGGCCTTTCCCATGCTCTTCGGAACGAACACGATGTCTTCCGCCCGCAACGCTACGTCGGGGGATTTTGCCTGCAGCATCTTCTTTAGGTCGAGAGGCTGTTCTGACTGCGTCGTACCCATCTTATGAATGATCATCGCCTTGCTCAGGGCAGCAGTTCCATTAACACCCTCAGCCATGGCAAGGGCCTGCAGGACCGTCATGTTCTCATTGTTCTGCATGATGAAGCCGCTGGGACGGCCTACATCGCCAACGACGTACACCATTCCCGCCTTGGAAACGACGATGGTATCTCCCGGATACACGTCGACATTAGCCGACAGGGAATGACCATCAGTGGGTGAGTCGTCCCGTTCGAGGACAATGGGTTGCTCAGGGTGATCGCGATGAGTCAGGGTAATGGCTTTCCCGGCGCTCGGAGTGAGACCGCCAGCTGCCGAAATGGCATCGAACAACCGCGGAGTGCCGAGCAGGGTATAGATTCCGGGTTTCTGCACCTGTCCTAACACAGTTACTCCCTGGCTGGAGTATTCCTTAATAAAAACTGAGACATGTGGGTCCCGGAGATAACCTCCGTTCTTGAGCCGCGCCTCAATGGCCTTTTGCGCACCATCAGCGGTGAGGTGATTGACGTCGACCTCTCCAACCAGGCCGATGCTTACCTTGCCCTCGCCTGATACTCGACTTTCGGACGCCAGATCGGGCACACCGAATACCTTGATCTCCAGCAGATCGCCTGGGCCTATCCGGATCGTTCGTTTCTCCCACGACGCATCGTTCGTCGTTAGCGCTACTGACCCCTCGTTAGAGGTGGGCGCGGTCTCACCCGCCAGTTGCTGACCCACGGCAACACCCTGAGCCAGTAAAGCAGCAAGAAACATACCTATGACGAAGATATTTCGGCGCGATTTCATAAAACATTATCCTATGGACACCTGCGGGAGGGACTTAACTCTATCACAAATTTGCCCTGATTCAGAGATCGGCGTGTGACGCAATCGCCCCCAAATTCAGCAAAGTGGCCCGCGTAACCGTTGTCAGTGTTCTGTCATCCGTGCAAAAATAGGGCTTCTCGCAATTAGAGCCCTATATGCACATCAACGTCGTTGGCTGTGGCTACGTCGGACTGGTGACCGGGGCGTGTCTCGCGGACATCGGCCATAGCGTGATCTGCGTCGATAACGACCTCGCCAAAATTAACCTCTTACGCTCTGGCCAAATACCGATCTTCGAAGCCCACCTGGCCGGCATCGTCAAACGCAACTGCCAGGCTGGCCGCCTCGTGTTCGCAACTGATTCCGTTGAAGCCGTCCGTCGCAGTGACGTAACTTTCATCTGTGTGGGGACTCCCCCAATGGAAGACGGTTCAGCCGATTTGCATGCCATCGAACAAGTCGCTCGCCTGATCGCGCGCGAGGCGCGCTCGGACCATCTCGTTATTGAGAAGAGCACCGTGCCGGTGCAAACCGGAAGGCGGATCAAAGATTTATTGTCGTTCGACAGTCGGGCCAACGGTCCGATTCGAGTCGCCTCCAATCCGGAATTCCTTCGCGAAGGGACCGGGGTTCTGGACTTCATGCACCCGACTCGAATCGTTATCGGAGTTGAAGACGAGCAGTCGGAGCTTGCCCTACGAGAGATCTACGGACCCATCCTCGACCAGCGGTTTGTTTGTCCGGTGCACGACTCCGATTGTCAAAACCAGCCTGCGCCTGAATTCGTCGCCACCAGCATCAATAGCGCGGAGCTGATTAAGCACGCTTCGAACACGTTTCTCGCGATCAAGATCTCCTACGCAAACCTTCTGGCCGAAATTTGCGAGAGGTTGGGGGGAGACGTTGAAGAAGTTACTCGCGCCATGGGATTGGATCCACGCATTGGAAAGCATTTCCTCAGCGCCGGCCTCGGCTTTGGTGGCTTTTGCCTACCCAAAGACATTCAGGCCTTCCTTCGCGTCGGAGAAGCTGCGGGAGTCGACGTGAGCTTGCTGAAGAGCGCCGAACACATAAACAATCGATGCGTGGACCGCGGCGTCGAAAAGATTAAGGAAGCATTGTGGATCCTCCGCGGTAAAACTGTCGCGGTGTTGGGGCTGAGTTTCAAGCCTGAGACTGACGATATCCGCTTCTCCCCAGCATTGAACCTCGTCAGCCGCCTGTTGAGCGAAGGCGTAACGGTGCGGGCGTTTGATCCGCACGCGCTGGAAAAGGCCAAGTCCGCCCTCCCCTCCCTGGTCGATTGCAGCAACGAGTACGTGGCCGCCGAAGGTGCCGATGCCATCGTGATCGCGACCGACTGGAATCGGTTCCAGAACTTGGACTGGATCCTGATTGGCTCTCGTATGACCCGTCGCTTAGTAATTGATACTAGGAACCTCCTCGATCCGGAAGCAATGATAGCGCTGGAGTTCCAGTACTATGGGATGGGTCGCCAGCCCGCTCAATCCCGCAGTCTGCTGGCCCAAGGTACGGCTCGCACGTATGTTCCGCGACCAGTTAGCTAACCGGCGTCTGTGAGTATGTCAACTCAAGCGGGCAAATTGCACGCCCGATCAAATGCAAAGCGTTAAGGTTAGGGCTGTTGTGAACTCTTCGGGAACGATGTCAAGACGGTCATAGGATTTCCGTATTTCGATCCCTGGAAATTCAGGCGGTGGGCGGATGCAGAGTGTTTAAAACAAAATCACGAACTCCGCTGGTGGCACCCAACGTTCATGCATTCCCACGTTGGGACATTTTCAAACCTTACTGAGCATCTGGCATAATCAAGCGCATGAAGGCTCCAGTACATGTCTCTGCGCAACTGGCGATAGACGGTGGTTGCCCGGTTCGTGGGGAAGCATTTGCGCCGTGGCCTTCCTTCTCCGAAGAAGAAATCGAGGCCGTCGCTGGGGTGCTTCGCTCGGGAAGGGTCAACTATTGGACTGGTGAGGTTGGGCGGCACTTCGAGCGTGAATTTGCGGCTTATACCCACTGTAAGCATGCGGTCGCATTGTCCAATGGAACAGTTGCCCTGGAATTGGCCCTCCAGGCGCTAGGGATTGGCGCTGGAGACGAGGTGGTTGTCCCAAGTCGAACCTTCATAGCGTCTGCAAGCTGTGCTGTCCTTCGCGGCGCTACCCCGGTCATAGCGGATGTTGACCGCGAATCGCAAAACATCACGGCGGCTTCGGTCCGTGCCGTTCTGAGTTCGCGTACTCGCGCTGTCATTGCGGTGCATCTGGCAGGCTGGCCGTGCGACATGGATCCGATCCTGGAGCTCGCTGCAGAGCACGGCTTAAAAGTCATCGAGGACTGTGCTCAAGCTCACGGCGCAACCTACAAAGGGCGTCCCGTGGGATCGATGGGCGATATAAATGCGTTCTCCTTCTGCCAGGACAAGATTATTACTACGGGCGGAGAGGGCGGCATGGTCACCACAAACGACTCTGAAACGTGGTCGCGAGCGTGGGCGTACAAGGACCACGGCAAAAGCTATACAGCGGTGTACGACACGGAGCACATCCCCGGATTTCGGTGGCTGCACGAGTCGTTTGGAACGAACTGGAGGCTTACCGAAATGCAGTCCGCGATAGGGTTGCTACAGTTGCATCGCTTGCAGACGACCTTGCAGACGCGTCGGCGGCTCGCGGGCATTCTGACAGCGGGGTTCGCAAGCATTCCAGGACTTCGCGTCTCTCAACCGCCGCCCGCGATTGGTCATGCATACTACAAGTATTATGTCTTTGTTCGCCTCGAACGGCTGCGCAACGGCTGGACCCGGAATCGAATCATGGAAGCAGTGAATGCGGAGGGAATTCCTTGCCAAGTAGGAAGCTGCAGCGAAATCTATCTGGAGAAGGCATTTTCTGAACAGTTGCGGCCCTCTGCACGGCTCAACATTGCACGTGAATTGGGTGAAACGAGTCTGATGTTTCTAGTGCACCCCACGCTCGCTGACGGAGACATGCACGATACGGTTGAGGCTATGGGCAAGGTGATGCAAAGCGCGTCCCTCAGCTAGGAAGCTTTGTCCGCCGTGTCTTTGCGCGGCAATGATAGTTTCTTACTTTGCTACCATGGAGCGGCAATCGCTGCCGCTGAATTCGGACCGATCATGAAACAGCTTGTGCAGAATGTTTCCACAGGATCTGCCTATGTAGTCGAGGTACCTGCTCCCAAGCCCGGCAGAGGCGAGGTGCTCGTTCAAGTGGGCGCCTCTCTAGTATCTGCAGGCACGGAGCGCATGGTGGTTGAGTTTGCGGAAAAAAACATTCTGCAAAAGGCCCTTGCGCGCCCGGATCTTGTTCATCAAGTGATCGAGAAGGTTCGCCGCGATGGAATCCGGCCTACCGTTGATGCAGTCCGGCATCGCCTGGATTCGGATTTGGCCCTTGGATACAGCAATGCCGGCACCGTGGTCGAACTTGGACCCGACGTTGGAACCTTTTGCGTTGGTGACCGGGTAGCCTGCGCCGGCGGAGGATACGCCTCCCACGCCGAAGTTGTGCGTGTGCCCGTCAACCTTGTTGCCAAAATCCCGCATGCCTCAGGTGCCCGCCCCGAGATCGACTTCGAGGAAGCCGCTTTCACCACTGTCGGCGCCGTCGGCCTCCAGGGACTTCGACTGGCCCGGCCGGAGCTGGGAGAGACGGTTGCGATCATTGGGCTCGGTCTGATTGGACTTTTAACAGTTGAACTTGCGTCTGCTGCCGGTTGCAAAGTGGTGGGCATGGACGTGGACGAGAATCGCTGTGACTTGGCGCGCAAGTTGGGCTGTGTTGCGACTGGAACTACGCTGGAATCCATGCGCGCGCATGTCTTAGCCCACAGCAACGGTACCGGGGCGGATGCCGTCATCATCGCTGCCAGCACGTCGAGCAGTGAACCGCTGCAACTAGCTGGGGAAATCGCACGCGAGCGTGCTCGAGTGGTGGCAGTGGGCGACGTGGGCTTGGAAATACCACGGAAGACGTATTACCGGAAAGAGCTTTCGGTCACCATCTCACGTTCCTACGGTGCTGGCCGCTACGACACCGAGTATGAAGAGAAAGGCCATGATTACCCGATCGGATACGTTCGTTGGACGGAAAACCGCAATATGCAGGCCTTTTTGCAGCTCCTCGCCGATGGGCGTCTCGACGTTCGTTCTCTGATCACTCATCGCTTCCCTATCGAGCAAGCCGACAAGAGCTACGCCTTGATCAGCGGAAAAGGGGGGGAGCGCTTTCTCGGCGTGGTGCTTACCTATTCGCCTTCGGCCAGAATCGTGCATCGTGTGGACCTCAAGCCCGCGACCGTCGTAGCCGGCTCTGGCGTGCGGCGGGTCACCCTCGGCATGCTAGGTGCGGGCAACTTCGCGAAGACGGTTCTCCTGCCCGTCATAAAGTCTGCTCCAGACGTAGAACTCGCGGGACTGGCGACGGCAAGCGGCACTAGTGCTCGTGCTGCGGGAACGCGCCTCGGTTTCCGCTACTGTGCCGGGGACGAAACCGAGCTCCTGAACGATCCGTCCATCAATACGATCGTCATTGCGACCCGTCACCACCTACATGCGAGCCAGGTGATCGCCGGACTGAAGGCAGGGAAACACGTATTTTGCGAGAAACCACTCTGCATAACTCACGAAGAACTCCTAAGAGTTGTGGATGCTTATCGGACCGCGCAGCCGTCTCCCAACCCTCCCAAGCTTATGGTTGGCTTCAACCGCCGCTTTGCTCCTTTGGCAGTTCGAATGCGCGACTTTGTTCGCTCGGCGGGTGAACCAATGATGGTGCGTTATCGGGTCAATGCAGGATTCTTGCCGCGTGATCACTGGACTCAGGATCAGGAAGTGGGTGGCGGTCGCCTTATCGGAGAGGCGTGCCATTTCGTGGATTTCCTTGCCAATCTTACCGGTAGTCAGGTTATCGCAGCACAAGCTACAGCTCTCCCCAATTCGGGCCGATATTCTGACGACAATGTCGCTATTACTTTGGAATTTGGAGACGGATCGATTGGGACCATTACCTATGTGGCGAATGGTGACAGGAGCTTTCCCAAAGAGCACGTTGAAGTGTTTACCGGGGCTTCCACCGCAGTGTTGGACGATTTTCGCTCTCTCTTATTGGTTCGAAACGGACGTCGAGAGACGTTCCGGCCCCGGGGGGGGCAAGATAAGGGCCACCACGACGAATGGCGGGCCTTTGCTCAGTCGATTCTCACTGGTAGCCCAACGCCGATTCCGTTCAGCCAGTTGGTCAATACGACTCTAGCGAGCGTACAGATTGTCAATGCGCTTCATTCCCGTGAGGTGCTAGCAGTTGATTCCGATATACTTCTAGCTGACTCCTAAAGCTCAGACCAACGACTGGCCCCGATGAGTAACCAGGGAAGAAGACCCTTCTGGTGGAATTCATTCCGGAATAGTCGCTTTAAGCTTGTCGATCCCGCGCAAACTGCCGTATACTCCGACCACGCCTTCAAGACTAAGCCTTTTGCTGGTAGCAAAATGCCACTTCCTCTCAGCAAGAAGTCGAGACTGCCTTCATTGGTGCCGGAGTTGGGTCGCGCACTAGACCGGCTGCCCCGCAGTGTTTTGAATCGAAGGACCCAGATCCTTATTGACGCCGTGTTGTCCACGGTCGCTATCTGGTTTGCGTATCAGCTTCGGTTCGACTTGTCGGTTCCGGAGCATCAACGGCCGATGATGTGGACTTGGGCCCTCTTGTTGGCGGTATTGCGGCCGCTTTGTATGAGAGCCTGGGGCGTTTACAAGGGAACCTGGCGTTATTTCGATTTCCATGATGCCCGAGCTTTTGCTTTAGGCGCGATTCCGCCGACGATTTTGGTGTTTCTGTTGCGAATCGGGTCTTCCGACATATTTGCCATCAAGGTGCCACTCACTGTAATCGTGCTCGACTACGGTGTGTTTCTTATGCTGGGCATCGGCGTGCGAGCGATACGCAGAGTGCTTTATGAGTCGTCTCTGACCCTAGGCGCGCGTAAACGAACCTTGATGGTGGGAAGCGAAGCCGGATTGGTTGCGGCACTGAGGCAGGTTGCCTTAAACCCCGACGTTAGAGTAATAGGTTTGCTGGCCATCGACGCGGAATTGCACGGAATGAGCATCAGTGGCTTCAAAGTCCTCGACAATCTTTCGGCGCTCACGAAGCATCTGGCGTCTGGTGAAATCGACCTTGTGCTGATTGCCGATGCCGACCTGGAGTCGATTGGCCGGACCATGGAGACCGCGTTGGATTTTGGCGTGGAAGCGCGATTACTCCCTTCCGCAGCGAACATCGTCCGGGGCGAAGTCAGAATCTCTACAACCGCAAAACCCGAATTGGCAATCGCCGCCTCGGGCCCCGACGCAATCGATTTTCATCCGGACGTCGTGGAAACATTTCGTGATCGTTGCGCGTTGATCACCGGGGCAGGTGGTTCCATTGGGTCCGAACTCAGCCGGCGTGTAGCGCAATTGCCGGTCGCATCAATCGTATTGCTGGATCAAAACGAAAATTCCATTTTCCAGATCCATCACGAATTGAAATCGAGGCTTTCCGGTGACGTGGTTCCAATCGTCGCCGATATCCGTGACCGCGACCGAATTCGCTCGATCTTCAAATCTCACAAGCCCCACGTTGTTTTGCATGCAGCGGCTTACAAGCATGTCCCCGTGATGGAACGCAATTGTAGCGAGGCTGTTCTCAACAACGTATTGGGGACGCATTGTCTCGCCGAAACCGCGATTGAGTTCGGCAGTGAACGGTTTTTGATGATCTCAACCGACAAGGCGGTTGACCCTACCAGTATCATGGGAGCTACCAAGCGCATGGCTGAACTGGTCGTGCAGCGCTTGGCCGCCAACCAGAATGGCTCGCCGAGCAGGACTCTTTGCGCTTGTGTGCGTTTCGGCAACGTAGTAGGGAGTGCTGGAAGCGTTGCTCCCATCTTCCTTCAACAAATTGCCAACGGAGGGCCGATTACCATTACCGATGCCGACATGACAAGGTACTTCATGACCATACCGGACGCGGTACATCTGGTGCTTCAGGCCGCGACTCTCGGATCAAACGGCGAAGTGTATATGTTGAAGATGGGAGATCCGCTTAAGATCGCGACCCTCGCGCGCCGATTGATTGAGATGTCGGGACTTCGGCCTGGAACTGACATTGAGATACATTTCATAGGCACGCGACCTGGAGAAAAAATACACGAAAAGCTGTGGGCTGACGGAACTCAAGTCGCGGCCACGAAATTTTCTCGGGTACTGAACATCGATGTGCCCGCTCCCCTCGGAGATTTCGACAAAGACCTTCAGGCTCTGTTGGCAACTGCCGTCACACGCGATGAAGAATTGACGAGAGAGATCATCACCAAGATGCCGATTGGCTTTACTGTATCGAACAAGGCCGTTCAGGCTGAAGCAAGCGTGAACAAATCTCCCATTCCCATGCCCGCCAGCCCCGTTCGCAACTGCACTGGTGAGCATCTGGGCTCCGGGGTCATAGCCACCGGTTGATGGGAACTATGAATAAGCTGTTATTCACGGCCTGCGAGATTCTTTAGACTCCCGATTGCAGACCGATCGAAGATGCGACTTGTCACCTGGCGTCGACGACCGGCGCCCTCCTGAGCACGTGCTCCCTTCCCACATTGACAGTGGTCCGAAACGTCCTCGAAAATAAGCACAACAGCATATATTCCATCTTTTCGATGGGCTCAAGTTTTCCCCGTCTGACTTGTGGCCCCAAAGGACAATCTGTGCGCTCACGTCTCTCCGCCTTCGCCCTATTTCTGTTTTTCGCTTCTCTGTCCGCAGGTTTCAGCCAGCAGGCACCACCTGCTAGCGCCGTGCCCAGTCTCATCGACTTTAGGGGGACGCTACGTGATACCAATGGTGCGCCGACCACTACTGTGACGAGCATTACTTTTGCCATCTACCGTCAGCAGGAAGAAGGTGCTCCCTTATGGATCGAGACGCAGAACGTCGCTCCAGATTCTGGCGGTCACTATACCCTGCTCCTGGGCAGCACTAAAGCAGAGGGAATTCCAGTCGCGCTGTTTCGCGAACACGAGGAACGCTGGCTGGGAGTGAAGGCCGAAGGACAGCCTGAGCAGCCGCGTGTGCTAATGGTCAGTGTCCCCTACGCCCTGCGGGCGGCTGAAGCCGACACACTTGCCGGACACGACGCCGCCGAGTTCGTCACCACAGAAACCCTACGGTCGGCGGTTCAGCAGCAGTTGCAGCAGCAAGCCCTTGCCCTGCCTTCAGCCAGTACGTCGAAGACCCCGGCACTAACTGCCGATCTCTCGCCCATGATTACCAATCCCGCCACCAACTTCAGCGACAACACCACAAGCCAGGTGGTACTGGTGACACAGAGTGGTACGGGCGTGGCTCTGAGCGCGGCCGCGCCCAGCAACAGCAGCATCATCGGTGCCACGAATGCCAGTGCGGTTGCGGGGGTCGTCGCCGGGGTGGAAGGTGTCTCCGGGGTTAGTTCCTTGAGTTACGGCGTCTACGGAAGGACGACAGCGGCCACTGCAACGCGCAGTGTTGGGGCCTACGGACAATCCGACGCCGTCAGCGGGATTGGCGCGGAAGGCAACGCGCTGGGCACAGGCAGTACGATTGGCGTACTGGGGCAGAGCAACAGCACCAGCGGGGTTGGCGTCAGCGCGGTGGAGACGGCGACCAGCGGCAGCACCTACGGTATAGCGTCGAGGATCTTCAGCCCGACCGGGGGCGGCCTGTGGCTTCTGAACAGCGCGAGTGGGACGATAACGGGACCGCTCATCCGAGCGCAAACGAACGCCGGGACGCAGTTCCAGGTGGGCGGCAACGGAAACGTGACCGCTGTTGGAACGATCGCCGGAACGCGCCTGATCTCGACAGTGGCGACTGGCACAGCGCCGCTACAGGTTGCATCGACGACTCTGGTGCCGAACCTGAATGCCAGCCTCTTGGGCGGCAGTCCAGCGAGCTCCTTTGCGCCCGCGATCGGATCGCCCAACTATATCCAGAACGGCAGCGTCACCCAGGCCAGCACGAACTTCAACATCAGCGGCAACGGAGTCGCGGGAGGAACATTAACTGGAAATGCAGTTAACAGCTCAACGACTTACCAAATCGGCGGCAACGCTGTGCTGTATACGGGAGATCCAAGCTTACAAAGCGTTTTTGTTGGACAAGGCGCTGGCACTCCTAGCAGCCTTGGCAATCAAAACAGCTTTGTCGGTGCGCAAGCGGGCAACGCCAATGGCGCAGGAGGCGGCAATTCATTCTTTGGCTATTCGGCAGGGGTGTCAAACACTGGTGGAGGAAGCAATTCGTTCTTCGGGGCGCAGGCAGGCGACCTCAATACTAGTGGCGCCTACAACGCTTTTTTTGGCGCGCAATCGGGATTTGCGAGCACCAGCGGTCAGAACAACTCGTTCTTCGGAAATGCAGCCGGTTATTCCAACACAACAGGCTCGTCGAACGTAGCTATCGGCGCGAACACTGGTGGTTCCGACAACATGAATATCGGCGCCAACGTCTTCGTCGGAGTACAAGCGGGGCAAACCAACACAACTGGCGGGGGAAACACGATGGTCGGCTTCACCGCTGGCCTCTCAAACACCACCGGGTCTTATAACGTCTTTTACGGGTATGGTGCGGGTGGCTACAACACTATCGGAAGCAACAATGTTTACCTCGCTGCCCCAGGCATTGGCGCTGAAAACAATACGATCCGTATCGGGTCCGACGGAAGCGGCCAAAACCAGCAGAATGCCACTTACATCGCCGGCATCAATGGAGCGGCGACCAATTCCGGCATACCAGTTTTCATCGACTCCACTGGCAAACTGGGCACGGCGGGTGGAACACTCGGTTCGCTCGTTACATCTTTCAATGCTCGCACTGGGGCTGTAACCTCGCAGAACAATGACTACGGGTTCGGACAGCTTTCCGGTACCCTGGCCGACACGCAATTCGCTGGCACTTATAGCGGCGCTCTTAGCTTCTCGAATAGCAGCAACTCCTACGCAGGAAGCGGGTCTGCCCTTACCGGCTTGCAATTTGGGCAGCTTGGCGGCCTTGTTGGCAATTCGCAATTTTCGGGTACCTACAGCAACCAGGTTGCGCTGACAAATGTCGCGAACACCTTCAATGGTACCTTCGCTGGCAATGGCGCCGGACTGACTGGCATTGGCGCTGGATTGAATTGGCCGGTTGTAGCCATCACTACGGACTACACGATACAGACCGCCGATTTTTCCACCCCGACGAAGTTCGGGAGTTTTCTTGTGCTCACCGGTTCCACTTCGCGCACGTTCACCCTCCCAAATCCTGCTCCCCCCAACGGCAGTTGCGTTGCCATTGGCAGCGGGGTTGTGGTAACCGGTCTTAATGCTTTCCTGACGGTGAACCGGAATGGGCTGCTAATTGACGGCTCAACCAATTCTCCCTCTACCCTCGGCCGCAGCATGTCCAACTTGTACTGTTCCGATGGCACAAACTATTGGCGTCTCGGTCGGCAGTTCAATAATCCCAGCCAGATCGGACCGGCCCTGCGCACCGACGATTCCGGAGTCGCGGATGTAATGAAAACTACTTTCGCCTATGGACTCGATTTCGGGATGAGTGCTGGGACGATGATTTACATAAATCCCATTGCCGCCAACACTAAGCCGAATCCAACCCTCAACGTCAATCAGCTGAATGCCCACACGATTGTTAAGTTTGGCAATCAGGCCTTGGCCCCGGGCGATCTCCAACACGGCGCGTTAGCGCACGTCATCTACGACGGCACAAACTGGCAACTCCTCAACCCCCAGACCAGCTACAACCTCCCAGGCGCGACTCCCAGCATCGGAGGTTCTCCTCTGGCTGCCGGCGCTTGCACGTCGGCAACGATCGCCATTAGCGGCGCTACGAGTTCTATGGATGTTCACGCCACTCCTGCCACCTACCCGGGCGATGGCTTCTGGTGGCAGGCCTATGTGCCGTCCAACGGCATGGTGACAGTGAATGTCTGTTCAGCTGTCGGCGGAACGCCTGTTGCCTCGGCCTACAATGTGCGAGTCGTTCAATAGCGCGACTGTGTTTGTTGCCAATCCACAGGTTCCCGCTAGGCTAGCTCCAGCGAAACCACTTCAGCGCCACCAAGAAAGACACGCCGCCCCACAGCGCTAGAACACTCAACTGCATCCACTGCGATGTCAGGCTCGCGCCTTGCAGGATAATGGCTCGTAAAGCATCGTTGAGCGCGGTCAGGGGCAATGCCTTAATGAGCGGTAAGACAACCTGCGGAAAGCGCTCATACGAAAAGAACACGCCCGAAAAAATCCACATCGGCATCATCACGAGGTTGATGAGTCCGCTTACGCTTTCAATTTTCTGTGCCCGGCTCGCGGTGAGCAGGCCGACCCCACCAAACGACACGGCTCCCAATGCGCCGACCAGGAGGATCGCCAGCAGCGATCCCTCTACCTTCATGTGAAATACCAGCACGCCAAAACCAAGCAGAAGCGCGACTTCGATCAGCATGAGAATCAGCCGACTACTGCCTAGCGCGAGCAGGAAATCGGTTCGGCGCATGGGTGATGCGATAAATCGCTTAAGGAGCTTGCGCTGGCGCATGTCCACCACCGCAAAGCCGATACCCCACATGCCCGAGTTCATCAGGTTCATGCCAAGCAGACCAGGAATCAGGAAATCGATGTAGCGCGCCCCCGGCTCACTGCTTTGACTGGCTTGGGTCTTCAGCGGACTGCTACGCCCCGCGGCGGTTTGTAACGCATTGTCTACCTGGGTGCGTGCCAGAACGCTCTCGGGTCGCGCGGGATCGTAGCGATAGTGCAACCCGTCGTCATCTTCGGTTACTACCAGGGCGTACTGCCCAAGACGGAAGCCATCCAACGCCGCTTTCTCGTCGAGAACCTCGGCGTGAATTTCATTCTTTTCTGGAGATCGCTGCAACAGATCGATCACCTGACTTGCGTGCGCATTGTTCACTACCGTGATCACAGTTATGTCCGCCGGTTTGTTACGGAAAGCGATGCCCAAACCCAGTGCCAACAGCAACGGAAACGCGAACACCCAGAAAATGACCTCCGGTTCGCGCCAGAGCTCCTTCATGCGGGCACTGAGGAGAGCTCGGTATCCGGACCATCGCCCGTTGATGACTGCCGGCGACTTGGCCGTCTCACGTTCGATTTGGATTTCCGACAGCGCCATCAATCCTCCCTCAAGTGACGGCCGGTGAGATGCACGAATACATCCTCCAGGCTGGCCTGCCGCGTAGTCAGGTGTTTGAGTTTGCCGCCAGTATCCTGCACCGCCGTCAAGAGTGCAGGGATCGTCAGATGCGGTTCATCAACTCGCAGTGAAAATAGCCCATCTTCGTTCCGCACCGACTGCACTCCCGGCAGCCGCTCCCACGTTTCATTTCCAATGCCGTTAGCACTTTGAATCGCGAACTCGACGACGTGATGTCCGCTGAGCCGGGCGATCAATTCCGCCGGCGTTCCTTCCGCGATGATTTTTCCTTGATCGATGATGGCAATTCGGTCGCAAAGCCGCTCGGCTTCATCCATGTAGTGGGTGGTCAGCAGAACTGTTCCTTGGCGCCGTTGAAATTCGCGAACGATTTCCCATAGCTGCCGTCGGCTTTGCGGATCGAGCCCGGTCGTAGGCTCGTCGAGAAACAATACTCTCGGATTCCCGACCAGCGCCGTTGCCACGGCGAGGCGCTGTTTTTGCCCACCCGAGAGTTTTCCGACCATGGCATCGGCCTTCTCGTTTAACGAGAGTTCGTCAAGCACAGTCGCGATCGAAGTTGGCTGATGGTAAAAACTGGCAAACAGGTGCAGAGTCTCGCGGACCGTCAGCTTTTCTGAAAGCCGAGTTTCTTGAAGCGAAATGCCGAGCAGCTCCCTTAACTGGCGCTCATGACCCCGCCAGGTCATGCCCAGGACTTCGACTTCCCCTGAGGTCGGTTCCAGAAGTCCTTCGAGTATCTCTATGGTTGTAGTTTTCCCGGCGCCGTTGGGGCCCAGCAGACCGAAACACTCTCCCGCCTCGATATTGAGGTCGATTCCGCGAACAGCTTCAACCTTGCCATCGTAGGTTTTCGTCAGGTCCCGGCAGCGAACAGCGGTTTCCATACTCCCGCATGATATCGAAGACCGGATCATGACTCCTCGACTCGCATCTCGCGTTCCGGCTCCCATGGGCGCTACAATTTCCCAAACCTGCGCTGGGCATGTAAAATCAAGTGTTTACCCGCCGAATCCGCGTTGCATGCCGGGTTCTTCCCAAAACTAGAAGGAGTCATCATCGATGGCGATACCAGCCACCCAACTACGTCCGGGCATGGTCATTAAGCACAGCAATGACCTTCATTCGGTGTTCAGCGTCGAACACCGCACTCCGGGCAATCTCCGCGCCTTCATCCAGGCCAAACTGCGCAACCTGCGGACTGGCGCCATGTTTGAGCACCGCTTCCGTTCCAGCGACGCCATCGACAAGATTACGGTGGACCAGGTGCAGATGGAATACCTGTATCAGGACGGCGACAATCATGTGTTCATGAATACGGAGAACTACGAGCAGCTCTATCTGGGCAAAGACGTGCTCGGAGACGCGGTGGACTACTTGACACCGAACCTGCAAATTTCAGTGGAGTTCTTCAATGACAAGCCGGTGGGAGTGGAATTGCCGCAGACCGTCGACCTCAAGGTGATTGAGACCGAGCCCGGACTGAAATCGGCAACCGCCAGCAGCGTCACCAAACCAGCGAAGACTGAGACTGGCCTCGTCGTGCAGGTTCCACCGTTTATCAATGAAGGCGAAACCATACGGGTGGATACGTCGGAGGGCGCATACCTGTCGCGTGCGTAGACCTCCGACGCCGTGAAAGCTTAGAGATTGGAAAGCCCAGGATTACTGGACGTGTTTTCCAGCCTTGCTGTCGAGCAGAGAGACCAGCGAGGCTCCCGCCGTCGTAGCCGTCACACCGCCCGATACGACTTCCTTCGCGGTAACCGGCTTTCCGTACAGCCGCTCGTTAGCTTTGCTATCCGGTTCAAGCGACGCGCCGTCGAGTGAAACACCTGCAAAGAGTCCCGAAGAGCGGGAGTACGTCAACATATCGGCTGTGCTATTCAACGAGCCGGCGGATGCGCCCGGGCCAGCGGCCGCACTGACATCGGTGCCTACCTTCACTTTGTTGTTCAGCACCTTGTCCACGGCAGACGGTGCCAGGATGGCAATCACGATGTCGCTGGACTTGCCACCGACCTGAAAACCAGCACTGGCTCCGCCGATTTCGTACATGGCCGGCGGTGACCACTTTCCGGCCATGCCATTGCCTTCACGGCACGACATGGGGCCGCGTCCACCGGTTCCGCCGATGCCGATAGCGAATTTCTTCACGCTGGGAAGAATCATGATGCAGTCGGCCTTTTCCAGCACACTGCGCGAAACATCGTTACTGGAAAGCATGGCCTGCAACACACTAGCGGCATTGCGGATAGATTCTTCATCATCTGCCTTACTGGCACCCCACACCGGCAGGGTGACGACCAGGAAAGCCAGGGACACGAGCAAACACGGCACAGCTTTTTGGTTGCGTAACATAGCGATTCAATCCTCCGTTGTGTGGCTAATCGTTAGGGTCCTTACGGCGCATCGAGGAGCGAAGAAGCAGCAAGAGCACAATATCACCGTTCGGCGCAATACGAAAGTGCCCCCAGTGCGGTCAGGAAGATTACAGTCATAAGAGCATCGGAGCAGAAGTGGCCCTCCGGGCTGCGTAGGTGGTTGCACCAGTACTATAGCCCGTTTATCTTTGAAACTTGTCCCATGAATGACGAACGCGAAACACGGCGGTATCTCGTCTCCGGACGGGTCCAGGGAGTAGGTTTCCGCTGGTTTGTCGAACGCGAGGCTGCCGGCCTCGGCCTCGCGGGGTGGGTCCGGAACCGCGAGGACGGACGCGTTGAGGTTATGGCTACAGGCACGCGCGAGCAGCTTAGCGCGCTGCATACGAGTTTGCGGCAAGGACCACGGGCGGCCAGAGTGGACGACGTTGCGGTCTCAAGCGCGCCGTTTCTCGACGCGCGATCATTCGGTATCGAAGGAGCCTGGTAACTCATGCCACCAACCTCGGCAAACTGTGACGACCTGAAGAAACTCATACGCGAAGTACCCGATTTCCCTAAGCCCGGCATTCTTTTCTACGACATTACGACGTTGCTGAAAGACCGTAAGGGATTTGCGCGCCTGATCGACTCGCTCACCGACCACTACATCAACAAGGACATAGACCTTGTCCTGGGCATTGAGGCCCGCGGCTTTATCTTTGGACCGGCTTTGGCATACCGGTTGAACGCTGGGTTTGTGCCCGTCAGGAAGCCGAAAAAACTACCGGCGGAAACCCTCAAGTGGACCTACGAGCTGGAATACGGCACCGACACGTTGGAGATCCACAGAGATGCGATCGCACCCGGGCAACGTGTCCTTATCTGTGATGACCTGCTGGCCACTGGCGGCACCGCGCGTGCCGCAGGGGAAATGGTGAAGTCCCTGGGCGGAGACATCTGCGGTCTTGGCTTCGTGGTCGAGCTCGATGGCTTGAAGGGCCGCGATAAGCTGAAGGAATACGACGTGTACTCGCTTCTGCACTACGAGATGTAGCGCGAACCTTCGACGAATTACCAGATGGTCTTAATCAGCGGGCAGGCCCGTATGCGCTCGTCCGCGGTTACGAGCGCGATGTCTTCGGCGCGGGCAGTGGCGGCGATGATGCGGTCCATCGGATCTGCCGGGAAGTCAGATGGGAAGTGAGCTGTTAAGGTCGCAACTTCCACGCTGAGAGGCAGGAGTTCAACGCCTGCGGCGAGCTGTCGGATTGTAAACTCAACTGTACCTATCGACTTCACGCGGCCATGGCTGATCAGTCGTGCCAGTTCGACGAGTGTGGCCGCCGAAATCGCCAACGCATCGTGGGCTTGCGCGCGTCGGATTGCTGCTGCGGCGACCCTAGACAACTTTCGCGGCTCGAGCTGCAGCCACACGAGCACGTGAGTATCCAGCACGATCACTTCAACATGTCCCAGTCTTCTAAGGGGAATATTGGTTTCACAAGGTCGTCGGGATCGCCGACAATCTCGATGATCCCCTTGAGCCTGCCGAAGAAGCCGTCCTTCTTTTTTCCGCCATTGCGAATAGGGACGACCTGAATCACCGGGTGGCCCCGTTTGGTGACCACCAGCGGCCTGCCTGTTTCGTTTACTTCATCCATAACGGCGAGACACTTGGCTTTGAATTCGCCTGCCGCCATCTGTCTGGCGCCTCCGAGTGACTTTGCCGCCCTCGGCTTTTTCTTTGTTGATGCAATATTGCTCATGACCAACTCCTCATGACCATAGTCATTTTAACATGACTATTTCTCGCAGGTCAGACCGTCCGGGCGAAAGCATCATGAGACCTTCAGCCGCGGATCACGCGCCGTTCCACAACGTGGTACTTGCCCTCCAATACAATTCTTATCGCCTCACTGTAAGCGATGTGCTCCTGCTCAAGGATTCGGGCGGCCAGTGTGTGATCGTCATCGCCATCGAGTACCGGCACTGTTCTCTGAAGAATGATGGCACCGTGGTCGAGTTCTGAGTCCACGAAGTGTACGGTGCAACCGGAGACCTTGACGCCATAGTCAAACGCCTGTTTTTGGGCTTCCAGTCCGGGAAAAGCAGGCAAGAGCGATGGATGGATGTTGAGAATGCGATTGGGAAACTGTTGCACGAACCATGGCGAAAGCAGTCGCATGTATCCGGCGAGGCAGACTAAATCGACCGCGTGCTCACGTAACGCGCCAACTATTTCGCGATCGTGCTGATCGCGTCCCTTACCTTTCGAGGGAATGACCAGAGCGCTGAGTCCGCGTCGTCTTGCCGACTCGATGCCGGCCGCCTCCATACGATTGGAGACGACGACCGCGATGTTCGCTTCCAGCGCGCCCGATGCGACGTTGTCCGCGATGGCCTCGAAGTTTGACCCGCGCCCAGACAGCAGGATGCCGAGGTTTTTCATGATTGTTCTAGCGAATCATAACGACCTCGGGCGGCAATTGTCAGTGGCGCCATGATCAGGACTTGCAGAACGCCAGCAAATCCGCGTTTATCTGGTCGGCGTGAGTTGTGGGCATTCCGTGCGGATAACCCGGATACACCTTCAGCTTGGCGCCCTTCACAATCTTGGCGGACTGCAGAGCGGCTGCGGCGATCGGCACGATCTGATCGTCGTCACCATGAAGAACCAGGGTCGGTACGTCGAACTTCTTGAGGTCTTCCGTGAAGTCCGTCTCTGAGAAGGCTTTGATACAGTCGTAACCCGCCTTCATGCCTCCCATCGTGCCCTGGAGCCACCAGTGCTTCCGGATGCCTTCAGAAATCGTGGCGCCGGGCCGGTTGTAGCCGTAGAAAGGGAGCGTAATGTCCCAGTAGAACTGCGGCCGGTTGGCCACGTATTGCGTGCGCAGGTCGTCGAAGACCGACATGGGCGCGCCCGCGGGATTCTTGTCAGTTTTCAGCATCAACGGTGGCACGGAGCTAATCAGCACAGCCTTCGCGACGCGCTTACTGCCGTGTCGTCCGATATAGCGGGCAACTTCTCCGCCGCCGGTGGAGTGGCCTACGTGGATTGCGTTCTTCAGATCCAGCTTTTCGGTGAGGGCCGCGAGGTCGTCGGCGTACGTGTCCATGTCATTGCCGTCCCAGGTTTGAGTGGAGCGGCCGTGGCCCCTGCGGTCATGCGCAATAACTCGAAAGCCATTCTGGCCGAAGAAGAGCATTTGTCCATCCCAGTCGTCCGCCGTTAACGGCCATCCATGGCTGAAGACGATGGGTTGGCCGCTGCCCCAGTCCTTGTAGTAAATGTGCGTGCCATCTTTCGTGGTGAGCTTGGGCATAACTCATTCTCCTTACAGTTCGGTTGATTGCAGCGTGATGAATAGGTTTATGGCGCGGCAATTAGCGCCGGCCGAATCACCGCTTTCAGGGGTGTGGACAAGGCCACTCCAGTCGGCGCGAACTAAGCGGTGCTAACTGTTCGGGTGTGAAACCGCTTTGCCGCCCGCCAGGTCAACCAGACGAAGATTGCCAGGACCACACACTGGGCGATCAGGAAAGGCGGCTCGCTTCCTGTAGGAGCGAGAGCGTGCAGCGCGGGTATCTTCATGAAAGCCTGTACTACCGCTACAAAGCAGTTGAGGTAGAGAGCAACGGCAGCAGCCACTACATAAATCCAGCGCGAGGCGCCGGCGAGACGTCCGCCGTAACGCGCCCAGATCGCTACCGCCAGTACCACGAGCGAAATGCCGGCCACGATGTAAGAAGGCTTCAGGCCCTCAAATGGAAACAGAAAGCCGGTGAGACTGGTTAGCACTGTAGTGGTCAGGAAAATAGCGGTCCAGCCGTCGAGACGCTTTCCGCTGAGCAGGCCATACAACACGATGAATCCGGATCCGATACCCGCCAGGCTGATGATTACGTGCAGCAGGGTGAAGGTGGAGAGAGACATACCGAGAACCATAGAGGGCGTCCTTTCAAAAAGGGGTTTGTGGAAAGGCCTAGGGTTTTGCAGTACGTCTTGCTTAGAAGCTGTGGGCGCGACGGAGGATTCAGATTTTGCAGCTGAAGATCGTTGCGCGTCTACCTGCAATAGATGTGTCAGCCTTGTCATTGCTTCGTCTTACCCTTTCGCTTTACCATCGCCCCATCGTGATTTCGTCCCCGAACCGAGACAATCAAGATCGCGAACGTATCGTGTCGGCCGTGCCGCTTGACGACGATGCATCTTTCGAGCTCAAGCTGCGACCGCAGCGGCTGCGCGAATTCATCGGTCAAAAGAAGGTCAAAGAGAACCTCGAAGTCGCCATTCAGGCAGCGAAGTCGCGCGGTGAGGCGCTCGACCACGTCCTGCTGTATGGCCCTCCGGGGCTGGGCAAGACTACGCTGGCCAACATCATCGCCAATGAGCTGGGCGCAGCGTTTCAGCAGACCTCTGGTCCAACGCTGCAGATTAAGGGCGATCTGACGGCCGTACTTACGAACCTGCGAGAGAAGCAGGTGCTCTTCATCGACGAAGTTCATCGCTTGCAGCCGGTGCTGGAAGAGCTGCTCTACTCGGCGCTGGAAGATTACAAGCTCGATATCGTTATAGGGCAAGGGCCGTCGGCGCGCACACATACGATGGACGTGAAGCCGTTTACCTTCATCGGCGCGACCACGCGTGCCGGATTGCTGTCTGCGCCGCTGCGTTCGCGCTTTGGCATCGTGTTGCGGCTGGAGTTCTATACCCACGAGGACCTGAAGGTCATACTCGAACGCTCGGCGGAAATTCTCGGCGTCGAGATCGACACGCCGGCCGCAATGGAGATCGCTTCGCGCTGCCGCGGAACACCGCGCATCGCCAACCGTCTGCTGCGCCGGGTACGCGACTACGCCCAAGTGCGCGGAACCGGCAAGATCGATAAGCCCACGGCCCAGGCTGCGCTGGAGATGCTCGAAGTCGACCGCCACGGCTTCGACGAGATCGACCGCAAGCTGCTGCTGACCATCATCGAGAAGTACCAGGGCGGCCCGGTAGGGGTGAACACGCTGGCGGCATCGCTGGCTGAAGAAGCCGACGCCATCGAAGAAATCTACGAGCCGTTTCTCATCCAGATTGGCTTTCTCGACCGCACTCCGCGCGGCCGCGTCGCCACGCACCTGGCCTATGAACACTTCGGCGTGAAGCGCCCCCGCACCGACCGCAGCGGGCAGGAGACCTTGTTCTAGGGGGCATGTGCCCGTCCCAAACCGCGTATCATGGTAGCCACTCATAAGGGCGCGTTGCATCGCACTGATATTCCTGCTCATCGAATGATGGAACCCAAGGAGAACTTTATATGGCTGACCTGATGAAGACGTCGAACCCTGCGCTGGGCGAGAATACCTTTCGCGAAGTGTCGGGCGTCGCCGGCGACACCATGACGATTTCCGGCACGGTGAACAAGGCCGGCATCCTGATGCTTTTGTGCGTAGCTTCTGCGGCCTGGACGTGGAACCGCTTCTTCGCCACGGGCGACCCGTCGTCGGTTGCGCCCATGATGCTCATCGGGGGTATTGGCGGCTTCATCCTGGCGCTGGTCACGATCTTCAAGAAGGAGTGGGCTGGCTTCACTTCGCCGCTCTATGCGCTGGCTGAAGGCGCGCTTTTGGGCGGCATCTCGGCGATGTTCGAGCTGAAGTACAAGGGCATCGCCATCCAGGCCGTGATGCTGACGTTCGGTACGCTGGTGGCGATGTTGCTGGTGTACCGCTCGGGGCTCATCAAGGTGAATGACAAGTTCCGGATCGGCGTAGTGGCCGCCACCGGCGGCATCGCGCTGTTTTACCTGGCGCAATTCGTGCTCAGCTTCTTCGGCATTACGTTCCACACCATCAACAGCGGCAGCCCGATCGGCATCGGATTCAGCCTGCTGGTCGTGGGCATCGCCGCGCTCAACCTGGTGCTCGACTTCGACCTCATCGAGCAGGGCGCGCGCTACAACGCTCCCAAATACATGGAGTGGTACAGCGCCTTCGCGCTTATGGTCACGCTGGTGTGGCTGTATCTCGAGATGCTGCGGCTGCTGACCAAATTCCGAAGCCGGAACTAATCCTCGAGAAAGTCGGTCGGGAAGGGTGTCGCGAGAGCGACACCTTTTTTATGTCGTCTCGGTTCGGAGCGTTCCGGCTCATACGACTGTTGTGGTGTAGTCATACACTAAATCTCAAAAGTGCAAATTGCACAAATCCGTATTTTCAATCAGTTGGCGGAAAATTGTTTTTAAGTTATTGTAAATAAATTAGTTATACGTATCTATTTGTGCCGCAAAGACTTAGTAGGCAGTCGAGAGCTGCCAGTCGCCAGTTTCCAGTAAAAAAAACGAGAGCTGCCGGATATGGGGAGTTATGACTTCAGGTCACTGCCTCCAAGAAGTCGAATTTTCAAAGAGCAGGTGAGCGGGCAGCGGAACTGATTCCGTGCCAGTCGTGTTCATTGACGACCCAGTTCGCGACTTCGTCGTGCGGGTCGCGGGAACCACCGCATTCTGGAATACCCGGTCGGGCGAGAGAAGTCACGAAAAATCTTGAAGACGACAAAACGAAAGTAACCAGATTTTTCCCAGAATGGGACTGAGCCGTGGACTTCAGACGCCGATGGCAACCTGCGATCCAGAGCCAGCGAAGGTGGGGTGGCTAGGGCTTCAGGCGGTTGCGGCGGCGCGGTTTTGTGAACATCCGCGAGTCGTAGCTGAGCGGTTCCGAAGGACGGACAACAACTCGCTGGAAATCGGGATGCGCCGGACTGATCAGGTAGTTGTTTTCGGCCGGCGCAAGGACCGAAGGCACGAGCAGCACACAATGCTTCAGGCGTGCGGCAAATTCATCCCCAAACCGTGTAAGCGCGGGGGGAGTGGCCGGGTCGCGCCAGCCTTACGGCAGCGTCTTGGGATTGATTTTTTCACGGACCAGCCCGTCCGGCACTTCGGCGACTGCCAATACGAGGTCTGCGGGGGGATCGTCCTTGTCGAGATGGACGAAGTATTCCAGCATCGCTAAAGACTGGTGTTCGGAAGCGTAGCTGAGACGGACGCCGGGGCTGGACCACCGACCGCCGAACCGAAATGAGCCCTCGCCGTCGAAGGGAGAGCGGGCATAAGGTTTGCGCAACACGCGATAAACCAGACTCAACTGATTCCGCCGTAGGCGATGCGGCCGAGGAGGTTCTCCACCTGGCGGGCGCCCGGTTCGGTATCAATCGCGGCGACGGGAGCTACACCGCCCAATGCCCGATTAGGCCGCTTCAACCAGTGAAGCGCGCGCGTGCGGTCGCCCAAATATTCGTTGGCGATGGCGACGACCCGCGCCAGCCGGTAGAGCCGGTCGGATTCGTAGCGCGCCAGGCGTCCGCCGGCGCGGCGGCGCTGCAAGCTGCGAGGCGAGAGGTCAAGGGCTGCGGCCAACTCCTTCAACGTGAGCCCCGAGGCACGCATCAGCTCCTCGACGACAGCGGGACGGAAAGCCTTCGACGGATCGCCTCACGCAATTCGCGATCGCTTGAGACTGGGCGCCCAACGTTGCGTGCGCCACCCAGTTCCTGTACCACCGCCTGAAGTTCATTGACCATTCTGTCGCCTATGATAGCGCCAATTGTCGCTGGGGCGCAAGGAGTGCCGGGCGTTGCCGTGACGCAAGGCTCTGAGATTGCCGGTTAAGCGCGGAAGTGCTCTATCAGCGCGGTGTTCACGGCCTCAGGCTCTTCATGCTGCAGCCAATGAGTCGCATCGGGAAAGTAGGTCAGCTCGGCGGAGTCGCAGTACTTCAGGCTCTGCTCTGCCATTTCGGGCAGAAGGAACATGTCGCGCCTACCCCAAAGGATGCGAGTGGGCACGTGTATTTGCGGATCGGGCAGGGCTGGCCGATGTCGAAAAGCTGCGCGATACCAATTGATCATTGCCGTCACGGCGCCGGGATTCGACCATGCCTTACGGTACTGATCGAGGTCGTCAGGCGTGAACGTCCCTGGGCGGCTGCTGGTGACCAGCGACTTGATTCCCGTCGCAAAATTGTTGGCCGAGAATCGCGACTCCGGGATGCGCGGCAACTGGAAAAACGCCATGTACCAGCTGCGTAGCATCTGCTTTGGGTTGCTGCGGATGGTATGCAAGAAGACGGCTGGATGCGGGACATTCAAAACCGCCAGCTTGCGCAGACGTTGTGGGTATTGCAACGCCGTAGCCCAGGCTACCGCTGCTCCCCAATCGTGTCCCGCGAGATAGAAACGCTCGGCGCCGAGTTGATCGGCGATAAAGATGACGTCGGCCGTGAGGTTGCCCACCACGTAGTCGGCGATCGCGGGCGGCTTGCTGCTGATGTTATAGCCACGCTGATCGGGAGCGACAACACGAAAACCTGCGTCGGCCAGAGGCCCGATCTGTTTGCGCCACGAATACCAGAACTCGGGGAAGCCGTGCAGAAGGATGACCAGGGGCCCGTCTTTTGGGCCCGAGGCGACGGCGTGCAGGCGAACTCTGTTCCGCTCAAACCAGAGATCTTCGAGTTGGGGCAATTCCGGCACGCAGCAAGATACTACGCGGGTCGGCACCCGGCAGATTTACACTAGCCACTGATCACTATCCAATAATCACTGGGTTCCCGTGTCTATCGCTCTACGTTCGTTCGCCAAGATCAATCTCGGGCTGAAGATCGGGCCGCTGCGCGCGGATGGTTTTCATGAGCTGCGGACGATCTACCAGACCATTGCTCTGCATGATGTCGTGCGGGTGGAGGTTGCTCCGGGTGAGGGAATCGAGATTCGCTGCGCTGATGCGCGGGTCCCATGCGATGCGACGAATACCTGCTGGAAGGTGGCGGAGCGAGTGCTTAACTTGATCGGCGGATTCTCTCGCGTACTAAAGTCCGCTCGGGAGAAGAATGGAGAGAGTGTCGGCTCGCCCGTTGAGAGCAAAGGCGCAGCTTCAGGGGCTGTGAAGAGAATTGGAGATGCAGACTCGCGGGCTGAAGCTGAAGCCCGCGACGCGGGGGAAAAGGCAGACGGCTTGGACGCTGGCCTAAAGGCCAGCTCTACCCGAATCATTATCACCATCGAAAAGCACCTGCCGGTGCAAGGCGGCATGGGCGCGGCGTCGTCGAACGCAGTGGCGGCGATGCTAGGCCTGGAGCGCGCCCTCGGAGTCGAACTCACGCAACATGACAAACTTCGCATCGCCGCCGAAGTCGGCAGCGATTTGCCGCTGTTCGTCATCGGCGGGACGGTGCTGGGAGTGGCTCGCGGGCAGGAAGTGTGTGCGCTGCCCGACATTCCGGAAACGGCGCTGGTCATCGTCACGCCGCCGGTGGGGGTGTCGACCCCGAAGGCGTTTGCGCAGTGGGATGCGCTGATGGCGGTCTCGTCGCGGACTGAAGTCCGCGAGGAAAAATCAAAAACTGGCGGCCTGGACGCTGGCCCTTCGACAAGCTCAGGGCAGGCTCTAAAGGCCAGCTCCATCGGAACCTCGTTCGAAAGCGCCGAGTCGGCTAGCCAGGAGAACGTGGGCGCGTTGACCGCTCCCAAGGCCGCAGGTACAATGAAAGAGCCCAATCAGACAGATTCTGCATGGTTGAGCGAGAGATTGCTTTCGCGGGCGGTGCCTGCGAAAGAGCCAGCATCCGGTGTTCCCGCCGTGGGCGGGGACCGGGCCGAGACACCTCTTCTCGACCTTGTCCGAACCGGGATTGAAAACGACTTCGAACGGGTCGTCTTTCCTGAATATCCCGAGTTGCGTGAGGTTAAGAGTGTTTTGCAGCGCGAAGGCGCGCGGTATGCGTCGCTTTCGGGCTCCGGCTCGACGCTGTACGGCATGTTTGCGTCGTCGCACGAGGCTGAAGCCGCCGCCGAACGTATGCGAGCGGCGGGACATGCGGCGGTAGCGACGCGAACGGTTGGAAGAGCCGAGTATTGGGCGCGGCAATTAGTAACTCGTGACTCGTAACTCGAAAGCGATCAGGTTCTACGAGCTACCAATTACGAGCTGCGAGTGACGTATTTGGGCGGTCGTCTAATGGTAGGACAGTGCCCTTTGGAGGCACTTGTCTAGGTTCGAATCCTAGCCGCCCAGCCAAAGTTCAGTTGCCAGTGGTCGGTTGCCAGTTGTCAGTTAAGAGTCAGGTTTGCAGCGGTACCGTTTGTAACTTAAGTGCGAAAAAGTAGCCAGTTACCAGCTACCGATGACGGAGTTTCAAGACCCAGGTTCTAAATCCAACCAGGTTTAGCGGGGTATCGAGACGATGGAAGCAGCAGGAACAAAATCCGGCGTAGTGCAGGCGGCGGCCGCGGCAACCGAAACGGCGACGGCGGTAGCACAGTCTTCCGACAAGAAGCTCACCAGCACCGAGGCAAAGCCGAAGCAGGTTCGGCAGCGCACCGATGACAAATGGAAGGTCTTCTCGGGCACAGCCAATGACGCGCTCGCGAAAGAAGTCTGCGAGAAGCTCGGGTTGCCGCTGGGTCAGACATACATTACGCGTTTCTCCGACGGGGAGACCTACGTGCAGATCATGGAGAACGTACGTGGCGCCGACGTTTTCCTGATTCAGCCCACCTGCGACCCGGTGGATTTGCACCTGATGCAACTGCTGCTGCTCATCGACGCTTTGAAGCGGGCCTCGGCGCGCCGTATCACAGTGGTGGTTCCGTATTTCGGTTACGCGCGACAGGACCGTAAAGACAAGCCGCGTGTGCCCATCAGCTCGAAGCTGGTATCTGACCTGCTGACGACAGCCGGGGCGGACCGCGCGTTAGTGGTTGATTTGCACGCGCCGCAGATTCAGGGCTTCTTTAACATTCCGGTGGACCACCTGTTTGCGTCTCCGGTGTTGGTGGGGCACTTCCGCGAGTTGAGCCTGCCCGATCTGACGATTGTTTCGCCGGACGCAGGAGGCGTAGAGCGTGCGCGCTTCTTCGCCAAGAAGATGGACTCGGCGCTGGCCATTGTGGATAAGCGCCGTATAGGAATGGATGAAACCGAGGTCATGCACGTTATCGGCGACGTCGTTGGACGTTCGTGCGTCATCCTCGACGACATTATCGATACCGCCGGAACGCTGGTGAAGACCTGCGAAGCGCTGGTGAACGCGGGAGCGCGACAGGTTTATGCGTGCGCCACGCATCCCGTGCTATCGGGGCCGGCGATCGAGAGGATTTCACGTTCAAACCTGGTCAAGGTAGTTGTGACCAACACTATTCCGCTGTCGGAAGCGGCGCGCAAAGAGCCCAAGATCCAGCAGTTGTCGATTGCGGGACTGATTGCGAGCGCGATCGAGTCGATTCACGAAGAGTCGTCGGTCAGCAGGTTGTTCTTGTAAAGGAAAAACGAAATTATGGCTACAGCAACCGAAGAAAAGAACATTCAAGCGAAGCCGCGGCAGAGCGGCAACAAAAATGACGCCCGCCGTCTCCGCAAGGACGGCCTCATTCCCGCGGTATTGTACGGCGCGGGTCTGCAGGCGCTGAACATCTCGGTCGATCCGAAGCAGATGAAGCGGATTCTGGGATCCGAAACCGGACACAACACCATTTTTGATTTAAGCGCGGGCGGTGATTCGGGCAAGGCGATGATCGTGGACTGGCAGTCCGATCCGATCAAGGGCGCACTGCTGCACGTTGACCTGAAGCGTATTGCCATGAACGTCAAGCTCGTTGTCAGCGTGCCGGTACACCTGAAAGGCGAAGCGCCGGGCGTGAAGGTGCAGGGCGGCATCCTCGAGCAGATGGTGCGCGAGGTCGAGATTGAGTGTCTGCCTGCCGACATCCCCAACCACATCGATGGCGATGTGAGCCAGTTGAATTTCGGAGACACGCTGCGGGTCTCTGACCTGCCGCGCAACGAAAAGATCAAGTTCATCACCGACGAGAACCAGGCCATTGCTCACGTCACGGCGGTGAAAGAAGTGGTTACGACGACTCCTGTCGAGGGAGCCGAAGCTGCGGCTACTCCTGCCGAACCCGAGGTCATCAAGAAAGGCAAGCAGGAAGCCGAGGGCGAAGCTGCTGCAGGCGGCGAGAAGGCCGAAAAGGCAGAGAAGTCCGAGAAGAAGAAGTAGGCGGCGTGAAACTGATCGTCGGGCTCGGCAATCCGGGCATCGAGTACCAGTTCACACCGCACAACATGGGGTTTCTGGCGGTGGACCGCATCGCCGAACGGTGCGGCGTGGTGGTGAACAATCGCCACTGCCGCGCACAAACGGCGCGGGCGCGCATCGGCGACGTCGATGTGGTGCTGGCCAAGCCGGAAACCTACATGAACCTGAGCGGTATGTCGGTGCGCGAGCTGGTAGAGAAATACGAAGCGCAGCCGGAAAGCGACCTGGTGCTGCTGTACGACGAGATGGACCTGCCCTTCGGCACGTTACGGGTGCGCCCGCGAGGCCGCTCGGCAGGACACAACGGCGTCGAGTCGGTGATCGCCGCGCTGGGTACGCAGGAGTTCACGAGGATTCGTATGGGAGTTGCACCGGATTATCCGGTTGGCGACGGCGCGAAGTTCGTGCTGTCGCAGTTCAAGAAAGCGCAGTACCCGGTTGTTGACCAGGTGCTGGATGCAGCGGCCGAAGCGGTGAAGGTCATCCTCGCGGAAGGTGTACAAGCGGCGATGAACCGATTCAACCGCAAGGCGGAAGAAGAAGCGGCAGGCAGCTAGTTACCCGTAACTGGCTAGGTTGAAGAGATTGTTAAGGTGTTCGGCGGTCAAGACCAGTAACCGGTCACCGATTGCCAGGAGAAAAAAATGCAACGTACTTATGAATTGATGTTCATCGTTCGTCCTGATCTGACGGAGGAGGAACAAGACAAGCTGGTGGCCAACGTCGAGAGCCAGGTGGGCACGGCGGGTGGAACAGTGAAGAGCGTCGAGCGCATGGGCAAGCGGCGCCTGGCGTACCTGGTGCGCAGGTTCCAGGATGGCATCTACGTTCTGATGGTGCTGGAAGGCGACGGCGTGATGGTGAAGGAAGTGGAGCGGCGCCTGCGCGTCACCGAACCGGTGATTAAGTTCATCACCGTGCGCGTGGATGAAGAGCAGAAGCGCATGGCCAAGATCAAGGCCCTTCGCGATGCCAAGGTGCGTGGCAAGGGTACACGCGGACAGGCGGCGGAAGCCGCGGCAGCAGCCGCCGCGGCGGCTGAGCCCGTAGCGGAGCCGGCGGCCCCGGAGCCGGCGGAATCGGCACCGGCCAGCGCGTAGCTTCTCGCCAGAGGCGGGAAAGAAATGCAGGTCCCTCCACTCGGACGGCGGTCTTTCTCGCCGTCCTCGGTCGGGATGACAAATTTAGGGATTGATTGGGCTGGTGATAGCCCGAAGGAGAAACATGGCAGACGAAACGACGAATACAGCGGCCCCAGTGGCCGCAGCCGAGGGCGGGACTTCCGCTCCGGCACCGGCATCGCGTCCTGATGGTGGTGGCGATCGCGGTCCACGCGGTCCGCGACCCGGAGGACGTCCGGGCGGTCCGGGAGGACCCCGCGAAGGCGGACGCAAGTTCTTCCGCCGCAAGAAGGTATGCAAGTTCTGCGTCGAGAAGATCGATAGCGTGAACTACAAGGACGTGCGGCTGCTCGGGCAGTTCGTGGCTGAGTCGGGCAAGATCGTGCCGCGGCGGTTGACCGGCGTGTGCACGCCGCACCAGCGCCGTTTGGCCGACGCGATCAAGCAGGCGCGCAACATCGCGCTGCTGCCGTTCTCGAGCCGGTAAACGGCGACTGTTAACTGGTAACTGGCTGTCATTTCGCACCGCGCGCGGTGCGGATGCGCCCGCACTTACAAAGTTCATGGAGTGGGAAACATGGAAGTCATTCTGAAGGAAGACATCAACAAGCTGGGCCACCGGGGCGACGTGGTGAAGGTGGCGGAGGGCTACGGCCGCAACTACCTGATCCCGAAAAAGCTGGCCATTGAAGCCACTGCCGGCAATAAGGCCGTCATCGATCAGATGAAGGCCGCGTCGGTACGGAAATCGGCGAAGGAAAAGGGCAGCGCCGAAGACCTCGGCAAGCAGCTCGAGGGCGTCGTGGTGGAGTTCACCCGTAAGTCGGGAGAGCATGAGCAGTTGTTTGGCTCGGTGACCTCGTCGGACATTGCCAAGGCACTCGAGGCTAAGGGCTTTACTATCGACCGCCGCAAGATTGAGCTCGACGTGCCGTTGAAGGCCGTGGGCGAGTTCAAAGTGCCGGTCAAGTTGCACCGTGAAGTTACGGTGAACGTGACGGCCGTGGTGAAGAAGGAAGCGACGGAGGAAGCGGTGCCTGCGGTCGCGGAAGAGGCTCCGGCCGAAGCGTAGGCCTGGTTTTCCGTAAGGATCTCGAAGGCTGGCTCGCCGTGGCGAGCTGGCCTTTTCTATTTAGAGACAGATACGGATTAGCGCGGACCTGAATGCAATTAATCTCCCGAGCCGGGCTTGATGTCGGTGGCCTTGCCGTCGGTGAAGGTGACTTGAACTGGATGCCCGTTGTTAGGGAAGTTCACGATTCTTGTACTGCCGGAGCCGGTTCCTTCGGGGATCCCCACGCCGAGAGCGAAGGAAGATTGCAATTCGTTCATACCGGGCTTCACCTCGTGGTTTGAAATCGCGGACCATACGTCAGATGACCAGTGCTTGTAGAGATCATGAGGGTCCTGGATGAAGAGCATGTCGTCTGAGAAGATCTGGTAGCTGCCATTTTCCTCGGATCCAATGGCAAAGGCATAGCGCCTGGCGTCCTTCTCGAAGATGGCCACGACCTGATTGCCGGGCGTTTTTGGTTCGTGCTGGAGAACGACATCCTTGATATCGAGTTTTTCGATCGGTCCCAAGTGTCCGGCGTCATGAGTAAAGTCGACCGGCGGACCGTAAGGGAAGTACGCGATGCGATAGCCTTCGCGCACCCAGACCGGCTGTTGTGTCAGATCTTTGGCGTCCTTGAGGTCTTGGGGATGCAGTTTCCTGGGCACGACATAGTAATCGGGATCGAGGGCGGTTTGTTTTCGCTCTGGCGCTACTAAGGTGACGCGGCGTTCGCGGAAATATAGAACGAGGCGGACAGCCGCGGCGAGAATCAAAACCACCAGGACGATTTGGATGATCTTTGCTGGTTTCGACATGGGTCCGTGGGTATTACTCGACATCGCGGAGCTTAGCCAGAACCTTAGATGCAGCAGAGCGCCGGGTGTAACCCCCTTTCGCCGGGGAAGCTGAGAGACGGCCAGGGCCAAACCGGCAAAACCGGAGTGTGGGGGGCAGGCGGCGAACGGCAGATCCCGCCGCCCGCCGCCGGGAGGACAAATCCCAATTAGTCGCCTGAGGGGAAACATCTTGGCCTGCAATAACGTACATTGACTTGGAGAGAGTTGTGCCCGGGCGCGAAAAGGTGACTTAGCGCCATAATGTAGCTGGATTTGAGCCCAAAATAGGGGCGGAAACCTGGGGCGCGACTCGTCCCAACTAACTATAATGGCCGCTCACGCTTGCTCCGCGGAACCGTCTATCTAATTGCAGGCTCGAAGATTGGGCTGCAATTTGGAGACGGGCGGGAACCAGCATGCCGGCAGAGACGGTAGCGATTGCTCTCACGGTAGCCCCGGGTCTTGGCCTCGTCGGCGTACCGCAGGGGGCGAACGAGAAACCGTCCATCACTCCCTCGGAACGACGAGGCGCAGCGGAGCAGACCCAGAGCCGAATGAACGACGCGGAGCTGATCCGGGAAGCCCAACGCGGGAACCATGCCGCGTTTGAGGAACTCGTGCGTCAATACGACGGACCGGTGCTGCGCTTGGCGTATCACATGACGCGTTCCGAGCAGGACGCGCAGGACATCTACCAGGAAGCGTTCCTCAAGGCCTACCGCAATATCGGGAGTTTCCGCTTCGAGTGCTCGTTCTATACCTGGATTTACCGCATCGTGACCAATCTGTGTCTCGACCATCTGCGCAAGCGGCAGGTGCGGAAGGAAGACTCGGGAGTAGTGACGGACTCGGACGGCGAGAGCTTCGACATGCTCGACCAGGTGGCGGATGTAAGGTCAGGCGCGAGCCCGGAGAAGGACTTGATGCGGCGGGAGCTGGGAAGCCGAATCGCGAAAGCGCTGGACAAGCTGACTCCGCGGGAGCGCATGGTGTTCGAGATGAAGCACTACCAGGGATTGAAGCTGCGCACGATTGGCGAGATTTTGAATACGACGGAAGAGACAGCTAAAAACACGCTGTTTCGCGGGACACAGAAGTTGCGGGCGGCGTTGAGGGATGCGCGGTAGTGATCCCACCCTATCGCCAAAAGCGGGCGATAAGGGCGGGCACCCAGGGGGAGTGGAACCCCACATTTGCCAAAGGAAGGCAAATATGGGCCACCCAAGTAAGAAGTTGTGAAGGAAGCAATTATGAATTGTGAATGGGTACAACAGAACGTCTCGCTTTACCTGTACGGTGAGCTGGCGGATGATGCGCGACACGAGTTGGAACAGCACGTTGCGCGCTGCCAGGCTTGTACGGCGGAGCTGGCCGAGCAGCGCGAGTTTCAGACGCAGATGAACTTGTTGCCGGTGGCCGAGCCGTCGGCGAGTTTTTTGGCGGCGTCGCGCATGCGGTTGCAGGAAGCGCTGGAGCAAGTGCAGCCGAACCGGGCGTGGTATCAGCGGCTTGCGTTCGACCCGTCCGCGTGGCTGCGGCAGGTACGTTTTTCGCCCGCATTGGCGACGGCAATCTTTATCGTTGGATTTGGTGGCGGGCTGGGCGCTATGTATCAGTCGATGCGTCACAACGCAGTGCCCACAGCACTGGTGGAGAGTCCGCAACAGGAAGCTTCGATTGGCGGCATCACTTCGATCGAGAGAGACCCTAATTCCAATACAGTGAAAGTGCAGTATGACCGGGTGATGCCGGGTTCGGTGCAGGGCGATGTAACCGATCCTAAGGTGCAGGACCTGTTGTTGTATGCGGCGAAGAGCAATGAGAATTCGGGCGTGCGGCTAAACTCGGTGGATGCGCTCTCGGACAAGACGGACGATCCGCGAGTACGGGAAACACTGACCTACGCGCTTCGTTACGACAGCAATCCTGGTGTTCGCCTGCATTCGCTCGACGGCTTGGCTCCCCTGGTAAAGCAGGACATACGGGTACGCAATGCGGTGCTGGAAGCACTTTTGAACGACAGCAACCTGGGCGTTCGCAGCAGCGCCCTGCACTCGCTGGAGCCGGTGAAAGCCGACAGCAGCGTGCGCATGGCACTGCAACAACTGGCGAAGGAAGACCCTAGCGAGTACATTCGCACGGAGTCGAAACGCGTACTGGCCTCGATGCCGACGGTGTACTAGGAGACATGACAACAGGATCTCAATGGGGCGCGGTAATGCTGCGCAAGTGGAGTGTTGCGGTTATCGCGCTGGCAATAGCAGTTCCGCTGTGGGCACAGTCGGCGAAGGTCTATCGTGACGGCGATTCCTGGGTAGAAGAGACAACGGGAACGTTGCCGCCGGGTCGGGAGTTTAAGGCTTTTACCGATCTGGGTTCGTTGCAGGTGAGCGGGAATGCGTCGCAGGTGTCCTACGTGGTGCGCAAGCGCTATCGTTCCGGTTCAGAGGAGGAAGCGCGACGGCAATTTGATCAGTTGCGGATCTCGGCAAGCCGTGCGGGTGAGATGGTGATCCTGGAAGGACGGCTGCTGGGGCACAACGTCAATCGCTTGACGGCCGACATCATGGTGCAGGTTCCGCGGATGACCGAGATGGTGAAAGTAGAAACCCGCGCTGGAGCCTTGGCGCTGACGTCAATCTCGGGTAGCGTGTTCGGGAATACCATGGCGGGCAACGTCAAGATCGACAAGATTTCGGGGCCGGTGAAGATCATCAGCGGCGGCGGCAACATGGAGGCGACGAACCTTTCCGGCGACGTGTTTCTGCAGAGCGGAGGCGGGACGGTTTCGGTTGACAGCGCCAACGGCCAGGTGACCATCAGGACGGGCGGCGGTAAAGTCCACGTGGGAAATGCGGGGCCGACTACGGTGGAGACCGGAGCAGGCAGTATCGATGTAGGGCGGTGCAACGGTGATCTGCGGGCGTCGACTGGGGGCGGGAACCTGAACTTGGGCGATGTGTCGGGCGGCGTTATGGCAGACACAGGCGGCGGCACGGTGAGAATCGCAAGCGCGGGCGGCGATGTGAAGGTGACGACCGGCGGTGGGGCCGTGGAATTGATGAAGATTGCTCGTAGCGCTCATGTCGAGACGGGCGGTGGGCCGATTACGGTGCAGTTCGTGGCGCAACCCGGCCAGTTCCGCGAGTCGGTGCTGCACACTGCGTTGGGAAACATATTGGTTTATCTCCCCCGTAATCTTGGCATGGACGTACATGCATCAACGGAAATGGCCAACGGTTTCGGGATCAAGTCTGAGTTGCCGGGCCTTGCAATTACTTCGGAAGGCGGGCAGTATGGGCCAAAGTCGATGTTCGGCGAGGGTCAGTTAAGTGGCGGTGGTCCGATTTTGCGTTTGCGTACGACCATTGGGCAGATTGAAATACGGCGGTCGCAATAAAGCAGGGTTGGCATAATGGCGATTCTTAAGTCATCGAAAATCACACGTTCGTGGGCGCTGGCAGCTTTAGCATTTTCGCTATCGGTTGGGCCTGTATTCGCCGGTGATACGCATGGCGCGTATCTCGGCGTAATGGTGGATGGCGTTTCTACCGAAACCGCAGCCGCGTTGCATTTGAAGAACGGCGGAGCATCGATTGACAACGTGGACCAGGACGGTCCGGCGTGCCGCGCCGGGCTGAAGAACGGCGACATTGTCGTTTCGTATAACGGCAAGCCGGTGAATGGGCCGGACCAGTTCGCAGGGATGATTCATGCGAGCGCTCCTGGGAGCACGGTGGTTTTGACGGTGGTGCGTTCTGGGGGACAAGCGAAGGACATCAAGGTCACGCTGGGTGATTGGAGGCAAATGGCACATGTGTTTCCGGGTCCGCCAGCTCCTTTAGGCCCGGCTGCAAATACGATGGCCATGCCACCGATGGCGCCATTGCCTCCTCGCGCCTATCCGGAGATGGACATTGTGGGAGGGGCTCCGATCTCCGCTCGCCAGGGAATCGTGGTGGAAGCACTATGCCCGCAACTCTCCGAATTCTTCGGAGTTCCGCAGAACCGCGGCGTGCTGGTACGCACGGTGGAGAAGGGGAGCCCGGGAGCGGCTGCAGGACTGAAGGCTGGCGATGTGATCGTAAAGGTCAATAACGAGATGATTCACGATACCGCGGATTGGCGACGAGCCTTGCGGGGACGCGGCAAGATGTCGATCGCAGTGGTGCGTGACAAGAAAGAACTGACCCTGCAAATGACGCTGCCGAGCGATACGTCGAAGTTGAAGGAACGGGATTGGGAAGGCTTCGACGTAGATGCTTCGATGATGGCGCTGCTGAACTCTGATGAGATGGCCAACTTGCAGCGGCAAGTTGAATTGGCGACGAAGTCGATCACTCCGGAGATAAAGAAGCAGGCGGCTGACATGGCGGAGCAGGGCGAGGAGATTCGCAAGCAGACGGAAGCGGCTGTGAAGACGATGACTCCAGAGATGAAGCGGCAAGCGGAAGAGATGAGCAAGCAGGCGGCGGTGATTCGGCAGCAAACCGAGCAGATGCGCAAAGAGATGGAGAAGATGACTCCGGAGATGGCCAAGACAGTGCGCGATATGGCAGAAAGCATGAAGCCAAGCGCGAAGGAGTTGTCGGATATGGCCCGCGATATGGCGCAGCAATGGAAGGAGATGCAGCCGGGGCTACAGAAACAAATGGACGAGATGAAGAAACAGATGGAGCAGCACAAGCAAGAGTGGCAGAAGATGTTCAAGGACAGCAGCCCGGAACAGTTTTAAGGCAGGGCGGAATGTGGAATGCGCGGGGAGCCGAGAGGCTCCCCGTAGTTTTTGGGGCGAACGAATTCACCACGTAGACACGGAGAACACGGAGGCAATTTGTTTTTCTATTCGCTAGGATCTGACGCAGTTCCGGTATAAGCGAAGAGCGAGTTCGATGAGGCCGTAAATCACGAGACAGATCCAGGCGACAACGACGAGGCCCCAGTCGAGACGGAAAGGCTGGTGGCGGGCGGCGGGAGGCAGGTGGGGCATCAGTACGAAGAAGTAGAGCAGGCTGCCGAGGATGACTGATACGGCTTGTTTGAGGAGGCGGGGGAACATGGGGATCGGATTTTTCTGGTTGCTATAGGGCGGCACGACGCCAGCGCTCAGGATGACACGTAGATAAAGTCTTGTCCCACCCTATCCCAAGAACAAGATGGGGCAACCAGCGTTCGGTGGTACGAGCGAAATGCAGGTTCCTCGACTTCGCTCCCCGCCACGGCGGGCCGCTTCGCTCGGGATGACAACGAGAGGGGTTGGCAACTGACTGCAGGCGACTGCACTGATTTACCATCGCAGTGTGCTGGATCTCTCGACCAATGTGCAGTATGTGAAGGGCATTGGGCCGCGCTTTGCGGCGATGCTGCAAGAGAAGGGCATCACGGTCGTCGAGGACCTGTTGTACTACCTGCCGTTTCGTTACGAAGACAGGCTGAACCCGCGGGGCATCGGCGAGCTGCGAGCAGGCGAGATGGCGAGCGTGATTGCCGAGGTGCGCACGGCGGGGCTGTTTCGCACACGCCGCATGCCGCTGTTCGAGATGACGGTGGGGCAAGGGCGCAGCACGTTGCAGTGCATCTGGTTCAACGCGACCTATCTGCAAGACAAATTTCGTGCGGGGCAACTGGTTGCCCTGTACGGCAAGGTCGAAGCCACGACGCGCGGCATCGACCGCCTACAGATTATGCAGCCACAGTTCGAGATCCTGTACGACCCAAGCGAAGACGGCGCAACGGGGAATGAAGACGAGCGAAAATGGCAGACCCTGGAGACGGGGCGCATCGTTCCGATTTATGAGTCGGCGGGTAAAGGACGGCTGACGGCGCGCTGGTTCCGGCGCATCATTCACGGAATGCTGGAAAAGATAGAGGGCGATTTGCCGGACGCGATCCCTGCGGTGGTGCGCGGGCAGATGGGACTGATCGATCGCAAGTCGGCGTTCTGGCAGGCACATTGGCCGGAGGTGGGCGAGAGCCTTGCCGACCTGCAGGCGGCGCGCACTCCGGCGCATTTCCGGCTGATCTTCGAAGAGTTGTTTTACCTGGAGCTCGGCCTTGAACTGAAGCGACGTAAGGTGCGGGCGCAAACCGGCGTGGCTTTTCAGATCAACGACCAGGTACGGGCGGCAGTGAAACGCATCCTGCCATTTCATCCGACGGCGGCGCAAAAGCGCGTGCTGAAAGAGATCGTAGAGGACATGCGCCAGCCCGTCCCAATGAGGCGCTTGTTGCAGGGCGATGTGGGATCGGGCAAGACGATTGTCGCGTTTCAAGCGGCGGTGATTGCGATCGAAAATGGGTATCAGGTGGCGCTGATGGCTCCGACGGAGATTCTAGCGACACAGCATTACCTGTCGGCGCGGCGCATTCTGGAGAAGGCGGGATACCGCATCGTGCTGCTAACGGGGTCGCAGGAGGCGGGACATAAGAAGCAGGTGCGACGACATATTGCGCAGGGCAACGCGCAATTGGTGATTGGCACGCATGCGTTGATACAGGAGTCAGTGGAATTCGACAACCTGGGGCTGGTGATTGTGGATGAGCAGCACCGATTCGGAGTAATGCAGCGATTCCGGCTGATGAAGAAGCCTGGCGATGCGGAGCCTGATGTACTGGTGATGACGGCGACACCGATTCCGCGAACCCTGGCGCTGACGTTGTATGGCGACCTAGACACCAGCGCGCTGGATGAATTGCCTCCGGGACGGACATCGATCAAGACACGGCTGGTGTCGGACGATGTGGCACAGTCAGTGTGGGAGTTCGTTCATAAGCAGGTGAGAACAGGGCGGCAGGCGTATGTGGTGTACCCGGTGATCGAGGAAGGCGCAATGGGCGGTGAATTGAAGGCCGCCATCAAGATGTATGAACGGCTTCGTAGCCACGAGTTGGCTGGGCTGCGTGTGGGGCTGCTACATGGACGCATGAGCGCGGAGGAGAAAGACGCCATCATGGCGGCGTTTCAGGCAGGGCACGATCGATGTGCTGGTTTCGACGACGGTGATCGAAGTGGGGGTGGACGTTCCGAACGCCAGCGTAATGGTGATTGAGCATGCGGAACGGTTTGGACTCTCGCAGATGCATCAGTTGCGCGGGAGAATTGGGCGCGGGGCGGCGCAGTCGTATTGCGTGTTGATGACTGGCGGCAAAATTTCTCCAGAGGCGCAAGAGCGCCTGGATGCCATGGTACGCACGCAGAATGGGTTCGAAATCGCGGAGTTGGATTTGCGGCAACGCGGCCCGGGAGAGTTTTTCGGCACCAAGCAGGCGGGCATGCCGGACTTTCGGGTAGCGAATTTGCTGCGCGATCGTGATGTTCTGGAATTGGCGCGCAAACAGGCGCGGTTCGTGCTGGACGGCCCGAACGAGCACATCACCCAGCAGGAGATGGCGAATGCGGTGATGCATTTGCGGAGTCACTGGAACCGAAGGTATGGGTTGGTGGAGGTCGGTTGAGCTGCGAACTGGTTTTGATTGGGTAATGCGTGGAATGGGGCCCGGGTTGCTGATTCATGTATGATTTCGGTGCTCGTTTGCGGACATCAATGAGTGTGGCACAAGAAGCATAACGCGTAGAAACCGGAGGCTATATGGCGAAGACAGCGGTTGGGTTGTTCAAAAACAGCAGCGCAGCGGATGGGGCAGTGAAGGCCCTCGAAGCCGGTGGGTTCTCGTCGAAGGACATTCGGGTGTTAAGCGAGCCGGTTGATATGGCAACCAGCAACGCGTTGAGCACTCCTCGGACGGATTTTGAGGTGGCGTTGGGGCAGGACCTGAAAACGATGGGGGCGTCGGATGCTCACATAGCGGCGTACGTGAATGGCGTGCGGCGCGGGGGAATCATTGTGTTTGCCACGGGCCCGGGCGATAAGGCCGATGCCGCGGTAGGAATCATGAACAGCAACGGCGCGACCGGCAGCGAAGAAGTGAGCGGCGACGATGTGAAGCTACCGGGAGCCAGCCAGAGCGTTGGCGGTCCGGACCGCGACACGACGGTTTTGACGGGCAGGTCTCCGTCGCCGGCGGGCGGGGCGCAACTGTTTGTCTGGTAATTCCCTCTGGATAGCAGCTCGTTTTACTTTTTGGGGTTTCCGAGAGGATTCCGGAGGGCGTTGTGAACCAAGCACAAGAGATTTTGCAATCGATGTCCGAGCGTTTTGCCGTCGGCGCGAACGTGAAGCAAGTCTTCGGCGAACCCATTGAAAGCGGCGGCAAGACGGTGATTCCGGTGGCCCGGGTGCGCTATTGCCTGGGAGGCGGATGGGGAGGGGGCGAACAGAAAGGCGTGGCTACCGAACGGCCTCTCGCGGGCGGTGGAGGTGGCGGCGGGGGAGCAGTGACCGCGTCTCCGGTAGGCGCGCTGGAGATCAGCGATTCCGGTGTGCGCTTTATTCGCTTTTACGACCCTGCTCAGATTGCAAAGGTTTGTCTGGGTGGCGTGGTGGCCCTGTTGGTCGTTAGCCGTTTATTGGGGAGACGGAAGTAGATAGGAAGGCGTCTGCAATGGGCGCTTCAGGTCCGCAAACTCGAAAGCCGTGAGCTCTTCAACGAAATCCGAACTGTTTCGACTGTTGCCGTCAATAGACGATCTCCTGCGCCTGCCGGAGGTGCAGGAGTTTGTAACGCGCGAGGGACACGCCGCTACGGTGGAAGCGGCGCGCGCCGTGTTGGACGAGCTACGCTCAAAAATTGTCCGGAACGAGATGGGTGAAGAGCAGATAGCCGTGGCGGTGTCAGGTGTAGCGGAGGAGATCGGGCTACGACTGGCGGCAACGATGGCGTACTCGCTGCGGCCTGTAATCAACGCGACAGGCGTGATTCTGCATACCAACCTGGGACGCGCACCGTTGAGCGCCGAGGCGCTGCGGCACATGGCAGAAGTGTCGCAGGGGTACTCGAACATCGAGATGGATCTGGCGACCGGAGAACGAGGCGAGCGCGATGTACACGTCAGTCGATTGTTTGCGAGGTTGTTCGGTGCCACGGGAGATTCGGTCCCACTCTTTCCAAAAACCGGGGAAAGGACGGGGCACCCAGACGATCCCGAGTCCCACATACCTCAAGATCAGGGATATGTGGGCCACCCGAGAGAGATTGCGACCATCGTGGTCAACAACAATGCCGCGGCGGTCCTGCTGACGCTGAATGCGCTGGCGGAGGGTGGCGAGGTCATTGTCTCGCGTGGCGAACTGGTGGAGATCGGCGGATCGTTTCGCATTCCGGACGTAATGGCGAAGTCGGGGGCCATTCTGCGTGAAGTGGGAACGACAAACCGCACGCGGGTTGGCGACTACGAGCAGGCGATCAGCGATAAAACGAAGCTATTGCTGCGGGTGCATCGATCAAATTTCGAAATTACCGGGTTCACGGAGCAGCCATCGCTGGAAGAGCTATCGGCATTGGCGCGAAGGCGTGGGATTACGCTGATGGAGGATTTGGGCAGCGGAGACATCTTTGACTTGCCATCGGTTGGCGTGCGCGGTGAGCCGACGATCGCGGCCAGCCTGCGGGCGGGCGTGGATATTGTGACGTTCAGCGGCGACAAGCTGCTAGGAGGTCCGCAAGCCGGGCTCATCACGGGCAGCCGCGAGCTGGTGGCGAAGGTGCGGAAGAATCCACTGTTTCGGGCGCTGCGGGTGGACAAGATGTTTTACGCTGCGCTCGAGGCCACGCTGCTGGCATATCTGCGGGAAGATTACGATTCGCTGCCGGCGTTGCGGATGATGCGGCTGAGCGAAGAACAGATCGAAGAGCGCGCCGAGCACATGATGCGAAAACTGCACGTGAGTTCTCCAAGGTTAAGAGTTGAGGTGGTGGAGACGCGGTCGGTGATTGGCGGGGGATCGGCTCCAGGCGCGACGCTGGCGAGCCGGGCGTTGGCGGTGTCGTCGGCGGAGATTGGAGCGGATGAAATTGCCCGGAAGTTACGCGAGTGGGTGACGCCAATTATTGCGCGGGTGGAAGACGGGCGGGTGCTGCTGGATCTGCGGACGGTCGAGCCGGAGCAGGACAGCCTGGTTCTGGACGCGATTGAAAAGCTTGGGGCGTGAGGCGGCCCTATTTCACTCCGTTTTCCGGATTCCACGATCCCTGAAGTTTGCGAATGTATACGATCTGTCCGGTGTGATAGGCGTTGTGGGTTGCGATGTGGGTAAGCTTGGACGCCCATTGATTGATTTTCGCGTCGTCAGCGGCTTCCACCGTCTTCTCCAGCGCGGTAAGGACATCATCGAGTTGCTTCACCGCAGCGGACCAATTCGCTGCGTCGAAGCTGTTGAATGTTTCGTCATTGTTGCCGCTGTATTTTGGCGGCGGTTCGCCTTTCATCTTTGCTAACTGTTGCTGATTCCAGAAAATGAGATGGACGGTCAGCTGACCGATGGAGTGGTTGCCGCTACCGTCAGTCCACTTAGCCTGCTCGGGGGTGAGGCCCTCAATGGCGACATTTGCTGGAACGAACCAATCCTTTTGGTTGTGCGTGGTGCGCAGCTCCTCCAGCAGTATGCTCTTGAGTGTGGGGGGTTGCTTAGGCTGCTGGGCGAGAGACCTGCAAAGAAAATGCCAGCATGACGACGACAACGGTTCGATTCATCTTTCACCTCAAGCACGGAGTTATCGCGGACCGTCCGATATGCCTTCGCAGCATTTTAGGTTGTTCAATGGGAATTTGAAAAATTGAGGCGTGATTGATGGCCGTGATTTACACGATCGGGCACTCGACGCGTACGCTCGATGAACTGGTGGCGGCGCTGAAGGGGCATGGCGTCACGACGCTGGTGGATATTCGGGCATTTCCTATGTCGCGGCGGTTGCCGCACTTCAATCGCGAGTCGTTGGAGGAAGAACTGCCGAAACGCAGGATCGGGTATGTATGGATGAAAGAGCTGGGCGGACGACGGAAGAAGATCCTCGAAGACTCGCCGAATACGGCGCTGCGAAATGACTCGTTTCGGAATTATGCGGATTACATGATGACGGAAGAGTTTGCGGCGACGATTGGGAGGTTGCTGGAGATTGTGGCGGAGACAGCAGGTCCTTCGACTCGATGGGCAGAGGCGACCTCGCTCAGGATGACGGAGCAGGGAAAGGATCGCGATGGCACAGCGATTATGTGTGCGGAGCGGATGTATTTCCAGTGCCATCGCATGCTGGTGAGTGACTACTTAGTAGCGCACGGGCACAGCGTTTTGCATATCGAGGATGAGAAGCGGCCGGTGCGTCCGCATACATTGATGGCGGAGGCGCGGAGGATGGATGGGAAGCTGGTGTATGACGGCGGAAGATTGTTGTAGCCGCGGCGCGCGAATCCCACACAACTCAAAAACGGGGTTGTGTAGGGCACCCGGGTAGCAGCTATTCTCAAATCACTCATGAAACAGGCTGTCTTTCGCGATAAAGAACAAGGGATATTACCGCGTACTCCATACTCCGATCTGGATATGGGTCTTCTGGGTGCTGCCGGGTTGGCCGCTCACCTACGACCTCTATACGCATGGGCCTGACCGCCGGCATTGGATCTGGCTGGCGATCGTGGTCGCTGTGGTGGCATGGCGGGGATGGGTAGGGCGTGTGCCGGGCTGCGAGGAGAGGCCGTACATTCACTATTACGGCGTCCATCAGCCGAACCTGTGGTATCGCGTGGTGTGCTACACGGCGGCGTGGATCGACATCATCGTGCCGTTTGCGCTGAATTTAATTGGGCTTTGTGTCGCGGCGGTCACCGGGGAGTGGATGCTGGAGCAGATGTACCAGTACGCATACTATCCCTTAGCGCTGGCAGTTGTGGCGGCGACGGCGGTGGACTTGACCCCACGGGCCCGGCGGGACACGTTTGGCGAGGGCGCTGAGCGCGCGTGGTTTTACGTCGCTATCTGGACCGTAGTGCCGACGCAGGTGATCAATTGGGCGGCATGGCGGATGGGGAAGTACATGGGACTGGATCCGCTGCCGCTGGCGCGGGCGCGACTAGTGATCTGTCTGCTCTCGACGGCGTTTTTCTTCCTACTGGGATATGCAGCGAAGCTGCCGCGTACGCAACGGTACTACTCGGGAGTTGCGTCGGCGGGGGTGTGAGTTATGTCGCCGGTTCAGTGTGGTGCGGGCTCGGGGTTCGAAGTTTGAGCGGTAGTTGTCTGGTCGGCGCGTTGGGCGTCGAGGACGGCCAGCAGCCGGCGTGAATCTGCGGCATAAGGACTGTCAGGCGACTTACGGACCACCGTCTCGAATTCGGTGCGTGCCGCGTCGTAGTTGCGAAGTCCAAGGAACGCATGCGCCTTACCTACATGCAGCACCATGAGTTCCTGCGGCGCTAACTCCTGTGCGCGATTGAATTCGACATACGCGTCCTGGTAGCCGCCTTGTCCGAGGCGGGCGCGTCCCTTTTCGTAGTGGAACTGCCAAGTTTCCGGCGATAACTTCGCCATGATGGAAAGTGCCGAGAGGGCCTCGTTGTTGCGGTGCAGCTCATTGTACGCCGAAGCGAGCACGACGTAGGTGCGGGGCGAGTCAGGGTTATAGCGCAGGGCCTGCTCGAGTCCTATGACGGCATCGGCGGGATGGCCTTCGGCGAGGTCGAGCATGCCGAGCAGGCTGAGGGCCGGTCCGAAGTCTGGATGAAGTTGCAGGACTTGAGTAGCGAGCTTGCGGCTCTGCCCGAGGTCGTTTCGTTCCCACGCCTCGAAGGCCTTGCGAAGAGCTTCACGGACCTTTTCGGACACCGAGAGTTGTTCCACCGAGACGGTCTCGTGGATGCCGCCTCCGGGCGGCGGAAGCGTTATCGGCAATTTCAATACGATCGTCGAATTCGGAGCCTTGATGAGCACGCGTTTGGAGGGAAGCAAGAGTCCACCAGCGACTGTGAGGTCATAGGATCCGGGCGGCACTCCGCGAAACGTGTAGGAACCGTCAGCGTGGGTGGGCGCCGAGAAGCGCATGAGCGGCGGCGTCGCGAGCTGAAGTTGGACAACCAGCTCGGACACAGAATTGCCGCGAGTATCCTGGAGAACGCAGGTAACGTCGCCAAAAGGTGCCTGTGCCATGGCGGACTGAGGCGGTTGCCCATCAGCTCGAGGGATCGCGATCAATCCAAGGACAGTGAAAACGATGACGCAGGAGGAGAGCGTGGACCGGCCGTGCCACGGAATACGACGTAGACGAGTAGTGTCGCGCATGACCGCACGCGGGGTGGCGCCCCGATTGGATACCTCAAATGGCGTATCCGAAACGTTATATGCGCGTCTGGGAGAAAGAGCTACCGAAAAGTAGCGGACTACAGACGAATTCCGGCGGTTGGCAGTCGCCAATCGGCCGTTCGTCACTGGTCGGATTTCCGGCGATAAGGTTTTAGAGCGGGGCAGGATCGAGCAAACCGAGACAGGAAAAAGGCGGTCCGCAGAACGGACCGCCTGTATTCATGAACTTGCGCTCGAGTTGTTTACAGCGGCTGTACGTTCTCGGCCTGCCAGCCCTTGGGGCCCTTGACCACGTTGAACTGAACGTTCTGGCCTTCCTGGAGGCTGCGGAATCCGCCCGCCTGGATGGCAGAGTAATGAACGAATACGTCTTCGCCGTTCTGACGGCTGATGAAGCCGTAGCCCTTCGCGTCATTGAACCACTTAACGGTACCTTGTTCCATTGTGTTACTTGTTCCTTCGAAATAGATGTAGCTGCGATTCGAACGGATTGTGAAGCAGGCAGGGGTGCTGCTAGGCAGGTACTGCTGCGTACAACGTCGATCAATCGAGCGACTTCATCATAACAGCCGTAGGGCGAAAACCCCAAGCAGTATTATGACTTGTGGTCGCAAGCAATTGAATTTAAATGATCCAAAACGGAACCGACATTAAAAAAATGAAGCATTCCCCAGCATGAAAGTAGTACGACACCGCACGTGGGTCTTGGCCAGTATTGTATGTTGGTGGGGTGATTGTGGGCACCGGCATCGACATCGCAGAAGTAGGGCGGGTTCGGCAGACTATCGAACGCTTCGGCCAGAGGTTTCTGGAACGGGTGTTCACCGCGGGTGAAATTCACTATTGCGAGTCTAAGGCGAACGCGGTTGAGCGGTATGCAGCCCGGTTTGCCGCCAAGGAAGCAGGAATGAAGGCCATTGGAACCGGATGGAGCCGGGGCGTGAGGTGGCGCGATATCGAAGTAGTACGGCTGCCGGGAGGTCGTCCGACAATCACGTTCCACGGGAAGGCCGCCGAGTTTTTTGCCCGTTGCGGAGGGGCACGGGTCCATCTCTCGCTGACCCACAGCAAAGAGTACGCAATGGCGCAGGTCATTTTGGAATCGTGAGACGAGTGCGCACGATTTTTCGATTTACTGGAAAACGGCAAAATCGCGACTCCTCGTTTCCTTGGATGCAGTGACCCTCGCTTGAAGTCCCAAGATGGAAAACCGAGAGCCGGAGATGATCCGCGTTCGCCCGATTCGTGGTGGGAAGAGGGGCATCTCGTTGTGATTCACAACAAGAGACACGGGGCAGCGGAATAAATTTGCCGTTTTAAACAGGCGCACCGACGAAGTTTGCATTGTTCACTTGCAAAGCAAGGAACCTCCGTTGTTATAATCACCGACTTGGGTGATAAGCATCACATCTGGTCGTTCGTTAGCGGCACAACTGCTTTGACATGAGGCCAAACGGGCGATCGGCTCCATGCCCGCAACACTGGGAAAGCTTCGTAAATGGCACAAATTTTTCATCGTAGTGCGAACAGTCTTGCGCGGCTGTCGATTCTCGCGGTGATTGTGGTGGTGAGCCTGTTGCTGGGGCTTGCGCTGGAGATGCAAAAGTCGCCCTATGTTACTTACCAGGGTGTGCGCCAGGCGCAACCGGTCCCGTTCAGCCACCAGCACCACAACGCCGGACTGGGGATTGATTGCCGTTACTGTCATACCTCGGTGGAGCAATCGAGCTATGCAGGGATTCCGCCCACCAAGACCTGCATGAATTGTCACTCGCAGGTCTGGACGAATGCGGCGATGCTGGAGCCGGTGCGGGAGAGCTATCGGACGGGACAGTCGCTGATGTGGACCAAGGTGAACTACCTGCCCGATTACGTGTACTTCAACCACAGCATTCACGTGAACAAGGGAGTGGGTTGCGCGACGTGCCATGGCCGGGTGAACGAGATGCCGTTCATGTACCAGGAATCGTCGATGCGGATGGAGTGGTGCCTGGACTGCCATCGCGGGACGGAGAAGTATCTGCGGCCGCGCGACCAGGTGTTCAACATGAACTATGCCCAGCCGACGGAGGCGCGTCCGGTGCAACTGGCGGACGGGACGACCTACACCGACCAGGCGACGTTAGGAGCGGCATTGAAGTCGCAATATCACATCCGGACGGTGGAAGACATTACGAGTTGCAACACGTGTCATCGGTAGAACGGTTGTCAGAAAACAGCAGCCTGTTGTCAGAGCGAGATGATGGATAAAGAGAGCCAAGGGAAGTCTGAAGCGGTTTGTCCCAGCAAGCTGGAGCTAGCGGAGGTGCGTGACAAGCTGTCGCGCGTCAAGAACGGCCCGCAGTACTGGCGGAGCTTGGAAGAGCTGGCGCAAACCGACGGCTTCTTCGAGATGATGCACCGCGAATTTCCCCGGCAGGCGTCGGTTTGGCCGGAGGGAGCGTCACGCCGCGACTTCATGAAGCTGATGACGGCTTCCATGGCGCTGGCGGGACTGTCGGCATGCGTCAAACAGCCGGTTGAACCCATCGTTCCGTACGTACGGCAACCGGAGCCGATCGTGCTCGGGATTCCGCTGTATTTCGCGAGTGCGATGCCGTTTGGGGGCTACGCAACTCCGGTGCTGGTAGAGAGCCATGAAGGGCGTCCGACGAAGGTGGAGGGAAATCCTGACCACCCGGCAGGAGTAGGTAGCGACGTATTCGCGCAAGCTTCGGTGCTCGACATGTACGACCCAGACCGCTCGCAGTCGGTGACGTACACGGGGAACATTCGCTCATGGACTGACTTCGCGACGGCAATCGGGGGTCCGCTGAATTCGCAGAAGGCGGTGCAGGGAGCAGGACTGCGGATTCTGAGTCGAACGGTCAGCAGTCCGACGCTGGCGGCGCAGATGAGCGCAGTTCTGGCGGCCTATCCGGCGGCGAAGTGGGTACAGTACGACCCAATCAGCCGCGACAACGTTCGCGCGGGATCGCAGCTTGCATTTGGGCAGTACGTCGAGACGCGCTATGCACTCGACAAGGCCGATATCGTGCTGTCGCTTGACGGCGATTTTCTCTCCAGCGGCTATCCGGGATTCGTGATGTATGCGCGGCAGTTTGCTTCGCGACGCAATCCTGAGCTGAAGGAAAAGATGTCGCGGTTCTACATCGTGGAGAGCACGCCGACCAATACCGGAGGCAAGGCCGATCATCGGCTGCCGGTGCGGGCGTCGGAAGTGGAGCAGTTGGCGCGAGCGATTGCCGCGGGCCTGGGTGTTGGCGGCGGAAGCACCGCCAAGCCGGAACAGCAGAAGTTTGTCGCGGCATTAGTGAAGGACCTGCAAGCACACAAGGGTGCAGCGGTTGTCGTTGCGGGGGACAATCAGCCTGCAGCAGTACATGCGTTGGCGCATGCGATGAATGCTGCGCTGGGCGCGGTGGGGAACACGGTGTTCTACACCGATCCAGTGGAAGCGAAGCCGCAGGACCAGATGGCAGCGCTGAAGGAACTAGTCGGCGAGATGAACGCCGGCACCGTCGATCTGCTGCTGATTATTGGCGGCAACCCGGTGTATGACGCGCCCGCCGATCTGAAGTTCGTCGATGCCATGGGCAAGGTGCAGTTGCGAGTGCAGCACAGCTTATTCCAGAACGAGACGACGGATTACGTTCACTGGCACGTCAATGCAACGCACTATTTGGAACAGTGGGGCGACGTACGAACCGTGGACGGCACGGCGACCCTGATTCAGCCCTTGATTGCTCCGTTGTACGACGGCAAGAGCGAATACGAGTTTGTCGAGGCGTTGACCGGTTCGTCGATTACGACCGGATATGAGATTGTTCGCCGATACTGGCAGGGCAAGATGACCGGCGACTTCGAGCCAACATGGCGAAAGGCCCTCAATGACGGATTCGTCGCGGGTACGGCATTTCCCGCGAAGGCGATATCGCCAAGAGGCGTCGCTTCGGCGGCGAGCACCAACAGCACAGGTGAGCTCGAGGTAATGTTCCGGCGTGATCCCACGATCTACGACGGAACGTATGCGAACAACGCCTGGCTGCAGGAGACTCCGAAGCCGATGACGCAGATCTGCTGGGACAATGCAGTACAAATCAGCGTTAAGACGGCTGAAAAACTAGGGCTGAAGACCGAAGATATCGTTGAGATCGACGTGAACGGCCGCAAAGTGCGGGGCGGAGTGTGGCGCAGTCCAGGGCATCCGGATGACGCGATCACGGTGTTCGTCGGCTATGGCCGCAGTAAAGCAGGGCGCGTCGGTAACGAAGTAGGATTCAACGCGTACACGCTTCGTGCGAGCGATGCTCTGTACTTCACGGGCGGGAAGATCAGTAAAGTCGGCGATGGCTATGGGTTTGCGAACCCGCAGGGGTGGCAGTACATCGACCAGTCGGGCATTCCGGGCGCAGACAACATGAGCGACCGGCACATCGTGCGGAAGGCGACGCTGGAAGACTTCATCAAGAACCCCAATTTTGCGCATGAAGGGATTGAGGCTCCGACGCCGGAGTTCTCGCTGTACACCACGACTGCGGGTGGCCCGCTGTATCAGTACACAGAAGCGAAGTGGGGCATGGCCATCGACATGAATTCGTGCGTAGGATGTAAGACCTGCGTGGTGGCGTGCCAGGCGGAAAACAATATTCCTGTCGTCGGAAAAGAACAGGTGATGCGCGGCCGTCATATGAACTGGCTACGCGTGGATGTGTACTACGAAGGCGGAACGGAGAACCCGTCGGCGTACTATCAGCCGATTCCGTGCCAGCAGTGCGAGAACGCGCCGTGCGAAGTCGTGTGCCCAGTCGGTGCGACGGTCCACTCCACCGAGGGCCTGAACGACATGGTGTACAACCGCTGCGTGGGCACGCGGTACTGTTCGAACAACTGTCCGTACAAGGTGCGCCGGTTCAACTTCCTGCTGTGGCAGGACTGGGAAACGCAGCAGTACAAGATGATGCGCAATCCCGAAGTGAGCGTGCGCAGCCGCGGGGTGATGGAGAAGTGCACGTATTGCATTCAGCGCATCTCGCACGGGCGGATCAACGCGGAGAAAGAGAACCGCAAGGTGCAGGACGGCGAAATCGTCACCGCCTGCCAGCAGGCATGTCCGGCGGGTGCGATCACATTCGGTGATCTCAACGATCCCAATAGCCGGGTAGCGAAATTGCGGGCCAACCAACGCAATTACGGCTTACTCGAAGATCTGAATACGCGTCCTCGCACGACGTACATGGCAGTCGTGTTGAACCCGAATCCTGAACTTGATCAGTCGGAGCGGAGTTAGATGGCCGAAGTTGACGAGAAAAACGTAGCATGGCTTGAAGAGCCGCCGGTACTCGGTCCGGGACAGACGTTCGACTCGGTCACCGACACGATCACCGACGCTGTCCTCAAGCGGCCGATTGGGCTGGGATGGTTGGCGGGACTGGCGGTCGGCATGACCCTGCTGGCGATCCTGGGAATGACGGTGACCTACCTGTTCCTGCGCGGCGTAGGGATCTGGGGCATCGAGATACCGGTTGCCTGGGGCTTCGCCATCATCAATTTCGTCTGGTGGATCGGCATCGGGCACGCGGGAACGCTGATTTCGGCGATTTTGCTGCTGTTCAAGCAGAAGTGGCGTAACTCGATCAACCGTTTCGCCGAAGCCATGACGCTGTTTGCCGTTGCTTGCGCCGGCATGTTCCCGGTACTGCACATGGGGCGTCCCTGGCTGGCGTACTGGATGTTCCCGTACCCGAGCAGCATGGGAGTGTGGCCGCAATTCCGCAGCCCATTGATCTGGGACGTGTTCGCGGTTTCGACGTATGCGACGATCTCTGCCGTGTTCTGGTTCGTGGGCCTGGTGCCTGACTTCGGCACCATGCGTGACGAAGCGAAGAGCCTATGGGCGAAGCGGATTTACGGGATCCTGTCGCTGGGATGGCGCGGTTCGGCGCGGCACTGGCATCGCTATGAGGCGTTGTACATCCTGCTGGCAGGTATTTCGACGCCACTCGTGCTCTCCGTACACACCGTGGTTAGCTTCGACTTCGCGATCGCCATTCTTCCGGGATGGCACACGACGATCTTTCCGCCATATTTCGTGGCAGGCGCAATTTATTCCGGTTTTGCGATGGTGCTGGTGCTGGCGATTCCGATTCGTAAGTACTACGGATTGGAGCAGATGATCACGATGCGGCATCTGCAGAACTCGGCGAAGATCATGCTGGCGACCGGGTTGATTGTCGGCTACGGATATTTCTTCGAGACGTTTGTCGCACTGTATAGCGGTTCGACCTATGAGCGGTTCATGATTCACAACCGCTGGTTCGGACCGTATGCGCCGGAATATTGGGCACTGATCCTGCTGAACATCCTTATCCCGCAAGTCTTGTGGTGGCCGAAGATCCGGTCGAATACGACGTGGCTGTTCGGGATTTCGCTCGTGGTCCTGGCCGGAATGTGGCTGGAACGCTTCGTTATCATCGTCACCAGCCTGCATCGCGACTTCTTGCCGTCTTCGTGGGGACACTATGACCCGACGCGCTGGGACTGGGCGACCTACGCGGGCACGATTGGACTGTTTACCACGGCGATGTTCATCTTTATCCGCATTGTGCCGGCGATCTCGATTTTTGAGATACGCATGCTGCTGCCGCAGGCGGAGGTGAAGGAATGAGCCACGCTGTCGCTGTGCCCAGCATTTACGGACTGGTGGCCGAATTCGAAACACCCACGGATCTGGTGAACGCCTGCAAAGCGGCGTATGCGGCGGGATATCGGGAGATGGATGCTTACAGCCCGTTTCCAATCGAGGAAGCGAGCGAGGCGATTGGCTTTCATCGGTCGGCAGTGCCGTTGATCACCCTGATTGGCGGGATCCTTGGCGGAACGTCGGGATTTGCATTGCAGTACTGGATCAATGTGATCGCTTATCCGCTGAACATCGGCGGAAAGCCGTACGATTCCTGGCCTGCCTTCATTGTGCCGACGTTTGAGATGACGATTTTGTTCGCCGGAATTATAGGAATGATCGGCATGTTTGCGTTGAATGGGTTGCCGCATCCTTATCATCCGCTGTTTAACGTGGAACAGTTCTCGAAGGTGACGCGCAACAAGTTCTTTTTGTGTGTAGAGGCCACTGATCCCAAGTTCGACGTGGTGGGCACGCAACAATTCATGGAAAGATTGAAGCCGCTTTCGATTTCGGAGGTGCCACATTAATCGGCATCCTCAATTCGGCACTACTCGGCTTGTGGCGATTCTGCTTGCGGGAACTGCGTTGGTTTTGTTGGCGGGATGCCGTTCCGACATGCAGAACCAGCCGTATTTTCGGCCGCTACAGGAGAACACGTTCTATGCCGACAAGCGGTCGGCGCGTCCACTGGTTGAGGGAACGGTGGCGCGCGGGAACGAGCGTGCCGATACGTATTTCTACAACGGGCGAATCGGCTCCGAAGACGGCAACTATATGCCGGTGCCGGTGACGGCGGAATTGCTGCAGCGCGGACAGCAGCGGTTCAACATTTATTGCTCGCCATGCCACGGCGAGACCGGTAACGGCAACGGCATGATCGTGCAGCGCGGACTGAAGCGGCCTCCTTCGTACCACAATGAGCGGCTGCGCCACGTTCCGATTGGGTATTTCGTGGACGTGATGACGAACGGGTATGGTGTGATGCTGGATTACTCACAGCAGGTCCAACCGAAAGACCGCTGGGCGATTGCCGCCTACATTCGTGCGCTGCAGTTGAGCCAGGGAGCGACGCGAGCCGACGTCCCGGCGGGGCAACAGATCGCGAGCGAACCGCCCGCGGGTGTTGTGATTCCGCCTCCGTATGACACGCAGGGCGCCCGGCCTCAGCCTCCGATAGCGACCGAAGGAGGCCACCAGTGAGCCAATCGAACCTCCAGGTCGAGCACGTGAACTACGTGGTTCCCGCGGAAATGTCGGGCTGGCAGAGAACGTACTTCAGCGTTGGTGTGGTCGCCGCGCTTGCTTGCGTCATCGGTTTGGTCATGCAACCGGAACAATTGATGCGTGGTTATCTCATCGGCTTCATGCTGTGGCTGGGTCTGAGCCTGGGGTGCATGGCGCTGCTGATGGTGCAGCATCTCTCAGGCGGTCTGTGGGGACTCTCGATCCGGCGAATTCTGGAAGCGGCCAGCAAGGGTTTTCCTTTGATGCTGGTGCTTTTCGTACCCATCGCCCTGGGCCGTCATTACCTGTATGCATGGATGGGCGATTCTTCGCTGACCGAGCACAATAGCTGGTATCTGAACATGCCATTCTGGTGGGGACGGCTGATTCTGTATTTTGCTATCTGGATTGGTCTTTCTTACGTGCTGAACAAGCGCTCGGCATTGCAGGATGAGCCGTCGACCGTGGGGCATCAGCCGCGCTTCCAGCTACTGAGCGGCATTGGATTGCTGCTGTATTCGCTGACGATTTCGTTTGCCGCAGTCGATTGGGTGATGTCGCTCGATCCGCACTGGGGCTCGACCATCTACGGCATGATTTTCATGGCGGGGGAAGGGCTGTCGGCGCTGGCGTTCTGCATCATCATACTGACGGTGCTGACCGGCTACAGCCCGATGCGCGAGATTATCAAGGCAGAACAATTTCACGACATTGCCAAGCTGATGCTGGCTTTCGTGATGCTGTTCGCCTACTTCTCGTTCTCACAGTGGTTGATCATCTGGGCGGGCAACCTACCGGACGAGATCAGCTGGTTCCTGAACCGCATCCATGGTGGATGGGGCATGATCGCGCTGGCGATCATCCTGTTTCACTTTGCATTGCCGTTTGCGCTGCTACTGTCGCGCGACCGCAAGCGCGACGGGCGCCGGTTGATCGGGCTTGCGGTGCTGCTGATGTTCATGCGACTGGTGGACATTTACTGGTACGTGGTGCCGAACTTCGCGCACGCACGTGGACATTTCTATTTCAGTATCTGGTACCTCGTGGCCCCAACTGGAATCGGCGGCTTGTGGCTCGGATACTTCTTCTACAACCTGCGGCAGCGGCCGATTTTGCCGGCGTACGAACCGCAGATGCCGAGCTTATTGCATCAGGGGTCGGGACATGGCCACTAATCGCGACGACTACGATCTGCTCAAAAATCCGGCGGTGGACTATGACCGCACCGACCTGAGTCCCAAAGGGATTCTGGTGTTTTTGGGCGGGCTGCTGGTGGCGGGAATCTTCATTGAGCTCGTGCTTTGGGGAATGTTCCATTTTCTGGCACGAAGTCCCTTCTTCGCCAAGGGAAATCCCAGCCCGCTGATCAGCGCGCAGAAGGAGCCGGCACTCACTGCGGCGGGTAAGGACTTTGAGAACACCACCAACGTGAATCCGGACATTTTTCCTGAACCCAGATTGCAGACCAACGACGTCATGGACATGAGGCAATTACTGGAATCGGAGCACAAGATCCTGTACGCACCGCAGCCGTTTGTGGACGCTAGCGGAACGGTACATTTGCCGATCGACGAGGCGATGAAGTTGATTCAAGAGCGCGGGTTACCAATGAAGCCGACGACAACAGTAGCGCAGAAAGCGGCGCCGGCGGCGAAAGCACCTGCGGGGCCAGGAGGGCAGTAGGTTCGAGTGGCGTTTGAGAATGCGGGTCCCTCGGCTACGCCCGGTTTGGTGCTTCGGTGGGATTAAAAAGTTTGAGAAGTGATGACTGTAGCAATGAAGAAGAGCTTGGCGACGAAGATAATACTAGGAACGTTGGTGCTGGCGAGTATGTCCGTCTTGGCGCAGCCGCCGTCCACGTTCCTGCGAGACAGTAGCCAGCCATCGGCCCAGGTTAGTCCAGATGATCTGAAGAACATCGGGATCGATCAGCACCTCGATCAAATGTTGCCCTTGGAGTTGCAGTTCAAAGACGAAGCCGGCAAGGCGGTGAAACTGGAGGATTACTTTCAGTCGGGACGTCCGGTGATTTTGAACCTGGTGTACTACACCTGTCCAATGCTATGCGGCGAAGAGCTGGCCGGCATGGCAAGTGCATTGGGAGTGCTGCGGTTCACTCCGGGCAAGGAATATGAGGTGGTAACGGTCAGTATCGATCCGGAGGAGACGCCGGAAGTTGCAGCGGAGAGGAAGAAGGTTTTCATCGATCGTATGAACGAGCGGCTGGAAAACAAAACGGACGGTGCCGGATGGCACTTCCTGACTGGACAGCAGGCGGAAATCAAGAAGCTGGCGGACGCCGTCGGATTTCACTATAAGCGCGATCCGCGAACCGGGCAGTTCATTCATTCAGCGGCGATTGTGATTGTGACACCGCAGGGCAAGCTGGCCCAGTATTACTACGGAGTGGAGTACTCGCCGAAAGATTTACGCCTCGGCCTTATCGAGGCGTCACGCAACAAGATTGGCAATCTGGTCGACCAGGTGACGCTGTATTGCTACCACTATGACCCGACAACGGGCCGGTACGGTGCGGTGATCACTAACATTTTGCGATTGGGAGGAGCGGCGACAGTGCTGTTGCTGGGCGGATTCCTGATCGTGATGTATCGTCGTGAACCTCATGATTCCCATAAGGGAGCGGGACGGGCCTGATCGATATGTGGAAGAACCTCCCACTTTTTCCGGAACAAGCGTCGTCGATGGCGGCCCAGGTAGATGGCCTGTACGCCCTGCTGGTCGCGGTATCGGCGTTTTTCACGCTGCTTATTTTTGCGCTCGTATTCGTGTTCGCGGTGAAGTACCGGAAGTCAGCCCATCCGCACGCCGAGCACATTGAAGGCTCGTTACCGCTGGAGCTGACATGGACCCTGATTCCGCTAGGCATCTCGATGATCTTCTTCGCGTGGGGATCCCTGATCTACTTCCAGGAGGCGCGGCCGCCACGAGGGGCGATGGAAATCTACGTAGTCGGCAAGCAGTGGATGTGGAAGATCGAGCACGAAGGCGGACAGCGGGAGATCGATGCCCTACACGTTCCGGTGAATCGCGACGTCAAGCTGATCATGAGTTCGCAGGACGTGATTCACAGTTTCTACATACCAGCGTTTCGTATTAAGACTGACGTGCTTCCGGGCCGTTATACGTCAGAGTGGTTCCATGCGACCAAAGTTGGGACCTACCACCTGTTCTGCGCCGAATATTGCGGTACGGAACACTCAGGGATGGTCGGCGAAGTGGTGGTCATGGAACCCGCTGCCTATCAGGCGTGGCTGGCGAATGCCGGAAACCTGCCCACCATGACGGCCAACGGCAGGGAGATATTTGCGCAGTTGGGATGTGCCACCTGCCACCGTTCCGATACGCAGGGCCGCGGCCCCAACCTGGCAGGGATTTTCGGCAGGCAGGTCCAACTCGCCGATGGGCGGACCGTGATGGCGGATGAGAACTACATTCGCGAATCGATCCTGAATCCGCAGGCCAAGGTCGTGGCTGGTTTTAAACCCATCATGCCGACGTTCCAGGGGCAAGTGACCGAAGAAACCCTGGGAGCGCTGGTGAGTTACGTGAAGTCACTTTCACAGCCCCAGCAGAATGCCGAGGCCGGGACTCCGCAGGCGGCAAGCGAGAGCAATTAGGTTTTTAACCCCGAAGGTGCGTGAAATGGCAACTGCAGTACAGACAGTAGAGCGCGAAACTTATTTGAACAATGGCTACAGTCTGAAGTCGTGGCTGTTGACGAAAGACCATAAGCGGATCGCGTTGCTGTATTTGATCTCGATCACGGGGATGTTCTTCGTGGGCGGGTTCTTTGCCATGCTGATCCGGCTGGAACTGCTCACCCCAGCGGGCGACCTGGTGTCGTCGGACACGTACAACAAGTTGTTCACCATGCACGGAATCTCGATGGTGTTCTTCTTCCTGATTCCGTCAGTGCCGGCAGTACTGGGCAACTTCGTTATTCCACTGATGATTGGCGCCAAGGACCTGGCGTTTCCGCGGATCAACCTGCTGAGCTGGTACCTGTACATGTTCGGCGCGACTCTGGCGCTGGTGTCAATGGTTTCTGGCGGTGTGGATACTGGGTGGACCTTCTACACACCGTTCAGCACGACATATTCGAACACCCACGTTGTGGGCACGGCACTGGGGATTTTTGTTGTCGGGTTCTCATCCATCTTTACGGGACTGAACTTCATCGTCACGATCCACCGCATGCGTGCACCGGGCCTTACGTGGACGCGCTTGCCCCTGTTTTGCTGGTCGAACTACGCTGCCAGCCTAATCATGGTGCTGGGCACGCCCGTGATCGCGATTACCATTCTGCTCGTCGGACTGGAACGGCTTTTCCACATCGGTGTGTTCAACCCGGCGTTAGGTGGCGATCCGCTGCTGTTCCAGCACCTGTTCTGGTTCTATTCGCATCCCGCGGTGTACATCATGATCCTGCCCGGGATGGGAGTGATCAGCGAGATTGTGACCTGTTTCTCGCGCAAGCGGGTATTCGGGTACGAATTCGTAGCGCTCGCTTCCATCTCGATCGCTGTGCTGGGATTTCTGGTCTGGGCCCACCACATGTTCGTCGCTGGAATCTCGGTATACGCAGCGCTAGTGTTCTCCCTGCTGAGCTACTTGGTGGCGATTCCGTCGGCGGTCAAGGTCTTTAACTGGACGGCGACGCTTTACAAAGGATCGATACGCTACGACACACCAATGCTGTATGCGTTCGCGTTTATTGGGCTGTTCACGGTCGGCGGACTCACAGGCGTATTCCTGGCGTCGATCGGAGTGGACGTCCACGTAACTGACACCTACTTCGTGGTAGCGCACTTCCACTACGTGATGGTGGGCGGCATGGTGTTGGCGTACATGGGAGGGCTGCACTTCTGGTGGCCGAAGATGACAGGCAAGCTGTATCCGGAAGGATGGGCGAAACTGTCGGCGCTTTTTGTATTTGTGGGATTCAACCTGACGTTCTTCCCTCAATTCATCCTGGGCTACATGGGCATGCCGCGGCGCTATCATGCTTACCCTCCTGAATTCCAGGTGTTGAACGTTCTCTCTACAGCAGGAGCATCGGTCCTGGCGGTCGGGTATGTGCTGCCCATGATTTACTTCACCTGGTCGCTGAAGTACGGCGAAGATGCAGGGCCTAATCCGTGGAACGCGGTGGGACTGGAGTGGATGACACCATCGCCGCCACCAACGCACAACTTCGACGAGACCCCGGTCGTAACGTGGGAAGCTTACGATTACGAGCACCAGCCTGAAGAGGAGGTCCCGGTTGGCCACTAGCGATATCGAGATCGCTGAACACGCGTTACAGCACCACTTTGCCAGCATGGACCAGCAGCGCGAATCGTCCACGTTCGGCATGTGGTTGTTCCTGGTGACGGAGATCATGTTCTTCGGTGGGCTCTTCTGTGCCTATCTGGTGTATCGCGCGACTTACTATCAGGCGTTCGTGGAAGGCAGCCAGACGATGAATATCTGGCTAGGCGCGACCAACACCGCGGTCCTGATTTGCAGCTCACTCAGCATGGCCATGGCGGTCCGCTGCGCCCAGACCGACAAAAAACAGATGATGATCATACTGCTGCTGATCACCATTGTGTTCGGCTTTGGGTTCCTCGGCATCAAGGGGATCGAGTATCACGAGCACTGGACCAATCATCAGTTTCCCGGCCCGAGTTTTCAGTTTCCCGAAGCGGAAGCCGCCGGCGTTAGCGCACAGAATGTTCAGATTTATTTCTCGCTGTATTGGGCGATGACCGGGCTGCACGCCCTGCACATGATTATCGGCATCGGACTGGTGACTTGGATTGTCATCGCCGGCGCCCGAGGCCTTTACAGCGCCGACTATTACTCTCCTGTGGAGAATGTGGGACTCTACTGGCATTTTGTTGACTTGGTGTGGATTTACCTTTTCCCGCTGCTCTACCTGATCAGCAAGAAACATGGCGGCTAGGCGAGGACCTATGGCATCGGAAGAACATCGGCAGCACGTTATACCGGTCAGTATTTACGTGGGCATCTGGGCGACCCTAATGTTTCTTACGGGACTGACGGTTTTCGTCTCATTCATCGAGTTGCATGACTGGAACATCGTGCTGGCACTGGTGATCGCTACGATCAAAGGCACACTGGTTGTGCTGTTTTTCATGCACCTTTACTACAGCTCCAAGCTGACCAAGGTCACGGTGATCGCGGCGATCTTCTTCCTGTTTCTGCTGCTGGCGCTGAGTATGACGGATTACCTCACTCGCGACTGGTTGACCAACCCGCTGCACTAGCTCTCACCCATCTCGAAAACGCTCCGCCACGCGCGGAGCGTTTTTCTTTTGTGCCAAACGATGGGGCATCAGTCTACTGGGCCTCGAAATAGTAGGCTTGCCGGGCGTGGACCTGTACTTTCCGGGGGATGGTCGTTTCCAGGCGAAGGCTGTGAAAACCGGCGGTTTCGCGAACGGGAGGGAACGACAGGCTGTATTGTGTCCGCATCTGCTGCGCCATTGCGTCGAAGACAGCCGGAAAGTCCTTCTCGCTATTCGCTATGTAGAAGTGGCCTCCTGTTGTGTCGGCGACATGCATCAGTATTTCGTCGCCTCGACTATTCCATCCCTTGGGATGAACCGAGACGGCATAAATCTGTATGTCGTGACGCTGGGCCTGGGCGATGGCGTCCGGGAGGGCATGCAGGCTCCCGGTGTCATTACCGTCGCTGAACAGCAAAAGGATGCGCTGGACAGCGCCCTCGGCGGCCTGCGCGAAATTGTTGCGGCAAGCGTAAAACAGCGCGTCGTACAAGTTCGTCGTGGATGCCGGAGAACCGATTCTTTCTACGGCCTGTTGCAAGGACACCGAATCGCCGGTGGAAGGTTGCCAGACCTTCAGGTCAGCGCTGAAGGTCATCAGAAAAGCGCGATCGGTCTGGGGGCGCAAGATTCGCTGGACGAAGAGTTGGGTAGCAAGCTTTTCGCGGAGGACAGTCTTTTGCACGGAATCGCTGACGTCAAGCAAGATACCAATTTGCAATGGCAGGTCGTCCTGGCGTAAGAACTGGCGGATTTCCGATACCGGCGACTGGTCGTCGAATACCCGGATATCGTTCAAGGCCAGGCTGGTGATGAGCCGTCCTCGCTCATCGGCCACGGTGAACTCCAGCCGAACTTCGCGGGCGTTGCGGCGGATGGTGTAGTCGGGCTGGTTGGCGGATGCCAGAGTTCGGGCTTCGCTGGCCGCAATAGTGGCTGAGCCGCCGTTCCAATCGATGGTGGTAGCGGGTGAATTGGCGACACCGTTGTTCGTGGTTACTGAGCCAGTGTGAGGCGGGAGGCACGCCCCATGCATCACCGAGACCGCTGAGAAAAGAAGCAAACCGCAACAAAGGAAACGTTTCAGCACACTTGGCTTATCGGCCAGCCTACGGTCAGGCTTGAGGAAGCGCCAGGGCATGCGCGGTAGGATAGCGCGAAATGATGTCCCGTTGCCTTGCTTTTGATCATTTGGCAGCAAGAACGGGGCTTGGGGTTTCGTTCCCTGTCGATAACTAAGTTATAAAAGCGTTCATCAGACTTTCATAACCCTGTAACAAGACGCAGGTTAACGTAAACGTGTCATGTTAGGACACGAGAGTTCTGCCAATTCGGTCAGCTACAATACAGCGGTGAAACAGACCGTCTTCGCCGTAGAAGATGACACAGACATTTCCCGGCTCGTGCGCCACCATCTGGAGTCAGCTGGTTACGGCGTGCGATCCTTTGCGTCAGCCTCAGGGGTAATTACAGAGGCTGAGAAGCAAGTACCCGCTCTATTCCTTCTGGACATCATGTTGCCCGGTGGCGACGGCTTGGAGTTGTGCCGCCGCATACGGCAAACGCCGGCTCTGACCATGATTCCCGTGATTTTTTTGACGGCTAAGTCCACGGAATCAGACAAGATCATCGGGCTTGAGCTGGGGGCGGATGACTACATTCCTAAGCCCTTCAGTCCGCGCGAGCTAGTGGCGAGAGTACGGGCCGTCTTGCGTCGGTTTGAGCGACCGCTTGCCCCCGCCGTAGTCAAGGTTGGAGACATTGAGATCGACAGCGGCGGTATGACGCTGACGGTTCGAGGTGTGTTGACCCAGACGACAGCCACGGAGTTTCGTCTTCTGGAATACTTGGCCCGCCATCCTGCCCGTGTCTTCACGCGTGACCAGTTGCTGGATGCGGTTTGGCGCGACACCCACTACGTGACGCCGCGCTCGGTGGATGTGTATGTCCGTCGCATTCGTGAGAAGATCGAAGCCAATCCCGACGATCCGCGCTATCTAAAGACGGTACGGGGGGCAGGATACCGCTTCGAGGTCCCTAAGGCGTGAAGAGTCGCATTTTTCTTAAGCTGTTTGCCGCTTCCCTGGTAGTAATCGCGGCATGCATGCTTACGATGAATGTGCTCGTACAAAAAGCTTGGGAAGGTATGTTGCGCAGCGAGATTGAAAGCTCGATGCGAGAGAAGACTCTTTTGTTTGCGTCGCGGGTGGCAGGAGCATCGCCCGGGCAACTGCAACAGATCGCCCACGAGGCCGCCAGCGAAGCCAATGAACGAGCGACGGTCATCGACTCTACCGGCAAAGTCTTGGCCGACTCTGAGGCGGATCCTTCCACGATGGAGAACCACGCGTCCCGGCCGGAGTTCGCCCTGGCATTACGCGGCGAACTAGGAACGGCGACCCGGTCTTCGCACACCGTAGGAGTCGAGTTTCTGTACGAAGCAGCACCGATTCCCGGCGGGGCGGTCAGGCTCGCTCATCCGCTCTCAGCGGTCCGGGAGGCGAACCACAGGGTGCAAGTCGATCTCCTAAAGAGCTCGGCGGTGGCCGCGCTGGTTGCCTTGGTTCTGGCCTTTGTGGCGACAGAATCGATAGCCCGACGCCTATCGCGCATTACTGCCTTCGCGGAGCGCATAGCAGCAGGTGATCTTTCTGCCCGCATCGAAGAGGAATCCAGCGATGAGATTGCGCATGTTGCATCGGCGCTGGACAAGACAGCCCGAAAATTGGAAGACGGTTTCCGCTCGGTCGAATCCAGCCGTCAGACCCTGGAGACATTACTGAATTCCATGCAAGAAGCTGTAATCGCGGTGGCTGAAGACGGACGCGTCTTATGGGCCAATCAGCGGATGGAACGGTTGTTGCCAAGCGGCATCCGTTTGGGCGAGCCGCTAGTGCAGTCAGCTCGGGATCCAGAGATTCTCCGCGCCGTACAGACTGCGCTGGAAACGCGAGACATTGTGGTGGCGCGCGCCGCAAAGATCTTTTCCGGGCGGATCTTCGATTTGACCGCTGCCCCTATGCCCGGTGGCGGCGCTGTGGCCGTTATGCATGATCAGACGGAGATCGAGCGGGTGGAGAAGACCCGGCGCGACTTCATTGCCAACGTTTCCCACGAATTGCGCACGCCGCTGACCTCTATTCAGGGGTATGCGGAAACCGTGCTGGAAACGGAACACCTCAGCCCCACGACCCGAGAGTTTGTGGAGATCATTCGCAAGAATGCGACTCGAATGGCCCGACTTACCGAAGATCTGCTCGTTTTGGCAAGGGTGGAATCCGGTGAACAGAGTTTCCGGCTGGAAGCGGCGACTCCCCAGGAATTGCTGGACGAGGCAGTGAAAACATTCCGGGAAATCGCCGATGGTCGAGGTATACATCTGGCGGTCATGAACACGTCGTCCTCCGGAGTTCTGGTGGACCGGGATGCTATTCATCAGGTATTTGGGAACCTCATCGACAATGCCATGAAATACGGAGAAGAGGGTCGCAAGATCCTGATCGGCGCCTGCGATGCTGAAGATGGAGTGCAGTTTTACGTCCGAGATTTCGGAGCGGGGATCTCCAGCGAACATCTGCCGCGTTTGTTCGAACGCTTCTATCGTGTCGATAAAGCGCGTTCGCGTGAATCGGGAGGAACGGGCTTGGGGCTCGCCATCGCGAAACATGTAGTGCGCGCCCACGGCGGCACCATCCGCGCCGAAAGCGAGCTGAATCACGGCTCGACATTCTATTTCACCCTGCCTCGCGAAAGAGTCGCGGTACAGGCGTAGCAGCGTTCGTATTGAGCAGATTTTGACGGCCGCTTGATGGCAGTGTAATGGTCAAGGTGTATCTTCCAATCGGAAGCGATGGTCGTAGGAATGGGCACGGGCTCGGGCGCTCGTCACAGTCGAACAAGGATATGAGACCGATTATGGGGAACCTATGAGCAGCGCGGAGCCCAATCCCCTCAACGCGGAAGAGATGTGCGCTCGACTACAGGAACAAACCTTGCAGGCGTGTGAGGTCGCACGTATAGCTGCGGGTATTGTGGCCGAAGGCATAGCGACGGGAGTTCCGTCGGTGCTCGAAGGCGTTCGACAAAGGGAGAAGGAACTCGACGGACTCGACCGTGAAATTGATCAGGGCGTGACCGCGGTAATCACCAGGGTGAGCGAAGTACATGCCCGGGAACTGCTGGCGTGCTTAAAGTTCATCATTGGTCTTGAGAGAGTTGGGGATCTGCTTTTGAATTGCAGTAACCGGGCGGCCGCGGTGGGGAGCCGCATCGATTTACAAGACATCAGGGACCTCACGCTTATGGCCTCGCGGCTCGAAAAAATGCTGGGAGATGTTCAGAGCGCCTTCCGCGAGCGTGATCTGAATCTGGCTTTGGCGGTACTCCGCGCGGACGCAGAAATGGACCGGCTACGCAATCTGGTGTTCATGCGTCATCTCGACCCGCACGATAACTCGCCACGGCAGGAGAGCTTTCACGTTTTGTTTATGACGCAATCATTGGAACGGGCTGGTGATCACGCCAAGAATCTGGCTGAGGAAGTGTGCCACTTGGTGAGCGGTCACACCGTCCGACACGTTCTCCGTTCGTATGACAGGCCGGTCGAACAGATGTTCATCGACGACTTGAAGCGCAAGCACAAGACCAGCTAACTTATTCATATTGCGTTATTTAGTGCGTTTTCCCACATTGATCCTCACTTAAGTGGCCTCTTTATCCTCTTTTCACGGTTTAGTAACAGGCTCGTAACAATTCCAGCGTAGAACTCAAAGAGAAGTTGTCAGGAGGAATCCGTCGTGATTCGATCACTCAGGGTGATTCTATGCAGTCTTGCGCTCACTGCTTGTGCTCTGGCACAAACACAGTTAAATGGGGCGGGTGCCACCTTCCCATACCCGATGTATTCCAAGTGGTTTAACGAGTATCACAACTTACATTCGGATATTCAGATTAACTACCAGTCCATTGGCAGCGGTGGTGGGATTCGTCAGGTCACCTCGGGTACCGTCGACTTCGGTGCGACCGATGGTCCAATGTCGGATGAGCAGATCCAAGCGTCGAAAATTAAGCTGCTCCACGTACCTACTGTCTTGGGCTCTGTTGTGCCAGCCTATAACATTTCCGGAGTTTCGCAAGAAGTGAAGTTTACGCCTGAGATTCTGGCTGGAATCTTCCTCGGCAAGATCTCAAATTGGAGCGACCCGGCGCTCGCAAAAGCGAATCCCGACGTCAAGTTTCCCAACGAAAACATCACCGTTGTGCATCGTTCGGACGGCAGCGGTACGACGTATGTCTGGACGGACTATCTTTCCAAGATCAGCCAGGATTGGCAGGGAACAACCGGAAAAGGGACTTCGGTGAAATGGCCCGTTGGCGTTGGCGGAAAAGGGAACGAGGGAGTAGCTGGGATGATTCGCCAGCTGCCCGGGTCCTTGGGCTACGTGGAGCTGATCTACGCGGTGCAGAACAAGATCCCATATGGCACTGTGAAGAACTCGTCCGGCCAGTTCATCAAGGCAAGCCTCGAGAGTACAACCGCAGCGGCGGCGGGTGTGAAGATGCCGGCCGATTTTCGAGTATCCATTACCAACTCTCCAGGCAAGACCGCCTATCCGATCGCCAGTTTCACCTGGCTGCTAATTCCGACCAATCCGACGGACGCCAACAAAGGGAAGATCCTGAAGGACTTCCTCTTCTGGATGCTAGGGCCTGGCCAAGCCATGACCGAAGCGCTCTCCTACGCTCCGTTGCCGAAGGAAGTGGTTGAAATGGAAAAAGCGGCCATCACCAAGCAGGTCCACTAAGACGTATTCGCTGGTATCCGGCCAACTTCGCGTTTTGCCCGGAGTTGGCCATGTTGAATTTCGTCACGGCTCAATCGGATGAGAGAGATGCCAGATACCCACGACGAGCAGAACTCGTCTGAACAATTCGAGCCAACGGAAAAGCCTGGAATCGTCATTCCCACTCTTGCGCAGACCGCGACTGAGCGATCGCAGCGTACGGTAGCTACAGCGCTACAGAGGATACGTAACACCCGTCCACGCAGCAGCCGCATTCCGGATGCGCTCTTCGGCGTGTTAATTCTCCTCACAGCGGTTTCCGTGTTTGCGATTGTGATGTTCGTGGCTTGGGAACTGGTGGACAAATCGAGGCTTTCGCTACACCAGTTCGGGTTCCACTTTTTCTACGGGCACGATTGGGACCCGGTCAATGACCAGTACGGAGCGGTTCCCTTTATCTATGGCACGCTGGTTTCGTCGTTCCTGGGGCTGCTAATCGCCGTTCCGCTTTCGGTGGGGGTTGCGGTCTATATCACCGAGATGTGCCCCGTTCGACTGCGAGCGATCATCTCGTTTCTGGTAGAGTTGCTGGCCGCGATTCCCAGTGTCATTTATGGACTCTGGGGCATCTTCGTGTTGGCACCGCTGTTACGTGTGTACGTCGAGCCATTCCTGGGGAAGGTGCTAGGTTGGACCGGGTTCTTTAACGGCCCGATGTACGGAATAGGAATGCTGGCGGCGGGCATCATCGTATCCATCATGGTCATCCCCATCGTGTCTTCCATAACACGCGAAGTACTGACCGCTGTGCCGCAGAACCAGCGCGAAGCCGTGCTGGCGCTCGGCGCAACCCGGTGGGAGATGATCCGCATGGGGGTGCTGCGGAATGCACGCATTGGTATTGTGGGCGGAATCATTCTTGGGCTGGGCCGTGCTCTTGGCGAAACCATCGCGGTTACGATGGTCATCGGCAATCGTCCGGAGGTTTCGAAATCGTTATTTGCGCCTGGCTATACCATGGCCAGCGTCATTGCCAATGAGTTTACGGAAGCCACCGGGGATCTTTACTTGAGTGCCTTGGTAGAGATCGGGTTAGCATTATTCCTGGTTACGCTGGTCGTCAACGCGCTGGCGCGCCTTCTGGTTTGGAGCATCACCGGCGGGAGTGGAGGAAGGGTCCGTGCTTAACCAATCTGGCAGTGCGGCCACGCAAAAGCTAAGCGTCTGGCGCCGCTTCATGAATAATGCCGCGACTTGGTTTGCAATCGGCGCTGCCGTCCTCGTGCTTATTCCGCTGCTTGCCATCTTTGCCTACGTGCTGCTGAAAGGAATTGGTTCGATCAATATCGATTTCTTGACCAAAACTCCAAAGCCGCCGGGCGAGTTGGGCGGAGGCATGGCTAACGCCATCGTCGGCACCGGTCTGATCCTGGCTGTTGCCAGCGCTTTCGGGGTTCCTTTGGGCATCGGTTGTGGGATCTATCTCGCGGAATACGCGCGCGGCCGACTGGGGGATTTGGTCCGTTTCACTGCCGATGTACTGAATGGGGTGCCTTCCATCGTAATCGGCATGGCGGTGTACGGGCTGATTGTCATTCGGCAGAAGCACTTCTCCGCGTTTTCTGGCGGTGTAGCGCTGGGAATCATGATGATTCCCACGATTGCGCGAGCTACCGAAGAAATGCTGCTCATGGTGCCGAACGTAGTGCGCGAAGCCGCCCTCGGACTGGGAATTCCCAAATGGCGAACCACGCTATCGGTGTCACTGCGCACCGCATCGGCGGGAGTGATTACGGGTTGCATGCTAGCCTTTGCGCGGGTAGCAGGCGAAACTGCTCCGTTGCTGTTTACTGCTTTCGGAAATCAATTCTGGAACTTGAAACTGAATCAGCCAATGGCGGCGCTGTCGCTGCAAGTATATGTTTATGGTCTATCGCCCTATGATGACTGGCACCGGCAGGCTTGGGCGGGTGCACTAATTCTCATTGTTCTGATCGTATCCGCCGTGGCGGCGGTGCGCATCGTCACGAGCCGCGGAATTCTGAAGGGAGCCTCCTAGCCGATATGGGTGTAGGAATTGAGGTGCGAGGACTGAATGCATGGTACGGCAAGAACCTTGCCCTGAAGTCCATCGACATGACCGTAGCGGCGAACCACGTCACCGCGGTGATTGGTCCCTCCGGCTGTGGTAAGAGCACATTCGTTCGGTGTTTGAATCGGATGCACGAAACCGTCCCGGACGCTCGCGCCGACGGGGAAGTGAAAGTTGGCGAGATCGAGGTTTACGGCACGGGCACCGATCCCGTGGAGGTGCGGCGGCGGATCGGCATGGTCTTTCAGAAGCCAAACCCGTTTCCCACCATGTCGATCTACGACAATGTGGCGGCGGGTCTGAGGCTGAATGGCTTCCGAAACCGCAAGCAAATGGACGAGTTGGTGGAACGATCGCTCAACTTGGCCGCGCTTTGGGATGAAGTCAAAGACACGTTGCACAAGAAGTCGGGGGCCAGCCTCTCGGGAGGTCAGCAGCAGCGGCTCTGTATCGCGCGTTCACTGGCAGTTGAACCCGACGTACTGCTGATGGACGAGCCTGCATCAGCACTGGATCCTATATCGACCAGCAAGATCGAAGAACTCATTTTTCAGCTTAAGCAGCACTACACGGTGGTGATCGTAACCCATAATATGCAGCAGGCTGCTCGCGTGGCCGAGTTTACGGGCTTCTTTCTTATGGGCAGCCTCATTGAATATGACAAGACCGAGAAGATTTTTACGACCCCCGCCGACAAGCGGACGGAAGACTACATCACAGGCAGGTTTGGATGACGCGAAGCCGATTTCAGCAAGGACTCGACGAACTCAAAGAAAAGCTCCTGCGCATGGGGGGACTGGCGGAACAGGCCATTGACCGCGCAGCTGAGGCCTATCGCACCCGCGACGCGAAATTCTGCCAGATGGTATTCAAAGGCGAGACTGACATTAATCAAGCGGAGCGGGAAATCGACGAATTGGCGCTCGATTTACTTGCCATGCAACAGCCCATGGCCGTGGACCTTCGCTTCATTCTGGCCGTGGTGAAGATCAATGCAGATCTCGAGCGCGTGGGAGACCAGGCGGTCAACATCGCACAACGCGTGCTCGATCTTATTAGTGAACCTGAGGTCCAATTGCCGGTCGACATACCACGTATGGCGGGCAGCGTGACCAACATGGTGCAGCGAGCGTTGGAATCGTTCCTCGATGGCAGGGCGGAGGTCGCCGAGTCTGTGTTGCAAATGGACAATACGGTCGATCGCATGAAGGATGAGGCGTTTGTAGTGTTGGTACAGAAGATGATTAGCGAGCCGTCGCATACCCGGCCGGCGTTGAATGTGCTCCTGATATCGCGAGCACTGGAGCGCATAGCCGATCATGCCACCAACATTGCGGAGGACGTCATTTTCTGGGTCAGAGGGGCCGACGTTCGCCACGGCGGTGCGCACTATCCAGTCTAAACAGGGAAGCGGGCAAGTTGGTTGCAAGAGGCCTCATCATCGGATTCCCGAAGCGCCTTTTCATGCTTCCGTTGTCCGCGGAGACCTAAAACGTCCCAGCCGCTGTACGGAGCAGCGGCTGGGACCAGCCGAGGAACGATTCAGGAGACAGCTGACCTTCCTATCGGCAGAAAGTCGATACGTCATTAGCGCCCGCCCTCCGGGGTCCGATTTCGCCCGTTCCGAAGAGCTAATGGGCGGTTGCGGTTTTGGCTTCATAGCGGACGGATGACACGATAAACTCGAATGCCATGATCCGACTATCTCGCCGCCGTTTCCTCCAAACAGGAACTATTGCTGCTGCCGCGGCCGCTGTTCCGGCCAGCGCCGCCAGCAAATGTAACGATACCCTCCCTGCCTCCATCGCCAGCCTTAAATCATGGAAGGACCAAGCTGTTCCCATCACCGTGGACGAGAGGAAGGCCCGTGTGGAACGGGCCCGAGCGCTGATGACACAGAACAACCTACAGGCCATTGCCATTGCCACGGGAAGTTCTCTGACTTACTACAGTGCGGTCCATTGGTGGCTCAGCGAGCGTTTCTTCGTTCTCGTTATCCCTGCCAAGGGAAAGGCGTTCTTCGTCTCTCCAGCATTTGAGGAGGGTCGGGCACGCGAGCAGATCGCCACCGGCCCATTTGGCACGGATGCGGAAGTTCTGACCTGGCAGGAGAACGAAGATCCCTACAAACTTGTGGCCGCGGGGCTGAAGGACTTGGGTATTACCACAGGCGTGCTGGGGATCGAAGAGAAAACGCCGTATGTCTTCAGCAACGGCATGGCGATGCATCTTCCGGCCCTGCAGACTGCGAGCGCTACTCCCGTGACCGCGGGATGCCGCATGATCAAGAGCGAAGCCGAACTGAACCTCATGCGCCTTGCCTCGAAGGTGTCGATCACGGCATATGAGGCTGCCTACAAGGCAATGCACGAGGGCATGACGCAAAATGAGTTTTCGTCACTCGTAGAAGAGGCCCATAGCAGGCTGGGTTTCCACGGTGGCGCTGACGTGCAGGTCGGGCCCTATTCGGCGACACCGCACGGCTCCATCGCTCCCCAGACGATCAAGGCAGGAACCATCATTTTGATGGATGGCGGCTGCAGCGTCGAAGGTTATGCTTCCGACATTAGTCGTACTTTCGTGTTGGGCAGGCCGACCGACAAAATGAAGCAGGTTTTCGATATCGTCTATCGTGCCCAAAGCGCAGCGCTGGCGACCGCACGGCCTGGCCTGCCGTGTGAGTCCGTTGATGCGGCTGCGCGTAAGGTGGTAATCGATGGCGGGTATGGCCCGGGGTTCAAGTACTTTACCCATCGCCTGGGTCACGGCATGGGACTGGATGGCCACGAATGGCCTTACCTCGTGCCCGGCAATATGACACCTCTACAAGCGAATATGACGTTCAGCGATGAGCCCGGTATCTATATTCCCGGCGAATTTGGGGTCCGTATCGAGGATGACATGCACATTACAGCGGATGGGGCGGAATTACTGACGCCACGCAGCCCGTCGCTCGAGCACCCGTTTGGTTCAGCTTGAGTTTGCCCCTGGTCGTTGATTTAAGACGGAGTCCTTGCAGTCTAATGTGGTATAAAATCGACGCATCTAAATCAGTGTCGGAAGCGCGTCGAACCTAAGGCTACCGGTTGAATAATAGTTCTGTTGGGACCACTGGCCGTTAAAGTGTCCCTGTTTCAGCCTGAAGTTCGACTTCCGGTGAGGACTCGGCGGGTATAAATGTCTGGCCGCCCCTAAGGCCGCCAGCCTGCGCCACTCGTCAGTTCCATATCGGTTTTGCTGAGAGACACCCGCTTTGCGGGTGGTTTGGGAGGAGTCAAATACTCGCTGCTCTCGGGGGAGTCCGTGGGAACGAAACGAAAGTTAAACGGAGATCTGGCCATCTACGAACGGCAGGCAGTGATTTGTAAGGCCTTTGCCAATCCAACTCGTCTGCATTTAATTGAACTGTTGGCTCGCGGTGAACGGTGGGCTTCGGAATTGCAGGAGGGCTTGGGGATCTCCAAAGCAAACCTCTCGCAGCATCTTGCGATTCTAAAGTCAGCCGGCGTGGTTGCAACCCGTCGGTCCGGCAAGCAACTGCAGTGCGGGATTGCCATGCCCGAAGTGAAGCAGGCCACCGTAGCCTTCAAAAACATGCTGAAAGCACAAGGCAAAGAAACTCGTCGCTGGTCCTAGGGCGGGTGGTTGTCACACCCAGGCTGAGCTTCTTCTTTGCCGTTTCGCGTAGCTTCCTCTCCTCACCCTCCAGTTACACTGGTGTGCAATGGCACGCGCCAGCATTCTTGAGTACCTCAACAACTTTCGCCGGCATGCGGTTGAGCCTGCGTATATCTTTCGCCGTGGCTATCGATTGCAGCGCTGGAGCTATGGAGAGGTGCTGGAAGCGTCGTACCGGTTCTCACGGGTGTTGGAAGCGCATGGAATCGACAAGGGCGATAAAGTTCTGCTTTGGGGGGAGAATTGCGCAGAGTGGGTAGTTGTCTTTTTTGGCTGCCTGCTCCGCGGCGCGATCGTCGTTCCCATCGACAAGATTGCCGCGCCCGACTTCGCTCTGCGAGTCGCTCAGCAGGTCAGTGCGAAACTGTGCGTCAGTTCCTCTCACAACCAACTTGCCGGCATTCCCCATTTCGAATTGGACGCGCTTCGCGAGGCAATTTGTCAATACTCCTGTGACGCCGTTGTTCCCGCCGGAGTTACGCCCAACGACATTGTCGAAATCGTGTTTACCTCCGGGACAACGGCCGAGCCGCGCGGGGTTGTGATTACCCACGCTAACGTACTTGCCAACCTCGAGCCGATCGAGCGGCAAATGGCCGGATACCTCAAGTACGAGCGCATCTTTCATCCCTTGAGGTTTCTCAATCTCCTTCCGCTGAGCCACGTTTTTGGCCAATTTCTCGGGATTTTCCTCCCTCAACTCATGGGAGGAACCGTGCTCTTTCAGGACACGCTGAACCCCACAGAGGTAATAAGGACAATCAAGAAGGAACGGGTGTCGGTTGTAGTGGCTGTTCCCCGTTTGATGGAGTCGCTGAAAGACAAGATCGAGCGGGATATGGACGCCGCCGGAACGACAAACTGGTTTCGTAAACAGTTCGATGCCGCGAAAGATGAGCATTTCGTCCGCCGCTGGTGGCGCTTTCGACGATTTCACAACCAGTTTGGATGGAAGTTCTGGGCGTTCATCTCGGGTGGCGCTGCGCTCGATGCTGCCACCGAAGAGTTTTGGCGGAGGATGAGTTTTGTCGTAATCCAGGGATACGGCCTCACCGAAACCACATCGCTGATTTCGCTGAACCATCCCTTCCATACGGGTAAACGCTCTATCGGCAAGGTTCTTGAAGGCCGCGAGATGAAGCTCGACGAGAACGGTGAAATTCTGGTACGCGGTGCCAACGTCGCCGCGGGCTATTGGCAGGGGAATCAGCTCAAGCCGGTGCTGGGGGAGGACGGTTGGTTTCGTACCGGCGATCTGGGTGCGCTCGATGCAGAGGGCAACCTCTACTTCAAAGGGCGCAAAAAGAACGTAATCGTCACGCGCGAGGGAATGAATATCTATCCCGACGATCTGGAGACTGTGCTGCGGGAACGGCCAGAGGTCAGCGACTGCGTGGTGGTGGGTCTTGAACAGGGAGGAAATGCCGAACCGGTTGCTGTGCTTTTGCTGCGCGATGCTGCAGCAAACGCTGCAGCAATCGTAGCCCACGCGAATCAACGCCTTGCGGAATTCCAGCAGATCCGCCGCTGGTTAGTTTGGCCGGACCAGGATTTCCCGCGCACGCCGACGCAAAAGCCGAAATTAAGTGTCATTCAAGACATCGTGAGCAAACAGTTTGGTGGCGCGCCGGTTGCTCAGGCTACTCAGTCTGGCTTGGATGAGCTAATCGGCCGGATCACGGGCCGGTCAACCGGGGCGCTCGCGCCCGATGCAAAGCTGGAAGGCGACCTGAACCTTAGTTCTATGGATCGGGTCGAGTTGATGAGCGCTCTCGAGGATCGCTACCAGGTTGACTTAAGCGAGGCGAACTTTGCGCAGGTCAGCACGGTTGGCGAGTTGGAGCGCATGTTGCACGAGCCGCAACGCGCCCTGCAGAGCGGATACCGTTACCCACGCTGGGCGCAGCGCTGGCCGGTTACGTGGGTTCGCAACTTCGTTTATTACCTGTTGACACTGCCGGCGACGCTCATCATGGCGCACCCTGAGATCGCTGGTCGCGAAAACCTCGCCGGCGTCGATGGTCCGCTCCTCATTACCTGCAACCACGTTACATACATTGATCTTGGCTTCGTGCTCATTGCGATGCCGTCGCGCCTTCGCCATCGCTTGGCTGTCGGCATGCTGGGCGAACGCCTGTGGGGTATGTGGCGTCCGGCCGCCAGCCTGAATGTCTTCGCCCGCTGGTGGCAACAGGCTGGGTATTACCTGGCGGTGGCACTCTTCGACGTCTTCCCGCTGCCACAACAGTCAGGGGTGCGCGAGAGCTTCGCCTACGCCGGGGAATCCGTGGATCGCGGTTACTCTGTGCTGGTCTTCCCCGAAGGTCGCCGGACGCATGACGGGGAGCCGTCCCCCTTTCGCTCGGGCGTTGGAATGTTGGCTCAAAAACTCGATATTCCGGTCGTTCCCCTGCGTATCGATGGACTTTTTGCCATGAAGTCCTCGGGCCGAAAGGTCGCCCGACGAGGCGAGCTCAAAGTGTTGATTGGTAAGCCCTTACGCTTTCCCCCTAATACTCCCGCCGAAGAAATTACCCACCAGTTGGAGAGCATCACCTGGAGTTTGTGACGCGCCTCATAGCACCGCGGCAGGTCAAGGTGATACGAATATCCGTTTCGCCAGATACGAAGAATTGCCTGGGGGCGTCCAGCCTGGCATTCCGCGTCTGACACGGAAGGAAACCCATGCGGGAGGCTGTGCTGAAGCTGTGGCCCGAACTGCAATGGATCAGCGACTCAGGTCTGCGCGAGAAGGTTACGAAGACCTGGGCACTCGCTCTGGAACGGAGTCAGCTGACCGCTGAGGACCTCGACCGCATCCCCTTTACCTTGCTGGTTCCGAATTGTCCTACGACCTTCATGGAGCACAAGCGCTGCGTCGTGCACATAGCGCGCAAGGCAGCTGAGAGCATGACGGAATTCATGGGGAATGCGCTGCCCATCGACCACGACGTAGTGATCGCAGGCGCGATCCTGGCGGATGTAGGCAAGTTGCTGGAATACGAGGCGGTGGACGGTAAGACGCGCCAAAGCAAGCGTGGCGAGATGCTACGTCACCCGTTCATAGGCGTCGCGCTGGCCATGGAGTGCGGAGTGCCGGACGCAGTCTGTCACATCATCGCATCCCATGCGGCGGAAGGTGATCTGGTGAAGCGAACGACCGAAGCGTACATCGTGCATCACGCCGATTTCATGGCGTACCTGCCGTTCAAGAACCTGGGCAAGTAAAGAGGCTTTATGGCAACAATCACAATGCAAGCGCCGGCAGAGAGCAAGACATCGACAAATCCTACTGTGACTGCGACCATGTCGCAGTGGGCCGCGGGAGTGCAGTTCAGTGATCTCTCGCAAGACGCGATCTATCAGGCGAAGCGCTTCTTGCTCGACAGCGTTGGTTGCGCTTTGTGCGGATATCAACAGCACGACGTGACGATCGCGCTGGGCGTGCTCAACGAAATTGCTGGACCAGGCAGGGCCACCGTCTTCGGTACGGGAAAGCAACTGGACGCTGTATCGGCATCGCTGGCCAACGCGCTGATGATCCGCTGCATGGATTACAACGACATCTACTGGAAGCAGGATCCCTCGCACCCCTCCGATATTTTTCCAGCGGCATTGGCTTGCTGCGAGCGAGCAGGGGGCGATGGCCGCGAACTGATCGTCGGTTTGGTTCTAGGCCATGAATTTGAAATGCGCTTGTGCGAGGCGGCCTTCCCTGGAATTCGGGAACGGGGATGGCATCATGCCACCTTGACGGCATTTGTCTCACCTATTGTTGCTGCACGAATGCTGAATCTCGACTGGAGGCAAATGCAACATGCCATCGGCATCAGCGCCAGCGCGCGCGCCACCTTGGGTGCAGTCACGGCGGGCAAGCTGACCATGATGAAGAACACCGTCGATCCAATGGCCACGCAGAGCGGCGTACTCGCGGCATTGCTGGCGGAAAAAGGCTATACCGGCCCGGAACACGTCATCGATGGCAAAGAGGGACTGGTGCATTGCTTCGGGCCTGATTGGAGGCTAGATGTCCTGACCGACGGTCTGGGCGAGTCGTGGCGCATTACCCGGTGTGGAATGAAGGCGTTCCCCACGGAGGCACTGACGCATACTCCAATTTCGGCAGTTTTGGCCTTGGTCAAAGACAACGACTTGAAGCCAGATGATGTTGCCAACGTACATATTCGCACGACAGCGCGCGGAGCCGACATTCTGAGCGATCCCAGCAAGTATGACCCCCGCACCAAAGAAACAGCCGATCACTCGTTGCCGTACGTACTCGCTGCCGCGATCGCCGAGCGGCAGGTAACGCCCATGCAGTTCACTACGGAGAAGATCATGGATCCGGCGATCCGGGCGCAACTCGGCAAGATCGTCGTCGTGGCTGATCCTGAGATCGAAAAAGTATTTCCGGAACTTCAGCGCGTAGTGGTGGCGATCCAAACCGTCGACGGTCGCGAGCTCAGCACGCAGTTGGATTATCCCAAAGGCGATCCGCGCAATCCCCTAACCGATAAGGAAGTGGAAGAGAAGTTCGAAGCGTTAGCCGAGGCAGTTATGACAAACGCAACCCGTCGCAAAGCGGTCGAAGCAATCTGGTCCCTGGAGAAGCAGACGAACGTGAATGCACTGATGCGGTTGTTTCGAGCGGACCGGTGACGCAAAGAGGTGAAGTATGGGACAGACCATTGTAGAAAAAATTTCACAGACCCACATGGCGGAGGGCCCGGATCGTAGGCTTCGCGCGGGTGACTTTCTTTCCATCCGTCCCGACCGTGTAATGACCCACGACAACACGTCGGCAGTGATGAAGAAGTTCAAAGGCATCGGCGCCTCCGAAGTGCATGACCCAACGCAGCCCGTCTTTACTGCCGATCACGACATCCAGAACACAGAGGAGTCAAACCTTGCCAAGTACCGCAGCATGGAGGCTTTTGCTGCGCAGCATGGCATCGACTCTTATCCGCCGGGCACCGGCATCGGACACCAGATCATGGTCGAGCACGGTTACGTGCTTCCCGGCGACTTCGTCGTTGCGTCCGACTCACACTCCAACATGTACGGTGCGCTGGGGGCAGTCGGCACGCCAGTCGTACGCACCGACGCCGCTGCCATCTGGGCGACAGGCGAGTTCTGGTGGCAGATTCCCCGCACCATCCAGGTCGTCCTCGAAGGCGAACTCGCTCCGGGCGTCTCCGGCAAAGATGTCATCATCACGCTCTGCGGGCTGTACAACCACGAAGAAGTCCTCAATACCGCCGTCGAATTCAGTGGGCCGGGTGTTGCGTCGCTCAGCATGGATGCCCGCCTGAGCATCGCCAACATGACCACAGAATGGGGAGCGCTGGTGGGATGGTTCCCCGTGGATGACGTCACAATCGCCTATCTCGAAGGCCGTAACCTCGAGCTGCGACGTAGGAGCATCTCGCGCATTCCAGAAAAGAATTTGATTGAATGGCGCAGCAATCCGCCGCGTCCCGATGATACTGCCGTCTACGCAGGGCGGATCATCCTCAACCTTGCGGAAGTTACGCCGCACGTCTCCGGTCCCGACTCAGTGCAAACCATGCAGTCTGTTACCGAAATCGCGAAAAAGAGGGTCGCTATCCAGAAGGCTTACCTCGTTTCCTGCGTCAACTCGCGGATGGAAGACCTGTCCGCTGCGGCCAAAATTCTGCATGGGAAGAAGATTGCTCCCACGGTGAGGCTCTATGTTTCCGCCGCCAGCATGGAGATTGAAGATGAGGCGGTGAAGCGAGGCATCTGGCAAACGCTCATGAATGTGGGTGCTGAGCCACTGCCTCCGGGCTGCGGTCCTTGCATCGGCTTGGGCACAGGATTGCTGGAAGCTGGCGAAGTGGGCATTTCCGCCACCAATCGTAACTTCAAGGGTCGCATGGGATCACGCGATGCTCACTGTTATTTAGGCAGCCCCGAGGTCGTCGCGGCCTCGGCCATCGCCGGCTACATCTGCGGACCTATCAATGTCGGCGAGAAGCCTGTCACCAAATGCGCCGAACTCTTTCGACCTGTTTCTGTTCCGGCTGAGAAAGTGAACATTCTCGACGGCTTCCCGCGTAGCGTCCGTGGGCGCCTCGTCTTCCTGCCGCAGGACAATCTCAATACCGACGGCATCTACGGCAAGGACTACACCTACCGCGAAGACATGACGCCCGAGATGATGGCAAAGGTAATTATGGAAAACTACGATCCGACGTTCGCCCACCGAATGCAACCCGGCGACGTCGTAGTCGGGGGCTGTAACTTCGGCACAGGTTCCAGCCGCGAGCAGGCAGTGACAGCGCTGAAGTTTGCTGGGATTCCGTTGGTGATCGCCGGGAGCTTCTCCCAGACTTATCTACGCAATGCGTTCAACAATGGCTTCCTGTGCATCGAGGCGCCCGAACTCGTAAAGCGTCTGCGCGAGAGGCATGCCAATGCGATACGGGGTAGGGAGAAGACGATTGTTCCCGGGGACCTGATAGAGGTGGATTTCGCTTCCAGCACGGTTCGTTATGCCGGTGAAGGCTTTGTGTTCCCGGCGCTTGGTTCTGTGCCGCAGTCGCTGGTGGTCGCCGGAGGTGTCGAGAACCTGATTAGCACGAAGCTGGGACTTAACAGAATAGAGGCGATGGTTTGATAATCCCACGTTGTGGGATAAGAAAAGTGTGAGGAGTTGACATTCATGGCAAAATGTACGGTCATTACAATGCCCGGCGATGGTATTGGCAGCCAGGTACTTCCTGAGGCAATTCGCGTGCTGGATGCGGTGGGGTTCGAAGCTGACTACGTGCATGCTGACATTGGCTGGGAATGCTGGGTCAGGGAAGGCAATGCTTTGCCTGACCGCACGATCGAGCTGCTGCGCAAACACAAAGTCGGCTTGTTCGGTGCCATCACATCAAAACCGAAGAAAGAAGCAGAGGCAGAGTTAAGCCCGTCGCTAAAGGGTAAAGGCCACCAGTACTTCAGCCCTATCGTCTCCATGCGGCAGATCTTCAATCTTGATGTCTGCATGCGCCCCTGTCTGTCATTTCCGGGCAATCCTCTCAATTTCATTCGTAAAAAGCCTAATGGTGGTTACGAAGAACCGAAGGTGGACGTCGTGGTTTTCCGCCAGAATACCGAGGGCCTGTATGCCGGAGTTGAGTGGACCAATCCTCCGCAAGAGGTTCGCGACGCCCTGGCGATTCACCCCAAGTTCCAGCTCTTCGCCAACGTTTCCGGCCCTGACCTCGCCATCTCAGTGCGAATCATCACCCGCCGGGCTGCTCGACGCATCTGCGAAGCAGCTTTCAAACATGCCCGCAAATTCGGCTACAAGTCCGTCACCCTCTGCGAGAAGCCTAACGTGCTGCGCGAAACCTCGGGCATGATGGAAGAGGTCGCTAAGGAAGTCCAAAAGCAGTATCGCGAGATCGCGTTGTGGTCCACGAATATCGACGCCCAGACCATGTGGCTCACCAAGAACCCGGAGGACTACGGCGTCATTGTTGCCAGCAACTTGTTTGGTGACGTAATTAGCGATGCCTTCGCCGGACTGGTTGGCGGTCTCGGCTTCGCCGCTTCCGGCAACATCGGTGATGAAGTCGCGGTCTTCGAGCCGACGCACGGCTCCGCACCGAAGTATGCCGAACTCAATCCGCCCATCGTGAACCCAACTGCGATGATCCTCTCGGCAGCCATGATGCTCGACCACCTCGGCGAGACCGAGAAGGCGAAGAAGATCCGCTCCTCCATCGCATCCGTTGTGGCCGAGGGCAAAGTGGGCACCTACGACATGATGCGAATCTCCGGTGGCTCGAAGTCGATCGCGCTGGGAGCGGCTTCGACCACCAATATGACTGATGCGATTCTCGGCAAGCTAGGGGTCGTAGTGGAGAAGGAATATGCCGGCAGTAGCCGAAGCTAGTCAGCTGAAACATGGCGAGGCCGGACGAACCGGTGCCGATATTCGCTCGGACCTGCACGTTAGCCTCGATGAGCGACGCAGCGGCGGGATCGACATCGATCTACGCTCGCGTGTGGCGCTGTATTACGGCGACCGCATTCGGCAGCAGGCGCGGGGAGTCTTACGAGAGTTGGATGTCGAGCACGTGTACGTAAGGATTGTGGACGAAGGCGCGCTGCCGCTCGTGATCTCGGCCCGCTTGGAAACTGCTGCAAAGCGCGCAGGCCTTGGTGCTGGGAAACACGCTCTGCCTGGGCCCGTTCCGCTCCCCCTACCCTCCGCGAAAGATCGCCTCCGCCGCTCGCGACTCTATCTGCCTGGTAATGAGCCGAAGTATTTCATTAACGCGGCACTTCATGGTCCTGACGCGGTCATTCTCGATCTGGAGGACTCGGTCCACCCTGCCGAGAAAGATGCCGCGCGTTTGCTAGTTCGGAATGCGTTGCGCTCAGTTGACTTCGCCGCAGCCGAGCGCATGGTACGTATCAATCAGTTGCCACTCGGACTGGCAGATTTGAACGAGATTGTGCCGCAGTCACCTGACCTGATTCTGATTCCCAAGGTCGAATCGCCGGTGCAGGTTGCGGAGGTGGATGCCGAGATAACCCGCATATTGAAGGCATTCGGGATCACACGGCCGATCCGGCTTATGCCGATCCTGGAATCCGCGCTGGGCATCGAAAATGCCTTCGCCATTGCTACCGCATCCGATCGCATCTGTGCCCTTACCATTGGGCTGGAGGACTACACCGCCGACCTCGGCGTAGCGAAGACCTCGAATGGCGCGGAATCACTCTATGCTCGGCAGCGCTTGGTGAATGCGGCGCACGCTGCGCACATCCAGGCGATCGACTCGGTGTACGGAGATGTGGCTGACATGGACGGATTGCTGGCCTGGGGCGAGTCCTCACGTGCCATGGGATTTGAAGGAATGGGCTGTATCCATCCCATGCAGATTGAAATGATTCATCGAGCATTTGCGCCTTCGGGTGCTGAGTTAGAGAAAGCGCTGAAGGTTGTGTTGGCGTTCGAAGAGGCCCGCGCGAAAGGCCTTGGCGTTGTTAGCTTGGGATCTAAGATGATTGACGCGCCGGTGGTGCAACGCGCCGTCAAATTGGTTGAACGCGCCAAGGCCATGGGTCTGCTTACGGCCCAGGCGGGAGGCCCAAAATGAGCGCGACCGTTACCGCAGAATTGGTAGCTAACGCGGCTGGACGCATTGTTCCCACCTTCGTGAACGAAAGGGCGCAGGTTCCTTATGTTGGTGTTGGCGGCCACCGGCCCACCGGCCGCAAGTACGGAGCATCCATTCGCACCAATAGTGACTATCCTGCGAACGGTGACAAGCGCGTGCCTGACTTGGAGACGGCCCTCCAACTCTGCGGATTGCGTGACGGCATGACCATCAGCAGTCACCATCACTTGCGTAATGGCGATCGGGTGGCGCTGACCGCACTGCAAACTGCCGCGCGGGTGGGCGCAAAAGATCTCGTGTGGTTCCCCAGCGCATCGTTCCCATGTCATGAGCCAGTGATCGACCTGATGAAGTCGGGCATCGTGCATCACATCGAAGGCAGTATGAACGGGCCGCTTGGCGACTTCTGCTCGCACGGCAACATGCGTGGTACGGGCGTGCTTCGTTCGCATGGCGGACGCTGGCAGGCGGTCCAAGATGGTGAAGTCCACATCGACATCGCCGTGATTGCTGCCCCTACCGCCGACTTCTTCGGCAATGCTGACGGCGCACATGGCAAGTCAGCCTGCGGTTCGCTTGGTTTCGCGCTGACCGACTCCGTGTATGCGGATCGCGTGATCGTGGTGACCGACAACCTGGTTCCGTTTCCTTGTGTCCCGTGGCAGATCCAGGGCAACAATGTGGACTACGTTGTGGAAGTCGATTCGATCGGCGATCCAACCAAGATCGTCAGTGGTACGACCCAGATTACGCGAAGCCCCGACCGCCTGAGAATCGCAGAGCTTGTCGCCCGATTCCTGCGCGATAGCGGCATCATGTGTGATGGATTCTCGTTCCAGGCTGGAGCGGGTGGCATTGCTCTCGCCTTCGTTGACTACTTGGCACGCATGATGAAAGAGGCTGGTGTCAGGGCCAGTTTCGTGCGCGGAGGATCGACCAAATACCTCGTAGACATGCTGAAAGAAGGTCTGACGGGATACATACTGGACGGGCAAACCTTCGATCTCGATGCGGTGCAGTCGATTGCAACCGACCCCCGGCACGTGCCGACTAGCCCATTTACCTCCTATAACTTTCATGGCAAAGGAAACTTCGCCTCCATCGTCGATGCCTGTGTGCTTGGCGCTACCGAGGTCGATGTGAACTTCAACGCCAATGTGGTAACTCATTCGGACGGTCGCTTGTTGCACGGTATCGGCGGCTGGCAGAACTGTCTGTTTGCGGGATGCACTGTGCTTGCGGTTCCGTCATTCCGCGATCGTATTCCAGTGATTGTGGACCAGGTCACGACACTTACGGGCCCCGGCGAGCTGATTGATGTGATCGTTACGGAGCGGGGAATCGCCATCAATCCGCGCCGCCAGGATTTGCTCGACAGTGTGAAGGGCAAAGAGCTGCCGATACGCACAATTGAGGAAATAAAATCAGAAGTTGAACGGATTTGCGGCGGCAAGCCCGCAAAACCGCAGCTAGGCGACCGTCCGGTCGCCGTGGTTAAGTGGGTGGACGGCACCGTGCTCGATACCGTCTGGCAGGTTTTGGAAGATAACCCCTATGCGGCAAAAGCAGCCGGAGGAGAGTAGAACGTGGGCGCACCCTTGTGCCGACGATCTACGATGTCCCTCACGGCCACTGGGACCAATCACCTTACCTTGGCGGATCGGGCGTTCCACTCTCCCTCGCGCTAGCAGGCGCGAATTGCGGCTTGAATCCATCCGTCTGCCTCGCCGTTGGCGCCTTCGGCCCGCACGTTGTTTCCCGCAGAAGCTTAGGGTGCGCACCCTTCGAAAAAATATAGGCTCGAATCCTGTAGCAAATGTCCGACGCTGGGCTGATCCCCATCGGGTGGAACGATTCGTCGCGTTCTCGCGGAGCCATGAAATTCGGAATGGATTGGACCGAACCTGCAGGTTTGGTTGACAACAACTCAGCGTCATCGACCGCAATCGCCTGAGGAGCGCTGGAGGATGTCGCCAGCGCCAGTGACAATGCAAGAAGGCTGAACATAGGCCCTCCTAACGGCGAATCTTAGCAGAATTCCGGGAGCGAGAATTAACCAGTCGAAGCAATCTTTAGAGGCCCTTAGAGGAAACCGCAGTCTTCTGTGGTCTAATTACACTGGCGTCGCGGAGGCCACCGATGGATGAACGTGATTTTTACGACGAGCGGCAGGACACAAGAAAGGCCACCATGACCTGCCCGCATTGCCGCCAATCGGCGGAATACGATCTCGGATGGTTTGTTCGCACTAAGAAGAAACAGTTACCCGGCCGGGCTGACGAGCGCGACCGAGCGAAGTTCGCCAAGGCACGCTCCTATATGGTGCGACGCGATGACAAGGTGGCTTGCAAGAACCTCCGCTGCCGAAAAAGCTTCGAAGTAACTGGCGTGCAGTCGGTGGCATTCCTCGAATAGCGCACCTGGATGCGTGACACAGCGCGGACCGTCTCGGCAAGCCGCACAGTCGCTCCAGCGTTCAAACGGTTCTCTCTCCTACTCAACCCGTAATGCCCGCATGGGATCGAGACGCGATGCGCGCCATGCCGGAAACAGGCAGGACACCCCGGCAACCAACGTCAATACGATGGCCACCGCGACAAAAATCGCGCTGTCGAGCGGGCGGACGTTGTACAACATACTGCGAATCAACTGAGCAGCCAGCGCGCCACCCAGCAGACCCAACGCTAGTCCTATCAATGCCGGTTTCATTCCATCGCGCAGCATGAGCCACAGCACTTGTTCCCGTTGTGCCCCCAACGCAATACGTACCCCGATCTCGCTCGTTCGCTGTTCCACCAGGTACGACAGCACGCCGTAGAGTCCAACACTGGCGAGTAACAGGGACAAGACCGCGAATGTCAGGATCAGTGTCGAAGTGAAGCTGGCTTCGATGGTTGAGGCCCCAATGAGCTGATTCAAGGTGAGCACATAGGCGACCGGTAAGTCCTTATCTAGTGATTCCACAATCTGCTGTACCGGAATCGCCAGCGACGTGACGTCATGCTGCGAACGAATCACGATTACGGCGCGCCCAGTGAGACCCCCCAACAACGGGAAATACATCATTGGTTCGGCTGGCATGGAAATGAGGTAGCGCGTATCGCCCACGACGCCGATGATTTCGTAAGGCTGAGGCTTGTCGCTCAAGCCTACGTCAACTACCAGGTGTTTCCCGATTGGGTCTTCACCGGGAAAAAACGAGTCGGCCGTGACCTTACTGATGATCACCTTGTCGGCGCGCTCGAGACGTTCGTGCTCGGTAAAGGTGCGTCCTTGAATAATCGGGATTTGCAGGGCAGCAAAGTATCCCGGATCGGCAAAGCGACGGCGAGCAATCTGGAGTTGTCCCTTGGGCAACGGAGGATGCTCGGGAATCGTAATGATGTTGTCGCCTCCGTATCCCTGTCCGGGAGCAACGTTCACCAGCGCTGCCGCTGAAACGCCGGGAAGCGCGCGTACCCGGCTCAGTAGCTGCTCGAAGAATCGAACGCGTTGCTCATGACCGTAATGTTCATCAGGAAGACTCAGGCGCAAGGTGAGAACATTGTCGGTCGTGCAACCCATGTCCGAGGCGCGCAGCTTCTGGTAGCTCTTTAGCAACAGCCCCGCGCCGATAAGCAAGACGACTGTAAGGCTGACTTCGAGCGCGAGCAGCAGTTTGCGAAGCCGGGTCTTGGCTTGTCCCCCTGTATGTGAGCGCGATGATTCTTGCAGCGCTCCGAGGGCGCCTCGACCGCCTGCGCTCAATGCCGGAATTAATCCTGCCAGCAGTGCGCTCAACAGTGTGATGCCAACGGTGAATGCGACCGCCACCCAGTCGATGCGGATGGCTTCCTCGCGGGCGATGTCTTGGCGGACACCTATCAGCCAGTGAATGGCGAGATATGCGAAGACCAGCCCAAGCGAGCCTCCCGTCGCGGCAAGCAGGAAAGTCTCGGTGAGCTGTTCGCGGATGAGCCGCCAGCGGCTTCCTCCAAGCGCCGTGCGGATTGCAACTTCTTTACGTCGCGACGCGGAACGCGCGATCAGCAGGTTCGCCACGTTGAGGCATGCAATGAGAAGGACGCAACTGGTTGCCGCCAGCAGAACATAGAGCGGCGTCTTGAAGTCCTGCACCACGTCCTCAATCAGCAGACGCATATTTGCGCCGGCACTGATGGCCGGTTGGTTTGCGCCATATTGATTGCGAAGTCGTTGCGAGATGGTGTCGATTTCGCTGAGCGCCTGTGGCACCGTTACACCTGGCTTTAACCGCGCGATGGCGTTGAACTCATGGTTGTCGAGCGCTACCAGGTCCTGCGGCGGTATCTCGTGATGAAATGCCGTCCACACCTGCGTCTGCGCATCGGGGTACGCGAACCATGCAGGCATGATGCCGATGACGGTGTACGGCTTGCCATCCAGCAGGATGGTGCGATGGACAATCGTCGTGTCCCCGCCGAAACGCCGCTTCCACAGCCCCCACGAGAGCATGACCGCGGCATCGGCTTGCGGCCGGTCATCAGACGAATCAAGCGCCCGTCCGTATGCCGGACCGACACCAAGGGTCGTAAAGAACTCCGCCGAGACCCGCGTTGACTCGATCCTCTCCGGTAATTGGCCTGAATCGCCCGACAGGTTATAGCTGCCTCCTCCGAAGATGGCCATGCTCTGGAAACTCTGTTCCTGCTTCTGCCACTCGGCATACACGCCGGGAGCAACCACATTCCAGGGATACTTGCCGTCTGTTGCCCGTTCGTACAGCATGACCAGATGATCGGGATCGGCAAACGGCAGAGGCTTTAGCAATACCGAATGCACCACGGTAAACAGAGCTGTGTTTGCGCCAATCCCGAGCGCCATCACCATGACGGCCATGATCGCAAAGCTGGGACTTCGCATCAGCGTGCGAGCAGCATAGCTCAGGTCGCGCCATATGCCATCCACGAAGTTCAGCGAGTTCCAGCGCCAAACCTCTTCGCGGATCCGTGCTGTGCCGCCCACCTTAAGGTGGGCCAGCCGCGTTGCTTCCGGAAGAGACGATCCTCGTGCAACAAACTCGTCGATCTCATGCTGCAGATGAGACTCAAGTTCCTCGCGCAGGTCGGCATCTCGTTGCCGGCGCTGAAACATACGCAATAGTCGCATTTGGTCTCTCGCCTCCTAGTCCTGAACTTCACCCAGAACGCGGCCGATTGCACTCACCATCTGACGCCAACGTCCCGTCTCGGTAACCAGCCGTTTCCGTCCCGCTGCCGTGAGCTTGTAGAACTTCGCCTTGCGGTTGTTCTCGCTCGGCCCCCAGGCGGACGACACCCAGCCGCGGTCTTCCAGTCGATGCAGTGCAGGGTACAGCGACCCCTGCTCGACCTGGAGGACGTCCTCCGAGGAGTGCTCGATAACGTGCGCAATGGTGTGGCCGTGTGCCGGCCCGGTAATTAGAGTCCGCAGGACGAGCATGTCGAGCGTGCCCTGCAACATTTCGTTCTTCTGCATCTTTTCGGTGCGTGTCATATTCAGGCCAAGTATCCAGGCGAAAAAGCGGCCCTTCCCATCGAACGTCTATGGGAAGACATACTATTCCACTCGAACGTCTATGGGAAGAGCAAATCAGACAGGAAGCAGCCTAAAAGGGACGAAGCGCGCCGGACGAGTGATGATCAGGGGTTGGGTGTTTCGGCGCGGGCATGATAGCCCTTACGCGCGTGGACCTGGAGATGCTTGCCGTTCTTTTCCGCGGTGATTGCGATGGCGCGATATTTGCCGTTAGGCTCGAAGTCAGCTGGCTTGTACGCGATGAGATAGCGGCTACGGATCTGGTCGCGGAGCTTGTCGAACGACCGGCCCAGCGTCATGATATCGCCCGGGAACAGCGCCTCGCCTCCGCTGCGTTGCGCCAGGGTCTCCAGCACCTTGTCGGCTTCGGTCTTGTCGCCGTCACCCTCTTTGGTGCTGATGGCGTAAACCGTCACACCCGTAGCTTCTTCGTCGCGAATGTTCTGCCGCAGACTGGTGTGACTGGCATTGTCTTCGCCATCCGTCAGCACAACCAGCACCCTCGCTACGCGCTCGTTCTCGGGATAAGCGGCAAGCTTCCAGCAGGCAAAGGAGATCGCATCAAACAGAGCGGTACCGCCTCCTCCGGAGAGCTGGTTCACTCCGGCCGCAAGCTTGTCATGATCGCCCGTGAAATCCTGGGTGACGGAGACTTTTTCGGCGAAGCCGGCGACGAATCCGAGGTCTGCCGGATTACTCAGCATTTGTTGCAGAAACTTCGCGGCCGCGTGCTTTTCGAAAGAGAACCGCGACTGTACCGAGCCACTCGTATCGATCAATATTCCGATGCGCAACGGCAGCTTTGATTGCGGAGTGAACTGGAGAACTTTCTCCGGAGGCTTGTTGTCATCCCTGACTTGGATATCGCTCATATCGAGGTCGGTCACCGTATGCCCACCGCTGGTGACGCCAAAGAACACCGCTACCTCGTCGACAACCTTGTGAATCGTCCACTGATCCGGAGGACCCGTCGCAACCCCAGCGTTGGGCACTGAGACGGCTGCCGGATTGGCATTGGCGACTAACGTTGTTGGCTCCGTACTACGTGTCCCGCTCTCCGTCCCCGCCCCCGCCAACTGAGCTCTCAAGCGATCGGAGTTCGCCAGGTTCTGCGCAGGCGTACTGGTCACCGTAATTACCGCTTCCTGGCTCGATGCCGCCTCCTGCTGGTTCCGCTTCAACACATCCACGTTGTAGCGTGCCGTGGCGGCGAGCGGATTCATAGGGTCTTCTTGCAGGAACAGCCCAAACTCACGTTGCGCTGCAGCCAGATCACTGATCTCGACGGCGGAAACGGCCGCAACATAGTGTGCATTCCCCATTCCGGGATGTTGCTGCGCATGAACTCGTCCGACCGTCTCGATCGCTTCTTTGTACTGAGCATTGCCGTGTTGGGCGTAAGCCAGCGCCGTAAGTACCCCCGGATCGGTTGGACGAAGTGCCGCCGCTTTTTCCAGGTTGGAGCTGGCCGCGGCGAAGTTCTTCTGCGACAACTGAAGTTTGCCCAGGTTAAGAAATGATCCTGCAAATTTCGGGTCGAGTTGGATCGCCGTTTCGAATTCGGTTTGGGCCCGCGTCGAATCGTCCAGGTCCATATACGCCAGGCCAAGGTAATTGTGTGCCGCGACGAACTTGGGATAAACCGTAATCGCCTTCTGCAAGTGCGCCACCGCGTCCTGCGAGTGCTCGCCCCGCAATAAAGCCGTAGCCTGATTGAATTCATTGATGGCTTTTGGAGGCGCCGCCAAGTCCAGAGTCGAAACGGCTCCCGAGTCCACCATGCCTTGCTGGCGCTCCAGGTCTTTCTGGGTTGGTTTCTTGTTCTGTGCAGCCAGGATTTTCTGCGCGAACTCCGTGGACTCGAATTGCGCGTCCATCGGACCGCCGCCGACATTGACCAGCGGAATAGCGGAGGGAGTAGATCCGGACAGTGGGTTTCCGCGCTGCGAGAACGCAAGCGGTCCGCAAGCCCATACCAAAAGCAAAATAAGCCCTGCCCCGCGGGCGACGCCGGTCCCCAGTCGATTCATCACGCAACTCCCAGCTTGGGTACTAAGATGACAGGCACAAGTTCCGTTGAAGGCAGGGACAAACGGCACAGCCCTTACTCAATCTCCCGACCCAATCTAGCATCGGACCTTCGCTTACAGGTCCGGCGACCCCCCGCCAACGTGCTTGTGTAACATAGCCTACATCCGTTCGCTGGGGCTGTCATCCGCACCGCGCTTTGGGGGATGAGTCGTTATTATTTTGGGACGAATTGCTTCCATCACATCCTCAAGTGACCTTCCTCACGGCGGCAAGTCGCGCTTTGCGTTCCCATGGGGACGAACCCATATGGTGCGACATTGGCTGCCGTAGTGGCTTACAAGCTTCGCCCCGTTCGAAGAGCATTTCCAAGACCTTAGTACGGCTTCCCAACCTCGCGCTGCCGATCCAGTTCCTACAGGAGAAGGCCATGAGTATGATCGCGACCGTAAGTCCGTTTGAGGAGAAATTGCAGGAAGTCACCGACTACTTTGCGAGCCCTCGCTTCCGGGGAATTACTCGCCTGTATTCGCCACGCCAGGTGGTGGAGCAGCGAGGCACCATTCCTACCGACTATCCCATTGCCCGCAAGGCGGCAGAAGGTTTTTATGTCCGCCTGCGTGAGCTGTTCGATGCCGGGAAGTCGATCACGACTTTTGGTCCGTACTCTCCTGGACAAGCGGTTACCATCAAGCGCGCCGGTATTGAAGGCATTTACCTTGGCGGATGGGCCACCTCCGCGAAAGGGAGCGTGACCGAAGATCCAGGCGCCGATCTGGCCAGCTACCCCCTCAGCCAGGTGCCTGATGAGGCAGCCTCCATCGTTCGGGCGCTCCTCACCGCCGACAAGAACCAGCACTTCATGCGCTCGCGTATGACTCCCGAGCAGCGCGCCGCCGCCCCGGAACACGACTATCGGCCATTCATTATCGCCGACGCCGATACCGGACACGGTGGCGATGCCCACGTTCGCAATCTCATCCGGCGCTTCGTCGAAGTCGGTGTGCCTGGCTATCACATAGAAGACCAGAAGCCCGGCGTGAAAAAGTGTGGGCACCAGGGCGGCAAAGTCCTGGTCTCGGAAAACGAGCAGATCCAGCGGCTCAATGCAGCTCGTTTTCAGCTCGACGTCATGGGCGTCGCCGGAATCATCGTCGCGCGTACCGATGCCGAAGCGGCAAGCCTACTCGATGGTTGCGCCGACGAGCGCGACCAGCCGTTCATTCTCGGCGTCACCAATCTCGACGTGCCTAGCTACAAGGCGGTGTTTCTTGCCATCCATCGCAAGCTCTACGAAGCCGGCGTCGAAGAAGTGCGCGGCCATCTTATGTTCGGCATGTCGGAAACGGAGTACGCCGTTGCCAACGTCTGGCTCGACCAGGCTGGACTCACGCCGGTCATTGCCGATACCGCTATCGCCTTGAGGAAGGTCTTCGATGTTCCTATCGAACCTGCTCTCGACAAACTGACGTCGCGCTGTCTCGATGCCTGGCAGGAAGCCGCGGATCTGAAGACCTATCGGCAAACGGTTGCCGAGGCAATTGCATTCCGCATGAGCCAGGGCGAGACCTTCGATCTCGATGCCGAGGGTTGGCTGATGTTTTCAGAGCGTGCTTCATGGTATGCAGCTCGCGAAAAAGCGCGTTCCATGGAAATCGATGTGCCTTGGAGTTGCGAATTGGCCAAGACTCCCGAAGGCTACTATCAGGTGCAAGGCGGATTGGAATACGCCGTCGCCAAGTCACTCGCTGCCGCCCCGTTTGCCGACATTCTGTGGATGGAGACGGCAACGGCGAATTTGCGCGAGGCGAAGGAGTTCGCCGCGGCGATTCACGACGAATTCCCCGACAAGATGCTGGCCTACAACCTGTCGCCCTCCTTCAATTGGGATACGACCGGCATGAGCGAAGCTGAGATGAAGCAATTCCCGGCCGAACTGGGCAAACTCGGATTCGTCTTCAACTTCATCACCTATGGCGGGCACCAGATCGACGGCCTGGCGTCGGAAGAGTTCGCTAGCGCTCTGATGCAGGACGGCATGCTTTCGCTGGCACGACTGCAACGTAAGTTGCGGCTGCTGGAGTCCCCCTATCGCACACCGCAAACCCTGGTGGGCGGCCCGCGTCTGGACGCGGCGTTAATGGCTGCTTCCGGTCGCACAGCCACAACCAAAGCGATGGGCAAGGGCTCCACCCAGCATCAGCACCTGGTACTAACCGAGGTTCCACCCAAAGTCTTGGAAGACTGGCTGCAAATCTGGGCACAGCACAATAATCTACCCCCGACGTTCCGGGCCCACTTGCGTCCTGTGGCCGCCGGCTCTGACTTCCTTGAGCTCAGCATCTGGAACGACGGCAAGCAAAAAGCGGCGAACCTCATCTTTGCCGACGTACAAGACCGCCATGGCTATAAGTTGCTGTCGATCCGCGACATGAACACCTACGATCCATCGCTGCAAAAGAAGCGGCTCATGACGCTGGCTCACCTGTTCCTGCTGTACCGGTACAAGGCAGGGTTAGTGCACTATCTCAATCCGACGGAAGACAATCAGCATCAGGCACAGAAGATGAAGCGGCTGGGCATCTTCGGCAAGGTCGATACCGAGGCACAACTCATCATTGTGGCAAGCGTAAACGGTGCGCGCATTACCGACCTTCTCAATCCCGACCGGGCAGTCCTGAGGAAGCTGATTATGAAGCAGGATTCGTAGAAGATAGTCGCGTAGCCTCGCAACCGCAGCGCGGCTAGTCTGCGGGACCTCAGCTCATTTCGCGCCGCTCCCGCTCCGGACGTCGCAGCCACGTCATGGACAGATACGCGCCGACCCACGAGCCCAACGCGGCGAATGCGACATAAACCCAGTTGCGGGTGTAGCTGATAACGGCGAATGCCGAGAGCAGATACCAGAGGCTGCTCCAAGTCGCAGCGGGCACCCGCTTACGGGCCGCAACAGCAGCGCTGAACATCACGTAAATCGCATCGGTTGCGGCGGTGGACAAGCCAACCCCCAGCGCCAATAGCGGATCAATCTGTACCATGCCGTCACCTCGCCTGAATCTGTTTTGAAAGCGTACAGCTTTAGCCGTCCCGACAAGCTCTCTAATTTTGTCATCCCTGGCGGGCTTTAGTTGCGAGGGATATGCTGTCGCGTCGACGGGCAAGAATCTAGGTGGCCTACATTTCCCCGGGCTTGGGATATGTGGGGCTGAGACCCCAGAAAACAGAAACTAACTCCTTGACCTCCGTGCCTCCGTAGTGAACTGCCCTCTTATCACTTTCGCGGCATGAGCGACTAGAATGCTGCGGTTGGATATATTTCGTTCTTGAAGGAACGGCTAATGCGTTTTTTTAGAATCGTGCTTTGTTGTTTCGCACTGCTGAGTGTCGCCGTCGCACAATCGACGCCTCCCACAACGTGGGGCAATGATCCCCAGGTCGAATCCAAAATCGACGCCCTTATTAAACAGATGACGCTCGACGAAAAGGTGGGACAGTTGATTACGTATTCGCAGGGTGCTCCCACTGGCCCTGGAACAGGCCGCAGCGATTACAAGGACATGGTCGCCAAGGGGCAGCTCGGTTCGATTTTCAACCTCACCACTGCCGACGCGACCAATGCGATGCAGAAAATCGCGATCGAAAAATCGCGCCTCCATGTTCCTCTGCTCTTCGGTCTCGACGTTATCCACGGATTTCGCACCGAGTTTCCCGTACCGCTTGGTTTGTCGGCTACATGGGACACCGCATTGATCGAACGTACGGCACGGGTCGCCGCTAAGGAAGCTAGCCGCTCTGGGGTGCGCTGGACCTACTCTCCCATGGTGGACATTGCGCGTGACGCCCGCTGGGGACGCATCGTAGAAGGGGCTGGCGAAGATCCCTACCTGGGTTCGGCCATCGCCGCCGCGTACGTGCGGGGATATCAGGGGAGCAAGCTTGGCGATCCCGATTCCATTGCTGCATGCGCGAAGCATTTTGTCGGCTATGGGGCTGCCGAAGGCGGACGAGACTACAACACGACGGAAATTCCGGTCCGTCTGTTGCGCCAGGTCTATTTGCCGCCCTTCCAGGCCACCGTCGATGCAGGCGTGGCGACATTCATGAGTGCCTTCAACTCACTGAATGAAGTTCCCGCGAGCGCCAACGCACTCACCATTTCGCAGGTGCTCAAGAAAGAGTGGGCGTTTAACGGGTTCGTGGTCAGTGATTGGAACTCGATCGGCGAGTTGGTCCCGCAGGGCATCGCCAAGGACCACGCTGTGGCCGCAGAAAAAGCCTTCCTGGCTGGCGTCGACATGGACATGGAGAGCAACGCTTACGGTCCGCATCTGGCTAACCTGGTCAAGTCAGGGGTTGTGCCGGAGTCGCTCGTGGATCAGTCGGTTCGACGCGTGCTGCGGGTGAAGTTCGCGCTGGGCCTGTTCGACCACCCCTACGTTGAAGCTAAATCGCCGGACACCATCGCATCGCAAGACTTGGAGCTGGCGCGCAAAGCCGCGGAAGAGTCGTTCGTGCTGCTGAAGAATGACGGCGGAATTCTGCCGTTCAAGGCCAGCGGCAAAACCATAGCCCTGATTGGCCCTCTGGCCGACGATGCTGGACAGATGCTGGGGGCTTGGTCGGCCAAAGGACAGGCCGGCGATGCCGTCACGCTCCGCACAGCCTTGACCAAACAAGTAGAGGTCTCGCAGGGGCAGGTTATCTATGCCAAGGGCACAGACTTCCTCGGAAAGTCGGATGCCGGTTTTGCTGAGGCGCTGGCGGCCGCGAAGCAGTCTGACATTGTGGTACTGGCTCTCGGCGAAGACGCCCCGTTGATGACGGGCGAAGCGGGATCCCGTGCCCATCTTGGCCTTCCCGGCAACCAGCAACGATTGCTCGAGACAGTGGTCGGCGCCGGCAAGCCGGTAGTGCTGCTGGTTTTCAGTGGACGCCCGTTGGTACTGGATTGGGCGGCGGAGCACGTACAGGCCATCATGGAAGCCTGGTTCCCCGGAATCCAGGCCGGGCCGGCACTAGCCAATGTACTGCTGGGCGCGACTGCTCCCAGTGGCAGGCTGACCACAAGTTTCCCGCGCGCGGTCGGGCAGGAGCCGCTGTACTACAACCACTTCAGCACCGGCCGTCCTGCTGACGGCGTCGACCTCACCCGTCCTCCGAAAGACGGTGGCGAAAAGTATCGTTCTCGCTATATCGACGAACAGAACTCCGCTCTCTATCCCTTCGGCTATGGGCTGACCTACAGCACGATCACTTACTCATCGACGACGGTGAGTGCCGCTACAACGAGCGCGAAGGACCTCAACGCCGGTGCCGCGAAGTTAACGGTCTCGGCAGATGTTCGCAACACCGGAGATCGCGCCACGGATGAAGTGGTGCAGTTGTACATCCGGCAGACCAACACCAGCGTCGTGCGGCCGGTTCGCGAGTTGAAGGGATTTCGCCGCATCACGCTTGCTCCAGGCGCATCGCAAAAAGTCGAATTCACCCTGGGTCGCGAGGAACTTAAGTTCTGGAACATCGACATGAAAGACGTGGTCGAACCGGCCCAGTTGACCGTATGGGTGGCCCCCGATTCGACGGGCGGTAAGCCCGCACAAGTCGCGATCGGGCAATAACCCGAATCCCGGCGTGTGGTAGAAGTGGGGCGTCGCGCTGCTTAAAGTTCCCGAAGAGTATCCAACGATAGGCAAGAATGGCGCCGCGAGCGAAGATATACCATCTCAGGTGGGAATCATGTCTATTCTCCGGATAATGCCCAGCAATCTTCGCGGTTTTCCCAAACTGGGAAACAATGCAGAAAACTCACGAAAGTGGATTGACACCCAATTCGAAGGTGCTAAGTTGAAAGTAGTGAGCCATCCAGCTCTGCGTAGCTGGATGGCTCTTTGCCCTTTTGGGTTGTGGTCTTTGCCAACGGGAGAAGGATTGTGACACGACACAATACAATGCCGGTCTATGCAGACCGGGCATCGCAATTCTTGAGAGCACGTCAAAAATACTTTGTGCTGAGTTTGCTCGCGTTACACTGCGCGTTCAGTGTTGTCGCGCAGACCGCGCCGCCCAGCGATGCAACGACCGCTGTCTCTCTTCCCGGCCTCTACGATCCCGTCGCCGATCCCAAAGCAATCGTCACCGTCGGCAATGCGCGCTTCACGGTGCTCACGCCGCAGCTCATCCGCATGGAATGGGCCGCCAACGGCAAGTTCGAAGATCACGCCTCACTAGTCTTCCTGAATCGCAAGTTGCCGGTGCCGAAGTTCGGAGCTGATCGGGACAACCTGGCAGCTGTGACCATCGAGACGGACGCGCTGACCCTCGCGTACAAAGGCGGCGGCAAGTTCTCCGCAGACAATTTGACCGTGACCTTCAAGCTCAACGGGAAGGAAGTCACCTGGCATCCCGGTATGGCCGACACCGCCAACCTGCAAGGCACCACGCGTACCCTCGACGGCGCGCTTGGCGGGAAGACCGCAGAGCCCATGGATCCCGGCCTGATCTCCCGCGATGGTTGGGTAGTCGTGGACGACTCGACACGCCCGCTGTTCGATGGCAATGACTTCCGCTTCGACCAGGGCGACAAGAGCACGTGGCCCTGGGTAATGCAGCGTCCCGCGGGCGAGCGTCAGGACTGGTATTTCTTCGGCTACGGTCACGACTACGAAGCGGCACTGCACGACTTCACGCTGGTGGCGGGAAAAATTCCGCTGCCGCCGTATTTCGCCTTCGGTACATGGTGGTCGCGTTACTGGGCGTATTCCGACCAGGAGCTCATGGACCTCGCCAATGGCTTCCGCAACAACGACGTGCCGCTCGATGTGTTCGTCATCGACATGGACTGGCACAAAACCTTTAGCTCGCAGCAGTGGTGGATCCATGAGCAAGACGCCTCCGGCCACACCAAGGGGTGGAGTGGATACAGCTGGAACAAGTTGCTGTTTCCTGATCCGGACCAGTTCCTGAAAGACCTGCACGCCATGGGGCTCAAGACCACGCTGAATTTGCATCCGGCGTCGGGCATTCAGCCGTGGGAGGACGCATACCCGGCGATGGCACGCGCCATGGGAGTCGATCCCGCAACCGGGCAATATATTCCCTTCGATATCACCAACAAGAAATTCGCCGTCAACTATCTCGATCTGGTGCATCATCCGCTGGAAAAGCAGGGCATTGACTTCTGGTGGCTGGATTGGCAGCAGGAGTCCAACACCAAGACGGCGGGCGTGAATCCAACTTGGTGGCTGAATTACGTTCACTTCAGCGACCAGGAGCGCGAAGGCAAGCGGCCCCTGCTGTTTCATCGCTGGGGTGGATTGGGCAACCATCGCTACCAGATCGGATTTTCCGGCGACACGGTTTCGGTATGGGAGTCGCTGGCATTTCAGCCGTGGTTTACCGCGACCGCAGCCAATGTGGGCTATGCCTACTGGAGTCACGACATCGGCGGACACATGCCCGGCGTGGTTGCGCCCGAGTTGTACACGCGCTGGATCCAGTTCGGCGTTTTCAGCCCCATCCTGCGGACGCACACCACCAAGAACCCCAATGCCGAGCGGCGGCTATGGGCTTATCCGGAGCCCTATTCCGACATCATGCGCGGTCTGTACCACGACCGTTACGCGATGATTCCGTACATTTACACCGAGGCGCGGCGCACCTATGACACGGGCGTGGCCTTCCTGCATCCCCTGTATTACGACTGGCCCGAGGCCAACGAAGCGTACGACATGAAGAACGAGTACGTTTTTGGCAGCCAGATGATCGTGAATCCCGTAGTGACTCCCGGCGACAAGATCACGGGACTGGTGAAGCAGGATGTATGGGTCCCCAAGGGCGAGTGGATCGAACAAGACACAGGCACTCACCTGACCGGGCCGGCGACGACGCAGCGGAACTTCTCGATCGACCAGGTGCCGGTTTACGTGCGCGCGGGCGCGATCGTGCCCATGGCGCCACCGATGCAGTACACCAACCAGAAGCCGGTCGATCCGCTGATCGTGACCGTGTATCCGCTGAAGGATGGCGAGATCTCGACCTATACGCTCTACCAGGATTCTGGCGATTCTCGCGGGTATCAGACCGGCGAGTATTCGCGAACCACGATCACCGCCACGCAGGCAGGAGATGAGACGACCATCGAAATCTCACCTGCAAAAGGACATTACGCCGGGATGCCGCCGAGCCGCGGCTACGAGATCCGTTTGCCGGGCGATTGGCCGGCGGAGAAGATGGACATTGCCCGGGACGGTGAGGCTGTCGTTGAGAAGCAGAACCGGAAATGGCGGTTTGACGGCAACACCCTTACGACTGTGATTTATATCGGGGAGACGAAAGTTTCGGGGAACGTGAAGGTGCGCGTGTTCCGGTCGGCAAATCTGATGAGCAAACGGGCTGAGCTGAACGGTTTTGCCGGCGCGATGACGCGACTCAACGACGCCCGCAACACGCTGCAACATGCATGGCCGTTCAGCGTAGTGCCGGATGACGTTGTCGATGCGGCGCAGACGGGCGACAAGCTGGGATATTATCCCGACGCGGCGGCCAAGATACTGGCTCATTATCGCGACGTGTTGCCCAGGGCGAAGGCCGACGTGGACGGAATGATCAAGGCCGGCATCAGCAACGAAGAAAGACAGGAGCTGCAGAAGTCGCTGGGCGAAGTATGGCACACCCCGGAGGTGCAGGCGGCCCTTGCGGATTATCCTAACAAGCTCGCGCGGGCGCTGGCAGACATTGAAGATGCGATGGGGAAACAGTAGCCAGTAGCCAGTGCGGAGCAAAAGCGTTCCAGCACGGTCTATGATCATCGCCATGCAAAAGATGGGCAGTATGTCTGCGCTATGGATTGCGCTGTTTGCTCTTGTGTTCTCTCCGTTGATGTTCGGCCTGGATTCTTATGACCAGCCGTGGCGGCCGCAGTATCACTTCACGCCGTCGCACAACTTCATGAACGATCCCAACGGCATGGTCTTTTATAAGGGCGAGTACCACCTGTTCTACCAATACAACCCCGAAGGCCAGGTGTGGGGACACATGAGTTGGGGGCATGCCGTCAGCACCGACATGGTGCACTGGACACATCTGCCGCTGGCGATTCCGGAAGACCCGAATTACATGATTTATTCGGGCAGCGCAGTGGTGGACTGGAACAATGCCAGCGGCCTGTGCAAGAACCCCGATCCGCAAGACAAATCGTGCCTGATCGCGATTTACGCCGCGGACTACCACCAAAAGCGGGAGAAGACGCATATCGCCTTCAGTAACGATCGCGGGCGAACGTGGACCAACTACGCGGGCAATCCCGTAATCGACGTCGATGCCGAGGATTTTCGCGATCCGTATGTGTTCTGGTATGCGCCGCAGAAGAAGTGGGTGCTGGTTGCGGTGCTGGCCGATCATCGCAAGGCGCTGTTCTTTTCCTCGACTGACCTGAAGCGCTGGACGAAGATGAGCGAATTCGGCCCGGCGGGCGATGATGCGGGCCAGTGGGAGTGTCCGGGACTGCTCGACCTGACGATCGACGGCTCAGACGAGCATCGTGGTGTGCTGATCGTCAATCGCAATCCGGGCGCCCCAGCGGGCGGAACCGGAGTGCGCTACATCATCGGGCACTTTGATGGCGAGAAGTTCGTGGAGAAAGAGAGCGTGGGCCAGACGTTGTGGGCCGACTATGGCAAAGACTTCTACGCCACCAATATCTTCAACGACATGCCGGCGAGCGATGAGCGTAGCGTCTGGATGGGGTGGACCAGCAACTGGCTCTATGCGAAAGACGAGCCAACCGTGTTGTGGCGGGGGGCACAATCGATTCCGAGAGCGCTGACGCTCAGGTGGGTATCGAATCCCACCCTGTCCCAAAAGAAGGGGCAGGATGGGCCACCCACGTCCGAATCCGCAGTGTCACAGATGCAACTGCTCATGGTGCAGCAGCCGGTACGGGAGTTGCAGGGCTTGCGAGGAAAGCCGTATTTCGTCAAGGACGCGAGCTTCGCAGCGGCCAACCAGAAGTTGTCTCAGGTGAAGGGCGAGACCTACGAGATTGAAGCCGAGTTCGAAACCGGGGGGGTGGAAGAGGTCGGTTTTCGGCTGCGCAAGGGCGCAGACGCAGAGACGCTGGTGGGCATTATGCCCGGAAGCAACACGCTTTTTGTCGATCGAACGAAATCGGGCAACGTAGGCTGGAGCAAAGATTTTCCGGGGCGTTATTTCACCACCTTGTCGAACACGAAACAGGTGAAGTTACACATCTTTGTTGACCGATCGAGCGTGGAAGTATTCGCCAACGACGGTGAGAAGGTGATGACGGACCGGATCTATCCGCCGCCGGGAGCCACGGGAATCGAGGTTTACGCCCACGGCGGCGACGGTAGGGTGGTTTCGCTGACGGTGTGGCAGTTGAAGTCCATTTGGAGCAAGTAGGCCAAGCGCAAACGGGCTTCGTCTCTGCCCTTTCACACAAGAACCGCCGAAGGGTCGTTTCGTAATGGCCCGGGTCTTACCCGGCACCCATGCCCGTGAATTCCTCGTCCCATACAACCCCGTCTGGGTTTCTGCATCAGAGACAACGAGAGGCACTTGCGAGCTACGAAGCGTACCTCTGTGGTGCGTCAAGTTCGCAGGCCCCCTCGCCATAAGAGCCCGGTAACCCGGTGCAGAGCCGCAGGTCCTTTCGCCGCAAGATGACATTGGTTTGAGACGCAAGAACGTCAGGAATGGCGATCACCAGTAGACGCTCGCCGGCTCCCGCTTGGCCGTAAACTTCGCAGAATGGATGGAGGAGTTGTGCCCAGATCTATTGATGCAAATACCAGCGCCAATCCGTTGCAGCAGTCTTCATCTCCGCGGGAGATTTTGCCTGATAATCCTCTGCAGCACAGTCAGGCGGACGGCAGCGTGCAGTCGAGCACCAGTTCAGGACCGCAAGTTCCGATGGACGGAAACGGAGAAACGATTCAGGAGAGGATTCGGCAGCGTGCCTACGAACTCTACGAGGAACGGGGAAGTATTGACGGTTACGAGATGGAGGACTGGATCCAGGCTGAGTCAGAAGTTCTTGGCCGGTCGCGGCGGGATAGGGCGGCGTAAGTCGTCCCCGCGCCGATGAGGAGTTCTATCTCGTCGTGGTGGGCAGGCCCATCTGCTGCACCAGTGCATTGTATTCCGGATCGCCGTACAGAAACCAATACTGGGGATAGGCGCGTAGCATCTTCAGGCGGGGATCGCCTTGCTCGTAAGCCTGGTGCAGGTACTGTAGAGCATGTTCGCGGTCCCCGGCGAAGGCATAGGCCGACGCCAGGATAATGGCGCGCTCATTTTGGTGCGGCTGGTGCAGCACCTGTTGTAAGGTCAACCGTTTATAACCGTCCTCGCCACTATTGGCGAAGGCACGATGGATGGCCGTTTTTTCCTCGTCGCTGCGCTCAGAAGTGTCAACTAGCGCCAGCATCTCAGGGATCTTGTGCTGCAACAGGTATACCGTCTCGGCAAGACGGTGGGCCCTCTGGTAGCTGGGATCAAGATTCATGGCAGTGAGCAGGTAGTGCTCGCTCGATGGCAGATCTTTGCAGTACATCAGAAATTCACCGGCGATGCTGATGGCAAATTCCCCCGTTGGGTCGAGCTCGACGGCGCGCAGGAGCTCGGTTCGCGCTTCCGGGCAGCGTCCCACGAGCGCCAGATACACCCCATAGTGACCATGAACCGAAGACAGATTGGGTTGCAGTTCGATGCCCTTGCGGTACTCAGCCTCGACGATTGCGGGATCGCGATTGGCATTGAACAGAAGCAGGGCGTGAGTGGAGTGCGCATTGGCGCCAAGTGCGATGGCCTTCTCCGTGGCCGCCAGGCTATCCTGCAAAAGATTGCGTGATTCCTCGACCGTCGGATTGCCGAGGGCCATGGCCTGATACCAGAGAATCTCCGCCAGGATGTGGTAGGCCTCGCCCATGTCAGGCTGGCGTCCGATGGCTTCGCGTGCGAACTGCTCCGCCTTGGCGTTGTCGGCAGGAGTGATGCGGTAGGTGTAAAAGCGCGCCTTCAGCAGAGCATCATAGGCTTCAGGATCGACGCTGGCAGGCTGCATCTCCTTTGCGCCTTCACCAAGCCTGACCCGTAGCTGCCGCATGATGGCGTGAGCGATTTCAGCCTGGAGCGCAAGAACATTCCGCTCGTCGCGCTCGAAGGTGTCGGTCCAAAGCTGCTCCTCGGTAGGCGCGTAAATGAGTTGCGCGTTGATGCGTACGCGATTGCCTTCGCGTAAGACGGAGCCTTCAATCACTCCGTTCACCTGCAGTTCGCGCGCGATTTCGGCGACCGGTTTGGTGGTATTGCGGTACCGCATAACTGAAGTGCGCGAAATCACTTTCAACGAGCTGGCACGCGAGAGCTCATTGATAATGGCGTCGGTCATGCCGTCGGAGAAGTACTGCTGACTGGGATCGGCGGAGAGGTTGGCCAGCGGCAGAACAGCAACCGAAGTGATGGTGGGGCCTGTGCCGGCTCTCGGCCTTCGCCAAAAATAGACGGCCGTCGCCAGGAGACAGACGAGCAACGCGACAACAACGGCAGTAACCGCGCGACGAGGCCAGTGAGAGCGCGGCGCGGTCGCCGGCAATTCGGCGGTCAGGTTCTGTGCTCCTGAAGAAACTAGTCGGATTTCGGCGAGCAAGCGTTGAACGGTCTGGTAGCGCTCAGCGACATTCTTGGCGAGGCAGCGCTCAATCATCGCGCGCAGCAGTGGTGGTTCGGCGGGGCTGCTGATGCGAGGTACGGGCGAGTGCAGGATCGCGTCGGCAGTTTCGGCGACGGTTTTGCCGCGGAAAGGCAGACGTCCGGTCATCATTTCGTACAGCACTACCCCGAAAGACCAGATGTCCGTGCGTGCGTCTAAAGGGTTCCCGTGCAACTGCTCGGGAGACATGTAGGCGAGGGTCCCGGAGATGCCGACGGAATTCGTTTCGGTACTAAGTGTTTCGATGCTGAGATCGTCGGGGCGCACGAATTGCGCCAGTCCGAAGTCAAGAATCTTGACGTTACCGTCGGGTGTGATTTGCAGGTTCGCGGGTTTGAGGTCGCGATGGATGATGCCCTGGGTGTGCGCCGCAATCAGTCCGTTCAACGTCTGCTGCGCGACTGAAAGTATGTCGGGGTAGGGCAGCGGACCACGGTCGAGTTTGCACGCCAGTGATTCACCCGGCACCAGTTCCATGACGATGAAGTCGATGTCAGCGTCCTTGTCGAAGTCGTAAACCTGAGCGATGTTGGGATGGTTCAGCCGCGAGAGCGTGAGGGCTTCCTGGCGGAGGGCGCGGGCGGCACGGGAATCGATGCGCGGGCTGTTCGGCACCGGTGGTGACAGAATCTTGATGGCCACATCGCGGTCGAGGTGGTCGTCGTGGGCGCGATACACCTCTCCCATGCCGCCGGAGCCGATCTTCTCCAGCAGACAGTAATGACCCAGCGTGCGGCGATCAGCCGTTGTGAACGACATCGATTCCTGCCACTGCTATGACTGTGCGTCAGGGGAGGTTCGGGTTCAAGTACGCGCGTCACAGGGGTTAGGGTCGCCCAGCCACTGCGCCGGTTAAGGGTCGCCGCCGCCGCTAATCTGTTGTGACGGTTGGCTTTGGTGTTGTAACACTTTTGTAATGAAGCGATGGCGAGTAGGATGGAAGCATTCGACGTTCCTAGCGGGGTAACCCCAAACTGCGCGCCATTTTTGTGAATTACCGCAGACACGACACGGAGGGCGAGTCAGGCCGTCTGTTCGACGATCTTGTCTTCCAATTCGGTGAGCGTTCGGTATTCATGGACGTGGCTGCCATCGAGGCAGGCCGCGATTTTCGTAAGGCCATTGACGAGAGCGTCGCGGGGTGCGGAGTCCTGCTGGCGATGATCGGTCCGGGATGGATCGATGCCGCAAATGAGAGCGGCGAACTCCGGCTGAATGATTCCAATGATTTCGTGCGCATGGAAATCGCGTCAGCACTCAAGCGCGATATTCCGGTCATCCCGGTGCTGGTGCGCGGGGCGAAGATGCCGCGTGCGCATCAGTTGCCCGACGATCTCCGCGATCTGGCGTACCGGAATTGCGTGGAACTGACGCACGCGCGCTGGAAGTCGGATGTGCAGGTGCTGATAGGCGCATTGCGTCCGCTGGTGGGCGAGCCGTCGGATGTTCGTCCTTCGAACTCGGGTGCGCCGACCGATAGCAGCGACCGAATGTCGAGGGGCGTTGATACGCCTTCGCCGACGGTCATTGCTCCGTCTGCAACGATATCGCAAACCGGCCCGGCGATTGAGGCCCCGCCTGCCGGCGGCATCGGGCCGGAAGCGCTGGATGGCGTTATGCGGGAGCTCGCGCGCTACATCGGGCCTATCGCGGAAATCGTCGTGAAGCGGGCAGCCAAACGATGCGGTACCGTTGCGGAGCTGCGCCGCACAGTCGCGGAAGAAATCGACAGCAGCGCCGAACGCACGAGGTTCCTCGAGGCCGGCGGCGCCTCGTAGTGCAAGGTCGTAACCTATCGCGTTCCCACCCTATCGAGAAATTCACGCGATAGGATGGGCGTTTCACTTAGTCGCTTTCCGCACTACTCCAACATCTTGAAGGCCTTGGCGAGACTGGTCTGCATGCGGTTGAAGGCCGCAGTCACGGTGCCGATTTCATCGTTGCTCTTTACCGGCAGTGGCGTCACATTCTTCTCGCCGGTGCTGACGCGATCGGCATTCGCTGAAACCAACTTCAAGGGACGTATCACGAGGAAATAAACTCCGGCGTCGAGCGCGAGGATGGTCACGATGAGCGTGACGATCAGGTAAATCAGCAGACGATGGTACGCCTGTTTCGCGATATCGAGCGGAACCGACATCGGCACGGTAACGATTTGGGCGCCGACAATCTCATTCTCCTTCCAGCCGAAGCCATTCGCCGTGCCGTAAATAGCGATCATGGACGCCGGCGCCGCCGAAGGAACGCTGTGACATTCCAGGCATGGCGGCTGGGCAACGATGGGTCCGGCGAGGTACAACACCGGGCCGTTCGCGCCTTCCCGTTCACCGACGACCTGCTTCTGTCCCGGATTCTCACGCAGCATGCGGATGACGTCCATCTCCCAATCGGAAGCGCGGTCTTCCAGGTTCGTCGGGTTCAGCGTGGCTTCTTTATAACCGTACTCGGGGTAATGCTGGCGCAGCTTATTGAACGCCGTCGTAGCACCGAAGGCCGGGACCCACTCTGGATGAAATGTGGTATTAGTGCGGACCCGGTGGGTCAATAGCGGCTGGAGATTGGAGGTTGTATAGTCGCGGACGGCCATCGCGCTGGCGCGCATCATCTCCGCTTCCTGCATGACCTGGCGACGCGCGTCGGTGATGAGAAAGTTGTAGGCCAGTTGCGAGATGGCGAAGCCGGCGATACCGAACACCAGCAAAAGGATCAGGTTGAACTTGGTCATTAACTTCATACGAAGGTGCCCCTATCCGGGAATCGGGATGGCGTGCGCTACGAGTGTAAAGCAGGTGGGCAAAGCAGGAGCTAGACGTTGGTGGGGGCGAAGCTCAGTTATGCCCATCTGAGGCCAGCAATTCGCGCCGGTGCCGATTCGCGCGCAGGACAAAAAATAGAGCGACCGACACCCCGGCAGCGATCACCACGACAATAAGTATGGTCGATGGATGCCTGACACGCAGGAAATTAGAAACGAGCCGTCGGCCGTAGCGTCCTGCGAGGAATCCAAGGATGCTGTAGCGGACGATGCGGCCAAGTGTGAGGGCGATCAGGAACTTCTTGACGGGATATTGGGTCGCACCCGCCGCCATGACGAATGGAACCATCGGCACCGGCGGCGGAAGCATGGCAGGCACGGCGATTGCGCCCAGACCCCAACGTTCGAATGCATCCTCGACCTTCTTTTGGGTCTTCGCGTTAACCCGCTTGGCGAGGGCGTCTTTCCCTCCCTTCCTCGCCAGCCTGTACGTGATATAAAGCCCCATCACCGAGCCAATGGTTGCCATCACGGCGTACAACGGCCACAGCCCTCGCTGCCGTGCCGACAAAATGATGATGAGCACGTCCATGCTGCCGGGAATCGGAACCACAGAGCCGTCGAGAAGGCCAAGGGGGATGAATCCCAAGGCGCCAAGATGAAAGATCCAGTGGCGTATGCCGTGAGCAACGCTGGGGGCGGCCGCCGCTACTGTGCGCAACGAGATCATGTCTCGATATGGATTGTAGCGGGCGGCGCTAAGACTCTAAGTTGCGGTACCTACATTTCCAAGAACACGAAATGTGGGCCGTATCTTCTATCCCCCCGGGCAATCAGCCGAAAGCGTCGCTACTGGGCGCGGATTCCCACCGCCGGATAGAGTTCGGCGGGATACATCAGCGCCCCACCCTTCATGACGGTTTCGATTTTGTGGATGTCGCTGATGTTCGCGGACGGGTCTCCATTGACCAGAATCAGGTCAGCCAGTTTGCCGGGCGCGATCGATCCGAGTTCGCTATCGTGCTTCATGATCTTCGCGGCTGTCAGCGTCGCCATCTGCAAGACTTGGGGTGCAGGAATTCCGGCCTGATTGTAAATCTCGAGTTCGCGATGCAGGGCGTACCCGTTGTTGATATCGGTACCGGCAACCATGGTGATGCCGTTGTCATAAAGCTTCTTCACCATCCGCACAAAATTGGCGTACGAGTCGCGATAGAGTTTGTCAGTAGCGGCATCGGGCGTCGGCAGGGCCTCGCCCGCTATCTTTGAGTTGCGTTGCGCCTGCAAGGGAAGACGATCGTAGATGAAGGCGTCCTCAAGCGCCATCTTTCCCGGACGATCGACGTACGTAGCCTCCCAGATCGTCATGGTGGGATCGATGACGGTGTGATGTTCCTTCAGCAAGGCGATGAACTGGTTGACCTGCGCGGAATTGAGATCGATGCCGGCGGCGCGCTTGCCCGGCTCAATGAAACGCGCGGGCGTACGGGTCTCCTTCACGTCGGGCATGAAATTGAGGAAGACAAAATTCATGTGCTGGATTTCGTCAGCGCCATCACGCACGAACTGGTCGGCCGTCATGCCGGAAGGAACGTGACCGCTCACCCGCAGCCCGAGCTTATGGGCCTCGTCAACGATGACCGGCACCAGTTCCGGCTTGACCGAACTGTAAATCTTGATCTGCACGTAGCCGAGTTTGGCGTAGTCATCGACCCGCTGACGGGCTTCTGCTGGGGTGGCGGCATAAACTTTAACGGGACCTTGGAACGGCCCGGGACCGTCGATGAATCCAGCGAGGATGATGCGCGGCCCAACTTGTTCGCCCTGCTCAATGTGCTTCTTGAGCTTGCCGATTTCTTCGATTGGATTCGCGAGATCACGCGCGGTGGTAATGCCGGCCGCTATGTCCAGGAATGCATTGTCGGGATAGAGGTGCTGATGCATATCCCACAAGCCGGGAAGCAGCATCTTGCCCGTGCCGTCGATAACTTGCGCGCCGGATGCGGCGGTTTGTCCGCTCTCGGCTTCGACACTGACGATGTGGTCACCTCGCACCGTGACACGCTGGGCTGGAACGTTCATCGCTGTCGTCGAGTCGAACACGGTAACGTTCTTGAAGATGACGTCGCCCGCTGGATGATGAATCAGTTGTTTGGCGAGGCTGGCCGAACGGGCCGATTCAATCTCGTCCTGCGTCTTGTACAGCGCTCCGAACGTGCTCTCAAACCCGGCACGTATGATGCCTGACCAGCCTTGCACTACGGCGAACGCATTGTGCTGATCGTCAAGCCACAAGTAGGTCGGACTGAAGTCGAGGCCTTCGATCTGATAGAGCGCCGCATTCACCTTCTTGCCGTTGGCCTCAACCAGCACCACTTTGAGTGCGGTCAGCTTGGCTTCTCCGCCGGGTAACAGCGGAAGCTTATCTCCGTTCTTCAGCAGCGCTTGGGCCAGCAGGAAAGTGCTCGCGGGGCCAGCATCGAGTCCTACAAAAAAACGACCGCCGGCGTTATTGTCGTGCCCATCTTCCACCTGGCTCTTCCAGCTTGCGCTGGTGCCCTTGGTGCTGAAGTTCTCGCTAACCGGGTTCTTCATGTAATCGTTGCCGGTGGTTTCTTCCGAAGTCACGATGCCGCGGCTATCGAGGCGATACGTGGTGTAAGTCTTCGGCCCGCGGCCGCGATCGTTGAACTGAAAGAACTCATGAATCGTGCCGTCCGCAGCCGTCCAGACCGCGTCCTGTCCAGCGGGCGACCTGTCGTTCAGCAGCATCCAGATCGTCGCGTCTTTCGGAATGTCGGCAGGAAGCGCCGGCAGCGGCGACTGGCCTTCTTGTGCGGCTGCGTTGACGGTGAAAACGGCGAAAAGGGCAAGCGCGATGGAGCAGATTAGGGGCTTCATAAGGACAAGGCTTTATACGTCGAAACGATGAGAATGTTCAAGCCGCCGAGAGATCTGGTGCGGGCCAGGCGGTCTTCCGATATTATCGGACGGAGCTTTCAACCATCCTGCGCGGAGAAGCAACCATGCGTCTGCTGTTGAACTGGCTGTTAAGCGCGATTGCACTGTTGATCGTGTCATATTTTGTTCCCGGATTCCAGGTACAAGGATTTAAGGCGGCGCTGATCGCGGCCGTCGTCATCGGCCTGATCAATGCGACGCTGGGTATGCTCTTGAAGCTGATCACACTGCCGCTGACGTTCCTGACCCTGGGCGTTTTCTGGTGGATCGTAAATGCGCTGATGTTGATGCTGGCATCGAGGTTGCTGGCCCCCGACTTCATGGTCAGCGGATTTCTGGCGGCATTCATCGGCGCGATTGTTCTCTCGCTGGTGAACATGTTGCTGCGCAAAGTAGCCAGCGAAGTTACGGACTAGCCGAAGCGTTATGCCTTTGCGTGGATTGGTTCCAATTGTCCGGGTCAAGGATGTTGAACGCTCCATCGAATTCTACCGCCGCCTTGGATTCGAGATGCGCAACAAACTCGAGAGCGACGGGCGCATCGTGTGGACCTGGCTCGACAGCGGGAAGGCCCACCTGATGCTGAATCGCTCGCAAGGCCCGATGCCTCCGGGCGTGCGGGATGTCATCCTCTACCTATATAGCTTCGATCTGGTTGCATACCGTGACCAGTTGGCCGCCGACGGCATTAAGGTTGGACCGATCGAATATCCGCCGTACATGCCGGAAGGTGAGTTCGGTATCGAGGATCCTGACGGCTACTGCATCTTAGTGGGCCAGACGGACGAGGTGTCGTTCTAGCCGGCTGAGCGCGACATATTCTGTTCCATCCAGCGCAGAGCCTCGACGGTCTGACTCACGGCGTTTTCCTGGAAGAGACGGATTCCGGCGATGCCCGCAGCCCCTGCCTCAAGGCAGGCCCGCACATTCCCCAGTCGCACGCCGCCGAGAGCGAGAATTGGAATTCGAGCCGTGGCGCAGGCTTCGCGCAGCGCCTCGATCCCAATTGGCTTGGCGTTCGTTCCCGCCTTCTCAAATATCGGTGCCAGAACCGCAAACGTAGCACCGCCATTCTCCGCCTGGACTACGTCGTTGATGCTGTGCGCCGAGACGCCGATGGTTGGACTGCGTCGCTCGTGATCCATCCATGCGGCACGAACTGCATCAGGCGGAGGCGAGCCGTCGGGAAGATGGATGCCATCGGCGCCGACCGCAAGGGCGATTTCGACATGCGTGTTGATGAGAAGTTTCGTCGTCGTGGAATTGTCTCGGATCAGGTGCAGGGCATCGCGAGCGAGCAATTCCAGTTCAGCGGGCGCCAGATCTTTTTCGCGCAGTTGGATGTAGTCGATGCCGGCGCGTGCCGCCTCGGCGATGCGGCGCAGCAATGCCGCGCGCCGATCGGCCTCACCCATGGCAAAGGCCTTGCGATCGGTGATGTAGCAGAGCAGCATCGCGAGTCGATTGTAACCGCGCATTCACACGCGCACGAACGATGGGCGGATTAGAATCAGAGTGTGCCCACCGCCGCTAAGCCAACTCGCCAAACTGCGAAGTTCCGCACAACCGAGATCGAAGTGCTGCGTGGGGACTTGTTCGCGAGCCTTCCTTGGCTGGTACATGGGTTCAGCACGCGGCAAGGCGGGGTGTCGACGTGTTATGGCGGCAAGACGCTCAACCTCGGACTGACCCCGCAGGACACCGCTAGAAATGTAGAGCGCAACCGCGAGTTGTTCCTGAGAGCTTTACACGCAGTGGACGGCCACGGCGAACCGGGGCCGTTGGTGCAGGTCAAGCAGATACACTCCGCCATCGTCCATCGCGTGAATGAAGTTCCTAAGCATCCTCCCTCAGGCGATGGAATTATCACCAGCATTCCAGGCGTGCTGCTCGCCATCAAGACTGCGGATTGCGTTCCGGTCCTCATCGCCGACGTGAAGCGGCGGGCTGTCGGAGCATTCCATGCAGGATGGCGAGGGACGGTAGCCCGCATCGTCGAGAAGGGTGTGGGAGAGATGCGGCGGCAGTTCGGGAGCGATCCTCGGGATCTGCGGGCCGTGATCGGCCCGTGTATTCGCAAGTGCTGCTATGCCGTGGGTGCACAGGTGCGAGCCGAGTTCGAGTCCCAATTCTCTTACTCGGCGGAACTATTCGAGGAAGTGTTCGACTCCAACGCGATTCACGTTAAGTATCCGCTGCTCTTTCTGAATCAGCGTGCTCCCGGACATGGCGATCTGGGGCCGGAAATTCATCTCGACTTGGTGGCAGCCAACCAGCGGCAGCTTCAGGATGCGGGGGTTCGCAAAGAACATGTCTCCGTCATCGAGGGCTGCACCGCCTGCGACACGAAGCGGTTCTTCTCGCATCGCGCCGAGTTTGGCAAAACGGGCCGGATGATGGCCGTGATCGGCATACGACAGGAATAATACTCCAGCCGCAAATAACAAACCCAGCCGCAAGGCTGGGTGGGATATCTCAGATAATTGCAAAAGAATCAGCCGTGTCCTTCGGTGCCTTCTGTTGCAGGCGCCGGAGCGGACGCAGGCGCGACATAGCTGTTTACCAGGTCCTTCAACTCCTTGCTGGGCTTGAAGAAAGGAATCTTTTTGGCGGGCACCTCGACGCGGTCGCCAGTCTTGGGATTGCGTCCGACACGAGGCTTACGCTGCCGGGTGCGGAAGCTGCCGAATCCGCGGATTTCTATCTTGTCGCCCGCGCGCAGTGACCGCACTACGCTCTCAAAGATTGTCTCCACAATGACTTCGCTGTCTTTGCGGGTCAATTCCGCCAGCCGCGAAACTTCGTCGATTAAGTCTGCCTTGGTCATGGGATTCGCCCCTGTACGGTCAGTTTAACCCGCACATCTGGGATACTCTCAGATTTGCGCCAGTGTTGGCAAGTCCAAATTATTCTTGTACTTCCGTGCCGGCCGGTGACCAGGTTGGTTACTTCCAGAGGAAATAGAACTCGGCGTTGCTCTGCGTCATCTTGGCGGCGTCGGGCAGATACTCCGAGGCGTCGCCAATCAGCAGGTCGAGGACGCTTTTACGGTCTTTCTCGGGCCGAACCAGCGTCGGTTCTCCCTTGATGCCGACCGATTTGGCCGTGTCTTCCACCGCCGAACGGAAATCGCCAATCTGATCGATGAGCTTCAGCGGAATGGCCTGCTCGCCAGTCCACACCTTGCCATCGGCCAGGGGCTGGATTTGGTCATCCGTCATGTGCCGTCCCTGTGCCACGGAGTGGATGAACTGCACGTGCATGTTGTCGATAAGTCCTTGCATATACGCACGCTCGGCAGGAGTCATATCGCGTACGGGAGAACCGGTGTCTTTGAATTCGCCCGCCTTCAGCACGATGGCCTTCAGCTTCGCCCACTTGATGAGCTCTTCGTAGTTGTACCACTCGGCAATCACCCCGATCGAGCCGACAATCGACGCCTGGTCCGCGAAGATTTTGTTGGTCGCCGACGAAACATAGTAGGCGCCACTGGCTCCGACGGTCTCGATAGAAGCGACGATCCGCTTCTTCTTGACGTCGCGAATGCGCAGGACTTCGCGATAGATCTCTTCCGACGCGGCTGCCCCTCCGCCAGGCGAGTTCACATGAATAATGATGGCCTTGATCGAGCTGTCATCGGCGTACTTACGTAACTGTTCGACCACATCCTTGGGCGAGAGAATTACGCCTTCAAGATCGACCACGGCGATCTTGTCGCCAAAGCTGCTGAAGCTGCTCTTTTGCTGCGAGCGGACGGAGAAATAGACCAGCGCAAATACCGCTAAAAGAAAAAGAAAAAATGCTCCGCCGCCCAGTAATACCCAAAGAAAGACGCGCGAGCGAGGTTGGTCCTGCATGCGAGACGGTTAGTGTAACACCGAAGAGAGCCGCAACTGGCGATTAGCAATACGCCCTGCTCTCAGGCCCTCACCGAAACATCGCTGCAAAAAACGCGCTCAGCTTGCCAAAGAAGCCCTGCTTCTGCTGGGCAGGCTTTCCTCCGGATGCAGCTTCCTGTGTCGAAGACTTTGCCGGCTTCCCGGACGGTGGAGGCAGCACGACCGGCGCGAAGTTCATTGGCTTGCTTTCCATCCGCAGGTGCGCCACGTTTTCCGTCAGGTCAACCGGATCTTCAGCGCGATAGATAAATGGCGCATCGACCACCATGTGCGTCTCCGGCGGAGGCGGATTCGATGGCGTAGCTTCGGGCTTGTGAGAAGCCGGCTCGACCCTCGCGACCTGTGTCGATGGCGGCGCCGGGCAGCCGCAGTTCTCGTGCGTAGGAGCCGCTCCGCTGATGCGGCCGCCGGCGAACAACACCGCCTCGTTCGGCTTGACCTGATAGGAAGCTTCGCCCATGCCTTCGGAAACCACGATCGCCGACGTGTTCGACGGCAACGACTGAATGCAAGTGTCGCCTTTCGCGGTGACCCGTAAGGCGACATGCAGGCGTCCGGGCCCCGGAAGTAGCAGTCGGAAGTCAGGCGTCAGCAAGTTATCGGCGGCGGCGCCAATCGGGTAATCCATTTCGAGGCTGCCTGCATTCATGCTGAACATCAGTTGCCGGCCGTTCTGTGAAGTCGTTACCGCGAGGCTCGTCGCCTGACAAATCTGCACGTTGCCGCCACGCTCCAGCTTGAGGGTGGCGTTTTGTACTCCGGCAGCGATGGAAGAGCCGCTTATCACCGTAGTTCCAGAACCAGCCAGCACCACCGCGCCTTTCACGCTGGCATCAGCGGCAAACAACTCCCCAACATTTTGTTGAGCATACGTAGCTGTGCCGAGAATGGCACAAAATACGAGCGCCAAAACGATGCGCGGGCGGGCCGGCGGATACTGAAAAGACGACATCAGAAGTGAGTTGCGCCTGGCGAAATAGAGCGCATGCCTGATGATACGCCAGCGACCCCGTTACCGTCGGGCTGCGTTGAAGCCTTTCGCCGCGGGGGTTACTCTAACCACTGTGGCGATGCCCAATAACGGCAGAGATTCGCGGCGCTACCCCAACTTGGTTTTGGGAGAGACCGTCCATGTCGCGCTCGAAACCTTCCGCAGCAACAAGGTGCGTTTCGCCCTCACAGCCCTCGGCATGGTGATTGGGACGGCCTCTCTTATCCTGGTGGTCACTATCGGGCTCACTGGCAAGCAGTATGTGCTTCAACAAATCCAGTCCATCGGCGCCAACATGATCATCGCCGAATATGAAGGCGGAGCGATTTACAGCGCTGAGGCGGGCAACGATTACATGACCGTCGAGGACTTGAATGCGGTGCGCCAGCAAGTGCCCAACATCACCGCATCGTCTCCCATGATCGAGTTGCACGATCGCATCACCGTGCCAGGAGGCCGCGAGCGCGATGTGCTGGTGCTGGGCGTGTCCGCCGAGTATTTATGGGTTCGCAACCTGGAAGTCCTGACCGGCCGCTTCCTCGAGGACAACGATACCCAGACGCGCGGCAAGGTTGCAGTGATTACCCAGAATCTGGCCACGACCATGTACGGTTCCACCGATGCCGCGGTGGGCCAGGTCATCAAGCTCAGCGGACTCCCATTTATGGTGGTCGGCACCTTTCACGAGCGGGTCGATACCTTTGGCCAATCCGAAATCTCCGATGACACGATACTCATCCCTTATACCGTCGCGCGCTTTTTCACTAATAACGACAATGTGAAGCAGATTTTCTTCTCCGTGGCAGACTCCTCCGATATTCCTGCGGCAACGACTGCAATCCAGCGCGTAATACAGTCAAGGCACCGGCCGGAGTCGGTCTATCGGATCGACAATCTCACGCAATTGCTGACGGTCGCCGGCAAAATCGCCAATGCGCTTACCACCATTCTGCTGCTCATCGCAGTGCTGACGCTCCTGGTCAGTGGCGTTGGCATCATGAACATCATGCTGGCAACAGTGAACGCCCGCATTCGCGAAATTGGTGTGCGTAAGGCGGTAGGCGCAACCAGGGCCGAAATCCGTACCCAGTTTCTGTCGGAAGCTGTTCTCATCTCGCTAATCGGCGGCTTTGTGGGCATCGCCATCGGAATGGCGGTACCCATTTCAGTTCGCCTCCTGACGAGCTACCGCATCCCTATCTCCGGCCTGTCGATCGTCATCGCCGTCGTAGTCTCGTCGCTCATCGGCATCATGTTCGGCACCATGCCGGCCGCCCGCGCTGCAAAACTCGATCCCGTGGAAAGCCTGCGCTGGGAGTAGCCGCGTCGCCGACTCAGATGCATAGACCCTGCGCCTCCCCACTGTTCCGCAATTTGTCGAATCACAAAAAAAGATCGCGATCCCACGAAAAACAGGCGCAAAATCAGGGGTTGTTGAGGTAGTTCACGAGATCGATAACGCCCTGACCGTAAGGAGGTCAGTATGACAACGAACATTGGAGGTTATTCGAAGCCAGTCGTCGGGCTGGTGTTCTTACTAACATGTACCCTCGCTGTGCAAGCGGCTGCGCCGACGGGCTGGTTCGTGGCCGGCACCAAGCCGTCAGAGTATGAAGCGGGCATCGACGCGCAAGCGGCCTACAATGGACATCCCAGCGCCTACCTGAAAGCGAAGGTGGCTGACACGGGCGGGTTCGGCACGCTGATGCAGAGCTTCCGCGCCGATAAGTACCTTGGTAAGCGGGTTCGCTTCAGCGGATTCGTAAAATCCGATGGAGTCCAGAGCTGGGCTGGCTTGTGGATGCGGGTGGATAAAGAGAAGGACTCAGTCGCTTTCGACAATATGCAGGATCGGCCAATTAAGGGAACTACTGGCTGGCAAAAGTATGAAGTCGTGCTGGATGTACCACAAGATGCGACTGGCATGTTCTATGGCGTTTTGCTGGACGGAGCAGGAGCAGTCTGGCTGAATAGCGTCACATTTGAAGTTGTCGGAACAGACGTTCCAACCACCGGTGGGAAAAGTTCGAAGCTTCCGGACGGACCTACGAACCTGGGCTTCGAGAAGCTGTAACCCTATGATTGTTGTCCTCAGCTAAGGACGACAACGGTGAGAACTAACCCTAGACAACGGGATGGAATCTATTTCAGCCCTTCCACCAGGTACAGATCTCCAACCGTGCGGTGGAAACCATAGACGTACGTCTTGCCGTCGGGGGTCACTAGTATCGGGCCGATGGTGGACACACCGGTCGGATCGAGCGGGGCAATCTCTTTCCACACCGTCTTTTTGCCCGACGCCAGGTCCACGCGGTAAACCTTTGCGGGGACCTCGCCGGTGCGGTACAGGAAAATCGAGTGGCCGTCTTGACTGAAGTTGACGGGAATATCGCCAGACTCCATACCGTTTATGACGCGAGGGTCACCGCCCGAGATCGGATAGAGGTAACCCTTCTGGTCAGGTCCGATTCCCGCGACGAGTTGGCCATCGGGCGAAATAGCAAAGGCCAGAGCATCGACGCCTTCCGGAGAAATCACCTTCGGCGTGCCTCCAGAGATGTCCTGAACGAAGTAGTGCACACCTTTTCCGGTTTCGTTTCCGCTGAACACAAAACGCTTTCCGTCGGGTAGCCACCGCGCCCATTGATGATTGATGGAATCGTTGGTGAGCGACTTGGATTCACCGGCGCCGGTGGGCAAGAGGCGAAGCTGTTGCGGCGAGCTAGGGGTATAGATGATGACCCACTTCTTGTCGGGCGAAAGGGAAGTAGCTCCGCCTTCGCCGAGTCGCACCGCGGGCGAGCCATCCGTCTCGCGGATATAGACGGCGTAGGTGAGGTCCTGCACGACGCCATACTGCACGCCACCGCCGATTCCCTCTTCATCCAAAAGCAACGTCTTGCCATCGGCCGAGAGATCGTCTGGATACGAATAGTCCAGCCAGGAAAGATCTCTTTCCTTGGTCGCTCCGGGGCTCAGCCCCATGGCCTCGCGGCGGCGGTCGGCGCGGGCCAGGAGGACGTGACCATCTTTCCAGATATCGAAGATGACCAACGAGCCGGGAACGCGCGTCACCAGCCGCAGCTGCTTGTTCAATGTGACTGCGGAGATGTAGTGGAACAGTCCGAGTTCGCTTGCCGTGAACCAGATTTCGTGGCCGTCGGGCGTCCACGCCAGCCCTTGCGTGCCGTACCATTGGCGCGTGAGGGTCTTCTTGTTGCCCGACATATCGACCACTGCGACCGTGCCGCCGTCGTCTCCCTGGTTGGGATGATCGAAAAATGCGATGTAGTTGCCGTCAGGCGATACTCGCGGATAGCTGATCCATCCTCCGCTGACCTCGTAAAGGACCTTGCCGATGGGATACTCCAGACGGTCGCGGCCATTCACGTTGCGCACTACCGCGAGACTGCCTCCGTCCGGCGACCAGTCGGCCCACTCCACGTCTTCCAGCACTGGACGCGGCGCACCGCCTGCAATAGGCGCCCGTGCAAGGGTTCCGACGTTCACCCAGGTTCCGACGGGATGGCTGTTCAGCAACAGTGCCATCTCATCTTTCGAGGAAATGGCGGCGAGTTCGGTGCGGCCCAATCCCAATGAGCGAGACTCGACCATCCCCTGTCGCGCGGAAAAGGTTTCAACGGGATTCCCCTGCCACGCCGCGCTGTAGAGGATTGTCTGCCCATCAGGTGTGAACCGGGCAGAACGAATTTCGCCCCGGCGAAACGTGATCTCGTGATACAGCGGCGCACTCGGCGCGGCCGTCTGCCAGACGCGCTTGCCGGCGAGCAATCCAACGGCTGCCGCAATCAGAAAGCCAAGGCCGACGAGAACCGGCAACAGCTTGCCGCGCTTCTCGGCAGGCTGGTTTATGGCGACCGGAATTGCGGGCCCGCTGGGCGTCGATTGCGAAGCTGACCTGGCTGGCATGGGTACGCGCGGAATCGGTGTCGCGCTTCAGGCGCTTCAGGTCGGCACGCAGCTCGGCGGCGCTCTGACAGCGCAGATCGCGGTCCTTTTCCAGCGCCTTGTTCAGGATCGGTTCGATTTGCGCCGGCAGTCCAGGATTCAATTGGACGGGCGGCACCGGAACCCTGTTCAGGATCGCTTCGAAAACGATCGCCGATGTCGCTCCAGTGAATGGCTGCTTACCGGTCGCCATTTCGTACAGCACTACTCCGAACGAGAACAGGTCGGTGCGGGCGTCCAGCGGCTCTCCGCGCGCCTGTTCGGGCGACATGTAACCAATCGTGCCCATCGCGGTTCCTGGCGTCGTAAGCTGGTCGACGCTGAACGCTCCTGCTGTAGCATCGGCGCCATCCCCACTCTGGTGCTTTTGCTGACCCAATTTCGCTAGACCGAAATCGAGGACCTTCACCTGCCCGCGCTGGGTGATAAAAATATTGGCCGGCTTGATGTCGCGGTGGACAATTCCGCCGGAGTGCGCGGCGTCGAGCGCGTCGGCGGTCTGAATGCCCAAATCGAGCAGTTGCGCCGTCTTCAGCGCGTGGCCCTCGATCATGTGCTTCAGAGTCGAGCCCTCGAGGTACTCCATGGCAATGAAGGCCCGGCCGTCTTCCACGCCGACGTCATAGATGGTGCAGATGTTCGGGTGATTCAGGGCGGAAGCAGCCTGGGCTTCACGTTGGAAACGGCTCAACGCCTGCGGGTCCTGGGCGACATCGTCGGGCAGAAACTTGAGCGCCACAAAGCGGCGCAGGCGGGAGTCTTCGGCCTTGTACACAACGCCCATACCGCCGCCACCAAGTTTTTCGAGTATGCGGTAATGAGAGATCGTCTGTTCGATCATGAGCGAAGTGGGCTGAAAGTGTTGCTTGATAATAGGGTGGTTGCCGGTGGCAGTCAATAATCTGCAGAGCGTCGTTAGTGATTTGTGAGTATTACCAGTTGTCAGGCGCTAAAGTCTGCCTCGCAACTTCCCCAAAGTGGCGATCATCGAACCATCCAAAGTTGAAGGGAGCACACGATTCCATCATGCAACTGAACGAATACGTCACACTAGGCCGCTCGGGACTGCGCGTCAGTCCCTTTTCGCTGGGTACCATGACCTTCGGCAATCCTCGTTGGGGCTCTGACGACGCCGAAGCCCGCCGCATCTTCGATCGCTACGTCGAGAGCGGCGGCAACGTGCTCGATTGCGCTGATGTTTATTCCGGCGGCAAATCAGAGGAAATCCTGGGCCGCTTTGTCGCCGACTCCGGCCTGCGCGACAAGATCGTCCTCGCCACTAAGTTCACCTTCAATCCGCAGGAGGGCAATCCGAACTCCGGCGGCAACGGACGCAAGAATATCTATCGCGCTCTGGAATCCTCGTTGCGCCGCCTCAACATGGACTACATCGACCTCTACTGGATGCACGTGTGGGACACCGTCACGCCCGCAGAAGAAGTAGTGGACACGCTCACTACGCTGGTGAGCGAGGGCAAAATCCGCTACTACGGATTCTCAGACGTGCCCGCCTGGTATGCCGCCCGCGCCCAAACCCTGGCGCAATGCCAAGCCCGTGAACCCGTATCCGCACTCCAGATGGAATACTCGCTCGTGGAGCGCAACATCGAGCGCGAACATATTCCCGCGGCACAAGAACTTGGCATGGGCATTTGTCCCTGGAGTCCATTGGCCAGCGGATTTCTTGCCGGCAAATACAGCCGTGACAAGGGTGCCGACAGCAGTCCGGGTAGCCGTCTCGAAGTGCTCAAGAAAGCCGACAATCCGGCTTTCAAGAAATTCACCGACAAAAACTGGGAGGTTTTAGACACCCTGCTCGCGGTCTCGAAGCAGCTCGGTCGCCCGCCGTCGCAGGTTGCCCTGAACTGGGTCGCCACCCAGCCCGGTGTGACCTCGACCATCATCGGAGCCACCAAACTAGCCCAACTGGATGACAACCTCGCCGCCCTGAGTTTCGAAATACCGGCCGAGTTACGCGCGCGGCTGGATGCCGTCAGCGCCTTAGGCCCGGCACATCCCTATATGTTCTTTGAAGGCGTGTTGCAGGAGCGCCTGCACGGCGGCGTCACCGTGCGCAAGTGGAATTAATCCGCAGTGGACCTAATCGCACTGTTCGAGAAACAGCGCAGAAACAACAAGCCCGGGCTTTTTCTCCCGGGCTTATTTTGTTCGCTGGTAGCGCGGCTGTACGTCTTGTTTTTGGCGTATGGCGCTAAACCCGCCGCAGACCGCGCCAGCGAAATTCTGTCACCTTGAAACTGGGTTGCCGGCCCTTACATCATCAGGGCAATGTTCTCCAGTTCCCGCTGGAAGACCTCCAGCGTACTGCCCATCATGCCCACCCGGCTTACCGCGTGGCGGGCGGCTTCGGCCGAGACTCCGTATCCATGTCCGGCCAGGAAGAGTTGAACGAGCTCGGCGGCATCTTTAGAGTCGAACCCAAGCAGCAGTTCGCTCCTCAGCGCCGCTAACTCCGGTACGGAAAACTTTTCTGCCATCGATCTCACCTCCGACCCTTGCGGGCTCGTACTACTTAGACGGATGGACGAACAAGAAGGTTGCAGCAATCAAGTTGCCAACATTCGCCTCATTCCCACACCTTCGACAACTTTTGTTGATTTCAACACTCTGTCGCACAGGAAGTTGCTCTACGTTCTCCCTCATCCATCCTCTGACAGCAGTACGAGAGAACCGAGAACTCCAGATTTCTGCGAGACTTAGACAGATTCTCTACAGGCAGACGGATTTCAGAACCCGAATACAACTTAAGTAGCGGATGGGTCGTGTAGCAGTGGTGGGTCTCCACACAGCGCTTGCTGGAAATCACGCAGGTAGCGCAGAGTCAAGCTAAAGCGTCTCGATGGTGGCCTCGTGCTCCATCATTACGGGAACCCCGTTCCGAATTGGGTAGACCCGGTGGCACTCGTTACATTTCAAGCCATCGTCACCGCGCGGCGTCACCGGCTTGCGGCAAACCGGACAAACCAGAATTTCCAGCAGATCGGCAGGAATCATGACCAGAAGATTTTAGCAAGGATGCCGTCCAACTATCAGCACGAACTGCCGCTTCCCCCGCGATAAACTAGAAGCTCACACCACTGGTGGAGGAATCTTTGCCGGCTATCATCCTCGACGGAACCAAAATCGCCGCCCAAATTCGCGCCGAAGTCGGCGAAGAGGTCAAACAGCTCACCGCCGACGGCTTTCGCCCCGGGCTCGCCGTTGTCCTCGTCGGACACAATCCCGCCTCCGAGATTTACGTTCGCAGCAAAGTCAAGGCCTGCCAAGAGCTTGGCATGCTGAGCGAGAAACATACGCCGCCCGAAACGGTCACTACCGAAGAGTTACTCGCGCTGATCGACGACCTGAACCGGCGCGATGAGATCGACGGCATCCTTGTGCAGTTACCGCTGCCATCGCAGGTCGACTCCAAGAAGGTGTTGCTGGCCGTCTCACCCGAAAAAGACGTCGACGGCTTCCACCCGATGAACGTCGGCTACCTCTCGACCCAGCGGCCAGGCCTCGTCCCTTGCACGCCCGCGGGCGTCATCGAGATTCTGAAGCGCAGCAACATTCCTATCGCTGGCGCCGAAGCCGTGGTCGTCGGACGCAGCGACATCGTCGGCAAGCCCGTAGCCATGCTCCTCACCAATGCCAACGCCACCGTCACCATCTGCCACTCCAAGACGCATGACCTTCCCGGCGTCTGCCGGCGGGCGGACATTCTAGTGGCCGCCATTGGGCGCGCGGGAATGATTACTCCCGACTATGTGAAGCCCGGCGCGACAGTCATCGACGTTGGCATGAACAAGATCACCGACCCTGCCGAATTCGCCCAGTTTTTCGCCGGAGACGCCAAGCGAGAAGCGTCGTTTGCCAAGAACAGGTCCACCCTCATCGGCGACGTCGATCCCAAGGTCGCTCAAGTCGCAGGAGCCATCACTCCGGTGCCCGGCGGCGTCGGCCCGCTGACCATTGCCATGCTCATGAGCAACACCGTCAAAGCCGCCAAGCTGAGGCGGGGGCATAAGGTCGTAGCAACCGCGGCGAGGTAGTGAAAGTTTGCCGTGCCACCGTTAGTCGCGGTGTCAGTCACGATCACTGATTCGTTGCAATCTCAGCAGGAGCTGATATGAATAGCAACTTTGAGCATCCGTCTTTTGCCGACAACCTGATCTCGCTGAAGGGCGACTTGAGGCAGCAGCAGACAGCGGGGTGGACACCAGGGCCGCCGGTGTACGAGGGGCTCGGTTGTACTTTTCATGCCGACCAGATGATTCCGGTCGCCGAGGGCATCTCGCTCGGAGCCGACATCGCAACGCCGAAGAAAGAGGGTCGCTATCCGGCGGTGGTGCTGTTCGCCGCCTACAGCCACGAATTGCAGCAAACGGGCGCGCCGACTGGCTCTAACGAGACCGGATCGTCAGCGGTGTTCGCCAATCGCGGATACAACCACGTGGTGGTGTCGCGGCGCGGAATGGGTCGCTCACAGGGCGATAGTGGAGTGTTCTTCAACAGCACCGATGTGGAGGACCACTACGCGGTGATCGAGTGGTCCGCGAACCAGCCATGGTGCGACGGAAACGTGGTGTTGTTCGGAACATCTTATTACGCCATGGTGCAGCCGGAGGTCGCGGTGCGGCGTCCGCCGTCATTGAGGGCGTTTTTTGCGAATGAAACCGACACGGATTATTTCCGGCAGATCGTGATGTTCGGCGGCGCGCCTCAGGTGGATTTCCTGACGCTGTGGATGGGCGCGAATTTTACAGAGACCCAGGAAAAGCTGCATTTGCCGCCGCTCTTGCGAGCTGCCTTGAGCCACGTTTTCAACTCGCCGCTCAAAGACCTGTGGGAACCGGCGCTGCAAAAGCGGATGGTCGCGATCCAAAACGATTTCAAAAAGGGTGTGCCGGCGCGCAAGTACCGGCAATTGTTTGCGGAGTGGATTTTCGACGGCAAGACGCGAGCGACCAATAGCATTCCCGAAGGGCCGCGTCGGCAACTGAACCGGATCGAGGTGCCCTTCGTGGTGGTGGAGGACACAGGTGCATTCAATCTTCATCAGTTTGGCGCGTACGACTTGATGCAGAATGCAGGGACGCCGGCAAACCGGAAGTGGCTGATCATGACTCCGCCGGAGTATGCGCTGCCGGTCTATCGCTGGCAACTGGAGGCATTGGCGTTCTTCGATCACATTGTCCATGGGGCGAATAACGGCTACGCGACGCAGTCCCCGGTACGGTACTACGTGGACGGAACGCCGGAGGGACAGTTTCGGGGAGCGACAGCATTTCCGATTCCAGGCAACGAGAAGGTGCGTTTCTACTTGGCGTCGGGCGGCGCCGACGCCGAGACGCATCGACTGCAGGCGGTGGTTCCGGAAAGCGGAAAGAATTCGTGGGGCGCGGTGCCGTTTGGAGCGATCGTGCCACCCGAACTTGATCAAGTGGCCAACCCGATTCTCACATTCGAGGCGACCGTTGACGAAGAGACGGAGTTTGCCGGGTCGCTCACGCTTTCGCTGCGGTTCAGTTGCTCGGAGATTGACTCGCATGTCATCGCGCGTCTCGGCCGGGTCGATGCGAGTGGCGGTTATCATCTGCTGTCGATGGGATCGATTCGGCCGGCGTGCCGAAAGATCGACGCGGAGCGCAGCACCGCTGTGGAGATAGCGATCGATATCGACCAGCCCGAGCCTCTGGTACCGGGCGAGCCGGTAACGTTGCGCTTCAGCCTGACGCCGCGACCGGCACTGTTTAAAAAGGGCGAAAGGTTACGACTCGACATCGGCAGCCGCACCGATATCCTGCGTAGCAACGTGAGTCATGGGTACGAGCAGTTCGATATGCAGGTACCACCGTACTTTTCCAGGAACCATATTCACTACGATGAGGGCAGCTACCTGGAGATTGAGCGCGTGCCTTAGGGGCGCTGGGCACTGTATACAAGACGAAAGGATCGGACGGAGAATTGACCGCAAAAGAGCTGGTAGCGGATGTGTTTGCCAAATGGGAGGCGGGCGACAGCTCCGGCTTCTTTGATACCGTGGCGGATGACGTGACCTGGACGGCGATTGGGACGACCCCAATTTCGGGCGTGTCGCACAGCAAGACGGAGTACATGAAGAAGACCTACTCGCCATTGCTGGCGGTTTTTAGCGGCCCGACCTCGTGCAAGGTGAAGCGGGTGGTGGCTGAGGGAGATGTTGTCGTAGTGGAGTGGCACGGCGAGACTCCGCTGGCCAAAGGTGGGATGTACGTCAACGACTACTGCTGGGTCGTGCGGGTAAAGGACCGCAAGCTGGCCGAGGTGACCGGATATTTCGATACTGCGGCCGTGAATGCCCTGTTCACATAGTGCCGGGAACATCACTCCGTCTTCGGTTGCCCTCGATAAGGGCGGAGGCGTTGTCAAGCGATAGTTCTCCTGAGGCGGTGCGTAAGCACCTCCGGGTGCCCCACGCTTTCGCCTTTCGTTGGCGAAAGGGTGGGAAGAAACTGCTCCACACCAGGGCATGGCTTTAGCCGCGACACCCCTTCGCGGGTCACCCACATCTCTTTCATTGCGGGCAAGGAAGACTGGCCACCGCTCTTCCCATTTCGGCACTCCTTAGTACTTTCGTAACTTGCCTTCACCCCCGTCGCGTCCTAGCCTGAACGTTCGACGTGCGGAGGTCGCTATGCATTCGTGTCGTCTCAGCATCCGTCTCTGTCATCACACCCTCGCCAATGGACAGCACTGCCAGGCTCCCGCCATTCGCGGACGCACTCACTGTCGCCACCACCTCGACACCCAGGCACGCCTGCGCGCCATGGCTCGCGCTCGCCGCCAGGTTTGCATCCCCCGACTGTGTATCCCGGAAACTCCCGCCGACCTCGCCCGCAACCGCGCCGAGATCAATCGCGTCGTCTTCTCCGGGCTGATCGACTTTCCCACTGCCCGCATGCTCTACTGGGCGCTCAAACTTCAGACGGGCGCAGTTAACAGGAACTACCGTATGGCCCTCCGCGAGTCACGTCGAGAAGCCGCTAACCCCAATAAAATCTATTACGTACCTGCAACTCCTTTGTTTGGCCAACCTTGTCCTCAAAACCCTGCGCAAATGATTGAAAACACGGATGGTGAAAAGGGGCTTAATAACAATCAGCGCTCGCGCGTTTCCCCGGCGAGAGGTTACAATCCTCGCGCAATTGGAGGTCGTTCGTGCGTCGATTCTTATTAGGCACTCTGCTCAGCTTGACCGCCTTCGCCGCTGCCCAGACCCAGGACTTCAGCAAGGTCCAGATCAAGGTCACGAAAGTCTCCGGCAACATCTACATGCTCGAGGGAGCGGGCGGAAACATTGCGGCGTCGGTCGGCGACGACGGCATCGTCATCGTCGATGACCAGTACGCTCCGCTGGCCGACAAGATTGCGGCGGCGCTGAAGGGCATCGGCGCCACCGACAAGCCGGTACGCTTCGTCATCAACACTCACTATCACGGCGACCATACCGGCGGGAACGCGCCCTTCGCTTCCGGAGGCTCGACTGTCATCGCTCAGGACAACGTCCGCAAGCGCCTCGAAACCGGCGGCAAAGCCGGAATTCCCGGGTCCATGGAAAGAGATCAACCCATGGCCCCTAAAGGCGGCCTGCCCATCATCACCTTCGACCACGATGTGACCGTGCACCTGAACGGCGAAGACATCCGCGCCTTGCACTTTCCCGCCGGCCACACCGACGGCGACGCCATCGTCTTCTTTCCCAAGGCCAACGTCGTCCACATGGGCGACGACTATGTCACCTACGGATATCCTTTCGTCGATGTCATCTCCGGAGGCAGCGTGCAGGGCATCATCGCCGCCTGTGACAAAGTGGCTTCGATACTTCCTGCCGACGTGAAGGTCATTCCCGGCCACGGCCATCTTTCAGACCTGAACGAAGTGCGCGACTATTCAACCATGCTGAAGGAGACCAGCGCCGCCGTACAAGCTGCTCTCAAGCAAGGCAAGACTGTCGATCAGATGAAGAAAGAAAAGATCCTGGCGCAGTGGGATGCGAAGTACGGCAAGGGATCGATCACGCCGGACCTGTATATCGATACGCTTTACAACTCGCTCACCAACAATAAGAATGCGGAATTCGTGAAACATAATTAACGCAGCGAATGAACAAGGCAGCAATCGGAAGGGATGAAATGCATCGGGGGAGTGACAAATCCCTTCGCGGGCAAATTTTGTTTGAGTCCTCCGGTTGACCGCCACATCGAATGCAGTTAAAGTCACTCAATCATGCGGTGCGAACGTCAGAACGTGTGTTGTCAAATGACCTGCTGTTGTTGCGGGTTCACATGTTCTGGCGCTGAGAGGAATACCACCTAGCACTTCTATACAGGTTTATCTCCAACCCACGCGTCAGATTCCCATCTGATTCGTGGGTTTTTCCTTTTGCGGCGAAAGGATCGGCGATGAGTACCGAAGTCAAGGAAACTAAGACGCAACGGATCGAGCGTCTCAAGCGCGAGAAGAATGCTTGGGAATGTCTGGACGAAATCCGCTCCTTCGCCCGCAATGGTCACGCGTCGATTCCGCCCGAATGGCTGGGCACCTACTTCCGTTTCTGGGGCGTCTATACGCAAGGCGACGGTGTCGGCGCAATCGGCGGCGCTGGCGGCGAAGGCAAAGCCGTGCCGCATTTCATGGTGCGCATTCGCATTCCCAACGGACTGTTGCTCTCGCACCAGGTTCGCACGATCGCCGAAGTCGTACGCAAATATGCGCGCGACACCGCTGACATTACCGTTCGACAGAACATCCAGCTTCACTGGATCACCATCGAAGACCTGCCCGACGTTCTGGAGAATTTGTGGCGCGCGGGCCTCACGACGATGGGTTCATGCGGCGACGACGTTCGCAACATCGTCGGTTGCCCGCTGGCCGGTGTTGATGCCGACGAAATCCTCGACGCGTCTCCGTTAGTTGCCGAGGCCAATCGCCAGTTCGTCGGCAACGCCGAGTTCTACAACCTGCCACGTAAGTTCAAGGTCTGCATTACTGGGTGCAACGTCTGGTGCTCGTATCCGGAGATCAACGACGTTGGCTTCACCGCAACTCGTCGCAGTGACGGCGAGCTTGGATTCTCCCTTCGCGTGGCCGGCGGACTTTCCACCGACCCTCATCTTGGGCAGCGGCTCAATGCGTTCGTGCTGCCCAACCAGATATTGCCGGTGCTCAAGGGCGTTGCAACCATCTTCCGCGACAGCGAAGTACTGCGCGAGAACCGCGAACGCGCCCGCCTCAAGTTCCTGTTCCTCAAGCACGGCTGGACGTCGAACCACTTCCTTGACGAGTTACATCAGCGAATTGGATACAAGCTAGCGCCCGCGGTGCCGGAAGACGTTCCAGACGACGTGTATCGCGACCATGTTGGCGTCCATGCGCAGAAGCAGACTGGATATTTCTATGTTGGGACGTCGGTCTTGCGCGGCCGCATTACTTCACAGCAGTTGCACGCCGCCGCCGACATTGGCCGAACGCTACGCCGGTGGCGAACTCCGTACCACCAACATGCAGAACCTGCTGATCGTAAACGTCCCCCAACAGAACGTGTCACGCTGTAGCTGATGGGCTGACGCTCGCCGGCCTGCCTGTAGAAGGCTCGCCGTTTCGTCGCGGCATTATCGCCTGCACCGGAACCGAGTTCTGCAAAGTCGCCATCACTGAGACGAAGTCGTTTGCACGCTGGCTCGCTGAAGAGCTGGACGATCGTCTGCCGGGATTCGAGCAGCACCTGAAGCTGCACATCACTGGATGCCCGAACAGTTGCGGCCAGCACTGGATCGCCGATCTCGGCCTCGAAGGCAAGAAGATCAAGCAGGACGGCAAGCTGATCGACGCTTACTACTTCTGCGTTGGTGGCGCCGTCGGCAAGCGTCAAGCCATCGCACGTCCGGTTGGATATCGCTGCCCGGCGCACGAAGTCCCCGCAGCGATTGAGCGCCTCTTAGGCCATTACCAGATCGTCCGCGAACCCGGCGAAAACCTGCGACAGTTCTTTGGTCGCCACTCGGCGGATGAAATTCGCACCATCCTCGCGGGAGACTTGGTCCCAGCCGAAGCGCGAGATCTCTCGCCGGGCCGCGTTCCGCACGGAGTCGAAGGATGAGCACTGCGATTCCTGCCTTGTTTCCCATGTTCGTTAAGCTGGCAGGCCGCCGTTGCCTTGTGGTTGGTGGCGGCGCCATCGCCGAGTCGAAGGTGCAAAGTCTGTTGAACGCAGGGGGTCATGTGACTGTCGTTTCGCCCACCCTTACTTCGGATCTTGCCTCGCAAGAGGCGTCAGGGTCCTTCGCGTGGGAATCACGAAAGTTTCGAGCCTCCGATCTGGATGACGTGTTCCTCGTCATTGCGGCGACTTCTGACAAATCCGTGAACGACTCGGTGTTTTGCGAGGCCGATCGTCGGGGCATCCTGTGCAATGCGGTCGACCAGCCTTCCAGTTGCCATTTCTACTTTCCAGCGGTAGTGCGTCGAGGCTCTCTGCAGATCGCCATCTCGACCGCGGGACTCAGTCCTTCTCTGGCTCAGCGGCTGCGTAAGCAACTCGAGGCAGAGTTTGGACACGAGTATGGCGAGTGGCTGCGTTGGCTGGGTGCCGTGCGCGGACTTGTCAGGCAACGGACGCCGGACTTTCACCGGCGTAGGCGTTTGCTCGCTTACATTTCCCGGCAGGAATCGTTCGAGCGATGGCGCACTTCGAATCAGGAGCGGGCATGAGCGGCAAGGTTTACCTCGTCGGAGCCGGCCCGGGCGATCCCGAACTGCTGACAGTCAAGGCCGTGCGTATCCTGAAATCCGCCGATGTCGTTTTACATGATGCGCTGGTCGATGACAGCATTCTCGCGATGGTGCGCCCGCATGCATTGCTGGTCGACGTAGGCAAGCGCGTTGGCACTAAGCGCAACTCTCAGAACGCAATTAACCGAATGCTGGTTGAGTTTGCAGCGTCCGCCGATACTGTGGTTCGGTTGAAAGGTGGCGACCCGCTGATCTTCGGCCGTGCTGCAGAAGAGATGGCAGCCCTGCGCGCTGCCGGAGTGGGGTTCGAGATCGTACCTGGAATCACCGCGGCCGTCGCCGCTTCGGCACAGGCGCGGATATCGCTAACCGATCGCGGCAGTTCCTCTGCAATCGCATTTCTCACGGCGCATCATGCTGATGGCAGCGGGCCGGCGGAAATCGCGCGCTTGGCTTCGGCCAAGACTACACTCGCGATCTACATGCCGTCCGGCCGCTACGTCGAGATCGCACGCGAGCTCATCAGTGCAGGTTTATCGTCGCAAACGCCATGCCTGGTGGTCTCCAACGCTTCCCGTCCCGAACAGCAGTTGCACTGGACCGATGTTGCCGGCCTCGCTTTGGTAAGGCCAACGTCGCCTGCGCTACTGATCATTGGAACAGTCGCGCGGTGCCGGGAAGAGGTTGTTTCGGCGGTATCGATCGCTCTTGACGTGAGCAGTGTTCGCTTGCGGGTTGGACTTTAGAAAATCTGCAGGAACAACCCAGCGCCTCAGACTCCGCTAGCTTTATCGCGACTCTCGATCTTCGCCCATGTGTCGCGCAACGGCACAGTGCGATTGAAGACTAACCGCTCTGACGTTGTGTCGGGATCGACGCAGAAATATCCCAACCGCTCGAACTGAAAGCGGTCTCCTGCTTCAGCCTTCGCTAGCGATGGCTCCAGCTTGCAGATCGGCAGCACCTCCAGCGAATTTGGATTCAGGTTGTCGAGGAACGTCTTGCCCTCTTCCGTCGCGTTGGGATCTTCCTTGAGAAACAGGTTTTCGTACAACCGCACCTCGGCATCGACCGCATGGACGGCCGACACCCAATGGATCGTCGCCTTAACCTTGCGTCCATCCGGCGCATTGCCGCTGCGCGTCTCGGGATCGTACGTGCAATGCACTTCGGTGATGTCGCCGTTTGCGTCTTTCACCACGTGTGCGCACTTGATGAAGTAGCCGCCACGCAGCCGGACCTCGCGTCCGGGCGAGAGCCGGAAGAACTTCTTCGGAGGATCTTCGCGGAAGTCGTCCTGCTCGATGTACAACTCGCGTGAAAACGGAACGCTTCGTGTGCCTGCGCTCGGGTCTTCCGGATTGTTAACCAGCTCCAGTTGTTCCGTCTGACCTTCGGGATAGTTGTCGATGATCACTTTGAGCGGTCGCAGCACCGCCATCGCACGAGGCGCTCGCCGGTTCAGGTCTTCGCGGACATAGTGCTCCAGCATCGCCAGCTCGATAATGCCGTTGGTCTTCGACGCTCCTATCGCCGCGCAGAAGTTGCGCAGGGACTCCGGCGTATAGCCGCGTCGCCGAATGCCGGAAATCGTCGGCATGCGCGGATCGTCCCAGCCGCTGACGTGTCCCTCCTGCACCAGTTGCAGCAGCTTGCGCTTGCTCAGCAGCGTGTAGGTCACGTTCAGCCGGTCGAACTCGATCTGCTGTGACGGAAAGATGCCTAGCTGCTCAATGAACCAGTTGTAGAGCGGACGATGGTCTTCAAACTCCAGCGTGCAGATGGAGTGAGTAATCTTCTCGATCGAATCCGATTGCCCATGCGCGTAGTCGTACATGGGATAGATACACCATTTGTCGCCAGTGCGATGGTGCGTGGCACGAACGATGCGGTACATCAGCGGATCCCGCATATTCAGGTTCGGCGACGCCATGTCGATCTTGGCGCGCAGCGTCCGCGAACCGTCGGGAAACTCCCCGGCGCGCATGCGCTCGAACAAGTCGAGGTTCTCTTCAACAGTTCGATTGCGGTAAGGGCTCTCTTTGCCGGGCTCGGTCAGCGAGCCGCGATACTGGCGTACTTCCTCGGCGCTAAGATCGCACACGTAAGCATTACCGGACCTAATGAGCTGTATCGCCCACTCATAGAGCTGGTCGAAGTAATCCGACGCGTAATACTCTCCGTCCCACTCGTAACCCAGCCAGTGCACATCGCGAATGATGGAATCGACATACTCCTGCTCTTCCTTCTCAGGATTGGTGTCGTCGAAGCGCAGATTAGTTTTGCCCCCAAATTCCTTCGCCAGACCAAAATTCAGGTATGTCGATTTGGCATGACCGAGGTGGAGGTATCCGTTGGGTTCGGGAGGAAAGCGCGTCTGCACCCGTCCGTCGAACTTGTTCGATTCGAGATCAGCAACAATGATGTCGCGTATGAAATTCGACGCCTTAGGCGTATCCGACGGAGCCTTGGCCGGCGTCTCCATCGCGTGATTGGTCATATCCATGACTTCTCGGTTCCCTCAGATCGGGGCAGGCGCAACAGGATTAAGGATGCGCCAGCCGCCAAAAGCTCTATTTTACTGTGTTTGGGTTGCCCGCTGTCTTAGCGCCACAAACACCGGAAGATAGGCCCGGCTATCCGATTGGTTAGCCTCATCGCCTTCTCGCAACTCCTCCAAAATCGCATCTTGCTGGAATTGCTGGACATTCGCCGAGCGTCTTCTCTTCGCCCACTTTGGCAAGGCGCGTGCTCTATCTACCCGCGTAAGCCATCCAGTACCGGGTAGACCGAAGCTGTGAAGGCCAATGCGACTCAGGCTCAACCTGAGGAGCCACTATGAGGAGGAGTTATGAAGCGCAACATGTTTGGGGCCGTGACGGCGCTCGTCCTGGCTCTCACAGTTAACGTCGCCTTCGCACAGTCGAAGAGTGCAACAGCCGATGTGCCCTTCGCGTTTACTGTAAATGACAGCGCGATGGCAGCCGGCCACTACACCATCACCGAGGTTTCGGACCGCGTACTGCAAATCCGTGATGACGACAACAACAGTGTTATGGTCATCGCCCAGCGCGAGGAGAGCGTGAAGCCGCAGAAGTCTCAGTTGGTGTTCCACAAGTATGGCGAACGGTATGTCCTGGCTGAAATTTGGAGTGACTCAGCCGGACACGGTGGCGAAGGCATTCAGTTGCCGGCCGGCAAGATGGAGCAGGAGATGCGCGCCGCTTATAAGAACGCCGGCGGATCGACAGAGGTTGTGGTTGCCTTGCGGTAATTCGTAAGGTCGCTACGGAAGACCCGGAGCTCCGAGGCTCCGGGTTTTGCTTGTCCGGGCAAGAGCGCAATCAGTACGCCCGCCTCGGACCGCGCAGGATCCGGGCCGGTAAAAAGATGATTGCCTTCAACAATTCAAAGACACCTCCCACCGCGATTCCCAGAATGCGAAACGGCAACAACAGCAGCCACACGATGGGATAAATAACCAGAGCCAGCAGTGCCAGCGGCCAGCAGAAGAACAACACGACAAGCCACAGCAGGAAGGTGAGCATAATAGCCTCTAAAGAATGATACGGCGGAAAGGCCGGAATCGTTCGCCCTAAATTTGCCCCCACGGATCATGTCGTTCCAACCGTTTAGCGATAAGACTTCGGAGCTTCCAGAGGTCACTACGGCGCAGTTCACTCCTTCCACTTCAGGGCGCGTATACTCGTCGGGAATTCGGGAGGAAGAATGCGCCCTACCGCTCCGTTGGCCGCTGTGATGACACTTCTGTTCTTTGGCACACTTGCATTCGGTCAAGCCGGTGCTCCTGGCGCTTCCGCGCCCGGTCGGGCCACCGTCCAGACCGCCCCCGCGTTCGATGTCAATGCCGCCGTGGACACGTACCTCGCCAAGATGCCACCCGCGCAGCGCGCCCGTTCCAATGCCTATTTTGAGGGCGGATATTGGCTACAGTTGTGGGACTTTCTCATCACGCTCTTCGTAATGTGGTTGCTGTTGCGGTTCCGCTTGTCATCACGCATGCGCGATCTGGCCGAACGCCTCACGCGATTCCGTCCCCTTCAGACCGCCATCTACTGGGTCCAATTCATCGTTGTAGTTACTCTCTTGACGTTCCCAATGAGTATGTATGAGGGCTACTTCCGCGAGCACAAATACGGGTTGCTGAATCAAACGTTCGGCCCGTGGATGAAGGATCAGATGGTAGGGCTCGGGCTTGGGGTAGTGTTGGGAGCCATTCTTATGGTGCCGTTGTTCGCGCTGGTGAGGCGACTGGGGCAGAAGTGGTGGGTGTGGGGCGCAATCGTGATGATCGTGTTTCTCACGTTCGTGGTCTTGATCTCCCCGGTTTACATCGCTCCATTGTTTAACAAGTACACCACGCTGACCGACCCGCATATCAAAGACCCGATTCTCAGCATGGCGCGGGCCAATGGCATTCCCGCCGACAATGTGTACGAGTATGACGCATCGCGACAATCGAACCGGGTCAGCGCCAACGTGAGCGGCTTTGCTGGGACGCTGCGAATTTCTCTGAACGACAACCTGCTGAAGCGCTGCACATTGCCCGAGATCGAGACCACCATGGGACATGAGATGGGCCACTATGTCCTGAACCACGCATACAAAGGCCTGGTGATGTATGGCGTGGTCATCGTGATCGGCTTCGCCTTCCTGAACTGGGGCATCAACTTCGGTCTCGCGCGCTGGGGCGCGCATTGGGACGTGCGAGGAATTACCGATGTCGCGGTACTGCCGCTGGCGGTAATCGTGTTCTCCGTTTACCTCTTCTTCATGACGCCGGTGACCAACACCATCTCACGCAACATGGAGTTCGAGGCGGACATGTACGGTCTGAACGCCGCCCAGCAACCCGACGGCGAGGCCAATGTGGACATGCTGCTGGGTGAATATCGCAAGCTCGATCCTGGCACCATAGAGGAGTTCCTCTTCTACGACCATCCCAGCGGACGCACTCGCATCACCGCCGCCATGCGCTGGAAAGCCGAACATCCGGATTTGGCGAACCAGGAGGAGATGGCGCGGCCGCTGTTTGAAGGGAAGTGATCGCGTGAGGCGTTCTCCGCAGGCACCGTCAAGACTCAAGCGACGATCGAGCGGGCCAGCGCAGACCGGCCCCTAACTAGCCTCTTTCAGCTTCTTCAGCGCGGCCTCGTACCCTGCTGTTCGGTTGCTCAGGTTGGCGGGGACGTTCTGCACAGACGATCTCCCAATTCGCGATTGCGTTCTTCTTGTCATCTAAGGCTGTGTAGCCGCGAGCCAGTCCCAGCGAAGTCCAGAATTTGTCTTGCGGATGCTGCTGCTGGTTGAAGGCGAACACTTTCATCGCCTTGTCTTTCTTGTCGTTGCGGAGCAGCCCCATGCCATACGCATAAACGGAGTAGGCGTCGGTTCCGGGCAAATGCAGTGCTTTCTGCATCACGCTATCCGCTTCGGATTCGCGTCCGAGGGCGTCCAACACGGCGGCCTTGGTGGAGAGCGTGGAAAAATCTTCGTGTCCGATGGTGGCGCCGCGGAACGGACCGTCGATCGCCTTGTCGGCCCAAGTCAGCGCTTCCTCGAGATTGATCTTGTTGTCAGCGCAGAATTGCGCGGCCGTCTGCCAGTCCTGGTAGTTGAATCCTGCCCATGACTGAAGGTCCTGGCGCATCTTCGCGACATACAGCTCATTTACGTTGGGGACTTCAATCTTGAACGGTATGCGTTTCTTTTCCCACTGCAGGTAGGCCACTGCTGAATCCGGACGGCGCTCGTCAAACCCGTAGGTCAGGAATTCGGTGAACGGCGCGTCCTGCGGGCGTCGTCGGCACGCGCAGAACATCGTCCTTGGGATCGTACTGGAAACTTCCCCAGCCCAGGTGATTGGAGAAAATCCACTGCCATGGGCCTGTCCTTTTCCACGTCGAGAAAGAGCGCGTAGGTTCCGGCTTTCAGGTCTTTGCCTTCGATCTTCACGTCGTTGGAAAAGGTGATGGAGGTGCTCTCGTTGGCTCCGGCACGCCAGGGCGCGCCTTTCGTTGGCCCGAAGCCCTCATCCACAAAACCGTAGTGAACCACCTCTCCCCAGATGTGTCCGGTGCGGTCGGTGTTCGCTGGGTTGTGAACCTTTGGACTGTGGTAGTCGATGGAAATTTTGACGGGCCCGATCCATTGCGAGACTTCCGCATGCTCATTGTCTGCCGTTGGGAGGCGTGGATAGCTCTGACGTTTCCTGACCAGCGACGGTTATCGATAACATCAGAAACAGAACTGCGGCGAGTGCGGATTTCACGGTGGCCTCCTGCCATTAGTAGCGAGGATCGACACAGAGCTTGAGTCGGATCTATTCAAGCGAAACGGAGCCGCCTTTACGCGACTCAGCGCTGACGGTGGATATAGACTCCGTCGGAAAAGAAGGGTTAGCTACGCCGATGATGACCTACGGGCTTCGAGCCAGGAACGCAAACCCCATCCCGGCAAGGGCCGAAACGGGGATGCCTGTCCCCGGATTGTTCAGACTTTTACGACCTCGAAGGCCACACGCAAGGACCAGCCCGAACCTATTTCTTCGGGGGAGCCTGCGGCGGTTGCTCGCTGGTAGGCGGCACGATGTCCTTCATCCGCATGTACGTAACCATGTTTCCGTAGTGCTCCATGTTGTGCATGTTGTTGACGGTGAGCACGTCGAGCTTGGGCGTGTCGTTCCCAAAGAGCTTCACCATTTGAGCGCCCGACGCGTCGGTCATGCCTGCATAGGCTTTGTCGCAGTAAGCGACAGCGTCCTTGAGGGCCGCAGTGAGATCCGCCTTCGAGGTCTTGCTCTTTTCGATCTTGAGATCAGGGTTCTTCTCGCCCAGCGCGATGGAGCAGAACATGTACTGCGCATCGGCGACGTGCCCTACGATCTGGCCGTAGCTGCGCACCGCGTCGGTGGGCTTGTAGCTGTAGTTTGCTTCGGGCATTTTCTCCGCCGAAGCGAGCAGGATCTGACTCACCCTCCCGTAAGCCCCCTTGTTCCATGTACTGAAAGGATTTTCCTGGGCCATGCCAAGGGCCGCTGACGCAAGCATACCAATCACCAGCACGTTCCGAAGTTTTCGCACGATTGTTCCTCCTGCACGACATACGCAATGTCGGGAGAAAAGTTCGGGAGTGCATGTCTGGATTCATCCAGATCTGAGAGCGGAATTGCGTGGAGCGGACCGACAGGGCGGTCAAGCCACAATCAAACCGAGTGCATCACGTTAAATCGTAGTGCTTCTACGTAAACTCGCGTGAAGGCCAGTCGGCCGAGTTTCAGGATAATCTGCTGAAGGACCCTTAATAGTAATGAGAAACGTCTTTCCCCGCCCTCCAGTTGCCGATAGGTGCCTCTTGCAGCGCGTAACAAATATATGTTAAGTGTAATATTTTACAATATCTTACAAGGAACTAACGAAAATACCCTTACCCTCCCCCCTTTTGGTGCCTAATAAATTCGTCACATACTACTTGCCACATTCGTGCTACAAGACTAGTCTTGCTCCGCGGCACGAACGCCCTGCCGCAAAGCACGTGACCAAACCGAGAGAATCGGCATGTCTCCCGCCCTGAGAGAGTTCCCCCCTCTTTTGCCGCCGGGCAGTCATCCTTCCCCAGGTTCTCTATCGACCTCAGCAGCGCTTGCAGCGTAGCGCCACTACCGCACTCAACAGGAGAAAAATATGCGGAAGTTGTCCAAGTTCGCACTGGCTGTTCTTGGCTGTCTGCTCCTGGTTACTCTCGCCCAGGCCGACACCCTATCTGTATTCACAAGCTCGATTGCGAGCAACGATCCTACTCAGCTCGGCCGCATCAGTCGCAACGGCATTCCCAGCGACTGGTCGAGCGTTAAGGCCTTTCCCGGGATCATCAATCCGACCACGACGTACAACTATCACACCTATTCGGTGAACTCGGGCGTGACACCGTTCATCTTCATCACGATTGATTCGGTGCCCGGCAACACCTTCGCGTCGGCATATTTCCCGAGCTACAACCCCACCAACACGGGCGCCAATCATGGAATGGACGTTAATTACCTCGGCGATGCCGGAAGCTCGGGCAATTACTTCGGCACCGACCCCGTCAGCTTCGAAGTCTACGTTCCGACGCGTTCGAACTTCCTGGTAGTGGTGAACACCTCTTCCACCGCTGGTATCGGACAGCCATTCACGATCACCGTGCAGGGTTTCCTCGATGATCAGTTCACGCCGACGCCGGAACCGTCCAGCCTCTTGCTGCTCGGCTCGGGAGCATTGGGACTTGCCGGCCTGGTGCGCCGCAAACTGAACGTCGGGTAGCTTCGCTGGTCAACGCGTCGAAAGATGCAAACGCCCGAGACTCAAGAGTTCGCGGCTGAACGTTGTACACGCTGAGATCGGCACGTCACTTCGCGGTACCGGTCTCGCACCACCTCTTAGGAGATCCAATATGAAATTTGACCGAATTGACAAAGGCGCGTGGCGTAGCAGCGGTAGTCGTAGTGGTCTTGTCACTATCCTGTCGGCTTTCGCACAGACGCTCCCGAGAAAGTCTGTCATGGCGCAGATTGCCTCCATTCAGCAGGTCAAGCAAAACCTCACACCCGCACAGAAGAAGATGGATTCCAGCCTGGCGTTCGCTGTGGTGGGCCAGAAGAATCCCGCGTGCCGTTAGCTCCTTCGCCAGCGCGATGCCGGCCTTGACCCAGACCTCTTCCGGTAAGGTCATCGTCGACGTATCACGGCACCGGTATCACCGGCCTTGGCTGCAGGCAATTCAGAAGGCGGGTGGCGACGTTCTCAACCAGTCCACCCGCTGGAGTGCGATGCATGCGGCAATTCCACTCGCGAGCATTGAATCCATCGCGGCCCGCTCCGATGTAACTCGCATTGCCAAGGCCCCGCTGGTCCGCACCAGCGCAGGATCGGTGACCAGCCAGGGATACGTGGCTCACCGCGCCAAGCAGGTCGTCGAACAGTCTGGCATACACCGGCGCCGGTGTTAATGTGGGCGTTCTGTCTGACAGCGCTCTTCCTGCGGAAGTCGCGGCCCTGAAAGCTTCCGGTGATCTGCCTTCCAGCTCCTACGTTCTGCCCGGTCAGGACGGACCCTCCAACGGCACCAATGAAGGCACCGCCATGATGGAAATCGTGTACGACATGGCTCCGGGCTCGACCCCAATATTCGCCACCGCTTTCACCGAGCGAAGCCAGCTTTGCCGACAACATCATTGCCCTGCAGGCAGCCGGCTGTAAGGTCATCGCCGACGACGTCACCTACTCCGACGAAGGCGTGTTTCAGGACACCATCATCGCCCAAGCCGTGAACCAAGTCGTTGCCAACGGCAGCACGTACTTCTCCTCCGGCGGCCAACAGCGGCAACAAGCTCAACAACAACTCGCAAGCCTATGAAGGCGACTTCAAGGACGGCGGAGCGGTCACCGGACCGATCGGCTCCTTCGAGGGTGGCCAGGGATTTCTTCCAGATTTTGGAACAGGCCAGGTCTTCAATACCGGTGCCTTCAGCCCTCCGGAGTGGTCATTCTCCAGTGGTCCGACCCTTACCCGGGCGCTTGCAACGACTACGACCTGTTCGTCACCAATTCCGCCAGGCACTACCATCAAAGGCTTCTCAGCCGGCACTCAAGACTGCTCGTCTGGGTCCAGCATTCCGGATGAGGAGTTCCAGTATGACGACGCCCATCGCGCCGGCGACCGCATCTACGTAGTGCTGTATCAGTGGCTCGGCGCGCGCCCTGCACCTCAATGGCTGGGGTTCGCCTCTGTCGATCGCCACCACTGGCAACACCTTCGGCCACAACGCCGGAAAGAGCACCGTCTCCATGGCGGCAACGTTCTATGGCAGCGCCCACATGGGCGTTGTTCCGTTCACCGGTTTGGCCAATCCTGTGGAGACCTTCAGCTCCGATGGTCCTCGCAAGATCTTCTACAATCCGGATGGCACGGCCGATCACTCCCGGCAATTACCTGTTTGCCACCAACGGCGGCACCACGCTGCAGAAGCCTGACATCACGGCGGCGGACGGTGTCTTCACCGAGACGCCGGGCTTCCTGCCGTTCTTCGGCACATCGGCAGCTTCGCCGCATGCTGCCGGCATCGCCGCTCTCGTCGTTTCGGCCCGCCCCGGCTACACACCGGCGCAGGTGAAGACGGCGATGACAAAGTCTGCTCTCGACAACATGAGCCGCCGGATGCGGACATCAACGGAGGTTGCGGCGTTGCCATGGCGAACGGCGCCGTGAGCTACGCCTTGTCACACTAGTCCTTCACTGAACGCTTTTCTCTCCCCGGAGCCTTGCTGCGTGGCCAAAGCAGCGAGGCTCCGGCCCTTTTTTTGATCCTCCAACACGTTGCCGGATCAGCCGGAACAGTTAAGTCAGTTGTAAGATGGTTGCGATTCGTAAGGCAAGATACCGGTCTCGAGTCAGTACGAGCTGCGAAGGAAGCCCATGAAGAACTTGTTTGAGCACGATACGGTTGACGAGGTGATCTCGCGCATCGACCTTTTGCAGCCTGCGTCCTTGCGGCAGTGGGGAAAGATGGACGTGGCACAGATGATGGCGCATTGTTCCAGAACCATGGACATGGCCTCTGGAAGGCTGAATCCGCCGCGATCTTTCCTTGGGAGGCTGATTGGTCCGATTTTCAAGCCCATCTTCACCAACGAGAAACCATTTTCGAGGAACAGCCCCACCGATAAACAACTGGTGATTCCCGATCAGAGAGACTTCGCGCGCGAGCAGGAAGAGCTCAAAGTGAAGATCCGGCAGTTCCACGAGGGCGGAGAAGCGGGTTGCACCCGTCATCCACATGCTTTCTTTGGCCCGCTACCACCAGCAGCCTGGGGCCGCGGAATGTATAAACACCTCGATCACCACCTGCGCCAGTTCGGTGCGTAAGGACCCCCATCGCCAACGTCCTGCAGACTTGGGCGACCCGCGGCTTAAGAGGAGAAAAGAGATTCAAGGTCGCGAGCACCGTGGACGACACGCAACACAAATATTCCTGTCGACTCGACCTGATAAAAAATGAGGTGTTTTGGGAATCCGGAAACGGGTACGCGACGCGTGCCGCGCAATTCCTCTGTTTTGAAATGGCAGAGTGCTCCGGATTGAGGGACGGTGGAAATCCGCAACAGTGTGGAAGTGACCGCCGTGTCCCAACGCTTCGCCAGTCTGAGGCCGGATTGGCTCGTGTACCAGTCCGCTTGTTCGAGGATGTCGGCTACGGCGAGATCGCTGAAGCGAACCGTGCCCCGGTTCAACGGCGCCCGACCCGCTCACGTAAGGCCGTCACCAGCCCCTTCTTGCGGATGTCGCTCAAGCGTACTTCGATCCTTTGCCCCTTCGCCGCGGCGAGCAGGTCCTGTTCCAGATTGGCCAGCCGGCGTTCTTTGTCCTGGCGAATTAGTTCCCGGACGTATTCGCTGGGAGTGCCCCAGTCTCCGGAGGCGACCTGCCCTTCAACGTAGGCTTTCAACGCTTCGGGTAACGAGATGTTCAAAGATGTCATTGGCATGCCGTCATATTATGACAGCTTATGAAGGTTGTCGAGGATGGGACTGCTTGCCTTCACTTATCCACTTCCTTATCACACGCAAGCGTGACCTACGTCCTAGTCATCCCCGCACATCTGCTCCTAAACTCCCTCTCAGAATGATGAGGGGAGTTGTCGTCTCTAAAAGACGACACTCAGACACCATCCTCTATCGTCGAATAAATTAGGCGGTTCGCCCTGTGGTTTGTTGCACTTTTCATCGATCGTTCGCTGTCCCGTCCGCCATAGCGAACTTCCTCCTTCGAAAACTCCTGCCTAAGTCCTTTTCCCGCAATATCTTGGCACTTAAGCTCTTCGCTTCCACCAGTTGCGCGCAGATTCGCCCTATCCCCATGAAAGCAAGGATTTTCGGGGGAGGGGGAGGGGGGTACCCCCGAACCTAATGCCCTCCGCTATTGCCCGACAGTTCCTTCACAATGTTGCCGACGAACGCTTTTGCGTCGCCGAAGAGCATGAGGTTGTTGTCGAGGTAGTAGAGCGGGTTGTCGATGCCGGCGAAGCCTGGGCTCATGCTGCGCTTGATGACCATCACGGTGTGAGCCTTGTCCACGTCGAGGATGGGCATGCCGAAGATGGGGCTCGACTGGTCGGTGCGCGCCGCCGGATTCGTTACGTCGTTGGCGCCGATGACCAGCGCCACATCGGTCTGCGGCATGTCGCCGTTGACCTGGTCCATGTCGAGCAGCTTGTCGTAAGGAATGTCGGCCTCGGCGAGGAGGACGTTCATGTGTCCCGGCATGCGGCCGGCCACGGGATGGATGCCGAAGCTGACATCGACACCGCGCTTGCTGAGCGAGTCGTAGAGTTCGCGGACTTTATGCTGCGCCTGCGCGACGGCCATGCCGTATCCCGGAACGATGACGACTTTGTTGGCAGCCGCGAGAATGGCTGCGGCTTCTTCCGGCGTCGCGCTGCGCACCGGACGGACTTCCTGCGCGCCCGCAGCCGCGGCCTGCACCTGTCCGAAGGCCCCGAAAAGCACATTAGTGAACGAGCGGTTCATGGCCTTCGACATGTTGACCGAAAGGATGAATCCGCTGGCGCCGTCGAGCGCGCCCGCCACGATAAGCAGCTTGCTGTCGAGCACGAAGCCCATCGCTGCCGCCGAGAGTCCGGCGTAGGAGTTAAGCAGCGAGATGACGGTCGGCATGTCGGCGCCGCCGATGGGAATGATCATCAGCACGCCGAAGATCAGCGGAATGACGACCATCGCCGGATAGAGCGCCATCCTCGACGGATCCAGTACCAGCATCACGGCGATTGCGATTGCGATGGCCAGGAAGCCAAGGTTGACGAAGTTCTGTCCTTTATAAGTGATGGGACGCTGCGGCAGGACTTCCTGGAGTTTGCCTGCGGCCATGAGGCTGCCGGTGATGGTGAGCGAGCCCAGGATGACTTCGAGCGACAGCACGCTCATCATGAATTTCGAGATGTTGGGCGCGCGCAGATAAAACTCGGCCGTGCCGACCAGTGTGACGCACAGCGCTCCGAACGCGTGACTGAGCGCAGTCCGCTGCGGAACGGCAGTCATGGCTACGCGGCCCAGAGGTACGCCAATGATGGTGCCGAGCACCAGGGCGATCGCGATCCACTTGTAATCGACGATGCCCTTGTAGAAGAGCGTGCCTACGATGGCCAGCAGCATGCCCGCTTCGCCCGCGAAAATGCCGCGGCGCGCGGTGGCCGGCGAGCTCAGCCACTTGAGCGACAGAATGAACAGCGCCGCCGCAATAAAGTAGAGAACTTCAATGACGTATTCACCACCGACGAGGTTGGTCATGGCTTGGGCGCTTTACTCGCTTTGAACATCTTGAGCATGCGGTCGGTAATGATGAATCCACCGACGATGTTGCTGGTGGCCGCGACGATAGCGATGGTACCCAGAATCGTGGCGAGTTGGCTCTTCTGCTCGCCGGCGAGGATGATCGCGCCGACCACGGCGATAGCATCGAGCGCGTTGGTGAGCGACATCAGCGGGGTGTGCAGCAGCGGCGACACCCGCCGTATCACCTCGAACCCGATGAATGCGGCGAGCATGAAGACGTACAGACTGGTAATCAGGTCTGCCTTCAAATCAAAGCCTCCAGACTACGAATTCACCACAGAGAACACAGAGAGCACGGAGGAACGATTTCCATTTTCCTTTTTCTCAGTGTTCTCTGTGTCCTCTGTGATTAAAACTGCTCTTTACGACTGTGCCACCCATGCTGGTAACGAGAAGAATTCGCGGACGCGCGAGTTCACGATCTCGCCACCTTGGGTGACGAGCGTGCTGCGCACGATCTCGTCTTCCATGTTCAGGCTGAGCTTGCCATCTTTCACCATGTTGAGCAGGAAGTTGGTGAGGTTCTTGGCATACATCTGGCTGGCGTGATACGGCACCGCGCTGGCTAGATTGATGGAGCCGATAATCGACACGCCGTGCTCGACAACCTTCTCGCCGGTACGCGTGAGTTCGCAGTTGCCGCCACGTTCGGAGGCCAAGTCCACGATCACCGATCCCGGAGCCATCGCTGCGACCATCTCTTTGGTCACCAGCACCGGCGACTTCTTGCCCGGAATCACGGCCGCGGTAATCACTACGTCGTGGGCAGCGACAACTTGCCCCAGCAACTCGCGCTGACGCTGATAGAACGATTCGTCCTGAGCCTTGGCGTATCCGCCCGCGTCCTGTGCGTCTTTCACCTCGATGGCCAACTCGACGAAGCGTCCGCCGAGACTCTGCACCTGCTCCTTCACCGCAGGACGCAGATCGTAAGCCGAGACGACCGCTCCCAAACGGCGAGCAGTGGCAATGGCCTGCAATCCCGCGACACCCGCGCCCATGACCAGCACTCGGGCCGGCGTGATTGTGCCTGCCGCCGTTGTCAGCATGGGGAAGATTCGCGGCAGCGTGTCGGCGGCGAGGAGAACCGCCTTGTAGCCGCAGATGGTTCCCATGGACGAGAGCGCATCCATGCTCTGAGCGCGCGTGGTACGCGGCATCAGTTCGACGGAAAACGACGTCACGCCGGTCGTGGCGATCTCCTCGACGGTGTGCACGTCGCCCAAGGGCCGCAAGAAACCGATCAGCGCCTGGCCTTTGCGCAGCAACGGAAGATCCTGTTGGCCGGTGGCGTCGTTGGACCCGTAGCAGAGAACTTGCAGGATGATGTCGGCAGTGCGAAAGACCTCGGCGCGGGCTGCCGCAATGGTGCCACCTTTCGCGGTGTACTCGGCATCGGGATAGCCGGCCTCGACGCCAGCACCAGCTTCGATGACGACTTCCAGTCCTGCTTTTTTAAGATTGGGAATGACTGCGGGCACAAGCGCGACCCGCCGCTCCCCCGGAAAAATCTCGCGGGGAACACCGACCAGCATGAAGGACCCTCCACCGAGTAGCACAAAGTGGCGAACTGAGCATTCTACCCGTGCAGCGGCGAAATTCCACGGAAAGGTAGGGGCTAAATTGCGGTGTACCAAAAGGAAAACCCGGAGTCGGTGGGGACTCCGGGTCGGGGGTGTGATCGTTTGGGGCAGGTTAGCGCAAAGCGACGATCACAGTTTCAGCTCCGCCGGAGTTGCCGAAGTTGCTGGCTTCCAGCTCCTTTTCCAACTTCGACTCCGGAATTTCCAGGCCCTGTCCGCGTGCAGCGGTCCAGATCTGACGCAGGAAATAATGGTCGCCGACCTTGTCGAATACCAGCTTGGTCTCATCGGCTTGGGACGGTCCGGCGTTGGCGTAAACGCCGAGCACATTGAAGTGGCCGTCACGGCTGGTGATCAGGGTTGCACTCTGGCTGATTTCCCGCACCTGGTAATTACCAGCGGGGAGATACTTGCCGTCAACGCTGAAGTCGAACGGAACGCTGGCACTCATGATCGTCTGAGCATGAACCAGAGGAATGGCGAGGGTGCAGGCCACGATGAGAGTCATCAGGACCCCAAACTTGTTGCGCGTCATAATTCCTCCTATGGGGGCTCCTGTCAGCGGACCCCTGCTGAATTGGTGAGCCGATTACCCGTTGGAGCTTTCTTTCGATTGCTCTTTGGCTTGCGGCTTACGCGGAGGAATAGAGCAGGTGGGGGGCCAATCATGAAGTTCGTTCGAATGGCCACAAGTGATTGATAAACGATGACTCATTTGCTACTGGATGCCCAAACAGCTTCTGACGTCGAAAGGTACGCTATCTCTTCGGATAGAAGCATCAATCGAGTCGGATAGGGCGCTCCTCGACGTGGCGGAACCGGCGCACAACGCCAGCAGGGTTCGAGGCGAACCGAGGTGGTTTCTGAGGCCTAAGGTGTTCTGCGGAGAGGAAGAGTAAGGATAGCTAGCGAAACGTGCCTACCGGCAATGGACTATAGGTGGATGGCCGACAAAGATATACCAATGGCGAGTTATTTGCTTGACGCGCATGTAGGACGTGCTACTGTGTGCAGACTTGGTAGCCACTTCATGCAAGGAGAAGCGATATGGCGAGGAACACCACAGGAATCGTAGTTGTGGGAGCAGTTGCTCTGGCCGGCTTAATCTGGTGGTGGCAGGCGAATCACGGTGGCGGCAGTGGACCGACGCACGTGATGCAGTCCACAAACGTCAGCATTACGCTGAACGATGATAAGGCCACCTGCACCCTCACTCCTCCGCCTCCCATTTCACTCAGTATAAAGAATGGAGACTCGATTTCCTGGTCGGAGACACAGGGTTATCCATTCAGCATAGATTTCGAACAATACACTGGCATTTGGCCGGGCACGCCTTTCAGAGACTTAAAGAACCGCAACAAGTTCAACTTCTCGACAGTCGAGCCGAACACCGGCGCCGCGCATCTGGGGATACTGCAGCCCTCTAACGCAAATTTCTATATTCACACTATCATCGTCTTGCCGACGGGGGGGACGCCAATTACGTGTTATAACAGCGACAACATCAAAAATACGGACATGAAAGTAATCGTCACACAATAGATCAACATTGCGGCTTGATAAATAGGAGCGAAGGCGGAATCCCGCTCCAGGAGCCCAAAACACGCCTTTGGCGCGACGGAGCCATTCCAAAGTCTGGTCGCGGGGGCCGAAGTGGGGTGTAAACCGCAGCAGCCTAGACGTCACATCTTGATCGCTGGGTGAACGCGCCTAGAGTCGTTGCAGGGCGCTGAAGGCCGCGCTGCGACGGCGATCGTTGACGTGGTCGGTCTGCAAGTCCGGTAGCTCGCGCAAGGAGGAAACAAGATGAGCAAGACAACTATTACGGTTGTTGCAGGCTTGGCGATTTTAATTGCCATTGCCTATTACCTGCTGCAAATGCCGATTCCGCCGCCGAAAAACGCAAAACTCGTTACGGTACCAGCGGTTATTTCGTACGACGGAACAGCATGTTCGATACCGACAGCGCCGATTTCACTGAGCAGTGGTGACAAGGTCGATTGGCAGCAAGGGCTCCCTTTCACGGTCGATTTTTTTGCCGCGACGGGCGTAAGCACAGGCAGTCCTTTTCGGAATTCGCTGAACAATGGTTGGCAAACGCGATTCGCATCCAACAATGGCAAGCCGGTCCAGTCAAACGAAGCGGAGCTGACCTACCTAGAGAAGGTTCTGGGCGTTAACGAGTTCCCGATTCAGCAGATCACGGTGAACGGACAAATTTGCTATGACGGAAAGAACAACCCGATTCCTGGCATGAAGGTCATCGTCACTCAGTAGCTCAATGATGTGGCGCGACAATAGCGGTGAAGGCCTGATCCTGTTGGAGTTGAGAGAAGTCGGGCGTGTCGCGGATGGTCGAACGTGAGAAACCCGCCTCTGTAGCGCGACGGAGCCATTCGAGAGTTTCGTCGCGCCGGCCAAATTGGTTGTAAACCACGGCAGCCCGAAATAATACATCCGGGTCGTTCGGCGAAGCCGCAAGCGCCTGGTGTAGCGCGGTGACCGCCGTATCGCGCTCGCCGAGCATCGCGGAATAGGACGCAACACACGAGAGTGCTCCGCTGTCTTTAGGATTCACCCGGATGCTTTCGCGTGCGAGCTCAATGGCTTTTCGATATACATCACGCGATTCAGTCCGGTGCCCTCGGTTCCAGTAAAGAGCGTCGCCGAGATCGCCCCAGGCGATGTAGTTTTGACTATCCGACTCCGTCGCCTTCTGAAGTGCGGCGACCGATTCAGGAAACTTGTGGAGATAGAAATAGGCCGCTCCAAGGTTGCCATATGCTATAGGGGTGGGACGCAGACCGATCGAACGCTGTAAGACGTTGATGGCATCCTGATATCGGCCCTCCAGCAAGTACATCGCGCCCAGGTTTTCCAGAACCTTATTATTTCCAGGCGCCAACTCAGAGGCCTTGCGGAACATCTTCTCGGCTTGTTCATAGTTAGCGTGGCTGTAGTAAAAGAAGCCGGACCAGTTGTAGACGGCCCAATAGTTCGGATTCAGGGCCACGGCCTTCTGGAAGGCCGCTTCTGCTTCGGAGTCGTTGCCGAGCTTATCAAAAGTATCGCCCAGTGCGAGGATAGCCTGAACGTTATTGGGGTCAGACGAGACGGCGCGCTTTATCTGCTGTAGTGCATTGTCATATTCGCCGCGCGTCCGATATACATTTCCCAAGCAGACGTGGCCCTCGGCCAGCTTCGGGTCTGTTACCAGGGACTTCTCGCAACTTACCTTCGCTTTATCGAGCCAGTCTTTGCCGCGGTCAGCTTTGTATCCCTGCCAGTACGCTTCGCCCAGTCCGGCGTAGGCCTGGGCCAGCTTTGGATTCGCCTGTAGCGCCTGTTTAAAAGTGTCGATGGCAGCATCGATATTTTCAGGTTTCTGATACTCCAACAGGTATCCACGGCCCTTCAGGTAGAGCTCATATCCTGCGGGACTCGAAGCGTGGACCTCGGTAGGAGTGGGTTGCTCGATGATCGCTTGCGCCGGCATCATCGGGATGACCGCAGCGATGGTCAGGTCGGCGAGGTTGAAGGGGTCTTTCGCGTCTCCTGTAATCGTACGGGCGTCCATCTGTTGGTGGGTCTTGGTATCGATGAGGCTGCACGTCGCCCGCATCTTTTCGGGCGAACGCTGCAGACCCACTTCCAGCACTCGCTCAGCCCCAAATTCGCGACGTGCTCCTTCGGCCGTCGTGACTCCACGATCGATCAGCTCCTTGGGAGGGATTACCTGGAATGTCCGGCTCTTCGTGCCTTGTGCAATACCGGCGCTGATGTCTTGCGCAAACCCGCGTACTAAGGCGTTCTCGGCGGCATCCTGGCTTTCGGATTCCACAGGCAGCACTGCCAGTACACGGAAGTTATCCATTGCTGCTTCCGGGGGCCCCCATAGCTTCTCGTGGATTTGCGGCCAAAAGTGATAGACGCTCAATGCTGAGAAGGCCAGCACCACAGCCATAAGCGCTGCGGCGAAACTTCTGCCCCGCCAGTCCTCCGAAGCTTTGATATGTCGCCCTTGCGCGACCCGGGCCAGGTCTTCGCGCAAGGCCGTAGCGGTCTGGTAGCGCTCGGCGGGATCCTTCTGCAGACAGCGGAGAATCACGCTCTCGAGATTTTGAGACACCACCGGATTCGCTTCACTGGGGCGCTCCGGATCGCGGTTCATGATGGCGTCGCGCAAATTTTTCAGCTGATTTTCGGGGAAAGGCAGCTTTCCGGTTGCCATCTCGTAGAGCACAGCTCCAGCCGACCACAGGTCTGTGCGCTGGTCCGTGACTCCGCCGAACTGCTCGGGAGCCATGTAGGGCAGCGTGCCGGTCAGCGTCATGGTGAGAGTGACGGTCTTCGACGAAGCGACATCGTTGGTCGGGTCGATAATCTCGGCAAGACCAAAGTCAAGGATCTTCAGGTCACCATCCTGGTTGATGCGCAAGTTTCCTGGCTTGAGGTCACGATGGATGATGCCCCGACGATGCGCCGCTTCCAGGCCGCTGGCCAGTTGGATGCCCAGTGTGATGACGGTGGCTTCGGGCAAGGCACCGTTGGCAAGCTTCTGGTCGAGACCGCTGCCAGCTACGTATTCGGTCACCAGGTAGTCCACGGGAACGACATCGAAGTCATGCGCGGTGGCGACGTTAGGATGGTTGAGCTGCCCCACGGCCCGCGCTTCGCGACGAAAGCGCTCGCGGGCGGACTCGTCGGCCAGAACGTTAGGTGGCAGGATCTTTATGGCCACATCGCGGTCAAAGCGTTCGTCTCGCGCACGCCATACCTCGCCCTGGCCACCGCTGCCTATCTTTTCGGATAGGCGGTAGTGTCCGAGTTGGTCCCCGGGGCTGAAGGATGGCAGCGACATCGGCTTGGATATTAGGACGGTCATAGGCTAGCGTCAAACCATCCCAATATCCAGAGCAGGTTGATTGCCATTTTCCCGAGCGGCCGGAAGCTGACCGATACTCACGTTCAGGGGTCACTTACTGCTACCATCATCGTGATTGTCACCTTCCAATCGAAGTCCAGTAATGTGCTGCTTTCGCGTTGCGGTGGTCGGTGTGTGTTTTCTGCTGCAAAGTTTCGCCTTTGGGCAGCACCGGCCCCACTCCACCACCGGTACGCCACCAGCATCATCGCCCGGAACGTCGCCGGATGCGGCGATCGAAACGCTGACACGTGCGGTGGCGATCCAAGCGCGGCCCGACCAGGTTGAGTTCTTTCATTCGACCATCGACAGTGTCGATTCAGCGTTGGAGCAATCGCGCGAACTGCAAGGGCTCGGTCCGGCGATCAACAGCATTCCGACGGTAAATGCGAAGTCCTTACAACTGCGTGACACTCTGGATGATGTTGATCACGACAGTCGGCACTTCCTCACGACGTTTTCGAAGCGACAAGAGACCGAACTCAAAACCCTGACCAAGCGGCTTCGCAAGTCCTATTCGTACGTGGAGAAGGAATACAGAGTTGTAGAGAAATGGATGGAGCCGGAGAACGTGTCGGCTGATCGGCTGGCCGGCGCGGCAGCAAATTTGGAGAAAGCGCTCTCAGATTTTCGGACTGACGAGATACGCCTGGGGCGCGAGATGGGAATTCAATCGAAGTGATATTGTCTTTTCTGGGGAAGCGATCCGCGATGAAACTCACGATGTTCTTTTTCTGGCTAACCATCGGCATCACCTTTTTCACGAGTATGGCGGCGGCACAAGGCTCCGTAGGGCCAATCATCTTTGGGGTCGAACCTGGACTGCAGAAGAGATACCTGTCTCCTTCACCGGGACCCGGCGCCACCGGGCAGACTAAGCAAGCGGCGATCGGCAAGGGCAACATTCGGATCGATACGGGTGATCCCAAAAACCCGTTTTGGACGGAGCCTCTCGACATCAGTGGGGCTGGAAACGTAGTCAACGCGGACATGCTATGGGACAATTCCTCAAAAATCTTCTACACATTCGCAAACATGACGCTACGTTGTACGCACGGGAAGTCGACTGACGGAGATATCCTGATCGGCATCTATGGAAAGCGCAACGTCCTGAGCAAAACACCGGGATCAGGATGGTGGGTCGTGAGTCTGGCGCAGGACCAATGCCAGGCACCGTTGCCGGGTCTGTACGGCTGTAAGTTCGACTCTCTCGGAAATACCCTGGCGTGCGGACGGGCCGAGCTGGATCCGCGTATCAACGACATATCGATCGTGGAATCGATGCACTTCTGAGTTCTTGCGTTCAAGGCTGCGAGTAGATGGGATTGGAAGGGGACGGCGGCTCGTAATCCTGCCCGTATTTGTTCTTATGCCGGGCCTTTGCGGTATCGACCTCGCGCACCCGAATTGTCCCAACGGAGTGCGTGGTTCCATTGAGCTCCACCTCTCGCGATAGAGCTGCTAGGGTTTCGGGCAGTGAATTCTCGCTCCAGACATGCAATGTGTAACGGCCGGGCGGGACGCCCGTAATAGCAAATTCGCCATTCTTCGACACGGTCTTGTAATACGGGCTGGAGACAACCAGCACTACAGCGCTCATCTCGGGATGGATATTGCAGAAAATGTAGGAAATCCCATCGCGATCAAAGTGGACGGTGCGGGTGGTTCCGGCCTCGTAGAGTCCAAGATCGAACTTCTTCCCGTTGAAAAGGGAAAACACGTTGTGAAACCAAGGGTCGAGATTTGGGAAATCCACCGTCGATCCCCGGGTGATTACGAGAAGATGAGGCTCAAATGCCTTGTTTTTCTGGCGGAGCACTTCGTGGGCCGGCTTCGGTTCGGGAGGCCCTTCCGCAGGCTGTCCAATGGGTATGAGCCACACCGCGGCGGAGGTCCCGCCGGCCGAAGTTGTACCCCCGTAAGGCGTGACACGGCCGGTCACGCTGACCCCTTGGGCCAACGAGCTGCTACTCAGGCCCATGAGCAGCGCGAGCGATAGCCACCAGAATCGTTTACGCCGTGAGAAATCAGTTCTCAGAACAGCACTCCCATCGCCAGATTAAACTGCCCGGCCGTCGCATTGGTGTCGTAGATTGAGAACGTTTTCAGCCGTCGATATTCGAACGAGAACAAAATATCGGACCGTGGACGATAGATCACATTGCCGAAAAGACTTTGATTGCGAGTAAGTGAGGGATCACCATAACTCTCGGGCTCACTGAACACGCGAAGGTCGGACGCAAACGGGTTGTCCTGGCCGAATGCGGCGTTGAACTCAACCTTATTGGTTGCGCGGTACTTCAACTGCGCCCAGCCTCCCACAGCATTCAGAGGGATTACGCTTGTAGCGGGATCGGTGAGCGGACCGTTGTAGAGGACGCTACGACCAATGCCGCCACCTAAGCCACCAATCGCCTGTCCGCGATAAAACGAACCACTGAGCGCGAGTTTCTCGCTGAGCGGGAGGTTCCAGTCCATCAGGCCGGCATAGCCATTTATTGCGCGACCGTAACCCCAGTTCTGACGGCTGTAGTATCCGGCGGCGCCTAGCGTGAAGGTGCGGCCGAAAACGTCATGCGAATAGGCAACGCGCCCTGCATACGCCGGTTGCCGCGATCGCTCTCCTGCCTGTGGCGGCCGGTACCAGGTATATGAGTAGTACGGCGGCTCGCCGGTGAGGTTGTCCAGAATCCCACCCTGGACGCTGACATTCGATTTGTCCGACGTGACGAAGCGATGCTCGACCTGGATCTGTGGCGTCCACCCCCATAAGTTCCCTGAATAAGACAGCGCCGGAACGAGCAGCGATGCGAACGACGTCGGCGAATTCGGCTGGAAGAAAAGCTGCTCCTGGCCCACCACGACGTCCGTGTTCTTCCAGTCCATGCGCAGCGCGGCAGTGCGGATCCGCACGAGACCGGAATTCACTCCATTGGAAATGTTCGGGAAACCGCCTCCGGCATCGAAGTTTACATAGCCGCTGGTTCGTGCACCCATTAATTGCGGTCCGAAGACTTCGAACCCAAAGATCGACTGCCGCAAAGTCTCGCCGAACGACCCCGTCGAACCCACACCCCGATAAGCCAACGACGGAACATCGATATCGTCCACAGTTCCCTGATTGCTAAATAGGTTGAAGAGAGCGATGCCCGAGAAACGCACGCGGTACTTCGATGCGCTCTCGACCTTGGTTTGATATTGAGTGTCGAGTTTGCCCTCGATGAGTTGCTGCTCTTCGTCCAGGTGGCCGATGCGTTCGTCCACTTGCGAAGTCTGGGGGAGGGCGGCGGACGCGCCGTGTTCGGCTTCCAACTCCTGGCGAAGGCGGGTGATCTCGGCGCGGCTGGCGGTGGTCTCCTGCTTTAGCTGCTGTACCAGATCCTTCAGTTCGTGAACTTCCGACTGCAACTCGTTGAGCGACTCGTGCAGGTTGCTGTCAGTCGCAGCATCCGGCTTCACCGCCTGCGCGGTCGACGCGGTATTGAGCGTCAGCGTGATTACGCTGAGTTGCGCCACATAAGACAATCGCGATCCTCGATTGAGTTTCATGAACCACCTCTGGACAACGAACCTGGGCCTCTTTCCGCTGATGTCTGAGTACCAGCCACACTCATCTCCGGAGGACTCGGCAAGGTGATGAGCATGACGGTGCGCCCCGGGACGGATTCTTCCACCTGCAATTGACCGGCGTGGTCCTGCACAATCTTCTGGGCGATGGTCAGCCCGAGTCCTGTGCCGTTCTCTTTTCCATGGCTGACGAAAGGGTGAAATACCTTGTCGCGGATGGTGGCGTCCACACCAGGGCCGTCATCGATAATGCGTATGTCGAGCTGGCTGTGACTGTTCTGCACCGCGACCGACACGTGTCCTCCCCTTGCCTGCACCGACTGGCACGAGTTCAGCAGTAGGTTGTAAAACACGCGCTCCATTTTTCTCGGATCGCACATGGCATAGTGAATACCGGTTGAGGTGATCCCGACGGTGACCTTCTGAAACTCGGGATGGGCGTGGATCAACTCGATTGCACGGCTGGCAGAGTGCTCGACAACCGTCTCGGTCACACTGAGAGACTCGGCCGGCCGGGAGAGTTCTAGGAGCGAATCGATGAGATCGGTGAGCCGATGCACGGCGACACGAATTTCGAGGTAGAGTTCCTCGCGCTGCCTTGCGGGTAAATCAGGCTCAGCCAGAAACTCAGCGTTCGCCAGTACGGCCGTCAGCGGATGACGCAGATCGTGCGAGATGGAACTTGCCATAGTGCCGATCGTGGCCAACCGCTCGGTATGCAGGAGCTTCTGCTGCGTCTGTTGAAGATTCTTGCGCATCACGACGAAGGCCTGGGTGACTTCGCCGACCTCGCCGTCTTTGCCCACCTGAAGCGGAAAGGCGAAGTCGCCGGACTCCAGCGCGCGCACGCCGTCAACCAGACGTTCCAGAGGACGTGTGAAGGTCCGCGCCAGCACATAGACCAGCACGGTGCCAATCAGCACTGCACCTAGTCCCACGCCGAGCAATAACTGGCGGAGATGATTGAGAAACTGCGCAGCCTTGTCGTAGGACTTCATGACGTAAATGGTCACGGGCGGGTCGGACCGATTTAAATCGAGCGAGGAGACAATAAAACTCTCTTTGTCGAGAGTCACGTCCAACGGTTCGGACATTCGAGGCTGAGCGGCTAGGACCTTCTGTAAGGCATCGACGTCGGAGGCCGCAATCGTGCTGACGACAGGTTTGCCCGCGCATACGACGACGACTTGTCCATCGGCCACTCTTGCCAGCTCATGGGCAATGGTCTGATTGATTTCGTAGCCAATTGCGACGGTTCCCAGGACCGAATTGTTGGCTTCCGGCCCAAAGTAGATCTGAGCGAGGAACACCTCATATAGGTGGCCGCCAGCAAACCACCATTGCTGGAAAGATTCGGTGGCGGACTTGCTGTCGCGCAACTCCTGCGCCTGCTGAAGTGTGATGCCGGGCGAGCGGGTGTGGAATCCTACAATCTGATTGCTCTGGTCAACGAGGGCGAACAAGTCTCCACCTGAAAGCCGGAACAAGTCGCCCGAAGCATCCTGAATCGTGGGAGGATGCCGGGACGTCATCAATGCCTTCAGCACGGGAAGACCGGCGATCAGCTTCGCCGAACGAGACAGTGACTCTTCGCGCTCCTTCTGAAAGTTTCGAAAAGTCTCGACGGAGTTGGCCAGCTCCAGGGGAAGGCTGCGGCGGACTTGCTTTTCGACGACGCGCTGCACGATCAGCAAGGATGCCGCCGTCAGGCCGGCTGAGATGAGCAGCATCGCAATCAGGAATTTGGTGCGTAGTCGAATGGAGGGTCTCCTCCCCGCATCACCTTTGAGTCAGCGCACGAACTTGTAACCGGTGCCGTGGACGGTGCGAAAATGTACAGGCTCGCCGGGGTCTTTCTCCAGCTTTTGACGCAGGCGCAGAATGTGGGTATCAACTGTGCGCGTGGTTGGGTAGCTATTGTAGCCCCATACTTCATTGAGCAATTCTGCGCGCGACACCACACGCTCCTCATTGTTGAGGAAGAAACGCAGCATTTTGAATTCCTGGGGGGTCAACGGCACAGGCCGCCCTCCCTTCGAGAGTTCCATCTTAGTGAAGTTCACTTCGACGTCGTCGAAGCTGTAGATCTCGCGTTTTTCGGGGTTCTGGTTCAAGCGGCGAATGGCTGCTCGTACGCGGGCAAGCAGTTCGCGCGGGCTGAATGGCTTGGTCACATAGTCGTCCGCGCCCAACTCGAGCAGCAGCACCTTGTCCACCACATCGCTGGCAGCACTTAATACCAGGATTGGAGTTGTAGCCGATTGCCGCTTAATCTCACGGCACAGATCCTGTCCGGAGCGTCCGGGGAGCCGCAAGTCGAGGATTACCACCCGCGGCATCGTGGAGCGAAACAGGTCCATCGCAGAATTGCCATCCGGCGCGATTTTGATGTCGAATCCCGCGGTTTCAAATGTGCGCTGCAAGGCACGCTGTACCGCCGGGTCGTCTTCAATCGCGAGTACCTTCTCCATCGTCCTACCACCTCACTAAACAAAGTGTTGTGAGTTCAACAGGTAATACCAGTTGATGATGTGGGTCAACGAGCCGTTAACAAATTTGTGACATGTAGCGTGAGGAACACCTGATAGTCACAGATTGTTGACAACTCTTCTACAGAGCGATGACAATCCACTGTTTTGGGGCAGCTACATTCGCGGGGAACTGTTATTTGCAGGAGGTCGTTCGATGCGAAACAGAATGTGGGCCCCCCGTCCGTGGATGTTACTACTGGTGACATTCACGGTTGCCGCAATCCCGGTGTCGCTGTACTCGGCACCGAACCCTGGAAACAGCTTCTTTCAGCACAACCTGGTTTCTGACCTGCCCAATACTGCGTATATTACTGATCCCTCGCTGGTAAATCCCTGGGGCATTGCGTTTTCTGCGACCAGCCCATTCTGGATCTCGGACAACGGGACCGGACTTGCCACCCTCTACACCGGAAAGCCAACGAAACTTGGACTCACGGTGACGGTGCCGCCACCCATGAACCAGACGGGTCCCTCTGCGCCTACAGGGCAGATATTCAACCCCAATCCGGCGAACTTCGGTGGAGCGCACTTTATCTTCGACACTGAAGACGGAACGATTTCGGCGTGGTCAAGCGGAACGAGCGCCGTCCTGAAGGTGGACAACTCCACATCGTCGGCTGTCTACAAGGGCCTCGCAATCGCCGCCAATGGGGCGAATACCTACTTGTACGCGACCGACTTCCACAACAACAAGATTGACGTATACGACTCGAACTTCAACCCAGCCAGTTTGGGAGGGTCATTCACCGATCCCACACTCCCGGCGGGATACGCTCCTTTCGGCATCCAGGCGTCAGGAGGCCAGATCTATGTGACCTACGCGCTGCAGGATTCCCAGATGCACGACGATGTTGCGGGACCGGGACATGGGTTCGTGGACGTTTACGGCAGCGATGGCACGTTCATTCAGCGACTGGTATCGATGGGGGCGTTGAACTCGCCTTGGGGACTGACATGGGCGCCTTCGGGATTCGGGAAATTTGGTGGTGACTTGCTGGTCGGCAACTTTGGCGACGGCACGGTCAACGTTTTCGATACGTCAGGAAACTGGCTGGCGCAGTTGGATGATCCGAGCGGAAACCCTATCGTCAATATGGGTCTGTGGGGTTTGGCGTTTGGCAACGGTTCCAGCGGAGGGGCTAACACTCTTTTCTTCACCGCCGGCATTCCGGGGCCTGACAACGTGGAAGACCACGGACTTTTTGGCAGCGTGACTCCGACACCCGAGCCGGGAACGTTCGCAATGCTCGGAACCGGTCTTATGAGTTTGATCGGCTACGGCTGGCGCCGGGGGAAGCGCTAGCCTAAGTCGGTCACTCCGCACAGCATTCTCTCAGACTGTAACGGGAGATGCGCTACCTTCATCACTCCTGGAACTTACTGCCGGAGCGCGGGCTCCGGCAGTTTTTTTTCGAAGCTACTTGCCCGATGGTTGCCCGTTCGGCAGGCCCTGGAATTCCTGGTTCATCCATCCTTTGAAGGCATCGAGTGCCTGGGGACGACCGAGGAAGCTCTTCACCAGATCGTTCGCGGGCATCGAGCCGGTTTTAGCCAGCACCGTAGAGCGATAACGCAGAGCCACTTCCGGAGCCAGCAGGTCGTTCCTGTTGAACTGGCTGAAGAAGTCCTCGGCGATGACCTTGTCCCAGAGATAGGTGTAATAGGCTGAGGAATAGCCCGTCAGGTGCGTAAACGACGCGATCTGATTGTCGCCCGGTACGGTCTTGAAAGGTACAAAGCGCTGCATGTTCTGCGGAAATGCCTGCTCGATCGTCGTTTCCTGAGGCGTCATGTTGTGCAGATCGAACGATACGCTGGTGTAGACGAGCTGGAAGCGCGCCCACAGGCCGCGGCCGAATGCATCGGCGCGATTGGCACGTTCGACCAGCTCGGCCGGAATCGGCTCGTTGGTCTGATAGTTATGGGCGAAGGTCGCCAGAACCTTGGGATCGTGCATCCACTCTTCCAGCATTTGCGACGGCGCTTCGACGAAGTCATTCTCCAGGTTATTGCCATAACCGGCCCACTGCTGTTGACCTTGGAAGATCCAGTGCATCAAGTGTCCGAACTCGTGGAAGAAAGTTGTGACCTCGCCGTACTCCATCAAGCCCGGTTCGCCAGGCTTGCCGCCTGAGAAGTTGCACACCAGGGCGGCTTCCGGCAACTGCTTGCCTTTCACACCGTCGAGAATCTGGTTTGAACTGAACCACTGGTCTTTGCCCGGACGAGGATGCATGTCGAGGTAAATGCGGCCCAGTTGCGTGGTGCCGTCGTAGACATCGAATGTGTTGACAGACGGGTCCCACACGGGAGCATTGGGCACTGGCTTAAAGGTCACGTGAAACAACTTGGAAGCAACTTCAAGAATTCCAGCCTGCACACGGTCATAGGGAAAATACGGACGGGCCGACTGCGAGTTGAAGTCAAATTCGCTGCGGCGAAGCTGCTCGAAGTAGTAGCTGCGATCCTGGAGTCCGACCTGCTGTAACGAAGGGTCTTGCTTCTGCGCCGCGGCCAACAGCATCTTGTATTCGCGCTCGGCCGCCGGCTTCGACGCCGTATCGATCTCGTCGATGAACTTGGAGATGTTCTGCGAACTCTCCGCCATTTTGTCGGCAGCGTTCACGTCGGCCCAATGCTTGTAACCCAGGACGTTGGCCAGTTCCTCACGCTTCTTCAGCAGATTGGCCAAGACTTCGACGTTCTGGGGATAAGCGCGATTGTTGTAGGCAAGGAAGATCTGCTTGCGGAGCTCGGCGTTCTTGCAGAACTTCAACACCGGTGTAACGTCGGGCGAATCGCTGGTGAGCGTGATGGTGCCGTCCGCAGCGGGCTTGTGGGCCTTGATGTAGTCTTCCGGCAGGCCGTCGAGCTCTTTCGGATCCTTCACAACGACTTTGAGCTGCGACTCCTGGAGATTGCGCTGGAACTGCGAGGCATACTTCGTGATCTCGTCGTTGAGCGTCTTGACGCGGGCGCGGGTGGCTTCGTCCTTATCCACGCCGGCGAGGCGAAATTCGAGCAGGGTGCGCTGCACGTAGTATTTCGTGGCGGGATCGGCGTTGGAGACGTCCAGGGCGGCCATGGCGTGATAGAGCGACTGATTCAGGGCCAACGCGGTGGCGACCGCACTGACCTTCTGGACCATCGCCTGCGCGCGGTCGCGAATGGCTGCATCCGGATTCACAATCTGCATCAGGCTCGAACCGTAATAAGCGGTGTCGAGCTGCCGAACTGCGCTGTCGTAGGGAACAAGAGTGTTTTCGACAGTGCGCGCTCCCTTCACGTTGATCACCTGGTCCACCGATTTCTGGGCGGCGTCGATTTGCTCGGTGATGCGCTTTTCGAAGGTGGCCGGATCCACCGGCTTGTCCCAAACGTGGGGACCGTAAGGGGTCGTTTGCGCGCTGATCTGCAACGCGGATCCCGCCAGAACCAGCAGGCACGCAAGTATGCCTGCGACAGAAAACTTGGAAGTCATGTTAGCGTTTTCTCCGAATCGTCAGCCCTGGGCTCACCGGTTTACTAGCACGTATCGCCCGGGGAAAATGATGAGTGCCGTAGCAGGATACCCTTCGGGCGACCCGTTCGGAAAGTCCTACGGGACGGATTGCGTGTGAATGGGCCGAGTTGGAGGTGTTCATGCTCGAGCGAAATCTGGGTTGTTTCAGGGTACCCCTCCCCCCACCCCCGTACTCAAAACAAAGGGTTTACAGCACGATCGTGCGCAAGTTCGGGCAATCATTAGCACTTACAAGCAAAGTCGTGAAAACAAAAGAGTTAAATCGCAACTACTGTTGCAGTGCGGTGGCCAGCTTAGTTTACCTTTCAGTTATCAAAGATCACGGACAGCAGTCGGCCCCGGGTGTGGGCCTAGCGAGGGACACCAATCCCCCGCCTCAGATTGACTCTGAATACATGCCTTGGAGCCTGGCGCGAAAGGGCGTAGGACACAGCTCCGTGTGACAACGGAGGCCTGCTTGAGGGTGAGCTCAGGACAAGAGGTTAGAGATGTCTCCGGCACTAGACAAGCATTATTCGGATGTACGCCTGCCGGACGTCGGCGCGATGACGTAGTTGAGCTGCACCAGCACGATGAAACCGATGCTCCAATACGGATTGACTATGCACAGCAGCGCGCCGAACGCGTAAAGCGACTGAGCGATGACGATGCGCCGCTTGATCGCATCGGAGACTTGCGACGGCATGTCTTCTTTCACTAGGCCGCTGCCGATGGCGCAGACCCAGCTCCAGTACAGCGTGGCTCCCAGCAGAAAGATGTTGAGCCAATACACCAGCAGCGCGGTACGGTACTGCGTATGCTCCGCCAGCAATGAGGTCGAGAACGGCGTCATTGTGACTACAAATAGGAATACGAGATGGATCCAGGTGAGGCTGCGTGCCGAGCGTCGCAGATGATTCAGTTGGGTTTGCTGTCCGACCCAGAAGATGCCGAGGGTCATGAAGGTCATCATGTACATGAACAGCCGGGGTGCGAGGGGAATGAGAGCCTGCCACAAATCGCGCTCGCTATGCGTTACTTCGGCTGCTGGAGCACGCAAGTCCAGGACGAGAAGTGTCATTGCCACAGCGAAGACGCCATCGCTCAAGGCGGCAAGCCTTTCGGCGCTTTGTCCAGCTATCCGGTTGTAGGAAGTCGTCATCGGCAATGTGTCCCGTTCGATCCCGGTGGTAAGCGGATCATGCGCACAGATGTACATGAAGCGATGCGTCACGCGCAAGCCGCCGTGCGCTTATAACGTCAAAAAGGGTATGCTCATACATCTCGGTCAATATCGAGCGCGCATAAAGATTGCGCAAGGAAGGTATGTCATGTCGTTTCGCAATGGAGACCGATCACGCGAGAACCGCCTTCGGCGGGCGCGCATCGCCCGTCGTGCCAAGACGGACCAGTTACGCAAAGCGGAGGCCAAAGCGGCACCGCCCAAGAAGTAGGAACGAACTCACGGTTTCGTCGCGGCAGCAGCCGGAGCCAACTCGATCGGCGGAGCGTCCTCGAACCTGACGCTGGTCTTTGGCATATGTTCCAGTTCCGCGGAACTCGAAGCGATCCACGACCACACCAGAAGCAGCTTGCGATGGCGGGTGACAGCCAGCGACTCCACCTGCCGTTGTCCCAGAGTCTTGGGTTCGGCAGGTTTCCCAAGTGCGCCGCTGTATTCGGCGAAAATCTGATCGCCGTACGTTTTCAGGGTGGTGGAGCGCAACTCTCCGAACTCGCCCAACATTTGCAAGTACGCGGCGAGTTCTTCGGCCCCCAGTTGATCGGTCACGGACGCCGGAGCAGGCAGGCCAAGGCAGGTCTGATCGATGGCCCGCAACGAAATCACCGTCCCATCCGCTTTTGTGGGAACCAGCCGCAGCAGCACGAGTGAGCAGGCGTCGAGCAGGTCGCGCGTGCGCTGGGCGTTTCCTTCGTTCTCTTCGGTGGGATCGTCGGGTTTTGGTTCCTCTGTTGCCGACACCCAGGTTGTGGGATAGGTGTACACCAACCCGATTTCATCATTGCGATACACACCCGGAGCGTTTGTACCCGGCTCAATCTCCTCGAGGGCGGGCTTGTCGGCGAGTGCCGCGTTCACCAGTGACGTCGGGATGGTCGGGCCCTGGTAACCTTCTCCGGGCGTTGGCACAAGATCGCCACCCTCGTTGATGAGAGTACCGTCCTCCTGAGCACAATAGAAGTGCACGCTGCCAATTGCCGCCTTTGCGTGCTGTAGAAAAGCAGTGTCGTTCGATGTCACCTTGACCCGAATCAAGTAATTCTTAATGAAAGTCCAGTACTGCACGGTGGTGGTATCGCCCACTCGATTGGTGATGTGATAAAAGCGGCCGGTGCGAGTCAGCCAGTCAGGTGGCGTGAGGTTCTGTCGCGGTTGCCCCTTCGCCCAGGCCAGCAACTCGGCTTTTCGTTCTTCGTCGGTCATCTCGTGAACGGGATTCACGGGTTCCGATGCCGTAATCAGAAATGTGCCCGAACGGCGTCGCTGCTGAAAGCCCAGTGCCAGCAGAGCGTGCTGTCCCGGCGGCATCAGAGGCAGCATGATGCGATGGCCTTCGACGCCGATGGGCAGGTCCATCACAAAGCCGAAGTACGCACTCGCGTAAGACGTGTTCGAGAGGTACCCGGATTCCGGAATGCGCGGTTCACCGAGTCGCGTCGAGGACAGAACCGTAGGGAGGGGTGGGGGCACGGCGTCGTCAGGATTGTTGACAGGGCACTGCGCCAGCAGCGTTCCCGGCAGGGCCGCCAGAGCGACCAGCACACACGCGACGACAAAGCCCACGGAAGATCGCCGGTCACTGCCTCGCTTGCCCGAAATCCGCATCGTATCTTCACGAACCGAGGGTTCGGCTGGAAGTTGCGCCATCATGGCACTCGGCGGCCCAGACTGCAAGGGGAGGCTTCGCAAGCAAATGCCTTATGTCGTCCCGCCCGAAGCAAAAATAGCCCGCCAACACTAGTAAATCTCCTAGATTGACAAATGCTGCGGAGGGGTACAATCTTCCCATTCGCCTTGGTAGTGAGCTTTTATCCACTCGTGGAATAACCCTCGGGGCGGGTACCCGTGGGAGGGCTGCTTGGCAAAAGATAAAAAGGAAAAGAAGCACCACAAAAGCAAAAAGAGCAGGGGCATTCCGACCGGGAAGCCGGCGGTGAAATTACCCGAAATCACGCTGACGGGTGACGCTACTTACGCTGACGGCAAGCGGCTCGACGATATTAATTACCTCGAAGCCAAGCTCATACTGAAGCCCGATCCTTTTACCTCCATCGAGTCGTTTCGCGATTTCGGCAAGCTGGTGCAGAAAGTAGCCAAGCGAACAGGTGTCGGCTTCATTCCCGATCCCAACTCGCAACGCCGACCGGAGATTCGCGAAATCACCTTTGGTGACACTCCAGATTTTCGTCTGTATAACAACGCGTTCATTCTTCGCCGCCGCATCAGCTACGTGGACGGGTTTCCGATGGGCGATCCGGAAATTGTCTTCAAGTTCCGTCATCCTGACGAGCAGACCGCCGCCTCGTTCGATGTGCGTCCCAACATCGAAGGCAAGTACCGCATCAAGTTCAAGGCCGAGTCGCTTCCTCTCAAGGACCAAGTGGGCGGGTACCGTATTCTCTACTCGCACAATGTGCAGTTCGGCCTCAGCCAAATGCGCGAGGAAGACAAGACCTCAATGGCGACGCTGGCGAGAGTGTTTCCCGGTCTTGCCACTCTCAAGAAGGACGACAACGAACACATCACGCTGGTGAATGAAGGCATCGTCGAAGAGGTGCTGCTCCCTCTGGGTCAACTGGATTTCGGCAAGGGCATGTTGGCCAAGTGCGACATCAGCTTGTGGCGCACTCGCGGAGAGCACAAGCAACTGGTGGGCGAGTTCGCCTTCCAGGCGCAGTTTCCACGCAGGGAACAAGTTGCTGACAAATGCAAGAAGCTGGCGGCCCAGTTCTACATCGCACTTCAACTGGAAGTGAAGGACTGGCTCGCCCTGGGTGTAACGAAAACGGCGATGGTATACCGCCTGAAAGGTAATCCGCCACAAAGTCATGAGTGAAACAACGATAACCGCCACTTCCGAGGAAGCCGCGTTAGTTGCAGCCGCTCGCGCCAAAGCTTCGGTCTTCGATATCTTCCTGCAGTTTCTGATCATCGGCGCTACCAGCTTCGGCGGCGTGGTGCCGTATCTGCGCAACGGACTCGTCGGCAAGTGCCATTGGGTCGACGATAAGGAGTTCGTGGAACTGCTCTCCATCAGTCAGAGTTTGCCCGGACTGAATGCCACGAATATGGCCGTCCTTCTCGGCGATCGCTTGAAAGGCTGGATGGGCGCGGTCGCAGGGCTTTTCGGCGTGTGCCTTCCCGGGGCAGCAATCATGCTGGTGGTAGGCATCACCTACCGCATCTACGGCGATCATTCGTTCGTCACTTACGCGCTGAAAGGGGTGGCGGCGGCAGCAGCGGGGTTGTTGCTGGCGACCTGCATCCAGCTGGGTAAAAAGTCGCTATCACACCAATTTGATCTGGCGTTCGTTCTGGTAACGGTGCTGCTGGTCAACCGTCTGCACGTGTCAGTGCCGAAGGCGCTGATTTACGTGGGCATCGCGGCTATCCTGTTTCATTACCCGCGCAAGACGACGAAGGAGGCGAAAAGCCAATGAACCAGATTCCTGCATTGATTCGCGTGTTCGCGTACCTCTCGATCCTGACCGTTGGCGGAGGCATGGCGGCCTTCCCGGAGATGAAGATCTTGACGGTGGAAGTACACCATTGGCTCGACTTTCACCAACTCATCCATCTGTATAGCGTCGGACAACTCGCGCCGGGTCCGAACATGATGATGATTGTATCCATCGGCGAGTGGGCGGTGCTCGACAACGCGCCCGGCAATTGGCTCGGCGGGGTTGTGGGCGGCTTCGTGGTGCTAACAGCGTTTTTCGGCCCCACCGCGCTGCTGGCTCTCGCCATCGGGCGGGCGTGGAATAAATTGGAGACGTGGCCGTGGCGCTTGTCGATCCAGCAGGGACTTGCACCGGTGTCCATCGGATTGCTGCTGGCAGGGTCGCTGAGCATGGCGAAAGGTGCGGTTACGGGATGGAGTACAGGCGGTATTGCCCTTGCCGTCCTGCTGACTATGCTGTGGCGCAAGATCAATCCGGCGCTGCTGGTGGTCGGCGGAGCGGTCGCCGGGCTGATTGCCTTTATGCCAAAGTAGGCGGATGGCTTTTGTTGTGGTGACGGCCCATTGCATCCGGGCGGGCTCAGCTAAGGAACGCTGGGTACGGAGTTCGGCTTGACGGTAGCGTCTCGATGAAGAGTAAGGTGAGTTTCCGTCGTGTCGTCCTGGCGCTCCTTATTCTGGTGCTGCTCGCGGCGGTGCCCTCATCGCTGCGTTACGCGTATCAGCACGGCGGCTTCTACATTTTCTCGAAGCAGTTCCTGATTGACCTGCCGAAGCGGCTGAGCGGACCGGGTAGGTTTCGATTCATCCTGCAGCCCGCCGTGGCAATCTTTCTGGGCATTCGGGCGGGAATCAGCGACGGGCGCAGTGGACGGGCACCCTATGTCTTCAGTGTTGTTTTCGATTCCAAGAATCGTCTTCAACTGCTGAAAGAAGCTCTCGCGCAGCTTTCGACGCTGATCGCTGTGGCGATTCTCCTCGACGCTATCTCGCAATTCCTGATCTTGCGCGCTATTTACCCTGGCGCAGCGTTGCTGGTTGGTCCGGTTCTCATCGCCATTCCGTACTCACTCAGTCGCGCGCTGGCCAACCGGTGGGTGCGAACGAGGAATGCGGCTCCGGTGACGTGAAACTCGGGATGGTTCTGGGACATTTCAGAACAGATGGCCTTCAGGGGCAGCACTCTCTCTTGGCTCATGGCATAATCGACAATCCCAGCTTCAACAGGAGCCAACATGGCACGCACTCAGCCGTATCCTGTCTGTAATTTCCTGGTAGATTGTGGGGTACCGATCCGCGGTTTCGCCGAGGTGGACGGGTTGTCCACCGAGATCGAGACGGTGAATTATCGCGAGGGCTCGGCCAAGACGCTCAGCCCGATCAAGGTCGCCAGTCTCTCGAAGGTCAACGACATCACACTCAAGCGAGGAGTGGTAGCCGATGCCAGCCTCTACCAATGGTTCGACGCGCAGCGGAATGGGACCGACTCTCCACGCGATGTTCTGGTGACTCTGCTGGACGAAAGCGAAATCCCTGTGCTGAAGTGGAAGCTCTTTAGCTGCCGGCCGAAGCGTATTGGGTGGTCGAAGCTGGGAGCGACCTCAGGCGAAGTGGCCATCGAAGAGTTCGTGCTCAGTTGCGAAAGGCTGGAACTCACCGTTCCGTAGAACTACGAAGGTCGGACGCCGGCATCAGCCTGTTCATGCGCGTGGTAGCTTGAGCGCACCAGCGGGCCGGATTCGACATGGCGGAACCCCATCTTCAGGGACTCATCTTTCAGCATGCGAAATTCTTCGGGAGTATAGAGCCGCGCCACGGGTAGATGGTCCCGGGAAGGGCGCAGGTATTGCCCGATGGTGAGGATGTCAACCTTACGCGCCGCCAGATCGCGAAAGACGGCGAGCAACTCTTCGGTACTCTCGCCCAAGCCGACCATTACGCCCGTCTTTGTGGGGTTCGCGGGATTCATTTCTTTGGCTCGCTGTAACAACCGCAGCGTCCGTTCGTAACGAGCTCCGGAGCGCGCAACCCGGTACAGCCTCGGTACCGTCTCCGTGTTGTGATTCAAGATGTCGGGTTTTGCGTCCATCACGATGCGTAGCGGCTCTTCCAGTCCCTGAAAGTCGGGGACCAAGACTTCCACGCGGCAATCGGGCATGCGCCGGCGAATCTCCGTGATGGTATTGGCGAATACCTTCGCCCCGCCAACATTGTCGTCATCGCGATTTACACTGGTGACCACCGCAAATTTCAGCCCCAGCTTTTCCACCGCCTCAGCGACCCGTTGCGGTTCCTCGAAATCAATCGGTTCGGGACGTCCCTTCGGAACCGCGCAAAATCCGCAGCGCCTGGTGCACAGGTTGCCCAGCAACATGAAAGTTGCGGTGCGATGGTTCCAGCATTCCCCGATGTTCGGGCAATGGGCGGACTCGCAGACGGTATGCAGGTCGAGCCTGCGCGCGAGCGTCTTCAGGTCGTGATAGTTCTCGCCCATGGGGGCGCGCGCCTTGAGCCACTCCGGCTTGGGAGCGGGCTTGCGTGGGGCAATATCGATCTGAATCAGCTCGGGAACGGAAGCCATAGGACGTATCTATTCTACGATGCCCGCGGACCGGGCGAGTAACACGCCCGCCGTTTCAGAAAATCTACAGAGTATGTAGATACGCGAGCAGGTCGTTCAGTTGCTGCTGCGTCAGCTTCTGCTGGAAGCCAGGCATCTTCGCTCGGCCCAGAAGAATGATGTCGGTTACGCGATCATCATTGGCCGGAATGCCGCTGCTCATGAACTGCTTCTTGAACAAGCCATGCAGGCTGGGTCCACGCAGGTTCCTCGAGCTATAGGCGTAATGACATTCGGCACAACGCGCGTCATACGCCTGGCGGCCGATTGCCTGCTGGGGAGTCAGTCCCAGTTCGGCATCGCTCTTGCGAGGCTCGGAGTCGCACCCGATGAGCCCAACCATCACGCTGACGCCAACCGCTGCCACCGTCCAACGCCACCGCCGTTTCGAATTCAACGCATTCCCGTCCTGTGAAATCAGCCTGCCCTCGTATCAACGACCGAAGCATCTGCCGCGAAAGATTTAGAATACACGCGGCATGACGGTCCGCATCAAACGCGTGTACGATCCACCATCTTCGGAAGACGGGCGACGCGTTCTCGTGGACAGGCTCTGGCCACGGGGCCTGACGAAGGACGCAGCCGCGTTGGACGTGTGGTGCAAAGATATTGCCCCATCGCACGAATTGCGCAAGTGGTATCACGCGCATCCGCTGCAATGGCCGAAGTTCCGCCAGGACTATCTCGCTGAACTCAAGGGCGAGCCGGCACATGCGGCGCTGCAACAGTTGCACGATTTCGCCCGCGAAAAACGCGCACTCACGTTGTTGTTCGCGTCGAAGAGCCTCACCCAGAACCACGCGCTCGTGCTGCAACAATTGCTGGAAGGGAAGCGAAAGCCTCCTACCGGAACGGGTCCGGCGGGTGCCGCCGGTGGCGAACGTGCCCGTGCGGTTCGTCGTCGCTGACGGGACGTTACGCATCTTCCCCACATCTGTTCCCGGACCGTTTACTCCGCCGTAATCAGTTTGCAACCATATCGATCTCAAAATGTGCTACATTGCGTTATCTTCCACGGGTGGAAGAGCAAGGCAGGCCCTAGGGTTTTCGGGGTCCAGGGGGTGGGGACACTATGGACGTTGTAACGATCGCTATTGTCGGTGTGATCGTGCTCGCCTACGTAGTCGGCTCGATGACCAGTTCTGTCGATACCGAAACTAAGCTGCCACATACTTATCGATGAACTCTCCGCAGGTCCCCCACTGCGTGGATCCTCTGTTGTCCAGGTTGCGGCCGAACTTCGACTCGACGCCTCAATACCTATGACACATGCCTGGCACGACATTTCTCCTGGAGAAGGGCTGCCACAGGAGTTCTCCGTCGTCATCGAGATTCCTTTCGGCTCGAGCGTGAAGTATGAGCTCGACAAGCAGAGTGGTCTGATCAAACTCGATCGCGTGCTCTACTCGGCGGTATATTACCCGGCGAATTACGGCTTCATTCCGCAGACACTGGCCGAAGATGACGACCCGCTGGATGTGCTGGTTCTATGCCAGGAAGCCGTGGTCCCCCTTACGCTGATTCATGCGCGCGCCATTGGACTTATGACCATGATCGACGCCGGCAAGAAGGACCATAAAATCATCGCCGTCGCCACCGAGGACCCCGAGTTCAATTCCTACCGCGAAGCCAGCGAAATGCCGGAGCACCGGCTGACGATGTTGCGACGCTTCTTCCTCGATTACAAGCAACTCGAGGGGAAGGCGGTCGAGGTGGATGAGATCTCGCCCGCGCAGCACACCTATCCAATCATTGAAGATGCCCTGAGCCGTTATAGCCAGCAGCGCCGGAAGGGGTTCAAGGGCGCGCACTAAAGTGGCTGGGCCGGGTGTGTCTGGCCGCTCTTTCAGTGCGGGCGCTCATCATTGGTCCATGCTAATGACGGTAAGGGTCTGTGACGGCATATCTGAAGCTGTGCCCTTTCAAAACGTCGCCCGAAACGGGTTTTCAGCAGCCTGTGAAAGTCATGCCCGGGGCGGGGCGTGGTCGGGAGACTTGACCATGTGGATTTGGGTGCCACCGTCGCTAAACCAGACCTGGTCCATGAGTTGATTAATAAGGTAGAGGCCGCGACCGTGATCGGAGTAGAGCCGCTCGCCGACCAAAGGACTGGGCACGGTGGCGGGGTCGAATCCGTGGCCCGGATCGGAGACGACGATCAGCATGCCGCGGGATTCGTCACAGGCGACGCAGCAGCGCACCTGCTTGGAATCGTCACCACCGCAGCCATGCTTGATGGCATTGGCCAGGGCCTCACGCAGGGCGAGCTCGATTTCCATTTCGTGGCCGCGGGCGCAACCCATGCGGCGCGCGGTGTCGAGTACCGAGTCCACGACCGGGGAGATAGAGTTGACGTCCGCCTTGAAAGTGACGTCAAGGCGGATGAGGAGCTTGTCGGCCGCGAAACTGCAGGACTCCGGCATGAGTTAGTTTTAGTCGAATTTCGGCTGTTTGGGAACTGGGTAGGCTGCGGCCGAGCAGAGATTCGGGAATTGCGATAGGGCCTTCTTCCCACTGTTGAAGATGCTGTAACGAAACTCTGCCGTCCCTAACGGGGACTCGGAACAAATTTCCACTTGACCCAGCACTTCGCCTGCGGCTGCGTGCTTGGGCTAGACTATGCCGTGCCTTCGGCACTGTGATTCTGAGACCTCCGCGGTGCTTTGTTCAGTCCGCCCTTTTGCTTCGCAAAGGGATGGGGCAAACGCCTATATTTTGAGTCCACGGGGAAGTGTTGGGCACTCGGCCTGATTCCCAAATCGGGAAGTATTCGTTAAAAAGCGGGACACGCGTGTCGGTTGTACTTGCGTACCTAAGAACCGCACTGAAGAATAGCGGGCAGTAGCGCATACGAACCGCCTCCCTACCTCGGGTGGACCTTTCCCAAGACGCTACAGCCACTCCGTCTGACAATCGCTCATTCGCCGTGTCCAGCCACTGGAGACGGCAAGGAGGTACACGCCTCGAATCGTATCTGCGCGACGAGCAGATACCAGTGTTCGCCAGGAGGTGAATATGACCAGAGAGGCGGCAATCCGAAAAATGATGTCGGCTTGCCACGAAAATCCAGACCTGTACAAGAAGCTGTTGGAAAAGCCGCAGGATGTTGCCAAGGAACACGGCGTCACCCTGGAGCCCGAGGAACTGGCGCAGCTTCAGAGAGTGAAGAAGCTAAATGACCTGGTGGAGGAGTTCAAGGGCGGTCGCGGCATTCATCCACCCATCGGTTATCCGATCGATGTGATGTGGAAGAAGGTAATTGCTAATCACATCATCTCGTACAGGGCATTTTATCCACTCTTCAACTTCCGGTACTACCCGATCCGGTACTACCCAATCCGGTTTTATCCCATCCGGTACTACCCGATCTACTACCCAATTGGCTACTACTTCAACACAGGAGGCGTCCAGCAGCAATTCACTGGACTTCGTAATGCCAAGAAGTAACTTGCGGACCGCCGCGAGCAACGACGAGAGGTAACAACCGCGCATCGGCCGTCTGCGGCTGATTGTGACGGCCGATGCGCAACACGGAAGAAGGACACCATGGCCAATGTACTGCTAACCACTAAGTGCAATCTGAGTTGCCCCTACTGCTTTGCGCAGGAAAGACTGGGGGACGGCCATAAACTGGCGATGTCAATCAGCAACGTCGAGAAAGTGATCGAGTTTTTGAAACGATCGGGCCATCCCTACTTCCGCGCGATGGGAGGGGAGCCGACGTTGCATCCGGAGTTTTCGCGCATTCTAAAGATAGCCCTGGCCGCGGACATGCGTGTGGACTTGCTCAGCAACGCGACATGGCCAGAGAGCTATAACGAAATCTTTCGCCAAGTCTCGCCGCGGCGTTTGTTCTTCCTCCTCAATGTCGACCATCCGACGCGCTACGTCAGCAAGATATGGGAAAAGATCGAGCGCAACCTGGCGGCGGTATCGGGACGAGGGACGATCACCTTGAGTTTCAACATCTTCGAAAAGGAGCCGAAATACGAATACATCCTCGAGTTGGCTGCCAAATATCACATCGACAAAGTAAGAATGAGTTTTTCGCTCCCCGTCGTGGGCGCCAATAACCGCTATCTCGGGTTGAGCGACTATCAGTCGATGGCGCCATTTGTGGTGGAGTTTGCGAGACGTGCCGAGGGGGCGGGCGTCCAGGTCAGCATGGACAACGCAGTGCCGCTATGCATGTTCAGCTTTGAGCAGGTCGGGGAACTCTTGACGAAAGGAGTCGTGGACCTGCAACGAAACATGCGCTGCGAGCCGGTGATTGATATAGGTCCCGATCTCAAAGTGTGGTGTTGCTTCTGCCTGTCGAAGATGTGGAATCGGCACCTCGCCGAATTCAAGGACCTTAAAGAAGTCCACGACTATTACAGCCGAGCGATGGGGCTATATCAGGGTAAGCTCTACCCGATGGAAGAGTGCAAAGACTGCGCCTACCGGGAACGGTGGGGTTGTCAGGGTGGCTGTCTCACTCATGCGGTCATGAAGCATGGCGAGCTGCCGCTTGAGGACCAGCCAAGACAACCGGTAAGCGACACCTGGCAATCGGCGGCCGTTCTCGCCCTGTCGCCCGAAGTGGAGATTCAGCGCTTCGAGGTGCCGGCAGAGTCGTATTGCATCCTCAATAAAGCTTCGGGCGCCGAGTTGGAGGTTGATGCATCGTTCCAACCGCTTCTGAATTCGCTGGACGGGAAGCACTCAGCGCGGGAAGTCGTGGATGAGTACGTCGCAAGCATGCAGAGTGCGGACTTCCAAAGCCCGCTAACGTCGTTCACGCAAGAGGCCGCGAAGGCTGGGGCGCATGAGTTGCTGCTGGGAATGCTGCGACAGGGTTTCGTGGTTGAGAGGACAATGTGACGTGGCAGGCGCGGATTCAGGCGGGATATTCTCGCAGCCGAAATATGTAAAGGCTGTGGGAAATCTGTGGAACTCCGGTGATCGAGCAAGGAAGACGGTCGCGGAGATTTGACGAATGTCGATGGAAAGCCACTGCGGCGGTAGTTGCTCGATAAATCCGAGAGAAGGGTACATCGCGAGATCGCCAGTTTTTATGCGGGTGCGGAGCGTGTCCGGTGGGAGGCCGATGGGGCGTGCGACGAAGGTTGTAGAGGGAAAGTTACGAATTATGTTCCCCGGGGGTTGCGCAATCAGAAAGCGGTCTGGTATATTCAATTCTGTCAGCGAGAGGCATTGTGTCGTCTGTAGGCGTGGGAAGAAAGTGAATCCCCGCGGCAAGTTGTGGCATCTTATTTAGAACAGCCTCAAGAAAGCTGCCCTGGCCACAGGGCTGGAAAATCGGGACAACGTCCCGGCAGGGTCCGCGGTAACCGCAGAACCTCCAGAACAAGATCTTTAACTCAATCGAATGCTCCGGTGCCTTTGCGCGCTGAAAATAAAGCGTTTAGGCGTCACGGAGCGGCATATTGCGTGCGTTCGACGGGCTTAGCAATTAGCGAGCCAAATCCGGTGCTCCCTGTTAATCAAGAATATACACAGGTTGACAGCACGGCGAAAATCGCGATATGTTTGAAAGGTTTCGAGGACAGACGGATGCGGTTCTGCTGCATCCGGTTGTATCCGAAGCGTCCGCCTAGTGCGGTACGTGATCGGATCTTTGACAACAAAGTTGAACATGCCAGTCGTGAGACTTCGCTTGGACTTAAGTTCAAGTGATCTCACATAGTTATTCCGCCATCGGGCTTTCGGGCCTGGTGGTTGTCTTCCGACCTCCGTCGGAGGA
>CAVTYG010000009.1:202500-205257 GCA_963738905.1 uncultured Acidobacteriaceae bacterium
GAATGGGGAAACCCTATACGGTAAAACCGTATAACGGCCCGATGAATACATAGTCGGGTGCGAGCGAACCCAGGGAAGTGAACCATCTCAGTACCTGGAGGAAAAGAAAACAACAGTGATTCCGATAGTAGTGGCGAGCGAAATCGGAACAGCCCAAACCCATTCCACCTTCGGGTGTGATGGGGGTTGTAGGGTCCGCAACAGTAGAGTTACCAATCCAGTCGTTAGCCGAAGTTCCCTGGAAAGGGAAGCCATAGGGCGTGATAGCCGCGTAGGCGAAAGCGATCTGGACTCGAAGCGGATACCTGAGTACCGCGGGGCACGAGAAACCCTGTGGGAATCTACGGAGACCATTCCGTAAGGCTAAATACTAGCTTCTGACCGATAGTGAACCAGTACCGTGAGGGAAAGGTGAAAAGAACCCCAGCGAGGGGAGTGAAATAGTACCTGAAACCGTGTGCCTACAAGCAGTGGGAGGGCTATGCCCGCAAGGGAATGCCTGACCGCGTGCCTATTGCATAATGAGCCGGCTAGTTATTCTTGTCAGCAAGGTTAAGCGTAAGCGAGCCGTAGCGAAAGCGAGTCCTAACTGGGCGTTCAGTTGGCAGGAATAGACGTGAAGCGGGATGATCTACCCTTGGCCAGGTTGAAAGTGGGGTAACACCCACTGGAGGACCGAACCGGTGTTTGTTGAAAAAAGCTCGGATGAGCTGAGGGTAGGGGTGAAAGGCTAATCAAATTCCGTGATAGCTCGTTCTCTCCGAAATAGCTTTAGGGCTAGCCTCGTATGATTTGCAGCGGTGGTAGAGATCTGAATGGACTAGGGGGCTTTCCAGCTTACTGAATCCAACCAAACTTCGAATGCCGTGGACAACTAGTACGGGAGTCAGACAGCGGGGGCTAAGCTTCGTTGTCGAGAGGGAAACAGCCCAGATCGCCTGCTAAGGTCCCCAAGTTTCAGCTAAGTGGGAAAGGATGTCGGAACGCCCAGACAGCCAGGAGGTTGGCTTAGAAGCAGCCATCCTTTAAAGAAAGCGTAATAGCTCACTGGTCAAGCGGTCCGGTGCCGATAATTCAACGGGGCTCAAGCTGAACACCGAAGCAGCGAATGCGTGGCGTCAAGTCACGCGTGGTAGGAGAGCATTCTCAACGCATTGAAGCCAGACCGAGAGGACTGGTCGAGAGTAGAGAAGAGACCCTGCCGGCATAAGTAGCGATAACGGAGGTGAGAACCCTCCGCGCCGAAAGTCTAAGGTTTCCTGAGGAAGGTTAATCCGCTCAGGGTTAGTCGGTCCCTAAGGCGAGGCCGAAAGGCGTAGTCGATGGACATCCGGTTAATATTCCGGAACTCCCAGCTGGTCGTTATTACGATGGGGTGACGCAGAAGGATAAGTGCAGCCTGTTATGGCTATCAGGTTCGACGCGTGTAAGCCGGTTTCTCCAGGTAAATCCGGAGAGACATTCAACGGTGAGACGCGAAGGAGTAGTCCGTATGGACGAAACGCACCGATTTCACACTGCCAAGAAAAACCTCTAAGGAGAACAGAAGGGAACCGTACCTCAAACCGACACAGGTAGACGAGGAGAATATCCAAAGGCGCTCGAGAGAACGCTCGTTCAGGAACTCGGCAAATTAACCCCGTAACTTCGGGAGAAGGGGTGCCCCGGTAACGTGTCAAAAGCGTGAGGGGGCCGCAGTGAAACGCGCACGGCGACTGTTTAACAAAAACACAGGTCTCTGCTAAGTCGAAAACGACGTATAGGGGCTGACGCCTGCCCGGTGCCGGAAGGTTAAAGGGAGAGGTCAACCGCAAGGTGAAGCTTCGAACTGAAGCCCCGGTGAACGGCGGCCGTAACTATAACGGTCCTAAGGTAGCGAAATTCCTTGTCGGGTAAGTTCCGACCTGCACGAATGGCGTAACGATCGTGCGACTGTCTTAACGAGCGACTCGGCGAACTTGTAGTACCGGTGAAGATGCCGGTTACCCGCATCTAGACGGAAAGACCCCGTGCACCTTTACTATACCTTCACTATGAACTATGGTTTTCGCTGCGCAGGATAGGTGGGAGGCTTTGATCTCAGGCTTTTGGGCTTGGGGGAGCCAACGGTGAGATACCACCCTGTGAGTGCTGTGGTTCTAACCTATTCCCGTAAACCGGGAAAGGGACATAGTGAGGCGGGTAGTTTGACTGGGGCGGTCGCCTCCTAAACTGTAACGGAGGCGCGCGAAGCTACACTCAGGCTGTTTGGAAATCAGCCGTCGAGTGCAAAGGCATAAGTGTGGTTGACTGCGAGACTTACAAGTCGAGCAGGTGCGAAAGCAGGCCTTAGTGATCCGGTGGTTCTGTATGGAAGGGCCATCGCTCAACGGATAAAAGGTACGCCGGGGATAACAGGCTGATCGCTGCCAAGAGTTCATATCGACGCAGCGGTTTGGCACCTCGATGTCGGCTCATCGCATCCTGGAGCTGTAGAAGGTTCCAAGGGTTAGGCTGTTCGCCTATTAAAGCGGTACGTGAGCTGGGTTCAGAACGTCGCGAGACAGTTCGGTCCCTATCTGATGTGGGCGTAGGAGATTTGAGAGGGCCTGTCCTTAGTACGAGAGGACCGGGATGGACGAACCTCTTGTGTTCCAGCTGTCATGCCAATGGCACGGCTGGGTAGCGAAGTTCGGTTGTGATAAACGCTGAATGCATATAAGCGTGAAGCACTCCTCAAGATGAGATCTCCCAACCCGTAAGGGAAATGAAGGGCAC
>CAVTYG010000010.1:0-1371256 GCA_963738905.1 uncultured Acidobacteriaceae bacterium
AGACCGGCAATGGAAGCGAGAACAGCCCGACTTGCGAAATCAGGTTCGGTCTGCCGACGGGCTGTTTCGGCGCGCTTCACGCCAGTGATCGAAAACAGCCCGACTTGCGAGATCAGGTTCGGTCTGCTGTTGGGCTGTTTTCATCGCGTTTCACGCGGGTGATAGTGCATGAGGCTTGCCAGAGTTCAGACCTTGTAAGTCTTTGCCCTGCAATGTTCGGCCTATCGCCTGGTCGTGAGAGCGTTGCCGGTATTTGGGCAGTGACGGCGAACAGGCAGGAGGGCCCGTTAACCCCGAGAGCGAAAACAACGGCCGTGCGAACGGCAAACGGCTTTCGGGTTTCAAAAGCGATTTAGGCCTGATGGAAGACGCTAAAGTCGCTCCCAACATCGATTGCTGTTTCGAATGCAGATGGAAAGGTCTTTCAGCCTAGGGACAATTCAGGGAATGCGAAGGCGAAAAAAATTACGATAGGACCTCGATTGGGGGGTGAGCGTAGAGACCTCGCGCACACCAAGATCACTCCGCGCTCGGGGAACTCTGTGGCGGGAACGTCTGGTCATGGGGTGATTCGTCGCTAGAGCGTCGAACGAAGCAATCGCCTCCGGTCGGGGTCGATCGTCTTCTTCAGGTTTCGCTGAGGGCTACTGCTCTCCTAGTCCGGACGCCAATCTTTCCGGCAAAGGCCCTGGCAGCTGAACTCTTTGGACAGTCCTCCGAGTGGCGCGCCGCAACCTGGGCGAATTAAATTCAGGTTGAAGAAACGTCATAAGCCGTGAGACATTTGGTTTTCGCTGCTCCAGAGTGCATAGTTCCTCCCCGTGGGATGCATAGATCGATATTCTCCGAGCAATATCCCTTCCACATTTATTACTTGCTTTGCCGTTGAGGAGTTACGCCTGCGGACAGGAACCCTGCGAGCTAAGTGAGTATCGAGGCGCGGCTTACGGCGAAGGGTCCCCAAGCGGTAGCAACTCTTCATGCGCCGCCCAAATGTCGTCACCGCCGTCACACGGGCGGCGGGGACGGGATTCACAAGATAGGCTGTCGCGGGACTAAGTCCAGCTAATTCAGTGTTTGGTCATGCTCGCTGATTTGGTGACGCACGTGCTCTTCAGAGTTCGGCGGCGTCAGCTAAGGTGACAATTCGACGCGGCGCCCGCGGCAAATACGTTTGTGCAGAGCTCAACCATCAACGATCGGAGGAAAAGTAGAACAAACGCCGTCTGTTTCTGAGGCAGAGCCTCAGATATTCGAAGAATCACAGAACATCACCGAACGAATTCGAGAGCGTGCCCACGAGCTTTACCAACTCCGCGGTCAGAGCGATGGGCATGATCTGGATGATTCGCTATTAGCAGAAACACAATTGATCCAGAAACCGCAGGCAAAGGGCTCGTAGAAACCGAACTGACGAGTCCCAGCCTGAACACAAGAATGAGATCTTTACAATTTGCTGGGGCAACAATCCAGCGCAGAAGGGCAGCGACTAGCAACCTCCCCCAAGTTGCTGCCCTTGTTTGGATTAGACGGCTGCGACAACAGCGCAGGCTGTACTCACACTTAAGGAAGGGACGTTCCTATGTTTGTCAATGCTGCTGAGGTTGGTGGTACAACTCGGTCCCGGGCACACACGGCTCACATCGAGTCGTATTGTAGCAACCAAGGAGATATCCTCTTTCGTCTCGCGTACTTAATCACGGGAGACGAAGTGCAGGCAGAAGATTCTGTAATCGCGGCGTACGACTTGGCAGGGCAAGATAACACGCCCTCTCGCGGCTGGACGTTGGAATGGCTCAAATGTGCGACGGTAAAGAGCGCAATCCAACTGCGACTCGCTGACGTTCGAGAATGCGAAGATCGGTACAAGAGTTTAGATTGCAAGCAGCCCAGACATCGCCCACAGGTAATGAAGCCTGACCTGCCAGCAATGACGGAGTCGATATTGCACCTGGACCCAGAAATGGTTATCGGTGAGCTGGATTCACTCGCCCGCGCCATTCTTGTCTTGCGCGGCGTACTCAGCGCCTCCGTTCGGGACTGCTCGATTCAGCTCAATGTATCCAGCGAATCAGTCCTGGCAGTCCAGCGTCGAATCACCACATGGCTTACGACGGTGCGCAAGAATCAGCTACCCGTTTTGCAGCGCCCCGCGTGAGCATTGAGTGTTGGTGGTGTGCTGTGTCAGTCGCAGGCTGCTGATCGGAATTCGTTCCTGCAAGGTTAAACGATCTAAGCTCACACTATCAAGTTTAATCTATTGTGGTCATCACAACTCGGTCGCGTTAGGTAACCTGGTGATAGCTCAGTGACTGGGGGCTCGCGGAACACCCTCGGCATTTCCCTTCCAACCCTGGATGTACACCTTTTCTCCGCATCTCCCGCATAACCAGTAGTAACGCCGAACGGCGCTATGTCCTATCTCGGAGCGAACGGCAGTTGAGTTGTTGTGAGTACAGGTTGGAGCGCTCCTCCACAGACGATCGAACAGTTTCATAGTGTCGTCCTCCTGGTAGCGCAAAGTGGGACATAACAAGCTATGCGCAGATTGGAAGACTGTTAACAGCTGAGCTGCTGTCGCCATCTCCATCTTGCCTGACTATCGTTTCACCAAGCTATAAATCAGTCCGACTATGATTGCCCAGAGAACCACCGAAGGCGAGAAAGCATAAACCACACCACGAAGGGCATTCCCGAAGAAATAGCAATCTCCTCGACGCCGACAGGATCTGTCCGCGTCTTTGACATTCACTACTGGGAGCGACACGCGCCGTTCACAATGGTGGGGGACACCATCCCGCAACAAGCCAATTCTGTCCTTAACCGCGCCACGACTGTCAACATCCTCTCGCGACAAGTTACTGCCGGACTGTTCGACGGGGTAAGCCGTTTTCAGCATGATTCATCCCTTTTTAGTTGCGGTCTAGGTGCGTTGAGCCAATAGTGGCCTCTCAGCACATGCACTTTATTCCGTCCGTATACGTTCGTGATGTCTTCCCGGGTGAATGCGGACGCACTCATACACACGTCACAGAGAGCAACTAGCGTGCCAACCCCAGGACGTGTCTAAAGTCTGTGCTAGCTGACCCTTGCACAGACCGCCAAAACCGTCCCGCGCCCAAACATTGGCAGTGCCCAAATGCCGTCAGCTCTCGCATTCACTCAGGATGGCATCTGCTTAAAGAAAACGGTACTTACACGGGATGGGTTTTGGCGAAACGCGTGCACTCGTAGTCGTGTAATTCAAATCGGCGGAGCGAGTGCAATGCTGAATTCAGGACTAGCGACCGCTGCGGCGGCTACCAAGGCAATCGGACTTCGAGTAGCGGCGATTGTGCTGCTATTGGTCGGAAGCTGTCTTCTCATCCCGCGCCGAGCAGATGCTCAGTGCACCCCTGAACCGACAACCATTGTCAGAGGGACGGTTTATTTGGATGCTTCTGACTTATCGGCCTACGCCCCAGGAGCGAAGATCGTAGTCCGGGATGAGTTCACGATCGTGTCAGCCGTTACAGATCGTGAGGGCAAGTTCCGCATTTCTAATCTAGACCCCGGCATTTACACAGTGGAGGCGACATACTTTGGTCTTCACGCCGAACAGAAAATAACCGTCGAAGATGGCGCGGAAATAGAAGTAATGTTGCAGTTAAAGGCACCGGATCTCAAGGCCCCGCCTAGGTCGTGATGTCAAGATGGAGACTGGGTCCGGCGAGAACTTAAGAAAGAAAGGACGGTCAGGCATGTCTAACGATGATTCAAAGGATACAGGTAAGATCGGTCGCAAGGAAATTGCGCCAGCAAAAGGAAAGCTCGGGATCATGATTCCGGGTATGGGGGCCGTGGCGACCACGTTTGTTGCCGGCGTAGAGGCCGTGCGTATGGGCATCGCGAGCCCGATCGGTTCGGTCACACAGATGGGCACCATTCGCTTGGGCAAGCGCACAGATGGCCGTTCACCCAAGGTGAAGGATTTCGTGCCCCTGGCTGAGCTCAACGACCTGGTATTTACCGGCTGGGACATCTTCGAAGACGACATGTACGCGGCCGCCGGTAAGGCAGGAGTGTTAGAGCGCTCGCTGCTCGAACAGGTAAAGCCCTTCCTGTCGTCGATCAAGCCACGCAAGGCCGTGTTTGACAAGAACTACGTTAAGAAGCTCGATGGCCCGAACGTAAAGAAGGGCAAGAACAAGAAAGAGTTGGTCGAGCAGGTCCGCGAGGACATCCGCGAGTTCAAGCAGTCGAGCGGCGCCGACCGACTGGTAATGATCTGGTGCGGATCGACCGAGACATTTATCCAGGTCGGGGCGGCGCATGAATCGGTCGACTCGTTCGAGAAGGGACTCCTGGCAAGCGACGAGAGCATCGCGCCGTCAATGATCTATGCGTATGCCGCGATGCAGGAGGGGATTCCGTTCGCAAACGGCGCTCCGAACCTGACGGTGGATATTCCGGTGATGCAGGAGTTATCGCGCAAGAACGACGCTCCGATCTGCGGCAAGGACTACAAGACCGGGCAGACGCTCATCAAGACCATTCTGGCGCCCGGTTTCAAGGCCCGCGTGCTGGGGCTAAACGGCTGGTTCTCCACTAACATCCTGGGCAATCGCGACGGTGAAGTGCTCGACGATCCGGGATCATTCAAGACCAAAGAAGAGTCGAAGCTGTCGGTGTTGGAGCACATCCTGCAACCCAAGTTGTACCCCGAACTGTACGGCAACATGTGCCATAAGGTCCGCATCAACTACTATCCGCCACGTGGCGATAACAAAGAGGGTTGGGACAATATCGACATCTTCGGATGGCTTGGCTATCCCATGCAGATCAAGGTTGATTTCCTGTGCCGCGATTCGATTCTGGCGGCGCCCCTCGTGCTCGATTTGGTGCTGTTCCTCGACTTGGCGAAGCGGTCGGCAGCGTTGCGTGGTCTCGGCATCCAGGAGTGGCTGAGCTTCTACTTCAAGTCCCCGTTGACAGCGCCGGGACTGTCTCCGGAACATGACCTGTTCATTCAGTCGATGAAACTCAAGAACACCCTGCGCCACCTGATGGGCAAAGAGACAATTACCCACCTGGGATTGGATTACTACGACTCACTCCACGTCGAGGAACCTGACTATGTGCGAATTTGATAGGGCTCAGGCATACACCATCGCTCTCCAGTTCGACACGGTTCCTCGTAACGACTTTATGGAACTTACATACTCTCTTTCCAGTGACGTCGACATGGTATCGCCGTTCGTTGATCGCCTGATGCTCACAATTAATACCCTTCGAGTGATGGACGGAACCGAAGTAGATATTGAAGTAGCTTTGCGGGAGGCGCTCTTGAATGCCGTGATCCATGGCAATAGGGAGGACCCTGGCAAGCGCGTTTACCTCAGACTACGCTGCCGTGCGGACGGAGAAGTCTTGATGGCCATTCGGGATGAGGGTGCCGGCTTCGAGAGTGGTTCTGTACCCGCTCCGACTGCTCTGGAGCACCGGATGTCCACTCACGGTCGCGGCGTTTACTTGATGCGAGCGTTGATGGATGAAGTATCGTTCGAGGAGGGCGGCACTGTCGTACACATGCGCAAAAGCCCAAGCTCACCTCCTTACCCATCGCAGTAATGTGAGCATGTGCGGCCGGGAGGTCTCAAGCGCCGGCCCAAATATCTGTGTCTCTCCATCAGTCTGAAGATAATTGCTCAGCAGAAGCGCAATGCCCACGACGTTTAACACCGCAAGCACCGTCCACAACAACGGATTGGAGCCAGTCAGTCCGGTGTTCGGTTGTGCAGTCAACCGCGGAATATACCTTGGCCCGTCGAGCTAAGTTTTTCGGTATCGACCACTAGCCTGGCTGCAAATTCTGGATCGCCGGTCAGCGCCACCGCGAACCAGTACAACTCTTCCATTTCTGTAAGTGTTTGTCTTTCACTGTGCGACGCCGCATCACGTTCTGAAATCTGCCGTCTCTTTGTCTGGCTTGGGTGCAGGGGCGTCATAAGTGCGTTTCTCCTTGAAGTGGAACTTGGGTTTGGTCGTTGTTGCTCGGTCGGCCTAGTTGGGCATGCCTGGGGGCTCCGTTATGCCCTGGGTGAGAACGTGCCGGGAGTTCGCTTTCAACCGGTAATTGCAGCCGTTCGCAGATATATTGCGAGTATGCTGATTCGGCGGTGAAAGTCACGCCGATCTCCTTGAACCACAACAGAACTTCTTCTCCAACCGCATCGACATAACTAACCTCCGACAAATCCACCATTAGCTTCGAGGGAAGTGGGGAGTCCCCGATCAGCGTTCGGGCGTGCTCGGCAAAATCCCGGACGAACCGACCCTCCATTCGCAACTTCATATAGTCGGGAAGGTCATAGAATTCCATTCGCAACATCTTCGACTCCGTTTCTGCCCTGGCTTATTACGCCTACCCTATGCCCTTGCAGACGGGGTGCCAAACTACGAGCGCCGCAAACTATTGAGCAGACCGGAGAGATCGTAAGCATAACTGAGGTGCCCAGCCCCGATGCGGGCACTGCCGCAATTGTGGCAACGGCCGCCATAGAATCGCGGGGAGAGCGGGGAAAGAAAGAAAAATCGTGCTTGTGAAAAAACTCTGGTGACGGGAGGAGGACACGTTGGTAACCGGAATTCCCGAAAGGGGAAAAGATATGTCGTCTTTTCAGCCTGACCGAGCGCTGAAAGGGCTGGTCACGAAACGCTGTCGTGCCTGCGGCACTCGCGGTGAGTTCTGCCACTTTACCCAGCACTCCGCCTGCGGCTCCGTGCTGGCCTACACGATGGCGTGCCTCCGGCACTCGAGGAATTTTGTCCACTGCCGAAGCTGAGAATAGAGTTTCGATTCGGCAACCCCACGATTGCCAACCGCAGGCAATTATGGGCCACTACCTCGTCGCTCAAGTGATTCGTAAAACAAGTAACGTGGCGTCATCGCGAAAGTTCCCCCGGCAGAAGGCCGTGACCTCCTGCATGATGATGCGTTGAATCTCGAGCGCACTGCCGTCGCGGGAGCGAGCGGCTTGCAGGAGGCGTTCGTCGCCGAACTCTTCGAGCTGGGCGTTTTCGGCTTCCGTGATGCCGTCCGTCGAGAGCAGCAGCAGGTCGCCCGGTTGAAGTTGCGCCGTGTAGTTCTGGTAGGTCCAATCAGGCAGCGCGCCCAACACGGCTCCTCCACCCTGCAAAGTTTCTGTCGTGCCATCGCTGCGCAGCAGGTACCCGGGTGAGTGTCCGGCGTTCTCATAGATAAGCGTGCGGGAATTGGCGTCGAGCACGGCGTAGAAGAAAGTTACAAACTTTCCCGAAGCGATGTTGGCACAAAGAAACTTGTTGAGCCTGGTACAGACCATCTGAGGTGATGCCTCGGTGGTGGCGAAGGCGCGAAACGAGGCCTGGAGATTGGCCATGAGCAACGCAGCCGTGATTCCTTTGCCGACGACATCGCCGATGCAAATGCCGACGCGGTCTTTGTCGAGTTGGATCACGTCGAAGTAGTCGCCACTGACTTCACGCGCAGGCTGCCACGCGCCGGCGATCTGAACTCCGGCGGGCTGGGGCAAAGTGCTGGGCAGCAGCATTTGCTGAATCTCGCGCGCCCGCTTGAGTTCCTCTTCCTGCTGTTGGAGGGCGATGGTGCCTTTCTCGACGGTCTGCTCCAGCAGTTCGTTGCGTTCTTTCAGCTTTCGTTGGAATTCTTCAATCCCGAAACCGACAGTGGTGGCGATCAGCACGACGACGATGGTGAAATAACCGATTTTGGCGAAGAGGACCGAGAACGGTTCGGGGTCAATTCTGGTCAACTGGAGGAACAGAATCGAGCCCACGGCGCAAATCATACCGAATACGATTTGGACCGGAAAAAATACGATCCAGTTCCACGGGAACGGACGCGTCACAAACAGTCGGCGGCTGGCAAAGGCAAGAGGAATGACAAGGTTGCCCACCGTGAGGGTAGCAATCAAGATGATGAACAGTGAAGCCGGCTGGTTGATCGAGACCAGGAGGGCGTAGACCACGAACGCGACGGTCACGAGCACCTGCTCGATCCGGAATACGATGCGCCAAAGAATCGGACGCTTCTCGAGGGTGACGGAAGGAGTGCTCACGCGTTCCCATCGATTCTAGTAGTCGTCATATCGCAAATTTGTTGTATGCCTGCTACGTCAGGACCCGCCGAATGAAGCCCTTTACGCCGGCGGTTCCCAGGACAACCAGGCCAACCAAGAGCGCGATGAATGACACCCATACTGGCATGTGGGGGACGTTGGGCGTGAGGGCCGTCCTCAATCCCTCGCTCATATAGACCAGCGGGTTGATGAGCACGAGGATCTGCAACCAGCGCACGTTGTGCATGGCCGCCCAAGGGTAATACACGCACCCGAAGAAAGTGACGGGCACCACCACGATGCCGAACATCAGGGCGATGTGCTCGGGCTTGACCACCGTCCCGATGAACAGTCCAACGGTCCCCGAAACCAGGCACGCGACAATCAGGATGGCGATCAGCGCCAGCCAACTCGACACGTGCACATGTACAGGCGTCGCGGGGATGAAGTACACCAGCGGAAAGATGACCACCGCGGCCAGCAGGCTTTGTACCGCGCTGAAGACGACCTTCTCGATCGCCACCCAAGTCACCGGCAAGGGCGACATTACGCGATCGTGGATCTCGCGGGTAGCGCCGATTTCCATGGAGAGCGGCAGCGCGGTCGCCATGATGCCTTGGATGAAGATGCCCACGGCCAGAAGGCCGGGAAGGATCAGCGTGCCAAAGCCGACACCCGCACTGCTCTGGAAGCCCTGCCCCATCTTGGGGAACAGGTAAGTGAACACGAATACGAACAGCAATGGGTTCATTACGGTGCGGATGAGGAACGGAATCACCTCGCGCCGCAACACGCTGATATCGCGCAGCAGCAGCCCGCGGAAGGAACTCCAGTAGAGCGCGTAGTTAGAAGTCATTGGTTATCCAGTCGGTGCTGAAAACGTCGATCCGCCGCCGAGGGGTGACAAAAGTAAATGTGAGACGCTGGCCTGAAGGCCAGCTCTACGACAAAACATCGCCGAAACGAGTGTCCGCCGTAGACCTTGAAGTCGTGCCCTTTCAAACCCGAAGGAGATCTAGTCACGCAGGTCCCTCCCCGTCAGCTTGATGAACACCGATTCCAGAGTCGTCTCGCTCACCGAAATGTCGCGCAGGTTGTCGCCGGTGATGCCCACGATCTCGGGCAACAGCCCGCCGCGGCCGTCGGTAAAGACCACCAACCCTGCATCGCTGCCCTCCACTTCCCTGACGCCGGGTAGCGCTCTCAGGCGATCGCGCAGCCCATCGGCGTTGGAGTTCAATAGTTGCACCTGGAATACCTTCTGCGCACCCACGCTGCTCTTCAGCTCTTCCGGAGTACCGCTCACCAGGATCTTCCCGTGATCAATAATTGCAACGCGCTGGCAGAGCTGGTCGGCTTCCTCCATGTAATGGGTGGTGAGAACAACCGTAATGCCGCGATTCCGCAGCTCGCGAATGATGTCCCACAATGCCAGACGTGTCTGGGGATCGAGCCCCGCACTGGGTTCATCGAGGAAGAGCACTTCGGGATTGTGCGCAATGGCCCGGGCAATCTGCACACGCTGCGCGAGGCCGCCCGACAGGGTCTTCACGAATGTCTTGGAGCGCTCGGTCAGCTTGAAGAGATCGATTAGTTCTTCGGCCCGCTTTGCGGACTCGGCGTGTGGAATTCCGAAGTAGCGGCAATGGAAGTACAGGTTCTCCCAGACGGTACACTGCCGGTCGAGGGTGTTGAATTGGGTGACGACTCCCATATAACGGCGGGCTTCGGAGGGATGCTGGACTACATCGATGCCGGCGATGGTGACTCGACCGGAAGTCGGTAGCGAGCGGGTCGTACACACGGAGATGGTGGTGCTTTTGCCCGCGCCGTTTGGACCGAGCAGTCCGAACAACTCGCCGCGCTCGACTGCCAGGTCAATGCCCTTTACGGCTTCTACCGGCGGTTTGCCGGGATAGGTCTTAACGAGCTTTTGAATGTTAACAATTGCGTCGGATGAACTGGTCACACGGCTCCCCGTAGTCGATTTAGTTTACCAATCCAACTGCCTTCACCATAGAGACAGAGGCACCGGGGAATCGCGGAATTTCAAGACCGAAGGACGGGATGGCACCCGGCCGTTTAAGTCCTAGACGAAACCTAATAATGAATGGAGGAACAGCAGATCCCTCGCCTGCTACCGCAGGCTCGTGATGACAATACCCAAAATCAGATCGGGATTCAGATTGCTTCACCTGCACAGAATCCCGAGGCCCAGGCCCACTGAAAGTTGAATCCGCCAAGTTGCCCGGTAACGTCGACCACTTCGCCGATGAAGTACAGCCCCGGTACTTTGCGGCTTTCCATGGTTTTCGCCGATAACTCATCGGTATCGACACCTCCGGCAGTAACCTCGGCCTTGTCGTAGCCCTCGGTACCCGAAGGCGTGATTTGCCAGTGATGGGCGGTGCGCTCCAGCGCCTCCAGAGCAGGATTCGTCCAGCGTTGCGGAGGATGCAGTTCGACCCAGCGGTCGGCCATCCGCTCAGGAAGGACTGCACGGAAAGCGGTCTTCAGCGCGCCGGGGTCTCGCCCGGCGGGCTTTTGTCGAATTTTCCCGATAATGTCCGACTCTGGTGCGAGGTCAATCTGTATCGGAGACTTCGCATCCCAGTAGGACGAGATCTGCAAGATCGCCGGGCCGCTCAGGCCGCGGTGGGTGATGAGCATCTTCTCGCGAAATCTCTGCCGCCCGCATGACGCAATCACCTCGGCGGAGACGCCCGCGAGATCGCAATAGTGTTTGCGGTCGTTCGGCATCAAACGTCAGCGGAACTAGAGCAGGCCGACACTCGCGAATCTTCAATCCGAACTGGCGTGCCAGTTCGTACCCGAACGCGGTTGCCCCCATCTTCGGAATCGACAGGCCTCCGGTCGCCACCACCAAGGCGGGGGCATGAAACTCGTGTTGGCCCGCTGAAACGACGAACTTGTCGGTTCTGGTTACCTCCTGCACCTCGGTTGCGGTATAGACTTCGACACCGGAGATGCGACATTCCTCTTCCAGCATCGTGACGATTTCCTGGGCCGAGCGGTCGCAGAACAACTGTCCCAGCTTTTTCTCGTGATAGGGAATGCGATGTTGCTCGACAAGGGCAATGAAGTCTTGAGGGGTGTATCGCGCCAAGGCAGACTTGCAGAAATGCGGGTTCGCCGACAGGAAGTTGTCGGGGCGACAATGCAGGTTGGTAAAGTTGCAGCGGCCTCCGCCGGAGATGAGGATCTTCTTCCCTATGCGCTCGGAGCGTTCCAGCAGGGCGATACGGCGTCCGCGGCGTCCGGCCGTGAGGGCACACATGAGTCCCGCTGCGCCGCCGCCAAGTACAATCGCATGGTAGTCGCGCTTCACTGAACCAGTGTGTTATGTGGGATGAAGAGACACAAGTGGCGAGACAAGAACTCGCGGAGTTGGTTCGCTAGCGCTTTTCGGGTTGGGTCTCTAACTGGTCGTTGCGGACGGGCGCAAGGTCTTTGGGTGTGTCGTCCACGGAAATCAGCACCAGAGTCGCGTCGTCCGTCAGCCTGTCTTTTGCGTACTGCTGCACGTTCTGTATTACGCGGTGATGCCGTTCAGACAAAGGAAGGCCGGTAGTTGCGGTCAATTGCTGCCGTACCCGATCACTCCCGAACTCCTCACCGTTTTCGCAGACGGCCTCGGTAATACCGTCGGTATAGAAGGCGAGGGTGTCACCGTGATTGAGCCGTGCCAGTTCCGCTCGGTTGGCTTCATACGGCAAGAGACCGATCACCGGACGGGTAGCGTCAAGCTCAACGATCTCTCCGTTCGCGCGCTGAAGAATAGGCGGGCAGTGGCCGGCATTCACGTATTCCAGCACTTTCGTCGGGACCGAGAGCACGCCATAAAACAACGTTACGTAATGGCCTTCGCCCAACTGGCCACGCAGGATGCTCTCGACTTCATTGACTATCTTCGCCGCGCTTCCGCCATTCATTGCCAGAGTGCTGACGGAGGCATGCAGCATCGCGGCGATCATCGCGCCCGGAGTACCTTTTCCGGATACATCGGCAACGCAGATGTGAATTGCCCCGGGTGCGGGCTGCCAGACGCCGAAGTAGTCGCCGCCGACGGTTCCCGCAGGCACGCTCTCGCCAAGGATTTCGACGCCGCCTTCCACCAAGTGACGCCGGGGAACGATGCGCCGCTGCAACTGCTGAGCATCCTGCTTTTCGTACTCCGAAATACGATGCTGCGAACGCAACTGGCGGCCGCGCCGGGTGAGCAACTCGACCTTTTCCAATAGGGCGTCATTGCGCCAGGGCTTCTCGATGAAGTCCGAGGCGCCGGATTTCATGGCATTCACGGCGAGATCGACGTTGCCCCAAGCCGTGAGTGCCACTACGGGAAGGGCGCTATCGAGTTGCCGCAGGTTCTCAATCAGGTTCAGACCTTCGACGCCCGAGGTGCTGTCGCGGCGGTAGTTCATGTCGACCAGCGCCAAATCGACAGACTGCTGGCCTACGGAGTCCAGCGCCTCCTTGGGCGACGAACTTAACAGAACAAAGTAGCCCTGGGCGCGCAAGAGCATAGCCAGCGCTTCGCGAACGTGTTCCTGATCTTCGGCGATCAGTATTCTCGATTGATCGGTTGAATCCACCATGGTCGTCTTGAAAGAAGCAGACTGGATGCCAATCGCGGACACGCCAACTACATCAGAATGAACCAACTACAGGTGCTTTGCCGGCTTCCTTGCCCACCCGCGCAATCCTCGTGTCCGAAAACGGACAGCTCTTTAGGTTTGCCTATCTCGCACGCGGTAAAAGAGACCAAGGCGCAGGCCTAGTCGGCAAAAATGGGGACTTCTTCCTTCTTCTGTAATTTCTTTCTGCGCCAGGGGAGAATCTCCAGGAACCATGCCTGAAGCCTATCCATATAGAGGTAAACAACCGGAGTGGTATAGATCGTTAGCATCTGGCTAACCATCAGGCCGCCGACGATCGCAATGCCCAACGGGCGACGTAGTTCGGAGCCCGTTCCGGTGCCGAACGCCAGAGGCACTGCACCGAGCATGGCCGCAGCGGTGGTCATCATGATGGGACGGAAGCGCAGCAGTGCCGCCTCGTGAATGGCATCGAGAGGTGTCTTGCCCTGGCGCTCGCGTTCCAGCGCAAAGTCGATCATCATGATGGCATTTTTCTTCACGATGCCGATCAGAAGCAGAATCCCCACCAGTCCGATGACGTTGAGCTCCATATTGAACAGCATCAAACCGAGAAGAGCGCCGGTTCCGGCGGACGGGATGGTTGAGAGAATCGTGATGGGATGGATATAGCTTTCGTACAACATGCCGAGCACGATGTAGACGGCCACGAGCGCGGCCAAGACGAGTAGAGGCTGGGTTGAAAGCGAGTCCTGGAAAGCCGCAGCAGTGCCTTGAAAGCTGCCATGAATCGTAGCCGGGAAGCGCATCTGTAGCTGCGCCTGCTCGATGAGCTTGGTCGCGTCACCCAGGGCTGCTCCTGGAGCGAGGTTGAACGAAATGGTCACCGCCGGAAACTGTCCCTGGTGAGCGACCGAGAGCGAAGTGGAAGAGGGTCCGAAGTGCGCGAACGAGGACAGTGGGACTTGCGCTCCAGTGCTGGTGATGACGTAAACACTCTTGAGCGCGTCCACGGTCGTCTGATATTCGGGCGCAACTTCCAGCACCACGTGATACTGATTCAGGGTGCGGTAAATGGTGGATATCTGCCGCTGCCCGAAGGCGTCGTACAGTACGTTGTCGATCTGTTGCGGAGTAATCCCGAGCCGGGCTGCGGTATCGCGATCGACAACCACATACTGCTGCAAGCCCCTCACCTGTTGATCGCTACTCACGTCCTTCAAGACCGGGATCGTCTTCAGCTTTTCGGTAAGCTTCGGCGCCCATTCGTATAACTCATCCAGGTCTTCGCCAGATAGCGTGTACTGATACTGCGCATTAGCGAAGCGGCCGCCGATCTGAAGGTCCTGGGCGGCCTGGAAGAACAAGGTTGCCCCGACTACGTGGGCCGTTTTTGGCCGCAAGCGGTTAATCACCTGGTCGATGGTAACTTTGCGCTGATTGAGTGGCTTGAGGGTCACGAACATGCGGCCCTGGTTCTGCGCTGTATTGCCACCTGAAAACGCAATGACGTTATCGACGGCAGGGTCAGACTTGACGATCTTGATGTACTCGGCGACTTTGTCGCGCATTCCCTGGAACGCCATGTCCTGGTCGGCCATGATGGTACCCATCATGCGGCCCGTGTCCTGCTGGGGGAAGAAGCCCTTGGGCACGATGATGTACAGGTACACGTTGATGCCAACGGTAATCAGCACGAGCAGCAGGATCAGAAACTGGTGCCGCAGCACCCACGCCAGGGAGCGCTTGTAGCCGCGGTTCATCCGCTGGAAGCCACCTTCGCTGACGCGATAGATAGGCCCGTGCTTAGCGGAGTGTGGCTTAAGGAAATGAGCGCACAACATCGGCGTGGTGGTCAGCGAGACCACCATGGAGATCGCGATGGCGGTGCTGATCGTCATGGCGAACTCATGGAACAAGCGGCCGATCAATCCGCTCATCAGCAGGATCGGAATAAAAACCGCGACCAGCGAGATGCTCATCGACATGACGGTGAAGCCGATTTCGCGAGCGCCCAGCAGGGCCGCTTCGTAGGGCGGGATACCTGCTTCTACGTGCCGCATGACGTTTTCGAGCACAACAATGGCGTCATCGACCACAAACCCAGTCGAGACGGTCAGCGCCATCAGGGAGAGGTTGTTCAAAGAGTAGCCCAGCAGGTACATGCCGCCGAAGGTGCCGACAATGGCGAGCGGCACGGCGACGCTGGGGATCAAGGTGGCACGGATTTCGCGCAGGAACACGAAAACCACCAGCACGACGAGCAGTACGGAGATCATCAGCGTACGTTCTACGTCGAGCACGGAGGCGCGCACCGTAATCGTCCGGTCCAGGGCGATATCCAGCTTGATGCCTTGCGGCATCGACGCCTTCAGGAAGGGCAATTGGTCGATGACCCGGTCCACGGTGGAGATGATGTTGGCGCCCGGCTGGCGGAAAATAATGATCATCACGCACGGTTCGCCGTTGAACCTGCCGGCTACGTGGGTGTCGCTGTAGGAGTCCTCGACATCGGCGACATCGCTCAATCGCACCGGCGCACCGTTGCGATAAGCCACGACAAGCTGGCGATAGTCCTTGGCCTTCTTCAGCTGATCGTTGTCCTGGATCATCCAGCTCTTTTGGTCGCCCTGTAAAGAGCCCTTGGCCAGATTGATGTTCTGGCCTGCGATGGCCTGCCGAACGGCCTCCAATCCCAGGTTCATTTTGTTGAGGGTCATGGGATTGGCTTCGATGCGCACAGCCGGCTGCGACGAGCCGCCGACGTATACCTGTCCGACGCCATCCACCTGGGCGAGCTTCTGCGAGAGGATCGAGTCGGCCGCGTCGTACATCTGGTCTTGCGTCAGAGTGTTCGAAGTGAGAGCCAGAATCAGAATCGGCGCGTCGGCGGGATTGACTTTGCGATAGGAGGGATTGCTGGGAAGGTCCGCGGGAAGGTATCCGCGCGCCGCATTGATGGCTGCCTGTACATCGCGTGCAGCGGCATCAATGTTGCGGTTTAGATCGAACTGCATGGTGATGCCCGTCGAACCCAACTGGCTCGTCGAGGTCATCTGGTTAATGGCAGCAATGCGACCGAACTGGCGCTCTAGAGGGGTCGCGACCGCGGACGCCATGGTCTCGGGGCTTGCGCCGGGGAGCGAGGCACCCACCGAGATTACCGGGAAGTCAACTTGCGGCAGCGGCGATACCGGCAACTGGAAGTACGCCAGACCTCCGGCCAGCAACAGGGCAATCGTCATCAAGGTAGTGGCGATGGGCCGCTCGATCGCTGGGCGCGAAACGTTCATGCTAGTCTCCCATCGCTCCCGCAGGCTCGGCCGGCTTGGGCGCGCGCAAGCGCCGCAACGCCGATCCCAGACGATCGAACCACAGATAGACCACCGGCGTCGTATACAGCGTCAGCAACTGACTGAAGATCAATCCACCAACGATGGTGACGCCGAGGGGGCGACGCAGCTCGGAGCCGGTACCAGACCCCAGCGCCAGCGGAACCGCACCAAACAATGCGGCAAAGGTGGTCATCATGATCGGCCGGAAGCGGAGCAGACACGCCTCGTAGATCGCGTCCTGCGGGGATTTACCTTCTTTACGCTCCGCTTCCAGCGCAAAGTCGATCATCATGATGGCGTTCTTCTTCACGATTCCGATGAGCAGGATGATGCCAATGAGTGCCATCACTCCCAGATCCATGCGGAAGATGGTCAACGCCAGAATGGCTCCCACACCAGCCGACGGAAGGGTGGAAAGAATCGTGATGGGGTGGATGTAGCTCTCGTACAAGACGCCGAGCACGATGTACACGGTGATGATTGCCGCCAGAATCAGCCAGCCCTCGTTGGCCTGTGATGCTTCGAATGCGCGTGCGGTTCCCTGGAACCGCACTTGAATGCTGGGAGGCATGCCGATGTCAGCCACGGCCGCGTTGATGGCCTTGACTGCTTCACCCAGCGAATACCGGCCTCCCAAATTGAAGGAGAATGTCACCGCCGGAAACTGTCCCTGATGGTTGATCGAAAGCGGTCCGGTCGTGGTTTCAAAATGCGCAATGGCGCTCAGAGGTACCTGCCCACTGGTTCCGGGAACGTAAATGCTCTTCAGCGAATCGGGATCGTCGCGGAACGACGGATTGACTTCCAGCACCACGTGGTACTGGTTCAACTGGGTGAACATGATCGACACCAGACGCTGGCCGAACGCGTCGTACAGCGTGTTGTCGATAGTGGAGGTACTGACGCCCAGGCGCGACGCTGTATCGCGATCGATGACAAGGTTCGTCATCGAGGCTTGGTTCTGCTGGTCTGTAGCGACATCGAGCAGTTCTGGGATGGTGTGCAGTTTTGCCAGCAGGCGGCCAGTCCAGACGGCTAATTCCTTCGGATCCGCGTCTTCCAGGCTGAACTGATACTGAGTTCGACTGATGCGGTCCTCAACCGTCAGGTCCTGTACGGGCTGCATGTAAAGGGTGATTCCCTCAACGCCGGCTGTTTCCCTCTGCAGCCGCTGCAAAATCGCGGAGACATTGTCGCTGCGCTCGTCTTTGGGCTTGAGGTTGATCTGGACGCGTCCGCTGTTCGGTGTGGTGTTGGTTCCATCAACGCCGATGAACGACGACAAACTGGCTACGTCGGGATCTTTTAATACCGCAGCCGCGAGTCGCTGCTGGCGGTCCGCCATTGAGGCAAACGACACGCTTTCAGGCGCGTCGGAAATGCCCGTGATGACGCCGGTGTCTTGTATGGGGAAGAACCCCTTGGGCACGATGATGTACAGCCAGATGGTCCCCACCAGCGTGGCAATGGTGACCAGCAGGGTTGCCGTCTGATGACGCAGAACGAACTGCAACGTCCGTCCATAAAAAGCGATGGTGCTATTAAAGACGCGCTCGGAAGCCTCGTAGAAACGCCCGTGATGGGCCTCATCGCGCTGGCGCAATAAGAGCGAGCACATCATCGGTGTCAGGGTGAGCGAGATGATCGCCGACAACAGAATGGTCACGCTCAGGGTCACGGCGAACTCACGGAACAGACGTCCAACAATGTCGCCCATGAACAGCAGCGGGATCAGCACCGCAATCAGGGACACGGTCAAGGAGACGATGGTGAAGCCAATCTGCCCGGAACCGCGGAGCGCCGCCTCGAGCGGGGTGTAACCCTCCTCGATGTAACGGGAGATGTTCTCGATCATCACGATCGCGTCGTCCACCACGAATCCGGTGGAGATGGTGAGTGCCATCAGCGACAGGTTGTCGAGCGAGTAGCCCAGAAGGTACATCACACCGAACGTACCCACCAGCGAAAGTGGAACTGCAATACTGGGGATGATGGTCGCAGCCAGCGTCCGCAGGAACAGGAAGATGACCATCACGACAAGACCGATGGTGAGCATCAGCTCGAACTGGACGTCGGCCACGCTGGCGCGAATGGTGTTGGTGCGATCAGTCAGAACTGTGACTTTGACCGATGCGGGCAGGTTGGCCTGAAGCTGTTTCAACCGCAGCTTGATGCTATCGACCACGCGGATGATGTTGGCGCCCGGTTGCCGCTGAATGTTCAGAATCACGGCGGGTGTAGTGTTCATCCACGCCGCCTGATAGGCGTTCTCCGGCCCTTCAATAACGGTCGCTACGTCGGAAAGCCGGACTGCGTTGCCATTCTTGTAGGCGATGATGGTGTCGGCATAATCCGCAGGTTTGAAGATCTGATCGTTGGCGTTGATGGTGTAGGCTTGGCGGATGTCCTGCAACTGTCCCTTGGCCTGGTCAACATTGACCTGGCCGATGACGGTCCTTAATTGCTCGAGGCTGATTCCGTAGGAAGCCAGCGCAGTAGGGTTGGCCTGAATGCGTACAGACGGCTTCTGTCCACCACTGATGGTCACGAGCCCGACGCCCGGCAACTGCGAGATCTTCTGCGCAAAAGTAGTGTCGGCGAGGTCTTCCACCTTGTATAGAGGCAGGTCCTGCGAGGTCATCGCGAGCGTTAGAATCGGCGCATCCGCGGGATTGACCTTGCTGTAAATCGGCGGAGTCGGCAAATCGAGCGGCAGGAACGTCTGCGCGCTATTGATCGCCGCCTGGACTTGCTGCTCGGCAACGTCGATGTTCTCTTCCAGAACGAACTGAAGCGTGATGACCGACGCGCCAAAGGAACTGCTCGACGTCATCTGGTTGAGTCCCGGCAACTGCCCAAACTGGCGCTCGAGTGGCGACGTTATGGAGGACGCGGTCACCTCAGGGCTTGCGCCCGGGTAGAAGGTGACGACCTGAATAGTGGGGTAATCCACCTGGGGGAGGGCCGAGATGGGAAGCTGGGTATAAGCGACCAGGCCCACCAGCAGCAAAGCTGCCATTAACAAGGATGTGGCAATGGGCCGAAGAATAAATGGCCGCGAAATACTCATGACTGCGATCCGATACCGGTTACATTCTCAGCGTTCTTCGATTGCGATTGCGATGAATTGGCGGGCGCTTGCGGAGCCACGCGGCTGCCTGCCTGAAGTTTTTCCTGCCCGTCGGTGACCACACGTTCGCCGGCCTCTAACCCGGAACCGATAACTACCGTCGTGCCCTGCGTAAGGGCCACCTGCACCGGCCTCACCTGCACGGTGTTATTGGAGTCAACCAAGTAAGTGAAAGTTCCTTGCGGCCCGCGCTGAATCGCACTGGCCGGAATGGTGAGTGCATTTTTCCGCGTTTCCAGAAGCAAGTGGACGTTGACGAATTGGTTTGGCCACAGATTGTTGTCGGGATTCTCGAAGACAGCTTTGTAGCGCGCCGTTCCGGTAGTCTGATCGATCTGGTTATCGATGGTGAGGAGTTTGCCGGTGGATAGCTTGGTCTGGTCGTCTCGGCTATAGACATCGACCTCAAGCGTTCCCTGCTTCATGCGCTGGCGCACTTCTTGCAGCTGGTCCTCTGGAAGGGTGAAGATGATGGCAATGGGATGCAGCTGGGTAATGACCGCCATCGGAGTGGTGGATGAGGCCTGAACGTAATTGCCGATGTCAACCTGGCGCAATCCGATGCGTCCATTGATGGGCGAGGTGATGCGCGTATAAACGAGATTCAATTTCGCGCTATCAATGGCGGCCTTGTCGGCTGCGATGGTTCCTTCGTACTGTCCAAAAGATGCCTCTTGCGTATCAAGGTCCTGCTTGGCTATGACACCACCGCTGTATAAGGCCTTCATGCGCTCATACTGCACTTTGGCATTTTGTAGTTGCGCCTCGTCGCGCTGAAGGTTCGCCTGGGCCGTGGCCAGCGCTACCTCGTAGGGTCGCGGATCGATCTGAATCAACAGCTCACCCTGCGTAACGTCCTGGCCTTCCTGGAAATTGACCTGCGTAATCTGGCCGTCGATGCGGGTCTTCAGCGAAACCGTGTTGAATGCCTGAACCGATCCTAAGCCGGTGAGATACACGGGGAAATCCCGCTGCTGGACGGCGGCTACTCCGACAGGGACCGCGGGTGGCGGACCGCTCGCCTTGGCATTTTTCTGACTTCGGCTACAGCCAGCCAGGCCGCCGCCTATGCCTAACGCGACTGCCAGCATGACTATTCCACGAACTTTCAAATTTTCCTCCCCTAAGACCTTCGGCTTGCTTCGCAGGATTTGAGCGGCATGCCGGGAGCGCGCGCTGGCGAGTCAGGAGTCCAAATGCACCAGTTACAATACTATGACGCCCACCCTATTAGAGCGAATGGACGCCTGCCACGCAGTTAAGAGAGGGTGAAGGAAGGTTAAGTTTTGTGAAGGGTACCCCCACATCCCGAAACAATTCTTCACCGCAGGCACTCCCGCCAAAGGGCAAAATGGGTTCAGTGAACCAACTGCTGATCGTCGATGACGACAAGGCGCTCGTCAACCTGCTCAAACGATTTCTCGAGGCCGAGGGATTTCACGTCGATGCTGCGTATGACCATGACACTGGTCTTTCAACAGCTCAATCCAACCAATATGAGCTGGTCATCCTGGATGTGATGCTTCCGGGAGGCTCGGGGTTTGAGCTGTTGAAGTCGCTGCGTCAGAATTCCGCTGTGCCGGTCCTGCTGCTGACGGCGCGCGGCGAGGCCGTCGATCGCATACTCGGCCTGGAGATTGGCGCCGACGACTACCTCGCGAAACCTTTCGATCCCCGTGAACTGGTAGCGAGAATTCGTGCCGTCTTGCGACGCACTCGCGAAGCCGCTGCCGGCGGGCCGCGCGGCGATCACGACGAACTGCTGAAGGTCGGTGAGATCGAATTGTCTACTGGCAGCCGCAACGTGACTTGCGGAGGAAAACCGGTTGAGCTCACCTCGGTGGAATTCAACGTTCTCGAACTGCTGCTGCGCAACGCAGGTAACGTGGTGACCCGCGAGCAAATTGCTGAGGTTGCGCTGGGACGTCCCCTCAATGCTTTCGATCGCAGTGTTGACGTTCACGTCAGCCGGGTGCGCAAGAAGCTCGGAGGATTTCCCGGGACCGACGACCTGATACGGCCCATCCGCGGCATCGGATACTTCTTATCTTCCGCTCCAGTCGAAAAGAGCCACACATGAACCGACGGCTGTTCTGGAAGATCTTCCTGCCGTTCTGGGTGGCGCAAGCTCTTTTGCTCGGGGTGCTGTACATCCGCCTGCACTACCGCCTGCATTCCGAAAACCCGTGGTGGGCGCAACCGGAACGCCGCATTATGCCTACACTTGCCGAGTCGGCCGTGCAGCGTTATGAACGGACCGGCCAACCTGCCCTGCGGACGCTGCTGGAACAGTCCTCATTGCCTCACCGGGCCAACTATTGGCTCTTTGATGCGAACGGCCGGGAGCTAAGCGGCCGTCCTCTGCCCGCGGAAATCCCCGATTTCGCCCAGCGCGCTCTGCGTCGCGAAGGCATGGTGCGTCCCGATGAGGCAGTTGTCCTGGTGGCGCCATTCACCTCACCGCAGAGCAGCTACCTGCTGGTCGGCGAGTTTACTCCGCCGCCTCTTTCCGAACGCGTTCCCGGCGACATTATCTGGGTGCTCAAACTGGGCACCATCATTTCTGCATTGATGTGCCTCATCATCGCCCACTATCTCAGTAAGCCGATCGAGCGACTGCGTAAGGCCACCAACGAGATGGCGCGGGGCAACCTGGATATACGCGTAGGGGCCACGATAGGAAACCGTCGCGACGAAATCGCGGACCTGGTCCGCGACTTTGACTCGATGGCGGGAGAGCTGCACAACCAGATGGTAAGCGAACGCAACCTGCTGAGTGGCGTATCGCACGAGCTGCGTTCCCCCATCGCACGCATGCGCCTGGCGCTTGCTCTCGCCCGCACCTCCAGCCCTCACGAACGTGAAGAAATGCTGGACCGTATCGAGCAGGACACGATTCAGCTCGACTCCATGCTGGAGCGAATCCTGGCTGTGGCGCGTCTCGAGAGCGGACAGTACAAACCGAAGTTCGAAACGCTATCGCTCAACGAAGTCCTGGACGAAGTGATCGACGACGCGCGCTTCGAAGCCGCGGCTACCAACTCCACCATCAACTACACCGCCGACGTAACCATCCATGTGACCGGCGATCCTGGGCTGTTGCGTAGTGCCATCGAGAATGCGGTCCGCAATGCGATCTTTTATTCCGGCGAGGGCGGCCAGATTGACGTTCGCCTCGCCTTGGACGCGGGCTTCGCCGTGCTCATGGTTCGCGATAACGGGCCCGGGGTTCCCGAGGAAACTCTGCCATTACTTTTCAAACCGTTTTATCGTGTAGACGATTCTCGGGGAACCACAACCGGCGGGATGGGGCTGGGCTTGGCGATCGTGCGCAACGCGGTGGCGGCACACGGCGGAACCGTCACGGCGCGCAACGTCGCACCGCATGGGTTGGAGATGGAGCTCAGACTTCCAATCTCCGGAACGCCCGCGCCACCCCGCGCCATGACTGCCCAAGTGGCGACAACCGGCTACAACAGCCGCTGATCCGCGCATTCATACGTCAGGTATTCGCAAATAATCGCTATCGTAACGACTGCGTCCAAGGGTCCGAAAACCATCGGGTCCGATCTCAATGAGGCGACAACCAGCTTCAGGGGCGAGGTGGATTGCAGTAGAAAGGCAACGTTACTTCTTCAAATCGGCGGTCCAGTTGGTCACCACCACCAGCGGAGTGGGAACGGTCTCCGGATAGGTTGCGAACATGAAGCGCTGGCCATCGGGCGCAGGGTCGTAGGGAACACCCAAGGGCGCGGTAAAGGCAATCGTGAACAGGGGCTGTGATTGTCCCACCTCGAATTCTTCACTCTCTGTATTCACGGGTGCCGCGCGAAATATCGCGTCCGACAATCCCGTGTAGTAGATTTCCTTGCTGTCACTCCGCCAGGTGGGAAACGTTCCGGCCGTCTGCGACACCTGCCAACGTCCCTCGCCCGACGGGAAGTGGGTCACGTAGACCTCTTCGCGTCCCGATTCCGTCGATGTGTAGGCTAGCCAGCGTCCATCGGGGGAGAGACGAAACTGCACAATCCTCGCCTGCGGGTTCGACGGTTTCAGCACCGCAAAAGGCGTCTTGTCGCCGGACAGCGGCAATGCCCAAATCTCGGCGTTGGTCGGTCCGTTTTGCTGGGTGTAAAGCAGGTACTTTCCATCGGGAGTGAACTGCGGCGAAAGCAGGGTCTTCGCGCCGGGAGGACCGCTCTCCAGCAGGATCTCTTCTTGTCCGCCGCCGCTGGCCAGGCGCGCACATAGTGAGGTTCCTGAGATCAGGGTCGCTCCACTCTGCTTCACGTACACCACGCGCTTGCCGTCGGCCGACCACGATGGCATGAGATGGGTCGCGCCGCCGAACGTCAGCCTGGTTCGAGAACCACTTTTCAGATCGATGACCCAGATATCGCCCTGGGGATCACCCTCCGCCGTCACTAGCCGCTTACCGTCTGGCGAAATTCTTCCGCTGCCCTTGAATCCGCCTTCGTTGGTGACCTGGTCCAATATCTTTCCCGTGCGGTCCATCCATACCAGTTGCACGCCACGCGATTTCGTGCCGGGTTCGTAAAGCATCAGCCCGTTCTCGCTGGCCGTGAACGTCGCATGCCACGTACCAGGATCGTAGTCCACGAAGCTTGCCACCGATATGGGATCACCCGACACGGTCCCGCGTCCGGGATCGAATCGTTGCGCCAACAATTGCGACTGCAGGTGATACAGCAGGTAACCGGAGACGTATTCTCCGTCCGAATCAGACTCGACTACTCGCCTGAAGCTTCCGTCCTTGAGCGATCCGTAGTAAATTCCCTGCTCCGTTCCTCCGGAGTGGGACGTGGCAAAGAAGATGAAGTGCTGGCCGTCGGGAAGAAACTGCGGCCATCGATGGGTCGTATGTTTGCCCGATTCCAGCCTGGTGACGATGGTGAGGGGGCCACCGTTCGCACTGATCTGCCACAGGGAGTTCCGGTAGTCGGGCTCAAAGAGGATGACATTGTCCTGGTTCCAGCTCCCGCCTCGCGCATTCTGAGCCTCCGCCAATACGATCACCGGACCGCCCGCCGCTGGGACCTTCTTGAGATGACCGTCTGCGAAGAACCCTAGAAATTTTCCGTCGGGAGACCAGAACGGAAAGGCTGCGCCTTCGGTGCCTTCGAGCTTTCGGGCTGCAAGTTCATTGAGCGACTGCACCCACACATAGCTGCGTTGTTTCGGATTGCGTGCGCAGAAGGCCACCATCGTCCCATCGGCTGACAATACCGGCGGCCCGGAGAAATCGCCCGTGAAGTCGAATCCAGTATCTGGCGGAGGCGGCAAATACGCTCGAATGTTGGGCGGCACGGGATGCTGCCGCAGCGCGAACCACAACAAACCCGCGAGCAAGGCAAGCACCGCCGCCGCCCACAACCACCTCTCGTATCCGCTTCGAACCGGTACAGCGGGAATCGCTTCAGCGGCGCCGGGACCTGAACTGACTATCCATCGCAATTCGCGGCCCACGTCGGCAGCATTCTGCCAGCGGACGCCGGGATCCTTCACCAGGCAGCCGTGCACTACGTGCTCCAGCGCCGCAGGGGCGAGAGGCTGAACCTTCGTCAGCGGCTCGGGCTCGTTCTCCAGAATCGCGGTCATTACCGAAAGCTGGCTTTTGCCGGTAAAGGCCCGCCGGCCTGAAATCATCTCGTAGAGCATGCAGCCGAGGCTGAATATGTCGCTGCGTGCGTCGGCTTCCTGTCCCTGCAACACCTCTGGCGCCATGAACTGGAACGTCCCGACGATAGAACCCTGCTGCGTCAGCGCACTGGGCTTCGCCGTCAGCGTACTGAGGTTCACCGTCGCCGCCGACGTCACTTGCATATCGCTCGCGGTGGAAGTTCTTGCAACTGCGATCACCGGCTTGGCGAGCCCGAAATCCATCAACTTCGCGCCGGTGGCGCTCAGCATGACGTTTCCCGGCTTCAAGTCACGGTGGACGATGCCCGCACGATGCGCCTTTTCCAGGGCTTCGCAGACTTCAATGCCAACCTGCAACGCTTGCTTCAGCGGCAGAGGTCCCTTTTGCAGCCGCGATTCCAGCGTTTCGCCGTCTACGAATTCCATCACCAGGAACGAAGTCCCGTTCTGGCTTCCGATATCGTGCAGAACACAGATATTCGGATGATTGAGCGACGAGATCGTCCGCGCTTCCCGCTCGAAGCGCTGACGCGCTTCAGGGCTACTCGCCAGATGTTCAGGCAGAATTTTTACCGCAACGGTGCGGTCGAGGCGGGTATCTTTGGCGCGATACACCTCTCCCATGCCGCCGACTCCCAGCGGCGAAACGATTTCATAGGGACCTAGTTTGGTTCCGGAACTCAGCGCCATCAGTGCGCAAGATTATAAGTCATGTGATCCAGCTAACAGCGACTTCGCCCTTCATCACTGCACCCAACCGCCGCATATGCTACGTTATCCGTTTTAAGGGGGCCCTCATGTTTACTGCTGATCTCCTCAAGAACAAGCGCGTACTCGTCACCGGCGGAGGCACCGGCATTGGCCGCTCCATTGCTGAACGATTTCTTCAGCTCGGCGCGTCCGTCTCCATATGCGGACGCCGTAGCGACGTGATCGAGAAAACTGCGAAGGAGCTTGCCACTTCCACCAGCGGAGAATGCCAAGGCTTCGCATGCGACGTGCGATACGACGATGATGTTGAGAAGCTCGTCGAGCAGATATGGACGAAAGGGCCACTCGACATCCTGGTCAATAACGCCGCCGGAAACTTTCTCGCTAAGACAGAAACGCTGTCCTCCAGTGCCTTCGACGCCGTCATCGGCATCGTGCTCAAAGGCACGATCAATACGACGATGGCTTGTGGGAAGCGCTGGCTCGCCGCCAAGCATCCTGGCGTGGTGCTCAATATCGCTACCACGTACGCGGAAAACGGCTCGGCATACGTGGTTCCCAGCGCAGTCGCCAAGGCCGGTGTGCTGGCCCTTACGCGCAGCCTTGCGGTTGAGTGGGGAGGCCGCGGCGTGCGCTTAGTGGCCATTGCTCCGGGAGCCATTCGCACCGAAGGCGCCTTCTCGCGACTGCTGCCGACTGACGCGATGGAGAAAGCCCTGCTTGACCATAACCCTCTGCACCGCCTCGGAACGTTAGAAGAAATCTCCAACCTCGCTGCCTTCCTGGTTAGCGAGCACGCCGGCTACATCAACGGCGAAATGGTGTACATGGACGGCGGAGAAAAGCTAGCCGGCGCCAGTGTCTTCAGCCTGCTGGGCAGCAAAGTTCCCGATGCCGCGTGGGAGATGCTGAAGCCGAAGAAGGCAAAATAATTCACCACAGAGGCACTGAGACACAGAGAAGTTCGGATCAAAAATCTCTGTGCGTCTGTGTCTCTGTGGTGAATATCTCACTAGTTCAATACGTGAATATTTTTCTTCTCGCACATCTCCTTCAGCACCTTCGGCCATACTGTGACACTCACCTCGCCGAGATGCGCCTTGCGCAGGATCTGCATCATGGTTCGTGACTGCCCGATGCCGCCGCCAATGCTTAATGGAATCTCGTGATTGACAATCGCCTGGTGATAGGGGTACTTCAGTAAATCGAGCTGGCGAGTCAACTCCAACTGCTTCTTCAATGACTCCGAGTTCACACGAATTCCCATCGATGACAGCTCGTGTCTTCTACGGGTCACCGGATTCCATACCAATATGTCGCCATTCAGACCGTGCATCAGGTGGCCGTTCTTGGGATGTGTCGGCGTGACCCAGTCGTCATAGTCAGCCGCCCGTAGTTCGTGCGGATAGCCGTCCTTTAGCATCCAGCCAATCCCGATGATGAAAATCGCTGGGTACCGCTGAAGAATTGCCGTCTCCCGCTGCTTGCGCGGCAAGTTGGGGAACAGGTCGAGGATCTCTTCCGCGTGCAGGAACGTAATCTGCTCCGGCAGATTGGGATACTTCGAATCGCGCAACTGAGGAAACATCTCCTGCGCATGGCGTTCTGCCCCGACAATCACCTTCCAGATCTTGCTGACAATTCCCTTCAGGAAGTCGAGGTTGCGCTGCTCGGGCGTGATGACACGCTCCCAGTCCCACTGATCGACGTATGCGCTGTGATCGTGGTCGAGGAAGTAGTCCTTGCGTACCGCGCGCATGTCGGTGCAGAGGCCTTCGCCGGGCTGCATGCCGAACTGTTTCAGCGCCAGCCTCTTCCACTTGGTCGCTGCCTGTACTACCTGCGCATTGATGGGGTGCTTGTCGTGGTCATTCGAAATGTGGAACTGGATCGGTGTGCGTGATCCGTCGCGGTCCAGCAGGTCGTTGACACCGCTCTCTTCGTCCACGATGAGAGGCACTTCCACCATCATCAGGTTGAGTTCTTTGCACAGGTTGTCTTCGATATACCGCTTCAACTCGAAGAGCGCCCTCTGCGTCTCTTTCGGCGTCAGCAGCGAGCTGTAGTTGTCCGGCAGGACTTTCTCAAGTTCCAGATAGTCGCCAATGCCGGGTCCAGCGAGGTCCGCTTTCTTGTCAGCCATGCTGTGCTCCTTATAATTGCGGTCGGCATACGGAACACTTTGCTCAGCAAGCCTGGGTGCCCCATCCTTTCCCTTCCTTTGGGAAAGGGTGGGTGACAGGCAGTCCGCACGCCGCCACGCTAATGAAACACCCGTTACAAGGCCCTCGCAGTGCTCGCCGTCACTTTGGTGTGTGCTGTATTGGCGCGACGAAAATTCACGCAAAAATGGCTTGCTTTCTGCAGGCACGGTTGCCGAATGTCGGCCGACTTCTAGGGGCCCGTAATTCCAGTTCGATATGGAGGAGAATCCCTGAAAGCGCCGATGTTTCTTGTGCTAGTTATCGACGAACTAAAGGTGAAACAACTTGATTTACGCAGACAGTAGTAGAACAATGCACTGTCTGCAGTCGCCTAAGTCTGGTTGCAGTTCGAAAGGGAGAAAGTTCACATGGGAAACAAGATTGGCTTACTCGCTGCCCTCGTTGCCGTGTCCCTCACCGCAACCGCTCAGACGGGTCCTACGAGCACCTTGTACCTGACGATTGACCAGGCAGCCTACTCGTATTTTCAAGTCGTCCAGGGCAATAGTGTAAGCGCGCCGGTCCTGACTTCGTACGGCACCGATGAGTTCCCCATCGCCGTGTGGGGCGATGTTCGGACCGCCGGGTCGGATCAAACGACACTCGGCGGCCAATACACATTGGGACTTAGCCCCACGGGAACGTCCTATGTGCTGCCCGGGTTCATTCATGAGGTCGTTGATTCCACTTCAGACGGCTCCCATAACTACCTGGTGGACACTCAGGGTGGAATTGTCTACCAGACCGCCCGCGATTTCACCAATGTCGTACCGCTCTTTAGCTCGGGCCTTCCGTTTGCCGACGGAATCACCTACGATCCAGTGAACAAATCGCTGTGGATCTGCAGTTACTTTCAGAGCACGTTTATTGACGATTATTCGCTCAGCGGGACGTTGCTGAGCTCGTTCGATGTGGGACATAGCGATAACTTCGGATTGGCGATGGATCCGGCGGATCACACTCTCTGGCTGACAAATGACAGCACCCTCGAATTGGAACAGTATTCGACGACCGGCACGCTGCTGAGCCTGGGGCCGTTCGTTTCCGGTAGCGGCGGCGCTGAGTTCAACCTTGCGCCCACCACCACTCCCGAGCCAAGCACCCTGATCATGTTCGGCTCCGGCATCCTTGGTCTTGCGGGCATCGTCCGCCGGAAGACCGACTTGTAGGTGAATTAAGTTCTTCGATTCGATAAGCCGGGGGATTGTCCTCGGCTTTCTTGTATCTGTGTTAGAGGCACAATAGAAGGTCCCCGCGATTCCCGCTCCCACGGTGTTACTCTTATGAGGTTTCGCTGTCGTCAGGAGACGCGACCATGGCCCCATCGGCTCCCCAAGGCACCGGTTCTACCCTGCTCACCGACGTCGACCTCCACCTTTTTAATGAGGGAAGCCACAACCGGCTTTACCAGAAGCTGGGCGCGCACGTAATGACCATGGACGGGGAGCCGGGCACCTACTTCTCGGTGTGGGCGCCGGACGCGGAGCGCATCTCGGTGGTGGGTGATTTCAACGGCTGGAACCCCGACTCCAATCCGATGACACCGCGCGGACATTCGGGCATCTGGGAGAGCTTTGTCGCCGGGCTGGGCAAGGGAGCGATTTACAAGTACCACATCCGTTCGCGCTTCCACATGTACCGGGTCAACAAGGCCGACCCGTACGGCTATCACCACGAGACACCGCCGCGCACGGGCTCGATCGTGTGGGACCTGGACTACCAGTGGGGCGACGAAGAATGGATGAGGCTACGTCACAAGCGCAATGCCTTCGACGCGCCGATCTCGGTGTACGAAGTTCACCTGGGCTCGTGGATGCGGAACGTGGAGGAGGGCAACCGCTGGTTCAGCTATCGCGAACTGGCACCGCGGCTCGCGGCCTACGTCAATGAACTTGGGTTCACGCACGTCGAGTTCATGCCCATCATGGAGCATCCTTACTACGCTTCGTGGGGCTACCAGGTCACGGGGTACTTCGCGCCCTCGAGCCGCTTCGGCACGCCGCAGGACTTCATGTACCTGGTGGATTACCTGCATCAACGCGGCATCGGCGTGATCCTTGACTGGGTGCCCTCGCATTTCCCCAATGATCAGCATGGCCTTGCCTACTTCGACGGTACGCACCTTTATGAGCACGCCGATCCGCGCAAGGGCTTTCATCCGGACTGGAAGTCGGCAATCTTTAACTATGGACGCAACGAGGTGCGCGCGTTCCTGGTCAGCAACGCCATGTTCTGGCTGGACGTGTACCACATTGACGGACTACGCATGGACGCTATCGCCTCGATGTTGTACCTCGATTACTCGCGGAAGCAGGGCGAATGGATCCCCAACAAGTACGGCGGCCGCGAGAACCTCGAAGCCGTCTCGCTGTTGCGCCAGGTAAACACCGATGCGTACGGGCAATTCCCCGATATTCAGACCATCGCGGAAGAGTCCACGGCGTGGCCGATGGTCTCTCGCCCGACCTACATCGGGGGACTCGGCTTCGGCATGAAATGGGACATGGGCTGGATGCACGACACGTTGAAGTACTTCCAGCAGGACCCGATTCACCGCAAGTATCACCACAATAACCTGACCTTCCGCGGACTTTACGCCTTTACCGAGAACTTCACGCTGCCGCTTTCGCACGACGAAGTGGTGCACGGCAAGGGTTCGCTGATTGGCAAGATGTCGGGCGACTATTGGCAGAAGTTCGCCAACCTGCGTCTGCTGTTCGGCTACATGTTCACCCAGCCGGGGAAAAAACTATTGTTCATGGGCGGAGAGATCGGTCAGTGGTCGGAATGGAACCACGATGGCAGCGTGGACTGGCTGCTGCTGAACTTCCCATCGCACCAAGGCATCAAGCGCTGGGTCAGCGACCTGAACGCTTTCTATCGCGGCGAGCCGGCGATGTATGAATACGACTTTAATCCGTTGGGATGGCGCTGGATCGACGCCAACGATTCCGATGACAGCATTCTCACTTACCTGCGCTACGGAAAAGACGAAAAGGCGCCGCTGGTGGTGGCGTGTAACTTCACTCCTGTGCCCCGTCGCGGCTATCGCGTCGGCGTGCCCTACGCCGGACACTGGCGCGAGGTGCTGAACAGCAACGCCGCTATTTATGGCGGTACGGATGAGGGCAACTATGGCGGCGTGGATACGGATTCTATCGCCTGCCATGGGCACACTCAGTCGCTGCTGCTGAATCTGCCGCCGCTGGGGATGGTGGTGTTCAAACAGTAAAGCTCGGTCGGTTGATTGTTAGTCTTCGGCTTGGACAGCGGTCACGTGATTTTGCCGCTGATATTTCATGCGGATTTCGCGCAGCTTGCTCACATGGGTGTCGCTGAGCGGCTTCTGCTTTCCAAGCATGTGGGTGACCAGCGCGATCTTGGCGTAATGCTCGACCGTCTCCATGTTCATGTAGGCAGTGAGCAGGTCTTCACCGTAAGTTACGACTCCGTGGTTGGCCATCAGGATGGCATCATGGTCTCCGACCAGCGGGGCGAGTGCTTCTGCCAACTCGGGTGTTCCGGGAGTTTCGTAGTTCGCAAGCGGCACCGTACCAAGAGTAATCACGATCTCGGAGCACAGCGCGCTATCGAGCGGCATACCGGCGGCGGCAAAGCCGGTCGCAGTGGGAGGATGGGCGTGCACTACGGCTCCCACGTCGGGCCGGTTCCTGTAGATGAACAGGTGCATGGCAAATTCACTGGAACAACTGCGCGCACCCGCGATCTTGTGGCCCCGGCTATCGACCACGACAAGGTCGTCCGCTGACATCATTCCCTTGCTCATCAAGGTCGGAGTGCACAGGAAATTCCCGTCACCCAGACGCACCGACAGGTTACCGTCGGTCGCCGCTACCAAGCCAGTCTGGTGCAGCAATCTCCCGTACTGGACGATCTCGTCCTTATATTCTTGAACCGTCTTCATGAGCCTGAAATGCTGGTGACAATCCGCCCCAGTGTCTCTATCGTAACCCAGATTTCGAAATCCGCGAAGAAGGTAGTCACCGATTTGTGAATTTCTATCAGTCATAATCTTTCTGGTGCTAGTTTCCGAATTTAACTACGACTTGCCGCCCGAACTGATCGCCAAGCAGCCGCTTGCAGACCGCGCGGCCGCGCGGATGTTGCACTTAGACCGTGCCGGCGGCCAACTGCACGATGGTCTTTTCCGCGACTTCCCCCAGCTTCTTCGCGCCGACGACCTACTGGTTCTTAACAACACCCGGGTTTTACCGGCACGACTCTATGGACACCGTAGTGGTTCTCGGGCGCAACCTGTCTCATCGTCCAATCCGGCGGCGCGCGAGTTTCTCCGGGGGCAGGTCGAAGTTCTATTGACTCGTCAGTTCTCGACTGAGCCAAATGTCTGGGAAGCGCTGGTGCATCCCGGCCGAAAGCTGGGCATGGGGGAACGCATCTATTTCGGCGGCGAGGGCACCGAGGGGTCGCACGACCTCGCTGCCGAGATCGTGGATCGCGGCGAATTTGGGGAGCGCCATTTGCGCTTCGATCCGCTCGCCGACTTTTACGGCGTGGTCGAACGCATCGGACACGTTCCTCTGCCGCCTTACATCGATCGTCCCGATACTCCGCTGGACCGCGAGCAATATCAGACTGTTTATGCGCAGCCGACTGGATCGGTCGCGGCCCCGACTGCGGGATTGCACTTCACCTCCGAGGTGCTAGAGAAGGTTCGTGCCCGAGGCATCGGAATTGCCGAAATCACGCTGCATGTCGGGTTGGGGACGTTTCAGCCGATTCGCGTCGAAGTGGTCGAGGAGCACAAGATCCACCGCGAGTGGTATTCCATCTCGCCGGAGGCGGCGGAAAAGATCCAGCGTGCTCGCGACACCGGACGCCGCATCGTTGCGGTCGGCACCACGAGCGTCCGTACGCTGGAGTTTGCCGCTCGGCAATCGTCCGACGGCCGCATCACACCGCGGTCCGGCGAGGCCGACATCTTTATCTATCCTGGTTTTGAGTTCCGCGTCGTCGGCGCGATGCTAACCAACTTCCATCTGCCGAAATCGACACTGATTATGCTGGTTTCGGCCTTCGCGGGACGCGGGCACACGCTGGCCGCCTACGAACACGCGGTGCACGAGAAGTATAGGTTCTACTCGTATGGGGATTGCATGTTCGTGGAATAGGGAGTTGATTCGGCTTTTCGAGCGGCGTCTGACCCGGGCGTTGTCTTGGTAAAATCGTCTCTTGCCCTCTACGAAGAAAACCCCGAAATCGCCGACCGTTTCCGCAGCCGCCAAGCCAGTCAGCGCAACGAAACCTGCGATGAACGCGCCTCCCGAGCCCAAAGGATCCAAGGGACGAATCTTCCTCATCGACGCGATGTCGTTCATCTTTCGCGCCTATCACGCGATGGCGGCGCAGCGGCCGATGTCCACCAAGACGGGCATCCCGACCAGCGCGACCTACGTCTTCGTGAACATGTTGCGCAAGTTGCGCGACGACTTCGACCCCAAGTATCTCGCCGCGGTCTTCGACGTCGCCGCTCCGACCTTTCGCGCCGAACAAGCGGCCGCGATGCCCAGCTTCAAGAAATTCGACACCAAAACGCAGACCTATGTTGACGTCGAATACCAGGGATATAAGGCCAATCGCGTCGCCATGCCACCCGACCTCGCGCAGCAGGTCCCCTACATTCGCCGCGCGCTCGACGCCTATCGTATCCCGATCCTTGAGATGCCGGGCTTCGAGGCCGACGACGTCATCGGCACCCTGGCGCGCAAGGCGACCGACGAAGGTTATACGGTTTTCGTCGTCTCCAGCGACAAGGACATGATGCAGCTGGTGAAGGATCGCGTCTGGGTGCTCAATCCGCCAAAGGACAATCTCATCTGCGACGCTGCCAAGGTCGAGGAAATCCTCGGCGTAAAGCCGGAGCAGGTGATCGACGTGATGGCGCTGCGTGGCGACTCGATCGACAACATCCCGGGCGCGCCGGGCATTGGCGACAAAGGCTCGGTCGATCTCATCCAGCGGTTTGGCTCGGTGGAAGCCGCTATCGAACATGCCGCCGAGATCGAACGCAAGACCTATCGCGAGTCGCTGCAGAACAATCGGGACATGGTGCTGCTGAGCAAGAAGCTGGTCACCATCGATTGCGACGTCGCCGTGGACTTCGCGCCGCAGAAGATGCAGGCGCAGGAGCCCGACGCCACGCCGCTCGCGCGCTGTTCACCGAGCTGGAGTTCACGACGCTGGTGCAGGACTACATGGCTGAGAGCGTCGACCTAGGAGAGACCGATTATCGCGAGGCGACGTCCGCGTCCGAGGTCGAAGCCGTGCTCCAGGCGGTGCGGAAGGCAAAGGGCGGAGTTCTCGCCATCGCGCTGGAGAGCGGTGGTGAGTTGGTGGCAGAGGCCGAAGAAGCGGAAGCGGAAGACGAACGCCGATAAGCAGATGCTGTTGACGGCCGCTCCGGAACAGACCTTAGAACCTTCGCATCTGCGCGTTGCCATCTCAGCCAGCGAAGGCACGGCGCTGTCAGTCGCGCTGGATGATTCGCCGGCGGGACAGGCGGTAAAGCAGGCGCTGGCCGACGCTTCGCTTCCCAAGGCGATCCACGATTCGAAGGCGGCGACGCACGTGCTGCATCAGCGGGGCATCGAGTTAGCGGGCGTGCAGGATGACTCGCTGCTCTACGCTTATCTGCTCGATCCGACTTATTCGCGCTACGCGTTGCCCGATCTCGCGTACCGCCGCTTCAACCTGAAGACCAGCGATGCGCTCGGCGAAGCCGCCGACCTCACGCTGCGCCTGAGCACGCAACTCCGCGACGAAGTCGGCAAGAAAGACCTCCGCAAAGTTTACGACGAAATCGATCTTCCGATGTCGCCGGTGCTGGCGCGCATGGAAGACGCCGGCATCCGTATCGACACAGAGGTGCTCGCTGAAATGTCGCAGCGCCTGGAGCGCGATGCCAACGCAAAGGCGCGTGAAATCTGGGCGAAGTGCGAGGGCGAATTCAACATCAACTCGCCGAAGCAACTCGGCGACGTGCTCTTCAACAAACTCAACCTGCCGAAGCCGGTGAAGTACGGCAAGGGCAAGACCATTTCGACCGCGGTCGATGTGCTCGACGGACTCGCGGTCGATCACGAAGTTCCGCGCCTGGTACTCGACTACCGTCAGCTTTCCAAGCTGAAGTCCACTTACGTCGACGCTTTGCCCGCGATGGTGAACCCGCGTACGGGACGGGTACACACCACGTTCAATCATGGCGGGATCGGCGACGGGACGGCTGTCATCGATCAATCCCAACCTGCAAAACATCCCCATCCGCACCGAACTGGGACGGGAGATTCGTGCGGCGTTCGTCGCTGAGCCGGGCAATCGTTCTCGTCAAAGCCGACTACTCGCAGATCGAGTTGCGTCTGCTGGCGCACTTCTCGGAAGACCCGCTGCTGGTGGAGGCGTATCGCCGCGGCGACGACATTCATACGCTCACCGCGTCGCAGGTTTTTGGAGTGCCGTCGGGCGAAGTGAACGCCGAGCACCGCCGCCGCGCCAAGGCGGTCAATTTCGGCATCGTGTATGGTCTGTCGGCGTTTGGGCTGTCGCAACAAATCGGCATCGACCAGAAAGAGGCCAAGCATTTCATCGAAGCGTACTTCGAGAAGTACGCGGGCGTGCGCGCCTTCATTGATCGCACGCTGGAGCAGGCGCGGGCCGAGATGAAAGTTGCGACGCTGTTTGGGCGCATCCGGCCGCTGCCCGACATGCTCAGCAAGAACTGGAACCTGCGCGGCTTCGCGGAGCGCACGGCGGTCAACACTCCACTGCAAGGCACTGCCGCCGACTTGATCAAGCTGGCGATGATCCGCATCGACGAGGAAATCCGCGCGAGCGCAAGCTGCGGTCGCGGATGCTGCTCCAAGTACACGACGAGCTGGTGTTCGAGGTCCCGGAAGGCGAGCTAGACGCCATAAAACCGCTCATCGTCGAGCGGATGGAGAACGTCTCCGAGCTGAAAGTACCGCTGAAGGTCGATGTGGGCTTCGGTCCGAACTGGCGGGATTTGGAGTAGCTACTCTGGTTCTGCGTCGGACTGCCGTTGTCCCAAAATGGGACGGGCGACGGCGCGGTGCACCCCTCCCCCTCCCCGCAAACGGCTTGTTTTGATGGGGATACCGACTTCGACGCGCAAACGATTGAAGCGACGGGAGTTACAGGCAAAGTCGTCTGCGCAAAGGAGTTAGGCGGGATTTTTTCGGGGCGGAAGGGCGTCTTGGCGGGGGATGGGGAGAAAAATCGAGAGCGAACAGGACCCATCACAGGTCGAAGCACCTTGGCTTCACTTTGACGACGAGGTGAAGATCCGGCTGCGTTCCCTGTTCTCTGAGGACACAGCTCTCCCTCATCGTTCCGTGAGGGAGTCTAGGTTTCCGGATTGGGATTGGCTAGGACGTGGGTCACGTTCGAGTGTGATAAGGATGGGTCGGTGGGCCGTTGTCAGTGGAAGTCAAAAGACCCACCCCGCCAAAACAAGGCGGGATGGGCCACCCTTCCTTGTGGGTATTCTTCGTTATGGGGAATCGCCGGGTGGGCCACCGGCGGATGGACTTCTGCGAGTTTCGCCGCACGCGGCTCCGCTGCGATCCAGCGCTTTTCTTTCACTCCGTTAGCCAGGGCCGAGCGATTGGGAAGGCAAATGACGATGGGATCGGTTACGCCTTCGCCGTCGTAATAGCATTCCAGCGCTTTCCGCAAGCGATTGATCTCAGTCGCTACGTCGGCGGAACGCTTGGTCCTGGTTTCGGTAGGCCACAGTTCCCTGATCACACAATCAGGCTTCAATGTGGCTTGGGAATCCATGCGGTCGAACAGGACTTGCAGCAGCTTCACGAGCTGCGTCTTGCCCGCGAAGGCCTTGCTCTGAACGATCCGATCGATCTGGTCCTGACTTGCGGCGCGATCCATATGGCAAGCGAGCTCCCTAAAAAAGGCACTCGAGAGCCGCATGGCGGCAAGACGTCAGTGAAAGATTGCCGCCAATTATGGCATACAGATGAGCTTTGTCAATAAACCACGCGTAAGCTCGCAGCAGCCGACTGGCGAGTGTATGGGTGAGTCTGTGACGTTAGGGAGAAGCCCCACATTTGCCAAACGAAGGCAAATATGGGCCACCCAAGCTCTTTATTACCGTTACGTGAGTCTTAGCCGATCAAATGGGCAAGATGGCTGCACTGGCTATGGCTAGTTTGGAGGTGTGCACCCGGGGTGCTGATGGGACGGGCGGAGGGAAGGCTTCGCCGACCTGGAGGGTGGCATTGGTGATGTCCTCCATTGTGGGAGTACGGACTTCGAGGGTGCCGGTTGAACTGGCGGCGCGACCGTGAGTGAACAGCTTCTGGTTCATCAGAATCGACTGCAAGAGGCGGCCGAGCTGGCGGGAATGAAAGCCATTGGAGAAGCGTGGGCCGTCGGACCAGCCTACATGGGGAGCGTAATCACAGATGAGGCTCCAGTAGTTGCCCGCATTCGCCCATAGCTTCAGGTACTCTACTGCGCCTTCTCTTCCTACGTGATATTCCACGCGGACGGTACCGCGCGCGGGGAGAAGTCCGAAAGCTTCCCAGTTGAGTATGACAGCGCTACCCAGAATATGTTCGAAGGGGACGGGATTGCAGGGTTTCGGCAGTGTCTCGGGCTTCATAGATTCTCCTCTTTTTACTTCTTCGGACTACTTCTTTCGACAAGGTCCGCGGGTGCGTTTCCTGCTAGTCAAGAACAGCGGCCAGCTCCAACTTCGCGGACAAGCGCGCATCGGCGGCATTGTCACGGGGCTCGCGAACTATTTCTTTCGGTGTTTCGCCGCGCGCCGCAGCTTCCGAATTTCGGTGCGACAAGCCGGTCATTTTGCGGGCGGCCGCAATGCGCCAGCCCACTTCGATAAAACCATTGCGCTGCGGCAACAGGCTACAAGCGTCGCGGACGGCGCTGCGCATCGACTCTCCCCATTGCGCTCCGTACTCTTCCGGCACATAGGAATTCAAGAGGGGCTCGACGTCGATAAATTTGGGGCCGCCTACGAGGAAGGCGACGACCTGGGCGGGCATTTCCTTGCGGATTTCGTCGCGCCACGCCAGGCATCCATAGTGGTTGGTGCGGATGTCGATGAGCACGAGATCGTAGCGATCGCGTTGCCAGATGGAGCTTGCTTCCACCAGATCGCCGGCACATATGACCTCGACGCCATGCAGCGCCATGATGCGCTTGCGCAAGGCGCGGCGCTCACCGTTGGTATCCATCAACAGGACGTGTTTTTTCGGCGTTGTTGCTCCGGACATGTGACTTGCAAGATTCATAAGGAAAAGACCTCGCGCGAAAACGGCCGTGTCCCAGAGCTGCCGATTTCAGACCTCGTGGTGCCGGTTGAGAAGAGCTGGGGTGGAGGGGCTGAAGTGTGTGCCGATTCCCACTTTGAAGGAAGGGCGAAGGAGCCGTCCCGAGATGCGAGATTACGTCTGATTATACGCTCGAATGGGGCGACGAACGGCCTCGAGGAAAATACTTCGCGTGCGATGCGGGTGCGAGATGAATCGCAACTACGCGCCAATCGCCTTTTGCAGCGCGCCGGCGATGATCTTCACGTGACGCTCCATGGCTTCGTCGGATTCGGCTTCCACCATGACGCGCGCCAGCTTTTCGGTGCCCGAATAGCGAACGACAACACGGCCGTTGCCGTTGAGTTCAGTTTCGGCGGCACGGATGGTGTCCATCACCGAGGGCAACTGCTCCATGGGAAGCTTCTCGCGTACGTTCACGTTTTCGATACGCTGGGGAAAGACCTTCATGTCGGCGACGAGATCTGCAATGGGCTTGTCGGCGCGCGCCATGACTTCCATGACGCGCAGCGCGGTGAGGATGCCGTCGCCGGTGGTGGTGTCCATATCGCGAAAGAGGATGTGTCCAGACTGCTCGCCGCCCAGCGATGCGCCGGTCTTGATCATCTCTTCGAGCACGTACTTGTCGCCGACGGCGGCGCGCAACATGCGGATGCCGCTGCGCTTCAGCGCGGCTTCGAGTCCCATGTTCGACATGGTGGTGGCGACCACGGTGTCGTTGTGCAACAGCACGTGCGCCTTCATGTCGCGGGCAGCCATCAGCAGAACGCCGTCACCGTTTACGACGTTGCCCGCGGCGTCGGAGAACAAGGCGCGGTCGGCATCGCCGTCAAAGGTGATGCCGAGATCGTACTTGCCATTCGATTTCGCGACCTCCGCGGCAACGTGGGTGGGATGCAGCGCGCCGCACCCGGCGTTGATGTTGCGTCCATTAGGATCGACGTGGAGGAAGTCGGCGTGAATGCCGCAATCCTTGAACACCAGGGGGGCGATGGCGCTGGCCGCGCCGTTGGCGCAATCCACCAGCACACGCAGGCTTCCGAAGCGGCCAGTACCGACGAGCGAGGCCAGCCATTCGGCGTACTCAGTGCGTAGCTTGGCATCGCCGGGCAACATGCTGTATCCGGCGTGGTCGGCCTGCGAGGCCCCAGCAGCGAGTTGCTCGATGTGCGAGAAGATATCGGCTTCGATGGCGTGCTCCAACTGGTCCGAGAGCTTGTAGCCGTCGGCGCCAAAGATCTTGATGCCGTTGTCGTGCCAGGGATTATGCGAGGCGGAGATGACGACGCCGGCGGCATATCCGTTTTCGCGCGCAAGGTAGGCGACACCGGGCGTGGTGATGACACCGGCGCTGACAACCTTCGTCTTGGAGGCTTCGAGTCCGGTCGCGAGAACCTGGCTGATCCAGGCGCTGGATTCGCGGGTGTCCTGGCCAATCACGACGCGAGCGTTGGTGTCACGCTCGGCGAGACGCTGGCCCAGCGCGCGGCCGATGGCGTACACGGTGCGCAAATCGAGGGGATATTCGGCGGCGACGCCGCGGATTCCGTCGGTACCAAACAGCTCACGTTTGAAAGTCTTTTGTGCGGTAGCGCTCAAGGCTGCCCTGCTCCCCTGAAAGATTTTCCGGTCGTCACCGTCACATAAATGGGCGCCGGGTGCTGCACTCGGATCAATGGATCAGGCACGTAGGCATGGGTGGTGAAGGTGGCCTTCCCTACGACGCCGGTGGCATCGACTGGATCGGTGATAGCGGCGTCGATGGCGGTGACACGGTTCTCGGGTCCGACGATCGTAATGGTCTGCGGTTGCGAATCGACGCCAACAATGCCATAGCCCGAAACGAACGAGCCGATCACCCGCGGCCGCACCGGTACCGTGCGGCTCACGCTGGGACTGAAGTCGATCTGGATCTGCGACGGCTCCACTTGTTGCACAGTCATGCCGCGCGGCACTTGAATCTGCCGGGGGCCGATGTCGAAGGTCGTCTGCCCGGGCTTTACTCCGGTGAGGTCGAGAATAGCCGTGAGTTGCGCGGGCCGCAGCGCGCGCACGGTGCGTTCGGGGCCTCGAACTGTGACCCTGACCTCGAAGGCGTTGTCGGAGGTCATTACCAGATTTTCAGGAGCGTGGTGAAATTCCACGGGCGCGACCTCGATGGATTCCACGATAGGATCGCGGCCCACCACCCACCACAGCCCGAAGGCAATCACCAGGGCAAGGATCTTGAGATCAAGATCGTTCCAGATGTACTTGCGGAAGAAGCGGAGAACGCTCACAGGCCCGCTCCGTCGTTGAAGCGGTTCTCTTGCGCAACTCTATCGCCAAAGCGATCTACAGGAGCCAGGTCGCTTCCGATCGCCGTCGTAGGCAAGGTAGTGGGCGGGATATGACGGCGAAGCAGTTTGCCGACCCGGTCGCGCAGGCCTTCGACGGTCAAATCGCGCTCGATCGCCCCGGCCGAGGCAACGCTGATCTTTCCGGTCTCCTCGGAGACGATGACCGCGATGGCATCGGTTTCCTCGGTAATGCCGATGCCGGCGCGGTGCCGAGTTCCCAACTGCGGTGAGAGTGGTCCAGCGATAGCGGTCGCTAGCGGCAGAAAACAAGCCGCGGCTGCGATGCGGTCCTTCTTCACGATCACGGCGCCGTCGTGCAATGGTCCGTCTTTCTGAAAAATAGCGGCCAGTAAATCGTAGGAAAGGTTCGCATCCACGGCCACGCCGCTATCGATGTAATTGCGAAGATCGTCCTGGCGCTCAATCACGATCAGGGCGCCGGTTTTGGTTTGCGAAAACAGATTCGCCGCCATGACGATGTCGTCGTAGGTCTCGGCGCGACGACCGCCGAACCGCGACATCGAGAAGTTGCGGCCCAATCGCATCAGCGAATGGCGAATCTCGGACGCGAACACGACGATCAGTGCGAACAGGCTGAGGGGAGCTACAGCCGTGACCAGCCAGTCAGTGGCATTGAGTCCCCTAAAGTGCGCCCAATAGACGCCGATAGCCAGCAACGCTACACCGAGCAGGGCAGGCATGGCACGCGTCCACCGCAACAGCTTCAACAAGCCATAGACCACCAATGCCACCAAAAGGATGTCGATGACCGACGTCCAGGACATCTCCGGCATGTGACCCAGGCGTTGCAGCATTTAGAGTCCTCTCGCGACGGAATGACGCGAATACCTTCATTCTAATGCAGAGCTATAGTGCTTCCGGGTCGCCGCTCGGCGAAATCAGCGATGTCCTACTCTGTGGCAGATGGCAATTTGATCGATGCCACGGTAGAAGTGAACTCACCTTCCGCGAGGCGGGTCCGCACGCTATCGCCATTCTGTAACTGTTCGACGCTTTTTACCAGCTTTCCGTCGGCGTCGAGCACGAGAGCATAACCGCGAGCGAGAATGGCCTCGGGCGAAAGCGCCGTCATGCTGGCGTGCAGGCGCTCCCACTGCGTACGTTTTCGCAACAAAATCGTTTTGGTAACTGTGATGAGTGAGGCTGAGAGACTCTCGCTGCTCGTCATTTGCGCAGAGAGGAGCGTCGCCCAACGCGATCGCAATTCGTTATCGAGCAGGTCCAACTGGCGGCGTGTCGTCTTCAGGCGGACGCGCATGTCCTGATGGCGCAGGCGGCCGTTCAGTTCCTCGATGCGGCGGAGCGTTCGGGCGAGGGTGCGCCTTTGGGCCTGCTCCATGCGATGGATGAGGTCGTCAACCCGTTGGCCGCGGCGGGCCAGTGCGTCAGGCATGCGAACGAACACCTGATGCTGGGAAAACCGCGCCAAGGTGTTGTGCAACCGTAGCAGTTTGTAATTGACGGCCTGTCGAAGGCGATCGCCCAGTACGTTTAGCCGTCCCGAGAGCTCCTGCTTGGAGCGAATCACCAATTCGGCGGCAGCCGATGGAGTGGGCGCGCGCAGGTCGGCCACGAAATCGCAAATGGTGAAGTCGGTTTCATGCCCAACGGCGGAGATGACTGGAATCGCCGATGCAACGATGGTGCGGGCCAGGCCCTCGTCGTTGAAGGCAAAGAGGTCTTCGAACGAGCCGCCACCACGAGCGATCACGATAACGTCCACATTCTTCAGGCGGTTGAACTGGCGGACGCCGGTACTGACTTCGCCGGCAGCAGTTTCTCCCTGCACGCGCGCGTCGTAGATGAGGACGGAAACGGACTGGTGACGGCGGCGCAGAATGTTCAGGATGTCTTGCAGCGCCGCTCCGCTGGCTGACGTGACGACGCCGATGCGCTTTGGAATTGCCGGGATGGGCTTCTTGCGGCCAGCTTCGAAGAGTCCTTCCGCAGCCAGCTTGGCTTTGAGTTGTTCGAACGCCAGTTGCAAAGCACCGGCGCCCTTGGGCTCGAGCATTTCGGCCTGGAACTGAAGGTCGCCGCGTTCGTCGTACACTGTGGCGCGTCCGCGAGCGATGACCGCCAGGCCGTTCTCGGGACGAAATCGCAGCAACCGCGCCTGGCTGCGCCATACCACAACACGCAGTTGCGCCGAGCCGTCTTTCAGGGTGAAGTACAGGTGACCCGACTCGACCGGACGGTAATTGGAGATTTCGCCTTCGACGTAAACGTCGGTAAACGACCGCTCGACGTGGGTGCGGAGTGCGGCCACCAGCTCGCGCACGGCGTACACTTTGCGCTGCGGCGCGGCAAACATCAGCCCGAGTTGGTGGCTGTCGGCCATGCGTCTGAAGGGCAGTGTAACGCAGGGTGGCGAGGGTTCGCAGGGCGAACGAAAACCTATTCACCCCAGAGGCACAGAGGACACGGAGAATAAGGTGGCGGCTGTGCGTATTTCGTGCGGATGTGAATTTCGTTGCGTCGCCAAGACTAATACAATGGCTGGTTATTCGAGAGGACACACTAGTATGACGACTTCGCGTAGAGACTTCATAAAGGCTGCCGGCGCGGCTTCTATTGCTGCGTTCGCGTTGCGTGATGCACTTCCGCTGGACGCCTATCCCCTGGGCCTGCCGCTGGGGTTGCAACTTTACTCGCTGCGCGAGCTGCTGCCGAAGGACTTTGACGGGACGCTGAAAGCGATTGCGGCGGCGGGATATTCGGAGGTCGAGGCAGCAGGCTTTTACGCCATGAGTGCGCAGGACTTCAAGCAGTCGATGGACGCGGCAAAGTTGAATTGCGTCAGCGCGCATTATCCGTTGAGCATGTTGCAGCCGCAGTTGGAGTCCGTCATTACCTATGCCAACCAGTTGGGGTTGCAGTACATCGTTTGTTCTTCGCCGTCGCTCGAGGATCCGTCGAAAGTGAAGCTGTCGACCAAAGACCCCGGTTATCACGAGGCCTGGGTCAACGCTTTCACCCTCGCTGACTGGAAGTGGAATGCCGAACAGTTCAACCAGATCGGGCAGCGGGTGAAGGGTTATGACATGAAGTTCGGGTACCACAATCACACGACCGAGTTTCGGAAGCAAAAGGGTGTCGTACCGTACGACGAGCTGATCCGCCTGACCGATCCTGACCTTGTGACCTTCGAGATGGACTGCGGATGGGTCGCCGTTGCGGGATACAATCCTGCGGATTATTTGCTGAAGTATCCGACGCGTATTTCGATGCTGCACGTAAAGGACTTCGACCTGAAGAAGGGTGCGGAACACGCGCAGTCAACCGAACTTGGGCACGGGACGCTCGACTATACGAAGATTTTCGAGGCGGCCAAGAAGGGCGGACACATCATGCACTACTTCGTGGAGCAGGAGGAGTTCGACATGCCGCCACTGGAGGCGATCAAGATGGATGCGGAGTATATGCAGAATTTGAAGGTGTGAAGAGAAGTGATTAGTAATTAATGGCGCATGCGGTTTACCACCCAAAGCACCAGCGACAGAATCACGCTCAGCACGATCGACGTCATCAGCGGAAAATAGAACGTCGAATTCTTTCCCCTCACTACGATGTCGCCGGGAAGGCGTCCGATGGGGAGGTTGACCTTGCCGGCGAGGATCAGCACGAGACCCAGTACCAGCAGCAATCCACCCAAGAGCACGAGCATGCGGCCAAGGTCGGTCATGGCATGAGTGTATTCGCAGATCGCTCGCGGACTAAAGTCCGCTCGAAGGCTGCCGCCCGTTCTGATATGCTTTCTCGTTTGCCTTACGACATGAGCGATTCCCCTTTGGAAGGTCGGTCTTGCCCGCAATTCCCATAATGCTGGTCCACGGTGGCGCATGGGCCATTCCCGATGACGCAGTCGAAGCCCATCTGAATGGCGTGCGCGCTGCGCCTGCCGCCGGGTACCGACGTGCTGCAAAGCGGCGGGAGCGCGATTGATGCGGTGGAAGCGGCCGTGGTCACGATGGAGAACGACGAGACCTTCGACGCCGGACGCGGCTCGTTCCTCAATATGGACGGCCGCGTGCAACTCGATGCCTGCATCATGGACGGCGCAACCTTGCGCGCGGGCGGGGTCGGATGCGTGGAGCATATTCGCAACCCTGTGAGCGCGGCGAAGAAAATTCTTACTGACAGTCCCCACGTTTACTTCGTGGGAGAGGGCGCCGAGCGTTTCGCGCAGGAACATGGGATTGCACTGTGCGCGAACGACGACCTTGTTCTTCCGCGCGAAATCGAACGCCTGCGCGAAGCGAAGGAACAAAGCTATCTCGAGATGCCTGACGAGTTCGGGCCCATGCGGTCACACGACACGGTGGGCGCCGTCGCGCTGGACAAGAGCGCTAATGTCGCCGCTGCCACTTCCACGGGTGGCACGTTGAACAAAGCCCCCGGACGCGTAGGCGATTCCTCGCTCATTGGCTGCGGATGCTACGCCGACAACTTGAGCGCCGCGGTCTCGACCACCGGCTGGGGAGAGCCCATGATGAAGCTGGTACTCAGTAAGTGGACTGCCGACCGCGTCGAGCAAGGTACGGTCCCGCAGGAAGCGGCGCAGCGTGCGCTCTATTACCTGAAGTCGCGGCTCAAGGGACACGGCGGCATTATCCTGCTCGACCGGCGCGGCCGCGTCGGCGTGGCCCACAACACGCCTCGCATGGCGTGGGCGATGCAATCGGATGCTTCGACCTCCTCGGGCATCAAGTTCGAAGCCTGACACTTATCGGCCCGTCCCTCATTTCACACTTGCGCTCCATGTATGGGTTGTTATAAAAACCGAAAGCCTGTCGGGGTGAGTTCTTCGGCATCATCGGGTTACCTGGGTCCCATGAATTCCTACCGTAATCTACGGTCCGGCGAGAACCGCCAGTCATCGCCTAGTGCCGTTCTATCTCGCTCGATTTTTGTCCCGCAATACTCTCCATCGAAAGGGAACCTTATGACGCTCGCGCGCAGATCGCTCTGCCTGCTGATTTCTGTTGCTTGCCTGGTGGCCGGAGCAATGGCCCAGGTGCAGACTTCGGAGTTGCACGTCATCGCTAAGGACGCCAAGGGCGCGCTGGTCAGCGGAGCAACCGTCACCGCAACGGAGCCCGGCAAAGGGATCACGCGCACGGCCACCACCAATGCGGAAGGCACCGCCGTCCTGTTGTCGCTGCCTCCCGGGCTGTACTCCGTTGCAGTGGAAGCGCCTGGATTCGCGAAGCTGGTAAACGAGTCAGTGCGTCTCACCATCGGACAGGTGGCGGAGTTGGCGGTGGCGTTGTCGGTCGCGGCAGCCAGTGAGACGGTGACCGTCTCGTCGGAAGCCGAACTCGTGGAGACCCAGCAGACGGCGTCCGGGACCACGATCGACCAAACGCGTATTGAGAACCTGCCGATCAACGGCCGCAACTACGTGAACTTTGCGCTGACCAACTCGCAACTGGCGCGCGATACGACGCCCAGCATTGGAGCGGCGCCGACTTCGGGCCTCAACATCGGCGGCCAGCGCGGCCGCAGCAACCTGATCAATATCGACGGCACCAACGCCGTGGACAACTCGGTCAACGGCATCCGCTCGACGGTTTCGCAGGACGCCGTGCAGGAGTTCCAGATCCTCACCAACGGCTACGCAGCGGAGTACGGGCAGGCTGCCGCCGGTGTTATCAACATCATTTCGAAATCAGGCTCCAACGAGTTCCATGGCAGCGCGTTCGGGTATTTGCGAAACCGTTATATCCAGGCGACAAACCCTTTCAGCAATGTCAACCAGCCGGCCTACACCCGCGCGCAGTACGGTCTCTCCGCCGGTGGGCCGATCAAGAAGGACCGGACCTATTGGTTCTTCGCCTACGAAGGCACCGACCGGCATGAGACGGGCTTCTCCACCATTGGCGCGGACAATTTCGGACTCACCTCGCAAGCTGATATCTCGCGCTTCGTTTCCGCCGCAGTACACATGCCGTTGCCGCCGAACACGGTGGTCGTGCCGGTCACGCCGCAGCAAGCATCGTTCCTGGGCGCGGTTCCGGTTACGCCAAGCACGGTCCAGTACGCCTTGCTGGCCGGCACTTCGGGACCGGTGGCCATCACCGGACAAAATCCGCTGACTCACATCCTCGGCATTGGTGGAGGCTACTTCGCTCCCACCAGCAGCAGCTTCATTCCGCTGCCGGCTTCGTATGTTCCAATGCAGAATCTGCTGGGCAATTTTCCGGTACACGAACTGGGTGACATTTATTCACTGCGACTCGATCACAAGATCAACAACAACCAGCAATTGATGCTGCGCGGCAGCGTCAGCCCTGATATCCAGGATGGCATCGAGGTCAACGCCCAGGGCCCGCAGGTGTTCGGACAGAACGCGCAGTCGCGCACCTCGATCAACAACTTCCACGACTGGAGCGTCATCGCCGAGCATACCTGGACAATCGGCAGCAATAAGGTCAACGAATTCCGCTTCCAGTACGCGCGCCGCAGCGTGAATTATTCGTATTCCACCGCTCCCGGTGGAAGCGATGTCGCGGTGAACATGCCGGGCGTCGCATTCTTTGGCCGCGAACCGTTTTCGTACGTACAGCGCGTCGAACAGCGGTGGGAACTGCTCGACAACTTCTCCATCACCAAGGGCACGCACAACATCAAGTTCGGAGTGGATTACAACCTCATCCCGCTCACCGCCGATTTCACCGTGAACTTCGGCGGCATCTACGATTTCGGCGCGGTTTCGCTCGCCGGGACTCCCGGACTGAATCCGGTGCAGGCCTATGGCGCGGGCGTTCCCCAATACATGGTCCAGGGCGTCGGCAATCCTCACCTCGCGTTCCACAACAACACGCTCGGCGTTTTCGCCCAGGACTCCTGGCGCGTGAAACCGCGGCTCACGGTGAACTACGGGCTGCGCTATGACGTTGAATTCCTCCCCGACTATCCACCGTCGACCGCGCTGGCGGCGACGACCTACAAGACCTTCGGACTCACCAAGGGCGTGCCGCCGTCGAACTTGAATTTCCAGCCACGCATCGGAGTGGCCTACGACATCTTCGGCGATGGCAAAACGGTCGGCCGCGCCTCGTATGGCATCTTCTTTGACCATCCGATGATGGCGCTGGTGTTCGACTCGGTGGTGGCTGATGGAACGCAGGCTCCGCAGCTCCTCTTATTCGGCGCCTCGCCGGTGCCGTGCGACGCGAGCGCCGGCGGAATTGTTTCCACCCTCAACGCGGGCAACGCTTTTACCGGCACCCTGAACTGTTTGCCGGCGGCATTTACTTATCTTTCCAACCAGCAGCGTTTCAATCCCACGCCCAACACGCCGTCCTTGTGGGTCAATCAGAATTATTACCAGCCCAGTCAGGGACAAGTCGTGCCGCTGTCGGTGCTGCCGTTCGCGTATCCCACGGCGGCCAACTTCCGGTACGGCTATTCGAACCAGGTCAACGTCGGCATCGAGCACCAGTTCGGAGAGTCCTGGACCGTCGATCTTTCCTACAACTTCAATGGCGGACGCCGCCTGAATCGGCCCATCAACGCCAACACTGCGAACGGCAACCTGATCGTGCAGAACTGGTATAACGCGATGACCGATCCCAACCTGTCGCAGGCGGCCAAATCCGCATTCGCCAACAATCCGTTGGCCGTGGATGTCGCGGGCGTCAATACGGCGGTCGCGGCGAAATGCGGCAATCCGGCGTGCGGCGCTTATATTCCTCCCGCGCTGGTGAGCTTCTTCCGCCAGAGTGGATTCAATCCCACACTCCAGTTCTATGCCCCGGCGCAACTCAACGGTCTGGCGCAGCAGGTCATGTCGTATTACGGCCTCGGTTTCGGGAATCAGCCGATTCCCTTCTCCGACCTGGTCGCCAACTACTCGAACGGAACCTCCGACTACAGCGGCCTCACGGTCAATGTGAAGAAGCGCTTCTCGCAGCACTACGAGTTCCTGGCCTCCTACACCTGGTCGCACTCCATCGACGACGCTACCGACCTCGAAGCCACGCTCGAGCCGCAGGACAACTTCCACCCCAATCTCGATCGCTCCACTTCACTCTTCGACCAGCGTCAGCGCTTCGTCATCAGCGGCGTCTATCAGAGTGGTGATCAGGGCGGCGGAGCCCGTGGCGCGTTGCTCAGCAACTGGACGACGTCGCTCATCCTGGAACTGGGCAGCGGACGCCCGTTCAACATCGTCGTAGGTTCGGACCAGAACTTCGACTTCTCGTCCAGCACCGACCGTCCGGCGATTGCCCACGCGGGACAGACCGACGCGTGCGGCGATACGGCCGTTGCCTCCAAGTATTCGCCCAGCGGCTATCTGATTCCGACTTGCTTTGCCGATGCATTAATCACTGGGCAGGTGCCAACCCTCATCGGTAACCTGTCGCGCAATGCCGGCACTTCACCTTACGTCTTCTTCAATGATCTGCGTATCGCCCGCGCCTTCAAGATCCACGAGCGGATGCAGTTGCAAGGAATCATGGACCTGTTCAACATCGTGAACCGTTTCAACGTCGCGGCTGTAAACCCGATCTGGAACGACGCCGGAGCGCCGACCGCAGCCTACGATCCGCGGCAGTTTCAATTTGCGTTGCGGCTGACGTGGTAACACGCTGGAACCGGCCTGTCGCGCGGGGATGAAATGGTTCGATCCACGGCGCCCGTTAAGGGCGCCGCATTGTCCAGGTGTTAGAAAGCTGCCCGCGGGTTGATGATGAAATCTGGCGCCGTCATTTTCGGGCTGTTCCTGGTTCTGGTTGCCGCTGCGGTAGTCTCTCCCGCGCAACCCCCTACCGTGAAGACTGCGTTTCCCACGACGGTCGGGACCTGCACCTCTACCTTTGGTGTGGCTTGTAACGGATCCAATCTTCCGTTCTTCGCCGATCGGCCTGACTTCTCCTGCGCAACGGCGCCATCGTCAGTGAACATTACGATGTGTGTGTCAGGTCAGGCGGTGGAGTTCTATAACTCGACGACTGGCGCCATGGTGGGTAACAGCACCGCCTTTAAGAATTGGGTGACCACAATCCTTGGAGCAACCGCAGTTGGCGGCGCTGAGCCACACGTGGTTTTTGATCCCTTCATTAATCCATCAGCTAAGCCGGCAGGGGCATTTGTGTTCGTATGCAGTTGCGCCCACATGGGTGGAGACAAGCATGGTAATCCGATCGTCGGTGTCAGCGCTAACGCCGACCCCACGGGCAAGTGGAACAGCCGTCAGCTGAGCACCACGGCGTACGGCGATATGACGCTGTTTGTCGGCTTTAGTGCGAACGGAATATATGCCATGGGAGTAGACCCTAGTTCAGCACCCAACTATGTGAACGTCGTGTGGGCGTGGGGAACTCCGACGCAAGCTAATCTGCATTCGTCGATTCCAGCGCCCGATGCAGTCTTCGATAAGAACTCGAACCCCGCGCCCAGTTATGCTGCGTTTCCGGTGCTTGACTATACCGTGGGCAAGTCGCCCGCTGTACCGGATGTACTTGTCAGCAATTGCGACGATATCCCTATGGCCTGTCAGAATTCGCCGCGTGAAATCAAGCTGACCTTTAACGAGATCACTTGGACGAGCCCAACCACCGCCAGTCTGGCCAAGTATTCCGTGAACACCGGCAACGCATATGGCGGCGCCCCGAATCTCGGCGTCCAGCCCGGCAACAACCGTTTGCGTGATGCGGAGAGCCACTTCCCAGGGTATGGGATCGAGCTGAGCAACAAGCACGTTTACACCTCGGCCCCGGTGGGAAAACAGGGAAACGACTACAACGGATTCAAGGCCTATGACATTGATCTCAGCAATCCATCGCATCCGAACATTAAGGAGAGATATACCGTAGGCGGTGGAGACAAGTTTGACGCCGTGTTTCCCTCCACCGTCGCCGACAGCTCGGGCAACGTCTTCTGGGTGTTCTTTGAGAGCAACACGACCACGTTCGTCACCCCCGCAATTATGTACCTGACAAAAGGAGCCAGAGTGATGCAGGGGCCTTACCTGCTTAACTCTCCTACCGCCACGGGAACGATTTCCACGGCGGGCGCCGACTGTTCCGTCAGCACGAACTGCGCCAGCTTTGCGCTCTCCGGCTCGCCAAAGCAGGTCGGAGCCGTCGTCTCGGGCTCGTTTACCGGGACTCTACAATTCGAAGACAGCAAAGGCAGTCCTATTTCCGCGACGCCCGCCGGGGGTGGTTCGGCGACCACCAGCGCAACGAACACCGGGGCATGGACATTTCCAACCTCAGGAGTGTCGGCCGTCAGGGTTCGGGCGTCCGCGCTCTCCTCCGGCAAACCGGTGGTCCACTTTCAGGCGGTGGCCGGATCGGCCTATCCCGGGACAGGTTGCCGTAATGCCAATCCACCGGCATTTCAAGGCAACTTCAGCAGCGCGCAGATCGATCCCAGCGACGGAAAAAATATCTGGGTCTATGGCGTTGCCGGATTCTCCAACATCAAGTGCCAGTGGACTACCGAGGCCGTACAGTTCACGCTGCACTAGCTGCGCGTCGCGATCACTGCTTTACAATCGACTCCTCATGAAACGCCGCTCTGCCGACGCTACTCGCTGCGTGCACGCTGGAGAAGATCGCCATGGCGAGTCAGTTCCGCTGACCACGCCAATCACCCAGACTTCGGTCTTCGTGGTTCCCTCACTTGCCGAGCTTCGTCGCTACGCCAAAGGCGACCGCGATATCTATCTTTATTCGCGCTACGGCACTCCTACGGTTAAGGCGGCGGAAGACAAAATCGCTGCGCTCGAAGGCGCCGAGGCAGCGGTGATCACGTCAAGTGGGATGGCGGCAATCATGGTCGCGGCGCTGGCGACCTGCGAGGCCGGAGACGAAATCGTCTCCATGCTCGACATCTACGGTGGCACGGTGAAGCTCTTCGAGGACGTCCTGGGACGCTGCGGCATCAAGTCGCGTTTTATTCCCTACAACGATCTTCCGAAGCCCGAACGCTATTTCACGCGCAGGACGCGCATGTTGTTTCTGGAGACGCCGACGAATCCCACCTTGCGTTGTGCCGATATCACCGCGCTCTCCGAGATCGCTCATCGCAACAAGGCGACCGTCGTGGTGGACAACACCTTCGCGACGCCGATCCTGCAAAAGCCGCTCGCGCTAGGCGCGGATATCGTGATGCACTCCGCGACCAAGTATCTTGGCGGACACAGCGATCTCACTGCCGGAGTTCTCGCCGGATCGAAAAAATGGATGGACCGCGCTCGCGAGTTGATGATCCTCACCGGCGGATGCCTCGATCCCGGTTGCGCGTATCTGCTTTTGCGCGGACTGAAGACCTTGCAGCTCCGCGTGGAGCGCGCCTGCCGCAATGCCGCCGCCATCGCGTCCGCACTGAACAAGAACCCGAAAATCTCGCATGTGTACTACCCCGGACTGTCGCGCAACCCCGACCACGAACTTGCTACCCGCCAGATGAAGGACTACGGGATGATGGTCTCGTTCGAGCTGCGCGGCGGCGAACCGGCCGTCGACCGCTTCATCCGCAACTTGAAGCTGTGGTATCTCGCCACCAGTCTCGGAGGCGTTGAATCAATCCTCTCGTATCCTCTGCTCTCGTCGCACATCGGCCTGAGCGCGAAGCGCCTGAAGCAACTTGGCGTTACGCCTTCAACGGTGCGGTTATCAGTAGGAGTCGAGGACGCAGGCGACCTCATTGCCGACCTCGAAGGCGCGCTTGCCCGCGCGTAGGCCTGAGAATGCGATTCGGAGTTGCGCGGCTCGTCCCACTTGCGTTGCTTCGCGTCTTTCTCGCGTAGTACCATCAGCCTTCGGGTCGCAATCTTTTCATCGGGAGAGGTTTGTTTCGCGCGAATGAGGTTTTTTCGGTGCCTGATTGCCCCGTCGATGCTCTGTGCCGTGCTGTTCAGCGCGGGATGCGAGCCCTCCCAACCCAAGAACACCGCCGCCAAGGTGCCTCCGCAAGCCACCGCGCCGACCGTAAGCCAACCGGCCGCCAAATCGGCTGACGCTCAAGCCGCCGCGGCTCCGGCAGCGGCGCCCCAAAATCCCTCCGATCCGGTCGATGCCCTCATCGCGCAAGCCGAAAAGCTGTACAACTCCGGAGAAGCCGACTACGAGGCCGGGCATCTCGAAGCCGCGCGGCAGAATTTCGACCAGGCGTTCAACGTTCTGCTGTCGAGCAATCTCAATGTTCGCGATCACCCAAAACTCGAGCATGAGTTCGACAAAATCGTGGACGGAATTCGCAGCCTCGAGCAGATCGCACTCCGCGAGGGCGACGGTTTCACCGAGCAAAAGCCCGAAGTGGCTCCCATCGACGAGGCCAATGACATCACCTTTCCCGTCGATCCCAACGTTCGGGCCAAGGCGGAAGCCGAGATCAAAACCACCAAGTCCGACCTGCCGCTCATGCTGAACGACCAGGTCGCGATGTACATCAACTATTTCTCCAGTCCCCGGGGCCGCCCTACTTTGGAACACGGTCTGTCGCGCGCCGGACGCTATCGCGACATGATCTCGCAGACCTTTAAGCAGGCCGGCGTACCCCAGGACCTGATTTACCTCGCCATGGCCGAGTCGGGATTTCAGCCGCTGGCGGTATCGCGGGCCGGCGCCCGTGGCATGTGGCAGTTCATGGCCGGACGCGGTTCCGAGTACGGACTCGAACGCGACTGGTGGGTCGATGACCGCCAGGATCCGGTGAAATCGACGCAAGCTGCGGCCCACCACCTCAAGGACCTCTACGAAGAGTTCGGCGACTGGTATCTCGCCATGGCCGCCTACAACACCGGGCCGGGCAACGTTCAGCATGCCGTGGAGCGCACCGGTTACGCCGACTTTTGGGAGCTTTACCGGCGCGGCGTTCTCCCCAACGAGACCCGGAACTACGTCCCCATCATTGTGGCCGTCACCATCATGGCCAAGAACCCGACGCAGTACGGGTTAGAGAACATCGTCCCCGAAAAGGCCATTCCCACCGACCAGGTCTCCATCAACTATCCCGTTGATTTAAGGCTGGTCGCAGAATGTCTCGACACGTCGGCGGACTACCTGCAACAGCTCAATCCCAGCCTGTTGCGAATGACAACACCCAAAGACCAGACCTTCACCCTGAACCTTCCCGCCGGCACCAAGGATAAATACGAGACGGCGGTTGCGTTGATCCCGCCGGACATGCGGACCTTCTGGCGCTACCACCGTGTGGAGTACGGTGACTCGCTCGGTTCTATCGCGCGCAAGTACCACACCACGGCGAGCGTCATCGAGGAGGCCAATAACCTTGATAACGAAGAGGTTACGGTCGGCTCGAAGCTCATCATCCCAATCGCTCCCGGCCAGGCCGGCGACACCGTGACCTACTCGCGCAAGGCCACCCGATACACCGTGCGGCGCGGGGATACGCTGGGATCGATCGCCGATGACTTCAGCGTCCCGGTGGCGAAAGTCAAGAAATGGAACCACTTACGCGGCAACACCGTGGCGGTTGGCCATACTTTAACCATCTATAAGCCTTTAGGGGACGCGGGCGGTTCAGAGGCGGCCTCTGCGGGAGACGATCCGCCTCCACAAAAGTCCCGCAGCGGGGGTAAGACGACCGCAGCGTCTAAATCGAAGTCCGATTCAGCGTCGAGTACTAAGTCGGCGACCTATCACAAGGTGAAGAAGGGCGAGACCCTGAGCGGCATTGCCCAGTCGTACAACACCACCGTGGCCGATCTGAAGAAAAACAACGCCAACCTCTCCGCCAATCTGCGTGCGGGCGAGGTCCTGTTGATCCGCAAGTAAGCCGTTCGTCCTGACGAATTGTGAGAATCGTCACCGAACGCTGTTTGTCCTCTTCCCTTGCCGCGGATGTTCTGATACAAAAGTGCGCGTTGCAGTTCTTGCACGTTCAGGCGTCACGTACGGCCCATTTTCTCCGTGCTATACTCGCCGCCTATCGATGCGAAGCAGTATGCAGTTCAACTTTCATTCAGCCTTGCGAGCTGTCTCCGTGCGCTAGCGGAGCCCGGCAATCTCAGGAGGACACATGACGGCTTTCGATAACACGCTCTACGGTCGCGATGATGAGATGGATGACTACGGAGAGGGTTCCTACGGCGACTCGCTCGACGATGAGGAATACGAAGAGGAAGAAGAGGAAGAAGAAGAACCGGAAACCATCTCTGCCACCGACGAAGTGATCGAGGTGGAAGAGAGCGAGCCGGAAGAGACTACGGTAACGACTGCGCCTCCACCGCCGGCGGCGAAGAAGGTCCCCGCGAAGAAAGCTCCGGTGAAAGCTGCGAAGAAAGCGGCGCCCGTGAAGGCGGCCAAGAAAGCAGCGCCCGCCAAGAAGGCCGCTAAGAAAGCTCCAGTAAAGGCGGCGAAAAAAGCAGCGAAGAAGAAAGCTGCTCCGGCAAAGAAAAAAGCTGCTCCGGCCAAAAAGAAGGCTGCGAAGAAAGCAGCCAAGAAGCCGGCCAAGAAAGCAGTGAAAAAGGCGGCAAAGAAGCCCGCGAAGAAGGGCAAGAAGGGCCGCCGCTAGCTCCTCTTAATTCTGGGAAGAGCCGCGGGCTGTCCGCGGCTTTTTCTCTGCTGTTGCGCTCTCCCATTACAGTTGCGAGGTGACACGTTGAGCAATAATCCCTGGACTCGTCGTCAATTCATGCGGGTTGGAGCGGGCGCGCTGGCTGCCGGCGCCGCCGCCAAAGTTACGTTGCTGGAACCCAACACCGTGCTTGCCGCGACAACGCAGGCCGCCGCCGGCGAGACCATACGGTTCGCTTCCATCGGAACTGGCGTGCGCGGTTGTGAATTGCTGCAAGCCTCGTTGCGAGTGCCGGGCATCGAGTGTGTCGCGGTCAGTGACTTGTGGGAAGGCCGGCTCACCGCCGCCCAACAGACGCTGAAGAAGCAGGTTGACACCACGCGCAACTACAAAGAGATTCTCGATCGCAAAGACATCAGCGCCGTCATCGTTGCCGTAACCGATCACCAGCACCGCCGCGTCGTGGTCGACGCCTGTAACGCCGGCAAAGATGTGTACTGCGAAAAGCCGCTTTCCCACACCGTGGACGACGGGTTCGCCATGGTCGCAGCGGCCCAGAAGAACAATCGCATCTTGCAGTGCGGCAGCCAGCGTGTCAGCTCAATCCTGTATGAGAAAGCCCGCCAGATTTACGCCTCCGGCAAACTCGGCCAGGTCTCTTGCATTGAAGCGTATTGGGACCGCAACTCGCCCAGCGGCGCCTGGGTCTATCCCATCCCTCCGGGCGTCAACGACCAGAACATCGACTGGAAAGAGTTCCTCGTAGGCGCACCGTCGATTCCCTTCGATCCGACGCGCTTTTTCCGCTGGCGCTGCTTCACCGACTACGGCGAAGGACTCGGTGGCGATCTGTTCGTTCACCTGATCTCGGGAATCATGTTCATCACCGGAACCACAGCTCCGGCTACCCATGCGCAGAGTACGGGCGGACTGTTTTACTTCAAGGACGGACGGCAGTTCCCCGATCTTCTCGAGACGTTTTACGATTACCCCGAATTCCGCGTGTACATGCGTTGCAACCTGAACAATAACGGCGGAGAGTTCATCGCCTTCTATGGCAAAGAAGGCACCATGATCATCAAGGACTCGACCCTGACGTTCACGCCGCAGAACACCACGCCCGAGCCCGAAGGCTACTCCATCAAAGGGTGGCCCGCCGACCTGCGTCATCAGTACCTGGAGGATTGGGACAAAGATCATCCGCCCGCCGCACCTTTTGCGTCGAAGCTAACCGACGAAATGGAATCGTATGCTCCGCCCGACGGATACAACGACACCGTCGATCATGAAGCCAACTTCTTTAACAATGTCCGCTCGCGCAAGCCGTCCGTAGAGAACGAGGTCTTCGGCAATAACGCAGCCATAGGATGCCACCTGGCGAACTACTCGTACTTCAAGAAGACTCCCGCAGTGTGGGATGCGAGTGCGAAGAAGATTACGGGGTAGCGACCGAGCGATCTGCCTCAGGACGCTGACGCTCTAGCAGGTTCTCGTGGTTGTCGCGGCGGGTTTTGTATCAGGGCACGGCTTTACAATGCCGCTGAAGAAGTCCGTGTGGTAGAGCTGGGCCTTCAGGCCAGCGTCTAGGCCGTTTATTTCTGTCATCCCCCGTGGGCTTTAGTCCGCGGGGGATTTGTTTTTTTCAGCGACCACTTCGTCGTGCCGACAACCTGCATACTCTTGCCACCCGCGCGGCTCATGTCAAAGAACGTTTCGCAGCGCCACCCGCCTCGCGTTATCACACTGACACGTGACCCGCGTCCTGTCGCAGCCCGCCACGAAGAGCGTAAACCAACGGTACGTGAGGAAAGCGGATTTGTGTCTCTCACCGTTCGCGCTCAGGCACGAAGTGCACCGCAGCGACGTTCTTTGACAAATCGGAGCTAACTCCACTTTTTCTGCGACTTTAGCGAGTTTTAACGGCTAAGTCATTGATTCTACAAGGGTCATCGGTCGGCAGAATCCAGTAAGCCTTTTGTTTCTGCGACTTTACTTATAAGTCATTTGTTTGTGCCACTTTGCACGGAATTTTTACGTAAACTATTGATTCTTCAGGGTCGAGGGGGAGGGGGTATAGGCGTCAGCTGAACGCGCATCATCCCGCGCAGTCTGCGACAATCTCTCGAAATGGAATCTTTTCGTAGTGGCGACGCCCAACTGATCTACGAAGTCGCAGGCAACGGGCCCGATGTGGTGCTGCTGCATCCGTTCCCGCTCCACCGTCGCTTTTGGGACGGCGTCATCGGGCACCTGACAAGCCGCTATCGCGTAGTCTTACCCGACTTGCGCGCGCATGGCGATTCTGATGCGGGAGAAGGCCCGGTCACCATGGGCAAACTCGCCGACGATCTCGACAGGCTTTGCCGCGAACTTGAAATCAAGCGGGCGATCTTCGTCGGGGTTTCTATCGGCGGCTATACCTTGTTTGAATTCTGGAGACGCTACAGAGACCGGGTTGCTGCCCTTGTCTTCGCTAATACCCGCGCTGGAGCGGAAACGCCCGAGGGCCGCGCCGGACGAATGGAGGTTGCCGAACGGGTCCTCCGTGAAGGCGCCGCCGGATTCACCCAGGAACTAGTGAAAAAATTATGCTCGCCAACAACGTTGGCCAACCGTCCGGACATCGTTGACGCAGCGCTCACCATGGCGGGCAAGATGTCGGCGCAGGACATCGCCCAGGTCCAGCGCGGAATGGCCGAGCGCGCAGACTCCGTTCCGACGCTTGCGACCATCAATGTTCCGTCATTGGTGATCGCCGGAGCGGACGACAGCGTGCCGCTCTCGGAACTGGAGTTGATCCACAGGGGAATTGCGGGAAGCCGACTCCGCGTTATCGCGAACGCGGGACATTACGCCGCGATGGAGCATCCCGCAGAATTTGGCCGGTTGCTGCGGGGCTTCTTCGACGCGCAGTTTGGCAGAGCTGGCCTTCAGGCCAGCGTCTAAGCTGGTCACTTTATCGGCGGACTTTAGTCCGCTAGGGTCCGTTTTTTAACGGCTCCGCAACGACTTCTCTTACTTCTTCGTGGCTTTGCCGTCCATCACCGTCGTCCACTGGTTGCCGTCAGGGGAAATGTCGAACTTGTAGGTGTAGGCCGTGGGCGACAGGATCTTCATGGTGAAACGGCCTTTCATCATCTGGCCGCCAAAGTTCTCGTCACTGGTGAAAGTCCAAGTGTCGCCGTTCACGGTGCCGGTGGACTTTTCGGCCTGCCCCATACTGTTGAACTCGTTGTAGGTGTAAACCTTTTGCTCGGGGTCATATCCCATGAAGGACATCCCGGAGCCGCTGCCCATGGCGCCCCCAAACTTCGAGTTAATTACCAGGAAGAACTTCCCTTCCATCCAGTGGGCTTCATCGTTGGCGGTAATCTTGCCGCCCGGCCCCATCGGCCCGGGTTTCATGTCGCCATCCGAGATCCAGTTGCCCGCGAAGTAGTCCACTTTGGCCAACTCGGGGGCGGGTTTCGGCATAGGCATCTGCGCCGTAGCGGCAACGGCGAGGAACGTAGACACGAACAGGCAGGCGAGAGACATACAGGTACGACGCATAACTTAATCGCTCCTTGGCAGGTTAACTTCGATTACGGTGGCGGGAACCCTGAGTGCCCGACATCGTATGTCGGGCGGGTGGGCTTGTCAAACCGATGCCGCCTTGACGGTGTGACCGGCGTCACGCGGCAGCAGCGCAGCCGTTCAGTAGAATGAGGTTGCCATGATCGATGCGTTCCTTGTTCCTGCCAACACCACCATCACCGCCAAAGGTGATAGTGAGTCGCTGGATGTAACTCCAGCCAGCAATCCCGCCTTTCTCGCGACCCTTTCGGTTAGCGAAAATCGTCGAGCAGGAATCCATCGAGGTCAGCTTTTTCACTTCCGCTGACGGAGCGACGTGGGAAGCCAAGCCGGTTACTTCGTTGCCGCAGAAGTTCTATCCCGGCGAATATCCGCTGTTAGTAGACCTCTCGCAGTCCAGCGGCGACCAAATTTTTGCGCGCTCACTGGGAAGTCAATCGCTGGGGACGCGGACCGGTTACTCCGAGCTTTGAAATCGCGTTGCGCGTTCGCGAAATTCCTGCCGACCTGCTGCAAGAGGCACGCGCCGAAGCGGCATCGCGACGATAGACAACATTCTCTTGCGGTAAGGTAGATTCATGCCGCCCAACGACACTGTAATCATTCGCCCGGCACGCAACATTCTGGGAAGCCTGCGAGTACCAGGCGACAAGTCCATCTCTCACCGTTACGCGATGCTGGCGGCGCTCGCGCCCGGACGCTCGCGCTTCGAGAACTACTCGCCCGGCGCGGACTGCAACAGCACGCTGAAATGCGTGGAGGCGCTGGGTTGCTCGGTGACGCGCGAGGAAAACGGCGCGGTGGTGATTGACGGAATCGGCCCGCAGCTCAAGCCGCCCGGTTCCGCTCTCGATTGCGGCAATTCCGGATCGACGATGCGCATGTTGTCGGGCATCGTGGCGGCGCAGCCGTTTACCAGCGAAATGATCGGCGATGAGTCGCTCTCGCGGCGTCCGATGAAGCGCGTGATGGAGCCGCTGCGCAAAATGGGCGCGGAAATTACAGCGACTCGACGACCATGCTCCACTGCGTATCTCGGGAACGCGGCTGCAAGGTATCGATTACGTTGTGCCGGTCGCCAGCGCGCAGGTCAAGACTTGCCTGCTCTTCGCGGGGTTGCTTGCCGACGGTCAGACAACTGTCGAAGAGCCGAACCGCACTCGCGATCACGGTGAACTCGCTTTGCGAGCGTTCGGCGCGGAACTGACACGTTCGCGTAACTCGGTGACCATCGCCGGAGGCCAGCAACTCCATCCGTTGGAGGCATTCATACCCGGCGACAGCTCGTCGGCGGCTTTCTTCCTGTGTGCCGCTGCCATCTTTCCGGAGTCGAATCTTGTGATCGACGGCGTGCTGCTGAATCCCACGCGGTCGGCCCTGCTCGATGTGCTGGCAGCCATGGGCAGCCGAACGAACATGATGCGCGTTGAGGAACAGCATGGCGAATTGGTCGGCACCGTTACCCTCGTTCCCGGTGTGGCGAAGCCGGTCGAAGTTTCAGGCGCACTAACTGCGTTGCTTATTGATGAGCTGCCGGTGCTAGCTGCGATCGCTCCCTACGCCTCAGGACTGGTCGTGCGCGATGCCGGTGAGCTGCGGGTGAAGGAGTCGGACCGCCTATCGGCCGTGACGCGGAACCTTGAGGCGATGGGGGCGCAGGTGAAACAGACGGCCGACGGCTGGGAAATACCCGGCGGGCAGAAGTTGCACGGCGCGGAAATCGAGAGCTTCGGCGATCACCGTGTTGCCATGGCATTCGCGATAGGAGCGTTGCGGGCAGAGGGCGAAACGGTTATTCGGAATGCGGAGTGCGTGGGAATTTCGTACCCGGGATTCTTCGCGGACTTGGAGAAGGTCCTGGAGCGGTAGGAGATGTCGCGGAAAGAACTGTGCGCTTTCAAAATGGCGATGGAGCGGAATGCTTCCGCTCCACCGAAAGGCTCAATTGTTAGCGCGTCAATATTCCGAATCGACGGGGTCGACCGGTTCTGAAGCTTCGCCTTCGTCCGGAGCAATCGGGAACTCCCCACGCGACTCTTCCGCCGCGGGCTCGCCGTCTTTCCTCTTCAGCCGAACGACGGTGATTTTGGAGAATCCCTCTTCGAACTTTGGTGGACGCAATTTGTTCGCCATGCGGAGCATTACGTCCTCGGGAACGTTGCGCTCGCGACGATGGTTGCGCTCGATGCACACCTCAGGAGGAACATCGAAGAACACTGCATGAGCTTCGTAGCCAAAGTCGTTTGCCAGCTTGATCCAACTACGCCGCTCATGGGGCGACAGGTTGGTCGCGTCCACATAATTCCATGGACGCCGGGCGAGTAGGCGTGCCCTCAGCATGGAACGTAAGGTCGAGAACACCAGGTCCTGGTAGCGCTGTTCGGTCACGTCGTCGAATAGGAGGATGCGCACCATGTCGCTGGAAAGCGGCAGAATATTGTGGCGCTTGAACCATGTGCTCTTGCCCGAACCCGGCAAGCCGATCGACAGCACGACTGCGCCCTTGGACTTCTGCGCCTCGTGGGGCGCTGGAGGCCGCGTCCTCCCGGCTGCCGGCTCGGAAACTTCGGAGGCCGCATCGGCTTCCGCACCCTCTCCGGTCGGACCCCCGGGCCCGGGCAGTGTAGGCGCCTGTGCCGGCGTTTGCGGGCGACCGCCCCGCCCACGGCGTCCGCGGCGACGGTTGCGATCGCGGTCGCGGCGAGGCCCCTGCGGAGGCTCTTCTCCACCGCCGCCGGTTTGGGCAGCGGGCTGAATGTCCTGGTAATCCGAGTTGCCTTCGACGGTTGGGAACTCTTCTATGCGGTTGCCAATGTCGTCTGGAATAGGATCAGGAAATTTAGGTTGTAAAGGTGCGGGTTGTTCTTGCCCCTGTTTTTCGGGTTGCTGTTTGCGCCGCTTTGCGCGGTCGCGCATCCATCTGCGCATGTTGCACTTGTAACACGCCCGGGCGGCTGGCGGCAATGCCGCCATCGGTACGTCCAGGCAAAAACCCACACTTATGTGACTGAGCGCATACCCAGGTTGTGACATCGGGCATTTGCCGCTCACTGCCTCGGATGCTACCCTTTTTCTTCCGGCAACTTATCCGGCCCGCACTCCTATTCCGGTGGTTTCGGATACTTGTTTTTGAAGAACGACATTCATTCAGGAAGGTGATATGGCGATCAAAGTTGGTATCAATGGATTTGGCCGCATCGGCCGCAACGTGCTTCGTACCGCACTCAATGACAAAGAGATTGACATCGTAGCTGTCAATGATCTGACGAGCCCGAAGACCCTGGCACATCTGCTGAAATACGACTCGGTCCTGGGCAACCTGTCCAACGACATTTCGGCGTCGGATGACTCCATCAGTATCGATGGCAAGAAGATTCGCGTTTTCTCGGAACGAGAGCCGGGCAAGCTGGATTGGAGCTCGCTGGGTGTGCAGGTTGTCATCGAGTCCACGGGAAAGTTCACCAAAGCCGAGCAGGCGAAGGAACATCTGAAGGGTACTGTTAAGAAAGTCATCATCTCCGCCCCCGCAACGGGCGAAGACATCACGATCGTGATGGGCGTGAACGAAGACAAGTACGATCCGAAGAAAGACAACATCATTTCGAACGCATCGTGCACCACTAACTGTCTGGCGCCGGTGGCTTTGGTTATCAACGACAAGTTCAAGATCGTCAGCGGCACTATGACCACGATTCACTCCTACACCAACGACCAGGTGATTCTCGACTTCCCGCATAAGGACCTGCGTCGCGCTCGTGCCGCCGCGTTGTCGATGATTCCGACCTCGACGGGAGCAGCTAAGGCGCTTTCGCTCGTGATTCCCAGCCTCAAGGGCAAGCTGGATGGGTTCTCGATGCGCGTGCCCACTCCAAACGTGTCGGTGGTTGACCTGGTGGTGTTTGTGGAGAAGGCAACGACAGTTGAGGAAGTCAATGCAGCCCTCAAGGCGGCCGCCGACGCTGGACCGCTGAAGGGCTACCTGGGCTATGAGACTGCCGAACTGGTGTCGTCTGACTACAAGGGCGATTCTCGGTCCTCTATTGTGGACGCTCCCATGACGCGCGTGGTGGCGGGCAATTGCGTGAAAGTCATCGCGTGGTACGACAATGAGTGGGGATACTCCTGCCGCGTACGCGACCTGATCCACTACATTGCCGGTAAGGGGCTATAGTCCGTCGGCTATTTTCTACGAGGGCACGACTGGGTCGTGCCCTCCACCACCTGAATCGAATTCATACTTGCGGGCTTCACTCCGCGAGGGTTCGGCTCCGAGATTCATCTGCTGATGCAGGTTCTGGCCTAATCAACTGGTTCTTACGACACGCCCTGCGTGTGGGGGTTTTATGTCGAAGTTATCGATTCGCGATCTTCCCTTAAGCGGTAAACGCGTGTTCATGCGCGTGGACTTCAATGTTCCACTCGACGATGGACGGGTCATGGACGACACCCGTATCCGCGAAACTCTGCCCACCATCGAGTACGCACTGCGCCATGGCGCGCGCCTTATCCTTGCGTCTCACCTTGGGCGTCCGAAGGGCAAGCCTAATCCGAAGATGAGTCTGAAGCCTGTCGCTGAGCGCCTGCGTATCCTGCTGGACGAAGTTCTCCGCCGCGGCGAAAACGTCGGTTTCTCGCCCGACTGCGTTGGAGCTCAGGCGGAAGAGATGTCCACCAAGTTGGAGCAGGGCCAGACACTGTTACTGGAGAACCTCCGCTTCCATGCCGAAGAAGAGGCCAACGATCCGGCTTTCGCCAAGCAGCTTGCCGCATTGTGCGACTACTACGTCAACGATGCGTTTGGTTCGGCCCACCGCGCTCACGCTTCGACCGAAGGCATAACACATTTCGTGGACAAGAGCGCGGCCGGCCTGCTCATGGAGAAAGAACTCGAGTACCTGGGCAAGGCGCTCAGCCATCCTCAGAAGCCGTTTGTCGCGATTCTCGGCGGGGCCAAGGTCAGCGACAAGATCGGAGTCATCCAGCATTTAATGACCAAAGTGGATGCGCTGATCATCGGCGGCGGCATGGCCTACACCTTCCTGAAGGCCCAGGGCCACGAGATCGGCAAGTCGCTGCTCGAGGCCGACAAACTGGACCTTGCCAAAAAGATGCTCGCCGAGGCGAAAGCAAAGCACGTCAGGATTCTGCTGCCCGTGGACCACGTGGTCGCCGACAAAGTCGCACCCGACGCGCGCATTCAGCACATCGGCGAAGGCCAGCCGATTCCGGCCGACATGATCGCTCTCGACATCGGGCCGAAATCGATTGAACTGTTTGCTTCAGAAATCGGGGGTGCTCGCACCATCGTGTGGAACGGACCGATGGGCGTGTTTGAAATCGATGCCTTCGCGAAGGGTACCAAGAAGATTGCCAATGCCGTGGCCGAGAATGGCGCTGCCACCTCGATCGTCGGCGGGGGAGACAGCGTTGCAGCCGTCAAGGCCGCCGGTGTCGCCGACAAGATTTCGCACATCTCGACCGGTGGTGGTGCGTCCCTGGAGTTTCTGGAAGGCAAGAAGTTGCCCGGAGTCGAAGCCCTGAGCAACAAATAATGTAACGATTGGAAGCGGCACGGCCGTCGGCTGTGCCGCAATCGCAGGTCCTTGGCTTCCGACAAACTTAGTGTGCCGCGCCAGGCCATATCAATGACGACAGCCATACAGCCTCTGCGATTCTTTGTGAGCCCGGAACGCACGATTTTCGTTTTTGGTCCCGGGGATATCACCGGCGAGCATTGCGATGCAATCGTGAATGCGGCTAATTCATCGCTGATGGGCGGAGGCGGCGTGGATGGCGCCATCCATCGCGCCGGGGGGCCGGCTATTCTCGAAGCCTGCAAGGTCATCGTCGATCGTCAAGGCCGGCTACCCGCCGGTAAAGCCGTCGCTACACCTGCCGGACGTCTCGCAGCAAAGCACATCATCCATACGGTCGGCCCGGTGTGGAACGGCGGGCACAACAACGAACCGGAGACGCTGGCAAGTTGCCACACCGAATCGATTCGCCTAGCCGATGAGTTGCAACTCCAGTCGATCGCGTTTCCGGCAATCTCGACGGGCATCTATGGCTATCCGCTCGACCTCGCAGCTGAGATTGCAGTCAAAACTACGGCTGAGGCGCTCGGACGTGCGACCTACGTCCGGCAAGTTAAGTTTGTTTTGTTCGATACCGGCGCGTTGCGACACTTCAGCGACGCTGCGCGGAGTTATGCCGAAAGTAAATCCCTAAGAATGGACTCCTGCCATGCCTCGTAAGAAACTCATCGCCGCTAATTGGAAAATGTACAAGAACCCCGAACAGACTTCGGCGTTCTTTCAGGAATTTCTACCGATGGTCGCCGACCATACGCGCGACGAAATCGTCGTGTGTCCGCCCTTCATCGACCTGCAAACCGCCGTCGCGGCGGCGAAGGGCTCGAACGTCGCCATCGGCGCCCAGAACATGCACTGGGAAAAGGAAGGCGCATTCACCGGCGAAATCTCCGCCCCCATGTTGAACGCCATCGATGTCACGCACGTGATTCTTGGACATTCCGAACGGCGGCAATACTTCAACGAAACCGATGACTCGGTAAATCGAAAGCTCGAACTCGCTCTGGAGAGCGGGCTCACGCCGATTGTTTGTGTCGGCGAAGTACTGGAAGAACGCGAGGCGGGGCTGACGGAAGACGTTCTGCGCCGCCAGTGCATGCGCGCCTTCAATGGAATCTCGGCGAAGAAAGCCGCCAAGCTGACCGTAGCCTATGAGCCAGTCTGGGCCATCGGCACGGGAAAAACGGCGACCCCGCAGATGGCTGCGGACGCTCACGCGGTGATCCGTCACGAAGCGGCTAAGGCTTTCGGCGACGAATTTGCTGCTGGCCTGCGCATCTTGTACGGCGGCAGCGTAAAACCCGATAACGTCACGGCGCTGATGTCGGAGGAGGAAATTGACGGCGCGCTCGTCGGCGGAGCGAGCCTTGATCCGAAGAACTTCGCCAGGATCGTAAAGTACTGAGGGCCGAAGTTGCCTGACATCCATCGACCCTTTTGTTTGCTATACTTAAGGGGTCTCTGCGTTCGGCTTGCAAGACCGTTGTGTGTCGATTCGGTCGCTAGTGCGGAAGTGGTGAAATTGGCAGACACACCATCTTGAGGGGGTGGCGCCGAAAGGCATGGGGGTTCAAGTCCCCCCTTCCGCACCATCATCCCCCGCGTCCGGGAAGCTTTACGGGAGCAATCTGAGATTATTTGGCGGGCTTGGCACGCTATTTGCCTCCGCAACGAGAGTTGAAATATCCATGCTTGTTGTTCTAATCACTACCATTCACGTCCTGGTTTGTGCCTTCCTCATCATCGTCGTGCTGTTGCAGCATGGCCAGAGCGCCGATATCGCCGCTGCGTTCGGCGGCGCCGGCAGCCAGACCGCCTTCGGGACCCGCACGGCAGGAACGGTCTTAAGCCGGGCGACAACCTATGCGGCCATCGCCTTCATGCTCACTTCCATCACGTTATCGGTGCTGGCCACCCGCCGCGCGACCAGCAGCGGATCGGTGCTGGGCAATGTCAAAACTGCCCCCGCGCAGAAAGCACCCGCGCCTGCATCGCCCCAGCGATAACATTTCACTCTTTGCGAAGAATCAGGCCTGCGTAAAATACGCCGGCCTTTATTTTTGTGGGTCGGGCTGCCAATGCTCAGATGGCTTGTCCTCGACTAGGTAGGCAAGCGCCTCCGCGCGGGTCTTGAAGGTGGGAATCTCCCTTCCAGAGAAGCTTCTGATCGATTCATATAGAGTCTTGTCCAAATTCTCTGTCAGGACCCAGGCAGACCTCTTCAGGTGAGGACGATCAAACACGGCAGCCACCTTCAAATGTTCCACGGTGTCTTTGTTGAATATGGAACGGCTGAAGTCGGCCAACAGCAAGACTGATCCGTGCGGCTCGCGGGTGACATGCTTTGGAACGTCGTCAATGACGGCGGCTAATTCCGCAGGCGTGCAGTCGCTGCAATCCGCCAACAGTATCTGTTGATTGTGAACATTCAGGAATACGATTCGGTCCACGGGCTGCTCCTGCCTTTGATCCAGAACCAACCCCATTCGAGGGCGAGATGCCGCAGTGTATCGCAGAGCTACCCGCGGCACAAGGTAAGGGGGAAACGCTCTGTCCCGTCGGACCGTGATCCAGCCCCTCCTGCCGTGTTAGCTTGGACACATGATTCACGAGATCTTTCCGGTTGGTCCGCTGGCGTGCAACTGCTCTGTTATCGGCGACGAGCAGTCCCGTGAGGCCATGGTCATCGATCCGGGAGACAATATCGAGCAGGTAGTGGCCATCCTTGAGCGTCACGGTTTGACCGTGAAACAGATCGTCATCACCCATGCCCATATCGATCACATCGGAGGTGCCGCCAAACTGAAGCGCCTGACCGGCGCACCGGTGCTGCTGAATGCCAACGATCAGCCGTTGCTGAAGATGCTGGATGTCCAGGCCACGTGGGTCGGCATGCGGCCACCCGAGCAAGCGGTCATTGACGCCAGTCTCACCACCGGCGACAAGGTCCAGGCCGGCAATCTCGTCGCCGATGTTCTGCATACCCCTGGACACACCGAGGGCAGCATCTGCATCTACTTTCCGGCGGAGAAGAAGTTGATCGCCGGTGACACGCTTTTTGCCGGCTCCATCGGCCGTACCGACCTTCCCGGCGGGTCGTACAAGAAGATCATGCAGTCGCTGCACGGGCCGGTTCTCGCTCTGCCGGACGATACTATCGTCGTTCCCGGGCACGGCCCGTTGACAACGATCGGCGAAGAGCGCGACAGCAATCCTTTTCTCGCAGGTTGATTGTGCGATGAGCGAAAACGAACTCATTAAGGCCGCCCTCAGGAGATTGCAGGCACCCTAGCAATATGCCCTTCACCCTGTCTCATGCAGCGGCTGCGCTCCCGTTTCGCAGGCTTAACCCTGTGTGGCCGGCATTGGTCATGGGCACCTTCGCACCCGATCTGCAATATTTCATCTGGATTTCCGATGAAGACCGCAGCGGCCACCACTTTCCCGATTTGTTGCTCGTTACGTTGCCGCTGGCCGTGTTCTTGCTGTGGGTCTTTGAGTGGATCGTAAAAGGTCCCGTGCTGGAGTTGCTTCCCGACGCCTTACAACGCCGCCTGCAAGATAGAGCTGTGCCGCTCTCGTTTCTCGGTTGGCGCCAGTTTCTGTCGATCCTTTTGTGGATGGCGCTGGGCATTGTCACGCACCTCATCTGGGACTCGTTCACCCATTCCCATACTTGGACGAGCGCACACTGGCATGTGCTTTATGAAAAGGTGCCGGTACCGTTTTCTCATCCGATGGCACTAATGAAAATCTTGCAGCACGCGAGTAGCGTCCTCGGCCTTGCGGTACTGATCTTGTGGCTGGCGGCCTGGTACGTGCAAACGCCTCCGGCTGCCCGCTCCGAACTGCGGGCGTTCTCCTCATCGACGAAAGTCGCGCTGATTGGCGCGATGGTGGTCCTGGCCGGCATCGGCGGCTACTTCTATGGCATGTATATGGTTGATATCCACGAGCCGCCGATCAGCCCGATGTTCGTGCTCGCGACCCTCGTCGAAGCGATCATGCTGGTCTTCTGCATCGAACTCGTACTATACGGGTTGGGCTTCAGGTTCCTTTCTCGCATGCACCGATTGTCCGCACCGGCACTGGACAAGACTTTCCGCTGAATTCCAGTTTCACCATCGAATTGCCGATTGCGCAACGACCGCAGCTTTAAATCGAGATAATCATGTCATTCAGGCGCGTCGGATACTTGTTCATGATCTCGCCCTGGGTCTTGCCGACGATCACAGTGTCCGAGTGGCGAAAGCCTCCCCATCCCGGGTCGTAAACACCCGGCTCGCAACTGAATGTCATTCCCACCTTTAGCACTGTCTTGTCGCCTTCGGCGATCCATGGCGCTTCGTGGCCCTCGAGGCCAATACCGTGACCGGTGCGATGCTTCAGGAACTCGCCATATCCGGCCTTGCGGACCTGGTCGAGGCTCATCTTGTCCACGTCTTCAGCCACCATCCCTTCTTTCAGATTGGTCGCAGCCGTATCATGCGCCGCCAGCATCGCGTCGAACATGCGCTTGGCCTGGTCGCTGGGGGCGCCGACGCAGAAGGAACGCTCACATTCCACGCTGTAGCCTCCGACCATGGAGCCGTAGCTCAGAATCAGGGCATCACCCTTCTTCAATTTGTCTTTGCTGGGAACGGCGTGCGGGAATGCCGACCGCTTGCCAAATGGCACCAAACCGCCGAAGGGTGCCTCAATCCCGATGCCCACCACGCTGGTGAGTTCCTTCGACATCTTGTCGGCAACGGCATCCGCACTTGCTTTCAGAATCTCGTCCTCCGTCACGCTGCCGTTGGCCTCGATGTAAGCTCGGCCTGACGCCACCGTGTAGTCGGCGAAATAGATTGCGCGACGCATCACTGCGATCTCGTCAGGGTCTTTTGTCCACCGCATCTGTTCTACAATGTCGCCTGCGTCCACCAGCTTGGCCTTGGGAACTCCGAGCTGGATCTGCGCTCGCTTGGAGGGCGTACATTCCTCAATGCCGATCGTGCCACCGCCCTGGCCGCGAGCATCAACGCGCTCGAAGATCCAACGCACCCGGTTCACGGGGCCGGGATAGTCGAAGTACACATCCACGTCTTTGACCCACCACAACCTCACCTGGTCCGATTCCAACCCTGGCACAAACAAAGTCGGATCACCCGACGCAGGAATCAACACACCGAGTGGGCGCTCCGTCGGCAGATGAAAATACCCAGTGGTGTAAACCACGTTATGGGCATTGAGCAGCACCATCGCGTTCAGGTTGCGCTCGGCCATCTTGGCCTGCACTTGCTTGATTTTCTTCTTGTACCACTCCGGCGGAAGACGGTCGGGCCCCGGAGGCGCGGGATAGTTGGTCGCTATCTCTAATACGTGCGTGTTGCCAAACGAGCGGGCCGAAGTAGAGATGGTGAGGGCAGCGGCGCCGGCTGCCGACTGCAAGAATCGCCTACGAGATGCGGTCATTTTTGTGGCCTCTCCTGAAAGCGAAACATCTTAGCATGAGCGGCACGCACGACTGCGGGAAGGCCAGCTCTGTTACAAAGCCGCAATCTGCACTGGCGTGGGCTCGTCAGAGTAAATCTGCGGCTGGGTCGGTTGTTTACCCTCCTCGCGTGGCTGCTGCCGCAATATATTTCTCACGATTAAGCTTTGCGGCACGATCAGCACCAGGGCGTACGAGAGGATGGTTCCTCCGATCACGCCCACCGCTCCAATTCGCTGCACGAGCCAGATGGAAGACACGAGGTTCACCATCGCAGCGACGACCGACAGCACGCCCTGCTCGCGGGTTCGGCCAACCGCCGCCAGCAGGCATGACTCGACCGTCATGCATCCACCGATGACCGCCCACAGGGCCATCGCCGCAAGCAGCATGGTGGACGGTACCGCTGCCGGACCCGCCCACCAGCGAATGAATGTCTTTCCGAGCGCAACGAACAGCACTGCGCACGTCAGGTTCAACGCCAGCGTTCCCCGTAGCAGGAAATGAAAGGTCCGCCGCATCCAGGCGTATTCGCCGCGCGCGTAGGCATCCGCGTATGCCGGCCAGATCGCCGCGAACAAGAGGGACTGGACCATCGCTGTGAGCCCGACAAATCGCCATGTCACATTGTAGGGTGTCACCTGCGCGGCGCCGAGATAGTGGCTGACGACAATGTTGTCGGAGCTGAAGACCACTGCGCCGGCGATTTGTATCAGAAAGAAACCCAGCCCCGAACTCACCAGCTCGCGCGTCGCGCCCCACTCCAGCAAGTTCATCCTGGGTCGCAGCCATGGTTTCTGCCAAAAAAGGGTCCCGCAAAGGGCGCCTAAATTGAACAGCGGAACACATCCTACCGACATCAGGAACAATGCCGGCATCGACACCCGCAGGGCAATTCCGACTAGCAGCCCCGCGAGGTTCCCCGCGGTGCCGAGCGCAATCACAACGTTGCTAACGTGAACTTCCTGATATCCGGCGAGAATTCTGCTGCACAATGCGCCGGGCAGGCCCAGCAACACGAGTGCCGCTGCGACCGCCACGGTCGCGTCAACCTCAGTGTTCTGAATACCCGCACCGACGTGGAACATCGCCGCCCAATCGAGAACCGGCCACACTATGCTGAGAACTACTGCCGCGCCTACGGACAGGAGCATCGTAAGCGCCAGCGCATTGGCGGTGTACCGCGCAGCTTGTTCCCGATCTCCCAACGCCTGGGAGCGAGCCATGTGATTGGTCAGCGTGCTGGCAATCCCAAGGTCGAGAAGATTCAGAAATACGACCGTGCTGGTGATGGTCGCCCAAACACCAAAGCGTTCGGCGCCGAGATAGCGCACCGCCAGCGGCAGAAAGACCGTACTGCTGATAGCCGAGAGAGCTCTGACTGCCGCGCCCGAAGATACCCCAGTGACAATGTGTCCTCCACGAGTGTTACGCCAGCCGCTCGATGGCATCACACCAGGCATGCCACCCCAACCAGCCGTATATCGTCGCGAAAAGGCTCTGGGACTTGCGGTGTCTTTCGCGGCAGAACTTCGTTGATCGCCCTACCTACCCGCTCCACTGTCACTCGCTTGATGCAGTGCGGCCCAGCCGAGCGGCACGACGCGATGCAGTCGCCCTCACCCGACAGAGGCTGCACCACCTGGTAGCGTGCGCAACGCGGCCCAAACCGCACCGGACTGTTCGGATGGTCGATAGCGCCATTAAGAGGATGTCGCGACACGACAACCACGGCACAATCCATTGCCGCAGCCAAATGCGCAGCCCCACTATCGTTGCCGATGAAGAGATCACAAGCCTCAAGCACGGCGCATACAGTCCGCAACGGAAGGCCGCTCAAGATATAAGGCGATACCGGCAACATGGCTGACAATTCGAGGGCCTCGGGGTCCTCCTCCGCGGAGCAGACAATCACCGGCTGCATCGGCTGTTGCCGATTCAGTCGACTGACGCATTCAGCGTAATTGCTCAACGGCCATTTGCGACTTGCCGCCCGTCCTCCGATACCGACAGCAACAAGCATTCGGTCGTCGTCATGATGTGTCAGCAATTCGGTGGCGTATTTGCGGTCACCCTCTGTTAACCGAATATCCAACCCGCGTTCTTCGACATGTCCTCCCAGCGCTTCGACAACCGCCAAATTGCGATCGACTTCATGCCGAAGCGGCCCGGCAGGCACGACAACGTCGAATGCGGCGTCGAATCCGCGATTGATTCTCGTCTTCGCCAGCGAACCCTTCGACGCATAACCGACTCTTGTTGCCGCTTCCGTCAGCACGCAAAGCATTGTGGCCAGATCTTCGTCCACGTCCCAGCGGGGAGAAATCGCGAGATCGAATTGCCGCGGCCTCAGCTCTATACGATAAAAACGCCAAGCAGAGAGGAGATACCGTAGCCGCGCCGGAAGCCACTTAGACTTCACCTGGCGCATGACGAGGACTTCGTCGACAGAGCGGTTCGTGCTAAGGAGCTCCCGGTACCGAGGCCGCACGACAACGGTACAGCGCACGCCAGGATAGCGCCGCTTGAGCTCGCGGAAGAGTGGCGTGGTCAACACGACATCACCCAGCTGATCGAGCCGGAACACGATCAGGCTTCGCGGCGTTTCCTTGTCGCGAGGCCGAACGAGAGGCCTAACGCACTTCCGCCACAGAATCGCCAGCCAAGTCGGTATCCGTACCGAAAACAGCAGCGGCGCCATGCCTACGACTCCACGCCAGCAAGTTTGCCCGACCGCCCAATCAGGTTTGTCGTGCTCCATCCGGCAACCAGCGGGACCAGTTCCAGGCGACCTCCCCATCCCGATAGTTCGTCCGCGCCTGCTACTTCGCGCTCCGTGTAGTCGCCGCCCTTCACCAGCACGTCTGGCCGCAGCGCTTCAATCACCCGCAGCGGAGTGTCCTCGTCGAACACCACAACCGCATCCACTGCTGCCATGGCGCCCAGGATCTTCGCCCGCTCCTGTTCCCTGACCAACGGACGACCCGGGCCCTTCAAACCGCGCACCGAGCGATCGCTGTTCAGAGCCACGATCAGACGGTCCCCCATGCGCCGTGCCTTTTCCAACAAGGTGATATGGCCGACGTGCAACAAATCGAAGCACCCATTCGTGAGCACGATCTTCTGCCCATGGGTCCGCCAGGCAGCAACCTTGCCGCGCAACGAATCCAGCCCAACCACCTTCTCTTCCGAGTCCGCGCGCGCATTAGCGGTCAGTGCTCCCAGCAATTCCTCGCGTTGAATGGGTACCGTACCAACTTTTCCGATCACGATTCCCGCCGCCATGTTGGCCAGTTGCACTGATGCTTCTACCGGTACGCCCGCGGCCACGGCCGCTGCGATGACGGCAACCACAGTGTCGCCAGCACCCGAAACGTCGTAAACCTGCCGTGCCGCAGCCGGCACATGGACCACCAAATCCTGGCGTAGGATTGCGATGCCCTTTTCGCTCAGCGTCACCAGCATGTATTGCAGATTCAGTGCCGCGACCATCGCCTGTCCCGCTCGCAACAGCCACTTCAGCTCACTGGATGACTCACCGGTCACTGCCGCCAGCTCCTTCGCATTCGGGCAAATCGTGGTCGCTCCGCGATAGCGAGTGAAGTCCGTCCCTTTGGGATCCACAACCACCGGCACCTTCAGCCGGCGCGCCTCGTCAATGATGGCCCGCGACACCCGCTCGTTCAGAACGCCCTTACCGTAGTCCGACAACACCACGACGGCGGCGTACTGTACCGCAGGAATAGCGGCATTCAGAAGCCGGTCGCGAGAGCCGTTGAAGTCCACCTGCCGGGCCTCACAGTCCAGACGCATCAACTGTTGATGCCCAGCCAGGATGCGCAACTTCGACGTCGTCGGCATGCCCGTACAAACAACGATCGAGCACTTCACGCCGGCATCACGCAAGAGAGGTTCGAGAATGCCCTGCTCCTCATCGCCCCCGCCGAAACCCAGGAGCGTCACTTGGGCGCCCAGTCCTACGAGGTTCATGGCGACATTGGCCGCGCCACCGGGCTGGGAACTTTGTCGCGCACTCCGCAGCACCGGCACGGGGGCCTCAGGCGATATGCGCTCCACCTCGCCCCACACGTACTTGTCGAGCATGACGTCGCCGACCACAAGCACTTCGGGACGCCCGAATGCACCCGACACCACCTCAGTTAATTCCGGTGACGCTTTCATCCTGCGTTCCTCCGCATTTCCACCGCGTTTGAGATACAGGTCGCCAGCTCAACCCAGTCGCATACCATGTGGCCGCACAACATGTAGGCCTCCTGGATGCGCGCCGTATCACTCGAAGGAATGCGCAGCCACGCATGCGCGGTGCTACCCATTTTTCCGCCGTGCTCACCCGTGATGGCCACGGTAAACGCACCCACCTGACGGGCGCGCTGCACGGCGACAGCAACGTTACGACTGTTGCCGGAAGTCGATATTCCGACGAACACATCGCCGGCCACACACAGAGCGTCAACCTGCCTCGCAAATACATCGTGGAAGCCGTAGTCGTTGGCGATTCCCATCATCGCCGCCGCATTCTCGGTCAGGGCAATCGATGCCAGACCCCGGCGATCCCGGCGATATCGCCCCACGAACTCGGCCGCCAGGTGCTGAGCATCTGAAGCGCTCCCGCCGTTTCCGCACCACAGGATTTTGTTGCCCCGGCGTAAGGCTTCGGTCATTCGGCCCGCGATCTCTTCCAGGCGAGAGCGTTGGGTCTCAAGTTGCTGCACCACGGTCAGGTGCCGCGACATGGCCTCAGAAAACAAGCTTTCAAGATTGAGAGAAGACGGCATGCAGTCCTCGGCGCACAAGAATCGCGAGGGCCTGCTACCACAATGGGAGGTGGAACTTGTATGCGATTATAGGTCTCGTGGATGCCGCCGACGAACGTCTGTTTGCGAATATTTCGTATGTATTCCTAGATCGGGAAGGAATTCTCAACCGAAAGCCGCCCGAGGGCCAGTACGTTACCCGCTGGCACGAATTTGAACTTCTTCCCGGCGTCGAATCCGCCATTGCGCGTCTCAACCGCTCAGGACGCAAGGTAATCCTCATCACCAACCAGCGTGCCATCGCGCTTGGCCTTATGAGCAAAGCAGATCTGGACGCCATCCACAACAACTTGCGGACTCACCTGGCGCAACAGGGCGCGCAGCTCGATGCCATCTACGCTTGCCCTCACGATGTAGGAGAGTGCCACTGTCGCAAGCCTGACGTGGGACTCTTCGAGCAGGCCTTCGCCGATTTCCCCGCCGCCCGGCCGGACAATAGCCTGATGATCGGCGATTCTCTGTCCGACATTGAAGCCGCGACTCGCATGGGCATGGCGAGCGTCTTTATCGCCGGCGATTCCTCAACGCAAAAGCCAGGCGTAGGCCGCGCAGCCGTCCTCGCCATGGTTACCGCATCATCGTTACCCGATTGCGTCGATCGATTCTTCGCTGCGGTTGATAGTTAACCCCTGAAAACAACGGGCGCCATGACGGCGCCCGAGCTAAGTCTGCCTGCGGCGATTAGAACGCGAACTTCTGCGGCACGTAAACTGACCCGCCTCCAAGATCCGCGTCGGTGAACCCGAACACATAAAACTGATTGGGATTGGTGTTCGGTCCGCTGTAGTCCTGCAGGAAGTCGTTGTCGTTGGCGACCCACAAAGTGTGCAACGTTCCCGTGTAATTGACGTCGGCGCCGAACGCCAGTCCTTCAATCTTCGCGGGAATGTTCGCCGCCGGAATGCCTGCTGCCGTCAGCACTTTCACGATGTCGAGGAACAGTGTCTTGCTCACCGCATTCGACGCCGCGGTAAGGCCATCCATGTTGCTGATGTCCACCGCGTTCGCCAGGTCGATCTTGAACAACTGCTTGATCTTCGCCTTATTGCCGTTGCCCAGACCGCTTCCGTCGCGCTCGTCCACCAGGAACTCGTGCTGATTGATGGCAACGATTTCGCTGACGCCTGATCCCGTCGTCAGGAGATAACCATATTCATGCGTCCACTGTCCGCTCGCGATGTCGATAGTCACGATCCGCAGCAGATTTACCGCCTGCCCTCCAAGAGCGGCATCCTGGATGAGCGCAGTCTGCATGATACCGACCAGCGTCTTACCGTCCGGAGTAATCGCCAGACCTTCCATACCTTTATTCGCTACCCGCCCGCTGGTGTTGTTAGCGATCTCTACAGCACCCATCGACGATAACGTGGTAACGAACAAGTGGCTGGGCAAGGTGAACGTGCGAAAGCGGCGTCCCGAGACCCGGTCGAACTGGTACACATACGGTCCGTACTCGTCCGAGATATAAACCCACTTGCCGTCATTCGACACGCGTACGCCTTCCGTATCGAACCGGGCGTCTTTCACATTGCCGGAATCCTGCGCCGGATCGAAATTGTCCGACCGCCCCGTGAAGTAGTACCGGACGACGTTGTTCTGGGCGGGAGCGCCCGGCCCTACGCCAAGACCCTGTCCCGTTCCATAGACGATGGGGAACGGACTTGACAGCAGCGTGGTGGACTTCAACGTCGGCGTCAGCACAAAAGGCAACCCGGTGCTGGTGTTGAGTTGCAGGTTCATCTGGACCGTGTGGAAACGATTAATGTACGAAACCGTGTCGTCGATCAGCGAGTCGAAGCTCACCGCATTCGGTCCACGGTCAGGCAGCGCGATAAAGGTATTGCCCGAAGCCCACGCGAGGCCTGAACCTAGCCCGCCAAGAAGCGATGCCGAAACGCCATTCTCGAGCGTGTAGTTCAATCCGGAAAGGTCTGTGTAGTAGCCTGCGCTGGAACCGGTTAGCTGGGCATTCGCGAGCAGCGTGACCGCAGCCTGAGCTGAAGGCACGGCGCACAAGCCGATGGCGAGACACACGGAGACAAGTGGGGCCAGTCGATGTTTCACGTTTATTCTCCTTTAATATTTGGGAACGTGCAGAACCTATGGCAGAAATCTAAATAAGAAATTCAACCAGAAGGTGAACGTACGTTGAATTCTTAAAAAAGGCCCCCGGGAAAATTGCTATTCGTGCAGGCTTCGCTCAATTCAGCATCGTGGTGCGACTGCGGTCGACGCCGCTCTTGCCTTCTCCGCCGCCAACATGCGAAGTTTCAGGCTTTCGTAGATTGGCGGAGACTTCAGTAGCATCGCGATAACCATTGCACCCAAAGCCGCCCCGAGCATCCCGAGCGTTAAATCGCCGCGTCCGGTCATTTCAACCGCTAAAACTATCCCCGTCAGTGGGGCCCGGACACTCGCGGCGAACAGCGCCACCATTCCTACGATGGCAAAATCCACAACCGACGCCGTGCTGTTCGGATGGACGATGTGTACCACTCCGCCGAACAAAGCCCCGAATGCTGTACCCACCAGCAACAATGGCGCGAACATTCCTCCGGGAGTTCCGGCCGCATACGACCAGGGTCCCAACAGGAAGCGCACGAGGAATACTAGTCCCAGGGCTTTCAGCGGAACGTTGCCCGACAGTATGGACTGAGTCAGCGTGTCGCCGCTGCCGACCAAGGCGGGACTGAAGTAAGCAACCAGTCCGACGATGGAGCCAATAAACGCCGCTCGTGCAACTGGGGGGTACTTCACAAAGTTGTCCCACCAGTTAAGGAGCCAAAGCGACAATGCGTTGTATCCCGCCCCTACAACGCCCAGCAATCCGCCAAGTAAAAGGAAAAACCAGTCGATCGAGCCACCGGGCGCGTTTCCTGGCAGCACGAAAAACACGTACTTGTTGCCTATCATCCAGCGCATCACTGCGACGGCAAAACTCGCTGCGCTCAGCGTCGCCACCAGGAGCCACGGGGTAAAGCTCGAGGTCAGCTCTTCGAATACAAATACCGAACCGCCGACGGGGGCATTAAAGGCGACCGCCAGGCCGGCACCGGCTCCTGCCGCCAGCACGACCTTATGGTCTTCCTTATCGCGCACGAACCAGGGCGCAACGATGTGTCCAATCGACGCTCCCATCTGCACGGTTGGACCTTCGCGTCCCAGCGCCATGCCGGAACCCAGGGCCAGCAGGCCGCCAACATACTTCACCGGAAGCACCATCTCCGAGGCTGGCTTAACCTCGCCCGCCATGATTGCTTCGACGCGATGAATGCCGCTGCCCGACGCCTCAGGCGCCAGCTTCAGCACCATCAGGCGCGCGATCGCCACTGCAACCAGCGCCGTCACCGCGGGCACAATCCATCCGACGTAGGGATATCCATGTGCCCGGAGAATCATCCGGTCGCGGAGTTGCTCCGCCTGTTCCAGGCACCAGCGAAACGACCCGCCGACAACGCCCGTTATCGCGCCTGCGATGACGCTGGCGACGGTCATGCGAATCAGTCGCGCATCCCATATCTTCAGCATGGTGCCGGGAAACTCGGGAATTTAACTTTGCACTGCATCTCCCGCATCTTCACAGAAGAACAATGGGACTTCAAGAAATCAATTTGAGGGTGGATTCCACCGTCTTTCAGGGCATTCGCCGCTTATCGATGAATGCCTCCATCGCTTCTGGCGACTTCGGCCAATCGTCGCGCAGCAAACGTGATAGCGCGCGGTCAGCCAGCAATTTGCCGCCGGTCTGACAGTGAGGACAGTAGTTCGCTTCGTTCGAGCCGTAACGAATGCGCTGAATCAGGTTGCCGCAGCGAATGCACTTCTCCTTGTACTTTCCGTGGACCGCCATTTCGTCGCGAAATGCCGTCACTTTCGCGGGAAACTTGTCTCCCGTCTCCGTCCGCAATCGCTCGACCCAATCCCGCAACGTTGACCGGGTAGCCGAATAGAGTCGCTCGATCTGCTCCGCGGTCATCTTCTGCGTAAGTTGCATGGGAGACAGCTTGGCGTGGAACAGGATCTCGTCCGAGTAGGCGTTCCCGATGCCGCTGAAGATGTGCGGATCAGTCAGGGCGCGCTTCAGCGTGTGGTTTTCCGACTGCAACGCCGCGGTGAATTGGTCCAGCGTCGAGTCCAGTACTTCCAGGCCGCCAGGGTCTAGAGTCTTGAGATTTTCACTGCCGGCGACCACATGTAATGACGCCCGCTTTTGCGATCCTGCCTCGGTCCACAGCAAGGTTGCGTCCGCGAAGTCGAAGGCAGCCAGTCCTCGCGGTCGGGCCAGCTTGGCGCCGGACGGACGCCAATGCAGGCGCCCTGCAATCATCAGATGCAGGACAAGCCAAAGATCGTCTTCCAGCCCGATACAGATCCGCTTGCCCATGCGGCGAAGCTCAACTATGCGCTTGCCTTCCGCCGATTGCAGCGGGGGTGTCGCGGTGCGCAGCAATGACGGACTGGCGATGCGGATCTTCTCGATCTTTTGTCCGATGATGCGAGGCTGCAACGCTTCGATGTAAACCACAATGTCAGGAAGTTCGGGCATGAATGACTCGCACTACGCCACGCCTGCCCCCAGCAGGCTGTACAGCAACACTCCCAACACGATGAGCGTCAGCACGACGTACAAATAATCCCGCTCGATGCCGAAGGCCACGGCCGAGAAGGCCACCCGGGCCACCGGGGTCGCGATCAGCAGCAGCAGTCCAAGTTGAATGATGCTCTTGCCGCGCAGATGGAGCGCACCGGCGATAACGGCCGGGACCGTACGCAGCGCGGCCGCCTCGCCGCGAAAGATCCCGAAATCCGCCACTTCCATGCCGTGTCGGGCCAGGTACACAAGGCCGCCAATGACGACTACGGTCGCGGCGAGGATCACGCCCGCGCGTAGCAGGTTGCCAATCAGTACTTCGATCTCCTGATCGTCGATGGTCGACTTCATAGTTTCCCCGTGATGCCGCTGTAGATCATTTCCACTCCCAGCGCCACGATGACCGCGCCGAATACCCAGCGCAGCGCCTGGGTGCGTGCCTTCACCAGAACCCGGGCGCCGATAAGGGAACCCGCGAGTACACCCAGCATCACCGGCATCGCGATCCCCGGATCGATATAGCCGCGGCTGAGGTAGATTCCGGCGCTGGCCGCCGCCGTGACGCCGATCATGAAGTTGCTCGTGGTGGTTGAGACCTTAAACGGAACTCCCATCGCCTGGTCCATCGCCAGCACTTTCACCGCGCCGGAGCCAATGCCCAAGAGTCCAGAAAGCGTTCCCGCTCCGAACATCAGGCCGAAGCCCACAGGCACGCGGCGAACTTTGTACTGTCGCATGCCAGTTGACGACGGATACTCACCGTTGAGCCGCAGAATCTCTGCCAGGTGGTCGGAGGAAGCGCTAAGCGCCTCGGGCGGTTGGCCGCGAACCGAGAGAATCGACGAGAACAGCAACACAATGCCGAAGACGATTGCGATGGTGCTCGTAGTCACGTGCGTCGCGAGCATTGCGCCCACAATCGCACCTACTGTAGTCGCGATTTCCAGAAACATTCCGATGCGAATGTTGCTGTATCCCTCGCGCACATAAGCCGCGGCTGCGCCTGACGACGTGGCGATCACCGATACCAGCGATGCGCCGATCGCGTAACGAATATCCACGCCAAAGACCAGGGCGAGAAGGGGGACGATGACCACGCCACCCCCCAGGCCGGTGAGAGCGCCGAGGAAGCCAGCGACGAAGGAACCGAGGGCGATCAGCACGGTGAAGAGGAGTATGGTCACCCTGACAGTGTCAAGTCTCCGGATTAGGGTTGGCAAGCGGGTCTTTCAGGTCCCCCTCCCCCCTCCCCCGCAGCGTTTGGATTCAAGGAGATAGGACACAAATACACCGCAAATTATGGCAAACACGAGGCTTGTATGCAAAACATAGAAAAACGAGGACTTATAGCTAATGTCGGCGGGCCGGAAGACGGCGGATGGACGAAGGACTGGCAAGAGCGGCCGTTGCTTTGGTGTCTGCATGCGGTCTCGGTGGCGAGAGACAAGAAGTCCCTTGTCCTCTTTCGTTCCGAATATAGGAGAAGGGCCACGGGGCGGGAAAGGACGCGCGTCACGTAGCGATGTGACAACATGGGGGATCTATCGTCCGATGGCTTTTCCCCGCAATGCACAACGCGAGAGGATTGGCTCCCGCGGTGCTGAAGCATCAGCTCGATGAGCGCGGGGAAGTCCGCACGTCGGGCTGCAGGCCATGATGTCCGCAATCGTCAGCGTGCACCTTCTCCTTGCTCTTGAAAGGCGAGCACACTGGCGCGTTTACGCCGAAGCGGCTATCAACGCCAGGCACTGGGCGAGCAGGGACGCAACCAGCAGCGGAACGCGGATCATTACCGATCGATCCCACGAAGCCTGCAGCTCTCGAGCATTGTCGAGCCGTGTTCCCGCTTTTGCCGCTTCGGTTTGAAGCCGATTGATTGGCTTTGACAAACGATTGTAGATAACGACGAACAGGATCAGCATAGAGAGCGAGGCGAAATAGAACCCGCGATGTCCACTCCTGCTGAACAAGGCCAGCAAGAAGTTCGACAAGATTGCCAAGACGCCCCAGATCGGCATCCGAGCGTCAGCCAAGAGATGCATAAATCCCATGACTTCGGTTCCGGCAGACGGCGAAGCCAACCTGAGAGCAGGACGGCCGACCGTCAGGAAGAACATGTCCGTGCCACAAACCACCGCCGTGCACAGGATGCCAACTAGAGATACCGCCGATATCAGATGGTTCATTGTCCCTCCGGCTTTCTCACCGTCGCCGCGCCGATCTGCTGGAATACTTCCAGCAGATTGAGTTCGTCCCAGTGTTCTACGAACTTCCCGTCCTGGACGCGCCAGATGTCGATGCTTCGCATTTGGACCGCCGTACCGTTTGGCCGATAGCCCATGAACGGCTTGCTAAAGGTCCCGTTGTAGGTGAAGCGGGCGCTGATGCGATCGCCCTCTTCGATCACGTCCTCCATCACAACTTTCGTGTCGGGAAATGCGTCGAGGTAGTGCCGAAAGAATGCTTTAACGCCCTCCGGGCCCGGCTGTACGTATGCGTTGTGGTTGTTGTACTCCGGGTGGATGAACTCATCGAAGAGTTCAACCCGTTTGTCGTTTAGCGCTTGGGCGAAGAGCCGTGGGAGATGTTTGTTGCTCATGGAATCCTCCATGACGCAAATGTTATGATTTGTACTGTCAAGATTCAAGGTACTGTCATATTTGTCAGTGTAGGAGAAAGGAATGCCAGTCTCGAAAAAGGAAGCAGGCGAATGTCCCGTCGACGCGATGATGCGGGTCATGGACGGCCGTTGGAAAGGCACGATTCTGTGGCGTTTGCTGGATGGTCCGAGACGCACCAGCGAACTCAGGCGTTCCATTCCCGGGATCACAGAGCGCATGCTGATCCGGCATCTTCAGGAACTTGTTGCCGATGGCATCATCAAAAGAGATGACAAAAGAACGATTCCGCCCTGCGTTTACTACTCACTCTCCCCGTATGGAAGGACGCTCGCCCCAGTGGTCGAAATGATGTGTAACTGGGGACGCGTGCACTTAAGGCGTCTGTCGGCAGGACGATAACCATTGTGGGAGATAATGCGCGGCTTCGCCTCCGGATACTTTCCCTGGGCGCGCTCGAGAATCACTTCGACATCAGCTTCCGCATCGACTCGCGCAAATCCCAATGCATGAGGAAACGGCTGAACCCGTCCAGAACTCAATCGGCTAGTTTCTTCGGGCAGAAATGGCCGCGCAAAGAAACGCCCCCACTCGTCAGGGATTAACGAGTGGGGGCAGGGTGCGGTGCGAATCAGAATGGCAGGCTTAGGAAGCAGCCTGCCGGGAGACGAGGTGCGGTTGGGCGCTGGAACTCAGCAACTGCCGAATCGACTTCAGCAGTGGCTCGGGACCTTCCCCTTTTCGAACATAGCTGTTCACAACGGCGAGACACCGCTCCGGTACATCAACTCCTGAGACCAGGATGATCGGAACCTGAGGTTTGTAGTCTTTCATCGCTTCGGCGACGAGGCCACCGTCCATGCCATCCAGGGCGAAGTCGATGAGAACGAGGTCGATGGCGTTACTGGCGAAGATCTGCAAGGCCTGCACGCCATCAGAAGCGCTGAGCACGGCGTATCCTGACGCGGTCAAAAGTTTGTAGCGGGAATACAACAATCTCAACTCATCATCCACGGAGAGGATCAGCTTGCGGCCGTCCCCATTCGACGGCGACGATAATTCTTTGTGAAACACTGGCCCGAAACTCATATTCCCACCCACTTGTTATCGTAACTCTTACGATAATGGCGGGCTTTAAGTGGTGTCTGTCTGGTAAGTAACTTATTTGAGCCCCAAGTTTGAGCCCCCAAGATTTTTTCCCGCAAACCATTCATCAGGAGCGTAGTGGTGTAACGCCGCGTACAAAACGGCCCCTCTGCGATTGCAGAGAGGCCGCTGATAGGAAGTTCCGTGAAACTTATTGGGCCGGCGCCGGGGTGGGTGCCGGAGTGGTATTGAAATTCACCTTCGGAGCCTGCCGCGAACCTTCTTCGGCCTTAAAGTAGGCGTCATTGCGGGTGAAGCCAGACAAACTGGCCACGATGTTATTGGGGAACAGCCCGATGTAGGTGTTGTAGTCCTGGATGGCATCGTTATAGCGCTTACGCTCGACCGCGATGCGGTTTTCCGTGCCTGCCAGTTCATCCTGCAAGCGCAGGAAGTTCTCGTTGGAACGCAATTGCGGATAGTTCTCGACCACAACGAGCAGGCGGCCGAGAGCACCGTCCAGTTGTCCGTTGGCGGCAATCTTGTCGGCGGGAGTCTTGGCCCCGATCAATGCGGCACGTGCCGCCGCAATGTCGCCAAAAACTTTTACCTCCTGCCCGGCATAACCTTTGACGGTTTCAACCAGGTTGGGAATCAGGTCGGCGCGGCGTTGCAGCACGACATCGACTTGTGACCACGCGGAGTTAATGGTCTCGCGTTTCCGCACCATCTCATTACGATGGCCGACGAACGTGCTGCCAAACCATACCGCCAGCAGCACGACAATGATGAGAATGATTACTCCGGTTTTCATGTTTCTCTCGCTTTCGCGGTAATTGTTGAGGGCACGAGGCCCTGGTTACACGTGCTTGTGCCAGTGGCGTTTCGGAGCTTTGACATCAAGGCCATGCGCAACCGCCAGAATCGCATCCATGTACGCGTGATACAAGTCGCGAACATTGTCCACGGAGTGCCCTCCGCTGCGCAACTCCAGCACGGTCCGCACCGGCATTGGATTGAAACCAAAGACCTCGGCGGCGTGCTCCACGACTTTCGGCTTGCCACTGGGAGGATTTTCTTCCAGAACGATGAGGGCGTGACGGAAGAGCGTGACCACGCTGGTCACCGACTTGGCCAAGATCAGCTTCAACTCTTCGTCGCCATCGTTAACCAGGAGGAGATGGTTGCGTAGCCGCAGCAGCGTGGTGCGGAGATCGCGTTCCACCTCAACCCGGTGGAGGTTCATGGGGACCGTAATGCCCTCGACGACATCCTGGCCGTGCAAAATCTTGTGGGAGCCCTGGATGTCGAGCATTTCAACGGCGAATACGTCCGCCGATTCGCGCAGTTCCTCCAGGGTCATGACGATGGGCGGCCGCAGCTTCTCTTCGTGGCTCCACCAGTTCAAGACGGCGGTCAGTCCGGGATAGATGCCGGGCTTCATGTGGCGCAATACGACCAGCAGGTTCACGTCGGAATACTGCTCGTGATAATCGTCGCGCGCGGCTGAGCCATAGAGCACGACCGACACCAGGTCTTCGCCGCAGGCATACTCCAGCCGGCCTACCAGCTTCTGCAACTTGTCTTCAGGCTTGCTTGCCATGGTTACCAACTCCCGCCGGCGCCGCCGCCGCCGCTCATTCCACCGCCAAAGCCGCCAAATCCGCCGCCACCGCCGCCGCCCCAACCTCCGGAGCTGCCGCCCCAGCCACCGCCCCAGCTTCCGCCGCCACGTCCCATGGCATTGCCCATCAGAAGCCAGGGGAGAGCGCTGCCCATACCTCCGCTCCCACCTCGCGGACCGCCTCCGCGACGCCCGGCCCGTGCCAAAGCGCGAACCAACAGGAAGAAGCCACCGAAGAGGACGAACGGCAACCACCAGGGGGCTTCATGCGTGGGGGCCCGCGGCCTGCGTTGCGGAAGTCCTGTGAACTGTACGCCGGCATCGGCAGCGATGAATTGCGCGACGCCGGTTACGCCGGCGAGCGCCGCTGCGCTGTAGTCTCCCTTGCGCAGATCGGGAAGCATCTCGCGCCCAACGTCACCGGCACGCGCGTCGTTGATGACGGGTTCCAGACCGTAGCCGATCTCGAGCTTGTACTGCCGGTCTTTGGGCGCGATCAGGATCAGCGCGCCTTTGTTGTCTTTCTTTGAGCCGATGCCGAGATGCTTGTACAAATCGACGGCATACTGTTCGCGGGTCTCGCCTTCCAGCGAATTCACCGTGACGACGGCAATCTGGTCTCCGGTCTTCTGTTCGACCTCAGTCGCGAGAAGCTCGATCTTCTGGCGCGTTGCGGGTTCAATCACGCCGGCAAGGTCGGTGACATATCCCTGCGCCCGGATGTCGTTGATTTTCTCGGCTTGCGCGCAAAGCGCCAGCAGCAGAAGCAAGGAGGCCGTCAGCGCAAGCTTGTGGCGTGCGAGCGCACCGATCTGCACCCTTGCCTTTTGGAGACGATGCATGCACCACAACCGTAGAGAAGGCGGAGAAGCGTGTCAAGGACAGGCGAAACCGACCGCTTGCGTGGGACCACTCTGTTATATCCGGCCTATTTTGCTGGGGCAGACTATTTCTGATGGTCTTCGCCACCTTGCGGTTCTGCGGTCTGCTCAACGCGGAAACTCTTGGGCTGATAATCCGACGGCAGATACTTGCCGGGCATGGCGACGTGATTGCCATCGCGCAAGGCGTGGAACACCGGCGACAGGATTTCAACACCAGCCTCGTAAAAGCTGTCCTGAATGTTGGCATGCAGGTCAGAATAGGTGAACGGCATTCGCAGCGGCTGATTGGTGTAGGCATTGATCTCGTATTTCACGTACGAGTCCTCGAGCTCGGCCTGAAAGACGAACGGAGGAGGATCATGAAGAATGCCCGGGGTGCGAAGCGCGGCATCGATCAGCAGCTTGTGAATGGTACGCCAGGGTGCGTCGTAGCCGATGGTTACCGCAGTGTGGAGGATGACTCCCTGCTCCATCGCCTGCAAGCTGAAGTTGGTGACGAAGCTGCCGAGCACAACGGAATTCGGGATCGTGATTTCTTCGTTGCGGATGGTACGCAGATGGGTTGCCAGCATGGATTGCTGCACCACTTCTCCGGTATTGTCGCCGATGGTTACCCAATCGCCCTTTCGGAAGCCGCGGGTGTAGATGAGGATGATGCCAGCGACGAAATTCGCCACCGCCGATGTGGAACCCAGAGAAAACAGAACACCGAGAAATACCGTGACACCCTTGAACGCCGGAGACTGTTCACCCGGCAGGTAGGGATAGATGAGGACCGCGGCGAAGGCATAAATAAGAACACGAATGATTTTGTAGGTGGGCTGCGTCCACTCGGGATAAAAACCGGTGATGCGAATGCGGCCGCTTTCGACTTGCGATGCGATCACTCGCAGGAAACGCGCCAGGTAATGCATCACGAGCAGGATGAGGAGGATGTATACGGCCTTCGGCAGGTAGGCCAGTACCGCTTCACCCATCGAGATCAGCGGATCGACAATGTAGCCGAGCAAACGCCGTCCGTGCTCGCGCGTCCAGGGGAAGTAGCTGAACGATGTCGCGAGGAGGAGGTAGGTTGCGGTGAGGATCAATACGGCGCGGATGAGCCGCAAGATGAAGGCCAGGAGCGCGGTGAGCTGCGCGCCTCGCACAATTTCTGCTTGCTGGATTTTGATGGCCTGGATGCGCGCTTTGGCCGAAGTCTCCAGAATTCGCAGCAACCACCGTGTGCCCACGAGGATCAGCCATACCACCAGCGAATAGACCACGATGGCGACCGCGGTATAAATCGCAGCGCGCCACAGGTACCTGGGGGAGCGCAGGGCGCGAGCCGAAGCCAGCTTCTCCTTCAGATACATGATGTATTGCTGAGCGAGCGCATTGCGCGGAAGTCCCGAACCCTTGGCTTCGGCATCATTGATCGTCAGGATCAGTTGGTCGCCGTAGCGAATCGTCGTCACACCTCCTTCGTCCGTGGCTTTAAACAAGCTGGGATCGAAGTCTGGAGACGTCACCAGATCTTCCAGGACAGCGGAGATTCGTGCTGCCCGCTCCGGCGCCGAGGCCGCCCCTAAATTCTGGTGAACGCGAAAAACTTCGTAGCCGTCGACGATTACGGGATAGCCCTGCTTTTCCTGGGTGGAAGCGGCTTCCTGATCGCTTTGCCACGCGAGCAAGGGGAGTGGAGTGGATATAAGAATGAGTGCGATGACGGCGGCGAGAAGGAGCGACGAAGAAGGATGGTTGAGACGCTTCACCGAAGAGGTCCCTCGTTGATAGATAGAAAAAGGGTTAACTGGAGCTCGCGGCCCATGTTAGGCCATGAGAGGGCGCGACTCAAGCCCGGAGGGAGTGTCCTTCTCAGGCAATCAAGCGGAAACGAGCTTGGCTTTCTCTTTGGCCTTCTGCCGACGCGCCTCGAGCCAGTTCATCCAGGCATCGAGGCCTTCGCCCGTCGTGCTGGATACTTCGAGAATCTCCATTTGCGGATGCACGCGCCGGGCATTTTCCCTGGCGATTTCCGCCTTGAAGGGGACATAGGGCAGAAGGTCGGTCTTGGTGAGCACCATCAGCTCGGACTTAAAGAAGATGGAAGGATATTTCAGCGGCTTATCTTCGCCTTCGGTCGTACTCAGCAACACAATCTTTGCATCCTCGCCCAAGTCGTAGCTGGAGGGACACACAAGGTTCCCGACGTTCTCGACGATCAGCAGGTCGAGATCCTCGAGCTTCCAGTCGGCCAGATGCTTCTCGACCATCCGGGCGTCGAGGTGACAGGTGCCACCGGTGACAATCTGTTTGACCGGGAATCCGAACTTGGCCAAGCGCTTCGCGTCATTTTCGGTCTGCAGGTCGCCAGTAAGCACCGCGACACGGGAACTCTTGTCCATGCGCTCCAGCGTTTTCTCCAGCAGCAACGTCTTGCCCGAACCGGGAGCGCTGATAAGATTTACGCACAGAATTCCGTTTTGGCGGTAGCGCCGGCGGAGTTCTTCAGCCAGTAGCTGGTTTTCGTTCAGGACCTTCTTTTCAACCTCGAGACGGCTCATTCATCCACTTCCATGTAGGCGATATCCAACTCTTCTCCGCTGACGCACTCAGTGGCGAACTCGCCACACTTGGGACACTGAGGATCATAGTCCGTCATGCGAAATTCGTGGCTGCACTTGGGGCAGCGCTGCACCCGGGGAATCGACTCGACATCGAGGACCAGCCGTTCCCACTCGGTGTCTTTAATGATGCACTCAAAGCCGAATTGGAGTGCGTCCACGTCTACGCCTGCGAGCTCTCCGACTTTGATTCCCACTTTGGTAATACGCGCGCCCGGATTGCGGCAAGCAGCCGACTGCACCGATTCCAAAATCGAACTTGCGATACCCAATTCGTGCATGCGTCTGCTATTTCGTTAACGACTTGTTGCCGCGGCTGAGGTGGAACACAGCTTCCAAGATAGCGCAATGTGTTGCATGTCCGAAAATTGAACTGTGACGTGACGAGGCGATAACTCCTTCGCGAACTGTCATCCTTTACAAATTCGAGTCGGAAACCGTAATGCTACTACCAAACTGGGTTGAGCTAAGCCAGTTCCTTCTCCCTGAGGTCGAAGCGACGCCCACCAATCGTTTTCCAAGGAGAAGAAACAAATGAAAAAAGCGATGTGGGTCGCTGCCATGATCGTGGTTGCGATGTGCATTCCGATGTTCGCCGGGACGATTCCCTATCCCAATGTGGGCAACATCTCTCCAACGAATGTATTTACTGCCTCATCCACGGGAACTATTACAGGTTATTTCTACGGGTACAGCGCGGGCGACACCGACTTTGTGGGGATGTGGGACATGACAACCCTCACATTCAGCGGGTGGCTCTTCGAAAACAAGACCACTCCGATTGCGGCTACCGCCAACTTCGGGGCCGTCAATGGCGGCGATGTCCTCGTATTCGAACTGCAAGACGTATCCTACCCGGCAGGTGGAGCGATCTACGCGTCGCAGCCGAACCTGAGCGACGATGGGATTAATCACGCCTACGCTACGCCGTACGTCAGCGGTGTACCGGGCATTCCTCCCGGCATTTTCGTTGGGATGGAGGACCGTCCTTACGGAAATTCGGACCTCGACTACAACGACGACCAGTTTGTCTTCGTCAACGTTAGCGGCACAACTCCTGAACCTGGCACGCTGGTTATGCTGGGTTCGGGCGTTCTCGCTTTGGGTGGTGCGCTGCGTCGGAAACTGATGTTGTAAGCAGACCCTCACATTGTGGTAACTCAACCGGAGCCTGGGGCTCCGGTTTTTTGGGTCTGCATGGCTCCCTGTTTCGCAAACCTCGGATTGCAGTCTGCTGTGTCCACTTTTGGACAGGTTTCTACAACTTCCAACCTCTGTGTCGATTTGGGAAACATTTTGTCACCGTTTGCGTCTATCACAACAGGGCGGGACTTCGTCCGTTCGTGGGGCTTTTTCGTAACGTCGGGACGCACGATGATGAAACGGTGGTGTCGCATCTGGTTCATCGCATTCGTGCTTTGGACGCTGCTAGCGTTCCTGAGCGCGGCGGGTGCGCATGTTTACATGGCGTCGTCCGGCACGCCGATCAGTTGGACGCAACTGCTGGCGTGGAACGCCCTCATTTCCCTGGTATGGACGCTGCTCACGCCGGTGGTCTATGAACTGGCACGGCGATACACCTTCGACCGGGCGAGCTGGAAGCTATCACTTCCAATTCACATCGCCGCCAGCATCGTGTTGGCATTCGTAGGCGCCGTTGCCATGGTGGCAGTCGATCCATTCGTAACCTGGACCAAAGAACCGCAGGTACCTTTCTTTGCCCACGTGCTCTCGCGCACGTTCATGGACATCCAGCGGTACTGGTACGTGCTCTTCATCACGCAGGCGATTTCGTTCTATGGGAAGTACCAGGAGCGCCAACTTCTGTCGTCGCAACTCGAGGCGCAACTTGCGAACGCGCAACTGGAAGTCCTGAAGATCCAACTGGAGCCGCATTTTCTGTTCAACACGCTGAACTCCATCGCCTCCCTGGCGCGGCATGATGGTGGAGCAGCGGAGCACATGACGCTGCAGCTTGCCGATCTGCTGCGCATGTCGCTCGATGGCGTCGGCGTACACGAGGTCCCCTTACACCGCGAGCTGACCTTTCTACAAAAGTACGTGGACATTCAGCAGACGCGCTTCCATGACCGTTTGAATGTGCAGACAGAAATCGACCCGAGCACCCTCGACACGCTTGTACCAAACCTTATTCTGCAACCCCTGGTGGAAAACGCCATTCGTCACGGCATAAGCCCGCGCCGGGCGCCTGGATTTATACACATCTCGATCTGGCGCGACCGCGACGATGTGTGGATGGAGATCCGGGACAACGGTGTGGGCTTCACGCGTGCACGAGGCGTGCTGCCGCGCGAGGGTGTCGGACTGCGGAACACCCGCGGACGCTTGCGCCAGCTTTACAACGAAGATCATGCCATGGTGCTGGAAGACGCACCGGGCGGCGGATGCATTGTGAAAATCCGCGTTCCCTATCGAACCATGAATGAAGAGGAGACGAACATCGATGTCAGTACGAGTGTTGCTTAGCGATGACGAAGCCCTGGCGCGCGGACGCTTGCGCAGCCTGCTGCAAGAGGAACCTGACCTGGAGATCGTAGCGGAATGCGGCGATGGGAATACTGCCCTAACGCTGATTGAACGGGAAAAACCCGATCTCGTATTTCTCGACATTCAGATGCCCGAAGTCGATGGCTTCGGCGTGGTGGAAGCGTTACAAAAGCGCGGCAAGCTTCCCTTGACGATCTTCGTCACCGCTTATGATCGCTACGCCATGCGGGCGTTCGAGGTACATGCCCTCGATTACCTGCTGAAGCCCGTGAACAAGGAACGTCTGGGCGAAGCCCTGGACCATGCGCGCAAGCAATTGCTGCATCCGTCGGAGCCGATGTTTCAAAAGCGAGTGCTGGAAATGCTGTCGGAAATCCCTAACCGTCACACCGGACCGGAACGCATCGTGGTGAAGTCGGACGGTGAGATTGTCTGCCTGAAGCCGACAGAGATTGACTGGGCAGAGTCAGCGGGAAATTATGTTTGCCTGCATGTGGGCACCGTCACGCACATTCTGCGGGAGACCATTACGGCCTTAGAGAACCGCCTGGGAGCGCGCCAGTTTCTGCGAGTACACCGCTCGACCTTGGTGAACGTTGACCGCATTAAGACGCTGAAGCCATCGCTTTACGGCGACTATTCGATCTTATTGCGCGATGGGACGAAGCTGACGCTGAGCCGCGGCTTTCGCGAGACTGTGCTGAAACGACTGGGGACGGCGTAAGTAATCGTCAGGAGGCGGGCGCGGCCCATCGCACATGCTTGCGAAGGATCATGCTGCTCCTCCTCAGTAGCACTAAAGTCCAAGTGCTGTGCCACTTTTAGGTTTAATAGTGAGCGGTAGCGTCACCACTATCGCCCAATTGTAATAGGCCGTACTTCCCTCCATAATCCTCGAGCACCTCCAATTCTGTCTTCCACTTGAAAAAAGTGCGCTTTCTTTAGACAAGGCGCAGGTCTTCTCAGCAGATCGTCCCGAAAATGCAGATGAGGTGTCTCACGACCGGCGACACGGACACCTGTCTTGGCATTTGGAAGACGAGACAGATTCGACGAAATTCATATCGCGCAGCAACGGATTCAAATAACTCACCTTAAGGAAAAAAAATGAATAAAAACCTGGCGAGAGTTTTCGCAGTGTTGTTAGGGTTCGCGATGGTCGCTGTGTGCGCGGCTCCGGTTGTCGCCCAGAATGAAGTGAAAGAAAAGCCGCCGATGTATTCGTACGTTGGAAACTGGGCGATTCCCCGCGCGCAGTGGGGAGACATGGACAAGAGCACCGCCGCCGACAATGCGATGCTGGAGAAGGCACTGTCCAGCGGCACCATCATCGGTTACGGCGACGATCGGATCATCGTCCACCAGCTCGACGGAGAAACCCATGACGACTGGTGGTCTTCCATGTCGGAAGCCGGCCTGATGAACGTTCTGGAACAGTTCTACACGGCGGGCAATTCGACGACGCCTGTTTTGGACGGCGCCACCAAGCATTGGGACAGTCTCTACGTCAGCCGCTACTACAACTGGAAGCCCGGTTCGTGGAAGGGATTGTACGGCCACGGCTCGATGTATCACTTGAAGGCGGACGCGCCCGATGACGCAGTCGCCATCCTCAGCAAGAACCTCTTTGTACCCTTCATGGAAAAGCTTCTGGCCGACGGCACCGTCGTTGAATATGAAGTCGATGTCGAGGCCATTCACACCGACAATCCCAACATGTTCATGTTCTACTACCTCTGCTCGAACGCCGAGTGCCTCGACAAGGTCAACACTGCATTGCAGGGCTGGATGAAATCAAACCCCATGGGCGGGCCGGCGATCGGTTCCATGGTGGACTTCAGTACGCACCGCGACGTGCTGCTCCGCAGTAACGCGACTTACAAATAGAAGATCGCTACCCAAGAGCGCATCGGCGGTGTCCCGCCACGGTGGCGTTACACTGTGGCGGAATTATTTTTGCTAGTTTGAGAGGACGAATGAGCACTTCACACATACGATTGCTGGTCGATATCAACATTCACGAAGGAAAGTTCGCCGAGTTCGAGGCAATCGTGAAACAAATGGCGGCGGTCAGCGAGAAGGAGCCGGGCACGCTTGGCTTTCATTTTCTTTTGAGCGCCGACCGTAAGCGCTGCCGGCTCGTGGAAGGCTACGCTGACGTCGCGGCGATTACGGCCCACTTCAACGGGCCGTCGGTGCAACAGTTTGTTCCGCAAATGTTGCAGGTGTCGACCCCGGCCCGCATGGAGATTTATGGCGATCCGGGTCCGGCAGTCACCGCCATGGGCGGCGCTTTCGGCGCGGAGATATTTACCTCGTGGCAGGGATTTGATCGATAAGACGAAGCTGTAGGCAGGTGCGCACCGGCTGTGCGACCATATTGTGCCTATGGACTACCTACTGAAAACTGAGCCGACCGAGTACTCGTTCGCCGACCTGCAACGCGACAAGACCACCGTCTGGGATGGGGTCACGAATCCCGTGGCAGTGCGCAATCTGCGCACCATGACACCGGGAACGCGCTTGATTATTTACGAAACCGGAGATCACAAGACCGCGGTGGGTACTGCGTCGGTGGTCTCGGTAGATGCCGCCGATCCGAAGAAGCCGCTGGTAAAGATCAAAGCCGGTAAGGCGCTGGCGAAGCCCGTTACCCTGGCGGAAATCAAAGCCAATAAGCTGTTCGCCGATTCACCACTCGTCCACATCGGACGGCTTTCGGTGGTGCCGCTGACGGAGGCGCAGTACAACGAGTTAGTCGGCACTTGAGCGTTCTTAGACTGCGACGGCCCCCGTTCCGATTCCTCACGTCACTGCCGTCGCACGGATTTTTGTGGTAAAACAACCGCCATGAGCAACACGTTGCGGTTCACTCTTGCGATCTTGATGCTCATTGCCGCGTGTCTGGCTGACGACAAGGCAAAACCCCAGAAACTCGCGCTTACTTTTGAGGGAAAGCCCCGCACATATTATGTATTTGTGCCCAACGCCGTGAAGGAGCATGCTCCGATGCTTCTCCTCTTACACGGCTCCGGACACAATGGCATGTCGCTAATCGACCCATGGAAAGACCTCTCGACCAAGGAAGGCATCGTCCTGGTTGCGCCTGATTCGAGCGACTCGTCGCAGTGGAACCAGACGGCGGATGGTCCTGACTTCATCCACGCAGTGGTTGAGGCGGCGAAAGCGAAATACGCGGTCGATCCGCGGCGTGTGTATTTATTTGGACATTCGGCAGGCGCGGTGTACGCCTTGTACCTGGCGGCAGTCCAGTCTGAGTACTTTGCTGCGACAGCAATTCATGCCGGAGCGTTGCTGCAAAGCGATTTCGGCGCCATCGACGTTGCGACGCGCAAGATGCCCATCGGTATATGGGTGGGGACAAATGATCCGTATTTCTCGACGGCTCTCGTGCGCGCCACCCGCGACGCGTTCGATTCTCGCGGCTTCTCTGTGCAACTCACCGAAATACCCGGGCACGACCACAACTATTACGCTGTCGCCGGCAAGATCAATCCGCCAATCTGGGATTTCCTCAGGGCGAATACGTTGGCGGCCGACCCGTCGTGGCGCGAGTATCGCAAGTAGATGCCGTTTTTAAACACTATCTCTATCGCCCGCTGACCGGCGCTTCTTCCGTCTTCTTATGCTTCCGTGCGGTCTGCGTTGCTGGAGGAGCGTTCCCCACTACCTTCTCCAATTCCGCAGCCATGGAGTTGACCAGTGCGGCTTGCTTCATCAGCACGCCGCCGGCTATGACTGCGCCCTGATCGGCGTCTGACCATTTATCTTCTTCCATCATTTCGCGGACTGCCGGAATGGTTTTGACGCCATAGCCGGTATAGGCGCCCGGGGCGTAAATCTGGTGCTTGAACCAGGGGCGCTCCTTCAGGCCCTCGGTAGTCATGAAGGTGCGCTCGGTCAGCATAAGCTGCTGGTTCAGGGCTTTCAGTTCAGGTGAGTCCCACACTATGGGATTACTCTCGGCGAGCTTGCTGAAGGCGCTCTTGTATCGTTTTGCCGCCAGCGAATACGCTTCGATGCCGTTTTCAAGAGGCGCAAAGTTCAGGTAAGGCGGCACCTGTTCCTGCGGCGGAGCAACATACTTCTTCTGCGGATCGGCCGTCGCGGTGAACACGCCTTCTTCAATCTCGCGATTGCGCTCCTTCACTTTGTCCTGTTTCTCTTTGAGCTCGGACTTCAGCTCCGTGACGTAGCGCCTTACAGTGTCGGCGGAAGCGGACGGATCGAAGGGCAGCAAGTCGGCGTCAGCCATGCGCATGACCAAGGTCCCGCCCAACTGCGACAGGGCGCGCCCGTACACGAACTCGGTATCCCCAAAGTGGGTGTACCAGTAGAAATCGTCGTAGATGGAGTGATAGATGCCGCCATCAGATTCGCCGCCAAAACCGATGTTGAGCGACGCGATTCCGGCATGGTCGAGGAATGAAGCATAGTCCGAGCCATCGCCCAGTGCGCCAATACGCAGGTCGCGGCTGCGGGCTTCTTCGCGATCATCGAGCTTCTGGGCGCGGCCGATGCGACGCAACTGCGCCCGCCGCTGCACGTTCAACTTGGTTTCCGGGTCCTGCACATCGCGCGCAACCGAGTTGACCATGGGCTCGAGCGTATGCGAGCCGGAGGCAAAGAGGAATCCGCGCGAGTTGGAGTCGGAATTGATGTACACAACTGCGTGCTGATTCAGCTCAGCGCCGTGCTCCTCGACCCACTCGGTGGAGCCGAGAAGGCCGGGCTCTTCGCCGTCCCACAGACAGTAGAGGATGGTGCGCTTCGGCTTCCAGCCCTGCTTCATCAGCTCGCCCAACGAGCGCGCTTCTTCGAGCACCGCCGACGCGCCCGAGATAGGATCTTCAGCACCATTCACCCACGCATCATGATGATTGCCGCGGATGACCCACTGATCGGGCGTCTCGCTGCCGGCGATCTTCGCGACGACATCGTAGATCGGCTTAATGTCCCAGTTCGACTTCACTAACAGATGTACCTTCGCCGGTCCCGGGCCGACGTGATAGGTGATGGGCAGTGCGCCGCGCCAGCTTTCCGGCACGACCTGTCCCGTGATCGCCGCCAAGAGTGGTTGCGCATCGCCGTACGAGATCGGCAGCACCGGAATGGTCGTGATGGTCTTGGCTTCACTGATCTGCAGGCGCTTGGCGTCTTTGGTCGCGCCGACTCCGGGGGTGAGTGGATCGCCAGGATAATCCGTGTCCATCACGCTGCCGCGCTGCACGCCGTCAGAGGGACGGAACGGGCCGTCGGGAAAGTACTGGCCCTCGAAGTACCCGTCGTCACGCGGGTCGGAATAGATGATGCATCCGATCGCGCCATGCTCGGCGCCGACCTTGGGCTTGATGCCGCGCCATCCGCCGCCATAGCGAGCGATGACGATGGCCCCTTTCACGGAAACGCCCATGCGCTCGAGCTGCTCGTAGTCCTCGCGCATGCCGTAATTGACGTACACCAGCGGTCCGGTCACGTCACCATCTTTGGAGTACGCGTTGTACGTGGGCAACTGTTCGGCGGTCTGCGACGACGTAGGATCGATGGCAAGCGGTTGCTCTTGCAGCTTGGCCGTGAACTGAGTCGGCTCCAGCAGTTCGACCTTGCGCTCTTTGGGCGTCGGGAAGAGAACGTAAAACGTCTCGATCTGCGCGTCGAAGCCGAACTCCTTGAACTTCGACAGCAGCCACTCCGCGTTGTCCTTGTCGTAGGGCTGGCCAACGGCATGCGGATGCGCGCTCAGGCGCTGCATGTTGTCGCGGATGGTCTTGGGATCGGGAAGATTGCGGTACTTGGTCTCCCAGTCGCGCTCGGTAGCGGCGTGCGCGGGAGAATAACCATCGAGAGCAGCGGACGGAGCGGCAGCGCTACCGGGTTGGAGCAGCGCAAGAGTAAGTGCAGCGACAGCCAATTGGCGGGTCACCGATGGACCTCCCGAGTGAGTGCTTGAGATTTCGCAGAGCCGGAACCGTGCAAGGTCGCTGATTATATCGCAGGAATCAGGGACGAGTAACTTGCAGGAAGGTGTGATCTGCAGGCAGCGATTAGTAGCGTCACTTCATCAATCCCTGCAGTTTCGCCTTGAACTCGGCATATCCCGGATCGACCGATGCACCATGGGCCTGGTAAGCAACCTTGCCACGCCGGTCGAGCACGATGATGTAAGCATCGTCTTCGGCTTTGAATCCAACCAGCTTCTTCAGCTCATCTTCGTTGTGTAACACGGCCAGGAAGCGTGCGCGCTGATCTTCGGGAACGCCCTTCTTTATGCCCGAGATCACTACGCCGCGGATCAGCCGCGGCACGTCTTCGAGTACCGCCAACTGCCAGAGTTGGAAGCCGGACGCGTGGCCGAAATCGCTTTGGAGTCGCTTCGCCCAAGCCTCGGTCGGCGTCGACGAGGCGTGCGAGAAACCTAACACCAGCACCGCCACATTTCCCGAGGCCGCGTCGGGCAGCACCACCTGCTGGCCGGCCAGGTTCTCTTCCTGCAAACGGGGGAACTGCTGCGCGAGCGCCCGGGTGGGAACGGAGGCAAGAAGCGCCAGAACCGACGTGACGACTACCCGTCGAAAGTTTGCACCGTACATTCAAGCTCCCTCCGCGACGATAAACGAGCTCCCAAGAGTGCGTCATGCATTTCACGCTGACCTCACCGCAATTTACAATCGCAGCTATACCGGACAACCGGAATCTGCGTTCCACAGGACCGTGTAATTTGGCGCGATCGAAGCAACATCCTCGGCTGGCGATTCTTGGCTTAGGCAAAATGGGCAGCATCCTGCTGCAGGCGCTCTGCCAGCAGAAAGTGGTGAGACCTGAAGACATCGCAGCCACGGTGAATCATAGCGAGCGCCTGGATGCGCTGGCGGCGAAGTTCGGAGTGAAGGTCACGACCAACAATAACGAGGCGGTGAAGGGCGCCGACGTGGTCTTGTTATGCATTAAGCCGCAGACACTGGGCGAGGTGGTGCGCGAGATTGAACCCGAGCTGCGGCCCAATCAACTCATCATTTCCATCGCAGCGTCGGTGCCGACTTCTTACATCGAGCAGCGCATTCCGGCAGGAATTCCTGTGGTGCGCGCCATGCCGAATACGCCGTCGCGGGTGGGCGCGGGCATGACGGCGTTCTGCTGCGGTACGGCGGTCAAGAGCTCGGACCTCGACATCGTGCACAAGCTTTTCGACACCGTGGGTGAGACGATTCGCGTCGATGAAAAGCACATGGACGCGGTCACGGGACTGTCGGCCAGCGGGCCGGCTTACATTTTCATGGTCTTGGAATCGCTCGCCGAGGGCGGCGTGAAGGTCGGCCTGCCGCGCGACATTGCCATGAAGCTCGCCGGGCAAACTGTACTTGGGTCGGCCAAGATGATGCTCGAAACCGGCGACCACCCCGCGCTGCTGAAGGACGCGGTCGCGACTCCCGCGGGCTGCACGGTGGACGGAATTCTGGAATTGGAAGAAGGCGGCCTGCGCGTGACGCTGATTAAGGCAGTAGTAAAGGCTTCGCAGCGCGCGAAAGAGCTGCTGTTCAGCTAGCTACAGCATGCCGCCAGTCTTGGTAGTGAGGACGCTGAGCGCCAGTTCCAGCCGTTCGATGGCAGCCTCAAGATCGGGATGCTTGTCGAGCTCTTTACGCATAGTGGTCAGGCGGCGGTGCGCTTCGGCTACGTATTCGGCCGCATTCGGACTTTGGCCGGCATTGGTTTCCGGTCCGTTCTTCTCGTCAGGCATAAGGTCATCTTAGCGCCGCGCCGACGGTTGGGAAAGTCCGCGAGTTCGGGGCGTCCCGTCCGGCGAATGTCACAACCGCGTTGTGACGCGTGCGACAGCGGCGTGCCGCCGCGTCATTTATGGTAACTGTGCGGACGTGTCAGCCACGTGAAGGGACAAGAATGACGCAGGAACTCTGCATGAGCGATAAGAAAACCGTTGCCGTAACTACTCTGGGACCGTGCGCAGTGCAGTCGCCGCTGCGGCGCGAGGCCCGGGGCGCAGTGGGAGAGACTTTCGTCGGCGACAGCACGTTCGTTCGGCTGCCGCTCGAGATTGATGTCTCCGAAGAGGGAGACGGGCAACTTTTTGAGAAGGCCGGCCCCCGGGAAAAGATTTTCTTCGACCCGGCACGCACCAAGGCGGCCATCGTGACCTGCGGAGGATTGTGTCCCGGCCTGAACAATGTGATCCGCTCGGTGTATCTGCAATTGCATTATCACTACGGCGTGAGTTCTGTACTCGGCATTCGCTATGGCTACTCGGGATTCGCACCGGAAAACGCTTCCTCGCCGATGTGGCTGAATACCGAGATGGTCAACGACATCCACCAGCGGGGCGGAACGCTGCTGGGTTCCTCGCGCGGGCCGGTGAGTCCTGACATCATTGTCGATTTTCTGGAGCAGCGTGGCATCAACATCCTGTTCGCCGTGGGCGGTGACGGCACGCAGCGCGGTGCGCACGCGATTGCCGAAGAAGTGAAACGGCGCAACCTCAAGATTTCCGTCATCGGTATCCCGAAGACCATCGACGATGACGTGATGTTCGTGAATCGCTCGTTTGGATACTTCACAGCCATCGCACGCGCCAAGGACATCATCGATTCGGCGCATGTCGAAGCGCACTGCGTCAAGAATGGCATCAGCATTGTGAAAGTCATGGGACGTGACTCGGGCTTCATCGCCGCAGGTGCGACGCTAGCCAGCCAGGAAGTGAACTTTGCACTGGTACCAGAATCGCCATTCAAGCTTGAGGGCGAACGAGGACTATTGGCTGAGCTGCATCGGCGACTGCTAGAGCGTCACCATGCGCTGATTGTGGTGGCGGAGGGCGCGGGGCAGGACCTGATGCCGCCCGCCGATGAGAAGGACGCGTCGGGCAACCTCAAGCATCGCGACATCGGACTGTTCCTGAAAGAGAAGATCGCAGAGCACTTCGCCCGGCTGCGCTTCCCGGTCGTCATCCGGTATATCGATCCGAGCTATTACATCCGCAGCGTGCCGGCCTCGACGGTCGATTCCGTGATGTGCGACTCGTTTGCGCGTCACGCCGTACACGCCGCCATGGCGGGCAAGACCGACATCATCATCGGTCTGCAGCATGGCATGTTCATTCACGTGCCAATCACGATGGCGACGGTGCAGCGCAAGCGACTGTCGGCCCACGAGTGGGCAAGCGTCGTAACAGCGACCGGCCAGTCGGATTTGTTATAGTTGGCTCGAAAAAGTAACCAGGGGTGAAGCAAGGAAGTCACCTGATGGATCACGAACAGATTTTCGTTCTTGAGTTTGTCGCGCTGGTTACGCTCTCTGCGGCTCTGGCGGTGTTGCTCTCGTGGAAGACAAAGAAGCCGGCAGTTGCCCTTTTCAGTTCGCTCGGGGTGATTGCGGTTGTGTTCGGCGGGTTGATCATAAAGGAAGCCGCCTGGCCGAGAGTATTGCCACCTGATCCAATCGGCGACCCATACGGCCTCTCTTCATTCGCCCGAAGTGACGAAGGTTGGTGGACTGCGGAATCGAATGTCCGCCGGACCTGCAACTTGGTTTCTCTTGCGGCCTATCTGAGCTTGCTTGGTTGGTCCTTGAGAAAGCTGGTCCATGAGGGAATAAGATCCCGGAGAGGCTGGAGGACCGTTGCAGGGTTTCTCGCCCTGGCTCTCGTTACGGTTTCTGGCTTGCTGTTCGTGGTCGCTGAGGGCATCGCAGCCCGCATCAGTGGCTTCAGCGGAACGACGTTTTTCGTCGAACACGGCCTCGGTGGCATCTCCATCGTTCTGGCAATCGTTCTCGCTGCCGGATGGTCGATATCGGTAGCGGCGCTGATACTCGCTCTCTTCGGCAAAGGATGGCGGCGGATCAGTTCGCTGATTCTTTCCATCGCCAACGTATTACTATTCAGCGCAACGCTGGCATTAGGCACTTGAATGGCGGACCGTCCGGTAATCCGGCTGATAAACGTTGGAGCCTTAACCAAATCCCTGACTAGAAGTTTTTTTCTACGCGTTGACTGGGGGGTCCGCTTCCCACCAGGCGTGGGTCGCCTCAACGATGGCGCGCTTTGTAACTTTCACACCGTGCCGCCGCACAAAGTCAGCGACCAGCTCCAGCACTTCCGGCATGGCCTGCGAGACGTAAGGACCGAGCTCGGTTCCGACTTCAAAGCTGTAGCCCACAACGCCAACCAGCAGAACTTCTTTTAGGTCGATGCCAGCGGTCTCGGCGGTGTGTAGAGTTTCGTTCAAACAGGGTTGGTGCGCGCTGAGGCGCATATTGGGGAGGAATTCCTTCAGTTGCTCTTTATTGAAGGTGAGAATCTCGCCGGGCTCGCCGCCTCCGCCAAGCGCGTCGATGAGCAGCACGACTTCGCGTCCGCGCAGGTAGTCCACGAAATCGAGGGTCGGAGTGCCGATGTCGAGCAGCTCCACCTCGTCGCCGAATTGGTACTCTGCCTGGAGACGGGCCACGGCTTGCGGACCGAGCCCGTCATCCTGCAGCAGCAGATTGCCAACGCCGGCGATGAGAATCTTCGGAATCACAATATTTTTACCGTCGCGATGGGCTTGCCCGATGGATCGTAAGTATGGCACGCGCATGCCATGCAAGGATCGAACGAGTGTACCGTACGAAGCACTTCCAGCGGCTTCTCCGGGTCGGCGACCGGGTTGCCGAGCAGCGACGCTTCGTACGGTCCGGGCTGTCCCTTCTGGTCGCGCGGGCTGGCGTTCCAGGTGGTCGGAACAACAGCCTGGTAGTTGGCCAGGCGTCCGTTCTTCACCACCACCCAGTGCGACAATGTGCCACGCGGAGCTTCGTGCGTGCCGACGCCTTCGACTTCGCCATCGGGAAATTTCGGCGGATTGTAAGTTGCGGTGTCGCCGCGGCTGACGTTGGTGACCAGGTATTCCCAGTGCTTGGTAGCCAGGTCGGACAACATGGCGCAGCGAATCGCACGCGCGACGTGGCGTCCCATGGTGGACTGCAGGTCGTTCACCGTAACGTGCCGCTTGCTGACGGCAGAGATCTTCGCCAGCGCAAGATCGGTCCATTTCCTGGTCAGCGGATGACCTTGAGCGTAACCGATCAGCACCTGGGCCAGCGGGCCTACCTGCATTGGCCGCTGATCGTAGCGTGGGGCCTTCACCCAGGTGTACTTTCCGTTCTCCTGGAAGTCGGTGTACTCGGGAACAGTCTCACCCTGCCAGGGACGCTGCGGCTCTTTGCCCTTGTACCAGGCGTGGGTGAGGTCTTCGGCGACCGCCTCGCGGAATTCGCCGTCGGCCGCGGTGTAGAACGTCGACGGCGAGGTGATCTTGCCGTCGATGATGACTCCGCCCGGCAGATCGAATGCCGAGGCTTGCGCATTGAGCGGCAGGTCGGGCACGGCCAGATAGTTGTCCACGCCCTTGCCATACGTCATCCACTCGGGATACAGCGCCGCGATGGTGCAAGCGTCGTTGAAGTAGCATTGCTGCACGAACGGAATCACCTCATCCTGCAGGAACTTCAGCATGTAGAGCCGGTCCATGTTCATGGTGGCCATGCTGTCGAGGTTGATGGCGTTCTGCACGCCGCCAACCGCGAGGTTCTGGATGTGCGGCGTCTTGCCGCCGAGGATGCCGACCGCCTGCAGAGCCTTGCGCTGATACTGCAACGCCTGGAGATAGTGCGTGAACGCGATAAGGTTCACGTCCGGCGGCAGCTTCATCGCGGGATGTCCCCAATACCCGGTCGCGAACATGCCGAGCTGTCCGCTGGCAGCGAAGCCCTTGATCTTGTCCTGCGCCGTCTTCAGCTCCTGCGGCGAATTGCCCGTCCAGCCCGACAGACTCTGGGCCAGCGAAGCCGCTTTCACGGGATCGGCGCCGGGGATCGTCATGATGTCAACCCAGTCGAGCGCCGAAAGCTGATAGAAGTGCACGATGTGATCGTGCAACGCGTGATTGATGAGGATCAGGTTGCGAATGTACTGCGCGTTGGGAGGAATCTGAAGCTTCAGTGCATCCTCGACCGCGCGAACACTGGCCATGGCATGGACAGTGGTGCAGACGCCGCAAAAGCGCTGGGTAAAGAGCCATGCCTCACGCGGGTCACGCCCGAGCAGGATGTTCTCGATGCCACGCCACATGGTGCAGCTGGCCCAAGCCTTCGAGACGCTGCCCCCTTCCACCTCCGCGTCAATGCGGAGATGACCTTCAATCCGTGTAATTGGGTCGATATTGATTCTTGTCGCCATAGCCACTCAGTTGAATGTAGGGATAGATTTTTCTGTAGTAATTTTCCGACTCGTACCACTGCTCCACCGGCGCGGGAAGAATGGGCAGCCGCTTGACCGCCCACAGGAAGCCGATGATGCAGAAACAAATGAACCCCAGGGAAATGAAAATCTCGATCAGGGCCGGTGTGTAATGCGTGACGTCCCAGTGCCGGTAGGCAAAGGTAGTGGGATCAAAACGGTAGCCCAGCCCGCCCAGCGCAATCAGGGCACAACTCAGGAACAGCTGATAATGGTCCTCGCGAACTTCCTTGCGACGCAGGCGTAATGCCGGCCAAACGATCAGCAGCATCTCCGCCAGGAACAGCGGTGGCAGCCACCACGGTGACAGCATGCGCAGGAACTGTCCCATGAAGATGGCGCGGATCACAATGTCCAGCATGCGCACGGCCGCCCAAGGCAGAATCAGCACCACCATCAATTCCACCAGTTCATCGAGAATCGACTGGTCCAGCGGACGCTTCCACGCCAGGCAGCACAACATCATGGCGCCGATCGTCGTCGCGACTCCGATGAACGCCGCCGCCCACATATACAGCAGCGGCAACAGCGGAGTTTGCCAGAGTGGCTGCACCTGGTTGCCCGCCATCAACATCAGGCCGCCCAGTGCCGACTGATGCATCATCGGCAACACATACGCCAGCGCGACCACGAACGGATACGTCACGCGCACCACCGGCACCGACCAGATCACCAGGCCGCGAATCGGCGGGAAGAAATAATAGAGCTGCTCCAGAACCGGCGGCGTGTTCTCCAGGAAGAGCGGGAACAGGCAATACAGCGGCATGCACCACAACACTTCCCACATCGGCGACATCGTGTTCCAGCGGAAGATGGAGAAGAAGTTGTACACGTTCCACGGACGCCCCACGTCCACTGCAATCGCGAGCAGGCCGGTGAGGTACACCAGGAAGCTGATCAGCAGCGTGGTGCGCATCACGGCGTGCAGGCGGCGCTTATGGAACAGCCATGCGGCGATGCCAATGGGAAAGCTTCCCGAGCCCAGCGCTGTGAGCGTCATGACGTTGAAGGTCTTCCAGATTCCCCACGGAAAACCGTCGCTCAGGCCAGTAGCTGCGCCCAATCCGAAGATCTGCCGGTAAATCACCAGCACGAATCCGAATACAGTTAGGGCGGCCAGAAAAATGAAGTTCCGGGTGAGTACAGGCACACCGAAGACCGGCACGCCCCGTTGCCACCGGACGACTGTCAGATCACTTTGAGATTGGGTTGCGATGCTCATATCTGGGGTATCAATCCCGTTTTCTTGTGTTCTTCGTTCATTTCAGCCTCGTGCTCGCGGAAGTTGTCCTTCAGCTTGGCCACGATGCCGACGTACAGCGCCACCGGCAACAGAAACCACTTCTGCACCAGTTCCGACCAATGCAGCCAGCGCGTGGGATGCTCGCGCGCATCCAGCGAAGGCAGTCCTAGCTTGTTGAAGCTCACGTGCGAGAGGTACAGGACCTGGGTGCCACCGGCTTCGTGCTCGCCATACACGTGGTTTTCGTAGTACTTACCCGGATTGGCCGTAACCCGCTTGTGGGCATCGGCCAGCAGAACGTCGCGACGCCCGAAGATCACCGCGTGCGTCGGACAGACGAAGGTGCAGGCCGGCTCCTGGTTCTTGGCCAGGCGAGGCCCGCAGAATTCGCACTTCACAACCTTGGCGTTGAACGCGTCCCATTCGAACTTGGGAATCTGGTAAGGACACGCAACCTGGCAGTAGCGGCAACCGATACATTTCTCGGATGTCCAGCCCACCACGCCGGTCTGTTTGTCTTTCTCCAGCGCGTGGAACGGACAGGCCGCCACGCAGAAAGGATCAAGACAGTGCATGCATTGGCGTTTGACGAAGGCGTATTCTCCCGCGTCCTTGCCGGTGCCTTTGTACAGCTTGATGATGTTCTTCGTGTGCGCGTTGAGATCGTTGGGGGCCTGATGAATGGAATCCACCGAAGTATCGGGCGTTAACCCATTCGCCTCGGTGCAGGCCACGACGCACGACTTGCAACCGATGCACTTCGTGGAGTCATACAGCATGGCCACCGCATTCGGCGGCACTGCAGTTTCATGGCCCTCGGCGGCACTTGCCGCGGCCGGGAGGACACAGGCTGTTCCACCAACCACTCCGAGTTTGAGCAGATCGCGACGGCTCAGTGACATGTCACTCTCCCGTGCCCTTGTCCTTATTGCCGTTGCCCGGTTTCGACGCCAGCTTCTCGTCCGGTATGGGGCGCATCTGCATGGGCTCCGCCGGGGGATGTTCGTCCGCCGCTTCCTGGCTGCTCTTGAAGCGTTGCGCCGCTGTCCACGCGGCGCCGATACCTGCGCCCACCAGTACCCCGGCGACACCGGAAGCTATGCTCGCGGGTCGCCCTTGTGCGGTGTTGATGCTCGGGTAGGTGCTGGGCGGGGTGTAGTTGTAAACGGACGCTCGTTCGAAAATTGGGACCTTAAAAGCAACGTTCTTTTCCGTACAGCCTACGCACGGTGCGCCAATTCCGATCGGCCAAACGTCGGGCACTTCGTTGAACTGCCGTACGGAGCAACTGGCGTGAGTATCGGGGCCTTTGCAACCGAGCTTGTACAGGCACCATCCCTGGCGGTGGCCGTCATCGCCGAACATCTGCGCGAACCGCCCCGCATCGAAGTGAGCGCGGCGTGGGCACTGGTCGTGTATGACGCGGTCATAGGCGAACTTGGGACGAAGCTCGGCGTCGAGCTGCGGCGGCGCGCCGGTGCGCATGATTTCCAATATCGTGCCGATCAGCGTGTAGGGATTGGGGGGGCAACCCGGAATATTAACGATGGGCACACCGCGAATTAAGTCGGAAACGCCAACCGCGCCGGTCGGGTTGTCGCCCGAGGAAGGAATACCTCCCCACGAAGCACATGAACCCATGGCAATGATGGCTGCGGCTTTGCTTCCGATGTCCTGCAACACCTCGGTCCCGGGACGGCCGGCGATCTTGAGGTACTCGCCATTGTTTTTGGTCGGGATCGAACCTTCACAAACCAGGAAGAACTTGCCTTCCTTGCCATCCACCGCAGTATGCAGTGCCTGCTCCGCCTGTTTGCCGGCTCCGGGCATCAGCGTCTCGTGGTAGTCGAGCGAGATGACGTTGAAGATGAGTTCATCGACGCTGGGACGCGACGTTCTTAATAATGTTTCGGTGCAACCGGTGCAGTCCTGAAACTCCAGCCAGACGACCGACGGGCGCTGCAGCTTTGCGACTTCCGCAGCCACATCTCCCGCCCACGCTTGCTTGGTGACCGCAAGACCGATCGGCGCGGCAATCATTAGCTTGGTACAGAACTCCAGGAATTCACGGCGGGGAATGCCGGCTTTGTTGAGTTGTTCCCCGATTGTTTGCACTTCTTTTTCGTCCGCGATCGCGACCATCCGCGTCTCTCCCCAACTAAGAAATGTATGAGTGCTACAGGTCCGTCTGGAACACGGTCGCTGACAACCTGAATGACCGTGCTCTAACAAATTGAGGTTTAGGGTACCGGAGCTCATAGGACGAAGCGCACTGCTGCCGGTGACGGACGTCACTCAAGCAATGTTCAGTGTGATTCCGGGCAGACTTGGCGGAAGATCGAGAGGCGGACGGGGAAACGCGGCGGAAAACGAGAGAATCGGCAAGGCCGGAAGCCCTATGGCACGATTCAGGGAATGATTTCGGCTGCCAGACGACCCCAGCCACACCATAAAAAAGCCAACGAATACGCTTGCGCTCACATAAAGCAGGCCAATCGCGATCTGTCCGTCGCGCAGCTCGCGCATGGTTTCGTACTCGAAGGTGGAGAACGTCGTGTACGCCCCAATGAATCCGATGACTACGACGTAAAGCCAGTGAACATTGAGTACACCGCGCTCGGCCAGCAGGTGCATGAAAAAGCCGATGAGAAAGCAGCCGGTGACATTAATAAGGAACGTGCCGTAAGGAAAGCGCAGACCCATGCGCTGTGTCACCAGGGTCCCCACCCAATAGCGGGCTACCGCGCCCGCGAAACCGCCCGAACCGATCAGTAGATATCTCAGCACTCGCGATTCCTGTCTGCTCGCAAACATCGCTACGAACTACGCGACGATGGCGGAACATGCCGACGAGGTCAGCACGTTCCCGCGAACTTTGTGTTGTCAGGATTCGGAGAAGCCAAGAAGCGCGAGACTCCTCCAGTGAATCCTGGTAGGAGTCATCTTCCCCATTGCTGGGGCGGTTAAGGGTGAACTCCAACACCCGTGGCATGATTATGCGGAATGCGAATGTTGCGGGTCAATACCAGAATTGTTCAGAGGCCGGTGTTCTTTACCCGATCTGCTCATCCAGCGGCGCGTTCGGAGTTACGAGGTACTGCTTCGCCTTCTCCTGAAGCTCCGTGGTCAGCGGCACGCTCTTCCCGGTAGCAAGACTGGCGCGGACCGCGACGCTGTCGCAGGTAGCGATCATGCGTCCACTTTCGGCGTCGAACATTTGATGCAGGAAACGAAAATACTTTTCGCCGACAGCGAGAAAGCCGCTCTTGATCTCGACCAGTTCCCCGCCCCGCAGCTCTTCCAGAAACTGATAATTCTGGCGAACGATTGCGATACGCAGGTTTTGCTGCTTGATGGACACTGGCGTCACGCCGATCGCCCGCAACAGAAACCATGTCGCCTGGTCGAAACGCGAGACGTACATCTGGGAATTCATGTGGCTGGTGAAGTCGTACTCGGAAGCCAGGACCGCACCCTTGAAAGTATTCACCCACTCTGACATGTCTTTGCCTTTCGCCTAGTCGCTCTTCGCCTCTGTCGCGAATCGATCGGCGTGAATTTGTGGCCGGCCATTAAGTGTTCCTACGAACTTCACCATCTTGTCCAGCGTCGCAGCCGGCTGCTCACGATGCGGCGAATGTTTGCAGTTCGCCAGCATCAGAATCTCCGTCTGTGGGGTCTGCTCACGGATTGCCTCCACTTGCGCACGGGTACCGTATTCGTCCTCTTCGCCCTGAATGCACAGAATCGGGACAGGTTATCGATGTCAGGTACGATTCGATGTTCCACGAACGAAACTCCGGATCGAGCCAAACGTCGTTCCATCCTCGGAACGCGCCATCCACGTCCGCGTGGTAGCAGGCCATTCTTGCCGCGAGATTCGTGGTCTCGAACGCGACCTTCGCCGCCTGGATGCTCGCAATGCTGAGGTCTTCCACGAAGACGTGCGGCGCCTCCAGAATCAGCCCCCGGGCGCGATCGGGATAGCGGCCGGCAAAGATGAGTGAGATCGATCCACCGTCGCTGTGACCCAGCAAGATCGGTCTCTCAATATCTAACTTGTCGAGCAACTCCGGCAGCACTACTTCGCCTTCGTGGTGCATAAAGCTCACCGGCCTCTTCTCCGCCAGTTTGTCGGAACCGCCATGGCCGTAACGCGAATACACCAGGACATTCGAGTTGGTCGAATCCGCCAGCCGGTGCGGGAAGTCGCGCCATAATTCGATGGAGCCGAGCCCCTCGTGCAGCATCACGATGGTTGTAGCGGTTGCGACCGGCGGCTTCAGCCACAGAGTCTCCAGGCGCTTGCCGTCCACCAGCACTTCTGCCGATTTTTGCTCTATGGTTTGCCTCATAGAAGTTTCAGGACTGGGTTGACGCCTCGGCTTTGTCGTCCGTGGCGCCTGATTCTGCGAGCTCCGCCCACGGGATGATCCATTGCGCCGCCACTTCTTCCGGTAAGGTTCCCGAACTCGCGTCGTGCTTCAGAATTTCGCCGATGCGGTGTGCACCAAGTTCGGTTAAGAGCTGGTCGAAGCGCATACCGCCTTCACAAAATGTATCGCGGTAAGTGAGGTCGCCGAGTGCGATCAGGCCATATGCAGTCGAAGAGAGGTCAGGGCGGTCGCGCTCAAGACTGGCAAAGAACTCCTGGGCGTTGTCGGGCACGTCTCCCTGTCCGTAGGTCGAAGTGCAAATCAGGTACGTACCTCCGGGTTGGAAGACATTAGCGTCCAGGTCGTCCATCATACGAATGGAAACGGCATGGCCGGCGCCTTCCAGGGCCGTCTGTACCTCTTGCGCCACCATCTCGGCGGTGCCGGTCATCGTACCCACCAGGATGGTCAGACTTAACGCCACAAGATCCGGCTCCTGCCTTCCGTTTTCTCGACCTCAAGCGGCCCGTCAAACTTGCTCCCGCGTCAGTCAAATTGCAGGGCTAAGGAAGTATAATGCATGTGACCACGGCCGCCCAGCGGCGATGTTGTGCCTCCCATGTCCAACCCTGCCGACACTTCGACGGGCAATTCCGACCGTTATAACGAAAGTTATAAGATCGCCAAAAACCATGGCGACCAAAGTTTGCTCAGGGTCCTGGGCGCCCGGGTCCGCGCGGCCCGTGCCAGCCGCGGCATGACCCGCAAAATCCTCGCCCGCGACTCGGGTGTTTCCGAGCGCTACCTGGCACAACTCGAAAGCGGGCGGGGGAACGTCTCCGTACTTCTTTTGCGCGACATCGCACAAGCCCTCCACATTCCACTCGAAGCCTTGCTGATGGAAGGGCCGGAGCCGCCGATCGACCTCATCCATACGACCGAGTTTCTGCGCCGCCTGCCGGAAAGCGACTTGCAGGAGGCGCGCCGCCTGCTGGTTGAGCGCTTCGGCGACGTCGATCAGGCAGGACGGTTCGATCGTATTGCTTTCATCGGTTTACGTGGCGCCGGTAAGTCCACTCTCGGTAGCGACTTAGCGGCTAAACTCGGTTTTCCGTTCGTAGAGCTGGACAGGTGTATCGAGGAAGAGGCGGGCGTCTCCCTGGGTGTGATCTTCGAACTCTACGGCCAGAGCGGTTTCCGTCGCTTGGAGCGGCGCTGTCTGGATGCAGTCCTCGAGCGCACTCCGCAGTTCGTGCTGGCAACCGGCGGCAGTCTGGTCTCCGAGCCTGCCACCTTCGAACGCCTGCTGACAACCTGCTACACCATCTGGTTGAAAGCAACTCCGGAAGATCACATGCAGCGCGTAGTAGCCCAAGGGGATATGCGTCCTATGGCCGAGAACCGCCAATCCATGGAAGACCTGCAGCGCATCCTCTCCGTCCGCAAACCCCTCTACGGGAAAGCTGACCTGGTCATCGATACCAGCACCCACTCCATTGCACAATGCATCCGGTTGGCCCTGGAAGCACGCTCAGGGGCGATGGCCAGAAAATAGGCGGACCGTTCCGAAACCTGTCCTCAGAGCGTTTGTCATGCACTATAATGCATCAAAGAGATGTGGGCATCTGCACGTTCTGACCTGCGGGTAAGGCGGCTCTCGCCGCTGCGCTGTGAGGAGAATTTCTAAAGCATGCTCAAAGTCAATGACACGGAGCTGGTCACGTTTGATGTGGCTGAAGAGCAGTGTCGCCATTGGCGGCTCAACGTAGACGGCCGCGTGGCGACGCTTGCCATGAACGTTGACGAAGAGGGTGGGCTGCGGCCGGGCTACAAGCTCAAGCTCAACTCCTATGATCTCGGCGTCGATATCGAGCTATACGGCATCTTGCAGCGCATCCGGTTCGAGCACCCGCAGGTGGCCTGCGTGGTGCTGACCAGCGCCCGGGAGCGTATGTTCTGCGCAGGCGCAAATATTTACATGCTGGGGTCGTCATCCCATGCCTGGAAGGTCAACTTCTGCAAGTTCACCAATGAGACACGCAACGGCATGGAAGACTCCAGCCGCTATGACGATTTGAAGTTCGTCGCGGCGATCAACGGGACGTGCGCCGGCGGCGGATACGAGCTGGCATTGGCATGCGACGAAATCCTCCTGGTGGACGACCGCTCCAGCGCGGTGAGTTTGCCGGAAGTTCCGCTGCTCGGTGTACTGCCCGGAACCGGTGGCCTGACGCGACTGGTGGACAAGCGCAAAGTGCGCCGCGATCTGGCGGACATGTTTTGCACCAACCCTGACGGAGTAAAGGGCGAACGCGCCAAGCAATGGTGCCTGGTCGATCAAATCGCTCCGCCTGCGAAGTTCGCGGAGCTGGTGAAGAAGCATGCTGCTGAGCTTGCGGACAAATCCGCGCGTCCAGCCGATGCGAAGGGCATCCGGTTGCACCCGTTACAGCGCACCATCGACGAAACCGGCTATCACTATCAGCACGTCGATGTTTCTTTCGATCGCGCTGCAAGAACCGCGACGTTAACGATTCGCGGACCTCAGGGCAAACAACCTGTCGATTTGACGGAAATCCACGATCTCGGTGACCAGTGGTGGCCGCTGGCGATGGCACGCGAATTAGACGATGCCATCCTCATGCTGCGGGTGAACGAGTTGGAACTTGGACTCTTGCTGATTAAAACCGTCGGTAGCACCGAAGGGGTATTGGCAAGCGACGGGCTGATGCTACAGAACTGTTCGGACTGGCTGGTGCGCGAAACCGTTGGGATGCTGCGCCGTACGCTGGCGCGGCTCGACGTATCGTCGCGCTCGATGTACGCGATCATCGAGCCGGGCTCCTGTTTCGCGGGAGTGTTATTTGAGCTTGCTCTGGCGGCGGACCGCAGTTATGTGCTGGCAGTGGACGACGAAGACGAAGCGCCCAAGATCGCTCTCGACGATCTCAATGGGATGCTGCCTGCCGTGAACGGCCGGTGCCGCCTGTCAACGCGCTTCGCTGAAGACGCGGAAAAGCTACTCCGACTGGAAGGTGTGAAGGGAATGTTGCTCGGTCCGAAAGAGGCCTTCGAGTTGGGCCTGATCACGGTTGCTCCGGACGAACTGGATTGGGAAGACGAAGTACGCATCGCGATTGAAGAACGGGCCTCGCTGTCGCCGGATGCCCTCACAGGTTTGGAGGCCAGCCTTCGCTTTCCCGGCGACGAAACTATGGAAACGAAGATCTTTGCGCGGCTTTCGGCGTGGCAGAACTGGGTGTTCATTCGTCCGAACTCGACCGGAGAGCACGGCGCCTTGAAGTTGTTTGGGAGCGGGTCGAAGGCGAAATTCAATTGGGAGAGAGTGTAATGAGCATTAACTATCAGGACCGCATTCCAAACAACGTCGACCTCGGCTCAAACCGCACCCTGCAACGCGCACTCGAGCACTGGCAGCCGGAGTTTCTCAAGTGGTGGGAAGAACTCGGCCCCAAAGACTTTCAGGTGGCCGATGTCTATCTGCGTACGGCGACCTCCGTCGATGCCAAGGGATGGGCGACGTACGGCTACGTTCGCATGCCGGACTACCGCTGGGGCATTTTCCTGAATGAGCGCAACCCCGAGCGGCGTATTGGCTTCGGTGACAGCTATGGGCAGGACGTTTGGCAGCAGGTCCCGGGCGAGTTTCGAGCCACGCTACGGCGGTTGATTGTGACCCAGGGCGACACCGAGCCGGCATCGGTAGAGCAGCAACGCATGCTGGGACACACTGCGCCGTCACTTTACGATTTACGCAACTTATTTCAGGTGAATGTGGAAGAAGGACGCCACTTGTGGGCGATGGTATATCTGTTGCACGCCTACTTCGGACGCGACGGTCGTGAAGAGGCGGAAGAGCTGCTGGAACGCCATTCCGGCGATGCCGACAAGCCGCGCATCCTGGGGACCTTCAATGAGCCGATCCGCGATTGGCTCAGCTTTTTCATGTTCACGTATTTCACGGACCGCGACGGCAAATTCCAGCTGAAGTCGCTGGCCGAGTCGAGCTTCGATCCCCTGGCACGCACCTGTCAGTTCATGCTGACCGAAGAAGCGCATCATATGTTCGTGGGCGACACCGGCATCAATCGCGTGGTCAAGCGAACGCTCGAAGTAATGCAGGAGTTGAACACTGACGATCCGCAGGCCATTCGCCATGCGGGCGCCATTGATTTGCCGACGGTGCAGAAGTACCTGAACTTCTGGTTTACCTCATCGCTCGACCTGTTCGGTTCGGAAACCTCGTCGAATGCCGCGTCCTACTTCGCCAATGGCTTGAAGGGCCGACCCGATGAAACGCAGTACGAGGACCACATCGCGCTCGAGCAGACGTACTCACTGGACTTGCCTGACGGAAGCGGCGGCACGAAGAGCGAACAGATCCCAATGCGTAACGCAATGAACGAAGTCACGCGCAGCTCGTACGTGCGTGATTGCGAGATTGGCCTGAAACGCTGGAACCGGCTGATCGAAAAGGCGGGACTTGCCTTCCGGCTTTCGCTGCCCAGCATACGTTTCCGCCGTAATATTGGAAACTGGGCAGGGGTTCCCACTACGCCCGAGGGAGTGCCGATCACCGCGGAACAATTTGCCGCACATAAGGATGAATGGCTGCCCAACGAAGCTGACCAGGCGTTTATTCTCAGCCTCATGCGGGGCGTTTATCAGCAAGGAAAGATGGCAGCGTGGATCGCTCCTCCGGATCGTGGCATCAATAACAACCCGGTGGATTACGACTACGTCAAATTGCATTAAATGGCAGTCGGGTGGCAAAACTTTGACAAATCGCATCCAAGTGGATGTAGGCCGACCCGGGGTTTCGGGTTAGACTGACCTGCATAACGCTGATCTCCCTGTGCAGGGCAGCGGCCGCTTCGAAGAATGGGTAACTCCTACAACGTGGCAGGAAGAATCGGAGCACGCGACCACCATCGCGGGCTAAAGGCTGTTGCTGTGCTCGAGGCAGTCAAGGGACTGCTGGCTCTGCTGGCCGGTTTTGGCTTCTTCGAACTTGCCCGCCATAACGTAGATTTGGCCGACGTCGCACTCGATGTCCTGTATGCCCTGCATATCGATCCGGATCGACGATTTGCACACTTCCTGCTGCATGCCGCCGAGCGAATGAGTGATACCAGCGTTGCCACGGTCCTCATCGTCGTGGTTCTCTATGCAACGCTGCGCTTCGCCGAGGGCTATGGCTTGTGGCGGCAACGAGTATGGGCGGAGTGGCTGGCTATCGGCTCGGGAGCAGCCTATTTGCCCTTCGAAATCTACAAGCTAGTACGCCACCCAACCGCGTTCCATTGGGCAATCTTGCTGGTCAATATCTGCGTTGTGCTGTACATCGCATGGGTGCGATGGGACGAGGTCAAGGGTCGACGACCGCGCCATGCTCCGTCACCGCGCTTTGCCGAGCACGGCGACTAACGGCTGTTCCGCTCTATTCCGCTAACACCTGCGATAGCACGCGAGCAACGTTCTCTCCCATAATCAAGCGGATGTCGTGCTCTGAGACGCCTTGCTGTAGCAGGGCCTCCGTGATGAGTGCCAAGCCGCTCGAGTCGAACGGCTCGTACGACTGCTCCGTCGAAATCAGAACCGAGCGCTACGTGTTCAGCGCCCACAACTCCCACGGTATAGCGGATCGCTCTTGCGATCGCAACTGCATCCGTGCCACAGGTAGCGACCTCCCAGAATCCGACGCCAATCACCCCGCCGGTGGCGGCGACGGCGCGCAACTGGTCATCCGTGAGATTGCGATTGTTGTTGCACACACCTTTGACGCCGGTATGCGAAACCACCACCGGTTTCGTAACCAGTGATGTGACGTCGCGCAGCGTGTCAGGCGAGGCATGCGATACATCGATCAACATGCCGCGGGCTTCCATCTGTTTCACCCACTCGCGGCCCAGCGGAGTGAGTCCACCTCGCGTCGCGCCGGCGGCTGAACCTCCAATTGCAGTGTCGGTGAAGTGCGCGGGCGACATCATGCGAAACCCCGCAATATAGAGCGCATCGAGGTTCGTCAGGTTCCCTTCCAGCGGCTGTGCGCCTTCCGTGCCCAGCAGCGCTGCCACCACGTGCGAGCCGTTCTTCCGTTGTTGTAGAAAGTTCGCAAGATCGCTTCGCGTTCTTAGCAAAATCAGGCCGCCGTTCGATTGCGCTGCGAACTTCTGCAATCGCGCAGCCTGATACAACGCCACCTGCTTAGGACTTCCCAGTGTCTTCAGCGGCCAGCCCTGCAATATTCCGATATAAGGAACCAGGTCCGACGTGTCTTCGTTGCGGTCAATGTTCAGATTGCGTGGAATGGTTGAGAAGACCGTAAATCCCTGGATGCCGCCGTTGCCTTGAACCAGGCGCGGCAGATCGATATGACCTTCGTTACTGGATTGCAGAAGGTTCCGTCCCCACAAAAGGCTATCGGCGTGAAGATCGGCCACTAATAGTGTGCGGTGCAGAGCTTCCGCCTCTGCCGAAACGTGATACGGCCCCGCTTGCAGGGTGTGGTTCTGTGAGCGCTCAAGAAGCGAAGGGCCAACCAGGCGCGCGAGCATCACGAGACAACCAAGTACAACCACCACGACCAGAAGCTTTTTCATCGCGGCAAGCCTAACATTTCGCCTCACGATGTACAGTCAATTGTTCATGGCAGGTGGTCACTGAACCGAATGCTCCTGGAGATTGTCGCTTCGACTGTCGAAGACTGCGTTGCCGCCGAGAGCGGGGGCGCCGACCGCGTGGAGTTGTGTGCGGCGATCGAGGTGGGTGGCCTCACGCCTCCCATCGAGACGCTGTTGGAAGCAAAGCGCCGCGTCAAGATTCCGGTGATGACGATGGTGCGGCCGCGCGACCGAGACTTCTGTTATTCCGTCGAGGACTTCGAGGTGATGTGCCGCGATGCTGCGCGCTTGGTTAAGTCCGGCGCGGACGGGATCGTCTTTGGCATTCTGCTTCCCGATGGCAATGTAGATATCAGGCGATGCGCTCAACTAAGCGGATTGGCCAAGGGCGGGCAGACTGTCTTCCATCGGGCGTTCGACGCAGCCGCCGATCCGACTCGCGCGCTGCACGAGCTGATTGACCTCGAATTTACGCGGGTCCTCACCAGCGGACAACAACCGACTGCACTGGAAGGGCGAGGGTTGATCCGCGAGCTCATTGGACTTGCAGGCGGCCGCATCGAAGTGCTGCCGGGCGGCAAAGTCAGGGCGCACAACGCGCGGCAACTGGTGGAAGCTACCGGTTGCACCCAGGTACACATGACAGCCTTTGCTGGCGGGGAGGCTGCTGCAACCTCGCATGACACGCCATCTGGAATTTTTAGCAAGCAGGTCGATCAGCGAATCGTCTTTGAAATGAGACAAGTACTAGATGGCATTGTTAGGGCGAAAAGTAGTTCGTCCATAGGACCAAAACACGGCATCGAACAACTTTGAAATTTCCGCGAACGGAACAAACGATGCCGAAAGAACCGATTTTGCCATTGCGTCTAAGTCCCCGGTCAACTAGCATTCGGGATTGGGTTTGAGCCGGATTTTCGCGGTTGTACGCCACTTCGAGCGGTACTCCTGAAGAGACAGGTGAACATGGCAATCGGAACACAGCAACGAGCGATAACGTCGAATGCGCCGGATTCCGGGCAGAGCTACCGCGGCCCGCTGATCATGGTAACCACGCTGTTCTTCATGTGGGGATTTCTAACTTGTTTAAATGACATCCTCATTCCCCACTTGAAGGCAATTTTCGACCTGAACTACGCCCAGGTCATGCTGGTACAGCTCGCCTTCTTCGGCGCCTATGCGGTGTTTTCAATTCCCGCCGGCTTCATTACCGAGAAGGTCGGCTACAAGCCCATGATGGTGGCTGGGCTGCTGACCATGGCAGTGGGTGCATTGCTGTTCATCCCCGCCGCCAACGTTCCTTCGTTTCCGTTGTTCTTGACCGCGCTGATTATCCTGGCGGCCGGCATCACGGTGCTACAGGTAGCCGCCAATCCTTACGTGGCGCTGCTCGGTCCGCCGAAGACGGCCTCTTCCCGCCTGACGTTGACCCAGGCGTTCAACTCGTTCGGCACGTTTATCGCTCCGCCCATCGGAGGCATCCTCATCCTGGCTACCGCGCCGAAGACCGCAGCGCAGATCGCAGCGATGCTTCCCGCGGAACTACAGGCTTACCGCATTGAGCAGGCTTCCTCGGTGAAGATGCCGTATATCGTCATCGCCGTGGCGTTGGTCCTGCTAGCCCTTGTCATTGGACGATTTAAGCTGCCGCATATCCCTGAGGCTGAGGGCGGCCACGCAGTGGTGAAGGACGACAGCATCTGGAAGCATCCCAACCTGGTACTCGGCGCAATCGGTATCTTTACCTACGTCGGCGCCGAAGTTGCAATCGGCAGCTTCCTGGTGAACTATCTCCACGAGCCCAACATCGGCAACCTCGACCTGGAAACCGCGGCTAAGTATCTTTCGTTCTACTGGGGTGGTGCGATGGTGGGACGCTTCGTGGGATCCTGGGTCCTGCAGAAGATGCCGCCGCGTACCGTGCTGGCCGCGAACGCTCTTATCGCGGCTTTGCTGGTCTGCCTTTCGATGGCGACCAACGGGAATATCGCAATGGTCAGCATCCTGGCTATCGGTTTCTTCAACTCCATCATGTTTCCCACCATCTTCACGCTGGGCATCGAAGGATCTGGGCCCACTCACCGGTGAAGGTTCCGGCATGCTGAACACGGCGATCGTCGGCGGCGCAATCATCCCCTTCCTGCAAGGGTTCATTGCGGACCGCATCGGCATCCATCACGCCTTCGTTCTGCCCGCCGTTTGTTATCTCTACATCGTGTTCTTTGCCATCAAGGGAACGCCTCGGAAACGAACGGCACAAGGGTAGCGATCACCAATCCACTCGGCGGAGAGGCTGGCCTCACTGGGGCCAGCCGTTTTGCTTTTGTGCTACAGCATCTGTGGCGTAAACTTCCCAACCGGGTAATTTTTTCGGCATCCGATGTCAGTGCAATATTGCCGATCTATGGGTAAAGGCCGTAAAATCTGAATGTTAACGAGTTTAGCAACCTCGGTTACCGTGGCACGCAGCGTGCTCACTAACTTGGGAAGCTATAACTGTTCGAAACGCACAGGGTGGAGGGTTTGAGCAAGCCTTGCCTGCGATTGGAACTCATCGGTCATAGTAGCTTTACTACATTAATATGACCGGGAACATCGTCTACTCTGCGACCCATCATCCAATCTAGTAGGCCCTGTACTTTGCAATATTCGCGCACGGAAGTTGCGAGTTTGCTTTTGGGCTTTCGCTGACGAGTGGTACAGGGTCCCGGGATTACGGTTTATGCGACTGCTGAGTGTCCGTCTCATTCTGTCACTGGTTGTCGGTATCGCTGCGGTATCGCTGCTGTTCTCCTACTACACCGTGCGCGCGGAGGACCACGCTCTGCGCAGCGACTTGGAACGCCGTGCGGAACTCCTCGGTGAGAGTCTCTCGTCCAATGTGGAGCACGATCTCACCAAAGGATCTGCTCGCTCCCTCCAGCGAATCGTCGAGCGTTTCGGGAACCGCGAGCACCTCGTCGGTATCGCCGTGTATGACGTTGCAGGGCAGCGCCTGGCCGTAACGCCGAGCCTCGCCAACTTGTTGAACGACCGGCCTCCAGTCGTTGCCAAGGCGATCGTGGACAACTTGCCCGACTCGGAGTTTGCGCGAGTGGGAAACGCTTCTCTCCACATTCGCGTAATTCCCTTGCACGGCGACAATCACATCGCCGGTGCACTTGCCATTGTTCACGATTCGGGCTACATAGGCGCGCAAACTCGCATGGTCTGGCGTGAGTCCTTCTTTCGCATGTTGGCACAGACCATCACCATCGCTATCTTGACGCTACTGATCGTGCAATGGAGCCTTCGCGGGCCTATCGCCCGTTCCGCGGCATGGCTGCGTTCGCTTCGAACCCAGCGCGGCCATTCCCGGCAAGAGATACCCCAGCTTGATCTCTTCCAGCCGCTTGCTCGTGAACTGGCAACCATCGCGGAGAACCTCGACCACGCCCGCGCCGCCGCCGAGATGGAAGCGCGTCTGCGACAGGCTGGAGAGAACGTTTGGACCGCTCAACGCCTCGCAGTACACGTGCGGAAGAAATTGGGCTCCAGCCGGTTGTTCGTCGTCTCTAACCGGGAGCCTTACCACCATGTGCGGCAGGGCAAGAACATCGAGGTAGTCATGCCCGCAAGCGGGCTTGTCACGGCACTTGAGCCCGTGCTCCTCGCTTGTGACGGAACCTGGGTAGCGCATGGTAGCGCCGACGCCGACCGTGACACCGTGGACACTAATGATCGTCTTCGGGTGCCTGAGCAGGATCCTCGTTATACGTTACGCCGCGTTTGGCTCAGTGAAGACGAGGAAGACGGATACTATTATGGCTTCGCCAACGAAGGTTTGTGGCCGTTGTGTCACATAGCACACACTCGACCGGTCTTTCGCTCGGCTGATTGGGATTACTACCAGTCCGTAAACCGCAAGTTTGCCGATGCCCTCTTGCAGGAGATGGATGGGACCGACGAGCCTGTCGTGCTCGTGCAGGACTACCATTTCGCTCTGCTGCCCCGAATGATCAAGGAAGGCCGTCCTGACGCGCGAGTTTCGATCTTCTGGCACATTCCTTGGCCGAATCCGGAAGCCTTCGCCATCTGCCCCTGGCAGAACGAGCTGCTCGATGGACTGCTGGGTGCCGATCTCATCGGCTTCCACGTGCAGTCACATTGCAACAACTTCCTGCAGACGGTGGACCGCGCGCTGGAATCGCAGATCAATTTGGAACACTTTACCGCCAAGCGCAATGATCACATCACCATGGTTCGTCCCTATCCGATCAGCGTGGATTTGGCGGACCTTCCGCGTCCTATGGCCCCCACCAGTGCAGATGACGAACGCGCCGCGCTGTTGCGCCAAGCCGGCGTCGAAGCAATCTTCATGGGCGTGGGTGTTGACCGTGTCGATTACACCAAGGGTATTCTCGAGCGCTTTCGCGCCATCGAGCGGCTTCTCGAAAAGTATCCGGTTTACGTCAAGCAGTTCGTGTTCGTGCAGATCGGCGCTCCCAGCCGTACTCACCTGAAGCGCTATAAAGACTTTCTTGACGAGGTACAACTCGAGGCCGAGCGTATCAACCGGCGCTTCCAACGACCGAATTGGCGGCCGATTGTCTTCCTGAACCGGCAGCACAGCCACGCTGAAATCCAGCACTACTATCGCGCCGCCGATCTATGCCTGGTGACGTCGCTGCACGATGGCATGAATCTGGTGGCGAAAGAGTTCCTGGCGGCACGCGACGACGAAGATGGCGTACTTGTTTTGAGCTGCTTTACTGGGGCCGCCCGGGAGCTCAGGGACGCGCTCATCGTTAACCCTTACGACACCGATCAGACCGCCGAAGCCATTCGGGCTGCGCTCGAGATGGATCCGCAGGAAAAGAGAGAGCGCATGCAGCACATGCGTAAGCTGGTGCGCGAACAAAACATCTACCGATGGGCGGGAGACTTGATAGGTCAGCTTTGCGAGTTTCGCGTCGTTATCCCGAAGAATAATGCAGAGAAACCAGAGATCCGAAGTTCTGCAGCTTAACCATGGGCTCAGGCCAGGACGGTAACTTAGGTGACAGATTCAAATTCCACAGTTGACTTGGTACGCTTCTTCCGCGAAGTCGCATTTTCCCGGCAATCCGCTCTGCTGCTCGATTACGACGGAACCGTTGCCCCTTTCGAGCTCGACCGTCGCCAGGCCGTGCCCTATCCAGGCGTTGCCGGTTTTCTTCAGGAAATCATGGACACCGATTCGACGCGCGTCATCATGATCAGCGGACGGCCGGCGCAGGAATTGGCGCCACTCTTGCAACTCTCACCTGCTCCTGAAGTTTGGGGCACCCATGGTCTCGAGCATCTCGACAGCAATGGCGCCTACGAACTGGCGCATATGGACCATCAATCGCTTGAGGCCCTGGACGAAGCCGACCAATGGGCGGAAACCGTCAACCTGCACGACCTCATCGAGCACAAGCCCGGCAGCTTGGCGCTGCACTGGCGTGGTCTGCCTGAAACCACCGCAACGCAAATTCGCCGCAGCATGCTCATGGGTTGGGAGCCAATCGCTGAGCGTGGCTGTCTCACCCTGCAACACTTCGACGGCGGGGTGGAGATTCGAATTTCAGAACGCAACAAAGGCGACGCCGTACGCGCCATCCTCGCCGACCTTCCGCTGGACGCTCCCGTCGCTTATCTCGGCGACGATGACACCGACGAAGATGCATTCCGCGCACTTGCAGAACGAGGTCTGCGCATACTTGTGCGCCCACACTGGCGCGAAACCGAAGCTGATGTCTGGCTTCGGCCACCTGTCCAGTTGCTGGCATTCCTGAATGACTGGCTACAAGCCGCACGGCAGTCTTCTGTGCGGCATTTCCAAGCCCGCCGCGCCTAGCGGGGCCAACAAGCGGATCTCCAACGCACGAGCTATAAGCCTGCCACTGCTTCGAACCAAGCAGTGTTACGATGTCTGCCTTCGCTGTCATAGAATTCCCCGGAGCAAATGAACGGCATGCAGAGACGCTTATTCCTCAATCTGGCTAGCACTGCAGCCGCAGCAGCAGTAATCGAACCGACCGCCTTTGCTACCGGCTCAGACTCGAAGACACCGCTCCGCTATCCCGACTCGGCCATCGAGGTCATTGACCCGCGCTTCGCGAAATACGTCGTGGGCAACGCTGCCCTCGAGCGCCTGTACACTGGCTGCCGCTGGGCTGAAGGCCCTGTCTGGTTCGGCGACGGACGCTACCTGCTATGGAGCGACATCCCTAACAACCGCATTCTTCGCTGGCTCGAAGACACTGGCGAGGTCAGCGTCTTTCGCAGCCCGTCCAACTACAGCAACGGCAACACGCGTGACCACCAAGGTCGGCTCGTGACCTGCGAGCACGACTCGCGCCGCGTCACCCGCACCGAGTACGACGGCACTATCACTGTTCTTGCCGATCGCTTTCAGGGCAAGCCCTTCAACGCGCCCAATGACCTGGCGGTGCATTCCGACGGCGCAATCTGGTTCACCGACCCCGGCTACGGCATCCTGAGTGACTACGAAGGCCACAAGGCCACATTCGAGCTGCCTTGTAATGTCTATCGCATCGATCCAAAAACCAAAGAGCTGACCGTTGTGGTCGACGACATGGACAAGCCCAACGGCATCTGCTTCTCTCCTGACGAAAAAAAGCTCTACATCGTCGATACCGGCACCTCTGACGACCACGGCTATCGACATCAGTTGCGCGTCTACGACGTCGTCAACGGCACACACCTCGCGAATGGTCGTCAGTTTGTGAATATGGGCGCCGGAGCCTACGACGGCATCCGCTGCGACGTTGACGGCAATATCTGGGTTGGCGCGGGTTGGGCTGGAGAAGGCTACGACGGCGTGCACATACTCGCCCCCGACGGCAAGCTGATCGGCAAGATCCACTTGCCCGAAACTTGCGCCAACCTCTGCTTCGGGGGCGCGAAACGAAACCGCCTCTTCATGGCTGCCAGCCAGTCGCTCTACTCCTTGTATGTGGGAACGCAAGGCGTTCCGTTCCCGTAGCTCTGAAATCGGTGAACGCCGCCGGCGAACCGCCCCTGCCAATCGTGTAGGATTAAAGATTCGCATGGCGTGGATGATCGAAGCAGAGAACGTACGCAAAACCTACCGCATCGGCAAGGTGGATGTGCCCGCGCTTCGCGGGGTATCGCTCGCGGTGGAAAAGGGCGAGTTCGTCAGTATCGTCGGCCCTTCGGGGAGCGGTAAGTCGACCCTTTTCTACATACTAGGCGGGCTGACCCATGCCGATACAGGTCGAGTCTCCATCGACGGCGTCAATTTCACCGATCTGTCCGACGCGGCACGCACCCGCATGCGCAAACAAAAGATCGGATTCGTCTTCCAGAAGTTCAACTTGTTGCCGACGCTCTCCGCCCAGGGCAACATCGACATCGCCCGCGATATCGCCGGACTCAGCGTCGCACACGACCGCGAATATGTGCAACGTATTACGCAACTGCTGGGCATCGATAAGCGCATGCAACACCGCCCGTCGGAGATGAGCGGCGGCGAGCAGCAACGTGTAGCACTCGCGCGCGCGCTGGTGAACAAGCCTGCGATTGTGCTCGCCGACGAACCTACCGGTAACCTCGATTCCGAGAACTCATCGATCGTGCTCAACATGCTGCGACAGTCGAACAAAGAGCTCGGCCAGACCGTGCTGATGATCACGCACAACCCCGAGGCCGCCGAATACGGCGATCGCATCATTCACATGCGCGATGGAGCTATTGTTCCGCCTGAACGCGACCCGCAATGGACCGGCGCTCAGCACGATTAATGCGCCTCCCCGCGTTTGCCGCCCTATTCATCGATTCGTTATAATCGAAAGACCGAGCGGGAGTAACTCAGTGGTAGAGTGCGACCTTGCCAAGGTCGAAGTCGCGGGTTCGACCCCCGTCTCCCGCTCCAGAATTTTCACCCTCGCCTCCACGCGAGGGTTTTCGATGTAACCCATCGAATTAGGCGCGGTCGCCAAGTGGTAAGGCCGAGGTCTGCAAAACCTCTATCGGCGGTTCGATTCCGCCCCGCGCCTCCAAAAAATCACTATTTCGACGGGTTCTCTTTCCAAGTCACGCTGAATAACGGCACGCCCGCCTTCTCCACCTTGATCTCGTTCTTCCTGACCTGTACTTTCCCTATCGTTTTGGAGTCCAGGCGGACCGTGGCGTCAACATTCGGCAACTGGTGGTGAACGTGCAACACCGGCGACTGAACGACGCCATACGCAATTGCTGGCGTTTCGATGTGACGCATCCCCGCGCGGCTCTCGATCATTGCTGCCATCACGCCATCCGGCACGTGATGTTGCTTTAAGTTGATCAGGGCGTCTGCCGTGGTGACAAAGTCTGTTCCTGAGACTTCAATGGCTCGCATGACGACGCCTTCGGGAATACCGGCATTCACCATCTTCACGACATCCGCGTTCGTCAGTGGACGCTCCGTTTGATCTTGCGCAAGAATGGGAAAGGAAAGAACAAGCACGATTGTGAGCAGGAAGCCTGTTCGAGTAGCACCAGCGCAATGCATGGGCAGCGCCTCCGTGGTTGATAGAATCTCGGCTGCCCGTATCCGGCACACGTCTCCGCAAGCTCGAAACGAGCGGCCTTACCCTAGAACGAGGCCACGCTTTGGTCTTGCAGCAATTATTTCGGGGATACAGCGATCACTGCTTGGTCCAGGTCGCGCCGCTGTCGCTGGTGCTGTAGGTTGCACCACTATCGGTGACGACTACCCCGTGCAGCGAATCGTCAAAGCGGACCGATACGATCGCCGCATTCTCGACACCGCCCGAAGTTCCGATGGACACCTTGTGCCACTGCCCGCCCCCGTCGCTGGAGCGGAACAACATCCCGTCGTTTCCTCCCGCCCACACGTCGCTGCCGATCACGCCGACCACCCGAAAAGCGCTCGTCTGGTCGCCTAGTACCCGTACCCAGCCGTCGGGCGTGACATGCTCGAGATGGCCCTGCTGCGTCACTCGCCAGCCCGGATGTGCGATCCGCGCGATGCCTGCCAACCCACGGTTGACCGAAAGGGTCACCGAATCCGCCGCACCAAATTGCTGAGCGGTCTCGCCGGGCGACGACGCAAAACCGTTCGCTATCGGAACTGCCGGAGCCGTGCCGGCGACCGGGCCGCCGATAGCATTCGCGGACGCTTCCGCCGCCGACTTCTGCGGCGCCAATTTGAGTTGCGGGACTTCTTTCTCAGCGACAGTCGGCGGGGAGGCATCCATTGCGAGCACAGCGGCACCGGCGGGCTTCGTCTTCTTTGCAGTCGGAGTTATCGCGACCGCGGTCTGCGGCTGCACCTTCGCCGCGGAAGATGGGACAATCACCACCGCAGAGGGCGGAGTTACTTGCTGCATCTGCGCAGAGGGTCGGCTCGCCACTTCGGGAGCCTCCTGCAAGGCAATTTCCGAGCCGGCGGGCACCGCGACGTACCTCTGCCGCACAAAATATCCCGCTATTAGTAAGAACATTGCAGCAACAGGAACAACCCAAACCCATCGCAACGTCCATCGCGACCGCGGCATGGTCGCAACGCGTTGCTCGTCAGCTACGCCTGCCTCGGTTGCGTCGCTCGCCAGGAATACGACCTCGCGGCAGTCGTGGCATCGGGTCAAATGATCGGCCACCAACCGTTGTTCGCCCGCAGCCAGCGAATGCTCCACGAAGGCAGCCAGCACATCCGCAGAAGGATGCTCCGCAGGTACTGCCCCGCGCGCGAGCGCATCGAGCATCGGCTTGGAAATCTTGTCGGTCATCCCTGAGGTTCGCCCTTCTCTTTATAGAACGCCGAGTTCGATGTTTTTTGCCTAAGACTTTCACGCACCCCCACCCGCAGGTCACGAACATCTACCTCTTCCATCGCCTCCTCGGCTTGGCGGGCGCTCATGCCGGATTGCAGCAATCGCTTTCGGACACTCTTCCGCACGCCGGCCGTAATGCGCTCGAGCTTGCGGCTGATCGTGGATTCGTGCACCCCTTGCAGCTTGGCGATCTGCGCCAGGGTCCGGTGATCGAGATAGTAAGCGGCCAAAAGAAACCGCTCCTCCGTGCCGAGGCTTGTCAACTCTGCGGTGACCGCCGCATCGACGCGCGGATCGACCACCGTCGCCTCAGGAGCAGGCGCCTCAAACTGCGCGCCGTCTTCCACCGCGGCATCCAGGCTCGTCTCACGGCGTACGCTGCGGTATTGATTGACATACTCCTGCGCAATGACAACGCGCAGCCATCCCTGCAACGAACCTCGTCCCTGGTAGTACGACAACTTGGAGGCTCGCGTCTGGCCCTTGGCACTCACACCGTAGAGCTCAGCGTACAGCGAATCCGCCAGGCCGCGAGCGGCGCTCTCCGTCGCTGCAATCTTGTATGCCGATTCGTACAGCGTATTGCGGTAGCGGGTAACGAATACTTCCCACGCGCGCTCGTTACCGGCGGCACAAGCGCGGGCAAGGATCAGCTCGTCCATCCGGAGAGAGGCGAGGAAACGCGTCTCGGCGGCTTCGTCGCCGAAAGGTCCTGCCTGTAAGACAACCTTCACCAGCACTGCGGCCAGCTCCGCCAGGCCCATGCCGAACTGCTGTGCGCCGCTGGAGACGTAATGCTGGCAGGCGAACTCCTGCACCGCAGCGGACGGTTGCTCCTCGATAGGACCCGAGGTGGGAGCCATGGCCATGTGTGCGAATCGTATCAATTCGTGCGCAAGAAGAACACCAGCCGGCGTTCTACCGCTAGAGACGTACAGCAACCTCCGCTGTAAGCAACGACTGCCAGCGGAAAGGCGGTGCGCCTCGCGAGGTGAACATGAAAAGCAAGATTCTGGCTAGCGTTGCTTTCGCTTTGCTGTCTTCCGCGGTTGCGTGTGCGGGCAATCCGACCCACGAGTACAAAGTGTTGCCCGCGATCACCAGGGGAAACCTGAGCCTGTTTCCTATCGTCGGAGGCACGGACGCCAATACAGCTCCTCTCTTGACGCTCGACGAGGGACTGCGCTCCGGCACTGTCGTGGTCACCGAGGCTGGGTCACTTCAAGGACTCATTCGTCCCGGCACCTCCTACCAGCGCAATACTGGAGCCGAAGTCAATCGCCTTGTGCTGGTCAACAACTCCGACCGCCCGTCTGTTGCTGCTCGCCGGAGAGGTGGTGACCGGCGGTAAGCAGGACCGCGTTATCGGCGTCGATCGCATCGTCCCGCCGAAGTCCGAGCCCATTGACCTCTCCGTCTTCTGTGTCGAACCAGGCCGATGGGTTGCGTCGTCAGAGCACTTCGGCAGCATGAGTTCGGCCATGGCGCAGCCCAGCGTGCGCATGCCTGCGATGGCCGCGCGCGACCAGATGCAGGTGTGGAACCACGTAGCATCAGCGAACGTCGGAATTGCCGCCGCCGCTCCAACCGGCGGCCCTGCCATCCGCGGCACGACTTCTTACGCCAAGGTGATGCAAAACCCGGAGGTTGAGAAGAGGGTCGCCTCGGTTGCAGCCAATTACGATGGCCTCTTGCACGAATTACGCAAGGTCGGCGCCAAAGGAGTAGTGGTGGCCGTCAACGGAAACATCACCTGGGCCGATGTGTTCGCCAGTACCGACTTACTGGAGAAGTACTGGCAAAAGCTGATTCGCTCCTACGCCGCCGAATCGTTGAGTAACGCCAGCATGGCCGGTCAGGTCGATCAGAAACTGGCGCAAGCGTTTCTCGACCAATTGCAGGGAAGACGTGAAGTCAGCGAGACCGAGCCCGGAGTCTTCCGCCGCACCGAGACCACCGGAGATGGCTACAAGGTATTCACCCTGAATTCGCTCTTGCCTAAGGAAGAGTACACGGTGCACTTGGCCAAAATGTCGTATAAGGAAGTCCGGTTCCCCGGTATGCAGCCCATGGGGCGGATGCGTTAGATCAAGACCTCGTCCGTCCACAAACCGAGGGCGCGGGGTCCTCCCGCGCCTCCAAAAACCTAGTACGGTATTCGTTCAATTCCCGTGATAAACGTGATGCCTGCAACTGTCATTCCGGACAGGCGATTGTCGTTCGTCACAAAAAGGTCGGTTCTGCCAGCAGCCGCACAGGCAAGTTGCATGGCGTCGGCAGGTCGGATCCGCTCACGGCATCGAATCTCTGCATATCGCTTCGCGGCTTCCAGTTCGAATTCGATCAGTTCGATCGGGCCCTTGGTAAAGAAGTTGAGGTAACTCTTTTCGAGGACCGCGTTGCCCGTTTCTCTCGGCTTTGTAAGCGCTTCTCCGAGGGTAAGGTAGCTAGTTAACAGTTCGTCCCCACGCGCTACCATTCGCTGCCGAAACTCCGTTACCCGCGCCGACCGTTGCGGATTGTGTTCGAAGAGGTAAATGAAGAGATTAGTGTCCCAAAAGACGCGTGCCATCGCGTTACCAGGCCTGGCCACGAATTCGTGCGTCCATCAACAGCGCATACAAGTATGAGTAATCCATCAGGTCGCTGATCTCCGTGGTGCTTCTGAGGGGACAGCGTGCAATAGCCTTGTCAACTTGGCGCGCGATAGCTTCCGATTCGATCGCGTCTTCCGTTGCGGAAGAACCAAATTCCCGCTCCTTCCACCTCGTAGGTGAATGGCAGCCGCGTAGCCGTCTTGAACTCCTCTCCCTGATGGATCGTAATGCGATGCCAAACCGCTTCCGGTGCGTTCTCGCTCGGAACTTGCGAGTGGGCCTCGAAAGCGGCCGGAGGCTGTTCTTCTGCACGAAGGCGTTCGATGAACTGGTCGCCGGATTCTCCCTCCCACAACTGCTTCCCCACTCCTAGCATCGCTAAAACCGGGTCATTGGTTTCCATCCCTTGAGACTTCGCCTCATTCTTAGAATCTATAGTTCGCATAGAGGGTGGCGATCTTCCTTAATCACTCTATAGACATATAAGGGCAGTGTCAACCGCGAGATCTTAAGCGGTGAAGGACTGCGTGCGGTCGTTTCGGTCGCAGCCCAATACGCCGCAGCGTCTCCGACGCCGAACAATCTGGCTCCTTGCTTCGCTCACCACTAACGCGCGCCGCATCCTCCCCCATCTGCTTTATCGCTTTGTAACGAACTAGGTTAGAATCGCTCATCCCTATATGCCCGTCGCCACTGGAAGTCACCTCGGTCCGTACGAAATTCAGGCGCCGATAGGCGCAGGCGGAATGGGCGAAGTCTATCGCGCCCACGACACCCGCCTCGATCGCACCGTCGCCATCAAGATCCTGCCCGCCTCCTTCGCCAGCGACCATGACCGCTTGCAGCGTTTCGCGCAGGAGGCCCGCGCCGCAGCCGCGTTGAACCATCCCAACATTCTCTCCATCTTCGACATCGGCGACGATCACGGCACCACCTATGTCGTCTCCGAGCTGCTCGAAGGCGAGACCCTGCGCGCGCGCTCATCGAAGTCGCCCGCTCTCGTTGCGCAAGACGCATCAACTATGCGCTGCAAGTCGCGCAAGGACTGGCCGCAGCCCACGAGAAGGGCATCGTTCATCGCGACCTGAAGCCCGAGAACTTGTTCCTCACCAATGATGAACGGGTAAAGATTCTCGACTTCGGACTGGCCAAGATGACTGCGCCAGTCCGACGTGCAGCGAAACCGGCGAGGCCATGACCGTGCAGGTCGCCACCGAAGCCGGCATGGTGATGGGCACCGTCGGCTACATGTCGCCCGAGCAGGTACGCGGCAAGCCCGCCGTCCCCGAGTCCGACATCTTCGCGTTCGGCGCTATTCTCTACGAGATGGTTTCCGGCAAGCGCGCGTTCCACCGCGACAGCGCTGCCGACACCATGAGCGCCATCCTGCACGAAGATCCGCCCGAGCTTACCGAGACCGCGCGCAACGTTCCCATCGGGCTGGAGCGCATCGTGCGCCACTGCCTCGAGAAGAATCCGGCCCAGCGCTTCCATTCGGCGGGCGACCTGGCCTTCGATCTCGAAGCCATGGCCGACATCACCTCCAGCAAGTCGGGGTGCAGGCCGCGGCGCAACAAGTCGGGCCGCACGACTCGCGTCGCAAGCTGGCGTTCGGCGCGCTTGGCGGTTGCGTTGGCCGCCGCGATGCTCGGCGTGGGCTGGTGGGTAGGACGCGGCAGCGCCAACGTCGCCTCCTCCCGAGTATCAGCAAATCACCTTTCGCACCGGCTCCATCGGCAATGCCCGCTTCACCCCGGACGGCAGCGTGGTGTTACCAGGCCGCGTGGGATGGCGGCGAGGGCCAACTGTATCTCGCGCGCACCGATGAACACGGTTCACGCGAGCTCGGCATGAAGAATGCCGAGCTGCTGGCGATCTCCAAGAGCGGAGAACTCGCCATTCGACTCGATACCATCGGCATGTCCGGCTACGCCCGCGTCGGCACTCTGGCGCGAGTTCCGCTGAGCGGAGGCACGCCGCGCGAAGTCCTGGAGAACGTGCAGGACGCCGATTGGTCGCCCGCCGGCGACAGCCTCGCGGTCGTCCGTTTTGTCCCCGAGAACCGCCACTGGCGGCTCGAATATCCCATCGGCAAAGTGCTGCTCGACGGCATCAACTGGATCAGCAATCCCAAGATTTCACCCGACGGCAAGTCGGTGGCATTCGGCGATCACGAAAACTCCATCGGCGACGACCAGGGCTCGGTAGCGGTAATTGGCCCCGACGGCAAGGAGAAGAAACTTACTTCGGGATGGCTTTCGCTCGAGGGAATCGCCTGGTCGCCTGCGGGCGATGAAGTTTGGTTCACCGGAACCCGCAGCGGCTCGTCGGAAAACCTGCGCGGCGTGACCCTCAGCGGCAAGCTGCGCGACATCACCAATGTTCCCGGCGGCATGTGGCTGCAAGACGTTCGCAACGGATCTGGCACTGACCATCGCGCAACACGTCCGCATCGGCATCCGCGGAACTTCTCCCGGCGACACCGAGGAACGCGAGCTGGGCTGGTTCGGCTGGTCGATTCCCCGAGACTTCAGCCGCGATGGCAAGAAGGTCCTGTTCGAAGAAGAGGGCGAGGGTGGCGGGCCGAACTACACCGTGTTCCTGCGCGACACCGACGGATCGCCTCCCGTACGCATCGGCGAAGGCCGCGCCGAAGCGATTTCGCCGGACAACAAGTGGGTCATCACCCAACCGATCGAGCAGGGCGCATTGCGCGTAGTGCCAACCGGCGCGGGCGAGGCCCGTCACCTGACTCACGACAACATTCGCTATACCAACATCCGCTATCTGCCGGATGGCAAGCACCTGCTGGCTGTCGGCATTGAAGCCGGACACGGCGGCCGCGATTACCTGATCGATGTCGGCAACGGCGAATTCCAAGCCCGTCACGCCCGAAGGCACCACCGGCGTTCATCTCTCGCCCGACGGACGCAGTACCTTGGTGATCGATTCTGAAGGCAAGTGGGGCGTGTGGTCGCTCGACGGCAATACCCTGCAGCCCATTCCCGGCTTGGATTCGAAGAAGTACTACGTGACCGGCTGGACTCCCGATGGCTCGTCCGTGTACGCGCTCTCCAGCCTGTACAAGGAGACCACGGCGAAGGTCTACCGGGTGAACGTCACGACCGGAAAGATGGAGTACTGGAAGACGTTCGGCGACCACATCGCATCCGGCGTAACCACAGTCGCCGCTCCACACTTCTCCGCCGACGGCCGAGCCTACGTCTATATCTACGTGCAAACCCTGTCCGAGGCGTTCGTGGTGAAGGGGCTGAAGTAACGCGCCTCGCCAGAGCTGCTGATGCGACGGTTCTTGTGGTAGAGCTGGCCTTCAGGCCAGCGTCTACGCCGTTTATTTTTGTCATTCCTCGCGGACTTCAGTCCGCGGGGAATCTGCTGTCCAGCTATCTACCGCTTCTCACCGTGAGCTTCGCGTACTCCGCCTTCGCCTGCTTGTAGATGGAATCTCCGGATCGGCATCCTTCCACAGTGCGACAGGATAGAGCTGAACTCAGGAGTTGGCCGCAGTTTCACCAGCATTGGACTGGACTGCAGAGACGAGTAAGCACAATAATTCTGTTCCACTGCGCTCTTCAGCAAGCGCAACGCGGACTCCTTCTGGTCACAGTACGCCAGCAATGTCCCATTGCTAAATGGACGCTCCGGATCACGCTCCGCCATCGTTGCGGCTTCGAACTTTTGTGCAATCCCTGATACTGCGTTACGGCGTTCATGATTCAAACAAGCCTGCAACAAATCACGGCCATAAATCGGGTTGGGAGACATTTTGTCGACGCTGTCTCTGGCTTCGGGCAACTTCCCTTGGGTTAGAAAAAAAGAACGGCATAGTTTTGGCGGCCCATTCAGAACCTCGATCGAGCTGGAGAAACTCAATCGCCTTTTGCATCTGACCCAGATACAGGAAGGCCCAGGCGCAAGAACGCAATGATTTATCGCCCGGGTCTAATGCAATTGCCGTGTTGCACTCGCTGGCTGACTCAGTAAGGAGGCCTGCATAGCGCAGAACATACGCAAGAGCGAAATGGGCCGAAGCACTTTCCGGGCGGCGCTTAACCAAGGCTGCCGCTTCCGCATATGAGTCAATGAGTTCGCCGCGTTCAGCACGGTTGGTAATCAAATGTGAGCGGCGAGCGTCAAGTTCGGATCGAGCGCGAGTGCGCGCTCGAACGATGAATTCGAGCGCTTAAACATCGTTCCCCGCCGTCACCAAATGTGCTGTCGAGGTAGTAGCGGAACCCCAAAGCCTCCCAGGCGGGCGCGTAGTTGGGGTCGATCTGCACCACGTGCTCCAGCACGACGATGGCGTCCTTGTTCGGTCCCGGTCACGCGGCAAGGCGAGGCGTATGCGAAGTAGAGATCGTAGGCCGCCGGATCCTTAGGACGGGTGCCAGCTTCGGAGACGACAAGAGCGCCGCCCAGCGCCGGGAGCAATCCTTGTTGCGACTCTCGATGTAATCTGTTCCCGCATCGCCAGCCTGTGGAAGCGGGGACATGAATCTGTTCCCTCCATACGGTGCGGTTGCTATCAACGTCGACCGCTTCGAGGTGTGATCGCTAACTGATCTCCCTCGGTTAGGTAATGCCCTGTGACTATCGAGGTGACGCCCATGGCACGACCAGCTTGTTGCAAATCCACATCAGCGTTGCTGTACTTGCTGGTTGTAGCGAACGGACGGATGGAGAACGATTGAACGTGACTAGCGTGGTCGCAATTTCGTCCGGCAAAGCAAGGCGGAGAAAGTCGGTGCCTTTCGCGGAGTCCCGCATTTTGAAATGGCAGAACCGCGATTGCCTTCTGCGGAACGGGAGCACTGGACGAAGCTGGCGGATGGTTAAGCCTCCACACGATGATAGCGATAATTATTGCTGCGATAACACCGCCTGCTAATGCCCACTTTTTGTAAGTGGTAACACGCGAGGGCTCCGCGATTGAAACTCTACCGGAATCCGTTGCCCGGTTGCCCCCACCACTAGAATCGCGTACCACGCGCGAGAGGTCGGCCCGCATCTCCGACGCGTGCTGATAGCGCAGGTTGCGGTCCTTCTCCAGCGCCTTGCCGAATCACCGCTTCCAGCCCCGGCGAAACCTGCGGATTCAGTTGCGACGGCGGCTGCCGGTTCGTCGCGCAGAATCGCGCTGCAAATCTCGCCCGAACTTTCGCCCTCGAACGGCATCTTGCCCGTCGCCATCTCGTACAGCACCGCCCCGAACGAAAACAGGTCGGTGCGCGCGTCCAGCTCCTTGGCCTTCACCTGCTCGGGCGACATGTACGCCACCGTGCCCATCATGGCTCCCGGACTGGTCAGGTGCTGCGGCTCGGACTCAACCGTCGCGGTTTCGGCGCTGGCGGCGGCATTGCCCGTCACCTTCGCCAGCCCAAAGTCCAGAATCTTGGCGTGCCCGCGCTTGGTGACGAAGATGTTCGCCGGCTTGATGTCGCGATGCACGATGCCTTCGCCGTGCGCCGCATCCAGCGCATCGGCGATCTCGATCGCCAGCGGCAAGCAGCTGCTCCGGCTCGACCGGACGGCCCGCGATCCGGTGCTTCAGCGTCATGCCGTCCAGGAACTCCATGGCGATGAACGCGCGGCCATCTTCCTCGCCGACGTCATAAATGGTGCAGATGTTGGGATGGTTCAGCGCCGACGCCGCTTGCGCTTCACGCCGGAATCGCTCCAGGGCCTGCGGGCTCTGCGCTACGTCTTCGGGCAGAAATTTGAGGGCGACGAAACGGTGCAGGCGCGTGTCTTCGGCCTTGTAGACCACGCCCATGCCACCGCCGCCGAGCTTTCCGACGATGCGGTAGTGCGAGACCGTGGTGTCTATCATGGTCGGAGTGGCACCGAATGGATGGCTGATAATAGGGGCGAAAGCGATTGCCAGTCAATCTATTCTGGGCCGCAGGCGTTTGCGCGAAAAAGACGGTTTGGGTTGCTATGATGCTACAACCTTCAGAGAACCAGCCCCGAAGTCAGCCGCGGAGCGGCGATGCGCTTTTAGGCGTGGGCGTCAGCCCGCGCACGCCGGTCCATATACATCGCGAGCCGCGGAGCGGCGTCACCCTCCTGTGACCTCGGTCACAGCGCGAGGTTCGCCGCTTCCGGCATGATTAATCCAGGTCGTCATGCATTCCTTTTCCATCCTGAACAGCCGCAAGCGCGCCATCATCGCGCTCGTCCATACCGTCATCTTCCTCTGCGTCGCGGCGCTTGCAAACCGCGCTCTCGCATGCCAGGGCGTTTTCGCTGCACGGTGATAAAGTCGTCGGCGGAATCGTGCTGCTGGCCATTTACACCATCGTCACCACTGTGCTGTTAATTCTCCTGAAGATGGCCAGCCACGCCAGCGAAAGGCTCTATTTCGCCCTGTGCGCTACCAGCGCGGCCCTGGGTTTGCTGCGGATTCTGCTAGGCGACCCCGCTCTGCATGCCGGAGTGCTGCGCGTTCTACTGCTCTCTTGCGCCGTCATCGTCGGGACGATGATCCTGCGCACCCATCACAAATACGCATCGGCGTGAGCCCGGGTGCCACGCCACACCTAAGAATTACCAGCACGCTTTATCACACCTCCGTGTGTCGCACGCCCTTTCGCTTCTGATTCGGGGTGTGTAAAGCTGCTTGCGTGAGGCGAGGGATTCTTGTCTCTTGCGGCCCGGCACCGGAGGCTGTGCCGCTATAGTGGCTCTTTGATAACTCAAAGATAATCAAATGTCGTTAGGGCTCTGCAACAGACTTGGCCAGCTAACCCCTTTGTCTTTGCGACTTTAACAATAACTACTATTGTTTGCCCGAACTTACGCACACTCGCGCTGTAAACCCTTTGTTTTCACGATGTGGGTGGGGGGGTACCCCGATATCTCAACGTTCGGCCTCCTACTTCTCGCGACCGTAGCAACTCCGCCACCGCCACTCCCGCCTTCTCGACGGCAGTCTGTCCGTCATCGCTGCGAAGCGACGGATCGGCCCCGGCATCCAGCAGAACCTGCGTCATTTCGACGTTGTCTTGCGCCGCCGCCGAGTGCAGCGCAGTGTAGCCAGCCTCTTGCTGCGCGTTCGGATTGGCCCCCGCCGCCAGCACAATCTTCACCAGGTTGGCGCGCCCGGACGCGGCAGCACTGTTGATGACCGCAACCTTCATTGGGTTTCTGGCAACCGCGTTGGGATCGGCACCCCCACGCAGCAGCGCTTCGGCCGCTTCCGGTTGGCTGAAGAATGCCGCCAGATGAAGTGCCGTGAACCCATCACCGCTGAAGGCCCGGGCCAGCGCCGGATCGCTTGCCAGCAAGAGCGTTCAGGCGCGGCATATCGCCGAGCGTCGCGGCCTCGAATAGATCGAGCTCGCCGGCAGCGGGGCGCAGCACGTCGATGATTTCGCGGCGTCCTTCGTAGCGCGCCTGCATCAGGGCGGACACACCGTTCTCGTTGCGTGCGCGCGCGACTGTGGGATCGGCGGCGAGCAGATGCTCGACTTTGGCGCGATCGTTGTCATGGATGGCCTGAAAGAGTTCCTGTGACATTTCTCGTCCTCCGCAATAGTTAGCATTGCTAACTAATTTTACTTGGGCTACACTACCGGATGTCGGATGGAAATGCAATGGGAAAGAATCTCGGCTCGAATGTCGTGGAGTTGGCGGACGCTCTGCACTCGGCCGCCATCCATCTGTTGCGGCAGCTACGAGTGGAAGATCGCGCCGCGGGCATCGGGCCCGCTCAGCTTTCTGCGCTGTCGGTATTGGTGTTCGGAGGCAGTATGTCGCTCAAGCAACTGGCGGCGGTTGAGCAGGTCAAGCCTCCCACCATGGTCCGTATCGTGCAAGGACTGGTAGAGCAGAAACTGGCCACCACCCGTGCCGACCGCGACGACGCCCGCAAGCTGCGTATCTCCGCGACCCCTCGCGGCAAAACCTTGATGCAGCGTGCCAGGATGCGCCGCGTAGAAGCGCTCGCGCGGATGCTCGACGAGAAATCTGCCGCTGAGCGTGCCGAAATCGCGAAGGCCGTGGCCGTCTTGCGGGGCCTTCGCGTACAGGAAAAGACTGACTAACCAGCTAATAAGCCGCCGCACCCGCTTCGGCGACCGTGTGGTCCTGATCGCCCGAGCCGCCACTGACTCCAACGGCGCCGACTACTTTGCCGTCGCGCTTCAGCGGAATTCCCCCGGCAAAGATCATGATCTTGCCGTTATTGGAGGCATGAATACCGAAGAATTGCCCGCCCGACTGCGAGTGCGTGGCCAAATCTTTCGTTGCGATGTCGAAGGCACGCGAGGTGTACGCCTTCTTCTGCGAGATGTCGATGGAGCCAATCCAGGCGCCGTCCATGCGAACGTGAGCGACAATGTTGCCGCCTTCGTCAGCCACGGCGATGTTCATAGGCTGGCCGAGTTCCTGGGCCTTCTTCTCTGCGGCGGCGATGATACGGCGGGCGTCTTCGAGTTTGACTGCGGACATGAGATCTCCTGAGCGATGAGGTATTGGAACGACTCTGTAGTATGGCGGATTCCGACGATAGCGGGTGAATAGTGGTTTGGCAAGCCGGACTCGGAAGACTCGTCGCGGCTGGAATTTCCCAGCAGGACGCGATACGGTAGAAGTATTGAGGCGCGGTACCCAAGTGGTAAGGGAGAGGTCTGCAAAACCTTTATGCGTGGGTTCAATTCCCACCCGCGCCTCCAGCGATTCCGCCTATCTCAGTCCTCCACCGATACCTGCAGCGCCGCAGCCTTTCCGATTCATTGGCGCTTCTGTAGGCCGGATTCGGGCTGAGTTATCCGGCGTGCCACAGGGAAATGTCCGAACACCTATCTGGCCTCCGCACCGCCGATAAGCCGGTGCTGTCATCAACATCGCCCTTCACAGAACTTTATTATTGGTCTGGTAATGCAGTTGTTAATTTCGCCAAGGCGAAACCCCGGGCAATTTCAAACCGTCGGCTTACTCCGAAGATTTTGCTTCCTCAAAACTGAACTGCTTGTCGAGCTTATCGTATGGCTTGCCGTCGACCTCGACATATGGGTAGACGAAGTAATTGAGCGCTGGGCCGTCCTGCTTCGGAGACAGTGTGATGTCACGACCGGTAGAAAATTGCACCCGGTTAGCATCCACGCTGCCGAAGAAATAGTCTTCCTTCTGCTTCGCTTTCCACGCCTCCGAGATGTCCACGGGAATCCAGCCGATTTTCGGCGCATAGAATTCTGCCCAGCAGTGATAACCAGGAATATCTCCCTTGTCCTTGTTCTCGGGCAGGGGAAAGCCAATATCGAAGCGCGCCGGAATCCCATCAGCCCGCAATACACCGATGAACGGAGAATGGAAATCCGTGCAGTTGCCGTGTTTGGCGTCGCAGGCCCACACCGCATCACCGCGCCCCCACCCGGATCCTGTTTTGTCGTACCGCATATTGGTAAAGAAATAGTCATAGGCAGACTTGGCCTTTGCGACCGTGCCCGTCTGCGGTCCCGTCACCTGGACGGCCAGCGCCTTGATCTTGCCATCCGTTGGAATCAGGTTGTCAGGCGCAACCAGGCGGTTCATGGACGCATTCACCACTCCGGGCTTCTGGTCTTTGCGCTCGAGTTGCGCATAATCGCCGCGTGAGTATTCCCGGCGCGTCACCTCGTACTCTAAGGTGAACTCTGCTTTCCCCGCGGGCGGATTCTCGATTTCGGCGTACATCATCCGATTGCCGTACTCCGCCTCCTGCGTCATTTGCGTTTTCACAGGCGCTTTCACGTTGAGCACGCGCACGGTCTGGTGCTGGTCACTCTGCGGCACTGGAACCCACACCCGCACCTGCTTTACTCCGGCGGGAAGGTCCTTCAGTGTAAAGCTGTACGTGAAACGAAACGTACGCGACGGCGGGCTGAATTTCTGGACATTCGAACTCACTTGGCCGCCCAACGGGCACGCCGGAAGCAAGAGCAGCAGCAATGAGAGAACTCGGAGCCTCATGAAGACACTCCCTTAGTCGGCAAGCATTGAATGGAGATTTTACAGCAGCCATCGCAAACTGTCAGGGCTGTGAGCAGCCACTTCTGCGATAATTCGTACCCGCGACTTCACTGAGGCAAGATTTGAGCCTGCCGAGTATTTTCTGGCATCCACTGCACGAGGTTTTACCATGACAACGATCGCAACCTCAGCACGAAATAACCCGGCCACCCAGACCCACCAATCACCAGCAGCCAAAGGCCTGGCAATCGTGCGATTGACCATCGGCGCGATGTTCGTCTGGGTCTTCTTCGAGAATCTCGGCAAGGGCCTCTATACCCCAGCGGGCTATGCGGGCCTCATCAACTACTACATCGAGCACACTCATGCGCCGAATATCTGGAAGGCAGTCATGGGCCTGGCGGCGAGCCACGCCGCAATGGCTGCTCCCATGCAAGGCATGACCGAAATCTCTCTCGGTATCCTGCTCCTCATCGGTCTGTTTACCCGGCCTGCCGCATTTGTAGCGTTTCTGTTTCTCGGCAGTCTCTGGCTCTCGGAGTTCGGCACCTCATGGATCTGGGAACTGCTCGTCCCCGTGATGGCATCGCTCGGGCTCGCTGTCGGACGCGCCGGCCGGAAGTGGGGCGTCGACGCGTGGCTCTCGCAGCGATGGCCGAACGCCCCCTGGTGGTTGGTCTGAGCCATTCCCCGTGCGTGTCTCCGTCATCATCCCTACCCATAACGAGGCCGAGGCGATTGCGCGCGTTTTAGCCGACCTCCCCCGCAATCTCACGACAGAAGTCATTGTTGTCGATAGCAACTCCTCTGACGGAACACCCGGGATCGCCGCAAGCTTGGGGGCCCGTGTCATTCACGAACCTCGTCGCGGCTACGGACAAGCGTGCCTTACCGGTCTGGCCGCGGCAAATTCTCCGGACGTGGTTGTCTTCCTCGATGGCGACTACAGCGACCGGCCCTCGGAATTGCCAATCCTCTTAGCGCCCATCGTTGAGGGCCGTGCCGACATCACGCTCGGCTCCCGACTCCACGACCGGCGTGCTGCCGACGCCTTGCCTTGGCATCAATCATTTGGAAATCGTCTCGCCGCCGGCCTGATCCGTCTCCTTTATGGACTCGATATCACTGATCTCGGCCCGTTTCGCGCGGGCCGCACCGATGTACTAGGCTCGCTCGCCCTCGAAGAAACCACCTATGGCTGGGCGGTCGAGATGATCCTCAAGGGCGCTCTCGCTGGGTTTCGCGTGGTTGAAGTCCCGGTGAGCTATCACCCGCGTATCGGCAAATCGAAAATCAGCGGTACGCTGAAAGGCACCCTCGGCGCCGGCTGGTTCATTCTCAGCTTGATAGTGCGCTATTATTTCCGGCATCGAAAGACCGAAACGCCACGGTCAGCCTAGTCCGTGTCAAAATTTCATGAAATCTTCAAGCGAGACAGTGGATCGTTCGCCAGGCAGTGATCGTGTCCTGGTAATCATGGCCAAAGCGCCAAGACCCGGCGCCGTGAAGACCCGCTTAGCTCGCAGCCTTACTCCCGCGGCCGTCACCACTTTCTATCGCTGTCTTCTGCACGACACCCTGGCGCTGGCGCACTCCCTTGGCGATGTGGAAGTTGCCATCATGTGCCCCGCCGGCGACGTCAACGAGTTGGCGCCGTTGGCAGACAGTAAAGCGACCGTCGTTGCCCAGAAAGGCGACGGGCTCGCCTCAGGCCTCACGTCGGTATTTGCCCACTTCGCGGAAGGCCATCAACAGCGCGTGATTGCCTTCAACAGCGACAGTCCACATCTGCCGCGCTCTGTTCTCGAAGACGCCTTCGAAGCGCTCGCCACCCATGATGTAGTCGTTGGACCTACACACGATGGAGGCTACTACCTCGTTGGCGCAAAGGCTTCTTATCCCGGGCTTTTCGCTGGCGACGGATTGGGCACCAGCAGCGCGCTGGAAAGGCTCCTTTCGCGCGTACGAACTCTGCACCTATCCGTGGGTTTCGCCGAGCCCTTCTACGATATTGATGTAGCGGACGACCTCACTCGCCTCGCAGCAGAGTTGCGTCTGGCGCCGGGAAGAGCTCCCCGCACGGCGGCATGGCTGCAAGAGTGGGAGCTTCTCTCAGCGCAAACAAAGACCGGCATGGAACAGCCGTGAAGGTCACCGCCGAGGGCAGGGTGTACGTGCTCGGCGTCACGTTGTGCGTGGCCCTAACTATCTGCTCGCGTAACTTCGGCGATAGAGGTGGACCGCACTTCATGGCCTGGTTGACTCTTGCGGGCCTCGCGTATCTCTTGGCGGTCCGTGAGTTGTTCACCACACCACGATGTTCCCGCCACGTTGTTGTGATTGGGCTCGTCCTGGCCGCGGCGTGGAACATTGCCTTTCTTCGGCTCCCCCCCGGCGCCGATGATGACATCCATCGCTATGTTTGGGATGGCCGCCTCCAGCGACTCGGTTACAATCCCTATCTGGTCGTGCCGAGCGATCCCGCTGCCGAGCACCTGCATACCCCGGAAACCCGCAACCTGAACAACCCTGATCTGCCGAGCCCATATCCACCAGGAGCACAGTTATTCTTCTGCGCCGTCACCGCCATTCACGAATCGACTCTTGCGCTGAAAATAGCGTTCGTTGTTTGTGAGTTCGCCATTGTTTTCGTGTTGCTCGACCTCTTACGAAGTACCCGGCAACGAGCGCACCTGGTTCTGGCGTTCGCCTGGAATCCATTATTGGCCATCGAGGTGGCGGGCAGCGGTCACATCGACATTGTGGGCGCGCTCTTGTTGGTGGTGTCGGCCGCGGCCCTGCTGCGCCGATGGCGGACTGCTGCGGCCCTCACATTCGGACTGGCCGTGGCAGTAAAATTCCTCCCGCTCGTACTCGTGCCCCTTTACTGGAAGCGGGTCCGCATTCGCGATGCGGTCCTGGCCGTGGCCTTGTTGGCACTCCTGTACCTTCCATTTCTGGATCACGGCCGCGTTCCAATCGGCTCGCTGGGTACGTATGTGCAGAGTTTCCGCTTCAACGGTCCCGTGTTTGCCGCCCTCGACAAAATGGTTCCTCCGCAGGTGCTCGTCGCACTGGCGATTCTTGTCGGATTAGCGACTGCCACGTGGCTAAGAAGCACGTCGCCCGAGCGGTCTCCGAACACATTTGCCTGGCCCATGGCAGCATCCCTTTTGTGCGCCCCAGTTGTATTCCCTTGGTATCTTCTCTGGCTGCTGCCGTTTCTGACGTCGGCCGGGACCGTGCCCCTGATCGTCTGGACAGTAAGCATTATTCCGGCCTATGTCATGTGGCACTTCCGCGCCATCGGTCGCCCGTGGGGTGCTCTTCCTGCCTGGGTAATGCTCGTCGAATACGGATGCGTGGCAGCAACCGCCGCGGTGATTGTAGTGCGCCGCCTCATGCGGCCGGCGACGCCGGCCCATCCCACAACTTCTGTATCCGAAAATCCCGGCGCATCATCCAACGCGACATCTGTTGAATTCACCGAGGAGAGACATCCATGAGAAATCTGGGCCGACTCCACGTGATCCGCATTCTAGCCTTCAACACCCTGCTGTTGATTCTCCCTGCGACTGTGGCAGCGCAACAGCGCGCGCCAATTCTCGACCAGATCGCCAAAACCTACGGTATCGATTCCTGGGACAAGATCGAGGCCATCCGCTACACCTGGAATGGCGAAATTACCGGACTCTTTAAGGCGAGTCGCGCCTGGACCTGGGAGCCCAAGACCAACAAGGTCTCCTTCGAGGGCAAAGATCAGGACGGCAAGCCCGTAAACGTTACCTACCTGCGCTCCGAGCTCAGCAGCCAGTCCGACGCCGTCAAGAAGGTTGACTCGGGTTTCATCAACGACAATTATTGGGCCCTGTTTCCCTTCCACGCCTACTGGGACACCACTGCCACCGTCACCGACCAAGGAATGCAGAAGCTGCCCATGGGCGCCGGCTCGGCTGACCTGGTTTCGGTGAAGTATCCCTCGGAAGCGGGCGGTTACACCCCCGGCGATACCTGGAATCTCTACGTCGGTAAAGACAACCGCATCGAGGTGCTTGAATTCCACCACGGCGGGAACGCCAAGCCCAGCCTCGTGATTGCAACCTGGACAGGCTACAAGAAGGCGGGCCCTCTGCTGTTCTCCACCGAGCATCGCGGCACCGCCGACGGTAAGCCCCTGCACATCTTCCTTACGAATGTGGCGGTCAAACTGGTCGGCTCCGACAAATGGATGCCCGCACAATAGCGCGAGGCACCAGCTACTAGGCTGCGGAGAAGTCTCGTTTCAGCTGGCTTGAAAGGGGCGTACTTTAGCTGCGCGGTAGCATTGGTGGAGACTTCTCAGAAGTCTGCCTTCTGCGGAACCTCCGTCCAAGTGATCTTGAATATCGAGCGGCCGAAGAAGAATGCGGCGCCGCTCGTCCCATCCGCAGAGCTCTCCCCTTGTGCTTCTACAACAACTGCGGTAGTCTCCTGTAGAAGCAACAAGGGAGCCTGATGCCATCCCAATCCATCGATCTTCCGCAGGGCACGTTGGACCTGCTCATCCTCCGTACACTCTCGTTGGAACCGCTGCACGGCTGGGCGGTTTCGGAGCGTATTCAGCAAATCTCCAGCGATGTGTTGCGCGTGCAGCAAGGCTCGCTCTATCCGGCGCTTCACCGGCTGGAGCGCCGCGGCTGGATCAAAGCCCGCTGGGGTACTTCAGAGAACAACCGCAAAGCCAAGTTCTACGAGCTCACCCGGAGCGGACGCCGGCAACTCGAAATTGAACGGGATGCCTGGGAGAAGCTGACGGCCGCCGTGAGCCAGATCCTGGAAACAGCTTAGGAGGTGGCGCCTTGCTGCACGACTTGTTCTTCCGCCTGCGAACATTGTTCCGGCGCCCGACCGCCGAGAGTGAACTCGACAACGAATTGCGCTTCCACCTTGAGCAGCAGATCGCAAACTATGTGAAGTCGGGGATGAGTGAAAACGAAGCGACACGTCGCGCCCGGCTGGAATTCGGCGGTATCGACCAGGTCAAGGACGAGTGCAGAGACGCTCGGGGCATTAGTTTTGTCGAGACACTTATGCAGGACACGCGCTACGCCGCTCGAACCCTGCTTCGTTCGCCCGCGTTCACCGCTTGTGCGGTGTTGACGTTGGCTCTCGGGATTGGTGCCAACACAGCGATTTTTAGCGTGGTGAATAGCGTACTGCTCAATCCCCTACCCTACCCTGACGCACAGGCGCTACTGGCTGCGCGACCGAACGATTCGCGGCCGAACCTGAAAGACATTCAACGCCAGACCAGTTCGTTTGCCGGCAGCGGCGGAGTCAATGTCGCGCCGATGGACTTTACCGGCAACGGTGAGCCGATGCGCATACACGCAGCGTTTGTTGACGCCGGCTTGCTGCAGACGCTCGGTGTCCAACCGATGTTGGGCCGTTGGATCTCCGACGATGAGGACGTGAAAGGCGGACCGCGCAATGTCGTGGTGAGTTATCCGTTCTGGCGGGACGTTCTGGGCAGCGACGTCGCACGTTCTGGGCAAGGCGATCCGCCTGAGCGGCAACAGTTACACGGTGATCGGAGTGATGCCCAGTGATTTCAGCCTGCCGAAGGAACCGGCGGATGTTTTCGTGTCGCTGTGGGTGGCGTATCCCGGGGAGGCGTCCGATCGCGACGTCCATTCCATGCATACCTACTGGCGACTCAAACCCGGGGTGACGCTGACGCAGGCACAAGCGGAGATCGCGCAAGTCGATCGTAGGCTGTCCGAGCAGTTTCCCGATACCGAGAAAGAACGCGAAACCATGCTTATACCTCTGCATGATTGGCTGGTAGGAAATATTCGCCCCGCGCTGCTGATTTTGTTCGGGGCCGTCGGATTGGTGCTGCTGATCGCCTGCGCGAATTTTGCCATGCTGCTGATGGCTCGTGCCGTGGCGCGCCAGCGCGAGCTGATGATTCGCGCCTCGCTGGGCGCAAAGAACAGCCGCCTGATTCGGCAACGGCTGACAGAGAGCACGCTGCTGGCGCTGGTCGGCGGAGCTGTCGGCCTGCTGGTTGCGAAGATGGGTACGATGTTCCTGCTTGCGCTCAAGCCGGCGGCCCTGCATCGCTTCCACGCCATTCCCATAGATGCCCGGGTCTTCGCTTTCGTCTTCGCAATCTCGTTGGTGACCGGACTGCTGTTTGGATTGTTGCCGGCTTGGTCCTCCTCTCGCGGCGATATCGCGGAGGCGTTGCGGAAGAACCAGCGCGCCACCAGCATCGAGGTTTCGCGCAGCTTCGTGCGCAACTTCCTGATCACCGCAGAGGTCGCCTTGGCACTCATCCTGCTGGCAGGTGCGGGATTGCTGATCAAGGGGTTCCTGCGGCTGCGCTCCGTCAATCCGGGATTCAATCCCGCCAACGTCATGACGATGTATCTGCAGCTGCCGGCGACCCGCTACTCGCAGTTCCAGTTGCAGACGAATTTCCGCAGGGAGTTGCTGGCACGGATTAATGCCCTTCCCGGGGTGGAGGCGGCGATGATCACCGACATTCCGCTCGGCTGGAAATTTTGTAGGCCATCGCGTCGTCATCGACGGACGCCCGACCCCTGCGGTGGGAACTGAACCGGAGGCGCAAGTGCTCTCCGTCATGGGCGACTACTTCCGGGTGATGCAGATTCCCATCCGAGCCGGACGCGACTTCCTCCCCACGGACCGCGAAGGCCAGCCACTGGTCGCGGTGGTCAACGAAGCTTTCGTGAGCCAATATCTGCCAGGCCAGAACCCGATCGGATCGCATATCGACTGGATCCGGGCCCCCGATCCGCATCAGTGGATGACAATCGTCGGCGTCGCAGCCGACGTGAAGTATTCCGGGTTGAACGCGCCCGTGGACCCCGCCGTCTATTCTCCCTTCAGCCAGAATGACGAGGCATGGCGTCGATGGATGACACTGGTCATCAAGACGCACGCTCCGATAGCAGGACTGGTTGAGGACGTGAAGAAACAGGTTTGGAACATGGACAGCCAGATCCCGGTCAGTGACATTCAGTCGCTGAATGATCTGCTGGCCGTCTCGGTCGCACAGGAGCGCTTCAACGTGCTGCTGCTCGGAATCTTTGCCGCGCTCGCCGTGGCGCTGGCTGGGGTCGGCATTTACGGCATGATGGCGTATCGCGTCAATCAGCGCACGCATGAAATCGGTGTATACATCGCCTTGGGGGCGCAGCATCGCGATGTCCTGCGCCTGGTCATGAAGGATGGAGCCAAGCTCGCTCTGCTGGGCATTACGCTAGGGCTGGCCGGCGCCATCGCGCTCACCAGAGTGATGGTCAGCCTGCTCTTCGAAGTGAAGCCGACGGACCCGCCAACCTTGATTGGAGTAGCGTTGTTGCTGGCTGCCGTGGCCCTACTGGCGTGCTACATCCCGGCGCGGCGCGCCTTGAGCATTCATCCTGTAACGGCATTGCGTTGCGAATAGCCAGCGTCCAGGGTGCGCCACCGGGGCAGGCCCTATTGCAGTGATTCTCCCTGTTCTACGACGAGCTTGTAGGCGACGTAGTACTTGTAGATGTTGCTGACATATTGCACGGTTACCGGACCCACACTTTGCGAGACCAGCAACTCAACATTCCCAAACCACTTGTTGGGATCGAGTCCCCGGGCGGGCGCTTCTTTGCGCAGCTCGGCGATACGATTGGGCCCACAGTTATACGCGGCGAAAGTCAGGAGCAGGCGGTTCGTCGGATCAATCTTCGGATCGCTGAAATAGTCGGTTGCGATCGAATTCAATAGCTTCACTCCGGCGTGAATGTTATTTTCCGCCGTCCCTATCTCGGGGATACTGATCGGGGGAGCCGCCGCGGTTGACGGCTTCACCTGCATGATCCCTACAGCGCCACCGGGACTTCTGGCCGCCTGATTCAACATCGACTCCTGGTAGCCCTGCGCCACCACCATCAAGTAGTCGAAACCGTACTGCGCTGCGTACTTCTTGAAGAAATCAACGGTTTCTTCGAACTTCTTGAGCTCCACTGCGGTGGTTGGATTCTTGATCCACTGGTCGTTTCGCAAGTAACGCCGCCAGAGAGTATTCCCGAATGACGTTCCCATGGCATGGGTCTTAACGAACTCGTCCACCAGCTGCTGGAACTGTGGATTGTTCTTGCGCATCGCGAAGGCCAGATCGCCCGCACTACCGACCACGAGTTTGGGTTGCGGAGTGATGCCGGAAAATACCCCGGCCCATAAGTCAGCGCGCTCGGCTAGCGTAACCGTCGCGGGAAGTATGCCTGCATTCACCATCTCCAGCAGGTCTTCATCCAGCAGGTTCTGGTCGGCTTTCTCGATCAGAATCGGCGGTTTGCCTTGTTTCTGCAGCGATTCATTCACTTTCTCGAGATTATCGTAGTACGTGGTGAGCGGGTTAACGAAGACTTTCTTCCCGCTCATCTCCTCGAACGACGACAGCGTACCAAAATCTTTTCGCGTCACAACGATTTGCTTCACGTCCGTTTGTATGGGGACGGAAAAAGCGAGCTTCTGCTCGCGCTCCGGAGTTATCACCAGCCCGTACGCGATCAGGTCGCCAACACCTTCGGTCAGGGCCGTCTCCAACTGATCCGGCCGGACCGGAATAAACGTAACCTGTATGTGTTGCCGGGTGTGCAGCTTCTGATTAACAAACTGCTCGAAGTACTGTAGCGCCTGGTAATAAATGCCTTCCGGCTGCCCATTCACATAGAAGAAACCAGAGCGGCTGTAGAGCACCAGTGCGCGAATGTTTCCCCGCTTGACCATTGCATCAAGGTCGTCGGTGTGGCGCTTGAAGTTCAGCGGCAATCCGGCGCCCTGTGACCGCGACGCAGCTCCAGTCTTTGCCGGCTGGCTCTGCTGAGCGATGGCCAGCATGGCCGTGCACAGCACCACCAGTACCGGCCCCAGAGACCTTCGTTTCATGGACGCAAGATGCCCCTGGCTCGCTGGTTGCCACCGGCAGGAAAAAGCATCAGTGCGACAACGAAGGCCACGCTTTGTCCTCCCGCCCTGAGGCCTGCTGTCCAAAAGACGTCTGGTGTCCCCAATCCCGCGAAGTACATAGCGATGTTTCGTTTCGACCGTCACTGTGCCACGGCTTTAGCTGTGGCCTTGCTGGCATCCTTTATGGCGACTGCCGTCTTTTCGCTACCCTTCTCAGTGTATTTGACCGACACCTTAGCGCCCTCTTTGAGACCGTCATAGCTGTCCACGCTGGCATTCGCTACGGCCTTGCCCGACGCGTCGACGCCCTTAACCGTCGTCTTGTCCGTCCATTTGATCGTGTGTTCCGTGCCGTCCGCTGTCTTGACTACCATCGTCTTGCTGCCTTTGTCGACACTCTTCACGATGCCGCTGACCGCGTGGACCACATCTTCAGCAACTGTAGCCTGCCAGGCTACGGCTGCCACTAGAACAAGAATCCCCGCCAACAGAATGCTGACGCCTTTCGAATGGACCTTCATCAAAATTCTCCTCGTAATTTGTTTTTGCTTCTTGAATCTCGTTCTTCTAACCCTATCAACCTATTTCTCCAACCACCGCTCTTGGTGCTGATGAACATGGATACAAGGGCGCTTCATTTCTTCTCGGGAGCTTTCTGCTGTTGCTGTTCCAACTGCTTCAGCTTCATCTCCATCATTTCCTTTTCCTGCTCTTTGGTGAACTTCGGGAACAGGAATGCAATTTGCAGCCGCATGCTCCAGGGCGAGGTTCCCGTGGGATAGTTCACCAGCGCGCCAATCGTCCAATGCTCAGGCTGGTATAACGCGACGAATGACGGTCCAAGGCTGAATTGCCCTTGCCCGTGATATCGCTGGTGGCCGTCGGAATGACAAACGCCGGGCCTGCGCCCCAGAGTACTTTACCGGGCTTCGCCGGCGACAGAAAGAACGTGGGATTCATATCTCCCAACCTATATTCGCCGCCCGTGTTCTGGTTGGGATACGGCTGCCACACAATCGGCTGAATGATGCGAGAAATGAGCATCCAATTCTTACTGATGCGGGCGGGTATAACGGGCTGAATGTTGAGGACATCCTGTGTGCGGTTGTAAGGCCCGTAATTGAATGCGGTGTTGTTCTGCAAGGGAACACTGATCAGGTTGGCAACCGGGTTCTGTGTCGCCTTCTGCAGGGCTTCGGCCTGCTCTGCCTCGGTGGGAGCGGCGTCTGGCTTTGCCTGCGTTGTGGAATCGGGTTTGTCCTGCGCGAAGGCTGACACGCTCAGCAAGAGAAGCAGCGAGAGTGATAGCAGCAAAATTCGTTTCATCATTTTCAAATTCCTTCCACCCTCTGCTGCGAATGTCGGGCAAGAATAGCCTAATAAAAGGCAATCTGGCAAAGCAGTGGGCATCAGGCAAAGCGAACGAACCGATGCCGGGCTCCTCAGCGTAGACGCGTGGCGCGTAACGCCCATGCCGACTCAAAGCTCGTCCGTCTTGCCGTGCTCAACCGGGCACGCCTTATCACACCCCACTGTGTCCCGCGCCCTTTCTCCTCTGATCGGGAGTATGTAAATCTCCGTTTGTGAGCCGAGGGATTAGTGTCTCTCGCGGCCTGCTTGGGGAATCGATACTGACTCGGAACGGCGGCACGAAGGCAGCAGCAACATCGAAGCGCCGGAGGCACGCCATAATCTAGCTAGCACGAAGCCAGCGGCTTAGTGCTGGGAGCCATCTGTTCCGAGTCTCCGCACGGGATGGCGGAATTTCGCGCCTACCACCGAGCCGGCGAGCATTCGATCTTTGATAACTCGAAGGTCAACTAAGGTCAGTTGCACCCGCAACCAACCAGGCCCGCTAAGCCCCTTGTTTCCAGGACTTTAGCATGTAAGTCCTTTTGTTATTAGGAACTTACGAACAATCGTGCTGTAACCCGTTTGTTTTCAGGATGGGGTGGGGGGAGGGGTACACCCAAAAACTCGGTTTTGCCTTTAGAAAAAGTACGCGTCGTTATCGGGCGATTACGACGGTCGTGCACGAACTGCTGAGCTTGGGTAAGTCGCGATTTGCGGCCATCCGAATCTCGAGCGCAGGCCGCTCTCCGCGAATGATCGGACAGTAATAGTCAGGCTGCAGCAGCGCACCCTGCAATCGTCGCCGTCCTGCACATCCGCCGTGGCAAGGCTCGCGGAACTCGCAGGGCTGACATGCCTCTGGAAGCGTGCGGGCGTGCTCAAAGGGCCCCGAGTTCAGAATGTCGACCCCCGCCGAGATCAAGTCCGAAAGCGGCTCTCCCGGTCCTGCCCAGTAGACGCAGGGTTGTGTGGTGGCGCGCGGCGTCACTCGGACAGTGCTCACGCCACAACCGCCTCGAAGTGGAGGAAGTCCCGCCATGGCCCGCACCAGCGACTCGCCAATCGCGATCACATCCGTTTCTGAAAAAAGCTGCCGAAATCCTTCCCAATACTCTTCGTAGCTCAGGGCATAAACGTCCGATCGCACCGCCTGATACACATTCACGCGCAACGGAGCGTCAAACTTTTTGGCGACTCGCGCCACATCCGCTAGACGCAAGTAGTTCGCCTTCATCATGACCGCGATGATCGTCACTGGCACGCCCAACTTCACGCACCGCGCAGCTTGTCCATGAATGAGCGACCAGTTTCCCTGTCCGCGTTGTGCATCCTGTTCCGCTTGCGTCGCGTAATCGAGAGAGAACTCGATGTCATGAAACGCTCTCAGTTCGTTGTCCTCGAGAACTTCAACACTATGACCATTGGACGTGATGGTGAGCTTGACTGGTTTCGTTCGCAGGAAGGCCAATATTGCCTTGAAGTCAGGATGCATCCCGTTCTCGCCGGTGCCGAGATTCACCGAATGCACCGGCAAACTCTCCATCACTTCTTTCACTTGCTCCAGAGAAAGCCGGTCCGTGCGCGTCGGGTCGCGGTAGCAAAAGGCACACGCAAGATTGCACTCATTGGTAAGTCCGAGCCCAAGCGAAATACCGTCATCATGTGTCGTGCGAGATCCGGACGACGCGGACTGGACTACAACGTTATTCATGCATCGTCCTTCATGAGTCAATCAGCGCGATGTGCCAGGCAATGCGTGTATCGGGCGACCGCGGCAAACTCCGGCCGGCTCCCCAGCTTGTGCTCCAGTGCCAGAATCCGCTCGTACTCGTCATTCCGCGAAACGCTCGGAGGCAAGTAATCCGATATGACACGCACACCGCGCGCCGCAGTTATCGCGAGCGACGATTCGAGCAGCATGGTCCGCAGGCTCTCCGCGGTAAATAGCCGGACCGCTCCGCCGTACAGCGACTCATGTCCGTACTCAGCGGTGAGATTCTGCTCGGCCGCGGCCAAGTCGCCGTGCTGGATTGCCGCCTTGAACACTTCACCTGTCTGGTTGCGCACCAATATTGACAGGATGCTGGACCGATCTCGCATGACGCACGCCGCACCGCGCAACACAACGCCCGGATCGTCAACATATTCGAGGAGATTGTGGCAAAGAACTATATCGAACGACGTAGCGGCGAACAAGTCTGCGACCTGGCTGGCATCGCCGTGTTTCAGCGTAATACTCTCCGCAACTCCGGCCGCCCGCGCTGTATTCTCCGCGAACTCCAGCATTCGTGCAGACTCATCGAGCAATGTGACGTGAAAACCAAGTCGCGCTAGACCAACCGCCATCGCGCCCGTGCCGCACCCAAGATCCAGAGCACGGAACGATTGTGCGGCTTGGGGCAGAAAGTCCTGCAAATTGGCATAGGCGAGATCAACGCGCAATCGGCCTTCGGGCGTCTCGAGATACGCGGCGTACTTCGCTGCGCCGGTCTGGAACCGTTCGCGGTCGTCGTTGGCGGTCATTTCCTTCATGCGCCGCTCAGGCGGATTCGTATCGGTTGGTAGAGTACTAGATACTCTCGTGCTTCTCGTCCTTCCGGCTCGCAGTGGCCACTTGCTCTTGGATCTGGTTCCACAGACCTCTTCCGCTCGCAATCAGTCCAGGCAAAAGCGGCGAGGTCCGATTGAACTGCAGAGGAGAATCATCAATCGTGCCAGCACGTCCTCCAGCAGCCTCCACCAATGCAACTCCTGCAGCCACGTCCCACTCGTGCTTTGGAGCAAGCGTCCATGTGGCATCTGCAAGCCCAGCAGCCACGAGCGCGAGCTTGTAAGCGACTGAACCTACCGGCCGCACGGTGAAAAGGCCGTTCGCGAAGTGGTTCCACTCGCCCCGCTTGCATTCCTGGCGGCTGGCTAAAACCTCGGCGCCCCGCAACTCGGTACGAGTCGTTACACGTGCGGACTTGCCGTTATAGCTCACACCGCAACCCGTAGCTCCGAGGAAGACCTCGCCGGTTGCTGGATTGCAGATGCCGCCGGCGACTGCCGCTCCCTTCACGACGAGCCCGATCGAGATACTCCACTCAGGAATTCCGTCAACGAATTCCCGGGTGCCGTCGAGAGGATCGACAATCCAGACAACCTCCTGCGCGAGCCTGCTCTTATCGTCCGCATCTTCCTCCGAGAGCCATCCTTCTCCGGACTCGAGCAGCGAACTGCGAAGCGCATCGCTGATCCTGCGATCAACTTCCGTGACCACATCTCGGCCGCCGTTGTCGCGGACTTGATAGCTCCCCGGAAGAAACTGTTTGGCTATGCCACTCGTTTCCTTGAGCGCACGCTGAATGCGTAACAGGTAATCTCGCTGCGCCGATTTAGGTAGCATGCAACAGCGCCCCCCAGAGCATCCTCGCCCCTACAGCAATCAAGATCGTACATAGAATCTGCTTTAGCCGCGACGAAGAGATGTAATTTGTTAGATGGGCACCCAGCAATCCTCCTGGTACCGACCCGATCAGCACGCAGGCAACCAGAACGAAATCCACATTGCCGAGCTTGTACTGAAGAAGACTCGTTAGGGCGGCTAGTAGCACAGCATGAACGATGTCAGTACCGACCATCATGGCAGGCGGAAACCCGTAAAAGACGAGCAGCAACATTAGAATGACGCTACCCGAGCCAATTGAGGTCAGGCCGACAAGAGTTCCTGCAAAGAACCCGATCACCATGATGCCGACACTGAACTTTTTCTCTTGCAGGGCCGAGAACGAGATCTCCGGCAGCGAGGAACGCAGTTTAAACAAATACCCAACAGGCACGACAACCAGCAGAATGCCGATCGCGGCCCGCAGGAAGTCATTCACCCCATCCCCGTAGGTCTTGCGCACCAGCGCCAGAACCGTCACACCTACAATTGCGCCCGGGATGCTGCCATAAGCCAGATTCCGTACCAGCGGCCAACTAACATTCCCGCGGCGCAGGTGAAGTCCACCCGCACCAATCTTCGTAACGAAGTTAATTGCGGCATCCGATCCAACGGCAACGATAGGGGGAACGCCCAGGACCGAGATCAATAGAGGCAGCAAAACCATTCCGCCGCCGAGTCCAGTCAGTCCGACCAGCAAACCGACGAAGAGCCCAACAGCGATTCTTCCCGCGATTGTTAAGACATCCATTGGTATTCGCTAGGCTGCAGCAAGAACTCGTGAGGTGTGGCTTGGCGCTACGAGCTCTTTGGCAAAAGATAATCAAGAACGCCGGAAACGACCTTGGAAGAACTCTCGCGAGTACTCTCTTCGTTGGTATTGCAAACGATCTGCGGCGCTAGCGGTGGCTCGTACGGATCGTCAATTCCTGTGAAGCCTTTGATCTTTCCGGCCCGCGCCTTCTTGTAGAGTTCCTTGGGATCACGCACTTCGCACACCGACAGCGGAGTATTGACGTAAACCTCCATAAAGTCACCGATGGACTCGCGCGCCGCCTCGCGAGCGGCACGATAGGGCGATATCGCCGAAACCAGCACGATTGCCCCGTTGCGCGTTAGCAACCGCGACACAAAGGCGATACGACGGATATTCTCATCGCGATCCTGCTTGCTGAAACCGAGGTCCTTGCAAAGATAATTGCGGATAACGTCTCCATCGATCACTTCGACCTGAAGTCCGTGGGCCAACAATTCAGTCGCAACCTGCCGGCAGATTGTTGTTTTGCCTGCGCCGCTAAGACCGGTAAACCAGACGGTCAGTCCTCTTTGCCTCGCCACATCGGAACCGGCGTAGGTCCCGTCGGAGATTTCGCTGGGCCGGTCGGGAGTGGCTTCGATGATCATGCCAGCCGCCAGGGTGTCGTTGTTCAGGGGATCAATGACAATAAAGCTACCCGTAGAACGGTTCTGCTGATAGGAGTCGCAGAATATCGGTCCGTTCAAGTCCAGTTGCACTTCGCCGATCTCATTGAACTCAAGGCGGTCGGCATCGAGTTTGGCGAACGAGTTGATCTCGATCTTGTGGTTCAGCTGGCTCACCTTGCCGCAAAGAACTCGAGTTGTGTGTTTTACCAGGTATCGAGAGTCTTTCCGCAACGGCGTGTGGGACAGCCAAATTAAGTATGCGACAACTCTAGTGGACGCTACCGGGACAGCATCGGCATCGACGAGCATGTCGCCACGCCCCAGATCAATGTGCTCGGTCGTGGTTAGCACCACTGACTGCGAAGGATGCGCCTCGTCGAGATGCTCAGTGTGCAGCAAGATCTCTTTGATTTCGGTTCGCTGTCGGGAGGGTAAAGCCACAACCTGCATTCCAGGCCTCACAACACCCGAGGTAACCTGCCCGGCATAGCCGCGGAAATCCTGGTTCGGTCGGATAACATTCTGGATCGGAACTCTTATTGCGCCATTGCGAACTTCGTTAGTAGGCAAGGTCTCCAGCAGCTGTAGGAGCGACGGTCCCGTGTACCACGGCATGCGGTTGCTCGATGTGATGACGTTATCACCCTCGAGCGCGCTCAAAGGAACAAAACTGAATTCGACACCCTCCATCGCACCCGCAAACTCTTGGAATTCACTACATATCGAAAGAAATGCCTGATGGTCGAAATTCACCAGGTCCATCTTGTTAATGGCCACAATCATCTGGCGAATACCCATGAGGGATGCAATGAGAGTATGTCGACGGGTCTGGGCAAGGACACCTTTTCGCGCATCCACCAAGATGATCGCCGCTTCTGCCGTCGAAGCCCCTGTCGCCATGTTGCGCGTGTATTGCTCATGACCCGGCGCGTCCGCGATGATGAACTTTCGGCGAGGCGTGGCGAAGTAACGGTACGCAACGTCGATGGTGATTCCCTGTTCGCGCTCAGCGCGCAAGCCGTCCGTTAACAGCGATAAATCAAGCTCGACGTTTTTTGCAACAGATGCCTTACGTACGGAAGAAAGTTGATCTTCGTAGATTCCCTTCGAGTCGTAAAGTAGCCGACCAATAAGGGTTGACTTGCCGTCGTCGACGCTGCCGGCAGTCAGGAAACGCAGGAGATCTCTTTCGGGGACCGGGCCGCTCAAAAATATCCTTCCCGTTTCTTCAGTTCCATGGAGCCTTCCTGATCGTGGTCGATGACACGATTTTCGCGCTCCGAACGCCGGAACTCCCTGAGCTCTTCGATGATTTCGTCGATGGTCGACGCGGTTGAACGAATTGCACCAGTACAGTATGTGCAGCCTAGAGAGCGCATTCGGCACATAACCTTCTGGGGCTTTTCATCGGGTAGCAATTCGACAGGATGATCGAGAGGTATCAAATAATCGCCCCGCACCAGCATTTCCCTCTCCTTCGCGAAGTAGAGGGGGACCACGGGGATCTCCTCGCGGCGGATGTACTCCCAAACGTCCATCTCCGTCCAGTTCGAAAGGGGGAACACCCGCATGCTCTGGCCCGGTTCGACACGACCGTTGTACAGGTTCCAAAACTCTGGACGTTGATTTTTAGGATCCCATTGGCCCAAAGAATCGCGCAAAGAGAACACCCTCTCTTTGGCCCGCGACTTTTCCTCGTCGCGGCGAGCTCCGCCTATCGCAGCGTCAATACGGTGTGCTTCCAACGCGTCCAACAAGGCTTTGGTCTTGAGCAATGCACAACACTTCGACGTACCCAGTTGAAACGGATTTGCGTTCGCCGCCTTCGCATCCATGTTCATATGAACAAACAATTGCAACCCAAGCTCTTTGGCGGTCCGATCACGAAACGCTATCATCTCGCGGAACTTGAATCCGGTATCAACATGGATGAAGGGGAAGGGGATTCTGCCCGGATAAAACGCCTTCTGGGCAAGCCGCAACATGACCGAGGAATCTTTGCCGACGGAATACAACATCGCTGGTCGCGAGGACTCAGCGACGACCTCGCGCATGATGTGTATGCTTTCGGCTTCGAGAACCTTTAAGTGAGGCAGTGTTGCGGTAGGCATAAGTTCACTTACGGAATGGCACTAGCCAATCTGTCGAATTACGGTAAGTCGTCCCCAAGCACCGGGAGGCGGTGCCCATTACAACGATGTTAGCAGAGTCGTAAACGTCACGAAAGTGCATGCCCCGCTATGCATGACGAACCCGATCGAGGGGGACGCCACGAGGCATCTAGCGCAATCTGGCGTGGTCAGCAAAAATCGCCGCCCAATCTTTGCGAAGACGACTTTGCCACTCTTGGGTTGGCAACTGACCCTTTGCCTGATAACTGCTTCGGCGAGCGGTTTCCGCCCGGAGGGGTTCGCGCACCACTTCGAAATCCCCCAACTCCAGATCGGCGTAAAGGCGCTCGATCACGCCGACAGGATCGACGGCCAGGGCTTCATAGCTTATCGTCGCAAAACGGTTTGCCGGCAAGCCCGCGGTGCCGGCGTTCATCTTCGCTTCAAACCTAGGGCGATCTACGAGGACAGCCTCGCGGATCGCATCGTCGGATGGAATGGGAGCCAGTGCGTAGGTCTCAAACATCTTGCGCCACATTCGCACCACTGACTCGAAGTTCGTCATCGGATCGCGAACAATGAGTACGTAGCGGGCGTCGGGAAGCAACTCGCGTAAGGTGGAGACGCGGGCCCCATGGGTGGGAGACTTGAGGATGACCGGCTTCCCCTCGCCGCGAACCGACACCCCGGCAAGAAAACTCTGGAACGCCTCGCGCCAATGCTTCCGCTCTGCTTCGGAAAGGTCTTGCGGGTCGGTAAGTTTCAAGGCCTCCGGTAGTATTTGGGGCGCAATGAGGGCTTCGTACGGTGAACGGGCCCCTAGGGACAGAAGGGCGAACTCGTCCTCCTGCGGAGAACCGGGCCGCACTTCCATCTCATCCATCGGACGCTGCGCACCTGTTCCTTCTCGCTGAAGCGCCGCCGCCTCCGAGAAAAGAAAGTGGTGCGGGTTCATGCACGCATGCGTCGTGGGATAGGTGTAGCGAGTATCGAGACACAGTAACTCGTGCAGAAGCGTGGTGCCGGATCGCCAATAGCCCAGCACGACGATGGCATCGCGAAAGTTCGCCTTCGCAAGCTGCTCGCGCGCTGAGGAGCGTTGCATGGCATTCATGACTGAGAGCACCGTACCCGGTCCCCACGTCTGCCAAAGCAAGATGGGCGTCGGCTTCAGGCGCCAGTTGCGCCTCAACTGCCGCCAGGCATCGGATGTCAGGTTGAGATATTGCTGGCTCACTATACAGTCCGAACCAAATCAGGAAATCTTGTGTGGATGGCCGCCCGTAAGTCGGCGGCACGCTGAGAATACTCGGCACTCTTGTCGAGGTTCCAATATTGCGCTTCCGCTAGCGGCCGAAGCTGGCCTTTTTGAGTATCGAGGTAAACCAGGTATTGATATTCGCCGTCGATGACTCCTACGGTGCCGTGAGTCACAGGTTTAAAGACGCTGTTTCTTTGCAGATATTGGCAGAACGCCAGACTCCTTGCCCTCGCTTTGACCCATCTGGGCTTAACCAGGCAGCGAGCGATTGACCGTGCATTCCATCGGGCTTTGACGCGCCCGCCAGCTCCAGGATCGTGGGTGCCAGTGCTGTCTGATCCGCCGTATAAGGCACCGTGCGCGGCTCTTGTTGGCCCGGCATCCGAATGAGCAGCGGGATGTGAATGATAGGTCGCGTCAGGTAAGGGCTCTCATGCTGAAAGACCCCGCCCTCAAAGCTCTCACCATGGTCGGCTGACACAATGACGGTCGTATTCGCAAGTCTTCCGCTATTTTCCAACTCCGACATAAAAGTGCCAAATTCGCGGTCGGCGGTGGCGACAAACTCGTCGTAACGCAGCCGACACCGACCCACCAAATATTGCTGATCTTCCATGTAGTGCGGCTTCCAACTGGTTTTGTCTTCGTTTTCGTAGGCGAGCTTTTCATCGGCGGGCATGAATCGGCCCCGCTCCGCTGCCTCAGGAAGGTACGGGCTATGCGGAGTCATCACATGAACCCACAGGAAAAAACCATCCGGTACCTTCGCAAGCATCTCGCGCGCGTGCTCGAAACTAGCGGCCGCTGGATAGCGGACGTAGAGGTTTTCGGGTAAGCGGCCAATCGTGTTCCAGACCCTCATGAGGTCGATGTACTCGTCCAGGCGGTTTCCGATCCCTGAGTTTTGATGAAGCGGCGTCGTTGCGTCCCAGAGATACTGCAGACCGCCCGCCTGGTAGGTCGGCTCTGGAAGCGACTCATATCCACTTTCCAGAGATTGCGCCAGATAGTAGGCGTTCGAGTTACAAAGGAACGCTCCGGTGGAGTAGCCGGCCTTACGCATCGCACTCGGCAAACTCATCCAATCTTTCGTCGCCCGCACCCGCCCTTGCATCTGGTAAACATGACTCTCCGAAGGATAGAGCCCGCTCACCATCGTCGCTATGCAAGGACTTGTGAATGTCGATCCCGAATAAAAATTGGTAAACACAGTGCTCTTGCGTGCGAAAGCGTCCAGGTTTGGCGTCGTAGCCAGTTTGTACCCATAAAGAGAAATGTCTTCTGCACTCAAAGCGTCGAACGTAATAAGCAGCAGGTTGCTGCCGCCTGGCTTCGCGCCCTGGGTCGCTTTCACCGACGGAACCGACTTGGTGAAGGCGAATTCCGTGGCGACGACGGCCGCAGTTCCTAGAACTGTTGCGAGAGCTGTTCGCCGAGTCATCCGGTCACTCAGAAATCCGTCGAGACTGGTGACAACCTCCTTGCGCGTGCGGGGGATTATGAGCGCTAGCACGAAAGCCAGAACATACGCCACGACTAGGGCGGCTTTGAACCGGTCTCCCCTGACAGACAGAAAATGCGACCAGTTAATCAAGACTTCGAGAGCGAAGATCGATAGCACAAACACCACTACCACCACAGCAATCTTGGTGGTGACGTCTGCAACACGCTCCCTTGAGGAACGAAAGTGCCAAAGGAAAGGCGCGGCCACTACAGTGCACAGCGTCCCCACTGCGATGCCGGCCAAAGCGGCGGCGATTAGCCGTACCACAACCTCGAAAAGAACTTCGGGTACCGTAAGGTAATAAGTCCAGCCCTGGGCTTTTCCGGGCGCCAGATAGAGGGCCTCGGCGAAGACCAACCCGACAATCGCCAGCGTTATGAGTCGAAACCAGAGCGCCGTCAGCGTGGCGCGAAATTCAGACCCTCTACGCATCGGCTCGTCGGCGTAAACGTCGCGAGACTCCAGCGAACAGTGCCCCAACCTGTTTACGGAAGAACGTGATACCGGCTCCGGCGATCACGAGGAGCGGGGTCAATATCTGCGACAGCAGCCCGGCCGCATTGGGATCAATGTAAGCGTATGCAGGAATGGCGACGACAAACACGATACACAGCAGGAACAGTACCGATGTTTTCGGGGTCTTCTGAGTGCGCTGCATTGGCTCCTCGAATCGCAAGTGGCATGTCCACATACGATGGGTTGCGATTGTAGCATGATTGTGCCGGTATATCGCTAGTGGCTACTGGTTCTGACCGGTTCAGGTGTCAGCTTAAGTGCATAGAAAGTGCCGTTTCCTAGCTTGTGCCACTCCGGCCCGGGTGAGTTCACCACGTTTCCACGAGTCTGCTCTGCCACAATAGCAGTCACACCAAGACGACGAAATGCACCAATGGCTTGGGCCTGCACTTCTGGCGTCGCCTCCCAAAATGCCGCCCAGTCGGAGCGGGGGACGTCCGCCACAATCCTGACGCCAAGAAGGCGAGCCCATCCAACGTTGAACAAGCCGCCGATCCGCCCTATGCGATCGCCGGGCATGACGCCCATCTGCTCGAGGTCCTGCGCCACCTGCCACTGGTTGTGCGTTTGTCCCCTGACGATCGAGTCCCCGTGCCGAATTACTGATACTACCGTTGGAGTCGCAGTTGCAATCACTATGGCAAACGTCACGGCCAACAAAATTTGATTGCCCCGCCGGCCAGTGGGCTTCCTTAGGCCGGCAAATAGCCCGACCCAGATGAGAGTGAAGAAGACCGCCACATAGCGCGGTTCCACAAAGACCATCGCATACATGCCGAGTCCTACCACGCCGATAAACCAGACTGGCCAGAGCGTTGTGACTTGTGCAAGTAAGTGCGCTCCGCGGACGGAAAAGCAGAGCACAATGAAACCCAAAACCAACGCGACCTGGTCTGGGAACAGCATATGGAAATAGAAGATCATCCAGCGATGAATTACGCCAAGCTGCCGTTTTAGAGTAACGCGGGGAACCGCTCCTTCAGACCAGTACGAAGGGTCGTACCACACTGGCAACGTGCCTTTCACAGGCACGGCGAATTCATAGATGGGCGGAGAATCAAAGATCTTGCGCACCGGATGCACCAAATGCCCAGCGCCGGTACCGGTGTTCTGAAAGTAGGGATTTGGTGTGGCAAGGTTCACCTCACGAACGTAGTTGAACCGGCCGGTGTCGCCAAACGTGAAGCGGCCCTTGGCTCGCGACAGGGCTATTAACCAGGGGGACGCTACCGCCAGAAACACAAAGACCCCGATTAGCACGCGCGGCAGCGTGCTCCGAAAATTGCCGCCTAGCAGGAGCGAAACTGCAAAGAAGATGAATGCGAGCGGGAAAACTGCAGCTTTCGAGAAATAGCCGAGCGCCAAAACGACACCCATCAGAACAAATGGCCAGGTGTTCTGCGGTCGCGCCCAAATTCGCAATAAAAGAGCTGTTGCCATGTAAACGAGCCCGGCCATCAGGATGTCTGGCGTCGGTGACTGCATGGTGATGAGGGTGAGCGACGACCAAAGAAAAACTGCGTAGCCAATGACAAAAACCGCCCAATCGGGCAACCAGCTGTCGTCTTGGCGGACGGCGCTCACTACCCGACGCTCAGAAACCGCCGTTCGCAGCAGGTAGTCAAAGCACCCCAGTCCAAACAGGTAAATCAAGAAATTCACCGCGTAGACGACGCTGAATTGGGAGTATTCGGTGGGCCGGACAATCCGCAGCGCTACCCCCTGCAGGAAGGGATAGAGAGGGCTCCAATATGCGTTAATCGCCATCGCCCAATCGCCACGGACGATCGCGTCGCCCATGTCGAGATAAGAAACGCCGTCGGCCCACAGATCGCATCGACCGAAGACCGCTTCGATGAGCCCCATTACGGTCAACAGACACAACCCGACGAGGCGCACACGAAACGTGAGGTTCGCATTATCGAGCGCCCATGGACGGCCTACGGACGAAATGTGCGGATGGATATCGGAGGTTTTCAACCCTGCTCCAAACGAGAACCACCGGAGCGCATTCCGGCTGCTGTTCCGCGAAAGGTCACCTATGATACATAATCTAAGATCATCAGCAATTGAGGAAAATGATTTCCCCTGGGTCAAGCCCAATGCTGCGGAGCGAGTTCGCTTCGTTCCATCCTACTCAGCTCCGGAGCCGCCTCTTCAATGAAACAACGAATTGCAGTTATTATCGGCGCAGGTCCAGCAGGACTGACGGCGGCGTACGAGTTACTCAAGCGCACTGATGTAAAGCCTATTGTGCTCGAACGAAGCGAATACATGGGCGGAATCGCGCGAACCGTATCCTACAAAGGTAACCGTATCGACATCGGCGGCCATCGCTTTTTCTCGAAGTCCGATCGCGTCATGAATTGGTGGTTTCAATTCATGCCTCCACAATCCGCGAATGCGGGACAGACGGGAACGGCGATTACCTACCAGCAACAAACCCGAACCGTAGCCGTACCCGAAAGTCGAAACCCGGACGACGTTGACCTTGTGATGCTGGTTCGACAGCGGAAGTCTAGAATTTACTTTCTGCGGCGATTTTTCGACTATCCGATCACCTTAAGCAAGGACACCATCCAGAAACTCGGGTTGCCGCGCACCCTCAAGATTGGCTTCAGTTATATGTGGGCCGTGGTCCGCCCCATCCCCAACGAACAGAATCTCGAGCAGTTTTTCATCAATCGCTTCGGCAAAGAGCTGTACCGGACGTTCTTTCAGGCCTACACCGAAAAGGTATGGGGCATCCCGTGCGACAAAATCAGTGCCGAGTGGGGAGCCCAGCGAGTTAAGGGACTGTCAGTGACCAAGGCCGTCGCGCACCATCTTCGAAAATTATTCCGCAAGCCACAGGACTTGGCACAAAAAGACTCCGAAACCTCGCTCATCGAGCAATTCCTCTATCCCAAACTTGGTCCGGGCCAGCTCTGGGAAGAGGTTGCTCGCCAGATTAAGGAAATGGGTGGCGAGATATTGACCGGATACCTGGTGAATCGGATCGAGCACCTCGAAGGACGTATCACGTCTGTTGAGGCAAGCAATGCCGCGACTGGAGCGACGAGGAACTTCGAAGGCGATTTCTTCTTCTCCACGATGCCAGTGAAGGATCTCTTGCGATCGTTGGATCCCCCGGCCCCGGCCACCGTGCGTGAGGTTGGCGACGATTTGGTTTACCGCGACTTCCTGACAGTGGGACTGCTGTGCGAAAGCCTGAAGGTCCGGGACGACCATTCTTCCGCAGGTTCCCTGATCAAGGACAACTGGATTTATATCCAGGAGCCCGACGTCAAACTGGGAAGGCTGCAGATATTTAACAACTGGAGCCCTTACATGGTCGCCGACCGTTCGAAAGTCTGGGTCGGCCTTGAGTATTTCTGTTTCGAGGGCGATGACCTCTGGCGAATGCCCGATGACGAGTTGGTCAGCTTTGCCACCAAAGAACTTGCCAAGATCGACATCGTGGAAGAGGCCAAAGTCGTGGACGGCACGGTTCTGAGGATGGACAAAACCTATCCGGCATATTTTGGTTCGTACGAGCGGTTCCCCGAAATTCGGGCCTATGTCGATGGCTTTTCCAATCTGTTCCTGGTCGGACGAAACGGGATGCACAAATACAACAATCAGGACCATTCGATGCTGACCGCAATGGTGGCCGTCGACAACATTGCGAGCGGATCGCTGAACAAGGACAACGTCTGGGCGGTGAACACCGAACAGGAATATCACGAAGAGAAGTAGCCACGTTACATCGGATGGATCGCCCATTGACTGCGCCCTCAAGCGCGATTCTGATTCTCCATCTTCACAGCTTCGTTCCATTATTTTTCGCGCGCATGGCCCCAACAACTTCCGCCGTAACAGTGTGTTTCAGAGCACGTAGCGTGATTACCGCTCGTTGCCGAGACCCGAGATGCACAGCTTTCTTTCAAAACTTGGACATCTTTGGATGGCAATCCTAACGTCAAACGCGCCAGTGACATGGCAACCGCCTTCCTGGCGTCGGCTTTTCTGCAACGAGTTTCAAGGAGAGTACTACCATGAGGAAGTTTCTGTTTCACCTCGCCGTTTGGTGTACATTGCTCACCGGCGCAACGGCGCTGTTCGCACAACAAGCGCCACCTCAGGGTGGTGGCCAGTGGCAGCGCGGCCAGATGCCTACCGTTGAGCAACGTCTCGAGCGCATGACCCAGACGCTCAACCTGACTGACGATCAACAGCAGAAGATCAAGCCCATTCTTGAGAACGAACAGACCCAGATGCAGGGCCTGCGTTCTGACAGCTCACTTTCGCAGGACGACCGGATGACCAAAATGAAGGCGATCCGGGAAAACACTGCCTCGCAAATCAATCCAATCCTGAATGCTGACCAGCAGAAGCAATATGCTGAAATGATGAGCCACATGGGGCGCGGGCGCGGACCGGGCGCCAGCCCTCAGGCACCTCCACCGCAGCAACAGTAAACAGTCCCGGGTACCTCGAACTCTCCTCTTCCGCGGGAGAGTTTTCTTTTTCTGGACGATGTAAGGGAGCCGAACGAATTCTCTTTCCCAGTATGGGAAATATTGGCCGATTTCTTCCTTTTCGCGCGTTTTTCTCGTGACAGCCAATCCCAAGCGCGCTATGACTATTTTGGTGGCGTTTCGCTCGGTAGCGGTTACTCCGTGCGATATGCCTGTCACAGGTCGGTTCTTTGACAATGGGTACTTGACCGCGCCGCGCCCCGAATCAGCCGGTCAAGAGCTACGAAGGCACTAGGATTTGCTCCGTAAGCCCTTGTGTTAGAGGACTTTACCTCTAAGTATATTGAGAATCAAGGCTTTAGGCCTCGAAGTCGCTATATCGCTGATTTTACAAGGGTTGCAAATAGGGGGGCCCCCTCCTATTGCCTTATCAGCATCGCCAACCGCGGAAACACGAAGCGTCCTGCGGCATCGTCGATGACATTGATCTGGCATGTGTAGAAGCCGGGCTTGAGCTGCGATAGCGGAACATCCAGCTGGAACACAGCCGCCTTACGTCCTGGCACTGTGAGTTCTTGTACGCGCACCGGCGGCGTTTCGTATGCTTTGGTGTCACCCTGGAAAAATGCCACGTTGCTAAGCAGCTGTACGCCGGGTTTCGTGCTTTTCTGGGCTGAGTCTGCTTGTGCAGTCGCAGCGCCTTTCGCCGGATCGTAAACCTCGTAGTAAAGATAGAGGTGCTGGTTGGCCGAAAAGACGCGGGTTACGCTCGGAATAACCACTTCGCCGTTGCGGATGAGTGGATTATTCGAGTCTTTCTTGGGTGCAGCCTGTAGCTGACTAGCCATCAAGATCGAGCTGATCTTGACTGGCGTTGATTTCAGGTCGGGAATGACGAAGTCGGTTTCAAAAGAGCCGGTGCGCCCGTCTTCGTTCTCGCGCACCACGATCTTCAAATGATATTTGCCTGACGGTAACATCAGGCCAGTGTCATATTGCACATTCTTGCGCTGGACTTCGTTGGCAGCATTTACCGCGAGCTTCACGGTGTCACGAATTTCGCCGGCAGGCATCTTTCGCTCGTCGGTGACGATTCCGAGTACGTCGAGGGTTGCTTTGTCCTGGTCGCGATTGCGGCTGAACGGTATTTCGGACCCGGGCACAATCAGGGAAACTGGTACGTAGAACCTGTCCTCCGACATTCGGAAGTATCCCGTAGCCAAGTACACCGGAAGATCGGTGCTGGGCAATTCTGCTGTCAGTTCTTCCTGCAACTGACGCTCGCGATCTTCCTTATTGGAATGGCGAAAGTCGGCTTGCGCGTAGTATCCACGGCGGAAGTCAATTTTCACTCCGGGACGGTTAACTTTTACGGTAATACGCCGATACTTTCCATCTTTGGCGGTATTCGTACTGTGATAGCCGAGCAGGTAGTACATCGCCGTGTCGTCTTGAACACCCTTGAAGACTTTGCCGAAGTCATTGGAGTCGAGAAAGGCTTTTCCACCGGTGTCAGCTGCGAGCGTCACCAGTGTCTCCTGCGATTGGAAATTACTATTCAGCGCATTCAGTTGAGCCTGCCCCGAATAGGCAGAGGTCCCACGCAAACTGGCATTTTGAGCCTCGCCGCCCGGGGGGAGTGCCTGCAAGCCCCGAATATCCAGCGTGTAAATAGACAAATTGGCGATCACCGCAGCATTCGTAGCGGCGCGCAGCTCTGACTGGTTTTCGATGCCGGTACGCTGCATTCCACTGGAAAAGTAGATTAACGATTTCTTTTGCGGCACGTTGGCGACTTGCTCGGCTACCGCGCGCAATGCCTGGAGCCGCCTGTCGGTATTGAAGATGTTGTACTCGGTGTCGTCCGCAGTGAAGGACCCGCCCGTGTCGGGCGTGCCTTCAGTCGTTCCGGTTGAGCCAAGCTCGAAGCCAGCGTTTGCTCCCGTGTTGAATGCCTCTAGAACCTGCGACAACTTGTCACGATCGGAGGTGAAGTCCTGGTTCACCGCGAGATCGTTGCCCAGCGACACGATCGACACCAAATCGGCGGGCTGCATCTGCTTCTTCAGGTAGTTCTGCGCAGCGTCTACAGAACGCTCGATCTCATCCGGTTGCATGGCTGACAGATCGAAAAACAAAATAATCAGGCGACGATCTTTAATCGCGTCGTCGGCTTCACCGGGGGACGAAGCGCCACTCGCGGTTCGCGCCGTCTGGGCAGGCGTGCTCAATAGATTCACCTGGTCCAACGGCAGCCGAGGAATGCCTTGGGTATTCTCGATATCGAACGTCGCGACTTTCTGAGGCTTGTTATCTTCCAGCACGGTGAAGTCTTCGGGCTTTAAGTCCTGTACTGGGTTGCCATTCCTGTCGCGGACGCTAACGTTAACCAGCACAAGTTCCGATTGCGATTTGAACGTGTAGCCGGCCTCCCGTTGTTGCGCGGGAAGAGAAGCCGGGATCAGCAGGCCGGTCATAACCATACCAGCCGCAACCCTGCGAGCGAGGTCACAAATCGCACTGGAATTGCCGTACCTCAAAACCTGAACCTCGCGGTCATCAGCATTGATCGCATAGCCGATACTGAAATCACCCGACCATAGGTGGGAGAGTTCAGCACCGTGTCGATGGCGGAATAGATCGGATGGTTGAAGACATTGCTCGATGACAGGCGGAATTCCAGCAGTCGGTTTTCGCGGAGTGGAATGACCTTGGTCATCGCCATGTCGAACAGAACTTCGCCAGGGCCAATGATGCTGTTGCGGCGTGCATTTCCATAGTCCCCGGCAGGCGGAATTACGAACGCCGCTGTGTTGAACCACTGATCGACGCCGGGGTTGGTAACATTTACCGGCAACCCCGTTACATCGGCACGCAGCGTACCATTTACCCCGCTATTCACGTTGCTGTACGAGCCAATGATTCGGGGAGTGAATGGCAGTCCTGAGGCGATGATCCAGTCGCCGCTCCATTGCCAACCGCCCAGAAAGTCCTGAGCGACTCCCGCGCTTGATAACCAGCGCCGCCCTTTGCCGAACGGCAATTCCCAGAGGTAGTCGCCGGTAAATCGAAACTCCTGGTTGAAGCTCGACAGCCCGCGTTCTGCTGACAAGTCGAATGCATTTTGGGCAACCACCGTAACACCTGTGATTTTTCCGTTGGCGCTCACGATGGACGAGCCTGCTCCGATCGTCGATGCGTCATCCAGCGATTTCGACCAGGTGAATGTGCCGCCTAATGAAACACCATTAGTAAGCCGCTTGCGAACACGTAGCGTGCCCGCATTCGCGGTGGAGTCGCCGTCGGAAGACTCGTAGTAGAAAGGCTGGACACCCGGTATGCGAATGCCACTGGCGGTCGCGTTGGGCGCCGTCAAGACGTCCAACCGCGTACCCTTGGTGCCGGTGTAATCGAGATTGATCACAAGGGTGCGAGTGATCTCCTGCTGGATGTCAAGGTTCCAGATCTGCACGTAGCCCAGACCGTAGCCCAGGTCGATACCGTAGTTGTTCGTAATCCCTGAGCTGCCAGGAAACCCGTTCTGCAGCGTCAGAACGTTGGCTGCCGAGGCTATGTTGGTTTGAGTGTTCGAGAACGGAGGCTGAAACGCCATGTTCTGGACGATGTTCTGATAAGCGGCTGTGTTGTAGTTGATGCCATATCCGGCACGCACGACGGTATTCTTGGCCGCTTTCCATGCGATGCCGACACGCGGTGCGAAGTTGTTGCGGTCAGGATTCACCAGCGATACGGGATAGAACATCCCCGAAACGGCGCCGACTTGATCGGGATGGACCGGAGACACCGCCGTGAAACCGGAGTTGGTATCGAGATTGACGATGCGATCGTTGCTTTCGCTTAGCGGCGAAACGTATTCGTATCGCAGGCCGATATTGAGGGTGAGGTTGCCACGGACCCGCCAATCGTCTTGTACGTAAAGGTCCCAGGAATTGCCACGGAAGTAATAGCGATCGTATCCGTACTGCACCGACGTTTGTTGAGCAGCGCCGAGCAGAAAGTCGGCAAAATCGTACCCCGTCCCAGGGATTGCCTGGCCGTTCGCGAATTGTGAAGTGTATGCCCCGGTAAAGACGAAACTGCCTCGCGGATTACTGTCGGTCTGCGTATTCAACTGAAGGCGGCGGAAGTCTCCGCCCCAGCGGACCGAGTGCTTGCCATGGGACCAAACCAGATTGTCGGAGAATGTCCAGGTCTGATTCCGGTCATTGACAGGATTCACATCCGAAATACCGCCGTAGTGGGTAAACGACAGGTTCGGAAGACCCCACGTAAAGGGAGTCTGTGAGACGCCCGTAATACCTAGATCTCCTGTGATATCGGTGTTGAAAGCATACAGATTCGTCGTATAGATAGAACTGCGATTGAAGTCGAATCGGAAGTTGTTGACCAGGCGTCCGAAGCTGCGGACATAGCCCATAGAAATGTCGTATCCCGTGGTAGCCGTATGGCCGCCAACCGAGGGATAAGAGCTGGTGAGCGTCTGATCAACATTGTGGTAGTGAAACCCGAAGTTCAGATTGTTTTGGGGGCCTCGTCTCCGTCCCCCGCCACCCGGTCCGCCTGGGCCAGCGGTCGAGCCTCCAAGTGCCTGGTTTAGCCGGAAGTTTAAGTCTGTCGTGTTACTAGTGGACGCGCCAATGTACTGGAAGTTCTGGGTCGTTCCTGGAAGATTGGGTTCTGGGATGTATTTGAGCAGCCCCTCGGCGGCTGAGTTGATCATGCCCGCAGGAATCGTTGCGTTGGCAAAAGGCTGCCCGGTTAGCGGATCAAAAATCTGCACGGGCTGACCGTTGACGAGGGTCTGAGAAAAGTTTCCATTGCGCTGCAAGTCGGTGGGGACGGTGGATAGATAGTTATAGAGGGTGTCTCCGTAAGCGCCGTTGTAATTCAGAAAAAAGAAAGTCTTCGAGCCGCCGTTGTAAATGTGCGGAATGTTGAGAGGGCCGCCGATCGACGCTCCGAAACGCTGTTGCAAGTACCCCGGGTTTTCTGAGGGAGCACCGGTCAGCGAATAAGGTTCGGCATTCAAGGTTGACGTGTTCGCGGAGTAATAGAACATCCCATGCGGCTTATTGAAGTTGAACCTGCCGCGCACGACCATGCCACCACCTCCGCCCGGAGGTCCCCCGAAGCCGCCTCCTTGGCCGCCGGGACCTCCACCGGGACCAAAGCCACCGCCAGGGCCCCCTTGTCCGCCGGGACCACCCGGCTGATTTCGGTAGTCCTGCATGCGATTGCGCAGCTCATCCGTACTCATGCCGAACATGTTGGTTGACGATGACGAACCGGAGACCGCTACCGACTCGGTCGAGACCGAAGGCGGAACGCCCGGAACAGGCATCCCTGAGGGATTTACTGATTCGCCGTTCTCAGCTCCCGCGGTATTGCTCCCTCCTTCTCCTGCTGTTACCGAGAGCGACTGGAATCCCGTGCCGCCTATACTCCCAGCACGAGCGGATACACCACCGTTGTTCTCAGCTCGCGAATTCAGAGTGATATGAAAATCGAGCTCGCGATGGGCGCCGCCTGCACTTACGTGGACTTGTTGAGTTACGGGAGCGAATGCAGTCATTTGAGCCCGAACCGAGTAATCGCCTGCGACGGGAAGCTTAAGCTGGTAGCTACCGTCCGGGAGGGTCCACACAACGACCTTTGCGCTGGTTATTGAATTCGTCGCAGTAACGGTCGCACCTGGGATTGCAGTGTTTCCCGACCTGACCTTACCTTCGAGAGTTAAAGGCGGCGAGCTCTTGCGTGCCTCGGGGCGGTCGGTGTGTTCCGTAACCGCAACTGCTTGTGATTCCTGGGACGCCCCCGCTATCTGAGCACCGGTTTGCGCAGAAAGGTCGATTGCCCACACGCAGGCAACCAGCACCACCGTGGCCACCCCTAAAGGTACACGCACCGACAAACAGTGACTTCCGTTCTTTAGTGACGCAAACTTTGTGGCCGGCAATCCGTCAATCCTTCGCTCCGAGATTGCAGTTGTGCCACTCAGTGTCTCGCACATTTTCCGCCTTCAAGGTGCACCGGGACGGACACTGCCACAGCTTTCAATCCAGCCAATCGGCCTGACCCTCATGCAACGAAACCCACATCTTTACCTTAATATTCGGTCAAATGCCACGAAGAGTTCCGCGAATGCCCGTCGCCGACCCCCGGATCGGCGCCCGAACAATTCAAGTGCCCTCAGATCATATTTAGTTTCATCTACGATTCAGCAGGGACGGCCACCCTGCTCAAGACTGCGGGTCTGTGTCGCGCTTTAACTTCCAGATAATTTGACGAAACATCCCCAGGAGTGTCTCGGCATCCCGGGCATCCAAGTTCAATCGTCTTACCATCCGGCGCGCTTTCTCTTCGGTTGCGCCGAGGCTGCCTGGCGCGACGTAGCCGCTCAGTGTCATCGCCGTCACCAGAGTGCTGGTAACCCGCTCGAGTTCAGCGGATGATGCCGCTGCAGGCTGCTCGGTGACTGGAATTGTTTCTAGCTCGTTCGCAACCTCGTACAGCGTGACCGCAACTGCGTGGCCCAGATTCATAGAGCGGTGCTCGTGGCGGGCAGGAATATGTAAGAGCCAATGGCAGTAGCTGAGATCATCATTGCTTAGGCCAGTCTTCTCGGAGCCGAATACGATCGCCACGTTGGTGGTGGATAAGTGCTCGCGGATTCGCTGAGCGGCCTCATCCAATCGATGCAAAGGGTGCATCAGCTCACGGTGCTGGATGGCAGTGGTGCCGACGACAAGCCCGCAATCAGCAATGGCATCGGGAATCGAAGTGAACGCCTCGGCTTTCGCCAGGATTTCGGAAGCTGGACCCACCGCAGAACGCGCCTCCCGGAATGAGGGCTCAAACGGATTGACGACCCGTAAGCACTGAATGCCAAAATTGCTCATGGCACGAGCAGCGGCTCCCAAATTGAGTGGATTTCGCGTGGCTACCAGAACGACACGTAATCGATCGAGTTCGGAAGGCGGCGACAAGAGTTAATCCATCACGAAATCGATGTGATCGGTTGCGATCTGCACTCGTGTTGCAGCCTGTTGGGACTTCGACCACGACGCCCATTCGGCGTCGGTACCGAGCGCGGCAAATTCGGATTCGGTGCCCTTCGTCCCTAGAAAAACCTTCTCGGCCCAACCGATGTCGGAGCGCACGACACGCCCCTGACACTTATCGAGCAACGCGCGATAAAGTTGACGCGCCGGCATCTTCCACGTGCCAGCCGGGCTTCGCCCCAGGGCGACCTGACGATCAACAGGAACGAACGCCGTCAACTCCGACTGAGTTGTCATCATCTCGAGACCGTTTGCCTTTGCGGTCGCGTTATGGCTCGAGTGGTGTCCAACTTTATAGAAGACCGTACGTGCAAGAAGGTCTCTCGCAGTGACTGTGACAGTCTTGCCTGCCGGTGTGTTGACCTTCCAAGTGAGGGTAGGCCCTTGCCACGACAGCCAATTGCCTTCCTGCGCATCACCGGGAAAGAGCAGTACCTTGCCGTCAGCAATACGCTCAATTGCAAGCACAAGGCTGGTGTTGTTAGTGAAGCTATCGAGCTGGATGGCTAACGCAGACGCACCGTTGAGCCAGTCTGTGTCTACCGTTCGCCACGTCTGCGAACGGTCGGACTGATTCAGATAGGTCTTGCCGTAGGCCTCAACGATGCCCGGATCTGTTCTGGATAAGCGATAGCGTTGGTCGAAAGGTGCTTGCGCGGCCGCGCCGTCCGTACTTGCGGCCTTGTCCCCAGACGACTTCTGCAATGCAGCGTTCGTAAGGGCGGTTAAGGCATATAATTCGGCGCTTCCGTGCGCGCCTGTATCATGAATCGCATCGATGTCTCGCGGCGGCCCAAGGACATAGAAGCGAAAGCCTGGCAGCCAACCCGGCTCGATAACTGGTTCACCGGGATTACGGTATTCCACTTGCTTGGCCAGACCTCGGACGCAATCGATGGAGTTCCTGACTGTGGCGGCAAACGTGCCGCCGGTTCCAACGGTCGTATCACCGAAGAATCCTAGCAACGAGTCCACCGCGTTGGCGGTATCGTTGTCGCCTCCCGCCGCACGCATGGCTTGTGCCGCCGCCGTTACCGCCGCGCCCATGGCATCACGCGTTTTCCCAAGCTGATTAGCCAACTTGTCGTTAGGGTCCTCGGTCCATGCCAGCCAAACCTGATCGATCTGCCTGTCTTTAGAAGCACTGAATTGATTGCTGAGCATGGGAAAGCCGGAGAGATGGTCCTGATGCTGGTGGGTGGCAACCACAAGATGCAGGTGCCCATTCGTCGTCTTATCAATGTCGGCGACGACGTCAGGCAACTTGACATCGGTGTACTTCGCGCCCAAGGTACCGCAGTCAATTAAGACATGCTTCTCATCGCCGCCCGGGTTGAAGGTCAGTAGAAAGCAGTCGCCGAGTCCCTGCCGGTACATGCGCACACGCACTTTAGCGAGCCCCGGCGCGGCAGTAGAGGCTTGTTCCGGCTGCACGATGAGACTCTTCTTCTTACGGACCGTCACCTGCCGGACAGGACGGGTGCGGCTTGATGGACGTGTTGACACTTTGGACTTCTTAGGTGACTTACGGGAGACAGCTGGCATCTTGACCTCGCTCACATTCCGCGATGCAGGAGCGCAAATGGCTCACGCTCAGGATTGTTCGGATCGGTATTGACGTAGGTGGATCGCGCACTTGTAAGCTGGGCCATGGCAAATCCCTGCTGCTGGGCCAGGCGCGATTTGCTCTTAAGGTTCTTGCGAATGCAGTACTTGATGACACGACGACGAAGGTCAGCAACGATACTCGATCCGCCTTCGAAAATCATCTTGGGGCCGTTCGGGTCGCCGCCGTCGGCTTGCACTTCATCGGCCTGCAAGACGGTCACAAGCAATTGCGGAACGACGCCTCCATCCGGCTTGCTACGCAGAGCAAAGCGGGCCGCGTGGACTTCGAATTTCTTCTTGGGATCCAGGCCCATGTACTCGGCGTCCGCCTGTCCCCCTCGCTGGAAGTAGGCGTCAAGCCAGTTGTGTATTTTGCGGCGCACCTGGCGCTGTAAGTCAAAGAGGGTGCGCCGTTCTGTGATATCTCCATGAGACTCCGCGAAGACATATCGCAACACCTCACCACTGAGTTGCTGAAAAAGGGGCTCCAGCTTGCCGGAATACACCTTCTCGTCATTTTCCGGGGTACGCCAGATGAGGCTATCGACACTCATAGTGCGCACGTCGGGCGGATAAATACCTCGCCTCCGAAATGCTTCGACAAATGCCACACGATACTTCAGACGATCATCCTCCACCAGGTCGCAGTCGGCGCTGATAATCGCACGGAGATATTCACCGAAGGTAATGTCAACGGGCGGGCAGTAGTCGAGGGCCCTGATACACATGGTGAGGACATGATGCGCCGACTTAGAGGCCTCGTTCGCCAGGCGCTGCACTAGATCCGGATGAATGGCCCCGGGACCTAACACGCCACTTCCCGCCGTCGCGAGCCGCAACAGGTCTTCCGTACGGCGTTCGTAAATTGCGAGGAACGCGTCGAAGATAGCAGCGACCAGAATGGCGCCGCGTAAATGCGGCTCAGTGGTCGCGGTGTATGCGGTTGGATCGGGCTTTTGCCGTTTCCACTTGCCGTCTTCCCACTTACCGATGGCATCGCGTAGCGCGCCACGCAGTCCGGTGGCATGTCCGAACTGCCCTGCTAACTGGCCAAGCAGGGACTGGTGGCTCTTGAAGTCACCTCTGGTATTAGCAATCTGATCGCTCAGCACTTCGGGGAATGTGAAGTGTTGCAGGAGCGCAACGATATCTGCGAATCCTTCATGAAACGCCAGGACATCAGGGTTGGTGGCATTGACGAACTTGCGATGCATGCCATCGAGGAGGGCGTGCGTAGTCTCGTGGGCAACGATGTCTTGTGAGAGGCAACTGAACACCGTCCCACCGGGGAGTTGCTCGCCAGTATTGTCGTCATCAGCATTGAAATAGCCAAAAAGCAATGCAACTTTGTCAGGAGAATAGTACGCATTGGCCTCCCGCAGCGCATGGGGATAGATGCGTAACTGAGGCACAAAGACCGAGTCATCCTTCGGTCCCTTGCTCGGGGCGCGGACTGGACGCCAGAGTGTTTTGCGGCCGAGTGCATGCTCAAAGTTGTCGATGGTGAGACGCGAAACGGCGTAGGCCATCTGCTGATGAAACTGTGGCGTGCCTTCGCTGGGGGCGAGCCCGTTCTGCGCCAGTACCGAAGCGTCGTTCAAGTCGACGGGCGCATAAAAGCACCCGCTACCGGGATCGACATCGACCACGTCGAGATACTCCCCTTTCGGGCCGGGCGTCAGCTTTTCCCATGGGACTTTAATGACAATCTCGCTGATCGGTGCAGTAGTGTAATCCGTAGCAAGACTGGGGTCGACGGAGAAAGCACGTAGGCAGCGAAATGGCGGGTCTCCATAGGGACTGCTCTTCTCCCCTTTTGCGTCTTCGGGCTTCGGCGTGACCGACGGTGCGGCCGGTGGCAGTTTCGCCGCGGACGGTTTCGAGGTCGCCGGCCGGCTAGACTTCACGGGAAGCGAGGCTTGAGGCGGTTTGCGCGCGGGCGTCGCCATGACACTCCTTTGCGGGACTTACTTAGTACCTAGGATGACAACGACCGAAAGATAACAGAATCGGCTCCGGTCGCGAGGGAAAGTTCACCTCGCATCATCCAATAGATGAGGTGCGACTTCTCGAATGGGCCACACCGTCGAGGCAACCCGTGACCCAGTCACCCGACGACAGCATAGCGCAGGCGATTTGTGCCTGGACGGCATCAACGTCATCTACCAGCCGGGGCGACTGATAACTCCTACGAAGACGACGATCCAATCATTCCACTTGCTTCGAGCAGGGTATTGCCGGCTCTCATCTCCTCGACTGCCGTTGTGATGTCCCATTGCTTCACCCAGATGAAAAGGACCAAGAGGCCCCATAAGTGATAGCCCAAGTTGGCGCGCCGCTCCAAGTGATCCTCGATCAAACGGCGGACAAACGGCCAATGAAACAGTCCGCTGCCGGTGACTGCTTCTTCCGACAACGTTTCCAGCAATAGCGGTCGAAGAATACCGCGGAACCATTCGTGAATCGGAATATCAAAGCCAATCTTGGGACGATGCAGGACTGACTGCGGAAGCTTGTCTTTCATCAACCGGCGCAACACGAGCTTCGACTCGGAACCTCGCAGCTTGAAGTCATCCGGCAAGCTGTTGGCGAAATCAACGATCCGGTCATCGAGAAACGGTGGTCGCACTTCCAGCGAATGCGCCATGCTTATCCGGTCCACCTTGTACAGAATGTCGTCCGCGAGATAGTAGCGTTGATCGAACTCTAGAAATCGGCGCAGCCCCGAGCCGGGCGCAAGATCGTTGAAGCACGCCAGCCAGCGGAGAACCATCGGCATGCGCAAACAGTTGCTCTTTTTCCTCGTCCGAAAATGTTCCGTTCCAGAAAACGTGCGCTTTGGCAGAATCCATCAAAGAACCTTGCAGGAAACGTTTGAGTTTGTACTCAAAGCTGATCTTGTCGTCGGACACCGGTAGTAATGCGGCTGCAGACAATCCCGCCTTCAAAAACAGCGATCGGGAACTTACACGCGATCTCACGGTAACGGTCGGCACGATAGGTAAGATAGCCGGCAAACAGTTCGTCCCCACCCTCTCCCGTGAGAATGACGGTGACGTCCTGCGCGGTCATCTTGGCAAGAAACCACAAAGGCACCGCGCCCGCGTCGGCACTCGGCTCGTCGGAGTAATAAGCAATCTGCTGGATGGCGTCGGCCAGTTCGGCATCGGGGTTCAGATCGAACTCAGTATGGTCGGTGCCAAAATGATGACTTACTTCTCGAATGTAGCGGCTCTCGTCGAAGGAGCGGCCTTGAAACGTTACTCCGAATGTGTGTATCCGATTCGGGCTGGCTTGGGCAGCATAATGCAAGATGGTGGACGAATCGAGTCCGCCGCTGAGCCAGACACCGAGAGGTACGTCGGACACCAACTCCTCCCTCACGGATCGCTGGAGCAGATCGTCGAGTTCTTCGCACGCCGCGTCCACCGTTGCCGGTGCAGGCCGTGCCTTTTTGGGGGGAAGGTAGCAACGGGTCGAGCACGTCCCGTCCCTCCACTCCAGCATGTGGCCGGGTAGCAATTTCATGATGCCATCCACAAGCGTGTAAGGCGCGGGAACATAGTTCAGACTCAGGTAGCAGTTGAGACCAGCAAGGCTAATGCGGCGAGGCACATCCGGATTAGCGAAGATGCACTTCAACTCCGAACCAAAACAGACCTCGCCTTCGTGCTCCCAGTAATACAGAGGCTTGATGCCGGCACGGTCGCGGGCCAAAACCAAGCGCCGCTGTGACTGTTGCCAGATTGCGATTGCAAACATGCCGCGCAAACGGGCAAAGGACGCGTCGCCCCAGTGCAGGTATGCTTGCAGGATCACTTCGGTGTCGCAGTGCGTGTGAAAAATGGCGCCTTCTTGCTCGAGTTCACGCTTCAGTTCGCCAAAGTTGAAGACTTCGCCGTTGTAAACGATGACCGCATCGCGGTCAGCGCTGTAAATGGGCTGGTCACCTCCGGCGATGTCAAGAATGGCCAGACGCGTAGCCCCAAGCGACACCTCATCGCATCCAAATCTGGCCTTCTGGTTTGGACCACGATGAGTAATCGAGTCGATTGCTCTGGTCAGCACGCCGGTGGGCAACGGCTTGCGAAGGTGTGAGAATCCGGCTATGCCGCACATCTAGATAAGAAGAATCCGTTCTGATTACGAGCGCAAGAGTTAATCGACAAGCATCGCACATTAACTTGCACGTTGCCGTTTCGTACCGTTAGTGTAAACCGAAGGAGTTGTTCGCCCAAAACTGCAGGAAGAGATAAACAGGAAGAGATAAAGAGGACGCTGCATGTCGGTCGCAAGGAGGATCAGCGGTGCACACCATACTTTTTTATGACGTGGTAGATGAGTACGTAGACAAGCGCACGCCATTCCGCGCAGACCATCTGGAACTTGGACGTCAGGCCCAAGCCCGCGGAGAACTGGTGCTGGCGGGCGCCCTCACCGACCCAGCCGACGGCGCCGTGTTAGTTTTTCGCGGCGAGTCTCCCGACGCTGCAATTGCGTTCGCCAAGGCCGACCCCTACGTGCAGAACGGACTGGTTAAGTCCTGGCGAGTACGGAAGTGGGCTACCGTCATCGGCGAAGAGTGAGGCTGATCAAATAGCCAACGGCCTCCAGCGCGCCCTGAAGCCCAAGGGCAAAGCGCTATTGCTGTCCCATCTTACGTTCCATGGCCTCGTGGATTTCCTGCTGTCGAATCTGCTGAAGCTGCTGGTATTGCTGCGGATTCAGGATCGCCTTGATCTGCGGATCGCTTTGCGCATGAATCGCTTTCATCTGCTCGAGCTTCTGCATCGGCCCCAGCGACGCATTATTCTTTACCGCCTCCAACTTTGGAGCGTCCGCTTCCAGAATGGGCATGAGTTGCATCTTCTGCTGCGGCGTGAGGTTTAATTGTTTGGCGAGCGCCTGAAGTTTCTGCGCCTGAGCGGGTGACGGGCCTTGGCCCTGCGCCGCAGGGCCGAGCACGATAAGCGACCCAAGGGTGACAGCAATGGCCATGATCTTCGCAAATTGCTTCCTCATGTTCTTCTCCACAATTCTTTAGACGTTCTGGGAGCGCGCCGCGCGATCTGACACCGCGCCTTCACATCAAACGGGGCCCGCACCGCTGCGTAAAATGAACCTCGAAAGAGATATCAGATACTGGGTAATTAGGGAAGTACCACGCACGACATTGGAGCGGCGCCTCTGGAAAGCTGGCAATGAGTGCGGTACATTCATTGCACTCCAAAAACGAGGTCCGCTAATTTCCATGTCGTCTCCGCCAAGGTTCCTTGCCCAGAAGGAGGAAGTGTGCTGACCACCACTGAAAACACCCTTATCATCGTGGCCGCGATGTTGATTTCGGTGGTTCTTTGGTACGCAATGCGTTGGTGGTGGCCAACCGAGCGTCGTCGCATCCACAACGAGATTACGGGATGGCAGATCAGTGTACTCGGTACCACTTACGCCGTAATCGTTGGCTTCATGCTGTTCGCTGCGTGGTCCGATTTTCGGGGTGCTGAACAGAACGCCGACGAGGAGTCTAGCTGCGTGATCAATCTTTACTGGGCGGCGTCCGGATTGCCGCAGCAGCAACGCCAGGAAATCCGCAAACTAGCTTCTGATTACGCGGCGGCGATGATCGACCAAGAGTGGCCAGAAATGCAGCAGGGCCGCCTCAGTCAGGTGGGTACTGAGGTGATTGAAAAGCTGTGGATGGCGGTTTCCGTGTCTCAATCCCTGACGGCATCGGAACAGGTGAGCCTCGAACAGACAACGACCGAAATCAGCAGCATCACCGAGCACCGCCGCATCCGGCAGTTACAAAGTCAGGCTCGGCTTCCGGGAATCCTCTGGTCCGTCCTGATTATCGGAGCTCTTATTACTATCATGTCGTCGTGCTTGTTCGGTTCGGACTACCCTTCGTTACATCTTTTGCAAATGTTGACCCTGTCTCTCATGCTGTCTCTGGCGCTGGTAGCTGTCGCCGATATTAACCGCCCGTTTCGCGGCTCAGTGCACGTTGAACCGACCGGTTTCGACATCGCGCGACATACGTTTGCCAAGTACGGGACCGCGGACGTCGGTCGATAGCAGTCGCAGCAGCCGGAACGTGCTCAACGTTCGAGCTATGATTCAATTCACTACTGGTTCGGGCTTGAACACCATGCCGCGGCTGTTTTTTCCGTCCATCAGCACGCACAAGGGCTGCTCGAAATGCAGCAGGCGGACACATCCACGATCCTCACTTCCAAGCTGGGCAGTCAGCCACTCCCAATCGACGAATCCTTCGCCAGCATCAGGGTTCACTGTGAAGTAACCGATTTGGAATGCGGTCAGGTTCTGGAAAAAGTGGCTGCCCTGCGAAGGTGTTACCCGGAAATCTCGAAAGCCGGACTCAACGATCACCCGCGCGCCGGAGATTTGGTCCCAGGTCACGGGAATACCCAACCACGGTTCATTCGATCCCCACCTTCCAACGCCAATAAGCAGGTAGGGAGCGCCGCGAGAGGTGAGTTCGGCGTTAAAGCGAGCTACACTCTGCGCGACATCGTGACTCTGCGCGCGTTCAAACCGATGAAAGTCAACGACCACGACATCACGAATGTCCTGCATACGACCATGGCCTAGAACCATGGAACTGTGACAAATCAGGCGACTCGGATCGACCTCGCCGATGCGCACCTCTCCACCTTCCCGCGACAGCACGAGCGGCCTCATCTGCAAGAACCCAAACTCGGCGCTATCGCCGCGGCGTTGCCCCAACTTAGCGGCAAACTCGATCTCGACGGGCCTCCCCATGGCATCTTCGCCGATAGTCATAAGCTGCTCCAGAATCTGCGGGAGCGGAAAAAGACCGTGTTTCAAGATCGGCGCAAAGCTGACAACCCGCGCTCCCGCACGGCTCAGGCCGTCATATACCGCATGGTTCTCAGCAGAATAGGTGGAGGCAACCGTCTGTAAGGTCCCATCCGCCTCCGCGACGCGAATTGGGAACGCTGTCTCGCGCAGATCGTCGACCGGATCATCGTGGTGAATTCGTGGCGTCAACTCCAGCGCCCAGAACTCGGTCTGCGAATTGGCCAGTATGTCTTCGACCGACGAGAACTGCACCAGGTGGCGCGGAAACCGAGGACTGAACGTGAGGCACTTCCCTCCCCCGACCACGGCGCGCCCCATTCCGAGTGCCACGGCCGCAAAACCGTCCTTCACCGTAACCGGCGCTACCGGATAGAAATTGCGCGAGCGCACGACCCCCGAGAAATCCGGATAGTAACGTTCTCCATGTAGTGAGCCCACAACTTCTTGAACGAGCACCGCCATCTTTTCTTCTTCCAGGCGGTAGGGTGTGGCGCGAACGTACGCCTTTGAATGCTGACTGAAAGTTGAGGCATAGACGCGCTTGACCGCTTCCATCAGCTGTTGCAAGCGAACCTCGATATCAGGATCACAGTTGCCCAACATGAATGTGTCGTAGACACCCGAGAAGGGCTGGTATTGCGAGTCTTCCAGAAGGCTCGACGACCGCACCGCCAGGGGGAACGATACCTGCTCCAGAAACGCCCGGAAATGCGCCTCAATGTCGTCCGGAAGTGGCGTGGCAAGAAAGCGCTCGACGATTTCGTCGTCGCTCTTGCAGCGCATCGCAAAATCGTGCAAGTCGTTGGCCGCCATGTACCGGTCGAAAGCATCTGTCGCTAACACGACAGTTCGCGGAACTGAAATATGAACTCCGGGAAATTGCTGCGGCATCTGCTGCGGATGCAGAAGGTGGCGGGCGAAGGCCAGTCCGCGAGCTTTGCCTCCCAGGGAGCCGTCGCCGATCCGAAGAAAATATGTGTCTGTGGGCTGAAAGATCTCGGGATTGAAGTCGGCCACAAGAGTATGGCTTTGCTCACGCCGATAACTGGTGATGGCATCGATTAGGTCACGCCGCAGCACCTCAACACTGGCGAAGTCCGTCACCTTGCGTGGGCGCAGCTTCTGGGCCACCGCAAATTCGGTGCGCGCCATCAGCCAATGCGAGAAGTGATTGCGTCCGGCATGGTAGGAAATACTCTCGGCTGGCACCGTGCGTAACGCCCGCTCCAATTCATTGAGATTCGTGGCGCGCGCCACTTCCGTTTTGCGATCGGGCAGGCGGAAGATAAAGTCGCCGAACCCTACGTGCTCGATTAACCACTTGCGAAGATCACCCAAGAGTGTGGGCGACCGCTTCTGCAAGAAGGAAAACTCCTCTGCATAAGCCTTGTCCATGAACTCTGCGCGTCCCGATTGCAGAACGATGGGCACATCGGGCACGATGCTGCGAATCATGCGCGCCAGCTCAAATCCAGCCTCCGGCATGAGTTGCTGGCGCCGGGGAAATTCCACGTCAAGCACGACACCCAGCAGGTTTTCGCGATAGCGCAGTGCCAGCGCTGCCGCACTTTCAAAATCGGAAGCGAGCAGAATTTTCGGGCGGGCACGCATCCGGACGAGCTTGTGGGCCACGTTCAGGCCTTCGCTGATTAGTCGCCGGGCCTGACTGATAAGTTCCGTGTAGATCACAGGAAGAAACGAAGAGTAATACCGGATGTTGTCTTCCACAACCAGCATTACCGGTACACCCATGACTTCGGTATCGTGCTCGACATTGCGATTGTCTTCGACGTACTTAATGATCGAGATCAGAATGCGTGCGTTTCCCTGCCAAAGAAAGATCCTCTCGATGGCGCTGTGCGGCGTGCGCGAAATGAAGTTCTTGACCTCACGATAGTCGTAGGCGAGCACGACCACCGGTACATCGAGACCAGCTCGTTTCACCTCCTCTGCCAACTCCGCCGCGGTCATGTCTTCCAGTTCAAGGTTCGCGACAATGAGGTTGAAACGCGAGTCGGATCGGGCCAGTTCCAGTGCGTTGGCTCCGGTTTTGACATGAGTGAGGCGAGGTACGTGCTGCAAGTTCAATTCGTAGGATTCGCCAATGAGCAACTCATTCAGGCGACCGTCTTCCCGCAGGATGAACGAATCGTAGAGGCTGGAAACCAGAAGGATATCCTGCACCCGGAAGGGCATCAGGTTTTCGAACGCTTCGAACATCTTTTCGCGTTCCAGGACAGCGTCAATCGCTGGGTTGGTGCTCACTCTGCAATGGTAACTCTATATCCTCTGCGCCACAGTGATTGCGATGATGTCACTTCGCAGTCTGGTAACGTAGAGGCAAGCTATGTCGATGCTCGATGATCTCGGATTTACGCCTACACGCCTGGGAATTCTGGTGGTCGTTGCGGTCCTGGCGGTAACCGCATTTAATGGCTGGCGCAACGCTCGGATCGATGCTCTCGGGCGCTCAGCGACTGCCAGCAAAGCGCCCGACGGGAACACCGTGAAGCGGTTGGCGAGCTACTCCGGCCAACGCGCCAGCGAGGTGCTGCTCCTGGTGGCCTCCGGCGCCCAGAACCAGGAAAATCGCCTCGCAGCCCTTCAATCGCTGGTGAACCACAAGGATGGCGCCCGAGTCTCGCAGCTCTCGGAGCTACTGCTACCTACCGAGACCTTCGCCATGCGACAAGCCCTTGCCAATGCCATCTATCAGACTGGATGCACGGTGGAATGCGTTAAGAACGTTCTCTATTACGAAGAACGGATGTGGCGCGGAGATCGTCCTGCCGAGGAAACCGGCCCAAGTCCTCCTTCTGAGCTCTCCGAAAAAGAACAGGAACTTCAGACGGCTCTTGATGAAGTTCTGCGCAAGAACAAGCCGGCATTGGGCATAGTCCTGGAACGCACCTATGGATTGGCCAGCAACTTTCCGAGCCCGTTTGCGGTAGCAATTGTCAGCCGTCTGGGAATTACCGAGGCATGTCCGCTGTTGATGCGCACGTATCTTTCCGTGAACGAGAACGTGAAAGCGTCGCCGGAGTATAAAAACGTCGCCGAAGCGGTCGATAAGCTGGGATGCAAGAGTCAGCCGATTCGCAGCCGTCCGTAGAGACGGATTCTGGGTCGGACGCCGGTTTAGCCGCGTTTGCACCAACCAGTTAGAATGCACATCCATGAAATGGATGACTGCCCTTCTTGTATTCCTCAGCTCTTTCGGGTTTGCCCAGACCGCGCCCACAACCGCCGCTCCCAAAATCACCTACGTTTGGTGCGGCTCACTGTATGACGGCCAACACGATGCCGCACAGAAGAACGTGACCGTGCGGATCGTGGGCGACAAGATCGACGCCATAACTCCAAACACAAAAGCGGCAGAAGAGAAGGGGGCCGCGGTCATTGACTTGTCGAACTCCGTCTGCCTGCCTGGCCTGATCGACACGCACACTCACGTGCTGCTCCAAGGCGACATTACCGCAGAAGACTACGACGTGCAGTTGCTGAAGTCGTCAACGCCCTATCGCACCATCCTCGGCACAGTAGCAGCGAAACGCGCCCTCGAGTATGGCTTCACCACGATTCGCGATTTGGAAACGGAAGGTGCCGGGTACGCTGACGTGGATATCAAGAAGGCAATTAACAACGGGGTAGTTCCCGGTCCACGCATGCAAGTGGCAGGTCGCGCGATGGACGTCACCGGCGCATACCCGCTTCTGGGGTATTCATGGGAGCTGAAAGTCCCCAAGGGCGTACAGGAGGTCGACGGCGCCGAAGGTGGACGCAAAGCGGTCCGCGAGCAGATTTCGAATGGCGTGGACTGGATCAAGGTCTACAGCGATCGCAGCTACTATGTCCGGCCCGACGGTGCGCTCGATGACGTGCCGACCTTCACCGTTGAGGAACTGAAGGCCATCGTTGACGAGACTCACCGTGAGCGCCGCAAGATCGCGTCGCACGCTGCTGCTCTCAATGGTGTTCACAATTCTGTGGAGGCAGGGGTGGACTCCATCGAGCACGGCATGTACATCAGCGACACTGACTTGAAGACCATGGTGGCTCACGGAACCTACTACGTGCCGACCCTCTTCGTCGGCGAATATGTCGCGGAGGGCCGTGCCGCTGCGGGTGCGAAGGTGTGGGTGGACATGATCAAAATCCACCAGGACACCTTTCAACGAGCACTCCGAGCAGGAGTGAAGATCGCCTTCGGTACAGACGCAGGCGGATTCGACTGGAAGATCAATCCAGCAAAGGAGTTTCCTATCATGGTGAAGTACGGAATGACTCCAGCGCAGGCGCTTCGTTCATCGACAATGACAGCTGCAGAACTCCTCGGCATGCAGGACAAGATCGGTTCGCTCGAAGTGGGTAAATACGCCGATATCGTAGCCGTACCTTCAGACCCCATGAGCGACATTCAACAACTGGAAAAAGTGAACTTCGTCATGAAAGGCGGAGTCGTTTACGTGAAGCCTTAAACGCGGTACCGATACCTCAAAGTAACGGGACGTGTGGCGCTGCATTCCGGACGATGTCCCCGGTCACCCGAGGATCATCGGCGATCTCCACGGCGCGTTTATACGGAACAAAACCGAATTTCATATAAAACCCCAACGCTGCTGGATGGTCCGAGGTACAGGTATGCAGCCAGACACGCTGGGGGCCGCGTTGCCAGGCCATCTTCAGTCCGTGCGCCAGCAAGTGTCCGCCCTGCTCCTTTGCCGATGAACGCAGGCTTTACTCCCAAAAACGTCACCTCGATGTCGGGGAAGCCGCGCCGGTCGAATTCCAGCAGCCCTGCATCCTGCCCATCCTCCGAGAGCGCTAGCACATCGGTCGTCGGATCATGCAGGATTGCCCTCAACTCCTCGTCCGTCATGCGTAACCGGCTGAACCACAGCCATTGTTCCCCGATCTCCCGATAGAGCCTGCGGTACCAATCGAGGTCGGGATCCTCAACCCGTCGAATTGCGTAGTCCGACACCGCTAGACCGTCATCGATCGGCTTCGGGCTACGCATCTCCAGATACGTAACCACGTTAGCCAACTTACCGGGCGGAAGATCGGTGTAACCGTTTTGCATCACTTCCAAAGTATATGAGTCGTCCAGTTCGACGAGAAATGACGCCAATGTGGCTCTCTCCGAGAGGTTGTTGTAAACTGCCGTGACTCAGTCGAGACAATGAAACCGCCGTTTCCTGGTACGGAGGACTAATGCCGTTGCGTCTGGAAAGCCGCCCGGTTGGCGACGTATTGGTGATTCAATGCCACGGCCGAATCGTGGCGGGCAAGGAAGTCTTCGCTCTGCATGCCCTGATCGGCGATTCCTTCGCCAAGTACGTGGAGATGGTGCTGCAACTCGACGATGTCGAGTTCATCGACAGCAGCGGTCTCGGAGCGCTCACTCGCATGATGCACACCGCCCGCGCAAAAGGCGGAGACCTTAAGTTGAGCGGAGTTCCGGCGCAGGTTCGCCGCGTGCTGGAGATGACCCGCATCGCCTCGCTGTTCGAAATCTACGACACTGTCGAAGAGGCCATTACCGCCGCCTATCTCGGCTCGCGATACTCCCCCGGAAAAGCCGGCGATACCCGAAAGCGGGTTCTCTGCCTGTTCGAGTCCACCGACGTTCGCGCTTTCATGCGCGAAGTGCTGCTGGGTGGCGGATACAATCCGCTCACCACGGCGAACATCGACGACGCCAAGATTTTGCTGAAAGCGACGAAAGCGAAAACGGTAGTGGTCTCGGCGCATCTACAGTCCGTCTATGGTCGCCCCACGCGCAAGATACTCGAAGAGATTGATCAGTCTGCCAGGATGGTCGTTCTGGATGAAGACTTTGCGACCAAGGACCCCGGCGAGGCCGCCGAGAAACTGCTGAATAGCCTCGACAGTGAATCATGATCTCGCGTCGCAACTTTCTCATTCTCACGGCGACTGCCGTGGTCGCTCCGCGCATCACATGGGCAACGGATAAGGTGCCAGCCATGCTCGATCACCTTCTGCTCGGTTGCAGCGATCTTGACGAAGGCATAGCGTTCGTTGAGAAACATACCGGGGTGCGTCCGGCAATGGGAGGCGTCCATCCGGGACGAGGAACGCGTAATGCGCTGCTTTCCCTTGGGCCACTCCACTACCTCGAAGTGATTGCCCCCGATCCTGGCCAGACCGAAATGCCAAACGTGCGAGCAGAGTTGCCGGCGATGCTGAGGAAATTGGCTGCTCCTGCCCTGGTCGATTGGGCGGTTCACACTTCCGATATCGCGACGGTCGTCGATCGGTGGCGGAAGGCGGCCGTGGAGTTTCACGGACCAACTCCGGGCTCGCGGGCCCGACCCGACGGAAAGGTGCTGCACTGGCAGACGCTCAATCTGGACAACGACCGCGACGGGTTGTTGCCCTTTTTCATCGAGTGGGGGGCGGATACAAGGCATCCATCGCTGGATGCCCCATCGGGATGCGAATTGGAGAGCTTCTCGGTCGTCAGCCCCGACAGGCAGCGCCCTGTCGGCGGAATTCCAGAAGCTCGGAATCGATGTCCGGGTCGAAACGGGAAAGACCCAACATCTTCAGGCGAGAATCGTTGGTCCCAAAGGGCCGTTGGTTCTTGGCGACTGACTCGGACCGACCGCATTTTTGCAAGAAAAGAAGCAAGAATATGTGGTCAAAAATCCGTCGAATCATGAGCTTAGGAAGAATTTCCGGGCAAAATCTGTCGCTGCTATAAGTTACGGACAAAATATTAATTTCAAAGAACTTAGCGGCCCGCTCGAAATGACGAGCCTGCCCCTCAGGGCAAAACACTGCGGCACCAGATAGACCACCGCTCCGCAGGCAAGAATAGCGGCTTTAGTAATAACGAAAGCCCGCAGTGTGAGTCACGAGAATTCGCAGCAGCGACGAAACTAAAGTAACCAAAATCTTCCCAAACCGGGACGAGGCGCAAATCTGTACGCTACTTGGCGTAACGCTAAGTAGCGTATCACGACGCCCGCCGCTTGATCCAGAGCGGGAACAGCGGGTCGAGGAAGAAGTACTCTCCTTTATAGCGATCGAGGATGTCCTTTGCGTCAAGCGACTGAAACGCCTTCTGCACTGTGGAGGCGGGGCCAAGCCGAAATTCTTCGCGCAGTGTCTGGGAATAGATGTCGGCGGGGCCACGGGCGGCCAGCGCCTGTAGTGCCGCACGCTGGCGGGGCGCGAGTTGCTCCCACAGCAGTTCGTAATACGTCGACTGACCGCTGACCAACGCGTTCACCACTGCTTCGACGTCTGGCACATCGAGTTGCGGCTTGTCCTGGATCTCGGCATAGTCCCAGAGTTCATGTGCGATGCGCTGCACATCGTACGGAATCAGGTCGGCGGCGTTGAGGAGAAATTCGAGGGCTGGCCCGGAAATGCTCCGACCGCGCTTGCGGAATTGGGCGGAAATGAATTCCTTCCAGTCGGCAGCGTCGATCTTGTCGAGAAAGATCTGCGGACCGGCCTTGTGAAAAGGCCGGCTGGCGGAAAGCATCTCCTGCATCAGCGAGGGTTGCGATCCTGCGAAGACATAGCCGACCTGCCTTTGCTGCTGAACCTGGTTGCGGATGACGTTCTCAACCGAGCCGCCGTTGAATTGCGAGATTTGCTGAAACTCGTCGAGGCAGATGGCCATCCGGAAATCTGCGTTCCGGGTCAGCTCCTCAGGGAGCGCGAAAATCTCGGGTGCGATGGGCCCGGGGTCGAACGAGGCTCCTTTACCCAGCGAGAGGCTCACTTCCCCCGTGGTTATGTTGTAGTTGACGTCAGGCTTGACTTGTCGGCCAAAGCGGGTGACCCAATCTTTGACACGGTCCCAGGGACCGGCGGCACGCAATACTTTTTCGGCAAACTTTTCAAGAAATTGCGCGTAACTGGAGTAACTGCTGACCGTGAGACTGACGGTACGAATATGGCGCTTTTTCAGTTTCAGAAGAGCCATCGCTACCAGCGAACTCTTGCCGAACCGGCGTGGAGAAAGCAGAAAGACCTTCTGTCCGTCCGCAAGATCGCGAACGAGTTGCCGCAGCTCGCTGGTGCGATTGACGAAATTCTCGTCGTCGATGATCTCGCCAAAGATGAACGGGTTTTCGCTGTCCATACGCTGTATAGCGTAACGCTAAATGGCGTAACAGCGCAAGACGACTTTCGCGTCTGGTCGCTCGTGGTCAGGATTTCGGCGTGCGTGCGCGTTGCACAGGCCGAGGTGGCGCCGACCGCTTCTCGATGCGCGCCGCTTCCAGGCGGGCCGAGAGCGCCTTGAATTCCGGCGACGGAGTGCCCGGACGCAACTGTTCTATGTCATCGAAAAGTGCGATGTCCGTTTGTAGAGTGGCCAGCGTGCGAAAAAGCATGGCTCGCTCGCGCTCACGAAAGAGTGTGTCTGCAAGAGCACCCGCATTGGTGGCGTTCACGTGCCACTCGCGCCAATCCGACGGAATCGACTCGATATGAAGAAACTTCGCAAGCACGGCGCCGGAAGACTTCGCCCCCCAACCCGGCAGTCCAGGATATCCATCGGCCGCATCGCCGACAAGCGCCAGATAGTCGGGAATCGATTCCGGCATGACACCAAACTTTTCGAACACTCCACGCTCATCAAGAGTCACTTGAGTTCGGCGATTGAGTTGCACGACGCGCGAGCCGCGAACGCATTGGCCAAGGTCTTTGTCCGGCGTGCAGATGATCACGCGTTCCACCTGGCAATTGCCGGCGGCCTTTACCGCACCGGCGGCCAGCGCGTCATCCGCCTCGAATTCGACCATCGGCCAAACCATAATCCCGGCCGCAGTGAGGACCTCCTCCAGAAGCGGAAATTGCGACAGAAGGTCCGGCTCAACTCCTGCACTCGTTTTATAGTCAGCCCACAGGCCGTTACGAAAAGACTCGATCACGTGGTCGGTAGCGACGGCAATGTGGGTTGCTCCCTCGCGTACCATGCCGAGCACGGAGGCGAGCACACCGCGAACAGCGGCGACTTCCCTACCCTCTTTATCCCGGGCCGACGGCAACGCGTAGTAGTGCCGAAAGAGTTCGTAGGTGCCGTCGATTAGGTAGACTTCCATGCTCTACTGCTTGTCGTAAACGTAGGTGGCGTGGATTTTCTTGCTGCCAAAGTAGGTCATCTCAAGGGTGCGACTCTTGCCATCCTTGGTGAGATTGACTTTGCCGTTGCTCACCGTCTTGTCACCCTTCATGTTCGCGAGCAGTAGAAGACGGTCGCCTTTGGGCTTGTATGCACGGTAGGTCACATTCGGATCGCCGCTGACCGGATAAGGCTTCGCATCGAACTTGCCCGTCCACTCGGAGTGCGCCGGTTGCCCCGAAGCGTCGACTCCATCCGTAGTGACCTTGATGTCGCCGCCGACAGCGGCATAGACAACGGTCGTGTTCTTGCCGGCGCCGGCCGGAATTTTGGACTTGGCTTCGTCGAGTTTCCACGTGCCCAGGGTGGCGCCCTGGGCGAAACCGAAGGTGAGCGCAGAAAAGCACACAAGGAACAGCATTGCGATCGATCTGATTTTCATGAAGTCTCCAATGGAGTCGAGAAACAGGATGCCTGCGGAGAGTGCGCGCCGTCAATGAAGGCTGGACCGTTCAGGTGCGCAAACTCCCGGGATATAGTAACGGCGAGGGGTGAATCGTGACAGAGTGGGATGCGAAGCATTATGTGCAGATTTCGGGTCTGCAGAAGGTCATGGCGGACGAAGCGCTCGGGATACTTGACCTTAAGGGTTCCGAGCAAGTTCTCGACGTTGGGTGCGGCGACGGAAGGATTACGGCTGAGATCGCTGCCCGGCTGCCACAGGGCGCAGTGGTCGGCGTCGATCCCTCGGTGAAGATGATCACTTATGCCCAGAAACATTGGGGAACGAACCACGGCTCCAATATGCGCTTTGAAGTCGCCGATGCGCGCCAGCTGCCTTTTCAGGAGCAGTTTGACCTGGTGGTGTCGTTCAACGCACTCCACTGGGTCCCCGAGCAGGAACAGGCGCTCACCTCCATTCGGTCCTCGATGAAACCCGCAGCAACGGCCCAACTGCGGTTTGTTCCGCATGGCCCGCGCAAGAGCCTGGAACATGTACTGCGCGAGGCACGGGAGTCCGAGCGCTGGGCGCCTCACTTTCAGGAATTTCAACGTCCCTATCTGCACCTCACGCCGGAAGAGTACGGAGCGCTGGCGTATAAAGCTGGACTGAAAGTGCAACGCGTTCACGTGTCAGACAAATTGTGGGATTTTCAATCGCGCGCAGGCTTCGTCGCTTTTGCGGAAGTCACATTCGTCGAATGGACACACCTGTTAACCGAAGCCGACAAGGCGGCGTTTACAAAAGATGTTCTCGACCGCTATGAGATTGTCGTTGGCAACGGCCGCACGTTCGAGTTTTACCAGATGGACATCACGCTTATGCGGCGCTAGATAGGCGCAAGGAAATCGGCTGGGGTGAGTCATGTGGTCTGCCTGACACCGTTCGGCTTTGACAGGAACCCAGGACAGGGAAACGGTAAAAACCTGTGCCATTCTCACCCCTAAGCTGTGACCAGATTAGAACTGAAGCGTTCCCAACACAACCGGGTCATTACCTTAGATTGCGGGCGAGAGCCGAGGTTCACCCGGCGCGGAATTCCGTCGAACGACAATTGCCGTTGCGAGCTTCCTGCGAGTTACACTGACATGCTCGCTCATCGAAGACTGGGCTGCGCACGTTATTAAAATCTGCTTACAGGAGCTGTCCTGATGCGACGTGTTGTCCTTGTCGTCATAGTACTTACCTCGCTGGTTTCCTTCGCGCAAACTAAGCCGCCTGCCTATCTGGACACTTCTCTTCCGGCCGCCGCTCGCGCCCATGACCTGGTGAATCGCATGACGCTCGACGAGAAGGCATCGCAGCTCGAGGACTGGGCCGTCGCGATTCCGCGCCTGGGCGTTCCGGACTATCAGACCTGGAGCGAGGCGCTTCATGGAGTCGCCAGAGCGGGTTACGCGACTGTCTTTCCGCAGGCCATCGGCATGGCCGCTACCTGGGACACCTCCATGGTGCAGCAGATGGGCGACGTAATCGGCATCGAGGGCCGCGCGAAATATAACCAGGCGCAGCGCGAGGACAATCACCGCATCTTCTTTGGTCTCACCTTCTGGTCTCCCAATATCAACATCTTCCGCGATCCGCGGTGGGGGCGCGGCCAGGAGACCTACGGGGAGGATCCGTTTCTCACCGGCAAGATGGGCGTGGCCTTCGTGGCCGGCGTGCAGGGCGATGATCCCAATCACCCGAAAGCAGTCGCCACCAGCAAGCACTTCGCCGTGCACAGCGGTCCTGAGTCGCTGCGCCACGGATTCAATGTGGACGTGAGCCCGCGGGACCTCGAGGAAACGTACCTGCCGGCATTTCGATCCACGGTGGTCGATGGACACGTGAAGTCGGTGATGTGCGCCTACAACGCAATCGATGGCACAGCGGCTTGCGCCAACTCCATGTTGTTGAAGGACCATCTCCGCGATGCCTGGGGATTCAAGGGCTTTGTAGTCTCCGACTGCGGCGCCATTGTCGACGTCGCCAACGGACATCACAATGCGCCCGACATCCTGCATGCCTCGGTGCTATCGATCAAGGCTGGCACTGACTTGTCATGCAGTATCTGGACGCCGGGGTTCAACACGCTCGCCGACGCCGTCCGTAAAGGAGTTGTCTCCGAGGAATTGGTGACCGCTGCGGCAGAGCGCCTCTACGCTGCGCGCATGCAACTCGGATTTTTCGATCCGCCGGGAGATAGCCCTCTGGATCACATTCCGTTTTCTACCGTCGCATCCGAGCAACATCGTCGCGCTGCTCTTAAGGCTGCGGAAGAGTCGATGGTGCTGTTACAGAACAATGGCGCTCTCCCAATCGGTCAACCGCCGCATGACATCGCGGTGGTGGGACCGACCGCCGACCTCCTGGTTTCCTTGGAAGGCAATTACGACGGTCAGCCGGTGCATCCCGTAAGTCCGCTGGATGGCATCACGAAGCAATTCCACACCTCGAAGATCCACTATGCGCAGGGTGCTAGCTTGGCCAACGGTACCAGCGTCCCAGTGCCGCGCACCGCATTCGGCAGCGGCCTGCACGCCGAGTTCTTCGCCACGCCTGACTGGACCGGCCGCCCGGTGCACGCAGCGACCGAGCCGGAAATCCAGTATGACTGGGACAACGCCACTCCCGCACCCGAGGTTCAAACCAAAGACTACTCGGTGCGCTGGTCGGGAACGATACACGTTCCCTCAACCGGCAAGTACGTCTTTACGGTTGAGCCTGGATCGGCGTTCCCTTATTCACCGAAAGAGACGTACCGGTTTGTGCTCGACGGCAAAGTGTTGTCGGAAGGCGATCTCAACAGCGGCAAGCCGAGTCCAAAACCGACGGGAGCGAACAGTACGGCACCCCCGAACATGTCGGATTCGAAGCCGGCAAAGGTGGAAGTTACGTTCACCGATACCAATCCGCACGACTTCCGGTTGGAGTACAGCCATTCTGGCGATATGTCCGGAGGCGGGGTCACCTTGAAGTGGGAGGCTCCGGCCCAGGCTCAGATCGACGAAGCCGTTGCAGCCGCGAAGGCGTCCGATGTTGTCGTCGCCTTCGTGGGTCTCTCGCCGGAACTGGAGGGTGAGGAGATGCCGATCAAAATCGACGGCTTTAGCGGTGGAGACCGCACCAGCATCGATCTTCCTGCGGCGCAGCAGCATTTGCTGGAGGCGCTGGGTACAACCGGTAAGCCGGTCATCGTCGTGTCCCTCAGCGGCAGCGCCCTTGCCTTGACCTGGGCCAAAGAGCATGCCACCGCGATCCTTCAAGCCTGGTACCCCGGCGTGGATGGCGGGACTGCCATCGCGCGCACACTGGCTGGCGTTAACAACCCGGCGGGAAGATTGCCGGTGACGTTCTATGCCGGCACCAGCGACTTGCCGGCGTTCACCGACTATTCGTTCAAGAACCGTACCTACCGCTATTACACGGGCAAGCCGCTCTGGGGCTTCGGATACGGACTGAGCTACGCCACGTTCCAGTACGGACCGGTCAAGCTCTCGAGCACCAGCGTTAAGGCAGGTCAGGCAGTCACGGCGACGGTCACCGTTACCAACAACAGCAAGCTGGGCGGCGACGAAGTGGTCGAGGCCTACTTGAAGACGCCACAGACCGACGGTCCGATCCACTCGCTTGTCGGTTTCCAGCGGGTACATCTCCGGGCCGGCGAGAGTCGCGACGTAACGCTCGAACTGAGCCCACGATCGTTGTCGGCGGTTGACGCTAAGGGCCAGCGATCCATTCTGCCCGGAAACTATCAGCTGAGCCTTGGATCGACACAGCCCTCAGAAACTACGGCGAAGTCCGAGGCCAACTTCACGGTGAACGGAACCGTCGCGCTGCCGAAATAACCCCTATGCGACGGCGAATACGAAGACTGCACGCTCAAGATCGAGTCCGACGCTAAACCAGTTGAACTGCATCAAGGAAGCATTTCCGATGTAGTTCGTCTTCTCGGCTGTGGCCGGCACCTGCAGAGCGTAGCTCAGCGTCGCCGACGCGCCAGGCGCAAGCGTCAGCCCAAAAAACGCGGGCTCTGTCAGGCGCGGAAAGCGCTTGTCGACATTAAGCAGGAACGTGCCGACTGTGGGATCGATGCTGCCGGAGCCGATCCAGACATGGGCAAACAGCGAACCTGCTGTCGTCGGGTCCGGGTTGAAAACGCCAACGTTAAGGTTGACGGTTCCTCCCGGGACGGTCGAATTCCAGCCCAGAAAGGTGAAAAAGGGAGAGTTCACTCGCTTGAGCTTTTCTCTGATTTGCTCTGGCGTGATCCCGATGAAGTGCTCTCCTTTGTTTTCGCGCTTTCCCTTCTCAACAATCTTTTGGATAGTTTGAATATGCGTCTTGACCTGAGCTTCAGACCATTTCGGACGTTTGGTTGCCATAGTGCACACTCCTTGAGCCAGAGTGGAAGTTGGTAGCCAGAGTTCGAGGTGGGGCGCTGAAGTTTCGGGAACTATACACCCAATCCGCAGCGGTCAGCGGAGGTTTTTTGCGGCAATGGTTCTACCGGCTCTGAGGTCGAGACGCTGAGTGTTAACCGTGCCGTCGGCTGGTCTTGGTGCTTGGGTGGCCCCCGGCCGCATCAAAAATAGGAGTGACCATGGCTTCGATGGTGCTCGCGATCCGATCCACTGACATGCGATTCGGAGTACGCAGCCATTCTTTGGCTGCCCCAAAAATCGCCCATGCGACGGTCGATGCGACCAGGTCCGGTGAAACCCGCTGACGGCCGGAGTGAGATTTCATTCCTTCGAGTATCATGCCGCGCATCACGGCAACGATTGCGCTTTCCCAGTGCTGGCGTGAGCCGGACTCCGCAGCGGGATTGGCACGAGGCATCTCGGCAAGATAGGTGCAGACCCCGAGCGCCATGGTCCGGACCGCGCCCTCGCAACCGCTGAACCTTATATTGCGCTCCTCGAGAAATGTGCTGAAACGCGCTGCCACCAGACATTCCAGCAAAGCGAACTTATCGCCGTAATGGTCGTAGAAAGTGGCCCGATTCAGGGCCGCCGTCTCGGCGATGTCCTGGACAGAAACCTCTTCGAAGTCTTTTTGGGACAGCAACTTCTCTAAGGCGTCCTGCAAGGACTGACGGGTGCGCTTGATGCGGGGATCGAGTGCGACTGGGGCAACTGTGGAAGACATAACCCTCGTTTTCAATGATAGCCATTATTTTGCATCGACAACAGGTGTCGTTCATCTATTCAACAGATGTCGTTTTACCGTCACATGTTGGATACAACGAAGGCCCTTTTGGTTGCCATCTAAGTTCGAAGGAGAATTCAATGAAAATCGCTACAACGATCGCCCGCTACCTGATGGGGCTCATTTTCACCGTGTTCGGATTGAATGGGTTTCTGCACTTCATCCCCATGGGACCGGTCCCGCCGCTCGCCGGGCAATTCTTCGGAGTGCTGATTCAGTCGCACTATATGGCGGTGGTATTTGCACTGCAACTGGTGTGCGGGTTGCTGCTTTTGGTGAACCGCTACGTGCCGCTGGCGCTGACGGTGCTGGGAGCCATCCTTTTCAACATTCTGCTGTTTCACATCTTCATGGCGCCGAGCGGATTGCCTCTGGCCGCGTTCGTGACCGTACTGTGGGGCATCGTCGCCTGGAACGCGCGCTCAGTTTTTGCGCCGATTCTGCAGAACTCGTATGAGATTCCGGCGGCCGTCAACGACCGAAGCCGTGAAATGCGGTCGGCGGCGTAAGAGCATTCGTCAGAAATGCCACGGGAGGGTGAGCGGGAATGCGTGAGTTTCGCACCTGTCCCGCGAGGGGAGAGGTGCGTTCTCTAGGCATTCCGTTTTATAGGGCCGGGGGACCGAGCCCAGGCGGGGCGTCATTGTTTTTGGGGTGGAAGCACCACGCTTTAGCGTGGTGAACAGAGCGTCGTTAAGTCATGGCTTTAGCCATGGCGGGACCGGATCGATCTCCCATTGGCCTGACGCGGATCCGTAGAGACAAGCCGCTGGAGTCTCAGCCAACTTCGCGCGCACCGGATTTTCATGGATATAGGAGACATGATGCTGATAGTCGTCCGCGTCCTTGATGCGGTGTTCCGTGTATCCCGTCCCCCAAATCCGGCCCACGAAGGGCCGGGAGGGAGTACCCGCATTGGGACTTTTCAGGAATATGGGGTGCCCGGGGGTGGCCCCCCGCCCTTTAGAGTAAGCGCTTCCGGGCCAGTCCGGCCAATCCGACCAAACCCGTCCCTAGCGTCAACAGCGTGCCGGGCTCAGGTGTTGATCCTGTCGATCCGAGGAAAGTCTGCGGCACGCCATCCGTCCAGCCAGTCTGGTCGGTGGTCGGGACATAGACGACCACGTTATTGAATTCGCCAGCCGTGAAGTTCTGAGCAAGCGCCTGGGTGTACCAGTTCTGCGACGGAACATCCAAACTCACACCAGATGTGGGTTCGTTCAGGTACCAGGTAGCTGCGTTGAGCTGACCCTTCAGTGTGAGGTCGCTGGTATTCTCGGCTTGAAGGAACAGCCATGCCAGCTCATCGGCTTTCAGGCTGTCATTGATCAGCGATCCGTACTGGGCTACCGAGTATACGGTCGCCGTCCAAGTCTCGCCATTGGTGATGTGCTCGTTGTAGCTGATGCACATCAGAAAGCTGTTCTGCCCGTTCACCGTGAGGTCGTACGGATAGGTGTAAACACCGTTGTAGCTTCCGCCAACAGCTGAATTAAATGTCACATCCACTGTGCCCGCACTCGCGGCCACAGCGATCGTCAAGAGTGCCATAAGCACCATGATTCGTTTCGTCATTCTCATCTCTTTTCCTTGCACAAGACATAAGGCTTCTCGTCCTTGTTACAAGAATGAACGAACAAAACTGCGGTGTCGTTGCCCGGAGACATTCTCTTAGTTGCGCGTGAGCAATGAGCAGAGTTTGAAGAAGCAGAAGAAAGACAGACTACTTGCGTCAGATTTGCAGCAAGACAAGGCGCCCCAGGGAAAGACCAACCGGATCCTGCACGACTCTTACGCAAGATACTGGGCGCTGCCGTTCACCCAGCACACTGCTGGCCAATTACGGGACTGAACGTGGCGCTTCAACCGCCATCAGCACAGATAGAGACGACCCGCGACCGCATAACCAAGCCGGCCCAGACGCTTCTCGGTCCGCACCACCCTGCCTTCGAAACGCATTTCTGGCCCGTAGCGTGGCATGTCCGGCGGAGTCATCTCCAGTCGCACGATCTGGGTCAAGCGCAACTCGGCACTGGTTTCAAGATATACGCCGGATATGCTTAAATCACAGACCGAACCAGGGGCCTGGCGCCGAATTCGATCGGCTCCCACCCATCGAATCGTCGCCACGGGTTCCAGCTGATAGCGCTGTGCTTTGCGTCGCTCGCTGACTCTTGAAGTGGGTTGGGTTTCGGGACCTTCAGACCTAGTCCCAGCACATTTTTTCTTCGTACTCAAAAGTAAGGCTTACCTCATTTTCGCGCTTGAGATTTGATCCCTCGTTACAAGGATCAAACAAGACAAGCGCCGAGTCGTTGCTTCAAGGCATCCTGGTCATTGCGCGTGAGCAATGAGCAGGGACAGGCAACAAAAAGAGGAATGGGAAAATTCCCCATCCCTCTCGGCTTTCTTTCTCTGGGTGCGTTTACGTCCTTTGACGCTTCTCGCGTAGCACCATTCGCCTGAACCCTTAGCTGAACAACCGCTTCCGCGCCACTGCGGCCAACCCAATAAGGCCAGAACCCAATGTGAGGAGCGTGCCTGGTTCAGGGGTGCTGGAGCTGACCTGAAAGTTCTCAACCGCAGGGTTGTAGGCAGCAGTGCCGTCACTGTTCAACGTGCCGTTTATGTAACCCCCATTGTAATAAAGGTTTACGCCATCAAGAATGTTGTTGTCGCCGTTGATCTTGAAAGCGATGCCACCGAAGTCTACGAGCGTTGGAGCGTCAGACACACACAAGAGATTATTGAACGTCATACCGGGTACACCACCGCTTTGGGTAAATGGATCAAACACTCCTGTGATCGACTGACCGCCGAGGTAGCTACCAGTAGCTCCGGTCACCAAATAGGTGCCAATGGGTTCTCCAGTCGTGGTTGTGTTGAGGATTCCGCTGACGTGCCCTTGTCCCACGACATCATAGCTAAAGTTGAAATCGACGTTTCCTGCGAAAGCCATAGTTGAGAGCATGAGTATAAGAGCGAAAAAGCAAGCTGAACGCATTTTGTAAGTTCCTTTCGGGAAAGATGGCTATTGGCTCACAACAGCCTTCATTAAGGTTGACCGTAAGTTATTGAAAAAACTTGGTTTCGAGCGATTTGTTCTTCAAAAAGCTAACCGTCATCGCCCGTCGTTGTATGTATACGATGATGAACGAAAATCTCTGCCGTGTCGTTGCCCGAGTGCATCCTGCAACTTGCGCGGGAGCAATGAGTGAGGACGGGCAGCGCGAAGAGTTAGGGCCAAACTACTTCAGCCCTGCTGCAGGACGAGCCGCTCAGGGGAGAGCAGCAGGATCTTGCCACGACTCTTGCGCAAGATGCCCTGACGTTGCCATTCACTCAACATGCGGCTGGCCGTAAAAGGTGTGACGTTGGCTTCGTTAGCCAACTCCTCGTTGCGCACATCGAGTTCAACGCCCTCGGGAATTTTCTGCCCGATGCCTGTAGCCAAATTAGCCAGTACGTTCGCCAGCCGTTGATGTGCGGAGTGGCAGGTCATGGACACATGGATGGCCCGATATGCCACGAGATAGTCAAACATAATCAATAGCGCATTGTTGGCCACGCGGGGATACTTTGCAACCAGATCCAGGATGGTAGCGCGATCCCACACCAGCACGGAGACCGGCTTGACAGCTTCGGTGCTGACAAGATATTCGGAGGGCAGGTACAACAGTGCTGATCCGCCGAAGATTTCACCGGGCGGAACCCCCATCAGGATGGTCTTGCGGCCGTCGGGCGTTATATAGAAATAGCGCGCGCGGCCGCTTATGAGGAGGAACAAATTGTCGGCCGGATGTTCCTGATTCACGATTACGGAGTTGGCGAGATATCGTCGTTGTGTTGCAGCCGAGACTATGGTCTTTATCTCATCTGGACTTAGACCAATCAAAAATCGTGATTTGAGATTGCGGAAGGCACTGAATGCCGGGGTTGCCGCGTCGTTCATGCTGTTCGAGACGTCGTTTTTGCTCATCGACAGCCTCCTAGGAAAACCCACACGCGCCGTTTGTGTCGAACCAACGGTGTCCTCCGATTGTAACCAGCTGCGGCCCTTGCAGTGGAGCGTACTCTTCGAGGCGACGAAAAATACATAGAGATCCCGGGTTACTAAGGTCGGAGCACCAACCCGGGCCTATGGTTTTAGCAGACCACTAAGAATGGACTCTAGAATTTTCCCCTTAAGAGAAAAGCGGCGCCCTTGAATAGAGCGCCGCAAATGTCTTGCAACTTCAACGCAAGCTACACCAGCCCCTGGTCCAGCATGGCATTGGCGACTTTCAGGAAGCCGCCGATGTTGGCGCCGTTGACCAGGTTGCCGGGCGTGCCGTACATCTCGGCCGTCTCGTAGCAGGTTTTGTGGATGGCGATCATGATCTTGTGCAGACGATCATCCACTTCCTCGCGAGTCCAGCTCAGCCGCATGCTGTTCTGCGACATTTCCAGACCTGAGGTTGCAACGCCGCCGGCATTGGCTGCCTTGGCCGGGCCATACAGAACGCCGGCTTCGAGGAACAGCTTGGTGGCTTCGAGCGTGCTCGGCATGTTCGCGCCCTCGGCAACCAGCTTGCAGCCGTTGTTGATGAGGTTCGCGGCATCCTTGGCGTTGATTTCGTTCTGGGTCGCGCTCGGGAACGCGCAATCCGCCTTGATGTTCCACAACGGGTTGTAGCCGAGCTTCATGTCGGTTGGCATGAAGATGGCCTTCTTGTACTGGTCGGTGTAGTCGCGGATGCGGCCACGGCGAGTGTTCTTCAGATCCATGACATAGGCCAGTTTCTCGCGGTCGATGCCATCGGGATCGTACACAACGCCGTCGGAGTCGGAGACTGTGACCGGCTTGGCGCCGAAATCAAGCAGCTTCTCGACCGTGTACTGCGACACGTTGCCGCTGCCCGAAACCAGGCAGAGCTTGCCTTCCAGGGTGTCTTTGCGCGACTTCAGCATCTCGTTGGCAAAGTACACGCAGCCGTAGCCGGTGGCTTCGGGACGAATCAGCGAGCCGCCCCAGCCCAGGCCCTTGCCGGTGAGCACGCCGGCAAATTCATTGCGCAGGCGCTTGTACTGGCCGAAGAGGAAGCCGATCTCGCGTCCGCCCACGCCGATGTCGCCGGCGGGTACGTCGGTGTCGGGACCGATGTGGCGGGAGAGTTCGGTCATGAAGCTCTGGCAGAAGCGCATGACTTCGTTGTCACTCTTGCCCTTGGGATCGAAATCCGATCCGCCCTTGCCGCCGCCCATGGGCAGCGTGGTGAGGGAGTTTTTGAAGACCTGCTCGAAGGCGAGGAACTTCAGAATGCCGAGGTTGACCGAGGGATGGAAGCGCAGTCCGCCCTTGTAGGGGCCGATGGCGCTGTTCATCTCGATGCGGAAGCCGCGGTTGATCTGGATGTTGCCATGGTCGTCAAACCACGGCACACGGAACATGAGGACGCGCTCGGGCTCGGTGATGCGCTCGAGAATCCGCTCCGAGATGTACTCGGGGTGTCTCTCCAACACAAGACGTAACGACTCCATGACTTCCTGAACGGCCTGGTGGAATTCGGGCTCGGCGGGGTTTTTGGCCTTTACCAGCGCCATGATGTCGGTGATGTAATCGCCCGGGGTCTTAATTCCGGGCGTCATAAGTCCTACTGTCATATGAGGTCCTCCTCGAACCTGGATCTTTCGTTCGGAACACTTCGCCAGACACACACTTGGCGAACAGGATATTGGAATCCTGGACGGGCATTCCCGCCGTGACCGCTATCACCCGGGAGCGTGATAAATCGGGAAACGAAACATTTGTAACAGTACGGGTATCGATGGCACCCGAGGGAAAGTACACCAAAAGCGGGCACGAAACAACGGGCAAGTGGCCCCACATGATGATGAACATTGTACCGCCGGAAGGCGAGGTTACGCCCACCTAGACAAATGGAGTGCTAGTGACGTGCAGACCTAATTCTGGTAAGCGTCTCTACGGTGACGAATGCGCATAATTTCAACTAACAATTTGGTGTCATCGACCGTGTACACCACCCGGTAGTCACCAATACGAATGCGCCACTCGCGATCGCCACCCTAGAGCTTTTTGCAACCGGCGGGACGAGGATCGGATGCCAGATTCTGAATGCGGCTCAAGACACGCCCAACGACTGAAGATGGCAACTTCTTGAGTTCTCGTTCAGCGCTGGAAACAAAGGCAATGGGGTAGCTAGGCACGGAGCTTGCCGCGGGCAGTAAGATCGGCCTTCACCTTCTCCAGGGAAACTCGTTTCTCATTCCGCCGGGAACGAGAGACAAGAACGTCTTGGATGTCTTCCCAGAGAGCCTTGTGCTTCTTCAGATCGATAATCGCCGCCGTCTTACGGCCCTTAATGTCGGTAATGAATTGAATGCCGGTCATGCGGGACCCTCTCTAATCGGCGTTGTACGCCGATTGGGTAGAACCACCTGGCTGCGCCTCCCGCCCATCGATAGCCCTCATAAATTGTTCTTATTAGCTCCGGTTAGGTTTAACCTGTTAGCTTTAGAAACTCATGACGAGCGTTCCGCTGCCGGCCGTCACTCACGGGCTCTTCGAGAGCTATGACCCGGGCCCGTTCTTCGACGAGATGTTTCTGCCATCGGGCGAGCCGCGGCCACACTATGCCAAGTTGTTCCGCATGCTGGCGTCGATGCCGGCCAGCCAATATGAAGACCGGCGCAACCTGGCCGACATCGCGTTCCTGCTGCAAGGCATTACTTTCACGGTCTATAGCGATGGGACGGGCACGGAGCGGTTGTTTCCGTTCGACCTGATTCCGCGCATTCTGCCGGCGGCGGAGTGGAACCGCATCGAGCGCGGACTGACGCAGCGGGTGGTCGCGCTGAACCTCTTCCTACAGGATGTTTACGGGCAGCAGCGGATCCTGAAAGAGCGCAAAATTCCGCGGTCGCTGGTCTATTCGTGCCGGCATTTTCATCGCGAGATGATCGGCGTGGAAGTTCCGCGCGGCATTTACACCCACATTTGCGGCATCGACCTGGTACGGGATTCGAAGACTGGCGACTTCCTGGTGCTGGAAGACAACGTGCGCACGCCAAGCGGCGTTTCGTACGTGCTGGAAAACCGGCAGGTCATGACGAGGACGTTTCCCGACGCATTCCACTCGTATGAAGTGTTGCCAGTGCATCACTATCCGACGGAGCTGTGCCGGATTTTGCGCATGTTGTCGCCACGCGGCGAGGCCCAGGCACAGGTGGTGCTGCTGACGCCCGGCATCTACAACAGCGCATATTTTGAGCACAGCTTTTTGGCGCAGCAGATGGGCGTGGAACTGGTCGAGGGGCGCGATCTCATCGTTGACGCCGGTGTGGTGTACATGAAGACCATCCGCGGATTGCAACGGGTAGACGTCATCTATCGCCGGGTCGATGACGACTTCCTCGACCCTCTGGTGTTTCGGCCGGACTCGCTGATGGGCGTTCCCGGATTGATGGGGGCCTATCGCGCGGGAAACGTCGCGCTGGCGAACGCTGTCGGGAACGGAGTAGCGGACGACAAAGCCGTGTGCGCGTTTGTGCCCGAGTTTATCCGGTTTTACATGGGAGAAGAGCCGATTCTGGGCACGGTCGAGACGTATCTCTGCTCGCGGCCTGATGATCTCCATTACGTGCTCCAGCATCTTCCTGAACTCGTCGTGAAGGCGGTGGGCGAGTCCGGTGGATACGGGATGCTGATCGGGCCGGCGTCGGATGAAGAAGCGATCGAGGTTTTCCGCCAGAAGATTGAAGCCGATCCGCGAAATTACATCGCGCAACCGGTGATTGGACTGTCGCGCGTTCCTTCGTATGACGTCGAGAGCAAGCGCATGTGCGGACGGCACGTCGATTTGCGGCCCTATTGCCTCTACGACGGCCAGAACGTGACCATCATTCCCGGCGGACTAACGCGCGTGGCGCTACAGCCGGGATCGCTGGTAGTGAATTCTTCGCAGGGCGGCGGCAGCAAAGACACCTGGGTGTTGCGGGAGGATGCATGACAAATGTGATGCTGTCCCGCATCGCCGACTCACTGTTCTGGCTGGCACGTTACATGGAGCGTGCGGAAGACACCGCGCGCATCCTCGACGTGAACTACCACATGCTGCTGGAGCAGTCGGCCACGCCGTACCGGCTGAAATGGGACCCCCTCATCATCATGGCGGGCGAGCAGCACCGCTTCTTTCAGTTCTATGACGAAGCCAACGCGCAAACGGTGTACGAATTCCTCGCCTTTCGCGCCGATAATCCCAATTCGATCGTGCAGTGCATCACCAAAGCACGCGAGAATGCCCGCACCATTCGCGACCGCATCTCGCGCGAAATGTGGGAAGACATCAACGGGCTGTATCACTCGGTCACGCGGTTTGATCCTGCGGAGCAGATTTCCAGCGGGCCGCACCGTTTCTGCGATGCCGTGAAGTTTGGCAGTCATCGATTTTTCGGTGTCACCGACGCCACCCTGCCGCACGATGAAGGCTGGGACTTCCTGAAGATCGGCTGGTCGCTGGAACGCGCCGAGATGACCGCGCGACTGGTGGACCTGCAGTTCCAGTCATTACTGGAGACGCCGATTGTGGCGGGCACTGCCGATAATCATCAGTGGATGGCCGTATTGAAGTCCGTAGGAGCGTACGAAGCTTACCGGCGACAGTATCACTCGCCTATCGAGCCCGAGCGCGTGGCCGAGATGCTCGTCCTGCATCCCAAGCATCCCCGTTCCATCCGGTTCAGCTTCACCGAATTGCAATCAGGGCTGCGGGCGATCAGCGGCAGCAATCCCGGAACCTATGCCAACGAGGCCGAGCGCCTCACCGGTAGAGTGCTGGAAGGACTTCGGTACGACACCATCGATGACGTTTTCCGCCGCGGCTTGCACAGCTACCTCGACAACCTTCTTGCCAACTTCCAACTCATCGGGGAAGACATCGCTCGTTCCTATTTTTACTACGGAGCCGGAGCATGAACCGCTATCACCTGCTGCACGTTACGGAGTTCGTTTATGACGGACCGGTATCGGAAAGCTACAACGAGGTCCGGCTTCGTCCCATGCACGACGACAATCAGAGCTGCCTGTCGTTTCGCCTGACCACGCATCCCGCATCGCCGGCATTTTCCTATCGCGACAGCCTGGGGAACTGGGTGCATCAGGTGAATGTGTTGCCGGAACACAGCCGTTTGCGGGTGCAGGCTGAGTCGGTGGTGTTGACCCACGAATTTTCGCCCAGCACTAGCTTCACTTCGCTGAGCGAACTGCCGGAGCGTCACGAGGAATTGAACGAAGAGTTCTTCGACATGTTGTCGCCCAGCAAGTATGTTCCTCACCTGCCGGAATTGGTTCCGCTCATCGAAGAGGTTGAGTCGCGCTGTGACGGTACGGTGGCGGGATTCGCGCAGGCTGCCGCCATGCTGATTCACGAACGCTTTCCGTACGTGAAGGGCGCCACTCACGTGAATTCGTCGATCGCCGATTCGCTGCGGCTAGGGGCGGGAGTGTGCCAGGACTTCGCGCACTTGCTTCTGGCGGTACTGCGCAAGCGGGGTATTCCGGCGCGATATGTATCGGGATATCTCGTCCCTTCTAACAACGAAAATCCGGAGGCCAAGCTGGAGGAAGTGATCGGCGGCCAGGCGTCACACGCCTGGGCCGAAGCCTATATACCCGGGTCGGATTGGATGCCGCTCGATCCGACGCTCGGCAAGCCGGTCGGGATGCGCCATGTTCGCGTCGCCTACGGACGCGACTATGCGGATGTTGCTCCGGTGCGAGGCGTTTACAAAGGCCACGCCGGACAGCGGTTGTCCGTCGATGTGAGCGTACGTCCAGAACTGGATAATGACGGTCACGAAACATTGGCTGAAAGTGCGGCGATACCGCTTGAGGCCGAAGCAGAAGAGCCTCGCGCACAGCAATCAGGCCAACAGCAATAATCGGGGATTCTCGATGGCAGGTGGCAGAAACGGTCAGGATGCTTGTTCGCGGTCGCCGGAACCTTCCTCTGAGCTTGACGCCAGCGAGTCACGAATGGCGCGCAATAGCGGTTCAGGACCTTCGGCCTTTCGAATCTGATGATCTACTTCGGCGAGGGCATGCTCGGGAACCTCGGCACCCGACACCAGAATGATAGGCACGCCAGGCTTGTACTCTTTCATCGCCTGCGCGACCAGGTCCCCGTACATCTCGGGCATCGAATAGTCCATTAGAACCAAGTCAACCGGATTACTGCCGAAAAGCTGAAGAGCCTGGGAGCCGTCCGAGGCACTGAGCACCGCATAACCAGCATCTTCCAGCACCCGAAAGCGCGCGAAAAGCACACCCATGTCGTCGTCCACTGACAGGATCAGCTTGCGACCGTCGTGCGAAGCGGACGAAATCGTCGGCTTTTTTTGCAGCAAATCGGAACTCAAGGGGACCCCAATTCGGAACAACTTTGGGTGGACGATAATCACTTGCCGCCGGTGTGTCTGTCTGGTACCAGACTTACAGCAGCCCGAGGCGAACATATTCATCGTGTACCGTCCGATAGCACTCGCAGGCGGCGCCCTCCAGAGCCGCTCGATCACGAACCGTAACCACCCCACGTGCATGATGGATCATGCCGGCGCGCTCCAGAAGACCGACCGCGACCGTGACCGTGGTGCGGGGCGAGCCCAGCATCTGGCCGAGAAAATCCTGCGTCAGTTCCAGGCGATCGGTATGCAAACGGTCGCGACACTGCAACAGCCAGCGGGCTAGGCGTTCTTCAATGGTGTGCAGCCGATTGCAGGCGCCGGTCTGGGTGGTTTGCACCATGAACGCCTGAATATATTTCTGTAGCACCTCACGAAGCGTGCCAGGACGATCAAAGGCCGTTCTTAAGGTTTCGGCTTCAATGCGATATCCCGAGCCGGAGATTTGCATGAAGGTGCGGACCGGCGAGTGGCCCGCTCCCAGAAGAATAGGAATCCCAACCACGCCATCGATTCCAATGACGCCCACCTCCACCGTGCTGCCGTTTTCGACGGTGACGACCGCTGAGGCGATGCCGTCTTCCATGAAGTATCCGTAAGAGGCGTTGCCGTCCAGAAGGACCTGCTCTTGTGGAAGAGGAAGGAGTTTCAGATGGGCAGCAAGGGCCTCGATTTCACTTTTGGGGAGTGCCGCCAAGACGCGGTTCTTATAGGGAGATGTCGGGGTGTGCATGGGTCCCTCCTGCCAGCCGGAAATCCGGCATCCGGGTTCGCAGGAGGACCTACCCCATGGTGGGAGGACTTGCGTTTTAGGATGTCGCTTGGATTCTACGCTTTATGGCAGGAAAAGTAACTGTTCGATGTCAGACACAACAGCACCATTTTGGGAATCAGGGGCCGCGTTGTCGTCAAAGCGGACCGCTTATTAGGCGGTCTTGCTCTTCAGTATTCGATACAGCGCGAGGATCATGATCGCGCCCAGCAACGAGAGAACAAAGCCGGGCGCGTCCCCAGGGTGCCACCATCCCGCGAAACGACCGATGACGACCGCGATAATCGCACCTCCGACGCCGATAGCGGTGGTCGCCAGAAACCCGTCAGGCCCTTTACCCGGCATCAATGCCCGCGCGGACAATCCCACAATCCAGCCAATAGCCACCAGCACGATCATCCGCAGCATCGCTTCTTCTCCGAGGCCCCCTGATTGTGACTACTTCGACTGCGCTTCCTGCCGTCCTTGCAGGAACAGGTCAACATTGACCTTGTCCACCAGCGAAACGCCAGTGTCAACGAAACGCGGGAACGGTGAGAACGAGTCGGTGGCGAAGTCCTTCTTCAGGTCAACCGGATAATGATGCACATCGTCCAGTTGCTTCAGCCCGTAGAAGGTCATGGTGTAAGGCTTCTGGGCGATGGTCGCGTCGATGAGTCCGTTCTTCACCAGACCGAGCGTCGCTTCATCGGTATCCATCGCAATAATCAGGCGATCGGTCGCGTTGTTGCGGCGAATGGCCTCCGCCACATCTTTGCCCGAGGACGCCTCCAAGCAGACAAAGGCGTCAATGTGATCTACGCCCTTTTCCGTCAGCCAATGCTGGGTGCGGTCGAAAGCGTTGCCTGCATCGCCCTTAATGTTGAACACCTCGACGACCTTCATGCCGGGATGATCGGCGAAGACGTCCTTGTAGCCTTTCAGGCGCTCGTCCATGTTGGTCTGCGGCATGGTGTAGAAGACGACATTTCCCTTGCCGTGCAGTTTTTCGAGAACGCGCTGGCCGCCTAGTCGCCCCGCTTGCAGGTTATTGGTGCCTATGAAGAAGAGGCGCTTACTTGCGGGCGCATCGGAATCCACCGTAATGACCGGTATGCCGCCGTTAATGGCGTCATTGATGACCGGAGTCATGAGCGAGGAATCGGCCACCGAAACGAGGATGCCGGCCGGTTTGAGGGCAACGGCGTCCTGGAATTCCTTTACTTCGGCTTGCGGATCGTAGGTTTCTGGCCCGCGAATATCGACCTTAACTCCGTACTGGGTCCCGGCTTTTGCCAGTCCCGCCGCCGCCGTCTGCCAGTATGCGAGTTTCGAATTCACCGTAACCAGGATGTAGCGCTCATTGTTATCGTGCCGGGAACAGCCCATAAGTAAGGAAAGCGTCAGGGCAAGTGACGCCATAGCGAGAACTCGTACCAATAGCTTCATGGCCACCTCCATTGCACCTACAGCTCACACTGAGTCATTGCAGCGTTCACAGCAATGCAACTATATCGCAGCGATGCCGCACGGCAAGCAGAAATTGGTCGGCATCGGACTGGCCCGGAGGGTCAACGCCGGACTTACCCCCAGTCTCAACTTGCGGCGGCACAAGGCCGGGACGCGACATCCGGGATGCTCCCAAATGACGCTCCCAAATTGGGAGCCGCGCAGTAACGGAGTAGTAAATGAAGAATGCTGTGGCGAGTGTTGCAGCGGTACGTTACAATTCGTTGTCGCGGTTGCCACATCGTTTGCGTGAGACGAATTGTTTGCAAGCGAATCGATTTTGCATTGAACTTGCAGCGCTTTGGAAGTCAGTTGTGCCGGACCCGCTGCGTTCCGGCAGGTAACTCGCATGAGTCATCGCCGCGGTCAGCAAGCGCGCGTGGCTTTCGCGGATGAGTCGGATTCAGAACGAAATAAGGCTTGGAGGCCAACCAAAATTATGCGCATCTGTTTAGCCACAAAAATGCTGAGCATTGGAATGATGTTGCTGACTCCGGCGGCAATGATTATGGCTGAGACCGGTAATACCATGTTGTACGCGACCGGAAACGTGACGTTGAACGGAACCGAAGTTACCCGTTCGGCCTCGGTAACGCCTGGCGATCGCATTGAGACCGCCGGCGCAACTGCGACAACCATCAGCCAGGACGGATCGAAGGTCACCGTCAATCCCTATTCCGCGGTGAAGTATGACAACACCGCCGTGAATGTGGTGCGCGGCACGGCTGCGGTCAACACCAATGACGGCATGGCCGCAAAGGCGGCACAGATTACCGTTGCCCCGAAGGACAAGGCTGCAACCTACGAAATCGCTCGCCTGAATAACCAGGTGTTGATCACGAGCCATACTGGCGCGTTGATGATTACGGAAGCGGGCAAAACCACTGAGTTAGAAGCTGGCGGTTCCAGTTCGCGTTCCGCCGAACCAACCCCGGCGCCGGCGCCTGCTCCGCAGGCGGCCCCGTCGTTCCCGGGTAGCAGCTTGAGCAGCAAACAGGTATTTGCCATCGCGGCCGTAGTAGGAGGCGCCGCAGTGGCGACCGGACTATGGGCGGGAATGGCGGCTGCCGGCGTACCTCCCGGCGGTTTCGGTAACCAGTTGTCGGCCGGCGCCACCCATCAGGGACGCGGTATGAATCGCGCCGTCCAGATCGCTCGTGTGGTCGCGGCCCCGGTAATCGCGGGTGTGGGCAACACGGCACGCAACGGCGCTGCCACGCGCTCCACCGTCCAGCATCGCAACATCCGCGCTGCTCACTAATCGATAGCCGAAGCGCATCAACCTGGAAAGACCCGTGTTCCCCACGGGTCTTTTTTCTCTGCCTTGACGGAACCTCAACTCGTGCGCTCATCGATCATCCGCAGGGCAAGCTCTGTGCTAACCTCAAGGCGTCGGGACGGATGCTTATGCTCCGGTGGACTAGCCTTATTTGTCTCGGTGTGTTTGTCAGCGGATGCTTCGCTGATAACGTCACCTTTCTGCGCATCGACAGCTCGGTCGTGCAGCAGCGGATGACCGCCGCCCCTCAGACTTCTGAACAGCGTGTTCAAACCCTACGTACTCTGTTTGAAAAAGCTGGGTGTTCCAAGGCGAACATCGAGGTACAAACCGTACCCGGCCAGGCCTTTCCTAATGTGCTTTGCACTCTCCCCGGCACGGAATACGGCGCAATTCTGATTGCAACTCGTATCGACTACGACGGCCGAGGTGACGAAGGCGCGGTTGGCTGGGGCGGGGCCGTCATGCTGCCGTTGCTGGTGGAGTCGCTCAATGCGACGACTCACCGTCACACCCTGATTTTTGCGGCGTTCTCCGGTGATGCCAACGCCGGAGCAGCTTGGTACTGGAAGAATCTCAGCGACACGCAGCGCCGGGAATTTCGCGGCATGGTTGATCTTGACCACGTGGGCCGCACCGCCGCTGCTTATTCTGCGGCCAATAGCGGTATTGTCATGGCACGGCTTTTGCCTCCCGCGGCGCGGGCGCTGCGCATCAGTCCCGAACCAAAAGCGATCGCGGATGTTCCGGAAGGCGGGGCGGAGTTCTTCGCAAGAGCGCACGTTCCCGCTATTACCATCTATTCCGCCGCGTATCTTTCGAATGATGGAGACGCGAGTTCCTCGGACGCCAAGATCAGCGCGCTCTTGCCGGCGGACATGCACCAGCCTCCACCCAGCACACCTCGTTCTTATGCCTTGAAGACTGGACTCGATCCCGCGGCCTACAACGAGACCTACAACCTGCTTTGCGTATATGTGCTCTTCCTCGATCGCGGATTAGGCGCGAGCAAACGTCACTCCACGGAAGTCCAGTTGGCGAAAGCGTCCCCGACACCGCCGACAGCGCTCGCTAGTACCGCACCTGCAGGAACGCCGCCGCTGCCTTCGGAATCAGCTCCCGCGCCACCGGCGATCGAGGCAACAGCCGCGGTTCCTGTGGTTGTTTCCACTCCGCCTCCCACAGCGAATGCTGTTTCTCAGGCTTCGGCGACCATCCACGTCAACGCCCGCCTGGTGCAATTTGATGTGGTCGTCACCGATAGCCAGGGGCATCCGGTAAAAGACCTGACGCAGGCCGATTTCACTGTGCTTCAGGATGGCAAGGCCCAAACCATTCGGGCCTTCGAGCTGCATACTCCTGCTGTTCCGGAAAAGACATCGCCCACGGCGCCCGCGGTAACATTGACCGCCGCCAAGCCGGTGGCGAACACGTTTTCGAATGTTCCAGCGAAGGCTCTCCAGACAAGCTGGACCATCATCCTGTTCGACCTTTTGAATACTGCCGTCTCCGACCAGGCCTATGCACGCAACCAGTTGGTGAAGCTGCTGAGCGCGCTGCCACGTGGCGAACCGGCAGCGCTCTTCGTGCTTACCCGTCAGCTTGAGATGCTCCAGGGATTCACCGACGACCCGGACCAGTTGGTGCTTATGGCAAAGAGGCTGGATCCCGCGACCTCGCAGCTCCTCACCACCATCGCCGAGCGGGAGCGCACCGCGAGCACGGTTGCGAACACGGCCCAACAAGCCATGGGGGCTCCGGTCGCACCCGGTGGGCAGGCGATCGATACTTCTACGATGGTCTACGCGCAGACCGCCCGGATCATGCAGGCCTACAACGACCATGAAGCCTTCCGAACCACCGACCGCGTGATCTTCACCCTGGAAGCGATGAGAGGTCTGGCCCGAGCCGTTTCCGGTTATCCCGGACGCAAGAACATGGTCTGGTTGTCAGGAAGCTTCCCGGTGCAGATCGAGCCGGATCCGGCGTCCACTGATCCATTCCGCAACGAGCGCGGCTTCGAAGGCCAGATTCGCCAGACATCGTCGCTATTGGCTACCTCTCGAGTTGCGGTCTATCCCGTGGATGTACGCGGGCTCCAGTCCCAGGGCTTCGATATCACCTCCGCCGCAAGCCAGACTCAGGTCATGACGAATGCGGCTCCCGAGGGCGTGCACGGAGTAGTGGGCACTTCGCCAAGCTCGCTCGGCGCCAACATCACCGCGGAATCCGCAGCGCTCTCCAACGATCGCGCCACCATGAAGAACATCGCGGAGCAAACCGGCGGAGAGGCCTTCGTGAACACCAACGACCTGGGTCGCGTGATTCGTCGCAGCCTGGAAGACGGCTCCACGTACTACACGCTCGCCTATACGCCTCCGAAAGAAGACGCTGACGGCGGGTATCACCGCGTGGTGGTGCACATACAGAACAAAGGCCTCAAGCTGGCCTATCGGCGCGGCTACTACAGCATTCCGCAAACCACCGTCGGAGCAGCGGCGGGAACTGCGGCTTTGCGTGCGGCGTTGCAGCCGGGTATGCCTCCTGCGACATCACTCCTGTTGACGACGTCGCTTGAGTTGCCCGATGCGAGCCGTCGCGACGTCAAGGTCAACTACGTCATCGACAGCAATGGTGTGGATTTTGCCGATGTAGCTGACAACAAGAAACATGTGCAGGTCGATTGCATGGTGATTGCCTTCGATAGCACCGGAAAAGAAGTCGCGCACGCCTCCGACACACTCGATGCGACCATTCCGATGAATGCCTACGCCGCCGTGCAACAGTACGGACTACCGGCGCACCAGCTCATCTCGCTGCCCCCCGGCAAGTACAACCTGCGCATCGGAGTCATGGACCGCACCACCCAGCAGATCGGCACCGTCGATGCCCCACTGGAAATTCCGGCGACTGCAGTTGCACAGCGGTAACGTTACTACCTTCGCAATTCGGTGCAGAGAAACTCCATCTCGTAGCGACGAACTGACGGTATAATCCTCGCTACCCTTCATGGCCCTGACTCCCGGAACGATCCTCGGGCAGTACGAAATTCGCTCACCGCTGGGCGCTGGCGGGATGGGCGAAGTGTATCGGGCGTACGATAAACGACTCGACCGCGAAGTCGCCATCAAGGTCCTGCCTGAGTCGCTCACCTCCGATCCCGAACGTTTGCGTCGCTTCGAACAGGAAGCCCGCGCAACCGCGGCACTCAATCATCCCAACATTCTTGCGATCTACCAGATGGCAACGCAGGGCCAAATCTCCTATCTGGTGGAAGAGTTGCTCGAAGGCGAAACTCTTCGCGAGCGTCTTCGGCGCGGACTGATACCGCTGCGCAAGGCCATTGACTACGGAGTGCAGACCGCCCAAGGCCTGGCGGCGGCACACGACAAAGGCATCACGCATCGCGACCTGAAGCCCGAAAACCTCTTTCTCACCAAGGACGGCAGAGTCAAGATTCTGGACTTCGGCCTGGCTAAGCTGGCTGCGCCCAAAGAGGTCTCGGAAGCCGAGGTCACGGTCGATCAGGGCACAGAACCCGGCGTGGTGATGGGGACCGCAGGCTACATGTCCCCCGAGCAAGTGCGTGGACGGGTTGCCGACCACCGCTCCGACATCTTCGCTTTCGGCACGATTCTGTACGAGATGGTCACCGGCAAGCAGACCTTCCGCAAGCCTACGTCAGCCGAGACCATGGCGGCCATCCTCAATGAAGACCCGCCCTCCATTTCGACGATTGATCCGGCCGCGCCTCCCGGATTACAGCGCGTGGTGCATCGCTGCCTGGAGAAGAACCCCGAACAGCGCTTTCAGTCCTCGTCCGATCTCGCCTTCGCACTCGAGGCGCTGTCGGATACCGGGACCTCCGCGACCAGCGGCGGGCATCTGCCTCAGGACCAATCCTCCCATCGTTCTCGCACTCTGTTGGCAGCGGGAGCGGCCTTGCTGGCAGTGCTCGCCGCCGTGGTTGTCGCTTATTTCTGGACGCGTCCTGCACCCATGCCGAAGCTGTCGAACTTCGTCCAGCTCACGCACGATGGTGAGGCAAAGGGCATTGTCGGGACCGAAGGCTCGCGACTCTACCTCCTGCTGATCGGTCGCGACTACACCGGCATGGCTGAAATGTCTGCTTCTGGGGGCGACCCGAAAAGGCTGCCCATCTTACCTTCAACCTTGGCTCCTCTAGCGCTGTCGCCGGATGGGTCACAGCTCCTCGGAGTGGATGGCCGGGGCATACCTTTTTCCGGCCCCCTATGGACCGTTCCAGTTCTGGGTGGCTCGGCAAGAATGCTCAGCGACATCCAAGGTAACGACGGTACCTGGTCACCTGACGGGAAGGAATTGGCCTTCGTAAATGGCCACAGCTTGTTTGTAGCGAAGGCCGACGGTGGCGAGTCTCGAAAGGTCGTCTCCTTTAAAGACGCATCGGTGCTCGGCTCACCTGTCTGGTCACCTGATGGAAAGCATTTACGAGTCTCCATGCAAGAGCGTCTCGATCTGCCAAGTTTTTATTGGGAAGTCTCGACCGATGGCTCGAACTTGCACCGCATCGACGGCGGTCAACCCGGTCCAGTGTATGAATGCTGCGGCCACTGGACGTCTGACGGAAGGTATTTCCTGTTCCTCGGTGGAGATCAAATCTGGGCCCTCCCGCAAAAAGCAGGGTTCTTCGGCGGGCAACCGAAACTCCTTCAGTTGACTTCCAGCCCCGTGCCGCTGGCCAATCCGTTTCTCAGCTCGGATAACAAGAAGCTCTTCGTGACCGGCCGCACTCTTCGTGGCGAACTGACTCGCTACGACTTGAAGTCGGGACGCCTCGAACCATTCCTTGGCGGCATGTCGGCTGAACACGTAGCCTTCTCGAATGATGGCCAGTGGATCGCTTATGTCGGTTTTCCTGAGCAAATTCTCTGGCGCAGCAAAGTGGACGGAAGCGAGCGCCTGCAACTGACTTATCCGCCTGCCCTCCCCTATCTGCCTCGATGGTCTCCCGATGGCAAAAGCATCGTGTTCTATCAATCGTCAGGCGGCAACCAGTCCAAGATCTACATCGCGTCCGTGGACGGCGGAACGCCTCGGCCCCTCTTGCCCGATAATCCCGAGTCTCAAACCGACGGGAGCTGGTCGCCCGACGGCAGCAAGATCATCTTCAGCGGCAATTCCGGAAATCCAGCGTCGTCCATTCAGATTCTCGACCTGGCAACGCACCAGGTGTCGACCGTCGCCGGATCCAAAGGACTGTTTTCACCGCGCTGGTCTCCTGATGGCAGATACATTGCCGCCCTCAACTCTGCTCTGACCAAACTGTTGCTGTTTGATTTTCAAACTCAGAAATGGACTGAACTGGTCACAGGCAGCGTGGGTTGGCCGTGGTTCTCCAAAGACGGGCAATACCTCTATTTTCAGGACAGCACTGGAACCGGAGCACTGGTGCGGCTTCGCTTGAGCGACCGGCAGATCGAAAAAGTTCTGGACCTCAAGAATTTCGTTACGGTGGGTGCCTATGGCGGTTGGTTCGCGCCTGCACTCGACGGCTCCCCCATGATGCTCCGCAACTCCGGCACCACCGACGTGTACTCCCTCGACTGGGAAGAACCGTAACCTGAGCCCGCGGCTGCGCCCTCCCCCTCCCTCCTTCTAATCTTTGTTTTGTGCGAGATACGATGCGTTTAATGCCCAAAGTATGGGAAGCACACGGGTTGCGGGGAAATCATAGATTCCGCTTGGGTTAGTGGGCGAGTTGGGCGCTGTTTGAGTCATGCGGCCTCGTCGTCTGCTTCTTCTTCCTCGCGAACGATCTCGCAAGTGTTGCAGAAGCCGAAGGGCATCGTCTTGGAGTCGTTCATTTCGGGGCCGTCCATGGGCTGCTGCGCGTCTTCGGAGCCAGTGCGTTGGGCCTCGAGGTATTGCTCGCGAGCGAGCTTACGCTTGAGACGGAGCCAGGTCAGCTTGAGTTGGTGCTCCTCCTCGTCGGTCAGGTGACGGTCGATGTGGCAGCGGTAGTAGGAACAAATTCCATCTCCTCCCACTCTGGTCATCTGCAATTCTTTCAGCTCGTCCTGGGGGACGGGGACGCGGTCTAGAGAACAGTTGTCAGTCGCCGGTTGGCAGTTGCCAGTGGAAGAGGGCGGTCGTGGGGCATCCTCGCTCCCACAATTGCCAGAGGAAGGCAATTGTGGGCCACCCAGAGAGCAGTTGTCAGTTGCCGGTTGCCAGTTGCCAGTGGAAGAGGGCGGTCGTGGGGCATCCTCGCTCCCACAATTGCCAGAGGAAGGCAATTGTGGGCCACCCAGAGAACAGTTGTCAGTTGCCGGTTGCCAGTTGTCAGTGGAAGAGGGCGGCTGTGGGGCATCCTCGCTTCCACAATTGCCAGAGGAGGGCAATTGTGGGCCACCCAGGAGGGCACCCTCGGGGTCGGCGTCGAGGTCGAGGTTGTTGGGCAGGCCGAAGCGCTTCTCGAAGTTGGGATCGTTGAGGGCGCGCAGAGGGCGTCCGCTGGGGACAGCCTCGCGCTGTCCTTCCCATCGCGGCGTGTTATTGAGATTGGTCGAGGCCTGCTGGAGCATGTAGAGGAGCAGGCCGGCGCGCTTGGTGTCGATGCGGTCTTCGGCGAGCGCCCACATGATTTCGGCGAGCGAGAGTTGCACGGCGTGCATGTCTTCGGGAAACGGAAGGTTCAGCGGAGGATTGTCGCCGCGACGACGGGCACGAGCGGATTTGAGGCGGCGACCGCGAAGGTTGAGATGGAAGTAACAGAAGTTGCGGCCGTTGAGAGCGGGAGAACCACAGTAAACGCCATCTTCCTTGAGATGGTCGCAGGTACGGACTGGCATAGATGCCTCCAAAATCTGGGCTGTTAGCTCTTAGCCATTAGCTGTCAGCTAAGACAAAGAGTCAGTTCATACAGGCTGCAGGTATTCCGGCAGCAAGGGTCGTACAAAGCTCGACTGGGAGTCTTCGCCCCCACGTTATGAGCGTGGCAAAGGGTGGAGGGAAAAAGCAAGAGTTATTTGCGAAAAGTGAGGGTGTGTTCCCGTTTCGGGAATTGTAAGGTTCACCACAGAGAACACCGAGATCACAGAGAAAGCAAATTCAGCGGCGGATTTCGCGCGGGATCCGGGTTTTTTTATGTGCGCTCCGGCCTGCGGCCTGCGCGCAAGCCTTCGGCAGAGTGGAATGGGGCGTTTGTATGCTTGAACGCCGCGCTGAAGCGCGGCTCTACGACCGAAAAGACCCACCCCGCCAACAGAAGGCGGGATGGGCCACCCTCGTAGACTCTTGGACAAGTGAAGGCGGGGCGGGCCACCCGCGGGGATTTTAAAACGAGCGTACCCGGCACCCGGTCAACATAGATCTCATTTCGTCTTTTTTGCACTCGCACCCTGCGCCTTCACCAGCCGGTAGGCGGCAGAGTAGCGGGTCGTACCTGGCACGAGTTCTATCAAATTATTACGGACGAGTCGCTGGAGAATGCCCTTCATCTTGTTTTCGGAGCCAATGAAGCACAGGTCACGGGCGATGCGGTTGGTGATACTAGCGTTACTGTGCAGATACTCGAGAATGACCTCTTCCGGCGTAGCTAGGGCCTCGTGCCGTAGAACCACCCTGACAGATGTCCCGGTCTGCTCAATAATTGGGGGCTTCAGCTTCATTTCCCGCATAGCTAAGAATGCCGTGTTTAGGCCTTCCCCAACATCCTTGTTGGGAGGATTCGGGAACTTGTTGATTAGTCGCACAATTGCCGCGTTTCGGGCGAATCGCTCGTCGAGGATGTTGTCGGGAGTGATATGAGCGGGCAATGTACCCGGGCTTACGACCTCCACCCTGTTGTCAAATATGCGAATGTGGATGTCATCAGCCACACTGTAGTCACGGTGGAGTACCGCATTTGTGATGATCTCATGCAATGCAGTGATCGGATATTTCGCAGGGACCAGCCCCTCCGGCGTATTGATTCGGACCGATTCAATAGTCTCAGACGTAACCCTAACCGACTCGAATATCTGTCTGTAAGCGGGGCCTTCAACTGAAAGCGGGTCGTGCGCCAGCGTGTCCCTGGATCCTTCCGGCGCGCTGGTTTTATAACGATAAACTTTTATACCCGATCGTTTGGGGAGCAGTGCCTGGGGCTCGTCAGTGAAGAGGAGCACTCCAGCTACCGTGGGCTTATCATTGACTACGACGTTTTGCTTCCTAAGCCAGTCTTCAGGTTCTGCTGTCGGAACCACTTCGAGCATGAATTCTAGCGTGATTGTTGAGTTTGTTAGCAGGGCCGGGTCGGCTGGAATAGTTTCGGTCTCGAACGAGACGAGACCCTTGTTTCTTCGAAGTCTGATCAACTCCGGTTCCGAACTGCAAGGGAGATTTTGAGCGCCGCGCCGTACATACACCTTCCCGTCGGAAGCGCTCTTGACGTCGCGACTCTTGTTGACGTCAACTTTGAGGACAAGTCCACCGCTCTCGGGTGAACTGAGAAACGTGTACTCGTAGCCATCGCCGAGTGGGAAAAGAGTTTCGAGAGCCTGTATGTGGCCGTTTGCGGCTTCCGAATTTTGGAAACCTTGCCACTCACGGGTTCCGGCGTACTTGTCTTCCCCAATTCCGATGTACACTTCGCCCCCCTCGGCATTGGAGAGTGCAGCAATGGTTCGAGTTAGCTTAGCCGGACTGATCTCGGTCGCCTTTAAATCCGCAAAATGGCCCTCGCTGAGAGCCAGTATTTTGTCCTGCTCGCCTTTAGACAGTTCAACGATGGAAATTGGCAATTCGATTCAACTCCTGCCTAGAAGGCGGTGGCTCAGGCAACTTCTTGGTTAGTGCATGTTCCGGACGTCATTTTTCAAGTTCCGCATTCAACTTGATATCACCGCCGCTCACCTTCAATTTGCGCGTCCAATCTCTGTAGCCTGATTTCTTAATCGATACTTGATGCTCACCGGGAGTGACGTCGATCGAAGATGGCGTGTTGCCGACGAAGCTGCCGTCAATCTCGATGTCTGCGCCCTCGGGAGTCGATGCGACCGTGACCTTCGGCGCCGTGACACTTGCAGCCGGAGCGACTGGTGGCGTGGCGGTCGCGGTCGCTGGCGCAGCGGCTTGCTTGGCGGCAGCGGCGCGAAGTTCCGTGCCGTGACCGTTCCAGTCTTTTTCGATTCCGTCGCAGGCATCTTTTACGGAATTGCCAAGGGAGAGTGTCGAGTGGCTCATGACGACATCGCCTGAAACCGTCTGGAAGACCGCAACCTTGTTGCGATGGGCCAAGACACTCTTGCCGCCCTCGTGATCGAGAACGACAACATAGTCTGCAAGGCTCGGCTTGTTGTTGACCGTTACCTCGGGGCAACGCTCACCAAACGTCTTGATAATCTCCGCCGTCTGAGGGCGCGCGCCTCCGTGGGACTCGGCGGCCCAGCTGCCATTGGAACCTCCGGCAGAGCCTCGTGTCTCCCATGACTGACTATCGGTGATGAAGACGTGAGGCTTGGGTTGCGGGGAGGAGGCGGCAGCCTTAGGGTCTTGTGCGAGAAGGGTGATTGAGAACAGGGTACAAACGACTGCTGGCCAGAACAGTCTCATGTCTTGCTCCTTGTAGGTAACGCAGAAGTGTACGCCTAGTTTGGAACCTTCTGGTAGAAGTTTCGGGTTGAGGCACTTAGGTGTGCGTCGCCCGTGAAGCGGGTCGTTTCCCACCCTTTCCCAAAAGAGGGGAAAGGATGGGGCACCCGCATCTTCGTTGTCGCGACGAAAAGCAGGTCCTTCGACTGCGGCGGCGAAGCGCCGCCTCCGCTCAGGATGACAAATCAGTGGACGGTGGGTTGTGAATGGTGGATGGAGAAAAACAGCAGATCCCTCGCTACGCTCGTGATGACAAATCAAAGTGCGAGCGTGATGGCAAACCAAAGCGCGAGCGTAATGGCAAACCAAAGTGCGAGCGTAATGACAAACCGGAAGGGCAGCAGGTCCCTTCGGCGGGCTCAGGGCAGGCTCTTCGACTGCGGCGGCAAGGCCGCCTCCGCTCAGGATGACAAAGAGCAGTTGCCAGTAGCCGGTAGCCAGTTGTCAGTTGTCAGCGAAGGTCAAAAGGCCCACCCGACCAAAATCAGGTCGGATGGGCACCCGGCAGCAGCCCCACATTTGCCAACGTCAGGCAAATGTAGACCACCCAAGCGAGATCCTTAGTCGCTATCCGGGTCGCGCAGCTCGTCTTTCATCTCGAGGTTGCGGATGAGGCGGTGCAGGTAGTTGGGATGGACGCCTAGCGCTTTGGCGGCTTCGGTGTAGCTGCCTTTGGCTTCGGCTACGGCGTCGCGAATGAGGCGCTTCTTCAATTCGCTGATGGCGGCGTGGTAGCGCGTGCCCAGGGGTTTGGCGGTTTGTTGCTCGAGCAGCGCTTCGGGCAGGTCCTCGGGACGAATCTCGTCGGAGGCACCCAGCACGATGGCGTGTTCGATGGCGTTCTCCAGCTCGCGAACGTTGCCCGGCCAATCGTAGTTGAGCAGGATGGTTTTCGCTTCGCTGGTGATGCCCTTGAAGGGACGGTTGCACTTGAGCGCGTACTTCGTCGCAAAGTAGATGGCCAGCAGCGGAATGTCTTCCCGGCGCTTGCGTAACGGAGGCACAGCCAGCGAGACGACATTCAGGCGGTAGAACAGGTCCTGACGAAACTCGCCGCTCTTGATGGCCTCCTCGAGGTCTTTGTTGGTGGCGGCGAGGACGCGGGCGTGCAGCTTGAGAGGGCGAAGGCCTCCGATGCGGTCGAACTCGCGTTGCTGAAGTACGCGCAGCAACTTGGCCTGCATCATGGGCGCCATTTCGCTGATTTCGTCGAGAAAGACGGTGCCGTCTTCCGCGACTTCGAGCTTGCCTTTCTTCGTGGCGACTGCGCCGGTGAATGAACCTTTTTCGTGGCCGAAGAGTTCGCTTTCGAGAAGCGTGTCGGGCATGGCGGCACAGTTGATGGCGACGAACGGCTTCTCGCGGCGAGCACTGCCGGCGTGAATGGCGCGCGCGACGAGTTCCTTGCCGGTTCCGCTTTCGCCGCGAATGAGGACGGTGGTGTCTCCCTGGGCCAGCTTGGCGATGAGGCTGGCGAGATGGCGCATCGACTTGCCGTCTCCGACGATGCCGTCGCCGGGCTCGAGTTCGGCGCGCAGGCGGCGGTTCTCGGCTTTCAGGGACTCGAGCGCTACCACGTTCTCCAGGGTGACGGCGGCGATGCCCGCGGCGGAGTTGAGGAAGTGGATGTGGTCTTCTTGGAATTCGCGCTCAGGACCGACGGAGGAAAGATAGAGGACTCCGATGGCGCGCTGAATGCCGATTAAGGGGACGCACATCGTGTTTTGGCCGGTGTGCCCGTCGGAGGAGTCTTCGGCGATGACGGCCGATTGCTCCCACATGGCACGCTGTATGAGTTCACGGCGAATGGGAATCGGCTTCGAGTTAGTGCCGTCGCGTTCGTAGGTGCAGATGGAAGAGGGATCGTCTTCCGCCTGATCGAGCAGGAGGATGGCTCCGGAGTCGGCGGGAACGACTTCGAAGATACATTCGAGGAGCTTGCGCTGGAGTTCGTCGGGCTCGCGGATGGAATTAACGGTACGCGAAATCTTGACCAGGGCGTTGAGGTCGCGCGCCATGCGTCCGACCTCGGTGGGCGAATGAGAGCCACCATGCGAGTCAGTGGTGAGCTTGACCGTCTTGAGTATGTCGGTGGTGCGTGCCCTCGCTATAGAGGACGCGAGGAGGCAGGTCGGGGGTGTCGGCATCGATGAGATAGATCAGTTCGCATTGCCCCACCCTTACAAGATCGCCGTGAACGAGCGCGCGCTTGCTAACGGGGATTCCGTTGACGAAGGTGCCGTTGTGACTTTCGAGGTCGGTCAGTTCGACGGTGCCGTCCTGCATTTCAATGACGCAGTGTTGGCGGGAGATTGTGACATCGCGAATCGCCAGGCGGTTGCCGGTTTCGCGTCCGACGGAGACGCGACCTTCGGCCAGGCGGAATGTCTGTCCCTTCAGGGGACCTGAACAGGCAACAATGCGGGGGTCCATGGCTGTCTTGGGAAGTAGTGTAGACCAGCTTGCGGGAAATTACCCTCATTCGGTGGCGGGAGGTTCCAGTTTGGTTCAGGCGAGTGGTGACGTTTTTTTGATGAGGAGTTGTTGGCCTAAGGGGACGGCGGTGAGTACGGCAACGATGCGTTCGGAGGCGTGTCCGTCGCCGTAAGGGTTCTGCATTCCTTGCAGCGATTGCCGGAAGCGTTCACTGCGGGCGATGGCGACTTTCGCGAGGATGTCGGATTTATCGGCCGCAGCGTCCAGGATGTTGGGGGCGCGCTCCCGTCCCTGCTGCCGCATGCCGACGTTGACGGTAGGAAGTGCGAACGAAGGTGTCTCCATGATGCCGCTGCTGGAGTTGCCGATCATTAAATCGACGCATCGAAGGAGGCTCCAGTAGGTGAGAGCCGGAAGGTTGATGAATAGGCGGGCATTCTCTCGCTGGGCTAGAAATTGTTTTGAGCGATCGACTAAGGTGCGGCTGCCGGCGTCAGTGTTTGGGTAGCTGAAGAGGACCTGGCCCGGAGTCTCGGCCAAAGCGGCGAAGAGTTGGTCGGCTTCGAACGTGGTGTCACGAGCGATAGTAACGGGATGATAGGCGACCAGCGTCGTAGGTTGGCCGAGATCCAGGTCGAGCTCGTCTTGGATTTGTGCGCGGTCAAGAAGCGTGTCGCGAAGCAAATGGTCGATGGAGGGAGCGCCGGCGTGATGCACTCGCCACGCTTCCTCGCCCATCGCGATGACGCGGTCACGGGCGGCGAAGGTCGAGGTGAAGTGGACGTGGCTCATCTTGGTGAGGGCGTTACGCACGGCATCATCGATGGCACCTTCGCTGATTTCTCCACCCTCGATGTGGGCGATGGGGATTCGCAGAGCCAGTGCCACGGAAGCGGGCGCCAACATCTCGTAGCGATCGGCGATGAGCAGCAGGAGATCGGGACGCATCTGGCCAAGACAGTCCGCCAGGCCCAGGGTCGCGAGGCCGATGGTCTTGGCCATGCCAACGTCGGAGTCGGAACTGAGAAGACACTCGATGCGGGCGGCGATCTCGAAACCGTCACGTTCGATTTCGTGAATGGTCTGGCCAAACTCGGGCGCGAGATGCGGGCCCAGAGCAATCAGCTTGAGGTCGACTTCGGGATGCTGAGCAAGATCGTGAAGGGGCCAGTAGAGGTGACTGTAGTCGGCGCGAGAGGTTGTAACTACGGCGACCCGTCGCTTCATCGAACGATTCCGGTAGCGGCGTGGTCGAATAAGTAGGAACTCGGTTGGTATTCGAGCAGCATGGTTAGAGAAGCGAGCCACCGAGACCGATTGGTTTTGCTCATAGCTGAACTGGCTGAGGGATCGTCATTGGCGACCTAGCGCCGAGGCTTCGTCCTGGATGAGCCGCCATGCCTGTTCGACGTGCCTGGCGGCAGTGTTGGTCTGGCCTACGCAGAAACGCAGCACAAATTTGTCGTTCAATCGCGTGTGCGTGAGATAGAGTTGGCCGCTTTGATTGAGACGGTCCATTAGTCTCTGGTTGTCCTGGTCGCTTCCACGATACCGGAAGCACACCAGGTTCAACGGGACTGGAGCGACAATTTCGAATCGGTTGTCGTTCTTTACCCAGCGGGCAAAATTCTGGGCCATCTCGACATGGTGACGGACATGGTACTGAAGACCTTCTACGCCATAGTGACGGATAACAAACCAGAGCTTGAGTGAGCGAAAACGACGGCCCAGAGGAATCTGCCAGTCGCGGTAGTCGAATACCGCGCCCGATTGGGTCGCCTGGTTCTTCAGGTACTCGGGCAGAATGCTCAAGGTCTTGATGAGCGCCTCGCGATCGGCGACATAGAAGCAGTTGCAGTCGAAGTTGGTGAACATCCATTTATGGGGATTGAAGCAGTAGCTGTCAGCCAACTCTACGCCGTTCTGGAAGTGGCGAAACTCGGGACACAGTGCCGCCGTGCCCGACATAGCCGCGTCCACATGAAACCATAGCTGGTTGTCTCTGCATATGGACGCAATTTGGCGTAAGGGATCCATGGCGTTCGAGGAGGTGGTTCCCACGGTGCCGCAAACAAAGAATGGCACCCGTCCCGCCGCGCGATCGCTGGCAACCAGCGCGGCGAGGACTTCAGGTTTGATGGCGAAGTTCTCGTCGACTTCTACCAGTCGGAGATTATCGAGGCCGATGCCGGCGATCATGGCAGCCTTTTCGAGTGATGAATGCGCCTGCGTGGACGTATAAGCCACAAGATTTCCGGTGGCCCCACGGAAATTCGAGGCATAGTTCGTGGCCCGTTCGCGCGCCGCTAACATGGCGCACAGGGTAGCGCTCGAGGCCGTGTCCTGGATTACTCCACCGCCGGTAGAGGTGGAGAGGAACTTCTCGGGAAGTCCCAACATGACCACGAGCCAGTCCAGTACATGCGTTTCGAGCTCAGTGCACGCCGGACTAGTCGCCCACAGCATTCCCTGAACGCCCAGCGCGGAGGAGAGCAGGTCGGCCAGAATCGCGGGTCCAGAAGCATTCGCCGGAAAATACGCGAAGAAGTTCGGAGACTGCCACTGGGTGACACCCTGCATAATGACAGCATCCATGTCGGCCAAGAGCGACTCGAAAGGCTGGCCGGATAGTGGCGGCTGAGGCGGCAGACTCCGGCGAATATCGCCGGGCTTGGCTTGGGACAGGACGGGTAGGGAGTCGATGCGCTGATAGTAGTCAGCAACCCAATCCACCACCTCTTTACCATGTCGGCGGAACTCCTCCGGCGTCATGTGGTAACTGTGTTCTTCGGACATCATCAGAAATCTCCAACATTCACTTTTGGAAAAGGTGATGCTTTGCGCCTAGGTGGTACCCAAGAAGCTATACTAGCCCACTCCCCGGTGATTCTTAGGGCTTGTGGTCTATTCCGGGACGTCACTCCAGTCAATGCACGGTGAAGCTGCGCGGCGCGCGGCATTAATTCCGAATTAAGTGTCGCTTTTTAACTGTGCAGACTATACTTATTCGCGAAGGATTGAAGGCTTGCCAATTCAACGTGAAAGGTGACACATGGACACTCAGCAAATACTCTCCGATCTAAAGGAAGAACGCGATCGGATTGACGCCGCCATTCGAGCACTGGAAGGCGGGCGGACAGGACGGGGGCCGGGCAGACCCGCCGGGAGTAGGAAGCGTCGGACGATGAGCCCCGCAGCCCGCAAGCGCATCTCCGAGATGATGAAGTTGCGTTGGGCTGAGAGGAAGAAGAAAGCCAAAGCGAAGGCCGCCTGATCGCTGATCGAACGGACCGGAGTGAAGGATGAAGCCACTCGAATTTACTCCGAGTGGCTTAAACATTTTCACCCAGGCACCGCGTCCGGTTCGACCCGACATTAAGAAGCAAAGCGCGCCGGAGCCACGGGATTTGTGACCGCCGGTTTCGGACCTCTCTTGCGAACCAGCGCGGTCTTGATGTGATCGAGCAGTTGCGCCGCATTGCAGTCGGACTTAGAGAGAAATACGTCGGCGAGAGTTTCGTCGGAACATCGTCCTGGGCCTCCGGAGAACACAATGGTCGGAGTTGCGGGCGATATGGCTTTGAGTTGGTCGACCAATCGGCCGGTTCCGAGGCGCGGCACCACCAAGTCAGCGAGGATCAGGTCAATCCCACCGCCTCGAACCAGATCGATGGCGCGGTCGCCGTTGGAGCATGCAACAACCCTGTAGCCTCGAGTTTCCAACATCACTTTTCGTACTGAGAGAGAACGCTCATCTTCATCCACGCAGAGAATCGTGCGCTTGGGTTTCATCGCCCTTCCGTTTCGCTTCTCCACAAAACAGGTGCCGCGTCCCGCCATAACAAGCCAAGAGCGCGCACCGCAGGGACCCTGTGGGAAGCTGTATTTTTTATTCGCGCCAGAGCTGGAGCGTTCTCGAATCCTACGGCTGACCACGAGGAGTGTAAAGTACCGCGAGAGTTAAATCGTAAGAGGGAAGTCGCGCGAAACACAGCACCGTGAAAGTTGCAAAAATATGTAGCCGAATGGAATTTGGCCTGGCTGAAAGGCGCGTGTAGCAAGGCTTTTGTGGGTGCACAAAATATCCGCAGATTATTCACATGGTTACTTTACCGTCAATAAGCTGGACGACGTAGCCGCCGACGCGGACATTTGAGACAACGTCGCCCTCCTTGTCAGCGCGGACGTAAAGGAAACTCGGACGGCGGGTCTCGACTCCCTGCTCGATCAATCCCTGAGCCCCGGAGGCCAGCACATCGTATCGCACAGCCCACGCGACGCAACAGCCCGCGGCCGAACCGGTAGCAGGGTCCTCGCCGTTGTAGAAGATCATTCGTGCATGCAGGGTCGCATCGGGCTGGAGAGCTTCGCGGCTGACGAAGTAGAAGAAGCTATTTTCTCCTTGCTGACGCAGGTATCCCTGCATCTGGTTCCAGCTCGCATCGAGATTTTGCAAGGCGGCGAGCGAGCGAAACGGAACCATGGTGAACCACATACCCGTCGAGACGCTTTGAATCGGCAGGTTTTCGTCCAAATGGGACACCGAGATTCCCAGCACTTTAGCGATTTCGGCATGTTGGTGAGTTTTGCCGAATTTGGGATTAACCTGCCGCATCTCGCCAAAAAAATGGCCTTCACGCTTTTCGAACCGGACCGGAACTTTGCCGACCTCTCAGGTCGAGCACAATTTCCGCGGCAGGGTCTTGCGAGTGGAGATACCATGCCGTCCCCAGCGTAGGATGACCGGCGAATGGAAGTTCTTCATTCACGGTGAAGATGCGGACGCGATAGCCCTCGCGACAGTCGACTTCGGATCCGCGAGGAAAGACAAACGTCGTCTCCGACAAGTTCGTTTCGCGCGCCAGCTTCTGCATCTCGCTATCACTGAGCCCATGAGCATCGGGGACGACCGCGAGTTGATTGCCTTCCAGAGGTTTGTTGGTAAAGACGTCAAGCTGAACGATTTGAAAGCTGCGCTGCGTCATGGCGCGAGATCTCCTTCAGGACCCTATGGGGATCGACCGAACATAGTTTGCATTTACTGCTCGCTCAAGGTTGGATTGGTGAGAACACACCTAGGGTTCAGCTAAAATCGAAGAGCGTTTGCAACGCGGAAGCGAAGGGGGTCCGGTGACTCTCCCGGTCTTCAAAACCGGCGATCGGCAGCTTCGCTGTCGATGGTGCGTTCGACTCGCACACGCTTCCGCCAAAACTTGGTTGGTTCGGTCATTGACTTGAGAGGGCCGTAATTTCTCGTTGCCGCATCATCGACCGGAGTGGGTAGTGACAGTGGGGCCACCGCCGGGCGGCTGACTCTGCACAACGGCAGCTGGATTGGTTTCAAAGAGGGCATGCGCAGTTTCGACGCCGGCCAATTTCTCGACAAGTGCCCGGGCCTCGGAAAGTTTCGGGCTTCGTCGAATCGGGTCGTGGGCATCGCTGGCAACGACGTGCACCGCATTCCGCGCGAGAAGCCATTTAGCCATTTCCTGAGACCGGCTGCCCCAGAAACCCGTCAACGAGTTCGCCGTAACTTGAATGAGGCAACCCTGGTCGGCAAACTCGAGCACGCGATCGGGTCCCTTGAGCAGGAGGGGATTGCGTTCGGGATGGGTGATGATGGGAGTTACACCACGCATCATCAGTTGCGACAGCAGGTTGGTTACGGTAGGAGGAATGCTGTAATCGCTGAACTCCACCAGAAGGTAGGGGCCCTCTCCGATGACATACCGGCCCTTGTTGGTGAGCGCGTCCTGAATATTGTCGAACGAAAAATGGAAATCACAACCGAGACTGAACGTGAGACCGGAACCGACACGCTGGGACAGTTCCTGTAGCATGCCTTGAAAGCGCAAGCGATCATAGACATACTCATCGTTACAATGAGGAGTCGCGACAATATGGGTGACGCCGTCTTGCATTGCCACCTGGCACATCGCGACAGACATCTCCCATGATTTCGCTCCGTCGTCGATGAAAGGGAGGATGTGGCAGTGCACATCAATCATGGCGGTTGTACCCGTTGATAGACGTTAGGGGAAAGGTCTCCGCGTGCCGATTCTCTTCTGTTATCGCTTTTGTAACCCTATCTACAAGCGCAGAAGAACTTATAGGTTGATCCGCAAGGCCGAACCCTCTGAGTACATATGGTTTGAACGGCGTCCGGGGAATGCCGGGGCGCCCCGTAGTTACTCTTTAGTAATATTTCGGGTGACGCAAGTAAACATTTGCGGAAATGTTCTTGACGTTCGGATAGCACTTCTGTAGTATTACCACACTCGGTACAAGTAACCACCCAAAATATCGGCCGATTCGGAGGTTTTCCCGTGAGAATGAATATCGCGAAAACTATCAGCGTGCTGTTGATTGCGCTAGTGCCGTCGACCCTTCTTATGGCCGAAATGAAGGGTGCCATGCTATATGCAAACGGTGCAGTTGTACTCAACGGAGTCACAGTCAAAAATAGCGCCGGCGTCTTCGATGGCGATCGCATCGACACGTCCAACAATGCCGTGGGCACAATCAACCAGACCGGTTCGACAGTGGCGGTCGATCCGAACTCTGCAGTAACGTACCGAAACAACGAAATCGACGTTGTGCGCGGAACTGCGAGAGTTAACACCGACCATGGCATGGCTGTACACGTGCAAAACTACAGCGTTACTCCGAAAGACAAGAGTGCGCAGTTTACGGTTGCAAGACTAGACAACAAAATTGTGGTCACCAGTCGTGAAGGTTCTCTGGTTTTGGGCGGAGCCGCTAAGCAAACGGTACTGCCTCCGGGGATGTCCGCTAGCGTGCCGCTCGATCCTCCGGCTCCGGGCGGGGGTGGTGGTTCGTCGGCGTCGGGAGGCGGCCCTACAGGGTGGGAAATAACCGCCTTAGCCGTTGCGGTTGCCGGCGCTGGAGTCGCTATCGGGTTGGCAGCTACCAACAACAGCACGGCGGTCTCGCCGTCTCAGCCGTAGCCATCTAATATCCGTTTGATCTGCGGGGCCTGCTACGGCGGGCCCCGTTACATTTTGCGCGTCTGATTCCCGGGCATCGAAGATTCCCAGGTCCCGGTGAATCTCGTGGGGCGTTGGCGGAGAAGGTCGGGAGCGGGTCTCAGATTCGCCACTGGGAACGAGGACTCATATCCTTCCAGACACTACAAGTGCGGGCGGCGGGTGGAGACACCGGGAAACTGCTTATTTCGGCGAACGCTTGCTTGCCCGTGCGATGAAAATCTCCTGGCTGTTCAGGGCGTTCTTTCTTCCAGCGTTGGGGTCACGCACATATTTGCCATCGGGAAGCATGTGGCGAGCCTTGGCTTGCTCTTTCATATAAGTACCAAGAATGTCCTCTTTCAGCACCCGAATCAGCCCTTTGTCTTCCACCGGGAAGAGCACCTCAACGCGGCGATTGAGATTTCGCGGCATCAGATCGGCGCTGCCGAGGTAAATCTCCTCGTCGCCCCCATTGTAGAAGTAATAAATCCGGCTATGTTCGAGGAAGCGTCCTACGATGCTTGTCACCTGTATGTTTTCACTTACGCCAGGTACACCCGGACGCAAGCAGCAAATGCCGCGCACCAGCAGGTCCACTTTTACCCCCGCCCGCGAAGCCTGATAGAGCAACTGAATCATCTTGCGGTCGACTAGTGAATTCATCTTCAGGATCAGGTGGGCGGGGCGTCCCGCTTTCTTGTGACTGATCTCGCGCTCCAAAAGTTGCTCGAACCGGTCACGCAGCGAGTTCGGGGCAACGAGCAACTTGCGATATTGCGACTTTGCCGAGTACCCGGTAAGGAAATTGAACAGGTCGGTACAGTCCGCCCCAATATCGGGGTCGCACGTCAGCATGCCGACATCCGTGTAGAGTTGTGCGGTTACGCTGTTGTAGTTGCCCGTGGAAAGGTGCGCATACCGCCGGATGATCTCGCCTTCTTTTCGAACGATGAGCGCCGCTTTGCAATGCACCTTCAAGCCAAGCAATCCGTACACGACGTGAACGCCATATTCTTCGAGCTTTCGCGCCCATCCAATGTTGCTCTCTTCGTCGAAGCGGGCTTTCAGTTCCAACAGTACCGCGATCTGCTTGCCGTTTTCGGCAGCTTCCAGCAAAGCGTCGACTACCGGGGCGTTGCGTCCCACGCGATAGAGAGTAATTTTGATGGCGAGAACGTTGGGATCTTTTGCCGCCTTCTGCAACAGCCCCACAATCGGCTGGAAAGAATCGAACGGGTGGTGAAATAAAATGTCACCGCGACGAATGGTGGCGAAGATGTCGTCGTCTTCTTCTTTCAACAGCGGAGCGGGCAAGGCGGGCACAAACGGCGCATATTTCAGGTCCGGACGGTCAATCCGGGCCAGTCCTCGCACGCGTACCAGCGACAGAGGGCCATTGATCTTGTAAATGTCATCGCGGTCGAGCTCCATGTTGGTGACCAGGATCTCGAGCACCGAGGCAGGCATCGCTTCGTTAACTTCCACCCGCACCACATCCGCGAAACGGCGCTGCCAAACACCCTCCTCCACCGATTCCATCAGGTCACCGGCTTCCAGATCCTGGATTTCCGATTCGGCATCGCGAGTAACGTGAAAGGGATGCGCTTGTAGTATTTCCATGCCTGGGAAAAGAGCCGCCAGGTTTGCCGTGACCAGTTGCTCGATCCAAACGAACACCTGCTCCTTCACGATGATCTTGGTTTTGCTCTTTACTTTTGGAGCTATGCTCACCGGCACCAACTGCGGCAGCGTGTCGGGGATTTTGACTCGAGCGAAGTGTTCCACGCCGCTGCCGTCTCTGAGTACCACCGCCAAGTTCAAGCTGAGATTTGAAATGTGCGGGAACGGCCGGCCAGGATCGAATGCCAGCGGCGTAAGCGTTGGAAAGATGGTCTCCTGAAAGTAAGTATTGGCAAGGACAAGCTGTTCTTCAGTCAGGTTGGAGTAGCTCTCGATTCGTACTCCGACCTTACGCAGGGAGGGCACCAATTCCTTTGACCAGCACTCGTGGGATGCCCGGTTTAGCCGAATCACGGATGCACGGATAGCCCGTAGCTGCTCGGCCGGCGTCATCGCATCAGGGCCGCTCTCCATCACGCCTTTTTCGATCTGACGCTTCAGTCCGGCCACGCGGACCATGAAGAACTCGTCAACGTTGGAGCCGACGAACGACAAGAACATCACCCGGTCCAGGATCGGGTTGCTACTGTCCTGCGCCTCCTCGAGAACGCGACGTTGAAAATCAAGCAGGCTCAGCTCCCGATTGATAAAAAGGCTCGGATCGCTCAGAGAGATTGCTCCCGTTGGTCGAGACGAGGCAACAGCGGCTTCAGCGGAAGAGGCTCGACGTCTGGGTTTGCGCGTCCTGGCGGGTGCGGCTTTCGCGGAGGTAGCCATAAAAAGGTATGAACGAGGGCACCTGATGCCCACTGGACATTGTAGAGTGCTTCCGGCAAGTTGCCCACTGCTTAAGTAGCCGGCAAGCCTGCGCCGGGCAAACCAGCGCAAGATTTCATTCCGAATTAACAAATTCGACCACCAGGTTATTCTTTAGGACATCAAACTTGCTCAATCAGTTCTCTGCCTCTCGTTTCTGGGAGTATGCACGCAGCGATCGCCATAGCGACGTAGGCACCAGTCGAAAACGTCGCGATCGCGGTGCCTAGTCCAATCTGCACGCTGAGATAACCGATTAGCGTCGGAAACGCTGCCCCAATACCGCGTCCTACGTTGTAGGAGAAGCCCTGACCAGAACCGCGAAGCCGGGTCGGGAATAGCTCGGTGAAAAAAGCTCCCATCGGGCTGAACGAGCCGGAGGCAAAAAATCCGAGCGGAAATCCAAGCGCGAGCATCGCGCCGTTCGCGATGGTGAAATGGGTGTACGTCACTACCGTAATCAACGAGCAAATGGCGAACAACAAGAGAGTGAGCTTGCGACCGACTCGATCGGACAGCCACGCACTGACCAAGTAGCCTACAAACGAGCCTACAATAACGACGATCAGGTAGCCGCTCGTCGTGGTTACTGAGAGTCCCTGAGAGAGCCTTAGATACGTGGGTAGCCAGGTTGTAACTGCGTAGTAGCCACCTTGCGCACCGGCAGCCAGCAACGAGGTGAGTAACGTGATCCGCAACCATTGCGGACTGAAAATCTGGAGGAAGCTGCGTCTGGCGGTGACTTGCGCTTGTGTCCGCTGGAAAACCTCCGGCTCCGGAACATAACGCTGAATGTAGAAAACCAGCAGCGAGGGCAGAATGCCAATCCAGAACATCGCACGCCAAGCCAAGTCCGGCGGTAACCAATGGAACAAGAACGCATTCGCAATCGCGGTGATTCCCCACCCCACCGCCCATCCGCTCTGCACCGTTCCTACCGCTTTGCCCCGATAATGCGCGCGGATGACCTCTCCGAGGAGTACGGAACCGACTGCCCACTCTCCGCCGAAGCCAAGACCCTGCAGGCTTCGAGTTATCAGCAGCTGCGAGAACGACGTGGTGAATCCGCTGAGAAATGTGAACAGCGCGAACCAGACGATCGTGAGCTGCAGCATGCGTGCACGGCCAATGCGGTCGGCGAAAATGCCTGCCAGCCAGCCGCCGACCGCCGACACGATCAGCGGAACGGAAACCAGAAGGCCGGCCTGGCCCTGGTTCATTCGCCATTCGGCCATGAGGGTGGGGATAACGAAGCTGTAGATCATCGCGTCCATCCCGTCGAGCGCCCAGCCGCTGAACGTCGCGATCAAGGTGGCGCGCTCGCGGGATGTGAGGTCGAAGATCCAAAACCGCGTGGCGAATTCTTCCTTCTCTACAATACTCATGCTGCTCGCTTCACAACCGAACCATAAAGATACCCCAGGCAGTTTTGTGCGAGGCCTCACGCCGGGTTTGACAGTCGTCGGCGGTTGCTCTATTCATCGGGAGACGCCACAACATGACCTTCGCGTACAGTTCGGCTAACGGCATGGAGATTGTCCCGGCAAGTGACGCCTCGGTACTCGTGCTCTTCGGTGACGCGATCTCTTCCGAAATCCAAGAGCGTGTGCTGGGACTCTTTCATGCGCTGCAAGCGCGACAAGACCCTCGTATCCACAACTTGAACCCGGGTTACACGTCGCTGCTCATCAACTTCGCCCCCCTCACGGTGTCCCACACACAAATCGCGGAGCTCGTGAAGTCTCTGGCGGTCCGGCGACGCGACGCGCATGAGAATGTCTCGTCGATCGTTGAGATTCCAGTCTGCTACGACCCGGAGTTTGGTCCTGATCTTGCCGACGTTGCGGCACACACGAACCTGTCAATACAAGACGTTATTCGTTTACATTCGGGCGCGACCTATCGTGTGTGCTTTCTGGGGTTCACCGCCGGTTTCGCCTATCTCGGAGGTATGCCTGAGGGGTTAAGTACGCCGCGGCTGCCGACTCCTCGGCGGGCAGTGGCCGCGGGCAGCGTTGGGATTGCGGGCGCACAAACGGGAATCTATCCGACCGAAACTCCGGGAGGATGGCGGCTCATCGGGCGCACTCCACTGCGAATGTTCGATCCGAAGGAAGCGCAAGCGACGCGGGTCATGCCGGGAGATAACTTGCGCTTCATGCAGATTGATCGCGCCGAGTTCGAGCGATTGGCGGCAGTCCGATGAGCATTCGCGTGGTAAAGCCTGGGATGTCTACCACGGTGCAGGACCTGGGCCGCTATGGATACGCTCATCTCGGCATCTCACCCGCTGGCGCCGCCGACGCTCTGTCTTTACGCATCGGCAACTTGGTCGTCGGCAACAACGAAGGTGCTGCGGCACTGGAAATGACGCTACTTGGCGCAACGCTGGAGTTTCAGGAGAGGGCGGTCATCGCCATCTGCGGGGCCGGATGCGAGGGCAAAATTGGTGACGTACGGGCGCCATGTTACGAACCCATTGAAGTGGCAACGGGTACGGTACTACGCTGTGGGAGTATTGCCCGAGGAGCAAGAACTTATCTTGCGGTGCGGGGCGGATTTTACGTGCCCGTAGTCATGGGTAGCCGCTCGACGGACATTCGTGGTGGGTTTGGCGGATTTCAAGGCCGCAGATTGCAGGCTAGCGACAGCCTGTCGGTTGGCTCGAACTCCGAACGCCCTGCAACGCGGCTCAGGGCAGGTGCACTGGAACAACTCCGCGAGGCTGGTCCAATCCGCGTTACGGCGGGCGCACAACGTGATTGGTTCACCCCAGCGTCCTACTCCCAATTTCTGTCTTCCACCTACATTGTCAGCGAGCAATCGGACCGGGCGGGATTACGGCTCAAAGGAGAAGCCGTGCCTCTGGCAGAATCCAAACAACTCCTGACAGATGGCATTCCGCTTGGGGCGATCCAAGTTCCGCAGGACGGGCAGCCGATCATCTTGTTTGTCGATCAGCAGACGACGGGAGGATACCCGAAGATCGTGAATGTAATTTCCGCCGATATGCATCGCGTCGGCCAATTGCGGCCACGCGACGAGGTCCGGTTCGCTGAGACGTCGATTCCCGATGCTATCGAGGCCTTGCGCGCGCAGGAGCAATGGCTACAGAGTATCTTTACCGAGTAGTCCCACATGCCAAAATGGGGGTCGCCGCGATGACAACTCACACCATCGATATCAACTCAGATCTGGGCGAGTCGGAGGAGTCCCTCGCTAACGGCACCGACTTTGAACTAATGCGCTACATCACATCGGCCAATGTCGCCTGCGGCGGACACGCGGGCGATGAGCGGACCATGCGAGAGACCGTGCGCATCGCGAAGGAGTTGAACGTCGCCGTCGGCGCCCATCCCGGCTATCCCGACCGGGAGAATTTCGGGCGCATTAAATCGCCGCTATCGGCAGCGGAGATTGAGGCAACGGTTCGCGACCAGGTCGCAGCGCTAGCCGAAGTGGCTGAGTCGATGAATGTTTCCCTGGTGCACTGTAAACCACATGGGGCGCTCTACCACGCCGCAAACAAGAACACCGAGGTCGCTGCGGCCATTGGCCGCGCCGTATTGGAAAGCGACGAGCAGCTTATCATGGTGGGGCAGGCAGGATCGTCAACCCTGACGTTGTGGGAGTCAATGGGTCTCTCCTGCGCGGCGGAGGCTTTCGCCGACCGTGCCTACGAGCCGAACGGGATCCTTCGAAGCCGAACGCTGCCCGGCGCGCTGCTGGAAGACCCCGCTAAGGCGGCACAACAGGCGATCGACATCGCCACTCGACACGTGGCTGTCGCGACCAATGGTTCAGAGCTGAAGATCGACGCCGGGACCATCTGCATACATTCCGACACTCCGGGCAGCGTGACGATTGCACGAGCGGTAAACGAAGCACTCAAGAGGGCGGGTGTGCAACTGCGGCCGGTTTCGGCTTGAGATAGCCGGTCTGGGAGCTAGCTCTCTTCTTCCAGCAACTTCCGAAGCGTCGGCTTGTGCTTTGGCGTCTTGAGCTTTGACTTTCGAGTGGACGGCTCAGCGCGTGTCGGGGGCGGCGCTCCGATTTTCTCGCGTGCAGCAGCCTTCACCGCAGATGCGGCTTTGAACGGCTTCGGCTTGCGTGGCTTCGAAGGCATGGCTTGGCTGCGTCAGTCCAGTTCGCATCTTAGCAGCCCTTTGTAGACCGAACGGCTCCCAGCTTGGCCGAATCGTCGCCGTGTTCATCGCCTTAAGCGACGATCGTTTCCAAACCGATTGCGGCCCAGACGTACCGAACCCAGCTCCTCCGGCCGCAATAGCGCTGGTTGGCGCAGCGTCGGCAGGAAGAGCTGGGCAGAGGAGAGAACTAATCAGAGAATCCATCTGGTTGCGAAACCGCGCCGACTTCAATGGTCGTATCAACGTAGTCGCGACCAGCCACTAGGGCCTGCTTGTCGAGAGCAAGCAGTTTTGGATTCTTCACCGTATGCTGCAATACCGCTATCGCTGTGTCCGTTGGCAGGCAGCCTGTTTCTTCCAGCAGGGCGCCCAGCATGACGACGTTCGCGACTCTGGCATTGCCGATCTGATCGGCCATCTGTGACACGGGAATGCAGACCGCGCGCGCATGGTTCACGCTGAAGTCGGCCGGCAGCTTGTGCGCGTTATAGAGGACCAACCCACCCGGCTGAACGCTCGCGGCGAACTTCCGCAGAGAGATCTCGTTCATTGCGACAAGGACCTCTGGACGTGAAGTCAGCGGCGAGCCGATGCGTTCATGCAAGAGTGTGACATAGCAGTGCGCGCTGCCTGATCGCATCTCCGGGCCATACGAGGGCAGCCAACTCACTTCCATCTGCTCGCGCAGGCCCATCTCGGCGAGCAATTGCCCCATCAGCAGGATGCCCTGGCCGCCGAAGCCGGCAAAGTTCACTGTGATCTCGCGTGTGTGATGATGACGTGCGGGAACGTCCTGGGCTCCGCTACCATCGACGCCCAATGCTTCGGCTACGCTCTTCTGTGGTACCTGCGCCGATTCCGGCAGCTCGGGTTTGCGGTCGCGGAAGACACCTAGCGGGAAGGCCTTCAGCAGCGTGTCTCCGACCCACTTGCGTGCAACCAACGGATCCATCTTCAGAATGGTCGGGCACGGTGAGAGGATCTCTACCAGAGAGAAGCCGCCGCCGTTCTTCTGGATCTCGAGCGCCTTCTTGATCGCCTTCTTGGCCTTCATGATGTTCTTCATGTCGCTGAGGGCAACGCGCTCGATGTAAGTGGGTGTTTCGAGCGAGGCCAGCAGTTCGGCAACGTGCAGGGGCAACCCTTCGTTGCTTGGCCGGCGCCCCCAGGGCGATGTTGTGCTGTACTGTCCGACCAGCGTCGTCGGAGCCAACTGCCCTCCCGTCATGCCGTAAATCGAGTTGTTAACGAAGAACACACAGATGTTCTCGCCACGATTGGCGGCGTGAATGATCTCGGCGGTACCAATGGCAGCCAGATCACCGTCACCCTGATACGACATCACGATTGACTCGGGGTGTGCGCGCTTCAGAGAGGTCGCAACTGCCGATGCGCGACCGTGTGCCGCCTGCACGTTTCCAACATCGAAGTAGTAGTAGGCAAATACGGAGCAGCCGACCGGGCTGACTAGCACGGCGCGATCTTGCAGGCCGAGTTCGGTCAGCGCCTCGGCGATCAGTTTATGGGCAACCCCATGGCCGCAGCCCGGGCAGTAGTGGGTCTGTTGCTGCAACTCTCCCTTGCGCTCATATTTGTCGTAGAACGCAGGCGACTTTTCGTGGACCACTTCGTATTCAGTCACAGAATTCCTCCCCACCTAAACCGCGGTTGCCATGTGTGACGTTACTTGCGCAGCGATCTCTTCCGGTGTCGGAACGTTGCCACCCGCGCGCCCGTAGAAGTCCACCGGAACGCTGCCATTCAGCGCCAGCTTCACGTCTTCCACCATCATTCCGGTGCTGAGCTCGACTGCCATCACCGACTTCACGTGCTTTGCGGTCTCGCGTAGCTCGCGCGATGGGAACGGCCATAGCGTGATCGGACGGAAGAGTCCGGCTTTGACCCCCTGCGCGCGTAACTGGTCAACGGTGGAGCGCAGGATGCGCGAGACGATGCCGAAGCCGATCAGCAGGATGTCGGCGTCTTCGGTGAGATAGGTCTCGCTGCGGCTTTCGAGTTCCTGCGCCAGGGCATACTTCGATTCGAGCTTGCGGATATGGGCTTCCAGCAAGTCCGGTTCAAGATAGATCGAGCTGATCAGGTTTTTACGCGTTTCGTGCGTGCCCTTTACGGCCCAGTCTTTATCGGGCTGCTCGATGTCGCGCAGCTCGATTTCCAGCGGCTCCTGCATTTGGCCAACGTAGCCATCGGTCATGATGACTACCGGGTTGCGATAGCGGTCGGCCAGGTCGAAGGCCAGCACGGTCAGGTCGAACATCTCCTGCACCGAGGCGGGCGCCAACACGATGTTGCGATAGCACCCGTGGCCGCCGCCCTTCACGACGCAGAAGTAGTCGCTCTGCTCGGGGGCGATATTTCCGAGACCAGGACCGCCCCGCACAACATCAATGATCACGCAGGGCAACTCGGCCCCCGCAATGTAGGACATGCCTTCCTGCATCAGGCTCATACCTGGGCCTGACGAGGCCGACATCACGCGCATTCCGGCGGACGCCGCCCCGTACACCATGTTGATCGCGGAAACTTCGCTCTCCGCCTGCAAGAAAGTACCGCCCACTTCTGGAATCAGGAGGGCGGCATATTCTGCAATCTCGCTGGCTGGAGTAATTGGATATCCGTAATAGGCCCGGCACCCCGCCAGCACTGCGGCCTTTACGACCGCGACATTTCCTTTACACAGTTGCCGCATGGGCTGCCTCCTCGCCACGGTTCGCCACCGCACCCGCCACCTTGGGCGGAGGCACTAGCCGGTAGACTGTGATGGCTCCCGGTTCAGGGCAACAGTAGAAGCACGCACCGCAGCCGGTGCAGCCTTCGCCGGTATAGGTCGCCGGATGTACGCCATACTTGCTCAGGTCGGGCGCAAGTTCCAGGCATTTGGGCGGGCACGACTCGACGCACAGCCCGCATCCTTTACATTCTTCGACGTCAATGGTTACATCACCGCGCGGTTGCGACGCCATGTTCCCCTCGCATTTCGACAGTGTCTAGTTGATTGCGCTGAAACCAGCGCTGTTTCTCGCAATACTCGTACAAACTTTTCTGAAACTCAGGATGAGCGATCCGTATGAGCGCTTCGGCTCGTTGCCGGATGGTTTTTCCGTGTAAATACGCGACGCCAAATTCGGTGACCACGTAATGCACGTCCGCTCTCCCAGTCAGCACACCGGCGCCGTGGGCCAGGCGTGGCACGATGCGCGATACTTTTCCTTCTTTCGCCGTAGAGGGCAGCGCGATGATCGGCTTGCCTCCCTTCGAGCGAGCCGCTCCGCGAATGAAATCGAGCTGGCCTCCGAAACCGCTGTAAAACCACGAGCCAATCGATTCGGCACAAACCTGGCCGGTGAGATCGACCTCAATCGCCGAGTTAATGGCCACCATCTTCTTGTTCTGCGAAATACGGAACGGATCATTGGTATATGCCGATGGGTGGAACTCGAAGATCGGGTTCTCGTCGACGAAGTCGAAGAGCTTCTTGGTGCCCAGCACGAAGCCCAGGATGATCTTTCTCGGCTTGAAGTTCTTGAGGTTTCCGTTGATGACGCCCGCTTCGATCAGCGGAATTGCGTTATCGGAAATCAGCTCGGTATGAACTCCCAGGTCCTTCCGGTCCATCAGGTTAGGCAGAACGGCGTCAGGAATTCCGCCGATGCCCAACTGCAGCACCGAACCATCTTCGATCAGCGATGAGACGTGCGTTCCAATCTGGCGAAACAGATCGGTAATGGTGTTTTCCTTGATCTCGCAGAGCGGACGCGAAACCTCGACAACTACGTCAAGTTCGCTAATGTGAATGAAGCTGTCGCCATAGGTGCGCGGCATCTGTGCATTCACCTGCGCCACGACCTTGTGGGCATATTTCGCGGCGGTAAGCGTGGTGTCCACTCCGACGCCGAAACTGCAGTATCCGTGCGAATCCGGGGGTGACACCTGGATGAATGCCACATCGATCGGCATCTCACCGCTCTCGAAGAGGCATTCAACTTCTGAAAGGAATATAGGTGTGTAATCGGCGCGGCCGTCATGGACAGCCTCGCGTACATTGCCGCCGACAAACAACGCATTATGCCGGAAGCTTCCCGACATCTCGGGAGCGCAATAGGGTGAGGTTCCCAGTGTGAGCAGGTGTACGACCTCAACACCTTTCACGTAGGGTGCACGCTCCATCAGCGCCTCCACCAAGGCTTCGGGCTCGGCGCAACCGGGGTGAATGTAAACCCTCATCCCGGACTCCACGCAACCCACCGCCTCGCGCGGCGTCATCAGCTTGCTACGATATGAATCAATCCAGGACATAGGGCCTCGTCAGTGCGTTAGAGCCTCGAGAAACACTTGATCACCGCGCTGTGCCCGCTCGTGACCGAGAGTTGCGTAGTAAATAGCGCGATTAAAGAACTGATCAAGCATTTCCAGTAGCTCGACCTCGCCGAAGATCTCTGCCGGCTTCTCCAGCTCGGCGTACTTTTGCAGGTACTCCCACAAGTTCTCGCGTACCAGGCAGATCATCCAGATAACCTGGCTGGCTGGGACACCCTGCTCGGCGCGCCTGGCTCCGATTTCCAGATACCGGCGTTCCACATCCGCCTCGGTCTTACCCATCAGCCATTCGCCCAGGTGCCGATATACTTCGTAAACCTTCGCTGTAAGCTCTGCTTCCGGCACGTTTGCGTACGCGGAACATTTCCTGTCGGTGCGATAACGGTCATGCAGGCTGCGGGCCAGTCCGTCGGAATGCGTCTCAATCAGCTTCACCAGCCGATATGCGAGCAACATAGCTGACCTTCCTTTTAGCCGCCTTTGCCCGAGGGAGGAGCAAGACTTAGCGCAGGCGGACCCCTCACTTGTTACAACTCAGTTTGGGCCGATTGCCCCTATTTCAGCGGTGACTCAAGTCACTCGGAAAAGTGATAAGAGTCACTTGATCAGGAAATCTGTAACAAATGATTCATTCTTCGATGCGGCCACAGCGGACCGTGCCCTGCCCCTGGTCCGGGACCCTCCTTTTAACGAGATCACAATACGTCCGACGTTCGTTCGCAGTCGATCACTGACGGCTGAAGGCTAATGGCTAACAATCCTCATGACATTTGTCACTCGCCCCTCCTGACAATCGGCACTACGGGCCATGCCGACTTTCACCGATCATCAGTTCAAGACGGGAAAGCCAAATCAGGAGCAACCGATGTCCACAGCCTTTGCCGAACTACCCAAGACCGCACCGGGCAGAAATCTATGTGTGGCGAGAACTAAGAGCCTGACCAAGAAATACGGGGAGGTCACTGCCCTGCAAAACGTGACTATGGACCTCCGAGGTGGAGAGTTGCTGGCCTTGCTCGGTCCTAACGGCGCGGGCAAGACCACCCTGGTGCGCATGCTGCTGGGCCTGGCGGGCCCGGACGCCGGCGGCGTGTCGGTCTTCGGCGCTAACCCGCGCGAGTCTCACGTAGGAGCCCGTTGTGGCGCCATGCTTCAGGTCGGACGCGTCCCTGAAACCTTGAAAGTCCGTGAGCATATCGACCTGTTTTCTTCTTATTACCCGCGACCGTTGCCGCTGGCGGAAACCTTAAAGATCGCAGGGCTAGAGGAATTCAAAGACCGACCATTCGGCGAGCTTTCCGGCGGACAGAAGCAGCGCGTGCTGTTCGGCATCTCGATCTGCGGCGATCCCGACCTGTTGTTTCTCGACGAGCCAACTGTCGGCCTCGATGTAGAAGCTCGCCGCCTGATGTGGACGCAGATACGCGCGTTGGTGGCACGGGGCAAGACCGTGCTACTCACGACTCATTACTTGAACGAAGCTGACGCCCTGGCCGATCGCATCCTGGTGTTGCAGCATGGAGCGATCGTTGCCGAAGGGACACCAGCGGAAATCAAAGCGCGCGCCATTGGCAAACAGGTGCGCTGCGTTAGCCGCCTCTCGGCCCACGAAATTCGGCAGATCCCCGGCGTTATCAGCCTGAAGGAAGACCGCAACGCATTTGAGCTGCAGGTCAGCGTCGCCGAGCCCGTGGTTCGCGAACTGTTACAACGTGACTCTTGGCTATCGGACCTCGAAGTTACCAATGCCGGACTGGAAGAGGCTTTCCTGGCGCTGACCCAGAACCATTCATCGCATTCGGAACGGAGCAATTAAGATGGCAACCACCACGTTTCCTGCCGCCTACGCCGTGCCACAGCGCTCGCTCGGTCAACTGATCACTCTGTACGTGAAAGAGACGAAGTACGAAATCCTGAAGTACGCGCGCATCCCGATCTTCGCGCTCTCGACGATCCTCTTTCCCGTGATGTTTTACGTGCTGTTTGGCATCGTGATGGCCCCCGCCGGAGCACGCAGGACGGAAACTGCCACTTACCTCTTGGCTACCATGGCGTGCTACGGAGTCATGGGCGTGGCCATGTTCAGCTTTGGAGTCGGCATCGCCATGGAGCGCGGCCAGGGATGGCTGCAAGTGAAACGCGCCTCCCCAATGCCCCTGCCGGCCTATTTCCTGGCCAAGATCGCCAACGCCGTAGTGTTTGCGACCGTAATCTCGCTGGTGCTGCTGGCAGTAGGCGAGGCTTTCGGCGGAGTTCGCTTGAGCTTCGTCAAGGCCACGGAGCTGATCGCAATTCTCGTGACCGGCTCGATACCGTTCAGCGCGATGGGCCTGGCGCTGGGCTATTTCGCCAAGCCGAATTCGGCGCCCGCGATGGTGAACCTGGTTTACCTGCCGATGTCGTTCTGCTCAGGACTGTGGATCCCAATTTTCTTGCTGCCGCATGTGTTGCAGAAGGTGGCATTGGTTCTGCCTCCCTATCACCTGAGTCAGCTGGCGTTGAACGTTATCGGCGTCAATCCCAATCCATCGCCGGCGTGGGGACACGTCCAGGCGCTGATTGGAGTGACGCTGTTGTTTCTGGGTTTCGCCGGCTACGGCTACTGGCGTGACGAAGGAGCCTCCTACGGATGAGTGGGCCCGGCGAGGCTTGTCGGACATCACCTGTCGCCCCGATGCCGGACAAGTCTGAAGGGTTCCCGAAATGTGTGCTGCTAGACATTTCGGGACTCACGAACCGAAGCCTGCGTTGCAATCCCCACCCGCCAACGCGCGGCTTCGGGACGTGAGGTCGACAAACAGGAGTAAAAGCGGGAAACGATTTTGGAGTCGATCATGACTAGCAAAACGACGCAATGGATAATATGGGCCTTTGTGATGGTATTGTTCACAGGACTGACCGTGTTCGCGCGCTGGCTGGACTTGGCCTTGGCGCTGACGCTGGCCGCAATCATCTGGTATGGGATTGTGCCCGAGCCACGTTCGAGGCGACAATAACGTCGCAGACCGCGATAGCTAATCAATGACTACGGTGAAGCAAATCTGGCACGCGCTCTACCCAGCCGACCACTCGCATAAGTGGATGCCGCTCCTCTGGCTGCCCTTCATGGCCTGGTTTTTCGTCGATCCCTATTGGAAGCATGCCAGCCTCTTCCACTGGATATGGAACACGGCTGCCGGCTTGTTTTTCATTTTTCTCTACCTGCAGGCTTTCTCGCGTCCCGGCCGCGTCAGAAGGATTTCCCTCGTACTGATGCTGTTGATGGCGGCGATCTTCATTCCTTTCAACTCAGGAGGTGTGGGCCTGCTGATCTACAGCGCGGCAGCCGGTGGTTTCAGCACTAAATTCCGCTGGGTAGCCTCTTTGCTCGCCGTCGAACTCGTCATCCTGCTGTTCTATTCGTTGCGGTTGCATTTTGATCTCGGTTACTGGGGCTCCATGCTCCTGCTGATCGTACTCGTGGGCTTCGGAAACCACCATTGGGCAATCGCTCATTGTCACGACGAGAAGATGCGCTTGGCCCACGAAGAGCTCGAGCATCTGGCCAAGGTCGCCGAGCGCGAGCGCATTGCGCGCGACCTGCACGACGTCCTGGGGCACACGCTGTCGCTCATCACCTTGAAGTCGGAGCTGGCGCGCAAGTTAGTGGATCGTGATCCCGAACGGGCCAAGCAGGAGATGTCTGAGGTCGAGAACGCCTCGCGCGCAGCCTTGGCCGACGTGCGTGAGGCTATCCGCGGATATCGCAGCGATGGCATCTTCGCTGAACTTGCCCGCGCCCGTGCCGCGCTCGAGACCGCTGGCGTCACCGTCCAATGCGACACCGACACCGTGCCCCTTAGCCCTGCACAAGAATCTGTACTGGCACTCGCGTTGCGTGAGGCGGTGACCAATGTCGTCCGCCACGCCGAAGCTCACTGCTGCAACGTGAGTTTGAAGCGAACGGACGCGCTCTGCACCCTCGAAGTTGCCGACGACGGTCGTGGCGCGGCCGGACCCGAAGGCAACGGGCTGCGCGGCATGCGCGAGCGTCTCGAAGCCCTCGGCGGCTCGCTTCGCTTGCATAGCTCTAACGGAACCCGCCTGATTATCGATTTGCCACTCGCCTGAGTTGCTGCACTCTGCGAAACTTAGGACATGCCAGGCATCAAGCGCGACAAGATTCGTGTCGTCATTGCCGAAGACCAGGCAATGGTCCTCGGCGCGCTGGCCGCACTCCTCGAGATGGAAGACGACATCGAGGTTGTCGCCCGCGCCCACTCGGGCGATGAGGCCCTGCGCCTGGTCCAGCAACACCGTCCCGAAGTTTTCATTACGGATATTGAGATGCCCGGCAAGACCGGCCTGGAGGTCGCCTCCGAGTTGAAACGTCGGGGCGCTTTAGTACGGGTCATCATTCTTACCACCTTCGCGCGCGCCGGCTATCTCCGACGCGCCCTCGAAGCGGGCGCATCAGGCTACCTGTTGAAAGACATGCCCGCAGAACAGTTAGCCGACGCCGTCCGCCGCGTCCGCACCGGTTTACGCGTGATCGATCCCCAACTCGCCGCCGAAGCCTGGACCAACGAACCCGACCCGCTCACCGATCGCGAGCGGCAAGTGCTTCGACTGGCCGGGGAGGGCGTCGCCAGCTCCGACATCGCGACCGAGTTAAATCTCTCCGAGGGCACCGTTCGCAACTACCTGTCAGAGGCCATCAACAAGTTGGGAGCGGCAAACCGCACCGAAGCCGCCCGCATCGCCCGCTCCAAGGGATGGCTGTAGATGGGCATGATCGCTGCTCACGGAGAGTCTGCTTGACTACTGAAACCGCTCGCCTCGAGGCTTTTTCCGATGGTGTCTTCGCCGTTGCGATCACCTTGCTGGTCCTCGAGATCAAGGTGCCAGGCTTCGATAGCGACCTTGGCGTGCAGCTTCTGCGTCAGTGGCCGTCTTACCTCGCATTCATCATCAGCTTCGCGTTCATTGGCATCATGTGGATTAATCACCACCGTCTCTTCATTCACATCCGAAAGAGCGACGATACGCTGCTGATCCTCAACCTCGCGCTGATGTTCAGCGTCTGCGTCATTCCCTTTACGACGGCGCTGCTGGCCGCTCACCTTGGACACCCTGGCGCCCGGACGGCGGTAGTTGTTTACGACTCCGCCTACCTCGGGGTCGCACTCTTCTTTAATTTGCTGTGGCGATACGCCGCTTCCCGCGACGGACACCTGTTGGGCTACGATATCGATCGGGAGGCTGCTGACAAAATCACCCAGCAATACAACTACGGTCCCATCGCTTACATGATTGCCGTGGCCCTGGCGTGGATCAGCATCCCTGCCAGCCTGCTGATTAATCTGGTGCTCGCGATATTTTTTGCCATTCCGTTGCACTATGTGGGCAAGACCATGCCCTCGAGCAAAGCGATAAACCGCTAAAATTCTCGATGAGGCACGTTGTCTATGAAGGCCGCTGTTCTTACCAAGCCTGCCCCCATCGCTGAACGCCCGTTGCAAATCGAAGACATTCCGCAGCCGCAACCTAGTGCTGGACAAGTTTTGCTCAAGGTCCGCGCCTGCGGCATCTGCCGCACCGATCTCCACATTACGGAAGGTGAGCTACCGCAACGGCGCTCACCGCTGATTCTTGGTCATCAGATCGTTGGCGACATCATTGCCGGGGCCACGGCTGAGCTTCCGCTCGGCACTCGTGTCGGTGTTTCCTGGATTGGCGGCACCGACGGCTCCTGCTGGTATTGCCGCAATCACAAAGAGAACCTGTGCGACGATCCGACCTTCACGGGATATTCAGCGGACGGCGGATACGCGGAGTTCGCCGTGGCGCGTGCAGACTTCGTCTTCCCGCTCCCAACTGAACTCGACGACCTGCACGCTGCCCCGCTTCTCTGTGCAGGCATCATCGGCTTCCGTAGCTTGCGCGTAGCCGACGTGCAGGCGGGCGAACGGGTCGGACTCTTTGGCTTTGGAGCCTCCGCTCATCTCGCAATTGATGTGCTGCAAGCTTGGAATTGCGATGTCTATGTTTCGACGCGTGGCGACTCACACCGCCAACTCGCAGAGTCGATGGGCGCGAAGTGGGTCGGCACCGAATCCGACAAGCCTCCCGTCGAACTCGACCGCGCCATCACCTTTGCTCCAAGCGGTGATGTGGTGATTGCTGCGCTGAGTAGCCTACGCAAAGGCGGGGTCATAGCCATCAACGCGATCCATCTCGATCGTATCCCGCAGTTCGACTATGACAGTCTGCTATGGGGAGAACGGCAACTCCGCAGCGTCACCAATATGACTCGCGACGACGGGCGCGATTTTCTGAAGATTGCGGCCCAGATTGGAATAAGTCCGCGGGTGAAGTCGTTTCGCCTCGACGAAGTCAACGACGCGCTCCTGGCCGTCAAACGCGACACCATCGACGGCGCCGCGGTAATCGTGATGTAGGTCAGGCGGTCGCCGGGTCCTGCTTCTCCGTCGCGACCCCCAACTCTTCGAACGCCTTCTGTGCCTTCTTGGCGTCGAATTTACCCTCGCGTGCCAGACGCGAGAGAGCGGCCGTCGCAATCGACTCTGCGTTCACTTCGAAGTGCCTCCGCAGATGTTGGCGGTTGTCGCTGCGCCCGAAGCCGTCCGTGCCCAGCGTCACCAGCCGCTCTCGCAGCCACGGCGCAAGTTGATCGGGCACGACCTTCATGTAATCGGTCGCCGCAATAATCGGTCCCTCTGTACCTTCGACAGCGGTCAGGATATATGGCTTCTTCTCCGCCTCAGCGGGATGCAACCGGTTCCACCGTTCAGTCGAAAGTGCATCGCGCCGCAACTCGTTGTAGCTGGTTACGCTCCACACATCGGCAGCCACTCCGTACTTCTCGGCAAGGATTTCCTGCGCGCGTAGCGCTTCATTCAGGATCGGACCGCTGCCAAATAACTGCGCCACGGCTTTGCCTTTCGCTGCCGCGCGGAACTTGTAAATGCCGCGAAGGATGCCCTCTTCACAGCCCGCCGGCATCTCCGGCATCGCGTAGTCTTCGTTGTATAGGGTGATGTAGTAGAAGCGGTCTTCGTTCAACTCGTACATGCGGTGCATGCCGTCTTTCACGATCACCGCAATCTCGTACACGTACGCCGGATCATAGGCGTGGCACGTCGGCACGGTACTCGCCAGCACAAGGCTGTGACCATCCTGGTGCTGGAGGCCTTCCCCCGAGAGCGTCGTGCGTCCTGCGGTGCCACCCATCAGGAAGCCCTTGCCTCGCGCATCAGCAAATGCCCACACCATGTCGCCGATGCGCTGAAAGCCAAACATTGAGTAATACGTAAAAAACGGAACCGTGATGACGTCGTAATTCGTGTACGACGTCCCCGCCGCCGTGAACGACGCCATGGAACCAGCTTCGGTAATTCCCTCTTCGAGGATCTGTCCGTTCTTTTCCTCGCGGTAGTACAACAGCATGTCCTGATCGTGCGGCTTATAGAGCTGTCCCTGGCTGGCGTAAATACCCACCTGCCGGATGATCGACTCCATGCCGAATGTGCGACCCTCGTCTGGGATGATGGGCACAATCGCCTTACCCACCTTGGGGTCCTTCAGCAACTGCCGCAGCATGCTGACAAAACCCATGGTGGTAGAAACCGGTCTCCCTTTCGATCCTGCCAGCGACTCGGAAAACTCCTCTATCCCCGGTCCCTCGAACGCGACCTTCTTCGGTTCCCGTGACGGCATGAGTCCCCCCAGTTGCTGCCGCCGTTCGTGCATGTACTTAAGCTCTTCGCTGTCCTCCGCAGGGCGATACAGCGACCCGTCGCGCGCTGCTGACTCTGGAATTGGAATGTCGAAACGAGTTCGAAACGCTGACAACGCCTGATCAGCCAACTTCTTCTCCGAGTGTGTTGCGTTGCGCGCCTCCGCCGAGCCCAGCCCGTAGCCTTTCACCGTGTGCGCCAGAATCACGGTCGGCGATCCCTTGTGTTCCACCGCACGCAAGTAAGCGTTGTATACCTTTTGCGGATCGTGGCCTCCCCGCGTCAGCCGATGGATTTCGTCATCGCTCATGTGCTCCACCAGCTTCAGCAGCTCGGGATACTTTCCAAAAAATTCCTTGCGAATGTACGCGCCGCCCTTGGCCTTAAAGCTCTGCAGTTCGCCGTCCACACATTCTTCCAGGCGCTTCAAGAGCAATCCGTTGGTGTCAGCGGCAAACAAGGGGTCCCAATCGCTGCCCCACATCACCTTGATCACGTTCCAGCCGGCGCCCCGGAAAGCCGCTTCCAGCTCGTTGACGATCTTTCCGTTCCCGCGCACCGGCCCGTCGAGCCGTTGCAAATTACAGTTGACGACGAAGATCAGGTTGTCGAGCTTTTCGCGCGAGCCTAGCGTCAGCGACCCCATGGTCTCCGGCTCGTCGGTCTCGCCATCGCCTACAAACGCCCAAACCTTACGCGGCGTTTTCTTGATCAGCTCGCGATTTTCCAGATAGCGCATGAAGCGCGCCTGGTACAGCGCATTCAGCGGGCCCAAGCCCATCGATACCGTCGGGAAGCGCCAAAAATCGGGCATAAGCCACGGGTGGGGATACGACGACAGCCCCGGCGTATCGCGCAGTTCGTGACGGAAGTTCTTTAACTGCTCTTCGCTGAGTCGGCCTTCGAGGAAAGCACGCGAATAAACACCCGGCGACGCATGTCCCTGGAAGTAAATCAGGTCGCCCGGTTCATCGCCGTAACTGGCGTGGAAGAAGTGGTTGAATCCAACTTCAAGCAGGGTGGCGAGTGAGGAATAGGTCGAGATGTGCCCGCCGATGCCGGGATCTTTCTTGTTCTGGCGATGCACCATCGCCATCGCGTTCCACCGAATCAGGCTCTTGATGCGGCGCTCGAGCTTGCGATCACCGGGGTACGGCACCTCTTCTTCCGCCGGAATGGTGTTCAGATACGGCGCGTTGAGCTGGACCGGTACCTCAACCCCCGAGTTCCGGGCGCGCTGCACGAGTGCTCCCAGTAGTTCGGTCGCCCGGTTCGCGCCTTCCTCGTCAACCAGTTGGTCGAATGCCTCAATCCATTCGCCGACTTCCTGTTCATGATCCACTTCCGGCGTTACCGGAAACTCGATGACCGGATTCAATGATTTATGTAGTGCCACGGTGACCTCGACGCCCTAGGAGACGGATTTCGTTCTTTTAAAACTGGCTACAGAATCGATTTTGCAGAGCTTTGCAGAACATTTTTTGGATGTCGTGCCAGACTACTGGATTCTTTTATCCGAAATGTCCGTCGGAAGATCGACGGTACGAGTCTGGCATCAGGGGCGCTCCCAACAAGGTAGGCGTCCGCCACCCATCTCGCTAACCATTGGCATCATTGGATGCCGAATCCCCACAAAAACAGGTTCTGTTCAAAAGTTGCTTTAAGTTTAGCAGACACGACGGGCATCGTGATTGGCAATGTGCGCAATCCCAGGAAGGACGAAATCGGACTTCCGGTAAATGGTCTACTGGCAGGCTTCGTGATCGCAATCGCAGGCGATCTCTACCTCTTCGCTCCCCGCCGTTTTGCAGTAGTCGCCGCAATACTTCTGCCCTTCAGGGACGGTGCACTGGCAAGGCTCGTGTGCGCATTGGCGTCTTTCTTTGCTTTCCATTTTGCTATCTCCTATGAAAGTTGCGCCGCGCTTGCGGCTCGAGAACGCCTGTTCTCCACCTGGCGAAACAGGTCAGGTAGTGAGAGTAGCAGCCGACCGTCCGGGATGCCCACAACACCCCTTGAACATGAAACATGAGCCTTCGCAGGGCTCTGCCTCAAAACCTTCGGCACCGACCAGGCGATCGCGCGGCCGCGCCACTTTCGACCAGAGCTGATGTCTTAATAGACCCGGTTCATCTGCGCCCAGAGGGCCATGCCCGCAATTACGAGAATCAGCAGTCCTGAGGCCGCGCCTAGGATGCGCACGATCGGGGTGATCTTTCCCATCTTTTTCAACAGCTGTTCCTGCTCGGCACGCAGGTTGGCTGTGGACTCATCCAGGAAAAGCTGATCATCTTCGTGCATGCTGAGTGTGCTTTTGTAGATCAATACGATGATCAGAGCGGCGGTTATTACCGCCCATACGATGCTCAACATCATGATCATATGCGCCACCTCGGTTCCGTCGAACCGGCCCTCGTTGCCGGTTGGGACAACTCGCTGCACCCACCAGCTTAGGGGCCCTCACTCGCCCCACATTATATGCCCTATCGCGGCGCTGCCAAGTGCGATTCGCAACGCTTTTATTGCTTTCGGCAGGTGCCGTAGGAGAGTCCTATCCAGGCCCGAAGTCTTGCAACCCCGCGGCGTTGGATTCATCCAATAAAGAGGCCGTGCCCTGTGCGCGGGCCGCATTTTGCTATAATCCTGCCAGTTTTAGGAGATACAACGAATGGCAACCACGACTACCACACCGACCACGACTCCGGCGCCCGGCGTCGACCTTAAGCCCATTACCTTCACAGCGACGGCCATCACCAAGGTCAAGGAAGTTATGGCCCAGCAGAACCCCGTGCCCGCGGGGCTGCGCGTTGGCGTGGTCGGCGGAGGATGCTCCGGCTTCCAGTACTCCATGTCGTTTGAGAACAGCGCCGGCATGATGGACAAGACCTTTAACTTCGACGATCTCAAGGTGTTCGTGGATGCCACTTCCTTGATGTATCTCAAGGGTGTCACGGTCGATTACATCGAGACACTCGAAGGTGCTGGTTTCAAGTTCGAGAATCCGAACGTGAAGAGCACTTGCGGCTGCGGTTCGTCTTTCAACGTCTAAACCGCGCGCACCACTCACCGTTGTGAAGCCAAGCCCTGCCCGGCAAGGCAGGGCTTCTTTCTGTCCGCTTCGCGCAACGCCACAGACCCTTTCGGGTTTCCATATCTGGCTGTCGCGGCTTGCTGTACCTTGGGTGTACTGTCCTTATACAATTGGAACTTCCTGCGAAATGCCGGCCGGATTAATTCCTTTAGGAAGAGTGGATGAAGTTTTCGCGTAACCTGACCGTCATCATTCCTTGCCTTCTGCTTCTGGTATTCGAACTTGGGTGTGGCGACCAGTATCGTCCCATTGCCAACCCGATCGTTTCCCCTGGTGGACAGCCGCAAAATACCCATTACGCGTACGTATTGAACTACAACCCGATCGGCTTCGGCTCAACCACCCAGATCGATGTCTCCGGAGACAGCAACGTGCAGGTGCTCTCCATGGGGTATGGCTCCGTGGCCGAGGCCTTTCAGGGAGCCGTGCACGGCGCGATCTTCGTCGCCAACCGCGACGCCGACTCGGTCAGCGAGTACACCCTGATCGGCACGACAACCGTGATCAACGTGGGGCTGGCTCCGGGCTCGCGTCCGGTTGCGCTGACCGGTACGGCTTCCACGCAAATCTACACGGCGAACTCCGGCACCAATTCCTTCTGTCCCTTGACGGGATCCATCAGCGTCATTAGCAGCAGTTCGCTCGTCGCCACCAATACCGTCTGCGTTGGCGCAAAACCTGTGGCCATTGTGCAGCAGCCCGCAGGGGGTTACGTTTACGTCGCGAATGAAGGAGACAGCTCAGTGTCGGTGTTCAACCCGGTCAGCTTGAGCGTGTCCAATACCATCACCCAGGCGGGCGGGTTGCACCAGAATCCTGTAGCCCTGGTCGCCAGCTCTGACGGCGCTTACATCTTCGTGGTTTGCCAGGGCAATGGCAGCGGTAATGGGTTCGTGGACATCATTAATACCGCCACCAACACCGTTGCCGCTTCGGTGCCGGTCGGGGTCGGTCCCACGGCGGCCTCCCTCGACACCTTTTATAACCGGTTGTTCGTGGCCAACACCGGCGACAATACCGTCACGGTGTTCAACGTGGCCGACATCTCTCTCGGAGTAACCCCGGCGCTGCCGACGCTCGCCACTGTTGGGGTCGGTTCGGCGCCAGTATCGGTCGCGGCGCTGCCGAACGGCCTCAGCTTCTATGTTGCGAACTCCGGTTCCAACAATGTCAGCGTGGTGAGCTCCAGCAGCTTCCAAGTGGTGGGAACGATTCCAGTCGGCCAGAGGCCGGTGTTCATTGCCACCGAGCCCAGTTCGACCAAAGTTTACGCGGCCAATGCTTTCAGCGGCACGGTGAGCATCATTCAGGTTTCCAACAATACCGTGACTCTGAACTTGACGGCCCCGCCACAGGACCCGACCTGCGATCCGCAGGTCAGCACCTGCGCTCCGCAACAACCGCTCCAGATCATGACGCAGTAGAGGGCCACGCCTGACAACTAGGTGACCATGAACTCCTTGCTGCGTAACTCCCTGACCTGATCGCGCAACTTCGCCGCGTGCTCAAACTCGAAGCGCTTGGCAGCCTCTCGCATATCGCTCTCGAGTTTCCCAATATACGTGTCGAGCTCAGCTTGTGAGTGGAACTCCGGAATTCCTTCGGACTCGCCGGTGAGGTCGACATAATCCGCTGCCGCAACGGCCACCAGCGACATGTCGAGCGGACGCGTGATCGACTCCGGCGTGATACCGTTCTCGACGTTGTACGCTCGCTGGATCGCCCGTCGCCGATCGGTTTCATCCATCGCCTGTCGCATCGAATCGGTTACCCTATCGGCATACAAAATCGCGCGCCCGCTTAAGTTTCGTGCGCAGCGGCCAACTGTCTGAATCAGCGATCCAGCCGAGCGCAGGAACCCTTCCTTGTCAGCGTCGAGCACTGCGACCAGCGAGACTTCCGGCAGGTCGAGTCCCTCGCGCAGCAAGTTGATGCCGATCAGTACGTCGAACTCGCCCCGGCGCAAATCGCGTAGAATCTTGATGCGCTCCAGCGTCTCAATCTCGGAATGCATGTAGCGGCAGCGCACTCCGACCTCGCTGTAATACTCGGCTAGATCCTCCGCCATACGCTTGGTCAGCGTGGTTACCAGCACCCGTTCGTTTTTCTTGGCACGCTCGCGGATCTCGTGCAGCAGATCGTCGATCTGGCCTTTCACCGGTCGCACTTCCACTTCCGGATCGATGAGCCCGGTCGGACGAATGATCTGCTCGATGACCACTCCGGCCGCCTTGGTCAGTTCATACGGCCCGGGCGTCGCTGAAACGTAAATCGCCTGGTTCACGCGGTGCTCGAACTCCTCGAAGGTCAACGGACGATTGTCCAGCGCGCTGGGCAGGCGAAATCCGTACTCGATCAGGTTCTGCTTGCGCGAACGATCGCCGTGCCACATGCCGCGCACCTGCGGAACCGTCTGGTGCGACTCATCGATGAACAGCATGTAATCGCGCGGGACGTAGTCCAATAACGTGGGCGGCGGCTCGCCCGGCAAGCGCCCCGTAAAATGCCGCGAGTAGTTCTCGATGCCGTGGCAGTAGCCCATCTCCTTGATCATCTCCAGATCGAAGCGGGTGCGCTGATGCACACGCTGCGACTCCACCATGCGACCCTGCTTTTCCAGTTCGGCTTCCCACCACTTCAGCTCTTCCAGGATGCTGTCTACCGCCGTCATCTTGCGTTCCGGCTGCATCACGTAGTGGCTCTTGGGATAGATGGGCAAGCGCGCATACTTCTGCTTCACCGTGCCAAACAGCGGATCGATCTGGGCCAGCGATTCCACTTCATCGCCAAACATCTCGATGCGATACGCGTTGTCGTCGTAGGTGGGGAAGACCTCGATGACGTCGCCGCGCACCCGAAACGTGCCGCGACGAAAGTCGCCCTCGGTGCGCTCGTACAGAATCTCCACCAGCTTGCGCACGATGTCCTGGCGCTTGATCTTCTGTCCCTTCTCCAGGAACAGCAGCATGCCGTAATACGCTTCCGGCGAGCCCAGGCCGTAGATGCAACTCACCGAGGCAACGATGATGCAGTCGCGCCGCTCGAACAGCGAGCGCGTGGCCGCCAGCCGCAGCTTGTCGAGCTCGTCGTTGACCGTGGCTTCTTTCTCGATGTAAACGTCGCCGGCGGGAATATACGCTTCGGGCTGGTAATAGTCGTAATAAGAGACGAAGTATTCGACCGCGTTGTGCGGAAAGAACTGCTTGAACTCGTGATACAGCTGGGCCGCCAGAGTCTTGTTATGGGCCAGTACCAAGGCGGGGCGGTTCATCTGCTCGATGACCTTGGCCATGGTGTAGGTCTTACCCGAGCCGGTAACGCCGAGCAGGACCTGGTGCTTCTCGCCGTCGTAGAGGCCGCGAGTGAGCGACTCAATGGCCCTGGCCTGGTCTCCGGCGGGCTGATACGGGCTAGCTAGCTTGAAATCCATGAATGACTTAACTCCACTTCGGCTCGTTCGCAGGTCGTACAGAATTCGATTTTGGCGAGTAGATATCTCCTTAGTATAAGGCCAAAACGAGCTTCCCAATTTGGGACGGAGGGCACCCCTCCCCCCTCCCCCACCGACGTTTGTTTTCATGAGGATACATTGCATTTACAATGCAAATTATGGAAAACAAATGGCTTATGGGTAAATCATCGAGAAATAAGGACTTAGGCGGGATTTTCTGAGGACGGAGGGCGGCCTGGCTGAGGAAAAGTGCGCAAAACCGAGAGCGAGCAGGACCGGTCACAGGTCGAAGCACCTACCGAGTATGAGGGTGTCGATCCGGCTGTCGCCTCGTGGGAAGACAGCTCTCCCTCATCTTCTACTGCGAGGCTAGCCCTCCCTCCGAGCAAGGGACAAGGACGGGCGTCACGGTCGAATGTGATAAGGCAAGACAACCCGAGGCGAAGCGATGTTCTCTAAGTACGTCTCGGCGCCAAATTACCATTTCGAACTCGCAACCGCGCGAACTCCCGGTCGCGCGTAAATTTTGGTGGAGGACTCCCCCTGATGAAAAAAACGTTGGCAATAGCACTATTGCTGCTGGCGACGCTAGCCTGGGCGGCAGCACAACAGCCCGGCACTCCCAGCCAGGATCCGTCACAAAGTGGCGCCCAAGCCCCGCCGCAGGACCAGACGACACGCACCCGTTACGGAGGGCTGTCTCGGCGGCAGCAACCCGAATTTCACGCTCACGGACAAAGCCGGGACCACCTACAAGTTGAACATTCCTCCGAATGCCGACACATCGAAACTGGGTGCGCATGTAGGGGAGTCGGTGGCGGTCGCCGGTACTGTGAAGGACAGCGGTAAGGCTGACGATCCCTCGATCAATGTTCAAGGCATCGGCCGAGGAACGGGCACGTGTCCAGCGAATGGCTCGAAGGGCACGGCGCCGCCGAAACAATAAGTCGAAAGAAATTGCTTGTAGTTGAGAATCCCGGCGAGCCGGGATTTTTTCTTTCGTGACTCCCACATTTGCCAGAGTCAGGCAAATGTGGGCCACCGATGTTGTTGTGACTCTCACTCCCACACAATCCCAACCCAGGATTGTGTGGGGCACCCAGACCATGTTTGACATTCCACATTTTCCGGCGCGTGTGGCATGATTCTTCGACGCACGTATGAGGAGATTGTTGATGCAGAAGGCTTCCCCGTTTTCCGTGTCGTGGTTTGCGAACCGCAGAGTGCTCGTGTGGGTGGGCGTTGCGACTGCAGTACTTGCCGGCGCGACCGCGGCGCAGGCCGCTTCCGGCGAACACGCGCAACTGATGCAAGTGGTGGACCAGAATGCCGCGCACTGGCAGCAGGTTTCGAAACAGATATGGGACTATGCCGAGCTGGGCTATCACGAGACGAAGAGTTCGGAGCTGCTGCAGGAGCAACTCAAGGCCGCAGGGTTCCGCGTGCAGGCTGGCGTGGCCGATGAACCGACGGCGTTCATCGCGAGCTACGGCGACGGCAAGCCGGTGGTTGCGATTCTGGGCGAGTTCGACGCATTGCCCGGCCTCTCGCAGCAGGCGGAGCCAACGCGGGACCCGGTGAAAGCAGGCGCGCCGGGACACGGATGCGGACACAACCTGCTCGGGTCAGGCGCAGCGCTGGCGGCGGTATCGCTGAAGCAGTACATGGAGTCGCACCACGTGCCGGGCACGCTGCGCTACTACGGCACGCCGGCCGAAGAGGGCGGATCGGGTAAGGTGTATCTGGTCAGGGCGGGCGTCTTCAAGGATGTAGATGTGGTGCTGCACTGGCATCCGGGAAATAGCAATGCGGTTGCCAATGGCGGCATGCTGGCGGTCGTTTCGGCGAAGTTCACATTTCACGGTGTGGCGGCGCACGCGGCGATGTCGCCCGACCGGGGCCGCTCGGCGCTGGATGCCGTGATGCTGATGGGCAACGGCATTGAGTTCATGCGTGAGCACGTGCCGAGCAACACGCGCATTCACTACATCATTTCGAAGGGCGGCGTGGCGCCGAACATCGTTCCTGACCTTGCGCAGATGGACCTGATGGCGCGCAGCCCGTCGAATACAACGCTGAAAGAGATATGGGACCGCATCCAGAAGATCGCGCAGGGCGCTGCGCTGATGACCGGCACGACGCTGGAGATGAAAGACATTGGAAGCGACGCCAACATCATCCCCAATGACCCGCTGGCAGCGTTGGCGCAGAAGAACCTGGAAGAAGTGGGCGGCTACACGCTGAATGCCGAGCAGACGAAGTTTGCGCTGGAGTTGCAGAAGAGCTTTGGGATGGACACTCCGCCGAGCCTCGATGCGACGAAGGAGATTGAGCCGCTGCGGCATTTCGATCCCAACCAGCCGGCGGCGTCGACCGACGTGGGCGACATCAGCTGGAACGTGCCGACCATCGGATTTTCAGCGGCAACGTGGCCGGCGGGCACAGCGGCGCACTCATGGCAGGCAGCCGCAACTTCGGGGATGAGTATCGGCCAAGAAGGCATGGTGGTCGCGGCAAAGGCGATCGCCCTGACGGCGATTGATTTGTTTACCGATCCCGCGCTGGTACAGGCGGCAAGGGACGATTTCAAAAAGCAGACGGCGGGCAAGAGCTACTACACGGCGATTCCTCCGGAGCAGAAGCCGCTGATTAACTACCGGAACGACTGAGAGCACATTTATCGGACAAGGGAAATGCGGACCAGGTGAAGGTCTATACTCTGTTCTCAATTCTCGGAGGTCGCAATGAAGACATGTTTAGTTGCTGTACTGTGCATCACGCTGGCCGCCACGGTCGCCTACGGCCAAGCGGCGGACGAGGGCTACCAGATGGCGAGGGTGGTCTCGATCGATAAAGTCTCTGCTGATGCGCGGCATCCAGAAAAAGAGGGCCAGTACAAAGTTGATATGCACCTCGGAAACACGGTTTATCTCTGCACGTCGAGCGCTCCACCTGCGGCTTTTCTCGACTGGAGCCCTAACAAGGAATTTCCGACCAAGATCGACGGCAAGATGCTGCTGGTGAATGGGCCGCACGGTCCGGTACAACTGAACATTACCGGGAAGAAGACGGCGAAGTAGCGTCGAGCGTCGGCTGCGACTCCCGGTTTCGAAAAAATCTTACAGACTCCATTTTCTGTCCGTTCCCACAATCGCAAGGGATGAGGCACTACGACATTTCTTTTGTCGCAGGCGCGTCCTACAATGTCTGAGTTTTGATGCGCGTCATTGGAGAAACCACTCATGAGTAATGAGGTCTCGCGCCGGAAATTTCTGAGCAGGTCGTTTGGAGCGCTGGTCGGAACCGCGATGCTCGCGAACCGCGGCTTTGCCGAGCCGCCGTACTTTCTTCCGCAAGCGGAAGCAGCACCCGCTTCCACGGCCACTACGATTCGCGCGATGAAGCGGACGCTCGAGATCAACGGCAAAGCTGCCGACGTGATGGGCCTGCTGCAACCGAACGGGACACAGGGCCTTAGCATCGATGTGGGCGGGCCGTTCCAGGTGGTACTCGACAACCAGTTGCCGGTGCCGACGGCGATTCATTGGCATGGGCTGCATCCGCCGAACAATGAAGATGGCGTGCCAGGACTGACGCAGCTTCCGATTCGCGCCGGCGCGAGCGACTTCTACAACTTTCCGACTCTGCCCGCCGGCACGCACTGGATGCATTCGCACCAGGGACTGCAGGAAGCGTTCCTGCTGGAGGCTCCGCTCATCGTGCACGATCCCGAGGACCACAAGCGCGACGAACAAGAGATTGTGCTCATGCTGTCGGACTACAGCTTTACGCCGCCCCAGGAAATCTACGCGAAACTGCGACAAGGCCCGAAAGGCATGGCCGGCCAGACCGCGATGAAGATGACGCGCGATGCGAAGCCGGACGCGAACGACGTAAATTACGATGCGTACCTCGCGAATGACCGCACGCTGCTTGATCCGGAAGTGGTGAAGGTGGAGAAGGGCGGACGGATTCGGCTGCGGATCATCAACGGCTCTACCGGCACGAATTACTTTGTCGATCTGGGATCACTGACAGGCGAGTTGATTGCGACCGATGGAATGCCGATCAAGCCGGTACGTCGCAGCCGTTTTCCGCTGGCGATTGCGCAACGAATGGATGTGATGGTCGAAGTTCCGCGTGAGGGTGGCGCGTTCCCGATTCTGGCGCTGCGCGAACTCGCGACCGAACAGACGGGAATCATCCTGACGACGCCGGGCGCTCCGGTTCTAAGGTTGCCGGGCAATGGGTCATCGCCGACCGGCTTGCTCAACCTGGACCTGGAAAGCGAGTTGGCCGCCGTGAATCCACTGAAGCCGAGGGCGCCCGATGTGAACAGCGTTTTGCGGCTGCAAGGGAACATGAGCCGCTACGAATGGATGATCAATGACGTTGCCTTCAATGTCGGCGATCCAAGCAGCGAGAAGGCGCAAGTTCATGCCAGGATGGGGCAGCGAGTAGCCATTAAGTTCGTCAATGAAACACCGATGTCGCACCCCATGCACCTTCACGGACACACGTTCGAGGTGATCGCGATCAACGATAAGCGGATCACCGGCCCGATGCGGGACACGGTGCTGGTGCCCGGCAAGACGAATGTCACGGTGGCGTTCGACGCCAATAATCCGGGATTGTGGTACGTCCACTGCCATATCTTGTGGCACCTGGACGCAGGCATGGCCGCGTTGCTGGAATACGAGGCGTAAAGTAGGCGGGAGCTTCTGGATGCGTTGGCCCCCTCCTCGAATTGCGGTACGCGTTGTTCTCGCCACAGCGGTGTGGGCATTCTGGTTGGCTGTTGGCGCAGCTGATGTCGCCGCACAGGGGCCTCCGGACAAATCGCCTGCCGATGCCACGCCGCAGACTCCGGCGCCTTCCACCCAGGCGCCGCAGGCTCCCAACTCTGCCGCAAAACCCAGAAGAGTGGACTGCCCGCACGCTGCCGATCCGCATCGGCGCCATGTGGGTTGCAAGGACGAGGACTTCGATTGGGACGAGACCCTGTCGCACGATTGGACCGGACTTCGCACCAAGTTGCGACAGTTTGGCATCACGTCGTCTCTGTCGTACACGGGAGCGCTTACAGACAAATGCAATCGGCGGCCGCATCAGATATGGGGATATGCAGGTCAGTTGGTAGCTGGGCTCAATGTCGATCTCGAGAAGCTCATCAAGGTACGTGGAATGTCGGTGTACGTCGGAGGCTCCTGGGGCACCGGAAGCAACTTGAGCGCCTCGCTGGGTACGCTTTTTCCGGTGAACTCGATTTACGCCCCAACTTATTACCTGGGAGAGATGTACCTGCAACAGACTTTCTTGAATGGAAACCTGACTTTGCTCGGTGGACGCCTGGCTGCGGCGAATACATTCGCAACCCTTCCGGTACTCACGAACTACGTGAATTATGGAATCAATCCGAATCCGTATCCTCTGGGAGGCAATGACATCGCTTTCTTCGCTCCGCCTACGGGGACGGAGTGGGGCGCACAGGCAATCTATAACGCCACACAGAAGGTTCAGCTCTCTGCGGGGATGTTCAATACCAACCTGAACTCGGCCAACGGTCAGAACCACGGAACGGACTGGACGTTGCAGCAGGGGAACAAGGGAGCTCTGGTGGTTGCGGAAGTCAGTTACTTTCCCGCACCAGATCGTGACCGACCAGGGCAAACAGGGCGAGTACACAGTGGGTCTCATCAGCAGCAACAACTCCTTCACTACGCTGCCCGACGGCCAGACGACAAGCGGCGGATACACAGGCGCGTTTGCGTTAGGCCAGGAGACGGTCTATCAGCCCGATGGTCCGGGCACCACGCGTGGCCTGACGGTTTGGGGAAGCTGGGCCTACAACGCCAAGCCGCTGATCAGTATCGTGCCGCTGTTCTGGGGCGCGGGCGCGAGCTACCAAGGGTTGATTCGAAAGCGCAAGAACGACATTGCTTCGGCGGGATGGATTTACGGGCGCGTCAGCAATTACGTTCCCAACGCCAGTGCGGAGCAGGTGCTCGAGTTGAACTACCGCTGGCAATATCGCCGCTTCCTGTCCATCACGCCTGACTTTCAATACATCTGGAAGCCGGGTGGATACAGCGTGCCGGGAGTGGCTTTGGCAGGCGTCCAGGCTTCAGTTACGTTCTAGCGCGCGCCGTCGAATTCGGAGTGCCAGGAAACCGGGGTCGCAATGACGGCCGAATTTGCCTTGACACCCGCTCAAACCGTAGTAATATTCCCTGCACGCTCGTAGAAACTCCGGCCTCGCAGTAGACCCTTGTCCGCACTTCGTCGTTTGTATCCCTGCGCTAACTTCCACAGGACTCTGTTCACGCAAGTGAGCAGAGTCGTTTGGTTCGCCGCTGAAGCTATATTTCCGGCCGACGAACGACCCTGATACATCCAAAACCCGCGCGTCCCTCGTCGAACTTGTGAGGAGTAGGCCACGGCGCCCATTTCGTATCGTCGTTGAGCCCCGCCACTTCTCCCCAGGAGGTCCGATGCACTTCATTGAGCGTCTCTTCGCAATCGCACCCGACGGCGGAAATGGTTCCCTCGAAATGCTCCTTCTCGTCGGGTTTGGGATTGGGCTGACGTTCGCCGTGCGCCGTTGGAGAGATATCGCGGGGGGACTTCGTCGTGTTTTGGAACGTGCATTGACGACGGACTCGATCGCCGAGAAGTCAGGCGTACTGGTTTCACGCCGGAGTTAGCGCTGCCTTCAGGAACGCAAGATAGACATCCTCAAGTTTTCCGGCAACGCATGTTTTGAATCCGAAGAGGACTTTAGTCCGCCCGCGACCTGCGTTTCCCGGCAGCGCGTTCGGCGTCCTCGATTGCTCCCACCAGGCTCGACGTCGTAGGTGTCGGAATTCCATGGCGTTTGCCGCCACGCAGAATCGGCCCGGCAATTCCGTCCAGTTCCAGAGGACGTCCGGCGGCAAGATCTTTCGCCATCGATGCGCGCATCGTAGGCGGAAAGTTCGCAAAGACTGCTGTTCCCTTGGAGCCGTCGACCTCCGCTCCCTCTTTCGACGCTACAGCGCAGGCCTCGCGAATGGCTGACTCGAACTTTTCCTTCCACTCCGCATCGGCCAGAATTTCGCCGACATTTCTTCCGGAGGCCGAGGTCACCAGCGCAAATGGCTCGAGGAAAGAGAGCTTCGTCCATAGCAGCGTGGCTTCGCTGTCAAAGAAGCGGCAAGTCCATCCCAGACCGCGCAGTTGTTCCATCAGATCTTTCAGCACTGTCTCTCCGGCGGCGGCGATGTGCAGTCGAACCGGGGAGCGCTGGGCGAAATGTCCGGCTGCAGTGCGATCGGCTTCGACGGCGATGGTGCCCGGAACCACCGGAGTCTGGCCGAAATGGGCGCGTAAAACAGCGATGTGATCGACACCATTCAGTAGTGGCACGATGACAGGCGGGACTGCCTCGACCGATTTCAATGCCTCGTCGAGCTGATAGGTCTTGGTCGCAATCCACAGCACATTGACGTGCTTGGTGAGGTGCGACACGGCGTTCACCGTTGCCGTGATTTTTCCTGACGGATGCTCCAGCACTAACGCCCGAGGATGGCTTCCCAGCTTCTCAGGACGAACGATGAGAGTAACGTCCTCGCCAAGCGAACTCAGCGCGGTAGCCATGAGGCCACCAATCGCGCCCGCCCCCAGGATTGCGTGTTTCATAAACCTATCTCCCTCTCAGGTCTTCAGTTGGATTCGCCGAACCGTGTCATCGCTCAAGAAAAAATTCAAGGAATCGACAACTAGATTTTATGAGGCCTTAATCTTCCCGCGCTGCGCTTCACGTAGTCTTTCCCCAATCAGCCCAACGAGTGTTGCTCCCGGAACGATTTCCTCCAGGCGCAAACATTCAACGATAGTTTCAACTCCGTCCACGAAATAACTCTCCGACGTGTTGCACGTTTTCGTGTGTCTCGCCACTGCCACGGTGATCTGGCCAAAAACTTGCTCGTTCACGCTTTGACGAATGACCAACCAGCCCGAAACGACCCAGTGGGTCGATTGCTTTCACCGGAGAGAAATACAATGACACAATTCAAGAAGTCGTCAGGAGACTTCCGGAACTTCGCGCGATCGATCGTTGCGATCGTCGCAATGCTTCAGATTTTCTTTGCACCCCTGGCGCAGACCGCGCAGGCACAGGACACTGCCGCCAACGTTTCGCTAAGAAACGCCGCAAGCATCCCCACCGCTACTCCCATTAAGCATGTCATCGTGATTGTCGGAGAGAACCGCTCGTTCGACCATCTCTTTGCCACCTATCAGCCGAAAAAGGGCAACACGATAAGCAACCTCCTCTCGAAGGGGATTATCCAAGCGGACGGAACGCCCGGCGCCAATTACCCCGAGGCGCTACAGTATTCCGCCGATGTTACAAACAACACTACATTCCAGCTCAGTCCCACTACGGGCAAGAGTCCTTATTCCGTCGAACCGGCGCCGTTGAATGGTGGACCCAGCAACGTGTGCAAGGACAACGGCCTATGCGAACTGTATGCCGCTGAGCGGTCGGAAAACGGCCTGCCCTTCAAGTACTACCAATACATGTTGACGGGAGGCTCGGGCCTCACCGGCAAAGTGCCCGACAGCCGCATCACCGGCGTTTCCCAAACGTCGCCATACTCCACTCTGCCGGCAGGGCCGTTTCAGGTGACCAATCACACCACGTTCACGGACGACTCCTACGCCAACAGCCCAGTACACCGCTTCTTCCAGATGTGGCAGCAGGAAGACTGCAATGCGAGCTACGCGACGGCCGCGAATCCCAGTGGCTGCCGCGCCGACTACTTCACCTGGACGGAAGTGACCGTCGGCTCGAACAACAACGGCAAGGTGCAACCCCCGAACTTCAGCACTGACTACGCTCCCGGCAAAGTGACCACCGGCGAAGGCGCCACCGCGATGGAGTTCTACAACATGCAGCAAGGCGATGCGCCCTACACCAAGTACCTCGCCGACACCTACGCGATGAGTGACAACTACCATCAACCAGCGATGGGCGGCACCGGGCTTGACGAAATCATGCTGTTTTTCGCCGACCCAATCTTCTTCAGCGACGAGAACGGCAGCCCTCTCACTCCCCCGCATAATCAGGCGATTTGGGCTGGTGGTCCGGTGGACGAGATTGAGAATCCCGACTCGCAGCCGGGCACCAATAACTTCTGGATTCAGGATGGCTACGGCGGCTTTGGCAACAACGGCAATTCCACCGGGGTATACGGTGGCGGAAGCTACGTCAATTGCGCCGATACGACTCAGCCCGGCGTCAGCCAGATTCGTACCTATCTCGCTTCGCTGAATCCCCCTGTCAATCCGAACTGCGCGCCAAACGCCTACTACCTGGTGAACAACTACAATCCCGGTTATTTCGGCGATGGTAGCGACGCTTACCTCGACCATAATCCGGCGAACACGCCGTTCACAATTCCCGGAACCACCCAGGCGAGCATCGGTGACGTTCTCCTGGCAGGCAATGTCTCCTGGAAGAGCTACAGCGATCAGTGGAACGCGTATCTGGGCGACAAGTATCAACAGCACTACGGAACTGTCGGCGCGCTCAGCGACCAGTACTGCAACATCTGCAACGGTTTCCAGTACCAGAAGCAGATTATGACCAATAGCGCCATCCGCACGGCGCATATGCAGGACACGCTCGATCTCTACAGCGACATCAAGAATGGCACCCTGCCGGCCGTCTCGTTCGTGAAGCCCAGCGGCTGGGTCGATGGTCATCCGGCTTCCTCGAAGTGGGACCTCTACGAAGGTTTTGTGAACAAGATTGTGGACGCGGTGAAACTCAACCCCACGCTATGGAAAGACACCGCCATCTTCGTCACGGCCGATGAAGGCGGCGGCTACTATGACTCGGGCTACGTGCAGCCACTCGACTTCTTCGGTGACGGCACCCGCATTCCGTTGATCGTGGTTTCGCGGTGGGTCGACGCGGGACACGTCTCCCACACCTACAGCGACCACGTGTCGATCCTGAAGTTCATCGAGCACAACTGGAACCTGCCGACCATCAGTGGACGCAGCCGCGATAACCTGCCTAACCCGACATCGTTATCGACCAACCCCTACGTCCCAACCAACAGTCCGGCGATAGGCGATCTGTTTGATTTGTTCGACTTCACCAAGGTCATCAAGTGATGGACTGATGTAGTCGCCGGAAAACCAGCCGGCGACGCCCGCCAATCGAGCCTTCGGCCACTCATGTGAGCGCCGGAGGCTCGATTGTTTTACGTGGCGGAACTCGCCTTGACTACCGAGGGACCTGCCGTTAGTTTTCGCACGCCTGCGAAAGTAGAATCAGGAGTGCTCGGGGTTTGAACGTACCGAACCTCTTGCACAACTGCCAGTCAAGAGGACATGCCTTGAAATTTCTCGACCGTCTTCAACCGCTCGGCCTGCTGGCGCTGCGCCTCGTGCTCGGCGCCATCATGATCGCTTACGGCTATCACCTCGTCTTTGGAGGCTTGCAGAGCCACGCGGCATTGGTACACAGTCTGGGTATGCCCGCGTGGCTGGGATACGTTTCCGCATTCGTCGAACTCGGTGGCGGCATTCTGTTGGTGGTGGGGTTCCTCACTCGCTGCGCCGCTCTCGCCGTTCTCATCAATATGCTGGTCGCGATCTTCGCGGTCCACTTCAAGAACGGCTTCACCGGTCCGGGTAACTACCAGTTTCCTTTGGCGCTCGCGGCTATCGCCCTTTCACTCATGCTCACAGGCGCCGGCCCCATCTCCATCGACGCCGTCACCGGACGCCGCTAGCCGCGCTCACCTGCAGACGGCAACCCCACGGTCACGGCCGGTTGAAATCGGTGTAAAATCAGTCCCGCTCCTGCAGCAACAAATCCGCTCCTGTACGGGTCGAAGAACGCCCCGCAGGCCATGGGAGGTCACCAATGGCACAAGTGAATAATCTGTCGTATGGCAAAGACGGTACCGAGTTGACCGAACAGTTCGAAGGCTTGCGCCTGGCCGCCTATCAGGACCAGGTCGGTGTTTGGACCATCGGTTACGGACACACTGGCCCCGACGTTTATCCTGGATTGACCATAACCCAAAACGAAGCGACAGCCCTGCTGCTGCACGACGTCGGCACGGCTGCCGGATGCGTCAACCGCCTGGTAACGGTCATGCTCCAGCAGGAGGAGTTCGACGCGCTGGTGGACTTCGTCTTTAATCTCGGCGCGCAGGCGTTTGCCACTTCGACACTCCTGCGCAAATTGAACGCGAGTGAATTCGATGCCGCGATCGCCGAGTTTGCAAAGTGGGACCACGCTGGAGGACAAGTCGTCGCTGGACTGTTGCGCCGCCGGCTGGCTGAAGCCGACCTCTTTCGTCAAGGCCTTCAGAACGCTTGAATCCAGCAACGTAACCGCGGAATTCGCATACGGGGAACCCTGACTCGCCCATCGAACGCTCAGGCCACAAAACTTATTATAAGGAGAGGTCCTCATGGGACTCAAAATTGGTGACGTTGCACCCAACTTCGAAGCTGAAACCACGGAAGGCCGCATCAAGTTTCACGACTGGATCGGCGACTCCTGGGCCGTGCTGTTCTCGCATCCCAAGGACTTCACTCCCGTCTGCACCACCGAGCTCGGTTACATGGCGAAGATGAAACCGGAGTTCGACAAGCGCAATACGAAGATCATCGGCCTCAGCGTCGATCCTGTGGACGATCACGCGCGCTGGGCCAACGACATCAAGGAGACACAGGGTACAGCTCCCAACTATCCCATGATCGGCGACTCGGATTTGGCCGTCGCCAAACTCTACGACATGCTGCCCGCCGCCACGGAAGGCGGTTCCAAGGGACGCACCGCCGCCGACAACATGACGGTTCGCAACGTCTTCGTGGTTGGGCCCGACAAGAAGATCAAACTCGTCCTCGTTTACCCCATGACTACCGGACGCAACTTTGACGAGGTGCTGCGCGTGCTCGACTCCCTCCAACTCACCGCGAAGCATAAAGTGGCTACGCCAGTGAATTGGAAGCAGGGCGACGACGTCATCATCTCCGGGTCGGTTTCCGATGAAGAGGCGAAACAGAAGTATCCCGATGGCTGGAAGGCTCCGCGCCCCTACCTGCGCATCGTTCCGCAACCCAAGGGATAAGAGTCAATCATGCGGAGAATAGTCGATCTCATCTCCGCATGATGTGCGACCGATCCTTTTCAAATGCGGTGGGTGCCCCATCCTTTTCCTTCTTTTGGAAAAGGGTGGGGTAAATCATCGGCCAAGCGTCGAGAGGTGCCATTATTCCCCGACTCGCCATATTGCTCCCTGTCATTTTTCTTGTTGGGATGGTGCCCGCCCAACCCGCGCCGCCTCTCCGTGTCGCCGTTGTCGGTCTCGTCCACGGGCACGTCGAAGGATTCTTCCAGCACAACCTGCATCGCACCGACATCGAAATTGTAGGTATCACCGACCCGAGCCAGCCGCTCTTCGCGCGTTACGCCAAGCAGTTCAACCTCGATCCCAAACTCTATTACGCAACCCTCGACGACATGCTGGCGAAAACCCATCCCCAGGCCGTCCTGGTCTATACCTCTACTTACGATCACCGCAGCGTCGTGGAAACCTGCGCCCGCAAGGGCGTTCACGTCATGATGGAGAAGCCGCTTGCCGTGAGCTACGCCGACGCGCAGGCCATCGCGGCTGCTGCGCAACGAGGCCAGATTCACGTGCTGGTGAATTACGAAACCACTTGGTATCGCAGCAACCATGCGGTTTACAACCTCAACGAGCGCGGCGCATTCGGAGGCATCCGCAAGATCGTCGTGCACGACGGCCATCGCGGCCCCAAGGAGATCAATGTCGCTCCCGAATTCCTCGCCTGGCTGACCGACCCGAAACTCAACGGCGCGGGCGCGCTCTTCGACTTTGGATGCTACGGCGCTGACCTCTCCACCTGGCTCATGAAGGGCGAGCTGCCGCAGAGCGTCACCGCCGTGACCAACACCATAAAGCCCAACATTTATCCCAAGGTGGACGACGAAGCTGTCATCGTTCTGAAATACCCAGAGGCAATCACCATCATTCAGGCTTCGTGGAATTGGCCCTTCGACCGCAAAGATATGGAAGTGTACGGCGAGACTGGATATGCGATCACCGTGGCGCGTGACGATCTTCGCATTCGTCTACAGGGGGAACAAGAACGGACACAGACCCTAACAGCGGACGCGATTGCCGCGCCTTACGACGATCCGCTCACCGAGTTTCGTGCGGTAATCCTCGATGGCGCCAAGCCCGACGGCCTCACGTCGCTCGAAACCAACGTGATGGTCACCGAAATCCTCGATGCCGCGCGCACCTCCGCCGCATCGGGAAAAGCGGTCGCCCTTCCGCTGAAAGAATAGGCAATATGACTCAGTCCACTAAATCTCGCGCCCTCGTCGCCATCTTCTGGGCCGGTCTCGTCGCCGGAACGATGGACATCACCGCGGCCTTCGTCACCTTGTGGCCACAAGGTATCTCGCCATTCAGAATTCTCAAAGGAATCGCAGCAGGACTCCTCGGCCCCGAGGCCTACGCCGGCGGAAGGTTCGCCGACGCACTGGGCCTCGCCTGTCATTTCTTCATCGCGTATTCCGCCGCGACAGTCTTCTATCTCGCCAGCCGCCGCATCAGCTTAATGACGCGTCGACCTATACTCTCCGGCGCACTCTACGGCGTCTGTGTTTACGTGGTTATGTATTGGATCGTTGTGCCGCTCTCACGCCTGCATCGCTGGCCCAGGTCCATCAAGGCAGCCCTGATCGCCATCGTGATTCACATCGTCTGTGTCGGCTTGCCCATCTCGCTCATAGTACGACGCTTCTCTCGCGAATAGCCGCCTTCCGCCCTTAAGTCACCCACCACTGTGACGTATATCGCTGCATTCGCCTCGCTCAAACAGCGATCCTTGCAACTTGCGAGGAGAATTGCATGAAGGGTAGTGACAAGGTTATCGAGCAACTGAACGCCGCGCTCAGCGATGAAATGTCAGCAGCGGTCCAATACATGGTGCAGGCGGAAATGTGCGCCAACTGGGGCTACCAGCGCCTGTCGGCGCTTACCAAGGCCCGCGCCATCGAAGAAATGCGCCATGCCGAGCGCCTCATCGAGCGCGTGATTTTCCTGGATTCACTCCCGAAGGTCACTGTGCCGCTGACGCCCAGGGTCGGCGAAAACGTGCCTCAGCAACTGGAAATTGACCTCGAAGACGAGACCCACGCCATTGGAATGTACAACCAGGCAATCCGGATTTGCAGCGAGTCGAGCGATGCTGGATCGAAGGATTTGTTTGAGGGACTGCTGCACGACGAAGAACGCCACGCCGATTTTCTGGAAGCCCAGCTTCACTCCATCAAAGAGATGGGTCTCGGCGCATATCTCTCGCAGCAGTTGTTGGCCGGCAAGTAAGCGATTTGTCATCCTGAGCGCGGGCGGCGCTTCGCCGCCCGAGTCGAAGGACCTGCTGTCTGTTCTTGCCTTCTTATCCTGAGTGGAGCAACCAACGGGAACGCAGTCGAAGGGACTGCATTTTCTCGCCTTGTCATCTACTTTGGCGGCTGTTTTTGTTGCTGTTGTTTCTTCTTACTCACCGGAGTCACCGGCGCCGGGTCCTGACACTTTTCTTCGACGACTTCGACCGCCGTCGCCTTGAAGCGGTGTGTTGCATCGGTCTTCTTCCCTTCTGCTCCCGGCAGCTGCTCCCACGATCCGGTCAGCTTCACCTTGGCGCCCGCGCCCTTCTTCAACTCGTCGCCGCCCACTACCTCCACGCCGAGTCGATGCTGCATACTCGTCAGCGTGTACAGATTGTCGATGTCCGGCCCGGCCAGGCATCCGATCAGGGTCGTGCCCTTCGCGCCCGCAGCGGTCTGAGGCGCCTGCTGCGCTCTCCCGTTCACAACCAGGATGCACGCGAGCATTGCCGGTAAAACTCTCATCGTTGCCACGTCTTCAACCTTACCAAAGGAACACGCTCCGATGGGTGCCCCAGAGCCTGCCCTGAGCTTGTCGAAGGGTTCGCACCCCGAGTTTGGGCGCGAACCCCAGACGACCGCCGGTCCCCTTATGCTGTCTTCTGCTTAGACCATGCCGACGCATTCAGGCACTGCACGACACCGTCGATCACCTGTCCCAACCCGTCCTGAAACTTGTTGGGATCGAGGATGTCCTTCCCGGCGACTGCGTCGGTTGCCGCGATGCTATTCTGTACCAGCGCAATTGCGGCGCTCTTCTTGTCGGCGCCCGACTTGTGTCCAAAAACGTTCTCTGCGACCCTTGTCATTGCCGGCGATTGCGCGTGTGCAACTATCGGCGACACCGCCGACAGCATTGCCAGCAAACAAAAAAACCGCCCCATGGGGCGGCATGCGTTGCGCATATCCTCAGCCTTTCTTCGATTTTATTCACGCCCGCTCGACGCTATCATCCTGAGCGAAAGGGGCAATTTGCGCCATTGACTCGAAGGATGTGCCCCGAGCGCAGCCCAAGGTCCTTTAGTTCGCGAACAAATTACCGGCTGCTGGCCACTGACCACCGCTTCATGAATTCCTGTACGCTGCGCACGTAAACATCCGCGAAGTCCACTTTGTCACGCTTTTCTTCGATTTCTCTCACTGCGTCCAGCAACGACCATCCCTGGGCCCGCAGCACTGCCAGTGTCATCATCGGGGCCCGATGAACCCCCGCTGCGCAATGAATGAAGAGTTTTGCCTTTGGATCCTCCAGTGCCGCGAGTGCAAAGTCCACTCCCCTCTGCAAAAGCCCCGGAGACTTCAACTGAAAGTCGTCCTCGGTTGGGTTCCAAAGCACCTTCAGACCGTAAGGTTCCGCTAAGCGCGTATCGTCAAACTCGATTTGCATGTCGATGATGTGGGTTACGCCTTCCTTCGCCACCTCGATCATGTTTTGTTCGTTCCAAATTCCCCCGCCCAAAGCAATCTGCTCTGTCACCCAAGTCAGGTCCATTCCGGCTCGCACTCTCCGCAAGGCAGCTCAATTCAGCCCCACCTGTCATTTTACAGTCGCGGACAAAGTGCCAAAACGACAAGCCCAGCGCATTGGCTGGGCATCGACGTTTTTCGAACTTCCAAAACCCTGAATTCCATTTCCCACAATAGCATGTTGCGGGAGTCAGCACCCACCACCTCAGGCACATATTTCCTGCTTCGAATCAGTTACTTGCCGAAGACTGTTGCGTTTCGCCCACTTGACATGTACTTTCTACGCGCCCCAGGAAGATTAAGTAGCATCGCTTGCAAACAGCTTCCAAATTGGCAGAGGCTACCTGATGCCGTGCTGCCCATGCGAGAATGACTTGCTCGACACAGGAGAAACTCAATGCGTGAAGTCATTGCTACCGATCGCGGTCCCAAGGCAATCGGCCCTTATTCTCAGGCTATCCGCGCCAACGGCCTTATCTTCCTTTCCGGTCAGATCCCTCTTGATCCCGGCACCCAGCAAGTTATCACCGGAGATGTTGCGGTCCAGACGGAGCGTGTCCTCCAAAACATCGCTGCCATTCTGGATGCTGCCGGAAGTTCGCTTGCACAGGCTGTGAAGACCACCGTCTTCTTGAAAAGCATGAACGACTTCGGAGCCATGAACGAGGTATATGCGCGACATTTCAGCGGCGATGCCCCAGCGCGCTCCACGGTCGAGGTTGCCCGTCTCCCCAAAGATGTCTGGGTAGAGATCGATGTGATCGCATTGGCGGGGTGAGTGCGCCAAATTTCTCCCCAGCGCGTTAAACATAGTAAAGCTACTACCACTAATGTGCATTTAATTGCGCTCTACCTACCAACTCGTACTGCCAAGTGACTGAAAGAAAACGAAAAAACAGGTTCCGGCCTGGTTGGACTTGCGGGCATCATTCGCCGCAAACTCACGCTGTAACCTGTTCTCACTCACTGCTTCTAGGCCGGAGCCCTAACCCGCTCCGGCCGCTTTCATGTTTACTCTCTTGGTAGGTGACGGTAACTCTGCTAGAGTTACCCTGCTTGGGCAGATCATCGCGCCAGCCGTGCGAGCAATTCCCCTTCCCCGGCACGCCTAAAACCTGTTCCCCTGAAAGAGGCCAAGTGAGGACCCTTGCAAAACTGTTGTTTCTACTCATGCTCGCCTTTGGACTGTCGACCGTTGCTATGGCGGACACGATCTGGAATGTCAGCGCATCTCTCGCGTACAACTCGTCCACGAATACGGTTGGCGGCACTTCCAGCTTGACCCCAGTTTGAACCTGGTCACCTGGACGGTCTTCGTGAACGGCACCAATACCCAGGCCAACAACGCCTTTACTCCAGCGAACAGCATCGCCATCTTCCCCGATACCACGCATCTGGACTTCTATGACGGAGTCACCGGACAGTACGTTGACTTCTATCTGGCATCGCCGCTGACGAACGCGGGTGGAACGATTCCTCTGCTCTACGGCGATGGCGGTGCAAGCGGCAACTCGACGATTGCTTGCTCGGGCTGCTCGACGCTGGTTTCGGGATTCGTTACGACCAATCCCATCCCCGAACCGGGCAGCATGGCGCTTCTGGTCTCCGGAATTCTCGGCGTGGCAGGACTGCTGCGGTGCAAGCTGCCTCTGTAATACGCACAATTAATCTGGAAGGGCCGGGGCGAATGCTTCGGCCTTTTTCTTTGGCCCGCGGCGGACTGCTCCGTGGTCCTTCCGAATTGCCAGCCGCCAAGCGCTCAGGTTCCGTACGTTGCTACACTCATCCCACCTGCATGAACCTTACCGACCGCATCTATCTGCTGGTTCACGTTGCACTGACGGTGCTGGTGTGCGTGCGGTATGAGAGCATCGCGCATTGGTGGTGGTATGTGGCGTGGAACGCCTTCGCCATTGCTGCGATCCTGATTTTGGTCCGCAAACAGAATGACGGAGTTTTCTGGGAGTTCGCACACGACTGGCTGCCAATAGTCTTCTTCACCGCAGTGTTCGAGGAAGTGTCGTTCTTGTCGCTGGCGCTGCGCGGCGAGTGGCAGAACCCGCACATCGTCGCGCTGGAGTCGGCGTTGTTTGCAATGCCGCCGGAGGAATTGCTGCGGCATTACTCGTCGCCGTGGTTCAGCGAGTTGCTGGATTTCGGATACTTCAGCTTCTATCCCCTATATCCCGCGGTGGGAGGCGTGTTGTGGGCGTGGCGGCGGCGCTCGCGTTATGCCGGAGCATTTCGCCGGATGACGGACTGCCTCAGCGTGGGATATGTGATTTGCTACCTTACCTATCTTCTGTTCCCAACGCAGAGTCCCCTCCACAACGCAGGAGTAGCGGCGGCCTCGCGTCCCGGCGGCCCATTTCATTTCCTGGTGCGGCTCATCCAAGGCAGCGCCGGTGTACACGGCAACGCCTTTCCCAGCTCCCACATCATGCTGGCGTTCGTCGTACTGGTCTTCGTATTTCGCTACTTCCCGCGGTTGGCGCCGTGGATCTCGATTTGCGTGCTCCTGATGTGCATCGGCGCCGTGTGTGACGGGTATCACTACGCCATCGATGTGATGGCTGGAGCGCTGGTGGGGGTCGTGGTGGGGGTTACGTTCATAATGCGAAAAACAGCAAGCAACTAGCCGTGACGATTAGTCCGGGCGCGCAGACCCCAACTCGAGTCGTCGTGCACTGAACACTGCTCATCCCATCCTCCTTTCCACAATCCGGCGCTGTCTGGCATCCTTGTGGGCGGGACCGTTGTTTGATCTGGGAGTATGCATGAATTCATTTCCTCTCTTCGGCACGATGCGGCAATCGCCACGTTACTTACCCCGGGCATTGGTAATTGGTATCTTCGCCGTGCTCTTGCTAGCTGGTGTTGGCGCTCCGGCGCAGACTGCTCCATCGTCGCCGGATGCAGCCGCAGCAGCTCCTTCCACCGGCGAACCCGTCATCACCGACTTCTCGCCGCCGCCAGATATCGCCGCCAAGGCCACGGCCTATCGTGACATGCTGCACACTCATTTTTTCGTCGAGACATTCTATGGATGCCTGGTTCTTGTGCTCTTGCTGGCGTGGCGTATCGCTCCGAAGTTTCGCGACTGGGCGGAGCGCGCATCCTCACGTCGCTTTGTGCAGGTGATCATCTTCGCGCCGCTGCTGTTGCTGACGGTCTCCATTCTCGGCCTCCCCACCACTCTGTGGGACCAGATGCTCGAGCTCAAGTTTGGCCGCTCGGTGCAGCCCTGGGTGTCATGGTGGAGTGACTGGTTTACCAATCAAATTCTCCTGCTCATCGTCGGTACTCTGGTGGTCTGGATCCTCTACGCCGTGATCCGTCGCAGTCCGCGTCGCTGGTGGTTCTACTTCTGGCTGGCCTCGATTCCGCTGATTGCACTGACCTTCTTTTTGCAGCCCCTGATCATCGATCCACTGTTCTTCAAGTTCAAGCCCTTGTCGGACAAGCACCCCGAGCTGGTGCTGCAAGTTGAGCAGGTCGTCCATCACGGCGGCATGGACATTCCGCCCGACCGCATGTTCGAGATGAACGCTAGCAACAAAACCACCGAGATGAACGCCTACGTCTCGGGTTTCGGGGGCTCAAAGCGCGCGGTGATGTGGGACACCATCCTCGCCAAGGCTACCCCGCAAGAAGCGCTGTTCGTCTTCGGCCACGAGATGGGACACTACGTGCTGCTGCACATTCCCCAGTTGATCGCCATTCTCTCGCTGGTCCTGCTGGTTATGCTGTACATCAGCTACCACTTGGCGGGATGGATGCTCGACCGCTGGGGCAACGCGTGGCGCATCCACAGCCTTGACGATTGGGCCTCGCTACCCGTGCTGCTTCTGTTGCTTTCAGTGCTCTCGTTTTTGGCGACTCCGGTCATCAATGCCATCAGCCGCCACTATGAGCACGAGGCGGACCGCTATGGAATAGAAGTAATTCACGGTATCGTGCCCAACGCCAACCAGGTCGCGGCGCATTACTTCGAAAAGAGCGGCGAGATCAACCTCAACGATCCGGCGCCCAGCGAGTGGGTGAAGTTCTGGTTCTACGATCATCCAACGCGGCCGGAGCGGGTTCACTTCGTCGCCACTTACGATCCGTGGTCGCAGGGCGAAAAGGGCAAGTATGTGCCGTGAGATATTCGGGCAAGCGGCGTTTCGTAACGGCTAACCGCGCTTCCCCATTCTTCCGCGCATACCGACGATGAGTGCCAGGAGACCACCGCCGAACAGTGACAGTGTGGCTGGCTCCGGAATCACGCCGTCGGTGATGGTGAAGTCCAGGCTCCCGGGAGCCGAACGCGTCAGAACAAAGAAGTCATTGTCCGCAGTCGTAAGGCTCAGGAGATTACCAGTCGCTACCGACGGTATGCCCTGTCCCACCAATCCCGAGTCGAACATACTGATCAGTGTGGACGGGCTGGTGTTGTTGGGAACGCCGGGAAGTGCGACCATGCCAACCAGGTTCCCGGCCTGGTCAACCACGCCCAATTTCCAGTCGATTAGCGCGGAGTCGAAGGCCCCGTTCACCACGAGGTCTAGCGTCGTAGTGGCCGGGGCAGTTGAGTGCACCTTCACGCCCGCGCCTGTAAGTTTGGGGTCCTTAGCAGGTGGAATGTAGAAACTCCCGAAATCGAAATCGGCGCCAAGTCCTGCAATAGGCGTGACCGTCACCGTATCGTAGGTGACCCCGAACGGGCCAGGCACGGTTTCTGTGCCGACGGTCGCTGTATAAGCCAGTGACACCAAGGGGTTCGCGTTCATGGAAGCGGCCATGAACATGGCAATGTTTTGACCGGTCCAGCCGGACCGCACATTGATGCTGAATTTCGTCAGCGCGAACGGCCCACTGTTGTCCGTGAAGAAATTGAAGTTGATAGTTCCATTGGCCGTCGCACCACCGGGATCGAACTTGATCTCGATGTTGTGAGCGCGGGCAACGGAAACTAGAGCGAACAGAAGCGTCGCGGCAACGCAGGCTTGGCGAAGAACTCCCCGATAGTGCATAGGAGTCTCCTTATCTGGAGCTTTTGCGGGGTGGAGTCCACGTAGTTCCCGTAGCTCCCGGTGGCGTCAAACTATACACCCAAACCAGAGTCGGGTGGCGAATCTTCTGACGACATGCTCCTCTGAAACAACATGCGAAACCACTTTCGACACGCAGGTTCCATGCCGCTACATGCCACTGACCCGGCGGTGTCAGCGGTTCGCCCCAATCCTCTTGAGAATCGCGCCAAGTACGCTAAAATAGCCTGCTTCAGCGCACGGCGCTGATTCCTGTCCAAACCCTGTGCCCGCAAAGGAGAAAGTTACATGCGCGCGCCCATCCGGTATTGCCTCTTCGCCTTCACTTGTCTGGTTGTCCTGTCCTGTCTGTCGGTCGCACAGACGAAACCTCCCGTCGCTCCCATGCGCCCAGTCACCGATGACTACTTCGGCATGAAGGTAACCGACAACTATCGTTGGATGGAAGACATGAAGTCTCCCGAGCTCGCCGACTGGATGAAGGCGCAGAACACTTACACGCGCGATCTGCTGCAAACCATTCCCGGACGGACCGAACTTCTGGCGCAGATCGAAAAGTACGATCACGCCCGCACTACGGTGGACAGCCTGCAAGCGTTCGGCGGCCGCTACTTCTACCGCAAAACTCTCCCCGGCGAGGACCTTCTCAAGCTCTACGTTCGCGATGCCAAGACCGGCGCCGAGAAGCTGCTGGTCGATCCCGAGCGCTTCCGTCCCTCTGACAGCAAGGCCCACTACGCGCTGGACTACTTCGTGGCTTCGTGGAACGGCAAGTACGTTGCCTACGGCATTTCACCAGGCGGCTCGGAACAGAGCGTCCTGCATGTCATCGACGTCGACACCGGCAAGGACCTGCCGGAAACGATCGACCGGGCCAATTTCGGTGTGACCTCGTGGCTCGGCGACAGCCGTTCGTTTTTCTATGTGCGCCTGCAAAAGCTCGGCCCTAACGATCCGCCGACCGCGAAGTATCTGAACGCCAAGGTCATGTTGCACAAGCTCGGCGAAGACCCGGAAAAAGATGTTGTCGCGCTCGGCCGAGGCGCAACCCCGCAAGTCGAAATTGGCGAATCCGATTTCCCGGTGGTTTATTTCTCGCCCGCCTCGCCCTGGCTTGTGGCCATGATCCGTCATGGTGTGCAGAACGAATTTCCGGTTTACATCGCCAAGCTCTCAGACTTTAGCGGACCGAAAACTCCATGGACGAAAGTCGCCGGCGACGATGACGACGTGAACAGCCTCGACATACTCGGCGACACGTTGTACTTGATGACCCACAAGGATGCATCGCGATACAAGGTCGTCGCCGTTGACATGCGGCATCCTGACTTGGCCAACGGCAAGCTGGTGTTGCCGACGGGCGAGGCGGTGCTGCGCAACATTGCGTCTGCCAAAGACGGTCTCTATGTACAGGAACTCGACGGCGGCATCGGCCGGGTGGTGCGGTTACCGTTCGCGGGAGGCACGCCGCAGGCGGTCGCGCTTCCTTACGACGGCGCGGTCAGCGAAATGTTTACCAACGTGCAGGAGGATGGCGCAATCGTACAAACCGAGTCCTGGGTGCGGCCTCCGGCATACTTACGCATTGGCGCAAACCTTAAAACCACCGACTTGCAACTGATTCCGAAGCCGACTTTCGATTACTCGGCATTCGAATCGGTCGAGGTCAAGGCGCCGGCGCCTGATGGCACCATGGTTCCACTGTCCATCATTTACAAGCGAGGGTTGCAGAAAGACGGAGCGCGTCCAACTCACCTTATGGGATACGGTTCGTACGGAATCACCCTTGACCCTGCTTTTGCGGCGCGACGCTTTCCGTGGCTGGAGCGCGGCGGAGTCATCGCCATCGCCCACATCCGCGGTGGTGGCGAATACGGTGAAGACTGGCACAACGCAGGACGCAAGCTGACCAAGCAGAACACCATCACGGACTTCATCGCGTGCGCCGAGTACCTGGTCAAGAACCAGTACACTTCGCCCTCGCACCTCGCGGGTGAGGGCGGCAGCGCGGGAGGAATCACCGTCGGTGGCGCGCTCACCCAGCGGCCTGACCTGTTCGCGGTGATTCTCGACGACGTAGGCATGTCGGACGCGCTGCGGGCCGAGACTAGCGCCAACGGACCGCCCAACATTCCCGAGTTCGGCACCACCACCACGGCCGACGGGTTCAAAGGCCTTTACGGCATGAGCGCTTACTCGCATGTGAAAGACGACACGCCGTATCCCGCGGTGATGCTGACGACCGGAATTAACGATCCGCGCGTCGATTCGTGGCAGGCGGCGAAGATGACGGCACGGTTGCAATCGGCCACGAGCAGTGGCAAGCCCATCCTGCTGCGCGTCGACTACGACGCCGGTCACGGCTTTGGCTCGGGACGCACGCAACGCGACCAGGAACTCGCGGACCAGTATTCCTTCGCGTTGTGGCAGTTTGGCGACCCGAAGTTTCAGCCTGCGAAGTGAGATCGATCGGCGGCTGACAGGACTATCATTAGGAATGCGGGAGTCACTTATGGGCACCATGATCCGCACTCTTTTAACTATTTTTCTGCTCGGCACGTTGGCGGTTGCTCAGTCTGCACCGCCGGGAAGCTCGGCGTCGAAACAAGGCGACAACCGCGTCTTTGCCGATCTCGATAAGCTGATCCACGCCAAGCGCGTGAAGAGCGGTGATGCGGTCACCGCGCATCTCATCGCTCCCGCCAAACTTCCCGACGGAACCGAATTGCCCAAAGGGACGAAATTGGTGGGCGTCATCACCGATCTCAAGCCGAAGGCCGACAAAGAGGGCCCGTCGAAAATGGGCCTCTTGTTCACCAGCTTCGTACCGAAGAGTGGGCCGCCAGCCCCGGTCTCGCTTGTGCTCGTCACGGTTGCACCTCATTCGCAGGTGAATGATGTGGACCTACTCTCGGCCGGCAATCCGTTTTCCGGCGGAAACCGGATGCAAGCCGGCACCGCAAGCAATACCCTCAACAGCACGAGCAATGAGGGCGAGGCACTTAGCCGGGGCTTGGGTGCGCGCGCTCCAACGCCCAAGACCGATGGCAATGCTGGACAGTTGCAGCCCGGCAAGTCGTATCTTCCCGACATCGTGATGATTTCGTTCTCCGTGTCGAATCCCGGCACAATTCTCGAATCGAAAAACGGCTCTGTGTACCTCGACGCCGGCGACCGCCTGCTTCTTCTGACGCAGTAGCGTATATCGCGCGACCGCTCGCTGCCTGCATATCGTCCCTGGAGACGAAAGTTCCTATTATTTATTTTCATATGTCAAGCGGCGGTTATCCCCTCGTTTTTTGGCTACAATCGGCAATAGGATTAGAATTTCAGCAGGAGGAAGTCGGGTCCTCGCGTTTCGGTCATCATGGTTTTATTGCAGCCCAAATTGAGTCTTCGCGTCTCCCAGAAGCAGATTCTGACGCCCGGGCTTGTGCAGATGGTCAGCGTTCTAGCCTTGAACAGGATGGAACTGACCGACATGATTAATGCCGAGTTAACGGAGAATCCCGTCCTCGAAGAACTGGATAGCGCGGTCCCACTGCTCGACGAAGTCTCGCAGCGCGAAGAAAAAATGGACCGCGACAGTTCGGCTGCCGCTGTTGAAGAGCCTCCTAAAACTGCCGAAGAGAAAGACCCCTTCGAAGAAATAGATTTCGGCTCCTTCTTTCGTGACTACCTCGATCCCGGGCTACGCACCTCCGTAGAGATGGAAGACAGCGAGAAGCCCTCGTTTGAAAACTTCCTCTCCAAGCCAACCACACTCAGCGACCATCTGCTCTGGCAACTCGGATCGCTGCCCGTGAAGGATGATGTGTATCGCGCGGCAGAACTGGTCATCGGCAACCTCAACGAAGATGGATATCTCATCGCGACCGAGGATGAGTTGCTCGGGCTAATGGAGTACGAAGGGGCCGTCGCCGAAGCCGAACCACTGGAAGTCGAACCAGCGATTGCGGAAGCTTCCACCGAGACCAGTAGCGACGATCTGGGTCCCCTCGATTCCATATTCAGCGACGAACCAACGGGCGGCAATGGGTTTCATCCTTCCCCTGAGGCAATGGCCGCCGTAGAGGAAGTACAGACGGCCGCCACTGGATCCATTGCGCAGGCGATAGCTTCCATTACGCCGCGCCCCTCGTTGGTTCCACCACGCACCGAGCCGTCGCGTGTGCCTTTCAGCCGTGACGCGCTGCGCGAGGCCATCGATCTCGTCCGGCAGATGGACCCCATCGGCGTCGGAGCACGCGACTTACGCGAGTGTCTGCTGGTGCAGCTCAAGTACTTGAAATCCATTGAGGGCAAGAACGGAAGCATGAACGGCAATCACATCGCCGAAAACGAGTCGATCGACAACGCTATCGTAATGGTGGACCAGCATCTCCACGAGCTGCAGAACAAGCATTACAAGGAAGTCGCCAAGGCCATGGATCGTCCGCTGGAAGCCATCATGAGCGCGATGGATTTTATTCGTACCCTCGATCCGCGTCCCGGCCTGCGCTACAACAAAACCGAAACTCGTCTCATCGAACCGGACGTGGCTTTCATCAAGCAGGGCGACGACTTCCTCGTCGTGATGAATGACGAAGAGGTCCCACAGCTGCGCCTCAACCCGGCCTATCGTCGCCTGCTGCATCGCGACGCCGCCGAAAAAGATGTAAGGAATTACGTAAAAGAGCGCTACAAGTCGGCCATCCAGCTCATCAAGAACATTGAGCAGCGCAAGCAAACGATTCTGCGGGTGTGCTACGTCATTCTCGCCCGCCAGCGTGAGTTCCTCGACCATGGCATCGACCAACTGAAGCCCATGATGATCAAGGAAGTTGCGGAAGAGATTGGCGTACATCCTTCCACCGTAAGCCGCGCTGTGGCCAACAAGTATGCGCATACTCCGCAAGGCGTCTTCGAATTACGCTACTTCTTCACCGAGAGTGTGAACGGCCCCGAGGGTGGCGGCACTTCGCTGCTGATCCTCAAACGTCGTGTCAAGAAGCTCATCGAAGAAGAGGATCCCACCAAGCCGTTGACCGACGAGCAGATCACCCGCATTCTTCAGTCGCAGGGCATCCAGGTCACTCGCCGTACGGTCGCGAAGTACCGGGAAGACATGCGCATCCCGAGCACCCACCAGCGCAGACAAAAGGATTAGCGGCTGTAACCGTTCGCACGGGTGTCCGCGGGTCTTTTTGCAAGCTGCGGAATTCCTTCCGAACGGGGCCGTGAGGTGAAACGCCGCGGCGCCAACAATCATCATCAAGAATGAAGCCGTGGTGAGAAGGGAGCTCAATGAACGTAGAGTATTTCTCGAGGCAGTATGACATCACTCCCGCCGTTCGTGACGAGGTCGAATTGGGCCTCGGCAAACTCACAAAAATCCTGGGCGAGAACTTCAACAGCAAGGTCATCCTGACCGTCGAAAAACATCGTTTCATCGCTGAAATCACGGTCAAGCGCCGTCGTGGCCACATTGTCGGACTGGCCGAAGCCACCGACATGGTCGCCGCCGTCAATCAGGCGCTGGAGCATATCGAGACCCAGGCGCTCAAAAGCAACGGGCGCCGTCGTGCCACCCATCGCAAACCGAAAGACAAGAGTTGGGCCGCGGCGGTCGAGGCCGAGCCCGAAACCCAGATCGCGGTGGGAGCCAGTGCCGCGACTGCTGTGCCCGTGGTAGTACACAAGTTTCCTTCCATCGCGCGCACTACCGAAGCGCACCTGGTGAAGTCCTCGGACTCGATCGCCATGCGACCCATGACCATCGAAGAAGCGGTGAAAGAGTGCGAGTTCCGCGACCGTGATGTCTTTGTCTTCCGCGATGGCAAGGGCAACGTGAAAGTGCTGCATCGACGCAAGGACGGAAAAATCGAGCTAATTGAAGTACCTTAAGTTCCGACTAAACGGGACGAGCGAACCCCAGGCCAGAACCTGGGGTTTTCTTTTGCAGCTTGTAAAGCGTGGCAGTAGTAGGGCGCTTACATTGAGCAGCTCGCTTCTGCCGTGTAGAACTCCTCTTCCCAGCCAACCCGATCGATCGTCCCAGCGATCATACGGTCAGGCGGCACAGAGCCGCGATGAGGAGATTGACCGTGTTGCAAGCCAAACGTACTTTGCGCCCCGCTTTTGTCTTCGCCATGATTACTCTGCTGCTTCCCATAGTCGCCGCCGCGCAAGCCGACACTATCGACGCCGTCGTCCGCGGCACCAGCACGCAGCTTGGCAAGCAAGTCAACATCAAGATCGTGGTGGATCATTTCTCCACGCCACAGGACAAGCAGGAGTTGCACGCCGCTTTTGCTCAGGGCCAGAACGACGGACTGGTGAAAGCGCTCTCGAAGATGAAGGCCGCGGGCCAATTGCAGATACAAGGCAACGTCGGCTACGACCTTGCTTACATTAGCAGTACGCCCACCCCCAACGGTCATCGGATTCGCTTTGTCACCAACCGCCGCATCGCGTTCTTCGAAGCCTATCTCAACACGCCGTCACAGGCTTACGACCTGACGGCGGGTGAGGTTGATATCAACGATCAAAACCCGAAGCAGAGCACCGGCGTGCTCTATCCGGCAACACAGTTGAACATCAACAAAGAAGGCGAGCTGGAGTGGGACCTCCACGCCAATCCGTGGGAGATGACAAACATCATCGATTGGAATGTGAAGAAGAAGGGCTAGGTTCCAGCGCTCACCATTTCGTGAACGGCTTCGCCACGAGGTTGGCGTTGAAGTACTTGGGATCGCCCGTGACTTCGGCTCCGAGCCAATCGGGAAACTTGACTGACTGGTGCTCGTCTTTTAACTCGACCTCAGCCGTAATCAGGCCGGCGTTGTCACCTTCGAATTCATCGATCTCCCACGCCACGTTGCCCTGCGGAATGCGATACCTCGTCTTCTCCACCAGCGGATGCTCGCACAGCCGATCGAGCATCTCGTTTGCATCGCTCAACGGAATCTCGTACTCGTACTCCGACCGCGACGCGCCAACCGTGATGCCCTTCATCGTGATGTAGCCCTTGTCACCAGCGGTGCGCACACGCACCGTACGTTCTTTGACCGTGCTTAGGTATCCCTGACGATAGCGCTTGCCCTGCACCTGCCCGCGCCAGTTGTCATTCTTTACCAGAAACTTCCGTTCGATCTCCTGACCCATTGTTCGATTTCTCCCTTATAGGACGAACTGCGCTAGGAACCATCCGCCTGCCGCCGAATGCGGCTGATTTCACTGATGTAGCTGACATTCTTCTCGTGAATGCCGAGCTTTTCGACCAGTTGCAATACCGCATCGGCGTCAGTCGATTCCACCGCCACCGTGTCGCGCGGTACTCCGTTCAGGGTCACCTTGGCATATTCCGCTGCGCAGACGCCAATGCCGTACTGGTACCGCGTCTTGGCAACGTCCACCACGGAGATCTTCGCCTGCCGCCGCACCAATTCGCTCAAAAACTCATCGAGCGTGTACGCGGTCTTCGACATAGCGGGAGCCGCCACCTGCAACGCGGGAAAGACCTGCTCTGCAATTACCTGGCTCGCCAGCGGAAATCCTTCCTTCAGGATGGGTGTCCACTGTTGCAGTCCGCGTTCTTCGGCGATGAGCACCTTAATGTCCATGAGGCCGGCGCGGATCTTCACGTTACACTTCTCGGTCAACGCTGAGATGAGATAGGTTTCCTGGCTGACAGTCTCGCGCGCCTCACCCAGGGCGTTCAGTCTGTCGTGAAGCGGTGTAAGCAGCTTCGCCCAGATGCGAAATTCATAACGAGATTTGATGTCGGGCATGGGATAAGTGGAACAGTCAGCAACTTGCTATTGTCCGCCAAATGACGACAACTTGCATCTGACTTCTGGGCATTCCCTCACAGACTCTTCTGCGGATGCGCCAGCCGCACAACTCCAAATGACTTCGCAACCGAATACGCGGGCGCGAAAACGTTGCCGAGTACTTCGTCCACGTCTTCGTCCTGCGCGTACAGGAACCCGTACTCGCCTTCCCAATCTTTTTCATGCCCCGCGATCACCAGGACCGCAAATGCCGCCGTGTACGCCACGGCCAATCCCATCAGCGTCTTCATCGTGCCTCCTATTTCACTCCCAGGGCGCTCTTCAGATCGGCGCACTCGTCGCTCAGCCACTGGCCCGGCCCTTGCGTCAGTCCCGGCGTCTTCTTCGGATTGCCTACATCATGGGTCCCGTGTCCCTTGTAGTGCCCGGTTTTGTCGATGATCCCGTGGATGCCAATCTCGTGCGCGACGGTGTTCGCGGTTGAGATGTCGGTGTCCCCGCCTCCCGCCGCAATGTTCGCCGGACAGATGTTACTGGCATAGTTCCCAGTTTGTCCGTCCGCGGCAATACCCAGCACCGAAGTCGGTAGAGTGCTCTTGAGCTCGTAGTTGAGCACACTCGATCCGTTCCAGCCCTTTCCGGGAGGCTTTGGCGGCGATCCCTGGATCCACACGATAACGACCTTGTCTCGATCCAGCGAGGCAAAGCACGAATCGAAGATCGCATTCACCAGTCCCTGTGTCCGCGGATTGAACGGAGGATTGGAATCGTAATAAATGTTGATGGTGACGGTGGCCATCTCAGCCCTCGCAGTGCGGGCGGCTCCCGCTGGGTGCGTGAAGCATACACGGAGCCGAGTCGCCCGCAAACATCATTTTGCTTCGTCTTTGTTATGATTTCTCCACATCGGCCCGTCCGATGCGGAGTCCTTATCCATGGAACAACCCATCGTCAGCGGTTTCGGCGCACGGCGTAACGAAGACATCGCACTCGACCTGATGAAGTTCATTGCGGCTACAACCAGCTTCGGAAAAACCGGGGCCACCGGTGTCGGTTTTCAGGGGGCTGTCTCATCCACGGCCGCGGAAGAATACGCCACCCATCTGCTTCAGCTCTATAGCCGCTGCCTCAACGCGGTACAGGGCGGAAAGTAAGGGGACTTCACGCCTTCTCCAGTTTTCCGTGACGCACGCGAAACTTCAGCCCGCGCCACTCGATGGTGTTGCCCGTAAAGCTCACCATCCACACTGCCAGTGCGAGCAGGTCACGCAGCGGCACCAGCCACAACTCGCGCAGAACGTTCGGGTCGGCCAGAACTCCGCGTCCCAGCGCGATCGCCGCAACCAAGCGCAACGTGGCGACGGGTGCCAGCGCGGCCCATGTCCACCACTGACGCGGCGCCGCTAACACGGCAAAGATTCCCCATATCAGCCCAAAGGTGACGATGAGGCCAAAATATTGCGCCGTCCGCCGGTCGCGAACGTTACGCGCCCACCGCATCTGATGCCGCCAGAATTCGCCAAAGCGGTAATCCGGGAGAGTGGTCTCCACCACGACGTCCGCGAGTTCGACCTGCAGGCCCGCCGCCACGACGCGCGCGCCCAGTTCGTAGTCGTCGCCAAGATAATCGACGAGTGCCTCCAGTCCGCCGATTTTGCGGAGCGTATCTTTGGTGGTCGCCATCGTCGCACCCAGGGCAAAGCGCATGCCTTCCATCTCGCGAGCCACGAGCACACCCCCGATGAAATCAGTGCTCAGGCCTAAAGCTTCTAGCCTGGAAGGAAGTGTCGTCCCAGGCAGCCCGCGATAGAGTGAAGTCACTATGCCCACTCGTTCGTCGTCCAATCCAGACATGACCCGACGCAGGTAATCGCGCGGAGCGACGATGTCACTGTCATTGATCAGAACGTGTTCGTACTTCGCCTGCGGAAGCATCTGCGCCAGCGTACTGACCTTGCCATTAAGCCCCAGGCTTTGCGGACACGGTAGTACTCGAATCGACTGGTGAGGAAACTCCTGTTGCAAGCGCTTCACCAGATCGACCGCAGGCTCGTTCGGATCACTCACACCAAACAAAAGCTCGTATTCGCCATACTCCTGCACGCAATGACTGCGTAATGCAGCGTACATGTGAGGATCCAGGCCCTTCAGCGACTTCATCACGCTGACTGGCGGAGCGAACGCGACCGCACCCCTCCGCTGACTGCTGCGGCGAAAACGTCCCGCAGCCCACACGCAGAGAGCGAAGTACGCCGCGCCCGCGAGCGCCAGCAACGCGCACACCACCGCAATCAGAGTGCAGATGAATTGCATAACAAGCTGTTCAGATTAGCAGACAGCTCGTGCCCAAGGTTTCATTGCCGCTGGAATTAGCCGTCGCCTAATGCGACTTCGTGCCCCTGACCGTCAACACCGGGCACCGCGCATGCCGTACGACGGAGTGGATTACCGACCACGGCAAATGGCTCGCCGCTGTGCCCCCCTGGTGTACACCCATCACAATGAGGTCTGCCTTCTTCTCCTGAGCGACGCGGATCACTTCGTCCGAAGTATCACCAATCGTCACCACGACCTGCGGCTTGCACCACAGGTTCGCATCCGTTGGCACCATCTCCCAGAGCCGCTGCCGGTAGTCGGCCAGCAATTCTCTGGAATATTCCAGTGGCAGGGGTTGCGAATGTCCCATCACATGCAACAACGTCAACTCAGCATCGCTCTCTTCGGCGAGCGAAACGGCATACGGAAAAGCTTGCAGCGAGCCTTCCGAAAAATCCGTGGCGAACAACACATGTGCCAGGTTTTCGCGGTCAAGCAGGCCGGTCAGTACGTCAGGCCCCACCGTCAGTACCGGACAAGGGGCATGGCGCAATACCTGTTCCGCCACGGAGCCGAGAAAGATCTGTCCCAGCAGCCCGCGGCCGTGCGTGCCCAGTACGATCAGGTCGATTTCGCGCTCCTCAAGGACGGCTGCGATTTCGGGCCATGGACTTCCCTGGCGCAACACCCGATCGTGCGGGAACATGTGCAGAGCCTCGAAGCCTTCGAGCCGCGCCATGTTTTCCGCGGCCCGCTTCTTTTGCCAGTCCATTTCGACCGGTATCGGCTCCATGGGAAGGGGCGTTTGTGTGTCCATGGGTGCAACGTGCATAACCGTGAGCTTGGCGTCGTAGCGTTTCGCCATAGCCAGGGCATGCAGGAGCGCATGCTGCGACACTTCGGAAAAGTCGGTTGCAATCAGAATGTTCTTGAAGGCCACGCGTGTGAGGACATTGGGTGCCATGGGACACCTCCGCGAGGATGATTACGAAAAGCCTGATTTTCTTTTACGCGCCTTACCGCCGCCGTGCAGTGATTGTAATCACGGCAGGGTGTGCGCTGGGATTTCTGGGCCCAGTCTCAGGTGTCGCGACTGCCGGCTAAGCATTTACCGCCCAAACATAGTTCATGGGGATGTGGTCTGCCAGGTTACGGACCCCCACATCGCCGATCCTCCAGGCAGAACGCAGCAGGTACTCAGTCTCACCCACAGCCTGGTCACCAATAACAAACGCGTCGGATGGATTGTTCCTGATGGACCCATCGCGATCGATGTAAAGCGGAGTGCCAACGTGCGCGTACCCCATCTCTGGCAGGGGGACACGGGTCACAACGTCGGAACAGTCAACGTAGCGCTTGACGTCAACGCTGCCGAAAGTCGCGGCGAAGTCGGAGTTCCCAACACGCGGCGAACCGAAGGTGTACAACATCGATCCCGCCGCTCCACGGCCGTACAAATTTGCCGCAAGCGTTGCCAGCGCCGCTCCCAGACTATGGCCCGTGAACAGAATCGGGCAGCCCATCGCAGCAACCTCCGCATCGAGTTCCGGCCGGACCTGGGCCAAAGCGTCAGCAAATCCAGTGTGGACCAGGCCTCCGCCCTCCGACGGCTTCAGAATGAAATCGGCATCCTCGCCAATATCGGTGGGATCGTCGGCATCGGTACCACGAAAGACGACAAGGCCGACTTGTTTTACTGACTCCTTGTCGGTGCCGGTCGCGGTGTAGCAATGGGTGCCGCCTTTCCAACTCATTCCTGTGCTTTCAAAGAACTTGCAGCCCGAGAACCCCAGCCCAGCCAGCACCGACTGAATCAGCGCCTGGTCCAGCAAAAGCGCCGGTTCGTTGCGGCAGTAGGCCATGCGGGATAACTCGGCCGCGAACGATACTGTTTTCGCGGCTTCGCCGCCCTTGAAATAGTCGCCCCGTTTCCAGGGTTGATAAAGGTCTTGCTTGGCAGCGCTATACGGCATGGTACGCATCTCGCCTCCAGCACCCCGCCAGGGATCGCCCGGCGGATTGATCGTGAATCAGAGGTTCGAGGATCCGGCGAGTCGAACATTACACCTCCCTGTAAAGCTCGGCAATTACAATTCTCTCCGGCGGACTGGCCGCATCCACGGCCGGCGCGTCGTTGTTAGTCTGCGCATCACTTGAGGTGATTCATGGCTTGCGATCCCGAAGAACTACGACACGTCCCGCTGTTCGCACTGCTCGACGACGAGGAGACCGCCATCCTTGCCAAGCAGGTCGAACTGAAGAAGTTCCCCCCTCGCCAGCGTATTTACAAGATTGGCGATCCAGCCGGGCAGGCTTACGTCATGATGTCGGGGCGCGTGCAAGTCAGCACGGTTGACGAGGACGGGCAGGAGGTCGTCGTCGATGAGCCCGGACACGGAGAGTTCTTCGGCTTCGCCTCAATGCTCGAACAGACGCCGCACCAGACCACCGCGGTCGCCCTCGAGGAAACGACTTGCGTGGAGGTCGACCGCGACGATATCGCAGTCTTGTTGCAACGCAAGCCTATGGCGGGCATGGATATGCTTACTGTGCTCGGCCGCCAGTTCCACGCCTCACAGCAACTCATCCGCGTACGCGCGGCGCGCAACCCCAACGTCGTCATCGACGAAGAAGCCACCGTTGGCGAACGCATCGCCGATTCGGTTGCGCGCTTCGGCGGCTCCTGGACTTTCATCATTACGTTTCTCGTCGTGTTGGTGGTGTACAGCAGCATCAACATCGGGCTCGGAAGGTCGGCTTGGGACCCATATCCGTTCATCCTGCTCAACTTGTTCTTATCGATGCTGGCCGCGTTACAGGCCCCGGTCATCATGATGAGCCAGAACCGTCAGGACACGAAAGATCGCCTGCGCAGCGAACTGGACTTCGATGTGAACCGCCGCGCCGAGTCTGAGATTCAGGGTCTGGCGCGCAAGCTCAATATGATCAGCGACAAGGTCGAAGACGTGGAGGAATTGCTGCGCGGAAAAGAGCGCGCCACCACCAGCTGAGATTCTGCCCCGGGGCCCGAGCCCGCTTGCTGGCTGCAATTGGAAGCTAACCAAACCTGCTATCCTGACCTTGCAGGACACGGTCTTCACTGTCGCTTCGGGACTCGCCCATGCTAGCTGCAATCATTCTGCTGCTCGCGGCAGCGGTCAGCCTATACATTGTTGCGATTTATCCCCTCTTGCTGGCCCGCTGGAGGAAGTTCGGCCCCCCGATGCGCAAGGACCTTACCTTCCAGACCAGCGTGACTGTCGTCCTCGCCGTCTATAACGGTGCGGAATTCATAGCCAAAAAGCTCGACAATTTGCTCGCACTCGACTACCCGCACGAGCTGCTGGACGTTGTCGTCGTCTCAGACGGCTCAACCGATGCAACCGACAGTATCGTCTCGGGGTACGCCCGCCGGCGGGTTCGCCTGGTACGGGTGACCCACGCCGGCAAAGCATCAGCGCTAAACGTCGCCATGGAGCATGCAACCGGTGACATTCTGTTTTTCGTGGATGTCCGCCAACGGCTCGATCCGCAATCGCTGCGACACCTGGTGGCGAACTTCGCCGATCCAACCATCGGTGCCGTCACCGGCGAGTTGCGCTTCGTTCACGACAACATTGTGGGTGAAGCCGCCGACATCGACGTGTATTGGAAGTATGAGATGTGGGCCCGCCAGCAGCACTCGAAGATTGACTCCATCTTCAACACCACGGGCTGCATTTACGCCATGCGCCGTAGCCTTGCGGAGTCGATTCCCGACGATACCCTCGTCGATGACGGCGTCATCCCGCAACAGGCATTCTTTCGCGGCTATCGCGTGGTGATCGACACCGAAGCTTTGGCCTTCGACTACGGCGAGATCAGCGGCGGCGAGTTTCGCCGCAAACTGCGTACTCTGGCGGGCGTCTGGCAGATTTGGGCGCGCGAGCCTCAACTGTTCTCCTCAGCAGATCGGATGCGCTTTCACTTCCTGCCGCACAAATTCGGGCGGGTAGTCCTTCCCTGGATGGTTCTCGCCGGACTCATCGCAATCGCTTTCTTGCCCGGTGGAAACATACGCACGTCGCTGGCAGCGATTGCACTAGCAGTTCTTGCCCTGGCGCTGATCGACCCTGTTCTGCCGAAGACCTTCCCGTTGCGCCGCATCTCTTCGCCCGCTCGCAGCTTCATTGTGCTGAATTTGGCTGCCCTGCTGGCCATCTCGGTCTTTTTCGTATCTCCCGACCGCCTCTGGAAACCGACTCGCGTGTCGCGCGATGCTAAGGAAGTTCTGCTAGAGAATCAGTCAGCGGACAAAACTTAAGTACATCTGGAAGAAGGAAAAGTTTTAAAGTTAGTTAATACCCGCTAAGTGTGCACCCCCCCCCCGACATACCTTTGTGGATAGACATTTCTGTAGTTACTCATGTTGACCCTAGGGGGGAACCGTCATACGATTCGCTTGTTCGAAGTAAATATATGGCGGCTTCAGCAAGTCTCAATCCCGGGCAGATACTTGGGCACTATCGCGTCATGGCAGAAATCGGTGCCGGCGGCATGGGTGTCGTGTACCGTGCATGGGACACCCGGCTGGAGCGGGCCGTCGCAGTTAAGGTGCTCAATGCCACCACCCTGAGCGACATCTCTGCGCGCAAGCGCTTTCGGCGCGAGGCGCTTATCCTCAGCCGGCTCAACCACCCCAACGTCGAGGCTGTTTACGACTTCCACACCGAACAGGGACTCGACTACCTGGTGATGGAATATGTCCCCGGCACCTCCCTGAATGAACGCCTTGACGGCGGTGCCTTACCCGAAAAGGAAGTGCTGGCGCTGGGGATCCAGTTGGCTCGTGGTCTGGCGGCCGCCCACGCGCAACGTGTAATTCATCGTGATCTCAAGCCCGGTAATCTGCGCGTCACTCAGGACGGCGTGCTCAAGATTCTGGACTTTGGCCTCGCCCAGTTGTCGGTGATGCCCGACGATGAAACTCTGACAGACTCAGCGTCGTTAAACCACCCAGGCGCAGGAACTCCTCCGTACTTGTCGCCTGAGCAAGTCCTTGGGAACGAGCCCGACGCTCGTTCGGACATCTATTCCGCGGGCGTCGTTCTCTATGAGATGGCTACCGGCACGAGGCCCTTCCGCGAACGCGGCCAGGCACTTCGGGATGCCATCGTACATTCACCGCCGCCTAGTCCCCGCAGCAAGAACCAGCAGATCTCTCCCGGCCTGGATTCCGTGGTCTTGCGATGCCTGAAGAAAGAACCAAAACTGCGCTACCAATCAGCCAGTGAGCTTCTGAGCGAACTGGAGCTGCTAGGCAAAGCGCGTAACACCCGAATGTTCCTAATCTGGAGTGTGGTGGTTGTGCTTGGAATCGCAGCCGGCGTTCTTGTTGGGAGACGTCTAACGGCACCTCCGGAACCGTCGGTCAAACATGTCGCCGTGCTGCCGTTCCACATGACGGGGGCGCAACCGCAAGATGCCGCACTCTTCGATGGATTGACCGATACAGTGACCAATCGCTTGATGCAACTGACGGCGTCGCAACCGGTGGGAATCATACCGTTTAGCGAGATGAGCGCGAATCATGTGACTAGCATGCAGGATGCACGGACCAAGCTAGGGGCAAACCTGGCATTGGACGGCAATCTCCAGCGTAGCGGCGATCAGCTCCAGGTGAACCTCGCCCTCTCGGAAATCGAATCACACAAGCTGTTGAGGGCAGACAGCGTGACGGGAAGCGCCAGCGACTTCAAAGAGTTTGAAGAGAAAGTAGTGGACGCGGCCGTGCGGGAGCTGGAACTCGAGCTGCATAAGAGTCCACCTCCCGACGAGGCCCGCAACACCACCAGCAGTGACGCCTATGCGGCTTTTATGCGTGGGAGGGGCTATTTGGACCGGTCCCCCAGTCCGGAAAACCTGGATAGTGCCCTCACCGAGTTCAACCGGGCATTGGAACTTGACCCTGGGTATGCGGTCGCCTTTGCATTCTTAGGCCGCGGCTATTGGGAGAAGTACAAGATTACAAAAGACCAGCAATGGATTTCCAAAATGCGCGATGCCTGTGAGCGTTCACGCCAACTTCTGCCTTCGTCGGCTGCAGGAAACGTATGTCTGGGCATGCTGGATGAAGGCACCGGCCATTACGAGCAGGCGGCCTCCGAGTTCCAGCTAGCCCTCGACTCTGATCCGACCTATGACGTTGCCTATCGCGGACTAGCCTCGAGCTATGAGCACCTAGGCCGGATGGAACTCGCCGAGCAGACCTACAGGAAAGCAATCCAGACACACCCCGAAATCCCATCAAATTACGCGTGGCTCGGCAGCCTGTACGCCCAGGAGGCACGTTACGGTCAGGCCGCTGAACAATACAACAAAGCGGTGGCCATTGCTCCAGATGCGGCTCCCTACTGGTCAAGCCTCGGTGGAACCTACCTCGTCGCAGGCAAATATCCAGAGGCCGAACATTCGCTGCAGAAGGCCATCCATCTTCAACCCTCATATGAGGCCTATACAAACCTCGGCGATACTTACTTCCTTGAGAAAAAGCTACCCGACGCTATTGGCGCCTTCGAAGAGTCGGTGGTTCTGGGAGACCGGCAGATCCAGGCGCACGGCAACCTGGCAAGAGCTTATTACTGGTATCCACCGCAACGCGGCAAAGCCAGGGCTGAGTTAAAGAAGGCGATCGAACTGGCCGAATCTGACCTGCAGGTCAATCCTAACGACGCCGACGTACATACCCTGGTTGCTGAGTATTATGCGATGCTAGGTGATCAGCACCAGGCGTTGCAACACTTGCACGTCGCCCAAGGTCTTCGTCCCGGCGACGCGGAAACCGCCTATTACGCCGCTAAGGTTTACAACCTGCTCGGCGATCGTCAGCAGGCGCTGAATTGGCTGGAAAAGTCGATAAATTCGGGCTATTCAGCGGCGGAGATCAGCAACACGATCGAACTCGATTCCCTGCGAGGCGATCCCCGCTTCAAAGCCATTGATTCCAGGTTGCACACGTAACAAATCGAAACTTCACTTTTTCTGCTGTGCACGGAGATCTATTATTGCCTGCAATTTCGTTTCCCGGTCTTTGGCCTCAGTGAGCAGGTCCTCTAATACCTCTCGAGTGTCGTTATGGCTCCCGTTGATTATGATATGTGGATCATAATCTCCCTTATTACTAGTTTGGAACTTCATCTCGTAAGCGCACCCGGACAGGTCGTCATCAGCCTTCAGTGATACAAGGAAATCATCATCTCCGCTGTCGTCGTTCGGGGTTCCTCCGAAAGGCAATTGCGAGTTCCAGCAGGTCCCCTTGTCCTTCCTATCGTCTGTCAGTGGGGTGAACTTGACGTTTATGTGTTTGGCCCCTGTCCAAGACCAGATGATTCGATGATTGCTCAAGGCGTCGATGCAGAGGGGTTTGTGATCGTCCGCATGCCCAGTCTCGTGCGCGGTCTTTGCAGCTGCGATATCGTAAATGTGAATTTGGCGACCATTTCGCTTGTAGATGTTGCCATCAGGGTCGGGTCGGCACGTCCACTCTTTGCCCCCCCTGTCCTTTACAGTTTGGGCCCAGCCAATATTCGCCAAAGTTACCGCAAAACAAATTACCAAGATCGAAGTGGGCGCTTTCATCAGGACTCCTTTGCCACATACCGACTTGCGGCTAAATGTGGAATAAATTTCCGTGGAGTATAGGCTGAAAGACTTTGTGGTGTCCACAGTAATCCGAAGACTATCGATATATTGATAATTGGCTTTTGCAAAGCGCAGCTTGAAACCAGGCGGAAAGGTATCTCGGCACTTTGGTGGGTCAGATCGTTGAGTGCAGATGCGCGATGCAGGAGATGAAGTCGGGTGCTGGTTATTCCAAGCTCGGAGGCTTATAGCGGTTCCGATGTTAGTGCTATACCAGTGCTATTTGAGATCTGATTCGGATCGGACTACGGGGTGAGATTGTGGACCGGAGACGTGAATCCGGGCGTGTCCTAGAGACCGAGCTTCTTCACTTCTTCGCTGTAGTACTTGCGGTACAGGATGTCCCACTCCTGCGAGCCTTCGAGGATGGTGCGGCGCTGGCTTTCGATCTTCTGCCGGGCGGCAGCGTCGATCTTGGCTTCCTCAACCATCAGCCCCTCGAGAATGCGGCGGGCCTCAAGCCGAATGGTGTTGCGATCTTCAATGAAGTCAACACTTTCAATGTCGGCGAGGGTATCCGCCACGGCGTGCGCCAGCTTGTTAATCTTTTCGCGGCTGATTCTCATAGCACCGCCTTGTACTTGCGCACCAGTTCGTTCTTTATTTTCTTGAACATCTCCTGGTAATTGGCGCCGCTTTGCCGCATTTCGTCAGAATAGGTCTCGAGAATCATCCTGACTTCGTCATTAATCCGGTCTTCCAGCGCCAATTCCTCCAGCATGGCGGCATTAATGCGTTCCCGCACAATCTGAGGCTCAGGGGCGTCGATGAACTCGCCGGCGATAAGTTTTTTGGTTACTTCGCGGGCCAGATAGCCCACATAGTCTTTGGAGAAGAGCATGCTTGTCAGGAATCAGGTGCCGAAACCTTGATTTTAACACACGCTTTTCGGGCAAAAAAGCTCCCAGCGGCATGCAACTTATTCCCGGTTCAGCAGTCCTATATGGCACTGGGCGGTCTAGCAGAGACTGCGGCCCTCTTGGCCCGTGTCATTTGAGGACCGCTAAACACTGCAAAGCGTAGGGGTTCCGAGGTGGCAGTCCAGGTGGGAATCCTTTCAATTTCACACCGGGAGCGAAATCCGATAGAATCCCGCCCACGTATTAGGAGTGGGGCCAAAGTAACACTCAGGTCTGAACAACCAACCGTAGAGGAGAATACCGCAATGACGAAGTCGATGAAGTCACTGATGATGGGAGCTGCGCTGGCGGGTTTCATGGCCGGCAACACGGCTGTGGCGCAGGCCCAGTCATCCAATTCCAAGTCGTTCTCCAGCAACACGAACCTCGGCCACATGGCCACCTCGTTCGACAAGGACAAGCACGCCTGCAAGGGCCAGAACTCGTGTAAGGGCAAGGGCGGCTGTAAAGCTGGGGACAACGGCTGCAAGGGCAAGAACTCCTGCAAAGGCAAGGGCGGCTGCGCGACTGACGGCTCCAAGCCACCTTCAGCGTAACCTCCGATTGCAACGTGGTGTGCGAAGGCCGGGATCGATGCCTGGCCTTCGTCCGCTTTTTCTCGCCGCTCGTCACACGCTGACCGATATGCCTGCAAATCGCTTTAACGGATTCACCGAATATGGAGTAGGGATCGGACTCCGCATCCCGCACTACAACCACATTCTGGAAGAGAAGCCGGTCGTCGACTGGTTCGAAATCATCTCGGAAAACTTCATGTGCGACGGCGGCCGCCCGCTCGCCGTCCTCGACCAGATTTTGGAGCAGTATCGCGTCGTGCAGCACGGCGTCTCCATGTACTTTGGTTCGGTCGAGCCGCTGAACCGCGAACACCTGCGGCGCCTGAAGAAGCTGGTACGTCGCACTAATACTCCGTGGCTTTCCGATCATCTCTGCTGGGGCAGCGTGGACGGTACGTATTCCCACGATCTGCTTCCAATGCCTTACACCTTCGAAGCCGCGAAGAAGACGGCGCAGAAGATACGCGAGGCGCGCGATTTCCTGGAAGTTCCCGTCGTGGTGGAAAACGTAAGCAGCTACGCTGAGTTTCATGCGTCGGAGATGACGGAGTGGGAGTTCCTGAACGAAGTTGTCGAAGACGCCGACTGCGGCATTCTGCTGGACGTCAACAACATCTATGTCTCGTCGCAGAACCATAGCTTCGATCCGTTCGACTACGTAAATAACGTTCCTCACGAGCGAGTGGCGCAGATTCACATCGCTGGACACTCGAAGTTCGAGAAGTACATTCTCGACACCCACGATCATCCGGTAATCGACCCCGTCTGGCGGCTCTATGCACGGGCGACCGAGTTGACGGGTGCGACAGCCACGCTGCTCGAATGGGACGATCACATTCCATCGTTCGACGAAGTGCATCGCGAGGCCTTGAAGGCCAATCGCTTTGTGGCTGAAAAGGTGATTGCGTAATGGACCTCGATCACATTCAGCGGACCATGTTCGACGCGGTGCGACAGCCTCTTACTGCCGCTGAAGGCATGCGCCAGCGCACTAGCGACGGCCGATCGACGAACCGCATTGCAGAAGAAATCATCAAGCCGAATAACCGCCTGACTTCGTTCGAGCGGCTGGAGATTTACAACCGCCAATACTGGTTCCGCGTGCTGGCTGCGCTGGCGGAAGATTTTGAGGGCCTGAAACTGGTCCTCGGCGATCGCGCCTTCGAGAAGCTGTCAGTCGCGTATTTGCTTGATTGCCCCTCGCAGTCGTTCACCCTGCGCAATCTGGGTTCGCGACTCGAAACCTGGCTGCGCACGCATCCTGAATACGCGACGGTGGCCCACGATCTTGTGTTAGACATGGTGCGCCTGGAGTGGGCCGAAATCGAAACCTTCGACGAAGCCGCGAAGCCCAAGCTTTCCGAGTCCGATGTAGCGATGCTCGGTCCCGATCCTCGATTCCATCTGCAACCTTACATACGGTTGGTCGAGCTTCGCTATCCGGTGGACGAAATACTTCTGAAGATCCGGCGCCAGCAGCGCGAGTTCGACATCGTGAGCAACGCGGTCAGTGACCGTCCAGCGCGACGTCGTCCGCCGATGCGCAGGCTACCGAAGCCGAAGAACTGTCTTTCTCGCCGTGCACCGCGCTGAGAATTCGGTGTACTTCAAGCGCCTCGACGCGGAGGCATTTCATCTGCTTCGCGCGTTGCGGGAAGGCAAGCGTCTCTCGGAAGCGGTCGAGAGTGTCGATTGGAGCCGCGCCTCCGGCGAGAATGCTGCCGCCAACGTTCAATCATGGTTCGCCCTTTGGTCGTCTCTGGGATGGTTCTGCAAATCCAAATAGGACGGTCTCTCTTCGCATGAACAGTTTGCAGAAGGCTTACTCGCTTCTGATCCGAATCGGCGAATCATTGCAGTCTCCGTTCCTGCTCTTTGTGCGCCTCTACTGGGGCTGGCAGTTTTTTCAAACAGGATGGGGCAAGCTGCACAACCTGCCGCACGTCATCGAGTTCTTCACCAGCCTGGGAATCCCCGCACCCGCCCTTAACGCTTATTTCATCAGCAGCCTTGAGTGCTTCGGCGGAATTCTGCTGGCCATCGGCCTCGGCAGCCGGTTGCTCGCCCTGATGTTCACCGTGGACATGCTGGTCGCCTATCTCACTGCCGATCACGCTGCGTTCGTCTCGATCTTCTCGAAGCCCGATGACTTCATCGCCGCTACTCCGTTTTCGTTCCTCATGGCGTCGTTGATCATCTTCATCTTCGGCCCCGGGAAGATCGCCGTGGACTACCTGATCGAGCGGCGCTGGCGCCGTTAGCGCAGGCTGATCAGCGGTCCCCTTGCCTCCGGAAAAAATTCCGAACCAGAATCGACGCTCGGCTGGGCTACGCGGTCTTGGTGCTTTGACCGGGCGACGCCTTGGCTGAGGCCATCTCCTTTCTCATCTTTTCGATCTCGTCCTTGATGGGTTTGTTTTTCTCTTCGTAATAGTCGCGAAGCTCATGGCGCATGCGGTTCAGTTGGATGTTCAAGGACTGATAGGCCTCCTCGCGGTAGATACGGTATTGAGCCGAGCCGATACGTATGCCGGGAGGAGGCGCGGGGGGCTCGTTGGCGCGGCGAAGCTCCGCTTCGTCGTCGGCCTTACGCAGCGTCCAGTCCGTCTCGGCATCGATGTCGGTCCCGGGGTCGAGACCGAATTCGCGTTCGAAGCCGGGATATTCCTGCACGCGGGAGGCGGCATCGGCAGGCAGACCCAGGTTAGCGTCCGAAAGAGGGGCGCGCGCCTGGGGCGCTGCTTCATTCGTGGCAGTTCGTTGTTTGTGATTGCGCTGCTTGCAGTTTGGCGCGGTACTTGAGAAGCGAGGTGGCCTGCTGGATGGCGTAGAGCATTTTTCCGGCGGTGCGATGGTCGAGCAGGCCGTCGCCCAGAGCTGCGACGATCTCAGAGAGCGCGAATTGCGCGGAATCGAGATCTAGTAGAGGAGGAATCTCGAGGCGGTAAGGTACGTTGTCGCGCAGAGCGCGGGCGCGACGCAGGCGGCGTCCGCGATGTTTGAGGTGGTAATAGCAGTATTTATTGTTTTGCAGAGCCGGGGAGCCGCAATAGGCTCCGTTTTCTTGGATGTGACAGCAAGTTTCGTATTGCATGAGGCCCTTTCGAGAAGAAGTAATTAGTAATTCGCTAAAGCCACGTCGTTACTGCGGTGCCCCCTTTGCCTCTGCTGAAAAGAAAGGGTTTACGGCACGACTGTGGGCAAGATTGGGCAAACAAAGGTACTTGCAGCCAAAGTCGCAGAAACAAAAGAGTTAGGGTGCATCGGTTGTTAAAGAACAAAAGCCCTCTAGGCGGCCGCAGCAGGATGCGGCGCCACAAGGGCAGGTCATCGAGATAGAGATAGCGCGGAGAGAGTGAGGAGGTAAAGAAAAATCGTGCGGGCGAAAAAACTTTGGTAACGGGAGGAGGACACGTTGGTAATGGGGATTCCCGAAACGGGAGAAGGCTTTTCACCACCGAGGCGTGTGAGAGTTTTCGTAGTCGATACGAAAACCCCACCCAAGCAAAAGAAGCTTGGGTGGGGCACCCGGCGGATCGGATTTGGATTTGAGTTCATCTGGGACCGTGTCAGAGTTTTCGTAGTCGATACGAAAAATCCCACCCAAGCAAAGGAAGTTTGGTGGGACACTCGCGGGGAAATCGTCATGCTGTGCGCTCCGCCTGCGGCTGCGCGCACGCCTTCGGCAGAGAGGAATGGGTTTGTTTTTTGCTTACCCAGCGATGAATCGCTGGGCTTAGATATGTCGGCCCTGCCGGGCCTCGTTGTTAGCGCCGGTTGTTAGCGCCCAGGAAGACGCCAAAGCCGGGGGCCGCCAGTGGAACCCACAATTGCCAACCGCAGGCAATTGTGGGTCACCTACGACTTGGGCGCGGGTGAAGGATAGATCGTCATTCTGGGCGCTCCGCCTGCGGCTGCGCGCACGCCTTCGGCAGAGAGGAATGGATTTCTTTTTCCCTTACCCACCGCTGAAGCGGTGGGCTTAGATATGTCGGCCCTGCCGGGCCTCTTGTTAGCGCCAGTTGTTAGCGCCAAAGGAAACGCGAAAGCTGGGGGGCGCCCAGTGGAACCCACAATTGCCAACCGCAGGCAATTGTGGGCCACCCAGAACAGGCGAGTCGGAATATTTTGGGCGAGCGTTCAGGGATGACAATTCGCTTGTTGGGTTGGTGACCGCCGAGCACGCGTGCCGCCGTCTAAAGCCGGCTCAGACATTCGAGAGGGCCGTAATCGCCGAGCTAAAGCTCGGCACTACCCCATCCTTTTATAGAACCCGGACGAGATGAAAAAACAGATTCCCGCGGACTAAAGTCCGGCGAGGAATGGCAAAAAATAAAGGAGCTGTACGGCACAGCTAAAGCTGCTCCCCTCCCCTTCAAAACAACGCAAGCAGAGAGGGTTTCAGCAACATGGGAAGTCGTGCACTGATACAAACCGGTCTAGTGACTGCCGGCCGGTTCCTTCTGTGTGATGGCCGTCCTGACCTGAGCCAAGGGCGCATGGGAGTCGAAGGTAATCGTTCCACTTGCGTCCCGGGAAATTCCTAACTGCTTCCACAGCGCCGGAAGATCGAATGGATTCGACTTGTCGGCCATCTCGCGATAGAGGTCGGTCAGGACGGTCGTCCCCGTCGCTTTATCGCCGACCGCGAGCGCGCGCTCGATATCCCAATCGTCGTTAATGGTGCCGGCGGCGAGGATGCCGCGCAGGGCGTCCTGAAGACCCTTCTGGTTGTGCGTCTGCTGGCGAATGCGCACGTCGGCGACGAGGCAGAACATCGCACCGCCCCAGTAGGTGCGTCCCCAGGTGTGAGTGTTGTCGAGGCCGCGATCGTCGGCTTCGGGCTCGCCCTGCGGCATGTCGCGGGCGACATCATGCCACATACGCTCGGCGGAGAGTTGCCCGGCCTGAACCCGGGCGATGGGTTCGACATAGACCGAAATACCTTCTTCGATCCAATGGTGCTTGCGCGCCATGGAAGGGAACGCGAGGTGGATCATCTCGTGGGTGAGCATCCAGTCGTCGTTGAGTTGAGCCATGGTGGTGTCGGCGCCCAGCGAGATGTTGATGTAGCCTCCGTCGTCGGGGTAGGTGACTCCGCCATGAACGCCGGAGCCGCCGTGGATGCGCACGTCGAGGCGTAGATGGGGAACCGGGAACTTGCCGTAGTAGGTGCAGACGGCATCACCGGCGCGATTTACCCAGGTGAGCAGGTCTTTTTGGGTGACAGCGGTTGGCGCGCCGTCAAAGCGGACGTCGATGGAGGAGCCGCAGATGTTGACGGCGGTCGCGGGGCCGGAAGCGTGTTGAGGGGAAGCAGCGAGCCATGCGATGCATATGACCGCGGCCACGCCGAGAAGGACCAAGTAAGAGTGCGCGGCGAGAGCGGCGGGAAAAAGACATGCAGGTTGGATGCTAGCGCAAGGACACGGGCTCAGGGCTAAAGCCTCCGGAAGGAATCGTGAGCGTTTACGGCACGGCTGAAGCCGTGCCCGATACAAGGCGGTCGCGAGGTCGGGCGTTATTTCTCCCATCCTCTGGGGCACCCGAAGAAATTCGGGACTCGGACAAAAAGACCCACACCAGCCAAAACCGGGCTTGTGTGGGGGGAGGGGTTATTTATCCCACCCTTTCGCCAACAGAAGGCGAAAGGATGGGGCACCCGCACCCGGCGCTATTTTTGGGGGCGGAGTCCAAGTCCCGTTCAGGTCCTTACAGGTACACGCGCTCCTGGGCGCGAAGGGCCCGGTAACGCTGGAAGACCTTGCGGTCACTTTCCAAGCCGAACGCCGAGCGCAGGGTACTTCCCCGGAAGGTATGGGCCAGCATCGGTAGCCAGTATTTGAACACGAACCAGGGTTCTTTCGCGATGACTGCGGGAATGTGAGCAGTCTTCATCCAGCGTTCGACCCGCCAGCGCTGGTACTCGATCTCTTCCGGTGCGAGGTGCTCGGTCGCGACTACAGCGGTGGTCCCGTCGTACTCCTCGAGCCGCTCGATCTTGATGAGGTTGCGGGCGCGAAAATCCTTCGTCATCGGCGTGCCGGGATAGGGAGTGGGATGCTGGATATAGGGCCAGTCCACATAGTCACGGGCGAAATCGAGGTTGGTGCGGATCGAGTCCAATGTGTCGTCGGGATTGCCGACAATGAGGCCGCCCACAACGTACATTTTGTTCTGGTGCAGGAAGTCGATGGCCTTGATGGTCGCGTTGCCGGTGCGCCGGCCATTTTCGCGAATGGAGTTCTTGGCCGATGCCTTCAGGTACACGAGATCGTCTTCGAGGATGTTCTCGATTCCGAGAAAGACGTAGCGGAAGCCGGCCTTGCGCATGAGCGGAGCGAGCGTCTCGCCGTGCATGGCGATGGGCGAGGTCATGGCCTGTACGGTGTAGGCGATGTCGTTCAGGCCGGCGTCGATAATGGCCTGGCAAAGGGCCTCAAAGCGCTGGATGTTGAGCGAGATGTTGTCGTCAACAATGAAGATGGCGCGCGCGCCTTTATCGCGGGCGTCGCGAATGTCGGCGAGGACGCGGTCGAAGGAGTAGGTGTGAAAGTTGCGACCGCGCATCTCGATGATGGAGCAGAACCCGCAATCGAAGGTGCAACCGCGCGAGGTCTCGACGACGTCAATCTGGCGGCCGAGCATGGTGTATCCGCCAAGGACACGGGCGGCGCGATTGGGGAGACGAATGTCGTCCCCTTCGAGGGAGTGCACGGGACGCGGGACGTTCTCGCGCCACGATTGGCCGTCGCGATAAGTCAGCCCGGCGATCTTTCGAAAGTCAGACCCGTTTTCTACGGCGCGGAGAAGTTCGCGGAACGTAAGCTCGCCCTCGCCGCGAACGATGAAGTCCACGCCGCTGGCTTCGTGCTGGTAGGCATCGGCAGCGAGGCTGGGATCATAGCCGCCAACGACGATTCGCACGTCCGGCTTCAGCGCGCGTATCAGCTCGATGACACGGAATGCGGTCTTGCGCTGGAAGGTCATGACCGACAGGCCAACGATGTCGGGATTGTGCTCGCGAACGAGTCGTTCAACCGTTGTGCGCACGCTTTGCTGCACGAGAATGAGGTCGGCCACCGCGACTGTGTGGTGCGGATCAACGTTGCCCGCGAGCGAAGTAAGGCCCCCGTTCGGCATGCGGACGGCGATCGTCGGCATGTGCTCGAACGAATCGGGCATGGAGAGGAGGAGGATATTCACTACACGACTCCGTTTATAGCGGTCGCTCCACAACGGCCTGAGTGGTTCGATAGTACACCGAAAATGCGGGGCGCGAGGCGCGTTTGCAACGATTTGGGAACACGGGAAGGCGCGTCCACCTGGCAATCGTGGCTGGAACCGGACGCGTGTAAACTTTGATGGACTCGTCATTTTGCTTTACGTTGCACAATAGGCCGCGCTCGAAATGGGCAGCGCCTCGCAATTCATCTCTCCTGGAGGTTGTATGGTTCGCAGATTCTCACTGGCTGCACTGGTTCTCCTGCTGGCCTTGTCGGCGGTGGCGCAGAATGCCCCATCGTCGCCGATGGTTGTGCCGTCCGCTGATCTAAAGAAGGTGGTTCCGGAGTCTTACTTCTTCCGCGGCCTGAGCGCGACCACACAGTTGCGCAACTCGGCTGCAATTCACTATCCCGATGATTTTTACGTCATTGCCGGACTGGTGGACACGTCGGGGTATTCGTCGGATGTAAAGGCCAAGTACAACGGCTTCTTCATTACCGAAAAGAAGCTGTCGTTCGGTAGCAATACGCTGCCTCCGGGTCAGTACGGCATGGGGTACACGGCGGACGGCAAGTTCCATATCCTGGATGTTGCCGGCAACGAGCTGTTGATCGCAGATATCATGACGGATGACAAGCTCAACCGTCCGCAACCACTGAAGATCGTGATGGATGGGAACACCGCCAAGCTTTATCTGGGGAAGAAGTTTGTGACCTTCACGGCGCAATAAGTTGTTATTGTGGCAAATTGAAAACTGACCCAACTGCCTCGACCCGCAGTTGGGTCTTCGATTACAGGAGACTCCTGAGCGTGTTGCGCAGATTCGTGTCGTTATTCGCTGTCGTTGTTGGTGTTCTACCTTCCTTCGCCTTCGCCCAAAATAAGCCCGACGCACCGCCGCCGTTCGATGTTCGCGCGCATTACACCAAGTACGAGTACGCCATCCCCATGCGCGACGGGAAGAAGTTGTTCACAGCGGTCTATGTTCCCAAGGACAGCTCGCATTCCTATCCCTTCCTGATGAACCGCACGCCTTACAGTGTTGCGCCCTATGGGGTCGATAACTACCGCACCTCGATTGGGCCGTCGGAGGCGTTCGAAAAGTCTGGATACATCTTTGTTTACCAGGATGTGCGCGGCCGCTATATGTCGGAAGGTACCTTTATTGAGATGCGGCCGCACCTCGACCACAAGGCGTCGAACAACGATGTGGACGATAGCACTGACACGTATGACACGATTGAATGGCTGCTGAAGAATGTGGCCAACAACAACGGGCGAGTCGGAATATGGGGAATCTCTTATCCCGGATTCTTTACGTCGGCGAGCATTATCGATTCACATCCCGCGCTGAAAGCAGCCTCGCCGCAAGCCCCCATGACCGACCTGTTCATGGGCGACGATGCCTATCACGGCGGGGCATTCATGCTGGCGGCGAACTTCGGTTTCTACAGCGCGTTCAAACCGCAAAACAATCCTGCACTGCCGCCGAAGGACCGGCAATCGTTCGACTACGGTACGTCGAGTGGCTACGACTTCTTCCGCACGATGGGACCGCTATCGAATGCGAACGCACTGTATTTCCACGGACAGACCTTCTTGTGGAACGACCAGTCGCAACATGACACTTACGACGAGTACTGGAAAGAGCGCAACCTCGCCCTCCACATGAAGAACATTCACTGCGCGGTATTGACGGTTGGTGGATGGTTTGACGCCGAAGATCTTGCTGGGCCGACGCGGACGTTTCACGCGATCGACAAGTTCAATCCCGGCATATTCAATGCACTGGTCGAGGGCCCTTGGGTGCATGGCGGATGGTCGCGCTATGATGGGCGGCGATTGGGCTATGTGGACTTCGCGTCGGACACGGGTGACTACTTCCGCGAGCAAATCCAATTTCCGTTCTTCGAGGCGTATCTGAAGGGCGACGGCACGGTGAAGCTGCCCAAGGCTTACGTCTTCGAAACCGGGACGAATGTCTGGCGACAATACGACGCGTGGCCGCCGAAGAACGCCGAGACAAAGACTCTATACTTCGGCGAGAAAGGGCAGCTGGGCTTTAATTCGCCCGTGGCGACTGGAGAGGCGTACGACCAATACGTTAGCGATCCGGCAAAGCCGGTACCATTCGTGGGCTACACGGCGCTGGGCGTTCCGCAGGAATACATGGTCGCCGACCAGCGCTTCGCGGCATCTCGTACCGATGTGCTGGTGTACGAAACCGAACCCTTGCAGCAGGACATCACAATCGCCGGGCCAGTCTCGCCGAAGCTCTTCGTTTCCACGAGTGGCACTGACTCGGACTTTGTGGTGAAGCTGATTGACGTTTATCCCGAGTACTTTCCGGAACCTGAAGGCGAGAAGCCGGAAACGCGTAAGGACGTGGGGCCGCCCGTGGAAAAGATGGCGGGATTCGAGCAGCTGGTGCGGGGCGAGCCAATGCGCGGCAAGTTCCGCAACAGTTTCGAGAAGCCAGAACCCTTTGTGCCCGGCAAAATGACGGAAGTCAATTTCGACATGCCGGACGTTGACCACACCTTTCGCCGCGGGCATCGCATCATGGTGCAGGTGCAAAGCTCGTGGTTCCCGTTGATTGACCTGAACCCGCAGACGTTCGTCAACATTCCTGACGCCAAACCTGACGATTTCAAGGCGGCAACGGAACGGGTGTACCGGTCGAAGGCGGCCCCTTCGGGGATCCAGGTACTGGTGCTGTCTCCAACAGCCAACTGAAACGAGCGAGGGCCCCGCGCGGTGCGAGGCCCTCTGTCGCCGCAAGGAGAGCAGGCGTTGCTCCTACGCCTGCGCGGCAAGACCGCTATTGGCCATCCACCGTGTGGGTTGCGGTGACGTGGCCTTCGGCAGAATGTCGAGATAGATGACGGCATAGCGGAATGCCATCACCGCCACTGCGATCACGAGAACGCTGGAAGCGAGTTCGGTCCACCGGGGCACATAATGCGTGCCCATCGCGGATTGCAGAGCGTTGATGGACACGTTCAGCCGGTTCACCAGGAATCCGGCCACCACCACGGCACAGGTCCAATAGAGACCTTCCGGGTTATCGCGGACGCCGGGAAAGCTCAGCAGGATGATCGGGGCGGCCATCAGAAGCGCAACCTCCAACCAGAAGTAGCCTGCTTCCGGAGTGAACTGAAACGCGTAATGCAGAGCGTGGTTCGCGACCAGGTCAAGGAAACGGAAGAAGACAAATACGATCAGGAGGAGTTGGATCATTCGTCCACAGTCGCTGAGGATACTGAAGTCCACGCGAACATTGAGCGAGCGCATGCTGAGGTAAACTGCCATGACGGTGAGCGCCAGCCCGGCAGGAATTGCCGACATGTAGAAGATGGCGTGCATGTAAGGCGAGTACCAAAGCGGGTGTACCTTGCCGGCCGCAATCAGATACAGGCCCCCGAGGAAGGACTGATGCATCGAGGAGAGCAGCACTCCGGCCAATACGACGCCGGTTAGAATGCGGTGATGATAGTGGAGAATCGTCTCACGCAGACCCTTCCACGGCAGCTTTTCGATAACAGCAGGAGCGAACTCGAACGTCAGCACCGTGAAGTAGGTCATGATGCAGACGCAGACATCGAACAATACCGAGCGGCTGTTCCACATCACGATGGGGTGCCAGAAGCGCCAGGGCAGGCCGATCTCGTAGAGATAGCCGACCATCACGGTGCAGTAACCGAGAAACGAGATCAAAATCGATGCCCGCAGGATCGGCCGGTAGCGTTCCATACCCAGCAGGTACACGGCTGCACTGATCCCAAATCCGGCCGCAGAGAGACCGACACCGCACAGCGTACCCAAGCCAACCCACAGTCCCCAAGGCATCTGGTCACTAAGATTAGTGCTGGCGCGGAAGCCTTCAAAGAAGCGAACGTAGGTGGCATAGAGACCAGTCACAAAGATCACTGCAACGATGGCGCGCCAGAGAGTGATTTTCGACATAATTCGCGCGATCATGACTTACTTCCTTTCGTCTTTAAGACGGGTAATGGTCGATTTTTCGGCTGCCTCGGCAAGAGCAACTTCGCTCCTTCGCTGCGTGATCCAGTAAAGGGCTGACAGAATCGTGCCGCCCATGATGACAACCTTGGGTGAATCGCCCATGGCTGCTGTAGTGAGTGTGGGCATGGGCTGATTACCGGTCGGCACCGGCTTGAATCCCAACTTTTCGAACTCGACGTCGGAAACGAAGAGGACTGCGCCGCCTCCGGCTTCCTGCAACCCGTAAATGCGCGGGACATAGCTCGAGTCGGAACGGATGCGATCCCAAGCCTGGGCAATCAGTTCATCACGATCTCCGAAGATACTTGCTTGCACCGGGCAGGCTTCCGTGCAGGCGGGTTGATTGCCGGCCTTTAAGCGTTCTGCGCACAAATCGCATTTCTTGACGTAGGGAGCAAGTTTCGCCCACTGATAACGTGGCACCTGATAAGGACAAGCCAGCATGCAGTAGCGGCATCCGATGCACTTGTCTGCGTCGTAGACAACCGGCCCGAGCGCGGATTTCTTGATTGCGCCGACGGGACACACCGATGCGCACGCCGGATCGTTGCAATGCATACACACCTTGCGGACGAACTTGTCGCCCCTCGACTCAATCACCGTAAAGGCGGTGTCTGACAATGTCGGCTCAGGCTCGGGGCTGAAGCCGTGTAACTGTTTGCAGGCTGCCTCGCAACTTCCGCACCCGATGCAACGTTTGATATCGATCAGCATGGCTTTTTGTTTTGGCATGGCGCTCTCCTTGATTCGTTGCCGGCTTCCCGCTAGGTAAGAAAGAACTCTTTGGCGATCTGGTGCTGCACGCTGTGATCAACCTGGAAATAAAGTCCCTTTACCGGAAGCCCCCCGTCTTGTGCCAGCGCGGGCTTCAGTTCCTGCATCATGCTGCCAAGCCGGGCGATGCTGTTCTGCATCCATGCCGGGACGATGGCGCCGCTCAACAAGTTCTTCACGTTGATGGCTAACTCAGGCGCTTTCACAACACCGAGCCATCCGTGCTTGTAGGGGTCTTCGGTAATCAGGCTCGGGTCCTTGAGGACTTCATGATTGATCGAGACGAGCACTCCTTCAACCGGGGACAGCAGGTCAACGCTCTGCTCACCGTGCTTGATGGTGCAGAACTTCTGTCCCTGGCGCACCCAACGGTTCAAGTCAGTCAGTTCAATGCTGTCGATCTGACCGAGCAGATTGCCGGCAAACGAATCGATTCCAACCCGTGCGTTCTGATGTCCCTCGTCCAGTACCCAGGTATGGCCAGGATGAAAGCTGTAATTCAGTGGGATTTCAAAGCCTGCGCCTTTCACCATTTTCGGCGTGGCGACCTTTTGCAGTGCCGGTTGCACCGTTAACGCAGGAACTTCGGGACGCCGGAAGTACATGATGGAAAGAATCAGGAGAAAAGTGAGTAGCACAAATAAGATCGACATGATGCCTCCCTTAGCTACAGCGCAACTTCAGAGGACGCGAGCAAGAATTGGGGCTGGTTCACAGCGGTGATTGTCGTGCTCGCCATTTTGTATTCGCTCCACATACCTGCGTGCTCCACACTTGCTAGTGCACGTGGAATGCAAAGCCCAAAAAGAAACAGAGTGTTGATAACGAGTAAGTTAGGTTTGGCTGGGAGGAATCAAATCGGGAAACTACTGCGTTTTGCACGCAAGGTCATGCAATTTGCAGTAGTGCAAGATGCTGCTAGTTGGGTTCCTGCAACTTCTTCAGGCGACGCATAAGAGAGGTAGGGTGAATGCCGAGGATACGGGCGGCATGCGTCTTGTTCTGGCCGGTGGCGTTCAACACGTCCTGTATGTAGCGGTCTTCCAATTCCGACAACGTCACATACTGGTCACCCGTCGGTGACACGTCGTAGATCGATAGAGGCTCGTCGTTCACGGGGGAATGATGAAAATCGCGGACCTCTTCAGGAAGATCCGAGGCGTCAATTTCGCTCTCTGTGCAAAGAATCATGGTGCGCTCTACTACGTTGCGCAGTTCGCGGATGTTGCCCGGCCACGGATATGCGTTCAGCAATTCTGCCGCGGCTGGTGTGAAGCCGGTAAAATTTTTCTTCAAATCCTTATTGAACTGGCCCATGATGTCGAGTGCGAGTGGGATGATATCTTCTTTCCGTTCGCGCAGGGGTGGGATATCCAGGGGTAACACATTCAGCCGGTAGTAGAGGTCCTCGCGGAACTCGCCTTTGGCCACGGCGTCCTTTAGTAGCTTGTTGGTCGCAGCGATAATGCGCACATCAGCGTGGATGACTTTCGTCCCACCGAGCCGCATGAAGGTACCCTCTTCCAGGACGCGCAGGAGCTTGGCCTGGAGGCTCGGCGATGTGTTTCCAATTTCGTCTAAGAATAGTGTGCCGCCACTGGCCTTCTCGATCAGGCCTTCCTTGCGCCGGCGAGCGTCGGTAAACGCCCCGGGCTCGTAACCGAACAACTCGCTTTCGAGGAGGGTGTCGGGCAGGGCAGCACAATTCAGACTGATTAATGGCATCTGGGCCCTGGGACTGTTGTAGTGCACCGCATTGGCCAGAACTTCTTTGCCGGTTCCGCTCTCTCCCTGAATCAGTATGGTGGTGCGTTCACTGTCGGCGGCGCGACGGGCGACCTCCAGCAGTTCGGTCATTCCGGGGCTCATGGTCACGATGCGGCCGAAGTCGTACTGACCTTTCGCGCTCTGCACGGTGTCGTGAACCCGCACCCGGAGGGCGAGCATCTCTGCCGCCCTTCGCAGCGTGCTGATCATGTCGGCGATATGGAACGGCTTGACGAGGAAGTCGTAGGCGCCCAGCTTCATTGCTTCGACGGCGCGGTCGACCATGTGATAAGCGCTCATCATCACGCAAATCGTCGCCGGAGAATTGCTCCTGGCTTCGCGCAAAACCTCGATGCCGGTTATTCCGGGCAAAACAACGTCGAGGAGCGCGAAATCGGGATGCTCATTGGCGAGAACCTTCAGCGCCTCTTCGCCACTCATCGAGAGGAATACCTCGAAACCCTCGTCGCCGAGGGCGCGGCCCAAGGTGCGGAGGGTGAGCGCCTCGTCATCGACAATCAAGACGGAATACGGCATGCCTAGGCGATGACCTCCTGGTATTCGGTTCCGACCTTCTCGGGGTGGCTGATCGGTAAGGTCACCCTGACCGTCGTACCCAGGCCGGCCGTGCTCTCAATCTGGATGTCGCCTCCATGGTTGCGAACATAGCTTTGACAGATGCTGAGACCGAGTCCGGTGCCTTTGCCGCGTTTCGTGGTGAAAAAAGGCTCGAAGACATGCGGCAGAATGTCAGACGGTACTCCGGTTCCGGAGTCGCTGACCCGCCAGTCCACAATGTCGGTCGAGCGCTCCTTCTCCGCCGAGATGTCGATGCTTCCACCGGGCGGGGTGGCTTGCGCTGCATTCAGTAGCAGGTTCATCAAGATCTGCGAAAGCTGGTTCATGTCGGCCGTGATTGGCGGGAGATCAAGGGGAACCCGATTCGACAGAACGAGATGGCGAAATAGCGGCTGGTGTTCAACAAACTTCACGGTTTCAGCCACGAGCTTAAACAGGTTCACCTTGCCCAGTTGGAGCGGGCCCGGGCGGGCATAGTTAAGCAAGCCTCGCACCGCGAAAGAGATGCGCTTGGTACCCTCAATACACTGTTGAACTTCGGTAAGCTGGTCTCCTGTGGCCTGCCGCGACTCCAGTTCGAGGTGTGACATGATGCCGAGCAGCGGATTGTTGATCTCGTGCGCGGCCCCCAGGGCAAGCTGCGCCAACGATGCGTACTTTTCGTATTCCGCCAACTGCGAATCGAACTGTAGCTTCTCTTTCGCCAGTTCGCGTTCCTCTTCCAGGCGGCGCACCAACTCCTGCTGGGCAAGATTGCGCTCATATTCGCGATGCTCCGCCAGTTCGGTGGCGTTCTTCAGTTCTTGCCGGGCGGCCTTCAGGCGCACACGAGCAAGGAAGACAACCAGAAGAAGTAGAAACAGCCCCACGAAAAACCCCGTTATAAAGCTGCCCTGGTGCCCAATATCACCGCTTACGGATGCAGCGAACATTGGCTTTGCACAGCTGACGATAGTTAGCGCCGCGAGGAACTGTGAATGCAGAGCTCGTTTTTCGTGGACTTGCCGGGCGTACATGAATTGGAGATGGGGCCAACGGAGCATTCAGCTCTCCCTTTAGACCTTCGCGCGTATTGTCCGCGGGGGCAGTGACAGCAGTCACCCGGAGGCGTGACTCAGGCGGCATGCGACAGTGACAATGATGAGGAGCTACTGTCGCGAATCAGTCGATGATTCCGGAGACAATCGTCCTTATCACGTCTCCGGCAGGTGTAAGCACAACGAGATCCGCATCGGCGCCGACCACCAGAGAGCCCTTGCGGCTCTCGATGCCAAGGACGCGGGCGGGATTGACGGTCGCCATGCGGATGGCACTCTGCAAGCTGACTCGAGCGAACTTCATGGTGTTACGCAACGCACGATCGAGCGTGAGTACGCTGCCAGCCAGGCGGCCGTTCGACTCGCAGCGACCGTCACGCACTCTCACCTCAAGACCCCCGAGCAGATACGTGCCATCGGGCATGCCGGTGGCGCTGATTGCGTCGGTAATCAATACTGCGCCGTCCACGCCTTTTGCGCGCACAAACAGGTCGACCACCACCGGGTCGACATGGATTCCATCGACAATGATGTCGGCGGTGATTCGTGGGTCGGTCAACACCGCGCCGAGTAAACCAGGTTCGCGGTGATCGAGAGAGCGCATGGCATTGAAGGTGTGGGTTGCGTGACGCGCTCCGGCTACAACGCCTGCCTGCGCCTGCTGCAACGCGGCGTCGGAATGACCGAGGCTTACACAGACGCCCCTCGCGCCTGCTTCGCGAATCAAGTCAAGCGCACCTTCGAGTTCGGGAGCGATCGTCAGCACACGAACTTGTCCATCGGCGGCCTGCCACATGCGGTCGAACAGCTCGCGCGATGGCGGCTGCAACAGCGCGGGGGGATGGACCCCCCGCTTCGCATGACTGAGAAATGGACCTTCCAGGTGTACGCCCAGCGGGCGCGCCCGCGTCACGTCGGAATGACCGTTGGCAGCGCGCTTGACCGCGCTTCCAAGCGCTTCGAGGGAATGCAGTGTGGTGTCGATCGGCGCGGTCACGGTGGTGGGGCAGTAACTAGTCACACCATGCCTCGCCATCCATTGCTCGATCGGGGCGAGACTGGCGTCGGAGCCTTCCATTACGTCATGCCCGGCAGCACCGTGGATGTGAATGTCGATGAAACCGGGTGCGAGCAGTACGTCACCAAAATCGAAGACACGCGCTTGGGGAGGGATGGTGACGGCGGAGCGATTGCCCACCGCGGCGATAATTCCGTCTTCAACGAGCAATGCGGCGTTCTCGACGACATCGAGCGGCGTAACCAAACGTTGAGCCAGCAGCGCTTTCATTTGGAGAGGGTTCCTTGAAGTCACTTCGTGCAAAATGTCGAATAGCCTAGATTACGCCAGGCAACGTTCAGACAATTCGCCGACAAAAATACACTCGCACTTTGGAAGATAGGTGCGGGATGACCTTCAGCATGCTGCTCTGATACGAGCCTGAGATCAACCGCGCAGCTAGCTTGCGTTGAAGTCGGCGCTCGCCTCCAAAAACTGCAGTCTTCAGTGGGCATCTCGCGTCTGAGGCGCGCAAGCGACAATGTTATACTTCAGTTTGGCGCCCTCATCGCAAGTCTCACTTGCGGTCAGCGCTTAGCCGCCGATGCATTGGGCGGCGCGTCTGCGACAGTCGGGGAGTGGCTCAGCCTGGTAGAGCACCTGGTTCGGGACCAGGGGGTCGGAGGTTCAAATCCTCTCTCCCCGACCAATCTTTTCAGTAAGTTAAACTCATTTCTGGTTTTTTCGTCACATTACTTTAGACGATTTTGTAGACGGGTTCGGTTTTTCTGTTTTTCCGATTGAAGTTCAGCTAATCGAATCGCGAATACATGGGCGGGAATGCCGCAAGAATCACAGCCAGAATGCTCGTTCGGAAATCTTCATGTAAATCACCCTCTGCTCAAATCTAAGTTCCAGAATATTTTTCCATTTGCGGAGACTCTCGGTGACCACCGGGGTGAGCGGTAGATCAACGTCGATGCGAAACTGACGGTCTCGGAATTCGTGCCACTGTCAGAATCTCGGTACCAGCCTTGGGCGGGTTGAACCGAATATCCCGTGAACAGCTGCCGCATTTCTTGGAACGTGGTGACCAGTTTCGAGAGTTCCACCTGCTTCCTTACGCCCTTCTCATCCGGATTGTAGCTTCGAGGGAGAAGAATGGATAGAAGTTAACGGCGAGAGCCAAAGCGTCATTAACGAAACGTAGCGCCCCAGCCTGACCTGGATAGATTAGATAGTAATGGTTCGAGACGTTAAGTTGTCGCCGTCTCCCAAACGAAGTTTAACGAGACTGTTTTCATAAGATGCAGTCACAGCGAATTTAGAAAGTTGATCAAGTCCTGTTTGTCTTGTGCACTTAATCCAATGCTGAATCGCTTATCGTAGAAGTTGACTAACTGCGATACCGAAGCGGCATTTCCGTTGTGAAAGAATGGCGCGCGTGCAGCCAATCCGTTCAGCCGCGGCACCTTGAATTTTCCCAGGTCAGCGCACTTTCCGCTGATCAAGCCCATTCCCGGATCCGTCGTGTCGAACTCGTCATAAGTCACGCCATTGATCGTCACCGGATTGCTGAAGAACGGAATCGAACCAGTCGGACAGTAGAACGCGAACAACGGCTGATCCGAGGTTGGAGGCAACGCTGTCGCAGTCGTCTGATTTCCACTCTTGTCCGAGGAGCTGTTGTCGCCAATTCCCAAATGTCGGCCGCCGCTCACTGCGTCCGAGCCTACGTCCAGGTTGTTGTGACAGGTGGAACAGGTGCCCGTTACCGCGCCATTGACCACGAAATCATTGAATCCCGCGACGCCGTTGATGACGAACGTTCTCGTGGTGAAGATCGTCTCACCGCGGTTGATCGATGCTTGCGCGGCGCTACTCGAGTTGGTCCACCCAACAAATTGGTCGAACGACAATGGAATCACCGGATCAGCGACATTGGGAGTTCCAATCAAAGACAGGTTTTTGGGTCCCCCGAGAGCAGGTGCCGTCGATAAACTCCCAGCACGACTATCCACGGACTGCGTGGTGAACAACCCCGACTCGAACGCCACGCCTTGGATGACCTGCGTCTGACTCGGAGGAGCACTGGCCTGCGCATGCCCCAACGTCGCGTCGGTGAATTGGCTCTGCAGGCTCGGTTCGCGACCATCCCACATGATGGCGCCCTGCGGCGAAGGTTGTGGGGCAGCCTGCGCATTACGCGTCAGGTTGGTAGCATTCATCACGCGGCGATACATCGAAATCATATGGCTCGGCAAGCCGTACTTGGAGCTGTTTTCGCATCCGTACGGATCGTGCTTCACCTTAACAATAAATTCTGCGTTTGCAGGTACCGGCAGGAAGATGCGGATGTTCCCCTTTGTCAGTAGCTGGCTGGCAGCCGTCCGTTTTTGCTCCAGCGTCGTTGCCGCCACCGCCAAATTCGGGCAATTCGCGCCATCCACTGGCGCGAATAACGGATCCGTTCCGCTCGTGGCAGTGAAGATGGCGACGGCGCTCCCGGGATTCATCGCCCAGCCGGCCTGCGGTTGATGGCAACTGAAGCAAGTGCGGCCATTGGTTCCCAGCGGAGTGAAGTAAGCATTTCCCGCGGTTCGCGTGGCACCAAGCGGTTGATAGGTTGCAATGCTGCCCGTCGCATCCGCATTTTCAGAGTATTGCGGAATCTCACTAGGCGTTTTGCCGGGAACCACCGGTGATTGTGTCGGTGATCCGAGCGCCTGTTGCCACACCGGTGGAAACCAGGACGGCAAAGTGAGTTGAGGAAGGTTTAGCTGTTGTGCCTTGACGTGCCCGGTCCCAAAACAGATCGAAGCCAGTCCCACTCCCGCCAGAATGGCGGCACAAGTTGCTCGCGAACCCAGAGAATGCATAATAACCCCTTCTTCCCACGCTACATGGATGGAAAGACCATGAGAGAAGTTGTCTCTCTCTGATTCTTTGCGAATCAATAAGTTGGGGTAACTTAGTAACCAGTGACTGCACAGCTTAGCGGATCGTTCGAAACGCTGGGTCGAGGCACTCGTACCGAGAAGTTCTTTAGATACTAAAACCCGGATGCACCGAGCCAGTGCTTCGGCGTTGTTGAATACTGGGAATTTGGTTAACGTCGATCGCAGACCGTGGTGCTCACATATTTTGGTTTAGGTTCCGGGACGTGCGCTCTTCTCTGGCCCTCGGTTCCAATAAGCTGGGCCAGAAACGCGCACCCGCAATTGTCGGAAAATGATTCGAGCGTCATCTGGACGGCACGACTCGTAGGGGTGCAATGCTGCTATTTTCGATAATCGTTCTGGCCCGGTTGTGAACCTATAGTGGAGTCGGGTGTCACAGGTTCGCGTCCCTCCTTTGGACGCAAAGCTGGGGTCACTGCACACGACGGGCGCTGCCCCCGAGAGATGGTATTCAAGTCGCTTTCATTTCATGGCAAACGATTAAGGGTACCGGAATCGACGACCTGTCCTGTTCTGGTAATGGCCTGAAAATAGAATTTATCGCCGTCTATTTCGGCCAACAGAAAATCGCGATCAGTATCAAACCCAACAACCATCTCCGGAGCCGGTCTCAAGTTGTGATATCGAAGTTCACCAGAATTACCCAACACGAAGTAGTAAGTCCCGTTCGCGGGCTTGATACGTTCGTATACGTGTTCATGGCCGGAAAACACGAGGTTGACGCCATACTTTTCAAAAATGGGAGTGAGATGTGCACGCAAGTCCAGGTCGGGACCATGGTACTTTCCTTCCGAGTACAAAGGATGGTGGAAGAAGCAGATTTTCCACGGCGTGGATGTGATTTCAAGCTGACGTTGGAGCCAGTCAATTTGTTGCGTGTCCATGTAGTTGCTGTCGAGTGCGAAGAACGTAGCATTGCCCTTCTTGAAGCTGTAATAGCGCGATCCACCCATGTTGAAGGGCTTGTACAAGCGCTCGTTTGGGTCATCGTGGTTGCCGATGGCTGCGTAGAACTTCACTCCCGCATCCAGCAGAGACTTATAGGGTGCTTCAAATTTTTCTTCGAAATCACGCTGGCTCTTCCCTCCGTAGATGTTGTCGCCCAGCATGAGGACAAAATCGAAAGAAGTTTTGGTGCGGCACAGTTCCATCTCTTTGGCTACTTCGAATTGTTCAGGTTTGCCGGTGCCGCTGTCTCCAATTACCGCGAAACGAACGGATTTGTCCACTGAAGGGAGGTCGCATGCTGATGGGAACTGACCTTGAGCGACAGATGGCGTACCTGTAGCTTCGCTTTTTGATTTTGCCGAAACATGCCACGGACCGGCTTTGTGCGAAGCCGCGAGTAGAAGAGCCAGAGCCAGCAGGGATACGACTGTGGTCCGAACTCTTTGTCGAACAGCGGAATTCATGACGTGAGTGGAATGGCCGCGGGCAAGTAGTCCACGATGATATCGGCTTCCCGGTCTCGCAGTACCAGGTTCTGACCAACGATTCTATATTCGAGCTCCGCCGGCAGTGGCGGAAGATTCATCAAGATCGAAGCAGGCGTGGTCTGCAATGGAACGTTCTGAGGGTAGACCGCATTCACCTGCAATCGCACCTGCACGGCAGGCTCGGCGTGCCGCAAGGTGGCCGTGACTCTGGCGGGATTGGCCGCCTGATATGCCTGAGTGATCAGATGCTTGATGACCTGGCTCACGTCGGGAGTAAAAATGTCACCTTGCCTGGCACCCTGTCGTGCCGCCTTGACCCGGGCGGCCAAGAGTTCCTGGCGTTGATGGATTTGGTGAGGTGAATCTGTTGACTTCAGCGGCGGCAATCCCGCCTGCTGCTTTTTACTCAACTTGAGGTATTCTCCCAGCTTCTTCTGATAGTCGGAAATGATGACCGAATCGTGGTTGACCGCCGGAGTCGCAGATGGCGATTGCATTACCTGAGCGGATATCACCGGTGATGCGAGGAAAGTCACGAGTGCGGCGAGGTGACGTAACTGGACCATGCGTCTCTCGCGACTCCAAAAACAATTGTGGCACTCGCCCCAGCTACCGCTACGCATTGTCTGAGTCTCTCTCCCCTGAAGAAACGCTGACTAGATCTTTGACCGTCTCCAGCACCGCATCTTTCACTGCCGCCTTCACTGTGCGCTCCACTTCGACTGGGTCGATCTCTATGGCATCCATTTTCCCTGCTATTTGTTGGACAGCCGCTTCGACTACTGGGGCAATAGGAGTGAGATCCTTGGTAATCGTCTCGGCCGCTCTGCTCGCCGCCCTTCCAATCGCTCCGGCCCTATTTCGTTTTGCTCGACTGACGGGTTGCGCGACCGCGGCGTTCCAGTCGGTTTCAAAGGTCTTCACAATGCCGGCCACCACTTTAGCGTCTGGAACGATGATTCCAACTTCGCGTCTGGCGTCGAGCTCCAGCTCGCGTAGACTCTGACTGCCGACGAAGACATATTTACGATCACGGACAATGGTGCGTGTATGTAATCGAGTCTTCGCGAGCCGGCGTACCTCGAGTCCGCCATTTCCGCCTATCATCCTTCCAAGGACGCGTATCGCGACCCCAGCACGTGCCCGCGATTCCAGCACTCGAATCATTGCGCGATCGCTAATTTTGGCGTCATAGATCAGCACTTCCTGCCTTGCACCGTTGAGGAATGCCGCAAGTTGTTCACGAGAATTCAACGGACTCACCAGAAACCTATTGTTCCTGGACGTATATGGTTGGCGCTTGGTGTCACACTCGAAAAGCCGGATCGCTTCCTGCACCAGGGGCTGGTTCTTAGTGATAATTCCGAAGCTTCGGCTGTGATCGATGTCGAGGCTAGTGTAGTTGAAGGCAAGGACGTAAAGTTCCTTGCGGTCGACGATCATCATCTTGCCGTGGTAGCGCACCAAGTCATCGGAGGTGCGAGCCACGGTCATTCCCTTCGCCAACAGCCGCATCTCGAGCTTGCGAAGGTTCTTTTCGCCACTTCGATTAGTGTCTGCGATCAGGGCGTGAACGAACACGCCGCGCCGAACCGCGTTCTCCAGCGCGTGCTCAATTTCTTTTCGATCGAAACGAAAGATGGCGATTTCCACGCTCTTCTTGGCGCGATCGATACCGTCAATCAGGGGCTTTACTCCATCCTCGGGTTGAATGATGAGCTTCAGTGGCGTCCTCCTGACTATCTACGCATTGGCTTTGATGCCGATGAGGCCGCACACGTTGGCTTTACCCTTCTTCCTCTTACCCGATCGACGCAATATCCCTAGATGCACCACTTCTGCCTCAGACAACTTGCAACTTTGCTTCGTCGTCTAAACACGATGAAAGGCTCGATCCGGTGCGCGGCAAGAAATCGCAGTTCTCCCGCATCGCAAAGAAAGACGAGCGGTATTCGTAGTTGCTGCGTGAGGTGTTCGACGCCACGTTCACCTCGGTCCCACGAGTCAAGAGGAGGAGTTCATGTCACCAAACGCGAACGCTCACGTGCCACTCGGGACCGTGAATTCAAGATGGCGGGTGTGGGTCCTAACCGCTTGTGCGTTGCTCTTTATTCGACCGGGGTTGGCGCAACAAAGCGATTCTGCCGCTCCAGTGCCGCAACCATCCGTGAACGACGCTGCGGGTGGCCACAACCTCGATGAGCCGGTCGAAGAGTCATCGTCCCGGCCCCCACAAAATCAACCGTCCTATCCCACCGCACCTTCTGCTTCGAAGCAGGGATATGTGCCCGTGGGCGACTTGACGCTAGGAGACCGCTTTCGCATCTATCGCAACGCGGTGCTTCGACCTTACAGCATCGTTGGTCCCGCATTCGGAGCTGGTATCGGTCAGTGGGAAGATGAGCCGCCCGAGTGGGGCGAAGGTGGAAAAGGCTATGGTCGTCGAATCGCGTCCGGAATGAGCAGGCAGTTAATTTCGGAGACGATTCGCTTTGGAGTTGCTGCAGCGGACGGCGAAGATCCTCGTTATCACCGCTCCGACGAGAGTGGCTTTTGGAACCGCTCCAAGCATGCAGTAATTGAAACCTTCAGCTCGGAAACCGCCAACGGCAAACGCATTCCGGCTTACTCGCGATTCGCTGGCACCTACGGGGCCGCATTCATTGCCAACAGCTGGTATCCCGACTCACGATCGAGCGCGGGATGGGCCTTGCGTCGCGGCTCGAGCGCGCTGGCATCCAGCGTGGGCTTCCATCTTTTCGAGGAATTCATGCCCCGCAAATACTTCAAGGCTCTGGGCATCGGCGATGGATCGCAGCCACAGAGGTGATTTCGCGAAATTCACCTTGCCGATCGAACTCTCATGGCTGCACTCGACATCTTTCGCAGTGAAGGAATGGTGGTGGACGTGACACTTCCCACTCCAGTTAACGCGTCTGTCGAACCTGAAACTGCAGAACTATGCGCGCCACACTCCAATGCAGGCGAGCATTGGCCGGGAATCGTAGGCCTGATACGACCGCACGCGAGGCTCCTGATGCTCGGGCTCATCGCTGTCGTGGGCGAAGGCACTGCCAATTTGCTGGAGCCTTGGCCCCTCAAGATTGCGTTCGACGCCTTTAGTCATAAGGCCGCGACCCACGGATGGCTGGTTCGCTGGATTGATTCGACCATAGGTACCGACAAACTCGCGATTGTGGAGTTCGCCGCCCTTGCCGTCGTCGGTATCGCACTACTGGATGCCATCTGTTTCTACTCCGACAAATACCTCACCACGACTGTCGGCCAGTGGGTCATGCACGATTTGCGCCGGCTACTGTACGCGCACATTCAAAATCTTTCGCTCGACTATCACAAGCGCAAACAAACTGGCGAGTTAATCAGTCGTCTGACCAGTGACATTGACGCCGTTCAGAGCTTCATCGTCTCCAACTTGCTTTCGTCCGCCGTGGACGCCATCACGCTGCTGGGCATGGCGACCATCATGTTCTATCTGAATTGGCGCTTCACCTTGATCGCGCTGTCCGTAGCGCCCTTGCTGTTCGCGGTTACCTACTCCAATACCCGGCGCAGTAAGAAGGCGATGCGCGAGGTCCGTAAGAAGGAGAGCGAAATTGTCTCGCGTTTGCAGGAGGTGCTTTCCTCCATCGGGGTAATCAAGGCGCTTGCGCGAGAAGACTATGAGCAGCAGCGCCTGGAGGAAGAGAGCTCAGAGAGTGTGCAGATCGCACTCAGGGCGCGCAGCCTCAAGGCTCGGCTTTCTCCCATGGTCGGAATCATCGTCGCCGCCGGAACGGCTCTGGTGCTGTGGTTTGGCGGGCGGCTGGTTTTGAACGGCGCGTTGTCAGCTGGTTCGCTCATCGTCTTCATCTGGTACCTCGGCAAGATGTTCAAGCCGATGCAAGACTTTGCCAAGATGATGGATAGCTACTCCAAGGCGTCGGTGGGCTACGAACGAATCTCCGAGGTTTTCGATACCGAGCCCCAAGTCGTAGACGCCCCTGATGCGCTGCCCGCACCACGTTTCCACGGACAAATTGAATTCGAGAATGTGTCCTTCAGCTATACCTCTGGCCGCTTAGTACTTCGTGACATTAGCTTCAGGGTCCAGCCAGGCCAATTGGTCGCACTAGTCGGACCAACCGGCGCGGGCAAAACTACCATCGCAAGCATGATTGGCCGCTTCTATGACCCCGATTCCGGATCCGTAAAGATCGATGGTCAGGATGTTCGCGAGTACCAGCAGAAATCTTTGCGCGATCAGATGAGTTTTGTGCTGCAGGAAAGCATCCTGTTCCGCGCTCCTGTTTGGCAGAACGTCGCTTATGGCAATCCCAGGGCGACGCGGCGTCAAATCTATCGTGCCGCAGAGATGGCGTGCGCCGACGAGTTCATTCGCAGCTTGCCCGACGGATATGACACGGTGATCGGTGAACGCGGAGTCACACTGTCCGGCGGCCAGCGCCAGCGGATTGCCATTGCCCGCGCCATCATTCGCAACACGCCCATCCTAGTGATGGACGAGCCGAGCACAGGTCTCGACGCCGCCTCGGAAAAGCATGTGTTCGAAGGCTTAGCGCACTTGATGGAAGGCAAGACCACCGTCGTTATCGCACATCGCTTCTCTACCATTCAACGAGCTGATGCGATTTATCTGATCAAAGGCGGGCGCATCGTCGAGAGCGGGAAACACGATGAACTGATGAGGGCGGGTGGCGTATACGCCATGCTCTACGAATTGCAATTCCATCAGGAAGAAGACGATGTCGAGGACCTGGCAATGAAAGGCAGCGCTGCTTAACGGAGTACCGGCAAACACGGCGTACCCAAAGGAGCATGTTTCCATGACAACCAAACCTAAGTTTCACCCGTTCAACTGGACAATATTCGTTACTGCCGTTCTTCTAGCTCTTCCTCTCGGCGCCGCCGGTCCTTCTGGAAAGGCGCATGATTCCGCGAGTTTTGCAGTGGCGACCACGAGAGCATCGCTTTGGCAGAATCCAATCGACATCGCATCCCGCGATCTCTTTTACGGCCCGGGAGGTAAGGAGCACGCGCCCGATAGCACCTTTACGTTTGTCAAGGAGGATCGTAGCGGAACGAATCCGAAGTTTGACGTGCGCGACGAAAACGGCACGAAATGGAGAGTCAAGCTAGGAGATGAGGCCCGCCCCGAAGTCGCGGCTTCTCGACTGGTGTGGGCGATAGGCTATTACGCTAACGAAGACTATTTCCTGTCCGACCTGCACGTCGCGCAAATGCAACACCTCTCGCGCGGCGCAAATCTGATCAGTCGCGACGGCACCGTGCACGACGTGCGTCTCAAGCGGATGCCGAAAGGCGAAGAGAAGGTCGGGGACTGGCAGTGGAGTAACAATCCGTTTTCTCGCCAACGGGAACTCAACGGTCTGCGCGTGATGATGGCCCTTCTCAACAACTGGGATGTGAAAGACGTAAACAATACGGTTTACGAAGAGAAAGGAAAAGATTCAAACGGTCCGAATATCCATTACGTCGTCAGCGATCTGGGGGCGAGTTTTGGAACAACCGGGCGCAGCGTGGGCACAGGCGTTTCCAAGGGAAATCTGCACTCCTATCGTCATTCAAAATTCATATCGAAAGTTACGCCGGAATATGTCGATTTCGCAACGCCGTCGCGACCGGCACTGTTGTTCGTTCTAAGTCCAGGCGACTACGTCGGACGACTACATCTGCGCTGGATCGGAAGGCATATCCCACGTTCTGACGTTCGCTGGACCGGAAGCTTACTGGCCCAGTTATCGCCTGAGCAGATCCGAAGTGCATTCAGGTCAGCCGGCTATTCACCCGAGCAGGTCAATAGCTTCGCGGCCGTCGTACAAGAGCGGATTGCCGAACTTAACAGGCTGTGAAGGCTTGACAACAATGCAAGTCCAATACTTGAAGAGCGCACGAGAACCCAGGAATAGAGAGCACTAGGGAGTGACGCGACGAACGCGTTTCTGGATCGTTTACGCAGCCAGTTTAGCAGCGGCCTTCAGAACGGACTGCGACGGGGAGGCTGCGCGGACACGGGACCTCGTTCTTTTCGGACGAGGATGAAAATATTGTATTCTCATGCGGTTTGCGGCATGGATACTTTCCAGAAGTGATTTTCGTTCTCGGGAACTTATCTGTTCCAGTACTGCGCACGGTCCACTTTGATCGAGGTTGCCTTTGGCAATCGTGGATAGCGCTACCCAGTTGTGCCAATCGCCGATCTTATCTTTCACCTTTCCCAGGGTCTCCACAAGGTCATCCTTACTCCCTGAGAGTTGCAGTACGTAGCGTAGTTCTTTCACCTTCAGTCGAAACGGATGAAGGTTCTTAGCATTCAGTTCCGGCCAGTCGCGTATCTCCTGGGAAAGTTGCAAAGTGATTGCAGCGGCATCGGCGGCCCATTGCCGTTGTCCTTTCTTGTCACTATGGTTTCGCTTGATCTCCGTCGAACAGCGTTTCAGCCGCTGGGTTGCAGAGGTTAGACTTTTGGCCGTGACCCGACGGAGTTTTCTTACTCCCGACCGTCGTAATTTGCTTAAGTTCTCAATAATCCGGATCCGGCAATCGTCAGCACTCGTGCTACCGAGTGAAGACACGAGCCCGATCAGCACATCCATGTCACGCACCTTCCCGGCACGCTTACGAACGGGACTGATAGCCTTGAGGGCTTTTCGACCATCTCGTTTCTGATCGAGGAGCAATGCGTGGAGAGTCGCTTCGACCCGTCGAGTACGAGTGCGCAGGTTGTGAACTTCTTTCGGTGAGGGTCGTTTCGAGAGCTTTTTCAATGATTTCTCTAAACTCCGAAACGGTTTTTTCAGCTTGTCCGCATCAAGGGCCATATTCATTTGATGTTGTGCGCGGTCCCCGGGATTGTAGTGTGCCTTCCTGATCGATTGCACGGGCTCCCCGCGCCGCGGCAACGACGGGCAACCTGACTCTTGTGGCAGTTCTCTCGACCGACGAAGGGTGAGTTATTTGCGTCCTGCGGATTGCAACGACCTGGCCTCCAGGAAAATCTGCCGTACGGCCTTATTCTTCCGCCGGATGTGTGACTCGATGCGCTCAATCGTCTGCTCCAAGCGATGCAGGGAACCCTGTGGTTTGAACTGAATCTCGATATTCAACAGTATCTCTTTCGGGCCAAGGTGCATCGTCAGGAGTTGTCCGACCCCTTCTACCTCGGGATCCTGTTCCACAATCTGCCGGATTTGAGCAACCTGGGCGCGGTCCGCGCCTTCCCCTATCAGTAATTCTCGCGATTCGTTTGCCAACACGCCGGAGATGGCAATCATGACCAAGCCGATGGCCACGCCTCCCATGCCATCGATCGCAGGCTGGTGCAGGAGATGGCTAAGCAGAATCGCGGTTGATGCTATCAGCACTCCCGCGACATCGCTGAGTTCCTCCACGATCACGGTAAACACGGTTGGGTCCTTACTGCGGCGGACGAAATCCATGATCGAGGTCTTACCTACGCGAGTATATTTCTCCTGCATGGCGACACGCAGAGAGTACAAAGTGGACACAAGCGCTACTGCCATTACTACATAATTCCAGATCAGGTCCTTCGGTTCTTCCGGATGGAGGATCTTGGCGACTCCCTGATAGATGGAAACCACACCGCCGACGGAAAACATAGACACGGCAACGATGAACGACCAGAAGTAAAGCTCCTTACCATGCCCGAAAGGATGGCTGGCATGCGGTGGCCGCGTGCTGCGCCGCAGTCCCCACCACAGCATTACGCTGTTGCCTGTGTCCACCACAGAGTGCAGGGCCTCGGCGCGCATGGCTGAACTTCCAGTAATTGCTGCCGCCACGAACTTGCTGACGGCAATTACTACGTTGGAAATCAGCGCCGTGATGATTACGCTTCGAGACTTTGCCACGGATGCTTGAGACTTTCCGCCGGTAATCTAGGGTGTCCTCAGCGCCGCACCGCCCGTTAGCGTATGAGGAATTCACCGCGCCCTGCCGGCCGGTCAAAGATCCTTTCAGGCAGCGTATGCATTACGCTGCCGGGGGCTCGGCCTTTACCAGTCGCGGCTTGGAGACGGCGGGCTTCGCGATTTCCTGCTTCATGCCAGGGCGGCGCGGAATCTCAGTCTGTTTAACGGCTACTGGCCGATTGCTCTCCGCCGACTCCAGGATGGCCTCGATAATTCGTACGTCGGCCAGGCCCTCTCGTCCCGATGGCTCGGGCTGCGTGTCCTTCAGGATGCAATCGGAGAAATACAGGAGTTCTGGAGCGAACTGATCGCGTTTGGGAAAGGTTCGCTTAGTGACCTTCTTCCCTACGATCATTTCCGCCTTGAGGGTCTTGACCATTTCGTAGGCCGGATCCATTTTCACGGTGCCCTTAGTTCCGACGACTTCGAAAGTTGACCGGTCTGCTATTCCGAAGCTGCAGGTAAAAGAAGCAATTCTGTCGTCCGGAAAGCGCATGAGAGCAGTTGTTGTAGCAGGCACTTCGGCAAATCGCTTACTTTCGTGGCCGGTATGCCAGGCCATGACCTCATGGGGCTCTGCCCGAAACAGATAGCGCGCGGCATTTATGCAGTAAACGCCCATATCATAAATCGGGCCGCCGCCTACGTCTGCCTTCAGACGCGAGTTACCCTGGTTTACCTGCTGCGAAAAGACTGAATTGAAGACTTTTGGCTCGCCAATCTTCGCCGATTTAAGCCATTCCACTGCTTGAAGATTTCCGCGCTCGAAGTGCAGCCGGTACGCGATCATCAACTTAACTCTGGCTTCTTCCACTTCGTCCATCATGGCTTGGCATTCCGACTCATTCATGGCCATGGGTTTTTCGCACAAGACGTGGATTCCGGCCCGTGCCGCGGCTTCGGTATAGGCACGGTGCATATTGTTAGGAAGCGCGATGTAAACGGCGTCGATTTCTCCGCTGGCAAGGCAGTCGGCATATTGCTCGTAGGAGTATGTGAGCTTTACACCGTACTTCTTAGCCATTGCCTTAAGCTTGGAGGGATCGCCCGATACTAGCGCTGTCAGTCGTGAGTTGGCGCGGGCGTGAGCAAACGCCGGGAGAACGGCGATCTGGGAGATATACCCTAAACCGATCACGGCATATCGAACTTGACCTTTCGTCGAGTTTTTCATCTCGCCTTTCCGTTTCTCTCGTTCCAACCGGACTCTGTATCGGGGAACGTTTCGTTCGCCAGTCGGCACTCAATGATTCCCCTGTATCACGAATGCGGAGGTGTACCGTGGTCCGGGGTCGTGGTTTGAGGAGGCGGGTTCTGTCCCGGATTTGTCTGCTTAGGCGCGTTGCGGTTCTGGGTGGACGGCGCGGCTGGATTTGTCGGTTGGCCTGGAGTCACCGGGTTGGGATTTGCGGAATCGGGTGCCGTGGGGGAGTTCCGGTCCGGAGGCAGCGACCCCGGCGTCACCGTCTGCCCCGACGGAGACTGCGGTTCACTGGGGTTCTTCTGCTGAGAGTTGCCCGGGTTCGCCGAATTGGGTGAGGAGGAGTTCTGGTCCGGAGGCAGCGAACCCGGCGTCACCGTCTGTCCGGAAGGAGACTGGGGTTCGCTTGGGTTCTTCTGAGAAGTACCTGGGCTCGCTTGGCTTTGATTTGGACTGCTGGTCGATGGCTGACCAGAGGGATTGACCGAGCCCGAGCCTGCGCCCGGCTGTGAAGTTTGCGCCACAAGTACTGGCCCGCACCAGGCCAATCCTGCTACTACGAGTGTTTCAATTACGATTTTTTTTACGTGTTTCACGACAGTGCTCCTTTAGCGAGCGTGGGTAAGAGGGTGACCGGCGCTGCCACTCCCAAACGATGCGACTCTAAGCGCTGCCCGGCGGAGAGCGAATCGGGTAATGCCCGTAGCGCGTAAATGAAACGCACGTATTCGAGGAAACGCAGAGGTTTGTGCAGGATCGGAGTGGCCTACCGGCGAATCAGGACATTAGATGCGCTAACTACGGCATCCTCCCGATGGCTTGCCTATGCGCGAAACCGTAGTCTCGGCCACATGGAGGGCGGTTTCATGGCAACAACGAAAAATTCACTTCGCGGACTTTATGTAGACGAACTACGAGACCTTTACAGCGCCGAGAAGCAGTTGACCAAAGCGCTTCCGAAAATGGCGAAAGCTGCCAGCTCGGAGGAATTGCGTAATGGATTTACCGAACACCTGGAACAAACCCGGGGGCACGTGGAGCGTCTGGAACAAATCTTCGAGGCCTTGGGTGAGCGGTCTGGTGGTAAGAAATGTGCCGGCATGGAAGGTCTCGTCGAAGAGGGATCCGAGGTCATGGGCGAAGACTTCGAAGGCGACGTGATGGACGCGGCTCTCATCGGGGCGGCCCAGCGCGTGGAACACTACGAGATCGCGGCATACGGGACAGTCTGCGCATTTGCGGAGTTATTGGGGGAAAAGGAACACCTCGGACTCCTTCAACAGACGCTGGACGAAGAAAAGCAAACGGACGAAAAACTCACTGAACTGTCCCAAGAAATCAATGTTGCGGCTAATGCTGAGAGTTCCGAGGGGCCATCTCCTCGTGCCCGTAAATCCGGTCGAGCTGCTTGAACATTAGATCGGTATTGAATGGAGGGGGAACTGCCATTCTCCGCGCGAGATAGCAGTTCCCGCCCCCAGGTCGCCGAGGCCGGAATCGTATGGCCGGGATTCCCCAAGAATTTGTGCGAGCCACTAAACGACGTACCACTTCACTCTTGGGTTCCGACGCGAACCATGGGAAAGCGTCGGCGCGCGGACGGCTGAAATCTGCTGTCCTGCTTCTGGGTCCGGGACTGATTACCGGCGCCTCAGACGATGATCCCAGCGGCATCGTTGCCTATTCTCAAGTGGGCGCGCAATTCGGCTATTCCCTGCTATGGACCATGATCTTCGCCTATCCGCTCATGACAGCGATTCAGGAGGCCTGCGCTCGCGTTGGGCGCGTCACCGGCTGCGGTATCTCCGCTAACTTGCGGCGGCATTATCCGGCATGGTTGTCGTATGCGGTAGTGGGACTCGTCCTCTGCGCCAACATATTCAATCTGGGCGCCGACATTGGAGCTATGGCGGCGGCCGCACAGCTCCTACTGCCTGCCCGAGCCGGGATCTATGTCGTGGTATTTGGCCTTGCCTCCCTGCTCTTGCAAATTTTCGTGCCCTACACGACTTATGCAAAATATTTGAAGTGGCTGACCCTCTCATTATTCGCGTATATAGCGACGGCCTTCTTTGTGCATATCGACTGGCGCGCTGCTCTTTATGCCAGCGTTGTTCCGACAGTTTCTTTAAGCCGGTCGTGGTTAGTCGGATTTATCGCGGTGATGGGAACGACGATTAGTCCTTACTTATTCTTTTGGCAGGCTTCCCAGGAAGTTGAGGAAGTACGAACCACGCGCGGAGATAAAGCACTCAAACATGCGCCCCGGCAGGCGCCGGCCCAGTTTGATCGCATCCGCATCGATACCTACATAGGAATGGCGCTGTCGAACGTCGTGGCATTCTTCATCATTCTGACCACAGCCGCAACGCTGCATGCACACGGCGAGACCGATGTTAGAAGCGCCGCGCAGGCCGCAAAGGCTCTCGCTCCGCTGGCTGGACCATGGGCTTCAGGAATATTCGCATGCGGGATTATAGGGACCGGCTTGCTCGCTGTACCCGTACTCGCTGGGTCAGCGGCATATGCACTCGGAGAGGCCCGCAAATGGCCGGTCAGCCTGGAACGTAAACCAAAGAATGCGGTCTGGTTCTATACGGCTATCGCGGCATCCACAATCGCCGGCATCGTCCTCAATTTCTTTCATATCGATCCCATACGGGCGCTCTACTGGGCAGCGGTGCTGAACGGTGTTCTGGCCGCTCCCTTGATGTCTGTCATCTTGCACCTAGCCAGCAGTAAACAGGTGATGGACAAATTTGCGATACCGTTCTATTTGCGGTTTGTTGGCTGGACGGCGACGGCGGTGATGTTTCTTGTATCAATTGGGCTTTTCGTGGGACGGTAAGGAGCCAGAAATTCGTACCGCGGAATTGAGCAGAGGGCTCTGTTACGAATAATAATGAGCAGAATCCCATTGTCTCGTGGCGGTTGCCCAGGATCTCCTTGCTACAACATTGGCTTGGCGGCTCGTATCAGCGACGATGTGTATCGCTCGTGTAGCGTCCGGATGTGAGGCGTTGGGAGACTGATGCCAGAGGTTTTTGATTGGGGAAGGTCGTCAGCCGATTCTCTGGTACACACGAGAAATCAAGGCCATGGCGAAGCACTCCTGGGTACAACCTGTCGCTCCAATCGTCAGTCTAACTACACAAAAGGAGAGCAAATGGCCCCGAAGAAGAAAAGTTTAGGAGGAAGCAAGTACGGAAAGGCCGCCGGCAAGAGAGTTAAGAGTGCGATGGAGCGGCGGAAGAAGGGCACATTGAAATCCGGCAAAGGCGGCAAGGGCGGCACCGTGAAGAGCCGCAAGCAAGCCATAGCGATCGGCCTTTCCGAAGCGCGCAAGAAAGGCGCTAAGGTCCCGAAAAAGAAATCGAAGTCGTAGCGACCGAAAAGGCGGGGCAAGAAGTGATCAAAGAGTTATTGTTGCGCTGGCCCCTGATCCGCCAGATCCAGACGGGAACCGATGGAACCGGACCCGAAGCAATGAGTCAACACACCAGGGATCTTCAGCCCAAGAATCAAGGTGCGGATTTCACGCGTTCCATCTGTCCTTACTGCGGCGTCGGGTGCGGGCAAGTCGTCTTCCACAAAGATGGCGAGTTGCTCTCCATTGAGGGAGACCCGGACTCGCCAATCTCGCGGGGACGGCTGTGTCCGAAAGGCGCTGACACCTACGAACTGCATACCCACGCCGGACGTTTGACGACGGTTAAGATACCGCGCGCCATTCGCGACCGACTGGGAGGACATCGACCTCGAGTTGGCGATGGACATGGTGGGCGACAGGTTGTGGGAAAGCCGCGAACGAACCTTTGTCGAGGAGCAGGACGGCAAAAAGGTAATGCATACGAAGGCGGTCGCTCATCTCGGCGGCGCCACTCTGGACAACGAAGAGAATTACCTCATCAAAAAACTGTTTTGTGGAGGATTGGGCATGGTTTGCATCAGCAACCAAGCCCGCATTTGACACAGCTCCACCGTGCCCGGTCTGGGCACTTCGTTTGGACGCGGGGGCGCCACCACGGCTCAGCAAGACCTCGCCAATGCCGATGCGATTCTGATCATGGGTTCGTCGATGGCTGAGAACCATCCGGTGGGCTTCCAGTGGGTCATGGAGGCGCGTGAGCGTGGAGCGACCATCATCCACGTTGATCCGCGTTTCACACGTACTTCGGCCATGGCCGACATCTGGGTCCCGCTGCGCGCGGGCACCGACATTCTTTTTCTTGGCGGACTGATCCGGTACGCGATAGAGAACGACAAATACTTTCACGAGTATGTCGAGCACTATACCAATGCGCCGATGATCATTCGCGAGGACTATCGCGACACCGAAGACCTGGGCGGGGTCTTCTCTGGTTGGGACCAGGAGAAGAAGAAATACAGCCCGGAGTCGTGGTTGTATGAAGGCGCGCCGGTCAAAGATGGCGGCGCTACTGCTGGTCATGCCGATGCCGGCGGCGGACACGGCAAAGATCGGGGCGGCGAGGCGTCCAAGACGGACGAGTATGTTTCCGACCCGACGATGCAGAATCCGCGCTGTGTCTTCCAGATTTTACGGAGGCACTTTGCGCGCTACACGCCGGAACTGATCGAACGCCAAGCTGGCGTGCCACAAAAACTATTCCTGAAAGTGGCGGAAGCGTTTTGCAATGCCTCCGGTCCGGACAAGACGGCTGCCATCTGTTACGCCGTAGGATGGACGCAACATTCCAAAGGAGTGCAGATTATCCGCTCGGCTGCGATCCTGCAGCTGCTACTCGGAAATATTGGTCGGCCGGGTGGCGGAATCCTCGCACTGCGCGGGCACGCCTCGATCCAGGGATCGACCGATATCCCGACTCTCTATGACATCTTGCCGGGTTACCTGCCCATGCCGTTCTTCGAGGAAGACGCCGACACCTATCAGGCCTACATTAAAAAGCACAAAGGAAGCGCTGGAGTCTGGTCCAGCTTCGACAGCTACTTTGTGAGCTTGATGAAAGCCTGGTACGGCGACCAGGCGACAGAGGCAAACGATTGGTGCTTCGACCTGCTGCCTCGGGTCACCGGAGACCACTCGCATTTCGGATATTGGCTGGATATGCAGGACGGCAAGATGGAAGGTCTGTTCATTATGGGGCAGAACCCGGCCGTAGGAGCATCGAATGGCCGCCTGCAGCGCAACGCTCTCTCCAAGCTGAAATGGCTGGTGGTGCGCGATATGGTTGAGACCGAAAGCGCTTCATGGTGGTACAACTCGCCGGAAGTGAGGCGCGGTGAGCTGAAGACGGCAGAAATCGGCACCGAGGTATTTCTGTTTCCTGCTGCGGGCTCGGCCGAAAAAGAGGGCTGCCAGACCAACACGCAGCGCCTGATTCAATTTCGCACCAAGTCCGTGGATCCTCCCGGCGATGCACGCAGCGAATCCTGGTTCATGCATCACTTAGCGTGGCGGATGAAGCGGAAAGCGGAAGCGGATTCAAGTGCGCGCAATGCCGCACTCAAGGCGCTTTCGTGGCCTTATGGAACCCATGGAATCCACAATGAACCGAATATCACCGAGGTTTTGAAGGAAATCAATGGCCGCGACCTCCCCAGCGGGGAGTTACTGAGTGGGTACAAGAAGCTGAAGGCCGATGGCAGCACTTCTTCCGGCTGTTGGATCTACTGCGGCGTTTATCCGAAGGAACACCACAATAAGGCGAACCAGCGTGAACCTCACGATTCACTTGGGCACGGGTGGGGATTTTCATGGCCCAACGACATTCGCATTCTCTATAACCGGTGTTCGGCACGTCCCGACGGCAAGCCCTGGAGCGAACGCAAGAAACTTGTCTGGTGGGACGAAGAAAAGAGTGAATGGACCGGCCGGGATGTGCCCGACTTCGACAAGAAGAAAGCACCGAGTTACCGGCCCCCTGCGGGAGCACAAGGCATGGACGCAATCGGCGGCGATAAACCGTTCATTATGCATCCGGACGGAGTGGGCTGGTTGTTCGTGACCAGTGGACTGAAAGATGGTCCGCTGCCCGCACACTATGAGCCTCTGGAGAGTCCGTTTAATAATGCGCTCTATCCCGAACGAACCTTCAATCCAGCGGCTGATCGGAAGCAAAGGCCCGATAATCCGAGTGTCTTCTGGGGCGACGAACGCTATCCGTACGTGCTGACGACTTACCGGCTCACCGAGCACCACACGGCGGGTGGCATGACGCGGCAGCTATCTCATCTGGCTGAGCTGCAGCCGGAGCTCTTCTGTGAAGTATCGCCGGAGCTCGCGGGAGAGATAGGCCTGGATCACGGCGGCTGGGCGCGAATCGCTACACCGCGCGCTTGCATCGAGGCCCGTGTCCTTGTGACCCATCGCATGGCGCCCTTGTGGGTGGAAGGCAGGACGATTCACCAAGTCGGCCTTCCTTATCACTGGGGTTTCAACGGATTGGTAAAGGGCGACGTCACAAACGACTTGCTTGCCATTTCAGAGGAACCCAACGTACGCATCATGGAAACCAAGGCACTCGTGTGCGATATTGAGCCGGCACACCGTGCACACGATGCGGGGTCGGAGGATCAACGAGCGTGAACAACGAAATCACCGGATTCCTTACTGACGCGACCTCTATGCATCGGATGCAAGGCATGCGAAGTCGCCTGCAAAGAATGGAACGGCGTGGCGGAAGACGGTCTCGACTGGTCAGGAAACTCGTACGACAACACCGGCGCGCTTGGGCATTCGACCTGGCGGCACGTGAAGTTCGTCGAAGGCAAGCCTGAGCCTGGCTTGGGCGGCAATTCGGGCGACCTTTCTTCATGGGTCTTTTCGTCGGACGTCTGCAAACACTGTGAAGTGGCGGGATGTTTGGAAGCGTGTCCCACGGGCGCCCTGGTGAGGACTGAATTCGGCGGCGTTTTTCTGCAATCCGATGTCTGCAATGGCTGTGGCTACTGCGTCGTTGCATGCCCGTTTGGAGTGGTTCAGCGCAATCCTGACGATGGCCGCGCGTTTAAGTGCACGTTTTGTTATGACCGGCAGAAAATGGGCCGGCAACCAGCGTGCGCGCAGACATGTCCTACGGAGTCGATCAAGTTCGGTCCGCTGGAACGTCTCCGCACGGACGCACAAGAAAGATTGCAGGAACTTCACGGCCGCGGCATGAAGGATGCCGAACTTTACGATCCGGTGGATACGTCTGTGGGTGGCATTCACGCGTTGTTCATCGTGCGCGGTGATGCCTCGCAATACAATCTGCCGCCAAAGCCCGAGGTCCCGACGATTTACTTGAAGAAAGCGTGGACAAGTTCTGCAATTGCAGCTGGTCTGCTTCTTGCAGGCAGTGTTTTGGCGTTCCTGGGCGGGAGCGAACGATGAGTGCCGATCGACTGAGCACTCCAGCGTCGGACGCTGCTGGGTTCCAGCGCGAGGAACGTTTACGCATGATTCGGGCGGAGGCTGAGGCGAAAGGACGGGTCGAGTCCATCGGCATACGTCCCGCGGGAGCGCCATTTCCCGTCGCTTCGCCGTCAACCGGATACTACGGGCTGCCTCTGCTCAAGCAACCGCCGTGGACTTGGCAGATTCCGCTATATTTCTTCGCGGGCGGCGCCGCTGGCTCGGCTGCAGTGATTGGCGCGGCGGCACGATGGGTCGGCGCCGACCGCGAACTCGCGCGCGACTGTCGTTACATTGCCGCAGCAGGTTCCGCAGCATCCACCGCGCTCCTGATCTCCGATCTCGGCCGTCCCGAACGTTTCCTGAGCATGATGCGAGTCTTCAAGCTCAAGAGTCCAATGTCGGTTGGCGCGTGGACGTTGGCAGTTTTCGGCACCTTCTCCGCCGCTTCGGCCTTTGCGGAGATGCTGTACCGGCGATCCCGCTTCTCCCCATTTGCAGTCTTGGCCGATCTTACCGAGGGAATTTCGGCACTGTCGGGACTTCCATTCTCGAATTACACCGGAGTGTTGATTGGAGCAACCGTCATTCCGGTGTGGAACGAGAACGTCGCGACCTTGCCGCTTCACTTCGGTATGTCGGGCCTGAACTCCGCGGTAGCAATCCTCGAGCTGAGCGGACACAACCATCGTGCGCTGAACCTGTTGGGTTTGGGCGCGTCGGTTGTTGAAACGGCCGAGGGTGTCCATCTTGAAACCACGAACAAACCCGCGATCGAACCCTTAAAACGTGGGTCAAGCGGGCTGATTACGCGAATCGGTGGCGTGCTGAGTGGGCCGATTCCGTTGGTGCTTCGCTTGTCAGCGGCCGTTGCGGGGAAGGGCACAGCGAGGAAGTTGCGCAAGGCCGCCGCGGTATCCAGCATCGTCGGCTCCCTGCTGACGCGGATTGCCTGGGTACATGCGGGCCACGTGTCCGCCAAAGATTGGCGATTGCCCCTCGGACTCGATCGACGCTCTGTATCGCTGTCGGACGGGCGAACCCACAGTTTGTGACGTACGTCGCGGTCTGACAGAGAAACCGTGTGTTCCGACTCTGTTCGCCATAGAACTTCCTCCGACTGTGCCTGTTCTGTTTTACGTGGTGGTAATGGGCAACATACCAATGGCGACACGGAAAGCAACCTTACAAATCACACAATCGTTCGGGCTAGGGAAGAAACTCGGACGCGGGTTTCCCGCGCACTGGGCTGGTGTTTGTACTGCTCTCGCTGGTACTTAGGTATTGGGGCGCATCATGCTTGTATTTTGTTCACGGCGTTCGTCGGGCTGAATTGTTTCAGGGATCACCAATTGACGTCCGATGATGTCGATCCTGGGGAAGTTTGGAATGAAGTCAGCGTAGATGGCGCGCAAGGTTAAGACGGCTTATCCATCGATTGGATAAGCCGTCTTAGCACTTAGAAGCTAAGCCGCAAACCAAACTGCATTTGCCGCTGATAGGTCAAGTTGCCACTAGTGACGGAGCCCGGAAGCGAGCCGAAGGCGGCCGCGTTGCTGGTGTCGAGCAAGTCGCCTGACGGGTCCCCAAACTGGTCGTGGTTGAAGAAGTTGGTGAACACCACCTGGAACTCCGCGCTGAAGCGCTCGGTGACCTTGAACATCTTCTTCACGCTCAAGTCCACGTTCCAGTACGGCATACCGCGGTACACGCCGAAGCCACCGTCGCGGGTGTCGTAACCAAGGATCGGCTGGCGGATGTTATTGAAAGCCGCAGCCGGGTTCGCGAACACGTTGGCACCGCCCAATCCTGAGGTACCGATACCGTTACCACTTACGAAGTAGCGGGAGCCCTGCCCAAGGTTGGCGGGAGTGAGCGGGATGGCATTCTCCGAGACTCCATACCCGAAGAAGTTCACGGAGTCGCCCTCGCCGAATGCCTGGCCGCCACCGTTGATCGTGCCGAGGGTCATGGGCAGAGCGCTTCCCGTGGTGAAGACGGGAGCGAACGTCCAGCCACCCAGCAAGTGGCCAACGAGGCCCGACTGCGATTTGTACCAGTGGGGCTGATAGACGGCGAACAGGTTGTAGACGAACCTGCGGTCGAAGGCCTGGTAGCCATATCCGGTCTGGAGGTTGAAAGGATCAGGCGGGGTGGCCGCGCTGGTGGCCTGCACCTCGGACCCAGTGCCCAGCGCCTTGGACCAGGTGAAGTTCGACTGCATGGTCACGCCGTGCCAGTCCTGCGACTTCAATGTGATGAACAGCGCGTTGTAGTTTCCGTAGCCGACGCTGGCGTTCATGGCGACACCGGAAGTCAACTGACCACTACAACCGATCTCGGTCCCCGTAGGGCAATTGATTGGAGTGTTCATCATGCTGCGCGGGAAGTTGAAACCGCCGTTGTCGAGGTCGCTGTACAGACTCCAGACATTAGCAGTCGCCAAGTTGCCCGTGCCATTGAGACCCTCGTTGGCAATCACGGCCTGAGTACAGTTAGCGAAGCCGTTGCAATAGCCGGTCCCGGATAGCGCCGCTTCGAAGAAAGGCTGAGGCGTAACTGCATTCGAGTTGCCGATGCAATTACCACCGCCCAGGTTATTCACGTTTCCATTGCCGCAGTACTGAATCACGGCATTGGCATAGGCTTTCGCGAAGGTCTGGCCGCCCTTGGTCATCATGTAAGGAACGGCGTTGAGGTTGATGGGGAGGAATTCGTTGTGGATAAGCCGACCGATGTATCCGACCTCCAGGCTCACCTTGCTATTGAGTTGGCGGGCAAACGTCAAAGTAAACGTGTCTACATTGTTGGGCCGATAGTTGGGATCAAGCGCCGAGCCCGCGCCCGCGGCGACTCCGTTCACGCCGGGGTACAGCGGCTGGGGCAAGGTTGGCGTGGCGGCCGGAATCGGAGCAACCAAACCATCCGGACCTACGCGGAACGCATTGCTTGGGCTAGGCGAGGAAGTGCCGCAAGTACCGTTCGACAGAGCATTGAAGCACTGCACCGGCTGGATGAGGCCCGTTCCCAGCAGGGGAACGAGTACCAAGTTCACGCCGTTCAGACGTCCGTAGGTGCGGCCGTATCCGCCTCGAAGGACGGTTGTGCCGTCGCCGAAAACATCCCAGGCTGCGGCAACACGCGGACTCCACTCACCATAGAACGGATTGTAAGGATACTTGGATGGGTGAGCCGTATTGCCAACGAGGCTGAATCCAACCTGGGGGTTGAATACCTGACCTTGCAGTGCGGCGGCTGAACGGGCATTTAGGTACTGTTCCGTGTTGATCGGATTATTGTCCGGCCCGACGAAGATGACCTGTTTGCCGGTGGCTTCCGTGGGCGGCATTTCCAGCGTCCACCCCAAACCGTAGGTCAAGGTGAACTTGGGAGTGACGCGCCAGGTGTCGCTGCCGTAGAAGTTGTAGTACGGGACGGTGACCTGATCCTGGGCAGGCGTGAGGGGCGGGTTAAGCGTGAGATCGTTGCCACTGCGGGTGTAGGCAATTTGCGAGACGGACACGATGCCAAGCATGGCAGCGTAGTCACGACCCCAGGTGTTGGTGGACGAGACGCCGGCCGGAACATAACCTTTCATGTTGATTCCAGCGCCGCCGGTGGTTCCCAGTTGATAGACGGGATAGTAGTTGATGCCGCCGCCGTTATCAGTGCGCTGGTGCCAGTTGAAATTGTGCTGGTACATGCCTCCGAACTGGATCATGTGCTTGCCGCGGAGCCAGGTCGCGTCGTCGCGAACCATGTTGTCCTGGCCGTCCCAGAAACGGGTACGCGTCTGTTGCGTGTTCACGTTGTAGGGCTGTACCGGCCCTTGATTCGGGCTGTTGGTTTCGCCAAAAGGCTCGAGAGCTCCTCCGAGACCCGGGAACTGCGGTGGCGCTCCTGCCCTGCCCCATGCCCACCAGTTGCGCAGGTAGCTATAGCGAATGTCGTTAGTGAAGTTGTTGGTGATGTTTCCCGTCAGGCCAGCCACCAGGAACCACGGCTGTTGCGGGTTATTCGAGAGCGATGCCGGAACGCCCAGCTTGTCGCCGGGGAAAAATCCTCCGATGTCCACTTGCTGGGTACTGGCACTCGTCAGGTTGTAGTAGCGGTAACTGCTCATGAAATGCCACTTGTCACCGAAATCGTGGTCAAGGCGCGCAACCCCGAAATTGGAGGACTGTGGGATCGACATGTTGGCCGTGAACCCGACGACATTCAGTCCGTCACAGCGGGACTGGCTGCAACCGGTCTCGTTCGACAGAGGCACGTACTTGTTCCACATTTGCTGGACGATAGGGTTAATACCAATGCCGCGCGGATCGCATGGCCCGGCCGGACACTGTGCCGGCGCGTAGGTGACGCCGTTGTAAGTTACCGGCGTCGGGTTGAGGTTGTAGACCTGCACCGCGCCACTGGGATCGGCAAATTGTAATAACCCGAGCCGCATCGCGGCGGATGGTACGGCTTTTTCGATGGTACCCGCCTCGGGAAAACGGAAGCCCTCATAGTTAGCAAAGAAGTACGTCTTGCCACCCAGGATCTTCTTGGGAATGATGGGGCCGCCAATCGAGCCACCGAAGCGACTGTAGTGATAGCTGGGATTCGGAATGCCGTTGTAGTTATTTTGCCAGGTATTCGCGTTCAAGTTGTTGTCGAGGTAATACTCATAGCCGGTACCGTGCCAGGCATCGGTACCGCGCTTGGTGACGATCTGCACTTGCGCACCAGCCGAGCTGTTGAAGTCCGCGCCCATGCCGGCCACATTCACTTTGAACTCTTCCACGCTATCGGCGGGGGTCGGCATAACGCCTGTGGCTCCGGCTGCTACGCCGTTGCTTTGATTGGCGGCGCCGCCAGTAGGATCGCCGGCGTAGGTGGGCGTGTAAACGCTCATGCTGCCGTCCATGTCATTGGTGTTTTCGCCGCCATCCAACTGAAAGGAGCTCTGGTCCACAGCGGCTCCGGCGACGCTGCCATCGGGACTGATGCCGGACTGCAAAGTCAGGAAGGTACTGGTGTCGCGCGCAATGGTTGGGAGCGACTCAAGGGCGAGACCTGAAACCTGGTTACCAACGGTGGCGTTCAACGTCTGCAACTCGACGCCCGAGGCCTGCACCTCGACGGTCTGGTTCTGGGACCCGACCTTCAGAGTGACATTTTGGTTGGACACCATTCCGACGGCAACGGTGTCGTTCGGAATCGAAACGGTCTCGAATCCGGTCTTGGTGACCACGATGTCGTAGGTGCCGGGCGGAAGGTTAACAAAGACATACCGTCCAGCACTATTAGTGTTGACGGTCCGCTCTTCTTTGGTGGCACTATCTTTCACGGTAACGGCTGCGTCGGGCACCACCGCATTGCTCTGGTCTGTCACCAGGCCGGTGATCGTGCCCATCGAAGTGGTCTGCGACCAGGCCGGGAATACGGCACAGCCGAGTAGCAGCGCCAGCATTGTGGATAGCGAAACCAGAGACCACAGCAATCGAACGCGTGTCATTGTTTACCCTCTCTTCAAGTCTTTCCGCCTTCAGGACGTTGCGGTCACTCCAAGGCAGATTGCAGCGAAATCATCTGTGACACCGAGTGAACCTCTCGGCTGGTGAACTGGAATGAGCAATGCGGTCGCCATTGGAGGCGGAAGAGGGGGCGATGACACGAAAGCACACACATTCGCCGTGAACTACGGGAATCGAAAGGTCGGGAACAATTTCGTGCGCTCAAGTGGGGGCGCCAAGGCATATTAGGCCGCGCGTCGACCCGGTTTCGTCACACTACGAGGCGGGGCAAGCGCTTAATCACGGGATGAAACTCAGATGGAAGGACGACCGGGGAAGGTCGGACGGTCCAACACGATGTCGGCCGGTCAAGTTTGCCGGATTCGACGGGGGAGTGAGGTCTCGTGCTCTCGGTGGGTGGCGGACGGCACGGATTTAGAGTTTGCCAATGCTGCGATCGCAGCTTGCCCGAGACTAATGCCTCCGTCGTTTGGCGGGACGATGTGATTGACGAGGACATGCAGGTGTCCGAGGTCGAACAATTCTTTCAAGTCGCGCATCAACAACTCGTTTTGGAAGACCCCACCGGACAATACGACCGTATCCAACTGGGAGGCACGGCAAAGCTCTTGAGCGGCGCGGAATAAGCCTTCAGCAATACCTCGCTGAAACGCACGTGCCATTTCCCCGAGATTGCGCCCACGTAGGCGGTCAAGGACCAGAGCATTGAGCAGTGGTCGAAAATCGAGTTCGTTCTCGAGAAATGGAAACGGATATGGCTCCGACGGCGGCAGCTTGGCAGCCAGATGTTCCACCCACATTGCCGCCTGACCTTCAAAGGTAATCTCGCGAGTGAAGCCGAGGAGCGCGGCAGCGGTATCGAATAGTCGCCCCATGGAAGTAGATGCGAAACAACGCACATTCTGCCTGACGAGCGTTGAGGCGTCGCGATATCGGGGAGGGAATTCGAACGGCTGCATGGCGAGATCTGGGACGTCGTCGAGTTGGGAAAGGAAGCCCGCGGCTGCCTGCACTGGATACCGCGCGGCGGCGTCACCTCCGGGTAGCGCGGCAGGACGCAAGTGTGCCACCCGCTGAAATCCTTGGAGGATGCTGCCAACAAAAAATTCTCCGCCCCAGATGTTGCCATCATCCCCGTAGCCCGTGCCATCCAAGCTGATTCCTAGAACACGCTGGTGCCAAGTCGCACATTCCGCCAGCACGGAAGCAATGTGGGCGCGGTGATGTTGCACCGCCCGCTTCTCCGCGCCCGGAAAAGCCAGAGCGAGTCGCGTGGAAACATACTCGGGATGAGCGTCATGGACAACGAGAACATCTTCCGGCCGCACTTCATACATCGCGAGCAAGTCGTTGATGGTTTCCTGGAAGGCGAGGCGCGCATGGTAATGGTCGAGATCTCCGATGTGCTGACTGACAAACGCTTGCCCATCCACAACGAGGGTGATGCTGTTCTTGAGATCAGCACCAACGGCCAGGATTGGGCGGTCAACCGGGAGGGTCGCCGCTGCTCCGGGCGCATATCCGCGAGCACGCCGCAAGACAACTGGACCGAAGGCACCGACCCGCGCCACAGAATCGTCGACACGGCGCGCGATCGGACGTTCGCCGATCAGGAAGGCATCGGCAATGCCGACGAGACGCTGAAGCGCGTCGTCATCTTCGTAGGCGATGGGTTCGCTGGAGCGGTTGGCACTGGTCATCACCAGAACGTCGGGACAACCTGCCGCAAAAAGCAGATGTTGCAGCGGAGTATAGGGAAGCATCACTCCGAGTTCGCTGTTGTCGGGCGCGACATGGGGAAGTCGCAAATTCGCTTCGGCGAGGACAACCGGTCGTTCGGTAGAGGTAAGCAGCCTGGCTGACTCCGGCGAGAGCTCCACCAGCGTACGTGCCGCTTCGAGGTCTTTCGCCATTACGGCGAATGGCTTGTCTTTGCGGAACTTGCGGTGGCGCAGGTTTTCAACGGCGTTGGCGTTTCTAGCGTCGCAAGCCAGGTGATAGCCGCCGAGTCCTTTGATCGCGACGCTCATGCCCTGGTTCAGCAGGTCAACGGTTCTTGTAAGGGCCAAGGGTCCGCGCCACTTTTCGTTCTCTTCCTGTAAGAAGAAATGAGGGCCGCAGCGCGTGCAGGCTACCGGTTGGGCGTGAAAGCGGCGGTTGCCAGGATCGTGATACTCGCGACCGCAGAATTCGTCGAGGGGCCAAGCCCGCATCGTCGTGTTAGGGCGGTCGTAGGGCAGAGCCAATATCACGCTATAACGGGGTCCGCAGTTGGTGCAGTTGATGTAGGGATAAAGATAGCGCGGGTCAGCAGGGTCGAAGAGCTCTTTCAGGCATTCACCGCAGATAGGCAAATCAGGTGAGATGCGGACGCTGGGGCGGTGCTTGCGCTTGCTTTCGCGAATAGTGAAGTCCGAACTGCCTTCGCAGTCGGTCTGATGAACTTCGATCTCAGCGATTCGGGCCGCTGGGGGAGCCTGTAACCGCAGGTCGTCCATGAACGCGCTTAACGTAGCGGGGGCACCTTCCACGTGGATCTCGACGCCCTCTTCGCCGTTAAGTACCCAGCCCGCAAGATTGTGGCCGCGGGCGAGGCGATAGACAAACGGCCGGAATCCGACACCCTGTACAACTCCGCGCACTCGGACCGATCGTGCGGATATCATGGCGCTCTCAGTCAACGATGCAGCCACGCCCCTGCCAGCCGACTTGAACGACCTTTCCTTCCTCCACCAAGACGGGCACGGTGCGGAGGTCAACCGCCAGCAATCGCATGCGATCACGAGCAGTATGGTCGCGCTCAACGTCGTACTCAACGAAATCGTGCCCCTGCCACTCCAGCCACTCCCGCATTTCGCGAGTGTAGGGGCAGCTGGTTGAGCCGAAAAGCTCGAGCTTAGGCACGGGCGGTAACCTCCAACATCTCGCGCACGATGTGATAAATGGACGCCTGCACTTCCTGGATGCGCGGAATGTAGTCGCAATGCACCACCAAGGGGCAATCCACGAGGCCGCGGCGAAGAATTTCGCCACCGTCGTAGCCGAGCAGAGCGACGGTGAGCAAGCCACGCTTGCGAGCTTCTTCGAGAGCCATGATGATGTTGCGCGAGCCTCCGCTGGTCGATATGCCGATGGCCACGTCCTCAGAACGAGCCTGCGCAATCAACTGGCGCAGGAAGATGACTTCGACGCCGACGTCGTTGGCTACGGCGGTGAGATTGGCCGGCTCCATGGAGAGCGAGATGGCCGGTACCGGCCGATATCCATCCGGAGGCAAGACGCAGTCGATGGCCCAGTCATTGGCGTCGGTGGCCGAACCGCCATTGCCGAAGATGATCAGCTTGCCGCCGCGCTGGATGCGCTCGTAAATTGCCTGAGCAGTGTTGCTGATCTGTTCCGCCTCCTCGTCCGCCACTCTGGCTCGCAGTTCGGAGTCATTTCGGACCTTCATCAGGATTGAGGCGGCGACTTCGGCGGTCACATCGCCGGTCTGCTGTTTCTGCTGTCCGAGAAACGGGTACAGAAACCCCGCGTCACCGACATCGTGTCCCAGCTCGCGGTGCTCGAAGTACACATGGACCGTCTCCCACAGTGTGTGATACAGAATCTCCATCATTTCCTGGTGAATAAAAGGTTGAGCCGTGGCAGCTTCGACGGCATAAGACCCTGTAGTGCCGGGGAGGGAGAACGTCATGGCCCCGTGGCGCGCGGCATCTTGCAATGCGCGAGACACTTCGGGGTCGGCGTCCGGCGGGCCGAATCCCATCGCGATATCTTCTGGGCGAAGAATACTACGCAGCCACGGCTCGAAGAGCGTCGACAAATCCAAGGCCGGAAGGGCGCGCTTGCCCACAATGACGGGATGAACAAACTCAACCGAGACATGTTGTGCGTCGGTAGCATAGGGCCCTCGACCGAAGGCGAGAAGACGGCCTCCCTGCAAGAAGCGCTCGGACATTTCGCGGCACGCCTCGGCCAGTCGAAGTGCCTCGCGGGCAAAAAAGGCTTCGCATAAGCGGTTCCGCTCAAGCAGCTTTTCTTCCACGAGAGTCGCAAGTTGACAACTGGCCGGCATGACACCCACTCCTAACAAATCCGCGGCAGGGGATCGCCCACCAGCATGTCGACGATGCGGCTGCCGCCGTAAAGGGACTTTACCAACACCGAACCAACGGGTTGCTCCCGCACTTCCCCAAGAATTTTGGCGCCGTCTCCACCGACGGTCATGTGCAATGCGTGCAAGGCGGCATCGGCGTATTCCGGCGCGACGACCGCAAGGAATTGGCCTTCATTCGCGATGTGGAGCGGATCGAGGCCCAGCAATTCACAAGCGCCACGAACGGTATCGCGAACTGGAATCTCTTCCTCGAAGATATGGATTCCCAAGCCGCAATCGCGGGCCAATTCATTCAGCGACGTGGCAACGCCGCCGCGGGTAGGGTCGCGCATCCAACGGATTCCGGGAGCGGCTTCGGCGGCCATAGCCTGAACCAGGGGAAAGACGGATCGCGTGTCCGAACGCAAGTCTGCCTCGAAGTCCAAGTCGCCGCGGGCCAACAGGATGGTGATTCCGTGATCGCCGATCGGGCCGGAAAGCAGGACCACGTCGCCGGGCCGGACTGAGCGGGCATCGATACGCATGCCGTCGAGATAAGAGCCGATACCAGTCGTCGAGATGTACATTCCGTCAGCCTTGCCGTGCTCGACAACCTTGGTGTCGCCACCAACGACGGCAACGCCTGCTAATTCGGCAGCGCGTGCCATAGCACGGACTTCCGCTTCCAGGACTGGGGCCGTGAGACCGGCTTCCAACACAAAGCTGACAACGATTGCTTCGGGTTTCGCGCCAGAGACTGCCAGGTCATTCACTGTGCCATTGATGGCAAGCTCACCGATCGATCCGCCGGGAAAGGTCAATGGCTTCACTACGAAACCATCGGTGGTCATGGCGAGATGAACCCCGCCAATGGTGAGCGACGCGGCGTCATTAAGTTCAGGCCGAGCGGACCGAAACAGCAAGGGAGCGAACAGGCCTTCGACCAGCCGGCGGCTGGCGATGCCGCCCGCACCATGCGCCATCTCGATTTGCGGATCGCGAAATGTGACCCGAGGCGCCGTGCTGTCGCTGACGACGGCAGGCTTCAGGCCGGCCACGCCAGCGTGGTCGCCATTGCCTTGCGATGCTCGTAGCTGTAATAAGCTGCGCACGATCCCTCCGAAGAAACCATCAATGCGCCCACAGGATGTTCCGGCGTGCACTCCTTGCCGAAGAGCTTGCACTGTGCCGGCTTCAGGACACCTTTCAGTACTTCGCCGCACTGCGCCGCTTTCGGATCGGTGACACGCACGCCGGGTACGGTGAAACGCTGCTCGGCATCCCATTCGGCGTAGGTATTACGGATGCGAAGAGCAGATTGCGAGATGAAACCCAGGCCGCGCCATTCGAAGTAGGGCCTCAATTCGAAGACTTCGGCCATGACCTTGAGAGCAGCGCGATTCCCTTCCCAGGGCACGACCCGCTTGTATTGGTTCTCAACTTTGGCTTCGCCTGCCTTCAGTTGCCGAAGCAGCATCACGATGGACTGCAACAGATCGAGAGGTTCGAAGCCCGAAACCACGATCGGCTTTCGTTCGTTCGCCGCAATCCATTCATAGGGACGGCAGCCGATCACCGTTGATACATGTCCCGGGCCGATAAAGGCATCGAGACGCATGTCCGGCGAATCGAGAATCGCACGGATCGCCGGAATAATCGTCACGTGGTTGCAAAAGAGCGAGAAGTTGTGGATGCCCTCTGCCTTGGCGCGCAAGATGGTTAGCGCGGACGACGGCGCCGTCGTCTCGAAGCCAATCGCAAAGAACATTACGTGCTTGTCGGGATTTGCTTTCGCCAGTTTGAGCGCGTCCGAGGGCGAGTACACGATACGGACATCCATGCCGCGGGCTTTACACTCAAGCGGACTGCCGTGCACGCCGGGCACACGCATCATGTCACCAAAGGCGGCAAAGATGACACTCGAGTCCTGAGCCAGTGCCAACCCATCATCGATCCTACCCATTGGCAACACGCACACCGGACAGCCGGGCCCGTGAATTAGTTCGATGTTCGAGGGCAGAATGTCCTTTAGCCCGAAGCGATAGATGGCATGGGTATGACCGCCGCAGACTTCCATCAGGCGATAGTGCCGGCCGGGGTCGGCCAAGCGGCGTATTTCCTCCGCAGTCTTCGCGATGACATCCGGATCACGAAACTCGTCTACGAATTTCATTGGGTGGACCCTTCGCCTTTCATTGGGTGGACCCTTCGCCATCTTCCAGGCCATAGCCCCGAACTTCCTGCATGGCCTGCTCGCTTTCGCCGAGCATAATAAGCGTCTGCATCTGGTCGAGAGCGTCCTGCTCGCTGATCTTGCTCATGGCAAAACCAACGTGGATGAGGACCCAGTCCCCCGCCTTCGGCATATCGTTCTCGAGCAGCCCAAGGTCAACCTTGCGACGCACGCCTGCAACTTCCACGGTCGCCAGATATGGCATCCCGGGAAACAGCTCAAGCACTTTTCCCGGTATCGCTAGACACATTCGCTGCCTCTTTTCTCTATTCCACAGCCCGCCTTAGCTCTGTTTGCGGGCAACGATATCAAAGGTGAACTTCACTTCGTCTTTCACTTTCAATCCGCCGCCTACGGCAGAAACCGGCTTGATACCGTAATCGGTCTGGAGCAACGAGAACTCTCCGAACGCCCGCAGCATGTCGCCTGTGACAACTGCTGTCGCGGGGACCTTCTGTGCACGGGTCACCCCATGCAACGTGAGCTGACCGTTCAAGGTCACTTGCGCCTGGCCGTCATCCACTTTCTTCACAGAGACACCGGCGACATCGAAAACAATTTCGGGATATTTGCCGGTTTCGAGAACCTTTGCTCGCATGTCGCTCTCAATGTCGCGGCGATCCTTGTCGCTGATGTTGTCGATCACGGTCAGCGAATCAGCGCGAACAACCAAGTGCATCGTAGATTGCTCGATCTGCGCCGGGTTGAAGCGAATTTCGCCCTTGAGATCGCGAATCCCGATCTTAGGATTGTGGCCAAATGCCGACAACAGTCCGCTCGCGAAGGCCTGCACGGTAAACCGGCTCACCATCGCATTGATCGAATAGGTCTCGGCGGCGGATGAAACCTGCGGCGCAGCGGGCACCACAACATTCTGATGATCACCCATGCTTTCGGACAAGCGAAAAAGCCTCCTTCCAGGGAGTGGCACAAGAAACAAACTCGACCGGCGCCTACATATTTCTTAGCCGCATATAGCGTTCAAAGTCGGGAAGAACACCCTGGGCCAATCCTCCGATGCCAGCTTGCCGCACGAATTTCTGCACCATCGGATTGGACAGAATGAGTCCTGCCCCGAAAACCATGAGAGCGATGCCGCTCAGCATGAACAAAGTATCGCGGTCACTTTCGGAACCGTTCGTTTCGCGTGCCAGCGCTGCTGTTGCCACGGTCGTTTCCTCCTAGCGAAGTCTTACTTTCCCGAGCTCGGCCATTCGTTGGCCAAGACTTTCTTGACTACCGACTCAACCAAACTTGTTGCTTCCGTCAGGGCCGCACTCACCTGCTCGCTTAGGCCCATCAGCCCTTCGTCAGGACCAAGCGTCGCGGGCTCACAACCGACTAGCAACACACGCCGCAAGGGTGCCCCCATCGTCGCGGCCAGGCGCAGGATCTTTACGGGATCCATGCTATGTGCGTCGACATCACTTCCATCCGCTTGTTCTGTGGCGAGCGAAGCCAAGTCGGGTTCGACGACGTAAAGCGTTCCGGGCTCGTCGCCGTGTGGATAGGCGTCGACAAGGATGGTGGTCTCATATCCATCCTGAAGCGCGTAAGCAAGATCGAAGCCTCGGATGCCGAAGTCCACGACGCGTACCTCTGCCGGCAAGCCCCGCACAGCGAGCAACCGCGCAACCTCTACACCAAACGCGTCGTCGCCCATGAAGATGTTGCCGATACCTGCAACGAGGACGCGCGGCTTCTCGACGGTCTTCACGCCTGCCTGTTCTTCGGGAGGCAGCGCCTCAACTTCATCGACATCGAAAAAGAACCGATGCCCGGGCTGGCGAAGCAGTCCCATGTCACGGCCGGGATCATCGTCGAGTACGACACAAACGTGGACCTTCCCCTCGTAGTCCTGTTCGATGGCTTCGATAGCGGCGGTCTGGCCGTCCAATGCAATGTCGAGAACATCACCGCCTTTGCGTGGGCGAAGCCTGACCCGATCTCCGGAACGAACGGTCACACCGGCGATTTCAACGGCGTCAATAGGCGACTTGTCCTCAAGAAGTTGCCACTCCCACTCGTTCAACTCGCCTCCTCCTTGAGCGCACGCAACCCGCGCAGCGCACCATGCAATTTCATGAACTGCTCGGCAGGCATAGTCTCGGTGCGTTCCAGCATCTGGCGCGCACGTTCGTCTGACTGGCGCATCTCGTTCTTCTCTTCGTCCGTCATCGTCATGATGCGCAGGGATAAGATCTCGTCGATTTCAGTACCGTCGAAGAGGTCTCCCGCGCTCTCAGGAGCGATCTGCGGATAATCGTACAGAATGATGGGGGACGCCAAGACTGTATCGCGCTGACCTTCCTCCCCGACCAGGACAGGAAATAGACCCTGATTACGGCAGCTAGAGGCAAACGACTTCAAGGCTTCCGGCGGATCGAGGAGAGAGACGAATTCACCGCCGTCGAGCCCGAAAACCATGTGCGCCGACACGAGGGAACGCATCAGAGCTTCCTCACGAGTAATGTGCGACGGTTCGTCAATCCAAGTGACGTTACTGAGGCTTACTCCGACCTTGAATGTGTGGTCGGTGATCGGCTCGACCTCTACTTTGATGAAACCGTCGATGGAAGAACGAGCCCGCACAATGCGCCCGTGCGGCACGCCCTGGCGATCACGCAGTTCCTCTTCGTCGGCACCGGCAGGTAGCTGAAACGGGCGGACCACGGGATGACGGCTAATGGCCGCGAGTTCAGTGGCGGGAAAATCGAGTTCCCGTTCAACCGCTTCCTGCCAGGAATGATAAGTCTGTCCCTCGACGGTGAGACTGTGGACCGGATCAAAACGGCCCGACCCACGGCCGATCAGATTTCCCGGCTCGACAGCTGCTTCGACCGACCGTTGCACAAGCTGCAAGAAACGCACGTGCACTTCGAGTTCCGTGTTAGCGCTTCCCTGCACCAGACACTCGGCGTGCATACTCCAGGGATCGTTCGCGTTGCACGAGGTGCTATAGGGCTGGGGATAGACCACGCCAAAATTGAAGCGCTGCCGATTTTTCACCGAGGAAGGGCGATAGGGATACAACATGTATCCCTCGTAGAGCACGGCCTTGGCTATGCGATCGGCGGAGGCGGTGTTCATGACTTCACTTCCTCTTCAACCGCGCGAAACAGACTCTCCAGCGCCTGCTCATAGGTCGGAATCCCGCGTTCCATCTTGTATCGAGACAGCCGCTGGAAGACATCGCGCTCCAGACACAACCATGCGGTTCCGGGATAGTAAGTGTCCATCAAGTCTTTCCACACCTTTACCGGCAACCGAAAGCGGACTTCTTTGTCCCAAGGAATGGGCATCACTTGAAGCGGGCCGCCATCGTGTGCGTAAAACACTGTGCCGCTGAATTGCACGCACAGCGGAACGTCTCCTTCTTCGAGACCAGCGAAATACTTGGTGGCAGCAACAGTGAAATCGAAGGTGCACGGCACCGGCAGATTGACGATTGTGCTGTCAGAAAAGGCAGGAACGATGGTGGTGGCGTGCGTCCAAAGGAAGGTCTTGAGGGTTTGGCCCCAGCGCTCGGGCTCGCCAAAAAGGTCGTTCAGTTGCTCCTTTTCCAGTGAGCTATATCCCCTCCGAGTGGCTTCGATTTGCACCTGCGCACGCAGCGCCACAGTATGAATGGCTTCGTCCGGCGGGGTGTTGGTGAGTCGAAGCTTGAACACCAGTTGAGGTGTCGCCGCGAATGGCTCCACTTCGACTTTCTCGAAACCGAAGCGGAGGTCAGGCATTGCCCTGCCCTCCGATCACGATGGCGTTGGTGCGTAGTCCAGAGAAGAACTCCGCGATCTGTTGCCAGACCTCGGTGCCGCCCGAGAATCCGCGCCAATGGCTGCGGATCAGGCCGACGAGCTTAAAGCATTGGTCGATGGGCAAGACGTAATACTCAGCCTTCGTGAAACCACGAGCATGACCGATACGATTCGCCAGCAGCGCCTCGACGTCCGATTCCATTTTTTCGATCGCTGGGTTTCCGCGGGCGATTTCGCTCCAGGCTTCCAAAGGAAGCAGGGACTCCGTGGCACCAGCTGGGCTGGGATACATGGCAACCACCCGCGCCTCCGGACTGCTGCGAAAGAAGAACGCCATATTGATCGGGAGCATTAAGCTGTCCCATTGGGCATCGGACAACTGAAAGCCGGCGAGCCGGCGTATCTGCCGGGGTACGCGCTTATACCGAGTGTCAGCCCGTCCGCTGAATAACAGCGCACACGCATCACACGAACAGATCAACTTACGGGCCACAGGCTCGATCAGGTGGGGATGGTCGACGGTAATCTCCAAACTACATAATTCGCAGCGTTCGACGGCCCGTGGCCGACGGGCGAACTGCTGCAGTATTCCGAATGCGCTCTCGGTGGCAGGAAATTGCTTAGTCGCCATAGTTTGCCACCACTGGCGAGGGCGTTGGCGAGGCAGCATCCAACGCTACCGGGTTTACCGGGGCCAATTGGCTAAGCGAGACAAAACCGCTCGCCTCCTTCCCGTCGAGGCCCTCGAGCGTTAACGAGGCAATGTCGGGCGCCGCTTCGTAGATGGCGTCCTCGACAGTGGTTTGAAGCGCCTTGGTGGTTGATCCGCAGGCATGTTCGCCAGGCGTGACTCGGATGCGGACGGCACCGTCTGCAATATCAAGGAGTTGTACGGCTGCGCCATCCCGATGAAGTTTCGGTCCGAGCCGCTCCACTGCCCGACTTACGCGAGTTTCAAGAGCGTCGGGATGGAGTCCGTGCAACACAAGCAGACTGCTCACGATGGAATCGCGACCCAGCTTCGCGATGAGCTCGATCCCCGGTGCGCCCGTGTCCGCCACAATCTCAAGCGCGCGGTCGAGCGCAGTACCGTGAAACTCCATGACAAGCTGCACGAGTTGTGTGGTCGAGGCGCGAACCGCCGGATCTGCGATGGATTCGATTTCGTGGACCAGAGCCCCGATTCGTTGGACCCGTTGCTGGAATTCTCTGTCGTCTGGCATTTACCCTTCGCTTCTCCCTAGTGAAAAAGGAGCGAGTCTACAGTTGTGCACGTTGGCGGATTCGATGCGACTGTCTACTCACTCCCTATCTCGACGTATCTACGTTTATTTGTGCACACCAAACATGGGAGAGTGCCTGGTTTCCAGCACCTTCCCATTGCCGAGGTACATATGGACGCCGCAGGGCAGGCACGGATCGAAACTGCGCACGGTCCTCATAATGTCGATGCCCTTGAAATTGTCCGGCCCGTTCTCTTCGAAGATTGGAGTATTTTGAACCGCATCTTCGTACGGCCCGGGGGTGCCATAGATGTCGCGGGGATTCGCGTTCCATGGAGTAGGCGGATACGGATGGTAGTTCGCGATCTTACCGTCACGAATGACCACATGATGCGACAACACACCGCGTACCGCCTCATGGAAGCCGCAACCGATGGCTTCTTCCGGTACCTTAAAGTCGGACCACGTCTTCGTCCGACCAGCATGCAATTCGCCGAGTGCCTTCTCTACAAAGTGCAACGCGGCAGCGGCGGAGTATGCCTGGAAGTAGGTTCGTGCCCGATCGCGTTCGATGGCATTGCTCCACTTCGGGACCTTCCACTCGAACTCAACCTCGGGCAGAGACATCGTCTTGGGGAGGTAGATCTTTACGCTGTTTCCGGTTGCCTTCAAATAGCCGATGTCGACCAATCCTGCTTTGGCGGTGGCCCAGAAGCGCGCGATCGGGCCGCCTCCAGTGTCGAGTGCCAGATACTCGCCCTTGTGATGCCAGCGCGGCGACATAACCCAGGTGTACTTACCGGAGAAGTCGCGCTTCTGCGGTTTGGGAATTGTGGTCTGGTTCCAGGGATGCCGCTTGTCCACCGGATTGCCGAGCGGATCCTTGGTCACAAAGGTTTCGCCTTCTTCCCAGTCGTCATAATACGAACTGCCCAACAGAATCCGGATGTTGAGGTTGATATCGACGAGGTCGGTGGTCACCAATTCACCGTCGACAACGACGCCTGGCGTGACGAACATGTGGCGACCCCATTCGGTCATGTTCTTGTAGGTGTAATCGCAGTAGTGAGGATCCTGGAACGATCCCCAGCAACCCAATAGGATTCGCCGCCGACCCACCTCTTCGTATCCTGGCAACGCTTCATAGAAGAAGTCGAACAAGTCATCGTGCAGAGGAACCACCTTCTTCATGAACTCGACGTACTTCATCAAGCGGACCAGGTAGTCGGTGAAGAGCTGCACCGTGGGCACGGTTCCGACACCACCTGGATAAAGAGTGGACGGATGAACATGCCGGCCTTCCATGAGGCAGAACATCTCGCGCGTCATGCGGCTCATCTGGAGAGCCTCGCGATAGAACGCACCCGTAAACGGATTGAGAGCCCGCATGATGTCGGCAATGGTGCGGTAGCCGTGAAGGTTCGAATTCGGCGAGTTGGTCTTTTCGGCTTTCGCCAGCACGCTCGGATTGGTTTCCTTCACCATCTGCTCGCAAAAATCGACGCCTACCAGGTTGTCCTGAAAGATGTTGTGGTCGAACATGTACTCAGCCGCTTCGCCAAGGTTGACAATCCACTCGCCGAGATCAGGTGGCCTGACGCCGAAGGCCATGTTCTGCGCGTAGTTCGCGCACGTAGCATGGTTGTCACCACAGATTCCGCAAATGCGGCTGGTGATGAAATGCGCGTCGCGCGGGTCTTTGCCTTTCATAAAAATGCTGTATCCGCGAAAGATTGACGACGTGCTGTGACACTCGACGACGTGCCGATTGGCGAAATCGATTTTCGTAAAGATGCCCAGGCTTCCGACGATTCTGGTTATCGGATCCCAATTCATCTCGACGATCTGCTTTTTCTGACTGAGGGCTTCTGTATCGGTTGCTACTGTCGTGCCCATTGCGATCGCTCCTTAAACCTGAAATTAGGACCTGCCGTGATAACCGGTGGTTAGTTCGGCGCGGGTATGCCGCCACTTCGGTTCCTTGTTGAGGGTGGATTGCGTGATTGAGCGCAGCGCTCTAATCCCGCGGCCGAAGGCGCTGGAGCCGCCGGTTGAAACGCGCGCACCGGGTGGTTCGTCCATGAAGGGCATGAACTTGTCGGGGAAGCCCGGCATAGTGCAGCCGATGCAGATGCCGCCGACATTTGGACAGCCTCCGATTCCAGCCATCCATCCGCGCTTAGGAACATTGCAATTCACCACGGGCCCCCAGCATCCCAGTTTGACGATGCACTTGGGAGAGCCGTATTCGTCGGCGAAGTCGCCCTGCTCGTAGTAGCCGGCTCGATCGCAGCCTTCGTGTACGGTCGCTCCGAAAAGCCAAGTCGGGCGTAGCTGTTCATCCAGGGGAATCATGGGCGCCATACCAGCGACCTGGTACAGCAGATACAGCACTGTCTCCATGAAGTTGTCGGGTTGGACGGGACATCCAGGTACGTTCACGATGGGGAGTCCGGCTTTGGACCGCCAGCCCCAGCCAAGGTAGTCGGCGAGTCCCATGCATCCTGTGGGATTGCCCTGCATAGCGTGAATGCCGCCATACGTCGCGCAGGTTCCAATCGCTACGGCCGCAACAGCCTTGGGCGCGAGCCGATCAATCCACTCTGTTGTCTTGATCGGCTGTCCGGTGGTCGTGTCGGTGCCCATAGCGGCCCAGTAGCCGTTTTTGTCGGTGTGGATCTTTTCGTTCGGGATGGACCCTTCCACTACCAGTACGAAAGGTCCTAGCTTGCCTTCCTCTGCTTGGTAAAAAGGTTTGAGGAAGTCGTCGCCAACTTCGTAAGCCAAAACCGGGTTGTGAAGATGAACCTTAGGAAGACCTGGGATTGCTCCTAACAAAACGTCTTCAATGCTGGGCTGTGTGGCGGCAGTGATGGAAACCGAATCGCCGTCGCACCCTAATCCGGCTGTGATCCAAATAATGTGAATCTCGGCGACCGCCGGCTGCTTTTGTGTCGACCGACCGTACGGCATCGCTTGCGCTGTCATAGCGAACTCCTTTCAACGTCGCTCGCATGGGGAGGGATTCATGACTGTCGCGCAGCCACGTCGAAAGCGGCACAGCTTGACAGCCGCACATCGCGATCGCAATCAGTTGCGCTCTCTCGGAACTCGGCAATTCACTGATCGAATCGCCGTTTTGGTACCCCACGTACCTTAGGGCTAGCATCCCGCAACGAATAAGTGCCTGACAACCTGATTCCCATTTCGGGAAAAAGCTAGCTTGGAGGTAGGGGAATCCCCTATGGACCGTTCTAAATCATTGTTAGAAAAAGAATTGCGACGCTGCGCGATTGAAACGTGAAACAGCACTACAGAGAGAGGCTTGAGCTACGCTACGTCCTCGGAGACGGTCCACTGAATTGCACGCTGCACGAGTTCCCGTCCATTCTTCAGAGAAAGTTTTTCCTTGATATGCGCCTGGTAGGATTCAACGGTTTTCACACTGAGGTGAAGCTCATCGGCGATGGTGCGGGTACCGTGCCCCTCTCCAATCAGCCGGAAGACTTCCAATTCGCGATCGGAGAGCTCCGCAATCGGCGACTTCTTCTCGCTCACTGAACCTCTGATGTACTGCTGCAACATGCGATTAGCGATACGATCGCTGACATACACCTTCTTCGCCAGGATTTGACGTACTGCGACCAGCACTCGCTCGGTGGCTTCCTGCTTCATGATGTAGCCATTGGCTCCGGCGCGAAGGGCCCGCTCTGCGTAAATCGATTCGTCGTGCATTGAGAGAATCAAGACCGGCATGCTGGGGTATCGGACTCGAATGTTTTTCAGCAAGTCGAGGCCATCCGGCCCTGTGAGAGAAATATCCAGGATCAGAAAGTCGGGCTTGGCGGCAGCAATCGCCTGTATCGCCCGCGTGGCTTCTTCGGCTTCGCCGCAAACCATCATATCGGGCTCGCGGTTCATCATCAGCGAGAGCCCCTCACGAACAATCGGGTGGTCATCGACAATGAAAATTCTGGTCTTACGTGCAGGTTCTTCTCTTAACTTCATCGCCATTGGAGTCCGGCTTTACCTCTTGTCCGCGACGGGAAATATACACGTAACTACCGTTCCATGAGGAGGACGAAAATGGACGTCCAGCGTGCCCCCAATCATTTTCGCCCGATGACTCATAATGTGATGTCCCATCCCCTTACTGTCCGCAGGAATTCGCTTGAACCCTGATCCATCGTCCTGGATCGTCAGCATGCCGCGACTTTCACCAGCATTGAGACTGATCTCTATGTTGCGGGCCTTGCCGTGTTTGATGGCGTTGCTCACCGCCTCCTGCGAGATGTGATACAGGTGCGTTGCGAGACTGACGTCATCGATTAGAACGGGATTGTCGCACTGCAGGTGACAGGACACACCGAATACGTCTTCGACCTCCGTACTCAACTGTTGCAGCGCCGACATTAGGCCGTGGGACTCAGACACGACCGGACTCAACCCTCGCGCCAACTCGCGAGTCTTGTTGATGGCTTCATTGACCAGCTTTACGATCTTGGCTGCATCGGCAGCGTAGGGCAGGCGCTTTTCCTTTAGTTTCTGTTCCTGCACTTTGGTCATAAACGCAATTCCGGTCAAGTGTTGGCCCAGGCCATCGTGCAGGTCCTGACCGATGCGACGCTGCTCGCGCTCACTGATGTCCAGAATCGCCTTCTCCAGATGTTTGCGTTCGGTTATGTCAATTCCCGTGGCAATCACGTAGGCAGGAGTGCCGTTCCGGCTACCCAAGGAAGTTCCGGACCAGGCAATGACCTTGCGCGCACCTTCCCTTGCCAACCAGGGGCACTCATAGTCATTACGCAATTGGCCCGCGCGCATCTTTTCGAAGTGCGTCCTGAATCCGGTCGATTCTTCCGGCGGAATAAACAGGTCCCACACATGTTTCCCGGAAGCCTCAGCGAACGTGTAGCCGGTGCTCCGTTCGCAGGCACGATTGAATCGGACGATCCGCCCCTCCGGATCGAGCACGATCACCAGGGCGCCAACCGTATCAAGAATGGCGGTAACCACATTGCGTTCTTCCTCCAGCGCTTCTTCCGTTCGCTTCAGGTCGGTGATATCGAAGCCGACGCCATGGATAAACCATGGGCTGCCGTCGTCCCGCCGGATCATCTTGGCTTCACAGTGAAACCATACGACGCGGCCATCGCGGGATAAAACCCGATACGCCGAGCGCAACGGTTTGCCGGTGAAGAATAACTCAGCGGCTTCCACGCTCCAGCGTTGTTTGTCGTCGGGATGGACCTGCGCGTACCAGCGCACCGGATCCTGTAACCACTCCTCCTGCGTGAAACCTAGCAGAGACTCGATCTGCGGACTGACGTAGGCTTCGCCCATCGCCTCGTCGAGATAGGCCATGAACACTACCGCGGGAATTTGTTCGACCAGAGCTCGGTACTTGGCCTCGAGGTTGGGAAGGGCCGAATCCGGCCGCTGCATTCTGAGCGAAAAGCGACCGTCACCGGGGAGCAGGCTGGTGTTTTCCAGAAACACGCTGGCGAGATTCTGCAGAACGGCCTCGGCTTCCTCGTAGCTCGTGCCTTCAGGAAACAGCCTGGCGGGATTCAGGGTAGCGTCTTCTGACGCGGAATGGCTCTCGGACCATGAGGTCACGGCTCACCTCACGCTGGGCGCGTCACTTTCGTCCGTCCGCGGCGTGCACAGCGCATTACTGTATCACTTCGGGGAGGCACCGCGCCGGGTCCGCCAGCTAGGCTCATTGTTGAGCGACGCCTGGGTGAACTTCCGAAACGCATGGATGGCTTTCCCGTATGTTTGCACCGCGCTCGCCGACAACAACGAACCCGGCGGCTGATTCATGAACGGCATAAACTTGTCGGGAAAACCCGGCATGGTGCAGCCGATGCAGATGCCGCCAACGTTTGGGCAGCCACCGATACCGCCCATCCAGCCTCGTTTGCCCACATTGCATTGCACCACCGGTCCCCAGCATCCAAGCTTAACGATGCATAGCGGCGATCCATATTCGTCAGCAAAGTCGGCTTGCTCATAGTAGCCGCCGCGATCACAACCTTCATGTACAGTTTGCGCGAACAGCCATGTTGGACGCAGCTGTGGGTCCAACGGAATCATCGGAGCCCGGCCTGCTGCCATGTATAAGAGGTAGAGCAGGGTCTCCATTATGTTGTCGGGTTGGACCGGACATCCTGGAACACACACGATCGGAATGTCAGCACTCGACTTCCACTGCCATCCCAGATAATCGGCAAGGCCCATGGCTCCAGTTGGATTTCCTTGCATGGCATGAATTCCGCCATAGGTAGCACACGTCCCGGCAGCCACCACTGCCCACGCACGCGGAGCGAGACGATCGATCCATTCACAGGTGGCGACGGGCTGCCCGGTGCCTGGGTCGGTGCCCATGGAAGCCCAGTAGCCTTCCTTTTTATTGTTCTCATCCGGAATGGAACCTTCGACGACCAAAATGAATGGAGCAAGCTCACCTTTGGCGGCCGCGTGGAATGGCTTGAGGAAATCGTCTCCGTTAGCCATTGCAAGAAAAGGGTTGTGTAAGTTGACCTTGGGTATCCAGGGAATTCCGCCGAGAACAACATCTTCGATACTGGGCTGTGTGGCGGCGGTCATAGCGATGGTATCGCCGTCGCATCCGAGGCCGGCCGTCACCCAAAGGACATCAATCTCCTGCATGGCGGCTCCAACTTCCCTGTTGCCTTCAGGTTCTCTCATATGAGCGCGCCTCGGCAGACTGCGGTGTCTACGCGGATAGCGAGTTGTCTTGGGGCAGCACCGACGAACGCAACTAGCAGTACACTGAACCGGCAATCCCAAGAATGCCGGGTATTGTACTCCGTTCAGCCAACTGATCGAGCGAGGAATCTTGCCTCGCGGACAAGAAGAAGCCGTTCCATCTCGTCCCGGAAGAGAATGTGGCACGAGGCCGAGGCAAAAGGCCTTGACAACGACGCTGCGGGAAGCAATCATCCGGTCATCGAACAAACGGCCTAAAGCGAATTTGACTGATTAATGTCATCTTTCACGCCTTGCTATCCTTGAATGCTTCGGCGTGCTTTCGTTTAGCTGTCCTGAATTGTGGGTGAGGAGCGGGTTTTGGCACTGAGTCGCACTTGGGGCAAGTGGCTCTTCGGTCTACAAACTTTTCTAGCCACTATGGCTGCGACGGCCGCGACCGCCGGGTCGACATCCGATCCTGCGACTCCCAGCATTTTTTCACCCTCCTCGACGCCTGCCGACTCCATTTACCACCTCTCGTTGTTTGTGCTCGCCGTAACCGGAGTGATTTTCGTTGTTGTTTTCTCGCTCCTGGCATACGCCGCGATCAAATTCCGACGTCGTAAGGACGACGACGGCCGCGAGCCTCCACAGATTTACGGAAGCAACCAGGTGGAGCTGGCATGGACCGTCATTCCGGTACTGATCGTTGTCGTGCTGTTTCTGGCAGCGGCTCGCGTGATTCATGCGGTCGAAGACGCCAAGTTCCCGCCGGGCACAATCGAAGTTACCGCGATCGGGCATCAGTTCTGGTGGGAATTTCAATACCCGGCTCAGGGATTCGTAACTGCAAATGAATTGCATGTACCCGTGAGTGACCTGCACCATCCAACGCCAACCCACATCACGCTGATGTCGGCTGATGTTGACCACAGCTTTTGGGTTCCGAAGCTCGCAGGTAAGACCGACCTGATCCCTAATCGCGTAAACAACATGTGGATCGAGCCACATGAGGCTGGCGTATATGTCGGCCAGTGTGCGCAGTATTGCGGCACGCAGCACGCCAAGATGCTGCTGCGTGTAGTAGTCGAGTCGCGCGAGGAATTCGACAAGTGGCTGGCCAACGAACGGCGTCCGGCGGATGTCCTTGATTCGGTCGCACAAGGACGCCAGGTATTCGAGTCAACGGCATGCGTCAATTGTCATACAGTCGCTGGCACGAATGCCAAGGGCAAGTTCGGCCCTGATCTGACTCACTTGATGAGCCGGGTTACCATCGCTTCCGGCGCGGCCGAAAACACGAAAGCCACCTTGCGCCAATGGATCAAGGATCCCGACGCCATTAAACCCGGCTGCCTGATGCCGGCGATGCAAATGAGTGAACAGGAAATTGACGCGGTAACTGCTTATCTGATGACGCTGCGTTGAGGAATAACGAATTAATGCTGGATGGGGATTCCATTTCGAAGCCGATGTTCGTGCCACCGAGCGAGACGGTAATGCGCCCTCTCTTTGATCGCGTCCACGAATGGATCGTTACGGTCGATCACAAGAAGCTTGGGTTGATGTACATCGGCTACGGGATCATCTTCCTCGTGATCGGGGGGCTCGAAGCTACGGTGATGCGGATTCAGCTCGCAATTCCGCATAACCATTTCGTCTCGCCGCAAACCTTCAACCAGCTCTTCACCATGCACGGCACGACCATGGTCTTTCTCGTCGGAATGCCGCTGCTCTTTGGTTTCGCGAACTACATGGTGCCACTCATGATCGGGGCGCGCGATATGGCGTTCCCGAGGCTCAACGCATGGAGCTTCTGGATGAGCGCGCTCGGCGGCCTCATCTTGTACTTCAGCTTCATCGGCGGCAATGGATTGTATGGAACGGGCGGCGCTCCTGATGTCGGCTGGTTCGCTTACGCACCTCTCACCGCGAAAGCGTTCTCCCCGGGACATAGTACGGACTATTGGACCATCGGTCTGCTCGTGAGCGGATTCGGAAGCATCGGAACCGCGCTCAATATCGTGACAACTGTGCTCTGTATGCGGTGCCCGGGCATGACGCTGGGCCGGATGCCCCTGTTCGTTTGGCTGAACATGGTGATGTCGGCGATGGTGTTGATCGTCATCTCGCCGTTGACTGCGGCGCAGATCATGTTGATGATCGACCGCTACCTCGGCGGACACTTCTTCGACACCCAGGCCGGAGGCTCGGCCGTTATCTGGATGCATTTCTTCTGGATCTTCGGACATCCGGAAGTGTATGTGCTCATCATTCCGGGATTCGCGTTCGCATCCGAGATCATTCCGGTCTTCTCACGCAAGCCGATCTTTGGCTACGCCATTATGGTGGCAGCAACGCTAAGTATTGGTTTCCTGAGCCTTGGCGTGTGGGCCCACCACATGTTCACCATCGGGATGACCTCATACTCGAACGCCTTCTTCACCGCCACGACCATGGCGGTTGGAGTTCCTACAGGGATCAAGATTTTCAACTGGCTGGGCACCATGTGGGGCGGAAAGATTCGCTTCACTATCCCGATGATGTTCTGCATCGGCTTTCTGTTCCAGTTCCTGATTGCCGGGCTCACGGGCATCATGTTGTCGGCGTCGCCCTTCGATTGGCAACTCGGCAACTCCTACTTTGTAGTAGCCCACTTTCACTACGTGCTAATCGGTGGGCTGGTGTTCACTATCTTTGCGGCCCTGTATTACTGGTTCCCGAAGATCAGTGGACGCATGTTTAACGAGACACTTGGCAAGTGGCACTTCTGGCTATTCCTGATTGGCTTTCATCTTACCTTTGACTTCATGCACATCCCAGGCGTGCTCGGAATGCCGCGTCGCATTTACACCTACGAAGCCGGCCGGGGATGGGAAGTTTGGAACCTTATCGTCTCGATCGGGGTCATCTTCCAGATTGCCGGGATTCTGTGCTGGGTGGTCAATTTTCTGTGGTCATATTTCAAGGGCAAGCCCGCAGGCAACGATCCTTGGGATGCCTGGACACTCGAGTGGTCCACCAGCTCTCCGCCGCCCGATTACAACTTCGCTACGATTCCCGTGGTGCACAGCCGGCGTCCGCTGTGGGACCTGAAGCACCCGGAAGACCCGGATTGGAAGTACGAGTAAAGGAGAATGATTTGGCCGCGACCACGATGACGGTCCCTCCGACCGAAATGCCACTGGCGCACGAGCTGCGCGGTCGTGTCGGCATGTGGTGCCTGATCGCGGCCGAGTCAGCCATCTTCAGCATCTTCGTGGTCGCGTATCTCTATTACGCGGGTAAGAGTATAAACGGCCCCACGCCGCGTGAAGTGCTGGAAGTTCCGATCCTCATCTCGATCGCACTGTTCAGCAGCAGCTTCACCATCGTACGGGCGGAGCATGCGATTGAACACGGTAGCACGAAAACTTTTACAGTGTGGCTGGCCGCGACCATCTTCCTGGGTGCGTGTTTCGTGCTAGGTACGGCGCGCGAATGGTACAAGCTGATCACAAAAGATGGGCTCACGATCAGCTCGAGCCTCTTCGGCACGACGTTCTATTCGCTGGTGGGCTTGCACCTGTTCCATGTGCTGGTTGGCCTCACCGGTCTGACAATCATCTTGGTGTTTGCACTGTTCGGTTTCGTGAAACAGGAACATTCCGAGCGTATCGGCGTCTTTGCGCTGTATTGGCATTTTGTGGATGCGGTTTGGGTTGTCGTGTTGTCAGTGGTGTACTTCATTGCGCGATAAGGAACGCTGAGCGATAAGTGGCTTCTCCGGAACAACACGGCGAGACTACCCGAGCAGTGGTGATGCCTGCGCCCACGGCATGGCCGTTTGTATTCGCGCTAGGATCTGCTCTGATAGCTGCCGGGTTGTTGACTAACGCGTCGGTGAGCGTCCTCGGGGCAGTTTTGTGGCTGTTCGGCGCAGCCGGCTGGTTTCGGCAGGTTCTGCCGCATGAACATCACGAAGAAATTCCGGTCGTTGTCGCCGAGCCCGCACCCGCTCTCAAACCCACGCCCGAAGTCGTTCGCCTGCCGATCGGCACCGACGTTCCGCGCGCATGGTTACCGCTGAAGATCTATCCCATTTCGGCTGGGGTGAAGGGCGGACTCGCGGGCGGAGTCGCGATGGCGCTGCTGGCTATGCTCTACGGACTGATTTTCTACCGCAGCATCTGGTACCCAATCAATCTAATCGCCGGAAGCCTGTACGCCGCACCCGCCGTTCCTTCGATGGACAGGCTGATGGGATTTCATCCCGGATGGTTCCTATTTGCGCTGGCGATGCACATCACCATGTGCCTGCTGGTCGGTCTGCTGTACGGCGCGATGTTGCCCATGCTGCCAACCCGCCCGATCATTCTCGGTGGAATCATTGGGCCGCTGTTGTGGACTGGACTGCTGTACCACATTCTTGGCTTCGTGAATCCGCTGCTTGATGAGAAGATCAACTGGGTATGGTTCGCACTCTCACAGGTCGCTTTCGGCGTGGTGGCTGGATTGGTCGTGGTGCGTCATAACAAGGTTTGGACCAGCGAGAACCTGCCGCTGGCGGTGCGTGCAGGATTAGAGGCGCCGGGGATTATGCGCTCGCGCGATCACGAGAGGCCCAAGCAATGAACTGGCGACGCGGCCTCATCGCGATGCACTTGTTCGCGGTTGTTGGGTTGGCGGGCTGCTCGCATTTGCCGGGCAAGCCTACGCCCTGGCCAGAGGTTCCGCGGCCGGATTCAGTGCTTGATCCGGTCGTGCTCTTCAATCAGAACTGTTCCGGTTGCCACGGCGCCGACGGGAGGAATGGGCCTGCCATGATGTTGTCCGATCCCGTCTACTTGGCGATCGTCGATGACGACACACTGCGCTCGACGATTTCGAAGGGCCGCCCCGGCACGGCAATGTCAGCCTTTGCGCAGAAGGAAGGCGGCATGCTGACGGACAGCCAGATCGATGCAATCATTCACGGAATTCGCGAGCGTTGGAGCAAGCAGGACGCGCTTGGCAGCGAGGTCGCCCCGCCTTACGGTGCCCAATCAACTGGTGATATTGCTCGTGGTCAAGTGGTCTACGAAAGCTACTGCGCGTCGTGTCACGGTATCGGTGGAAAAGGTGGACCGAAGGCCGGTTCTGTCGTCGATGGCTCGTATCTAAGCCTGATTACCGATCAAGGTCTGCGCACGATCGTCATCACCGGACGTCCTGATTTCAATGCTCCTGATTGGAGGAATAATGTTGCGGGTCATCCCCTGAGTGACCTGGAAATTACTGATGTTGTGGCGTGGCTGGCATCGCAGCGCCCCAGTCGCCAATTCAGCCAGGCACCCGCTGCAAGCGGAGGTGCTCATTGAGCGAGCAACCTGAGTCGCCGAATAACGCGATGAATTCGGGCGAGATGACACGGCGTGCGCTGTTCACCAGGATCGGACTGCTTTTGAACGGGCTGGCCGTCACGCTTCTTGCAGTACCGATTATCGGATACCTCGTTTCGCCAATCCTTGGCAGCGACCGCGGACGCTACAAGCGTTGGATCACGCTGGGTGGCCTCAACGAATTTCCGGAAGGACAGACGCGCCTCGCAACGTTTCAGAATCCCATTTCGTCATTCGGTGATGGCGATACGGACCATATTCCGTGCTGGGTGCGAAGAGTTCAGGGAGAGCAGTTTCAGGTTTTCGCCGTGAATTGCGCGCACCTGGGATGTCCGGTGCGGTGGTTTCCGCAGTCGGGTTTGTTCATGTGTCCGTGCCACGGGGGCGTGTACTACCAGGACGGCTCGCGTGCCTCTGGGCCGCCTCCGCGCGGCCTTTTTCAGTATCCCTACAAGGTGGAGAATGGCAATCTGATGATCGAGGCAGGACAACTGCCAACACTTTCCACGACCGCCAAAATCACTATCGGGAGCCGTGGATGTCAAGGCTGAAGCAAATCGCCGACTGGTTCGATGAACGCCTGCAGATCGGCGGCGTGATCCGCGAATCCATGTCGCATCCGGTACCGAGCAAATCGGCGAGTTGGTGGTACGTCTTCGGAAGCGCGGCGCTCGCAATCTTCGGCGTGCAAGTGGTCACCGGTATCCTGCTCGCGCTGACTTATGTTCCGTCCGCTGCGGAAGCGTGGAACAGCCTGCAATATCTCAATCATCAGGTCACATTAGGATGGTTTCTCCGCGCTGTGCACGGCTGGGGATCGAACTTCATGGTTGCGGTGGTGCTTGTCCACATGTGCCAGGTGTTCTTGTTCGGCGCATACAAATTTCCCCGGCAGTTGACGTGGATCATCGGCGTATTTCTGCTTCTGATGACCTTGGGGATGGCCTTCACCGGGCAGGTCCTGCGCTTCGATCAAGACGCCTACTGGGGGCTCGGCATCGGTGCCTCGATCACGAGCCGTGCACCATTCATTGGCGCGCAAGCCGTACACATGCTCTTGGGCGGACCGATTATCGCGGGCGCGACCTTGTCGCGGTTCTTCGCGCTGCATGTCTTCGTGATTCCCGGATTGCTGATCGGATTCGTCGGGCTGCACCTTTTGATGGTGCTGAAGCTGGGCATCAGCGAATGGCCGATGCCCGGGCGCGTCGTCCGCAAAGCCACGTATGAGAAGGAATATCACGAGCTGCTCAAAAAAGACGGCATCCCGTTCGTGCCGGGCGCGATATGGAAGGACATGCTGTTCTCCGCCGCGATCATCGTCGCCATCATGGCGTGTGCCGCGTACTTCGGACCGTTCGGACCCACTGGCTATCCCGACCCGACCATCGTTCAAACCATTCCCAAGCCTGACTTCTTCTTCCTGTGGCTCTACGCAATGTTGGCATTGCTTCCTCCGGAGATGGAGACGCCGGCCCTACTGATCGGCCCGGTCATCGTCATCGGATTTCTCATCCTCCTTCCCTTCCTGTCGGGTGAAGGCGAGAAGAGTTGGCGCCGCCGCCCCATCGCCGTCGTCACGTTGTTGCTGGTCGCAATATCGCTCGGGACGTTCACAAAACTTGCGACGTACTCCCCGTGGAGTCCCATTATGGATGGATGGAGTGGCGATCCATTGCCCGTCTCGTTCCTGAATGGACGCACGCCATTGCAGCGACAAGGCGCGCTCGTGTTCCAAGGTAAGCAGTGTCGTAACTGCCACTCGATTGGCGGCTCCGGCGGCCTACGCGGCCCGGCGCTCGACTCAGTAGCAACCACGCTCACACACGATCAACTGGTTCGCCAGGTCATTCAGGGCGGCGGCAATATGCCGGCTTACGGCAAAAATCTCAATCCCGCCGAGGTTACCGCGCTAGTTTCGTTCTTGGAAACTCTGCATCCGTCTGGCCGTCCGCCGGCACGCGATGCCTCCCAAGCTGCAGTAACGCCGAACACCCCCGCACCCGATCGCTAGGCCATGCAACCCGTCGTACAAGCTGTGCTCGAGTCGTGGTCGGTCCCGCCCGTGCCGACGTTCGCGCTGGTGTTGACTGTCTTTACATACCTGCGGGGCACGTGGCTCCTGCGTCGGGCCGGATACCCCTACCTTCCCGCCTGGCGAATTGGATGCTTTGCCCTTGGGCTGTTTACGCTTTGGTTCGCCCTGGCATCGCCGCTCGATACGTTCTCTCCTTTTGTTCTCACGGCGCACATGTTGCAGCACATGTTGCTGATGATGGTCGCGCCGCCCTTAATTCTGTTGGGTGAACCGCTCATTCCCATCGTGCGCGGTATGCCGCGTTTCGCCGCGCGCGAATTTGCCGGACCATTCCTCAACTGGAAAGTTGCCGAGCGCATCGGCCTCAGGCTCAGCGACCCGGTTGTCGCGCTTGTATTGATGGGCGTCGTTATGTTTGCCTGGCATGTCCCCGGCCCTTATGAATTCGCGCTACGATCAAGTGCCTGGCACCAGGTAGAGCACGCATCCTTCTTCTTCACTTCGATCATCTTCTGGTGGCCCGTCGTTCAGCCCTGGCCAAGCCGCGCTCAATGGCCTCGGTGGGCCATGGTGCCTTATCTCGTGATTGCTGACTTACAAAACACCGCGCTGTCGGCCATTCTCGTTTTCTCCGACAAGATTCTGTATCCCTCCTACGCAGCAGGTCCCAGCTTGTTCGGTTTCGCGCCACAAGAAGATCAGGCCGCGGCCGGGGCAATGATGTGGGTGGTCGGATCACTCGCGTTCATCTTCCCGGCAGTCTTGATTGCGGTTGAGTGCCTCTCACGACGGCGACGAGTTGAGCACGCAGCGGCTCAAGGCCGGCTCTTCGATCGATTCGGCTTCAGTAGGACTGGGCATCCGACAGCATCACAGCTCTTCGGGATCCGGTTGACTTCCCGGTCGTTCGAGGCCGCTTCGTTCGTCGCATTGTTCTTAGTTGTGGCTGCGGGATTCGTGGCGCTCTCGAGGTATTCGAGCGATGACGACAACCAAATCCTCCGGCTGTCGCAGCAATCCGGTTCGTTTGCCATCGCGGTCTATGGGCCTGCGAGCGATGTCCCCGTCGGCCCGGCGACCTTTACCGTTCTCGTTCAAGACGCCGCCAGCCACAACGTCTTACTGGACAGTACTGTCGAACTCTCGCTGCGAAAGGCTGATGACGCACGGGCCACTCCGCAACGGGACCGAGCTTTAGCGGACGATGAAAACAAGCTGCTCTTCTCGACTGAGTTGCACCCGGATTCCGAAGGTCCGTGGGTAGTCGAGATCAACGTCCGACGAGGTTGGGATGGCGCAAAAGTGTCGATGCCTATTCAGGTAGTGAAACCTGCCACCGGGATTGTGATTCCTTCGTCATGCTTTGTTCTGCTCGCCGTGGTGTGTCTGCTTGTGGGAACTTATCTCTGGCGCCACAGGATAGGCAACTCCACCGGCTTGCCGGCGGCAGTTACTTAACGGCCAATTCGGTCCGCGCGCAGAAGGAACAAGCAGGCAATTGTGCCAACCCCCTCGAAGTGAGTCACCGGCTCCGCTGACTCAAAGATGTAACCAGATCGACATAGTGCTGCATAGCGGCTTCCGGAGACATCCCTTTGATTTCGCTCCAAGCGTCGAACTTGGCACGCCGAACGAAGTCAAAGCTCCCCGGCTGCTCTCCCGTCACGTCGCCCTGCGTCGCCTGTTTGTAAAACGCATATAGCTTCAGCATCGTGTCATTGTCCGGCCGTTGAGCGAGGCCGTTTACGTCGGTTTGAGCTTGAGAGAATCGATCTTGTAAGGACGACATATATTTTCCTTTACACCTGCCGACCCGTTCTAGCACGGATCCGGCGATCAACGCTGTGATGGCGCAGCTTCTCGCATGGAATTTTTCAGTTGCAGAGCTGATACGCAGCGGTTAAGGTATTGCTCTCGCTCCCCAACCGCAAAAAAAACACTTCGACGGCTTGCGCCTGCGACATAGCCCAAATAGGAGACCCGTGTTTTCACTTCAAGTTCCCATCAGTTCCGAAGGCGGTCATACCAGTTTCCAGAACAATGTTCCCGACCCGGTTACCTCAGGGAAAGAGCTTCCTACCTTCAAATTTGAATTGGAGAAATCGCAGGGACGCGTCCTGGAGGGCAGCTACGGCAAGGAGGTAACGGTAACGCAATTGCCGATATCGAAGGCGATCGCCGGAGTCTCCATGGTCATGGAGCCGGGGGTAATGCGCGAGCTTCATTGGCATGCCACCGCGGCGGAGTGGGCGTTCGTTATCGAGGGGCAGGTCCGCACTACGGTAATCGATCCCCAGGGCTGCTGCGAGACTAACGACTTCAATCCGGGCGATATCTGGTATTTCCCGCGCGGTCACGGCCATGTCATCGAAACCCTGGGTGACAAGCCGTGCCACTTTATCCTCGTCTTCGACAACGGCTACTTCTCCGAATTCGGCACCTTTAGCATCACCGACTGGATAGGCCACGCACCGAAAGATCTGCTCGCCAAGAACTTCGGTGTGCCCGCCTCGACTTTCGACAGTTTTCCGAGGAAGGAAGTCTATTTCGCCAAGGGCAAGATTCCTCCTGCCATCGCGGCTGCGCCGCTCCAAGGATGGAAGCAGCCGCCGCTCACTCACAAGCACAGCCTACTTTCGCAGAAGCCGTTCGACACCTTCAGCGGTGGCCGCGAATGGCGCGTCGATGGCTCACAATTCCCCATTTCGACCACCATGACCGGTGTCGTGCTCGAGATGGAACCCGGCGCTCTTCGCGAATTGCATTGGCACCCCAATGCCTCGGAGTGGCAGTACATCTTGAGCGGTCAATTTAACGTGACACTCTTCGGCTCACAAGGCCGCTGGCGTGAAGAAACACTCAACCAGGGAGACATCGGCTACATCCCGCAAGGCTTCGGTCACTCCATCGAGAATGTCGGGAGTGACAAGGCGCGCATTCTTATTGTCTTCAATAACGGTCACTACCAGACGATTGACTTGTCGCAATGGATTGCCGGGAACCCAACCGATGTTCTTGCCACCAACTTTGGGCAAGACGCATCGTGCTTCGAGAAGTTCCCGCACAAGGACGTGTTCCTGACTAAGTAGATCGAATTGCTAGCGCGCGAATTTGCCAACCGTGCGGCTGTGTCTTCACGGGCGGTGAAGCCTCCGCTTATTCTGGGTGCCTGACGGCAGGCACCCGAGCAACGCGGTATAACATTAGGGCGTGAACCTAGCCGTCAATCCGCCCGTCCTGCCTATGCTGGCCAAGCGCGTCGGCGAATTGCCGAGCGCCGAAAATTGGGTCTTTGAACCAAAGTGGGACGGGTTTCGCGCGCTTGTCTTTCGTGATGGCGAGGAAATCTTCATCCAGAGTCGGGACGAGAAGCCCCTCAACCGCTATTTCCCGGATTTAGTCGAGCCGCTGCGCTCTGTCGCTGCCTTCGCGCTGTGTGCTTGACGGTGAAATCGTCATCGTCACAGAGGATGGATTGGATTTCGACGCGTTGCAACTGCGCCTGCATCCTGCCGCGTCGCGGGTGAAACTGCTTTCTGAACAGACCCCGTCTTCGGTCGTGTTCTTCGATCTCCTGTGCCAGGGTGACGAGGACCTGAGGGCCGAGCCATTTAGCAAGCGGCGGCGTGAACTTGAGTCGCTGCTTTCGTCGGCCGGTCCGCCTATCCACATCACTCCCGCCACGACCGATCGAAAAGTCGCGGCTGACTGGTTTCGGCGCTTCGAAGGCGCAGGCCTCGATGGCGTAATCGCCAAATCGCTCTCGGGAATCTATGAGCCCAACAAGCGTGTAATGCTCAAGGTAAAGCACGAGCGCGAATGCGATTGCGTCATCGCGGGTTTTCGTTGGCACAAGCAAAGCGAACGCAGCATGGTTGGCTCCCTCCTACTTGGTCTGTTCGACCATGCCGGGATGCTGCAGCACGTAGGGGTCTGCGCGAGCTTCACCACGGCGAAACGGCAGGAGTTGGTCGATTTTCTGGCGCCGTATCGCAAGAATGCGCTGGCCGATCATCCGTGGAGAAGTTGGGCCGCCGAAGAGACCGACGGCGCGGCCAAGCGCATGCCCGGCGGACAAAGCCGCTGGAGCCAAGGCAAAGACCTGTCGTGGGAACCGGTGCGGCCGGAGTTAGTGGTTGAGGTCGCTTACGACCACATGCAGGGGGAGCGCTTCCGGCACACGGCACAGTTTCGGCGGTGGCGGAAGGACAAGAAGCCGGCAGATTGCACCTATGAGCAGCTCGAGGTCGTCCCTCCGCAGGAGCTGGCAGAGATTTTTCCCACGGGGCGATGACCTGCTGTTTAGCCTTCAGCGAGGCTTTTTCACGGCTCGCTTTTTGATATGGCTACGCCACTCCCGCGTAGGATCGTCATCCGGATTGGGTGTCTCCTGTGGCGGCCGCAACGCCTCAGGAACGTTGCGCAGATTCACTCGAATGCGCGTCCAAGTGCTCGAGCGGCCTCGCATGGAGTCAACCAACACATCGTCTGCGGCGAGTAAATGCGCAACCTCGGGATGCTTGCTCTTCCAGCGTTCCAGCCCGGCAATCGCGGCGGCCTTGTCGGGGGAGTTCGCAATAACGATGAGCGGCATCTTCACCCGAGACTTTTTGGCAGCCGGCTTTGCGCGGGAAGGCGAGACGCGAGGTGCCTCAGATTCCATCTTGCGAAAATGTGGGGGCCAGGGTGCATCGCTGAGTCCCGCAGCTTCGTCTTTGGCGGCGAGTTCCAGGAGTTTCTCGAGAGAACATGGCGAGGCATTCATGTCCGCATGCGGATCGCCAATTGCAGTAAAACGCTGCGGCACTGTGAAAAGAGTGAAATCGGCAGGATCGCACTCTGGGACTTCTTCCCAGTACAACGGCGTGGACACGCGAGCGTCCGGCAGAGGGCGCACGGAATAGGCGGAGCAAGTCGTGCGGTCTTTCGCATTCTGGTTGTAGTCGAGGAAGACGCCGTGTCGCTCTTCCTTCCACCACTTTGAGGTAGCGAGGGTGGGCGCACGCCGCTCGACCTCGCGGGACAACGCGACCGCGGCGCGGCGCACTTCGGCGAACGTCCAACGCGGCTGGATGCGGACGTTAACGTGCATGCCACGCGAGCCGCTCGTCTTCGGCCAACCCCGCATGCCAAGGTCATCGAGCAGGGACCGCACCTCAAGCGTCACACGGCAGACGTCAGACCAACTCACGCCCGGATTCGGATCGAGATCGATGCGAAGCTCATCCGGACGGTCGAGGGCCTGCGCACGTACAGGGTGGGGATGCAATTCGATGCAGCCGAGATTCACGACCCATGCGAGGCCCGCGGCATCATCCACTACGATCTCTTCTGCTGTGCGGCCGGACGGAAACGACAAGGTGACAGTTCGTAGCCAGGACGGACGCTGCTCGGGAGCGCGCTTCTGGTAAAACGCTTCGCCCTCGGCTCCGTTCACGAAACGCTTCAGAACCAGGGGGCGGTCTTCTATTCCCGCGAGCGCACCGGGTGCGACCGACAAGTAGTAGTGCACAAGGTCCAACTTCGTGACTTGAACTTGCTTGGAGAAATACAGCTTGCCGGGATTGGTGATCCGGACCTCACGCCCGCTAATAGAAAGCAACTCGCTGGATTCCTGTTTTGCCACCGCAACAGGCTACACCCGATGCCGCCGATATGGCGCAGCCGAGGTATCGCGGGCGTCGGAACCTTGGAGGAACGTCGGCGCGGCGCTCGGCAACGCGCTCACGAAGGTCCTTACGAACTTCCGGGAGAACTGCCACCAGCCAGTGAACTGTTGTTCACTCCGATAGGTCGCCTGGAGGTGGCACCATTCGTCGGCCGGCGCCAATCCAACTACATCAGCCCGACGGCGTGACCATTTCCCCAAGTCGATCTCAACGCACCGAGTGTCCTCCCGGAGACCGAAGCGCAGCGCCTTGAGTGCACTCTCCTTGGCGCTCCATAAGGCCGCCACCAGCGCTTCACGTTGGGTTCTGTCAGTTTCCGCGATCGCCCGTTGCTCGGCTTCGGTGAAGTAGTCAGCTATAAAAGCATCTCCATGTGGTTCAATGAGTTCCAGGTCGCAGCCCAACGCGCCTTCATCTGTTGTCACCACGCAGGCCGCTACCCCAGCGCGATGGCTTATCGAGATTCCGATTGGGTCAGCAGGCTGATTCCTCAGGAACACGATGGGTGCCCCCGAGCACTCGGAAATAATCTCGATCTCCTGCAGACGATCTCTTCCGGGCGCGAATTGTAGATGGCTCGCAACCGCCAGCTTCGCGGTCCAGCGCCCCAACCGCCAATCCCTGCGGCGCTTCAGTACGTGTAGCCGGTTGAGGTGCAGAAGCTCGTTTTCTGCCAGCCAGTCATCGTCTTCTGGCACGTCGGCTTCGTTCTGCTCCAGCCAATGAACGTCCATCACGTCGTCACGAGTTCCGGGGCGGTTGGCGCGGAATTCGGCGCCTTCGTCGCTCTATTGTCGTCCCCATTGCGCGACTGCGCCTGCATTTCGCGCTGCACTCCACGCTCTATTGCGTCAATCAGGTAGGGCCGGAGGTTTGCTGGCGGAATGATCGTATGCAGCGCGCCAACCTTGAGCGCCCGATGCACACTATGGATGTGATCGAATTCGCTCGCCACTTCGCCCAACTTTTCGGAATGAACCACTTTGAACAGCTCGTCGAACTCGGTGCGCAGCCGGACTCCCTCCACACTTTCAGCCTTGTTTAGCGCCGCACTCAGCGCCTGCACACGAGGATCTTTTTGCGCCCGGGCTTCGACTTCGGCGGCGAAGACTACGGCCGCCGCGGGAGCGCCACCGATTACCGAGGCATAAGTCCCTTCGAGAGCCGCGACTTCTAACTGTTCGTTCAGCGCCCGCGAGAACACAACGTAAGCCCCTCCGTGGTAACGAGAGATCACGCAGAAGACCATTGGTCCTTTGAAGTTCACAACCGCGCGCCCGATCTCGGCACCATATTCCAGTTGCAGCCGCCGCATCGATTCGGGTGAGCCATCGAACCCTGACAGATTCGCCAGAATGACAAGCGGCCGATTACGACTCGCTGAGTTGATGGCGCGTGCGACCTTCTTCGACGAGAGCGGAAACAGCGTTCCGGCCGTCCACTGATCCGGACCATCGGCGGGAACGAACCCAAAGCGAGGCACCGGCTTGGATTCAATGCCGATGAGACACACAGGCCAGCCCCCAAGATGCGCATCCCACACAACGGCCGTCTCGGCGGAACGCATCCCCGACCAGCGCTCTAGTGGGGCATGGTCCTGGTCTGACACCGCCATCATCACCTTACGAATGTCAAAAGACCTCTTCCGCCCGGCATTGCTTTCATCGGAGAAAATCTCCCCCACTCGCGTGAAGCCGTTGTCCTGGCCGTCGCGATGCGGCGAGAGCTGTACGTCCCGATCGAGGGGGTCGGCAGTCGCCGCCTTGCGCGGGAAGCGTTCCCCCGGAGCAACATACGTATGGTCGTAATGCCGCATCAGGATCTGGCAGGCTTCGTCGATGTCGTGAGCAAAGTATTGCGCCTGTCCATTGAAGCCCATGATGCGGTCGTATCCGCCGATGCCCTGATTGTCCTCTGCAGAAACACTGCCGGAATAGTCAAGGGCGCGCTTGCCGGTTAGTACCATCGCTCCCTTCGGTGTCATGATCAGGATGCCGCGGGTGTGCATCAGCATGGTGGCTTCGGCGTTCCAGTAAGGTTGCGCACCCACGTTGATGCCGTTGACCAAAAGATTGACTTCGCCACCGGATTGCGTGAAGTTGATCAACGCTCGCAGCACCTTGGCGATCCAGTCCATGTTTTCCACACCACTGTCCATCGAGATCTTGGCGCCTGCTGACAGCGTGAACCATTCCAATGGGATGCGCTTATCCTGAGCAAGCTCAAGCGCTGCCAGGATGCGGCGACACTCAGGTTCGGCAATCGCGCCGAGATCCTTGCTCGGATCGCCCAGCATCAGCACCCGAGTCATGCCCTCGGGATGCTTCGTAGTAAAGTTGCGAATGACGCCCACGATAATGTTGGACTTGTTCTCGCCGTACGGCCGATTAACCGGAACCAACCTTCCCTCAGCATCAAGATCATGCTCGGTAAATTCGCCCGCAGGGAACTCGGCACGGGTGTCTTCAGGCGGCGGAGTAATCATCTTGACGATTTCATAGGGATAGATCATTCCGCGTTGCCGCATCTTCACCACTTTCTGATCGTATGCGGTCAACGGTTTCATTGGCTGCAGCTTGCTCACCGGACGGAGGGTCATCAACACACCAGCATCGCCGGGTGCAGAGATGCGCATCACCATATCTCGTAGTTCGCCAGTTCGCGGACTCGGGATGCGGACTCGTACCACAACCTGCTCGAGCCCCAAGCCGTCGGTGGAGGGTGCCAGGCGACGAATCATGTCGTTCACTTCGTCGGGCGTCAGGCTCAGGGTCGGCCAGACGTAGAGGAATACGCGGTTCCAGTAGAGCCGTTTATTGGTTGGACGCCTGGACTGATACTGCCGTATGGCGGCGACGGCTTCTCCGAACATACGTTCCAGATTCGGCAGTTGCACAATGCGGCCCGACTTGTCCCGCACCGGGGTGAGGTCACGTACTTCGGCTACCGCAAACAACCGTTCGTCTTTGGGATTGCCTGTGGCCGTGGCATGCAACAGATAGACGTCTTCGACCGAGCTCAGCCTTTCGATGTTGAAGTTCAACAGGCGCCACAGGTGCAAACGCTCGCCCATCATCGGGTGAACGCCACGGAACAACGCTATCTCCTGATAGCCGCTCTCGGTCGGCTCATAAGTAAAGTGCTGCATCGCCGCCAGACCTGGATCTCGTCCAGCACCCGAAATCGCCACCACCACTTGGCGTACGGACTGCGGAAACTTCGCGTTGTTGGCAATCTCAAGGAGCTCACGCTGCGTGATCTCCGGTTCTGCCAAGGCTTCCCGGTTCCACGTAAAGAAATCGAGCACGACGGCATCTCGTTTCGGGACCTGCCCCAGGTATGGGAGGATCGCCTGGGCTGCATTCGCAAGTTCGGGATACTCCACATGCGTCGCGAAGATGTGAATCCGGGTCCCTTCCTCCTCGTATTCAGCGGACAGACAGGTGTAACCATTCATCGCGACTACCTGAAAATCCGAGAGCTTGCGGACGCAGTAGTAGCGTGAAATCAGGACCTCCAGCATGAGTTGCCGCATATTGGGCGAGGCGTCAGCAAATCGCGACGAGAGTACGCTCGCCAGCGGTTGCGGACATTCAATCAGAGCACGCATGCGCTCATGCCGGTCAGCCGCATCGGGATGACAGGCGAGATAGTCCAGATGGCTTTCGGCCTCGGCGTAAATCTTCTTTCGCGCCCGTTCGAACAGCGGCTGATCGAAGCAGCGATAACGCAGCTCATGCGCCAGATCGCTGACCGCGGGAAACAATCCACGGGTGATCGAGATCAGACGATCCAGCAGCGTCCGAAACGCTTCTCCCGGAGGCGACGTCAGGCCTCTGACCTGCGACATGCGTCGCTGCAACAAGTCTCGAATGACGGTCGCCTGCTTTTCCACCCGTTCGTGCGATTTGTAAATCCAAAGCAGGCTCTCTTCCAATTCGGGGGAGCGATCCAGCGACGTCACGCCGTAATGTGCAACTGCGCGCTTTAACGCGTCAACGAAGCCTTCCGGAACGCCATCTCCGCCCGTATCAAGCATACGAAGATACGAGAAAAGGTAGGCTTCGGTACTCGGCGCTTCGGCTGCAGCCTGATTCGTGATCTTCGGGTTTCGCCTAAACAGCGAGCAGATATCGACGAAGATGCTCAGAACTTCGTCTTCCCTGCGACGTACTTCTTCAATGCTCGCGGGCTCCTGATGGAGTTTATTCAACTCGGATTGCAGCCGCGTAACGTAATCACGGTCCACGTCAAAGCCCAGCATCAGTTGCCGCATTTCCTCCAACGCTCGGCGCCAAGGCGTGGGTTGGTCCGGTAGCTCATCGCGACCTGTCGACGACGAACCGAAAACAATTCGCTCCGTTGAAGTCGTCGCGGTCTTGTCGACCGTCGGTTCGATCTGAAGAAGCGGCGTTCCATTGCCCACCTGCACGTTCGGAATTGCCATGACGTGTCGCACGGTTCCGGGAAACGAAGCGACAATTTGTGTTTCCATCTTCATTGCCTCGACCACCGCAAGGCGGTCGCCTGCTGCAACCACGTCCCCAGATTTCACGGCAATCGAGACCACCACGGCCGGGGAGGTTGCCCGTATGATCCCGCCATCGTCGCGCTCGATACAGTGCGCCACCCCCGCCACTTCTATCCTGTAGCTCAGCCCTTGTTCGACCGATACGACGCGGAAGCGCCGTCCGAACACGGAAAGCCAGTATTCGAATGGGCCCAAACGATCAATTCGAGCCTCGATACGGGCCCCGTCCACTTCGATGCGGTATCGTCGCAAACCCAGCCGATATACTCTGATCGCGTAGGAATGATCGCGGTAGCGCAATTCGACGGCATGGCCCAGCTCGCTGTAGACCCGAGGACGCCCTCGCACGGCCGATGCGTAAAACTGCGCCTGCTCGACATTGAGCTTCGCGTCGCATGCCGCAATCGCCGCCTGTACCATCGCAACATCTAAGTATTTCCTCGACAGGTGTTCGCCCTTCGCCGCAAGACGATCGAGCCAGCCAATATCGAATTCACCGCGCTGCACCTCCTCGCGCTCGAGCAACTCCATGAGAAATGCGCGATTGCTAGTGCCTCCCTGAATCACTACGACCGCGTCACGCAGCACTCGCTGCAAGCGGGAAAGCGCTTCTCTGCGGGTCTGGCCATAAGCGATGATTTTCGCGATCATCGAATCGAATTCCGACGGAATGTTGTCGCCCTCTTCGACTCCAGTATCAATTCGAACGCCGGGTCCAGTCACCATACGGAAACGCTCAATCGCTCCCGGTGCAGGCGCGAAGCCGTTGCCGGGATCTTCGGCGTTCAGCCGCACTTCAATAGCATGCCCGGTGGTCCGCGGCTGCTCTCTTTCCAAGCGACCTCCGCGCGCCACGTGAATCTGTAGCTTCACCAGGTCGACGCCTGTGGTGCACTCTGTCACGGGATGTTCCACCTGCAACCGTGTATTCATCTCCATGAAGAGGAACTGCTGGTTTTGCTGGTCGTACAGGAACTCTACGGTGCCGGCATTGTGATATCCCGCGACCTGGCTCAAACGGATTGCGGCTTCACGCAACGCCTGATCCTGCTCTGGGGTGAGCGCTGGCGATGGCGCTTCCTCGAGGACCTTTTGATGGCGACGCTGAATGGTACAGTCGCGTACTCCCGCCGCCCAGGTTGTACCGTGGTAGTCAGCAATCACCTGCACTTCGACGTGACGCGCGCCGGTTACGAGCTGCTCCATGAAAACGGTCGGATCGCCAAATGCCTTGAATGCCTCAGAGCGGGCGCTTTCAAATGCCTTTTCGAGTTCGTTGGGCGAATTCACACGACGAATTCCGTGTCCGCCACCGCCTGCCGTCGCTTTGAAGAACAGCGGATATCGCAGCCGCTCGGCGTGTCGCGACGCATCGGCAACGGTTTCAACTGGACCGCCACTCCACGGCGCGACGGGCACTTGCGCCTGCTCGGCGAGCAGTTTCGCGGCAATCTTGTCGCCCAGGCGGCGCATCACGTCGCCTTCCGGGCCGATGAACACAATTCCAAGATCGCGGCAGAGATCCGCAAACTGCGCATGTTCGGCTACAAACCCCCATCCGACCCACACGGCCTGGGCGCGCGCCGACGTCAGCGCGCGTTCGAGGCGGCCGTAATCGACATAACAACTCTTCAGGTGGCTGGTGTTGGGATCGACGATCTGCGCCGGACCAAGAAACACAGCCTCATCGGCTTCACGCACGAACATCGCGCGACGGTCCGGATCGGTGAATAGCGCGATCGTACAAAGGGATGTCTTATGTTCCTGATTGAACTCGCGTGCCGCATGGATGAACCGAATAGCGGCTTCGCCGCGATTGACAATAGCGACTCGCTGAAATTCGCGTTGCATTGGGCCTCCTGCTTAAAACGCGATCAGTGACTCAGTGGACCGCGATAGTCTCGGGCGATAGGACCATGCGTACCGCCTTTAGCCATTCAGCATCGAGTCCATCCGGAAGCGCGATGGTCCGATAGCCGCCGACCCGCACATAGCAGTTGCCTGCCGAATCCACCACCTCGGCATCGAAGTTTCCCAGCTCCGGATGCGGCGTCACCACGGCATACAGGCGGCCCTCCGCCAGCTGCGGCGAGCGTATCCAGCTCACCTCGTTGAGGTGTTGCGGCAGGCCCATTCGGTTGTTGGCTCCCATCTCCCAGATACCGGCTGTCTGGAAGCACAACTCGATCAGACGCGGCGCCATCAGCGTGGGCAGGTTCGAAGGTACGTGGTTGCCAGGCAGGCTCGTGGCCATCTCGCCGATCATCCTGTGTCCGTCCCACCAAGCGCGCTCCAGCACCTGATAGGCAGGCCCGTGAAAGTAGACACGATAGATCTGCGCCGCGCCGACAATTGCCTCTGCCGACAGTCCCGGAGCGGTACCCGTGACGGCTTGCGCCGGCTGCATACTGACACGCACCCGCGCAGTGAAGTGGACCGTTTCCTGCGGTCGAAGTTGGTTGGGCAATGTACGGCGCCCAATCAGCCGGCAATCCGCAATCAGCTTCTCTCCGTCGGCGCGGATAACCGCCTGGATGATCACCGTTCGCGGTTCGTCTTTATAGAACTTGAACGGCGCCAGGAAGCTCACTTCCTCGATCGCTTCGATATACCAGCCCGGATGGACACATACCGCAGCCTCGGCGAATGCCTCGATCCCCATAACGCCCGGCAGCACTGGAGTACCGTCGATGCGATGATCGTTAAGGAATGGCTGTGCCGCCGGATCGAGCGTCGTCTCCATCGTCAAGCCACTGTAGATACCCATGCCCGTAATCTTCCCAGTCATCGGTCCCTGCTCGGCAAGCTTGTCGCTCGACGCGGCCAGCGCTGCTGTATCCAAACCGCCGGTGGCATCCCACTCGTTCAACATCACTCCGAGTCGCTGGGCAACCACCACTTCGCCGCGCGCTTCACCTGTGGTCAGCTCACGGCGAATCCAAGGAATTCCGGCTTCGGGCGGCAACATGTCGATGCCCGCAATTTCCATCATCTTGGGAATCGAGCCGCGCGTCGCCATGCCAATACCGCCCCACGCTGTCCAGTCGATGACGATGCCTCGTGTTTGCGGACGCGTGGTGCGAAAGCTTGACGTGTACTTGCACAGCAGGTCGTTGGCGGCGCTGTAGTCCGCTTGGCCGCTATTACCGAAGCGACCCGCAATCGAGCTGAATGCAACCGTCGCACCAAGAGGCATGTCGCCAATCGCATGCAACAGGTTGAACCACCCATCAGCCTTCACATCAAAGACCAGGTCGAACTCGTGCTGATCCTTGTCGGACAGGAAATGGCTGCGCTCCGATCCGGCTGCATGCAGCAAGACGTCGATGTGCCCGCTCTGCCTGCGCACTTGGTCGATGACTTTGGCGACGCCTGCTGAGTCAGCTAAATTCACGCTGAAGTAGTGTGCCGTGCCACCGGCTTTAAGCACTGCCGTTATGGCACTCAATGCAGCCTGCGCGCGTTCGAGATTTGCGAGCTCGCGTTCGACTAGTGCCGGTGTCGCTCGCTCTCCTCGCGCTTGAATACGTGCGAACAGGTCGCGCTTCAGGCTTTGTTTATCCGATGTGAACAATGTGAGGTCCGGATTATTGGCATTGGGCTCGGGCACCAGATCGAGCAGATAGAACGTGCCGCCCGAAGCTTCAGCCAAGTCCGCAGTGATCGCCGAGACAATGCTTCCCGCCGCACCGGTGATGACAAACACGCTGTCTTCATCGAGCGTTACTCCGGGCTGGCCGTCGTCAGCCGGCTGCTCTTGCAGCCCAACCGTCCAACGCAATCCATTCTTGTAGCCGATTTCGACTGCGCCAGGATCGCGCCCCGCCTCAGCAAGTAGGGCCTCGGCAATTTCGGATGTCTTGCAGTCCGTTTCGAAATCCACTGCCTTGACTAGTGCTTCGGGACGTTCTCGCTTGTAGGTCTTAGTGAACCCCGTGACCGCGCCACCCATTGGCGCAGTGGCGCCGGCTTCTTCGTATCCGTGCAGTCCTCCGAGCCGCGTCGCGGAAACCAGAAACGTGCCCGGACCCGCAACTTGTCCATACAAGCTGCGCATAGTGGCGTAAAGCGACTTCACACGAATGCGCAGCGCTTCGTGCCACGTTCCGAGATCCATCTGATCGAGAGGTATTTCTGCGTCCAGCGCGGACAGCCAGAACACTCCTTGGACGGAGCCGGCCGCCAGCCACTTTTCGAGGTCATGCGATAGCGCTGCGAGGTCCGACAGCGCTGTGATACTCAGGACCTCGACGCCGATCTTCTGGAGCTGCTCGGTGAGTGCCTGTCCCACACCCCCTTGGTCGAGCGCCACAAGTACCCTGCTACCCGCACCAAGCTTTACCCCGGTCGGTTTGCAGATCGCCAGTGGCGGACGCAGGTTGGGAACCGGCACCCGACGAGGAACGTGGTTCGCTGCATCGAAGCTCGTGAATGCCGGACGAGGTGCTTTCACCTTGCTCGGCATTGCTGGCGAAGTGCCCGTTGCTACTGCGACCCCCACTTTTTCTGCGGGTTTGCCTTGTGCCAGCCGTGCCAGTCCCGTCTCTGCGAACTGAATCACATGTGCTAGCGTCGGGAAGTCCCGCAGCTTGAGGGTTTCATCGCGAGGAATGCTATAGGCCGCTCGCACCGCGGCAAACATCTCAGCCTGTTTCACCGTATCGATGCCAAGATCGGCTTCCAGATCGAGGTCGAGATCCAGCATCTCGGGGGGATAGCCCGTCTTCTCAGCAACGATCTGCAGCACCTTGTCTCGGACGGCTTCTACCGGCTGGTCAATGGCAATTGGATTCGCGGCGCCAGCTGGAGCGGCCGATTCGGCAGCAACCGGTTCGACCCCAGCCGCAGTCGCGGGAGTTTTGGCTGCCGGCGCCAGATCGGGCCGGTTCTCGTATACGAACCGAATCACATGCGCCAGCGTCGGATAATCGCGGAGCTTGCGGTTTTCGTCGCGAGGAATGCTATAGAGCTCGCGAATCGACGCAAACATCTCGGCTTGCTTGACCGTGTCAACACCGAGGTCGGCTTCCAGATCAAGGTCCAGGTCGAGCATGTCTTGCGGATAGCCGGTTTTCTCGACAACCAGTGCCAGGATGCGGTCCTTCACGCTATCGTCCAGGGACACCGATTCCGGTGCTGGCAGCGAAACCGGCGAGAGTTCTACTTCTGCCGGTTGCGGCGCAGGGGTTCGTTCCGTCGCCGAAGCGGCAACCTCCGCGACGGGCGCCGAGCCTGCCTGTTCAGTGGCCAGATCAGGACGCATCTCGTACACAAAGCGAATTACATGTGCCAATGTCGGATAATCCCGGAGCTTGCGGTTTTCATCACGAGGAATGTTGTAAATTTCACGAATCGCCGCGAAGATCTCCGCCTGCTTTACTGTGTCCACACCGAGATCGGCTTCCATGTCAAGTTCAAGATCGAGCATGTCTGTCGGGTAGCCTGTCTTTTCTACTACCAATGCAACGATTCGCTCTTTGACGGAGTCTGCGTGCGCGGTGTTCGGTGGAAGCACAGCAGCCGGGAGATTGGCGGTGACACGTACAGGCTCTAAGATTGGCTCAACCGCCTTACACGGAACCGTCGCGTCGCTGGTACCGCCTTCCACAAGGTCTGGCCGCTTCTCGTACACGAAGCGAATCACGTGCGCCAGCGTCGGATAATCACGCAGCTTGCGGCTCTCGTCACGAGGAATGCCGTAAATCTCGCGGATCGCTGCAAAGATTTCCGCCTGCTTGACGGTATCGACACCGAGATCGGCTTCCATGTCGAGTTCAAGATCGAGCATGTCTGCCGGGTAGCCTGTCTTCTCCACCACTAGCGCGAGAACACGGCCTTTTACCGACTCGGCCGCGGCAGCGGGTTTCGCAGTCACGGCAGCGGCCTGCACCGACACTCTCGGTTTAACTGCCTCGGTTGGCAGGGGTTTTGGCTCTGACTTCGCTTCGGCGACCGCAACCGGCTGCAGCTGCGAGGCCTGAACTTCGGCATGCGACGATGGTGCCATTTTGGTTTCCTTCGCGAATTCAGCGACCCTCGCCGACAGTCCCAGATCCTTCACGCGTAGCGTACGGTTCACCACCTCTAAGTCTGCCCCCGGACGTCCTGCCACTCCGGCCAGCCACGCATCCCACGCTTGCGGATCGGCAACGCGATAGGCGTAGCCCAGAGCATTTGGGCTGCGATGGACACTGTCCTTTGTCTTGACCCATCGCAGTAACGACATGCTGATTTGCGATCCAAATCCAGCGCCGAGACGTAGGGCGTACTCGACGGGATAGGTACCTCCTTTGGACAAATTCAATTCGCCGAGTTCCGGATCGACCTCCTTAAAATTAGCCACTGGCGGAACCACTCCCGTCTCCAGCGCTTTCACCGCCAGCACTTCCTCGATTCCGGTCGCCATGGCGTGGCCCGTGAGACCTTTGGTGTTCGCGATGACGATCTGGTCCGCTGCGTCGCCAAAGACTTTGCGCAGCGCGAAGATCTCTGCCGAGGCGCTTCCGCCTCGGGCCGGCGTGTAGGTTTCGTGGGAAACAAAGACAGTGTGCGGCGCGATCTCGTGACGTTCGATGCCGCTTTGCGCTTCAGCCTGTGAGATCAGCACCTCCATGATCTGGCCCATGTGTTGGACATCGAGCCGAGTGCCATGGAATGCGCTGTTCGCTGTCACCGCGCCGAGGACTTCACAAATAGGCCGGATACCACGCCCACGCGCTGCATCGGCGCTCTCAACCACAATTGCCGCTGCGCCCATACCCATAATCAAGCCGTGTCGCCGGCGATCAAAGGGTGTGGCGGCTTCTTCGACGACTTCGTCCGTAGCGGCTGCTCCGCTGGCTAGGAAGCCGGCGCCGAACCAGCCGATCAGGTGATCGGACGTGACATCATCTGCCGTGATGATGATTACCCGACTGCAACGCCCGGCGCGGATCCAGTCTTCCGCAAGACTGATGGCATGACTCGTCGTTGCGCATGCGGAATTGATTTGCGTATTAGGACCGCGGGCGCCGACAAATTCGGCGAATTGCGAATGCCCCATCGACAGCGTCTTGAGCAGGAATCGCCGGTCAAAGACGTATGCGTTTTTCTCAATATCTGCGCGCAGGTCGTCGATCTTCCTGACGAGTTCCTGCGCCAGGGCCGAATGACCATTTGTCCCCGCCACCGACGCGACCATGTTTTCCAGGGAGACGAGTTGCTGGCGACGAGCGTGGTCGGCGTAATAGCGCGCCATCTCCTCCGCGTAAGCGTCGTAACCTGGGAAGGCTGAGCCAAAAATTACGCCCGTGTCGTCACGCAGAGCGTCGGGCAATCCCCATCGGTCGGGTAACTGTGTCCGTTTGCTCGTGGTCTTATAGCGCATGACCAGGGGAATTCCAGCATCACGAAGAGCGTCGATGCCTACGCCGATGGCCAGACGAGTGACTTGGTCCAGTGCAGCCACGCGCTCCGCGGATACGCCGAACTCCTTCTCCAGATCGAATGCACCGCCGCGGCCTGCCAGTTTGATGACATCAGCGACGTCTTCAATGGTGTCGAACCGGGCCTCGCCACTCTCGCTCTTCACCAACCTCGTGATTCGCCTGTCCAGCATGTCGTGGCGCAACGCAGACGGGATAGGCTTGATGAACTGGTCGCCACGCAGAATGCGGGCGACATTGCCGTCGTCAAATATCCGTTCCGTCCCCGGCAGGCCCAGCGCCGCTCCAGTAATGACCACGGGCTCGGATTTCGCAGTAGGCTTATGTTTATCACCGATCTGTCCGGCCCGGTCGATAGCTTCCGCAAAGATCTTTCCCAGTTCGACGTAGCGATCTCCGTTCACTCGTGTTACTGCAGCACTTGGATTAGTCGCCGTCAGCTCGGTCTGCGCGGCTTCGGTACGAGCATTCACATCATGAGGAGCTGCGACGGCGACCGCCGGCTTCTCCGGAATGCCTTGCCGCACTTCAGCCTTTGCGAGCCCAAAGCCGGCTGAGTACAGTCCGCAGAGTGCCTGGTTGAATGCCGTCAAGTCGTCGAGCTTCGGATGGTTGGTGAACAGCGATAGCACGTCGCCATTGCTGCCTAGCACATCCTCGGCAAATCCTTGAAGCGCCTTCTTTGGACCAACTTCGACGAACACCCGGGCGCCCGCGTCATAGAGTGTCCTCAGTCCCTTTACGAACTGCACCGGCGAAGCGACTTGCTGAGACAGCAGGTCCAGCATCTTCGGCACAACATCAGGTCCCGTGGGATAGAACTCGCCGTTCACGTTAGCTACGACTGGAATGCGCGGCGATTGCAGATGCAGGCGCTGTAGCATTTGCCGCAGCGGCGCGCTTGCAGGAGCCACAATCGAAGTATGGAAAGCGTGACTAACAGGCAACTCCACGACGTTATAGCCGGACTGCAGGAAGATCTGCGTGACCTCCTCGACGGCTTTACTGGCTCCGCCGATTACCGACTGGCCGGTGCTGTTAACGTTGGCAATGACCACGTAGCCTTTTACCGACTTTAGAATCCGCTCGACTTCAGTTAACGGCGCGAACACCGCGGCCATTCGGCCTTTGTCTTCCACCGCGACCTGGGTCATACCTCGCCCGCGTGCGCTGACGGCCCCGAGCGCCTCTTCGAAGGTGATTGATCCGGAAGCAACCAGTGCGCCGTATTCGCCCAGGCTGTGTCCCATCGTCATGTCCGGCTGAATGCCATAAGCCGCGAGGAGCCGAGTGATTCCGATGTCGATGGCCAGCACCGTTGGCTGCGTGATTTCGGTTTGGCGCAAGTCTTCTTCCGCCTTCGTGACCGCAATGGCGTCGTTGCGATCAACGAAGATGAATTGGGTCAGCGGCTTGCCTAAAAGCGGAGTCATCACGCGGTCGGCTTCGGCAAACGTCTCGCGTACGATGGGCTCAGCAGCGCAAAGTGCTTGTAGCATGTTGGCGTACTGCGAGCCCTGACCTGTGTACAGGAATGCGACCTTAGGTGCGGGGCCTTGGCCGCGGAAGATACCCTGTGCCCTTATGGCTTTCCAGAATGCAGGTTGATTCGCCTGAAACGCTTTGAGGGCCACGCCTAACTTGGTTGTGAGGTCGGCAGCGTCAGCGTAATCGATGGCGATGCGCTCATTCGCGCGTAGATCGGATTCCGCGGGAATACTCGGTACCGGGGCATTGCCATCGGTCGCAGCCTTTTGCAACGTGCGCAGACGTGCGGCCAACGCGGATTCTGACTCTGCACCAATGACTAACGCACCGCGCAGAGGCGCTTTGAATGAAGTCTGAACCGGAACCGTCGGGGAAATACTGCTTGCATGCATCGTGACATCCTTCGCCACTGTGGGCGGCATTACCGATACAGCAATCGATCGCTTGCCGTTGCCGTTGAGTCTTCCGGGAATGTGCTCTTCCATCACCACGTGGAAGTTGGTACCGCCGAAACCAAACGCGCTGACGCCGGCGCGACGAACGCCGTCTGCCGGAACCTCCCAAGGCTTCAGCTCGGTGTTGACATAGAGCGGAGAGTGCGCGAAGTCGATCTCAGGACTGGGATGCTCGCAGTGCAGGCTCGGCGGCAGCACTTTGTCACGCAGGGCCAGGGTGGCCTTCAAAATTCCTGCGGCCCCCGCAGCCCCTTTGAGATGCCCGATGTTCGACTTGACCGACCCGAGCGCCACAGACCGGACGGCCAGGTTCGCGCTGTTCAGGAAATCGGCCATGCTCTGCGCTTCGACAACGTCGCCGACGCGGGTCGAAGTACCATGCCCCTCTATCAGTGTCCCGGCTTCGGGGGACACGCCGGCATTCTTCCAGGCGCGCTCTACGCAGAACTTTTGGCCAACCGGATTAGGCGCCGTAATGCCCTTGCCCTTGCCATCGCTCGATCCTCCGATTCCGCGTACCACAGCATAAATCTTGTCCTGATCGCGCTCGGCATCGGCCAGACGCTTCATCAGGAAGACGGCAGCGCCTTCGCCCATCACGAATCCATCGGCGCCCTGCGCGTAAGGCCTTGTCCCCGTCGCTGACAGCGCGCCAATCTTGCAGAACTTCACAAACGTAGGAGCGCCCATGTTGCGGTCAATGCCGCCCGTGACGGCCACGTCAAAATCATTCTCGATCAGCCCTTCCACCGCCGACTTGATCGCCGCCAGGGCCGATGCGCAGGCAGCGTCGCACACATAGTTCGGACCGTGGAAGTTGTAGAGGTTCGCGATGCGTCCAGCCATGCAGTTGGCGAGTTCGCCCGGCATGGTGTCCTCTGTGATAGCAGCGAATCGTTCTCCGATCCGATCGTGGAACTCACGGGTAATGTCTCGCTGCGCCTCAGGAGGTAGCGCCGCAAAGCTCGCCGACTCCCCCAGTTCGTGGGCATATTCAGGAAAGAATACGCGCAGTGACGAGAGGTAATGCTTCTCTCCGGCCATGGCGTTCCCAAGAATCACCGCCGTGCGATCGAGATCCAGGGACCGTTTGGGATAGCCATAGTCCTCCAAGCGCCTCACGGGTGCAAGCAATTGCCCATTGCTGGGCTAGATCCATGCCCGCCGCTACCCGCGGCGGTATCGGCAAACGCCACTTCATCGGTTCCCATTCGTATTCGCGCACCCAGCCGCCGATCTTCGAATACGTTTTGTCCGCCGCATTGGGATCGGCATCGTGATAAAGCGCCGGATCCCATCGATCGCCAGGAACGTCGCTGATGCTGTAGCGTCCGGTCTTTACGTTGTTCCAAAATGCCGGAGCGTTTGGGGCGTCGGGCAGGATGGCTCCCACCCCCACAATGGCAATGGCTCGATGTGCAGTGTTTTCCATGACATTCCTCTTCCCGCGAAGCCCCGCCCACGAAGTGGCAGAAAAGCAGGCGCATGCTCCGCGGCTCTAGCGCTGGACGGCTACTTCCGTGAGCTCCTCTGCCTGACGTTTCTGCGTACGGCCATACAAAACATCGGCAACGTAATCCATGTCAGCAAGCAGGCCTGACTGCGACCGGTGGACGGCCGCTATTCCTAGTGACGCCTCAAACGCCGCGATCTCCGCATCGCTCACGCCGCCGGCGCCGACGATCCAGCGCAAGCCGTCCTGCGCCACCTTCAATGCGCGCGTCGCGCGCGAAGATCCGGCTGATGGCCGCCAGCGCATTCGCATCGAAGCGATCGTTGGCCTTCTCGTGCAGCCGGCCTTCTGCCATCAGAGCAGCCCGGCGACACAACGTCGCCGCGGACTCGGCATACGCAATCAACTCACCGAGCCGCAGCAGGATGTGCTGGAAGCGCGTCAGCCTGCCCACCCGCGCCCTTTCCATCACTTCCGCAAGAGCGTGCAATGCCAGGGCTGCTGTATCGGCTCCGACATTCGGATGCGCGGCATGCAGTAATTCCACCTGCTTCGCACGCTCGTGATAGTGCTGCCCGCGCGTCTTCAGGTGGAGCTGCCAACGATCGCGACTGATCGTCATCTCCATAATTTCCGAGGTGCCTTCGTAAATTGTGGTGATGCGCACATCGCGCTTGATCTTCTCCACCATGTACTCGTGCGTGTAACCATAGCCACCCAGCGCCTGAATGCTCGCTTCTGCTGCAGCATTCCCCGCCTCGGTGGACATGTACTTCGCAATCGCGCCTTCGGTATTCAGGCTTCCTTCGCTGCCGGCATCGATGCGTTCGGCCGTCTCTTCGATGAAAGCCCGGCCCGCTTCCAGGCGAACGACGTTGGGCACTATCAGCTTGTGGGTATAGCCCTGCTTTTCCGACAAGGGTGTACCACCCTGAATGCGTTTTGCGGCGTACGGAATCGCACGATCCAACGCCGCCCATCCTGCCCCGAGGCCGAACGCCGCCACCATTACGCGCGTATATCCGAAGACGGCCTGCGCCTGCAGCAACCCCTGGCCTTCGACGCCTCCAATCAGCCGATCGGCATCGACATAAACATCCACAAGCGACAGCGCCGCCGTATTGCTCAAACGAATGCCATGCTTGTTCTCCGGCTTATCGTGTGAGAAGCCTTTGGCGCCTTTCTCCACGACGAACCAGCTTGGCCCGCTCGGCGTATTCGCCAGGATCGTGTACAGGTCGGCGATTCCGCCGTTGCTGATCCACTGCTTGCTGCCGTTAATCTTGTAGCCAACAATTTTGCCGTCCTGCATGACGCGGTCAGCCGTGGTCTTCAGTGAGCCGAGGTCGCTACCGGCTTCCGGCTCTGTCGCCCCATAGGCGAACAAGGTTCCTTCATCAGCGATGCGGCTCAGCCAAAGCTTCTTCTGCTCCGGTGTCGCGCCCACGGTAATCGGATCGCTTCCCAGGAAGGTCGCGAATAAAGATGTGGCGACACCAAGGTCAATGCGCGCCATCTCTTCGCAGATGAGGTACACGTCGAACGTACTTCCGCCCAAGCCACCGAATTCCTCGGGAATAAACAGCAGTTGAATGCCCAGTTGGTCCGGATTCGACATGTGACGCACGATATCGACCGGGCACTCATCGCGCTCATCCAGATCGATCAGGACTTCATCGGTCAGCCTTTTCTTTCCGAAGTCACGCAGCGACTTCAGGCTAAGTTTCAGCGTTTTCTTGGTAATCATTCGCGGTGCCTCACTTTCACCGGGACGCGTGCGCGCCCCTCGCTTCCTTTACCTTGCTGGTCAATTCGGGCAGGAACTCCAGAATGTCGGCGACGATTCCGACGTCTGCCACCTGGAAGATGGGTGCTTTGGGGTTTTTGTTGATGGCGACGATGAACGGACTTCCTTTGAGACCCGCGAGGTGCTGGAACGATCCGCTCATACCGCAAGCCAGGTAGACCTTCGGCTTCACCGTCTGTCCCGATGACCCAACCTGCCGTGACTTCGGTAGCCATTTGGCATCGACGACCGGCCGCGAGCAGCTCACAACCGCGCCCATCGCTTCGGCGAGTTCTTCGGCAATTGCAACGTTGTCTTGTTCTTGTATGCCGCGGCCGATGGAGACCAGCACCGGCTCCTTCGTGATGTCCACATCGCCGGCTTCCGCCGCAATCGTCTCTACATAGCGGCGCCCCGCGGCGACCACGCCGACTTCGGTCGACTTGTCGATGACCTGCCCGCTGACCGGTGCGCTTTCCGCGGGCTTGAATGCTCCAGGCCGCAGATTGATCACCGCACCGGACGAGACATCGCAGCGAACATGTGTGCTCACTTGCCCGCCGAATTCCTGTCGAACGACCTTCAGCCAGGTCCCTTCGACGCCGTCGATGGCCATCACGTCCGAGACAAACGCCGCATTCAGCTTTATCGACAACCCGGGCGCAAGATCGATTCCGAAGTGATTGTGGGCAACTAAAACAATGCTGCCCTGCGGAACGATTTTGACGAGTGCTTTCCGGACGAGCTCTGCGTTGGGAAAGGCGAGACTGGCGCTTTCCACCTTCCATACTTGACTGTAGGAAGCGCAAAGGCTGTTGCAAACCGAGTCCAGCTCTGCACCCGACCCCGTTACAAGAGCCATCGGAGCGGCCGCCGGATCGATCTTCTTTACGGCGGCAAGTAGTTCCGCGGCTGAGTCGTCGGCCACGCCATTCTTGTGTGCGATATAGGCAAAAATTCTGGCCGTCATTGCAAACCTCCCTTGGCCTTCATGAGCTCAATCAACTTGTCGGCGATCTCTTCGCTGCTCCCGTCGAGAATCTCCGCACCCTTGCCCAGCGTCGGCACGAAGTAGTCGTCACGCTTGACTTTGGCCGCGCCTTCGCCAACCGCGCTGGCATCCAAGCCGAGGTCGGCTGTGCCGTATGTGGGAATCTCCAACGACTGGACTTGGCGAATCCCCCGCATTCCGACGTACCGCGGCTCGTTGATGCCCGTCTGAATCGACAGCACGCAAGGCAGATCGATCTCGCTCATCTCCTTATTGCCGCCCTCAATCTCGCGGCCAACCTTCAGCTTCTTGCCGTCGAGCACTTCGATCGAATTCACCAACGACGCGAATGGATAGTCGAGCATCGCAGCCAGCATCCCGCCGACTTGCGCGCCGCCGTCTTCCGCCTGCACACCCGTCAGGATCAGGTCGAAATTCTTCTTCTGCGCGAAGCCCTTCAGGATGGTCGCGATCCCTTTACCGTCTGATCCAGCGAAGGCATCATCGGAGAGCAGCACGCCCTGATTTGCGCCCATAGCCATCTCGCGGCGCAGAATCTCCTCGTCCTCATCCGTGCCTACGGTTGCGACGGTGACATTGCCACCGGCCTTGGCGACGATCTGCAATGCCTCTTCGACCGCGTAATTGTCTGGCTCGTTGATCGAATAGACTAAGTCGTCACGTTCGATATCATTCCCGGCACGGTTCAGCTGAATCTCGTTCTCCGACGTGTCGGGCACTCTTCTTGTGCAAACTAGAATCTCCACTGTCACCCTCCAACCCTCGCGCTGCTACTGACGTCACGCGTTGGCGTGCGTCAGGTCTTCACTCTCTTTTTCGATGGATCGCGGCGCTTGCCGCACCACGTGCTGGTCCACCAACTCTGCCAGATCGATTGCGGACATCTTCCCTTCCATCCCCGCAACCTTGATTGCGTCTTCGATATTCACCATGCAGAACGGGCACGCCGTGACGATTACGTTAGCTCCGGCGTCGGCTGCCATCTGCACTCTCTTTACGCCCATCCGGTCGTTCTCCTGTGGCTCGTAGAACAACATCAGACCGCCGCCGCCGCAGCAGAATGAACGGTCGCGGCACCGGCTCATCTCCACGCGCTTGAGACCCGGAATGGCATCAAGCACTTCGCGCGGATTGTCATAGAGTTGGTTGTGTCGCCCCAGGTAGCACGGGTCGTGGTATGCGTAGACCTTTTGCTGGTCCTCTACGCGATGCAGCTTGAGCTTTCCGGATTTCACCTCGCGCGCAATCACCTGGCTGATGTGCTCGACCGGCGGCAGGTCTTTGTAGTCGTGCTTGAGCGCGTTGTAGGCATGCGGATCGGAAGTCACAATGCTCGTTACGCCCGACTCTTTGATTGCTTCTGTGTTGTGGTCACGAAGCGCCTGGAAGAGCATCTCTTCGCCGAAGCGCCGAACCTCATGTCCGCTGTCTTTCTCCGCTGCCCCGAGAATTCCAATGCTCATGCCGGCATCGCTGAGCACTCGCGCGCTTGCCCGCCCAATCGCCTGCATGCGGTCGTCGTACGACGTGATGCTGTCGACAAAGTAGAGAGTGTTGGCTGTGCTCTTGCCATCCAATAGCGCCACGGCGCAGGTCGCCTGGAATTCCTTCTCCTTCGCCCACTCCCCTCTCTTCTTCTCCATCTTTCCGTAGGGGTTGCCGCGACTCTCCAACGCCTTGAGCGCCTTCTGGATCGACTTCGGCACGTTTCCGTCATCGACCATGCCACGACGCAAATCGACGATCTTGTCGATGTACTCGACCAGCAGCGGGCATTCTTCCTCGCAGGCGCCGCAAGTCGTACACGACCAGATTTCGTCTTCGGAATAAATGCTACCGATCAGTGCATGGCTGTTGTTCTCCTTGCCGAAGACCGGAAAGTGCTCGAAGCAGTAATCGCGTGCCTTGATGCTGATAAACCGCGGAGAGAGTGGTCGTCCAACGGTGTTCGCAGGGCAATTGTCCGAGCAACGTCCGCAATCGGCACAGGAGTAGAAATCGAGTATGTGCTTCCACGTGAAGTCTTCGAATTTCTTCACGCCGAACGATTTCACCTGATCGAGTTTGTCGTCGCCTACGCCCCAGCGAACCGGTTTCACCGTCCCCCGATCCAACTTCGCGAAGAACACATTGAACAGAGAGGTCTCAACGTGAAACTGGATGCCAAACGGCCGGTAGCAAAGCAGGAAGTAGAAGGTCAGAACATCGACGAGGTACGCCCCTAGGTGCAGATTCCGCAACGTCGGGAGCGAGGCACTGCTGACGGCGTCCTTCAACAGCCAGCCGAGCGACAATGCCGGAAGAAACTCGGCGGCGGCGCCGTGCTGCGTCTGAATCGCCGCCCGGGTCGCCTCGAACAGGCTCTCCGAAAACATCAGCACCGCTATCAGCGCAAGCAAGAAGATGGCATCGATCGGATGTCCCTTGCCGTACCGCTCGGGAACGACATAACGAGCTGGCTTGAACGCCACGCGCCGAACTGCAGCGAACGCTACCGTGAGGAAAACAATGGTCGCCGCATAATCCGCGACGACCTCATACATCCGTCCCATAACGCTCGGCTCAGCAAAGTCATTCGACAATCCAAAAGTAAGAAGGTAAAAGGCCCGGGTGGCAAGGATCAGAAAGCCGGCGAATATCAGAAGATGTAGCGTGCCCGCAAGCCTATAGCGCGGATGCTTCCACTGCCCAAACCAGAACTTCGCAACCCGTTGCATCCGCATCCACAGCCGATCTGTGCGAATGTCGCGCTCGGCGTGGACCAGCGGCGCCAGGCGCTTGGTCATGATGTACGCGAAGCACAGCAGGCCGACTATTTGAATAACAGCGATGAAGATGTACACATGACTTCCCCAAAACAGCTGCTGCGTGCCGGCTTGGACAACTTCCGACATGGTGCGTTACCTCTTCAGCAATGCGAACCGAAATGCAAAAAACTGAGAGCTCTGGAGGGGTCACAATGCTCCGTTGCCCCAGTCAGAGGTACGCGATTCCTTTGGGAAGTGGCGACCTGGGAAAGCCGGATGGAATCTCTCCGGCCTATGTGTGAGGATTATCAATTCCTGTTGGGGCCGGGTCAGTGAACCGCATCACACCCATAGAGGCAGCGGCCTCACGTCTCCGCGTGCGGTGCATCACAGACATCATGTTTACGGGGTGCGAACCTTAAGCCACGCTTCATCGTCGATATCACGCCGGAGGACAACGGTTGTGAGCGAGAAGATCGAGACCACTTTCGACAGTATTGAAAGCGCACACGAATTTGTGACGCTTCTGGCCACCAGCGTCGCCCAAGCCAAGCGGGAGATTGAAGCTGACGTGACCCGCGAACAGGGTCTCCCCGTTTCGCGCCGGCTGGACGCCCTCCGTCTTGCCCTATACACGCTTGCGAAGCTTGACCTCCACATGAGCCGCAGCCGCTGCGCACTGAATGATCTCAGGACTTTACGCCGCCTGCTCTTCGAGGAACGCACGCCCCCAAAGGTCGCAGAAGTTCCAGGTCTAAAGACCAAAACCGCGACCGGTCGTGCCCGTCCCCCGGTTGCAAAGCTTCAAACTGGCGTAGACGCCGCTCGCGTCGCCAGGGCATAAACAATGAAGAAGGGACACAGCCATGACCAGCACCGTCCGATACGGAAAAAAATTAGTTAGCGCCGGCATCACGGGTATTCGCACGGGCCAGAACTCCGCTCGGGGCGAGCAGTCCCTGTCGACGGTCGCCCTGGCTGCTGCTCGAAACTCTCTTGTCTTGGCTGCCATCGGGGCGAGCGCCGGATTGCTGCGCTCCTGCGTCGCCAGCCGCCGCCGTCATTCCTCCCATTCACTGGCCTTCGGGATACTTGGAAGCGCCGTCGGCTTCTGCGCCGGCTTCGGCTGGAAGACGCGAAAGATCACCTCCAGCGTCGCCCACTCCACCGCCCGCGAGCTGCGCAAAGCTCGCGACGAGCACTGGCTCGAGCTAAATCCCATCGACTACGCCTAGGTTATTCGTGCCTCTAACCCATTACGGCTCAATTGGATAGCTATAAACAATTTAGAATGAGATGGTTGCGCGAATTTTTCCCCTAACCCACTGAAAACAAACAGTCGTTAAATGGCAATTCGCCGCAAATTGCATCTGTAATTGCAGCCGTGTTTTACTAGGCGCTTGTTCTTTGGAGGTTGCCGTTGATCTGGAAACTATTCTGCATTACAGCTCTCGCGTCTGTAGCTCTACCGCTGCTTTCCCAAAATCAAACGGCCCCAGCTTCCCGCCCCGACTGGATCACCGTGAGTAATGACTACGCCAACATGCTTATCCGCGTTGCTCTCCAGCATCACCCGGAGTTCGGTTCCCAGCAGGGCCTGGCGCAATACGACACCAAGGTGTCGCAGCCAACGTTGGCCGATGAAGACCAGGAGCGCAAGGAAACTGAGGCCGTTCTTGCGAAACTGAAGGCCGCAGCGGCCGAAAAGCAGCAGGAGAAAGTCGCGGAAGACCTGCAAATCATGATTCGCAGGGCTGACCTGAACTTCAAGCGTCAGGACTTTCAGCGCGCCAATGAAGTTCCCTTCTACAACGCCAGTCAGATCGTTTTTTCCGGCGTCCGTCTCTTGCTGGATGACCAGACCCCAGCAGAGCGGCGACCCGCGGCCGTTGTGCGGGTTCGTGAATACGCCGGTCTGGAGCCCGGCTATACAGCAATTACCGAGATCCTTAAGACAGCGAACGCAGGAACAGATGGCGAAGCCCGCGGTCATCTATCCCGCGCGGATGGAAATCGAAACCGAGATGGCGAGGAACTCAAACTATATCGAGGGCCTTGCTGCGTTACTGCAAAAGAGCAATCTGAGCGGTTGGCAGGAGCCGCTCGCCAAGCTCAAGCAGCAACTCGTTGAGTACGACGCGTGGGTACGTGCAACCGTCCTCCCCAAGGCTCGCGACGACTTCCGGCTTCCGGCGCAACATTACGCCCTCGAAATGGAGAACTACGGCATCGACATCCCGCCGGACCAGTTAGCCACGATGGCACACGACGCCTTCATCGAAATCCAGGGCGAGATGAAGTCGGTTGCAGCAACCGTCGCAAAGGAACACAAACTGCCGTCGAGTGATTACCGTGACGTTATCCACGAGCTGAAGAAGCAGCAGTTGGTTGGAGATGCAATTCTTCCGTTTTACGAAAACCGCCTGAAGCAAATCGAAGGGGTTATCAACGAGCACCAAATTGTGACCTTGCCCGCCCGTCCAGCCCGCATTCGCATCGCTTCTGCGGCAGAAACTGCTCAGCAGCCTGCACCCCACATGGTGCCGCCGCCATTCATCCATAACACTGGGCAAAAGGGCGAGTTCGTCCTTCCGCTCAACATTCCTGCAGGCCCGGGACAAACGTCCTCCGAGAAATACGACGACTTCACCTTCGATGCAGCCGCCTGGACTCTGACTGCCCACGAAGCGCGTCCCGGTCACGAGCTGCAATTCGACTCGATGCTGGAGAATGGTGTCTCATTGGCCCGCGTCCGTTACGCGATGAACAGCACCAATGTTGAGGGCTGGGGCCTGTACGCGGAGTACCTTATCAAGCCGTATATGCCGGCGGAAGGCCAGCTGATTTCACTGCAGATGCGGCTGCAACGTGCCGCCCGCGCCTTTCTCGATCCCGAATTGCAGTCCGGCAAGATCAAACCCGCCGACGCCTTCAAGGTGCTGGAGCAGGAGGTAGGGCTCTCACATGCCCTGGCTGAAGAGGAGGTCGAGCGGTATACCTATCGCGCTCCCGGTCAAGCTAACAGCTATTTCTATGGCTACACGAAATTGATTGCCCTGCGGGAGGAAACAGAGAAAGCGCTATCCGCGAAAGGCGTGAAGTTCGACCAGAAGAAGTTTCACGACTTCATCCTGGCGCAGGGACTGTTGCCACCCGACTTGATGCGTAAAGCGGTGCTGGAGGACTTCGTTCCCGCACAAACGAAGTAATCGAAAGCTAGACCTGGAGGACATCGCCTTCGTGGGCGACCATCTCGTAAAGCACCGGATTCACGAAGAACCCGATAAACAGCCGCGAGATGAGACCCGCGACAATCACGATGGCAAACGGCTTTTGTGTATCGGAGCCAATGCCCGTCGAGAGAGCAGCGGGCAGAAGGCCGAGGCATGCCACCAGCGCCGTCATGGTAATCGGCCGAAGCCGCAACAGCGAAGCGGTACGCGTGGCGGTACGAATGTCCATACCTTCGCGCCTGAGCTTGTTGATGTAAGACACCAGGATTACCGCCGTCTCTACTGATACCCCGAGCAGAGCGAGGAGCCCCAGCACTGACGACACGCTAAACGGAGTATGTGTCAGTTTCAACGCAAGTAATGCACCCACCGGTTCCGTCATGATGACCCCGAGCGCTATTGTTGCGGGAAATTTGAAATTCCCGTACAGCGCAAACAGAATCATGAAGATCAGTACCACCGCCAGCGGTCCGATGAAATACATCTGCGCGCGAGCTTCGAGAAACTGGCTATATTCTCCTCCCCAAGTCATCCAGTAGCCCTGTGGCAGGACAATCGCCTTCTTGACCGCCGCTTGCCCGTCGTTGACCGCGCGTTCCAGATCGCGGCCTTCGATGCTGTATTGCACTCCGATGTAGCGCGAATTGTTCTCGCGATAGATGAACGACGCGCCGTTCCCTTGGTTGATGTTGGCAAGCTGGCTCAACGGAATCTGCTGGCCATCAGGTGTACCGACGAGCAGGTTGCCGATCTCGTGCGCACTGCTGCGAAACTGCGGCTGCATGCGCACCACCAGGTCAAAAAGCTTCTCGCCCTGGATCACCTGCGTTACTGCTTGCCCGCCCACTGCGGCCGAGATTACTGCCTCTACATCGGCAACGTTAATTCCATAGCGCGCAATCTTGTCGCGATCGACATCGAGTAGCAGGCTGGGCTGTCCCAGTTCACGTACTACCGTGAGGTCGGTAAAACCGGGTACACCGGCTAGAACGTTCTTCATCTGGACCGCCTTGTCCTGAAGAACATTAAGATCGGGGCCGTAAATCTTGACGGCGAGTGAGCTCTTTAATCCGGTGAGGGCTTCATCCACTGCGTCTTCGGCGGGCTGGGTAAAGTTAAAGATGATTCCAGGAAAAGCTCCCAGCTTCTTGTTGAGCGACTCGACGAGTTTCTCCTTGGTGGGAATCTCGCCGCTCCACGATGAGTCGTTATACGGCTTGAGCCCTACGTAGAATTCGCAATTGAAGAAGCCGGTCGGATCGGTCCCGTCATCCGGCCGTCCTAACTCGGAACCGACGACGGTCACTTGCGGATACGACATGAGTATGTCGCGAACCTGCGGTGCGATCTTGCTGGCTTCCTCAAACGAGATGGTATACGGCATGGTGGCCCGTACCCAAAGGGCCCCCTCGTCGAGATGTGGCATGAATTCGCCGCCAATAAATGGAATCAAGAGCAGCGTGGCAACAAATATTAGGGACGCAATCAGCATTGTGGCTACGGGACGCGCCAGTGCCCAGTCCAACTGCCGGGCATACTGTCGCTTCATCCATTCAAACGCTTTGTTAGGCTTCTCGCGGACACCCTTCTTAAACCACGACGACGCCAGCACTGGAACCAAGGTCAGCGTCAGGATCAGTGCTCCGACCAGCGCGAATGACATCGTCTCGGCCATAGGGTGAAACAGCTTCCCCGAAGCCCCGGTTAACGCGTAGATCGGAAGATATCCGGCGAGAATAACGGCAACCGAATAAAAGATAGGCCGGTCAACATCTTTGGCGGCTGCAAGAATTACTTCGTTGACGTTGTAGGTCTCCCCCTCCCGCAACGCAAGCTCGCGGTAGATGTTCTCAATCATCACTACCGCGCCATCAATAACGATTCCGAAATCAATGGCGCCAATGGAAAGTAAATTCGCAGCCACATCATGGGCGTGAAGCACAATGAAGGCGAACAGCAGCGACAATGGAATCGTGACAGCGACAATAATCGCAGCGCGAATACTGACGAGAAAAAAGATCAGGACAATCACAACCAAGGCCATCCCGCGGAGGAGGTTGCCCTCTACGGTATCCGTGGTGAGTCTCACCAGTTCGCTTCGGTCGTAAAAAGGTACGACTTTGACATCCGGCGGTAAAATCAGCCGGTTCAGTTCATCGGTTTTAGCTTCTACTCCTTTTAGCACGGTCTGCGTCTGCTCACCGCGCCGCATCAGGATCACGCCTTCGACGGCATCGTCATTCTTCTGGAAGCCGAATTGACCGAGTCGAGGAGCGTGCCCAATCGTAACCTCGCCGATGTCGCGTATTCGTATGGGCACGCCTTTATTGCTGCCTACAACAATGTTGCCGATGTCGTCCGTGTTACGAACCAGGCCGATTCCGCGAACGTAGTAGAACTGACCACCCTGTGAGTAGAAGCCGCCACCGGCGTTTGCGTTGTTCGCGGCCAAGGCGGTAGTGACCTGCGGAACCGTCAGGTGATAGCCATAGATGCGGGCGGGGTCAAGCAGCACCTGGTACTGCATCACGGAACCGCCGAATCCGGAATCATCAGCGACGCCCGGCACAGAACGGTAGGCGCGCTCGACTACCCAATCTTCCAGCGTCTTCAGTTCTTGTGGACTGCGATCGGGACTCTGCAGCACATAGCGGTACACCAGCCCGCTGGGACTGAATAACGGTGCAAGAGTGGGCGCTACTCCCGTTGGCAGCGTGGCCTGTGCTAATCGCTCGAACACGACCTGCCGCGCCCAATAGTCGTCGGTCTGCTCGTCGAAGGTCAAAATCACATCCGACAGGCCATAGAGTGAAATCGACCGCATGACAATCATGCGCGGCACGCCGTTCATCTCGAGTTCGAGCGGCAGGGTGACGAGACGCTCGACCTCTTCGGCAGCGTGATCGGGCCACTGGGTAATGATCTCGACCTGAGGCGGGGAAAGGTCGGGGTAGGCATCGACCGGCATGCGTTGGAACGACAGGATGCCGCCGACCGTTATGAATAGGGTCAGCATCAGCACAAGGAATGGCTGCCGTAACGAAGCTTGGACGACGCGATTGATCATCTAGTTGTGGTAGCCACTCGCATTCAATCGGCCTTCATGGGGCTAACGCTGCAGGGAGTTGGCGAATTGCACGAACAGGCCGCCATCGCCAATCACGCGGTCTCCCGATTTGAGGCCGGAAGTGATCTGCGTCTGCCCCTGCAAACTCTCTCCCAGATTCACCGGACGTCTGCCAAATTGATTCGAGGCGACCTCGACGTAAACAAAGGGCTGGTTTTCGTTATCACGTAACACTGCTGAATCGGGTACTGCAATGGCGTTTTCGATGTTTCCGGCCTGTACCGTCGTCGTGACGTACATGTCCTTTTTCAGCTTCTCGCCGGGATTCACAGTTTCAATTCGCGCCTGTAACGTGCGGGTATTGGGATCAAGCGAAGCTGCTACATAGGCGATGCGTCCTTGAAACGTGTCGGGATAGGAGTCGGTTTGGATCGTAACGGGCTCGCCTACCCGAATGTAGGGAAGGTCTTTTTGATAGACGTTCACAAGTACCCACACCGTACTGGTGTCAGAGATGGTGAAGCACTGCGTCACACCGGCTTGCAGCAGAGTTCCGGCGGCAACCAGTTGTTCAACCACAAGCCCGCCAATGGGCGCAAGCACAGGCACTTCGTACGAAGCCGGGCCCTTCACCAATGCATCGGGATCGGCGACGCCCATGACTTTCAGTGCCGCTTGTGCGGAAGCGAGATCGCCACCGGCCTGCACCTCCGCCGATTCAGCCTGCTCCAGCGCGCTGACCGAAGCCGCACCGTGCTTGTACAAATCCTGCGTGCGGTTATAGTTTCTCTCCGCCAGTGAATACGCGTCTTTCGCTTTCAGGTAGTTGGTACGTAACTGCGAATAGTCGGGACTTGCCACGTACAGCATCGGTTGCCTCTTGTGCACCTGTTCGCCCGGAACCACTGCCAACCGATTCACCGGGCCGCTTACTTGGGTGATGACCGGAGTAGTTCGAAAACCGTTGTAAGCCACTGCGCCGGTGAGTCGGAGCGTACGAGTAATGGTCGTCGGCTGCACTTTCAGCACCTGGACATGCGACATTTGATCAGCCGGAATCGTAAACAGCTCTGGACGATTGGGGTCGTTTGAGCTGTGGTTCCCGGCTTCCGGTTTCGATCCCGAGCAGCCGAGACCCGCTGTGAGCACGAGCAGGGCCAGGGGCAACGCCAAGCGTTGCCAGGCTGAAAAGGACTGTCGGGTTCCGGACTTCTTGCGGTTCATTGAAGGTCCCTTGCGCCAACTGCCTGCTTTAGTTGCTCGATTGCCGTCATGTACGAACCCAGAGACTGCCGATACGCCAACTCCACGGAGCGATAGCTGCGCTCGGCGTCAAGAAAGTCAAGGAGGCTCGCGGCACCCCGGCGGTAGGCATATTCGGCAATGTCACGTGAGTCCTTGGCATTCTTGAGATATTCCGAGGTATAGAGCTGCACTACTTCGTCGTTACTGTGCAAGGCTTCGTAAGCGTTCGCCACATCCGATAGCACCGTATCACTCGCTGCGAGTTCCGTCTCTTGTGCTTGTGTCAGTGCGTATTGCGTACGCGCGATTTCTCCCTGGTTGCGATTGAATACTGGCAGTTGCCAATTGGCAAACACCGAAGCCGTGTACTCGCCGGCTACATGCGACAAATCGAACGTACCGTTGACATCGACCTTGCCGTTCGCCTTGGCGAGCAGGATTTGACTTTGCGCGGCCGTAATCCCCAATTTTGCCGCCTGGTAATCGGGCCTCTGCCGGAGAGCATTGGCTTGCAGGTCCTCGAGTTTCGATTTCAGCGGCAGATATGCCAAGTCACCCACGACATCGAAGTTCGCGGGCACAGTGTCGTAGCCGATCAACTCCCGCAGCCCCAGGAGTGCCTGCACTCTAGCGAGACGTGCCGACGAAACGTCGGTTTGAAACTGTAAGAGTTGCAGTTTGATCTTAAGGTAGTCACCCTCGCTGATTGCACCGCCGCTCAGTTGGGCCTGAGCTATCTCGACTGTCTGCTGGAAGCTCTTAAGGTCCTGCTCGGCAAAGCGCAGCGTCGATTCGGCGAGCAAGACGCTGACGAACTGCTGCCCGATGTTGTACGCCAGCATGCGCTCGGCGTCCGCAACCTGAGCACGCGTAACAGCAGTTTGATCCTGCGCAGCCTGCAAGCGGTGTTGTCGCTTCTTGCCCCGTTCGAAGAGGTAGCCAACCCCGATATCGAATTGCTGGGTTTCATTCAAGTTGTCGCTGGAAAAATCGTCGGGATTGAAGATCGGGATAAACTGCGCGTCAACCCCAAGCGTGGGATTAGGTCGGAGATTCGCAGTGATTTCCTGCGCCTGGTTCTGATAGATCAGGGTGCGCGTCGCCTTGAGGGTATGGCTATGAGCGACCGCCAGATCTACAGCTTGATCGAGAGTGATCAGCGTCGGATTCTGCGCTATGCCAACCGTCGAAAGCAGTACGACTGAAGCGGATGCGACTCCAAAAGCCTGGCAGAGCCGCGAAAACGTCTCGGCTCCGTACCACCGGAATCGGCTCAGCATTGCTGGTCGGCTAATGCTCAAAAGTCTCTCATACTCCGTACGAATCTGGCGTCCGTGTCGTGCTTACCGACCGCCGCACTTGTTTGACTGGTTAAGCAATGCATTGTAAATCGGCCGTAGTTTTTTGGATCGCGCGGTGAGCCCCTCAACACTTCGACGGCCATTAAGACGTATCTGAGGTAAACACCTTTTGTAGTGCTAAGTTGCTTGGCGTCCCCAGCTTGCCGCACTCAACCCCCACTATGCTCGGGACGACGAAGGACGAGGCTCGCCCCAAGTCCTATCACGAATGTCACTAGGCTGCCGATCGCAACGTACCAGGTGAAGGGTGTACGGGTGAATCCCCACAAGTAAACATTCATGACAAGGCCGCATGACATGCCGACCATCGCCCCAGGCTCGGACGCGCGCTTGGTCAGTACGCCCAGAAGAAAGACGCCTAGCAGCGACCCATAAGCCACTGACGTGATGGAGAGCCCGACCTCCAGCACCCTTCCTCCGTGACGGGCAAAGAGCGCCAGGATGAAAAGAACCAGCCCCCAGCCAACCGTTGCGAGGCGGGAAACTCGCACCCGGCGCTGCTCATTGGCGAGCGGGCGCCAGCGCGAATAAAAGTCCACAACCGTGATCGATGACAGTGAATTCAGCGCCGCGCTCAGATTGGACATTGCCGCCGCCAGGATTGCCGAAATCAGTAGTCCACTGATTCCGTGCGGCATCTTGGTGACGATGAATGTCGGGAAGATCACGTCTCCACGCGAAAATGCGACCGTTGACGGAACCAAGCGGTAGAACACGAACAGCATCGCGCCAACCATCAGGAACAGCCAGAACTGCGCCAGTACTGCAAAGCCGCTGAACATTAAGGCGGCCTGCGATTGGCGAACGTTTCTGGCCGCCAGGAGTCGCTGCACAATGAGTTGGTCGGTGCCGTGGGTCGCGGTCGTGAGAAAAGCGCCGCCAATCACCCCTGACCAGAAGGTGTACGTGGAGTAGAAGTTCCACGAGAAATCGAATACGTGGAACTTGCCAGCCTGACTCGCGATGGAATGTACGGTATTCCATCCGCCGGGCACCAGGTGGAGGATGGTGACGAGGCCCACGAGCGTTCCGCCGAGATAGATAAATAGCTGCACGACATCGGTCCAAATCACGGCGGCAATTCCGCCCTCGAATGTGTAGATCAGTGTCAGCACGCTTACGATGGCGATCGCGGCGAAGTCACGCCCGAAGTCGCTCATTCCCGCCAGTAATCCGGATAGCGCGATGCCGACCACGATGGCTACCGCAAACACCCGCACCCCTTCCGCAGCAGCCCGCGTGACCAGAAAGAGTCCCGCGGTCAGTGACCGGAGCTTTTGTCCGAATCGGCGCTCGATGAGTTGGTAGGCTGTCACCAGTTCCCCCCGAAAGTACTGGGGAATGAGCGCCACACACACAATCGCCCGGCCGATCAGATAGCCAATCACCAGTTGCAAGAAGCGGAAGTCGCCGTCATACGCCAACCCCGGCACACTAATGATGGTGAGCGTGCTGGTTTCGGCAGCCACAATGGAAAGCGAGATCGCCCACCAGGAGATTTGTCTATCCGCGAGAAAGTAGTCCTTGAGCGTCCGTTGCCGTTTGCGGAAGTGGAGGCCAAAGGCGGTTACGCCCAACAGGTAGGCAAGAATTACGGCGAGATCGAGCGCGTTCAACCCCATAGCAGGCAAGGCTTACAGCCTACGGGCTGCTGGTCTTGCGGCGCAATGCAAACAAGAGCACCCGTAACGGAGCGGCCACCGGTCGTCACGTATAATCAGCGCTCGTTTCTGTGAATCTCTTCTATGGAAGCAAGCTCACAAAGTAACTCGAAATCATCGCCCGGACCTTCCCAGCCGGTTACGGTTGTGAAGCCACCTGTAGCAACGAAAATTCACACCGAGAAGACGGTAAACGGGAAGACTCTGGCCGATGACTACGCGTGGCTGAGGGAACGCTCGAATCCCGACGTCAAAGCGTTTCTGGAGGCGGAAAATGCTTACACAGAAGCCTTGATGAAACCCACGGAAGCGCTGCAAAAAAAGCTCTACGACGAGATCCTCAGCCATATTAAGGAGACGGACGATACCGTTCCCTATTTGAAAGACGGCTATTACTACTACACGCGTACGGAACAGGGGAAACAGTATTTCGAACTCTGCCGCAAGCAAGGTTCCCTCGATGCGCCCGAGCAAGTCATCCTGGACGTCAACAAGATGGCCGAAGGCGAGAAGTTCATGGCGTTGGGTCAGTTCGCCGTCAGCAGCGACGGCAACCTTATGGCCTATACCACCGACAATGTCGGATTCCGCCAGTATCGTTTGCATATTCGTGATCTTCGGACCATGCAGGATCTCTCCGGACACTGCCGAAAGAGTGGTAACGATCGCGTGGGCCTCGGACAATCGCACGCTGTTCTACACCGTCGAAGACGAGGTACAGAAACGCAGCTACCGTCTCTACCGGCACGCTCTGGGGCAGGATGCGACGCAGGACCCGCTCATCTACGAAGACCAGGACGAGCGCTTCAACATCGAAGTCAGCCAGACGCTCAGCAAGTCCTACCTGCTGTTGACTTCGGCCAGCCACATTGCCAGCGAAGTGCGGTTCCTGTCCGCCGATCATCCCGACGGGGAATGGACGGTGATCGCGCCTCGCGTCGATAACGTTGAGTATTACGTCGATCATCGTGGAGACCAGTTCTACATTCGCACCAACGATACCGCGCAGACATTTCGCATCGTCACCGCACCGGTCACGAATCCCGGGAAGGCGAGCTGGCAGGAACTTGTGGCCAGCCGCCCGGATGTCCCACTCGACAGCCTCGATCTGTTCCAGAACTTCTATGTCCTCACACAACAAATAGGCGGATTGACGGTATTCCGGGTTACGCAGTTTGCTGACGGCTCGTCGAGCGAGATCCAGTTCCCGGAACCTGCGTACTTCGCGACTTCGGGAGCAAATGCCGAGTTCAACACCGACAAGTTCCGCTACAACTATCAGTCGCTGGTTACGCCTCCTTCTGTCTTCGATTATTTCGTCGAAACCGGACGTTCCACGCTGATGAAACAGAACGAGGTGCCCGGCGGCTTCGACCGGAACAACTACGTTTCCGAGCGGGTGTTCGCGACTGCCAGCGACGGAACCAAGGTTCCCATCTCACTCTTCTACCGCCGCGACTTGAAGGACAAAGCGAACGCACCTCTCTACCTCTACGGATACGGGTCTTACGGTTACGCACTGCCGGTAACGTTTAGTCCCTCGCGCTTGCCCTTAGTGGATCGCGAACTCATCGTCGCCCTCGCCCACATTCGCGGTGGAGGCGAGTTGGGAAAGCCCTGGCACGATGCGGGAAAGATGATGAACAAGAAGAACACGTTCACTGACTTCATCGCGTCGGCCGAGTTCCTGACTGCCCACGGATATGGCTCCCGGGGCAGGATCGCCATCGAAGGCGCAAGCGCCGGCGGCCTGCTGATGGGCGCAGTCACCAACATGCGTCCGGACCTGTTTCGCGTCGTTTTGTCGGAAGTGCCATTCGTCGATGTGATGAACACCATGCTCGATCCATCGCTGCCGCTCACTGTGCCGGAGTACGAGGAATGGGGCAATCCCAACACCGAGCCGGCTTTCGATTACATGCTGTCGTATTCGCCTTACGACAATCTGGCACAGAGGGACTATCCGACGATGCTGGTACGCACTTCCTTCGACGACAGCCAGGTCATGTACTGGGAACCGGCGAAATACATTGCCAAACTACGCACGCTGAAAACCGACCAGAATCCATTGGTCTTCTATACCAACATGCATGGTGGGCACGGTGGCTCCAGCGGACGCTACGACAGGATCCAAGAAGTCGCGTTCAACTGGGCATTCCTTCTGACGCAACTGGATGTGCCCGAACCGGAACCGATGCTCTCTCGCTAGATCGAACCACCACTCCCACGCCTTACTTCGTCCGCTTCGGCCCGACGCGATATGCTGATGTAGTGGTGTACTACACAATAAATTGCAAAAAGTGCGGTTGTTTAAAATCAATGCGTTGGCCGGAAATTGTTCATAAACAATTGAAAAACAATATAGTTATCGGTATCCAATTGTGCCCGTTGGACTTAGCAACGACTTTTTGAGCCAATTCGGCTGAGGTCATCCTAATTCGCGGGTATTGATGTCGGTAGCTCGTGTTGTCAAAGAGTCTTCCATTCGCCCGCCCGGGCGGGAGGGAGGCCAAGGGACACCGATCCCTCTGCCTCACGAGGCTCGTTTTTACCTAACTGATAGATCGGCAGGATAGGACCCAGGACACAGAGGTGTGTGATTGGGAGGACGTTCGCATCCGCCCTGCCTGTCATTCTTCGAGGTGGTCGCCTGTGCTGCTTGACACACTTTCGATATTTCTATATACATGGAAATATCGAAGCGGAGAAGGCATGGCAAAGAAACCTGACCCGGAACAAATCACGCGTTACGCCGACATGCTCGGCGCCATGGGGACAGAGCCGAGGCTGCGCATCATGCAGTTACTTCTGTCGGCGCATCCCGAAGGCATGGTGGTGGGAGAGATTGGCGGCGAACTGGATATTCCAAACTCCACGCTGTCGCATCACCTCGACAAGTTAAGGAACGAAGGCCTGGTGAAAGTACGGCGCGACGGCACGTTTCTCTGGTACACCGCAAACACGGAGTCGCTGGAAGAGCTGCTCGGATTCCTCTATGCCGAGTGCTGCACGCGCAACAAAGCAGTCCAACCCGAAAAATTCATAACTCTCTGTAAGTAGGGGGACACAATGAGCACTGATATCAAGGAAGTCGTAAAAGAGAAGTACGGTCAAGCGGCGCTGCGGGTACACAGCGGCGGCAGTTCGTGTTGCGGCGCCTCAACTGCGCTGGATAGCTGCTGCGACCCCATCACCACGAATCTCTACGATGCTGCGCAGGCGAGCCAGATTCCCGAAGACGCGCTGAAGGCCTCGCTGGGTTGCGGCAATCCCACGGCGTTGGCCCAGTTGAACCCGGGTGAAACCGTGCTCGACCTTGGTTCCGGCGGAGGCATTGACGTGCTGTTGTCAGCAAGGCGCGTTGGGCCCGCGGGCAAGGCGTACGGACTTGACATGACCGACGAGATGCTGGCGCTGGCCCGTGAAAACCAGAGCAAAGCTGGAGTGGAGAATGTCGAATTCCTGAAGGGTGAGATCGAGAACATTCCGCTTCCCGACAATTCGGTCGATGTGATTATCTCCAACTGCGTGATCAACCTTTCAGCCGATAAGGACCGGGTCCTGCGTGAGGCCTTCCGAGTATTGAAACCGGGCGGCCGCTTTGCCGTGTCTGACGTCGTGGTACATGGCGAGGTACCCGATGAAGTACGCGCGAGCATGCTGCTGTGGGTGGGCTGCATTGCCGGCGCGTTGCAGGACAATGAGTACACCGCCAAGCTGGCCAGCGCGGGCTTCGAAGACATCGGGATCGAGCCCACGCGGACCTATTACGTCGAAGACGCACGCGCCTTCCTGACCGGCCAGGGTGTCGACGTGGACGCCATCGCGCCGCTGGTGGATGGCAAGTTCATGAGCGCATTTGTGCGGGCGAAAAAGCCGCAGGCCTCGTGCTGTGGCCCTGACTGCTGCACTTCCTCCCCTGTCGAGAAAGGGTGAGCCAAGTGCCAACGCATTACAACGTTCTTTTCTTATGCACGGGAAACTCGGCGCGGTCGATCATGGCGGAGGCGATATTGAACTTCCGAGGCAAGCCGGCCTTTACCGCTTACAGCGCCGGCAGCCATCCTTCGGGCGCAGTGCGACCGGAAGCGCTTCGCCAACTCGAACAGGCCCACCTTCCCACGGACGGGTTGCGCAGCAAGAGTTGGGACGAGTTCGCGCAGCCCAGTGCGCCCCCGTTGAACTTCGTCTTCACGGTGTGCGACAACGCCGCGAAAGAAGTATGCCCAATCTGGCCGGGCCAGCCGATGACAGCGCACTGGGGCATTCCCGATCCCGCGGCAGTTACCGGATCGTCTGACGAGATCGAGCGTGCCTATCGCGACGCTTTCTTCATGCTGGACCGCCGAATCAACTTATTTCTGGCGCTACCCTTGTCCACGCTGGACAAACTTGCCTTGAAGAAAGAGATCGACCAAATCGGGCAGCGATAGTCGCCCTGCGCCGGCAAGGATGAAAGGTTTACTTCAATGAAAATAACCGGCCGACTCAGTTTTCTTGACCGCTATCTGACTGCCTGGATTTTCGGAGCAATGCTGCTCGGCGTGCTGTTGGGCTGGCTCGTCCCCGGCATCGTGCCTTTTCTCAACCGATTCAGTATCGGCACCACCTCGATACCTATAGCGGTTGGGTTGATCGTAATGATGTATCCGCCGTTCACGAAAGTCCGCTACGAGGAACTGCCGGAAGTTTTTCGCAACAAGCGAATCCTGGGGCTCTCGCTGATACAGAACTGGGTGGTCGGTCCGGTGCTTATGTTCGTGCTGGCGATTATCTTTCTGCGGGGATATCCCGAGTACATGGCGGGGTTGATCCTGATCGGCCTTGCGCGGTGTATCGCCATGGTTATCGTCTGGAACGAGCTTGCGAAGGGCGACACCGACTATGCCGCTGGACTGGTGGCATTCAACTCACTATTCCAGGTGTTCCTATACTCCGTGTACGCCTGGATTTTCATAACCGTGCTCCCGGCCAAACTTGGCCTGCATAGCACAGTGGTAAATGTATCCATCGGCGAGATCGCGAAAAGTGTTTTTATTTACCTCGGTATTCCCTTCCTGGCGGGTTTTCTCACCCGCACGGTGCTGATGCGATGGAAGGGGCGCGGTTGGTACGACCACAACTTCGTACCACGGATCAGCCCACTTACGCTGATTGCTCTTCTGTTCACCATCGTCATCATGTTCTCGCTGAAGGGCGAGTACATCGTGCGCCTGCCTATGGATGTGCTGCGGATTGCGGTTCCCTTGTTGATTTATTTCGTGGCGATGTTCCTGGTGTCGTTCTACATGGGGCGCAGGCTGGGGGCCGACTATTCGAAGACAGCCACGCTGTCCTTTACGGCCGCATCGAACAACTTCGAGCTCGCCATTGCGGTTGCGGTCTCGGTTTTTGGTATCAACTCCGGAGCCGCTTTCGCTGCGGTGATCGGGCCGCTAGTGGAGGTGCCGGTCATGCTCGCACTGGTGAACCTGGCGCTCTATTTCCAAGCCAGGTATTTTCTGAGCCCACGGGCGGCAGGTGTTCGGGCTCCCGAGCCCGATGTGCGTCCTGTATCGTAAGAACGTCTCGACATTCGGTGCCCCGGGTTCGCCGCGACCCGTTACAATCACTTATTCCCCGGAGGTCTAGATGTCCCTCGCATGGTTGCGCGTGTTTATCGCTGTCCTGGTCCTTGCCTGCGCGGTTACGGTCGTCGCGCAGGATAGTCCGTTCGGTCCCAACGGTCCGGCGCCAACCGGCAAACAGCAGGCTGCACCGCCGGCACAACCGACGCACGTCCCCGATCTGGTGTGCTTCGGGAACAATCCGAACTGGAGTTTCCAATTTGGGGACCAGGCGGCCCGCACCCTGGGCATCAGCGAGGGAGACACGTATTGGATCGGCAAGTTTATGTACGTGGATGGGCAATGGACCTGGCACGGCAGTCCTGCCACCGGAAGTGGAGGCGGGCTGACTGCCACCATCACCAAGGGCAAATGTGTCGATTCGGTCCGCCAGATGGAATTCCACTACACCGGACAGGTGTATCTGCCGCAGGGCGACATTGTAAACGGCTGCTGCCGTAACCTGAAGCCAGACGAAGCCGCCGTGGGCCCGCACGGATACATTCCTTCGACCCCACCTCCGCAGTAAACGCGTAGAGGCATCGACTTGTCGCAAGCTGTCCGGTCTTTTCGGTAATCCCTCCCTGGTTGAGCCGCTGAGCGGCGGATCAGCGTTACTCCGCCATAAATACCTGGTTAACTTGTGCGCGCCATGCTGGTATGTTGGTGGGTGCTAAATCCACGACACAGGTGCCACATCCTCAATGAACAACCGGTTTTGTAATTCCCTCATCATCGCGGTCATTCTTTTTCTGAATTTCTCTGCTGCGGTTCTCTCAGCCCAAAACGCAACCAAGACGCAAGACCTCCCCTGGATGAACAAGACTCTGTCTCCAGACGAGCGCGCCGACATGGTGCTGAAACAGATGACGCTCGACGAGAAGATCGAGTTGTTGCATGGCAATGGCATGCCCGGCTGGCCAGGTAGTCCGGAAGCGCTCGCCCACCTGGGAAATGGGGGCGCCGGTTTTGTCATGAGCATTCCGCGGCTTGGTATCCCGTTCATTCAGATGAGTGACGCGGCTTATGGTGTGCGTGCGAGCGCGCACAACGGACGCTATTCCACCGCATTGACGTCGAATTTGGGCTCGGCGGCGAGCTGGGACCCGCACGCGGCTTGTGCGTACGGAACCCTGATTGGCCGCGAACTGCGCGCGCAGGGCTACAACATGACGCTGGGCGGTGGCGTGAATATCACCCGCGAGCCTCGCAACGGCCGCACCTTTGAGTACATGGGCGAAGATCCGATTCTCGCCGGAACGCTGGTGGGCAATCGGATCAAGTGCGAGCAGGCGCAGCATGTCATCGGGGACATCAAGCACTATGCCGTGAACGATCAGGAAAGCGGGCGCAACGAAGTCAACTCCATCATCGACCTGCGCGTTCTGCACGAAACCGATCTGCTGGCGTTCGAAATTGGCATCAACGTCGGGCATCCCGCTGCCGTCATGTGCTCCTACAACGCGGTCAACGGTGACTTCGCTTGCCAGAACAAGTATCTGCTTACGGAAGTCCTCAAGCAGAATTGGAAGTTTCCCGGATTCGTCGTTTCCGATTGGGGAGGCACGCACAGCACAGTGAAAGCCTCTGCTGCGGGCCTCGACAACGAACAACCCCTGGATACTTTCTTTGGTCCCAAACTGAAACAAGCAGTCGAAGCCGGACAAGTGCCCATGTCGGAGATCGACGATCACGCGCGTCGCGTTCTGCGTTCGGAGTTTGCCAGCGGAATCGTTGACTATCCGACGAAGAAAAGTGTGGTCGACGTGGAGGGCGGCTTCGAGGCCGCCCGCACGATCGAGGAGCAAAGCATCGTTTTGCTGAAGAACGATAAGAATGTCCTGCCGCTGGATCGCTCGAAGGTGCGGAGCATTGCCATCATCGGGAAGAACGCTGATGTCGGCATGATCTCAGGCGGCGGATCGGCGCAAGTTGATCCACCGGGCACCAGTGAACCGCGGTGGTTGGAGCACGTGTGGTTCCCACCGGCGCCGCTGGCAGCGGTGAAGGCAAAGGTCTCATCCGCCGACGTGAAATTTGATTCTGGAGACGATCCCGCTAGGGCGGCTGCCCTGGCAAAGACATCCGATGTCGCCATCGTCTTTGCGCACCTGTGGCTGAGCGAAGGCATGGACTTAGCGGATCTCACGTTGCCCGATCAGCAGGACGCACTGATCGCGGCTGTCGCGGCCGCGAATCCTCGAACCATCGTCGTACTGGAGACCGGGTACCGCCGTAACCATGCCCTGGATCGACAAGGTTAGCGGAGTCCTGGAAGCGTGGTTCGCGGGAAGTAAAGGCGCTGACGCGGTTGCGAATGTACTGTTTGGCGATGTCAACCCAAGCGGTAAGCTGCCTTTGACCTTTCCGCTTAGCGTCAACGATCTACCGCATACCACAGTGTCGCAGCCTCCGAAGCAGGACCATGGGCCGGAGAATGGTTATGTACTGGAGAAGCCGACCTTCGACGTTCATTACGATGAAGGGCTGAAGGTTGGCTACAAATGGTACGACGCAGAGAAGAAGCCCGTCCTTTTCCCGTTCGGTTACGGTCTTTCCTATACAACGTACGAATACTCGAAAGTCACGGTAAATGCGCACGGTGAAACGATGGTCACTTTCACGGTGAAGAACACAGGAAAGCGGGCCGGACAGGAGATTGCGCAAGTGTATGCGGCGCTTCCTGCCGATGCTAATGAGCCTCCAAAGCGCCTCGTTGGCTGGAGCAAGGTGCAGCTCAATCCGGGCGAGAGCAAGACGGTAACGGTGACGGTTCCGGCGATGTATCTGTCGGTTTACGACGTGCCGTCCAATAGCTGGAAACTCTTGCCGGGCGACTACACCATGATGGTCGGGCGGTCGTCGCGAGATCTCCCACTTAGCGAGAAGGTCACGATGAAATAGGTATGGGCGCGCAGTTAATGCACCACGTAGGTGGTAGTTTGAAAATGGGACAGGCCAGTTAATGGACGCTTTAGTGGTGGAAAATGCCATTGCCCACGTTCTTGAAGGCGCGTAGGATTACGTAGTTCCACGCAGATCAAGAGGTGCGCAAATGCAGGCACTGCGCCCGAGGCAGACGAATCGTACGTATCGTTTCGGAGACTTTGAGTACTGCGCTCGGTCGGGCGAGTTGTCCCACCATGGTGCACCGGTTCGGCTGCAATACCAGCCGCTCTGCGTCCTTCAGGTCCTGCTGGAAAACTCGGGCGAAGTGGTTACTCGCGACGAGATTCGGGAGCATGTCTGGCAGGACGCGCCCATCCAGGATTTCGACAACAGCCTGCGCGTAGCTATGACGAAGCTGCGCCAGGCACTCGGTGATGACGCCGAAACTCCTCAATACATAGAGACCCTGCCACGCCGCGGATATCGATGGTTATATCCGGTCACGACGGTCGAGAGTCCAAATAATGGAACCCACGAAGAAGGTGCGTCATCAGAGGGAGGCGTCGCGCGATCGAGCGGGCCGCCGCCCGCGGCTCTTCGTTACTCGAAGTTCGGCGGAAGCGCACTTATTACCGTGGCTCTCTGGACGGCAGCTCTGGGTGCGTGGTGGTTTTTGAGAGCCACTCCTTCCGCGCCTGAGCCGAAGGTCGTTCCTCTGACAACGTATCCGGGGCTCGAGACCACCCCGGCTCTGTCACCAGACGGAAAGCTCGTAGCTTTCGCATGGACGGGCCCAAATTCTGACGGTCCGTACGGCGTCTATGTCAAAGGAACCAGCGATGACCGGGCGCATCGTATCGCGGATCCGCCAGCGGGCGCTTCCGACGGGGATCCAGTTTGGTCTCCAGATGGAAAGTCGATCTATTTCTTCCGGCGAGGCGCGGGGCAAACAGGAATTTACGTCGTACCTTCCGCGGGCGGTGCGGTGCAACAAGTGGTCGCGACGTCGATGGGGGGCCATCGACTTCGTCGCGCGCGGTTCGACGTTTCGCCGAACAATACCCTGATTTATCCCGACCAAATCCCGGGACAGGATACGGTGGCACTGTTTCTTCTCGATCTGGCTACTTTCGAGCGGAGTCAGGTCACCAGTCCGCCACCGAACTCAGAGGGCGATGGGGACCCAGCCTTTTCCCATGATGGGAAATCGGTGGTCTACCAGCGCGATATCCTCGACCTGGGGCAGATGTACGTGATGCCGGCGGGCGGCGGAACTGCTCGCATGCTTTCTTCTAACTTCATCACTGACTTCATCGACGGCGTGACGTGGACCGCCGACGATCGCGAAATAATTTTGGGCGGTAGTCAGTTGCGGCGCATGTCGATCGCGGGGGGAGAAGCGTCGATTGTAAAGGTACCGTATGTACCGGCCCGGGCATCGTTTCCCAGCGGGCGCAACCATCTGCTCGCCTATGTTGAAACCGCAACCAATGCCAATATCTGGAAACTGCGCCTGGCAGATCTGGTCCACGCTGATGGTGAACCTACGGAGTTGATTTCGAGCACGCACCAGCAGGCGGCCCCATCGTTTTCCCCAGACGGCTCAAGGATCGCATTCCAGTCCGATCGGAGTGGCAACTGGGAGATCTGGACTTGCGACCGGGATGGCTCAAACGCCTTTCAGTTGACGCACTTCGGCGGCGCGCCTGCGGGAACGCCACGCTGGTCTCCGGACGGCAAGCAGATTGCATTCGACTTGCGCGCGAAGGAAGTGTCGCAAATCTACGTGATCTCCTCCGAAGGCGGCGAACCCCGGCAGGTGACGCACGATGCATCCGGCGGGCAGGTGCCGGGGTGGTCGCGCGACGGCAAGTGGATTTATTACTCCAACGTCCACGGTTCCGCGGCTAAAGTGTGGAAGGTACCGGTTGCCGACAGCGGAGTCCCCCAAGCCGTCACCCCCAATGGCGGACTTTACGCCATCGAGTCGGCCGACGGCCGGTATCTCTACTATTCCCGCAGCGCGCAAGATCCAACGATCTGGCGCATTCCCATGGGTGGCGGCGCTGAAGAACCGGCGCCGGGCGTGCCTAAGCCGTTCGATTCCTCACATTGGGCGATGGTGACAGAAGGGATTTACGTGATCGACGGAAACGGCGACCTGCTGTTTTACCAGTTCGACAAGCGTAAAGCGTCCAAGGTCGTTCACGACGCACGGTTCCTCACCGATTGGTCGATGGCGGTTTCCCCTGACGGTCGTGAGGTCGTGTGGGCCCAGGTTGACGATCGCCGTGCCGACCTGATGCTCATCCAGAACTTCCGCTGACCGTTGCAACTATTTGCTGCCGGGCTTCGGCGGAAAATTCTTGAACAGCTTATTCATGGCGTTATTCAGGGTCTTAATGTTCTTGTCCGAATTGTCGGAGATGCTGTTAACCGCCGACCCCCGCCACAGAAGCTGATGATTGTTAGCATCGGCGATGTCGACAATCAATGTACCTTCGTGGGTTGTATAGGTCTGGTAAGTGGTCGTCGTCGGACCGCCCCAGTATCCCCATCCCCAGCCTGGGCCCATGTTGTAACCGGTGCCCACGACCTGCTGGTCCTTCTTGATGCTATTGCTGTAAACGACCCACATATCGGGATTCGAATCGACCAGCTTGAACCCTTTCGCCTGAAGCTGGGTATTTACTCCGTCGATCACCCGCTGGTTCCAGAGGCCCTTGGCAGGATGAGTACTCGGCTGCCACGCATAGGTATGGAACTTGGAGAAGTCAGTCCCGCGATCCCAGTCAACGTTGACCTTTTGCGCGTAGGCGCCGGTCGCAGCGATAAGCGCCATCAGTAGAGCGGTGCAAATTCGTGTTTTCATCGTGTCCCCTTTGCGTAGGATCCAGTACCTGCTGCATAAACTTCTTGCGTTTGCAGCCATCGTACCACCGGTCGTGTTTGGACTGTTCGGGGCCGGCCTCTATAGTAGCCAACGATTGCAGATGGCACCCTTGACACTCGTCGCGATTGACGTGTTGCGGTAAGATTAGCGCGAGCTACATGCGTCATGGAAAGCGGGTAGTTAGCATGTCCCTTGCCTTGGAGTCGCGTCATTGCGGATCGGTTTACGTGGTTCGTTGCGCCGGCCGAATCGTTTCGGGCGCGGACTCGACCCTGCTTGAGACGGGTTTGCAGCGGGCGTTGCGCGAATTTACGCGTATCGTATTGACGGTGGATGGGGTTGACCGTGTCGATAGCGCAGGAATGGGCTTACTCGTTCGCTTCTTGTGGCACACCCGGAACCGAGGCGGAGACTTGCGATTGGCTGCTCCTCAGGAGTTCTTCACGAGTCTTCTGAAGATCACCAAGTTGTCCTCCGTTTTCAACATTTATCCCGATGAAGAAGCCGCCATCGTTTCGTTTCTCAAAGAAGGTGTCGCTGCCGCGGGTGACTCCGACAATACCGGTCCGCGGGTGTTGTTCCTCGATTCTTCGCCTGACACTTGTGCCTTCGTTCGGGCTTTGCTGTCGCGTCACGGGTATCGCGTCCTCTCGACTGGCTTGATGGGAGATGCCAAGATTCTCCTCACCGCTTCCAACGTGGACATTATCGTGCTGGGTCCGGAGAGCGGAACTTTGTCGGCCCCCGCGACACTGAATGTGCTGCGACAACTCGCTCCGGCAGCCAAGACTGTGGTGCTGGAACGAGAGTTCAAAAGCCGCGCCGCCGACGAGGCAGGCATTGCGCTTCTGGAGAAAATACAGACGGAAACCGCGGTCTAGGCCGCGATCGGCCCCCTTGCCCGGACTTCGCCCGCGGCGCTGTCAATGATATGCGTCACAATTTGTGCCGTGCTGATGTCCGCATTTTTAGCGGGTTCGCGATCCACCGCCGGTGCTAGAATTTTCTGTCATGGCATTTCCAATCGATCGTCCTCGCCGCTTGCGCCGCAATGAAGCTATGCGCTCGTTTGTGCGCGAAACCCGTCTGAGTCCAGAAGGCTTCGTCTACCCCTTATTCGTCTGCCCGGGAGAAGGAATACGCAAGGAAGTCCGCTCGATGCCGGGAGTGTTCAATCTCTCGATCGACCAAGCAGTGAAGGAATGCGCGGAAGTGAAGGCACTCGGTATTCCCAGCGTGATCCTCTTCGGATTGCCGGAAACGAAGGACGAAATTGCAACCGGAGCCTGGAGTGATGACGGCATCGTGCAACAGGCAGCTCGCGCCATCAAGCGTGAAGTGCCAGGGCTCCTGTTGATGGGCGATGTGTGCTTGTGCGAGTACATGTCACATGGCCACTGTGGGATTGTGGAAACCGATGCAGTCCGCCGGGAAGTTTCGGCGGCGCTGCATGAGCTTGAGTCGCGGGGCAAGAGGGCAATAGCGGTCAAAACCGGAGTACAAGCGGCCCCTGCCGTGGCAGCTACAATGGCGGCGGAGAACTACGAGATTCTCAATGACGCTACTCTGGACCTGCTCGCGAAGACCGCGGTTTCGCAGGCGAAGGCGGGCTTGGACATCATTGCTCCGTCTGACATGATGGATGGCCGAGTGGCTGCCATCCGTGCCGCCCTCGATGCCGCCGGATACGAGAACATCCCGATTCTGGCGTATGCCGCCAAGTTCGCCAGCGGCTTTTATGGCCCGTTCCGCGAGGCAGCGGATTCGGCGCCCCACTTCGGGGACCGGCGTTCCTACCAGATGGATCCGGCGAACCTTCGTGAAGCTCTGCGTGAAATCGAACTCGACCTCGAAGAAGGAGCTGACATGATCATGGTGAAGCCGGCGCTGCCTTACCTCGACGTGATTCGGGAAGCACGCCAGCAATTCGATGTGCCTCTCGCCGCGTACCAGGTGAGCGGTGAGTACGCCATGATCAAAGCTGCCGCTATCAATGGGTGGATCGACTATGAGCGAGTAATGCTGGAGTCCCTTATCTGCATCCAGCGCGCCGGAGCCTCGATAGTGCTGACCTATTTCGCCAAGGACGCCGCTCGTCTGATATAGGCTCTTGAACCGATAACCCAGGTTGCGGGATTTTGCGGCCCGGAAGAGAACATTCCTTTCCACAAAGACGCAATTTTCTGCATTTTTGGCAATTGCCGCCGGCTTTTATTGGCCTTTTTTTCATCGACCTACCGTTCCGTTGACTTGGCAATTGGAATGCTTTTGAAGCTGTGGTAACGTCTTTAGCCTGCGGGATATGTGTGCAAATCGAGCCTTGGTCGCTCGAACAGAAAGAGTCTGACAATGAAGAAATCAATCGCGCCGCTCACTTTGATCCTGGCCTTGTTTTGTGTTGCATCCGCCTTCGCCTCGGTAGTGACTTCGCTGCCGGGTGGCACCGTTGTTCCAATGCCTGTGATCGACTGTTCGCCACCGAACTACGCGTGCTTTGGACCCGGACCTTTCCTGTTCGGCCCTGGGATTACGTGGAGCTCGACGAACGCGTTTAACTTCGGCGGATCTCTCTTCGGCTATGACGGCAGTCTGGGCAGCTACAGCTTCTTCGGCAATGGCAATTGGACTGGCGCGCTGGGAACGATGGCGGGGTTGAACGACAGCACCGATGACGCAGGTTCCACTGACACAATGACTTTTTCATTTGCACACCCGGTTGCGGCGGTAGGCGGTTTTCTGAACTATTCGCCGGGCGCGAGTACGCCGACGATGATCGCAGTGTATGACTCGAGTGGAAACCTGATCGAGTCGTACAACTTGAGCTTCTTGACTGGCGGAGCCGATGACACCGGCTTCTTTTATGGGTTTCAGGAATCCTCTTCGATCATCAGTTCCTTCACCCTGACGGATAATTACATAGGAATTACCAACCTTACGATTGCCAGTACTCCCGAGCCGGCAACACTGCTGCTCTGCGGGTCGGGATTGCTCGGATTGTTGGGATACGGGCGTCGGAGAGTCGGCTAGTAAGCAGCTATGGTCATCGTCGAATTGGGCGGGCCGCCGGGTCCGCCCATTCTTTTCGCACGCGGACAGCTGCTCCGCGACATACGGATGCCTCGATATGAGTAAGGGCCGGTGGAAAAGCTAATCAGGGGATGTTGACGGGGGTAGCTTTTTCTGTCGATGGATTTGACCACGAAAGGCTGTTGGCGATTGCGTCGAAACCGGCAGCTTCCTCGGGTGATAGATAGCGATGAGCTGTTCTGCGGACGGCGATCCGAAACGTTCCGTTCCCCTCGTCGCCGGGTTCGCAGCGCAGGACCATCCCGAAAAATCGCACCAGCAGAGGTTGGGAAGCCTTGGTGAGGTCGGGTGGGAAGGTCAGAACATACTCTACGGGAGTGTTCAGCAGGAACGGACGGTCCGTCGAAATGGCCGCTCCTGTAGCGCTCAGATTGAGAGTCTGGCTGCTCATCCAGGGGTCGCCAATCGTACGCATCAAAACCGCAAAATTCATCCCAAATCGGGGATTCTTGCGGCGCTCACTTCTATGGGAAATCGGTCCCGCGGGTGCATCGGAGCGGGACGCTTGTTGCTCCATACCTACTGCCTCGCACGTACCCTTCCACCGAAATAATACGGGTGGGTTACCCGCGGCGGTTCCTAACTTACTGAGCGAATTGAATTTTCGCCCGATACCGTTTAAGTAATGGAAGGTAGTAACGTCCAAATCAGTACCAGGCCCGAGTGCAATTGATTGCGCACTCCAAGAACCCAATTACCCTCTTACCCGGTCTTTCGGGGCCGAATGTCATATTGGCGAATCTTGTAGAGCAAAGCCTTGTAGCTGATGTTCAGCGACGCCGCAGCTCTCTTCCGGTTCCATCCACTCTCTTCCAGGGCATTGGCAATCGCTTCCATTTCAGCCCCATTTTTCAGAGTCCGTACCATCATCTTGAGATCTGGATTGGACGATTCCACGGCTCCGCTTGCCGGCGATGTAACTTCTGGAGAGATGTGGCGTTCGAGCTCGGCAATCGCTGCATCTTCGTCACCGAGAACCAGGAGGCGCTTTACGAAGTTTTCCAGCTCGCGGATGTTGCCCGGCCAGGAATAATTCTCACAGGCCTTCACTAAGCGCGCTGAGGTAGGCAGCAGCGCACAAGCGTAACGTTCAGAGACCTGGATCATGAAATGCCGCAGCATGATCGAAATTTCCTGTTTGCGCTCACGCAGAGACGGCATATTCATCACGAAGCTGCTGAGGCGGTAATACAGGTCCTCACGAAACGATTTGTTGGCGATCGACTCCACCATGTTGATATTGGTGGCGGCGAGAACCCGAACGTCTACTTTGACCGGATGACGTCCTCCCAGGCGGGAGAACTGGCCGTCCTGTAACACCTGCAAAAGTTTCGCCTGCAGGGCAGGAGACATTTCGCCGATCTCGTCGAGCAGGATGGTTCCCTTGTTGCAGACCTCGAACTTGCCGGGCTTTGGCTTCACGGCGCCGGTAAAGGCGCCTGCTTCGTACCCGAACAACTCACTTTCCAGCAATTCGCTGGGCATTGCCGCACAGTTGACCTTCAGAAATGTGCGGTGAGCACGCTCCGAGTATTTATGGATGAGGCGCGCCAGGACTTCTTTTCCGGTTCCGCTTTCGCCGAGCAAGAGTACGGGGAAGTCGAATTTCGCTACTTGCATCGCCTGACTGCGGATCTGGCGCATCTGCTCGGTTGCGGCAAAGAAATAAACTCCCTGCAGAACCTCGATGGCGTCGCCCGCGCCTGGTACTGTGGGGCCGGGATGTTCGAGACAGAAGCGCAGCACGTCGTCCATTTCTTCTTTTTGGACGGGCTTCGATAGATAATCGTGGGCGCCCAGACGCATCGCCATCGCTACTTTGCGGGTGTCACGCACGCACGACAGCATCACGACCTTGGTGGCCGGCCGCACTTCGCGAATGCGTTTCAGGGTTTCCAGTCCATCGGGCCCGGGCATCACCATGTCGAGAAGCACGACATCGGGGTGGTCGCGACGTACTTTGTCGACCGCCTCCTCGCCATTCGAAGCGGTAGAGACTTTATAGGAATCAAGTTCAAGCACCGTCTGCAAGTAACGGCGCATCCCAGGTTCGTCATCAACAATCAAAATATGGCCAGAGTTCATTGCTCTTCCGATACGACATTCTTTTTCGACGGAGGATTCAGTAAGCAAAGGAAGGAAAATTTGCTACCGTTACCAGCTTCACTTTCCACCCAGATTTTGCCGCCGGCAGCCTGCACCAGACGGCGCGCAATCGCCAACCCCAGGCCGTGTCCCTCTGCCCGGTGACCGACGTTGCTGATTCGAAAATATTCTTCGAAAATCTCCTGCTGGAATTCGGGGGCGATGCCAGGTCCGGTATCGGCCACCGAAATGCGGCAGCAATTTGGATCGGAAACCAACCGGCGGCGGCGCTCCACCAGTGGTTTCCGCTTGATCGTTCGCCGCTCCCAGAAATAGGGCTCAACATGCAGCCATACGGTTCCGGAACTCGGCGTGTACTTCATGGCGTTGTCCAGGAGATTGGAAACGATGTGCTGGACCTTGTACCAGTCAAAGGCAAAGGCGGGAAGTTGCTCGTCGGGGAAAAAGTAGAATGCAATCGCCTTGTCCTGGAAGCGTTGCGCCCAGAACTCTGCTATCTCGCGAAGGCACGCGTTGATATCGGCAACTTCATATTGGAACTGATACCGATCGACTTTGAGGGTGGCGTACGTCAGTACGTTCTGGACGAAGTTGGTGAGGCGGACCCCGTTGTCCTGCATCTCGCTCAGAACTTCAAGTTGCTGCGGTGTCAGGGGACCAAGTTTCTGGGCAACCAGGAGATTCAGATAGCCGGCCATAATCGCCAGCGGAGTTTTGAGTTCGTGGGCGGCAGCGGCAAGCGCATCGCGGCAAGCGGCGCAGTGGTTCCCGTCACTCAGAAGTTCGACGGTAGGCTTGGCGGGTACGGGCTTGGCTGAATGCATCGTTACGCAATTCTCGCCTGATACCGGCGATTACAGCTCCAGGTCGTACTGAACAAATTCACTCACTTACGCACACGACTATTACCTTCGGCAGAGTGAGCCCGTGGGTTAAAGCAACTGACGTCTTCGGGAAGACGGGGCGCAGCTAACAGCACCCCTAGGGGAGAACCCATGATACCGCAATGATCTGCCATGTCAATTTAAAATCGCATAATCTTTCCGAATTTACGCAAGTTTGTTCTCAGAAGGTGAAAAAATGTTCATTTGACTGCAACGGAAATTGCCTTCTTAACCTGCGCAAGCAGTTGCAACCTTTGGCCTGAGGCGCTCCCTCCCGCCTATTTGTAACTTACTGTTTTACATATAGTTGCAATCCTTACTGTTTGGTCTCCAATGTGCAGACTCCTGAGCAGGAGAACCTGAGTGCGTCGTGCAGTCTCCGTCGCCGATCGCCGTGAATGGGAGCGTTTGCCCATTTCGATTCCCTTTTTTGTTCGTGGCAAAAAAGCCACGGGCGAGGAATTCCTCGAGTTCGCCACGGCCCTCAACCTCTCGGCTGGAGGAGTCTTGTTGGCCACACGCCGGTATCTGGAACCAGGAACACAGATATCCCTGGAAATCCCGGTAGCGCTCGTAAACAAGGCCCAACTCCCTCGTTCCGTCTCTCTCCTGCACGCTACTGTTCTTCGATGCACGTCGGACCGGCAGTACTTCCTGCTGGGCCTGAAATTTGAAGAACCGCTGATCGCTGAACACGACTCCGTTCCCTTTGCGGATTCTGGCGGAGCATGAAAAATTCTCCATTAGAGTGAAAATGTTTGCACATATGTTGTAAGTCCTTGTCTTCTCCTGACGACTCTGGCATGTTTGTTAAATCGTTATATTGCAATTTATTGCGTCTCAATGCGCAGACATCTGCACCTTTCATATTGCGTGGAACGCAACATGCACGTAACTAAGCAAGTTTGGTGTTGGAGCAACTCACCCTACGTTCGAGGTTCCTCAATATGCCGATGCTGGCGAATGCAAGCCTGGAAGGCGCGGCGATGGCCCAGCCGATGCCTCCTGAAGCGGTAATTTTCGGACAAACTGCTGCGTTGCGTGAGGTCCGGCAGAAGCTGGAACGAGTGGCGGGAGCGAACCTGTCGATCTTAATCACAGGAGAGAGTGGCACCGGGAAAGACATTATCGCCCGACTTTTACACCTGTATTCACCTTGGGCTAATGGACCGTTCGTTAAGGTGAATTGTCCTGCGATCCCGGGGACCTTGTTAGAAAGCGAATTGTTCGGCTACGAAAAGGGGGCATTCACCGGTGCATTCGGTTCCAAACCGGGACGAGTCGAATTGGCCCATCGCGGCACGCTGTTCCTGGACGAAATTTCGGAGCTGGAGCCGAGTCTGCAAGCCAAGCTGTTACAGCTCTTGCAGGATGGCCAGTTCAGCAAGATCGGTTCGCAGGAAGACACGAAAGTGGAGGTCCGAGTCGTAAGCGCCACCAATCGGGAGCTCAATCATGAAATCGACGTCGGACATTTCCGTCACGACCTGTTTTACCGAATTGCCGCGATGACCATCCATATGCCGGCTCTGCGAGAAAGAACGGTTGACATTCCGTTAATATGCGAATACCTCTTGGAGTATTACAATGATAAACTTAACGGACGCGTGTCGGCGCTTCGTCCGGCCCTGCTAGCGAAGATGCAGCGCTATTCCTGGCCTGGGAATATCAGGCAACTGGAAAACTTGATCAAACGTTACGTGGTCATGGGAACAGACGACGTGATCATGAGCGAGTTGCTGCAAACCAATGAGAGGGATGTTTTTCCAGACCTGACGTTTGATGGACCGGTTTCGTTAAAGAAGCTGACGCGACAGACGGTGCGACAAATCGAAGCCCGGATTATTCTTAGCGCGTTGCACGCCAACAACTGGAACCGAAAGAAGTCCGCCCGAGCGCTAGGAATCAGTTATCGGGCGCTACTGTACAAGCTAAAGGAAGTTGGAGTTCCCCAGCGTAGGGCAGCGGTTTCTGCATCGCGGGGTGAGGATAGCAAGTCGTAATAAATCCTTTAACCACATGGGTGATCTTAATGTCCTTGAGTAGAGACGGAGTGAAAATTTTCGCAGTACGATCGCTGAAGTGGACACTGCTGCTCGCGATTCTATCCAGTTTGGCCATAGCGCAAGAAACTGCCGGCGCAGCGCAACCTGACACTGCCAAGCCTGCGACGGCGCCGTCAACCAACAGTACCGCCAAGTCAGTTGTTCCGGGCATCCAGCCGGACTCATACATAATCGGTGCTGAGGATGTGATCGGCATTTATGTGTGGAAAGAACCTGAGATGTCCAGGTCGGTCCCGGTCAGGCCGGACGGCATGATTTCGCTTCCCCTCGTGGGCGAAGTAAAAGCGCTGGGATACACGCCGGTCCAACTGCAGGGTGTGCTTGGCGATGCGATGAAGAAGTACGTGTCAGACCCGCAGGTAACTGTTATTGTCGAAAAAGTTAGCAGCTTGAATTTTAATATTGTCGGCGAGGTTAACCATCCGGGATACTTTCCGCTGACCCGCAGGATGACGGTATTGGACGCTATTGCAATGGCGGGCGGCTTCCGGGACTTTGCGAAGACGAAAAAGATCTATGTGCTGCGGACCGCAGCCAACGGTGCGGAGCAGCGGCTTCCGTTTAACTACAAAGATGTCATCAGCGGCAAGAACACGCAGGAGAACATTGAACTGCAGCCACGGGACACGATCGTCGTCCCGTAACAGGAGGCCCATCATGAGACGGAGCTTCACACCCTGGGTTGTTGTTCTGCTTGTACTGTTGTGGGGGTCTGCCTGGGCGCAGGAGAACGCAAATCCTGCCTCGGACAATCCGGTGACCGTGCAGCCCGGACCCATTCCAGCGTTTGTTTACCCGGATTCAACACCATCCCTGGACTTCCTGAATGAGCCCCTCGAAAACAGCAGCATCACGCTGGGTATCGGTCTTGGGTACACCTATTACAACAATACGTACACCACGGGCCAAAGCAACAGCCGTGGTCTGTTCAACATCACGCCGCAGATCAAGATCCAGCAGTATCGACAGCATTTTTCCTGGCACATCGCTTACGCCGGCGGGTACCAGAAGTATGTTCAGGGTGGGGGAAATGCAGGCTATAACAACCTGTTTTCCCAGGACGCGAGTGCCGGGTTTTTGTGGCAGATGGCCCGCCATTGGCAGATGTTGGCCAACGATGCCTTTATTTATACGGCCGATCCGTTTAGCAGTTTTATCGCGATCCCTGGAAACCCGTCGGTCAACAATCCCAATCCCGTGGCCTATTCTTCGCTCACACAGTACACGTTGAACACGGGCTTTCTTACGCTGACGGACCAGCTCACGAAGACAGACACCCTGTCGTTTACCGGCAACAATCAAATCCGTCGAACTTCAAGCTATAACCTCACATCGGTTCCGTTTTACAACCTGGTTTCGTACGGGGGACTGGCCGCCTACAGCCACCAACTGTCCCCGCGACTCACGTTGGGCGGCAGCTATGACTTCAACAGTCTCGATTTTGGACACGGGCAACAGCGTTCCGGCATTCAGACGATGTCGTTTACGGTGAACTACTTGCTGCGTCCAAACATAACCATATCGGGTTGGGTAGGACCGCAATATACCTCCACCAAAACGATCGTGTTTGATCCGCTTAGTGGCCAGTCCCTGACGACCTACACCTCGTTGTGGAGTTCTTCGGAGGGCGCTAACTTCTCGTGGCAAGCGCAGCGCAATGTGTTCCAGGCCGGTTTCTTCCGGCGCGTCATGGACGGAGGCGGCCTGATTGCAACGGCACAGGTCACTTCCGTGAATGCGACGTATCGCCGGATGATTGCAAAGAAGTGGAATGGCAATGCCGGCGTTACATTCCTCGATAACGTTTCAACGACAGCCACGGCGCGTAAATACACCAACGTGTACTTGGACCTCGGCGTCGATTACAAAATCTCGAAATCCTTCTCGGCTTCGGGCCGGTATGCATTCCAAAAGATCAACGAATCGAACGTCTTCGTCGTGAACAATAATTACAATGACAATCGTTTCGGCGTAACCCTGACTTACAACTGGACTCATCCCCTAGGACGGTAACCATGATTGATCAAATTGAAGAACAACAACCGATGCGTGGATTGGACGAATACTGGGCCATGGTGGTCCGGCGGCGCTGGTGGATCCTTGGGCCGCTGTTCCTAGGGTGGCTGATCGTGTTCGCCTCGGCCTGGATCATACCTCCCAAGTACACGTCGGACACGGTGATACTGGTCGAGCAACAGAAGGTGCCGCAACAGTTCGTCATGCCCAACGTTCAAGTGGACTTGCAAGAACGTTTGCAGTCCATTACGCAACAGGTTTTGAGCCGTTCGCGCCTGCTCAGTATCATCAACAACCTGCACCTTTACCAGGGGCTGTTCTTCAGTTCGCCTGACGATCAGATCAAGCAGATGCGGAACGACATCAAGATCGATCTCGTGCAGACGCCGCCCGTGCCGGGCAGGCCGTCGGAATTGACCGCGTTCAAAATCGCGTACCAGGCGGACAAGGCGCAGATCGCGCAGCAGGTCAATACCCAGCTTGCCTCGTTCTTCATCGACGAAAACGTCCGGGCCAGCCAACAGCAGTCGGAGAGCACGACCAACTTCCTCGATACCCAGTTGACCGCTGCGGCGGCTGCACTGGCTGCCCAGGAAAAGAAAATCCGTGAATACGAAGCCTCCCATCAGGGAGAGCTGCCTGACCAGCTGCAGAGTAATTTGCAGATTCTCAGTGGCACCCAGAACCAGCTTCAGTCCACGATCGACGCGCGCGACAAGGCGTTGCAGCAACAAGCCTATCTGACGTCGTTGGCCACCCAATATGACGCGATGGGAATAACGGAAAGTACGCCGGCGACGCCGGTCACCACCGCACAGCAGCTGGAATCGATGCGTGCGGAGCTTGCCACGCTGGAGGCGAAGTACACGCCCGACCATCCTGACGTCAAAAAGCTGAAGGACTCCATCTCCAATCTCGAGTCGATGCAGAAGCAGCAGGGCGAGGATGCGAAGTCGGACAAGAACAGCGACGATGGAGATAAAACAGCGGCAACTCCGGGCCAGCTTCAGGCGATGGGTCCAGTGATGCAGATTCAGAGCCAGATCAAAGCCAACAAGATCGAGATTCAGACCTATGAATCCCGGATTGCCAAGCTGGAAGCCAAGGTGAACGAGTACCAGGCGCGGTTGAACTCGACCCCCGGACGTCAGCAGGAGCTTGCTGACATCATGCGTAACTACGACGAGTCGAAAAAGAACTATGACGAGTTGCTGGGGAAGAGCCTGGCTTCCAACCTTGCCACCAACCTGAACCGGCAGCAGCAAGGTGACCAGTTCCGAATCATCGATCCACCGAGCTTGCCGGAGAAGTCTTCGTTCCCCGACCGTTTCAAGTTCTCGCTCGCCGGCCTGGGCGTTGGACTTGCGCTGGCCTTTGTCTTCGGCGTCGGCAGTGAATTCCTCGACGATCGAATCCGCGGCGAACAGGACCTGCTCGGTGCGGCGCAGTTGCCGGTCTTGGCCGAAATTCCCAGCCTGCAGACCGACCGGGAGATTGCCGCTCAGCGTTGGAAACCGTGGATCGCCGTTGCTGCGGCAGTCCTGATTGCCATCATCATCCCGACAGGGATCTGGTACGCCTACTTCTGGGGATAGAAAATGTATAAACAATTTTTCGGACTGAGCAAGAACCCTTTCGAGATCAGTCCGGACCCATTTTTCTATCACGCGACGCCTCGGCACAACGAGGCGCTCGCCAACCTGCACTACGGTGTAGGACGCAGGAAGGGCTTCATCGTGATCACCGGAGAAGTGGGCACGGGAAAGACCCTGCTGGTGCGTTGTCTGCTGGCGGAACTGCGGAAAAACAATATCGCTTTTGGATACGTCTTCAATCCGCTGCTGTCGACCACTGAGTTCTTCCAGTACATCATGGCGGACTTGGGACTGCAGTACAGCGGACGAAGCAAGACCGAAATGCTGCTCGACCTGAACCGTTTCCTGATTCAGCGCCATGCCCGTGGGCTAATCACGGCTCTGGTCGTGGACGAGGCGCAGGCGCTACGACCCGAATTGTTGGAAGAGATTCGGTTACTGACCAACCTTGAGACATCCCAACAGAAGCTGTTGCAGATCGTTCTGATGGGCCAGCCCGAGCTTGAGGGAGTCCTGGATTCTCCCCACCTTCGCCAGTTAAAGCAACGGGTATCGCTGCGCTGTCAGTTGCTGCCCCTGGATGAAGCCCAGACGCACAGTTATGTGCTGTCGAGACTGGAGCGCGCCGGTGCTAAACCGGAGCCGCCCATCTTCGACGCGGATGCGCTGGCGAAAGTATTTGAATATTCTCGCGGCATTCCTCGGATCATCAACAACCTCTGCGAAAATTCGATGGTGAGTGCCTTTGCCCGCCAACAGCGATCGGTGACGCCTGAGATGATCACTGAAGTGGCGGCGGACTTCCGTTTGAATGTTGCTCCTTCGACGCCTGAGGAGCCCGCGGCCAACGCCGGAGCACCCCAGGAAAACAATGAAAGCATGCTGCGTTCGCTCTTTCGCGTGCTACGCACCATGGACAGCCAATCGTTAGAAGAAAAACCGGTCCCGTCCGCTGACGGCAGGAGAGTCTAACTATGAGCCGATTGTACGAAGCGCTTCAGCGTTCTCAGGGGGAGGCACCCGCCGAATCGCCCCTGGCGACTCCCGTTGCACCCGAATCTCCTTTGCCGGGCACAGAAATTCCTGGCCTGCCGTTGGACGAGACGGCCCAACTCGATGCGCTGGCTAGACAGGCGCCCCCTCCAGCCTCGTGGCTGGCGGTGCCTCCGGAGCGCATACTACGGCCTTCGCCCACGCCTGAACAGCGCCTGATCTCCATCACCAATCCGAGCAGCGCGGGGGCTGAGACCTTCCGGGTGCTGAGCACACGTCTGGCGCATCTTCGCCATAAGCGTCCGTTGAAGAAGCTGTTAATCACCAGCGCTGTCGGCGACGAGGGCAAGTCCGTGGTGTCGGTCAACCTGGCACTTACCCTGGCGCGACGCTCCGGGGAACGCGTGCTGCTGATCGAGGCTGATTTGCGCCGTCCTACGGCCAGCGCCTTACTTTCTTCGTCGCAGTTGCGCGGAATCACCGAGTGGCACGAGCACAAACTCGCCTTGCAGGATGCTTTCTACCAAGTCGAAGGCTTGCCCCTCTGGTTGCTGTCGGCCGGTAAAGGAATTGAGGAACCGTTGCCCTTGCTCGAGTCCGATTCGTTTGCCCAGATGTTGAACTCTGTCTCGGAAGGATTCGACTGGGTGCTGCTGGATTGCACTCCCATGCTCCCCATGGCCGATGCCACTTCGCTCTCGCGCCTCTGTGATGGAGTGCTTGTCGTTGCCCGTGAAGGGCATACCCGGAAGAAGACATTAACTCGCGCGCTCGCGTCGATTGAGAAAAGCAAGCAGCTGGGTTACATCTTTAACGAAGTTTCCGCGGTACAGGCAAGCTACGAGCGTTATTACGGAGGTTACGGCTACTACGGAAAGAAGTCGAGAGGAGATGACGAGGCACAAAGCGATTCAATGGCGTCTGCATGATTCGATTGTTCAACACGTACTTTCCCACCCGTACGTTGCTGTTGACGCTGACCGAAGCAGTCCTGGTGAGCTTGGGATTTGTCTTCGCCGTACTGCTTTCCTCCAGTACAGCGGCAGACGCAAAAATCTATCTGCTCTATGAGAACGGCGCCGGCCGGATCGGGCTGGTCGTTCTGGTTTTTGTCGTTCTCATGTACTACTTCGATCTCTACAACTCCGCCATCCTGACCAACCGCCGCGAAGTTGTCACCCGCCTGGTGGGAGTATTAGGCACCACCTTCGTTGCCCTCGCCGTGCTCTACTACACGTTCCCCGGTGCCAGCCTGGGAGGTACAGTCCTCTGGGCCGGAATCATCATGGTGGCGATCGTCGTGCCGGTGTGGCGAAGTTTTTTCTTCGTGCTCAACCGCTCGGCGCGGTTCGCCGAGCGCGCGCTAATCTACGGTGACGGTCCGCTGGCATCGCCGCTCATGGACGCAATCTCGCAACGTCCCGAGCTGGGACTGCGGGTAGCGGGCTACGTTGGTGTGGAACCACAGATTACAGGCATTCCAACGGTGTCTGGAGACGAAATCACCGAGTTCGTGAAGCAAAACAACGTCCGCCGGATCATCGTCACGATGGGCGACCGGCGCGGTAAGCTCGACGTGAGCGAACTCCTCAAACTCAAAGCTAGTGGAGTTCAAATCCAGGACGGCCCGGAGTACTACGAAACCGTAACCGGCAAGATCCCCTTGGAGTCGCTGAGGCTGAGTTGGCTGCTATTCTCTCCCGGTTTTCATGTTCGACCCGCATTACGGGTTTACAAACGCGCATTTTCGCTGTTCTTCGGATCAGTCGGCGTTGCGCTGTCGTCACCCCTGATGGCGATTGCCGCGGCGGCAATCCGCTTAGATTCCGAGGGGCCGATTATCTTTCGCCAGCAGCGCGTGGGAGAATTTGGTGAACCATTTATGGTCTACAAGTTTCGGACCATGTATCACAATCAGTCCGAGATGCCGAAGGCGACGCCTAACTTCGATTCCGACCATATCGGAACTCCAGCCCATGATGGCGACCCTCGCATCACCCGCGTCGGCAAGTGGTTGCGGCGTAGCCGATTGGATGAGTTGCCTCAGCTCTTCAACATCGTCAGGGGCGACATTTCTTTTGTCGGCCCGCGCCCCGTGCCGCCCCACGAGGAGGAACAGTGCGCAGCGGTCATTCCGTTCTACAAAGAGCGTTGGCTGATTAAGCCCGGGGCCACTGGCTGGGCACAGATTAATCGCGGCTACAACGCTACCATCGAAGATCACAAAGACAAACTCGCTTACGATCTGTTCTATATCAAAAACGTCTCGGTCGGGCTCGATATCTACATCCTGTTCGCGACGCTAAAAATCCTTCTGCTGGGCCGGGGCGGACGCTAGATCCGGATACACCCGAATCAATCAAGCTTGCATCACCCCTGAGTCCATCCCTTTGAGACGTAGCAGAGCCGGCGGTGAGGATCTCAACTGACGGCAACCCAGAGCTCAGAACATACTCCGGAATCCCCTCGCCTTCGGAAGCGAATGCGGTTAGAGTAAATTCTGTCCCGACATGAAAAACCCGCTGGCGGTTTTCACATCTGCGGAGCTGCGCAAGCTTCGCAGCTTCAAAGAACCTTACGGAATTCAGCGCTTTCTCGATGACACGCCGTATCACCTGGCCGACACTGCATGGTCACCTCGTTTGGTGCTTCGCGAACGGACCTCTCATTGTCTGGAAGGCGCGATCTTTGCAGCGGCCGCGTTGCGTGTGTTGGGATTCCCACCGCTCATCTTCGACCTGGAGGCCGAAAACGATACCGATCACGTGCTCGCGGTGTTTCGCAGCCGCGGACACTGGGGCGCAATTGCCAAGTCGAATTACGCCGGCTGCCGCTATCGCGAACCTGTGTATCGTTCGCTGCGCGAGCTGGCGATGAGCTACTTCAATACCTATTTCAATATGCGGGGTGAGCGCACCCTTCGCAATTTTTCAGCACCGGTAAATCTTGCACGGTTCGACCATCTCGACTGGATGACGAGTCCGGATCCCATTTGGTTTATTCCGTACTATCTTTGTGACATTCACCACTACAAGCTCCTGCGGCCCGGGATGGCACAACGTCTGCATCGCGTGGACGAGAGAACTTTTCGTGCTGAGATCCTGGGCAAAGCCACAAAAGAAAAAAAATCGACTCGGCCAAAATGACCTTTCAAAACCGCTCGCGCAATAATTGCATTCGCAGTGCGGTTTTTACTCAGTACGTGCTGCACTCCGCCTTCGTAAGTCGTTTAATCTACGTGCCGTGAGTTTGGTCTCCCGGTTGCTATAGATAATGGCAGACGAAGTGGCGCAATCGGGCCATGCGACGAGGATATCGGCCAGAGTCCTCACCGCGTGGCCCGTTTTTTTGGCGGGTGTAGAACCTACACCGTTCGCTGCTTTCCGTTGATCGCTTTGGAAGGGCAGAAACTATTGGTCGGGGCGAGAGGATTTGAACCTCCGACCCCCTGCGCCCAAGTCGTATTTGAGTGATTTCTGCGGACTACTCCGATTGTCTGTGGCTGCTGCAAACCGGCCATCTATGCGGTTGTTCGCATAGAGTCGATTTCTACTGACTTCGCTCGATTTCTGGCCAGGGTCCCTACAATTTTCACTACAGCGGGCGTCGCGGTCAAAGCATTCTTTCCCGGCCACCCCATGCCCCCCTTTGCGGTCACCCCCTTGAGTCGCGTATTCGTGCGGTTCAGACAATTTTTTGCTAAAAACGCTTGCATTTGTTGGCTGCTATAGTGACGGTATGCCGCGTCGCGCAATTAAGCCCTGAGAGATTCGTAATTCCCACCGCCGAGATCCCGGTTATCAAGTCTCTACCGCCACGAGACTCCCGACAGCACCCCCCTGCCGATTTCGCTGACCGCGTTCACACCCCATGTTTCAGCAGCGAGGCAGGCTCTCATGAGCGGGGCACGACCCGAGTGTATGTGCTGTTCTCAGTCGGCCTGCTCACTTACTTCATCGCCACAGTCTGCGCCTGGGTTCCGGCAACCCTCTCCAGCCGCGATAGCCGCTGTTCCAAGTCGTCTATCTTTTGCTCCTGCGCCTTAATAACCGCGGCTTGCGTCTCCGCCCGGCGGTACTGCTTCTGCACTTCGTTCAGCAGCATGGTGGCCAGGTACTGATAGCGCACGGTATACGGCTGGCCGTCTTTGTCGTAGGCCACCAGCTCGGGATAGACCTCGGCGACCTCTTCGGCAATCAGACCGTATTGCAGGGAGCGCGGGCCTTTGTCGTACTCCGGCTTGTAGAAAAAGGTGACTGGTCGCAGCTTCATCAGTCCGCTGGTAGAGTCGCCCATGTTGCGGATCTGTTCTTTGAAGCGCCTCGAGGAGACTACTGTGCCAAGCTGCCCGTTGTCGTCCACATACACGGGGATGCCGTTGTTATCAGTCGTCGAACCGAAGATGCCAACGATGTAAGCCGTGTTCTGTCCGCATGGAGGCTGCAGCCGAAGCGGATAACATGTGTAGCTGTCAGTGGAATACGGAATCCCGATGCGGATCGTATTGGATTCAGTGCCCGAGGTAGGACCCCAATTGGCAATGTACACGTCGCTGTTCCCACTGGTGTTGTTGGCGCCAGCCAAAATGCCGTAGAACGTATTGAAGTTTCCGGTGGTATTGTCGGAGCCAGCGGCGGCGCCGGAGAAGGTGTTCCCCCAACCAGTGGTGTTGCCTCTGCCAGCGGCGGCACCGGAGAAGGTGTTCGAGTAACCGGTGGTGTTGTAGTTGCCAGCATAGTAGCCGAAGAAGGCGTTGTTCGAACCGGTCGTGTTGTAGAAGCCGGCGCCAGGGCCGAAGAAGCTGTTGTATCCTCCGGTGGTGTTGTCGTAGCCAGCCTCCTGGCCAAAGAAGCTGTTAGCGATTCCGCTGGTGTTGTTGTAGCCAGCCCAGGCACCCGAGAATGTGTTCGCGAAACCCGTGGTGTTGTCGTAGCCAGCGTAGGCGCCGGAGAAGGTGTTGTAGGAAGCGGAGGTGTTGTGGTAGCCAGCGTAGGCGCCGGAGAAGGTATTGTAGCTCACCGGTGGTGTTGTCGTAGCCAGCGTAGGCGCCGGAGAAGGTGTTGTAGGAAGCGGAGGTGTTGTGGTAGCCAGCGTAGGCGCCGGAGAACGCATTATAATCGTCCACGCCTGACGGGCCTATAGCGGCGCTGGAACCGGCGCCAACCCCGATAAATAGATTGTGGCGGGCTGCCCCGGGGCCGATGCTAAGTACACTATTCAAGCCAATCAGATAGCTCGTAGCACTGAATGTTCCTCCGGCGACTCCACTCCCGCTGATGTTGAAATTAGTGCCGCCCTGCAGGCGGGTTCCGTTCTGGATGTACGTCGTCAGATTGGTAGGCACTTGCGCAGCCGACACCGTACCGCTGATCTGCGCGAAGCTGTAGTCATTGGTTGCCGGGACTACCGCTCCCTTTCGTCCATTGAATGATGTCACGCCGAAGCCGCTGGTGGTCGTCCCCAGTTGTCCACTGGCATTGACCACGACGGCCAAAGCCCCGCTCGGCGAGTTGCCATAGATGCCCGCCATGTACGCAGTATTCTGCTGGCCGGCACCGCCGCCCTGGGTGCCGATGCGGATGGCATTGCTCTCCGTGCCGGTCGCAGGGCCGGCATTCCCGAGGTAAATGTCGCTGCTGCCGGTGGTGTTATTGCCGCCCGCCCCATTTCCATAAAAAGTGTTGATGGAACCGGTGGTGTTACGGTAGCCGGCCCGGTCGCCGGAGAAGGTGTTGTAGTAACCACTGGTGTTGCTGTAACCAGCCTGGTAGCCGGAGAAGGTGTTGAAGTAGCCACTGGTGTTGCTGTAGCCAGCCTCGAAGCCGAGGAAGATGTTGCGGTGACCGGTGGTGTTGCTTCGGCCAGCCGAGTACCCGGAGAATGTGTTGTAGTATCCGGATGTGTTGTTGTAGCCAGCAGCTGCGCCAGAGAAGGTATTGGCTAAGCCGTTGGTGTTGTACCGGCCAGCGCCAGTGCCGTAGAACGAGTTGAGGCGACCGGAGGTGTTGCTGTAGCCAGCCTGGTAGCCGGAGAAGGTGTTCTGTTCACCAGTGGTGTTGCTGAGGCCAGCCGCGACGCCGGAGAAGGTGTTTTGAATCCCCGATCCCGTAGCATCATGGAGGCCCGCTCCCACCCCAAGGAATAGGTTATTGTCAGCGGGACTGCCAATACTTATCACGCTGCTTCCTCCGATCTGGTAACCCTGAGCGGCGTTGACCAACGGAGAGTTTGTCAGGTTGCAGCCTGTGCTGTCCCAGACGGCTATGACGTTCGGCGAACCGGCAAACGTGGGTTGTCCGCAGGGTGAGTAACCCAAAGCAGTAATCCCCATTGCGTTCTTGCCGCCCGCGTTTCCAGCGGTACTTAATGCGTTCACAGATGTACCATTGTTCGCGCCAGCGGATTCGCTACCGGAGGGATTCGTCGTCTCAGCCTTGACGAACGCCGACGCAGGCAATCCGCCCAGCGTCTCCGCGTCATGGGCGTTGATGGCATATGGCACGCTGACGAGAAGTACACGCGGTTGTTCTGGCTGACCCTGCACTTGTATCCCGAGCCAGCGCTGCTCCTGCTGCGAGAACAGATCGCTCGGCAGCCCAGTGGCGGTCGTGCTGCCCAGCAGCACGCTGTAGCGTCCACTGGCGTCCGGGGTGACGTTTTGCGTCTCCAGCCAGACGGGCGCACCACCTTCCTGCTGCTTGTAGATGGCAAAGGTGACACCTGCCGTCGTTCCGCTCAGGGCTATCCCCTTGGCGTCTTTTAGCATCCCGCCATAACCAATCAGATTGGGTACGGCTCTAGTTGACGTTTGTTGCGCTGAGCAGATGGAAACTAGAAACAAGGTCGAGAGAGTGAGGGTAATGCTAAGGCGGCGCATATGGGCGCTCCTTTCGTGCAGACGAGAACGGATTTTCGCAAGGGGCCGGGGCGGGTGGTTATCTTATCTCGCGTTTTTGCGCTCCGTCTGTGACGGCGCACACCTGAACGAGTGACGCTGACTGCCTGCATCCTTTTAAACCTCTGCCTCGATGTCCGGCTCCGCGGCTTCGGCTATCCCGCCTGCTAAAACGCGGGTGGCGCTCCTGTGGGAGTGCAGCAGAAGTTGATGAGGCACGCGCGAGTGTCCACGACGATGAACCGTTACGGCAGTGTGCTCGTGAACAAGAAGCGCTTGGCCAACACGAACGTTCTTACAATGGTTCTGAAGAAGCAGGGCGAAAAGAGAGAACAACAATGCCGTGGGGTTTTGTGGTGCTGAGCAGGCTGCGGCTCCTGTTGCAATCAGCAGCTAAGCCCTGCTGGTTGTGCCATTTACGTCGCAACGGCCCTGTAGCTCAGATGGATAGAGCAGCGGTTTCCTAAAGCAAGTTTCCTGTGGGGCCGCTCGTCGTATCAAACACTTACAAACGGATTGGATCGTTTCAATCGGGGCGAACTGCGCTCAAGGGAACGGGGCGCACGGTTCCACTGAATCAACGCGCCATCGCCGCTCTGACGTTTTGGGCGCAGCAGTTTCCAAATCGAAAGCCGGAACACTTTGTCTTTCCGTTTGAGAAGTGCAGCGCCACCGGCAAGGAACAGACTTTCGGGTTCACTGGCGACGTGGTTTACGACACGGACCCAACACAGGCCATCGGGGACGTGAAAGAAGCATGGGAAGGGGCGAAGAGACGGACCCACCGCCATTGCCCGCGGTGCAAGGCGGGCATCCTCGCGGACAAACAGAAGCCGGAAAAGGGCTATGCCTGTATCGACTGCCGCTTTGAAGTCCCAGAACTTCCAGTTGGCTTAACGGGCGTCCGGTTCCACGATCTCCGCCACACGGCGGTAAGCCGAATGATTGCAGCCCGGGTCCCGCTGCCCATTATTGCCAAGATCGTCGGTTGGACGGCAGGCACAATGGCGAAGATGGCAGCGCGCTATGGACACTTCGGAATCGAGGAGCTACGCGGAGCAGTGGAAGCCATCAGCAGCAACGGGTCAGAATCGGGCGTTTTTGGGGAAGAGTCCCTACAATTTTCACTACACTAGGCAGCCAATTCCGGCAGCCAGCGCGCTAACTAATTGAGAGAATTGGTCGGGGCGAGAGGATTTGAACCTCCGACCCCCTGCGCCCAAGGCAGGTGCGCTACCAGGCTGCGCTACGCCCCGACTGGTGGAGCTTTTATCTTATTACAACTTTGTGGCGCGCCGCCCATGACGCCCGCACAAAACCGTGCCTATTTGAACTCATAGCGATCCGAAACGGCACCGTAGTTTTTCATTCGGGGCGGCCCCCTTGGCCCCCTGAGCGACATAAGCATCATCCCGTCGCTATAATGGATAGTTCATGACTGGCCTGCTGTACGCGGCCGTGACTTACGTTCGCAGTCCGGCTGGGATGTTCGTTGAGGAAATGCGCCGCGATTTGCATCCTGCGCACACCCACGCAGACGCTCACATCACCATCCTCCCTCCTCGCAAGCTTTCCGGCACGGAAGAGCAGGCTATCCAGCAACTCAGGCTCACCTGCCGCGCGACAGCTCCCTTCGACATAACCATGGGCGACGTGGAGTCATTTGTCCCATCGACTCCAACGGTGTTTATCCGGGTGGCCCACGGCGCCTACCGTTTTCGGGAGTTGCACGATCAACTCAACGGCGGCGCACTCGAGTGCAATGAGCCGTGGCCCTATATGCCACATTTAACCATCGTCAAACTGGACACCATGGACGAAGCGCGTAAAGTTGTAGGGCTGGCACGTCCGCGCTGGGATTCATGCGACGACAGCCGAAAAATCCGCATCGATTCCATCACCTTCGTGAAAGGCGAAGGCGAGCGCTGGATTGATCTGGCAAAAATTCCGCTAGGTCGCCCGGCGAAGTAGCTCGAGGTGGGTTTGCCTGAGAAGAAGGGTAATTGGGGTGGGTGAAGGGATTCGAACCCTTGACAGCCGGAGCCACAGTCCGGAGTTCTACCACTGAACTACACCCACCGCAGTAGGAAAATTATACCATTCGCGGGGCGACCTTCGGTCGTCTCGCTGGCACTTGAACTCACGTGATCGCAGCCAAAATCGCGGCCCCGAAGCTAGTTCATCGAGCAGCCGCCACCGTTATTCATGCAGCACGCCGACTGCCCGCAGGGAGTTGCCGACGCGGCCGCTCCGTGACTGTGGGCCGAAAAGGTGGACAATTGTTGCTCAAGCTTGGCGGTGTGGCACTTGGGACACTCGGCCGTTCTGTCGCCGAAGACAATCGCCTCAAACTTGTGACCGCACTCCGCGCAAAGATATTCGAATATCGGCATCTCTTCTCCGGACCCTCTGGCCGCTTCACAACGACAGAGCTGACGTGTTACTTGTCATTATAGATGCTGCACCGCGACTCCAGCACGTCCGAAGACGGGTCCGCCCAACAGGAGTATGACGCGACCACACAACCGCTGCGGTCCGTCGAGACCACCGAAGCATACGATTTCTTCGGTGAGCCCTTCTGTCCGCGGCCTCGTTTCACCGGCGGACACATGCAGACAATCGCCGGCAACTTTCTTCCTCGCCGCAATGAAATGCCGCCGCCCGAAGAGCGGCTGATTCAGGTTGAGCCCGAAGTGCAGGTGCTGTGTCACTGCCATTGGCAGGCGGAGCGCCCCAGCGCTCTGACGATGATCATCGTCCATGGCCTGGAAGGCTCCAGCGATTCCCAATACGTGATCGGTACCGGCAGCAAGGCTTGGCGCGCGGGAATGAACGTCGTTCGTATGAACATGCGCAACTGCGGGGGCACTGAAACCCTGGGCCCCACGCTCTACAACTCTGCCATGTCAGCCGATGTCGGCGCGGTCGCGGAAACTTTGATCCGGAACGACGGCTTGCAGAAAGTCGCGCTGGTCGGCTTCTCGATGGGCGGCAACCTCGTTTTGAAGCTCCTGGGCGAATGGGCAACGCATGCGCCCGCACAAATTAAGGTTGGTGTCGGTGTGTCGCCCGCGATGGATCTCGCTGCCTCGGCGGATGCGTTGCATGACCGGGTAAACCGCATCTACGAATGGCGGTTCCTGCGGGGATTGCGCCGGCGGATACGGCGCAAGGCCGCTCTCTATCCCGATCGTTACGACATCCGGTACTTGCGCGGAGTGCGCAGCCTGCGTGAATTCGACGATCAGGTCACCGCTCGCTATTGTGGCTTTCGCGATGCCCAGGACTATTACACGAAGGCGGCATCGGCGCAATTCCTTGATCGCATCGCCGTCCCAACCCTCGTGCTGCACGCGGACGACGATCCGTTCATCCGCGTCGGGCCTGAGACACGCCAGAAACTCATACAGAACCCAACCATTCTCTATCTGGAAACCGAACATGGGGGCCACTGCGCCTTTCTCGCCGAAGCGAACGGTTATGACGGACGCTGGGCGGAGCGCCAGGCCATCGCTTTCGTGCAGCGCGTCGATCGCGGTGAGCCAGTCGAAGCGCCCGACTGGGCGCGAGTTTAAATGGATGCCGACTGGTCGGTTGAACTCGGCACGGATGAGCCGGCGCTGGAGTTTCCCTGGTCTTCGCCCGACGGAACACAACACTACATCGACTTATCGAAGCACCCCGACCAACTCGCTCATGTCGTCGAAGCTGTCGACCATCCCGCTCTACGAAAAGTTCTGCTGACGTTGAACGGGCCTTCTTCACCGTGGCTGACCGCGAAATGCGACGTGTGGCTCGACGAGGAACTGGGTGAAGCCGAGCAGATTTATGACGCCGGGCTTAAGCTCTGCTCTTATATCGACTTGATCCGCCGTGCTGAATCCGAACGCTACTCCTTCGAGCAACACGAGCATTGGGCAAAGCGAATCGCCCAGCAGTTGCAAGTATTGAACGCTGGCGACAAATGCGCGTGTGAACTCATCGTGCGACGTTGCTGGTATCACACCGACACGGCGGCGCCAGACGACCTCGCCCCCGGCTTTCATATAACGGTTTATGTCTCCGGTTACGGCGATAACAAGAAGCAGGCGCGGGGCAAGTTGGTCCTCCGGCCTCACCGGAGTTATCTCTGCGCTTGGCTCCCCAAACGCCTGATTTGCGATAATGAGAGTACGGTGAGCGCGTACAGCGCGAGTCAGCACCGCCAAGGGCCCGTAGCTCAAGCGGATAGAGCATCAGCCTTCTAAGCTGAGGGTTGCTGGTTCGATTCCAGCCGGGCCTACCACTTCTTTTCGTTCCTATTTTGCCGGGGCCTTGCCTCCGCCAGCCGGCGGATTCTGCGGACTCCACATCGGCTGCGCAGTCGGAATATGTATTACGGGCAAGTTACGAAACAGCAGACGAAGGTCTTCGGCGCACTGTTTCATGCCGGCCTCCTCTGAGACCTCGTGCCCTAGCAGTATCAACGCCTTGTGCCGGCCTTGGGTGCTGGCGTCTCTGGCATACTCAACGCCTTCCCATTCCGCCGATTCTCCCGCAACCAGGACTTCCACTTTGTCGTTGCGCAGAGCGAGCACCTGCTTCTGTAGTCCGGCCGCGCCGGGGAGGAGCGCCACGTGAGTTACTTCGAGATTCGGATCTCCTACGACTCGCAGCGTGCGTGCATTCAGTTTCGCCGCCAACTCACGCGAGAGCTTCAGTAAGGTTGTCTTCGGAAGGGTGACCTGTAACGGACTGCCGTCGTCCATATACTTCTGCCAGCCCAGCGATTGGACCAGCCCCAACACTACAGGGTCGGGCGAGACGCTGTGAATCTGGTCGTGCAGACGGAACACCACCATATGGTGTTCCTGAATGAAAGCCAGTTTTTCCCGATACACGGGATCATCGGCAAAGAAAGCCGTATCGTCGAGGTGGTTATAAAACGTCGGCTCGTGGGTGATGACGAGGTTGGCGCCAAGTTGATTGGCTTCGCGCAGCACGTCCATAGTGTCGAGAAAGGTCGTCGCAATCCCCGTGACAGGCGTGGATGGATCGCCTGCCTTGATCGTATCGACCGTGTTAGCGGGTGCTGCGGCGGCGTAATGCCGCTGAATGCGCTTGATGGCTTCAGCAGCGGTCAGGGTTTGCGCCGTCGAAACTCCCTGTAGAACCACCAATCCAATTGTGAGCCAGACAATTCGACGCTTCACGGTACCGGCCTCACTTCGATCTGTCGTGCGCGACACTCCTTGACCGTCTCGGGACACGACTGGTAGTGCAGGTCCTTGGTGAGGCAGACTTCGACCGCCGAGAACTCATTCTGCGGGCACGATACCCGAAATGCTTCTTTAGGTGCGCCATTTGCCGAGGCAAACTTCGTTTCTATCTCCGGCGGGCTGGTTTGCGCGGCGTTCGATGGCTGCTTGAAATCGTTGGGCACACGCAACCCAGTGTAGAGCTTTTCAATCGCACCGAAATAATCCTGCGTTGAAAGGCCTGTGCACGTGCCATGCTTGGCCCACTCATGTTGTATGAGCGAACTGCCCGGCATGATGTTCATCATGTGCTGGACCGTGGCCGAAGACACCGGAGGCGTGCTGGCACAGTCTTGCGGCCATTTTCCATCGTTAAACTGTGGCCACAGACCGTGGACCACAAGCCCCATATGCTTGTTGGAAGCGCACTCCGCCGGGTTGCGCTCACCGGCATTGGTCGCGCAGAACTGCGGGGCCCAGGAAAGTGTCAGCAGGTAGTAGTCAAAATCTCCGGCGGTTGAGCTCGCGGACGAAGCCTGACTCTTCTTGTGTTTGGCGAAACTGCTTACATTCGCCAGGCCGAGGAAAACCACGAGTAGCGGAACGGCAACCCGAAGTTTGTGCATGGCTGCACATCTTACTGCAAGATAGCCCGCAAGTCAGTGAAACGCTCAGTGCATCCGGAACAGCTTATCCAGCAGAAAGAGCATAGCGACACCGACGAACACGACCAGCGCCATCTTGACCCCAGGCTCCTGGTTGACCTCCGGAATCAGGTCGGAAGCGGCCACATAAATCGTCACGCCAGCCGCGATCGGCAATCCGTAGCTCACGGCATGTTGCCCAATTGCCATCGTGAGCACCCCCGCCAGCGTCGCCACGCCGAGCATGACCGAGGCGAGCCACGACTTGCCGACGGCTAAGACCGCTCGCAAGCATGACCGACGTGACCGTAAAGCCCTCCGGAATTTTGTGCAGAAACACGGCCAGAAAGATGACCCAGCCTAACCATGGCGAAATGAGAAAACCTGCCGTGATCGCAATGCCGTCGAAGAACGTGTGAATCATCAGTCCGAAGAGAATCGACATGCGACGGTGCGAGTGAACGTACTCGTCCGAATGCGTCTCCTCGCCGTAATGAAAGTGCGGAGTGATGGTGTGCTCGAACAGATGGACCAGCAGATATCCACCCAGCACCAGCAGCGCACCTGACCGTCCGGCAAGTTCCAGGCTTTCCGGGACCATCTCGACCAGCGCCGTCGCCAGCATAAATCCTGCGCCCAGCGCTACAAAATAACGCAGATAGCTCCGCTTCCAGGTCCGCTGGACGATCACCGCACCGCCGAACACGTTCGCCACGGCGGCCGACAAGCCGAGCAGGATGCTAAGCAAAATAGGATTCATGAGCAGGCAGAAGAATAGCAGAGCCTGACTCGGTGGGCTTTCCCTACTGCGCAGGCGGTTCCAGAGCCTTTAGGTTGTTGACCGCTGATTCAACCTTCTGCCACTGGTCCGCAGGGATATCGGATGGGGATAACTTCGCGCTGGCATAGAACGCCATGATGTTCGCCTGCAACGCGGGTGTCACCAGCGCGAACTTGCGGTCGGCCAGCTTGGAAACCAGCTTGGCATAAGTTTCGTCGGCGAGCTTGTATTCATCAGGCTTGGTGGGCTTGCCGGTATCAAAGTCGACGTTGGCTAAGGCGAGCTTTCCACCCCGCCTCAGATTCTTCAACTGGCTCTTGTAGGAGTCCACCGTATTATTCACGCTTTCGAAGTAGAGGTCTTCCGTCTTCGGCGAAGGCAGCGTGACATCCACCGTCTTGAGTGGGCCAATCTTCGGGGTTATTTTTACCACGAACGCGAGGAAGCGGGTCTTCCATCCCGGCTTCTGGTACTGCGTGCCCCATTCCTTCTCGTATTCCGTGCGGGAGAGGCGATACAAGAACTTGCGCTGGTCGAAATTCGGGTCCTCATGGACCAACTCCGCATGTTTGGTCACGAGTGCCACTCGGGTCATCTCGGGAATGATCGTACTGACGGAGCGCCGGTAGCTGCCAATCGAAAGATCAGGGTTGCTTAACACGTCTTTCAGTTCGAGGCCGTAGGTCTCGCGGAAGGCTCGTTCCAGAAGCGGCTTCGAAACCTTGAACCCGATGAAATTATGATACGCGTCCGAGGTGTATCGGTTCTTTGCGACTTGGGTGACGTCAAAGCCAAACTCAGTCCGGATATGCGCCCGATGGTTCTCCTCGTATGTCACTTCATCCCCAAACTTACGCCGCAGCTTGGGATTCTCAATCGCAACGGCACGGTTGATCGATGGGTGGCCCTCAATGTCGGACACATAATGCGCCAGCGCGCCCAGAGCGAATGCGTACTCGTCGAGGTCATCGGCATCGCGCAGCATCGCGGCCACAAAATCGCCGCTGCGGACATAGTGCAACAAGTTACTGAAATCCTTGTTGCCAAAAGGATAGTAGCCAAGGTCCTGGATAATGCAACCGCCGTAGGCGTAGGCGTGAGCTTTCTGAATCTCCTCCGGGGTAGCGCCGGGGTAGCGCTGATGCAGCAGGGGCTCAATCTGGTCGGCCCACGCCAAATCAACAATCTCCTCGTGCGTGAGCATGGAGTACCCGGACATTCCTTGAACGCCCCAGAAAAGAACTAGGAGGGGAACAATAACTATTCTCGCCGAGCACCGGAGACCGCCGACGAATGAGCGATGATCCCGTCTGGTCGCTGGCGTGTGCATCAGGCCAACAAGGTTAGCGAACCGGAGGGCTGGCACGAATCAGGTGCTAACCGTAGGCAAGCCGGAAATCAACCCGAAGTGTTACTACGAGTACTGCCCGACGAGCCTTAGCCGCTGTGCCGGATGTGCATCACATCGCCGTCTTTAACGATGTATTCCTTCCCTTCGAGCCGCAGCGTACCGCGCGCCCGGGCTTCCGCTTCCGATCCCGCCTCCAGCAGTTGGTCCCAGTGGATGGTCTCTGCCCGAATGAAGTGCTTCTCCAGGTCGGTATGGATCGCTCCGGCAGCGTGCACCGCTTTCGAGCTCCGTTCCACAGTCCAGGCTCGGCACTCATCTTCACCAACGGTAAAGAACGACATCAGGCCGAGCAACTCATAGCTCTTGCGGATGAGCCGCACCAGGCCGCTTTCCGTCAGGCCATAGCTGCCGAGGAATTCCGCCGCGTCTTCGTCGCCCATCTCCGCCAGTTCCGCTTCCACTTTCGCACAAACGGCCAGGGCACCCGTGTTGGGACGCGATGCCACGTCGGTGAGACCATACTTCGTCACCGCCTCTTCCAGGTCCTTGCCGAGCGTGGTGCTCTCGCCGATGTTCAACACGTACAGAATCGGCTTTTCGCTAAGAAACATGAAGCCGCGGATGCGTTTCTTGTCTTCCGGAGTCATCTCCATCTCGCGCAGCGGCAGCTCTTTTTCCAAATGCTCTTTGGCCCGCTTCAGGAGTTCGTGTTCTTTCTCCAGCTCTGCTGTCTTCATCTTCTTCAGGTCTTTTTCCACCCGCTCGATCCGCTTTTCGACCTGGCCGAGATCGTTGACGATAAGGTCGAAATCGATGTTCTTGATGTCGCGCAACGGATCGACTGGACCTACATGCGCAATCGACGGGTCCTCAAATGCGCGTACCACATGGGCGAGGGCATCCACATTGCGCAGGTTCGCCGCGAATGCGGTCTCCTTCAGGGCCTCCTGGCTGAGGGCCGCGACATCCGTAAACTCCACGCTTGCGTGAATGAGTTTCTTGGGGTTGTACAGCTCCGCCAGCCGATCCAGCCGGTCGTCCGGCACCTTGGCGACCCCCAGATGGGCTTCGCGCGAGCCTCCCGGGCGATGTCCCACCGCCTGCTTGGTCAACATGACGAAGAGCGAAGTCTTGCCCACCTGGGGCAAGCCGATAATTCCGGTTTTCATAGGATTAAGCCTCTACGCCGATGCTCGTGATGTTCAGCACGGGCGGGTTAGGAACGCGGCCAGCCAGACGCACAGGCCATTTCGGACCGTGCCCTGTAGCTGTAAATCTCTATGATAAACGCCGCGCAGTGAGAAACAGTACCGCTAGGCCAAGCACAAGCACTGCGCCTTCCAGGCGTGTGGACCACACATGCAGACGGTTGAACTCAACCCGTCGCGCATCGTCTTGCGGCACGTTGTCGATGAAGACCATTTCGTTCCGCAACGCCAGCATCCGGGTTGAAATCACGAACATGCTCAACAAAGTCAGCACGATCATCGCGACGATAAGCAGGTTTCGCATTGCAAACGGCGCTGCAAATCCCGTCGCGACCCGCGAGTCGATGGTCGCCGCAATCAGAAACACCACGCCGCTGATCAAACCTATCCAGTGCAGAATCCCCAGGCTTCGGCTTACCACCGCGCCTGCCAATTGACGGCTGGGTAACATACCCGGATGAAATACTGTGGGAGCCAACACGACCGCGAAAAATACGATTCCACCCACCCAAACCACGAGAGACAACAGCATTAAGAAACGAACTACCGACATAGTGGCATTGAACCTCCACCTGATCTTAAATCGTCGCCGAGCGGACGGTAGTAAGGGGCGTTTTAAGCAGGCCTGGCATTAGCAACCTGTTGCGGGTACGACCAACGTGGCCTGTGCAGAATTAGCAAAATCTGCAACACTGTATGGTTCCTGTTGCCGGTTTGATAACACCCCTCGACCCGGCAACCCGCCAAGGCTGACGACCCGCCTTCTGCTTCTTATGGTTCTGCCAACCCGCAAGTTGAAGATAACTCTTCTTACGCTATGCCTCTGGTTCGCTTTGGGCGGGCCCGCCGCGTATGGATGGCAGAACTCTGTTCGGTCGGCGTTGGCACTGCTGCCGGCCGGCGATCAGCCTATTGCCCTTGTCGCCGAGGTTATGTGCGACCCCCATGGGGACATATCTTTGGCATCCGCTCAGAACGGGCCCTTCCGCCCGCTTGAGCCCGACATGACCACAACGGCGGCGTGCCACGGTTATTGGGCGCGTTTTACCCTCCACGCGAGCGAAGTTGCGCCGGGAGGTTGGGTGCTTCAACTCTCGCGAGATTGGGAGTACGCCGACCTTTACCTCGAACAAGACGGGGTCTCCCGCGTCGAGCAGTCGGGCGCTGTGCAGGCGCCACAATTCCGCGCGGTTCCTTCCGGCGACATCGCGTTTCTCCTGACGATGAACGGTGGCGCGACCGTGACCGCCTACCTGCACGTCGTAGGCGATACCACCCGCTTCGGAGAGTCGGGCGCGCTGGGCGGCACCATTCAGCCGCTCCACAGATGGATCCTGCAACAGCGATCGCTGCTGTTCGCTCAGGGAATTTATGCCGGCATTATCCTTGCCCTCGCTCTTTACAACCTCATTCTCTATCTCGCCATTCGTGAGCGTGCCTATCTCTATTACGTCCTCTACGTAGTGTCCTTCGGAGCACTGTGGAGCGAACGGTCCGGCTTCTTCTTTCAATTTCTGTGGCCGCATCATCACCTGTGGGAATGGAGCCTGCAGCCTTATCTAGCGGCATCGGCCATCATCTTCAGTGTCTTGTTTGTCCGCAAATTCCTTAGCACTCGAGAACACTCGCGGCTCGCGGACTCCGCACTCACAGCGATCGCAGCCCTGACGCTCCTGTTAGTTCTCGCGACCGTAATCGACGCCCGGGTTCCCTTACCACTGCCGTTGGCGCTCATCGGGCTGACAGTGACGATCTTCTACGCCATCATGGGAATCATCGCCCTGCGTCGGGGCTACCGTCCTGCTCGGTTCTTCCTCGTTGCCTGGACCGCTCTGCTCGCAGGGAACGTGATCTACATTCTGATGTTCCTCCGCATACTGCCGATGACCTTCGTCACTTACTACTCGGCACAGACCGGCTCGGCGCTCGAGGGCATTCTGCTGGCCTTCGCTCTCGCCGACCGCGTCAATCTGCTGAAAGGCCAGAAAGAAGAAAAGCAGCAGCAGTACACTCGTGAGCTCCAACAGAAGGTTCAGGAGCGCACCGCCGCCCTCAATGACGCCGTACAAAAATTGCAGACCGCTTCCGCCACCGATCCCCTGACCGGGCTCAGCAATCGGCGTCACGTCGAATCCACCATTCAGCCGTGGATTGCCGAGCTCCAGCGCCAACGCGTCCGGGACCTTCCCGACGCACAGTGGCGATATCTCGCCATTTGCCTGGCTGACCTTGATCACTTCAAGCTGATCAATGACGACCTGGGTCACGCGACCGGTGACCGCGTTTTGCGCGCCGCCGCCAACATTCTTCAGCAGAATGTCCGGGCGACCGCTATCCTGTCGAGATGGGGAGGCGAAGAGTTCCTTATCCTCGACCACGTCACGGGCCCGCAAGAAGACCTGCTCATGGCGGAACGCCTGCGGCTATCATTGCTGCAAGAAAGTGCGCTCGAGGTCCTCAAGACGACCTTGCCTCTTTCCCTCTCGTTGGGGGTAGTTCGCTACCCGTTTTCCGACAGTTTCCCCAATCTTTTGGATTGGGACCACTGCCTAGCTCTGGCTGATCATGCCCTGTATCGCGCCAAACGCACTGGCCGAAATCGCTGGCAGTGCTATCGTCCCAACGAGGACGTCCTGCGCGCCACCGTCAAAAGTCTTGGAATGGAAGAAGTGCGGCGGCTGCTGCGATTGCACGGCGACGAAGCGTTTTCTTTGGGCCTCATCGCGGTTGTCGAGCAGATCTCCTCGGATGTAGTCCTCTAAACCAACGTAGCCGTATCGATGACAACCAACTTCAGCTCGTGGTTTTATCCACGACAGCGAGCCGGCGCGCATGGAATCGGCCGTTGACCACGGCGGCGATTGCCTCCATCTCAGCCAGAAATCCGTCGTGCCCATGTGATGTTTCGAACTCCGAATAATCGCACGATGCGCCCGCGGATTGAATGCGCTCGGCGAGACTGCGCACATCTTCCGCCGGAAATAGCCAGTCCGACGAGATGCCCACCAGCGAAACGTGCGCTTGGATCCGCCGCAAGGCATCCTCCTCCGACGCGTATCCGTGGCTGAGGTCGAAGGTGTCCATCGCCTTTGTGATGATCAAGTATGAGTTTGCGTCGAAGCGCTGCACGAACTTCTCGCCCTGGTAGTCCAGGTATCCGGCAATGTCATAACGGCCGGCAAGCGACTGCAGCGGGGCCTCACCGTTACGGTTAGGGTTTCGCGCAAACCGCTCCTCGAACAACTCTGCCGACTTGTACGAGATCATCCCAATCGCTCGCGCCAGCCCAAGTCCACGTGCCGGCTGTGCCTTCGAAGCGTAGCGGCCATCCCTGAAGTCAGGATCGAGCTGGATGACTTTTCGCTGGAGATGATTCAGTGCCAGGCCCATGGCAGACAACGGCGCGCAACCGATGGCGATGCAATGCTGCACCCGCTCCGGATAATCGACCGCCCACTGCAGCGCCTGCATACCGCCAATTGAGGCGCCGATAATCATACGCAGCCGCTCGATTCCTAGATCGCTCAGCACGTGCGCTTGGGCGCGTACGATATCGCGAATCGTGACCAGCGGAAAATCGGGGCCAAACGGTTTACCAGTCGCAGGGTTGACTGACGTCGGGCCCGTCGAGCCGTAACAAGAGCCCAGGATGTTGGTACCGATAACGCAGTCCCTCTCTGGATCGAATACGGGACCAAACATCTCCGGCCACCAATCGCCCACCCGCGCCGAACCCGACAACGCATGACAGACAAGAACGGCATTGTCCCGCCGCTCGTTCGGCTCCCCATAAACCGCATAGCGAATCGAGACCGGTTGCAGCGCGCCGCCGCCGTCGAGGCGAAAAGGCGACCCTTCCGAAAATGTGAGATCGCCCTCCCGTGTTGGTTGAAGCACTTCCATTCAGTCGCCCGCCACCTGTGCTGTCGCCTTCTTACCAGTTGCTACCTGCAACGCGTTCCCCAGGTCGCCGATGATGTCGCGCACATCTTCGATGCCCACCGACAACCGCACGAGTTCCGGCGTCACGCCCGTCTCGCGTTGTTCGGCTTCACTGAGTTGCTGATGCGTGGTGGAAGCAGGATGGATCACCAGCGACTTCGCATCGCCGATATTCGCCAGCAGGCTGAAAAGCTGTACCGCGTTGATGAACTTCTTCCCTGCCTCGAATCCTCCGCGAATGCCAAACGTAACCAGCGAACTCGCCCCGCTCGGCATATATTTTTTCGCCCGCTGATAGTACTTGCTGGTCGGCAAGCCCGGATAATTCACCCACTCCACATCCGGATGCCCGGCGAGATATTCGGCCACTTTCAGAGCGTTATCCGAGTGCCGCTCCATCCGCAGGTGGAGAGTTTCCGTCCCTTGCAACAGAAGAAAAGCATTGAACGGCGACAGGCTGGCGCCGGTATCGCGCAGTCCCTGAACGCGAGCTTTAATGATGAATGCCAGCGGCCCGAACGCCTGGGTGTACGACACGCCATGATATGACGGGTCGGGCTCGACGAAATCCTTGAAGCGCCCCGAAGCTGCCCAGTCGAACTTCCCTCCGTCCACGATGACTCCGCCAATCGACGTGCCGTGTCCGCCGATGTACTTCGTCGCCGAATTAATGATGATGTCGGCTCCCCACTCAATCGGACGGCACAGCGCCGGTGTCGCACAGGTGTTATCGATGACCAACGGCACGCCGGCACCGTGCGCGATCTTCGCCAGTTCTTGCACGTCAGCGATATCGAGCTTGGGATTGCCCAACGTCTCCGTGTACAGCGCCTTGGTCTTCGGCCCAATCGCCTTGCGCAACCCGTCGAAGTCGTCAGCATCGACAAACTTCACTGTGATTCCCAGCTTCGGCAGCGTGTAATGAAACAGGTTGTACGTGCCTCCGTAGAGCGACGTAGTCGAAACAATGTCGTCTCCTGCCGACGCCAGCGTCTCGATGATCAGCGTTTCCGCCGCCTGTCCTGAAGCCAGCGCCAATCCCGCCACACCGCCTTCCAGGGCCGCGATACGTTTCTCGAACACGTCGGTCGTCGGATTCATGATGCGCGTGTAGATGTTGCCGAACTCTTGCAGGGCAAACAGCCGCGCCGCGTGATCGGCATCGTCGAACACATAGGACGTGGTCTGGTAAATCGGTACCGCGCGCGACTTCGTAGTCGGGTCTTTCTCCTGTCCACCGTGAATGGCGAGGGTGTCGAGGTGATACTGGGGCTTTTCCTTGGCGTCGCTCATGGACTGATGCTCCTCTTCCTGTCTGAACTTGTGGTTTGTTGGATGTATCCCGCAAACACAAAGACCCACAGCTTGTTATCTGTGGGTCGCTTAAGAATCTTCGCGGCTGTTACTTTTATTTTTGCCGCTTCAATGCGCAACCCACAGACCGGGACACAGCCTCATGGCCATGGTGCAACAACGGGTCGCGGTGTGAGTGGCGTTCAACATACTTGGATGTTAAGTATATTGGGCCACTTAAAGATGTCAAGCTCCGCAAACAGCGGGCCCGACCCAACTACAGAGCTCGATAGAGACTCAACGCTGCGTCGCCTTGCACGATCTTTCGATACCGCTGAATACGGCCAAACTTTTCGCCCGGATCGAACTTCTTGTCATGTTCGGTGATCACGACCGACGACGTTTCCAACAGCCGCGACTCACCCAGAGACTCCAGCGTGCGATCGTATGCTCCGCGCATCTGGTAAGGCGGATCGAGAAAGCAAAAGTCGCACGTCACCCCCGAGGCTTCCAAAGACCGCAGCGCGGATGCGACATCGCTTTCGAATACATCGAACCCGTCCACGATCTTCAGCGACTGAAGGTTCTCGCGAATCAGTCGCGCGCGTTTTCGCTCCGACTCCACGAAATACACCTGCTTCGCGCCCCGGCTGATCGCTTCGATGCCTACCGCGCCGGTTCCCGCAAACAGGTCGATCCACACACTCTCTTCCAGAGTGCCCGACGCTGCCAGCACATTGAACAGCGTCTCGCGCAGTCGATCGCTCGTAGGACGAAGATCAAGCCCCGGCAGCGATTTCAACGGACGGCTGCGAAACTCCCCGGCGATGATGCGCATGGCTCTGAGTGTATAGAATAAAGGTGGAGGGTTGTCTTCCACATGCGGGGTTGGTCATTTCCGGCGGGACGCCTGTTCGGCGTTGACATCCGGATTCATGTCACGTTTCTTTTCCTGCTCGGGTTCGTCTGGTTCTCCGAATCGCTGACCATGGGCGTAACTGGCCCCGGCCGTGGGCTGGCACTGGTCTTCATCATTTTTGGCTCCGTCATCGTGCATGAACTGGCACACGCCATCGTCGCCCAGCGAAATGGCATCGTCGTCCGGTCCATCGTTCTTCTTCCCATTGGCGGCGTCACCCTCATGGAAGATTCGAGCGCCGGCAAGCCCGATCCCGCGCGCGACATTCGTGTGGCAGTGGCCGGGCCGCTCCTCAATCTCCTGGTCGCCGCCATCGCAGGCGCAGTGATCGTCACCTTTGCTCCGCAAGTGAAACTCTGGGCCCAGCCCTATGTTCATGCCACCAATCTTCCCCGCAGCCTCTTCTGGAGCAACTTGTTTCTCGGAGCCTTCAACCTCCTTCCGGCATATCCCATGGACGGTGGCCGCATTCTTCGCGCGATTCTGGCCGAACGCACCGACTACGTCCGCGCCACTCGCCGCGCCGTCGGCATTGGTCAGGTCTTCGCCATGCTGCTGATGATGATCGGCCTGGTGTGGAATGCCTGGTTGGTGCTCATCGGCTTCTTCCTCTTTATCGGCGCGCAACTCGAAGACCGCTCGGTCGTCTTCCGCTCGGTGCTGGAATCCGTGCACATGGAAGACGTTATGCTTACCCAGTTCTCCATCCTCTCGCCCGCCGACACCCTGGAAGACGCCCTGAGTAAGGCGGTCCACACCTTGCAGGACGACTTTCCCGTAGTCCGGGGCGCCGAAATGGTCGGCGTTATCAACAAGGCCCGCATCGTCGATGCCTTGCGCCGCGAAGGTAACGGCTATGTCCAGCCGGCCATGGTTCGAAGTTTCGAGGTCGCTCAACGCAACGACTCTCTGGCGGAAGGCTTTCGCAAGCTTCAGGGCCGCGGCCTGAACATGATTCCCGTGGTCGATACCGGCCGCCTGGTTGGCATCGTCACTTTGCAGAACCTCACTCATTCCATGGCTCTGCTGGCCGAATCCCGTCGCCTGAAGCAAGCCGAAGACAGCGGAATATAGCACTATAGTTGTCTTGACGGACTGTGATTCTCTCCTCATAATTCTCCAATCCTAAAATCTGTTGTGAAACGCTCGCTTTTTGGTGCGAACAGCTTTACTCTCGCCGCGAGCGACAACTGAGTTCGAGGAGAGCTGCGCATGCGCCACCCTGTCGCTGTCTGTGTCCTCTATCTTTCCCTCGCGCCGGTCCCTGCCTTCGCCGGATGCGCAGGAAAAGTCCTGATGCAATCCAAGTTCGAGTCCGCCGATGCCAAATGGCCGATCCTCAGCACCACTTGGACCGACCAGTCCGTCCAGGACGGAGCGCTTACTCTGAAATATCGCAAGAATGTCGCTTCCCAACTTCTCTATGGCGGCGATGTCTTCGATGATGTCCAGATCTGCGTCAACGTCAGGCTGGTCGAGTCGGTCGAGGCTGACAAGGAATACGCGTCGGTCGTCTTCTGGGCCAAAGATTACAGCTCCTACTACGTCCTCTGGTTCGACGGTTCGGGCGAGGTCGGTGTTTTACGCAAAGCCGGCGGTCGCTGGCTCTATCCATTGCCGCCTCAGACCCATGTCGCGGTGAACCGGGGCGTCGGTCAAACGAATGCGTTACGCGTGTCTCTGCACGGCAACAACGCCGATCTCTTTGTGAACGAGCATCGCGTGGGCTCGATTACCGGCCAGCCAGTCGCAGGCGGAAGCCAGGTGGGCCTGCGTGCCGAAGGCGCACTGCCCAGCCACACCAGCACAGTCTGGGAATTCTCCGACTACATCGTCTCGAAGCCTTAATTCTCGGACTTTGTCATCCTGGCGAGGACGCGCCGGAAGGGCGCGCGTCCGAGTCAAAGGACCCGCTGTTTGTTCCGAAGCACAGCAAATCCGTTCCGTGTGTGTGAAGCTGCGACCGTGCTCTTGCTATCCTCTATCCACCATCCACTAGCCGCTCCCTTCACCCTCCTCCAATCGTAAAATTCACATTGATCTGCGTATCCACCGCTACAGGCTGGTCATTCAGCATGTAAGGTTTGTATCTCCACTGTCGTACCGCGTCCATTGCCGCCGGTGCCAGCAGCGGGTGACCGCTGATGAGATGCAGTTCTTCAATCTTCCCATCCTTGCCGATCACCGCTTGCAGCACAACCGTCCCCTGTATTCGCGCCTGCAATGCGAGTGGCGGATAATGGGGCTTGATCTGCCCGATCAACATCCCCGCTGCCACGCCCGAAGAAATCCTCACCTTCTCTGGCGGAACCGGCTTCACGATGGTCGGCATCGTCGCGCGCGCCAGATTCGTCAGCACGCTATTCGGCACTCCGGTCGGGATACCCCCAGGCACCAGCCCATCCATGCTCGGCGGCGCCTCGGCGCTTGCCGGTTCATCGCGCACCATCGATGTCGTGCGCGGAATCTCGCTGGGAGCACGCAAGACCGAATCCTTCACCGGCGCTTCTCGCGTTGCGCGCGATGCGTGTACCATCTGTTCCGGCATCCGGCCCGGCGGTGGCGAAGGCATCTCGAGAACGCTCGTCCAGAGCTGTTTCGGCAGCGCCTGCGTATAAATCATCGGAAGCAGCACCAGTATCCCGATCGCGCAAACTTCGATGGCATAGGAAGCAACTGTAGGCCAGGTCTTTCTCTGGGGAGAGTTCGCTGAATCGAACAAGCTGTCTTCAAACATGGTCGCTGCTCCTCGCTTGCCAGTATTGACACCGCAGCCGCTCGCTTTGCTCCGGAAAACTTCCGTTTGACTTTCAGCACCGCCACCCGATATAAGCGAAACTCGAATCTGCTTTCCGAGGATGGTCCATGCAAAAACGTTTATCGTTCGCCCTCCTGCTTCTCACGCTCACCTACGTCGTCGCCCAGGCATCCACTCCACCGAGCTTCGACGGCAAGAGTTGGTGGGAGTATGTGAAAGTCCTCGCCGCCGACGGCATGGAAGGCCGCGAAACCGGTAGCGAAGGACTGCGCAAAGCCTCCGCCTATGTCGTCGACGAGCTCAAGAAGGACGGTCTTCAGCCCGCAGGCTCCAAGGGCTTCTATCAGCCCGTGCAATTCATCAGCCGCCAGATCGACGAATCGGGCTCGAGCCTCGCTCTTGTGCGCGACGGCAAGCCTGAGCCCCTCGTGCTCGGCGAAGACGCCATGTTCAGCACGCGCTACGACCTCGTCCCCTCGACTAACGCTCCGCTAGTCTTCGCCGGCTACGCGCTACGCGTTCCCGAAACCCACTACGACGACTTCTCTGGTCTCGATGTCAAAGGCAAGGTCGTGGTGTACATTGCCGGCTCTCCGTCTGACGTTTCATCTGCCCTGTCGGCCCACTATCAATCCGGTGGCGAACGAGCCAAGACGCTCCGTGAACTCGGTGCCGTCGGACTGATCGCCATCCCCAATCCCGCCTCCATGGACATCCCCTGGGGCCGCATGACCTTGTCTCGCACTCGTCCCAGCATGGTCCTCGCTGACCCCGAGCTTGATGACACTCGCGGTGTCGGGCTTGCCGTAGTCTTCAATCCCGCCGACGCCGACAAACTCTTCGCCGGATCGGGCCACACCTTCGCCGAACTCGCCGCTCTCGCCAAAGACCGCAAGCCGATGCCGCACTTCGCCCTCTCGCTCGCCATCCAGGCCAAGGCCAAGGTGATCAAGAAGAACGTCGAGTCCGACAACATCGTCGCGAAACTCCCGGGCACCGATCCCACATTGAAGGACCAGTACGTCATACTCTCGGCCCACCTCGATCATGTCGGCATCGGAGAGCCTATCAACGGCGACAAGATTTACAACGGTGCGATGGACAACGCCGCCGGTTCGGCTGTGCTGCTCGATATCGCCGCCGCTCTGCACGCCTCCAAAGCCGCACCCAAACGTTCGCTCCTTTTCTTGTTCGTCACTGCGGAAGAGAAGGGTCTGCTCGGCTCGAAATACTTCGCTAACCATCCCACCGTGCCGAAGTCGTCCATCGTCGCCGACCTCAACACTGACATGTTCCTGCCGATCATCCCGCTGAAGATTCTGACCGTGCTCGGTCTCAGCGAGTCCACCCTCGGCGACGATGCTCGCGCAGTCGCAACCCAACTCGGTGTGCAGGTGCAGGCCGATCCCGAACCTCTGCGCAACGCCTTCGTGCGCAGCGACCAGTACAGCTTCATCCGCCAGGGCGTTCCGTCGATCGCCATGGGCGTTGGTACCGTCAAGGGTTCGCCCGAGGCGGTCACGCAGAAGAAGTGGTTGACCGAGCGCTATCACGCGCCTTCCGACGATCTCAACCAGCCTGTCGAACTTCCCGCCGCTGCGAAGTTCGAGGACATCCTGACCGCGCTGGCCTTGAAGGTAGCCGACGCTCCGCAGCCTCCACAGTGGAACAGCGACAGCTTCTTCCGCCGTTTCGTGGTCCAACCCGGCGCCGGCAGATAAAGTCGGTTCGGTTGCCCCCTCCTTTCGCGTTTCTTCGCGAAACGGTGGGAATAAGTTCGATTTGTCATCTCGAGCGGAGCGTTCGCCCAAAACTTCCGACCCGCTTCTTGTGCGGGTCGGGCGAACGCGCAGTCGAAGGACCCGCTGTTTCGCGTTTGACCACGGAAATGTGGGAGGCTCCGTCCTCCATCAGCTTTTTACCCAAGTCTTCTCCGTGCCTCCGTGTCTCTGTGGTGAGTCCCTTTTCCCTGCTATCATTCCGCCGGATCACTCCCATGTCCCTACGACGCTCTCTATTACTCCCACTCGCCCTCCTTATACTGTTCACAGGCTGCACTCAAAAGCCCGAACCCGCATCCAGTCCAGTAACCAACGAACTCGCCCGGTATCAGCCTGTGCCTTACGTCAAAATCACCCATCCCGACTGGAGCAAGAACGCCTCCATCTACCAGATCAACACCCGCCAGTTCACGTCCGAAGGAACATTCCACGCCGCCGAAAAGCAACTCCCCCGCCTGAAAGAACTCGGCGTCGACGATTCTATGGCTCATGCCCATCAACCCCATCGGCCAGAAGAACCGCAAGGGCACGCTGGGTAGCCCCTACGCCGTGCAGGACTACCTCAAGGTCAATCCCGAACTCGGCACGCTCGACGACCTCAAGCACTTCGTCGCCGCCGCCCACCAGCAGGGCATGTACGTCATCCTCGACTGGGTCGCCAATCACACAGCGTGGGACAACGTGCTCGTCACCCAGCATCCCGACTGGTACGCCCGCAACTGGAAGGGCGACTTCCGTCCTACTCCGTGGTTCGACTGGTCCGACATCATCGACCTCGACTACTCCCATCCCGAGTTGCGCAAGTACATGACCGACGCCCTCAAGTACTGGGTGCGCGAGGCCGACATCGACGGCTACCGCTGCGACGTCGCCGGCTTCGTCCCCATCGACTTCTGGAACAACGCGCGTAAGGAGCTCGAGGCCATCAAGCCCGTCTTCATGCTGGCCGAGTGGGAATCGCGCGACCTGCACGAGTACGCCTTCGACATGACCTACGCCTGGACCTGGTACGACGACGTCCGCGAGATCACCACCGGACGCAAGCACGAGCTCGGCGGCCTGCGTAATTACTACGCCTGGAACGAAGGCTACTTTCCGCCCAACATCATGCGCATGACCTTCGTCACCAACCACGACAAGAACGCCTGGGACGGCACCGAGTTCGAGCAGTTCGGCCCCGGCCTCAACGCCGCCATCGTGCTGTCATGCGTCGGCGAAGGCATGCCGCTTATCTACAACGGACAGGAAGCCGGCAACCGCAAGCGCCTGAAGTTTTTCGAGAAGGATCCGATCGTCTGGAAGCACGATCCCGAAGGCGATCTCTATCAGAAACTCATCGCGCTGAAGACAAAGAACACCGCGCTATGGAACGCGCACTGGGGCGCGCGCATGATCGACGTGCCCAACTCCGCTCCCAATGCCGTCTTCAGCTTCGTCCGCCAGAACGACAAGGACAAGGTCTTCGCGGTAATCAATTTCTCCGCGAAGCCGCAGACCGTGACCTTCAAAGACAATCTCTACTACGGCCACTACACCGAATACCTCACTGGCCAAACAACCCAACTTGACGCTTCGAGCAAGGTGACGTTGAAACCCTGGGAGTCGAAGATCTTCGTGAAGTGAGATCGAATTGACCAGAGAAGGCTAGGGGCTAGAAACCGCTAGCAAATGGCTGTCGGCGGCATCTTCTCCTCCGTATCATCCTGGTTGCAAAATAGACTCCCGACGCCACCAAAGCCGCCACGATCGATGAGAGCGTGGAACCGCGCATCTCTGCGGAACAGATCCCATTTGGGATCCACCGGCAGAAACACCAGATGCACATCGCGAGCATTAAAGGCGCGCTCGAGCCACTCGAAGGCAGCGTCTGCTTCTCCCAGGCCGGCATGTACCAGCGCGGTGGCGTAGGGAGGCACATACCGTTCACGCGAAACCGCTTCCAGGGTGTGAAGTACCTCCCGAGCCTCGCCTGTCCGGCCTAGCTTGGCAAACAAGTAGCCTCTCAGTGCAATCGACTTGCTGTTCCCGCTGCTGAATTGACCTGCCTTTTGCAATGCGTCGAAGGCCGCATCATTCTCGCCTAGCTGCTCGTAGGCTTGTGCCAGTTGGATGTAGCTCACCCAGAACTCCGGATCGAGCGCGGTGGCACGACGGCTGAAATCAACCGCGGTCTGGAAGTCGCGGGCATTGAAGGCGATTTGCGCCGAAAGCGCTTGATTGATGAAGTCGAGCGGATCCAGTTCGCGGGCCCGGCGAGCTGCTGACTGCGCCTCCTGATGCCGGTTCGAGTGAGAAAGAATGATTCCGAGTGTGCGGTGAGCGAGCGAGTAGTTGGGATCCAGGGCGATGGCTCGGCGAAACGCCCGTTCCGCCGCGGGCCAGTCCCAATCCAGCCAGAACTTCACGAATCCCGTGGAAGCATGGGTTTCGGCGAGATGGGAACCAGCGCTAACCGCGCGAGCAGCTGCGTCGCGCGCACGCGGTCCCACCTCCAACGGATTGGCATCGCCATTAATGGGGCTAGTCGCGTAGGCATCGGCCAGGCCGCACCACGCCAGCGCGTAGTTCGGATCAAGCTCGGTGGCACGCGCGTAGAACTGGACGGCGCGCCGCGTAGTCAGCGGCGAAAGTTGATTCCAGAAGTACCGGCCTCGGAGATAAACGTCGTAAGCTTCTGCATGCTGGGTCTGACGGCGTGCCAAGCCGCGGAGCCGATCTGGCGACAGGTGGAGATGGATCTGCTGCGCAATCGCAACGCTCAACTCGCGCTGAAACTCGATGACGTTGCCCAGTTCGCTGTCATGCGAGTCTGACCAAATCTGAATCTGGTCGCGAACTCGCACCAGCCTCGACGTGATCCGCAGGCGCGAAGCTTCCGAGCGAATGGAACCTTCCACCAGAAAGTCCGCCCCCAGGTCTCGCCCGATCTCGGCCAGCGACTTCGTCGTTCCTTTGTAGGCCATAGCCGAGGTTCGGCCGATCACGCTCAAGTGGTCGGGGTCAACCTGCCCCAGCGCGGCAATGGCTTCCTCCGTCAGACCATTGGCCAGGTATTCACGTTCGGGATCAGCGCTCAGGTTCTCGAAGGGCAGGACCGCCAGCGTCGTCCGCGAGGGAGCGTCGCTCTCTTCTGCAGGAATCACCTCCACTCGCGCCCGAAAACGATAGCCCCGCTTCGGAACCGTCTCAATAAAGTCAGTTTTGTCGGCTCCATTTTGCAACGCCTTCCGCAACTGGCTGATCGCGTGCGCCAGCACCACTTCCTCCACGAAACTGCCTTGCCATACCCGCTCCAGAAACTCGTTTTTCTCCACCAGGCTGCCCCGGCTTTCTACCAGTAGGCACAAAGTGTCGAACGCCTTGGGCGCCAGCGGAACTGGCGTGTCGTTGAGGAGTAGTTGCTTATCGTTGGGCAGAAGTCGGAAGTTGCTGAATTTGTAGGCGGTCTTGGGCGAACTGGGCATACATGCCGAGGGTGGCGTGCCAGCCATTCTAGCAGCAACGGCCAGACCTTCTAGCCGAGCCACGCCGCCCGACGTTCAAATTTCAGTCAGAAAATCTCAAGATTTCTTTAAGACTTTCCGTGCACCTCGGCGCAAGAATGCAACCCAAGTTCGAAACAACGAACGCAGTTCAACCGAGGAGAAAGAACATGGGAACCTGCACCTTGACCGTAGACCAAACGTACATCAAGAACCACAAGAGCGACGCACGGCACGCCGATAACGACTGGATCAATCTGGTCGTTACGGTGAACGACTCCCTCGCCCTAAATGAGACGGTACCTCTCAACAACCCGAAGTTCACCGGACAGAGCCAGACAAACATATTTGGCGACAACGACGTGGCGCTTCCTTGGGGCTTTACCGTTCCTTGCAAGAACCAGGACACGGTGATCGCAACCTACTCGATCATCAATCTGAGCTCGTATTCCTTTGACGATCAAGCCGCGGCCGCGGCGCAATTCACGCAGCAGGTGGCGGACGTCGTCGTTCCGCTATATCTCAAGGCAGCCCAGATTGTCCTTGGCGCGGGGACTGGAGGCGTGTCGGAAATAATTGCTCAACTCGGCAACGACGCTGTATTCAACGCCTTTTCTTCGGCGCTGGAAAACCTGATAGATGAAGGATTCCAGGATGTGTTGATTCCGGTTCTCAAGCAGATTGCAGATTGGGTGCAGATCCTGGTTACCGGACGCCCCGACTGCAACGGCTTGGTGCTGCGTGACTACGTTATCTTCCGACCGTACCAGCCCGACACATCGCTGGTTATCTCAAAAGAGTATGTAGGGCCACAGAACAATCGCGACTGCGGCACGGCTCCTCATACGGATCTCCAGTTGGTCATGTCGCGACAGTTCGACCAGATCGAGACTGGCCCGTTACGCCACGGCGGGCGCGTTTTCCAGAAGGTCGGCTTCTGACGACCGGATTTCGCGGCAAACTTCTCAACCACATTGACTCGCGTGAAACTGAAGGAGGATTTGGATCCATGAAACCGCATATTGCTTCGCTAACCATTCTCTGCCTGGCGCTCGTGGCCGTTCCGGCATCGGCGCAGTGGTCGTATGACAACGGTCCCATCGATGGCACGACCTTTGCCTGGACCATCAACTTCGGCTACGTCGTCAGCGACACGTTTTACGCCGGCGGGTCGACCACCGGCTTTACGTTTGGCACTTGGGAATACCCGGGAGATAACTTGACTTCGGTGGGATGGACGGTCACCACTTCGCCGAATGGCGGAACGATACTCGGCGCAGGCACCGCGAGCACCGCCGGTGGTCCCGGCGGCACGTTGACCGACCAGTACCTGTTCTTCAACTCACAGGACTTCATCGTCGATCGCATCACCGTGACGGGGCTAAACGTTGCAACCACCAGCAGCACCACCTACTGGCTCAACTTGTTCAATGCCTCCGTCCCAACTGGCGATCCGGTCTACTGGGACCAGAACAGCGGCGTGGGCTGCGATGGCAGCGGTGGCGGCGCCAATTGCCCTTCGCTGGCTTGGGACAACGGGGCTGGTTCGGTCCCTTCGGAAGCTTTCACGATAAGCGGCACGACCACGGGAACCACTCCTGAGCCCAGCGGCATCCTGCTATTTGGCTCTGGCATCTTGGGCCTGGCCGGCATCCTGCGTCGGCAGGTGGCCCCGACAAAGCTTCAATAACGAAATTCGGGTGCCCATTCAAGCGGCCCGCCTTTGGCCGCTTGAGTGGGGTTTTGTCCGAACCACCAAGAGACGGATCAGCGCGTGTCTCTCTAGTCGTCCTGACCGGCTTCGCTTTGACAGCCCATATCGATCAGCGTGGCCAGCGTGCGTCGGGTGCGTTCGATGTCTTCTGCTCCGACCGCCGCCAGCAGATTGGCATCAACTTTTTCCCGCGCCGCCGCCTGTACCGCAGCTGCCTCGCGTCCGCGCTGGGTCAGAGTCACCGTCAGCTTGCGGCGGTCCTCTTTGTCCATGGCGCGCTCCAGATAGCCACGCGTAACCAGCGTGTCAACCAGCTGGCCCGCCCCCTGCTTGGAAATGCGAAGCTCCCGGATCAACTGGCCGAGCGGAATGTCCTCACGCCCGAGCGCCAAGCCGCCGATCACATACAATCCGTTGCCGGGAATGTCATCGTATCCCGCCTCCGCCAGCGCCCGCCGCATCGCCGCCCCGTAGGTGGTGCGAGCGTGCCGCAGGAGCGCTGGCATTACCAATTCGTTGGGAACCGCCTTTGTAGTCGTCATGCACGACACATTACTATCAATAAATATGATAGTCAACTTAATAGACAGAAAAATGGCGCCCAACCTTGAGGCTCTCCGCCGTTATCACACGGCTCTGTGTCCCATGCCCTTTCACCCCGCGCCCGCAGTCACGTAAAAGAGCCAATGTGAGGCGGGGGATTTGTGTCTCTTCGCCAAGCCCTTACCGGGGCCCATGGTAGTCCGTGATCTTTGATAACCGAAGAGTAAACCTCATCGAAATTGCCCCGCACCAGCATCGGCATTTTAACCCCTGTGTTTGTAGGACTTTAGCTATAAGTATTATTACTTGCACGACTTTACGGATGATCGTGCTGTAAACCTTGTGTTTTCAGTAGGGGTGGGGGGGGAGGGGGTGCCCCTAAAACGCCTTTTGGACGATAATGGCCGCTGCCATCGCGAGCTTGTGGTCTTGGTTCCAAGGCGGCCCGATGGCTTTCCGAACTTTGGAAAAGTGAGCTTCGAGGTCCTTGACCCCCAACGCCTGACTCGCAGCCGCAAACACCGTCTTCGCCTCGTACCAGTGAACCGGCCAGCCGCGCGCCTCGGCCGCTGCGGCGAGCGCCTTGCGATACATCACCCAATCGGCATTGTTTTGCGCAAAGTAGTCTTGGATTCGCTCGGCAATCGTGGGTGGAAGCTCTGGGCACCGGCGAAGGGCGACGCCCCGGATGACGACACGCGGCACTGCCGCCGCGACAGCGTCCAAGGCCAGCACAGCGTGTTTCTCCGCCGACATCCGGACGCGCTCGACCAGCTCAACGCCCTCGTCGAGCGGAAGCCGCTGGCATTCGCTGTGGTGTGGAATCTTGGGCAGGCCTTCGTCCACGAGTTCCACCCGGCGCCGGTCGAGGAGCGTCCCGTCACCCCCCACCGTTACCAGCACCGCCCAGCCGCCGTGATCTGATACACCGATGACGCTGCCAGTTTTTCGACATGACGTTTACGTTTTTGTCACGAGTTCGGCGAATTTCGCCAGATCGATGTTGCCGCCGCTTACCACGCAGACGATCTTTCCCGGGCCGCATTCTCCACTGAGGCCAGCGGCCACGGCGCAAGCGCCCGCACCCTCGGCGATCACGTGATTGCGCTCGGCTACGAGTCGCATGGCTTTACGCGTGTCTTCCAACGACATGACAATCGATCCGGCGAGCAGATGATGCGCCAGCGCCCACATGCGCGGAAAGACCGACTTCCCGCCGCATCCATCGACAAAACTGGCCTGCCAATCTGGAAAATTCTGCGCGGAACCCATCGCCAACGAGCGTGCCAGCGGAGCCGCTGTTTCCGGCTCGGCCGCGAACACTTTCACATGTGGAGCACGCTCCTGCATCGCGGTAGCGATTCCGCACGACAAGCCTCCGCCACCGAATCCGGCAACTACACAAGCGACGTCGGGCAAGTCCTCGAGGATCTCAAGTCCCACCGACGCGTTGCCCGCGATGAAACCGTCATCCTCAAACGGATGCACAAATGTTCCTGTCATCGCCGGATGCGTCCGATCGGCCAGCGACTTCCAGCATTGGTCGTAAGACGCGGGCACGATTTCAGCCCCCAGTCTGCGGGCCGCCTCGATTTTCGCTACCGGCGCCGTCTCGATAACCAACACCTTGCACGGCACGCCTGCCTTCCGTGCCGCCAGTGCGACACCTTGGGCGGCGTTACCCGCGCTGATCGTCCAAACGCCTCGCCGCCGCTGGTCTTCCGGCAACAGGCGGACGGCGTTGTATGCGCCACGAATCTTGAACGAGCCGATCGGCTGCAAGCATTCAAGCTTCAGATATATCTCGCTTGGACCGTCGTGGTTGAGCGGGACCAACGGCGTGCGGACCGCCGCTTCGTACACGTGCTTGCGGGCGTCATCCACCATGCCCGCCGGAATAGTGCGACGCGCAGTTTTCTCTGCGAGCGAAACCTCAGGTGCCATGTTCGACCTCGTGCCGTCCGCCGAATCTATATCGTGGAGAACCGCGAGTCAAACCTGGAAGCTCTTGGGAGCGGTTGCGACACGCGGCGTACAATGCTCGTCATACCTTCGCAAAGGGAATACAACCTCAGCACTCTTCAATCCGCCGCTCTGTCGAAGGAGTCACTATGTCTCGTATCTCGCGCAAGGTCATCTGGACGATCGCAGCCACAACATTCGTATTTCCCGGCGCGATTATCTTCGCTCAGGACAAGTCAACGCAGGCTCCCGCCGCTCAGGCGGCGACTTCGTTGGATGCCCGTCCCATCTCGGACGAGGACATTCAGTTGCTTCGCAAAGATATCCGGGCGCAACGAAAAGAACTCATCGCCATCAACATGAAGTTGACGCCCGCCGAAGCGGAGAAGTTCTGGCCGGTTTACGAGCAATATATTTCGGAGCTTGTAGCTAACAACAACACGAAATATGCGTTGATCAAGCAATATGTTCAGACCGGCGGCACTCTGACCGACGCCGAGGCGGAAAGCGCCGTGAAGCAATGGGTGGGCGTCGATGAATCGGTCGCCGCGCTGCGACAGAAGTACATACCGATCTTCGGCAAGGTGCTTACACCCAAGGACGAAGCGCTGTTTTACCAGATTGACCGGCGGGTACAGTTGATGATCGACCTACAACTGATGGCGTTGATTCCGATGGTCGAGCCGTAACGTTTTTTTGATGCGCTTCGCTGGCGACATCACGATCCGCAGGGCGACGATCGAAGATGCGGACGGCATTCTGGAATGTCTGCGAGCGGCATTCGCGCCCTATGAACCCAACTACTCCAAAAAAGCTTTCGAAGACACCGTCCTGACACATGAGTCCTATCGCCGCAGACTGGACGAGATGGCCGTGTTTGTCGCCGTCGCTGAATCAGGACACGTGGTTGGAACAATCGCGTGGAAGGTCATCGATCATGCCGAAGGCCATTTGCGCGGAATGGCGGTGCGTCCTGAATGGCAGGCGCGCGGGATTGCAGATCAACTGCTGGTGTATGCGGAAGGCGAGCTCATCAAGCAAAGGTGCTTGCGTGTCACTCTTGATACGACCGAGCCGCTACAGCGGGCTATACGCTTTTATGAGCGGCACGGCTTTAGACGCTCTGCGGAAGTCAAGGATTTCTTCGGCATGCCACTGATTGAGTATGTGAAGGAACTGCGAATTGAAAATTAACCGCTACTTGACCCTCTGCAACTCGCGATAGGCTTCGCTCTTCGACACACCAAATTCTTTCGCAGCCTGTTTCAGCGCGGCTTTCTCATCGAGCGATTGGCTGGCCATCAATTCACGCACTCGCGCACCGACGTTCTTTCCGTTGGGCCGCACATGCTCGGCATCATCGCGCTTACCAATCAACAGCGTGATCTCGCCTTTCACGTCGCCGCGGTTCTTGAAGGTCGCGAGCACGTCTTCAGCGCGGCCGCGTAGAAACTCTTCATGCAGCTTCGTGACCTCGCGCGCCACCACGACGTGCCGCTCGGGCCCGAGCAGCTCAACGATATCCTGCAATGCCTCGACGATGCGGTGGGGTGCCTCGTAGAAGATCTGGGTGCGCGGCGAATCGCGGAGCGCTTCTAACGTGGTGCGGCGAGCGCCTTGCTTGGCGGGCAGAAAGCCGCTGAATCGAAACGAATCGGTAGCCAAACCGCTGGCGACCAGCGCGGACAAGAATGCCGAGGCGCCAGGTATCGGCACAACCTTGATGTGATGCCGTACCGCCAGGGCAATGAGACGGTATCCGGGATCGCTTACCCCCGGCATGCCGGCATCGCTGACCATCGCGATGTTGTCGCCCTGCTCAAGGTGGACAATCAGCTCGGCGGCGCGCGTCAGTTCGTTGTGCTCGTGATAGCTGAGGGTGGTCTTCTCGATGCCGAAGTGATCGAGCAGGTGCATGGTGTGCCGAGTGTCCTCGCAGGCAACGAGGTTCACTTCTTTCAGCACGCGCAACGCACGCAGCGTGATGTCTTCCATATTTCCGATGGGCGTGCCAACCAGGTACAGCGTGCCTGCTCCAGGAGCGCCGCCGTCCCGTACTACACGCGTTGCGGTTTCTTTTTTCGGCATACGCGGAAAGTGTACACCTGGACATGCGGTTTACTTGTGACTGGCTCCGCCGGCTCTCGCCACTGCTACGATGTCGATGGAGTTTGCATGTCTCTGCTTCGCCGGCTCATGAACCGCAACATGACTCTGTACGCCCAGCTCGACGCGCTGGCGGAATGCGGCATCGCTCCGCGCGAAGGCATTGGCGCCCCAGAATTATTCTCGCGTCACAGTGAACGACAGTACGAAACTTCACCATTCAAGCTTGTGCTGTCCGAGTTGGGGGCGGACTCGGACGAACCGCCGCATCTCCCCATCTCGAACAATGTATGGCATATGCGCGCCGAGTGTGTCGCACGCGGCGGAGACTACGTAAGAATCGCGCATCGGATGGCGATGCTTGCAGGCGATGCGTTACCGATTGCGTCCGTACGGGACGAATTCGACCTCCGCCGGGGAGTCGCTTGGTTAAGTTTCACGCTACGAGACGAAGAGTTCCGCTGGCCGGCCAAGATCGAAGAGCGCTGGATTGATCCAATGATTCTTAGCCGCTTCGCCGCACTGCTCGAAGCCGAGAACTTCGAGCAGCGCTACATTTGCCTTGACCTCGGAGGTCAGGATTGCCTGCTGGGATGTGCGACCAAGAGTCAGTTATCCGACCTCCGCAAGCTTACCGGACTGGCGTTCGAATGGCTGGGCTGATAAGCGGAGGTTTTGGGTATGTGGCACAATAGCTCCGCCGCGGAGGCCGCCTTGAAGCGCTTGATTCCCCGCTCTGCCTGGCAACGTTCGTTGTACAGTCACCTTCCAGGTTTTTCGCGCAGAGTTGGCAAGAACTGTTGCAGCTCCCGACGGAAACTCCTACAGTCGTATGTCAGTATTTTCATTCCGCCCATTACGAACGCTCCATTTACCGCGAGCGTGAAGGCAATGGGCAACCGGCCGAGTGGTCTTCTGGCGGTTCGCGACTCAACTCAATCACACATTGAACTCAGACAGGAGATTGTTATGGCGACCGCTGTAAATGGATCCTCGGCCGGCATCGTGACAATTCCGAGCACGCACTCGGTCGACGGCACCGTGGAGAAGCTTAAGGGAATGCTGCAGGCTAAAGGCGTTACCCTGTTCGCTCTTGTGGACCATAGTGGAGAAGCCGCCAAGGTAGGCATGCAGATGCCACCCACGAAGCTACTGATCTTTGGAAGCCCGAAGGCGGGCACGCCACTCATGGTGGCATCTCCCAGTGTCGCCATCGATCTTCCGTTAAAGATCCTGGTTGCGGAGGACGCGCAGGGGAAGGTTTGGATCGCCTATAACAGTGCGGCGTACCTGCAAGAGAGGCACGGGTTGCCGACCAACTTGCTGCCGAACGTCGCTGTGGTTGCGGGGTTAGCGACACAGGCGGGGAGCTAAGGTAGGTCGTATTTCGAACCAGCTACGGCACAAGCAGCCTGCGGAAAGAGGCGGAATGCAGGTCCCTCGACTCGCTTCGCTCACTCGGAATGACAAACAATAAGGGCGTAGACGTCGGCATGAAGGGCAGCTCAATCCCGAGTTTTTCCGCACGATGTGAAGGTGTCCATTCAACGCACAGAAAAAACCGCGCGGAGGCCTATCCGCGCGGTCATTCTGGTGCGAGGTGTTGGCTAGGGCAGCAGCTTGCGGCGGAAAACGCCAAGGCCCGCTAGCACTCCCGAGCCTAGCAATGCGAGGGTGCCGGGCTCCGGAGTCGGGCTGGCGACAAAGCCGATGGTATTGTCGTTGCCATCCACGTAGAAGCCGACGAGCTGTCCCTTATCGTTGAGGCCGTTGATGGTTGTGGTGCCTATTCCGTTGGGATCGTCAACCGTCGTCCAGGTGCCACCCGAGTAGGTGAAGCCGTGCTGCACCATGGAAGAGTCGATGTAGACGCCAACGATCTCGCCATGATTGTTGATGCCGAATGCGAGGGTGTCCATCGCGCTGGGATAATCTAGCGAGGTAAGGGTCGAGCCATTCAGCAGGTATCCGTGAGCCATTCCAGTTGCGTCGAAATAGAAGCCGACTACGAGACCGGCGTTATTGATTCCGACGGCCTGGTTGTTTTGAGTACCTGCGGGCAGAAAGCCGTCGAGATAGGTAAAGGTCCCTCCAGACTCTGAGAATGACCTCTGCATCGTCATGCCCGTAGGGTCGAGGGAGGAATAACCGACCGCGGTAAGTCCGTCGTTGATACCTAAGAGCTGGTTGAACGCTGTGGCGGGAGCATCGACGGTCGTAAAGCTGCCGCTGAACGTGAAGCCGTGAGTGGCTCCTGCTCCGTCAACGTAGAATCCGTCGTTCCAGCCTGTGTTGTTGATGCCAATCACCTGAGTCTGGGCCGCCGCTGGAAAATTCTCGGGGGTGAAGCTGTTGGGCAGAACCAAGGTGAAGCCGTTGTTCGGGATTGCAGTTCCGTCTCCGTAGTACCCCGCAATCACACTGGAGTTGTTAATTCCCAGTAACTGGGTGAAAGCCGGGTCGGCGGGATTGGCAATGCTTTGAAAAGCGTATGGAGCAGCCCATACGAACGAAGAAAGGGAAATGCATACAAGCGCCGACAAGGCGACGCGCACCGGGATACGTGCCATCTTCGATCCTCCTCGATTCGAAGGCGATGAACCATTGGGTCCATGGGGAGGTTGATAGTTGACAAAAACCAATGCAAGCAAGGGACCGACGCCAGTTACACGGGACAGTCATTACTGTCTGAAATGCGAGTCGGAACCCATTTCGGATTCCAACTTCGCTGAGGCGCTTCGACGAAGGATTAACCCTGAGGAGCCGGACGCATTCGGCACATGATGCAGAACTCCGATGAACTAGAGCGCAGCAAATTCTACAATGAGCTACTATTCCCGTCGTTCAATACTTAGTAAAAATCTATTTGGGAGTGTAAATTTTCCCGGCACTGAAAGTAGCTTTACTCCTATTCGCGCGTCACCCTAACAGGTGATTGGTGACCTTGTTGACAGGCGGATTGTCGGTAATCCTCAAAGTGTGCATCGGTTGACATCAGCAAGGACATACGACCCTGACGGAGGCCGAAGGTGTCCACGGTGAGGTCGGAGGCCGCGCGTGATTGGCGCTAGCCAGGCCCAGGCCAAATTTATCGGCGAAGTGGTTAACCTCATCACCGGCACGATGTTCATCGTGATCGGGATGGTGGCGCTGGTCGTAGCCACGATCCGCCGTCGCGCAGGTGGAGTGCGGGCGGTTTTCCTGCTTGGTATCTGGATCGCCATCTACGGCATTCAGCGATTCAACGACACCACATTTTTCGTGGCACTTCTGCCTGGCTGGATGCAGATCTGCGTCCCCTACTCGCACGCTCTAATCACGTACCTGACGCTGGTTGCAGCTGCGCTCACCTTTCGCGAACTCACGGCCGGCAAGCTGCGTCAGTTCGTTACTCTGCAGGCCCTCACCGCTTTTCTCATCGCCGTCATCGGCGTCGGACGTTTCGTGTTGACCGGCGAGGAGTACTCGCTGCTTCGGCTGAACAATTTGGTCGCGGCTGTCGGCTGCATCGTTTTATTAGTCGTGTTTATGGTGCCGAGCCTCAGCCGGCAATATGTAGTCGTGAAAGATCGCCGCGTCATGCTGGCCGGCACTGTCTTTTTTGGCGCCGAGGCCCTCCTGACCAACCTCCTCCACCCTCTCGGCTACCACCCCGACAACATCTGGGATGATATCGGCTTCCTCGTTTTCCTTTCTTCCGTGGCCTACGTCGCCTTGCAGCAGGTTTACGCTAGCGAACGCCGCCTGTCGTCGATTGAGAACGAGCTTGCCATCGCCCGCCAGTTGCAATTCTCCATCTTGCCGACGACGACCCCCCAGCTCCGCAACCTGCGCATCGCCGCCGTCTATGAACCAATGACCGAAGTGGCGGGCGACTTCTACGAATATCTACCCTTAGACGATTACCGCTCCGGGTTCCTGGTCGCCGACGTCTCGGGCCACGGTGTGCCGGCCGCACTCATCGCATCCATGATCAAGGTAGCGGCGCAATCGGTGGCATTGGTTGCCGACGATCCGCCGGAACTCTTGCGTCGGCTGCGAGATGCGCTGTCACCGCAACTCCAAGGGCAATTCGTTTCGGCGGCATATCTGTGGATCGATACCACAACGGGGAGGGCACGATACTCCGCCGCCGGCCACCCTCCACTCCTGCGCTGGTGTACCGGGTGTGGCTCTGTGGAGAGCATTGAAAGCAACGGGCTCCTTTTTGGAGTGCCGTTCAATAGTGAGTATCCCGTCCGAGAGATCGCGTTTTCGCCGGGAGATCGTTTCCTGCTCTACACCGACGGTCTCAGCGAACCTGAAAACTCTGCGGGGGAAGCCTTCGGAGAGCACAGGCTGGAACAGCTCCTGTGCGAAAACCGTTCGCGCCCGGCGGCAGAGTTATCGCTCCTCCTGTTGTCGGAGGTGCGTGGGTGGCAGCCGGCGTCATCGTCTCAGCAAGATGACATTACCTTGCTGGTCATCGATGCGTTGTGAAATGTTCTGGTTGCAGTTGGCACACCGTGTATTAGGGACCACTATGCGAATGACGAAACCTGCATTTCTGCTTATCGCTATTGCGATCGTCTTAGCTCTGCCGCTGTGGGCGGGAAGCGACGACATTGCCGGCACCTGGTTCAACGAGGCCAAGGACGCTAAGATCGACATTTTCCAGTGCGGCGGTGACTACTGCGGCAAGATCGTGTGGCTTAAGGAACCGACCTACCCAGCCGGGTCAAAGCTGGGCACGCCCGGTACGCCGAAGCTCGATCACTACAATCCAGATGCAGCGCACAAGAAAGACCCGCTAATGGGACTGCAGATTGTCCGGGGATTTCAGTTCTCGGGTGGGAGTCTGTGGAAGAACGGAAAAATCTACGATCCCGACAGCGGCAAGACCTATAGTGCCAAGGCGACGTTGGTTTCACCCACCGAGCTTGATCTGCGGGGATTCATCGGCGTGTCACTGATTGGACGAACCGAAAAGTGGACACGAGCCAATTGAATGTCGCAGACGTGTCTAGATCGCGGCCATGTTACTGGATGGATGCCGTCTGCACGATTCATCCACAATTGACCTGCGGTTGATTCAGGCTTGATGTGAATCGCACAAGATATGGTGCAGGGCCATTCAAGGCGGAGGCGCTTAAGGCGGCGGCGCATGGCGATTCGCGAAGAAGCTCTCGCACTTCTACCGGGACATCGATGTAGCAAGCTGCTGCTCGACAGCTTGCCATTCGCGCCGGGCGATGTGACCGCCGGGAGCGAAGACGAGCTGCAGGCTGTGGTGGTGGGCACGGCGGGCGCGTGCGACCTCCCGATTACCATTCGCGACTCGCGATTTCTGAGAAACATCGTGCGCCGCGGTTCGAGCGGTGAGGCTCCCCAGAAGACCTTCTTCGAAATACAGCATTTCCTCAACGACACACAGCAAGTGTGGGAGAACAGTTGGGTACGCTTTCCGCAGCGGCGACTGAGCCCTATGGCGCTGAATACGTTTCTAGCGGACTTGCGGATAGGCGAACACGGGCAGTGGAAGCAACGTCGGGCGGACTCAGCGAAATTCACCTTTGAGCAGGAAGGCGAGACCTGGCTGCGGCTTCCCATCAGCTATGCGCTCAAGCTTGCGCTGGCGGATTTGTCTGGTACGCAACCGCATATGCCGGAGGCCATGCGACGAGAGGCCATGCGACTTCAGCGCTGCTTCTCGAACGACAACACATCTCCGGAGACCACTTCGTTTCATGTGGTGGCGACGCGAGAGCAGGCACTGATTGGCGAGGCGGTGGCGCGCGAGTTGGCGCGGCGATTCCTGTTCACTTCCCTCCTGATGTCGTGGGCGAACCTACGGTTTGGACTGCGGGAGACAGGACAGCGAGCCCTGGTTTACCACGCACCGCATCCTCCGGTGCGCCAGACTGAGTTGTCGGCTTGTATCTCCGATTCGTTCTACCGCGAACTGTTCATGAGCCCGTGCCTGTCGGGCTGGGACGACGGAGAAGCAAAAGCGGATTATATGCACCTGTGCCACCAGGTGCTGAGTCGAAGCCAGTTAAACGCGGTCGCGAAGCTGCGCGAGGCAGGCGTGATAGCCAACAACCTGATCGTGTTGCCGAGCCTTTCGAACGTGAGCCTGGCGAACAACGGCATTCACATCACGATGGGGAGCCGAATCCTGACGCAGGCGGTGGCTCACGGTCCCGAGGCCGAGCGGGAAGAAAAACGGCTTGGCGACCTTGCGATTAAGATTTTCGAGCATTTTCTGGCGCTCTTTGTCGGAACTTATTCCGCCGCACCGTATCGTATCGACTTTGCCGAGTTCCACCCCGAACGTCTACTGGGATTCCTGCCTCACGAGTTGGATTTCACTCATCTCCGGCTGATGTGGCGCGAATGGAAAGAGAAAGCGTGCCTGCGGGTGATGGGCCGGGTGGCAACTCCTTATGGACCATATGGCCTGGATACCTTTCGCGCCAAGGTGTTTGGGTTGCGCGGAGACCTGGTTCCCGACTACCGGCTGCTGAATTACCCGGTGGCGTGGCTTTCGACCGAACAGTCGTCACCGCTGGACGGCACGGTAGGAAATGTATCGCGCCTGGTCGCCGAACTGGACGAGCTTGGGATAGTCGATCGACGGTTGGCCTTTTATATGGCCTTGCGGTTACGGGAATTCGGCCGGATGGGGTTCTCGGGATTCGAAGGACGATACTACAGCCTCTTTCCGAGCTTCCAAAAGGACATGGCGCGTGCAGCAGACCTCCAACAGCTTCTGCTAATGGTGGCGTATCAGCTTGCCCTGGAGGGTACGGTGCGCGCCGAGGAGATACCGGACGATCCGACGTCGGAGAGTGAGCGGAGAACGCCGTTCTTCTTTGCCGCAGCAGGACTGCCGGCATTCTACGTTCACAAGAAATCACGCAATGCATTGGTGAAGCGGGTCTTGAGACATTGTGGGAGTACGCGGTCGAGCTGGCGGCACCCCGACTACGTGCGCGTTCCGCTCTGTGAGTACCGGCAGGCGCTGGTGACGTGGTTGGAAGAGAGCATGCGTGACACGATCGGGTGGGCGCAAGCGGAACTGACGTTGCTCGATTTGCGCTTCCGGCTCGCAGACCAGAGCCTGCAGGCCAGCGACCGACTCTTACACTCAGTTTCGGCGGAGACCGGAGAGCGCGATGCGATGAGGCTCTCATCGTGCGATTTCAACCGCGCAGCCGAACAGCACTATCGCGAGAGACTACGATGCACCCATCTGCGCGAGGCGCTCCAGCAATTCATCGAAGACGTGCGGGAGATGGAGAAGTCACAAAGCGCCGACGTCGCGGCGAGTGTCCGTCACGGAGTCAGGGTACAAGAGCCGGTGCGATTTCTTGAAACCATTGGCGAGCGACTGGTGGGTGATGAGTTAACCGTGCAGGAACTTACCAGCATGCTGAACCTAATGCTGATGTTGAGCGCGATGCACTCGGCGGACGCCACAAATGAATAGAGACCAACACCAATACATTGACCGCAACAGCGGCGAGGTTGCGGAGGAGCGACTGCTGGCAAACCGGCTGATTCGAACGCTGTATTCCAGACGCCTGGAAAACGCTGACTTGCTGTTGAAGCTGGCCTCCAGTCGATATCTGTCGGAAGTGCTGGGGTACCTGAACTACGACAATGCACTCTCGGCTCGTCTATCGGGAATGCTACGGTTCTTGCGAGAGGGCGGTATCGACCCCGAGGAGCTGGTCGATCATCCGAAGCAGCTGGACACGTTGCGCAGTGTGTTCGAGAGGAAGATTCGCTACTGGGATTGCCGTCCGCTTCCGCAGAACGAGAGGTGCGCTGTTTGCCCGGCAGACTCACGAGTGATGGTGGGGTCGCTACGGGAAACTTCGGGGCTGTTCCTAAAGAGCAAGTTCTTTGCGTTTCCGGAGCTACTGGGCGGAGAGGGATCTCGCTGGCAGCGTCGGTTTACCGATGGCGATTTCGCGGTGTTTCGCCTTACTCCTGAGCGCTACCACTACACCCATGTTCCCGCGGCCGGGCGAGTGGCCGACTTCTACGCGCTGCAAGGGCGATATCACTCGTGCAATCCGAATGCAGCAGTCCATCTGTTGACCCCGTACTCGAAGAACCGGCGGGTGGTAACAATTATCGACACCGATTGCGAGGGGGGCGAAGGCATCGGATATGTTGCGATGGTAGAAGTAGTCGCGCTTATGGTGGGTCAGATCGAGCAGCGCTATAGCCACGAACGCTACGAGAATCCGCTGCCCATGACCAAGGGCATGCTGCTGCGCACGGGCGCACCCAAAGCATTGTTTCGCCCAGGAAGCAGCACCGTGGTGTTGCTGTTCCAAGCGGGCAGAATCGTTTTCGCGGAAGACCTTCTACGAAACCAGCTAAAGATGGGCGCAAACAACCGCTACACGGCGACCTTCGGAATACCGGCGATAGAAACCGACGTGAAGGTGCGTTCGCTACTCGCGCACCCGTTGGAGGTCGGTCCGTGAATAACTACGAGTTCGTGGGCGGACTGGGAATACTGATCTTCGCGCTGTTGGCATGGGGGGTGAGGACACTTCCGGCGGAACGCTGGCAGATGATGGCGGCGGTTCCCGTGACCAAGAACGGCAATGGTGCCTGGCGGGGACTCAATCTCACGTTCTACGGCTTCTTCAGCGCGACGGCGAGCACGTTTGGGGTGGCGCTGGTCATTGTTCTGTTTGCGTCGCTGGGTGTCCCGTTGTGGGCGGCAGGAGGCATGGTCGTCTCGATGATGGCGATTTGTGTTCCAGCATCGAAGCTGGTGGCACGCACGATCGAGCGCAAGAGCAACACGTTTACGATCGCGGGCGCGGCGTTTGTCGGCGCTGTGTTACTGCCTCCGGCGTTGCTAGTGGTCAGGAAGACGTTAGCGAACCGGTTGGATGTGAGGATGGACGTGCTGCCGATTGTTGCCGCGGTGGCGATTACCTACGCCCTGTCAGAGGCGATCGGCAGAATGGCATGCCTAAGTTTTGGATGCTGCTACGGCAAGCCGCTGCGAGCTGTGAGTCCGACGATGGCGCGGCTGTTCGCGCGGTTTCATGCCGTGTTTTACGGAGACACGAAGAAGGCGGCGTACGAGTCACGGCTAGCGGGCGAGCCGCTGGTTCCCGTGCAGGCGATCACGGCGATTGTGTTCGCAACGGCGGGACTGATTGGACTGGGATTATTTCTAGCTGCTGCGTGGCGATGGGCGGCACTCGTGCCGATTGTGGCCACGTGGGGGTGGCGCGCGATCGCAGAGTCATTGCGAGCCGATCATCGGGGGAATTCACAGGTTTCGGAGTACCAGGTGATGGCGCTAGTTGCAATTTTGTACCTGACGGCGGTGGTCCTTCTGCTACCGAGCGACGGGCCGCTGCCAAACTTGGCAGCCGGGTTGGCGCGGTTGATTTCGGGGGTCGCCGTCGTCACGTTCGAGCTTTTGTGGGCCGCATTGTTTCTGTACTACGGGCGCAGCAAGGTGACTGCGTCGGTGCTTTCGTTTCATGTGGTGGCAGAGAGGGTGTAAAAGCCGGGGAATACGCCGTGAAAATCCCCCACCCTTTCCCAAAAGCAAGGAAAGGATGGGGCACCCGTGCGACGGAAGAAGCTTTTACCGACCTAACCAGAGAGCCATTGTCTTCATCATGGTGCCGTTGGGATCGTCATCCTTCAACGCCCAGGCGAAGGCGCCACCTAACCCTCCCGGTACCTTGAGCCACACGTATTGCATCTTGATGCGAGCCGTAGTGGGATCGTCGTAGGTCCAGAACGTCTGGGTCGAAGGGTTATACAGCGAGACCGCAACCCTGCGCCAGTCCAGCGTCTTCGTGAATCCGGAAAGACCCTGCAGGGTGTTGTAGGTGGCAACCCCATCGGTGGCGAGAGTGTCTCCCGGAGGCGAAGTCGCAGGTCCGGTTGACGGCTGATAGAGACCATTGTTCGTCGAAGGAACTCCCTGCCATCCGGCGCCGTACAACGGGACGCCGGTCACGATCTTCTTGCCGGGAACACCGGCGCGCAGATAAGCAGAGATCGTATCGTCAATGTCGAGCCCCTGTTTGTAGTCGGGATTGTTAGGCGAGTCGAAGAGGGGCGAGGCGTCGTTGGTGACTGTATCCCAGGAGCCGGCGTAGTTATAGCCGTCGATTGTGTAGAAGTCGAGGACATTGGCCACTTTGGCAAGTTCGATGTTCACATAGTTCTGACTACCGGCAGGGGCATCGGCGGTGAGCACATACTGCTTGCCCGTAGTCTTGGAAAGTGCGTTGAGCTGATTGCGGAATTCAGTCAACAGCGCGGTGAAGTTCTGCTTGTCGGCGGCGGTGGGGAACTCCCAATCGATGTTAAAGCCGTCGAAGAGACCGGGGGCCGTGATGGGACCGTTCCAGTCGCTTCCGACATTGCCAACTACGAACATATCGATGCAGGAGGCAGCGAGGGCCTTGCGTCCGGCGGGTGTGCTGGCAGCGGCCACGAAGGCGGCAGTGTTGCCGGCAGACGCGCCACCGAGGGAAATGACTGACTTCAGGTTCGGGTTGAGCTGCTTGAGCTTTAAGATCTCGGCGAAGTTGCCGTAGAGCGGCCACTGGCTGGGGATGCCTCCGGTGGCGGGCAGGTAGGGAGTTTCAAAGTCGGCCCAGGCATCGGCGATCGCGCAACTCGGTGTGGGACTGGTTGTGACATTGGCGAAAGCGTATACGAAGTGCGACATATGAGAAGCGACGCCGTTGGCTTGCATGTCGGCGATGTTGTAGTTGGCGTAGTAAATGCTCCACTCTTCGAAGAATCCGGCAAGGACTTTGCCTTGCGACGCCTGGGCAAAAGAGGTGCTTGCGAGGGCGCATAGAGCGAGCAGAACTACAGCGAGGGTGCGAATACGTAATGACGTTTTGAACATGGGAGACTGCCTCCTCAGGAAGGGACAGCCGGAGTATAGTCAGAGACTTGTTTGGCTGCAACCTTTTTTGATTGAATTTGACCGATTTTGGTCGTGGTGTCAGTTTTTTGTGACGCCGGGTCACATCGCGGCGACTTTGACGACGGCGGCGGCGTGGATGCGGGTAGCATCGAGAACGGGAATCCCACAGACCGAGTCTTCGCGGAAGATAAGGGACAACTCGGTACCTCCCAAGATCAGCCCTTCGATCTGTTGTTCAGCTTTGAGACGGTCGATTCTCTGCGTAAGGTGCGCGTAGGTTTCCGGCAGGACCGTGCCGTCAACCAACTCATCGAAATAAATCCGGTGGATGAAGTTCTGGTCCTCTTCGCCGGGCACGATGATCGTGATATTTGCCTCGGTAAATACCTTTGGAAAGAAACTGCCTTGCATGGTGAAGCGTGTGCCGAACAGAGCGATGCGCATGAGTCCGCGCGACTGTGTCTCGTCGCAAACAGCTTCGACCAAGCTCAGCAAGGTGATCTGCGAGCGGCGGCGAACGTCGTCAAAGACCAGATGTGGGGTGGCGGCGGCGATGAAGCCGATTGCGACGCCGGCACGTGCCAGGACCTGGATTTCTTCGGAGAGATAGTCGGCGACATCGGCCAGTCGGTCGGCTTCAACCAGGCTACGCAGCTTTTGCAAATCGATGCTGTTGATGAGGACAGGCGTGACAACTCCACGCTTGCGGCCCTCCGACAATAATGCCCGGTAATACTCGATGGTGGATTCGGGTCCGATTCCCCCAATCATCCCTATAAGTTTCGTCATTCTGACATCGTAATCGCCGTCTACGGATGGCGCTGCAGGAGATTGGCCAACTGCTGGATGGTGGCGGCGCTTACATCGCTGACCAGGACGTAACGCAGGCCATCCTGTGTCCAGGACTGGAGATTGAACGACGTACCGCGGTCGACAAACGCGGCCTGCCGAATCGCAAGCTGGGGCGTGTCGCGGAAGATAAATGCCGAAATAAAGTGCCTTTGATAGGTAAAGATGAGGTGCGCGCCGGGCTCCTGGTGGAAGTAGGTAACACGCCCCCCCGTGAGCGTGAAGGGAGTGCCTTGCAACTCCGGGAGGTCGAAGGTGAAAGGCACGCGACCTTGAAACCACGGCTTCACCGTGTGGCGATCACTGGAGACGACTTCGACCGGATTTGCGCTGGCGAGTGTAGCTACGTGCAAGTCGGCAAATTCATTGAGTGAACTCGGCGGGCGATTGCGCACGGCGAAGAAAAACAAGCCGGCGGAAAGCAGGAGTAGAGCCGCCGCGGCTGCGGCCCAGCGAGGCCATGAGACGACAGTTGATTTCCGCTGCTCCGGCGTTGATCCGTTCATTGCTGCTGCGACGGGCCTGGCAAGAATGCGGGCGCGAAGCTCCGGCGATGCGGCATAACGTTGACCGGCGCGGCGTAGCGCCCCTTTGGACTCGATGAGGGCCAGGGCGGTCGCGGCACACCCAGTACAATGGGCGGCATGGGCACGGAATTCCTCCATTTCGTGCGGCGGCAGTTCCGCATCGGTATAGGCGTCTACCCGAGTTTGCCAATCCGTGCAGCTCACTTCGGTTTCTCCATCGTTCTTCGCGCAACAAATAGGGCACGTTCACTCGACAGGGCTTGACGCAGCTGTCTGCGTGCTCTTGACAGCCGCGACATCACCGTGCCGATGGGCACGCTTAACACATCCGAAATCTCCTGATATGTCATCTCTTCGACATCGCAGAGCAGGACAACCTCACGATAAGGTACCGGCAAATCGTCGATGGCAGCCTGCAACGTTTCGCGGTTCGCGGAAGCAAGAGCGTAGGTTTCGGGAGTATCCCACGTTACCGCCGCCGACACCGAGTCTTCCTCATCAAAGGACACGGTCAGCTTCGCCTGAAGCCCGGTGCGTGACGTTAGAAACGTATTGCGGAGGATGCGGAACATCCATGCGCGAAAGTCGGTGCCGGGAATAAATGTCCCAAAACCACGCAGCGCTTTGGCGAACGTCTCCTGCACAAGGTCTTCGGCTTCCGTCTGATCGTGCGTAAGCCAGCGAGCAAAATTGTAGAGGGGATCGAGCAAAGGCATGGCCAGCCGCTCGAACTCGTCGTGACTGACGCCCGCTGGTTTCACTCCCCTACCTCGATAACCACGCAACGCGATTTTTATTCCCGCGGTCGCCCATTATTTCATTTTTGCCGTGATGCATGGATTTTGGGAATAAACCTGCGGGTGTTCAGTTAGACAGAGTGCAGGCATGAGAGGTGAGCGATGGGCGAATTGGAGACGCAGTTGTTACTAGCCAGTGAAAATGAGATTCAAAATGACCACACCCATGATGGCATCGACCGCCGCGGGTTCCTGAAGTGCATGGCGTGGGCAGGCGCCGGTGCGTTCTGCGTCATGAAGGGCGGCGTATTGCATTCGTATGCATTAGGAAGCCACGGCGGGCGCAACGCGGCCGGCGAGTTAAGCTTCGTACAGATCAGCGATAGTCACATGGGTTTCAATAAGGCGGCGAACCCCGATGTAACCGCGACACTGAAAGCCGCGATCGACAGGATCAACGCTCTGCCGCAGACACCAGAGTTCTTATTGCACACGGGCGACATCAGTCACCTGTCGAAGCCCAGCGAGTTCGACACCGTCGATCAGATGCTTAAGAGCGTGAAGGTGACGGATTCGTTTTTCGTTCCGGGCGAACACGATGTGCTGAACGATGAAGGTAAGCAGTACCGTGAGCGCTACGGGAAAGGAACGCACGGGAATGGCTGGTACAGCTTCGACAAGAAGGGCGTGCACTTCATTGGATTAGTGAACGTGATGAACCTGAAAGCTGGAGGCCTCGGCACGCTGGGAAACGAACAGCTGGAGTGGATGGAAAACGACGTCAAGCACCTGTCGAAGAGCACGCCCATCGTCGTGTTCGCACATATTCCGTTGTGGACCGTGTATCCAGATTGGGGATGGGGCACGGATGACAGTGCGCAGGCGTTGAGGTACCTGAAGAAGTTTGGTTCAGTCACGGTATTGAATGGCCACATTCACCAAACCATGCAAAAAGTGGAAGGTAATGTGACATTTCACACGGCGATGTCAACCGCGTTTCCCCAACCAAAGCCCGGGCAGGCACCTTCGCCTGGCCCGATGAAAGTTCCGGATGATCAGCTTCGGTCGGTCTTGGGAATTACGGATGTGAATTTCGTGCGGGGGAAACACGCCCTAGCAGTGACAGATCAGGCGCTGGGGTAGAAGAAGTAGGTAATGCCGAGACAAAGAAACCATTAGCGAGGACAAGATGAAGCTCAAGTTCATTCTCATTGCCGTTGCGATTTTATTGACGCTACAGGTCGCAGCCGAAGATTCCAAAGGCAAGACGGTGGATGTGAAGATCGATAATTTCAGTTTTTCGCCGGGAACAATCACGATTGCGGTCGGAACGACAGTCCGCTGGACCAACCGAGACGATATTCCGCATACGGTGGTGAGCGATGACCAGCGGACGTTCGCGTCGAAGACGCTCGACACCGACGATCAGTTCTCTTACACGTTCACCAAGGCTGGAACGTTCGGATACTTCTGCTCGATTCATCCCAAGATGACAGGCAAGGTCGTGGTGGAGTGATGGCTGCCGTCGTAAATCCTTTTGATCTAAAGACCGTGTTGCTCGCAAAGCATGCGCAACACGTGGTACTTGTACATTTTCCAATCGCACTGTTCCTGACGGCGGTAGCGTTTGATTTCGCAGCAAAGTGGACGAGGAATACGACGCTGAGAAGCGTCGCATATTACAACCTGGCAGTCGCGGCGTTTGCTACCGTACCAGTTGTGATCACGGGACTGGTGGCGTGGCGCTGGCAACTCGAAGGACATCGCCTCAAGGGGATTCTCTTGCAGCACCTGGTACTGGGGCTCTCGTCGACTGTCCTGATCTGGATAGTGTGGGCGATGCATCTACGGGCCCGGCGCAAGGGAGATGAATGGGTGTCAACATTGGCGCTGGCAGTTGAGTCTGCGGCAGCAATTGTGGTTGCAGTTACGGCGCATCTGGGCGGATTCTTGAGTGGGGTAAACGTACCATGATAAGTAATCTCCGGTTGCAGCGGAGGCCAACTCCGACCAACGTGCGCTTGTGCGAAAATGGGGCGCTATGCCTATCGATCCTCGCGCTGGTAAACCAGCCACGCCCGACATGCTGGTCGATGTTCCCAAACTGATCACCGCATACTACGAAGAAAAGCCTGACGTTTCGCAACCAACCCAGAAAGTCGTGTTCGGCACATCGGGGCACCGTGGCTCATCGTTCCAGGTGTCGTTTAACGAGAACCATATTCTCGCCATCTCGCAGGCAATTTGCGAATATCGCAAGGCGGAAGGAACGGATGGGCCGCTCTTTCTCGCGAAGGACACACACGCGCTGAGCGACCCTGCATTCACCAGTGCGATGGAAGTGCTTGGCGCAAACGGCGTCACGATTATGGTTGACACGGCGTTAGGTTATACGCCCACGCCGGCATTGTCGCATGCAATTCTTACGTATAACCGAGGTCGAAACGGCAGTTTGGCGGACGGCATTGTCATTACGCCATCGCATAATCCACCGGATGACGGAGGTTTTAAGTACAACCCACCGACAGGCGGCCCGGCTGACACGACCGCGACTAAGTGGATCGAGGACCGCGCGAACGCGTTTATTGCTGACGACATGAAAGGTGTGCGGCGAATGAGCAGCGACGCCGCGATGGCTTCGCGGGACACGCATCGCCACGACTTTGTCTCGGAGTATGTGAATGACCTGGGCGCGGTTATCGATTTCGACCCTATTCGCGCGGTGCGTCCGAAAGTAGGCGCAGATCCGTTGGGAGGCGCTTCGGTAGCGTACTGGGGGCGGATCGCAGAGAAGTACGGACTCGAGATGGACGTCGTGGATACTACCGTCGATCCGACATTCCGCTTTATGCATGTCGATTGGGACGGCAAGATCCGCATGGACTGCTCGTCACCTTACGCGATGGCAGGACTGATTGCGCTGCGCTCGAAGTACAAAGTGGCGTTTGCGTGCGATACCGACGCTGATCGGCACGGCGTAGTGGCGAGCGTGGGGCTGCTGAATCCGAACCACTACCTGGCAGTTGCCATCAACTACTTGTTTCGCAGTCGACCCGAATGGAACCCGAATGCCGGTGTGGGCAAAACGGTGGTAAGCAGCAGCATGATCGACTTCGTCGCCAACAGCCTGGGACGAAAGCTGGTTGAGGTTCCAGTGGGTTTCAAGTGGTTTGTGGACGGGCTGCTGGACGGTTCTCTCGGCTTTGGCGGGGAGGAGAGCGCCGGCGCATCCTTTCTGAGGCGAGATGGAACGGTGTGGACCACAGATAAGGATGGTCTGATTATGGCCCTCTTGGCGGCAGAAATGTTGTCGCGAACCGGCAAGGATCCCGGACAGCTCTATTCGGAGTTGACGGTACGATTCGGCGATCCGGTGTATGAGCGCATCGATGCACCCGCAAGTCCGGCACAGAAAGCGGTACTCGCGCAACTGTCATCCAGTGATGTGAAGGAAACGAAGCTGGCGGGCGACAAAATCGAGGCGATGCTGACAACGGCGCCAGGGAACGGAGCACCGATCGGCGGCCTGAAGGTGGTGACGAAGCGAGGTTGGTTCGCGGCGCGTCCGTCGGGGACGGAGAATGTATACAAGATCTATGCGGAGAGCTTCGCTGGTGAAGAACATCTGGAGCGACTGCAGACCGAGGCGCAAGAGTTGATTTCGCGAACATTTAAAGCAGCTGGAGCTTAATTAGACGGAGCTACGCGCGTGGCTTGACCTTCCATCACAGTGACCCATCCGCCTTTGGGGTCGGCCACTTCCGATTTGAAGGTGAAGCTGTTCGGCCCGGTTTCGACGATGGTGTAGCGGCCCTTGATCGTCACGCCGTTCAATTTCTCGGCCGAATCCCATATCCAGGTATTGCCGTTCAGATGACCGAGTGCGAGCTGGTGTTCACCGAGGCTGTTGTAGACGTTGTAGGTATATACCTTGTCCTCTACGTTGTAACCCATCACGCGCTGGCTATTCACACTGCCCAGTTCCGACTTGATGGAGGTCTTGGTCTCCAGAAAGTATCCATCGGTGACCCATTCACTGTGTTCCTTCAGAGTGAAGGGAGCAGCAGGAGACTTCGGGCTGATTTTCGAGGTGCCACTCGCAGTCCAATCGCCAACGAAAAAGCCCATGCGCTGGTGCTGAGGAAGAACTCCGGAGGGCGAGGGCTGTTGCGGAGCTTGGGCAAAGGCGACAGCCGAGAGAAAAAGCAAAATAAGCGCGATGCGGGACATGAACTCTCCTGAGGGCAAGAGGCGACCACGGTTTTTATGGTGACAACGACGATTGTTTTTGAGTCTGCATCGTAGCACGAAGCTCCGACCTACTCCACGTGACGGCGGACCACGCGTTCAGACAGGTTGCAGAGAATCTCGTAAGGGATCGTGCCAGCCCAACGGGCATGATCGACAGCCGTAATGCGTTCCTCGCCACTGCGGCCGATGAGGATGACTTCATCACCGATCTCAACTCCCAAAATGCGCGTGACATCGACGATCGTGAGGTCCATGGAGATACGTCCAAGCATGGGAGCGCGCTGCCCCCGTACCAGGACATACCCACCCGGCGAAAGACGGCGATAGAGCCCGTCGCCGTATCCGGCCGCAACGACGGCGATGCGAGCGGGGGCGGGCGTGACATAAACGCCGTTGTACCCGAGCGCCTGTCCCGCCGGAACGTTGCGCAATGACAGAACACGCGTCTTCCATGACATGGCGGGAATGAGGCCGAGAGGCTCATAGTCGCGAACTGCGCTCCCATTCTGGTGCAGAAGAGGAAGCTCGTATCCGTAGATTGCCATGCCGGGACGGACGAAGTTGTACCAGCTATTCCGGCGTCCGAGCGTGGCGCTGCTGTTGGCGAGGTGGCGCAACGGCGGCCGTAGTCCGTGACTTTCCAGCGTCTGCAGCGCTTGTTCGAACCGTTGGCGTTGTTGTTCTGCGTCGGCGGCATCGAGCACCTCGGCAGACGCCAGGTGACTGAATACGCCTTCCAGCTCCACCTGTGGAGTCTTCCTCACGCTTTCGGCAAACTGATCGAGTTCAGAGAGCGGCAGGCCGAGCCGAGCCATTCCCGTATCGAGCTTCAGATGCACCGGGACCGGCGTACGCTTGCCAATGCGAGTTCCAGCCTCGGCGACGGCTTTGAGGTCTTCAATGCGATGAACGGTCGGAGTAAGGTCGTAGCGCAGCGCATCTTCTTCTTCGCCGCTAAAGACTCCGACCATGACAAGAATACGGCTAGTGACGCCCGCGTCGCGCAGCGTGACCCCTTCGTCGGTGGAAGTGACTCCGAACCACGAGGCGCCAGCCCGCTGCAGCGCAAGCGCGCAAGCCTCGGAGCCGTGTCCGTAGGCGTCACATTTGACTACGGCGCAAATCTTTACATTGGCGCCCACATGTTGTTGCAGGACATGGAAATTATGGCGTAGGGCGGAAAGTGAAACTTCAGCCCAATTAGGACGAGTGGAAGCGCGAACGGCTGTCAGGCTCGACGGCAAGGCATGATCATAACAATATTCAGGGCGTTGTTACGACGGCGAATGGTGATGGTTTTGAGACCGGGTGGCGAACAGAATTAGCACAAAAGTTTTAAAGTAATTGGGCATCATGGTACTACTTTAGTCGTATTCGTCGTATATTTATCTGCAAAATCGTTTTTGTCGTTGTTGGCACATGCTATAACAGCACCGACGCGAACAATTCATAGCACTTGCGTTTGCAGTAGGCGGCGGAAGGCTCCAGCAACTTGACGCAGGAGTTCGCCTATTGTGCAGTGCTGCAAGGTGCGGGCATGAGGGCTCCAGAGGAGGTATGAATTGGAATCCAGTGCATTGAGTCAGCAGCATGATTAATGTAGTTATCGCCGACCACCAGGCGATCTTCCGTGCCGGCGTAGCCAAGGTTCTGGCCGTCGAGGACGATCTGCGGATCGTCGCCCAGCCTCAAACTGTCGATCAGATGCTGAACTCTTTAGAGCGCCTGCGCGTGCGTGTCCTCATGGTCTCAACTCATTTCTTACCGCGGTTTGCTGAGATCACAGCGTTTACCGCACGGACTTCTACGGCGATCCTGGTTGTGGCGGAGATCAACGATGAGGCGTCGGCCTTTATCGCCATGGGTGTGCAGGGAGTTATCTACCGATCGATTAACGGCTCGAGTGTCGTCGATGCAGTCCGCCGTGTGGCGAAAGGGGAGACTTACATTCACTCCGCGAGCTTAGCAGGCAACGAAATCGGTGAGGACCATGTGGGAATTCGCGTTCGCGACCGATTGTCGGAGAAAGAACTGCGCATTGTCGCGACAGTAGTGCGCGGATTCAAGAACAGGGAGATCGCGGCTGAGCTTTCTACTTCGGAACAGGTCGTGAAGAACTCCTTGCGATCGATCTTCGACAAAATCGGAGTGTCAGATCGCCTGGAGCTTGTTCTATTCGTGCTGCACCACCGGATGCTGGCGCATGCCACGGCTGCGGTGCGCATCGACGGCGATCCCCCTCGTCTTAAACGCAACATCGTCACCGGCGCGGCGGGGCCAGGACTTTCGGTCTTCATGAAGATGTAAATCGCGATTGAAGCCTGCAGGATCGACTAGGGCGAGACGACGTGTCCCGATCGGTCCTTCTGCACAAGGTCGTTTACTACACTAATCAATTCTTCGGGATTTACGGGCTTTTCGAGGTAGTAGTCAGCCATCGGATCGGGAGCTGAAAACGCCTCGCTGACGTAACCGGAAATCACTACCACCGGTGTACGCTCAAGCCTGTGAGCGGCCATCACCACATCGCGGCCGCTGGCGCTTCCCAGGCGCCAGTCTGTAACCACCAGATCGAAATGGTCCGATTCCAGCAGGGCAAGCGCCTCCGCCGCTGAGGTCGCGGGCGTAGCCTGATGGCCCGCCGTTTCCAAAATAATGCACTTCAGCCTGGCAGCGTGTTGCTCGTCATCGACACAAAGGATTTTGGCCATAGAAATCTCTCGGAAAATCTCAGATCATCGCCAGGTTCAAAGTGTGGGATCGCTCGATCCGGAACTGCTGGGAGGTCCGCCCCCATTGTGTCGGACGCTCAGGCAGGATGTCAAACCTGAGCGAAAACCGGCCCATTTCACAAGTTGTCAGGGATGTTGCGGTAGCTTCATAAGCAGCAATTTCGCGGGATCGAGATATTCTCCGCTCCAACGCACCGACATGTGCAGGTGCGGACCAGTCGCACGGCCCGTATCGCCGCTCAACGCGATCACCTGGTCCTTTTCCACATTCTCGCCTTCTTTCACTTCAAACTTAGAAAGATGCATGTACATCGTCATGAATCCCAATCCGTGGTCGATGACAACGCAGTTGCCCTCGTAAAACAACTCTCGGGCCAACACAACTTCTCCGGCATTCGACGCGTGTACAGGAGTTCCCATGGAAGCATGAAAGTCGAGGCCGCGATGTACGCTGGCCAACTTGCCATTGAAGGTGCGGCTGGTTCCGTAGGCTTCTGATACCAGGGTAGAAACCGGAGGTACAAAACGTCCGAACCATTCCGGAGTAGCGATAAAGTGGGCGAATGCCACGCTCTTCACCTGCTTATCGGCTTCAATGCGCTTCAGTGTTTCCGCATCGGGAGTAACGTATTTTTGCGGAACCGTGAGTCGAGATGATTTGTAATGCGCGCCCTGCAGCCTCAGGGGGTGCAACTTCTTCACCGTGTTGCCATCAGGCAAAACTGCTTCAAGTTCTAAATTGTAGCTACCCGGTTTCGCCTCGTAGGGAACGCCTGCCAGCGCGTACCAGGTGCTGCCCGTGCTCGAAGAAAACGTAAGCTCGTGCCCCATCCATTTGCCGGTGACTCGCTGCGGCTCCCCAGCCACTTCTACGGTGAACAGGCAAACGGTACCATTCACCAGAACATCCGGCTGCAAAGACACCTTGATAATGTTTGCCGGTTCAGCACCAAACAGGTGTACGGTGAGGAGGAAAATGATGGCGGCGAGGCGATGCATGGCTCTTACAACGAGCTTACTTTGTCGTATGCGAGATCCACCAGCAATTCCGAGATATGGAACCTGAAATCTAAAGGCCGGGGAGTACCCGGCCTTATCCCTCGATGGGACTGCGAAGGGTGACGTCGTATGGCCTGCTAGCGCAGAGAGGCGAGAATGGTCATTCCTCTTTCATTGCTCGCTGACATCCCATTTACCCGTGATTCCGAGAAGGTGACACCGTCGTTCCGGGTGATCACATTCGCAAGAACATACCTGCCGCGCACCGAGTTCAATTGCACGGTTGTTCCAATATCTCGCTGGCTGTAACCCGGTGAAGCAAGCATTACCGGCGAACCAACCACTACTGTGTTCTGGCGATTATCCTGGTTCTGGACCGTGACGGCGTGGTTCTCGTAGTTGACGATGAACAAGTAATTACCCGCAGGCATGTGCTGATCGCCGACATAGAAGTCGACAGGTATGTTGGCCGCCACCCGGTACGAGAATTCTTGTGCGGCGCAGAAGCCAACCAACGACATGGCCAAAACCGTTAGCAGTCCAATTCGGCTCAGGTGGTTTCTCATTGACATCTCCATTCCGTTGCTGGAGGGTTGCTCAACAATCCGCGCCCCTTCGTTGCCGGCCAACCTCTCGCAACTACTTGGCATAGATGACCGGTGAAAGGTGCGGTTTCGGTTTGAACCGGAAGTTGTGATGGGTGGATGAATCGGCGTGACGAGCGCTCGAGAAGAAAATCGCCTGCACGTCGGGGAAGTACCACAAAGCGAAGAATGTCATGCTACAGCAGCCACTTACACGGCGAGCGTCAAAGTACTGCGGCTTGCGGGACCGTCAGGTGACGATCCCGGCGAAGGTCTATGGCACTACTTTGACAGAGACTTTACATAATTGATCAGGTTCCACAGCTCATTCGGAGTTACGCGAATATTCTCTAACGGCATATGTCCCTTGCCAGTTTTCAGGGCGCAAAACAATTCACCGTCGGTCTTTTCTTTCAAAGCTGTCGGCTCTGTCAAGTCAGGCAGCTTTTGTCCGGTATCCACATCGCCCTTGCCGTTTCCGTTAGAACCATGACACATCGCGCAATCGTAACCGTAATACTTCTTGCCTTGCGCCAGCGACTCGGCGGTTGGTTTGACCGGATTAACGATGCCGGCGATATCCGAGGGGTTCGAGCACGACGGACCTGCCGTGCTCTGTGCAAGTAGAGCTGCAGCAGAAACAAGAAAAATCAACACAATCGCAAGCGTACAGATTCTACGCATAGCGGCCTCCAAATATGATGACCTGCCATTCTGAACGTTCTCTTGGGCAGCTCTAAATCTTACTCCGGGCCAAACGGCGAATCTGTGAGCTATGAACATGTCGGCGGGTAGTAGTTCACATCCAATTACCGGTTTGCAATCCGCTCCACGAGCTAAGCATAATAGGCACCGCAAGTTCGGAGGCAGCGATGCGGTGGACCCCCGGCGACGTAAGCGGCAATATTGAAGACCGGCGAGGCAGCAGCGGCGGGATGGGCGGCGGTGGCGGTCTTCGCCTCGGGCTGGGCGGCTTCATCGTTGTAGCCGTGCTCAGCATCATCTTCAAGACCAATTTCTTCTCTCTTCTAGGAGGAGGAGGCGCGAATGTCGGCCAGCCGACGACGACCCAGAGCCGTCCACTCAACGATCCCAGCGAGCAGCGCGAAGTACAGTTCGTAAGCTTCGTGCTGGATGACGCGCAGAACACATGGAAGCAGGTCCTGCCTAAGTACGGCGCGCAATATCGCGACGCGAAGCTAGTTCTGTTCCGCGACGTGGTCAACTCCGGGTGCGGAATGGCGCAATCGGCCACCGGGCCGTTTTATTGTCCTGCCGATCAGAAGGTGTACATCGACCTCGGCTTTTATGACGAGTTGAAACAACGTTTCGGCGCCAGCGGAGATTTTGCGCAAGCCTATGTGTTGGCACATGAAATCGGTCATCACGTGCAGAACCTGCTCGGCATCGACAGCAAAGTACGCCAGATGCAGCGTGCGCGTCCCGATCTGGCCAATCAGCTTTCGGTCCGCCTGGAGTTGCAGGCAGACTGTTTGGCCGGAGTCTGGGGGCACTCCACCGACCAGCGAAACATTCTCGAAGCGGGTGACGTGGACAAAGCGTTGAATGCCGCATCGGCGATTGGCGATGACCGTCTGCAACGGATGGCCGGTCGCGGCGTGAATCCTGATTCGTTCACTCACGGCAGCTCATCCGATCGTGTCAAGTGGTTTCAAACTGGCTTTGCCCACGGTGACGTCGCGCAATGTAACACCTTCGGCCAGTAAGGCGGCACACCTGGACGAAATTGTCGGGCAATAAAAAACCCTGCCCGCAGGTACGGGCAGGGCGGCAACCGCATGGCTCCTCGCGGACGCCGAAGCACACTACTGGTACGGAACGACGCGGATATGCGCCATCATGCCGCCGTCCTCGTGCTCGAGAATGTGGCAGTGGTAAACAAAGTCACCCACCTCCGAGAACGGAATGTTTACGTACACCGACCTCACCTGACAGGCGCCAGAACGCCAAGTGGCAATTGAGCCGTCACAGGCATCCGAACCATGAGGAACGGGTGTGTTGTCCATCAATACGCCTTGGCCGAGAACGCCTGCGATGGCGCCGATACGGAACTTGGTCTGATGAATGTGGAAGTTGTGGTCTTCACCCGCGACGTTGACCAGTTCCCAGTTTTCGTTGACAGTCGAGTTGCCTTTGCCCAGCGGCAGGCAAACATCGATTACAGAATGATCAAATTCCGTGATGTCCCGGAATGTGCCGAGCACCGGGTTTCCGTGCTGATCGATCTCCTCATAACCGAGACCAAATGCGTCCTCGTCCTCGGCCGGAACACCAAAGAAGATGCGACGATGGTGTCCGGGTGGCAGGGCAACACAGGGTGCGCTGGGGATGGCTTCGGGCGCAGAGAGCGCTGTCAGGTGTTCCTTCAAAACCGTCGCCTGGCTGGGCGGCAATTGGCTCACGAGCTTGAATGCCGACTGTAGCGCAATTCCAGCGGCGTTGTTGCCTCCGTCAATCATTACCGGTGCACCAAGTAAGCCGGTGCTCGACGTCAGAGTGGTTGCACTCCCTTTGACATTCAGTGCATTGGGCCCGGATGCCGGTCCTGGAGTGAATACGACGTGCGCGAGGTTAGCAGAGGGCCAATCGTCTCCCGCAGGACCCGTGGCGTAAGCATGGGTCACTAGAGTGGCTGAGCCACCCGTGGCGGACAGTGGTACGTAAATCTCGATGCGTGATGAAGGCATCATGCGTAGGGTCGTGGCGCACACAGGTTTGAACGTTACGGGCAACGACAACGAACATGCCACTGGAGCGAACTTGCCGCCCGCGGCCTGCGCTAACGCCAAAGGCCCAGCGCTGGCATCGATGCTGACTCCGTCGATGGCAAGGACCTGGAAGGGACGCGGCTGTCCCGTGGCATCGTCGTTAATTGCCAGCTCATAGCTGCGACTGCCGGATGCGTGCGTGATGCGCCATATCTCCCCACCCTGCGCCAAAGTGACCGTCGGGTAAACCTGACCATTGACGCTGAAGAACCACTTGCCTCCAGTGTAATCGCCCCCACCTTCGCTCGTTTGATCGACGCCTGGGCAGAACCCGTTACGGGGCGGATCCGAGGGATCCGGATCAGACAGACAGAAGTCAGGATCTTCCTGCGACAGCACCGTGCTATCGGGGAACACCTGCATGTCTTTCAACGTCAGATACCGTACCGCGGTCGTCGTACTCGAAGACAGTACGCCAGTACTCACTCCGGACTTTGTGGCATAGCTGTTGACCGAGCCGATTGTGATGATTCCGGCCATACCGTAAGAAATCTGGTTCAGGGCAAGGCCATGGACGTGAGGATGGATCCAGAACAGACCTGACGGATGAGTTGGCGGAATATAGATGTCGTAATCCAGCGGTTGATCAGTGTAATCGAGTCCTGGTTCCTGCATGCTTGGCAGCTTGCCCTTCGGATAGGCAAGCACATACACGTAGTCGCCATAGGTCGGATTCGCAGGCGTTGCCTGACGCGGCTCAACGATCAAACCGTGGGTGTGCAGGTTGGTAGGATTGTCCTTCAGCATGTCGCCCATAGGGCCCTGGCAGTGCTCGCAATCAGGCGGGGCAGGCGGCAGCTGGTCGATGAACCGGATCTTCAGGTGATCGCCGGGATTCAACTGCAACCGCATGCCACCGTATTCCGAAGCTGTACGCGAATCCGAGGGACAAGTATTGCCAGTGGCGGCACTTCGATAGCACACCTCATAGACCCAGGCCGCCGGGGAAAATGTCTCCAGCGCAATGGTCTTGGCTTTCGCGGTGATCAGAATATCGAGAACGCCGTTGGAGCTGGTAAATACTGGCGGATCAAGTAGTTCGTTGGGCCCAGCCGCGAACAGCAAGGTGGAGGCAAGGATCAGGCATACTAAGGCCAGAGTCGATTTCATGAATATCCCCTGAGGTGGTCGTTCAAGTCTGTATTGCAAAAATCAGCGCAAAGCGCACGGCAAAACAGCGCCCAACCTATTTCGTTTTGCCCATGCGATGTTTTGACGAGGGAGCCGCCTTCCCGTCCCAGACTCCCCCATTACCCAGTAGCGGCAAGCCAATAGCTGCAATCGCGTTGCAGTTGGCCACCATGTGTGGATACATTTGAACCGCAGGAGAGTAATCCGTCAATACGGTCGCGGAAATTTCGTTGCAAGACGGCTGCATCAACTTGCAACGGGATTTGCCAAGTCCTACAAAGTGGGAGTGGCATGCTGTCTGCATCCCCGGTGAGTGGTCGTTTGCAGCACGCATGGCCGCAAGGCCGAGTCATAGCAATCACTTACGTGGGACGACGCTGTGGGACACGCCTCCTGGCGACTTCCTATCGTGGCACCTGAGCTTGAGCTGTCAAGGTTCTGAGACTGACCATTCTTCGTTGCAACTCCCGCTCGATAAAAAAGGGCCCGACTCATTACTAGCGGCCCCGTTGCGACTCTCGGAATTGATATGCGTGCTAAATTGCTGACGGAAGACGACTGACGCAATAGAAAACCCCGCCCGAAGTAGGCAGGGTAAGGGTTCGTCTGAGCTTACTAAAGAAGATTACCGGATGATCTTCTCTCCGATGGACTTGCCTTGGGTAAACAGTAAGAGGTAGTCCTGGCCACCAGCCTTGGAGTCGGTCCCTGACATATTGAATCCGCCGAAGGGGTGCGCACCGACAATCGCACCCGTACACTTGCGATTGATATACAGGTTACCGACGTGGAACTCCTGTTTAGCCCACTCAATTTTGTCGTGTGACAGGGTATAAACAGCGCCAGTCAGTCCAAACTCGGTGTTGTTCGCGATCTCGACGCCATGCTCGAAATTACGCGACTTGATGACAGCGAGCACCGGCCCGAAGATTTCTTCCTGCGCGATCGTCGCCTGAGGATCAACGTCAGCAATAACAGTCGGCTGAATAAAGTATCCGTCACCCGCCTCTTTTGCAGGACCGCCGCCGGTGATGAGACGGCCGCCTTCGCTAATTCCCTTCTCGATGTAGCCGAGAATCGACTTCATTGACCGCTCGTTAATTACCGGTCCAGTGCCTGGGTTCGTCGTTGGATCTCCGACTGTGATCTTCTCGACGCGCGCCTTTAGGGCCTGGATAAACCGGTCGTAGATTCGCTCGTCCACGATGACGCGTGAGCAGGCGGAACATTTCTGTCCACTGAACCCGAATGCTGCCTGCGCGGTGCCTTCGACTGCGGAATCGAAGTCGGAATCGGCATCCACCACCATCGAGTCCTTGCCGCCCATCTCTAGAATCGTTCGTTTGATCCAAAGCTGGCCGGGCTGTTGCGTGGCCGCAGTCTGATTGATATGCAGACCAACTTCTTTGGAGCCTGTGAAGGCGATGTAGCGCGTCTTCGGATGCGAGACTACGGCGCTGCCAAAATCCACGCCATGCCCCGGACAGTAGTTCACCACACCGTCGGGCAGACCGGCTGCTTCCAGGATCTCCATGAACTTCGCCGCGATGGTGGGGGAATCACCCGAAGGCTTGAGGATTACTGTGTTGCCGCTGACAATCGACGCCAGCGTCATGCCGCCCATGATTGCAGCGGGGAAGTTCCACGGCGATATTACCGCACCCACACCGACCGGAATGTACCGGAACTGATCGTGCTCTCCCGGCAGTTGGACAACGGTCTTGGCTTGCGCGAGACGCAAGGCTTCAAGCGCATACAGATGACAAAAATCGATGAGCTCTGCGATGTCCCCATCGGCCTCGCCATAGTTCTTGCCGACTTCGAATACCAGCCATGCTTCGAGTTCGAATTTCCGCTGCTGCAAAATCTGCCCTACCCGAAAGAGCAACTGGGTACGCTCTTCCACCGTGGTGCGGCTCCAGGTCTCAAACGCCTTGAGCGCAGCCTCCATGGCAGGTTCGACCTCAGCCGGTCCAGCCTGTTGATGAATACCCACCACTTCCGATGGCTTCGCCGGATTGATCGATGGTGCAGTGTCACCCGTCTTCACGCGGCGTCCGCCAATGACCAGGTCGTACTCGCGCCCTAGCTCGCTGCGAACCTTATCGATCGCCTCCTGCATACGACGGACATTCTCTGGATTGGTCCAGTCGATCATGGGCTCGTTCGTGAACTGGTTGGGGGGCGTGACGACGACACGGTTGTCAGCGGCGCGATTGGCCTCGCGCGCAGGATGAGTAAGGGTTGCCATAAATGCATCCTTTCGAAGGTGAGGATGAGAGCCAGCGAGCGTACCTAATTATAGATGTTCCACGGCACAGGAGGACTCGCACGCGGGGCCTGTTAGCGAATCGGGTATTTACAAGCCCGCCAACAAAGTGCGGCTAGGTAGCCTTTTTTGACCGGTTGTCGATTTTCACGCCAGTCAAACGTCGAAGTGATACAAAGGCCAGACTGCGAGAGATCGCCGCGGGCCGCTATCCAATGACTCTACGAGGAGAAGGAACATGGCAAACGCTTTTGTGCACACGGAACTCAATACCCAGGACGTCTCGAAGGCGAAGGTCTTCTACAGCGGGCTGTTCGACTGGAAGCTGGAAGACATGCCGGTGGGCATGGACTACACGCTAATCAAGGTCGGCGAGAACAGCGTTGGCGGCATCATGAAACATCCCATGCCCGGCGCCGCGTCATTCTGGCTGCCTTACGTTGGCGTGGATGACGTCAAGGCCTCTACAGCGAAGGCTACCTCGCTGGGAGCCAGCCTCATCCGCGATGTGACGGAAATACCGAACGTCGGCTGGTTTAGTATCTTTACTGACCCAACGGGCGCGGTACTGGCACTGTTTCAACCCAAGATGTAATTGCTCAGTGTTACAGCTGTCCCCTTCTGCGGAGAACGGGGACAGCTTTAGGAAACAGAATCTATTTCCCACGCCCGCGACGAGCCGTCTTCTTTGGCTTGGGTTTCGATTTCGACTTTGCCGGAGCCGACTTCTTCGATTTCGCAGGCCGAGTGGGCTTCGCCGACTTCGTCGTTTTTTGTGGCGCCGACTTCTTTGGTACCGGCTTCTGCGGCTTCGCAGGTTTCTTCGGCGCCATCGACGTGATATCCACGAAGCCGCCACCCCCGAAAGTAACGAGGTTCGGTTTGGGCTGGGCTCGAGCTGGAGTCGGAGCACGCATGCCCAAGACCGCCCCAGAGCCGGCAGCAAGTTGCTTTAACGACGTGATTGTTCCGTTCTCATCGAAGCGAAGCTGCGCTGCTTGCACACCAAAGGTGACGGGCGAAGTGCCCTCGAAGACGACCTTTATGTTGTCCTTGCCAGTAGTGCTCACGCCGACATTGCCGCTGGCGATGCCTTTAATTACCGGCACGTCGACTTTAATGTCGACCCCGTTCTCGTCTTGAGCGCACACCACGTACTTTTTGCTGCGCGCGACGGCAGTAGTAACCGCACACTGCCCCTCCTGCATAAGCTCCTGAATTTGCTTAGCGGCCGAATCAATCCTCGCTGTATTCAGATACTTGTCGAGGACGATAATGCTCACACAACTCACCGTCACGTCGCCGACTTCGAAGGTCAACGTTGCGGCCTTATTAAACCCTGCGGAGACATCGAGCTTGCTCCCGGTAAGGGCCCCCAGAAGATTTCCCAGGATGTCCAATCCGAGGCTGAGCTTGACGGTCTCGGACCGTGTTCCCTGAATCTGTCCAGCCGTCGTAATGTCGGCCTTGATCGGTGGCAAGGGAACCGAGCCGGTATCCATGGCGTCATCAAGATCTCCCAGAAGGCTGAGGTTCTTGCCCTCGAGGTTCAGCAACTGCAACGGCGCGACGTCGGCGCGAGGAAGTCGCAGCGGAAGATATCCGATGTCTTTCAGCATGTTCAGGAACGGATCAGGCCGGGACATAAAACCCCCTTGGCAAGCCAATTGCGTTTCAAGAGAAGCAGGATACTACCCTTCGTGAATATGGCAGTCAACCAGGAACAATGCGCACCAGACTACGCAGGGCGGATCACGCCGTCGAGATTGCGCTCGAGGAGCGGGTCGTAGTTCCGCCCCACGACTTTACCCTTCATTATGTTGAGGAATGCGGTCTGGAACTGCTCCATCTCGGCCTGTGTACCGACGGTTATGCGCACCCACTCGGGCATCGAGGGCCAAGGGCGCCCAATAAAGACTTTCTGTTGCGCCATAGCGGCGATGACGTCTCGCGCCGGCTTGCCCGCGTTGAGCATGAAGCAGTTCGAAACGGAGGGGGTGTACTGGTAGCCGTTGCTGTCGAGCCACCCGAAAGTCGCCTGACGCACGGCCGCATTGGAAGCCTTGCGCTCCGCAATCAGATTGGGCTGCACCAGACTGGCCTGCGCCGCCGCGCAGGCTGTGATGGGCATAGGATTCCAACCGCCGTACGTTGTCATCCTCTTCAGCAGATCGGGACGTGCAATCGCGAAACCGCAACGAAGCCCGGCCATTCCGTAGAGCTTCGAGAACGTGCGCATCACAATAATGTCCTTGTCGGCCTTGACGAGATCGATACACGAGGGAGCGTCGGAGAAGTGAATATACGCCTCGTCCACCACGACGACGGAGGCCTTTGGCTTATGGTCCAGCAGGTACTCGACGTCGTCGTGACTGGTAAGCGTGCCCGTTGGATTGTTGGGAGTGCACACATAGAAGGCGCCTGCGTCGGGAGCGGCCGCGATCATGCCCCGCACATCGTGCGACCAGGTCTTGGTCAGCGGAACCCCGACCACGCGCGCACCCATCGCCTGGGCACAGTGGGCAACGGCGTCGTAGCTGGGCTCGCCAGCAACATAGCTCGCCTTTGCTGAAGTGAATGTTCCCACCGCGAAATTCAAGGCCGGAGTCGAACCCGCGAGCGGCAAAATGTACTCCTTCTTCAGCCCCTGCTGCTCCGCAAAGCTCTTCACTAGCCTTTCTGTCAGGCTAAACTCGTAGCGCCCGCCTTCGGGCGTTACCTTGGCAACAGCTTCGCGTGCCGCTTGACACGGTCCCAGTGGGTTCTCGTTTGAATTGATGCGAATGGCGCCGTCGGGGTACTCACCCCGTTCAACCGCAACCTGCGCCAGCATCGCCTCGCTAAAGAAGTGACAAGCCAGCGCGGCAGATGATACCTGCATGAAAGTTCGGCGGGAAAATGGCAGCAATTCAGCTTGTCCTGTCATGAGGCGTCCTCAGTGGAAGGTATCTTATCAGCAGCCGTGGCGGGCGCCGAACGGAAATGCTGCGCTAATCCCGAACGAAGTTCATCATCTGGCGCAATATGGATGCGGGCGCCTGCACTTCCAACTCGACATATCCATCGCGATAGTCGCGCGACAAAATCACGGCCTTGGCATCCAGCGTGGCTAGTGCCTTTCCTTCTGACTGCGGCACTTGCAATCGCACTTGGCGCACCGGGTCCTGCTCGATCAGCTCATCGATGCGTTTCATCAATGCATCCGAGCCAATTCCTTTTGCTGCCGAGACGTGGACAACGCTGTTACTGTCGATCAAGCTCGCACGCCGCAACTCCGGCAGCAGATCAAGCTTGTTCATTACATAGAGCCGCGGCTTATTTTGGACTTCCAACTCGCGCAACACTTCCTCGACCTGCACCTGCTGTTCCGAAGCACTCGGACTGGTGACATCGGCAACGTGTAGCAGAAGCGTCGCCCGTTGCACTTCCTCGAGCGTGGCGCGAAAGGCTGAGACCAACGTATGCGGCAGGTGGCGAATGAATCCCACGGTATCGGACAGGAGTACCTCGCGTTTCGAGGGCAGCATGATCTGCCGCAACGTGGGATCAAGAGTCGCGAACATGCGCGGACTTTCGAGCACTCCTGCCTGCGTCAGAGCATTGAACAAAGTGGACTTTCCAGCATTGGTGTATCCCACTAGGGCCACCACTGGCACAGGGATCGATTCGCGCCGCTGACGTTGTTGGCCACGGATACGCCGTACATTCTCGAGCTGTTCCTTCACATGCCGGATGCGCCGGTAGATCTTGCGACGATCAGTTTCGAGTTGGGTTTCGCCCGGGCCGCGGGTGCCAATGCCACCCCCGAGCTGCGACATTTGTGCGCCCCGGCCGGCGAGACGGGGGAGCATGTACTCCAGTTGCGCCAGTTCCACCTGCAATTGACCCTCACGCGTGCGTGCGTGGCGCGCGAAGATGTCGAGGATCAGTTGCGTTCGATCGATCACACGCACATCTAACTCGCGCTCAAGGTTGCGTTGCTGCGACGGACTAAGCTCGTGGTCGAAGATCACCAAGTCGGGCGCGACTGATGCCACGGCGCCTTTTAGCTCGACGACCTTTCCGCTGCCGATCAGCGTCGCGGAATCGGGTCGCTGGCGGCGCTGCCGCATCTCCCCAGCGATCGCCGCGCCCGCGCTTCGCGCCAGTTCGCGCAACTCCGCCATCGACTCGTCAGCCGAGAAGGTGCCGGGATCGACATCGGCGGCGTGCAGGCGCGTGTCCGCCACGCTGCGGGCTGCCCTGGCGGAAGGCGGAACTTTGCCGGAAGCATTCGACCGGGACGGAGATGGAGCAGAACTCCCCGTCGCGCGGCTATCGTCCGCGGAAGAAGCATCTTGCGGGGTGCGCCCCGCGTTCCGAGCGAGGAACTCCACTCCAACCAAAAAAACGCGCTCAGGATCGCCCCCCCGTGAAGCACGGGGCCGATTGGTCGATCTCAGGTCAGTTCCACCAGGACGAGAAATACGTCAACTCTCCGGGTTGGGCCCAGCAGGCTCCGACGCGTGGTGCGTTTCGGCAGCCGGTTTCGTCTCCGTGTGACGATCGAACGCGTGGGGAGCGCGCGACATGACCACAGTTGAGATGGCGTGCTTAAAAATAAGTTGCTCCTGATTATTGGTGTCCAAGACCACCGAATACTTGTCGAAGGAGCGAATCCGGCCAGACAACTTTACGCCGCTGAGTAAATAGATCGTAATGACGGACTTGTCCTTGCGCGCCGTATTGAGAAAGGAGTCCTGAATATTCTGAGCTGGCTTGTTTTCCACGAGTGAGCCTCCTTGCAAAAAAACAGCCCAGCCCCAGAAACGGTGACCACGAAACGTTCCCTGGGTCTGTCTAATTAAAGCCACTTCCGCACGTGAAGGGTCGCTCCCTGCGGAAGGGTAAGCTCCAGCAACTTTACAATAAGTCGGCCTTGGCGCAATTTCAACTAAAACCAGCACATTTAGACCATGTTGTACAATTCGCCCGGATTTCTAATCGTATATTTGTCTTGCAGTCACAAAGTTAGTGCCCCGAAGGAGAACCTATGTCTGGAGTGTCGGCTGTCGCCCTGATGTTTCCCCAGATCGACTTTCCCGGTGGCGAACAAGCCGGCCTGATGGCCATCCGGTGGCTTCATTTCGTCTCCGGAATCACCTGGATCGGGCTGCTCTACTTCTTCAACCTGGTCAACTTCCCCTTTCTCGCATCCCTCGATGCTGAAACCAGAAGAACGGTCATCCCAAAACTAATGCCGAAAGCATTGTGGTGGTTTCGCTGGAGCTCAGTAGTCACTGTGCTCGTTGGAATCGCTTACTGGATGCACATTGTTGTCACCGATGTAAACAACGCCTCGGCGGCTGGCCAGCAAGTCTCGCCCGGAGCGATGTTCGGCGGCTTCTTCGTGATATGGACTGTGGCTTTCGCTGTTGAAATGGGACTCTTAATGTCGCCGCTGGAAGCCATCCAGAGCGTTCCCGCTATGGTGGCGCTCACTGCGCTTGTGCTATGCGGAGCGGCCTGGCTATTTCTGGAGCTGAATCAGCACGGATGGGAAAGCAATCGGGCTCTCGCTATCGGCATCGGCGGAGGGCTAGGGTGGTTCATGATGCTTAATGTATGGGGTATCGTTTGGCGTATGCAGAAGAAGATCATTCGCTGGACCGAGGCCGTGGCTCAAGGCGCTGCGATGCCACCCGAAACCTCCAAAATCATGCGGTTGTCGTTCCTCACAGCACAGGTGAACTTTTGGGTTTCGTTTCCTATGCTCTTTTTCATGGGAGCGGCCAGCCACTACATCATGTTTGTGCCACGCTAAAACCTACACCGGCGATATAGTTTGACTATGAATCGCACAACGAAGGGTAGATTTTGGAGTAAACTGCTGCCGCGACACTTCCAGGGGGTCGATGGGTCATGAGCTCCAGGGAAGATTGGATCGTGGTCGCCGGGTTTCTTTTGGCGGCGTTTGGGCTCTTTCTTCGCATCGTTCTGATGATGCGCGCCAGCGACTCCCATCCGGTGAGTGAGCCCGTAAAGTCCGGGCGGGACCTGCTCCACTCCTACGGAAGCAAGTTTCCTAAAAGCCGCCTCCCAGTGCTCATGTGGACGAGCCTGAGCCTTGGTCTCGTGTTTCTCGTCGCCGGGTTTCTTTTAGAATTCCGCTAAAGGCCGCTTGCCACTTAGCGATTTGTCGTAGCAATCCCGGATTTCACGACCCGCCACGGCTTAGGTTTTGGCATTCCCGCCGGCATTGGCTGGCCTATCATCTTCAAGTCGGCAGCGTCTTTCGCCGGCATCACAAGCTTCATCACGAAGCGGTCCGACTCTTGCGTGTTCGAGTCTTTCACAGTCAACAGTAACCCGTCGGGATTAACCACCGCGTCGGTCACGGTTTCCGTCGTCTGTTCTTCACTCACGGATTTTATGCCGCCATCGTCGGCCAGGTTAATATCGCGCGAGTGAACGATTGATCCGGTCAGCTTCTCTCCGGTGAGCGTGAGCTGCACTTGCAGCCATATCCGGTCGTCGAACTTACCGGTCCACAGACCAGCGTAATCGGCGAATGGCGAAACCGGCTTGGGCTTTCCAGGCGGACTGGCGGGCGGGGCCTGGCACCATGCCGGCACACTAACAAGCAATGCTAGACACAGTACGAAACGATTCATACAGACTCCGGTGGAGCAAGCGAATTGTACTCTGCTTGTTGCGACAGAATCGGAGGCACAGAAGAAAAGGGGAAAGCTTTTAGACTCTCCCCTTCGACAAATGGCGCGCAGTGCGGGGAGGGTCAAGGCCGCACTAGTTTGCACCACACAATGTCCTACTGAGCCAGGTTTCTACGGTCGCCTTTTAGCAAGCGCGGCGGAGTGGCTTGTCGGGCCCGCTCCTCCTGGTGGCAATTCCAGCACAACGGTAGCATGCGATCCAACGCGGAAGGTATGTCTTCGAGGTGCATGTGGCGCAACTCAAAAAGCTTCTGCTTTTCGTTCAGCAGCGCAAGCCGGCTGCGCCGCCAATCCGCGGGCGTGAGTTGCCGTTCGCAGATGGCACAACGTTTCCCTTGATACCACTTCTGCATCAGGCGTTCCAGGTTTTCCGGCGTAGGATCGACCTGCGCCAGGCACTCTTGCCCGCAATCACCTTTCTCGGGCCAGCGCGAGCACGACTTCAAACGTTCGTGCTCTTCTCCGCGTAGCGCCGTGGAGAAGGCATGCTTATCGTCCATCTCAACCGTTACGGGCTCGTGATTGTCTGGGCAAACGACCGTCCGCCGCCCGCGATTACGAAAGTACGACTGCAAACTGAGGCCGATCGGAAGCGCCACGAGAAGGACTGCACCAATCAAGAAAAGGGCAATAGGAAACGCGGCGAACATGGAGCACCTCCCGCTGGAATTCACGGGCTCTATTCCTCTTTTTTACGCGTCGTGTCACCCTGGTGCAGTGACGGAGAACACTCGCCCAAGTGACACAGTACCGCACCGTGCGAAAGTGCTCACAGGGGGCTCGTTTCCGCGGAGAGCAATTGGTCGAAACTGCAACGAAATTTATAATCAAGCGGCCATCCATCCTGCACTACAGGTGTTCATGTTCCTTCTGAGATCGCGGCCTAACTGCTCTGTTGTCTCGCGAAAGATACTCGTCTTCTTCTTTCTGCTGTCTTTCGTGCTGAGCGCAGCCGCCGCGCCCAAGCCACGAATGACCCTCGACGAATTCTTCAATGCCGTGGACTTCGGCTCGGTTGCGCTGTCGCCCGACGGACGGATGGTGGTCATCGCAACCACCCGGGCCGACTGGGATGCGCAACGCTTTCGTGAGGACCTGTGGCTCTGGCGGGATTCTGATGGCCTTCTCATTCCGCTCACACAATCGGGACACGACTCCCAGCCGAAGTGGTCGCCGGATGGGAAATGGATCGCCTTCGTGTCGGACCGCAATCCGCAAAACGACGACACGGATGATTCCGATGAAGACAAGAAGGATGTCACTCACCTTTATCTGATCCCCGTCAACGGCGGCGAAGCCTTTCCTGTTACTCGCGGCGCTGAAGACGTTCATTCGTTTGCATGGGGCCCCGATTCCAAGACTCTCCACTTCGCCACCCGCGTCCCCTGGACCCACAAACAACGCGAGGAATACAAGGAGCGGTGGAAGGATGTCGTCCGCTATCGCGAACAAGAACGCGGTGACGTCATCTCCACCATCGCAGTGGCTGAAGCGCTTAAGCGGCAGATCGACATTGGCACGAAAGAAACGCACAAGAGCAAGAAGGACAAGAAGAAGGACAAAAACAAGGACGAAGACGAAGAAACCGGCGAAACTCCAGGAGCCGTGGCTGTCGTAACGTCTCCCTACCGCGTGAAGAGCATCGCCGTTTCGCCCGACGGTGGACAAATCGCTTATTCCACCGATAGTGTCTCGCAACGCTTCGAAGGCTTGAAAGAGATTGAAATCTACGTGGCCGACGCTCACAAACCGTCCGCCAGCAACGAGCCGCGGCAATTGACCAAGAATGAGGCGCTCGAGGATAACGTCCGCTGGTCCCCTGATGGAAAGAGCGTCTTCTTCGAGGTCGAGCAAGGTTCGGTTGAGGGCCCGTATCTCGACGTGCAGCCGCGCGTTTATTCGGTTGACGCCGCCACTGGAAAGCCATCTCGGTGGGCGTCTTCGTTCGAGGGCACAATAACCCAGTTTGCGCTTTCGTCGAACAGCTCCCTGCTGGCGCCCGGAATGCTGGGCACGTCGACGGCGCTGTATCAGCAGACTTCGCTGCAAGATCCATTCCGAAAACTCGACGGGTGGCCCGGAACATACTCCCACGTCGCAACCGCGATAAATTCTCCCCGCCTGGCGTTTGCCTACTCCGAAATCGATAAACCCACAGAGGTTTACATCGCCGATGGCATCGGGCAGCTGACGACCGCCCGTGCGATAACCTCATTCAACAAACTCTTTACCGAGCGCGACTTGCCCAAGGGCAAGCCCTTCCGCTGGACCTCGGACGATGGCACGACGGTCGAAGGAATGTTGCTTTATCCGCCGGGAAAATTCGAAGCGAAAAACCTGCGATTGTTCGTGCTGGTTCATGGTGGGCCGATGGATGCCGATGGCGATTACTTCGGCGCTGATTGGTATAACTGGGGCATGTACGCCGCCAGCCAGGGATGGCTGGTCTTTCGTCCCAACTATCGCGGCTCGGCCGGCTACGGCGACAAGTTCGCGCTGTCTATCGTGCCCAAGATTGTCTCTGCTCCCGGTCGCGACATTCTCACTGGCGTCGAAGCACTGGTAAACGCCGGAATCGCAAACCCCAAACAGATGGCCGTTGGTGGCTACAGCTATGGCGGCTACATGACCAACTGGCTCATCACTCAGACCAGCGAATTTAAGGCCGCTGTTACCGGGGCTGGCGCCGTAGAGCATATCGGTAACTGGGGCAACGACGACACCACCTACGACGATTCCTTCTTCCTCGGCGGCCTTCCGTGGGATGTGAAAGCACGCCGCAATTACATCGACGAGGCCGCGATTTTTCAGTTCGACAAGGTGAAAACTCCGACCCACGTGGTCGCAGGCGGAAGCGACGTTCGCGTTGCCGTTGCCGAGGACTATCTCCTTGAGCACGCGCTTTACGTTCTCGGAGTGCCCAGTTCCCTTCTGGTTTTTCCCGACGAAGGACACTCACTCGACCGTAATCCCTGGCATGGCAAGATTAAGGTGCGCGAAGAATCAGAGTGGATCGAGAAATACTGCGCCTGCCCGGTGAAATAAACGACGGGACGGGTGACGTCCGGTATCCGGGGCGGCTTGACAATCTCTCGCCTGCTGAACATACTTGCGCCGTTTCACCATCAAGGGAATGGCGGTGAGTTATGAAGAAGAAGACCAAAACGTCGGCAACGAGTACCAAACGGTCAGCGGTTGCCAAGTCTTCCAAGGTCACAACAAAAGCGAAGGTCATCGAAAACGGCAAAGTCTACTGCGAGAAAGAAGACCACGCCTGCGAAAACGGCTGCACCTGCTGTTCCACAAAGCGACGGCAAGCTCTCCTTCAACCACGCCATGATTTACTCGAAAGACGTCGAACGCGGGCTGCGCTTCTACCGCGATCTGTTGGGATTCAAGCTGATTGAAGACTTCCGCTATGAAGGCACACCCGTCTACGCTCGCCTGCGTGCCCCAGGCGGAGACGGCACGATTGCCCTCCACCAGGCCGGCCCAGGTGCGTCCCTCGCGAGCGAGGGCGTTCGCTTGTATTTCGAAGTGGGCGCGCTGGATGACTTCTGCCGCAAGCTCATCCAAAAAGGTTTCTACATTACCCAGATGCCCCGCATGATGCCATGGGGCTGGCGCCATGCCTACCTTAACGATCCCGATGGACACGAGATCAGCCTCTACTGGGCGGGTGAGAACCGCTGGAAGAAGAGCGTAATGCAGGCCGTCCGGGAAGTGGCAAAGAGATAACGAAGGCTACTGAATCCATAGGCGGCAGCTACGGGCATCACTTCGCCGCCCATCGTCATCCCATTACGCAGCGACAGATCGCTAACTCGATGTTTGAAAAGGGAGACGTTATGCCGAAGAAGAAAAAGGCTCCGGCCAAAAAGAAGTGGATGAAGTCAGCCTTCGCCAAACACCCCGGCAAGCTTCACGAGAAGTTGCATGTTCCGGAAGGCGAGAAGATACCGAAATCCAAACTCGACAAAGCTGCCCATTCCAGCGACACGCAACTGAAGCGCGAAGCAGTGCTTGCCAAAACGGCCAAGCGTTATGCGGGACATCGTCGCAAAAAAGCTGCTTGACCCTGGATCGGGAGCCAAGGGAAGTGCACATTCCGCGGCCAGTCTTGTTGTTCCTTATTTTGGTATCGACCCTGCCGAGCGTGCCGTCGATTGCGCAGGATGTAAACACCGTCCTGCCAATCTCCGGCACGTCTGAGTGCAATGGAACGGGAAGCCCTATTAGTCGCTGACCACCTGCGATCGCTTTTGACTGCGCAGGCGCCGCACGCGCCTCTACCCTATGCGAGTAAGCCGACGTGGGCCCGAAGCGTTCTAGTTGACCGCGGAGAACCGGCTCGCCAGCCTTGCCAGCTTCAGTACTTTGTAAACGCCGACGTTGACTCCATACAGCGCGACTTTCGTGGACTTTTCTCCTGCCGCAACTGCGAAGTCTTCCAGAGCACGAAGAGCGTTCGGGTCGATGCGGCGAACGGCCGACAAGTCCAGGGTTATTTCGCCGTCACCCAACTTCGAGCGCGCCTCCTCGAGCGACTTTGCCATATCTGCCTGGTCGATTTTGAGCAATTCCATGGTCCCCGTCATACCGCCACCATCTCTTTCGTCGGTTCTTCCTTGGTTTTCTTCTCGACTGGCCTCGAGCCGCGCCCTCGGTAGGCGCTCCAGAACAGTTCTGTAATCTCGCTGACCAAAGGCATTCTCGGGTTCGAGCGCCACGACGGATCGTCGAACGCGATCTTCGCCAAATCGGGCATTGCGGCCTCAAACTGTTCTTTCGATATGCCCAACTCGGCAATTGACTTCGGCACACCCAGGTGATCCAGCAACTGTTCGGTCGCACTCACCAGGTGCTGCACCTTCTCTTCGACCGTCTTGCCGCCGAGTCCCAGCAGATCGGCCATCATGGCGTATTTCTTGTGCGCCACATAGGCCCGCTGGTTCGGCGAAGGCATGAACTTCGTCGGTACCGACGCGTTGTAGGCAATCACATGCGGAAGCATCAGCGCATTGGCTCGGCCGTGCGGTACGCCGAACCGCGCCCCGAATGCGTGCGCGAGTGCGTGGTTCACCCCGACCGACGCATTGGAGAAGGCGATTGCCGCAATGCATGCCGCATTATGCATCATGGTGCGGGCTTCCTCGTCCTTCGGGTTCTCATACGCGATCGGCAGATACTTGAAAACCATGCGCACTGCCTGCATCGCATTCGAATCCGTGTAAGGAGACGCGAAGATCGAGACCCCCGCCTCCAGTGCGTGCGTCAGGCAGTCCACACCCGTATCGACAGTCAACCCCCTTGGCATTGACATCACAAACTGTGGATCCACAATTGCCACATCAGGGGTGAGCGAGTAGTCGGCGAGCGTAACCTTAAAGCCGCGCTCCTTGTCGGTGAGGACGGCAAATGGCGTGACTTCGCTCCCGGTGCCGCTGGTCGTGGAGATCGCGATCAACCGCGCCTGGTTGGTCTTTTCAGTCGGGTACTGGACTACCCGCTTGCGAATGTCGAGGAAAGGCGCGGCCAGTTCCTCGAGATCGGCCTCAGGGAACTCGTACTGCAACTTCATGATCTTGGCCGCGTCGATGACCGAGCCGCCGCCCAAGGCGATAATCTGGTCCGCCTTGTAGAAGTTCAGCGCTTCTACACCCTGCTTTACGATCTTGAGGTCGGGCTCAGCATCTGGAATGATCGTCACCCGCACCTGCGTTTCCGGCGGAATACAGCGCTTCACGATTTCTACGTGGCCAAGTTGTTCGAGTGCTGGATTCGTAATGATGATCGTCGAACGCGACTGGAAATTACGCAGGTTCTCCGTCGCATTCATGTTGAAGTAAATCTGGTTGGGAACACGGAACCACATATGCGCCTGTGTCCTTCGCGCGACGCGCTTGATGTTGAGGTAGTGATAGACGTTGACGTTGTCGGTGGTGCTGTTCCCGCCGCCGGTGCCGCAGCCGAACGAAAAGGTCGGCACCATGTCGTTGTAAACGCCACCGAGCGCACCGATCGAACCCGGCGAGTTCACAATGATACGCCCGGCGTTGATAACGTCGCCAAACTTTTGGATGACCTCTTCGTTGTTACTGAAGACGACGGCCGTGTGTCCCAAGCCGCCGTTGTGGTTCACGTCGATGCAGACCTTCAGCGCTTCATCCACCGATTTCGCGCGGTAAACCGAGAGCACCGGAAACAACTTCTCGGCCGACAATGGATGCTCCGGCCCAACGCCGGAAATCGGTGTCACCAGCAATTTTGTCTTTGGTTTGACATTGAGGCCCACGAAGCGAGCGATGTTCGTCGCCGTCTGTCCGACCGCCATCGGCTGCATGTAACCCGTCTTGGGATCGATGACCGTGCGAGCGAGAATCTCTGTCTCTTTCTCATTGCAAATGTGTGCGCCGAGGCTTGCGAATTTGTCCAGCACGCTATCGTAGATCTCGTCGTCAATGACGATCGTCTGTTCCGAGGCACAAATCGTGCCGTTGTCGAATGTCTTCGAGGTGATGATGTCCACCACCGCCATGTCGAGGTCGGCCGACTTCTCCAGGTAAACCGGCGTGTTCCCGGGACCAACGCCCAGCGCCGGCTTGCCGGAACTGTACGCCGCCTTCACCGCCCCGGGGCCGCCCGTCGCATCGATCAGTCCAATGTCTTTGTGGTGCATCAGGTACTTATTGTCTTCCAGGTTGTGCGATTCCAGGCAGGTGAATACTCCCTCGGGCGCCCCATGCTTCACCGCGGTCTCATACATGATTCGGACCGCTTCGAAGCAGCACTTCCACGCGCTGGGGTGCGGACTAAAGATCACTGCATTGCGCGTTTTGATCGCCATAATGCACTTGAAAAGTACGGTCGAGGTCGGGTTCGTGATGGGAGTCAGCGAGAAGATGACACCGATCGGCTCCGCCACTTCCATCAGCCTGCGCTCCGGATCTTCGCGGATAACGCCGACGGTTTTCTTGTCGCGGACGTAGTTGTAGACAAACTCTGTGGCCACCATGTTCTTGATGGCCTTGTCTTCCATCACACCGATTTTGGTCTCTTCAACCGCAAGACGCGCCAGGTATTGCGCCTGTACCAGGCCGGCAACCACCATGGGTTTGACGATGCGGTCTACATCTTCCTGCGTGAATTGGCTGAACACGGCAGCGGCGGTACGTGCCTGCCGCACCAATCCTTCCAGGTAGGCAATCCGTTCTTCCGAGAGAGTTATGTTCTTGTCGCTCATACATCCATCCTTGGCGCAATCAGGCCCCTAAGAGGGAGCTATCGCACCCGGAAACACCATCCTTCATTGTCCTCGCGTCACCACATCCATGACTGTGAGAACAGTCACGAACGAATGTGAGGCCTTGCCAAGCACTCAGCTGAACGACGGAAACATTTTTCCGGGACGTATCGTTGTCGATTCCGCCCGCTGCAACTCAGCCCCAGTTTGGTAACCTTCGAGTGTTCTGCTTGCGCCGCCAAAGTACTGTGCGACGAGATTTTGGAGTGACATACGTGACCAGTTGGTGGGTCAAGAGGCTGCTAATCGTTATGCTGGTATTGTCGGCATGCCAGCTTTATCCTTCGGTACAGTCGCCGCCGGCTGGCGTCTATCTTGAGGACCTCACTTGGACCGAACTACGGGACGACATACAAGCGGGCAAGACCACTGTGCTCATTCCGATCGGAGGCACAGAACAGAGTGGTCCGGCGGTTGCGCTCGGGAAGCATAATGTCCGCGCTAAGGTCCTGTCCGGCAAGATCGCGCAGCAAGTTGGGAACGCGTAGTGGCGCCGGTGATTGCGTACGTACCCGAGGGGTCCATGCGTCCGCCCACTGCACATATGCGCTACCCAGGCACTATCACCATTCCGGACGACGCATTCTCCAAGACCCTCGAGTATGCCGCACGAAGTATGAAGCAGGCTGGGTTTCAGAACATCGTGTTTCTTGGCGACCACGGCAGCTATCAGGCACTGGAAAAGAGTGCCGCCGCCAAGCTGGCGCGGGAATGGAGTAGCTCCGGCGTGCGGGTCATCGCTCTCGACGAATACTACAAGGCCGCTACCGACGGGTTCGAGGCAATCCTCGTTGCGCACGGTTACACGCTCGCCCAAACCGGCAAGCACGCGGGGTTGATGGACACTTCGCTCCAGATGGCGGTCGCACCCGCAACGGTCCGTACCGACCGACTCAGCGAGGTTGCCCCCAACCATGACGGCATTGAGGGAGATCCGCGCAAGTCCACCCGCGAGCTCGGAGAATTGGGCGTAACCGAGATCGTCAACAGCTCGGTCGCAGCCATTCGGAAGTACACTGCAAGGTAACCCTCAATCCCCCCAAATGGCCCGGTCGATACCTATTATGGAAGAGCATGAAGTCATATAAATTTCTCTTCGTTCTCTGTCCCCTTTCGTTTCTGCCGCTGCTGACATCGGGGTGCAGTGCCAAAGCCCCGATATCCGTTGTCGCGCAGCAGTCGGTAACGACTGTTCCGGGAATGCCGCCGGTGGTGAACCCATCGAACCTCTACAGCGAAGCCGGGACTAACATGCTGAGTCCCGCAGTTGAGGGTGATCTGCATCGGATCTACGTTCCGAACGTAAAGTCCGACGATGTGTACGTTATCGATCCGACGACCTATAAGGTAGTGGACCATTTCAGGGTGGGCAAGAATCCGCAGCATGTCGTTCCCTCGTGGGACCTGAAGACGCTGTGGGTGGCGAACAACTCCGAAAAGCGCGGCAAAGGGAGCCTGACGCCCATTGACCCCAAGACCGGAAAGCCCGGACAGCCGGTGCCGGTGATCGATCCCTACAACCTGTACTTCACTCCCGATGGCAAGTATGCAATCGTGGTCGCCGAGGCAGACAGGCGGCTTGATCTTCGCGATCCGCACACGATGCAGTTCAAGTACACCATTCATACCCCCGATTGCCGCGGCATCAACCATTCGGATTTCGCCATCGATGGCAGCTATGCGATCTTCACCTGCGAGTTCGACGGAACGCTGGTGAAGGTGGACTTCCAGAAACGTGAAGTCATGGGGTATCTCAAGCTCTCGAAAGGCGGGATGCCGCAAGACATCCGCAGCGCCCCTGACGGTAGAGTCTTCTACGTCGCCGACATGATGGCCGACGGCATATTCCTGATTGACCCTGCTTCGTTCAAGGAGATTGGCTTCATTCCTACCGGCGTTGGAACCCATGGACTCTATCCCAGCCGCGATGCCACGAAGCTCTATATCACCAATCGCGGGTCGAACAAGGTGCACGGCGCTCCCCATGGCCCGGGAAGCATTTCGGTGCTCGACTTCGCTACACGAAAAGTCGTAGCGAACTGGCCGATTCCCGGAGGCGGAAGTCCCGACATGGGCAACGTGAGTGCCGATGGAAAGACGTTCTGGGTCTCGGGGCGCTTCGATGGAGTCGTGTACGCCTTCGATACGACAACCGGGGCCGTCAAACAAATTCCCGTCGGGAAAGAGCCCCACGGACTGACGGTGTGGCCGCAGCCGGGCCGTTACTCGCTGGGCCACACCGGAAACATGCGTTAGCTCACAGTTAAGAAGCCTCTTTACCGTGGGCGTAGCACTTCGCCCTTCGCGATGCGGCGGCAGATGTCTTGCACGTCGCGATCGATGTGGTGCCAGAACTTCTGGAGCCCGCTGCACAAGTAATTCAGGCCGATCTCTCCTTCAGGTGTGCGGATCAGGCGGTTCTTCGGGCATTCGCCGTTGCAGGCAAAGAGGAACCTGCATTCCCGGCAGCGCGTGGGCAGCAAAGCAAACTTGTTCAGGCCGAATTCTTTTTGCCGGTCGGAAAACACCATGCGCGAGCTTGACGTGGCGGTAATATTCCCTAGTTTGTATTCCGGATAGACGTAGTGGTCGCAGGAATACAGGCTGCCATCGTGTTCCATGGCGACGCCTTTGCCGCAAAATTCGTGATAGATGCAAACCTGCGATTCCTTTCCCATCCACTGGGCCACTGCGGTCTCGAATAGGTTGACGAAGACCTTGCCAATATCGCGGCGATACCAGTCGTCCCAGATCTTGCAGAGAAAATAGCCCCAGTCGTCGGGATCGATTGACCAATCGGTGACGACCGAGTCGGGGTTCCCGGGGTGCGCCGCGAAGGAATCGAACAGCGGCAGGGTTTCCGGGTCCCACATCTGCGGCGCGACGTTGCGAAAGACCTTCGGCTCTACGCAGGGGATGAACTGCATCTGGCGCGGCCGTACCTCGTTCTTGAGGAAGCGATAGACATCGAGCGGCTTCTTTGCATTGGTGCGGTTTACCACCGTCAGGGTGTTGAAGGGAACGCCGCAGCGGTGCAGCATCTGCGAGGCGGCAAAGACCTTATCGAAGGTCGGCCCTCCCTCGCGCGTGATGCGATGGGCGTCGTGCAGTTCGGCGGGGCCGTCGATACTGAGGCCGACCAGAAAGCCGTGCTGCTTAAGGAAGGCTCCCCATTCGTCATTGAGCAGTGTGCCGTTGGTCTGCAGATCGTTCTCGATGCGCTGCCCGGGTTTCTTGTACTTCTGCTCCAGCGCAACGACTTTGCGGAAGAATTCCAGGCCGAGTAAGGTCGGCTCGCCGCCCTGCCAGGAGAACACGACCTCCTCGCGGTCCTGGCCTTCGATGTACTGGCGGATATGGGTTTCGAGGATGTCGTCCGTAATTTGGAATTTGCTCTCGCTACCCAGCAACTCTTTCTTGTGGAGGTAGTAACAGTAAGTGCAATCAATGTTGCAGATCGCCCCCACCGGTTTGACCATAGCGTGATAGGCGCGGGTCGCGCCCGGAAGCTTGGGAGCGGGCGTCAGGTCGGCGAGGTGGATGAGATCGCTCATGACTGGAGATTCAACCCTGAATCCACCGGGTATTCCATGTTGGTGGTGAAAAACGACCACAATTGGATCAATCTGCTTTTCACGCGATTCTTTAGAATCAACGGTTTAGGGTAAAAATGTTTGCAACCGATTGAGGGAGTGGGAGTTATACGTATCCATTTGTGGCAGAAGGACTTAGCAGCCATGGTGCCAGCTTGAAGTGCTAGAAACACGAATCCGTCCCTCCGCTCCAATACGGATCGTACGGAGAGCGCCGGCCCGAGAAAAGGAAGGAAATCACAGAAAGGTGTGACGCGATGAGCGTCAGATCATCGGTCTCTGGTCCTTAGCTGTTACTCCGTCCGCAGGGCCTTCATGGGCTCAATCGTGGCCGCACGGCGCGCCGGCACCATCGCGGCCAACATGGCCACGACCGCGACCATCAAGGTTCCTATAATCAGCGCAATCGGATCGGCAGGGCTCACGTTATAGAGCTGGCTGCGAACCGTCCGGCTCAACAGGATCGCGATGGGCAGCGTGACCACAATCGCAATGCCTGCCAGCCATAAGACGTCGGTCAGTACCAGCCGCACCACCGCGAGCCGTTGGGCGCCCAGCGCCATGCGGATGCCGATCTCTCGGGTACGCTGTGCCGTTACATAGGCCAGCACGCCGTAGAGGCCAATCGCGGCCAAGACGGTCGCCAATATCCCGAAGCTGACCGCCAACATCGCGACCAGCCGATCGTTGGAGATGTTGTCGGCGACCTGTTCGTCCATGGTGCGCATGGTATCGATTACGAGCTTGGAGTCAACCTGCTGCACGGCGCGGCGGATGGTCATCTCGGCTGCCTCTGGCGCCTGCCAGGTACGCACGTAGTACTGCATAAAACCGGCCTGGGGGTGATCGTCACCCTGAAAAAAGGGCCGGTAAACCGTTGGCACGACCTCCGCCCGTACATCGGCATGCTTGGTATCACCCACTACACCGACGATTTCGATATCAAACTTCGTACCTGAGCCGCTGCCGCGCGCCATCAACTGCCCTACTGCATTTTTGGGTTCGCCAAAATACTTGCGCGCCAGTTCCGCACTGACGACGGCCACTTTTGACTTACCCGTCTGGTCCTGGTCGGTAAACTGCCGCCCTGCGATCAGAGGGATGTTCATTGTCGTGAAGTAACTCGGTGTCACGGCTGACCACTCGGTGTGGATGCTCTCATCGGGCTTATTTCCTCGATTAGCAAACGATATATTGCTCTGCTCGTTGTCGCCTGCCAGCATCGGGTCGTCGGTCCCGGTAGCGGAGCGTACGCCGGGCTGTGCGGCCAATGCCTCAAGCAGGCGCTTCTGTACTTCGATTGCCTGTTTGGGTTCATAGCCTGCGAACGTAGGGTCCACTCCAAAAGTCACAAGATGATCGGTAGTGAATCCAACATTCAGCGACTTCAAGTTGTGCAAGGTCTGCACAAAGAGTCCCGCTCCAATCAGCAATAAAAGGCTCAACCCGATCTGTACTCCTACCGAAATCCGCCGGAAGCGCAGATGCTTACCTGAGCCTGTTGTCGTTTGTTGCTTAAGCGAATTCGCCAGGTCAGGATGCAGGAAACGTAGCGCCGGCGCCAGACTGAACAGCACACTGACGATGAACGCCAGCCCGAAGTTGAAGAGCAAAATGCGCATGTCAGGATGGGAAGCGAAGGGCACTTCGGTGGCCGCATCTCCCACGATTCTTCGGGCGAGAAACGCCGATACTACGGGCGCCATCGCCAATCCGAGGGCACCGCCAAGAAGTCCGAGCAGCAGGCCTTCCATGAGCAATTGCCGAACGATCTGCCATCGGCCTGCTCCCATGGCGTAGCGCACTGACATTTCCTTGACGCGGGCGGCAGCCCGCACCAGCAGCAGGCTGGATACATTCACACAGGCCATCAGGACAACCAGCCCCACCATCCCCATGACAATCAGGAGCGGAGTCTGGATTTGATCGCGCAGCGGCGAAAAGCCGCGGCGTTCGTCGAGCAGTTGCAGGCTCGATTCCTGAACGAAGTGTTTAGCGAACTGGTCTGTTTCGTCCTTGATGTCCGGCAGCTCTGCGGCCCGTATCGAGCGCCACAACGGAGTCATGGCGGCCTCTGCTTGTTCGCGACTAACGCCGGGTTTAAGGCGCGCGACCAGAGTGAGCCACGAAGAGCGGCGATTGTCCAGATCGTTCCAGCCAGGGGTGACCAGCGCCTTCGTCATCATGGGCACGAAGATCTTGGGAGTATAGGCCGCAATGGCGCTGTGGAAGTTCGGGGCTGCGACTCCGATGATGGTGAACGGATGCCCGTTGATATAGAGCGCCTGATTAATAACCCGGGGGTCGGCCCCAAAATGGGAGTTCCAGTAGTTGAAGCTTAAAACCACTACGGGATTGCTGTTCTGCGCCGCATCGTCGGCGGGCACAAACAAGCGCCCAAGCGCCGGTTTCACTCCGAGCACGTCGAAATAATTGCCCGAAACCAATTCGCCTGATGCCAGGTCCGACTGGTTGTTCCATTGCACGCCCACACCAATCTCGATGTTGGCCAACATGCCGTCGAAGACCTGGTTCTTGTCACGCAGGTCCTTGTACATGGGGTACGAAAAATAGCTTTTGGAGTCGCCACCATACGAGCTAACGCGACCCGTGTTGGACCCGACATAATGCAACAGCACCAACTGTTCGGGATGACTCACCGGAAGCTCGCGTAACAGGGCCTGGTCGAGCAAGGTGAAGATGGCCGTGTTGGCCCCGATGCCCAGCGCCAGGGTTATGATCGCGACGATAGCGAACGCGGGTGACTTGCGCAGTTGGCGTAAAGCGAAGCGAAGGTCTTGTAGCATTGAGCGACTCCGGCCTGTGGTGGTGTGCGACCCGGTTTCGGACGAAGCCGTACCGGCCCGGAGTGTATGTGCACTTGCACCGCCAGCAGGTGGCCTTGCGGGTCAATAAGTTACGCGCTCGTGCCTGGGCGGCACGTCCGACTGGCTCAAGACAATGTCCGCATGCGGACACCAGTCTGGTCACGCAACTCCCAGGTTAGCGGCGAAATTCACGCCGCGAACCCGGGAAGCAACAAGGGATGGGTTGACGTTACTGCTTTTGGTAGTTCGAGTTGACGTCGTTCACTATCAACTGTTTGCTGACTCCGTTGATCAGAGTGCTGGCTACATGGTTGGTGCCGTCGGGCAACTGTCCAAACGTCGCATTAATGGTCACGGCATCCTTAGGATCGTTCAGGTAGGTAGCGACGTGTACGTTTTGCACTTGCTTGGTCTGAGGATTGATGGTGAAAGTGATCGAGTCGCCCTGTTTCACGTAGTTCTTGATCACCAGGTTCGCAGCCCCATTGCCGGGCACTATCGAGACATTGCCGGCATTCTTAGCCGCCATCAGGGCCTCCGGGTTGGGCGTGGTGTATTGCTTGGCGAGCGCCGCGATGGATTGCCCATAGTCGGTGTACTCGTCCTTCACATGCTCGACGGCGCGCTTCTTTAAACGGCCTTCGTGGCCACTCTGCTGCGCCTGCTGATTGCTGACTTCCGTTTTCTGTTGCTGGCCGTTGACCATGGAAACTTGGTACACCTTGGTGTCTTTCACACTGCCCTTGACGCTGATGGTCTCGGTTTCCTGCCAGGTGTACTGTGCCAGCTTTGCCTTGTTATTTTCCTGGTTGGTTTTGAGGGTCATCAGCTTGTCGAGCATCTGCGGGCTTTGAGCTATGGCGACGGCGGCAATCAGCAGAAGGCCGGCTGCGACCATGAACGATTTCAGACGAATCATGTGGTCCTCTCGAATGAGTCGAAATTCCTGGGTTTTTTGGACGCATCAAGGGTAACCGATGAGCGCAGGAAAAGGCGACTGGCAAAACTACGAGGCACGAGGCTGGGGGTTTTTAAGCCACGTCGCCACCGCGCGGCTCCGAAACCTTAACGCCGACTGGCGATCGACTATTTCGGTTTCCCGAGCCACGAATATTGCCAGGCAACCGAGACGTTCTGATAGTTTCCGCCGAAGCGAATGTAGGCACCGTCGCTGTAAGCGACCTTGATCGACTGGCGCTTGGAAACTGGGAGCGAAACCGTCGCCCCGATGCGCGAACTGGTTTGCTTGGTGTCAAGGTTGCGTATGCTGTTGACCGCCGTAATGCCTCCCCACCAGAAGTTGCCGTCCAGCGAGGCCCACAACCGCGCCCTGCGAAAGCCCTTAAGCTTCGGTATGTCGTAGCTCAGGTGCCCCTCTAGGCTGCCGATGGGCGCTTCCGTCTGCGGCTGAGGAACCGGAATGTTGTAGTACGACGGATTCGTGGTGTAGAACCACACCCCAGCATAACCGTCGAGGATCCAGTTTCCCCAGCGCTGGGAATAACCGAATTCGGGCTTGAACGCCCAGCGGTTGATGCCCCAATTGATGAGCTTCGTCGGATCGTATTGTCCGGTAGGAGCGATCACCCGCAGGCTCGCGCCGAGAAGCACCTTTTGCTTCCACTTGCGAAATTCCGGCACCTCCATGGAGTGGCCACCGTATAGATTGACCGAGAGGCGTGCACCGAAATCGAGCAGGCCCGAACGATACACCGACCGTTGCTGGTTATTCAGTTCTCCGGTGAAGTTGCCGACCGCGTACGGCAGCGATGCGGAGAAGTTGGCCGAGCGTCCAAAGAAGTTGAAGGCATGATAAATGCTGAAGACCGGGACGTTATACGTGCCTTTCGCGTCGCTCACAGGAATGGCGCCATTGAAGTCCACGCCGCCGTTGTAGTACGACCAAGTCACGGTAACCGCGTTGGAATGCATGGGCGTGATGACATACGCGCGCGGAGCGAGGTCCTGGGCGCAGGCCAGCCCAACAAGCGCCAGAGAAAGAATGGCACGAACGATGAGACGATTCAGTGCGCGCATGGTGTTAAATCCAGATCGCAGTATTCAGTCCTTCGCGTGACCGGCCCTCGATCCTAGTACGAGGTTCCAAAATTTTTCCTCGCCCATCGCCCGCTGGAATTCGCGAAAGGCGAACAGCGGAACGAATACACAGAAGACCACAATACTGCGTCCGGCCAGATTGTCGAAGCGAATCTGGCCCGAAGCGGTTGCCATGTCCGATCCGTGGATCAGCCGCTTCACCACTTCCTCGACTACGTGAAATGCGAAAACCAGGAGACTGAAGACAAAGGCCTTCCATACGGCGGAAAGCAGCAGTGCCTTATCCTCGTGGCGCCTGCCGACCTTCGCGTACTCGCCAATCATGATGACTTTCGTGATCAACAGCGCATTGATGATCGCGAACGCATAATCCAACGACTTGATGTGATATTCCCTCAGCAGGAACATGTCGTACGTAATAAGGGCACAAAAGAAAAATGCCAGATAGAGAAAGAGCACGAGCATTTCCTTCAGCTCGTGCTTGACCTTCTCTCGCCGGCTGGGATCGTAGGATTTCATCTGCCCTCCCGCACGACGATCTCAGAAGCAATTCTTGTAAGTGCTCATAGATGCTACTCGAAAGGGTGTCACCGCCCAACTGGCAAAAGTGCTAGGCAGCCTGATTGCGACAATGGGGCAACCTCGCGAGCTGCCCCGTTTCGTCGAACTACTTGACTTCGGTGATCGCCGGCGGCTTCCAACTGCCGTCGATGATCGAAGGCGGAGTCTCCTTCGGCCAGTACAGACGCATCATGGGAATGAACTGGGCTTTCGGTGCAGGCAGCCAGTTGGCTTCCTTGGCTTTGCCGGGTGAGTCAGCCTGCAGATACAAGTCAACCGAGCCGTCAGGATTGGTGACGAACTTGTTGCGCGCGCTCAAGGTATAGCGGTTCAGCGGATTCGGGACAAAGAAGTAGTCCTTGTCGTACATGGTGAGCGACCAGAAGCCGTTGACTGGCGGCAGATCGCCCTTGTTGATGTGCATGACGTACTTCTTGGAGGCGCCGTCGTACTCGTGTCCGGCAGCATCTTTCTGCGACGTGGGATAGATGGCGTCCTGCGGACGGTTCGCTCCGAGACCGATGGCCGTCACCAGCGCTCGCTGGATGTAGTCGGTCCCGTACACGCCGATGTTCTTGGTGAGGTACGTCCAGCCGTTGACCGGCTCAGCGGCCTTCTTGAAGTACTCCATGATCTTGACCTGCGCTAGCTTGGGCACGCCCTTGATGAGTTCCTTGTCGAAAGCGCCCAGCTTGCTGGGATCGAAATCCTTGCCGGGCTCAATCCCAATGGCTTTCATCTTTTCGACCATCGCGGCGTCGGCGGCTGCGGGCGGGTTGGTCTTCATCAGCTTCGCCAGGTAGTTGAAATAGTCGTTGACGCTCAGCGCGTCCACCTGGTCGCGAATCGCCGGTCTTCATATCGAAGTTGGGATCAACCGTCCCGGCCGGAGGAGTGTACGGCTTGCCGTAGGAGCTGAGCGGCACCAGCGTGAACTTGTCCTGCAGAGCGTGCACTGCGGCGTAGTCGGCAGGAGTACCGGTGCAGTAAATGCGGCCGAGCATCCAGACCATTCCGGTGGGCGACTTGTATTCCGTCACGCCTGCGGGCAGCGTTCCGCTCCAGCCGGGACCGGTGATGACGTAGTTCGCAGCCTTGCCGCCCGTGGTGCGCTTGCCGGGAACCTGGAACACATCGGTCCAGCCACTGAGCATCGGCAACAGGAAATAGCGGTCGCCCATGTCGGGGACACTCAACACCCACGGCTCCTGGGATACATCAATCCAGGCTGTCGTGTAGAGCGTGTCGGCATTCGGGGCCGTAACTGCGTGATTGTCAACCGCCGGATAGTTGCGCAGTTTCAGCATCTGCCCCATTGGTGCGTGGGCGGCATCCGGAGTGGCCACGTTGGTGAATTGCCGCCGCGTCATGTCCATGGTGACCAGCGGATAGCCGTAGACGTAAACGTCGACGGCATCGGCTACGGCCTGTTCAGTGCCTGGTGCCTTCTGACTTGTCGGTTGGGTATCGGACTTCGAACATCCCGCCAGAAAGACGAGCGGAACGATTACTGCGACCAGAAATAGTGCTACGAGCCACCTAAATTTCATAGTTCTCCTTTTGGCGAATCGCCGGGGCGCACGTTTTCCGCAAACGCTTCCCGGGGGACGATTTTTGGCTGATGTCATAAAAGTCTAGCCGTCGTTCGGAGGACCAGCAACTAGTACCACTACCACTTACGTTGCAAAGGGACCGAAATGGAATTGCAGCGATCCCGGTAGAACGCAGCGGTTAAGCTGCTATTTTTGAATCGCTAACTTGGTCGCTTCATCCATTCGGCATCTGTCGGGCCTAGCCGTTTCAAATCCTAAGACATTTTCTGGAGGGCGCATGAATATGGGACTCCTGTTGGTGCTGACGTTTGGCATCGGCCTTGTCTCGGGACTGCGGGCCTTTACCGGCTGTGCCGCCGTGGCTTGGGCTGCACATCTTGGCTGGATCAACCTTTCCGGCTCTCCCCTGTCCTTCATGGGATCGATATGGGCGGTTGTCATTCTGACCTTACTGGCACTCTTTGAGTACGTCACCGATCAGTTGCCGTCTACTCCGGCTCGGACGGTTCCGATGCAGCTCGGGGCGCGACTGGTGCTGGGAATGTTCGCCGGCGCGTGCCTGGCCATCGCCGGAGGAGCTTCCTTGCTGGTCGGTACCATCAGCGCCGCCGTCGGAGTTTTGGTCGGAACCTTTGGCGGCTACCACGCGCGGGTCGGGCTGGTAAGAGCGCTGAAGGTACCGGACATCGCGGTCGCCATACCAGAAGACCTGGTTGCGATTGGTCTCGCCTTCATCATCGTCTCCAGGTTCTAGGCCCATGCCGACAACAGAAAAGTACGATGCGATCGTAATCGGTTCGGGCCAGGGTGGAACGCCGCTGTGTACCGCGCTGGCCAATGCAGGGATGCGAACTGCGCTGGTGGAGCGCGAGCACGTCGGAGGAACCTGCGTCAACGAGGGGTGCACGCCTACCAAGACCATGGTCGCCAGCGGCCGTGTTGCTTACCTGGCACGTCGGGGAGCCGATTATGGCGTACATACCGGAAACATCAGCATCGATATGACGCGCGTACGCCAGCGTAAGCGCGACATCGTCGACAGCTTTCGCAATGGCAACCAGGACAAGATAGAAAAGACTCCGAACCTCGATCTGATTTTCGGCGAGGCGCGTTTTACTGCACCGAATTCGATTGCCGTTCGACTCCGGGACGGGAGCCAGCGCGAGTTTTCCGCTGACAAGTTCTTCATCAACGCCGGCGCGCGTCCTTCCGTGCCCAAGCTCGAAGGTCTGGAAGACGTCCCTTATCTCAACAGCACTTCGATCATGGAGTTGGGCTCGGTTCCGGAGCGCTTGATCGTCCTCGGCGGCGGATACGTCGGCCTTGAGTTTGGTCAGATGTTCCGCCGCTTTGGCAGCAAAGTGACGATCGTGCAGACCGGCAAGCAACTGCTCGACCACGAAGATGCCGACGTTGCGCACGAAGTGGAGCATATCCTGGAGCAGGATGGCATCACGATACTGCTAAACGCGAAAGCAACGCGCGTGAGCAAGACGAACGGAGACATCCATGTCGAGATCCAGCAGCAGGGCCGTTCTGTCACCGTTACGGGTTCCCACCTGCTGGTCGCTACGGGACGAACGCCCAACTCCGACACTTTGAACCTGGGTGCCGCCGGCATCCAAGTGGACCAAAAAAGAGGATTCATCCCGGTAAACGACAGGCTGGAAACGAACGTGCCCGGCATCTACGCCCTGGGAGACATCAAAGGCGGTCCGGCATTCACTCACATCTCCTACGACGACTTTCGCATCCTCCGCACCAACGTCATCGAGAAGGGCAACGCCAGCGTCGCGGGAAGGCTCGTACCTTACACGGTGTTCATCGATCCCCAATTGGGACGCGTCGGCATGACAGAAACGGAGGCCCGCGCACAGATCAAGAACGTTCGCGTCGCGAAGATGGCGATGACCAGCGTGGCCCGTGCTCTCGAGGTGGACGAAACACGAGGATTCATGAAGGCGGTTGTGAACGGCGACAACGATCAGATCGTCGGTGCCGCCGTGTTGGGCATCGAAGGCGGAGAGATTATGTCCATGTTGGAACTAGCAATGATGGGCAAGCTTCCGTTCACCACGCTGCGTGAAGCGATCTTTGCGCATCCCACATTGGCGGAGTCGCTGAATAACCTGTTCACACACTTCAAGTAATCGCGAGCGTAAAATTCCGCTGGTACCAACGGCCGATTCGCAGTATCCTTCCCAACACTGAAGCTCCTCCTCTCGGAACTCCGAAGCCCTATATGGCCACCAATCCCAATACCGGAATCGACTCGCCCCGCGCCTGGCTGATCGTCCTCGCCGCTTTCTTCGTCTCGTTTGTCGGATTCGGTGTCACCTATTCGTTCGGCGTCTTTCTGAGGCCCCTGAGCGTCGCCTTTGGAGCGAGCCACGCGTCGATGTCCACGATTTTCTCGACGTTGACCGTGCTCTCATTCTTCCTCGCGCCGATTACCGGCGACCTCGCCGACCGGTTCGGCCCGCGCTACGTAGTGGCCGCGGGGGCCCTCATCATGGGAGCCGGATTAGTTCTGGCAGCGCGTATCCATTCGTTCGCATTGCTTTATGCCACCTACGGCGTGTGCGTGGGCACCGCGCTGGCTTGTGTTTACATTCCCGCGATTGCCGCGGTAGGCGAATGGTTCAAGGTGCATCGCGACATCGCATTGGGTATCTCGATCAGCGGAATCGGTATCGGGACACTCGTCGCCGCGCCTCTGGCAGGCCATTTGACCGTGCTCCTGGGATGGCGAAGCGCCTTCGAGATCTTCGGCATCGCGAGCACAATTATCCTGCTGGCGTGTGCGGCTCTGCTTTCACGTCCGCCCGTTCTGCGCGCGAAAGACACTGCAAACGTCTTCAGCATGATCCGCACCCGAACGTTCTTCTTGTTGTATCTCGCACTGATCTTCGACGGCATAGCGATATTTACCGCCTTCGTATTTATCCCGGTGTTCGCCGCCGACCTCGGCGCTACGCACGCGCAAGGTGCAGCGCTCATCGCTTACGTGGGTGCGGCAAGCGTCGTCGGACGGCTGGGACTGAATGCCCTCGCGCCGCGCTTTGGCCTTATGAACATGTACAAGTTGAGCTATATCCTGCTGCTCGGCAGTTCCATCATCTGGGTCAACGGCCATTCCTACGGAGCGCTGATTGCCTTCGCCGTCCTGCTGGGCGTGGGCTACGGCGGAATTGCCGCTATGACGCCCGCGGTGGCCGCGGTGAAGTTCGGTATCGAAGGACTGGGTGAGCTGCTGGGATTCCTGTTCACGGCCTTCGGAATCTCGTGCCTCGTGGGACCTCCGCTCTCCGGCGTGCTGGTCGATTCCACCCACGACTACAAGTGGCCTGCCCTCGTCGGACTTGCGGGCGCAATCCTGGCGCTTGGAGCCGTCATGCCGCTCCGCGGCAAAGGAACGGCGCTGGACCCCGAACCGGAAGGCGTTGCCGCCGACTAAACGAACCCGTGCGTCAATGTGGGGGACGAGTCAGCAGCCAGTACGCCAGCACTGCGACAACAATCAGCATCGGAATCAATATCCAGATAAGGCGTGAGCTGACTGTCGACTCAGGCGCAGCAGCCGGCGACTGGGCCGGCATCGCGCCGGTATCCTCGAGCGAAGAAGTCGTGTGAGTGGCTGCTTCGACCCGCGCCCTAACTTCCGGCGCCACGTTCGCGATGAGTCCGGAGCTGGCCTCTTTAACCTGCGGAGGCGGCGCGGGAACGATTTTCGTCCTGACTGGGGCCAGAAAACGGTATCCACGCCGGGGAATGGTCTCGATGTAGAGAGGCGCGTCCGGGTTGTCACTCAATGCAGTGCGGATTTGCTTGATGCATTTGTTAACGCCCTGTTCGAAATCGATGAAAGTGTCGTTTCCCCAAACCTTCTCTTGAATTTCGTCCCGTGTTACAACCTGACCGGAATGGCTGGCGAGCAAAGCGAGCAGTTTGAACGGCTGCGGCGGAAGCTTCAGTGGTGTGCCATTTTTACGCAGTTCTTCCAGGTCGAGGTTTAGCTCGAACACCCCAAAACGAAGTAGGCGATAAGTCTCGCTCACGGTAAACCCGCAGATGCCCCACTATTGGTGCGGATTATAACCCTCGTCGTGTTGCAAGTGGGTAGATTTTGGCAGTCAGATATCCACTTAAACCCCACCTTCACAATGACTGAGCTGGTCATACGGCGATAAGACGCCAGTCACGTCCTTTCCATGGGGAAGTCAGGGGTTGTCCATTGAACCAGGAGCCGAAACGGAGGTAAGTTGCGCCTGAAAGCGGCAAGGTTCGACGCACTCGACGAGCCGCTTTTGATCGGGGAGAGGAGATCCGGAAGCAGGTTCGGTTTCTGCTTCCGGGTTTCGCACCCGAGAAGGAACTCAGGGCGTGCAGCTAACCAGCGGCCGCCCTTACGTTTCCGGAGGGGAGGACGAGATGGAGGAAGTGAGCCCAGCTTTCGCGAACGACAAGCTCCGTTTCCTGAAGTTCACCCAGTTGTTTCAACTCTGCGTCGTCATTGTGAAACGCACGTGGCTCAGCGAACGTATCGCCGCGGCGGGCCACGAGGGGTGGCTACTGGCGGCCCGCGATGAGACGAGAGCAGCAGCGAAGGCAGTTACGCGGTGAGACTGCCCCTCACCCAAAGCCTCAGTCGCCGCCATAATCAGGCAAGCAAAAAGGAGGTCACCATGGGAACCTACAACCAACATCGCTCAGCGGGCATTGCGCAGAGAATGGCGCTTTGTGCAGTGACCGTCCTGCTGCTCGTCTCCTTCCATCTGCAGGCCCAGCCCACCCGGACGGGACCATGGACAGGAGTAAATCCCGCTCCGCCAATCATTCAACCCAAGGGCACCCACTCCTACATTGTCGACGATAACGGAAACAAGATCTGGGATTCCCAACTCTCCAACTACTTCTTCACCAACCCAAACACTTCGTTCGCCTCCTACAACCAGGCGATGTTCACCGTCGAAGCTTGCCACAGCGGAGGCTTCATCGGATCTCTGGCAACCTACGACGGCAACGAGAACAACCTGAACACACCGGCCAATATCAGGCCAAACGTCGTCGTGAATACCGCCTGTGCCTACGACCAGTGCTCGTTCTACACGGGCGGAACTGCAGCGAAGAATTACACCGACGCCTACAGCTACTTCCCGCATTACTGGCAAAGTGAGGTGGCCAATAACGCGATGGCCGATGTGACTATGCAGACCGCATTCCAGAACTCGAGCGCCGCGACAGTTGCGGCCAGTCCGGGACAGAGTCCGCAGTATTACGCCTCCAGCAATCTGGCCAACAGTTTCACCCTCCGCTACCTGGGCGGCTTCAATGACTACGCGTTTCTCTTCGGCGTGGGTGGAAACAACAACGTGGGATGGGAGTTCTTCAACGACATCCAGAACATGCGCAACATTCTCATCAACGACTATGGCTGGGACCCGTCGCACATCATCGTGATGTATGACGGCGGCCCCGGAGGCACACTACCTGACGGAGTCACACCTGTGCCCAACTGGGTGGACTACGCCGCCACCAACGTTGGACTCGTAGATGCCCTCTCGTCCGTACATAACGACACAACTTCGCTGTCGAAGATCTTCTGGTTCTCCTCAAGCCACGGAGACTCGGCCACGCCTGAACCCGGAACGCTGGTGTTGATGGGGACCGGCGTAGTGGGACTGATGCAGGTCCTGAGACGAAAATGGAACACGCACACCTAGAGACGTCGGCGGAGGAAAGCACCAGGCTAGGAGGCGCGTGATCTGGCCGGGGGAGTAGAGCACCGTCTCCCATCAAGGGGCAGCTACGCCTGTGGCTGCCCCATGATGATTTGCCGCATCCAGATTATTGCGCAGGTTTATCAGCCGGTTTCTTGGCCATCGGAGCGGCCTTCGGTGCCCAGAAGCCTGGATCGGCTTTGATCCACTCCGCCGGGGCGTAGCTCATTTTGGGATTGAAGATGAAGAGATTGGCCTCGCTCTCCTGAATGCACGATGCCGACAGCTCCATTATTTTCTTCATGCCGTCCTCACCCAACTGCGCGCCAAACTTCTGGGCATCGCCGAAGCCGGCATCCACTTCCGCCAGCGACTTCATTGGAATCAGCACGATGAAAATGCCGTCGCTATCCGTTCCGAACATGCATTCGTAGGTGGCCCAATTGGCCGACGGCACCGCCTTTTCGTAGGTGTCGTGATACATCTTCGCGAGTGCCTCCCACTCGCTGGTGTGTCCCGGCTTGATTTTGAACCGCAAAATCTGGAAATAGCGCATCTGCGCGATGTTGACTCCAGGGCGAAGACTCATGTCTTCGCGATAAGTAAAAGCGCTGCTTTGATATCCGGTGAGCAGATCACCATCCGCGATGAACGCGCGGTCCAGCGCGCCCGACAGAGTTGCATTCTTCGCGGTAGCCTGCTGATCCTTCTCCCAATCGGCGAACGAGTCATATCCAATAAAGAACAGCGAGCGGGCAGGACCGGAAAGCGAGTCCATGCCAAGATAGCGGGTAGGCCAGTTGGCCGCTTTGTTCGCCTGGACGAAGGCACTCTCCGTCTTCTCGTGCGGCGAACCGGTCTTGCCCGGCTTCAGATACTCGCGCGTGACGACCAGCACCTTCGGCGGCTTCATGGAATCTGCGCCCGACTGTGCCACCACAGCAAGCGCGCTTCCGACGACCAGACACACTAACATTCCGAACCCAATGTGCCGTTTCATATTTTGTCCCTCCTTGATTTTGCTGAGAATTGGAAAAGTGCGAACCGCAATACTCGAACCAGCTGCTGCAACCCATGGGACTACGGCCCTGCCTATAGAATTGGCGCACCAATCCCAATCAGTGACCGCCGGAAATGCCCGGAAGCAGCGGCGGACGGAAAGATGACTTGAGGAACTGCGGAATTGTCGGCCACTTTCGTGCCACGGTCAAGCAGATTCGCAGCGCATCTCTGGTTGGCTCTGCGGCAAACGCGGTGACCGGCGCTGCTGGCGTTGGACGATTCCCCTCTGGCGAAAACCCGCATAGTTCGCGCGTCAGATACCAGGCAGAGTCGTTCCATGGCGGGTGTACAATCGTGCCGTTTCCTAAAGCCTTCCGGAGAGGTCTTGTCCTTCTCCGGATCCAACATCGCTCGGAACCCGCATTGGACGCGGAAGTCAGAGCCTCTCGCCCTTTCCTCCAGCCAATCGATCCGGCACGAATTGATGAGTTCCTCATCCGAGTTCAGGCTGCCGAGGAGGTTGCCCATGCCTACTGCTCCGACCGATCACACTTCGAACGATGGCTTGACTGTGTCCGCCTATGCAGGCGACGGCGATGTACTGCTCGCCTTCAGTCTCGACGATGCGCTGCTCAAGCAAAACGATCTCGCAGGATTTTCCATCCAACTCACGCCGCCCAACGGACAATCCACGTTCTTGAGCAACCGGCTGAACTTTACTCAGCCGGTCACGTCGGGAACCACTCCGCAGCAACAGCAGAAAGCCTGGACCTCGTCGCAGAACGCGCCCTTCCAGAAATTTCATTGGGTACATTTCCCCCAGGACGTTGTTCCGGGTGACTACAAGTACAAAGTAACGGCGCGGTACTGCAAAGGAACCACTCTCGTCGATGGACCGTCGGCGGAGGTTTGCCTGCAACTCATGCCTGCACAGGCGGGAAACTTCCAGCTCGGACTGACGCGCGGCTATGTCAGCTCACAGGCCTACGCCACGAAGTTTCAGAACAAAGATATCCGTCCTCAGCCCAAGACCCTGGACTACGACACCAAGCCCTATCAGCCGCAATATGAGTGGCTGGGCTGGCACGCCCGCAAGTTGGTGTTCGACCTGCTGACCGAGTGCGTCAACGACAAGTCCATCACGGTGGACATGTTCGCCTACGACTTCGACGAGTCCGACATCCTCAAGATGTGCGAGGCCCTGGGTTCGCGGCTCCGCATATTTCTCGACAACGCCTCGCTGCATACCGGCACCGCGCTCGAAGTTCAGGTCCACGAGCGGCTGCTGAAGTCGGCGGGCGCCGACAATGTCAAGCAAGGGCACTTCCAGCGCTTCGCACACGACAAGATCATCATCCAGAAGAAAGATGGCAAGGCGGCGAAGGTTCTCACCGGCTCAGCGAACTTCTCAGTCCGCGGTCTGTACGTGCAAGCGAACAACGTTATGGTGTTCGACGACGCCAACGTCGCCGACGCCTACGAGCAGGTGTTTCAGTCGGTGTTCAGCAACATGGGCGCCTACGTGAAGTCGCCGCTCGCCAAGCAGTGGTTCAAATTCCCCAACCAGGTCGGCGGAGTTCCTAATTTCCAGGTCAGCTTCGCTCCGCATCCCAAGCCGCCAATGTCGATGCAGACTGTCATCGATGCCCTGAAGAAGGCGAAGTCCTCTGTGATGTTCGCCGTGATGGAGCTCGGCGGCAGCGGCGACACGCTCCAGACGCTGCAAAACCTTCACCTCAGCGGCAAGGTCTTCTCCTACGGCATGACCCAGACCGACGCCGGCTTCACCCTCTACAAACCGGGACAGCCCGGGCAACTCGTTCCATTTGCCGCGCTGGTGAAGCAGGTACCGCCGCCCTTCGACAAAGAATTTACCGGCGGCAGCGGACAGGTCATCCACGACAAGTTCGTCGTCATCGACTTCAACGACGCGAATCCCGTCGTCTTCACCGGTTCGTCGAACCTCGCGGAAGGCGGCGAGAGCCAGAACGGCGACAACCTGCTGGCCATCTACGACAAGGCGGTCGCGCGCATCTTCGCCACCGAAGCCGTCCGTCTGGTCGATCACTATTACTTCCGCGCTGCCGTAAGCAAGGCCACCACGGTCTCTCCGCTCGTACTGAGTTCCTGCGGAACTGGTCCGCAAAGCTGGTGGCAGCGCGATTACGATCCGCAGAACATGCGCAACGTGCAGCGTCTGCTGTTTGCCGACGGACCCTCGGCCGTCACCACGGTTCCGAGCGGCGCATCAGACTCGTCAGGCGGAACTTCTGCTCCCGCAAAGGCAGCGAAAACCGCGGGCAAAGCGCCGGCTGCAAAGAAAGCTGCGACAACGGCTCCCGCAAAGACCGCGAAGACGGCGGCTCCAGCGAAAGCCGCCAAAACGACCCCGACCACGTCGGCGGCGCAGAAGAAAGCAACGCCAGCCAGGCCCGCCGCGAAGCCAAAGGCGAAGCCGGCGAAGAAGAAAGCCGCACCCAAGAAGGTAGCTGCCAAGAAGAAGGTCGCGCCGAAGAAGACCGCCGCGAAAAAGGCTCCGGCCAAAAAGAAGGCCGGACCGAAGAAAACAATCGCCAAGAAATCCGCCACGAAGAAGAAGACTCGGCGTTAGCGGCAATGGACTAATCGGAACGGAACTGGCGCCGGAAGTGTTATCTCGCTCCCGGCGCCCTGCAAAGGCCTCCACACACTCACCGCGGTAGCCGCGGCGCTACGAGTTCGATTCTCCACACCGGACCGCCCTCAAACAGCGGCCCCTCCGACTTGATAAATGCCGGAGCGTTTCCCCCTAGGATCCACACGTCAGTATTAGCCGGTTGCTTGCCGGCCAGTGGGGCGACCAGGCCCGCGACGCCTCCAATTTCGATCTTCACGACATAGTGCGTAGCTTTTCTCTTGATGAGTCCGGTGGAGAAGGTCTCCTCTCCCTGCGAATGAATCGCCAGCTTCACGATCCTCGGCTTGGGCGTAGCGGCCACCATGGACAGCGTCGTGCTCTGCGTACCGGGTGGAAGATTCTTCAGCAGAATCGTGACCATACCGTTCGCCAGATCGGCTGGCAGGTCAAGAGTTTCGTTCCGAAGGTCCTCCTTGCCGTCCTTGTCCGTGGTTCGCACCGCAACGTCACCCTTCGATGTGTCGGTCGAGACGTCCATAGGATGAGGAAAGCTTGGCCCTTTCTGGATCAAGTGATCGCTCAGCAGGTGAAAGGTGCCGCGTTGCGTGAAAACCGCAGTTTCGTCATGAATCGACCCGTCCTTGAAATGGAGGACCATGCGCGTCGTAACCCGATCGCCATGGGCGTTCTGGATCAGGTCACCATCAGCCAGCAACTCGCCTTCGAGCGTACGCAAGTGAAGGAAGCCATGAGCCAGGCCTTCATGATGACGCACAGTCACGGTTTCGCCGCCCAGAAACGGCGGTCGCATCAGCATGGCCAGCACACCGATCACGTTTATCAGTAGTAAGTAGTGACGCGCGATTCTGAGGTTTTTTTTCATGGGCACATTAGCTGCAGCCTGGCACTCGAGTGACAGTCCGCGTGCTTACGTCGTTCCGGCGCATATCCGTGCCGGTATTCAGGGATCTGCGCGTACGATCCGAAACGGTGGGCGTAACGGATGGCCTACTGAAGTGTTGGCGCCTTTCCTACTGTCTCATTGAGGCTCGTAACCCCGTGTGCTAGCATCTTTAGTTTGTTCCAGCATCACCATGCGCAGGCCGGCATGGTGCCCCGCCTTTCGGGTTTTTTCCATAGATGCGCCTGAGCATCTCTGGAGATGCCCGTTGCCTCATCGGCAGCCTCGGGGTTTTGGGCACATCGCGGTTCGTGCCGCCGGGGTAGAACGCCTGTGAGACGGAGCGGAGTCCCGACCTGTCGCACGGCGGCTCTCTCGCTGGCGCATTAACTCTAGCTGGACGGTACCAACGTGCCGCAAATCGCATCTCGCGTCGCTCCTCGGGTAAAGCTGACCTTTCAGGCCTGCCCTGCGCCTGTCGAAGCGCCAGCGTCCACACCGTCCTTTTTTTCTTCCCCGCGGACTTTAGTCCGCGCACGCACCACTGTCATTTCTCTCATCTCTCCAAGGAGTCTTACGTGAAAACGTACGAAGGCGCTAACATCCGCAACGTCGCCCTGATTGGGCACTCACATTCCGGCAAGACCTCACTGGCTTCGGCCATGCTGTTCACCGCCGGAGCCACGCAGCGCCTCGGCCGCGTCGATGAAGGCAATACCGTCACCGACTACGACGAAGAAGAGGTCTCACGGTCGATGTCCGTGGCCGCCGCCACCGCCGTGGTCGAGTGGGGCAAGACCAAGATCAACTTGGTCGACACTCCCGGCTTCAGCATGTTCATTCACGAAGCCGAGATGGCATTGCCCGCCGTGGATAGCGCTCTCGTCGTGGTTGACGCAGTCAGCGGCGTCGAAGTCGTGACCGAGCGCATCTGGAACTATGCCGACAAATTCCTCCTGCCACGCGCCATCGTCTGTACCCGCATGGATCGGGAGCGCGCCGACTTCACCCGAGTAATGGACTCGCTGACCTCTGCGTTCGGGCGCACCGTGGTGCCCATTCAACTCCCGGTCGGGTCGGAGAAGAGTTTTACCGGCGTCGTGGACCTAGTGAAGATGCAGGCCTACACCTACGAGATGGGAGGCAACGGCAAAGCCAAGATCGGACCGATTCCCGCCAACATGGAAGAGGAAGCCAAGACCGCGCACGAGCGCCTGGTCGAACTGGTTGCGGAAGGCGACGACGCCCTCATGGAAGAGTTCTTCGAGAAGGGCACTATCGACGAGGAACATATCGTCGCCGGCCTGCACAATGCCATCCGCGAAGACAAGATTTTCCCTGTTCTGTTCGCCTCGGGCCTCGGCAATATGGGCACCGACGAGGTACTCGACTTCATCGTGGATTATCTGCCGACCGCCGTCGAGCGCGGCACGGTAAAGGCCGCGGCCACCGCAAACAATGGTGAACCGGCAGTACGCAAAGTCAGCGATACCGAGCCGCTCTCGATTTACGTCTTCAAGACCATTAGCGATCCGTTTTCCGGACGCATCTCCTTCTTTAAGGTCTTCTCCGGCGTGCTCAAGAACGATGCCACGCTCCAGAATTACACCCGCAGCACCAGCGAAAAGTTCGCCCATATTTCATCGATGCAGGGCAAAACCGCGGTCCCTGTGACTGAGCTGCACGCTGGCGACATCGGCGCGGTCGCGAAGCTGAAAGACACGCTCACCGGCGATTCGCTGGGCGACAAGGCATCCTCAATCCAGTATCCGCAGGTGACATTCGCCGAGCCCGCCATCACCTTCGCCATCGAACCTAAGACCCGCGCCGACGAAGACAAACTGAGCAACGGCATCCACAAGCTGATGGAAGAAGATGCCATGCTGCGTTTCTTCCGCGATCCCCAGACCAAGGAATTCCTCATCGCAGGAACCGGCCAGCAGCACATCGAAGTTGTAGTCTCCAAACTGAAGAACCGCTATCACACAGAAGTCATCCTGAAAGCACCCAAGGTGCCCTACCGCGAGACCATCCGCGGCAGGGCCGACGTGCAGGGCCGCCACAAAAAGCAATCTGGCGGCCACGGCCAGTTCGGCGATTGCAAGATCAAGATGGAACCGCTGCCTCATGGCGGAAACTTTGAGTTCGTCAACGAGATCTTCGGCGGCTCGATCCCGAAGAACTACATTCCCGCGGTGGAGAAAGGCATTGTGGAGGCCGCCGCCCGCGGTTTTCTTGCCGGTTTTCCGGTAGTGGACTTCCGCGTGGTTCTCTATGACGGCTCGTATCACGACGTCGATTCGAACGAGCTGTCCTTCAAGACCGCCGGACGCATTGCCTTCCGCAAGGCTATGGAACAAGCCAAGCCGGCACTGCTCGAGCCCATCATGAACGTCGAGATCACCATTCCCGATGAATTCGCGGGCGCCATCATGGGCGATCTCAACAGCCGTCGCGGACGCATCCAGGGCATGGACAACAAAGCCGGCAAGACCATCGTGAAGGCCGAGGTTCCGATGGCCGAAATGCTGACTTACGGTACCGACCTGACCTCAATGACACAGGGCCGCGGCAGCTTCTCCATGGAAATGCACCACTATGATTATGTGCCGGGCGCACAGCAGGAAAAAATCATCGCCGCCGCCAAAGCCGAGCGCGGCGAGGTCGTCGAAGAAGAGGAATAGTCAACCCCGTGGGTGCCCCATCCTTTCGCGTCCCCTGCGAAAGGGTGGGCTTAAAAACCGCTCCACTCACCAACCCTTCCCCAAAGAGTTTTTGAGGGGCCTAGCTTCAGCCGTGCCGCACAAGTTACTTCTTATCATTTCTCGCAGCCTTCAGGCTGCGGGGAATCTGCTTTCGACTTTTTCACCAGCCTGTTCAGCCGCGCCGAACGCCCCGCTCTATCTTGAATTGTCACCCTGAACTAAATTTCTTCTCTGCGTCTCCGCGACTCTGTGGTGGATTTTCACTCTGCTATCCTCAAACACCGAATGGACCGCCTTCCCTTCCAGGTTACCTCCCTCGGCTCCGCCTACGAAGGACTCCGCCTACCTGCCGTCGTCCTCCTCGACAACGTTCGCAGCCTGTACAACGTGGGCTCTTTCTTTCGCACCGCCGACGCTGTCGGACTCGAAACGCTGTATCTCTGCGGCATCACGGCGCATCCGCCAAAACCGGCCATCAGCAAGACCGCGCTGGGTGCCGAAGAATCCGTGCTCCTGGCAATATTATGCCGATGCTGGCGAAGTGCTCGCCAATCTGCGTACGCGCGGTTACGAGATTGCCGCCATCGAAACCAGCCTGCACTCCGTCGATTTGTACGAGTGGAAGCCGGCGTTTCCCGTCTGCATCCTCTTCGGCCACGAAGTGGACGGCATCCGCCCCGAACTTCTCGCCTTCGCCGACACCCACGTACGCATTCCTATGATAGGCCGCAAACACTCTCTCAACGTCGCCACCGCAGCCGGCGTCGTCCTGTACGAATTGCTCCGCAAGTACCGGGAAATGCGATAGGACTGAGGCTGGAACTCCCCGTCTGGTTACTTTAGTTTTGTTCCAGAACTGATTTCCCTTGCACCCCTCCCTCGCGAGCTTTACAACCGACTCGTGGACCACGGTATTTGTGTGCCTCGACCTCACCCAGCGTGGGGGGTTTTGCTGTTCTTTCTCAAACTTGGGGCCCAATACGCCCGGGCTCGCCTATCTGACGTGGGGTAATGTATGCCGAATTGCTGTATGGGAAGTATGGGAAGTATTGCGAGCCTTTTAACCAAAAGCTCTAAATTGATGAGCTAAGTCCTACTGGCACACATGGATACGTATAACTCTCTTTAGAATCAAATGGATACCAAGATATTTTCCCTAACCCATTGATTCTAAAGATTCGTGCTCTGAGCGTCTTCAATTGCCATGGACTGGTGGCAAAGCTGGCACGAAGTCTCCTCTCAACCGCTCTCGCTCACTCCTTCTTCACGGGGCACTAGAATACGAACATGGCAGATTCGGCCCCCGAACGGACAGAAGCGGCACTCGACCGCGGAGTCCTGCGCACCCCGGCTGCCAGCCATCCCTCCCTCGAAGGGGTTCACGGCACGGTCGCCGTCCCCCACTACGAGGCCGGATTCTGGCAGAAGTGGCGGGCTTTCGTCGGCCCGGCGATTCTGGTCAGCGTGGGCTACATGGACCCAGGCAACTGGGGCACCGACCTGCAAGCGGGCGCCCAGTTCAAATACAACCTGCTCTGGGTGGTCGGCCTCGCCAGCCTGATGGCGATCTTCATGCAAGTGATTTCCGCGCGGTTGGGCGTCGTCACCGGCAAAGATCTGGCGCAATGCTGCCGCGACTGGTATCCCGGTTGGACGCGCTGGCCGAACTGGCTCCTGAGCGAGCTGGCCGTCGCCGCCTGCGACCTGGCGGAAGTCCTCGGGGGCGCGGTGGCGCTGAACCTGCTCTTTCACATTCCGCTGTTCTGGGCGGTCGTCATCACCGGCCTCGATGTTTTGCTCTTGCTGGGCCTGCAGAGTTTCGGTATGCGCGCTATCGAAGCCGTCGTTCTGGTGCTGATCGGCACTATCGCCGGATGCTATTTCATCGAAATCTTTGTGTTGCCGGAAACGCAGCCGAGCTTTGTCGAGATGGCGCGAGCGCTGGCTTCGCCGCACTTGCGTGAGGCCGGAATGCTGTACCTTGCGATCGGCATCATTGGCGCTACTGTTATGCCCCACAACCTGTACCTGCACTCGGCGCTGGTGCAAAGCCGCAAGTTGCAGCAGGACGAGCCCTCAATGCGCAGTGCCATCCGCTTCAACACGATTGACTCGGTGGTGGCTCTGGCAATTGCGTTCTTCGTGAACTCCGCGATTCTCGTGCTGGCGGCGATGGTGTTCTTCGGCAAGGAGAGCGTCACGGTTCCCGGCGGACAGGTGGTGCACTTCAGTCCCAACAGCGACTGGATCAGGGTTGCCTATCTCACGCTGGCTCCGCTGCTTGGCGCGACTGCTGCGAGCACCCTGTTCGCGGTTGCACTGCTGGCCAGCGGACAAAGCAGCACCATCACCGGAACCCTGGCCGGCCAGGTGGTGATGGAAGGCTTTATGAACTGGCGCATCAAGCCCTGGGTGCGCCGGCTCATCACGCGTTCGCTGGCGATTCTGCCTGCCGTCATCATTATTGGCATGCGCGGCGACAGCAGTGTGACTGATCTGCTCACGCTGAGCCAGGTGGTGCTGGCATTGCAGCTTCCCTTCGCCATGTTTCCGCTGCTGCACTTCACCAGTTCAACCAGGCGGATGGGCAAATGGCGAAACGGCTGGTTCCTGCTGGCGGCCGGATGGGCCAGTGCTATCCTGATCACCGCCATGGACGTCTATGGGTTGCCGGATTCCTTGAAGATCGCGTGGCACGTAATTGCTGGAGGATGAGAACTACTGTGCTCTGCCAGTCTTAGCGCTACAGGACCTACCACAATGTATGACACCATTCTGGTTACGCTCGACGGGACGCCCACCGATCGCGCGATTATCGAGCACGTGAAGAAACTGGCGGTGTTGGCGCACAGCCGGGTTGTTCTTCTGCACGTAGCGGATGGATGGGCGGCGCGTACCTACGGCCCCGACGCCATCAGCCCCGAGATCTCGGCCGACCGGGCTTACCTGGAGAGAGTACGGGCCGAGTTCGACGCAGCGGGCATTCCCGCCGAGTCCGAACTGGCGTACGGCGACGCTCCCACGGAGATCATCAAATGGGTGGAGCAGAAGGGCTGCGACCTTGTTGCTATGAGCACCCACGGGCACCGTTTCATCAAAGACATCTTTCTCGGAACGACTGCTACGCGCGTGCAGCACAACATCAGCATTCCGGTGCTGCTGCTCAGAGCGAGGTAGGCAATTGAGGTAGATCTGGAATGTGTAGAAACATCAAAACGCTGTTCAATTTTGACCCGCCAGTTACGGAGGAGGAGACTCGGGCCGCGGCCCTTCAGTTCGTCCGGAAGATTACCGGCTTTAACAAGCCTTCAAAAACCAACGAAGCTGCGTTCTTGGCTGCAGTCGAGGAGGTCGCCGCGATCTCACGCAACCTGTTAGGGTCGCTCGAAACCAACGCCGCTCCAAAAAACCGGGAGGAAGAAGCCGCTAGGGCGAAAGCGCGGGCTGCTGAACGATTCAGTTCGTGAATGGGAGCCTGACCGGTTCGCAGCCCCTACCCAGCGGGCATCCCCGCGTTTTAAACTGGATGGTTTCCCGTTGAGCGAAGGCGCGTTCCATCACTCCACCGTCCAAAAGCATCAATAAGAAGGGACTCATTCCATGAACAGTTTTGGCAGTCGGTCTACCCTCCGTGTCGGTTCCAAGCAATTTGAGATTTACAGGCTGAGCGCCGTTGAAGCGCATGGCTGTTCAATACGGCACCTGCCGTACTCGTTGCGCGTACTGCTGGAGAACTTGCTGCGCCGCGAAGACGGTAAGGCGGTCAAGGCCGACGACGTGCGCGCGCTGACAGCTTGGAACAAGAAGAGCGTGCCTTCAGAAGAGATCGCGTTCATGCCAAGTCGCGTGCTGTTACAGGATTTCACAGGCGTGCCTGCGGTTGTTGACCTGGCAGCGATGCGCGACGCAATGAAAGCACTGGGAGGCGACCCCGGACTGATCAATCCACTACAGCCGGCGGAGTTGGTGATCGACCATTCGGTACAGGTGGATGAATTCGGTAGCGCGAACGCGCTGCAACTCAACGCAGAGCTGGAGTTCTCGCGTAACAAGGAGCGTTATGCGTTTCTGCGCTGGGGACAGACGGCGTTCAAGAATTTCGCAATTGTGCCGCCCGACACCGGGATCGTGCACCAGATTAACCTCGAGTACCTGGCACGGGTGGTCTTCGTCGGTGCAAGTGGCGAAAGCGGCAATCCCATGGCATATCCCGACACGCTGGTCGGGACCGACTCCCATACCACGATGATCAACGGTCTCGGGGTGCTAGGTTGGGGTGTTGGCGGCATTGAAGCCGAGGCCGCCATGCTCGGACAGCCAGTGTCAATGCTTATTCCGCAGGTGGTCGGCGTGCGACTGAGCAATAGCCTCAAGGAAGGCTCGACAGCGACCGATCTCGTGCTCACCGTAACCGAGATGCTGCGTAAGAAGGGCGTCGTGGGCAAGTTCGTGGAGTTCTTCGGACCGGGCCTGCACAACCTCCCGCTGGCGGACCGTGCAACCATCGCGAATATGGCGCCGGAATATGGCGCAACGTGCGGCATCTTTCCAGTGGACGACGAGACTCTGCGTTATCTGCGCCTGAGCGGGCGTACCGAAGAGCATGTCGCGATTGTCGAGGCATATTACAAGGAGCAGGGACTGTTCCACACCCCTGACACGCCGGAAGCCGAATACACCGACGTCGTCGATCTCGATCTGGCGAGCGTAGAGCCTAGCATTGCGGGGCCGAAGCGTCCCCAGGACCGCGTGCCGCTATCACGCGCGGCGGAGTCATTCGAGCAGGCACTTCCGACACTGTTGAAACCGGGGCAGCACGTTCCACCCAAGCAGGAATCGCGTTGGGAATCGGAGGGCGGACATCCGCCGAACGTAAACGAGCAGACAACCGCGGCGGTGGAGGTCGAAGTCGCATTGGAAGAGGCGCTGGGACACGGCAGTGTGGTCATTGCTGCCATCACCAGTTGCACCAACACGTCGAATCCGTCGGTGCTGATTGGCGCCGGACTGCTGGCCAAGAAAGCCGTCGAGAAAGGGTTGACCGTCCCCGAATGGGTGAAGACTTCGCTTGCCCCGGGATCGCTGGTTGTCACGGAATACCTTTCACGATCGGGTTTGTTGCCGTACCTGGAGAAGTTGAAGTTCCACGTGGTCGGCTATGGGTGCACAACCTGCATCGGAAACTCAGGACCGCTGCCAGCCGAAGTGGCAAGCGTGGTCGCCGACAAGGAACTCGTAGTCGCTTCAGTGCTCAGCGGCAATCGCAACTTTGAGGGCCGAATCAATTCGGAAGTGCGCGCCAATTACCTGATGTCGCCGCCGCTCGTAGTGGCTTTCGCGTTGGCAGGACGCATCGATATTGATCTCTATCGCCAGCCCGTGGGCTTCGCCAAAGGTAAGCCGGTCTTCTTGAAAGATATTTGGCCCACGGCGAAGGAAGTCGATGACGTGCTGAAGCAGTACATCACTGGCGACCTCTTCCAGAAGAGCTACAGTAATGTATTTCGCGGCGATGAACGCTGGCAGAAGCTGCACGTGCCTGAGGGCGAGACTTTTACGTGGGAAGAGAAGTCCACGTACGTGAAGAATCCGCCGTACTTCGACAAGATGTCCAAGACGCCTGCGCCGGTCGGCGATATCTCAGGCGCTCGGGTGCTGTGCTATCTCGGCAATAGCGTGACGACGGACCATATCTCTCCCGCAGGCTCGATCAAGCACAACAGTCCGGCGGGACAGTATCTGATCGAGCATGGCGTTCAGCCGGTGGACTTCAACTCCTACGGCTCACGGCGTGGCAATCACGAAGTGATGATGCGCGGAACGTTTGCCAATGTGCGTTTGCGTAACAAACTTACTCCAGACCGCGAAGGCGCCTACACGCGGCACCTTCCCGACGGCGAAGAGATGTTTATCTATGACGCGTCGGTACAATACCGCGCCGCCGGAACTCCGCTGATGGTGCTGGCGGGCAAGGAATACGGCTCCGGCTCGTCGCGCGACTGGGCGGCGAAAGGACCACGGTTGCTGGGCGTACGCGTTGTGCTCGCTGAGAGCTTTGAGCGTATCCACCGCTCCAACCTGGTGGGCATGGGAGTTCTCCCTCTGCAATTCCTCGACGACGAGAACGCCGAGGCGAACGGGTTAACAGGCGAGGAGACGTATGACATTGTGGGACTACCAGCGGTGCTGACTAACTTTGCTCCCGGCAAGACGGTAAAGGTGCGCGCGAAGAAGAACGATGGTTCGATGAATGAGTTCGACGCTACGGTGCGAATCGACACCCCGCAGGAAGTGCTGTACTACCAGCACGGCGGCATCTTGCAGTATGTACTTAGGCAGCTGCTCGCAAGCTGACGAAGTGTCGATGAGGCTAGAATCGATGCAACCCTGGCTTAGTCCGCAGGCTTTCCCGTGTAATATCCTTGGCGGGCCTGTACGATCATGTCCTTCTGTGTAGTGGTGACCGTGATCTTATGGAAGCCCGACTCGGCGTCGGCCTTCTCGGGCGTGAATCCCAGATTGTATTGGTTGCGCAATTCCTCGCCGATGGTCTTGTAGATGTCGTCGATGGACTCTTTCTTCGTCACCTCGAAGAAGCGGCCACCCGTCTGTTGGGCAAGTTGCTGCATCACCGCTTTGCCGTCAGCGTGATCATGCCCGCCACGACTACCTCCCCCCCCACGACCTCCTCCACCGGGATAACCACCGCCTCCGCCACCACCGGGATATCCGCCTCCGGGGTAGCCGCCACCTCCCGGATACCTCCCTGGGTAGCCACCACCGGGATAACCGCCGCCACCATGCCGTCCGGGATACCCGCCAGCCATGTTGTTATAGGCTTCGGGGTCGGCGAAGAGAATCGTATAGACGAGGGTGTCTGCGCGTTGCGATGCTTCGATCGCACGGCTGAGGCTGGTTTTGCTCCCTTGGTCCACGCCGTCGGAGAGAATGATCAGCGCCTTGCGTCCTTGCACTCTGCTGGCAATCTCGTCGGACGCCAGAAACACCGCGTCGTAGAGTTTGGTGCCCCCACCGCGGCTCATCTGACCCGGATCGGAGCCTCCCCCGGTCTGCATCTGTCGACCCTCCGGCGTCTCCAGCTTTTGCAGCGCCATCTCCAGTTTGGCGCGCGAGTTGGTCAAGTCCTGTAGCAGCTCGATATCGAAATCAAAGTGAACGACGAATGCTTTATCTCTGGTCTGGTCGAGTAGATCGTTCAGAAAGGTGTAGCTCGCAGTCCGCTCTTTATCGAGCAACCGCCGCTGACTCAAGCTGGTATCGACCAGCAACCCCAGCGTCAAAGGCAGATTAGTAACCCGAGAAAAATAGCGGATCGTCTCGGAATGACCATCGACTTCGAGCTTGAAGTCGTCTTTCTGTAGTGTGTTGACGATTTGTCCCTTTTTGTCACGAACCGTGGCGAGGACATTGACGACGTTGACGTCTTTCTTAATCGTCGTAGTGGCATCCTGGTCCTGCGCAAAAACGGCAACAACGCAGCTCGATAGCAGCAATAATACGGAGGCTGTGTAGCAAAAGGCTTTACGAAGAGCGAGGCGATTATGTTGCATGACCCTCGCGGGGCGATTCGAATGCATCAAGGTCTTTCCTGGGCGCGGTCGGCTTGGACCTGAGTTTGTAGAACAATTCTAACCCGCGCTGCGCCGGGAAGTTGCAGCCTGCCCCGTACTTCATTGATGGGAGCGAGGTGCAGTACACTCCCAAGCATGATCACCGGAATGCGAATTTGCAGCTATTTGTGGCTGCTCTTCTTCGTGGTTTGGATGATCGCTGCGCTCAACACCAAGCGTACTCAGGAACGTATCAGTCCGGGACGCGTGTTGAGATATGGAATTTTCGTTATACTCGGCTACTCTCTGATGTTCTCGTCCGCCTTCAACACACCTTGGCTGCAGTACCGACTGTTTCCGCGCAGCGTAGCTCTGGACTCGATCGCGGTTTGCATTACGGTCGCGGGTATCGCGTTCGCGTTCTGGGCGCGGGCCTATCTGGGACGCAACTGGAGCAGCGCGCCGATGATCCGTGAAAATCATCAGTTGATTCGCAGCGGGCCTTACCGGCTGGTTCGACATCCGATTTATACCGGCATCCTCACCGCGATGATTGGAACATTCCTGGCGAACGGCAAGGTGCGCGGGGCACTCGCGGTCGTGTTCGTGTGGGTCGCGTGGACGGTCAAGAGCCGAATCGAGGAGGAATTTATGGTCCGCACCTTTGGCGCCGAGTACGAAGAATATCGCCGCACTACCGGAGCACTGTTTCCCAGATTCCTCGGGTGACCTTCGCCTGCTTACTGAGGTGTTCCGTTCACGGGACAGCTCAGATTGCTTTGCAGTTGCACGGAGCCATGGTGCAGCGCCCACGGCAGAAAACCATCCGGCGCGTTCTTCACGCCTGCCAAATTTGTTTTCTGCACGCTCTTAATCCGTTGCCACTTGATTCCACTGAGGTCGGCATTTCCCAGGTCGGCGGCGTCAAGGTCGGCATCGGTCAAGTCGGCATTGCGGAATTGCGCCGAGCAAAAGTCTCCTTCGGACAAAATCGCCGAGACCAGCCACACTCCATTCAGGTTGCTTTGCCGGAAGTTCGCTCCATAGAGAGACGCGAATGAAAGATCGGCGCCTTCGAGATCGCTATTGCGAACGTCGGCGTCTTTGAAGGTGGCCCGCAAGAGGCGAGCCTTTGGCAGTTTCACTCCTTGCAGGAAGGCCGAGGAAACGTCTACGCCGACCAGAGCCACTCCGTCATCATTCAACTCCGCGAGGGCGTCAATGCGGCCACCGCTGCCGCCCATGCGCTGAGCGGTGTTGATGACTTGCCATGCCTGGTAGTGCTTCTGCTTCAAACGATCGCCGGATTCGCCGAAGTAAAACATCACGGCGACTAGAACGGAGAAACTTCCCAAATATTCGAGAACCTCCAGGAATGACCAGCGGCTCAGGGCATAGGCCAGCCAGGCAAATGGCCATTCCAGCACCAGAACAGGCAGTAGCCATCCCGGTTTGTGGCTGACAAAGTCGTTCCAGCCAAGAGGCCGTTCCTTCTCGACACGTAACATTGACATAGGGTTCTAACCGTAGTGAGGGTGGAAAAGCCAAAAATCTGGCGAACCCTGGCGCCTCACACTGGTGAGAATCACCAGTCGGGTGAAAGTTACAGAGTGGTGAAATTGGGCAGGCCGACTTGCGGGACTTAAGCCACAACTCTAGAATCGCCTTTTGTCCAGGAGGACTCAATGGCCCCCCTTAATATCGGCGACGAGGCTCCCGATTTCGATCTGCCTGCCGTCATGGGCAATATCAAACAACGGGTAAAGTTAAGCGATTACCGCGGAAAGAAAAACGTTGTGCTGGTGTTCTATCCGGCGGATTGGACGCCCGTTTGCTCTGCGGAATTGCCCGCCTTCAACGCCGAACTTGAGAAATTTGAGGGCTACGGCGCGGAAGTCATTGGAATCAGCGTCGATTCCATCCCCAGTCACGTCGCGTGGCAAAAGAAAGAAATCGGCGTCCTCAGCCTTCCTCTAGCCAGTGATTTCTATCCTCACGGAGAAACTGCCCGTAAGTACGGCATTCTGCGCGAGGGTGAGCCCGTCCCGGGCATCAGTGAGCGTGCGGTTTACGTCATCGACAAGAAGGGCCGCGTTGCTTACGCAAAGATCCACCCCATCGACCGGCAGCCCGAAACCGAAGAAGTCTTCGAGGTACTGCGCAAGCTGTAGTCATCCTCCCGGGTAACGACAAAGCCCGCAACGAGCGGGCTTTCGTCGCCTCGAGGTGATTAAGTCAGTTCAGCTCGCTTTGGCCTGTTGACCGTACGGCTCATGTAGCCCCAGTATCAAGTGCTCTAAGACGTTCTGCACGTCGTCAAAGCCATACTCGGGACGAACTCCTGAGCGGTCAGCCACAACCTGATCGCGCCACATGCCTTCCGCCATGCCTACGATGGCAGAACGAACGGCGCTCAGATTGATGTCAGACCTGATCTGTCCTTCGGCACGCATATCGGTCAAAATGCGATCGATCAGTTCGCGGTACTGCCGCCAGCCGTGGGTTAGAACAATCTCGTTGCTGTCTTTGCGTACTCGCCGTGCCTCCAGCGACGCCAATACCTTGAATTCGGGATCGTGCTCGAACTCAATGGTTATCGCCTTTAGGACTGCCAGTAAGCGCTCAGACGGAGAGCCGTGATTGATAGTGGAGCAACGTTGACCGACGTTGGCCCAACCCCGTTCCAAGATCGCAATCAACAGGCCCTGTTTGCTGCCGAAATGCTTCATCAACTGCGATTCGCTGGTGCCGGCATCCCGCGCGATCGCCACGGTGCTCGTGTTCTCGTAACCGTTCTGGGCAAAAAGCCGTTTGGCTGCCCTCAAGATCCGATCATGCGAAGAGAGTTCCGCGCTGTTTTTCATCGCCTAAACCTGCTTCCCGACGGTGGCGGATTTGTCGTCGATAGTAACACCCCTGTCCAGCCGGAGTTGTTAAGTTGTGTGACGGTTGCGATTCTTTGCAACTTAGATTGCATAAGATGTAGGTCTACTAGCAGGAGTTGCTCATTCAGCGCCGAATGGTTCCAAAAAGATGCGGCGATGTGACCGGCGGATATTTACTGCTGGCCTTTAGCCGCCTTCTTTGGCCCCGATGCCGCCGCTGTCTTCGGCATCGCCGGGGCGGAACCAGCTTGGGCAATCATTTGGTCGATCAACTGGTAAAGCTTTGCACGATCTACCACTTCTACGAACGGCGTGCCGCGCGTCGTATCACTCACGACGTAAATCGTTGGAGTATGATCGATGCCCACCCGTTGCCCCAGGCTGTAATCGGCTTTGACCTTCGCCGTCAGTTCACCTGAAGGGTCAACCACGAACGGGAAGGTGGCCTTGTTGTCGGCAGCAAAGCGCTCCGTGATTCCCCTAAGGTTTTGCGGCGTAATCTGCGACTGGTTCGAGAAGATGAACAGTCGATAATCGTCGCCCAGCTTTTTCGATTTGGTGTCGAAATACCGCGCATTGACGGCCGCATCGAAGGACCAATTGTGCATGGGAAGCGGAAAGTCGTATTGCACAAGCGGGATGTTGTACTTCTTGGCTGCCTCGTGAAGCAGCGGGGCCGCCCGCGCGCAGTCCGGGCATTGCAGGTCTTCGAAAACCAGAATGGCGACCTTGGAGCCCTTGGGAGGACGCAAGACGGACGTGTCGCCAGCCCGCGCTATGGTTGAACTCAGTAGAGAGAACGCAATTGTAATTATCGAGAACGCACGTCGCATCATTGATCCAGGATCGTCTGTGGCGCCGAAGGCTGCCCAGAGGAAATCTGCAGATTCATAGTAACGGAATTTGCCTCTTCGAGTCTTGCGGTGCAGAAGCCAAAGGCGCCGAGGCGCGAAGGTCCGGTGTAGTCGACCGCAGTGCAAGGGGTTGCGGCGGAATAGCGAATCGGCTTCTCGAATCCCTTCACAGTCCACGGTGACGGGCGTCACAGTTCTTCGGTCAGTCCCTTATTTATAAGCAAAAGTGCCGGGCTTGTTTCGCCGCGCTTCGCGGGTCAGGTTAAGGCGCTGATTCCACTGCCAAAGCAGGATTGTGTCCTCGTGGGCGGACAAGCGGAGCAAATGCGGGCGCGGCCTCTGGAGGCTGTATGAAGTTCTCTTCCGCCGGCATGATGCTGGTGGGGGCTATCCTGGTCTGCACCGTCTTTCTCACCGGATGGGCCAACCCCGGTCGCCCGACTAATAGTGACAGTGCCCAACTCGCCAAGATCATTGTTGATTACCCACTTGCTGGTTCCATCTTTCCTCCGGAGATTACCCCGCCCACATTCCTGTGGCGTGACGGAAGCGGCATCGCCAAGTCCTGGGTAGTCGAGGTCACAATCGCGAATCGTGCCAGCGATATCCATGTTCCGATAGCCGGCGAGCCGCTGAAAGTCGGCGAACTGGACCCGGAAGCCGGACCGATGAACGAGTTGTTGGAACTGACCCCCCAACAGAAGGCGACCCGTACCTGGCGTCCCGACAATGACACGTGGGCGAAGATCAAACGCGAATCCGTGAAATCGCCGGCAACGATTACCATCACCGGTTTCGCAGATGATAGGCAAGCCATGCCGGTATCAGAGGGTAGTGTTACGATGTCGACCTCTCCCGATCCGGTCGGTGCCCCGATTTTCTATCGCGACGTGCCTTTAATGCTGTGGCCCAAGTCGGAAAAAGGGGCCATTCAGCCGTTACCACCGTTCGCCATTCCTCTCATCAAGTGGAAGCTACGGAACATCGGCGACCCCCAAAGTCGCACTGTCATGGAGAAGCTCCCCACCTGCGCCAACTGTCATTCGTTCTCGGCCGACGGCAAAACACTTGGCATCGACATGGACGGACCCAAAAACGACAAGGGCCTCTATGCCATTGTGCCCGTCGCGAAAAACATGACCATCCGCAATGACAACGTCATTCGGTGGAGTTCCTTTCAGGAAGATCCTGCCGCCCGAAGCGTCGATCCGGCAGTGAAGCGCTACGGTTTCATGTCGCAAGTGTCCCCCGACGGCCGCTTCGTCGTCACTTCCATCGGGCCTCCCGGGATGACCAACAGCCACCAGAACAAGCTTCCGGGATTCGCCCCAGGCATGGCGAACCGGTTGTATAGCATGAACTTCAAGGGGCCACCCTTCAACCAGGTGTTCTATCCGACCCGCGGCATTCTGGTCTGGTACGACCGCGCAGAAGGCAAGCTGAGGCCGCTGCCTGGCGCTGACGACCCACAGTTCGTGCAGACCAGCGCGTTCTGGTCGCCCGACGGGAAGTACCTCATCTTCAGCCGCGCCGTTGCCAAGGATCCCTATCCGGAAGGCGTGCCTGATGCCGAATATGCCAACGATCCGAACGAAACGCAGATTCAGTACGACCTCTACAAGATTCCGTTCAACGACGGGAAGGGTGGCAAAGCGGAACCCGTGATCGGCGCCTCAGGGAACGGAATGAGCAACAACTTCCCCAAGGTATCGCCCGATGGCCGCTGGATTGTGTTCGTCCAGAACCGTAATGGCCTTCTGATGCGTCCCGACAGCAAGCTGTACATCGTGCCGTTTAATGGCGGCAAAGCGCGCCTGATGAACTGCAATACTACGCTGATGAATTCCTGGCACACGTTCTCGCCCAACGGGCGCTGGATGGCCTTCTCGTCAAAAGCGCGTTCCGCCTATACGCAGTTGATGCTGACCCACATCGACGCCAATGGTAACGACTCGCCCGCAATCATCGTGGACAACACGACCGCGGCGAATCGCGGGGTTAACATTCCTGAGTTCGTAAATATCCCGCCAGACGGACTGCAGAAGATCGACCCCGAGGCCACGGAGTACTACCGGCTCTTTAACCAGGCCTACGATCTGATGGAGACCAACAAGACGGCGGAGGCGATCCCGATCCTGCAGCAGGCGGTACTCAAGGCGCCGGAAGAGCCGATCGGCCGTTATGCGCTGGCGACCGCGCTGAGCCTGAATGGGCGGGACCGGGAAGCGCTGGAGGAGTACAAGCAGGCGTGCGCGTTCAATCCCAATCCGCCGGCGGCTTGGCTTGATCGGCTGGCACTGCTGGAGGCACAAACCGGAGACTTAGACGGCGCGATAGCGACCTTCCGCAAGTCGGTGACTGTCGATCCTTCGGATGCGGGCGCGGAAGAGAGCTTGGGAACGGTGTTGGCGGAGAGCGGACAAGCCCAGGAAGGCTTCGAACACCTGCGGAAGGCCATCGCGATGGCGCCTGACTTTGCCGAGGCACACAATCATCTCGGGTGGGAACTGGCAAAGGCCGGACTAACCGATGAGGCCGTGACTGAGTTGAGGCGAGCGATCGAGCTGCGTCCGAACTCCGTCGAGTATCACGTCAACCTTGGCTATGTCATGGCGCAACGGCGGGACTTTTCTTCAGCCGCAGTCATCTTCCAGCAGGCAGTGGAATTAAGCGGTGGAAAGGACTGGCGCTGTCTCGACATGCTGGCAGGAATTTATGACATGTTGGGACGCTCAGCCGAAGCAGTCCAAGCCGAACAACAGGCGGTGAACCTCGCGGTCGAGCAACACGACGAACCGTTAGAGAAGCACCTGAAGGGCAATCTCGAGCGGTACGAACGGGACAGCACGAAAGCACAATAGACTGACGTTCGGTTTGTCCTTTGGCTCAACTGCGAGGAATCTTCTTTACCTTTGCTCCTTGTTTGGGAAGCGCGTCGCGCAATTCCTGGATGGTTTTTCTCAGCTTGGGATGAACGATATCCGGAGCAATTTCCGCCAGCGGCTCGAGTACAAATCGGCGGTCCGGCATCGCCGGATGAGGCACCGTCAGTTGTGGCGTGTTGATCGTGGCCGGACCAAATAACAGTATGTCGATGTCGATGAGGCGAGGCCCTTTCGGGCGCGTCCGCTCGCGGCCCATGGAGCGCTCGATGGCTAGCATCCCAGCCAGAAACTCTCGCGGGATAAGTTCGGTACGAACCGCTACGGCACAGTTCAGGAACCAGGGCTGGTCGGTGACCTCGACGGGCTCGGTCTCGTAGAGAGACGAGACTTCGAGGACGTCCCCTAGCTCCAGCAGGCGGCCGATAGCGTTGCGGAGGTTGGCCTGGCGATCGCCCAAGTTCGAGCCCAGCGATAGATAGACAATCTTCTTCACGCTGGTATGGTATCGCGCGGATGCGGATGAGGCGGTGGGTACCCCTCCCCCCTCCCCCGCTGAAATCTTTGTTTTCTTAGAGATGGCGGAAATTTGCGCGCAAGTGCTGCAGGTAAACGGGTTATCAGTCAAAATATTGTGAAATAAAGACTTAGGGGAGATTGTTTTGGAGCGGACGTCGGTATAGGCTGGCGGGCGAGCTAAAACTCGAAGACGAGCAGGACCTATCACAGGTCGAAGTTCCTACTGACGATGGGGATAACGTCCGGTCGCCGTCTCGTGAGACGACAATCCCCCTCAACGTTCGCTGCGAGAGTACGGCCTAGAGAAGTGAGTTGCATAGGACACGGGTCACGTAGCAGTGTGATAAGGGGCTGGATAGCGATCCGAGGTTGGTGGTCGATAAGGCGAAGGCCAAGTCAAAATGCCGTACCCCATCAGACGAAGGTGAGATATCGGTCGCGCTCGGGACAAAAATCCCCACTCAAGATTATTTCGCAAACCGGTTATCGGCGGTGAGCGGGAAGTGATGCTTCCGACAAGCGAGACACGAGAGCTGGCTGTTTGGCGTGCGCGTTGGCGCATCCGCTGGGTGCGACGATGACGGAGGCCAGCAGAATACAGACAAACAGCAGAAATGGAGCGACCTTCATAAATATCCTATCGGCGCAAATTCGAACAGTTGTCAGTAGCCAGTTGTCAGTTGTCAGTAATAGCGAGAGACAAGCGAACTGTAAGGAGGATGAAGGAGAAAGCGCACTTTTCAGTGCGCTTCCCTGCTTCTGCAACTCAAGTTGGCCCTCCCCCCGAAGGGTTGCCTTGCAAAGCAGAACTCTATGATTGCGTGCAGTGGGAGAATCCTAGCCTTCGTTCGGATGCCATGCAATTGGACCTTAGGCCAATAGAGAGGCGATCGGACGTGCTACCTGGTGAGCCACTACTTTGAAATCACCTGGGTCAGGAAATGCCAACTGTTGCTCAACCTCGGCCAGCGTAGAGCGCAAACTGCGTTGGAGATGTTCGGAAAGCACCTGGCTTGCGAGCCAGCGCTCCAGAACTTCCTGCCGCGAACGCAGGTCCATGAGCCTCTGCCACGGTTCAATCGGGGTGGGAGGCGCTGAGTTGAATAGTCGCATACGCATGTTCTGCTTCCTTCGCTAGTGGAGTGTATTGGGAGAAGGAGAGCTCTTCCCCCCGAAAGAACCCTCCCTCAAGCCGAATCGCGTTCGATCCGAACTGATGACTTCCGGATGATGGGAGCGATAGTAAGCAGACTGCGGTGGATTGGCAATTGGACGTTAGTACAATCTGGGTTGCCGGCTTCAGGCGAGAGGCAGCTCGACAAAAAATGTGGCGCCCTTTCCGTTCGAGCTTGCCAGCTCGATGCGGCCTCCGAGTGAGTCGAGAATGGATCGGCATATGGAAAGTCCCATACCCAGGCCGGTGCCCTTGGTGGTGACAAACGGTTCAAATAACCGGTCGCGGATCTCAGGACTGATACCCGGACCGGTGTCCTGCACGGTGATGGTTCCGGTGGTGGCGCCCGGCGCGATAGAGGTTCGTAACGTGAGGCGGGACGCGAGCGAACCGTCAGTCATGGCATCCAGACCATTGCTGGAGAGGTTGAGGACCACTTGTTGCAAGGCCACCTCATCGCCGTGCACGATGACGGGGCTGAAAGAGAGGGCAAGCTCCAGGTGGATGCCGCGTAAGGATGCTTCTTTGCGGATCATCTGGGCGACGCTGCTCGCGACGTGATTCAGATCAACCTGTTTGACCGTGACGTCTTCTTTTTTCAGCATGGCGCGCATGCCCTGAATGACGTCACGGGCGCGCTTGTCGTCACGAGTAATGTCTTCAAGCGCCTCACGAATCTCCGTCATGTCGGGATCTTGGCGGCCGGCAAAGCGTTGCGCGGCCTCGGCATTGCTCAGGATGGCGGCCAAGGGCTGCGAGAGTTCATGCGCCAAGGATGCGGCGAGTTGTCCCATGGCCGCGACCCGATTCAGGTGATAGATCTCGGTGCGTGACCGGATGCGCTCTATCTCGGCTTGCTTGCGCTGGGTGATGTCGAGATGAACAACCAGACTTCCGCTGTTTTGTTGCGGGAGCTGAATGGCGCGCACTTCGATCCATCGGTCGTCCGAGGACAACGGCAATTCGATAGTCGCGCTAGTTCGCGATCCGGAGATGACTTCGTTGAGCGAAGCGGGCAGCGCTGCCTGCTGTCCAACGAGGCGGTGGAGATAGTCGCGATACACCATGCCGGGTTGTGCGCCGGCTAAAGTGGTGCGTGCGACCGGCGCACCGGAGTCACTCTGATTGGTGCGCAGAATCTCGTCCTGCCGATTGACGAGCAGCGCGAGACCGGGCAGCGACTCGAGCATAGCGGAGTTCAGCTCTTCTTCTTTTCTGCGGCGTTGCCGTTCGACGAGGAGGAACGCCACGAGTGCCAGCAGGAGCGTCAGCACAACAGCGACCGCAATGATGTAGCGCTTGTACAGCTCCCACGCTGTCGGAGGCTTGTAGAGTATCGTGGCGCCGGCTGGGAGACGACCCTCCGACACGCCCCACTTCTGTAGTTGCCTCCAATCCACGATGAAGGAGTTCTTGACGGTACGAACCGGCAAACGATCGGGGTCCGCACCTTGGAGGATCTCGGCCAAGCGTTCGCCAACCACCATTCCGGCACCGCGAATACTCAGCACCGATCCGCCGATTGCTCCTTTGCCGACGGCCAAATCACTGTCGGTGATGACTGGGACGTTCGCGATCTGAGAGAGGTCTTCGGTTTGCTGCGGGACAGCCAGTTGACGGTGGGTGCGATCGAAAAGAAAGGAGCCGATCAGGATGATTGACCTTTTCGGCAGCGACCGAACCCGGTCTTTTGTCTCGTCCCAGGAAAGGCCCTGAATTTCAATGATGTCGAGCTTGGGGAATGCCTGCCGAATATTGGCGAGGATTTCCGCGTTGGCGTACCGGTCCTGCTCGGAGCTTCCCTCCAGGTACACGAGATGCCCGGTTTGCGGGAACATATCGAGCGCTGAGCGCAAGGTTTCAGTGTTGCTGAGCGCGGTTACGACTTGCGAGGAACGGGGCACTCCCTGCGGAAATATCTTGCGTTCCTCTTCCTGCAGAACAAAGAGGATGGGAGCGCCGGGCCAGAACCGATCGCGCATGGCTATGGCATAGGGGACGGGCGGATTGATGACCGAGACGATAACGTCGAACTGCTGATGTCCGTACTTATAGGCCAGCCAGTCACTCATTCGTTGGGGGAATCCGTCGGGTTCGGGCGGAACCGGAGATACGCTCTCGGTCACCATCTCTACGCTGCCGGGATAGCTGACCCGGAGGCCATCTTCCATGCCACGCAATAATGCGACTGAGCCGGGACGCGACGCCTGGAATGGCAGCAGGACCAAAACGCGCTTCGGGGGAGCGGAGGCCGCGGCAAGGGGGCTGAGAAGGGACAGTAACGTTAGCACCAGCCGAATTCTGGTCGTTAGGCGCATTGCGGGGGTTGGAACGGTTCCTGCTGATTATAAAGACTATAGGCCGAAAATCGAGCCTTAGTCACAAGGTCCAATTGCGGGCCTTGCGGCTGAATCGATATGCTGCAACGGAATGCCGTTTGCGTTGCCAACAGTAGTGGACCGTGTCACCGGAATGACCGATCAGGGCCCAGAACGTACTCGAATCGCGGTAGTTGACGATGATTCTTCGGTGCGCAGCGCCCTGTCTCGCTTATTACGTTCGTACGATTACGTCTGTCGAACGTACGAATCAGCCGAGATGGCGCTGGCCGACCCCGCCCTGACTTCCGTTCAATGCCTGGTGATCGACGTACAACTGCCCGGCATGAACGGATTTGCCCTTCGTGACCGCCTCGGGGTGCGCGTTCCGTGTCTGTTCATTACCGCGCACAGCGAGACCGGCTCGCCGGACTGGGTGCGATCCATCGGGAACAATCCGTGCGTGATCAAGCCATTTGACGAATCGCAGTTGCTGGAAGCCATCCAAAGGGCCGTCGAACAGAGCGATTAGCGCGTCCAGCGTAGTAACATGTAGCGGTATTCTCCCGCATTCCACCTCCGGAGTGTTCTGTGGCGCCTGGCCAGACGGCGGGAAGAACCGTCCACGTCGTCGATGATGATGCGAACCTACTGCGTGCAGTAGCGCGGCTGTTGCGGTCGCATGACTACACGATCCAGACCTACAACTCTGCGGCGGAATTTCTAAAGGCCGGCGTTCCGCCAGCACCAGCATGCCTGTTGCTCGACCTGAACATGCCCGGAATGACCGGCTTGGAGTTACAGCGGGTCATTGCCGATTGGGAATCGCGTCTGTCCATCGTGTTTATCAGCGGCCAGGGCGACGTTCCTGCCAGCGTGCAGGCAATGAAAGCCGGAGCCGTGGACTTCCTGACCAAGCCTTTTGACGGAGACGCGCTGATTGCCGCGGTCAAGACCGCGCTCGGCCGCTCTTATGCAGCATCCGTCTCCGATAGTGCAGTGCAGAGCGATTGGGAAGTGTTCCAGAGGTTGTCCCCGCGGGAACAACAGGTTTGCCTGCTGTTTGCCAAAGGCTTGTTGAATAAGCAAATTGCGGGCGAACTCGGGACCACCGAACGGACAATCAAGGCGCAGCGCGGCAGCGTGATGCGTAAGCTGGGCGCGAACGCCGTCCCGGATGTCGTGCGGCTGGTCGATCGGCTGCGCGATGCGGGACGATTACCGCAGACCTGACCGAGGCCCAGCGTCACTCCGAGCGGAGAGCTCGCATGGGGTCAACCGATGCGGCGCGGCGCGCAGGAACGTAGCAGGCGAGAAGTGCGATCGCACATAGCAGAACGGCGACACCGCCAAACGTTAGCGGGTCGGCGGGCGTAACTTCGAAGAGGATGCTCGACATCAAACGCGCCAGCGCAAACGCTGCGGCCCCCCCTAGAACGATGCCGATCAGAGTGAGGCGGGCGCCATCGCCGAGGAAGGTCCGGAGAACGTCGCTACGTTGCGCGCCGAGCGCCATGCGGATACCAATCTCCTGGGTGCGCTGTCCCACGATGTAGGACAGTACGCCATAGATGCCGAGGCTCGCGAGAGCCAGGGCCACGACCGCGAAGGCGGCGAAGAGAATCATGGTGAAGCGCTGGCGGGCAATGGAGTCGGCCACCGAGGTCCGCATGGTCTCAGGCTCGAAGGCGACGATTTCGCCGTTCAATTGCGCCAGCTTCTTGCGCACAATGGGGAATACCGCCGCCGGATTCACATCCGGAGAGGTGCGCAAATAGACGTAGCTCCCCTGAGCCATCAGCTTGATGAGGCGGTCGGGCCGCTGCATGAAAGACTCATAGACCTGCGCGTGCATGGTTTCGGTGGCATCGTCGGCCAGGCCCCACTGACGCACGTGTCCCACGACGCCAACGATCTCTTCTGAGCGTGACTCTCCGGTAACGATGTCAACGGAGTAGAGGTGCTTGCCAATCGGGTCTTTGCCGGCAAAATACCGCTGGGCGAAGTCTTCATCGATCACGACGACACGGGATGCATGCTCATTGTCGGCGTCGGTGATAAAGCGTCCACGGAGCAATGGCAACTGCATGACCTGCAAATACTGGGGTTGGACTACATACTGCAACGTGTACGGGAGTTCGGCCTGATGCGCAGGCCGGGTTTCGCCTTCGAGGTAGAAATTCTCTTCCGTGTCACCCTTCATGGGGCGCGATCCCCACTCGAACGAGACGCTTTCGACACCGGGCACGGAACGAATCGTGTCATTCAATTCACGATACTTGGCGCGAATGGCGTCAGGGTCTGCGCTGGAGAGCGAATGCGGCAGCGACACGACGAACGACAACACGTTCTGGGGATTGAATCCGGGACTGAGTCCCCACAAATGCATCAGGCTACGGACCATCAGTCCGGCACCCACCAGAAGCACCAATGCCATGGCCATCTCAACGATTACCAGTGTGGATTGCGTGCGGTTTCTGCCTCCCTTCACCGAGCGTCCACTCTCGCTGAGAGTAGTGCTGACATGGGTCTGGGAGGTTTTAAAGGCGGGAACCAGTCCGAACAGAATGCCGGCCAAAGCAGAGGCCAGGATCGTGAACAGCAAGACATGACCGTCGAGATGGATGTTCTCGGCGCGGGGCAGGGCCTGGGGCAGAAACGTCAACGCGGTACGAGTACCCCAGTGGGCCAGCATGAGTCCGAGCGCGCCTCCGATGAAGGCAAGGACGATACTTTCAGTAAGGAGTTGCCGGGCAAGGCGTCGTTGACCGGCCCCCAGGGCGATGCGCACTGCAAACTCACGGTTGCGTGCGGTGGAGCGAGCCAGCATGAGATTAGCGACATTCACGCACGCGATGAGCAACACGAAGAACACGGCGCCCAACAGTACAAGAAGGGCGGGACGTACCTCACCCACCATGACCTCTTTCAGCGGCAACATGTAGGTCTTGATGTTGGTGTCCACATCGGGATAGGCAGCTGCAAGATTACGGTTGACGCGCACCATATCCTGGGCGGCATCGGCCAGGCTCACGCCGGGCTTGAGTCGCGCCAAGATGTCCGTTCCCCAGGCAGCACTGCGATTGCGAAACTCCGGTTGGCCGAACTGGCCCATGGGGGTGTAAACATCGGCATACGCGAAGTTCCACATCTTCACACGGAAGCTGGCGGGGATGATTCCGATGATGGTGCGACCCTCGCCGTCGAGAAGGATAGTGTGTCCCAGGATATTGGGGTCGGATGCGAACTTACGCTTCCATAGCCCTTCCGAAATCAAAGCGGTTGGATTGGCGCCGAGGCGGTCTTCGTCGGCGGAAAACGTACGGCCCAGTACAGGCTTTACCCCGAGGATCTCGAAGAGACCCGCCGAGATCATCATTCCCTCGACTTCTTCCGGTTCACCCATGCCGGTGACGGTCTGGCCGCCGGTTTCCCGATAGGCGGCCATGCTGGAGAAGCTCTGATTGTCGCGCCGCCAGTCTTCGAAGTTGAGGTAGGAGACGGAACCTGTTTTGAAGTTCGGCTTTTCGTGAAAGAGAACGACGATACGGTCGGGCTGAGGATAGGGCAGCGGGTTGAGCAGCACTGCATTCACGATGGAGAAGATGGCAGTGTTGGCTCCAATGCCGAGAGCGATGGCGAGCACCGCTACCACCGTGAAGCCCGGAGATTTGCGCATCTGGCGGAGAGCGTATCGAAGGTCAGTCAGCATGTAGTTAGCCCCATCTCAACTATTCAGAAGATAGGATGCAATTGGGCTGCCGCGGGAGAGCCTCGTAACCCTTGTGTTTGAGGAGATTACGGAGCATCGCGAGCCTCGGAAGAAGGCCCCTTGTCCGGCGCCGGACGTTTCGTTCGCCAGCGGACAACGGGCGCTGCAAGCGGCACTATGGCTGGAACTTAGCGGTAAGCTCACTCAGCGAGGGAACTGCGTCCGCGGCAAACGCAAAAGAGCCCGACTCCCGCATCTCGCGCGCGGCGCGAAGAAATGCGCCTATTGCGGCACGAGAAAGGCCGCTCCCAATGCTTACGCGTTTGACTCCGAGAGCAGATAAGTCGGCAAGAGTCAGATTGACGCCAGGCAAACCCATCAACACGTTCACCGGCCGGTCCACTGAGCTGATGACAGCGGCGATTTCGTCTTTTGTGGTCAGGCCGGGGGCATAAAGAACGTCGGCTCCAGCCTCCTGGTAAGACTGCAAACGGCTGATGGTGTCTTCGAGATCGTTGCGCCCATACAGGTAGTTCTCAGCGCGCGCGGTCAGGGTGAAAGTGAAAGGGAGTGCTCGCGCGGTGGCGACGGCGGCGCGGATTCGTTCGGCTGCGGACTCGCGATCGTAGATAGGCAAGGCCTTGCGGCCGGTCGAGTCTTCGATAGAGCCACCAACGGCTCCGGCGGCAGCAGCGAGTCGAATCGTTTCGGCGACAGTTTCCGGTGCGTCGCCAAAACCGTTCTCCAGATCGGCGCTCGTCGGCAGATCGGTTGCAGCGGCGATCAGCTGAACTCCAGCGATGGCTTGCTCGCGGGTAAGCGCACCATCGCGACGCCCGAGGGTGAAGGCGTAGCCTGCACTGGTGGTGGCCAATGCTTCGAAACCCAACTGGGCGAGGAGGAGCGCGGTTCCGACGTCGTAGGGATTGGGAATGATGAAGGCAGAGTCACGCTCATGCAGGGCACGAAAGCGGCGTGCTTTTTCGGCTTGGGAGGGCGTAGATGAGTTGGACGACATCGGAACTCCGTTGCGGCTAGGTTAGTCCCGAAACCGAGTCGAGCAAAGGCATGAGTGACGGGGCATGAAAAAGGCCGGACACCGAAGTGTCCGGCCCATCAGGTGGAACAAAGCGTTTAGTACGGAGGTCCGAAGTAGAAGCCGCCGGAACCCTCGCCGTAGCTCCAGCAAACGCCGGTCTGCGCGGGATCCTGGCAACCGACTGGATGCGGAGCCTGGTTCAGCGTGTGCTCGTTCGGCCAGCTATAGATTCCGCCGTTGAATGGGTTGCGGGTAAACCACTCCAGAGTAGCCACATTCTGCAACGTGTAGGTGTAGGGTCCGCCAAAAGTGTTCAGCGGAACGTTATACAGGACGTCGGCAGCGCTCATGTCCTCAATGACATCGCCCGTTTCCAGGTTGGCCTGGGCAATTGAAAGGCCGCCCGACACCCACGGCGAAACGTTCGTGTTGACGAAAGGATCGTTGTACAGTTCGCTCAACTCATGGCTCAGGACCATAGTGTCGGCACCAAAGCCACCGCGGAAAGGATTGGTGAAGCCGTTATCCACACCGTGCGGAATGAAAGTGCCCCAGGTCCAAGTCAGGATGCCGTTCGGGTTTGCGATGCCCTGCTCGGCGGTGTGGAACCCGAGAACACAGCAGTCGCCGCTAAAGGGATCATAAGCCGTCACGAAATCGGTTTCGATAATCGGGATAACGCTGTTTGGCAAGGGCGTAAGTGAGTTCTCGAGCTGAAGCAATTCTTCAAAGACGGACGAAGCGACATTGATGTCGATCGCGACGCCCACGATAACGCTTTGTGAATTGATGAGGTAAACCCAGGCGCTCGGGTCGAGATAAACATAGTACGAGTTGGTGGCCTGCGGCGTATTCAGGGGTGTATGCCAGTTCGCGGCACGCACACTGCGGAATTCGACGCGCTGCGCGGTGTCGATGATCTGACCCGTGTCGGCCGGCGGACCGGGATAGGTCGTCGTAGCGTCATACAGCGGCGACTGCGCCAGCAAGTCGGCATCGTTGCCCTCCGGGTCGGTCGCGACCAGAGGATTGAAGTCGTACAGCGGGTTGCCGTTGAAGTCGGTCAGGATCACTTCCAGCGGCAAGATGCGATTGTTGATCCCGGTGGTCCCGCCCGCCTTCGGGTTGTGACCAACCATGGAGTAGGTGTAGATGCTGTTGCGGCTACCCGTGATGAACCAGCTATTGAAGTAGGGAACGGTGTCGATGGTGCCGTTGGTGTAGTTCGCTCCCGCCTTCTGCTTCGTCAGAAGGGCGTTGGTGGTGGAGCTCAGATGGTTCTGAGCCTTGAACTGAACCAACTTGGAGTTTGCTTCTGAGCCGACCTTGACGTAGCGTGGCTTGCCTGTGGTGTTACTGCCCTTTACGGTTTTGAGCTGAATTTTGTGCACGAAAACAGGCTTTTTCGTCGCACCGGCCGCCAGTAAGGCCGTCACCGCGAGAATGGTTAGCAATCCAAGAACTTTTCGCATATCTCAGAGATCCTCTCTCTACGTGGAGCGGTGCGTTCTTGCAGCAAGCGCACCGGCTGAATCCAAACAGGTTCCTGTCATGACCGAACCGCAGTCCGGTCCTCCATGAGACGCACTTACCGGGTCAGCTTGCGCCGGACGATGCCGGCCACACCGATCAATCCAGTTCCGAGCAGAGCCAAAGAGCTCGGTTCGGGGGTCGTGGTGAAGCTGGGATCGTCGATCACGAAATCGTTCGCAAACAACGGATCGCCGGAGTCGGTACTGATGACGACGGCTCCAATGTTCATGCCGCTGGTGTCACCGAGGCCGATGAACAAGTTGTCCCCAGCTTCCGTAAAGCTACTCACACCGTCAAAAGAGAAGCTGCCGATGGGGTTACCACTGATATCGAAGAGGTCAACCGTGGCGGTAAAGGGCCCAAACAGATCGGCCTGAATGCCGAAGCCGATCGATGCCACGGGGTTCTGCAACACGATAGCAAACGGGCCGCCGCCGCCAATCCCGTAGTACAGCGGGTTACCGGTCCAAACCAATGACTCCCCGTAATCAAAGTTGCCGACGAAGGAAGTTCCCTCATCGAGACGCAGGAAGTCGCCGCCATTGGTGTTGCCCACCAATGCCAGGTTCCCGTTGAAACTGCTGACCAGCGAAGGCGAAGGGATTGTGGTTCCGGTGTAGGCAAAGTCGGGCCCGAGTTGGGTCCAATCGATGATGTCGGTTGGATTCTGATCCGCGCGAGTGGCATACGTAACGAAGCTGTCGGCGCTGGCGAATGTACCCAGGCACAGCACCGCGATAGCCAGAAGCAGTAGCTTTTTGTTCACTGTTCCTCCTGAAGTCAGTGACTCCAACTGCCAATTTTCATGTTTGTGTGGAAAAAACCGAGCAGTAGCCTCAGACCCGCAATCCTCAACGGCCCGAAGCGTAGTTCGCTTACCGTTTTAGTAGCACGTCAGTTACCACGTTGGAGCTACTCCAAGTCTTGGCTTATCAATGGCAAAGGGTAAATATCATCTTGACGAAGTGCAAAGCTTTGCACACTTTTGGTTGGATGTAGGAATATCCCTGCTTCTATTTAGTAGGGTGGACTCAATGAGTTGCGGCCAGCAGATGCGCCGGGTTAATGCGGTTAAGGCAGAGCGGTAAGGAGCCAGTTTTGTGCGAAGACAGCCCGATTCACCGTATGCGCGCCAGTTCCTTCGAGTAGAGCTGATTGCGTGGGAATTCCGTCGCCAGACCGGCAAGCAGGGTTCGGGCGGTGGATTTGTCCTTGTCGCGCAGCGCCGCGACGGCCAGCAGCAGCCGGGCAAAGGGAGCTAGGTAGTATCCCTTCTCCGCGGTCAGCCGGAGACGCTTGATGCCCTCTTCCTTATCGGTTTCCGAGCCGGTCACGCGCAGCATCCAGCGAACCGGTGCTGAGGCAGAACCCAACAGGTAGTTCTCAACGCCGATCGCGAGAAATGCGTCGTAGCAGGAGGGGTCGATGGAGAGCAATTGCTGCGCCGTGACTCGCGAGGTCTTCATGTAGCTCAAGCTGGCGAGGTTGCGTTTCTCGATCATGGCGGTGTAGTCGCTGCGTAGCCCATTAGCCAGGACGCGTGCGAAGAGTGCGTTGGCATCGTTCGGCGACTTCGCCAGTATCTTGTTCGTGAGTTCGTCACTCTGCGCCAGTTCCGCATCGAATGAGGCCTTGATGTAGGGATTCGGTTCTTCCCTGTCACGATTGTCGAAGCGCTTGTCGTCGGTGAACAGGTCGGACTCGAGGATCTGAAGGCGATTGAACTCAGAGAACAGAAAAGCCGCGGCGTTGGCGACGTAACCGAGCGGATCCTCGGGATTCAGCTTTTGGTAAAGACGGAACGTTGCGTGCGCACTGGTGAAGTCGAGGTTGTACATCTCGTTGAATCCCCGCTCGATGTCGGGCTGGGGAACCACGCGAGTAGAAACCTGTGCCGCACCGGGTAAGGCCGAGAATAAAACGACCAGTATAGCGGCCAAACCGCAAGTTATGTGGCGACGCAACGAAGTATCCTTTTTTTCTGGACGACGCAGGTCCAGGTCCCAAAATCGAGTTGGGACGGTATTCTTACTGGGCCGATGTGCCATCCGTCGCGCTGTGTATCTCAACTGCATTTTCGCGTCCAACGGTTTTGACTCACGGGCCGGAGAAACGATTGTCCAGATCATATTCTTTTGCAAATATTTGACAAGAGGGGATTGGGGGAGGCGAAACGCAATTGCGGTTGAGATGCAGAGAAACGTTGTAAAGGTCTACCGGCAGGCCGCTTAGCCCTCCGTATCCGGCGGCCATCACGATGATATGCCCGGCGCAGAGTCAATATGCCGGTCTGACATCACTTCGCCCCAATTTCGCCGAAGAATACGCAATTCGCTCGCAGCGGACATTTGCCGCATAGCGGCGTGGTTCGCTTGCACAGTTCTTGTCCATGTTGCCGCAGCAGTTGGTGGGCCCGGACAAGAGCGTGGCAATCGTCCGGAAATTGCGCGGCCAGGGCGCGCTGCATGTTTTTGTACATCGTCGAGTAGTTGCGGTGCTCGGGCGCATAGCCAAGACGCACTAATACGCGCAAACCGTTCGACTCAAGCGCGAGAATCGGATGTCGCTGGTTGAAAAGCAGAATTTTCTCAGCGGCAGGCTCGCCAATGGCGGGGAACTTGCGCAGGTCTTTTATCGCAGCAACTACCGGCTTGTCGAGAATCTGTCCGAGATTGTCAGCGAAAGAATCGTGCGCGATCTCGGCTGCCCGGCGCAGCTTCTCTACAGTTCCGGCCGCGACAATTCCCTTGCTGGCGATAGCGAGAAGGACGCTGTCTTTGGCTTTGCGGATGTCGCGGGGCGCCAGGCCGACCGTACTTCGCAATTCCGCGAACGCTTCGGCACGCCTGGTGTCGTTGGCGAGATAGGCGACATTTTCCCAAAGGACCATAGCAAACGGCTCGGTCACCGCAGGCGGTGCGGGTTCGCCATAGAACTGCGCAAGGCGGTCAATGAGCGCAATGAATGGAAGCAGGCGAGGCATATCGCGTGACGCGCACTCTACCCTATGCGCAGCCCGGGCGACAACAAGTTCCTAGCTTTCGAAGTAGTTGAGTCCGGGTGAGTCTGCGTTTAAGCTGCTGAGAGCCTTCAATCTCCGACAACTGGGGAACTAATGCTGAACCGCCGTCATCTGCTGGTTATTCTCTTGCTCGTAAGCGCCGGATTCGCCACCGATAACCCTGCCGACGCTGCTCGTCTTAAGGCCGCCTATCGCTTCGAACGCAGTGGCTGGACTTACGTTCACCTGGAAGGTGCGCCGGCCGACATCGGGTATCAGCACGGCTACCTGCTGGCGCCGGAGATCGCCGCGGGCTTCAACGTAGTCAGGTTCAAGGAAACACGCGATACCAAGCGGGACTGGAGCTTCTTTCGCAAAACCGCGGAGACGGTCCTGTGGCCGAAGATTGACGTTGAGTACCAGCAGGAGTTGCACGGCATCGCGGATGGGCTGAAAGCGCATGGCATAGCGATGGATCTGTGGGACGTAGTCGCGCTCAATGGCATGGAAGAAGTACCTGACTACTACGTGCCGTGGCTCGACAAGCAGGAGAAGCGTGCCGAAGTACCCAAGCTGGTCGCGCCAGGGAATTGCAGCGCCTTCGTGGCGACCGGATCGATGACCAAAGACCACAAGCCGGTGATCGCGCACAGTAATTGGACCGACATCGCCACCGGTACACACTGGACTATCATTTTCGACATCGTGCCGACGCACGGCTATCGCATTTTGCAGGACGGTTTTCCCGGCGTCATCGTGAGCGATGACGATTTCGGCATCAACTCCGATGGATTGATGGTGACGGAGACGACCATCACGCAGTTTGTGGGATTCGACCCGAAAGCCACGCCTGAGTTCGCGCGCGCTCGCAAGGCGCTGCAATATGCCAACTCAATCGACCAGTACGTGAAGATCATGCTCGACGGCAATAACGGCGGCTACGCTAATGACTGGCTACTGGCCGACAACAAGACCGGCGAGGTGGCGCGGTTCGAGCTGGGACTGACCAAGCATAGGGTGTGGCGCACCAAAGACGGCTACTTTGTGGGATCGAATTTCCCCAGCGATCCCGAGTTGATCAAAGCGGAGACGACGTTCGATCCAACCAACATGGCGAACTCGATGAATGCGCGCCACGTGCGCTGGGACGAACTGATGGCACAGAATAAGGGCCAGATCGACATCGAGCTGGCACAGAAGTTTCTTGCCGATCATTGGGACAGCTACTCGAAGAAAGAAGACCCCAACGAGCGCACGCTGTGTGGACACGAGAACCTCTCGCCACGCGGCGCACCGGAGTGGGACGACAAGCCCTACAATCCGGGCGGCGCCATCACCTCGCAGGCCGCGGACAGCAGTATGGCAAAGAACATGACATTATCGGCACGGGCGGGATTTCCCTGTGGCGCGGACTTTTACGCCGAGCCGTTTCTCAAGGAGCATCCTGAATTTGACTGGCAGAAGACGGTGCTGCGCGACATGAAGGGTAATCCGTGGGCGGAATTTAAGGCGGGGGAGAAACCGGCGAATGCGGTTGCGGCAGGAAAATAGAAATCGATGGTCTCAGATGCCCGATGCCCGTTTGTGACGCGCGTCATAGCCGCCAGCTGCCGGAATTGTTAGCGTAAATATGCGGAGTCTTTCCGCCTCGGACTCGCTGGATTCCTTATGAAACGCTTTGCCGTCATCTTCGCGCTCGTCTTGTCTTCCTTCACGCTGCTCGTGTACTCGCAGAACAGCGGCGGCGCGCCTCCCGGGCACCAGATGCTGGCTTCGCCTGACGCCTTTGCCGACGGACACCTGGCCGCGCTCGACAAGCAGGTTGGACTCTCGGCGGAACAGAAGCCCCAGCTGCGGGCCGTGTTTCTACAGGAAGCCAAAGAGTTGTTCGCGGTGTTCGGTGATCCGTCGATGTCGCAGGAGCAGAAGCAGGCGAGGATTCAACAGTTACACGTCACCACCCAGAGCAAAGTGTGGGGCCTGCTCACTCATGAGCAACGGAAGCAATTGGGCGAGCAGCCACAGCCGCATCAAGTGACGTAAGCCTGAACCGCACCGCTAAAGCGGAGCACCAAGCTGTTCATCCTCGCTGCGGCAACTGCACGGTCACGATGCAGCCGTGAGTATCTTTGCGGTTAGCCAACTGGATGGTGCCGCCGTGGGCTTCGGCAATCTGCTGCGAGAGCACCAGGCCGATGCCGGAGCCTCCCTGCTTGGTCGTGTAGAACGGCACGAAGGCATTGCTTGGGTTCAACAGGCCGATGCCGTTATCTTCCACAATAAGCGACACGCTGCCGTCGTCCTGCTGCCAACGCAACCCGACCTCGGGCCCGGAGCCGGCAGTCGTCTGCGCCTGCTCCAGCGCGGAATCGACCGCATTGCGTATCAGGTTGATCAGCATCTGCTCGATCAAGTCAGGATCGATCGCCAACGTGACGTCGGGGCCGGAAGCGATTTGCACCGGCACGCGTGTTTCGAGCACCGCGACCCGCTCTGCCAGCGGACGGAGCTCCACCGCCTGCAACTTCGGCGAAGGCATGGTCGCAAGGCGGCGGTAAGACTGCAAGAAACGATGTAGCGCCGCAGTACGTTGCTCGATGATGTCAAGCCCTCGTTGGTAGTCCGACCTGATGGCGTCGGGAAGGTTGAGCTGTGGGAGACGTGTCGCCAGGCTGCCGGCAATCGACATGATGGGAGCCAGAGAGTTATTCAGTTCGTGCCCTAACACGCGAATCAGGCGCTGCCATGCGCTGCGCTCTTCGTCGCGCAAAGCGCGGCTGACGTCGGAGAGAACGATCAGCGTGTGCGGCACGCCGCTCTGGCGGAAGGAACGCTTGCGTACCATCCAACGAGCGTTGGGCGCGGAATAAGGCAGGCTGACCAGCGTTGCATTGGGCGCCTCAAAACAGGGATCGAGCCCCAACTCGGTTGCAGTGCGTCCCAGGATGCGCGCCGAAGATTGCTGTAGCAGGCGTTCTCCCGCCGCGTTCACAAGACGCAGCACGTGTTCCGGATCGAAGGTGAATATGGGGACATCGATTTCGTCCACAACGCGTCGCAACAGCGCGGTAGTTTCGATGGTCTGTATGCGCTGCTCAGTCAGAATGTCGGCGAGCGTGTTGATTTCCAGCGAAAGCTCGCCGAGGGAATCATCGGGATTGGCTTCGCGCGCGCGAAACGAATAGTCCTCCTCGCGCAGAGCACTGACTACGTTCGACAGCGTTTGCAGCGGACGGACAATCTGCTCCAGCAGGGTCAGCGTGAGGATGAACCACACAAAGAAGAGCAGGAGCGTCAGCATGGTCTTCACGTCGCGTGCCCACGGCTGCCGCCAAAGCAGGGTGAGACCGAGCGCCACGCCGGGTAGTGCGGCAAGGACCGCAAAAATTGCGATCTTCCGTTCGTAGAGGAGATGGCCTCGCTGGAAGTGCTCGCCGCCGCTACGGTCACGCCCGCGGTAACCGCTGCCGGAGCTAGAGTCCATAGCGTTCCATGCGGCGATAGAGTGCGCCGCGACTCAGGCCAAGCGCCTCGGCCGCCTGGCTGACGTTGCCGTGGAAGCGCTGCAAGGCCTTACGCACAAGGATGCTTTCGACCTCTTCGATGCTGAGCTCCTCCAGATTCTGGCCCTGCGGGCGCTGGAGGTTCAAACCCAAATCGGAAACCTGCACGTCTTCGCCGTGCGCCATCAGGACAGAACGTTCGAGGGTGTGCTCCAACTCGCGAACGTTGCCCGGCCACGCATATTGCATCATGGTCTGCATCGCAGCGGGCGCGAAGCCTTTCACTTGCACGCGATAGCGCTGGGCATAGCGCGCCAGAAAGTGCGCCGCCAGCGCGGGAATATCTTCGCGACGCTCTCGTAAGGCAGGGACGTGGATCTCAACCGTATTGAGACGAAAGAGCAGGTCTTCGCGAAACTGTCCGGCAGCAATCGCGGCGGACAGATCGCTATTGGTGGCCGAGATCACACGTACGTTCACCTTCTTGGTACGCGAAGAACCGACGCGCTCGATCTCTCCGGTTTCGAGGACGCGCAGCAACTTCGCTTGCTGTCGCATGGGAACGTTGCCGATTTCGTCGAGAAAGATCGTTCCATTGTCGGCAAGCTCGAAGCGTCCAATGCGGTCGGTACGTGCATCGGTAAATGCGCCTTTTACGTGTCCAAAAAGCTCGCTCTCGAAGGTACCTTCGGGAAGTGCGCCGGTATTGACCGCCACCATCGGCATTTGCGCACGAGGCGACAGAACATGCAGTGTGCGTGCCACGACTTCCTTGCCGGTACCGTGCTCGCCGGTGATCAGCACATTGGCATCCGATGGTCCGATGCGCGCCATCGTTTGCAGCACCGGCTGCATGGCGGGCGCAGAGGCGATGAAGTCGGGAGCGCCTTCGGCACGCAGCAGACGAGCCTCCGCTTCCAGTTGCTGGGTCCGCTGTAGAGCGCGATGCAGCTCCACCTGCGTACGAATAATCGCGAGCAGGCGCTCGTTTTCCCACGGTTTCTGGATGAAGTCGCGTGCCCCACGGCGCATCGACTCGACGGCGAGCCGCACGTTACCCCATGCCGTCATCACGATGACGGGGAGGTTGCTATCGAAGGAAACAATCTGCGAAAGAAGGTCGAGGCCTTCCTGGCCTGAAGTAGTGTCGCGTGTGTAGTTAAGGTCGATCAGCACGACATCGTAGAACTCGCTGGCCAGCGACTCGCGCACCGCACCAGGCGACTTCGCGGTATCAACGACGTAGCCTTCCGGACGCAGAAGGAGTTCGATGGCTTCCAGGATGTGGGGCTGGTCGTCAGCAGCGAGGATGCGCGCTGGACGCGCCGGTTCGCGAGTTTCCTCGGCTTCGAGACTCCTAGTTTGTGGTTGTACTCTGGCCAACGTGGTCTCCCGGAGGCGCGATGCCATCGACTGCTTTCTGAACCTCGATGCCATTATCCGCCAGAGTGGTTCCAGTGGCGCGTTCGAGCTCAACTTTCGACTTCTGATAGGCCGTGTTGGCGTTCACCAGGTCCAGCTCTGCCAAGGCAAGGTCACGCTGCGCGGTGAGGGTCTGGAAAGTCGATCCTGCGCCCAGGTCCTGCTCCTTCTGCATGATAGTGAAGGTTTTTTGTGCAAGGTCGCGGGCCTTCTGTGCGGCCTGCACCCGCGCGTGGCTCTGCTCCAGCGCGTACTGCGCGTTGCGAACTTCAATGCGGATCTGCTTCTTCAGTTGCTGCTGGCGAAGCTCTGCCTGGCGATATTCGAGCTCAGAGCGGTACTGATCGGCCTTGGCCACGCGATTGCGAATAGGAATATTGAGGTTCAATCCAACGAAGTAATCGGGCGAGGTGTTGTTGTAAGCGTTCTCGAAGGCACCCCAGAAGTTGGTAGGCACGTTAGATGTGTTATCGCCGCTGAAAGCAGGATTGAGCTCTCCTGCAAGGCCCGTACCGCCGTAGAAACCTACCGCCGATACCGTAGGCAGCAGCGCGTTTTTAGCCGCCTGACGGCTGATCTGGCGATTGACCAGGTCGATGTCGGACTCGGCCAACTCGGGCCGGTCCTTCAGCGCCTCGTCAATCAACTGCTGCACCGCCTGATCGGATTGCGGAGTGGTCATTTCAGAACGATCGGTCGGAACCACCGGCATCGATTCGAGCACCGGATCATCAAGGTTCTTGGTGATCGCATTCTTCATCAGAGATTCCTGCAACTGTAGGGTCGTCTTGGCGATCAACAAATCCTGGTCGCGGCGCGACACCTCCGCCTCCGCCCGCATCACATCCATCGCCGGAACGGCGTCGAGCTGCAATTGCTTCTGCGCGTTGGACAGGCTCTGCTGCGCAAACGAGAATGATTGCTCGGTAACCCGCTCGGCCTCGTAGGCACTCACCAGGTCCCAGTACATATTGGAAATCTGGGTCACGGTAGCCACAAGCTGGTCTTTGAAGGCAATATCGGAAATCTTCTTGTTGTTTTTGGCGATGTGCAGAAAGCGAAGGTTAGGGCCTAGGCCGAATCCCGACAGCAACTGCTGCTGTATCGTCACGCGATAGTACGATCCCAGCGCCGGAGAGAGGTTGCTGAAAATACTGTTCGTGGTCTGGCGATTGTTCTGGGTTTCGAAGGTGACGCTGGTGCCCGTAGCAAAAGATTGCTGGTAGGCGAGGTTGAACACGCCGGTATTCTGTTGAAGTTTGGGCACACCATAAATCTGGAGGTTGGCGAGGGGCTGGGTGAGGTGCTCAATGCCCATGTTGCCAGTGACGGCCGGATCATAAGACTGCACAGGAGCGCCGGCACCTAACGTCGATTGCACGATTCCCGCCGCGCCTGCACCCGCACCACCTGCACCGCCCGTCGTGCCGCCGGCGCCAGCTCCCGGCGCGCCCGCGCCGAAACCTCCTACACCTCCGCCCGGTGTTCCCTGCACCACGCCGGTGTTAACGCCGCGAAACGAGGCGCCCGCCTTGGTGCGCAGAATGTCAGTGTCGGCAATCGGCAGGTTATAGCGCGCAATGGCGACGTCGAGATTGTTCTCAATAGCCAGCGAAATTGCGTCTTTTAGTGAAATGTACAGCTTGCCATCGTGAACCAACTGGTCGAGCCGCGGCGAATTGATCAGATTCGGCTCGGCAACGGTGCGCGAGCGATAGGCGTCGAATGGCTCCCAGCTATGCGGCATAACGAGCTTTGGCGGCGTTTGGATGCTCGCCTGGGTTTCCCGCGTGACCGTCGAAGGAGAAGGCGGTGGAGTCGGAGCAGCGGGTGGAGTCGTCGTTTGCTCCTGCGCGCTGACCATCAATGCACACAAAACCACGACGAGCACGGGAGAGGTTGAATTACGCTTGCTCATGACTTCACGGCCTCGCCTGTGGGGGCGAAGTTGGCATCGCCGGTATCGCTTACCAGCCAGCCGTCGCGCAGATTAATCGTGCGCGAGCCGTAGGAGGCGTTCACGTCCGAATGCGTGACTTGCACGATGGTCGTACCTTGCCGGTTCAATTCGCTGAAAAGCTCCATGATTTCTTTGGCCTGGCTCGTATGCAGATTGCCGGTAGGTTCGTCGGCGAGCAGAAGCGCGGGCTTGTGTATGACCGCGCGGGCAATACCGACTAACTGTTGTTGCCCGCCGGAGAGCTGGTTGGGATACAGGTCTTTCTTGGCGACAATCTGAAAGCGATCGAGGGTGTCCGCCACCATCGCCTGCCGCTCGCTCCGTGGAATGTCCTTGTAGGAGAGTGGCAGGTCGATGTTCTCCTGCACCGTGAGATCGTCCAGCAGGTGATAGCTCTGGAAGACCATGCCGATGTTGCGCTTGCCCAGTTCGGCGCGCTCCTTGCGCTTCATCCTGTGCACGGCTTCCTCGCGAAACCAATACTCACCTGCCCACTGATCGTCGAGCAGCGCCAGCGCGTTCAACAAAGACGACTTTCCTGCGCCCGACGGCCCCATGATGGTGAGGAACGACCCCTCGGGAATGGTGAGATCGATGCGGCGAAGCACCCAGGTTTCGCCGGCGGCGGTCTTATAACTACGTTCGAGGTTTTTGAGTTGGATCATGATGGTGACAGGTCACTGGTTATCGGTAATTGGTAGCTGGCAATCGATCTTCCGCAGTGAATGTCAGGGCGCGAGCCGAAACCAATAGCAGCGGGCTACCAGTTACCAGTCACCAGTCGTTATTGTGCTTCCTGCATCAACCGCCGCAGTTCGTCTTCGGCGACCACCTTGCCGTCGAACAGATGCACTTCGCGTTCGGCGTGCGCGGCAAAGCGCGGATCGTGCGTCACCATACAGATGGTTGCGCCCTCACGATGCAGACGCTGCAACAACTCCATTACCGCCTCGCCATTGCGCGAATCCAGGTTTCCTGTCGGCTCGTCCGCCAGCAGGATCGACGGCGAACCGGCAAGCGCACGCGCTACCGCGACACGTTGCTGCTGACCGCCTGATAGCTGCGACGGGTAGTGCCGCAACCGGTGCGCCATACCGACGCGCTCCAGCGACTCGAGCACGCGCTTCTTGCGCTCGGCGGCGGGCATGCCATCCCGATAGGTAAGCGGCAGCTCGACGTTCTCGTAAACCGTGAGGTCGCCGATCAAATTAAAACTCTGAAAGATGAAACCGATCTCGCGGTTGCGAATACGCGAGCGGTCGCCGAAGTCGAGATTTTCCACCGTATTGCCGTTCAGCTTGTACTTGCCGTCGGTTGGCGTGTCGAGCAGGCCGATGATGGAGAGCAGCGTCGACTTGCCGCAGCCCGAGGGACCTGACATGGCGACATACTCGCCCTTGTTGATTCGCAGGTGGACCCCCGCGAGCGCGTGAGTTTCGACTTCGTCGGTATAGAAGACCTTCGTAAGGTTCTCAATTTCAATCAGTGGGGCTGCTGATGTGCTCATGTTTTTGTCCGTTCGTTTTTTAGAATCGTCGCTCTGTGCTGCAGCGTATTACTCCAGCCTGACCCTATCTGTGTTGTCCCACCGCGACATATCGGAGAGGATGACGGTGTCGCCTTCCTTCAAACCTGAGTCAATCTGAATCAGGTTCACCGAGGCCCGGCCGGTCTTTACCTGTACTCGCGAAGCGCCATTCCCTTCGCGGTCGAGCAGAAACATCGAGATCGTACTGTTCTCCTGCCCAAACGCCGGTCGTCCGACGTACAACACGTTGTCGAGCTTCTCCAGGTCGATGGTCCCATCCACACTCAGGTCGGGACGCGCGCCCTTCGGCAGCTCTCCAGTGAGTTGTACGTCAACCGTGACCGTTCCGTTCTGTACCGCGGGATCAACACGGCTTACCGTGCCGGCAATTACGCCGTTATGGGTGTCAATGGAGGCCGGCTCGCCAATTTGCACGTCACGCGCCTGCGTTTCGGGAATCTTCAAAGCCGCCATTAGGTGGTTCGGCTGGACGACCTTTGCCAGTTCGGCGCCCGGCAGCACATGCTGTCCTTCCTGCAAGGGAACTTCCACGAGAACGCCTGCAACACCGGCGCGGACCTTGAGCTTTTCCAGTTGCTGGTGTTTCAAGTCGGCCAAGGCACGCATCTCCTCGACCTTCGACTGCTGCACCGCCAGTTGCGATACGATCGCCCTTTGGTTGATCTTCAGCCGCTCCTCTTCAATCTGGTTGCGGGTGACGAGCTCTTCGGCTTTGCCTTGCGAAGCTTTCGCCGTCAGGCCCGAGACCACGCCTAAGTCGTAGAGGGCCTTATCCGTCGTCGCCTGGCGCTGCGCCTCGTTATAGTCTGCACTGACGGTGGCCGCGCCGGCGCGCTGCGTCATCAGATCACTGTCGAGCTTGACCTTCAGGCTCTGATACTCCGCCTCAGCGGCCTTCACTTGGAGCGCCGCATCAACCGCTTCCTGCTCGAGTTGAGGGTTGCTCATCTCGACTAAGACAGTATCGGCTTCAACTTGTGAGCCGGGAAGCTTAAGGATGCGCATGACCGTTGCTTCGGTCTCGGCGGGAATCTGCCGCACATCTTCATGGCTGGGAACCAGCGTTCCGAGTCCGCGCACTTGGCGCAGCATCGAGCCACGCTTGACGGTGTCGGTCCAGATCGTGGCGCGCTCCACGCTAGGCGCAGCGGGCTTCAGCCGCGCGACGCCTAAGAACAGGGCAACCACAACGACCAGTCCAATGCCGCCCCACACGATCTGGCGTTTACGTTTCTGTAGTCTGAATTCAGGCCGGGCAATATCCATTACTCCCTGCTAGGAAGCAAATGGGTAGCCAGTCGCAAATTTCGTTTGTCGTTGAAACAGAAGCTGGTTACACATTCCGCCCGGTGGCCTTAAATTCATGGGATGTCCTGCTGCGGAGAAATGTGTCCGTTTCCGGACATTCAACTTTTTAAATAGCGATTAAAGTTGCTCTATTTCAGCGACTTAGACCCGGTTTGGGAAAAACCTGCTGCATCGAGACATTTAGGATAGAGGTGGCACGTCCGGCAGCGAGATGCACCTCTAAGAATGTCAACTGCAGTCCAGGCAGAAGAGTACCAAACCTCGGTGCGCCCCGCTCCGACCCGCCTGTATTCGCTTGACCTCTTCCGCGGCGCCACCATCGCGGCAATGATTCTGGTGAACAATCCTGGGAACGACTCCGCCTACCCACCGCTCAAGCACGCCAACTGGAACGGTTGGACGCCGACCGACCTTATCTTCCCGTTCTTCTTATTTATCGTTGGCGTTTCGCTGACGCTCTCCTATCGCTCGCGCCTGCAACGTGGCGGCTCAAAGCGGACGCTCCTGCTGCACACCGCGCGCCGGAGCGCCATCATCTTTCTGATTGGACTGTTACTGAATGGCTTTCCGTATTTTGATTTTTCTGCCTGGCGGGTGGCAGGTGTACTCCAGCGGATCGCCATCGCGTACCTGGCCGCGGCAATGATCATGATGTACACCAAGACCCGCGGCATCATCCTCTGGATCTTGGCTTTACTGGTCGGCTACTGGATCGCGATGCGGTTCATTCCTGTGCCCGGGCTTGGAATCCCCGGTCGAGATATACTGCTGCTCGATCCCAACGCCAATATGTCGTGGTATCTCGATCGGCAGTTTCTCCCCGGCGCGATGTACGAGAAGGTTCGCGATCCGGAAGGCATCCTTAGCACCTTTCCAGCGATTGCGACCGCCTTGTTGGGAGTATTGACAGGCGAGTGGCTCGGTTCAGTCGACAGCATGAAGCGTAAGGCGCTCGGGATGCTCGTCGGCGGAACGATTCTGATTCTGGCCGGAGAACTCTGGAACCTCTGGTTTCCCATCAACAAAAAGCTCTGGACCAGCTCATTCGTCCTCTTTACTGCAGGATGCGCGCTGGTGTGCCTGGCGGTCTGTTACTGGTTCACCGACATAAAGCAGCATCGCGAAGTGTGGACGAAACCGTTCGTCGTCTTTGGGACAAACGCCATCGCCGCCTACGTTCTGGCCGAACTGTTGGCCAATCTACTCTTCGCGATTCGCGTCCATGACGGACAGCACATCTTCACGCTGTCGGACTACGTGTACCGCACCACACTCGGAGGCATCACACCGAAAGCGATCGGATCTCTTATTTACTCGCTCGTCTTCGTTGCCATCTGTTGGCTGCCCATTTACTGGATGTATCGCAAGCGCATCTTTCTGAAGGTCTAAGCAGCCAAAGCCGCGCTTTCGCTCGCTGCCACGGCTGAATTCAGATTTCGCCCTTTTTCGCCAGTGCAGTGATTCGGTCCGAAGCGCGAAACGCGAGCGCCTGTATCGTCTCGGTTGGCTGACCGCGCCCGCTGGTAACGAAGCTCGATCCGTCGCATAGAAAGAGGTTAGGCACGTCGTGGGTACGGTGGTCTGCGTCGATCACAGAACTCTTCGGGTCATTCCCCATGCGGCAAGTGCCGAGAAGGTGATACCCGAGGTTTTGCTCTCCGGCGGGAAAGTCCCAGCGCTGGATCGCCCCAGCGGCATCGAGTATCTCTAAGGCTCTCTGATTGAAGAAGCTCATGGTCTTGACGTCGTCAGGATGGTCCCTATAGGTGATGCACAGAGCAGGCAGGCCCCACGCATCTTTCACCTCAGCGTCGAGGGTAACGCTGTTGTCGGCAACGGGAAGCGATGTGCCATGCCCCATGACCATCATGGTTCGGTTGAAGTTCTTGGCGAGGTACTTCTTGTAATCGCTGCCCCACTGGGGAACGGACGGCGGGACGCCGCCCAGGGCGAAGGAGATGGGCGTCCAGAGGAAGCGCGCGCTGAATCCGCCGCCACCGTAAAAGCCGAACTTGGGATCGATTTCATAGAAGTCATGCATGATGCGCGTGACTTCGATGCTCTTGTACTCATTCAGTTCGTGGTCGAACGTGCCCTGGGCGATCGTGTCGGTGTTGAACATCAGGTACTTGCCGACCAGTCCGCTGGAATTGGCGAGTCCCTGGGGAAAGCGGTTGGACTCGGAGAGCAGCAGAAGCCGGGGTGTTTCGGCGCCGTTGCTGGCGACGATGACAGCCTTGGCGTGCTGCAGATTTTCTTTGCCATGCTCGTCGAAGTAAGCGGCGCCAATGGCCCGGCCCTTGGCATCGAGTTCGATCTTGTGGACGTAGCTGTGCGGACGAATCTCGCAACGTCCGGTAGCAACGGCCTGTGGGACCATCGTCGGCAACGGACTCGATTTCGCGCCCATCTCGCAACCGAAGCCCTGGCAGAATCCGCAGTGCGCGCAAGCCATGCGTCCCTGGTAGGCCTGCGAGATGACGGCGACAGGAGCGGGAAAAGGGTGGTATCCGAGTTTCTTCGCGCCCCGCTCGAAGAGCACGCCGCTGGATTTCACCGGCATGGGCGGCAAGGGATACGGCTTGGAGCGCGGCGGATCGAACGGGCTCGCGCCCGCCAGTCCGGAAGCGCCGAGGTCCCACTCGGCCTTGGTGTAGTAAGGCTCAAGGTCGGCATAAGTGATGGGCCAGTCCGCAAATCCGGTGCCCGGTATGCTGCCCTTCTTGCTGGCCTCGATAAAGTCGATTTCGTGAAAGCGCCAGTAGTTGGCGGTGAAGTGGACCGTACCGCCGCCGACCATGCGCCCATAGAGCACTGCCTGCTGCTTGACGGGCTTGTCCTGCGGGGTCTTGCGGAATGTCGTTGGCTGCTTCTGCTGGCTGTTGGTGAGCAGGCTCTGTGCCTGGACGCGATACTCGTCATGCGTAAACTGCTTGCGGTCGAGCCACGGCCCCTGTTCCAGTGCCACCACGCTGAAGCCGTTGCGCGATAACTCACGCGCCAGTACGCTGCCGGACGCACCACATCCAACGATGAGGAAATCGACCTGGTCGGTGAGGTTGTACCGCTTCTGCTGAGGCGTGGCGCTCACGCTTTCTCCTTTGCAGCCTGCTCGTCGTAGTAGCCAAAAGGAGGCGCATAGTAAAAGTCATCTTTGAAGCCGATGAGCTTCCAGCCAATTTGATCTTTGTTGCCGCCGTCGGCCGGGTCGCCGAAGAACCCGGCCGCGGCGTAGAACTTCATCATGCCGAAGCCGTCCGTCTTCTCGATGGCCTTCATGGCTTCCACTTGCTGCACCGGTGTCAGCGCCGCGAACGAAGCCGCGTTCGGGACCGTCTTCTTCGCCTGATCATTGAGCGCGGTGAGCGCCTTGGCGAAATCGGCTTTGTTCTGTGGCTCGATTTCGCTCAATGCGAAGTCCACAAAGCGCACCACATTGGCCTCTTTCGCGCCCGGAGTGTCATCCGTCGGAAATATCTGTGACGCGAACGCTTCGTAGTCTGCCGCCTGCTGCGGAGTAAAGAAGCGAAATGCGTGGCCACTCGGATCTTGCGGCGCAACTTTGGCGTGCTCGTGCGCTTGTGCCAGAATCTCCGGTGTGAGTCCGTGCAGATATAACAGTCCTAGTACAGCGGATGCTTGTGCCAGAAATGTGCGGCGCGTGTCGTCCAAGAAGGCTCCTTTTAGCTAGCTCTGGTGGTGTTTCTATCACGAACCACCGTAATTAATGCACCAACCCGGCGATATGCTTGCGTACCGCAATCGCCTCGATCTCCACTAGCGCTCCGGGAGCAGCCAGCGCCGCCACTTGCACCGTACTGCGCGCCGGCTTATTCGGCTGCTCCTTCGATCCGAAGAACTGCACGAACGCCGAATTCATACCGGCAAAGTCCATCTTGCCTCCGTTGGCCGCGTCGCCCGCCAGGAACACATGCACCATGACGACATCGGCCATCGATAGCTTCTGCGCGGCCAGTACGTCCTGTATCTGCTGCAGCACGGACGTGGTCTGGGTTTTGGTATCGCCATACATCTCCGTGCTGCCCTTGGGCGCGTTGGCATTGGCGACCTTCGCGATGTGTCCGCTGACGTAGATCGTGTCATACCCCGCAGGCACCGCCACCGCGGCCGCGATAGGCAGGTCTGGGTTGGCCATGGGAACGTGTTCTACCTTGTCGCCCGATTGGGCCTGCGACAGAACTCCAGTGCAACAGAAAACTGCCGCGAACATCACCGCGAACGCGATCAATCGCTTCATATTTGGCATGGATGCCTCTTCACGTGTGGCTGAAGTTACGAACTGACATCTTAGCCCGCGGCCGAACCAAGCGCCAGATAAGCAGTAAGTAACCATATCGAGTTGACCCCGCATCCCTAGCGTCCTAACATTACCGCCAATGGCAACTGCGGCCGCCAGCTTGATCGGCCAGACCTTTTCCCATTACCGTATCGTTTCGAAACTCGGTGGCGGCGGAATGGGGGCGGTTTATGACGCGGAAGACACTCGTCTGGGCCGTCACGTTGCGCTGAAGTTCATTCCCGAAGAGCTCGCTCACGATCGCAAAGCGCTCGACCGTTTCTTATGGGAGGCGCGCGCCGCTTCCCAACTGAACCATCCCGGCATCTGCATCATTCACGACATTGAAGATAGCGACGGACACCCCTTCATCGTCATGGAGCGTCTGGAAGGCGTCAGCCTGAAAGAGCGCATGCTGGCCAGGCCGATGGAGTTGGAAGAAATTCTCGACATCGGCATCCAGGTCTCCGACGCCCTTGCCGCCTGTCACGCCAAAGGCATCATTCATCGCGACATCAAGCCGGCGAACATCTTCATTACGAATAATGGGCAAGTCAAGATTCTCGACTTCGGCGTGGCCAAGCTTTCGCCCGGATTGCGCGCCGGCGAAACTTCGCTCGACGATCCGCTCACGGTCGCCGGCGACATCTTCGGCACCGCGGTCTATATGTCGCCCGAACAGGCGCGTGGCGAAGAGCTCGACGCCCGTACCGACATCTTCTCCTTCGGCGTTGTGCTCTACCAGATGGCGACGGGCCAGAAGCCCTTTGTCGGAGTGAACGCCGTCACCACCCTGGAAGCGGTGATGAATCGCAAGCCGGTATCACCGCTGAAGCTCAATCCCAATCTGCCGCCGGAACTGGAAGGCATCATCGGCCGCGCCATGGAGAAAGAGCGCAACAATCGTTATCCCGACGCGCTCGCTCTCAAAGGCGATTTGCAATCCCTCAAGCGCGAGACCGAACCGGGCATGACAACGACCGCGCGCCTCCGCCCCGCGCTGCCCTATCGTATTGCGACCACCACGTTCCAGAAAGACAGCAAACGGCAAACTTACATTCTCATCGGAGTAATCGCTCTTCTGGTGACGCTGTTGGTTCCCATGGGACTATGGTTTTTCAAGCAACGCCAGGCCGTACATGCCAAGAACACAATCGCTGTGCTGCCGCTGCAAAACGTAAACGGCGATGTCAGCGTTGACTTCCTGCGCTTCGCGTTGGCTGACGAAATTTCCAATGCGCTGACTTCGACCCGCACCCTCGACGTGCGCCCCTCGTCGATGACCCGGAACTACGCCGGCAATATCGATCCGCGGAAAGTTGCGGTTGAGTTACGCGTGGCCACGGTCGTCACTGGGCATTTCCTGAAGCAGGGTGACAATCTTATGGTCACGCTCGAGGCCATCGATGGCGCCAACGAAAAGGTATTGTGGCAAGCCAATTTCACCGCGCCTGCTGACGACTTGACCAAGCTGCAATCCACAATGTCCTCGCAAGTGAACCAGGGACTGCTTCCCGTCATCGGTATGGCGAGCGAACAGATCGCCGGCGGAACTCGCCCGCATGATCCCGCGGCTTATGATCTCTACCTCCATAGTCTCGCCCTCACCACCGATCCCGCTCCCAATAAGGACGCCATCAATGTGCTGGAGCATGCCGTGGAGACTGATCCCAACTACGCGCCCGCCTGGGAGCAGCTCGGTTGGCGTTATTACTACGATTACAGCTACTCCGATGGCGGCGAGCAGGCATTCCAGCGCGCCAACAACGCTTATCAGCGCGCGCTGACTCTCGATCCCAATCGCATCGTCTCGGCCGGACAGCTCATTACCAATCGTGTCGAGCGTGGCCAGTTGGGTACCGCCTATCAGGAGGCTCAGGAGTTTCTTCGCCGCCGTCCTGATGCCGCGGAGGCGCATTTTGTCATGGGTTATGTTTACCGCTACGCGGGCATGCTGCCCGAGGCGACCCAGGAATGTGACAAAGCTCTGGCGCTGGATCCCGGCAACCACACCTTCCGTTCGTGCGCCTGGGCCTTCATGGATATGGGCAATACCAAGCGCGCCCTCGATTTCATCAACCTCGACGCCAAATCAGATTGGGCCGCTTACATTACGCCTTCCCTCCTGTTGCGTGAGGGCGAGATTGAGAAAGCCCGCGATGCTGTAACGAAGATGCCCACGGCGCCACGCTACCATCGTGATTTGCTCGAAGCCTGCCTTGGGTTGCGTCCGCCGGAAGAAGCCGACCGCCTGGCACATGAAGCCGAAACCACGCCTCCAGCCGCGCCCGATGCCGAGCTTCTCTACTACCAAGGCGCCATTTTTGCCGATTGCGGCAAACGGCAAGCCGCGCTGCACCTTCTGCAGGGAGCCATCGAACAGAACTACTGTGCCGTCTCCCACCTGCAACTTGATCCCATGCTGGACAAACTTCGCCGGACCCCAGGCTTTGACGCGCTGCTAGCGGCAGGCCGGGTCTGTCAGGACGCCGCCCGTACGGCCAGTGGCGAAGTGCAGGCTCCCTAGGCTGTTCTTCCGTTGGCCTCGCCACTCCAGCCCGCTATTCGTCCCAATTCCTTGAACTGCTCTTGCGGTAGATGATCTATGGGAGTATAAGAACGTGCATCGTTCGGTAGATCATCTATGGAGGAGCCGATTGCCTAAACGAGGCGCACCGCCCTTGGATGCTGATCTGTTGCAAGGCACTCTCGACTTGCTCGTCCTGCAGACACTCATCCTCGGTCCGGCGCACGGCCACACCATCGCCTACGCCATTGAGCATCGCTCCGACGATGTGCTGCAGGTCGAACACGGCTCACTCTACCCGGCGTTGCATCGCCTCGAGACCCGCGGCTGGATCGCATCATCGTGGGGAGCGTCGGAGAACAATCGCAAGGCCCGTTACTACCGCCTGACTGCGAAGGGACGTAAGCAATTAGCGCGACAGACCAGCCGCTGGAACCAACTCGTCTCCGCCGTCAACCGCATTCTGCGCCCCGCCGAGGAGTAGCGTATGAGCCTCAGCCGTTTCTTCCACCGTCGCCACTGGGATGAAGAGCGCACCCGCGAACTCGAGGCCTATCTCGAAACCGAGACCGAGGACAATATCGCGCGCGGCATGTCTCCTGAGGACGCGCAGCGCGCGGCGCATCGCAAACTCGGAAACCGTGCCCTGATCCGCGAAGAAATCTATCGCAGCAACAGTATCGGTTTCCTCGAGGTTCTATGGCAGGATCTTCGGTTCGGTTGGCGCATGCTGGTCAAGAACCCGGGCTTTGCTGTCATTGCGGTGCTGACACTGGCGCTCGGCATCGGAGCGAATACCGCGATCTTCAGTGTGCTAAACGCCACTCTTATCCGACCCTTGCCGTATCCCAACGCCTCACGTCTCGTCATGGTGTGGGAGAGCCGGCTTCCTGACCTCGATAAGCAGAACGTCACTTCACCGGCAACGTTTCTGAACTGGGAACGCAACAACCGTGTCTTCGAAGCAATGGCGATCTGCTTTAACGACACAGGTATCTTGACCGGCGGAGCCGCGCCCGAGCAGGTCGCCATGCAGGATGTTTCTCCCAACCTGTTTTCGTTGCTGGGCGTGAATGCGGCGATCGGTCGAGTCTTCGTCCCCGCGCAAGACGGTACCGATGGCGCCGACTCGGTCGCAGTCCTCAGCTTTGAGCTGTGGCAGCGGCGTTACGGCTCTGACCCGAACATCCTGGGTAGCAGGATTACGGTCGATGACAAGCCGCGGACAGTCATTGGTGTGATGCCGCGCGGCTTTCAGTTTTTCGTCAAGCAAGGGTCGTTCTACCAGAAGCCGCCCGAACTGTGGGTGCCCATGAACCTGACCGGCGAGCGAGCGACGGGGCATGGACGCTACTTGCAGGCCGTCGGATTATTGCGTCCGGGAGTTACGCTGAAGCAAGCACAAAGTTCGATGACCAACCTGGCCCGGCAGATGGCCGCCGACGATCCCAACGCAATGAAGAACTGGACTGTCAATCTCGTTCCTCTGCGTGCGCAACTCGTGGGAGACGTTGCACCGGGCCTCCGCTATTTGCAAGCCGCTGTAGGGTTGGTGCTGCTCATTGCGTGCGCGAATGTAGCGACCCTGTTTCTGGGCCGCGCAGCCGCTCGCAGGCATGAGATCGCCATTCGCATCGCCGTCGGAGCCGGCACTCAGCGCGTAGCGCGTCAGATACTGACAGAAAGCTGCCTCATCGCCGGTCTTGGCGCGCTCGTGGGTTTACTCCTGGCGTGGGCCAGCACCCGCGCGCTGCTCAATCTTGCGCCAGCGAACCTCATCCCTCTGGAAGGCGTCTCGATGGATGTGCGCGTACTCGCCTTCACCACCCTGGTGGCGCTGGCGACGGGCGTGCTGTTCGGTACTGTGCCCGCTGTGCAGGCAGCACGAACTGTCCCGCGTGAGCCGCTGAATGAAGGCACTCGCACCGGATCCGGCAGCCTGCACCGCAGCCGCGCCCGCAGTTCGTTCGTGGTCGCCGAAGTTGCCTTGGCCCTGACTTTGCTCGCTGGCGCCGGATTACTGATTCGAAGTCTCTCCCGGCTGATGTCAGTCGACCCCGGATTTAACCCGAAGAATGTTCTGACTGCTTCCGTGCAGTTGCCAAACGCGAAATACGAAAAGGACGAGCGTCGCGGTCAATTCTATGCGCAGCTTCTTGCCCGGTTGCGACAGTTGCCCGGAGTGCGTGCCGCCAGCGCGGACGCTTTTCTGCCATTCGCCGGAATCATCGCGGGAACCGGAGTCGATGTGGAAGGGCGTCCACCGCTTCCCATGGCAGAAAAACCGGTGATCGATGTCACGCTCGTCGCCCCGCAATTCTTCGAGACCATGGGCATCCCACTGCTTCAGGGCCGCACATTCACCGAGAATGAAGGCGTCGAAGTCTCCCACAAGGTTGTCATTAGCCAGGCGATGGCCAGGAAGCTTTGGCCAGATGAGAGTTCCATTGGCAAACATGTCACCATCTACATGAAGAGGGACAACGTGCCCAGCGAAGTCATCGGAGTCGTCGGCGACGTGAAACATGCTGGCCTCGATGAAGATGCCCGCGGGACTGCCTACTGGCCATACCCCGAACTGGCGTTTGCTTTTATGACGGTGGTAGTGCGGACCGAGGGCGACCCGCTGGCGTTGGCTCCAGCACTGCGCGCAACCGTGCTCAGTATGGACAAGGACCAGCCCGTCGCCGATGTACGCACCATGGAGGACTTACTCTCGGCGTCACTGGCGAGGACGCGCTTTGCTACCGCGCTGATGGCGGTGTTCGCCGGCATGGCGTTGCTCCTCGCTGTCTTGGGAATTTACGGAGTGGTCACGTACATCGTCGAGGAACGTACCCGCGAGATCGGAATTCGCGTGGCTTTGGGCGCCTCGTATCGCGGCGTTATCGGTTTGCTGCTCAAACAGGGGATGCGGCTGGCTCTCCTCGGAATCGTCATCGGAACCATCGTCTCGCTCGGGCTCACACGCCTGCTGGTCAAGCTATTGTTTGGCACCAGGCCGGCCGATCCGCTCACCTTCACGGCGGTTGTCTTTGGCTTGGCCGCAGTCGCTTTGGCGGCGTGTTATCTGGCGGCACGACGGGCAGCACAAGTCGAGCCCATGACCGCCCTGCGCTGGGAGTAGCAGCGAGGAGTCGCGCCATTCCTATTCGTACCTTAGCGCCCTCATGGGATCGATACGGCTGGCGCGCCGTGCCGGAAGGTAGCTTGCCACCATGGCCGTGCTCCCCAGCACCAATCCTGTGAGCCCGAAGGTCAGCGGGTCGGTCGGTTTGACCTCGAACAGCAGCGCGCTCAGGATCTGCATCGAGACAAACGATGCAACGAACCCGGCGACGACCCCCGCAGCTACCAGCTTGCCACCTTCAGTGACGACCTCCCTCAACACGTCGGAGGGCTGCGCACCCAGCGCCATGCGAATACCAATCTCGCCAGTACGCTGCGTCACCAGGTACGACAGAACTCCGTAAATGCCAATGATGGCCAGGAGAAGTGCGGATCCGGCAAAGAGGCCCAGCAGGGTCATGCTGAATCTGCGTTGCGCGATCGACGCGGCCATCACCTCGTTCATCGAGCGGGACTCGGTCAGCGGAAGCTGCGAGTCGAGCGACCAGATCTGCTGACGCACGGCGGGAATCAGCGCACTCGGGTCATCGCTAATGCTGCGCACAACCACAACTCCCCAACGGCGCCAAGGCTCGCCTTTCTGCGCCAGCGAGGTGTATAGGGAAGGCGCGTCGTCACCGTCGAGTGCCGAGTACTTGCTGTCCGCAGCGACGCCGACTATGGTGTACCAATTTTCACCCTCATCGCGCGCGAAACGTACCCGCTCGCCGAGAGGCTCGCGGCCCTTGAGATGCTCGCGCACGAAGCTTTCGCTGACGATGGCTACCCGCTGGGCGCCGCTGTCGTCACGAGAGTTGAAATCGCGGCCGCGTAGCAGGGGGATTTTCATGGTTACGAAGTATCCCGGGCTGATTTCGTGCGTCAGGACCTCGGGCTCTTTGCCAACCGCGACCGGAGGTTGGCTCTCCACAACCACGTTGTGGTCAATGGTGCTGCCGCCCAGGGGAAGCTCGGAGATGATGGCCGCCGATTCAACCCCTGGAATGGCCTGAATGCGTCGATCGAGTTCGGTGAAGAATACTTCCTGTTTGGGAATCTCGCTGTAACGCGACACCGGCAGTTGTACGCTCAGGGTGGCGAGACGTTCCGGTCGGAATCCAGGATCGACGTTGCGAAGTTTCGAGAAGCTGCGAATAAGTAGCCCGGCTCCCGTAAGCAGTACCAGCGCGGTCGCGATTTCCAGCACGACGAGAATGCGGCGCAGTGGAACGCTGCGGAAGCCCTGGTCGGCAACGCGTCCCATCGCATGAAGTTGGTTAGAAGAGCCAGCACGCGACAACTGGAAGGCTGGTGCGAGACCGAATAATAGCCCCGACAGCAGCGAGATTCCAAGAGTGAAGGCCAGTGCCGTGGTGTTGATGCCAACGTTTTCGAGGCGCGGAACTCCCTCGGGCTTCATGCCGAGCAACAAAGCCAGTCCCATATAGCCAATCGCCACACCGGCGGCGCCCCCGGCCAGCGAGAGCAAGAGGTTCTCACTCAGGAGCTGGCGCACGATGCGCAAACGCGAGGCGCCAAGAGCGGCCCGCACGGCGATTTCCTGGCGGCGCGCAGCCGCTTTTGCCAGCACCAACCCGGCGAGATTGGCGCAGGCGAGCAGCAAGACACATCCCACCGCGGCGAACACGATCAGCAGCGGGCGTCTGATTTTCCCAACGACCCGTTCGTGCAGCGGAAGGACCAGCCATTTACGATCGCGCTCTTCGGCAGGATGCGCTTCACTAATGCGCTGACCCACCGCGTCGACGTCCGCTTGTACCGCGGCCAGTTGCACGTCGTCCCGCATGCGTCCAATGACGTAAAAGATATGCGCTCCTCGCGCAGGAGCAGCTTCCGCATAAGCCACACTCGATGGTACCCACAGTTCGCCGGTACCGCGCGGCATCACGAACCCGGCAGGCATCACCCCGATAAGGGTGTACGGAATGCCGCTCAAAGTGAGCTGCGTGCCGACTGCCTGCGGATTGCCGTTGAGCACCGACTTCCAGAAACCGTAGCTGGCCACGACAACCCTCGCGCCGCCTACGTGATCATCATTCGCGTTCAGCGTGCGGCCCAGCATCGGCTTGGTGCCCAGAGTTTCGAACAGCGCCCCGCTGATAAGAGCACTCGGAATACTGCGCGGCTCGCCCTGGCCCGTCATCTCCTGAGGCCATTCGGTGAATCCCCCAACGCTGGAGAGCGTACGGGACTGAGCGCCAAAGTCGGCGATATTTAGCCCTGAATCTCCGCCTCGTAGCGTGACCAGCCGGTCGGGATGCACATAAGGAAGCGGCTGTAGCAGGACGGCGTACACCACGCTGAAGATGGCGGTATTGGCGCCAATACCCAGCGCCAACGTCAGCAGCGCGACGGTGGTAGAGCCGGGATTCTTCCGAAGCACTCGAATTCCGTACCGCAGATCCTGTAACAGCGTGCGCATCGACATTCCTCCCACGTTGGAATGGACACATCCAAGCCGAGACGTTGCACGAGTGTGACCACGCGCCAGGGTCTGCAATCCATTGATGACGCTATTGCAAAAGGCGGAAGCCGCGAGGCTTCCGCCCAATTTTGGACTTGATTGTCACACAGCCGGACAGTCGGGACCACCCGCCATCACCGCCTGCGCCAACCGTTACTGCGAGCCGTTTGTAGGCACCCAGACGTAGAAGTAATCGTCATCGCTGGAAGTAGCAACCTGCATACCTCGGCGCCGCGTGACTCGATTCAGCGCGGAGCGGACGTTTTCCTTCTTGTCGGGCAATTCCGAGATCGGGATCCTCAGTGCGTTGCCCGGCTTCAGGCGCTCAATATTGTCGAGCAGCTCCAGAACGATGGATTTGTGCTTTCCGTTGCGCCCCTGCGGGAGATCGTCCTGCGGGATCGACTTGAACTTCATCGGTGCGCGCTGGACTTTCTGATCGTTGCTCATGGTTACCTCGCAAGCGATTCCAGTGGTATCGATAAACTATCGAGCCACTAACGTATCACAAAACTCGCCAGCGCACAACAATCCTAGGATACGGTCGCCTGTCATAGCGTTCGTCTGCCTATCTGAGGCTGTCCTGCCGGTGTCTGCGGATACTCCTGCCGCTCGGCTACGGCTATTGCCGGGGTTAAAGACTTATGACGTATGCAGGATAGGTTGTTAGGCTTTGGGAAGTGAGGTGGCCCGTGACGACCCCATTTCATTTTGATGTTGTTCCGCTGTCGGAAGTCCCGCCGTCAATCACCAGCATCAGGTTCAATGATCTCGAGGCGGTTCCCATAGAAGACGAACAGGTCTTCGCCGGAACTCCCGTCTTATTGCAACGTGGCGCGGTTGGTTTCGAGGTGCGTGGCCTCATGTCGCGGCACAAAGTGTGGATCATTCAGAAAGACGGCAGGTGCCAACTGATGCGCGAGCTGCAGCATGACGAATCGGAGTGGCTTGGTGAGTTTGCCAGCGTCGAAGCGGCCCTGCAGGCTGCGACCACCATTGGAAAGTAACGGCGTGGTTCAGCGGACCGCCCGGCCCGCTACTTCGACGCAATGGTGTAACGCACTACCAGCCCTTCAACGTACGTGACATCCACCTTGTGATCGCTCGTTAGATACTCGACGAGCTGCGTCTTCAGACCACCATCGCCGACCGATTCGGAAAGCTGCTTGCCTGGCCCCAGCAGCTTGTTGACGTCATCCATCGTCATGCCGCGCTGCAACTGCGTGGTCGGCGAACCCCCACTCCCGGCCGCAGCCGATTCTGACTGCTGAGCATCGCCGCGACTTCCCTGAAGATTGCTGAAGTCCACATACTCCGCGAGCAGTTTCATGATGGCGTCGGGATTGAGCTCATCGGCAGGAATCGAGCCCGACCAGCGCAGGTTGAACCGCGAGCCTCCCTGGGCGCGTTTGCCGGCGACCTGATCGGCCTTCATCTGGCTCGCAACTTGCGCCGCCCGATCGTTGGCGACTTGCTGTTTCTGGCGCTTTGCCTGTTCGCGGTCGAGGTCACGCTGCAACTGCGCCTTCCGGTCGGGGTCGTCTGTCTGCGAGATCTGCCGCTCCAGGTCCTTCTCGTACTGGGTTTTCTCCACGACCTTGGGATCAACCTTGGTTTGCGTGTCGTCGCCGAACGTCCCGAAGCCGCCGCCGTCGAGCTGGAACTCGATCATGTCCTTCTTCACCACGATCGAAGTGATCCGCGAGCTGTCGCCTTTGCGGATCGCCGTCCCGTACTGCTTAATCCGCGAGCCGTAGTCCTTCCAATCCATCGGCGTCGACTTGTTGTAGCGCAGATCGACGCCCTTCTGTGAGCCCGGCATGTCGATTTTCAGGACGACTTCTTTGCCCGTGAAATAACTCTCAATAGAAGTCGTATTGGCTTCCGCGGCGAAGGCGAACCCGGGGACGGCGGTCGCAATCAGAATCACGCCAAGCGTGAAACGCAGGGCGAATGTCGAGCGCAGCATGGGAGCACAGGCCTCCTAATAGGCGAAGTAAGGACCGGTTCCGCCCGGGGTAGTGGCCCCGTTCAGAGCGGTGAATACATTACGTCCGTAGAAGAACGGCAATCCGAAGATAAAGCCCGAGGTGCGATTACCACCCGGACCGGCGAGGCCGGAGAGCGCAAAATTCCCTGAGCTGAGCAGCGTGTCGCCGTTATCGACGCCAAGAGTGACCGATCCGCTAGTACCGTTGGTGCCGGCGTTGGTCACGCTCACCGTTTGCACCGCGCTGGGACAGTAGTAACCGGGCGTGGTGCAAGCTGGAAAGCCGGTGATAGCCGAGCTGAGGAAGTAATTGGCATTGGCGCCGCTGCTGATAGCTCCAGGATAGACGCCGCTGCTGTAGGTGGAGTTGAACGTGCCGACATTGGTTCCTGAGGCATTGACGCCGTACACTGTCGCGCCGTTGAGTCCGTTGTTGGCCTGAGTACCGATCCCAAAGATCAGCGAGCCTTGTGCCGTGGGTGAGCCTCCCGCCAAAATTGGCGGCAACTGGATTTCACTGCCATTGTTGTCGCTCGGGAACATTGCAACCGGATTGGTGACCTGCTGCGCCGTAGCCACAAGAATCGGCGCGCAACCCGCTAATGGGCAACTGAAGTACGTGTTCTGCGGGCCTCCGCCGGGAGCGCATGCAGCGCCGCAATCCTGCGTCCACAGGCCGATTCCTAAAATCCCCTTGGCTTTCAGCGCGGTCACGGTATTGAGCGCGCCGCCAGTGGTCTGTCCAGTACACGCCGCCGGGGCCGCGGAGAAGTTCGAAGGCGCGATCACCTGCACCGGAATCGACGTATCAATTTCTCCCCCAACCTGCACCTGCGCCAGGGCGACCGGCCCCCACGCATAGCCCGTCGGAGCGACGTAGCACTCGGCCATGGGATTGCCGTCAGAAGCGTTCTGTCCCGGCAACGCCACGCTGCCTAAGGCGGATGACAGCACCCGCAATCCGACCGATCCGGTATCCACCAGCACGTGATCGATGGTCTGACAGGTCGTCGTATTCGGCACGCATACCATGACCGTGGCGTAAGCGCCATTCGCGTAGCCAACCGAGGTTCCGTTGACCGTCGGACCGCCGTCCACCGCGATCGGGGCCGTGTTGTTCACATTGATCGTGACCACAGCCGAGCCGGTTGCGTTTGCGACCTGCGTGACTGCCGTTATGGTGGCTTGCGTTGTCGCTGTCACCGTCGGGGCGGTATAGCCTCCGCCGGCATTGATGGCGCCGACGGTGGCACTCCAGTTGACGGCGCTCGTAGGAGATCCGTTGGCCAACGCGGTGCAGCTGCTAATCTGCCGCGACTGAATAGTCGTGGGCGTACAAGACACCGTAATCGCCGTCACCGGACCGACGGTGACCGTGGCACTCCCATTCTTGGTGTTATCTTGCACCGAGGTTGCCGTGATCGTGACGGTCGTGCTGACGCTCACCGGCTGTGCCGTAAAGACACCATTAACATCGACGCTGCCGGCACTCGACCCCCACGCCACTGCCGTGTTGGGACTGTTCGTCCCAGTGACGGTCGCCGTGCACTGGCTGGTTTGACCAGACTGCAAGGTCGTTGGCGTGCATGAGATCGTAACGGAGGTAATGCTCGAGCTGCTCGAGCCACTACCGCCGCAAGCTGCCATTCCGATAATTGCGAGTACCGCCAGGATCAGAGCGAGAGGACGCAAACCTTCCCCCAGGAGATGAAAAACGGGCCTTCCATACTGTAAATGAATACGGTAGCGCGCAGTAAACCAGATAAACCCTGCGCCGCAAGGGATGTTTCGACTTATCGGACAGCCCGCTCGCCGCCGAAAATCGCGGCGAGTCAGGATCGAACCCTAAATCCGAACGCACCACCGGTAGAACGCGAGTCCCACGTATTAGAATTCAGGCTCTACACGGCGCTGCTGGATTGGCGCCGTCAGTTTTGGTGAAAGGTACCAATGGCCGAACCGCTCTTCATTGCACAGAGTAAGGACCCCCAGTATCTGCTTCCTCAGATGGCCAACCGTCACGGCCTAGTGGCGGGCGCCACCGGCACCGGAAAGACCGTCACGCTGCAAGTGATGGCCGAGGCCTTCAGCCGGATCGGCGTGCCTGTCTTCGCCGCCGACGTGAAGGGCGACCTGTCGGGCATCAGCCAACCCGGCAAGGAGAACCTCAAGATTGCCGAGCGTGTAAAGAAGATGAAACTCGACGGATTTACGTTCGAGCCTTCTCCAGTGATGTTCTGGGACGTCTTCGGCGAGCAAGGCCATCCCGTACGCACCACCGTCAGCGAAATGGGCCCGCTGCTGTTCAGCCGCCTGTTGAACTTGAACGACACCCAAACCGGTGTGTTGTCGCTGGTCTTCAAAATCGCCGATGACCATCAGTTGCTGCTGCTCGACCTCAAAGACTTGCAGGCAGTCCTGCAATATGTCGGAGATCAGGCCCGGGCGCTGCAAACCGAGTACGGCAATATCTCTGCCGCCAGCGTCGGTGCGATCCAGCGAGGTTTGGTCACGCTCGGTCAGGAAGGCGGCGACAAATTCTTCGGCGAGCCGTCACTCAACATCGACGACCTGATGCAAACCGACAGCAACGGTCGTGGCGTAGTGAACATCCTGGCTTCCGACAAGCTCATCCGCTCGCCGCGGGTATATGCCACTCTGCTACTTTGGCTGCTTACTGAATTGTTCGAGAAGCTGCCCGAGGTTGGCGATCCCGACAAGCCGAAGCTCGTGTTCTTCTTCGACGAGGCGCACCTGCTGTTCACCGACCTCCCCGCCGTGGTTGCCGACAAAGTCACGCAAGTCGTCCGGCTCGTCCGCTCGAAGGGTGTCGGCGTTTATTTCGTATCGCAGAACCCGCTCGATATCCCCGAGGTCGTGCTCGGCCAGCTTGGCAACCGCGTACAACACGCGCTGCGTGCCTTCACCCCCAAGGATCAGAAAGCCGTAAAATCTGCGGCGCAAACGTTCCGCTCAAATCCCAAGCTCGACGTCGAGAAGGTCATCACCGAGCTCGAAGTCGGCGAAGCGCTCGTATCCTTCCTCGACGAAAAAGGTACGCCCGGAATCGTTGAGCGCGCGATGGTTGCCCCTCCCCGCGGACAGATCGGACCAGTCACCCCCGAGCAGCGCGCCGAGTTAATGAAGTCCTCGCTGGTCGCAGGCGTCTATGAGAACGCTGTCGATCGCGAATCCGCGTACGAAATCCTGAAAGGACGGGCAGGCCAGCCTGCTGCTTCCGGGCCCGCTCAGCCGCAGGGTCAAGACCAGCCCTGGTATGCCAACCTGCCGAATCTCGGATTGCCCGGCCAATCCGCTGGTGGGCGCCGCGGAGACACCCTGATCGAAGCCATGTCGAAAAGCGCCGCCCGCACCATCGGCAGCAGCGTAGGCCGCCAGATTGTGCGCGGCGTGCTGGGATCGCTGCTGGGAGGCTCAAGTAAAAGACGATGAAGTGCGATGATGAGCAGGTCAAAGGAGAGCTCGTGGCGGTGATAAACTACTTGTGGCCCTGAAACCCTCCGGAATTCCGGAAGTGAACCCTCCTTCAGTCGGGACGTGGCTCAGCCTGGTAGAGCACTCGCTTGGGGTGCGAGGGGTCGGCAGTTCAAATCTGCCCGTCCCGACCAGCACTTTCTTCAAGAAGCGGAAAACACCTGCAAAGTGCGTCGTCTCGCAGAGACGCAGTGCCTCCGTCTCTTCTCGAACGGCTCGATCCGGCCGAACCTATCTACGTCCCCCAATTGCAGTTGTCGCCGCGCGCACCCTGGCGTACAGTGAGGGGCACTTACGGGAGATACATCGCATGCGAGAATTGCGCCGATTCTGGGCGACACCTTTCCTGGTTGCGGTTCTGGCTTGCGGGATCATTCCCTCGCTGGCATCTGCGGCCGACGAAAGTTCACTGACCAAAGACCAAATCAAGCAGTTCCTCGAAACCGCCGAAGTCATCAAGAGCAAGCCTTCCAGCAAGGGCGTCACCCATCCCTCTCGGCTCACTCTCAGCAACGGCACCCTCACCCACGATGCCTCCTTTCAGGCGGTCGACCAGCACTCCGACCTGATGCAGCTCGAAAGCGGGCGCCGGGAATACAACTTCGTTGACTCTTACAAGTACAACATTGCCGCTTACCGGATATCGGAACTTCTCGGCATCGACAGCATGCTTCCGGTCTACGTGGAGCGCAAGTGGCAAGGGAAAGAGGGTTCACTCAGCTGGTGGCTACCAGTCAAGATGGACGAAGCAGAACGAGAGCAAAAGAAGCTTACTCCCCCCGATATCCATAGCTGGAACGAGCAGATGAATCGTGTCCGCGTCTTCGACGCGCTGATCGACGACACCGATCCCAATCCCACCAACGTTTTAATTGGGGAGGACTGGACCGTTTGGCGCATCGATTTCACCCGCGCTTTCCGCACCGCAAAGGACCTGCCCCTGCCGCAAGATCTTACGAAATGCGACCGCCAGCTCCTGGAAAAACTGAAGGCCCTGAAAAGCGATGAGGTGGCCGAGAAAACCAAGGGCTATCTCACCAAAGATGAAGTGAAGGCCGTCATGGCCCGCCGCGACAAAATCGTTGCTATCTTCCAGCGCCTTATCGCCGAAAAAGGTGAAAACGAAGTCCTCTATTAGCGCGAGAAGCCTGCAGTTAATTTTCGGTGAATCCGCTGCCCGACCGATTGTCCAACGGTTGCGATGCCTCTACCATCCACAATCATGGAAAACGCTGACTACGATCGTTTACGGCAGACCTACAAGAACGCAGTGGATGCCTGGGTGGCCGCTATCCGCGAAGAAGAAGCTCTGGCTACTCCCGACCACTCCATGGTAGCCATGGAGAAGTGGGACGACGCAGGCTTCAAAGAGCAGGACGCGCAAAAGAAGGCCCTCGCAGCCAAGGCAGCCCTGCAAAACGCGCTCCGGGAGTTTAACTACGGAATCTGATTCGCGAGCCTTGGCTCAATGCGAGTCTTTCGCTTCGGTGGCTTCTTGCTTCACCGTTTGCGTGGTCTCGGCGGGACTGACCGGCGACTTCACGCGCAACCCGCAAGCCGCGGGAGGGTTCGTCATCTCCTTGGCGAATACACGGTAGCTGAATCGCGCCGGCTGCAACGTTGACCAGTAGCTCGTCTTGGTCAGCAGCGGCTTGCGTTTTGCGATGATCTGGTCGTCGAGAATCTTGATCCCACATTCCAGGTTGTTCTTCGGCCGCAGAATGGTCCGCGACGGATCGTCTGGCTTCAGATTCCGATCGGCTTGCGCACTGAATTCGCAGCCATAACGCTTCTCGTCCTCGTAAGTAAGTTGCAAAAGTCCCTGCGTGCGCCCGATTCCAGGATCGAGGTGGACCGCCCTGGTCTTGGGATTCAAACCCGCTTCGGCCCCGGCAAGCGCCTGAAAAAAGTACGCCCAGAAAGCCCGCTTATCGGTTTCCGACATGTCGTAGAAGCGCGGGCAGAAACGCTGCACGTCTCGCGGCACTTGCGACGAAAGCATCTCCGGAGGCACAGCCTTCTCGACGATCTTGTCCCATTCGGGGTCCCAAGTCTTGCCGCCGAGTTCAGCTTTCTTTTTATCGATGGGAGTGGCGGGCGCCGGCTTGGTTGGCGGCGAAGGATCACTGCTGGCCGCAACCGTCTTTCCCGATTGGCAATACGAGCCGAGGGCCATCATGCAGACTGCTGCCACGAGCAGCAGTGCGCGGCTTGTCTCGGGGAAAGTCTTCATGCTCGGCGTCTATTTCGGGCGACGAATCGCACGTCTACCGCGAACGGGTATCTGTACAAAATAGCCGCCACACGAAAACCCAAACAGCCGGAGAAAACCCTAGTTCCTAGGGAGATCGCCCTGAGCAGCGACCGTTGGTCATTGTTGGCCAGGTCGCCCACATTTCCCTGAGTTTGGGAAATGTGGGTAGCTGTGTCCGCGTAGCGTGGTCGTCTATCACGTTGAACCGTGACGAACTCGCTTGGTCTTTCTGCCGGCCGGACCGTACACTGCCTCCCGAAGGATGAGGGAGAGCTGTCGTCCCACGAGTCGAGAGCCTGAAGTTTCCCCGTCTTCAGTTAGGTGGTTCGACCGGTGTCAGGACGTCTTTGTCCTCGGTTTTCAAACTACCCACTCGCAGTCATCCCCTTCCATCGCCAAAACAACCACGCTAACTCCTTTATTAAGAGGATTTCAGCCTATAATTCCAATGTTTGGAGGAACTTACAAAGAATCGTGCTGTAAACCCTTTGTTTTTTTCAGGATCGGGGGGGAGGGGGTACCCTGTGCTACAGTCCGGAAACGCCACAACACCAAGACTGTGCCCCGGCTTGCGATGACAGCCTAGGTGGGTATGAGTAAATAGGAGAGCTTCACGATTTGAACGTCTTATGTCCATGAAGGTCCGCATTATCGGAGCTGGACTCGCAGGCTCAGAAGCCGCATGGCAATGTGCGCGACGCGGCGTGCCAGTCGAGTTGTACGAGATGCGTCCGGTCCGCACGACTCCCGCGCACCAGACGGCGCAGTTTGCGGAGTTGGTGTGCTCCAACTCGCTGAAATCCGATAGCGAGAACACCGCGCCCTGGCTTCTGAAAGAGGAGATGCGGCGTGCCGGCTCGCTGCTGATGGAAATCGCCAAACAGACGTCAGTTCCCGCCGGGCACGCTCTCGCCGTCGATCGCGAAAACTTCTCGCGGGCCGTAACCGAAGCGATCGAGCGTGAGCCGCTGATTCGTGTGGTACGCGAAGAAGTCACGCACATCGACGAAAGCGACGGCATCACCGTCATCGCCACCGGACCGCTGACCTCGGATGCGCTGACGCACGAAGTCCTGCGCCTAAGCGGCAGCGAACAGCTCTATTTCTACGATTCGATCAGCCCGATTGTGGAGGCCGACTCCATCGACCGCGAGCGCGTGTACATGGCCGCGCGCTACGACAAGGGCACAGCCGATTACATCAACTGCCCGATGACGCAGGAAGAGTACGACCGCTTTCTCGATGCGCTGCTTGAGGCGCAATCGGTCGAGGCCAAGGACTGGGAGAAGCTGAATTACTTCGAGGGCTGCTTGCCGATCGAAGAAATTGCGCGACGCGGACGCGACACGCTGCGCTTCGGGCCGATGAAGCCGGTGGGACTGCGCGATCCCAAGACCGGAAAGATTCCGTATGCTGTTGTGCAATTGCGCCAGGAGAATCTGCGGGCAGATTCGTACAACCTCGTCGGCTTCCAGAATCACCTGAAGTTCGGCGAGCAGGCGCGAGTGCTGCGACTCATCCCCGGGCTGGAGAACGCGAAATTTCTGCGCTACGGCCAGATCCACCGCAATACCTACATCAATGGTCCAGCCCTGCTAAACGAAACCCTCCAGATGAAGCAGCATCCCAACATTTTCTTTGCGGGCCAGATCTCGGGCGTCGAGGGATACGTCGAATCAATCGCCACGGGATTGCTGGCAGGCGTTCAAGCGGCAGCGATGGCGACCGGCACTCAGCCTGTTCCTCCGCCGCGAGCAACGGCATTCGGCGCGCTGGTGAACTACATCTGTCATGCCGAGGGGAAAAGTTTTCAGCCCGCGAACATCACCTTCGACTTGCTCCAGCCACTGGACGAGGACACACGTCGTCGAGTCCGCGACAAAAAGTTGCGGCACAAAATGGTCTGCGAGCGGGCGCTGGATGAACTGAATGGTTGGCTCGAAGTTTCTCGCATGCCCGCAACTACATGACCGCGCGTTTCTATTTTTTGGGTTCGTTTCGCGCCCGCGTCTTGATCCAAATCGGAGACCCGACAAATCCAAACGCCTCGCGAATCTGGTTTTCCAAAAACCGCTGATAGGAAAAGTGCAGCTTGACCGCGCGATCAGTGAAGAGAATGAACGTCGGCGGCGAAACCGCGGCTTGAGTCATGTAGAGAATGCGGACGCGCTTGTTCATCGGTACTGACGCGCGCTCGAAATCCACCTTCGCCAGGAAACGGTTCATCGCACCGGTTGATACCCGTTTGCGGCGCTCGGTCGCGACAAGTTCGAGCGTCGAGTAGAGCTTGGAAATGTTCTTGCCGGTCGTTGCCGACACAAAGACGAGTGGCGCGTAGTTCAGAAACTTGAGCTGCCGTCGCGCCTGCTGCTCAAAGATCGCCTGGTCCGCGGCCGGCTTGCCGTCGGTGCGCGCTGTGGTGATCAAGTCCCACTTGTTGATAACGATGACGACCGATCGCCCTGCTTCGTGAGCGTATCCCGCGATCGTCGCATCGCCGCCGGTGACGCCTTCCGTGGCGTCGATGATAATGAGCGCGACGTCGGCGGCTTCTAGGTGCTTGCGCGCCATGACGACAGACAGCTTCTCGGCCATCAACTCAGTCTTGCCTTTGCGGCGGATTCCTGCGGTGTCGATAAACCGATACGTTTGTCCGCCACGCTCGACGAGTTCGTCCACCGCGTCGCGCGTGGTGCCCGCGATTGGCGACACGATAGCGCGGCCGGTTCCAGTCAGCGCATTCAACAGCGTGGACTTGCCAACGTTGGGGCGACCGATGATCGCAACCTTGGTTTCTCTCGGCGCCGTTTCCGGCGTTGAGTCCTCATCGACTGCCACCTCGTCTGCCGCCTCGACGCGCTCGTCTTCTACGACTTCTTCCGCTTCTTCCTCTGCCGAACCTCTCGCCTTGAGGAAGTACGCCGAGCACGTGCTCCAGCAGCTCGGCGACACCGTTGCCCGTCTCGGCCGATATCGGCAGAAGCTCCTTGATTCCCAGGCGGCGAAATTCCTGCGCATACGGTTCAAGCTGCGGCGTGTCCATCTTGTTGACTGCTAGCAGCAACGGCTTGCCCGTGCGCTGCAACAGGCGAGCCAACTCAAGGTCTGGCCCAGCGAGTTCGGTGCGCCCGTCAACCACCATCACGATGGCGTCAGCTTCCTCGAGCGCGACGCGCGCCTGGCGAAAGATCTCCGATGGAATCAGTGCCTTGTCTTCGGGAATAATGCCGCCCGTATCGACCACGCGCAGCTTCCTGCCTGCCCATTCAGCCTCTCCGTAAAGGCGGTCGCGCGTAATGCCTGGCTCGTCGCCCACGATCGCACGACGCGATCTCACCAACCGATTAAACAGAGTGCTCTTGCCGACATTGGGCCGCCCGACAATCGCCAGCGTGCCGGCGACGGGCAGTTCGCCAGGTTGCAGGCGGGTTCGAGGTTCATACTTTACGCGGCGGGACATAGGAATGGGAACGCTTTCGGGCTGTGCGGCTGCAAGCGTCTATTATAGGGACAACGCTCCTTTCGCCGTGTCTTCTCCGTCACAATCCGCATCTTCCTCAGCGTCATCCGCAAGTTCGGTGGCGCGCATTCCCACGCTCTACCAGTTCTTCGGCCCGGGCGGCGTGCTCGCCAAAGCTCATCCGGCATACGAGTTTCGCCGCGGACAGTTGCAGATGGCCGAAGCCGTCGAGCAGGCGCTCACCGAAAAGCGACACCTCATCGTCGAAGCTGGAACCGGCACAGGCAAAACACTGGCGTACCTGTTGCCGGTAATCCGCTCAGGCAAGCGCGTAATCATCTCGACCGGCACCAAGACACTGCAGGAACAGCTCTTCCACAAGGACCTGCCCTTCCTGCAGGAGCATCTGGGCGAACTACGCGTCTGCTACATGAAGGGCCGCGCGAACTATCTGTGCCGCAAGAAGCTCTACGACCTCACCGATCAGCCGGTGCTGAACGGCCTGGAGGAAATCAGCCAGTTCAACATCATTAGCGAGTGGGAGAAGACAACTACGACTGGCGACCGCGCTGAGTTGGCCGAGATGCCCGAAAACAGCCAGCTTTGGTGGAAGCTCGATGCGCGCACCGACCGCTGTATCGGCGCCGAGTGCCAGCAGTTCGATCGCTGCTTCATCACCGAGATGCGGCGGCGTGCGGCGGAGAGCGACATCATCATCGTGAACCATCACCTCTTCTGCGCCGACCTGGCCATTAAGGCAGCGGTCGATCGCGGGGCCGATTCCGGCGTGCTCCCCGATGCGGGCGTCGTGGTGTTCGATGAGGCGCACGAGCTGGAAGACGTAGCCACGGATTACTTCGGCATATCGGTGTCGAATGTGCGCGTCGAGGAGCTGCTGCGCGATGTGGAGCAGACTCTCCGCCGCGCGAACCTTCCGATGGCACAGGCGCTGGCGGCGTCCGCGCGAGTGCGTGAGCGGTCCCAGCTGTTCTTTTCCATCCTGCCGCCGGGCGACGGGCGGTTCGCGTTCGAGAACCGCGCCGACTTCCTCGAGGAGAACGGCGACGAGTATATCGGGTTGCAGAACACTCTGGCGCATCTCTACACCGAGATACAGGCCGCACCCGAGAAGCCTGACGACGTACATAATCTCTGCCGGCGCGTCGAAGAGCTGCGGGTACAGCTCGGTTTCGTGATGGAGTCGAACCAGAAGAACACCGTGTTCTGGATCGAACGGCGGGGTGAACGTCGCGGCGCGCGCGGCGGTCAGCAGAATGTCTTCCTGCAAGCCACGCCGATCACAGTCTCAGACATTCTGCGGCAGACATTGTTCGATCACTTGGAGACGGCGGTACTCACTTCGGCTACGCTCGCCGTCGGCGGCAGCTTCGACTACATCCGCGGACGTCTTGGTCTGGAACATGCGCGCGAGTTGATTGTGCCGTCGCACTTCGACTACCCCAGCCAGGCGCTCTTGTATGTCCCTCCAGATTTGCCCGACCCACGCGAGCCCCAGTTTGTGGAGCGGGCTTCGCAGCGCGTGCGGCAACTGCTGGAAATCAGCCGTGGCCGGGCGTTTTGCCTCTTTACCAGTTACGCATTCATGAACCAGCTCTATGAGCGGTTGCTGGGCGAGTTGGAATTCCCTATGCTCCTGCAAGGCAGCGCGCCCAAGAATGCGCTGCTGGAGGAGTTCCGCATGACGCCGAACTGCGTACTGTTCGCGACATCATCGTTCTGGCAAGGTGTCGACGTGCAAGGCGAACAGTTGAGCTGCGTCATCATCGACCGCCTGCCATTTGCGGTGCCGAACGATCCTGTCGTCGCGGCGCGCATCAAGGCGATCGACGAGAATGGCGGCAATGCCTTCTTCGAATACCAGGTGCCGAGTGCCGTGATCTCTCTCAAGCAGGGCTTCGGGAGGCTGATCCGGTCGCTGCACGATCGCGGGCTGCTCTGCCTGCTGGATAATCGGATCCTCAAGAAACGATATGGGCGGGTTTTCCTGGCCAGTCTGCCGGAGTATGCGCGGACGACGGACATCGGGGCGGTGGAGCGATTCTTTGGGCATACTCCGGATGTGGATTGAAGGCTGTAAAATAGTCGTTTAGCTGCGGCCCGCCGATTTGCGCTGCTGCGGCCGGAGCCGGGCCCCATCGAACGCCGGTTTTGCCTTCGATGGGTGGAGAGCACATGTACGAAGTAACTGTGGAAGACACATTTTCGTCCGGGCACTTCTTGCGTAACTACAAGGGCAAGTGCGAGAAGCCTCACGGACACAACTACAAGGTGCGCGTCACCCTGCGCGGCGAGACGCTCGACCATGCCGGCCTTCTGCTCGATTTCAAAGACCTGAAGGACGTACTCCGTCCCGTGGTGAATTACCTCGACCACCAGATGATTAACGAGTTGGAACCGTTTGACGTGCTGAACCCGTCGGCGGAAAACCTCGCCAAGTATTTCTTCGACGAGACCAACCGGCACCTGACCGGCGTAACCAACGGCCGGGTGTGGGTGAAAGACATCACCATCTGGGAGACCGATACCACGACGGCGACGTATAGCGAGTAATCCAGGGTCTGACCCTGGGCGCATACCCAAAGCATCGTGCTACCCGATGCAAATCATTGAAATCTACAAGTCGCTGCAGGGAGAGTCCTCTTACGCCGGGCTGCCGTGCGTCTTTGTTCGGACCGCCGGCTGCAACCTGCGCTGCGTATGGTGCGACAGCGAGTACACCTTCAAGGGCGGAAAGCGCATGACGCTCGACGAGATCGAAGCAGGAGGTACGCCGGCTCTCTCCCGATGGCGGCTTAGTCGAGATCACTGGAGGCGAACCACTGCTTCAGGAGGCCGACGTCGTTTGGCTGATGGACCGGCTGCTGACTGCACGATATACGGTGCTGCTCGAGACCAGCGGTGAGCGGCTGCTGGACAAGGTGCCGCAGCGGGTAGTCAAAATCGTCGATGTAAAGTGTCCTCATTCGGGCGAAGGCGGTAGCTTTCGCAATGAAAATCTGCAGCATCTGACGCAGCGCGATGAGGTCAAGTTCGTGCTCGCCAGCCGCAACGACTACGAGTTTGCGCGCGACTTCATCCGCGAACATGATGTGAGCGGCAAAGTGGGATCGGTGATCCTTTCCCCCGCATTTCGCAAAGACGCCACCGGAAGCCGAGATGTGTCGCATTGCCTCGTCGATCCCCGTGAGCTGGCGGAGTGGATGCTCGCTGACGGGCTAAATGCACGGCTTGGCCTTCAGATCCACAAGTTCATCTGGGAGCCCTCGATGAAGGGCGTATAGCCATTTGCTGCCTTCTATGCCAATGAACCCTCCCATTGATAAACGACCGACGGCGCGCGTGCTGGTGGTGCTCAGTGGCGGCATGGATTCCACCGTGTGTGCCGCCCTCGCCGTACGCGATTTCGGCGCCGAGAATGTCGCGGCGCTCCACATCGATTACGGCCAGAGAACTGAAAAGCGTGAGCGTCGCGCCTTTCAGGAGATATGCGATCGCGTGGGCATCCGCAACCGGCTGGCGGTAAAGACCGAGTTTTTCCGTGCTATTGGCGGTTCGGCCCTCACGGACGACAGCATCCCAGTTCCCGAGGCGGGGCCTGAAATCGGCGCCGAGATCCCCGTGACCTATGTTCCCTTTCGCAACTCGCACTTTCTGTCTGCGGCGGTGAGTTGGGCCGAAGTTCTCGGTGCGGAAAAGATCTATATAGGAGCGGTACAGCAGGACAGTTCAGGCTATCCGGACTGCCGTCCGGAGTTCTACGCAGCCTTCAACGAAGCCGTCCGAACCGGGACGAAGGAGGGAAGGATCCGCATCGAAACGCCTCTGATTGCTCTCCGAAAAGCGGAGATTGTGAGGCTTGGCCTTGAATTAGGCGCTCCCTTCGATTTAACGTGGTCATGCTACAGCCGCGAGGACCGGGCTTGCGGCATATGCGACAGTTGTGTGTTACGCATGCGGGCCTTTGCGGCGGCGAATGCTCTTGATCCCGTACCTTATGTAACGCAAGCTGAGATACTTTGATCGTCAGGAATTCTAACTTGTAGCTCATCATCGCCGTGACGAGGCGCCCGAGTAAAGCAGCTCGCGGGAAACGGTCACGTGCTGGAGGCAGAAATGAAGAAATACATGATTGGCATCGCATTGCTGACGCTGCTGGCGGCGCTCGGCGCGGTACCTGTCGCGGCCCAGGTCACTGGTGTTCACGGCGTCTGTAAGGACCAGGAAGGTAAGGTAATCCCCGACGCGATAGTGGAAGTCACCAACATCGAAAATGGGCGCAAGCTCCAGGGAAAGACCAACAAAAACGGCGAATACACCATCATTGGCTTGAGCCCCGGCACGTGGAACGCCGCCTTGATGCGCGATGGCAAGCAGTTGGAGATGTTGAATAAGATTCCCATCGCCATGGGCGACAACCGCGAAGTCAGCTTCGACCTCAAAAAAGATCTCGCTAACGCGGGCCCGACGGAAGAACAACTTAAGCAGCAGCAGGAATCCCAGAAGCAGAACGAAAAAATCAAGGGACTCAACGCTAAGCTGGCGCAGGTGCGCGACCTGGAGAAGGCCGGCAACTACGATCAAGCGATCAGTATCATGCAGGAAGCGACGGCCGCCGATCCGACCAAAGACTTGCTTTGGGCGTATCTGGGTGATGCTTACCGCGGAGCCAAGAAGTATCCCGAGGCAACCGAGGCCTACCAGAAGGCGCTGGCCATCAACGCCAACAGTGGGGCCTATCACAACTCGCTGGCCGACGTATATGCCAAGTCCGGCCAGATCGATAAGGCGATGGCCGAGTGGAACACAGCCGCCCAAGTGGAACCTGCGAGCGCCGGAACCTACTACTTCAATGAGGGCGCGATTCTCACCAATGTCGGCAAAGTAGACGAGGCGAACGCTGCGTTTGACAAGGCGCTGCAAATCGATCCGAAGCGCGCCGATGCCTACTATTGGAAGGGCGTCAACCTGACTTCCAAGATGACGACCGCCAAAGACGGCAAGATTGTCGCTGCTCCGGGCACGGTAGAAGCGTTCAACAAGTACCTGGAACTGGATCCAAACGGCAAGTATGCCGACGCCGCCAAACAGATGCTGGAAACCGTTGGAGGATCAGTGGAGACTTCTTACGGCAAGCAGAAAACAGCACCCGCCAAAAAGAAACCGCAGTAGAAATCGCATGGGTACGCGAGGGCGGCACTATGCCGCCCTTTGTTTTTTGCCTGGACTGCGACTTGGGGTAGCCTGACTGCGTCCGGTAAAATCCGCATGACAGTCGCTATGACCACATCCACCCAGAACAAGCTATTGTCGTTCGACGAAGCTCGTCGGATCGTCGAGGACCACGCTGGCGAGGTTGCAGCGACCGAGCCCGAGTTGGTGAGCCTGCTGGACGCCTCCGGCCTGGTCCTGGCCGAGGACCTGCGAGCGGACCGCGATTTCCCGCCATTTCCGCGCGCCACGCGCGATGGATACGCCGTGCGCTCGACCGATGTGCAGAGTGTGCCTGCCCACTTGCGATGTATCGGCTCGATCAAGGCCGGGGCCGCAATCGAGGACAGCAGCATGGTTCTCGCCAACGGCGAGGTGGCAGAAATCATGACAGGCGCTCCCGTACCCGAGGGCGCCGATGCCGTGGTGATGGTTGAATACACCAAATCCTCGAAAGACAAAGTCGCGATTAGCAGGTCGGTGACGGCTGGAGAGAACGTTGTGCCCGCCGGCGCTGAAGCGCGACGTGGCGACATAATGGTGCCGAAAAGCACACGAGTGCGGCACGCTATCATCGCTGTAGCCGCTGCGATAGGCCGTGCTGAAGTCGCAGTCCATCGCCGTCCACGCGTTGCGATCCTTGCCACCGGGGACGAACTGGTCGACATTAATATGCCGCCCGGCCCGAATGGGATTCGCAACTCCAACAGCTATTCGCTCGCCGCACAGGTCTATGACGCGGGCGCTGAAGCGACCCTGCTGCCGGTAGCGCGCGACGAAGCCGGCGAGCTGGCGCTTCTGATCGGCAAGGGGCTTACCTGCGATCTCTTACTGCTGACGGGCGGGGTTTCCATGGGGAAATATGATCTCGTGGAAGAAGTCCTCGCGTCGCTGGGGGCCGAGTTCTTCTTTACAGGGGTGGCAATCCAGCCTGGCAAGCCGGTGGTATTCGGCCAGATTCAATCGGGCGATAAGACCACACCATTCTTCGGCCTGCCCGGAAATCCCGTCTCCACGATGGTCACGTTCCAACTCTTTGTGCGGCCTCTCCTGGACGCTTTGTCAGGAGCCGAACCTGCGCCGCCTTCTTTTGTTCAAGCCGTACTCAGCCGACCACTCTCGACCAAGACTGGACTGACGCGATTTCTCCCCGCTCGACTGCATGGAACGCACATCCAGCCCGAGGTCGAGTTGGTGCATTGGCACGGATCAGGAGACCTAATGGCCGCCTCAAAGTCGAACTGCTACATTGTGGTACCGCCTGACCGCGAAAGGTTCGACGCCGGAGAATCGGTGACCGTCTTACTGGCATAAAGAATATGGCGAAGCGCAAAATAACACCCCGGAAGCTCTCCCACTACGATGAGTCGGGTCGCGCATCCATGGTTGACGTTTCGAGCAAGACTCCCACATTGCGGGAGGCCGATGCCTACGCCTTCGTCGCCATGAGCAAAAAGGTCTTGCGGGCGCTGCCAAAGAATCCCAAAGGGGATCCTCTTGAGGTGGCTCGCATCGCGGGAATCCAGGCGGCCAAGAGAACAGCGGAACTCATCCCCATGTGCCATCCACTCGCCCTGAGTAAGGTGGAAGTTAGCTGCAACCTCAAGAGTTCCGGCGTCGAAATCCGTACAATCGTACGGACGACCGCGGTTACAGGCGTGGAAATGGAAGCCCTGGTGGCCGCTTCGGTAGCAGCGCTCACGGTGTACGACATGTGTAAGGCGCTGGACAAAGGAATCGAGATCCGCGAAGTAAGACTGGAGCGGAAATCCGGGGGCAAGAGCGGCGACTATGTCCGCCGCAATGCGAAGGGAAAATCATCATGGCGGCAGCAGCAGTAGTTACCATCAGCGATTCCGCGGCGCAAGGCAAACGAACCGACCGCTCGGGACCCGCGGCGGCGGCGGTTTTGCAGCAGCATGGCTTCGATGTCACACAGCAGCGAATCATCGTCGATGATCGGCAGGAGATCGAACAAACCCTTATCCAGCTTTCCGAGCAGGTACAACTCATCGTCACCACCGGCGGGACCGGCATTACGGAACGCGACGTTACGCCGGAAGCGACACGCGCAGTTTGCTCGAAGCTGATCGAGGGCATTCCCCAAAAGATGCGGGCAGAGGGACTGGCGAGCACCGAGTTCGCGATTCTGAGCCGCGGAGTTTGCGGAGTACGGGGCCGTGCCCTCATTCTCAATCTGCCCGGCAGTCCCGCCGGTGCGGTGGACTCACTACAGTCGGTCGTCGAAATCCTGCCGCACGCGCTCGACCTTCTTGCCGGCAGAACAGCGCACGAACGCGAAGAAGACAACCCATAGTCCGAAGTTCTAAGCCGTTTCGTCGAGGGAGAATTTGGATCCTGTCACCCACTTCCTGACCGGCGCGTGCATGAGCCGCGCCGGATTTAACCGCAAGAGCGCCCTGGCCACGTTGACGATGGTGTTGGCAGCCGAGGCTGCCGACCTGGATGTTGTTTGGGCCCTCAAAGGGCCCATTGCAGTGTTCCAGCATCATCGCGGAATCACCCACTCCTTCGTTGGTGCTCCGTTTGTGGCGGCAGCAACCGTCGGGCTTCGTTTGGCTCCTCTACCAGTGGCGAGACGCCTTCCGGGAAGCCGCGCATTCTACGATCCAAGCTCCCCGTGCGCTGGGGGTTCCTGTTCTGGGCGGCGTTGATAGCCGCACTGAGCCATATCCTGCTCGACTACACCACCGCCTACGGTATCCGCATGTTTGCGCCTTTCGATTGGCGCTGGTACTCGTGGGACATCGTCTTCATTATCGAACCGTTGATCCTGCTCGCCTTGATTCTGGGGCTCACGGTGCCGGCGCTCTTCGGGCTCATCAACCAGGAAATTGGCGCTCGTTCCAAAGGGCCGCGGGGGCGAGGAGGCGCGATATTCGCCCTGATCTGCCTGGTCGCCGTATGGGGATTTCGCGACTACCAGCATCGGCGCGCCCTGAGTGCCATGAGCGCGCTGCTGTATCCGGGCGGTGTGCCCAAGAAGCTGGGCGCCTATCCGTATTGGGTCGATCCGTTTCGCTGGCACGGGGTGGTAGAAACGGAAACCGCGTTCCAGACCGTTCCGGTCAACTCGCTGCTCCCCTCGGTCGACGAACAGTCGGACGCGGATACGTATTACAAACCGGAAGAAACGCCGGTCACTCAGGCCGCGAAGGCTTCGTATTTCGGCCGCGTGTATCTCGACTGGGCCGTCTTCCCCATCACCACGACAGAGAAGCTGCAAGGCAGCTTCAAAGGTTACCTGGTGCGCTTCCGGGACCTCCGGTTCGGCTACCCGGGAGATCCTCCGGGAAGACTGGGCGGTTGGGTGCTGATAGGTCCCGATCTGCGAGTGCAGGAAGAAGGCACGAATTCCACGGTCCCTTCGATTGAACAGAACCCTTAGCCACCATCGGGCAACAGTCCGCTTGACGCGGGCGGGTGGGACGTCGACAATCAGATAACGCAAGTTCTGACGCGTTCCTTGGTTGAGGTGATCATGCTGGCATATCTATTTCTCCTGTTTGCTGTTGCCGTACACGCCCGGTTTCTCCCATTGCCCTATAGCTTCGCCCCGGTAACGGCTGCCTTGCTGTATTTTGGTGCGCGGCGTCCGCGCCGGGAAATGTGGGTTCCCGTAGCCGCCCTGGTGGCCGTTGGCGTGTACCTGTCTCGCAGCTACTACGGATACCCACTCACCCCCGACTTGGCGGTCACCTGGGTGTGGTACGCCGCTATGGTGGCCATGGGCGGATTGCTGGCCAGGAAGGCCTCTGCATTGCGAATCGGCGCTACCACCTTGGCAGCTTCGGTCTCGTTTTTCCTGGTCAGTAACTTTGCGGTCTGGGTTGCATTCGCCATGTATCCCAAGACGGCTGCCGGACTGGCTGAGTGCTACATTGCAGGCCTGCCGTTCTTCCGCAATGCGCTTGCCTCCGACCTGTTCTTCGCCGCCGTGTTCTTCGGAATTGGCTACCTGGTAAGCGACCGCCGCGAAGAGGCGATCGTGCCCGTCCGCTAGAGCCCAGCAGATTTCACTAGAGAGGCCGGACAATCTGTCCGGCCCTTTCTTTGCCTGGGGGCTTCTTCGAAGCTTCCTTAAGTCGGGGTCTCCGAGCTTTTGGGCTTGTCATCCCGACCGAAGCCGGCGCTTCGGCGGTCTAGCGGAGGGACCAGCATTTTGCTCGTACCGGCGAAGTCGATCTAGTTGCCCTAAGGGCCACGCCCTTATCACCCATCAATGTGAGCTGTGTCATTTCCGACTCGTCCCTGCTCCTGTAAGAAGAGAGCGAGGAGAGGGATATGTGTGCCTCTTCCCGGTCCGCGCCGAGGCTGCGGACGCCACCGCTCTTTTACAAAAACCGTCCCTCAAAGCGATCCATACAATCAATACTTGTCACACTGAGAAACCAGCAGAAAGCGAACATGCAGCGAACAAATGTGCCACTAAACTCAACGGGATCAATTGGATAGATATAACTACATTTATTTTCAATGACTTGAAGATAAATTTCTTCCAACCCATTGATTCTAAACGAGGGGCCTTAAAGCATTTCCTAACGCTGCCGCTACCTGGGAAACAGGCCGACTAGTCGCCCTTCCGCCGCCTATTGCGCTTGCGTATCCGCCAGATCCACCAGCCAATGAGCGCCGCGGTGGCGACGATTGCGATGGCGACCCGCAGGTGGTCGTGGACCATGTGGCCGAAGAACCCGACGATCTCGGGCCCAAAGCGGATGACCAGTAGCGAGAGGATACAGAAGCGGAGCAGGCGGCCAAAGAAGATGGCAGCTAGGAACTTAGTGAAGCTCATCTCTATGACGCCCGCGGTGAGCACGAACAGCTTGAACGGAGTGGGCGGCGGCAGCATGGAGGGCACCATCAGCCCCAGGAAGCCGTGACGTTCGAAGGAGGCGTGGAACTTCTTAAAGCGTTGTTCGCCAATGCGTTTGACGAGCAACACCTCTCCGCCTTTGTAGCCGATCCAGTAGATGACAATGCTGCCCAGTGCCGACCCGGCAGCGGCCATGACGGAGAGCAGGAGGAATTGGCCGGGCCGGGCGTACACATAGCCGCCAACAATGGCGTCGAGCGGCATGCCGAGAAAGGCGGCATCGACGAAGGCAAAGCCCAGGACGCCCCAAATCCCGAGCGGGCTCAGGACGGCGAGGATCCAGTGGGTCCACTTGGCTAATAGGTGCTTCAAACGTTCTCCGGGGAAATGTTTATTTTACGAGAAAGGGTGGCGTAATTCGTAATTCGTGACTCGTAACGATGCCCGCGAACTACCTGGCCTCCTCCTCCTATAATTGCCCAATGTCTGTGAGCCCCAAGGACCTGTCTAAGAAGATCGAGGCGCTGCGCGACAAGATCCGCTACCACGAACACCGCTACTACGTCCTCGACAATCCCGAGGTTCCCGACGCCGAATTCGACAAGCTGATGGACCAGTTGATCGCGCTGGAAGCCGAGCATCCGGAACTGGTGACGGCGGACTCGCCGACGCAGCGTGTCGGCGGAAAGCCCAGCGAAGAGTTCGCCAAGGTGCGGCACTCCTCGCAGATGCTGTCACTCGGGAAGACAACCAGTGAAACCGAACTGCGCGATTGGGAGCGGCGCGTCCACGAACTTACCGGCGAATCGCAGGTTGATTACGTCTGCGAGCTGAAGCTCGACGGCATGTCGCTGGCATTACGGTTCGCCGAAGGCAGGCTGGCGCTGGGGCTTACACGCGGCGACGGAACGACCGGCGAGGAAGTTACGGCGAATGTACGCACCGTCCGCAGCGTGCCGCTCACGATTTCCGGGAAGACGCTGACCAAGGCCGGGCTTCCCCCGGACTTTGAAGTACGTGGCGAATTACTCATGCCCCTGGCCGCGTTTCAGCGCATGAACGAGGAGCGCGAACAGCAGGGCCTGCCCACGTTTGCCAATCCGCGCAACGCGACCGCGGGAACGGTACGAACGCTGGAGCCTAACGTCACGGCCCAGCGACGGCTCGACTTCTTTGCCTACGGCCTGCTCGCCGACGGCCGCCCGATCTTCGATCGCAATTCGAAAGTGCTCAAGGCGCTGGAGGCGGCAGGATTCAAGGTGAACCGCCACCACAAGCTGGCCAAGAACCTCGAGCAGGTGATGGAGTTCGTCAACGAAACTGATTCGGTTCGCGACACTCTGCCGTACGAAATTGACGGCGTTGTGGTCAAAGTCGATCGCGTCGCGTTGCAGGACGAGCTGGGCTTCACCGGGAAGGCTCCGCGCTGGGCGATTGCCTACAAGTTCGCGGCACGCGCGGGCGAGACGCAGATCGAAGACATCCTGGTACAGGTGGGACGCACGGGAAAGCTGACGCCGGTGGCTGCGCTGAAGCCGGTTTCCATCGGCGGAACGACCGTCACTCGTGCCACGCTGCACAACATGGACGAAATCGATCGGCTGGGAATCAAGATCGGCGACTGGGTCGAGGTAGTTCGCGGTGGCGACGTCATCCCCAAAGTCGTTCGAGTGCTCGAAGACAAGCCGCGCGGCACCCGCGAGTTCCAGATGCCGGAGCGCTGCCCGGTATGCGGCGGCCACGTGGTGCGTGCCGAAGGCGAGGCCGACCATCGCTGCGTGAATGCGAACTGCCCGGCCAAGCTGCGCGAAAGCGTCCGCCACTTCGCGTCGCGCGGCGTTATGAATATCGAAGGGATGGGCGACGCGCTGGTCAATCAATTGGCCGATGCAGGATTGGTAAAGAGCATCGCTGACATCTACGACCTGAATGAGGCCGAGCTGCTGAAGCTCGAGCGCATGGGCAAGAAGTCGGCGCAGAACATCCTCAGCGAAATCGAAAACTCCAAGAAATTGCCGCTGGAGCGGGTGATTTACGGACTCGGCATTCCCATGGTGGGCGAACGCACCGCCCAGTTCCTGGCTGAGCATTTCGGATCGATGGATGCACTGATGGCCGCAAGCGTGGAAGACTTGCAGGCGGTGAATGAGATTGGCCCGCGCGTTTCGCAAAGCATCCGCGAGTTCTTCGACGAACCGAAGAATGTCGCTCTGGTGGAGAAGCTGCGTCAGGCTGGATTGACCTTCCAGGGCGCGAAGAAACAGCGCGGCACGGCACTAGCTGGAAAGACGTTTGTTCTGACCGGCACGCTGGAGCGTCGTACGCGTGACGAGGCCAAGAAGCTCATCGAAGATGCGGGAGGCAAGGTGGCAGGTTCCGTCAGCAAGAAGACGGACTACGTGGTCGCCGGTGCGGAAGCGGGCTCCAAGCTCGACAAGGCCCGCGAACTGGGAGTCGCAGTCATCGACGAAAAAGAGATGGAACGGCTGCTGAAGGGATCGTAGAGCTCGCGGCTCTGCACATCACAGGGCGATCATCTCGACGATTCTGTGGCCAGTGGCGACGAAGGGCACTCTCCAGCGAAAGCGCCCCATCAGGTACTGCAAGAACTTTGTAGTTAGCGCAAGGCTCAGCGCGCCGATCACCAGGCACACGGGAATCAGCCACCAGCCCAGGACCTCGTGCACTGGCGAGGCAGGGTTAGTCATGGAGGCGGCCGTGCGGAAACTGAAGCTGAACTGATTGGGACCGACCCAGAATCCGGTGTTCGCCGGGAAAAGTGGCTTTATGAGGGCCAGCAGGATAAAACCTCCGCCCAGTGCATAACCGACGAGTGCGATCACGAACACGAGGAAGCCTTCCACGCCGGTAGTAGCCCAGCGCAACGCGGCCCGCAGGATCAGCAGCGGTGAACGGCTGGTGCGCGCGCGTTGCACCAGCAACCCGGTGCGATACTGCTGTCCCAAGTCTTCGGGTGATCCGAGCGCGGCGAGGACGGCATTAGCGTCCGCCGCAAGATCGTCAGACCGTTCGCGGATGTGCATGCGGATCTCTTCCACGATGTCCTCACGCTCAGAAACCGTGATGCCGGTGAGCGAGGCCCGCAGCCGCGCCAGATAGTTGTTCACGTGTGTTTCAGTCGCCATGATGTTTGCTCCACTTCTTTCCGTTCAGTACCGGATCGATCAGACAACCCAGTCCGGCCGAAAACAGCTTCCACGTCTCCGCCATGCGCCTGACCCGTTCGCGGCCAGCCGGCGTCAGCTCGTAATACTTGCGGGGATGCCCGGCCTCCGCCTCAACCCACTGCGACTGCAGCAGGCCCTCGCCACGCAGGCGGTTGAGGATGGGGTAGATGGTGCCTTCCGCGAGGACCAGTTGCGAGTCACGTTCGAGCACCCGCAGAATCTCGAGCCCGTAGAGACGCCCGTTCCACAAGCTGGCAAGCACTGCCATCTCCAGGCAACCCTTGCGCATTTGGGCTTCCCACTTGTCGGAAGCTTCGAACTCGGGAACGTCGACGTCGTGCCTAGCCATGGACTATACCTTGCATTGCTATGTATAGTGCCAAACAATGGCATCTCTGTCAAGCACAATTTGGGAGGAGCGCTAAGGCCGCGCGATGAAAATCCACTTGCTATAGTCCCAACATGGGGTCAACTGCCGACATCGGAGCCACAATGAGCGCGGCCGACATGCGCGAGGCTGGAGTGCGGCGGGATACCAGGCTCATCGTGGCCGGTCTTACGGTACTGGCGGCAGTGCTGCGGCTGCGTGCCCTGAACGCGAAGAGCTTCTGGCTCGACGAGATTGCCAGCGTGGTCATCGCGCGCATGCCGGAGAATTGGTTCTGGCACTGGTTGTGGACGCAGGAAGGCAACATGGTTCTGTACTACGTCATGTTGCGGCCGTGGATCGGGATTCATTTAGGGGAAGCAACCGTGCGGCTGCTTTCCGTCATTCCCGGAGTCGCGAGCATCCCGCTGATGTATCTGCTCGGAAAGCGGCTGTTCGATCGCAAGCTGGGGTTGCTGGCGGCGTTGTTTCTGACGTTGAGTACGTGCTCGGTGGTGTATTCCCAGGAGGCACGTGGTTATAGCTGGCTACTGCTGGGCGTGATCGTTTCGACGGACTTGTTTGCGCGGCTGATCGCACGGCCCACCTACGCGATAGCGTGTGCTTACGGAGTCGCAGCGGGCGTCACATTTTACTTTCACTACTTCGGCTTGTTGGTTCCTCTGGCGCATGCGGTAGCACTGATTGCACTGCCGAAGGAGGGGCGTCCGTGGAAACCGCTCTTCGTCGCGGCAGGCATCGCGACGATCCTCGCCTTACCGGTGTTGTGGATGATTCACCTTCAGCCGGTCCGCCACCTCGACTGGGTTTCGAAGCCGTCATGGCTCGAGCTTTATCATCTTGGGGTTTTTCTTGCTGCGGAGAGCGGGAAAGGGGTGGGCGCGGCCTTACTCATCGTTGAACTGTTGCTGATTGGAGTGTTCTTTCGAGGCCTGCTGATACGGCGTCGGAGCGTCCACGCCGAACTCGAGCTATGGCCGTATGCGTTGATCGCAAGCGGAATACTGACTCCGCTGGTCTTCTCGTTGCTGGTGTCGGTCGTGCGGCCGGTTTTTTTCCATCGATTCCTGATTATTTGCCTCCCCGCCTGGCTGCTGGCAACTGCGGTCGGCGCGTGTTCCCTGCGCGAGCGGCCGGTGCGACTGCTGGCAATTGCCGGAGTATGTGTGTTGTCGTTCGTGAGCACGGCGATGTCGTATTCGCGCTCGCGTGAAGACTGGCGTGGGGCCGTGAATTACCTCATCGATAATGCGCGGGCGCAAGATGTGGTGGTGTACTACCAGGGTGTGGGCGACTGGGCCGCGGAGAACTATCGTGACTGGTTGCCGGGCGGCAATGCCAACCGTCCGGTAGCGGTGGAGGTCAATGCGCAATCGAATGACTGGCAGGCGAAGGTCGCAGGAAAACGCCGCGTGTGGCTGGTGGAATATCCCGCGAACGTGAGCGACGACACAGCGCGGGCGTTGGAGGCCGAACTGCACAGCCGCTACACGGCGGTTGCGTCCCATGAATATCGGGCTATCACGATTACGGAGTTCGTCCAGAAATAGGGATTGGGAATTCGGAGCCACACTCCCGACGTTGTTTCCAAAACGAGAAACCCACCCGGAAGGGTGGGTCCGTTAACAGTTCCGAGATCAGCAGCTACTTCTTGGGTGGTGCGATGGTGTCTTTCACGGCCTTGGCCACACGGAACTTCACGACGGTCTTGGCAGGAATCTTGATGGCTTCGCCGGTCTGCGGATTGCGACCGATGCGGGCCTTGCGGTTCGACTTCACCAGACGGCCCAGGCCCGGCACAACGAAGACGCCGTTCTTCTTGGTTTCTTTGATGGCGACATCGGCGAACGATTCCAACAGTGCCGCTACCTGCTTATTGCTCAGTTCGTGCTTCTCGGCAATGTGCCGAACCAGCTGTGTCTTGGTCATTCCTGCTGCCATTGGATATTCCTCCTTGAAGTATTGAGCCGTAGTATTGCTCAATTTCAGCGTAATCTTATAACAACGTCCCACGCGCGCAAAGCGGTTTCCGCTAGATTTCATGCGGGTTTTCCACAGGCCCTGTGCAGAATCGCCTTTATTTATGCACCTTTGGGAGGTTCCTAGTTAGATAACCCCAGCAAAAGCATGAGCAAGCGCAGGCCGGAGCCGGGGTCCACTCATGGTTTTTGTCGCGTGTTGTGGATGGGCCGCAGTACCGTCCGGCTCTTGCCGCCCTGATACCATCAACGTTCCGGTCGCATGCATCTCGCCCACGCCAGTATCTTGTTCTTCGCCGCGTTAGCGGCCGGTGCCATCAACTCCGTCGCTGGCGGCGGAAGCTTTATTTCGTTCCCCGCGCTGCTGTTCCTCGGGATTCCTCCGGTCAACGCCAACGCAACGAACACGGTGGCCTTATGGCCAGGACAGGTGGCGAGTATTGGCGCTTACCGGCGACAACTTCGCACACTTTCGTTGAAGACCATGATGCCGTTGCTCGTCACTGGCGTGCTGGGCGGCATCCTGGGCGGCTGGACGCTCCTCAAGACTCCACAAACGACGTTCCTGCGGCTGGTGCCGTGGCTCATGCTGATCGCAACACTCATCTTCATGATGAGCGGAACAGTAACCCGCTGGGTACGGCGGCGCACCACCAGCGGCGAGCATCACGAATTCGCCACCGGACGCGCGGTATCGATCCAAATCTTCATTGCGTTTTACATCGGATACTTCGGCGCAGGAGCCGGAATCCTCATCCTGGCCATGCTGGCGCTGCTGGGCATGGACGAAATCCACACCATGAACGCGCTGAAGGCGCTGCTCACGACCGTGTCGAACGGTGTAGCTATGCTGCTGTTTATCGTCTCGCACGCGGTGTACTGGCCCGAGACAGTCCTTATGGTTGTTGCCTCAATGCTGGGTGGATACTTCGGCGCTCACTTCGCGCAAAAGACGAAGCCGGAAAACGTCCGGCTGATCGTGATCGTCATCGGCTTTGTGCTCTCAGCCTACTTCTTCGCCCGGCAAATCTGGCATTAGTACTCAGGCGAACTGATTCCGTCGAGAGCGCCCACACTCTTCTCGCGATAACGCAACTTCAGGAGAAGCAGGGGGAACGCCAGCAGAAAGGTAACAGCGTTCGGCAGGATGATGGGCAGCGAGTGAATCAGGAAGCCGTAGGTGACCCACAGCAGCAGTCCCACATTCAGGCTGATGAGCATGACGAGCGAAATGTCGCGGACCGATTTCGTACGGAAGGAATGCAGTGCCTGCGGAAGATAGGCGAGAGTACAGAGGGTGCCCGCGCCAAAGCCAACGAGCGGAATGAAGTTCATAGATAAGCTTAGCATCGTTCCTGAGGGCGATGATGACCCGCGTTCACTGCGCTGCACGGTTCCTCCGCCAGATGCCAAAGTTGAGATAACTCGCGTAAGTGACCCAGACCAAATAGGGCACCAGCAGGTCGGCTGCCAGCGGCTTGAGCCAGTGGAACACCACAAGCGTGAACAGAATCGCGAGCCAGAGAATTAGTATCTCGGCGAATGCGACGCCGGGTAGGTGCGCTCCGAAGAAGATTCCTGACCACGCAGCGTTTAGCGCCAGTTGCGCGAAGAAGAGCAGAAGGGCGGAGCGGCCGCCATTCCAGCCGTAATCACGCCAGACCAGCCATGCTGAAACTGCCATCAACACGTAGAGTGCAGTCCAGACCGGTCCGAAGATCCAGCTCGGCGGAGTGCCCGGCGGTTTGCGCAGTGACGGATACCATTCCCGCACACCACGCGACGTAAGGAATGAGGCGAGCGTGCCCGAACCCAGGCAGATAAACAGAAACAGGATGAGAACCAACCACGGTTTGGCGTCCACATTTCTATCGTAGCTGGTTACACGGGCTGACGCTGTTCAGCGAATCGCAGCGCGCTCAATTTACCGTCAGAACGATCTTCCCGTAGTTTGCGCGTTGCAGCAGCAAGCGATGAGCTTCGTCAGCCTGGTCCATGGCCAGAACGTGACCGATCTCCGGACGCAGCTTGCCCTGTTCGATCCACGGCTGCATCGCCATCAGGCAGTCATTCATGAGGCGATGATCGCCCGCGAGAACGCTGAGCCACAGCCCGTGAGCGCTCAGGCTGCGCGACATCATGGCGCCGACATCGAATTTCTGGCGCTCGCCCGTCGCGGTGCCGTAGATGATGACGCGTCCGAACTCACGGCAGCAGCGCAGGCTCTTGGCGGTGTGTTCGCCACCCAGCATCTCGAAGACGGCATCCACACCCTCGCCGTTCGTGAGCTCGCTAATTTGCTTCTCGTAATCGAGTTCGCGGTAGTTGATGCCGTGGTCGAGCCCGAGCTGCTTCACCCGCTCCAGCTTCTCGTCCGAGGATGCGGTGCCATACGTCTCGATGCGCAAGAGCTTGCCAATCTGCACGGCGGCGGTGCCCACGCCGCCGGCGACGGCATGAATCAGCACGCGGCGCTGACGTTCGCCCTCGAGGTAAACCGGCTCGATGGCATCGGAGGTCATGCCTGCCTTCCAGTAAGCGAGATAAGCAGTGAAGAAATTCACCGGGAAAGCGGCGGATTCCGTGGAGGTCCAGCCCTTGGGTTGCGGCCAGAGCATCTTGCGCGATACCGCGATCTTCTCGGCGGCTGCGCCGTATTGCGCGTAACCCATTACGCGCTCACCGGTGCCTTCCACCACTCCGGCAAACTCGCGTCCCGAGATGAAGGGCGGAGGCGGCGTGCTCTTGTAGGTCCCGCGGGTGGACATGGTGTCGGCAAAATTGATGCCGACGGCTTCCACTCGCACGATCACTTCACCCGGCCCGGCGACCGGGTTCGGCATGTCGCGGACTTCCAGTACTTCCGGTCCACCAAATCGCGCAACGACAACAGCTTTCATGGATCGCTCCCGTTGCGAGTGTAAAACATCGCGCTCAACGGCTCGGTGACCGGGCGCACAAGAGAACATTCACCGCGGAGGTGCTGAGGCACTGAGCGGGGCAGTAATTAGAACCTCCGTGACTCTGTGTCTCAGTGGCGAATGATTCCGGCCAATGTGTTACGCGGGTGTGGGCGTTTGCATGAAGTCCAGGGCGCGAGAGATGTAGGTCTTCAACTCGCGGCGATGCACCACGGCATCGAGCATTCCATGTTGCAGCAGGAACTCGCTGCGCTGGAAACCTTCGGGCAGCTTTTGCCGGATGGTCTGCTCGATCACGCGAGGCCCTGCGAAACCGATCAGCGCACCGGGCTCGGCGACGTTCAGATCCCCCAGCATGGCGAAGGACGCAGTCACGCCACCGGTTGTCGGGTCGGTGAGAACGGAGACGTAGGGCACCTTGGCGTCATCCATACGCGCCAGTGCCGCGGAAATCTTGGCCAACTGCATCAGGCTCACCACGCCTTCCATCATGCGTGCTCCGCCCGAAGCGGAAACGATAATCAGCGGGACCTTCTCAGCAGTGGCCCGCTCGATCGCGCGAGTGATGGTCTCACCGACGACCGCGCCCATGGAGCCTCCGATGAAGGAATACTCCATCGCGCTTACCATGACGCTCTTGCCGTTAAGCTTGCCGCGCGCGTTGATGATCGCGTCATTGAGTCCGGTCTCGATCTTGGCGCGTTTCAGGCGGTCGGCGTAAGACTTCAAATCGGTGAATTTCAGGGGGTCGGTCGAGACCAGGTTGCCATCATCGGTCTCGTACTTCCCGTCGTCGAGCAGATAACTGAGGCGGGTGCGCGCATCAATGCGGAAGTGGCGTTCGCACTTGGGGCAGACGTTGAGGTTCTCGTCCAGGTCTTTCTTCCAGATAATCTGGCGGCAATCGTCACATTTGACCCAGAGGCCCTCGGTCTTGACGCGCTTCTCGCCCGAAGTGTCGAGTTCTGCCTGTTCGCGCTTGAACCATGCCATAAGTAGTTCAGTGTAGCTGAGGCGCGTGTATATTGTCGCCGCTCAGTATTCGATGCCGCGCTGCGCCTCGATGCCCTTGGTGTAGGCGTGCTTTACTTCCTTCATCTCGGTGACGGTGTCGGCGATCTCGACAATGCTGGGATGCGCGTTCCGCCCGGTCAGAATGACGTGCACCATCTCGGGTTTTTTCTTCAGCGTGGCGACCACCTTCTCCGGATCGAGCATCTTGTAGGTAATGGCGTAGTTGATCTCGTCGAGGACCACCAGGTCCCAGGCGCCGGAAAGAATAGCTTGCTCGGCCTCGGACCACGCCTCTTCGACAAGCCGCACGTCTTCCGGATCGGTTTCCGCGCCGCCGACTTTCACGAAGCCGCGTCCCATTTGCTTCATCACGAAGTTGTCGCCGAAGGCCTTCACGGCGTCGAGTTCGCCGTAGTGCCATGATCCCTTGAGGAACTGCAGCATCAGGACCTTCATCCCGTTGCCCACGGCGCGCAAGGCGGTACCCATGGCGGCGGTGGTTTTGCCCTTGCCGGGGCCGGTGTTCACGATGATGAGTCCGCGACGGACGTCGGGCATGTTTCGGTCTCCCGTTATCGATTGTTTCGCGAAGTCGCCAGCTTAGCAATGGTGGGCGCGAGACCACCGATTTCTGCGATACTAGAAGTTGAGCTCTCGTTCCGGCGAAGAGCAGGAAGTCATGGACCAGGTCGCAGATCCCAAGTCGGTCAAAGTCAACAAATCCACGGGCTCAGGTATGGACATCGAGTGGAAAGATGGCCATCGCAGCGCCTACAGCTTCGTGTTTTTGCGCGATGCGTGCCCGTGTGCGCTTTGCCAGGAAGAGCGCGACAAAGATGGCCGTCAACCCGGCGATCCGCTGAAACCGGTAGCGGGTGCGCTGCCGATGTTCAAGGCGCTGGCGCGTCCCACTGAGGTTGAGCCGGTGGGGAAGTACGCCATCCGCTTCACCTGGAACGACGGCCACCAGCACGGCATCTATTCCTGGGAGTTTCTCCGCGAGCATTGTCCTTGCCAGGATTGCAAGGCGGAGCGCCTGATGGGCACCGCCAAAAACAACAGCCGGCCGAACTGATTGCAGCCAGAGTGCCTTCGCGACCGGGACGCGGAGGCACGGTGTTGTCGTTTTTTCGATTCTCCGTAGCCCGTGGTGAATTCGTCGTCACAAGGAAACAAGACTGTCGTATCTAGCACAATTGAATCCGCAGCAACGCGAGGCCGTCGAGGCGGTAAATGGACCGCTGCTCATCCTGGCGGGCGCCGGTAGCGGCAAGACGCGCGTCATCACGTATCGCATCGCGCATCTCATTGACCATGCTGGGAATAGCGCCGGACTCCATTCTTGCGGTCACATTCACCAACAAGGCTGCCAGCGAGATGGCCAGCCGGGTGGAATCGCTGGTCGGTGCTCGCACTATCGCCAAGCCACTGATTTCGACGTTTCACTCGTTTTGCGTGCGACTGCTGCGTCGCGATATCGAGACGCTGCAAATCGGCGGCAAAGGTTATCGCAAAGATTTCGTCATCTACGACGAGACCGACCAGCAGAGCGTGGTGAAGACGGCCATGCGGCGCATCGGGATCGACGACAAGCAACTGACGCCACGCAATGTTCTGGGGCGAATCTCGTGGGCCAAGAACCACATGCTCGACCCGCAGGAAGTGTACCTGCAATCCGCGGACCCGAAGACCGAACGTGTGGCGCAGATTTACGAACTCTACAAACAGGAACTCGCCCGTTCGAACGCCCTCGATTTCGATGACTTGCTGCTCTACGCCGTGCGCGTGCTGAAGGCTTCGGGCGAAACTCGCGAGCGCTACAACCGCCGTTATCGTTACATCCAAGTGGACGAATACCAGGACACCAACCGTCCGCAATACGAGTTAATGCGGATGCTGGCCGGCGAGGAACATAACGTCTGCGCGGTGGGCGATGAAGACCAGAGCATCTACTCCTGGCGGGGCGCGGACATCCGCAACATCCTCGAGTTCGAGCAGGACTTTCCCGAGGCGCGCATCATCCGCCTGGAACAGAATTACCGGTCCACGCAGAACATCTTGCAGGCCGCTTCCGCCGTCGTATCCAACAACCTGAAACGCAAAGGCAAGAACCTGTGGACCGAACGCCTCGGCGGGACAAAGATTGGTTATTACGAAGCTCCCGATGGCGAGAACGAGGCGCTCTTCGCCGCCGATTATGTGGCGAAATACCTGGCCCAGGCAGGCAGCGATGGAGGCGAGAAGCCGCGAGCGGCCGTGCTGTACCGTACGAACTCGCAATCGCGCCTGCTGGAAGAGGCCATGCGGCGCTACCAGTTGAAGTACCACGTTGTGGGAGGCTTCAGCTTCTACGAGCGCGCTGAGATCAAGGACCTCATCTCGTATCTGAAGGCGATCCAGAACCCCGACGATTCGATTGCGATGCAGCGGGTCATTAACACTCCTACGCGCGGCATCGGCAAGACGACCATGGAGACGCTGGAGCGAATCGCCCTGGAGACGGGCCTGTCGGTCTGGGGCGCAATTCAGCAGGCGGTGAGCGGGGACCTGCTTCCGCCCCGGGCGCTGGCGGCGCTGAAGAGCTTCCAGCAGCTGATCGAAGACGCTCGGGCCATGTATCTGGGTACGTTCGTCAACCGCGTGGAAGCGACGGCTTCGACTCAGCAGGCGCCTACCGACGGCGACGCTCAGCACGCCATGGACTTCTCGCCAGAGACCTTCGGCGACGACACGACCGACTTCAATACCGAGGCATTCTCCCCGGCAGAGACCGCGAGCGATCCGGCTTCGCCGGATGTAGGAGACGCGACCGAACGGGTCGAGGGTTTTCGCGCGCCGGGAGACGCCGCTTCGACCGCCGAGCTGCTGAAATTCCTGATCGACCGGACGGGATACATCAAGCTACTCGAAGCAGAGGACTCTCCCGACGCCGAAGCGCGCATCGAGAACTTGCGCGAGTTGGTCAACGCCGCCATGGACTCGCGCGACCGCGGCGAGACGCTCAACGAGTTCCTCGACCACGCGGCCCTGGTCAGCGATGCCGACGATTATGACGAGAACTCGCGTATCACGCTGATGACACTGCACGCGGCAAAGGGCCTCGAGTTCCCGCTGGTATTGCTGATCGGAATGGAAGAGGGATTGTTTCCCCACTCCCGCACCATGCTCGCGCCCGACGACGTCGAGGAAGAGCGGCGCCTGTGCTACGTGGGTATGACGCGAGCCATGGATACGCTCATCCTGACCCATGCGCGCTACCGGCGGCGCTACGGCACCGACATGCCCGAGGCGAGTATTCCGTCGCGGTTCCTCGAGGAGGTCCCGCAGGAGCTCCTGCAAGACCTGGGCTCGGCCCGGCGGCCTGCGCCACGATACGCCGCCGACGATGCGCGGCAGTCGCATTACTCGTATGAGGACGAGGATCAGCGTCCGCAGTATCCCCAGCAGCGGCAGGCCCCGCGCACACCGTATCAGGGAAATGCCTACAACTCCATCGACAACATCGCTGAGTTTTTCGCGTCGCGAGGCAAGAAGTTCAACTTACCCAAGCGCGAGCCCGAGGCACCCACCGGCCGTACCGGATTTCGGCCCGGACAGCGCGTGCGGCACCCCAAGTACGGCGAGGGACTGGTCTATCGGCGCGAAGGCGACGGGGAAGACGCCAAGATTACGGTACAATTTCCTAAGTTCGGCTTGAAAAAGCTGGTCGAGAAGTATGCCCAGTTGGAGAAAGCGTAAGCCTCCAGCGGCAACCGAAGGATCACAGGTACGCAATGTGCCTGGAGAAGCTTAGCTTCCTTCGAATCCAGGATCACAAAGGAACGCAGAATTCATGGCAAATACCAAGAGCATTACGGACAGAGTGGAACGCAAGAAGGTGAAACGCGCGGCACGCAAGAAGGCGGCTCCCAAGGCGGCCCGCACCCATGCGCGTGGATCGGCAAAGCGTAAGGTCAAGAAGTTGACGCGCGGCCAATCGAAGCGCTAGTCATTCGGCAAATGCCGGAACGCCCCAGTCTGTCATCGGGCTGGGGCTTTTGCTGCGCAAAAATTTGCCAGACAGAGACTATCGATGAGGAGAATTAGGCGCAGTGGTAGTTGCACCAGTTTGCTGCGCGGACACCGGCTTATTGCGTTCGTCGAGATTCACCAGAATGGCGCCGGGGGGTTGCTCCAGCGCGAACTGGTCTTCCGTGATGTTCTGGTTGATGGTCAGCTTAACGATGAACAGGCGGATGTCGTACTCTTCCTGCGGTCGCTTGACCTCAATGTACCCGGGGAAGCTGACACCGTCATAGTCTTTGAACGCTTGGTATCGCGCGTCGGTGACCGGGTTTCCGCGATCGTCGTACATTACCTGCCGATGCGGCCGCAAATTCGTGCGGTCGAAATCAACCGTGCGCGCCAGCGTCCAACCGTTCCCGGTCTTCCGAATCACATCGAGCACGTAGTTAGGTTGCTGCACCAGCTTGTGAGTCTGCGAATCGAGCACCATTTCAGTGCTGCTTTCCATAACGGCAACTTCATTTTCCGGACTTACCGCCTGAAGCAGCAGCGCATCGTAAATGGCCTGCGGGCGCAGTGTATCCAGCGGGCTCGCCGAATCGGTTATCACCTGGTTGTGCCCGATGTAGAACTTGTTGGTCGCCGTCACCAGCAGCTTGAATTGCTCCCCGTCACTGACCAGGTCAAACGCCTTATTGCGAACGATGGGATACAGCCCGATCATGCGCAGCATGTTGGGCTTGCGGACCAGGATATATCCCCTGATCTCTTTGAAGTCCGTGACCTTGCCGCGCTTCTCGCCCCCCACCGAAGTGTCGATGTCCACCGTGGCGTTCAAGGTTTTGATTTGCGCGGCGTCCTGGTTCAGCCGGTCGATGAGTTCCTGCTGGGTCGCGGTTTGCAGCTTCGCGCTGCTCAGACGCACTTCGACTGTTCTTGTATGGAAAAGACAACCGGTTGAGCTGAGCAAGACAGCCAGAATGGTTAAAAAAAAGACGTGAGAAAGCTTCATAGAAACAGGGGACGTGTTCACTCCGAAACCATCAGTATAGTCCCGGTACCAACATTTGTCCGCTGGTGCAGCCAACTCCGTCAGTGCTGTTGAGATGCAGCTTTGCGGTAGGCAGCTACGTTTTTTTCATGCTCGGCAGCGTTGCTGGAGAACCGATGGTGTCCGTTGGCATCGCTCACAAAATAAAGGAAGTTGCTCTCCTCTGGATGCATCGCCGCTTCCAGCGCCGCAGCCCCGGGATTGGCGATCGGTCCCGGCGGCAGCCCAGGATACTTGTAAGTGTTGTACGGCGACTCGTACTGCAGATCCGACTGATAGATGGTCCCGCGATAACGCCCCGCCAGCAGTGCAGCATAAATGACGGTCGGGTCGGCGCCGAGAAGCATGTTTCGGTTCAGGCGGTTGTAATATACCCCGGCGACCAGCGGACGCTCCTCCGGAACTGCCGTCTCCTTCTCTACGATCGACGCCATAGTCACGATGCGATGGAGGTCGGGCCTGCCGAGCAACCCAATTTTCTGCGCGGTCTGGCGAAACCGATGCACCATGGCGGCAGCGATATCGTGTGGCGAATCGATGCGGCTGAACTGGTACGTATCGGGAAAAAGGTAGCCTTCCAACGATTCCGCCTGCGGATCCATCTGGTGCAACAAGGTCACATCGTGCGCTGCGGCGACGAAATCGGCGGCGCTGCCCAGTCCGGCCTGTTCGACGACGGCCGCAATTTCGTACATGTTGTAGCCCTCGGGTATGACCACGGTGCGCGCGTAGATGTCGCCGCGTAGCACACGGTCCCGAACCTGCAGCGCATTCGCCGGAACGTCGAACTTGTACTCTCCCGCTTTAAGGTTTCCTTTCCCCAGCGCATAGTGGACCGCCAGAAAGACCGGCGCGCTGCGAATCACCCCTTCACGCTGCAACGTCTGCGCGATGTGGCGGACGCTCCACCCCGGACGCAGGAGCACGAACTTCGTTCCGTCCGGCGTCACCGGCGCGAACGCGGCCCAGGCGAACCAAACGGCGAAAGCCAGTATCGCGAGCAGGACGAGCTTGAAGAGAATTCGCACGATTACGTTAGATGCAGTCTGCCTTCAGAAGTGTAGTTTATGACCGCCGGTACGCATAAACGTCACCGTCGCGACTTCCTCAATTCGAGGAATGCCTGCAAGATAAGAACGGCAGCGAGTTGATCGACGACTCCCTTTCTCTGGCGCCCTCCCACCTCGGCTTCGTCGAGTACGCGGTTCGCCTCGACCGAAGTCAGTCGCTCGTCCATCAGATGTACAGGAAGTTTGAACCTGCCTCGCAGATCCTCCGCGAACTCCTGCACCTTTTCCGATTGCGTACCCGCTTCTCCGCTCATGCGCAGCGGCAGGCCGATTACGATCTCCGCCACCGCATACTGCTTCAGGAGCCGCCGCAGGTGCTGGAAGTCGTTTCGCCCATTGGTCCGGTGCAGCGTAGGCAGTCCCTGGGCCGTAATCCCAAGTTCGTCGGTGACCGCCAGCCCGATGCGTCGGGAACCGTAATCGACGGCCAATATCCGCGTCGGAGGCGTTGCTGGTAAGGAGTTTTCCATATTGGTGCTGGCAAAGGGTATGCTAATTCCCTCGAATACCCCTCGCGAGTAGCATAAGCGAAATGGCTGATCCGCTCATCGACGACGTTGGAACGCCCGAAGAACATGACGAGTTCGCCCCAACCGTGCCCGCGTCTGTTCCCCGGTTAGAACCTCCGGCTGACAAGCGTCTAAGCGACGAACGAAGCGAGCGGTGGCGCATCCAGCACATTCAGGCCGCGTCGCTGGTCATCCTGGCGGCGGCTGCCGTCGTCAGCCTGATGTACGTCGCTAAGCTCATTCTGGTTGTCATCCTGACCTCGGTCCTGATGGCGTTCGTCCTGGCTCCAGTCGTGGACGCCCTCACGAAATTCCGTATTCCGCGACCGGTCGGTGCGCTGCTTGCGGTGTCTCTGCTGCTCTTCGCGATCGCAACCCTGACCTACCTTTCCTACGCGCGTGCCATGGACTTCATGTCGGAGATGCCGGAGTACCGCACCCGCGTTCAACGCATCGTGAGTGAGATCCGGCAGCAGGCCGAGCAGTTTGAAAAAACCACCGAGACCGTCTTGCCGTCTGAGCCTGAGGACAAGAATTCCGTCACCATCAGGGAGAAAACCGGCCTGGGCGCTTACCTGGGCAACAATGTAAGCACGGTATCCGAGACGCTGCTGTCGATTTCGTTCATTCCCTTCCTGATTTTTTTCATGCTCAGTTGGCAGGACCACGTACGCGCGTCGTCGGTGATGCTGTTCGATATGAAGAACCGCAATACCGCATACGTTGCACTGGGACAGATCGCGGCCATGATCCGGTCTTTCATCGTGGGAAATTTCGTGATTGGCTTGTTCCTGAGCGCCGCCAGCATCGCGGCCTTCGGCCTGATCGGGCTGCCGTACTTCTATTTCCTCGGCGTCGCCAGCGGATTTCTCAGTCTGGTCCCCTACCTCGGCGTTATGCTCGCGATTCTGCCGCCCGTATTTGTCGGTCTCGGCTATCTGACGACCGCAACGTTTCTCATTACCTGCGGCATTGTTGTAGCGCTGCACCTCTTTGCCATGAACGTGCTCTACCCGCTGGTGCTGGGCAAACGCTTGCAACTGAACCCGCTGGCGGTCACCATGGCGTTATTGTTCTGGGGATGGCTCTGGGGTGCCATGGGCCTGATTCTGGCTGTCCCGCTCACCGGTGCATTGAAGATCGTCTGCGACAATATTGAACGTCTGCGCCCCTTCGGTGCGTGGATGGGCGAATAATTCACGGGTCAACCGTGCTGAATCATTGCTGTGATTTTTCAGGAGGAGATGCCGTGACCGATTCCAACCGTGCCTACTTTAATCGCCGCGAATTCATCCAGGGAGCTTTGGCAGGCGCCGCGCTCACCACGTTGCCCATGCGCGCGTTCGCTGCCAACAACGCCGACATGCAGACCGTGCTCAATCAGATTCCGAAAATGCACGACGAGAACGTCAAGCACTTACAGGAGTGGATTGCGCTGCCGTCGATCGCCGCCGAAAACCGTAACTTCCCGCAGGGGCCTGAGTACATGGCAAAGCTGGCCCGCGAAGCCGGCTTCGAAAACGTGGAGATCATTCCCACCTCCGGCAAGCCCGGCGTCTTTGGAATGATCGATGCCGGTGCTCCCACCACGGTCGGCATCTATTTCATGTACGACGTGAAGCAGTTCGACCCTGCCGAGTGGTCATCGCCTCCGCTGGAAGGAAAGATCGTCGATAAGGACGGCCTCGGCAAAATCTGCGTAGGCCGTGGCGCGGTGAACCAGAAGGGGCCGGAGAACTCATTTCTCGCTGCGCTGCGGGCGTTCAAGGCTACCCACGTGAAGCTGCCGGTAAACCTGGTCCTGGTGTGCGAAGGCGAGGAAGAAATCGGCTCGCCCCACTTTCCCGAGATTGTGAAGAATCCCAAGGTCATGGCCGCGTTGCAGAAATCCATGGGCATCTTCATGCCTTCGGCCGGCCAGGAAGCTGACGGCAACGTCGAGATCGACCTTGGCGCCAAAGGCGTGGTCGAATTGGAGCTCGTTTCCACTGGCGAAAAATGGGGACGCGGTCCTTCGCACGACGTTCACTCCAGCCTGGAAGCCACTGTTGATAGTCCCACCTGGCATCTGGTGCAAGCCTTGAACACGCTGATCCAGCCCGATGGTCACACCCCCGCCGTCCCCGGATTCTTCGATAAGGCCAAGCCGCTGACACCTGCTCAGGTCAACATGGTCAAAGCTGTCGTCGCACGACGCAGCGAAGAGATGATGAAGAAACAGCTTGGCGTGCAGCACTGGGCAGGTGACAAGAATTACCTCGACGCCATGATCGCGCTCGAGTCCCAGCCCACTATCAACATCGAAGGCCTGGTCGCCGGCTACACCGGTCCCGGTGGCAAGACGGTCCTGGGACACCGCGCCGTCGCCAAAATCGACATGCGTCTCGTGCCCGACATGACCGCACAAGGCACGCTGGCCCTGCTCAAGGACTATCTCGCGAAGAAAGGCTTCAGCGATATCGAAGTCAACATGACGGGTGGCTACGACCCGAACCAGACTTCGCCCGATACCAAGTTGATCCAGGCGCAAGTCGCGACCTACAAGAAGCTGGGACAGGATCCGCTGATGTGGCCGCGCTCGGCAGGTTCGTGGCCGGGATACATCTTCACCAACCCGCCGCTGAGTCTCCCAGCAGGACACTTCGGGCTCGGTCACGGCACCGGCGCGCACGCACCTAACGAGTACTACCTGATCGACTCCACCAATCCCAAGGTATCGGGCTTGGACGGCGCGGTGGGCTCGTTCGTCGAGTATCTGTATGCGCTGGCGTGATCGAGCCGACGCATTCCCGGTTCCCGCTTGAATGAAAAGTAATTGTGCTTGAGCGGGAACTGTACCGCACGGTAGCGGTAGGTGACTACCGATACTGCGCTAAGGCATACTGGGGATCATGCTGGCAGATGACTCCAAGGCGGCCGCTATTCAGCGTACGATTTTCCGCGCCATGACGACGGAACAGCGGCTCCTTTTGGCCTTGGAAATGAGTGAATCTCTGCGCAACGTCGCGCTCGCGGGCTTGCGCAGCCGCTGTCCCGACCTCGACGCAAATAGCTTATCTCGCGAACTGGCCCGCATCATGTATGGGTTGGCGCCTCAGCCGTGACATTCGAGGATTTGCTGCGGCGCCTCGTTCCTATACTCGATCGCGTCCAGGTGCCTTACATGCTCACGGGCTCTGTCGCCAGCTCAGCCCATGGCCTGCCTCGATCCACTCGCGACCTCGATATCGTCATCGCGCCCACACGGGGACAACTACAGGCGCTGATGCGGGAATTCCCCAGCTCAGACTATTACGCCGATGAGCAACAGGCACTCGAAGCCCTGATACGGCGGAGCCAGTTCAATATCATCGATCATGTCACTGGATGGAAAGTGGACTTCATCATTGCGGAAGACTCCGAATACGGCAGCACTGCCCTGCGGCGCCGCAAACCAATCGACATGGCTGGAACTGCCGTGTACGTTGCCTCGGCTGAAGACGTACTCATTGCCAAGTTACGGTGGGCGAAAATGAGTGACTCTGAGCGGCAACTGCAAGACGCAACCGGCATCGTCAGCACCCAAGGGGATAAGTTGGACGTCCCCTATATAGAGAAGTGGGTGCAGAGGCTAAGTCTCGAGAATCAATGGGAGGTAGTACGCGAGGGAGGGTAGCAAGCCTGTACGCGCTGGCGTGATCGATCGCATTCTCGGACACCCGCTCAAACGAGCAAGTGAGCTTGAGCGGGAACCGAGTCGTGGGCAGTCACGGTAGTCTTTCAGCGGTTACCTCTGATTCGCGCGTTACAGTCCCAACTCATGGGTTATATCCGCGCATGAAATCCCTGAACAGCGCTCTGTCGAAAGGAGGATCTCATGTATGCTGCCGTTCTTCACGCCCTTGGGACAGCGCCTCGATACGAAGAATTCGCCGAACCATTTGTTGTCGATAACAACACTGAAACCATCGTGCATGTTCACGCCGCATCGCTGAAGCCTGTTGACAGGCAATTGGCCAGTGGATCGCACTATGCAAGCGGCCGCGAGTTACCCTGCGTCTGCGGCATCGATGGAATCGGGCACCTTGACGATGGGCAACGGGTGTTTTTTGGCGGACCTCGACCACCGTTCGGTGCGATGGCAGAGCGGACCGTCGTACCACGCGCATTCACTTTTTCGCTCCCCGAAAATGTGAACGACGAAACTGCCGCCGCGCTACCCAACCCTGGTGTCTCTGCTTACCTGTCACTCGCCTACCGCGCACGCTTAGCGCCGGGGGAAAACGTCCTCATCCTTGGCGCAACCGGTGTCACCGGAAAACTTGCCATACAGATCGCGAAGCTGCTGGGAGCCATTCGGGTCGTTGCAGCCGGTCGCAATCCCGAAGCACTGAACTCCCTCCGCGACATCGGTGCGGACGCGACCATCTCCCTCTCTCTCCCTGATCCTGAGCTGCGCGAGGCATTTCTGCGAGAAGCCGCTGAGTCGGGGTTCCAAGTCGTGATCGATTACGTTTGGGGTCGCCCGGCAGAAGCATTTCTAGGCGCGATAACGCGAAGCGAATTTGCGGGTATTCAGGCTGAGACTCGTTTTGTTCAAGTGGGTGAGAGCGCCTCTCCCACCATTTCCCTTCCGGCCGCCGTGCTACGTAGCTCCCCTGTAACGATCCTGGGCACTGCGGGGATTCCACCTCACGACATCTTGTTCAAAGCGTTTCAGCAAGTGCTGACCTATGCCGCAAACGGCGAGCTTCACATAGACACTGAATCAGTGTCCCTCGCGGACATTGAGAACGCTTGGCAGCGCAATCAGTCAGGTCGCCGATTGGTCCTCATAACGCAACACTAGAACGTGCGTTTGACTTTACGGACAACTGGATACTGACCGCTGACAACTGTCTTTCTTTGTGATCCCGACCGGAGCCGCCGCTTCGGCGGCGCATTGGGGGGACCTGCATTTCGCCTCGACCCCGAGGAAGGGTGCGATGAAGACACTCGCCCAGTTGATTCGGCGGTATTCCGACGCCTACCTTTTCGGCATGCAGAAACAAAGATTGTTGCCGTCCGGATCCGTCACGGCAAACTCGCGCAGTCCCCACGTCTGATCGACCGGCGCGGTGTGAATGGGAGACTCAGGACGCTGTGTGGTGTCCAGGCCTCGCGTGCGAAAGGTCAGGTACCGCTCATCAACATTGTCAACAAACACACGGTTGGCCGAGCCGAAAGCACCGTCCCCTGAATGAATCGAAAGCTGTAGTTCGGCTCCGTCCCGAACTAGGTCGATGACTCCGTTGGCCATCTCCTGCTCTTCGTATCCTGGCCACTTGCGTTCGAAGTCAAGGACTTCTGTGTAGAAATGTACGGATCGTTGCAAATCGCTGGACTTGATCACAGGCACAATCTTCATAGCATGTTCCTGAACCACGGGCCAAGAGCATACTACCGTGCGACCTCGACGGTCGCCCCGGCTGACATCTCCGACGCACCGATTCGCCGCTGGGTGGCCCACATTTGCCTGAAGTTGGCAAATGTGGGAGTGCCGGCAGTTTCGTGTCAGGGCACGGCTTCAGCCGTGCCGAAAGAGCTCTTGTTTTGATTTCCCGCGCGGACTTTAGTCCGCACGGCATATCCCGTAGAATCGTCGGTTGGCATTTATCCCGCTTATTGCGGTGACAGGAGTTCCGAATGGCACGGATGGTGAATTGCGTGAAGATGGGACGCGAGATGGAGGGCCTCGACGAGCCGCCTTTCGACGGCCCCTTGGGACAGCGCATCTACGAGAACGTCTCGAAACTCGCCTGGGAGCAGTGGCAGGAGCACATGAAGATGCTGCTCAACGAATATCGCCTGCAACCTTGGAAGAAAGAGCACCAGGAATTCATCGTCCAGCAGATGGAAGCTTACTTCTTCGGCGAAGGCGCCGAGAAGCCTAAAGACTACGTCCCGCCAACTCAATAGTCGATCGCACCACACAATCGTTCCCGCGGCGACGTGTCCCAAAGGCGAATCTCGCCTCTGCTTTTCCGCCTGAGGCCTTTCCCTGAGCCCAATGGCGAATCTGCCTTTGCCTTAGGTCCGATCTATGTTCCTCGCGGCAAATGCGTGGTGCTTTGCTTTATGCCTGATTCTTCTCCGTGTCCTCTGTGCATCTGTGGTGAACCTGCTTTTGATTTTCCGCTCTTATCACAGCGCAACGTGTCCTATGTCCTTTCGCCCCATTTTCCCATCCGGTAATTAAGAAGTCGTGAGGCAGGGAGATGTGTCTCTGCCCGCACCGCGCCAAGGCTGCGGTTTAATTTAGCTCTTTGAAAGCTCAGATCAACCGCGCCCTCCCAACGAACGGCGAAGCGGAAACCAAGCAGTAGCCCGCCGAGTTCAACGTCCCGGGATTGTGTCCAAACTCGCTGGAGATCGCCCGTTACCGAAGAATCAGCGAAAATTGCGATACCTAACTGTCTTTTTAATCAAATGGATAGATATAACTTGCTTATTTTTCAGCAACTTGCGAACATTTTCCGCCCAACCCGCTGATTCTAAACGACAGCACAGAAAGCATTGCGCTGTGTGCTACACAACTACAACACCAGCACTCTCTACTTGCGTCAGCACTTCGCTTTTACTGGCGACTGGCAACCGGCTACTGGCAACTGACTACTGCGGTGCATAGACGGCCCAACCCCTCGGCCCCGCCCAGAAATCTCCGTAGCCATCGTTCTGTGTCCACTTCGTGTCGGGGCGGCTCGAATCCTGGCCTCCCCACGCTACTGGTTCCAACCGAACACCGTGCCACTGGGTTTGCACCGTCGCTCCGTTCCACGAATCGCCGCGATTATTGAGCACGAACACGAGACCGGGATGGCCACCGTCTCCGGTTCGCTGCATGATGTAAACGTCGTCGCTGGTAAACAGCATCTGCGTCCTTCCGCCGGCAAACTGCTCGTGCGCCGAGATCAGTGCCGCAATTCCATTCGGAGTTCCCGTCTTCGCGAGATCGAAGTTGTACCAGTCCATCCAGAAGACGCTGGGGTAGCCCTCATGGGTCAGGATGTAGCTATAGGCCATCAGCTTGTCGTGGATGATCGCGCTCCCCGGATCACGGATGGTGTCGTGATTATCGACAAACGTCACCGCGTTCAACGGCGCCCAGGATGTGACCGTTCCCGGCTGGGCCAGCGCGGTCAGGCTGAATCCGTAGGTGTCGCATACGTCCTTCAATAGGTAATGCAGCGGAAAGTCGAACGCCGACACCGGGTTGTCCATAAACGTGTTGATCGACGTCAACCAATCGTCGATGGTGCGCGCATTGTCCCAGCATTCGCCCACGCAGAACGGATAGAAACCTGCTGCCGCCTTGTTGAGGTAGCGCAGTTCGGCGATCGACTTCACCATCCAGGGCCCGTACCCCTTCACGAAATCGAACCTGAATCCGTCGTACCCGAGCGTCTCGATCATGAATTGCGCCAGGCCAATCATCTCTTTATAGACTCTGGGATTACGATGACACAGGTCGGGCATGTCGCCGAACGTCATCCCATCGAAGGTCTCGTACGGCGACGGATGAAAGCACGTCCAATCGCGCGGGAACTTTCCACTCCCGGGATTGAACTTCGTCCACCTGGTCGCGTTGTCAATCGGGTTCGTTTCTTGCGCGTCGCCGCCGTTATTGTGGTTGATCACCAGATCGGCATAGACCTGCATGTTGGCTGCGTGCGCCGCATTGATGAGCCCTATGAGCTCGGCCTGGTTCCCGAACCAGGTTTTTACCCGCCCTTTCTGGTTGACGTCGCCAAGATCGTAGTAGTCGTAGGGGTCATAGCCCATCGACGGTCCGCCAAGGTTGGCTGCCTTGCACGCGGGCGGCAACCACAGCGCGGTGAATCCCGCCTTCTGCAATTCAGGGATCTTGCCGGCGAGGAAATTCCACCAGGTTCCGTCCTGATTTTCAGCTTGCGGACAGTTCCAATAGAACGCCTGAAAGAGAACGCCCATGACGACCTCCCACGATGAGCAGCCAGCTTAGCGCAGTTCGTCGGGGAAATTTGCCAACGGCTTATGAAATTTCAGAATCGCAGCGATTGAGGGAATTGATAAGCGAACTCAGCAATGAAGCGGTACGAAGGCGACTTTGCTCTCAGACCTGAGGGCTATCCGTCGTGATCCGTGGTTGCCTTTGTCCTTTTCTGACTACCGGCTACTGGCTACTGAGGTCTTCACTGCCCAGCGGCAGGAAGTACTGTGTCCCCCGAATCGGCTCACTCACGCGTCGCAACAATGCCTGGAGGTCTTCGCTGCGCTCGACAAAGTCGATTTCCGACGTATTCACGATCAGCAGATCGGACGCACTGTAGTGGAAGAAAAAGTGCTCGTACGCCTTCACCACTTCTTCCATGTAGTCGTAGTTGATCGCCTTCTCGCCGGGAGCGTTCTTCTTCTTCAGCCGCTTTTTCAACACCTCGGGCGACGCTTGCAGATAAATCACCAGATCGGGCGCCGGAATATTCTGACGGAAGAGTTCGTAATAGCGGTTGTAAACCTCAAGCTCATGGTCATTGAGGTTCAGACAGGCAAACAGCTTGTCCTTCTCGAAGATGTAATCCGCAACCACCGTCTTGTTGGGATTGCGCTTCACATCCAGCGCGCCCAGTTGCTCATAGCGCGCGATCAGGAACGCGAACTGCGTTTGAAAGGCGGCGCCCTTCTCTCCTTCGTAGAAGCCTTGCAGGAAGGCATTGCTTTCCGGCTCGCTTACACGCTGCGCATGCAGGGTTTCAGCAATAACTTTGCACAGTGTGCTTTTGCCGACTCGGATGGGCCCTTCCACTGCAATATAACGAGGCGGCTCGAACAGGTTTGCCATGGAGAGATTAAGAAGAGTACGTTTCGCAGAATATCTTGCCGCCGCACTCGTGGCAATGACTCCGTAATGCCCTCCTGTGGAAACTCCTGGTCGATACGCGTACGGCGTTTAGAATCAATCCCAATGATCGCGGAAATTGCCGGCGGTGTCGCGGTGGCAGGCCTCGCTACGTGGCTCGGATTTGAGTCCATGTGGCCCACGATGTCCCTCTACGGCCGCTCCTTCATCGGACTCGAACCCGGCTCGCGCCAACTCGCGCTCACCTACGACGACGGCCCCAACGATCGCTGCACGCCACAGTTGCTCGAAGTCCTCGCCCGCCACAACGTCCCCGCGACGTTCTTCGTCCTGGGCCGCTTCGTCGAGCAGAAGTCAGAGATCGTCCGCGCCGTCGTCGAAGCCGGTCACACCATCGGCAATCACAGTTGGGACCACCCGCGGCTCATCTTCGCCTCGAACGCCGAACTGCGCCGCCAGATCGAGCGCACCCAGTCCGCTGTCTTCGACGCCTGCGGAGTAACGCCAACCCTCTTTCGTCCGCCCTACGGCGGCCGGCGCCCAGGTACTCTAAACGCGGTTCGGCGTCTGGGATTAGAGCCGGTGATGTGGAACGTCACCTGTTACGACTGGAAGGCTACGTCGGCCGACAAGATCGTTGCTCATGCGCAAAGGCAGATTCGCGGTGGTGATGTGATCCTGATGCACGATGGCGACCAGCAGGCGATGGGCGCGGACAGGAAGCACACCATCGAAGCGACCGACCGGCTCATCGCGCGCTACAAGGCCGAAGGATACGAATTCGTGGCCATTCCCGACATGATGGCTCTTGATGTCGTTACCTTTCCCCCTAGAGACTCTCATTACGAAAAAAACTGAACACTTCGACCGCTCACACGTCCTAGTTGATGAAGAAGGGTAGACATGTCGAGCGAGGCCACATTTGCGGCGAACCCGGCTAATCTCACAGTCTCCCGCAAGGACACGGGAACAGTGACCAGAGCCGCCGATCAGCTCGCTGATCTGGAATCCTGTATTCGGCAGCACGCAAGGCTGCTCTTCAAGGTTGCCTACGGTGTCCTTCGCAATTCGCATGACGCGGAAGATGTGGTGCAGGAAGCATTCCTCCGTGCGCACACGTCGGGTTTCGACAAAGTACGTGACCTGCGGGCGTGGCTGGCAACGGTTGCTTTTCGCATTGCCATCGACCGCAAACGAAAACCGGTCGAACTCGATGTAACGGAGTTCGATGTTCCCACGGCGGTTGCGAGCGCGGAACATCAGGCGATCCATCGCCAGCAAGTTGAGCGCTTGCGGATGCTAATCGCCTCTCTGCCTGACGACCTGCGATTCCCGCTTGTTCTCTCTGCCATCGAGGAGCTGAACTCGCGCCAGATCGGCGAGATGCTCGGTATTCCAGAATCGTCGGTACGTGGCCGGATCATGCGTGCCCGGCAGATGCTGAAGGAAAAGATGGCAGCTCACGCGGAGCCCAAACGATGACCAACCACGATCAATTCGACGAGCTCCTTGATCACGCACTCAGCGAATACCGCGACGCCGAGCCGCTCTCGGGTCTCGAGTCACGCATTCTGAGGCCACTTGAGCAGCGGGAGACAATTCGGCGGCGAGCTGGGTGGCGTTGGGCTGTCGCGCTCGCGTGTGCCGCGGCGCTCGCATTCACGATCTGGCTTAGCACCGGACGCGGCAAGCCGCAAACCACCAAAGACGAAGTCGCCTCGGTCCCGTTCAAGGCCCAACACTCTCCGGCGAAGTCAGCCGAGGCGCAACCGCGAAGGGCACTAGCACCGAGCCGTTCGGCGCGGGTTGCCGCCGAGTATCCCGCCAAAGTACCAATGGCCGGGGCAAGAACCACTATTGCGACACAGCCGGTTTTTCCGATGCCAACGCCACTAACAGCACAAGAACAGGCGTTTATGGCATCGCTGCAAGGCAATTCAACAGCACCTGGGAACGACCGAGATTCCGACTCGTCCATCGCCATCGCTGAAATCAAGATCAAGCCGCTTACCGTCAGCGGCCAATCATCAGGAGGAGATCAATGAAGAGGTTGTTGTTATTCGCGCTGCTTTTACTCGTGGCCATCGCCGCCATTGCACAAGACGCTCCTCGTCCGGTCAAAGCACCGCGTCACTTCTACAAGCTGTCGTATGTTCTCAAGGAGTCCGACGAGGGTAAGACCGTCAATCAGCGAACGTTCGTCGTATCCGGCAGCACGGGCGACGTCAACATGGCTGGGAAATATGCGTCGCGGCTCAGGGCCGGTTCGCGTTACCCGGTGCGGGATGAGGGGAAGACGAACTACATAGACGTGGGGGTCAATATCGACACTACCTTGGAAGAGGTATCTGAAGGGCTGGCCATGGACACTACTGCCGAGATTTCGTCGCTTGGCGGCGAGACATCTGCCAACGGCAGCGCGCCCGTGCTTCGCCAGGTTCGAACGAACGCGCAGGCTGTCGTTGCTCTGAACAAGCCGTTCGTTCTCTTCACGGTTGACGATCCGGTCAGCCGGCATCAGTTTCAGTTGGAAGTAACGGTGGTGTCGCAGAAATGATGAGGCTCGGCGCGGACTAAAGTCCGCGTGAGATCGAAAAGAGAACCTGTGTTGGCACGGCTGAAGCCATGCCCTTTCAAATCACTTCCCGTAACCGCTAAAGCCCCGTCAGAGCTTGTTTCGCTGCTGTAATGGTGTTGTTGATGTCGGCGACGGTATGCGCCACGCTGAGGAACGCGGCTTCGAATTGCGAAGGAGGCAGCCAGATTCCGGCGTTCAGCATTGCGTTGTGGAAGCGTCCAAACTTCGCCGTATCGCAGGTGGCCGCGCTGTCCCAATCGGTCACCCGCTTGTCGGTGAAGAAGAACGTAAACATCGAGCCCACGCGATTGGCTGTCATCGATACGCCAGCGGACTTTGCAGCAGCAAGAACGCCTGCCACCAAGTCCAACGTGTACTCGTCAAGTTGCCGGTAGTACTGCTTACGATTCTGCTTGAGCTGCGACAGCATCGTGATGCCGGCCGCCATCGCCAGTGGATTCCCGCTCAGCGTTCCCGCCTGATATACCGGTCCGATTGGAGCAACAAGGTCCATAATCCTCGCCGGACCTCCGTACGCTCCTACTGGCAGTCCGCCGCCGATGATCTTGCCCATCGTCACCAGGTCGGCCTTGATGTTGTATAACTCCGAAGCGCCGCCAAAAGCCAGCCGGAATCCCGTCATGACTTCATCGAGGATGAGCACCGTACCTTCGCGCTGAGTGATTGAACGCAGTCCGTCGAGGTAGCCGTGGTTCGGAGGAACGCATCCCATGTTTCCCACCACAGGCTCAACGATGACGCAGGCAATCTGGCCCTTGTACTTGGCGAATGCCTCTTCCACCGCGTCGAGGTTGTTGTAAGGCAATGCCAGGGTGAACTGGACGAACTCTTCTGGTACTCCAGCCGACCCCGGAATCCCCAGCGTCGCCACGCCCGAACCGGCTTTCACCAGCAGGGCATCGCTATGCCCGTGGTAGCAGCCTTCGAACTTCACGATGTACTTGCGGTTGGTATAGGCGCGCGCGAGACGGATCGCCGACATCGTGGCTTCCGTCCCCGAGCTAACGAAACGGACCTTCTCTACTGCGGGGAACGCGTCCGTCACCAGTTCCGCCAGATCGGCTTCTGTCGGGGTTGACGCGCCAAAGCTCGTGCCACTACGGGCTGCATGCACCACGGCATCGATCACGTCCGGTACGGAGTGTCCGAGAATCAACGGTCCCCAGGAACCAACATAATCGATATAGCGGTTCCCGTCGGCGTCCCAAACATAAGCGGCCTCGCCACGCACCAGGAAGGGAGGATCGCCGCCCACCGAGCGAAAGGCCCGCACCGGCGAATTAACGCCTCCGGGGATGAGTTTTTCTGCGCGTTGTTGCAGTGCACGCGAGCGTTCGATACTACGTCCCATGACGAATTCCTTTGTTGGGGAAGGTGTTTGCAGAGTCGCATATTCCCGGCCGAATAATGAAACATAGCAGGGGAGATGAACACCTACCTGTGTGTTAAGTCACAGACAGGCTTAGCATGTGACCTTTATCCTGTCTGTCTCAAGCCGCGGTGTCTTAGGAAGGCCTATCGGTGGAATCCGGCGACTTTGGTTGGCCGACCTGCTCTTTGATCGGTCTTTGAACAGACTATCTAATCATAATGTCAGGAGGCTACGATGAAAACTTTTTCAAAGAACTCCCTCGTGGCGCTTGTCGTGTTGCTAATCCCCGGCATGATGCTGGGACAGGACTGTCCTCCGCATGGGTGCAGCTGCCCCGACTACAACGATACTTATACTAAATACTATTACCCATCGAAATCCCTCCCCACTCAGCACATCCTAGGCAATCATACGTTGACTGGTGAACTGGACGGCGCCTGTTCGTTCGTAGACGGCCCAAAGCAGGGAGATGGGCAATACGCTTGCACTAGCGAGGCTAGTGTTACGACCACCGCCCTATCCTTGACGGAAACAGGCACAACGTCTCCGACAATCGTTGGCGGAGCATCGCCATCGATCCACTACCACGTGCAGAGTAACGTGAATGGCGATAGCGGTCCAGCTCTAGGTGAAACCTCCACGGCAGGCAGCCTCGCAGCGGGCGTGACGGAATGCTATCTTTACGACGGCGCGTGCAATGGTGGCTATCTGACATGGATAAGTACAAATGTAATATATAGCCAGAACAGCACCAGCACCGAGACACTCGGAACATACGGCCATACTCTGACGAATCCGCCGATGCAAGCGAGTCTCACTCAAGACTGCCCAGCGTTGGAGGCCCCGGCTCCGAGTCCGATCGTGATACCACTTTACGGTGGCGATTATTCCGATGCTTTTACAAACTTCGATGCTGGTGAGACGGTGACGTTCGACTTCGCTGGTCGAGGGCACCCACTGATAATGAGCTGGATTCAGAAGGACGCGCCTTACGGGTTCTTAGTGTTATTCCGAGACAAAAAAGGAAATCCGGACCCGAACAAGCAGGCAAATGGTGGAAAGATCGATTCCTCGCATGAGATGTTCGGTAATCTAACCCAACAACCCAATTTCCCGAAACCGCCGAAAGGCCAGTATTATCATCCGAACGGCTTCGTAGCTCTAACGGAATTCGATAACTGTGATCCGGGATTTCGGAAGGGCGGCAAGTGCGTGGGCGTGCTCGACAAGCGAGCTGACGTTTGGTCCCAGCTGCGGGTGTGGGTCGATACTTGCTTCTGCGCAGACTCGAGGCTGGGCAGGTTGTACACATTAGACGAGCTTGGCATTACCGAGTTGAAACTGAAGTATGTGGAAGAGAAGCGGCAGGACCGTTACGGCAACAAGCTGTCGTTCAAGGGAGCGATGGTACAGAAGGGGGAGACCGTGCCGATCTACGACGTGTACTTCCGCGCTCGGAGTGCTGAGTAGTTATTGTAGCTCCTTACCATCGAGAGCCTGCGGGCCAGAGGCTAGAGCTGCAGCCTCGGATTGCGACTGGTGGCCCGCAAGCCCCGGTCGGCCAACTTCAGCCAGACCGCTCGACTCGGCCGCTCGCCGTACGTGTTGACCTTACGCTCTCCCAGCCGTCCATACTTATCTAGGCGCAAGGAGCGGCCCCAATCCCGCCGCTTACGAGATTTGGCGTAACTCCGGCGGACGAACAGCATCGAACCAGTTGTATAATCGGGAGAAGCAGTTTCAGGCATAGCTGTCTCTAACCTGCTCACCTTCCAGCGAAGTAGCGAAATACACATGTCGAAAACCACGAAAGTCATTGTCCTGGGTCTTTCTTTTCTGTTGGCGACACTGGTTGTTGCCGGCGGACTAGGCGTAAAGGCCAGCACCAAAAGCGACGACTCCTACCGCCAGATTGGCGTTTACAGCGAAGTTTTGCAGCGCATCCGCACAGAGTATGTCGAAGACCCCAACATCACTTCGGTCACCAATGGCGCCCTGCATGGCCTGCTGGAATCGTTGGACGCGAACTCCAGCTACCTCGACCCGGCGGAGTACAAGGATTACAAGCAGCGCAAAAATGAGGGCAAGGCCGACATCGGCGCGACCCTGTCGAAGCGCTTTGGCTATGCCGCTGTGATCTCCGTGATTCCCGGCGGTCCGGCAGATAAAGCGGGAGTGGACAGTGGAGACATCATCGAGGCCATCGAGGGCAAGAGCACGCGCGAAATGTCGCTGGCCGAAATCGACGGCATCTTGTCGGGACAGCCTGGATCGGTGGTGAACATTTCGGTCGTTCGCCCGCGCAAGGCGGAGCCGGTCAAGACCCCGATTACGCGTGAGATGGTGTCCGATCCACCCGTCAGCGACAAGACCATGGAAGACGGCATCGGATACATCAAGATTGACGATTTCCCCAAGGGCCGCACCCAGGAAGTTGCCGCCAAGGTCAAGGAACTCGAAAAGAGCGGCGCCAAGAAGCTGATACTCGATCTGCGCAACTCGGGCAGTGGCGAAGAAGAAGAGGGCATTTCGACGGCGAACCTGTTTCTGAACCACGGAACCATCTCGTTCCTCGAAGGACAGAAGTATCCCAAGCAGTCGTTCAACGCCGACCCGCAGAAAGCGGTCGCGCCTAATCTACCTTTGGTGGTCCTGGTGAACCGCGGAACCGCTGGCCCGGCCGAGATCGTTGCTGCCGCTATCATGGAAAACGCTCGCGGCGACGTTGTCGGCGACAAGACGTTCGGCTCAGGCTCGATCCAGAAGGTCATCGAACTTCCCGATGGCGCAGCTCTGATGCTCTCGGTGGCGAAGTACTATTCACCGTCGGGCAAAGCGCTGCAGGATACCGCCGTAACACCGAACATTCTGGTAGCTGACAGCACCGACGATTACCTCGTCCCCGACGAGGACGAGAACGCTCAACCGGACGAAAAGCAGCAGGAAAAAGAGAAGAAAGCCGCGCCTGATGATCAGTTGAAGAAGGCCATCGACGTCCTGAAGAACCCGGCGCAGAAAGCCGCGTAGCAACAAGCTGTCAGAATCGCGAAGCCGCAGGGCGATGCTCTGCGGCTTTTCTATGTAACCTAAAAGCCCTGGGGATGCAGCTGGCGGCAAGGCGTCATAGATTGACTCGCAGTCGCAATCGCCAGTAACATCATCAATCCACTCCAGCTTCTTCGGGATATGATCGACCAAACTATCTCGCACTACCGCATTACAGAAAAGCTTGGTGGTGGCGGGATGGGCGTGGTGTACAAGGCCGAGGACATGCGCCTCGGTCGTTTCGTTGCGCTCAAGTTCCTTCCCGACGACGTCGCCCGTGATTCTCAGGCCCTGGAGCGTTTTCGTCGCGAAGCTCGGGCCGCCTCGGCGCTGAATCATCCCAACATCTGCACGATCCACGACATTGGTGAGGACGACGGCCGCGCCTTCATCGCCATGGAGTTCATGGATGGCGCGACGCTGAAACACCTGATCGGGAGCCGTCCACTTGAATTGGAACCTCTGCTGCGCATTGCGATCGACATCGCCGATGGACTCGATGCGGCACACGCCGAGGGCATAGTTCATAGGGACATTAAGCCCGCAAACATCTTCGTCACCAAGCGTGGTCATGCCAAGATTCTTGATTTCGGCCTGGCCAAGTTGACGGAAAAGCCCGACGCGGAGGCCGATGCTGCGATTACACGCACCATTAACGAGTATGCGGCGCAGGTAACCGCTACAGGGGCCCTGCTGGGCACGGTGGCCTATATGTCACCTGAGCAGGTGAGGACGAAATTACTGGATACACGTACCGATCTTTTCTCTTTCGGATCGGTGCTGTATGAAATGGCCACGGGCAAGCTGCCGTTTGAGGGCGAGAGTGCCGGCGTGGTTTGCGCGGAGATCCTGCATCACGAGCCTCCGCCAGCATCTTCCCTCAATCCCACCATCCCGCCAGCGTTGGACGATATCATCGCCGACTGCCTGCAAAAGGACCGCGATCGCCGCTACCAGCTCGCATCGGAGGTCCGCACCGACCTGAAGCAGCTGAAGCACGAGATGATGTTGCAGGGTGCCATCACTTCAGATAGTGAGGGAGTTGGGACGGCGCCTTCCAGTTCGGGTGCAAGTGAGCATCCGAGCCGTGGCAGTTCGCGAGGTCGCCGCCGGTCTTTTGCCGGTGCCCAATCGTCATCACTTAAACCGCAGCGGACAGTTCTCCTGGAAAATTGCGGTGCCTGTCGGACTGATTCTGTTGGGAATGGTTGCCGGCGGTCTGTACTATGGCTCGCACCGCGGCCGGCCGCTGACTGAAAAGGACACCATTGTCCTTTCCGATTTCACCAACACGACAGGTGAGAGCGTTTTCGACGATGCGCTTAAACAAGGGCTGTCGATCCAGCTTGAACAATCGCCATTCCTGGATTTGGCTTCCGAACACAAAGTTAACGAGACATTGAAGCTAATGGGCCGTCCGGCGGGTGACCGTTTGACGCCGGCAGTTACTCACGAGGTCTGCCAGCGCACCGGCAGCAAGGCCATGCTGACCGGTTCGATTGCCAGGCTGGGCAGCCAGTATGTTATCGGCCTGAAAGCGGTAAACTGCGCCACCGGCGACACACTGGCGGAGGAACAAGCGCGGGCTGCAGGCAAGGAATCGGTACTCAAGGCACTGGACGCAGCAGCGGTGAGTTTGCGTAGCAAACTGGGCGAGTCGCTTAGCTCCGTGCAGAAGTACTCCACACCGTTGGAGGTGGCTACGACGCCATCCCTGGAAGCGTTGCAAGCCTTCAGCCTGGGCCGCAAAACCAACTCTGCGAAGGGAGACACCGCCGCGCTCCCGTTCTATAAGCGAGCGGCCGAGCTCGACCCCACCTTCGCCATGGCGTACGCCGACATGGCGATTGCCTACAGCAACCTTAATGAGGTCGGACGGGCAGCCGAGAATGCGCAGATGGCTTACGATTTGCGGGGAAAAGTAAGCGAGCGGGAGCGGTTCTCCATTGAGGCAAACTTCTACTTGACTACAACCGGGGAGCTGGATCGAGCGGCACAGGTTTACCAACAGTGGCAGCAGGCTTATCCAAGAGACGCTGTGCCTTACGCCAACCTGGGATTCATCTTCGGCAACCTGGGAAACTGGGAAGCGGCATCGGAACAAGATCGCGAAGCAATGCGTATCGAGCCGAACGATGAGGTCACCTACCTCAACCTCGGTTCCGACTATGCTGCCCTCAACCAGCTGGATAAAGCGGCGGCGGTCTATCAGGAAGCGGAGCAGCGCAAACTGGAAGGCGAAAATCTCCTTTCTGCCCGCTACGTGTTGGCGTTTCTGAAGGACGATAAGTCGCAGATGGCGCAGTTGGCGGCGGCGGCGATGGGGAAGCCGGGCACGGAAGACTTGCTCCTGGCCTCGCAGGCAGACACTGCGGCGTGGTTTGGGAAAATGCAAAATGCGCGTGAGCTGACCCGGCGCGCCATGGATTCGGCCCAGCGCAGTGATGCCAAAGAGGCCGCTGCAAGCTATCAGGCAGCGGCTGCGTTGCGCGAAGTGGAATCGGGTAACCGCGAGCAGGCGCGCACTGACGCTAATGGGGCGATGGGGCTAGCCTCGAACCGTGATGTCCGTGCCATGGCGGCTCTGGCATTGGCCCGTGCAGGCGACATTCCCGGCGCGGAGAAGTTGGCGGGTGAGCTCGATAAAGCATTGCCGCTGGACACGCTGGTGCAGAAGTACTGGCTGCCGACAATCGGGGCGGCTGTCGCCTTGCAGCGCAAAGACCCGAATCACGCGGTCGAATTATTGCGGGCGTCGAGCACCCTCGAGCTGGGCCTGCCTATGCAAGTCACTGGTACCCTGTTCCCGGTTTATTTGCGTGGAGAAGCCTACCTCATGTTGCACAATGGCGATGCGGCGGCAGCGGAGTTTCGGAAGTTCCTCGACCATCGCGGACTGGTGGCCAACTTTCCGTGGGGAGTACTGGCCCGCCTCGGCCTCGCCCGCGCTTACGCCATGGGAGGAGACAGGGCCCGGGCCCGCGCTTCCTACCAGGATTTCCTTACGCTCTGGAAAGACGCCGATCCCGACATTCCCATCCTGAAGCAAGCCAGGATGGAGTACGCGAAGCTTCCGTAATGACGCCTACTCCGCAAATAGATTCTCGTCACCATAATGTGACGACTCTAAAGCTTCAGGTCCGTGCTTTTAGTGGAATGCGCCCGCAAGCTCCGGCTCGGAGGCAGTGCTCTCGGCCTGGCCGTTTTGGGTTGCGCCGGACTTCTTTTTCTCGTGAGGATGCAGGTCGCGCGCGTTTCGGAGCAGGAAGAGCAGCGGCAACATGCAGAAGAAGATCACGCCCATGATCCAGAATGCAGTTAAAAAAGACCATCGACGTCTTGAGGAACCCGGCGCAAAAAGCCGCGTAGCAAGGAATGCGGGTGGATCATCCGCTCGCGGTTCACCGTTGGCGGACTTTGAAAGAATACGAGCGTAGACGCCGGGAATTCTTATTGATCCACGAGATCGAAGTATCGCCGCCGTACGGCTATCTTGCCGCAGGTTTCAGAACAACCAGGCTTCGCTCGTCGGTAGCGATAATCCGATTAAACTTCTTCAGCTCTTCGGCATTGCTGGCGGGTACGCTCAGTTGCTTGATCTCATAGGTGCGACTGTAACGAATCACGCTCCCGCTCACCTCGGTCTTTGAGTGATAACTTCCGAAGCTATAGTCGGCGGTAACCGGGTCCGGCAGCTCGTCGACGACATATCCGGCCGGAAGGGTTATTTCGAAAGTATCGGTATCAAGCGCAGGGCCCGGGAATTCGACCGGGAACTTGCGCGCTTCTTTGGTTTCAAGAAAGCCTTCGGCCTTGGTTCCGAGAACACGAGGGCGCACCAGTACCAGGTCGCCTGCCGTCTTCGTGTAGTTTGACGCTTCAAAAGAGTAATTAACCCCGAAGGGCAGGTCGCTCTGTTGCAGGTTGGTCATGGTGGCCTTAGTGATGTGAAACGTGGGCAACGAGTTCGCCAGTAGACCCTCTATCGGCTTGATCTGTTCGCTGTTGCTGGTGGCCGCAAGAATCATGTGGCGCTCGGAACGAGCGCGGTCGCCAACACGTAGTTCGCGAACCTCACCCTTCAGTGTGCCAGCGGGATCCAGCGTGAGCTTGGCCGTGCGCTGGATTCCGTTCGAGGCGGACGGCTGTATTGGTAACTCCACCAGGTCCCCGCCGTCCGGTGTGACCAGTAGCCCGTAGTTTTGCTGGAGGTTTCCGGAAATCTGCCCCAAAGGCGTCAGCGTGTTGGTCGGATCGAAAAACAGAAGTCTGCCGTATTTGTCGTCTTTGCGTATCGCAATCAGTGAGGCGTCGTCTACGCCTTCCGGCAACCTGATAGCAAGAATAGCGTGATTGAATCCGCCAACATGGGCGGCGGTGGTAGAAGTGACTGCGCCACGCTGACTATTGATGACGACATAATAGGAATCGATTCCCAACTCGCGCAGCATGGCCGACATGAGCGTCGCTTTGTCTTTGCAGTCGCCGTAACGATGGGCATAGACCTCGGGCGCCGGATGAGGTTGCCAGCCTCCGATGCCTAACTCGATGGCCACATAACGAACATCGTGCTGGACAAAGTTTGCTACGACTTGCATCTTCTTGAGAGGTGTGGGGGCAGTTGCGGTCATGTTCTGGACTGCCTGCTTCAAGTCGGGCGAGGCGTCACGACGGCCCTGGGTAAGGTTCACGTACCACTGGCCCATTTGTTGCCAATTAGAAAAACCCTTCTGTCCCGGTCCTCCGGGAGGGAAGAATGAAACGATCATCACTCCGGCGACGCCGCTCATCGGCGGCATGTCGGTCTCTTTCCGAATGGCAGGCGTATCGCGAACCGTCCACTGCCACTGATTGTTGCCCGATTCGGAGGGTGGCATCTCGGGATGGTTTAGCCACACGGCACGATACTCCCAGTGCGAGGGCAGCGAGAGTGCGTAATGTTGCTCAACCGCAGGAATCTCTTCCTGAAAACCCCACGATAGCTGAAGAAGGAGCGGCTGCTCCTCGGTGTCGTATTCATAGCCGATGACGTTGCCGGGGTCGCGGGCCGGAATTTCGAGCACCTTGTACCTGACATCGGTCATGAGTTCGCCGTTTTCGATGCCGCGCGGAGATACTTCCAACGAGTCCTTGTCAGACACCTCATAGTCTTTTCCATTCTGCGGAATCGACCATCCGTGAAGTCCGGTGACCTTTTTGTGGGGGTTGAGAGGAACGGCGACTACGACCGTACTCGCGGCCTCCTGGACGCAGAATCTTGTACGCCGCGCGGACATGTTCCTTCAGTTTGTCGGTGGAGATGATCGTGACGCTATCTTCGGAATAGAGCAGCACCGCATCAGTCTTTTCATCGTGGGCAGGCAAGGGAGCATTGACCAGCGCATGCAACCATCCGGGAGCGTCTCCGGCGCGGGCATTGGGGACGACGGCAAAGAGGCAGAGAAGGGCTGCAAGCAGGGCGCTGGTTCGGGCCGGGTTATTTGCTCGCGGCCGTTGTGCCTGGTTGTATAGCGATTTGCTGGTCATCGCTGGTTTTTACCCCTTGGAAGAATGTTCTGAGCGCGGAATAGTACTGGCGGTCGAGGATAAGAAAGTCCACGGTCATGGCACGATTCAGGCGAAGGCTTCCTTTGTCGTCGGCCATGGCCATGGAGTAGGTGATGATGTGACCATCCTGCTTGTGGGGTGGCGGCAGGTTACTGAATTGCCAGCCCGCCGGCACCGTGATGGTAATGTCATCGGACTGCTCGTATGGAAAGTCCAGGTAGATAGGATGAATTCGACTGGCATGATCGAAGAGGTGCTTCTCCTGGGCAGAGAAGAGTCCAACGGGCAGCAATACACGACGCCCAGCCTGCGATGCCCAAGCGGGAACCTGGAGGCTGAACTCAGCTACAAGCGGCGTGGAGGAATTGTTCCAGTCCGGCTGGTTGGTGAGAGTGGGATCGCTGGCCGTGGGTATCGAACGCTTTACCGCATCTTCGAGAAACTTTTTGCGCCCGGCATCGTCTTCGTTCCGCTCTTCATCGCGCCGCCTCACGGCTTCGAGGCCGATGTAGCTAATGGTGAGTTTGCCCTCAAGGTCGCCGGTGTCGGTGAGCCTTAGGGTAGCCTTGCGCTGGACGACGGAAAGGGATGAGGCTGGCAAGGGCGTCTTGATCCAAGTGCCGCCATCCTTATTGAGTTGAAGTCCCGCAACGGCAGTCTCATACCAGGGCAGCAGGCCGAACGGAGAGAATTTCGATCCGGGATCGCAAAAGATTTCTTTGCCGTTTGCTTTGGCGACAACAATATTGGAGTTCAACCGGTTGCTGTCTGACTCGGTTTTTGGGTTGAAGAAGTAGCTGTTGCGGCTTGCAACCCAAACTCCGTCAGCGTCGATCTGCGCCGCCCGTGCCAGGGCAAGGTACAGCCAGGTGAGCTGTACTCCGGTGCCGTAGCCACGCGTCCAAATGTCCTCTACGTTGAGCGTCTTCTTGGTTTGCTCGCGCTTCTCTTCCTGCGCGGTTTTAGCCACTTCGTACGAAGTGTTGCGCAGCTTTTGGACACGGTAGTAGATCTTCTCGAGCTTGACTTCGGGCGGGTCCTGAGGCGAGACAATCTGCGCTACCGCCTGCTGCATGGCATTGCGCTTGTCGATGAAGTGCTCCACCTCCGCATAACGGCGCTTTCCGACATTTCTCCAGTACGACTCCGGGTCCCTATCGCCGGGATCATCGCTGTAGATGAAGTTCACCCGTGCTTTCAATTCGTTCGCGGGAGGCATGAAATCTTCCGACTGGAATGCCGGAATGTTCTGGGCCTCGAGGCGAATGACAGAATCCGCACCCTGCTTCGGTGGAGCGGCACCTGGGGGGAGTCCCTGCCACATCCAGCGAATATTAAACCGGGCAAATGGAGTGTTATAAGGCTTGAGCGAGAAGACCGCCTGCTTGGTGAACAGTTCATCACTGAGAATCCAATGCGAATCGTAGAGAAGATGCTCCGTGAAGTCATAGGTAAAGCTATATTCAATGATGCTTCCAGGCTGCACATCGGTGAGAGTAAATGTCTTGGCCAGATACTTGACGCCTCTCGCTTTGACTATGGATTTCTCAAAGACTTTACTGTCAAAGTTCACGATAGAGCCGTCAGGCCGAATCGTACGGGCCTTTATGTTGGTGACCTCGTCAAATCCCTTCACGAAAGGAATTTCGATATCCGCGTATTTGCGACCTTCTTCGGTGAGTACTTTGATACGCAGATAGTTGTCTTCATGCGAAGTGGTGCCGTTGTCGTCCCGGTCCACCTGGCGGTACAAAATGACGGCCGAAGCGCCGGGCGCAAGTGGCTCAGTTTTCATAGTCAATTCGTCGGGAGAAACAGGACGAAAATGATCGCCTGCGTAAAGCGAAATTCCTTGAAAAGCACAGAAGAATAAAGTAATAACCAGGAAGGGTTGAAGAAGAGCAACGCGTGGACGCCGTATCACAGCCAGACCCCCTGACTCTGCCGCGACGTAAACCGATCGTCGGGCATCGGAGCGATACTAAACAGCGCGAGGCAGCTTGATATGACCTGCTATATCACATTTTCCAGGTAGCTCAAATAGATATATGGTATGTCGATCTTGGACTCTGTCGGACGGGTGAACGAAAATATCTTCCCACCAGGTTGGCGGGTGATCCATAGAACCGTCCGCCTAGGCAAACAAGTGAACCGAAGTAGCGCGAATGTCCGGCGGCCGACACTTGAGTGCTATTGGCCGCCTTTGGAACATTCGGGCTAGTGTCATCCCTTGTATTGGTCAAACCAGCGAAAACTTAGTCCGGATTTCATTCGAACAGGAGGTGTGCCACGTCTCAGTGGAATGCTCCGGCGAGTTCAGGCTCGGAGGCAGCGGGCTCTGTCTGGCCGTTTCGGGCAGAACCGGACTTCTTCTTGTCATGCGGATGCAGGTCGCGTGCATTCCGCAGCAGGAAGAGTAACGGCAACATGCAGAAGAAGATCACGCCCATGATCCAGAACGCCTCGACGAACGAGAGCAGCATCGCCTGTTGTTGCACCATGCCGTAGATCGCTCCCATCGACTTTCGGGCAGCTTCCACCGAGTTCGAGCCGTGCATCTGAAACCAGGCCTGCATGCCGCGGAGCATCGTCTGCGTCCCGTGATCGTAGGGAGTGACATGCACAATCAGTTGGTTCTGGTGCACTTGGCTGCGGCGCGCCAGGAACGTCGTCATGGTGGCAATGCCGAAGCTACCGCCGATATTGCGCATCAGGTTGTAGATGCTGGTGGCGTTGCCCATCTTCTCCCGCGAGATTCCTGACATGCTGGTGGCCATCAGCGGGATGAACAGGAAAGCCAGCGCGCCGCCTTGTATCACCTGCGGCCAGAAGATGTCCCAGTAACCGGCGTTGAGGTTTAGGTGCGACAGGCTGATCATGGTCCAGCCGCCCACCACGAGTCCGACGGCGATGAGTTTGCGCGGATCGTAGCGATTGGTGAGTTGCCCAGTGATCGGCATCATGACCAGCGAGCCGATACCTCGCGGCGATAGCGCCAGCCCGGATTGCAAGGCTGGATAGCCGAGCAACGTTTGCAGGAAGATCGGCAGCAACATCAGGCTGGCGTAGAGCACGAAGCCCAGCATTGTCATGAGGAAGGTGCCGGTGGCAAATGTCCGGTCCTTGAGGACACGAAGGTCCACGATGGGATGTTTTGCGGTCAGTTCGCGCACGACGAGAGCAACCAGCCCGAAGACACAAAGTGCCGCCCACAGGCGGATCTGCGGGCTACCGAACCAGTCCTTACGCTGGCCGGTGTCGAGTACGACCTGCAACATGCCGAAGCCCAGGGCGAGAAAGCCGATGCCCCAGAGGTCCACACCGCCCGTCTTATGTTTGCCGATGTAATGCGGATCGCGCACGAAGGCACTGATCATCATGACCGAGATGATGCCAACCGGAAGGTTCAGATAGAAGATCCAGCGCCAGGAGTAGTTGTCGGTGATCCAGCCACCGAGCGTAGGACCCAGAATCGGCGCAAGGATGATGCCGAGGCCAAAAGCGGCCATGGCGGTACCGTGCTTCTTGGGAGGAAAAGTCTCGAGCAGGACGGCCTGAGCAAGGGGTTGCAGCCCGCCGCCTGTGAGTCCCTGTAGCACGCGGAAGAAGATGAGTGATTCCATGCTCGTGGCCATGCCGCACAGCAACGAGGTCAGGGTGAAACCGGCAACACAGGTGAGCAGAATGCGGCGCCGGCCAAAACGGTTGGCGAGCCATCCGGACATGGGCAGGATAATGGCGTTAGAGACGAGGTACGAGGTCACGACCCACGTTCCCTCCTCGACTGTGGCGCCCATGTTTCCCGCGATATGCGGGACCGCGACGTTGACCACGGTGGTGTCGAGAATCTCCATGAACGTCGCCAGCATGACAGCGGCGGTAACGATCCACGGATTAATGGCGGGCCGGTTATCTCCCGGATTCATGACGCGTCCAAAGGGCGATTATAGTAACCCTCTCAACGAGAGGAAGTGACGAAGGACACAATGCCGAACCCGCGGTTTTTGCACTGGATTGCAGTGAATTCGACTTGTGACTGGAATCACAGGGGCACGTGAGACAGAATGGTAGAGTAAATCTTTATGTCTGCTCCTGATTCGCTGTTTGTACGGGCGTGCAAGCGCCTTCCCGTTCCCTCCACTCCCGTATGGTTCATGCGCCAGGCCGGGCGCTACATGAAGGAATACCGCGACGTCCGCAAGCAGTATTCGCTGGTCGAGATCTGCAAGAAACCGGAGGTCGCTGCCGAAGTTACCATCACAGCCGCGGAATACCTGGGCGTGGACGCTGCGATCATCTTTGCCGATCTGCTGCTGCCGCTGGAAGTGATGGGCATGCCGTTCCATTTCTCGCCGGGCGAGGGCCCGGTGATCGAGAAACCGATTCGTTCGGCAGAAGATGTCACGCGCCTGCGCACCGATCGTGCGACCGAACTGGGCTACGTCGCGGAAGCGGTCGGCAAAGTGGTAAAACACTTCGGAGCGACGTTGCCTGTCATCGGCTTCTGCGGAGCACCGTTTACGCTGGCCAGCTACATGGTGGAAGGCGGCGGTTCCCGGCATTACATCGAAGTGAAGAAGCTGATGTACACCTCTCCCACAGTGTGGGAGGAGCTGGTCGACAAGCTGGTCGAAGTGCTGGCCCAATACTCGGCCGAACAGGTGCGGCACGGGGCCGACGTGATCCAGATTTTTGACAGCTGGGTCGGGTGCCTCAGCGTCGAGGATTATCGCCGCTACGCGCTGGAGCCGACCAAGCGATTAGTGGGACGGTTACAGAAAGAAACGGGCGTCCCTATCATTTACTTCGGTACCGACAGCACGACACTGCTTCCCTCAATGTCAGAGACTGGCGCGGAGGTCATTGGCCTCGACTGGCGCGTCCCGTTGAACGAAGGCTGGCAGACGGTTGGACACAAACATGCTGTGCAGGGCAACCTCGACCCGGTAACCTTGTTTGCTTCGTGGCAGGAGGTACGGCAGCGGGCGGAGAACATACTGCGACTGGCCGATGGCAGACCCGGGCACATATTCAATCTCGGACATGGTATTCTTCCGCACACCCCTGTGGAGAACGTCAAGAACCTCGCGACGTTTGTCCACGAATTCAGCACTTCCGCGCAGACAGTGAGAGGTCAATGAGTAAGGCGGCAGTATTGCTGATTGCCCACGGCAGCCCCGAACGGGTGGAAGATATCCCTGAGTTCCTGTTGAACATCTCTCGCGGCCGGCCTCTGCCTGAGGCGGTCGTAAGTGAGGTGCAGCATCGCTATTCATTGATTGGCAGCTCTCCGCTGACGCGGCTTACGAACGAGCAGGCTGCCATAGTTTCAGCGGAGCTGGGGATGCCCGCTTATGTGGGCATGCGCAACTGGCATCCGTTCATTGCCGATGCACTGCGCCAAATGGAGTCTGACAACGTAGGACCGGCGGTTGCGATATGCCTTGCCCCGCACAACTCACGCACCAGCGTGGGACTGTACAAAGAAGTGTTGGTCCAGCAGAACAGCCCAATTGCGATCGACTTCGTAGAGGAGTGGCATGACCACCCATTGCTGATTGAGGCATTCGCCGAGAGGTTGCGGGCCTGCTGGAAGGAAGCGTGCGCGGAGCAAGGCAGTAATGTCCCCGTTCTGTTTACGGCCCATTCTGTGCCAAAGCGCACCATTACGGAGGGCGATCAATATGAGGCACAGACGCGCGAAACTGCGGCTTTAGTCGCCGAACAAGTGCCTGAAATTGGAGAATGGAGCTTCGCCTTCCAGAGTCAGGGCATGTCGGGTGGTGAGTGGCTCGGACCCACGGTGGAAGACACGGTCATTAAGCTGCGGGCAGCTGGTCACACCGCTATTATCTTGCAGCCAATTGGTTTTGTATGCGATCACGTGGAGATTCTGTATGACATCGACATCATGTTTCGCGACTTTGCAGCGGCGCGCGGCATGAAACTTTATCGCCCCGAGTCCCTGAACGATTCGCCGACGTTTGCGAAGGCAGTCGCAGACATTGTTCGTCAGAGAATGGCCGGGAATGCGGCATCCGGGGTTCCCGTGGCTTCTGCGAGGAGATCGTAGTAGCGATGAAGCGAATCGCAATTATCGGCGGGGGGATTTCGGGGCTCAGCGCGGCGTTCCATCTGGAAAAGGCGCGGGCCGCGGGCGCCGGCATCTCCTATGTGCTGCTGGAAAGCAGCCAGCGCGTGGGCGGATCGCTGCGCTCGGACCGTGTCGAAGGCTGTCTCGTTGAAGCGGGGCCCGATTCGTTTCTCACCGAAAAGCCTTGGGCGCTGACGCTCTGCAAAGAGCTCGGCATCGACGATCAGGTGATTGGATCGAACGATGCGCAGCGTAAGACCTACATCGTCGTGAAAGGCCGCCTGGTTGCGATGCCCGACGGTCTGATGTTCATGGTGCCGACCAAACTGGTGCCGACCGCGTTCTCGCCGCTGTTTTCCTGGGCGACGAAGGTCCGAATGGCCCGCGAGCTGTTGCATCCTCCACGCCGCGCCGAGGGCGATGAAACCGTGGGCGAGTTGGTGGAACGGCACTTCGGTCCAGAGGTGGTCGACAGGCTCGCAGACCCTCTTCTATCGGGCGTATACGGCGGCGATGCCAACATGCTGAGTGCGCGTGCCGTGCTTCCACGGTTCGTGGAGATGGAAGAGAAATACGGCAGCCTGAGCCGGGCGATGATTGCCGCGCACAACAAGATGCAGGCCGTCGCAGCGAAGCAGCCAAAGCGACCGCTCTTCAGTTCGCTGCGCGACGGCATGCAGCACCTGGTGGATTCCGTAACTGCGCGCCTGGACCCCGCTTCCATTCGTCTGAACACCCGGGTACGAGGTATTTACCCTCAGGATGATGGATGGCGTGTGGCCATCGATATGGGTAGTAGCGAAGTATTTGATTCGATTATTGTCGCGACTCCAGCGAACGTTGCAGGAGCATTGCTGGAGGCCGTGGACCGCGATCTTGCCGATGACTTGTTAGGAGTTACCTACAGCTCCTCGGTCACAGCGACGCTGGGCTATCACATCGACCAACTGCGAAGCTTGCCTCCGGGATTTGGTTTTCTCGTGCCGCGAAGCGAGGGCCGCCGCATGTTGGCGTGTACGTTCGTGCATAACAAGTTCCCCGACCGTGCTCCTGCAGGTAAGGGTATTCTGCGTTGCTTCCTGGGAGGCGCACGCGATGAGGCCGTGCTGAATCTCCCCGATGACGAAATCGTGGATACGGTGCGCAAGGAGCTGAAGGAACTGGTGAAGCTCAGTGAGCGGCCAATGTTCAGCCGCATCTATCGCTGGCGCGGAGCAATGGCGCAGTACGAGCCCGGACACATCGCCCGGGTCGCACGCATCGAAGCAAAAGTGAAAGATCTGCCGGGTCTGGAACTTGCCGGCAATGCCTATCATGGCATCGGCGTACCCGATTGCATCCGTGAGGGGATGAATGCAGCAGTGGCCGCTATCGGCGTGCGAGAAGCAGCCCCTGCGGGGCAGAGTCACTGAACCCTACATCACAACGTGGCGCGATTGCCGCATGATGGGATGCTGCATCTCGTCGAGGTCGCCCTTCACCAGATTCAACCCGTAAACACAGGACTCGAACTGCTCTGAGAGCTTGCCGAAGAGCGGCGCCAGCCGCGCATACTCGAACTGATCGAACTTGGAGACGATGAAATAGCTCTCCTTGCCCGCCTTGATGAAATCGACGAAGTTCTCCAGCCGCTGCCGCCGCAACCGAAAGTGGTTGATGCTCTCGGGAAACATGCCAGCGAGAAACATCGTGTAATCGCCGATATGCTTGCGCACCTGGCGCTCACGATCGAATGACGGCGCTGGACCATAAACCGGATCGGCTTCCAGCAGCATCTCGCCAACATCGTCGAGCGGTCGTTCACCGGCATTGCGAATCTTGAACATCTGCTCGGCTTCGCAGAATTCCGCAAGAATGTTGACGATGTAGTCCTGCACCTCAGAGTCGCGGAGGCCGATTTCCTGATCGAAGTGGAGATGGATCAGCTCGCCGAACAGGCTATGCAGCGAATGTGATTCAGGAATCATGTCCTAATTCGTCCCCCACGGAGTGACGCAAGCGGACTCTCCAGCCCGCAGTAATTGGATGGGTGATAACGCTTTTTGGTCGCCAACGCAAGCGTTTCCGAGAGCTCCGGTAACTCCTGTGGTGCATCCTTACCTATTCCCGATCGTCGCACGCCGCGAGAGTTGCGGGTCATTCAATCTTCTTTTCGGCGTTGTAAGTTTGGTTTATGGGGTTTGGAGTGTATTGCATGCCTCCCGCATTGCCGCTGAGTACTGCTGTTAGCACCGGCAGTTAATGGCTGCCAAAATTATGCCGCGGGGAACGGGAGTGGAATCTTGTGTCTGTGGGACAATTCAGCATTCAAAAGGGAGGCTTCCATGGAACGGCAGAACATCTCCGGCAACTCGCCTTACGAATCGAAGGTAGGCTTTTCGCGCGCGGTGAAAGTGGGGCCCTTCGTGACTGTAGGAGGTACGGTGGCCACCGGCGATGACGGCAAGATCGTCGGAGGCAACGATATGTATGCGCAGGCGGTGCAGACACTGAAGAACATTGAGCGCGCCCTGACTACGGCCGGAGCAGGCCTCCACGATGTAGTGCGAACGCGCATGTTCGTTACCGACATCAGCCGCTGGGAGGAGGCCGCTCGGGCCCACGGCGAGGTATTCAGCAAGATTCGCCCCGCGGCCACCATGCTGCAAGTCGTGGCGATGGTGTCTCCGGAGATGCTGGTGGAGATCGAAGCCGATGCCGTGGTCGCTGCCGAGCTAAAGTAGACAAATTCCCGCAAAGAGGGCGCCATGAGAATGCGAAGTATGTTCATCGTGATGATTTTGTCGTTGATGGGCTGTGCTGCGGTTGCGGGACAAGGTACTTCGTCCGGTCAGCCCCAGGTGACGGTCATTCGCGCCGGGACTTTGATTGATCCGCGCATCGATCAACCGAAGCACGATCAGGTCATCATCGTTCGCGGAGACCGTGTAGAAGCGACGGGGGATGCTGCGATCGTGAGCATTCCGGCGGGGGCCACTGTGATCGATCTATCCCGCGAGACGCTACTCCCGGGAATGATTGAGTCGCACACGCACATCTTCCTGCAGGGCGAGGTGCCAGAGCTGGGCGGATACGACATCCAGTTGCTGAAGTTCTATCCGTCGTACCGCGCGGCACGGGCGACGATCTCGGCGCGGCGTGCGTTGGAGCAGGGCTTTACCACGATCCGCGACATGGAGACGGAAGGCGCGGGATACGGCGACGTCGGCATCAAGCGGGCGATCGACGAAGGTTATATTCCCGGGCCACGGATTTTCGCCAGCACACGTGGCATCTCGACAACCGGCGGTTATCCGCTCGAAGGCTATGCACCAGGGGTCGATGTTCCAAAGGGTGTGCAAATTGTCGACGGTCCGGTTGAAGCGCGAAAGGCGGCGCGTGAGCAACTCAACTACGGCGCCGACTGGATCAAGGTATACATGACGCATCGGTCATGGGTCGACAAACAGGGCAGCCTGGTTTCGCAACCGACGCTCACCGTCGAAGAACTCAAGGCGATTGTCGATGAGGCACATGGCTGGAAGCGCAGAGTGGCCTGCCACGCCTACAGCGGCGAGGGGCTGCATCGCGCCCTGGATGGCGGATGCGATTCCGTCGAGCACGGGCTTCTGCTCGACGATGCTGCTATTGCCCAGATGAAACGTCAAGGCACGTGGTACTGTCCGACGCTTACTGTGTATTACGGCGACTGGGCCCCTGAGAATACGCCCGACGGCAGGCGCGATCGAGCCCGCGCATCGCTGCATGAAGAGTCGTTCAAGAAGGCAATGCAGGCGGGCCTGAAGATTGTGTTCGGCACTGACGTTGGTGGATTTCCCTGGACCGAGCCAATCGCACAGGAATTCAACTACATGACCAAGTTCGGAATGTCGCCGATTGAGGCGATTCGGTCGGCTACGGTGCGTCCCGCGGAGATGCTCGACAGGCAGGGTGAGATCGGTGTGATCGCGCCGGGTGCTTACGCTGACATCATCGCTGTGCAGGGAAATCCCCTGGCCGACATCAGCGAGCTGGGACGCGTTACCTTCGTGATGAAGGACGGTCGGGTATTTCTCGGCAGCCAGCCTTCTGGAACTCCAACGTCATCCGCGTCGCACTGAGTCTGATGGGCATTAAGGTCTGGACCATCGATGAAAACCAATGCCATCCGGTTGCTGGATACACTTGGCGTGCCGTACGAACTGCGCGAGTACGACGTGGATCCCGACAATCTTGCTGCGGAATCGGTCGCTGCCAAGATCGGCATACCTGCCGAACAGGTTTTTAAGACGCTCGTAGCGCGCGGAGACCGCAATGGTCCATGTTTCGCCGTCATTCCCGGCAACTATGAGCTCGATTTGAAAGCGCTGGCCAAACTCAGCGGTGACCGCAAGATCGAGCTCGTTCCACTCAAAGAAGTGCAACCGCTGACCGGCTACATTCGCGGAGGAGTGACCGTACTGGGCGCCAGGAAAGATTTTCCGGTTTTCGTCGACGAGACCATGGAACTGTGGGACATCATTTCAATCTCAGCGGGCGTGCGCGGGACACAGGTCCTGCTGGCGCCGGCGAATTATCTGCGGATTACGAAAGCAACCATAGGAGACATCGGAAGAGAAAAGGAGCATCAGGGGACAACGAGTTGAGCTGAAGCACCATTCTGCCGCAGCGAGTCGACGGTAGCGCGCGCCTACGCATCACCACGAGACTCCCGGATACAGGCTGGGAATCCTATAAGCCCGGTAGAAGGGAGTGTTCGAAACATCCATCTCCCACACTTTCTGTGGAGCCGAGGTTTGTGTCACCTCTAACACGTGTGAAAAGGCATTGGGGACGGCGGTTGAATCGAACTCGACATTTCCATTGGGGAGGACGCCGATACTTCCTCCCCAGAAGGAGAACCAACCGGGCGAGTATTGCCACGTGATCTGGGCGGTTCGCGAAGACTCATCCAGACTCATGATGACCGCGCGGCTATAGCAATCCGTGGTGCAAGGCTGTCCGTTGCTGTCAGGCCGGGTGTCGCCGTTGTCATACATAGCGATCTGCTGTGTGGAACCCGACGCCTGCAGCAGGGTTGGAAAATGCTGGTTGTAAAACCACTGCGCCGGATCGCTAACCGACAGCGTGAAATCTCCTTCGGGTCCCAGGCGCCACAAGACATCGCCGCCACCCGCACCGTTGGCATAGTCAATTTTGAGAATCCAACTCTGGTGCCGCATCGACAAGAGCAAACTGCCGTCCGGTTCAAGAACGAGCGCGTTGGAGTGCGTCCAATCCGGAAACATGTATGGATGCCGATTGACATCGAGGTGATCGAAGGCCCGCCATACCCAAACGGGTTGATTGTTGGTGTCCAGGTCCACGACGGCGTCGCCCAGGACCGTCACAGTTCCGGGATAACCCGGCAAATCTTGAAAGTCGCGAGACTCGTTCACCAGCAGTAGCCAATGTCCGTTGCTGAGACGAAGCAGGTCGTGATGAAGATTGGCGGCTTGCAGCGAATAGCCTGCGGCCGCCAGGGCGGTGTTTAACTGGCTCAGAGTGACTTGACGAACGATGTTGCCGGCGAGGTCCACCTCTCGCACATCGCTCTCGAAGTTGATCAGGAAATTGCCGTTGTCCAGTTGACGGATTGGAAATGCGTACGAATCAGCCGCCAACGACGGATCGTAGTAATACCAGATGACGGAGCCATCCGTGTCGAAAACAACGGCACTTACGTTGGAAGATGTAGCCGAGACCAGATCGACGCCACCACTCTTGCGCCAAGCCGGGCGGCGTGACCGTTACCGCCGGGAATGACACCTGTGGAAGGGACCCGGTCGTGAAGGTGTGATCGGCATCGAACATCGTGGTGCCGTCGGCGAGATCCAGTCGGGCGCGCATGTGATAGGTCATGTTCGGCCGCATACCCGCCACCAGCACAGTTACTGTCCCCCCACCCGAGGAGGCCGTTTGGGCTATTGTGCTGCGACCGTAGGAAGTGCTGGTGCCGAATTCCACACTCGCGGCCCCGGCAGACGGCATCGTCACGCTGTAGCTAGCGACCAGAGGATGCGAGGTCGCACTCACCGAACCGGGGGCAGGCAGAAGCTGACTGTTCGGCGGATCGGATGTTGCAGTTGAACCGCACCCAACAAGAACCGACAGGGCAGCCGCGAACGAGAGAACGATCCAACACTTGCAAGTGTTCATGTAGTTATGTCGATCAAGAACTCAGTTTCTCAGTACACAGAGCGGAAAGGCGCCTTCGATTCACGCCACCTTTTCTTACTAGGTTGAGCCTTCTTTAGTCCGAAGCGGAGATCCCGATCCACCGGGAGTTTCAGGAGCCATTTACCGACTGCAACAACTGTTCCGACAAAGAGCTATTGAAGTTCCGCAGACCGGAAGGGTTGCATGGAAGAAACTGTAACGAAAGGTTAAGAGGCAATAGTGCTACTGCTTTGGATACGCGGATCCGGCTTTGGCGACAAGGGTGGGAGACATGACGTACCCCCCTCCCGCCCACCATCGACCGCCCTCTCCTCATTCCCGTGATCCCACCCCCGGTTCTTCGCGTTACGTCGCCGAAGCCGAGCTCGCCATGAGCGAGGTCACGTCGCAGGACTTGGAGTTGAACGAGATCATGAAAACTGATGGCTACAAGGCCATGGAGAGTCGCGCCTGCGAGCATCAGCGCGATGCCAATCGCAGGCGCCGGCGCAAGCTCTATCGCGCCAACTACGAGCGCTATCTTGCCGAATTCAAGATGAATGAAGATCCAGCGCGCCGCCGAAAAACTCCTGGCCGAAGCGGCTGGCGGCGGAGAAGGCAGCAGCCGGGTGCCCCATCCCGCCTTCGGTTGGCGGGGTGGGGATTTTCCCCGACACCAACAAGAAGCCTGTCACTTCCGCAGTAACGCGATCAGCGACAAAGAAGAGAAATCGAACGCCTAACTCATTGTGGCAGAGATAGATAGCTATAAGTACTAATAAAATGAATAAGTTACGAACAATTTCCGGGCTAACCCCATGCAAATAAAGGAGGCGCGAAAAGCAAGAAGTTTACCAATAGATTAATAGGTTCCTTCAAGAGCATTGCCGAAAAAACGCACAAGAAAACACCTTCCGAATTCCCCGATGAATACCAGGGGGAACAGAAAGCCAAGGTGCGTGCCTCAAAGTTGCATGCTTCTGCAACTCAGATACACCAAGTGTGGGTTCCGTGAGAAACCAGAAATGTTAGATGTCAATTGTGAATTGGGCCGACAACCCAGAGGCCTTACTGGTGCTTCTTCTTTTTCTTCGCAGGAGCCTTCTGATGCCCGGTTGATTTCTGTCCCTTCGCCTGTTCTTTCGCCTTCTGGCGTGCGGACAAATCGGCCTCGTGCCTGGCTTTCTGTTCCGCGACCTCTTCCGGACTCAGCACTCGCCTGACGATTGGGCCGTTCATCTTGTAGGTTACGTCCACGATTTGTCCGTCGTCCTTCATCTTGCGAATGGTGAACGTCGGCAGGTCGCCTTCCTTTTCGAACGTGGCGTGTCCGGTCTTTACCGGCAGATAACCTTCCATTTCGCGCTCGCGGTAGGCCGTCTCATAACGATGCTTATTGCGATTGCGAGTGAAGACGCGAATCTGGTTGTAGTCGTAGGGCAGGCCGTCTTTCGGCTGATTCAGCAGCACGAGGTATTGCGGCTCTTCCTTGGGCTGATCGTCGATGGTCTCCTGCACGGTGTTCAGCACAAAGTAGCCGACAATGCGCTGGCCCTCGGCATATTGCGCAACATCGAGCGGCACATCGAGATCGACCATGCGCATGAGCACCCAGCCGACTTGTCCCGAGGAATTGCGCACCAGGTACCAGTCTTCCATGGCCGGCTTGGGAGGCTCGACCTCTTTCTCTTTCGCAGTGGCGCTCTGCGTACTTGGGGAAGAAGCTGCCGGAGCTTTCGTCGCACTCTCTGGCGTCTGCTGGGACGGTTGGGTATTCGAAGCAGTGGTGTTCTGCGGCTTAGCACCGCCCTGCGCGGGGGTGGCCGGAGCCGGCTTGGGAGGAGGCGGAGGCTTGGGCGCGTTCTTGTCGGTAGTGGCGCGCTTCAGGACTTCGACCTTCTCGCCCTCTTTCAGCTGATAAAGGTGCTCGCCATCTCGCCCGGGAGTGAGGTGCATGTTCAGCTCAGCGCGGGTGGTTCCGTGGCCTTGAACGTCCGACGATTTCGTATCCTGCGCGAGCTTCTGGAATCCGTCGAAGACCTCCTGGGTCACGAGGCTGCGCTGCTCGATCCATCCTTCTGCACCGCTGTCTGTACGGACGCGAACGAAACGCCTCTGGCGCTCCAGGACATCGACGCGATCGCCGTTATGCACCGTTCCGACCTTGTTGTACATGGTGGCGACCCGATCGCGCAGGCTGGTCTCGGGCGCGGAAACATACATGTACTCATGTTTGGATATAGAGGTGCGTTTGCACGCGGGCACCATCGTCAGCAGCGAAAGTGCTGCGAGAGCCGCGAGAAGTCTAAGAAAAGTAGGACGGGAAGAGCGCACCAACTTCACAGGCCACTATAACGCAGCAGGCGAGGCGCTTTGGGACCGCAGCTAGTAGCAATGTGGATGCGCAATCGAGCCGGCAATAAAAACGCCGGCAGTGTTCGCCCGCCGGCGTCCGATTGAGGGCTATCGCGACCGTCGTTACCAGACTCTACAGGCGTTGGCGCTCACCATCGGCTGTCCGGCTTTGCATCCGAAAGCCTGCTCGAAGGCCGCCGAGTTTTGCACGGCGCCATTCACGCGCCACTCACCCGGTGAGTGCGGATCGGTCAGAACACGCTTGCGGGCTTCCTGGTCGGTCACGTTCTGGCACCAGATCTGCCCATAGGCGAGGAAGAACCGCTGTTGCGGCGTGAATCCGTCGATGGGCTTTACCGGAGTCTCGCCGATGATCTTCGTCAGCGCCATGTACGCTAGCTTCAGGCCGCCGTTGTCGGCGGTATTTTCGCCGAGGGTCAGCTTGCCGTTGAGCTTCACTTCGCCCTTATCGTCTTTCACTGCAACGAAGCTTGAGTACTCATTCGCCGTGCAATCGGCACGCTGCTCGAAGGCCTTGCCATCCTCCGCAGTCCACCAGTCGCGGAAGTTTCCCTGGGCATCGTACTTGCGTCCCTGGTCGTCGAAGCCGTGGGTGAGCTCGTGCCCGATGACCACTCCGATGCCACCGTAGTTCACGGCGTCATCCATCATCTTGCCGTAGAACGGAGGTTGCAGGATGCCGGCCGGGAAGTTGATGTCGTTCATCGGCGGCCGGTAATACGCGTTGACCGTCGGCGGGGTCATGCTCCAGTCTTTGCGGTCGGTGGGCTTGTCGATCTTGTTGTACTGCCGCTTGACCTCGAATGCGCCCGCGCGTACCGAATCACCGTAGTAGTCGTCGGCGGTGATGGTCACGCTGCTGTAGTCGCGCCACTGGTCGGGATAGCCAATGTTATTCACGATGGCGGTCAGCTTGGTGTAGGCCTGCTTCTTGGTTGTGTCCGACATCCAGGTCAGCTGGCCGATGTCGTCCTGCATTGCATCTTCGATGGCCTTCACCATCTTGAGCGTCCGGGCCTTGCCCTCGGGGCCAAACGTCTTGTCCACATAGAGCTGTCCGAGCGCCATGCCTACGTTCTGGTCGGTCGCTTTGACGCAACGCTTCCAGCGGGGTTCCATCTCCTTCTGGCCCGACATGAACTTGCCGTTGAACTGGAAATCCTCGTCCACGAATGCCTTGGTCAGCAGGGGTGCGTGCGCGTTGATCGCTTTCCAACGTAAGTACGTCTTCCAGTCCGCCAGTGGAACACTGTTAAGCTGCGTATTGACCTGCTGGAAGAAGTCCGGATTGCCCACGTTCAGCGTGCTGAACTTTGGCGCGCCGTTGCCGGCAAAATACGCTGTGAGATCGAAGTTCGGACTCGCCGCCGAAATCTCCGCGACCGTCATCTTGTGGTCGCGCATCTTCGGATCGCGACGTTGGGTGCGGTCCATCGAGGCTTTCGCCAGATCGGTCTCAACTGCGAGGACGGTCTTGGCCTCGGCAGCCGCCACCTCCGGCTTGTCGCCGGCCAGCTCGAACATTTTTTGTACGTGCTCGACATATTTTTGGCGGGTCTCGACTGACTTCGCGTCATCTTTGATGTAGTAATCGCGGTCGGGCATCGAAATTCCGCCCTGATCGATATAGGCAATCGTCGCGCTCGAATCGTGCATGTCGGGCTGCGGGTAAAACGCAAACAGCGCCGGAGTTCCGCTGCGATGCATGGCCGCAACCTCCTTGATCAGGTCGGCCTTCGTCTTTATGGCGTCAATGCTGGCCAATTGCGGCGTAAGCGGAGCCGTGCCTTTCTTCTCGATGGTCGTTTCGTCCATGCAGGCCCCATAGAAGCTTCCCACCATCTTCTCGGTAGGGGTGTGCTGGCCCGGCGCCTGTGCCTGCGTCAGGATATCGCGCAGTATGTACAGGTTGTTTTCGTAGAGTTCATCGAACCGCCCCCAACGCGATTTGTCGGCAGGCACCGGGTTGTTCTTGACCCAGCTTCCGCAAGCGTATCGGTAAAAATCCACGCACGGATCGACAGTTTTATCCATTGCCGTCACATCAAAGCTGGGAATTTCACGTGGAACACCGGAAGTAGAGGTCGTCTGCGCCGAACACATGACGGCAGCACTGAACAGGAAGCCAAACAGAAAGCTACGCATAAAAGGAGTTGCCTCGCATGATGAATTTGGCCGGCGATACGCCGGCGAGAGCTTTAGCCGGGACACCCAGGAAGAGACTGAGGATTACCCTCTCCGTCTGAAACACTACTACAAATCCCGAGCCTAGAAGAACGGACGGACCGATACAACGCTGAGCAGAAAAAAGCCGGAGCTTTACGCTCCGGCAGTGGTGAAGGAACCGATTGCAGAATTAGGCGTTGAACTTGCGGCGAATCAGGCCGAACAGACCAAGTGCGCCCGATCCGAACATGACCAGCGTTCCCGGCTCAGGAGCGGTACTAACGTTGCCCGCGCCCGAGACCCAGAACGTCTCTTCGAAGATGTTGTCATCGCCCGACGGATTCACTGTCGCAACGTGGATCGTTGTTGCTCCAGTGACGCCAGCGCAGGCCACAAGGTCGTAGCTCTCATGGTCAGCGGTGTAGCTTGGATTGCACGGTGAGAAGCCTGGATACGGGCTGCCCGGGCCACCCGAGGTGATCAGGTTGCCGTTCGAGATGAAAGCGTCCTGGCTGTCGTCGTTGTTGCCGGCATTCGTGGTGATCACGGTGCCGTTCACTGTAATGGTGGAGTTCTGACCGCAGCAACTGAAGCTGTCAGCAATCGACATCTGGGCGAAGCCGTTCAGCGGGGTGGCGAAACTGATGCTGCTGCTGTCGCCGGCCGATGTCGAATATCCGTCCAGAATCGCTACGGTATTCACCGTTGACCCGCCGTTGTTGTAAACCACCACGAGTGCTTCGCCATCGATACCCGACTGCGTCGGATCTTCGTTAACATTGAAGTTCAAGTTGCCTGCGCCGTTGTTCCACTGTGCCTGCACGATGCTGGTGACATTGGCCCGCGCCGATGCCAGGCCGCAGCAGCTCGGACTTTGCTGGACGAGTGGTCCGAAACTCACAGCGGTTCCGTTAAGGCTCACATTGGGGTTAAACGGTCCGCCGAACTCAGCGGAGTACAGATAGGCCGCCGTGATCGTCGAAGTTGACGTGAGACCGGTTTGCGTCACGTCAATATTGATGGTGCAAAACTGGGTCACCGACCCGCATCCACTTTGCGCGTACCCATAGTCACCAGTCCACTGCTGCAAAACCGTCAGACTGGCTTGTGCCGGAAGTGCCGCAATACAAAGTGCGGCTACAGCCAGCAACAGTGTCATTCTCTTTAGATTCATTGTTCCTCCAAACAGGCGGCAGGAATGCACCTGCGTTGTTATGCATCTTCTGATCGTGGAGCAAGCTCCGACTCGGTTCCGGATCACGATCCATACGGATCTATCTTGGGATGATGGATCGCACCCGGGTGCCCCCAGAGACATCGCAACCAACGTCCCGTGACCTTCGACTTCGTCTGATCTGTTCCCCGAATGGGCAGACTTGATCTAGCTTTTTATCCAGAACTTCCCGGAACTAACAGTACCCAACCCTTAAGTGACCGCGCTCTCAGCTGGGGTTGCTCGCGGACACCGGCCTCAGGCAAGACACTGCTACACCCGGGAGCCAACACAAATGCCGCAATCCAAGCACCATCCCACGCAATAGGTAACATGCAGATAATGGGGGCAGAACACATGACGAACACGGCAGCCATATGCAGAGCTTTGCACTTAAGTGGGTATTTGTGGGAACTTGATAGTAAAGCAACTACTAAACGATTTGACAGTAGTAGGTGAAAACGGTAACCCGGGAGGGTTACTAATAGCATCTGAAATGGGCCACTACCGCGATAGCAGTGATATCCGTCGTGACCTCAAAAAAGTTTGAGGTGGATTGTCAGATAAGTCTTGGGGTCTTTCCGAATCGCTTCGATGAGTTGGTGAGTGGAGGCCAACGTAGCGTCAGCGTTGTTGTACAGCGAAGGATCCACCAGCAGCTTGCCTGCCGTGCCTTCGCCTTTATCGAGTCGGTCAAGAATGTTGCTCAGCCGGGTAATGCTGTTGTCCAGCTTTTTGGCCAGCGCATCGTCCTTGGCCAACTTGCCCAGTGTGCCTTTGCCGGCATTGATGTCGGTCATCAATTGATTGGCCTTCGCCAGCGTCTGATTGGCGTTGTCGTAGAGCGCGGGGTCTTTAATGAACTTGCCTGCCGTACCCTGGCCGCTGTCGATCTGATCGATGATGTGGTTCAGCTTGTCCACCGCGCCATTGGCCTTGTTGTAGAGTTCATCGCTGTTGAGTAATTTGCCGATGCTCCCCTGGGTGGAATTCACTTGCGACACAATTTGCTGTAACTGATTCAACATGTCGTTCGCACGGTTGAAGAGCGACGGGTCGTAAATGACCTTTCCAATCGATCCCTGCCCGCTTTGAATGTACGAAACGATGCTGTCGAGGCGCTTCACCAGAACGTCGAGATTCTGCAACGTACTCTGGCTGGCACGTACCACGTCCTGCAGTTGAGGGACATCGACTGTAGGTAACTCTGCGCCGTTGGTCAGCGGACCGCCCTTGGCCTGCCGGCAGTCCAGATCGACGAATACCTCGCCCAAAACGCCTGCGGTCGACAACAGAACCTGACAGTCCGATTTCATCGTGTCCGCGTACTTGGTCGTGATTTTCATCATGATCTCGACCGGAGCGAGTTTGCGGACCGGGTCCTGTACCACGCGGATTCCCGTAACGTTGCCGATATCCACGCCCTCAAGCCGGACAGGCGCACCAACGCGTATGCCGCCGGCGTTGTCCACGTAGGCGCGGATCATGATCTTCTTGGTGAAGAGCCCGGTGGTCCCAGTCATCAGGAAAATAAGAACGGCCAGCGTGACGCTGGCGAAGATGACGGTGAGCCCTACCCGAAGCTGTGACCACCTAACCTGTTTTTCGCTCGGCACGTTCTGACGATTTGCCCCTCAAGCACCGCAGCCGGCATCCTGCCTTGCCAATCGCTGTGCGAAGTTCAACCCTGACTGTCACGAATCATAACATTGCGGCCTCGCAGCTTCGTTCTCGGTGGCCTCAAGGCCCCTGTCCGCTGCCGGACGATTCGATGAGTTGGCGGACACCTGGGGTGTCCAGCTTCCAGTCTCGGCTGTCCGTTAACCCTATCAAACCAGCACATAGAGCGGGCTCGCCGGGTATAGCTCCCGGCACGACGCTTGCAAGCTCTAAGGTGGATTCCTCCCGGACGTGGCCATGCACACTTTTCTGCTAGACGTGAAGTTCGCAGTTCGCCAGCTCCTGAAGTCCCGCGGATTTACCGTGGTCGCACTCTTGACCCTCGCCCTCGGAATCGGCGCCAATACCGCGCTGTTTACCGTCGTCAATGGCGTCCTGCTCAACCCACTGCCGTTTTCGCATCCTGACCAACTCGTCGCTATTCACGAGAGCAAGCCTAATTTCGATCGCGGCTCCATCTCGTTTCCCAACTTCCGCGACTGGCGAAAAGACAATCACACCTTCTCCTCGATGGCGGTCTCGCGGCCTTACGCCATGGGTCTTACCGGACTCGGCGACCCCGAACAGGTCGACAATAACTTCATCACCTCCGACTACTTCACGGTGCTCGGGGTGAAGCCGTTGCTAGGAAGAATGTTTGTCAATGGGGAAGACGAAATCGGCGCGCCGCCGGTGGTGTTGCTGAGCGAAGGCCTGTGGCGGCGAAAGCTGGGCGGCTCGCCCAACGCGGTGGGCTCCAGTCTCACCCTCGACGGACGCCAATACACCATCGTTGGCGTTGTTCCCGCAAGCTTTCATCTTGAGCATGACTACGACCTTTACGTACCACTCGGACAGTGGAGCAATCCCATCCTGAACGATCGCGCGGCCGGCCTGGGATTGCACGGTATCGGCCGGATGAAGCCCGGCGTCACCGTCGAACAGGCGCAGGCCGACATGGACACGGTCGCACGGAGCCTGGCGCAAGCCTATCCCGACGCGAACAAAGGTGTTGGGTGCAGACTGGTGCCCCTGAAGACCCAGATCGTGGGCAGCATCAGGTCAACTTTGCTGGTGCTCCTCGCTGCGGTGGGATTTGTGCTGCTGATCGCGTGCGTGAATGTCGCTAATTTGATGCTGGCTCGCTCGACCGGGCGCTCGCGTGAGTTCGCGATTCGTACCGCGATGGGGGCTGGGCAGGGACGCCTGGTGCGCCAACTGCTCACCGAAAGTGTGCTGCTCGCTCTGGTGGGAGGCGGGCTCGGACTACTGGTCGCCCAACTGGGCACGCGGGCCGCATTGGCTGCGCTTCCGACTACGCTGCCCCGCGCGGCAGAGATCGGTCTCGATATACGAGTGCTCAGCTTCACCATCGCGGTTTCATGCCTCGTCGGAATTCTGTTTGGTCTGGTTCCGACATTTAGGACAACGCGCCCCAACCTGCAGGAGACCTTGAAAGAAGGAGGGCGGGGCGCCAGCGGCATACGCCACCGCGCGCAGGATGTCTTCGTCGTACTGGAGATGGCGCTTGCCCTCGTATTGCTGGTCGGCGCCGGGTTGCTGATTCGCAGCCTGACTCATTTGTGGAATGTCGATCCGGGCTTCAATCCGCAGAACGTCTTGAGCTTCCAAATTTCGTTTCCGCCTTCGATGGCTAACCTGAAGCCCGATGCGATGCGTGCGGTGCTCCGTGACCTTGACCTCCGGGTTGCGTCCCTTCCGGGGGTGCAGGCCGTCTCGCAAACCTGGGGCGCGGTTCCCCTCGATTCGGACGACGAAAATGTCTTCTGGCCGGCTGGTCAGCCGAAACCGGCAAGTAAGAACGATATGAATTGGGCCATCGACTATGTCATTGGGCCCGACTATCTGAAGACCATGCAGGTTCCGCTGCTCAGCGGACGCTTTGTTACTGCGCAGGACAACGAGCATTCACCTGTGGTCGTGGTGGTGGACGATGTGTTCGCCAAGAAGTTCTACCCTGGCCGAGACCCTGTCGGTCAGCGGATCAATCTGAACGATTGGGGCGTGCCCGCTGAGATCGTCGGTGTGGTCGGCCACGTGAAACAGTGGGGACTGGATTCCGACGACATCCGGCCGCTTCGCGCCCAGTTTTATCTCAACTGCCTGCAGATGCCGGACGGCATGATGGCAGGAGGCGGCTTGACGAGCACCCGGCTTCTGGTGCGCACGGACGGGACGATTCCGACATCGCAGGTTTTTGGCTCGATTCGCCGCATGAGCCGGGAGATGAGCAGCGAGCAGGTGATCTATCGCGCTCAGACCATGAATGAAATCGTCTCTGAATCCCTGGCACAGCGCCGCTTCTCTGTGATTTTGCTGGCTATTTTCGCGGTGCTGGCTCTCGTGCTCGCGAGCGTCGGAATCTACGGAGTGATTTCCTATGTCGTTGCCCGTCGTACCCAGGAGATCGGTATCCGCATGGCGCTGGGAGCGGACCGCTCCGATGTGGCGCGCATGGTGTTACACGACGGAATGAGACTCGCTCTGGTGGGAGTTGGCCTGGGTGTGGTCAGCGCACTGCTGCTCACCCGGCTGATGGCCAATATGCTCTACGGGGTGAGTGCGACCGATCCGTTGACGTTCGCGGCGATCGCAGCCCTGCTGTTGGCGGTGGCGTTTATGGCGTGCTATATACCGGCGCGCCGGGCCACGCGCGTCGATCCTGTGATTGCATTACGTTACGACTAGTAGCCCTGTACTGAATGGGACTGGTTGAGTCCTATTCGCTATTGCACGCGCCAATTGTTCCACGTGGAACAATTGGTGGTTATTCCCATTTTGGGAATATCTGCTGCTGCCAGATCACTTCACAGGTCGAGTTCGGCGCGGATCATGTTGTCTTCGAGACTCGAATGCATCTGGAAGCCGAGTTTGACGCACAGGGCACGCATCTCGCGGTTCTCCGGAAGCATATTGGAGATTAACTTCTTCAGCCCGGCCTCGCGGGCTGCTTCGATCAGCCGGCGATACAACTCGGTACCCAAGCCCTTGTGTTGGGCAGCGTCGATTGCGATCGCGGCCAGTTCGCCTTCGTCGCGGCCGTGGATTTTGCTGAGGCGACCGATGGCCAGCAACTCGGGTTCGCCGGCAGCGTTCTTGCGTTCTGCCACCAGCGCCATTTCGCGGTTGTAATCGATAAAGCAGATGCGGGTGAGTCTTTCGTGCGCGGTGCGTTGCGTCAGTTTCAACGGCTGGAAGTAGCGTAGATAGACGCTGCGCTCGGAAAGTTTCTCGTGGAAGGGAATCATGAGGGGCTCGTCTTCTGGCCGAATAGGCCGGATCACCACCTCGTTTCCGTCCTTCATCTTCCAGGTTGAAACCAGCCTGACCGGGTAGGGACGTATGGCGGATTCGGGAAGATTTTCCGCCGTCATCTCGGGGCCGTGCAAGACGACCCGCGCGTCGAGCGCGAGCAAACGCTCGGGCGAAGCCAGCAACGGATTGATATCGATTTCCTTGATCCAGCGCTGCTCGACGACGAGCTGGCTGAAGCGCACCAGGAGTTCTTCGAGAGCGGGGATGTCCACCGGCGGCCTGCCGCGCACACCTTGCAGCGCCTTGAAGATTTTCGTCTGCTCCATCAGTCTCCGTGCCAGCGTTGAATTCAGCGGAGGGAGGGCGAGAGCACGATCCTTGAAGACCTCGACGAGTTGGCCCCCCGTACCGAAGAGCATCACGGGACCAAATTGCGAATCGAGGCTGCTGCCGATAATCAGTTCGTAGCCATCCAACTTGATCATGGGCTGCACGGTCACGCCCTGGAAGTGCTCCGCTCCCGCTTTTTCGGTGACAGAGGATTTGATCGCGTGGAAGCCCTTACGTAAGGCTTCGGCATCGCGAAGGTTGAGCAACACGCCGCCTACGTCAGTTTTGTGGGTAATGGTCAGCGAGTGCAGCTTAAGAACGACGGGATAGCCGATCTCCTGCGCTGCCTGCAAGGCCTCCTCTTCGGTTATGGCGATTCGCGTCTCGACGGTGGGAATCCCATAGGCTTTGAGCAGTTGCTTCGACTCGAACTCGGTGAGGATGGTGCGGCCCTGGTCGCGCGCTTCTCGCAGAATCCGTCCGGCCTTGCCGCGTTGCAATTCGGCGTCGGCATGCTGCGACAGGGTCGGAGTCTCGTACAGTCCCTTAAGGTTGTAAGAGTAGCGCCACATGTAGTTGAAGGCGCGCACGGCACTGTCGGGGAATTGGAATGTTGGAATGCCTGCCTGGTTCAGGATCTGTTCGCCTGCCGCGACTTCCGCACCACCCATCCAGCTCGCGAGCACCGGCTTGCCGAACCCTTTTGCGTAAGGCTTCAGCTTCTCGGCGATCTGGGTGGGATTGGTCATGTCCTGCGGAGTAAGAATCACGAGCATCCCGTCGATTGCGGGATCTTTGGCCGCGATCTCCAACGACTTCGCATAGCGCTCGGGCTCGGCGTCGCCCAGGATGTCCACGGGATTGTTGTGGCTCCACTGTGGCGGCAGGATCTCGTCAAACGCCTGCATGGTTTGGGGAGACAGTTCGGCGAGTTCGCCGCCGCCGGCGACTAGCGCGTCGGTTGCGAGCACACCCGGGCCGCCGGCGTTGGTGAGAATCGCCAAGCGGTTGCCGCGCGGACGGGGCTGTTTGGCGAGCACATCGGACATGAAGAAGATGTCGGAGATGCTGTTGACTCTGAGCACACCGCTGCGCCGGAAAGCCGCGTCCAGAACCTCGTCGCTGCCCGTCATCGAGCCGGTGTGAGAGGCTGCTGCCTTGGCTGCCTGCGCGGTGCGGCCGGCTTTGATCACGATGATCGGCTTAGTGAGCGAGACTTCACGCGCCGCCGACAGGAAACTGCTGGCGTCGCCGATGGACTCCATGTAAATCACGATGCTGTGGGTGCGAGGGTCGCTGCCGAAGTAGTCGATGAGGTCGCCCCAGGTAACGTCGAGCATCGAGCCGGTGGAGACGAATGCGCTGAAGCCGACGTTCTCGCGCAAGCTCCAGTCGAGGATGGCGGTCAGTAGCGCGCCGCTTTGACTAATGAAGGCGACATTGCCAGGACGCGCGATGGTGTGTGCGAAGGTGGCGTTCAAGCCGCGAATGGGGTTCATCACGCCAAGGCAATTCGGCCCAATCAGCCGCATCTTGCCGCGAATGATCTCCGAGATTTGGGCCTCCAGCTCTTTGCCGTGCTGGCCGTGTTCCTTGAAGCCCGCCGAAATCACGATGCCCGCTGGAATTCCTGCCGCAACCGATTCGGCCAACACGTCGGGAACGCTGTCAGCGGGGGTAGTCACGACCACGAGGTCGACTTTGTCGGGCAGCTCCGTGACGTTGGGATAAGCCTTGATGCCCAACACATTCGGCCGCTTGGAATTCACGGGAAAGACCGTTCCACCGAAGGGGTTGCTGAGCAGGTTCCACAGGACCGAGCGCCCAACACTGCCCAGACGCTCGGTCGCACCAACGACGGCGACGCTGCGGGGAGCAAACAACGGGTCTAACGGATGACTTTCCGAGCGGTAAACATCGGAAGAGGGGTCGGCTTTAGCGGGCGGTTTGGTGGTTTGAACAGCAGTCGTCATGAAGGCCTCTCACTAGCTGGTATGAAGTACCAGTTTAGTCCGTCAGCGGGTGTCAACCGCGGAAATGAAGTCACACGATTCGGTGACTCCGGTCACAACCTGCCGGTCGAGAATGGCGGGCGAGCGCCCAAAGCGCGCAATGGTACAATCGTTGTTCCTTCTCAACACTGCGGCAACCGCCCTCTGGATGGAATTCCGACCCTTGGCACGCCAAACGACCGAAGACCGCGCTATTACTTACGCCGAAGCAGGCGTGGACATCGAGCGCGCCAACCGTACGAAGCAGCGCATTAAGTATCTGGCGCACAAGACTTTCAACCGTGGCGTACTAAGCGAAATCGGCGGCTTCGGCGGCCTCTTTGCCATCGACAAGAAGCGTTATGTCGACCCGGTGCTGGTGTCGAGCGTGGACGGGGTAGGCACAAAGCTCAAAATCGCGTTTGAGATGAATCTGCACCACACCATAGGCGCCGACCTGGTGAACCATTGCGTCAACGATATCGCGGTACAGGGCGCGGCGCCGATGTTCTTCATGGACTACTTCGCCACCGGCAAGCTGCAGGCCGAGGTTGCGGAAAAAGTCGTGAGCGGCATTGCCGACGCCTGCAAACAGAACGGGTGTGCATTGATCGGCGGTGAGACGGCCGAAATGCCCGGGTTCTATGCCAACGGCGAATACGATCTGGCAGGATTCATTGTCGGAGTGGTCGATCGTCCGAAGATCATCACCGGCAAGGATGTCGAAGCGGGGGACGTTCTGCTCGGCCTGCCCTCTACCGGCCTTCATACCAATGGCTATTCGCTGGCCCGCAAACTGTTCTTCGAAGTGGCCCGCTATACGCCGGATTCCTACGTGAACGAGATCAAGGGCAAAGTGGGAACCGAGTTGATGCGTACCCACAAGAGCTACTGGCCGATTGTTCGCAGGATGATCGACGGCGAGGCGGTCAGCGCCATGGCCCACATTACCGGCGGCGGCATCACGGAGAACCTTCCGCGCGTGTTGCCCAAGGGCACGGGTGCGATCGTCGAGATCCACTCCTGGCCGGTGCCCCCGATCTTCAGTCACCTGAGATCCATCGGGAACGTTCCCGACGACGAGATGATGCGCACCTTCAACATGGGTATCGGGATGGTCCTGGTGGTACCGGCCAAGAAGTTCAAGAAAGCTCAGACCATTCTCGAGCGCTGCGGCGAGAAGGGCTACACCATCGGGCGGATCGTGAAGGGCGAAAAGCGCGTCACCTACCAATAAACGCGCTGGTTGCCGAATGCCGGCTCGGCCGTAAAGAACTCAAAAACTGCGGTGATGCGTTATTGTATTGCGCATGAGATATCTCATCGCATTCATAGCGTTGTCCCTCTTCGCTCCACTGCTGATCGCCGCCGATCTTTCCGGCATCTGGGTTTCCTCTATCAAGCAGCCTGATGGTCACACCGACCGTGAAGTGCTCGTTCTGCAGCAGAGCGGCAATCAGCTCACGGGTAAGATCGAGCGCCCGTGGGGGAGTTTCAAAATCGAGCCGGGCCCGGTGGAAGGCAATCACTTCAGCGTCACTGCAGCAACCGACGACGGCTACAAGGTTGGCTATGCCGGTACGCTCGAAGGCGACAAGCTGCACGTCACCATACAAGAACCCAACCACAAGCCTTACGAACTTGTCGCTGCGCGGTCGACGAGCGATCCGTTCCGGATCGCGAATGTTATCCAGCCACCTGCGGTGCGCGATCTTCCGCCGAACGGGTTGGCGAAGACTCCGCCAATGGGGTGGAACAGCTGGAACCTCTTCGCCGGGAAAATCGATGACAAAACGGTGCGCGAGATGGCCGACGCGCTCGTGACCAGCGGCATGCGCGACGCGGGATACATCTACCTGAACATCGACGACACCTGGGAAGGCGACCGCGATGCCAACGGCGTGATTCACACCAATAACAAGTTTCCCGACATGAAGGCGCTGGCCGACTATGTGCACTCGAAGGGACTGAAGTTCGGCATTTATTCGTCACCCGGGCCTTACACATGCGCGGGATACGAAGGCAGCTACGGCCACGAGGTGCAGGACGCCAAGACGTATGCCGGGTGGGGCGTCGATTATTTGAAGTATGACTGGTGCAGCGCTAGCCGGCTTTATCCTGACTCAGCGATGCGGCCGGTGTACCAGAAGATGGCCGAAGCGTTGAGCGCGACGAACCGTCCGATCGTGTTCAGCCTGTGCCAGTATGGGCGCGACAACGTGTGGGAGTGGGCTCCGAAGACGGGCGGCAACCTGTGGCGCACGACCGGCGACATCAACGATACCTACAAGCGGATGATGGAGATTGTCGATACGCAGTCGGAGATCGCGAAGTTTGCCGGGCCGGGTCACTGGAACGATCCGGACATGCTGGAGATTGGCAACGGCGGTATGACTACCGACGAATACCGCACCCACATGAGCCTGTGGGCGGTTTTCGCAGCGCCGCTGCTGGCGGGCAACGACGTGCGTGGCATGACCGACGAAACCAAATCGATCCTGCTGAATAAGGAAGTTATCGCGGTAGACCAGGACCCACTGGGCGTGCAGGGACGCAAGACTGGCAAGACCGGCGACGTGGAGTTTTACAGCCGCCTGCTGAACAACGGCGACGCGGCAGTCGTCTTAGTAAACCGCGCCGATGCGTCAACCACGTTCAAGGTGCCGTGGAACGAGATGCATATCGCTGAAGGCGCGAAGGTCCGCGATCTATGGAAGCACGAGGACTTCAGCGTGACAGCAGACCAGTCGTTCAGCATTCCGGCGCATGGGTCGCTGATGTTCCGGATGAAGATGAAGCCGGAATAGCCGCGGCAATCACTCCATGATCGGGCTGTAGAGGAAATCCTTTCCCCAGTTGGTGGGATAACCGGCTTCGCGTAGGGCCGTCGCTAACTGCGCCCAGTGGCGCACGCTGTGCAGCAGCGCATGCACAACGATCTTGCGCTTGCTGGCGCGCAAGGTTCCTGCGGTACGGGTGGGGAATTCAATGACCGTTGCCAGGTCAGCGTCGGCGGCGGTACTGAAATATTCGCGATACATTGCGCGCGCTTGGTCGCCGATCCCAAATAGTTCTGCCACAGTTGCGGTCGGCAGCGTTTCGTATGCCGTAATCGGGAGTCCCTTCAGCCGCTCGGCGTAACGGAGTTCGACGGCAAAGATGTGCAGCAGGAACTCCCGAACGTTCTTTGCCAGTGCGATGCTGAGCGGCAGGTCGAGGACGGTTGGCGGTTGTTCATCGAACCATTGGTGCCACTGCTTCGCCTGGGCCGCGTTGGAAGCCAGAAGTTCCGCAAACGAAATCTGGGCCAGCGTCGTGCTCATGACTTGTGGCTCTCCTTCAGCTTCTTCGACTTCGCTTCGACACCTTTCGCCAGCTTCTCTTTGTGTGCGTCGAGCTTCTTCGCGACTTCGGCATCATGCAAGCCGATCATCTGCGCCGCGAGGATGCCCGCATTGGTCGCACCGGGTTTGCCGATGGCAACGGTCGCGACAGGAATTCCCGCGGGCATCTGAACCATCGCCAGCAGCGAGTCGAGACCGAGAAGTGCGGTCGATGGAATCGGCACCGCGATGACCGGGAGCGTCGTCTCGGCGGCGATGACACCTGCCAGATGGGCTGCTCCGCCGGCACCGGCGATGACTACTTCGACGCCACGCGTTTTTAGTCCGCGCGAGTACTCGCTGGTACGCGCCGGCGACCGATGCGCCGAGGTGATGTCGATCTCGTAAGGGATACCAAACTCGGACAGCGCCTTCGCGGCCTCGTTCATGATGTCGAGGTCGGAGTCGCTGCCCATAACGATGGAGACGAGCGGATTGTTAGCCATAAGAAAAATCTAGCAAAAGGAGAGCCATCGCGGACTAAAGTCCGCTCGTTATTTCAAAAAAGAAATGCCTTAGACGCTGGCCTGAGGGCCAACTCTACCCAAAATCGCCATTTCCGTAGGCTTTTGAGCGTTGCGCCAATGCTGATTGGCCTATTTCTTCTCCCGCAGGTGCTTCAGTCCTCGCGCGGCAATATCTTTCCTATACTGCATACCGTCGAAGCGGATTTTCATGACCGCGTCGTAGGCGCGCTCCACGGCCTCCGGCAGGTCGCTGCCACGCGCAGTGACGCCCAACACGCGTCCACCAGAGGTGTAATAGGCACCGTCGCGGCGGTTCGTCCCCGCGTGAAAGACCTTCACGCCATACATGCGATCGGCATCTTCGATGCCGGTGATGATTTTTCCGGCTTCATAGGCTCCGGGATAGCCGCCTGAGGCCATCACCACGCACACTGCCGGATCGGTGGACCAGCGGAAGTCGCCATCGCTTACGCGTCCCTGGATTGATGCCTCCATGGCGTCAAGCAGGTCGCTCTCCATCCGCATCATGATGGGCTGGGTTTCAGGGTCGCCGAACCGACAATTGAACTCGAGCACCATCGGGCCGCGCGCCGTCATCATAATGCCGCAATACAAGATGCCCTTATATTCCGCGCCTTCGGCCTTCATGCCCGCCACCACCGGCTTGGCGACGTGGGTCACCAGCCAGTCGCGCATCCCAGCATCGATGATCTGGTCGGTGGAGTAGGCGCCCATGCCTCCGGTATTCGGGCCCTGATCGTTGTCGTATACACGCTTGTGGTCCTGCGATGCGACCAATGGAACCACCCGCTCGCCGTCGCTCATCACCAGGAACGACAGCTCTTCACCCTCTAAGAACTCTTCCAGCACTATGCGCGCACCGGCTTCGCCCAGCATCTTGCCGTTGAGCATCTCTTCCGCGGTACGCTGCGCCTCGTCCTTGGTCTGCGCGATGACTACGCCCTTACCGGCCGCCAGCCCATCGGCCTTGACGACGATCGGTGCATGAAAGTGCGCCAGCGCGTCCTTCAGTTCCTCTTTCTTCGTGCAGATGGCGTAGTGCGCCGTGGGAATACGGTGGCGCTGCATGAACTCCTTGGCGAAGCTCTTGCTCGACTCGAGTTGCGCCGCCGCCTTGGTCGGGCCGAAGATCTTCCATCCGCGGCGCTGGAACTCGTCCACCACACCGAGCGTCAGCGGCAACTCGGGGCCAACGACGGTCACGTCAGGATTCAGCCTGGTCGCCAACTCGACGATCGACTTAAGGCTCTTCAGGTCCAGGGCGAGGCATTCGGCATCGGCCGAGATGCCGCCGTTGCCGGGCGCGCACCAGAGCTGCTTGATGCGCGGCGACTGGCGGAGCTTCCAGACCATTGCGTGTTCGCGACCACCGCTGCCGAGGACAAGAACTTTCATATCAAAGAAATGGGGAAAATCAGAGCGATTGACGTGAAAGAAAAGAGTAGGGTCGCCACGCGGCGCGTGTCAAACCCTGTGCCATAACCTGCCGGCGTTCGATGACAGGGCGCTGTTGCGTTCGCAGGTGCGTCTTCTAAAATGCACAAGCTCCGCGTTTACACTGCATGCATGAAGAAACTCCGGATAGGGGTGCTGTTCGGCGGGCGCAGCGGCGAGCACGAGGTGTCGCTGCTGTCGGCGGCCTCGGTACTGAACGCCATCGACAAGAAGAAGTATGAAGTGGTGCCCATCGGAATCACGAAGGAAGGCCGCTGGGTAACGGCGGCCCATGCCGAGCGCATGCTGAAAGGCGAGAAGCCGGCCGAGCACGAAGCACGTCATTTGCGTGCCGGTGATCCGCAGGCGACCTCCGCCGCTGCTGTACTCGCCAAGGGTGAAAGTGTCGTCGTTCCGCCGATTCCGACCCACGATCATTCGGCGCTGGTGCCGTTCGAGAACACCACGCCGCAAGTGCACGCCGCGCAGAATGCCATCAATGTGGACGTGATTTTTCCCGTGCTTCATGGCACTTTTGGCGAAGACGGCACCATCCAGGGACTGCTGGAACTGGCCGATATTCCCTATGTTGGAGCTGGGGTCCTGGGCTCGGCGGCGGGCATGGACAAGGACATTATGAAGCGCCTGTTTCGCGATGCTGGTCTGCCGATCGTGAAGCACGTTACGGTGCTGCGAAGCACCTGGCGCGAACAGTCGAAGAAAGTACGAAAGCTGATCGAGAGTTCACTCAAATATCCATTGTTTGTGAAGCCGGCGAATCTTGGGTCGTCGGTAGGCATCAGCAAGGTCCACGATGGGTCGGAACTTGCGGCCGCCATGGACGAGGCCGCGCAATTCGACCGCAAGCTCGTGGTGGAGCAGGGAGTGGGCGGCAAAGGCAGCAAGGCGCGCGAAATTGAGTGCTCGGTGCTGGGCAATGACAATCCCCACGCTTCGGTCCCGGGCGAGATCATCCCAATCAAAGAGTTCTACGATTACGACGCCAAGTACCTGGTGGAGGGCTCGAAGCCAGTGATTCCGGCAGAGCTGCCGAAGAAGAAGATGAAGGAAGTACAGGAGCTCGCGGTTCGGGCCTTCCAGGCTGTCGATTGTGCCGGGCTGGCACGAGTCGATTTCCTGATGGATCCCCGTTCGAGCAAGATGTACGTCAATGAAATCAACACCATGCCGGGATTTACGTCGATCAGCATGTATCCCAAGCTATGGGAGGCCAGCGGGCTGAAGTATCCCGAGCTCATCGACCGGCTGATCCAGTTCGGCTCGAACGCCACGCGGAGAAGAAGCAGAACCAGTACAGCCGATAGGATGCGTGAAAGTCAAAAGTTTTCAGGCTGCTGTGCCGGACAGGAAAACAGATCTCGTCAACATGCGAACATCGCGGCTTGAATTCCCGTCAAATCAACGCATGCTCGCAAAACCCCTCCTACAGTTGAAGGTCCGGCACAGATTTTGCGCTGTTGTCATTCTGGCTGGTCTCATGATGCTTGGCTCGACGGCGGCGTACGGCCAGGCGGCCGCACCTGCGTCAGGCGGTTCTCTAACTATCTATTCAGGCTTGCTTGGGGACTGGGTCGGGCAGTTGGAATACCGCGACTTCAGCAGCAACGAACGAGTAGCCCTGCCGACGTGGCTACACGTTGCTCCGGGCGCTGATGGCAAGACGGTACTGTTTGCTTATACCTACGACGATGGTCCGAACAAGAAGGTGCGCGAGCTCTCGACTGTGGTGTTCGACGCGGCTACCGGGACGGTAAGCTTTACGTCTGACCGCGACCACTCCAGTGACACCTTCAAGGCCGAGGGGCTAGAGGAACTTGCCAAAGCCGGAGGTGGCAAGCTGGTACTTACGGGTAAGGGCCTGGAAAATGGGAAACCGGTGGACGTCCGCATCCTTATGGAAATACGGCGCAATCTATACACGTACCGAAAGGAAACCCGCCTTCCAGGCCAGGATTTCGTCTTCCGCGATGGGTACACATTCACCCGGAAGGACACGCCGCAGTAACTGGTTGGGCGGGACTGGCAGGGTTTAGCCGGCGCTAACGATTCAGCCATATTTCCGTCTATGGCAGTGCAGGGAGCGTTGCTTTAAGGGGCGCGTGAGTAAATCCCATAACTGGGATGCCGTGCCCCGGCACCGCTGACTGCTCTCTCCTATCGCACGGAACCAGCATGAGCTCCCCTACGTACAACTACGTGGAGGAGCTCGTGCGAAAACTTATCTTCCTCATTGCTCTGTCTCTCCCGCTACTGAGCTTGTCGGCCCTGGCCGACGATTGGTCGAAGACCTACACCGTAGGCGCCAAGCCTACGCTTCGTGTCGATACCAACGATTGCGCCATCGAAATCGTGCGGGGTGGATCCGGCACCATCTCGGCGCACGTTACCACGGAGAACCAAAAGATCGGCGAAGGCGGACTGCGGATCACCGAACACCAGGACGGCGACAAGGTCGAGTTGATGGTCCATATCCCGAACCAGGTCGGCTTTCATCTCAATTTCAAGGACAACTGGCGTCGCGTGCGCGTCGAGGTGCAAGTCCCGGCGGAAACCGCGCTGGACCTCCATTCCGGCGATGGCCACATTAACGTGGACGGGACGAATGGCGGCGCCCGCATCGAGACCGGCGACGGCGCGGTGGAAGTGCGCAATTTCGGCGGCAGCATCCGCGCACGCACGGGCGACGGACACATCACCGTGGATGGAGTCGTGGAAGAGGTGTATCTGCACAGCGGTGACGGCCACATTGAATTCACTGCGCGGCCGGGATCGAAGATGGACCGGGGGTGGCTCATCCACACCAGCGATGGCCGGGTGGAAGTCAATCTGCCAAGCGATTTTGCTGCTGAACTCTATGCCCATACCGGCGATGGACACATCACGCTGGATATTCCGGTGACCGTCAGCGGGTCGGTGGAGCGGTCGCATGTCCGGGGCAAGATGAACGGCGGCGGCGAGTTGCTGGAGATCAGCACCGGCGACGGCAGCATTCATGTAGGCAAGCTGTAGAACGGACCACAGCGCCGCCGATTTTCCAGCGACAAGGGGATGGCTTTAGGCCCCCAGCCACTTGCAAAACAGCCTTCTTTTCCTATATAACTAACCAGTTAGTTAATTATGAAAACGAAGGCAAATTCTGCCGGTCGCCGCCGTCTGGGGAGCCGCGGACAGCCGGAGGCGAGTCGCATCGCCATCCTCAACGCCGCCGCCACGGAGTTCGCTGCCGAAGGCCTGTCGGGCGCCCGCATGGACGCGATTGCCACATCGGCGCGGGTCAATAAGGCCCTCCTCTATTACTACTTCCGCGACAAAGATGCGTTATACGGAGCCGTGCTGGACCACTTCTTTCAGCCATTGTTTCAGCGGCTGACGCAAGTGCTCGACGGACCCGGCCCGGCCGGAGAACGCATTCTCGGTTACGCGCGCGCGCATTTTGACACCATTGCCCGCACCCCGCACTTTGCCCGGCTGTTTCAAAGCGAAATGACGAGTGCCGGAAGAGGACTGTCTCCGCACCTGGCGCATTTCGTAGATGAATACAGCCGTCCGCTGGCGCTACGCCTTCAGAAGACGCTGGCTGAGGGCATTCGACAGGGTGAATTCCGCAACGTGGATGTCTTCCAGCTCGTTCCGTCGATGGTGGCGACGATCGTGTTTTACTTCGTCACCGCGCCGGTGCTGAGCCAATTGCGGGGTGCGGATGCATTGTCCCCCGAAGCTCTGAAGGCGCGACGGGCGGCAGTGCTCGACCAAATCGCCGCTATGTTGTTCGCCGATCGCGAAGCTGGCCTTCGTCTTGCGGCACAGTTCGCTGGAAACGAGGAGCCTTTCCCGGCTCCATCCCTTCCGGCCCCGAAGGCGCACCATCACGTCGCCGCCCGGAGGCGCAAATGAAAGCACCTAAATTCTTAATCTTCATTCTTGTGCTGGTCGCCGCCGCCACGGCGTATTACTTCCTGTCCACCGACCGCAACACCGACACCGTGCTCATCGGCATTGTGGACGCCAACCAGGTGATCGTCAGCTCCAAGATCATGGGCCGTATCGAAAAGCTCTACGTGGATGAAGGCTCGAAGGTGAAGGCGGGCGATCTCGTTGCGGAGATCGATTCGGCCGAACTTGAGGCGCAGAAGAGTGGCGCGCAAGCCACCATTGATGCCTACAACTCTCAGGTCGCATCGTTACGCGCCACCGAGGCGCAGACTCTGGGCGAGACGAATAGCGGCGTCGTCAACGCCGAGGCTCGTCTCGCCGCGGCGAAGGCGGCGTTGGCTCAGTCGCAGGCTGACTTGGTGCGGGTGAAGAGCGACTCCGACCGCATGATGAAGCTGGCGGAACAGGGCGTTGCGTCGGAGCAGGACCGGGTGCGCGCGTGGGCGCAGCTCGAGGCCCAGCAGGCGGCAGTCAACAGCGCGCAGAAGAACGTGGACGCCGCCCAAGCTGACCTGAAGACCGCCGATGCGCGGCTGCATCAGCAGCGTGCCGCATCGAGCAATGTGGCCGCCAACGAGGCGCAGGTAGCGAACGCACGCGCGCAACTTGCGGAAGCTGAGACCCGGCTGGGATACACGAAGATTTACGCGCCGGTGAGCGGAACAGTTTCGGTCCGGGCAACTCGCCAGGGCGAAGTGGTGAATCCAGGCACGCCCATCGTTACCATTATCGACTTCAACGACACGTGGGTGCGTGCCGCCGCTCCGGAAACCGATTCGCGCTTCATCGCGGTCGGCGACAAGCTGAAGGTGCGCCTGCCCGCCGGGCAGCCAATCGACGGAACGGTGATCTTCAAGGCCGTCGAGAACGATTACGCCACGCAACGCGACGTGAGCCGTCGGAAGCGCGACATCAAGACGATTGGCCTGAAACTCAAAGTCGACAACCCGGACGGGGCGCTGGTTCCGGGCATGACGGCCGAAGTCCGATTGCCGGCGAATCTCCGGAAGGGCGCGCAATGAGCTGGTTTACGCCCAAGGCGAAGGTCCCTGCACCGTGTAACGCAAATGGCACGACCGATGCCATTGTGGTGGACCACATCACCAAGATGTATGGCGACTTCACCGCTGTTGACGATGTCTCGTTCGCGGTGAAGCAGGGTGAAATCTTCGGCCTGCTGGGGCCGAATGGCGCGGGCAAATCCACGCTGATCCGCATGATGACGACGCTGCTACCCATCACCAAGGGGCGCGCCATCATCAATGGCTTCGATGTTGCGCAGGACCCCGACGACGCGCGGCAATGCATGGGCGTGATTCCGCAAGCGATGACCAGCGACATCGACCTGACGGTGGAAGAGAACCTGAGCATCTACGCCAAGCTCTACGGCGTTCCGTCGGAGCAACGGGAGCGAAATATCACCGAGCTGCTGGAAACCGTCGATCTCACCAAATGGCGTGGCGCGCAGACGAAGACGCTCTCCGGAGGTATGCGGCGGCGATTGGAAATTGCTCGCGGGCTGGTACACAACCCGCGCATCTTTTTCCTCGACGAGCCCACCACGGGACTCGACCCCGTCTCGCGTGTGGCGGTATGGGAGATGCTTACCAACATCAAGAGCAAGCACGCGCTGACCATCCTGATCACCACCCATTACATGGACGAAGCGGATCGCCTCTGCGATCGCATCGCGATTGTCGATCACGGCAAGCTGGTGGCGCTGGATTCGCCGATTGCGCTGAAGGCGACGGTGCCGGGGTCGAACGTGATCGAGACGCAGTTCTCGCATGTGCCTGCCGATTGGGCCGAGCAACTGCAGAAACTGGAAGATGTGACCTCGGTGCAACCACTGGGCGGAGACACCTTTCGCATCCTGACCAGCAATGGCTCGAAGACCACGACCGAGCTGGTGGAGCTAGCAGTGCGGTCGAATGTCGAACTCAAGGCGCTGTCGGTACAGAACACCACGCTTGACGATGTCTTTGTTCATTACACGGGACGGCAATTGCGCGACGAACAGGTGAAGGCTTATCAGTTTGTCATGCCCGATCGTCCGGGGATGCGGCCATGAATCGCGCATGGGCCATCGTCGAACGCGAACTGCGCAAGTTCTTTCGCTCGCCCACGCTCATGTTGGTCTCGATGGTGTTTCCCCTGGTGCAGCTCATCGTGCTGGGAAATGCCTTCGGCGGCAAGATCAAAGATGCACGCCTCGGCGTAGTCGATCTCGATGGCGGCACGCAGGCCGTCAGAATCCACGAGGCGCTGGCGGCGGTCGAATCGAACGCACGGACGTTTACGCCGGTTCCTTACGACAACGACAAGCAGGCCATGGAAGACGTGCGCACCGGGCGCCTCGATGGCGCGATCATCATTCCGCCGCAGTATTCGCGGCGAGTGTACGAAGAGAACCATCCGCGCATCGCGCTCGTGGTCGATAACACCGACAACTTCATGAGCTCAACTTTGGAGTCGCTGCTCAGCGATCTGACCAACGCGCTGAATACTCCCGATGTCGAGCCGCGCATCATTCAGAAGATCGTGCTCGACATCGTGGAGCTGTATCCCTACATCGAGTACATGAAATATCTGCTACCAGGTTCAATCGTGCTGGCGATGTTTGTGTCGGTAATGATTGGTGGCGGCATGTTGTATATCGACGACAAGGCCCGCGGTGTGCACGAGGGATATCTGGTTACGCCCATCACCAAGTTCGAGCTCGTGGCGGGTTTGAACGTCGCTGGCACCGTGAAGGCGGTGCTCTCAGGCCTGGTGATTACGGTACTAGGTTCCCTCCTGGCGGGATTAGGCACTGCTTTTCTGCCGCAAAACATGTTGTACGTGCTGCTGCTGGTTGTGGTGACCTCCTTGGCCTTCAACACCATGATGTTTCTGATGATGGTGCGCGTGGAAGACCCGCTGGTACCGCGCGCCACGTTTGGAATCCTGAATACGCTATTGTTCTTCCCTAGCGGCGCCATCTATCCCATCAAGGCATTCCCGAAGTGGCTGCAGGCCATTGCTTACGTCGATCCCTTCACCTATGCAGTACACGGCTTCAAAGCGATCCTGTTGAAGGATGCGGGCTTCGTTGCCATTCGTGCCGACCTGGCATACATGCTGATTGCGGCGGTGGCCATGCTTACCATCGCGACTGCGCTGTTTAAGCGGACGTTGTAGAACCCCGTCACCAGCTACGAGTAAACTAGTTTCGTTATGACCCTGTTCGAGTCCAAGCCGTATGATCCAGTGCAGGCCCGCAAGAAGCGCATTCGTATCATTTCGATTGTGGTCATCGTTGCCGTGCTGGCCATTCTTGCGTGGAACTTCCGTCACTATCCCGAAGAGCGCCAGGTGGACAAGTTCTTCGCGGCTCTGCAACAGCAGAAATACGAGGACGCCTACGGCATCTGGAACCACGACCCCAACTGGAAACAGCACCCGGAGAAGTATTCGCAGTATGGCTTCCAGGATTTCATGAAGGATTGGGGGCCCGGCGGCGAATGGGGCGTCATCAAGACGTATCACGTGGACGGATCGGCCGTGCCCACCGGCGGTAACGGAACGAAGTTCGACGTCAGCAGCAGCGGAATTGTTGTAGTCGTGACGGTCAACGAGCGCGTCGCCCAGAAGGCGCACATCTGGGTGGAGAAATCGGACAAGACTCTGGGCTTCTCGCCGTACTAGATAGGCAGCTACTCCGCCCGCGCCGACGCCGTACTGAAGTGGTTGATCGTCTTTTGCAGCGACGCGTCATCTTCCACATTTACGCAAGAGCGAGAGCGGTCAATCTGACGCATCAGGCCGCATAGCACCTTGCCCGGGCCAACTTCCACGAAGTTCTCTACGCCCAGCGCAATCAGTGCCTGTATGGACTTCACCCACTGCACCGCGCCGGTGACTTGTCGAACGAGCGCATCGCGACCCTGTTCGCCGGTAGTGACTAGCACCGCATCGACATTGCACATAACCGGAGTTCCGGGATCGTGAAAGTTGAGAGCGTGCAGGTGTGCTGCCAACCTGTCTTGTGCAGGCTGCATCAGCGCGCAATGGAAGGGTGCGCTGACTGGCAGCAGGATGGCGCGTTTGGCGCCGCACGACTTCGCCAACTCGGTGGCACGTTCAACGGCTGCCTTGTTGCCGGAGATGACCGTCTGGTCGGGCGAATTGAGGTTCGCGGCCTGGCAGACTTCGCCCTGTGCCGCTTCTCCGCAGATTTCTTCCACCTTTTCGGCCGGCAGTGCGAGGATCGCGGCCATTGCGCCGACGCCGACCGGCACCGCTTCCTGCATATACTTGCCGCGATTGCGTACCGTTCGTACCGCGTCGGCAAAGCTCAACGTTCCAGCGGCGACGTGGGCAGAGTATTCTCCGAGGCTATGTCCCACAACGTAGGAAGGCGTAAATCCTTGGGATTGCAGTACCCGCCACGCAGCCACGGAGACTGTCAGGATGGCCGGTTGCGTGGTCTCAGTCAGCTTGAGCTGGTCTTCGGGGCCCTCGAAACAGAGCTTCGAAAGTTTGTACCCTAACGCAGCGTCGGCCTCGTCGAAGGTCTCCTGTGCCACTGGATACGTGGCAGCCAACTCGCGGCCCATGCCAACCTGCTGTGAGCCTTGCCCGGGAAACATGAATGCAATCGGAGACGTGTGCGAACTCATCCAGTCAACCTGAAAAGCAGAAATGAAAAGCGGTACAGTGGGCCGGTGTTCCGGCTAATCCAAGCCGCGGCTGAATCCGCTGGCGCGTGAAGCTAGCGCCGGTTTGCCGTTGCCGTTATCGAGTTGGCTGCTGGCTTCGGCAATCTGCCGCTCGATGACCCGATTCATCTTGCTGTTGGCAAATTCAACGGCCACGCGAATCGCGTTCTTGATGGCGTTGCCGTTCGACGAGCCGTGACTGATGATGCACACGCCCTTGATGCCGAGCAGCGGCGCTCCGCCATATTCGGAGTAATCGAGCCGCTTCTTGAAATCGACGAAGGCCTGTTTCGACAGCATGTAGCCGACCTGGCGGGTGATGGTCGCCTGCAACGACTGCCGCAGCAGGAACCGTACCGTCTCCGCCATTCCCTCGGAAATCTTCAAGGCGACGTTACCGACAAAGCCATCGCAAACCAGCACGTCGGCTTTGCCGTTAAAGAGGTCGCGGCCTTCCACGTTGCCGACAAAATTCAGTGGTAGTTCCTTGATGAGCTTATAGGCCTCGCGCGTAAGCTCGTTTCCCTTACTTTCTTCTTCACCGATGGACAGAACACCGACTCGCGGTTTGTCTGCCGTCTCAAATCGGTCAGCAAAGATGGTACGGAAGTACACGTCGCCCATGATGGCGAATTGCTGCAGATTTTCGGGCTTGGAATCGACGTTCGCTCCGACGTCGATCAGGATGGTTGCCGTACCTTGCGCTGTCGGAAACACCGCAGCCAGCGCTGGCCGGTCGACGCCGGGCAATGCTCCCAGCACCATCTTGGCGGTGGCCATGCAAGCGCCGGTGTTGCCGGCACTCACGAACCCCGCCGCGCGGCCTTCGCGCACCAGGCGCAGCCCCACGCGCATGGAGGAATCCCGCTTGGAGCGCACCGCCTGTGCTGCCTTCTCATGCATGCCGATGACTTCGCTGGCAGGCACGATTTCAATGTCGAGCCGTTTCCATAAGGGATGGAACTTCAGCTCCTGGCGGATGACCGGCTCTTGCCCGACCAGCAGAATTCTCACGTCATAATGACGGGCGGCGAGAATAGCGCCATCGACTTCGGGCTTGGGCGCCCGGTCGGAGCCCATCGCGTCAACGGCAATTGTGGTCGGCATGCTCGCCCTGTGCTGTCCTCAGCGCCACGGGATGTCCCGCGGCATCGTCCCCTAGCTGGCAGCTTCTTTCTGCTCGATGACTTCGCGTCCCTTATAGTATCCGCACTTGGGGCAGGCACGATGCGGCAGTTTGCGCTCGTGGCAGTTGGGGCATTCCGACAGCGATTGTGCCGTCAGATGATCGTGGGCGCGGCGTTTCGAGGTTCTGGCCTGCGAATGCCGCCGTTTTGGATTAGGCATGAAAAACTCCCATTAGGACCGATCGCCGCGGCGACCGGTCGGAACTCTAGCTTTGCAGCTTGTTTCGTAACTCGCTCAGCGCCGCCCAACGCGGATCGCCGGGTTGCGGGCAATTGCATGTCTCGAGGTTAAGGTTGGTCCCGCATTGCGGGCACAGTCCCTTGCAATCTTCGCGACACACCAGCTTCACGGGCGACGCCAGTAAAACCTGCTCGCGCAAGACGTCTTCGAGCAGCAGGCCTTCGCCCTCATAATAGCCGATCTCAGTGTCTGCTTCTGAAATCGCAACTTCCTCCGCACGCCGGTCAACCCCCAGCGGCCGGTACAGCAAATCAAACGCGCGGTTCACCGTGTACTGCACCAGATCCAGGCATCGCGCACAGTTTACTTCCATCGCCACTTCGAGCTTGCCGACTACACGGATGTCTTCGACGTTCTCTTTGTGGCCCCGATGCTCGACAATCAGTTCCGCCCGGCCGTCGGTATGAAGCGGGCCCATCTGGCGGACGTCCGGGCCAAATTCAATCGCCCCGGGCTGCAAGTCCTCACGAAACTCCGCCCTGTGGACGCGTAATTCCGCGACTCGAATCAACATGGCAGCACCTGCCTAACTCCTTAGCGTTCAATAACATTCCCAACAGCCCACATGGTCCGGCAAGAGCCGGGTCTGGCAGGCCAAGCTCCTCACGGATCACTCTGGCAGGTACAGACAGGCGGGAGTCCCACTAAGGCAAAAGTTAAGGATAAAGTGTTGGAAATGCAGTGTCAAGACGTACTAAGGCGCATTGTCGGCTCGGGTGCGACCTGCAGCCATCATCCCAACTACCAATTCCGTTGACTTCGCGGAACAAACGATATAGCTTCGGTGCCTAATTCTCAGATCAGCCCAGCTCGCTGGCGACGAAGCTATTCGCTCCAGGTTGGCGGTCTGTTTCAACTGACTGGCATTAAAACCGTTTTCGACACTACTCTCACCGAAAAGCAGCCCACAGAAGGAGAACCTATGAGCGAAGAAAGTAAGCACGATCACGGAATCCACATTAATCTGGACTCCGCGCGCCCCGACCTCAAGCCCTTACTCGACCAACTCAATCCGATCCTGCAGAGGGTAATCGACGTAGTGAAGAAGTCTCCCGACCCCAGTGGCGACCCCTGCTCCGCCGGCTATCACAACGTCACCGTATGTGACCACGATGATAAAGGTCACTGATGCTGCTTCCATGGGGGAGGGCGTGCCGGAGAAGAGTTGTGGTCCAAATATTCCTCCCCTGGCCACATCCTTCGTCCTGAAGGTTGCGGAACGTTGCAACCTGAACTGTAGCTACTGCTACATGTACAACAAGGGCGATACTTCGTTTCTGGCTCGCCCGAAGTTCATGTCGAAAGATTTGGCTGCCGCCACGCTGGCGCGAATCGCTGGCTACGCGCATCGTCATAACCTGCCGAAAGTTACACTGGTGCTGCACGGCGGGGAGCCATTACTCATCGGACGCGATTGGGTACGGTGGTTTCTCGAAGAAACGCGGCGGGTCGAAGCTTCGTCGCGGGTCTTGCTGAATGTGGCAGTGCAAACCAACGGCACCTTGCTGGACAAAGAGTGGATGGAATTGCTCGTCTCCCACAAGGTGACAGTAGGAGTGAGTTGCGACGGGCCCGAGAAATGGAATGACCGCGCCCGTCCCGACTTTCAAGGGCGAGGCTCCTACCATAAAGTGCGTGCTGCTCTCGATCTGCTGGCTACCACTCCTGGCTCACGTTGGGGCGTGCTGACAGTGGTCAATCCAGAGATTCCGGGTAGCGTAGTTTTGAAACACTTCGCCGACATTGGAGTACGAACGATTGACTTCATTTGGCCGGACTTCGACCATGACCATCCTCCACCCTGGCCTGAAGGGACGTTGGGGAGCTATTTTTGCGAGCTGTTCGACTACTGGTATGACAAACTCCCCTCACCCCCGCGCATGCGATGGTTTGAGAGCGCGATGAGCCTGATGCTCGGCGGATCCTCCGACTGCGATGCTCTGGGGCTGCATCCGTTTGCCGACATCGTTGTAGAGTCCGACGGCACCTGGGAACCGCTGGACACGCTACGAATTTGCGGCAACGGCATGACCCGCACCGGACTCGACGTTCGCACCCACGATGTCGAAGACATCTGGACGGTTCCGCTCTATCAGATTGGCCTGAAGAGTCAGGATCTTCTGCCCGCCGTCTGCCAATCATGCGCTTATCACTCGGTCTGCGGAGGCGGCTACTTGCCGCATCGCTACCGCAGTGCTACTGGCTTTGCCAATCCCAGTGTTTATTGCGCAGACTACATCGCGGTGTTGTCGCATATCCGTTGCAGAATGATAGCCGACCTCGAAAAGGCCGGTCTCTCGGCAGCCAAGGCAGTGGCGGAAGCGACGGTCCCAGTGTTTCCACCCACAGTGACGCAGGCTAACTTACCAGACCGGGTTTGTTCCTCGGCGCTATAATGAGGCCGAGTTGCGGGTTCTTCTCGGCCCACAGCTTTCGCCGGAGACGAAGCGATTAGCGCGCCGACTTCATCACGACGTTTCGGGCCCTACGACTTTATTTCTCCGCTGGGAGCGGGAGGCATGGGGGAAGTTTTTCGCGCCCATGATGCCCGTCTCGATCGTTTCGTCGCCATCAAAGTCCTTCCCCCTGCGTTCAGTGCCGATCCCGAACGCCTGCGCCGTTTTGAGCAGGAAGCCCGCGCGGCGGCCGCCCTCAACCATCCTGGCATCGTCGCGATTTACGACATCGGTACAACCGAGGACGGCGCCCCTTATATCGTTTCCGAACTCCTCGAAGGTTCCACCCTGGGGCACTGCATCCGCTCCAGCAAGCTGCCGCTCCGAACAGTAATCGACTATGCGTTGCAAATCGTACGCGGATTGGCGGCGGCCCATGAAAAAGGCATCGTCCATCGCGATCTGAAACCCGAAAATGTTTTCGTTACTCGCGATGGCCGGGTGAAGATTCTCGACTTTGGTCTGGCGAAATTGATGGATGCGCCTCGCGCCAGCCCGGAAGACAACACTGCTACGCTCCGCGAAGGCAACACCTTGCCCGGCGTCATCATGGGGACCGTCGGCTATATGTCACCCGAGCAGGTGCGCGGAATGCCCATCGACCATCGCACCGACATCTTCACTTTTGGCGCAATCCTGTACGAAATGCTGGCCGGGAAACCTGCCTTCCGTTCAGGCACCGATGCCGACACGCAGGCCGCGATATTACGGGAAGAGCCCCCGGCTCTGCACGCCACCAATGTCACCATCCCACCTGCCTTGGAGCAGATCGTCTCCCATTGCCTCGAAAAGGAACCCCAGCAGCGCTTTCAATCGGCGAGCGACATTGCCTTTAATTTGCAGGCGTTGTCCACCTTTAGCACAGTCTCGGGTCTTGCTGCAGGGTCACTGGCGCCGCAGCAATCGCGACGCTTGTCGCGGAAGGCATTGGCAGCACTGGGCCTCGCGGCCGCGATTGCGTTAGGTTTTGGCGCATATCGCATCGGCCAACGCTGGACGCGGTACACCCTGCCGAAATACCAGCAGCTGACCTATCAGCAAGGAAAGGTTGAGTCGGCGAAGTTCTCCCCTGATGGACATACTGTCTATTGCGCGGCCCGGTTCGGCAAAGACGATGAGGTTTATTCCGTCCGACTCGACAGTCCGGGCCTCCGGCCCCTCGATATTCACGCCGAACAAATGCTCTCGGTCTCGTCCAAGGGTGAACTCGCCATTCTTGTATCGTCCCGGGTGCTGGAGGGTTCCACTACAGCGGGATCGCTCGCACGGGTTCCTCTGGGCGGAGGCGCGCCGAAGAAGATCTTGAACGACGTGCAGTTTGCCGATTGGTCGCAGGACGGCAGCGAGCTGGCCATCTCTCACTTCATTCCCGAAAAGCACGCCTATCGCCTGGAGTATCCGATCGGCAAGGTCTTGTACGAAACCTCGGGCTGGATTGGTCAGCTCCGATTGTCTCCTGACGGCCGTAGGATTGCCTTTATTGATCATCCCATCTTCGGCGATGATCAAGGTTACGTCACTGTTATTCCCGCTTCCGGCGGAGCAATCCGGCGACTGTCCCGCCTGTGGGGCGACGTGCGCGGACTAGCCTGGCATCCCGGCGGGGAAGTTTGGTACACGGCTACCGACGCCGGCTTTAACTATGCCCTGTACGCTGCTACTGGTAGTGGCGAGACCCGCCAGATTCTCACCGTGCCCGGCGGTGTGCTCCTCGACGATATTTCTTCCGACGGAAGAGTGCTGGCGACTTACTCCAGCGAACGCATCAATCTCATGGTCTCCACCCACAACCGCCCTGACGAACAGGACCTGGCGTGGCTCGACAACACAGAGTTTTTCAGGTTCTCCAACGATGGCACGCAGATCCTGATGGGCGATGAGAGTGACGCGAGTGGAACTCGTCATGCTAGCTTTCTCCGAAACGTCGACGGGTCGTCGGCCGTTCGTATGGGCGACGGAGATGGCATTGCGCTTTCACCCGACGGCGAGTGGGTGCTCTCACGAGTTCCCCCGGACCAACTCGTACTGCTTCCGACCGGCGCCGGTGAAGTTAGACCACTAAAAGTTACGAGCTCCACGCCCCAGGGACATCCGGCAACGATCCGCGCCGATCTGCCTGCAGACTGGTTCCCGGACGGTAAGCGCATCGCGTTCATCGCCGACGACAATCGCACCCATATTTTGGACTTGAACGGCGAAGAAACTCCCCTGACCCAGACCGGAACCGCTGGTTATCTCGTCACCCCGGACGCTCAATCGGTGCTGGTGCAAACTGGCAATGGCACCTATCAGCTCTTGCCCGTAGACCGCAGCAAGCCAAAATCCGTTGAATGGCTCCAGGAAAACGATCGGCCAATTCGCTTCAGCGCGGATGGAAAAGACCTGTTCGTAAAGTCGTCGGAAAAGGGAACGCCGGGCAAGACGATTTACCGCGTCAACCTCGCTACCGGACACAGAACTCTCCTGTGGCATATCCAACTCCCGCACGCTGCTAACGCCCAGGAGATAAGTTCCATCGATGTGACTCCTGATGGCACAGGCTATGCATACGGCTACCGGCAGAGTTCGACCACGCTTTACGTTGTTGACGGACTGAAGTAGATTGCCCCGACGAATTCAGTTAGGTCCCGCGCTCGTCGGCGGCGTCGGCATCATCATCCCCGCTGGAGGCTTCAGCAATCCGAGGTTCGTCAGGTACGCGACAGTCCTCTGTGCTGCTGCGTCGAACACGAGCTGGCAATTCGCAAACTGCGTGTTCTCCCACATCACGTCGCCACCTCCATATACGATTTTGCACTCTGTGAAGATGCAATTCAGAAAGCGCTTTCCATCCATGTAAACCGTGATGCCTTGCGGATTCCAGTTCTCGATGACTTGCATGAATGCGTTCAACTCCTCTAACTCCGCACTGCGCCCCGGGCCGAAGCGCAGAGCGACTGATTCATTCTATAAGTTTCACAACAACACTAGTCCCCCAGACTACGCCGGCCATTGAATATTGCATTTAGCTACCGGGGCGGAAAACGGCAACAGGGCGCCCGGAGCCATCGGGTACGCCCGAGTTGCTGAAGCCCTTCAATAATCCAGCGGGAGGCGCGCCAACCGCAAGGTCATTGCGACCGTCATGGCGCCGACAGAAACCACCCAAGTGGGCAGTTTGTCCCACGCCATGACCACAAACATCCCGACCAGCAATGCCAGAGTCAACCAAGCTTGTGGGGACATTTCTACCCACCACTATGGCAGCGGCCATTGCTTAGTTCGATAAAACATCTTAAAGGACACATCTGAATTCTTGACACGGGGTCGGGCACAACCCAGAATAGGCCACCGTGTTGTAGCACCCTTTGGCTCAACCAACCGCCAAAGCTGGACCAGCCATAACACGCCGGCGAATCCGCGCTTAAACCCATAAAGCGGAGTCCCCGCAAAGGAGCATATGTGCGTTCACTCGTCTTAGGCGTGTTCACTGTTCTTCTGTCTCTTCTGGCCCTTGCTTTCACTTTGGCTCAGCCCTCTTCCGCAGGTGATGCCGTTCCCAGTCTCGTCAGCTTCGGCGGGACATTGCGTGAATCAAGCGGCGCGCCGATGTCAAAAATCACCGGCGTTACGTTTGCCATCTACAACAGCCAGACGGGTGGCGCTCCTCTCTGGCTTGAGACGCAGAACGTTACGCCCGACGCCAGCGGACACTACACCGTACAGCTCGGCAGCACCAAGTCTGGTGGCATCCCTGCCGACTTGTTCAGTCAGAACGAGGAACGTTGGCTCGGTGTTCAGGTACAGGGACAACCCGAGCAAGCGCGCATCTTGCTGGTGAGCGTGCCGTACGCCATGAAAGCTGCCGAAGCCGACAGGCTTGCCGGACACGACGCCGCCGAGTTCGTCACCACAGAAACCCTACGGTCGGCGGTTCAGCAGCAGTTGCAGCAGCAAGCCCTTGCCCTGCCTTCAGCCAGTACGTCGAAGACCCCGGCACTAACTGCGGATCTCTCGCCCAATCTTGCCACCAACTTCAGCGACACGACCACGAACCAGGTGGTACTGGTGACGCAGAATGGTACGGGCGTGGCTCTGAGCGCGGCCGCGCCCAGCAACAGCAGCATCATCGGTGCCACGAATGCCAGTGCGGTTGCGGGGGTCGTCGCCGGGGTGGAAGGTGTCTCCGGGGTTAGTTCCTTGAGTTACGGCGTCTACGGAAGGACGACAGCGGCCACTGCAACGCGCAGTGTTGGGGCCTACGGACAATCCGACGCCGTCAGCGGGATTGGCGCGGAAGGCAACGCGCTGGGCACAGGCAGTACGATTGGCGTACTGGGGCAGAGCAACAGCACCAGCGGGGTTGGCGTCAGCGCGGTGGAGACGGCGACCAGCGGCAGCACCTACGGTATAGCGTCGAGGATCTTCAGCCCGACCGGGGGCGGCCTGTGGCTTCTGAACAGCGCGAGTGGGACGATAACGGGACCGCTCATCCGAGCGCAAACGAACGCCGGGACGCAGTTCCAGGTGGGCGGCAACGGAAACGTGACCGCTGTTGGAACGATCGCCGGAACGCGCCTGATCTCGACAGTGGCGACTGGCACAGCGCCGCTACAGGTTGCATCGACGACTCTGGTGCCGAACCTGAATGCCAGCCTCTTGGGCGGCAGTCCAGCGAGCTCCTTTGCGCCCGCGATCGGATCGCCCAGCTACGCTCCCTCCACAGGGGCGGCTAATTACATTCAGAACACAACCACTCAACAGACGGGCGACTTCAACGTCAGCGGGAATGGTACCGTCGGCGGCACTGTAACCGCCGCCAACTTCAGCGGCAACGGCTCCGGCCTGACCAACGTCAACGCCGCGACCGCAGTCACCGCCACAGCAATCTCCAACCGGATCGCGACCTTGCAGTGGTGGACGCAGTCCGTATTCTCCTTTCCTTCCAATCCTCGTTCGCTGGCGTTTGACGGAACCAACCTCTGGGTGGGGGGCATAAGCTCCCTCTCCAAGATACAGCCGAGTGACGGTGCAGTGCTGGGCAACTACGCGGTCCTCAAAGCGTATGGTTTGGCTTACGACGGCGCTAACCTGTGGGTCACTGACAACGCTGATTCCACAGTACAGAAGGTGCGCGCCAGCGACGGCACAACGCTTGGCACCTTCCCGGTTGGTGCCGGACCTGTCGGTGTAGCCTTCGACGGTTCGAACGTCTGGGTCGCTGACTTTGGAGACAATACTGTCACCGAGTTGCGCGCCAGTGACGGCGCTCTGCAGAACAGCATCTCCGTGGGAAGACTCCCCTACGGCATCGCCTTCGACGGTACCAATATCTGGGTGACTAACTCCACCGACGGAACCGTGACCGTGCTGCTCGCCAGCACCGGCGCCCTCGTCAACACCTACGCGGTCGGTGCCAGCCCCAGGGGCCTCGCGTTCGACGGTACCAACATCTGGATAGCCAACGCTAATGACAACACCGTCAGTAAGTTGCTGGCCAGCTCCGGAGCGCTGCTGGGCACCTATCCTGCTGGCTCGACTCCCTATGGCGTGGCCTTCGACGGCACCAATATCTGGGTAGTTAACTTTCCCGGCGGCGTCACCAAGCTGCGGGCCAGCGACGGCGCCCTGCTTGCCACCTATTCGCTGACCGGTGCCGGTAATTCGACCGGCATCGCTTTCGATGGCGCCAATATCTGGGCAACGAGCTTTGGGGCAAAGGTAACAAAAATTCCCGTGAATTGAGAGCTTCCGCGCGACGGTCCCTGCATCACATCGCAAAGCGTTGATACTTCAGAATGGAGCGAGGCGCTTGCGAAGGCGCCTCGCTCGCCGCAAACCAAACCCTGCCGCTCGGGTAGCAGCCGACTACCGACTGGTTACTTTAGTTTTGCTGCCTTGCATATTTCCTTTGCACTTGCCTGACGACACCGCGTACAAGGGATTCGTGGGCAAGTGCAAATGTGTGCCCATCCGGCCTGCGCAGCGCGCGGCCGGTGATACTGCTCTTTGACAACTCCAAAGCACTTCGGCCGATTGGCGCCAAAAAACAAGGCCTAAGTCATTGCGGCACAAATAGATACGTATAACTATCTTTATTATCAATCGCTTGCGAACAATTTTTCCCTAAACCCCTGAAAACATTGTGGCGCATATCTTCTTCTAAGTGTTTGGGTGTATGTATAACACTACATCACCCGGACTCGACCCGCGATTTGGGTGCCTCCCAAAAGAAAACCGGCCGCCATTAGCGACCGGCTAGGAATTCCAGGGAATGTGCCCTACGGATGCAGCGTCTGTAGCTTCTGGGCTGCGAGCTGTCCAATCGGACTCGTTGGGTAATCCTTCTGCATCTGTTCGTAGATCTTGCGGGCTTCCAGCGGCTGATGATTGTTCTCGTAGAGATTGGCCAGTTCGAACTGAGCTGTGGTCTTCCCGACAGACGTGGTGGGCTTTTCAACCAAGCTCTTGTATAGATCGATTGCCTGCTGCGTGTTGCCCGCGTCTTGATAGATCGATCCCAACGCCAGCTTTGCCATGCTGCCGACTTCTTTGTCACTGCTACCGGCAACTTGCTGTAACTGCTTTTCGGCCCCGGCGCGGTCACCCATGTCATTCAGCGTGATGCCGGCGAAATAGCGCGCCAGTTTGCCATTCCGGGTAAACGAATATTTGTCGGCGACACGGGTGAAGTCAGCATTGGCGGCTTTCGCCCGATCCACCGCCGATGCGTAGGCCAGTGTTCCGGGGGGAGCGGGCTCACCCGGCGGAAGAATCGGTGCCTGGTACTTCTGCAAGGCGCTTCCCAACTCCTGGCTGGCCTGCTGGTTGCGATAGTTGACGAAAGCCCACGCGCCGATAGCGATGGCCGCAACGACGGCCAGGGCAATCACACCGGCGACCAGCTTCGACTGGTGCTCTACCGCCCACGAGATTGTTTCAACGGTGGTTTCGGCGAAAGAATTCTGTTTCAGTTGATGTCGAGTCGCACTGCGCACGATTGGTCCTTGTTTGGTCTGCCACTAGGCGGGAAACTCTAAGTGTAACAAGCCGAAGAATTGAGGGTCAAACGCCCTCGACATTCGGCTCCTCGCAGCGGCGTATAATAAGCGCGTTTCCGCCTGGCAGCCACTTCGCGGGAGTCGATGTCATGAGTAAATCCACGGTCCTGAAAACTATCTGTGCAGTTCTGTTCCTCACCCTGATTACATGTGCTCCGGTCAGCCTTGCGGCCTTCAGCGGACGCGGCGGAGGCGGTGGCTTTCATGGTGGAGGTGGTGGTGGCGGATTCCACGGCGGAGGCGGCGGATTTCATGGCGGTGGGTCCTTCGGAGGCAGCGCGCACTATGCTGGCGCTTATCACGGCGGCGGTTACTGGCACGGTGGCGGCAATTGGCACGGCGGCGGCTACTACGGTGGCGGGTGGCGCGGCGGCTACGGCGGAGGCTATTGGGGCGGCTACCCCGGATGGGGCTTTAGCATAGGCTTCAATTGGGGACCCTTCTATGCCGGGTGGGGCTACCCGTACGGCTACGTATCAGCTCCTTACTACTATCCGTACTCTTACCCTTACGTTTATCCGTACCCGTATCCGTATTACGCTCCGGCGAATGCTCCGCCCGCAGCGACGGCTCCGCCGGCACCGAGTGGCGGTTCAGCGTACTACTCGGAACCAAACGATGATGGCTACGCCTCTGCTCCCTACAGCGATGCCGCTCCTGCCAGCTATTCACAACAGCAGCGCAGCGTTGCATCGCCGCCCCCGCAGCCCTCGAATTCGCTGACGATTCGGAACGCGTCCTACACGTCGACGCCTTCGCGCTACTCCGCGACGGCCACGACGCCGGCAACTCGCGGGGCCACGATTTCGACGGCCTCGCTTCGCCCCGAAGTGCAGAACGTGATCCGTGCGCTTCAGGGAATGCCTCCCCAGGCGCGGGAACGGCAGATCGCCTCCGGGCGCTACAGCAACCTCACAGCGAGCGAGATGCGGATTGTCAGGTATGCAGCAGATGTTCCTGATATGAGGTAGCTAATTCAGATTCGCGTTGAATCGGCCTTCCGGTTATGGGCACTTGAGTGTGGGCGGCTTGCATCTCGCCTGTTTTCAGTAGCTTGTAACCAAATTGTTTCGGGCAACAACTCTAATTATTTCAGCAGTTTATAGAGGATTGTCCTTGACATTTCCACAGCCGGAGTTACGATTAGATATCACCTCCGATCCACTTCAGGATCGAATGGGTCCGGAGCCAGGGAATCGTCACCGCTCTTTGGCACTGGGCCCATTTTATTTGCTCCCCACACACCCGGAACCTTGGACCTGCGTCCCCTGTAGAATGTCGTTTTCTAATTCATGCGCTCAAAAATTCTTTTTGTGTTGGGCTTGGCGTTCTGCCTGACGCCGTGGGCCTCTCCGCCAATTGCTCTGGTCGTCGGGCTCATCTTCGGCGCAATTGCCGCACATCCTTATCCGGGTGAGTCGCGACAAATCTCGAAGTATCTGTTGCAAGCTGCGGTAGTTGGTCTCGGCTTCGGAATGAATCTCCACCAGGTCATACGCGCCGGACGGAGTGGGTTCGTTTACACCGCCGTCGGCATCGCGTTCGCTCTCCTGGTCGGCACGGGCCTCGCAGCAATGCTCTCGGTCGAACGCCGTGCCGCCTTCCTCATCTCCACCGGAACGGCGATCTGCGGGGGTAGCGCTATCGCGGCCGTCGGCCCGGTAGTGAAAGCTACCGAAGACGAGATGTCGGTGTCACTGGGCACAATCTTCCTGCTGAATTCCATCGCCCTGCTCATCTTCCCCACGATCGGCGCGTACCTAAAGCTCACGCAATCGCAATTCGGCTTATGGGCCGCACTCGCGATTCATGACACCAGCTCGGTCGTTGGAGCATGCGCTAAATACGGAGCAGCCGCGCTCATCGTTGGCACTACGGTAAAGCTGGCACGCGCCCTCTGGATTGTTCCAATCACGGTCGCGACCGCAATCACTGTACGCAGCGGCAAGACTCGTATTCAGTGGCCGTGGTTCATCCTTTTCTTCTGTCTAGCCGCCATGGCCAACACCTATTTCTTCCCGGGCGCGGCGATTTACCAGCTCCTGAGCCGCATCGGAAAGCTGATGCTGGTGTTTACGCTATTTCTGATCGGCGCGACCTTATCTCCTGCGGCGCTGCGAAAGGTAGGCCCACGCCCGCTCATCCAGGGCGTTTTGCTATGGATTGTGGTGGCCGTGACGAGTTTGTTAGCGATTCGCGAGGGATGGATCAGCCTTTGAGCCACATGTTTCCCGGAAAACGAAAACCTTGACCACAAAAAAGCTCATCTGCCAATCGATCGTTTGCACGGTGCTTGCAGTTGTACTGTCGCAGGCCGGCATTGCGCAGACGACGCCCACGCAACCACAGGCTCCGCCGAGGGCAGTACAGGGACACCGGCCCACCTATCGATCGGCACAGGATAGCGAACTATGCGCGAGCTGTGTCCGCGAGAACCTCACTCACCTCGCAGGTCCGGCTCTCCACGGACGAGGCAGCGGGACCGAGGACGAGCACCATGCTGCCGAATTCATCGCCGGGAAGCTTGAGTCCTATGGACTTGCTCCAGCGGCGGAAGCTGGGCAATTCATTCAGAAAGCGAGTGTCCAATCGCGCGAGGTCACCGGGAGTCCCACGGTATCGATATACGACAAAGGAAGCGACGCAAAGCCGCTTGTGTTCACCCACGGCAAGCAAATCGCAATCTCCATGCTGAACAACGTTCCGCTTTCGGCCCCAATTGAGAAGCTCGACTTGAGTGGCGCTGGCGCGCCTTCGATGGCGATCTCCCAAGGCACAGCGCTGGTGGTTAAGGTCAAAGCCGGCGCGACCGTTGAAGAGACGCGGACGCTTGTCGAACCCTATCGCAATGGCAAGGCGGCACTGGTCATACTTGAAGCATCGCCCGCATGGCAAAAAACGTTCGACAAATTGGCAAAACACCCGCCGGAAATGTCGCCCAGCTTGGGCGACCATCCTGACGAAGTCCGTGCTCCGCTGCTGCTGGCCAAGGCGGACGCGTTTAACCAGCTCTGGAGCCAGAACGACGGCGCTGTTTTCACCCTACGGGCGGACGTCACTCCGAAGACTACGAAGACCTGGAATGTGCTCGCCAAAATCGAAGGCACGACCGCAAAGGAACAGATCGTCCTGCTCAGCGCGCACCTCGACCACCTCGGCGTGATGAACGGTCAGACATACTATGGAGCCGATGATGATGCGTCGGGCACGGTGGCTGTGATGGAGCTGGCACGTGCGCTGGCGAAAGGACCGAAGCCTGCGCGTACGGTTATTGTCGCGCTATGGGGCAGCGAAGAAAGTGGATTGGTCGGCGCGCGTTACTTTCTGCAAAACCCGACATTCCCGTTAACTGACGTGATCGCGAACCTGGAATTTGAGATGATTGGCCGTCCTGATCCGAAGCTGAAACAGAACGAGCTTTGGCTGACGGGCTGGGACCGTACTAACCTCGGGCCGGCACTCGCCCAACACGGTGCAAAGTTAGTCGGCGATCCCCATCCCGCAGAGAAGTTTTTTAGCCGCTCCGATAACTATGCACTGGCAAAGGACGGCATTGTTGCGCAGACTGTCTCCAGTTACGGCTTGCACGCCGACTATCATCAGCCGACCGACACCGTCGCCAACATCGACTTCCGACACATGGATCAGGCGATCGCGTCAATGATCGGGCCGGTTCAATGGCTGGCGAACTCGGGCTTCAAACCGGAGTGGGCGGAAGGCAAGAAACCATAGGTGGCATCAAAACTTCATGAAGATCGTGACTCTCCGGCGTCCGCAATTCCTGGCCTTTTTGGTACTCCTAATGGCACTCTACGCAACGACGGCAGCCCAGGAAGTCGCGCTGACGTTCGACGACCTGCCCGCGCATGGCCCACTGCCGCCGGGAATGACCCGGATCGAGGTTGCGAAGAGCATCATCGCAACCCTCAAAGCAGCCAATGCCCCGCAGGTCTACGGCTTCATCAACGCGTCGAAGCTAGAACAGGTCCCCGAGGACCGCGCCGTTCTGGAAGAATGGCGCGCTGCGGGCTTTTTACTCGGCAATCATACGTGGTCGCATATGAGCCTCACCGACAACACGACAGAGGCTTTTGAAAAGGACATCGCCGCTAATGAGCCAGATCTGCGCTCGCTAATGGGCAACGAAGACTGGCACTGGTTTCGGTATCCGTTTTTGTGGGAGGGTGAGACCCTCGAGAAACGAAACGCCGTTCGCGCCTACCTGAAAGACCACGGCTACCGTGTAGCGCAGGTGACGCTCGATTTCGAGGATTATGCATGGAACGCGCCGTACGCGCGATGCGTGGCCAAGAACGACCAGAAGTCGATCGAGTGGCTCAAGTCGAGCTACCTTGATACTGCGCGCCGGTACATTGAGCTCGACCAGAAAATGTCGAAGACGCTGTTTGGGCGTGATGTGAAGTATGTCATGCTGCTGCATCTCGGTGGCTTTCAAACCGTGATGCTGCCGAAGCTAATCGACCTGCTGAAGCAGAAGGGCTTCCGCCTGGTGACGCTTGAGGAGGCGGAAAGCGATCCGGCCTACCAGAGTAATCCGGATGTCGCATTGAAATACGGAGGCACGCTGCTGGACCAGATGATGGCGGCCAAGCACCTGGCATATCCTTCGGCTTCACCGAAGCCGATGAAGGAACTGGACGCGTTATGCCAATGATCTCGGATTGTGCGGGTCAGGATTCCAACACGCTGGAAAGTTCTTCCCACTCTTTCATCAGCCTGGCGTGATCGGCCTGGCGCTGGGACAGAAGATCGGTCTGGCGCTGGGTCTCCTCCGCGCTGACGAACGACTGCAATTGCAACTCGCAGTCCGCGATTCCCTCTTCGAGTTCCGCAATTTCTTCCTCGAGCTCCTGGCAACGATCCTGTAGCTGTTTCAGCTTGATAGGATTCATGCGCTTGTGCGGTTCCGCTTTCGTCGCGACGTATCCCGGCACATCCGACAAGGTTGGCACACTCGCAGCAACGGCAGCCTCGTCTTCTTCGGACGCAGCTCGCTGTTTCCGCCACAGGTAGTCCTCGTAGTTCCCCGGAAACACTTCCACTTTACCGTCGCCAATCTCGAAGACGCGCGTCGCCAACTTATCGATGAAGTAACGGTCGTGAGAAACGAACACGACCGTTCCGTTGTACTTCTCGAGCGATTCGAGCAGCACGTCTTTCGCCCGCATGTCGAGGTGATTCGTGGGCTCGTCGAGCAGCAAGAAATTCGACGGATGCAGCAGCATCCTCGCCAGTGCATAACGATTGCGTTCACCACCGGACAAAACGCCGATCGGCTTGAACACATCATCTTCCGAGAACAAGAAGCATCCCAGCAACCCGCGGAGTTCGGTCATGGTCTTCTGCGGCGCCACGTCCGACAAATCGTCAAGCATGCGCCGTTCGGGATCCAGCTCTTTGTACTGGTCTTGCGCAAAATAGTCTGGCTCAACGTTGTGGCCCAGCTTCAGCGATCCCTCAGTCAGTGGTTCAATCCCGGTCAGCAGCTTGATTAGGGTCGACTTGCCGGCGCCGTTTACGCCCACCAGGGCAACCCGATCGCCCCGTTGAATCGTGAAATCAACGTCGCGGAAAACTTCCTTGGGCCCATAGCTTTTGGCCACGTCGGTGCATTCCACTACGGTTCGTCCGCTGGGCTTGGGCTGCGGAAAGCTGAAGTGAATGGTCTTCTCTTCCGGTGGGACCTCGATGCGCTCGATCTTCTCCAGTTCCTTGATGCGACTCTGGACCTGCTTCGCCTTCGTTGCCTGGTAGCGAAAGCGATTGATGAAGGCTTCAAGCTGCTCAATGCGTTCACGCTGGTTCTTGTAGGCCGCAACCAGCGATTCGCGGCGTTCTTCCTTCTGCGCGAGGTACTTCTCGTAGTTGCCGCTGTAGAAGTGCACGCCCTTGTTCCAGATCTCGATGATGCGGTCGACCGTGACATGGAGAAAGTAGCGGTCATGTGAGATCAGCACGTACGCATGGGGGTACTGGACCAAGTACTCTTCCAGCCAGTTTCGCGTCTCGAGATCGAGGTGGTTGGTGGGCTCATCGAGGAGCAGCAGGTTCGGCTTTGCCAGCAGCAGCTTGGCCAACGCAATGCGCATCTGCCAGCCGCCAGAGAACTCCTGCGTATAGCGCGCCCAGTCTTCTTTGCGGAAACCCAGGCCGTCGAGTACCGTGCCTACCTGTGCATCGAGAGCGTAGCCGTCATGCACGCGAAAGTGGCTGGAGATCTCGTGAAACCGGTTCGCTACCTGCTCATATTCCCTCGACGCCGGATCGAGCTCGCCCATCTTGTGGGCGAGTTCTTCCATTTCCTGGTCCATCGACTGCAAGTCGCTGAAGACCGACATACACTCGTCGAACACAGTGCGGCCTTCGAGGCGCAACCCGTCCTGAGGAAGATAACCAAAGCTGGTGTTCTTGGCGCAGGTCATCGCGCCGTAGTCGAGCGATTCCATGCCGCCAAGAATCTTCAGCAATGTGGATTTGCCAGTCCCGTTGGCCCCGACCAAACCTACGCGCTCATGTGGCGTGATGAGCCAATCTAGATTTTCGAACAGCAGTTTAGGGCCGAAGCGTTTTCCGGCAGAGGAAAGCTGAATCATGGGAACGGCGTCAGTTGGACTTCTTCTGGCCCCGGATGATGCGCTCGTCGATGGGCTTGCGGCCGGCGAAGCCTTCGCTGGTACTGTGCCAGTGGGTGATGCCCTGCTCGCCCATCTTCCAGCACAAGAGAATGATTTCGTCGCCGACCTGGCAGGGGAAGTCGAGCAGGCCGATGTCGAGGTCCTTTACTTGCACGCCGGCGGCGTCGATCTCAGCGACAGCATCCTTCGCGCGCTGGATCGCCTTCTCCCGCTCATTGTTACGCTTGCTGACCGCAAGAACGTTGACGAAAGTGCCGCCATTGACGAAAATTCGGCTCTTCAGGCCTTCGAGCTCAGCGTCGACTTCTTCAATCAGCGCCTTAGACTGCATGGCAGAGCGCAGCAGCGACTCCAGCACGGGCAATAGGGCTTCGGCTTCGGCGAGCGTGAAGGTTCGCGACATATCGGTGGCATCCTGGCCGATTTCTTCCTGGCCGGCCGCCTTGTGGCGTTCGACCATGCGGCGGCGATAATTCCGCAAATCGGACCAATAGCGCGGAATACGCCGCAAGAACTTTTCTCGTGGACGCCTGCGTTGGCGAGTACGAATCATCACTGGACTTCTAACATTCTATCAAGCGCCACCCGCGCCCAGGATTTCACGTCGTCTCGTACCTTGATCCGGTTCACTATGTTGCCTTCCACCAGGTTCTCCAGCGTCCAGCAAAGATGCTGCGGCGAGATGCGAAACATGGTAGTACACAAACAGCCGGAATCGTCGAGGGTGACCACGTGCTTGTTTGGGTACTCCTTCGCCAACCGGTTTACCAGATGAATTTCGGTACCAATAGCGAACGCACTCCCTGCCGGTGCTTCTTTTACCTGCGTGATCAGATAGTCGGTTGAGCCAATTCCGTCCGCTTTCTGGCAGACTTCCCAGCGGCATTCAGGATGCACGATGACCTGCATGCCGGGATAGGTGGAGCGAATCTTGTCCACATGCTCGGGTAGGAAGCGCTGGTGCACCGAGCAGTGGCCCTTCCACAGGATTACCTTCGCCTTGCGCAAACGCTCAGCGCTGAGGCCACCCTGAAGCTGATAGGGGTCCCATACCACCATTTCTTCCAGCGCGATGCCCAGCGCAAACCCGGTATTCCGGCCGAGGTGCTGATCAGGCAGAAAGAAAATCTTTTCGTTGCGGCGTAACGCCCAGTCGTATGCGCCTTTGGCGTTCGATGACGTACACACCATGCCGCCGCGCTCGCCGCAAAATGCCTTGATGGCGGCCGTCGAATTCATGTACGTCAGAGGGGTTATACCATGGCCCTCGTCATCCGTCAGACCGAGCCGGACGAACTGCTCCCAGGCGTCTTCCACCTGCGAGATCTCCGCCATGTCAGCCATCGAACAGCCCGCATTCAAGTCGGGCAGTATGACGGATTGTTCCTCGCCGGCGAGGATATCGGCACTCTCCGCCATGAAGTGAACGCCGCAAAAGACGATATAGCGTCCACCCGCCTGCGCGGCCACCTGCGAGAGCCGATACGAATCGCCGCGATAATCTGCAAACCTTATTACCTCATCGCGCTGATAGTGGTGTCCCAGGACGACGCAATCGTCCCCTAAAGCATTTTTGGCTTCGCGGATTCGTTCGTCCATGGAATCGTCGGGGAGGACAAGATAGTTTTCGAGCGAGCAGGATGTTGCTTCCGATACCGGTGCTGTTGCCACGTTAATGTCTCTGCCTTCAGTCCCGGCGATAAGCTTCAAAATTTCTGGAAGCCACATCCCGGAACGGGGATGTTGAAAGCTTGGCCTGCGGCTCCAGTAGATCCACTGCCCGCTGTGGCGGACCCGACCTACGGGGATGTTGAAGCTGCAGTTGACGCTTCTTGTTCAACTACATAGATGCTCTTGCCTCGGCGTTTGTTACAAAATGAACACCGCGTCACCCCGACGCGGTTGCATCTGCTGCAACGCTGCCGCAAGGAATCTGCCTCTATTTTCACCCCGGGATGACAATTGTGCAAGTTGAGGCCGGTCAAGGAGATGACCGGTCCTAGCCGCCGATGTGTACCATGGTTCGGGACGCATGTACAAATCCAGGCTCGCCGATGTGGTGGCGGGCTTCCTTCTGGTCCACTGCTCTGCGGATGAACTCAGCGATCTGGTCATCCGTCGCGCCGGTGGCCATCAATGCGCCAAGATCGTGCTCGCGCACGGAAAACAGACAAGTACGAATCTTGCCGTCGGAAGTTACTCGGATGCGGCTGCACTGTCCACAGAAGGGATGCGATACCGGAGCGATAATGCCGATCTCGCCGACTCCATCCTCGAAGACATACCGACGTGCCGTCTCGCTGCGTTGATGTTCGACTTCGCGCAGCGGCATGAACTCCGCCATGCGCTTTACGATCTCATCGAGCGTGACCACGATCTCTGGCGACCAAACGCGGTCTTCTTCCAGCGGCATGAACTCGATGAAGCGGACGGCTACGCCTTCTTCGCGAGCAAACCGGCCGAACCCCGTGATTTGGTCGTCGTTGAACCCCCGCAAGAGCACGCAATTGATTTTGACGGGATTCAGTCCAGCGCGCTGTGCCGCGCGAATGCCCGCCAGCACCCGCTCGTACCCATTCGGAACGCGGGTGATGCGGGCAAAATGCTCGGGCTCAACCGCATCCATCGAAACGGTTACGCGCGACAGCCCCGCATCAGCGAGCGGCCGCGCCAAGTCTGCTAACAGATGCCCGTTAGTAGTAATCGCGATATCGAGTGGCTGCCCCTGCAGAGTACGCATGCGTCCGAGTTCACGGACCATCTCAACCAGCCCGCGTCGTAGCAGCGGTTCACCTCCGGTCAGTCGTACCTTGGTAATGCCCAGGCCGACAAATACGCGCACGATCCGCAGATAATCCTCAATCGACATCTCGGGGAACGCCGGTCCATCATTGCCCGATCGGCAATAGACGCACTTGTAGTTACAGCGGTCCGTGATCGAGATCCGCAGATCATGTATGTCGCGACCGTACTTATCGAGGAGCGCCACGCGTAAAACACCTAGCAATCTTGAGATTTCGAATGTGCGGGAAAGCAAAGCGGACGGCAAGCAGAGCGCTGCCGATCGTTTCCTTTCCAAGCACGGGAGGCGTGGACGTTTCCCTCCACACCCTCGGCCCCGCTTCCGCGGGACACCGCCGCAGCAACCTTGGGTATGCCTGTAGGCCGCAACGGTCGGAAACAGTATCAGCGATTATAGATGCGGGGCGGGGTGCACGCGCACCAAGAGTCTTTCAGACTGCACCGAGCCCAACCTACATCCCCTCATAGTTAGGCCCGCCTCCACCTTCTGGCGGGACCCAGGTGATGATTTCGTAGGGATCCATGATGTCGCAGGTCTTGCAGTGCACGCAGTTCGAGGCGTTGAGGTGGATTTGCAGACCGCTGGGTGTGTCGCTGGCTTCCACCATCTCGTACACATTCGCCGGACAGAAGTTCTTGCAAGGATTACCGTACTCTTTGACACACCGCTCGTTGCAGATAGTCGTATCGTGAATCACCAGGTGCACCGGCTGGTCCTCTTCATGCTTTGTCCCCGAGTAATAAACATCGGTGAGCTTGTCGAAGGTGAGCTTGCCGTCGCCTTTGGCGGCATTAATGATGTGCGCATCCGCTCCGCCGTTCGCGGGCAACTGTGAAAGCTGTTTCATGCGAAGGTGTCCGGCGTGATTGGTGTAATGCGCCCTCAGGCCGCGACCGCCGGTGAACTGCTGCATGCCGGCATGAAACATTCCGGACAGAAATCCCTTCTCGAAACCCTGATGGAAATTGCGCACCGGCCACAACTCGTCTTTGATCCAGCTCTTCTCCACGCGGTCCTGGAACTGCGCCAGCACGGGCAGCGAGAAGTCATTCTTCGCCATGGCATCGTATGCCGTCTCGGCCGCAAGCATCCCGCTCTTGATCGCGAGGTGTATGCCTTTTAACCGCTGCGAATTGAGGAACCCCGCCGAGTCGCCGAGAATCATCCAGCCGTCGCCGGCGATAGGAGGAATGCACCACCATCCGCCGTATGGCAGCGACTTCGCTCCGTAGCGGACCATCTTCCCGCCTTCCAGCAGCTTCGCAATGAACGGATGCTTCTTGAATTCCTGTAGAACGTGTTGTGGATCGATCCGCGGATCGGGGTAGTCCAACCCGGTCACGAAGCCTAGCGATACCAGGTTGTCTTTGCTGCCGTAAATCCATGCTCCGCCGTATTCGTGGAATGTCAGCGGATAACCCATGGTATAAATCACTTCGCCGGCGTCAATCCTGCCCGCGGGAAGCTCCCACAGCTCCTTCACTCCCACACCGTACGTCTGCGGATTGCGCTCGTTATCCAGCTGGAAGCGCCCAATCAGTTGCTTGGTCAACGACCCACGACTGCCTTCCGCAAGAATGACCAACTTGGCATTCAGATCGTAACCGGGCTCAAAATTCGATTTCTGCTCTCCGTTCTTGTCGACGCCCTTATCGTCGGTACGGATGCCGAGCACGCGACCCTTTTCGAACCGCAACTCTGTGCCCGCAAAACCAGTGAACACGGTGATTCCCGCAGCTTCCACTTTGCCGCCGAGCCATTTTACAAACCGATTGATCGAGATGACGTAGTTGCCGTGGTCGCGCAGCGGAGGAGGCGTAATCGGGAGCTTGAATTTTCCCTTGGCCGTAAGGTAGTAGACCGCTTCCTTGACGACTGCCGCGTCCAGCGGCGCTTCCTTCTCGAAGTCCGGCAGAAGCTCGAGCATGGAACGCGGGTCGAGCAGCGCACCCGAAAGGCAGTGTGCGCCAAGCTCGCGCGCCTTTTCGAGAACGTAGATGTTCTCCTTCGACAGCGGAGCATCGGGATGTTTTTCGTTGTGCTCGTCGATGAGCTGCGCGAGACGCAGGGCACACGCCATGCCCGCCGGGCCGCCTCCGACGATGACCACGTCGGCCTCCATCGTCGGGCGCTCCACATCGGATAGTGGTTTGCGAAACACAATCATGCGAGGGCCTTCCTGATGTTGCAAACCAATTGGACTGGCAAATAACGATTGTAAATTGAAGGCGATGTTCCTCACCCGGCCGCTCGGGATTGTTTAATCTTGCTCGGCGCCTGCTTATGTGCCCTTAGCCTTCTTGATCTCCTCAATCAGGGGCGGAACGATGTCAAACAAGTTCCCCACAACGGCCACGTCAGCGATTTCGAAGATAGGTGCTTCTGAATCCTTATTGACGGCAATAATGCTGCGCGATCCCTTCATGCCCACTACGTGCTGAATCGCGCCGCTGATTCCCAGCGCGAGATATAACTTCGGCGCAACCGTCTGTCCCGACGATCCCACCTGCCTGTCCATGGGGAGCCAGCCCGAGTCGCAAATCGGTCGCGATGCAGCGATTTCTCCACCCAGCACAGCCGCAAGCTGTTGCGCCAGTTCGATGTTCTTCTGCTCCTTGATGCCGCGTCCCACCGATACGATGATCTCCGCCTGCGTAAGATCGACGGCCTGTTTCGCTTCCTTGAATGGAGCTTCCGGCTTGTTGCGAATCACGCCGTCGGGAATCTCAACATTCACGGTCTCAATTGCAGCCGGCGCGCTGCCTTCCTGCACCTGGTCGCCGCGAAACGCTCCGGTCTGGAAGGTCGCGAAGTACGGTGGTTCGCCCATGAACGCAACGTCAGCCACAAACTTGCCTTGGAACATGGGACGAGTGAACAGCAACTTGCCGCTCTCGTATTTGTAGCCGATAGCGTCGCACACCAGGGCGCGGTTGAGTCCCGTGGCAAGCTTGGGAGCAAAGTCGCGAACCTGGTAGGTATGCGGCATCAAAACCAGCTTGAATTGCTTCTGCTGGATGAAATCCTTGAGCGCGGCCACAAACCCGTCAGGAGTGTAAGGCTCGAGTTTCGCGGATTCGATGTCGTAAACTTTCGATACTTTCTTGGAAGCCAGTTCCTGCGCAATACCGGCAACACCGCTGCCTACCACCGCCGCTTCCAGCGTCCATCCCGTTTCCGCAGCCAGAGCCTGCGCGCCCGTCAGTGTCTCCCATGAGGCCCGGTTCAGCTTGCCTTCCCGTTGTTCCGCAATCACAAGAATCGTATCTGCCATTTGAGTCCATCTTCTTCCGTCGAAAAGTGCCCTTTAGTAAGTGCGGCGCCGCAGCCGGTATCCGTAAATATTCAGCAACAGGCCAACCACAACCGTAACTCCTGCAATAACCGCGAACCTGCTCTCTCCCAGCTTTGCTGCAGCAGGCTGAAAAAACATCACCAGCAGCGCAAACAATACCAGGATCCAGCCTATGATCATGTATGCGCGGCCGCTTTCGCGGGTTTCTTCTTTCGTTGGCATCACCGCCTCCTGCCCTGCGCGATACCGTTACAACACGTGGACCTCATTCTTGAGCTTGTCCACCAGCTTCTTGGCCACTTCCGCCGGAGGCCCTTCAATCTTCTCCGTCTTCTTCGTCTTCTGCGGAATGTATAGCTTTTCAATCTTCTGGAGGTTGTCTCCCAGCGCTTCCTTCACCTCGTCGAACAGGACCTTCTTCAGCGGCTTTGTCTTGGCCTGCTTAATGCCGATCAACGTGGCATACCGCAACTTGTTGATGCCCGACTGGATCGTCAGCACTGCGGGCACCGGCATATCGACGAACTGGAAGTAGCCCGCTTCGAGTTCACGCTTTACACGTATTCCGGCATCGGTCTTTTCGATCTGCATGATGATGGTGGCGTGCGGCCATCCCAGCTGCTCCGCCAGGATCACTCCGGTTTGCGCAAACCCGTAATCATCCGATTGCAGTCCCGTGAAGATGAGGTCGAAATTTTCGTCTTTCACCGCCGCCGCGAACGCTTTAGCGGTGTTGAACGCATCCAGCCCAACGAAGTTTTCGCCTTCGAGGTGAATGGCCCGATCAGCACCCTTGGCCAACGCCTCACGCAAGACCTGCTGCGCTCGCCCTGGCCCCGCGGTGATAACGACGACCTCTCCGCCGTGTTTCCCCTTCTGCTGCAACGCTTCTTCCAGCGCGTAAGCGTCGGGCTCGTTGACCTCGTACGACACGTCCTCGCGAATCCAGGTTCCGCTCTCATTAAGCTTGAGCGGAGCATCTTTCTGTGGAACCTGCTTCATGCAAACCAGGATCTTCACCCAGCACTCCTTCGATCCGTCCACGCACAAGTCCCGGCCAGGTCGTAGCAGTCCGGCACGCACGGGTGGAGAGATCTCTCGTTCTGACGCAGTCTTCGGCCGCTAAGGAAGCCTCGTGCCTTCCCTACCGAAACAGGCGAGTATAAATGACTGGCTCGAGGATACGAAAGGAATCGCGCGATCCATTTCCAATACGGGAAAATGGCGCGCGCGATTTACCTGCTAAAGAGCTGTGCGACAAATAGGCCGGAGCGGGGTTACGACTTCTCCTGCTCCAACAACTTTTCCTTGCGCGCTAACCCCCACCGGTAACCCGCCAGCTCTCCATTCTCGCGAATGACACGGTGACACGGTATCGCAACCGCCACCGGATTAGTTGCGCACGCATGAGCCACTGCTCGGACTGCCTTTTCGTCCCCGATAGCTTTAGCGACGTCCCGGTAGCTGCGAGTTTCGCCGCGAGGAATCCTGCACAGGATGTCCCAAACTCTCTTCTGAAATGCAGTAGCACGTATATCCAGCGGCAAGCCTATCGTGGTGCGCTCGCCACGCATGTTCTCCAGCAGTGGCTGGATGTAATCCCGCAATGTTGTCTCGTTGCGATGGATCATCGCGGCGCGAAATTCCTCCCGAAATTCCCGTTCCAAGTCGCTGGCGCTATCACCGAAACGTACAGCACAAAGGCCACGTGGTGTGGCTGCGACCAGCATCCGTCCCAACGGCGACGGTACGATCGCGTATTCAATGGTCATTCCGGCACCCGCACGACGATACGCGCCGGGCGTCATGCCCAGGTGCTGGGTTGATTTCTCATACAAACGGCTAGGCGAGCTGAAGCCCGCCTCATAAAGAGCAGTAGTCACATCGTCTCCTTTACGCAATCCGTGCTTCACGTGCTGCATGCGCCGCGCCGACTGATATTCACGAGGACTCAACCCTGTTGCCCGCTTAAAGAGCCGCTGCAAGTGGAACGGGCTCATACCCACACGCTTGCTCAACTCGGCCAGGGTCATCACGCCTTCTGCCTCGTCGAGGAGTCGGCGTGCACTCATGACAGCTCTGGCTTGGGTGGATATCTCCGTCGGCTTGCAGCGCAGGCAGGCGCGATAGCCGGCCCGTTCCGCCTGCTTGGGGTTCGCAAAGAACTCTACCGAGTCACGTCGCGGACGACGGCTGGGGCACGACGGCCGGCAATAGACTCCAGTGGTTCGTACTGCGAAAACAAACCGCCCATCTTGCCGCGCGTCGCGCGCCATCACGTGTTGCCATTGCGCATCAGATTGCATGTTGCTAAGGTACTGCTCCGGTTTAGGCATCGCTATCCGGCTCTTGCGGGCAAAAGATTTCGTCTTAGGTCCTTCTCGAGGCATATAAGTCCCGCATGTGTTGATGGCCTTGCTATCTTTCGGATTCACGGAGCCGCTCTACCTGTACGTTGACTTCGGCGCCCAACAGGATGGCGATTGCTGTTATCTGCAACCAGATCGCGAGAAGCAGCAAGGACGACAGCGCCCCGTACACCACGTTGACGTACGAAAAGTGACGAAAATACATCCCCATCAGTGCCGAACTGATAATCCAGATGACGATGGCGAACACCGCGCCAGGCAGTAGCTGCCGAAGGCTACGTTCGTGCCGCGATGCCATGAAATAAAGCGCCTCCATGGCGGCCAGCGCACCCAGAAGCGCAAGGGTCCAGCGCAAAGCCGGCCACACCACGGCGAACTTGTGGGCAATGTAGAACACGCGCTCCAGCTCCCGTCCGAAATTGGGCCCTAGCAGCAGGGAGCTCAGTGCCACGAACATCGTGCCGCCGACCACAAACGTCGTCCCGATGGCATCCAGCCGACTTTTCCAAAAGGAAGCAGGCTTGATCTGGTAAACCCGGTCCAGCGACGCCGTCACTTCCGCGAACGCATTCGAAGCGCTGATCAGTGCAAACAGAAACCCAGCCGACAACAGCCCGGTGTTGGGGTGCATGGTCGCGTTCAACAGTCTCTCCACCGTCGGCATGGTCGTCGCAGGAACAAAGTCGGAAGACAGACGAATCATCCGCTCCGGCAGGTCGCGAATTGGCAGGCGTGCCAGCGCGCTCGCCAGGAAGATCAGGAACGGCAGTAGCGATAGAAGAAAGTAGAAGGCCAGCGTAGCCGAGGAATTGAATCCGTCATGCTGAAAGAACCCGGTGACGGTTCCCGTCGCCAGGCGCCTAAGATACTCCATCCGAAAACGGATGTTTGAAGAGGGTGCTGCGAGACTGCGCGCCTGAGCCGTCGTCATTTCCGCCCCAAGAAGCCGTCGCGATTGGAATAACAGTCTACTCGCCCAGATTCATTTCATGTTCAACGATCGCCCGGGCTTGCGCTGCCGACTCGAAAAGGCGACCATCAATGCCCAGCCGCCTCGCGCCTTCTATATTCCGAGGCCTATCGTCGAAGAAGAGCGACCGGTGCGGCTCGCAGCTCAAAGCGTCGAGGCACTTGCGATAGATCGACTCGTCAGGCTTAGCGCAGCCCTCTTCGCACGACCATATCTTGACATCAAAGTCTGCCAGCCAATCGAACTTCGGCCGCAGAACTTCCAGAAGATCGAACGTCATGTTCGATAGAATAGCGACCTTGCCGCCTGCGCGTTTGATTTTGCGGGCCAGCGCCAACGTGTCGGTGTTCGGACGGGTCCATAAGCCCGACTCTTTCTCGATAAAGTCCTTGACCGCCGATTCGGAGATCGCGAAGCCCGCCTCTTTTGCGACGCGGTGCCAGTGCGCTGCATATCCCGCCGCAGCACAGCCGTAGTACTCGCGGGTTTCCGTGTAGAGCTTGAAGAACACGGCTTCATCGAGTCCGCTGTCCGCAGCGTATTGCGTCACGTCTTCGCGGGCCGGCGCATAGCAAAGCACGCCACCATAATCGAAGATTACGGCGTCCCACGGAGCGAGCTTCACGATACTTTCACCAGCATGCAGGTCACGTCGTCATGCTGCGGCGCGCCGGCAACGAAGCGATCGAGGTCGGCGAGGATGTTTTGCAGAAGCTGGGCCGGTGTTAGCGTCACTCCCGTATTCACGATGAATAACAGGCGCTGCTCACCGTATTCTTCCGTGCGATCGTTCTCAGCCTCCACCACGCCATCCGTGAAGATCACCAGCCAATCACCCGGTTGCAATACGCAGGAGCCCGAAACATACGGTGCCGCCTCCAGGATGCCCAACGGAATGCCGCCTTGTTCCAGCTTTTCGATGGCCCCTGACTGGCGGCGGAGCACTGGAGCGTTATGTCCAGCGTTCACATAGGTAAAAACCCGGCTCGGCGGATCGAACTCCGCAATGAACGCGGTCGTAAATCGGCGTCCATTCTGGCTGTTGCTGCACGCATATTGATTCATACGGCTGACCAGATCGGCTAGGCTCGCAGGACCCGACGCCAAGGTCTTTAAGCTCGATTGGATCGTTGCCATCAGCAACGCGGCCGGAATACTTTTGCCCGCGACATCGGCCATGGCGAAGATGTATTTTTGCGGACCCGAATCATGCAACGGGCGCGGAAACACGTCATAGTAGTCTCCAGCAACGGTGTTCGCAGGTCGCGTGGTGAATGCGATCTCCAGGCCTGGTATCTCGGGCGGCTTTGCCGGAAGCAACCAGGATTGGATCTCTTTGGCGATCTGAAGGTCGCGCTTCATCACTACCCGGTCTCCCACTTCGAGAATCAGCAGGATGAACATCAGGATGCCGCCATAGAAGTGCGTGTTGATCGAGTAAGTGACATTGCCCGCCGAGCCTTGCCACGTCGCTTCTCCTCCGGGGAAAAGGATCATCAACAAGGCCACGATCAGCAGAATCCGGCGCGCAGGCGACAGTTTCTCGAGCACCGCCCAGAAGAACTGTCCCGCGAGCTGGAAGAAGTGTTTGCCTCGCGAAACGCCAGGCACGCGTTCTGCATCGACGTCTTTCGAATACAACTGGTAGCTGGAGCGCGCGTCAGTGAGGAACTGCCTCCAGAGCTGGTCGGCGCGCATCCCGTTGGTTACACGGGTCCACATCCGATCGATCCGCTCGGCAACCGGCGCGACTCGGTCGGTCAGAGGATCGGGCGGTCGCGGAGGCCTTGCAGCCTGGCTTGGTGGAGGCATGTGTGAGGAAGATTATAGGTGCGCCGCTTCCAGAATGCGCGAATATGACGTCAGCGCTTCGTCCGCTTGCCCCGTTTTGAGACTGGCTTGCTCTTCCCTTTGTGTGACGCCTTTTTCGCCGTCGTAGCCTTGCGGGCCCGCGCGTGGTGCTTGTGGCGTTTCGGAGGTTTTGGCGGCTTCGGCGGAGGACTTGGCGTCGGTGTGGGCGTCGGAGTCGGCGTGGGACTCGGCGATGTTGTCGCGCCGGCAGTCAGCGCGTTGAGAAGGCCCGTGCCATTCGGGCTGCCCCATCCACTGCAAGCGTCCCATCCCGGGCCCGCGCTGTAGTCACCGTTGTTCCCCGAAGTGATGTCACGAAACGTACCTGTCTTCGTGGCGATGGTCTGATAGATGCCGGGATTGAGATACCCAACAGGCTGCTTCAAAGACTGGTTGAACAACGCGATCAGCCCGGCCCAAAGCGGAGCCACGGCACTGGTTCCGCCCACCGCGAAGCTCGATCCATCCGCCTGTACGTTGTAGCCGGTTGCGGGATCGCCATCACCGGAGACATCCGGCAGTCCGCGGCCTTTGAAGCCTCCGGACGAGGGCACCTTGGCATTCGCCTGCCACGACGGAAGGGCGAACGTAGTGCTTACACCGCCGCCAGTTGCGCCGTCTCCGCTGGCAAGGTCGTTCCACACGACTTCGCTGGATATCTTGCCGCCGCTGATCGTGAGCGTGGTGCCGCCGCAGGCGAGCGAGTATGGACTCGACGCCGGAAAGTCCACGTGGTCGCTGCCATCACTCACGCCGTCAGTTGAGCCGTTGTCGCCGCACGCCACGCATACCGTCACACCGACCGCCGCTGCGGACTGGAGGGCACTGTTATACGACTGCAGCGATTGCGACGTCCACGAGTTCTCCGGTCCGCCCCAGCTGATGGAGATAACGGACGGCTTATGGACACTATCGGTAACTGCCTGGTTGATGGCGTCGAGGAAACCCGCATCGGTATTAGGCGCGAAGTAAACCACGATGCTCCCGGCTGGAGCCACCGCACCGACCACCTCGATGTCGAGCATGACTTCGGTATCTGGGCCATTGATATCTCCCGTTGGCGCGTTCTGCGCGCCATCGACCGATATTGCGACCACCGAAGGCGCGGGCGAAATCTTGAGTCCGCTGAAGTAGGTATTGAGATCGGACTGGGTGAAACCGCCGCCCAGTTCGATGATGCCAACCGTCTGTCCCGAGCCATTCAGCGATGCCGGGAAACTGTAGGCTTGCGCGATCTGCGGTGCACTGTACGAAGTCGCCGCCGCCGCGTTCGGATTCACGTCTTTGGCGATGCGAAAGTGCGCCTGTGCTTGCGGACGATCATCGAGGCCAATCACTCCCGTGACGATCTTGTTGAGTTCCGTCGGTATATTGACCGGTCCGGTGCGGCCGCGATACGTCCCACCCGCGTGCTCATAACACTCCAGCTTGACCTTGAAGGCATTGGCAAAATCGGCGGTGCGGCCGGTGAGGACTACCGTGCGAGCGCCGAGGTTCACTTGGGCGACCGAGAGATTGTGCGCGGTAGCAAACGCCCCAACCTTTTGCACATCCGCAGGATCGGCGCCGTAGCGTGAGGCAAGATCGTCGCGGGTAATGCGCTGGCCGCTGGCAACGACCTTGTCGAGTGAGGGAGACTTCTTATCAAGGGCGCGCGGACGCAGCGTCAGGGTCACGCGCATGATTGCGTTGGGGTCGATGGAGCCGGATTGAGTTGCGCCAGCCATGGGCTGGCGATCACTTCCCGGTAACTTCACATACTTCGAATAAGCCATGGATGCATCCTCAGATCGCCGCTTTTGCGATTGCGGATTATGTCGCTTTTGGTCTGAGGAACGCAAGGCGAGCGGGTTCCAGTTCAAGAAAATCGGGCCTCAACGGCACCCCCTCCCCCCTCGCCTCACCTATTAAAATCAACAACTTGGGAACAAATTCCGCGCAAAGTTGCAGTTCTAAAGGTACTTAGAGGCAAAGTCGTCCAATGAAAGGACTTACGTCGCGCCTGAATGTCAGTGGCGTTCTCGTACGGCCGCTTGGGTGGCAGAGCCGGTGAATGTTTTCAAAGAACGAATTCGAGGCAGTCCATCGTCGTACGACAGAATTGCCGCCGAGCGAAAGATCACCAACTTATCCATAGCGCGCTTACGGAGGGCTGTCACGGGAAATAGTGCGAGAAACAAAAAAATCGCGCACTATTTCCCAGGTTGGGAAGGCATTGGCTGGAGGCTGATGACTAAGGAGCACATGTTGCGTCGTCGAGCTCCACCCGGACTTCGGTCGTTCCTTCTCGGAAATCGGCATCCCATACTCGCATATCTAGAGTATCGGCGCTGACTTGACTGCCTGCCCTCAAGGGTGGACGACAACCCAGCATGTCATATTCAGTGCCATTGTTTGCGCCCTGATACAAACAGCTGGTCACCCTTCGGCCTATAGAAATTGAGAGCTGGGACAATCCCGTGTCGGCATTTCCCTTCACAACCGGGAGGCGTCCGGGCAGATGAAATGTCAGTGGTGGGTGCGGCCTAGCCACTGCGTCGTGGTAGGTGGGGGCGGCCCAAAGATAAATGGGCGGATAGCTTATCGAGGCGTCAAGCACAACCTGGCGAGGGACACAGGGCTTAGGGATCGTGGCGGCGTAGACATTCCACTGGGCTGGGCCGGGATAGACGTAGCCCGCCCAGACAATCCGAATCTGCCCATTGGACAGGACTGAGATGTCGTCCTCGGGAAGGAACAGAGACGATGTATTGGTGAGTTGGTAAAGCAGGTTCCGTTGAATATCGTAGAGGTAAGGCACATAGACAATGGACGCAGGGTCGGACATCATAAATGTCACGAATCCATGAGAAATGGATGGAACCATGGCACTTAGATTTGTATTTAGTCGTTCGGTATTGCCCGTCGCTATGTTGTAAACGTATATGTCGCTCTGGTTCGCATTTGTGGGATCGGCAGCGTCATAAACAACAAACTGCCCATCCGTTTTGACCTGATCGGTTCGCGAGGGACCGCTAGGCGAAGGCAATGCGCTGACGGTCCAATTTCCGCCGAGTCCTTTTGCCGCCATCAAGATTTCGCAGCTCAAGTAATAAGGAGGAAGATCTGCGCATCCGGCCCAGGCGATGATATTTCCATTGGGAGATACATTGGGACCGAACACCCATTGGTAAGTTCCTAAGTTGGCGGCACGACCCGATGTTAAATCATAAGCAACCACTACATTTCCGGTCCCCTTTTCGAGATATGCCACCGTGTTGCTTCCGATAGATGCATTGTCACGTAAGGTGCCTGGCTGCGGATTGATTACCATGGACGCACCGGTTGCAATGTCATAAAGCACGATGCGGCTTTCGTTGTAAGCCACGCTCGTGAAGACTATTCTTCCACCCTGCACATCGCTGAATCGGACCGTACTAAGACTGGCTGGGACGATAGAATTTGCGGTGCTCGGGAAGTTGTAGTAGCTAATGAGGCTGCTAGAGTAATTATTGCCCGACAAAGTATCGTAGGATGCCCAATCACCATCCACATGTGGATTAGAGTGACTGCCCGGACTTTGCGTGATCTGGGTAAGAATAACGTTCAGGGGCGCCCTGGACCGTGGTGTGATAGGTGTGCCTTGTCCTTTAAGCTGAATGGCAGCAATGCATAGGACTGCGACATAGGTAGCCTCGACTTGAAATAGCCGTCTCGGTGTCATAGATGCCTCCGTAACAACGCTGTGTGCCTTGGTCTGCGCGCTAAGCTCACGGCGCGGTGCGGATTTGTTGGATCCGGCACCCCGCGCCGTCGTCCCGGGGGAGAAGCTAACGCGACAAACGTTTGCGCAGGCCGTAGGAAAGGCCGATGAGTCCGGTGCCCAGCAACAGGAATGTCGAGGGCTCGGGAGTCGATGACTGGCCATTGGACTGCGCCAGCAGTTCCACATAGCCTCCGGCGTCGTTGTAGATGACCACCCACTTCTCGGTGCCATTATTGAAGATGGCATTCTGCATGGAGGCGAAGGTGCCGGTCAGGTCGCCCGCGCCAAACGTGATGAAGTCGTAGGTGGTTCCGACAGCGGGGTTGAAGCCGGCCTGGAGCTGAATATCGAGTGTGCCATCGAGGCTGATCTTGGCGCCGTTAAGAGCGACGATCACGCCGAAACCGTTTGTATCGATGAACTCGCCCAGCGTTCCGTTAGCAAGTTGATAGTAGCCGGTGTTGCCGGCCGTTCCGGTGCCGACCAGCAGGGTAGCAAGTGCGCTCACCGAGGTGCTACCGATACTGTCGAACCGCGGCGACTGGAAGGTGGCTCCGTCGGGAATACTAAATGCGCCCTTATTGACGAGTCCGCCCACCTGCAGCATATCGCCGGCCGTCAGGTTAAACACACTTCCCGCTTCATTGGTAAGTGTGCCGGCAATGATGATGGTGCTTGGATCAGCGCCCAGGTAGCCGAAGTTGTCAACGCTGCCGTTGACGTTAAAGGTCGAGTTGTTGAACACATGAATTGCGCCTGTGCTGGAGATTGTCAGGACTCCATTGTTGCCGGGAGTTGTAGTCGTTACTGCTCCGTTCTCCAGGTAAAGCGTTCCTTCCACGGAGGTCAAATTAACGAAGCCGGTGTCGTTCTCAGCGACACTGTTGATCGTGCCCAGAATGTCAAACGATGATGCGTACGGTATGTCGGTGATGCCACCTGGTTGGTTGGTAAGATTCAAAGTCGCTCCCGAGGCGACGAAGACAGTACCGTAGTTGCTAAGCGTGCCTACGTTGACGACATCTCCGGCACCGTTCACATTCAGAAACGCATTCGGCTCGTTGTAGAAATTGCCGGCAACTGTGATCGTGTTGGCCGTGGGCGCCAAGTCATACGTTCCGGTAGAGAGAACGCCGGAATTGTCGACATCGAGATTGATGTTAACGGTCGAATGGCCGCCGACATCGAATTCGCCAGTATTGGCGATAGTGAGCTGGAAAATGGAGAAGGAGCTCGGATAGATGTCGGTCGTCTGGCCATTCTGCATGTGCAGGTAGCCTTCGATGCTGTTTACGCCGACAAGCCCGTTGTTGGCAGTCAGCAGGTTATTCACGGTGCCGGCAACCTGAAATCCCGCGCCGGCAGGGATGTCGGTAATGCCGCTGAACTGATTTGTGAGGTTCAGCGTTGCGCCGGGAGCAACATACACAAAGCCGCTGTTGCTGAGTGTTCCGACGTTGGCAACGTCGCCCGAACCATACAAGCTGAACGAACCACCCGCATCATTCAGCAGGTTTCCACTCACAGTCAGAGTGTTTACGGTAGGACTGAGATCATATTTTCCCGTGGAAAGAAGTCCGGCGTTGTACACGTCGCCGGTGATGGTAATGATCGAGTTTTGGCTGGCATCCAGTTCGCCGGTATTGCTGATACTGAGCAAATTTCCGCCGGGAGTAATGTTGGTAGCCTGCTGATTCCCCATGTGCAGATAGCCCTCGACGCTCGTCAGGTTGAAGAAACCATTAGCGCTATCGAGAACACTATTGACCGTGCCGGCCACTTGAAAACCTGAGCCCACGGGTATGTCAGTTATCCCGCCGGGCTGGTAGAGGTTAAGGGTGGCGCCTTTGCCGACAAATATGCTGCCGTTGTTGGCGAACGGGCCCAGGTTAGCGATGGCCCCGGAACCGTAGAGATCGAAATGGTTATTGTTGATGAGCCCGCCCAGGTTCACCACGTCGTTCGCGCCATAGATGTCGAAGTTCTGATTGTTGAATACCGTTCCGGTAACGGTCAGCACATTCCCCCCACCGATGTTCTGTCCCGTAGAGAAATATCCATTGTTGGTCAAGTCACCGTTAACGGTAAGTGACGCGGGCTGGTTCACGCTGCTTACGGTCTCGTTATCCAGGAACATGTTCCCATTGTTCGTGAGGCTTCCCGCATTCAGGACAGTTCCTGTGCCATAAAAACCAAGAGAACCGGTGTTCGAGAGGTCTCCCGCATTCAGGACGGTTGCTGGGCCATAGACGTTCAGTGAGCCTGTGTTCACGAGACTTGCCACATTCAAGGTGGCTTCAAAACCGTAGGCATAACCGTAGACATTTAAAGAGCCATTGTTCGCCAGGCTTACTGCATTCAAGACGTCCGAAGGTCCGTGGACCTCCAAGGTACTATTGTTGGTCAAAGTGCCGTTCACAGTAAGAGTATTTCCCGCGCCGAATTGTCCGGTCGCAAGATAACCATTGTTGACGAGATCGCCGTTCACGGTAACGCTGGAGCTATCTTCCACCTGCAGGAAGGCTGTCGAAGATAGGGTGAGCGAACCACTTCCCGGCGTGATGTTAGTAGTCTGCCCATGAAGGCGAAGCTGGCCTTCGATAGTGTTCAAGCTTGCGAACGGGTCTCCGCCTGCGATGGTGAATGTTCCCGCAATGTCGTAAAAAGCGCCCAATTGAGGGAAGCCTAGCCTCGGAATGTCGGTGATGAGGGGTCCTCCCGTCACCATAAGTATGGCCCCGTGAGCTACGGAGACGGAACCGGTGTTGTTCAGGCTAGCCGCGGTCAGCTTGCCACCCAAAAGGAATGGACTGGCCCCGAGCTCGATGGTGCCGCTATTACTGAGAGTTCCGTCTACAACAAACGTTGAGCCTTGGTCGACGGCCAGCACGCCGAAGCCAACATTGTCGAAATTGGCATTGATTGTCGCAGACGCCCCAGAAACCAGCCCCAACCCCCCGGCATTTTGCGAATTCGCTCCCACCGTTATCGCCGTATCCTGGATTTGAAAGCTCGCGTTGGAATAAAGATTGAGGCCGCCGGCGAGAGTCAGAGTGTGCGGCGCAGCGTTGTCCGTAACAAGCACGGAACCGCCGGCAGTTCCGCCGAGCGTCAACGAGTTGATCGAGGAACTTGTATCCAACGCCACGAAGTCGTCACCGCCGGTATAGATCAGGACATCATCGAGCGGACCCGGCAGTCCCAGGCTCCAGTAGCCTGACTGGCTCCAGCCGCCGCCTTGAGGGCCGATCCAGTTGTTGGGATTCACAGCGGCCAAATTTCCGGTGAGAACGACGGCAAGGAACGCCAGTAACAGCAGACGAGTGGACTTCATCACAGCCTCCAGCCAGCGGTCTTCACAGATAGGAGCTGGCTCACGGAACTACAGGGCCGGTGGATCATTCCTGTAATGCCCGGGCTACCGACTGCTTAAGATGACATAAGGCTTGCACTTTGAATGCCAGCGCTTGCGTGGGGTGGGCCGAATGAAAACGCTGAAACTGATTGGCTTAGCGGGCACCTGACGAATGGGCCTGCGGTACAGCCTCGCAAATCGTAGAGGGTAGCTATCTCTTTGGATAGCCTGAAGGGCTGTAATCGCGCCAAAAAGAGTGCCTTAAGTTATCGCAGCGGTCAATGCTTACTGTGTGGATTCGGGTTTTATTTCGACTGCGGCAGTAATTTGGCGGTTCGTCCCGGATCAGTTCACCTCAGTCAGCCGTGGCGATTAGTATGGAATGCGCTCGTGGGCGATTCGGGACCTACCCCTCACTGCGGAACTTGGTATCACATGAATACGTTTCTTTTTGATCTGCGCTACGGACTGCGCATGCTCATCAAGTCGCCGGCCTTTACGGCGATTGCGGTTTTGACGCTGGCGCTCGGCATTGGCGCGAACACGGCGCTGTTCTCGGTGGTTAATGGAGTGTTGTTGAATCCGCTGGCATATCCTCACTCCGAGCAACTGGTGGCGATCTACGAGAAGTACGAAAAGATGGGTGGCTTCGAAAGCGCTCCCATCGAATACATGAACTTCCTCGACTGGCAGCGCGACAGCCGCTCGTTTGCCTCCATGGCCGCGTACCGAAATGAAGACTACAACTTCATCGGCAACGGTGAAGGGGAACGCCTGAGCGGATACATGATTTCGGGTGGCTTCTTCGATACCCTCGGTGTTACGCCGGTTCTTGGCCGCACGTTTCGGGTTGATGACGACCAGCTTGGCGCCGCACCGGTCGTCATACTCAGCGGCGGTTTCTGGAAGCGCAAGTTCGGCTCGTCGCCCGACATTATTGGTCAGCCGATCATCCTGAACGGCACGTCGTACACGATCGTCGGAATCATTCCCGACACCTTCAGCTTCTACGGAAACATGCGCGATGTGTACACCCCCATCGGGCAGTGGAGAGATCCTTCGTTTCGCGACCGCCGCATTTCGGTGAGCGCTCGCTCGTTCGGTCGTCTGAAACCGGGCGTGACGCTGGCGCAAGCGCAAGCCGAGATGGCTGAAATTGCGCGAAACCTCGCGGTCGCCTATCCCGCAGCGGATGCGGGCAAGAGCATCACTCTGTACTCGATGAAGCAGGACCTGGTCGGCAACGTCCAGCCATTGCTGGTGGTGCTGCTCGCGGCGGTCGGATTCCTGCTGTTGATTGCGTGTGCGAATGTCGCCAATCTGCTGCTTGCGCGGTCGGTAGCGAGATCGCGCGAGTTCGCGATTCGCTCAGCATTGGGCGCAAGCCACCGACGCGTGATTCGCCAACTCCTGACGGAGAGCGTCTTACTCGCGGGATTGGGCGGAATGCTTGGCCTGTTGCTTGCCTTCCTGGGAACGAAGGCGCTCCTCAAAGGCTTGCCGGCTGCGCTGCCGCGAGCAAGCGAAGTCGCGATGGACTCGAAGGTCCTGTTATTCACCCTGGCGCTTTCCATGTTTACCGGGATCATCTTCGGGCTCGCGCCCGCGCTGAGGGCCACGAGCACGAACCTGCAGGACGTGATGAAGCAGAGCGGGCGCGGCTCCAGCGGCTTTCGTCATCGGCTACAGGGAACGTTCGTGGCGGTCGAGATCGCGCTGGCGCTGGTCCTGCTGGTCGGAGCGGGGTTGATGATACGCACTCTCGGTGCGTTGTGGCGAGTGAATCCGGGATTCAATCCGAATCATGCCATCACGTTCAATTTGTCGCTGGCAGCGACACCGAACACGACGTCGGTGGACACGCGCGCCCGCCTGCGCAATTTCGATGACAGGATGCGCTCGATCCCGGGCGTGCAGGCGGTGTCCGTTACGCTGGGTTCGCGCCCTATGATTCATGACTCGTCATTGCCGTTCTGGATCGAAGGCGAACCCAAACCGGCTCACGACAGCGATATGCACGCGGCAACGTTCTTTCTCGTTGAGTCCGGCTTTCAGCAGGCGATGGGAATCACGTTGCAGCGCGGGCGTTTCGTCAGCGAACAGGACAACGAAAATACGCCGATCGTGGTGGATATCGACGACTCGTTCGCGCGCATGTATTTTCCGAGGGAAAATCCCATCGGCAAGCGCCTCAACTTCACGGAGTTTAACGTCCAGGCTGAAATCGTCGGCGTGGTCGGACACGTGAAGCAATATGGTCTCGATACCGACCCGACAGGCACGATCCAGGCGCAGTTCTTCTATCCCTTCATGCAGATTCCGGAGAAGGTTATGCCCTTGGTCGCGAAGTCGGTGGCAGTGGTGCTACGAACACAAGGCGATCCAGCCGCGGTCATGGGACAAGTTCGCCAGGCGGTAAAAGAGATCGATCCGCGCCAGGTGATTTACAACGTGCAGACGATGGACGACGTGGTGGCCACGTCATTTGCGGCGCGAAGGCTTACGATGATTTTGCTCGGCGTGTTCGCCGCGCTGGCATTGGTCCTGGCCTGTGTCGGAATCTATGGCGTGACGTCATACCTCGTGGAACAACGCACCAACGAAATTGGGATCCGCATGGCGCTGGGCGCGCAGCGACGGGACATCTTGCATCTGGTTCTCGGAGAAGGAACAAGGATGGCCCTCATCGGCGCCGCCATCGGCATCGCCGCATCTTTGGGGTTAACGCGTCTGATGGCCACGCAACTCTTCGGGGTCAGCGCGCACGATCCCTTGACCTACCTAAGTGTCGCGGTACTTCTGATGCTGGTCGCCATCGTGGCGTGCTACATCCCTGCGCGGCGGGCCATGCGCGTCGATCCCATGGCATCGCTGCGTTGCGAATAATTCGTGGCTGCAATTAACGCAAGGCAGATGCTAGCGCGCTAACTCTGCACTACTTCGTGATACACCCGCAACATGCGGCGGACACTGTCGTCCCATGAAAACTTCTGGGCCTGCTCGATGCCACGCGCTTTCAGCTTCTCGCGGACGGGTTGATCCAGCAGAACGCGATGCAGAGCGTGCATGATGTCGAAAACGTTCTCGGGATTCACCATGACGGCCGCGTTGCCGACAACTTCTGGAATCGAAGTCGTGTTGCTCGTGACTACAGGAGTTCCGTGTGCCATTGCTTCCAGCGGCGGCAGCCCGAAGCCTTCGTAGAGCGACGGAAACACGAAAATCTTGGCCAGATCGTAGAAGATGCGCAGCACTCCTATCGGCACGAACCCTAGAAAGCGGACATCGTTTTGCACCCGGCTATTGATGACAGCGCGCCGCAGGTCGGGATGCTTGGAGAGTTCGTCTCCGATGATGATCAGCTTCAGGTCGGAATATTGGCCTTCTTTCGCCAACTCAGCCTTCAAGGCGGCGAAGGCCTCGATGATGCGTGTGACGTTCTTGTGCGGCGTGATGCGGCCGGCATAAAGCAGAAATGGATAGTTGACCTGGTAACGCTCAGCGATAAGCTTGCGATCGGTGTCGTTGGCATGTCCGAGACGGAAGCGATCATCGAGGGCGTTATAAATGACCTCGATTTTGTCACCGGAGATCTGAAAGATGCGCTCGGTGTCGTCTTTGGAAAACTTCGAGACGGCAAAAATGCGTGCGGCACGCTGCAGCGTACGCCGGGTCAACTCGAAATGCATATTCCGCTTCACCCACGACGCACCATTGACGCGATACAGGTGGTCGAACAGATCGTGGACCGTCACCACATAGGAACACGGCACTGCCTGCGGCTTCCAGAAAAGATGTGGGACGTGTAGCAAGTCGCACTTATGGCGCTTGATGATGCGATTGAGCTCGAGATAGCTGGTCAGCGAGAACTCGTTGGGATGTGTAGGAACGGTGATGAAGTTTTCCGGAAGGGCCTCGATCCCACCGAGTTTGCCTGGAATCCCAAGCAGAAAATATTCGTTGCGATGATCAAGGCGCGCGAGCGTGCGAATGGCGTTGCGAGTGTAGGTGCCTACACCGAACTCGTTGATCCGCCGAATGTCGATGGCGACGCGCACAGGTTCAGTGTAAACCGGAGGGCAACCGGCGGTTTCAGTAACCGATTTGCTCTGCGCGAGAGCGAGGCTGCGTCGTGTCGGCGCGACGGATATGTGACGAAGAACAACAAGAGCGACACCACGAAGAACGGCAAGAGGCGCTCGCGGACGGGTTCAAAACACTCCTCCACTAGCGGGTGTTCCACGTCGACCAGCTTTCGGACCGCGACGGTTATCGCTCCGAACGCAAAGCAGTAAAACATCCAGACGGCCACGAAACCACTAAACCGAAATGCAGCCATCTCCAGCATTTCCGCTATGTGCTCGCGCATCGTCGGCCCGTGCGGCAGTGCCGAGCCGATTTCATTGGCTCGGGCTGTGCACAAATACAACGCCAAGTAGCCGAAGATCGTCGCGGGCAGCAGCATCTTCAGAAATAGCCAAGCGTTGCGATGATAGAGCGAGGCGACGTCGCGGACGAACGATAGACGCGGAGGCGACGACTTCTCCGAGAGTACCGCTTCAATCGGAACAGCGGCTGGCAGATCGTTCAATGGCTCGATTCCTACGCTTTCACCGTCTCCAGATGCTTCGCTCGCCGCGAGGCGTAGAGCGGGAACTGCTCGGCGAGTTCGAGCACTTCGCCGCGGATCTTGTTGAGCACGGCTTTATCGGTGCGGTTATGCAGCGCGTCGGCGATCCACTTGCCCACCTGGCGCATCTCGGGTTCTTTCATGCCGCGGGTGGTGAGCGCGGGCGTGCCAATGCGGATGCCGCTGGGCTTCATCGGTGGATTGGTGTCGAACGGGATGGCGTTCTTGTTCACGGTGATTCCGGCATCGTGGAGCGCGTTTTCGGCGTCACTGCCCAGCATGCCCTTGGCGAAAACATCGATCAGCATCAGGTGTGTGTCGGTTCCGCCGGAGATGATGCGGAAACCCTCGTCGGCGAGCGTCTGCGCGAGCACTCTGGCGTTGGCCACGATCTGGCGCGCGTAGTCCTTGAAGTTGGGTTGCAGCGCCTCGCGGAAGCAAATCGCCTTGGCCGCGATGATGTGTACGAGCGGTCCGCCCTGCATTCCGGGAAAAACCACCTTGTCGATGGCCGCGGCGTGTTCTTGCTTGGAGAGAATCAATCCGGCACGCGGGCCGCGCAGCGTCTTGTGGGTCGTGGTGGTCACCACGTGGCAATGCGGCACTGGCGACGGATGCGCGCCACCGGCAACCAGTCCGGCGAAGTGGGCCATATCGACCAGGTAGAACGCACCCACCTTATCGGCAATCTGGCGCATGCGCGCGAAGTCGATAATGCGCGGATAGGCGCTGCCCCCGCCGATAATCAGTCTCGGCTTGTGCTCTTCAGCCAGCTTCTCGACTTCGTCATAGTCAATGGTTTCGGTTTCTTTGGTTACGCCATAGGGAACGATCTTGTAAGTCTTGCCGGAGAAGTTCAGCGGATGCCCGTGCGTAAGATGGCCGCCATGCGCCAGGTTCAGCCCGAGAATGGTGTCGCCGGGCGCGATGAGCGCAGCATACGCGGCCATGTTCGCTGTCGAGCCGGAGTGCGGCTGCACATTGGCGTGCTCGGCTCCGAAGAGCTGCTTGGCGCGGTCGCGCGCCAGGTTCTCGACGACGTCGGTGAATTCGCATCCGCCGTAATAGCGCTTACCGGGATAACCTTCCGCGTACTTATTGGTGAAAACCGAACCGGCGGCCTCTAGCACGGCCTCGCTGACGAAGTTCTCGGAGGCGATGAGCTCCAGGCCTTCGTGCTGGCGACGTTCTTCGTTGGCGATGGCTTCAGCGATCTGCGGATCAAGTTCGGCGATAGAAAGTTCGTGGGGATCGGTAGGCATGATGGCGTCCTTGTATGGTGCTAAGCCAACATTGTAGCGCGGGAAAGTCGCACACAGATAAAGAGGGATCTCACCACAGAGGCTCTGAGGCACAGAGAAAGATTAATTCACAAAACCCTGTGTGCGTTCTGTGGCCGCGGTTACAAAAAGGAGTCGCTAGCGCAGGGAAGGCTGCGTTAACACCGGGATCATGAATCCAAAAACTCTGTACCTCTGTGTCTCTGCGGTGGATGTTTTCTATCCCGCGAACGCCTTCGCCAGGAAGCGCGAGATGTGCCACGCGTCCATGTACTTGTAAGGCGTTTCGCCGAGCGAATAGTGGCCGCAGGGCAGCGCCTTTACCGTGGTGTCGAGGCCGCGTTTCAGAAATTCGCCGGCTGCCTGCATAGAGAATTCGGGCAGGAAGGTCAGATCGTAGCGGCCGTAAATCATCAGCGATTTCTTTGGCCAGCGTTGAAATTTGTCGAAGTACACGATCGGACTGATCGACAGCCACACGTTGCGCAGTTCGTCGTGGGTCAGGACCTTTTCAACGCTCTCGCGGATGTGACGCGTCGATTGGCCGGTCCACACCACGTCACCGAATGCCGTCGAGGCGTGATTGAAAACATTCACGCTGATTCGCCGATCGTGCGCGGCGGCAATAAATGCGTAGCAAGACCCGAGGCTGGTGCCCACCAGTCCGAGCTTGGTGTAGCCGCGCTGCTGCAGCCAGTCCAGACAGCAGCGAATGTCGGTGATGGCCTGTCGCACCGAATCGATGGTGCGCCCGACGTTGGCCGAGACGGCGTAGTCGGCGCGCGTGAACCCGGCGGGACGGCGGATGTCGTGATACGGCATGCTCATGCGCAACGCCGAGATGCCCAGCATGTTGAAGATCTGGCAGAGAGCGTTTTGACTGACACCGTCGGCGTTCCACTGCGGCATCACAATGACCGCGCGATGCCCCTTCGCGGGAAACCAGCGCGCGTTCATCAGGTTGTTCTCGGGATAAGGCGACTCGACCGGCGAAGTGAAGCGCAGGAACTGCCCGTAAGACTCTTTCAGTTGCTTCTTGGGCGCCTCGCTGCCGGTGTGAAACAACTCGACCCTGCGACGCTCCAGACGAAAGTCAGTCGGCGTTCGGTAAGCATAGAAGTCGTCGCTGTTAGCGACGATGCGATCGTCGACCGCCCTCCAGAATGCGAGATTGGCAGCCGAGTCGCTCGCATCTTGCGGCGGCTGCATATCACCCACCACCGGCCAGCGCTGCACGAACTCGTTGCCCCACTCGAACGGACGCACGATGCGGTTGTTGTCCCGCGAGGTCATGCGGGTTTCCCAGTCGTGCATCCAGCGGCGGTAGGTGTCCTTCATCGGTAGCTCGATGATAGTGGAAGCGCCGCATTCGACGTGAGCCAAACCAAAGGAATGCAATGGGTTGAGCAGTGAATGGTAGCGATGGCGGGGTGAGTGGGAGATGCGGCGGGGAATGGATTTAGTGGCCACGCATGCCCCAGGTTCCGCGCTTTGGTCGCTCCACCCGGGGCTAAAGTCAGTACGGCAACTGGCCGTTCACGAGCGGATAGGTCTGCCGAGGTCTCACCCTTCGTATTTAAACGAAACCAGCACGCGCGTGCGATACTCCTTTACCTTGCCGCCTTCGACCTTCATGTCCATCTTTACGACCTCGGCAATTCGCAAGTCCCGCAGGGTACGGGCGGCCGTCTCCACCGCATTTTTGGCCGCATCTTCCCAGGTATGCGGGCTGGTGCCGATGACCTCTACCAGTTTGTAAACACTTTCCGCAGTAGCAGATTTCTTAGCCATAATGCCTCGTATTTTTCCGCGAAACAAACGCCGGGTACGGTGCGATCGTCCACCCAGTATTCCCGTTTGTTCCTGCGATTAGGAATTGTGGGCGCATTAGCCGGAGAAAGCAACTGAGCCACGGTTAGGATGAGCGCGGGTTTTTCAGGTTGGCACCGAAAGCGCAGCTTGCTAACCCCTCGACAATTCAGGGCAGGCTCTGGAACACTACCAATTTGCCGCCGAAGGAACGAGGATCCAGGAGTTTTTGTCGCCTTGGCGACGGAAGCAGGCTATGATTCGTCGCTGAAACTGGAAGAGGACAAGCGATGAATCGTTGCCGGGGTATTTTCAGCGGAAACTCCGTTGTTCTTTTGATGCTCCTTGGCGTCGCTTCAATGGCGCTCGCCGATACCGTAACCGTCAGTATTGTGAACCGCCAATCCGTTCCGATCTATGTCAGCTTTACCACGCTGAGCCAAGCTCCGGGTGTTATCACGTGGAATTCCTCCGGGAACGGGTGCGTCAACACCGGTAAGGGCGCGAACGCTGCCTACACCCAAATCAATGTGAACCAGACCTGTACCGCGTCGGTTGACACGTCCAGTAGTTCATCGCGTTTCTGTGCCGCGTTGAACGCAGCGCCCGCGAATTGCATGAACGCCCAGACGCAACACCTGACCATGGTCGAAACCAATTTTGAGGCTGCCAGCAATCCCGGCTGTTTCAGTTCCGGCGCTCCCTGTGTCTGGTATGACATCAGCGTCATCCCCTCGACATGCACCGACACTCTCTGGAAACAGAATCAGTGTGCCAATACCGGGGGAGCCTCCTACAATCTGCCATTGACCCTGGCTTGCAGTGGCAATCCGTCGGAGCCGGTCTATACCTGCCAGGGCCCGACCAGCAGCGCCTACGGTCCGGAAAATTACCCTGGCAAGTGTGGAAACCCCAACGCGACCTGTGCCACCGGCACACCGAATTGCACGAACGGAGTTAGCGCCTATTTCTATCCGATGTTTGATCCGCCGGAAAATACCTATCAGCCAAACGCGGTGTGTGTGAAAGGCAGCCTGTCAATCAGTTTTCTTGCCGGATCTTGATTCGCGGGGTGGGCTATCCAACGAACTAACTTTTCTGGGTGCGCCGTTCTAGTCCGGTTTCGGCTAACGCCCATTTATCCGACATCACCGCCGCAGGAAGCAGACTCGGTCCGTCCAGTCCCATCTGGCGGATGCCTTTGCCAGGCGATGGAGTGCCTGGACCAGTCCACCCACATCGGCTGGAGAGATCGTCTTTTCGTCCACGAAAATTACGCCGCCATGTCTGCGTCCTGACTCCGCCCAGGTCTTCAGCAGCAGCGGGATGGTCCTGCGGTCGTAGGTGACCAGCGTCAACCGCTGGCGGGTCGCCTCCCTCAGGCAGGCGTTGTCGTCCTGGCCCAGAAAGTTGCCACCCTCCCATTTCGCGAGTGCATGTACGAGCAGGGACGGCGCGCGTCGCCGCAGACCTTCGGCGACTCTGGGGGAAATGTGCTCGTCCAGCAGAAGCCGCAGCATCTTAACGACGTGCCGGCTTGCCTGCAGGGAACTCGGAGATTTGCGGCAGCATCCGCTTCAGGGCCGTGAGATCGACTGCGTCGTTCTCGGCGATTGCTTCCTCGATTTCTTTCACAAACGCGCAGGCATAGTTCACTGCCGCCAGGACTTTGGCCTCGGGCCATTGCAAGTGCCGCGCCACGGCCGCCGGATCATTCTGATAGCTGCGCAGCAGCAGCATGATCTCCCAAACCGCGAGCGTGCTGCCCTGTATGTAGGCGCTGCGTCCCGCGGCAGAATCACGAAAATCGATGAACGCGAATTCGGAGCGCCGGAGGCCCTCCTCGACCAGACGGGCACTGGCGTCGCTCGCGGACCAGCCGTGCCGCTTGGCCAGGCGCTTCAGCCGCTGGCTGCTTTCCACCGGCAGCCGCATGCTCACCACCATGGACCGCGCCGCATTATTCACCGTTCACCTCGAATGTAACTTTTGTAAGCATTGTAACACCGCGGGCGCAGAACGCAGGTGGGCGCTCTTGCCAATCTTGATTAGCAGTCAAACCCTGCGAAAAGCCCCGCCCCGGCAAAACCGGCCGGAACGGGACATCGGCCGGGGATGCGTTCCGCTTAGTTCCGACGCTTGCACCAGAAACCGATCATCCCGCTCCCAAGCAATAAGAGAGTGGTCGGTTCCGGCACCGGCTTAAAGTCCTGCGGTGTTCCCAGGAAGATCGGGTCTGACGAGCTGATCAGCAGCGTCTGGTTGTCCACAAAGAACAGCCCGCGCGGATCGAAAGCATTCAATTGAGTTCCAACAATCAATTGCGCGACCTCAATGCCGTTTGGGTCGATCGCGACGAGCGCTCCAAAGGTGCCTCCTCCGGCGCCGCTACCCGAGACCGAAAGGAAAAGGTCGCCCCCGTAGGCGCCGAAGCCAGCCGGAGCAAATGCCATCTGCCGCAATCCGGGTTGATTTGGACCCAGGGGAACGGTCGCAAACAGGCTCACATTGCCTTGCCCATCGATCGCAAAAATATTCCCGCTCCCCCCTTCACCCACCAGCAGGTCCCCTCCAACGGCCCCGAAGCCCTGCGGCGCAAGGGCCGCGCCAAACAATACCCCACTAGTCACCGTGGCAAACGTACTGAAGTTTCCCGACTGATCGATGGCGGTTACGGTTCCATTATTGTTCGTCGCCAGCACCTGCCCGGCGAACGAACCAAAATTTGCTGGAGCAATCACCGGCGTCACCAGCTGAGTGCCGGGTATAAATACTCCCACCGGGGTCACGGTCCCATCGCTCGCAACCGCGGCGACGAAGGCCCCGTTCGCACTTCCACCCACCGTAAGATACTGTCCGCCCCACGAACCGAAATTGCTCGGAAGAAACACTCCGCCCAACGGTCGCACGGTTGTGCCGGGAATCGTCACAAACACTGACGCCACGCCTCCGGTCGGAGGCAGGTATCCGATGTTACCCAAGCCGATGTTGTTAATGCCGGGATCGGGAATGAAGTAGTCGCCGCCATAGGTGCCGTATCCCGCGGGTACCAGCGAAATGCTCTCCGGCAAAGAAAGACCGGTTCCGAAGATGGTTAGGCCTGCGTGTGCAACTCCGGCGAAGGTCAGAACCGACACGACCAACGCGACGAACCAAGACGAAGTGGAAGTTTTCATTTGTCTCAACCCTGCTGTTTGGATTTTTGTTTCGAGGCCCGACCTTCAATGTGCCTGTTCGTGGCATCACATAATAAGCCCAATAGCAGACTTTAGTGCCCCTAATTGTGCGGATGGCTCGGAATTTCTCGCAGTTGGCAATTTGGGGAGCGGGGGCGGCGCCGGTGGATCGCTCTACAATCGACCCGGTGCCTTCCATGTCGCCAACCTACCGTGGCCGCATTGCCCCTTCCCCGACGGGGCTACTGCACATCGGGCACGCCTGCACATTCTGGACGGCATATCAGCGTGCGCGAGAGCGAAACGGAGTGCTCGTGCTGCGCGACGAAGACCTTGATCCCCAGCGTTCGAAGTCCGAATATTCCGTCGCGATGCTCGAAGACCTGCGCTGGCTCGGGATCGATTGGCAGGAGGGACCCGACATCGGGGGGCCATTTGGTCCATACCGCCAAAGTGAGCGCCGCGAGTTTTATCTGGAGGCCTGGCGCAAGCTGCGAGACTTCGGAGCCATCTACCCGTGCACGTGCTCACGCAAAGATCTCGCCTCGGCTGCCGCAGCTCCCAACGATATCGACGACGAGCCGATTTACTCCGGCCGTTGTCGGGAGCGGGCTGCCGCCGCGGGTAACTACGAGCTTCCCGCCGGAGTAAACTGGCGCTTCCGCGTACCTGATGGCGACCGGATTCCGTTTTGCGATGAGCATCAGGGTCCGCAAACTTTCATCGCGGGCCGGGACTTCGGCGACTTCCTCATCTGGCGTCGCGACGATGTTCCTGCGTATCAGCTTGCCGTCGTGGTGGATGACGCAGCGATGCGCATCACGGAGGTCGTTCGCGGTGTGGACCTGCTGAAATCGACGGCCCGCCAACTGCTCCTGATTCGCGCACTCGACTTACCGGTACCGTCGTACTTCCATTGTGACCTCATTCGCGACACGTCGGGTGTGCGCCTGGCCAAGCGCCACGATGCCTTGAGCCTGCGAAGTCTGCGGCAGTCAGGCCGCTCTCCGGATGAGGTCCTGGCGCTGTGCCAGAAGGGCCTGCGGTAATAAATCGTTGCGCTCGCGCCGCTGAACCGTTATCGTTTCGCCGACACAGGAGAACAACCATGAAGGTGAACTGGGGAGCGATCGTGGTGGCCGCGCTCGTACACTTCGGCTTCGGCGCGGTGTGGTTTACGGCCCTCTCGAAGGCCTGGCAGGCGGGTACCCGTATTCCTCCGGAAGAGATGCAGATCTACATTGCGCATCCCAACTACTGGCCCTATCTCATTTCGTTCCTGTGCAGCATCGGAATGGCTCTCGTCATCTCGTGGGTCATGGGGATTTCATGCAAGTACAGCCTGTTCCGCGGCGTCGTTACCGGCCTGATGGTGGGCATTGTCGCCGCCCTCGCAATGATTACGGAGATGACCTTCGAAATGCGGTCCGCCATCTTCATGTGCATCTGCGCCGCTTATCCGCTGGTCGGTTCCGTGCTCATGGGAATCGTTATCGGTCTCTGGAAGCCCAAGGGCGTCGTGGCCGAGCTGCATGATTGATTCGCGATGGGGTCGCTATAATCGACGAATATGGCGACCGTTCCCGACGCTCCCGTCGCGACCCAGTTGAAGTACGAGCCGGTCATCGGCCTGGAAGTCCATGTCCAGCTTCTCACCAGGACCAAGATTTTCTGCGGCTGCTCGACGCAGTTCGGAAACCCGCCGAATACGAATGTATGCCCGGTCTGCCTTGGCCTTCCAGGAGCGCTGCCCGTCCTGAACCGCCAGGCAGTGGAGTTTGCCGTACTTGCCGGCATGGCGCTCAACTGCCAGGTCCGCGAGAACTCGATCTTCGCGCGCAAGAATTATTTCTATCCCGACCTGCCCAAGGGATACCAGATTTCGCAGTACGACAAGCCTCTCGCCGAGCACGGTTACATCGAGATCGCAGCTTCTGGCGGAGGCCGCAAGCGCATCGGCATCACTCGCGTACACATGGAAGAAGACGCCGGCAAGAGCCTGCATGACGGGCTGCCGGACAGCGGCGAATGGACCTCCATCGACCTGAACCGCTCCGGGGTGCCGCTGATCGAAATCGTCAGCGAGCCCGATATCTCATCGCCTGATGAAGCCTGGGAATATCTCACGCGACTGAAGGAGATCATCCTCTATACGGGCGTCAGCGACTGCAATATGGAGGAAGGCTCGCTGCGTTGCGACGCCAACATCAGCATTCGTCCGGTCGGGCAAACGAAGTTCGGCACCAAGACGGAGATCAAGAACGTAAACTCGTTCCGCTTCATCCGGCAGGCGCTGGAGTACGAGATCGCGCGTCACGAGCAGGTGCTCCGGTCGGGCGGAACCATCACGCAGGAAACGCGTCTCTACAATGCCGGCGAAGGGCGCACGTACAGCATGCGCTCGAAAGAACAGGCGCATGACTACCGCTATTTCCCCGAGCCCGACCTGCTGCCGTTGGTCGTGGATGAAGCATGGCGCACCGAAATCGCCGCGAAGCTGCCCGAGCTTCCCGAAGCCAAGCGCAAGCGGTTGGTCGAACACTACGGCATCACCGAAGCTGACGCCGCCACATTGACGCGCACGCAGTCAATGGCCGATCAGTTCGAAGAAGCTGCTTCGGCGGCGAAAAATCCCAAGCGTGTGGCGAACCTGGTCCAAGCCGAACTGCTCGGCCGCCTCAAGGCGAAGGGTCTGGAGATCGAGCAGTCGCCGATATCGATGAAAGGTGTCGCGATGTCGGCCGATCTCGTGGAGACCGGAGCGATCAGCGGCAAGATCCTGAAAGACTTGTACGATCTCGCGTTCGAGCGCAGCGAAGACTTCCCCGCAATCTACGAAAAAGAAAAGCCCCAGCAGATTACCGACACGGGCGCCATCGAGAAGCTCATCGATGAGGTCATCGCCGCCAATCCCAAGCAGCTTGAGCAGTACCGGGCCGGAAAAAAGACAGTTGCCGGATTCTTCGTCGGCCAGATTATGAAGGCCTCGAAGGGCCAGGCGAATCCGGCACTGGTGAACGAGCTGCTAACCAGGAAGCTGGACGGTTAGGCCGGTTGCCTGCCCATCCTTTATCGTCGATGTTCGACCGTAGCGCTTGCCCTTCACGGCGCTTGCCAACAACCGCCAACTGGCTACTGGCTACTGATTTGTTACGCTGATACTTCGCATGAATCTGCGCCCCTGCATTTATCTGAGCTGCGTGTGTGGTCTGGTGCTTCTCGCGGGATGCGGCACACCCGGTGCTCCACAGCTCCCCTCGCTCCAACTGGCCAGGCCAGTGGACGATCTGACCGCATCGCGCAAAGGCAACAAGGTCCAACTCGATTGGACCTTGCCGCAGAAGAACACCGACCGCACGCTGGTGAAGAACATTCCCCAATCGCGCATTTGCCGGCACGAGGGCATCGAGCTCATGAGCAGTTGCACGACGGTCGGTACGGCACAGAACCCAAAGATCGAACCGAAAACGAAGAATTACTCTCCGTCTGCCATACACATGAAATATGCCGATACGCTGCCGCCGGAGTTGGGGGAGCAGCACCCGGCAGGTTTCGTGCGGTATGCCGTCGAGATTCTCAACACCCGCAACCGCAGTGCGGGACTCTCGAATCAGGTGCTGATTCCGGTGGCGCCTACCATCGACCCGCCGGAGCAACTCACCGCGACGGTAGAAGCTGACGGAGTGTTGATTGCCTGGACGGGTACGGAGCCGCCCGCCGCGCCCCAGGGGCTGACCTACCGCTATCGCGTCAGTCGCAGCCCAGCCGGAGCGAACGCCTATCTCACGCTAGCCGACGTCGAGCCCGCGGCCGAGGGTTTCTTCCTCGACAAGACTTTTGCATGGGAGACGAAATACGACTATCGAATCACGTCCATGACGCAGGTTCACTCGCAAGGCGTAGACATGTCGGTGGAGGGCGACGATTCCAAACCGGTGGCCGCTTTCACCCGCGACATCTATCCCCCCGCCGAGCCTTCGGGCTTGCAGGCCGTGTATTCCAGCGTAGGACAGAAGCCCTTTGTCGATCTTTCGTGGGCGCCTAATATGGAGAGCGATCTCGCTGGATATAACGTGTTCCGCCGGACGGGCCAAGGTGAGCCGGTAAAGCTCAATGCAAAGCCGGTCCCCGTGCCGTCGTATCGTGATGACAGCGTCACTCCGGGAACCTATACCTATTCTGTTTCGGCGGTAGACTTACGAGGCAACGAGAGTCAGCGTTCCGCTGCAACCACAGAAGTGGTTCCACAAAAACAATAAGAGTGTGTTCTATGCGATTCTGCCGCTATCAATTCGAGAACTCGGTTCGATATGGCCTGATCGAAACCGTCAACGGCAACGAAATGATTACCGGTACAGCTTCGGAGCTGCCCACGGGGCCCGGCGATTTCGCCCGAAGTGAGACGGCCGCCGCTCCTTTAGCATCGGTGCAGTTGCTGGCTCCGGTCACTCCGACGAAGATCGTCTGCATCGGACGCAACTATCGCGAGCATGCCAAAGAACTCAACCACCCCATCCCCTCCGAACCGCTGATCTTCCTCAAGCCACCTTCGGCGGTGCTGGCTCCGGGCGGAACGATTCTTCGCCCCACGGCTCTTTCGCAGCGCGTGGACCACGAAGGCGAACTTGGTGTGGTAATCGGCAAACGCTGCCACGGGTTGCAAGCGGGCGAAGACGTACGCGACTATATTCTTGGTTACACCTGCGTGAACGACGTGACCGCGCGCGATCTTCAGAACAAAGACGGCCAGTGGTCGCGTGCCAAGGGCTTCGACACGTTTTGTCCTATCGGTCCTGTTGTGGTATCAGGGTTGGATCCTTCGGGGGGCATCCGAGTCCAGACTCGCGTAAACGGCCAGCTTCGCCAGGATGGCACCACGTCCGACTTCCTCTTCAATCTCGACACCATCCTGCGCTACATCGCGCAAGTCATGACGTTGGAGCCGGGCGACGTGATTTCGACCGGAACTCCTGCAGGTGTCGGGCCGCTTCAAGCGGGCGATGTCGTTGAGATCACGGTGGAAGGTGTCGGTACACTTCGCAACCCGGTAGCCGACGCGTTCTGAAGCTTGGTTTGGCCTTTCACAATGCGCCTATTGCCGGACATGAATTCGGGGTATGCTAGTCACAACTTCTATGAGTTCTCTCCGCTACTACCCAATTCTCGCATTTGGCACAGCGGCCGCCATAGTCGGATACGCCCTGCTGGCACGGAACCCAAAGCGTTCGGGCGAAGGCGAGGAGCTGGAGCGGCGCACGCAATTGACTAAGGGCGGGCGGATCATAGAAGGGACTATCATTGACGTGCACGAATTGGATGAATCGCCGACCCAGCGCCAGATGATCCTGTTGATTTACTCCTACGACGTGGCCGGTGTCGCCTATGAGGCATCGCAGGATGTAACTCACTTGAGGCAATTTATCGACTTGTACTCATGTCGTCTGGGCTTGCCCACTTCGGTGAAGTACGACCCGCACAATCCGGGCGATTCCATCGTTATTTCGGAAACCTGGTCGGGACTGCGGAAATCGCCCGTACGGGTCGCCTCGCAACCGGTTGCCAGTTAGGCATTAGGGCGTATTCCGCGGGCAGCGGAAATTGACAACTCCGGTCCCGGCGGGTTGCTACAATAATTTACTATGCATGGTCTCCCACTCCCCCTGGCTGCCTTCGTAGCCGGACTTCTCTCGTTTCTGTCGCCCTGCGTGCTTCCCCTGGTTCCGGGGTACGTTTCGCTGATATCGGGCGCCAGCGTGGAAGACCTTCAGTCCGAGGATCGCCGGGTTTTCGCCACCGTGATGCTGCACTCCCTGACGTTCATCCTGGGGTTCAGCGTCGTTTTTATTGCCCTGGGAGCGGTGGCAACTGGTATCGGTCAGTTGGCCAATGAATATCACAACATTCTCGCCAAGGTGGCGGGCATCATCGTGATCATTTTTGGTCTGCACCTGACGGGATTGTTCAAAATTAAGGCGCTGTATGCCGACAAACGTCTGCACGACGTGAAGGGCAGCTCAAGCGCACTCGGCTCGTTCGTTGTTGGCTTCGCTTTCGCCTTTGGCTGGACGCCCTGTATTGGACCGATCCTGGCCACGATCCTGGTGTTCGCCGGCGCTCAGCAGACCGTGCTCAAGGGCGTGTTGCTTTTGGCAATCTATTCCCTTGGCCTGGCCGTACCATTCCTGTTGACGTCGCTCGGAGTGGACCGTTTTTTAGGGTTCTACAGCAAGTTTCGCCGTCATTTGCATACCGTTGAAGTCGTCAGTGGGGTCCTTTTAATCGCGGTGGGTATCCTTATCTTCATGAACAATCTCAAGCTGCTATCGGGCTATCTGTCATTCTTAAACCGATTCGCACTCTAAAGGTCTGACCTGTGAAACGTAATGCTTTGGTGTTTGCGGCCCTGGTGATTGCAATCCTGGCGATGGTAGCCAGCGGCAAATTTTTGACGCGGATCCGACGGCACGGGCCTACGGTCCTCGTCGGCGACGTTCGCGGAATGTCGGCTCCCGATTTCGAACTGGCTTCCCTCGACGGAAAGAAAGTCAAACTGTCCGACTATCGCGGCAAGGCTGTTCTGCTGAATTTCTGGGCGACATGGTGTTCACCCTGCAAGGTGGAGATGCCGTGGTTCGTGGATTTACAGAAAAAGTACGGTGAGGATGGCCTGGTGATCCTCGGAGTGGCGATGGATGACACCGAGACGCCCAAAATTGCTCAGTTTGCCAGCGAGATGGGCGTGAACTATCCCGTGCTGCTCGGTACCGATAAGGTATCGGAGGAATACGGCAACGTCGATTATCTGCCCACCAGTTTCTATATCGACCGCCAAGGCAAGATCGTAGGCAAAGGCACCGGTCTGCTCGGCCGCGGTGAAATCGAAGAGAACGTTCAGAAGGCGCTGGCGTCGCGTGCGGTGGGCGTGAACCAGGCGCGAGTGTCTCCCGCTGTCGCACAAGCCGGTACTCCTCACCCAGCGAAGCCATGAAGCAGGGTTGGATACTCACGCTACTCGCTGCGCTTGCCTGGAGCACCTCGTTTTGTCAGGAACCGGGGACTCGAGTTCCGTCGGTCGAGTTGGCTCCTATCGGCAAAGTACAGGTGAAGCCCGGCGGCGCAACGACGGTGCAGCTTGATTTCCGCGTAGGCAACGATTTCCACATCAACTCCAGCAAGCCGCATTCTGAGTTGCTGATTCCCACCGTCTTGCAATTCACTCTCTCCCGACAATGTCAGCGTTGGGCCCATCAAATATCCGCCGGGACAGGACGAGTCTTTCCCGTTTGCGCCGAACGAGAAACTCAGCGTCTATAGCGGAGACTTCTCCGTTACTGTTCCCGTGAAGGTATCTCCCAAGGCATTGAGCGGAAGTTATCCCGTGAGCGGACAATTACGGTTCCAGGCATGTGACCGCAGCGCCTGTTATCCGCCGCGCACTATGCCGGTAAAGTTTGATGTGACGGTTCTCGCGCGATAGATAAGGGAATTCCTAGGGCCACAGGATTTCTGTCAGCAGTACCACCACGTGCGCGATGGCCGCGTGATCGGTTCCCATTCCTTCCGGCGTCTTGGCTTTTATACCAACCTGCTCAGGGCTGATCTCCAGAAGCTTGGCGACATTCTCTTGGATGGCCTTCGCGTGCGGTCCGATCTTCGGTGCAGCCAGCACCAGGGTGCAGTCCACATTTCCGACGGTATAGCCCTTCGCAGCGATCTGTTTCCGTGCCTCGCTCACGAACCGCGCTGAATCTGCACCCTTCCACTGGGGATCGCTGGGAGGAAAGTAGCTGCCGATGTCACCCGCAGCGACGGCGCCGAGCAAGGCGTCGGTTAGCGCGTGGAGCAGGACATCTCCATCGGAGTGTCCCGCCAGGCCGCTATCGTGGGGCAGCAACACGCCGCCAATTTTCAACGGGATGCCGGGCTTAAACTCGTGGGAATCCCAACCGAAGCCGACTCTCGGCACGCGCACTACCTGTGTGTTGAATGACACCAGTGTCTATCCTGTGAGGCTAGTCTTGCGACGGTCTTCTTGGGCCAAGTAGAACTCGGCCAATTCCAGGTCCCCGGGGGTTGTGATCTTCAGGTTGCGCGGCGAACCCATCACTACATGTACCGGCACACCGCTGCGTTCGATTAACGAAGCTTCGTCGGTTCCCAGAAAACCATCAGCGGTTGCCTCATCGAAGGCCTTCTTCAGCAGCCCAAACCGGAAACCTTGCGGGGTCTGTGCCATCACCATGCGCTCGCGAGGAACCGTAGCCAGGACAACCGCACCGTCCGCAGTACGATCTACCTGCTTGACCGTATCGATGGCCGGAATCCCTGCGATCGCTGCGTCATACTTCTTGACGGCTTCGATTACGCCTTCGATGGTTTCGTCATCGACGAACGGTCGGACCGCGTCGTGAACCAGGACGATGTCATCCGGCGCCAGATCCAGGGAGACTAGGGCGTTAGCCACGGAATTCTGGCGGTGCTCTCCGCCTTCCACCACCCGCAAGGGCTTCTTAAACCGATGCTGTTCGGACTGTTGCAGAAACCCGGCAGTCTCATTCTTCCGCAGGGCGATGACGATCTCGCTGACGTGGGGGTTATCGGCAAACTTCCGAATGGTGTGGAACAGGATGGGCGTTCCATGGAGTTCGAAAAATTGCTTGCTCTTAGTGCCGGCGGAGACCGCGGACATTCGCGTCCCCAAACCGGCCGCGGGGATGATTACGATTACTTTCATATCGGGCAGCGCAGTATATATGGCCAGATGCGGGCAATACAAATCCCAGGCTGCAGTCGAGCGCTCACTGCAAATGAGGAGTCCGCGCCCGCTGTCTACTCGGGTTTAGCGACCTCCGGCACGGCGGCCGGAGCCGGAGCAGGCTTACGTATCTCCGGTCGAGGTTCCGTCGGTCCCGGACGAGGCGGCATGATCGGCGCCCGTTCGTCGAATTTCCCGAAGATCATCTTGCCTGCCGTGGTTTGCAAAACCGACGTGACGGAGATATCTACGTTTTTTCCGATGAGCTTGCGCGCGTTGTCCACCACGACCATGGTGCCGTCGTCGAGATAGGCGACTCCTTGGTTATATTCCTTGCCTTCCTTAAGAATGAAAACCTTCATTACTTCGCCGGGCAAAACGATCGGCTTCAACGAGTTGGCCAGTTCATTGATGTTCAATACATCGACGCCCTGTAACTGGGCCACTTTGTTTAAGTTGAAGTCGTTGGTGACGATCTTGCCCTCATAAACCTTGGCCAGTTCGATCAGCTTCAGATCGACTTCACGAACCGCCGGGAAATCGTCTTCCACAATCTGGACAGCCACCGTCGTAATCTTCTGCAAGCGCTGGAGAATATCCAGTCCTCGGCGGCCACGGTTGCGCTTCATGGAATCAGCGGAATCGGCGACGAGCTGAAGCTCGCGGAGCACAAACTGCGGAAGTACCAACACACCATCGAGGAAGCCGGTCTCGGCAATATCCGCGATCCGGCCGTCGATGATGACGCTCGTATCGAGGATCTTGTAGCTTCTCTTGGACTGCTTCTCCCCGCCGAAGATGCCTCCCAAGGCGGCAAGGTTCAGCAGATCACCTTTGCCGGCGCCGACGACCAAACCGACGTACGCCATGATGAGCATTACGAGCAGTTGTAGAAAACTCTGGGTCGGTCCCGGCTGCAAACTATTGCGGATCACCAGGCTGAACAGATAGGCACCGATGATTCCCAGGATGCTGCCGATTACGGCGCCGATGAGCCGTTTGAGGCTCACATTGCGCAGCCGTATCTCGAACACCACTACGGCCAGACCGAAGACCAGTCCGGCAGCAGCCGCAGGCCAACGCTCCAGTCCGAGGGGTCTTAATTCGTAACTTGATAAGGCAGTTATGAAAACAAACAGGATACGTAGGATAACCAGGTCCAAGACTCACCTCCCACAGCCGGTCCTGGCATCTACAGGCGGGTTCGAGGCACGCCGAAGTCAAATCAAAAGAAAATAAAGCCGGCGTCTTGAACCGTTCCACAGACGCTATGGGCCTCGTTGCACCAACAGTAAGGGGACAAGATGAAATAGGTGTATGACTGTCCCCATCCGCGACTCGCCCGCGGAAAACTGGCACGGCTCTCACCGTGCCAGAAGTATAACTCAGTTTTAAGGAGCCACCACGAACGGGTTGCGATCCGGTGACAATGCGCCTGCCGCCGGACGGGCGGCTATGAGAAGAGTGCCCCTATGCCCGCGCCTATCAGCGTAACAACAATCCACCATCCGAAGACCACGCCAAAGCACGTGCCGCGCTTCACCCGGGTCACGCATGCATAGCCAATGCCGGTGAGCACCAGCGTCCAAATCGAAAAGATGTCGATCCCTACCAGTATCGAATAAAGAAACCGCGACGATATGGGATCGACCAGGCCGCCAAGGTTGCTGGCCACCGGGTTCTGAAAGGTAAAAGTCTCGGCCGCTCCCGATCCCACAACCCCTATCGCTATCAATGACTTGACGATGCTGGGCAGGAAGGCGTACATACTGATCGCCATGGCCTGCGCAAACTTCACCTCAGCCCCGAAGCCGAAGTTGAACGTCGCCATCAGCACCGCCGCCATGATCCCTACGAACACGATCGTGAGCAGGGGAGAACCATACGCAAAGTAGTCGGTAATCTTGGCGCCGACGCGCAACTGATTTGCCTTCTGGTCCGGAGGCAGCTGTTCATACTTGTCCATCTGCTTCGGACTCATCTTGAGATTGTTCTCGTACACCGTCTCCATCCCGATTTTCTTGTCCACGGCGAACACCATCCCCAGGCCGAAAATCGACATCAGCAGCCAGGGCACCCACCAGCTCGCGTTACGCCGGATGTCGGTGAATGTCTTCGACGGAGCGATGAACGTATCGACGACGCGTTCTACTTCTGTAAGCGGCTTTTCTTCGAGGGGAATCTCAGGCGCGGCAGCAGCAGTCATTTCGGTTCTCCGTCGTTGGGCAGTTTTGTGTCTAACGCTTGGTTGTCCGTGGGCCCGAAAGCTGGTTGTACGATGACGGCAGGATTGTAGCACCCTACCGCACGCCGTTTCTTGTCTTTGCGTAACACCCCACGAGGGCGGTTGTAAGGACCCTGCGCGGGCTTTTAGACTGAACTCATGCACGTCCACGCCAGCCCGCCCAGCGATGCCGCGACCTCTCGAGTCCTGCGGATTTCGTTGCTGGTCACGCTGGGCTACATCGTCGTGCTGGTCGTGGCCGGAATCCGGGCCCACAGTCTCGCGCTGCTTTCGGAAGCGGGACATAACCTGTCCGACTTTTTCGCGCTGCTTCTGTCCTGGGGCGCCGTCTACCTTCAGGCTCGCAGTCCGAATGCCCGCAAAACCTTCGGCTACAATCGCGCCGGAGTACTCGCAGCCTTCGTGAACGGCCTGACCCTGGTCCTCATTTCGTTTTACATCTGGTACGAAGCGTTTCCGCCGTCTGTTAAACCCCGTGGACGTCCATCCCGGACTGATGATCTGGGTGGCCGCCGCAGGCGTAGTCATGAACGGCGCGATCGCTCTTCTGCTGATGCGTGGCCGCCGCGACATCAATCTCCGCAGCGCCATCGTGCATCAGATTGGCGACACGCTCTCCACCGCCGCGGTAATCGTAGGCGGCATCGCCATCGCGCTCACCGGGCAGCGCTGGATTGATCCTGCGCTCTCCGTCGGCATCGGCGTGATGATTCTCTGGTCCTCCATCGGCATCATTCGCGAAAGCCTTAATATCCTACTGGAGGGCATTCCCAGCGGAATGGAATTGGAGCGAATCGAGACCAGCATCCGCACCATTCCCGGGGTCAACGACGTACACGATCTGCATGTCTGGAGCATCGGCAGCGACACCCATTCCTTGTCCTGCCACGTCAGCATCGCTGACATGCGCGCTTCAGAGAGCGAGACCTTGCTCCGTCAGATTCGCGATGAATTGGGATCACGCTTCCACATTCACCACTCCACTATTCAGTTCGAGTACGCCAGCTGCGAGGTCGCGCATGGTTGCGTCATCCCCGCCAGCCCCGGCCACGAACATAGCCACCAGCACTAGCGTTACGCTCCGGGATTCTCCGCGCGTTATTTTTTGGACCGTGTTGCGTCGCGCAGGGCAGCGACGTCAGCCAGATCTTGCGGCCTGCCGGATGCGAGTTTGTTGGCAATCAGGTCCTGTCGTGAGATGAAGTAGCCGATCAATCCAGTATTTTCGTCGATAACGGTTTCCACACGATTCGGCCATGCCTGTTCGAAGCTGATCCCGTCAATTTCGGACAGAATGTCGACGGCAACCGGTGATCGCCCCATGCGGAAGAACTTTCCCGGCGCTGTGAAATCCAGCGGAGATACGCTTTCCAACGGTGCGCCGAAATCGTTCAATGCCGAGTAAACAGCCTGCGCATTGTCTGGGTCGCGGGCGATCAGTATGTCAATATCCTGAGTTGACCTCGGTTGTGCGTGCAGGGATACCGCATATCCGCCAACTACCAGATACCTAACCCTTCGCGCGTTGAAGCTGGACAAGAGTTCTTTGAAGTCTGGGAGCATGGAGCGAGGGATCCTTCAGGCGGTAGGCCGCTAGTGTCAGTTCTGCAACCGCTTGCAGCCGCTGATGCGCAGGCAACGCCTGCCACTCGCGCAACTCGGCGGCCTTCAACTCGTCAAAACTCTCGTACACCGCGATGGTCTTGATCATCGTTTTGTTTGTAGCACCGGCGGCTTACTCTGACAATGGCTTTTCACGACAAAGGCCGGTGAGCCAGGTTGTCTTGCCTCACTGCGGCCCTCGTCCATGCTGCCGCAAATAGATCTCCTCGACGTCTTCAACCGTGTTGATTTCCGCCACCGGCTTGTCACGCCGTATCCGCACAATCCTCGGAAACCGTAACGCGTATCCGCTGCTGTGCCGGTCTGACCGCATGATGGCGTTAAATGCCACCTCGAGGACAATCTCCGGCTCAACCTCGCGGGTAAATCCCCGGTCCGCCGTCGTATGCGCCAGAAACCACTCCGTCATTTCGGCGATCTCAACGTCCGTTAAACCCGAGTAGGCTTTCCCAATGTTCACCAGTTCCTCGCCTTTGCGCACCGCGAAGGTGTAATCGCTCAGCACGTGGATTCGCTTGCCATGGCCGTACTCCACGGCTGTCACCACAACATCAAGCGTCGCCAATTCGCGTTTGAGCTTGAGCCACCAACGCCCCCGGCGTCCCGGCATGTAGGGCGACTGAAGGTCTTTGATCATCAGGCCTTCATTTCCGCGCGCCATCGCCTCTTCAAAATAAGCTTCGAGTTGTCCCGCAGAATCGGCGCGCCGCCGGGGAGCGCGTAGTACCCAACCCGACGTGGCCGGCTCCTCCTCGAAAAGCAGCGTCGATTGTCGGCCACGAATGGGCTCGGGGGCGATTCGTCCTTCGGGCGGAAAGATGCCATCGAGAATTTCGTTGCGCGCCGGCAAACGCTGATCCAGCGTGACGTCGCCATCGCGATAGATGACGTCGAACACGACATACGCTACCGGCACGTCAGCGATTATTCGATCGCTCACCTGCTTGCGGCCGAGGCGCTGCTGGAGATCGGAAAAAGGCGCGGCATGGCCGGCTTCATCGTCCTGCTCCCAGGCCACAATCTCTCCGTCGAGGACAACCTCGCCCGGGAGTTTGCCTAACGTTGCAACGATCTCGGGAAACGACTCCGATACATCGTCGAGCGTGCGCGAAAACAGCCGCACCCGGCCATCGCCGCAATGCGCTTGCGCCCGGATGCCGTCGTACTTGTCCTCCACCTGCGCGTGCTCGAAATACTCGAAGGCCTCCTCCGCCGTTGCGGCCGGGCTTGCCAGCATGAATCCGATGGGATGAAACAGCCGCATCCGCACTTCGCCCAGCCGATGTTGGGCGGCAAGCTCCAGCGTCGCCGCCAATGTCGCCCAGCAGCATATTGGCGCGCTGCACCAGAGAGAACGGCTCCTCATGGGCTTTCGCAATGGCTTCCTCTACCAGGCTCTCCTTGAGCCCGATGCGCAGGTCGCCGGTGATGATCTTCAGGATGTATTTTGCTTCGAGCGCTGTGGAGCGTTCGAGCAGCGATCGCAGTAATTGGGCCTTCGCTGCAGCGGTGCGCGTTGCGGCAATCTCGTCGAACGAGCTGCCAACATCGGCCAGCGTGACGCCGCTCTTAGTATTTTTCGCGCAAGCACTTAGCAGTTCGAAGGCTGCCGAGCCGAGATCGCCGTGCTTGCGATAGGACGCCGTTAGCTTCTCCTCACGCGCCCCCGACAGCTCCGCCACCATTCGCCACACTGATGACCCGCCCACCTGCAGCGTGCGCTCCTCGAACGCAGGAAATGCCCGCCCCGACAGAAAGACTGCCGAGGTCCCCGCATCGGTCAGTTCTCTCGTGCGGAAATACTCCGCCAGGATGGCGATCTTCTCGCTCTTCTTCGTGGTTGCGGCGATCCGCTCGCAAGTCTCGGCAAGTCGCTCCATAAGATCAATGAACGCTTTGGATGCACATGCGCTTCAGCGCTGGGTAAGCGTGTTATTCATTTTCTCAGTAGGTTTCAACCGACGACACTCTTCTACGAGGGCGTGAGCCCGAGCTAGCAACCGCGAACGACTCTGACAACTGACAACTGGCTACTGGCTACTGGTTACTAAAGTACATGCCCCCTGTACTTTCGTAACTTGCACAGGCCTTCCCGCTTTGTCACCCTTCTAGCATGGGGGCAAAGCCCTCATGCGCGACTTCGTCCGTCGCATACCTGGGCGGCCCCGCATCGACCGGCTCTTGGCGCATGGCGAAAAGCGGTTTTGGGTGGTGAAAAAGTGGCAATGCAACTCCTTGCGTATCAATATTTTATGTTTAAGTCATTGAAAGCACGGATTTTGCCAGAAAATTCCGCCTATCTCCATCAATCTACGGATTTTGCGCAACAGAAACGCTTCTATCGAACGATCTCCGACCCTCCCCCAAGTGCGTGATGACAGATCAAAAGGAGGCTGCTACGCTAAATACTGCCGATGTCTGCGTCGTCGGCTCCTGAGGGTCGTCTAATCGTTATGAAGCTTTTGCGCCATCTCCGTTTCCTTATCGCCGTCCAGCTCTTGCCCGCTCTTGAGGGTGGAGAGGAGACGCTTGTGGGCGGCCAAGCTGTTCTGGAAGGCGTGATGATGCGCTCTCCGCATGCGTGGGGTATCTCGGTACGTAAACCGGATGGCACGATTTCGACCCATTCGGAGCCGTTGGAACGTCTCTCGGAACAGCATAAGTGGATGGGTTGGCCCGTCGTTCGGGGTGTCATTACACTGGGCCAGGCCATGGTGCTCGGCTTCCGCGCCCTGCGCTACTCGGCCGATGTCGCGCTCGACGCGATTCCGAAGGATGAAGCCGAAGTGACCAAGAAGACCGAGATCAGTGGCTGGGTCGCGGCCTTGAATATCATCATTTCGGTTGGCTTCTTCATTTTCTTGTACAAGTTCATTCCCCTGGTTGCGGCCACCAAACTCAAGAACGTGTATCCGGTCTTCAGCAACCAGGTACTGTTCAACGTTGTGGATGGCGTGATTCGCATCGCGTTGTTCCTGCTGTTTATTTGGGGCGTGTCCCTCATGCCCGACATCCGGCGGGTTTACCAATACCACGGCGCCGAGCACAAGACGGTTTTCGCCTTTGAGTCAAACGATCCGCTCGATGCCAGGCACGTGCAGGGTTATTCGACGTTCCATCCGCGATGTGGCACCAGCTTCCTGATGACCGTAATGATCATCTCGATCCTCGTGTACATGCTCTTTCCGGTGCACGGATTCGCGGCCAAGTTTCTTCTGCGCATCGCGCTTCTTCCTGTGATCGCGGGGCTTTCGTACGAGATGATTCGCTTTGCCGCCAAGCATGGAAAATCGCTGTTCGCCGCGCTGACCAAGCCGGGCCTGTGGCTGCAGCGCATTACCACCAAGCCTCCCAGTGACGACCAGGTGGAGTGCGCGATTTCCGCCCTCAACCAGGCCATGGAACTCGAGAAGGTCCGCGGCGGCGAACTGGTAATTGCCTAGCGGCGCCCGCCGCTACCTTCCCGTTCACTCATCCCTGCGGCGACGCGAACTAGCGTCGCGGAATCGTTCCCGTACAATATTGGGTTTGGCCCTCCCATGCAGAAAGGGCCGGTGAGCCATCATGTTTGAGCGTCTGGAACAAATCGAATCGAAGTATGAAGAGCTGAATCAGGCCCTTGCGTCGCCGGATATCGTCTCCGACACCGCGCGCTATCAGAAGACCGCCAAGGCCCACAGCGAGCTTGCGCCTATGGTCGAGAGATACCGCGAATATAAGGACCTCACGCGCGGCATCGCGGAAAGCAAGAGCCTGGTGGCCGACGAGACTGATCCCGAGATGCTGGCGTACGCCCACGAAGAGCTGCAGCACCTGGAAAAGCGGGTCCACGAGGTCGAGGAAGAACTGAAAGTGCTGCTGCTACCGAAGGACCCGAATGACGAGAAGAACGTCATTCTGGAAATTCGCGCCGGCACCGGCGGGGATGAGGCGACCCTCTTCGCGGCGGAGATGTTCCGCATGTACAACCGCTACGCGGAAACGAACCGCTGGAAGGTGGAAGTACTCTCAACCTCCGAGTCGAGCGTAGGTGGACTGAAGGAAGTCATCGCGATCATCGAAGGCCAGGGCGTGTACTCGCGTCTCAAGTACGAGAGCGGCGTGCATCGCGTACAGCGTGTCCCGCAGACCGAAACGCAGGGGCGTGTACATACCTCCGCGATAACGGTCGCGATTTTGCCGGAAGCCGAAGACGTAGATGTGAAGATCGAGGCGAAAGACATTCGCATCGATACCTTCTGTTCGTCCGGTCCGGGCGGACAGTCGGTGAACACGACGTACTCCGCGGTACGGATCACCCATTTGCCCACCAATACGGTCGTGAGCTGTCAGGACGAAAAGTCGCAGATCAAGAACCGCGAAAAAGGTATGCGCGTGCTTCGCGCCCGGCTGTTCGAAATGGAGCAGCAGAAGCAGCAGGCCGCACTGGCGAAGGAGCGCAAGGCGATGGTCGGTTCGGGAGACCGCAGCGAGAAGGTCCGCACCTACAACTTCCCGCAGAACCGCGTCACTGACCACCGCATCGGATTTACCGCGCACCAGTTGCCGGAATTCATGGACGGCAAGTCTGCAGCCCATGATCGACGCGTTGATCACGCACTACCAGGCCGAAAAAATGAAGGCTGAATCGGCGGTGGTGGCCTGATCCGGTGGAGCTGAAACAGGCGCTCACGTCGGCGATGCGGCAACTCGAATCCGCCGACGTAGGTTCGCCCCGCATGAACGCCGAGACGCTGCTGATGTTTGTCCTCGGCGTTGATCGTTCTTACCTCTACGCGCATCCTGAGCGCGACCTGACCGCCGATGAACAGGCTCGATATGACGACGCAATTGCCCGACGCTTCGACGGAGTCCCTTCGCAATACATCACGGGACATCAGGAGTTCTGGGGGCTGGATTTCATTGTTTCGCCCGCGGTGCTGATTCCTCGCCCCGAGACGGAACACCTCGTGGAAACTGTGTTGGAGTTGGCGCGCGGTGTTCCTTGCTCCGCGCATCGTTGATGTGGGCACGGGATCTGGATGCATCGCTCTGGCGCTGGCGCATGAACTGAAGGCGGCGGAAGTCTGGGGCGTGGATTTGTCACTCGAGGCGCTGGAAATTGCCCGCTCCAATGCGGCTCGCCTCCAACTGAAGGAGCGAGTTCATTTCCTGCAAAGCAACGTACTCGAGTCGCTTTCGGACAGACACGATTTCGATTTCGTCGTCAGCAATCCGCCGTACGTCGGGCTCAACGAAGCCGACAAGGTGCAGCGTTCGGTGTTTGAGTACGAGCCACGAATGGCGGTGTTCGCGGGCGAGAATGGACTGGATATCATTCGTCCCCTGATTGAACAGGCTTATTCCGTTCTCAAGCGGGACGGTTGGTTAGCGATGGAGATTGGCTATTCGATGCGGGACGCAGTCGTCGCGCTACTGAAGCCCACCTGGTGGGTGGAAATTCGCGTCGTGCCGGACTTGCAGGGCATACCACGAGTGATTGCGGCCCGAAAGCGCTAAAGTGTTCCTTAGTCCGCCACGCTGCTCGCTGCTGCAATCACAACGAGCCTAAGGCGATCATTCATTGGCGGATGTCTTTTTTCGCTTGGGCTCGTCGGAAGGCAATGGTTTGAGAACGACTCCGCTGCGGTGCTTGCTGATCTGTACTTGATCACCTTCGAATCGGAACTCTTTCGGCAGGCGAACGTACTGATACACCCCATGACTGACCAACACCGCGATACCAGGAACTTCCTTTCGTTTGCTCATTGCGCATCTCCTAGTGGCGGAAGTGCCGTACCCCCGTGAGCACCATCGCCAGTCCGAGTTTGTCGGCGGTGTCGATCACTTCCTGGTCGCGGACTGACCCTCCGGGCTGAATGATCGCTGTCGCGCCTGCTTCCGCTATGACCTCCACGCCGTCAGGAAACGGGAAGAAGGCGTCCGATGCGGCTACCGAGCCTTTGATGCCGAGCACCGACTTCATCGCTCCAATGCGAGCCGAGTCAACGCGGCTCATCTGGCCGGCGCCCACACCGGTGCTCTGGCCATTGCGCGCATATAAGATCGCATTCGACTTCACATGCTTGCAGACCTTCCAGGCAAACAGCAGATCGCGCATCTCCTGTTCGGTGGGCTTGCGCTTGCTGACCACCTTTAGGTCGCTCTCGGTCAATGGCCGAACATCGTTATCCTGCAGAAGCACTCCGCCGGAGACATTCTTCAGAACCCACTTCTGTTGCATTGCTTTGACTTCGACAAGCCGCAGGTTCTTCTTCGTAGCGAAAATCGCTTTCGCTTCGTCATCGAACGTGGGCGCCGCGATGACCTCGAGAAAGAGCTTTGCCATCTCGGTTGCCGTTGCAGCGTCGATCGGCCGATTAACACCGATTACACCGCCGAAGGCCGATACAGGGTCACACTCGAGCGCACGCTTGTACGCCTCCGCCAACACAGGTGCAACGGCCGTGCCACAGGGGTTGGTGTGTTTGATGATGGCGACTACCGGCTCTTCGAACTCCTGCGCGAGGTCCCATGCCGCCTGTAGATCGACAATGTTGTTGTAGCTGAGTTCCTTGCCCTGCAGTTGCATGGCGTTGGCAACACCCTTTACCGGAACCGTCGCCGTAGAGCGCTGCCCTCTGATGCGGGTTCTCGCCATAGCGGAGATCAAATGCTTTACGGAACGAGAGCCGGACCGTATCCGGGAACCCTTCGTGCGAACCGACCTTGAACTTACCGTCCTCGGGCGGCGCGATTCCCTCCAGGGTCGAGGCAATGGCTGAGTCGTAAGCGGCCGTCGTCGCGAACGCTTTCTGCGCCAGCCGCCATTTCGTCGGCAGAGACAACGAGCCGCCACTATCCTCCATTTCCTTGGCGATCGAATCGTAGTCGGCCGGCGACGTTACGATTGCTACGTCCTGGAAGTTCTTAGCCGCCGAACGAACCATCGAAGGTCCACCGATGTCGATGTTCTCAATTAGGTCGTGAAACTGTACGCCGGGCTTCGAGGCCGTCTTTTCGAACGCATAGAGGTTAACGACCACCATATCGATTGGCTGGATGCCATGTTCGCCAATCGCGGCAACGTGTTGCGCATTATCGCGAATGTGCAGGATCCCACCGTGCACCTTGGGATGCAGCGTCTTGACCCGACCATCGAGCATCTCGGGAAATCCGGTGAGGTCCGAGATATCTCTCACGGCGATCCCGGCATCGCGCAGCAGTTTTGCTGTGCCGCCCGTGGAGATCAGTTCGACGCCCATACCTGAGAGCTGTTGGGCAAAATCAACGAGGCCTGTCTTGTCTGTGACACTTAGTAATGCTCTTTGAACTTTAGCCATGAATGCCTCGGAGCAGATATGAATTGCGTGGCCTCTGAGCGCCCGAGGGCGACAGTGAATTCAAAGGCCAACCATCCAGAGTACTACTGGCTGCCTGTTGCGGTGGAGAGTAGCTTCCACGACCGGGGGTTTGACAAAAACAGAGAGAATCCGACGGGTCAGACGTAGAGGGACGAGGGGGGAATCGAAGTATGCGCCGTGGTTGTCAGCGGCTTACAGCAGTCGCCATTTTCTTCACCATGGCGATGACAAGTTTTCGGTCGCTGTCGTTCAGGCTCGGCGAATAGCGCCGAATCTGGGTCAGGAAACGGACTTCCTCTTCCGCCAATTGGGGCGCCATCTTACTGCCGTTTCCATTCTCGCCGTTGTGATCGTTAAAGAATTGCGCAAGCGGTATGTCGATGGCCCCGGCAATCTTGGCCAAGGTGTCCAGCGACGGAATGGTGTGGCCGTTTTCTACGCGCGATAAGTAACATCGCAATAGTCCGGTACGCTTTTCGATGTCACCTTGCGACATGCCTTTTTGCAGGCGGTAGTTGCGGATCGTCTCACCGATATTCATGCCAGATTGACTTCCTTGCGTGAAGTGGCCCTTGGGGTGACTGCATAGTAACCATTCGGCAACGGGCTGGCAAGCGAAACTTGACAATTAGCCGACTTTATTATCATCAGCAAGTGTAACTAGAATAGTAACTAGTTACCTATCCATTACCAAAGTGACGATGAGATGCACAACTGTGGTGGTGGCGGATTGCACGAACTTGCTATTCGACACATAATTTATCGAGTTGTAACTTTCCGACATCGTCCAGAGAGACCTCCGCATCGCTTCAGGCGAGTGGCAATTTCATGTAAACAAGGCCCTTCGTCGGAGGCAGAGGAGCGGCCGGAACCTCTGTGAATCCGATGCGGCGATAAAGCGCCACGGCGGCTCCCATGGTCGGCGGATGGGTATCGAGCCTCATGCTTAAATATCCAATTTCACGCCCAAGTTCGATGATTTTGTTGATTAACAGCCAGCCGATGTTCTGCCCCCGGAACTCCGGGTAGACATGAAGACGCTTCATCTCACATGTTGACTTTGAAAACGGCCTCAACCCGACGCACCCGGCAGGCTGGCCGGAAACGGTTGCCAGTAAGAGTCCCCCGGTTGGAGGACCATACGCACCCGGCAGTTCTTGCCATTCCTCGTCGGGGAAACGATATGTGTCGGGAAGCCACGATTGATACGAGCGAAATAGCCGGCGAACCTGTTCCAGTTGTTCGTCTGTAGTCACCCTGACGATTTCTGGCAGTTGGACCATCGCCCCCAGTCACCCCATCAGGATTCCGCCGTTAACCTTCAGCACTTCTCCGGTGATGTAGGCCGCCTCCTCCGAAGCGAGAAACTTAACGGCGTGCGCAACATCGAGGTCAGTGCCGACCCGTCCCAGGGGAACCGACTGGCTCATCTTAGCCTTGAGGTCGTCGGGAAGGACGGTGGTCATGGCGGTTTCAATCCAGCCGGGAGCGACGGCGTTTACGGTGATACCGCGCGAGGCTACCTCCCGGGCAACCGCCATAGTCAACCCGATTAAACCAGCCTTGGAAGATGCGTAGTTGGCCTGTCCCGCCTGCCCGATCTGACCGAAAATGCTGGTGACGTTGATGATCCTTCCCCAACGTTGCTTAAGCATTGAGCTGATCACCGCCTGGATAAGCAGGAAAGGCGCCGTTAGGTTGGTATTCAGCACGTCGTCCCAGTCGGAACGCTTCATGCGCATGACGAGTTGGTCGCGGGTAATGCCGGCGTTGTTCACCAGGATGTCGATTTTGCCGAAATGAGCGACTACGGCCTTGACGCCGGACTTGATCTCTTCTTCGGAAGCGACATCCATTTTGAAGACGGCGGACTCGCCGCCCTGAGCAGAAATCTCCTCCGCAACCTGCTTCAACTTGTCTTCATTGCGTGCACACAAGGCCACTTTGGCGCCGCCGCCGGCGAGCACGAGCGCACAAGCCCTGCCGATTCCCTGCGATGCACCCGTCACGAGCGCGACGCGACCTTCGACTACTGGCATGAAGTTCTCCCGTACAAATTCAGACGAAAATTATAAGTATCACAGCTTGCACCACCGCACGCGCACAAAGCATGACAAAACCCGATGCAACTTGTCCGTTATAGCAATCGCTCCGGCGCCCACACCAGCACCTTCAGCGTTCGTGAAAAGAGTGTGAGATCAGCCAGGGCCGGCAGATCTATTCCGATCGTCTGTGCCATGGTGTTCAACTCGATATCGGCGTTGGCCGGTTCGAGCGTCCAGCGCAAGTGATGAATGTCGGCCCGATACAGTCTTTGGCGGCTGGCGGCGTACAGGCAATATCGCTCGCTGAGGAAGTATTCCAGCGATTCCGGGCGCGCATGGAAGCCCGCCTCCACCGGACCGTACTTGGCTCGCAGCTCGGCAGGCTGAGGACCGTGCGTGCGCTTGCTTGTGTAATGCACCTCAGGCGTTCCGCGCCTTTTCACCTTCATGGAAGCGTGCCAATACGGGAGGCGGTAGAAGATGCGCGCTCCCCACACAGCCGATAGATGGCTGGCGTCGAGGCTGAAGAAATATACCCCCGGCTTGCCGCCGTAGGTCACGTAGGTCCGAACGTTGACCTCCGAAAACCGGGACACCCACGGCAGTGAGGGAGCGCCATGCGGCCGCAACTGATCCAGCCAGAACGGCGTAATCGAGACCCACGCTCGCTGTTCGTACGTGTCGAGCGTCAGGGCCTGTGGTACGAGCGCTCGTAGGGCATCGGGTGCTACGGAGTAGTGGAGAAACAGCAAGTCATTCCAGCGTTGGGCCATGACCCACGGAGCCATCGGCGCAGGCCAAGGGCGGTGCTGAGTAGCGAAAAGGATGGCATCAGCCCCGATCCAACTGGTTTTGGTTTCCTCGGTTTCCAGACTGAGAGCTTTACGCGGTTCAGGCACAGGAGTAAGGCCGATTCTATTCCGATTTTCAGGCAAAGATGGTGATACCTGACTTTTCCTCAGATGGAAGCTGTTCGTGCATTGCCCTCCGCCGCGAACGGAACCTATGATTCAACACAATGTCCAACCTCACCGATGCTGCTGTCAGTTCCAAGCGGAGCCAGCCCGCGACCGGAGCGGCGACCGAGGTTTATGCCATTCATGGCGCCGATCCCGAAGTCCTGGCGTACGGCATGGCCAAATACTCGCGCTCGGCCCTTTCGTTGCGCGAATCGCTCGCCGAGCTCAACGAGCAAAAAGCCGAGAAGTTCCTCAACACGTTCTATTTTCAATATGGACACCGCAGCATAGCCGACTTGGCGCACTTGGCGTTTGCCATCGAGAAGCTCTCGATTCTGGCTGCAACCATTGTCGTGGATGAGCCACGATGGGATGGACAGGAACGCTCGACCCGTTACCAGGACTTTCAGAAGAGCGGCTATTTCGTTCCAGACTTTGGGGATGACACCGCGGCACGCGAGTTGTATCGCAACACCATTGATTTTCTGTTTGCGGAATACCGTGATTTCTCCGAAGACTTGTTTCGCTACCTTCGCGAGCTTACCCCTCGTCCTGAAGAGATGAAGCAGGAGGCTTACGAACGTACCTTGAAGGCGCGGGCGTTCGACCTCTCGCGCTACCTGTTGCCGCTGGCGACCAATACGTCGCTGGGTCAGATTGTCAGCGCTCGCACCTTGGAGAACCAGGTATCGCGGCTTTTATCGGACGGTCACGCCGAGGTCCGGCGAATCGGCGAGCTACTGAAGAAAGCGGCGCGTGACGCCGCATATGACGTGAACCGCCCGAAGGCTGAGGCCCTCCTCGAGCAGATCCAGCAGAGCTCGGTAGATATTGCTGAACGTGTTCAGGAAGTGTTTCTGCGCGATGTGCATGTTGCGCCTACCCTGATGAAATACGCCGAGCCGAGTGCCTACGAGGAGCAGAGCCGTCGTGAGCTCTCTCAGGCCGCTGCCGAGTTGCTTGGCTCCCTGCCACTTGCTGATGCTCCTCTGGTTGATCTTTTGGAGGACGAATCCCTCGAAGTGGAGATTGCAACCACGCTTCTCTACCAGTACTCGCACCATTCCTATCGGCAGACCAGGGAAGTAGTTCAGGCCATGACCGCCGCGCAAAGAGCCGAGATCATCGATCTCGGCGTGCGCCATCGTGGCCGTCACGACGAAGTGGCCCGCACATTTTGCAGTGGTCAGAAATTCCGTTTCGACATACTCATGGACGTCGGCGGCTTCCGCGACATGCACCGCCATCGCCGCTGTGTCCAGATCTTGCAGGAGTACACCACTATCCACGGCTACGATCAGCCGGACGACATTAAGAACGCAGGGCTCGGGCAACGGTACGAGACGGCTATGTCGCGGGCGCGGGACGCCGTGTCTCAACTGTCGGCGCGAAATGTCGCTGGGGGCAACGAGCAATCGCAGTATGTGATGCCACTCGCTTATCGCAAACGTGCCCTATTCAAGATGGATTTCGCCGAGGCGCTCTACATCAGCGAACTTCGTACTGGACCGGCGGGACACTTCTCCTATCGCAACGTTGCGTACGCCATGTATGAGGCCGTGGCCCGCCGTTATCCGGAGCTGGCCAAGTATTTTCGGGTGATAGACGTTCGTGAACCGGTGGATCTACTGAAGCGCTAGGCGTCCGAGAGGCACCTTTTCCCGTTATGAAACCAAATGGTTACCTTAGTTTCGCGATGTCACATCATTTCGCTGTTTCTTCGCTTTTAAAACCGTGTATACTACGCCGTCAGTGAAACCGGCAAAGGGTTTTTCGGAGTCGGATTTGCGGACACGGTTGCACCGTAATTCATAGAATACAAAGTGCTTGCGGACGTTGTCGGACGGCGTTTGGCAAAGCAGCAAGGAGCAGCATTCATGGCCGACGAAAGAACCGAGAAAAACCGCGCAGTTGATACAGCCATTTCGCAAATTGAAAAACAGTTTGGCAAGGGTTCCATCATGAAGCTGGGAACCAAAGAGGCAGTGGTGCCCATCGCAGTCATTTCCACGGGATCTATCTCTTTCGACGCCGCTTTGGGCGTTGGGGGTATTCCGCGCGGACGTGTGATTGAGATCTTCGGCCCGGAATCATCGGGCAAAACCACCATCGCCTTGCAGGTCATTGCCGAGGCACAGAAGCAAGGCGGCATGGCAGCGTTTGTGGATGCAGAGCACGCCCTGGATCCTATTTATGCCAAAAGACTAGGTGTGGACGTAGACAACCTCCTGGTCTCCCAGCCGGACTACGGTGAACAGGCGCTCGAAATCGCCGAGGCATTGGTTCGGTCAGGGGCGATCGATGTGCTGGTCGTTGACTCGGTTGCTGCGCTCGTTCCCAAGGCTGAGCTCGACGGCGAAATGGGCGACAGTCATATGGGGCTGCAGGCTCGGCTAATGTCGCAGGCGCTGCGCAAGCTGACCGGCATCGTCTCCAAGTCGCGCACCAGCCTCATCTTCATCAACCAGATTCGGGAAAAGATCGGTGTCATGTTCGGCAATCCCGAAACCACCACCGGCGGCCGGGCGCTGAAGTTTTATTCCTCGGTGCGGGTGGACATCCGGCGCATCGGCGCAATCAAAGACGGCGATGTGGTTGTGGGCTCGCGCACCAAGGTCAAGATCGTCAAGAACAAGACCGCAGCGCCGTTCCGTGAAGCGGAGTTCGACATTGTCTACGGTGAGGGTATCTCGCGTGAAGGCGACCTGATCGACCAGGCCGTCAATCTCAATCTGGTAGAGAAGTCGGGCTCATGGTTCAGCTACAAGAATGACCGCATCGGCCAGGGCCGCGAGAACGCCAAGCAGTTTCTAAAGGAAAACGCCGACATTCGTGAGAAGCTGGAAACCGAAGTCCGTAAGGCCCTGGGACTGACTTCGATCGCCGACAAGGCGGCGGCCGCGGTCGCCAATGCCGAGGCATCACCGGTTCCAGCGCCCAAGCTCGTCAGCCGCAAGTAAGCTCCTCAGGCTCGCATTCCCATGGGAACCGTCCTTCCGGATGGTTCCCGTTTTCTTGCCCAGAAACATTGCTTCGTAACGATGGCGCAGAATAAAATCAAGGCTCCGATTTTCGCCATCGAGGCTCATTGAGACAGACCATCGCCATCTACCCCGGATCGTTCGATCCCGTCACGAACGGTCACCTCGACCTTATTCACCGCGGCTGCAAACTCTTTGACCGTCTCATCGTCGCCATCGCGCGGAACCCCGACAAGGGCGATGCACTGTTCGGCCTCGAAGAGCGGATAGAGATGCTCACCGCAATGACCGCAGACCTCGACAACGTTACAGTCGATACGTTCGAGGGCCTGCTCATGACCTATTGCGTTGAGAAAAATGCCAATGCGGTATTGCGGGGTATACGCGCAGTAAGCGACTACGAGTTCGAGTTGCAAATGGCCCTGATGAACCGGAAGATCGAACCCCGCGTCGAAACCGTCTTCATGATGCCTGCGGAGAAATATTCGTACCTGAGTTCACGTATCGTGCGCGAAATTGCGTCGTTTCGCGGACCGCTTACCGGGCTGGTACCGGAGCTGGTCGAAGAACACTTGCGTCGTAGAATCGAAGAGAAGCGCGGCGCCACGCTCGAAATTCCAACAAAGTAAAGGGCCGAAACATGACCACCTCCGCAACTCCGCTCTCTACCGCCCTCACCAACCGCATTCAGCGCATCGAAGTGTCTGCCACTATGGCTGTCGCTGCCGAGGCCGAGAAACTTCGGGCCAGCGGAGTGGACATCGTGGACTTCGGCGTAGGCGAGCCACATTTCAACACGCCGGAGCATATCAAGCAGGCGGCTATTGCGGCGATTAACAACAACTTCTCGCGCTACACGGCGGCCGGGGGGACGGTAGAGTTGCGCGATGCGATCGTCAAGCGTCACGATACCGATTTCGGCTCGGGCTACAAGCGCGAGCAGTGTATGGCGTCGGTCGGCGGCAAGCACGTCCTCTTCAACGCCATTCAAGTGCTGGTGGACCACGGCGACGAGGTGATTCTCCCGGTTCCGTATTGGGTCTCCTTCAAGGACATGATTCGCTACTCGGGTGGCGTGCCAGTCTTCATCGAGACCGACGAGAAGGAGGACTTTGCCCTCACTGCTGCCATGGTAGAGCGTGCCATCACGCCGCGAACCAAGCTCATCATCCTCAATTCGCCAAACAATCCGTCGGGCGCGGTGATGAAGCCGGACGATATCACTTCCGTAGTGCGATTGGCTAACGAGCGCGGTATCTATGTCATTTCCGACGAGTGCTATGTGTACCTCAACTACACGGGGCAACTCTTTTCGGCCGGGGAGATCCATGATGTGAAAGAGCGGTTGCTGATCGTCGGCTCTCTCTCCAAGACCTATGCGATGACGGGATGGCGTCTGGGTTACGTGCTCGGGCCGGCACCCGTGGTAGCGGCCATGAATAAGCTGCAAAGTCAGAGTACGTCGAACCCCACCTCGATCGTGCAGAAGGCCGGAGTTGCGGCGCTCGACAGCTCACAGGAGTGCATTGCCGAAATGCGTGTGGACTACATGCGCCTCCGGGACCGGATGGTTGCGGGGCTGCGGACCATTCCGGGCGTTTCCTGTCCAACGCCGGGCGGCGCGTTCTACGCCTTCCCGAACCTGAGCCACTATTTCGGTCGGGGTGGGATGAACAGTGCTGCCGACATCGCCCGCAAGCTGCTGCAGGAGGCGCACGTGGCTGTGGTGCCGGGCGAGGCTTTCGGTACCAACAGGCACGTTCGCCTCTCGTATCCTGTATCCGAAAACGAAATCGACCGCGGGCTGGAGCGCATGCGCCAGTTCTTCGCCAGCCTGTAATTGATATCCTGATTAGAGCGGATCCACAGGGTTGGCGCCTTCGATCAGGCGCTAACTTCGGTTCGTTGCCAGATCATGTCCGATCTCTATCCATTTCTTCTCATTCCGATCTTTGACGAGCGTCCCTGGGGAGTTCGCGACCTTCGGCCGATCTACACGAAGATCGTGAAGGAACCGATTGGCGAGAGCTGGCTGACTTGGGACGACAGCCGTATCGCGAATGGGCCTCTTGCCGGGCGCACACTCGGCGAAATCGCTCGCCAATATCATCGCGATTTGGTCGGTTCTCTCGCGGTTTACGAAGACCGCTTCCCTCTGTTGATCAAGTTCCTATTCCCGGGTGAAAAGCTTTCGGTCCAGGTGCATCCCGATGACGCAGGAGCGCGGCTCGTTGGGCAGCCTTACGGCAAAACGGAGTGCTGGTATGTGCTCGATGCGAAACCTCATGCTCAGGTAGCGCTGGGCCTAAAGCCTGGCGTCTCGCTGGAGGCGTTCGAGCAATCGATTCGCGAGAACCGCGCGGAGGAACTGCTGAACTGGATCACCGTGCGCTCAGATGACATGCTGTATGTTGCGGCAGGCACGGTTCATACCATCGGCGGTGGAATGATTCTGGTCGAAACCCAGCAAGCCTCCGACGTCACCTATCGGCTCTATGACTACGGACGGCCTCGCGAGTTACATATCCAGGATGGTTTCGCAGCAATCAAGTTGGACGCGAAAGCGGGCAAGGTCGTGCGGGATCGTTCCGATCAGCCAAACCTGCTTGTGCGATCCCCCTTCTTTGAGGTCGAGAAGCTGAAGCTTACGCAGGCGCTGGACGCTTCGGTATCAATGCAATCTCCACACATTCTGGTCGCAATCGAAGGATCGGGCGCCGTGGAGTCTGCGGGAATGGAACCGGTAAGCTTCGCGAAGGGAGAGGCGGTCGTCGTCCCTGCAAGCGTGCCTCGATACAATGTTCGTCCGCAATGGAATCTGGAAATCATGCGCATGATGCTACCTAGCGGCGACGTTGCAGAACCACAGATAAGGCTCGGATAATGGTCGGTTGGCCCAGAGTCGTCGTGTCTTAGTTACAGACGCGTCAAAGGGATTTCGCTTGAACGAAACTTCGATTCCGAATTTCCATCCGGTTATACTCGCCGGCGGACGCGGCACTCGCTTTTGGCCTCTGAGCCGCAAACGCCGAGCTAAGCAATTGCTGCCGCTCAATAGCGCCAAAACGATGATTCAAGAGACAATGGAGAGGCTGTTGCCTCTCGCTCCGGCCGAGCGGTTCTGGGTTATCACCAATCAAGATCTTCGCGAACCGATCCTCCAGCAGGTCCCCATCCTCCCTCAAAATCAGGTGATCGCCGAGCCGGTTGGACGCAATACGGCTCCCGCAATCGGTCTGGCGGCTTTTCTACTCGAGCGGAAGAATCCGGATGCCGTCATCGGAATGTTCCCCTCCGACCACGTGATTCTCAATGAACCCGCCTTCCGGGCGACAGTTGAGAAGGCAACCGCAATCGCCGCTGCGGGTCCGAACATCGTAGTGATGGGCATTCATCCGACCCGGCCCGAAACCGGCTACGGCTATATTGAAGCTGGGGCAGACTTCCAGCCCGGTGTGCTGCAAGTTCGTCGATTCCGGGAGAAGCCGGATCTTCCGCTTGCACAGGAGTTTGTCGCGGCCGGCAACTACTATTGGAACAGCGGCATGTTCCTATGGGGCGCGAAAACCCTGGCCGATGCGCTACGTGAGCACTTGCCTGCCACCGCAACCGTTCTTGAGAACATCGTCGCCCGATATGGCGAGGCTGACTTCGACAGCAATTTTGCCGAACTATATCCGAGGTGCCAGAACATCAGCATCGATTACGCGGTACTTGAGCCGCGTTCGAAAAAAGGCGAAGGAAAGTCTGGCATCTTTTGTATTCCGGCAGACTTTGGGTGGAATGACCTCGGTTCGTGGACCGCGCTCTTCGAACATCGCACGGCAAACGGTTCCGCCAGCGACAATGTCGTTTCAGCGGCGAAGAAGTTCACACTCAATGCCTCGGGGAATCTCGTACAGTCCGACAAGTTTGTTGCTCTTGTCGGAGTGCATAACCTGGTCGTTGTGGAAACCGACGACGCTCTGCTGATCACGACCCTGGAACAAGCCCAGGATGTTGGGAAAGTGGTAGCGTATCTCGACGACCAAAATCTGAAGGACCTGGTGTAGCTGCCGATTTACGCGATACGACGGCGCCTATGACGACGCAGATCAAATTCGGTACTGACGGATGGCGCGGCATCATCGCTGACGATTACACATTCGACAATGTGCGGCGAGTCGCAAACGCCATTGCTCATTACGTGCATGGCAACGAGGACGCTTCGAAGGGCCTAGTCGTCGGCTATGACACGCGCTTCGGCTCGCGCGCATTTGCTGAGGCGTTGTCCGAAGTTCTCGCGGGCTCCGGAATTCCCGTGCATCTCGTGGACGACTACACGCCTACGCCCGCCTTATCCTTCGCCGTGTTGAACCTCCGGACCGCGGGCGGCGTGATGATTACCTCGAGCCACAATCCTTACAACTGGAATGGCGTGAAGTACAAAGCCGGATACGGGGGGTCGGGCACGCCGGCCATCATGAAGTCGATCGAGGCGGCACTCGACGCTCCACGAATCGAGCGGTCTGGCGGCCGAGTGACTTCTGCTGACTTCAAGACGCCTTATGTCACGGCGGTGAAGAAGCTCGTCGATCTCGATGCGATCAAAAAGGCCGGCTTCAAGTTCGCAATCGACGCGATGTATGGCTCCGGTCGTGGTGTTTTGAAGGGCATCTTCGCCGAGGCCGGAATCGATCACATCGAGATTCGCGGCGAGTTGAATCCACTGTTTCCGGGCATCAACCCGGAGCCGATTCTTCCTCACGTCGCGCTTCTCCAGGAGACGGTGCTTCGTGAGCGCTGCCAGGCCGGTATGGCCACCGATGGTGACGCCGACCGTCTTGGTGCGGTCGCTGAAGACGGAAGCTTCGTCGATTCGCACAAGATCTTCTCCGTAATTCTCGAGTGGCTGCTGAAACGCAAACAGTGGCCAGGGGAGATCGTTCGTGCTTTCAACACCACCCGCATGATCGACCGCATAGCAGCCAAATATGGGCGCAAGATGCACGAGTGCGGCATCGGCTTTAAGTACATCTGCGACCTGATGCTGGAACGCGACATCCTGATTGGAGGCGAGGAATCCGGGGGAATCGGCATTCGCCGTCATCTTCCTGAGCGAGACGGCATTCTGAATTCGCTCCTGCTGGCGAACATTATGGCCGATGAGGGCAAGCCGCTCGGCCAGCTCGTACAGGACCTTCAGCGGGAATACGGTACTCACTATTATGCGCGGACCGATCTGCACTTGCCTAACGAGGTCAAGGAGGAGGCTATGCGCCGTGCGGCCGCCAAGCCGGCGACCCTGGGTAACTTCCGTGTCCTCGATGTGCAGACTCTCGATGGAGTAAAGTTCTTTCTCGATGCTCCAACCAACGGCAACGGGGCCGAGGCCTGGGTGTTGGTGCGGGCGTCCGGAACCGAGCCCTTGCTGCGCATCTATTGCGAAGCCGCAACGCCCGAACTGGTATCGCAAATCCTGAGTGAAACCGGGGCTTTCGTGCAGCCCGAAGTGGAAGCGGGAGTGCGATAGTGGATTTGGAGATCTCAGCCGCAACTGCCCAGGGTTCTCCTCCCGACTCTCCGGAAGCCCGTCGCTATAACCGCATCCGCAGGTGGCTCGGCATCGCCGATGCGGTCATCGGTTTTCTGCTGCTGGCCGCCCTGCTTTTCACCGGTTGGACGGCCGCCTTACGCGACCGTTCGTACCTTATGGCTGGACAGCGTTATTTCCTGGCGGTATTTCTATACGTCCTGATGCTGTCCCTGATTACGAAGCTCTTGAGTTCACCCCTCGATTTCTTCGGCTTCCGTCTCGAGCACCGTTACAATCTGTCGAACCAGCGCCTGCGATCATGGCTTTGGGACGAACTGAAGGGCTGGCTGGTAGGCCTGGTTTTCGGGACGATCCTGGTTGAAATCATTTACGGAATCATTCGCATTGCTCCACAACGCTGGTGGATGATTGCGTGGGCCGTCTTTGTCGGTCTTTTCCTGCTGGTCATGCAGCTTGCTCCCGTGGTGCTGTTCCCCATCTTCTACAAATTCGAGCCACTGCATAACGACTCTCTGCGGGACCGACTAACTCGCCTGGGAGAGCGTGCCGGAGCGCGCGTTCGCGGGGTCTATGAGTGGAAGCTGTCGGAGAAGTCGAAGAAGGCCAACGCCGCGCTCATGGGAATTGGAAGCACACGGCGCATCATCCTCGCCGACACGTTGCTCCAGAACTACACGGAAGATGAAATCGAAGCGGTGTTGGCGCATGAACTGGGGCACCACGTACGCCGCCATATCCTGAAGGCGATATTCGCGCAGGTGGCGATTACCTTTTTTGGATTCTGGCTGACTAACCAGGTCCTGCGTTTTGCCCTGGCGCGCGACTGGTTTCCGGCGCTGGATCCCAGGCTCTACGACTTCGCCAATCTCCCGCTCATCATCCTGGTGGCCACCGTGCTGGGGTTCCTGCTCCTGCCGGCCATGAATGCCTTCTCGCGCCAGCACGAACGTGAAGCTGACCTTTATGCCTGGGAGAGCATTCCTGCCATCGGGCCGTTTGTCACTGCAATGCAGAAACTGGCCGATCAAAACCTCGCCGAACGGACTCCATCGCGCTTTGTGGAAATATTCTTCGAGTCCCACCCCTCCATCGGCAAGCGCATTGCGGCGGCAGAAACGTGGTCGCGGTCACGCGAGCAGACCACTTAAGGTCTCTTCGATAGCAACTATCAAGCGTTTCGTTTAAAATCAAGCAGTTAGGGGCAAATTGCCTCTAACTCATTGCAAATAAATATAGTTAAATCTATCCATTTGAACCCGTTGAGGTTAGAGGGCCTTTCCTTCGTATTTGCTTCGCTTTTTGGTGACTCTTAAGTATGTAAAGTATGACCTGTATTTATCGCGTGGTGACCGTTTTCAAAGAGCGCGAGAGTCCGCGACCTAGACGCGAACCGGTGAAGGACGCACAAATCCCTTCCCTCACTATTGACGGTTTACACAGTCGGGAGGGAATAGGAAAGGGCGTGGGTCACAGGTTCGTGTGATTGTAAGGGAGCTATCGGCAACTGAAGGCTGCCCTGACGAAGGACCTGGAGAGCGTTTCCGACTCCGATGGGCGGGCTGACGCGCCCAGCTAAACAACAAATGCGGCCTTGGTCAGACGCCTCGCGGAAGACCAGCAAAACATCCCGGGTTAGCGTCCAGAAGACGGGGACAGGAACATGGGGCGCCGGGCTCGCGTTTCCTCGAAAAACTCGTCATCATTTACCCGGCGAATACCAGATAGGCGAGGTGTAGGCGCGGTCTGTGACCGTCATCGGAACCTCGGGGGCCATCTTGATGCCGAAGCGCTTCTGGTCATAGGCCGTCCAACGCGGCGACGGAATCTGAATCACGCGGATGTAATAGAAAGCGCGTTCACTGGCATCGAACGCCGGGTCTTTCCAGTAAGCCGACAGTGTGGTCGCACCGATGGTGTTGGTATAGCTTGCGTTGGCCACGTCCACGGTGCTGCCCACCGAGGTATTGCATCGACCATCGGGACCAATCTTGCGGCCGCCAGAAACGGCGACATCGAAGATGCGCTCGTGCGTTTTGCCGTCTTTGCCCAGCCAACCCTTAATAACCTGGACGCGGTCGAGGTTTGGGCCGTCTGGATCGCGCACCGCGTGAACCATGAATACGGGTTGCTTGCCGGCCGGGGCCTTGAGAAGATTGCCGCCCATGGGCACGCCGTGCGTATAGCCGTTTGCGGCGAAGTCGGGACGGTCGTTGTCGGCGGGCACGAAATCCCAACCGGCAAACACACGCACGACCGGGCGGTCGCCGGTGGTAGCGTACACTTCCTTGCGTTTGAGGGCATCCCAGATGGCCTCGCGGGTATTCTCGCGCGCCCACACGCCGCCCAGTCCGGCCGCTTGTTCCTCCCACACCGAAACCAGCGGCCCTTTTTTAGGGTCGTTATCGATCATGGCGAGCGGGGTTTTCCAACGATCAGCCGAAGGCAATCCGTTGGCAAACTCACCGAAGAAGTTGTTTTACCGCGTAGTGATTACTCCCACATGGGCATCACTACCACCGATCATGCCTGCCTGGTAGGGATTGGCCCCAAGCTTGGCATCGAGTTCCAGTCCCAACTTGAGCGCCGCACGCACATAGTTACCGTGGAGCACGCTATTCTGCGCCTTCTCCATCTTGTTGAAGTTGATGTCCCAGCGCTCGAAGTTGGCGAATTCGTCGTTTGGCGAGAGGAATGGATGGGTCTCGCCGTCGCCCTTAATTTGTGTTGCTTCGAGCAGCGGCTCGTGGCTGGCCCGCGCCTCGGCGTAGTCCCGCGTCATCGGTTTCCCGTCGAACGTCTCCGCCGTGTACATCTGGCCGTTACTCAAGTTGCCATTGTGCGGGATGGCAAGCACCTGCCCACCGGTTTTCGTCGCGTAAGCGTCCAATGTACTTCCACAGGTCGGCAGGATCCTGGCTGTCGAAGGTGGAAAAGGGAACGACCTGGTTCACGCGGTCGGCGTTGTCGCGGAAGATAACGGTGCGATGAAGGTTGTTAGCTCCGGGAGCGCAAGTCCATTCGAAGCCATGCAGCGTGGTGAAAACGCCCGGCTGGTTCCACTTCTCGGCGGCAGCGGTGGCGTGAGCCCAAGCTCCGGCGGTGAGTTTGTCGCTGTTAACGACAGGCTTGCCAGTCTGCATGGAGACGACAGCTTCGATGGCAGCTTTGACGCCCTCCTGAGGGCTGGTCTTCGACATCTCATACCATCTTTTGCCCTGAGGGTTGGCAAGTAGATCGGGGCTGCCGACACGAATCTGGTCGGATATGCCGAGATACTCGGCATGATCGGTGATGGAGAGCCAGTCTAGCGGGCGGTCGATTTTGACCTTCATGCCGTTGTTGACCGTGACTTCCTGGCCAGTGGCGAATTTGAAGAGATCTTCGGGGCCGAGCGTTATCCCGAACATTCCGGCGTCGAAGGAGTAGCCGGTGTGGTTGTGGGCAGCGCCCCAGACAGAGCGAGGCTTCTTATACGAGTAACGCGTTTGTCACAAACAACTCAGTGACAGAGGTCACAGAGGGTATCACCACGAAAGCGTAGTGCTTTCATCCAAGAAGCTAGTCTGGGAGGGACTCGAAGTCGTGTTGCTTGAGCGCGAGATTCTTGTGCCAGTCGGCTGCGGCGCGGATGAAGGCCTGAAATAGGGCGCGTGAGGCGGGGTCGCCGTCGTAGGTTCGCTCGGGGTGCCACTGCACGCCTAAGACGAAGTGATCGATGTCGGTGCCTTCGACTGCTTCCTTTACAGCATCGGCGGGAGACCAGGCGGCGAGCCGAAGACTGTCGCCTACGACCTCAGCAGCCTGATGGTGGCTGGAGTTGACGGTGATTATGGGCGCGGCGCCGCCAGGCAAGGCTCCGGCGGATTGCAGAATCGTCGCCAGTTTGGATTGAGGATCGATCGCCGCCTGATGCGCCTCGGTCACGGCGCGCCCGGCGTCGTGATTGATGGACGTCGTGAGGTCTTGCTCGAGAGTACCAGTGCGCCACACATTGAGCGACTGCATTCCGTAACAGATGCCAAAGACCGGTTTGCGCATGTTGTACGCATCCTGCAACAGGAGTTCGTCGGTGTTGTCGCGAAGAATGTCGGCTTCGGCCGTGTTGGGATGACGCGATGCGCCATACTTCTCGGGGTCGACGTCAGCGGGACTGCCGGGCAGCAGGACACCGTCGCACGTCTTCACCTTTTGCGCGATCACGGCGGATGGCGCGGTCACGTCGATGATGACGGGCTCGCCGCCAGCGGCGCGGACCGAGTGCTCATATTGCGGCAGAGCGCGCATGGCGTAGTCGGCCTTGATGGAGTAAGGGACGGGAATGGCGATGCGAGGCTTCACGACGTCACCGAGCCCGTGGTGTTGACCTCTGTCGGCATCTCAAGCGGAGACGTCTTAGCCCGCGCGTAATACACGCTCGCCATGATCTCGCGCACGCGAGTGGCGAGTTCATTCATCTGACGCGGCACCATACCTTGGGTCGAGATTGATTCGCAGACGATCATCTCGACCTGGCCGGGCCGCAGATGAAAGCTGTTCATCGGCAACAATTCGTAAGCACCGACCAGGACGATGGGCACAACCGGGGCCTGCGCCTTGATCGCCATGTAAAATGCGCCGCCCATGAACTCCCGCAAATGGCCGTCAGGGGAACGGCCTCCTTCGGGAAAGATGGCGAGCGGCATGCCCTCGCGCAGCGAATCGCTGGCACGGTTCAAGCTTCGTAACGAGGCGCGGGCGTCACCCTGCTCGATGGGGATTTGTCCGGAGCGCTTCAGGTGCCAGCCCATGAATGGATAGCTGAAGAGCTCGCGCTTGGCCATGATGCGGAATTGCCCGGGTATGCAGGAATAGAGAACCGGGACATCAAGCGCAGAGAGATGATTGGAGGCATAGACAGCCGCCTGCGAAGGATCGATGTGCTCGGTGCCTTCGACATGAACCCGCACGCCGCAGGTGGCGAGGATCATGCGCGCCCAGTGGACGGCAAACCAGTGCTGGACGCGTCCGTCGCGATCGAAGAAGGAGGAGAGCAGTGACAGGCTCCCCATGATGAAGGTGTAGAGGTAGATCAGAGGGACAAAGATGAAGTAAGAGCGGAGGCGGCTGAGAATCCCGTCCTTCGTCGCCTTTTGCTCTTCGAGTTGTTGCGCCGTAACCATTGACTACGCGGAAATACCCAACTCTTTCATGGTATCGCCAACGAGGAAGATGGAGCCGGTGACGACGATGATTCCGCTGGCGGGGGTGAGGTCGAAGGCGCGCGTGAGTGCAGCGGGGACGCTTTGTTCGGCGGCCATTTTGGCGCCGGTTCGTGAAGCCGCCTCGGCGAGTTGCCCGGTGGTTGCAGCGCGAGGGTTGGCGACGTGAGTGAGGACGACATGCCCTGCAATGGGAAAGAGGATGTCGGCCATCTCCTGGATTGCCTTGTCCTGCATGGCGCCAAAGACGAGAGTGAACGTGTGATCCGGGAAATTCTCGGAGAGGGCCGAACGTAGGGCCCAGGCTCCGGCGGGATTGTGAGCGACGTCGAGGATGACAGTACGCTCGCGCGTCTGGGGCGACACGGGCAAGACCTGGAAACGGCCTGACCAATGGGTCTCGCGGATGCCCTGCTCGATCTGGCGCGGCGTGACTTTGAAGCCGAATCGCGCGAGCTCTTCGGTAGTGGCAACCGCGAGCGCAATGTTGCGTAACTGATGGCGTCCGATGAGTGGCGAGTCCACCATGATCTCTTCGCCCATGACCGTAAGAGGGTACCGGTTGCGGCCCGGTTCAGGGACGATCCGACTGGTGAGAAATTCGGCGGCCCCCGGTGAGACGGGAGGCACGTACTTTACGGCACTGACGGCGGCGGCGCTGCGATCGAGAATCGCATGGCCAAGAGCCTCGTTGGCTTCGGGATGCTGCGGCAACGTAACAACGAGGCCGTTCTGGCGGACGATGCCGGCCTTCTCACGAGCGATTTCGGCGATGGTGTTGCCGAGATACTTCTGATGATCGAGTGAGATGTCAGCGACTACGGAGATTAATGGATCGACGACGTTAGTGGCGTCGAGACGCCCACCCATGCCGACTTCGAGGACGGCAATGTCAACGGCGCGGCTGGCGAAGTATTCGAACGCCATCACGGTGAGCATCTCGAAAAAGCTGGGATGCCAGGGGAGCCTGCCGGTCTGCAAGAGCTCCTGCGCGGTGCACTCGACGCGGGTGTGGATCTCGCTGAACTCGACATCGTCGATGGCCTCACCGTTGACGCGTATGCGCTCGTTGAGGCTGATGAGATGCGGCGAGGTGTAGAGCGCGGTCTTGTATCCGGCAGTACGAAGGATCGACGACAACGTTGCGGCGGTCGAGCCTTTGCCGTTGGTTCCGGCGATGAGAATGCTGGGAAAGCGCCGCTCAGGATTGCCGAGGGCGGCCAGCATCTCGCGCACGTAGGCGAGATCGAATTTATGTGAGGGTGTGGCGGCCAGCTCGTGTCCCAGGGCGTAGAGCTGATCGACTGTGGCTTCGTAGGACATGCAGAATAGGTCAGGTTTTGCTTGTCTTTGCCTTAGGCCTTGGCAGCTAACTCTTTTTTCACGGCCTCGCTGACGAGTTTGCCGTCTATGCGAGCGCCCGCGAACTTAGCCATGACGTTCTTCATCACCGTTCCCATGTCCTTCATTGTGGGAGAGCCCATTTCTGCGATGGTGGCTTTCACAGCGGTGATGACGTCGGCTTCGCTGACCGCTTTGGGCATGTAGGCTTCGATGATGGTGATCTCTTCGGCCTCTTTCTTTGCCAATTCGGGACGGTTTCCTTTTTCGAACGCCTCGATTGAGTCTTTGCGCTGCTTGATGAGGGTGCTGAATATCTGCAACTCCTCTTTCTCGTCGAGAGGGGCTCGCTTGTCGATCTCCTTATTCTTCAACGCGGTCTTCACCATGCGCAGGGTGGAGAGGCGAAGTTCCTCTCTTTTGCGCATGGCATCGACCATATCTCGTTGCACCTGCTCGGTCAGACTCATAGGGCAATTATAGTGGCCGGAGCAGGGGCCGGGGCTTTATCATGGATATCCGGCGAGTCTTCGCGTCTTAGCCGGAATCCCTACGAGCAAAGGTGGCAACCATGCTACGTAAGACACGGCTTTTTACGCCCGGTCCTACTCCTCTACTTCCAGCAGCCCAGCAGGCGATTGCGGCGGCGGACATGCATCACCGCACCGCAGAGTTTCGCGACATCTTCACGCGTACGCTGGCCGATCTCAAGACGTTTATCGACACACAAAATGACGTGCTGATTCTTGCGGCTTCCGGCAGCGGCGCGATGGAAGCTTCGGTTTCCAATCTGACTTCGCCTGGAGACAAAGTAGTCGTCCTTACCGCCGGAAAGTTCGGCGAGCGGTGGCGCGACATCGCCAAGGCGTTCGGCTGCCGGGTGGAGCTGGTGAGCGCTCCGTACGGCGAGACGTTTAACTTGAACGAGGTGAAATCGAAGCTGGATGGCGCGCGCGTCGTGTACATGCAGGCCACCGAAACTTCGACCGGCGCCCGGCACGACGTGAAGGGCGTGGCCTCGCTGCTGAAGGGAACCGACACCCTGCTGGTGGTTGACGCTATCACCGGCCTGGGCACGACGAAATTCGACGTGGACGGTTGGGGCATCGATGTCATCATCGGCGGGTCGCAGAAGGCAGTGATGATTCCGCCGGGGTTGGCTTTTCTTGCCGTAAGTGAGCGGGCATGGCAGCGCATGGAGCAGACCAAGAATCCGCGGTACTACTTCGATTTGCGCAAAGAACGCAAAGCGGCGGCCAAGGGCGAGTCGGCGTTTACTCCGGCGACGGCGCTGATTGCAGGACTGCTGGCGGCGCTGGATTACATTCGCAAGTCGGGCAAAGGCGACCTCGCGGCGGGACGCGATGCGCTCATTCACAACGCTGAAACCTCGGCGGAGATGGTGCGCGCCGGCGTGAAGGCGCTGGGTCTGGGGCTGTTTGCGCCGACTTGTCCGGCGGCAGCGGTAACGGCGGTGCTTCCGCCGGCTGGCGTGGATTCGAGCGCGATGGTGAAAGAATTTCGCGAACGGTTCGCGATGGTCGTGGCCAATGGACAGGGCGAGATGAAGGGCAAGATGATCCGCATCGCGCACCTGGGTTACTACGACTACCTCGACGCCATCGGCGTGATTGGCGCCTTGGAGCAGGTGCTGCTGCAGGTAGCTCCTTCGCACCGGTTTGAGCTGGGAGCGGGCGTGCGTGCGGTGCAGGAGACGTACGCGGAGCAGTTTGCGGCGGTGAAGGCGTAAACAGTTGCCAGTAACCGGTTGTTAATTGTCGGAAGGACCGCGCGGACTGGAGTCGCGCGGTCTTTTAGAAACGGTATCTTAGGGCACGGTTAGGGTCGTGCCCGACACAATACTGCGCCCGATTCACTTTTTGCCGGCTGTGAAGCGGCGCTCCACGCAATACAAATTCCCCCAAATCATACAAAAGGGAACTCATATGAAAATTGTGGTTGCTGAAAAGGTTGCGCCATCGGCTCTGGCTGTATTCAAAGAACAATCCGATTGGAACGTTGTCAGTCCGGAAAAGGATGGGCTGGCGACGGAACTGGGTGATACCGATGGGTTGTTGGTACGCTCAGCGGTGTTCGTCGATGCGGCAATGATGGATAAGGCCCCGAAGCTGCGCGTAATCGGGCGCGCGGGAGTGGGCGTTGACAATATCGATCTCGATGCCGCCACCAAGCGCGGCATAGTGGTGATGAACACTCCCGGCGGTAACGCCATCGCGGTGGCGGAGCACACGCTGGCCCTGATGCTGGCGCTGGCGCGGCACCTTACGCGGGCGAACTCCACCACACACGAGGGTAAGTGGGAGAAGAAGTCTCTGCAGGGGACCGAGTTGCGCGGCAAGACGCTGGGCATCGTGGGCCTGGGCAAAATTGGCATGGAAGTAGCGAAGCGCGCGCAGGTGTTTGGGATGAAAGTGGTCGCGCATGATCCCTACGTTGCAGCCAGCCTGGCGCAGCAGTTGCAGATCACGCTGGTGCCTCTGGAGGAGTTGTTCGCCACGTCAAACTACATCACGCTGCACGTTGGACTCACGCCGCAGACACAGGGGATGATCAACGCCGAGAGCATCGGCAAAATGAAGAAGGGCACACGGCTGGTGAACTGCGCGCGTGGTGAGCTGCTCGATGATGCCGCCGTCGTCGCAGCGCTTCAGTCGGGACAGCTAGGCGGAGCGGCGCTGGATGTATTCCGCGATGAGCCACTGAAAGACTCGCCCTATCACAACGCTCCCAACGTGATTCTGACGCCGCACATCGCAGGGTCAACTAACGAAGCCCAGGACGCGGTCGGTGTGCAGATTGCAATGCAGGTGCGTGAGTACCTGCTGAAGGGCGTGATTCAGAACGCGGTGAATGTTCCCTCGGTGACGTTCGAGGAGTACGAGACCATGCTGCCGTATATCGGACTGGCAGAGCGGCTGGGAACGTTTCTCGCGCAGTCGGGTGGAGACGGCGTGGAGGAGATCGGTATCTCGTACGGCGGTGACATCGCAGACTGGAAAACCGAGTTGATTCGTAACGCCGCGGTGGCTGGGGTGCTCAATCAGATGGCGCATGAGAAGGCCAACCTGGTGAATGCGAAGTCGATCGCTGAAGAACGTGGCATCCGGATCAACGAAGGCAAGAATGCGTCGGCGGCGCGCGGGTCCGCGGTCAATATTCTGACGGTGAGCCTGAAGACGGGACAGCAGGCACGCACGGTGATCGGAACGGCGCTGTATGGTACCGTGCCGCGACTGTTGCGCATCGACGAGATTGACGTCGAAGCTCCGCTGCAAGGCAACATCATTTACCTGCGCAATCGCGACGTGCCGGGAGTGATTGGGCGGGTGGGAACGGTGTTGGGCCAGCACAACGTCAACATCGCGAATTTCTCGCTGGGACGCGCCGATGAGGCGAAGGAGCTGAGAGAGGCTGTAGCTGTAGTACAGGTCGATAGCGCAGTGAGCGAAGCGGTGTTGCAGGACCTGCGGAAGATTGACGCAGTCGAGGTGGCGAAGGCGATCAGGTTCTAGAACAGTTGTCAGTGGGTGGTTGTCAGTTGTGAGAAAAGGCAGGAAAACAGATGCGCCGGAGAGAATCCGGCGCATAGATATTTGGGATCGGTTTTTAGCTAGTGGGCGGCCGCGTGCGCGTATTGCGCCACTTTCAGGCGGACTTCGGCGCGCTTGATGGCGTCCAGTGTTGCGTCGAAATCGAGATCGGGAGCGGCTTTCTGTAAAGCAGCTTCGGCACGAACTTTAGCTTCTTCTGCGCGTTTGACGTCGATATCCTGCGCTCGTTCTGCGGTTTGAGCGAGGATCGTGACCTTGTCTGGGAGGACTTCCGCGAATCCCCAGGCTACGGAGAGGTGCTCGGTCGCGCCGGCCTTCTTGTACGAGATCTCGCCTATCGTCAGTTCAGTAATAAGCGGCGCGTGGCCGGGTAAAACCTCGAGGTATCCGGCCTTGCCAGGAATCTCTACGCTTTCGACGGCCTCTCGCACCAGGAGCTTGTCGGGGGTGACGATATCGAGTTGAATCGTGTCGGCCATGGAGCTTATGCCGTAGCTTTCATCTTTTCGGCCGCTTCGAGCACTTCTTCGATGCCGCCTTTGAGGAAGAACGCCTGCTCGGGCACGTCGTCGTACTTGCCGTCGAGAATTTCCTGGAAGCCACGGATGGTGTCTTCCACCTTGACGTACTTGCCCTTGAGGCCGGTGAACTGCTCGGCCACGAAGAACGGCTGGGAGAAGAAGCGCTGGATCTTGCGCGCGCGCGATACCGTCAGCTTCTGGTCTTCGCTGAGTTCGTCGATGCCCAGGATGGCGATAATGTCCTGCAGGTCCTTATAGCTCTGCAAGACCTCTTTCACCGCTTGCGCCGTGTTGTAGTGCTTTTCGCCTACGATGCGTGGATCGAGAATGCGCGAGGTGGAAGCCAGGGGATCGACCGCAGGATAGATGCCCAACTCGGCAATTTGCCGCGAGAGCACCGTCGTGGCGTCAAGGTGAGCGAAGGTGGTGGCTGGAGCGGGATCGGTCAAGTCGTCGGCGGGCACGTAAACGGCCTGCACCGAGGTGACGGAGCCCTTTTTTGTGGAGGTGATGCGTTCCTGCAACTCGCCCATTTCACTGGCGAGGTTGGGCTGGTACCCCACGGCGGAAGGCATACGACCGAGTAGCGTGGACACTTCCGAACCGGCCTGGGTAAAGCGGAAGATGTTGTCGATGAAGAGTAGCGTGTCGGAGCCTTCCTCGTCGCGGAAGTACTCGGCGACCGTGAGGCCGGTCAAAGCGACACGGAGGCGAGCTCCGGGGGGCTCGGTCATCTGGCCGTAGATCAAAGCTGCTTTCGATTTGGAAGGATCCTTAATGTTAACGACGCCTGACTCCTGCATTTCGAGCCAAAGGTCGTTGCCTTCACGAGTGCGCTCGCCCACGCCGGCGAACACAGAGAATCCGCCGTGCTGTAGCGCGACGTTGTTGATGAGCTCCATGATGACGACGGTCTTGCCGACTCCTGCGCCACCGAAGAGGCCGATCTTGCCGCCCTTCAAGAAGGGTTGGATAAGGTCGATGACTTTGACGCCGGTCTCGAACATCTCCGCGGTGGTCGATTGTTCGTCGAACGCTGGTGCCGCGCGGTGGATGGGCAGACGCTTTTCGGCGTTCACCGGACCGAGATTGTCCACCGGCTCGCCAATGACGTTGAGCACGCGGCCTAATGTCGCTTTCCCAACCGGTACCGTGATGGGACCGCCGAGATCGATGGCCTTCATGCCGCGCACCATACCGTCGGTGGGCTCCATGGCGACGCAGCGCACACGGCCCTCGCCGAGCTGCTGCTGCACCTCGAGGATGACGTTGACGGGGAACGGCGTGGTGAATCCGTCACCCACTACGCGTAAGGCGCTATAAATGGGCGGCAGCTTGTTTTCTTCGAACTGCACATCCACAGCAGGTCCGGCAATTTGTATAACGTGTCCAATGTTCTCTGACATGATTTCGCTCGCAATAAACTTCAGTAATTAGTAACGGGTAATTAGTAACTAGCTTTTAAACGTGATGGCCAGACTCTCGAAGGTGTCTGCAAATTACTCATTGCTAATTACTCATTACGCTTACAACGCGGCTGCGCCGCTGACAATCTCGATAATTTCCTTGGTGATGGCTGCCTGGCGGACGCGGTTCAGCGTCAACGTGAGCGAGTCGATCACATCATTGGCATTGTTGGTAGCCGAATCCATCGCGGTCATCCGGGCGGCGTGTTCGGCCGCTACCGACTCCAACAAGCTCTGATAAATCTGGATCGCGACGTAACGCGGCAAGAGGCCGTTCAGCAGCTCTTCCGGAGGCTGTTCGTAGATATAGTCCACCGGGGCGGTCGCGAACTTTACCGCTTCGCGGTCCATCTCGGTCATTTCGGGGGCGTGCAGGCTTACACCAGCGGTGCGAGCTGCCTCACCCATGCGCTCACGCTCTTCGGCAGAGACTTCTTCGGCCTGAGTGACGACGCGCTTTCCAATTTCCTGGACCGGAAGAATGCGTTGCACAACCACCCGCTGCGAGATCACCGACTTAAACTCATTGAAGACGAGATAGACGCCGTCGGTCTCTTCCCGGCAGTAGCGCTTGATGATCTTCTCGGCGATTTCTTCGACCGCGTCAAACTCAACCTTGTTCAGCACATTCACGTGTTCGCCGACGATTTGAATGCGACCGGCACGTTCGCCGGAATCGATGTCGCCGACAGGGAAGCGGCGGCGCAGGAAATCGCGGCCCTTGCGTCCAATGGCGACCACGTCGATGTTCTTGTCGGCGAGATAGTCCATGAAGCGCAGTGGCGCCTTCAGTACGTTGGAGTTGAATGCGCCGGCCAGTCCGCGATCGCCGGTGACGATGATGATCAGCACGGTCTTTTCCGGCCGGGTCTCGCGCAACAGTGGATGCAGCGGCATGCCGGTCTCGGGATCGACGAGTTCGGCGCGGCTGACTACCGATTGCAGGACGTTCGTGAGCATTTGCGCGAAAGGACGCGCCTGCAAGGCACGCTCCTGCGCACGGCGCAGCTTGGCGGCCGACACCATCTTCATGGCCTTGGTAATCTGCCGCGTGTTCTTCACGCTGCGGATGCGTCGCCGAAGATCAAGTACGTTTGCCATGGAAAGTTACGCGCTCACCTTCGCAGCTGCCGTGCGCTCCGCGGCGAAGCGCTCCTTGAATTCCTTGATGGTCCGGGTCAAGTCCGCCCGCAGATCGTCGTCGAGGACCTTTTTCTCCTCGATGGCGCGCAACACGCCCGGGTTGGCGGTATCAACATACTGATAAAGGCCCTGTTCAAAGCCACGCAACTCAGCGATTTCCATGTCATCAAGCAGGCCCTGGGTTCCTGCGAAGAGGATCAGAATCTGCTTGGAGAACGGCAGCGGCGCGTACTGTCCCTGCTTCAGGATTTCAGTAAGTCGCTTACCGCGGGCCAACTGGTTCTGCGTGGCTTTGTCCAGGTCGCTTCCGAACTGGGAGAACGCCGCCAACTCGCGATACTGCGCGAGATCGAGACGAAGGGTGCCGGCAACCTGGCGCATGGCTTTGATCTGGGCGCTGCCGCCCACGCGGCTGACGGAGAGTCCAACGTTGACGGCCGGCCGGACGCCCGAGTTAAACAGGTCAGTTTCGAGGTAGATCTGGCCGTCGGTGATCGAAATTACATTGGTCGGAATGTAGGCGGAAACGTCACCAGCTTGGGTCTCGATGATGGGCAGCGCGGTCAGCGAGCCGCCGCCGAGTTCGTTGCTCAGTTTGGCAGCACGCTCCAGCAGGCGAGAGTGGAGATAAAACACGTCTCCGGGATAAGCCTCGCGACCCGGTGGACGGCGCAGCAGCAGCGAGATCTCACGGTAGGCCACGGCGTGCTTGGAAAGATCGTCGTAGATGCAGAGCGCATGGCGCTTGCTGTCGCGGAAGTATTCGCCGATGGCGCAAGCTGCATAAGGTGCGATGTACTGCATCGGCGCAGGATCGGAAGCCGACGCCGAAACCACGATGGTGTATTCCATCGCTCCGTAGTCTTCGAGGGTCTTGACGACCTGAGCGACCGATGAGCGCTTCTGTCCGATGGCGCAGTAGATGCAAATCAGGTCGCGGCCCTTGCTGTTGATGATGGTGTCGAGCGCGACGGCGGTCTTGCCAGTCTGACGGTCGCCAATGATCAATTCGCGCTGTCCGCGGCCGATAGGAATCATGGAGTCGATGGCCTTCAATCCGGTGGCCATGGGCTCTTTCACCGGCTGGCGGTTGATGACGCCTGGGGCGATACGTTCGACTTCGTTGAACTGGTCGGTGGCGATAGGACCCTTGTCGTCGATAGGCTGGCCAAGACCATTGACCACGCGGCCAATCATGGCGTCACCGACGGGTACGCTCATAATCCTGCCGGTGCGCTTGACCTCGTCGCCTTCCTGAATCTCGGTGTAGTCGCCCAGGAGCACCGTACCGACCTGATCTTCTTCCAGGTTCATGGCGAGCCCGGCGACGTTGTGCGGGAAGGCTAGGAGTTCGCCCGCCATGACCTTTTCGAGTCCGTACACGCGAGCGATGCCGTCACCGACGGACATGACAGTACCGACTTCATCGACAGCAATCTTGGTTTCGTAGTTGTCGATCTGTTCGCGGATAAGCTTGGTGATTTCGTCTGCTTTGATCTGCGCCATTATGAATCCAGTTGTCAGTAGCCGAAAGCCAGTCGCCAGCTAAGGCGAAAAGGCGACGGCATCGACGCGTTTAATTTGGCTTATAGGCCAGTCAATCGAAATGAATCTGTTCTACGTCTGCTAAGAATTCGCCAGTTGCTCTTTCAACTTCTGCAACTGTCCACGTACCGAGCCGTCATAGATCGTGCTGCCGACGCGTACCACCGCGCCGCCTAGGAGCTCCGGGTTGGTTTCGTATTTTGCCCGAACTTTCTTGCCCGTCATGCGCGCTACCTGCGACTCCAAACTTTGTTTTTCGCCGTCAGAAAGTTGGCGTGAGCTGGTAATTCCGGCTTCGACAAAACCAAGCCGTGTGTTCAGTTCGGTCTCAAACTGGCGCGCAACCTGCGCCAACATTGGAATCCGCCCGTGATCGATGAGCACCGCGAAAAAATTGCGTATCGGCCGAAGCGTGCCGCCCTGGGCAACGATAGCGTCGAGCAAGCCACGCTTTTGTTCAGCTGGAACTGCGGGCGACTCCCAGATGTTGCGTAAGTCTGAGCTCCCGCTGACGGCGGCAACCATATCATTCACTTGCTGTACGGCGGTCGCGGGATCGATCTTCTGCTCGAGGATGACGTCGACCAGAGCGCGGGCGTAACGGCTGGCAATCGCTGCCACGGCTACTCACCGTCCTTTCCCAGGTGGCCGACAAATTGGCGAACCAGGACCTGATCGGTGTGGTCGTCGACTTTGATCTTGTGGGAAGCAAGGTCCACCGCCAGATCCGCTGCGAAGCTCTTGAGATCGTGACGGGCGCTGCGAGTGATGGCGGCAATCTCTGATTCGGCGGCTTCGACTACTTTGCGTTTGTCTTCTTCGGCGGAGGCGCGAATTCGCTGCTCTTCCGCAATCGCTTCCTGTTCGGCCTGGGAGCGAATTCCCGACACTTCGGCATCGAGCTTCGACAGGCGGGCTTCGATGTCTCCCAATCGCCGAGAGGCGTCGGCGCTGGCGGTCCGGGCTTCTTGCAGGGCCTTCTGAATCGAATTCGTGCGCTCGCGAAACATAGAGGGGAGCTTGGACCGCAGCAGCATCCAGAAGAAGATCGCCAGGACCGCGAAGTTGATGAAGATCGAAACCCAGTACATTCCGTGGGGCCCGATTCCAATCATCCTGCCCAGTTTCGCGACCATGGCCGAGTATTTGAATTCGGCGTTCTCTTCGTGAGTTTCGCCTTCTGCGGAGTGAACCGCATCTTTCGACTCTGTAGCTAATTCTTGGCTGGCCGCAGTGTCAGGATTGACGGGCTGAGCTGGCTGCGCGGACGGCTGCGACGGAGCGGCCTGGGGCGTTTGCGCCTTCGCCATTCCCGTGAAGACTAGAGCAAGCAGGAGAGCAAACGCGTACCGGCGGTCGAGGAGTCGCTTCATGATGGGCCACCTGCCGAAGCAACTCCCGCCGGCTTCAGGATGGTGCGAATGATCTCCGTCGCCAGCCGCTCAGCTTCGGACTGTAACGAGTGCCGGGCCTCCGACATATCCCCTTCAATTGCGACGCGAGCTTCGCGAACCTGCTGCTGGGCGCGCTCCCGTGCCTCAGCTACGGCCGCAGCACGAGCTTTCTGAGCGGTCTGACGGCGGGCTTCCTGTGCCTTGTAGATGGCCAGGCGAGCTTCACGAAGGCGTTGCTCGTAGTCCGCTGTCTTGGCTTCGGCAGCCGCTACGTCGGCGCGGGCGTTCATGACGGCGCCCTCGGTACGGTCGCGCCGCTGTTCCAGAACATTCTTAAGGGGACGCCCCACGAGGGAACTATAAATACCGTAAAGCAACAGCAACATGCAGGCGGTCGGCACCGCGCCGAGCAGTAAATCGCCTACCTGTCTGAGAAGAGGATCCATTCTGGTTCTTGGGTTCCTGCGGTTGAAGATATGCAGGGCGCTAGGAAAACTGTGGAACTTAAAAGTTTACAGAGGCCTAAATGCGGTGTCAACGAAGCGCACAAAGCGGCGACGGGGGCAGGCTCAAAGGTTACTGCATAAGTGAGGGAAAGATTGTTTCGGTAGCCGTCGAAAGTCCTCAGGAATGTCTCGGTGTAAGTCCATTTTCTGTCTCCCCGGCAGCAATTGTCTATTTTATCTACTTAGTAGATAGAGATTATGGTACTATTTACGACACTTTGGGGTTAACGGGAGAGGCGCATGAAAATCTCGCAAAAGGGACTTTATGCACTAAAGGCCATGACCATGCTGGCGCGCCGTTCGAGCGACGGCGCCATTCGTATTCGCGACATCGCGTACGAAGAGGAACTCCCGGAGAAGTTTCTGGAGTTGATCCTCTTAGAGATGAAGAACGCGCGCATGGTGGAAAGTGTGCGCGGAGCCAAGGGCGGATACCGCCTGCGGCGGCCTCCCGAGCAGATCACGTTGGCCGAGATCATCCGCCTGATCGATGGCGCTCTGGCGCCGTTTGGGGATGCCGAGCAACTGCGAGCGCTGATCGAGATCGACGACCAGCATCGTGCGCTGTACCAGGTTTTCCTGGATGTGCGTGATGCTGCGGCGAAGATCCTCGAGAACACGACTCTTGCCGATCTCATTCGCGATAAGCAACCGCCTGCCAAGCGTCGAAGGAAGGACGCGAAAGAGAAGGGCTCGATTCTGCCCATGGTTGTCGGCGACAGCGGCAAACCCGGAGCACGTTAGTGGTGCGGAGAATTGCGTTCGGACTGCTGGCCTTCGTTCTGGTCGCCCTGAGTCGCGCATCGGGCCAATCGGCTCCGGTAGTGCTTCGTGTCGGCGCCTTCCCCAACATCACTCATGCGCAGGCCATGGTAGGGAAAGCGAATGGCTGGTTCGAAAAGGCCATGGGCCCGAACGTCAAGATTGACTGGAAGACCTTCAACGCAGGCCCCTCGGCAATCGAAGCAATGTTTGCCGGCGCGATTGACATGACCTACGTTGGCCCTAATCCCACTATCAGCGGATACGTCCGTTCGCAGGGTGAAGCTTTGAGGGTGGTGGCCGGAGCCGCCAGTGGAGGGGCGTCTCTGGTCGTTCGCAACGACGCCGGCATCAACAAGCCGGAAGACTTCCACGGGAAGCGCGTGGCTTCGCCTCAACTTGGCAATACGCAGGACGTGGCGTTGCGAGCATGGTTGAAGGCACACGGCATGATGCCGGTGGGCAAGGGCGGCGACGTGCAGGTGCAGCCGATGGCAAATCCCGACCAGCTGACGCTGTTCCAGAAGAAACAGCTCGATGCCGCATGGGCGCCGGAGCCATGGGCAACGCGCCTGATTCGGGAGGGAAACGGGAGACTGTTTCTCGACGAGCGATCACTCTGGCCCAACGGCCAGTTCGTTATTACGAACTTGACTGTCAGTACGAAGTTCCTGCGCGAGCATCCGGACGTGGTGAAGAACTGGCTGCGGGCACAAGTCGAGCTGACGACATGGATTCAAGGTCATTTGCCCGAGGCCAAGAAACTTCTCAACGAGCAGATCCAGAAGGAGACGGGAAAGTCTCTGCCTCCGGCGCTCATCGACGAGGCATTTAGTCGCATTGATCTTACGGACGACCCACTCCGCAGCTCGCTCCTGACTTCTGCTCACTCGGCATATGAAGCAGGTTTCCTGGGCAAGCAGATGCCGGACCTGTCCGGGCTTTACGACTTGACGCTATTGAACCAGGTGTTAAAGGAGAAAGGAAAGAAGGCAGTGCAGTGAATCACCGCGGCAATTCTCTCCTATCCACGGGTCGGAACCGTTCCGCTGGAGGATCGTGGCGCGTCGGTCCAGTCGCGGTTTCGTCACTGCACCCTAATGGCGCCGATCCCTCACCCAAGGTCTGCCTGGACGAAGTCTCGCTCAGCTATCAAAGCTCGAAAGGCAGCCAGCTTCTGGCACTCGATCGCATTGACCTTCGGGTGCGGGCGGGCGAATTCGTTTGCATCGTCGGGCCCTCAGGGTGTGGGAAGTCGACCCTGTTGCATATCATTACGGGCTTGCAGCGTCCGTCTTCGGGCACGGTCCTGGTTGATAACGAGGTGGTCGGCGGTCCGGCTACCAACCGCATCCTGATCTTTCAGGAGCTCGGGCTTTTCCCCTGGCTAACAGTGGCGCAGAACGTCGAGTTTGGCCTCAAGATGTCGGGCGCCGGCCGTGCAGATCGTAAGGACCGGGTCGCACATTACCTGCGGATGGTGCACCTCTCGCAGTTTCATGGCAGCTATATTCACCAGCTCTCCGGAGGAATGCGACAGCGCGTTGCGTTGGCGCGGGCGCTCGCGGCCGAGCCCGACGTTTTGCTGATGGACGAGCCCTTCGCAGCCCTGGACGCACAGACCCGCGACCTGCTTCACGATGAGTTGGAGCGGATCTGGGCGGAGACGGGGCGCACCATCATCTTTGTCACGCATAACGTGCGGGAGGCTGCACGTCTAGGCGACCGGGTTGTGTTATTTACGTTCCGCCCAGGCCGGATTAAGCGGGAGTTTCTGATTGACCTTCCTCGTCCGCGCCAGATTGAGGACCTCACCGTAGCCGCACTGGCAGGCGAGATTCTTGCCGAACTGCGCGAGGAGATCAACAAAAGCCTGGAGCAGGAGTTCAAGGCAGAACGATGAAAACGATGGCCCGCCAACTGCTGTTTTATGTGTTGCTGATTGCGATTTGGGTGATGATCGCACGGCTGCGTATGTGGCCGCCGTATCTCGTTCCTTCTCCCCGTGGAGTGCTCGACTCTCTGCAGGCAGGATTCGCAGATCGCAGTTTCTGGATCGCCATCGCGGTCAGCATGAAGCGCATTGCGATTGGTTATACCGTTTCGGTCGCGATCGGGATCCTACTGGGCTTGCTACTTGCCAGTAGTGAGTTCCTGGAGCAAACGTTAGGAGGCTTGCTTGTCAGTCTCCAGAGCCTTCCGAGCATCTGTTGGTTGCCCATGGCGGTACTGTGGTTTGGACTATCGGAGAAGGCCATCCTCTTTGTCGTCGTCATGGGATCGGTTTTATCGGTAACCATCAGCATGGAAACCGGCCGCAAGCAGATGCCGAAAATCTATTCGCTGGCAGGAAGAAATCTGGGCGCGCACGGGCTCAAGCTGTTTATTTATGTGCTCTTCCCCGCCAGTCTTCCTTATTTACTCACAGGGTTGAAGCAGGGCTGGGCCTTTGCCTGGCGCTCGCTGATCGCGGGGGAAATGATCTTCGTCAGCCTCGGACTTGGCCAACTTCTCATGATGGGACGTGATCTCAACGACATGAGCCAGGTCCTCGCGGTCATGATCCTCATCGTGGCCATCGGATACCTCGTTGACAGCCTGATCTTCAAGACGCTGGAGCGCAGGCTCCAACATCGGTGGGGATTGGCAGCAACGTAATTCCAGAACCGACTTAATGGATGTTGGCACGAGCGCTCTGCTGTTTAAGCCTAGTAACTCGATGGAATTTGTAAAGTATTACTACTAGTTTTGGGTCGTGACCGGGCAATGCGTCAGTCACTTTCGCCCAGGAAAAGGAGGCCCTGATGCCACACAAACCTCGTCGTCTTTCGCTTGTCACGGTGCTGTTCTCGTTCTACGTTCTAACGTTCGGTCGCACCGTTATGGCAGAAGAGGCTGCGCAGCCGTCTCCCGACACCAGCGCCGCGTCAGCCACCGATAACTCACAACTCCGGGCTGAACTGGAGCAGTTGAAACAGCTTGTGCAGCAGCAGCAAGCGCGCATCACCGCTTTGGAACGGCAACAAACGCCGGGCGCGGCGCCATCGCACGACGATGCAATGACCGACATGCTGTCGTCGTTCGGGGCGCCGATGGATCCGGGTCTTCCCAGCACGAATTCGCCGCCGCAAGCTACACCACAATCGGCCAGTTTGCAGACCGGACAGGACCAGGGCAGCTCCGATACCCGCATTCGCAATCTGGAGCGACGAATTCAGGGCCTTGGTCCCATTTCCATCAGCGGAGATATTCGCTTGCGCGAGGAGCCTTTTTTCAATGGACCGCCGGACGGATCGATGGATCGCGCTCGCACTTCCGTGCGTGCTCGCCTTAACTTCCTGGCCGATCTTAGCGACCAATTCCAGGCCGGCATCAGCCTGGCTAGCGGCGACATCAACAATCCGGTTTCGACCAGCCAGACTCTGGGTGTTTTCTACACGCGTAAAGCATTTGCTCTCGACCAGGCGTTCATCACTTATAAGCCCAGCGAGTTCAAACCGCTTACGCTCACGGCGGGCAAGTTCCGCTATCCGTGGTACAACACCGAGCTAGTCTGGGACAAAGACCTCAACCCCGAAGGCGCTGCCGAGACTTTCGCGTTTCCGCTGGAAAATGTTCCGGTGCTGAAACGAATTGCCGTTGTGGGCTTCCAGCTTCCGTTTGCCGAAACCACACCCTATTCCACGAGCAAAAACATCGTCCAGAGCATGATGTACGGGGCGCAGCTACAAACCACATGGCAGCTTATGTCGTCACTCCGGTTGAGTGCTTACGCCGGATACTATGATTTCCAGAACGCCGATGCGATTGCACTGGCAATCGCCCGGGCGAGCAGCAAGAATCCGACGACTCCGTGGTCGGGAGCATTGCCTCTGAACCCGGGTTCCGGCACGGACCAGAACTCCATCACTACCACTGCCTCTGCCAACGTGGTTACCATCAATGGCAAGGCGTATCCCACAGGTGTCACCACCGTTGCGAACGCACAGTTTGGCTCGAAGTTTGGTTTGTTCGACACTATCGCCCGCATCGAGTGGGACACAGGCCACGCGAAATTGCCGGTCACCTTCATTGGCGACTATGTCCAGAACACCCGGGCGTGCGCCAACGTGCAGAATATCCAGCATGTGCCGGCGAACACCGCCACCTTGGTTTACACGCAGGCTACGAACTTCCCCTGCAACTCCCATCAACGGAGCGCTTACTGGCTCGAAGCAAGGGTGGGACGCCTACAGCAAAAGCGTGATTGGCAGGTCGGATATACGCGGATTTTCATCGAACGCGAAGCGGTCTTGAGTAATTTCAATTACAGCGAAATGTATCAGGGAACCAATGTCAGCGAGCATCGTGTGGATGCTTTCTATATGTTCCAGAAGAGCGTGCAGCTTGGGCTCACGGCGCTGATTGGGAAACCGCTGGGTGTGCAGGGACTGAACCAGCCGTGGCTGGAGCGCCTGCAGTTTGACGCGATTTACATCTTCTGAATCTGATTCCGCTATACTGCGCGAGCATCACGCGAGGTGACACATGTCTCGGCGCCGGTATTTTGCAATCGGATTCTTCGGCCTGCTTGCGTGTGTCCGCGCGTGGGCTTGGGGATGTACCGGACACGAAGTGGTGGCTCTGATAGCTTTACAGAACCTGCGGCCCGATGTGGCGACGCAGGTTGAGGGTCTTCTAGCTACGCAGGACCACAACTACTCCGGTCGCTATTGCACTGATATCTCGCTTGATGCCATCGCCTACTACGCGACCTGGGCCGACGACTATCGAAGCGGGCATCCTAAAACTGGAGCCTGGCACTACTGGGACGTCCCGCTGTATCTCAGCTCCACCACCGCAGACCAATACTGTGAGGGCGGCTGCGTGATCCAAGCACTGAACGAGCAACTCGCGATTCTTCGGGATCCAAAGCAGGATAACGGCAAAAGAGCCAATGCTCTGAAGTTTCTTGTACACTTTGTCGGCGACGTGCACCAGCCTCTCCACACTGAGGACAATAATGATCGCGGAGGCAACTGCGTGCCGGTGGACTTCCTTCAGCACGCAACCAGCGAGACCGACGTGGTGTCGGGCAGCTACACGCCCAACCTGCATGGCGTGTGGGACACCGAAATTGTTGAGCACATTGGTGGTATCACTTCGCGAACACAAGAGTCGGTTGAGGACCTGGCGGCCAAGGTGTCCCGCGACCGGGCTTCCGTGATTCGCCAGGCGAGAGATGAGCAGGTGGACTTCGTTAAGTGGGCGCTGGAAGCACACGGAGTGGCCCAGAAGGACCCTTACGCGAAGCTTCCCAAGAAGATAGCGGTCGCCCAAGAGGCTGATCCTGTCACACTGTGCAGCGACCGAAATACCTCGGAAAACATCGCCAGGAAGCATGAGTCCATCAAGAAGAGCTATCTTGACGCCGTGGACGGCGACGTCGAACTCCAGTTGGCGCGGGCCGGTGGGAGGCTGGCCGCAGTTCTCAATTCGGCATGGCCCGCTCCTGTGAGGCACTGAGCGGCAAGTTGAGCTACCACACGTTCCCTGCTCCCGGAGTGTAAGTTGTTGCGCTAACGGTATTAGCGATAACCATGTTCGCCTGCAAGATGCCAGTACATTGGACCGTGGCAGCATTCAGGTTGACCTGTGATGCGTCGATTTCGACGATAGACGCGTGCAGCACGATCTTACCGACAGCCCGCACGGTTACCATTCCCCCGTCGAAGACGACGGAGTTTCCGATGCTGTCTTCCACAACAACCGCCGCTTGACCGCCGCTCAGGGTGATGCGCTGCCCGGCCGCAGTCTCGAAGATGAGTTGTTCCTTTCCACCAACGGTCTTGCGCTTGCAACAAGCAGTTTGCTTCTGAATTGGCATTGTCCCCACCTCAGTGCCGAACCGTACCGGACAGTCGGGCCAAAGTGCAACGGCAAACTCGTTCAAGCTCGCAGGTTGCCTGTGCTATTCACGAAATATTTCTTGTCATCTGCGTCACAAATCCAGCATTTGGGCATACAATCGCGCGCAAGAGTTTGCTGGGGTGAGAAAGCGTTAAGCGGAGCTAATTGACTGGGCGAACGATCCAGTGCAATTGGTGTCTCTGTTTCGCTTTCCGTAGGCGAACGTCGGCCGCATCACCCCGGTGCAGGTTGAACCTGGGGGTGAGGCTGTGATCGCTCGCAACGGTACGTATGTCTCTTCGTTTCGAGTTTTGTGGCTGGCTGCAATCTTGCTTCTCCTCGTGGCGGTGAGCGGGGCCCAGGATCCCGCAACTGACACGCCCCATATCACTCCCGGGCACGGCGCCAAGATGTCGTCGTTTACGACGGCCAACGTCACTTTGCCTGCACTCACTCCGCGGCCTCTACGGGTGGACGTCAACCTGGTGCTGGTGCCGGTGACGGTGGTCGATTCCGGCAACCGACCGGTGCTCGATCTTCCCAAGCAAAACTTCTCGTTGCTCGAGGGAGGAGTACCCCAGAACATCCAGTACTTCTCGCGCGAGGATGCGCCGATCTCGGTGGCGCTGGTGCTCGACTTCAGCGGCAGCATGGACAACAAGATTGAGTACGAGCTTCAGGCAGTGGACCAGTTCTTCCAGAACGCCAATCCGGAAGACGACTACTACGTCATTACCGTCTCCGACCGCCCCACACTGGTGGCTGACTCGTCGCAATCGACCAATACCATCCTTGCGCACCTCGCCACCACTCAGCCACACGGAATGACGGCGCTGTACGACGCGATCTACCTTGGAGCGAACAAGCTGCGCACAGCGCGCTATAAGCGGCGGGCGATGGTCATCGTTTCCGACGGGGGCGACAACCGCAGCCGCTATACCCTGAAGGAAATCAAGTCGGTGCTCGCGGAGTCAGACGTGCTGACCTACTCAATTGGTATCTTCGACGATGTGCCGATTCCACTGTTCAAATCGATCGAAGAGCGGTTGGGACGCAAGTGGCTGGACGACGTCACCCGGGTGAGCGGCGGCCGCGATATTCCCGCCGACGATCGCCGTAAGATTCCTGAGATCGCCGGAATCATCAGCCGCGAGCTGCGTTCCGAGTACATCCTCGGATACCATCCCACTGACCCGAATAATGACGGCAAGTGGCACAAGATCTCCGTAAAGCTGGCGGAGAATCCCGGCCAGATGCATGTCCACTTCAAAGAAGGCTACGTCGCGCCCGGGCAGTGAAGGCCGGCGGGGAAAAACTGGGCGCAGTTTCCGGGCCGTCGGGGTAAAATCCTGTGGCAGCTCGTATCCACTTGGAAGTGCCACTTGTCGCGGGCTTCGATTCGGGGACGTGGCTGCAACTTACCGTTGAAGGAGGTTAGATGCCGTACTATCTCATAGCATTCTCCTTGTGGGGCGTGATCAAGTTCGCGATCTTCGGACTGGTGATCGGCGCACTCGCCAAGCTGGTTATGCCCGGAAACGATGGCGGCGGAATCTGGATCACCATGTTGCTCGGCATGGCCGGTTCGGTGCTGGCAACGTGGTTTTTGCAGATGGTGGGGCACTACGAGGAGGGCCAGACGGCGGGCTGGATCGCGTCATTTGTGGGTGCGATCGTGCTGCTGGCCATCTATCACTTCTTCAGACGAAGAAGCAGCACCTAGCCGAGGCAGTCTTTCAGAGTCCGAAACCAAACGGGGGCGTGTGCCCCCGTTTCTCATTTCTCGATAGCTGCCGGGCCTGTAAGCCGAATTCTGTCTGCCGCTCTTTGTCGTCGAGAGTTTTGATCCCACCCTTTCCCAAAAGAAGGGAAAGGATGGGGCACCCAGATCCAAAGATCTCGAAGGCAAAGAGCGGCAGGGCAACCATTCCTCTAGGCCGTGCATTACTGTACGGCTCCAGCGACCTACCCGGAAGTTGTGGCGCACCGAGCCGGCACGCGGGCCCCGAAGGGCCGTCCTCCCCTATTTGGTCTTGCTCCGTGTGGGGTTTGCCCTGCCACCGCCATTACTGGCGGCGCGGTGCGCTCTTACCGCACCTTTTCACCCTTACCCCGATTGCTCGAGGCGGTATGTTCTCTGTGGCACTTTCCGTTGACGGCCCTTGAAGGCCGCCCCCCGGACGTTATCCGGCACACTGCTCTATGGAGTTCGGACTTTCCTCTCCCTGCCTGTGCAGCCTGGGCTGACGCCCATCGTCCACAGACCGGCAGCGATTACCCGGCCCAGCAGCTAACGACAACCATTATAGATGTCGGGGAAAGCCAGCTGGGACGGGTGCCCTGCGGCGCAGAGTTTCACGCCAGGAAGAGGTTTAATGAAATTAGAAATAGCACGGTTTTTTAGAATCAATGGCTTAGCGGAAATTTGCTCGCAACCAATTGATTCTTAAACCATTTATACGTATCCATTTGAGCGCGTGGGACTTAGATGACAAATATGACGTTTTACGCGGAGATGCTGCAATACTTTCAATACTTGTATTGCATGCCCAATATGCCTTACGTATCGCTTTGCGGGGGGTGGAACTCAGGGTCACTAGCTGGCTTCGCACCAGTGGGTTGTCAAAGAACCAATGCGTCCGTGCGGTGGGCACGTGTGAAGACACAACTGCTTTGCCTCACAGAACGGTTGTAGCGCGGGCAGGGTGGGAAGTCGAGAGAAATCCCCGGCGGTGAGGAATGAAATGTAAGCAATTTCCCGAAATGGGAGGGCGCGGTGTGGACCCCACGGAAGACCGCCGGAGGACCACGAGGGTGCGGCGACCTATTTGTGATTCCTCTAATTTACCCCGGATAGTTACGGCCCTGCTGGATCCAGGCTTTGACTTCGTCTTCGCCGGCGCCGGCTTCGCGGAGGTGGATGCGGAGATCGGCTTCTGACATTGTGCGGGAAGTGGTAATTATCTTGTGCTCGCCAAAATCGATTCCGATCACGATGAATGATTCCGGTTCCACACCTTTGACTTTTATGACGCGATATCTGGTCGACATTCCTTCTCCTGAAGTCCCCGGAGGCGATGCCGGGGAATGGCGCACTTAGCCGAGGTACAGGCTAACCTGTGTTTGCCCTCGGAGCCAATATATCGTGAGCGGCAGGCGTTACTAAGCAGTGGCTCGTGGTCAGTGGTTAGAGAACGTCAGCGGGGTCGGGATTTGAGTTCCAAGGGGCGAACCGTGCACTCCAGTCAATCCACGGATCGAATAGAGCGCCCACCCGCTGGCCGCCGGGCCAAAAAGTGTGGGTGAGAACACTGCCGCCGCTACGCGGCTTGGCGGGAACCGTTGCCAGTGAAGATCACGGCAGGCATATAGCCGGTCGCCAAGGCTAAAGCCCAGGGTCTTCCCCATGCTCTTCACCAGGCTAAAGCCTGGTGCTTCCACCAAAAGCACGGCACGTCCCACTGGCCTGGATAGAGTTCTGGCGAACGTCTGGCTAGAGGCCTGAGCCTCCGCAAGAAGTCCCGCAAAAAGCGCAGTTCATAACATGCCGCTTGACATATTCCTATATCGGAATATGATTTCTTCATTATGCCGCGAGCGGCCACCACTTCTGATGCCTTCAACGCTGTGGCGGAGCCGCGGCGGAGACAGATCCTGATTCATCTGGCGGACAAGGAGAAGTCGGTCGGAGAGATTGTCGTCGCGCTTGGGACTGGAGCAGCCCTCGGTTTCGAAGCATCTGCGAGTGCTGCACAAGGTTGGACTGGTGCGCGTGCGGCGGAATGGAAGACATATGCTGTACCGCACGAACCCGGAGGCCATCCGGCCCTTGCACGAGTGGACGAAGACGTTTGAGCGTTTCTGGACGCATCAGTTGAATCGGGTAAAAGAACTGGCCGAGGCCAAAGCAAAAGAACGGCAGAACGGATAAAGAAGTTGCGGAAAAGCAGATTCCTCGCGGCTGAAGCGCGCGAGGTATGACAAGAAATGAGGGATTTGAAAGGCATGGCTAAACGGCGCGGAAAAGTGATTCGAGCGTTGACAATGCGCAGGGGCTAAAGCCCACGAGCTATTTCCAACACGGTGGGGCATGACTGCAGTCGTGCCCTGACCCGAATCGGTCGCGAAAGCGACTTTTCGGCAGCCTGCGAAGCTGAACCTCTTCAAAAACGTATAGGCCCGCTTTTCAAAGGGTCCTACAAACAACCACAAGGAGGAGCAACGATGAGCACGATGACTACGGCCCCGGGGATTGAGAGTTTAACGTTGATTGTGACCAAGGAAATTCAGGTGCAGGCGAGTCTGGAAGACACCTTCGCGGCGCTGCTGGAGCAACTCGGGCCGGATGGCGACAATCCCGACGGCACCAAAATGCAGATGAAGATTGAGCCGTGGCCGGGCGGAAGATGGTGGCGCGACCTGGGCGATAACAATGGGCACTTCTGGGGACATGTGCAGGCGATCAAGCGTCCGACGCTGCTGGAGATTTCGGGGCCGCTGTTTATGTCCTACGCTGCGGTATCGAACGTACAGTACCGGCTGAGCGAGTCGAACGGCGGAACACTGATTACGTTTCATCACAAGGCGATGGGCACGATCCAGGACGACCACCGCGAAGGCGTCAGCAAGGGGTGGATGCACATCTTGACGCGCATCCAGGAGCGGGCGGAAACGAAGTCGAAGAAGTGAAGCAATGTGTCCAGCATGCATAGCAACGGCGGCTTGGCTGGTGAGTGGAGCGATTTCGACTGGCGGGTCGGGCGCACTGCTCGCGCGAGCGTGGCGCGCCAAGAAGACAACAAACCAAGGGCAAAGGAGCGTTCAAGATGGCTACGGCAACGAGCGGAAAACTGACGACGAAGGTAGTGCAGCCGGCGGAGTGGACGGCGGCGCGCAAGAAACTGCTGGCCAAAGAGAAGGAATTCAGCCGGCTGCGTGATGAGTTGAGCCGGCAGCGGCGGGAGCTTCCATGGGAGAGAGTCGAGAAGCAGTATGTATTCGACGGGCCGCACGGAAGAGTAACGCTAGCGGAATTATTCGGCAAGCGCAGCCAACTCGTGGTGTATCACTTCATGTTCGGTCCGGAGTGGAAAGAGGGCTGTCCGAGCTGCTCGTTCATCGCGGACCAGTTCGATGGGATGACGATCCACCTGGCGCAGCGGGACGTGTCGTTCGCGGTGATCTCGCGGGCTACGCTGCCGGAGATCGAAGTGTTCAAGAAGCGCATGGGATGGCGGTTCACGTGGGTGTCGTCGTTCGCCAGCGACTTCAATTTCGACTACGGCGTTTCGTTCGCGAAGGACGGGAAGCGTTCCTATAACTACGGGAGCATGGAAGATTTTCCGGCGGAAGAAGCGCCCGGGCTGAGCGTGTTCTACAAAGATGAGCGGGGAGAGATCTTCCACACCTATTCGACGTACTCGCGCGGTTTGGACATTCTGCTGAATGCGTATAACTTCCTCGACCTGACGCCGAAGGGACGCGATGAAGAGGGCATGACGCCCCATGCGATGGCGTGGGTGCGGCATCATGACCGGTATGAAGGCGGAGAAACGGCGTCGTGCTGTTCGGGCGAAGCGGCGAAGTCGAGAACGACGATTGAGCCGGTTGTCGGTGAGTTCCGCGAGGAAGCCGAGACCACGAGGCGAGTGCTGGCGCGGATTCCAGGCGATAAGCTGACGTGGAGGCCGCATCCGAAGTCGATGACGCTGGGACAGTTGGCCATTCATATCGCCACGGTGCCGGGACGGCTCGCGACCATGGCGCAGAGCGACGGATTCGACGTGTCACAGGGGCGGTTTGAGCCGCCGCAACCGCAGGACTTGCAGGAGATTCAATCGGCATTCGAAGAGAGCGTGAAGGAAGCCGAGATGCGGTTGGCGGGAATGACCGATGAGACGGCGCAGGGTCGTTTCACCCTTAAGCTGCATGACAAGGAGTTGTTCAGCAAGCCGAGGATCGGCGTAATGCGATCGATCATGCTGAACCACTGGTATCACCACCGCGGACAGTTGTCGGTATATCTCAGGCTGCTGGAAGTGCCGGTGCCAGTAATCTACGGCCGTAGTGCAGATGAGAATCCGTTTGCATAAATGCAGGGCCCGCGCCTGCCTGCGGTGATGAACTTCGGGCAGGCGCTTCTACTCGTATCGCAGTGCCACCAGTGGGCTCACGCGGTCGGTCGCCGGACCGGCCGCCTGGTGAGCTGATCGTCCATCAGCCGTGATAGCTTTGCAAGACCGATGGGAGCTCAGGACTTCGATAGGATTCAGGAGCGCGAAAAGGGACTGCACCGGGGGTTAACCTCGGCGCAGCTCACGATGATCGCCATCGGCGGCGCGATTGGTACAGGACTCTTTCTGGGCAGCAGTTTCGCGATTGGCTTTGCCGGACCCGCGGTAATCGTCAGTTACGCGATCGGCGCGTTGATCGCTCTCCTGCTCATGGGGTGCCTCGCCGAAATGACGGTGGCGCATCCGACCTCAGGATCATTCGGTGCGTGGGCGGAGTTCTACATCGGCCCGCTGGCCGGATTTCTGGTTCGCTACGCCTACTGGTCGGCCATTGTTTTTGCAGTTGGTACGGAAGTAACGGCAATCGCCGTCTACATGCACTACTGGTTCGCCGGGGTGCCGGGATGGCTTTGGATCGTCGGCTTCTCCTCGATCCTGATCTCTGTGAACGTGCTCAACGTGAAAGTGTTCGGCGCGGTCGAGTATTCACTGTCGGCCCTGAAAGTAACGGCCATCATTCTGTTCATATTGTTGGGCGGATGGGTGGTGGCGGGCACGGGCTTCTCCAACTACACCGCGCACGGTGGCTTCTTCCCCAGAGGCGCGTGGGGTATGTGGGTGGCGGTCATCGTCGCAATCTTCAGCTACCTGAGCATTGAGATGATCGCGGTTGCCGCCGGCGAAGCCGCGAATCCCGAGCAGGCCATCACGAGCGCGTTTCGCTCCACCGTGGTGCGGCTCGTCGTCTTCTATCTTCTAACGCTGGCCATCATTCTGGCGATCGCTCCGTGGACGGAGTCGGGGAAGGGTGAGAGCCCGTTTGTTACTGTCATGGCACGTTCGCACGTTCCGTTTGCGGCAGGCGTGGTGAACTTTGTGATCCTGGTGGCGGCACTTTCCGCCATGAACAGCCAGTTGTACATCACTACGCGGATGATGTTTAGCCTGGCACGGGCAGGTTACGCGCCGCGGCGATTCGGGGAGCTGAGCGCACGCGGCACGCCGGTTTCAGCGCTGCTGTTGTCGTCGATTGGCATCGCGCTCGCGACGGCGGTGAGCATCCTGTTTCCGAATGCAGCCTTCACGTTGATGATGGCGATTTCGATGTTCGGCGCGATGTTTACCTGGCTGATGATTTTCGTAACGCACCTGTATTTCCGCCGGGCACACGCGGGCGAGAAATCTGGGTTTCGGATGTGGGGCTATCCGTATTCCAGCCTACTGGGCGCGGGATTGATGGCAGCCATCCTGGTGAGCACCGCGTTCACGACGGAATTTCGCATGACCTTGATTTACGGGCTGCCGGCGCTGGTGCTGTTGTGGGCGGCGTGGCGGTGGCGGGGACGGCTGATAGCATGACTCCGTGAACGATTTGTTGCTCGAGCGGAAGGTGTTTGTAGAGGAGCCGCGGAGTTCTCCGGCATTGCAGACTTGATGGCGGAGGGAGAGGGATTCGAACCCCCGGTACCGTTTCCGGTACAGCGGTTTTCAAGACCGCCTGTTTCAACCGCTCACACATCCCTCCGCAGTTGGTCTTCCTATTGTAAAGCCAACATTGAACCCAGGTAGCAGGCCTCGGGAGTCACGTCCATTGCCTCCGCAATGCTCTTCGGCAAATAAAAAGGCCGGGAGCGAGGCTCCCGGCCGGTAAGGCGAACAGGGGTTAGGGGGTTAGAAGCTCAAGCGGATGCCGAACTGCATCTGCCGCATATAGTTCTGTCCGTTAGTGATAACCGAGCCGGGAAGAACTCCCCAGCTGCCCGGGTTGCTGGTGTCGAGGTAATCGCCGCCAACATCGCCCCATTGGTTGTGGTTAAAGATGTTAACGAACACCACCTGGGCCTCAGCGCTGAAGCGTTCGGTGATCTTGAACAGCTTCTTCATGCTGAAGTCGAGGTTCCAGTAAGGCAAGCCACGATAAACGCCGAAGCCGCCATCACGGGTGTCATACCCGAGAATGGGCTGCCGGACGTTGTTGTAGGCCGCGTCGGGATTGGCAAACATGTTGACGGGAAGTCCGCCATCGCCGACCCCGTTCGAGCCCGGGGTGTTGTAGTGCGCCGAACCCTGGCCCAAATTGGCAGGCGTAATTGGAATGGCGTTCTCCGATACTCCGTAACCGAAGAAGTTGCTGGAGTCGCCTTCACCAAACGCCTGACCGCCGCCATTGACAGTGCCGAGGGTAATCGGCAATGCGCTGCCCGCGGTAAATACAGGAGCGAACGTCCATCCACCGAGCAGATGGCCGGCGAGTCCGGACTGCGATTTGTAGAAGTGGGGTTGGTAGACGATGAACAGGTTGTAAACAAACCGGCGGTCGAAGGCCTGATAGCCATAGCCGGTCTGAAGGTTGAATGGATCGGGCGGCGTGGCTTCGCTGGTGGCCTGTACTTCAGCACCGGTTCCAAGAGCCTTGGACCAGGTGAAGTTCGACTGCGCAGTGACGCCGTGCCAGTCTTGCGACTTCAAGGTGATAAACAGACCGTTGTAGTTGCCGTAGCCGACGCTGGCGTTCATACCGACGCCAGAGCTGAGTTGACCACCGGCACCGAACGGACCGGGCAGCGGGCTGTTCATCATGCTACGCGGGAAGTTGAAGTTGCCCGCGTCCAGATCGCTGTACAGGGACCAGACCGACTCGCTGGTGAGGTTGCCCGTGCCAGCACTACCTTCGTTAGCCGCCACAGCAGCGGTGCAACTCGAAAAACCGTTGCAATAGCCAGTGCCCGACAAGGCTGCTTCGAAGAACGGCTGCGGGGTGACGTTGTTGACGTTGTTAGCGATGTTCGATGGCGTATTGCAACCTGATCCTGCGAGTCCTGCAATTCCGCCGCAGTACTGCATCAAGAGGTTGGCATAGGCCTTAGCAAAGGTCTGACCGCCTTTGGTCATCATGTACGGAACGGCGTTCAGGTTGATGGGAAGGTATTCGTTGTTGATGAGGCGGCCGATGTAGCCGATCTCCATGCTCAAGTGGTTGTTGATCTGGCGGGCGAAGGTAAGGGTGAACGTATCCACCACGTTGGGGCGGAAGTTCGGATCCAAGGCCTCGCCGGCTCCGGCGGTAATACCGTTGACGCCGGGATACAGCGGTTGAGGCAGGGTCTGGCTGGCCTGCTGTAGAGGTGCGACCAAGCCATCCACTCCCACGCGGAACGCGGAAGCAGGATTGGCGGAACCCGTTCCCCCGCAGGTGCCGGTGGAGAGGGCATTGGTGCACTGTACGGGCTGGATCAAACCAGTTCCGAGGAGTGGTACCAACACCAGATCCACACCGTTCAGGCGGCCATAGGTGCGTCCGTAGCCACCGCGGATGACGGTCCTGCCATCGCCGAACACGTCCCAAGCTGCGGAGATGCGGGGACTCCACTCACCGTAGTAGGGATTGTAAGGATATTTAGGATGGCCGGCGACGTTGCCGACAAGGCTAAAGCCGACCTGTGGGTTGTAAACGTTGCCTTGCAGGGCAGCCGAGGAGCGCGAATTGAGGTACTGCTCGGTGCTGATCGGCTTGTTGTCGGGACCGACGAAGACAACCTGCTTGCCGGTAGCTTCCGTAGGAGGCATTTCCAGCGTCCAACCTAACCCGTAGGTCAGGGTGAACTTCGGAGTGACGCGCCAGGTGTCGCTGCCGTAGAAGTTGTAGTAAGGAATAGTGACCTTGTCGTACGCGGGAGTAAGCGGCGGATTCAAGGTCAAGTCGTTGCCGGTGCGGGTGTAGGCCACCTGCGAGATCGAAACGATGCCCAGCGCAGCGGCATAGTCGCGACCGTAGTTGGTCTTGGATCCCGAAAAATTATCCGGGATGTAATTCGTCATGCTGATGCCAGCGCCGGAAGTGGTGCCCAACTGGTAGGTCGGGTAATAGTTGATGCCGCCGCCGTTGTCGGTACGGCTGTGCCAGTTGAAGTTGTGCTGGTACATGCCGCCGAACTGGACCATGTGCTTGCCATGGATCCAGGTAGCGTCATCGCGAATCATGTTGTCCTGGCCATCCCAGAAACGGGTACGAGTCTGCTGGGTGTTGACGTTGTAAGGAGTCAAGGCCTGGGTCGCACTTTCGCCGAAGGGCTCAAGCGCTCCGCCTAGACCAGGAGTCTGAACCACGCCACCGTAGCGTCCCCACTGCCACCAGTTACGCAGGTAGCTGTAGCGAATGTCGTTGGTGAAGCTGTTGGTGATGTTTCCAGTAAGACCAACCACCAGGAACCAAGGCTGCTGAGGGTTGCTGGACAACGAATGGGGAACGCCGAGCGTATCGCCGGTTACCAGCCCGCCAATATCCACCTGCTGGGTACTGGCAGTCTGAATGTTGTAGTAGCGGTAGCTACTCATCAAGTGCCACTTGTCGCCGAAGTCATGATCGACGCGGGCGACGGCGAAGTTCGAGGTCGTAGGCAGCGCAACGTTGGCCACGAAGCCCAGAACGTTGGTTCCGTCGCAACGGGACAGACCGCAACCTGTCTCGTTGGAGAGCGGCATGTGCTGATTCCACATCTGCTGTACGAGCGGGTTGATACCCACGGCGCGCGGATCGCACATGCCATTCGCGCTAGCCGAGCACGTAGCCGGGTTGTAAGTGACACCGTTATAGGTAACGGGTATGGGATTCAGGTTGTAGGTGGTGCCACCAAAGGTCAGCAGGCCCAACCGCATCGCCGCGGAAGGCACCGCACGCTCATAGGTTGCCGCCTGCGGGTAGCGGAAGCCCTCGTAATTGCCGAAGAAGTAGGTCTTACCGCCCAAAATCTTCTTTGGAATGATGGGGCCGCCAACGGCGCCGCCGAAACGGCTGTAGTGGAAGCTGGGATTGGGAACGCCGTTGAAGTTGTTCTGATACGTATTGGCGTTGAAATTGTTGTCGAGGTAATACTCGTAGCCTGTGCCGTGCCACTGGTCAGTGCCGCGCTTGGTGACGATCTGCACCTGCGCGCCTGCCGAGCTGTTGAAGTCAGCTCCCTGGCCGGCGACGTTTACCTTGAACTCCTCCACGCTATCGGCAGGAGTCGGCATAACGCCGGTCGCGCCGGCGGCCACACCGTTGCTCTGGTTGGCGACACCACCGGTTGGATCGCCAGCATAGCTGGGCGTGTACACGCTCATGCTGCCGTCCATATCGTTGGTGTTCTCGCCACCGTCGAGCTGGAACGAACTCTGGTCCACCACCGCTCCGGCCACGCTGCCATCCGGGCTGATGCCCGACTGGAGGGTGAGAAAGGTGCTGGTGTCACGTGCAATTGTCGGCAGAGAATCGAGAGCGAGTCCTGAGACCTGGTTGCCGACCGTGGCGTTGAGAGTCTGCAACTCGACGCCTGACGATTGCACTTCAACCGTCTGGCTTTCGGCTCCGACTTTCAAGGCGACATTGTTGGTTGTTACTTCGCCGACCTGAACTGGAACTTTCGGAATCGAAACCTTCGCGAATCCGGCTTTGGTGATCGCGATGTCATAAGTGCCCGGCGGAACGTTCACTAATACATATCGCCCGGCGGAATTGGTGGTGGTGGTTCTGACACTGTGGGTTCCGGTATCGGTGATGGTGACCGTAGCATCGGGCACCACCGCGTTGCTCTGATCTGTCACCAATCCGGTGACAGTACCTTGCGATCCTGTCTGCGCGAGTACGGGAAGCGTACAGAGCAGAAGGCTGCATGTAACTGTGATCGCTAGAAACGACCAAAGTAGTCGAACGCGCGTCATCTTTTCCCCCTCTTCAAAGTGTTGCAGGCCCCAAAAGTTGAAGACTCTGAACCTGGCGGTTCAGCCGTCCATTTTCCTGACACTAACGCCTGTCGCAGCGAAAACGTTGCGCGAAGAGCCCACAAATTCCAGAAAGGATCAAGGGTGTGTTCTGCTGTCCGTCCCCGACAAATAACCCCTAACCCCGTCGGACAAGCTCATCGCCCTACTGTATTGTGTTGGGACACTAATTCTTCGGGCGCGGTTAATACAAGACCACTAAAGTGGCGGTTTCGGCACTGGCACTTTCGTGAACTTAATTTAGGGGCCCGGTGGAGGTCCTGCGGGGCTAGTGGTCTTGCGGGTTCCGGTAGTTCCCATTACGATAACGCGACTAGTTAACTGCTTGAGGTTCATGAGATGCGACGTGCCCTGGCGCACTGTTTCACGCTGCTCCTTATTGTTTCAATAGGCTGTTTTTCGCAAGTTAATCCCGTTCTGGTTGGCGGAATGAAGTGGCGGCAGATCGGCCCCTTCCGCGGGGGACGGGTCCTGGCGGTCGCGGGAGTTCCGGGCGATCCCAACACCTACTATTTCGGTGCAGTAGCAGGGGGCGTTTTCAAAAGCACGAACGGCGGAATGAGCTGGGTGCCAACGTTCGACCACGAAGGCGTGTCTTCTATCGGGGCGATCGCCGTTGCCGATGCCGATCACAACATTCTTTATGCAGGCACAGGCGAAGCGTGCCTGCGGGGAAATATCTCGTACGGCGACGGAGTGTACAAATCAAGCGATGCCGGCCGCACGTGGACCAATGTGGGCCTCAAGGACACGCGCCACATAGGTGCAGTCATTATCGATCCGCGCAATCCTGACATCGTTCTCGTCGCAGCGGTCGGGCACGCGTATGGTCCCAACGCGGAGCGCGGAGTCTTTCGGACGGCGGACGGCGGCAAGACATGGCAGAAAGTTCTCTATAAAGATGAGAACACCGGCGCGATCGATGTGGTGTTCGATCCGAAGAATTCCAGCATTGTGTATGCGGCGCTATGGCAAGTGCGACGCCAGCCCTGGAATTTCAACAGCGGCGGATCTGGAAGCGGACTCTACAAATCGGTCGATGGCGGACTGACCTGGAAGCAACTGCAAGGTCACGGACTACCCGATGGCGAGCTCGGCCGTATCGGCGTTTCGGTCTCGGGAGCGGACAGCAATCGCGTTTACGCCATCATTGAGGCCAAGGAAGGCGGGATTTACCGCTCCGATGATGCCGGCAGCACGTGGACGAAAGTCAACGACGACGAGCGCTACCGCCAACGCGCCTGGTATTACATGCATATCTTCGCCGATCCGAAGATTGCGGACAGGGTATACGTTCTCAACACGGGAGCGTTTCGCTCGAATGACGGCGGCAAAACGTTTGAGTTGCTGCCCGCCCCCCATGGCGATCATCACGGGCTGTGGATCGATCCGACAAATCCGCAGCGCATCATGAACAGCAACGATGGCGGGGTAACGATTTCCATCGATGACGGCAAGACCTGGACCGAGCAGAACAATCAGCCGACGGCGCAGTTCTATCACGTGGCGGTCGACAATCATGTGCCGTACCGGGTCTACGGCGCACAACAGGACAACTCAACCGTAGCCATTGCCAGCTATAGCGATGACGGGGTCATTGCGCGTCAGGACTGGTATGAGGTCGGTGGTGGTGAAAGCGGATACATTTCGCCTGACCCGCGCGATCCAGAAATTGTGTACGCCGGGTCTGATGCTGCCATCATTACCCGCTACGATCATCGCAACAATCAATTACAGGATGTCTCGCCGTATCCACTGGATACGTCCGGTAACGGAGCGGACGTGCAGAAGTATCGCTTCCAGTGGACGGAACCGGTGCTGGTTTCAGCCTACGATTCCAACGTCATCTACAGTGCGTCGCAATTTGTAATGAAGACGGCGGACCGCGGACACAGTTGGAGTGCCATCAGCCCGGACTTAACCCGTAACGACAAAAGCAAGCAGAAGCCGTCAGGCGGCGACATCACGCTCGACATCACCAGCGTGGAGTATTACGACACGGTGTTTGCGCTGGCGGAGTCACCGTTGCAGAAAGGAATGCTCTGGGCAGGAACGGACGACGGGCTCATCCATCTGACACGCGACGATGGCAAGAATTGGGAGAACGTTACCCCCAAGGACATGCCCGACTGGAGCATGGTGAGCATTATTGATGCCGGCCACTTCGATGCCGGCACGGCGTATGCAGCTATCGATCGTCACAAGCTCGACGACTTCAATCCCGTGATTTATAGGACGCATGATTACGGAAAGACGTGGACGCGCATTAACAATGGAATTCCGGCAGGCGCGTATGTTCGCGCCGTGCGCGAAGATCCGAAGGTGAAGGGACTGTTGTACGCAGGAACCGAGACTGGCGTGTACTTCTCAATGGACGATGGAGCGAACTGGCAGTCGCTGGAACTCAACCTTCCGAACTCGCCGATTCACGATCTGGCGATCAAAGACAACGATCTCATCGCTGCGACACATGGCCGCTCGTTCTGGATTCTGGACGATGTAAGCCCGCTACGGCAGGCTAGTGCCGCGATAGCCAACGAAGATTTCCATCTGTATCAACCAGCAACGGCAACGCGGCTACATTTCCCGGACCAAGTGGATCGAAAGCGTCCGGTGGGCGACAATCCTCCGAAAGGGGCGATCCTCTACTACTACCTGAAGGCAAAACCGACGGACAAAGAAGAGATCACGCTGGATATCTTCGACTCGCAGGGAAAACGCGTGCGTCATCTTTCGAACTTACTGGAGAACAAGCACGAGCAGCCGCCGGAGTGGCCTGATCTTGAGCCGCCGTCTAACTTACTGCCGTCGTCGGCCGGCATGAACCGATTCGCCTGGGATTTCCGTTACGACGAGCCGGTGCAAACTCCGGGTGCGTTTTACGCCGGTGATGCTCCGCGGGGGCCGCTGGTGAATCCCGGCAGCTATCAGGTGAAGCTCACCGTGAAAGGTCGCACTCAGAGTGCGCCGATCGAGGTTGTGATCGATCCGCGGATTCAGAGCCAAGTCACGACAGCGGACCTACAGCAGCTACTTGACCTAGGCGTCAAGACGCAGCAGGACATCGACAACCTGCATCGGGCCGTCAACCAGATTCGAGGATTGCGTGCCAACCTGGAGACGCTACAAAAATGGAGCTCGGAAGGAACGGCGAAGAACGACGTAATTGCCGCCGCCAAGGCGCTCGATCAAAAGATGACGCCGGTCGAGGAGCAGTTGATCCAGGTGAAGATGAAGAGTTCGGAGGGAAACCTCCGCTACCCGAACATGCTAAATGAACAGTATGCCTCGTTCAATGACATCATCACCGGCGTCGATCAGGCGCCTACGGCGCAGCAGTTGCAGGTGTATGAAGATCTGCATAATCGCCTAACCACCCAGTTAGGAAAGTGGCAGGAGATCCAGCGCACGGACATTCCGGCGCTGAACGATTTGATGCGCAAGAGCGGAGTGCCATCGCTCACGGTCGGGAGTGGACAGGGGGATTAGAACGTCAGCCTAATCGCACTTCTGCATTCGTCTCGATCAAATGGAGCTTTTTATGCCTTCCTCTCGTTGGCTAATGGTGGTGTTATTGCTGCCGCTCGTTTTCGGAAACGTATCGGCACAAACCAAAAGCACGGCGGAACGCCTGGGTTATCCCGCTGGCTCCAAGCTGCTCATCCTCCACGCTGACGATCTTGCGGTGGCGCATTCGGTGGATGCAGCCAGCTTCAATGCCCTCAATTCAGGTGCGGTGTCGTCCGCCAGCATCATGGTGCCGTGTGCTTGGCTGACGGAAGTCGCTGACTACGTGAAGTCCCATCCGTATGCCGACCTGGGATTGCATCTCACGCTGACCAGCGAATGGAAAACCTATCGCTGGGGCAGCGTCGCCTCGAGCGACAAAGTTTCGAGCCTGCTCCAGTCCGATGGAACGTTTTACCCCGTGACGCCAGACGTGACTGCCCACGCTCAGCCGGCCGAAGCCGAGCAGGAAATCCGGGCGCAAGTCGAGCGGGCGCTTGCCGTGGGAATTCATCCGTCGCATCTCGACAGTCACATGGGAGCGCTCTTTTCTTCACCTGAGTTGATTGCGGTGTATGTGAAGGTTGCTCACGACTATCATTTGCCGTTTCTGGCGATGCTCAACCCTGCCAGTCGCGACACGGTCGCCCCCCTCCTTTCCCCAAGCGACTTTGTGCTTGACAACGTCATTATCAAGGGCCCGGATGTGCGTCCAGAACAAACCAAAGACTTCTATCTCAACGCCATCAAGAATCTTAAGCCCGGCCTGACTGAGATGATCGTTCACCTCGGGTATGACGATGCGGAGTTACGGGCGGTCATGACCGGCTTTGACGACTACGGCGCGGCGTGGCGTCAACGGGACTTCGACATCCTGAGCGGCCCTGAGTTCAAGCAAGCCCTGCATGACCATCACATCATTCTGGTGCACTGGAGCGAACTGAAGAAGGCGATGAATCAGAAGTGAAGCAAGCTGCGGTAAGTCACCTGCTACGATCCTGTCATGTTCCTGCGTCGGCTCGAAACATGTGCAATCGTTCTGCTGCTCGTCTCAGTTGCAGCGGCACAAAAGCAGCAGTTCGCCGAGTTGGGCGACGTCAAGCTGCAAAGCGGCGAGGTGCTACGCGACTGCCGCATCGGGTACCGCACTTACGGAACGCTGAACGCCGATAAGTCCAACGCAGTCCTTTTTCCCACCTGGGCGGGTGGAACGACGGAACAGTTGCAGGACGCAATCCTCAAGGACAAGTTCGCTGATCCAACGCTTTACTTTGTCATTACCGTCGACGCTCTCAGCAATGGCGTGTCTTCTTCGCCCTCGAACAGCCGCATGCAACCGCGCATGCAATTTCCGCGGATCACCATTCGCGACATGGTGGAAACCCAGCACCAACTGCTGACTCGAGTGTTGGGCATCGAGCACGTCAAAGCGGTGATGGGCATTTCCATGGGAGGCATGCAGACGTTTCAATGGATGGTCGCTTACCCGGACTTCATGGACAAAGCGATACCCATCGTGGGCTCGCCGCGTCTTGCTCCTTACGATTTGGTACTGTGGCAGACCCAGATTGATGCGATAACTCACGATTCCGCGTGGCAGGGCGGCAATTATAAGAAGAATCCTGCCCGCACCGCTGAGACGGAGTTTGGCGACCTGTTTCTAACGACACCGCAGCAATTCAACAGCGACACCACGCGGGAGAGGGTCTTGCAGGACCTCGCCACAGCTGACGCGACCGATCACGGCTCCGACGCCAACGATAAGGTTCGTCAGTCGCAGGCGATGATGGCGCTGGATGTCTCTGTGCCTTTCGGTGGGTCGATGCAGCAGGCCGGTGCTGCGGTCAAGGCGAAGACCTTCATTGTGGTTTCGGAGTATGACCATACTGTGACGCCGCAGCCTGCCATTGAGTTTGCCCATCTGTTGAATGCAAAACTTCTGATTCTCGAAGGCAATTGCGGACACGAGGCACCGGGCTGCGAAAGCAAGACGCTGGTTCCTGCGATTGCTGCGTTTCTCGCCGCACCCTGACGCAGACTCGGCGGTATCCGTTTAGTTGCTTCTCATTCGCGGCATCTCGTATTAGCATTCCCCACCAACTCTTCGAGCGCGTCTGCAGTTTCAGCACACGGAGCACTTCTCTCGCGTGATCAGGGACTACCACATCACGAACGCTGCGACGGCGCGCTATGCCGCGTCGATTCGAATACGGACGAAGTTCATTGTCGAAGTTCCCGCGCTACGTCCCGTCGAAGCTGAACGGCTCAGCAATGAGCTAACTCGTCTATCGCAGGAATGCGGCTGCAACCTGGGCGCAGCCTTTCTGATGGCTTCCATCTTTGCCTGGCCTATTCCCGATTGACGTTACTAACGCGTGGCATTAGTATTGTATGGCGTGATTAAGAGTTTTTGGAGACGTCGAGACGGAGCGCTTATGGAAGGAAGAGCGCACCCGGCGCATCCCGGCGGACCTCCGCAAACCCGCGTTCAAGAAATTGCAGATGCTGAACGCGGCCACGGCCCTGACGGACCTGCTAGTTCCACCCGGCAACCGACTTGAGCGATTGCATGGCGACCGCGAAGGGCAATACAGCATTCGCATCAACGACCAATATCGCATTTGCTTCGAGTGGCTGGAGGGTGACGCGTACGAAGTTGAGATCACGGATTATCACTGAGGAGACAACCATGCCCCGGCGGAAGCAAAAGACGATTGCGGCGCATCCTGGCGAGATTCTGCGGACTGAGTTCATGGAGCCCATGGGAATCACCGCGTATCAATTGGCCAAGGCGCTTTACCTTCCCGGCGTTTATGAGATCGTGCGCGGGCAGCGGGCCATCAGCGCTGATGTCGCGCTTCGGCTGGGAAAGTACTTTGGCATGACGCCGCAGTTCTGGATGAATCTTCAGACGGACTACGATCTGCGAATAGCAGCCACCACGGCGCCGCTGAAAAAGATCAAGACTCGCAAAGCGGCCTAGAGCTGGACGCGAACCTGGGGCACCCCGCAGGTCCCATGACACTCCCACCGGTGTCAGCCATCACCGACGCAGAGGTCGGGTGAATCTACGCTGGATTCGCAGGGCGGTAGAGTGCCCAGCCGAGATCGGCAGAGAGGAGGGGCGGCTGAGATGAAGTTCGTGCCTTTGATATTCAGGCACCTCCAGAAGAGCTGGATCCGCACGCTGAGTACGGTCGTGGCGATGTCAGTTTGCATATTCCTGTTCTGTACGCTGCAAACGGTGATTGAGGCCGTCAACTTCGGGCTGCATAGCGGCAATGCGAAACGCTTGATCACCCGGCACTATGTAAGCCTGGCATTCACCTTGCCGCTGAATTACAAGGCGAAGGTTGCCGCCATTCCCGGCGTTACCAATACCGTGATCTACGTATGGTTCAACGGCATCTACCGCGATCCCAAGTATTTCTTCGCCAACTATGCGGTCGAACCGGAACCGTTTTTCCAGGTTTTTCCCGAGATCATGCTGACCGAGGAGCAGAAGCAGGCGTGGTTGCACGACCGGCGAGGCTGCATCGTTGGCCGCAAACTGGCCGAAAAATGGGGCTGGAAGGTCGGCGATACGTTGCAACTGGAGAGCGCTATTCCGCCTTACCGCATCGGGCATCCTTTCGAGTTTGTGATCGACGGCATCTATGACACGGACGAGAGGAGGTATCCTGCCACCGACCTCAACTCGATGTACTTCCAGTTCGACTATCTTTACGAAGCCACCAAGTCGAGGTCGTATTCGGGAATCGGGTGGCTGACGGTGCAGATTGCCGATCCCATCCAGGCGGGCGCGGTCAGCAAAGCCATCGACGCCGAGTTTGAGAACACGGATGCGCCGACCAAGACCGAGACGGAACAGGCTTTTCTTGCCGGTTTCGTGTCGCTGGCCGGGAACCTGTCGCTTTTGCTGAATGGCATTGGCGTGGCGGTTGCCTTCACCATTCTGCTGGTAACGGCGAACACCATGAGCATTGCGGTGCGGGAGCGGCGGCAGGAGATTGCCGTGGTCAAGACGCTGGGCTACACCGGGGGGCTGGTGATGGCGCTCATCCTCGGCGAGGGGCTGCTGATCGGGCTGATGGGCGGCCTGCTCGGTATCGTCATCAGTCTGGGGATTGTCCGGTTGCTTCCCCACGTGCCGGTGCTCGGCGATATTGTTGCCGGCTTCCCCAACTTCGGACTTTCGCCGCAAACGACGGCGATGGGCATCGCTATCGGGCTGCTGTTGGGGCTGGCGGCCGGTTTCGTCCCCGCATTCACGGCCTATCGCGCCAGGATTGTAGACGCGCTGCGACAGGTGTGAGCGGAGTGTGACGAAGTGTTCCCCAGCGAGACGCGGACATAGGAGTGCCTTCGCAAGCTAAGGCAGACTTTTCGACTACGGCGGCGCGGGATCGCGCTTCGATAGGGCATGTTCGCAGCGAAAGGGGTCCTTCGACTCGTCGCTGCACTCCTCGCTCAGGATGACACTCAATAAAGAACGCTTACCCCTTAATCGTGCTGGTGGCTTCGTCCCAGGTCACGACCGACTTGCGGAAGTAGGCCTGGTTGGCCATGTGGCAGGCGGCGGCGGCGTGGTGTCCGAAGACGGCGTCCTCGACCACCGGCTTGCGGGTGCGCACGGCCTCCATGAAGTTCCACATGTGGGGCGCCTCGTCGTCATAGGACGGGCCGCTGTAGGTGACGGCTTCGGCGACGAACTCGTGTCCGGGCTCGGGATCGTGCTGCTTGTGCCAGTCGGTCTCGTAGGTGGCGCGCATGGCCTTGGGGAATCCCTGATCGTAGTAGCTGGGAGCGGTGTCGATCCCACGTTGTGGGATATAGGTGAAATCGCGCTCGCGGATTTCGAGCATGCCCTTGGGGCCCATGAGGCGGGTCATCTCGGTGGTCTCGGTGCCGAGGGTGAGACGCACGTAGGCGGGCACGCTGCCGTATTCGAAGATGGCGGCCTGCAGGTCGGGCATGTTGCGGCCGTCTTTCCAGCGGACGATGCCTCCGGTGGCGAAGGCGCGCGTGGGCGCCTGGTTGATGCCGGTGACGAACATCATGCCGCTGACCAGATGCACCATGAGATCGCCGGCGACGCCGGTGCCGTATTCCTTCCAGCAGCGCCAGCGCGCGTAGGTGATGGGGTCGAAGGGCTTCTTGGGCGCGGTGCCGAGCCAGGTGTCCCAGTCGAAGTTGTCGGGCGAGAGGCCGGGAGGCGGGGGGTACTCCCACGCGCCGGTGGGATCGTTGCGGCCGAGGGAGAGCTCGACGGTGAGCAGCTCGCCGATGGCTCCCGCGTCGTAGAGCTGCTTGGCCTTGGCGAGGAGCGCGGAGCTGACGCGCTGCGAGCCGATCTGCACGATGCGTCCGGATTTTTTGGCGGCGGCGACCATGGCGGCTCCGTCTGCCACAGTGTGGGACATCGGCTTTTCGCAGTACACATCTTTGCCGGCGGTGACGGCGTCAACCACGATCTGTTTGTGCCAGTGGTCGGGCACGGCGACGATGAGCGCCTGGATGTCTTGGTTGGCGAGGAGCTCCTGATATTTGCGCGTGGTCATGATGTCGGAGCCGACGATTTCCTTGGCGAGGAGCTGGCGGCCGTCCCATAGATCGCAGGCGGCGACGCATTTGGTGCCGGGGAGTTCGACGGCGGTCTTGAGGAGTCCGGAGCCTTGCATGCCGATGCCGATGATGCCGAAGTTGCACGGTCGCGCCGTTGGGGCCGGAAGCCCATTCCTGGGCGTAGGCGGGTTCGGGCAGGGCGATGGCTTTGGTGGCGAGGGCGAGGCCGGCGGCTCCGGCGGCGGTTGGAAGGAAGTTGCGGCGAGTGAAGTTGGATTTCATGGCGATGATGGCCTCCAGGCGAAAGTCGAATTTCCTCAGGGGCTAATGCCCCCGTATCAAAATTAACCGCGTGGACGCTGGCCTAAAGGCCAGCTCTATCAAAACCTGGGCTAAAGCCTCGAGCACTCATTACGCGAAATTCACCAGGCTAAAGGCCGGTGCTTCCACCCTTCACTTCGAGAGCGGCTTCATGGAGACTTCCTTGAAGATGACGACGTCGGCGTCTTCGTTCTCATACTTGCCGGTTTGGTCGTTGATAGTTGCCGTGGTTCTGGAGACCGAACCATCCGAAGTTGGGCCGCCGACCACGCGTGCCCTCGAACCAGAACTTCCTGTCGGGCACGGGGTCGCCTTCGGTGTAGTCGGTGACCTTGACGCCATTCAGCATAACGACGGTATGCGGGCCGTCGAGGGTGATCTCCATGGTGTTCCATTCGGGTCCGGGCTTGCCGGGTTTGGCGAGCGGTTTGGTCAGCGAGTAGAGCGTGCCGGTGACGTGGTACTCGTCTTCGCCCGAGGTTTCAGGATGGTTGTCGATCTGGACTTCGTAGCCGTAGTGGACGGGCATCCAGGGCTCGCGGGGCTCAATGGGAATGCGAATGAACACGCCGGAGTTGTCGTTCTCGTCGCGCATCTTAAAGACGACGCGGATGGTGCAGTTGCCGACTGGGCCGGAGGTCCAGTAGAGGAGGCCCATGCCGCCGTGAGTGCGCATGAGACCGTTTTCGACGATCATTTCGCCGGGGCCGACGTGCTTCCAGCCGGTGAGGTCTTTGCCGTTGAAGAGCTGGATCCATCCGTCGGATTGGGCGACGAGAGGAAGAGCGAGCAGCAAGATGAAGGCAAGAAGAAGGAGTCGTTTCACCAGGGCCTCCGCGATAGTGCGTCGGGACAAAGCGAATTGTCCGCAGCCGAGCATGATGCGCCTCGGGAAGCGATATTGGCAAGTGAGTAATGAGCGCCGGGGCGGAGGGGAGACCAATGGAATCTTTCACGTTTACGTGCGTGAGTGATGTAATGGCGTGTGATGAAATACATCGTTCCAGCGGCGGTATTTCTGCTGATGGTGTCGGTGGGCATGAGCCTGCGACACGACCAGATGCTGGCGAACTTCCGGCGAATGACATGGGCCAATTGGATGGGGCTGCTGGTGGCGACGTTCTTTGTGCCCGCTGGGTTGGCGTTGTTGTTGGGTCGCGTGCTACCGCTCAACAGGGCGGAGATGGCAGGACTGTTTCTGGTGGGGGCTGCTCCTGGGGCCCCGCTGATGACGCGCAACATTGCGAAGCGGGGATTCGACATGCAACTGGCGGCGGCGTATCAAGTGTGGGGAGGACTGCTCACGCCTCTTCTTCTTCCGATCGTGGTGTGGGCGGCAGGACTGTTGTATAGCATGCGCATCTGGATTCCGCCGCGAGACGTCTTGCTACAAATCGTGGAGAAGCAGTTTGTGCCGCTGGTGCTGGGTATGTTGTTCGCGCGCTTTCTGCCGGCGTTTTCGGCAGCGGCACAGGTGTGGATGAACCGTTTGGGAAACGCAGTGCTGACGCTGGGAATCGTGGCGATGCTGTGGGTGATGCGTGAGACGCTTAAAGGGCTGCTGACGTGGTGGCTTCCGGTGGGCGCGCTGTTGCTGGCGTTGGGATCGATGGCGGCGATCGCGATATTGCTGCCCGGCCTCGAACCGCTGGCACGGCGCACGCTGTCCATCTGCAATGCGAACCGCCATATAGGGCTGGCTTTGCTGCTCAGCGGACAATATTTGCGCGTCAAGGGGGCGCTGCCGGCGGTAGCGGCGTATGCGCTGGTGGCGCCGCTGGCGATGGGCGCGCTGGGATGGTTCTTCCATCGCGGCGAAAAGACGGTCGGCGAAGCAGCGGCCTAGGACAATTCTGGAATGTTTGCCCGCAAGATTCGCATCGAATATGAAGAGAACGGACAGCGGCAGGCGTGTCCGCTGAAGTGGCTGGACAGCTTCAGCATGCGCAACTTCACTAACGATCAGGTGTTCGACGATACGATTCCCGTGGGCGATGGCGTGCTCGAAATCGGCATGCGGGTTCCGCTGGAGCGGCTGCAAGCGGCGATGGAAGACTGGTTTCGGCGGAAGGGGTATCTGCCGAAGGACGCGAAATTGGTGGTTAGTGGATAGAGGCTGTTCTGAGTGAGGGGGAACAGCAGGTCCTTCGACTGCGGCGGCGAAGCGCCGCCTCCGCTCGGGATGACGGAGAAAAACAAACAGCAGATCCCTCGCTGCGCTGTGATGACAAAAAGCCTAAAGCGACTCGTGATGACAAACTCCAAGATTTTATGACGACCCGTATCATTTTTCTTGTTGTGGCGATCGCGATCGTTGGTGGATTTGTTTGGGCGTACCACCACGATGCGGAGTTGGGAAAGCGCATCGGACAGGTGGGGATTGGCGATCCGAATGAAGTGGTGCGTGAGCTGCTGGGCGAACCGTCGAGTGAAGGTTCGTGCGGAACGCTGACCGTTGCTCCGAAGGCATGCGTGGACGAGTACGTTTACAAGTACTACTACTCGATCTTCCAGCCACAGTACGAAGTGGTATGGTTCAGCGCCGAGGGCAAAGTCATCGGAGTACAGCACGCGAGAAGGCCGTACTAAAACAGTTGCCAGTTGTCAGTAGCCAGTTGCCGGTTCCGGGCACCAACGTCGTCCGGATGTTGGGTAAGCCATCAGTTGGTGGCGTCTTACCTCTGATAATATGTAAGTCATGAAGGACGTCAGTGCTACATTTACCTCCAAAGGCCAACTTGTAGTCCCGGCTGCCCTTCGGCGGAAATATGGGATTGAAGCCGGTACACGGGTCCGCTTCCTCGAAGATCAGTTCGGCCGCATTGTCCTTCAGCCAATCACCGAGGACTACGTCGACCGCGTAATGGGTTGCCTGGCGGAAGGCCCCGACCTGCTGGGCGAATGGGAGAAGGAACATCGGTCAGAAGGCAAGCGCGAACGATGAAGACCTATGTGTTCGACACGAGCGCGCTGTTCACTTTTCTACAACAGAAGCCGGGCGCGCCCAAAGTCGGCGATCTAATGAAAGAGGCGATGCGGGGACGAGCGACGATCTTCATGTCGGTAGTGAACTATGGAGAGATGTACGGCGTGATTCTTCGCGGCCATGGGCCGGAGCGGGCACGCGCAACGATGAGCGCGGTGCAACCACTGCCGATCAACTTCGTGGACGCGACGGTGCAGAGGGCATTTCTGGCCGCGGAAGTAAAGGCAAAATATAGGCTGTATTACCTCGACAGCTTCGCCGCGGCGCTGGCCTTTGAACATAAGGGGACGTTGGTGACCAGTGATTCCGATTTTCGACGTCTCGGGCATGGTGTTCCCGTCCTGTGGTTGAAGGCATAGGGCGGCTGCCGCGACGAGACCTTGCATGGTGCGGCGGAATTTGCAGCCAATTGTAGAAGTCATGCGGAAACAGCTAGTGCATCGACTCTGACTGGTGCGAAGAATGCGGGTCCCGCGACTCCGGGCGCCTTCCGCTCGGGATGACAAAGCAAAAAGATGCGCGCTTCGACTCCGCGCTACTCTTTATACTTGGCGGCCAGCACGTCGAGTTTCTCAATGCTGGGAGTGCCGGCGAACAAGTCGGGCGCTTTCGCCATCAGCGCCGCGGCGATTTGGCCGGTCAGATGGGCCTGGCGTCCTGACTCGTCGGCGAAAGCATCGAAGATGCCGAAGGTGGATTTGCCGATGCGCCATGCGAACCACACGGTGGTTGACGCTTCCTGTTCTGCGAGGGGAAGAGCGCTACGAAGAAATGCTGCGGCTTCCTCTTCCTTGCCGGGTTTGGCATCCATGCGAGCGAGCAATGCGAGTTTGACCATATCGACCTCCGATGGTTTCGCAGAATTTGGATGCTAGAGGAGGGTGGCGAGGCTCAGAGATGGTTGTGCCAGCGGTTTGCGAATTCTGTTGCGGAAACGAGTTGGGATGTCGCGTGCCCGAGGCACTCGAGATTTCGAGTCCGCCTGCCCAGCGCCAAAGCGCTGGGCCTTTTATAGCGTCCCGCTGGGCTGGACTCGACTGCGGTACCCTAAGTTGAGATCCCCAGCGGCTAAAGCCCGGGTCATTTTTCGAGCGGTTTGCGGCACGACTGAAAGTCGTGCCCGATACGAACCAGTTTCGGGAGCGCCTCCGCAAAGGGATATCTCACAACGTGGTACTGCTAACTACTTGGCGATCACAGGGCGCGGGCCGGCGTCCTTGATCTCGCGCGGGGCGTCGAATTGTTCGAAGTTCTTTGCAAACCGCGCCGACAATTCCGCCGCCATCTTGTCGTAGGCAGCGGTATCTTTCCACGAATTCCGGGGCTTCAGCAGGTCGGCCGGAACGCCGGGTACAAACGTGGGAATACTCAGGCCAAAGGCCGGCTCGATCTCGAATTGGACATTGTTGAGTTCGCCTTCGACCAGCGCATTGATCATCGCGCGGGTGTAAGGCAGGCTCATGCGCTTGCCGATACCGTAGGGGCCGCCTTGCCATCCGGTGTTGACCAGCCAGCATTGCGCGTTGTGCTCGCGCAGGCGGCGTCCCAGCATCTCGGCATAGACCTTGGGAGGCAGCGGCATGAATGGAGCGCCGAAACAGGTGGAGAAGGTCGCCTGCGGCTCGGTGACGCCTGCTTCGGTGCCAGCGACTTTCGCGGTGTAGCCCGACATGAAATGGAACATGGCCTGTTCCGGCGTGAGCTTCGATACAGGGGGCAGCACACCGAATGCGTCGGCGGTAAGAAACACGACATTCTTGGGATGTCCGCCGAAGCCGGGGATCACTGCATTATCGATGAACTCGACGGGATAGGCGGCGCGTGTGTTCTCGGTCCTGCTGTCGTCGTCGTAGTTGGGTACGCGGGTGACGGGATCGAGTATGACATTCTCGAGCACGGAACCGAAGTGGAGAGCGTTCCAAATCTGCGGCTCGTTCTGCTCGGAGAGCTTGATGCACTTGGCGTAGCAACCGCCTTCGAAGTTGAAGACACCGTCGGCGCTCCAGCCATGCTCGTCGTCGCCGATGAGGCGGCGAGTTGGATCAGCGGAGAGCGTGGTCTTGCCGGTGCCGGAGAGGCCGAAGAAGAGGGCGGAAACGCCATCCTCGCCGATGTTGGCAGAGCAATGCATGGGAAATACGTTGCGCTGCGGAAGGAGGAAATTCATCACGCCGAAGATGGATTTCTTCATTTCGCCGGCATACTGCGTGCCGCCAATGATGACGAGCTTGCGGGTGAAGTTCACGATGACAAAGACTTCGGAGTTGGTGCCGTCGCGCTTGGGGTCGGCGAGAAAGCTGGGCGCGCTGACGATGGTGAATTCGGGCTTATGGGTCTTTAATTCTTCTGGTGTCGGCCGAATGAAGAGTTGGCGCACAAAAAGGCTGTGCCACGCATATTCGGTAATGACCTGGATGGGAAGTTGATAGCGCGGGTCTGCGCCGCAAAACAGGTCCTGAACGTAAACCTCTTTGTCCTGGAGGTAATCGAGTACGCGATCGTACAGGGCATCGAATTTTTCGGCCGAGAAGGGTTGGTTGGCAGAACCCCAAGCGACCTTGTTTTCGGTGATGGCGTCCTTGACGGTGAATTTGTCCTTGGGAGAGCGTCCGGTACGCTTACCGGTTTCGGAAACCAAGGCGCCACGTGCGCTGAGTTCCCCCTCGTCATTGCGAATTGCGGCTTCCACCAGTTTGGGGGTCGAGAGATTGCGCTGCACGTTTTTTTGAGCGAGCAGGTCGGACAGTCCGGAGTGAGCAATGGAGGACATAAAAGAAGACTCCTTATCAATGCTGCGTACCGCCGGAGGGCCGGCGGGGGAAAACGGGACGAGATGATGTCAGGGAGCAGACCTCCCCGCGCGCAGAAAAAAGCCCGCCAAGCGGGCACTCAGCCGGCGACGGCAGCGGTTTGCGACTCCTCGAAAAGTGCGTTCAGATGATCGAGCGTCTCCTGAACGGTAAGGGAGTATATTTCGCGTCCGCTATCTTCGCCGGACTCAATGGCCCACTTCAAATAATGTCCCGCAATCTGGACGGCCATGGGGTCAGTAATGACTTTGCCGGTCTGGCGGTTGAACTCAACCCACGCGGGATGGGGAAGAGCGATCCAGACGGGGCGTTCCCCGGCCAAGAACTTGATGTCGATGGCATCGGCATGCCGGGTCGCGATGGCCACAATAAGTGCCTGATATTGGCAGTGAATGGACTGCCCGCCCCAGCGATCTACGGCATGGAAGTCGTCGTACATAACTTTAAAACTATAGCCGAGGGTCAAAGTTAGGGCAATGACGCAGGTTCAGGCAGGTCTGGGCCTAGCCGACAAACCGAGTAACGTCATGCCTGCTCGCGGGCCTCGCCCAGGACCACCTTCACGTCCATCTTTTTCTTGCCGCGGAAGACGGTGACGGTAACAGAGTCTCCGGCCTTGTGCTTATTCAGCACGTTCAACAGGTCTTGCTGATCGGCGATCTGCTCGCCTTCGATGGCAATGATGAGGTCTCCGCCTAAGGTGATGGGGACGTTCCCGATGTAGGCCCGCTGGTTTCCACCCTTCAGACCCGCGCGCTCGGCAGCGCCACCGGGCGTCAATTGAATGATGAGGACGCCATAGTCGGCGGGGAGACTGAGTTCCTGGGAGAGTTCGGGGCCGACGGGTATGGTGCGAATGCCAAGTGACGGACGGCGCACGCGACCAATGGTGATCAGGTCGTTGATGACAGCTTTCGCAGTATTGATCGGAATCGCGAAACCGATGCCGGCGCTCTGGTTCGAGCCTCCGGTAGCGATGAGGCTGTTGATGCCGATGACTTCGGCGCGGGAGTTCAAGAGCGGACCACCGGAGTTGCCGGGATTGATGGCGGCATCGGTTTGGATGGCTTCGTCGATCTCGCCCCCTTCCGGGGTGCGAATGGGACGCACGGAACTGATGATGCCGCGGGTCATGGTGCCATTGAGTCCGAAGGGATTTCCGATGGCGTAAACCTTCTGGCCGACCACGAGGCCTTTCGAGTCTCCCGAGAGTAGCCGGCTACGAGGCCGGGAGCATTGATCTGAATGACCGCGAGGTCGTGGGAACGGTCGCGTCCAATCACGGTGGCCTTGTACTTCTTTTTATTGTGCAGCGTGACTTCGACTTCGCGGGCGTTAGCGATGACGTGGTAGTTGGTCAGGATGTGCCCATCGTGGTCGATGATGAAACCTGAGCCCTGCCCTTCCTGCGGAACCGGTCCATAAAAGAAGTCGAAGGCGACCGCGGTGGAGGTGATGTTGACCACGGACGGGATACCTTTTTTATAGACGTCAATGTTGACCTGTTCTTCGGCATCGAAGGTCTGGGGCCCAGCGGCCTCGGTCAACTCGACCTTGGTGGGGCGCGAAAAAAATTCCGATGGATTAACACCCGAGTGGTGGGTGGTGTACCAGTAAAAAGCGCCTGCGATCAGGGCTCCCAGCAAAAGAGGGCGAAGCAATCTCATAAGGTTGATACGGTCACTTGTGACCCGGCGTTCCTGGTCGACAAATTAAGACTCCTGTAGAAAGTGTACCGAGTTCGCGCGAGGAATGCCTAGTGCGGTGATCCTCACTGGGGGCGGCCTTGGTCGGGTTCGTCAGAGAACATGGTGAGATGCATCCACAGCACTCCGACATAGTAGGCGGCGTCTTCGGGCGTGCCGGAGTTGTCGATGAGGAAGTCGGCGTGTTGGGCTTTTTCGTCGTCGGAAAGCTGCGCCGCACTGCGGCGCTTGACTTCGATGCGGGCGTTCTCCAGCGGTATTGCAGCGCGCTTGGCGTAGCGCTCGACTTTCTTCTCGAAGTCGCAGGTCACCACGATCAGCTTGTCGAAGTCCTTGGCAGCGCCGGCCTCGACGATGAGTGCAGCTTCGACAACTGCGATACCGTAAGGATCTTCACGCTCGATGTCGGCCATCCAGCGATTCTGCGCCGCGACCACGGCGGGATGCACTATGGCGTTCAACTCCTTGATCCTCGCGGGGAAGGCAGCATTGGCCAGGGCAGGACGGTTGATGGTCGCGTCGGGGTTCAAGATCTCGCGGCCAAAATGCTCGACGATGGCCTGATAGACGGGTTCGCCCGGAGTGTAAAGTTTGTGAGCCAGGGTGTCAGCCTGCAGAAAGTGGGCTCCCCGACCAGCCAACATCTTTCCGATGGTGGATTTGCCGCAAGCAACACCGCCGGTCAGGCCTACGCGGAGCATTGCACTTGCCGCGGTGCCGGATTGGACGGTTTCTGCATTGGCATGGCTTGGCCGAAAGGCTAATGAAGTATAAATCGATCAAGAAAAAGTTCGTTCCATAACGGCTAAAGGTGCACTGGCGCTACGGGCCACCCAATCTGTCCCAGATGCCCATTTCGTTGTGGTATTTCGCTTTGCTGGTTTGCTAAATTCCTACCCCTGAAAAAGCAGATACGACTGGTGCGCGCTTCGTCGGCTCAACGTTCGTAGTCACTTTGCCCAACACTCAATTCGCCCAACACGAGTCAACGACATTCTCAGGAGAAAAATATATGGCACATCGTCTCAGGCCCCGGGCCGCGCTTGTCGCGCTATCGCTGCTCCTTTTACTGGCCGCGCCGGGATGGGCAGCCCAGGTCCTCGTCTATGTTCAGGCCCCGGATTACCAGGGTCTGTACGCTTCGCAGAATGACACCAGCGGCAATGGATTCAACTTCACCTCGTATGACAACTTCACCCTGGGATCCTCGACCACCATTACTTCAGTGGGCTGGACCGGAGGTTATTTCAACCCGCAGAGCCCGGGCGCAATAACCAACTGGACGGTTGCGTTTTATGCGGACAACGCCGGCCAGCCCGGTGGGCTGATCACCAGCTTCCCTATCGCGGGCGATGGTGGTGAAACCTCGGTTGGGCTCGACCTCTTGGGAGATCCCGTTTTCGCCTACGGTGCCGCGATCAACTTTTCCGCGAGCGGAGGAACTACGTACTGGGTTTCCGTCGTGCCTGATACTTCCTTCCCGCCGCAGTGGGGATGGACCTCATCATCGCAGGGAGACGGGGTCTCCTACACCGACGATTTCCTGGGCAATCGGTTCTCGAATTCCTCCGATCTGGCGTTTTCGCTTTACAAGACGCAGACAGGAGTGCCGGAACCCGGGAGCCTGATCTTGCTGGGTACCGGCATTGTGGGCATGGCCAGCGGGCTTCGCCGCAAGTTTCGGGCTTAAGGCCTTCGGCAGGCAGGGCGGTTTGTATCTAGCTCTGCGCCAACGTACGCAAACAAGGTTATTCACCAGGGCCGCGATCGTGCGGGAAAGTCGGGCACTCGTAGTTGCGCGTCCGTCCGACGACCGGTTCTTCGAGGAGAAAAGATGAAGCTATTCGCAAGATTTGCACTGACCATCACGGCATTGTTGGCGCTGGCTGGATTAGCCAGTGCGCAAATGCCAAGGGCGCACCACCGAATCGGCGTGCACAGCGGGCCGCAAAACCGCAGCGCTCAAAAGACCAGCAGTCCATCGCAGTGGGCGCCGTTGACCAATCAGCTTTGCACGGGAAACAATCCATGTTTCCCGGCCGGTGTGACCATGTTGCTGACGGACGGCACCGTCATCGTGCATCAAGAACAGGATGGCGGGGAAGCGAACTGGTATAAGCTCACGCCAGACATTTTTGGCAGCTACGTAAACGGAACCTGGAGCCAAGTGGCGAGCATACCTCCCGCATTTGGCTACTCTCCGTTATTTTTTGGCTCCCAAGTCATCGCAGACGGTCGCTTAACGGTAGTCGGCGGTGAGTATAACCAAACCAATTTTGGTTGCGCACATGGCTGTTGGGTCAACCTAGGCGCGGTCTATGATCCGGTAGCTAATACCTGGACGAACATTCCTCCACCCGCGGGCTGGACGACCATCGGCGATGCCCAGTCGACCAATCTTGCGGATGGAACGTACATGCAGGCCAATTGCTGCACCAAACAATGGGCGTACCTGAATCCAACCACTCTTGCCTGGACCCAGTTCACCGGTAACGGGAAATTCGACATAAACGACGAAGAAGGCTGGAATCTGCTGCCTAATGGCAAGTTGCTAACAGTCGATGCTTACGTGTTTCAGTACAATCCCACCGGCACGAATTCAGAGTTGTACGATCCGTCTACGCAAACCTGGTCGAGCGCTGGCAGTACAGTCGTGCAGATCTGGGACAGCGCTTGCGGAAATCCGAACAATAGTCCTACCAATGAGGTAGGGCCGGCGGTGCTACGTCCCGATGGCACGCTATTCCAAACCGGTTCCACCAACGGCTGTATGACGGGCCACACCGCCATTTACGACAGCCATAATGGCACCTGGACTGCTGGACCTGATTTCCCGGACCCGGGGGTCAGTATCGCCGATGGTCCGGCAAGCATCGAGCCAAACGGCAAAGTACTGATGATGGGCAGCGTGGATGAAGTTCCGCCGTCGACCTTTTACGAGTGGGATGGAACCAATCTGACCTCGATTACCGGACCACCGAATGCGCCTGTCGATGGGTCGTTCTATGGACACATGCTGCCGCTGCCGACGGGGCAGATCCTGTTTACCGACTGGAGCGCACCCGAGTTCGGAGTGCCCGCCGATGTCGAGGTGTTCACTCCGACGGGATCCTATAATCCGGCATGGGCGCCGCAAATCCTGGCGGCTTCCACTGTCGTACAGAGAGGTACTACGTCGATTCTCTACGGTCACAGGCTCTCCGGCGTGAGCCAAGGCGGAGCTTATGGCGACGACTACCAGCCGAACACAAACTACGCGCTGGTGCGGCTAACCAACGCTGCAACCGGGCACGTGTTTTATTGCCGGACCCACAACCCCAGCAGCTACGCGGTACAGAGCACCAGCGTGGAGTACACGAAGTTCGATGTTCCCGCGGGTGCTGAAACCGGGCCGAGTACGCTGGTGGCCGTAACCAACGGCATTCCGTCGCAAGCAATAAAAGTCAATGTGAAATGAAGCTTTGGGAACGTGCAGCCATTGAATCTGCCATGCTCTTCGGAGCATGGCATTTTTGTGCAGCCGGCAATATTGATAGTGATACTACTTGCTTACAAGGACGGAATACTACGTCTCAAATCATGCATTATTATGCACATAGCACATAGGTGGTGATTAACTTAACCCAGATAAAAATTAATGAGTTAACCGCTCTGAAATACGGCCACTATCGTGCGATAAAGCCCTCAGCACCTAAGGAGGGCAGAGAGTTCCTCTGTGTCCTCCATCATTACCCAGTCAAGAAAAAACTTTCAGGAGGATTCATGGCTCACTGCTTGCGGAGCAGACTTGTGCTTGCCAGTCTGGCTGCCTTGCTGCTCGTCGTCGCTTCCCCGGTTTGGGCGAACCAAATCGTGGTTTATTCCCAGGCACCGGACTACCAGGGACTTTTTGCTTCACAGAACGACACCGCAGTGTCGGGATTTGGCTCATTCGCGGCGTCTTATGACAACTTCACTCTGGCCTCGGCGAAGAGCATCGTTTCGGCGTCGTGGACTGGCGGTTATTACAACCCGCAGACGGCGGGATCGATCATGATGTGGACCGTCTCTGTCTATGCCGACAACGCCGGACAGCCGGCGAGTACTGCGCTGCAGGTCAGCACGTTTGCCGGCAACGGCGGGGAGACGTTCCTTGGGTTGGACGCCATCGGAGACCCGGTTTACAGCTACAGTGAAGCGCTGAATTTCAGTGCCGCCGGAGGAACCACGTATTGGCTTTCCGTGGTGCCGAGTATCCCGTATCCGCCACAGTGGGGCTGGACCAGCTCTGCGCAGGGTGACGGCGTTTCTTACACCGACATCTTCGGAACCCGTTTGCAGAACTCCAATGACCTGGCTTTCTCGTTGACGGCCACGGCCCCAGTGCCGGAGCCGGGAAGTCTGGCGCTGTTGGGCAGCGGTCTCGTCGGTATCGCTGGATTGTTGCGCCGCAAACTGAATTCCTAGGCAGCAGTTCACAGGGACAAAAGTGGCTGCGATTTGTGCGGCAGCCGAACATACGGTAGCACCGCTGCTGGGGATTCCTGTTGCGTATGCAATCGCAACGCGTCTGGCCGGGCGGTTCCGCGGAGGAGAGAAGATGAAGCTATATACAAGGATCGCAATCGCGTTGACCTTGCTGCTGGGTGCAGGTTCGTTCGCCAGCGCGCAAACATGGACTCCCATCACGAATCAACCTAACGGCTTCCTTCCGGGCGCCATGCTGCAGTTGCGTGATGGCAGAATCATCATGCACGACGAAGGCGGTAACGTCGCGTCCGACTGGTGGGTGCTTACCCCGGATGCGACCGGCAGCTACGTGAACGGCACGTGGAGTTCTGGCGGCTCCCTGCCCGCGGGCTATCAGCCGCTTTATTTCGGCTCACAGGTAATGCTGGACGGGAAGACGGTGGTCATTCAAGGTGGCGAATACAACCTGGCCGTCGACCTAGTGAACGGTGTGTGGACCACCCTGGGCGCGCGGCTTACGTACTCGGGCAACTCGTTCAACTGGGTTTCGAATAGCGGACCCACGGGTTGGACCACGGTTGGCGATGCCGAGAGCATCCTGCTCGCCGATGGCAGATACATGCAGGCGAACTGCTGCACCGCCCAGAACGCGATCTACACTGGCCCGAACACTTGGACACCAACGGGATCAGTGTTGCAGTCAAGCAATGATGAATCGGGGTTCACTCTGCTGCCGAGCGGCAAGGTGTTGACGGTCGATGCGAAACGGGCACGCAACTGCAACAATACAAGAACGGGTTCGGAACTTTACGATCCAACGACTGGCGTTTGGTCTTGCGCACCGAATACGCCGGTACAGCTTTACAACGCGCGAGATGAAGAGCTGGGCGCGGCGGTGTTGATGTACAACAACAAGGTCTTGCAGATGGGCGGCAATGTGGTGGCAACGGCCCTCTATGATGTCGCCAGCAATACGTGGGCAGCGGGCCCGACTCCTCCGGGCACCTTCGACCAGGCGGATGGGCCGGGTGCTCTAGAACCTAACGGCAAAGTGCTGGAGATGCTCAGTCCGGGGCTGTTTGGATACCCCTGCCAGTTCATGGAGTACGACCCGACCAGTTCGACGCTGGCATTCACGGCGACCCAGCCCACCAACTGTCCGGCAAATGGTGACATGAACAATAGCGACTCCTCCTACTATGGGCACCTAATGGTCCTGCCGACGGGCGAGATCCTGTTCACTGATTTCAGCAACCTGGTGGAAATCTACAAGCCGGCTCCCGGCGTGGTCGCCAGTGCCAAGCCGACGATCTTGGCGGCTTCGACGATCCTGAAGATCGGATCGCTGAACAACGTGCTCTATGGCAAGCAGCTCAATGGGTTGACGGAGAACAACGCGTATGGTGATGACTTCCAGGACGCGACCAACTATCCGCTTGTGCGCCTGACCAATACATCGAGCGGCAACGTGTACTATGCGCTGACGCACGATGACAGCACACACTCCATCGCGCCCGGCATCATCATGTACACCAAGTTCGATGTGCCGGCGACGGTCCCTGCGGGCACGTATAGCCTGGTGTCGGTGGCGAACGGTATCGCTTCGAACGCCATCACCGTGTCGGTGAAGTAGTTTTTGCAGACGCAGTACTTCTGTGCCACGCTTCCAAAGAGCGTGGCATTTTTGTTGGTGGTTGCTCAGGACATGTAGAGCGCTACTTCTTGCGGATGTGCAAGGTCTTTTGTACCTCGGCAACGACGTCACCGCTCTCATCCTTCACTTCAACGGTGAAGGTGGGCTCGTATTTGGGTAGCGCATTCGTCTGCTCGCGAATGTCGTCGAGTTGCGCGTCCGTGAGGCGAAATTCGGCACGGACCTTGCCTTTGCCGGGCTTGCGGAAGCGGATACTGGCGGCCTTGTCCCACACGATATAGTCGGGGCCGAGATTGCTGATGAGCATCAGCATGTAAAACGGGTCGGTCATGGAGTAGAGCGAGCCGCCGTAGTGGGTGCCGACGAAGTTCTGGTTCCAGGGACGGAGTTTCATCTCAACGTCGGCGGATTTCATGTCCGCACCCCAGCGCACGCGGATTCCCGCGGCCGCTAGAGGCGGCCAGACGTTGATGAGGCGCAGCATCAGGTTCTGCTTGAACGAAGCCATGGAACATTCAGTTTACTGGCCGCGTAACAAGATACGCAGTAACCCTCCGCGTTAAAATTGTCCAATTTTCAAAGGGGGAATGCTTGCGCGAGACACCTTTACCACGGCGGGGCCGACGCGACAGCGGGTGGCTCGTCGCCCTCGAGTTCGCAATTGTCGTCGGGCTGTTCGTTACCGACTTCAAGCACCACGTCTTCTTCAGCAAGACGCCCTATCTATTTTTGCTGGGATGGATCTCGCTGCGCTGGCGCGGACTGGGATGGCGCGACGTTGGGCTAGCGCGCCCGGCGAATTGGCGACCCACCATTGTTATTGGAGTTTTGTGCGGAATCGGCATGGAGTTGTTGGAGTTGTTCGTTACCCAGCCGCTGCTGGTGAAACTGACCGGCAAGATGCCGGACTTCTCGGATCTGGGGGAACTACACGGCAACTGGAAAATGGTCCTGTTGTTTCTGGCGCTGACGTGGACACTCGCGGCGTTCGGCGAGGAGATGGTGTATCGCGGCTACCTGATGAACCGGGTGGCGGGCCTGTTTCGCGATCCGAAGATAGCGTGGACCATTAGCCTGATTGTCGTGAGCTTCGCGTTTGGGCTTGGGCACATCGATCAGGGCATCACCGGACAAGTGGAAAACATGATCGACGGCGCGCTGTTGGCGTTGATCTTTCTCTCGACCGGGTGCAATTTATGGGCCGCAATCATCGCCCACGGGGTGACGGACACAGTGGACATTCTGCTGATGTACCTGGGGAAGTATCCGGGGGTCTAGAGCAGTGTCTCATGGGCGTTTTTCCCCGACGGTAGCCGCTCCGTAGAGTGGTCTTGGGGCGAAGTGGTCAGTGGCTGGGCAGAGACTGCAAGAGACTGACGAGGTTCTGCGGTACGACGTGGATGAATCCGCCGCGGGGACTGTCGATGTCGGCGATGAGCAGGAACGAAATCGATACGACCAGCGGCAGAACGAACAGAAGACCGGCCCGCATGCGTGTCCCTCTCACTCCATAACCAACCAGGAAGTTGCTGGCCAGTGCGATCGCGATCATGAGGCCCCATGCTGAGGCGGGAATGCGGTTCCACCATGCTGCCTGGGTATAACCCTGCGAGTTGAGCACGTCGTTCATGCCGGATACAGCCAGCGCTACCACAGGTGTTGGTTGGGCAAGGGCGGGCGCTTCGACGGCAGTCCACATCTGCGATTGCAGCCTAGCGGTGTCATCATTGATCTGCTGAAGGTCTTCGAAATGACGCGTGCGGTAAAACGCGATACGTAATTCGGTGTATTTGCGAAGTTGCGATCGTATGGTCGCGGCATCGCCGGCTGGCAGCAGACCTGCCCTGACGTATTCCGTGCCGATGGCGTTGGCTTCGGCTTCCTCGTAATTCTTGCGCAAATCGTAACGGGTGGTGGCCATGGAGAAACTGAACCCGATGATGAGGCCGAGCAGGGTCAGGGTTGCGGTCTCAATGAGGTTGAAGTCGTCGCGCTGGTCGTCGCGCAGGGGCCGACGGTTGCCGATTACTGCCCCGACTTGTGCCGCGATCCAAAGCACAACCAGGCACACGAGGAAGAACAGGCGGGGAAGGTCCAGTAATGACTCGGATATCGGCATGTGTCCAGCTTAACTCGAAGGCAGACGGCTCGTTCTGCAGAATTATGCAGACTGAGGATGATGGGCACAATTTTGGCGGTTTGCGCTACAACGCCATGACGCCGCGCTCCTGGTTGCGGATGCGGATCGCCTCATCGACCTTGGAGAGGAAGATCTTGCCATCGCCGATTCTGCCGGTGGAAGCCGTCTTCAGGATGATCTCGACCGCACGGTCGACTGCGGCGTCGTCGAGCACCATCTCGATCTTGATTTTGGGCAGGAGATCCACGCTGTATTCGCGACCGCGATAGGACTCGGTGTGGCCTTTCTGGCGTCCGTGACCGCGCACTTCGAACACCGTCATGCCTTCGACGCCGATTTCGATGAGGGCGTCTTTCACCGCTTCAAAACGCGAGGGTTGAATGATGGCTTCTACTTTAGTCATGCTGTTCTCCTTTCAAAGCGCGCAGCCGCTATCCCTTCCAGAATGTAATCACCGCTCCGCCGGCGACGATCAGCGAGCCGCCTATCAGTATCGGCGGAGTCGGTGACTGCTGAAACCGCACCTTTGCCAGCACCTGCGCCATCACGAAGAACAAGACGACGTACGCGCCCAAAAGCTTGCCGAAGTCCCATGGAGGGATGTTCACGGTCAGGCCGTACAGTGCAAGGACGACGGTGCCCATGGCAAACGCGAAGTAGCGCGCTGCGCCAGTTGAACGATGCAATCCTGATTGGAAGAACGAGTCTCCATAGGCTTCCAGAAACGCTGCGAGCAGCAAAACAGCACATGTACCGGTGCGGGTCGCGACAAGTTGGCTGAGAAAATCTTTCATGAAGACAGTCCTGGCGATATGAGGCGGGTTCGTCTGCAAATATTAGCAGGGAGACACAGTTTCTCTCAGACAATCGTGCTTCTAGTGTTCATCAAAAAAATCGATTGGACGGTCAGGTCGGAAGCCATTTAGCCTTACACGCTGGTCGCGGCGAGCTGGTCTGCGTTAATGCGGCGTGCAGGTACGCGATTTCACTGACTGTCACGTGAAGATTCCGGTAGAGTTCTGTCATGAGAGTTGTGGGCTTCCTGTTACTGCTGGCGGGATGGTTCCTGGTGCTGGCTGCGTTGGAGATGCTGAGTTCGGCCACGCCGCGTGCACTGTTTGTGCTGGCAGGAGTTGCGGTCGAAGTACTGGGCCTGGCGCTGGTGTTTCGCGCTAACCTTGCCACGCCTGAGGCGGAGTCCTGATGCCCCCGCCGTCGCCCTGGATCTCGGAACTCACAACCGCGCTTTGCCTGGTTTCGATTCTGCTGGTTCCCCTTGCCGTGGTTGGCCTGGCGGTGCTCACCAATGGGCTCGGTAAGTCGCGCAGTGCGGCGCATGCCATGCTGGCGTCCATGTGTGTCATCGCGATCGCAGGCATTGTCTATATCGCCGTTGGATTTTCATGGGAAGGCTTCACCGGCCGGGCGGCGCACGCCATGTACATTGGCGGCAAACCCTGGGACTGGATCGCGCAGCAACCGTTCTTTCTTCGTGGGCTGGAGCTGAATGGCTCGCCCGCTTCGCTCTCGGTGGTGCTGCAGATGTTTGCCGTGGGAATCGCGGCGATGATTCCTCTGAACGCAGCGGCGGACCGGTGGAGGCTGGGGCCGATCTGCGCCTCGACGGCGGTGCTGGCGGGATGGACGTATCCGCTGTTCGCGCACTGGGTGTGGGGAGGCGGCTGGCTGGCGCAACTCGGCACAATTTACGGGCTCGGTAGCGGATTCGTGGACACCGGGGGCGCCAGTACGATCCACGCGGTCGGCGGGCTGACTGCGTTGTCGATGGTTTGGATCGTAGGGCCGCGCGAAGGAAAGTACAGCTCGGAGGGAATGCCCATCGGCATTCCGGGACACAACCTAGTCAACGTAGTGTTCGGGTGTCTGTTGGCATGGGCTGGCTGGCTGGGACTCAATTCGGCGGGAGCGATTTTGTGGGGCGGGGCGCCGCCTTCGGGCCTCGTGCTGGTGGAGATCAATACCACATTGTGCGCGGCGGCGTCGGCACTGGTGGCGGTGGTGGTGACGCGCATACGATTCGGGCGACCCGATGCGTCGATCAGCGCGAACGGATGGGTGGGAGGATTAGTGGCGAGTAGCGCAGCGACCGCGATGGTGCCTCCTGCAGCGGCGATTTTGATTGGACTTGTGACCGGCGTGTTAGTGGCGCTATCGGTAGAGTGGCTGGAGTTGTTTCTGCGCGTGGATGATCCAGGGGGTGCGGTTTCAGCGCACGCGGTTGCGGGATTGTGGGGACTGTTGGCGGCGGGAATGTTTGCGCGAGGCGTGGGAGCGGGACAGTGGTTGGCACAGGTAGTGGGCATAGCGACACTGGTTGGATTTGTTTTGCCGCTGACCTATGGGCTGAACTGGGTGCTGAACCGCATGATGCCCTATCGCGTGGAGTCGCATGGCGAGCGGCAGGGGATGGATTTGCATGAGCTCGGCGCGGGAGCCTATCCGGAGTTCGTGGTGCACAGCGACGACTTCATACAGCGCTAAGGGCGTGCTATTAACTGTGCTTGGCCACCCAGAGCAGTAGTCCGAACACCACAATCGGTATCAGGACCATCGCCACGTAGAAGGCGATCCGGCGCGGCCAGGGGCTGCGTTTGACCGTCCAATTATGCAACTCGGCGCGATCGGCGACTCCGACCTCTTCGGGATGCTCAAGGTCGTGGGAGAACTCGCTGGCGCGCTGATAGCGATTTCGGGGCTCACGCTCCAGGGCGCGATAGATGATTTCCTGCAACTGCGGGGTGATGGTGGGATTAAGCTCACGCGGCGGCGTGGGATTGTTGAGCAGGCGGTCGTTCATCACGACGAATGGATTCGGGCCGGAGAAAGGTACCGCGCCTGTGAGCATCTCGTAGAGCATCACGCCAGTGGAGTAGATATCGCTGCGAGCGTCGCCGCGACCGCCCCGCACCTGCTCGGGAGAGATGTAGTCCGGGGTACCCATGGTCTGCGAGAGCTTGGCGAAGGTCAGACGGCGCGAGCCGGCGTTCGACGCGATGCCGAAGTCGATGAGCTTGATGTTGTCGTTGTCATCGACCATAACATTCTCGGGCTTCATGTCACGATGCACCACACCATGTTCGTGAATGTACTGCAAGGCATCGAGTATGTTGCGCGTGATCTTAACGGCGCGATCGTGCGGAATCGGACGCTGCTCGTTCAGTACCTGGCGCAGCAAACGGCCATCGACCCACTCCATCACCATGTATATGCGGCTGCGATCGTCGTCGGTGAAGACGTGCATCACGCCAGGATGGTCCATGTTCTTGCCGATTTCTTCCTCGCGGCGGAACCGGTCGAAAAGGACGGGATCGGCCTCCATCTCGGGGTGAGGGACCTTGATGGCGACAGGACGGTCGTTGCGCGTGTCGGTGGCGCGATAAATGGAGGCCATGCCGCTGCGGGCGATCAGCTTGTCGATGCGGTAATGGTCGAGCAGCTCGCCGGCGTGTATGGCGTTCATGGTTTCGTAGAGTGCTGGCATGAGGCTGGCTTATTCCGCCCGTGATTCTTCGTTTCAATCACAAAGCAAGAATATGATGCCAGAAACGCTCTATTTGCAGCATAAAGAGTGCATAAAGCCACGTCAAAGATTGCGTAAGGTGCCGTCGCGAATAGACACTCTTTAGCGCAGGTTATAAGGGCGCCCGCGATACATGCCGGTGCGCTCGACATCGTGAACCCGAATGAGTTGCACGCTGACATTGTCGGACCCGTCACGTTCGTTGGCCAGTTCGATCAGCTTTTCAGCGGCGGAGTGAAGGCGGCCATTGCGGACGACCACGGCAGCAATGTCTTCCGGCAGCAGTGCGCCGTGCAAGCCATCGGAACATTGCAGCAGGACGTCGCCTTTTTGCACCTGCACCTCGTCAATCTCGACGTTCACGACCAGGTCATTACCAACCGAACGGCTTAAGAGATGACGGTTGGGTGATTCGGCGGCTTCGGCGGCGGAGAGAACTCCCAGCCGCATCTGCTCGGCAGCCACGGTGTGATCGCGGGTAACGACTTTGGCGCGTCCTTCACGGACGAGATAACAGCGGGAGTCGCCGACATGCGCTATCACAGCGCGGTCGGCCCGCAGCGCACAGGCGACGATCGTGGTCGCCATTCCAGCCTTTGCTTTTGAAGCGCTGCCCTGTTCGTACACTTTCAAATTCGCCGACTGAATCGCCCGGGTCAGAACGGCCTTGTGGGGCTCGCCGGCTTTTCCTGAGGTAAAACCAGCGAGGACCGTTTCCACCGCAAGCTGTGATGCGACTTCACCTTTCTCCTGGCCGCCGACACCATCGGCTAGAACGAACACGCATCCGAGAGAACGCAACTGATCGGGCGTGTAAGGAAGCAGGTACCCAAGGTAGTCCTCATTGTGCGCGCGGGTTCGACCGGTGTCTGAAAGTTGGGTGAATTCTACGTCGAGCATGAGAGTACTTAAGGCGTCTGCGGATTTGAATCAGTTAGGCAATGAATTTTACAAGGTAAAGGGCGGGTCGAAACCCGCCCTTGTTTCACCGATGGTGAGCGATTGGAATTACGCGACTACTCCGCGGGTTTCGATCAAAGTAGTGCGGCCCTTCGACTTGCTGGCACGCATGAAGTAGATGCCACCGTAGATGCCCCAGACGGCAGCGATTCCCAGGGCCAGCAGAGGCTCCTTCTTGGTGCCGTACCCCATGAACGGTCCGATGAGATAGAACGCCATGCAGGCCAGGTTGGCAAGCAATCCGAAGATCGGAATGAACAGATGCCGCACTATGCTGAACTTGGGATGCCCGTGGTAGGCCACGATGCAGATGATGCAGCTCAGCATGTACAGCAGGAACGTTCCGAAGTTCGAGGCCAAGGTGACGGTCAACAGCGAATTGGGCGAGTGCCGCCATCTTGTCGTGCGTGGTGTAACCCACAGCTCGACCAGAAGCCGTGCGGCAATGCCTGAATCGCTACGTCGGTGGGCGCTCCGGCGTCACCGAAAGCGGCGATGACAGCAACGCAACCGACAACGGCCGAGATGATGGCCAGCGTCCAGATGGCACGGTGCGGGGTGAGGTTCTTGGAGTGCAGCATGCCGAAGTGCTCAGGGGCTTCATCGTCCTTGCCCATGGCATAGGTCACGCGCGCACCGGTGTTCATGCAGGAGAGCGTGGTGCCGATCAGCGCGAGGAAGACGGTGAAGGCTTCGACCACCATGAAGTATGCGACCGCGGCCCTGACCGAAGAGTGCGTCGCCGACGACGACCATCATGTCGCCGATTGGTGCGGCCGAACTGAGGCGCTCTGCATGGTGTAGCCGCTATTGAGAAAGTAGTTGGCGGCAAAGTACTCGAACAGGTAGCAGACCAGCCCCTGAACCAGCAGCGAAATGAATGACAGCTATGGGGATGTCGCGCTTGGCGTTCTTGGCTTCGCCGCCCATGGCTGTTACCGATTCGAAGCCGACCAGGATGAGAATGGCCACCGTGGCCTGCACGAAGACCCAGCCCCAGTTGTGGGCACTGATGACCGATAGCTTGTTGGGGTGAGTCAGGAAGTTGCCGCTGCTGTCGGTCGTCGGATAGCTGATGAGATAAGGCACCGGCTTGCCGGTAGCGTCCAGCTTGGGCTGCGGCACCACACCGGCGGAGTCGCGAACGATGGTTTCGGTTTCCTTGCCGTCGACCATGGACTTAGTGGTTGCAAATTCGTAGGTGTAGGCCTCGCCGGAGACGGAGTCGAACTGGTAGGCGACGGTTCCCGGCGGATGGTTCATGCGATAACCGAGCGCCATCACCGAGAAAACCACCAGCGCCGTGATCTGGATGATGTTGATGGCGATGTTGACGGCCGTCGAGCCGTTGACGCCGCGATGAGCGATGTAGGCCACGGCGAAAGCGAACACGATTGCGACGAGCATCATGAAGGCCACGCCGGGATTGGACGCACTCATGAAGTTGGGCCAGATGGTGCCGACCAGGTAGCCGCAGAGGATACCCATGACGCCCACCATCACACCGGGGTAGATCCAGTAATAAAGATGCGAGGCCCAGCCCACGATGAACTTCGACAGGCGGGCGTACTTCCACGCCTTGTCGTGGTTCAGGAACGACTGTTCGGCGAAATAGTACGAGCTACCGGTACCGGGGTAGAGCTTCGCCATCTCGGCGTAGCAAACAGCGGTTGCCAGACAGAGCAGGAGAGCAAGAACGATGCCCAGCCACATCGCTGGAGCAGTGATGCCCGTCGTTGCCTGGATGTAGAAGGTGAGCCATAGGAACGCACCGGGCGCAATGAGCGCCATTGCGTTCATCGTTAGACCTGTAAGGCCTAGCGTGGCTTGCATTTGGACTGGGGCTTCATCTGCCATCTTCATTCTCCTTAAAGAATCTTCGAACATCGTCGTTCGATTTCCTGGTTGCGGAGGCAGAGGGCCTGCTTATCCCAGAGCGGGCTGTAGACGCCCGTCCCGCCACCCTCCCGCAAAAACGTCAAAATACGAGTCCCAACTCGACCACGCCTCGGGTCTGGCTGGTCTTTGTTCCGAAGGTCCCAAAACCGTTGCCCAGCGTGATGTTGCCGGCGCCTACGTACGAGATATCCGTACGTGTGAAGATCTTCTTGTACTGGTAGGTGGGTGTGACAGTAAGCGACCAGGCGGTGCTGCCAGCGCCGTACAGCAGGTTGGCGGCATCGGTCCCACGCGTGCCGGTGCTGCCGATGTATTCCCAGCGTCCGGTGAGCGAGAAGCCCTTCTTCAGGATACGGGTTGCGAGAATCGCACCGCCCCAAGTGGAAGCGCCCTGCGGAATGCCGGCCTTCAGGTTGGTGGGTACGTCCGAATACTGCATGTAGGGCTGAATGACCCAGTTTCCCTTGGTGTACGTATAAATCAGGTTGTAGATCATGCTGTTGTTCTGGATTGGCGTCTTAAGGCTCTGCCAGTTGGTCTGCCCCATGTTGCCGCCACCAATGAACGCAATGCTGTGCGGACCGTTCACATAAGTGAGCGCGCCGGTCAGCCAGTTGTAACGGTTGGAGTAGAACCCGTCGTTGTAGCTGAGAGCGGCGGTGAACTTGCCCATGGTCTGGTTGATCTGCACTCCACGGCTGATGGCGCTTTCCTGGTTCCACAACAGGCCACGCTCAACCTGCATGTTCTGGAAATCGAAGGTGGACTCGGCGCCGATCAGCGTCGGCAGAATGCCGAAGATGACGTTGGTGTTCTTGGAAAAAACCACCTTGCCGAACGCCACTGGGACCGGTCCCCACAAGTTGCTGTTGGTGCTGGAATTGGAAAGAAAAGCTGAGCCCAGTGAGACCACGTCGTATGCGCCAGCCTGCACGTAGAGCTGGAACCACCCGTCGGTCTTCTGGAAGAAGATCATGGCGTTGCTGAAGGCGCCTTCCTGCGGATTGTTGCCGGACACAGCGTTGTTCTGAAACAGACCGATGCCGCTCACAACACCATTCACCGCATACTTGCCGAGTGGGCCAGCCTCGAAGTTAATCGGCGGCTGAAGCTGAATCGGTCCGGAAGTGGACGGCGCGGGCAAGGGAGTAGGGGCAGCGGGTGCGGCATCCGGTGTAGTCGTCGGAGCCGTAGTTTGGGTGGTCGCCGCCGGCTGGTCTTTTGGCTCGGAACTCGAAGTGTCCTGGCCCGCACAAGGGGAAGAAGTCAAAACGGCAAGGCTCGCTCCGAGAAGGGCTATACGAATCTGGGAGGCAAGTTTCATGTCGATGGCTCGCTTTCTCCGAACTTCGCGCCAGTCAGTTGAGGCGCGCATCGTTGGCTAGAGACTACGAACCTAAAGAAGCTTGCCGTGTCAGTCCAACGCATAGTTCCGCTCAGACGAATCGAAATTTCTGCGACAGTAGTTTTTTATGACAGCAATAAATGCTGGTTATTGCGAGCAATTGTGAATAGCGAGTGCGAACCGATGAATGCGAACAATGACAATCCGTTGCAACGGAAGGTGAGATCGATGACCGCTTGGTGAGATAGCACGAAACGGGAAGGATTGTGAGTTTCGTCATCGTTATAGTTATGCCGAACTTTGCGAGATTTGTATCCGTTTAGCACTCAAGTGGCGAGATACGCTCCATCCAAGAGCTCGGCATCGAGACCGTCTGCATCCTCCAGCCTCGGAGGCTCGCCAGCATTCTGGAACTGCTTGACTCCGTTGCGCACCATCTCGATGAAAGCGACGGCCGAGCGCGGTAGAGTTCGGTCCTGGTCGTAAACCAGAGCAAGCTCGCGCGAAAGACTGGCGTCCGACAGCGGGATCAGGCGCAACTCGCCGGCGTGACATTCGTGGCGGGCAAAGCTCTCGCTGATGAGAGAGACACCCATGCCGGAAGCGACGAAGGCTTTGATCATCGCAATGCTGGGAAGTTCCATAGCGACTCGCAATTGCGCCTGGTAAGGGCGGAAGAGCTTGTCCATCGTCTTACGAGTGTGTCCCGCCTTGGGGAGGATGACAGGATGGTCCACCATGGCCTCAACCGAAACGGAGTCCATCTTCGCCAACGGGTGATTGGGCGCAGTCATGAGCATGAGCCGGTCGCGGAAGATACGTTTCACTACCAGCCGGGGCGTTTTCACCGGCATGGTGACGATGCCGACGTCGATCAGGCCATCTTGCAAACGCTCGAGGATCTTGTGGCTGAAGTTCCGGTAGATGCTGATCTGCACGTCGGAATAGCGCCGGCGGAATTCGCTGAAGGTGTCGGGCAGAACATAAAGGCAGGTGGCTTCGTTTGCTCCCACTGCTAAAACGCCGCGAGGTGTGCGGTCCTGATCGGCCACGGCGCGCAGGGATTCGCCGCGCAACGCCAATAGCCGATTGGCATACTCGAACAGAACATCGCCAGCTGGGGTCAGGGAGACACGCTTTCCGGAACGATCCAGGAGCTTAGTGCCATATTCCTGCTCAAGCTGCCTTATCTGGGCGCTAACGGCCGACTGGGAGCGAAATACCTTTTCGCCAGCACGCGAGAAATTGCCCTGCTTTACGACTTCCAGGAAGGTCGTGAGTTGATCGAAGTCCACTGCAATGCTCCACCTGAAACACGATTCCGAGCGCCTGGCGAAATGCCAAAGGTGCAGTTACAGATCTTGGTATGACGATCTCGCCGGTCTGTGCCGGCTCTTATGAATGTCACGGATGGACCGCTTCGCGGGGCGCCGGGTTTCGACTCAAAACCGAGGGCACGAGCGGCCATTTGAACTATTTTTGGAGTGTAGAAGGTGGGTTGCCGGGGGGGGAAATCGATAGTTTTTATGGTCAGCATAAGATTGAGTGATTCGCGGAGTTAAACCTCTTTGCTGGTATGGCTTCGAAGATTCAGCCCGCTGGCCGGAGATTTGTGAAAACTTGTCGCAGGGGGTTATCAGCATTTCGAAACGACGTGGGATATAGTGTTCCATCGTGCGGGTCCACTGCAGACCGAAAGGGGAATGAGATGGCCAAGTCAATCAGTTGCAAAGATGTGGGGATGAATTGCGATTTCACGGCGCGCGCTGAAACGATGGAGGAGCTGATGCAAGCGGCAGCGGCGCATGCCAAGGAGGCCCACGGGTTCGACACGATTCCGCCGGAGCTGATGCCGATGGTGCAAGCGGCCATTCGCGACGAGTAGGAACATATCAGCGGAGAAAAAGGGGATGCCGCAACGGGCATCCCAAACTTTTGTTTGCTTACAATCAGGCCGACGCGGATGAAAATATCACTCAATCGAACCCTCTCGATCTTGCCGGCGATGTTGGTTTGCTTTGCGGCAATGTTGACGGCGCAACCGCAGCAACGCTGGACGGAACAGAAGGCCAACACGTGGTATCAGCAGCAACCGTGGCTGGTGGGTGCGGACTACATCCCGGCGACTGCTATCAATGAGCTGGAGATGTGGCAGGCGGATACGTTCGATCCCAAGCAGATCGACAAGGAGCTGGGATGGGCGGAAGGACTGGGCATGAACACCATGCGCGTCTTCCTGCACGATCTGCTGTGGCAGCAGGATGCCTGAGGGCTTCAAGAAGCGTATCGACGAGTTCCTCGCGATTGCCGCGAAACACCACATTCGTCCGATGCTGGTGCTGTTCGATTCCTGCTGGGACCCGTTGCCCAAACTGGGAGCCCAGCGGGCACCGATGCAGGGGGTCCACAATTCGGGCTGGGTGCAGAGCCCGGGAGCCAAGGCGCTGGAGGACAGGTCGCAGTATCCACGGCTGAAGTCCTACGTTGTGGGAGTGGTCAGCGCGTTTGCCAACGATCAGCGCATTCTCGCCTGGGACGTATGGAACGAGCCGGGCGGCTTTCAGTACGGCTATTACGAGCAGCAGGAGCCCAAGAACAAGATCGAACTGGTGAAGGCGTTGCTGCCGCAGGCGTTCGAGTGGGCGCGGTCGGCCAACCCGTCGCAGCCGCTGACCAGCGGACTGTGGGAGGGCGATTGGCCGAAGTCGGGACCGACCTCGATGGAAGAGATCCAGCTCAAGGAGTCCGACATCATCACCTTCCACAACTACAGCTGGCCGGAGAACTTCGAGCGCCGGGTGGTCTGGCTGGAGAAGCAGCATCGCCCGATCATCTGCACGGAGTACATGGCGCGGTCGGCTGGGAGCACGTTCGACGGTATATTGCCGATCGCCAAGAAGCACCACGTCGGCGCCATCAACTGGGGCTTAGTGAACGGCAAAACGCAGACGAATTTTCCCTGGGAGTCGTGGGACCATCCTTATGTTCTGAATCAGCCGCCGGTATGGTTTCATGACGTCTTCAAGACGGATGGCACACCTTATCGGGAGGAAGAAGTCGAGCTGATACGGGGGCTGACGGGAGCTACTTCGGGTCACAGCAAGTAGGGTCAATCCTCCGCGCAGCTAGGTCCCACTTTGGGAAAAACGAACCTTAAGCTTCCGAGATCAACTGTATGCAACAAGCGTACAGCTATGTAAAAACTAAAGTCATGATCCTTTAGAATCAGCGGTTTGGCCAGAAATTGTGCGCAAGCGATTGATTCTATAGATAGTTATACGTATCCATGTGTGTGCGTGGGACTTAGCGGCGCAAAATGGCTGATTTTGCCTCGGATCGACACATACAATCAATACTGCACATACAGCACTAAGATGGCCTTAAGCCAGGCCGGATCCCTTGCGTTTGTCAAAGAGCGCGCTGCAAAACCCCGCCGGGGCGGGTTAATGAGATCAGAGACACAATCCCCTTCCCTCACGAGACAAATTCTGAGTGAAGGCGACTGTCGAGCGCTAGGACGCAGGTCACGCTGTCGGGTGATAGTGAAGGCGCGTCTCTAGAGACTATGTCGGTGAAGTTAGCTGTCGGGCAACGAAGCTTCGTTGACTCTGGAAGCCATCCAACCTATTATCAGCCATCCATTCGGCCCCTGGGTCAGGGCCACCTCGGTCATGATCGACGCGACGGTTTCGCACTACCGCATCGTTGGCAAGCTGGGCGGCGGCGGTATGGGCGTGGTCTATCAAGCTGAGGATACCCGGCTACATCGCTTTGTAGCGCTTAAGTTTTTGCCGGACGCGGTGTCGCAAGACCCGCAGGCGCTAGCCCGCTTCCGGCGCGAAGCCGAAGCCGCGTCGGCGTTGAACCATCCCAACATCTGCACAATTTACGACGTGGGCGAAGAAAATGGCCGGGCGTACATGGTCATGGAGTTTCTCGATGGCATGACGCTGAAGCATGCGATCGCAGGCCGGCCGATGGACTCAGAGCTGTTGCTGCCGATTGCCATCGAGATTGCGGATGCACTCGATGCGGCGCATGGCGAAGGCATTGTCCACCGCGACATCAAACCGGCCAACATCTTCGTCACCAAGCGCGGACACGCGAAAGTCCTCGACTTCGGACTGGCGAAGGTGACGGGAAAGGCCGCCGCCAGCGTCGACACACTAACGGCTCAATCGGACGCGGACCACCTGACCAGTCCGGGAGCTGTGGTAGGCACGGTGGCCTACATGTCGCCGGAGCAGGTGCGGGCCAAAGAACTTGATGCTCGTACTGACCTATTCAGCTTCGGAGCCGTGCTCTACGAAATGGCGACGGGCAAGATGCCGTTCGAGGGTGAGAGTTCCGGGGAAATCTGCGGAGCGATATTGCATAAAGAGCCGAATCCGCCCTCACAGATAAACCCGCAGCTTTCGCTGGGGCTGGAAGCAGTCATCGAGAAGGCGCTCGAGAAGGACCGCACCCTGCGCTATCAGCACGCGTCGGACATGCGCACGGACCTGCAACGGATGATGCGCGACAGCGATTCCAGCCGAATCACTGCCGCACGCGCACCGTCTGCCCAACCGTTGAAACGGCGGCGGCTTTGGGCTGTGCTCGCCGCGTGCATCGTCGCGCTAGCGGTAGCCGCAGGGGTCGCCTGGCGTGCGCGCTCGGCCCATGGAGAGCAGATTGATTCCATCGCCGTGCTCCCATTTGCCAACGAAGGCGGAGATCCCAACACCGAGTATCTCAGTGACGGAATCACGGAGTCATTGATCGACAATCTTGTCCATGTTCCGGACCTGAAGGTAAAGTCGCGCCACCTGGTCTTTCACTACAAAGGAAAGGACGTGGACGCGCAAAAGGTGGGCAACGATTTGGGTGTGTCGGCCCTGGTGATGGGACGAGTGGTGCCGCGAGGTGACAGCATCGATGTGAGTGCCGAACTCACCGACGTTCGCGATGGAACCGAAATATGGGGGCAGCACTACAGTGGCAAGAGCGCCGACATCATCTCGTTGCAACAGCAGATCGCGGGCGATCTCGCGCAGAGGTTGCGTTCCGGTCTAAGCCGGTCAGAAAAAGAGCAGGTCACCCGGCAGGGCACGCAGAATCCTGAGGCTTACGAGTTGTATCTGAAAGGGCGTTACGCCTGGGATAAACGTACGCTGGCGGACCTGGAGAAGGCAATTTCGTACTTTAATCAAGCCATCTCGAAAGATCCCGGCTATGCCTTGGCGTATTCGGGTTTAGCCGATGCCTATAACGTGATGCCCGCCTATCGTGGCGCTCCGAACGAAGCCTTTCCGAAGGCGGATGCCGCCGCCCGCAAAGCGCTGGAGTTGGACCCCACCTTGGCCCATCCCTATGCCGTACTTGGCGACGACAAAATGGAGTACCACTGGGATTTCGCAGATGGCGAGGCCGACTTCAAGAAGAGTATCGAGCTTGATCCAAATGATCCAACCGCTCGTCAATGGTATGCGGGCGACATTGGCAGGATCGGGGGCAGGAATCAAGAGGCAATGGCCGAGGTCAATTGGGCACATAAGCTCGATCCCCTGTCGCCCGCCATCAGCGCGATGGTCGGAGAGATACATATCATGGCTCGACAATACGATGAGGCCATTGCCGCCTGCAAAAAGTTGGCGGCTGAGAACCCTACCTTCGCTCGAGCGCACCGCTGTTTGGCCTATGGCTATTGGGGGAAACGGATGTACCCGCAAGTTATCGAAGAATGGAAAGCGTATGGCCAGCTCTCCGGTGACCGGAACGAATCCGACTTCTCTTCAGCCCTGGAGCAGGGATTTCATGCAGCAGGATGGAAGGGCGCTCTCACCAGCGGAATCGAGACCCGGAAGACGCAGCGCAAGACTGTCTACTCGCCTGCCTACGAAATTGCCGCGCTCTATGCCGACCTTGGTGACAAAGAGCAGGCTTTCCGTTGGCTCGATAACGCTTACCAGGAACGTGAATGGCAGATGACGAGTTTGAAAACCGACTTCCTCCTCGACACTCTGCGCTCAGACCCGCGATTCAATCAGCTTGTGCTGAAGATGGGGCTGCCGGAGTAACTGCAGTCGACTGCCGGGAGTAAGAATGACGGCGAGCGGCCGGGAGGCGTGAAAGTGAAGTAGGCTAAGCCGCCGCCACCCGCTGAATCGAATTGTCCCGCCGCTTTTGCTCTCAGCGCCGATGATGAAGGCGTCGAACAGATTCAGCGACAACAGGTACTTGATGGCTTCGCTCTGACGGTTGCGAAGATCGCCCGACCCGCTGAATGACGCGATTGTCTAAGGTTGAGTTCCGGTTCCCTGTGCCGATGGCTGTTGCAGCCGGTAATCCAGATAGCGGATGGTGAGGATGGCCTTACCGCCGAAACGGACATCGGTGACCGTTTGGTTAAACGTGGGCAGGTAGAATTCGCCGAATTTCTGGTACTGATGATGGATTTGGGAGCGCGTCGTCCAGAACGAAAGCTTCTTCGCCGGTTCGGCCTCGAGGTGGGTGACGGCAAAATCATGCGAATCAATCCAGATGGTTCCCCGGTAGAGGAACTTGCTTTCGCGCAAGGGTTCGACCCGCATCACATAAAGCGGCGCGCCGTTTCCGGGCTCACACCCGAGCAGAGTGAAATGATAGTTTGCAGGACTGAGTAATACCGCGTCGCGGTTAGCGGCGTCCGACGCCGCTTCCGACTCTGATTCCAAGAGTTTATGAAAAACGCGTTTGCGGATGACGCTGGATCCCGACTCGGAGATCACCTTGAACTCCCGGGTCCCTCGGGGACTGTAGGACGCTTTGACTTCCATTTGGGCAGCGAGCGCGGAAGGAAGCCCGCTGTACTCCAGGTTGTACTGTCGGATCGAATCAACGCGGCCCAGCTTCTGTGCGCGTTCAGCGTTGCGGCTTACGAGTCGCGCGGCGACGTCGGCGGCCGAGAGGTTGAAGCCCGCGGAACAAGGGGCGGGCGCGGTGCTTTGTTCCGACGCGGAAGCGACGATCGCGGCGAGCACGAGAATGCCGATGCACAACCACCGATGCGCCGAAAGTCTGTTTGTGCTCATTCCCAAGTCCAAGGCCTAGGTTAATTTACACGACCCGTCAGCAGATGTTTGACAGCGGCACAACGCGGGGCTAGGTTTCTTGGAATGCCGGCGCCCACCTTGCAGGAACAGTTTGGCCAGATCGACATCTATCTTTTCGACCAGCTTCTGAAAGGCCGTATCTCGCCTGGAATGCGAATTCTGGATGCGGGATGCGGTTACGGTCGAAACCTGGTTTATTTTCTGCGGGAAGGTTATGAAGTTTACGCGGCAGACGCGGACGTGCGGGCGGTAGAGAGCATTCGTACATTGGCCGGGAGGCTGGCGCCGGCCCTTCCGGCGTCGAATTTTCGCGTCGAGCCTGTGGAACAGATGTCGTTCGACGATGCTTGCGCGGATGTGGTCATCAGCAGCGCCGTTTTGCATTTTGCCCGCGACGATTCGCACTTCGAGAGGATGCTGCGAGGATCGTGGCGCGTCCTGAGACCGGGCGGGCTGTTCTTCTGTCGACTTGCGTCCACCATTGGAATGGAAAGCCAGGCCAGACGTGTGGAGGGACGACGGTTCCGTTTGCCGGATGGCACGGAGCGATACCTGGTGGATGCGCCGTTGCTCGATTCCATGGCGAAACAAATCGGCGGCGAACTGGCTGAGCCGCTAAAGACCAGCGTGGTGCAGAATCAACGCGCCATGACGACGTGGGTGCTGGAAAAGAAGTGGCGTTGAGAAACAAGGACCGTTGCCGGTGGGCGGCGGGCGGTTGTCAGTTGTCAGTAAAAGTCAAAAGACCCACTCAAGCAAAGGACGCTTGAGTGGGGCACCCGTCTTAGGACCTACGCTGCGGCGACGCGCTGGATGAGGTTGTCCTGCTCGCTCTTGTTTTCGGCGCCGATGGTGAAGGCGTCGAGCAGATTCAGTGACAGCGCGTACTTGATGGCTTCGCTCTGACGGGAGCGCAGATCGCCCTGGCCGAGAATCTTCATGCCGACGATTCCCTTGCCCGAGGCCTTCATCTGCTTGACCACGTTGATGACGGTGTCGGGATCGGCGTCCATGTGCGAGCCGATGGGGTTGATGCGCACAAGGTCGACTTCCACCCACGGCGATTTTGCGGCGGCACGCAGCGCTTCAATGGTGTGGCAGGAGCAGCCGTGGGCGCGGATGATGCCTTTCTGTTTGGCTTCGGAGAGAACATCCATCGTGGCCTTGTATTGCTCGGTCCAGTCGCCTTCGGTCATGCAGTGCATGAGCACGATGTCGATGTAGTCGGTGCCGAGCTCGCGGCGGTAGCGGTCAAGGTTGGCGCGCATCTGCTGGGGGTCGCGAGTGTCGCTCTTGGTCATGATCGTAACTTTGTCGCGGGGAAGCTGCTTGAGCGCGGCGGCGACATGAGGGTGGCTGCCATAGGAATCGGCAGCATCGAAGAAGCGAAGGCCGTTGTCGTAGCCGTTGAGCAGCAACGCGGAAAGACCTCCAACACCGAGAGCAGTCTGGTTGGAATGCTTGCCGAAGCCGACGGTTCCGGTGCCCATGGCGAGGCGGCTGGTCTTAATGCCGGTCTTACCGAGGGTCACGGTGTCGGTGGCGGCGTACTTTTTTGGAAGCTGGGTATCGGCGAGAGCGTTCAGGATGGATTGGCGGGCAAGCCACGCCGCTCCAAGACCCAGAGATGTGTTGACGATGAACTCTCTGCGCTTCATGGGATCCTCCGCACGACGAAGCCTGGCGGTCTGTCTATCCCGTTAGACGTGCCAGGGGGCGGTGGGGAGCAAGATTTCGCGGGCTGCATCCCATTTTGTTTTTTGGGAGCGATGTGCGACCCTTGCGCGTGCGCGCCGTTGCCATGCTGGCACCTTTCGCGAAGGAGCACGACGTCCGGCCATTCGAGCTGCCGGGCGTAAATATTTTTACGGGCAACGAGCTCGATCCCACGGACGAACCGGATGCGGCGCTGATTTTTGGCGGCGATGGCACACTGCATCGTCATCTGGGAACGCTGGCGCTGCACAAGACGCCCACACTTGCCGTGCCGCTGGGGAGCGCCAACGACTTTGCTGCCACCATGGGAATCGACAGCGTGGAGCAGGCCCTGGCTGCGTGGCAGCACTTTTGCGAGACACGCGAAAACTCGCGGCTGATTGACCTGGGGACGATCCAGCCGCTGCTTGCGTTCGAAGCTGACGAGATGTTGTCGGCCGGGAGCGACGACGAGCCGGAGCAGCCGTGGGCGGGCGAGTCGCTGGAGACGTTGCACTTCGTGCCCAGCGGACCGCGGCATGACCTTCCGCAACTGGGGCCGCGGATTGAACGATCGCAGTCGCGGCGATGGATTGAAGCCGCGGAAGAAGCCTCGCGAACCCAGTACTACGCATGTATTGCGGGTACCGGGCTGGATGCGGTGGTCGGCCGCAAGACGATGCAACATCCGCGGTGGTTGCGTTCGCATGGCGGATACGTGCTGGCGCTGGTGGAGACCCTGGCGAGCTTTCGGCCACCGCAGGTCACCCTATCGTTGGAGATCGATGGCTATTGGCAAACGCCAGTGCGCGAGCCGGGCATGCTGATCGCCGTCGGAAATGGACCGCAATACGGCAGCGGGATGCGGCTCACACACCGGGCAGAACTCGATGATGGGCTGCTGGACGTGTGCTTCGTGAGACAGCTCGGCAAGTTACGACTGCTGCGGCTGTTTCCGGCGGTGTTTCGCGGCTCCCACATCGGAATGAAGGAAGTGGAATACTGGAAAGCGACGCGGGCCCGCATCCAGACGGACCCGGTGATGGACGTGTTTGCGGACGGCGAATACGTGTGTCCGACGCCGGTGGAGCTGGGAGTGGCGCAAAATGCTCTGCGAGTCATTGTTCCCGCCTGAGAGAAGCGCATACTATAGAAAAGGTTGACACTTTGTTGACAAAAAAGCGCCAGGGAAACCGTCGGGCGTCCGGTTACGTACTACTTTTTAGTAACCTTTGGGTTCCTAGCAAGGTCTATACTTATAGTGAAGAGTAATGTCGAATCCGGAGCCCCAGAAGCCCGCTAACCCTGAAACGCGGCACGATATCCTACCCACCCTGTTTGGCGAAGGGCAGGGTCTGTATGCGCAGCGAAAAGACACGTTTGTCTATTCGTTCATTCTGCATACGCTCGCGGCGGGGCTGATCATCTGGTCGGGACACTGGGTCGTTGAGCATCATGACGAGATCAAGCAACAGGTGGTGCAGCTAGCCACTGATATAAGCCCGTATCTTCCGCTCCCCGTGTCGAAGACGAAGGCGGGCGGCGGTGGTGGCGGCGGCGACCGCGACAAGCTGCAAGCACCGAAAGGCGCATTGCCGAAGCTGTCGAAGGACCAAATCGTACCTCCGGCGATTGTGGTGCGGAACGAGAACCCTAAGTTGGTGGTCGATCCTTCGGTGGTGGTGCCGCCGCAGATCAAGTTACCGACGCAAGGTGATCTGGGCGATCCACTGTCCAAGGTCATGGGACCGCCGTCGAACGGTACGGGCGCAGGTGGTGGCATAGGTAGTGGATACGGTGGCGGCGTCGGTTCCGGCACCGGCCCGGGTGTTGGACCGGGACATGGCGGCGGATACGGTGGCGGCGCCTATCGTGTAGGCGGTGGCGTGAGCGCTCCCAAAGCGCTGTATGCACCGGATCCCGAGTACTCGGAAGAAGCGCGCAAGGCGAAATACCAAGGCACGGTGGTGCTGTGGCTGGTGGTGGATGCGAGTGGGCGTCCGCAACAGATTCGCGTGCAGCGCGCGCTGGGCATGGGACTCGACGAAAAGGCCATCGAGGCGGTGAAGCAGTGGAAGTTCGATCCCGCGCGCAAAGACGGACAGGCCGTGCCGGTCATGATTAACGTCGAAGTGAACTTCCGGCTGTACTGAAATAGCTACCACTTTCAGCCATCCTCCAAATTCGCAGGCGCGTAGATTCCCGGTATTCCTACTGGGCGAAGTCCTGCTCGCAACCCTGATCGCGGCGGCCTCACATTCGCTTTCCCGTATCGGGAGGATTCTGTGCACATTGAATTAATCATCCGACCTCCATCGCGATGCGGGCTAACATCGAGCGAGAAACCGCTTCCTTTAGCAGTCTTGGGTACGGTTGGAGGTTTGATGAGCGCAGCAAGCTCTGGTCTCGGCATTTCCTACCGCTCCGCTTCCGAAGTTCAGCGTGTCGCGCGTGTGGCGTGATGGATGGGGGATTTTTCGTGAAAGCCCAATCTTATTCGTCGCCATCGTCCTCGCGGGAAACCTGGCAGGCGCAGGCGGCAATTGGGCGATTAGGAAGATTCCTATAGGCCTCAGCATTGCAACGAAGAGCCTCCTGATTGCTGTTGCCTTGCTCTGTCTGTTCCTTCTTTTTGCCGTTACACAGGCGCTGATAAGCCTGACTGTTTTTCATCGATACAACCAGCAACCAGATATCCTGCAGGCCGATTGGCAGGGTGCGATATCCAGGGCGGTGCCTTTGGTGCTCACAATGTTGTGCATGGGTGCCCTGGTAGCTCTAGGCTTTGTCGCGCTGATCATTCCGGGCTTCATCGTGCTCACAATCTATGCGGTCACAATGCCGGTCTGCGCCGTGGAAGGCACAGGACCAGGCGCCAGCCTGACACGAAGTGCGGCGCTGACACGAGGTCATCGCTGGCCAATTTTTGCAGTGATGATAGAATTCGCGATCGTCTGCGTACTCCTAGAGGCTCTGGTGGCAGGCCTATGGACCGAACTCTTCGGACTGCCACTCAACAGCCAGGGTTTGGCATTAGTGCAGTCCCTGGTTACGCTTATTCCGAGCGCGTACTTTGCGGTGACGTTGGCGATCATATATTGCCATCTACGAGAATTTGAGAGGGGTGGTCCGCTCGTACCCTCGAAGACCTCCGATCCGGCGTAGCCAAAGCCGCGCAGAGAAATCCGACATGAATTCCGGTTGCTTCGATGCGCGGCATTTCAATCTCGCCATGTATCGGGTCGACGTTATAAAATCGCTACGCTTTGGGAGGTCCCCCCGGGCATCCCAGGTCAATTCCAATCAAGAAAAGGGGACATCTCATGCGTAATCGCAAAATCTCGTTGGTGCTGGCACTGGCACTGTGTGCGCTTCCGGCCATAGCCCAGGACGCAAAGCAGCCGAGTCCGGCGCAAGCAGCGCAGCAGCAGAAGATGAAGGACTGTAATGCTCAGGCCAAGACCAAGGGCTTAACCGGTGACGATCGTCAGAAGTTCATGTCGCAGTGCCTGAGTGCGGCAGGCGTACCGCAGTCGCAGCAGGACAAGATGAAGTCGTGCAATAAGGAAGCGACGGCCAAGAACCTGAAGGGCGACGACCGCAAGGCGTTCATGTCCACTTGCCTGAGCGGATCAACGAAGTAGTTCCTCGTATCAAACCAGAATTGCAACCCAGGTCTGCGCGCGATGATTGGCGCATAGTCTGGGTTTTTCCTTGCCCGGAAAAACATCGAGCCGACCCAAGACGGGCCGGCTCGAATGGTTTGTTGGTAAGTCGATCGCATCGACTCGCCGTTCTTACTGCACAGCGAAGATCAAGTCATCGTGATCGTTGTAGGCTCCCGCAGTACATGCCGACGCGCTTCCCTGATACCTGAATTGCGCGCGAACTGCCTGCAATGCACCGGTTGGAAGAGTGAAGGTGGCTGACAAGCTCTGGGATCCTGCCTTGGTGGGTTTGATCGTCTTGATGAAGACCCATGTGGGGCTGTTGGCATTGGCCGCGTAGTACAGATCCAGCGAATCGGAGGTATATCCGCTCCATGCCCAGACGGTTGCCGTAACGGTGGCGGTGGTGCCGTGGGTCAATGCGCCGCCGCTGGTGGAGGCAATGACGAGGCGGTCATTGGATTCATCGGAGTGGAAGGTACCGCCGGTACCGTCAGCGCAGGAGTTGTTGATGGTGTTGGGTTGATGGGGTTCGGCTCCGCCCGACAGAGTATCGCGGCCGAGCAGCAGTGATGCACCCGAGTCACACGAACTGCCGACGGTCGCGCAGCCGGGGGCCTTCAGCGTGGTGTTGTAGAGAGCCGTCTGGGCTGTTGCCGAACTGACCGTTAATGTCCCGCTCACGCTGTGGACTAGTGAGCCCGAAGTTCCGGTCAAGGTGATTGTGAACGTTCCGAGAGTTGCGTTGGATGCAGCGGTTAACGTGAGCACGGAGGTCACGGTACCGTTCGCCGGCGGAGTGACAGGGTTGGTCGCGAATGCCGCAGTTACGCCGCTGGGTAGACCGCTTCCACTCAGGGTGACGGCGGAATTGAAGCCGTTCTGGCTGGTGACCGTGATCGTAGTGGTTGCTTTGCCGCCCGGCTTTACTGTCAGCGAAGCGGGCGAGGCGCTGATGGTGAAGTTGGGCGTTGCAGGCGCCTGCACCTTAAGAGTAAGCGTGGTGGTGGCAACCAGACTGCCGGAGGTACCTGTGATGGTCACGGTCACAGTACCGAGGGTTGCCGTGCTGCTGGCGGTGAGGGTCAGCGTGCTGGTTGTGGTGGTGCTCGTCGGACTGAAGGTTGCGGTTACTCCGGTCGGCAGACCGGACGCAGTGAGGCTGACGCTACCGTTGAATCCGTTCAGGTCATTCACGGTGATGGTGCTGGTGCCGCCGACAGCGCCTTGCGTAATGGTCAAGCTGCTGGGGGAATCGGAGAGCGTGAATGTGGGCGAAGCCGATCCGGCAAGGGCGTTGATGAGGTTCTGCCCGTTGGGGCTGCCCCATCCCGTTACCAGGTCGTAGCCAGTAACTGCATTGAATGTTTTCCCATGACCGTTATTGTTGTTTCCGCTGGTGATGTCGTGAAAATCAGTAGTGTAGTTGGTGCCCTTGCCGATGGCATAGATCAGAGGGTTAAGAAAGCCCAGCGTGGTGCCGTTATTGGCCACGTTCTGCTGGTTGATCAGCGCGAGAAATCCGGCCCAGCGCGGAGCCGCGAAGCTGGTGCCGCCCCAGCCGCCCTGACACGACCCCTGGTCGCAGAGGTAGTTGTCGAAATTGCCTTCAGCTGCGACGTCGGGAATGTTACGTATGGTGTTGGAACCGCCATTGGCGGTATCGGCTACGCCGGTCTGCCAGCTCGGAAGCGCGTAGCCGTTGTCGGCGGGACCTCCGCCGCTGTCGGCCCAGGCGGTTTCCGATTGCCACGGGCCACCTGCGCCATTCGTCGTTAAGTCGGTTCCGCCGACAGCGACGACATAGACACTCTCGGCGGGATAGCTCGAGTCGGTTGCGTTGGAGCCGGTGTAGGCTCCGGAGTCGCCGGAAGCAACGAAGAGATTCTGGCCCTGGGCCGCGTACTCCTGGAAGATAGGATCGTTGGCCGAACTGTCGGCGGGATTCCATCCCCAGGAGCAACTGATCGACTTAGCGATATTTTCAGTTGCAATCTTGTTGAACATATCCACGTCACCCACGCCGATGGACGTGGTGATGGGCGCGATATAGACGCGAAGCTGGCTGAGACCCGGGGCCATGGCAATCGCCTGCACGATGTCCAGAACCTGTTCGCCATCGTCGCCGTCGGAGCCGGCACTGGCGCCGTCGATCAGCACGTTGTTAATGGGGACGGTGTAGGAGTGCCCTGCAAAAGTCCCGGTCACATCGCTCATGTTGTAGCCGTCGAACTCAACCATCGCAACTGCCTGGCCACTGCCCGTGAGCGTGGTACCGCCGTAGTAAGCAGCTCGCATATCACTGCCGAGGAACGCGCCACCCGGCCCCGAACCTACGTTGCCCTGTACCATCTGCTGCGCTGTGGCGCGCTTTAACATCGGTTTGGGGATGGAGTAGTTGTTCAGACCGGCGATGTGCGAGATGGGGATGCTCAGATCAACTGAGGGTTCGCGATCGGGCGAATAGAACGTGCGATTCTCTGTCGGGTGAAGATAGACCTTCATTTGCACATGGAATGTCTTCTCGATTTGCGCGACGGATCCGTTGATGTCGATCAGCAGGCGATTGGAAGGAGTATCGGTCACCGTAAAGCCGTTGGCTTTGGCGAATGCGACTACAGCCTGGTAATCCTGTTGCGTCGGGCCGAACTGTTCCGTGAACTGATCGACGGTAAGAAACTGGTGGTAATCGGGACTCGAGGGATCGTAGAGGCGCTCCAGCAGGCTGGTCAGCTCGGGCTGGCTGCGCAGCGGGAGCATGATGGCGAGGTTCAGGCGTTGCGTGGATGGAAGAACACCTAGTGTCGCTGCATGCCCGCCGGCAACTGCTGGACGCACGTGATTGTGCAATACCTGTATTGCTTGCTGAGCGTTTGCAGTGACAATGAGTGACAGGAAAATGCCTGCGCAGAAGAGGCTAGTCCGGATCGGCAGAAGGCGAGCGGTTTTGCTCATGGTGTAGTCCTTTCCATCGCGTTTTTGTTTTGAGTTCGCCAAGCGTTCGCGGTTTGCGCCGCTCCTACCGGCCAGTGTTGAGGAATCGTAAGCCGTAAGGGCCCCACGATTTGGGAGGCTGATTTTAGTACACAATGGGAGGGCATAGTATGGCGCTTAAGTGGCAAAACACGCGGTATCTTTAGGATTTTTGGCGGGGTAGGCACGCAACAGTCGGGATCGGATGCCGGCGATGCTAGTGGTGGTCGCTGAAAGCGGAAGGGCGGAGATGTCCACCTGTCTGAGCGGGTCAGCGAGTAAATTCGAGAGCAAAGCGACTTTGGGGCGATGAAGTGATATCGCCGCGGCACCCATCATCAATTGCGGCTGATATCACCTCATCGCGCCTCGAAGCTCACTGACTTGAATACTCCAACGCCGATGTCGGAATCGAGGTAAGCAAACGAGCCGAACGTAAGGCCTCGGTCTTCGACGAATTGGCTGTGGCCACGGTAATTCGAAACTGTCAGGATGCCGTCAATCCAAAGGCTCGCGGTACGCGCCTTGTGGTCATAGCGCAGTTCATAGGTGTGCGGATTTTCCACATCGGCGACCCCGGCAAACTCAATCTTCTGTTCCCACACTAGTTGCGGCGAGATCTCTTTCGTCAATGCGACGTAGTATCGGTTTCCTTCTTTCAGAAGCTCGATATCGAACCGCGGTACTCCATGTTCCCTTCCGAAATCGATAGTGCTGGAGGCCGATCCCTGTTTTAAGGCACATACACATATCAACCTCCAGTCCCGCTGCAGGGCGAATTCCTTCTCCGACGCGGTGAGTGGTCTGTAGAAGTATCCCTGGTCGTCGGTCGTAGTTTCGATACCGTCGACTCCACCCTTAATCCGGTTGCGTACCGGCTTAAAGTGAAATTTGCCGATCACGTGCGTTTTGAACCCATTGTCGGGTGGATCGATGCCTCCGCTTGTACCGATGACGACCGACGTGATGGTCGGGGCGGACACGTCAGAGGTTGATGGGTGATTGTTCGGAGCAGTCTTGTTCAGCAGGCTGATTCTCGAGCCGCGGATTACAGCACTACCAGCGATGACAAGGAGCAGCGTTGCCGCGATTACAACCGATCGAGACTGAATACGTGGTACAGGCAGTGGAGTTTGCGAGGCAGCCGGATAAGGTTCCCCTCGCAATTCTTCGGCGAGAACCTGCGGTGTTTCGGCTTTTGATTTCAGTTCTGCGACGAATCGATAGCCTCGTCCCCGCAGGGTTTCAATAAAGCGAGGTCTGAGTGGGTCATCGCCGAGCACTAGGCGGAGCTGGTTAGCACATTTATTCAGCCCGTGTTCGCGATCCACGTGCACACCTTCGGGCCAGAGTCGCGCATGGAGCTCGGTGCGGGTTATAAGGTTGGGAGCGGCTTCAACGAGCAGGCAGAGGAGTTGCGCTGGCTTGTCTTCAATTCTCAACCGCGTACCAAACTTGCGCAGTTCCCGGGTCCGCGGGTCGAATTCGAAGTCACCAAAACGGACGATGCTGGCGCTGTTCTTCTCCGACATAGGCGTGCATTCCCAATTCAGGAACCGGAGAGGTGGAGAAGATATCCCATTTCGATAGCCTCTGCAATGGGTTATTGGGGGAGAAATGCGGGAGGTACTCAGGAGTTGAGTTTCGGTGAAAAAACTGGCAGCCTCCGCCTCTTAAGTGCCATCCGGCTTCCTGCAGGAGTCGCCGTCATGAAACAAACATTCCCCCGTCAGTTCGTAAGGCATTTAGTAGTGGAGTTCGTGGCAGTTGCGATAACAGCTACCGCTGCCTTGCCGCAGACGTACACAGCCCTACCCCTTCCGCCACCATCCGGTTATTTCTTCAACTACCTTTACGGGAGCGTAAATAATAAGGGACAAGTGCTGGGCGAAGCCGAAACGGGTTTTAACAACGGAGTGGGTCGCGCTCCCGTGCTGTGGACAAATGGTGTCCCGCAGATACTGCCAATACCCTCTGGCTATGCGTTTACAGCCTTGATCTACTCGTATCATGTTAATGACGCTGGCACTGTAATCGGCACCGTGCAGGAAACCCATAGCACAAGGACCCATATTGCCATCTGGACAGGTGGCGTCCCTGCGGTCTTAGACGAGATACAGTCGCAAATCTGCCCAAACCCGAAATACGCGATATTAGATTTGCCTTCCACTTACTCGTCGGGTTTCAATTCGGCAGGGCACATTGTCGGAGCTACAAGCTACCCACCAGTTGACCCTAATAACGGCCTGCCATGCACTTCAAGCTGGTTTTGGAATGGCGTGAGTTTTTCGCGTTTGCCAAACCCAATCCCTCCGGCGTGCAAAGCTAACGAAACCGATATCCTGCGATTTCCTACACTGAACGATGCCGACCAGGTGATGGACAATGTCGAGAATTTCTTCTGCAGCAACTCCCCATACTTTATCCAGCCGGTCGTGATGTACCCGCCAAGCTTTACCAGTGTTGCCTTCATACCTGAGGGAGCATTTAAGTCATTTACAGCGGGATACATAAATAATCTGGGCATGATTTCCGGTTGCATAAGTTGCGGTAGTCCTACGTCTGTCGGCGTGTGGGACGCAAATCACGGCCTACGAAGCATAGGCGCCAATACCGGATACCAGAGCGGCATAAACAATCTCGGGCAAGTGGCGTATGCGTCGAATCCTTCCTCTCCGTCCGCCCAAATTGAGAGCTGGCAGAACGGCTCATCAACCCCGATACAGTTACCCCAGGGAGTGCCTTCCAGTGTGCTGCCGACGGCTATTAATGACGTGGGGCAAATCGCAGTTAGTTCTCAAGGTATCGGCGGTTGGTTGCTGACCCCGGCAGGCCCGTGCGCGACCGACGCAAGTTCACAGGTTCGAGTTACACGCAGTGGCTTCCGCTACAACCGGAGCAACCAGCACTTCACCCAGCTCGTTACCGTCACCAATACCAGTGGCATCACGCTAAATGGGCCAATATCAGTAGCGTTTGACAACGTTCCGGCTGCGGCTTCACTGTTTGGCGTCAGCGGCGCTACGAGCTGTAACAGTCCGGCTGGAAGCCCCTACGTCAACGGGACGGCGCCATCACTGGCGGGCGGTGCATCGACTACCCTAACCCTAGACTTTATCGACACTGCCCAAACCGGCATCACTTACGCAACTCGAGTTCTGGTTGGACCCGGGAGGAGATAACCATGAAGCTCGCACATGCGACTCGCCTGCTGATTACTCTGGTCGTATTGGTTGGTATGTCCCAGGCAAATGCGATCTACAACGTCAGCATCAACACGGCGCCTTTGATCGGGCATCCGGCTGGACCATTCACCTTGGATCTGCAGTTCATTGATGGTAGCGGCACCGCCGATGCGAACAACACCGTCATGCTGAGCGGATTTGCATTCGGCGCCGGCAACCCCGGCGGGTCCGTTAGTCTCATTGGTGGAGTTACCGGAGATCTGAGTTCGTCTGTGCAGATGACGGATAGCTCCTTCTTCAACGAATTCGATCAGGGTTTCATCCCGGGGAATGCACTGACCTTTCAGATTCAGCTATCAACGAACTCGGATACGGGCTCGCCGGATGAGTTTTCCCTCGCGATTCTGGATAGTTCGGGTTTCGAGATTCCGACGTTTGGTCCGGGCAACGCCTTGGTAGTGATCGATATTTTCTCGGGCACGACGGTTGTATCAGCCTTCGCGACCGACCCGAGCCAGCCTCCACCGGGTGGAGGTCCTCCCATCAACATCGCCGCACCCCAAGTCTCTGCGGTGTCGAGTGTCCCAGAGCCAGGAACGCTTGCGTTGCTGAGTTCGGCCCTAGTTGCAGTCGTTCGCAGAAAAAGACCGACCTTGACGAGGTCGCTGGCCTAACGGCGGAACTTCTTAGCCAGTGGGCCGACTTTTTCCTTGGCGGCATCGGCCCAATCGGAAGCCTTGTTGGCGAGATCCGAGCCTTTGTCCACCAGATCGCCAGCCTGGTCGCTCCAGTCTTCGACACGCTCGCGAAGGTCGCCCGCGCGGCGTTTCAGTTCGCGGCGCATCTGACGGCCGGTTTTGGGGGTCATCAGCGCCGTCGCGATCGCTCCAGCGGCAAAGCCGATCAGCAAGAGGGCCAGACCCGCGGCCACGGTATTTCCTCGGGAAGGCTCGTATTCGCCTTGAATCACATCGTCGTTAACGTCGTCGCTCATGGGGAAAGTCCTCCTGCTAGATGGTAACCCGAATTGCAGGAGGATAGGGCGAACGACGGTATGCTGGCCTTAAATCGATATACGGGCCTAGTCGCTTAAGCGCTCACCGAGAGAACCGACTGGGCGGATGAGGAACCGGCCTGGGTGAGTCCGGGCAGGTCCTGTTGCAGCGTGGCGTAAGCCTGCTGCGCCGCGGCGAGATTGCCGGATTGCAGGGCTTGCCCCAGGCTGGTGAAGATCTGGCTGATGGCATTGTTAGTCGTACTGGCGTCGTGATGATGGTGACGGTGCTGCTGCGTACCTTGAGACTGGAAGTCCTGTTGCAACTTGGTGAAGTCCTGCTGGGCGGCCGTGGTGTTGCCGGCCTTAAGATCGGCGGAGAGCTGCTTGAAGTCCTCCGTGATGGAGCTGGTTCTCTGGTTCGATGAGCTTGCAGCGGTCTGGGGCTGGAGTTGCTGAAGCTTGGCGAAATCGGATTGCGCGGCGGTCAGATTGCCGGATTGCAAATCCTGGCCGAGTTGCTGAAACTCCTTGCTCGATTGCTGCGTGCGGCTGCGGAACAGTTGGGCGCCAATTCCGAAGGCGGCGCTGCTCAAAATGCCGGCGACTGACATCATTATCCTCCTGTGGTTCTACGCGTTCCTTGTGCTGCTGCCAATTTCCAGTGCAGTCGAGTCGCCAAACGGGGGGTGCACAAATTGCGTTGTGTTTTCAATGGAGTGTGGCACGAGGAGTCGGCGAGTCGGCAAGGTTTGCCGAGTTGCGGTCGGCAACGCGTGCCGGGTTTGGGGGGCTGCGGAGCTCAAAAAGCTGCGTGTCGGCACGACTGAATAGCTTGCAGAAAAAGTCGAAAGCAGTTCCCGAGCGGGCTAAAGTCCGCTCCGGATACCAGAAATAAAGGCCTTGGCCGCTGGCCTGAAGGTCAGCTCTACGACGATAGAAACTTCTTCCGCAGCTTGTGAGCCGTAGCTTCAGAATGGATTTTGATGAGACGGGCTCTAGAAGAGTTTGCGGGAGTCGAGCAGGATCGTGACGGGGCCGTGGTTCAGCAGCTCCACATCCATTGTTTGCTGGAAGCGTCCGGTTTCGCAGCGCAGGCCCAGCGCGCGGATGCCGGCAACGAAATGCTCGTAGAGCTGGTTGGCTCGTTCAGGGCGGGCTGCGGCATCGAAAGACGGACGCTTGCCTCTACGTACATCGCCGAAGAGGGTGAATTGCGAGACGGCAAGCACTGCTCCGCCGACGTCCGCCACGCTGCGGTTCATCTTTCCATCGTCGTCTTCAAAGATGCGTAAGCCGGCGATTTTCGCGGCCAAGAAATCCGCATCGGACTCGGAATCTTCTTGCGCAACTCCAAGCAAGACCAGAAGGCCTTCCCCGATATGTCCAGCAGATTCTCCATTAACCGTTACCGAGGCACGAGTAACACGTTGCACGACAGCGCGCATGGCAGCGTTGTATCACACCGCGCGACTCGCTGCGGTCACCGACTCCACTGCATTCTCCATGTTGCGAAAGATGTTTTCCTCCCCAATGGTATTCAGCAGGGAGGCGCGTGCCAGGGTGTCGCGCACCGGGTCGCGCACGGCCGCCAGCACGAAGCGACGGTCATGCCTGACCGCGCTGTCGTGTAACTGGGTTAGCGCGTCGACGCCGGTCACATCGATGAGCGGAACGGGTGCAAGGTTGATGATGACGGCTTTCACGGTGCCGGGCGCCTGTCGGATCAGTTGCTTGACATGCTCGCGGATACCGTCAGCGTTGGCAAAGAACCAGATGCGATCGACCCGCAGCATAAGTATGCCGGGAAATTGCTGGGCTTCGGGGTGGCGGGCGATATCGACGAATTCTCCGGTGGACAAGCGTCCCACCACCACCACCTGGGGCATCGTCAGGAACCGCATCAAGGCGATGAGGCTGAGAAAGACAGCGAGCGCGAGCCCATCGAGGATGTCGAAGGCCAGCACACCGACAATCGCTGCCATGCCTTCGCGGTACTCGATGCGCGATATCCGCCGGAAGTGCAACAGCGCCTTGTAGTCGAGGAGGTGCCACACTGCATGAACGACAATGGCCGCGAGGATGGCTTCCGGCAGGTGGTAGAACCAGCCGGTCAGAAAAAGCAGAACCACGACGACGGTTGCCGAGGCGGCGATGGAAGAGAGCTCCGACTTTGCGCCATTGCTGTTGTTGGCTGCGGTGCCGGATGTGCCTCCGCCTACCTGCATGCCGCGAAAGATGCCGGATGCGACGTTGGCCACGCCTAACGCCTTCAGCTCTTGATTGGCGTCGATGTCGTAACCGTTCTTGTTGGCGAAGGTGCGCGCCGCACCCATCGATTCGGCGAACAAGACAAGAACAAGTCCGACCGCGGCGGGGGCCGCCTGCAGCCAGTCGTTCCAAGTGAGTATGGGGAAGCCGGGGCGAGGCAAGCCGGCGGGTATCACGCCAACGATGTCGACTCCATGCCGATACAGCTCCAAACCCCGAGAAGCGGCAATTCCGCCGACAAGGACTACTAAGGCTCCGGGCACTCGCGGCATGAAGCGATCGACGGCAAAGAGAACGACAAGCGCCGAGACGCCGGTGACGACCGTCCAGGAATTAGCGTGGATGAGATGCGTCAGAGTGTGCCAGAGCTGCTTATAAGCATGGCCGCCGATGTGCTCGATGCCGAGCAGTTTCGGCAGTTGCTTAATGATGATGTTGAGTGCGATTCCAAATACGAAGCCTTTGAGCACCGGCTTCGAAATAAAGTCGGAGATAAAGCCGAGCTTAAAGAATCCCGCGATCAGGAAGAGCAGTCCCAGCACGATCGCGACGGCTGAGGCGAGAACGACGAACTTTTGCGGGTTGGCGGCGGCGAGGGGCGCCAGCGTTGCAGCGAGAATCGCCGACGAAGCTGAAGTGGGCGATACCGCGAGTTGGCGGCTAGTCCCGAAAATCGCGTAAGCCAGCAACCCGAAAGCTGTGGCGTAGAGTCCGGCTTGCGGCGGCAAGCCAGCAATTTCGGCGTAGCCCATCGACTCGGGAACGAGCAGGCCGGCCAGGGCAATGCCGGCGATGACATCGCCGCGCAGGTTGACGCGGGGATACTTCGGCAGCCATTCGGTGATGGGGACAAACTTCATCCGGTGAGCTCTATCCACGGAGTATAGGTGACGTGGACGAAGCGCACGCAGCAAATGTGAAGCGCTGCTTTTCCGGGTCGAGCACGCGCTGTCGTACAATGCTGCAATTCTGGACTCTGCGTCGGGGGACTTCATGAAAATTAGGAATTCCGCAGCCGGGCTAATGCTCCGGCTGCTGATTTGCGTTGTCCTGCTGTCGGGTTATGTGTTTGCGCAACAGACTTCCACCGCTCCCAGCGGGAAAAACGAATTTGTCATCAAGAACGCCATCTTGCTAACGGCCACGCATGGCCGCATCGAGAACGGCAGCGTGTACGTGAAGGACGGAAAGATCGTCGCCTTCGGACCATCGGTTTCGGCGCCGGCGTCGGTGATGGTGATCGACGCGCAAGGCAAATACGTGACGCCGGGCATCATCGATCCGCACTCGCACATGGCCCTCGATGACGATGTGAACGAAGCCACTAGTCCGGTTGTGCCGCAGATGATGATGAAGGATGCCTTCGATTACACCGACAAGGCGATCTACCGGGCACTGGCAGGCGGCGTAACGTCGGCGCTACTGCTGCACGGCTCGGCCGATATGATTGGCGGCCAGGCGGTTGTCATCAAGACGAAGTACGGGCTGGATCGCGATCAGATGCTGTTTCCGGGCGCGCCCCAGTCGATCAAGTTCGCCAGCGGCGAGAACCCCAAGCGCGTCTTCGGCGACCGGAAGCAGTTGCCTTCGACACGTATGGGCAACTTCGAGGTGATGCGCGAAGCGTTTACGCAAGCCAAGGACTATCAGCGGCAGTGGGATGAGTACAACGAGAAAGTGAAGAAGGGCGACAAGACCGCGAGCCCACCGAAGAAAGATCTGAAACTCGAGGCGCTTTCGCAGGTACTGCAAGGCAAGATGCTAGTGCAGATCCACTGCTACCGGTCGGATGAGTTCCTGACCGAGATCGCGATTGCCAACGAATTCGGCTATAAGATTCGCGCCTTTCATCACGCGCTGGAAGCCTACAAAGTGCCGCAGGCGTTGGCCCAGAACAACATCGCCATCGCGACCTTCGCCGACTGGTGGGGCTACAAGTACGAAGCGTGGGACGCGATTCCGTGGAATGCGGTGATGGCGATGCGCGCCGGCGTCAAGGTGGCCGTTAAGAGCGACAGCGACGATTTCATGCGGCGACTGAACCAGGAAGCAGCCAAGACCATGCGATATGGCGGCGCGACTGAAGACGAAGCGGTGCAGATGATGACCATTAATCCAGCCTGGATTATGGGCATCGACGACAAGACCGGCTCGATTGACACCGGCAAGGACGCCGATTTGGTGTTGTGGGACGGGTATCCGCTGTCGAGCTACGGGATTCCGGCGAAGGTGTGGATCGATGGAGACGTGTACTTCGACCGCAATCTTTCGGGGCTGGGCATGCCGCAGTACCGGGAGGGACAGTGATGCAGAGAACCGTCTTTCGCTTTTCGCTCTACGCTTTTCGCCTTTCGCTTTTCGCGTGCCTGCTGATTACTGCGACGGTTGCTCAACAGAAGACCGCACCTGCAAAGCCGGCGACAACAAGTGTCCCCGCCATTGAGCCGAACAAGCCAATCGCTATCACCGGAGGAAAGCTGCTGACGATTACGCATGGCACGATCGACGACGGCGTGGTGGTAATCGATAAGGGCAAGATCGTGGCAGTCGGGGCGGCTGCTTCGGTGAGAGCTCCGGCGAACGCACAGATCATCGACGCCAAGGGCATGACTGTTTATCCCGGCTTAATCGATTCGGAGTCGCATCTCGGGCTGACGGAGATCGAGGCCGACAAAATGACCAACGACCTGGTGGAGCCGAGTGACGAGATCATGCCGCACATGCATGTGTCGGACGCGTTTCACGCCGAAACGGTGCTGATTCCGGTCACACGCTACAACGGCATTACCAATGCGATCGTTGCGCCGGAGAGCAAGGACACTTTGCCCGGGCAAGACTCGTTCATTCAGTTGGCGGGCGCCGATGCGACGCAGATGCTGTTGATCCGCGACATCGCGATGCCGTTGAACTTCACCGGCAAACAGCGGCGCAACGAATCGTTTTCGAGTGCCCAGTATCCGCAGACCCGCATGGGCATGGCGGCCCAGATGCGGCAGGCGTTCACCGACGCCCAGCAATACGCCGCAAAATGGGACGAATACAACAAGAAGAAGGCCTCTACGAAATCGGGCGACAACCCGCCGTCCCCGCCCGCGCGCGATCTGAAGCTGGATGCATTGTTGCCATACCTCGATGGCAAGAAGCCGGTGATTGTGAAAGCCGAGGAGCCGAGCGATGTGGAGACGGCATACGCATTGGCCCAGGAGTTCAAACTGAGGGTCGTCCTCTGTGGGCTCACGCAGTCGCAGTCGATTTACGACAAGATTGCGCAGTGGAAGTTACCGGTGATTTTGGGCTCTATCTATGAGAATCCGAAGGAGTGGGAGCGTTACGACGCGGTGTACAAGATGCCGGCTGAGCTCTCTAAACGCGGTGTGAAGATTGCGTTCGCTTCGTACGATGCCCACCAAGTGCGCAACCTGCCGTATGCCGCCGGGTTTGCAGTGGCGTTCGGCTTGCCTTACGACGAGGCCATGAAGGCGCTGACCCTATATCCGGCGCAAATCTGGGGTGTCGATGACCAGCTCGGATCGCTGGATGTGGGCAAAACGGCCAATGTCGTGGTCGCGACCGGTGATCCGCTGGATGTGAAGAGCGACGTAAAGTACGTCTTTATAGGCGGACGGTCGATTCCGATGGTGGACCGGCAAACGGAGCTGCGCGACCGGTACACGAAACCGTAGGGGCAGCCCGGGGTCGGACACCCCACAGCTTGCGTTGACCGTTGCAAAGTCAAGCATTTAGGATGAATCGGGCATCTTAATATTCCTGGCCCTCCCGGGCCTGCGTTGGCACGGCGGCGCGAAGCGGATGGTGTGCCTTTACAGGGCTCCGCACCGGCAAGTAGACTTACGAGTTTGCATTGCGCCAGACGCGCAAGGAGAAAGAATTCATGGCATCAGTCGAAGAGCGTGTAAAGCAAATCATTGTCGAGCAATTGGGTGTGGACGAAGCCGAGGTGACGCCGAAGGCTTCATTTGTGGATGATCTTGGCGCCGACTCACTGGATACGGTAGAACTGGTAATGGCCTTCGAAGAGGCCTTCGATGTGGAGATTCCTGACGAGGACGCGGAGAAGATCCGTACGGTTCAGGACGCGATTTCCTACATCGAATCGCACGCCAAAGCCAAGTCGTAGAAATCAACGAAGCGAACGATAGCTTTGCTTCTCGCTGCGCAAGATGGCGAGCGAACAGGAGCGTGCGAACCTTATGGCATCGGTAGACGAGCGAGTAAAACAGATCATTGTGGAACAACTAGGAGTGGATGAGGGCGAAGTTACGCCCAACGCCTCCTTCGTGGACGACCTTGGCGCCGACTCGTTGGATACGGTAGAGCTGGTCATGGCATTCGAAGAGGCTTTCGAGATCGAGATCCCTGACGAACAAGCGGAGAAAATCCGTACCGTGAAAGACGCGACCGAGTACATTAACGCCCACGCGAAAGGTAAGTCCGCTTGAGTCGTCGCGTCGTCGTAACGGGAGTCGGGCTGATCTGCGGAGTCGGCAACAACACAGCAGAGGTGTGGCCGGCGCTGCTGGCGGGCAAGAGCGGCGTCGGACCCATCACGGGCTTTGACGCATCGCAGTTTGCCTGCCGTATCGCGGCCGAAGTCAAGAATTTCGATCCCCTGCAATTCGTGGAGAAGAAAGAAGCGCGCAAGATGGCGCGCTTCATTCATCTTGCCATCGCCGCGGCCGACGAGGCGCTGCAATCCGCCAACTATAAGGTCGAAAACGAGGAGATGGCGGAGCGTACCGGTGTGGATATCGGCTCGGGCATTGGGGGATTCGACGTCATCGAGCGCGAGCACACGAACCTGATTAATGGTGGACCACGGAAGATCTCTCCGTTCTTTATTCCGTCGGCCATCGTGAACCTTGCGGCGGGCCAGGTCAGCATGCGGCACAACGCGAAAGGGCCGAACGAAGCGACGTGCACTGCCTGTACCACGAGCGCGCACTCGATTGGCGACGCAGCGCGCATCATCAAATATGGCGATGCCGACGTGATGATCGCCGGCGGCTCGGAAGCCGCAATCACACCGATGGGTGTGGGGGGATTTGCAGCCATGCGCGCGCTTTCCACCCGCAACGATGATCCCCTTCACGCCAGCCGTCCCTGGGACAAAGACCGCGACGGGTTCGTCATCGGCGAGGGCGCAGGAATTCTGATCCTCGAAGAGCTGGAATACGCCAAACAGCGCGGGGCCAAGATCCTCGCGGAGGTGGTCGGCTATGGCATGAGCGCGGACGCTTACCACATCACCCAGCCGGCCGAGAACGGTGATGGTGGCTTCCGGGTCATGCGCAATGGACTGCGCGACGCGGGACTCAAGCCCGAACAGGTTGGATACGTCAATGCTCACGGCACCTCAACGCCACTGGGAGATGAGATCGAAGCTACCGCCATCAAGCGCGCGTTTGGCGACCATGCTTACAAAATGGCGGTGAGCTCGACGAAGTCGATGACCGGACACCTGTTGGGTGGCGCGGGCGGTCTGGAGGCCGGCATCACGGTGCTGGCGCTGCGCGACCAGATTGTTCCGCCCACGATGAACCTGGAAACTCCAGGCGAAGGCTGCGATCTGGACTTTGTGCCTAACACCCCCCGCAAGGTCCAAATGGAGTACGCGATGTCGAATTCTTTCGGCTTCGGTGGCACTAATGGGTGTCTTGTTTTCCGGCGGTGGACGGAGTAGAGTTCCGCCAGTGTTCCTGGTGGGAAAGGCGGCGCGCTCCAAAGCGGCCGCCTTTTGTGTTGGTCCGAACTCTTATTCTTGCGGGGGTTCCCACAACTCAATGCGGTTGCCTTCGGGATCGGTAATCCATGCAAACTTGCCGTACTCGGAGTCCTCGACCTTTGCCGCGATGCCTTCTTCCTGCAAAGCTTTGACCACCTCGTCCATGTTCTCGACCCGGAAGTTCATCATGAACGGCGATGTGCTGGGGTTGAAGTACTTCGTGGTCTCAGGAAAAATGGACCACACGGTCATCCCCGTCTTTTCGGGATCAGCCGCGTCGCGCCAGTGAAACATTACGCCCGAGCCCTCAGCCTCTTGCTTGATTCCGAGATGTTTCTCGTACCACGCATACATCGCCTTGGGATCCTTCGCCTTGAAGAACAGCCCGCCGAGTCCGGTAACACGTTTCATGTCCCCTCCGCTTATCTGGGGATTTTACACGGTGCTCGCGAATCCGATGTTTCGGTGTTCAAGACACTCTTGCACGCCGCAAAGGGGAGGACTAACTTGGAGGCAAGCAGTGGGGTCGCAAGCAATGGTGAGCTTTGTTCTGATTGTGGCCGGCCTGATGTTTGGTGCGGCTACGGCCTTGATCGGGTTTGTTGGACTGTTAGGAGCGTGGTTCCACCGCTCGTTGGGAGCACCGCTTCCGCTGCCTACGTTGAGTCGCGCGGCTGACCGGCGACTTACGGGGTGGGTCGGACTCGCTGGATTCCTACTCTGGGCGAGCGCGTTTCTTATCAGTCTGCGGATGACGCAGTAGTTGCTTCAGTCAGCGCTGTTGATCTTGATCGCGGAACACCATCTGCAGAATCTGACGTTTTTCTCGACGCGTAAGCTGCGCAAATCCAAATTTGTCCAGCGATGCAGGCCGAAATAACAGAACAAGTTCTTCAGGTAGTTCGACTCGTGCAGCCGGTGCGGCCATAGCCTTGACAGCATCCGCGCAGTGATTTCTGCCTCATCCATACAAGCTTCCCTGGCGGTTGACTTCCGCCTTTCCAGCAAGAGCATACATCTGCGCGACGTACTTGTCGGCGTCAAACTTCTTGCGCGCCGCATCGCCGGACATCCAGCGGATCGTGCCGAAGATAGGGCGATCAAACCACGGCCGGTCGAACTTCCCGGCGATTGCCCACGCGACTCCTGCGTAGCCGTCGGGGTCGCGTCCATCGAGAAAGTATTTGTCGTTGAGGTAAAGGGCGGTCTGGTAGGCTACGGCGGGCGACGGGCTCCATTCCAGGATCTTCTTTGCCCAGTACATGCGCATGTAGTTGTGCATCCATCCTGCGTGGAGCATTTGAAGTTGCGCGGCGTTCCATAAGTCGTCGTGAGTATCGGCGCTCTCGAATTGCTCGCGAGTATAGAGAATGGGCCGCGGGTCGCGCGCGTGCTGAGCAAGGGTTTTGTGCGCCCAGTCGGGAGCGCTCTCGATGGAGTCGTAAAGCGGGTTGAAGTGGACGAAGTTAATGGCCAACTCACGCCAGGTCAGGAATTCGTCGATGTAATCGTCCTTGGCAGACTGTGGCACCTTCGCCTTTTGTACAGCGCGCATGATGGTGTGCGGCCCGATGTGTCCGAAATGCAGATACGGCGAGAGGCGCGAGGTGCCGTCGATTTCGGGCTTGCCGTGGTTCTCGGGATAGCTCGCCAGCTTATGCTGCGCGAATTCGTCGAGCAGACGAAGGGCTTTGCTGGTACCTCCGCGAAACGACATGACTGGCGCCACGGAGCGATCCAAGTCCGTCCAGTCTTCGGTAAGGTCAAGTGAACCGTCGTCGGGCAGCGCTGCAAGACCGCGTGGCTTCTGCCACTGGACTTTCGGACGAGGGTCTCCTGCCAATGGCAGGAACTCCTTCAACCTCAGCTGCAATCGCGGCCGGATGATGCGCGCTGCGTACTGCTCTTTCTCCAGCAACTTTGATGGAACAATGACGTCCGCATCGACCGTCCACAGTGGAATGCTGAGGGCCTTCGCCGCAAGCTCCCGCCAGTGGCGAGGCTCCCGCAGCGGGTTCTCGTCGCCAATGACGAGTGAGGCTTTTACCTCGTCGCAGAACTTCAGGAGCGAGTGTTCAGGGTAGCGGCGGAGCAGGAATCCGATGCCGCGGCTGCGGGCGCGCTCAGCGATGTCAGGAATGCCTTGTTCCAAAAACCTGTAGTGGCGCAGGTTGGCGTGCGGATAAAAGGGGACGGGTGCGAAAAAGATAACAACGGGCTGCCCTAAAGCGTTCGCAGCTTCCACCGCAAGATCGAGAGCAGGATTGTCGAAGGCGCGCTGGGCGCGTTGCATCCAGTACACAACGCATCGGCCTTTGAGATTGGGCTCGCCAGGACGGCGAACGGTTACGCGGGCGTCGGCGGAAAGCATGTGGAGTTTGGTCGTCATGAAATTGCGCAGAGCGAGGCGCGTGGGACTATTTCGGGGGACGTCGTTCTATTGATACAGGAGCGACGAACAGAAATTCAAATGGTGGCTGCGAGAATCTCGTCGGCTACCGCCGCGGCCTCGACGGCAGGCCTCACGTCGTGTACCCGAACGATATGGACACCGTAGAGAATACTGGCCACCATGGCCGCCACTGAGCCGTAGAGCCGCTCTTTCGGGGGTACATCCTGTCCACCCCACCGTTTTCCAATCGTCCGGCCAACGAACGACTTGCGCGACGTGCCGGCGAGCAGCGGAAATCCAAGCCGCTGCAAATCGCCCAAGCCTGCCAACAACGGGTAATTCTCTTCAAAATTCTTGCCGAAGCCAAAACCGGGATCGAGCACGATGCGCTCCCGGGCCACGCCGCTGTCGAGTGCGATCTGCACGCGATTGGCAAGATCGTGTGTGACCAGAGAGGTGATATCGGGCTGGCGTGGTAAGTGACGCCACTGACTGGGCTGGCCACGCGTGTGCATCAGTATGACTCCGCACTTGAGTTCGGCGCATGTGTCAGCCATCGCGACGTCCCACTGAAACGCGCTGACATCGTTGACGATCTCAGAACCAGACTCGACAGCACGACGTGCCACAGCCGCCTTGTAGGTGTCGATCGAGATCACAGCATTGGGTCGCGCTTTTAACACGCCCTCAATCACAGGAATGACCCGGCGCAACTCTTCCTCTTCGGTGACAAGCGGTTTATGGCTGGATTCATCGGGCTGCACGCGAGTGCCGGGCCGGGTCGATTCCCCCCCGATGTCAAGGATGCCGGCACCTTCGTCGAGCAGGCGGAGAGCGTGCAAGGTCGCCGCTTCGGGCTCGGCAAACTGGCCGCCTTCAGAAAACGAGTCGGGAGTTACGTTGACTACACCCATGACCAGGGTACGCCGGCCCAATTCCAATTCGCGTGAGCGAAGCCGCCATATATAGCAGGGACGCATGGCGGAATTCTACGCGTCGGGAGCTATCGCGGGCGCAAGCAAGGACGCGATGGAATACCGGCTAGCAAGTGCTAAAATCTGGTCACAGTGCCCAGCCGTCGAATGCTCCGGGTCCGCGAAGTCATCCCGTTGGTTCTGCTGGTGTGCCTCACGGTCCCCTCTTTTGCCGCGCCCAAGACCGCAACGAACAAGCAGGCAGAAGACAACAAACGGCTGGCACGGGCCATCGAGGAGATACTCAGCGATTCCGAGGTAGCACGCGGTTTTTGGGGTATCGACATCGTCTCCCTCGACAGCGGGAAGCCGATTTATTCGCTGAACCAGAACAAGCTTTTTACTCCTGCGTCGAACACGAAACTCTTTACGACGGCAGCGGTCCTTGCTCTAGTTGGGGGCGATTATCGCTTCAAGACCACTATCGAGAGCATGGGCACGGTCGACAAGTATGGTCGGCTTAATTCCGATCTCGTAGTGGTGGGCCGCGGCGATCCTAACCTTTCTGGACGCGCGCTGCCGTACAGCCTACACACCGAGCGTATTGCGCCGCCGATCCAGGTGCTGACCGATCTGGCGGACCAGCTCGTGCGTAAAGGACTGAAATATGTGGACGGCGACGTCGTGGCAGACGACTCGTATTACGTCTTCGAACGCTACGGCGAAGGCTGGTCGCAAGACGACCTGGTTTGGGAGTGGGGTGCTCCGGTTTCTGCCCTTACGGTCAATGACAACGTACTGTTCGTGAACATCATGCCGGCGGACCGTCCCGGTGAGCGCGCCTTCCTGAACATCACTCCGTTTCCGGAGTATTACCGGATCGACAATCGCGTCATCACGACGCCACAGGGTACGGGGCCGCGGAAGATTTACATCAACCGCGAGCCGGGATCGAACCAGATTACCTTCTGGGGCAGCATGCCGCAGGACGATACCGGAGCGGGCGAGTCCCTGGCGATTGAGGATCCTGCCGATTTCACTGCCAAGCTCTTCCGCGAATTGCTGGAGCAGCGTGGAGTCACGGTCTATGGGCGTCCCCGCACGCATCACACCGACCTGGCTTCGTTGCAAACATTCAGTGTGACCACCATTGCTTCCGGGGGAGGCGGCGAGTTGGCGGTACATCCCAACCCCGTGGCCCAAGTGCTGGCCGCGCATGAGTCGCAGCCCCTAGCCGACGATGTCCGCGTGATCAACAAAGTCAGCCAGAACCTGCATGCCGAGCTGATGCTTAGGCTACTGGGCAAGGAAAAAGGAACATCCGGCTCGATTCAGGGCGGCCTCGAGGTGCTGCGGGGCTTTCTGACCTCGGCGGGGATCAAGCCCGACCAGTTTGTGTTCTATGACGGGTCAGGATTATCGCGCGAGAACCTGGTTAGCCCGCAAGCAGTAGTGGAGTTGCTGCAGTATGCCCAGCAACAACCTTGGGGTACGCTGTTCGAAGATAGCCTGCCGGTATCGGGAGTGGACGGCTCGCTCAACGACCGTCTGAAGACCGCGCCGGCCAAGGGCGTTGTACACGCGAAGACGGGTTCTCTGGGACACGTCAATGCGCTCTCGGGCTACCTAACTACCGCCAAAGGCGAGAGGCTGGCGTTTGCGATTCTCAGCAACAACCACAACCTTCCGAATCGCAAAGCTATCGACACAATCGACCGCATCGTGGAAAAGATCGTCACCAACGGTACCTAAAAACCTGGAACGCCGGCGGATTTAATGCCAGCGTCCGCCGTGCCCCCAGCCGTAGCCTCCACCGTAATAGCCGATGAATGACACGGAGGGATAGAAGCCCCATCCACCCCAGTAGGGCCAAGCCGCGTAAGGATACGGGTACGCGTACGGATAAGCTGGACCCGGCGGATAGGCCGGCACCATTTGCCGTGGCTGCAACTGTGGAGCAACGCAGCCGCGTAGTCCAGTTGATTCACTGGCTGGAAGGCGACCGTGCTATGTTGCGGTGTTCACCGTGATGGGTTCCTGAAGACGAAAGGTTAGCAAGGTTTCTGGTGGCATCACGGTCGGCCTTCCCGGAGTCAATAGCACGCCTGCGATGCCGGCGGCAGCGCCCGCAGCAGCGCCGATACCGGCTCCGGCTCCGCCATCGACTGCGCCGCCTATTGCCGCACCTAAACCTGTGGTGGTGGCGACGCCTGCGGCATCACGGCCCTTGGAGGTACCGGCCGAGGTCTGCACCAGCTGTGAAAGTACCGGCAATTGCCGCCCATCCACTAACGGCAGATCACTCAGCGCCACGCCTAAGGAAGACACGCCTTTTACCCGTCCCGCTTTCTGCACCGACACGACGTGACCTATCGCGATCTGCCCGCGACGAGCGACAACCCATCCGTCGACCACGATTGGCTGCTCCAAGCGTTGCGCTGAAGCCATCGCCTTGTTGGTTGTAGTCACTGGACAGGCCTCCCATCAGCCTGACAGTCACAAACGTACCCGCCGGAATAGTCAGCTGTGGAGGAACGGCAACATTCGGAGCTGGAGGACCTGAAAGCGGTGGCAGATTGTCCTGCACTGGACCTTGCGGCACCGAGACATCCTGAGTGGGTGGGGCAGGAGCGGCGTTCTGGGGCTGAGACTGCGCCATGAGCGAAGGTAGCGGCAACAGACTCGTCGCCAACACAAGGGTCGCGCTTACACGAGCGGCTGACGAATGGCGCAGAAATGACAGGGGGTGGTTACGCATAGCTCTCTCGCCTCCGCAGGAGATGAACTCGCCTGTACAGATACCGCTTGCAGAGGTGTAAACCCAGCGTGAATAGAATCGTCGCGGTGCGGCCGCGTCAGGTTACGCGTGGACTTCGTCGAGGACCCGAACCAGGGCTTCCGGTCCGTCGGAGCCAACGATATAGCGATCCGCTTCAACCAAGGGCCATTCGCCGTACACGTGGGCGATGTACACGATCCGAATGTTCGGGCGATTATCGCGGAGCAGTCGCGTAGTTTGACGGGCTGCCGCCGAGGGGAAGTGATGACAGAGGAGTACTACCTCGAAGTCGCCGGACGGTTCTTCCGCCATTTTGAGGACTTCTTTTTCTGAGTCGAGGTTCAAAACCTCGTGTCCCGCGCCTTCGAGGATGAATTGGCGAAGACGGAGGAGCTCAAGATCGGTACTGATAGACAGGACTCTCATGGACAAATCCGAAGAGGTTTACTGGCGAGCGACGCTGCCGCAGGATACCAGAAGCCCGGGGAGACGGTCTGGCACAAAGTTCACACCCGTTCCACGCGTACGCCGAGGTAACCAATTCAACATCTTGACAGACACATCATTTCGCTTTTTATTCGGGGTGTTGATGGAGCTATGACGCTTGTAAGTGGCGACGATATAACAGCTTATGGAATAAGCGCAGTTAATCTGCCATATCGAAAGAATCTATCTGAATTCATCATCTTTCCATCCGACAAACCATCGAATCAAGTACATAATCTTTACACGTTCTTATGTCCCAGTGGGCCATACATACAGGAGTTATTCATGCGTCAAAAGGGCAAATGGGAGTTGGATATGACTGAGTTGCAGCAACCCAAGCGGCGATTCGTTCTGGCCAGCGACTTCGATCAAACGTTGAGCTTTAACGATTCGGGCTACGTACTAGGTGAGCTGATTGGCATTCCGGTGAGCGAATATGAACGCAAAATCACCGGAATGGCGCAGTTGAACCTGGTGCAGCAGGGAGGCGAATTGGCTTACCTGTTGCTGCACGATCCGGAATTTCGCAAGGTGCGGCGCGAGCATTTGTACGAAGCCGGGAAGCGGGTGCGGTTAAAGCCGAACATCGCCGCGCTATACGAGTTTCTCTCGCAAGAGGTGGAAGGGTGCCACTTTGATTTTTACGTAATTTCGGCAGGGCCGGTGCAGATCATCCGCTCGGCGCTCGAAGGCATCGTTCCGGCAGACCACATCTATGGCACGGAGTTCGAATTCAACGAGAAGGGCGAGATCCAGCGGATTCTGCAAGTGACGGCCGGCTACGGCAAGGTGACTGCCGCTGACCGGTTGCTGGACGAGTTGCAACTGGGGTCCGACCGGATGATTTACGTAGGTGATGGCAGCTCCGACATTCACGTCATGTTGCATGTGAACCGTCGTGACGGCTACACGATCGCGGTGTCGGAAAACAAGTATCTTGCGCCGATCGCGAAGCGGTCGATCATCAGCGAAAACGCGCTGGCGATTCTGATTCCGATCCTCGAAGACGTAGTGGGCTGGGACGCGGTCGCTATCCGTGCGGTGTTTGAGGCGAAGGGGTTCCTCATTCAACAGTGGGACAAGGTCCAGACCGACTTGCTGACGATTATTCCGAGCCGTGGGATTCCGGCGATGGAGCCGGAGGGCGTAGTGGCGTCCGAGTAGCTGAAATCTGTGAAATACCGGGCCCGTCACATGTGATGGCGGGCCGTTTATTTTGCCGTGTCGAGAACGATCTCGTCCGTATAGGCGAGGAATGGATCGCCGGATGCATCGGCGCTGCGACGGAAAAGCTCGCAGTCGCGCTTCAGCGCGACTGGTGGCTGCTCCTTTCCATTGAGACGGATGCGTATCGGGCCCGCAGAATGAAATAACTCGGGACGCAGCAGCAGGCGCAGTTTTTTTACGTGCTTGGTATCGATATCGATCAAGTTGCCATCGAGGATTCGGGCTTCCACTTCAGGCACGCCTTTGTCCGACTCAGCGACCTCAACCCAATATTGGCGCTGATAGCGAGGATCGAGAAACTTCGCGGTGACTGCTTGGGGGAAAGGATCGCGCGTGAAGCGCTCGAGGAAAGGCAACGTGTAGTCATCATCATTGGCGAGGGTGATGTCGTGTACGCGGCCTTTGAGGATGTGAATCTCGGGCGTAACGCGCGGCTTAGTGCCACGGAGGGCTTCGTAGGTGCTGTAGGAAGCCGAAGACGGAATAGTCGGATCTTTGTCGCCATGCAGGAAAAGCGTCGGCACGTCGGATAGATTCTGGAGGGGAAGCGGAGTAAGGCTGGGAGTGCTAAGGCCGGCGCCCATCAGCGAAGCGATGGCGGCGAAGCGATCGGGCCAGCGCACAGCGTACTCGATCGTCCCGGTGCCTCCGTTACTGAAGCCGGTGAGATAGATGCGGTTGGTATCGACGTTGTAGGCGCGCAGGACTTCGAGTAGCAAGGCCGCAACCATGGCGGTGGACTTGGGCTCCCACCAGTGATCGCCTGCGGCGTTGGGGAACAGCAGGAGATATCCTGAATGTTTGAGAGCGTTACGAATGCTCTGCCCGGCATCGAGAGCGAGGCCACTGCCGCCGCTGAGATAGATGACGAGCGGGAAAGGCTGATCGCCGCGGTAGTCGATGGGAACATGCATGATGTAGGGCATGTTGGCAAAGCCGGGCGAAGTCATAGCGCGAAGCGTGGACCCCGTTTTTTCCGGTGCGTGCCGCACGGCGGGAAGCTCGCAGAGCTGGGGCGGCAGTTTCGGCGGAGGGACCGTAAATCCGCTGGCGATGCGGCGGACTTCGGGATCGGGGCTGTGCCGGAGAGACTCGAAGACGTCGGCGGTAGGGGTGATTCCTCGCTGGTAATACGCAGCGACGGCGAGCTCCTGGGCGTCGGGGTAGCCGTTACGCAAGATGTCATTCATAACTGCCGCGTCGGGAAGCGGGGACACGGAGCTCAGGTAGGCGGTCAAAGTTCCGAGTTGCGTATCGCGGTTCGAGAGCCATGAGGCTGGAGCCTCGTTGTGGGTGATGCTTTGCAAGCGCAGCGATACCTTCTCGTGGACGGCGAGTTCAAATTCCTGATAGTGCCCTTCAAAGTCGAGCGAGGCCAAGTGTCCTGAGGGACAAAAGATAAAGCTGAGATGGGTCTCGGCGCGGGTACCGGTGTCGGAGATCACGGCGCACGATTCATCGCCGACCGGCTCGAGCCGCTCCAGCTTCAGGCGAAGGCCGCCGGCATCCCATTCGGAGCCAATTTGCACTGCTGCGGCGGGCAAGACGACGACTTCGCCGATGCGATAAAGCAGCTTGCTGTTGGCTTCGCGCAGAATCTGGATCGGAAGCAGAGGCTGGCCAACGGACGAGAACACGTTGGCATCGGCGAGGTGGACGGGACGGTCGGCCATGCGCTGAGTGAAGCCGGGTTTCTGTAGCGCCAGCGTATCTTTGCCGTGATCAGTGTACTCGATCAATTCGGCCGACAGACGGTTGCGCTGCACACCGATGAGCGATTGCCCACGTGCGGCGTCGAGCACGACCAGTTGGTTGGAGAAAGTCAGGCGGGCGTGGAGGGTGTTATCCGAGGACTTTCCTTCTTTATCGAAGGTCTCGCGATAGGTGAGACGGTCGCCGGTGGCGAATTTGTAACGGAGTTCTAAAGGCGAAGTTTGGCAGAGCGCGTTGACAGCGAAGAGGAAAAATATCGATGCGAGTCGTTTTGCCGCGAAGATGGACATGAAGGCTGTAGAGATTATGACGCACGAGCGAAGCCAAAGGCTCACGGATTCTCTTGCTTATCTCTCCACCAATGGCGGGAAGTGAATGGGAAGTTGCCAGTGACCGGCACCTGGTTGCACGCCTCGGGTCACCCCTTTCGCATCGCTCCTTACGTGTAGAATCGCAGTTTCATGCATCGTCTGCATCGAAGCCAAGCTTGACGCCAGGCGCAACAATTACGGGGCTGCGGGCACGGATCACGCGCGTGCTGCGTCCGTCTCACGAGCACACGGCTTTTTCGGCAACGTTGTTGCTGATGGCGTCGGTAATGCTGGCGCGTGTCATCGGATATCTGCGCGAAATGTATGTCGCGTGGGCCTTCGGCGCGGGGCCGAAGACCGACGCGTACGTCGCGGCCTTCCAGATTCCCGACTATCTGTTCTATCTGCTCGCGGGCGGAACGACCTCCATCACGTTCATCTCGATTTACGCTCGGCACACCTCGCGGGGCGAAGAGGCGCGGGCCCAGAAGGCGTTCGACACGACGGTCACGATCATGACGATAGTCGCGCTGATTGGAACCGTGCTGGTGGAGATGTTCACGCCGCAAATTGCACGCCTCATCTTTCCCAAGTTCGACGCCCAGCAGATGGAGTTGTGCATTTATCTGACGAGGGTACTGCTGCCAGGACAGATCTTTTTCTACGCCGGCGGGGTAATTTCGGCAGTGCTGCTGTCGCGCAGGATGTTTCTGTATCCGGCACTCAGCCCGGTGCTATACGGGTCATCCATCATTGTGGGCGGGCTTCTCGGCGCACACAGGTTCGGGATCGCGGCCCTGGCGTACGGAGCGTTGGCGGGCTCGTTCATCGGACCGTTCCTGATCAACGGTATCGGCGCAGCCAAGACCGGCCTCACTTACCGATTCAGCTTCGACTTTCGCAATCCGGAATTTCGCGAGTGGGTAAAACTGTCGATCCCGCTGATGCTGGGTGTCTCGCTGGTGTCGGCGGACGACTGGATTCTGCGGTACTTTGCTTCGGGCGGGGCAGGAGAGATCAGCCGGCTCAATTATGCCAAGCGACTCTTCGCGCTGCCGATTTCGATTCTGGGGCAAGCTGCAGGCCAAGCGTCGATGCCGTTTTTCGCGAAGCTGCTCGGCGAAGGCAAACGAACGGCATTTGCCGAGTCGGTGAACCGCTCGGTTTACCGGGTTGGATCAACGGCGATTCTCGCTACGGCACTAATGATTCCGGCAGCGCTGCCGCTGGTGGACCTGGCGTTTCACCGCGGCCACTTCAACTTTCAGGATGCGGTGCTGACGGCTTCGTATTTTGGATGGTTCGCCCTGTCGCTGGCACTGTGGTCGGCACAAGCACTGTATGCGCGCGCGTTTTATGCATCGGGCAATACCATGACTCCGATGGTGGCGAGCACCTTGATCGTAATTGCATCGCTGCCGATTTATGCCACGCTGTTTCGTCGCTACGGGTACACCGGGCTGGCGATGGCTTCGGACGTGGGCATCCTCCTGCACACCGTGGTGATCGCGTGGCTGCTGAACCGGCGGGGGCTGGTGCCACTGGCGGGAATTCGCTGGAGCGAGGTGGCCAAAGCGCTAGCGACAGCGGTGGCGGCTGCGCTCGCAGGGACAGCGGTTGCGCAGAAGCTAGTGGCGCAGGGGGGATGGCGCAACGACCTCACGTCTCTAATGGCAATCGGGGCGGCCTGGCTGGCCGTAGTTGCAGCCGGGTTGTGGCTGACGCGCTCCAGCCTTTGGCGCGACTTACAGCGCGGCAAAAAAGCGGCTCCCCTTACGGAACCCCGGCCTGTAGTCGAGAGGACCGAAGGCGGGGTGGCGCCGTAACGGCCGATGAGCTCTTCTCGGATCAGTCCCGGTAAACCAGTTTTCCGGCAACGATGGTCGCTATTACCTTACCGGTGAAGCTCCAGCCGTCGTAGGGCGTGTTGCGGGATTTCGAGCGCGAGTGCGAGGCGTCGTACGTCCACTTCTTGTTGGGATCGAAGATGGTGATGTCGGCGTGGGCTCCGGGGGCGAGCGTTCCCAACCCTTCGAGCGAAAACACCCGCGCGGGGTTCGACGACAGCAGCTCGATGATGCGCCACAGCGGCATCTTGAAGTGATGATGCAGCACTGTAATGGAGATGGGTAGCGCGGTTTCGAGGCCGATAATACCGAACGACGCGCGCTCGAACTCGACCTGCTTCTCATGGAAGGCGTGCGGAGCGTGATCGGTGGCAATGGCGTCGATGGTTCCGTCGGCGATGCCGGCAATCATCGCGTCACGGTCCGCTAGTGAACGCAGCGGCGGATTCATCTTGTAGTGAGTATCGAACTCACCCACATTCTCGTCAATCAGCGTGAAGTGGTGGGGCGTGACTTCCGAGGTCGCGCGAATCCCCGCTTTTTTGGCTTGCCGGACCGCCTCCATCGCTTCCGCGGTGGAGATGTGGGCGACGTGGATGTGAGCGCCGGTCTCGCGTGCCAACGCGATGTCGCGTCTCACAACGTCAGACTCGGCGGAATTGGGCATGCCGCGTAAGCCGAGCCGGAATGAGGTTGGCCCGAGATTCATCGAGCACCCGCCGGTTTGGCGCGAGTCTTCGGCATGCTGCACCACAGGAAGATTTAGCCGAGCTCCGGCACGTAACGCATCACGCATCAGATCATCGTCGAGGATGGGCTTGCCATCGTCGCTGATCGCGACGGCACCGGCATTTTGCAACGCGGCGAAGTCCGTAAGCTTTTCACCCATGCTCCCAACAGTTGCGGCGGCGATGGGAAACAGCCGCACGACAGCTTCACGCTCGGGAGCCTGCATCCAGTTCGTGACCTCGACCGAGTCGTTTACCGGAACGGTGTTGGGCATGGCGCAGACGGCGGTGAACCCACCCCCCGCGGCGGCCGCAGTCCCGCTGGCGATAGTCTCTTTGTGCGACTGACCCGGTTCGCGCAGATGGACGTGGAGATCGACGAAGCCGGGAGCGACGATGTAACCCTTGGCGCTGAGCTTATCTCGCGCGGAATCCTTCAGTGTCCCGGGCGCTGCGAGTTCCGCAACCCGTCCGTCGCGCAGCAGGACGTCCATCTCGCGGTCGATGCCGCTGGAGGGATCGATGACGCGTCCCCCGGTGATGAGCAGCGCATTGTCGTCGGACTTTGTTCTGGGCTTCATTGGGCCGCCTTCATCACAGTCGCGAGGATGGCCATGCGGGTCTTCACTCCATTGGCGACCTGTTCGTGTACGCACGACTGGGGCCCGTCGGCGACTTCGTTGGCCAGTTCCAGGCCACGCACGATTGGCCCCGGATGCATGACAATGGCGTCAGGCTTGGCCAGCTTCATGCGCTGCGGCGTGACCTGGAACCTGGCGATGTAGTCTTCGAGGGCGATGTGCCTGCCCGCGAGACGTTCCTTCTGAATGCGGAGCGACATCACGACGTCCGCGCCGCGCAGTGCTGCGTCGAGATCATGGCAAGCGATCACGCCCGGCGCAAGAGTCGCTGCAACATCAGGCACAAGGTCGGGCGGTCCGCAGAAGATGACCTCTGCGCCGAACGTCGAGAGTAGATGCGCGTTTGATCGAGCTACGCGGCTGTGAAAAATATCTCCGACGATGACGACCCGCAATCCCTTCAACCGCTTCTTATGGTTGGTAATGGTCAGCGCGTCCAGCAGAGCTTGTGAAGGATGTTGATGCAAGCCGTCACCCGCATTGACGATGGGCACCGGCATGAAGCGCGAGAGCAGATACGGCGCGCCGCTGTTGGGATGGCGCATGACGATGATGTCGGCGCCGAGCGACGTGACCGTCCATCCGGTGTCAATAAGCGATTCGCCCTTCTCGATGCTCGAGGAGTTCGCAGTAATCAGGGTCGTCGTGGCGCCCAGCGCTTTCGCCGCAAACTCGAACGACGTACGCGTGCGGGTGGATGGTTCATAGAACAGTAGCACCACGCGCTTGCCACGCAAGAGTGGCAGCGGCCGCTTGGGGTCCATGCGTCGCGCCAACTTCAGAATGGCTTCGATTTCAGAGACAGTAAGTTGGTCGGTGCCGAGTATGGAGTGCGGAGCCGTCTTCATTGCGCCTCAGGAACGCGCTCGACCAACAACACCTTTTCGGCGCCGTCGATCTCTTTGAGTCGAACTTCGACGATCTCGCTATCGGTGGTTTGTACCTTACGGCCCACGAAGCCGGCTTCGATAGGCAGTTCGCGATGGCCGCGATCGATCAGGACGAGGAGCTGAATGCGGCGCGGCCGTCCGTGATCGAACACGCCGTCGAGCGCGGCACGTATGGTGCGGCCGGTGTACAGCACGTCGTCCACCAGAATGATGTTCTTGTCCTGAATGTCGAACTCCATCTTGCCGGGACGGATTTCGGGGCGATGGCCGACGGTGGAGAGATCGTCGCGATAGAGGGTGATGTCGAGGGTGCCGACAGGGACCTCGGTCTTCTCGATACGGCCAAGGATCTTGGCAAGACGCTGCGCCAGCGGAACCCCGCGGCGCATGATGCCGATCAGTCCGAGATTGTCAGCGCCATTGTTCTTCTCCACAATTTCGTGGGCCAACCGAACAATGGTGCGTTCGATTTCGGAGGCAGACATGATCTGCGCCTTCTCGCGCAGATGATTGGGGCCTCGTGAGGTTTTGGGCATTCCTTTCGGATGATACGAAATGGATCTATGCAGGGGCAACTGGGGCACAACCGAGTGTGATGGAAAACACGCTGAAATGTGACGGACCGGGGAGACGCGTCGGGCGAGAGTATCGGCTTACTCGCCCTCGAACCGGAAAAAGTCCGCTCCGCTGAACTTCAGCAGTCGCGCTTTTCCGTTCACGATGAAGAAGAACTCGACACGCTCGGGATTCGGCGCGCCCTCGGTTGGACGAAACTCATACTCGCCGATACGTTCGAGCGGAAACTGGCCTTCCGCCCACAGTTGCCCCTTCAGCACCACGATGTTGGCGAGTGAGCCCTCAAATCCGCCCACCCCGAGGTAGGTGCCGGTGAGGGCAGCGAACTCGGGAGGAGTAGCGAAGCTCCTCGGTCCGGAGTACTTGGCGTTGGTGTACCAGCCGCTGCCGTGCATGAGTTCGACCACCGGTCCGGGCTTGTCTTTTTCGCTTTCGTTCTTCTGCCTGCCGAACAGGAAGGAGTAGCGGCTCTGGGCAGGGTCGAGAGCAATAAACGACTCGCCGTCGCCGCGCTGGAGCGGAATCCGCTGCCCGTTCACGGTGGCGAACAGCGCATTGTCGCCGCTGATCTCGATGGTCTTGCCGTCGGGAGACGTGTACACGCCAGTGTAGTCAGCGGGGTTCTTCGCAACCTTCGGGTCATTGATTTCCGGCGGAGCCGGCGCAGGCTTTCCAGCGGCTGCCGCTCCCATCAGTTGCACCGCATATTTGGCCACCGGAACAGGACGGTACCCCTGCTGCGCGTTGATGGACGCGAATGCGCCTACTCCTGCGTCAAGGTCGAGGTTAATGGCCGACATAAACGATGCCATGCCGCCGGTATGACGCAGAATGGTGTGGCCATCAACGGTTTCGACGGCGATACCGTAGCCGTAGCTGGCATCAGGCCCGAAGTCGGGAGCTTTGATCCAGGGCTTCGACATGAGGGCGAAGCTATCCGCAGTAACAATGCGCGCATTCGGCGCTTGACCACGATTGAGTAGCGTCTGGCTGTACAGCGCCATGTCTCCTGGCGTCGAAGCGATACTGCCCGCCGCGTCGTCGAAGATGAGGTTCGCCGCGGGACCCAGCCGGCCATTACGCGCATAGGGACGGTCCTCAAAATACGGTACCCAACTCTGGGCCGTGCGGGGACGGATATCGTTAGTAATGACTGCCGCGGTCGCATGCATTCCCACCCGATCGAGCACACGAGCCTTGACGGCCGCGGCCCAGGTACGTCCGTCGAGCAGCTCGATGAGGTTCCCCAGAATGTCGTAGCCCAGGTTGCAATAGTAGAAGCGTTCGCCGGGCTTCCATGCCTGGCGATAACGCGTGGCCGGATCGGAAGGAATCAGCGAGAGCGCGTCCGGCAAGCCGGAGCTGTGAGTCAGCAGATCGTGGGCCGACACCGGGCCATAGGTCGTGACGATCGGCAGCCACGGCATGTACTCCAGTACCGGCTTGTGGAGATCGAGCTTGCCTTCCTCCTGCAACTGCAAGCACACCAGCGCCACAAACGACTTGGTAATCGATCCGATGTGAAACAGCATGTCCGGCGAGACTGGCTGCTTCATTCCGGGATTGCTGAAGCCGTAGCTGGTCACGCGCACGGTTCCAGCGCGGTTCGCCGTGCCTAGTGTGAGTCCCGGCGAGTTCATCGCCTTCATGTAGGTTTCGATGAACTGATCGAGCGCTTGATCCCCGGGAGTACGGGTGGCCGCGGCAGTTTGCGATTGGGCGGCTTCGACTACGAAGAACGATCCGGCGGTAAGTGCGGCCGCGGTACGGGCGGAAGTAGTCAGAAAGTTGCGACGGCTGAGGATGGGCATAGGGGTTGAGTGTAGTGTAGTTTCGAGCGCTGGGAAATATCTGAGATGGCAAAGAGCGATCCAGTTGAACGCGCCCTCGACAGGTTGGGCGAGCTGCGTAAGGCCGAGACATCCCCCGAAGTGACCGAGGAAATACGTAGGTACTTGCGAAGTCGGACGAACCTGGTGGTAGCTAAGGCCGCGAAGGTTGCCGGCGAACTGAAGGTTGCCGCGCTCGTACCCGACTTGGTGGCAGCGTTCAACAAGCTGATGGCCGATGCTCCGCGGCTGGACAAACGCTGTGCGGCCACCGCGGAACTTGTGCGGGCGCTGTACGAGCTCGACTATGACGAACCGGCGCCGTACCTTGCCGGGATACGGCACGTACAGATGGAAGGATCGTACGGGCCTCCCGTGGATGAAGCCGCCAAGTTGCGCGCGGTGAGCGCACAGGGACTGCTGCGCACACGTTACTCGGAGTCGCTGTCGGCGGTATTGGAGCTGCTCGTTGACCGCGAGCCGGAGGCGAGGGTCGGCGCGATTCGAGCGCTAGCGGTTAACGGAGGTGAGGTCGGCGTTTTGTTGCTCCGGTTGAAGGCCCTGACCGGAGACACCGAAGCGATGGTGCTAGGCGAGTGCTTTACGGCTTTACTCGCGGCCTGCGGCGACCGACTTGTGTCTTTCGTTGCCACGTACATTGAGTCTGAGGACGAAGAAGTCGCCGAGGCGGCAACGCTGGCGCTGGGCGAATCACGTCTGCCTGCGGCTTACGAGGTCCTGAAAGAAAAGTGGAACCGCACCATCGGCATCAAAAACAAGAGAGTGCTCTTGGCAGCAATGGCGGCGACGCGATTGGAGGATGCCGTCGCATTCCTGGTGTCACTAATCGATACAGAGAACGTTCAACTCGCAGAAGCTGTGGTTGAAGCGCTGGCTATTTACCGTGGCAACGAACGGATCCGAGATTCGGCTCGAGCAGCGGTGGAGACCCGAGGCGACAGAAGCGTGACTGAGCGCTTCCGTCGCGAATTCGAGATCTAGCCAAGGCGACCAAAGCTGCTTACTTGTCCGCCTCCGGCGACGTCAACTTCAAAGCCGGGACATCCTGCTGCTTCACCAGATTGTTGTACGCCGGGATGTCGGTCACGACGATCGCATTCCACTTCGCCAGCTGCTCGTCGAGCTGTTTGCTGAGCATGTCGTAGACCTCATACGACTGCTGGGTCGGCGCGGTCGAGGCGCTACCCACAACACCGCTCAACGCCACGAAGTGATTGTTGAGGCGGACCGGGAAGTTCAGTACATCCTGACCACTCTTCGCTTTGGTCTGGATGAGCACTTCTTCCACATCCGTCAGCTTCTTGTTCAGTGATTTTCCGGCGTCAAGGATGGGCTTGCTTTGGGCATCGTTGCCCACGTGTTTGTTGACGGCATCAATCTGGTCGCGAATCGACCGAATCTGGATGATGGTGTCATCCGTCGCCGTGGTCTGGCTGCGAAGCTTCATCAGCAAGTCGAACTGCTTATTGAGGTCGGCCTGCGTGACGCTTAGTCGTGGATCGGCGGTGATTTCCAGCGGCGCGGTGTAGCTTTTTCCCAGCACCGTCAGTTTCACCTGATAACCTCCGGGCAACGCGACGGGACCGTCGATGTTGCCTCCCCAGAGGGGAGCCTTCGGCACCGCAGTTGCTCCTTCGTAACGCAAATCCCAAACGAAGCGGTTCAGTCCCGCATCGGCGGGCAATGCATCTCCTCCGCCTCCACGGCCGAAGAAGTCTTCTTCATCGGGGCCAGACTCTTCCTTCTTCTTGGGAAACTTGCGAATGGTCTTCCCCGAAGCATCAAGGATCTCGATGGTGATTTTGGGCGGCTCGTTCTTCTCGGCTTCGGCCTTGTTCGCATCGTCGCCGCCCGCGCCTCCGGCCTTTTTGTCTGACTTCTTCAGTGAAGTCTTCAGCCAGTAATAAATGAGCGCTCCGGCGGGCGGGTTCTTTCCAACATTACCGCCACCGCCAAACGGCGACCCTTCCAAGAGAGTGTGATTGGTGGGCGAGGGATTGAACAGAAACGCGTCCTGTTGCGGAATCGACTCGCTATACTGCCGCAGAGGAGCGATGTCGTCGAGGATCCAGAAACTGCGACCGTGGGTTGCAACCACTAGGTCATTATTCTTGATAACCAGGTCGTTGACCGGCGATATCGGCAGATTGATTTGCATGGGCTGCCAATGTCCACCATCATCGAACGAGATGTACACGCCCTGCTCAGTGCCTGCGAACAGCAAGCCCGGACGCCGAGGATCGGTGCGTACTGCATGGACGTAATTGTTTGCAGGAATCCCGCTGATGAGTTTGCTCCAGGTTTTGCCGAAGTCTGTCGTCTTGAAGACGTAGGGTGCGAAGTCATCCATTTTGTGGCGCTCGACGGCGATGTAGGCGGTACCAGCATCGCGAGATGATGCCTCGATCATGCTGACCGTTCCCCATTCCGGCATCGCCTTGGGAGTGACATTCTCCCAGTGCTGGCCGCCATCGCGAGTAAGGTGAACCAGACCGTCATCCGTGCCCGCCCAGATCAGGTCTTTTTGCACTGGCGATTCGACCACGGAAAAAATCGTGTTGTAAACCTCAACGCCCGTGTTGTCTTTTGTAATCGGGCCGCCGGAAGCCGCCTGCTTCAACTTGTCATTGCGCGTCAGGTCAGGACTGATAATGTTCCAGCTCATGCCGTTGTCGGTGGTCTTGAACAGCACCTCCCCGGCGAAGTACAGCGTCTTGGGATCGTGAGGCGAGAAGACGATAGGCTCGGTCCACTGGAAGCGATGTTTCACATCCGCCGCGGCCCAGCCGATGGGATTTACCGGCCAGGGATTCACGGCCTGCTCCTGGCCGGTTCGATGATCGTAGCGCGTGATTTCGCCGCCGTACGAGCCAGCATACACGATGTTCGCGTCGGTGGGATCGGGAGCGATATAGCCACTCTCGCCTCCGCCGACGGCGTACCAGTCGGGCGATCGATCGAGCCGTCGAGCCCGCACTGGCGATGGCAACGGTTGAGTTGTCCTGCTGCGCACCGTAAACGTAGTACGGGAATCGGTTATCGGTGGTGACGTGATAGAACTGCGCCGTGGGTTGGTTATAGATGGTGCTCCAGCTTTCGCCGCCATTGATGGAGACGGTCGCGCCGCCATCGTTTCCATTAATCAGGCGCTTGGGGTTCGTAGGATCGATCCACAGCCCATGATTGTCCCCATGAGGCGCTCGTATGCGGGTAAACGTCTTGCCGCCATCGTTAGACCGATACATTGCGGTGTTGAGGATATAAACCGTGTCGGCGGACTTCGGGTCGGCAAAGATGTGCGAGTAGTACCAGGCACGCTGGCGGAAGCGATGGTCGTCGGTCATCAGCCTCCAGGTTCCGCCACCATCGTCCGAGCGGAAGATGCCGCCCTTGTCGGCTTCCACCACGGCATACAGCCGATTCGAATTTGCCCCCGAAACCGTAATGCCGATGCGCCCAATCACGCTTTCTGGTAGACCGTGGCCTTTGAGTTCCTTCCAGGTCGTGCCGCCGTCGGTAGACTTATATAACCCGCTTCCGGGGCCGCCGCTGTCCATGCTCCACGGCGTGCGCCGCGCCTGCCACATGGCGGCGTAGAGAATGCCCGAATTCCCGGGATCGAACACCACATCGATGCCACCCGTCTTGGCGTCTTTGTACAGTACCTTCTCCCACGTCTTACCGCCGTCGCGGGTACGAAAGATGCCGCGCTCTTCGTTGTCGCCGAACGGATGTCCCAAGGCCGCAACGAACGCGATGTCGGGATTCTTAGGATTCACGGCCAGCCGGCCGATGGCATGCGTATCAGCCAAGCCGACGAACTTCCACGTGGCGCCGGCGTCGGTGGATTTAAACACACCGTTGCCGCCAACGATGTTGCCACGGATACAAGCCTCGCCAGTGCCGATGTAGATGACGTTGGGATCCGATTCGGAAACTGCGATGGCCCCGACGGCGGGCGACGCGTCGCTCATCTTGTCGAAGACCGGCTTCCAGTTCAGGCCGCCATCGGTGGTTTTCCAGACGCCTCCGGCGACAGCGCCGAAATAATAAGTGTCGGGCTGGCCCACAACTCCAGCGACCGCAACCACCCGGCCTCCGCGATACGGCCCAATCAGTCGATACTGCATTCCCTTGAAGGGGCCCTGGGCTTCTTTGTCGTCCTGCTGGGCGTCAGCAGCTGGTTTGCCGGTGGGCGCCGGCCTTTGCGATGTCGCCTGGGCTTGGGCGGCCTCCGAAGTTTCTTTCACTCCGGATTGCTGCGCCGCTACTGGAATGGAGATCGAACAGGCAAGAAGAAGGGCGAGGACTGGGGCTCGCAAGATAGGTTCCTCCGCTCACACGACTGAAGAACTTGGACGCCCGTTACTAACACGTTAACGGACGCCACAGCACAATAACAGGAAAGAAACAACTTGGTCGAGAGGGTCGATACTCGCCGCTCGTCAGTCGAGGTCGCGGCGGCGGGCGAACATTGAGGCGCCCAGTGCGCCTCCGGCAGCGCTGAAGATGACAAAGACAATCGCCATGAGCACCAGCATGAAAACGAAAAACGTCGCCAGGCCCTCCGGCGTGTTCAGCTTCTCGAGAATCTGGCGCATGATGTCCTGCGCCCGTGGATCGGGGTTCGAGGCGATGGACTTCTGCATCTGCTCTTGCAGAGTCGACCGAAACTCCCCGCTGTCAGCGGTGAAGCGAAACACGCTCCACGCCGTGGAAGCGACAAAACCGATGGCCCCGGCCAGGGCACCGATGCGCATGCCCATGCCAGTGGTGACGTAAGCTCCGGGAATACGCCGCTGGTACAAGAACACGGCAAGCGCGCCGCAGCCCAGCATCCACAGGCAGCAGCCCAGCGAAATCACCGGCGCCGCGCTCAGTACCGCGGCGATGAGACCTGCGAGAAACGCGCCTTTCCATGCCGCGTCCCATTGAATCGCCTGTGGATGGGAAGGTGGGGCGCCGATTGTCCATGACGCAGGAAGGATCTGTGGATTCGGAACGCCAGGCAAATCTGGATGGGACGTGTCCTCGTCCGGTGTACTGACACGAATCTGGGGAGCTCCGCAGTGCGGGCAGAACGGCAGGCTCTCGTCGATCGAAGTCTGACACTTATAGCAGGGATGTTCCACGAAGGATGAAGGTAACAGGTGGCGGCGGTCAGTGGCTAGTGGCGGAAAGCTAAGCTACTTGGCGGCTTATATCGTACCCTCCTTGCCGTGGATCTGGATCAGCACGGTGCCGAACCGTGTGCCGGAGCCATCAGGATTAATCGCAACCAGGTGCTGATTGTGGTTGGTTCCGGTCTTCAGTTCCCATCCCTCGCCATGCGCGTCACCACACGAAACCGGTTTGTCGGCGTCGTCGCCGTTCCAATCGCCCTTGCTGCCGCCATGATCGCCGCTGGTCCCGCGGCATTCGAGCACGTTACCGAACTTCTTCAGCTTGTCGAGGTAATACGTCTTGACCTTCTCAGGCGAGTCGGGGGTAACGTATTCGGCGGCAATCACCTTGACACCGAACCCCATGGCCCCGATGTTGACGTTGGCCCGATGCTTGTCGCCGTTCTCTTCAGGACGTGGCGTGGCACCCGGATAAATGGGAATGCCGTTGTCAATCGAAGCGGGACTGGTGTCGACCTTCAGGTTTGCCATGGGCGTCTGAATATCCACCTTCTTGGCATCCTTGTCCTTGTCGTCGACCTTGATGGAGCACGCGGCAAGCAGCATCATGAGAATCGCAGCCGCAAAGATTAGTGAAGATAATCGCGTAAGAGATTTCATTCTGGTCCTCCAGTTGATCGCTGCATCGTGCTGCTGAGGCCGGTGCCACGCGGAGCGATGTTGGGAATACTGACGGGCGAGCGGCCACTGATAGGGATCTCGCCGAACAGGGCCTTCACCGCGCTCATCTCCGATACCTTCATATTCGAGAACGTGCAAACGTAGGTCTGAATGTCGGGAAACTGCGAGCCGATATAGGGGCTTCCCATCGCGATCACGGCCGTCTTCGCGCCAGCCGATTTCAACACATCTTGCAACAGCGCCGCGGAAGAGCTCTGCAACGCGACGCTATCTCCCTCGGCCGCCGCCCCGCGAACAACTTTACCCGCCACTGGCACCTCGTAAACTGCGACGATCACTTTGCTCGCATTGTCCACCGCGTTCATGACGGATGCGGTCAGCGCAGAGGCGGTATGCAGGTCAATGTACATCACCTGTGCATCCGGAATGCGCCGCCGAAATTGCTGTTCCAGCAACCATCCTGAATCGGAACGGCGGTCGTCGCTGACGATCAGCAACAGGACACGCTCACGCGCGTCCTCCGCAGATTGATACGCAGCTGGTGCGGGATTGGTTCCGCGGCCTGCGCGTTGCAGCGGAAGGACTTGCCGGTTATCACGTACCAATGTGACGGCGCGGTCAGCAATCTTTTGCGCCGTAAGCAGGTTGTCCGGTCGTGCGACGACTTGGTTGACGGCATTGATGTCGATCAGGCGTGCCTTATTCAGTCCAACCGAAGCCTTCGCGCGAAGAATTTTCAATACCGACTGATCGATGCGCGATTCCGAAATCTCTCCGCGGCGCACGGCGTCGATCACCCCGTGATAAGCCGCGTCGAGGTCAGACGGAAGCAGCAGCACGTCGTTGCCCGCTTTCACCGCTTGGACTGCAGCACCCGCCGACGCCGCCGGGCCCTCCGGGAAGAGCCGCATGAGGCCGTTCATCTCCAGCGCGTCGGTAATGATGAGGCCATGAAAGTTCATCTCCTGCTGCAACAGTCCGGTCACAATCGGCCGCGAAATCGAGGCGACGTATTTCGGGTCGGGGTCGAGCGCCGGCACCGCAACATGGGCGACCAGAACCGCATCTACGCCAGCTTTGATTGCTGCCTGAAACGGTGGAAGCTCGACGGCATCGAGACGCGCGCGGTCCACGTTAACGACCGGCACCGCAAGGTGCGAGTCCACGTCAGTGTCGCCGTGTCCGGGAAAGTGCTTGGCCGTCGTCAACATGCCGTACTGATGGGCGCCCTCAATATAGGCGGCGGCCATCTTGCCCACCTGCGCGGGGTCTTCGCCGAAGGAGCGCGTGTTGATGACCGGGTTATTGGGGTTTGAGTTCACGTCAACATCGGGAAACCAGTTCCACTGCACGCCAATGGCGCGCGCCTCCATGGCAGTGATGCGTCCCGACTCGCGTGCAAACTCAAGGTTCCCTGTAGCGCCGAAGGCCATGGCATGCGGAAAACCCGTGACCTCGTTGAGGCGCATGCCGAGGCCGCGCTCGAAATCTGCCGCGAACAACAGCGGAAATTCCGACTCCTTCTGAAGCTGGTTGATAAGCATCGCGGCTTCCAGTGGCTCGTTCTTGTTCAGGAAGCCGTCTTCGTACTCGACCGTGACGCCGAATCCGCCAAGGTGGTACTTGTGCAAGTCGCTGCGCAAGTCGAGATACTCGTCGCTGTTGACGTTGAGGAAACGTGCGCGCGACCAGATCATGAACATCTGGCCCACCTTTTGCTGCAGCGACATTTTCTTGAGCGACTTCTGTGCCCATTTTTCGCCGGCTTTGTCGAGATGGACGGGACCCGCCGATTGGTACGTCGGTTTGCCGGCGCCGAATGACGGGACCGTCGCGCTGAGCGCGAGCACCAGCAGACTGACTATGCTACCGAGCATGACGGACAGACGATAGCACGAAGACAAATCAGCGTGCCCACTCGATGAGCGCGCTTGCTTGCCGAATGACTGCAGGATCATCCCCAAAACCTCCGAGCCATGTGACGTCGGGCTCGCGACGGAACCACGTCATCTGGCGCTTGGCATAATTGCGGTGGCCCTGCTGGGCCACGGAAACAGACTGGTCGAACGTGAGTTCACCGCGAATATGCTGTAGCGCCTGCTTGTAGCCCAGTGAATTTATGGGAGTGACCTCGCGACGTGCGCCGAAGCGGTTCAACAACGACTGTGTCTCGACGACAAGTCCGTCGCGAAACATTTGCGCGGCCCGTTGGTTGATGCGCTCGTAGAGTTCTTCGCGCGGCGGATTCAGTCCGATACGAAGGATGCGAAAGCCCTGCAGTGAATCGTGGCCCTTCTGCTGCAACAGTTCGCTCATGGGACGCCGCGCCGTGAAGCAGACCTCGACGGCTCGAATGAGTTTCGGTTCGTCGTTAGGATGGATTTTGGCAGCCGAACGGGCATCGATTCGGCGCAACAACCGATGCAGATAAGCCGACCCGCGTTCTTCCGTCCGTGCCCGCAGACGTTGGCGCAACTCGTCAGAACGTCGGGGTCCCGGGAAAAGGCCATCGATCAGCGCGCGAAGGTAGAGTCCGGTACCTCCCACAACGATCGGCAGATGTTCGCGGCTGACGATTTCGCGCAATGCCGTTCGGGCCTGACGGGCATATTCGCCTGCGGTAAACGCTTCGCGAGCATCGGCAACATCGATCAGGTGGTGCGGAACGCGAGAGAGCTCGTCGCGCGAAGGTTTGGCTGTACCGATTTCGAAGCCGCGATACACCGCGACCGAATCGCAACTGACGATTTCCCCGCAGAAGCGTTGGGCAAGTTCGATGGCCAGCGACGACTTGGCCGAAGCCGTGGGACCGAGAATTACTACCAGCAGCGGATCGCGCAGGACCTCGGCGTCGCCCGCCATTCACCGCGCGCCCCAGGGAATGGTCTTGCCGAAACGAAGGAACGCGATCATCAGAATCACCAGCGCGATTACTAGAATCCCGAGTAGTTTCATCCGCTCGCCAGACTTCTGTCGCTCATACCATTCGGCGGACTTGGATTGCTCGTCGGGGGTCGGCAGATCGGTGTTCACAGCGCCATTGTACGCGCCGGACTACTGCATATCGCCCTTGGCGGGGTTGTAATAAAAGTGGAAGCGCAACGCGAGATACGGGCCGTGATATTCGCTGGGCAGCGGCGCAAACGGATTCGACGCGGTTATTCCGCCCCATGCGGCGCGGTCCAATGAAACGTCTCCCGAAGGCCCGGTAATCTTCATTCCTGCGACTCGCCCATCCGGCAAAATCGCAAACTCGATCGACACTTTCCCGCGCTTCAGCAGCGGCGGCCGTGCAGCTTCGGGAATAAGGTTGTACCAGTTCATCCGAACGGCCTGTAACACGCGCGAAAGATACGGGCCGAAGTCCACGCCCTGCGTGTCGCTCAGTACTTCGAGGTTGCCCGCAGTCCGGGCATTTCCACCGGACCCGGAGCCGTAATCTCCTCCAGCACCCCCGCCACCGAACGATCCCGCCGAGCGGCTGGGACCTGTCGAGCGTGCCGCCTGTGCAATTTGCTGTCCGGCGGTCTGATTCAGGCTGCGGAAATCCGGGACTGTACCCTGATTTGGCTGTTGTTGCTGCTGTGGCTGGGCCAGCTTCGGATTCTGCACTGGAGGCAGGCTTTCGGCCTGCTGCGTGGGTTGTGGCGGCGCCTGTATCCCTTGCGGCGACGGCTGTGCCTGCTCCGAAGGTTGCTGCATCTGCCCCGGAGGCTTCGGCGGGCCCGCCTTGCGCAACTCCTCCAGCGTCTTCTGATCGACCGACGGATGGCGGCTTTCGGCAATGCGGTTCTTGTCGGAAAGCTTGGCGTCGGGACGCACCTTCGGCGGCGGGGTTTGCAAGTCCGGCGGCATGTCGAGGTACGTCAGCTGCTTATTGCGCATAATGTCTTCGGCCGTAGGTAAATGGACGACCTTGTAGCCGAAGATCTTCGGCGACAACAGCAGAAACATCACCGCAAACAGGTGAACCGCAACCGAGATGTAAGCCGCTTCGCGACGATGCGCGCGCTCAAGGTCGTCCTCAAGCTGGATGAGTATGTGCGGAACAAGGACGTCGCCGCCCGGGGACAGGTGGGGTGGGCGCTCGTCGTGAGGTGCAGCGCCGCTCGGGACTTTGGTCGGACTAACGATGGATGACATCCCTACGGTTCAAGTAAGCTCGAGCTCTACAACTTGGCGCCCCTCGAGCCGCAGGAAACGGAACTTCCCCTCGACGGCGCAACCATAGTAAACCCGGCAGGTTACAGCAAGTCGCTTATCTCCATTTTCGCACACGCCAGGCCTATTCAGTGATTCACCAAGGTGCTACCCGGAGTTCCAGAGAAGCTTGGTTACACTGTTGACATGAAAGCCGTAATCGTTGGCACCGCCGGGCACATCGACCACGGAAAGAGCGCGCTAGTGCGGGCGCTGACCGGCACCGATCCTGACCGCCTGGAAGAGGAAAAGCGGCGCGGCATCACCATCGACATCGGCTTTGCCAACCTCGACTTGGCTGCGCCGTCGGGGGAAAAGCTGCGGCTCGGTTTCGTGGACGTTCCGGGTCACGAGCGCTTTATCCGCAACATGCTTGCGGGTATTGGAGGCATCGATCTGGTCCTGCTGGTGATTGCGGCCGACGAGTCGGTGAAGCCACAGACTCGCGAGCACTTCGACATCTGCCGGTTGCTCTCCGTCCAGCGCGGCATCACCGTGCTGACCAAGAGTGATCTGGTCGATCCGGAAACCCTCGAGGTCGTCCGGATGGAGGTTGCCGAATACCTGCGCGGTTCCTTCCTCGATCCGGCAAATTCCCCAATTGTGGGGGTGAGTTCATTCACCGGCGAAGGTCTTGACGACCTGAAACGGGAGCTGGCTAAGTTGGCGGCCGCAATCCCCGCGAAAGACGTCAGTGCGGTATTTCGGCTGCCGATTGATCGCGTGTTCTCCATGAAAGGATTCGGAACGGTTGTGACCGGCACGCTGATCTCCGGCAGCGTGCGCAAGGACGAGGAACTCGAGGTTCACCCAGGCGGCAAGCGCCTGCGAGTGCGCGGCGTCCAGGTACACGGAGCGGCGGCTGAGAAGGCAATCGCTGGGCAACGTACGGCGCTCAATCTCGTCGGCGCGGAGACCTCAGAGTTGGCGCGCGGCATGATGCTGACGCCGCCGGGACTATTTCGCTCGGCGAAGCGTGCCAGCGTGCAGCTCAACCTGCTGCCTTCCGCACGAACGTTGCGCGATGGCGCCAGAGTTCATCTCCACGTTCATACCGCGGAGACTATTGCGGAGATCAGTCTGCTCGGCGCCAAGCAGTTGCAGGCTGGCCAGTCAGGACTGGCGCGACTCAAGTTCGAAGATCCGGCTCTCGCTTTGCCCGGAGATCGCTTCATCATTCGCCAGTTTTCTCCCGTCATCACGATTGGCGGAGGAATCGTTCTCGACGCTGCCGAGCCTGCGCGGCGCTCGAAGGCTGATGAACGGCTCGCGTTTGTACGAACGCTTACGTCCGCAAGCGAACCGGATGCGCTTTTCGCCCGCGTGGAACGACGAGGCCAAGATGGCTTGACGCTCGCCGAAGCGGTAGCCGAAACCGGATGGCTGAAGCCGCACGTTGAAGTTCTCGCAGCGGAGCTGTTTAAGCGGCGTACGCTGCTGCGCTTCGGCGACGTGCTTATTTCCGCTGAGGTTGTGGCGAACCTGCGCGCACCGATAAAGACCACAGTGGACGGGTTTCACCGAGCGAATCCGCTGGTTTCAGGCATCAGCCGCGAGGAGTTGCGGGAGAAGGTTGGTGTTGGACCTGACGTCTTTCGCGGTGTCGAGGAGTTGCTCGTGCGCGATCGGCAGCTTGAGATCGCCGGCGAGTTAGTACACGCAGCAGGACGCGGAGTCGTTTTGCGCGATGACGAAGCCGAATCGAAGAAGCAGATCGAAGCGGCGTTCGCTGACGCCGGATTGAAAGTCCCGTTGCTGAAAGATGTCCTGGCGTCGCTGCCGATCGATAAGGTACGCGCGCAGAAAATTGTCACGCTATTGCTGCGTGATCGCGTGCTGGTTAAAGTCGGCGAGGATCTGGTCTTTCATCGCGACTCACTCGACGGCCTACGCAAATTGATCGTCGCGCAAAAAACCAAGACTCCCAAGATGAACGTCGTCGCCTTCAAAGACCTGATCGGCGTCACCCGTAAATATGCGATTCCATTGCTGGAATACCTCGACCGCGAACACGTAACACGCCGAGTCGGCGACGAGCGCGTCATACTCTAGTTGCTACTTTGCCGTATGGTGCGTCGGCGGGCAGGCAGTTACTCATTTCAAGTGCACCGCTGTTTCGCCGGACTGAGACGCCGATACGGCGGTATTTCGGAGCGCGGCTTGCACGGGGCCATAAAGCGGCTTGATGGTGTGGCATGACTCGTCGCAATACACGCCTTGATGCGTTTGGTCGGTTTGCGGATCAGGCATCGGCGAATTGACGGCCGCTTCGCGCTCGGCTTCGAGGTCGCTTTCGATGCCGTCGATGAGCTTGCGGTTTTCTGCCGCAGAGAGCCAGCGCTTCACGTTGACCAGATAGTTCTCAAAGCGTGCGATGGGATCGCGGACGCGCCAGTAGTCGAACAATCTCGCGGGAACGTACTGCGCGGCGTCGTGAATGGCGTGCCCCTTCATGCGCATCATCTTGGCTTCGATGAGAGTCGGGCCTTCGCCACGGTAGGCGCGCTCGCAAGCTTCGCGGGTGGCGTCGTACACCTGGCAAGGGTCGGTGCCATCGACGATGACGCCCGGAATGCCGTAGGCAATCGCACGCTCGGCGAGGTCCTTCACACAGAACTGCATGTCGCTGGGGGTGGAGTATCCCCAGAGGTTGTTCTCGACCACCAGCACCAGTCCGAGCTTCTGCACCGCGGCGAAATTCAGGCTCTCGTAGGTAACGCCGGTAGACTGTCCGCCGTCGCCGATGTAGGTGAGCCCGGCAATGTTGCGGCCTTGCAGGCGCGCGCCCAGGCATACGCCGGCCATCACGCCGATGAGTTCGCCCAGCATCGAGATGGGCGCGCAGATGTGGCGGCGCTCCCAGTCGCCAAAGTGCGAAGAGGCATCGCGGCCAAACGTGGGCGAGTCGGCCTTGGCCATGTATTGGCGCATGACGTCGCGTGGCGTGAAACCGCGAACCATCATCGCTCCCTGGTTGCGAATCATCGGTCCGAGCCAGTCGTCGTCGCGCAAGGCAAACGCGGAGGCGCAGGAACAGCCTTCCTGACCGAGGCCGAAATACACTCCGCCGACGACTTTGCCCTGCTTGTAGAGGTTTTCGAGGGCCGTTTCCATGCGGCGATTGAGCAGCATCCAGCGATAGATGGCGAAGGATTGCTCGCGGGAAAGGTACTTCGAGTCGCGAATCGGCGGCGGCGTGGCGCTCAAGTCGCCTTCGATGCGGTACTCGACGTTAGAGCCTTCGCCGGAAAGATAGACGCGGAATTCGGGCCGTTCTAGGCGGTAGTCGGGGATGGAATAGGTGCGAAGCGAGCGGTCTTTGTCGGGCGTCTTCACTATCCTTGAGGCGACGGCTGGCTTGGCCGATGGCTTTGAACGCGGCTTCGGCGAGGGCTTCTTTTTCGGCATACGTCGCAGGGAAACGATAAACGTCCAGCCAGTGTGAGGCAAGGGGCGAGCACAAACGGAAAAAGACCCACACAATCCAAAATCAGGATTGTGTGGGGCACCCAATTATTGTTTTGTGTCCAGCGGGTGCTGTGTCTTCTCGAAGAACTCGTTCTGCAGTTTCAACGCCTGCTGATCGGCCTTCACGCCTTTGATGGCCTCGGCAATCTGGCTGGACCAGGTTTTCTGGTCGAACTCCCCAAGCTGTTTGGTCGCGGCTGATCCGATGCCGGAGTAGTGATCGGGAAATTTTGCGTACCACCAGATGCCGGTGTAAACATTTTCGGGAAGCCGGAGGCGGTTCTGGTCGGCGCCTGATTCACTGTTCGCGCGGTCCATGTGCACCAGGTTGGGATTGGAAACCATCATGGACGCGGTTTCGCTTTCACCGGCGTGCATGTCGTTATTGGGATTCTGCAGCGCTGGACGGCCGGGGACATTGAGACGGGGGAGCCCGAATACATAGACCACGTAATCTCGCTGAGTGGCCAATTGTGATTGCGCGAACAGCGGCAGCAGGCTTTCGTTGCCGCCGTGTCCATTGACGATGAGGACCTTCTTGCAACCGTTGCGCGCCATCTCTTTCACGGTTTCCTGAAGAAGAGTGAGCTGCGTGGCGAGGCTGTAGGCGACGGTGCCAGGTTCCTGCTGGGCTTCGAAGATCTGCCCAAAGTAATACTGCGGGAAGACAACGGCGTACTCGTGCTGAACGGCGTTCATCACGGCGAATCGGACGTCGAGCAGATCGGTGCCCAGCGGAAGATGCGGCCCATGTTTTTCGATGATGCCGATAGGGAGCACGCAGACACCCTGTGATTGGTGGACGGCTTGAATGAAGTCGGCGGCGGTGAGCTCTTCCCACTCGGGGGAGAGTTTGGTCTGTCCGACGGACGAGATAGCGAACGCAAATAGAACGGAAAGAAGTAGAGCCAGTCTGCTCAAATTGGACATGCAACCTCCACGGATCGTGAAACAGGCGATTTTATCCGAGTGGAGTGCTGGGGTGCGCTAAAAGCGTCTCCGCGGGCTCACGCCCACGGCTAACACAAATTTCGCCCTTCGGGCTGAGTCATGCCAGCTCGCTGCCGTCGCCGTGCAACTCACGCAACTCCTTCGGCAGGCGAGAGGGCGTATCTTCGTTTGGCTTGTGATCGCTCGGCGAGCTGACGGTAGTAGCCTGCGCCAGCAGGTCGTCGAGCGATTCGAGCCATAGCATCTGGGTCTGAAACACGCGTCCGAAGTTGCGTGAGGCCGACGTTGCCACTTCTTCGACGGTCAAGGTCTTCTGCAACTCGCGTTCCATCGAGGTCACGGGCTTGCCCGTGATGCCGCACGGCACGATCAATGAGAAGAAATCGAGGTCCGTGGATACGTTCAGCGCAAAGCCGTGGGTAGTCACGCCCCTCGAAATGTGGACGCCGATGGCAGCGATCTTGGCCTCGGGTTTGTTACGAAGCGCGTAAGTCCAGACTCCGGTCAGCCCCTTAATACGCTGGGCACCGATACCGAAGTCGCTGCACGTGCGGATGAGGACTTCTTCGAGGCGGCGGACGTATTCCACAGCGCCGACTTTCGGCTCGAAGCTACGCAGATCGACGATGGGATAGGCAACAAGCTGTCCGGGACCGTGGAAGGTCACGTCGCCACCGCGATCGATCTCGAAGAGCTCGACTCCGCGCTGGGCCAGAAATTCCGGTGGTGCGAGAACGTTGGCCAGCTTAGCATTGCGGCCCATGGTGATGACCGGTGGATGTTCGAGCAGCAGCAGCGTGTTGGCAATGCGGCCTGACTTGCGCATATCCTGGAGCGTCCGCTGCAACTGCAGCGCCGTGGCATAGGCAACTCGGCCGAGATAAAGGACGTTAGTGACCATGGCGACGTTCTTTCGACACTATCACTAACATTCGATGAGGGTGAACGTCGATTCGTAGCAGAAGTCCCTAATTCGGCAACGAATTTGGGGGTGTAGCGGGTGCTATCCTGAACTCAGCTCCCCGATGAAGCGCGAAGTCGAAGAATCTGTCGCCCCTGCTGCCGCTAAGACTTCCGGAAGCGGGCATAAATACGTCCGCGGCTTTTTGTTTGGCGTGCTGATCGCTGTCGCCGCGGCTGCGGGAGTTCTCTCGGGACTGGTGCTGGTATATTCGACCGATCTGCCCCAGGTCACTGAGCTGGAACGGTACCGCCCAAGCACCATTACCGAGCTGTATGACGACCAGAACCAGGTCATCGGGCAGTTCGCGCTGCAGCGCCGCGTAATCGACAAGTACGACGACTTTCCGAAAGTGCTGCGCGACGCAATCATTTCCACCGAAGACAAAGACTTCGAACGCCACTGGGGAGTGGACGTGTGGCGCGTATTCGGTGCAGCCTATCGCGACGTGGCAGTGGGCGGGCGGGCGCAAGGCGCGTCCACGCTTACCATGCAGCTTTCCCGCAACCTATTTCTCTCGCCCGACCGCAATTTCCGGCGCAAGATGCAGGAGGTAATGCTCGCCATCCAGATCGAGCGCCGCTTCACCAAACCGCAGATTTTTACCCTCTACGCGAACCAGATCTATCTCGGGCACGGCGTTTACGGCTTCGAAGCGGGAGCGAACTACTACTTCGGCAAGAAAGCGAAAGACCTCAATCTCGAAGAAGCTGCGGTGCTGGCCGGGTTGCCCAAGGCGCCGAATGCTTACTCGCCCATCACCAATCCCGATCGCGCGCTTCGCCGCCGCAATCTCGTCATTAACAATATGCTCGAGGATGGCAAAATCACGGCCGAAGAGGCCCAACGAGCCAAGAATTCGCCGATTCGATTGAACGTAGTGGGGGAGCCCAACAGCATTGCGCCGTACTTTGTGGAAGAAGTGCGGCAGTATCTGGAAAAAAAATACGGCAGCGAGGAAGTTCACGAGAGGGGCCTGCGGGTCTATACCTCGCTGAATCTCGAGTTGCAGCGGACCGCCAATCTTGCGGTCCTCGACGGCTTGGCTGCCTATGAACACCGTCACGGATGGAAGGGCAGCCTGTTGAACGTGGTCGCCAACGGCGAGTCGCCCACAAGTTATTCACATGCCGACTGGGAGAACGAAATCAAAGCGGGCACGTTTGTCCATGCGCTGGTGACCAGTGTCAGTCCGCAATTTGCGACACTGAAATTCGGCTCCTATGGCGCGGAACTTGGGCCGGCGGAAATCAAGTGGACGCACTACACCTCGCCCCAACAGTTTCTGACTCGCGGAGACCTGGTGTACGTGAAGGTCGTGGAGTTGAACGGCACCCAGAGCCGGGTATCCTTGGAGCAGGAGTCGGGCGTGCAGGGGGCCTTGCTCGCACTCGACAATTCGAGTGGCGATGTGAAGGCGATGGTGGGCGGCCGCAACTTCGACCAATCGAAGTTCAATCGCGCCACCCAGGCCTTGCGCCAGGTGGGCTCGTCGTTCAAGCCCTACATCTATACTGCTGCCATCGACGAAGGCATGACCCCCGACGACACGGTGCTTGACGCGCCGGTAAGCTTTCCTGGAGGACCGGCTGGACCGTACACGCCGCATAACTACGATGGAAAATTCGAAGGCGTCATCACCTTCAGGCACGCGCTGGCTGAGTCGCGCAATATTCCCGCACTGAAAGTGACTGAGCGCGTCGGCGGCATCAAGACGGTCATCGAATATGCGCGCAAGTTCGGCATCACCGCGCCGCTTCCTGCATACTTGCCCGTGGCGCTGGGCGCGGCCGACATTACCCTGTGGGAACAGACGGCGGCCTTCACTACATTTCCTAACGACGGAGTGCGCGTAGCGCCTCGCATGATCCGCAAGGTTAAAGACTATGACGGCCGCGTGCTGGAAGAGAACTATCCCGAGGTGAAGGACGTGGTCAGCGCGCGTACGGCACGCATCATGGTCAGCATGTTGCGCGAAGTGATCTTGCACGGCACGGGATTTGCAGCCTCCAAGCTTAATCATCCGCTAGGTGGTAAGACGGGCACCACGAACGATTTCACGGATGCATGGTTCGTCGGCTTCTCGCCGTCTATCACCTGTGGTGTCTGGGTGGGCTACGACGAGAAGAAGACACTGGGTAACAAGGAAACCGGCGCCGTGGCGGCGTTGCCGATCTGGATGGATTTCATGCGGGTGGCATTGCAGGGCAAGGAGTCGGAAGATTTCGCCGCGCCTCCGCCGGCCGGGCCTAACGCGGTTGCACAAAAGGTGGACACGCCCGCCCCGGCGGTCGGCGACACGGGGTCGCACTGATGCGCCGCTTCTTTCGCTGGCTTCTGCGGGTGCTCATTCTCATCGTGGTATTCATGGCGTCGGCCCTGACCGCGATGCGGTTCGCGATCCATGGACGCCAGACGGCGGTGCCGAAGATTGTCGGCATGACGCCGCACGATGCCGAGGCTGCGCTGGCCGCCAAGGGCCTGGTCTATGACCAGACAGATCGCTTTTATAGTGCTGAAATTCCGGCGGGACGAGTCGTTTCGCAAGTGCCGCCCGCGGGCGAGCAGGTGCGTCGCGGGTGGCACGTTCGGGTCGCCGAGAGCATGGGGCCGCAAAGGGTCACGATTCCCGATCTGACCGGCGACAGCGAACGCTCAGCAGAAATCAACATCAAGCGGCGGGGCCTCGAAATGGGGACCATGGCGGTGGCCGAGATTCCTGACGCCTCGCCGGACCAGATTGTGGCGCAGAGTCCGCCGGCGAATGCGCTGAATATTTCTTCGCCGAAAGTGAGCGTGCTGATCGCCGCCAGCGATGAGCGCAAGTCGTATGTCATGCCCGACCTCCGCAACCGGACCGAGGATGAAGCGGTGAACGCCATTGTCGCCGCGGGACTGAAGGTCGGCAGCATCGGCAGCCAGGCGGCGGGAGCCGACGCGAACAGTCCTGAGACTTTGCCGTACAGAACCCGCATCGTCACGAAAACGGTGCCCGGTCCGGGACAACGCGTGTGGGATGGGCAGGCGATCAATCTGGAAGTGACGCGATAGTGGCTGGCGCTTAGCTAGTTGCTCTTGCGCTCGAGAATCGCCGCGAAGAAGCCGTCGCAGGGATGGGTGCCCGGAAGCGTGTGGAGGTGGGGTCCGTCCCGGAGCGAATCGGCATCGCTCCATGCCAATTCGCCATCACTCCGTAAGCGTTCGAGTTCTGGACGGCAGTCCAACAAGGTGAATTCGGGATTCTCCTTGAGAACTTCGCTAATCACGTCCTGGTCCTCTTCCGGCTCCAGCGAGCAGGTGGAATAGACCGCGCGACCGCCGGGCGCGAGCTGTTGCAGCGCGGCGCGCAAGATGGCAACTTGCTTTGTGTGGAGCTCGCCTAGGTCTTCAGGATTGAGCCGCCACTTGATTTCAGGATTACGGGCCAGCGTGCCGGTACCCGAGCAAGGAACGTCGGCCAGCACGCGGTCGAAACCACCCTCCAGCGGCAGATGAAGAGCATCAGCCGTGAGCACTTGAACATTGGTTGCGCGCACGCGTTGGCGGAGCAGTTCGGCCCGGTGGGGATGCAACTCCACCGCGCAGATTTCGGCCGAAGGGTTGCGCGATGCGATGGCGGCAGTCTTGCTCCCCGGAGCAGCACAGCAATCGAGCAGTCGCGCGCCTTTCCCGAGGAGCGCAGCAACCAGTTGCGCACCCTCGTCCTGAATGAAGACGCGCCCGTCCCGATAAGCGCGGGTTTGCGTAACGTCACCGCCGGTGACGACCCGAGCGGAAGTCAGCAACGCGCCGGGAGCGAGGCTGATGCCTTCGCTCTCTAACTCGTGGACGATTTCATCGGACGCGACACGAATTGATGTCGTAGGAATTTGCTGATCATGGCGGCAGATTGCTTCAGTTCTTGCTCCGCCGAAGCGATGGAACCACCGTTCGACCAGCCACTCCGGATGAGCGAACCGCTCAGCCAGACACGCCCCAGTTAATTGCTCGCTACTCTCTATGTCAGGCGGCTCTTGCGCGGCGAGCCTTCGCAGGACGGCGTTCGCAAACGGCGCCGCCGAGGTTTTACGCGCGCGCTTGACCAGCTCGACGCTTTCGTTGAGGGCGGCCCTCGCCGGTACGCGAGTCAGATATAGAAGCTGGTAGGCGGCGATGCGTAGCGCAATTCGTACCGCGGCGTCTAACTTAGCTATTGAGCGCGACGAACCGATGGCGATTTGCCGATCCAGCAAAGACTGCCACCGCAGTACGCCCATTACGATTTCCGTTGTTAGGCCGCGGTCAGCGGGACTCAGTCCATCAAGGCGCGAGGAGTGCAGCAGTTCGCTGGCATACGCATCCTGCTGTTCGACTCTGAGCAAGATGTCGAAGGCGGCGGCGCGGGCTGGAGAGACCGGCATCGTCCCTACACCAACGCGCCGACCGGTTCATCGCAGGTTGGCCGATAGCCGTTGATGAAGTCGGTGGCGCTCATTCGCTTTTTGCCTTCGACTTGCAGCTCGGCAATGTCGAGCGCGGTTCCGTGCGCGCAACCCAGCAGAAGGCGGCCCTTCTCGACCACGAAATGCCCGGTTTTGACGAGTGCGACTTCCGGAGCCGGTACCGCGGAATGGATTTGCAGTGTCTTGCTGCGAAACGTAGTGAACACTCCCGGCCAAGGTTGGAAGCCGCGCAGCCGGTTCCAAATCTCGGTCGCGGTACGAGAGAAATCGATGCGGCCATCTTGTTTCTTGAGAATCGGGGCCAGGGTTGCCTTTGCATCGTCCTGGCGCTGGGGCCGAACAGTCCCGTTGGCCAGGCCAGCGAGCGCGCTGATCATCAACTCTGCGCCGGTGTGCGCGAGACGTGGGCCGAGCGTCAGCGCCGTATCCTCGGGCGCGATTGGCTCTTCGGCCTGAAAAAGGATATCCCCGGTGTCGAGGCCCGCATCGATTCGCATGATGGTTACACCTGTCACCGCGTCGCCATTGGCGATCGCCCACTGGATCGGAGCCGCGCCGCGATACTTCGGTAGCAACGACGCGTGCAGGTTGATGTTGCCGAACTTCGGCAGATCGGTCATCCATTGCGGAATGATTCGCCCGTAGCCGACGACGATGATCGCATCGGGCGCAATCTGTTCAAGCCTTGCGCGAAACTCGTCGTTGTTCTTGATCTTGTCGGGCTGAACGACAGGAATTCCAAGTTCCAGTGCCGCGCGCTTCACCGGCGATGCACTGAGTTCCATGCCGCGTCCGCTCGCCCGGTCCGGCTGGGTCACAACCAGGAGGATGTGAAAGTCGGAAACCGCCAGCTTTCGCAGGGTTGGAACTGCAAACAACGGCGTTCCGCAAAAGACCAGGTTCATCACGGCAGCACTACCATTCCCCGGTCTTCATCAGCTTGCGGATCTTACGCTTCATCATGTCGCGCTTGAGCGCGCTGATATGGCTGATATACAGCTTGCCGTTGAGATGATCGGTTTCATGCAGCAGGGCACGGCCCAGTAACTCCTCGCCGGTAACTTCGAAGGTTTCGCCTTTCAGGTTTTGTGCGCGCGCCGTGACCTTGCGCGGGCGGGTCACCTTTTCCCGGAACTCCGGCAGGCTCAGGCATCCTTCGTTGGAAGTGAGCCGTCCCTCGGTATGAATGATCTCCGGGTTCACCAGCACGATCTTGGCATCAGGGTCTTCCTTGAAGGTCACGTCGATGACCGCAATACGCCTGGAAATGCCGATCTGCGGCGCAGCCAATCCGACGCCGTGCGCGGCGTACATGCTTTCGAACATGTCCTCTGCCAGCTTCGCCAGCTCGCTGTCGAATTTCGTAATCGGGGCCGATGGCTTTTCCAGGACCGGGTCGCCGAACTTGACGATGGGATAGATCATTCAGAAGTTTCGCAGCTGTTGGCAGTAGCCTTCGTAGTTGCGCTTCAACTCCAGTATCGAGTCACCGCCGAATTTCTCCAACGCAAATTTTGCAATCGTGAGCGCCACCATGGCCTCGGCGGCTACTCCTGCCGCTGGAACCACGCAGACATCCGAGCGCTCATACGCGGCCTTTACCGGTTCGCGGGTGGCAAAATCTACTGAGCCCAGCGGACGCCGCAATGTTGAAATCGGCTTCAGATAGCCACGCACACGAATATCTTCGCCGTTCGAAACGCCTCCTTCCAGGCCGCCTGCGTGGTTCGAGGCGCGCGTGAAGCCGGTGAACGAGCTGCCCGAAGAATAGCCGATTTCATCGTGGACCTGTGAGCCGAGCGATGTAGCAGACGCCACTGCGTCTCCAATTTCAACGCCTTTGACCGCCTGGAGCGACATTACCGCGGCGGCAACCTGAGTATCGAGCCGCTCGTCCCAGTTGACGTAGGTGCCTAGGCCCGGCGGAACGTTGTGCGCAATGACCTCGAAGATGCCGCCGACGGAATCGCCGGTGCGCAACGCGACGTCCACCTGTTCTTTCATTCGTCCTTCGGAAGCGGAATCGATGCAGCTCAGCAGCACTTCCTCTTTCGCTGCTACAGCCTGAATTGCTTCCCATGTCACCGGCGTGTCGAGCCTCGCGCCACCGACGGCAATCACATGACTGAGCACCTCGATGCCAAGTTCCCGCAGGAGTAGCTTGGCCAGCGCGCCGGCAGCCACGCGGGCAGCCGATTCCCGCGCCGAAGCACGTTCCAAAACGTAGCGCGCCTCGGTAAAGTTATACTTCACCGCCCCGGCGAGATCGGCATGCCCAGGCCGAGGTGAAGCCACGCGCTTGTGTTTCTCCGGATCACCGGGCTCGATTGGCAGCGCGTCGGTCCAGTTCTGCCAGTCTTTGTTGGCCAATAGCATGGCTATCGGCGAGCCAATCGTCTTACCGTGGCGGACCCCGCTCAGGATATGTGCGGTATCGCGCTCGATGCGCATCCGGCCACCGCGTCCGTAGCCCTGTTGCCGCCGCCATAGCTCGCGGTTCACGTACTCGATATCGACCGCAAGCCCGGCGGGCATGCCGGAAAGCAGCGCCACCAGCGCTTCTCCGTGTGATTCACCGGCGGTGGAGAACCGTAGCATAAGAATTTTCGATTGTAGCTGATGGGGCTTCTAGAGAGCTGTGTCAGCCGTCTTGTCGGTTATTCGACGCCAATCTCCTCGTGCACCAGTGCCTTGTCTTCCTCGGTCGTACCGGTCAGCGCAAACGAGTTGGTCACCGTGGCGGTACCCATCTGCACAGCGGTAATGACGTAGGAGCAGCCGATCCAGTGGGCCTCCTGGAAGTCAGTTTGCGACCATTGCGCGGGATGATCGGGATGGGAATGATAGAAGCCGACGATATCAAGGTTGCGCTCGTGGGCCTCGCGTTGCGCTCGGACCAGCTCGCGGGGGTCGATGTTGTAGCGGTTCTGTGGCGAATCGGTACGGGTGTTGCCGCAGCGAATCGTGGCCTGCACTTCACGAACGCCGTCGTTCATGGCGCCGACTAGTATCCCGCAGCACTCGTGAGGATAGGTTTCCTCGCCGTGACGGCGAATCGCGTCGAAATCGGATTGCCTGAACTTCAACATGAGATTGGTTTCCTGTGCGCCCTAGATCTCGTACTCCGGCTTCGACCCATCATGCCAGAAGCGTTCACTGAGGTATTTGTCGGCGCCGTCGGAGAACACACATACGACGACGGGGTTCTCGATACCGCTCTCCCGTGCTACTCGCATGGCTCCGACCAGCGACGCTGCCGAAGACGTTCCCACCAGCAAGCCTTCCTCGCGGGCGAGCCTGCGGGCCATAGCGTAGCAATCTTCGGTGCTGATCTCGAGGTTGCCGTCGGCGAGCGAAGGATCGTAAATCTTTGGCACGATGGCAGCCGGCATGTATTTCGCGCCTTCGATGCCATGTAACGGCGAATCGGGCTGGAGCGAGACGCATTGGATGCGCGGATTCAGCTCCTTCAAGCGCCGCGTAGTGCCCATGAACGTCCCCGAAGTGCCCAACACCGTGGCGAAGTGGGTAATGCGACCATGCGTCTGGTCCCAGATTTCGTTAGCGGTGCCGTGATAGTGGGCCAGCCAGTTGGCATCATTCGAGTACTGGTCCGCATAGAAATAGGTATGGGGGTTCGCCGCAAAGATCTCCTGCGCACGCAGTATGGCGCCGTCGGAGCCTTCTCCCGGATCGGTATAGATGATCTCCGCGCCGTAAGCCTGCAGGATGCGCTTGCGTTCGACCGAGACATTCGCCGGAACGCACAGAGTCACGCCGAAGCCGCAAGCGGCGCCCAGCATCGCGTAGGCGATGCCGGTGTTGCCGCTGGTCGAATCGAGCAACCGCTTGCCCTGCATCTGGCCGCTGGCGAAGGCCTCGCGCACGATGTTGGCGGCGGCGCGATCTTTGACCGAACCCCCGGGATTCGCCCATTCCGCCTTGCCGTAGATTTGGGCATTGGCCACGTCCGCGCAGACCCGCTCCAGCCGCAAAAGCGGCGTGTTGCCGATCCTTTCCATGATGGAAAGTCCGATTTTCGGTACCGCCGCGGACGCTTTCATGAACATCTCACTTATAACCGGGTTGCTGACCCGCGGTGCAGTATGCGACAGTTGTGCTTTCCCGAAGCTTGGCGAAAGGCTGGTAAGTCGAAAGCCCGACACGCTCTGTGCAACCAGCCGTTGCCGGTTCAACACTGTCTTAATAGGTTAGCGAATTCGATGCGAAGGCGGGTAATTCGATTCCGCCACGAAAGGCGGCCGCGACCGGCCGAATAGTTGAGTCCCATGGCGAAGAAGGTAAAGATTAAGAGTTTCGACGACGCGGTGAGCTGGTTCCGCGGCAATGGCTTCGACCTCACCGAAGCGCCCGGTACCAACGGACGCATGTTCCTGAAGAAGTACAACGCCTCGGCGGCGATCGAGCAAGGGCCTGACGGAGGGGTGAAGATTTTCGCTTATCCCGGAATTCTGGTAGGCGGAGAAATCTCCAAGCTGGTTGACCACGGCTATCAGAAGAAGCTCAAGACTTCGAAGACGGAAATCGCCGCGACCGCCGACCACTTGAAGGCGCTCCACGATTTTTCCGAGGAGCTCAAAGAGGGCACTGGCGGCATCAGCCTGTATAACGAATCGCTGGGCACCGTGAGCTCGGAATACAAGTACGACCGTGTGCGCGATCGCGATCTGTCGGCAGAGGATCGCCCAAAGCGTCCCTGGAAAGAGCCGTCGCCGGCAAAACGCCCGGCGTAACGGCAAGGAACCGATGAAGCGGAATTCCCGGATCGCAGCCGTTTTGTTTGCCCTCACATTCCTGGTGGCCCAACCGGGGCGGGGACAGGCGCAAACTCCCGAGGTTGCCATCCGAAGCGTGCTGCAAGCGCAGGTCGATGCCTGGAACAAACACGACCTCGAAAGTTTCATGGCGGGATACTGGAACTCGCCGCAACTGACCTTCTTCTCCGGCGGAACCGAGACTCACGGCTGGCAGCCAACGCTGGAGCGGTATCGCAAGAAGTATCAGTCGGCCGGCGCTGAGATGGGCAAGCTGGAGTTTCAGGACTTGCAGGTCGAAATGCTGGGTCCAGGTTCGGTTTTTGTGCGCGGTAAATTTCTTCTGACACTCTCCAACGGCAAGCAGCCTCACGGCCTGTTTACGCTGGTCTTTCGACAGTTTCCCGAAGGCTGGCGCATCATTCACGACCACAGCAGCAGCGACTAGGTCGAAGCAGATGTGTCCGCCGTGGACCGTTCGGGCGTACCAAAATCACTGGCGAACCAGCGGTAGCGGGTGTAGTATTCAGTCGGCCTTAATCCGTTGTCAACGGACGATGTGTTAAGGCCGCACAGGTGGTATCCGCAACGCGGAACTGCACTGGAGGACAACGTGAGCATTACCGGCGGCGACTTCCGCTCCAAAGTCACATCTTTCACTCTTCTCGAGAAAAAGCAGAAACACGAGCCCAATCACCTGTCTGACGGCGTATGACTACGCGAGCGCGCGCCTGGTGGACGAAGCCGGCATCGACATCGTCCTGGTCGGCGATTCCCTCGGCATGGTGATGCTCGGTTACGACAACACCCTGCCGGTCACGGTGGAGGAGATGCTGCATCACACCCGCGCTGTACGCCGGGGCGTGAAGCGGGCATTCCTGGTTGCCGATATGCCGTTCGCGTCGTATCACGTGAGCGGCAAGGAGACGATTCGCAATGCCGCCCGCTTTATTAAGGCGGGGGCCGAAGCCGTCAAAATTGAAGGCGGCGAAAAGCGAGCACAGCTCGTCGAGCGGCTGGTGGACGCCGAGATTCCCGTGGTCGGCCACATTGGGCTCACCCCGCAGTCGCTGCACGCCATGGGCGGTTACAAGGTGCAGGGCAAGACCCTGAAGGCCATCGAGCAGCTTATGCGCGATGCCCTTGCGCTGGAACGTTGTGGCGCGTGCTGCGTAGTACTGGAAGGTATTCCGCGCCAAGTGGCGGCGATGATCACCGCCGAAATCGAGCTGCCGACGATTGGCATCGGCGCCGGGCCCGACTGCGATGGACAGGTGCTGGTGTTCCACGATCTGCTGGGACTGACCTTCGACGCGCCGGCGAAGTTCGTCCGGCGGTATGCCAACCTGGGAGCCGTTGTGACCGGTGCGGTGCAGGCGTTTGCCGATGACGTGAAATCAGGCGGCTATCCCGCCGACGAGGAGTCGTATCACCTGCCACAAGATACGCTGAGTGCGCTCCAGGCCATTGCGGAGCGCAAGCGTGTCATGACAGGCTAGCGGGGTGCGATTCAAGCTTCTGCACTTACTTGTGCTTTCGGCAGCGCTGGTTCTTGCTTCGGTGGCCATCGCTCAAACTGCGTCGAAGCCTGCGCAGAGGCCCGCTCCCTGGAAAGCCTACTGCCAGCCGAACGGCGGATTCTGCTTCAAGTATCCGGGCAGCTGGATCATGCTGAGCGAGGTATACGGTGGCAACGGCGTTGTCGTCGCACCGCAACAGAGGCAGGAGCGGCCTCTCTGGGATGCGGTCACGGTGGCGTTGGTCGTTCCGGCTTCGCAAGCCGGCGATGCGATGAATCTCGACAAAGTAATCGACAGCGCTGTTTCCAGCGTTCGCGAGAGCGGGCAGAATTTCGAGACGCTACAACGGCAGCGGCGCCGGGTGAACGATAACCCTGCGCAATTGGTGAAGCTGCGCTATACCGACAAATCGAACAGCCGCGAATGGATCGAAGAGGTGGTTTTTATCCAGGGGCCCGATTCGGAGATCTATTCCGTCGCTCTGAAGTGTGCACCGGCGTCGCTCGCTTCCCTGCAGCCACTGTTCAGTCGGATTGTCGATAGCTGGAAGTTGCCCGAGGCACAGCCCACCCCTGGAGACGAAAAACCGCCGGCACAACCAAAGTCTTAGTCCGAGAAAACGTGCGCCAAATCGAAACCGTCGCTGAGATGAAAACCGCCTGCCGCGCAGTCACTCGCGGCGGCCAGACGCTGGGCTTTGTGCCCACCATGGGGGCCTTGCACGAAGGACACCTGTCACTGGTTCGGGCCTCGAAAGCGAACTGTGATATCACCGCTGTCTCGGTTTTCGTGAACCCTCTGCAATTCGGGCCTACCGAGGATTTGGCGCAGTACCCGCGAACTCTCGAGAGCGATTCCAGGCTGCTTCGCGAACTGGGAGTCGATCTTCTGTTCGTGCCCTCGGTTGCGGAGATGTATCCGCCCGGAGCGCAGACGCGCGTGGAAGTGACCGAGATCAGCAATCGCCTCGACGGCGCTTCGCGTCCCGGACACTTTCAGGGCGTTTCGACGGTGGTCTGCAAGCTGTTCGAGATCGTGCGTCCTGACCGTGCTTACTTCGGGCAGAAGGACGCCGCGCAGTGCGCCCTGCTGCGCAAGATGGCCCGCGACCTCGATATGGATGTGCAGATCGTGGTTTGCCCCATCGTGCGCGAGCCTGATGGGCTGGCGATGAGCTCGCGGAACGTGTACCTCAACCCTGACCAGCGCAAACGAGCGCTGGTATTGAGCCGGTCGTTGCGGGAAGTGAGGTCAGCGGCCGAGGCCGGTGAGCGCGACGCCCAAAAGCTCGTCACCATCGGTACGGCGACGATCGCCTCCGAACCCGCGGCGAAGCTGGATTATTTTGTCATTGTCGATCCCGACACACTCGACCCCGTCGAGCAAGTGTCGCCGGGAATGCTGGTCGCCGTTGCCGCGTGGGTAGGTACAACGCGCTTGATCGACAATATGCTGCTCTGATTCGCAAGCGCTACCGCGCGCCAAGACGCCAGCGCTTCCAGCCGGAAATCCACGCCCCACCCAGGACAAGCACGACGGGGTAGCACTCTAACGTGTAACGCGGCTCAGGATTCTCCATGGTTCCCAGGAAAGCCGAACGCAGCGCCACGAAGAGCAGCATCATGGCGAGATAACGTGGTCGCGGGCCTTGGATGACGCACATCACCGCGGGTAACAGAAACGCCAGATTCAGTAATCCCCACAGGCTCGCTAGAATGCAATCCTGCATGTCGTCTTCGTACTCCCACCAGCGGGAGTTGAGCGGCAGCATCTCGGTGCGCGGTCGAAGCCACATATCGGCAATCCGCAACGCCGGCAGCCAAACGTAATAGCGCACGGGATGCCGGGCAATCCGAGCTAGTCCTAATTGATTGAAACGGTCGTTCAGCTCAGGTCCCACAAAGTGGGACTGCGCATATTCGGCAAAGATCGCCTCGGTTTGCTGCTTCTCTTCTTGGCTGTCGAAAGCGCGCGTCGGCAGCTGATTCAGGTCCACATCGGCGCCCGGTACCTGCCAGTAAACCTCTTCGGTCGAAGCGTAGTCCACAATCCACGTCCGCATCCAGCGATCGAACCCGCTAGGCACAAATTCATCCGGATCGCTCGCGTAACGGGGGGCCAGCGGCTGGAAGCTATGAAACTCGCGCCAGTTGCGAACCGTCCACGGCACCAGAGGAGCGATAGCGAGGACGAGCACCAGCGTGCCCGCACCGAACCATTGCATTCGCTGATCGGGAGACTTCCACAGTCGCCAAACCAGGAACAACCCAATCGCGGCCAGCAGAATTCCGCCGTCGGGACGCATCTGAATTCCCGCCGCCAGCGCAACGCCGCAAACCACCCACGCCTTCCGCGAGGGAGAGTTTTCCTCCAGCAACATGAAGCCTGCAATTGCAGCATCGAGAGCCAGCGCAGTAAAGAAGATGCTCAGGGTCTCGGCCAGGGGAGCGACGGTGTAGTTCGCCGTAAACGGGCACAGCGCCGCCAGAGCGAACGAGAATTGAGCGGCACGCGAGGAAACCGTTCGCCGCGCGATGTCAGCGATGACAAAGCAGCCCGCGAGGTCGATCGCAATCTGCGCCAGCAGGACAGCGTGATAGTGCTCGCGCCCGAAAAGTTTGAAGCACAACACAAGAAATGCGGGATAGCCGGGCAGACGAATCCAGGTGGGACGAACCCCTTCGGCATGGGTCAACCCGAAGATCCCTTGATCGAGCCAGTTCCTGGCGATGTCGCCGTAAATGAGCGAGTCGCCCGTGATATGAGGAAACCGGAAATAGAACAGCAATCGCAGCGCCAGTCCGGCTAGTGTGAAGACCAAAAACCAGCGGCGATGCTCCAGGAACACTCGCCAAAGCGGCATGGGCTCACTGCTAAGTGCTGGATTGTGTGTAGCTTCGCCCACGAGCCGAATATAGCATTGCGCCATCCGTCGTCGCGGGACACGTCGCTCGTCAACGAGTCTTTGCCATTGAAGTGGGGTTTACATCAGCAACGAAAGAGAACCAGCGCAGCCCCGCCCCAGCTTGTTGCCCTCACTTTCCGATGAACTGCGATAATCTCTCCGAGTAGGTATGCCCGGCCCTAAACCTATTTTTTTCGATCCAGAAGGCAAGCGTTGGCGCCGCCTTCGGCGCGTGCTCGACATCAGCGTGATCCTGATCACGCTGCTGATTGCATTCTTTGTCGTCACCATATTTCGGGGCTCATCGGTGCCGGGCGTAAGCCTCCCCGAGGTCAAGAAGCCCTACCACCCGCTGAAGGACAACCTGAAGCGCAAGACCGTTCGCGGTTCTAATCAGCACAAAGCTCCTAAGCAACAGCAGGCGACCCTCAATTCACTTGAAGGCATTCGTGGCGCGTTCTACGTGCAATGGGATGCCGCCAGCTTCGCCTCGTTGAAGGAGTACTATCCCCAGGTTGATCTGCTCTTTCCCGAGTGGCTACATGTCCTGACACCGGACGGTCGCCTGCAATCCGTTACCGAAACCAACGTGCTGTTCGATGTGATGGATGAGAAAGGCAAGCCTCGTCTGGTGGACGACAAGGTGATGCCGTTTCTCAAGTCGGAGAAGGCCCAGACCGAAGTATTTCCGCTGGTCAACAATTTCGACCCCATCACCAACCAGTGGCAGCCCGAGCTGACCGCCAGGTTTCTTGCCGACCCCGACGCGCGCAAGCGTTTCCGCGACGAACTGATGGAGTTCCTGGACACCGACCAGTACCGGGGGCTGACGCTTGACATCGAAGCCTTCCCGGAAACTTCGCGCGCCGATTACAAGCAGCTTGTGAAAGAGCTGTACGGTGATCTGCAAAGCCGCGGCATGAAGCTGTACATCGCCGTGCCCGCCAACGACCGGCAGTTCGATTACAGCGGCATCGCTCAAGTCTCTGACGGCCTCATTTTGATGAACTATGACGAGCACTTTCCCGGAGGCATGCCTGGGCCGATCGCCAGTCAGGACTGGTTCGTCAAAAATCTGGAAGACGCGCTGGCGGTGATTCCGCGCGAAAAGATCATTGCCGCGATTGCCAATTACGGCTACGACTGGGCACGAAAGCCCGGCCAGAAAAAGGGCACGCCACCGGAGGCCGTTCACAATGTCTCGGTGCAGGATGCCTGGCTCGAAGCTGAAGAAGCCGACACTGACGTGGACTTCGACGGCGATGCGATGAACACGCACATCGCCTACCTCGACGAGAACAATATCCGCCACGATGTGTGGTTTCTCGATGGGGTTACGGCGCTGAATCAGATGCGCGCTGCGCAATCGTTGGGCATCGATACTTTCGCGCTGTGGCGTCTGGGTTCGGAAGATCGGTCGCTTTGGGCGATCTGGGACAAACCCGGTGAAGCCGCCGCCACCACGAAACTCAATATTGTCCCGCCTGGTCAGGACGTGGACATCGAAGGCCAGGGCGAGATTCTGCATATTCAATCGAACCCGACCTCGGGCGAGCGCCAGCTAACGGTCGATCCGAGCACCAACCTCATCACCGACGAGGTATTCAAGAACCTGCCCGCGCCGTACACCGTCGATATGTACGGCAGCTCTCCCAAAAAGATTGCGATTACGTTCGATGACGGTCCCGATCCGGAATGGACGCCGAAAATCCTCGACGTGTTGAAGGAGAAGGGCGCCAAAGCGACATTCTTTCTGATTGGCGTAGAAGCGGAAAAGAATGCCGGGCTGACGAAACGGATTTATGACGAAGGACACGAAATCGGGAACCATACCTTCACCCATCCCGACATCAGTAGCGTCTCCAAGCGTTATTTCGAAGTCGAGCTGAACCTGACCGAACGTTTCTTCGAAGGTAAGTTGGGCGTGAAGCCAGTACTGTTCCGCCCGCCATATTCCGTCGACCAGGAACCCGACACCGCGGACCAGGTCCGCCCGCTCGAGCTGGCGCAGGATCTCGGCTATATCACTATCGGCGACAAGGTCGATCCCAACGATTGGCGCGATGACCCGCGTCGTCCGGCCAACGAAATTGTCGCCGATGTGCTGAAGAACCTGCCGCCTTGCGCGCCCGGGAACCTGAGCTGCGGCAACATCATTCTGTTGCACGATGGTGGCGGAAATCGCGCTGAGACTGTGAAGGCGCTGCCCCTCATCATCGACGGCCTGCGTCAGAAGGGATACGACATCGTTCCGGTCTCCAGCCTGCTGGGCAAGACACGCAGCGATGTCATGCCGCCCATCTCCGCCAACGAGCGTTGGGCATCCTGGATTGACGGCCTCGACTTCTCGCTCTTCTCGCTGGTGTCGTCGTTCATCATCTTTGTGTTTTTCGTTGGCGACGTGCTCATGAGTGCGCGCCTCATTCTCGTGGGTGCCTTGGCCACGTTCGATCGCTTCCACCGTCGTCATTCCATTGACGACCCGAATTATCTGCCCAGCGTCGCGGTCCTGATTCCGTCGTACAACGAGGAGACGGTCATCGAGCGCACCGTGCAGTCCGTGCTCGAGTCCGACTATCCCAACTTGCGTGCCATCGTCATCGATGACGGTTCCAAAGATCGCACGCTCGAAGTCACACGCAACGCTTTTCGCAACGAAATTGCTGCTGGTCGCGTCACCGTGCTAACCAAGCCGAACTCCGGAAAAGCTGCCGCTCTCAACTTCGCGCTGGAGCACGTGAACGAAGAGCTGTTCGTCGGCATCGATGCCGACACCATCATTGCGCCCGACGCGATCTCCAAGTTGGTTCCGCACTTCCGGGATGCGCGGGTGGCCGCGATTGCCGGCAACGCCAAAGTGGGCAATCGCGTGAATCTCTGGACGCGTTGGCAGGCGCTGGAATACATCACCAGCCAGAACTTCGAGCGGCGCGCGCTCGATACGTTGAACGCGGTCAGTGTCGTGCCGGGTGCAATCGGCGCCTGGCGCACGGCCGACGTCAAGGCCGCCGGCGGCTACCATCACGACACCGTGGCCGAAGATGCCGACCTCACCATGGCCCTTTTGCAGGCCGGATATCGCGTGAACTACGAAGACCGCGCACTCGCCTACACCGAAGCTCCCACCACCGCGAACGGACTCATGCGGCAACGCTTCCGTTGGTCGTTCGGCATTATGCAGGCGGTGTGGAAGCACAAGGACGCACTCAAGCAAAAAGGCGCGCTGGGCTGGGTCGCTCTGCCCAACGTGATCATCTTCCAGATCCTGCTACCGCTCGTATCTCCCTTCATCGACATCATGTTTGTGATCGGCGCGGTTTCCTACTTTGTGAACAAGAGCTTTCACCCTGAATCGGCGAACCCCGCCGACTTCCAGAAGCTGGTCATCTATTTCGCCCTGTTCATGATCATTGACTTCATTGCATCCACCATCGCCTTTGCCCTCGAGCGCCAGCAACCCGGCCGCAAGCGCGACTTCCTTCTCCTGGGACACGTGTGGCTGCAACGGTTTGCCTATCGCCAGTTGTTCTCCGTCGTTCTGTTCAAGACGTTGAAGCGGGCCATCGAAGGCGGCTCGTTCTCCTGGGACAAGCTGGAGCGTACCGCCACCGTACGACAACCCGTATCAGTCGGCCGGCCGGCGGACTAACCGCCGATTGCGGTGTGAGCGTCGGCCAGTTGATAGACTGTTGCAGATGCTCCGCACCAGGCTGGCAGGAATCTGCGTCATCCTTCTGATGGCCACGGCGGCTTTCGCCTCCGCGTATCAGGCCTCTCCCAAACTCGTTGTCATCCTGGTCATCGACCAGTTCCGGGGCGACTACCTCGAGCGCTATCACGACGAGTTCGGGCCCAACGGATTCCGGACCTTCACCGATCGCGGCGCGTACTTTCCCTCTTGCTACTATGATTACGCCAATACGCGCACAGCGCCCGGCCACGCTACTCTGGGAACCGGTACCTACACTTCTGGACACGGAATTCTGGCCAACGAGTGGTGGGTGGGCAAGCGTACGGTCAGCAGCGTCGAAGATGACTCAACCAAGCTCATCGGCGTCGAAGGCGATGCCATCGGCGCCTCGCCCCACAATTTGCTGGCCGACACCATCGGCGACGAGCTCAGGTTAGCGACCCAGGGGAACTCGCGAGTATTCGGCGTCGCCCTCAAAGACCGCGCGGCCATTCTTCCCGCGGGCTTCAGTGCGAACGGTGCTTACTGGATCGACCACGCCAGCGGATCGTGGGTGACCTCGACCTACTACATGAAAGAGGCCCCGCGCTGGCTGACGACCTTCAACAGCCAGAAGCACGCTCAGAAATACCTGAACCTCGACTGGAAAGACGCCAACGGTGAGGTGCTCGGTTCCACATCGCCACACGACGATAGCGAGGGCAAGCCGATCAACTACTACGAACTGATCGGCCGCACTCCATACGGAAACGATTACGAATTCGAGTTTGCCCGTGAGCTGATCCAGCAGGAAAAACTCGGTCAGGGCACCGTAACCGACTTGCTCGTGCTCAGCCTGTCCGCCAACGACCTCACCGGACATGCCTACGGCCCCGACTCGCCGCAAATGCATGCCATGGCGCTGGCACTCGACCGCCAGATCAGCGAGTTCATCGGTTTCCTGCAACAGCAATACGGCAGCCGCTTTTGGATTACGCTCAGTGCCGACCACGGCGTCGCGCCCACCAACGCCACGAGCGTCAGCTTACATATCCCTGCCGGGCTGATTGCCAATAAGGACCTCAAAGCCGACCTGAATAAGACGTTGAGTGCCATGCTGCACAAAAAGGCAGACTACATCCGCTCCACGTCCTTCCCGATCGTGTTCCTCAACAGCGATGCGTTCGACGAAAAACTAACCGAGGCCGACGCCGAAACCTACGTCGTGCAGGCGATGCGCGACAGCGGGATTCGTGACGGCCTACACCAAAGATCAGCTTGCGAACGGCGAGGTAACGCCCAACGCGATCGGACGCATGTATGTGAACAGCTATTCTCCCTACGGTGGATGGTGGGTGATGGGCTTGCCGCGCCCGTTCACACTCTCCACCAAGGACGTTGCCGATCATGGGCTCGCTTACTCCTACGATCAGCACGTCCCGCTGGCCTTCTACGGACCGGCGTTCAAGCCCGGCGTCTATCGCGAGCAGGTCGAGCCGATCGATCTCGCCCCGACTCTCGCAGTACTGCTGGGGATTAACAAGCCTACGAACGCGACCGGCCACGTTCTGACCCAAGCAATCTCACGCAGCGACACGCCCACTGTCGCTCCAGCGCCCGCCAAACCTCGCGGCGCGGCGGAGAGCCGGCCATGAGCCCTGCATCTCTCGACATGAGCGTGTCGGTCGCCGGCATCGAACTGAAGAATCCAGTCCTCGCAGCCAGCGGCACCTTCGGCTACGGCGTGGAGTTCGAAGACGTTGTCACCCTCGAGCGCCTCGGTGGGTTCGTCGTCAAAGGGCTCTCGCGGGAGCCCATGCCGGGCAATCCTCCGCCCCGCTTGTTCGAGACCTCGGCGGGAATGTTGAACGCAATTGGACTACAGAACATCGGCGTACAAGCGTTCTTGAGCGAAAAACTTCCCCTGCTTCGGAAGATCAAAGACATCGTCTTCTTCTGCAATGTCTTCGGACACTCGCAGGAGCATTACGTCGAAGTCGTTCATGCCTTGAACGATGGTGAAGGAATTCACGGTTACGAGCTGAACGTCTCCTGCCCCAACACCTCGTGTGGCGGCATTACCTTCGGCACTGACCCCAAAATGCTGTTCGATGTAGTCAGCGCCGTAAAGAAAGTCGCTACCCGTCCCGTCATCGTGAAGCTGTCGCCGAACGTGACCAGCATTCCGCAGATGGCACAGGTCGCCGAAGAGGCTGGCGCAGACGCGCTCTCGCTGGTGAATACGTTTGTGGCAATGGCCATCGACGCCGAAACCCGGCGGCCGAGAATCTCCAACGTAACCGCGGGGCTCTCCGGCCCGGCGATCAAGCCCATCGCGCTGCGAATGGTTTGGGAAGCGGCCAAGGCAGTCAAGATTCCTGTGATTGGAATTGGCGGCATCAGCACCGCCGAAGACATCATCGAATTCATGCTGGCCGGCGCGAGTGCCATCGAAGTGGGCACGGTCAACTTCTGGGATCCCTGTGCCTGCGAGACGCTCGTGGACTCCCTCGCGAAGTGGTGCCTCGAACACCGCATCGAAAGGGTCAGCAGCCTGACCGACGGACTGCAACTCGAGTAGTCCGGCTAGCTCGGAGCGGCGGCGCCGTCCTTCAACTTCTTCACGCTGGTCATCAAGTCGGGATCGAGTGCGAGAATTCCATTGGTGTGCGTGACGTTAAACAGGTTGGCCACCCTCTCGTTGGCGCCCGACACCCGCAGGGTACCCCCCATCTGTTCCAGCTCGCCGAATACGTGCATCAGCACGCCCAGGCCGGCACTGTCCACGATCTCGGTATGGGTCAGGTCCACCACCAGTTTGCGGGTGCCCTTTTGGATGAGCGTATTGATCATCGATTCTGTGAGGCGAAGCTGCGTACCCAGAGTGAAGCGGCCCGCGCAGGAAACTACTGTGATGTCGGGCTCGATGTCGAACACTTCCGTTTCCAGCATCATAGAGGAGCCTCGCCGCAAAATAGGAGTGACTTAAGCTAGCACGACTACCCTGATTTTGCGCCACCGATTTACGTGCCCCTTCTGATTAGGGGATCGAGAACAGCTTCCAGCCGCCGTGCTCGTAATTGAAGATGAAATCGATGAGCACCGGGCCGCCACATTTCGCATTGTTCACTTCCGCCACCAGAATGGCTTGTCGCACGTTGTTGCGGGTCGTCTCCGTGGAAGCGGTACGCACGTGCTCCGACTGCGTGAGTAGCTCGCGATACGAGCACTGTGGAACCGCAGCTTCCTGCGTCGCCGACGGCGGTATGCATGACGTGTCGAAGAGCTTGCAATACAGTCCGCTGTGATGCGTGAGCTCCTCTTCGATCTCAGTGTGCGTGCTATGCCGAGCGTCACGCCCCAGGTTGACGCCGTCCTCCGAAACGTACGACAGAAACCGAAGGGCGTCGCCCTGGCGAATAAGCTCAAAGAATGGCTGCTCCAGAGTAGCGGCGGGCGCGACCAACGCATGAGGTGGCGGGCCGTCCACCACTTTGGCCGTTCCTGGCTCGGTCTGGGCGAGCGCACATCCAGAGAGCAAAAACAGCCAACTCCATCTGCAACGAACCGTCATTATTTTCTGCGTGTGGCCTTCTTGGCTTTGGCTGCGAACTTTGCCTTCTTGCTGGCCTTCTTGGTCTTAGGTTTTGGAGCGGCCTGTGCGGCCCCCAACGCGTCGCGGCGATTCTTTGGCAGCCGCTCGAACACCAGGCGATACGACTCTTCCAGAAGTGCTCGCAGTTCGTCGCGCGACACCGCCTCCAGCGTTTGCAGCGCTACCCACTGCGCACGCGCCATATAAGGTGCGGGGATGATTCCTTCCCGCTCGCACAATTCCGCAAAGTTTTCCGGCGTGCACTTGAAAGAGAGCCGCACCGGAGCGACCTCCAGCGGAGCCACGGCAAACATCTTGCCATCGATCTTAAAGACCAGGTCCGAGCCCCACTGCACCTGTTCCGTCACGTGGGCAAGCCCAAGGCAATGGCGGCGAATGTCCTCAATGTCCATTTTCTGCTCCTGCGGTTTCTTTCGGCCAGTTCCTCACCATCACGATTTTCGTATAGGCCACACGAAACCCGCGGCGCTTCATATTACTCTGCGAGCCAGTGAGTTTACCGCAAGGCGCGCAAACGGCAATCGCAAGTGTGCTAAGTTCGTTGTTCGCTATGCCATCTGACGTGAAGCTATCGCTCGAGGGAAAGGTCGCCCTGATCACGGGAGGGTCGCGCGGTATCGGCGCCGCAACCGTGCGCCTGTTTGTTCGTGCCGGAGCGAAGGTGGTCTTCAACTATGTCCACGCCGCCAATGAAGCGGAAAGCATCGTTGCCGAGTGCGGTCCGAGCGTGTGTCACGCGGTCCAGGCCGACCTGACGGGGACCGCGACCGCCGAAGCGCTGGTTCGGGCTATGGTAGAACGATTTGGCGGTCTTGACGTGCTTGTCGGCAACCACGGAATCTGGCCGCCGAACGATGTTCCTATCGACCAGATGTCCGACGAGCAATGGCTTAAAACCATCGCCGTCAATCTCGACAGCATCTTCGCTGTGGTCAAACACTCGGTCGCGCAGATGAAACGGCAGCAGCGCGGTGGACACATTGTGCTGGTCGGCTCTACCGCCGGGCAACGCGGCGAGGCCGGGCACGCGGACTATGCCGCCAGCAAAGGTGCGCTCATCAGCATGGTGAAAGGACTCTCCACCGAGCTCGCGCCCTTCGGTATTTACGTGAACTGCGTGGCGCCGGGGTGGGTGAAAACCGGCATGTCAGCCGACACCCTCGAAGATTCCGAGCGCAGCACCAAGATCTTCGGCGCGATTCCACTCGGCAAGGTCGGAACACCCGAGGAAATCGCCGGGCCAATCCTGTTCTTGTGTACGGAATATGCCGCGTTCATCACCGGAGAGATATTCAACGTAAACGGCGGCGCGGTCCTGGTGGGGTAGAGAGACAATCACTCTGCGGTAGAGTTGATCTTCAGAGCCTGCCCTGAGCGGAGTCAAGGATCCAGCGTCTAAGCCTAAAACCGCTTTGTGGTAGAGCTGGCCTTCAGGCCAGCGTCCAGCCGTCCATTTTGTCATTCCGAGCGGCTTCAGCCCGCGACGCCCGAACCGATCAGCACGCCACGGCCGACGCTTCAGGGAACCGCAGCTTGCTTTTCGTCAGCGCGCGATCCAGCACGTCCTCGATCACCGGCTCTTCCACGTTTCGTGACATCGCCAGCTCGCTGACCAGCAGGTAACGCGACCTCTCCAGCATCTTCTTTTCCCGGAAGCTGAGTGGCTTCATCTGCGCCAGAAGCAACAGCCCCTTCAGCACGATCGCCACATCGAGAAGTGAGCCGGTCCGCATCTTGTCGGAATTTTCCTTGAACCGGTCCTTCCAGTCGGCGGCGTTTTCACATTTACCGTCGCTGAGGAACTCGATGATCTTCTGCACTTCGCCATTTCGCACGACGCGTCGCAGGCCGACCGTCTCCACATTGTGAAATGGAACCATCACCTTCAGGCTGCTGGCTTTGATTTTGAGGAGATAAAACTTTTCGACGTGTGTGCCGATGGTCCGGCTGCTGATTTGTTCGATCACACCTACCCCGTGGTTCGGGTAGACGACCTTGTCGCCGATACTAAAGCTAAGTGTGTTCATGAGGGCCGTGCCGCTCCCCAGCGGACAGGTAGAGAGCTTATAAATGGTCCCACATCTATGAATCCAGTGTAACGCCGATCGCCGGAAACCGTCAATTGGCGCGGCATTCCGGGGAGTGGCCCTTCTACGCGTGCACCGCCTACTCTTCCTCTTCCACCCTTCGCGTATAATCGTGGGATGCCTTCGGTACGCTCTTTCGCCTATCGAAGCCCTCGTTGAAGTATGCCTGAACACATCAAGAAGAAGCTCGAACAGGAAATTCAAGTCCTCGAATACGAGCTCAATCACGAACTTCCGAAAGAACTTAAGAAGGCAGTGGCCATGGGTGACCTCAGTGAGAACGCTGAGTACCACATGGCCAAGCAGCGGCAGGAATTCGTTCGCGCCCGCCTCGGCCAGCTCAAGAAACGCATGGCCGATCTGTCCTTGGTCAACATGGCCAACATCCCCAAGGACAAGGCCGCCATCGGGTCCACCATCCTCGTGTTCGACTCCTCCAAGAATGAGGAGATTGAATACAAGCTGGTCACCAGTGAAGAATCTGATGTAACCAAGGGGTTTATCTCCACCACGTCGCCAATCGGCCGCGCCCTCCTAGGCAAGAAAGTCGGAGACGTCAGCGAAGTGGTCACCCCGAATGGCAAGCGCGAGCTCGAGGTCCTCAAGCTGGTCACCATTCACGACGAGGCGTAATGACTTGGACGAGCGCAGTCGGGCGTTCTAGCAAGTGGTTGTTGTACAGGATTGTCCACGGCCTCGCGCTGACCAAGATCTCGCCCAACGCGCTCACTTTCATCGGCTTGCTCATCAACGTCGTTGCCGGATTTCTGTTCGGCTACGCCAACGCCGACAATCAGCAGCGCATGTTCCTCTACGCCGGATTGGTCATCATCGGCGCCGGAATCTTCGACATGGTCGACGGCCGAGTCGCCCGTGCTACCAATCAGGTCACGCAGTTCGGCGGCTTCTTCGACTCCGTCATCGACCGCTACAGTGATGTCGCGCTCTTCTTTGGATTGCTGGTGTACTACGCCCGCGCCAACCGCTTCTTCTACGTGGTGATGGTGGCGTTCGTCATGGTCAGCTCGGTGATGGTCAGCTACACCCGAGCCCGCGCCGAGTCCCTGGTGCAAAGCTGCAAGGCCGGATTCATGGAACGCCCCGAACGCATCGTACTGGTCATCATCGGGGCCCTCTTCAACCGCATGGGTCCGGTGCTGTGGGTGATCGCCGTACTTAGCACGATCACCGTTATTCACCGCATTCGATATACCTATCAGCAGCTCGCACTGATCGAGCCCAAGCCGGTCCCGGTCGCTCCCGATCCCCTCAAGTTCGAAGAAATCGTCGGTTAGCTCACGACGCCGCCGGGCCCGGCACGCCTCCTAACGCCTTCCCACAGTACGGGCACACCGTATAGTCCAGCCCCACGGGACGCCCGCACGAACCGCACGCCGGCGAAAGCTCACACCCGCACTTGGCGCAGTAATGGAAGTCCTTTTCCACCCGGTCCCCGCACTTCGGGCAGTACTGGATCAGCGGCTTGCGCAGCAGGAAGTACACCACGAAGCCCAGGCAATTGGGGATGAAGATGACCAGCAGCGTCCACAGTACCTGCCCCATGTCGCGGCGCTTTGCGTCCTGGTTGACGTACCCGACTAGTAGAAGGTAAATCGACAGCGCGATTCCCGCCAGAAAGGTCAGCAGCACCCGCACCGAAAACGGCGGTGAATGCGGGTCGTGGTGGGGAATGACGTACAGAAATACACAAGCCATCACGATGAAGCCCGCCACGCAAAACACGTACATGAACTTCGGAATGATTGCGAACTCTTCGCTGAAAGTAGATTTACGCTGGGTCATTGGATCCCTCTCTGACGGTCTTTCATCAACAGGTGCATCACGCTTCCTTCAAAATTCGACTCGGGGAATGCCATCAGTAACACCCCCAGCAGGACGGCCGGCAAAAGCCAGAAAAACACCACCCCTGGCCCGACGATCGCCGAAGGCAGGCTGAAGCGCTCCACCATCCACCCGCCGACCTTCCACGACGCCCACGCCGACAGCGTCGAGAACACGACCCCCATGGCGAAGGAAATCGCGATCAGAAATCTCCGCGCCTCGCGCTCCCGCAACTCGACGGCGCGCGCGCGTACCCGGGCTTGCGTCGACGCCACCAGCGAGCCCGTCGCCATCACCGTGAATGACCGCAGCGCTTGCTCAGCGCCGCCTATCGCGAGCTCGAACTCAGAGCACTCAGCGCATTTCTCCAGGTGCGATCCCAGCCAGCGGGCCTCGGCCTCGGTGACGCCCTCAACTTCTCGCCGCGAAATCAGGTCAATCGCTCGTCCGTGTTCGTGGCCGTTCATTTCGCCCCTCCGAATGTCGGACGCAGCGCCATCACGCCCCGATACAACCGTGTCTTCACCGTCGCCAGCGGTATGCCCACCAGCTTCGCAATCTCTTCCAATTTCAATTGCTCCTGAAAACGCAAGACGAGTACCTCACGAAAGATCGGCGGTAGCTGCTCGAGCGCCGCTTGGATTCGAGCCTTGTCTTCTCCTGCTGCCGCTTGTTCGAAGGGCGAAGGACCAACCGCCACAGGCTCGAACGGCGCGGCATCTTCGACATCGCGCATTTCGTCCAGGCTGGCCGGGGTACGCTTGCGCAAGTGGTCGATGGCGACGTTGTGCGCAATCGTCATCAGCCAAGTGGCAAAGCGGCTCTTGCCGTCATACTGATGGCCCTTTTCCAGCACCCGTATCCATGTCTCTTGGAAAAGGTCTTCCGCCGTGGCCCGGTTGCGCGTCATGTGCGCCAGGTAGCGCAGCAGGCGATGCTGATACTGCTCAATCAGCGCATCCAGCACATCCGGATCGCGCCGGCGCAGGCCGCTGGCGATTTGGGCCTCTTCGGTTGCCATCGTTGCTAACGCACTGAACGCGGAGACGACCATACTAACGGGATATACGGATCAGGGCGGCAAAAAGACTCAGGCCGCGCCTATGCCGACCGGTGGCCCGCACTTAGTCTGATCGCGATCTTGTCGGCAATTGTCGCCCGCCCGGCTAGAATTTCCCCATGACTCGAGAACGCTGGGCTCAGATAGGAATCACGGTTCAATTCCTCATCGTGGTAAGGACGCTGGGTGAGTTCTTCCGGCTCAGGCACGTTCTTGGGATAAGTTTCTCGGCCGCAGTCGCTGCGCCGTACATTGGCGGAGGCCTAATAGGTGCCTGCTTCTGCTGGGTGAGCGTGACCCTGTACTTTTTCCGGCGCTACACGCTGTCAGCCTGGATCGCGCTGGCGGCCGTTGTCGTTCTGCTCGTGTACAAAATTGCCGTAATTGGCAGGTGATGGCGGCCCGTCATGTGCACCAGGTAGGCGCAGCAGCCGATGCTGAGACTGCTCGATGAGCGCATCCAGCACATCCGAAATCGCGCCGGCGCAGGCCGCTGGCGATTTGGGCCTCTTCGGTTTGCATCGTTGCTAACGCACTAAACGCGGAGACGACAATACTAACGGGATATACGAAGCAGGCGGCAAAAAGACTCACAGCACAGGGGCCGCGTGCTAGCTGTGGTTTACAGTTCCGGCATTCATCGTCGGAGCAGGGGATCAATTATTGACTACGGCAGTCGTCGCAAGCGACTCATGTCAGCGTTTAAACTGGCATCGTGACTTTGCCCGACACGGAACAATCAGAAAGCTCGAAGGACCTGGCCGTCCGCACCCTCTTCGTGATCTGGGTTATTCTGCTCGTCCCCTGGCTTCCATTCGCCGGTTCGTCCTTCATGGTGATGGACCCAGGCTACTCACTCTCGGGTCTCCTATTCATCCTGTCCGTGTGGTCATACGGATTTGCAGTACTCGGGGCTTTCGCGCTGCGTCGTCCATTTAGGAAGGCAGTTCTACTCCCATTTCTAAGCCTCGCAGCGATATCGGCCTCATGGCTCTTCGACTGGCTGATGACGTATCGGCCGTGAAGTCGCCTTCAGGCGGCCACGTCCTCCCCGCAATCCGTGGTTACCTTCTCTATCCACTAAACCGCTAACCCCCATCCACTGGCCTCCCCCGCTTCCTTCCTGCATTACAATCATCTATTTGCTATAGAGCACTCATAACTCCCTACAGAACGGAGCACCACTGTGGCTGACACTACCTACGATGTGGCCATCATCGGCAGCGGCCCCGCGGGATACACGGCGGCCATTCGCGCCGGCCAACTTGGCCTGAAAGCGGCCCTCATCGAGAAGGACCCATACCTCGGCGGCACCTGCCTGCACGTCGGCTGTATCCCCACCAAGTCCTTGCTTTTCAATGCGGAAGTGTTTGACCACGTGAAAGATGGCGATGCCCTCGGCATCGAGAACATCACCGCCCCCAAGCTGAACTGGGGAACCATCCAGAAGCGCAAGCAGGGCATTGTCGACAAGCACGCCAAAGGCTTGCAGTTCCTGATGAAGAAAAACAAGGTGACCGTCATCGAAGGCTGGGGCAAGCTCACTGGCCCGGCGAAGAACGGCATTTTGACCGTGGATGTCGAAGGCAAAAGCGGCAAGTCGTCGATCACCGCCAAGAACGTGATCCTCTCGACCGGCTCGGTGGCGCGCGTTCTCCCCGGCCTCAAGCCCGACGACCGCATCCTCACCAACATCGAAGTACTGAGCCTTAACGACATTCCGAAGTCGCTCATCGTGATAGGCTCCGGCGCGGTCGGTGTCGAGTTCGCCAGTATTTACAAGTCGTTCGGCGCAGACGTCACGATCCTCGAGATGCTTCCGCGCTATGTGCCCGTCGAAGACGAGGACATCTCCAAGGAACTGGCCCGCGTCTATCGCAAGCGCGGCATCAACGGCTTCGTCAACGCCAAGGTCGAAAAGGTCGAGCGCACCAAAGACGGCGTCGCCGTGACCTTCACCGTCGATGGCAAGCAGCAGAAGCTGGAAGCCGACAAAGTCCTGATCGCCGTTGGACGCGCACCGCGCACCGAAGAACGTCGGAATCGAGAAGACGAAGGTCGAAGTCGAGCGTGGCTTCGTGAAGACCGACGAATACATGCGTACCGCCGAGCCCGGCATCTACGCCATCGGCGATATCGCCATGGGCTATCCGCAACTCGCGCACGCCGGTGCGATGGAAGGCATCGTCGCGGTCACGCACATCGCTGGCAAGCCGGCAAAGAAAATCAACAAGCTGCGCATTCCCAACGCGACCTACTGTCATCCTGAAATCGGCAGCGTTGGACTGACGGAAGCCAAGGCCAAAGAGCTTGGCTACGACGTGAAAGTCGGCAAGTTTCCGTTTACCGCGAATTCACGTGCCAGCATCGTCGGTCAGCACGAAGGCTTCGTGAAGATCGTCACCGACAGCAAGCACGGGGAAATTCTCGGCGTGCACATCATCGGACCGACCGCGACCGAACTCATCGCCGAGTCCGTGGTTGCTCTCGAGATGGAATGCACCGCGGAAGACCTGGCCAACATCATCCACGCGCATCCCACATTGTCAGAGGCAATGCTCGACGCGTCCAACGCCGTCTTCGGCATGCCCATCAACACGTAGAACACAGACCTAACGAACGGGTGGCCCACTCCGCCTTCTTTTGGCGGGGTGGGTCTTTTCGCCTTTTCTACTACCTAAGTGAATGTCTGACGGCCGGGTCGCAGCCGGCCGCATGCTAACATCGGTGCCCTATTCCGCCGTGTTATCGCCGCAAATGGAGGGTAGCCCATGGGAGGCTTAGTTCCTTTAACTGACGCCACGCGACGCCCGGTGCGTATTCCCGTCATCACCGCGCTGATCATCCTCGTCAACGTCATCGTTTTTGGAATGGAACTCGTGCATGGCGACCCCTTCGTGATGCAGTGGGCTGCAATTCCCGTCCAGATTGTCTACGAGCACCGTTGGATTACGATCTTCACGGCGATGTTCCTGCACGCCAGTTGGTCACACATCATCGGTAACATGATCTTCCTCTGGGCGTTCGGCCCTGAGGTAGAAGATGCGATGGGCCGCGGCCGATACCTGGCTTTCTATCTGCTTGGCGGAATAGTAGCCATGCTGGCACAAGTTCTCGCGAATTCACATTCCACGGTCCCCAACCTGGGTGCGAGCGGAGCAATCGCCGCCGTGATGGGCGCGTTTCTGGTCCTGTATCCTCGCGATCAGATTAAGTCGATCCTCATCATCTTCATTTTTGTGAAGATCACTTTCATCCCAGCTTGCCTTTTGATCGGCCTTTGGTTCCTCACTCAACTTGTCGATGCTGGTAGAGTGGCGCAATCGCAGACCGGAGGAGTGGCTTACCTGGCTCATGTTGCCGGCTTTCTCTTCGGAGTCGTCATCGCGCGCTTGTTCCAGCGTCGCGTCGCTTCACTTGGCGACCGAACTTCGATTTGAGAGATGAAGCTTATGACCGACTGGTTCGCGCGCCCCGTCCTGCACGTAACGGATGTTGAGGCCTCTCTCCGCTTTTACGTCAACGCGCTCGGCTTCACGAGTCCCTGGCGGTACGACGACGAGGACGGCAGAGCGTACGTCGCACAGGTGGATCGACAGGGCTGCGCGCTTATCCTGGCTAAAACCTGGCCAGAGAAGATTGGCAACGGGCTGATGTTCATTTCCCTGAACGTTGCGCCCGCGACACGCGAGGCGGCGACCGCCGCATTGGACGCGCTGCGCGCAGAACTCGAGGCGAAAGGCGTTCCGGTCAAGGAAGGTTCGTGGGGTTATCGGCTCCTGGTGGTTGATGATCCCGACGGCAATCAACTCTTCTTCAACTATCCGAACGAGCCTCCGTCCGGCAAGATTGCTGGAGAGGAAGCATAACCGAGCGGTCGTGCCGGAACCCGTCGAAAAAACCTGGGCGCGACGGAAGTGGGCGGCTGCTAAGCTGCGGGCTTTACCCGCTGCACCCGAATCTTGCTCTCCAGCTTGCGCATCCGCGCAATGTCATAGGAAGCCTGCATTCGCATGAGGGTATCCATCTTCACGCCGAAAGCCTTCTCAATCCGCAGCGCCATCTCGCCCGAAAGATCGGCCTTTCTGTTCAGCAAGCTCGATAACGCGGGACGCGACACCCGTAGCGCCTGCGCCGCCCCTGTCACCGTTAGCCCGGTCGGTTCGACAATCTCCGTACGAATGAAATCTCCAGGATGAGGCGGGTTCTTCATAGCCATAACTTCAACTCCTAGTGATAGTCCTCAAAATCGACATCGCAGATTTGCCACTCCTGCCTGTCGACCCAGAACGTCAGCCGCCGATTCGCTGTAAACGATAAGCTCCACGTTCCCTCTCGGTCACCGCGAAGGGTATGCGCACGCCATGCAGGCAGCGCCCGTAATTCCTCCGGACTCTCGATCTCATCGAGAAACGCCAGCATTTTTCTTAGCTTGTCTGCCGAATCCGCCGGGACGCCCTTCTTGTCATCGCCCTCATAAAGCCGCCGCAGGCCCTTGTGGACGAAGTTGCGTATCTTCACCTGCACCAACCGTAGCCTGTCGCTTTACACTTGTCAATATCGTCGGGTATCGCCGGACGCCCTTCCCATCTTCCATTACTCACTATCGCTCCGTTATCACACTCCCCCGTGACCCACTTCCTATTCACCACCCCTCGACCTGTCCTACTCTCCCTTCGACAGGATGAGGGAGAGCTGTCGACACGAGGGGAAACCTCCGGCTGACGACGACCAATGGAAGGTCTTATTCGTTCACGTTTTTTCGCCAATCCTTCGTCAGAAATCTCGCCCATCCCCAAGACGCCCGTAACTCCTTTATTAAGTGACTTTTACCCATAACCATAATGATTGGAGGAACTTACAGCTGATCGTGCTGCCGCAAGTCCTTTGTTTTCATGATCGGGGGAGGGGGAGGGGGTACCTGTTACACTCCTCCACTTGGCAGGAGAATCCATGAACAACCGACGGTTCGTCGCCGCGACAACGCTCTTCACCTGCATCCTCCTCTTCGGTTTCCCCTCCGCCGCCTCCGCGCAGGACGCAGCCTGCAAGTGTCCTCCCCAGTCCAACACCAGCTTCGTTGACGAGCACGGCACCACCCATGTCACTCGCGTGGTCCCCGTCCCCGACGACGTAAGCCCCGAAGCGCAAAAATCGCTTTCGGAGCCTCGGCCCGACACGGGGGAACCCTATGACGTAGCGAAAGACCGCGCCCAGGCCGACGCCTGGCAAGCCAACGGCGGCGCAAAGATGCGCAAGGTGTATCCGGTCAACATTGCCAACGAGACCATCGCCGCAGTGCCCGTACGAATCGTTACTCCGCTGACCATCCCGGCCGACAAGCAGGACCGTGTGCTCATCAACATTCACGGTGGAGGCTTCTCCGCCGACTGGGGCTCGATGATCGAATCCATTCCCATCGCCAACCTCACACAGACCAAAGTTGTCGCGGTCCTCTATTCCCTCGCGCCCGAGCATCCCTTCCCCGCCGCAGTGAACGAAAACGTTGCGGTTTACAAGGAGCTGCTGAAAACCTACAAGCCCCAGAACATCGGAATCTACGGCACGTCCGCCGGAGCCATTCTGACTGCCGAGGTCGCCGCGCGTATCCGCCAGCTTGGCCTGCCAATGCCCGCAGCATTAGGCATCTTCTCCGGCAGCGGAGACCTCAGCAAATTCGGCGACTCGAGTTTTATTTACGGATTGTGGGGACTGTCAGGCCCGCTCTTTCACTGGACCGGCAAACACGACACGGAATACAGCGGAACGACTGACTTGAAGGATCCGGTATTGTCGCCGATCTATTCCGACCTCAAAGGCTTCCCGCCCACGCTTTTCCTGACCAGCGGACGCGATCTGCTCCTCAGCAACACCGTGAACCTGCACCGTGCGTTTGTGCATGCCGGTGTCAACGCCCAGTTGATTGTCTTCGATGCTCTTCCCCATGGCTTCTGGAACGAATGGGAAATGCCGGAGTCCCAGGAGACTTACCAACTCATCACCGACTTCTTTAATCGGAACCTGGGAAAGTAGCGACGGGCATATGAGCCGCAGGCCCTTGGCTACTGGATGTAATCGCTCTCAGCCGCACGATTTTCAAAGCGCGTACACGAGTGCAGAAACGCCAGCTTGATTACGCCAGTTGGCCCGTTGCGCTGTTTCGCGACGATGATCTCCGCGAGGCCTTCGAGATCAGGATCGTCCTTCTTATAGACCTCTTCGCGGAAAATGAAGGCGACGACGTCGGCGTCCTGCTCGATGGAGCCTGACTCGCGCAGATCCGAGAGTTGCGGACGATGGTCGCCGCCGCGGCTCTCGGGTGCACGGCTTAACTGCGAGAGCGCCACCACCGGGACCTTCAATTCCTTGGCAACAGCCTTCAGTCCTCGCGAGATGGCCGAGACTTCCTGGGTGCGGTTCTCGAAGCGCTTGCCGCCGACCGCGACCGCCGACATGAGCTGAAGGTAATCGACCACGAGGAGATCGAGACGTCCTTCCTGCTGCATCAGGCGACGCGCCTTGGAGCGCATCTCGGTGACCGAAATGGCTGGCGTGTCGTCGATAAACAGCCGCGCCTGCATCAGGCTTTCGGTGGCGAAGGTCAGCTTCTCGCGGTCTTCTTTGGGGATGAATCCGGTCCGCAAGCGGTGCGAGTCAACCCGCGAGTGCGAGGCCAGCATGCGCATGAGCAGCGCTTCCTTCGACATTTCCAGCGAGAAGACACCAACCACTTTACTGTCGAGGACGGCGGCGTTCTCTGCGATGTTCATGGCCAGCGCCGTTTTGCCCATCGACGGCCGCGCCGCAATGATGATGAGATCGGACGGCTGAAAGCCGGCAGTCATCTTGTCGAGCTGCGTGTAGTGAGTGCGAAGTCCGGTAATCTCCTGGCCGCGAGCGTAGAGTTCGTCGAGCGAGCCGAATGAGTTGCGGATGATGCTCGGGATATCGGTGAAGCCCTGGCCAAGACGGCCTTCGGAGAGCTGAAAGATGCCCTGCTCGGCGATATTGATGACGTCTTCGGCGTCTTCGGAGTTCTCGATGGCCTGTGCGATGGCGTTCTGCGCGATGGTGATGAGGCCGCGCAGCATGGCCTTGTTCCGCACGATGCGAACGTAGTGCTCGATGCTCGGGCGCTCCGGCAGGCCGTCGATGAGCGACGACAGATAAGCGACGCCGCCGATGGCTTCGACCTCCTTGCGGCGGTCGAGCTCTTCGGCGAGGGTGATCATGTCAACCGGACGGCCGCTGTCCTGCAGGTCGCGCATCCGCGAAAAGATGCGGCGATGCGCGTCCAGCGAAAAGTCCTCGGGCTTGAGCTGCGCCGCCTGGTCGAACAGCAGGCTCTCCAGCAGGATCGCCCCGAGAATCGACCGTTCAGCGTCGATGCTGGCAGGAAGTCCGCGTTCAAGACTGTAATCGGTGGTGGCCATCGGGAGAGTGAAATTAGGTTAGTGCGGGGCGAAGTTGCCGCGCAATGATGATTTAGATGCGAGTTTGCGTTTGACGGAAGATTTCCTCCGAAATGCTGTGGGCGGCTGTGTAAAACGATGCCGATTGGAAATTTACTGCAGCGGTTTGCCGATTTCCCAGTGATGCCCGAAGGGATCCGCGACGCGACCGACACGCCAACGGTAAGGCTGGTCAGCAACCGGCCAAACGACAGTAGCTCCGGCTGCAACCGCTCGCGCGAACACGGCGTCGGGATCGCCGACCACCAAAACCAGGCGCACAGTCGCACCGCCGAGGGTCTCGGGACTGAAGTTCTTGTTCTCGGGCGATTCGTCAGCGACCCAGAAGTCGGACTTGCCGACCGACAACTGGGCGACGACCGCTCCGCCAGGGTCTGCGACGCAGAACAATTCGCTAGCGCCAAAAGCACTCTTGTAGAATTCGACGGCCTTGGCGCCGTTGCGCACCGCAAGCATGGGAGCGAGTGAGGTCTCAGGTTTGTTGGCCATATCGTCATCTCCGAGTCTGAACGTCGATGCCGAATCGTGCAAGTTCCTCCGTGTTACCAGATCGTTACTATCGCTCGCACAGCACTTCGGTTTATGCTCGCGTTCATGGCAGTCTCGGTGACAGTGCTGGCGAGCGGGAGCAAAGGGAATTGCACGCTTGTCTCCAGCAACGGAACCCGGCTGCTGGTCGATGTGGGCCTCTCGTGCCGTGAGTTGTTGCGCCGCCTGGTGCAATGCGGCGAAGATCCAGCCTGCCTCGACGCGATTCTCATCACGCACGAACACAGCGACCACATCGACGGACTGCGGGTGATGGCCAAGCGCCTGAAAGTCCCGGTGTACATGACGGCCGACACCCACGATGCGTATCGCCGGTGCGCGCGTGACAGTGCCGGCAACCGCGTCAAGCTGGAGCGACTCGAAACCTTTCGCGCCGGCTGTTCATTCCAAATTGGCGACGTCACGATTACGCCATTCACCATTCCGCATGATGCCGTCGATCCGGTGGGGTTTGCGTTTGTCAGTGAGGGCATCAAGGTCGGCATCTGTACCGACCTGGGCTATATGCCGCCGAACGTTCGCCACAACCTGCGCGGATGCCACGTCCTCATGATCGAATCCAACCACGATCTGGAGATGCTGCGCGGCGGCCCGTATCCATGGTCGGTCAAGCAGCGCGTGATGAGCCGCGTTGGCCACCTGTCGAATGACGCCCTCGCAGATTTCCTGACGACGGACTATGATGGAGGTGCGGAATTCCTCATCCTGGCGCATCTTTCGGAGCAGAATAATCATCCAGAAATTGCACGGATGACGGCTGAGCGTGCGTTGGGCGAGCAGCGCAATTTTGTGCGCAATCAGTTGGTGCTCGCGGCACAACATGAACCGCTTCCGGCAATTCGACTGTAGCGTGGTCCGGCACGGCTCCTCTCGGGAGCAGGGTTTCCTTCATGGCAGAGTGCACTGATCGGGTCATCGGCAAGATTCTTGCCGGATGGCGCTATGACATTTCGGGACTGGCTCCGGAGATGCGCGGCGATTACGAGGCGCACCTCGTGGAATGTGAGCACTGCCGCTCGCGACAGCGCCTGCATCGTGCCATCGATATCGGCCTGATGGTGCTGGCGTCGGCCTCAATGATCGTGTTCCTGCTGGCCTACGGAGTAATTCGCTATTACCAGCCGCATCATGCCTTCTGGCTGGAGGTCGGAGCTCTCGGCGGATTTCTGCTCTCCATGCTGCTCTGGCTGCTCGTAGCAGTAGCCACTCCGGCCCCGCTGGTCGTGAAAGACGCCGCCATGACGGGCGCGCGCATCGGACTCGACAAACTGCCGGAAGAGATTCGCCAGCGCATCCCCGAAGATTTGAGGGTGAAGATTTCCGGGCAATAGATACAATCCTGCATTACGCTTCTGCTGTGGCAAATTGAGTTCAACCTATCCAATAAGGAGTGCTCTTGCCGCCGACGCTTCTCTCGCAACCTACCCGCATCCAGTCAGCCGGTAACAAGCCCAAACTCATCGATGAGTATGTGGGACAGGTGAACTCGAAAACTGGTGCTGTCAGCGTGGCCCATATGCGCAGCCCCGGCGGCTGGATCGAGCCCGGACAAACTCCCGAGTTCGAGGAGTTCACCATCGTGCTGAAGGGCCGCCTCCATGTTGAATACAAGGACGGCGCACTCGATGTGTCCGTCGGACAGGCAGTCGTCGCCCATCCTGGCGAATGGGTGCGGTATTCGACACCCGATCCCGAAGGCGCCGAGTACATCGCTGTTTGCCTGCCGGCGTTCGCCATGGACACGGTGCATCGCGACGAGTAGGTTTCGCCGGACCAAGTCCTACCGCGAACGCTGTTGGCCATCGCCGTCGCATCGACGAAACTGCCAGACTCTCACGCTGCCTGAATCGCGCTGAGGTGGCTCCTCACAGTACAAGTCTTTGTGCGCTTGCGCGAAGCTGGCAGCTTCGGCGGCCCAGCTCGGCGTCCAGACGACCGATCCGACAAACCACACGCTCTGCGGCGGCGGATTCGGAACCGCCTCTGCGGCAGAGTAGGCGAACCGCAAGTCCGGCAACCTTCCCTGGTACGCCTCGCGATAGTAATCGAAGGTGGGAAGACCGAGACCGGGAAGCAGCACAACCTCGTCTCCATCTTGCGCGTGCGCAAGCACGTAGGCTGAAGCTTCCCTCCAGGTTTCCGTGTAGTCAGGACGCAACAGAGTGTGCCGAACGTTGGAGATCGAGTAGAACAGGATCAAAGCCAGAAGAATCGCAGCAAGCCACACTCGCCAACGCGCAATAGTCCCGACTCCCGCCGCCGCGAGCATCACTCCTGCCGGAATACACACCGAGAGGTAACGGTCGACCAGCAACGGCTTCGCGATCGAGGCCGCCAGCACGAGGACTACGGGAACAAAGAGCCACACCGCTGTAAATCGATACGGCCACGCAGCCTCACGCGAGAAACGGAAAGCGCAGACCAGCGAGGCGGTCCATGCCACGATGTACGTCAGCGACCGGGCCTTGGACAAGCTTTGCGAATACAGCAAGTCCAGAACTTGCTGCTTCTGTGTAGGCGCTATCCAGGCGATGTTCGCCGTGCTTCCGTAGTGCAGTAAGAAAGCCACCGCCGGAATAAGGAGAACGGTGAAAAGGACGAGCGAGCCCAGCAAGCGCTTCCAAGGTAGGCGGCCGGGGAAGAACACGAGCGAAATTGCCTGCGCAAGAACGATCAGGACTGCGAAGTAGTGGCTATAGACGGCAGCCGCTGAAAGAAAGCCGTAGGCAATCCAGTTCGCCCACCTTGGGTTGTCCAGTCCGCGCAGAAAGAAGATGGCGCCAAGCGTCACCAGGAAAATTGTCAGGGAATACGACCGCGCAGAACGGGCGAGCACGAGATGAAATGGATGCAACGCCAGCAGCAGCGCCGCTAGAAGCGCGATCCATCCGCCGCGAAACAGTCGTCGGGCAAGGAAGTAAATCGCCGGAACAGTCGCCGTGGCAAAAAGTACCGAGAGCAGCCGAATGAGGAATTCCGAATGTCCAAGCTGCATCCAGACGCGCAACAGAGCGTAGTACAGCACCATGTTGAACTCGGCATTCCAGATGACGCGCAAGAATTCCACCGTGCTGATGCGACCAAGGTAGGCGCTGAAGCCTTCGTCGAGTGTGAACCCTGCGGAAGTGAGCCGAAATAGACAAAGCCACCCGGACGCGAAAGTGATCAGTGCCAGGCACAACAACTCCAGGTTTTTGGACAACGCGGGGAGACCGCTTGACAGCGAACGTTCGCTGGAACCGATGGAACCCTGCGCGGCAGTCGAGCTCGATGGCTTCACAATTTCGACGGGACGATGCGATCGGTGCCCATGTACGGCTGAAGGACCTCGGGAACCAGCACGCTGCCGTCGGCCTGCTGATAGTTCTCGACGATCGCCACCCAGGTACGACCGACCGCAAGGCCGCTGCCGTTCAGCGTGTGCACGAATTCGCTCTTCTTCGCGCCTTCAGGCCGGTAGCGAATGTTGGCGCGGCGGGCCTGAAACGCCTCGAAATTCGAGCAGGAAGAAATCTCGCGATAGAGTCCCTGGCCCGGCAGCCAGACTTCAATGTCATACGTCTTGGCGGAAGAAAATCCCATATCGCCGGTGCACAGAACGACGGTGCGATAGTGCAGCCCGAGTTTCTGCAGCACCTCCTCGGCATTGCGGGTCAGCTTCTCGTGCTCTTCGTACGACTGCTCGGGCCGGGTGAACTTAACCAGTTCGACTTTCTGAAACTGGTGCTGCCGAATGATGCCGCGAACATCTTTTCCGTAGGAACCGGCCTCGCTGCGGAAGCACGGAGTAAATGCTGTCAGTGAAATCGGAAGCCGCGCTGCGTCGAGCGTCTCATCACGGTAGAGATTGGTGACCGGCACCTCCGCCGTCGGAATCAGGTAAAGGTTCGTCTCGTTGTGCGGCACTTTGAAGAGGTCAGCTTCGAACTTGGGAAGATTACCGGTACCGTACAAGGAGTCGGCGTTCACCAGGAACGGCGGCAGAACTTCGGTGTAGCCGTGCTCGCCAGTGTGCAGGTCGAGCATGAAGTTCATGAGGGCGCGTTCCAGTCGAGCTCCCAGTTGCCAGTACACCGCGAAGCGCGCGCCCGTAATTTTAGCGGCGCGCTCCAGGTCGAGGATGCCGAGCGCTTCGCCGAGCTCCCAGTGCGGTTTGGGGGTGAAGTCGAATTGCGGAGGCGTTCCCCATCGGCGGACCTCCACGTTGTCGTCCGCGCTGTGGCCCACGGGAACACTAGCGTCGGGGAGGTTGGGGATGCCGGTCAGGATGTCGCGCAGCTTCCTATCAGCCTCTTCCCCAATCTTTTCCGCGTCCGAGATATTCTCTTTGAGCTCCTTCTGCTCTTGCAGGTTCGCGGCGGTGTCTATCTTGTCTTTTCGTAACCGCTGAAATTCCTCGGTCAGCTTGTTACGCCGGGCCTTCATGGTCTCGGCTTTGGTGATGGCGGCGCGCCGCTCGGTGTCGATGGCGTGGAAATCGTTCAGAACGGCAGCGGGATCCATGCCGCGTTGGCGGAGTTTTTCTTCGACAAGAGGAAGATTGTCGCGGACGAACGCGAGCTCAAGCATAAGAGAACAGGGTAATTGATTCCGACGGGCTGACCAAGCTTCCACCAAGCGTAAGTGGCGGCAGTTTCCGTCCCTGTCACACTTGCCGAGTGGCCAGAATCGAATCATAATGAGCGGCACATAGGTGGAGGAAGCAATTTGCGGTTGCAGTCGAGGGGTCAGCCTTCCAGCCACACGGGGGTGTAGCGATGGGTAAGGGTTATCAAGCGATCTTGTCGATCGCGGTGCTGATGCTGATGGGGATTGGTGCCTCCGCCCAGAGCGCCGGGCGCAGCGGCACCACAAGTAGGCCCTCCGGGGCCCAGCCGACGGTTAACAGCGGCGACCAGTTACCCCACACGATTTTTGTCGTCGGCAAGGTGGCAATGTCGGATGGGTCCCCGCCGCCCGGTAAGGCCACCATCGTGAGCATGTGCGGCAGTAATTCGCGCCGCGAAGCGGTTACGCGGCTCGACGGCTCATTCTCGTTTATGCTCGGCGACAGCTCGTCGAGTGTCACTCAGGACGCCTCTAACACTACCCGGCCGACCGATATTTACTCGGGCGGAAATTCCGGCATGACGAGCAACACGCCCGGCTCCTCCCCGCAAGTCGACACACGAACGCTATCGAATTGCGACTTGATTGCCGATCTGCAGGGCTACACGTCCTCGCGCCTCGGGTTCCCTCCGATGCCGACAGGCACCATTGACGTGGGCGTCCTGGTGTTACACAGCATGGGCCCGAAAAGCGACGCAGTCGTCAGCGTGACCACACTGCAAGCTCCGTCCAATGCGCAAAAAGAGTTCGCCAAGGCCAGAGCTCAACTTGACAAGGGAAAGCTGGATGAGGCAGAGGCCAGCTTGCGCAAGGCAGTCGAGGACTATCCGCAGTATGCCGAAGCCTGGTATCTGCTGGGCAGGGTGCAGCTCCAGAAGAAAGACACGGCCGCAGCGCATGCCAGCTTTGAGGCTGCCCAAAAGGCCGATGCATCCTACCCGCCTCCCTATCTGCATCTGGCGCAGGCTGCCGCCCAGGCGCATCAGTGGCAGGACGCATTGTCGCTGAGCGACCGGCTGATCGCGCTGGACCCTGCAAGATACCCGACGGCGTATTACTACAATGCGGTTGCGAACTATAACCTCGACCACCTCGAGGCGGCAGAGACCAGTGCTTTGAAGGCTGAAAGCCTGGACAAGTCACGCCTGGAACCTCGCATAGAAATTCTTCTGGGGATGATCTATACAGCCAGGCAAAACTTCTCGGAAGCCGCACAACACTACAAAAACTACCTGCAGATTGTCCCCACCGGACCGCTTAGCGCTCAGGTGAAATCGGACTTGGCGAAGTGTGAAGACATGGCCAGGGTGGCAGGTCCCCCGCCAACGGCGTCGAAACCATGAGGTACAAAATGACACGGGCGAGCAGATTCTTGCAGCTCGCCTGTAATCACACGAACCTGTGACCCGTGCGCTTTCCCGCCGCCTTGCCGCTCGTGTAAACCGTCAAGAGTGAGGGCACGGATTTGTGTGCCTTTCCACGTCCGCCCCCAGGGACGGCCGCTCTTCGCTCTTTGACAAACTGCCCGCAGGCGGCACATACAATAAATACTTTCCATACTCATGAGTAGGCAGAAAAGCGAAAGAAATGCGAAGCGTCTAGCACCTAAACCCAGAGGGATCAAATAGATAGATATAACGACCTTTCTTTTCAACGGGTTGGAGACAATTTTCTCCTAACACGTTGATTCTAAAGATTAGCGCCCAATGCCATCAGCAAAATGTGGCTGATCACCGTGAGAGCAGCCGCTCCACCCGTTTTAGGTCGTCTTCGGTATCCACTCCTACCGTGTCGAACGGGGTTTCGGTCACGTAGATCGAAGTGCCATTGTCTAGAAACCGGAGCTGCTCCAGCCGTTCGCTTCGCTCTAACTGGGATTCCGGCCATGCGCAAAAGGCGTCCAGTGCCGCCTTCCGGTAAGCGTAGAAGCCAAGATGTTTGAAGTAGCGAATATCTCCCGCCCGATCGCGATCGAACGGAATCGTAGCCCGCGAAAAATACAGCGCCTCTCCGTCCAGCGCGGTTACCACCTTCACCGCATTCGGGTTAGCAACGTCCTCTTCGGTGCATGGTGTCTTAAGGGTGCCAACCTCAACGTCCGCTCGTGTCATCAGGTCCAAAAGCGACGTCCAGATGCTCCTGCCGCGCCATCGGCTCATCTCCCTGCACGTTCACATACACGTCAGCCGATACTGTCTGCGCCACCTCGTGCACTCGCTCTGTTCCGCTGCGATGTTCCGGCGATGTTATGCGGAAGTGCCATCCATTCGTGCGGCAAACCTCGGCAATCTCTTCCGAGTCGGTGGCAACGATGACGTCATCCAACCGGGTGCAGGCTCGCGTTGCGCGGTAGACATGCGCCAGCATCGGACTTCCGTTGATGTCGCGCAGGATCTTCCGAGGGAGGCGCGTCGAAGCCAGCCGCGCGGGAATGATGGCGATCGCTTTCACGTAGCTAGTTTGCTGGCTCGAAACTCGTCAGCGCAAGCGATATCGCAATCTGAGCTGCCACCGGGATGAAATTGACCATCATCGCCGGAGCCACATAAAATCAATCGGTTATACCGATCCGGGGAACCTTGTGCCGTTATACGAATACCAATGTAAAAGCTGCCATAGCCTCACGGAGCGCATACAAAAGTTCTCCGATCCGCCTCTCACCGTGTGTCCGCACTGCGGAGGCGAGCTTGAGCAGTTAATCTCCGCTCCCGCGCTGCAATTCAAGGGCGCCGGCTGGTATGTGAACGATTACGCGAAGAAATCCAGCGGGACCTCCGGCAGTGGGAACGGCAGTACCTCTTCATCTGCGCCCGCGTCCGACTCCAAGTCATCCGGCGACAGCAAGTCAGACGCGACCAAATCCGAAGCCTCGACTGGCAAGGATGCCGCCAAAGCCCAGAAGGAGATATAGGTCATGCCCAAAGAAGCTGTGACCATCACCGACCATCGCACTGATAAATCCTTTGAAATGCCCATCGAGCACGAGACCATTCGTGCCATGGACCTCCGCAAGATCAAGGTCAATCCCGATGACTTCGGGCTGATGACGTACGACCCCGCCTTCATGAACACGGCCGATTGCAAGAGCACAATCACGTTCATTGACGGCGAGAGGGGAATACTCCGCTATCGCGGGTATGACATTGATGACCTTGCAGAAAACTGCACCTTCCTGCAAGTTGCGTATCTTCTGCTTCACGGCGAGCTGCCCAATCCCGAGCGTGAACGGGAATGGGTGCACGACATCACCTTCCACACCATGCTGCACGAGACCACCAAGCAATTCATCGATGGGTTCCGCTACGACGCCCATCCCATGGGAATCCTCGTCAGCACTCTGGCGGCGCTTTCGACCGTTTATCCCGAGGCGCGGCACGTTCGCGACCGCGAAATTCGCCAGCGCCAGATCGTTCGCCTCATCGCCAAGATGCCCACCCTGGCGGCGTATTCGTATCGGCACCGCAGAGGCCATCCCTACATCTATCCCGATAACGATCTCAGCTACACCGAAAACTTCATGAACATGCTGTGGCGCATGACCGAGCCCAAGTATGTTGCCAGCCCGGTGATCGCGCGTGCCCTCGACATCCTGTTCATCCTGCACGCTGACCACGAGCAGAATTGCAGCTCGACCACGATGCGTGTCATCGGCAGCGCAGAAGCCGATCCGTATCTCGCTATGGCGGGAGCGGCAGCCGCGTTGGCTGGACCTTTGCATGGCGGCGCCAACGAAGAAGCCCTGCGCATGCTCGATGAAATCGGCTCAGTTTCCAATATCCCCAACTACATCAAGCGGGTGAAGGCAGGCGAAATCAAGCTGATGGGCTTCGGCCATCGCGTGTACAAGAACTACGACCCGCGGGCGCGCATCATCAAGGAGGTCGCCGACCAGGTCTTTGAAGTCACGGGACGCAATACCAAGATCGACATTGCGCTGGAGCTTGAACGCATTGCCCTGAGCGACGACTATTTCGTGACTCGCAAGCTGTATCCTAACGTCGATTTCTATTCCGGAATCATCTACCAGGCAATGGGCTTCCAGCCGGAGATGTTTACCGTGCTATTTGCGATTCCCCGTGCTGCGGGATGGCTGGCGCAGTGGAATGAATTGATGACGGATCCCGACCAGAAAATCTCGCGTCCCCGCCAAATCTACCTCGGCGAACAGCAGCGTAAGGTTACGACCCATAGCCGGGCGGCCGACACGATTGCCGTTAAGCACAGGAAGCCTGTGGTCGTACGGTGAGTTCTTTATAGGTGGAATGCTGAGTAGCAGGGTGCTTCGAATTGAAGCACCCTCTTTCCATTTGTGACCCATCATGATCGCTGATCGCCCGGCCGGGATTACTGCACTCGTCGCACTCTGTATCGGCGCCGCTGGCGTGTCGCTTGTTTTCGCTGGTCTCACGGCAACGAGCCGAGTGCCACTGTCCGCTGGAGCTTTTCTTCTCGGCGGCGGCTTCGAACAACTCGGCCCAGAGGCATTCGTTGTTTACACAGTCTTGCTACTGGTGCTCGCAACAGCGTTGTGGAGGCGTTGGCGCTGGGCGCGTCGTGCGGCGATTCTAGTGGCGATTGTTGGCGTCGCGCTCGCCGTACCCGCGATCTCAAGCGCCGTGATGGACTCCCGCCTCTTCGCCATCGCTCGCGAAGGGTTGCAAATCATCGTTCGTGCGGTCGTTGTGTTCTATCTCAGCCAGGAACCGGTGAAGGACTGGTTCGATCCGGTACCGGCTACGAAGTAGTGCTTGTAATTTTCGCTCACGTACTCCTATAGTCGTATCTTTCTAAGCGGAAATCGGACTAAGGAGGACTCATGTTAAAGGGATTTCGCGAGTTCGTACTACGCGGCAATGTCGTCGATATGGCAGTGGGCGTTGTTATTGGCGCCGCCTTCGGCACCATCGTGACGGCGTTCGTCAAAGACTTGCTGACGCCGCTCATTGCAGCTCTGGTCGGTAAGCCGGACTTCTCAGGGTACGTAGTCGAACTGAACGGCTCCAAGTTTCTCTACGGCGACTTCGTCAACTCAGTAATTTCATTTCTGTTGATTGCGGCCGCGGTTTACTACTTCGTTGTGCTCCCGGTGAACGCGCTGATGGCGCGCATTCATCGCGGCGAGACCCCCGCTCCTGACAAGAAGAAGTGCCCGGAGTGTCTTAGCGACATTCCAATTGAAGCGCACAAGTGCGCCTTCTGCACCTCAGCAGTTGCGTAATTCCTTAACCGTACTTGCGACTCAAGAACGGGTCATCGTCGCTAAGTGGCTGCAATCAAGGGCGGAATTCTTGCGTCATCTTGATTGAAATCGAGCTCCTCCGTGACCCCTAAAATGCGCGCCCTCAGGCGCAATTCGGGGCTGTTAGCGCGATCGTTCGTGCCCCCGCCGTTACGCTCCAGGCACCGCCCGCTAAGTTGATGATTTAAATGCTGTTATAGCCACGCGTTAGCGCCGAAGGGCAGGTCGTCCTGTGCTAAAATAACAGAGGATCGTGGACCTCTCAAACGGCTGAAATTATAGGTACTTGTGGTTCATTCACAAGTCCCGGCGCCTCCCGCCGCGATCCATGCCCGGTAAACAGGAAAACGCGCCGCACGCATTCCTGATGGAATGGAGCAGGATGTCCCCGACCGAAACTCAAGCCGCCAAAGCGTCCCTCGAAAAAGAAAAGAATGCGACCCAAAGCAGCAAAGCTTCTCCTAACGGGAGGAATGGTCACACCAACGCTGAGAGCGACTACAACGCCGACTCTATCAAAGTACTCGGCGGCATGGAGGCGGTACGTAAGCGCCCCGCCATGTACATTGGCTCGACCGGTGACATGGGACTCCATCATCTGGTTTACGAAGTGGTGGACAACTCGGTCGATGAGGCGCTCGCAGGTTTCGCCGACACCATCGATGTGACCATTCACATCGATAACTCCATCACAGTTGTAGATAACGGACGCGGCATCCCAACCGGCGAAATGGATGTCGATGGCGAGCGCCTGCCCGCCGCCCAGGTCGTCATGACCGTATTGCACGCCGGCGGCAAGTTCGACAGCTCCACTTACAAGGTTTCCGGCGGACTACATGGCGTCGGTGTCTCCTGCGTCAACGCGCTGAGCAGTCTACTTGAGCTCGAGATCTGGCGCGACGGCTCGGTGTGGGAGCAGAGCTACTCCGAGGGTGTACCCACGAGCAAGCTCATAAAGACAGGCAACACGAAAAAGCGAGGAACGAAGATCCACTTCGTCCCTGACGCCACAATTTTCACGGCTACTGAGTACAACTACGACACATTGGCACAGCGCTTGCGCGAATTGGCCTTCCTGAACAAGGGCCTGCTCATCACTCTCATCGACGAGCGTACCAACGATCCCAAAACCGGCGAGCCGAAGCGCGCCGAATTCAAGTTCAATGGCGGCATTGCCGAGTTCATCAAGCACCTCAACCGCGGCAAGTCGGTGTTGCATGACAAGCCGATCTACATGGAGGCCGAACGCGAAGGCGTTGCCATGGAGATTGCGCTGCAATACAACGACGGCTACTCCGAAACGGTATTCAGTTTCGCCAACAACATCAATACCGTCGATGGTGGAACGCACCTCTCGGGTTTCCGCACGTCCTTGACCCGCACCATCAACTACGCCGGACAGCAACTCGGTTTGTTCAAGGACGTGAAAGAGAACCTCACCGGCGATGACGTTCGCGAGGGTTTGGTTGCGGTCGTCAGCGTGAAGCTGTCACAGCCGCAGTTTGAAGGGCAGACCAAGGGCAAGCTCAACTCCGACATCGCAGGCATCGTCCAAGCCTTCGTGAATGAGCGTCTTGGCGCATTCTTCGAGCAGAATCCGCCGGTGGCCCGCAAGATCATCAACAAGGCGATCGAAGCAGCCCGCGCGCGTGAAGCAGCCCGCAAAGCGCGCGACCTTACGCGCCGCAAAGGCGCCCTCGATGGCGGCGGACTGCCGGGTAAGCTGGCCGACTGTTCCGAGCGCCAGCCCGACCGCTGCGAGGTGTACCTGGTCGAGGGAGAGAGCGCCGGCGGGACTGCCAAGCAGGGCCGCGACCGCCGTTTCCAGGCGATTCTGCCGCTCAAGGGCAAGATCCTCAATGTCGAGAAGGCGCGCTACGATAAGATGCTCGGCCACGAGGAAATCCGTGCCATGATCACGGCGCTCGGGACCGGCATCGGCAAGGAAGACTTCGACGTTGCGAAGTTGCGTTACGGCAAGATCATCCTGATGACCGACGCTGACGTGGACGGCTCCCACATCCGCACCTTACTACTGACGTTCTTCTTCCGTCACATGCAGGAGCTGATCAAGCGTGGCAACGTGTTCATCGCGCAGCCGCCGCTTTATCGCATCAAGAAGGGCAAGTTCGAGCAGTACATCAAGAACGATGCTGAGTTCGTGAAGGTCATGGTCAAGCGTGCCGCCGATGGCATCGTGGTGCGCTACGGAGAAGGCGCCGCCACTCTCGATGGCGCTCCGCTCACCAAGTTCATGACCACGCTGAACGAATATATCGGCTACGTGGACAAGGTGAACAAGCGAATCCGAGACGGAGTCATCACGGAAACTCTGCCGCGGTTCGATCTCGCCAAACGCGCCGATTTTGAAGGTGACCAGAGCCATCCGCCGAAGAAAATTGTTGATCTCGAGAAAGCGCTGAAAGCGCTAGCGAAAGACCAGTCCCTCAAGTCCGTGGAGAAGCGCTTCGAAGAAGAGCACAACCTGTGGGAGTGCGTCTTCGTCAGTTCGCAGGGTGCTCCGCACCTCATCAATTGGGAGCTCGCATCTGCGCCCGAATATCGCCAGATGATGGCGAAGTACAAGCAGATCGAACAGTACTTGCAGCCACCGTACTTCATCGAGGCAATCACGAAAGACACGGGCGGCAATGGCAAGGAAGAGCTGAGCGACGCCGAGAAGGCCGATCAGGAGAAAGCTGCGCAGAAGAGCCCCAAGGCATCGAAGCGCAAGGTCGGAGCGGAAACCGTCGAGAAGCAGACGGTGCGCGATCTCTTCGACTACGTACTCAACGAAGGCCGCAAAGACTACACCATCCAGCGATACAAAGGTCTCGGCGAGATGAGCTCACAGCAGCTCTGGGAGACCACCATGGATCCCGAACGGCGCACCTTGCTCGAGGTGAAGCTCGAGGACCTCACCGAGACCGAAGGCATTTTCTCCACCCTGATGGGCGAAGACGTCGAGGCGCGCCGTAAATTCATCGAAGATAACGCCCTCGACGTAAAGAACCTCGACATCTAACCTGACATTCCGGAGTTAGTGCCCTTCATCCGGCGCTAACCCCGGAAGCAGCGTGGTACAACAAAGAACGTACGCATGCCTTCCTTACGTTCGTCCCCTAAACTCGGTCTCCCGCAACTGGCGGCCCTTGCGCTGTTGTTCATCTTCCTCGCGCAATGCTTGTGGTTCATGTCGCATGTTCCCATCACGCAGATGGAGAGCAGCTACATCGAAGATGGGCTGCTTCATGTACAGCGCCTCGTCAACGCGGCTTCGGAATATCGTTCTCCCCTCATTCCGGCTGTCGCCGGCATTCCGGCGAACATCATCGACCCCAAGGGTAACTTCGGCCATCTCAGCGACTATCGTTTCTTTATCCGGCTCCCGTTTCTCATTGCCGGGCTGTTGCTGGGTGCCTCCATCTGGTATGTAGCTCGCCGTCTCTATGGAAACCTCGGCGGCTACATCGCTCTCGGCCTTTATTGCTTTTCGCCGATGGTCATCACGCGCTCCAGCCAGGTGCAGCCCGACATCGTGGGAGCCTGGGGCGCCTTCGGCCTCATCTTCACCGGCATCGCGGCGGCCCACACGCTTTACGCACCGAGAGAAGTCGTGGTCTGGAATTGGAAGCGTATCGTCCTGATGGGCATCGCAATATCGCTATGCATCGGAGCGCAATGGTCTCTCTGGATCCTGCTGCTCCCGGCGCTGGCATTGATGTTGTGGGTCGCACCGGTCCGCCCGCTTGCTGCTTTCGCCATCTTTGCGTCGGCGTGCGTCCTGGCAGTCATTTTCTTGTGGGGCTTCGCCAGCTTCCACTTCCACGAATTTGCCGAAACGCTACGGGGCGCGAACTGGTTCGAATTTTCACCGGCGCAGATCTCCCCAAAATCAGTCTTGTCGCTGCTCGCTCTCTTCTTCCTGCAAAACGGACTCGGAACGCTAATTCTTTTGGTGGTTTGCGTCGGCGTCTTCGCGCTGTGGCCGCGCGCCCGCTACTTCGGCAATGCCGCGCCCTTGCTTACCGCGTTGCTGCTTGTTCTGATTGGCTTGTGCATGCAGCATTTTGCGGGCCTGGTATTTCTCTTTATCGCGCTGCCTTTTCTGATACTGTTTATGGCCGGAGTCTCGGCAGACTTGTTGGAAACGAAGTACGCAGTGTTCGCCAATGCGGTTATCGTGGGCGTATTGATCGCCAACGCGATAGTCGACATCGGCGGCTTATTGCAGTTGTCGCAGCCGCTGAGTCGCTGACAACTTTTCCGCATCCAAGGGGTTGGGATTTGTAGCCGATATGTTGGGCGGGAACCATTCTCGGGTTTCGCATTGTTTCGGGGCCGCCTTCCTGACTGCGCTCGCCATATTCCTCTGTATCGAAGCCCCGCATCCCGCAGCTGCCCAGGTGCATGGAATCCCGCCTTCCGTCACGTCGATCCAGAACCACTTGCCTCCCTATTTGCCCAATATTCCCGCTAGCGTGACATCGTTGGGGCCGCGAGGCTACGTTGGTCCGCCGGCTTTTCCGGTGTATCCCAATCGTCGCGGTCCTTACGGGGGACGGAACTACCGTACTGGCTACGGATATGGCTACGGCACCGGTGCGTGGGTCGTGCCGTATTACATTCCCTCGTATGACACCAGCGGTTACGATTCCGGTGGAGGTGGTCCCTATCTCTATTCGGGTCCTCCCCAGGAACAGACCCTGCACGTGGTTGTGGACTTAGCTCCTCCCAGGCCCGCTTTGCCCGAAGAAGATCTGCAAGCCTCACCCGCAGCCGCAACTGAGCCACCTCATCAATCGGAAGTGGCGCCTCTCGATGCCACGGTGCTCGTCTTTCGCGATGGACACGAACAGCAAGTGACTAACTACGCTGTGATGGGACAGACGCTCTATGTGTTCGATAGCCACAAGCAAAAAATCTCGCTCAGCGATCTCGACGTGCCCGCAACCGTCAAGGCCAACGACGATCGTGGCGTCGATTTCGTGCTCCCTGACCTCGGTCATAGCTAAGTCATGCAGGAAATCTGTGACTAAAATCACCCCGTTGCCGGGGTCAAATTCGCGTTTCCTGATGAACTACCCAAGACACTGAAAGATAACCACTTACGCCCAACTTTAGACCGTGGCGCCATGCTATAATCAAGAGTGCTTTCCGGTCGGTTTTCTCCCGACATTTCAACGATTTAACTCCGTTGGAAGTTCGCTTCGGCGACACCCCGCCTGGACAGCCCTTGCGCTATGGCAGACGATCCCAACCAGCTCCCACTCGATAGCCGCCCCGCCGGAAACATTCAACCCGTCAACATTGAAGACGAGATGCGCCGTTCGTATCTCGACTATTCCATGTCGGTCATCATCGGGCGCGCGCTGCCCGATATTCGCGACGGACTCAAGCCCGTGCACCGCCGCATTCTGTACGCGATGCATGACATGGGAGTGCTGCACAACCGCAAGCACATGAAGTGCGCCGGTGTGGTTGGCGAGTGTCTGAAGAAATATCATCCCCACGGCGACACTGCAGTTTACGACGCGCTCGTCCGTCTAGCCCAGCCATGGAACCTTCGCTATCCGCTCATCGACGGCCAGGGAAACTTCGGCTCGGTCGATGGCGACCCGCCCGCGGCCTACCGTTACACCGAATCGCGCTTGACCGAGATCGCCGAGGAGCTGCTCGCAGACATCGACAAGGACACTGTCGATTTCGCCACCAACTTTGACGACACAACAGTCGAGCCGCTGGTTCTGCCCACCAGGATTCCTAATCTGCTGGTCAACGGCTCCAACGGTATTGCCGTCGGCATGGCGACCAACATCCCGCCGCACAACCTCACAGAAATCGTCGACGCCTGCATCACCCTCGTGAACAATCCTCAGGCCACGCTCGCTGACCTCATGAAGTTCGTGCAGGGGCCCGACTTCCCCACCGGCGGATTCATCCACGGACGAAGCGGAATCGCCGAAGCCTATCGCACCGGCCGCGGCCGGTTCATGATGCGGGCCAAGGCTGCCATCGAACACGTTACCAAAGACAAGGACGCGATCATCGTCACCGAGATTCCCTACCAGGTGAATAAAGCTCGCCTCATCGAGCGCATCGCCGACCTGGTGAACGATAAGGTGATCGACGAAATCAGCGACATCCGCGACGAGAGCGACCGCGATGGTATGCGTATCGTCATCGAGCTAAAACGCGGGTGCGAGCCACAAATCGTGCTTAACCAGCTCTTCAAGCACACCTCAATGCAAGAGAGCTTCAGCATGATCTTCCTGGCGGTCGTCAATGCCCAGCCTAAGGAAATGGGCTTGGTGCAGGCCGTTCGGCACTTCATCGATCACCGCATCGATGTGGTACGCCGTCGCACCGCATTCCTGCTACAGAAGGCGAAAGACCGCGAGCATGTCCTCGAGGGTTACCAGGCCGCGCTCGATCGTGTGGATGACGTCATCCGCATCATTCGGGGCAGCGAGAACCGTGTCGATGCCCGCGGTAATTTGGTTGAGTACTTTTCCGGCAAGACGGTCACCGTCAGCGAGGGCACGACCGCAGCCAACCGCAAGCCGGCATCACTCAAAGGCATCGAGCCCAAGACGCTGACGCGGCCGTTTGATGCGACCCAAGCCGACGCCATCCTCGAACTGCAATTACATCGCCTGACCCGGCTGTCCATTGATGAAATCGTCAAGGAGCTGACCGAAGTTCGCGACCGTATCGCCGACTACGAATCCATTCTCGGTTCGGAGAAAAAGCTTCGTAACGTCATCGTCAAAGAGCTCGAAGACGTCAAGAAGAAGTACGGTGACGAGCGCCGCACGGTCATTCAGGACGAAGCGGCCGAGATCAACCTCGAAGACCTCATCGCCGACGAGCAGGTTGCGGTAACACTGAGCCATTCCGGCTACATGAAGCGCACGGCGATCTCGACTTATCGGCAGCAGCGCCGCGGCGGCACCGGTCGTAAGGGCATGAGCACCCGCGAAGAAGATTTCGTGGAGCAGCTCTTTGTTGCTTCGACGCACGATTACATCCTGGTCTTTACCAATGCCGGACGCGTGTACTGGCTCAAGGTCTATGAAATTCCCGAGCTCAGCGCCGCCGGCAAGGGAAAAGCCATCGCCAGCCTGGTTGCACTCCAGCCGGGAGAAAACGTCCGTGCGGTGCTCCCCGTCCGCGATCTCGAAGAAGAAGGCAAGTTCGTCTTCTTCGCGACCCGAAGCGGCACGGTAAAGAAGACCCCGCTGAAGGACTTCAGCAACGTCATGTCGCGCGGCATCATCGCCATCGGCATCGACAAAGAGGACGAGTTGGTCGCTGCCAATTGCACCGATGGTAACCAGATTGTCTTCCTCGCCTCGCACGACGGCCTCGCGATTCGCTTCGATGAAGCCGACGTCCGTGCGATGGGCCGCCCCGCCTACGGTGTTCGTGGCATGGACCTGCAACGCGGCGACTACGTGGTCGGCATGGCGATCACTCCCAAGGTCCGCAAGAAAGTGAAAAACGGCAAAGACGGCGAGGACGAAGCCAACCTCATCCTCTCGGTCGCCGAGCAGGGCTACGGCAAGCGTACCGATGTGGACGAGTATCGCCTGCAAACCCGCGGCGGAAAAGGCGTCATCAACGTCAAGACCACCTCGCGCAATGGCAAGGTGGTGTCGATCATGCTGGTGAACGAGAAGTCGGAGCTGATGGTCATTAGCCAGTTCGGCAAGATCATCCGTATCGACACCAAGAACATTCGCGAGGCGGGCCGCTCCACCCAGGGCGTGCGCCTGCTGCATCTGGAAGAAGGCGACCGGGTTGCCGCCGCCTCCGTCATTCCGCCGGACGAAGTTGCCGAGAACGGCACCGGTGAGACGGGCGTGCTGGTGCAATAGCCAGCTCGTTCACCGATTCAGTCATCCATCAGGAGTGCGGGCGAAACCCGCACTCTTTTCTTTAGGTTCGCTGCACGTAGCGGTTCTTTGTTTTCATTGGGTTGGACGTAGAAACCTATGCAATCTATTGATTCGTAAAGGTTGCACGTATTTAATTCTGCCCCAAGGACTTAGCGTCAATACGAATGTTCCACGTGGAACAATTGCAGGCGAAAATCAAGTGCCTGTTTTGGGCATTCACCCGAACAAACGAGGTACCACGTTGGCGATGAAGTCCACTAGGAAGTGGCCAATGATGTTGGCCACCAGGTCCTGCCGCCACAAATAGAAGAGGGTAAGTATTCCGCCCAGCGTAAATGCCACCAAGGCGTTTACCAGCCCACCGGTGTAGTGCATTGCGGCGAACACCACCAGCGGCACCAGAGCTGCCGCGGCACGTGGCCATCCCAGCGAGCGCAACCGTTCAATCGCGAAGCCGCGATAGAACAGCTCCTCGACGAAGCCGGCGCGAAACACGATGACAGTCACCAGCCACAGGGGAAGCTTCTCGAAATCATGCGCATGCGCGCCGCCATCGAACTTGGTGACGTGCATGATAGTGCCCGCAACCAGCAGGCAAACCGCCGCAGTCACGACACCCCACAGCGCCGACTTCCACCAGACGCTGGTTCCGATGCCGATCGAGGTAAACGGCAAGCTTCTCTACGTAGTGCACGTAGAGCAACAGTCCCGCCGCACAGGCGAGGATGATCGCTTCGCGCAGGCTGTCGGCGCCGACGGTCGGTTGAGGCGAGATCCAGTTGATGAACAGGCGAATGGGCAGAATGACAAACAGGCAAAACACGATTGCCGCCCAGGTGCGCGCCGTGCTCTGCGGTTTCTGGACTACCGCTTCCAAAGTGTGCATTGCATGCTGTACGGAGAGACGGGCCGGACGGTTCCGGAGATTCGTCGCAAGAAAAAAAGCACGGCCCCTTGGCCGTGCCCTTCGGTCCTTCCCCTGTTAAGTGAATCGGTATGGTTCGTGCAACGTTACGCGCGGAGTGCGGTCGAAACCGGCTTAGCGGCTTCGACAGGAGCTTCCTCCTTGGTTTCGCCGTTGACCTTCTGGCCGGGCTTGCGAATATCGATTCCGCCCTTGAAATACGCGCCTTCTTCGATGCTCACACGCTGCGCGGTAATATCGCCGGTAAGCGACCCTTCACTGCGAATATCGAAGCGATCACTGGCCGCCATGTTGCCGCGCACTTTGCCGAGAATTACGATTTCGCGCGCCGATATGTTGGCCGAGACCACTCCATTGCGTCCGACGGTAACGCGATTTCCCGGTAGGTTAATGGAGCCTTCCACGCGCCCATCGATGTAAAGCGATTCCGAGCCGGTGACTTCGCCCTTAATGACGAGCGACTTGCCCAGCGTTGCCTGTTCCTGGGGAGTCGACACCGAAGCGGACGGCGGACGGGTGGCGAGTACGGGTTCCTGTGGAGGCTGAAACGTGCGCTGCGGTTCAGGAGTGGAAGCGGGAGTTATATTCGGCTGGTTCGTGGGTTTCCACATACGTCAAGAGTCCTTCCGGATCGAGAATATGCCTGCCAGTCGCTGGCCTCGGGCCGAATTACAACAATCGAGTCCATGGGGAGACACTGCTGAATTCGTGCGGCTGCCGGGCGCTCAAGCGTTATCCGCCTCGCGATGCGAACATTGCGATTGAGCAATTACTGCTACGATACAGCCAGTTTCGGGCGAAGGCAAAAGCGCGCCTGTGGATTATTGCGCCGACTAGTGCACGATAGGGTTCCCTGGCGCGAAGCCGCGCCCTTTCCAACGAACGTTCTGCATGCTCACCGACCAGGCCATCCTCCGACATATCGAACGCCAACCGCATCAGTCAGCCGGATTCAAGCAACTTGTCCGCGAAATGAAGCTTCATGGTGACGATCGGCGCCAGCTACCGATGCGCCTGCAATCGCTGGTGAAGAATGGTCGTCTTATAGAGACGGGACGCGACCGTTACACCCTGGCGACGCACGCGGCGTCGCAGCAGAACCTGATTGCCGGGCGACTCAACATGCACCGCGACGGCTACGGCTTTGTGATACCGAATGCCGGCCAGCGAGGCACCATCAACGGCGACATCTATATCGGCGCCACACGCTATCGGCTCGGCCATGCACGGCGATCAGGTGCTGGTGGAACTTGGCCGCCCGAAAGACGATGGACGCCAGGAAGGAAAGATACTGCGCGTCCTCACGCGCGCGAACCCGACGGTCGTCGGGACTTTCCATTACGGGTCGCGAAATAACTACGTCAGCCCTATCGACGAAAAGGTGACGAAGGACATCATTATTCCGCGCGGGATGGAGGTTCCACCCACTCCTTTCCCCAAAGACGGGAAAGGATGGGGCACCCGAATCGGCATCGACCGAGAGGGATCGGGTTTACGGTCAGGAGGCGCGGCGGCGGCAAGCCAAGGACCTCGAGGGGCTGGTGGTCGATGTCGAGATCACAAGCTGGCCTTCGCCAGCGGAAAGTCCCAAGGGCCGGGTGGTCGAGATTCTCGGCTACGAGGGAGACTTCGGCGTAGACGTCGAGATCATTATCCGCAAGCATCATTTGCCGCATCGATTCCCAGTCGAGGTACTGCAAGAAGCGGAGCAGTTTGAACGTACCGTTCCGGCGAAGGAGTTGGCCCATCGGCACGATTACCGCTCCCTGCCTATCGTCACCATCGACGGCGAGACGGCGCGCGACTTTGACGATGCGGTGACCGTTCGGAAATTACCGAATGGAAACTTCGAACTGCAGGTCCACATTGCCGACGTGGCCCATTTCGTGGACGAAGGTTCGGCGATCGACTTGGAGGCGCGGCTGCGCGGGACCTCGGTTTATTTTCCCGATCGTGCCATTCCCATGTTGCCCATGGAGCTTTCGACCGACTTGTGCAGCCTGCGTCCACAGGTGGATAGGCTGGTGCTGTCGTGCGTAATGGAGATCGATCATCAAGGCGAAATCGTGGGCTACACGCTGAACGAAGGCATGATTCGGTCAGCCGAACGCATGACCTACACCAACGTGAACCTGATTCTCGAAGGCGATCAGGGACTGCGTCAGCACTATCACAAGTACGTGGAAGTGTTCGAGATGATGCGCGAGTTGCAGATGGTGCTCAACCGCAAGCGGGTGCGGCGAGGCTCCATCGACTTCGACTTGCCGGAGCCGGTGATTGAATTCGACGAGAACGGATTGATGAAGGGCGTTACCCGTTCCGAACGCAACATCGCGAATCGCATCATTGAGGAATTCATGCTGGCGGCCAATGAGTGCGTCGCGAGCTACCTCGAGAAGAAGCATGTGGCCTCGCTATACCGCATCCACGAAAAGCCTGATGCCAAGCGGGTTTATGACTTCGAAACGATTGCCGCGACGTTCGGTTATTCGCTCGGCGTGGGAGCCTTGCCGATTAAGCGCGTGCAGTTGAAAAGGGCGACCGGCGCGACCGCCACGGCAGTGGACGTCAAACGAAGACGATCGAAATCCCTGAGGAAGTTCACCTTACGCCGCGCATGTATCAGAAGCTGACACAAAAGATTGCCGGCAAGCCGGAGGAGCGAATCCTCTCGTACCTGATGCTGCGTTCGCTGAAGCAGGCCCGCTACTCGGCCGACAACGAAGGACACTTCGCCTTGGCGGCGCCGGCGTACACGCACTTCACTTCGCCGATCCGTCGTTATCCCGACCTCATCGTGCATCGCATACTCAAAGATGTGCTGCGGGAATCGCCCGATCACATCGAGACGAACATTTCCGTGGGAGTAGGAGCAGCTGAGCACAGCGAGTCTCCGTCGCCGTGGTCGAAGCGGGAAGCATCGCCGCGTTCGAAGGAATCGGCCCAGCGCACTTCGCCCGATCGCAGTCCGCTAGGCGGGCCGATTCCGTACGACGCCTTGCAGGAGATTGCGGATGAGTCGAGCCAGTCGGAGCGTCGCGCCGACGAAGCTGAACGCGAGCTGATGGAGTGGAAGAAGTCGAAGTTCATGGAGCAGCACCTGGGCGACGAGTTCGGCGGGCTGATCGTGAGCGTTACAAAGTTCGGAATGTTCGTGGAACTGAGCGATCTGTTCATCGAGGGACTCGTGCCGCTGGCCACGCTCGCTGGAGACCACTTCCTGTATCACGAGAACACCCGGCAAATCATTGGACAGCGCACGCGCAAAACCTACTCGCTGGGCGACCCGATCCGCGTCTTTGTCGATCGCATCGATGCAATGCAGAAGCGGATACAGTTTGGCGTGGTGGAAGAAACGCCACCCGCCCGGACAAAGAAGCGAAAACAGAAGGGCTAGGTTGTCAGGCATGATCGCGAGCCGCCTGACCCTATAATTGCTTTGCGCGGAGGACAACATCATGCGTCGTTGGTGGCTGCTACCCGCTGTGCTGATGGCCGTGATCCTGCTTGCCTCGGCGCAGTCCACTGCGCCGGATGAGTCCACCACGGCGCTCAAAAGCGGCGAGAGCATCAGCAAAGGCCTCGCGACTGTGACCAGCACCGCGATCTCGCCCCTCCTCGGTGTGAGCGTAATGGGCGCATGGCAATACTTCCGTACTCCAAACGAGCAGCGCGGGCGACTACCCTTCTTCGACCGGCCTTATTTTTGGATACCGACCATCGTTCTGCTGGTGCTCATCTTCATCAAAGACACCTTCGGCGGCTTTGCTCCGCTCATCAAGAAGCCACTCGACGCCATTGAAGTGCTGTTCGTGAATCATGCCGCGCTGGTGTTGATTGTCTTCCCGGTACTGATGAACCAGGTGGCGCGCGTCCTGGGCTACAGTTCGCTCAAGACACTGTTCGCCGCGGTTTTCGAAGGCCCGGTCGTTTACGCAGCCACAATGCAAACGACCAGCGTCCATCACGCTTTCAGCGTTGCGACCGCGGTGCTCTACACGGTGGTGGGCTTCGTGATCGTGGGAGTTGTGTGGCTGCTCGGTCATTGTTTCGACGTTCTGGCGCTGATCAGTCCTTTTCCGTTTGTGGACTTCGTGCTGAAGCTGATTCGCAATGTCATCTTCGCCATACTGCTGGGCACGTCGATCGTCAGCCCACACCTGGGCCTGTTGCTCTCGCTGGCAATCATCATCGTGAGCTTCCTGCTATTCGGGTGGGCGCTGCGTCTCTCGTTCTTCGGAACCCTGTTCGCGTGGAGCATGCTGGAAATGCTGCTGCTCGATATCCAGGAAAAGCCCAGCCGGGAACACGGCGTTCGCGCCTTCAGTTCGGGACTGAAAAATATCAAGCGCAGGACCTACGGCACACTCACGCCGCGCGAAGATGGCTCGCTGGTGTTTCGCTATCGCCGCATGTTATTCGGCCCCGAGAAGACGGTGGTGGTCGGACGGGCGAACAGTTTCTCGATTGCCCGCGGTGTATTTCATCCCACAGTGATTGAGCCGGTTGAATCAGCCGACAAGAACCGCGTGGTGTTTCGACTGTTGCCTACCTATCGCGGAGTGGAAGAAGATGTCCGTGCCTGCCTGGAATGTGCCACAGTGGAGGACATGCGGTGGCGCAAGGGACTGCGGTCTTTCTGGAAGTTCGTCACCGAAGACGACACCGCGGCAACTCCCGAGAAAGCCTGAATCCGAAAAACTAATCGTGATAGCGCTGCTGGCCTGCGGGAATCGCAATCGGCAGACGGTTCTGCGGAGGCGGCAAAGGGCAGGTGGCGTACGGCGTGTACGCGCACGGCGGATTCTGCGCGCGATTGAAGTCGAGCGTTACTTCTCCCGATTGTCCGAGGCCGTGATCGGGCAATGAAGTGTAGAGAAATCGGCCCGCGCCGTAGGTTTCAGTCTTGCTGGTAGCGTCCCGAAAGATGAAGAACAACTCGGTATCGTCAGGGCTCTCGAGAATGGGTTCCAGGCGGAAGGTCTGGCCATCGAGCGTAAACTCAGCGGTCCCGGGGACCTCGGAGGTGACCTGCGTCCCGAGAATGGTCGGTATCGCAACCTGATGCGGCGGATTGTACGGCGTCCATTTCGCTTGCACGCGATAAACTTCGTTCGGTGCAAACCAACGCAGTCCGTGAAACTGAGTGCGACCGGGAGCTTTCGAGTCCTTGATGCGCAGCGCGTAACGATCACCGCGATGAATCACGATGATGGTCACGCTGCCGGAGGTGATCTTCGACGGGTGTCCGGAATCGTCAGCCGCAAGAGATTGTGGATTCCCGGGCGGCTGACCGTCGACCATCAATCCTTTGGGATACCCACCGGATGGCGGCAGCAACTGCAACGACTCGCCGCTGAGCTTCACCGTGCCGAGAAAAGCCGAAACCGGACCCTGCACCACGAGGGAATTTCCGTTGGCGGAGCCGAAGCTATTGTCTCCGGGCTTCAGCCACTCGAGGCCGATGAGCGTGAGCCAGCCGTCCGGAGCTTGCAGGTTTTTGGCGAGATCGGCGCGCCACGTCAGCAGATTCGTCTTCCAGGCTCCGGCGGCGTCGGTATCTGCGGCCAAGCCGGAAGCGAGCAGGGCCACTGACAGGGCCAGTGCGCCGATGCCACGGCGTAAATAAGTGCGGTTGACCATCGCCATCCTCGAGTGCCCTTACTTGTATCATCCGGAGAGAAAAATCCCAACTGATGTTGCATACGGCCCTTTGGGCGTGGCCTGTCCGTTGCTGAACAGCGTCTTTGCGGCGCGGACAAGAGTTTCGGGGAGTGCCGGCGGAACCAATTGAAAATACGAGTGTTCGTATGGCCGATGACATGCGGCCGCAGAAACCGTCGGGTACGTGTGTCTGAGAGGTGAACCGATCATGCTGGGGAATCTTCGCTACGGGCTGCGGCAACTCAGGAAAGCACCGGTTTACGCCGCGATGGTGATACTGACGCTGGCGCTCGGTATCGGTGCGAATACGGCAATCTTCAGCGTCGTAAAGGCGGTACTGCTCAACCAACTACCGTTCCGCGAGCCTGACCGGCTGGTCAAGATTGCCGTGTCTGATGCGGACACGCCTCTCCCTGAAACCATCGACTTCACCACGACCTACGATCTGCGGTCGCGCACGCATTTGTTCGAGAGCATCGCGCTATTTCGTGACGGCGATGTTGCGATCGTTGAGCAGGGACAGCCCGAGTTGCTGGAAGGACTGCGAGTCAGCCACGAGTACTTCGACACCCTCGGCGTGAACATGCAACTGGGCCGGAACTTCCGTGCAGAGGAAGATCAGCCGGAGACGCGGTATGAAGCCGTCCTGACACATGGACTCTGGTTGCGGCGCTTTGGCGGCGATCCCGCAATCGTTGGGCATACGGTGCGCCTGAGCGATAAGCCCTACAAAGTTGTCGGCGTGTTGCCCGAAACGTTTCGACCGTTCGCCCGCCTTGACCGTATGGCTGTGCCGGAGATCTATACAGCGCTGGGTTATGACCTGAAGCAGCCGTCGGCCTGTCGGGGATGCCAGCATCTGCAGGCGGTCGGTCGAATGAAGCCGGGCGTTTCGGTGGAGCAGGCACGAGCCGAACTCAATACCATTATGCGCGGCATCGTGCGCGAGAATCCCAAGGACTACAACGAGCGCAGTGCGGTTGTTCTCGTTCCGCTGCGCGATTACATGGTGGGGAAGGTGCGCACCGCGCTTTGGATTCTGCTCGGTGCAGTCGGGATGGTGCTGCTGATCGCGTGTGCGAATGTTGCGCATCTTGCGCTGGCGCGTGCCAGTTCACGGACGAAGGAATTGGCAGTACGTTCAGCACTGGGGGCAGGTCGCGCACGTCTTGTGCGGCAGATGCTCTCGGAGAGTGTGCTGCTGGCGATCATCGGCGGGCTGGTAGGAGTCGCGCTGGCCTGGTGGGGTACGAGTGGGCTCGCAGCACTTGGGCCGAAAGAACTGCCGCGAGCGCACGAGGTCCGTATTGATGTTCCGGTGTTGCTGTTCGCGCTGGTGGTCAGCGCGCTTGCCGGACTCTTGTTCGGCATCGTTCCCGCACTGCGCGCGTCACGCGTCGATCCCAACGAAGCGTTGAAAGAGACGGGACGCTCGACGGAAGGGCGCTCGCATTTCTCCTATCGCAACGTGCTTATCACGGTAGAACTCGCGTTGGCCTTCGTGCTAGCGATGGGCGCAGGGCTGCTGGGGAAGAGCCTGATCCGGTTGCTGAACGTCGATGCCGGCTACGATCCGCACAATGTGCTGACTGCCGGAGTCTATGTGTACGGCGAGCGCTACCGCGATAGGCCGGAAGTCGAGCTGAACTACTACGACCAGGCAATGCAGCGGTTGCGTGCCACGCCGGGCATTGAGAGCGTTGCGATGTCGAGCAACCTGCCGATGGTCAGCTTCGACCGCCGTGGCTTCCACATTCAGGACCGTCCGTTGGCAAATACGGCGGAAGCGCCTTCGGCCGACGCTTATTCCGTCTCGCCTGACTACTTCACGGTGATGCGGATTCCGTTGAAGCGCGGGCGGCTCTTTGCCGGCACCGATCGCAAAGGCTCGCCGCTGGTTGCGCTCATCAGCGAATCGTGTGCGCGCACCATGTTCCCCAACCAGGATCCGATCGGCAAGCATATCCAGTTGGGCGGCCGTGACGACAATAAAGAGTGGATGACAATTGTCGGCGTTGTGGGAGACATCCGTCAGTACGGTCTCGACCAGCCGTCGAACATGGAAGCCTATGTGGCGCAAGCGCAGAACATGGACTATGGCTTCGATCTCGCCGTGCGTACCACTGGTGATCCGCGGCAAATGGAGCAGACGGTACGCCAGGCGTTTCTCGACGCCGACAATACGCAGCCTGTGTTCCATGTGCGGCCGCTCGAGGACTACATCGGCGAGACGCTGGCTGCGCGCCGTTTCACCCTGAGTGTTGCTGGGACTGTTTGGCGCGCTCGCCCTCGTGCTGGCCGCGGTGGGAATCTATGGTGTGATTTCGTACGCAGTGAGCCTTCGCACCCGCGAGTTGGGCATCCGCATGGCGCTCGGCGCCGCGCGCCAAGATGTTCTGCACATGGTCTTGCGCCAGGGACTGGCGCTGGCAGCGACCGGACTCGCGGTTGGGATCGCCGTGTCTATTCTGCTGACCCGGTTTCTTACGTCGTTGCTCTTCGAAGTCAAACCCGGCGATCTCTTGACCATGTTTTCGGTTGCTCTAACGCTCGCGGCTGTGGCCCTTTTGGCGAATTATCTTCCCGCGCGTCGCGCCTCGCAGGTCGATCCGAATGAAGCCCTGAGGTGCGAATAGTCGGTCCCATCGGACTTCCGATGAAAGGCCGCGAGGTAACGAAAAACTCCAGGGAACCACGTCGTAATGGTGCTGTTGGTCACAGCCCTCTGCGACATTCGACACAGACAGGCCGGCTGCTTTGCCGCAAACTCACTCCCCATGTAGCAACAACGTTCAGGTAGGCGGAGGTATCACCGTGCAAGCGATCCTGCAATGGAGACGGGACTCTACGACACGCCGCTTTGCGGTCTGGATGGCTGTCGGCGCGGCATTCGTGCTCGGCTTATTGGCCGGGAACGTTCCCGTCGCTCCGATGCCCACTTCATGGTCTGGCTGGCTTGGAATAACAGGACTGTTTCTTCTTACAATGGCGTTTGTCTTCGCGGGTACTCAACGCGACGATTCGCAGCGTTCGTAGAAGCAACGCCAACTGGTTTCATCCTTCTCATGTCGCCTTAGCGCAAGGTTTAGGGCAGTGGGTGAGGTGTGTTCCGACGGCTGACAAGGCCCGGTTCCCACCGGTTCGGCCCGCATCATCCTTATTCAGTTGCCGAGTATCCTGCTAGAATCGCGCGGGTTGACTTGAAGGAGCGTCCAGCGTGAAACGACCTTCGCTGGGATCCATCCTCTTCGGATTGGTTCCCTTCGTCGCGATGTGCTTTTCGGTTCCCCTGTGGAACCGTATCTATCCCATAGTCTTCGGCCTTCCTTTCAATTTCTTCTGGCTGATTCTCTGGATGTTTCTCACACCCCTGTTTATGTGGGGAGCCTACCGGCTGGAACGTGACCGAACGCCGGATGAGCGCGACGACAAGGGCGGTACTCGTTGAGTCCAAGCGTGGTGGCTCTCACGATCCTCACGGCCATCGTGGCGGTCGGCTCCATGGTCGGCTTCCTCGCACGGTTTCATCACAAGATGAACCTCGAAGAGTGGACGGTCGCGGGCAGAGGCTTCGGCCTGGTTTTCGTCTGGCTGCTGATGGCAGGCGAGACCTTCACGGCCTTCACCTTTCTCGGAGCGAGCGGCTGGGCGTATTCGCGGGGCGCCCCTGTCCTCTACATCCTCGCCTACGCGACGTTGATTCACGTGGTGGCGTTTTACGTGCTTCCGCCGATTTGGGAGGTAGGCCGGAGGTACGGGCTCCAGACGCAGGCCGACTTCTTTCAAGTGCGCTATGGCAGCACTTATCTCAGCGCCTTCGTCGCGCTGGTGGGAGTAGTCTGCATCATCCCGTATCTCCAGATTCAGCTCACCGGCCTCGGGCTGATCGTGGAAGCCGCCAGCTTTGGGGCAATCCACCGCGCGCCCGCGATGATTCTCGGTGTGACGCTGGTGGCTGGTTTCGTGTTCGTGAGCGGAGTGCGGGGCATCGCGTGGGTCAGTGTCCTCAAGGACTTCCTGCTCCTGTTTACCGCCCTGTTTGTGGCATTCGCGGTGCCTCGAATCTATTTCGGCGGGATAGGACCCATGTTCGCGGAACTGGTGCGCACCCACCCTGCTCACCTCGTGCTGCCGGGCTCAACCAGGAACCTGGGGGAAGGCTGGTACGTCACAACGGTGCTGCTGATTTCGCTCACGTTCTTCATGTGGCCTCAGTATTTCGCCGCTAGCTTTACGTCGCGCAGCAGTCGGACCTTGCGCAGGAACGCCGTGATTATGCCGCTCTACTCGGTTGCTATGCCGCTGGTGTTTTTCGTCGGGCTGGGCGCTTTGCTCGTGTTACCAAACTTGAGCAACGGCGATCTCGCGATGCTGACCATCGTACGCAAGACCTTCCCAGCGTGGTTTCTGGGTTTGGTCGGAGGCGCTGGAGCTCTCACTGCGATGGTGCCCGCAGCCATTCAACTGCTGTCGGGAGCGACTTTGTATGCCAAGAACTTGTTTCGGCCTATGCTGAAACCCGACATGACGGATCAGCAGGTCGCGAGAGTCGCCAGAATCATGGTGCTCATACTGACCCTCGGCGGCTTGTTGGCCGCCCTCTATACCTCACCCAGTCTGGTTTCGCTTCTGCTGCTGGGCTCGGCCGGAATAGCCCAACTCTTTCCCGGTGTCGTGCTCGGTTTGTTTTCGAAGCGCGTGACCACAGCCGGAGTGTTCGCCGGAGCGATCGCGGGCATCGCTCTGGCCTCGGTCATGATTCTCGCGGGATGGGATCCCTTTCATGGCTGGAACGCTGGTTTCCTTGCGCTGTGTTTGAACTTCGTTGTGACTGGGGTGGTGAGCGCGTTGACGCGAGTGCGTGTCGCCGGGTTTGAGGAAGCTGTGCCCGTGGCGGTTGCCACGAGCGGAGAAAAGTAGTGACCGCGCAGTACTGCGTCGCGCAGTAGTCTGACAGTGGCAAGACTGCGAACCAGGAATCATCGATGCACCCTGCAAAGCATGGCGCAAAGGTGGTAGGCCGTCGAATTTCGTTGACCGCTACTTTTCCTCAGCGAATAATTGCTGAAATCCCGCTCGGTAGGAATTTCCCTCGCAAGCCGTCGCGGATGAGAGGCTAAGTCTCTCGCAAGGATGGCTTCCCATTCAACTCTGGTTAGGTAGGGTTCGCCGGATCTCCGTATACGTTCTGGTCGTCGTCTTTCTGTTGCCTGCGAGTATGTTCGCGGAAGGCGCGACCGCCGTTGACTCCCGGCTGGCAATCCCGGACGGTACTCCAGTCAACCTTCGACTGACGCAAACGGTTTCTTCTGCACACGCTCGTGTGGGCGATCCGCTCGACTTCGTGGTGGAGAACGACGTCAGGGTAGGCGGCCTTACGGTCATCCGAGCGGGCAGTGCGGCGCGCGGCTCGGTCCTTAGCGTGCGACATCCGCGAATGCTGGGAATCGGCGGCAACATTGTGCTGGGGTTGAACTCGATCGTGTTGAGCAGTGGAGAGACGATTGGACTGCAAGCGCGCAAAGTCGTCAAAGGGGGCTCCCACACCTGGCGCATGATCACCGGGATGGCAGTCACCGCACTCTTTTACCTGCCCGCCGCGCCCCTTCTTTTGCTGACGCGAGGCAGTGCCAGCACGGCCCTGAAAGGTACCGAGATCACGGCGAAGATCGACTGTAATGCATTCGTGCAGACGGCTGACTTACCGCGCGTCGGACAGGACCCCGCCGGCATGGACGACATGATGAATAACTTGCCGCCTCGCGTGACGAATCGCGAAGGGCGCGAGGGCGACATGGTCAACCTGGTCTTCGTCGCGCAGAAAAGTGATCTCCAGGCCGCTTTCGACCGCGCGGGTTGGGTGAAGACCGATGGTTGGAATCCCAAGATGGCCTGGCACTTGTTGACTCAGCGGACGCACGATGCCAGGTTGCCTATGGCAAGGTTCTATATGTTCGGCAGAGTCCAGGACTATTCGTACGCCCTCCCGGATCCAAACGCGGTGGTTTCGCGCCGGCATCACATTCGCATCTGGAAGTCCCATTACACCGTCAATGGGTATCCCGTCTGGGCCGCGGCCGCCAGCTACGACCAGGCTATCGAGTTCGCCAAAGCGGGCCGCATCATCAATCACACCATCGATCCTCAGGTGGACACGGAGCGCGACTTCGTGGGAACTGACCTCGCTGAAACCAGTGAGCTCCACAAAACATACCTGCAATCAGCGAATCCGGTCTTCAATGCGGAGACAGTGGCGGGTCAGGCCTACTATTCCGACAGCCGAATTCTTATGCTGGATATTCAGCAGCCCGCAGCTGTTGCCGCCGTGCTGGCCGGCGCCTCGACCTGGACGGCGCAAGCGATGCCGACGGCCGCGGGTGGTTCGACCGCGATGCTCCGGAGCAGGTTGAAATAGCCCACCCAAACTGTTCGTTGGCGGACACCAAAACGCTGTGGCCGGACAAGCCAGTCGCTGGAAGCTGCGGTTAGCCCCATCCTTGTAACTGACACGCAACGAGATAGCTACCACGGGTTGTGGCTGCGGGATTGCCGCTCTGCAGAGGATAAGTGGGCAGGCAATCCTTGAAAAAGCGTGGTGTTCTGCGGAGTTGCGCGCTGCACAGCGTATTCTGTTTCGCACCCTGACTTCAGGCCCACCCTGCCTTAGACTCAGCAGTTCGAGGACATTGAAGCGATGACCGTCAAACCCGATTTGATCGCGCAGGACCTGAAGGTAGCGTTTCGTTCGCTATGGCGGACGAAGGGTCTGGCAATCACCGTCATTTTGACGCTGGCGCTGGGTATTGGCGCAAACGCTGCGATCTTCACCCTCATACGTGGGGTACTCCTGCGTCCGCTGGTCAACCGTGACGAGAGCCACCTAATTTACATTCGGCAGAGCGCGCCCGGGCTGCAACTCCCAAACACCCAATTCTCGGTGCCGGAAATTCAGGACCTCAAAGGCAGCCTTAAGACTATTAGTGAGCTTGGCGACTTTTCGACCATCGGTTTCACCATGGTGGGATTGGGTGAACCGCGCGAAGTGCGTGCGGGTGTGGTTGGAGGCACCTACTTCGACGTGATGGGCCTGCGGCCGGTTCTTGGGCGGCTGCTCAACCAGAACGATGATGGCCCCAACGCAGCCGGTGCTTGCGTTCTCACCTATCGCTTCTGGTCGACTTCGCTCAAGAGCGATCCCACCGTGATCGGCAAGACCGTTCGCCTGGGCGACCGCAACGCCACGATCGTCGGAGTCCTCGAGCCCTCGGTGCCGTATCCGGCGGAAACCGAAATCATTGCCAACGTTGTGACCAGTCCGCACCATCTCTCGGCCACGATGGTCACTGGACGCGTCCATCGTATGACCGAACTCTTCGGACGCCTTGCTCCCGGGGCCACACTGGAACAAGCGAATGCCGAACTCGCTACGGCTTACGCCTCGATGGTCAAAGCGCATCCTGAATCCTATTCGCCGGAGGCAAGAGGCCAAGTCCATGCCGTACTGCTTCGCGACCAGATCAGTTCGGGCGCGAAGACTGTCCTGTGGGTCTTACTGGCAGCGTCGCTGCTGATCTTCATCATCGCGTGCTCGAACGTCGCGAATCTCATCCTCTCGCGTTCGGTACGACGCGAAGGGGAACTGGCCATCCGCGCCGCTCTTGGTGCGAGTCATGGCGCCTTGCGTCGCACACTGCTGGCCGAAAGCTTACTGCTATGCGGAGCCGGGGCAGTGCTGGGTGTGCTGAGCGCGGGCCCGATGGTGGCGATTCTCTCCGGCTATGCCTCGCGGTTTTCGGTTCGTGCTCTCGATCTGAAACTCGACATGAGTGTTCTGTGGGTCGGAGCCGCGTTGGCGATGGTCGCCGCCGTACTTCTAGCGTTTGTGCCGCGTCTTCCGTCGGCCGAATCGTCGAGCGGCATGACCCTCTCCAGTGGCACTGTCCGGATTACCGGCAACACCAGTCGCCGCTTGCGCATGTTCGCCGTGACCCAGATTGCCGCCTCGTTCATTTTGCTGGCTGGCTCGAGCATCCTGATCAAGACCCTGCTCACGCTACAGAACCAGCAGACCGGGTTCGACATGCGCCGCGTACTGGTGCTGAATGTGCCGGTGGTGTCTTACGGAAGAACGCCGGAAGAGATCATCAACTTCTATCGCGAGGCTGTCCGGCGCATCAACCAACTCCCCGGGGTCGATCAGGTCGCGCTGGGTACGCAGGCGCCGTGGCGTGATGCCAACTCCCTTGGTCCGGGCTTCCAAGTTGCTGCCGAAGGCCACATCAAAAGTGCGCGCGAAGCCGATCCTCGCGTTAACTTCCGGGTGGTTTCTCCCGCCTTCTTTGCGTCGCTTGGCGTTCCATTGATTGCCGGCCGCGACTTTAACGATGAAGACAAGCGCGGGGGAGAGCCCGTTGTCATCATCAGCCAGAGCGCGGCACAGCGGTTGTTCCCCGGACAGGACCCGATTAACCGGCACATCATGTGGACGGACCCGATCATGAAGTTCATTTACATCGGCACCGGTCCTCGCCGCATCGTGGGTGTCGTATCCGACATGGACGATGATCACCTCGTGCCCGAAGCCGAGCAGACCATCTATCATCCATTCGGACAAATACCCGACGTCTCTGCCGATAAGGATGTGTCGTTGTTCGGCGGGCGGTTGTTCGTGCACACGCGCATGGACCCGCATGGTCTCATCACGCCTATCACGCAGATTATTCGTAAGATGGCGGTTGACCAGCCGGTAGAACGCGCTGCCACCCTGGAGGAAATTCGGGCGGAAGTGCTCACACCGGAACGGCTGAATACCCTCGTGTTCGGCGGCATGGCAGGCGTCGCGCTGGCTATTGCGGTGGTTGGGGTAGCGGGCGTACTGGCGTTTTCTGTTAGCGGGCGAACTCGTGAGTTCGGTATTCGGCTGGCGGTGGGAGCACAGCCCCGGAACCTGCTGCTGGGCGTCATTGCTGAGGGAACGATCATGGCTGCAATCGGTATTCTCGCGGGTGCATTGTTCGGTTACGGATTAACCCGCCTGGCTAGCCGGTACTTCGCGTCACTCGAGATGCCCACCGCGTTGCCGCTTATCGCCTCTGTGGTCGTGTTGCTGGTTGCCGCGGTAGTTGCATCAGCCTTCCCGGCAGGGCGCGCCGCGCGAGTTGACGTCACCGAGGCGTTGCGGTCAGAGTAGTTCCCACATTTGCCAACGGCGGGAAAATGCCGGCCCCTCGTGCCTGGCAAGACAATGTCCGGAGTCTAGGAAACGGCGGAGTATATGGAAACACTGTGGCAGGACATGCGGTATGCGATACGGATGCTGGTCAAGAATCCCGGATTCAGCGCGATTGCGATCCTGTCGCTGGCGCTTGGAATTGGTGCGAATACAACCATCTTCACCATCGTGAATGCGATTCTGCTGCATCCTTTGCCGGTCAAAGATATTTCTCGCTTGGTGGAATTGGACACCGTTGACACCAAGACCCGAGTCACGGCAGCCAATGTGACCAAGCTTGGCATGTCGTATCCGAATTTCCAGGACTATGCCAGAGAGAACCAGGTTTTTTCCGCGATGAGCGTTATCGTCGGGCCGCTCCCGTTGACATGGAGTGGTGGTGCAGAGCCGAAACAAGTGCAGGGGCAAATGGTCAGCGCGAACTTCTTTGACGTCCTCGGACTGACTCCGGTCGTGGGGCGTTTCTTCCTGTCGGATGAGGACAGTAAGCCCGGCGGCAACAGCGTCGCCGTCCTGAGCTACAGCCTGTGGGTGAATAAGTTTGGGTCGGACCCCAACATTGCCGGAAAGGTAGTAACCCTTAACGCCACGCCTTACACCGTGATTGGTGTGGGGCCACGCGGCTTCAAAGGGACGTTTATTTTCGGCAACGCGGAAGAGGTTTTCCTGCCCGTCAGCATGTATCCGCAGGTGCTGGCGGGCTTCTTCAAAGACAACTTTAACGACCGCAGGTTTCTGTCCACTGGTGTAATTGGACGGCTCAAAGACGGCGTGAGCCTGGGTGCAGCGGAAGCTTCGCTGAAGACCATCGCCTCGCAACTGGAGAAGGCTTTTCCGAAGGACAATGCCAGCCGGAGTATAGCGCTGACGCCTCTCGCCGATGCTGCAGTCGGAGTCAACAATCGCGGCCAAATCGTGCTCGCCGGCGGGTTGATGATGGGAATCGTCGGGTTGGTGCTCCTGATCGCCTGCGTGAACGTTGCAAACCTGCTGCTTGCTCAGGCGGCGCGCCGCGAAAAGGAAATGAGCTTGCGCGCCGCACTGGGAGCCAGCCGGCGTCGAGTGGTACGCCAGCTACTGACGGAGAGCCTGGTGCTGTCGGTTCTCGCCGGAATCGCGGGCATTGCGATTGCCTACGCCGGTCGCGCAGTGTTGTGGTCATTCCGGCCGCCGTTCATTCAGGATGGCGACCTGGACATTACCTTCGATTCGCACGTGCTCTTCTTTACGTTGGGCGTGTCGGTGCTGACGGCGGTATTCATCGGGCTGGCTCCGGCGATCAAGGTCGCGCGACCGAACCTGATTGAGGTGCTGAAGGTAGGGGGACGCGGCGGCAGTGTGAGTTGGGCGCGCAACCGGTTCCGCAGCGGTCTGGTCATCGCGGAAATTGCGCTCGCGCTGGTGGCATTGGTAGGCGCTGGACTGTTCGTTCGCAGCATGCAGAACGCACAGCGCGTCGATCCCGGGTTTGAGTCGAGGAACCTGTTTGCGTTTGCTTTTGACCTCGGAGCTTTGCACTACGACGAAGATCACGGCCAGCAGTATTTTCGCGCCGCCATCGAACGCGCCGAAGCCTCCCCGGGAGTGGCGGCCGCTACGATCGCGTCGAATTTCCCGCTTGGCGGAGGATTCGCGCGGACCGTGTTCCCCGAGGGAGAAGATGAAGCGTCAGGTTATCGCGGAACGCTGACCCAGTTGAACGACATCGCGCCCGGTTTCTTTAAGACCCTTCGCATCCCGCTGGTCACCGGCCGTGAATTTACCGACGCCGACCGCAAAGATACCGTTAAAGTTGCGATTGTCAGCGAGGCCATGGCTAAACAATTCTGGCCGAACCAGAATGCCATCGGTAAGCGCTTCCACTTTTTCGGGGAGACCGAGCTACGCGAGGTGGTTGGCGTCGCGCACGATACCGTCGTGAATACGATTGGGGAAGAACCTCAGCCGCTGGCGTATTTGCCGCTGACGCAGGACTTCTCTCCCGCGGCCACCATGCAAGTGCGAACCACTGGCAAGCCGGAACCCGTCATTGCCACGGTCCGAGGCCATGTGCAATCGCTCGATAACAACCTCGCGCTCACTAACTGGAACACCGTCGGTGAATTGCTCGATCAGGGGCTGTGGGCGCCGCGCATGGGCGCCGCTCTGCTGACCGTCTTCGGCGGAGTCGCCCTCATCCTTGCGATCGTGGGCGTCTATGGCGTGCTCTCCTATTCGGTGAGCCAGCAGACCCGCGAGATCGGTATCCGCATGGCTATGGGCGCGCAGACCGGAAGTGTCTTGAGTCTTGTAGTGAAGCAGGGAATGCGCCTCGCGATCATTGGCCTGGTGTTGGGACTGGTGGTTGCTTTCGCCGCCATGCGCCTGCTTTCCACCCTGCTGTTTGGAGTCAGCGCGCACGATCCATTGATTTTCGGCGGCGTCACACTGGTGTTAGCGATGGCAGCGGTTTTGGCATGCTACATTCCGGCGCGCCGCGCGGCACATGTCGATCCGCTGGTGGCGCTGCGCTACGAGTAAGTAGCCACGCGAATCGGCGGAGAACCTGGAGCCCTCCCGTCGCCCCAACCCAGCACTAAATTGGGGGAAGTCCGCTCACTCGCAGACGCCGCTGCCGTCATAGCAGGGCTGCACATCGTTGTATGTATTTGGCATATAGCCCTTCCTGGTGAAAAACCATAAACGGTAGGCGCCCAGTGAGTTGGGATTATTAGGATCCAGCGGCGTGAACAACCCAAACTGCGTCGTATCGGGTTGCGTATGCGACATGGGACAGAGGTCGCTGCTGTGCTCGTTGAACACCAGTCCCCAGGTTCCCCAGGCGTAGTCGTAGGGATAATTCGTATGGTGGCCATCATTGGGGTTGGTGTCCGTGTTAGCGGTGCCCGATGGGTAGAACAACACCGGCACCGTAGCAAGGCCCCAGTAGGGGTCGACATTGTAATTACCGGTAGAGTACGAGCAGTATGCTTCTACGCTTTTGCCGGGCTTGAAGGTGTCGGTGGAAAAGGCATGGTCGCTGGTGTAGGGGTAGTAGTTCACTTGCGCGACCGAATGCAGGAGCTTGGTATAGAACTCGCGCAGGATTACCCGGTTGTAGCTTCGCAGCAGCAAGCCTGATGCATTGGAGTCCCAGGGCAACTGATTGGCGAGCAGGGGAGCGCCGAGGGTTTTGAGGCGTCCCCAATCGGTGACGACGCGATCGAACTGGTTTCCGAGCTGCACCAGGGTACGGGCGTATTCGTCAGCCGCCTTGCCGGCCATCTGACCGGCAGTAGTGTTGATGTTTTCCTCGGCTTGCAAGGAGGTACCGCCAGCCGTGTTGGTTTCGTTGGCGGCGATTTGCGTGGCCAATGTGCCCAGAGACGCGGCAGTAGCAATCGCGGGACCGATCGCCGGAATCTCCGGATTCGTGACAGAGGCGAAACCTCCAACCGCGCCAACGACCCCGAAGACATCGCCTAGAATTCCCAGCCAGGACGCCGAGGGGGCTGGCGTATTCAGCGCCACTTGTGCGCTGGCGGTAACTTCATCCTGCGCCTGCTGCAGTTCAAGACCAACGTTGGATTGCTGGTCGTTGTACATCTGGCGGATGTTGGCCTGTAGCTGCCGTACCGCCGCGACATATTCGAACTCAGTGGTGAGCTGCGCTTTCATAGCGTCAAAATCGGCCTGACTGGAACCCGACACAGCGGTGGAGTACGAGAGTTGCGACAATTCATCCAGCCAGAGCTGCGGCAATACATTCTGATTGACATAGGCGGCACGGATATCGCTGCAGCACAGCTGCTGGCTGATCCAGGTATAAGCCGCCTGTGAGCTCGGGGGATTGTTATCAGGGCTGGGAAACAGCCAGGCAGTGGGGCTGAGGCGCGAGGCGCTTACGGCGTCAGCCACGCTGGGTATCGCCATGCCGAACTGGTGGGTATACGAACCGGGACTGTAGTAGCCCTGGTGGTCCATGTGCAGAAAGCCCTCCATCAGCGAAGGCTGGGGGTTGGCTTCGGTTTCCCGGGAGATGACGGAGCTCATCTCCGCGTACGTTTGCTGTTGCAATCCCGTATTAAACTCGTCCAGAAAGGCGCCCACCAGCGTGTAGTCGTCAAGCTGCTGCGGCGGAGCATGTTCCTGATTATTCATCAGGTAGAACACCTGTTCCGTCCCCCCGAGGTTCGGGATTGTACCGCCTGCCATGTTGAACCAGATAAGGCGATTGGCCATAGCGACGGAGGTGGAAGAAGTGTCGTAGTGAGTGTCTCCGAAGAACGCTATGAAGATCAGATCGTTCTGCGAGCCGAAGTTGTTCAGGAAGTTGGAAACAGCTGTGACTTCGCTGGCGCCCGATTGGGCCTGCCACCACTGGTTCTGCATCAGGGCCAGGGTGGTTCGATCGAGAATCACAACATGAATGCCGCCAATCTCACCATTCTGGCCGAGGGCGAAGCCTGACCAATAGACCGTTCCATTGATGGTGAAGTTATGGCTGATGTTCGGTGCGCTTACGTTCTGGGTGTCGATGCCGCTGGAAAAGGCGACCGACGGCGCGGTCTGCACGTAAGTGAAATTCAGAAAATTGTCGCGCACCAGAGCGCCGGACATGTTGCCAATCTGGGCGGGGGTGGCATTGGCCGGCGCTGTGCCGGCAAGCGTGACCGGAGCCTCGCCGAGTGTATCGCATGTACCCAGAGTAGGCGACGTGGCGCTACAAGTCAGCCGCTCGTAGTAGGTTCCGGCCGGTGCCGGGTTGTTAACAGGGCCCTGAGGGCTGGTGTTACCGATAAAAGAGTATGCGACCTGATTGATGGTTCCGTTGGCGTAAGCAACCCGATTTGAGCCTCCTAAACCGGTAAACACCTTGTAGAACGTACTGCAATCAAGCGGTGGGTTGTTGTAGGTGGAGTAGTAGCACGGGGCATAGCCAATTGTGCCCAGGCTTTGAATGATCAGAAGGCAACCGGCTGTGCCACATCCTGAGGGAGTGGTGGTCAAGGCGTTATAGAGCGGCGTATTAGAGAAACCAGCGCCAGAAAGGTCGGGATTCGGCAGTGTGACGTTGGAGACGACCGACAAATTGGAACGGCTCAGGTACACAATCTGAAATCCGGTATTCGAGCCGTCGGACGGAGTGGATGCCGGAATCAACGTGGGTGTCGTGGGATTGCTCGGGTCGGTGTACAGCGCAATGTTGTAGTCGGTAGCATGAGTGCCGTCGCCGGTGAGCACCCGCGTCTGGATGGGAACCAGCAGAGGCAAGCTCGCCGAGGTTGCGCCAAGTCCGCTCAGGGCCACGGTAAAAGATGCGCCCGCCGACACCGTTCCGGCATAGACCTGAATCTGGTTCTTACCCAGATTTAACTGCGGACGGTCCACCTTCACCTGTCGTGTGCCCGTACTGTCGGCGGCGGAGAACTGCGCCGAGACATCCGCCCCGTCCAACAAGGCTTTCATCGTGGTGGGATCGGCGCCGTTGCTGAACGTCACCGTGATGGTGGTCGGCAGCGTGGTCACAGTCGTCCCATCGGCAGGAGCAGTGATGGTGATTTGCGGAGCAGGAGGAGGAGGCGTCGGTGGCGGAATGGGATTTGAATTGCTGGAACCGCAGGCTTGCAAAAACGCCAAAGCGGCAGCGAGAAGCACAAGAAATAACCAGCGGCGCATGTAATTCCCTCGACGTGAGATACGTTCGGGGCCGACTTTCCTGGGTTCGCTGAAGTGAACTTCGAAGCGCGCACCTTCGTCTGGGGAGGGACGAACGGTAATCTGGGCGCAAAACTTGGAAAGTATAGGCGGGGAGCGAAGGCCCGGTCAATAGGGCAGCCCCCGCTGCTCTGGCTTTCCATTGCTTTCGCAGACTCAAAGAAAGATCCCCACTCAGCTTTTGCATTGAGTGGGGATTCTTGCGCCAGAGGCTACATTCCGACTCTAGTGTCGCGGGTGACCTTGCTGACCTCTCGAGGGCGCCGACCGATACGCGGTAGCCTGGTGCTGGCTCGGCGGCCGCGAGCTACCACGGTACGCGGGTGCAGACTGGCGAGCTGCATTGTTTCCATGCTGTACCGCCGGGCGCTGCATCGTAGCCGGACGCGGAACGTTCCTCGCCTGCGGAGCCTGCTCGCGCGCGTAACTGCCGGGACGCGGAGCGTTCCCTGAAGCTCGCTGCTGCGAATAGCTATTTTGCGGCGGACGCGGAACCTCACGGGCATTGTTCGCCGCATTCGCGTAGTTCGTCGGCCGGTTCATCCCCGGCTGACCGGTACGCGCCTGGCGGGCATTGAAGTCGCCGGGCCGCGGAGCCGCACCTACCGCTGGCTGCCCGTGATTGACGGAGGCAAATTGCGCGCGATCATTGCGGGCCATCTGCTCGTTTCGCACCTGCCCGGATGTTGCCGCGATATGGCGTCCTCGCTCGGCGCTCAACTGCTCCGAAGTAGGCCGCGCCTGGATTCCGTGCGGGCCTCCGTTATAGCTGACGCGGTTCACATTCACATTGTTGATGACGGTGCGGTTGTACACGTTGTGAATGTTGACGACGTTCACATTGTTGACGGCGCGGTTGTAGTAGAAATCGCGGCCATGCCAGTATCCGCCCCAATAGCCGAAGCCCGTGTAGCCGAATCCGTAGTTAATGCCCCCATAGAATCCGACCCTCGGTCCCCAGTACCCTGGGTGCCAGTTATAGAATCCGGCGGAGAAAGCCCAGTAGCCGGGCGTCCAAAGGAAGCCCACCTGCGGCGGCAACACCCACGTTCCCGGTACCCAGTAGTAGCCCGCCGGGCCGTACGCCCAGTACCCTGGCGTCCAGATGTATCCCGGTCCCGGACACAATGGTTGCGAGTACACCGGCAGCGCGGGCGGACCAATCGCCACTGAAACGAACACTCCCGCCCAGGTACTCAGCGCGGTGACGAGAACTACAACTCCTACGAGCACTAAACCACGAAGTCGGTTCATTTTCCTGCTCCTCTTGGGCCCATCTGTGTGCGTCCGCCATCGGTCGCCTCACCTGCGATGAAACCCGTCGGAAGAAACGCAATCTGACTACATAAACCCCTGCGGGGAATGCTCGGCTCGGTTCTGTCGGGTCAAGAATTGTGAAGTCCGGGGTGCCGGGCTACGGTGAATAAGGTAGGGTTTGCGACTCAACGTCCGGTCTTGCCCGAATTCGGCGATAAACGGATTTTGTGACGTTGATTTTTCAATAATCACGCACTGCCCGGGCAGAAGTGTCGCTCGCCAAGCCCTTCGTTCTTATCGAGGGGCTCAGCATTGTTGACCCGCCGGTAGTACTGCGGCTAACGAAGGACGTCAGCCGCTCCATGCGCTATTCCTGTTGAAAGACTGTCCACGCTCGCGCTTTGCCAAGGTCCAGGCGTAGATTGCACTGATTTGGAGCGACGTGCGCGAAGTATGCGGTGAACTCGGGTTCCGCCTGCTGAAGCTTGCCGAAGTCCATCGGAATCCTGACCAGGTCCCGCGTCTCATCGTACTTCCCGGTCGTGTCGGTACTCTTCGAGACGATCAGCGTCCACGACTTGTCTTCCTCCGGGATGAGGAACAGGGTGTAGGCCCCGTCCGGAATGTTTTTGCCTCCCACGACCACGGGAGTATTGGTGAACAGCGTTAACGGTTTGCCGCCGGGGGCCCAGACTTTGCCGTAAGAAACCGAATCATTCGATTTCTTTCCGTGCTCAATCTCGATGCGTTGATACGCGACGGCAAGTTGCTTGTCAGCGTTGAAATTGCATGTGGTGTCAGCGGCGGTAGAGCTCGAGTTCTGGGCGACACCCTGCACAACTACAAACAACGTGAGTACGGCAAGGATCAACCAACGAAACGGAGAAGACATACTAGATCCTCCTGACGCGGCCGGCGCAATACAGAACGCTAAGAACGACCGGCGCCGATGAAAATGTTTGAACCCAACCTCCCAGCGCGGTTAAGCGCGAGCGATCGTGTTGTACAGCCACGCCAGCACAAAACCTCCGAATGCGCCATCAACCAACCCGTAGCCGGTCCCTACCATGGCGTCAGCAAAGTTTCGAGCGCCGTGAAAACCGGGGTAGATAGAACTGACCCCGTCCAGAAATCCTGTTCCGTAGTGAGGCACTGCCATGTGGAGTAAGCAAACGAAGAGAATGCTGGCTCCCCAGAGCACCGCCGTAACCATGGACATCGCTCTCGTCGAGAGTGGCATGAGGCCTCCTTGTGAATCCGCATCGACGCGATGCATTAGTGTTTTGCGGGTGCTCTGCATCGGTTCGTAGAAGAACACCCGTGATTACCTGCCTGGTATCTGCGCACTCATCATGGCTGCAGCGAGAAATGTGCTCGGCGATTCAGACGCCAGCACGATTCCGTTTCCTCGCTGCAAAAGGGCTTTTCCTTGCCGTAACTGATGGTGCGAATGCGGTCCGCGTGAATTCCCAGACGTTCCAGCTGATCACGCACGATATCTGCACGGCTGTCGCCGAGCGTTAGGTTGTACTCTTCCGAGCCGCGCTCGTCGCAGTGCCCTGAAATCAGCAACTTCATATACGGGTGCGCCAGTAGAAATTTGGCGTCTTGCTGCACCTCGCTTTCTTCATTCGCGGGCACGTTGTACTTGTCGTAAGGGAAGAAAACGTCCTTCACGTTCTCGGTGAACAGCTCCTCATCGCCGACGGTGGTCTTGGCGGCTACTGGAGCAGGTGCGGTGACGGTGACACGCGCGCTGGCGTCTTTCGATCCACCCGGACCCGTCGCGGTCAAAACAAACGTAGTTGACGATTGTGGGCGAATCGTGGTGGAACCTTTTGCAGCGACCGTACCCACCCCCGAGATCGTCGTCTGGGTTGCATTGTCGGTGCTCCAGGTAAGCGTGGTCGCCTGACCAGTCTGCAGTTCACTTGGACTGGCGGTGAGCGCAGCGGAAGGCGAGGGCGAGGGCGGGGCAGGCACGGTGTGGGCGATGGCAGGTTTCTTGGCGCAGCCCACCAGCGTTACTCCAATTCCAACCGCAAAGAAAACGACGACGCGATGCAGAGAAGGCAACATATACGCTCCGTTCTTCGGTTCGATCAGGTTGTAATTTGTATGGTGCGGAAGAACGGAAAATTAGCAGCGCAACGCCGGAGTGGGACAGGACGCACCGGCTGCAATCGCTTGAGCAATGTGCTCGATGCGCAGGGCTGCGCTTTCCATTAGAAACGCGACCAGGAACGACAGGCAAAAAATGACGAGGGCTGCGTAGGCAATCGCCCTCAAGGCTGAAGCTGGTCCGTAAGTGACCGGGAAGGGACCAAAGGCCGCGGGGAACAACAGGATGATTGTGATTCCCAAGGTTGCCAGAAGCGCGATTTTGGGGCGGGACAATAACATGACCACGCGACCTGAAACCGCGTTTTATTTTATTACAACTCCCGTTTGCCCAAAAAGGGTATTTCGGCGCCCCGCCCGGTGCCCGAGGGGAGGGGTGGAGCTTTTTTGGTGCGCTAAGCCGAGGGAGTGCTCGAAAAACGCGAAACTCGGAACCACTGACAACCGCTTATCACACTCCTCCGTGACCCACGTCCTAGTTTTACCGCCCTCCGGAAGCTAAACTCCCTCCGAAGAATGAGGGAGAGCTGTCGTCCAACGAGGCGACAGCCGGACACCGAACCGCATTCCAGTAGGTGCTTCGACCTGTGATGGGTCCTGCTCTATCTCGATTTATCAACCGCCTCCGCAATCGTGCCCTCATCTGCCCTTCGAATACCTGGCCTAAGTCCTTATTCCGCAATTTTTGACGTATAAGTCCTTTAGCATCAGTGTTTGCGCGCCGATTTCCGCTATCCTGATGAAAACAAGGAATTTTGATGGGGAGGGGAGAGGGTACCTGCGCCCGCGCGCCCGCCTAACTGCCCGTTTTGGGACGCTCCTTCCCCAGCCCACAAAAGCGCCCCCGCACGCTGCGTTAAGATAGCGGGTTCTTCTCGGAGTTACTCATGACGACTTCTACTCGAACCAACCCGCTTTCTTATCTCAGCGACCAGCTTAACGACCTCAAGCAGCGCGGCACCTACTTCAAGCTGCGCGTGCTGGATGACGAGCAAGCGCCGGTGTGTACGTTTGACGGGAAGAAGGTCATCAACCTCGCGTCGAACAATTACCTGGGGCTGACGACGCATCCCAAGCTGCGCGAAGCGGCACTGGAAGCCACACGTAAGTTCGGTGTGGGCTCGGGCGCGGTGCGCACCATCGCCGGCACCATGAAGATCCACATGGAGCTGGAAGAGAAGATCGCGCGCTTCAAGAACGTCGAGGCGTGCGTGGTGTTTCAGTCGGGCTTCACGGCGAATGCGGGAACGGTGTCGGCGTTGCTGGGCAAAGAGGACTGGATCGTCTCCGACGAGCTGAACCACGCCAGCATCATCGACGGGGCGCGGCTGTCGCGGGCCAAGATCAAGGTCTTCCGCCACAAGGACACGGCGCATGCCGAAGAACTGCTCAACGAAATCAAGAATGAGCCTGGCAAGAAGCTGCTGATCACCGACGGGGTGTTCTCCATGGACGGCGACATTGGGCCGTTGCCCGCCCTGTGCGACTTGGCCGAGAGGTACGGCGCCATCATGATGGTGGACGACGCGCACTCTTCGGGTGTGCTGGGTCGCAACGGGCGTGGCACCATTGACCACTTCGGCGTGCACGGGCGCGTGGATGTGCAGGTGGGCACGCTGTCGAAGGCCATCGGCGCGCTAGGCGGCTACGTGTGCGGTACGCGCGACCTCATCGAGTTTCTGTATCACCGTGGACGGCCATTCCTGTTCTCGACGTCGCATCCGCCGTCGGTGGCCGCCACCTGCATCGCAGCGTTCGACGTGCTTGAGCAGGAACCCGAACGCATCGACCGCCTCTGGGAGAACACACGCTACTGGAAGAAAGAACTGGGCGGGCTGGGCTTCAACATCGGCGGCGTGAACACTCCGGCGAGCGAGACGCCGATTACACCCATCATCATCGGCGACGGCAAGCTCACTATGGACTTCTCCCGCGCATTGTTCGACGAGGGCGTGCTGGGCACGGGCATCGCGTTCCCGACAGTACCGGAGGGCAAGGCGCGTATCCGAACGATTATGACGGCGACGCATACCCGCGAGGAACTCGACCAGGCGCTGGAGACGCTGAAGCGCGTTGGGAAGAAGATGGGAATAGTCACGTAGAGACTGCCTATGTCGGTGAGGACAGACTTTTCCGCCGATGTGATTCTCGCTCGCGAGCGCGAGGACCAAGAGCGCCATAAACGACTGGCTGCCTTGGTGATGCAGAGCGAACAGTGCAAGTACATCACGCGGGGCAGCAAGGGCGATCTTCTGGCGTACCGGTGGTATTTCTGCTATCTGAGAGAAGGGCATCCCGGGCCGCACAAAGACCCGTATCACCGCGACTTTCGCTCCGATCTGCACATCCACGATATTCGCAAGGGCCAAATGCCTTGCGAGTTCGTGAAGAAGGTCGATCCGCCTCGCAAAGATGAGCCTTCGTATTTGAAGTGCTATCTAGTTGAGGACCACTTGGGCCCGCATCGCGACCGCTGGGGAGGCAGTTTTCACTCGAACACGATTGACATCGACATATTCATCTATCTCGGCAGATGGCCGGTGAGAACCGAGCCGTTTCCTCCAGTGCAGGTTGGGAAACTCTAGTGAAACGCTGGGCTTCTATTCCGATGGTTCTGGCTTGCACTGCGATTTCCGTACCGTGGCTGTTGTCGTACGCTCCGGAAATTGGTCTGGCTCTACAGCGCGCCTTCGCGCTGGTGTGTCATCAGGAACCTGCGCGTTCATTCTCCTTTTTCGGCGGAAGTGTCGCGGTGTGCGCGCGCTGTTTGGGGATTTATCTGGGCGCCACGGTGGGCTTGCTGGTGTCCATCGACCGGCGAGTAGCGTGGCGATGTTTGATCGCGGCCGTTACGTTGAGTCTTTTCGACTGGATCGCGGAGTCTGCGGGACTGCATGGCAACTGGATGTTCTCTCGCTTCTTACTCGGGTTCGCGCTAGGCATGACCGCTGCAATGATGATTGCAAGCGCGCCAATGTATGAGAGAGTCAGTCAAACAAAGGAAGCTTGAGCGGGCGAGCCACTTCCGAGTGTTGGCCCTCTCACGCGGGTTCACACACTCGACATGAAGCTCGCCTGCACGTCTATCTTGCTGCTTGCGCTCTGCGGCACCGCGCTAGCGGACTTCCCATTCAAGAAGAAGCCGCAGGAGTTCGTTACCCACAATCCTGGGGACGTGGCTAAGACCTTACGCAGCGGTACGCCGGTCCAGATCAACGATCTTGCGGCCGAGCTCGGTATCTTCGCGCCGGTTCCGGCAACTTCCGCAGCCAAGCCCAACGCGCCCTGCGTAAACTTTCATCACGTGGAGGAGAAGCCGGTCGTGCTTCGCTCTGGCGCGGAGAATGTCATCCTGCTCGCCGATTCCAGCGAGTGCGACTCCGTTTACATCATCGTCTTCGACAAGGCTCCAAAAGAGGAGTGGCGCCACGTGCAGACCGTCCGGCTGCTCGCACGCAAGCAACGCCCCGACATCAGTTTTGTCGAACTCATCCAGCCGGGTGTCTTCGAGATCGCCGTGCATCACGAGATCACCCTCGACGGCGGTGGCGCGCGGCAGGAAAACTTCGTGCTACTCAAGTTGCTGGCCGACAAAGTCGCAGTCGTCCTCGACACCACAGAGCACAGCCAGATCACCCTCGGCAATCGCGTACCCGACGAGAACGACAATCTGCAGCAGACCCAGGCTTCTACCTTCAGCCTGCTCAAGTCTCCGCCCAAGTCGGCGGCGGTTTATGGCATCGTCGAAAAGGAAGTCATCACCGATAACAAAACCACCATTACTCGCTCGCGCCTCTGGAGCTGGAACTCTGAGTTGCAACGCTTTCGTGCGACTCCATTCGACGCCGGCGATGTGAGGCCTGCGCCGCCGAAGAAGCCGCCCGCCAAGCCGGCTCCTACTGCGACGCAGCCACCGCCGAAACCGAAATAAACGCACTTTGCCGTTAGAATCATCCATCGGAGTTGGAGAGACCCGAATACACATGCCGCCCGTCACCTATCTCGAAGCAATTCGCCAGGGCATCTGGGAAGAGATGGACCGCGACCCGTCCGTCTTCTGTATCGGCGAAGACATCGGTATCTACGGCGGAGCCTTCAAGGTCACCGAAGGCCTCATCGATCGCTTCGGCCCGCAACGCGTCGTCGATACGCCTATCTCCGAGATGGCCATCGTCAACGCGTGTTTCGGCGCCGCGCTTACCGGCATGCGTCCGGTTGGCGAGTTTCAGTTCATGGACTTCATCAGTTGCGCCTTCAACCAGATCGTGAACTTGCTGGCGAAGGCACACTTTCGCTGGGGCGCGCCGGTTCCCGTGGTCTTGCGCGGTCCGTCCGGTGGCGGAGTGCATGGCGGCCCGTTCCACTCGCAGAATCCCGAAACCTTCTTCGCCCATGCGCCGGGCCTGAAAGTCATCTGTCCCGCTACTGCCTACGATGCAAAAGGCCTGATCAAGTCGGCGATTCGCGACAACAATCCCGTACTCTTCTTCGAACACAAGTTTCTCTATCGCCGCATCAAGGAAGAATTGCCCGTCGGCGACTACACCGTTCCCATCGGCAAGGCCCGCGTCGCGCGTCCCGGCAACAATGTCAGCGTCATCACCTATGCTGCGATGGTTTACGTCGCGCTCGAGGCTGCGGAGATCCTCGCTAAAGAAGGCATCGAGCTGGAAGTCGTCGATCTGCGCACCGTGCTGCCCCTCGATCGCGACGCCATCCGCGAAACCGTGGAGAAAACCAATCGCGTGATCGTGCTGCACGAAGACACTAAGACCGGAGGCATCGCAGGCGAGGTGGCCGCCATCATCAACGAGGAATGCTTCGACGCCCTCGACGCGCCGATCGTTCGCATCGCGTCGGCGGACTCGCCTGTTCCGTTTTCTCCGCCTCTAGAAGAGGCTTTTCTGCCCAAGGTTGAAGACGTGGTGCGCGAGGCGCGCCGGCTCAAACGTTATTAGCGCTCGCTTCCTAGGTTCGAATTGCAGCGGTTCCAGCCCCGTGGCCGGCCTTCGGCATCACGACCTTCCCATCTTTCTACCTTCTACCCAAAACCTTACTTTTCTTAATGTTTGCGGTTTGGCCGTGATTTAATCTGGAAGCCATTCCAAATCTCTTTTTCGGAACTGCAAGGAGAACCATGCGCGGATTTCTTCTCGGTGTAATCGTTACCCTCATCGCAGTTTTTTGCGGCGGCTATTGGTGGGTTTCTACTGGACACGTCGATTCTCGCGCCATTCCCAACGGCCCGAGTCAGTTCGAACGTCGCACTGCCAATCACGCCATGGACGAGTGGGTGGACGCTCACGCCCCCAAGCAGGACAACCCGTTCAAGCCCACCATGGACAACATCATGGACGGCTCCATGGTGTATGACAAGCACTGCGCCCTGTGCCACGGCACCCTGAAAGAACCCGTCTCGCCCATGAAGACCAGGTTTTATCCGCCCGTGCCGCAGCTCATGAACCATACCCCCGACGATCCCGACGCCAACCTCTTCTACGTCACCAAATACGGCGCGAAAATGACCGGTATGCCCGGCTGGGATGGCGTGCTGTCCGACGACGACATCTGGAAGGCCGTGCTGTTCATCAAGAACTCAAGTCAAATGAAAGACACCCCGGCAACGCCAGCAGCACAGTAAGTCGGGGTTCGTTCCGGCCGCCATCGAACGCCAGTTAACGGAGCAGAATCATGCGATCAAAAACTCCCCAATTGCTTTTCGTCGCTGCCGCATCGGCGCTCATCCTGTCCTCCGCGATCGGAGTTGCGGCGCAATCAACGCCAGGTCCATCCCTGTTGGCGCTTTCCAAGCGTAACCACACACTCGCCATCGTGGACCCGAAGACGCTGAAGGTCATCGCACGCGCTCCCGTCGGTCCCGACCCCCACGAAGTGATCGCATCTGCCGACGGAAAGACGGCCTACGTCTCCATCTACGGTGGCGGTCGCTACCATGCGCTTTCCGTCATCGATCTGGTCGCGCAGAAGGCGCTGCCCGACATCGACACCGGCGCCTTGAATGGCCCGCACGGACTCACGTTCGTTGGAGGCAAGGTCTGGTTCACCGCCGAAGGCGCGAAGGCAGTCGCGTCCTATGATCCCGTGTCCGCCAAAATCGACTGGATCATGGGCACCGGCCAGAATCGCACCCACATGATTTACGTCACTGCGGATCAGAAACAGATTTACACCACCAACGTTAGTTCCGCGACGGTCAGCATTCTGGAGAAAGTCACTCTGCCGCCGATGGGTCCTCCTCCGGGGATGCACCCTCCGCAGGGCTCGCAGCCTCCTCCGCCTCCGCCCGGCGGGAATCAACCGCGCATGGACTGGAATCAGACTGTCATTCCGGTCGGCAAGGGCGACGAAGGTTTCGATGTATCGCCCGACGGGCGCGAGCTATGGACCGCCAACGCCCAGGACGGGACTCTGTCGGTGATCGACCTCAAGACACGCACCGTATCCGCCACATTGGATGCCAAGACCTTCGGCGCCAACCGGCTCAAGTTCACTCCGGATGGAAAGCTGGTGCTGATTTCCATGCTGGGTGACGGTGATCTGGTCATCTACGACGCAGCATCGCGCAAGGAATTCAAGCGAGTGCCGATCGGTCACGGAGCCGCGGGCATTCTGGTGGACCCTTCGGGCAACCGTGCCTTTGTCGCTTGCACGCCTGACAATTACGTTGCTGTCGTGGACCTGAAGACTTTCGCGGTCACCGGCCACATCGATGTCGGCGGCGAGCCGGACGGCCTCGCTTGGGCGGTTCGCCCGTAAGACTCGCTACGCGGTTGCAATTGGTTGGATCCGCCCCCGCCCGGGTCGATTTAAGTCCCTTATCACAAGCCTCCGTGTCCCACGTCCTTTCGCCGCTTGTCGTTTCTCGCGTAAAGAAGGACTCGTGAGGCAGGGGATTTGTGTCCCTGCCCCCTGAAGAAGTTGTTACCAAACTCGGTCTACTCTAAAAGGCTGTGGAAGTCTCAGAATCACAGTGCCGGAGGCACGGCATAGTCTAGCCCAGCACGAAGCCGCAGGCGAAGTGCTGGGTCAAGTAGGAATTTGATCCGAGTCCCTTTAGGGACGACAGCGTCCGTACCCGCGCTCAGGCAGCGGGCGCAATCGCTCTTTGAAATTCGAGGCCTCTTAAGAATTGTTGACCAGCCGCGAACAAGGATCCGTGCGGAAAGCATGAGCGGTTCGCTAAGTCCCACGGGGACAATTGGATACGTATAACTAGTAATTTGTTCAATAACTTGCGAACAATTTCCGGCTAAACCATTGATTTTAAACAACCGCTCACAAAGTATTGATCTGTTATGCCGAACGATATCACTACACCACGTGAAACAGGGGCAACAGGCGCAAAGGCTGCGGACGAACCCACAAATCCGCAATTAACTCCCTTTGGAATCAAGTGGATAGGTATAACTGTATTTAGTTTCAATGGGATGACGGCAATTTTTGTCTAACCCATTGATTCTACACGAGCCTAAGCATTCTTAAGTGTTATATAGACATCTAACACTACAACACCCGTATTAACCGTTGGGCTTGACGTAGGTGACCTTGCCGCTGGTCTTCAGCTTGAACACGTCGTTCGACAGCTTTGGGTTCACCTGGATGTTGTTGTACTTGGCCAGCCGGTAGTCGCCGGACTTCTCGTTGAACAACTGCTGCACGCTGACACCCCGGGCGGGGTCGATCCAGAGCGTGATGGTTTGGAACATGTTCGCGACCTTCTGCGACTTCGGCGTCAGTTCCAGCTTCGCGGCGTTGACGCCTTGCACCTGCTCCATCCCGCCGTACTTTACGTCGAACGACTTGGCGAGATCATGGCCGCGGCCGCCAAAGCCAAGAACCAGAAAGGTCTCGAAGTCGGCTTTGTTCTTTCCCGCGTTATATTCCGTAACCTGGCCGGCCTTGGGAACGTACACACTCACCATTCCGCCGCTGAACAGAACGTACTTCTTGTCGGGAACGGTGATGTCGGCAGCCATTTGAACATCGTCCCCCTGGCGGCGGAAGTACATCGTGCCCTTCTGAATATCGTGCTCGTCCACGACTTTCTGATACTGGTCCCACACGAAGTCGGTCTGTGCGGTGCGAAAACCGGCTGCGGCCTTGTCCATGGAATCCAGGACCGCCTCAAGGCTTTGGGCATGGGCGGCCAGCGCGCCGGCAAGTACCAGGAAAGCGATGGTGGCGATTCTCTTGTTCACGGTTCTCCTTAGGCCGGTGGCGCAGGACTAGCGGTGGCCCCAGACTCGATAGGCAACGATATTGCGATTGGCGTCTCGCACCGGCTCGTAGCGGTCAATCCGGATCTCTCCCGCGACCGGCTCGATGGCGCGCAACAGGGATTCGCGTACGTCGCTGTCACTGCCTGCTTGGATGCCGGAAATGCCAACGGTGTAAACAAAACCGTTGCCTTCCGGTTTTACGATGACTTCGCTGGCATAGGGCGAGTGCTCGACCGGCTTGTCGCGAAAGTTGATCCACAGGGGCGCAAGGAAAATGAACGCCAGGATGAGCGTCACCATGACGTCGTAGTGGACGCTGCCGCGCGGGTACATCCACCAGATATAGCCCCGAATGGTTTGGGAGACCTTGCCCATCGTCATTCAAGTGTAGAGAGGCTGCAGCCTCCGTGCAAGAAAGCTGACTCTGTGTCACGTGCGCAGTTCCACCACCGTCGCGCCGCCTCCGCCTTCGTTTTGTGGGGCTTCGGTGACCGTCGCCACATGCGGATGCTCTTTGAGATATTGCCGCAACGCCTTGCGCAGGATGCCCATTCCGCTGCCATGAACCACGCGCAGCCGCACTACTCCGGCAAGGAAGGCGCGGTCCACGAACTTCTCCACCGCGCTGGTGGCCTCATCGACCGTCTGCCCGATGACGTTGATCTCCGTCGGCACGCTTTCATCTTCCCGCGTCAGCGAAACTCCGATGCCACGCGAGCGAGCCGCTGCCACCGGATTCGCTGCCGCGCTTGCGACCACAGTGGCGACATCGTCCCGCGGGACCTTCATCTTCATCGGTCCCACTGCCACTTCAAACGAATCGTCGTCGAAGTGGCGAAGCACCTTGGCATCGCGGCCCAGCGAGCGCAAACGCACGGTGTCGCCAACCGAGACGTTCTGCACCACGTGCGGTCGAGCGTGCTCATCGCCTTTATCGGAGCCGGTCGTGTGCGCCACCACGGTCGAATCGAACTGCTCGCGAAACTCGCGGCGCAGCTTCGCAATTCTGCGTTCGGCTTCCTTGGTGAGCTTCAACGCTTGCGCCCGGTCCTGAACTGCCGATACCGTCTCGCGCGCCTGGTACTCAAAGTTGTGGAGCACGCTTTCCAGCTTCTTCTCCAGCTCGCGCACTTTGTCGCGTTGCTCCTTCTTACCTTCGAGGTCGAGGCGGCTGCGTTCGCGGGCGACCTCCTGCTCCCGCGCCCCGAGGCGGGCGCGGTCGGCGTCGATGTCGCGGAGCTGCGAGTGCAGCCGGTCGAGCAAGCGCGAGACGTCCTGGGTCTGCGTAGTCAGCCTCTCGCGGGCGCGACCGACAATTTGCGAGTTCAGCCCAAGTTGCTGCGCGATGTTGATGCCCGCCGACGCGCCTGGTACACCAATGCGGAGCTCGTACGTAGGGGCCAGCGTTCGCTCATTGAACCCAACCGCTGCGTTCAGCACGCCCGCAGCGTTCGCGGCGTAGACCTTCAACGCGGTGTGATGGGTGGAGACAATGCTCAGGCAGCCAACCTGCCGAAAGAAGTCGGCAATCGCCACTGCGAGCGCCGCGCCTTCTTCCGGGTCGGTGGCCGACCCAAGTTCGTCGAGCAGCACCAGCGAATCGCGGGTGGCATGATGCGAGATGAAGTCGATGTTGGTAACGTGCGCCGAGAACGTCGAGAGGTTCTGCTCGATGGACTGATAGTCGCCGATATCGGCGAAGACGCCATCGCAGAGCGGCAACTCGGCGCGTTCGGCCGGAACTGGCATCCCGGACTGCGCCATCAATGCCAGCAGCCCGATGGTCTTCAGTGCTACAGTCTTGCCGCCGGTGTTAGGCCCGCTGATGACAAGCTGATGATGCTGGTCATCCAGTTCGACCGTCAACGGCACCACAACGATGCCCTTCGGTTTGAGCGTTCGCTCCAGCAGCGGATGGCGAGCATTGCGCAGAACGAAAGTACGGCCGGCCTCAGCGCCGCCGATCTTGACGGTGACGCAGTCGTAGTCCTGGGCAAAACGGGCTTTAGCAAATTGCAGCTCGAGTTCCGAGAGGACGGCAATCGCCGCTTGCAACTCATCTGCCTGCTCGCCGATGCGCGCGGTCATCTCCAGCAGGATGCGATGGATCTCGGCCTGTTCGTCGTCCAGCAGGCGGACCAGTTCGTTGTTCTGCTCGATGGTCTCCAGCGGCTCGACGAAGACAGTCTGCCCACTGGAAGACGCACCGTGCGCCACACCTTGCACCCTGCGGCGTTGCTCAACCTTGACCGGAATGACAAAGCGTTCGCCGCGAATGGTGACGAGTTCGTCCTGTACCGCGCCACCGTCGGCCAGCCGCCGCAGGTACGACTGGAGCGACTCCTGAATGCTGCGCCGCTGCCGCTCAATGTCGCGGCGAACCCGCGCCAGTTCGGGAGAGGCGCGATCGTCGAGCGTGCCGTCAGGCAGAATCTTGTTGCGAAAATACCGAAGCAGCGGCGTAAAGTCGCCGAGGTTCTGCGAGAGCTCAGCTACCGCCTTCCATTGGGCCTCGATCGACAGCGGCGGATGCAGCGCAATCTCATGCCACTGGGAGGCGCGATCGGCCAGCGACAAGACGTCGCGGATTTCGGCCAGCTCGAGCGCCGCGCCTTTGATCTTCGACTTATGGATCAGCGCGGTAGGGTCGAGCAATCCGTAGAAATCAAATTTGCCGCCGCTGCGAAGGTAGCCTCGCAGCTCTTCCGTAAGTTGCTGCTGCCGCTCAATCCACCCGCGATCGCCGGAGGGCGTAAGCGCAGCAATCCGCGACTGTCCAAGCGGAGAAGCCGCATAGACGGCCAGCAACTCACGCATGCGATCGAACTCCAGCACGCTTTCGGCGGTGTTTCGGACTGCGTCAGGAATGCTCATGGCAACCAGTTCATCGTACCGCAGCGATTCAGCGGGCGCTGTGCAGCCGTTTACGGCATGTTCATATTCTTCGTCAGCAACTACCTCTCCCGCGGCGCTGCGATTACACTGTTCGGTTGGTCAGCTAGACGTACCTAGAGGCTTTCATGGCATCGAATTCAACGACTCCTTCCGACGCGTTCGTATTCTTTGGCGCGACCGGCGACCTGGCGCACAAACAAATCTTTCCCTCTCTGCAAAGCATGATCAAGGACGGCTCCTTGAACGTGCCGATCATCGGTGTTGCCAAGTCTGGCTGGACGATCGAGCAGCTCCGCGAGCGCGCTCGCGACGGCATCACCAAGTTCGGCGGCGGAGTGGACGAAGCCGCCTTCGCTAAGCTCTGCGAGTTGATGCAGTACATCGACGGCGACTACAACGACCCGAACACGTTCGTGCAACTGCGGAACAAGCTCGGCGCCGCCGAGTGTCCCGCGAACTATCTGGCGATCCCACCCATGATGTTCCCGGTGGTGGTCACCGGGCTGGCCCAGGCGGGCTGCGCCAAGAACGCGCGGGTCATTATCGAAAAACCGTTTGGGCGCGACCTGGTGTCCGCGCGCAAGCTCAACGACACACTGCACCAGGCTTTCCCGGAAGACCACATTTTTCGCATCGACCATTATCTAGGCAAAGAAGCAGTCGAAAACCTTTTGATTTTCCGTTTCGCCAACAGCTTCCTCGAGCCCATCTGGAACCGCAATTACATCCACAGCGTGCAGATCACCATGGCGGAGGCCTTCGGCGTCGAGGGACGCGGAAAGTTTTACGAAGAAGCCGGCGCTATTCGTGACGTGGTGCAGAACCACCTGCTGGAAGTGGTGTCGTACCTGGCGATGGAGCCACCTACGACCATGTATCCGGATTCGGTGCGTGACGAGCAGGTCAAAGTGTTTCGCGCGATACCGCCGCTCAGTCCAGCCAACATTGTGCGGGGGCAGTTTCACGGCTATCGCGATGAGCCTGGAGTCAGTCCGACTTCGGACGTCGAGACCTTCGCCGCAGTGCGGCTCGAAGTCGATTCCTGGAGATGGTCCGGTGTGCCATTCCTCATCCGCGCCGGCAAGAAGATGCCGATTACGGCGACTGAGGTGTTCGTGAAACTGCGCAAGCCTCCGCTCGCGAAGAGCGGTGCCGACGGCCGCAACTATTACCGCTTCCGGCTCGGTCCTGACTTCGAGCTCAGCCTGGGAGCCAGAGTAAAGCGGCCCGGTCCGCTGTTGGTTCCCATGCCGGTCGAACTGACCGCCGTGAAATACGCTACCAGTGACGAGATGGCGGCCTACCAGCGCCTGCTCACCGACGCCATGAAGGGCGATCAGTTGCTGTTCGTCCGCCAGGACGCGGTAGAAGCCGCGTGGGAAATCGTTGAGCCCATACTCGGCGACTGCTGTCCGGTCGAGATGTATGAACCGGGCACGTGGGGGCCTCCGGACGCTCGCGAAATTGCTGCCGACATCGGCGGGTGGCACGATCCGGAGTAGCGTCCTACAGGACGCGAGGGCCTGACACAAACGGATTTCCGGCGATTACGAACCGCAGGGGTTCGTCGATTGCCTTGCTGATGCCGATGCGCGAAGTCACTGCGATCCGCTTGGGACGATGGCCGTCGTCCGCAAACCACAGATCGGAGCGGCGATCGGTCAGGTCTTTGCCGTTGTCGCGCGGACGGGTGATCCCGAGGGCTTCCGACATTCGACCGGGGCCGCTGGAGATAAGCCGCAATTCCGTCGGGCGCGGCTCGGCGGAAAGCTCGACTCCGCGGACGTCAGCCATTTCCTGCAATCCAAACACAGGCTCCAGGGCGCGAAACAAGACGCCTTCGCCCCTACCCTCGTCCGTACAAGAGACATTGGTGCAGTAGTGATTTCCGTAGATGAAATACACGTAGGCGTAGCCCGGCGGCCCGAACAGGACCGCGTTGCGGAGCGTGCGACCGTTGTAGGCATGGGCCGCGGGATCGGCGGCGCCGAGGTAGGCTTCCGCTTCTACAAGGCGTCCCGCCAGTAGTCGTCGGCCTTCGCGCCGGATGAGCAGCTTGCCCAGCAAGTCGCGTGCAACGGTGACGGCGTCGCGGGCAAAGAATTCCCGCGGCAGCCGGCGCGCCACGCGCAATACCTTTTCGTTGATAGTGTCGGGTAATCGCAGCGGTTCTGCTCGCAAAGATGGAGGTCTCGATTTCATCTATTGCTTGACCGCGATCATCCGCAGCCGTTTGTAGTCCACCGTCCACCCGCCATTGTGGAAGAGCGCCGGTCGCGCCAGGTCTTCGATGCGTTGCTTGAGCTCCTCCCGCTGCTCGACGGACAAAACATCGTTGGCGAAGGTGCCGAACATCTCCAGCCAGGTTCGCAAGCCTCGCTTTCCACCTTCGAGCGGCGTAGGACGATCAAAGAGCACGGCGAAGGTGACCGTCAGCCCGTTTGCTTCGAGCATGGGCGCATATTCCCCGATGGAAGGATAAAACCACGGCGACAGTTTCTCAGGCTCCGCGACACCCATCGCGCGCAGGGCCTGCGTCGCGGCGTTCCAGACGTGCTGAATATTCCCGCGTCCGCCCATTTCGAAGACCAGTCGTCCTCCGGGCTTCAGTGCGCGCGCCATTGCGGCAATGGCCTCACGCTGGTTGCGCACCCAATGCAGCGCTGCGTTGGAGAAGACCGCGTCAAATTCGTTGTCGTAGGTCGCCGCGGCAATGTCCGCGACTTCAAATTGCAGGTCCGGGAAGTTGCGTCGAGCCGTGGCGATCATCTCGGCCGATTGGTCCAACCCAAGAACCTGCGCACCCGACTTCGCGATCTCGGCGGTAAGTTGTCCGGTTCCGCATCCTACATCGAGAATGCGTTCACCCGCTTTGGGTTGCAGCATGGCGAGAAGGTCGCGGCCAAACTGCCACACGAAGGCATGGCTCGACTGATACAGATCGCTATTCCAAGTAGTAGCTTCACTGGCCATATGGCTATTTTAGGAGGTCTGCGGTGTCCGCAGGTTCGAATAACCGTCCTATACAATCGAGAGTGAATCATGAATAAGATGATCTTTGCCAACCTGGTGCACCGCCCTTTCCGCACCATCATCAGCGTTGTGGCCGTAGCGGTTGAAGTTACGCTGATTCTCCTCATCGTCGGGCTGTCCATCGGCATGTTGAACGATGCTCGTAACCGCCAGGTGGGCATTGGCGCCGACATCATGGTGCAGCCTCCTGGTTCGTCGCTTCTTATGGGAGTCAGCGGCGCACCAGTGTCCATCAAAGTAGCCGACAAGCTGCGCCAGCTCGATCATGTGGTCGCCGTCGCGCCCGTGGTCACGCAGCTTTCGACGGCAGGCAATCTCGAGGTCCTCGACGGTATCGATCTGCCATCGTTCGAGGCCGTCGGAGGCCCCATCCGCTATCTCTCCGGCGGACCGTTCCAAGGCCCCAACGACATGATGATCGACGACTACGTGGCAGCCTCGAAGAAGCTGAAGGTCGGCGATTCGACCGAAATGTTGAACCACACCTTCCGCGTCTCCGGCATCGTCGAGCACGGCCGCGGCGCGCGCAAGTTTCTTCCCATCGATACGCTACAGGACATCATCGGCGCGCAAGGCAAGGCCTCGATCTTCTACGTGAAGCTCGATGATCCCAATAACGCCGATGCGGTAGTGCACGAAATCAAAGCGGTTCCCGGCATGGAGCAATACGGCGTTCACTCGCTCAAGGAATATCTCAGCCTGATGAGTTCCAGCAGCATTCCCGGCCTCTCGACGTTCATCAACGTCGTCATCGGCATCTCCATGGTCATCGGCTTCATCGTGATCTTCCAGGCGATGTATGCGGCGGTGATGGAGCGTACGCGCGAGATCGGCATCCTGAAGTCGCTGGGCGCAGGTAAGCTCTACATCGTCAACGTGATTCTGCGGGAGACACTGCTGATCTCGATTGGCGGGATCATCCTGGGCGTTGTGGTCAGCTACATCGCGCGCAGCGCGTTGCACCAGAAGTTCCAGACGCTGCCCATCCTCATCACGCCGGAGTGGCTGGTCCGCGCGACCATCATCGCCATCATCGGCTCGTTACTGGGAGCGTTCTATCCGGCGTTTAAGGCCGCGCAGAAGGACCCGATCGACGCGCTGGCGTACGAGTAGTGCGAGTCGCTCCCTGAATCACGCTTTGAGCTGCAGTCCGGCGAAATTATTGGTTAAATGGCAAGGGGCCCCAGACAACCATACGTAGATCGGGTACGTTAACCTCTGGGAAATAATCGACGCTGATCACAGCACCGGGGAACACGCATCCATCAAAGGGTGCTGGTTTCAGCGATTGCTTGTAGCGGGTCGGGCCCGCATAAGTCTGCGGCTCTACCGGCCCACTTACGTTCCAGTAATGGTCCTTACCGTCACAGGAGTACCAGACCTTCCAGACTGGGATGTGCTTGTGGTCCCAACGTGGTGCTTCGAATTCTATGTAAATGCCGGGCGGCTTATACGGCAAAGGAGTACGGTCGGCTTTGTGCTGACCATGCATTAGTCCAACAAGGAATAGGAGCTGCAGAAGGGCGAATGTACTCTTCATTTGAACCCTCGGAGAGGAACTGTAGTTCCTCTCCGAGCCGCAGTCTACCATGTGTGATCGGTTACTGCGACGGCTGAGCGTCGCAGATATTCGACATGTTCTTGCCGTTGTCCTTGTTATACGGCCCCGTCTGCCAAAATACGGTGGCAGAGCCGTTAGGACATGACCAAGAACCGCTGTCCTTGTTGCATACCGCAATTACTTCCCAACCATCAGTGGGACAGGGGACGTTCATATAGATTTGCTTAGCCCTATCTGACCGTTCGCCGAGTAAAACGGGTTCAGACAGTTTGCGTAGTTATGCAGGTTACAACTATTGTTTACAAGGGCGTTGTCGGCCCACGCGCCAGTGTGTGCCCAGCCGATGGTATGTGTCGGCCCAGGGGCTGGTGTTGGCACGGGCAGGACGGGTTGCGGCCCTCCCATGGTGCAAACAACCCAAGAGACATCTCGGGTACTAATCGCCGCCTGGTGCGGGACATACACCGTTGTGGAGGTCTGCCAGTTGAAATAGGTTGTCGGTGATCCGCTCGGTCCCTGCATGTTGGTCGAGCCGCCTGACCCGAGGACGTTATCATTCCAAACCGTATGGATCGGCGGGCAGCCCGGCAGTGTACAGGTGTTCTGGCCGCAACGGTAAGTACACTGCCCCTGAAAGTTCATTACGCTGCTGCCCGTGGTCGTAATGGTTTGATACAGCTGTTGACCTGAGTTAGAATCGTTCACCCAGCTAATGACTGTCGTCGCAGAGTAGCCAAGATACGTCGAACTGCCAAGTGTTAGGCTACCGTCAGCCGGTGCGATGGTAGCGCCAGCGGGTACTAGCTTTGTTGGCGCCTGAACCGACGCCGTCTTGAGTTTAATGCTCTGTATCCTTGACACGGCCGTTCCAAAGTCGTCACCGGTAGAAGCCTGTAGCTGATGGACATAGGACGCGACTAGGACGTCGATTCTTGCCGGAATGCAACCCGCGTATCAAGAGCACCCACCCCTTGCTTGGCATTGTACGAATCCACCATGGCGCTGAATTCCTGACTGAACTGGCCAAGGATGGATTCCGCCACGGGGTTACCGTTAAACGCCCACTGCAGGTGACTTCTTTGCAAGCTTAGTAATGCTGTCGTCGGTGCCGTTCGGAGCCAACGATAACATAAGTTGCCTCCAAGCGAGCACGTCAGGGATCTGATCCGGCACTTTGCTGCCGTCGATATGAATCTCGCTACTCATGTCTGACATATCATGCACTGTAATCGTATCGTGTGGAATCAGTTGTGCTAGTCCGCTCCCAATACAGAGCAGAGCACAAAGAGTGGTAGCAAGGAAAGATTTCATGAAAGCTACCTCGTGTGCTTCTGGCTGTGGTCTTAGCCGCACCCATGGTAGCAATTAAACAAGTGGAATGTATCTTCTCTCTAGTCCCATTTTGGGAATGGTGGACGATGTCTAGTCAGATCCGCATCGGCATCACGACGTAACGGTACTTGAATCCGTCGTCCGAGCCGTCTTCAGGACGCATCTGGCCGGCCGACTGCGCGTCTTTGAACTCCAGGCGGACTTCCCCTGCACTCTGTGCCTTCAGGAAGTCAATCAGGTATTCGGAGTTGAAGCCGATGGTCATGGCATCGGCCGTGTAGGCGGTCTCGATGGAGTCTTCTGACTCGCCGGCCTCAGTGGAGGACGAGGAAATCTTCAATTCGTTCTTTTCGAGCTTCATGCGGATGGCGCGCGAGCGCTCGTCCGCAAACTGCGCCACACGCTGAATCGCGGTGTTGAGATCGTTGCCTTGCACAACGACCGACTTGGTGGTCTCGCGCGGCAATACCGCTTCGTAATTCGGAAATTGTCCGGTCAACTGCCGCGAGGTCAGCAACCGCTCGCCTATGCGGAAAAAAATGGTCGATTCGTCCTTGGCAAACTCGACCTGCTCCACATCGCTGTTCTGCAGCAGCGAGTACAGCTCAGCCATGGCCTTCTTGGGAACCAGGGTTTTGTTCTCGCCCGATACATCGAACTGCTCACCTGTCTTCTCGATGTGCGCGAGGCGATGGCCGTCAGTCGCGACCATGGTGATCGACTCCGGCTTGAGCACCATCAGCCCGCCGTTGAGGGTGTAGCGCGACTCTTCGCTCGAGATCGCGAAGATGGTGCGTCCAATCATGCTGCGCAGCGTCTGCGCCGGAATCTTCACGCTGCCCGACGCCGGGAAAACCGGCAGTCCCGGGAAGTTGGCACGCGCCATGCCGACCATCTTGGTGTTTGAGCGGCCCGAACGAATGTTCACCCAATGGTTCTCCAGCAGCTTGATGGAGATATCGCCATCGGGCAGCAACTTCACGTAGTCATACAGCTTGCGTGCCGGGATGGTGCACGAACCCTCACGCTTCACTTTGGCCGCACATGAGGTCCGCAGGCTCAGATCGAGATCGGTAGCTGTAATCGTCAACCGATCGTTAGCGGCCTCAAAAAGAAAGTTTGACAGGATGGGAATCGTCGTCTTGCGTTCCACGACTCCCTGTGTGGCAGTCAGTTCCTTGAGCAGCTCGAACTTGCTGACGCTGATTTCCATCGCAGTTCCCTGCATCGCTCCGGTTGCTTCTGCAGCCATAGTTTCCATCCTAAAAGTCGCGTCCTGGCGCCGGGTTGTTCAAGGCTGGCACTTGGCAGGATGATGAGAGAGCCCGCGACTTCTGCCTTTCCTTATATCAAATAAGAATCTTATAAAACAGTAGTAACAGTAGGCCCACTGGAAAAGTGGAAAAGCGGGCCAACTCCACATCTGTGAACGCTGCGGCCCAGACCACCGCTTATTAAAACCGTGTCAATCCAGCAGTGGATCTGTGCAGGACGAGGACGGCGAAATTGTTTACTCCGCATCTTCCACGGCATTCACATCTCATCCACAGGCCTGGTCAAGGAAAACGCGGTCAAAAGTGGAAAAACCGTCCGCTGCGGCGGACCGTTCATCCCCCCAGTATTTCGATCAACTTGTTCAGCAGCCTGTTCAAATCCTTGTCGTTCTTGCGTGCTTCGGTGATCTTATCGACGGAATGCAGCACGGTCGTGTGGTGCTTGCCGCCGAACTGACGGCCAATCTCCGGCAGTGACGCTTCCGTCAACTGCTTGGCTAGGTACATCGCAATCTGGCGCGGATAGACAATCGAGTGTGAGTTGTTCTTGGCCTTGATTTCCGCCGGCCGCAAACCAAACTGGTCCGAAACCGCACGCTGAATCGACTCGATGGTCACCTTGCGGACCTGTGAATCGATCAGGTTCTTCAGCACTTCCTGCGCGGTTGCCATGCTGAGGTCGCCGCCGGTCAGCGAAACATAGGCTGTCAGGCGGATCAGCGCTCCTTCGAGTTCGCGAACGTTGCTGCGAATGTTCGACGCGATGTAGAGCGCGACATCGGTGGGCAACTGCACCTGCTCTGACTCCGCTTTCTTCTGCAGGATGGCCACCTTGGTCTCGAGGTCAGGCGGTTGGATGTCGGCGATGAGGCCCCACTCGAAGCGGCTGCGCAGCCGGTCTTCGATCTCCGGCAGCTCCTTCGGCGGACGGTCACTCGCGATCACAATCTGCCGCATTGATTCGTGCAAAGCGTTGAAGGTGTGGAAGAACTCCTCCTGGGTACGCTCCTTGCTGGCCAGGAACTGGATATCGTCCACCAGCAGCACATCCATGTTGCGGTACTTGTCGCGGAAGTTGGTCATCTTGTTGTTCCGCAACGCATTGATCATCTCGTTGGTGAATTTTTCGCCGGAGACGTAGCAGATCGCCATCTGCGAATCGCGCTTCTTGATCTCGTGACCGATGGCCTGCATGAGATGGGTCTTCCCCATTCCGACACCGCCGTACAGGAACAGCGGGTTGTAGGCCTTGGAAGGCCGCTCCGCCACCGCGCGTGCCGCGGCATGGGCGAACTGGTTACCGGAACCGATGACGAAATCGTCGAAGGTGTACTTGGCATTCAGTTGCGCCGCGCCATCCCAATCAAAACGCTGCTGGCGTCCGGGACTAGCGGCATTGTCGCCGGAAACTCCGGCGTCAGACCGCGTTTCAGCGGAGCGCGTTTCTGCGGCCTTCTGCTTTTCCCGCTGGTCGGGATCGGCCACAAACTCGACATCCTGATACTCAAGCCCGAGGTTCTCGATGGCTTCACTGATCAGGTCGCCGTACTTTTCGCCGATGTGGCAGAAGTCGGGATTCGGTACACGAACGAACAACGTCGGCCCCTGCGAATGACTGAAGCGCGTCGGTTTCAGCCAGGTTTCGTAGGAATGACGATTGATCTTCTTTTCAAGAGCGCCCAGAACGAGCACCCACGGATTGGGGGAATGAGATCCAAAATAAGACATAGCAACTTCACCCCGAGACGGTTGACGCCTCGAATTGCCCTTCAGGAAGCTATGGGGGGTAATAAACGCCTGACCACTTCCACCACACGATTCAGGAAGAAAACAACCATCTTGACCGGAGAGAAGCGGGCTGAGATTTGTTGTTCTCTGGGAGAGTGCGTGTGATGACTTCTTTGTGGCTGCATCGCATCCTAGCACGAATAATCCACAGCACAAGACGCTGATTGCACTGCGATTGGGCAAAGTTTTTCGCGAATGATTGATTTGGTGAATGTTACTGGCGCAAAAATTTTTTTTCTGCCGCAAGCTCAGTGCAATTTGAATTTCGGGTTCAGGGTTGAATCGAAATTCAATCGAGGCGAGTTCATCACCTGTCACTTTGCGCTCCTTCGCCTCCGATACTGCGCTGGTTGCGGCACAAGCGCTGCAACCGATATACTTGGAGTTTGTCTCAAGTAACTTATTGCCAGTGAGGAGCGCAGTTCCGTAATGCCGAAGCGCACATTTCAACCGAACCGTCGTCGCCGCTCAAAGACGCACGGCTTTCGTTCTCGTATGAAAACCAAGAGCGGACGCGCGGTCATATCCCGGCGTCGTGCCAAAGGACGCAAACGCGTCTCCGTGAAGCCCGGATTCCGGGAATAATCGCAGCGATTCGTATTCCACCAGGGGCCAACGTGGTTCTGCGCAGGGTAGTATGGATTGCGTGAACCCAACGTCAAAATCGGGTTTGCTGGCGGCGTCCGGCGTTCAGGGAAGGTTGTGACTTCCGCCGCTGGCGCATTCCCCAAGTCGAAGCATTTGTTGCGGCACGCGGATTTTCAGCGCGTTTACAAGCTGGGCCGGCGACAATTCACCGGCAATATGACGGTCTTTTTTCTCCGTCGGCCCGACGACAAGGAACCCACCGGCAACCCCGGGTCGCTGCGGGTAGGATTTACGGTCGGGAAAGTTTTAGGCGAGGCGGTCGAACGCAACCGCATCAAACGCAGGATGCGCGAAGCCGTCAGGGCGTCATGGTCTGGGATGGATGATGCGCCGATTGACATAGTGTTTCATCCCCGCAGGTCGGTATTGTCTATGCCGTTTCCAATACTGGTAGTTGAAGTGGCGCGGGGATTACAGTTGGCCCTGCAACGGGCCCGCGCTCCGCAGCCGGAACGGTTGGCTGGCGAAGACGGTGGAACGAAATGAAGGCAGCGATTGCATTAGCCTTGCGTGGTTATAAGCGGTGGATTTCGCCGATGCTGCCCCATGCCTGCCGCTTCGTGCCAACTTGTTCGGAGTACGCGCTGGAAGCGGTCGAACGCCACGGAGCCTTACGTGGGCTCGGGCTCGCTGCGGGTCGCTTGCTGCGCTGCCACCCGCTGGCGCGGGCCGGCTATGATCCGGTGCCTGCAAAGATTGGGAGTCTAAATCACTGCTGCGATTCCGCTGGGCCAGCCCTACTGAGCGCTGCCCCGGACCGATAAGCCGCCAAGACCGAATGGACCGTAAACTTGCCCGAGTATAAGAACCCACAGCAGGAGCCCGGCGGCCAGAGCAACATGCTGCTTGTCATGATGGCAGCATTTGCACTGATCCTGATCGTTCAGTTCGTTTTCCTCAAGAACAAGCCCACGGTCCCGCCAGGCAAGCCTGCGCAGACCGCTACTGCTCCCGCAAAGCCGTCAACGGCGAGCGCCGGGGTCGAATCCCCGGCCCCAGCCAGCGCCTCTCAGGCAGCAGCCCAGGCGGCGAGTACAGAAGCGGAGACCGTGGTGGAGAACGAACTCTATCGCATCGTCTTCACTAACAAGGGCGGGCAAGCCAAGTCCTGGATCCTCAAGAAGTACAAGGACGACAAAGGCCAACCCCTCGATCTCGTCAATCACGGCTCGGCCGAATTTGGTCTGCCCCTCAGCCTGTTTACCTATGACGAAGCCCTGCGCAACAAGATCAATAACGGTCTGTACGTTGCCGCCAGTGGCGACTCGGGCTCGACTGTCTCCGTACCCGGCGAGCTGAGCTTTATCTATTCCGACGGCTCGGTCAGCGTTCATAAGACATTCCGCTTCGACCACACTTACGTGGTTGGGGTTGAGACTCAGGTGACGGTCAACGGCCAGCCGGTTCAGGCCTATCCGTCATGGCCCGCAGGATTCGGCGATCAGGGTACGGCCCCGTCCTTCGCCTCCGCGCGTATCGACTACTTCGCCGGCGACAAGGTCGAACGCCTGGCCGCCAAGAAGGTGAGCGGCGGCAACACCCTGCGCGGTCCGTTGCAATGGGCTGGTCCGCAAGATCAATACTTCGCCGCCATCTTCCTGCCCGACGAGCCGCAGCAGGCCACGATGGTTACCTTCCGCAACGCGATCCAGGTACCGAAGGACCCCGCCAAACCCGATCCCAACAACCTGACCAAGGTCGAAATCCTGGGCGCGGCCGTGGGCGACGCGAACGGCCTGACCCGCGAGCGCATCTTCGTGGGACCGAAGGCCCTCGACGTTTTGGCTACGGTTCACTGCAATTCCATGAACGGTCAGTCCGGCGGCCCCGATCTGACCCACGCCGTTGACTTCGGGTTCTTCAGTCTTATCGCTCGTCCGCTCTTCCTCTGGCTGTTGTGGACCCACGATCATCTCGCGAACAACTGGGGAGTCTCGATCATCATCCTCACGGTGATCATCAATCTGGCGCTCCTGCCGCTGCGCATTACGAGCATGCGTTCTGCACTCAAAATGCAGAAGCTACAGCCGCAGATGAAGGCTATCCAGGAGAGGTATAAGAAGTATCCGATGCGCGACCCTAAGCGCGCCGACATGAACACCGAGATCTCCGCGCTCTACAAGGAACATGGCGCCAACCCTGCCGGCGGCTGTTTGCCGCTGGTAATCCAGATGCCGTTTCTGTTCGCGTTCTACTCCATGCTGGGAGTGGCCATCGAACTTCGCCAGGCGCCATTCCTGTGGTTGCACGACCTGTCATCACCCGACAAACTGTTCGTTCTGCCCATCCTGATCGTCATCAGCACCCTGTTCGTGCAGAAGATGACGCCCAGTGCCGGCATGGATCCGGCACAGCAGCGCATGATGACCTTCATGATGCCCGCCATGTTGGGCTTCTTCAGTTGGTCCCTCGCCTCCGGACTGAGCCTCTACTGGGTGATTGGAAATGTGATCGCGATTATTCAGCAATCCATCATGAACCGCACCGGACTCGGCAAAGAAATGCGTGCCGAGGCGGAAAAGCGCGCGCGCAAAGCCGCGAAATAGGGGCATAGACGAGCTGCCATGCCGATAACCGACAAGATTGCCGCTGCCAAAAAGGTCAGCGAACTGCTCAACGGAATCATCTCCACCGGCGACTTCCGCCTTCGCTACAAGATCATGGTCGATCCTCCGGCGGCCGACCACGATTTCACGCGGCCCGAGATTAAGGTCGATCTATCTGGCGCCGACAGTCCCCTGGTTCTCGAACGCGGCGGCGAATTGCTCCGTGCTTTCGAGCACGTCGCCCTCGAAATGCTTCGCCTCGGGCCCGACGAGCACGACAAGGTCGTCTTCGATTGCGAGAACTTTCGCTCGGCCCGTTTGCAGGAACTGCGCCTGTCAGCCAACCATGCAGCCGAGAAGGTCCGCCAGAGCGGCATGCCGTATGCCTTCGCTCCCATGTCGTCGCGCGAGCGCCGCATCTTGCACCTTGCCCTGCGTGACCTCGAAGACTTGCGCACCGAAAGCGCCGGCGAAGCGCTGCAACGCTACGTCGTGGTCTATCCCAAGGAATACCAGGGCAAGCCGCCCGCACCCCAACCACCCTCGCGGCGGCGGTAGGGCTCTTTCACCACAGAGACACGGAGGCACAGAGAAATCTGGGTCTTTAATTTCGTCGACTGCTGACTTCCGCCGCGTCCTCGGGCATAGAAGCTTGCCGTCAATTCGCTTTTTGGCGGTCAATCCCCTCTTATTCTGTGACCTGATTTGTTCTTCTCCGTGTCTCAGTGCCTCTGTGGTCGAATAATCAGCTCCATGCACCTTGACGATACTATCGTCGCCATCGCGACGCCTCCGGGCCGCGGCGGCATCGGCGTCGTGCGCCTCTCGGGTCCGGAAGCGGCGAGCATCGCCACTCCCATGCTGCGTCTTCCGCACGAGCTTCATCCCAACCACGCCCACTTCGGCGAACTGATCGACCCCGCCACCAATGGCCGCATCGACGAAGTAGTCGTAACGTTCTTCGCCAAGCCACATTCCTATACCACGGACGATATCGTCGAAATCTCCTGCCACGGTTCGCCGGTCGTGTTGCGTCACCTGGTCGAGATGGCGTTGGACCGTGGCGCGCGCCTCGCCGAGCCGGGCGAGTTCACCATGCGCGCGTTCCTCAACGGACGCATCGACCTCACCCAGGCCGAGGCCGTCCGCGACCTCATCGACTCGCAAACGCTCTACCAAGCGCAAGTCGCTGCGCGCCAGCTCGGTGGCGCGCTGTCCCAACGCTTGCAGCCCATCAAGCAGAAGCTCATTGATCTAATCGCTGTCATGGAGGCCGGCATCGACTTCGCGGAAGACGACATATCGGTCATTCCGGACTACCAGATCCTCGATCACATCGCCGAGATCCACTCATCGCTCGAGCAATTGCTCGCCACCTTCACTTACGGCAAGGTCGTTCACGAGGGCCTGACCCTCGCCATCGTCGGCCGCCCCAACGTTGGCAAGTCGAGCCTCTTTAATCGCCTGGTCGAGCACGAGCGCGCCATCGTCACTGCCACCCCCGGCACCACTCGCGACCTCGTCACCGAAACGGTTTCTATCGGTGGAATTCCTGTGCGTCTGGTGGATACGGCCGGCATCCGCGACGCGCTCGATGAAGCCGAAAGCATTGGAGTGCGCAAATCTCTGGAGGCATTGGTCGACGCCGACATCGCATTAGTCGTGCTCGACGCCTCGCATCCGCCCAGCGATGACGCTGCCCGCCGCCGCGATACGGAGCTAGTCTCATCGGTTACTCAACGTCTCGCCATCGTGGTGGTGAACAAGATCGACACAATAACCACGGCGCCGCTCGTTCCCGACGGCGGTCTTCCGGTAGTGATGACGTCGGCCAAGACAGGCCAAGGCATCGATTTCCTGCGTGCGAAAATCCTGCAACTCGCAGGTGAAGACGGCGCCAGCCAACCCGAGAGCGGCTTTCTCACTAACGCCCGCCACCAGAGGCTCGTACAGGAGTCCATCGCCGCCCTCGATGCAGCAGCCGCCGCCGTCCCGCGCAAAACTCCGCATGAAATGCTGCTAATGGACCTCTACAACGCCCTCCGTCCACTCGACGAAATCACCGGCGCAACCACCGCCGACGACATCCTGAACCTGATCTTCAGCTCCTTCTGTATCGGAAAGTAAAGAGCAACTCAGAAGCACACTTCTCACTGGCGAGGCATATACTCGTCACATCCACCGGAGAGATACAGCCGCCATGGCGCACTTGAATATCTACGTGTTTCATTGCTCGCGCTGCGGCGAGCCCGCGATATCGCTGTTCAAGGAAAGAACGCCTGGCGGCACCGAGTCCCAGGACGCCATCTTCGCGCCTATTGATCTCAAATCGATCCGCGCCCAGTGTTCGGCGTGCAAACATACGCAGTTCCGTGACTCCGCCGATGCCGCGCATCACGAACTGGTGGACTGGAACTAGCTAACTTGACTTCAGCTGCGGACCGCGTCGCGATTTCGACTTTTCGTTTTAGACGGCCCCGATAACCAGGAAGAACATCCGTGGAAATCCGTGTTAATCTGCGGCTGGAATTGCGTCGTTCTACTTCGACAGCGCTCCCAACGCCGCTCTAAAAATGGCATCGAAGTTCTCGCGCCCCGCCGAAGCCACGGCGCGTTCCACGCACTTCTCAGCGACGGCGCGCTGATAGCCTAGGTTCGTCAGCGCCGAAATCACATCTTCTTCGATCGCTGAGACGGTGACCACAGCTTGCGGTGCCCCGAACGCATCCAGCTTGTCGCGCAACTCCACGCACATGCGCTCGGCAGTCTTCTTGCCGATGCCCGGGATGCGCGTCAGCCGCGCGAAATCGTTGCTCCGAATCGCCCCTACCATGTCCGCAGTTGGCATCCCACTCAGAATGGTAATCGCCAGCTTCGGCCCGATTCCGCTCACGGTAATCAGCTTTTCGAACAGTTGCTTCTCGTCGGCGCGCAGAAAGCCGAACAGTGCGATCGCATCTTCACGCACATGGGTGTGAATGTGCAGCGCCACCTCACTGCCCAGCGCGGGGAGATCGGAAAACGTGGGAACCGTAATGGTGACGTCATAACCGACGCCCCCTGCCTCAACAATGGCCTGGTTGGGGTGCTTCGAGATTAGCTTGCCGCGAAGGTGAGCAATCATAAATCAGTTGCCGGTAGCCAGTAGCCAAGTTGTCAGCGTTGGGACGGTCTCGCACAAGGCGTAAGTCATCAAGCAGTCTCTGATACTGGCAACTGGGTACTGCGAACTGGCGACTGGCTACTGCCTTCTCCGGTGGTACACCGCAAACTCATACCCCGGATTGGGCGGGAACAGTTCGTTGATCTTCCTTAGCCGCTCCGCCAGCGCAGCCGGAGCCAGCAGCGGATAATCGCGTTCCCTCAGCTCCTGGTAGTCGACGTCAAGGAACAGCGTCAGCGTATACACCGCGATGGCATCGGCGAATGCCGCCAGCAGGTATTCGTGCTTCGCTTTCTCGGCTTCCGGACCGTTACTGGTGGCGATTTTACGCAACTCATACGCGTCCATCGAAGTCTCGCCGCGCACCTTGTCGTCCACCTGCTTCCACACCAGGTCGGTAAACTCCTGCGCTACACCGACGCGTTCCACGAAGTTGTGTCCAACATTGATGAAGAACTCGAACGCAATCGCGAAGCTATCTTCCATCAGCCGCGTGGAGATGAACACGCATTGCGAATCGCCCAGGGTGTGGTTGCGGTGGCAGATAGCGCTATCAGCCAACTGCACGTCGTAGCGGTCGGCGATCATCGTCTCTTCGTCCAGGTTCAGCGTCAGGGGTACGAAGTAATACGCCTTGCGGCTCAGCGCGGCGGCAATGGTGCGGGGCACAGCTCCAACCATGCGCTCCACGTCGCGCACCGCATCCGTCACTTCTCCCATAACGGCGTAGCAGATGCCGTTGCTAGCCTGCGAGACCGGCGCCATGCGCACCACTTCCGCGGGGGTTCGAGTAACGGCTTGGGACGTCTGTGCCATGAAGGCTAGATTGTAACGCAGCGGACACATCCTCAAGTTCTGCGGCACCCTCACAAACGGAGTTGCGAATGGCGGGCAAGTCCACGAACGCTTGGTGGCTCAGCCACCTACCCGGCGTTTACCGCCGACGCGATGGTCATATCTGTAGCCAAAAATCGCGAATCTGGCGCGTCCGCGAACTTCACAATCCTTTTGCACCACTCTGACACCGCGATGACACGTCGTCTCTCGTTCGCCCTTACGCTGACGTAGTCGGTGCAAAACCACTCACCGGAGCGGAACCACCGAGAGCTTTTGGATTGGAGTGTGATGTATGGCAAGAGAAGATTTTTTACCAGTCCCGGCTTCATCGGAAGCGTCAGCGGAAGACCCTCAGTCTCAACCTAAACCTGGCGTCCCCCGGCGTTCCTTCTTGAAAGGCGTGGGCGTCGCTGGAGTAGCGCTCTCCGCCGGCTCACTATTGCCGGCTGCGTTCGCCGCCGAACCCGGTACTGGCGGTATCGCGAAAGGCGATGCCGCGATCCTGCGTTTCCTTGCCGCAGCCGAGATCCTTGAGACCGACTTGTGGCTGCAGTACAACGAATTCGGAGGCACACAGGACGGCGAGGTCGAGAAACTGGCGAGTCAACTGCTCCCCGGCTATCCCTCTACGCCCACCGGCGGCAATTCGTCTGTACTTGCAAGACCTTGTGCCGCTCGACGAAGACATGTCGCAGTACATCAGCGACAACACCGAAGATGAACTGACCCACGAAGTTTGGCTCAACAACTATCTGGTCGCCCATGGAGCCGCGCCCGCCAACCTCGAGCAGTTCCGCACCCTGCCCAGCAGCAAGGCAACAGGAGCCAATCAAATTGGTCGGCTCACCAATCTGATGCAACTTACCGTCGACACCACCTGGTATACCCGCTACCGCAGCCGTACCAAGAATCCGGACTTCGGCGACACGTTCCCGCAGGCTATCGCAACTTTGGCGGTTGGGCAGCACCCGGCAATTCCCCGTACGAATGCCGACGCCAACCACTGTGACTTCTTCCAGGCCATCGTCAACACCGCTGGATTTCATTTTGCGACGATCGAACAGGGCGGCACCAGCCTCTACCCAAGCCTGGCGCAACGAGTGACCAGCCCAGAGGTCTTGCGCATTGTGCTCAGCATTGGTGGCACGGAAGCCATGCACTTCCAGACCTGGCAGGACAAAGCGGGCAATGCTCCGCCGCTGCAAAACGTCGTCGATCCCTTCACGGGAGTAAAGGTCACGTTCCCCGATCTCAACTCACCTCCATTCGGCGGCGAGGACTTCCAAACCAACTTGATCATGCCCGAACCCACGTTCTTCCTGAACAAGAGCTTCGGCCCGGTTTCCATCATCCGTCCCACACAGACGAGAGGGGCGGCAATGGGAGCACTGAAGTTCCTCACCGCCGATGGACTCTTCACCGGCCAGTCGAGAGCGTTCTTCGAGTACATGACGCAGCTCGCCTCGGAAGCCGATGCCGCCCGCCGTGAGGACTGACGATTGCAGAGCAGCGAACTTGCTTCTCCGGTTTACTCCGGCGCTGTGCTGGAACCACGGCACAGCGCCGCCTTTTCCCGATGTCTTGTGTCATGGCACGACTTCACAGAGCTGTGGAAAAGCTCGTTTTCGCTGTGGATTCGTATCAGGGCACGACTTCAGTGGTGCCGCAGAACATCGAAATAGATTGGGGCTTTGGCCCCTGTTCGAATTGAATCGAGGAACACAAATGTTTGAAGGACTCTTCCAACCCATGCATATGCTCGTGATCGTCGGGCTCGCTCTGTTGATGTTCGGTCCCAAGAAGCTCCCCGAACTTGGCAAGGGCATCGGCGAAGGCATCCGCGGATTCAAATCAGCCATCAACGACGCTGCAAGACCCGCCGCCCCCGATGCTGAGACGAAGGATTCTCAAGTGTGATGTACCTTAGAGGTGATGGAGAAAGGTCTTCCTCACCAGCGCAGTGTCATCTCCAGGTTCGTAGCATCCGCCGTCCGAGTTCTTTTCACGACACTCCTCTTCACGGCTGGCGGCATGGGTCTGGGCCTCTTGCTCGGCATCATCGCGATGGTGACGTATGGTCTGATTGCGGGAGTCCAACCTGACATGCGCAACGCCTACCGACATATCGCGATTCCCCTAGCCATCACCATCGGCTGCGTCGCCTTCGTCGGCGCGCTCGTGCTCGAAGTCCGCTCCCGCCGGACACGAACATAACCCCGCGCAGGTAGAGCCGCGCTTCACCGCGGCGTTCACGCGCTTTCCTGTTTGATTGAGCCGGCTTCAGCTGCCGGCACAGCCGCTCCTCCGACATCACGTTGTTACCCGAACTGCTCTAAAATCAAAGATTACCCATAGCAACAGGTGAATCCATTCATGTCCGAACTCATCCACGTAAAACTGCCCGACGGCAGCATCAAAGAAGTGCCCAAGGGCACCACCGCCCTCGACATCGCCAAGCGGCATCAGCCCGCGCCTCGCCGACGCCGCACTCGCCGCCCAAATCAAGCCGACTTCCAACGGCGCCAAGCCCCAGCTCATCGATCTCACCCGCCCCCTCGAAAGCGACGTCGAACTCCGCCTGCTCACCGAGCGCGATCCCGAAGCCCTCGAAGTCTTTCGTCACTCCTCCGCGCACCTCATGGCCGCCGCCGTGCTCGAACTCTTTCCCGAGACCAAGCTCGGCCACGGCCCCGCCACCGAGAACGGATTCTTCTACGACTTCTACCGCGAGAAGCCCTTCACCCCCGACGACCTCGCCGCCATCGAGAAGAAGATGCAGGAGCTCGCCAAAGCCGACCTGCCCTACGCGCGCGACTTTCTGCCTCGCGCCGAAGGCCTCGAGCGCTTCAAGGCCGAAGGCGACTTCATGAAGTGCCACTTCATCGAGCAGTTCACCCAGCCCGATGAAAAAATTTCGATCTACAAGACCGGCAAGTTCATCGACTTCTGCCGCGGCCCGCACATCCCGTCCACCGGACGCATCAAGGCCTTCAAGCTGCTCAACATCGCCGGAGCCTACTGGCTGGGCGACGAAAAGAACCCGCAGCTCCAGCGCATCTACGGCACGTCGTTCTACTCCAAGAAAGAGCTCGACGACTACCTCAACAAGCTCGAAGAAGCCAAGAAGCGCGACCATCGCCTGCTCGGCAAGCAGCTCGACCTCTTCTCCATTCAGGAGCTCGCCGGCCCCGGCCTCATCTTCTGGCATCCCAAGGGCGGCCTCATCCGCAAGGAGATGGAAGACTGGATGCGCGACGAGTATCTCCGCCGCGGCTACTCGCTGGTCTTCACTCCGCACGTCGCCCGCACCGACCTCTGGAAGACCTCCGGCCACGCCGGCTACTACGCGCAGAACATGTTCACCCCCATGGAACTGGACGACGCGGAATACCGCATGAAGCCCATGAACTGTCCGTTCCACATCCTCATCTACCAGGACTCGCTCAAGTCCTACCGCGATCTGCCCGTGCGCTACGGCGAGCTCGGCACCGTCTATCGCTACGAGCGCTCCGGCGTCATGCACGGCCTGCTGCGCGTGCGCGGCTTTACCCAGGACGACGCCCACATCTTCTGCACGCCCGAGCAGATCGAAGACGAGGTCGTCGGCTGCATCGACTTCGCGCTCGAAGTCCTGCGCGTTTACGGATTCGACAAGTACCAGGTCGAGCTTTCCACCTGGGACCCGAACGACCAGAAGACCTACGCCGGACGCCCCGATCAATGGGAGCTGGCCGAGCGTTCGCTCGAGCACGCGCTCAAGCGCCGCAACATCGAGTACAAGACCATCCCCGGCGAAGCCGCGTTTTACGGCCCCAAAATCGACGTCAAGCTGGTCGACGCCATCGGACGCCTCTGGCAGCTCTCCACCGTGCAGTTCGACTTCACCCTGCCCGAGCGCTTCGAGCTCGAGTACGTCGGCGAAGACGGCAAGCGCCATCAGCCGCTCATGGTGCACCGCGCCCTCTACGGCTCGGTCGAGCGCTTCTTCGGCGTGCTCATCGAGCACTACGCCGGAGCCTTCCCCGTCTGGCTCTCACCCACGCAGGTGGCCATCATCCCCATCGGCGAGAAGCACCAGGCCTACGCCAACGAGGTCGGCGAAAAACTCAAGGCCGCCGGAGTGCGCGTCCACGTCGATGCCCGCAACGAAAAGATGAACGCCAAAATCCGCGAGCACGCCATGCAGAAGGTTCCGTTCCAGTTGGTGCTAGGCGACCGCGAAGTGGAATCCGACGAAGTCAACGTCCGCGTTAGGGGCCAGGAAAAAGCCGAAGGCTCGGTGCCGGTGGATGCGTTCGTGGAGCGGGTGAAGAAGCTGATCGACGACAAGAGTTCCACGCTGTAAGACTAAAAGATCCGAAGTTGGATAACCCGAAAGTCGGATAACCCGAAAGTTGGGTGATCTTAAAGTTGGGTGCCCCGTTCAAGCGAAGCTTGAGCGGGGGTTTTCGTCCGTACCACTCAGAACCCACGAGGACCGCACACACCTTCGTGTCACCCGTCACCGTTTCCCAAACCAACGTTCGTTATTCTCCACCCATGCCCTGGATCACTCAAGCGTTACCAGAACTCAGGCAGCCTTCATTTCATCACCTTCAGTTGTTACCGGAGACAACCACTCCTCCGCACTCCCGGAGCGCCGGGTATGTTCGAGCAAGCCCTCGAACAGGCGCGAGTGAAGTACGGGTTCTTCGTGTACGGGTACGTGGTTATGCCGGAACACGTTCACCTACTGGTCAGCGAACCCGAGCGGTACGTGCTGGCTACGGCAATTAAGGCGATCAAACAGTCGGTTGCGCGACGTCAAGTCAACACGGGCGAGCACTTCTGGCAGGGACGGTATTACGACTTCAACGTTGGCACTCCGCAGAAGAAGCTGGAGAAGCTGAAGTACATCCACCGCAACCCGGTCCATCGCGGCTTGGTCGCGCGACCCGAAGACTGGCCCTGGAGCAGCTACCGCGACTACGCCACGGGAGAAGTTGGGACTGTCCAGATCGAGTCCCCGGTTTCAGCGTGGAAACGAAAACAGCTTGGGAACCAAAACGCCCTCGTACTCCCGCAAGAATGAAAACCCCCGCTCAAGCTTCGCTTGAACGGGGCACCCGATCGTAGGATTTTGTATGGGCGGAACCTTACCCGGGCCACCCGCCCGCCGCACCTTGGAGTGGTATCGCGATAGTCTGATTTCTAGCATCCCGCGTTGGCCGTGGGACAAGAGAGTGCGACCCGCGCCGCAACTATTCAGTTCGGTTTCACGGACCAACTACACAAATAACAGTTTTGTACCACCACATCCAGGAATCGACAACTATGTTCTCAACTTGCGACGGATCACACCGGCCAAGCTGAGAACGCCAGTCCCAACTAACAATAGGCTAGTGGGCTCTGGCGTGGTTCGCTCATGGAGGTTCTCAAAGTACATTGCAAAGTAATCAACATACGGCTGCTGCTCTCCCTCGACGGTCGTCCAATGCCACTGGACCTCGGCCGTTCCCCATCCCCCCAGATAAAACGGACAAACAGGCGTGACCCAATCGCAGTACTGTGGGCCACCGAAGTCGTGGAAGAGCTTGAGCGTACCCGAGAAGTTAGCAGCTTCGAAACCCATTTTCCAAGGGTCGGGTGCGTTCCCCGTAATCGCAAACAAAGTATCGTGCGGCAGACCCGGGGTGACACTGGTGTCCAAATACAAACAAGTATTCGGTTCCGTAGTACACGGCCAAAGGTCTTTGGTGCCTGGGCCGGTCGTAATTAACCCTTTGTTGTCCCAGTAGGTTTTCTCGAATGCGACTAGAAGCGTAAATGTATTCGTATTCTTATCAATACTGAAATGGGTGTCAAAGCCAGCTCCGGCCACATCCTCTTGAAATTGGTAACTCCATCTCGGATCAGTGAAATTCCACTTCAGACGAAACCCACCCTCATTCATCCATGGGTACAAACCACTACCATCAATGTCGTTGAACGCCAGACACGACCCCTTGTTAAATTGGTTAAAATAACTGAAACAGTCGGGAAAAGGCGCGGCCGTGGAAATACAAGAAAAGAGTAAGACGACTATCAGGCACGAGAGTAGAGATTTCATTTGGTGCTTCCTTTTGCTTAAGCCGGAATTTCCGTTTTAGTTCACCACCGCCGCACTATGTCACGGCATCGGCTAGCTTGGTGGTGATCCGCGACACACATCGAGGTGACCCAGCACACGATGTTTTTTAGCTCGGCGGCGGGTTCTATAAAAGGGGATGTCAAGAGAAAACACTTCTCCCTGTGGCTGGTGGCCCGGGTATCAAAACTAAAATCGATGGGGTGGCTGGTGGCCCGGGTATCAAAACTAAAATCGATGGGGTGCCCCGGGTTCGCCCTTCTTTTGGGCTAACCCGGGCACATCACAGACGCAGGGAATCGCGAGGCGTACTCTTTCCTCATGCCGCGCGGTCTGTATCGTCTCCACGAGTCTGGACAATCGCACTTCATCACCTTCAGTTGTTATCGGCGGCGACCCTCTTTCAACAGTCCGCGGGTCTATGACCTATTCCCAATCTGTTTGGAGAGAATGCGCCGGCGTTTCGAGTTGCGCGTGTACGGATACGTCGTCATGCCTGAACACGTGCACCTTCTTCTCAGCGAACCGAATCACGGCACTCTGGCCGACGCGATCCACTATCTGAAGTTGTCGTTTACCAAGCGACTGCACTCCCAGGTTAGCGCCCAAAGGAAGGGCGCGAACCTGGGGCACCCACAAACAGGTTCGTTCTGGCAAGCGCGTTATTACGACCGCAACGTCCGCAATGCGAGCGAGTTCGCAGTCAAACTCCGCTATCTCCATAGGAATCCCGTCAAGCGCGGCCTCGTCGAGAAGCCGGAAGGCTGGAAGTGGAGCAGCTTCCGTCACTACGCATTGCGGGAAGTCGGCGTCGTCGAAATCGAATCCGAATGGACAGCCCGCGACCGCGAGCTGAAAGCCATGGGCAAACCACCAAGGATTTGGCTCAACCCGCAATAAACCCTAACCTCGACGGAGCTTTCGTAAGGCTGGCGGGTATCAAATCTTAAATCCACGGGGTGCCCCGGGTTCGCCCTTCTTTTGGGCTAACCCGGGCATATGAAAGATGGAGTGCGGAGCCGTCGGCCAACCCTAATGTGGTATAACAGTTATATCAACGATGCGTTTCCACTTCGACCCGCGCAAGAGCGTGCGTCTGCGGCTGAATCCGCATCGCGGCATCGGTTTCGAAGAGGCGCAGGAGATTTTTTCACATCCCTATTACCTCGACCAGCGCTCCGACCTCACGGAACAATACCGCGCCATCGGTTGGGTCGGAGACAAGTTATTCACGGTGATCTTTGAGGTGCGCGAGGACGCCGAAGGCGAGTACTACCATCTCGTCACGCTGTGGTGCTCAACCGCGCAGGAGCAGGAATTGTATGAAGAACACTCGTAATCGCAAAAAACTGGTGTCGGCGGAGGCCATCGCCCGCATGGCTGACGGAGGCAAAGACGTCTCCCGTTTCTTCACCAACAAGGGACGCATGATGGGTCCCATCCAGCGCGTCAACGTGGACTTCACTTCCTCGATGCTGCAGGAACTGGATCACCGTGCGGAGGAATTGAACATTAGCCGGCAGGCCGTCATCAAGACCATGCTCCGCCACGCTCTCGACCAGCACTATCTCGCCGCCAACGGATCTACCACCCGTCGCAAAGCAAAAGCCAGTTAGATCGGGCCGGTTGGCCCCGGCGGGTGGCCTTATTTGCCTTCCATTGGCAAATGTGGGGGTCTCTGTTCTGGCGACAAATCACACCGCGACGTGACCCATGTCCTTTCCCACGAAGCGGCCAAGCCGTAAACCATTGAATGTGAGGGAGGGAATTCGTGTCCCTACCGGACTGGGCTCAGGCTCCGGTCGCTGGCCGGTTCTTTGACACTTCGCAAGCAGACCCCTGGACGGGGCGTTTGGGCCTTGTATTGATATCAATACTGCCAATACAATAATCGCCCGCAAACGATCAAAATTGTGCCCCTAACTCCTGTGTTTCTGCGACTTTACCCCTAAGTAGGTTTGTTTCTGCAACTTTGCAAACAATCGTGCTGTAAACCATTTGTTTTCAGTAAAACGAGGGGGGAGCGGGTACTACAGGTAAAGGGCGCGTGGCGACGGATTGGCCACCCAGGGATGATTGCGTGGCGGGTTGCAGCTCGCCGACTGCGGTAATGCTGAGTTGCACTACTTTATCGACCTTTAGAAACATCATGCTGGGATTTTTCATTCCCCATTCTTCGAAGGGAATCGAAAACTTGGTGTAGGCCTCGAAGGATGTGTTGTTCGCGGTGAAGGACACTGTAAGGGCGAGTTCGTGGGACGCGCCGTGGATCGTGAAGGTCCCGGCCACTTGGACGGTTGACGATGCTTGACCAGGCACGAATCCGGTAACGTGCTTAGGAGAAAAAACGATTTCTGGATATTTCGCGCTCTCCAGAACGATTCTGTTCATATCAGCATCACGCTTCTTGTTCCCGCTGTCACCACTCGTAGCATCAACGATCAGTTGTCCGCTGGCTTCTCCGGTCTGGGGGTTAAACACGATATCGCCCGACTTCAGCCGGAATGTGCCTTCCACCTCATGCATGGTCGCGCCGAGGGTCCAATCGATTCGCGTTTTCGCTGGATCCAGCTTCAGTTCGGTTTGCTGGGCCGCCAGAGGCGAAATCAAGGCAAACAAGGCAGATACGAGAACCGGCAGGCATGGTGCACGAAGACCTGGCTGTTTTCGATTCATTTTCTCCTCGTAGGGTGGTTGATGAATGAACCGCAACGACGGACGTTCAAGATCGAATTCCGTGCGCCCGGCAATGTTCGTTTAGCTATGCGTCTGTCCGCGAACTGTCTAAGCCGAATAAGAATAGACGCGTCTTAAATTGCGTTCAAAAATCTCGTGCGGAAGCAGGCTGGTCACGAGCTGGCGTCCGCCCGCGACTAGCCGATTCTCCCATTGCCCGATCTGGCCCATCAGAAGCGAGCGTTGCTGCACATGGCGAGTACGCCGGCGGCGCAACGATTCATAACGGCGTAGCGCTGATTCGGGAGAAGCCTCTTTGCAAAACGATTTTGCCAGCACAAGCGCGTCTTCCAGCGCCATGCAACCTCCCAATCCGAGGTTTGGCGTACATGGATGGGCGGCATCGCCGAGCAACATAATGCGTCCATGTCCCCAGCGCTTCAGCGGCGCGAGATCGTACGCGCCATTTTTCAGAATGGTGTCTTCGTCCGTCGCGCCGATCAGTTGCTCTACCCGTTCGTGCCACCCTGCGAACATCCGCAGGAGATCAGCCCGGCGCCCTTCGGAAGAATCGATGTGGCCCGGATCGGTGTTAGCGGTGGCGTACCACGTGAATCGCTCGCCGCCGGTGTTGAGGATGCCGAAGCGTTTTCCTCGCCCCCAGGTTTCGCTGTTCGAGCCCGAGGGAAGAGCGCCATTAAGACGCGCGAGTCCACGCCAGATGGTGTAGCCCCGGTAGATGGGCGCCTGCACTCCCAATAGCTGACAACGGACACGCGAGCGGACACCATCGGCACCGATAACGAAGTCGTGTTCCGCAGAGACACTTCCTCCTGCCACACTCCCGGAGAAGTTAACTCTGACGCCGCCTTTTCGCTGCTCGAACGATTCGAAGTCGTGGCCCAGGCGGATCTGTTCGGGCGGCAGTGCCGAGAGCAATGCATCCAGCAGGTCCGAGCGGCGCGTGCATAGCGCGGGCACCTCAAACCGGCCTAGCCCAATATCCATCAGGATCGTACCTGCACTGGAGCGGATGAGAAAATGCTCACTCGATCCGCTCAATGCCGCTACTCGCTCCAGCAGGCCCAATTCTTTTAAAACGCGCGTGGCGTTGGGCCAGAGCATCATACCCGCGCCGACTTCGCGGAACTCGCTGGCCCTCTCGTAGACTGTCGCTTCAATGCCCGCGCGGTGGAGCGCTACCGCCGCGGCAACGCCGCCAATTCCGCCGCCGATGATGCCGATATTAATTTTCTCCAGATTCATTCGATAGCCTTATAGCCCGCGGCTATGAGGCGCAAGACGAGTGGTGAGCTCGCGCCAGTTGAGGCCGAGATCGACGGCAAGGACGGAAACGAGCGTAAACGCGATGACGCCGACGGCGGAGAGGCTGTCGCCAAGATGGCTCCAGTAGCGGGGCCAGAGATTGAGTACGCGGCTCGAGACGAAGGTAAACGTGACCGCATAAGAGCGCATCATCCATTGCCGATGCTGCACGAGTTGGCGATTACGCGCCGTTATGAACGCTGCGGTGGTGCAGATGATCCAGGCGGCCGCCTGCATAGAAGTTCCGGGCAGGCCGGGTCGGCCAGCGGCGAGGGCGATTCCGGTCGAGGCGCCGATAAAGACGCAGACGACATAAATGCGGCCGAGGACGCGATGGAATTTCAAGTGACGCTGCCGAAATCGCGACGAGAACTGCATAGGACCAGCTAGGAGAGCGATGACGCCGGAGAGCGTATGGGGGATGAGAAGATGGCGGTCGGCGATGACCTGCAGACGGTAGGCGTGGTACATGCGGTAATCAGTGACGAGAAGAAGTTCTGAAGTGATGAAGACGAAGACCGCAGTGAGACCAAGCGCGATCCAGAGAACGGTTTTGAATCTGGAATGGCCGGAACTATGCGTGACCAGGGCCGAAGACGCTACCATTCGCGCCTTACATGGACTGACGAAATGAGGTTGCGAAGAGTGCGAGAAATTTCATATGGATAGCGACAGTGTCTCATGGCCGACATCCACCAGGCACGACGGGTACAGCCTGTGGCTCCTTCACCAAGCAGAAGTAGTAACCCGAAGGAGATGGTTTTGTCGCTCTCTTGCATGTGGCCCACATATTCCGTGGCTTGGCAAATGTGGCCTTTGTTCTCTCCACAGACCTATGAGCGGCTGAGGAAGTTTTCGTCTGACCGCGGGTGGCCAGTTCACAAGCTCAAGTAACCACCATCACAGACCTGCGTCCACACGCGGCGATAGTCTCTCCCCATGCCTTGGGGACTCGTTCGATTCCAGCAATCCCACTGTCTCCACTTCATCACATTCACTTGTTATCGGCGGCAACTCTTCCTCAACACGATCCACGCGAAGAGCGTCTTCAAACGGTCCCTCGACAAACCCGTCGCAGTTATCGACTCGACGTGATCGGCTACGTAGTCATGCCGGAGCACGTCCACCTGCCGGGGCACAGGCCAAGGGATATGTGGACCACCGGCCTCCGCTTTCTATTCCGGCAACCCCAGCTTTCGCAGCAATGCTCCGTATCGCGGATCTCCGCGCAGCGTGTCGAACTCTGGTGAGACCTTCAGCAGCGTGAGGATCTGTCCTTCGCGTTCTTCGTAGGCGCGGTCCAGCCACTGAAAGGCTTCATCCTTCTCCCTTAACCTGGCATATAGACCCGCCATCCCGGTGGGGCTGACGGCTCCGCCGTCCGCAAGGACCACGGATTGGCCTCGCCGCGGGGCTTGCAGCATCTGTTGCAATAAGTAATCCCAATACCCTTTCTCTCCATGTTTCTCGAAGGCATCCAGTCTTCTAGCAGCTTCTTGAGCGGCCGCCGCGGGGCCGACGCCGCTTAACAACTGGCTCTTCTGATACTCCTCGATAGCCTCCTTGTACCTGCCCTGGTATTCCATCGTAATAGAGAGAAACGCGTGGGCCAGCGGAAAGGAGGGATCCATCGCGATGGTGTGCTGGAATTGCTTGTACGAACTCTGCGTAATCGCCCGCCCAAGCGTACATAAGTCCCAAAAAATTGTTCATCGGGATCGAAAGGGGATCCAACTCTAATGCTTTCTTGTTTTCCGCGATCGCCTCCGGGATGCGGCCCATGGGCAGCAGGTAGCTATTCGCATAGAAGAAATGTGCGCTCGCCGAGTTGGGATTCAACTCGATGGCCTTCAAGAACTCCCTTTGCGCGCCCGGAAAGTCGAAATCGTAATGCGATTTCACCTTCCCCAGGGCCGCGTACGCTTCCGCTATCGTGGGATCTAATTCGATGGCCTTGTTGGCTGCGGCCTTGGCTTGCAGGGAACTCTCTTGGGCGGAGTACAACCCGAAGTTATAGCTTAGGTTGTAGGCCTCGGCGAGCCCCGCATAGGCCAGCGCGAACTCAGGATCTTTTGCGATCGCTTGCTGAAAGTAGGCGATGCTCTGCTTCATCCCTGCCGGCGTTCTTTGGTTCCAGTAATACCTTCCTTTGAGGTACAGATCGTAGGCATCGGGATTGGCCGTGCGCATCTTCGAGAATTCGGTCTCGCGTTGCGGACTTAATTTCAGCCGTACCTGCTGTGCCATGTTTTGGCCGAGTTCATCCTCGATCTCGAGCAGTTTTGTCAGGTCGCGATCGTAATGCTTCGCCCACAAATGCGTCTGGTCGCTAACGCGGATCAGCTGGGCACTCACCCGGGCCTTTCCGTCTTCGGTTCGGACGCTCCCTTCCAGCACATAATCGACACCCAGCTCTTTGCCAATCTGGCTGATGGTTTTATCCGTGTTCTTGTATGCCATGGCCGAGGTGCGGGCAATCACCCCCATTTGCGCGGGGCTCATTCGTCCGAGATCGGTGAGAATTTCTTCTGTCAGCCCATCCACGATGTATTCCTGACTAGGATCGCCGCTGAGGTTCTTGAACGGCAATACCGCCAACATGATCCGGTGGGCGGTAGGTTTGGGCGACGGCGGAACACGGCTTAGCACCCAGACCACAGCGACTAGCCCAAGGATTCCAACAACCGTCCACGTCTTCCATGATCGCCACCAACTTGCGGCAGGCGGGTTAGGGATCGGCGCAGGTGGTTCGGGGGGCGTAATAGTCCCGGCTCCTGCATTTTCGATTACAGCTTGAGGAGGCTCTTTTTCCGTTACCGTTGCGACAAATCGGTAACCCTTGCTGGGAATCGTCAAAAGAAACTTGGGGTTTTCGGCATCGTCGCGTAGCGCCACTCGCGCCTTGCGCACTACTGCATTGATTGCCATATTGGTGTCCACGAAGACACCGTCGCCCCAAAGCTTCTGGGCGATTTCATCCCGGCTGACCAGCTCTCCTTTACGTGACACCAGCAACAGAAGGAATTCCAGCGGTTTCCGCTCAAGCCGGACAGGTTTCCCCTTACGCCGTAGCTCAAACGCCGCGGAATCAAGTTCAAATTCTCCGAATTGGAGGGCCGGTCGAGGCATCCGTCGTGCGGGATTGTGAGGATTGTACAACGGTCCATTGCCTCACCCAACTCCTTAGTGCCCTCACTGAAAGTCCCAAAAATGGTATTGCCGGGCCATTAACCACTCAGCACTCTCCCCACTGTCGGTCGTGCACACCTCCGGAATGAGCCGCGATAGCGCGGCATCTCCTTCATTAAATCAAAGGGCGATAACAAGTTAACCGGTATCGAAGGACTTCAGAAAATCTTCAGACGGTCTGCATTGCCTTCTCCCGCCGCACCCGTGCATAAAGGTTCCCAAGACCGGCACGGAGGGTCTTCCCGAGGCGAACTACCTATGAGGAGGATGGCAATGAGTAAGCAATGCACGATCGTGGTGATAATCGTTGGCATTTCGTTATTGGCAGGTTGTGGATCGGGCGGTCAGGCGAACCCAACTAGCCAAGCTACCAGCCAAACAGCCAGCAACCCGACCAGCAGCGGCGGGACTGGTTCGGCTCACACCGTGGTAAGTGGGTCAGCACTTGGCAACTCAAGGGTGCTCCTTGGAGGTACGCAACAGTATTTGGCTCCCGGCACCAGCATCACATGGGAGATCAACGGAGTTCCGGGAGGGAATGACCTCGTCGGTACCATCTCGCCTTCCGGGTTATACACAGCACCTGCCGTCGTGCCCCTCAATCCTGTGGTGAAGGTTACTGCCAAGTCCCAGCCGTCCGACACATGGTACGAGATGCTCGCGGACGTGGGCGCGCTCACCGGTACTCAGTTTGCCTATGTGTCGAGCGCCTCTGACGACAGCATTCAGATTTTCGTTGCTGACGGTAAGACGGGCAAATTACAGCCAACGTCGACCTTTTCAGTAGGTGCGGGTAGAGGCCCGACCGCGCTGGCCGTATCCCCAAACGGGAAGTCCCTGTTCAGTCTGAATCGGGGTTCCAATGACATTTCTATCTATTCCATCAACGCCGCAACTGGCGACCTGGCCGACGCTGGATCGGTTCCGGTCCCAAACGGCCCCAATTCAATGGTGTTTTCGGCCAAGGGGGACTTTGCGTACGTCAGTTGTGACGGTGCGTCCACAATCGCTACTTATGCGCTGAGCGCCGGGGCTCTGACTCCGCTCAGCAGCAGCTCGTATGCGGCGGGAGGCGGCCGAATTCAAAGCCTTGCGATGTCACCGGATGGCAAGTTCTTGTATGCGGTGAATCGAGACGCCAATCAGATTCTCGGCCTGGCGATTAACCAGGAGGACGGTAGTCTGAGTCCAATAGCAGGTTCGCCATTTTCGGCGCAGCCCGGCTTGGCGTCGATCGTTGTCAGTCCAGGAGACTACAGTGGCGACTATCAACACTTGTATGCCGGAAGCGATAACGGCGTTGACGCTTATGACCGTAATTCCTCGTCAGGGGCCCTCACTTATTTGCCTTCAGCAACTCAAACTACCGGCGGCAAGTCACCAGAACTCTTTGGGAACATGTCCGATGGGTTGCTGATTGGAGTGGACCCTCAGAGCGGTAAGGGTTTCTCATTTGCATTCGACTATTTGGGTCTCCCACCTGGGGCTCTCACAACAGGAGGTTCCTCGGTAAGCACAGGAACCTCGCCCGTTGCCGGCGCATGGATGTGGCATGACAACGGCTTTGTCAATTGGGTGTTTGTACTCAACCGCAAAGCCGACGCCGGATCCACCACCGGCTCAATCGGTGTCTACCAGGTGGACTACGCTCATGGCTTAGTCGGCGCCTCAACTACAATCCCGACGGCATTGCACGACCCGACAGGATTCGTGATCACGCCGTAGCGGGTGGATGCCCAGATCACCCTCCCTTTAGCTCAAATATCTTCACGAGGGTGGCGGGTGGCGCGGCCACCCGCGCACTCATATCTGAAAAAGAGATATCTAAACGGGTGCCCACCCCGCCCACCTTAAATCCCACCGCTCGCCTTGGCCGTGCGCGTCGCCTCCCACTTGCCCTCGTTTCCTTCCGTGCGGAAAGTCCCCACCAGTTTTTCGCCCTGGAGTTCACCCATCAGCGCGATCGACTCGTGACGCTCGAAGACGCAGGTCGCGCTGAGCTTTGAGGCCGCGAACTTGCCGTCCGTCAGCTTTCCCGGGCCAGTGTGTTGCGTCTCCACCGTTCCCGTCAGCGTCTCGCCTTCGACAGCTAAAACCAGCGTTCCAGGTACGGTCTGCCCCTGCACCATAAACGAGATGGTCCATTCCCCTGCGACCGACCCCGACGGTGACGTGCCATGCTGCGCTACAGCTGCGGAACTGGCGAGTATGAGCCCGAGCACTAGAACGGTCCAAATTGCACTGTGTTTGTTCATCCTGATCTCCTCACCCAAAGTGTGATGATGTTCAAGATTTCCTCGTTGAGCAGCGGCCGTCAATGGGATTGAGCTGCCACAGCGCGGATACCGCACAAAACAGGGCACAATGTCCGGAAACCAAGCATGACGTCACTACGCGCTCGGCGAACTCGCCACCGTCCAGATCGAATCTTTTGTTTTCAGGATCGGTGGGGGGAAGGGGGTACCTTTGGGAACTGGCTACTGTTTTTCAAACACGAACACCACGTCCCCATCCTCATACTTCCACACGTTGGTCAGCACTTTTCCGTTGGCCGACACCGTCGAAGTCATTTCCACGACGACCTTGTTGTTCTCTTTCTCCACCACGTTCCGTGTCGAACCCGGCCCCACCCGGCAGATCACAGTCGAAACTTTCGACGGATCGACATGCGGTACCGCATGTTCTTTGCCGTCGCACACCCGGACGCTGTCCTGGTGCCGCTTCCCGCCCGTCCTGGTTACGAAATCGAGGGTGCTTGCATAGGTGTCCGGGCCGGTCTGTTTGATGGTCAGTGTTCCCTGCGTAATGTCGCGGTTGCCCAGTTTCGACCTCACAGGATCGAGCCTCCATGTGCCCGTGAAATCGCCGGCCGCCATGGTCCCAACCATCACAACGATCGGAAGCACCGTTTTCATGAATGGAAGCATAAGCCGTCTCCAGCGGTTCGCCCGTGTCAGCCGAACTTCGCGGGAGGAAGTGGCGGATAGCGCCGCAGGAACATATTGTAGTTAGCCGGGATTCCAGTAGTTGCTGTCCTCTTGTCGTCTCAGCGACGGGCGCCCGAGAGAAATTGGCAATGGGGTAATATATTCCTTGACACGTATATACTCAGTGGTATATAAGAACGTGGAATCTGCCTTCGAAATCATTGCCGAGCCCAACCGCCGCGCGATCCTCAGCCTCCTGGCGCTGTCCCAACAGTCGGTGGGCGAGATCGAGCGCCAGCTGCGGTATGTCGCAGCCGACGGTGTCCAAGCACCTGCGCGTGTTGCGTGACGCTGGTTTTGTGGAGTCCACGGTGGACGCCCAGCGCCGTCTCTACCGGCTGAAACCTGGACCATTTCGCGAGGTCGATGCCTGGCTGGCCCAGTTCCGGCGGTTCTGGTCGGCCCACCTCGATGCTCTGGAACGCCATCTCGACCGCATGCATCCACCTTCAACAACGAAAGGGAAAACCAAGGAGAAGACGACGCGGCGTAAACCGCGACCTGATAAGGAGAAATGAAATGAAAATCAAACTGACCACCGTATACGTCGACGACCAGGACAAGGCCCTGCGCTTCTATACCGAAATACTCGGCTTCGTGAAGAAAGCCGACTTCAGCCAGGGCCCCTATCGCTGGCTGACGGTGGCTTCCGCCGAGGAGCCGGACGGCACTGAGCTGCAGCTGGCACTCAACAATAACCCGGCGGCCAAAGCCTACCAGCAGGCCATATTCCAGCAAGGCCAGCCGGCGGCCATGTTCTTCACCGACGACTTGCAGGCCGACTACGACCGCATGAAAGCGCACGGCGCGGAGTTCGCCCTGCCACCAACGGACGTAACGGCCTCCAAGATCGCCAAGGTGAATGACAGCTGTGGCAATCTTGTTCAGTTAACGCAGCTGATGCCCTGGCAGGGCTGACGCTCACCAGGACGGGAGACGAGAATGAACGATGTTGAGCAGTACGCACCGGGCCCGGCCGGCGGAGCGCACATACAAAAGGACGGAGACAAGTGGGCGCTCATCCTCGTTCGTGAGCTACGCCACCCGCCAGAAATAGTCTGGCAAGCGCTCACCGACCCGGCACAGCTCCGCGAGTGGGCTCCCTTTGTCGTCGATGGAAACCTCGGTACGGTCGGAGCGACCGTGAAGCTCACGTGGGTTGGAAACCCCATGCCACAGGAAATAACCGTGACGCGAGCCGAAGTTCCCGAGGTGCTCCAGTATGGCGATATCCGGTGGCAGGTCGAGCCGCTCGGCAGCGGCACGCGTCTGACGCTGTGGCACAACATCGACCGCCGCTTCATCGCGTGGGGCGCTGCGGGCTGGCACATCTCGTTCGACGTCCTGGTGCGGCTCCTCGCGGGTGAGCCGCTCGGGCCCATCGCCGGCGCCGGCGCCATGAAGTCCGCCGGCTGGCAGCGCTTAGTCGCCGAGTACTCCAGGCAATTCGGTATTGAAAGCACCAGCCAGTAGCCAGTGATCGTATTGACTACTGCCATGGCCACTACATGTAGGAGGTCCCATTGAACTGGAACAAATGGATTCGGCAGACACATCGCTGGCTGTCGATTGCCTTTACGCTGGTCGTCATCGTCAACGGCGTCGCCGTGGTGGAGGGGAAGTACACCAATAGGCTGGGACTTTTAGCCGTGTTCGTGCTCGCCTTGCAATTTCTTACCGGTCTGTACTTGTTCGGGCTGCCGTATGCCACCAAGTGGCGCAGCGCTCGACGCACCGCCTGAAGGGCTGCCCAACTGGCCGCACGACAAAGGCCCGAGGCAGGGCACCCGGCGAACACGGTTATTAGCCCGACGACGTTGCTCCGATCTTCCCGTCTAAGCGACATGCTCACTCGCAGGCTCTTGCCCTGTCTCATCCTGGCCCTCTGCCCATCCATCTGCGTTGGCCAGGTAGAACTCCCCGCTGATACTCCAGCAGGCCAGGTGTGCGCGGCGTGGCTCCAGGCTTTCAACAGCGGAGACCGCGACACCTACCGCGCATTCCTCGAGAAATACTCCCCGGCCCGGCTGGACCGGCTCGAGTCAGCGATGGAGTTTCGAGGTCGAACCGGCGGTCTTGACCTGAAGAAGGTTGAGTCCTCGTCGCCGACCGAGCTGGTAGCGATCGTGGAGGAGCACGGCACCGAACAATTCGTGCGCATGACCTTCATGGTGGATGCGGCTGAGCCCCACAACATGAGCCGTGTGGAATTGAACGCCATTCCCACTCCGGCAGAATTTGCCCCACCGCAGCTGAGTGAGATCGAGTTGGTGGCTGCACTACAGAAGAAGCTGCAACAGGAAGCGGACGCAGGACAATTCAGCGGCGCGGTGCTACTGGCGAAAGACGGCCAGACCATTTTCGAGCGCGCTTACGGTATGGCTGATCGTGAACACAGGGTTCCCAACACATTCGATACGCGCTTCCGCATCGGATCGATGAACAAAATGTTTACCGCAGTGGCCGTCCTGCAGCTAGCGCAGGCAGGCAAGTTGAAACTTGACGCCCCGTTTGGAAACTACCTCACCGACTATCCCAACCAGGACCTGGCGTCGAAAGTCACGCTTCACCAGTTGCTAACGCATACCGGAGGCACCGGCGACATCTTTGGCCCTGACTTCGATACGCACCGGAAAGAACTCAAGACGCTGCAAGACTACGTGAAGCTTTACGGCAACCGTGCGGCGGAGTTTCCTGCTGGCAGCAAGTGGGAGTACAGCAATTACGGCTTCATTCTGCTGGGCCTCGTAGTCGAGAAGGTCAGCGGCCAGAGCTATTACGATTACGTGAACACACACATCTATGATGTCGCCGGGATGAAGGACTCAGGCTCCGAGCCGGAGGACAAGACGGTTGCCAATCGCAGCGTCGGATACATGAAGCCACCCGGCAACAAAGACTGGCAGCCGAACACCGACACTCTCCCTTATCGCGGAACCTCCGCCGGCGGAGGCTATTCCACGGTGGGTGACCTGCTGAAGTTCGCCAACGCTCTTGAGCAACACAAACTGCTCGATGCGCACTACACGGAGCTGCTGACCACGGGAAAAGTGGATGAAGGATTTGGACGCTACGCATATGGGTTTGAGGACAAGGCCGTTAACGGCACACGTTGCTTCGGACACGGTGGAGGCGCGCCGGGAATGAATGGCGATCTCCAGATCTGTCCTGCGTCGGGATATGTTGTGGCGGTGCTTGCGAACATGGATCCTCCCGCAGCCACGCGGATCTCCGATTTCATCACGAGCCGGATGCCCGCGAAGCATCAGAGCCGAACACCAAAATCCTGAGCGAGTGTAGCGAATCGAAGGACCATGCACTGGGCCAAGTTGAACGGGCTGCCAAATTCAATTGTGCCGCCAGCGCTCGACGCGCCGGCTGAAGGGGCCACCCGCAGAATTGTGCTAAATTCGGGACAAGGTGAGTCTCTGAAACAACGCCGCCTTCGACATCCGGACCCTTGGCTTCGCCTGGCTGGTGCCATAGTCGCCTTAGTCCTGGCTTTAGCCACAACACCAGCTAAGGCGCAATCGCAGGCACCGAGTACGCCTCCTTGCTCCGACGATCCTCCCACTTTGAAACGAGGCGCGCAGCCGAATCTGCCTCCCTGTCCTGAGCCGCCGCCGACCGTGTCGCGCCCTGCGGACTCTGTACCCACGCCTGCGCCGACTCCTCCGCAATCCCTGATCGAAAGAGCGAGAGAGGCGACATTCGAGTTTTCCCAGAAGCTTCCCAACTTTATTTGCCAGGAGTTCATGTCGCGCTTCACCCAGCAAGGCCGAGGGCAGAAGACGCCGGTGGACCTGGTTTCCTCCGAGCTCATTTACGAGGACGGGCAGGAAACGTATCGCAACGTGAAGATCAACAATCGTCCCACCGACAAGCGCCTGCAGGATATCGATGGGTCCTGGTCCACCGGAGAATTCGCCTCCGCACTGCTGGAGCTTTTTGACCCCGCCACGAACACGCAGTTCAGGTCCGGAGGTACGTCCACCGCTTCGGGTGTCAGCGCGCGGGTTTACGACTTCCAGGTGAAAGCTGAAAATTCACACTGGAGATTGTCCGCCGAGTCTCAGACGGTGACTCCGGCCTACGCAGGCACCATATGGGTCGATCCCAATACCGCGCGCGTGCTGCGAATCGAGATGCAGGCCCGCAACATACCGTCCGACTTCCCGATGGATGCGGTCGAATCCGCGGTTGACTATTCCTACGTGTTGATCGGCGAGAAAACGTTTCTGCTTCCCGTCCATGCCGAAAACCTGGGGTGTCAGCGCGGTACCAGCTACTGCAGCCATAACGTCATCGACTTCCGCAACTATCACCAATTCAAAGGCGACATCAAGATCATTCCTTGATCTCGTTAGGCGGCTTCGGCGAGCCGCGACGAATTCGTTATGCGTGCTCCGTCTTCGACTGCCCGCATAGCAAGCCATTGTGTGCCACTTCGGGACGGGGGGCGGCTCGGTACCCCCCTCCCCCTCCCTGCAAACGGCCTGTTTTGATGTAGATGCAGACTTCGACGTGTAAACGGTTGAGGGCATGCGAGTTATAGGCAAAGTCGTCTCAGCAAAGGAGTTAGGTAGGGATTTTTCGGGACGAAAGGAGGCGTTGGCGGGTCGATGCGAGAAAAATCGTAAGCAAACAGGACCCATCACAGGTCGAAGCACCTTAGCTTTACTTTGACGACGAGGTGAAGATCCGGCTGCGTCTCTTTTGCCAGAGGGCACAGCACTCCCTCATCGTTCCGTGAGGAGTCTAGGTTTTCCGGATTGGTATTGGCTAGGACGTAGGTCACGCTTGAGTGTGATAAGGACGGGATCACCACTGAGGCACGGAGACACGGAGAAGGTTACGCTTTTCGCCTTTGTGCGCATTGGGTCCTTCGTCCGGTGAAATGGGAACCCCCACATTTCCCACAACACTGTCCAGTCCCACGAACAAACGGCAGGCAATTGTGGGGTTCTGGGAGCTACACTTGCTCCGTGCCACGCGGACTCTATCGTTTCCACCACTCGCGTTCCGCTCATTTCATTACCTTCACCTGCTACCATCGATATCCACACCTTGCCAACCCTGCCGTTCGCGATCTGTTCGTGAAGGCCCTGGAGCGCACGCGACGACTCTATCGTATGCGCGTATACGGATTCGTCGTCATGCCGGAGCACGTGCATCTGCTGCTCTCTGAACCGGAGCGAGGCACGGTTGCCAATGCAATGCAGTCTCTGAAGATCAGCTCGGCTAAGCGGGGAAAGCAGGCACATGCGGTATCAAATGCAGCTACGGCCTTCTGGCAAAAACGCTATTACGACAGAAATATAGGAGGAAAGGAATTCACGGAGAAACTGAAGTACATTCACCGGAATCCGGTGAAGCGCAAGCTGGTGGACAGGCCGGAAGACTGGAATGGAGCAGCTATCGCCACTATGCAAGTGGAGATGGGGTAGAGATTGAATCGTGGAGAAGCAGAACGTACAGTGTCGCAATCCCATAATTGCCAAAAGAAGGCAATTATGGGCCACCCGCGAAGAAAAGCGTTAAGTTCCACTCTGGCAATCTGAAGAAGTTGGTCGATGAGGTTCTCGCGCCGCGTTATCGAAACATCTGGCTCGTGGGCGGAGCCATGTTGTGCCAGCGTTTTCTCGAACTCGGCCTGGTGGACGAAATCAGGTTGACCGTCGCGCCTGTCCTGTTGGGTGAAGGACTCCGCCTGTTCGGTGGTTCCCCGACGGAGGAGCACTGGAATCTAAAAAACGTAGTCGCTTACAAGAACGGATTTGTCGAGCTGTCGTACTCCGCCCGCCGCGTGTCCGTCTAAGCGAAGTTGATCGCGGTTTGGGTTGTGACAGCGACGATTGCGATCCGGCCTAATCCTGCCTCTTACGAACAGTTACCGGGCGGCCGTTTAGCCGATACTGAGAATCCGTGCCGAGCAAAACCACCTGTTTAGCGTCCATTCCGCTCGCCTCATCCACCGTGATCTCGATCCAGCACGCAGTGTAGTCTTCAATCTCGCTGCCCATTCCTTTAGCCCGATCCGTCAACAAACTGCCGACGGTTGCGCGAATTGCACTGGCAGGGGAGTCTTCGTAGAACAGTTCAATTCGATCACCAGATTCGAGATTTAGCATTTGCACCTCCACATTCACTCGAACAATCCCGTTGCAAAAGGCTTTCCGGACGCACCCACCCTGTCCAGCGGTCTCATGGCTGGTAAATTGTGCAGCCCGCCGGCCAAGGGCGAGCCGGTCAGGGCAACGAGCGGCCATTTTACCTTTTTCATGCCTCGTTTGGCCTCACGTGGGCTTGCCGAGGCTTGCAGGTCTTCCCGAGTGCAGCTAAATTAGCTGCCAATTGGAGCTTGCTATGAAAAAACCCGTCCCGATGGAATCGGCCTCTGCGCGGATCGACGAGAAGATCATCGAACTTGGGGACTGGCGCGGGAAAATGCTCGCGAAAGTACGCTCAATCATTCATGCGGCCGATCCTGAGATCGTCGAAGAGTGGAAGTGGGCCAAGGCGACATCGCCCGGCACTCCGGTCTTTTCCCATGGCGGCATCGTCTGCACGGGAGAGACGCATAAGAACGTCGTCAAGATGACCTTTGCCAAGGGAGCTGCGTTGCCGGACCCTTCCCGTCTCTTTAACTCCAGCCTGGAGGGAAATGTCAGGCGCGCCATCGACATCCACGAAGGTGACAAGGTCAATGAGGCGGCCTTGAAGGACCTCATCCGCGCCGCCGTAGCACTCAATCTCAAAGCTAAGTCCAAGCGATAAGGCCTAAGAGGTTCTAGACGCGATAGTCCAATCATCTCAATCAAATTTCGTGTCGTTCCATAGCCTCGCGTCAATTCCCAAAATGGAACGCAATCGAATCCACCTGTAGATTCCGCCTTTCACTTGATGCTATGATTTAGGTGCGATAGTCAGCCCCAGACAGTCGCAAACAATAGAAGGCCTGCGAGCTGTTCCCCTCCCGGCGCAGGTTCTTCCCTGATAAATAGAAAGAGGTCAACGATTGAAACGTGTCGCATTGCTGTGTCTCCTCGTCTGCTGTTTCGCGGGTACCTCGCTGTGGGCTGATTCCATAGCCTTCAGCTACTCTGGCACCGGATTCTCCGCGAGCGGCGTCTTTACCGCAACCGACCAAGGCAACGGAAGCTGGCTCGTAACTGGAGTCAATGGTCAACAGAACGGCATCGCATTCAGCGGCGTTGAAGCCCTGAACACCAACCCCGGTTATATCTACAACAACCTGGTGTATCTGAACTCCACACCACAGCTTGACCTGTACGGCGTATTGCTGAGCTGGAATGGTGGCGACGTAAACGTAGGCTATGACGCCGGCTTCAATGGCGGCAGCTACGTCATATGGAATCCGACCGAGTACGCGTCTAGCTTCCAGGCTAGCGCTGTTCCCGAGCCGACTACCCTCGCATTACTGGGTGGAGGCTTTCTCGCACTCGGCGGAACCATCCGACGCAAGCTGCTCCCATAGGTTCCCTGATCTTCTGTTGCCTCGATGCCGTGGCCCTCAAGCTACGGCATTGTTGTTTTTCGCCGAAACCTCATTCCTCTTCATCGATCAGCGGAAGTGCAGTACAATCGCGCGCGTCGAGTTCAAGGCAGGCAATTTCCGTGCAGTTGGAAGGATGCTCATGAGAGTCCTGCTTGCTCCATTCCGTTATGACGGCCCGCGATCGAAGGCGAGGCCGTGCGTGCCAATCTTGGTGGCGCTCGCGTTGTTGGCTCTTTCGGCGAACCTCGCGGCAGAAGACGGCAAAACGCTAAAGGTCTGCCTCCCGCAACGCACCGCCAGCGACGCAATGATGCATCAGGTTGCCACCGACCTGTCGCAGCACAAGCCCGACAAAACCACACGCATCCGTCTGGAAGGCGTGCAGCTCGCGAACATCGACGAGATTCTGGTCACAGACAACTTCTTCAAAGGAAACCAGGCGAAACAAACTCTCTCGGGCGAGGTGCGCAACCGGGCCGTGCAGGAAAAGTGCGATTACATTCTCGTGGTTGCTATTCCGGATGTGAGCACGGCGCGCTCGCCGCAACCGAATGTTCTGTCTCCCAACCAACAGTCAACCACGAGTACGTACGATCCCTACATGCGCAGGCAGGACACCGACAACTACGTGCAGGTGAAATACCGTTTGTATGCGCGGGACCCTGCGACTGCTCCCCTCGATGGATTCGTCACAACCCATGATTCGGCGCCGCAGCAGGCGGTCGTCCACCAGGCTCTGTCGATGCTGGCCAACCAGGTTTTCAGCAGGCTAACGAAATGAAGCGCGAGCGGTAGCACAGCTATCTCGTGGCCTGCCATTGCCCGTTTAGCTCACTCGTAATGCAGCGCCTTCATCGGATCCAGTCGCGAGGCGCGATAGGCCGGCACATAGCTGGCGAACACGCAAATGGCGGAGAGGATGCCAGCGACCAGCACGAGGGTTGCGACGTCCCACGGCTTCACACCGAAGAGCACGCTGCGCAGGAGATATCCCACCAGCACCGCGCCAACGACACCGGCGGCGATGCCGATTGCCGCTAGCCGCATTCCATTGGCAAGGATGAGCTTCATCACATTGCCCCTTTGCGCACCCAGGGCCATGCGGACGCCAATCTCGCGCGTGCGCTGGCTCACCGAGTACGACACAACTCCGTACAGTCCCACAACGCCAAGCAAAAGTGCGGACAAGGCGAAGATGCTGATGAGCCACGCAGGATAGCGATGCATCATCGCGGCGGGAGATTGCGCGATTAAGTCCTCCATGGTTTGCATCTGGAACAAGACGATGCCGGGATCGACCTTGTGTACGGCTTTTTCCAGTGCGGACCGAAGCGAGGCCGGATCGACGTCCGACCGCACCACCAACGCGAAAATGCTGTCGGGCCCCTGTGCGAACGGCGCATAAATCGCGGGCTTGGCGTCGTCGCTGAGTTCGCCCTCGTGCACATCCGACACTACGCCTACTACTTCACGCGGCTTTTCCTGGGCGTTATAGGTAAAGACAATCTGCTTGCCGACTGGGTTTTGATCACCAAACGCTATCTTTGCAAGCGTCTCGTTGATGATCACGACCTTGGGCGCCTTCGCGTTGTCGCCCTCTTCGAAATAACGCCCTGCCTTCAGTCTCGCCTGCAAAGTGGTGAAATATCCAGGATCGATATCGCGGCTATTAGCTTCATACCCAAGCGGGGTCAGCGGAGCGCCAACCACGCGCAAAAGGCTGGTGTTGCCTCCGACGATCGGAGGAGTGCTGGTGGCTCCGACAGCGGCAACGCCCGGCACCGCGCGCAGCGCGGCGATCAGCTTGTCATGCAATAGGTTCGCTTGTTCGTCCTGGTCGTACTTCTTGCTGTCGGGAAACACGTAGAAGGTTGTCAGCTGACTGACGTTAAAACCCGTGTCCACAGTGAGCAGGCGGTAAAGGCTTTTCAGGAGCAGTCCTGACCCGACCAGCAGGACGGCAGAGATCGCCACCTCCGCCACCACCAGTGACGACCCGACCCGCTTCCACGAGACTGTCCCGGAAAGCTGGCCCCCTTCTTTGAGCGCCTGGTTGCTTCGGCTCGACAGACCCAGCGCCGGCGGCAGGGAGAAAATCACTGCCGTCAGTAATCCCACGCCGGCTGCAAACAGCAGAATGCGTGGTTCGATACCAAGGTCCTTCAGATACGGCATGCTTTGCAGCATCTGCGTAGGCAGCGTTCGGATCATCCATCGAGTAGCGATGATTGCGACCAGGATTCCTGCCAGGGTGCCCGCCGACGCCAGCAAGATACCTTCCAGGATCAGTTGCCGGATTACTCGCCACCGCTGCGCTCCCAATGCCGAGCGGATAGCGAATTCCTTCGCCCGCGTCGCCGACCGTGCCAGCAGAAGGTTCGCAATGTTGGCACACGCAATCAGCAGCAGCATTCCCACCGCTCCCAACAGAGCCATGAGAATTGGCTTGATCTGTCCCGTGATGAGGTCGCTCAGCGGAACAAGTACCGTTCGCAGCTCTTTGTTCGACTCGGGATACTGCTTTTCCAGGTTGGCGGCCAAAACGTTCATCATGCCCTGTGCCTGATCGAGCGAGACACCGGGTTTGAGCCTGCCGAAGGGATGCAGCCAGTGCAGGTTGCGCCGCGTTTGCATGCCGCCGGTCGCGTGCAGCGTGACGTATAGGTCCGCATCACGCAGCGGGGCGAAATGAAAGTGCTTTGGCAATACCCCAACAATGGTCCTCGGCTCGCCGTTGAGCGTCAGCGACTGGCCGAGGACGTCTCGCCGTCCGCCGAATCGACTCTGCCAAAAGCCGTAGGACAAGACGGTGTATCGCGGTGACGAGGCGAGGTCCTCGCCGTCCTGGAATACCCGGCCGAGGGTGGGGGAAACACCGAGCGTCTGGAAAAAGTTGTCACTCACCTGGCCGACCGGGACCATCTGCGACTGATCAGCTCCCGCCAGTATGGCGTCGCCGCCGCTATAGGCCGCCAATGAGCTGAACGCTTTGTTCTGCTGCTTCCAGTCGAGATAGTCGGGATAGGAAGCTTCAAAGCGCGAATTGATTTCTGACTGTCGCGCGTCCCACACCTTCACTAGCTGCCCGGGATCGCGATAGGGCAGAGGCCGAAGCAGAGCAGCATCGATGAAAGTGAAAATAGTTACGTTGGCCCCGATGGCCAACGTCAGTACGAGTGCCGCCACAACGGTGAAACCAGGCCGGCGCAGTAGAATTCGTACGCCGTATCGAATGTCTTGCAGCAAGCTATTCATAGACGCCCCCACTCTACCGGTTTCGTGGCCGCGAGCTACCCAAGTCGCCCCAGTCCGGAGATGTGTCCTTTAGACTCGAAGGATAGACGGGGGTAATCAGCCGGGGGCGTATTTCGGTGGATGATCGACGGGTTCTCGTCCCTCATTTGTGGCGGACCCGTGACGACTGGGGCCACTCGGCTGCTTCCGTCTTTCATCCTGTGTGCGCTAGAATCCTTCCCGCACGGAGGAACCATGGCCACCGCAGCCGCAACCGAAGTCAAGCCGCAGGCTAACCTCGACCAGATCAAGTTCGACATGTGCTGTGCCGCACGCATTCTTTACCGCCAGGGAATGAGCGCAGCGAATGCCGGACACATCAGCGTCACCACCGGCCCTGACCGCATGCTGATGAACCGCTTCGGGCCGTCGTTTGCCACACTGCATCCGAATGACATCCTCACGCTTGACCTTCATGGGAACATCCTTGAGGACCATACGGTGCAGAAGAACGCCCGCCTCAACGAAACGGTCGAACTGCACGGCATCATCCATCGCTACAATCCGCACGCGACGTGCGTCCTGCACACGCATCCGCCGGCGACGGTCACGTGGAGCACGTTCCGGAAGGTGCCCGAGATCTACGATCAGGAGAGCTGCATCCTTGCGGGCGATGTCGCTGTGGTGGAAGAGGACTACGAAGGTCTGGCCTCAGGTGAAGAGCGCACCAAGTCCGCAGCGCTGGCGCTAGGGCAGAAGCGCGCGGTCATTCTGCCCAACCACGGAGCCATCACCACTGGGCCAACTGTGCAGCATGCGCTGTTTACCATGATCATTCTGGAAGGCATGGTGACGCGAAACCTGTCGGTGCTCGGGGCAGCCCGCGCAACCGGCTTGACACCCACGCCCATCAGGATGGAAGTGGCGCAGCAGGTTCGTATCGGCATCGCCAAAATGAACGCAATCGAACCGCTCTGGGCCGACCTGCTGCATCGTCTGGTGGCTACCGATCCCGAACTGTTTGCGTAGCGGCAAAGACATAAGAATTACAGCCGCGGATTTACACAGATCGTCACGGATCGGATCAGGTCTCAAAAGCCTAGACAATCCGCGGCCCAAAAATTCTTTGCTTTGTCGCGTCGATTTCCGGTCCCTCCACCCGTCATAGATACGAGAACGTTAAAATCGCTTCACGATACGCGTGAAATTAAGAGGAGAACCTATGGCGAGTTATTTCTTGTTTCTATACGACGATCCGAGCGGCTGGACGAAACTGAGTCCGGAAGAGATGCAGAAGGCACTGGAGAAGTACATCGCATGGTCGCAGAAGGCCACCAATGCCGGCTTTCTGCGCGGCAGCCACCGCCTGGCGGAAGACGTAGGCAAAGTCATGCGCGGGACGAAAGTCACCGACGGCCCCTATAGCGAGACCAAGGAAATTCTGGGCGGCTACTTCCTGATCACAGCCGACAGCTACGATCAGGCCGTGCAGCGCACGCTCGATCATCCGCATCTGGAGTACGGAGGAACGATCGAGATACGGCAGGTACATCCGATGCACGGCGACCAATGACTCGTGGCGCAACACGGACGGAACCGGCGGACGCCGCGGAAGTCGGCGGCTCGGTCGAACATCTGTTTCGCCACGAATCCGGACGCATAGTTTCGTACCTTACGCGGCTACTTGGTCCGGAGCACATGGACCTTGCCGAGGAGGTCGTGCAGGAAGCGCTGCTGAAGGCACTGCAGAGCTGGTCGTATTCGGGAACACCGTCGAATCCGGCCGCGTGGCTGTTGCAGGTAGCGCGCAATTCCGCGCTCGATGCAATTCGTCACAGAAAGGTCTCGACCGACAAAGAACCGGCGCTGGTGGCCGAGATCACCGCCGCCAGCCGTGCTTCCCGCCGCGACGACGTGATGCCCGATGCTGAACTCCATGACGACGAGCTGCGCATGATCTTCATGTGCTGTCACCCGGCGTTGTCAGCCGAGGCGAGTGTTGCGCTCAGCCTCAAGACGGTTGGTGGATTCAGCGTGCGCGAGATCGCCGCTGCGTTTCTCGCGGACGAAGCGACGATTGCCCAACGCCTGGTGCGCGCGAAAAGACAGATTCGTGAAAAGAAGCTGTCGTTCGATTTGCCGAGCGGCTTCGATCTGCGGGCTCGCCTCGATTCCGTGCTGGACGTGCTGTACCTTATGTTCAACGAGGGCTACGACGCGCACCAGGGCGAAGAGCTGATTCGCCGCGACTTATGCGTTGAAGCGCTGCGTCTGGCGCAGCTGGTGGCCGGCTCGTCGCTGGGTGCGTCGCGTGTCCACGCGCTGGTCGCACTGATTGCACTGCAGACTGCGCGACTTTCGGAGCGTACTGACAGCGTTGGTGATCTTGTTCTCCTGGATGAGCAAGACCGCTCCCGCTGGGACCAGCAGCTGATTGGCCTTGGCTTTTATCACTTCGACCGCTCCCTGGCCGGGAAAGAGATTTCGTCCTTCCATGTGGAGGCTGCGATCGCCGCGACCCATATTCGCGCAGCCACTCCCGAAGAGACTGACTGGCCACTGGTGCTCAGCCTCTATGACCAGCTCATGAAGCTCAAACCCAGTCCGGTGGTAGCGCTGAACCGCAGCGTTGCCGTGGCTAGGGTGCATGGTCCTCAAGCTGCCCTGACTGAGCTGGCTCGCCTTGATAAGGAGCCGGCATTGCGGAGTTACTATTTGCTACCCGCGGTGCGAGGGCAATTATTCGTAGAATTGAGCCTTCACGACGAAGCTGTCGCAGCCTATCGGCAGGCCCTCGCTCTGGCGTGTAATGTCCCGGAGCGCCGGTTTCTGGAACGGAAGATTGAGCAGTATTCATTCGCGAAAACCCGTGGCTAATGCTTTGCCTGCGAGAGCCTACCGCTATACCATCTGTCCGTGCGCGACAAGGTCCTCCACTACATTCGCGACCGCAAACTGTTCCAAGCTGGCAACCGCGTGGCGGTTGCTGTCTCGGGTGGCGCCGACTCAGTCGCGTTGTTGCGCGTTCTGCTTGAGCTTTGTGGCGAGGTCGGCATCGTCCCTGTCGTTGCGCACTTCAATCATCAGCTACGCGGCGAAGAGTCCGACGCGGACGAGCAGTTCGTTGCGGAGCTGGCACGACAGCACGATCTTCCATTTTTTGCCGGCCGCGCCGATGTTCGTGAGCACGCCACCGCGAAGAAGCTGAGCCTCGAGCACGCCGCCCGTGACCTGCGTTATCGCTGGTTGCATGATCTGGCCGTCGAGCAGAAACTAAGTGCCATCGTGACCGGTCACACATCCGACGACCAGGCTGAAACTGTATTGATGAAGTTCTTGCGCGGAGCCGGTACGCGCGGGCTGGCAGGCATTCGGCCCATAATAATGCTCGAAGATTGCCCGGTGGTGCGCCCGCTTCTCGAGGTCTCCCGCGCGGAAATTGAGCAGTACCTGCAATTGCTTGAGCAGCCATGGCGCGAGGATCGAACTAATAGCGACACAAAATTAACGCGAAATCGCATCCGCCACGAACTGTTGCCGGTGCTGGAGCGCGATTACAACCCGAGTATCCGGCGGGTGTTGAGTGAAACCGCTGAGCTTGCGCTCGCCGAGGAAGACTACTGGCGTGGCCACACTTCGACGCTCGCGTCCCGCTGGCACCAAAAAGAACGGCGTATGCGACTGCAAGGATCCGAAGGGTCTGCCGAGGGATTCCTGTCTTGCGGGATTGCGGTACAGAGGCGAACGCTCAAACACTTTCTCGAATGGCACGGCCTGACGGTTGATTTTCACCACGTTGAGGCTGCCCGCCTGTGTGCCCTCGGCGACGGTTCCACGGCGAGCCTGCCCGGAGGCTGGCAGGCTCGTCGTAGCGGCGGCTGGCTGGAATTGTTTGCGTCCGGCTCGGCCTTCGAAAAGGCGGAGCCCAACCATGGCTGGCGATATCTCCTTGCCATTCCGGGAAAGTGCGCGATGCCTGAGGCCCGAATCACCATGGAAGCGACCATTCTTTCCGCTGATCTTGCCTTGGCCGAAGCCCCCGGTTCGCTGCTAATCAGGGACCGCCTCGGCCCGGAACTCGTTGTGCGCAATTGGCTTCCCGGCGACCGCTTTCGCCCCGCCCATACTGGTTCGGAAGCGAAGCTTAAGCGCCTTTTCTCAGAAAAGCGCATTCCGGCCGAGCAGCGTCCTTCCTGGCCGGTCGCTCTTTCTGGCTCGAAGATTGTCTGGGTACGCGGATTTCCGGTAGCGCACGACTTCGGATGGCTCCCTGGGTGTGGCGAAGCCCTTCGGATAGAAGTTTTCGAAAGTAATTAGCGCCCGATCGCAACCAAAATCCAAACTCGAGTGTCTATAGATGAGGAGGCAGGCTTTCCGGTAGTCTTGTTTCCAGTTCCGAGGGCGGTTTCCCTCGCGGGTTTAGCGCGCTTTTTCGTAAGTCTTTCCCCCCGTTCCGCTTACGCGGGAGTTACAATCAAGGGACGAAGCGAAATCTTCATCCAGCGCCTGCCGATGGCATCTAACGGTCGTGGGTATGTCTTTATGACCACCCGGTTACTCAGGAGTCTTCAGTGAATTCGACGGTCAAGACAGTCGTGTTCTGGTTGGTGATTGTGCTCGCGGGCGTCCTGCTCTGGCAGGTCGTCAAGGGAGCCAACTCCGGCCCGAAGGAACGCGAAATCAATTACTCGGAGTTTATGTCGCAAGTTGACGACAACAACGTCAGCGAAGTGACGGTGGTCGGCAACGACGTTCGCGGCAAGTTCAAGAACGACAAGGCCGCGTTCCACGTGGTCGTTCCGCCCAATTACTCCGAAATGTACAAGCCGATGCGCGATCACGGTGTCAATATCACCGTGAAAGACGCCAACGGCGGCAGCTACACCTGGCTCATTAACCTGTTGCCCTTCGTGCTCCTCGGCGCGCTGTGGTTCATCATGATCCGCCAGATGCAGACCGGCGGCAACAAGGCGCTGTCATTCGGCAAGAGCCGCGCCCGCCTGCTCTCCATGCAGCAGAAGAAGGTGACTTTTAAGGATGTCGCCGGCGTCGATGAAGCCAAGGAGGAGCTGAAGGAAATCATCGAGTTCCTTCGCGAAGCTCAGAAGTTCCAGAAGCTCGGCGGACGCATTCCCAAGGGCGTGTTACTCGTCGGACCTCCGGGAACCGGCAAGACCTTGCTGGCCCGCGCGGTAGCCGGTGAGGCCAACGTTCCGTTCTTCAGCATCTCGGGTTCCGACTTCGTCGAGATGTTCGTCGGCGTGGGCGCCAGTCGCGTTCGCGACCTGTTCGAGCAGGGCAAGAAGAATGCCCCCTGCATCATCTTCATCGATGAAATCGATGCCGTCGGACGTCATCGTGGCGCAGGCCTCGGCGGTGGACACGACGAGCGCGAGCAGACCCTCAACCAGTTGCTGGTCGAGATGGACGGCTTCGAGTCTAATGATGGCGTAATCCTCATTGCCGCCACCAACCGTCCCGATGTGCTTGATCCGGCCCTGCTGCGCCCCGGCCGCTTCGACCGCCGGGTGGTGGTATCGCGTCCCGATGTCCGTGGGCGCGAAGAGATTTTGCGGGTGCACACCCGCAAGATTCCACTCAGCGACGACGTCAATCTCCCTGTGCTGGCTCGCGGCACACCCGGATTCTCGGGCGCCGACCTGGCCAACATGGTGAACGAGGCTGCACTCAACGCCGCACGCCAGAACCGCAAGACGGTTCTGATGTACGACTTCGAGATGGCCAAAGACAAAGTGCTGATGGGCGCCGAGCGCAAGTCTATGCTGCTCTCCGATGAGGAGAAGCGGGTCACAGCCTACCATGAGGCGGGGCACGCACTGGTCGCTGCTCTGCGCGAACACTCCGACCCGCTGCACAAGGTGACCATCATCCCGCGCGGAATGGCGTTGGGCGTGACGATGCAGTTGCCCATTGACGACAAGCACACCTACACGCGCAACTACCTGGAGACGCGCCTGGCCATCATGATGGGCGGCCGCGTAGCCGAGGAGTTGTTCCTGAACACGATGACTACGGGCGCCGGCAACGACATCGAGCAGGCCTCCGACCTCGCCCGCAAGATGGTTTGCGAGTTCGGCATGTCGTCGCTCGGTCCGATCACCTTCGGCAAGAAGGAAGAGCAGATTTTCCTCGGCCGCGAGATCAGCCAGCACCGCGACTTCAGCGAAGACACGGCGCTGCGGATCGACGGCGAAGTCCGGCGCTTCGTGGATGATGGCTACCAATCGGCGGTCAATATCCTGAGCTCGAACCGCGACAAGCTGGAGAAGATCGCTATGGCTTTGCTGGAGCGCGAGGTACTCGATGCCAACGAGGTCCAGATGATCATCGAAGGCAAAGAGCTGCCGGCGCGCCTCGACCCTAACGCTCCCGCAACGAAAGATGAAGTCCAACAGGTGTTGAAGCCGGCTCCGGGGCAGACGGGAGTAGCACCCGAGCGACCGGCACAGGCGTAAGAGCGATTGGCCGTAACAATTGGTTAGAGACAACGGGCGGCCATCGCGGCCGCCCGAATTTTTGTGAGCCCCACGGAGTCGAATTGAGCTGATTTTGCTCGGCAAGTAGCCTGGTCTACACTAGCACTTACGTGGTGCAGGGATTGCCGTGTTTGTTAAGGTGCAGTTCATCGATGATACCCTTATATAGACTGCCGATAGTGATACTAGGGAGCTTCTCGCCCGCGTTAAGCGGTTTTTCTCGTTGCGGACGTTAACATGTTTGCCAGAACCCAACGGTGCGGTGTGCAAGCCGTGATTGGACGGGCTGCCGTGGATCCGGCGAAGCGGGATTCAGCCAGTATTCGGAAAGACCTCGATACATCATTCCGATGGAGTAACCGACCAGAGTGACGCTCGTACCGACGAACTCGACAGAGCCTGCACCAACAGTTGTGGCCGCCCCTGTACGCTCCCAAAAAGGCGAAAGCAAGTCCGCATCCTTTTCAGAATTGCTGAAGTCTTTCGGCTGGCAGGGAGCACTTCTGGTTGCGGTCTTGTTGGGCTTGTACGCGCCGGTTCTGTGGCGCCTGGCCCGGCAGTGGTATACGGACCCGGATTACTCGCACGGCTTTCTGGTGCCTTTCTTATCGGCATACCTGATATGGCAACGAAGGGACAAGCTGGCAGAGATCGTACGACGTCCATCGAACGCCGGACTCATTGTGGTGCTTGGCTCCCTTGGACTTCTATTTCTAGGCAGCCTGGGTGCCGAACTTTTTCTCACGCGCATTTCCATAATCGGAACGATCTGCGGGCTTATCGTTTACTTCTCGGGCTGGCGACTCCTGCGCGCGGTGGCATTTCCACTTGCTTTCCTGTTGTTCGCAATACCTATTCCCGTTCTGATCTACAACGAGATCGTCTTCCCGTTGCAGTTCATCGCCTCAAAGTTCGCTACCAGTATTCTGGAGACGTTGAACCTTTTCCCGATCATGCGTGAAGGCAATGTGCTCATCATGCCGGGCATGCGGCTGGAGGTGGTCGAAGCGTGCAGCGGTATCCGCTCGCTCATGTCGCTCCTGGCTCTGGCGGCGGGTTACGGCTATCTGGCGGAGAAGAGCGTACCCGTGCGCTGGTTCATGTTCCTGGCCATGATTCCGCTGGCCATCATCAGCAACGGAACCCGCGTAATGATTACGGCTCTGATGACCAACTACATAGGTCCAAAAGCGGCCGAAGGTTTTATGCACGAGTTTTCCGGGTGGGTGATCTTCGTCGTGGCGACGGCGCTCTTTCTTGCCCTGCACAGCCTGACGGTTGTGGTGCGTAAGAAGATGGGCTGGATGCCAACCGATACAGACAAAGCGACGAAAGCGCAGGTGGTGGGATGAAGAGTCCAACGCGTTACTGGACGATGATCGCGGTGCTGCTGGCGGCAACGGCTGGAATGGGTTTTCTGTCGCACGGAGAAGCCACACCTCCGGCTCGTCCCTTGAGCGAGTTTCCCAAGGACATCGGAAGCTACCGTGACATGGCTGATCTGCCGTTCGATAAGGACACCTTGGCGGTGCTCGGGGTGACCGATTACTTGAACCGGGTGTACTTCTCACCGCAGCACGGCGACTTGGGACTGTACGTGGGTTATTTCCGCACGCAGCGTACCGGCGCGACGATCCATTCCCCAAAGAATTGCCTGCCGGGAGCAGGTTGGCAACCCGCAGTGTCCGAGATATACCAGTTGCCCCTCGCCGACGGTCGGACCGTCCCCGTGAACTTATACGTCATTCGCAAGGACCTGGACCAGCAGATCGTTATCTACTGGTACCAGTCGCATGGCCGGGTTGTTGCCAGCGAGTACTGGGGCAAACTTTATATGGTGTACGACGCGATGCGGCTGAACCGGACAGACGCAGCTCTCGTGCGTATCACGGTACCGGTACGTAACGGGAACGCCGATGCGGCACGCGACCAGGCGATAGAATTCGCCAAGCAAGTTGCAGTGGATGTGGAACAGGTTATTCCTCGCTGACCCAGGAGATTTCATGCGCAATCGTTATGTCGTAGCCGTTGCAACGATGCTGATGGCTGTATTACTGGTCGCAGCTACCGGATGCAAAGGCAATCCCGAAAAGGCCAAGAAGAAGTATCTGGAAAGCGGTCTGAGCTACGTCGATAAGAAGCAGTATGACGCGGCGGTAATCCAGTTCAAGAAGGCCCTTCAAGTCGATCCCAAATATGCCGAGGCCCACTACCAACTCGGTATAACGTACTTGCGTCAACAGCGAATGAAGGAGGCCTACGGGGAACTGAACCAGGCCGCCAACCTCGACCCGAAAAACATCAAAGCGCGGCTCGAGATGGGGAACATTCTCTGGGCGGCGAAGTACTTCAAGCAAGCTGAGGACCAGGCCCGCAAGGCACTGGAACAGGATCCAAACAGCGCTGAAGCCTATGCGCTGCTGGGGACAGCGTTGTTTGCGGAGCGCGAGCCTGATGAAGCCTTACAGGCTTATAACAAGGTCATCGAACTCAAGCCCGATGACGGCAGCGGCTATCTGAATCGCGCTGTGCTGTATGCCAGCATGAAGAAGGACGTGGAAGCCGAGGCCGACTTCAAAAAGGCTGTCGCTCTTAGTCCCAAGAACCTGGAGGCCTACGCTAATCTCTCCCGCTTTTACCAGTACAAACAGGACTTACCGAAAGCGGAGGAGGTCCTCCAGCAAGGCATCAAGAACAATCCAGATGCTCCGGCGAACTATCTGCGCCTGGCCGCCCTGCTGATTCAGGAGAAACGGCCCGCTGACGCGGAGACCGTTATACAGAATCTCCGTAATCAGTTGCCCAAGAACCCCGAAGTGGCGGGGGCCATTGCGGAGTTTTATCTGGCGGCGCGTAACCCGGATGCAGCCATCAAGGAATACCAGCGTGGATTGTCGCTCGCCCCGAAGAACGATCGTCTGCAGGTAGCTCTCGCTGAGACATACCTGATGACAGGTCACATCGAAGAAGCCACCAAACTCGACGAGCAGATCCTTAAAGACAAACCGAATGACGTGCCCGGCCGCATGATACGAGGCCGGTTGGAGGGGATTAGGGGTGATTTCGCCGCCGCGGTCATTACCTTCCGCGGAGTGGTGAAGGATTCGCCCGAAAACCCGCAGGCGCACTTCCTGCTGGGTGAGGCGTTGGCGAAGTCGAACGACCTCGCCGGGGCCAAGAACGAATTCCAGGAAGCCATAAAGCGTAATCCCGAAAATCCGCTCTACTTGCAGGCGCTGGCCGAGGCGTACCGCGACTCGAAGGACTACTCAACGGCGAAGGAATATGCCAACCGTTTGCTCAAGCTGAACGACAAGAATCCGCAAGCCCGCATGCTTCTGGCCAGCATCGATATCGGTGCCAGAGACTACCAGGGCGCTCTGGACGAACTGTCCCAGGTTGCGCAAATGGCGCCGGACAATCCGACTGTGCATGTGAATATGGCATATGCCTACGGCGGGCTCAAAAAGTTTCCAGAAGCAGAACGTGAATTCCAGACTGCCCTCAAATTAAATCCCGCAGACGATGGCGCTGCCGGCGAATATGTTGCCATGTTGTTTGGGCTTAACCAGGCGCCCAAGGCCTTACAAGTCGCGAGCCAGTATGTTGCTGCGAATCCCAACCGCGCCGGCGCGCACTTTGTGAATGGCTCGGCGCTGGCCAATGCGAAGAAGTACGATGACGCAGCTGCGGAGTATCAAAAAGCGATTTCCCTGGAGCCCAAGATGTTGCTCGCGTATCTGCAACTGGCGCGGGTATATGAGATGCAAGGCAGGGTCGATACTGCCTTGGAGATCTACCAGAAGGCCCTGGCGATTGCACCGAATAATCCGACGATCGTCGGCGCCATTGGCAACGCTTACCTTTCGAAGAACGACCTGAAATCGGCGCAGCAGACCTTTGAAAAGGCGAACACGATCTCGCCCCACGACCCACTCATCCAGAACAACCTGGCGTGGGTGTATGCCCTGGAAGGCGAGAATCTTGACGTTGCGCTATCGCTCGCGACCCAGGCCAAGCAGGCCGCCCCGGATCTGATCTCAATCAATGACACCCTGGGATGGATCCAGTACAAGAAAGGCAACTATGTCATCGCAGTAGGCCTGTTGCAGGAAGTGGTCGACAAGGTGCCTCAAAGCGCCGAATACCGTTATCACCTGGGCATGGCGCTGAGCGGTGCGGGACAAAAGGACAAGGCCAAAGATGAGTTGAAGAAAGCGCTGCAAATGGCGCCCCCGCTGAATCAGTCGGACGCGAAGCAGGCGCAGGACAAACTAGCCATGCTGTAGACCTGCACCTGAGAGTCCCGTGAGTGTTGAATTTGAGGCCCGCCGAATGAGCGGGCTTTGTTTTTTTTGAGGGCTATAGTTTCTTCACCAGTTGTTCTGCCGTCTTCAACGACTGGCGTGAACGGAAGAAATCAGCCCAGGGGTCCGCCGCCTTCATGCGACGCGCGAAATTGCCGATATTGAACGATGCCGGATCGAGTGCGGGCTTTACCTGGCGCCAGTGCAGCGGCGTAGAAACCGGCGCATGGGGACGACGGCGCACGGAATACGGCGCAACCACCGTCTGCCCGAAGCCGTTCCGGAACGGGTCGAGATAGACCCGTCCGCGGCGCGCCGCGATCACGTGTTCGACCGTTAACTCGACCGGGTGAGCACTGGCGATGACGCGCACTACGCGTTGTGCAAACTCCAGTACGTCGGAAACGTCTGGGCCGGAACGAAGTGGAATAAACACATGGAGGCCGCGGCTCCCGGAGGTCTTGGGAAACGAGACGAGTTTCAGTGTGTCAAGTACTTCCTTCACCCACAGAGCAGCCCGTGCTGCATCCGAGAACTTTCCCGACTCAGGGTCGCAATCGATACAGAGCCAATCAGGCTTGCGAGGCGCAGCCGCCCTGCCGCCCATCACGTGGATAGGAATGCACCCGAGATTAGTAAGCGCGAGTTGGGTTTCGAGCGAGCCGCCGACGACGTAGTTCGTCGCTTTCCGCTTGCTGTCAGAGTGGTCAAGGCGCACTGTAGGTGTATCCGGCGGTAGACCGAATGGTTTCTCTTTTTGGTAGAAACAATCGCCCTGCATGCCATCCGGACAGCGCTCGAGGGTGAGAATGCGGTCTTCGAGGTAAGGCTGGAGGAGCGGAAAAACAGAAGCATAGAACTCCACGAGGTCGAGCTTTGTGTAACCCTCGTCGGGCCAGAAAACCTTGTTGGGATTCGATACGTGAACTGGCAACGTCGCGGGCGGCGACTTGGTGACCCGACGGGCGCTCATCCTGTGACCTCCGGCAATTCGACCTCTTCCGGTCGTTTGTCATCGCGCAACCCAAGAAAGACGGGCTGCCGCAGCTTCTTTTGGTCAGTGAATTCCTGATACGAAATCTGGGCCACGAGCTTGGGCGCCAGAAATGTCACGCCACGTTCACGGGGCGGATCTACAACGGCGGGTTTCGAAATCACCAGCGGTTGGAACTTCTTGTAGAGCGCCGCGAGCGTCTTCTCGTCGAAGCCGGTACCGACTTTTCCTACATAGCGGAGCTTGCCGTCTTCGTAGGCTCCCAAAAGCAGGGCGCCGAAATGGAGTCGCAAGCCCTGAGGCGCCGTGAACCCCACGATGAGGAACTCGTCTTCTTGTTGGACTTTGACTTTCAGCCAGTATGTGGAACGGCGCTCAATATAAGGAGAGGAAAGGTCCTTGGCAACCAGGCCCTCAAAACCGCGGAGCTTCGCCTTTTCGTAAGCCTTGAGCCCGTTCGATGCCAAACGGCGGGAGAGCAGGATTGCATCGTTCGCCGACACTGACTTATCGAGCGCCTCGCGGCGGAGGGATAGCGGTTGCTGCCTTAAATCCTTACCGGCGAGGAACAGACAGTCGAATACGACATAAACGGGTTCTCCATTGCCCTGCTGTAACAGCTGAAAGTGCGATACCTGCTTCTTGTCGAAGATGACCAACTCGCCATCAAGCAGCAGCGTAGGCGGGCGAAGTTTTGCGATGGCTGCGACAATTCCGGGAAAGTGGTGGGTGCGATCGATGTCATTCCGCGAAAGCAGTTGCACCCGGTTACCTTCTTTGTAGGCCAGTAGCCGGATGCCGTCGTATTTCTCTTCATAGACCCAACCGGGCTTGTGAAAGGGGTGCTCGACCAACGTTGCCAGCATGGGTTGCACACGAAATGGAATGCGATGGTTGATAGGCATGGAAGGGCGTTCTAGCGATCCACCGGCCTTGCTCTAGTTTTGGTACGCGGCTTTTTTGCCATGCTTTTGGCGGCGACGGTTCTACCACCAACCTTGGCCGATGGCGGATCGCCGGTCGCAGCTTGTTCGACATTACCTCCGTTGTCGCGGGCGATACCGGCAAGCAGGCGACGCGAAACGGCCGAGTAAGGCTTCTCGGCGGTGATGTCTTCCTCCGAGCTGTAAGCGTCGCGGTGTTTGATGAGTAGCCATGAGGCTTTACCCTTGCTGGAGCCATATCCGCGGGTGCGAACCAGCACCCAGGAGCCTTTCAATTTCTTGCCATACAGCACGAACTTAAGGTCGCCCTTGGCGAGTGCCGCGTCTACATCCGGAACCTCAGGCTCCCAGGTTCCCTGGTCCCAGATCATCACGGTACCGCCTCCGTATTCGTTCGCGGGGATAACACCCTCAAAGCCGGCGTAGTCGATGGGGTGGTCTTCCACCTGCATCGCAAGCCGCTTGACGTTGGGATCGAGCGAAGGCCCTTTGGGCACGGCCCAGGAAAGCAGGGTGCCGTGCCACTCCAGCCGGAAGTCATAGTGCAGTTGTGTCGCCCGGTGTTTCTGTACGACGTAGATCAACGCAGAAGAGCTCTTTTTTTTGGAGCGGGACGACCCATCGCCCGAAGGCTCCGGCGTCACCATGAAGTCACGTTTTTTGCGGTACTCGTTAAGCGGCATATCCAATGACTAAATCGAAGTTCGATTCGACACAGCTGCGGAACGCTAGTATAGCTTCGATTCCCCGAGGACCCCAACCGTTGCCCTAATGTTCATAGCCGGGCCTGCCGAAATAGGGAAAGAGAGCATGCAAATGCCGAAGCGTCCGGCACAGTCGAAGGGTTGGACAATCTCATTCCGGATCCCGGTGATTGGCGCTCCCAGTGACGCATCCAGCCACAGGGAAGCGCGACCACGCAATAGGAGCTTGCACGGGTGATCTCCATCAAAAAATATCTGGAATCGGAAATGAGTGGGCTTCGCTCCCACGCTCCTGAAGGTGGCGAGCTTTTGGCTGCCGCGGTCGCATCGTATCGCGCCGCTTTGCTGGATATGGCGAACAGTGGCTACCAGGCGTGTCCGGCTTACGGCGCGAGCTTGCAGCAGAACCTGGCGGATATTGAGCGTCGTATCGCAGATGGAGCGACGACGGCCCTTTTTCAGGCGACGTCGAAAGATGTTGGCGAGCAACTGGCCCAGTGGGGCCAGCGTACTGCCGCGCATCTCAAGGGCAAGGCTGAGGAAGTAAAAGATCTCCTGATTGTGCTGGCCCGAACCGCGGAATCCTTGGGTGAGCGTGACCAGCGGTACGCGAGCCAACTTGGGCAGTTCACCAGCCGGTTACGTACCGTCGCCGACCTTGAGGACCTGACACAAGTGCGCTCGTCTCTCATGGAAACGGCCAGCGAACTGAAGAGCTGCGTTGATCAAATGGAGCTGGACAGCCAGCAATCCATTGCAGAATTAGAGAAAAGAGTAACGACCTACGAATCCAGGCTAAAGGAAACCGAGGAACTTGCCCTTCGCGACGTTATCACGGGCTTGCCAAATCGTCTCGACTTGGAGCGTCGCATCGAACGGCGTATTGCGAACGAATTGCCATTCAGTATCGCCTTTCTCGATTTGAACCACTTCAAGCTGGTCAACGACCGGCTTGGTCACACCCCAGGCGACATTCTATTGAAGCAATTTTCCGAAGAACTCCGTTCGAACCTCCGTCCCGGGGACATCGTAGGACGCTGGGGTGGCGATGAGTTCTTGATTCTGCTGGACTGTGACCTGGCGACGGCCACGGCAGCCATAGAGAGAATCCGGCAATGGGCGTTTGGGGAATACTGCATTTCCACCAGTCAGGGTGGAGAAGGGGTCAAGGTACAAGTTGACGCCGCAATTGGGCTCGCTGAACGCAGGCACGGCGATACCATGGAGCAGCTCATCGGACGCGCCGATCGCGCGATGTACGAAGACAAGAGCCGGTCTTCCCGTGGGGTTTCCATAATCCCCGACAAGCGGCAGCCTATTGCAAATGCTGCCGGAGCGGGCCCAAGCCTTTCACTCTGCTAAACCTCGGCGACGCGCTCTGCAGAATGTGGTATCGCCACACTGCGAAGCGCAGGAAACTCTACAACGCCGTTACCAATCCTCCTGGTAATTTGCAAGTTACTTCGGGCTTTACCACCGTCGCCACCACCTGAGTAGGCGCAATCCGCCTACGGCGATTTCTGCAGGACGCTAGGGACAACGCCCGATGCTTCCTCGACGGAGGTGCGCGGTATTGTCAAAGGAGCCACAATGGCGACTGCGACGTTCCCTCTCACATTCCTCAAATCGCAGTCTTCAAGTGAACAGATTGAGCCAGCATCGGCCCAGCTCGGAGATTGCACGACTTTACGGCCTCATCGCCGGCATCGCTGTAATCGTTGGACTGTATTTCGCGCGCGCTGTATTGGTTCCGTTCGCGCTTGCTATGCTCCTGAGCTTCCTGTTGACCCCATTGGTGAAGCAGTTGCAGCGGCTTCATTTTCCGCGTGTTCCGGCGGTCATCCTTGTGGTCGTTCTAGCGGTTGCGGGCGCCATCTTCGGTGGCGTGGTGGTCACCGGTCAGTTGATGGACGTGACCACTCAGATTCCAACCTATCGAGCGAACATCCAAAAGAAGCTGGCTTTCCTGCATGACGGCGTAAGCGCCGGGGTCGTACGCGCTACGGAGGCGGTGAGCGACCTCGGTACCGAGGTCATCGAGACTTTACCCGGCACGAAATCGGCGCACCAGGCTCGAAGCAGAGCTCCGGCCAGCTTGAAGTCAGGCGAGCCCGTAGAGGTCAAAGTTGTTCAGACGCCCAGCACCACAATGGAAGTGCTGCTGTCATTTCTGGGGCCCTTGGCGGTTGCTGGTGTCGTTTTCGTTTTCACGATCTTCATTCTTCTCCGGGCTGAAGACCTGCGAAATCGGTTCCTGCGGCTGGTTGGCCACGACCACATCAATCTGATGACACAGGCCTTGGATGATGCGAGCCACCGTATCGCGACCTACCTCTTCCTTCAGTTCATGGTCAACGGGTTATACGGAATCGTGATCGGAACGGGGTTACATTTCATCGGCCTGCCGAACGCGCTGCTTTGGGGAGCGATTGCGGCGGTCTTCCGTTTTGTCCCGTATGTTGGGTCCCCGGTCGCGGCTTTTTTGCCAATCGTGCTTTCTCTCGCGGTTTTTGATGGATGGAATAAGCCGCTATTGATCGTTGGCTTCTATCTGGTGATTGAGGTGGTAGTGGCCAACTTCATTGAGCCGATGTTGTATGGCGCCAAGACCGGAATTTCGTCGCTTGCGATTTTGGTGGCCGCGGTGTTCTGGACTGTGCTATGGGGCCCGATTGGTTTGGTGCTGTCGACTCCTTTGACAGTGTGTTTGGTGGTATTAGGGCGGCACGTCCCACAAATGGAGTTCCTGCACGTTTTATTGGGAGACCAACCCGTATTGACACCCGAAGTGCGCTTTTACCAGAGGATGCTGGCATCCGACGTGGCTGAGGCCCGCCAAGTCCTGGAGCAATATCTTCAGACGTCGAACCTTTTGGAACTCTATGATTCAGTGGTGGTTCCGGCCCTCAGCATGGTTCAGCGTCATCGTCACGAGAACGATCTCGACGCGGCCACGGTTGAATCGATCGACCACAGCACGCGTGAGATCCTCGAGGAACTCAATGAGGAGCATGATGTGGCACCAAGTCAGATCGATGCGGGCGTCCCACATACCCGCAAGATTGTTTGCGTGCCATCGAAGACGGAAGCCGACGAGACTGTCGCCAGTATGCTCGTTCAACTGTTGGAGAGGGAAGGCAGGCACGCGATATACCTCAGCCTTAAACCGGTCCCGGAAATGATGGGGCACCTCATCGAAGAGAAGCCGGATGTTGTCATTCTCTCTGCATTGCAGCCTTCTGGGCTGAATCCGGCGAGGAAGCTGCTTGCGCAGCTGCGAAACACTTTGCCTAACGCAACGGTGCTGGTGGGTCTGTGGAACTTTACCGGCGAGATGCAGAGTGTCCTCAGTCGTCTGGGACCGCAAATGCAAGGGTTCGTAGTCCCAAGCCTGACGGAAGCTTTGCGCACGATTGGCGGAGCCGAAGAGGGTCCTGCGGACGTTCGGGAAAGCGAGGCGGTTGCGTGAGACTTATCAGGGCGAAAGCCACGCGCGCAAAGGAGGACGCAGTATCCTCCGCTGGACCGATCTCAACCCGCGCCGAACAGAAACAGGTGGAAGAGCGTCTTGCAATCGGCGTCAACGTTGTGTATGAAACGATTCGCCGAGAGGGCGAAAGCGAGCTCCGCCGGCCGGCCTCCGACCTCGCTTGGTCCGGCCTGGCAGCAGGACTCTCGATGGGGTTTTCGCTGATCGCCGAAGCCCTGCTCATCGCACATTTACCCAACACCCCCTGGCGGCCCCTGATTTCCAAAGCGGGTTACTGCATCGGTTTCCTCATCGTGATTCTCGGCCGCCAACAACTATTTACGGAAAATACCGTCACCGTCATCCTGCCGCTGTTGCTTCACAGGAACGCGGACACCTTGTACCGCGTTCTTCGTTTGTGGGCAGTGGTGCTCAGCGCGAACGTGGCAGGGACGTTTCTGTTCGCACTGTGCCTCGGGCGGATCGTCATCTTCGATCCAGGGACACAAGCTGCCTTCACGGAAATCGGGAACGAACACTTCGGCATGAGCTTCGTGACCATAATGGTTCGCGCCATCTTCGCGGGATGGCTGATCGCCCTGATGGTATGGCTTCTTCCCGGGGCCGAGTCCGCGAAGGTGAGCATCATCATCATCGTCACCTACCTCATTGGCCTGGCGGGCTTCAACCACATCATTGCAGGATCGACAACCACTCTTTTCCTCGTGGTGACCAGATCGATCTCTTTCAGCACTTACTTCACTCGCTTTTTTGTACCTACCCTCATCGGCAACGTGATCGGGGGAGTCTCGCTGGTGTCGGCACTCGGCCATGCTCAGGTGGCCAGCGGAACGAAGTAGGCTCCGTGGCCACCAAGCGAAATGGAACGGTCCTCGCGGTCTCCGCCACCCTCCGTCAGCGTCTGCCGGAGATCGCGAACCGGAGGGCAGATTATGCGGCGCGGCGGTGACGGCTGCGAGTGCCGGCGGCTTTCTTGGCTGCCTGGCTCCGTCCGCCGGCTCCTTTCGTGCGTACCGCCTTCATCGCCGCCTCATGGCGGGAGGAGGCTCCGCGAGCACGGGCAGCGGTCCGGGCCTGACGGCTGAGACTCTTCTTAGAGGCGGCGGAGTGACCTTCCTTCTTGAGAGCCTGTGATGTCGCACGAGAACGGGTACGCGACGGTGTAGTCTTTCGTCCGGATGCTCCCTTGCGCAGATCCTGCTGCGCCTTTTTCCTGGTTTCGGATGAGGTACTCCCTTGTTTGGGAGCGTCCAGTTGCACCCCGGCGCGGCGCGCCTTGGAAAGTCCTATCGCAATGGCCTGCTTAGTGGAAGCTGCGCCGTGCTTGCCCTCGCGGATGTGGTGCATCTCTTCCCGCACGAACTCTCCTGCCTGGGTGCTGGGCGACTTGCCCTCCCGCTCGTCTTCCTGCGCTCTTTCGATAGTCTCTTTGTCCGGCATAAATCTCCTTTTCCAACTAAAATTCTGCTCGCCTGCGAGCTCCAATCTGTTCGTCGGATTCCATTGTGCTGGTTGCAGTTGCCCGTGCCAGCAGGTGATCCTTATAAGGCTTGGGAGCGACTCCGGCCAACTTACGAATGGGTGGTTCGCATCGCACTCGAGCGGTGAAGAAAAGCGATAAAGCCAGGCGGACGGCGGCGAGTCCCGAACAAACACTGACCACGATCGGCGAATTGCGCGAGGCGGCCGCGAAGTGCCGGGCCTGCGATCTGTGGAAGACGGGTACGCAAACGGTGTTCGGCGAAGGGCCGTCCGGAGCGAAGATCATGTTTGTGGGCGAGCAGCCAGGCGACCAGGAAGACCTTGCGGGGCATCCATTCGTCGGGCCGGCGGGCAAGCTACTGGATCGCGCGCTCGAAGAAGCGGGAATTCAACGTAAGGAGGTGTACGTCACGAATGTCGTAAAGCACTTTAAGTGGGTCCTGTCGGACCGTGGAAAACGACGGATTCACAAGAAGCCGAATAGTCTGGAAATCCAAGCCTGCCGGGCATGGATCGATGCGGAGATGCGTGTGATTCGACCGGAAGTGCTCGTATGCCTGGGAGCGACTGCGGCACAGGCGTTGCTGGGAAGAGACTTTCGTGTAAGTGCCCAGCGCGGGCGACTCGTACCATCCGAACTTGCGAAACATGTTGTTGCGACGGTGCATCCTTCTTCGATCTTGCGCGCCCCCGACGAAGAGTCGCGCCACGCGCAGATGGCAGATTTTGTCCGTGACCTTAAGCAGGTTAGGAAGCTTATGAGCTCACGCGCGAAGAAATGAGTAGAGGCTACTGGTTCTTCCGTTCCATGATCTCTCTGGCCGCGCGATAGCCGCTGGCGATAGCGCCGTGCACGGTGCCATTGTTGCCCGAGGTATCGGTGGCTTCGCCGGCGAAGTAAAGTGTGCCATCCACTGGGGCAGCGAGAGCTTCGAACGCGCCGTCGGAGCCGACCTTGCCATAGCTGTAGGCTCCACGGGAAAAGGGATCGGTTTGCCAGTCGTGATAGTAGAAATCCTCCAATAATTCACTAAGGTGCTGCGGGGTAAGCTGAAGCAGCCGGGCGAGCGATTGCACGCAGCGCTCGCGAACGAAGGCACGGTCCCGTCCTGACAGGCGCTCGCCTGAAATCCACGGCGCCCATCCCGTGATAATAGGCACCATGACGGGGGAGGTAGTCCACCATGTGGGCACCCACGGATCTTCCGAGAGCAGAAATCCCAGATTGTGGAGCGTCTTCCCCTTGTAACCTGAGGGCGAGACGTGGTCCCAGAAGCGCTCGCGGAATCGCAAGGTCACTCGAAGGACCTCACCCATTTCGATTCTTTCCATCGCGTTGAGTTTAGGGCCAGGCAGCGACGGTGAGAATTCGATGGCACCCGCCTCTCCCGGCTTCGCCTTCAAGAGTGAAAGCGGAAGGGTTACCAATAGGGCTGGGGTGGTGATGACCGAGGAGCCGTCATGACTGCGGACCGAGACTTCGGCCCTGCCGGGCGTCCAGCGGACCTGGGTTGCCACACTCTCGGTGCGGATGGACTGGGCACCCTGAGAGCACTGCTTCTGAAACAGCTCGACGAGTTTGGGGTAGCCGCCCTCCGGCCGGAAGACACGATCACCCTCCACGCTGGCCTCAGCGCGCATCTCCTGCACCAACCAGTGGACGCCCACGTGTGCCGGAGCTGCCGCGTTGAATCCGCTGACATACCGAATGGCCCGCTGCCTGGCACGCTGCTGCTCAGGCGTTTGGGCAGGCTGCCGTTCGAGAAAGTCGAGAAACGATTCGTCGGGACGCGAATCGTCCATTTTTTCGAGGATTGAGTCCACCTCCGCGAAGAATTCGCATTGGGAGAGTCCCCCGTCGGAGACGCACCAGGCCTCGCCATCAACTTCGGCAATCCTGATACCCGCGTCTTGCAGGTGGCTCCAAATCTCGTCGGGCTTGCCATGAATGAACTCGGCGCCCAGTGGAATCTCCGTATCAGTCGCCGAGTCATGCGTGGAATAGATCCGGCCGCCGATACGGTCGCGGGCCTCGAGTACACAGACGGAGAGGCCGGCACCTCCGAGTTCGCGGGCTGCGGCAAGCCCGGCAATCCCGGCTCCGATAACGACTACATCGAAATCGTGCTCATGGGATAGAAGACTCACGCGGCCGCTGGCGTCCCTTTCAACCGGCTTGATAGTTTCGGCAGAACTTCTTTACCGTAGAAGTCAACGACGCGCCGCTGGTCAGGCTGGCCGGAATGGATGTTCACGATACTGACGCCGCTTTGAAACAGCTCAGTGATCGTCTTGAGATGCACCGCGGGATCGGTGCTCACGGGCCACTCGGAATAGACCTGCTCCAGCGGAATCTCTGAGTTCGCAAGCTGCAGGATCTTTTCCGGGTCGCGAACATTGTAGTAGCTCTTGAACGACTTCGGTCCGAAGCGCCAGAATTGGGCAGCGATCCTGGCGTCGCTTTCGTCGCCGACCACCGCATATTGCTCGACCAACACTGGCATGCGGGTGATGTCTTTGCCTGCGGCACTGGCTCCGGCTTCGAACTCTTCTTTGTGCTGCTTCCAAGTCTTGGGGTCAGTTACGAGTCCGTCGGCGTATTGGCCGGCGCGGCGCATTGCTTTGGGACCGTTGGCAGCCATCAGGATTGGTATGGGAGCGGCGGGCGGGTCGTAAAGCCGCGCGTTCACGGTGAAGTAGGTCCCTTTGTGGTCCACGGGTTTTCCGGTCCAGAGTTTACGAATAATGTCGGTGGCTTCGATGAGCCGTTCGGAGCGCTCCTGCCATTTGGGCCACTGTCCGACAGCCGCCTGTTCGTTCAGAGCTTCACCCGAGCCGAGGCCGAGAAAGATGCGACCCGGATTCAGCCATGACATGGACGCGAACGCCTCCGCTACGACCGCCGGGTTGTAGCGAAATGTTGGACAGGTAACGGTAGTGCCCATCCAGACTCGGTTGGTGCGTTGTCCGAGAGCGGCGAGGGTGACCCAGGCTTCGCCGGAGTGTGCCTGGTCGGATTGCCACGGTTGAAAATGATCGCTGGTCGCTAGAAGGCCGAAGCCTGCGCTCTCGGTGGCCGTGCCGATGGCGAGTAGCTCGGGCAAGCGAAATTGCTCGTGCGCCAGCATGTATCCCATCGTTGGCTTGAGAAGTGAGGAGTAGCTGACATCGGAAGAGCGCGAATTCGCTGGTTCGGCGAATACTTCGGGAATACGCAACCCCAAGGCCGAGCTACCTAATAATGCCGCTGCTGATTTCAAGATTGTCCTCCGCTGGTTCTGGTGCGAACGATTGCTGTGGGTAGGAATGCGTTCCTTCATGATGTTCGTCTCAATAGGTGGGATGGCTTCATGAGATTCCCGCTGACATCTGTGCTTGCGTCGTCGTGGCGACATCGCAGTCGGATGTGGCTGCGTAACCGCAAGTTGCCTCCTGGGACCCAAGGCGTCGCGCCGCGATCAAAAGTGTCGATGCAACTCTGTGCCTGGCGCGTCATTCCAACTCAGCAGGAGAAAAGGATGCCTGCCAAAAAAAGTTCGGGAGGAAAAAAGTATGGAAAGTCTGCCGGTAAGAGTGTTAAGAGGGCGATGCACCGCCGCAAAAAGGGAACATTGAAATCGGGCAAGGGTGGCAAAGGCGGGACGGTAAAGAGCCGCAAACAGGCCATCGCCATCGGACTGTCGGAAGCCCGCAAGAAGGGCGCGAAAGTTCCCAAGAAGAAGAAGTCGAGTTCATAACCCAGGTTCTGGCCGCCCCATCGTAAATTCTGTGAACGTCACGACTTACGGCTTCCTGTGTAAGGGACTTCACCCCTATCCGCAAGGTTTCTACCTGATACTCGTAGTCCTTCCTCTGGCTTAAGTTCTAAGAGCGTAGTCGAGCGGTTTCGCTATTCGTTGCGAGCACGGTCAACTACGCGGTCAGCCCCGGCAGTCGCCGGAAGCAGCTCACGAAGTAGAGATAACGACTGGAGGCCAGGTTTGATACCAGAAATCAAAACTTCAACGACGAGCAATCCTGAGCAAGAAGCAATTCAAGGCGCCAAGCAAGGCGATTCCAGGAGCTTCGAGTTTTTATATAATCTGCACCGGCGCTACGTGTATACGCTTTGCCTGCGTATCACGCGCAATACCGCGGAGGCGGAAGACCTCACGCAGGAAGTGTTCCTGCAATTATTCCGCAAGGTGGCGACGTTTCGCGGCGATTCGGCATTCTCGACCTGGCTGCATCGGGTGGCGCTGAATGTCGTATTAATGCACCTGCGCAAGAAAACGCTGCCCATTGCGCCCGAGCCGCTTGAATCGCAGACTCCCGATGCTCCTAAGAGAGAGTTGGGTGCGCCCGACAGCATACTTGCCGCGTCCATCGATCGCATTGCCTTGGAACGGTCCGTAGAACAGCTTCCTCCCGGCTATCGCAGAATCTTCCTTCTGCATGACGTGGAAGGCTACGAACATAAAGAGATCGCGGAAATGATGCGCTGCTCGGTAGGGAACTCGAAGTCGCAACTGCACAAGGCGCGCCTGAAGCTGCGCACGCACTTCGAAAGCGCGGCCCGGACGAGGCATACAACGCAGAGGTGGCAGCCCGAAGCGATGGCTGCCTAGAGGCACTAGAATGTCGGCGGAACGCTTGCGTACGGCTCAAAACGCCCTGGCCGCGTAGAGGCATCGTTCGGCCGAAGCTGTACATCAGACCGTTCGTACAACCAGGCAACTCGGGGCGTCCAAGGTGACGGACAAGCAACAGGTAGGCCCTGCTAGCGGATGGCGGCAGCGCGTCTCGGCGCTACGGAATGTCCCTCCAACGCTGCGCATTGTATGGGAGTCGGGCCGCTTAGTAGTAGTGCTGGGATTGGTGGCGCGACTAGTTGCGGCCCTGATACCCCTCGCCCTCCTGTGGGTCACCAAGCTCATCATCGATAACATCGTCCGCGCCAGCCAGACCCATACCGGCGTTCCTCGACACTTCTGGTGGCTGGTCGCACTGGAGTTTGGTCTAGCGCTGGGGAACAGCATCTTCGCGCGTTTCATCGACTACCTGGATTCTCTGCTGGCGGAAAATTACACGCGCCACGTGAGCATTCTGGTAATGAAGCACGCCGCCGAGCTTGACCTTCAGGCATATGAAGACCCGGTATTTTACGATCGGCTGGAGCGAGCCCGTGTGCAGGCCACCGACCGCCTGGGGATGATTCAGTCGATTGGACGGCTGGTGCAGCAGGTCATTACCGCCGTCCTGATGTCGGCTTCGATCATGGCGTTCTCACCATGGTTGATGCTGCTGCTTTGTGCCGGGGTATTGCCGGCGTTTGTGGGTGAGAGCCACTTCGCTTTTCTGGGTTACGAGAAGAACTTTCGCCAGACGCCGGTGCGTCGGCAACTCGATTACCTGCGTGTGCTCGCAGGAAGCAAGGAAGCCGCGAAGGAACTTAAGCTCTTCGGGCTGAGCCGCTTTCTGATAGAACGTTTTACCGGGCTGGCAAACCGGGTTTACGACGAAGATGTGGCTCTCGCGCGCCGCCGGTTTGCCCTCGGGTCCGTGCTTTCCGTGCTGGGAACCATGGGCTACTACGCCGCCTACGTGTTTGTAATCTGGCAGGCATTGCGCGGCGCCATCAGTATCGGATATCTCTATTTTCTGACGGGAGCAATACAACAGGCGAGCCTGAACATCCAGCAGGTTTTTTCCACGCTGGCCGGGATTGCCGACCAGGCGTTGTTTCTCACCGATCTGCTGGCGTTCTTTGCCATGCAGCCGACGATCCGGTCGAAGCCGAATGCCAGACCTTTTCCGGTGCCCATGCGTCAAGGCGTCAGGTTTCGCAATGTATGGTTCCGCTATCCGGGTACGGAGCGGATGGTGTTGCAGGGTCTCGATCTTGATCTCGACGTCGGCGAGCGCGTGGCACTCATTGGCGAGAACGGCGAAGGCAAGACAACCGTCGTTAAGCTGCTTACGCGCCTGTATGACCCGACGGAAGGCCAGATCCTGCTCGACGGTGTGGACCTTCGTGAATATCGCCTCGACGAGCTGTACCGCGAGATCGGCGTGATCTTTCAGGACTTTATGCGGTACGAGCTCACTGCCCGCGAGAACATCGCGGTTGGACGCATCGAGGAACTCGCCAACACGAGTCTTTTGAGGGAAGCAGCGGAGAAGAGCCAGGCGGATGACGTCATCTCAAAACTTCCTTTGAGCTATGAGCAGATGCTCGGCCGCCGCTTCGAGGGTGGGGTCGACTTGTCGGGCGGAGAGTGGCAGAAGCTCGCACTGGCACGGGCATATCTCCGCGACGCACAGTTGCTCATCCTCGATGAACCCACCGCCGCGCTCGATGCGCGCAGCGAATTCGAGGTCTTTCGCCGCTTCACCGAACTTACTTCCGGCAAAACCGCGCTCTTCATCTCTCACCGGTTTTCTACGGTCCGTATGGCCGATCGCATTGTTGTGCTGAAGAATGGCGCTGTCGGAGAGGAAGGCAGCCACGATCAACTGGTGAACCTCGGCGGTCAGTATGCCGAAATGTTCGCCTTGCAGGCTGCCAGCTATCGCTAGTTTCGGATTGAAGTCACAGTCTATGTGGACAGAATCGATACGCGACGAGCACAGGTCGTCTTCCAATGACGCCGGCAACTCGCACGTCGCAGAAAGTCTGCGCGAGCAGGCGCGTACGCTCGCGGGATCGCTGGCGTGGATGCCGAGCGTCCGGTCTTCGGAAGTTTTCCAGGAGCGCTGCACCCGCCTTAAGATCGCGCTGCAGACGGTGCTAGGCCGCGGCGAACGGCAAGTTTCCTCAGAGGTCCGCCTTCTGCAACAGAACGCGACTTTATTGGAGAACTGCTTCAGCGATGTGTACCAAGGTCTGCACCAATTGCGGCGCATCCCGCATATTCGCAGGGATGACGGCACCGTCATTCCACGTCCGCTCGCTATTGCGGAAGGGTGCCTCGCATTTCTGGGCTACCGTTGCAATGCCTCGCTCTTCAGTTCGTACATGGCAGCATTTCAGGAAGTTACTGTCCTCGATTTGCTGGAGCTGTGGACGCTGGTTCCAGCGCTGAAGCTCGTGCTGCTGGAACACTTGATAGAACAGCGCCCAACAGGGACAGGGGAGGCCGAAGATCGAAAGGATGCGGCGGTATATCTCGACAGCCTCCGAAGGATGAATGAGGTCCCCTGGGGTCAAGTCATCGAGCCGTTGATTGGGTTCGAGGCCGTTCTCCAGAAGGACCCGTCAGGCGCGTACCCGCTTATGGAGGCGGCAAGCCGGAATGTATATCGCAACGAAATCGCGGACATCGCTTCCCGATCCGACTCCCCAGAAATCGAAGTCGCTGCCGTTGCGCTTGAGCTCGCTGAGGCCGCCCATCGCTCGCCTCACTCCGATCCTCGCGTTACCACCCGGCTCTCGCACATCGGGTATTACCTGATTGCAGAAGGCGCCGAAGCGCTGAAAAAGAAGGTGGGGTTCCGGCCCTCGTTCCGGCAATGGCTGCAACAGTTCCTGAAGAGCCATCCGGATGATTTTTATATTCCGGCGATCGCGTTGCTCACTGCAGTACTCGCCGCAACCCTTATTAACCTCTCGGAGTTCGATTACTGGTCGTTCGGAACGTACGTTTTCATACTGCTGATACTCATGCTGCCTTGCTCCGAGGCGGCGGTGCAGATCGTCAACTACGTAGTTCTTTCACTGCTTCCAGCGCAGCCTCTGCCGAAGCTCGACTTTCATGAAGGCATTCCGCCATCGTGCGCCACCCTGGTGACTGTCCCAACACTCCTGCTGAACGAGGAACAGGTGCGTAGGGTAGTCGAGAACCTTGAGGTCCGCTATCTCGGCAACCACGACCCCAACTTACATTTCGCCTTGCTGACCGATCTTCCCGACTCGCCTACGCCGCCGGCTGGGATTGATCCCCTGGCCTCGCTTTGTGCCGAGCTAATCGACAACTTGAATGAGAAATACAAAAGCAACGGTGCTGGTTCGTTTTTTTTGCTTCATCGCGAGCGTAAATACAACCCGCGCGAGCGTGCCTGGATTGGCTGGGAACGTAAGCGCGGAAAGCTTCTGGAGCTGAACCGTTTCATTTGCGGCGAACCAGTCAGCTATACGAAGACGGTCGGCGATCTCTCTTTGCTGTTAAACATCCGCTTCGTGATCGCTCTCGATGCCGACACGCTGCTGCCGCGCGACACGGCCCGGCAGATGACTGCAACCCTTGCCCATCCCCTCAACCAGGTGATCATCGATCCGGAAACGAACATTGCGGTTGCCGGTTATGGAATTCTTCAGCCCCGTGTCGGAGTGAGCGTTCGCAGCGCGGCGCGCTCCCGGTTGGCGAAGATCTGGTCGGGGCAAACCGGCCTCGACATTTATACGCGCGCCATTTCGGACGTCTACCAGGACCTGTATGGCGAAGGTACATATGTGGGCAAGGGAATTTACGAAGTCGCTCCGTTACATCGCATACTTGACGGGCGTTTCCCATCGAACCTTTTGTTGAGCCACGATCTCATCGAAGGCGCCTATACCCGCTCGGGCCTGGTCAGTGACATCGAGATCATTGAGGATTACCCGTCGGTGTATAGCGCCCATAACCAGCGGAAACATCGTTGGCTTCGCGGCGACTGGCAGATTGCAGAATGGTTGCTCCCGCGAGTCCCCGGGCCGGGTGGTAAACGGGTCGCCAATCCCATCTCGCTGGTTTCGCGCTGGAAGATCTTCGACAATCTGCGGCGCAGCCTTGTCGAACCAGCGACTCTCCTTTTGTTCGTCCTGGGTTGGGTGGCGCTTCCTGGGTCACCTCTCTACTGGACACTCGCCACGCTCGCTCTGTTGTTTCTACCGAACCTCATTCGCTTGGCCGTCGATCTTGCCGGCATGGTCTTACGTCGCGACGCCCACGCCGTGAGCACGCTGCCCCAAAGCCTCCTGGTGGAAAACATGGGCGTCGTGCTGACCCTGGTATTTCTTGCCCACCAGATGCTGATTTCGTTGGACGCCATGGTTCGCGCGTTGATTCGTCGCCTGGTGACGGGTGAAAAGATGCTGGAATGGGTGACCGCTGCGCAAGCCGAAGAGGAGTTACACCGACGCACTCCCCTTGAGATTTATCTCGACTGGACGCCCGCCCTAGCGCTCGGTCTGGGGATGTTGGTATGGTTCCTGCGCGGCCGCAATGCCGTTCTTGTGGCACTGCCAATACTGTTGCTATGGGCAAGCAGCAGATTCATCTCGGTCTGGCTCAACCGCTCGCCGCATAGCCGTTACGAAAAGTCACCTGCCGATCGCATATTCCTTCGCCGCATTGCGCTGCGGACCTGGAGGTTCTTCGCCGAGTTCAGTAACAGTGAGAACGGCTGGCTGGTTCCCGACAATGTCCGCGAAGATCCGTGGCGCGTCGATAACCGCCTATCGCCAACGAATCTTGGGTTCCTGCTGAACGCACGACAGGTCGCGTGCCAGTTTGGCCATATAACGGTTCCGGAGTTCGCCGAGCTTACAGTTCCAACCCTGAAGACGGTCGGCGGGCTCCGCCGTTACCATGGGCACCTTTTCAACTGGTATGACGCAGAGAAGCATGAGCCGATGCATCCCTTCGAAATCTCGTCGGTGGACAGCGGCAATCTCGTGGCGTCGTTGTGGACCTTGGAACAAGGGGCTCTCGAGTTTCTGCGCAATCCTCTGGCGGGCCCGCAAATCGCCGATGGCATCCTGGACTATCTCCGCGAATTACAGCTAACGGGCACCCTGGACCGGCGCATTCTGAAGCGGTTTCGCCGGGATAGTCAAGCAGATTGGCTGCGCGCGGTGCAGGACCTTGGCGGTCGAATGCCCTCCGCTCAGGAAGGGAACGGGACGGAAGCGGCTTGGTTGCGGGATCAGCTCAACGCGCGGATCGAGAACGTCGATGCGATGCTTCGGTCGTATATGCCGTGGTTGCTCGCCGAATTTCGCCCCATGCGGAAAGCTATTGACGAGCTCGGCTTCGGTCCCTCGCCCAAGATTCAGTTGGACCGCCTTCCCGAGTTTATCGATGTGCTGCAATTTCATGTTGCCTCTGGCATGCCCGTAGCCGAGTCATCTTCAGCGGCGGAAGAAGAAGTTGAACGGCGGCTGGAGCTTCGCGCGCTGCTCCCGGCGGCGCGTCAAAACGCCGCGCGTTTGATTGATGACCTCACATTCATCGCGAAGGAAGCCGGAAGATTGGCGGCCGAAACCGACTTCACGTTCCTGCTGAATCCCGCCCGGAAGCTGCTGTCTGTGGCTTACAGCACACAAGCGCAGGGCTTAAACGCGGCCTGCTACGACATGCTGGCTTCCGAATCGCGCATTGCTCTCTTCATTGCTGTGGCAAAGAGCGAGGCTTCTCAGGAGAGTTGGTTTGCGCTGAGTCGCCGTCACAACGTCGTCGATGGACGTACCGTGTTGCTGTCGTGGTCGGGCACCATGTTCGAGTACCTCATGCCGACGCTCTGGACGCATACCTATCCCGATACCTTGCTCGACCGCGCCGCGATCGAGGCCGTTCGCGCACAACGGCGTTTCGGCTCGAGGCGAGGAGTTCCGTGGGGAGTCTCGGAGTCCGCTGCCGCTGAACGAGCAGAGGATGGAAACTACTCCTATTTCGCGTTCGGTTTGCCGGAGTTAGGCCTGCGAGATGAGCATCCCACCGCGCTGGTGATTGCTCCGTACGCAGCGGCGCTCGCGCAACACGTCAGCCCGGGCGAAACCCTGAGCAACCTTCGCAAGATGGAGCAGCTAGGCTGGCTCGGCAAATACGGGCTGTACGAGTCGGTGGACTTTACCGCACAAAAACAGAATGGCATCGGACAACCTGAGATCGTTCACATGTGGATGGGCCACCATCAAGGTATGATCCTGCTGTCCATCGCGAATTCACTTTTCGACGGAATCGTCCGGCGTTGGTTTCACACCAATCCGTTTGTGCAATCGGCGGAACTGCTGCTTCAGGAAAAGCCCATCAAGAATCTGGGCCAGCCATCTTTTCGGACGCGCACCGCGGCCTGAGGCGGAGATTCCCTAGCGTCGTTTTATTTCGCCGCCGAGGAAGTCCACTGAAATCCGGCGCGCGCCATTCCCCGGATCGCCTCCGGGTTCTGCATGAACGTGTCCCAAACAAAACTGGTGCGCAGGTTTTCCGCCATCAGCATCGTAATTCCCACATCAATACCGATGAGATCGTGGTCGTACCATTTGGTCAGCGGATTGAATGCGTCTACAAAGCCATAGCGGCTCCAGGTCGCCGGATACTTGTGGCGTATGGTGCGGATCACGCGCAGCGTCGCCTCGGGCAGAAACGGCAGCGATCCGCCGCACGCACTCGGAACTACAGTCCCATCAATCGGGCCGAATGCCGGCGGTCCGCCCCATACAACATAGCCCAGGGATGAATCGGACGCAGAGATGCCCCACAGATCGTCGCTGTAGTCGGGGAACTGTTTGGATAATCCAAGGCAAAAACGGCGATGGGCTTCCGTAGCTATGCGTGAGTTGTCGAAATAGTCGGTGTACTTGTCGCGCTTGCCGCGGAAATCGAACCAGGCTTGGGAGAACTGATGCACGAACAACGGAGCGAACGAGCCAATGTAGCGTAGCCCGTCGTACTCGAAAATCGTGCGCTTCCAGGCGTTCCATACGTCCGGGTTCAGTGGGTTGGTGGATGAGCCCATGCCGAGCAGATACAGCAGCATCAGCTCGCTGTAATAGTCCCAGCGATAGGGCAGGAAGCCGCTTTCTGGTGTCCAGCCATGGGAAAGCAGTGACGTATCTTCCGCCAGCCAGGTCCAGTCCACCCGGCTTAAAATCGTGTACGCGAGATTGGTGATTTCCGAGTGCTGCGCGAAATGTTGGCGGCAGGTAAGAATGCCCGCCAGCAGGATCGACGTGTCCACGGAAGAGACTTCGGAGTCCCAAATCCTCTCGCCGGTGTTTACATTCGCGAAGTGAAAGAAGAAGCCCCTGTGCGTCGGCAGTTTTTTGGCCAGACATCGTAACGTGACCAGAGCGCGGTTTCGTGCGTCATTGGAAGAGACGTAGCCGTTCTTGTCGGCAATGCAGAGAGCCGTCAATCCGAAGCCGGTGGCAGCGATGCTGGCCACGATGCCATTGTCGCCCGACCGCACATTGCAACGGTCCTTGATCAGGCCGGTTTGAGGATTGGTCTGCTCCCAGAAGTATTGGAAATGCGCCTTCTCAATCTCGTCCAGAAGGCGAATGTCGTCGTCCGAAATGGCATTGGATGCCGCGGGAGGCACGGTCTTCGCACGCGTTTGAGCGGAGGCCGGCGTCTTGGTCGCCAGAAGGGTGCCGAACGGCAGGCACACGCCCGCCCTGGCCACCTGCTTCACAAATTGGCGACGAGTGAAAACTGGAGGTTCTGCCTTACTAGCCCTCACACCCGGTAGATGATGGCTGGAACGGCGATGGTTGCCCTCCTACTTGGGCGCGTCGGGCTAAAACTGCATCAAATATTACAACCGCTCGGTCGCGCTCGCGATCAATGAAATGATGACCAGAAGACAACTCTGGGGCTGGCTGATGGCCGTGGTATTGCTCGCAGGCGCGGCATGGCTCTCGGTCAAGACTGTCCGCAAACAACAGCTCATTACGCTGCGCGGGGCCGTCATCCGTCAAGACACCGATCCTGGGAAACAAGTACCCGTCGGCAACGCGATTGTCTTCGTTATTGCGGACAGCTCAACCGCCGAAGTACGCTCCGATCAGACCGGACTGTTCACTGTGATCCTGCCCCAGGGAGTCCGTCGCGGCGATCCGGTGGTTCTCCGGTTCAGCCATCCTGATTACTACCCTTTACAACTGAATGAAAGCGTTTCCGACGCTCTCTATATAGCGCGGCTCATTCCGACGACGAAGCCTGCGCAGAAATCTTCCCCTTCGGCGCCGGAGCGAGTTATCTCGAACATGCGGGTGCGCTATATGATGCGATCGACAGAAGTAGCCGATGTAGGCAGCGAAGTGAAGACGTTTCAAGTGGCGAATACCGGTGACGTCGCTTGCGAGAAACAACTGCTCTGCTCCCCCGACGGAAGGTGGAAGGCAGCGGCTGGCTCTCTGTCGCTCGACGCGGGAGAAGGCAATCAATTTCGCAATGTTCGTGTTTCGTGCATCGCCGGCCCGTGCGCCTTTACCAGCATCGATCGGCAGAACGTATCGGCGGACGGAAGACACCTGGACATCACCGCCCGGACGTGGTCCGATACTGCGACCTTCCTGGTCGAGGCAGAAGTGGCTCATACGGCTGAGGTGGACCTGGTGCGCGAATCGTATCCGGCCATCTTCGGTCCGTCCTTCAGTTTCAGTCTGCCGGCGTCGTCGGAGGGGCCGAGTATCCTAGCCGAAGTCAATCACGAATCCATCGTCTTTCCTCTCAGCCCCGACCTGTCGATCACCTGGGCGCAGTGCACCGAAGGAAAAGTCAACGACCGTATAACGGCCTATCACTGCGAACTGCTGCCCGGATATCGTTTTCAGTGATCGTGGTTTGAACCCAAAAAACGACGGGCGCCCCGAAGAGCGCCCAGCCTGCGCAACACACTGATGCCGCCACCCCCATTCGCCCCTGGCGGCCCAGCGTTAAGAGAACGAGCGCAGCGCAAATCTGAGGAATCGGTCCATTCAGGCGCTCAAGCGACGGCTGAGGGACTCGAAGCCTTCCACTTCGGACCGGTAGTTCGGGCCCACCGGAATCTCCGCTCCGTTGCTGAGGAGCACACAAGTTGCAGTTCCGTCGCGCCGTACGACGTTCGCGACGTGCGACCGATTGACGATGAATGACCGGTGCACTCTCGCAAAATGCGTTGGATCGAGCTTCGCCGTCATGGCAGACATGGTGTCGCGAATCTCGTGGACGCCGGCGCCCGTGTGGACCCGCACATAGTTTCCATCCGCCGACAGAAACATCACGCGCTCCGCCGGAATCTGAGTCGAACCATTCTCGTCGGCCCGAATGGAAGTAACGTAACTCGACGGCCCGGGTGAAAAACTCATGTATCGTCCCAGCAACGCCGACACTTCATCCAGCTTGCGCCGATAGATTTCCATGCGTGCCCGCTGCATGGTGGCACTCACCATCTTTGGATCAAACGGCATCTCGACCGTTTCAAACACACCTTCGACTGGCGCGCAAAAGTCCTTCGTCTTCAGGGCAACGACCACCGGAAACACGCCACGACCCAACTCCTCAATCGGCAATTCGGCCCCGCCATTGGTCCGGGCAATCAGCAGCTCGGGCAGGAAGACCTCCACGAGCGACTGACACTGTTCCCAACTCGATGACATTCCCACCAACTGAAACCCCGAGACTGCCTGCAATGCTGCTTGCAGGATGTCCCGGTTTTCAGCGACAGGCTCCAGAATCACAACCCGCATCAGGCCGCTGGGACAGTGCTGCTCCCAAGCCTGATGTCTCGCCATCATGCCTTCCATGGCTTCAACCCCCAAGGTGACGCAACTGATGTTTAGACGAAGTCACGCTGCGTTTGCAATGCGATTGGGACGAGCATACCTGCCAATGCCTTCGCCGCAAGTGCCGGTGGGACACTTGCATCCTCCCGAGGGACATTTCCATCCAGTTGCCCTCGCGATGTCACCGGGAACAATTTTGTCCCTATTACGTACCAGCTCAATAACGAAAGAAGGCAACCTGCGTCTAAGGGGCAAGCATGAACTGCGCTGGCGTAGATCGCCGCAAGGCCGCTTCTCGCAGCGGTCAGGGTTGAGGGGGAGAGATGCCATCCATCGATACGCTTATCGTTGACGACGAGTCACTGGCGCGAAAGAAGCTGAGTGTACTGTTGGCCCGAGACCCCGACTTTCGGGTTGTCGGAGAGTGCGCTTCCGCCGGGGACGCCATTCGCGCTCTACAAGAGCTCCACCCCGCACTCATGTTCCTCGATATTCAAATGCCCGACGAAGATGGTTTTACCGTCATTAACGCTATCGCTGCCGAATCTCGTCCCAAAATCATCTTCACCACGGCCTACGACAGCTATGCCATTCAAGCATTCGATGCCGAAGCCGTTGATTACTTGCTGAAGCCGTTCGATGAAGAACGGTTTGGCCGAGCGGTGAAGCGCGCCAAGAGCGAAATCCTGGCGGAGATGGCGCAGCGTTCACGCGTGGGAAACAACGGGACCTCGCCCCGTCCCAATGCGCTGGAACGCTTCGTGGTGAAGTCCGAGGGCCGCATCTTATTCTTCACCACCGACGAAATCGATTGGATTGAGGCTGCTTCCAACTACGTAAAGCTCTACAGCAATGGCAAAGGGCACCTGGTGCGCCACACCATGAACGAGATGGAGAAGAAGCTGGACCCCCGCCAGTTTCTGCGCATCCATCGGTCGATCATCGTAAATGTGAAGAAGATTCGCGGCGTGCAGCCCTGCAACAGCGGGGAGTTCATCGTTACACTAGTGAACGGCAAGGAACTGCCCTCGAGCCGCGGTTATCGTGACAACCTGGGGTTGCTGCTGAAGTCGGCGCTGTAGTTTATTCAGCGCAGGCCATGAATGGCCTCGAGCTCGTAGATCACGGGAATTTCGCCGCTATTAAAGGGAATCTGCACGCGAACCGTCGTTCCCCGATCCGGAGTGCTGTGAATGTCGAGCCGCTGGCGATCACCGTAAAACACTCGTAACCTCTCCCGCGTCGCATTCAGTCCGAGGCCGTGCTTAGCGTTCCACTCCGGATTCGGCGAGAAGCCGGGCCCGGTATCGCTTACCTCCAGGTACAGGTCATCGTCGCGTCGCGTGGCGGTAATCTGAATCTCGCCACCCTCCGTGCGACGCGAGATGCCGTGCCGTATCGCGTTCTCCACCAGTGGTTGCAGCAACAAATGCGGCACGCGCGCGTCCAGTGTTTCCGTGTCCACCTGGCACGTTACTCGCAGACGTTCGCCGAACCGCATCTTTTCTATTTCGAGATAGCCGTTCACGAACTGCATCTCGCGGTTGAGCGTCGTCTCCTGGACCGTGTTGTTGTCCAGGCTCATGCGCAGCAGGTCGCTCAGTCGCACCAGCATGGTGTCGGCGGCCGAGACATTGGTCAGCATTAGCGTGGAAATGGAGTGCAGCGTATTAAACAGGAAGTGGGGCTGCAACTGGCTCTTCAGCGCCTTAAGCTGAGCTTGCGCCAGTCGCGTTTCCAGTTGGGCAGCTCGCACTTCACGGTCGCGATACTCGCGGTAGTACCAGATTGCATGTGCTATCACAACTACCGGCAGGTACACATAGAAGCAGAGGTCAGGCAGTCCATACAGAAACAGCCGCCCGAACAGCGACCACCCGATCGGGAACGTCTTCTTCGTCATGTTGTCCACGACCGGATACACCAGCATCCGAACCAGCGCATGCGCACTGGTGAAGACGAATGCTCCGCCGCAATACGCGAGGCTGCGCCACTTCCAGTTCGAGCGCTCGATGGGATAACGCAGGCCTATGTGCAAAACAATGGGGGTAAATGCCGCAAAAATAAGGTCGTTGACTAAGGGAATTTGTAGTTGTTCCCAGAAACTGGTCGGCTTCCAAAACAGAAGGTCGAATCGGTACATGGAAAATGCAGACATCAGGGCGATGAACGTCCACACCGCAAAGCTCGCCACCCAGACAATCCACGCCGATTTGTGAACCCGTATTCGCATGAAACTCGCAGACGCCAAGTGCATTTGGCGCGCCGTCAGGATAGACGTCTCCCGCGACCGAATGGCTACCTACCTAGGCTCCTAAGTGACGCCCCAAGGCATTAGAACACGCCGGGCGTCACGCTCCCGTTCGCTTCGTCCCTGTCCGAATAGCATCCGTCCCTGCCGGCAATTTGTAGACGCCACCTTATCCTGCCGAGGATGCCCTGTTACGATTACGCCTGTGTCCGCCCTCCTCGACGTGCAAGACCTCACCGTTGACTTTGCCACCGCGGAAGGCGAGGTCCGCGCCGTGCGCAACGTCAGCCTCTCTATCGCGCGCGGTGAAGTGTTAGGGCTTGTCGGCGAGTCCGGTTCGGGTAAGTCGGTCTCGTCACTGGCGATATTGCGGCTCCTGCCTCCCCAGGCGCGCATTGCCGGCAAGATCACATTCGCGGGTGCCGATCTTCTTTCGTTGCCCGAAGCCTCTGTGCGTGCCATCCGCGGCGCCGGCATCAGCATGATCTTCCAGGAGCCGATGACGGCCCTCAACCCCGTCATGCGCGTGGGGGACCAGGTCGCCGAGGCAGTTCTCGCCCATCCCGACGCCGCTCTCCGGAGTTCCGGCACGCGTCTCAGTAAATCGGAAGCGTGGCGACTCGCCCTCGAGGCCCTTCGCACCGTGGCCATTCCCGCGGCCGACCACCGAGCGCGCGACTATCCTCACCAACTTTCCGGCGGGCAGCGCCAGCGCGTGATGATCGCTATGGCGATCGTGAATCGGCCGCAACTGCTTATCGCGGACGAGCCCACAACCGCGCTCGACGTGACCATCCAGGCGCAGGTGCTCGATCTGTTGAATGAGCTGCGCCAGAAATTCTCGCTCGCCATGCTGTTCGTTTCCCACGATCTCGCGGTGGTATCGCAAGTTTCGCACCGCATCGCAGTCATGTATGCCGGCAGCCTGGTCGAAATCGGGACCACGGCGCAGGTTTTTCGCCAGCCGGTGCATCCCTACACGCGCGGATTGCTGCAGTCCATGCCTACCTTGCGCAGCGATCGCAACCAGCCGTTACGCACCATCGAAGGCACCGTACCGGGTATCCAGGCCTTGCCGCCCGGCTGCGCATTTGCCCCGCGATGCGAATGGAGTTTACCTGCCTGCTCGCAAGCGTTACCATCGCTGGTCGAAGTTGCACCTGGGCACTATGCACGCTGTCCGGTCATCGCAGCCGAACTACGTTAACCATGCGCCTCCTCGTATTGAGTGACATTCACGCCAACCTCGAAGCGCTCGAGGCCTGCCTCGCCGCTGCTCCGGCTTACGATCGCATCGTGAACCTCGGTGACGTGGTCGGATACAACGCCAGTCCCAACGAAGTATGCGAGCGCGTCATTGCCATGAACGCTCCTATCGTACGGGGCAATCACGATCGCGCCTGTGCCGGCCTCATTGATCTCAAGGAGTTCAACCCCGTCGCGGCGATTTCGGCCTACTGGACCAGGAACACCCTCCGCCCGGAGCACCTCGAATGGCTCAAGGCCCTGCCGCAGGGCCCACTGCGCGCTGACGATTTGCCCGGCATGGAGTTTGTTCATGGCGCCCCTCTCGACGAGGACGAGTACCTGCTCACCACCGCCACCGCCGACGACAATCTCGATCTGCCAGGACACGCGCCCCTCATCTTCTTCGGACACACCCACATTCAAGGCGGGTTCATCGACGAAGACGGAGAGTCTCGCCCCTTCCGCCCCGAATACGACAACCTTGCCGGGTTGTCGAAATTCACGATGTGGCTGACACCGGGCGTCCGTTATCTCATCAATCCCGGCTCCGTAGGACAACCCCGCGATAGCGACTGGCGGGCCGCCTTCGCCGTCTTCGAACGCAATGGAGGCCCGCTCTCGAGTGTCACTTTTTTCCGTGTGCCTTACGATATCCAGAAGACCCAGGAGCGTATCTTGTCAGCTCAGTTGCCGGAGCGGCTCGCCACACGCCTGCAACTTGGCAGGTAGTGGTGATACTTTTAGAGTTCCTGCTAAAGGGAGTCGCGGGGACCTTCAATTCATCTAATCAGTGCTATGCCTATCCGTCCGTTTCCAGAGAAAACGAAGTTTCGTAGCAAAGAGTTTTTTGGAGGTCCGAACCTGAGCACGCCGTTTGGATACTTAGTCGCGCACATCGATGGTGGTGCCCGCGGTAATCCCGGTCCTTCCGGCTACGGCGTGATCGTCGAAGACGAGATGGGCCGTCCTGTAGTCGAACTGAGCAATTATCTCGGCAAGCAGACCAACAACTACGCCGAATACTCCGGGCTTCTCGCTGCCCTCACCTATGCAACCCGTTACGGCTTTAAGGCCCTTAAGGTGTATAGCGATTCCGAGTTGATGGTGAAACAGATTAAGGGCGAGTACAAAGTCAGCAACCCTACGCTGAAAGATTTGCATGCGCGTGCCACGAAGATGATCGACGATCTCGAAGCCTTCGAGATCAACCACGTCCGCCGCGAGCAGAATCGCGAAGCCGACTGGTTGGCGAATCGCGCTATGGATCTCGGCGTGAAAGGCGAGCAACAGACCGTTCCCGCACCGAAGGCCGCCGACATCGAAGTCAGTGGAGTCGTGCGCAATGGCGTGGTCGTCTTTCTCGGTACGCCGCTCCCTGACGGCACCGCCGTCACCATCCGTCCGGAAAAGCTCTAGGCCGGAGCTCGCAACGTCGGCCCTAGGGTGGCCTACACATCCCGATGTTGGATATGTGGGATCACCGATCATGCAATCGCTGTCGTAAAGCCTTCCTCCACCATCCGTCCGCCCAGCTTGATCTGCGGAGGCTCAAAAACCTGCACCCTCTCCGGAGGATTCTCCACCGCCCACGCCAGCGTTTGCGTCATCTGCTCCAGCGTTACCAGTGCGAGCCGGTTCGCCCCTTCCCGCGTCGGCGGATACAGCCGGGCCAGCGCATAAAACGGCTTCAACACGATCGGCCAGCTATGTCCCGGCCCCAGCACATACCACGGACGCACGAACGTCGCCGCGATTCCGGCCTCGCCGATGATCCGCTCGCCTTCCGCCCGCACCGCCTGGTACTCCTTCATCATCGGCGCCGGACGCGCCACGCTGAGATACACAAAGTGGCGGATCCCCGCCTGCTGTGCGGCCTTCACCGCCTCACGGCACGACACCAGATCAACGTCGCGAAACTGCTGTGCCTTACTCGGGCTGGGATGCGCGACTCCCACGAGGTGTACAAACGTATCCGCTGGAGCGATGTTTGCCGCATACGTTTCCGCCCGCAGCGCGTCGCCTTGTACCACCTCGCATCCTTCCACCACGCGCGCTTCCGATCCCGGACGCGCCAGCGCCCGCACACGATGTCCGCGTCGAAGCAGCTCGCTCGCTAAGCTCCGTCCCAGAAATCCGGTGCTCCCAGTGAGAAAGACTTGTCGCTGTGTCATCGCCGCCTCCTTCTAGTGCGCCGCCATTCTTGTACTCGAATACCAGTACTACGGCGCGCGCCGCCAGTTCGGATTGCCCGATTACGCAACAATTACCCGGCCGCGAGCACATGATGTCAGCGCCTCGCCAAGCTCGCGATGTTGAAACCCGTATTGCGCTTCTTGCAGCTTGGCCGGACGCACCCGCGCCGATCCCAGCAGCAACGCCTCACCCATCTCTCCCAGCGCCGCTCGCACCACGAACGCCGGCAGCGGGAAGATCGCCGGACGATGCAGCGCCTTCGCCAATGTCTGAACAAATTCCGCGTTACGCACCGGCTCCGGCGCAACCACATTCACCGCACCGTGCAACCCGTCGTTGCTCAGCGCAAACAAAAACGCTCCCACTACATCGTCGATCGTCACCCAACTCATAAACTGACGCCCATCGCCAATGCGACCTCCCAAGCCCAACCGAAATGCGGGAAGCATCGCCTTCAGCGCGCCGCCATTCTTCGCGAGCACCACCCCGAGCCGCAGGTGCACAACGCGAATCCCGGCCTCTTCCGCCGGACGCGCAGCACTTTCCCACTCCTCGCACACTTCGGCTAGAAATCCCTCGCCAGGGCCGCTGACTTCTGTCAGCTCTTCGTCCCCGCGATCTCCGTAATACCCAATCGCCGACGCGGCTACGAACGCTCGCGGCATTCCGGTCTGGCGGAACGACTCGGCCGCCGCCATGGCCAGCGTGCGCGTGCCCACAACCCGGCTCTCCCGCACTTCGCGTTTGAACTTCTCCGTCCATCGGCCTGCAATGTTTTTGCCCGCGAGGTGGACGATAGCTTCCTGCCCCTTCAGCTTCTCTGGATCTAGCCTGCCCGCAGGGTCCCACTGCACCTCATTCGTTGCGGGCGTGCGTCGTCACCAGCTTCTTCACCGCATGCCCGGCGCCCGCCAATGCCGGCCGCAACGCGCTGCCAATCATTCCCGAGGCTCCGCTCATCACCACCCGCATCCTCACTCCTATCCTTGCGATGCGAACACGCGCCCGCCGGAAATTCCAACGCATCTGATTACTACAAACTTTCTCGTATAATCCCTTATGGCGACTTTCCGCCAACAGATCGCAACCAACGTCCTCACTGTTACCCGCTTTCGCGATCTGCTCCGAAAGATACGCAAGTACCGCCCAAACGACGATCTTACGATAGTTAAAAAGGCCTACGAGTTTTCCCTCCGCCATCATGAGGGTCAGACCCGCGCCTCCGGTGAGCCCTACCTGGTCCATCCCCTCGAAGTTGCGAGCGTTCTCGCCGACATGCGCCTCGACACCACGGCCATCGCCGCCGGCCTGTTGCACGACGCCGTCGAAGACACTTCGGTCACGGTCGATGACATCCGCACCGAGTTCGGCGAACAGGTGGCGCACATCGTTGAGGGCGTCACGAAGATCAGCAAAATCGAATTCGCCTCGCGTGAAGAGGCCCAGGCCGAGAGCGTCCGCAAGATGGTGCTGGCCATGGTCGACGACATCCGCGTCGTCATGATCAAGCTCGCCGATCGCCTGCACAACATGCGCACGCTCGAGCATCTACGCCCCGAGCGTCAGGTCAAGATCGCGCGCGAGACGCAGGAAATCTACGCCCCCATCGCCCATCGTCTCGGTATGGGCAAAATTCGCGGCGAACTCGAAGACCTCGCCTTCCAGTACGTCGACCCCATCGCTTACAACCAGGTCAAAGATGCCATTGAATCGCGCCGTAAGGAAGGCGAAGCCTTTCTCGCGCAGATCCAGTCCGTCATCGAACAGAAGCTGAGCGAAAACAAGATCGAGGCCAAGGTCGAGGCCCGTATCAAGCGCATTTACAGCATCTGGCAGAAGCTCCAGCGCCAGCACATCTCCGTCGATCAGATCTACGACATGATGGCCCTGCGCATCGTCACCAAGTCGGTGAATGACTGTTATGCCGTGCTCGGCCTCATCCACAATCAATGGCGGCCAGTCCCGGGGCGCATCAAGGACATGATCGCCATGCCGCGTCCCAATCTGTATCAATCGCTGCATACCACGGTAATGGCGGAGAACGGCCACGCCTTCGAAGTCCAGATCCGCACCGAAGAGATGCACAAGATGGCGGAGGAAGGCATCGCCGCCCACTGGAAATATAAAGACGGCCCGATCTCGGCGCGTGGACGAAAAGCGTCTCGCCTGGCTTCGCCAGGTGGTCGAGTGGCAGCGCGAAGTTCCCGACCCCAACGAATTCCTCTCCACCCTCAAAATCGATCTCTATCCCGAAGAGGTTTATACCTTCAGCCCCAAGGGCAAGATTGTCATCCTCCCGCGCGACGCCACGCCGGTGGACTTCGCCTACACCATTCACTCACAGGTCGGCGATACCTGCGTCGGTGCCAAGGTCAATGGACGCATTGTGCAATTGCGTTACAAGTTGCGCTCGGGTGACATCGTCGAAATCCTCACGCAGCCCGGCCATCAACCCAGCCGCGACTGGCTGGGGTTCGTCAAGTCGTCGCGGGCGCGGCAGAAGATCAAGCACTGGCTGAAGATTCACCAGCGCGAGCGCGCCATTGAAATCGGCCGCAAGCTGATCGAGAAAGAAGCCCGCAAATATCGCATTGCGTTGAAGGAGATCAGCGAAGCCGAGCTGACGAAAGTTGCCAGCGAGAACGGGCTCGGTCGTCCTGACGATTTGTTGGCTGCCATCGGTTACGGCAAATTCTCCTCGCGATCGATTCTCGCCCGCCTCGTGCCCACCAGTGCCGCCAGTTCGACCCACGCTCCCGAGACGGACGATGGCGGCTCGACCTTCACCAGCGTCGTACGCCGCGTTTTTGGCGGAGACACCACCGCCATCAAGGTCAAAGGAAGTCAGGACGATCTGCTGGTCTATCGCGCGCGATGTTGCAACCCCATTCGCGGTGAAGAGATCGTCGGCTACGTAACCCGCGGCAAAGGGGTCGCGGTCCACTCCAAGTCCTGCACAAATGTCGAGAACCTCATGTACGAAGCGGAGCGCCGTATCGCTGTCGAATGGGGCAAGGATGGCACCATCGGCACCGCTCCAGCGTGGGAGACCGGCTTCCCAGTCAAGCTGGTCGTCCTTTGCGATAATCGCCCCGGAATGTTGAAGCAAATCACCGCCGTCATCAGTGACGCCAACACCAACATCCGCAACATCGAAGCCAAGACCGCCGAAAGTCATGCCACCGTTGACGTCATCATGAACATCGCCGATCTCAAACACCTTGAGCGCATCATTACCGGAGTGCGCAAGATTCCCGGCGTCCGCGACGTGCAACGCGTCCAGAAAGTCTAGTCCCAGCCGGATTCACTCAGTCTGCGCAGTTGAGAGCGCCCCAAACCGCATTCCGTCCAGCTTCCCCTTGACGATTGACAGGAGCTGGGCTATCGTCTTGTCAATTGTTGACAGGAGAACGAATGGGGAAACCGACTGACCTCGTGCAGGGCACGCTCGATCTTTTGATCCTGAAGACCCTCGACCTCCAGCCTATGCACGGCTGGGGAATCGCGCAGCGTATCCGGCAAATCTCCAACGAAGTGCTTGCAGGTGAACCAGGGTGCGTTGTATCCGGCGCTGCATCGCCTGGAACAGCAGGGCTGGATTCGCGCCAAGTGGGGCGAGTCCGACAACAATCGGCGCGCCAAGTATTATTCGCTCACCCGCGACGGGTCCAAGTACCTGCGGCAGCAGCAGGCCCAGTGGAACCGTCTGTCGGTCGCCATCGCCTCCGTGCTGGAAACGACTTAGCAGGACAAGCCGCATGCGCTGGTACTACAAACTGTCATTGCGATTGCGTTCCTTGTTTCGTAAGCAAGACGCCGACCGCGAACTCGACGACGAGATCGAATCGCATTTGCAATATCAGATCGACGAGAACATCGCGAACGGTATGCCGCCACACGAAGCTCGTTACGCCGCGCTCCGCTCTCTCGGCGGAGTGACCCAGATCAAGGAGGATTGCCGCGATATGCGCCGCGTGAACTTCTTCGACAATGTCGGTCAAGACCTACGCTTCGGCTTCCGCATGCTCTGGCGCAATCCCGGCTTCTCCGCATGGCGGTGCTTTGTCTCACCCTCGGAATCGGCGCTAACGCCGCGGTGTTCAGTTGGATCGAAGGCCTTCTGCTACGTCCATTCCCGGCCGTGGCACGTCAGGACAGGCTCGTCGTTGTGTCTGGAACCAATCGCGCGGCGGGCGACAAAGGGGCCGGCGGACCGGAGCTGACCGCCGTTTCCTGGCCCGACTTTCTCGATTTTCGAGCGAACTGCACTCTGTTCGATTCCTTCATCACCGACAAGATCATGGGGACGACCATCAGCATCGGTGATCGTGCTGAACGCGTCGCCGGCAGCGTCGTCTCGGCCAACTACTTCGACGCGCTCGGAGTGCATCCGTTCCTCGGGCGGGGGTTTGAACCACAGGACGAAACCGGCCGCAACTCTCATCCCGTAACCGTAATCAGCTACTGGATGTGGAAAGAGCGCTTCCACTCCGACCCCAACATCATCGGCAAGACGCAGATGCTGAACGGCGTGCAACACACCATCATCGGAGTGGCGCCGCAAGGCTTCTACGGAACATTCGTAGGCTGGCCGATCCAATTCTGGGTCCCGGTATCGATGCAGGAGACCTTCGAGCCCGGCGGATACAAGCTCGAAGACCGCAGCGCCCGCTGGATCGAAGGCTTCGCGCGCCTCAAGGACGGCGTGACCATCGAGCAGGCACAAGAGCAAATTTCAACCGTCGCAAAACGGTTGGAAGCCGAGTATCCCGCGACCAACCGCGGCCACGACATCAAGTTGATGCCGCTCTGGAAAGCTCCGTTCAACGGTGCTGCCGAGATGCTGCCGATTCTGAGAATCACGCTCGCGGTCGTGTTCGTCGTGCTTCTCATCGCATGCTCCAACGTAAGCAACCTGCTCATGGTGCGTTCGTTCGCGCGCCAGCACGAGATGACCATCCGCCTCGCCGTCGGTGCCCGCCATGGACGCTTGCTGCAGCAACTGCTCACCGAAGGCCTGATCTTGTCGTCCATCGCAGTCGTCGGCGGGCTGGCGGTTGCGTACTGGTGCCGCAATTTGCTCGTCGTCTTCTTTCCTGCTCCGGCCGGCATTGTCGCGAACCTGAAGGGCGAAATCGATTGGCGCGTGCTGGTGTTCAGCGCCGGCGTTTGCCTCGTTTCGACGCTGATGTTCGCGCTCGTTCCTGCCGTCCAGGCCGGCAAGGTCGATATCGCGGGCTCCCTGAAGTCCGAATCAGGATCGGTCTTCGGAGCGCGTGGAAAGTCGCGCATCCGCTCGCTGCTGGTGGTTATTCAGGTGTCGCATGTGTTTCGTGCTGCTGGTTTCAGCTGTACTCCTGATTCAGAGCATGCAGCGAATTCGGACCTCCGACCCTGGTTTCCTGACCGAATCGTTATTGACCACGGGCGTCGATCTGGTCGCGGCAGGATACGATGCTCCGCGCGCGAAGGACTTCCAGACTCGTCTGCTCGATCGTGTTCGCGGACTCAATGGCGTCGATTCGGCGTCCCTGGCGCGCGTCAGGCCGTTCAGCTACGCCACGTATTCTTCGGACCTGATCACCATCGACGGCTACCAGCCTGGGCCCGACGAGCAACCGGCCGCGGACTACAACCAGGTCAGTCCCGACTATTTCCGCACCATGGGGATTCCTCTGTTGTCGGGACGCGACTTCACCGACGCCGATAACGAGACGGCTGCGCCCGTTGCCATCGTGAACGAGAAGATGGTCACGCAGTACTGGCACGGCGAAGATCCTGTCGGCAAACGCATTCAGGTCAAAGACAAATCGCTGCGCGTGGTCGGCGTGGCCAAACTCGCCAAGTACGGAAGTTTCGGTGAAGCTCCCAAACCGTTCTTCTATGTTCCGCTGCGCCAGGATTTTTCCATTCGCATCAACCTGAACCTCCGGACATCGCAAGACCCGGCGGCCATCGCGTCTGAGTCTTACGCGCATCATTCATGAACTCGATGCCAACCTCGCGCCGTCAGAAGTCATCACCATGCGGCAGCACATCAACCGTAGCGCGCTGCAGGTCGCAGCAGATCGCGGTTGCGCTGCTCAGCATCTTTGGAGGATTGGCGTTGCTGCTGGCGGCGGTCGGCCTCTACGGCGTCATGTCGTACTCGGTCTCGCAGAGCACCCGCGAGCTGGGACTGCGCATGGCGCTCGGCGCGCGTCCCGCGCACCTGATACGGCTGGTTCTGTCGCATGGCCTCTTGCTCACGGCAATCGGTGTCGTCGCTGGGGGAACCGCTGCGCTGCTTCTGACTCGCCTCTTCGCGACGCTGCTCTACAAGGTGAGCCCGCGCGATCCTCTCGCGTTCGGACTGGCCTTGCTGGTAATGACCACGGCGTCATTCACCGCGTGCTTCGTCCCCGCATGGCGCGCCACCCGAACCAATCCGGTGAGAGCGTTACGCGACTAGCCCAAAGAGTTGGGTGCCCCATCCTTTCCCTTCTTTTGGGAAAGGGTGGGAGTCTACTTCTTCGCCGCTGCTTTCACGTACGCCAGCACCTCTTCCGCGTGTCCTTCCGGCGTGACCGGCGAGAAAACGTGTTCGATCTTGCCGTCCGGCCCAATGAGGAATGTGCTGCGGACGATCCCCATGACCTTCTTGCCGTACATGTTCTTTTCCTTCAGCACATCGAACTTCTTGGCGACTTCTTTCTTGTCGTCGGCAAGTAAGCTATACGGCAGGCTGTACTTTTCTTTAAACTTCAACTGGGCCTTGGGTGTGTCGGGCGAAATGCCCAGCACCACCAGCCCGGCTTTCTTGAACTTTGCGTATGCGTCGCGGAACCCGCTCGCCTCATTCGTTCAACCGGGCGTGTTGGCCTTGGGATAGAAGAAAAGTACTACCGTCTTCCCGCGGAACTGTTGCAAGCGAAACGGGGTTTCCGTTTTCGTCAGGCAGGGTGAACTCCGGAGCTTTGTCTTTGCTTTTCATAACGCACTATCTATACAGGAAATTCGCGCGCGCGGCTATCGCCACTTCGATGGCGGTTTTCCTGTTGCTCCCATTTGCCGCCGCCCAGCAGCGCTCCCGCAACCGTACCGACGCCCAAACGCCATCCCCCGCCCACCAAGAAATCCAAGCGTGGTCCGCGCGCCATCGCCGTCGTCGAGTTCCTGCCCAACGGCGCCATGCGCCTGGTGCCCATCGCTCTCTGGATTGAAGGCAAGTACTACGATGCCAGCGAATATGGCGCCAATCCCGAGCCGATGGCGCTCGAGCCCGAGACCGTGTACGAGGCCCAGAGTTTTGGCGAGCCGACCGGCACCTTCACCATCACCACGCCCAGGCAGGTCAACGGCAACTGGGTCGCCGACGGAACCTGGCAGCCTGAACTCGCCATGGACCGCGATTTGAAACTCAAGACCGCTAAGCAATCCGCGCAGCAGCCCAAGAATTTGCCCAGCAAGGTTGTTCTGACCGGCGATGCCGACAACGGACGCCCCGTTCTTAAGCGTGCCCCCGGATCGGGAGGAGGAGATTCGTCCAGCACCAGCGGCGGTCAGAGCGGATCATCGTCACCATCCAGCACCACCACGACTACAGCCGGCGACGACTCCAGACCGCCCGACCCTGAAGCGTCCTACTTCTGATTCCAGCTCGACACCAACGGCCGGCTCTCCCGACGATGCCAGCCCTCCCGCGACCACCGCAAAATCGCAAACCCAGGTGGACGATCACGATCCCAATCGCCCGGTGATGAAGCGTCCCAGCTCGGCGAGTCCCAGCAGCGACGGCTCCACGACCGGCACGGTTCGGCGACAGTATCACCGGCAGCCGCGGCAGCCGACGATAAAGATCCCAATCGTCCCACGCTGAGCCACAATCGCACCGCGCCGCCCGCGCCGCCGCCGTCGTCCAACGAACCTGCCGTACCCAGGAGCGATTCTGCCGCATCGCTGACCGGAAAAAAATCACGCGCCTACCCGGCCATCTCCGATGCCGGCCAATATGAGTCGCGCTCGCTGATTTACACCATGTCGTCCGGCGAGCGCATGGCGCAGGAGCAGCAGGTCCTTAAAGCTTGCCCTCGACGAAATCCGCGCTTTCGCCGCCAAGCATAACGGCCCGGCGATACCGAAGACTGCTTCCATCACCGATTACGACGTTCGCGCCTTCGATCTGGAATACAGCAGTTCGCCCACGGTGGTGCTCACCGCGAAGCTGCCGATTCCCGTCTCGAAGACCCAGCCCGTAGCCGACTTCAATTACTATGTTTCGATTGTGGCGCGCGTCGATATCAACGATGCGGCGCAGAAGATCTTTTCGTCGGTCACCGACAGCCGCCACCTCGACGCGTATCCTCGCATGGAACTGATCGATGCTATCGATGCGGACGCCAATGGCCGCGGCGACTTGTTGTTCCGCCAGTATTCCGATACCGGCGTAAGCTATGGCTTGTACCGCGTCTCGCCGTACCAGATCGACAAAATCTTCGAAGGTGGATCGTCGCTCTAGCCAGGCCCTATTTCGAATGAAGCTCTCATTGCGATCGCACTTCCTCACACGCAACGCCGCGCTCGTCGCTACCGTGCTCCTCATCGCGACTTGCGCCGTGGCGCAGGGCTACCCAACCTCAGCGCCAACCCCGTCTGCGCCACCCACAGCTACCGCTCCAGCACCACCGCTACCGCAATGGCCCACATCGCAGTTCGCGGCAACCGCCGCCAAGGATCCCGGCGTCAAGAAGGCCAAGCAGATTCTCGATGACATGATTCGCGCTCTCGGTGGCGACGCTTATCTCAACCTTCGCGACATCACCGTCGAAGGACGCAACTACGCCTTCTACCACGGCAAGCCCAGCGGATTGGGCGTCGTGTATTGGCGCTTCTGGCAGTCGCCCGACAAAGAGCGTTACGAAATCACCAAGCAACGCGACATCATCGACATTTACAATGGTGACAAGGGTTACGAGACCACCTACAAGGGGACAGTCGCACTCGACGAAAAGCAGCTCGGCGAGTATCTCCGCCGCCGCGACCATTCTCTCGACTCCGTCATTCGCAACTGGCTCCCGGCTCCGGGATCGTTGATCCTTTACGAAGGCACCGCCATCGTCGAACAGAATCTCGCCGACAAAGTCACCGTCATGAGCGCCGCCAACGATAGCGTGACCATCGCCGTCGATCCCCGCACTCATCTCCCGGTGCGCAAGAGCTATTCGTATCGCGATCCCATCGACCGCCAGTTCGACGAGGAATCCGACATCTACAGCAACTACAAAACCGTCCAGGGAATCCCCACGCCCTACAGTACAGTCCGCATGGAAAACGGCGAGATGAGCAATCAGCGCTTCATCAACAGCGTCACCTACAACACTGGCTTGAGCGACACAATGTTCGAGCCCAAGGGCCTGCTCTACAACCAGCCCAAGCCCGAAACACCCAAGCCCCAGTAATTCCCGTACCGTACTGGCAACTGGCTGACTGCCAACTGCCAACTGCTTCTTCCCGGTGCCACAAGCGCCACTCCTGTGGCAAAAATACAACACTCCACGATTCGTCCCACCTTGTAAGCTATTGATACCCTTGCTCTTCGAACAGACAATCCGAACCCCTGTGGATTGTTCCGGCGTTGGCCTGCACGGCGGAGCTCCCGTTCATCTCCGCATCCTGCCCGCGCCCGCAGGCTCCGGCATCGTCTTCCGCCGCGTCGATCTCGAAGGCTATGAGGTTGAGGCGACCAGCAAGAACGTGGCAAAGGTCAGCTACGCCACCAGCTTGATGAAGCAGGGCGTACTCATCTCCACCACCGAGCACCTGCTCTCTGCTTTTATCGGCATGGGAGTGGACAACGCCGTGGTCGAGCTCGACAACCTCGAGCTTCCCATCCTCGACGGCAGCGCGCAGCCTTTCATCGAGATGATTTCCCGTGCCGGCGTCCGGCAGCAGCGCCGCAAGCGCACTTATCTGAAGATCCTTCGCCCCTACGAAATGCGCGAGGGCGACAAGTTCATTGGCGTCTATCCTGCCGACCAGTATTCCGTCAGCTACGCCATCAATTTTCCGCATCCCCTCATCGGCAGCGAGGTGATGAAGGTCGAGCTCACCAACGGCTCCTATGTTGAGCAGATCGGCTCAGCCCGCACCTTTGGCTTCATAGAACAGCAACGTGCCATGCTGAATATGGGACTCATCCGCGGCGCAACCCGCGAGAACTGCATCGTCCTCACCAACGACGGTATCGACAACCCGCCGCTGCGTTATGCCGACGAGTTCGTCCGCCACAAGATCCTCGATCTCATCGGCGATCTCGCGCTCTTCGGCAAGCGCATCCTGGGATACGTCAAAGCCGATCGCGCCGGACACGCCATGCACACCGCTATCGTCTCCCGCATCCTGCGCGACAAGTCCTATTGGGAAGAAGTCACCCTCGACCAGCAGGCCGCCGGCCACGCCCCGTCCGACCGCCTGGCCATCGCCGACTAAGTATTAAAAAAACAGACCATCACTGCAAGCGACCACCGCGGCGACTGTGCCTTTGCCTTTTCTGGCAACTGGCAACTGGCTACCGGCAACTAGCCCCCGGCTACTGCGCCGTTTCCGTTCCCGCAATCTTGTCCTTGTACACCGTCCCGCCCTTCATCACGAACCCGACGTTCTGCAACACGGTCACATCCTGCAACGGATCGCCCGACACCGCGATAATGTCCGCATACTTCCCAACTTCGATCGTGCCGACATCTTTCGACCGCCCAATCAGGTCTGCCGAATTCTGCGTCGCCGTTCGTATCGCCTGCGCGGGTGTCATGCCCCACTGCACCATGGTTGCAAACTGCTTTGCATTATCGCCGTGCGGATACACGCCCGCATCGGTCCCAAACGCCATCTTCACGCCCGCTTTCACCGCTTTCTGAAACGTCTCGCGCTGCGTCCGTCCGACCATCTTCTCTTTGTCGATGTTCTCCTGCGGCAGCCCAAACTCAGACCGCCTTGCCCAGCAGGTAATCGTCGTTGTAGATGTCCATGTCGAAGTACGTTCCATGCTCCTTGGCGAGCTGGATGTCCTCGTCCGTCGCCAGGCTGGCATGCTCAATCGAATCGATGCCCGCCAGGATCGAGTTCTTGATCCCTTCCGCGCCATGCGCGTGCGCGGCAATCTTGCGGCCCGCCATGTGCGCCTCATCTGCCGCGACCTTCAACTCTTCGTACGTAAACTGCGGAGCACCCGGACTATCGCCCTTCGACAGCACGCCGCCCGTCGCCAGGATCTTGATGACGTCCACACCGTACTTCACCTGCGCCCGCACCACGTGCCTCACCTGGTCCGGCCCATCGGCAATCTGATAATTCCGTTCCGCCGGGAAAAGTGTCACGCTGGTCTCCGGCGAGTAGTTGTTCAGGTCGCCGTGACCGCCCGTAATCGTGATGCCCGGTCCGCTGGCCACCACTCGCGGCCCCACGAGGTACCCCTCATCGATGTATCTGCGCAGATCGACCGCCATGAACGGTCCCGACCCCACATCGCGCACCGAAGTGAATCCCGCCATCAGCGTCGTGCGCGCATTCTTCTCCGCCGCGAACGCGTGCGTGTACGGAGTCTCTTTGAACGCGTTGATTGGATCGTAGCGGTCGGCGCGCGCTCCCAGGTGCGTGTGGCAATCGATGAGTCCAGGCAGCACGGTCGCCTTCGACAAATCGATGACCATTGCTCCCGCGGGCACTTGCGCCTGCCCCGCAGCTTCAATCGACTTGATGCGCTGGCCTTCGACCACGATCACCACGTTCTCGCGATACGTATCGCTGGTGGAATCGAACAGCCTGCCCGCTTTGATGTAGGTGATCGCAGGCGCCGCCTTGGCGGCTGTGGCTGATGTCTTGCCCGCTTCCGAACTCTGTTGTGCCGCGCACAAACTCGCCGCGGCCATCACGGTGGCTACAACCAATTTGAATTTCAAGTGTGTAACTCCCCGGTCCTATCTAGGTGTGATTGCAATCTTACAGCAGCATGAAACAGAGACTATCCGTGGCTCTATCCACTAACTCCGCGCACAGGGTGGCCCACCCAAGCTTCCTTTGCTTGGGTGGGTCTTTTGACTTTGACTCGAATCTCAACCAGAGGTGCTTTGGTTCTAACTGCCTACTGGCTACTGACCACTGGCTACTACTGCCCCGGCTTCCACTTATTCAGGAACGCCAGCACATCTTCCGGACCCAGCCCTCGCGCCTTCTCGAACTCGCCGCCCTTCTGCGCATAGAGCAGCTTACCGGTGCTATCGAGTACCGCAATCGCCGGAATCCCTCTCGCCATCGGAACCTGGTACTGCTGCATGATGTCCTGGTTCTTGTCGCCCTGCCCCACATCCACGTGGACGACTTCGAAGTTCGGCCCCAGCACCGCCGCCACATCTGGACGATGAAACGCCAAATCCAGCACGTGGCAGTCGTAACACCAGTTCGCCCCAAACACCAGCAGCACCCGCTTGTGTTGCTGCGACGCCTTCTTGAGCGCCTGCGCAATCTCCTCGTGCGCATTCAGGCCCGGAACGTAAATCTCTTTGTTGGTCGACAGCGGCTGCTGCAGCCGGCTCACATCGCTCCGCTTGGTCGCCGCAATGCGCCACTGCTCGCCTTGTTTCTGCCAGAGCTGCCCATCGATGACGTACACCGTTCGCGGTTTGTTCTCTGCCGCCGACAACACCTCGGCCTCGAACGCCACCTGCTGCGTTCCCGCTTGCGGCGACTCGGACTGCGCAACCTGCAGCTTGATGCGCTTCGGCTTCAGCCCCAGCCAGAACTTTACTTCGGCCTCGGCATCGGTTTCGCCGCTCGTCAAAATCACTCGCGCCGCCGGATTCGTGCTGTACAGCGCCCGCAACTTCGCCGCATCACCGGCAAGCACCGCCGCCTTCCATTGTTCGACCGGCGCAAACGTCGCGGCCTGCGGTCCCTGCCCCGTCGCCCATTGCGCCTGCGCGACGAGCGCGGCTCCAGAAATGAAGCAGCAAACGCTACGATATTCAGAATGCGTTCAACATTGCATCTCACATCCGCGCCCCGGAAGGGCGCAAGACCATATCCTAATCAAAAGCTCGTCATCCTGAGCGAAGCGACCCGCCGTGGCGGGGAGCGGAGTCGAAGGACCTGCTGTTCGCTCGTAGCACCGACGATCCGTGCCTAAGTGGCTACCGACCACTGCTAATGTCCCCCATGGTACGGATGCCCCTTCAGAATCGTGAACCCGCGATACAACTGCTCCAGCAACACCACCCGCGCCAATTCATGGGGCAACGTGATCTTGCCGAACGAAACTACCTGCTGTGCCCGGGCCCGCGTCGTATCCGTCCATCCGTCCGCCGGACCTACGGCGAACAGTAAATCCTGCGTGTCATGCGAGAGCTGATACTCCAGAAAATTGGCGATCTCTTCCGACGCCAGTTGCTTCCCGCGCGAATCCAGCAGCACCAGCACCGGCTGCGTTCGCCCCACGCCTTTGTCCACGTATTTCAGTAGCGCCGCTTCTGATGCCAGCTCCATCGCATCGCACGCCGCATAGCGCGATAGACGCTTCAAATACTCCGCCGTAAGCGCCTGGATCGCTGGACTACGTGTCTTCCCGATCCATGCAATGCGAAGCTTCACGGCCTGCGCGTCCGTTTCGACTTGGCTGAGGTCTTCTTTAGGGATCTCTTGACGCCGGGTGCCCCATCCTTTCCCGTCTTTTGGGAAAGGATGGATCTGGGAGCTTTCTTCCCCGTTGTGCTTTTCACCGCCGCCTTCTTGGGCTCCGGCTTCTCCAAATCGGCCAACTCCAACCGCGTCGCCGTCTTCCACAGCCGTTCCAGGTCATAGAACTTGCGCGCGCTTTCCGAGAACACATGCACCATGAAGTCGCTGTAGTCGAGCACCATCCAATCCGCGCTACGTCGGCCGTCAATGTTCAGCGGCTCGATTCCCGCGCGGCTCAACTTCTCATCCACGGCTTCGCCAATGGCTTCCACCTGCCGCGGGTTCGCGCCCGAGCAGATCACAAAGTAATCGGTTAGCCCGCTGGCTGCGTCCAGCCGCAGAATGCTGATGTCTTCCGCCTTCTTCTCGAGGCAGGCCTGCACCGCCATGGCGACTTGCGTCCTAACGTCATCTCGTTTCATTCGTTCAGCCCATTCCCCTTCGACTCGTCTTTCCACAACTGGTTGCTGGCAACTGGCTACTGACTACTGCTTTTCCTGTACATCCCTTCTTTCCGGATATACTCCGCCACGCTGTCCGGCACCAGCTTCTCCAACCCTCGCCCACGCTTTGCCACCGCTCGAATCTGTGTTGCCGACACGTCTTCATGGGTCTCCGGCAGCAGCCCCAACCGTACGCCCGGCAATTCCATGAACTGCTCTTTCCGTGACAGCTTCATCGCGCCCAATTCTTTCGCCGACGGCTTCAACCCTTTCGGCAGCGACGAAGTCACTTCCATCAGCGAATACCCCGGCCGCGCCGCCACGATGAAATCACACTCGCGCAGTAGCGCCTCCGCCTCGTACCACGTCGCAATATCGCGAAACGCATCCATCCCGATAAGGAAGAACAGCTTGTCGCGCCGCCCAATCATCTTCTTCACCCGCCGCACCGTCTCGATGGAGTAGCTCGGCCTGCGCTTCGCATCCGACTCGCACTTCGGAGACTCCAGCAGCGACGGCACGAAACTTTTCTCGCCCGCCAGCGCCAGCGCCACCATTGCATAACGATGCGCAAACGCCGTCACCGGCAGCTTCTGCTTGAACGGAGAAATATCGGCAGGAACAAACCAGACTTGTTCTAACTCAAATCGCTCAGCGGCGGCGCGGGCCACATTCACGTGTCCGCGATGGATAGGATCGAACGTTCCGCCAAACAATCCGATATTCATTCAGTGATGGCTACAGTTTAACAATCACGGCTGTCCCCACTCGCGACCTGAGGGTCATCATCGTGAGGCTTGTCATCCTGAGGGCTGCGCTTCTGGAGGCTGTACTCCTGAAAGTTGTCATCTAAAGGTCGTCATCCTGAGCGGAGGCGGCCTTGCCGCCGCAGTCGAAGGACCTGCTGTCCCGCCCGGTGCCGGGGTCCACGGGTGCCCCACCCAAGCTTCTTTTGCTTGGGTGGGTCTTTTGACCTACGAAACCGAGGGACCTGGGAGACTCTTCCGTACCTTCTCGACCCGTTTCGCCATCTCCCACTTCAACTCGTCGATCCCCTCGCCCGTCACCGCCGAAATCGCGAACAGATCCAGCTTCTTGCGCTTGCAATAGCGTTTCAGCTTCGCCAGCTTCTCTTTATTCGCGATGTCGATCTTCGACGCAACAACAATGACCGGCTTGCCTTCCAGCCCGGCCCCAAAATTCGCCAACTCTTTCGTGATGACCTCATAGTCCGCAACCGTGTCCGGCCGACCACTCGCATCCGACACATCCACCAGGTGCGCCAGCAGCCGCGTGCGCTCGATGTGCCTTAGAAACTGCGTACCCAGCCCGGCGCCATCGCTCGCGCCTTCAATCAGCCCGGGAATGTCCGCCACTACGAAGCTGAAGTCATCCGGCTGCTCGCCCACCACCACAACCCCGAGGTTCGGTTGCAGCGTGGTAAACGGATAATCCGCAATCTTCGGACGCGCCGCCGAAATCCGCGAGATCAGTGTGCTCTTTCCGGCATTCGGAAATCCCACCAGCCCGACATCCGCCAGCAGCTTCAACTCCAGTCGCAGCACGCGCTCTTCGCCCGGAAACCCCTGTTCATGCTCTCGCGGGGCCTGGTGCGTGGACGTCGTGAACCGCGAGTTCCCGCGTCCGCCACGTCCGCCCTTCGCAATGATCACGCGCTCGTCCGGCCCGGCGAAGTCATGCACCACTTCACCCGACATCTCGTCGCGCACAACCGTTCCCACCGGGACCTTCAGCACCACGTCATCGCCTTCGCGTCCCGTGCAATCCGAGCCTTCGCCATGCCGTCCGCGCTCCGCCTTGTACTCTGGATTGAACCGGAAGTGCACCAGCGTGTTGTGCTTCTCGCTCGACTCCATGATGACGTCGCCGCCGCGTCCGCCATCACCGCCCGACGGCCCTCCGCGCGGCACGAACTTCTCCCGCCGAAAGGCAACACATCCGTTGCCGCCGTCGCCCGCCTTCACCCGAATTTTGGCTTCGTCAACAAACATGGGTAGTGCCGCACTTCACCGCGGCTGGGTGCCCCATCCTTTCCCTTCTTTTGGGAAAGGGTGGGATGGATTCCCAGGTTCTACTCCAACAACAAAGGCCTCGCATTCACGAGGCCTGAAACTGACGCCAGCAACTCAACGGCGGCCGCGAAAACCTCGCAGGCTAGTCGCTAATTGCTCTCTTCTTGCGCAACCACCGACACGAACTTGCCCGCCTGGCCGCGATTTCTGAACTCGATCACGCCCGTCACCTTGGCGAACAGCGTATCGTCCTTGCCGCGTCCCACGTTGACGCCCGGCTTCACCTTCGTGCCACGTTGCCGCACGATGATCGTTCCACCCGACACCAACTGGCCGCCAAATGCTTTCACACCCAGCCGTTGCGCGTTAGAGTCCCGTCCATTTCGCGAACTGCCTAACCCTTTTTTATGTGCCATATCAAAACCCTACCTTTATCTCTTTGTCATCCTGAGCGGAGCCGCTAGCCTTTGGCGGCGTAGTCGAAGGACCTGCTGTTCCGATCCCCCGCAAAACTCCGCGTGCGCTTCTACCCGCAATCCGCTTCGCTATCGGCGCCAAACGAAAACACCGACCGCACGATTTCCCGTGCCGACTGCCACGCGTGCAGCACCACGGCATCAAACCGTTTCACCGCCGCGAGCCCCACTGCAATGAACTGACAGAGCAGCATTACGCCTTCAGCGCCTTCCCATCCACGCTGATGCCGGTAATCTTCACCGCCGTGTAGTCCTGGCGATGTCCCTGTAGCTTCTTGTATTGTTTTTTGCGTTTGTAATGGAACACCAGCACCTTATCGCCGCGCTTCTGTTCCACCACTTCGCCCGACACGAACGCCGCCGCCGGCTTGGCAATCTCGCCCACGGTCGCGCTCACTGCCAGCACATCGTCGAACTGCACATTCTCGCCGCTCGACTTCGCCAGCTTCTCGATCTCAATGACGTCTCCGGGTGCGACGCGATACTGCTTTCCCCCGGCGCGGATCACCGCGTACATGGCAATCTCCTGAACTTCCAAACTTTATCATCCCGAGCAGACTTCAGCCCGCGAGGAACCTAAACGCTATCTTCTTTGTGCACTTGCACTTACCCAGCACCAGGAAGGAAACCTTCGCGGGACTAATCGTCCCGGGCCACTGGGGTGTCCTGTAAGGACACAAGTAGTACAGGCAAACCATTCAATAATATCGGATTGGGTTTACGAGGTCAACGTTCCCGGCGTCGTCCCGACCACCGCCAGCGCCGCCAACCCAACCGCCGGAGGCAGCAGCGTCCACACTCCAATCCTTGATTGCAGCGCCGCGCCCAGCACGGCCCCTGTCAGAAACACGGCCCACAGTCCGCCCAACAACGCAGCGCGCCGCCAATGCGTGTCGCCTTCGCCCTGCGCCTGTTCCACCGGAGCCCCCAGGATCGCCCCGGCAAAGTGCCGCGCCAGGTTATTCAGGTCTCCCGTCATGAACCCCAGGCTCACCGCCTGTCCGCCTACCCGCGTGATCGAAGTATTCAGGATGCCCATCCCAGCGCTTAGCACCACGATGCCCACCCATCCCGGCCACCCAAAGTACGCGCGTGCGACGCCAATCGCCAACATCGCTGCCACCACCACCGTCGCCCGCCGCAATGCCCGGGCCTGGTCCGCTCGCATCAGCAACGTTCCTGCCAGGATCCCCACCACGAAGCACGGAATCGGCAGCAGGTTATGTCCCGCCGCGGCCAGATTGGCTTGCCCGGTACTCACGCCGCCGGACGTCGTATTGCCCGTCATGAAGGAGACATACACCCCGAAGTTCAACAGCGCATACGCGTCCACGTACCCCGAGATGAGTGCCCGGCTCAGCGCCCCACCGACTTGCGATGAACGCAACCGCATGCCCGGCTGTCCCGGCTCTCGCTGCGGTAGATAACTGGCGTCTGACATCGATTCTCCTTGCACACCGCCGAAAATTTCGTTTCACTCGGACCTCATAGTGCCCACGGCCTCTCAGCCCGCAGAAAATAAGGGAATTAACCCGAAATTCTATCCTCCCCGCCCAAACTCGCTCACCGAATCACACCGAGTATGCCGCAAGACATTTCCCTCAGTACGCGTTACTCTAGAAGATATGGCAGGAAGCTCTCGTACTACCTTCACCAAGCGACAGAAAGAACGCGCACGTCAGGAAAAGCGGCAGGAGAAAGCCCAGAAGAAGGCCCAGCGCAAGCAGCCGGGCGACCCTGAGGCAACCGTGACCGAAACGGCCTCTGTAGCCGACCTGCAGATCAGCCACGACGAAGACGGCCAGCCGCAAGGCTTTGATTTTCATGACTTTGTCAAATGATCTGGCCGAACTTTGACCCGTGGTTAGGCGTCCAACCCAGCACTGTGTTATAGTGCTTGTAGACGCTTTTGGCTACGGCCGCTTGCATAGCGACATCTGATCCTTACCTGGTCCGATCTCCCGCCTTTCCTGCTTCCGTCTCGTTCAGCGCCGAATAAAACTAGAGTGGCTTCAGCTGTATCTTCGCGACTCGCCCGCTACCAAAGGGCTTCCTGAGTGCAAAACACTCCCCGGAAACCTCCTAAATGCGGACTCTTCGCGAGACGCCTCTCCAAGAAAGAACATTAAGTTTTGACACAATTCAAAGATATGCCCCTGTCTGCTGGGCTCCAGCAGAAGCTGGCACAGTTCCAATTTCACGACCCCGACGCCGGTCCAGGCGTCCGCCATCCCTCCCGCGATGGAGGGCAAAGACGTCCTTGCCACCGCCCAAACCGGCACTGGCAAGACGCTGGCATTCCTGATCCCGGTGATCGAACGCCTTTCCCTGCTCGGCTCGCCGCGGCAGATATCGGCCCTCGTCCTCGTGCCTACCCGCGAGCTGGCGATGCAGGTCCACGAGCAGTATGAAAAGCTGCGCGAACGCAAATCTCCTCCCGCCGCATTGGTCATCGGAGGCATGAGCGAGCAGCGCCAGATCCAGGCACTTCGCAAAGGCGCGACCGTTGTGGTCGCTACTCCCGGACGCCTCGAAGACTATCTCCGCCGCCGCCTGGTTGATCTCAAGAACGTGAAGACGCTCGTTCTCGACGAAGCCGACCGCATGCTCGACATGGGCTTTCTGCCGGCCATTCGCCGCATCGCAGCCGCGCTGCCGCGCGACCGCCAGACGCTCTGCTTCTCCGCCACGTTGGAGGCTTCGGTCGCCAACCTGGTCAACGACTACATGCGCAACCCGGTACGCGTCGCGTTGGGGTCCACCTCCAAGCCGGCCGACACGGTTGACTTGCAGGCGTTTGAAGTCTCGCAGGCCGAGAAATCGGAAGTCCTGCGCCAGCTTCTTTACGCCGAAAAGGGACAGACCCTCGTCTTCGCGCGCACCAAACGTGGGACCGAGCGGCTGGCCAAGAGCCTGGTGCGCGACGGATTCTCTGCCGCCATGATCCACGGCGACCGCACGCAATCGCAGCGCACGGGTGCGCTCAGCGGCTTCGAGGACGGTAAGTTCCAGGTGCTGGTCGCGACCGATGTCGCATCGCGCGGCATCCACGTCAACAACGTGGCGCATGTCATTAACTATGACCTGCCGGAAATCGCCGAAGACTTCATCCATCGCGTCGGACGCACCGGACGCATGGGCTCCAGCGGCCGGGCTTCCACCCTGGTATCAGGCGCGGAAATCGGCGAGCTGCGCTCCATCGAGCGCGCGCTCAAGCTGAAAATTGCCCGCAAACAGGTAAGCGCCAGCGGACGAGTCGCGCCGCGGGTGCTGGAGAACACGCTCTCCACGCGCACACTATCGCGCATGGCCGGCGAAGTCTTCTCCTAACCGCCAGTAAGTCAGGTTAGGCGTACAATCGAGCCATCTCACCAAGCGCGAGATGGCTTTTTCTATTGCTGGGTCTGACGCAAGTCGCAGTTGCCATGCCTCATTCATTGCTCCCCACCCCATACAGGCGCCGCACATGCTGAACGCACACAAACGCGCACTCGCAGAGATCAAGTCGGGCCGGCAGCGTGTAGCCAAGGCAATCGAAGAACGCAATAAATTGAAAGAGAAATTGAAGAAGGCCGAGGCACGACTCGCAGCCGAAAAGAAGCGCCTCGCGGCAAGCGAAGAAAAGCTAGAAAGCTAGCTCACCGTACGAGTCCGGCGTCCTGGAACTTTCTTGCCTTGTCATCCCGACCGGAGCCGCCGCTTCGGCGGCGTAGTGGAGGGACCCGCATTTCGCCTCGAACGCTATTACCTGTCATCCTGAGCGAAGTCGAAGGACCTGCTGCTCGCCTCGACAACGAGAAATCTGGGTGCCCCATCCTTTCCCCGCTTTTGGGAAAGGGTGGGAGCGACGCTCCGTGCCGATCCGCGGCTGCCTTTGACTTTTCCGACAACTGGCAACCGTCGTACCTGTCATCCTGAGCGAAGCGACCCGCCGCGGCGGGGAGCGCAGTCGAAGGACCTGCTGTTCGTCTCGACAATGAGAAGTCTGGGTGCCCCATCCTTTCCCCGTTTTTGGGAAAGGGTGGGAGCGACGATCCGTGCGACCCTGCTTTTGACTTTACTGACAACTGACTACTGTTTCACGCCTGCGGCGCAGCCGTCTCTTCCCCGAACCCGCACCTTCCTCTCATCCCTTGACGAAATCTCTCTCGCTCTTCGGGAGACATCTTCTCCCAGCGCTCGCCCCAACGTTCTCCCATGCGTCCGCGCATATGGCGACGCATGCCGTGTCCGCCGCGATGACCGCCGCTGAGCCCGCCAAACAGGATCCGGCATAACACCAGCAGTCCCACCGCCTGCCAGAACGTCAGCATGTGCCATCCGAACAGCGGAGGCAGCAGCCAGTTCCACAAATGCATCACAATCTCGCCACCGAGAAACACAAACAGCGCAATCAGCACCGGAATCGCAAAAAACCATTTACGTTGCATTCGCATAGTTCGCTCCTACCCTCTCGTAAATTCCTCGTACGCCTCGCGCAACCGCTCGCGCAGATGCAGCACTGCATAACGCTTGCGTGACAGCATCGTGTTCACGCTCACGCCTGCATCGGCCGCCATCTCCTTAAAACTGAGGCCTTCCAGTTCGTGCCCGACAAAGGCCTCGCGCTGTTCGTCGGGCAACTCATCCAGCGCGTCCTCCATCTCGTCCAGCAGCACGCCGCGGACATACAGCGCATCCGGCCCGGCGTCGGGCGACGGCAACAAATCCTCGAAGCCCAGTGACACTTCCTCGCCGTCAACTGCAGCGACATCGCTGAAGTTCTCCGGCTGCTTCTTGCGAAACAAGTCGGTGATGCGATTGCGCGCCACGCGAAACAGCCATCCCGTCACGTGGTCGATGGGCATCAGCAGGCGATTGGCCTCGACCAGTCGGTAAAAGACGTCTTGCAGCACGTCTTCCGCATCGACCGGATCGGGCACACGCCGCCGAATAAAGCTGCGCAGCCTGGATTGCTCCCGCTTGACCACCTCAGTGATGCGCTGGTCTTGTTCGAGTGCCATCCGCAGGCTCGCCGCGTCGCTCATCTATAGGTCTAGACGAATGAGGGGATGCCGATATTGTAGGGTTTCGCGATTCTTTTTCGAGGACTGGCCGAATCAGGGTGCCAAGGCCTTCCTACCCGCCGCAGCACTAGCAACTGACTACCGGCTACTGGCTACTGACTACTGCCTCAATGCGCTGGCGCGTAGAAATAATAATCAGCCGTATAGCTGCTCTTGTTTTCCGTGCCCTGCTTCGCCGCGTCGCAGGTGTCCGCCGTCGGCGCCACACCACCCTTGGTGTTCACGCGCTGGATCGAAGTGATGCGGCTGAACACCCCATCTCCCGAATGGCCCGTCGCCGTCACCAGCAGCCACGGAATCGAGCCCGGGTCGGGTGAATCGACCCGCGCCGCTGCCTTGCCCGTAACCGTGCTGCCGTCCTTGTACTTCCACGTCGGCCCGGCATAGTGGCTGCCGATCACCGCGCCTCGCTGATCGTGCAGCTCGGCATCCGGAGCTTTGAGTGTCCACGCGAACTTGCCGTCCGCTGCCCGCCTGGCAAACGTAAATCTGCGAGCCCGTCGCGTGCGCTTCGAGCATCACCGCCTCGCCCGCCGGAGCCTTGATCTTTTCCGGCACATCAGGACGCGGCGGAACCTGGGCGGCTGCATGAACGACCGAGCCCAGCATAATGGCGATTGCGAGCAGCCTCAACGTCATTGCGAAAGCATACACGGGTAGTGTCCTATCCGCAGCTCCGCTTATTACTTATTGGACTTCTTCGGTTTGGACTTATCGTCCGCCGGAGGCGGGCTGGCGCCTGGTGTGACGTCCTCAAACGTGGAATTGAAGGGCTCCTTGTTTGCCCCCACCAGCGTCGGGTTCGGATCGCAAGGGGGCTGGACATATTTCTTGCCGCCCGCCGGGTCAAACTCCGGTGCCATGTGGGTGTACTTGTAGATCTTCGTGTCAATCTGCACCGAGAACTTGTATTGCACCGCCGCGGCGCCAGCGACCTTTGCCGCTTCCGCTGTTGCGGTCGCCACCGGGGCCACTCCTGCCGCCGCTGCTGGAATCCCCAGCGCCGCTGCCCCCAGCGTCCCCAATGTGCTCAAGATTGTGTCTAGAGTTTTGTCCTCCGCCTGGCCAGATGCTTTGTTGAGGATTCCCTCGTTGCTGAGGTCTATCTCCGCATTGGCCGAGCCATTCCACGGACGACTTACGTTGTAGAAATAAATCGCTTCTGTGGAAACGTAGCGCTCTGCTACAACTTGGTTTGCTGCAAGAACGCTGTTGTCTGCTTCCGGCTTATTCGGCAGGTTCTCCTGACGGAATGCTCCCAAATCGCTGTCAGGAATGTCGGTAAGCTCCTTGAGCGTGGTTTTGTAATCTGAAACGGTGCCTGCTGTCCTGACATGGGTCATCGCAGTCTGCACGGCCTTGGCATTAAATGTTACGAGGTCAAACACCTTACCAGCAGAGTCCACCGTGCTCCCGTCATCGGCCTTTGTCACGGTGACCGTCACCAAGTACACAGGCCTCAACCAGCTGGTTGAGTGCGAGCAGCGATAGGCCACCGCATAAAACGGCACTCCGGGGAGTTTGCACGCATCATCGTCCTTGCTGCATGCGCTCGCATCTGGAGCCGCGGGAAGGGGCCCTTTCTGATGCTTGACCTCAAGAAGGGGGGCGCTACAGCCGACACCCACCAGGACAGTGCCAACGCCTAGCGTGAGAAAGATAGTCCCGGTTAGCAGAGGAAGAGCAGAGTGACGTCCAGCGACGCGAACGAACATGGCGGCCACCTCCTGATTCGCGATTAACGCGAAAGTTGATGCCTCTTCCAGTCGATTCACCACCAAGTGTAAGGGGAAATAGGAACCATACACATTACTTTCGAAAAACGATGCGACCGGCATTCTCATTTTGGGAGCTGTTTTTGAACCCGATCAGACCCGTTACAATCAGATCGTGCCCAAGTTTTTCGACAACCCGGCCCAGCGCGTCGCCCCTGCTGGCGCCCGCGTCCCTGCGTCCGTAACTTTGGGCACTGTCGAAATCCGTCCCGCCACCGTGCTCGCGCCCATGGCCGGCATCACCGACACCGTCTTCCGCCGCTTCATTCGCAATCTCGGCGGATGCGGCCTCATGATGACCGAGTTCACCTCAGCCGACGGCATCATCCGCCACAAAGACAAGAAGGCCAAGCGCTACCTCACCTTCTACGGCAACGAGCACCCCATCTCCGCGCAGCTCTTCGGCAGCGATCCCGCCTCGTTGTCCGAGGCTGCAAAGATCGTTCAGGACCTCGGCTTCGACCTCGTCGATCTCAATCTCGGATGCCCCGCGCGCAAGGTCGTCACCTGCAACGGAGGCTCCGGCCTGCTGCGCAACCTGCCGCTCATCCAGAACATCTTCGAGTCCGTCCGCGCCGCCGTCACCGTCCCTTTCACCGTGAAGTTCCGCGCCGGATGGAACGACAAAGAAGTCGTGCACGTGCAACTGGCGAAGATGGCCGAGGAATGTGGACTCGCCGCCGTCGCCCTTCACGCCCGCACTCGCGAGCAGGGTTACAGCGGCCAGGCGCGCTGGGAGTGGATCGCCGCGCTGAAAGATGCCGTGAAGATTCCCGTCATCGGCAACGGTGACATCCGTTCGCCAGAAGATGCTGCCGCCATGGTCGCCGAAACCAAATGCGATGCCGTTATGATCGGCCGCAGCGCTGCCTCGAACCCCTGGATCTTCCGCCAGATCGAGCAGTACACCGCGACCGGCCGCTACGACACGCCGACCGACGCCGATCGCTACCAGATGATCCGCACCTACTTCACCATGCTGCACGAAGAGCAGGTCATCGGCGCCGCCGGCAAGATGAAACAGTTCGCCGCCTGGTTCACCCACGGCGTCGCCCACGGGGCCCAGCTCCGCAAGTCAATCTACGAGTCCCACAATGAGGTAGAGATCCTCACCGCCGTCGACCGCTTCTTCGAACCACTACTGAGCGGCAAACTCGACGCGCCCACATCCGTCGCTGCCGATCTCCAGCTCACCGCCCCGGCGTCGGGTAGTGCCGAGCTTCAGCTCGGTGTTGCCAGCTGTTTCAATGACCTGAGCCGGCTTCAGTCTGCTTTGCCATCCCGACCGGCGCCGCCGTTTCGGCGGCGCAGCCGGAGGGACGCCGCATTTCGTCCGCATCGGCAATCCCGCGAGAGCGCTACACCGACTCCGTCACCTGCTCGCCCTTGCCGACGTGCGCCCGCAAGTACTGCCACTGTTGCTCGAACAATTGTGCCGGATCGCTGGCCTGCGTGTTGACCGTAAACACTTCGATTACCGCGATCAGCAGAAAGTAGATGCTCGGCAGCAAAATCCACCAATGCCTTAGCAGCGGAGTCCACGGCGCCGACACCAGCACCACCAGGCTCGCTCCGCCATATGCACTCACCAGCGTCAGCGCCCGCATCATCGGAGTATCTAGCCGCTGCGCCGTAATCGCGTGCAGATGGTTCCAGTAGCTCCGCCACACCGCGTCATTGTGTTGCAGATACGCCGGATTGTTCCGCCGCGCAATCTTCGCCAACTCGCGCGCCTGGGCCGGTTGCGGCATCGCGCTCGCCAACGCCACCGCATCGTTGTAATCGTTCTGATCGACAAACGGCTGCAGGTTCTCCGGAGCCGCTTTCCCCAAATACGCCGTCACCAGGTTGCGCCAACTGAAGTCCTGCCAGTACTCGGCTGGCACGGGCGCAGGTTGTGGAGGCGGCCCCGCTTGTCCCACCAGCCCTGGCTGCGGCGGCGGTCCTGCCTGCCCCACTTGTCCCGCCGGTGGCGCAGGTGGCGGAGCCGGCGCGCTCTGTTGCCCTCTGCGATCGGCCACCGTGCTGCTGACACCGCCGACGATCGCGCCCAGTACCGAATTCACCGTGCTGCCCGCCACAAACGCCGCCGCGATCAGGATCGCCAGCTTCGTCTGGTATCCCAGGTAGCCAACCTTCCAGAACGTCGTCCAGATGTCCGAGTGATGCAACGCCGCGACCATCAGGACCACCGATCCTGGAATCATGCCGCAGAGAAATCCGAAGAACTTATCGATGATCTTCGTCCAGTCCATGGCTGACACCTCGCCGCAAGGCGCGAAACGCATGCGCCCCTGCTGCCCGCATTCTCGCAGAGGACTTCCCGCGCCCGACGCGCTATTTCACCCAACCCGGTTGCCCAAACTGGTTCGCATAACTCCGCCCCAATCCGCGCCTGCTTGCCTTTGACTCTACTGACAACTGGCAACTGGCAACCGTCTCACTTTGTCATCCTGAGCGAGGAGGTCGTTTCGACCGACGACGCGAAGGACCTGCTGTCCGCCCCGACAACGAGAATCTGGGTGCCCGGTCCTTTCCCCCGCTTTCGGGAAAGCGCGGCACAAATATCCCTGTCGATCCACGCAACTCCGCGCCCGCTTTGCCTCTGACTTTACTGACAACTGACAACTGCTTCACGGCGTCACCACTTCATACGAAATGATCTTCCACTGTCCATCCTGTTTTCCCCACAGCAGCGTCAGCGCCGCCGCATGCTCCCCCGGAGTTCGAAACGTGAACAGCGTCGCGTAGTAATTCCCGTAGACTTTCTTCGCCTCATCGTCTCCAACGTAAGGGTTCTTGCTCGATCGCTTCGCGCACAAGAACGACGCCTCCAGTGAATCCGGTACGGCCACCAGCGTGTAGGCATGTTCGCCTGCATGTTCCACTAGCCGCAAATCTTCGTGCTCTGGACGCACCGGCTCCAGCGCCTCCCGCAGATGTTCCACCTTGCCCACCTGCTTGCCGACCGCCGTCAGCGACTTCCGAATCGCCGCTCCATACTCCTCCGGAGTCGCCGGCGCCTTCTCGCCCTCCTGCAAATACAACTGAACGCAATCATTGCAGCGCGGCGACATCCACGCCGCCGCGCCGTCATAGTTGTCATCCACCAGCCACGTGTGCAGAAAATCGTGCGACGCCTGCACTACGGCCGGATCGCCCTTCATCTTCGTCTTCGCCGGCCGCGCTGTCGTTACCGCCGCTCGTCCCACGCGCGTGTCCGGCATCGCTCCCGGCTTCGCGTCCGGCGGCTCCATCTCCCACGCCACCACCTTCCAATACTTACCTTCCTTCGTCCAGACCAGCGTGATCGCGTCGCTCTTTCCATTCGGAGGCTTCAGCCGGAACACCGAAGCAAAATACGTTCCTGCTTTGTCGCTGGTCTTCGCCACCCGTGACTGATCGAAGTCGTCGAACGCCTTATCGGGATCGCACTCAAAACTCGCCGCCGCCGCATTCGACAACTGATACAGCGAGAACGAAGTGGAATACGGCTGCTTCATGGGCTTGATCTGCTTATCGTGCAGGCTCTCCGGCTGCACGCCGTCGCCCACGGTGTTCACCTTGCCGATCGCTCTGCCTGCAGCCGCCAGGTCTTTCGCCGCGATATAAGGCGCGATGCCCTCGTTGATCTCCCGCCCCGACTGCGGCCCATACTCCACCAGACAAGCAAACGACCGTGGCGCAAAGTAGGCTGCCGAGTACTCCGGCTTCTGCTCCACCAGCCACGATTGCAGAAAGTCCTGCACCGCCTCATCGAGCTTGCCTTCGCCCTTGCGCGGAATCGGCGGCACATCGCCCGGCAACAACCCCGACGTCGGATCGTCCGCTGCCTCCGTCGGAAATCCAAACAGGGCGTGCCACCAGTCCGTCAGTCCTTGCCAGCGCTGCAAATGAATCTGCGTATTGTTGCCCGCGCGCACATCCGAATTTGCCGCCGTCAAATGCCCGTTGAACAGTCCCTTTGGAATGCCCGACGAGCGATAGTCCACATCGATATCGGCATGCCGCCCGTCCTTGGCCATCGAGAATTGTATCGACGGCGTTCCATCCTGCCGGTAATTCAGCGGAAAGCCCTTGTGATACACGGTATTGTCGCGATCGCGAAAGAACTCGCTCGAGTCCTTCAGCTTCTGCAGCGCGTCCGGCTTCAGCATCACGTACATGCGAAACTGCAAATCCCCGCGCGCCCGCGGGACCTTACCATTGATCGCCTCAATCCCCTGCACCAGGTCCAGCGCCGTCCCTATCGATTTGCCCGACTTGTCCGTCATGGGCGTAGTCATCAGCGCATGCGTCACCGCCTCATAGGTGGTGCGCGTCGAAAGCGAATACTGGTTGTACTCTTTGGGATCGGCGTGGTCACCGGTCATGTGGTTGTAATCGGCGTACCACTCGTCGATGAGCCGCTTCTGCTCGGAATTCAGCCCTTCGTAGGTTCCTTTGAACTGGAGCTGCGCGCTCGAACTCTGAGTCTGACCAACCGCCAGGTTCGCAGAGCTCTGGGCAGTCACCCCACTCGCAAAAAGTAGCAGCGCCAACAAGCCCGTGATGCGGCCCACCATGATCCCCCCCTCGTACGGTTCACAATATAACGCGACAACCCCACCTTCGTGTCCTCTGTCGCTTTGTCATTCTGAGCGAGGTTGCCGTGGCGCCGAGTTGAAGGACCTAGTCTTGTCCGTGTCGTCCGTGTGCATCCGTGGTCAGTTTTCGTTCTCTCCTTCAAGATGTATCCGTGAAGATCCGCGCAACTCCGCGGCCGCCCTGCTTTTGACTTTGCTGGCTACTGACTACTGGCTACTGCCAACTGGCTTGTTTGTCATCCCGACCGGAGCCGCCGTTTCGGCGGTGTAGTCGAGGGACCTGCATTTCGCCGCCAGCGCTAAGAACGCGTGGGTCATCCTGAGCGAAGCGACCGACGGGAGAAGAGCCGAAGGATCCCACTCTTGTCCGTGTCGTCCGTGTGCATCCGTGGTCGCCTTTGGTTTTGACTTTTTGCTCGAATCATCGATGAAGATCGGCGGAACTCCGCGGCCGCCCTGCTTTTGACTTTGCTGGCTACTGACTACTGGCTACTGCCAACTGTCTTGTTTGTCATCCCGACCGGAGCCGCCGTTTTCGGCGGCGCAGTGGAGGGACCTGCATTTCTCTTCGCCCCCCAAACGGGTGCCCTCTCCCGTACCCACCTCTTGCAACGTTGTCCTCCTCACCGGCATCCAACTACACTGCTGCAATCGACTCCCCACCACATCTTATGGATCGTTATCTCTGCATACATTGTCATTTTTATCAGCCGCCCCGCGAGAACCCCTGGCTCGAGGTCATTGAGCAACAGGACTCGGCTTACCCTTACCACGACTGGAACGAGCGCGTCACCGCTGAGTGTTACGCGCCCAACGCGGCCTCGCGCATTCTCACCTCCGACAATCGCATCACCGCCATCGTCAATAATTATTCCCGCATCAGCTTCAACGTCGGCCCCACCCTTCTCTCCTGGCTCGAGGACCACTCCCCCGACGTCTATCAGGCCATCCTCGACGCCGACCGCGAAAGCAAACAGCGCTTTAACGGACACGGTTCTGCCATCGCGCAGGTTTACAACCACATGATCATGCCGTTGGCCAACCGTCGCGACAAGCAGACCCAGGTCATCTGGGGCATTCGCGACTTCGAGCACCGTTTCGGACGCGAGCCCGAAGGCATGTGGCTTGCCGAGACCGCGGTTGACGTCGAAACCCTCGATGTCCTCGCCGCCAACGGCATTAAGTTCACCGTCCTCGCGCCGTCGCAGGCCAAGGCCGAGCGCCGTATCACCACCGCGCGTTTCAAGAACGTCGAAGGCAGCAAGATCGACCCCACGCGTCCCTACGTTTGCAATCTCCCGTCGGGCCGCAGCATCAACCTTTTCTTCTACGACGGCCCCATCTCGCGCGCTGTCGCCTTTGAAGGCCTGCTCTCCAACGGCGAAACTTTCGCCAACCGCCTCATGAGCGGATTCACCGAGAACCGCCGCTGGAAACAGCTCATGCACATCGCTACCGACGGCGAAACCTACGGCCATCACCATCACAAGGGTGAGATGGCGCTCTCCTACGCCCTGCATCACATCGAGTCCAAGCAACTCGCGCAACTCACGAACTACGGCGAGTATCTGACCATCAACCCGCCCACGCATGAAGTTGAGATCGTCGAAAACACTGCCTGGAGCTGCTCCCATGGTGTCGGCCGCTGGAGCACCGACTGCGGCTGCAACTCCGGCGGCAAGCCCGGATGGAACCAGTCCTGGCGCGCCCCTCTGCGCCGCGCCCTCGATCAGCTGCGCGACAGCCTCGCCGAGCCTTATGAGAAGCAGGCCGCTGAGCTGCTCAAGGAACCCTGGCTCGCTCGCGACGAATACGCCCGCATCGTGCTCGACCGCAGTGACAAAAGCATTGCCGATTTCTTCTCTGCCCACGCCACCCACGAACTCTCCGACGAGGAGACCGTTACCGCCCTTTCCCTGCTCGAGATGCAACGCCACCTCATGCTCATGTACACCAGTTGTGGCTGGTTCTTCGATGAGATCTCGGGTTTAGAAACCGTACAGGTCATCATGTATGCTGGCCGCGCCCTGCAAATCGCCCAGCGGCTCTTTCCCGATCATCAGGAGCAGACCTTCCGCGAGCATTTACAGGCCGCCAAAAGCAATCTGCCCGAATTTGGCGATGGCGCCCGCGTCTTCGACCGCTTCGTCAAGCCCGCGCGCGTTGACCTGCTTGCCGTCGCCGCGCATAACGCCATCGCATCCATGTTTCAGTTCAGCGATGGAGACCTCGGTCCCGCCTACGAGCTCCAGCCCATCGAAGACGTCCGTCTCGAGTCCGGTAAGGCACGTCTGGCCGTAGGTGCGACGCGCGTTCGCTCCCGCATCACCCACTCGCATCAGCGGATTGCCTTCGGAGTGCTTCACTTTGGCGACCACAACATCATGGCCGGCGTGCGGCCACTTCCCGGTGACGCCGAGTTCCGCCAAACCGTTACCGACGTGCGCGATGCCTTCCTCGGCGCCGATCTTCCCGCCGTCGTGCGCGAGTTGGACCGCCACTTCGACGGAGCGGGCTACTCCCTCAAGTCACTGTTCCGCGACGAGCGTCAGAAGGTCATCGGCAAGTTGCTCAGCTCTACCATGTCCGAAGCCGAGACCGCCTATAAGCAGATTTACGAGCATCACGCGCCGGTCATGGCCTTCCTCAGTGGGATGGGCGCGCCCCTCCCCAAAATGCTGCACCTCACCGCCGAGTTCGTCCTCAACAACGCGCTGCGGCAGGCCTTCCTCGCCGACGAGATCGACTTCGAGCGCGTGCGCGCCTTGCTCGAGACTGCCGCCCGCGAAGGCATTCAGTGGGACGCCCCTTGGCTCGGCTATGCTCTGACCCGCCGCTTCGCCCGTATGGCCGACGACCTTGCACTCAAGCCCCAGGCCGAACCTCTGCACCGGTTCAATCAAGCCGTTGACCTGGCCCGAACCTTGCCCTTCGAGGTCGATCTCGGCCGCGCGCAAAACGTCTATTACCAGCTCCTGCAAAACGTCTATCCGTTCTACGCGCAGCAAAACGACGAGACCTCGCGCACCTGGGTCGCCGAATTCCACGCCCTCGGCCAGAAACTCGGCTTCTGCGTCGAACCGCCCTGCCCCCCCGCCGCCTGAGTCGTCTCGCTCGTTTGAATCTGTGTTGCTGTAGCTTTTGACTTTACTGACAACCGGCAACTGCCAACGGTTTTGCCTGTCATCCCAACCGGGGCCGCCGCTTCGGCGGCGGAGTGGAGGGACCTGCATTTCGTCCGCATTGCAGGAATGTGCGGACCCTTGCACGTCATCCTGAGCGAGGACGCGCTAGAAAGGCGCGCGTCCGAGTCGAAGGACCTGCTGTTCGCCTCGACAACGAGAAATGTGGGTGTCACATCCTTTCCCCGCTTTTGGGAAAGGGGTGGGAGGAACGCGCGTGAACATCAGTGCCAATCCAAGCTGCTCGTATCCGTGTGGTCAGTGTGAATTCGTGGTTGCCTTTGCTTTTTGACTTTTGCTCAATTCCGATCCGTGGTCATCCGTGTAAATCCGCAGCTCCTGATGTTTTTGACCTAGGCGGACTCCGTGTCGTCCGTCTGCCTCCGTGGTTGCTTTTGTTTTTTCGTGGCATCACCTCTCCGCTATGCTGGACTCCCGTGCTCGACGCCGCGCGCATCGCCGTCTTACTCGAACCGTTTCTCGGCGGCACACCCGCATCTTCCGAGTTCGCGGAACAATTGCGCATCTACCTCGATCTTCTCCTGCGCTGGAACGCACGCATCAACCTGACGGCGGTCCGCGATCCGGAACAGATCGTCACCCGCCACTTCGGCGAGTCGCTCTTCGCCGCCCGCTGTCTCCAGCAAATGTCCGCGTTCGACTGCCCGGAGCAACCCACGCTGACGGACGTCGGCTCCGGAGCCGGCTTTCCCGGAATTCCCATAAAGCTCTTTGTCCCGCAAATTAAAGTAACGTTGCTGGAATCGCACAACAAGAAAGCCACATTTCTGCGCGAGGCCGTTCGCGCCCTCGGTCTCACCAATGTCGAGGTGGTCTGTGCTCGTGCCGAGACGTGGACCACCCCTGCTTCCGTCGTCACTCTGCGCGCCGTCGAGAATTTCTCCGCCGCACTCCCCACCGCTGCCCGCCTTGTAGCTCCCGCCGGAACCCTTTGCCTGCTGGTTGGATCTGGCCAAACTGAGGCCGCACTGGAGATTTTGGGCCAGCCATGGCAGTTTCGCGATCCTGTCCCCATTCCCCAGAGCGAGATGCGAGCCGTATATATGGGACAATTGCCTCGCGAAAATGAGTAAATCGCATAGTAAGTGGTAAATATATCTTTATTAGAGGCTTTTGGTAACTTCCATGTGGGATAGGATGGCTATTCTCGACACTTGCGACCTATTATGACCATAGGTCAATAATTGTTCCACGTGGAACAATTTGAATTGCCACCGCTCCTTCTTCAGAAAATCCTGCGCAAGTCACGCGCAAAATGTTCCACGTGGAACATTTCGTGAGGCTGCGTCCGGAATCCGATTGTTCCACGTGGAACAATTTGCTCTGCCTTGCACAGCTTTTCCTCTAAAAACTGTTTACCTTCCCTATTCCCTCATTGTTCGGTGGTTCTCGTAGCTACTAATCTCTTCCTGAGGCGTTCCTCGTGGCTCGAGTCATTGCTGTTGCCAATCAGAAAGGCGGAGTGGGAAAAACCACCACCGCCATCAATCTCGCGGCTTCATTAGCTGTGCTGGGTGCCCGTACCCTCCTCCTCGATTGCGATCCCACAGTCCAACGCCTCCAGCGGAGTCGGCTTTGCCCGCGATCCCCACCGCCTCAGCACCTACCAGGTTCTCATGGGCGAAGTGACAGCGGTCGAAGCGGTCAGCCCGACCGAGATCGAGCTGCTGTCAACCATCCCGGCGCACAAGAACCTGATCGGGGCCAACATCGAGCTGGTGCCGCTCGATCACCGTGAATATCGCTTGCGCTATGCGCTCGCCCCAATTCGCGCCGACTACGAGTTCATCGTGATCGATTGTCCGCCAGCACTCGACCTTCTGACCCTGAACGCCCTGGTGGCGGCGGATTCTGTCCTGGTCCCCATGCAGGCCGAATACTTTGCCCTTGAGGGTGTGACCGAATTGCTCGATACCATCGAGCGCATCAAGCTTGAGCTGAACCAGAGTTTGCGGGTTGAGGGAGTAGTGATCACCATGTTTGACGACCGGACGAACCTGGCGCAGTCGGTAGCGGCGGATCTGCGCGGCTTTTTCGGCGAGCTGATGTGCCAGACCACCATTCCGCGCAACGTCCGGCTGGCAGAGGCGCCCAGCCACGGCAAGCCGGCGCTCCTGTACGATCCGAAATCCCGCGGCGCCGAAGCTTATATGCAGTTGGCCGAAGAAATCCGTATCCGTTCGGCGCAGCCAGTGGCGGTTACGGCCGGACAGCCCGAAATCAGTACCTAGAACAGAGAGACCAAAACTCATGACCGAAAAACGACCGGCGCTGGGACGTGGCTTAGAGACGCTGTTGCCTTCGCGTCCTACTACTCAGTCAGCCCCACAACCTCATTCTGGTGAGGTGATCCATCAACTCGCCCTAGAGCTTATCGATCGCAACCCGTACCAAACCCGCACCCGTGTGGACGAGGCAGCTTTGCTGGAGCTGGCGGAGTCGATCAAGGCAACGGGGGTTCTTCAGCCGATCACGGTAAGGGCGGTTCCGGGCGGCCGGTATCAGCTGATTGCCGGCGAGCGGCGGTGGTTGGCCTCGCAACGCGCCGGTAAGGCGACCGTACCGTCGATCGTTAGGCAGGTTTCGAACGAGCAGGCAATGGAGATGACGATTATCGAAAATCTCCAGCGCGAAGACCTGAACCCGATCGAGCAGGCGCGTGCCTTTGATCGGTTGGGCCGGGAATTTGGATTGACCCAGGAGCAGATCTCGATGCGCACGGGGAAAGAGCGCTCGTCGGTCGCGAACTTTCTGCGACTGCTGCGACTACCGGTTCCCGTGCAGGCGATGATTGAACGTGGCGAGCTGAGCTTTGGGCACGCCAAAGCGTTGCTGGCGGCGGAGACGCCGGAATCGGCATTGAAGCTGGCGGAGCGCATCGTCGATCGAGCTCTATCGGTACGGCAAACGGAAGAGGCCATTACCGGATCGACGCGTCCCAGCCTCAAGGAGCTGGATCAGCAATTAAGAGAGCTGAGAGCTGATCCGAATGTGCGGGAAGCAGCAATGGAATTGGAGCGTGCGCTTGGAGTGCGGGTTACGATCACGGACCGCAAAGGGCGGGGGAAGATCCGGCTGGACTACAACTCGCTGGAAGACTTCGACCGGATCGTGACGACGATTCTCAGTAAGTAATTGCTTCCAAGCCACTTATATCGCTATATGACTAACGGTCATTTTACTGGTGACACTGGCGCTGGTAGCGGGCCCCGCCGTTCTTCCTCGTCGAGCTGGGCGCGCAGATCGCGAATCAGGATGGTCCACATGCGGACGTTGGTGTTGAGCAGGATCTGGAGGTTCTGATCGCGGAGGAAGTTGATTTCGCTCTGCATATTGTTCATCAGACTCTCCATCTGATTGAGGTCGGCTCGCATTTGCTGGACGCGATTGCTTGAGGGCGGATTTGGCGGTGTGGGAGCAGGTTGCTGACCGAATAAATTGGCAGAGAGAGCGAGAAGCAAAGTCATTTTGCGGAGCATGGAAAGTCCTCCTCGGGTTTAGTTTAGAGCGAAAGAGAGCCGCGGATTTACACGGATCTTTACGGATTTGCCTGAAGTAACAAATCAACGACCGAGCACACGGACGGTGCGAAGGCTTCTCGCAGCTTTTGCCAAAGGCCAGGAAAGGATGGGCACCGATTCTGGTTCTCGCGGCGAACAGCAGGTCCTTCGACTCGGACGCGCACCTTTTGGCGCGTCCTCGCTCAGGATGACGAGCAAGACAGTTGTCAGCAGCCAGTCGTCACTTGCCAGTAGCCAGTAAGAAACTGACAGCACGTTTCAAGGGACACGAATTGATTAGAACGACGGTTGGGGATTTTGAGGTGACAGTGCTTTCTGACGGGACGTACGAGCTCGATGGCGGAGCCTTCTTTGGTGTGGTCCCGAAGGTTATGTGGGAGAAGCGGGCGCAGCCGGATGCGCGCAATATGCTGAAGGTCGGAACTAATTCGCTGCTGGTGCGCGATGGTAAGCAGACGGTATTGATCGAGACAGGAATTGGACCGAAGCTCAACGAGAAGTCGCAGGCGATTTACAAGAACCAGGCGCGTTTGATGAAGAGTTTCGAAGAGGCGGGGGTCGCGCCGGACGAAATCGATATCGTCGTCAACACGCACCTGCACTTCGACCACTGCGGATGGAACACGTATTACCGCGACGGGAAGCCGGTGCCGACCTTTCCCCGCGCCAAGTACTACGCGCAGAAGGGTGAGCTGGAACATGCGCATGAACAGCACGAGCGCGACCGCGTCAGCTACCTGACGGACAACTACGATCCACTGGTGCGAAGCGGACAGATGGCGTTGCTGCAAGGTGACGCGGAAATTGCGCCGGGAATTTCGGTGCGGGTGTTTCCTGGTCACACTCGCGATTTGCAGGCGGTGCTGGTACGAAGCGGGGGCGCGACGCTGTGTTATCCCAGCGATCTGATTCCGACAACGAACCATCTCGATCCAACATGGGTTTTAGGCTATGACCTGTATCCGTTGACGACGATTGACAACCGGCACAAGTTCTATGCGGAAGCGATTCCGGAAAAATGGCTGGTGGGGTTTACCCATGATCACGAGCGGCCGCTGGCTTATGTGGAGATGGGGGAAAAGGGACGGCCGGTGGCGCGGGTAGTAACCTGACGGACGACTCACCCACAGAGACACCGAGGCACGGAGAAGAGTTAGGCAAAAAACAAAAGCAAAAGCAACCACGGATTCACACGGACGACACGGAAGCCCCTCCCACCCTTTCCCAAAAGCAGGGAAAGGATGGGGCACCCAGATTCATCGTTGTCGAGGCGAACAGCAGGTCCTTCGACTCGGACGCTCGCCTTTTTGGCGCGTCCTCGCTCAGGATGACGAATCATGGCGGGGGCAGGTGCGGGCAGCAAGGTGGTAGGTCGGCGTGACGCTTTTGGGCCATTTACGGGAGGATGATAAAGTCCTACATTGTGGCACTGCTACGATGTGACAGGCGGAGGAAGCGGCGTGGGAAAGAAAGACAAGAAGAAGGATAAGAAGAAGCGGGGTGAGTCCTCATCCAAGTCCACCAAGGGCGGGCTCGATCTGCGCAAGGCGGAGCTGCCGGCGCGTCCCAAACCGCTGAAGCCCTCTGATATTCGTGCCCTGCGGGCCACCTTGAATGCCAGCCAGGCATTGCTGGCACGGCTGCTGAATGTCAGTTCGAACGCCGTGGAGAGTTGGGAGCAGGGGATCCGTGAGCCGCGACAGGCTACGCTCAAGCTTTTGCATATTGCGAAGAAGAATCCGAGCGTATTGCTGGATTAGGCGGAGGTCGCGGATTGGCACGGGCTGGTTTTTCGACTCGGTGCCAGGCGAGTTCGCGCAGGATGAACCAGCGATTGCCGTTCCCACGAAATGCAGGTCCCTCCACTACGCCGCCGAAGCGGCGGCTCCGGTCGGGATGACAAAGCGAAACAGTTGCCAGTTGTCAGTTGCCGGTTCAAGTCAAAACCAGCGGAGTGGTGCGAAGACTTCTCCCCCCTTTCCCAAAGGAGGGGAAAGGATGGGGCACCCAGATTTCTTAGCGTGGCGGGGGGGAATGCAGGTCCTCCTTGCGCGGGGGCGGAGCGGGAAGTACAGTCGAGGTTTGGAACAAAGGAACTGAAACGTGAACGGCGAAAGCGAAGCGACGTGTCCGGTGTGCGGAGGAAGCGGGTGGAGAGAGATCTCCAATGGTAAGGAGCGCGCGGTAACGCGCTGCCAATGCAAGCTACAGGAGCGCGCGCAGCGGCTGCTGGCGTCGGCGAAGATTCCGGCGCGGTACGAACATTGCGAGCTGAGTACGTTTCAGTACGATGCCGATGATGCTGAAGACGCGAAGCTGGGGAAAGCGAAGTTGGCTGCGGGACGGTTTGTGGAGGAGTATCCGGTGGAGAAGACCGGGCTGCTGCTGGTGGGGTCGGTGGGCGTGGGCAAGACGCACCTGGCGGTAGGGATTCTGAAGGCGCTGATTCGCGATAAGGGTGTGCCGAGTTTGTTTTGCGACTATCGCGAGTTGCTGAAGTCGATTCAGAATTCGTATAACGCGTCGGTGCAAGCGACAGAGATGGAGATTTTGCGGCCGGTGTTCGATGCCGAAGTGCTGGTGATCGACGAGCTGGGCGCGGTGCGGAGTACGGAGTGGGTGTTCGACACCGTGAACTACGTTCTGAATAGCCGTTATAACGACAACAAGACAACTATCTTCACGACGAATTTTCCGGACAAGCCGGAGCAGGAGCGGGTGGAAGACGACAATCCGCGGAGCTATTCGGCGGCAGACCGGGCGGCGCGACGCGAGACGCTGGGGGACCGCATCGGCGAGCGCATGCGTTCGCGGCTGCACGAGATGTGCAAGAAGGTTGAGATGGAGGGGCGCGATTTCCGGCTGCACTCGAAGAAGGCGCACTTCCAGCCGATTGAAGCGCCGGCGAGAATCAAGGTGCGGGGGAAGAAAGAGGGCTAGCCATTAGCCATTAGCCGCGAACCCAACCGCCGGGTGGAGTTGTGAGCATCCATGCTGCAAGTCTGCGCTTCCTAACTGCGGCTACCTTCGGGAAGTTCAGGGCAGGTTCCTCCGCTTCGGCGCCGAAGCGAGAGCCGTCTCCGGCGCTCGGCAGGAAAAACTCCCGACAATTTGTTCGCTGACTCCTCTTTCAGTGGTACGATTTTCGACCATACTCGGGGCCCCTCAATTCCATCTGGGAGATTCAGATATGTCAGCCCTGGACGACTTGCTCAACGAACTAACTGCCCTGCGCGCCGCAGGGAGCCAAACGCAAACGTCCTGTCATTGCTCGTGCTCCGATGCTGCCAACGCAAGGGCAGCAACTGTCGCCTTGAAACACAAGACTCACTTTTCCGCACCGGATGGTTCTACCTTCGAATTAGCGGCGGGCGAGTACTACGTATCGGTCTTGCCGAATGGCAGTTTTCTGCTCAGCTCGAACGCTGAGAAGCGACACTGGAACGTCGCGGCCGCACGAGCGTGGCACGAGTTCAATCTCACTTCGTCTTTAGCACTCAATGTCCCGGAAGAGCGCGCGCAAAACGTCATGGTCCTATTTCCGGGTGGAGTTGCGTTACTGGCAGCGGGCAAGTACGAAGGGGGAGGCGAACCGCTGAACCCCAAGCTGCCCTCGACGGAGCAGATTCTGGGCGCGATTCACGAATGGCTTACATGGCCGCCGCTCAGGCCGGGGTTGAATCTGCCCTTCAACCATCGGCTGCTGCCAGGTAGCTACTACGCTCTCCGCTTTGGAGACATCCAGCCCGATCCCTCGCCTTCGTTGTTCGAATACCAATCCCCGCTGCCGGACTGGATTAGTGCGACGGTGCTATCCTGCGCGGGGGCGTGCGGCAGTTTGACCCCGGGAGCGCCAGCCCCGCGGGGGGCGCCTGGGCCAGCGGCGCCAGGTTATGTAGTGTCGATCACACAAGTCACGGTGAGCGCGACACCGGCCATTAAGACCGGCGATGTGGTGCAGCTACTGGTGAAGAGCCAGGTCCAGAGTGTTGGCAAGACACCGACATTGGCCGCGATATTCCAAGACGTATATCAACAGGTGGCGGTGGCTGGCGGACCGGTGACCTTTGGCCGCGTGATGGTTGCGACCGGAACTGACGCGAGCTCCGACCCTTTAGTCTGGGGGGAGGATGCCGAAGAAGCCTACACGAGCTACCAAGGGACTGGTGCGCAGGTTCATTTCGAACTCCGCTTAAACGGCGTCACCTGCGTCACGCGGGACTGCAAGTTCAATGCAAATTCACCGGGGAGTCCGATCCTGGCTTGCAGTTGAGGGGCTCTGACTCCGCGGGCTGTGCGTGGCAGCGCATTAAGGTGAGACGCAGCCATGCATCGTTGGGGCTGTTCTGTGACTCTCTTCTACTAGTACTAGAATCATCCCGTGCAAGTTCCGTTTTCGTCCGAGCATGACAGCGAGCTGTTTGCGGCCGCTCCGGCTGCGGCGGCGGTGTTTGTACTGCGCGGCGAGGCGGGTAGCGAGCCCTATGTCGGCAAGTCGTCGAACCTGCGACGACGGTTGCAGCGGCTGCTGGGCGCAGTTGAAGGCCAGACCCGCAAGCTCAACCTGCGCGATCGCGTGCACGAGGTGGAGTGGTTCGCGACCGGGTCGGACTTTGAAGCGTCGCTCCTCTTATATAAGACGCTACGACGGGAGTTTCCCCGGAACTATGGCGACCGGCTGAAGCTGCGGTTTGCGCCGCTGGTCAAGCTAATCCTCGACAATGCGTATCCGCGGGCGACGGTGACGACGCGCATCCGCGGACACTACGGCGAACATTTCCCACTCTATCGCCAAAAGAAGGCGATAAGGGTGGGGCACCCGCCAGAGTACTTTGGGCCGTTTGCGACGCGGGTGGCGGCGGAGAAATTCTGTAACGACTCGCTCGATTTCTACAAGATGCGGCGCTGTACGGACGATCTGAATCCCGATCCGGCGTTTCCGGGATGCATTTATTCCGAGATGAAGATGTGCCTGGCTCCGTGCTTTAAGGGCTGCACGGATGGAGACTATGCGGCGGAGGTCGGACGGGTGCGCGAGTATTTCACGAGCGGTGGGCAGTCGCTGGTGCGCGAGATTGAGAAGCTGCGGGATGAGGCGTCGGCGGGATTGGACTTTGAAGGCGCAGCGGCGTTGCATACGCGGCTGGAGAAGGTGAAGGCGGCGACGGCGCAGTTGCCGGAGATTGTGCGCCGACTGGATGAGTTGAATGGCGTGATGATTCAGCCGTCAGCGGAAAAGAGCTCGGTGACGCTGTTCAAGATCGCGGCAGGAATGATCTGCGATGGCGTGCAGCTCGATGTGGCGTCGAAGGCCGAGGCAGCACATATGCAGGCGAAGCCGCAGTCGATGGAAGCGCGCATCCATGAGGCGCTGGCGGGAGTTGAGGCTCCGAAGATGGCGAGCGCGCTGGAGTGGATGGAGCATCTCGCCTTGCTGAAGCGGTGGTACTACCGGACGATCAAAGTCGGGGAATTGTTCCTGACGGATGCAAACGGGGAGTTGCCGATGCGGCGGGTAGTGAGGGGAGTCTCGCGAGTGTTCAAGGGAGAGAAGCCGGCGGGAGACCTGAGTGAGACAGCGGGGGATTATTGGAGGTACAGGGCGGCGGAGGGTGGGGTAAAACCATCTTAACCACGGATTTGCACGGATGAACACGGATCAGATTGAATTCTTTCGCCCTGCCGCTCCGGAACGGTTGGGCCGAACCAATTTTTGTTCATTGTCGAGCAGCATGCGGCGAAATTGAGGCCGAGTGCCGAAGTTCAACAAGAGGCCCACCTCAAATTCCGTAGCTTTCAGGTAGTTCAACAGTTGGGCCTCATGCACCGAGTCGAGACTTCGGGCACACTTCAGCTCAACAATGACAGCATGCTCAACTAGAAGATCCGTCCGGAAGAAGCCAACCGGCGCCTTTCGAAAGGTCACTGTCACCGGCTTTTCGCGCTCGACAGCCAGACCCCGTCGGGTGAGCAGGAAAGCCATCGCTTCTCGATAGACTGACTCCAGAAAGCCGTGTCCCAGCTCGTTGTAGACCTCGTAGAAGACACCAATAATGACTTCGGTGATGGCCGCATGCTTTAACGCGGTATTTGGTGATTTCGATTCCATGTAATCCGTGTTCATCCGTGAAAATCCGTGGTTGAAACGATTTGAGGGTGCTTGCGGTTGACTACGCGAACGCCATCGCGCCAGCGCTCGTCGATCTGGACGAGGGACCACTGGATTTGGGGGGAGAGGTAGCGCAGCAGCGTATCGGTTGCGGGATGGGTGCGGAGGGCGGGAGCGACTAGGTAGAGAAGTGGAGCAGCGTCAGAGAGTTCGCGGCAGGCGAAGTAGCCATTGCGCGTGAAGCCTCCGTTGCGCTGGTGCCAGCGGACGCGCGCCCAGTAGTCGAGGCCCTGGAGTGGGAGGTGGATGTCTTCGTCGGCCTTGAGCTCGAGAATGGCGAGGCGGCCATCGTTGGTGCAGGTGAGGACATCGATCATGGCGCGGTCGATCGAGGCAAAGGCGGGCACCTGCGAATAGACGAAACGTAGATCGAGACGCTCGTCGATGGCGCGCACGTCGCGGGTGATGAGTGATTCGAGCCAGCGCTCGGGACAGAGACGAAAGACAATGTCGTCGCGCTGGCCGCGCGAATTGCGGCGTTGCGCGAGGCGGGTGACGAGGTCGCAAAACGTGGCCTCGTTAGAGTCGTCGAGGATGTATTCGGCGGGCCAGAGTCCGAAGGTGATGACCTCGGCATTGCGGAATGAGCCGGCTACCGGGGCGAGGCGCACACGCGCGAATTCGAGACCGTGCAGGCGGAAGATGATTTCCGTCGGGGACTCGACAGCGATTTCAAAGTCGGGCGTAATGTTCTGGATACGCGTTATGGAGGCGGCAAAACGAGCTTGTGCGGCGCTGGCATCGACGGCGCGAACGAGTCGCGTAACGATGTTGCCGGAGTCGTCGCAATCGATGGGGGCGCAGGTTTCAGCACGCTCATCGAGTTCGTAGAGTTGCCACTTGGCGGCGTCGCGATCGAGATGCGCCATACGCTCGCGAATCATCTCGTTGCGGCCGGCGGGAGCGAAAAGCTTGAGTCCGACAATGTGGGAGCGTCCGGCGAGTCGCTCGCGCTGGTGGTGCATCCAGAGGATGCCGAAGGTGAGGGCGGCGTCGATGGAGGGCTGGGTTTCGTCGGAGCTAACACCCAAGACGGCGAAGGCGGACTGGCCCTGGCGCAAGCAGACCGCGCGTGTAGATGGGGCTGCAGGAGTGTTCGAGGTCGGCGCGGTTGCTGACGGAGTCGAGCTTGTAGCCGGGAAATTGGCGGAGCAGAACGCGCTCGAGGACCTGTTTGTAGCGGGCGCGAATGGCACGTAGGACGGTGGGGGAACGATGATCGCGCTCGGCGGAGATTTCCAGGATGGACGGCTGGGACTGGCCGAAGCGGAGTACGGTCAGGCGGAGCACGCGGGGTGTGACTTCGGCGTCGAGGACGCGGCGGACAGTGTTGCGCTCGTCGGACCAGAGGTGGAGGACGCATTTGCCTTCCCCGGTGATGGAGTAGCGAGCGGTGGAGAAGTCGAAGAGCAACTCACCGTTTTCAAGCGCGACGGAATTGGGGTGGGCGGCGAGGAAGGACTCGAGCATGTGTCCCAACGATTCCGCGGAGATGGCGCAGGCCTGCAAAAACTTGTTCCTTCTGAAGAGCGTAGCGAAAAGTCGCTCTTGTCGCTGCAACGGAGCGCACACGCTTGTGTGATAATCGAAGGTTCCGAAGACAATCAGGGGCCGCGTCGAAGGCGGCTGAACGGCATCTAATAAGAGTGATTATGGACAAGAAGTTCTTCTTTGAGCGTTATGGGCTGGCGCAGGCAGACGTGGAGAAATACCTGGCTGCGGCGCTTTCCGCCGGCGGGGATTTCGCCGATCTTTACTTCGAATATCAGACATCGACTTCGGTTTCGCTCGACGAAAGCATGGTGAAGTCGGCATCGCAGGGCATCTCGGTGGGATGCGGCGTGCGCGTGCTTTCCGGCGAACGCACCGGTTACGCGTACACCGATGACCTCGCGCCGGAGCGCATTCTGCATGCCGCGCGCACGGCGGCAATGATCGCCTCGGGTCCGGCGAAGCAGCCGGTGGTGGGTCTGACCGACAAGCCATTCCACAACCTTTATCCGGTACCGCTGCCGTCGGTGGAAGCCGATGTGATGGCGAAGGTCGATTTGGTGAATCGCGCCGATAAGGCCGCGCGGGCGTACGATCCGCGGATTAAAGAAGTTCGCGTTGGGTATGCCGATGAGCTGAGGAAGATCCTGGTGATTGGGTCGGACGGCAGCTTCGCCGAGGATTCGCAGCCTCTCGCAAGGCTGAACGTGTTCTGCCTGGCGAAGTCGGGCAGTGAGACGTCGCGAGGGACGGCCGGCGGCGGCGGACGTGTGGGCATCGAATGCTTCCAGACGGAAAAGACGCCGGAGCACTTCGCCGTCGAAGCCGCGCGACAGGCAATAATTCAGCTTGATGCGATCGATGCTCCTGCGGGTGAGATGGAAGTGGTGCTGGGTCCGGGATGGCCGGGCGTGCTGCTGCATGAAGCTATCGGGCACGGACTGGAGGCGGACTTCAATCGCAAGAAGACGTCGGCGTTCTCAGACATGATGGGTCGGCGCGTAGCCAGCGATAAGTGCACAGTCGTCGATAACGGCACCATGCCGGGGCGGCGCGGCTCGCTGAATGTGGATGACGAAGGCAATCCCACGGCGAGCACGGTGCTCATCGAGAAGGGCATTCTGAAGGGATATCTCACCGACAAGCTGTCGGCGCGGCTGATGGGCATGGCGAACACGGGCAATGGGCGGCGCGAAAGTTATCAGCACATTCCGATGCCGCGCATGACGAATACCTACATGCTGGCAGGCGAGGACGCGCCGGAAGACATTATCGGCTCAGTGAAGCGCGGCGTGTATGCCGTGAACTTTGGTGGCGGGCAGGTGGACATTACGAACGGCAAGTTCGTGTTCTCGGCGTCGGAAGCGTACATGATCGAGGACGGCAAGATCACGGCTCCGCTGAAGAACGCGACGCTGATCGGCAACGGACCCGATGTGCTGACGCGCGTGTCGATGGTCGGCAACGACCTGCAACTTGATGAGGGCATCGGGATCTGCGGGAAGGACGGGCAGTCGGTGCCGGTGGGCGTCGGGATTCCGACACTGAAGGTCGATCGGCTGACGGTGGGCGGAACCGGGTAAAGCAGTTGTCAGTGGCCGATTGTCAGTTGTCGGAAAAGACAGAAGCCAAAGAGCATGGCACCCGGTTGATTGGGGGAAAGAAAAACACGTCCCTCCACTGTGCCGCGAAGCGTCGGCTTCGGTCGGGATCACAGACATCTTTTATTCGTATTTTTGGGAGTTTCATGAACGTATCGACAGAAGAAAGCGCAGTGGGCACACAAGTGTCATCGGCGGATTTGAAGCAGATCGCGGTGGATGTGGTTCACCATGCGATGCAGGGCGGGGCGACGGCGGTGGAAGCGGTCGCCGTTGATGGCAGCGAGTTCTCGACCACGGTGCGCTTGGGCGAAGTGGAGACGCTGAAGGAGTCAGGCTCAAAAGGCATTGGAGTGCGGGTGTTTTTTGGACAGCGCACGGCGAGCACGTACTCGAGTGACCTGTCGCCCGAAGGTTTGCGGGTGATGGTCGATGCGGCGCTGCACCTGGCGAAGGTGACGAGCGAAGATCCGCTGGCGGGGATTCCTGCACCGGAGCAGCAAGGCAAGCTGGAAGGCGACCTCGAGCTGTACAACGATGATGTGTATTCGCTGTCGGCCGCCGACCGCATTGACTACGCACGTCGCGCAGAAAGGGCGGCGATGAGTGCCGATCCGCGGATTACGAATTCGGATGGCGGCAGCTTCGATGCGTCGATCTATTACAAGGTGCTGGCGAATTCGAACGGATTCGTCGGCGACACCCGGCGTTCGTACTGTTCGATGTCGGCGGTGCCGATTGCGCAGATGGAAGGCTCGGCGATGCAGCGCGACTACTGGTATTCAGTCGCGATGACGCTGAAGAAGCTGGAGACGCCGGAGCATGTCGGCGAGATCGCGGCCAAGCGCACGCTGCGGCGGTTGGGCGCGCGCAAGGTCAAGACGGCGAAGGTCCCGATCGTGTTCGAGAACACGGTGTCGGGTTCGCTGGTGGGGCACATCTTCGAAGCGGTGAATGGCGACTCGGTGTATCGTGGCGCGTCGTACCTGGCGGGCAAGCTGGGCGAGAAGGTTGCAGGGGAGAACATCAATATCGTGGACGACGGGACGCTACCGGGATTGTTCGGAACCAGTCCGTTCGATTCGGAAGGTGTGGCGAGCCGCAAGACGGTGGTGGTCGAGAACGGCGTGCTGAAGTCGTATCTGCTGAATACTTACACCGCAAAGAAGCTGGGCATGCAGACGACGGGGAACGCATCGCGCGGCCTGGCGGGGACGCCGGGCATCGGGCCGGGGAATTTCTTTCTGAAGGCGGGGGCGAAGAGTTTGCAGGAGATCATCGCCGGTATCAAAGAAGGATTGTTTGTGACGGAGTTCCTCGGCCAGGGAGTGAACATGGTGACCGGCGACTACTCCCGCGGCGCGAGCGGTATCTGGATCGAAAACGGAGAGTTGACGTATCCAGTGGAGGAGATCACGGTGGCAGGCAACCTGAAGGACATGTTTGCCAACGTGACGGAGATCGGTAACGATCTGGAATTTCGCGGAGCCATCGCGTCTCCGGCGTTGCGAATTGATGGCATGACGGTGGCGGGCGAGTAGGCTTCGTCGCGATTCCACGGATGAATTTCTGCAATTGAAGAGAACGGGATGCGCGGGTTGCAGGAATTCGCCTGCAATGTGACGGCAAAGCAACCGCAGATGGCGTCGAGGCGTCTAAACCCTAGCCGCCACGAATTGCAGCGATGATGGAATAGGTCGTGGTCATCCTGCGAGTAACAGAGCCGGTTCCTATCGATCGAATCGCACTGAGTCATTGATAAAATAACTAAGATCGGAAGCGAGGGTCCGCAACGGAAATACGCAACCTCGCAACTGCCGAATCGCCTTGTTTTGATGTCCCTAAACAATCTGGCCATGCTTCGGGGAACGAAGCCCAACCTTTGAGCAAAGAGGATTGCATTGGCAAGCCCATCCCAGAGTCCTATCCGTGAGCGGCCGGAACTAAGACTGGTTCCAAAGACCCGCAAAGCGAAACGAAACGACGCGCTGAAGCGTCGGCTGATCACGACCGGCGCAGCGTTGGTTCTGTTGGCGTTGGCGCTGATATTTCTTCGACCGCAAAGCAAGCGGCGCGCAGCGCCGGTCGCCGAGGCGGCGTCGGTAAATGCGACCGATCTCAGGTTCAGCAACCTGCAAATCAGCCAGCCGACTGGCAGCGAGGTCGTCTACATCGATGGCGTGCTGACGAATTCCGGCCGGGATCCGATTAAGGGTGCAACGGTCGAAGTCGATTTTCGCGATTGGCAAGGGAACATTGTTGCCACGGTGCAGCGACCGGTTGTGGGGATGGCGCACGGCGGCATCGACGTGGTACGCAACGAGTTCGTCAGGAATCCAATCCTGCCGACAGAGATGCGGTTCTTCCGTATTGCGGTGGAGCAAGCGCCGCTAAACTGGAACCATGAAGTTCCAGAGCTGAAGATCGTCGCCGTCAAGGCCGGGTAAGTGCTGCCAAGTCTTTCCCGGATGCAATCTGGTTTGCCGGCTTAGTGGCCTGGGCTTCGCCCGGCAACAGGAGGTCGTGACGGAGTTGGGCTTGCGTCGCGCTTCCACCCTGGTGCGGCTTGCGAGATGAGAAGTCGAGGCAAACGACTCCCGCGATAATGAGAACAATTGCCACTGCCTTCAATGCATTGGCAGGTTCGTGGAAGAAGACGATACCCAGAATCGCCACGGCGGCGGTGCCGACCGCGGACCAGATGGCGTAAACCGCACCGATCTCCATTTGTTTCAATGCGATAGTCATGGGGATGAAGCTCAATCCGTAAAGCACGAACATGCCTACGGTAGGAGCGGTTCGGGTCAGGCCGTTGGACAGCTTCATCAAAATCGTGGCCGCTACTTCCAGGAAAATCGCCAGGAATAACCAAATCCAGCACATACAAACATCGCTTTCGGTACGAATAAGGGGCAGAGTTCGCAATTCACCGATTGGCAGCGGTGCGAGGTCGTACCCAAGAGGTCGCTCGCCCGAACGGTGAAATTAAGACAGGGAAATCGTGGCCGACGGAACCCTAATGGTCGGGAAGAGAGAACTGGCAGGGGCTATTGGATGGGGTCAGCCAAATTGGTTTGCGGACGCTCTTCATGGAAGCCTCCGCTACCAGTATAGTCTGGTGGGCGCCGGAAATCCAGCGGCTAAGTGCTGTAAATCATTGATTTTACAGATGTTAACAGTAGGTTACAGGCGAAATGCACTCGCGCCGAGAGGCGGAGTAGAATCGGGGGCGTCATGGAACAGGCGTACGAACCCGCTCCAGCACCCGACCAAAAAGGTAACTGGGTCCCGCTGCTGGTAGGACTGGTGGTCGTGGTGGTGGCGGTGGGAGCCATCCTGCTGTTCAGTCGGCATAAGAACGCATCTGGGTCGGAGCCGAACCCTTACGCAGCGGAGCTGAAACTCTCCGACGTTAAGCTGAGCGCCGCCGAGAACTACGTGGGCGGCACGGTGACCTATCTCGACTTCAACATCAGCAATACTGGCGATCGGGCGCTGGTGGGCGCTGATGTTCACGCCGAGTTCAAGAACACCATGGGACAGATCGTGCAGAAAGAAACGCTGCCACTGCATGTGCTGGTGGAGAACCAACTGGCGGGGTATCCGGATTTGGTGGACATGAGCCGGGCGCCGATTGGCCCGGGGCAGACGAAGACAGTGCGCATCACGCTGGAACACATCTCGGATGACTGGGACCGGAACTATCCGCAGATGGAGCTGGTGGATTTGAAGCTGAAGTGAGCCAGTTGCCAGTAGTCAGTTGCCAGTTAAAACCAGCCAGGGATGAACGTTCGGCTCCGGCAAATACAGGTCCCTCCACTGCGCCGCCGAAGCGCGGCTTCGGTCGGGATGACAAAGTGAGGGTGCGAAGAGGCGGGAGAAATGTACGTCCCTCGAATCGCTGCGCTCGCTCGGTGTGACAAAGCAAAAACAAGTCGCTTCTGTCGGGATGACAAACGTAAGAGGGCTGCTAAGCTTTTCGTTATGCGATCGCTTCGTGGCGCTCTTGTCGCTTTGATTCCGTGCACCTTGCTCGCTGGTTGTGCCCTGCAGGGATGGACGCAGGAGAAGCCGTCGGCGGGACAGGAGCAGCCCGCACCTCTGGCGGCTAAGCCTCTTATCGATCCCAAGGAACCCACAGTGCTGGGCGAGCTCGAGATCATTACTATCAACAGCAAAATCTATAAGAACATCCGGAATCTGCGAGTGTGGCTGCCGGCGAACTACTTTGCCCCGGTGAATCGCAACAAGCGCTATCCCGTGCTGTACATGCAGGACGGCCAGAACCTGTTCGACGAGGCCACGGCGCAGTATCACGAGTGGAGGTTCGACGAGACGGTGCAGTTCCTCACCGGCAGCATGCGCATCCATCCGATGATCGTGGTGGGTATCGATAGCACGCCGAGGCGCGCGAACGAGTATCTGCCGTATCCCGATGCGAACAACAAAGAGCTCGGCAAGTTTGAGACGCAGGATGTGCATGGCAAACAGTACGGTGACTTCGTGATCACTGAAGTGATGCCGCTGATCGAGAAGAAGTACCGCGTGCTGACCGGCGCGCACAATACCGGGCTCGGGGGAGCGATGTATGGCGCAGATGCGGCGCTGTATGCGGTGCTGGCGCATCCGGGCGTGTTCGGCAAAGTGCTGCTGGAGAGCCCGGCGCTGTCTGTCGGCAACGAGCAACTGCTGAAAGACGCCGAGAAGGCAACGCAGTTTCCCGAGAAGATCTATCTCGGCGTCGGCACTGTGGAGGAAGCGGACGAGAAGGCCAGTGCGCAGAATGTGAAAGAGGCGACGGACCTGGAGAAGATTTTGCGTGACAAAGGGCTGGGACCGAATCGCTTGCAGGTCGTAGTGGAAGAAGGCGCGAAGCATGATGAAGTCGCATGGTCGAAGCGGTTGCAGAATGCGCTGTTGTTTTTGTATGGGAGCGATATACATCTGATCCCGGCGAAGTAAGACTTTTCACCACAGAGGCACAGAGGGCACGGAGAAGATTAAGGCGGCCGCGGATTTGCACGAATCTTCGCAGATAAGAATTAGGCCGAAAAAGACAGAGGCAATCGCGCGTTGCACGGAGATCGTGCCTTGCGGGGAAGCGAATGAGACGCGCATTCTTAATCTAACGAGGGAAACCATGAAAGCGGTAGGACTGTACCGGTACCTTCCGATTAGCGATCCTGAGTCGCTGGTCGATGTCGAGATTGAGAAGCCTTCGCCAACGGGGCGCGACTTGCTGGTGAAGGTTGAGGCCATCAGCGTGAATCCGGTGGATGTGAAAGTTCGCGCGCCGAAAGAGAAAGTCGAGACCGCGCCGCGGATTCTGGGCTGGGATGCCGCGGGTACGGTGGAGGCGGTGGGCAGCGATGGCACGATGTTCAAGCCTGGCGACAAGGTGTATTACGCGGGGAGCATCGCGCGGCCGGGGTGCGACAGCGAATTCCATCTGGTGGATGAGCGGATTGTCGGCACTATGCCGAAAGGGCTGTCATTCGCCGAAGCGGCCGCGCTGCCGTTAACGACTCTGACAGCGTGGGAAGCGCTGTTTGATCGGCTGGGCATAGCACGCAATGGCCGCGATGAAGGCAAATCGCTGCTGATCTTTGGGGGAGCCGGCGGAGTAGGATCGATTGCAATTCAATTGGCGAAGGAGTTGGCGAAACTCAAGGTGATCGCGACGGCGTCGCGACCCGAGTCGGAGAAATGGTGCCGCGATCTGGGATCTGACGAGGTCATCGATCACACGCAAGACCTCGCGCCGCAACTGGCGCGCGTCGGCGTTCCGCAGCCGGAGTTTATCTTCTGTTGTAACAATACCGATCAGTACTTCGACACGTTCGCGCAGATCATCGCTCCCGAAGGGAAGATCTGTTCAATTGTGGAGACACACGAGCCGCACAACATTTATCCGCTGATGAGCAAGAGCGCGACGTTTGTGTGGGAGCTGATGTTTACCCGCTCGATGTACGGCACGCCAGACATGATCGAGCAGCACAAATTGCTTAACGCGGTTTCGATGCTGATGGATGAAGGACGGCTGCGAACCACCGCGAGCGAAGTGTTGGGGCCGATTAATGCCGCGAACCTGCGAAAGGCGCACGAGAAGATCGAGACCGGGCGGACGATCGGGAAGGTTGTGTTGAGCGGGTGGTAAAGGCAGTTGGCAGTTGTCGGTTGCCAGTTGTCAGCAATTCCGGGCAACCGCGGCATGCGGGTCACCGCTCGTGTCACGACGGGTATATACTTCCGGCCATGTTGGTGCTTTGGCTGGTTTCAGCATGCTTCTTAGCCTTGATCTGGTATGCACAGTGGCTGGATTGGCAGGCTGGATTGGCGTATCCATCCCTCAGAATTCGCACGAGCCATTGATAGGGTGGTCGAGTTTGTATTGTCACCGTCTCGTTGGCTTTGAATGGATCCGTGTCCATCGGTGCAAACTAGCGGCCAAGAATCCTTCCGCTACAATCGAGCTGTGCCTGATAATGCCAAGCCTCGTTTAACGGAGATGGTGAAAGCTGCGGGTTGAGCCAGCAAGCTAAGTCCGGCGGTGCTGGACTCGGTGCTTGGGAAATTAGCCCGGCAACACGATCCCAATGTTCTGGTCGGCTTCGATACCGCCGACGACGCGGGCGTGTATCAAATCTCGCCTGAGGTGGCGCTCGTCCAGACAGTCGATTTTTTTACGCCGATCGTCGATGACCCTTACACCTTCGGGCAGATTGCCGCGACCAACTCGCTCAGCGACGTGTACGCCATGGGTGGGCGCCCGATGAGCGCGATGACGCTGGTGTGCTTTCCCGAGAACGGCGATGTGAAGGTGCTGGAGGAAATGCTGGCGGGCGGATTGTCGAAGATGATCGAAGCCAACTGCACCATCATCGGTGGACACAGCATTCGCGACGACGAGATCAAGCTGGGCTACTCGGTTACGGGCACGGTGCATCCCGGGCGCGTGCTGACCAACAGCGGTGCCAAGGCCGGGCGACCGGCTCATCTTCACCAAGGCGATTGGCACGGGCGTGATTTCGACGGCCATCAAGCGCGGACATGCCGATGCGGCGTGGATACGCGGCGCGGTGCATGCTATGACGACGCTGAATAAGGTCGCTGCGGAAGTGGTGACCTCGGGCGGCTTCACGGTCCATGCGATGACCGATGTCACCGGATTTGGGCTGATCGGGCATGTACGCGAGGTGGCGCGGGGATCGGGCGTCAGCGTGCGTCTGTTTGCGGGAAAGGTCCCGCTACTGGAGGGTGCGCTGGAATGCGTGAAGCGCGGCGACATTCCCGGCGGACTGAAGGCGAACCGCGGGTTTGCCGAAGGGTGTGTGGAGTATGCCGCCGATGTGCCGGAAGATGTGAGGACGCTGCTCTACGATCCGCAAACGGCGGGAGGATTGCTGATCTCGGTGGCGGAAGCAGACGGTGCGCGCTTGCTGAGTGAGCTTCAAAAAGCAGGCGTGTCGGCGGTGGAGATTGGCGAAGTGGTGGCGAAGACGGCGCCGCTCATCTTTGTGGGTGCGTAGAGATCCATCGACAGCGATGTCGATCGCGCCTCGGAAATGCAGGTCCTTCGACTCGCTCCGCTCGCTCAGGATGACACATCAGAGGGATGACAACTGGGGGCCCGTTTCCGGCCTCCAAGTACAATGATTTGGTAGGAAATTCGGGGAATGGTGATTCCGTCATTATGAAAAAGTACATCGTAACCGGCGGTGCAGGATTCATAGGCTCGGCGCTGGTGCGGGGTTTGCTGGCCCTGGGCGATGGCTCGGTCGAGGTGATCGATAACCTCTCGACGGGCAATCGCGACAACCTGAAAGAGATTGAGTCGCGAATTGTCTTTCACCACGCTGACATCTGCGACTACGAGGCGATCCACCCGGTGATCGCCGGGGCCGACACGGTGTTTCATATCGCTGCGATCCCGTCGGTGCCGAAGTCGATTGTGAACCCGGTTCCGTCGCATGAAGCGAATATCGACGGCACGTTCAACGTGCTGCGCGCTTGCGTGGAAGGCAAAGTCCGCAAGGTGGTGTATGCCGCGTCGTCGTCGGCATACGGCGATACGGTGGAATTGCCGAAGGTCGAAACCATGCAGACCAATCCGAAGTCACCGTATGCGGCGCAGAAACTGCTGGGTGAGTACTACTGCACGGTGTTTTCGGCATGCTACGGTCTCGATGCGACCTCGCTGCGCTTCTTCAACGTATTCGGACCCCGGCAGGACCCCAGCAGCCCTTATTCCGGCGTGATTTCGGTCTTCATGACTTGCCTGTTGCAGGGAACGTCGCCCACGATCTACGGCGACGGCGGCCAGACTCGCGACTTTACGTATATCGACGACGTGGTCGAGCTGGTGATCAAGACGTCGAAGGCCTGCGGGCGTTGCGGGCAAGGTGTTCAACGCCGGCAACGGCAACCGCTATTCGCTGAATGAAGTGTGGGGGCTGTTGCAGAAGATTGAGGGGGTCAGCATTCCGGCCAAGTTCGGACCGGAGCGGGCGGGCGACGTTCGCGACTCGCAGGCCGATACCACGGCCGCAGTGCGCGAGTTGGGGCATGCACCGCGTTTCAGCCTGGAAGAAGGTCTGCGGAATACGCTGAGCTGGTATCGCGAGAGCCTGTCCCTGACGGTGCAGAAACAGTCGTAAGCGGGACGCTGGCCCTTCGTTCGGTCGCGGACTAAAAGTCCGCGAAATATGGCACAAAAATACGGCTTGAACGCTGGCCTGAAGGATACCACGGGACTCTAGCAGGAGGCCAGGCGGGACGTCGCTACGTTCTAGAACAGAACGTATTTCTTCTTTTTCTTTTCTTTCTTGCTGTCGTCGGTGGAAGCAGTGGTGGTGTAGATTGGCTTCGTCTCGTTGGGGCTGGCGCCGGTATCCACGTAGCCGGGCTTGATATCGATGTAAGCGTCTTCGCGCAGCTTGGTGAGGTACTCGCGCAGAGCGGGCTGCATCTTTGTCATGTAGATCCGCTCCTGAATCTGGGGCTCAACTTCCTTCAGCGGCGGAACGCCTTCCGACTGATGCTCCGTCACTTTCAGAATGACCCAGCCCTGGTTGGTACGGATGGGCTCGGTGTATTGGCCGGCCTTGAGCCCGAACACCTGATCTTCGAGCTGCTTCGATAATGTACCGCGCTTAAAGTACTCGAGGTCGCCGCCCTGAGCAGCGGTGGGGCCGGCGGAATTCTTCTGGGCGATCTCGTCGAACTTCGCGCCTTTCTGAAGTTGGGCGTAGATGGCGTCTGCCTTGGCCTTGGCCTGCTCCACCATTTCGTCGGTGGTGGCTTCGGGCGCCGGCGCGGGCGTTCCGGGTTTGGCAGCAGGCTGCGTGGAGACGAGGATTTCGCTCAGGCGTACCTGCTCCGCGCGCGCCATCTCGGCCTTGTGCTCATCGTAATATTGCTGGATTTCCTGCTGCGAAACGCTGAGGTGTCCGCCGACTTCCTGCTGGATGACCTTCTGGGTAAGGATGGTCTCCTTCATGTTCTGTTTGAACTCTTCGAACGAGACTCCCTGCGCTTGCGCGGCCTTTTCCAGATCTTCCATCGACTCGGCGTGCATTTGCTTGCGCAAATCGTCCAGGCGCTTGATGACATCGGTATCGGCGCTGATGCCCAGTTCCTCAGCCTTCTGGGCCAGCAATCGCGAGTCAATCAAGTCGCGTAGAAGATCTTTTTCCGAGGGGACGGAGTCGGGCGGGTTGTTCGGGTCCTGCTTGGCTTGTTCTGCTTTGAGCTGCTCCTGGCTGCGAGTCAGCTCGGACAGCGAAATGATGCTGTTGTTGATACGAGCAATAATCTCTTCGACCACGGTAGAGTCGATGGCCGGCGCGGGTGCGGCCGCAGGCGTCGTCGCCGGGGGCACCGTACCGGAAGGCAGGGCAGATTGCGCGGCCTGCTGCGCGTTTGCCAATGGAGCGATAAGAATTAAGAGGACTGAAAAACGGATAACAACGGACATCTTCATCAAGAACCTGACAGAGCAGGGCCAATCAACTGAAAGGCGCGCTCAAATGCATTCAATCTCTATTGTAACCGCAGCAAAATGATACTTCAGGAGGTACAGCCCCTCTCACATCAAACACGAACAACAACGTCAAGTTTCTGCTGACTTTTCTGGTTACGTCGTCGCCTATTGTACCGTTCGGAGGCAAGAACCGCGAGATTCAGCAGACCTCCCGCAGTGACACTTTCGTAACCCGGGAAAGTGACCTTCGACCGACCTTCCGCCGGATAGCTATATCGTGCCCGTAGTGGTGCAATGCGCCCGGGGGTTGGCATAGACTACTGCCACACGTCTCATCACAGTTCGATGATTTATCGGCGCATCTTCTGGATCCAGTCTTCACTCGGTTTGGTACTTCTGCTATCGGGCGCCGTCGTTGCGGCGTCGGGACAGACTCTTCCCCTGACTTCCGGTCCCGTTCTGCCGTTGTATCGTGCGCTACGGACGGTCGGGCTGGATCCAAATAACGTCCACAAAATTCGCGAAGCGGCCATCGATCGCGAAGATGTTCATCTGTGGCTGAATGATGGCATTATCGCGTTCACGCAGGCAGTAGACGGCCGAATCACCGGCGCTTACTTCGAAGGCGAAGGAGAAGTGCTGGTCCGCCCGCCCGATCGGCGGGAGCGCGCATCGCTGGGATTATTCACCGGGCAGGGGGTGCTGGAAGAGCACTTCTCTTCCGCTTATTTCCGGTTCAACGACGATACCGCAGCGGAGCTACAACCCTATCTGCGACCGACCGACGAAGGCGCTGATTTCGTTAGCCGCAATGATTCCAAGGCACAAATTCTGGCAGCGATGGATGCGATGCGTCTTACGATCAGCTTCACCAGCGCGCCGGGCACGCAGCCGCTACCAGACCGTCTGCTGCATGCCCGCATGGCGACAGAGCGGCTGGGCGCATTCGACTTGTACTTTGACAGCCGCGCGCCCGAGCAGATCATCGTGGGGCAAACCGATGTGGTGCACGACGAAACCTATTACGACCTGTGGATGAGCTTTCCCATGCGGTCGGAGCGTAAGGAGAAGCAATCGGACTTGCGCTTTCACGGTCCGACCGGACCGGCCTGGACGCGCGATGTATTTCAGGTCAGCAGCTACAAAATCAATTGTGTCATCGAACCGAGCCTCAGCCTTTCAGCGACGGCGGAGTTGACCGGCAACGTCAGTCAGGGTGGCGCTCGCATTGTGCTCTTCGAGCTATCACGATATCTCCAGTTGAAGTCAGTGGAGGTGCAAGGTGAGCCGTTGGAGTTCATTCAGAACGAGTCGATCGAGGGCGGGCAGTTATCGCGCCGCGGCAATGACCTGGTGGCGGTGGTCTTCCCCCAGCCGCTGGCAGCGGGGTCCCAGCTGCGCCTGAAGTTTGTGTATTCGGGGAACGTACTCTCCGATGCGGGCGGCGGGCTGTTCTATGTTGGCGCGCGCGGAACCTGGTATCCGAACCGCGGGATCGCGATGGCGAACTACGACATTACGTTCCGGTTTCCGCAATCGTACACGCTGGTGGCCACGGGTCGACAGGTTTCGCTATTCGAGGAAGCGAATGAGTCGCTGGGACACTGGGTCAGCGACGGCCCTATCCCGATCGCTGGGTTCAATCTGGGGCGTTATGTGAAAACGTCGGTCAGGATCGGCGAGGTCCAGATCAATTCGTACGCCACACGCGGCGTGGAAAACGCTATGCCGCAGCCAGCACCCAGCGCGACGTTGCCGGTTTCGGGATCGCAATCTCCGATGGCGCCGGAAGGCATTCAGGCCGCGCCGCCGATTGCGGCCTCGCCCACCCCGGTGACGGGAGGCGCCTCGCTGGCGAACGGAGCTGCCGACACCATTACGTCGCTGGCCAAGATGTTCGGGCCTTACCCGTTTACCTCGCTGGCGCTGACACAACGTCCGGGCACTGACAGCCAGGGATGGCCAGGAATGATTTTTCTCTCCAGCTACGTGTATCTCACGCCGGAGCAGAGAGCGGCGGAGCATGTTTCACCGGCCGACAACGTGCTGTTTGGCGAAATCATGATGCAGCACGAGATCGCGCATCAGTGGTTTGGCGACCGCGTGTCTTGGGCTAGCTATCACGAGCAATGGTTGCTGGAAGCGCTGGCGAATTATTCGGCCTTGCTGCTTCTGGAGGACCGCAAACCGCCAGACGAGCAGGTCATCTTGCAGGCTTATCGATCGCTGCTCGCTACCAAATCGAAAGATGGCCTGCCCAATGAACAGGCGGGCCCGGTGACGCTCGGGGTGCGGCTGTCATCGTCCAAATTTCCGGCGGGTTACGAGGTTCTCACGTATGGCCGCGGAACGTGGCTCATCCATATGCTGCGCGAGATGTTTCGTGATGCTTCGCGCTCGGCGGAGAATCCAGAGGGAAGCGACCAGGTTTTTCTGAAGATGCTGCGCGGGCTATACGAGGACTATCAGGAGAAGGAAATCACCAACAGCGATTTTGAGCAGGCGCTGGAAGCAGTGCTGCCGAAGTCTCTGTGGTTTGAGAACCGAAAGTCGCTTGACTGGTTCTTCGATGGATGGGTGAATGGAACGGCGTTTCCCCGCTTTGAGGTGAAGGACGTTCGCGTCTCGAGGTCGGGAAAGCCGGTCGTCTCCGTTACCATCATGCAACTTGATGCGCCTGATGATCTGGTTACGAACATTCCTGTGTACGGCGTGATGGGAGGCAGCAGAGTTTATCTGGGGCGGGTGTTCGCAGTGGGCGCCGAAACGCGCGTAACGCTGCCGACTCCGTCGCCGGTAACGAGAATCGAGCTGGATCCCTACCAGACGGTGCTGACGGCCCCGCCACCGCGTTTCTAGACGCTGGACGATCAGTCGTGGGGCAGGCGCTCGTGAAGGAATGGCTTAGCGCCGGCGCCGTGGTAGTCATGCGCGACATGGCCGGCGCCGCGCAGGACGTACTTGTAGGTGGTCAGACCTTCGAGGCCAACGGGACCGCGCGCATGCAGCTTGCTGGTCGAGATTCCGACCTCGGCGCCGAATCCGTAGCGGTATCCATCGGCAAAGCGGGTTGAGGCGTTGTGAAACACGCCGGCAGCGTCGACCTCGGCAAGAAATCGCTCGGCTGCGTCGCGGTCCCCGGTGACGATGGTCTCGGTGTGTGAAGACCCGTAGCTGTGAATGTGCTGGATGGCTTCGTCGAGAGATGCGAGGACCCGTATCGCCAGCACAAGGTCGGAATACTCACGCCGCCATTGCTCGCCAGTGACGATTTCGAGGGATGGATCGGCAAGGATGGTCTTTGTCCTCTCACAAACACGCAGTTGGACGTTCTTCACGCGCATCCGCTGTGCGAGTTTGGGCAGGAATGTCGCCGCGATCGTTTCGTGCACCAGCACAGTCTCGACAGCATTGCAGGCGGCGGGATAGTCGGTCTTGGCGTCGTCTATGATACCGACCGCCATGTCAGGATCGGCGGCCGCATCGACGTAAACGTGACAGATACCTTCGGCATGGCCGAGCACCGGAATGCGGGTGTTGGCCTGCACAAATTCGATGAGCTGCCTGGAACCGCGGGGGATAATCATGTCAACCAGATCGTTCATGGCCAGCAACTCAGCCACGGCTTCACGACCGGTTATCAGCGACAGCGCGTCTTCAGGAAGGCCAGCACTTCGGAGCGAATCGCGAAGGATGGTCACAAGCGCAGTGGCCGTTCGTTCGACCTCGCGTCCAGCTTTGAGGATCACGGCGTTGCCCGATTTCAAAGCGAGCGCGCTGATTTGCGTTACGGCGTCAGGACGGGCTTCGAAGATAACGGCCAACACACCCAAAGGACACGTGACCTTCTCGAGCACCAGACCGGTGTCGAGTTCGGTTTTCTGGAGCACGCGACCGAGTGGATCGGGCAAATCAGCAACGGCACGCATAGAGCGCGTCATTTCGTCGATCTTCTTGTCAGTGAGGCGCAGGCGGTCGTAAGTAGCCTGGGTGATTTCCCCCGATGCGAGCAGGATGCCGGCTTGGGCAAGATCTTGCGCATTGGCAGCAAGCACTTGCTCTCGAGATCGGTCGATGGAGTCGGCAGCCTTATGAATCGCCGCGGTGCGCTGCTCGGAGGAGAGGGTCGCCAGCCGGCGGGAGGCCCGCTTGGAGAGAAGCGCGGCTTGCCGCGTGGACAGGATCACGTTGCACTCCGCGGCAGAAAGAGCGTTCCGATGAGCTCGCCGGCACATACGCGTTCAATGACGTTGGGCAGACGGCCATTGGCAATGACTGCTATGCCGCCGCCTTCTGTGGCGAGGCGTGCGGCCTCGAGCTTGCTTGCCATTCCGCCGCGACCGCGGCCGTTCTTGCCGTGCGCCAGTTGCAAGATCTCCGCCGTGACGCTGGCGACTTCCGGGACGAGCGCCGCGCCATCGCTGCCGGGCTCGGCGTCGTAGAGGCCATCGACATCCGAGAGCAGCAGCAGCATGTCAGCCTCGATATGGGTCATCACCAGGGCCGACAGCTTGTCGTTATCGCCGAAGACTCGCTGCCGTTCGGGCGAATCCGCAGGATGGTCCAGCTCGGCCGTGGAAACCGTATCGTTCTCGTTGATCACAGGGATCACGCTCATTCCGAGGAGCGACACGAGCGTGTTACGCAGATTTGCGTAGCGCACCGGGTCACGAAAGTCGTCTTCCGTCAGCAGGACTTGCGCGGTGCGACAGCCGAGTTTGTCGAATGCGTCGTCATAAATTGTCATCAGGCGGCTCTGCCCAATCGCGGCGCAGGCCTGAATCTGCGATAGCTCGGTAGGGCGAATGTGCAGGCCGATGCGCTCCATTCCGAGTCCTACCGCGCCGGAAGACACCATCAAGACGTCGCACCCGCGCTGGCGAAGCCGCGCCACCGACTCCGCAATGCCGTAGAGCTGACTGAGCGCCAGCCGCCCGTCGTCGCGCATCACGACGTTCGTGCCTATCTTGATGACGATGCGGCGCGCCTGCACGACTCGGGCGCGGCCTGCGGTAAGAGATCGAGTTTCGGACGCGTCTTTCATGAATCACATTTGCAGGATGACTCGTCCAGTCTAACAATCAGGGGCGGCTGCTATAATCACTGTGCCCCGCGTAGCAGCGGGATTGTTCACCCGCCAAACCCGGAGAGGTGGCCGAGTGGCTGAAGGCGGCGGTTTGCTAAACCGTTGTACGGTCAAAAGCTGTACCGGGGGTTCGAATCCCCCCCTCTCCGCCAGCAACTCTTTTATGTCACAGAAAGAACGTTGATTTTATCGAATTGGCGTATTGTCCGCGAAACTCATCCTGCCATCTGTAGCAGACGAACTGACCTTCGGCTTACTTGGCGATGGTCGGAGCCGGTGCACGCCGTACTTCGATCTGTCCGTTCAGTATGCGGACTTGGAGGCAGGGTTGCGGATGAACCGCTGGACCGTCGAGTACCCGGCCATCTTGCAATGCAAACCGCGAGTAGTGATATGGGCACACAACCGTCTCGCCTTCGAGTTTGCCTTCTGAGAGCGGCCCGCTGAAGTGGGAGCACGTCTCTGCCATGGCAAAAATACGGTCGCCGCGACGGACAAGTAGAATCGGCGTGTCCTGGTACATCGCTCGCGTAAGTTTGCCGTCCATCAAGTTTGCTTCGGGCAGAACGGCGGCGAACTGCTTTGGAAGTACCTGGCCAGCCGTACGGTCAACGCCGACTCTGTGCTCGTACACCAATTTGCCCCCGAGATGCGCGGCGTAACTCATAACCGCGTAGCCCAGAATGCCTACCATGCGACCGGCGTCGCGGGATTTCCTTTTTCGCAAGAGCAGCGACGTTGCAAACAACGCGACGCCACTCAAGTTCAGAAGACCATGAATCAATCCAAGGCGACGAGCCGGGGGATCCACGTCGGACCAATCGGTCATTCCGGTCACTGCCGCGCCGCCCGCCGCGAGCAGTCCAATTCCGATTGATGCTTCGCACGCCCTCTCCAACTCGTGGCGGTCGAAGACGAGATCCAGCGCATCGAACGCCATGGCAACGGTCCAAGCCCCTATTGGCACATCGGTGAGCACGACATGGAGAGGTTCTCCGAGCCACGTGCCATTTAAGAAGTTCCTGAGCTTTTGCGCTGCCGGGTGGCCTCCGCCGTAAAGGGCTTTGTCGAGCAACTTTTGTAATTTCTCGTCCACAGCCCCTTCGGGCGACCCGGCCCGGATGGAATCGACATCCGACGCAGTTCCTTCGCTGAGTTTTGAATCTTCCATGTGCTCCTCGTTCGGCGCGGCTGTAAGAGTTACGACCGTGGGTTGGATGCCAGCCGCCGAGGCCGGGTTCGTCGTCCGGAGCCACGGATTGGGCGGGCATGCCCAGCGCCGACCACGCTTCAGCGTGAAGACCGCGCCAGAACGGGAGTGAGCCGTCTTCTCTCGGCGGGATTAAGCCCTGCATGTCGAGCCTATAGCCATAGTCTCGGCCGCTCGTGTCGAGACAAATCCGCCGGATTTCTTGCCTACCTTAATTCCGAAAATCCCACCTTATGGGTAGTACCAAAGTAATCTTGCGATAGTTACCAAAGTAAGGAAAGAAGCAGAGTAACTGTTACCGCTACGGGTCTCCCGTCTCTAGAATTAACTTGCTTGCTTCAACACTATAGAAAACAAGGCTAAACAATCACGATGATGAACGCCATCCGACTGGCTTTCCCCCGCTGGGCGGTAGTTGCTGCTGTTCTAGTAATCACATCTCCCCTCGTCGCTCAGACATACTTTGGTGGAACAGGCACAGGCACCTATTGGTTTGGTGCTTACCTTTCCGGATCAGTAACCGGTCACCAGTACCGCGCAAATGTATCTCCCTCCACGCGATTAGATCTGGGCGTCAGTGGAACGCGACTCGACCTGCAGTTGTATTGCAGTGGTAGTTGCTCGACTGTCTTGGCCAGTGTCGATGGCACCGCAGCGCAACCGATTCCTTTAATCACGAACAGCGGATGGCGATGGTACACGGTCTTCACCGGATTGGCGGACACGTCGCACCGTGTGACCGTGGTAAACGGAGCCCACGCAGTCGATGCCTACAGCTTTGCGCGCGTTTACGGTTCTGCGGCAGCGCTTGTCGTTCCGCCTGGATATGGCCAATTGATGACCGTACAGGACCAATCACGCGGCCCTTCACCATTCGTCGGGGTGGGACAACTGGATCCTTATCACGACCTGATTTCGAGTGGAGGCGCGCCGACCGTGCGTTGGATGGATGGTGACATGGGAATACGATTCAATGCCACGCCGGACACAACCAATATCCAGACCTGGGCTCCGGACACGCAACCAGTGGCTTTGCTCGAAGATGGCCAACTGGTAGGAACGCAGCAGGGCGGGAGCTGTAGCGGGGACTACGCTCTGTTGAATTTCCCGGCTAATCCTCCGGATGGTAATTCACATTTGTTCGAGCTCGTGATCGGTCGCGGTGCCGCGCCTTCGTTGACGGCCTCACATCTGCAATGCGGCCAGTCGAGCGGCTACACCAATCAGGCTTACCAGATCATGATTGGCGGCGGGGCAATCGGGGCACCGGTTTCGCCGCGCCCTTGCTACTTCCAGTTCTACGGTGATTCACTGACCGCAAATGACACCTGGAGCGCGCCGAACAGCGGGCAGCACTCCGCTTCCTGGGAAGTTGGCCGTGCACTCGGGTGCGCGACCGAGCGCTTCAGCGCGGATGGAAAGTCGGTGGCCAGTGCCCGCGACAATCAATGGTTGCTGCGCAACGCGGACATGGCGAAAGCCGCAACCATTGCGCCGAACATCTTCGAGGTGAATGGCGGCTTTGACGACATGGTGCTGGGTACGCCGCTACCGGCATTCACCGCCAATTATCAGGCGATGCTGTCGACAATTGCGGCCCAACTGGTCATGCAGGCGCCATGCAATAGCCAAACCTGCACGATTCTGAGCGCAGGAATTTATCCCTGCAGTTCGTCCGTAACCAAGGGTTGCGGGTCTCGATCTCAATACATCGAAGCTCAAGAGAATGCCGTCGCCGGCTATATGGCAAGCGATGTCAATTCGCCGGCAAACGGTGGACGTATTCCTGCAGTGCTCTTCGATACGACGGGGTGGTACGCGGCCAATGCAAGCTCGAGCGATGTCAACCATCACGACTACATGCGGCCGACCAGCCAAGGCTTCGATCGTGTCTCCGCGAAAGAGATTCCCATCTGGTGCAGTCATCTGTCGGGTTGTTCGCCCTACACGGTATCGGGACCGTCTACCGGCAACGCGGGAGTTGCGAGCGCTCCGTTCACGCTGGAGCTCCTGGCGACGCCGAATGACCCATATCAGAGCCACGCCACATTTACGGCGAACTACAGTAGCAGCGACAAGAGTACGACGCCTTATGACAGCGTAACGTTGAGTGACGGCGGAGCCGGCGGGGCCTTTGCCGCGTCTTCTGCCTGTGGACATACCAAATTCACGGCCGGAAATCCTGTCACAGTAGCACCCACTTCGGGTGATAGTTGTTTCTCGTTCACCTATACGCCTGCGACGGAAGGTACCACTTCGATAAAGATCACCAACCACCAGGATCTACCTTCAGGAAACCAGTGGCACGACGTTGCACCGCTTACCTACGTCGCCGCTCCGGGCTACACCGTAACCGCCAACGAAGTTGGATCTGGAACTATAGCCAGCACGGACGGACTCTTGAACTGTGGCGCTGTCTGCTCGCGCAACTATGTAAGTGGCAGCGTCGTGACGCTGGCAGCAGTCGCTGCTTCGGGCTCAACTTCGGTCCGCTGGAGCGGTTGCGATGCGGTGTCGGCAAATGTTTGCACGGTCACGGTTAACGGCGATCGCGCCCCCACTGCTGATTTCAGTTTCGCGCCGGCCATTGGCTTCGCGAGTCCCGCAACCGGGTCGCGCAGAGCGGCGACAATGGCACTGAGTGCAACCGCCAGTTCCAACCCGGCGCTCACAGCCTTGGACGTTACTCCGCAGGTGCCAAACCACCAGAACTATCCGAACATTCGAACGTTTCAATGGGAGTACAACCCACTTTGGGACGCATCGCCCGCCTGGTATGGTTCGCACGTTGACGTTAACAACAACCCTAATGCCAACCTGAGCGCTTATCAGTGCCCGGCGTCCCCAGTCGGACCGTGCACCGCGCAGACGGTCTATCTCGAATCGCAGATCCAGACCTATTTCTATTACCAGGAAGTGCTGGCCCCCGCCGTGTCCCTGGGGTTCGCTGATCCCGAGCGGATCTACTTACATATAACGAACCAAGACTACTCGGCTTCCGCCTCAGGTACATTCAGCGGGCTAGACCAGTTCGACATCGCGGAAAAGGTCAACTCCTTCGCGGATTCGAATTCGGCCAACGCAACGGCGGATTCCGTGAATGGAGCGCTTACCCAGAATTCGAGCGGAAAGTACACCGACGTCACGGCCTGCCTCTACAGCGGAAATTGCAGTGGCAACGTCGTGCTGAATACATCAACGCCCTACCTGTATCTCGGCTACGGCGAGCCTTACGACCAGATCAACGTTACCGTTACCAGCGCCAGTTCACCGACCGTAACCTGGCAGTACTGGAATGGCTCGGCGTGGGTGAATATGCCTCTTGCCTCTGACGGCACGAGCGGCATGAAAGCCAGCGGGCGAATCGCCCTGAACCCGACGGGCACGAATCCATTTCCCTGGGCACGACTGGCCATCAGCGGCACCGGAATCACCTCGACGGGAGCTGGTTATCCCAATAACACGACCCAGCCGAAGTTCTGGACCCGGCTCAACGTTGCCTCCGGATCGGTGACAATTTCCAAAGTTGCCGGCGACAACCTGCTTTCGACCTATTCCAACTCTAATTGCGGCGGCGCCTGCCAATATCGCGCCTGGTGCTCGGCTGGTTGGGTGAGCAGCGGTAGTCTGATGATCGAGAAGTTCAAGTACAACCCCAGTCCCGCCGCAAGCTGCTCGGCGCGATTTGAATGGCAGGCGCGCTCATGGATCGGCGCCTCCTACCAAAACCTCAATATTCCAAATTATCGTTACATCGATCCGGCGACTGGGAAGAACCAGTACGCTTATTCGGCAAGTGCCCTCGTCGATGGGACAAAACTGTACGACACCGCGACTTACGTCAATGCAAACGGCACCATGTGGGACGACTTTGCAGTTGCCCCATCCACCACGCCGAACTTCACTTACAACAATAGCGACGAGGGATGCGCGCCAAGCTGTGGAGCGATTGCTGTCGTCGATGAGGCTGACGTGACCACGGCCTTTCGTCCAGCCTCCGGCACGGGCCTATATCAACTGGTGAAAGCCAACCACGGTTCGACCTTCCTCCAAACCTGCAACATGAGTCAGATTCTCGCCAGCCCAACCTCTTGGCAGTTATGTGACATTACGTGGCAGGAGGGTACGTACGCCAACACGTGGCTCGCGGCCGACTCACTGAGTTCTTCGCACAGCTGGAAGTACTATGACATCCCGCGCGACAATCCCAACCCTAATAACGCACTGAAGGGCTATGCCACAACCGACAACCAGGTTGGATTTGGCACCGGGAACGCGAATAGTGCGAACAACATTCACAATGCCGACAATTCGCAGCGCACGCCCATGCTGGCCTTGACCAGCTTTTATGTGTTCACGCCCGGCAATGCTGCGATGTTCGGCTACTCGTTTGGGAACTTCAGTTATTCAGCGTCCGATGGCTACGGCAAGCTGAATGGTTCGACCGTGCTCACAGCGCAGCTCAACCCTACGTTGTTTTCGATCACCGCGGCGGGCAATGCCAGCAGCGGCAGTACCTCGTACACCACCAACGTCGGCGGATGGGGCACGAACGCACTTGCAGGCAAGAGCATTAGCATCGGGGGCTTTAGCGGAGCGTCGGCTGATAACGGCACCTTTACGATTCAGGCGAACACCGCAACCTCAATCACCGTGAACAATGCGAACGGGGTGGCCAACACGCCAACGAACCCGGCCGTCGGATCCTTCAATCCGAATGGAACGATAGTGAGCATGGCCGATACAACTTCCACTGGCCTGCCCAACCCGAACTTTACGTCCGGGCGGGACGCGCCCCCAGGATGCCAGGGCGCGACGGCCTGCCGCATCATGCGTCTTTGCACCCCGGCTGCGGTAGCGGCCAACACTTGCGATCAGCCGGGCAACGGTCAATGGCTCATCGGGAACATCACGACGACCGGCATACCAGGTACGGTGACAGTGGCCAGCACCCCCTTCGGAGAGAGCATCGCGGCCATCATGCAGACCTGGCCGGTCGGCACCGTTGTTCAGAACTTTGGGCATGGCTCACTTTCGGTGGATTGGCCGACCGACGCTTCGACGCCTCCCAATTGGCACAATGTCCTGTATTGGACCCACCAATTCCCCGCCATCTACTACGACATCGGTGTACCCGACACCTCGTCTGCCACCGGCTGGTGTGGCGTGAATGCCGGAACGGCTTGTTCCGGCGGCGGCGTATCGAACTCCGTAAGCTCGTGCAATAAGACCACAACCCAGTATCCTGGCGGCTGCTCTTTCGGCGACCGCGATACCAATTACCGCGTCGGCACTGCGGCTTCCGGGCACACATCCTGCGGAGCAGCGGGGCAGGGTTGCGCACCCACATACCGGCGCGACTACATGCGCGGCGATGGGAAGCAAGTGGTCATGCTGCTGCGCCTCGATGGCAGCGGCGATTGGCAAAACGAATACGAGACTCTGGGTAAGCCCATCGATTTGATGAGCGGCAGTATCAGCGGCGGCGGCGAAAATCTGTTTGGTCCATACCAGCAGCTCTTCGCTGATGGGACGCTGGGCACCCCGCTCAACTCCTGCATCGTAAACGGAAGCACATGCGTCGCCACGGGCGTTCCCAATGGACACCAGATCATTCAACTACCCGGAACCACGAGCGTAATTCTCGTGCAGCAGAGCGGGAGTCCATCTCCGAGCATCATTACACCGTCTCCGCTGCCGGCGGGAGCAATCGGCGAAAGCTACGCGCTCACCTTGACGGCCACGGGCGGAACGCCACCCTACTCTCAATGGACGGTCAGCAGCGGCTCGCTGCCGTCCGGTGTGTCGCTCAACAGTTCCACGGGAGTGATCTCCGGGACTCCTGCAACCGCGGGCACCACAACATTCAATGTCACGGTGCAAGACAGCGCTTCCACTACCAGTGCGCCAGCTTCCTTGTCGCTGACCCTTAACCCGCGGTTGACCGCGGTAACCGCAACCCTGCCAAATGGGCCGCTGAACGCCGCTTACAGTACCACTTTGGCGTCCATGGGCGGGGTAGGCATCACAACCTGGTCTCTCGTCTCAGGATCGCTGCCGGCAGGACTAAGCTTGAACAGCTCCACCGGCGTTATCTCCGGCATCCCAACGGCCGCTGGGACATTCTCGATCGTGGCGGAAGTCTCCGACGCCGGGATCACCAATTGCACGGGAGCAAATGCTCCGGCATGCGTCTCGCTCTCTCTGACAATTACGTCCTCGGCACCGAGCGTCAGCACAACCTCCCCGTTGCCGACCGGAGCTGTGGGCGAGACCTACTCTCTCGCGTTGGCCGCGTCGGGCGGAGTGGCCCCTTACTCCAACTGGACAGTCTCCAGCGGATCATTGCCGACCGGATTGTCGGTCAACAGTTCGACCGGTATGCTCTCCGGAACTCCGGCGAGTGCGGGCGGCGCCACGTTTAGCGTCACGGTAAAGGACAGCGTCTCCAATACCAGCGCTCCCGCTTCCTTGTCAGTGACCCTCAACTCGCGGTTGACCGCCGCAACCACAACGCTGCCCAACGGCACAGTTACGACTGCCTACAACGCCACCATGACGTCCACCGGTGGAATCGGCAGCACGACTTGGTCCCTCGCATCGGGATCATTGCCGGCAGGACTAAGCTTGAACGCTTTGACCGGAGTCCTCTCCGGCACGCCTACCACTGCAGGCACGTATCGTTTTGTGGCGGAAGTCTCCGACGCCGGGATTACCAATTGCACAGGAGCGAATTCTCCAGCGTGTGCCTCTCTCTCCATCACCATTAGTTCTGTACCGATCATTACCACGCCGTCTCCACTGCCAACCGGGGCGATAGGAGAGAGCTACTCGGTCACTCTGGCGGCAACCGGAGGAGTGCCACCATACTCCAACTGGACCGTTACCAGCGGCTCACTGCCGGCAGGACTGTCAATGAACAGTTCGACCGGCGTAATCTCTGGAACGCCGACGACCCCGGGCAGCACGAACTTTAGTGTCACAGTAAAAGACAGTGCTTCCATGACCAGTATTGCTGCTTCGTTATCGGTGACCCTTAACTCGCGGCTGACCGCCGCGACCGCAACGCTGCCTGACGGCGCAGTCGCGATGGCCTATACCACCACCCTGACATCCACTGGCGGCGTGGGCAGCACGGCCTGGTCGATCGCCTCGGGCTCGTTGCCGGCAGGGCTTTCGCTCAACAGTTCTACCGGCGTAATTTCCGGTACTCCGACGACTGGAGGCACGTATTCGTTTGTGGCGGAGGTCTCCGACGCTGGGATTACAAATTGCACGGGAGCGAACTCTCCTGCGTGCGCTTCTTTCTCCATCACGGTTACTTCCATCCCGCCGACCATCACCACGCCGTCGTTGCCAGCGGGAGCAGTAGGGGAGAGCTACGGGGTTACCTTGGCGGCTACGGGAGGGGCGCCGCCGTACTCCAACTGGACGATCACCAGCGGATATCAGTCGGTGGGCTTGTCTCTCAACAGTTCCACTGGCGTGATTTCGGGAACGCCTACGATCTCAGGTACCGCGACGGTCGCTATTACGGTGCAAGACAACGCTCGTAACACCAGCGCGCCGGCTTCCCTGAGTGTGACCCTTAACCCGCGGCTTACCTCCACAACCGGATCGCTGCCCAGCGGGACACGCTCCTCGGCATACAGTTTCACCTTAGCGTCCTCGGGTGGGGTCGGAACCAAAACCTGGTCTCTAGCATCGGGATCGCTGCCGCCAGGAATCTCTCTGAATAGCACAACCGGCATAATCGCCGGCACACCCACAACTTCTGGGACATATTACTTTGTGGTTGAAGTGTCTGACTCCGGGATTAAGAACTGTAGCGGAGCCAATTCTCCTGCTTGCTCGGCTCTGTCATTGGTAATACGGTAACGGAGGCGAGCCAGTCGGACCAATGGGGGCGGGTTAGGAACCCGACCTGCCCCCGCTTACCGCGACTGTTTAGGTTTTCCGACAACATACAAACCATGTCATCCAGCCAACCTCACTGAGAGGTGCGCTGCACGCCTAATTGCGGCGTCGACGACGGATGAGAGCGATTCGATTGCAAGACCTGAGCGCCCATCCTCTAGGGCCGTAGCCTGGTCACATACGCCTTTCCCGAGTTCAAGCGTCGCAAAGCGGTAGAATGCCAAAGGCCTATGTCGGTTGAAAACACAGTAGCGCCACGAGCCACGACAGGCAACACTATCGCCGTGCCGGAGTTAAAGAGCTTCGTGGATGGCGAGTTCGTGCGCGGCGACCGTTTCTTCGACGACTTGAATCCCGCCGACGGAACGGTTATTGCACGCGTGTCGGAAGCGGGGCCAGCCCTCGTCGATGCCGGTGTCAACGCCGCACGCCGGGCACTTCGTGGTGAATGGGGCAAGGCCGGGGTTCGGCAACGCGCGGCCCTCCTTTATAAAATCGCGGACGGCATCGAGACTCGATTCGACGAGTTGGTGCAGGCTGAATCGGCGGACACAGGAAAGCCTGTCGCGCTGGCGTCACGCCTTGACGTACCTCGTGCGGCTGCAAACTTCAGGGCTTTTGCCGATCTCATCACGACCGCCCCTCTGGAAGCATTCGAAACGGAGACCCCGGATGGCAGGCAAGCGCTGAATTACGCCGTGCGCAAGCCGGTCGGTGTCGTCGGTATCGTCACGCCGTGGAATCTTCCGCTCTTGCTGTTGACGTGGAAGGTCGCACCTGCGCTCGCCTGCGGCAACGCCGTCGTGGTGAAGCCGTCTGAGGAGACTCCCGCGAGCGCCACGTTGCTAGCGGAAGTGATGCGCGATGCCGGCGTGTCGAACGGCGTCTTCAATGTCGTGCACGGATTTGGCGAGGGTTCGACCGGTGAGTACCTGGTGAGCCATCCCGACATCAATGCCGTTACATTCACCGGCGAATCGCGTACCGGCGCTGCCATCATGAAAGCCTGCGCTGCCGGAGTGAAGCCGGTTTCGTTTGAGCTGGGTGGCAAGAACGCGGCTATCGTATTCGCCGACTGCGACCGCGAAGAGACTATCCAGCAGATGAGCGACGCCGTGTTCCTGAACACCGGCCAAGTTTGTCTTTGCGCCGAAAGAATCTATGTTGAACGCCCAGTCTTCGACTGGTTCGTTTCTGCGATGAAGAAAAAAGCCGAGAGCTTGCACATAGGCTGGCCAGCAGATAAGGCGACCAACCTGGGGCCGCTCATATCCGCCGGGCATCGGGAAAAGGTGCTATCGTACTTCCGCAAAGCGCGAGATGGCGGAGCCAATATCGAGACCGGCGGCGAGGTTCCGGTCTTTGGCGATGCCCGCGACAACGGTTTTTACGTACAGGCAACCATCATGACAGGCCTGCCTGAGTCGTCCATTTGTGTTAAAGAAGAGATCTTCGGGCCGGTATGTCACATTGCTCCGTTCGACTCTGAGGAAGAAGCCATTGCCCTAGCCAATGACACGGAGTATGGCCTCGCCTCCTCGATCTGGACCAGCGAATTGAAGCGGGCGCATCGCGTGGCGCGGCAGATGAAAACCGGGATCACCTGGGTGAATTGCTGGTTTCTGCGCGACCTGCGCACGCCGTTCGGGGGCGTGGGACTTTCCGGCATCGGCCGTGAAGGCGGAGTGCATTCGCTGAACTTCTACTCCGAGCTGAACAACATTTGTATTCGACTCTGACGTTGTGGGACATATGACGCAATTGGACAGTGTAACGAAAGGGACGGTGGTGGAAGGTAAAGCGACGCCTCGCGGCCGCTATCCCCACGTTAAGCGTGCCGGCGATTTTCTGTTTGTCTCGGGGACGAGTGCCCGCCGTGCGGACAATTCCATCGCTGGAGCCGACGTGGACGAGCTTGGCACGGTGCAGCTCGATATTCGTGTGCAGACGCGTGCGGTGATCGAGAACGTGCGTGACATTCTGGCGAGCACGGGTGCGGATTTGAGCGATATCGCCGAGATTTCAACGTTTCTCGTCAACATGAACGACTTCGCGGGTTACAACGAAGTCTACGGCGAGTACTTCGATCATCAGGGTCCGGCGCGAACTACGGTCGCGGTGCATCAGTTGCCCCATCCGCACCTGTTGATTGAAATGAAAGCGACTGCTTACAAACCCATCGATAGAGAGAGTGCTAATAAGAAGGAGTAAGGATGGCGTCCATCACTTCCTTGAAAGCCTTCAACCTGCAAGGCTGGATCAACGAGAACCGGGACAAACTGAAACCTCCCGTCGGCAACGCGCAGGTGTGGGAAGACGGCGAGTTCATCGTCACCGTCGTGGGCGGTCCGAACCAGCGCCGTGATTATCATGACGATCCCACGGAAGAGTTCTTCTATCAACTGAAGGGCGACATCGTTCTGCGCATCATCGATGAGCCGGGCATGCCTCCGAAGGACATACCTATTAAGGAAGGCGACATCTTTCTTTTGCCCAAGCATGTTCGGCACTCACCGCAACGCCAGGCCGACACTATTGGACTGGTGATCGAAATGCCTCGCCCCGAGGACGCGATGGATGCGTTTGAGTGGTACTGCCCGAATTGCCATAGCCTGGTGCATCGCGCGGAAGTGAAACTCAAGAGCATCGTGCGTGATCTGCCTCCTATTTTCGAGAAGTTCTACGGCAGCGAAGAAGCGCGCACGTGCAAGCACTGCGGCACCGTCCACCCGGGAAGAGCATGAGCCTACAGACTGTCGACATCCACGCGCACTTTTTTCCGGAATCGTGGCCTGACTTCGCGTCGCGGTTTGGCTCGCCCGACTGGCCCTGGATGAAGATGCTCGATGACGGCCGAGCGATCGTCATGCTCGGTGATCGCGAGTTCCGGTACATTTCGCAGGTGTGCTGGGATCCTGTGCTCCGGCTCGAAGACCTCGACCGCCGAAGCGTAGATGTGCAAGTGATCTCCGCAACGCCGGTGTTGTTTTCCTACAACCGTCCTCCCGAGCAGGCGCGGGAAGTCGCGCGCATCTTCAACGAGGCTGCGCTGGAAATGTGCGTACGCGCCAATGGACGCCTCAAGGCGCTATGTCAGGTGCCCTTGCAGGACATCGATGCCTCCTGCGCCGAGGTGAGCCGGTGCATGAGCGCCGGACACGTTGGCGTGCAAATCGGCAACCATGTCGGCCCGAAGAACCTCGACGATCCCGGCATCGTTACGTTCCTGCACCACTGTGCCGACATCGGGGCTCCCGTGCTGGTACATCCCTGGGACATGATGGCGCAGGACCGCATGCCCAACTACATGATGCCGTGGACCGTCGCTATGCCCGCGGAGACGCAGCTCGCCGTGTCGTCCCTCGTCCTCAGCGGCGCCTTCGATCGCCTGCCGAAGTCGCTGCGCATTTGCTTCGCGCACGGGGGCGGCAGCTTCGCTTACCTGCTCGGCCGTATGCAGAATGCCTGGGAGCATCAACCTCTGGCGAGGGGAGCGGCCCAGTTCCCGCCTGCCCAATACCTCGATCGCTTTTCTGTCGATTCGGCCATTTTCGACCAGCGCTCGCTGAAGACTGCTGGTCGATGTCATGGGCGAAGACCACATCATGCTGGGCTCTGACTATCCTTATCCTCTGGGAGAGGAGCACATTGGCGAGCTGATACGCGGGAGTCAGTTCTCGGCGGAAGCGAAGCAGAAGATGCTGGCCGGAAATGCTGTCGAATTCTTCGGCCTGGGCTCGCTGCTGTCCCAAGAGACTAGGCCCGCGCGCGAGCAAGCTGCCGCAACCGCTGGTTGCCCTTTCGGTCAAGCGGCCACCAGCGATGACGGCAACGCCGCGCATTCTTCCGGCGCTCTCCTGAATTACAGCTCGTACCTTCAGGTTCCGCAGTTGCTGAAGCTGCAGAATCAGTTGTCATCGCCGTCCACGCACGACGAGCTGTTGTTTGTCATCATTCATCAGACGTATGAGCTGTGGTTTAAGGAACTGCTGCACGATCTCGACGCGGTGGTCGAGAGCCTGGCGCAGGTAGCCTCGCGGCAATGGCGCGATCAGGTCTATGAAGCAGCGCGCCTGTTGCGACGCTGCACCGAGATTATGCGTGTGCTGGTAACACAGTTCACGATTCTCGAAACTATGCTGCCGACCCACTTCATGGCATTCCGCGGAAAGCTGGAGCCGGCCAGCGGGTTCCAGTCGGAGCAGTTCCGCGAGATCGAATTCCTCTGCGGCTTGAAGGACGAGAAGCTCCTGCGCCAGCATGCCGACGATCCCGAAGCCTATGCCCGCCTGGAGCGCAGACTGCATTCGCCTTCGCTGCACGATGTCTTCTTCGACGCGCTCGCCACCATCGGCAAGATGCCCGAACAATCCGGCACTCCGACGGAACAGGATCGCTTCCAGCAACGTGCCGCTGCGGTACGCAATGTCTACGAAGACGAACATCATTACCGCGACTGGATCGATCTGTGCGAACGGCTGACCGAATTCGACGAGCTGATGGTGGCTTGGCGGCTCCGCCACATTCAGGTGGTGGAGCGCATCATCGGCGCGCGCCGCGGTACCGGCGGCAGCGAGGGCACTTCCTACTTGCGCACCACTCTCGGCAAACGCCTGTTTCCAGAACTATGGGAAGCGCGCACCATGCTCCACCAGCCGGAGTCGAACTCCACCGTCGCATGAAATCGGGCCGCGACAACATCACCTTGATTGGCGCAGGCCTGACCGGTCCTCTGCTCGCGATTTCGCTGGCGCAGCGTGGATTTCCCGTGCAGCTCTATGAGCGCCGCCCCGACATGCGCCGCGTACGAATCAGCGCCGGTCGCTCGATCAACCTCGCACTCTCCACACGTGGCATTCACGCGCTTCGTGAGGCAGGTTTGTGGAGCGCCATTGAGAGCATCCTCATCCCTATGCGCGGGCGTATGATGCATTCCGTCAACGGCGAACTAACGTTCATGCCCTACGGCAAGGACGACACCGAGTTCATCAACTCAGTATCGCGCGCCGAGCTGAATATCGCGCTCATGAATGCCGCCGAGAAATCTGGCGTGACGATCCACTTCGAAGAGCGCTGCACTGGGTTCGACCTCCGCAGCGGCGCCATTCACCTGCGGAATGAAGAAACCGGCGCGGAGTCAGTCGTTGACTCCAGGATCGTCATCGGGACCGACGGCTCCGCTTCTGCCGTCCGCGCCGAGATGTATAAGTTGCCGCGTTTCAACTTCTCACAACAGTATCTCGACTACGGTTACAAAGAGCTGACCATTCCCGCGGGCCCTCACGGCCAACACGTTCTCGAAACCAATGCTCTTCACATCTGGCCCCGCGGCACCTTCATGCTGATCGCACTGCCCAACATCGACGGCACCTTCGGATGCATTCTGTTTCTCCCCTTCGAGGGTGGCGACATCAGTTTTGAGGCGCTCGATACGGAAGCGAAGGTCTCGTCGTTCTTCGAAGCGCAGTTTCCGGACGCGTTACGGCTCATGCCAAACCTGATCGAGAATTACTTTCGAGAACCCGACCGGCGCGATGGTGACCATCAAGTGCTCGCCCTGGCACGCTGACGGCAAAGCATTGCTGCTGGGCGACGCGGCGCACGCGATTGTGCCTTTCTTCGGGCAGGGCATGAACTGCGCTTTCGAGGACTGCACCTACTTCCTCGCGTTGCTTGACCGACACGGCCCCGACTGGCCCGCGGTCTTCTCCGCATTTGAGAAATCGCGGAAGGCCGATACCGACGCCATCGCCGATCTTGCTATCGAGAATTTCGTCGAGATGCGCGACCGCGTTGCCGACCCACGGTTCCTGTTCCGAAAGAAAGTTGAGCTTGGAGCTCGAGAAGAAGTATCCCGGATGCTTTGTGCCGAAGTACGCGATGGTAACGTTTCACCGTACGCCATATGCTGTCGCGGCCCAGCGCGGGGCCATTCAGGACCGCATGCTCGGTGAACTCTGCGACTCGGTGCAGCGGCTCGAGGACATCGACTGGACGAAAGCCGAGACGCTGGTGCGGCAGCAATTGACTCCGCTACAAGGAATGTAGATGGGAACGACTACGTTCGACACTTCCGCCAGCTTCGCCGCCGAGATGGATGCGCGCGATCCGTTGGCCACGTTCCGCCAACAGTTCCATCATCCCACCTGCACCCGACGGCGCCCCCTCGGTCTATCTCTGCGGACACTCGCTCGGACTTCAGCCGAAGAGTGCACGCGCCTACATTGAGCAGGAACTTGAGGATTGGGCAAAGTTGGGAGTGGAAGCCCATTTCCACGGCGGTCATCCCTGGATGCCTTACCATCGCCTGCTGACGGACAACATGGCGGAGGTCGTCGGCGCGAAGCCACTCGAAGTGGTAGTGATGAATTCACTCACCGTCAACCTCCACCTGATGATGGTGTCGTTCTACCGTCCCACGCCGCAGCGCCATAAGCTCGTCGTCGAAGCCGGAGCATTTCCGTCCGACCAATACGCCTTCGCGTCGCAACTTCGCTTTCGTGGACTCGATCCCGCAACCTCGCTGATCGAACTCACACCGCGCTCCGGTGAAGCGACCATTCGGCCCGGAAGACATCACTGCGCTGCTCGAACGCGAAGGGCCGGCGATCGCACTGGTGCTGCTGGGCGGAGTTAACTACGCTACGGGCCAGTTATTCGACATGGAGACCATCACACGCGCCGGACACGCGCAGGGTTGCGTCGTGGGATTTGATCTCGCGCATGCGGCAGGAAACGTTCCCCTTCGGCTGCACGACTGGGACATCGACTTCGCCGTCTGGTGCAACTACAAGTACCTCAACGGCGGCCCGGGATGCGTAGGCGGATGTTTCGTCCACGAGCGGCACGCACAAGCCTTCGATCTGCCGCGCTTCGCCGGATGGTGGGGACACGATCAGCACAGCCGCTTTCTCATGGGGCCGGATTTTCAACCCATGCCAGGAGCCGAGGGATGGCAGTTGAGCAATCCGTCAATCATGTCGATGGCGCCGTTGCGAGCTTCGTTGGAGATCTTCGCCGCTGCGGGCATGCAACAGCTTCGCAAGAAGAGCGAGTCATTGACTGGCTACCTCGAATTTCTGCTCGAATCAGCGATTCGCCGGGTAGCTTTACCATCCTCACGCCGCGCCAGCCCGGCCGCCGCGGAGCCCAGCTCTCCATTCGCATCCATCGCGGTGGTCGTTCCATATGCGACCGCTTGGTAGAACAGGGGATTCTGTGCGATTGGCGCGAGCCCGATATCCTGCGCGTCGCGCCCGTGCCGCTCTACAACACCTACTCGGATGTCCATCGCTTTGTCGAGCATTTCATCGCGACCCTGTCGTGAATCGCGGAGACGATCACTGTTCGGCAACGTGAGTCACCAGATCGATCACGATTCCGCCGGCGAGCGACTTGGGATCAATCAAATCCATGTGGCCCGCATCCGGAATCTCCATAAGATCCGGCGGCTCGGGATCGTTTTGTCGAGTCCACAGAAATGATCGCGTGATGTCGATCGGAACGTCCTCGTCGCCGGTTCCGTGTACGACAAAACGCTGCGACCACGCGGCATGCATACTGGCGCAAGCTTCATCGTAGAGATCGGGCTTTGTCTCCGGCGTCCCGCCCAGAAATTCCACGACGGCTCCGTTGCTCAGATTCAACTCATAAGCAAACCGCAGATCTGCTACGGGAGCAAGGGCGATGACGGCTTTCAGTGGAATCGTGTTCGCAGGCCACGCGCAGCGCCAGATGCCCTCCCGCAGAATGGCCGACTACGATCGGCGCGCTCCCAAGAATTACGCTCGCAGCTTTGATCCCTGCCACAACGTCTTCGAACGTGCCCGGCCAACCCCCGCCCGGCTGGCCTACCCGGCGATACTCGAGATTGGCTGTAATTATGCCTTTCTCCGCCAATGCGGCACAGAAGGCGTTCGCATGGCGAAGATCGTACTTCGCCCGCCAGAACCCGCCATGGAGGAAAACCACAAAGCCAGCCACCGCGCGCTCGGGCTGCCACAGTTCGAAAAACTGTCCGGCGTCCTTGCCATACGCGATGTGTTCAGGGTTCATTTCGCTTTGCCGGCGAGCAGTCGTCGTAACGCTCATGGTAAGCCCCGGGGCACGGGGATGGTTCATCGCCATTCAGAAGTTTACGCAGGCACGCCTCCCTCCCGGAATCGAGCAGACCTCAAGGCCTTATCACATGGTCCTGTGTTCTGTGACATATCGCTGCGTCCTAGTTTGCTGTTATCCATCGATTCTTGAGGAGGGAGAGTTGTGTCTCGCACCTTTAGTGGTCAACGCGAGGTTTCTGTCGTCGAAAATGATGTCGTATCTCTAAACTGGACGCATGCATACTAGTTTGCGATAAGTTGAGAATTAACGTGGCTAACTCGTTTATTTAGAGGACTTTGGCATATAAGTATCTTTGCTTAGAGGAACTTAGAGATAACGATGCGATAAACCCTTTGTTTTCAGCAAGGAGGTAGGGGGAGGGGGAGTACTCATCCGTTATCCAAAAATTGAGGAGATACCCGCCTGGTGACTTGAAACTCGTCGGTGGAACCTGCAGTGTCCTGGGGCGTCATTGCGACTTCGGACTGGGATCACAGTGATGAAATTGCACCTTTTGGCTCCGTCGCTATTTATCCGCAGGAACTTGGGCCATCGGATGTCATAGTTAAGCAGGACTAATATTCACATTTGAGGATCTCATGAAAGCTCTGGTGAAGAGCCGCGCCGAGCGCGGGCTATGGTTGGACGATATCGCAGAACCCACGATGGGGATCAATGATGTGCTGATCCGCGTCCGCTATACCGGTATCTGCGGCACCGACGTACATATCTATCAATGGGACGAGTGGGCACAGAAAACAATTCCCGTGCCCATGGCCATCGGGCATGAATTTGTGGGAGAGATTGTCGAGGTCGGCTCCAACGTCAACGACTTCTACCCTGGCGACATCGTGAGCGGTGAGGGACATGTCACCTGTGGACGCTGCCGCAACTGTCTGGCAGGCCGGCGTCATCTGTGCGCGCATACCTCAGGCGTCGGCGTAAATCGGCCCGGAGCATTTGCCGAATTCATCGCCCTTCCGATGACCAATATCTGGCGGCATGAGCCCGGCGTCAATCAGGAAGTCGCAGCGATTTTCGATCCCTTTGGCAACGCGGTGCACACGGCTCTGTCGTTCCCAGTGCTCGGCGAAGATGTATTAATCACCGGAGCCGGACCGATCGGGATCATGGCGATTCCAGTAGTTCGGCATGCCGGTGCGCGTCATGTGGTGATCACCGACATAAATCCCTTCCGCTTGGACTTGGCCCGCAAGATGGGGGCGACCCTTGCGGTGAACACCCAGGAGACGCCACTTCCTGAAGTGCAGAAGCAACTCGGTATGCGGGAAGGATTTGATGTGGGACTGGAGATGTCCGGGAATCCAGCCGCCCTGCAGGAGATGGTCGCGAATATGAGCCACGGAGCGAAGATCGCCATGCTGGGAATTCCCGCCAAGCCGATGACGATGGATTGGCGAGCAGTGATCTTCAATATGCTGACCATCAAAGGCATCTACGGACGCGAGATGTATGAGACCTGGTACAAGATGACGGTGATGATCGAGTCTGAAGTGGACATTTCGCCGGTCATTACTCACCGCTTCAGCTACCGGGACTTTCAAAAGGGATTTGACGCAATGATTTCAGGCAACACCGGCAAGGTGGTTCTGGACTGGACCCAGGTTACGTAAAAAGCCATGGAACGTCAGCCGGAAGCTACTTATCACACGTCGGCTCCGACCTCTAGGCCCGGGTCAGGGATCTGGCTCAGCGATACGGCGTTGCTGATCTACATTGCGCTCGCCACCGTCATCCTGCACCTCATTATCGGCAACCGCTACGGCATCCATCGTGACGAGCTGGCGACGCTCGAAGATGCCCGTCATCTGGCATGGGGATATCCCGCGTACCCGCCGGTGACGCCATTTTTCGGTCGCCTTTCGTTGGAGCTCTTCGGGACCTCTCTTCGCGGGTTCCGGTTTTTCGCCGGCCTCGCGCAAGCGATTGCCGTGGTGCTCACCGGGCTTATGGCTCGCGAGATGGGCGGACGCCGCGGCGCTCAGCTCGTCGCTGCAGTCGCCGCAGTCCCGTTTTGTCTTGGCGGCGGATACGAGATGATGTACGTCGCCTTCGATTGCCTCGCTTGGGTGCTTACCGCTTACTTCGCGGTTCGGCTGCTGCGCTCCGAGGACCCGCGCTGGTGGGTCGCCATCGGAGTCGGCATTGGCTTCGGCATGATGTCGAAGTACACCATCGGATTCTTTGTTCTGTCGATCGTGGTCGGCGTAATCCTGACCAACGCGCGCCGCTACCTTACCAGCAAGTGGCTATGGATTGGGGTCGCACTGTCCATCCTGATCTGGCTCCCGAATGTGCTCTGGCAGGTGCAGCACAATTTCGTTTCGCTCGACTTCCTCAAGCACATTCACGCGCGCGACGTTCGCCAGGGCCGCGCGGCTTACTTCCTGCCGCAACAGCTTGAGCTCGCCGGTTTTCGTTTTCCGCTGGCTTTGGCTGGTCTGTATTTTTGTTTCTCGCAAGCGGGGAAACGCTTCCGCATGATCGGCTGGATGTTCGTGGTCACCTTGCTGTTGTTCACCGTCGCCAAGGGACGCTGGTACTACATGGGCCCGGCCTATCCCATGCTCTACGCAGCGGGAGCGGTGTGGGGAGAAGGCTGGCTGGCCACGATGTCACGAGCGAAAGCCATGACGGTTCGCTGGACGGTATGGGCTGCGCTCACTTTCGAGCTGGTATTCACCACAGCGTTCTGGCTGCCTCTGGCGCCGATCGGCTCGCGCTGGTGGTCGATCACGAATGAAGTGCAGGGCGATTTCCGCGAGCAGTTTGGCTGGCGCGAGCTGGTGCAAGAAGTCGCGAAAATCCGCGATTCGCTGGCCCCGGAAGAGCGGGCGCATCTTGGCATCATCGGCGCCAACTACGGGGAAGCCGGCGCTCTCAATTTCTATGGGCCTGAATACGGCCTCCCTCGCGCCATCAGCGGCATCAACTCTTTCTGGTATCGCGGTTACGGCGATCCCGCGCCGCAGACGGTCATCATCGTTGGCTTGAGCCGACACTTTATGGACGAAAGCTTTCAGTCCTGCCGCCTCGCCGGGCGTACCTGGAACCATTACGGAGTTAAGAACGAGGAGACCGAAGATCACCCCGACATCTACGTTTGCGGCCCTCCGAAAGCCGGCTGGCCGGCGTTTTGGAAGGACTTCCAGTACTTCGGATAGTGTCAGGTTTTCCAGCCTGTGGTGAGAAACGATTGGAATTGCCACGCGGCCAAAAAAATCGTTATGCTTTCGTCACCAACTGCACGATCTATGCCAAAACTCTACGCTCCGAGTGATGCCGCTGAAGTGCTGGGGATCAGTTACTCGACCCTCAAGCAATGGATTTACCACGGCAAGCTGAAAACCGTTCGTACCGCCGGCGGACACCATCGCATTCCAGAGCGCGAACTTGACCGGATGCTACCGCGCATTGCGGTCTCGGGCAAACCCGAGCAACGGCGGCGTACCTTTCGACGCATCAGCGGCCGCAACCAACTCATTGGCCGCGTCACCGACATCAGGATCAGCGGCCTGCTGGCGCAGGTGACACTCTCCATCGGCGAGCAGCAAATCACCTCGATCATCACGGCTGATGCCGTGCGCGAGTTGCGCCTGAAGAAGGGGCAAATCGCCGCCGCGCTCGTCAAATCCACCGAAGTGATGATCATCATACCGGACTGAACCGTTTGACAATGACGGTTCTATTCGATTAAATCGACTTATTTGGCTAGGACTCGTGTTCGCCTTAGGGGAGACGTGCGCGAGTCCGGCTGATCTGAGGGAGTTCGTTCGACCCAACTTCACCTGCCCAATCAACGTCAGAAATTAACGTTAGTTTGTCCGGGCCTTTCTGCCCGGCATTCCTTGGAGTTGACGGTGTTCACTAAGCCGCGCCTTTGGATTGCAACCTTCTTGTTGTCGTCTCTGTGCACTCTTCCGGCTTTCGCGCAAGTGTCAGCGGTATTGTCCGGACGCGTCACCGACCAGACCGGCGCGGTGGTTGCCGCAGCTACTGTGACTGCGACAAGTCAGGAAACGGGCCTGTCGCGTTCGGCCGTGACCGACCAAATCGGGCGATATGAGTTGCTCGCCCTTCCCATCGGGCGTTACGAGGTCCGAGCACAAAAGACAGGCTTCGCCGAGCACGTGCGGACCGGAATTCTGTTGGTTGTAGGACAGGACGCGACCGTCGATCTCAGCCTGAAAGTCGGACAAGTCTCGGAACAGGTAAAAGTTGAGTCGGACGCGACCCTAGTCAACGCTACTACCCAGGACATTTCCGGCTTAGTGGGCGAGAAGGAAGTGAAAGCGCTACCGCTCAATGGGCGTAGCTACGATTTGCTACTGATGCTGAATCCCGCCATCGTGAACTTCACCTCGGAGAAAACGGGCGGCATCGGTGTTTCCAACTCGACCACGGGGAACAACTTCGCTGTCTCCGGCAATCGTCCGCAACAAAACCTGTTCCTGTTGAATGGCGTGGAGTTTACGGGCGCAGCCGAAAACAATATGCAGCCGGGCGGCCCCAGCCAGAACCTGATCGGCGTCGAGGCAGTCCGTGAATTTAACGTGCTGCGCGACAGCTACGGCGCGGAATACGGCAAGCGTCCCGGCGCACAGGTAACGATTGTCACGCAGTCGGGCACCAACCAGCTGCACGGTTCGGTATATGAATTCCTGCGCAACAATGCGCTGGATGCTCCTAACTACTTCGATCAGGGATCAGTGCCGCCGTTCCAGCGCAACCAATTCGGAGCGGCGCTGGGCGGCCCCATCCAGAAAGACAAGACCTTCTTCTTCACGAACTTCGAGGGGTACATACAGAACCTGCACCAGACTTCGGTGGCCTTTGTGCCGGACGCCGCTTCACGTGCCGCAGCCGTGCCCAGCGTAAAGCCATTGCTGAGTCTATGGCCTGTTGCTCCAGCGGGTGCGCCGGACTTCAACGGAATCGCGCAGGTGTTCAGCAGCCCACTGCAAACCATTCGCGAGTATTTCGGCAACGCACGGCTTGATCACGTGTTCTCGGCGAAGGACAACTTCTCGGCGGTCTACACGATTGACGACGGCAACGACTTCACGCCGACAACGATTAATCCTTACAGTACCGACGTCTTGACCCTGCGCGAACAGGTGCTTTCGTTGGATGAGACGCACGTCTTCTCACCGACGCTCGTGAACACTGCCCGGTTCGGCTTCTCGCGCGCGGGATACTTCTTCACGGGCGAGCCGACTCCGGGCACGCCGGCGGCTTCGGTTCCTGGATTTCTGGTCGGACATCAGGTTGGTGCCGTAGTGGTCGGAGGAAGTGCAGCGTCCAATCCCCAGGCGCAGATTGGATTGGCAGGAAGCAATAACGGCAGCAATTTGACCATCGCGCGCAATCTCTACACCTATGAAGATCGTGTAGGCCTCACTCGCGGAAAGCACCAGTTGGATTTCGGAGTGTGGCTGCAACAGTTCCAGAGCAACGAGACCATCGCGCTGAGCCAATATGGTCAGGCAACGTTCACCAGTCTGCAGACCTTCCTGCAAGGAACGATTGCGTCGTTCCTGTACGATCCGGCCCCGACGGAGATGAACTGGCGTTCCTTGTTCGGCGCCCTCTATGCGCAAGACACGATACGGCTAAGTCCGGCGTGGACGGTGACGCTGGGCTTCCGGGACGAATTCTCGACCGGATGGAACGAAGCGCGTGGACGTGCCGCGAACTACACGTTCAACAACGGAGTGATTTCGAGCCAGCCCCGAATCGCGAGCAGCTCCTTCACCACGAACAACGCGAAGTTCCTGGCGCAGCCGCGCGTGGGCGTCGCGTATAGTCTCTATCCTGGCAAGACCGTCATTCGAGCGGGCTTCGGGATGTACAACGAACTACAGGACGCTCTCGGGTATCGCATGGACCAGAACGCCCCGTTCAATCCAACGTACAGCATTGCTTCGTTGCCGGTGGCGTCACTGCCCATCAATCCGGCCGCGCCAGTTCCGGCAAAGGCGCTGCTGGTTCCAGGCGGAGTGCAGCCTGACCTGAAGATGCCGACGCTGATCTCGTATTCGCTGGGCGTGGAACAGGCGCTCACGAACAACACAACCTTGACGCTGCGGTATGTGGGTTCGCACGGATACCACGAGATTGTGGGCGTCGATGGCAACCCACCGTACCCGACGATCTGTCCGGCATCGCCGTGCCCGGCAGTGTATCCAAGCACTTTTCCGGCCGGCATCGCAGGTACACCGGTTCCAGTCGGTGCGTACTACATTCCTGTGGGACGACCTAAGCGGAATCCCACGTTGGCGAATACCTGGACGTGGTTCTCGTGGGGCGACAGCCTCTACAACGCGCTTCAGGTCGATGTGAACCGGCGCTTCACCAACGGACTATCGTTCCGCGGCGTGTACACATGGTCAAAAGCGCTGGACGACGGCGACTCGGTGAACGGAACCACTACCGGCAATGCTCCCGGGCTCATCTCGAACCCCTACGACATCAGGGCAGACTGGGGCCCTGCGACTTACGACGTGAGAAATATCGGCGTAATCAGCGTGGTGTACGACCTGCCACTGGGCAAGGGTAAGCAGTTTGCGAACAGTTTCAGCGGCTTCGGCAATGCCATGATCAGCGGATGGTCAGTCGATAGCATCGTCACGCTGCAACAGGGATTCCCGTTCACCGCGCAACTGAGCTACAACCCGTCGAATGACGGAGACACGCGCAATCCGGTGCGCCCGTTTGCCAATCCGATTTTCAACGGAAACCCGATCGTGGGCACTCCAGCGCAATGGTTCAACCCAAACTTCTTCTTGCAGCCGCCGGCCAACAGTGGCTTCTGGGGCAACGCAACCCGCGACAGTCTGGTTGGCCCCGGCGTGGCCACGTGGGACTTCTCGGCGATCAAGAACACCACGTTGCGCGAGCGCCTCAGCCTTCAATTTCGTGCTGAGATCTTTAACCTACTGGACCGCGCGAACTTCAATACGCCGAACCTGATCGTATTCACCCCTTCGGGTCTGTCGGGATCGGCAGGCGTAATTACCAGCACTTCTACCACAGCGCGACAGGTGCAGTTTGGCCTGAAGTTGATCTGGTAGCGCGTCAGTCTTTCTGAAGCATCACTTCGGTCGATTTGATGACGACCTTAACGGTGTCTCCCACCTTGAGCGCCATTTGTTCGGCGCTGCGGCGAGTGATTACACTTTCGATGATGTTGTTTCCGACGCGCACCGCAATGTGCGCCATCACTCCGCCGAGTTGAACTTCCTCGACGGTTCCTTCGAGCTGATTACGAGCAGAAAGTGTCACGGTTATGAGCTCCGAAAAGCAAAGCCCTCGCCGAAGCGAGGGCTAGCTGAAAGCCATAGAATCAGTTACTTGGCGGCTGCGGCCTTAGCGGCTTCAGCTTTGCCGGCATCGCTCTTGGCGTACTTACGGCGGAAGCGCTCGACGCGGCCTGCGGTGTCAACCAGCTTCTGCTTGCCGGTGAAGAAGGGGTGACAAGCGGAGCAGATTTCCACGTTGATGTCGCCCTTGTGGGTCGAACGGGTCATAAATGTATTGCCGCATGCGCAGTGCACGCGTACTTCGCTGTAAGCCGGATGGATGGCTGCCTTCATGGGACTCCCTAACTCGCTGGTTGCAAACCTACATTTTACTGGATTTGTGGCGCTGGCGGCAACCGGCGGAGCGCCAGCACGAGGATTTGATTCCGCAGGTCGAACGTGGATGCAAAGGCGAAGTCAGCCTGTTTACTCTACTTCTTGTTCACCTGTTTTTTGAGATCGACGCCCGGAGTGAACTTGGCGACGCGGCGCGCGGCTATTTTGATGACACCCCCAGTCTGTGGATTCCGGCCGTTACGGGCCTTGCGATTGGTTACGGAGAAAGTGCCGAATCCTACAAGGGCAACCCGGTCGCCTTTTTTCAACGCGCTGGTTACGGCTTGGATGAAGGTGTCGATGGCGGCGGCGGCATTAGTTTTGCTGATGCCGGTAGAGGCCGCGATTTTCCCAACCAGATCCGCTTTGTTCATGATGGCTCCTGAGTACGTGACAACCGATGGGGGGACTATTTATTCGCCAAACCCACCGCGTGTCAAGGAAAACCGAAGCCAGAGCTCGATTTTCTGGGGAAGACGGAAATCCGCACTTTTGTCTCACCGCGACCCGCGCCATCAGGTTGCCCTATTCCATCGCTTCCAGGGCTGTCATGGTCTCAATCCCGTCCCACAGGTTCTGAACCCGAATGTTCTCGTTGGAGGAGTGCTGATTGTTGTCATAGTTGGCGATCGGCACCGTGATGGTATGCGTCTGCAAGATGTCAACAATCATGTCGAGCGGGACGCTACCGCCCATGGTCGGTAGCTTGACCACCGGGCCGCGTGCGCTTTCGACCGCCGCGATGACTTCTTGTGCGATCGGAAGATCCATGGGAGTGCGTACCGCGTTGTAGCCAACCGAATCACGAGCCACGAACGCGACCCGAGGATGCGCAAGCAGCGTCGTCTTGTCGGGGGGCGCATCGGTGATGAAGTATCCCTGAGAAGCGATGTAGTCCACCACCCGCTGCTGTTGGGTCTTCCAGTCGAGGCCTTTGACCAGCCGCATATCGATGTCGACGGTCGCCGTGGAGGGCACGACATTGTTGGCTTTGGCGCCCACACGGGCAGAGGCAAAGCCGTCGATGTTCAGTGTGGGTTCGTTGAGAAGCTCGAGCAGAGGCTTGCCACCGCCGTTGATGTGGCCCAGGGCAAATTCTTGACGCAGCTTTTCTTCGTTGTTAGGCGCCTCGGCGATGGCCTGCTGCTCCAGCGGCGTGAGCGGTGTGATGCCGTCGTAGAAATGAGGGACCAGAATGTGGCCGTTGGCGTCTTCCATGCTGCCCAGCAGTTGCGCCAACATCATAGCCGGATTGGGAGCAAAGTTACCGTAATGCCCGCTATGCAATTCCCGGTTGGGCCCATAGAGCGTGATCGCGATGTGAGTAACGCCGCGCGCCCCAAAGACGACGCTCTGCCGTCCGCTCTGGTCAACCGGCCCGTCGCAGATCAGCCAGACGTCTCCTCCCAGTTCGTTGCGATACTTCTGAAGCACGGCGCCAAGGTTGGTCGATCCGGCTTCTTCTTCGCCCTCCCAAACGAAACGCAGGTTTGCCTTAATGGGGATATGTGCAGCCTCCAGGGCGTCGAGCGCGGTCAGTTGTGCAAGGATCGCGGCCTTGTCATCGGAGGCCGAACGCGCGAAGATGCGCGGCTCGCCGTTCACCATTCTCGTAACTGGGGTAAACGGTGTCTTCGTTGCCCAGTCATCGGAATTAACGGGCTGCCCGTCGTAGTGCGCATAGAAAACGATGGTGTGCCTCGCGCCGGGAGTCTTGATCTCCCCATAGACCACTGGGTTCGAGGTTGCAGCGGTCAGCAATTTCGCTTCGACATGACGCCTCTTGAGTGCTTCGACAAGCGCATCGGCGTTTCGCTGGATGTTGGCCTTATCGCTCGCCACATTCGGGATCGCTAGCAGCGCCTCGAACTCTTGCAGGATTTGCTGCTGGTGCGCGGCGCGCCATTCATCGGCAGCCTGCTTGGGAGTTTGTGCTGCAAGGGCCGCACAGGAAATAAGAGCGGCGACAATAAGCTGTCAGGGATCGCGAAATCATGCGACGAATATACGCGAGCCTGGTTTCTTACACATAGTCGAACAGCGTCATAAAGCCGAAGTCCATGTGTACCTGCTGGTGGCAGTGAAAGAGGGTCAGGCCGGGATTGTCGGCGATGAAATCCACCTCCACCTGCTGATAACCACCGACCATGACGACATCTTTCAGAATGCCAGCCGACGGCTGTCCTGCAAACTTGGTCAATTCGAAACTGTGACGGTGCAGGTGGATGGGGTGAATGTCGTCACTCGCATTTCGCATGCGAATGCGATAGTGCTTCCCTTGGCGCAGATGGAACGTCGCCGGTACCGGCTGGTTGGTCATGGGGTAAGCGACACCGTTGATGGTCCAGCGATTGAAACCTTCTTCGGCAGCGTTGTCTTTAGCGAAAAGCATGTCGAAGGCTTCGTCGGGCCGGGGCGCCGAGCTGCCGGTCCTGGCAAACCGCGAGTAGTTCCACTTAAACGCTGGAGGAGCGGTCCACAGCGCCTTACCGCCGTGTCCGGCGTATTCAACAACAATTCCCATGCCGTGACGACGGTCGTCGTCGGCGGTATCGCCTAAGATCCACACGCCAGGATGGTTCATCTCCACAATGGCGGAGACGCGCTCTGCCGTGCCCAGCCACAGAACTGGAACCGACATCGGGTTGGGCACAACGTTTCCATCCAACGCAACAACGTGAAAGGTATGGCCGGGGAGGGCCAGGCTGCGGATCTCGGTGGCGCTGCCGTTCAGCACGTGCAACTGCACGCGTTCACCCTGCTTCACCCGCACCGGCTCACCGTGGCCGAGCATCTTGCCGTTTATCGTGAACGAACGATAGCCTACCTCGTAACCGTGCGGCATTTTCCTGGCGAGCGATGCCTTCATGGCCGATTCGCCTTGTTCCTCAAGTTCGCGCTCGCGAGTAGCCGGCGAAAGGAAATTCATCGCCATATCGCCGCCGCGACTGAGCGTGGGCTCAAACTCCTTAAGAGTGAGAAAGATCTCGCGATCGTAGCGGCCAGGATTCTCCTTGGGCTCGATGTACACCGGTCCAACCTGGCCACTGTACTGCCCGGCATAAAGGTTGGCGCCGGCGCGATTATGGGTGTGATAAAAGCGCAGACCGGGGGGATTGGGCGTGAAGCGGATCCGTCGCTTGCCGTGCGCTGCAATCCACGGCGTGCCCTCTTCGGCCGCGCCGTCCACGTCGGTTGAGACTTTCTGGCCGTGCCAGTGCAACTGTTCGGGGACATCAGTGTCATTCACAATGTCGATCGTGACGGGCTGCCCTTCTTTGAAGCGCAATAGCGGACCAGGAAATTGCCCGTTGTAAGTCGTCGTCGAAATGATGCGATCGGGGGCGATCTCGACGGGCGAGACTTGGATATGAACGGTGTGGTCAGGAGGGGCAGCCCCGTTGTTCGGCGATGCACCGGCCGACTCCAGCTGGGCGAAGGTGACGCGCGACAATAGCGCCGCGCCGGCAGCGAGACCGCTTGTCATGAGGAAGCGACGACGACGAAGGTTGGAGCCATTCATATTTGTCACCTCTCAGATCGCGACACAAGCTGTTCGATGCGCCCGTTGTCGCTTCTGTTACGAAAACGCATACCGCACCGCTCCGATCGCCCCGGCAACCACGATTACCCAGAAAGAGTTCAGGCGCGGGAAGCGGAACAGCAAAACCGCGCTGGCGACGGCCAACGCCGCAGTGATCCAATCAACCACTGCCGAGCGCGCCAGCTGCCAGGTCACCACGGCCATGAGTGCCAGCGAGGCGACATTGATGCCGTCAAGCGCTGCACCCGCCAGCCGCGAGGCGCGAATCTTCGGGATGAGTGGTGCGCTGACCGCTACAAAGAAGAATGCAGGAAGAAAAATGCCAAGGGTCGCAACGGCCGCGCCGCTGGTTCCATGCAGCAAGTATCCGAGAAAGGTAGCGGTAGTAAAGACCGGGCCGGGCGTTACCTGTCCGACAGCGACTGCGTCAAGCAGTTGCTGCTGGGTGATCCAGCCATGGCGCTCGATCAGTTCGGCGTGCAGAAACGCCAAAAGCACATAGCCGCTCCCGAACACGACGGCGCCAATCTTTAGGAATGAAATAAAGATCGGGCCCAATGCCGCCGAGGCTGCCCCTGTGGCAACCATGCCCAGCCCGAGCGAAGGCACAAATCCGCCTCGTTCCCTGGACTGGGACAGGCTGCCCACGAGCCCGAGGAGGGCGCCGATCGCTAACACCAGCAAGGGGTGCACTCCAGTTACAGCGACCACTATCGTCAGCGCGGCAACGACAGCCAGCCAAACGTTCTTAATCGCGGTTCGGCCGAGCCTCCAAAGCGCTTGCAACACAATTGCGATCACGACGGGTTTTACGCCGTAGAGAAGGCCGGCTACCGCTGGAAGCTTACCGTAGCGCACGTACGCCCACGCGAGGGCCCCGACCATGAGCGCAGCGGGTAGAATAAAACACGTCCCGGCCACCAAAAGCCCGGGCCAGCCGCCTCGCTTGCGGCCTATGTGGATCACCAACTCGGTGGAAGTAGGCCCAGGAATAAGATTGCTGGCCCCGAGATGATCAAGGAACTCGCTCTCGCCCATCCAGTTTCGCCGCTCGACCACTTCGTGCCGCAGCATGGCGATGTGGGCCGCTGGTCCGCCGAAGGCAGTAGTGCCGAGTTTAAGGAACAGCCGTGCTAAGGCCCATAACGCGGTAGCTTGATCTTCCATCGTGATCGGCGGCAACGGTACTGGCCTCAGCCGAGCCACAGTGACCGGCCTGACTTCGCCGTACGTGCTGCATAATAAATGTGAGGAATATGGCAGACGAAAAGATTTATCAAAGTGTGACACTGGGCGGCTTGCCGGTGCGACTCGAACTGGAATGGCCTTTTCATCATTCGGAAGGCGGCAGCGACTGGTACGTGCTGCACGGCCGCCTGTGGCTAGCTGACGGCGGTGAGCTGCACGCGGACATTGCCGTGAATCTTTCGCAAGAGCATCAACGAAGTGCTCCCTTCTCGCGACGGCGACCTGACATTCTGGGTCGCCGTGAACAGCGCACGCAAAGCACTCGACGACAAGCAGCTCCAGCTACTCAAGTCGGGCAAGAGGCAACCCGTTCCGGTATCGAGCCGCTGCTACAGTCTTCGTCGGCGGCAGTTCACCTTCTGGGAAGTTAAGCCCGAAGAGCTCACAGACTTCGTGGTCCGCAAGGTCTTTTGGGCCGGCGGGCCCGAGCGTGGGCCGGTGCTCATTACCGATGCCTGCGATGCTCTCTATCTCAACGGCGCCGATGCGCAGATGAAAGATCAATTGGCGGCAGTCGCGAAGAAACTCGCCTCCGAAGGATTGCTTGAGTTGGCTGGCGACACTGCCCGCGCTACGGATGCGCTGGTGGCGCGCGCAAGCGAGTTCTACGCCGCCAAAGAAAAGGCCCTCGACGATCTCCATGCCAAGCACGCCTTCGAGCGGGCGTAATCTTCGCCGGTTACCTTCAAATCCTACTTCCGCGCTCCTTTGATTACTTCCGTTTGCACTTTTTTCCGGGAAATTCTGTATCTCCGTTCCTCCTATCTGCAATGACTTGCGTTCATTTTTGCAACGCCCTGTATAAAGGTAATCCCTGCAGCCTCTTACAAAGCGCCTGCGCGGTTGTCGAATTGCAATTGGACTAGACATCCGCGCCACCCCCAGCTCGGCACTGCTGTCTTTGTAAGGAGAAAGCATGAAAAAACTGGCCCTCGTGGTGTTCTGCTTCGTCATCGTTCTGGCCATCTCAGCCAGCGCAGACACCATTGCATTTTCGTACAGCGGCACAGGGGTTTCGGCCTCGGGTACGTTGTATGCCAACAACAACTCCAATGGGACTTGGTCCATTTACGGCATCAATGCCCTCTACAACGGGATTCCGGTTACCCAGGTCATTCCTACCGGTACAAGCCCGTACTTCATCTACGACAACCTGTATTACTATCCGCCGAACCCAACCTACTTCGACAATGCCGGCCTCCTATTCGATGTGCCCGGCGTTGGCCAGGTCAATCTCTGCTATGTGGGCGGAGCCCCTTGCGGTAGCGGCGGCTATGCTTCCATCCTCTGGGACGGAAGCAGCTACACCTTTACCCAAGTCGATAGCTATTCGTTTGGCGTGCCCTCACCCGAGCCTTCGGCGCTGCTGCTCCTGGGCAGCGGAGTGCTGGCGGCGGCAGGAGCGATGCGGCGCAAGCTGATCGGATAAACAGGTGTAGCCCATCTTCCCTGCGGAGATCGTGAAACAAAACAGCCGGGGCGAAAGCCCCGGTTTTTCTTGTCTGGTAGCTCCGGGCGGCGAAATTAAAGAGTTTCCAAATTTTGCCGATAACACCGGCATGAAGCGCTGCATGCTGGCTGTCACCCTATTGGTGTGTGCCGTCGCTCTTGGCCGGACGGCATTCGCTGACGCAATCCCCTTCTCGTATAACGGGCCGGGAGTGTCCTTCGCTGGGACCTTCTTCGGAACCAGCAACGGAAATGGCTCGTGGACGGTAACAGGCGTTGCAGGAACCTACAACCATGTCGAGGTGGTGGAGGTTCTGCCGCCGGGAGACGATCCCTACTTCGCTTACAACAACCTCTATTACGACCGAGCCCATTCGCCTTACTCGGTGGATTATCTGGGGATCGTTTTCCAGGTACCCGGACTGGGCGATGTGAACTTGTGCAGCTACACGCCGGCGGGCGGATGTGGGAGTGGTGGCTATGCGTCCATTCTTTGGGATGGAGGAGGCTATGAGCTCACCCAACTGAATGAGGGGAAGCCGGAGCCGCCGGTTCCTGAGCCCACTTCGCTGGCCCTGTTGGGAGGAGGACTGGCGGCCGCCGCACTTGCTGCTCGGCGCCGCCTGGCGAAATAGCATAGCACGAATCCGTGTTTTCAATGGGTTAGGCGAGAATTGTGTTCAAGCCATTGAAAATACAGGTGTTATAGCTATCCATGTGAGCCATAAGGGGTTAGCTGGTGTTTTGTCGCGCCGGACAGGTGATTTCAGGGGGAGAGAGTATTACAAGTATTGCAAGTTGCCCAACCTCGAAGCCGTAAAGCAATACAAGTATGGCTGGCGTCGCGAAAAAGAGTTACCCGTGTTGTTTGATACTTATAGCAAGATATACCTCGCTGTGCAGGCTTGGGCGTGGGCGAAACGAAGATGATCTGTCAAAGAGCCGCCGGACCGGCGCGTGTGCGCTGGGCGGACAGGGACACAAATCCCTGTCCTCAGGATTGATGGTTTACCGTGATCGAACGAGCTGTGAAAGGGCGTGGGTCACGTGGGAGTGTGATAAGGCAGCGGACCGTGAAGGGCGGAGAGAATAGAAACCGAGCCGGGAACAAGTCATACACCAGGCCGCTCAGGAAATTCGGTTGGCGATGATAACAACTGGAGGGATGAAATGAGCGGAACGCGAGTGGCGGAAACGATAGAGTCCGCGTGGCACGGAGCAAGTGTAGCTCCCCGAACCCCACAATTGCCAAAGGAAGGCAATTGTAGGCCACCCGCGGAATTTAGACGATTCGCCGTTAGGGGCGCAGTAGTCCCAGGTTGGCGTCGGGTTGTCTACGTCTGTGATAGGCCCGGGGTGGCCCAAAAGAGGGGCGAACCCGGGCACCCGGCAAACATGGGCCTTTGCCGCCCAAATAAAATCCCCGCCGAGCACCTGCTCTGCGGGGATACTTTGGTGCAACAGAAAGGTACGATTATGCGCCCGCCTTGCGACGCCGCCACCAGGCCAGCGCCAAGCCTCCTCCTGTAAGCGCCATCGTCGCCGGCTCAGGGGTGGGACTGCTGTTAAAAGTCACCTCGCCCACCATGACCCATGGCCAGCCACCGTTTTGCGTACTCTGGAAAAACTGGACATCGACGCTGCTGCCCGTGATGTTGAGTCCGCTCAGCGTGTAGCCACGCGGAGCCCCATTGATGTAGTCGGGAGCGATAGCGTAATAGTTGCCGTTGACCGAGAAGCCGTCCGGCAGAAACACCAAGCCATTTCCCAGACTGTTATCCACCCAAACCGTGACAGAATTGACGGTCACCGGGCCGCCGAAGTTGAAGGTGATGCTGGGGTTTAGTCCGCCCTGGCGGGAGTCCCAGCCTACCCACGGCGTCGGCACGCCATACTGATCCCAATTCAACGAGGGCGAAACGCCATCCGTAAGCTTGCCGGTACCTCCACTGAGGTAGGCGCCCGTGATATTGCAGTTGTTGCCGGGACAGGGCAGATAAGTGAAGTCATGATAGTCAAAGCCGCCGGTTGCACCGTTGTTCATGCTGTAGCTGCTCACCGTCAGTTGAGTTGCGCTGACCGGAACTCCGGCGAACAGGCAGACCGCCGCTATCGCTAACGCCCACATCTTCAAATTCTTCATGTGTTCTCGCTCCAAACTAACTGGATTCGGATCGACAGGAATTACTCGCGCAGAACCCTGCGTTTAACGTGTCGAGAATAAGTCTGTAGTTCCACTACTGTCAAGCTGATATCGCGTCAGGGGCTCCGGCATGACGACGAAGCCGTATACGCGCATACGATAGAGCCCTCGCGTGGGCTCCAAGACCTTCACGAATAGATCGCGCACGCCGGGATTGGCAAGATTCGGAAATCGATGTCAGCAGGTGAAAGTGATGAAATGAGCGGAACGCGAGTGGTGGAAACGATAAAGTCCGCGTGCCACGGGGCAAGGGCAGCTGCCCGAACCTCAGAATTTCCAAAAGGAAGGCAATTGTGGGTCACCCGCCGAGGTGGTGATTCCAGCGGTTAGAAAAGCGACACATCATTAAAGGAAGACAGATGCGGGGACATGGAGAGCTGAACACGTGGCTCCGCACCGGGGGTGAGGAAAAGTCCCACATCTGCCAAAAGAAGGCAGATATGGGCCACGAGATATGTGGGTCACCAGCCGAGGACTTAACTCGGTCATTCCGACTCCCGCCTCGCAACTGTTATTTCGCGGGTTCGGAGGGTTTGGCCGCGTTGATTTTGGCCAACGATTCGTCCACACGCTTCTTGAAGTCGCCCTTATCGTTGTGCTCCCAACCGCTATAGTTCGACACGACCTGCATTTCGCAGCCTGCGCCCTTCGTTACCAACGTCACTTTATTGGTGCGCTGCAGCAGCGTGCCGGAGACATTGACATGGGCAGAGTGCTTCACGTCGTAAGAAGCGGTCATTTGTGCGTCATCGCTGGTCACGACGGTGTAACTCTCGGGAACGCTGAGCGTGTCTTTGACCGCGACCCACACCTTGCTGCATGAGATGTCATAGCTCGTCTTGTACGTCATGGCGAATGCCGGCATCGCAATAAAAAACGCAATTAAGGACAACACTGCGAATCTGGTTTTCATTGTCGCAACCCCCTCGCGCGCATGTGATCGGAGAAATCACACCGGATCTGGATTTCTCGTGTTTTCGAGGGCAGCATACATCTCAGAACAGAGGACTGGACGTACAAAGAGAAATTGTGGCGTCGCGAATCCCGAAAGGGGAAGGCGGCGCGCGCGAGGGCTCGAGCTTTCTAGAAGACTACGGATGGGTTTGTACGGCGGCGGTGGGCACGAGTTCGAAGTAGATTTGCTTCGGGAGGTGTGTGTCCCAATGACCGCTCAGTTTCGCATAGCCGACCAGTCCGAAAAAGATAATTGCGATGCCGGCGGCCATGCTCCACGCGGGAAGCGCGCGCTTTCCGGGCGTAGCGATTATGAGCGTATCTTCTGCGGGGCAAATCGCGACGCACTCCAGGCATCCGGTGCACTCGGCGGAGCGGATCTGCACCAGCTTATCGACCGGCAACGCAGACGGGCAGGCTTTCGCGCACTTGGCGCAGTCGATGCAGGTGGACTCGTTGCGCGTGATGCGCAGCGGGGAGGCCAGCGCCGCGAGGCCGAGAAATGCCCCGTAGGGACAGAGATAGCGGCACCAGAAGTTCTGCACGAAAACCGACGCGATTACGAGACTGAGTAGAACGAATGCGGATATCCCGCCGAGATACCGGAAGAAGTTCAGCATGCGGACATCGACGATGAGGCCGTACGGGGTGGTCAGGAACTCGGCGATTGCGGGGGCCGACATGCTGAACACGGCGAAGGCGAAGAATCCGAGTAGAAGGTACTTCAGGCTACGCAGGGGAAGATCGAGCCAGCGGGGAAGTGCTGAAATTACGCCGGAAGGTCGAGCGGCCGAGCTTCCACAGGTACTCGGAGAATGTGCCGACCGGACAAAGCCACGCGCAAAACGATTTTCGCAACAAGACCGACATCAGTAGAAACGCGGTGAAGAGGAAGAAGCCTGCGGGATGGATGCGGGGAAACTCGCGGGTGAGCAGAACGTATTTGAACTGCATCAATCCGGCGATGGGCAGCCAGCCTTCGACTCCGGCGGGGCGTGGAACCTCGGGCGTGGCACCGGCGGTTTCGGCCCAGCGCACCCATTGGTAAAACTGAATGCCGATCCAGACGTTCAGGGCGAGAAATGCGAGCTGAAAACCGAGTCGCAGGGCCTGGGAGTCATCACGATCGGTGCGGCGGAGCAGCTTTTTGCGCGCGGCCGGCGGCACAGGATGCAACACTGACCGGTCTGACATTTCCACGGAAGATCTGGGTGCGGCACTCATGAAGCTCTCCAAGCTTCAACCTACAAGCGCAGACCGCGGCGGGCTATGACTTAGGTCACAAAGATCAAAGGGCGTCCGGGCTCCGCTGAAAACCATTTTGTTGCTCTCGCCGAGGCGTGTAAGATTCCGCTATCCAGCACCTGACCCTGGTTCGTCTCGTTCAGGCGGAGCGCCTCCCGCAGCCAGCGAGAATATGGCTGGAATAAGGAGACCCACAACATGAAAAAAACGTCGCTTGCTTTTGCAATTTTTGTACTGATGCTATTGCTGGGAGTAGGCCAAGTCGCGGCACAGTCCTCGTCGTCTTCGTCGGATACCAGCAGCACAACCACCACGAAGAAGAAGAAGTCCGATCTGGACAAGGCAGCGGATGCGACCGCTGACGCGACCAAGAAGGCAGCGGATGCCACGGCTGACACCACGAAGAAGGCCGCGAAAGCCACCAAAGACACAACCGTGAAGGCGGCGGACGCGACTGCCGACACCACCAAGAAAGCTGCCAAAGCAACAAAAGACGGAACCGTAAAGGCCACCGACGCGACTGTCGATACGACCAAGAAAGCGTCCGATGCCACGGTCGATACCACCAAGAAGGCGGCCAAAGCGACGAAAGACGGCACGGTAAAGGCTACCGACGCCACGGTAGATACAACCAAGAAAGCATCTGACGCCACTGTCGACACCACCAAGAAGGCCGCGAAAGCGACAAAAGACGGAACGGTAAAGGCCACCGACGCGACTGTCGATACGACCAAGAAAGCGTCCGACGCCACGGTCGACACCACCAAGAAGGCAGCCAAAGCGACCAAAGATGGCACGGTGAAGGCTACCGACGCGACCGTCGATACTACGAAGAAAGCGGCGGATGCGACTGCCGATACGACCAAGAAAACCGCAAAGAAGGTAACGGGCGACAGCAGCAAGCCTGCGGCGGCGAGCACCCCAGCTCCGGCTGCGACCACCACGACTTCCACCAAGGCCGCGACGACTACCACGGCGAGCGCGGGTCCGCCTCCGCAAAAGGGAATGGTGTGGGTCAACACCGATAGCGGCGTCTATCACAAGGAAGGTAGCCGCTGGTACGGAAAGACCAAGCAGGGAAAATACATGACCGAAGCGGATGCGCAAAAGGCGGGCTACAAGTCGGCCAAGAGTGCGAGCGACTAGCACCGCGTTCGAGTCTGACATTGTCAGAGCTCCCCGGTATGACTGGGGAGCTCTCTTATTTGCAGAGCACTAAGCACCAACTGGCTACGAGCTTTTCCCTACCACGGAAGTGTCGTCCTATTCCGATTTGTTCCCGCTTGTGAAAGAAATGTCGCAGGAGTATTGACACTCGAATTCCCGGCGTTGCACGATGCTTCCGGCCTTGGCGCAGAGTCGGCAGCGGCGAGCCGAGTAGCTAGCCAACATATCCACCCTCTCTCTTGCAGCGCTCACTTCCTCTCTTAGTTACCCAGCAGTTCACTGACACGTATCGAGGAGGAACGTGATGAACTTCCGCACCATCAAAACGCTTCTAGTTACCACTCTTCTTACCTCCACACTGATTGCACAGGCGGCGCAACCGGTCTCAAATGATCATGGGCAGAAGAACTACAACGAATGGACGGTGGCACAGCTTCAGGCAGCAATGACCGCCGGCAAGCTTTCATCGGAGCAACTGACGAGGTACTACATTCAGCGCATTCTCGATCTCGACCAGAACGGCCCAGGTGTGAATGCTGTGATCGAGCTGAATCCCGACGCACTCGACATAGCGAAGCAGATGGACAAGCTGCGCAAGAAGGGCACCGTGCTGGGGCCGTTGCACGGCATCCCGGTACTGGTGAAAGACAACGTTGACACCGGAGACAAGATGCAGACCAGCGCGGGATCGTTTGCGTTGGTCGGATTGCCTGCGCTGCAGGATTCCACGGTAGCCGCGAACTTACGGAAGGGTGGGGCGGTGATTCTCGGCAAGACGAACCTTTCCGAGTGGGCGAACTTCCGCTCGTTTGAGTCGGTGAGCGGATGGTCGGGTCGCGGCGGACAGACCAATAATCCGTACGGTATTGCTCGCAATCCGTGCGGGTCCAGCGCAGGTTCGGGAGCCGGGGTGTCGTCGAACTTCGCGGCAGTCTCATTTGGCACGGAAACGGACGGCAGCATCGTGTGTCCGGCTAATGCGAATGGCGTGGTTGGCCTTAAGCCGACAGTCGGGCTGACGAGCCGTGCCGGCATTGTGCCGATTTCGCACACCCAGGACACCTTTGGTCCGCATGGGCGCTACGTTGCGGACGTGGCCGTCGCGCTCGGCGTGGTCCAGAGCCGCACCTGCGACGGGCGCGATCCGGCAACGTGCGGAGTTCCGCTCGGATGGCAGGGCCGGTTCATGCGACCGACGAACATTCCGCAGGACTACACGCAGTTCCTTAACCCGCATGGGCTGCAGGGCGCCAAGCTGGGCCTCACACGGATCGGGCTGACCGGCTTTACTAACGTGCCTACGCCTCAGCCGGTACAGGATGCGTATGAAGCCGCGTTCGCGGCACTTAGCGCCGCGGGCGCCACCGTTATCGACCTCGACGCCGCAGGTTTCACATTTCCCAATGGCGGCTCGGGGCCGGGCGAGTTGCTGGTACTCTGCTACGAGTTCCGCAATGACGTGCAAGCGTACTTCGCCACCCGCCATGGCGTTCCGGTGGCTGGTGGCACGCTTCAAACCGGCATCGATTTTAACAACGCGCATGCCGACGTTGAGATGCCCTACTTCAACCAGGACCTGTGGGAGCTGTGTGAATCGATGGCACCGGGGCCGGATGATCCGCAGCCCTCATTCGGGAACATGACCTACAACCAGGCGCTCGCGGCCGATCAGGCGTTCGGCGTGAATGGCATCGATGCTGCCATCAGCCAGTTCGGCCTCGATGCAGTAGTGACAGCCACCGACAACCCGGCATGGTCCACCGATTTGATCTTTGGTGACCACTTTGTTTTCGGCTCGTCGGGACTGGCGGCACCGGAAGGATACCCAATTATTCAGGTACCCGCAGCCATGGTGTTCGGAGCTCCGATGGGAATCAGCTTCTTTGGAACAGCATTCAGCGAACCCACGCTAATCAAGCTGGCTTCCGGTTTCGAGGCTTATACGCAAGTCAGGGCGAACAATCTGCCGACGTTCGCGCAGACCGTACCGTTCGACCACATCAAGGGCACGACGTTGAATGGAAAGCAAAACATTGCGGTGCCTCCGGCGAGCAACAAGATTCAGCCGAATGCACCTGCCAAGGTAAGCCCTGCGCAAGGAAAGGAGCAGATGAAGCCACTACGCACTTTCTAGCGTGTGGGACTGTGTCTAACTGGGCCGGGTCAACCAGATTGGCCCGGCATTTCTTTTGGAATGACGACGGGCTAACGAGCTGAGGCGCTGGCTTGCCGGCGCGATTGGATCTCGATGTAGACGTTGATGAGGGAAACGGCCGCAGGTGTGACGCCTGGAATGCGGCTGGCCTGTCCGAGCGTACTCGGCCGAACCCGGGTGAGCTTTTCGTTCATCTCGCGTGAGAGACCTGAAATCTTGCCGTAATCGAACCAGTCGGGAATGGTACGTTGCTCCGCCTTCTTCAGTCGCTCGATGGATTTGGTCTGCTGATCGAGATAGCCGGCGTATTTGATTTCGGTCTCGACCGACTTGAGCTCGTTGCGGATTTCCGTACTAAGACGAACAGCAGGCCCTTCGACTCGGCCCGTTACACTCGCTTCGCTCAGGATGACGGCGGTCGGTGAGTCGTCGCGACCGAAGAAAGAGGGGTGCAGTTTGGCGAGCAGCGGCGCGAGTTGTTCGATCTGGATCTCTGGGCGCTTGAGAATCTGTGCGAGGGTTTGTCCCGAATTGTTTGCGAGGAGAGGGTCCGTGACGCCGCGAACGGCTGGGTCGTCAGCCGAACGTTGGAGCAGCTCGGCGTTGACGCGGGTGCGTTCCAGCAGGTCTCGCATGGTTTGCATGCGTTCCTGCTTGGCGAGATAGTCGGCCCACGCGGCGTCGTTGATGAGCCCCACGCGCCGGCCATGCGGAGTGAGACGACGGTCGGCGTTGTCGATACGCAGATGCAGCCGGAACTCGGCACGCGAGGTGAACATGCGGTAGGGTTCGTTGGTTCCCTTACTGATGAGGTCATCAATCAGGATCGCGGTGTAAGCCTCCGTGCGATCGAGAATCAGGGGCGGCTCGCCTTTCACTTTGAGCGCGGCGTTGATGCCCGCCATGATCCCCTGGCAGGCGGCTTCTTCGTAGCCACTGGTGCCGTTGATCTGGCCGGCAAGATAAAGCCCGGCAACCTTCTTGGTTTCGAGCGTGCGCTCCAGCTCGGTAGGGTCGATGGAGTCGTACTCGATGGCGTAGCCGGGCCGCAGCATGTCGGCGTTCTCAAGGCCGGGGATCGACTTGATAACGGCGAGCTGCACCTCGATCGGCATCGAGGTAGACATGCCGTTGACGTAGATCTCGTGCGTGTTCAGGCCCTCGGGTTCAAGGAAGAGTTGATGGGTTTCCTTGTCGGGAAACTTGGCGATCTTGTCTTCGATGCTCGGGCAATAGCGCGGACCGATGGACTGAATCTGCCCACTGTACATGGGGGAGCGCAGGAGGTTTTCGCGCAGGATGCGATGCGTCTCGGCGGTGGTGAAGGCGATGTAGCAGGGCACTTGCTTGTCGTGGTGCGCGACACGCTTGGTGCGAAAACTGAACGGCGTCGGATCGTCATCGCCGGGCTGAATCGCGAACTTCGACCAATCGATGGAGCGTCCATCGAGACGTGGCGGCGTGCCGGTTTTCAGACGGCAGCCGCGCAGGCCGAGCCCTTTCAGCGATTCGCCGAGCATGACAGCGGCGGGTTCGCCACTGCGTCCGGCGGGATACTGCTGCTCGCCGCAGTGGATGAGTCCGTTGAGGAACGTTCCGGTCGTAATGATGACGGCCTTGGCGCCGACGGTGCGGCCGTCGCGGAGTTTCACTCCGGTGGCCAGTTGCCGATTGGCAGTTGTTGGTTCGTTGCGATTGTCGTTTTCACTGACAACTGGCAACTGGCGACTGAGAACTATATCTGCCACTTCGGCCTGCTTGATGTGAAGGTTCGGCTCAGACTCGAGCACCTCGCGCATCTTGAGGCGGTACTGCTGTTTGTCACACTGCGCCCGGGGAGACCATACGGCGGGCCCGCGCGAGGTATTCAGCAAGCGAAACTGGATGCCGACTGCGTCGGTGACTTCGCCCATGATGCCGCCAAGGGCATCGACTTCGCGGACCAGGTGTCCTTTGGCGATGCCGCCGACGGCGGGGTTGCACGACATCTGCGCGATGAGATCGACGTTGAGCGTGTAGAGGGCAGTCTTCAGGCCCATGCGGGCCGCAGCCATCGCGGCTTCGCAACCGGCATGGCCGGCTCCGACGACGACAATGTCGTAGGTTTCGGTGAAGGAAATGCGACAAGCGAGTGATACCCCACAACGCCGACGGTGCGGCGCATACTGTCTATTTTAGCGGGAAAAGCGAAAATCAAGGGCGGCGACGGATCTGTACGCACGAGGCGGGTGAGCATAAGACGGAAAGGGTCAGGCGAACTCTAATGCCGCCTTTAAAGATTTGGTCCCAGAAGCAAAGCAGCGCAGCAGAAGACACGGATGGGTCGTTCTGCCGCGCCAATACGATTTACGAGCCCACTACTTCCTGATGGGCTTGCAGAAACTTACCGGAAAGTAGTTTCCAAATATCCAGCAGGAACTTCGCGAGGGCGATCACGGCCGCTATCATCAGCCCCAGGCGGATTCCGTAATTGACGGCACCCATTGCCGGCTCCATGGCGGGATTGTTGGGATTCACCACGAAGAGATCTCCCGCACGAATGAGAAAGTACAACGTGATCAAGCTAAGGAAACGCGGAACCAGGCTCAGCAGCAAGTGCTGCCTCGACGCATAAGGCTTTGCGAACTCGTAGCTGTGCCGCACCACCTCGGCGATTCCCAGGGCGATCCACACTGGATACAACTTCAGCCAGATTGGAGCGAAGGTCATGAATGCCACACCAGGACCCATGATCAGGACCGGGTTGCGCAAGCCGACGAGCCACCAGACCGTAGCGATCGCACCGATCAACAACGCGGCGGCCGATTCTGTCCGGTTCTTTCCGCGCTTCGTCTTCACTACTGGAGGGAGCTTGCGGGGGTCCCACGGGTCAGGCGTATGGAACTTGGCCCCGATGAGGTGAAGCGCCACAAAGGCCAGCGTTATCCAGGCAAAGGTAGCCAGAGCGATATTGGGAAAGCGGAAGATGGGCGCCAGGCTCTCCAGCAGAGGGCGCCCGGCTGCGGCTGTGACGATTGCGGCGATCACGTTCACGAGGAGCGCCAACGCCAGTGCCATCTTCAACACTTTCCAGTAAATGGGCATCATGGTCGGCGCGATGAGACCCTGCTGTTCACGGTAGCGGCTGGCGAGCTGCGCCGGACTGCCCATCTTTCGGAGTATCTCGACCAACTCGTCTTCGTTCACCGGCCGGCCGACCGTAGCTTCTTTCTCTTCTACTTGCGAGAGAATGCTGTCTTTGAGCTCCTGCACGATGTCGTCCTGATTGCCCTTGGGGAGAGCCACTTTCACTGCTTGCAGATAACGATCGAGAAGATCCATGACGGTACTCCTTCAAATTACTGCGACTTCAGATCACCCGTGCGACGGCCGGGATGCGTCGCAGGGCCGCCGTTGTTCCCCAACTCAGGATGATCGTGCCGAGGGTGACCAGCACGCCCTTGACGAAGCCGGACAGTGATGTTGGGAGCAGGGCGTATTGCAGCCAGCTCACAAAAGCGTAATGAATGAGATACATGCCGTAAGCATTGGCAGTGAGGCTGTCGAAGACGGCCCGGCGCGTCGTGGCGAAACGCGCAAAGAATGACATAAACCCGAAGCACGAAGCCGCGCACGATAGCACCCACAGAATGCCGAGTAGCGGTCCCCACGGCAGCGACTTGCCGACGCCGCTGATCATGGTGATGAAGGTTGCCGCCAGCGTGAAGTAGATGAGCAGCATGGCAGTAGTCCACAGCGGCCAGCGCCGGGCGAGTTTTCCAGTGCGGGCGAAGAAGCCGCGCGACATCGCGGTGGCGCCCACGCCGACCGCAATGATGAAGTATGCGAAGTAGTGGAGGAGGCGGCTGGTCTGGAAGAAGAATGGTCCAAACATCGACCAACTGTCAGCACCAAATCGAAGCGCCATGGGGATGTAGGTGACGGCTGAGACGGCAGCCACAATCAGAAAGAGCACGATGGGGCGGTCCGACGAACGTGACACCACGCGCCCAATCCACGCCATCGCCTTCGGCGCGAAGGCGAACAGGGCGGCGGCAATCACATCGAAGGCCAACAATACCCAGATGAACCATGCCGGTCCGGCGGGCCAGTTACCGAGGGCGCGCCATTGCTGCCAATATCCTGCGATGCCTGCAGGCGCCGGCAGTAGGAGGTACGTCGGGTAATAGGCGAGCGGAGCGATAACGGCCGCCGCGACGACGAACGGCAATCCCAGACGCAGCAGACGATCGCGCAGGAAGCGGCCGAGTCCTTTGCGCTCGATGCTGTGCTGCACAAACAGACCCGACAGGAAAAACATGAGCGACATGAAAAAGACGTCGTTGAAGCCGGTGAACAAGGACCATCCCATCCACTTGTGCGGATCGACGACGGGGAACGCCTCCCACCAGCGCGGTTGCGCGGCCAGCGTGGCGAATCGCGCCGGGGGATACGGGTGATAAGCGAGCGCGGAGTGATGCGCCAGCACCAGCAAGGTGATGAACGCACGCAGGTATCCGACGGAGACATTGTACGGGCCGGCCAACGCATAGGTGGAACCGGGGTTCGCGCTCGACACGGGTTTCTCGACGGCAACGGAAGTCATCGCAGGCCTCCAAAGTTAGAGCGATGCGACGGGCTGAGGGCCGGCATCGCGGAACAGCGTGGTGTAAAAATCCCACGCAAATTGCGCGGCGACAATCGCGGTGGTGAATACCAGACCGATGTGGATTCCGCGGTTGATGCCGCTCATGGCGGATTGCAGATTGGGGTCGGCGGCGTGGCCCGGCACGAGCAGGTCTTGGGCGCGCAGCAAGAAGACCAGAATTACAAGAGTCATGGCGCGATAGAAGATCCGGAAGAGGAAGCGACCGCGGTCCCATCCCGGGCGAACCAGAACGACGGCGTGACGGATGACGTCCACGATGACCATCACAACGTAGAGCGGAAAGACCGTCTGAAAGATGGGGCCGAGCTGGATGAAGTTGGCGGCAGGCCCGAAGAGCCAGAACTGGTGCTTGAGAGCTACCAGCCACCACACGCCAAAGACGCCTGCGGCTACCATGCCGATAATGCTGTCGCGAGTGGAAGCGGACTTGTGGGACTTCGAAATCCTAGGCAGGGAGCGAGGATTCCATTTGTCGAAAAAGTTGAGCTTGGCCTGGACGATGTCGAGCACCACAAAGACCAAAGTTACCCAGGCGAAGACTTTGACTGCGGCCATGGGGTACTCGAAGAATATGTGCAGGACCGCGGCGAGGCCCTGGCCGGTGGCGGCCAGTGACACGGCCGCGATGGTCATGGCGATGAACACGACGACCAGGATGAGGCGGAGCACGATCCAGTACACGGCGAAGAGCGAGGGGTCGATGAGGTAGCGCTGCTTGCGAAAGCGACTGGCCAGCAGCCAAGGATGGCCGAGCTGCTTAAGCAGCGCCGCCTGCTCGTCTTCGGTGAGCGGGCGGCCTAGAACTCCTTCTTTTTCTTCGACTTGGGAGAGAACTTCGTCGGTAAGCTCGCGCACGACATCGTCCTGCTGACGTTTGGGGAGTGCCGATTTTACGGCTTGCAGGTAGCGATCAATCAGTTCCATGGTTTGACTCCTCGGGGGCCGGGGCTGGCTCGGCGTCCGTGGCGGAGGAAACGCCTGGGCTCTTCAGAATCGAGTCGAGAGTCCTTGAAAGGTCTTCCCAGTCGAGTAGCAACTCGGCCAGAACGAGCTCGCCTTGCGGGGACAGGCGGTAGAAGCGCTTATTGCGTTTGTCCTGTTCGCGCCACTCGCTGGCTAAGAGACCTTGGCTTTCCAAGCGGCGGAGGAGGGGGTAGAGCGTCCCCTCTTCCAGAGATAAGCCGTGTTGTTCCAGTGCCTTACGGAGAGTATAGCCGTATTGCTCATGGCGAAGCTCGGCCAGCACGGCAACAATGAGCGACCCGCGGCGAAGCTCGGAGCGAAGGTTCTCCAGCACATCAGCGCTCGACTTGTCCCCTATGTGAAACATAGTAGCTGGCACATAGTGTGTGACACACAGTATAGTTTTGTCAAGGCAAAAAAGCGGGGAAAGGAGAAAATTCAGATGGCGCCGGAAGAAGCGTTCAAGGCCTTCGGGTGCCGCTGTCTTATAACTTTTGTTATAACCACAAATTCTGAGTGGGTTCGGTTACAGACACGAAGGGTGCGGAGTCCGTTTAGAAGGCCTGGGTTAGCAGCTTAGTTTTCGTCCTTGAGCGGACCTTCCTTGGCCTCGCGATAGGCACGGACAGATCCGGGGGCGACGAAGTACTGATCGAAGTTGCGGCCGCGGGTTTCATCGGTACCGGCCATTTGGACGCGGAACTTTGCCATATCGACGGACTTCTCAAACTGCTCCTGGGTGACGCCCTGCTGCACGGCGGCATGGGCCTGTTGCGAAAGCGATTCGAGTGCCTGCGTTACGAGGAGCATGTATTGCTTGTCATGCTCGACGGGGCCATGCCCGGGGACAATGCTGGTTGCGTCGATGGCGGCGAGCGATTTCATGGTGACGATCCACTCATCAATAAACGAGCCGATGGCGAACGGCGTCGGCGCGACGAGCAGGTCGCCGGTCATCAGGACCTTGGCGTCGGGAACGTAGATCACGGCATCGCCGCCAGTGTTGCCACGACCGAGGAAGCTGATCTCGACCTTGCGTCCGCCAAGATCGACGACCATTTGTTTGTCGAAAGTGACGGTCGGCGGAGCTTTCGGTGTCTGCTTGAGCTCGGGCTGCATGAACTCCGCTTCGGTGAGGACCTCGGTGTAGTACGTGCGTTCGCTGTCGCTGAGCGGCTGCCCGCCGGGGCCTTTTCCGGAAGAAAGCGCCTGTTCCAACTGAGGCATGTACTTGTTCATCTCAGTGAGGTCGTCATAGAGAGAGTCGGGGCGCGTGAGTTCGAACTGCGTGGCTGGAGTGCTCACGATGGCCACGCTGGGCCACTGGTCACGATAGAGGCTGTTACCGGTCACATGATCGGGATGCCAATGGGTGTTCACCAGGAAGCGCACTGGCTTGTTGGTGAGATGGGTGATATCGCCAATCATGCGTTTGGTGACGCTGGGTACGTGCCCGGAATCGACGACCAGGGCTTCGTCGCCGCCCACAATAAGGATGGAGTTGCCGCTGACGAAAGCGCCGGCGTCTTCGGCCGGAATGAAAGCATAGACGTCGTCGGCCAGTTTGACCGTTTCGTAGGTGGTGAAGACGGTTGGGAGCTGGTTCTCCGCCGCTCTCGACTGGCAAGCGAGAACCCAAACCAGACAAGCAATGGTGCAGCAAACGAACCGTAGAAGAGCGCTCATGAACGTTTCCCGATCCAGCAAGAAAGTTATGGAAGACACTTCATGCTACGACCGCTGGCGCCGCGCGGTTCCCATGGCGGGGCGGAATCACACGCATCTGTGACGAGCAAGTCCCGAGGCGGGAATGGGCAGCCTGTGGATGACAGAGATGCGAAACCACAGTTACATTCGACAGATGCCCAAACCAGTTCCCATCGGCACGCGCGGCGAAGCCAATACCACGGTGCAGTTCCAAAACACGCTCACGGCGTGGAAGGAGCACCTTCCGCCGGTCTATTCGACGCCGAACATGATCGGCATGATGGAAGCCGCCGCCTACAACGCGCTGGAGCCGTTTTGTGAAGGCGACGAAGTCAGCGTCGGCACGGCGATCAACATCGTGCATCGAGCGCCTGCGACCGAAGGGATGACGATTAAGACCGAAGCCGTGCTGGATTCGTTCGATGGCCGGTTCTATACCTTCAAAGTCAGTGCGAGTAACGGAATCGAGGTCATCGGCTACGGAACGATTGCGCGCGCCATCGTGAGCAAGGCGAAGTTCGAAGAGAAGCAGAGGCAGAAGGTGATGGCAAGAGAGTAATGGAGATTGCTGAAAAACCAGGTTTTACGCTCGGAGCACGGTTTACCGTTGCGGGCTGTCGAGGGCCTAACCATCCTGGATTCCGGCACTGCGGAGCAGCAAGGGCGAATCGTCGCGTGCGTACCCAGCGCTCCTCCTAGTGACCGTGGAGAGAGAAGACTCGCTCACACTGTGCTTGGGCGGGGCAGGGGGCCCACGTCGCGAATACTCCTCCGGAATCAGAAGTGTTCGAGGAGCGTCACATTTGATTCGACAACGGCGTAGGTATAGGCGATTCGCTTTCCGTCTGGCGACGGGGTAGGTGACCCTATCCAACCCGACTTTTCGAGAAGGAGCTTGGTCTTGCCTGCGGCATCCATTTCGAGGAGTCGGCCGCGGTTGTCGGGAAATGCAGACAAGTAAAACCGTTTGCCATCCGCCGACCACGCTGCCGTCTGAAGTCCTTTTTGCGGTGGCATGGGATGAATCACCTGCAGTTCTTTACCCTGTAGATTCAGAATTCGCACGTTGTCACCGAGGTTCTCCACTAGCGCAATCCTGCTCCCGTCGGGAGACAAACTCCAGTTCGCGCTGAGTTCGCTTTGCGTTTCCACCTTCGCAATTTCCTTCAGTCGGCCCCGAACCGGGTCGACGGTGGAGAAGGTCATTTGTTTCCCGACACTCTCTGAAAGAACGCACACGCGAAAGCCCGCAGGTGCACAATGCACCTCAGCTACACCGGCAGGAGTAAGTATTAATTCGGGTGCGCCGCCAGCGACAGGAACCCGGAGTAATCGCCATTTGCCTGGCACCCATGTGCTGGCCGTTACGATGAACCACATGCCGTCCGGACTCAGGCCCCACATTTCATAATCCTCGGACCCGGCGAGTAATGCGGTTTCCGTACCCGGCGACAAGCTGCGCTTGTAAATGCCTCGATTGTGGCGAAGTGACTCGTAAAACAATGTCTGACTGTTAGGAGTCCAAGACTTTGGCCGGTAGCTCCACGAGTCGTTAGTGAGACGCGCCTCGTGCTCCAATTTTTCGCTTGCCCCGTTCAACTCAGCAACGAATATCGAAAATGGCATGCGTTGGAACAGAATCGCCAGGCGCTTCCCGTTTGTGGTTGCACTCAGCCCGTCAATTTTCGTGCCAGTCGTGTTCGTAAGGCGGGTGGGCTTTCCGGTAACGGCACCGCTTGGGTCCAAAGACAATGCCCACAAGTCAGACTGAGTCGTGCTTCCCTTTTTAAAGATTCCAAAAAGGATACGACCGTCTGGAAGCCAGAGGACAGGGTTGGTGCCACCGCCCGGCAACCAAGGGTCGGCAAAAAGAACGCGCGATTTCCCGTCGGCCAAGTCCCTTATTTCGAGCGTGGCAGTGTCAGGGTCGGAAGATCGAATATAGGCGATCGATTTGCCGTCCGGGGACCAGGCCGGAGCCAGATACCACTGGCCGTTGCCGAGGTTGACGCGTACCCGCGGTTCTCCTCCAGCCCCTGGCACGGTCCACAATTCGTTCGGTTCCCCGGCTGGCTGTTCGCGGGAAAATGCAATCTGCGATCCGTCGGAAGAGAGGGCAGCATCAAACACACGGGAAGCAAGCTTGCGCTTTTCTCCCGAAACAACAAACAGGGTTGACAGATCATGCTTGTCATCCAGAACCAGGAGGTGCAGTCCATCGGGATACCATGCGATGACATCGGTCCGAGTCGTGCCCGGCAGCCTGTGGGTCTCTCCGTTCTCGATTTGCTGGATCGCGATGCCGCCATTATCCGAAAACGCGAGATAGCTTCCGTCGTGAGAGATCGCGGCGCTGACCACAGGGTTGTCGGAAGTGCTGGCAGTAAGCTGCCGCTGCACGGTCTCATGCTTCTCCGATGGTCTATGTGCCCAAGCCCACCATCCGGCGGCCACCGCCAGCGCGAGAAGCGCCACTGAGGTTGCCGCCAGCCACCACCTGCGCGACGCGTTACGTCCACCATCGTCGGTCGCGCCGGACTCTGCCTGTGCAGGAGAGTCTTCCACCGCCTGCCGACCGGAGGTGGTGTCGCGCTTGAGGCGGTTCAGGTCGGTGCGGAAGTCCGCGGCGTGTTGATAGCGCAAGTCCCGGTCTTTCTCCAACGCCTTGTCGACGATCTGGTCCAACTGTTGCGGAAGCGACGTCTCGAGCTGGGTAGGCGGCGGGGGCGATTGGTCGAAGATGGACTTGAACACAAGCGCTGAGGTCTTACCGGGAAACGCCGGCTTGCCGGTGGCCATTTCGTACAGCACCGCGCCCAACGAGAAGATATCGGTGCGCGCATCCAACTCCTCGCCGCGCGCCTGCTCGGGTGACATGTAGGCGATAGTGCCCATCGCCACTCCAGGTGTAGTCAGGACCTCGGGCGGGGCCGCAGTTGATGTCGGCGTATCGGGCGAAGGTTTGGGTTCTTCAAGCTTGGCGAGGCCGAAATCGAGCACCTTGCACTCGCCGTGAGTGGTGACGAAGATATTCGCAGGTTTAAGGTCGCGATGCACGATATTGCGACGGTGAGCAGCGTCGAGCGCGTCGGCGATTTCCGCGGAGTAGCGCAAAGTCAGTTCGAGTGGGAGCCGTCCTTTCAGGAGGCGGTCAGCCAGGGTCTGGCCTTCCAGGTACTCCATGACAAGATATTCGGTTCCGTCCTGCGAACCGATGTCGTAGAGCGTGCAGATGTTGGGATGCTGTAAGGCGGAAATGGCTCGCGCTTCGCGGTCAAAGCGTTGCCGCCGCTGCGGGTCGGAAGACAAAGAGTGGGGGATCACTTTGATTGCAACGGTGCGATCCAGCCGGGCATCGCGGGCGCGATAGACCTCGCCCATGCCGCCGGCGCCGATGAGGGATTGCACGATGTAGGGGCCAAGTCTCGCGCCGGGCGGGAGGATGGCAGTGTGGCCAGAGATGTCGGTGGCCGTAAGGGCGCGCGCGATGGCAGGTTCTTCAAGGAAACTGGAGGCGAGTTCGCCTTCGGCGGCCAGCAATTCCTTTAACTCAGCGCGGAGCGAGGGATCACTGGCGCACTGGCTGTCGAGAAACGCAGACCGATCCTCTTCCTCCATTTGCATGGCTTCGTGGAGAACATCGCGTGCCCGCCGCCAACGTTCGGGTGTAAGGGTCATGCCAGGGTCTCGCGGCTCATCTCGCGGTGTAACCAGACTTTTGCGGTGGCCCAATGTCGCTTGACGGTGGCGGGTGAAAGCTCCAGCAGTTCGGCGGTTTCCTCAACCGACAGGCCACCGAAGAAGCGCAATTCGACAATCTGGCTCTGCTGCGGGTCGAGGCGGGCGAGGCCGTTGAGTGCGTCATCGAGAGCAACCAGGTCGACGGCGCGGGATTTAGCCGCAAATCCGGCATTGTCGAGAGTAACGGTCAGGCCGCCTCCGCGCTTGGCGGCACGCCGGGTGCGCTCGTATCCGATGAGGACCTGACGCATGAGCAAGGCGCATACGGCCACAAAGTGTTCCCGGTTCTGGAACTGAGGTGCGTGCTGCTTCTCCAAGCGCAGGTAGGTTTCGTGCACCAAAGCGGTGGTTTGCAGCGTGTGGTCAGGACGGGCGCGGCGCAGATTCAGGTGGGCGACACGACGAAGCTCGTCATAGAGCAAGGGCAGTAAAGTGCGCAGAGCTTGCGGGTCGCCCTCGCGCCATGCTGCCAGGAGCTGGCTGATTGCCGGCGGACCGGTTGCGTGCACACCGTCCTCCTTCACGCCCATCTGGAGTAGGAGGAAGATACCCGCGAATAACTGCGAAGTCAACGTGTTAGAGCGGGAACCTACACGTACGGAGAGACAGGGCGGAACTTGAACGAAAAAAAACTAAAGCTTGTGAGCCAGTTTGTCTGCGGATTGCCTTTATCCAAATAGCAACCAGATGTGGCGCCACAGAAAGTATCTGCCCGAAGTGGAGCCCAGACAGGGATTTGACACAGTTTCGTGTGACGAACAAAAGGAGCCAATTATGAAAACGAAGATGGTATTGATTTTAAGCACCTTGATGCTTGTGGGGGCAGCCTTCGCCGAGAGTCAGGGTCCGGCGTGCAATCTGCGGTCGGCTATCGGATCGTATGGGTATAGCTGTACCGGCGTCGCCCCAAACCCGTTTAACAATTTCGCAGTTGAGCCATTTGCAGCCTACGGCTATGTAGCCAGCGACGGAAGAGGCCAGTGGAATGGCTACGGCAAAGTCAGCTTCAACGGCACGGTTGCCGCGTGGACTCATAACACGAGACCCAACACGCCGGCCACGGTGAATCCGGACTGCACTGGATCAGTGACCTATGCGGTCACGGTCGGCGGGTATCCGGTGCCGGACGCGCATTTCGAGTATGTGATTGTGGACAATGGTCGCGAAGTAAAAGGCTTCCCGGTGGACCAGGGTTATGCCGTGTCGTGTCAGCTGATTCGGGAGAAGTAATTGAAGGCCGGGTGGCACTGGGTTGGTCCGCCCGGTGCTGCCGCTTAGAGTTTTGAGGAGCTTCATTGCGACTCATCCAATAGTTCTTTCAGGTACTGCTGCCAGAAGACCGCCCAGGTGTGCGTGCCATGCCCGTGGGTTTGGTCGGAGGCGGGAATCAGGACGAACTTTCCCTTCTTGACCTTCTTGATCTCGCTCTCGGCGATGCCCAATTCCGGCGGATTGATGAAGTCGTCGGCGGAATTCACAAACATAACGGGCGCGACAATCGCCCCCAACTTCGCCGAGGGATCGTAGTTTCGCGATGAACTCACGGCATAAAGAAAATCGTTGGCGTCGAGAGTCGTGCTTCGCTTCATGGCCTCGTTCAGATATTTGTCGGCAGCGTCCCGGGTAGGGTAGTTCTTCTGCATGAGCTCCGGCGCGCTGCCGGCAATGATTAGAAAATCTGTGATAGCTGTATGGCGGCACGCGGTTCGGTGGTGTAGTCGCCGCCCTTCCAATCCGGGTCCTGGCGGATGCCATCGATCACCATCTTGCGCCAGAGGCGGTTGCGTCCGGCAATCGGAACCGGCAGGCAGGCGAGAGGCATCAGCGCGTCCATAAAGTCAGGATAGGTTTCGCCCCACATCCAGGAGTGCATGCATCCCATCGAGGTGCCGAGGATGAGGCGCAAGTGATTCACATCCAGTCCCTGGGTCAGCAGTTGGTACTGCGCCAGGACCATGTCCTCATAGTCGTATTGCGGAAAGTGCGCGTGCATGACGTCGCTGGGCTTGCTCGACTTACCGTGCCCGATGTTGTCGGGAAGGATGATGAAGTAACGGTTGGCGTCAAGAAGCTGGCCGGGACCAAACAGCACGTCCGCAAATTGCGGCGACAGGAATTGACGGCCCGAGCCTCCGGTGCCGTGAAGAATGAGCACCGCGTTAGTAACGCGTCCATTGGCATCGCGCACGGGCTTGCCTAGTGTCGTGTAGTGCATGCGCAACTCGGGCAACGTTTCGCCGGAAAGGAAATGAAAATTGCGCAGGATGTAGTCGCCTTCTTGCGGCGCTACTGTGCCGGCGGGCGGCTGCGACGATGGCGCCTGGCCTGTAGCAGCTATCGCAAATACGACCGTGAGTGAAACGCACCACAGGTATCTTGCAAAGAATGGCTTCATAGTTCGACCTCGGAGGAATGGGTTGGCGCCTTCATCGGGGTTGCAGCACACCATGGGGATCGATCCGGTAGAGCAAGTATGAGATACCTGCGGGACCGATCTCTGTAAAACCGTGTGGCACGTTAGCAGGAATGATGACCACGTCTCCCGGGCCGATTTGCTGACTGGTACCGCCACTGATGGCGACGCCTGCGGCGGTCGGTCCCATGAGTCGCACGACGTCGCTACTGTCAGCCGGCATCTCTGTCGCGCGCTCGAGCGTTCCGCCGGTTACCAGCGTGCCGCTGCCGCTGAGCACCTGATAGATCTCCGCTACGTCATGATGCTGGAAGGCGTCGGGCACTGGCTTGCCGTTCACCAGGGTGCGGCGTATCGCAAACACACCGAGGTTGAGACCTTTACTCACCGGAACGACGCTCAAGGCGGCGTCCTTGATACCGGTCTTCGGAGCGGGCCCCAAGGCACGCTCGATACTGGCGCGAGAGATCATGACAGCCTGATCGGCGGCAGGGCTTGGTTTCGCCGGAGCACCTTGTGCGATGGCTCCGGTGAGCGCCAGCAAAAGAACGCCAAAATAGCGTCGGAACGTCATTGAGTACATGGCTTATCAGAGTACGCCAGCGAATGCTCTCCTACGCCCTAATTTGTTCTTTCCGATGGCCGATGTGAAATTCGGACACCTGACGCACCGGCTGCGTAGAATTGTCCTTCGCCTATGCTCGAGAACATCAATCTGCAGAAGAAGCTATCGCGCGAGGCGTACAAGCGCATTGTTCCGGGAATGCAGCTCCGTCTTTACGATCTGGAAAAGGCCTGCTGGGACAATGGGGTGCCCTCCGTCATTGTTTTCGAAGGATGGGACGCCTCGGGTAAGGGTTCGACGATTGCCGCCCTCACGCAACGGCTTGATCCACGCGGCTTCAAGCTATATCCCATCACGGCGCCGCGCACTTACGAACAGCAGCGTCCGTGGCTGTGGCGATTCTGGCTGAAGGTGCCCAACCGGGGAGAGATGGTCATCTTCGATCACAGTTGGTACGGGCGGGTGATGGAGGAACGGATCGACGCGAAGATTCCGCAGAAGGCGTGGAAACAGGCTTTCCGCGACATCGTCGAGTTCGAACGAATGCTGGCCGACGATGGCACGGTGATTTTGAAGTTCTTTCTTCACATCACCCGGAAAGAGCAGAGAAAGCGGTTCGAGGCCATCGAGGCGAACCCGCTGGAGGCCTGGCGCGTCACCAAAGACGATTGGCTTCGCCACAAGCAGTATGAGAAATACCTTACCGCCACGGAAGAGATGCTGGAGCTGACCGAATCGGAATTCGCGCCGTGGACGATTGTGGAAGCCACATCGAAGTCGTACACACGCAAGCGGGTATTCGAGACCATCATCGCGGCGCTGGAAAACAGCCTGGGTGCAAAGGCGCCGCCACGTACGGAAATCACTTCGGAAGAATGCAAGGACGCCGAGCTGCGTGAGGCGATGGAATCACTGAGTGGGGGCGTGTGATGCTGGAGACCGTCGACCTGTCGCGCACCCTCGATCGCCAATCCTACGTGCGCGAAGTTACGCGCCGCCAGATTCAGCTTCGCGAACTGGGGTACCAGGTTTATCTGCAAAAGCGGCCGGTGATCATTGTGTTCGAGGGATGGGACGCGGCGGGCAAAGGCGGAGCGATTAAGCGCATCACGGAGAAGCTGGATCCGCGTGGGTACGTGGTGTATCCCATCAGCGCACCGCAGGGCGAAGATCGTACGCGTCATTATTTGTATCGCTTCTGGAGGCGGCTGCCGGAGCGCGGGCAGATCGCGATCTTCGATCGCTCATGGTATGGACGCGTGTTGGTGGAGCGCGTAGAAGGATTCGCGAAGGAAGAGGAATGGAAGCGGGCATACAAAGAAATCAACTCGTTTGAGCGTCAACTGCGCGAGTTCGGCGTCATCCTGGTGAAGTTCTGGATCCAGATTTCGCGCGACGAACAACTGCGCCGCTTCGAAGAACGCAAAGCCATCGGCTACAAGGCGTGGAAGTTGACCGACGAAGATTGGCGCAATCGCGAGAAGTGGAACGCCTACGAAGATGCAGTGGAGCAGATGCTGGTCAAGACCAGTACGGCGACAGCTCCGTGGACGCTGGTGGAAGGTAACGACAAATACTGGGCGCGGAGCAAAGTGCTGTCGAGGCTGGTGAAAATCTTGTCGAGTGAAATGGGTTACGAGCCGGCTGATCCGTTGAAGAAGGCCGTCCCGCAAAATGGCCGCAAAGCCAAGACCGTTAGACGGTCGCAGGAATAGCGTCTCAGAAGGGCTTGCCCGATCATGCAAGCACGGTTGCGGGCTTCATTTTCAGGGCACCTCGATAGCGTGCTGGAGGCTCGCCAAACTGCCGCTTGAACGCGCGGTTAAACGCTGCTTCGGATTCGTATCCTACTTCGGACGCTATCTGGGCGACGCTATAGCTCGTCGAGCCGAGTAATTGCGCTCCCAGTTGCAAACGCCAACGGGTGAGATACGCGACCGGCGGTTCGCCGAGATATTCGCGAAATCTTTCTGCCAACACGGAGCGCGAAATGCCCGCTTCGTGAGCGAGTTTCTCGATAGTCCAGGGCTCGGCGGGCTGGCGATGAATCAATGCAAGCGCTTTGCCGACCTCAGGGTCGCGGGCAGCGGCGAGCCATCCCGTCTGACGGTCGGGCAGTTGCACGATGTAACGCCGCAAGGTCTCAACGAAGAGAGTTTCGGAGAGCTTGGCGAGTACGGCCTCGCCGCCCGCGCCGGGAACGCTGGCATCAGCGATGGAATATCGGATCGAGTTCTCCAGCCAGCGTCCTGACGTCTGCTCGCGAATGTTGATCTTAATCAGCGGGGGGAGTCCGGCGAGAAAAATCTGGCTGAGCCTGGGCTCGCAGACCATGTAGCCGCAAACGAAACGTGTTACGTCGCCGCCGCCGCCCAGGTGCGCGATTTTCAATCCCTGGGAGAAGACACGGTGCAACTCGTCTTCGCCGTTCACGGTATGAGGAGCGGGACCGCTCTCGAGATAGTGAGAATTGCCGTGAGGGAAGATGACGATGTCACCCGGGCCGAGCGCGACACGCTCGTCGCCTAGTTGGGCGAAGGCGCGGCCCTCACTGAGCAGGTGAAACACGATAACGTGTCCCGTGGGCTGGTTGATGTAAGGCGCGAGTTTGCAGGAGTCCGGCGAGCGGTAACTCCAGGGCGCTGAAAACTCCGCGTTGTAGAAGAACGCGCTTTCCAGCTTCACAACCTTCAATACGTCGGATAGAACGTCCATAAATTTTTGACAAAAACGACGGTCAGCAAATCTTCCCGGATTACGCGACAACCAGTATGTCTGCTACTGATGCCGGAGCAAGAATGCGAGACTCACAATCAAGAATTGGGGGACAAACTGCCGCATAGTCGTCTCACTGGCGCACGAGCCAGCCACTTCAACAAAAGGAGCGACAACGATTATGCCTCTGATTCAGGTAAAGCTCATCGCAGATGTCTTCGATTCGAGACAAAAAAAGGAAATCATCACGAAGCTCACGGACGCCATGGTTTCCATCGAGGGCGAAAGCATGCGCCCGGTGACCTGGGTGGTCATTGAGGAAGTGCGTAGCGGCGAGTGGGGCATCGGCGGAAAGGCGATGACCACCGAAGACGTTCACGCACTGGCCGGGGTGACAAAGTAACCAATTCAGATCGCTTGTCCGACAGACGGGCAGAAGGAGAAGATGTCATGCCGAATTCTCGTACTCTTACGAAAACCATCAACGGTGTTGCGGTGGAAGATCTTACTGCAACCGTGGAAGCCATCAAGGCAGCGCCCGCGATTGCGAAATTCAAGTTTCGGGTGCAAAACCAGTGGGTGGACGGCAGCCGCAATGAGTCACGCGCCGGTGGATTTCACGGCGCAGGCGAGGAGCAGTCGCGTCCAAAGGTATTCGTACTAGAAGCCGATGAGCCGACGGTGTTGCTGGGCGCCGATACCGCCGCGAATCCGGTGGAGCATCTGCTGCATGCGCTGGCCTCATGCCTGACCACGTCGATGGTTTATCACGCGGCGGCGCGCGGCATCGAGATCGAGGAGATCGAATCGACACTGGAAGGCGACATCGATCTGCACGGATTTCTGGAGCTCGATAAGAACGTTCGCAATGGGTACCAGGGAATTCGCGTGAACTTCAAGATCAAGGCCGACGTGCCTGACCTGGCGCTGGAGCAGATTTGCCAGCTTGGTCCGCAGCACTCGCCGGTGTTCGACTCGCTGACGAATGGAGTGCCGGTCTCGGTAACCGCCGAACGGTTGTAAGGCCGTCAGACGGGAGGGAAAAGATCCGGGCGGGAACAAACAAACCTGCCCGGTTTCTTTATGGTATGCGAATCGGGTTACGCGTAGAAGGGAACGCCGTTGTCCAGCATTTCGCCGACGCATTGAATGGTGTCTTGAGTATGTATGACCTGCAGGCGCGATTTGCCCAGGCGTTTTTCGCGTACTAGGCCACGCCGTTGCAGTTCGTTGCTGACCAGTTCCGGTCGTCTTCTGGTAACGGCCTCGAGGGAGTACACGTAAGTGGCCACGGTGCGGCGATTGCCTTCAGAATCAATCACGGGCAACTCGAATATCTGAGGAGAGAAGAGCGTAATGCCAGTTCGCTGCTGATGACTCTCTTCCAGGTAATGAAGGAAGGTAAAAACAAAAGGTACGTTGAAGAACAGCACTTTTCCGTGTAGCTGGGCGACCTTGGCGAACGGAGTGCCCTCTCCGCAGGGACCGAGGCACTTCTCGTGATCGGCAATCAGCCATTCCGCCTTGGGGCCATAGGCCAGGACAGGATGAGTGGGGTGAAGACTGCGCCGCACGTTGCTTCTTCGCCGGAAGATTTCCGAGACGATGCCCATGCGCGAGACGGTCTTGCGAACGTCGAAGGCAAGACCGCGCTGAACGTACTCATAGGTTGAGGAGCAGTAGGGCGACGACAACATCAGCAGGTTGCCGTCGGGGCCGATGGCGCTCAGCAGGGCGTTGATCAAATCACCGGGACCACCCTTAAATCCAGAGGACCGGCTGAAACTGCTGTGCACCATTAAAGTGTCGCCGGGCTGGATGCCCATCGAATGCAGAGTGCGGGTTAGTTCCGCTGGGCCAAATGACCAGAAGGCATCGACAAGCTTTTGCCGGAGCCTGGAGTGCCGACCTTTGAGCTTCCTCTTCTGCTGGGGGGACAACCAACCGCTCAGGTGACGAAGCAGCAGATGGAAACTCCCGTTTTGCGGAGGAGGGGCCATCTGAACAGAGATCATAACGCTTGTTGGCGAAATAGAAAATAGGAATACGACTGCGAGACGAAAAGTTGTCACCCACCACGTAAGTGGAAACGCGCGGACAGGACGCGCCCCTAACCTTTCCTTTGGGAAGCCGTCTATGGCATCGCTATGCCGAAGTACGCCCTGCAGGTCAACGGTCGAAAATACGAGGTCGATGCTGAGCCTGACATGCCGTTGCTCTGGGTGCTGCGCGACCTGCTGCAACTCACCGGCACCAAGTACGGATGTGGGATGGGAGTTTGTGGGGCCTGCACTGTCCACGAAAATGGGCATGCAGTGCGCTCCTGCCAGGTCAACATCGCCACCGCCCCTGGCAGGCACTACACCACCATCGAAGGCTTGTCCGCCGGGGGAAACCATCCGTGCCAGAGCGCATGGATCGCGGAAGACGTGTCACAGTGCGGATACTGCCAGGCCGGCATGGTCATGACTGCGGCCGCCCTGTTGCGCGAGAAGGCGAATCCGACGGACGCTGAAATCGACTCCGTGATGTCGGAACTGGTTTGCCGCTGCGGCACGTATCAGCGGATTCGTCGAGCGATTCACCGGGCCGCGACAGAGGCGAAAGAGGCATGAAGACCACGCGTCGCACGTTCTTGCAGGCTGTCGGTGGAGCGGGATTGCTACTCGCGATCGACGCTCGAGCATTTGCTGCTGCCTCCGGTACTGCCGACTTCTCCCCCAACGCCTATATCCAGATCAGTCCCGACAACGTAATTCGTCTTTGGGTCACTCGCACCGAGATGGGTCAGGGCGTGCGCACCACGCTTCCTATGATGCTGGCGGATGAGCTTGAGGTCGACTGGTCCCAGATTCGACTGGAACAGGCACCGACGGTACCCCGTTTCAAAGGCATTCGACTGCGGACGAGCGGCAGCGGCAGCACAGTCGGAACATACAACACGCTGCGCAAAGCCGGAGCGACGGCCCGCACCATGTTGATCGCAGCAGCGGCGGAGCAGTGGGGCGTGTCTCCCAATACCTGCCATGCTCAGGCAGGAACCGTTCTGCATCCTGCCAGCGGACGCAAGATTACCTATGGAGCGCTAGCCGAATCCGCGGCCCGCCTTCCTGTGCCGCAAAACCCCTCATTCAAGGATCCCAAAGATTATCGCTACATCGGCAAGCCGATGAAGCGAACCGATGGCCCCGCAATCATTACCGGCAAAGCCAAGTACGGACTCGACGCGCGCGTCCCTGGCATGTTGCAGGCGGTGGTGAAACGCTGTCCGTATCTCGGAGGCAAGGTCGCCAGTTTCGATGCGCGCAAGGCGAAGGCACTCGAGGGTGTGCGCTATGTAGTTCCGGTTACAACGGGAATCGCAACCGGAGTCGCGGTAGTTGCCGATCACACCTGGATTGCGATGAAGGGGGCCGATGCGCTGGAAGTCACGTGGGACCCCGGTCCCAATCGCAACTTCGACTCCAATCAATTCCTGCGAGCAGATGGAGGACGCGCTCGGCGAGCCGGGATATTTCGTCCGCGGCGATGGCGATGCGGAGAAAGCGTTGGCATCAGCCGGAAGCAAGCTGGAAGCGGTGTACGAGTTTCCGTTCCAGGCGCACGCTCCGCTGGAGGCGATGAATTGTATCGCTGATGTGCGTGCAGGCTCTTGCGAGATATGGGCCCCGACGCAGACTCCTACCACGGCGCAGGAGGGCACCGCCAAGCAACTTGGGATCCCGCTCGAGTCCGTCAAGGTGAACGTAACGCTGACCGGCGGTGCATTTGGACGTCGCCTGTTTGTAGATTACGTTCCGGAAGCAGTCGAAATCTCCAAGGCCATCGGCAAGCCGGTCCAGGTGGTATGGACGCGCAGCGACGACATGCGCTTCGGATTCTTCCAGCCGCCCGGCATTGTTCGAATCACCGGCGCGTTTGATCAGTCTGGCAAGCCTCTGGCATGGAACCAATGCTCGGTCGGCTGCGATCTTTCCATGTTCGGATTCCCCAGCGAAAAAGAGCTGGCCGACCCGCGCCATTATTTCAACGACGGCAGCCCGTGGGGTTCGTTCGACAATCCTTACAACTTTCCCAACCTGAAGGCAGATTTCATTCGCCGTAACTCGCCCGTGCCCACGGGGCCGTGGCGGGCCGTGGAGTATCCGGCACAGGTTTTTGCACGCGAGTCATTTATTGACGAAATGGCGCATGCCGCAGGACGCGACCCGCTCGACCTACGCCTCGAACTTCTGCAACCCGGTGACATTCTGAAACTCGGCGACGCGAAGATTGATCGTGGACGCCTCATCGCTGCCGTTAAGCTCGTGGGCGAAAAATCCGACTGGCGCGGCGAACCCACGTCGCTGCCCGACCGCCACTGGGGACGCGGCCTGGCGTGCAACATCTATTCCGACGACTGCTTCATCGCGCAGGTGGCCGAAGTCTCGGTAGGAAAGGCGACCGGCGACATCCGCGTCCACCGCATCGTGTGCGCGCTCGATTGCGGACGCGTTATCAATCCTCTCGGCCTTGATGGCCAGTGTGAAAGCGGAATTACCTGGGGGCTTACCGCGGCGCTGCACGGCCGCATCGACTTCAAGAACGGCACGGCGGTCCAGGAAAACTACATCGACTATGAAGTCCTCCGCATGAACGAGGCGCCGGTCATCGAGACGCATTTCATTCCGTCGGAGCTTCCCCCGGGAGGCTTCGGGGAGACAGCCGTACCACCAGTCGCGCCCGCAGTGGCCAATGCGATCTTCGCGGCGACGGGAAAGCGCATCCGGCGACTGCCGATCACGGCTGAGAAGCTCAAGGCTTAGAGAGCAGCGCGCTTCAGGAAGTTTCGGGACAATCGTGGCGCCTTCACCTGCCGAGTTAGTGAATTGACTCCAAAGGAGTCCGCACTTACCATCTCCATGCCACTTCGATCACCTGCCCAGGATGATCGAAAAAACCATCTCGCACTACCACATCCTTGAGAAGCTGGGCGGCGGCGGAATGGGCGTCGTCTACAAAGCTGAAGACACGCGGCTGCATCGCTTTGTCGCGCTCAAGTTTCTGCCTGACGACGTGGCCCAGGACCCCCAGGCACTCGCCCGCTTCCGGCGGGAGGCGCAGGCCGCATCGGCCCTGAATCATCCCAACATCTGCACGATCTACGACATCGGCGAAGAGGATGGGCGCGCATTTATCGCGATGGAGTTTCTCGAGGGACAGACCTTAAAGCGCCGCATCGGGAAACTGCCGCTCGAATCCGAACAACTGCTTCCCATCGCCATCGATATCGCCGATGCGCTCGATGCGGCACATTCCAAAGGCATCGTCCACCGCGATATCAAGCCGGCCAATATCTTCGTGACGGAGCGCGGCCACGGCAAGATTCTCGACTTCGGACTGGCCAAGGTGACGTTCAAGGCTGCGCGCGGGGGGCTCAGAATCCGAAACGGTCATCTCGGACCCGGATGCCGACCACCTCACCAGTCCGGGAGCGATGCTGGGCACAGTGGCCTACATGTCGCCGGAACAGGTGCGCGCGAAGGAACTGGACGCCCGTACTGACCTGTTCTCGTTCGGCGCAGTGTTGTACGAGATGGCGACGAGCAAATTACCGTTCGACGGATCCAGTTCGGGAGAAATTTGCGGCGCAATTCTGCACAAGGAGCCGCAGGCGCCGTCCCAAGTCAACCCGCAGGTTTCGAGAGGGCTGGAAGCGGTCATCGCCAAGGCGCTGGAGAAGGACCGCAACCTGCGTTACCAGCACGCCGCTGATCTTCGCGCCGACCTGCAACGCCTGAAGCGCGACACCGATTCATCGCACTACTCGGCTACTGTTGCTCCGGAAGGTGGAGCGGAATCGGCGCGGACCGGAATCGCAAGTGGGCGTTCCAGTTCAAAGCAGCAGGTTGCGCCGTCGAGTGTGACGGGTGTCGAATCTTCGCCTGCGCTGACGCAAGAGCGCGGCATTCGTTGGACGTTCGTCGCGCCTCTGGTTCTGTTGCTTGCGGCGGCCATCGCGGGCGGGCTGTACTGGCGCGGGCACCGCGCACCGATCCTGACCGAGCAGGACACGGTGGTGCTGGCCGACTTCAACAACACCACCGGCGATACGGTCTTCGACGACACCTTGAAGCAGGCAATCTCGGCGCAACTTGGGCAGTCGCCGTTTCTGAACATTCTTTCGGATGCGAGAATCCGGGCCACACTGCGGCTGATGGCCAAGCCGCCGAATACCAAGCTGACACCCGAGGTGGCACGCGATCTGTGCCAGCGTGCCGAAGCAAAGGCCTACATTGCCGGCTCGATTGCGAGTTTAGGCAGCCAGTATGTGATCGGCGTCGATGCTGTGAATTGCAAGACTGGAGACTTCCTGGCTCAGGAACAGGTGACGGCCGAAAACAAGGAGCACGTTCTGCCGGCCCTGGGCGAGGCGGCCACCAAGCTCCGGAAGAAGCTGGGCGAATCGCTCAGCAGCGTGGACAAGTTCGACGCGCCGCTCGATCAGGTCACCACGCCCTCACTCGAAGCACTGAAGGCCCTGTCGGTGGGAAGGAAGATGTTGCAGGAGAAAGGCCCGGAATCGGCGATTCCTTTCTTCCAACGTGCGGTGGAACTCGACCCGAATTTTGCGGCCGCGTATTCGGCGCTGGGAATCTCCTATACCAATCTACGAGAGCCGGGATTGGCCAGTGAGAATTTGCAGAAGGCCTACGATCTGCGCGACAAGGTCAGCGAGCGGGAGAAATTCCGCATCGCGGGAAACTACTATCTGCTGGTTACCGGCGAACTGGAGAAAGCCATCCAGACCTATGAGACCTGGGCGCAAACTTATCCGCGAAACAATGAACCTTACGGCAACCTGGGAGTCGATTACACCTACCTGGGCCAATACGAGTCGGCGGTGAATGCCAGTCTCGAAGACCTCCGTCTGTTTCCAGGAAGCGCTGCGGCCTTTACCAACCTGGTCGGTCTCTATACCGCGCTGAATCGTCCGGAGGACGCGAAGGCGAAGTATCAGGAGGCGGTCGCTCACAAAGTGAACAATCCCTTCCTGCACGGTAACCGCTACGGAGTTGCCTTCTATGATGGCGACACGGCGGAGATGGAGCGGCAAGTCGAGGGCCAGAAGAACAAGCCGGGAGAGGACGTACTGCTCTCCTTCGCGTCCGACACCGATGCGTTCTATGGGCGGCTCGGCAGCGCTCGCGAGAAATCGCAGCGCGCCATCGAAGCCGCTCGTCACGGCGACGCGAAGGAAACGGCCGCGGAATGGCAGATGAACTCCGCTTTGCGCGAGGCGGAATTTGGGAACACCGCCCGCGCCCGGCAGGAAATTGCGTCTGCGCTGGCGACGGCTTCGACCCAGGATGTGCAGACGCTGGCGGCGCTGGGGCTGGCGAGAACCGGTGATGCCGTTCATGCCCGGAAGATCGCCGATAATCTGGCGCAGCGTTTTCCGCTCAACACCATGATCAATCGCTATTGGCTGCCGACGATCGATGCCTCGATCGACGTTGGCAGCAACAATCCGGCGAAAGCCCTGGAGCGGTTACGAGCGGCGGAGCAGTATGAATTAGGTACGCCGACTCCGCAGTTCGAGGTTGGGGGCTCGCTTTATCCTGCGTATGTCCGCGGGCAGGCGTATTTGTCGCTGCATCAGGGCGCGGAAGCGGCAGCCGAGTTCCAGAAACTACTAGACCACCGCGGTGTGGCGGTGAATTCGCCGTTGGGAGCGTTGGCGCGGCTTCAACTCGGCCGCGCGTACGCGCTCGCCGGAGACAAGACCAAGGCCCGCCGTGCCTACCTGGAGTTTCTCGAGCTCTGGAAGGACGCGGATCCCGACATTCCTATCCTTAGGCAAGCCAAGGCGGAGTACGCGAAGTTGCAATAGGCGTTTCGTGACACTCTACTTATGTGGTCGCGATTCTGGTGGCACCATCCCGGCTACGCGGTAATACACAACCAGTTGGCCATAATGTTCTCCGCAATGCTCGATCACGCGATAGGCAAGGTCCTGCAAAGGAATCGTACGACCTTCTTCGGCCTCCACTACCATCTCCGTCATCCCCTTGTCTCCCTTTTCCTTGATCACGGCCGCGCCATCGGCGAATGACTTCTTGATGTAGACCACGATTGCGGACTTCGTCTTGAAGTGCTCAAGGGTCTCGTCGTCTTTGGGCTTCTTGCCATTGGCAACATCGGTGAAAAGGTCATTGGAGCCCGCTGTGTGCAGCAACTGCTCGGCAAAGCTGCGCTGTGCCGCAGTCGGCTTGAAATCGTACTTGTCCTCGGGGAAATCCTCGGCCATCGCGATCAGCTTACGGCCGATCTCGTTCCACGACGCGAGAAGTGCCTCGGATGGCCCCAACTTTGGCTTGGGGGCGGCGGCATTCTGCCCCACTGCAGACAGGGTCAAGAGCGCGGTAACGGCTACGGTCGAGAAGAACTTCGTCATTTTCAACCCCTTCTGGTTTTCCAGCTCAGGATTGGATGGAAATAGATCGAAATCGAAAGCAGACATTCCTGCGATTTGTCTGGAAAAACGGCCAGTTGAGAACCAGCGCTGAGTGTTCCTATCCCGCTACAATCGTGATTCATGTCCTTTCGCTTTGAGATCGAGGGCACCGACGGCAAGGCGCGCGCGGGGCGGTTCTTTACGCCACATGGCGTAGTGCAGACGCCGGTGTTTATGCCGGTCGGCACGCTGGGCACGGTGAAGGCTGTCGCGCAGGATGTGCTGGAAGAGTTGGGCGTCGAGATTCTGCTGAACAACACCTATCACCTGTACCTGCGTCCGGGGGTGGAGATGGTGCGCTCGCTGGGCGGAGTGCAGCGCTTCATGGCGTGGGACAAGCCGATCCTGACCGACTCGGGCGGGTTCCAGGTGTTCAGCCTGAGCCAGCTGCGCAAGGTGACGGAAGACGGCGTAGCGTTTCGCTCGCACCTGGATGGCTCGTCGCACATGTTTACTCCCGAGAGCTCGATTGCGGCGCAGATCGGGCTGGGGGCGGACATTATTATGGCGTTCGACGAATGTACCGAGCATCCGGCCACTTTCGAGCGGGCGCGCGATTCGATGGAGATGACGCTGCGGTGGTTGAAGCGTTCGCGGGACTACTTTGCGGCTCACAAAGAAGAGACGCCGTGGTTTAGCAAACTCAACGGTCAAACCCAAGCCCTGTTCGGCATTGTGCAGGGAGGGATGTATCCCGACTTGCGGCGGGAGTCGGCGCAGCGAACTGTCGAGGTCGATTTGCCCGGCTACGCTATCGGAGGGCTGAGCGTGGGCGAGCCGCGCGACATGACCTACGAGATGGTGGATGCGGCGATTCCGCTATCTGCCGGAAAACAAACCTCGCTACCTGATGGGGGTGGGCACTCCGGAGGAGATCGTCCACTACGTCGCGCAGGGCGTGGACATGATGGACTGCGTGCTGCCCACCCGTGCCGCGCGTCACGGATTGCTGTTTACGTCCGAGGGGAAGCTGACCATCAAGAACGCTCGGTTTGCGCGCGACGAGGGGCCGATTGATCCAAATTGCGGCTGCAAGGTGTGTGCGCGGTATTCGCGGGCCTATTTGCGGCACTTGTATGCGTCTAACGAGTTGCTGGCACAGACGTTAAACACGGTGCACAACCTGGCGTACTACCTTGACACCATGCGACGCGTCCGGCAAGCTATACTATTCGGGAAGTTTGCGACTGTTCTGTCTGGTGTAAAGCCACCGCATCTGAGTGTCCCCTAGCAACGGCCCACCCTGTCGCTGCACGGAGAGGCTGGGCACCCCGGCGGTATGCTGCTGCAAATCCTGAGATTCCCGGGCGTCCTGCGTAATTCCTGCTTGGAGTTTGGATGCAGTACAGACGAGGTGCGTCGCTGGAGGCTGTGGAATTGAGATTTTCCGGACTAGGGCCCGGTGAGTTTTAAGGTGTTCTGGAGGCTGGCCTAAACGCCGGCTCTACCATCGAAAGTTAACGACAAATGCTGACATTAACAGGCACGTATTTCCAGGGAATCATGGGCGGCGGCGTTGGACCGATCGTCATGATGGTCGCGATTTTCGCGATCTTTTACTTTTTGCTCATCATGCCGCAGCAGCGCAAACAGAAGAAGTGGACGGAGATGCTGTCGCAGATCAAGCCGGGCGACCGGGTCATCACCAGCGGCGGTCTGGTGGGGATCATTCTGTCGGCGAAAGACGACACGCTGGTGTTGCGCGTCGCTCCCGACAATCTCAAGCTCGAAGTGGCACGCTCCTCGGTGGTAACGCTGACCACGGCGGATGACAAGCAGCTCAAGTCTTAGCAGGATTGCAGTTACTCATGACCAAGAACCTCACAGCAAAAGTTCTCATTATCATCGCGGTGCTGATCTTCTTTCTGTTCGGCATCTTCGGCATTCCCAAGAGCTTCACTCCCGCAGGCCTGCTGGCCGCGTTGCAGGATCGTATCCACCTCGGACTCGACCTCAAGGGCGGCACGCACCTGATTCTGCAGGTGCAGGTGAATGACGCCATCAGTGCCGACAGCGACCGCGCCATCGAGCGGCTGAAGGACGATCTGAAGGCGAAGAACATCAATTACGCCGAGATCACGAAGCCCGATCCGCAGCAGCATCCCGAGCTGATCAGCATCAAGGGCGTTCCCCCGGAGTCGATTGCCGACTTCCGCAGCCTGGTGTCCGACCGATTGCCGGATTACGACCTCGCGTCGGGCGCTGATAACTCGTTCACGCTGACGATGAAGCCGAGCATCGTGAAAGACACCAAGGGCAAGGCGCAGCAGCAGGCGATCGAGACCATCCGGAATCGAATTGACCAGCTGGGCGTTAGCGAGCCGGTGATCCAGGAGCACGGACTGGGCGATTACCAGATCCTGGTGCAGTTGCCGGGTGTGGACGATCCGGCGCGCGTGAAAGAGATCATGCAGTCCACGGCGATGCTGGAAATCCGGCAGGCGAAGGGTGGTCCGTACGGCAGCGAACAGGAAGCGATGCAGGCCAATGGCGGAATCCTTCCGGCGGACACGGTGTTGATGAAGGGCAAGAACATCGGTGCGCAGGGCCAGGCCAATGCGGACGAGTACTGGCTGATCAGCCGGGCCTCGGCGGTAAGCGGCAGCGATCTGCGAACCGCGGATGCGGGACGCGATGAGAACGGTCGTCCGGACGTGAAGTTCACGCTGACGGGCGAAGGCGGACGGCGCTTTGCGGCATTCACCGGCGCGCATGTCGGCGAGAAACTGGCCGTAGTGTTGGATAACAAGGTGATGGAGGTGGCCACCATCCAGGAACAGATTCACGATGAGGGCCGTATTACGGGCTCGTTCACCGAGCAGGCGACCCAGGACCTGTCGCTGACGCTGCGTTCGGGCGCGTTGCCGGCGGGCATCAAGTATCTGGAAGAGCGTACGGTTGGACCGTCGCTGGGTGCAGACTCGATTCGCGCGGGCGTGCGCGCCGCGGTCTTCGGCATGGTCGCCGTCATGGTGTTCATGCTGTTCTACTACAAATTCGCGGGCATCAACGCCGACCTCGGACTGATGCTGAACCTGGTCATTCTGCTGGGTTTCCTGGGCTTCACCAGTGCGACGCTTACGCTGCCGGGCATTGCAGGTGTGATCCTTACGATCGGTATGGGCGTTGACTCGAACGTGCTGATCTTCGAGCGCATTCGCGAAGAGTTGCGGCATGGCAAGACGCCTCCGCAGGCGGTGGACCAGGGATTCAAGCATGCGTGGGTGACGATTGTTGATACCCACGTGACCACCATCGTGTCCGCGATCATCCTGTTCCTGTTCGGAACCGGCCCGGTGCGCGGGTTCGCTGTCACCCTGAGCTTTGGTCTTGCGGCCAACCTGTTTACTTCGGTCTTTGTTTCACGCGTGATTTTCGACGCCATCCTCAATCGCCACCAGCGTGGCGAGGCTTTGAGTATCTAGTGCGAAGACGTGTTCACCACGGAGGCACGGAGAACACGGAGGGAATCAATTTTGGGTGGACTAGGCGGTGGAGACAGATCGGTGATCGACGCGAAGCAGAAGGCGGGCTCGATCGGTCTTCTTGAGGAGGATCTGACCGGTGAGATCATTGGCGCGGCCATGTCAGTGCACCGGGAACTTGGGCCTGGTCTTTTGGAGTCGGCATATCAAGTCAGCATGTGTCACGAGCTGACGTCGAGAGGAATCCCGTTCCGGTCGCAGGTGGAGATTCCGGTTGAGTATAAGGGCGTGCGGCTGGATTGCGGTTACCGCATCGACCTGCTGGTGGACGGGCGGGTGGTTGTGGAGTTGAAGTCGATCGAACGCTTTCAGCCAGTGCACGAAGCGCAGCTGATCACGTATCTGAGGTTGAGCAGGGCGCACGTTGGACTGTTGATTAACTTCAACGTCCCAGTTTTACGCCGAGGAATTGTAAGAAGAATTTTATAGAACTCCGTGTCCTCCGTGCCTCCGTGGTGAATGTTTATCCCCGGCGGATCGGAGAGATAATCTGAGTTTTCGTAAGGGGCTAGCGGTGGAGTTATTTCGTAATACCAATATCGATTTCCTGGGCAAGAAATGGTACTTCCTTGCCTTCTCACTGGTCTTCAGCATTGCTGGATTGCTCTCCATTTTCTTCTGGCACGGCATTCCCTTTGGCGTGGATTTCAAGGGCGGCACCCTCGTCTATGTGAAGTTCGCTGAAACGCCGAACCTGACCGACATTCGCCAGGCGATGGACCGGGCTGGACTGAAAGATCCTAAGATCCAGCGTTACGGCGACCCCGCCGGCAACGAAGTGCTGATTGCGCTCGAGCAGCGCGAGACCAGCGAAGCCGCGCTCGACCAGGGCAAGAACACCATCATTCATGCGCTCGAATCGAGTGGACAGGCGCAGGCGGGCAAGCTGGACCTGAACAACACCGGCCCCTCGAGCATCCAGCAGTACCTTCTGTCGAAGGACCCGCTTCATTTCGGCGGCATCGATGCTCCGCAGAGGTACCTCGCGATTGCGCAGCAGATTGACGACTTCCGCAATAAGCAACACGGCGGCGTTCTGAAATCAGTGGACGACCTGAAGGGCGCGGCTCCCGCGGAAGTAGTTGCAGCCATGGAGCAGGACTTCTATACCTCCGACTTTGCCGTGCGCAATGTGGAGATTGTCGGGCCCCAGGTCGGCGGTCAGTTGCGCAAGCAGGCGCTCTTCGCCACGCTGTATTCGCTGGGCGGGATGCTGGTGTACCTGTGGTTCCGCTTTGAGCTGATTTACGGTATCGGCGCGGTGGTAGCGTGTTTCCACGACACCATCATTACGGTGGGCTTCTTCTCGCTGCTGAACAAAGACATCACCCTGACCGTCATCGCGGCGATTCTGACGCTCATTGGATATTCGATGAACGACACTATCGTCGTGTATGACCGTATTCGCGAGAACATCAAGCTGATGCGCCGCGAGAAGCTGGCCGATGTGGTCAACAAGAGCATCAACCAGACCCTGAGCCGGACGATTCTCACTTCTGGCTTGACATTTCTTACTGTCCTCTCGTTGTATGTGTTCGGGGGCGAAGTGCTGCGCGGGTTTTCGCTGGCGTTGGTCATCGGAATCCTGATCGGAACCTATTCCTCCATCGCGGTTGCCGCGCCGATGCTGGTGGCGTATCAGGAGTGGCGGTCGCAGAAGACCGGGCGGGCCACCCTGCCGGCGGCCAGTGCCAGCCGGGAAAAATTAAAGGCCAAGGCCTAATCGATTTTCTAGGCGACACAAACCGGCTTTCGAGGTGTATATTCAAGTCCTTCGGACGGACGACCGGTTCCGAACGACGTTATAAAAGGGCCGGGCGCCTGCCGTTGCACCGTAGCGATAACTGGTCTTGGGAGCAAAAGGCTGTATTGCGGTGTCTAAGATGTCATAGCGTTCTACGGAGATAGGGCTATGTTTGAAGACAGCCTCATGGAGTCCGGAGGAAAGATCAAGACGAAACAAGGCGCAACCACCGCCATTTCGTTTACGCTTCAGATCATCCTCATCGGATTGCTTGTTTTACTACCACTGGTATTCACCGAGGCGTTACCGAAGCAGCAGTTAATGACCTTCCTGGTTGCTCCGCCACCGCCGCCACCTCCACCCCCTCCCGCCGGCTGCCACACCTGAGATCAAGATTGTGAAGCCGCGGACGAGCGATCTCGATAATGGCCAGCTTCGCACCCCGACCGCCATCCCCAAGAAAGTCGCCATGATTAAGGAAGACGAGCCGCCACCGCCGTCGGCCGGCGTGGCTGGTGTCGTGGGCGGCGTTCCCGGAGGCGTTCCGGGCGGCGCCATGGGTGGCGTGCTGGGCGGCATCATTGGCAATCAGCCAACCGTCGTGCCTAAGGCCGCGACCCCGCAGCGCGTACGCGTCTCGCAGGGCGTGTCGCAAGGTCTGTTGGTCCACCAGGTGAAGCCGGTTTATCCGCCACTGGCGCGACAAGCGCGCATCCAGGGTGTTGTAGTGCTGCAGGCGGTCATCAGCAAAGACGGATCAATTGAAGGCCTGCACCTGGTCAGCGGACATCCGATGCTGGCTCCCGCCGCTATTGATGCGGTGAAGCAGTGGAAGTACAAGCCGTACTTCCTCAACGGCGAGCCGGTGGAAGTCGAGACCACCATCAACGTGAATTTCACCCTTGCCGGCGGCTAGGCAGAAGTGTTGACGCCGCCCGCATTGGGCTACGCAGTTTGTGCCACAAACAAGGTTTACTTCCGGATGTTCCCGGGGCGCGCAGTACCGAATTACGAGCACCATCACGTTCTGCCGTAACCAAAGTTCTCGAGGAGGAGAATTCGACTCATGCTTTTAGCCAATGTTGCAACTTACGCACTTAGCCACGTACCCAACGTCGCGGTCTGGATGTTCCAGGAAGGCGGCGTGGGGTGGGACCCGGTCTCGCTGTGGAAACAGATGGGTGTTCTGGCGAAGATCGTGGTGATCATTCTGTTCATCATGTCGGGCTGGTCGATCGGTGTCATGATTGATCGCGCCATGGCGTTCAGCGCTGCCCGCAAACAGTCGCGTGCATTCGCGCCTGCCGTTGCCGGCGCCCTGCGCGAAGGCAAGATCGACGAAGCCATCAAGATCGCCGAGCGTAACAAGAAGAGCCACCTGGCGAAGGTTGTTACCGCCGGCTTGCAGGAATTCCGCGCTCACGGCGAATCCAGCGACATCCCGGGCGAGCAAATTGAGGCCTCGAAGCGCGCCCTGGAGCGTGCCGAAGCCATCACCCACGCCGAACTAAAGCGCGGACTGGGCGGACTGGCAACCATCGGTTCGACCGCTCCGTTCATCGGGCTGCTCGGCACCGTGGTCGGCATCTTGAACGCGTTTAAGGAAATTTCGACGCAGAAAGCTACCGGTCTGGGCGCCGTCGCCGGCGGTATTTCGGAAGCGCTGGTAACCACCGCTATCGGACTGTTCGTCGCGATTCCCGCCGTCATGATGTTCAACTACTTCTCCAACAAGGTGGAAGCCTTCGACGTGGAAATGGACAACAGCTCGAGCGAGCTGATCGACTACTTCCTGAAGCGTCGCGGAGCGGTCCGCCGCTAGTCGGATTGGGTGAATGTAGTTCATCACCGAGATCCGATCAACGGGGAGGTTGAAGAATGTCGTTAGCAAAACGCGACGAAGGCTCAAAAGTAAACTCGAACATCAATGTCACTCCCATGGTGGACGTGATGCTGGTGCTGCTGATCATCTTCATGGTCATCACGCCGATGCTGCAAAAGGGCGTCAGCGTGGACATGGCCAAGGTCAACAGCCCGGAACCCATGCCCGATGCCGACAAGGAAGACGCTTTGCTCATCTCGATCATGCGCGATGGCAAGATCTACTTCGGCTCCGACCGCGTGGAGGCCGACCAGCTCACGCAGAAGGTGAAAGACCGTTTGGCCAATAAAGTGGACAAGCGTGTCTTCATCAAGTCTGATGCCCGCGCCCGCTACGGCAACGTCGTCGAAGTGGTGGACAACGTTCGCTCGGCGGGAGTTGACGATGTAGGTTTACTTACCGAACAAAACAAGACTGGAGCGGCAGCCGCGAAACCACCTTCGGCTACGCCGTAACGGGAGTCATTTATGGGAATGGTAATGGGAGGGAAGGGCGGTCCCTCAGCTGATATCAACGTAACACCGCTTATCGATGTGCTGCTGGTACTGCTCATCATCTTCATGGTGATCACGCCGCTGACTCCGAAAGGCCTGGACGCGCTGGTTCCTCAGCCGCCCAAGGACCCGCAGAAGCAGCCGCCGTCAGACGAGCGTACCGTGGTGGTGCAGCTGCTGAAAGGCAGCGGCGACAAGGCCGCACTCAAGATCAACCAGGACGACGTGACGTGGGAGAACCTGGAAGGCCGTCTCAACGACATCTTCAAGACCCGCGCCGAGAAGGTAATGTTCGTGAAGGCTGATCCGGACTTGACGTTTAACGAAGTTGCGCAGGTCATCGACATCGCGCACTCTGCCGGTGTTGATAAGGTCGGTTTGATCACCGCCAAGATCGAAGCCGGCCAATAGTAAGTCGCACCATAGGAACGTGATTCGGGTACCACTTCTCCTTCCGGGAAGGCGGGGCATCGCAAAGCGGTGTCCCGCCATGCCATGAAACCCGAAAACGCGTAAGGGAGAGTAATAGCAAACATGAATAAGAGCGGACGGGTACTTACGATCCTGGCAGTACTGCTGGCGTTGCTCTCGGCGGTGGGATGCGAGAAGTTGAGAGCGCGCGACCAACTGAATAAGGGTGTGCAATCCTATCGGAATGCCCATTACGAAGAGGCCATAGAACATTTCAAGAACGCGGTGCAATTAGATCCCAGCCTGATCAATGCCCGTCTGTATCTGGCAACCGCGTATGCCCAGCAATATATTCCCGGCGCCGATTCGCCTGACAACAACAAATTCGCCGAAGAAGCCATCGAGGAGTTTAAGGAGGTACTGACTGCCAATCCTCCCAAGGAACAGCAGATACACAGCCTTAAAGGCATCGCCTCGCTGTACTTCAACATGAAGAAGATGGACCAGGCGAAGGAGTATTACGATAAGGTCGCGGCGCTCGATCCCAACGATCCGGAAGTGTATTACTCGATCGCCGTCATCGACTGGACGCAGGCCTATCAGCCCCGGCTCGAAGCCCGCGCCAAGCTGGGCTTGAAGCCAACCGACGACATCAAGGACAAGAAGACCTGTACCGAGCTGCTCTCGGCCATCAAGGACAAGAACCAGGCTTTGGTGGAAGACGGCATCGCCAAGTTGCAGAAGGCGATTGAACTGAATCCTCAGTACGACGACGCAATGGCCTACCTGAACCTGATGTATCGCGAGCGCGCTGACCTGGAATGCGATAATCCGGACGCGCGCAAGGCCGACTTGAAGACCGCTGACGACTGGGTCGATAAGACCATGGCCACGAAGAAGGAAAAGGCTGAGAAGGCCGGTCCTTCGGGAATCGTGACCACGGAGTCGCCCACGAAGTAGTCGGTGGGTCGAGGTTGTGTTTTGTAAGGGCGTGCCTTGAGGCGTGCCAATCGGTTGCTCCTCCTTAGATGCCGCGCGGACTTAGGTCCGCGCGGTTCTCGTTGATAGAGACTTGGACGGAAAGGTATGCGGGCACTCTGTCCCCATTTGTGACGTCATCACCGGCCGTCGATGCGGCGTACAGTACAATCGGGAACTTGGCGCGGTCTGGCTGCGGGTCGCGGGTACACCTGTCTTGACGCAGCCTGCCTCGTGCTGAAGGCGCTTTCATGTTCAAGCGAATTCTCATTGCCAATCGTGGCGAAATTGCCGTCCGCATCATTCGCGCGTGTCGCGAGATGGGCATCGAGTCCGTCGCCGTCTTTTCCGACGTTGACCGCAAGGCCCTGCACGTTCGCAAGTCCGACCACGCTTACCACATAGGCCCCGCCACCGCGAGCGAGTCGTATCTGAACATCGACAAGATTCTCGATGTCGCCAGGCGCAGCGGCGCCGAGGCCATCCATCCCGGCTACGGTTTCTTGTCCGAGAACGCCCGCTTTGCCAAAGCTTGCCGCGATGCCGGCATGAAGTTCATCGGCCCCACACCCGAGTCGATGGAAATGATGGGCTCCAAGACGAGCGCGCGCCAGCACATGAAGAAAGCCGGCGTGCCCTTCGTTCCCGGCTCCGAAAAAGGCATGGAGTACGAGGCCACGGAACGCATGGCCGAACAGGTCGGTTATCCCGTCATGCTCAAGGCTGCGGCTGGCGGCGGCGGCAAGGGCATGCGCCTGGTACACAAGCCGGAAGATCTGCGTTCCGCTTTCGAGAACGCGCGCAGCGAGTCGCAACGCGCCTTCGGCGACAACGAAGTGTACCTCGAGAAGGCCATCCTCAACCCGCGCCACGTCGAGATGCAGATTTTCGGTGACGAGCACGGCAACGTCGTCTATCTTGGCGAGCGCGAGTGCTCGGTGCAGCGCCGTCATCAGAAGGTGCTCGAAGAATCGCCCTCACCCATCGTTGATGAAGACATGCGCCGCCGCATGGGCGAAATCGCGGTGCGTGTCGCCAAGGCCGCCGACTATCAGAACGCCGGTACCGTCGAATTCCTGGTCGATCAGGACCGCAACTTCTACTTCCTCGAGATGAACACGCGCTTGCAGGTGGAGCATCCCGTCACCGAATTCGTCACCGGTCTCGACCTCGTTCACTTGCAGATTCGCGTCGCAGCGGGAGAGAAACTGCCCTTCCAGCAGGGCGACATCAAGCTGCGCGGACATGCTATCGAGTGCCGCGTGTACGCCGAAGATCCCGACAACAACTTCTTCCCCTCGCCGGGACAGATCACGCGGCTGATATCGCCGTCGGGGCCGGGCATCCGGCGCGACAGCGGCATGTACGAAGGTTGGACGGTGCCCATCGAGTACGATCCGCTGCTGGCCAAGCTTGTCGGCTACGCCGAAACCCGCGACCAAGCCATCGATCGCCTGCTGCGCGCGTTGTACGAGTATTTCGTGGGCGGCATCAAGACCAACATCTCACTCTTCCGCCGCATCTTGAAGGACCCGGACTTCCGCGCGGGCAACATCGACACTGGATTTCTAGAGCGCCTGCTGGCCCATCCTGCGCCCGAAACCGACCCGCGCCGCCCGCTCATTGCGGCGCTGGCGGCGGGAATCTTTGCGACCATGGACCCGAAGGCGACCTTCCCGGGAGCGAACGGCCTGCCCGCTCCTGCCGATGGCAACGCTCCGGTCTCCGAGGCCAACAACTGGCGTCGCACCGCGCGCGAAGAAGGAACCAGAGCGCGATGACCTACGACGTAATCGTTGACGGCAAGACCCATCGCGTCGAACTGACGCCCGGCGAGAAGACCTGGCTCTGCAAGGTCGACGATCACTTGATCGAGGTCGATGCCGCCCTCACCGCGCGCGACGTCCTGTCGCTGCTCGTCGGTGGCGATGCCTTCGAAATCAAGCGCGAGCGCTCGCTGCAAGGTGAATTGCATTTGGTGATCGGAAGCGCCCGCTACGCTGTCGATGTACAGGATCCGCGCTCGCTGCGCACTCGTCGCGCAGCCGGCGGCGCTGAAGCCGGTCCGCAGAAGATCACCGCTCCCATGCCGGGCAAAATCGTGCGCATCATGGTTGCTGTCGGTGACGAGGTCACAGCCGGGCAGGGTGTCATCGTCATGGAAGCCATGAAGATGCAGAACGAGATGAAATCGCCCAAAGACGGCAAGGTGCAGAAGATCACGACCTCGGAAGGATCGACGGTGAATCCCGGGGACACACTGGCGGTGATCGAGTAACGGCAACCCACTGGCGGGAACGAGCTAGAACCAGGACATTTGGCGCGGTCGGCGGGCAGAAGAAAGCCGGAGCGGCTTGCTCCGGCATATCACCGAAACCTCAATCCAAATCACAGCTTGATCTTGCGGCCGATTGCGGCGACGGCTCCCATAAGTCCGGTACTGAAGAGAAGCAGGTTCGTAGGGTCCGGAGTAGGGCTCGCCGGAACGCTGTACTCAACATAACTGCCCGGATGCGCTGCCAGCCATGCTGAATCGATCGTCACGGTTGGGTCGAGATATGTGTCGTATAGGATCCCGCTGCCGACGTTATCCGCTTCCACTCCCCCGTTCATATACATCTTCATGACGATCCAGGTATTCGGCGGCACATATCCGGACTGCGAACCGGGATCGGTAAAATTGTAAGAACTGCAGTTCTGCCATGGCACGGCAGCGTTGACGCACTCGTAGCTGAACTCGTACCAGGGGCTGTCGCCTTGCCCGTCAAGATTGCCGTACGCGTAAAATAGGCCCTCGTCGCCTGGTGCGGCAGCTCCCGCCGTCCCATAGATCCGACCTGTAAAAGACCAACTGACAGGAATGTTGTCCGGGCTCGGGGTTACGATTCGGTAATAATACGTTTCATGAAGGTCGAATTCGGCCGAGCCGTATCCCCCCGTACTGTTGGAGATCGCCCAAGCTTGCGCATACATCGCAGGAGAAACGCCGCTGAGCGCGACAGCCCAATAACCGAGCGATCTTGTCCCGCCTGAAGCGGCAAGTGTATAGGGCGATGGCAGCACCGGATAATCCACGCCATCGATATAAAAGTCGCCCCATGTAGAGGGCGGAGGGGCAGTCGGGCTGGAAAAGCAACTGAAGCTGGCCAGTAGAATGAAACAGAAGACGCAGCAGGACAAATTACGCATGCGCTCTTTACCTCCCGTCGAATAGGGCTCAGAGTAAAGTTACTGACTCGACCTTTAGGGGAGAGGTACAGCATCAAGGGTCGAGAAGGCGATGGGTGTCTTAGCTAATGACAATTTAGGACGGACCCTGTTTCCTCGAGTCCGCCTTGCCTTGAAGTGTATTCTTCGTGACTGATTTTGCCGCAGTCAAAACGGTTGGCGACTAAGAAACAGAGCGACATCGGCCCGTTTTGGGAAATTGCCTTCTGTGCATGTTCAGTCGCGGACTCGACTTCCGATATAGGGCGCCTAGGGTTGTATAAAGGTAAGCGTCATTTACCCGAACCGTTGTCCTGATAGGAGTCCCGCATGTCGTTTTACCGAGCAGCATTTTTCGCTCTCCTGCTGTCCCTGAACTACAACCCGGCTTCATCGGCACAAGCCGCCACCAAGGACGCACCCGCCGATACCAACAAGCCGCCAAAGGTTGCGGTTCAGGCCGACGGAACGGTTGAGCTGCCGGCCGAGTCCGTGCCACTCTCGAAGTTTCTGAGCCCCGAAGCCAAGGCGTACCTCAACCAGCACCTGCACGACATGCAGGACCCGACCAAGCTTGTACAAGACAAAGGCATACCCCGCTTCATGGTCCCGTATCTCGAGCGACAGAAGGTACTGTTCCCCGTTGTCCTCGATGACCAGAAAATAGCCGGAGTGCACGCCTATGTGTACACGCCTGCCAACGGCGTCGCTGCTGCGAACAAAGACCGGGTGCTCATCAATCTGCACGGCGGCGGCTTTTCCGGTTGCTGGCCCGGCTGCGCCGAACTGGAGTCCCGGCCGATTGCCGCTCTGGGCGCGATCAAGGTCGTGAGTCTCGATTATCGTCAAGGCCCCGAGAACAAGTTCCCCGCGGCCAGCGAGGACGTTGCCGCTGTTTACAAGGAACTCTTGAAAACTTACAAGCCGGGAAATATCGGAATTTTTGGCTGCTCGGCGGGTGGAATGCTGACTGCCGAGTCGGTGGCATGGTTCCAAAAACATAATCTACCGCGGCCCGGCGCAATTGGAATCTTCTGCGCATCTGCAGGAGCGTTTGGCGGTGATGCTGCCTACACATCCACTCCGCTGGGCGAGGCCCGTCTCATGCCCGAGTTGCGCGATGGCGGCGTCGCTCGACTGGGTTACTTCAGCGGTACCGACCCCAAAGATCCCCTCGTGGCGCCGATTTATTCGCCAGACGTGCTGGCGAAATTCCCGCCCACGCTGCTCATCACCGGCACACGCGGATTTGAGATGAGTTCTGCCCTTTATACCCACTCGCAACTTGTGAAACTCGGGGTCGATGCCGACCTTCACGTATGGGAGGGACTCTTCCACGGCTTTTTCTACAATCCTGACGTTCCCGAATCCCAGGAAGCTTACAACGCAATCATCAAGTTTTTTGATAAGCACCTCGGGAGGTAACAGTAAAGACTAAAAACGCATCGCAACCAGAGATTCTTACCCGTACTGTGTAGAAACTTCGCACTTCCACTACTTCGGTTTCTCCCGCAAGTACAATCCAACTAGTCGAATCTGGTTGTTACGGGCACTCCCCGCAAAGGTCACAAGCGTGCAAGAAAGTAGTAGCCCGACCAAAAGTAAAGAGGTATGGACAGCGCAACAGCACCGCACGGTCCCGCAGTAAATTTGCATTCCCTCATGAACTTCTGAAGTACCTGTGAAAAGCCTCGCAGTTAGGCTTTGAAGTCCGCGCCAGCATTTTTTATAAGGCCCTGATTACAACTAAAAGGAGAACACCGTATGTTGTTCAGCGCTTTGCGCCGGGCACGGGGAGTACTGTTGCTCGTCGGATTCACAGCAGTTTCCACTTACGCACAAACTGGTTATTGGCATACCAGCGGCAACCAGATCCTCGATTCCACCGGCAAAACAGTTCGCATTGCCGGAGTCAATTGGTATGGGTTCGAAACTACGGACGAAGTTGCCCATGGACTATGGGCTCAGGACTATCAGTTCATCCTGAATGCCATCAAGAGCAACGGATACAACGTGGTCCGCATTCCGTTCTCAAACCAGATGGTGGAGACGCCTATCGTGCCCGGCAACATCAGCTATTACAACGGTAGTGGACCCATCAACACGGCCTTGAAGGGTTTGAACTCGCTGCAAATCATGGACAAGATTGTCGCCTACGCGGGTCAAATCGGGCTGCACATCATTCTCGACAATCACCGCTCGGAAGCCGGCAACAGCGCCGAGGCCAATGGACTGTGGTACACATCGCAGTATCCCGAAACCGCATGGATTAAGGATTGGACGGCCCTGGCGCAACGCTACCTCAACAATCCCACCGTCATCGGAATGGACCTGCGCAATGAGCCGCACAACGACCAGAGCGGCGGCTCGTGTTGGGGTTGTGGCTTGACGTCGTACGACTGGCGGCTGGCTGCCCAACGGGGCGGAAACGCTGTCCTCGGCGTCAATCCGAATCTCCTGATTTTCGTCGAGGGTACTGATTGCTATAACAACGACTGCGATTGGTGGGGCGGCAACCTGGAGGGCGCACAGTCCTACCCTGTGGTACTGAGTGTCGGCAGCCGGCTGGTTTATTCCGCCCACGACTACGGACCGAACCTCTACCAGCAGCAATGGTTCAACGGCAGTACGACCTACGCGAGCTTGGTCGCAGTGTGGACGAAGTACTGGGCCTACTTGAGCATCAACGGCACGGCGCCAGTCTGGGTGGGAGAATTCGGCACCACCAACACAAGTACCGACATCAAGAGCACTGTCGCGGGTTCGCAGGGACAATGGTTCCAAAGCATGGTGACCTTCCTGCAAAACAATCCCAGGATTGACTGGACGTACTGGGCCCTCAACGGAGAAGACAGCTACTCGCTGCTCGACAGCGCCTATGATGCGACGCCAGCCAGCGCCATGAAACAGCAGCTTCTCGCTGGCATTCAGTCCACCGGCGGAGGCGGCACTTGTCAGGCCGCGCCCGCGGCGCCTGCGGGTCTCGTGGCAACGGCGGCTTCGTCCAGCCAGATTAATCTTAGTTGGAGCGCAGTTACCCCACCGCCAAACTGCAGCGTGACCTACAATCTCTACTCCAGCACTTCGGCGTCGTTCGTTCCTTCGTCATCGAACCGGATTGCTACCGGCTTGGTTGCGCCGAGCTTCTCCAACAGCGGCCTTCAGGCCTCCACCACGTACTACTACATTGTCAGAGCGGCTGACACCGTGGGTGAGTCCGGTAACTCCAACCTGGCGCATGCCGCCACGCAACCTGCCCCCACCAGCACTTGCCACGTCACCTACGTTGACCAAAATGACTGGGGGACTGGATTCACGGGCGGGGTCTCCATCCAGAACACCGGCACCGTGCCGATCAACGGATGGACCCTGACGTGGGCCTGGTCCGGGAACCAGCAGATGATTCAGGCCTGGAACTCGACTTATACCCAGAGTGCGAAAAATGTGACCCTCACCAACGCAACCTGGAACCCAACCATCGCTCCGGGCAGCACCTTGACCGGCGTCGGTTTCAACGTCAACTACAGCGGGACCAACACCTCACCGACGGTATTTCGTTTGAATGGCGTGTTGTGTCAGTAAAGAACTAGAACACACAAGTACCGCGGTGTCGGGAGGCCCCGGTTTCGGGCGCGCTGTTGGGCGCAACCCGGCGACCTCCTGGCACCAGCGAAAGGTACTGCTGCCCACCTACTCCGCGCGCAGCGCTTCGACGGGATCGACACTGGCAGTGCGTCTCGCCGGCAGATAGCTTGCCAGGGCCGCGGCAGCAATCAGCGCAACCGGTACGGCGGTGAACGTGACCGGATCCAGCGGACTGATGCCAAACAATAGTGTTCGCATGAGGCGCATGAGTGCAGCCGCCGCGCCGAGGCCAACAGCGGTGCCAATGCCGGCGAGTATCAGCGCTGAGCGAACGAACATCCACACCAGTTCGCTCTTATTCGCGCCCAGTGCCACGCGGATGCCGATCTCGCGTCTGCGCTGCGCCACCGCATACGAGATCACGCCATAGATACCCAGGATGCCCAGTGCCAGCGCCATCGTTCCCGCAATCGCCAGCATCACCAGCGTGAACGAGGTGCGTTCCATGGATTGGCTGTAGATGTCCTGCATGGTGTTGATGGACGCAACCGGCAGGTTCGAATTCACCGACCAGACGGCCTGCTGCATTTCATTGATGAACGTCTGCGTTCCCGCGCGATTACTGCGCATCGCGAAGTAAACCGTACGCCTTGTGTCCGGTTGGCTCCCCGGACCGTAGAGATCGGGCATCATCGAAGGCCAGTACACAGTTGCAGGCGAGATCTGATCGACACCGTTTTCGCGCACATCCTGGACAACTCCGACCACTTCATGCCACGGCATGCTGGAATATTCGCGGAAGCGCTTGCCAATGGCCGCCTCAGGCGATCCCCATATCTCTCGTGCCAGGCTCTCAGACACCATGCCCACAGGTCTCAGGCCGTAGATGTCTGTCCATTCGAAGTCACGTCCGGCAACGATTCTGGTGCCGGCAGTATGAAAATATCCCGGCGAAACGAAGTTGTAGAGGCGCAAGGGAGGGTCTTGACCGTTATAGTTTTTTCCTTCGATAGAGATTTCGTCCCAGGCCGGCTCAGCTCCACTCATGGGAACGGAAACGGCAAAGCCTGCGGCGGAAACCCCAGGAATCGCGGCCAGCTTGTCCACGATGTTGTTCTGAATGCGCAGGACGTGTCTGCGGATCGCGGACCAGCGTCTCCGGAATCGAGATTTGCATCACCTGCAGCGATGCAGGGTCGGAGAAGCCCGGATCGACATTGCGCATCGCATTGAAGGTACGGATCATCAGGACGGCGCTGATGAGCAGCACCAACGCCATGGCCACCTGCGCCACCACCAGAAGGTTGCGGCCACGCTGCCGCTCGCGGCTGGCGCTCGCCGTTCGCACTGTGCCCAGCAGCGGCGCGGACTGCCGCGAAGGACCGTAGCGCAGCACCGCAATCAAGCCGAACAGCAACCCGGAAAGCACCGACAGTATCAGGGTGAAGGCCAGCGCTCGGCCGTCGAGCGAGATCTCGCTCAGGCGCGGCAGGTTCTCCGGCCCAATCGCCCGCAACAGCCTAAGTCCGGCATACGCAACTCCCACCCCGGCCACCCCGCCCAGCAGGCCAAGAGTTACGCTCTCCAGCAGCAGCTCGCGGGCAATCCGCCACCTGCCTGCGCCCAGCGCCGAGCGCACGGCGAGTTCGTGCTGACGCGAATCAGCGCGTACCAGCAACAGATTGGCCACATTGGTACACACGATCAGCATCACCACGCCGATCGTTGCCATCACCACCCACAGCACGTTGCTCACACTGCCGACCACTTGCTCCTTCAAAGGCTGAAACGCCGGCGTGATCTTCCATGTCCAGGTAAAAGTGCGGATCGGTGCCCGGACCATTCGTCCACGAGTCCATCCAGACGTTGAGCAGACGCGCCGCATCGGCGTCGGCCTGCGAAATCGTAACGCCCGGCCGTAGCCGCGCTACGCCGCGGAACGCAAAGCCCGCCAGCGGCTGCTTGACCGGATCGAAGGCCAGCGGCACCAGCAGATCGAAGTCGTAATTGAGCACCTTGAATCCACGCGGCATCACACCGGCAATCTCACGCGGCTGCGAATCGACCTGAATGATGCGGCCCACCACGCTCGGATCGCCGCCGAAGCGACGCTGCCAGTATCCATAGCCGAGCATCACACGCTGCGCCCCGCGTGGGTCCTGGTCGGCCGCTGTAAGCCACTGTCCGGCAGCGGCAGGCACATTAAGCGTTTGCAGAACACCGTCTGTTATCAACGCCGTATTGACCTGTTCCGGTTGTGCGATTCCCGTGATGCTTGCCGTCCCCGGCAACCACACGCCTATCGATTGGAAGCTCTTGTTATGCGCGGCAAAGGTGAGATACATCGAAGCCGACAGGCGCAGTTCATCCCGAAACTCCGCCAGCCCGGCTGCCCCGGGAGCGACTCAGACGCAGCGCAACCAGTTGCTGCGGCTCTGGGTAGGGCAGCGGCCGGATCAGCACGCTGTTGAGCACACTGAACACCGCCGTATTCGCACCGATGCCAATGGCCAGCGTCAGCACCACCGTAATCGCGAACCCCGGTGACCGCCCTAACCGCCGGAATACGTGCGTCAGGTCCGTCAGGAGCGATTCCACTCTTTGCCACTGCCACACTTCACGACTTCGTTCCTGCAGGAGCGTCACGTTGCCGAAGCCGCGACGCGCGGTTTGTTCGGCCTCCTCGCGCGACATGCCCTCTTCCATCAGTTCGTTGACCCGCTCGTCGATGTGCTCCTGGATGGACACGGAGATGTCGTCATACCGGCTTTTTCGCGAAAACAAGCGACTGAACAGTGACAAGCAACACCTCCTACGCTTTGGCTGCGGCCAGCACGCGCGTGATGCCGGCGAACATCTTCTCGAAACTGCCGACCTCCCGTTCGAGGTGCTCGAATGCCCGCGTCTGTCAGCCGGTAAATTCGGGTTGGCCGGCCCTTGGCCGACGTTCCAGCTTCGACGGCGAGCCAGCCCTCTTTCAGCATTCGCTGCAGCGCGGGATAGAGCGAGCCCTCTTCCACCTGGAGGAGGTCATCCGAAACCTGCTTGATATGTTTCACCAGCGCATAGCCATGCATGGGCTTCAGCCGCAGCGATTGCAGAATCATGATTTCCAGTGCGCCAGGGAAAAGGTCGCGATGTTCGGGATTCTTCGCCATCGGCTGGAATTGTATGCCTAGAATACCTATTTTTACAATAGGTATCTGACAATATGTCATGTTTGGCCGGATTTTGGCCGAAGGCGTGGCGTGGTTTGCCATGACTTTTTACGTTGGTCAGTTTGACCATCTTTGTCGTGGCTCTAGCCTGTATCGTAGGGAGAGAGTTCCACTGAAGGCACGCCGGCACGGATACAAACCGGCTTTCACGACGCCATCGTCTGAAACAAGTCCGTTCACGACCACGCGATCAATCTGTTCCGGGCAAACCATCCACTTTGCACTGAAGGAATCATGAGCGAACAATCCAGTGTCACCCTGTCGGGGACCGTCGAGAAAATTATCGAGTCCCCGTTTCCAGGCGAACCCGACAAAGCGCAAATCGCCGTTGACGGCGGTGATCATTTGTATCGAGAGATACGCATCGACAACACACTGACGAAGGCAGACGGCGAAGAGGTGGGCCTCAAGCTGGGTGCGCACGTGGAGGTCACGGTGGCTGCCGAGCCAGAGGCAATCACCCCGAAGAACGCGGACGAAAAGCAGAACGCGCCGTAACCATACGCGATGATTGACGACTCTCGTAGCTCTTTTCCTCACGCGAGCAATGACTCTGGGTGCCTCATCCTTTCGCCCGCCGTTGGCGAAAGGGTGGGTTTTACGATGCCCCGAAGGCGAGCTTTTTGCCTCAAGTCACTCGGCCCTCGCTTCCTCTACCACCGCTCCGTGTTCCCGAACAATGATCTCGGAGGCTTTGGTTCCTTGTTTCACGAACTCGAAGGTTAGATCGCGGTCCGTGGTGAAGAACAAGCTCTCCGATTCGGGATGCAACACGTATTTCTTTTCCCCAATCGTCAGGATGAGCTGGTTGTCGTTTTGAGAAACGACTAAGCTGCCCGTCTTCGGAGCGTCATACTTTCCCACGTACTGCTGGAGCACCTCGGGCGCGACCGTCGTCTCCTTTCGCGTGTTCTCCTGCGGCGCCGCGTGGTGGTCGTAGCTGACGACTCGCGCCATCTTCCAGGTTCCGTCTTTCAGCAGCCACACGTGGAAAAACTTCGCCATGCCGTCGCGATATTCCGGCTTCCCGTTGTCGTTGATGTAAAAGTAGTGCTCGCCCGAAAGGACCGCACCGTAAGTCACGTTGTTTTTTTGCAGAGGAAAGACCTTCACTGTTTCAGCGATGGCTTCACGGCGCAGGTGGAAATTCGGGTTCCCACAAAGATTTTTTCGCAGCGTCTCCACGAGCGCCGGCAATCCGATCGTCGGGCCGCCCTTGTCGTGATAGAACTCGATATCGGGCCAGAAGAATTGCGACATCTTCTCCACGTCGCAGCGGTTGTAGGCGTCCCAGAACAGCCCATCTTCATGCAGAATCGTCCCAGTTAAGTTCTCTTTTTCATTTTGTGCAAGTGCCGGAATCGCAAGAGCCAACGATAGAGCCAGGCTCAACCTGACACACGACTGCATTCTCATCAAAATCCTCCCATGTCAGACGAGAGGTACGCGTTCGGAGCGGCGTCGGTTCCCTGTGAGTCCCTGAACAGGTATATAGTGTGGCGCTGTTGAGAGCTGAAAAGGGAAGTTCTGTTTTACTGCATTGATTGAGTTGCATCGACTATGATTTCGCTGCGTCAAGAGACACGCCGAGCGAGTCTGTTCGTCGCCGTTGTGCTTCTAGCCCCGCTCACCGTGGCGGCTTCGCCGAAAAACGAGCCGATCTCACCACAAGGTTATGTTGGAGACAACCAATGCCTCTCCTGCCACGCGGATAAGCAAACCTACCTTCAGACTGCACACCAGCTGACCTCCAGTTTGCCGACGCGGCAGACCATCAAAGGCAGCTTCGAGCATGGTCAGAATGTACTCAAGACCACCAACCCCGACCTGTCGTACCGGATGGACGCCACCGCAAATGGGTTTACCGAGACGGCTGTCATTGGCGCGGCTCCGGATGCGGTTACGCAAACTGAGCGACTTGACCTCGTGATCGGCTCCGGCAGAAAGGGACAGACCTACCTCTACTGGAAAGGCGATCGGCTTTTCGAGTTGCCCGTTTCGTATTGGACCGAATTGAACAGTTGGGTTGACAGTCCAGGGTATGTGGAGGATTTCCCAAATTTCGACAGGCCTGCTACTCCCCGCTGCCTGGAGTGTCATGCCACGTATTTTGCTTCCTTAACGTCCCCAGGTCCTTCAAACCGATACAAGAAAAGGGGGTTCATTCTTGGTATTTCCTGTGAGAAATGCCACGGCCCGGGTAGGGAGCATGTTGCACGCTCCGTTTCTGCCCGGGCTACGTCGCCCGGAGAAGCCATCGTTGATCCAGCAAAGCTGCCCCGGGACAGGCAGGTGGACGTCTGCGCGGTGTGTCACGCGGGCATCGGAGCCGCACCGCTGGCTCCCGCATTCTCCTACATTCCTGGAAAACCATTGCAGGACTACATCGAGCTGGCGGCTCCTGACCCAAAGGTCAAAATCGACGTCCACGGTAATCAGGTGATGCTGTTGCAACGGAGCCGTTGCTTTCAATCTTCGCCCGCCATGACTTGTACAACGTGTCACAACGTGCACGTTCAGCAGCGCAATGCGGCTGGATTCTCAGACCGCTGTCTCACCTGCCACAACGAGGACAGGTGTGGTGAGTTTAAGACGAAGGGTCATGCCATCGCCGCAAACTGCATCGATTGCCACATGCCGGTACAGGAGTCGAGCCTTATTGTTTCCGGTTTCGAGGGTAAACAGGTCAGGGCAAAACTACGCAGCCACTGGATCCGGGTCTATCCGCAGGACTTGGACAAACGGGAAGACCCTGAGCAGCACTGACCTGGAAATCGGAAATGTGCACCCAAGTTAGGTTCCTCAACCGTCTCCCGCTCTTTACTGACAACCGACAACCGGCAACTGATTACCGAAGTACATGTACTTTCGTAAGTTGACAGCGTTCCACTCCTCTGCCAATCTGACACCGTGGGCGCAGTGCACCGCGCAACTTTGTTGTTTTTTGCCTCTGGCAAAACGCCAGCGGCCTGTATCAGTAGCCGATTTTAGGAGGCTGCATGTTAACTCCTGCTCGATTCCGTCTCACTTGCGGCGCCACCTTACCACAAAGCCCCTGCAACTCCTTGCGGCTCAGGATTTTACCTCTAACTCTTTTGTTTCCCGCACTTGCCCGCGATTTCCGCCTATATCCATGAAAACAAGGAGTTTTAGGGGGGAGGGGGTATCGCAGCTCCTATAATGCTCCGATGAAGATGAAGAAAGACTGGACCACCAAGCTCATCCACACGGATGCGCGAGTGCCGGAAGGATTCCGCTCGCTGGCGACGCCTACCTATCGCGGCTCGACCACCCTGTTCGACAACGCCGCCGCCGTCACCGACGAGCCCGACGTCTACCAGGCCGGATACACATACGGTCTCTACGGCACTCCGACTACACTGGAACTTGCCGGCCGCATCTGCGAGCTGGAGGGCGGCCATCGGACGCTGATCACTCCCGGTGGCCAGTGCGCCATATCGACCATTCATTTTGCTTTCCTTAAAGCGGGCGATCACATTCTCGTTCCAGAGAGCGTGTACGGTCCCAATCGCAAGCTCGTGCGCGATGTCCTGCGCCGCTTCGGCGTTGAGTCCACGTTTTATCCGCCGGCGATCGGGCGCGGCATCGAGTCGCTCTTCAAGCCCAACACGCGCATGGTGTGGTGCGAGAGTCCCGGCTCGATCACCATGGAGGTGCAGGACGTCCCGGCCATCGCGGAAGTCGCGCACGCCCACGGCGCTCTCGTCGTCATGGACAACACTTGGGCTGCCGGCGTGCTGTTCGATGCACTGGTCCACGGCGTCGATATCACCATGCAGGCTGTGACGAAGTACATCGGCGGACATAGCGACCTGCTGCTCGGCGCCATCACCGTAAAAGACGAAGCTGCATGGCGGACGCTCACCGACCACCACCAGGTGCTTGGCGCCAACGCCTCGCCCGACGATTGCAGCCTGGCGCTGCGAGGCATGAAGACCATGGCCGTCCGCCTGAAGGCCATCGAAGGCTCGGCATTGCACATCGCGCAATGGTTCAGTCAGCGGCCGGAGGTCGAACTGGTCTTGCACCCCGCGCTTCCGTCATGCCCCGGTCACGAATTCTGGAAGCGCGATTTTCTCGGCTCGTCAGGATTGTTCTCAATCGTCTTTAAGGCCGGCGTGAGCAAGCAGCAGGTGCTGGATTTTGTGAACGCTCTTGAATTATTCGAAATTGGTTATAGCTGGGGTGGCGTCGCAAGCCTGGCCACGGCGTATGACTTCACCGGGTTCAAAGGGCGTCCCAACTATGGGCATCGCATCGTGAGGCTACATATTGGCTTGGAAAATCGCGACGATCTGATTGCAGACCTCGAGCAGGCGCTCATGAAACTGCGATAGCGCTCTTTCCCGCTACTTCGTCGTGCCGGTTTTTTTCAGGATGTCCTCAGCGTAGAAGTTCTCGACTTTGGCTTCATCGCGAATGACTTCGTAATACGCTGCCTTCAGCAGTTGTTCTTTGCGATCGCGCAGTTGCTCGCGAATCGCCTGCTGCACGCGCGGATCTTTCAGGTCGCGCTGTCCGGCAACTTCTTTGCTGATCAGCCGCACCACGCGATAGCCAAAGACCTGATGGCTGTTCGGATCTGCGACGACCAGAACAGTCGAGTACTGACCCGGCTTCAGCTTGTTGATAGCCTCGAAGGCGGTTTTGTCGCCTTTGAGTGACGACTCCGGCACAAAGCCCAGGTCGCCGCCATTTTGCGCGGTCTCCGGCTGTTCCGATAAGTTCATCGCGACCGACGCGAAGTCCTCGCCGCTGTCGAGCCGGTTCTCGATCATCTGGATCTTCTTGCGGGCCTCAGCGTCGTTCTGGGCTTTGTTGGGGACATTTTGCGTTGGCGGATTCGGCTGCGTAGTCACCAGGATCTGGGCAAGGTGATACTGCGGCTCAATCAGGTTGAACTCGGCCTTGTGCTGGTTGTAGTAAGCGGTGATGTCGTCGTCGGTAATATTGATCTTCGAGGTGATTTCCTTATTGATCACCTTGTCGACGGTGATGGAACGCCGCAGATCGGCCTTGAAGTCGGCCAGTGTGATATTGCGCGAGGCCAGCCGCTTATCGAATTCATCCTGGCTGAAGGGCGCCTTGATCTCAGCCAGTTTGGCGTTCACTTCGTCATCGGTGGCGAGCAGGCCCAGCTTCTCGGCGCGTTGCAGCAGGATTTCGTTATCGACAAGCTGCTTCAGGATGTTCAGCCGAAGGGTGTCGGCCTGTTCGTCGGTAGGCTTCTGCGGAGCGTCGGCGGTCTGGTTGTTGTAGTACTTTTCCACCTCGATGCGGAGAATCTTGCGACCATTCACGGTCGCCATCACGCCTTCAGTTTCTTTCTTGGTGTTGCACGCCGTAATTGAGAACAGCAGGAATAAAGCCGCGATAAGAACAGCTACGACTGTGACGCTTTGTACCCGTCTCGTATTCGATTTCAAATAGCGCTCCTCGTACTCGGCAAGGCTTGCCGTGAGACTCCGCTTATGGGTCCCGTTGACCACGTCTAGTTGGCCGACTTGGGTTGCTGCGGCGTAGCTGCGGCTGCCGGCGGCTGCACTCCCGCAGCAAGGAGTTGCTGGTTCAGAATGGCCTTTACTTCGTCAGGCTCCACGGCGCCCTCGAGCTTCTGGCCGTTGATGAACAATGTAGGGGTTGCATTGAGCCCCAGCGATTCTCCCTCGTCCATGGAAGCTTTCAGGGCCTTGTCGGTCTGCGACTTCACACAGGCTTGCAACCGGTCCATGTTGGCGCCGTTCTTCTTGCCAACGTCCAGAGCGATGCGGTCCAATTCGGCCTTCGACTTCGCAAGGTCTTGGCCGGAACCACTGATGGCTTTCTGGTTGGCGTGGGCGTAATCGACGAACTCCCAGTACGCGCTGCCATTCTCTACGGCCAGACAATTGGCGTCGTTGGCTGAATGGGGCGCCCAGGGATGCATGGAAAGCGGGAAGTCCTTGTACACAATCTTGATCTTGTCGCCGTACTGGGGAAGGATTTCCTGCATCAGGGTGGCATGCATGCGCGAGCAGAACGGGCACTGCAGGTCGTCGTAGTTGACGATGGTCACCTTGGCGTTCGGGTTCCCGCGGACGGGCCGTCCCGAGACGTCGATCTTGCTCATGCGGTCGGTGTAGATGTCCTTGGTGAGGTCAATCTTCGTGACCTTGGCCAGCGTTTTGCCGTCCTGGGAGAGAAGGAAGTCGACCTTCTGCTCGTGGCCTTTGCCGGCGAGCGTAATTGTCACCAAATCGTAGGTAGGGAAGTCGCTCGGCCGCCGCGGCCCCACCTCGACTATGACGTCAGGTGGAAGATCATATTGGGCTTGAATCTGACGCGAAATCTTCGTTTTCAGCTCGGGCGAAACATTCTGGGCAGAACAGCCGGCACACACCAGCAAAACCAAGACTGCCAATCGTTTTGTGAGCAAAATACAAACCGCCTTTGGAGGAACACGTGGACTTTTTATTATCGCATGCTCCCTCGGCTCCCGGAATGCTGGCAAATCATTACAAACGTGCAACTTGTCCCAATTAGACATGACCAATTGCTCCCGGTTGAGTCAAACGACTTCAAAGTGAGTTCCATGGATGTCCGCGCCCGGACAGCGGATCGCGGACACGGACGGATCACCTGGAAGCTGGGGGCTCTAAACGCAATGAATTCAGAGCGTTGAACTATCTGTCGGAGGGCATCGTATCTGCTTGTTGGACAGGAAGGGCTATCGGTCTTATGAATGACATTCGTATCGCACTACGCCAGCTGCGCAAGTCACCAGGCTTCGCAATCACCGTCATTTTGACGATTGCGCTGGGCATCGGCGCAAACACCGCCATCTTTACGCTGGTTCACTCCATTCTGATGAAGTCGCTTCCGGTCGCCGATCCCAAGTCGTTGTACCGCATCGGAGACAAGGACGACTGTTGCGTGAACGGCGGCTTCATGAATGACGATGGCGACTTCGACATGTTTTCGTACGACCTGTACCGGCATATTCGCGATACGACGCCCGAGTTCGAGCAACTGGCCGCCATGCAGTCCGGCGCCAACACCATGACGGCGCGGCGCGGCTCTGAACCCGCTAAGTCGCTGCGCAGTCAGTATGTGTCGGGAAATTTCTTCACGACGTTCGGTATCGGCCCGTTTGCCGGACGCATGCTGACGATGGCGGACGATAACAAGGGCGCGCCTCCTGCTGCCGTGATGAGCTACCAGGCGTGGCAGGCGGAGTACGGCGGCGATCCTTCGATTGTAGGTTCCACGTTATACGTGCAGACACAGCCGGTGACCATCGTGGGCATCGCACCTCCGGGTTTCTATGGCGACCGGCTGCGACCGAGTCCGCCAGCGTTGTGGATTCCGCTGTCGGTCGAGCCCCTGATTGAGGGCGAGAACACGCTGCTTGCCGTAAAGCCGAGCAACTGGCTTTACGCGGTGGGACGCGTGAAGCCGGGAACGGAGATCGGGCCAATACAGGCGAAGATCTCGAACAATCTTCGCCTCTGGCTGGCAACCGTGGACGAGTACACGCGGAATGGTGGGACGAGTGAGATTCCGAAGCAGCATGTCGTGATCACCCCCGGAGGTGCGGGTATCCAGAACATGCAGCAGGAGACAGGCAAGGGACTGTACTTGCTCATGACGATTTCGGGGCTGGTCCTGCTGGTCGCGTGCGCGAATATAGCGAACCTGCTCCTGGCACGGGGCACGACACGCAAGGCGGATACGTCGATCCGCATGGCGCTGGGGGCAGCACGCAGTCGCCTGATTCGCCAGATGCTGACCGAGAGTGTGTTGCTGGCGGTGCTGGGTGGCCTCGCAGGTCTGGTGGTCGCCTACGCCGGGACGAAGACCATCCTGTCGCTGGCGTTTCCCGATTCGCCCAACTTGCCGATTCAAGCCACTCCATCTCTGCCGGTACTGGGATTTGCGTTCTTGCTTTCGCTGGCCACTGGCGTTGTGTTCGGGATCGTTCCGGCTTGGATCACATCCCACTCCGACCCTGCGGAAGCATTGCGGGGCGTCAACCGCTCGACGCGAGATCGCGGAGCACTACCTCAGAAGTCGCTGATTGTGTTTCAAGCGGCCTTATCGCTGGTCATGCTGGTGAGCGCCGGCTTGTTGACCAAGAGCCTGCGAAATCTTGAGCATCAGAATTTCGGCATCCAAACGACAAACCGGTACGTAGTACACCTCGATCTTGCCGGCGCGGGCTATACGCCGGAGAAGTTGCAGCCGCTCTATCAGCGGCTGGAACAGCAGTTTAGTGCTGTACCCGGCGTGCAGAGTGTTGGGCTCGCGCTCTATAGCACGCTGGAGGGCAACAACTGGGGTGAGAGCGTCTATGTGGAAGGGCGTCCAACACCGGGACCGAATGCGCATAACTGGTCGTCATGGGACCGTGTGAGCCCCAAATTCTTCGAGACGGTCGGACAGCCGGTGATTCGGGGACGCGGTTTCACTGATGGGGACACCGCCACATCCCAGTTCGTGGCGGTAGTCAATGAGGCGTTCGTCAGGAAGTTCTTTCCCAAGGAAGATCCCATGGGTCGGCACTTCGGTATCTTCGATCCCCAGTTTGCCGGCAGATTTGAAATTGTAGGAATCGTTGCTGATGCAAAATACACCGATCCGCGCAGCGAAGTCAGGCCGATGTACTTCCGCCCGTTGACGCAGCAGCAGCAGGTCACCGAAGCGAACGAAGTGATGGCGGAAGGGCGGTCGATGTACATCAATTCGATTACGCTGCGCTTCAGCAATCCGCCGCAGAACGTTGATGCCACGGTGCGCCGCACGCTTGCCGATATCGATCCGAACCTCACCATTACCGACCTGCACTCACTCGACTACCAGGTGAGTGACAACTTCACGCAGGAACGTCTCATCGCTCGACTGACTACGCTGTTTGGTTTGCTGGCACTCGTACTGGCGGCGGTCGGATTGTATGGCATCACGTCGTATGCCGTGGCGCGACGTACCAGCGAGATTGGCCTCCGGATGGCTTTGGGAGCGGATCGCGGCAATGTTGTACGCATGGTGCTGCGGGGAGCGTTCCTTCAGGTTGGGATCGGGCTTGCCATTGGGATCCCTATCGCGATTCTGGGCGGCCGCTTCATGGCAAGCCAACTGTTCCAGGTTCGCGCGTGGGACCCAGTCAGCATGGGAATCGCTATCGCTGTGCTTTCGGCGGCCGCTGCGCTGGCAGGCTTCATTCCCGCGCGGCGTGCGGCCAGCATTGAACCCATGGAGGCGCTGCGCATTGAATAAGGCGCCGCGGTGCCAATTGGGCCGCGAGTGTCATCGGCTGTTAAGCAGCATGCCGCTCTTTGAATCGCAATCCCTTGCGATAGAGTCCGTCACTACCCACGTTGAACACCCGGTTGTAACGGGCACGGAAGTTTTCCTGCGCGGCGCTGGCAGCCAACTCAATCAGTTGTTCCTCGGAAAAGTGCCGGCGCAACTCGACATAGAGGTCGTCGCTCACATTGGATGGTGTGTCGGCCATGGCATCGGTCATGCGCAACAGAGACTGCTCCGCAGGTTCGAAGCCTTCGAACCTGCCCTCAAGAATCGCGGCGATCTCGTCGTCACTACAGCCAAAGATTCTGCCGCCGGCAGAATTGGCGTCGATTCAAAACGGGCAACCCACGCGCACCGCCGTCCGCAACATCACTATGGAGCGCAGCCGCAGAGGGACTTTTGCCTTCTGCCCGAGCAGCCACTCGGGAAGGGTGAATGCCCAGAACACGCGCGGCACCCGCGCCGTGATTTTCTGCGGGGTAAGATCGCGGCCTAACATCTTGCGGACTTTCTTGAATACCTGCCGCATTAGGAATGAAGTCTTCTTGGGATCAACACCTTCGACTCTTGCCACAGGGCAGTCCTCCTAGCCATTAGGGATGCAGGAGGGCCATGAAAGATGCCATGACCAAGGTTCAACTTGACACGGGTGAGAAGTGTCTCTACTTCCGTCCGGGTAGGCCCAAGGTTCAGGGCTTGATCAGAATTTCCACAGGCAACATAGCGTTCATAGAGCCCGAACGGAAGCCTTCCAGGTCCAGCGTTACATAAGTGAACCCCAGCGCCTTGAAAATGCGGGTGAACTCCGCTGCAGTGGCCGCATTGAGTGCGCGCGGCAATTCGTCGGGAGCGATCTCGATGCGCACGATTTCGCCGTGATGGCGGACGCGGAACTGGCGAAAGCCCATCTCCCGCAGATGCTCCTCGCCTTGTTCGACGGCTTGTAACGCTTCGGCGGTGACGGGACGACCGTACTCAATGCGCGACGACAGGCATGCTGAGGCAGGCTTATCCCAGATGCGCAATCCGGCAGAGCGGGCAAGTTCGCGAATCTCCTGCTTCGTGAGTCCGGCTTCCAGGAAAGGAGTACACACGCCGTGCTGTTTGGCCGCCTGCTGCCCGGGGCGGTAGTCACCCTGGTCGTCAACATTGACCCCGTATGCGATCACGTCGAAACCGTTACGAGCGCGAAAATCTTCCATCACGGTGAAGAGCTCGTCCTTGCAGTGGAAGCAGCGGGCGCCATCGTTCTTGCGATAATCATTGCGTTCCATTTCAGAAGTCTGAACGATGGTGAGGGGAACTTCCTGTTCCTGTGCGAAAGCCACGGCATCCTGCATTTGCGAGCGCGCTAAGCTTGGGGAGTCGGCGAGGACCGCCATCATGCTCTCGCCCAATTGCCGGTGGGCGACCCAAGCGAGATAGGCGGAATCGACGCCTCCGGAATACGCGATCAACAGCCGTCCTTGCGAACGCAGATGCGCCTGCAACTTTTGCAGCTTGGCATCCAGAGGGTTCGCAACTGCTTGGAGGTCGGACATGCTTCCATTCTAGACGGCCGCCGGGCAGGAAAGTTGGAGCTAGTAGATTCTCTGGAGCTTTTTGAGGTTGCCGAAGGTGCCGACATTGGCAAGACTGAAGGCAAAACGATAGGCGTTTTCGTTTCGTACCGGCCCCAGCGCCCAACGGGCATATTCGAAGGTCAGACCGCAGCAATCCCAGTTATAAGCGGTCTGTACGGTGGCGCCCTGCACGTAGACATTCTTGATATCGAAAGCGAATGCGGCGGCGGCGCTCAAACCGCGGGCGCTCAGATTGCTGTAGATAGCCTCCACGCGAACCTGGTTGGAAATGTCGGGAGCGAGGACTTCGTTGACGGTTGAGGGTATGACTTCACCGGGAACATGGAGATACGTTTCGCTGCCTAGCACATACCATTTGGGCGATAGACGTTGGCCTACAAAGATAGTGCTGGCATTTACCTGGTGAAACACCGGGTCGTAGTCGAGGTCCCACTGAAAATCTGTCGAGGCGGGCCGCACCAGAAGTCGGGAAATTATGGGAGACGCACTGCGGGGCTGAGTAAGGAAGGCGATGCCCGAAAAGTCGACCGAGCTGTCGAATACGTTGCGCTGATTGGGCACAAGCGCGCCACCGAAGGTGGGATTGAAGAAGTATTTCTGGGCGATTGTCCAGGTCACGACCTCTTTGGCGGCTCCACTTTGGTCGTCACACAACTTCGGATCCGACTTAAGCTGTTTCGCAACCTCCGCCGGCGGCAAGTCGGGCGATGGATATTTGGGATGTTCAAAGCATTCGGAACCCGATTTTGACTTCTTGGCGTAGAGCCGGTTGACAACACCGTATTCGACTCCGCTGGAGTCGGCCAGGATGTCCCGATAATCGAAGCGAATGATGTTGGCGAAATTGTTGATGCCGGTTTCGTAACGGTATACGGCATACGGCTCGACAACATGCTTCAGCACATATCCACGTAGCTTGCGATCGAAGATGCGCGCCAGAGATGGGGGACGCATTTCCATCGAGGCCAACGCAACGTTGCGATTCAGCGTCTCGGGCACGGCGATTCCGATCACGCCGGTGTTGTTTTCAGTCGGAATCAGCCGCTCGCTGTAGATCGTTTCGCGGAAGCCGACTTCAGGGCGGAAGGTCCATCCATTCAGGAAAGTCGGTAGTGAAATTGTGGGATAAATATCGCCGCGTCCCACCAGGTTTGGGGTTTGAAATCCCGGCTCGTGACGAGAGAGTCCCTCGCCTGCCACGTCGTAGGTGTACATGAACGGTGAGTTTCCTATGGATTGCTCGATCCCGGCCATCTGAAGGCTCGGAATATGGGCGATATCGATTACATCTCCTTGCAGAGTGCTCTGGTAGTCCTGATAGCGGGATGCCATTAGGCCCACGAAGTTTCCCGTCCAGCTCTTGGAGGCGAACCCGGAGGAACGCACCTCGGAGTTGATAGCATCGGTGAAGCTTTGCCCGAAAGCCAGGCGAAAGAGATACGAGCTCAGGTAATCCACCGAAGCAACACCCCGAAAACCGTAAGGGAGATCGACGGAGCCGTTGATCTTCAGCTCTTCACCGCCCTGGTTCTGTCCATTGACAGGACTGCCCTTTTCGTCGATCACGCCGTAATACTCGGCATGTAACTGGTAGTGCCATCCGATGGCCCGGTAGTTGCCGACTTGCGCCCAGCCGCGCGAGGAGAAGTAGTATCCGCCAATCTCAGCATCGGAGTTTCGGTTGATCGCCCAATAGAAGGAATCGCCAAAGATAAATCCCTTGGAGTTCGATTGGCCGATGGCGGGAATGAGAAATCCACTCTTGCGGCCGAAGTCATCGACGGGATGCTCGACGTAGGGGAAATAGAACAAGGGGATGCCGCCGATCCGCATGGTCGCGTGATACATCTTGGCCTCGCCGCCGACTTCGACAAGCGCAGTCGCCGGCTGGAACACCCATTTTGGCTTAGGGAGCTGACACGACGTGATGACGCCGTGATGGACGCGATAGAGATCAGGGCCAAGTTTGTCCACTACCTTGCCGGTGAAAAAGAACGGCGTGGAGGACCTGAGGTACATGGCCGGGTTCTTAACCTGGATTCCCGTGGAACCGGTAACGTCGTAGAACGTTCCCGTGTCACGGCTCACATCGTAGGTCGCGTGAGTGCCAACCAGATGCTCACTGTGTGTCCCACCGTCGTACACGACGTGTCCGACGGCATTGATGAGGCCGGTGGTGGAGTCGTATGTGGCCTGATCGCAGTGGATCACGTTATTACGAAAGCGAATTTCCACGTTGCCGCGCACTTTGTAGATGTCCTGGTTCTTCTCCTGTTCATCGGCACGGATGAGGACCTCATCGCGGTTCAAGACGACGTTGGCGGGGGGCCGCGGCGTGCCGTTGCCTGCAGATTCCTGCATCTGCTGCTGGACCACTTCCTCCATTACTTTTTTGCCTTCGTCGTCGGCGGTCGTCGGCTGGGGTTGTTGCGGCTGGGGCGGTGGGACGGATTCATCTTTCCCGGAAGTTTGCTGGTTTTCGCCAGCCTGCGGCGCCCTTTGCTGTTGTTGGGAGCCAGTCAGCAACTGGCTGGTTAACAGCGCCGGCGCTAGAAACAGATGACAACCCACCAGGGCCGTGATAATCAATCGAATGCGGGAAATCATCGAAGGCTGTGCGTTTCCTCGCCGATGAGGTCGAGAATAGCTGAACCTTGCAACTTAGCACGTTGCACGGACCGAGGCAAAACGTTAAGCGCTGATGTTTGTTTCACGCTGCTCTGGTATTTTCCTAACCCGCTTGCAACAGATTGGTTGCGCTAGTTACGGCGCTCTCTCGGCGCATTGCTATGCCAATGAAGTCATTGTAGCGGGAGCGGCCTCCCACTCAGTTCTAAAGTGATAGGGAACGCAGCATTCATCGACGAAGGAAGTGTCGCGCCACGACATGACAGAACAGCCAATTCCACAATGTGAATCCGGGGACGGCGCCCTTACGCCGGCTGAAGATCTTTGGCGCAACGAACTGCAAGAACGCCTGGCACACTACAAGCGGCGTCGTGGGCGTCGCATCGAAGGCGCCTTCACGATGCGCTTCCCATTTCCTGTAGAGGAAGCGGTGACAACCGGCGATATGGAAGTCCCTGCACCGGAAGCTAAAACTGTTACGTCTCTGACCGAGCAACCTTTCGATTCTGAACCAGCCGCTCTGGTCAAGATCGAGGAATACCAGATCGAGTCTCTGCCGGCTGACAACATTGATGAGCCACGTGAGGTTACGACCGAGGATAGCGATGAAGTTGCAAGTCTGACGCTCGAACGTCCGCAGACTGGCGAAGAAGAGCCCGCTATCTTCGTCGATCCAACGCCTCGCCCGCGTCCAAAACGAAAGGTCATAGCTTTTCCACGACAGCATTCTGTCATCACCGAGACGAATTACCGTCTCGCCGATCCGGTCACGACGGAACCGCCGAGGATTCTGGATGTCCCCGAGGAACTAGAGGCAATTCCGACCACTCCGTTTCTCGACGGATTGCAGCTCGATCCCGTGCCACCTCGCTTGCAGAACGGTGACGAGCACGTCGAACTGCTTGTTAGTGCCGCCCCGGTATCACTACGGCTTGCTGCGGCTGCGCTGGATATCGCTCTTACGGGGCTTGGGACGGCAGTATTTGCCGCCGTCGCATTCAGAATTCTAGGCAGGCCAGACATTACCAAACCGCTGGTACTGGGCATGGCGGCGGCGACGGGAGTCTTGTGGACTGCGTATCATTACCTTTTTACCGTATATGCTGGCAAGACCGTCGGGATGATGGCGGCGCGGCTGCACCTCCGCACGTTCAAAGGCAAAACGCCCAAGTTGCGCCAGAGGCGCAGCCGGGTGCTCGCCTTCTACCTCTCAGCAATGTCGCTTGGCATGGGTTTGATGTGGGCGCTGGTCGATGTGGACAGCCTGTGCTGGCACGACCGCCTGAGCCGCAGCTACCTCACAAAGACCGAGTAATCTCTTCTGCGTCTTTCGTGTAGCTGACAACACGGCAGATAAACGTGTAAATTTCAATCCTGTAGCTGTGTGCGTTGCGTCAGCGGGGCCACGCGGCCTCTTGCGGAACGTTCCAATCCCTATGTCCTCGCCCATCACCAATCTGCAAAAACCGGTTGCCCGGGTCTTCGTCGCCACGACCGTGATGCTGACTTTCATTTCCTTCTGGCGGGCGGCGGCCATTGTACTGGCCGATCTGGCGTCGTCGGCATATTACGTCGGGGGCGATGCCGAGAAGGTGATTGGTAAGAGTGCGCCCTGGTTTGTGCTCGCGGTGATGATCTTCAGCTACGCCGTGCGAGCGCTGTACATCGAATCAAGCGCCATGTTCGTTCGCGGCGGCGTGTACCGCGTTGTTAAGCAGGCTTTGGGCGGCACCCTGGCTAAGCTCTCGGTCTCGGCGTTACTGTTCGATTACGTACTGACCGGACCAATCAGCTCCGTGGCTGCCGGCCAATATTTCGCGGGGTTTCTGACCGACACGCTCCACCATATTGGGCACGACGTACATATTCCCGAGAATGCCTTCAGCGCTGTCTTCGCTGTCATCGTGACGGGCTATTTCTGGTGGAAGAACATCCAGGGCATTCACGAGTCCTCGGAGCGGGCACTACAGATCATGAAAATCACCACGGTGATGGTGGTAGTGCTCATCATCTGGTGCCTGATCACAATCGCCAAGAATGGCGCACAGCTTCCGCCGCTCCCTTCAGCCGTCGACATGCACCATGATCACGAGTCATTGGGATGGCTGCTCGGCACCTGGGCACAGCGAATTCCGCTCATTATGCTGCTGGTCGGGTTTGGGCACTCGGTTTTGGCGATGAGCGGCGAGGAATCACTCGCACAGGTCAACCGCGAGATCGAACATCCCAAGCTAAAGAACCTGGAAAAGACCGGGCTGGTGATTTTCCTCTACAGCCTGTTCTTTACGTCGCTGGTGTCGTTCTTCGCGGTCATGATCATCCCCGACCACGAGCGCCACAACTACTTCGCCAACCTCATCGGCGGACTGGCCATGAACGTCGTTGGCCCGTACACCTTGCGGCTGGTGTTTCAGGGCTTCGTGGTGCTGGTCGGCGCATTGATTCTTTCAGGCGCAGTGAACACGGCAATCGTGGGTGCGAATGGCGTACTGAGCCGCATGGTCGAAGACGGGGTCCTGACGACCTGGTTCAAGAAGCCGCAGAAGAAATTCGGTACCAGTTATCGCGTAATCAACATGATCGCATTGCTTCAGGTGCTGACCATCATCGCCAGCCGGGGCAACGTTTATCTTTTGGCCTCGTTGTATGCCTTCGGCGTGATCTGGAGCTTCTCCTTCATGTCGCTTGCGGTACTAGTGTTGCGTTACACCCTGCCGCAAAAGCGCGAGTGGAAAGTGCCAGGCAATTTCCACATCCGAGGCGTAGAAATTCCCGTGGGATTGGGCGTTATTTCGATCATCCTGTTTGCCACCGCGCTGGTGAACCTGTTTACCAAGGAACTGGCAACGATCGCCGGTGTGTCCTTCAGCGCGGTGTTTTTCGTGGTGCTTACCATCTCGGAGCACGTGGTCGCAAAACAGCATGCCAGCGGTGAGTCCGGGCTGGAGCAGTTCAACATCGCCGCCAACACCGAGCTGACTGCTGAAACGGTGGAGGTCCGTCCAGGAAATGTGCTGGTTACGGTCCGCGATCCGCAAAACCTCTTCTACCTCCGCGATGTGCTCTCGCGGGTGGATACGACGAAGACCGACGTGGTAGTGATGACAGCCCGGATCTTCCGCCGCGAGCACACCTTCAGCGGCACCATGGAAATGGAGACCTCGGAGGTCTTTGACAAGTATGAACAGGAGCTCTTCACTGCGGTGGTAGCCGCAGCGGAAAAAGAAGGCAAGCACGTATCGCTGGTGGTCGTGCCCACAACCGATGTGTTCGAAGGCATCGTGGCCACGGCCCAGCGGCTGAACTCAACCGTTGTGGTGTGCGGCCAATCGCGCAAACTGACGGCCGATGAGCAGGGAAAGCTTACCGGGGATGCGTGGGAGCGTCTGCCCGAGCCAAGGCCTCGACTTATGCTGGTGGTCGTTGGACAGGACGGAACGCGGCATGAGTATCATTTGGGGCCGCACCGTCCGCGCGTCCGCAAGGAAGATGTGGACCTGTTGCATACCCTCTGGCGCGAGGCGACTGCCGATCCAAAGTTCCGGGAGCTGCATCACTACCATGTCCTGAACGTCGCGTTGCAGGAAATGGCAAGACGCATGCGAAATGGGGCCGATCGAGACGAAGTGTTGAGTGATTTGCAGAACGAAATGCGGCGGCCCTGCGGACCAACCCTACCGGACGAGGGCTCGTCGTCCTCCCAACCAAATTAGCGTCACTAACCCATGCGTGGCTGACTGGGCGCGCTCTTGCTAACATCCAAGGGTGAGCAAGAATCCTAAGGTACGTGTTCGCTTCGCGCCGTCCCCAACAGGGCAGTTGCACGTCGGCAACGCCCGCACCGCACTCTACAACTGGCTGTTTGCCCGTAAGACGAAAGGCACGATGATCCTGCGCATCGAAGATACGGACCTCGAACGCAGCGAGACCCGCTACGAAGATCAACTGTTGGAAGACTTGAAGTGGTTTGGGATCGGATGGGAGGAAGGCCCCGATGTCGGTGGCCCCTTCGCACCCTATCGCCAGAGTGACCGGCTTTCCATTTACCGCGAACACGCCGAGCGGCTGGTGAAAGAAGGCAAGGCCTACCTCTGCTTCTGCTCGCAGGAAGAGCTGGAGAAAGAGCGCGACGCTGCCATGGCGGAGCACCGCTCGCCTGTTTACTCTGGCAAGTGCCGGGTTCTCGATGCGGCCGAGGCCCAGCGGCGCTGCGCGACCGGCGAGGCCGCCGCGATTAGGCTGGCAATTCCGGAGCGGCCCATTCGTTTTCACGACATCGTGCGTGGCATGGTTGAGTTCTCAAACGAAGCGGTGAGCGATCCCATCATTCTGCGGTCCAGTGGGATTCCGGTTTACAACTATGTGGTTGTGGTGGACGACGCGCTAATGGAAATTACGCACGTTATTCGGGGCGACGACCATCTGTCGAACACGCCGAAACAGGTTGCGCTGTATGAGGCACTGGGATGGCCGGTACCGGAATTCGCGCATCTCTCGACTATTGTAGGCAGTGACGGAACGCGGTTGTCCAAACGCCACGGCGCGACATCGATCGCGAACTTCCGCGAGATGGGCGTGCTGCCTGAAGCGCTCGCGAATTATCTTGCTCTGCTGGGTTGGGCGCCGGCAGGAGGCAACCGCGAAGTCTTCACTCCTGACGAACTATGCAAGGAGTTCACGCTGGAGCGCGTGACGCCGTCGGCGGCAATGTTCGATATGGAGAAGCTCTATTGGCTCAACCGGCACTACATTAAGAAGAGCCCGCCGGAACGCATCGAGAAGCTAGCAGAGCCTTATTTCATCAAAGCGGGACTTCTGCCCGAGAGTCTAGACGATCGAACAAGGTCATGGTTTGCGAAGGTCGTCGCCTTGCTCGCGCCGTCGGTGAACAAGCTGGATGAACTGCCGGAACGGGCACAGTTAATCTTCCAGGTGGATGCTGCTACGGCACTAGCGTCCGACGATAACGCCGCAGTACTAGGTGGACCGAAAGCGAACGAAGTGCTCGCCGCGTTTGCAGAGCTTGCGCAGGCCGACAAGTCTCCGATGACGCCGGAACGTTTCAAGGTCATCATGAACGAAGTGAAGGCCAAGACCGAGACGAAGGGCAAAGACCTGTTTCATCCCGTACGCATCGTTTTTACCGGTTCGCACTCAGGACCGGAGTTCGACAAGCTGATTCCCATCCTCGAAGAAGGCGCACAGTTGCCGCTACCTGTGCACGTGATGAACACCCAAGAACGGATTGCGGCATTCAGAACGGCGCAAGCGGCAAAGGCCAGCTAGGTCAGCGCGCGCCGCAGCGCCGCTCGCCCAAGAATCCGTGTCGAGTCCAGCGTGGGCAGCGACGAGTTGCTGTCGTCGATGATCAGCGGAATTTCGGTGCAGCCCAGCACGACGGCGTCACATCCGTCGGCTTTCATGCGGTCTATCACCCGCTGAAAATACACGTGCGCTTCCGGCCTGAAGATTCCGTTCACCAGCTCGTCGAAGATGATCGAATCGATACGTGCGCGTTCGTCTGGGTCGGGAACGGCGTACTCGATTCCGGCTAGCGGCAGTTTCGTCTGATACACCGTGCCTTCCATGGTGATTCGCGTTCCGGTAACCGCGAGTTTCCGGAACCCTCGCTGCTTCACGACGACAGCAACCTCATCCACGATATGCAGCCAGGGAAGCGGCGAGTGGGACGCAACCAAATCGAACGCATGATGGATGGTATTGTCCGGACAGATCAGGAAGTCCGCGCCCGTCTTTGCCAGCTTATCGGCTGACGACAGCATCAACTCGGCCACGCCCTGCCAGTCGCCGCGATAGACGTATTCCATGTATTCGCCGAGACAGTGCGTATGCATCGACACTTCGGGATGCATGTGGCGTCCCATGAGAGCGGGCGCCTCGTCGCAGATCGTGCGATAACACAGTGCTGCGCCTTCGGCGCTACAGGCGACGATTCCGATGTGCTTGGACATGATTTATTCCCGCCGGACAAAAAACAATTTGACCATGGATTTGCGCGGATTTCACGGATAGAACCAGAATTCCATTCGCCTAAGTCTTCTCCATGCGAAAGCGTGGCTGATTCGTCGTTAGAACATGGCCAGGATCTCGCGCTTCCTCGCTTCCGGCAAGAAGGACGCTTGAAACGAGTTCAACGCGAGTTGGCGAAGTTCTTCGTCGTTGAATCCGAGGGAATCTTGCGCGATCTGGTATTCATGGGAGAGCGTGGTACGAAACATATCAGGATCGTCAGTGTTGAGGGTCACCAAGACCCCTGCGTCAAAAAGCTTGCGAAGCGAATGCTGCTCAATAGCGGGGCAGCAGCCGGTCATGACATTGCTCGAAAGGCAGGCTTCGACAGGAACCTGCTTTTCGGCGAGGTAGGCGACAAGCGTGGGATCTTCTGCGGCACGCAACCCATGGCCAACGCGACCGGCGTGCAGGTCGCGCAATGCAGACCAGATTGACTCAGGCCCAGCCGTTTCTCCCGCGTGGACGGTCAGTCGCAGTCCGTTTTGCGCAGCGCGCGCGTATACCTCGCGAAACTGCGCGGGCGGTGCGCGGCGCTCGTCGCCGCCAAGGCCGATCCCGATTACGCTGTCGGATTTCTTGCGCATAGCTAGCGTTTCTTCCAATACGCGTTCTGCAGCTTCAACGCCGAAGTGCCTGACGGCATCGCAAATCCAGTAAAGCGAGATTCCAAAGTCGCGTTCGCCGCGCAGGCGTCCTCGTTCCATTCCTTCGAAGAGTGGCGCAAACTCGCCGCCACGCCAATGGATCACCCCGACCGAAACGTACAATTCGGCGTGACGGACGTTCTGCCCGTGCAGTTTCTGCATCATTCGGTAGGTAACGAGTTCGTAGTCTTCGGCAGTGCGAAGGCGCTCGGTGACCGCTTTGAACGCCAGCAGGAATCCAGTGAAGTCCTGGTATTGGTAGAGCTCTCGTGCCTCCTCTTCGGTGAAGACGCGACCGCTGTCTGCGATGTTGGTGTAACGATTGTTCTCGGTGGTCAGAGGTATCGGATGACGCCGGCTCAACTCGGCCAACGTCGCCGGATCGACCGTGCCTTCGAGGTGCAGGTGCAGCTCTGCCTTAGGTAAGGAGCGAATGAATTCGCTGGGCTCACCAGCCATCTAGCGCCGCCGGTCTTCGGGGCAAAACTCACTGCGATAGCGGCTGTACAGCATGTACACCGACAGTCCAATCGCCAGCCAGACGAAGAAACGGATCCACGTGAGGATCGGCAGCCCCGCCATCAGCAGAATGCAGAACAACACGCTGAGCACCGGCGCGGTGATTCCTCCGGGTGCGCGAAAGCCCCGGCGCCGCTCGGGTTGCTTTGAGCGCAATATGATGACGCCGAGGGATACCAACACGAACGCGAACAGCGTCCCGATGTTCGACAGGTCAGCCAGCGTTCCGATGTCGAGGATGCCGCCGGGAATTCCCACCAAGAACCCCGCAATCCAAGTCGCCGTAGAAGGTGTACGGAATCGGGGGTGCACGCGCCCGAACAGCTTGGGCAGCAGGCCGTCGCGCGACATGGCGAACCACACGCGGGCCTGTCCCAACTGGAATACGAGCAACGAGGAGATCATGCCCATCATGGCGCCGAACAGCACCACCAGCCGCACCCAATGCAGGCTGTGTGATCCCGTTGTCAGCCCCAGTCGTTTGAGGCTGTTCACCACCGGGGCGGCATCGTCGATCAAGCTCTGCCAAGGCACGATGCCGGTGAGCACGATCGCCACTGCAATGTAGAGCACGGTACAAACGATAAGGGTAGCGATGATGCCGATGGGCAAGTCGCGCTGCGGATTGCGCGCTTCTTCTGCAGCCGTCGAAACCGAATCGAACCCGATGTAGGTGAAGAAGATGATCGAGCCACCGGTTAGAATGCCAGACCAGCCGTTAGGTGCGAATGGATGGTAGTTCGATGGGTGAATATAGTGCATGCCCGCGAAAACGAAGGCCAGGATGGCGCCGATCTTCAGCAGCACCATGATGTTATTGGTCTCCGCCGACTCGCGAATGCCACGTACCAGCACGACCGTCAGCAGCATCACGACGAGGAACGCGGGAATGTTGAAGCCGAAGTGCCAACCCGGGCTGTAGAGCACATCGCCCTTGAGGTCAGTCATGCCGGAGGGAAGATAGGCTGGTGAAATCCAGCGCAATGGCGGATGCCATCCGAACCAGTCGAACATGTCTACCAGGTGCGCGGCGAAACCCACGCTGACGGCCATGTTGCTGACTGCATATTCCAGAATCAGGTCCCAGCCGATGATCCACGCAATCAGTTCGCCCATGGTCGCGTAGGTGTAGGTGTACGCACTGCCTGCGATTGGAATCATCGATGCGAGTTCGGCGTAACACAGCGCTGTAAACGCGCAAACAATCGCCACCAACATCAAGGAGACTGCGAGTGCCGGTCCAGCACCTGGGCGTCCCAGCGTGGCCATGTGATGCACGATGTAATCCGCCAGTGGTGCGTTAAGGATCGATGAGGTATCGAACTTCTGCCCGGCGATGGCCGTGCCGATAACGGTGAAGATTCCTGAACCGATGACGGCGCCGATCCCGAGCGCAGTCAGGGACCACGGGCCGAGCGTCTTCTTCAGTCGATGCTCTGGCTCCTCCGATTCGGAGATCAGCTTATCGATGGACTTGCAGGCAAAGAATTGGGTCGCCAGAACGATACTCCCGGGATTGCAGGGATAGTTGCCTCAGGATTGAAACAGAAACCTGAGGGACGGGCAAGGACCTTAGATTGCAGGGCTTATTCGCTCTTGTACACCACTCCGCCTTTCATTACGAACTTCACTTGCTCGAGCGTCGTGACATCCTGTAGGGGGTCGCCGCCAACCGCGATGATATCGGCGTAATGACCGGGTTCAATCACGCCAACCTTGTCCGACCAGCCCAGCAAATCGGCATCATTAACAGTCGCCGCCTGGATGGCCTGCAAGGGCGTCAGACCCAGCTTCACCATTACCGCGAATTCGTGCGCGTTGAGCCCATGGGGATAAACCGCCGCATCGGTGCCAAACCCAACTTTTACTCCGCTCGCGAAAGCATGCGCGATGTTCTTACGCGCGGCTGGCATCACTTCTCTGCCTTTGGCGAGCATTGACGGTGGAACACCCGTCTTGGGCGCGTTCTCCAGGAACCAGTCGCTGAGGTAAAGCGTCGGCACCAGGTACGTGCCGTGTTCTTTCATGGCGGCAATGCCGGCGTCATCGATGTACGAACCATGCTCGATGGAATCAACTCCAGCCTGTGAGGCCCACAGAATGCCTTGAGCGCCATGAGCATGGGCAGCGACCTTGCGTCCCAGGCGATGAGCATCAGCGATGATGGCCTTCAGTTCTTCCTGCGTGTACTGCGACGCCTGCGGATTGTCGCCTAGCGAAAGCACGCCACCGGTCGCGCAGACCTTGATTACATCGGCGCCATACTTGATGATCTCGCGCACCTTGTGCTGCACATTCTCCACGCCGTCCGCCACGCCGATTTCCGTGGCATGCCACTCGTACGGCAGCAGGTTATCGTCGCAATGGCCGCCGGTGATACTCAGCGCAGGACCGCTGGCATCGATGCGCGGACCGGGAACATCGCCGGCATTGATGGCGTCCCGCAATGCGATGTCGGCGAACCCGTCAGCTCCAACGTTGCGTATGGTAGTGAATCCAGCCAGCAACGTAATGCGCGCGTTCCTTGCGCCGATCAATGCTTCGCGAGGAATTGAGATTGCTAAGCGGTCATAGCCAAACTTGGGGTCGAAGGTAATGTGGGTGTGCGCGTCGATCAGTCCGGGCAGCACCGTCTTGCCTGAGAGATCGATAACTTTGGCGCCGGTGTCGGCTCCACCGGAATCGGCGCCGACACTGACGATCTTGCCGTCCTCAATCACAATGGTCTGGTTGGTGAGCGTTTTGCCAGTGCGAACATCGAGCAACTTCCCGGCTCGAATGATGGTGCGCGGCACGGGAGCCGACGTACCTTGCTGTGCGAATGTTGTCGCAACTGCGAGCAAACCAATTAGAAGAAAGAGGAGAAACTTCTCAAATTTCTGGTTCCTGGTCATGTCTGCGCAAAGCTCCTGGAGTCGGTGTCTCCGTGTTGAGGAAATCTATGTACGTCCCCATCGCGGTGCGGTGTCATCTATTTCGCAGGCGCGAGGTTTTGTTCGAAGTGGTCCTGGATGCGGTGAAACAGGTCACTTCGCGCCGCCTTTCCGGCGATGCCGTGGGTCTTGCGAGGATACAGCATTAACTGGAATGGCTTGCCCGCATTGATGAACGCATTGGTCATCTGGATGGTGTTCTGCACGTGCACGTTATCGTCGCTGGTGCCGTGGACTTCCAGTAGTTTTCCGTGGAGATCCCCAGCAAAGTTCACCGGTGAACTCTTGCGATAGCCGTCCTCGTTCTCGCTGGGAAGGCCCATGTAGCGCTCGGTATAAATTGAGTCGTAGTTTCGCCAGTCTGTGACAGGCGCGACCGAAATGCCGGCTTTGAACCCTTCGGTCTTCTCCAGCGCGTACAGGGTGAAGTAGCCGCCGTAACTCCAGCCCCAGAAGCCAACACGCGAAGCGTCCAACTGTGGATACTGCTCGAGCACCTGCTTCAGGGCCGCCATCTGATCGTTGAACTCGTTTTCGCCAAGGTTATGTCTGACAGGCAGAGCAAAGGCCTTGCCGCGGTTAGCCATCCCCCGGTTGTCAACCTTCAGGACCGCGAAGCCTTCCCGGGCCAGGATCTGGTCGAACAGGCCCCGATCGCCTCCCCAGGCATCGCGGACATATTGCACACCTGGGCCGCCGTACGGGTTCACAATCAGCGGCACCTTGCCGTTGGCGATCATGGGACCGCCGTCGGGAAGCAGCAGAGTACCGAGCAACGTCGTAGTTCCGTCAGCCGCTTTGAACTCTACTGGTTTGGGGGTCCTCAGGTGATAGGAATCAAGACTGCGTGGTTGCCAGAAAGGAGTACACGTGCCGTTCGTGGTGCACAGCGATGTTTGTGGCGGGGTAGCAAGCGCCGAATAGCTGTCCACGTACGACTTCGTCTTCATTGGCCCGAAGTTAGCGCCATGGGTCCCGTCTTCTTTCGACACGCGATGGAAATTCGATCCGTCGAGGCCTACAGCGTAGACATTGGCCTGCCTCCAGTCTCCCTGGTTCGCGGTAAAGTAAACCAGGCCCGCAGACTCATCGATAGCATTAATCGCTTCGACTTCCCACTCGCCTTGGGTCAATTGCTTTACGAGTCGGGCCTCCGATGCGAGAGGATTCTGCCTGTCGAACTGATAGAGATAGATGTGATAGTGGCCGTCGCGCCAACTGGTCCAGAGAAAACGGTCGCCCGAGGCGAGCATTTCGAAGTCGATCTCCGGATGCATGTCTATCCAGGCGTCTGTTTTTTCCGTCAGAATGCGTTTCGACTTGCCACTCTGTACGTCCACGAAGTAGATATCGAGCCGGTCCTGCACTCGGTTTAGCGCCATCGCCCACAACAGGCCGTCGCGTACCCATCCAAAACGCGGGACAAGCACATTCGGATCGTTCCCCAGCAATAAATCGCTATCCTTGCCGCCGGCCGAAATCCACTTCACTTTCCCACCGCCAGAGGAAACTACGCCGATACGCACGACCGGATTCGGATCGCCCGCCTTGGGATACTTCTCCATGTCCACCGTGGCATGTGTCGGGATCCAATCAGTGATCGGGTAAAGTGGCACGTCTTTTTCATTCATCTCCAGAAAGGCGATATTGCGGCCATCCGGCGACCAGAAATAGTTGCTGCGAGTGTAGAGCTCTTCCAAATAGACCCAATCGACCTCACCGTTTAGTAGATTGTCGTTACCGGTCCGCGTGAGCGCCTCTTCCCGCCCTTCCTTCGTATCGCGGACGTACAGGTCGTGCTTGCGCACATACGCGATGCGCTGGCCATCGGGCGAAAACTTAGGGTCCGATGCCGCGTCAGAACTGGTTGTAACCTGCACCGCCGTTCCAGTGTCGATGCTGTAGAGCCAGAGCTGTCCCAGCGAGTCGAATAGCAGGTGCTTCGAGTCGGGCGACCAGTGATACGCCGCGACCGAATAGCGCTGTGCCGCCTCTTTCTGACGCTCGTCTTTGATCGCGCTTGACGGAGGAGCTAGAGAGCCCAACTTCTCGCCCGACACCAGGACGGCCGATTTTCCCGTGGCCAGGTCGATGTAATTAAGCGCACCATGTTCGCCGCTATTGTCGCGTTGAACGAACGAAACCTTCGTCCCGTCGGGGCTCCACTGCACGTTTTCCGGCGCGCGGCCAGTCAAGCCGCCATCCGCAAAGATCGCCTCAATCGTCAGTTTCTGTTCCGAGGAGGAAGGTGCAGTCTGCGAAGCTTGGTCTTGGGCGAATAGTGAAAGAGTCAACAAAAGCGGGCAGAGAAATAAGACACGAGAATTGTTCAAGAGTGCTCCCCAAACTGTGGGTTTCCGTAGGGAAGCAGTTTATCGCAGGAGAGCGCTTTCTACGGCGAAGTGCTCCTCGGCCCTCACTTTTCGAAGCGGGTGAGCTAGGAGCTCAATTGATGAAGTCGCAGAAGCTGAACCAACGCAACCAGGATGCCGAAACTAAAGTAGAGATTATGGGCGGACCGGCGCGACATGACGACGGGCACTTCGATTCCATGCCGTCGCAAGGCCACCAGGAGTGAGCGTTCTTGCTCGATAATGAAGTCGGCAATCGGCGCGTGAAAGCCGGCGATAAGAAGGCCAAGACACAGACGAGCGATTTCCAGTGGCATACCGATATCGTAGGTATGCTGATAGTTTCTTCAATACAACTAAAGGCTCAGAACGCGACATCGGATGCGCGCGAGAAGCATGTATTTCGCGTGCTAGAATCCAGTCAGGCTTCCTCAATTTCTGATGACCTCTGACCTGCAAAACCTTATCGAACTGCAGCAGATCGACTCGCACATCGCAGCGCTTCGAGCCGAGATCGCGTCGCTCCCCAAGCATGTGGCCGAGATCGAGAAGAAACTCGCCGGTTCCAAGGCAAAGGTCGAAGGCGCGCACGCCACAGCCAAGGCCGACGAAGCGACCAAGCGCAAGCATGAGTCCGACATCCAGGACCAGCAGCAAAAAATACACAAGTACAAAGACCAGTCGCTGAATGTAAAAACCAATCAGGAATACAAGGCGCTCATGGAGGAGATCAAGTTTGCCGAGCAGAAGATAGCCGCCTCGGAAGACAAGATCCTCGAAATCATGGTGGCTGCCGACGTCCGAAAAGAGACATTGAAGAAGGCTGACGCCGAGCTTAAAGCGGATACCGCCGAGAATGATCGCGAGAAAGAAGAGGCCCGCCAGCGCACCGCCTCAGACGAAGCCCAACTGGCCGAACTGACCGCAAAACGAAACGCGTTGCGCACCGGCGTCAGCGAAGACGTTCTGCGGCACTACGATCGCGTCCTTGTATTGCGCGGCACTGCACTGGCGGCGGTGTACGAAAACCAGATGTGTTCAGGATGCAGCGTGATGCTGCGTCCGCAGGTGTTTCAGGACGTCATGACCAACGAACAGTTCCTGACCTGCGATACCTGCAAACGGATTTTGTATTACGTCCCGCCTCCGCCCAAGCCGGTGGACGAGAAGTCCGCGAAGGCTGCTGTTGCTGCCGAAGCAACCGCGTCCAGTGAGGACGCCACACCCGCCGCAAGCGAAGCGGCCTCGCAGTAAACCGCGTCCCAATAGCCATCACGAACATTTAAGATGGCCAATCGATTGGACTGTGAGGTCTCTTGTCGGCGCAAGGATCCATTCCACTTGTCACTGTCAGCAACCGCGGCGCTTTGCGCCTCAAGTCCGGCCACCTCTGGGTCTATCGCTCCGACGTTTCGAAAGCGGAGGGCATACCGGCTGGCGCATTAGTGCATGTTCAGGATGAGCGCGGCCGCAAGCTCGGCTCGGCGCTCTACAGCTCTTCGTCGCAAATCGCCATACGACTCCTGACCTCGAAGAGCATCGGCGAGAGTGAATTGCTGCCGCTGCTGCGCAGACGAATCGATGAGGCCGTACGATTCCGCCAGGAAAATGTTCGGGACAGCGACTCCTTTCGCGTGATCTTCAGCGAAGCCGACTTGCTTCCGGGCCTAGTCGTGGACAAGTACAACGATGTGCTCGCAATGCAGGCGCTCACCCAGGCGTTTGACCGCGAAGACATCCGCCAGACGGTCATTACGGCGCTAGCTGAACATTTTCCAATCGCCAGTCTCTTCGACCGCGTCGATGCTCACATCCGGGAGCTCGAACAGCTGCCGGCACGCGAGTCGCAGCTTGTCAGAGGTGCGAAAACAGCAACCATTTTTACCCTCAACGGTGTGCGTTTTCATTTCGACGGTCTTGCTGGACAGAAGACTGGTGCCTTTCTCGATCAGCGCGAGAACTACGCTGCCGCCGCTCGCTATGCTCACGGCGACGCCCTTGACTGCTTCACCTACCAGGGCGGCTTCGCGTTGCACCTGGCGCGACTGTGCGCCAGTGTGACCGCCGTTGATTCCTCGCGCCCGGCGCTCGAGGTCGCCGAGCAGAACGAGCAACTGAACCGCGATGCCCACACTTGTGGCGAGATCGAGTGGATCGAGGCCAACGCCTTTGATCTGCTCAAGGACTACTCCACCGCCGGCCGCCAGTACGACACCATCGTGCTCGATCCTCCCGCCTTCGCCAAGAGCAAAAAGACAGTCGAAACTGCGCTTCGAGGCTATAAGGAGCTAAACCTGCGTGCCCTCAAGATGTTAAGACAGCACGGCGTGCTGATTACCTGCTCCTGCTCCTTCCATGTGAGTACCGCGGAGTTTTCCGAGATGCTAGCGTCTGCGGCCGCAGATGCCGGCACACGCTTGCAAGTGCTTGAAAAAAGAGGTGCCGCTATGGACCACCCAGAGCTCGTTGGCATCCCAGAAACCCAATATCTTAAGTGCGTCATTGCGCAAGTAACTGAATAAAAAAAGCTTAACTGAGGATGGAGCATTATGGAAATTTACGCCTCAGACTTGACAATATAACACTAAGATTTTATGATTCGCATAGACTAACTTAGACATCTGAGTTAGCGAGTGGTCAGCCGACCACCACATTCCTTAAAAGCCTTTGGAGGTTGATGATCATGACGGTAATGACCCGTTGGGAACCCTACCGTGAGTTAACGTCGCTACAGAACCGCCTGAGCCGGTTGTTCGAAGACCAGTTCGGCAATGGTCGCGAGGACTCGCTGACCGCGGGCGCGTTTATTCCCCCGGTGGACATTTATGAGGACGAGCACAGCATCCTGCTCAAGCTGGAAGTGCCCGGAATCGACGAAAAAGACCTCGAAGTAAAGGTCGAGAACAACGTTATGACCGTAAGCGGCGAACGCAAGTTCGAAAAGGAAGAGAAAGAGGAGAACTTCCGTCGCGTTGAGCGCCGCTATGGCAGCTTCACTCGCTCGTTCACGCTGCCCAACACCGTGAACGCCGAGGACGTGAGCGCCAACTACGAGAACGGCGTCTTGAAGATCAAGCTGGGCAAGCGCGCTGAGGCGAAGCCCAAGCAAATCAAGGTAAACATCGGCGGCGGCAAGGTCCTGGACGGCAACAAGAACTAGGCTGCGTAACCAATACGACGACAGAAGTCGCCTATAAATCACGTTGAGTCTCAAAAGGGAGGCGGAACAAAAGGTCCCCTCCCTTTCTTCTTGCCCGCATACGGGCTGTCGAGCGGGACTAAAATTGGCGCATTGAATAATCCGTAATTTTGACCGACGACTGGCTACTGGCAGCCGGCTACTGACAACTGAGGTACTTATGGCAATTCGATGGGACAAATTAACCGTGAAAGCGCAGGAGGCGATTCAGCGGGCGAACGATATCGCCAGCGAACACGGCAATCCTGAGCTGCAACCTGTCCACATTCTGGCGGCACTCCTGGAGGACCGCGAAGGTATCGTTGCGCCGCTCTTGGAGCGGGTTGGCCTGCAAGTCGCAGCCATCCAGGCGCAGGCGACGTCGGCAATCGACCGCCTGCCTAAAGTATCCGGGGGAGGCGCGACCCAGGCGTCGTTGTCGAGCGCAGCGAACCAACTCCTGGAAAACGCCTTCAAAGAGGCATCGAACTTTAAAGACGAGTTCGTTTCGACCGAACACATCTTGCTGGCGATGACCAGGTTGAAGAAAGACTCGGCGCAGGAAATCCTGAGCCAGGCAGGAGCGACGTACGACAACATTCTCCGCGCTCTGACCTCGGTTCGCGGAAACCAGAAAGTCACCGACCAAAATCCCGAAGCGAAATATCAGGCGCTGGAGCGCTATGCTCGCGACCTGACCGAGTTGGCTAAGAAGGGCAAGCTCGATCCCGTGATCGGCCGGGACGAAGAAGTGCGTCGCGTGGTGCAGGTCCTCTCGCGCCGCACCAAGAACAACCCGGTACTGATCGGCGAACCTGGAGTCGGCAAGACGGCTATTGTCGAGGGTCTGGCGCAACGCATCGTCTCGGGCGACGTGCCCGAGCAATTGAAGAACAAGCGCGTAGTCTCGCTCGATCTGGGAGCAATGCTGGCCGGCGCTAAATATCGCGGCGAGTTCGAAGACCGTCTAAAGGCGGTGCTGAAAGAGATCGAGCAATCCAACGGACAGATCGTTCTGTTCATCGACGAGCTGCATACGCTGGTAGGAGCGGGTGCCGCGGAAGGTGCGATCGACGCTTCCAACATGCTGAAACCGGCATTGGCGCGCGGTGAATTGCGGGCCATCGGCGCGACGACGCTGAATGAATACCGCAAGTACATCGAGAAGGACGCTGCTCTCGAGCGTCGTTTCCAGATTGTGTTCGTCGGCGAACCGAATGTCGAGGACACGATCGCCATCCTGCGCGGCTTGCGTGAGAAATATGAAGTGCACCACGGAGTGCGCATAAAGGACTCGGCCATCGTGGCGGCAGCGACCCTTTCCCACCGCTACATCTCAGACCGGTTCCTGCCTGATAAGGCGATCGACCTGATCGACGAAGCGGCGGCTTCGCTGCGCATTCAGATCGATTCCATGCCGACCGAGATCGATCAACTGGAGCGCCGTGCCACGCAACTCGAAATCGAGCGACAGGCGCTAAAGCGTGAAGACGACCAGAATTCACGGGAACGTCTCACGCTCGTCGAGAAAGATCTGGCGCACATAAAGGAACAATCGAACGCCCTGAAAGCGCGCTGGAAGCAAGAGAAAGAAAGCATCGCTAGCGTGCGCGCGAAAAAAGAACAACTCGAGAAACTGAAGGTCGACATCCAGGAAGCTACTCGCAAAGGCGAATTTGAGCGCGCGGCAAAGTTGCAGTACGGTGAGCTGCCTAAGGTCGAAGCAGAAATCAAACAGCTCAGCGCTCAGATGGACACCAAGCAATCGCGCATGCTCAAGGAAGAAGTCGACGAAGAAGACGTCGCTAAGATTGTCAGCAAGTGGACCGGCATTCCCGTGTCGAAGATGCTGGAAGGCGAAGTGAACAAGCTGGTGACTATGGAGGATCGCCTGCGCGAGCGAGTGGTCGGCCAGGATGAAGCGCTTTCGCGGGTCGCGAATGCGATCCGGCGCTCGCGCGCGGGTCTGAGCGACCCCAGGCGTCCGATCGGCTCGTTCATCTTTCTTGGCCCAACCGGTGTCGGCAAAACCGAACTAGCACGAGCCTTAGCCGAATTCCTGTTCGACGACGAGCACGCCATGATCCGCATTGACATGTCGGAATACATGGAGAAGCATTCTGTCTCGCGTCTGATCGGCGCGCCTCCGGGTTATGTCGGCTACGACGAGGGCGGGCAGTTGACCGAGGCGGTGCGTCGTCGTCCCTATGCTGTCGTGCTGTTCGACGAGATTGAGAAGGCGCATCCTGATGTGTTTAATGTCTTCCTGCAAATTATGGACGACGGCCGCCTGACCGATGGCAAAGGTCGTAATGTTGATTTCAAGAACACCATCATCATCATGACATCGAACATCGGATCGACCTATTTGCAACAGGCCAGCGCAAATCCCGAGAAGCAGGACGAGGCCCACGAGCAGGTGATGGAAGCCTTGCGCGGCCACTTCAAACCAGAATTCCTGAACCGCGTGGATGACATCATCTTCTTCAACCCGCTAGGCAAGGAGCAGCTGGTTAAGATCGTCGATCTGCGGCTGAAGGATCTGCAGCGACTCCTGGCCGACCGGAAGATCACCCTCGAATTGACGCCGAAGGCGAAAGAACTGATCTTCACCGAAGGGTACGATTCGGCTTACGGCGCGCGCCCCTTGAAGCGGGCGATTCAGCGACTCGTGCAGGACCCGCTGGCGATGAAGATCCTCGACGGCGAGGTGCTGCATGGAGACACCATCCGGGTGGACGCGGACGCCAGGAGCAAGCAGTTGAAGTTCGAGGCGGTCCGGCGCGAGGTGCCGGAGTCTGTCGTCGCGAAGTAACTCGAGAGAGCAAATCTGGCGGCACAGTCGAGCGGCTGTGCCGTTTTTCTTCCGTGAGTCCGTGCGGACAAATATAGTTTTGACTAAGGGCAACTTGATGACTTTGCACTGCAAAGTACTTGACAAAAGCGCTTAGCAAAATTAGTCTTTTGTTCGTGTCCGACTCCCGCCAGTGCCGGAAGGTCCCGAGAAGGCCATCTTTCACGCCGGAGCATTCTGCTCTGGAGCACCTCGAAGTCATTCGCCAGACCATGGAGCGCAGTGCGACGTTCTCTGCCGTATCGGGCTGGGGATATTGCGCCATGGGCGCAACCGCCCTCGTCGCCGCTGCGGTTGCCATGCGCCAGAAGACAACGGAAGCGTGGCTGGCTGTATGGCTCGCGGAGGCGCTCGTCGCAGTCACGCTGGCCCTGGTCGCGATGCACTGGAAGGCTTCACGGCTTGGTACCCCGATGCTTTCGATCCCCGGGAGGCGGCTCTTCGTTGGCCTGCTGCCGGCGCTATTCGCGGGTGGCGTGTTGACCGTCGCGCTGGTCCGCGCCAACGATCCGCGACAAATCCCCGGAGTCTGGCTCCTGCTGTACGGGGTTGCCGTCATGCAGGCGGGAGCGTTTTCGGTGCGCGCGATTCCGGTTATGGGAGCGGTGTTCGTGCTGGCCGGGGCGATCGCGTTGCCTCTGCCGTGGTGGTGGGCCAATGCGATGTTGGCCATCGGATTTGGATTGGTGCACATTGCATTTGGGACGTTCATCGCAAGGAGGCATGGTGGTTGAGCAAGCAGTCGAATTCGCCGGCCGGGGCGATGGGCGCAGGGGCTCGCAAAAACGCAGCGCCTCGGGCGGACAATCGCCGCTGGAACTCGATCCCATGATTCACGAACGGGTGCGGCTGGGAATTGTGAGCGCGCTGGCGGTGAACGATGTACTCAGCTTCAATGACCTGAAAAAGCTGCTGGAGATCACCGATGGGAACCTCAGCGTCCACGCACGCAAGCTGGAAGTGGCGGGCTACGTCAAGTGCACGAAGTCGTTCGTGGGACGGCAGCCGCGTACCGAGTTCAAGTTGACGGGGGCGGGCCGGCGCGCGCTGGAAGGGTACCTGCGGCAAATGGAGTCGGTCATTCAGTCGACGCGAAAAAGTTAATCGGAATTCGATTTGAGTCCGGAAGGGAAATAACACGATGAATGGGCAACAAATCAACCGGGTCAGCGGCAGAGTTATCTTCGTTCTGTCTCTAACGGCGTTGCTAACGGTCCTGATCGGGTACACCCAGCCTCCGCAACCGGATGAAGGTGCATTGGCGCATATCTTCCAGATTACGATCGTGTTGCTGGCGCCAATGATGCTGGCTTTTCTCGGCACGGCAGACTGGAAGCAGCCTGGGCGAAGCGCGCGGCGATTAGCATTGCCGGCTGTCGCATTGGTCGTCGCGTTTGCAGCGCTGTATTACCTCGAGCACTCGAGGTGATTTTTTTTGGCCCGCATGCTTTGTATAGCAAAGCACTTTTGGAGATGCATGGTGTACACCAACGGCAACCTCGAAGCGCACCTTGCGGCCTTATGCTTTCTCGGCGCGACGGCCCTGCTGCTCGTGCTCGCCGTCGCTACGGTCGTGCTCATCTTCAGACACCGGTCTTGGGCGCGCTATTCATTGCTCGCAATGGCTTCGCTGGTGGCGGCCTACAGCCTTCTGATGGCGGTATTCTCCTGCACCAGTTTCGATCGCACAGTGGCGCGCGGCGACGAGAAGTTCTATTGCGGCATGGACTGCCACATCGCTTACTCGGTGCGGAACGTCGAGCGGATGAAGACCATTGGCGACCTCACCGCACGTGGCGAGTTCGTCGTAGTCACGCTGCGGTCGCATTTCGACCAGCGGACCATCGCTCCGTGGCGCGGGAACCGTCCGCTGGTGCCCGATCCGCCCTCACTGAAGCTGGTGGACGCGAATGGCCGTTCTTACGGGGTGTCCCCGGCCGGGCAGAAAGCGTGGGAGGAGGCGCATCCCCAGACCCATTCACTAACCGACCCGCTCCGCCCGGGCGAGTCTTACGAGACTACCTGGGTGTTCGACGTGCCCGGCGACGCCGGAAACGTCCGCCTGTTTGCCGGCTGGAGCGGCTTCCCGTCCTATGCGCTCATCGGGGACGAGGCCAGTCCGGGACATCGAAAGACATACTTCGCGTTGTAGTCGATTCGCGCACCAAAAACGAAAGACTACGACTGTCTAAAATCAATGGTTTGGGAGGAATTTGTCCTCAAACATTTGATTTAAATGCTAGTTATACGTATCCATCAGTGCCCCTAGGAGTTAAGTAGGACAATCTTCGCCTTCGATCCCTTGCCACGAGCCTTCTCGCATCTTACCTCTACGGCCGCGGTCTCAGAATCTAGGTATCGGTGAACCGCCAAAACGAGTGTTCCAGCGGTTTCCTTGAACCAACATTCGAGTTTTCAAAGAGCCGTGGTCGTCCGCAGCCAAGGTGCGGACGGGCAAAGGGACACAAATACCCCGCCTCGCCACTTGTCGATTACACGGTGGCGTGTCAGTCGTGAAAGGACATGCAGCACACTGGCGTGTGATAGCGAAGCGGCGAGAACATAGGGCACATTCCACGGATTAGAATGGGGCGGCAAAGTACCATCCCACTCGAGAGGATTCTGGCATGAAGATTGGAGTGTCGGTTCCCAACATTGGTCCGGTGGCAACGCCGGAGGCGGTCAAGACGGTTGCGCAAAAGGCCGAAGCACTCGGCTACCACAGCCTGTGGACAGTAGAGCGTGTGCTGTGGCCGGTGAATCCTAAAGCGCCGTATCCGGTGACGCCGGATGGGTCGCTGCCGGAACAGTACAAGTATTGTCTCGACCCGCTCGACACGCTGACTTTCGCGGCGGCGCACACCAGCAAGATCAAACTGGGTACCAGCGTTCTCGATATTCCGTACTACAACCCCATCCTGTTGGCCCGGCGCTTGAGCACGATCGACGTGCTGTCGAGAGGACGCCTGCTGGTCGGACTCGGGCTCGGCTGGTCACCCGATGAGATGGAGGCGGCGGGCGCCGATATGAAAGTGCGCGGAGCACGCGCCGATGAATTCATCCAGGTGCTGAAGACGATCTGGACGACCGATCCCGCCGAGTATCACGGGAAGTTCTTTTCGCTGCCTAAGTCGCACATCGGTCCCAAGCCGGTACAGAAGCCGCATCCACCGATTTATTTTGCCGCGTTCGCGCCACCCGCGCTGAAGCGGGTTGCGACCATGGCCAATGGCTGGAACCCGACCGGTGTTCCCATCGCCGGCATGGAGCACATGTTCGCGGCGATCCGGCAGATGGCGAAAGACGCGGGACGCGATCCTGCGGAACTGAAAATGATCGTGCGCGCGAACCTCTACCTCACCGAGAAGCCGATCGAGAAGGACCGCGGCCTGTTTGCCGGGTCGAGGGAACAGGTCCGCGAAGACCTGGCGGCGTGCGAGAAGATTGGCGCCGACGAAGTGTTCTACGAACTCGGCTTCACGCCGGGCGGGCAGCAGTTGAGCACATGGGAGAGGCTGCTGGAAGAGTTTCGGCCGGAGTGACGTCGTTTTGGCCGCGGAGACGCGGAGGACGCGGACAAGGACTGGGTCAGAGCCTCCCGACCCAGTTTGTAATACGCCGTATTACATGCTACGGTATCGGTATTATGAGCAGCGAGAAGACCATCAGTTTTCGGGCGAATGCAGAGACAATTGAGCAGCTTGACGATCTGGCAGCCTCGCAGGACCGCTCGCGAAGTTACCTGATCAACGAAGCGATCAGCAATTACATCGAGATACATACCTATCACGACTCGCTTGTGCGACAAGGGCTGGTCGAGATGCGAAAAGGGCGCGTGGTCAGCCATGAGGAAGTGTTGAAGCGGCTCAAGAAGACGGGACGCGCCAGCGAATGATCGAGTGGACCGACCAGGCAACGCGGCAACTCGACCAGGCCCATGATTACATAACCCTTTCCAACAGCGAGCAGGTCGCTGATGGGGTCACGCTGCGGATTATTAGCAGCGTGCAAAGGCTGGGTGCCTTTCCCATGTCGGGCAGGCCAGGGCGCGTGGCGGGAACGCGCGAACTGGTCATTTCGAAGACGCCATTCATCGTGGTGTACGCGATTGAGAAGTCCCGCGTCGTAATTCTTGCCGTGTACCACGGCGCGCATCGGTGGCCTGAGACCCTCTGAAACCCTTTGTAGAAAACTGCCGATACGCCCGCGGCGTCGCACATCTCTTCTTCCTGTCTATTTATCGATCATCTGCAAGTTGATCAGGTAGGGTGGGCACATGGATGGTACGAATTCAGTCTTCACGTAAACCGGCACGAAGTCTTTCTTCTTGGTGAAGTCGAAGAAGGGCGCCAGATCGCTGGCATTGCTGTCTACGGTGGTCAGGGGCGGAAGCCCGTAAAGGTCCTCAATGAATTTCAGGATGGAGCCGTAGTCGGCCAATTGGTGAATCACCGAGCCGTTCTGTCCGTACGGCGAAATCATGAGGAATGGGATACGTACGCCGGGGCCCAGGTCGTCGTTGATTCGCAGCGGCGGCGGGGCAACGTGGTCATAGAATCCTCCCCAATCGTCCCAGATAACAAAAACTACTGTGTCGTCCCATGCCTTGGAATTGCCGATCCAGTTGACCACGGAGCCGACCCAGTTGGCGGAATCGTTGGTGGAGACATGGTGAGGATGATCGCTGAGCGCAACGCAAGGCGGCTTGATCCAGGTGATCTGCGGAAGCGCGTTATTGGCGATGTCATCCTTCAGATCGTTCATCGAAGTGGGCCAGAGGTTGGTCTTCTGGTACCACTGGTCCATGTTGATGAAGCCATCGAAGACGCCCCGCTGGTCGTAGGCGCCGGTGTTGGCATCCCACTGTAGGGTGGTGTAGTGCTCCCATGAGACTTGCTTGGTGTCGAGCAGGTCGGCCAGGGTCTTGTGAGTGTAGCACTCGCCTCCCAGCCCGCGGACTCGGGTCTCGATGTACCCATTCGGTCCGAGTGCGGGCACATCGATACTGAGATTGGGGATGTCTTTATCGACGCAACCGTTGCCGCCAGTGCTCGTGCCATGAAAATTCGGCTGGTCGGCGACAATATCGTCGTCCTCGTCAACCGATTGGGCGGCGACGATGTACTGGTGCCCGGGGAAGGAAGCGGTATTGGTGACGGCAAAGAACTTGTCGCCCAGCACATACTTGGTGGCGATGTCCCAGTAGGTGGTACGCAGCTCGGGCTCCAGGTAGTTGAACGGGTTAGCGCCGTGGACATCGCCTCCGGGACAGTTTTTGGCGTCCAGACGCTTCCAGGCGTCGGCGGTAAAGCCGTGCTTGGAGAGACACTCCCAAACGTCGTGGTTGGCGCTGATTTCTCCCGGTTCTCCGAACTCCTGCGAATGCATGCTGCAACGGATGTCGGAGGGAATGGTGGAGTCGGCCACCCCGGGTTTGAAGGGGGCCGGGCCGGGACACTGGGTCGAATCCCAGCCTCCGAAGATATTGTCGAAGCTGCGGTTCTCCTGGACGATGATGATGACGTGGTGGATCTGCCCACGCGCTGCTACTCCGGCGGCCTGCGATCCACTGGAGCCGAGGCGGTTTGTCGTATTGCTCGAGCATTTTGCGGTGAGAAGACACACGGCGATGGCGACGAGTGCTGTAACGCCGGAAACCCAGGTTTTATGGGCCGAGAATCCTAACAACGGTTTCGGAGAGCGCGTGGCCAGAGATGATTGAATGGGAATACCCTCAGGGGGAAGGCGAACCCACGCTATCGCACCTTCTGCCCAGAGACAATGGCACTTAGGTGGACAGATGTTCCGCTCATGCCAGCCTCGTCCTACCCACCCCCCACCCCTCAAAATTCCCTGTTTTTAGAGGGATGGCGAGAAATTGCGCGCAAGTGATGCAGACAAATCACTTACAGCGCAAAATATTGATTCGCGAGCGGATACATCGCCGCTCTAGGCCGCCCGTGGAGGGCGGAGGTGCATCGATGTCTGCTGCAAAGCAAACAGCAGCGCGCTGGCCCGCCGTGGCTCAATGCAGTTGGCGGCAAGAGCCTCCATCACGTCGAAGAGGGCGATCTGGACGTCCATCAGGGTTTCCAAAGGCGGAAAGTGGAACTGAACGCTCTCGATGCGGCGGCGGAGGCGGGAACGTTGCTGCGTGCGGTCGAGGTCGCGCTGGTGGAAGTAGCAAAATTGCTTACCGTGAAGAGCTGGGGAACCGCAAAGGATGCCATCGGCCTTGCGATGGCTACAGGTAGGACAGGGCATGATTGCCTCCAAAAAACGGGCTACGCTCTTCGCTGTCGCGAAGAACCGATTGATACAGGCTGCCGGTATGCCGGCAGCAAGGGACGTACAGCGTTCGACTGGGGGTCTTCGCCCCCACGTTTAGAAGCGTGACAAAGTGCGGAAGGAAAAAGCAAGGATTATTTGCGAAAAGTGAGGGTGGGTTCCCGATTTGGGAATGGGAGTGCGCGGTTTGGAAAAGTCAAAAGACTCAGGCAAGCAAAGGAAGCTTACCTGGGGCAGCCTGCACGTGGATGTCACTGCCACATCGACGAGCACATGATTGCCGGTATGACGGCGTTGTACAAAGTTGAGCCTTAGGTCCCGCAAAGAAAAAGCCCACACGAGCAAGACTCACTCGTGTGGGGCACCGTCGAGTTGTTGCTATGGCAATAACGGGTTTTGAACTCCCGCGATCTTGCCGTCGGATGTGTCGGTCCAATTGGGCGTCTTGAGTTGATAATTGCCGGAACTGGCGCCGATGTAGGTGAACGGAACCGTGCTGGCGTAATTGTGCGCCGGCCAGGTTTGGACACTGTCGCCGGTAGGCACGTACATCACGTTTCCGTAATACCGATGCGTTACGTCATAAGGCGCGGTGCTGGGCAGTCCCATGTAGGTGGTGATGCCCGGTAGACCCAGCCAACCGTAGTCGCCGGTGGGCTGGCGACAGAATGCGTTGTCGAGAATCCAGACGTTGCTGGTGACCACCGGCACCTGCGGGTAGTCGCTGAAGAAAACCGCGTCCCAGCACGGCTGGGTTGAAGCCGGAACGGTCGTGTTGTGCTGAAAGACCACGTCGTGGATCGCTCCGGTGACGGGATTATTGGGGTCGGTTACGCGGTCGGTGCCACCGTTGAACATGATGGCGTTATTGCGCAGCCCACCGGCCGCCGTAGGGTCATAGAAAGTCATGAGGTTGTTGGCGATGTACCAACGGGCCTGCGACCCGGCGTTCTGGCAGTTGGGATAGGAGCTGGTGCCGCAGGTATCGTCGGCCGCCAGGGTGTTGAATCCGCTGACGACGTTCAGCAGGCGGTTGTTGGTGATGGTGATGTCGTTAACGACCGCCACGTCGCCGCTTTGACTGGTACGGACGGTCAGGACGATGGCATAGCCGTTCTGGCCGTTAGCCCAGACGTTCTGGATCTTGTTGTGGTCAAACAGCACCCGCTGCGCGCTTTTCAGCTCAAAGGCGTTCTTTACCACCATGGTGTGCGAGCCTGTGCTGGCGCCGATCCAGGCCGTTGACTTGTAGAGAAGATTGCTCCGGACCTCGATGTCGGAGGGAACGTAGGGATTGGTTGCGCCACCGCCGCCCCCGAACATGATGTTCTCCGTGGAAGCAGCGATATAGTCGTTCACGATCTTGATGGGCCCGGGAGTGTAGTAGGCGACGATTCCTTGCGCTTCCGCCCCGTAAAGGTGGATGTTGTCGATGTAGGTGTCGATGACGGCGAAGTTGCTGCCGTTGGCGTTGACGGCCCGTTGAACATCCTGCGTGTTCGAACCGTGAATGTAGCACCGGTCGATGGTGATCGAGTCGGGAAGCGGCAAAATGCCGCCATTCTGGGGGCCGACGAGAGCGTAGGTGTAGCAGTTGATGGGGGGATCATGCTTGGGCTGACAACCGTAGGTGGAGGCGGAATAGATCTCCAGGCCGACCAACCGCCAGTGGTCCGCACCACCATTAATCTGAACGGCAGGCGTGGTGTTGATAGTGACGATCTTGGGCATCTTGGGGGCATCGGTGGTAGCGACGCGCCTGCTGTCAGGAAGGCTGGCCAATGCGGAGCTGATGATGTAAATCCACTGGCCGTTGGGATTGGATTTTTGACGGAGATAGAAATTGCCGGTGTAGGTGGTTCCGGCGTCGAGCACGATTACATCTCCCGGGTTAGCGGCTGTGAGTGCGCTCGAAAATTGCGTCGCCGTGTGAGCGGCCCAGGTTGTGCCACCGATTGGCTGGTTGAAGGTCGTGTCCAAATAAACCCGCGGTAGCGCTGCCTGTGGTTTTTGGGCAATGGAGGGAGTGGCGAATACGGTCAGCGCACAGAGTACGATCCAGGCGATCTTGGTTCCCACTCGACTGTTCGGGCGAAATTGTTTGAAGCTGATGGTTTCGTAGCGCACAAAGTTCTCCTTCGGAACGGGATTTGCGGGCTCGGGAGTTCGAAAGACTCGAGGACGATCGGGCCTGAAGAGTCGTGAGAGAACGATTCCGGGCGCGCGGTCGGCGTAGTTCTACTGTCCTCAGCCAGTGCCGCCACCATATCCGCTGCGGGTGCCTATTGATAGGAGTTAGGTCACATACTGTAAAACTATAGTAACCTACAATTGATTACCTAAGGCGCGCTATCAAGGGGCGCGAGTTAATAGGCCGGCTCGGCCTCACGAACGTCGAGCTGGTGCAAGACGAAGTCATCAACGAGGGTCGGTGGGAACGAGCAGGGCGTCGAGTTGATCCGCAAGCGATGAGTCGATGACAGACGAGTGGGCCGATTGTTTGGTGCGTTTGGACATTCAGCACACACCCCTCGGCTGGCTGCGTTCTGTACAACGGCAGGGCCTTTGGGGTTAGTTGCTTGCGACACTCCAGCGGAGAGTGGACAGCGGTGACGGGCGTCACCGGCATCTGTGAAGCGCACGCGGCAGAGGCGGCCGTTTCGCCCGTCCGCCTTGTTGTGCGGTTGCCAATCGCGATGCAAGCGCGGCGCTCAACGGGCTACAATAAGCTTTGCCCGATGGGCAAGTCAGGGCTCGTGGCGCCCCTGGTTCATTGACAGGGCGCGCGATTGTCGGCTATTCTTAAGACTTTGGTAGTCCTGCGTTTGCCCGCCTAGGGGTTTCCTGCGCGTTCCAGCGCCACGAACTCAGCGGCTCTTTCGCGGTCTTTTCTAAATTCTGGGAGAGTTCATGATGTCTACGTATTTCCCCAAAGGGGAAATTGCGCGTAAATGGTTTGTTGTCGATGCGTCGGGCCAGACCCTGGGCCGGCTGGCGTCGCGCGTGGCGCGCATCCTCGCGGGTAAGGACAGTCCGCAATACACTCCGTTTCTTGACACTGGCGATCACGTGATCGTGATCAACGCCGGGCAGGTGAAGATTACCGGCCTGAAGGCGGACAAGAAGACGTATTACAGCTATTCGGGGTATCCCGGCGGCATCAAGGCCGAGGAATACAAGAAGCGCTTTGAGCGCAAGCCGGAACTGGTGGTGGAAGCGGCCATCAAAGGCATGCTGCCGCATACCAAGCTGGGCCGGGCGATGGCCTCGAAGCTGAAGGTTTACAAGGGCGACAAGCATCCGCACGCCGCGCAGAAGCCGGCGGAGTTGGCAGCGGCCGCGAAGTAGATTTTCGATCCCACCCTTTCGCCAAAAGCGGGGCGAAAGGGTAGGGGCACCCACGGAATTCGTGGGGAGAGTTGAATCCCACATTTCCCTCAAGAAGGGGAATATGGGCCACCCACAATGATGTGGGTCACAGAAATTCTGGGAAGGATTAAGGGAGCGAGTCTCCCGACGGATACCAAATGGCAGAACTGGTTCAGTATTACGGTACGGGACGGCGCAAATCGAGCGTGGCCCGCGTATTTCTTCGTCCCGGCAGCGGCGACTTCACGGTCAATGGCAAGCCCTTCGACACGTATTTTGTGACCGAAGCGCAACGCATCATGGCGAAGTCGGCACTGGTGCTCACCGAGACTTCGGGCAGCTTTAACGCCGTCTGCACGTGCGCCGGTGGCGGCGTGAACGGCCAGGCGGGCGCGGTTCGCATGGGCGTGGCGCGCGCGTTGCAGGAGTTTAATCCTGAACTGCGCGCCAAGCTGAAGGCCGAGGGTTTCCTGCGCCGCGACGCTCGCGGCAAGGAGCGCAAGAAGTACGGCCAGAAGGGCGCACGCAAGCGCTTCCAGTTCTCGAAGCGATAGTTTGGGCTCCCACCCTGTCGCCAAAATCGGGCGACAAGGGTGGGGCACCCAGATTCAAGTGCTTCTCGCCTTGTGGTTCCGGGGGCGGGGAGGGAGAAGCAGGTGCCGGAACGAATCTTCTCGCACCCGCTGTATATAGGTTTCAACGGGGCGGGTGTAACGGGAATGTAATCCCGGACGACCGGCTTCGGCCGCCGCGAGGGATGCAAGCTAGGAGGTAGCTTGGCGAATATCACGATGAAGGAGTTGCTCGAAGCCGGCGTTCACTTCGGGCATCAGACCAAACGTTGGAACCCGAAGATGAAGGAATACATCTTCGGCGAGCGCAATGGAATTTACATCATCGACCTGCAGAAGACGCTGAAGATGTTCAAAGAGGCGTCGAAGTTTGTGACCGAGCAGGCGGCGGAAGGCAAGCTAGTGCTGTTCGTGGGCACCAAGCGCCAGGCGCAGGACGCGATCTCGGAAGAGGCGTCGCGCTGCGGCATGTTCTACGTGAACCAGCGCTGGCTGGGCGGACTGCTGACCAACTGGGTGACGGTACAGAAGTCGGTAAAGCGGCTGAAAGAGCTTGACGACATGGCCACGGATGGCCGTTACGAGCTGCTGCCGAAGAAGGAAGTCGTTAAGCTGGAGCGGGAGCGCAAACACCTGCAAGCCAACCTGGCGGGCATCAAGAACCTGAACCGGCTGCCGGATGTGGTGTTCGTGATTGATTCGAACAAAGAGCAGATCGCGGTGAAAGAATCGCGCAAGCTGGGGATTCCGGTGGTTGCGGTAGTGGATACGAATTGCGACCCTAGCGAGGTCGATTACGTGATTCCGGGAAATGACGACGCGCTGCGGGCCATCCGGCTGTTTGCTTCGAAGATCTCGGATTCGGTGATCGAGGGAGCGCAGGCGGTGACCGACAAGCAGTTGGCCGACATCCAGGCGGGCGTGCAGTACAGCGAAGGCGCGGAAGCCGCGGCTGCCAGCGCCAGCGAGACCGGCACTGCCCCAGGGCTCGATGCCAGCGAACTCGAAGACGTCAGCATGGAGGACGTTCTGGGCAAGGGCGCACGACGTACGGCGGCGGCCGAGGAAACCATCGAGACTCCAAGCGCGTAAACGCGGCCGACAGGCTGACGGAGTGGTTTCGAGACCCGCGCTGATTGCTGGCGCGGGTCGTTTTGTCAGGACCGTAATCTAATTCATAGAAACAGGAAACGCTGATACAGCAGAACAGGAACTTCGAAAAATGGGTACTACAGCCGTGAACATTACTGCCGCTCAAGTCAAAGAGCTTCGCGACAAGACCAACGCTCCCATGATGGACTGCAAGAATGCCCTGGCCGAAGCCAAGGGCGACATCGAAGCCGCCATCGTCGTACTGCGCAAGAAGGGCATTGCGACCGCAGCCAAGAAGGCGACCCGCGCTACCAGCGAAGGCTCGGTGGCGAGCTACATCCATGCCGGAGGCAAGATCGGCGTGCTGGTTGAGGTCAACTGCGAGAGCGACTTCGTGGCCCGCACCGAGGACTTCAAGACGCTGGTGCACGACGTTGCGATGCACATTGCCGCGACCGATCCGCGCTACATCCGCAAGGAAGACGTGACGGCGGATGCCTTCGAGAAGGAGAAGGACATCTATCGCGCCCAAGCGGCTGCTACAGGCAAGCCGGCGCAGGTTGTCGAGAAGATCGTCGAGGGCAAGATGGGCAAGTTCTACGAAGAGGTCTGCCTGTACGAGCAGCCCTTCATCAAGGACCAGACCATGACCGTTCACCAGTTGATCGCGAGCGTGGTGGGCAAGCTGGGCGAGAACATTTCGGTCAAGCGCTTTGCCCGCTTCAAGGTGGGCGACGTGGCCGAGACCATCGCCGTCAGCAAGGCCGGCGAAGCAGACGGCGAATAAGCCAGAAACCAAAAAACGAAAGGGGGCGGAACGATTCCGCCCCCTTTTTATTTTTGCTGACGGAAGTTGCCAATCGCTGAGAGAAAGGCGTCGCCGTACTTGGCGGCTATTTTCGGGCCGATGCCTGGGACTCGCAGCAGGGCTGCGGTATTCGTGGGGGCACTGCGTGCGAGTTCACGCAACACGCGGTCGTGCATCACGCAGAAGGCCGGCAAGCCATCCTTGGCAGCGAGACCACGGCGAACTTCGCGGAGAAGTGCGAAACGGTGTTCGGCTGCCACGTCGAGCGGCTGGGAGTCGTCGATCTTCGGCTTGGCTGGTTTACGGTCTAAGCGTTGTGGTACGGAGGAAACGTTTGCCGGAGGCCGTTTTACTTTGCCGCGGCATACATCGCAGGCGCAGCCGGAGAGGGCAACGTTCTGGCCGAAATAGTTGAGTATATTTCGGCGGCGGCAGTAGCGTGAGCCGGCATAAAGCCGGATCGCGTCCAGCTTGCGCTCAGCGCTCGCCTGTAACCGAGCAATTGCGGCGTCGTTGAGCGCCTCGTTGTTGTCGCCAGTCTTCTCGATGAAGAATTGCTGAATGGCGACATCGCGTGGCGAGTAATACAGCATGCAGTCCGAGCTTTTTCCGTCACGTCCAGCGCGGCCGGCCTCCTGGTAATAGGCCTCCACGCTGCCGGGCAGGTTGTAATGCAGGACAAAGCGGATGTCGGGCTTATTGATGCCCATACCGAAGGCGTTGGTGGCGACGATGACGGCGCCTTTGCCCTCCATGAAGCGGTCCTGGCTGCGCTTGCGATCGGATTGAGACATGCCGGCGTGATATCCGGAAATAATGCGATCAGGCAGTTTCTCTTCCAGAAACGCCGTCAGCGCTTCGACCGTCTTGCGAGTGGCGCAGTAGACGATGCCGGTCCCTGGCGACGCCGCCAGTCCGTGAAGGAGGGCCGCATCCTTGTCGCCGTCAGCGCGAAAGTATCGCGCGGCGTAACGGAGGTTGGGGCGATCGAATCCGGTGACGTGCATTTTCGGTGACCGGAGTTTGAGGAAGGTAGCGATATCGCTGCGGACCTGTGGTGTCGCGGTCGCTGTGAGGGCGACGGTGACAGGCGATCCCAGGGCCTCGCGAATTTCGGCCAGGCGCATGTAGTCCGGGCGAAAGTCGTGGCCCCAGAAGCTGACGCAGTGGGCTTCGTCGACCACGAACAGGCGCGGTCGAAGCTGCGGCAGCAGGGCGCGGAATGACGGCGCGGCGAAGCGTTCGGGTGCGACATAGAGAATTCCATCGAAGCCGGCATGAAGATCGCGAAGTGTTTCGCGCTGCCCGGAGGCACCTTGCGAGCTGTTGAGTAGATGGGTTGGAACGCCGAGCTCGCGAAGCTGCCGTACCTGGTCGGCCATCAACGCGATCAGGGGAGATACGACGATCGTCAGACCGCCGAGAGCAACGGCAGGAAGCTGGTAGCAGAGACTCTTTCCGGCTCCGGTAGGCATGACGCAGACTACGTCCTGGCCAGCCAGGAGGTCATCAATTACCTCGCGTTGGCTGGGGCGGAACTCCGCCAGGCGGAAGGCGCCGGTGAGTAACGCTTCAACGGATTTCATTAAAGGCTAACCATGCCTGTTGAGAGACCCAACGACCAGTGTATGGCTTCAGGGCAGGGAGTCCTCGCCCAAAAATCAGCACAGTTAGTACTTTAGTAACAACGGACACTTCGCTTCCGGCAGCAGTTGCGTTGCGCAACCCTCCCTTTGCGGGCGTAACATTCACTCCTGCTAGACTGATTGGTTAGGCGTACTGAACCGTTCTATTCATGAACACTCCTGCATACAAGCGCATCGTGCTCAAGCTTTCCGGTGAAGCATTGGCAGCGGGCCAGGGCTTCGGAGTAGACAACACCCGCGTCGACGAAATTGCCGCAGAGATCGCCGAAGTACACAAGCTCGGCGTCGACATCGCTATCGTGGTGGGTGGCGGCAACTTCTTTCGCGGCGTGGCTGAACACGCCCAACACATGGACCGCGTTTCGGCCGACCACATGGGAATGCTGGCGACGGTGATCAACGCGCTTGCGCTGCAGGACGCGCTGGAGAAGCATGGCGCCCAGACGCGTGTCATGAGCGCCATCGAGATGCATGAGGTGGCGGAGCCGTTCATTCGGCGCCGTGCTATCCGGCACATGGAGAAAGGCCGCGTAGTGGTGTTCGCCGCGGGCACGGGTAATCCGTACTTCTCCACGGACACTGCGGCGTCGCTGCGCGCGATGGAGATCCACGCCGACGCCATCCTCAAGGCGACGAAGGTGGATGGCGTCTATACTGCCGATCCCATGAAGGACAAGGACGCCACCAAGTTCGAGAAGATCACCTACCTGGACATCCTGAAGCGTGGGCTGAAGGTGATGGATGCGACCGCGATTGCCATGTGTCAGGAGAATAAGCTTCCCATCGTGGTTTTTGACCTCAACAAGCACGGAAACATCAAGCGCGTGGTGATGGGAGAGCCTGTGGGCTCGCTGGTGTATCAGGGGGCGGACTGATCGCTATGCGCGCGCGTGTCAGCAGCTAGTTGTCGGGAAAATCTGTGATGGTAGTGGGTGAGGGTGCTGCCCCCTCCCGGCACGCTAATCTGGCGTTTTCCAGGGTTTATAAGACCCCGCTGCACGGCTAGTGCTACCCACCATGGAGCAGAGTCGTATTATGGCGTCGAACTTCATATGAGCAGGATACTGTAGAAGGCCGAGTTCTCAAAACATCCCGCTGTGACATTCCCGATCGGTCAACCGCCTGACACGTGGGTTTATAATCAAGCGTTTGCGACATCATCTCCAGACTCGTAAGGCGGACTAGTCATGGCACAAATTTCGATGGCGGCGATTCCCGCACTCAAGGACAGCTTCGCGCAGCTCAAGATTCGAATGGACAAGGCAGTGGAGGATTTTCGCAAGGAAATGACCGCGACACGAACCGGTCGCGCATCGGTTCACATGCTCGACGGCGTGACGGTCGAGGCATATGGTTCGGAGATGCCGCTGAACCAGCTCGCTAACGTGAGCGCGCCGGAACCGCAGTTAATCACCGTGCAGCCGTGGGACGTGAGCCAGATCGGGGCCATCGAGAAGGCGATTCGCAGCGGCGACCTGGGGCTGAATCCAATGAACGACGGCAAACTAGTGCGCGTGCCGGTTCCGGCGCTTACCGAAGAGCGGCGCAGAGAGATGGTCAAGCACCTGAATAGGGTGCTGGAGGAGCATCGCACGGCGGTAAGGAACATCCGACGCGACGGCAACGACGCCATTAAGAAGGCGATGAAGGACAAGAAGATCACCGAAGACGAAGAACGCGGCGCGATGGAGAACCTGCAAAAGCTTACCGACGACGAGATCAAGAAGATGGAAGAGATGGCCAAGGGGAAAGAGAAAGAAGTGATGTCGGTGTAGTGATTGGTTCATCGGCTGAGATCGGACGGAGCGGCGAGTGCCGCTCCGTTTTTGCTTGCAGGCGATACCATGGAGCCATGCTGCTCGAGCTTGGCGATGTGAAGGTGCGCTCATGGAGTAAGGACGATCTGAAGTCGCTGATGAAGCATGCCGACAATGCCAAGATTGCAGCCAATCTGCGCGACCAGTTTCCGCATCCCTATACACGGCGTGATGGCATCGACTTTCTGGAATACGCGCAGACGCAAGCGCCGGAGTGCTCGTTCGCCATCGAGTATGAGGGCGAAGCGGTCGGCGGAGTAGGGTTTCTGATCGGACGTGACATTGCACGCCTGAGCGCGGAGATGGGCTATTGGCTGACTGAAGAGCTGTGGGGACGTGGAATCGCAACCCGCGTGGTAGAAGCGATGTCGGAGTGGGCCTTCGAGAGCTACGGATTGACGAGGGTGTTTGCAACGGCTTTCGCGCACAATGCTGCGTCCATCCGGGTGCTGGAGAAGGCCGGGTTTGTACGCGAAGGAACGATGCGGCGGAGCGCGATCAAGAACGGGATGATCCTCGACCAGATCTTGTTTGCCAAGGTGCGCTGACTATTTTCTGCCCGCGGCAGCGACGGAGGTGGTGGGGTCTGCGCCATCCCAGGTTTGATCGCTGGTCGGGCCGTACACCGACGGTACCGGCTTGTTGAGCAAGCGAAGATAAACCGTAAGCTGGGTGCGGTGATGGCAGGTGTGCAGGACCCTCCGCCAGAAGACCCAGATGCGCTGGTGTTGCGAGTCGAAAAAAGATACCTCCTCGAACCACCATTCCGGACCTTGGTTGGCGAAAAACATCAGCCGAGGCCGTGCGAGTTCGACCATCCGGTTGATACAAGCATCGAGTTCCAGCGACGCCGGAAGCACCTCGACCGGTGGTGGCTCGGGTGTGCCGAGGAACTCGCCGAAGAAACGGCGTTCGGAGAGCAACTGATGCTTCAGGATGTCGCCGACGGTAGAAGACTTGGGATGCGGACGATAGCCGAGATCGGCGGGGCCGAAACATCGCCAGATGGAAACCACTTTGTTGGTCTCGCTGGCGTAAGTGTCGAGCATGTGCTGGAAGGCTGGATCGGCAGCGCGAGGAATATCGGAGTCCGGTATCGCAGTGAAGGAGTATTGCATGGAGGTCCGTTCTTCTATGGCGGACGATTGTACCGCGAGCAATAAAAAGGGCGCGGCGGACGCGCCCTGATGCCGAAATCTCCAAGTAACTAATCTTCTTTGCAGGTCGATTGCATCTCGACGTATTGCACGAGCTTGCCCTTCTTCTCCAGCGACAGCAGGTTATCGAGCACGGGATATTGCGCCGTGGGGTCGAAGCGCTGGATGGCGCGATAAGCGCGCAGCGCGCCGGCGAGGCCTGCCGCCTGCTTCTCGGCATCGCTCTTCACCGTGGGATGCTGCAAGATGAACGCGGCCTGCGAATAAATGACTTGCATGCGCAACTGGTTCGAATAGGTAGCGTTGATCTTGTCGAGCGAGTCAAGCGCTTTGCAGCACGTATCGATGGTGATGTCGGGAGCTTTGACGATCCACTCGGTGAGCCACATGCGTTTGTCGAGGCTATCTTTGGCGAGCGGTTCCTGCTCGAGACTTTGAATGTAGTTCAAGGCACGAGCCCGGTCCTCTGGATTGGAGAATCCATGCATTTTGGATTCGGCGGGAATCGACGCCGCCAATATCGACAGAGCGAGCAGAACGAAAAGTCTACGGCCCACGGTGCCTCCTCCCTTTGCGCTGAGTCGGCGAAGTTGATTAGAAAATGATACTGCACTTAGAGCGGTGTTGTGCAACCAGGACTCAAAGGGTCAACCGTGAAAAGCGCATTTCAGCCCGGAATTAGCGGGTTTCGTCCCACTAAAATTTGCAATTCTGTGACATCTCGAGCGACAGCCGCCACCCGGGCCTTGCATGGGATAATGTCACAAGGTTTTTGCGTTGATGAAACAAGTTGTCCATGCCGTGTGTCCGCATGATTGCCCGGATGCGTGCGGAACATTGATTACCGTCGAAGACGGACGCGCGACCCGTATCCAGGGCGATCCGGCGCATCCCGTCACGCAGGGTTTTCTTTGCGGCAAAGTTGCGAAATACCTTGACCGTGTTTACTCGCCTGACCGGGTACTGTATCCCATGCGGCGCGTTGCTCCCAAAGGCACGGGCGGAGTCGACGCGTTTGAGCGCATCACGTGGGACGCAGCGCTGAACGAGATCGTCGCGAGATTCAAAAGCATCAGCAGCGAATTCGGCCCTGAAGCCATATTGCCTTATTCCTACGGGGGCAATCTGGGAGTGCTGAATGGCGGCTCGATGGATATGCGGTTCTTCCATCGCACCGGCGCCTCGCAGTTGTTGCGGACCATCTGCTCCACGACTGGTGGCGACGCCATCGTCTCGATGTACGGGCGCAACGTCGGTACCGAACCGGAGCAGTTCAAGCATTCGAAATACATCATCGCGTGGGGCGCGAACATTCACGGTAACAACATCCACCTGTGGCCATTCGTGGAGGAAGCGCGGCGCAACGGCGCCAAGCTGGTGGTGATCGATCCGTACCGTACGCGAACCGCGCGGGTTGCGGACTGGCACATTCCTATCAATCCAAGCACGGACGTAGCATTGGCAATGGGGATGATGCACGTCATCCTTCGCGACGGGCTGCATGATGAGGATTACATCGCGCGCTATGCGGACGGCTTCGAAGAGCTTCAGAAGAGACTGCCGAAATATACGCCGCGACAGGTGTCGGAGTGGACGGGCATCCCGGCGAAGGACATCGAACTTCTTGCGCATGAATATGCGAGCATGCGCCCAGCGGTGATCCGGGTGAACTACGGTATACAGCGCACCACGAATGGCGGAGCCGCTATGCGTGCCGTCTGCATGCTGCCGGTGATCACTGGATCGTGGAAGGAAGTAGGCGGCGGCTTGCAGCTATCGCTGAGCGGTGGCTTCGGACTTAACCAGGCGGCGATGGAAAGAACCGACCTGATGAAGAAGAGCCCGCTTGGGCGGGAGGCCCGCAGCATCAACATGGTTGAGCTGGGTAAGGCGCTGACGGAGGTAAAAGGTCCTCCGGTGAAAGCGCTGTTCGTTTACAACTCCAATCCTGCGGCGGTGTGTCCTGAGCATAACCTAGTGGTACGGGGGTTGAAACGCCCAGATTTGTTCACGGTGGTCCACGAGCAGTTCTTCACCGACACGACGGATTACGCAGACATCCTGCTGCCAGCGACGACTTTCTTCGAGCAGAAAGACCTGGTGAAGTCGTACGGTCACATTTATCTGCAGGTGTCGCAGCAGGCGATTGATCCGTTGGGGGAGTGCAGGTCGAATGTGGCGCTATTCGCTGAACTGGGGCAGCGCATGGGATTCGAAGAGGAGTGTTTCCGCGAGACGGTAGACGAAATCATCGACAGTGCGCTGGCGTCAGGTGCTCCGCAACTCGAGGGTATAACGCGAGAACGTCTAGAGCGGGAACCTCAAGTGCGATTGAACGTGTACGGCGATGAGAGCAGCGAAGCGTGGTTGCCGTTCGCCAACGGATTTGCGACTCCCAATGGGAAAGCACGGTTGTATGATGCCTCGCTGATCGCGCAGGGAATGGATCCGGTGGCCGAGTTCGTTCCGCCGGAAGAGTCACGTCACACAACGGCTGCGAAACGGTATCCGCTGGAATTGCTGGCGCGCAAAGCAGACAACTTTTTGAATTCAACCTTCGTGAACCTGCCGTCGGTGCAGAAGATGGAGCACCAGCACGAGCTCGAGATGAGCCGGAGCGATGCTACGGCCCGCGGTATTGCCGACGGCGACCGTGTCCGCGTCTTCAACGATCGCGGTGCGATTGTACTGCGGGCGCGAGTGGACGGCGCGGTGGCTCCAGGCGTGGTCGGCGCAAAACTGGGTTGGGCGAAGCTCTCCGACGGCGGGATTAATATCAACGTGCTTACTTCAGCTCGACTGGCGGATTTGGGAGGAGGAGCGACCTTCTACGCAACGCTGGTCGAAGTCGAGCGAGTTCCCGAAACTTCCAGTACGTAAAGGGGTTAGGTTCTTCGTGGCCTAGCGCTGGTGGGTGTGGCTCGCTTTATGGAGGCGACACCGGTACCGTATAATTGCGATTTCATCTATCACGGTTTGAGGTTGTCCCTATTTCTTCCCATAGCCAGGTTAGCCCTGCGGAGATCCTCCGCCGCGGGCGGCGCTATTGTGCCAAAGCGCTAAGTCTCATAATCGCAATCATCTGTCTGGCGCCATTGTCCGCCTGGGGGCAGCAGCAGGGCTTGGTCGTGGACATCACCATCCACGGCAATCGCCGCATTCCGGCGGACACCATTCGTGCCCGTATGTTCACGCGCCCCGGCGATGTATACGACCAGCAGGCGCTGGAGCGGGACTTTAACTCCCTTTGGAACACCGGCTACTTCGACGACGTCCGCATTGAACGCGAACAGACCACTAAAGGGTGGATCATTCACGTTTACGTGAAGGAAAAGCCAACTATCCGTGAAATCAAGTACGTAGGCTTAAGTGCGGTCTCGCAAAGCGACGTTCTCGATAAGTTTAAGGAACGCAAGGTCGGCCTGACTCAGGAAAGTCAGTACGATCCGACCAAGGTGAAGCACGCCGAGGTCGTGATCAAGGAGCTTTTGGCCGCGCACGGGCGTCAGTTCGCCACCGTGCGCTCAGAAGTCAGGCCCATTCCTCCGGCAGCCGTAGGACTAACGTTCGTGATTAAGGAAGGCCCCAAGGTCAAAGTCGGGAAAATTACCTTCGTGGGCAACAAGGCGCTGAATTCAAGGGAGTTGCAGGGCGCCATGAAGAACCTGAAGCCAATCGGCGTTCCATACTCCGTCTTCACACCATACTTTCTGGAGAATCTGTTTCCCAAAACGTATGATTCGACCAAGCTGAACGAAGATGCCGAACGGGTCCGCTATTACTACCAGACCAAGGGCTATTTCAAAGCGCTGGTGGCCGATCCCAAGACGCAGATTCGGGAAACGCCGCCTGCCTGGTACTGGCCTTTCTCGAAGACGCCGGGCAAGGCAGTCGATATCACCATGCCGGTGGAAGAAGGCGATCGTTACAAGCTGAAGGAAATTACCTTTAGCGGCAACAAGGCGGTGCAGGATCCGCGAGCTCTGCGGGCGCAATTCAAGATCAAAGACGGCGACATCTTCGATACCGAGGCTGTCCGTAAAGGTCTGGAGAACCTGCGCAAGGCGTATGCCGCACTCGGCTACATCAATTTCGCCCCGGTGCCCAATACCGACGCCAATGACGAGACCAAGGAGATCACGCTCAAGATTGATCTAGACGAAGGCAAGCAGTTCTTTGTTCGCCGTATTGAGTTCACGGGAAATACGACGACGCGCGACAAAGTCATTCGCCGTGAACTGGCGCTGGAAGAAGGCAACGTTTACAACGGAAACCTGTGGGACCTCAGCCTGCTGCGCTTAAATCAGTTGCAGTATTTCGAACCGCTGAAGCCGGAACAGGATTCGGAAATCAAGCAGAATGCGCAGGATGCGACGGTTGACATCCTGCTGAAGGTGCGGGAGAAGGGCAAGAACAGCATCGGCCTGACAGGCGGCGTGAGCGGTCTTTCGGGCGGATTCATCGGCGTTAACTACACCACGAATAACCTGTTCGGCAAGGGAGAGTCGCTTTCGGTACAGGTGTCGGTGGGCCAGTATCAGAAAAATGAGACGCTGTCGTTTACCCAGCCGTATCTGATGGACCGGCCGCTGCAATTTGGCTGGACCGTGTATCACAGCAGTTACAACTACAACCAGCAACAACAGCTGGAAGTGCAGAGCGGGCAGTCCATTAATCTCCCAGCCAGCTATCAGGCGCTGCTCCAGAACTACACCCAGACCAGCACCGGGTTCACGACATCGCTGAGTTATCCAATTAAACGGTCATTTAAACGCGTGGGCATTACGTATGCGTTCGACGACACCACGCTGCAAACCTACAGTGCTGCCTCGACGCTGTATTTCCAGAGCCTGGCATTCCGGGGTTTGTCGGGTCCGAACGCCCTCACGGGCATCCAGACCAGCAAAGTCGTGCCCAGCTTCTCCTACAACCGGATCGACAACCCGCAGCGTCCGCACACAGGGCAAAGTTTCTTTGCAGCGACGGAATTTGCGGGTCTGGGCGGGAATACCCACTACATCAAGCCCGTGGTGGAGTGGAAGAAGTTCCGGCCGATGAATAAGGGCCGCAACACCCTCGGCTTGCGGGTACAGGGATCATGGATTTCCGGCTACGCCGGAGATGTAGCGCCGCCGTTCGACAGGTTCTACATGGGCGGCGACCAGGACATCCGCGGCTTCGATATTCGTTCCATCTCGCCGGTAGTGCTTTTCCCTTCAGCCATCACGATTCCACTTCAGAACCCCGACGGAACCACGATTCCACTGGATCCGACGAACCCACGCAGGGGCACATGGAACGTCACTCTTCCGGTGAACCAACTCATCTTCCCGGGTGGCGACACGAGCTGGGTGACGAACCTGGAATACCGTGTGCCGATCGTCGGGCCGGTGACGCTGGCGCCGTTCGTTGACACGGGCATGGACTTCATAACCAATACGTCGCAGTTAAGGATCGCCAACACGCAAGTGTTGACCCTCAACACCACAAGCTACGGCTGCCCGTATCTGAACCTCGATTTTTCGTGTGCTGGAACAATACGGATCCCGACGTCCGGGATACTTGCTCCAATATCGGGCACGAATTATCAACCGCGCATGTCTACAGGTTTAGAGCTGCAAGTAGTACTCCCCATTGTCAACGCGCCTTTCCGTATTTATTACGCGTACAACCCGTTACGGCTCGATCAGACGGTTGCGCCAGTGTCGCCGATTACGCGGTCGATGTTCCCGGTGGGGCCGGCAGGGGACTATAGCTACCAGAACGCGGTGGCGCTCTATAATCCGGCTTACCTGATCCGAGAGCCGCGCAAGACGTTCCGTTTCTCAGTGGCGACGACATTCTAGCGAGATGCGAAGACCGCGACCTATTGCCGAGCAATGGGTTGAATTATTTGACGGTGCCAGAGCGGGACGCCTATAATTGTAGTATCCGCACCGCCGAATCTTCCGGCCGGGGACGGACGCGCAGTTGCCTGCGAACCGTTCAGCCCGGTCGTCCGGAACAGCACCGATTAGATCGTGTGCAACTGGAACACCTGAGGAATTCCCGGGAGCACTCCAAGGAGTTACAGCAAAACTAATGAAGCGCACGTTCGCAAGCCTAGCTCTGCTCGTTCTTGTTTCCATGGCCTCACTGGCCCAGACAAGTTCGGCCACCCCAGCCCCAGCAACCACTACGCCTACGATTAATCCCAATGGCGTCAAGGTGGGCGTTATCGACATGCAGGGTGCAATCGCCGGTAGCAACGAAGGCCAACGCGATTTCGAAACTCTGGCCAAGAAGTTCGAGCCGAAACGGCTCGAGTTGCAGAAACAGAACACCGAAATCGAAGACCTCAAGAAACAGCTCAGCACCCAGGGCGACAAGTTGAGCCCCGAGGCGCATGAGACCTTGGTGAAATCAATCGAGACCAAGACCAAGAGCTTGCAGCGCGGCGCCGAAGACGCCCAGAATGAGTTTCAGCAGCAGCAGAACGAAATTGCGCAACGAATCCTGCAAAAAATGGCGCCGGTCATCACCAAGTATGTGAACGACAACGGTTATGGGCTGTTGCTCGATGCCTCGGCCCCCTGGCCCCAGGGACCGGTCGTCGTTGCCACCCAAGCGGTGGACATCACCAAAGCAGTTGTCGACGTGTACAACGTCCAGTCCGGCGTGCCTGCTCCGGCAAAGCCCGCTGGGGCTACGAGCGGTAGCGCGACGCCGCGTCCGGCGGGCACTACTCCGGGCCTCGCTAAGCCACCGGCCACCGCTGCGAGCAAGCCAGCCACAACGACGACGACAAAACCGCAGTAGGCTACAAGTCCGTTTGTGATTGCCAAAGCCACCTTCGGGTGGCTTTGGCTTTTAGAGGAAGCTTTGTGGCGAAGTCGCAGAAAAACAAGCTTATTGGTGGGTCGGAAGCCTGTGGAAAATACTGTGAATCGTTTTTCTGGCCTTCAACGTAACGGCGGCTCGTGCGGCAGTCCGGTGAAATTGCAATCGTTCTGGTGCAGAGTTAAGAAGCTTCTAAATCAATGCGTTGCCCACCAGCCGAGAGAAAGCCGCACGGCGATGCGGCGAGAAGTCCGCATTTGCTGAATCCAGAGGGTTTTGCACAAAATGTGACTTGGGGACGTGCGGGTTGGTGGGAGCGAGTCCTAGTCTTCGCCGACCCGTAAGACTGCCAGGAATGCCTCTTGCGGTATGTCCACGCGGCCAATGCGTTTCATGCGTTTCTTGCCTTCCTTCTGCTTTTCCAGGAGCTTGCGCTTGCGACTGATGTCGCCCCCGTAGCACTTGGCAATTACGTTCTTTCGCATGGCTGCAACTGTTTCCCGAGCGATGACTTTGGCACCGATGGCGGCCTGGATGGCTACTTCGAACATCTGGCGAGGAATCAGTTCGCGCATCTTCGATACCAACGCGCGGCCGCGATCGTAGGCGAAGTCCTTGTGCACGATGATCGACAGCGCATCCACGGGTTCGCCTCCCACCAGAATGTCCAGCTTCAGCATGGGCGAGTCCCATGTGCCGGTCAGGTGGTAGTCGAGTGAGGCATAGCCACGCGAGACGGACTTCAGTTTGTCGTAGAAGTCCATCACGATCTCATTCAGCGGCAGTTCGTAGGTCAGCATCACGCGTGTGCTACTGACGTACTCAAATGCTTTCTGCTTGCCTCGCTTGTCCTCTACCAGCTTCAGAATTCCACCGACATATTCCTCGTTGGTAAGGATTGTGGCAGTGATGATGGGCTCTTCAATCTTCTCGATCTCGCTGGGATCGGGCCAGCGCGAAGGGTTGTCCACCTCGATAACGCTGCCGTCGGTGAGCGTGATCTTGTAACGCACGCTTGGTGCCGTGGTGATGAGGTCCAGGTCGTACTCACGTTCCAGGCGCTCCTGGATGATCTCCATGTGGAGTAGGCCAAGGAAGCCACAGCGGAAGCCGAAGCCCAGCGCGACCGAACTCTCGGGCTCGAAGAAGAACGACGCGTCGTTGAGCCGAAGTTTTTCCAGGGCCTCACGCAACAAAGTGTGCTCGTGCGCATCCACCGTATAGAGTCCGGCGAAGACCATCGGTTTCAATTCTTCGAAACCAGGCAATGGTTCCAGCGCCGGATGGGCGTCGTCGGTGATGGTGTCGCCAATTCCCGTGTCAGCCACGTTCTTAATGTTGGCGACCAGGAAGCCGACTTCACCGGCGCTCAGTTCGTCCACCTCAACCGGCTTGGGCGTTAGTACGCCGAGCGTTTCCACGTCGAAAGTTCGGCCATTGGCCATCAGACGAATACGCTGGCCCTTGCGAATGGTGCCCTCAACGATGCGGGCCAATACGACGACGCCGCGATAGGGATCGAACCAGGAATCGAACATCAGGGCCTGCAAGCGATGACTCGCTTTGCCTTTGGGCGGCGGAATCTTTCTTACGATCGCTTCCAAAATCTCAGGAACGCCGACACCCGTCTTTGCACTGATGGCCAGAGCATGGGAGGCATCAAGGCCAACGGCGCCCTCGATCATCTCTTTGGTGCGCTCGATGTCGGCGCTGGGAAGGTCGATCTTGTTGATGACCGGAATGATTTCGAGGCCGTTATTGATAGCGATGTAGGAGTTGGCCAGCGTCTGCGCTTCAACTCCCTGTGAAGCGTCTACTACGAGTAGCGCGCCTTCGCAGGAAGCGAGCGAGCGCGAGACTTCGTAACTGAAGTCCACGTGGCCGGGCGTGTCGATCAGGTTGAGCTGATAGGTCTTGCCGTCCTGCGCGGGATACATCATGCGCACTGAGTGGGCCTTGATGGTGATGCCACGCTCACGCTCCAGGTCCATCGCATCCAGCACCTGCGCCTGCATTTCGCGCGCCGTCAGCGAGCCGGTAAGCTCCAGCAGCCGGTCGGCGAGCGTGCTTTTCCCATGATCGATATGGGCGATGATGGCGAAATTGCGAATGAGTGAGGGATCCATCGGTGTGCCGGGGGACACCTCGATTCTATCAGGATATGAAGGCATCAATGGACGCGCGCGGTACCATGTCGGCGGCCATGAGTGCGGCTTCCAACGCGATAAAAACCGCGCTATTCACTTTGGTTGTGCACCGAGATTGACCCTGCCGGCCGTTAGAATCGTGTATGCATGCCTTTGATTCTCGCCTCTGCTTCGCCACGGCGCGCTGAGTTGCTGCGTAATGCCGGGATACCGTTCATCGTAGAGCCGGCGCATGTCCCCGAACAGCCTCTGCCTAGCGAGCCGCCGTTACGGTATGCGCAACGATTGGCCCGCGCTAAGGCGCAGACAGTCTTTGCCCGCAACCCTGACAATGTGGTACTTGGCGCTGACACCGTTGTCGTTGTCGACGAACATCTGCTGGAAAAGCCACAGGACGAGCAGGACGCCGCGCGCATGCTTCGGCTGCTCTCCGGACGTGCGCACCAGGTGATTACCGGCGTGTGCGTGTTAGCGCCGGGCCACGAACAGACCGAAGCCGAAATCACCGAAGTCCGCTTTGGCCGGCTGACGGATGCCGAAATTGCAGGCTACGTCGCCACACGAGAGCCGATGGACAAGGCGGGCGGCTACGCCATCCAAGGTATCGCGTCGCGCTGGATCGAGCGCATTGACGGGTGCTACTTCAATGTCGTGGGGCTGCCGGTTCCACGCGTCTATCGCATGTTACAGGTATTGGGAGCAGACACTGGACTGCGTCTGCTGTAGAGCGGAGAGGGTACGACCGGAGCCTTTCGCGAAGCACGCTCCGCCAAGACGATCGCTGTTACTTCTTTTCTTCGGTCGAACTGGTCGTCGTGCTGGCGGCGCCTTCACTCATCGACGACTTGAAGTTACGAATGCCTTCACCTAGTCCCTTGCCCAGTTCGCCCAACTTCTTGGGGCCAAAAATGAGCAGGGCGATGAACACAATAACCGCCAGTTCGGGCAGACCGATCTTTCCACCAAACATAAATCCTCCGGTCGAACAGCCCGATTGAATGCGGCTACGAAGAGCAATGTGCGGGCTTCAACAGTAAATTCTAGGCTCTTCGCGCGCCGGCGTCAAAGAAAGGCAGCCGTATAGAAGCAAACAGGTCTGCCACACAAGTGGTACAAGACACACTAGATAGCGGTTATCAACTCGGCCAGCAGTGCCGCGCGCCGTGGCAACTCTGCCGCCACTACGAATTCGTGGGTGGCGTGTGCGCCGTCCCCGACGGCACCCAGGCCGTCGAGTGTTGGAACCCCCATCCCAGCGGTGAAATTGCCGTCGGAACCGCCGCCCACGGCGATTTCGCCGAGCGAAAATCCCAGTGTGACCGCCAATTTCTGAGCTGTCCGAAACAGTCCAGCCACCGCGTGAGTTCGCTCCAGCGGAGGCCGATTGATGCCGCCTTCAATGTGCAGCTTGCAATTGCGGTTCACCGGCCGTAGCGACTTCACTTTGCGCTCCATCCGGGGCCCGTCGGACTTGTGCGCGACACGTAGATCCACTTCCGCCACTGCCTCGGCGGGAATAACGTTGGTGCGCGTGCCTCCGCGGATGATGCCGACGTTCAGCGTGATTCCTCGCTTCAGATCGGTAAGCTCCGACACCGCATGAATCTGGTGGGCCAGTTCGCGAATGGCGCTATGCCCCTTCTCGAAGTCGAGGCCGGCATGGGCGGGCTTCCCGGTCACGCGAATCAGAAAGCTACCTACACCCTTGCGGGCGGTCTTGAGCGCTCCGCCGGGACCGGACGGTTCGCACACGAAGACAGCCTCACTTTGCGAAGCCAGCTTCTCGGTCATCGCGCGGGAAGAATCGCTGCCGGTCTCTTCGTCGGAGACCAACCAGACGGTGACGGTACGCGGCAAGCTGCCATTCGCCTCTCGCAAGGCACGTAGGGCGAACATGATCTGCACAATGCCGCCCTTCATGTCGAAGACGCCCGGTCCGTGCAGCCGGCCATTCCGTTCCACCCATGGCATCGACTTCAACGTACCGAGATCGTAGACGGTGTCGTAGTGACCAAGCAGCAGGACAGGTTTGCGTCCTCTCGGGCCCGGGAAGTCCACCTGAAGATGGTTGCCTGCGGTCGGCTGACGATGGATCTTTACGCGTCCACCCAGCGGTCGAAACCGTTCGGCAAGGTAATCGCACAAGGCGTCGCACGAAGTCTTGTCGTGCGTTGGTGATTCGCGCACTACAAGCTCGCGGAGTTGCTCGACCATCACGTGCTCGTGATCGGTCAGCCAGGGCAGGACGCTGGGCAGTTCAGGCTTCGTAAGTACAGAGCGTTTCGGCTTCATGAGGCTTGCCATTGAGTGTAGCCGGTGTGGCGCGGATATTGGCCGCACCTATGAAATGTATAATCGTGACTTTCACGAGACAAGCTATGAGCGACACCGCGAAGACCGCGCCTGCCGAAATCGAAGTTTCCCCGGGATTCGATATTTACGAGATCCTGAAAATTCTTCCTCACCGCTATCCCTTTTTGCTGATCGACCGGGTGACGGAAATCGTCCGCACTAAGCGCATCGTGGCGCTGAAGAACGTCAGCGCCAACGAGCCTTATTTCGTGGGGCACTTTCCTGCCGGACCGATTATGCCCGGCGTCCTGGTGGTGGAAGCCATGGCGCAGGCCGGTGGTGTGCTGTTGCTGATCGAATTCCCCGACCGCGAGCATAAGTTGCTCCTTTTTACCGGAATCGAGCGCGCGAAATTCCGGCGACCGGTCAGTCCCGGCGACCAGCTTCGCATTGAAGTGGACGTGCTGGTGTGGCGCGGTAACGCTGGCCGTATGCAGGGCAAAGCGTATATCGGCGAGAAGGTCGCGTGCGAAGCGGTCATCACTTGCCGTCTGCTGGACCGGCGAGCAGGCAAATCCGACAGTTCTGCGGGCAGCGCGGACAAGCCCTAAGTCTTCATGAACATTCATCCGACGGCCATCGTCGATCCATCCGCGAAGATTCCTGCGTCCTGCACCATAGGCGCCTATTGCGTCATAGGAGCCGGCGTGGAGATGGGCGAGAACTGCGAGGTCTCGTCGCACGCCATCGTGAACGGCCCGACAAAGCTGGGCCGTGAGAACCAAATCTACTCGTTTGCGGCGATCGGCGGCGATCCGCAGGACATAACCTATCGCGGCGAGCCTACACGGCTGGAGATTGGCGATCGCAATATCATTCGCGAATACGTCACCATCAATCGCGGCACGCTCAAGGGTGGCGGCGTAACGCGCGTGGGCAGCGATACGTTGATTATGGCGTACACCCACATTGGACACGACAGCGTAATTGGCGATCATTCCATGCTGATCAACGGCGCCACCCTCGCCGGACACGTGACGGTGGAAGAGTGGGCGGTGGTGGGCGCGCTCTGCCCGGTGCATCAGTTTGTGCGGATCGGCGCACATTCCTACATTGGTGGCGGTACCACGATCACACAGGATGTGTTGCCCTACTCCATGACCAGTGCCGAGCGCGATACGCATGCCTTCATGCTCAACAAGGTGGGTTTGCAGCGGCGGGGCTTCTCGCCCGAGCGCATCAAGAAGCTTCATCACGCATTCAAGGTACTTCTGGCGTCGAAACTGAATACCTCGCAGGCATTGGAAAAACTCCGCTCCGAAGCGCAGATAGGGGAAGATGTCGATTTGCTGGTACGGTTTATCGAGACATCACAACGAGGTGTGATCAAGTGACTGGCAATCGGTAACTGTTGCTGGCAACATCTCAACTATGGCCGCTTCTGATCCAAAGCGCCTCGGCCTTATTGCGGGGAATGGCAGATTTCCATTCCTCGTGCTCGATGCTGCGCGGTCGCAGGGAATAGACGTCGTCGTCGCAGCCATCAAGGAAGAGACCTCACCTAACATCGAACAATATGGCGCGGCTTCGGTGCACTGGCTGTCTTTGGGCGAGCTCTCGAAGCTGATCGAAACCTTCCAGCGCGAAGGCATTACTCGCGCCGTCATGGCCGGACAGGTGAAGCACAAGCAGATCTTCAGCGACATCAAGCCGGATTGGCGACTCACCAAGGTCCTGCTTACCCTGGCTACCCGCAATACCGACTCGTTGATAGGGGCCATTGCCAAAGTGCTGGAGTCCGAAGGCATCACACTGATGAGTTCGACCGCTCTGCTGGAACCGATGCTCGCGGAGGAGGGCGTGATGAGCAGCCGCGGCCCATCCGATACCGAGCAGACCAACATCACCTACGGCCGCGGGGTGGCACAGCATCTGTCGCGGTTCGATATCGGCCAGACCGTGGTGATTGCTGAGGCAGCGTGTGTTGCCGTGGAAGCCATGGAGGGCACCGACGCAACCATTTTGCGCGCAGGCGAGCTCATGAAGTCGCCCGCACTGGGCAAGGAGCCTTCCACTCTCAGCCGCGCGCTTACCATTGTCAAGGTTGCCAAGCCCAACCAGGATATGCGCTTCGACGTTCCGGTGGTTGGGTTGCGAACCATTGAAACCATGAAGCAGGCCGGCGCGACATGCCTCTCGCTCGATGCCGGACGCTGCCTCATCTTCGATAAGCCTGCGGTCATCGCGGCTGCGAACGAAGCCGGAATCTGCATTGTGGCGGAGAAAGTGGTCAGCCACATACCCGGACACACCGCGTAGGCATAGTCTTTGCCTCCAGGGAAGTCAATAAGCGACAATCCAGACATGCCAGTCAGCAATGGCTTTCTGCGCGTTGGTGTCGTTGGAACAGGTACGTTCGGCCGCAACCACGCCCGTGTGTATCGCGACCTGCAAGCCGATCCGTCAGTAAACATAACCTTCACCGGTGTAGTGGATGCCGACCAAGCTCGCGCAAAGTCAATCGCCGAAGAGTTCGGTACCCGGGCATATGGCTCAGTTGCCGAATTGTTGAATGCAGAAGTGGACGCCGTATCAGTCGCCGTTCCAACCGTCGCTCACCTTGCAGTTGCCCGCGAGCTGCTGCAATCAGGGGTTGACGTCCTCATCGAGAAGCCGCTGGCCAGCACGCTGGCCGAAGCTGATGAACTGGCCGGCATGGCAGAGCGGCACAATCGCATTGTCCAGGTAGGACATCTCGAGCGCTTCAATCCCGCGGTGCGCGCTACGCTTCCGCTGCTGACCAAGCCGATGTTCTTCGAGGTTCATCGTCTCAGCGTCTTCACGCCACGTTCGCTCGATGTCGATGTGGTGCTCGACCTCATGATCCACGACATCGATATCGTGCTGACCATGGCTAAGTCGGCAGTGAAAGAAGTCCGCGCCGTTGGCCTGCCGATCCTGTCGAAGAGAGTTGATATCGCCAACGTGCGGCTCGAATTCGAATCAGGATGCGTGGCAAATTTCACCGCCAGCCGCGTCAGCACCGAGCGTGTTCGGAAGCTGCGCTTCTTTCAGCCCCGTCAGTACGTCTCGCTCGATTTTTCACGCCAGGATGTGCTGGTCTTGACGGTCGAGGAAAACGCCAGTCCCAGCGATGACTTCGACCCGTTCAATCCCGCGAGTGTCGCGAGCAGCGCGTTTCCCGGCATCGTGCCCTTCAAGCCCAAGGTCGAAGCCCAGGAGCCTCTCCGCGCCGAACTGCTCAGTTTTCTGAGCGTGGTTCGCACGCGCAGCACGCCCGAGGTTTCTTTGCAGCAAGGTCGCAACGCTCTTGCCGTGGCGCTTCAGATTGTTGACGTCATTGCGCAGCACACCCGGCGCGCACATCTTGAGGAATTGACGGGCGGCGTCGCTTAGTCCTAGGCTAGCCGCAGCCGTGATGCCCGAAGAATTGGTTACCATCGCAACCTTCCTGAACATCGGAGAAGCCAAACTCGCCCAGGGAAAGCTCTCGTCGGCGGGCATTGCCGCCTCGGTGCGCGACGAGAACGCGATGAACCTGCACATCGGTATGGCGATGTGGGGCATCAAACTCCAGGTACCTGATCATCAGGTCGTGCGCGCGCTGGAAATCCTGGACGATTTTCGTCTCAGCACCAACGAAGAAGAGTCCGACTCCGAGGAAGTCCCCTGCTGTCCCGAGTGCGAGTCGCTGGAGATCCGCCCGATCACGGGCGGCAATCCAGGACAGATCTCGCTGTGGTCCTCAGCGATTCCATTCCCTGAGCCTCCCACTGCGGAGGGCCAGCATTGGCGCTGCCTGACCTGCGGCTATCAATGGGAAGAGGTCGACGAGTAAGAGGTCTGGTCCCCCGGCGAATCATCTGATTGGTAGGCAATAAAAGGGCGCCGCCGGAGGTGCGACGCCCATGGACCGACTGAGCTGACGTGGTTCGGGTTATCTGAGGCCTCTGCGCCGCAGGATTTCCACGAGCCCTACGACACCGCCGCCCAGCAGCATCAGGCTTGATGGCTCGGGGGTGGTGCCGAGTGGCGTGTTGCCAATGCCCTGGCTGACGACGATGCTGTATTGGGAAGCATTGGGCGTGTTGGGATCGATGTAGATGTAGGGATCAGCATAGGCGTAGGCCCATCCCGTGGCACCCTTGGCAACCTCGTCGAGGTCGACCTGTGTGTCCATCTGTATAGTTCCTACACCGCCCACTACCATCGGAGTGGACAACGTGCCCGTCCAGCTTTGCTGCCACGAACAGGCACCGACGCAGTAGTTGGTCAGGGAATGACTGCTTCCATAGCCGCCCCAGCTCACGCTCAAGTCGGTGTACGCGCCTACCAGCGACGAGGAGCCAACGTTGCTGGACGTGGTTGCCGCCCTCAAGGAGCCGTCAATCAACACGTTGACGGGATCCCACTGGTTTCCTCCGACAACCGTAAAGTAGTAAACGATGGTAGTGGCCGAGCCCCCCTGGCACGCGTTTGGGTAAGAAAAGGCGCAGCCGTACGACACTGATGCGGATGCGTTCGGCATGGCTGCGATGGAAGCTGTCCCGGGACCGTTGCTGTAACTCCCAGGGGCGCTGTACACAGTGTTGCTGCCCAGGTTGTACCAGATGGAGCCGGAGTAGTATGCGCCTGGAAGGGTGACTACTGTCCCGGCTGCGCTCGAGATTACGAACAGGCACAAAACGGTGACGACCGCTGCGATAAACAGGTGGCGCTGCTTCATTGGGTTCCTCTTCCCGATAACGATCAATTGTCAGTAGCCGCAGACCGCGCGACCAATCCATCACACGCCAAGGCGTGTGCTAGAATCGCGCCATTCTTTGCAGGCTTTCCCACATCGCGCCCGGCGCCGTATGCGTCGTGGCGAAATTTGCGTTCTGATCTACAAGCGCAATCGGTGAGCGAAACCCGCCACGGCAGAGAGAAATAATTTAGGGACCCCGGGCCATGAGCGACAAGAGCGCAGCGTCAGACATTACCTCGTTGTTACTACGCTGGCGCCAAGGCGACGAGGAAGCCCTCCCCTTCATCACCGATGCTGTGTACCAGGAACTACGCCGGCTGGCGGGAGCGATGTTCCGCCACGAATCCGAAGGCCATACCCTACAGCCCACCGCGCTGGTGCATGAGCTCTACCTGCAACTACCCGATATGCAAACTTTCGACTGGAAGAGCCGGGCGCAATTCTATTTCGTGGCAGCGCGCATGATGCGGAACATCTTGGTGGACCACGCTCGGCGACGAAATGCCGCGAAGCGAGGCGGGGGCGAGAAGCCGGTGACGCTGCCCGACATCGGCAAGGCCGTCAATCTGGATGTGCTGATGGTGAATGACGCGCTGGACCGCTTAGCCACCGAACACGCGCGGCAGGCGCAGGTCGTGGAGTTGCGCTTCTTCGGCGGGTTGACCGCGGATGAAACGACGGAAGTGCTGCGGCAACAGGGTGTCGAGTGCTCGCTACGGACAGTGGAGCGGGACTGGCGTTTTGCGCGGGCGTGGCTGCAGGACGCGATTACAGGAACCAACTGCACACCGGGATAGATTCCCAGACAGCGACATGGCAAGGCTCGAAGAACTTTTCGAACGCGCATTTGATGTCCCCACCTCGGAGCGAGAGGCCTTCCTGACCCGGGAGTGCGCGGGCGATGGGGCGCTGAAGGCAGCAGTCGAACGTCTGCTGGCGAGCGACGAAGCGGCGGAAAAACAGACGTTCTGGAAAGGCTCCGCGCTGAACGCGGAGGCGAAGCTTGATACGCCGGCCGGGGCTTCGCGCGTGGGGCATGTACTCGGTGATTACCGCGTCGTCGAGATCATCGGCGAAGGCGGCATGGGCACCGTATATCGAGGGGTCCGCGCCGACTCGGCATACCAGCAGGCAGTCGCCATCAAGATCGTACGCGGTGGATTCGATTCCGCCGCGCTGGCCGACCGCTTCCGCCAGGAACGCCAGATACTTGCCAACCTGAGCCATCCCAACATCGCCCGTCTGCTCGACGGCGGCACTACGCCCGAGGGCCTCCCGTACCTGGTGATGGAGTTCATCGAAGGCAAGCCGCTTACCTCTTATTGCAAGGACCAGCAGCTCGGCATTGCAGAAAGAGTGCGGCTGTTTCGTCAGGCTTGCAGCGCCGTCGAGTACGCTCACCAGAGACTCGTAATTCACCGTGATTTAAAGCCCGGCAACATTCTGGTCAACCAATCCGGCGAAGTGAAGCTTCTCGACTTCGGCGTCGCCAAGCTGGTGCTGCCCGACGCGGGTTCGGAGGAGCAACCGACAGTCGGAATGCATTGGCTGACGCCGGCCTACGCCAGCCCGGAGCAGATCCTTGGCGAGCCCATGACCACGGCCTCCGACCAGTACTCGCTGGGAGTCATTCTGTACGAACTGCTCTCCGCCCACTCTCCTTATCGCGAAAAGATGTTGAACCTCTCCGACGCGATTCGTTTGGTACGAGAAGACGAGCCGCTACCTCCGAGCGAAACAGCGGCGCGCGACATCGGCGGAAAGGCGATGGCTCGCAAGCTGCATGGCGACCTCGACCACATCGTCCTCAAAGCTCTGCGCAAGGAGCCGGTACGGCGATACGGCTCCGTCGAACAGTTTTCCGAAGACCTGCGACGATATCTCGAAGGGCTACCGGTGTGGGCACAGGGCGATGCACTCCGCTACCGGGCCGGCAAATTCATTCGCCGCCATTCCATTCCCCTGGCGGCTGCGGCTGCGGTCTTCGTAGCGCTGGTCGTGGGCATCGTGATGACCATGCGCGCCGAAGCTCTCGCCCGCCGCCAGTTCAATGAAGTCCGTCGCCTGGCTCACACGGTTTTATTCGACTACCACGACGCCATTGCCAACTTGCCAGGATCGACTCCGGTACGCCAGAAGCTGGTGAACGACGCACTCAGCTACCTCGACGGACTCTCCCGACAAACCCAAGACGAAGGACTGGAGCGCGAAATCGCCTTGGCGTATGTGAAAGTCGCCGACGTGCAGGGCAACACCTATAACGCAAACTTGGGAGATACGGCAGGAGGAATAGAGAGTGCGCGAAAGGCCGTAGCCCACGCCGAGCCGCTCTACAGAAGAAACCCGACCGCGGAGAACGCCTACGTCCTGGGCCGGGCCTACCAGGTGCTGGCTATCCTGATTCACTCGTCCGACAAGATCGCGGGAGCAGAGCAGTATTACAAGCAGGCTGCGGCGATGTTCGAAAAGGCCCTGGCAGCACACTGGGACGAAAGCTGGCAGACGCACCACATCGAGACTCTGGACTTCCTGGGCGACCTCTACGGCCTGGATGGCTACCCCAATCTCGGGCGGTCGAAGGATGCGCTGACGGCTTACACGCAGGCGCGCAACTTGAGCGACGAGCTTAGTACAGAAGGACCCAAGTTCGCGCGACGCGCACGAGACCCTGTTCCTCACGCAGTTGAGCGTAGCCGGTGCGCAGCGCCGGCTTGGGCATTTGGCGGCGGCGGAAAAGGGATACCGCGATGCCATCGCAATGAACGAGCCGATGGTTCAGTCCGGCTCCGCCAGCCCCGGGGAACACCAGAATCTGGCCTCCGCATATTCCGACCTGGCCAACCAGTTGGCTGAGAGCGGCAGGCCAGAAGAAGCTCTGCCTTATGCTCAACGGGCTTACGATCTCATCAGCAAAATTGCTGCTGCCGACCCCAGGAATTCGCTTTACCAGCGGAGCCTCGCGGTCAGGAAATTGTGGCTGGGTAACGTTATTCGGCTCACGGGAGATCCCGTTAAAGCGCAGCTGTACTGTCGCGAGGCACTGACGGCGTTGCAAGAGCTCAGCTCCGCCGATCCCCAAAGCGGCGAAAAACGATCGGATGTAGCCGCTGCCCTGCATCGGTTGGCCGAGGCAGAGTTGGCTACGGGCGACGCTCGCAGCGCACTGGCGCAAGAACGCAAAGCGCTCGCTATTTTGCACGACATGCCCGAACAGTCGCAGGACGAAAATCTTCGCAAACAGGTCGTGCAATCCACCATCACCGGCGGCGAGGCCGAGCTGACACTGGGCCAAACTTCCGAAGCCATCGCCAGATTTGAAGCGGCCGCGAACCTCGCCGAGAAAGTGGCGAACGATGATCCCGATCAGGCCTACAACCGGTTAGACCGGGCTCGCGTCAACACGCGCCTCGCCCAAGCACTGGCGGCGAATAGCCAATGCAGCGAAGCTGAACCAATACTTCAGCAGTCAATCGAGGAGTGGAAGTCGCTGCGAGAGATTGGAATGGTCGCTCCAACCGAACTGGGGCAAGCCGAGGCGCTCAAGGTTGCCGCGCGGAAATGCCGACCGTAGCGACTTTGCCAAGCGTCCGACGGGTGGCTAACCGGCCTCCGGCCACGGCAGATAAGCCCGCAATCCGGCTGCGCGGCACGACCTTCGGTTGTAGCTCTCTGCAAAGAAGAGGCGGCCTGACTGTTGCCAATCAGGCCGCGCAGAGGAGACAAGAGAAGGATTACTTCATCAATCGACGGCGTACGCCGTAGCCGATGGTGAGCAGGCCTGAGCCCAGCAGCAACAGGCTGGCAGGCTCGGGAGCCGGGTTGGCGTTGGGCACCGCTGACAGCTCGACAAAGCCACCCGCATTGTCGTAGAACACCAGCCATCGCTCGGTGCCATTGTTGAAGTAATCGTTTTGGATATCAGCGAACATGCCAGTCAGCTCGCCAGGCGCAAAGAACAGGAACTTATAGGTCGTTCCCAGTGCGGGATCGAAGCCTTGGGCCAGCAGAACGTCGAGCGTTCCGTCCAGCGAGACCATCCCTCCCACCGTCAGCTGATCGAACCCGCTGTTGAGAATCTCGAGCTCGAAGGTGCCATTGGTGGTCTGGGTATAGTTGCCGCTGATCGTAAATGCTCCGGGTGAGTCGCCCGGCGCCATCGTCCCATTCATGAAGACGTCACCGTTGATCGTGCCCGTCCCCTTGAGTGTGCCACCCTCAATGTCAATGGGAAAATTCGGACTGGACAGCGTGCCATCCACCACGGTCGTGCCGCTGAACTGCTGGTAGATGTAAAACTATTAACCGCTCCTCCTTTGTCGATCTGAGTCAGACCGCTGTATTGCGTGTAGGGGCCTGATTGTCAAAGGATCCTCCGGTGCCAATCTTGATCGTCCCGCCATCGTTGTCCATGATGTCGAAGTTGACAAGTTTCCCATAGTTCGTAATCGTTCCAAAGTTGGACAAGAAGTTGAAGAAGGAGTCGCTCGAGTTGTTGTCGAGTTCGCCCCCAGCCTGGATGCTGATGACGCCGAAATTAGTAGAGGAAGGCGGCGCTGTAACAAGAAAAGCGTTGGAAACAGCCGCCAGCCTGAATGTTGAGCGTCCCGAAATTGTCAAAGCTGTCGAGGTTGAGTATGTGCCGCTGTTGTTGATTGTGCCACCAACAGCGTTGGTAAGCACACCGTAGTTTGTGATCGTGAAGCTATTGTTAATGGTTCCACCTGCGGCGTTGGTTAACGTACTACCGTAGTTCTCGATCGTCCCGCTGTTATTCAGCGTGCCACCGTTGTTCAGTGTCCCATCGCAGGACGGAACCGTATTGCTGGTAGTCGCCAGAGTTATCGAAGACACCGGTGCTGCCGATTTGGAGTGTTCCACCGCCCAGGACGCCGTTGGGATCACCATTCTGGAAGGTGCCAGTATTCAGGAATGTTCCGTCAACCGAAGTCGTGCCGCCGTACTGCGCGTAGAGGAACGTGTTATTGAAGGTCCCTCCGTTGTCGATTTGGGTCACACCACCGAGCACCTCGTGGAAGGAACTGGAAGCACTTCCCCCATTGCCGACTTGCAGCATTCCACCAGCTTCCTGCACAAAGCGTCCGCCGGTGTAAGAACCTCCATTCTCGATGATGAACTTGCCGTAGTTATCCACCGAATCGAGGTTGAGGACCTTGCCATAGGTATCTAGTGTTCCGGTATTAAGGATCCAGTCCGTCGTAACGCCGTCGGGATTCTCGAGGTTGTCGAGCTCACCTCCTGCCTGGACGGTGAGGGTGCCGTAGTTGTTCAACATGAAAACGTTGGACACTATGCCGCCTGCCTGAATGTTGAGCGTCCCGAAGTTGTCGAAGGGATTTTCAGAGGTGATGAGCGTGCCGCTGTTGTTGATCGTGGCGCCGGCACCATTGGTGAAGAAGTTGTAGTTGTTGAGTGTGCCGCTGTTGTTTATTACACCTCCCGAGCTGTTGGTCAGGGTGCCAAAGTTATTCAGCGCGCCGCTTGACAAGTTCGTGATCGTGCCGCCGTTGCTGAGCGTGGCACCGAAGTCGTTGTTGATTGTGCCGGAGTTCTCGAGAGCGCCTCCCAATTGGTTATCGAGAAAGCCAGGCGAAGCATTTTCGAAGGTAGCGGAGATAGCGCAGTCAAGTTGGTTCAGCGCAGTCGTTGATGAGTTGGTGTAGTCAATAGTGATGGGACATGGGATCTGCTGGCCAGAAGCGAGCACCGCCATTAGAGGCGTCAGCGCCAAAATCCAAACGAACGAAGCCAATTGTCGTTTCATATCAACTCCTCTGGGCGACGTGTCGCCGCGCGATACTTGAAAAAGTGAAAACTCCAAAGGCCCTGAGCGGATTCCGGCACTCGTGTTCGGTTTTAGCGCTCGGTCGGCGGGGAAGATTCAGGAGCTAAGGAATCAAGGGCCAGAGGAGGACTGGCCGTGAGCGTCCCAAGAGGCTCTGGCAGCGCTGAATCGTGACGAGTAGTGGCGCTGTCTAGTCCTCGGACGGCAAATGTCCCGCGGACAGGACTACTATGCTCCAATTTTTGGGGAATGCAATGGAAATCGACGGTCGGTTCCGCTCTTTTTAAGAAACGGCTTAGAGTTCACAAGCGTCGGCGGGAGAATCTCGGGAGACTATCTTTCCCCAACCGGCGCTCCACCCCCGCATCTTCTGGCTATTCGATAGAGCACCATCGTGTGCCGAAAAAATGGCAGGTCCGCGTTGGACCTGCCTCTAGGGGTTGGAGGAACAAACTGTAGTCTCAGCCTGCTGCCTTACTCCTTAGCTTCCGACATCTGCTGCATCACCTGATCGAGGTTGAAGCTGGCCGGCTTCTGCCGTGGCGGGAATTGCTTGAAGCTGGTCAGCCACTGTCCTACAAACGCCTGGGCAGGCGTGAGCAGGAAGACACGGTCGATACGCCAGTGCGAGTAGTCGATGGCTTCCATCTCGGCCCGCTCGAAGGGATCGGCGTGGAGGTCGAACAGCTTGGGAACGCGCAAGGAAACGAACGGCGTCTCCCAAACGGAAAACCCGTGAGCGGGCTGCTCCAGGAACATGGCCTTCCACTTGTCGTAACGCAAGGCAGCGAGCTCGCCGTCGTCGGTCCAGTAGAGGAACTCGCGACGAGGATCGACGTCGGTGTCGCCCTTGAGATAAGGCATCAGGTTGTAGCCATCGAGGTGGACTTTGAAGGACTTGTCGCCGGCCTGGTAGCCGGTCAACAGCTTCTCTTTGACGTCAGGCACGCCCGCGGCGGCCATCAGGGTGGTGGCCCAGTCTTCATGCGCAATGGTGCCGTTGAAGACCGATCCCGGCTTGACGGTCCCGGGCCAACGGATGAGGAAAGGCACGCGATATCCGCCTTCCCAACTGGTGTTCTTCTCGCCGTGGAAAGGAGTGGTTCCGCCGTCGGGCCAGCTCATGACTTCGGCGCCGTTGTCGCTGGTGAAGATGACGATGGTGTTGTCGGCAATGCCGAGGTCGTCGAGCTTCTTCAGCAGCACGCCGATGTTGTCGTCGAGCTGGGTCATGCCGGCGCCGTAGAGGCCCTTCTCGTTTTCCATGGCCGCGTACTTCGGCGGTAGGTGCGTCCAGATGTGCATGCGGGTGGTGTTATGCCAGATGAAGAATGGCTTGCCCGCCTTGACGGCGCGGTCCATGTCTTCGAGCGTGACGGCCAGGAACTCGTCGTCGGCGGTCTCCATGCGCTTCTTGGTGAGCGGGCCGGTATCTTCGCACGTCTGCTTGCCCCAGGGGCCGAAGCGCGGATCGGAAGGCGCAGGGTTGTCGGTGGCCGTGGCTTTGCACTTGAATACGCCACGCGGGCCGAACTCCGCCTTGAAGGTAGGATTGCGCGGATAGTCCACGTTTTCCGGTTCTTCTTCGGCGTTCAGGTGATAGAAGTTGCCGAAGAACTCATCGAAGCCGTGCACGGTAGGCAGGAACTCGTTGCGATCGCCCAGGTGGTTCTTGCCGTTCTGGAAACGTCATGTAGCCCTGCGGCTTGAGCAGGTCGGCAATCGTCGGGTCTTCTTTCTGGAGTCCGAGCTTCGAGCCGGGCAGTCCGACCTTGAGCAGGCCAGTGCGGATGGGACTTTGTCCCGTTATGAACGCCGCGCGTCCCGCCGTGCAACTCTGCTGCGCGTAGGCATCGGTAAAGAGCGCGCCTTCGTGAGCGAGGCGGTCGATGTTGGGCGTCTTGTAGCCCATCATGCCCAGGTTATAGGCGCTGATGTTGAAGTAACCTACGTCGTCGCCAAAGATGACGAGAATATTTGGTTTCTTCTGTTGAGCGTTAAGCTGCAAGCCTGTGACCAGCATCCACAGGCCAACCAGCCACGGAATATATTTCTTCTTCTGCATACGCCTCCCGGCATCTTTCGTTTGTTCATGCGGACCGGCGCGCGCCTCCCGCCGATCCGTGTCGTGACCTTCCTAAACCTAATGTCGAAAAGAGAGCGCACTTTGCGGTGCGCTCTCCCTGTTTCTGCGAATCAAGTCAGCCCTCCCCCCGAAGGGCGCTCTTGCGCGGCAGAATCTAAGATTTCATTGGGCTCGGAAATCGTAGTCCTCGCCCTGCGCCGCCGCAATCCGACTTTAGTGCAATTGGGCCGTATCACCTCTCGGTTACATCGCGCGAGGCCCGGCGAGCAACCGACCTCAGGGCAGTTGGAGGCGATCGCCTTCCTTGACAACTTTGCTCATGGAACGACCCTGGTAGGTGTATTTGACCGCTAGGTTCTTGTCCGCACCTACATTCGGATCTCCGCCCATGTTGCTGTTGTTGACCTTGATGTTCAGGGTGTTGTTCTGAATCATCGAGCGGAGCTTGTTGGTTACGTTCATGCCTCGGCCGTTCTTGCCGTAGATAGCATTATTGATGTGGAGCATGCGCCCCTGCGCCTGCGCGGGAATCGGCACAACCGATGTTGTGAGAAGCAACAGCGCAAGTGCGGCAAAAGCTAGACGTGCATTTCGCATGATCGTGGTCCTTTCGGGTTTGAAGACGATGCTGCTGTTCGTACTGGGTGCTAGCGTGCGAAGTTCACACTACAACGAAGTCCTTCCCCCCGCCGGACCCAATTTGATCCGTACTCGCGATTTCTGAGGAGTGCCCAATTCTGACGCTGCATCGCTAGCCCCGCAATTGGACCTTAGTATCATTCGGAGCGGTTAGAGTCATCGCGGCCGCTTCCTTTTCCTCGCCCACCCCGCCATGCGAGAATAGAAGCTCCACTCCGAATCGCCATGAATCCAACCGAATCCGCAACGCCCGCCGCCCAGGAACCCGCTATCACTCCCGAACTGCTGCGTGACCACGGCATCACTCCCGACGAATACCAGCGCCTCCTGAAGTCCATGGGCCGCACTCCGACGCTCACCGAACTGGGCATCTTCAGCGTCATGTGGAGCGAGCACTGCTCCTATAAATCGTCGCGCGTGCACCTGAAACGGCTCCCGACTCGCAGCCGCCGGGTTGTGCAAGGACCGGGAGAGAACGCCGGCATCATCGACATCGGTGACGGCTGGGCGTGCGCTTTCAAGATCGAGTCCCATAACCACCCGTCGTTCATCGAACCGTTCCAGGGCGCTACCACAGGCGTCGGCGGCATCCTGCGTGACATTTTCACCATGGGCGCGCGGCCAGTGGCAATCATGGACTCCTTGCGCTTCGGGCCGATTACGCCTCAGCCCGGGCTCGACCAGGCCAGCTTGCACAAGAACCATTCCGTGATGGAAGGCGTGGTCAGTGGCGTCGCGTCGTACGGCAATTGTTTTGGCGTGCCCAATGTCGGCGGCGAGGTGAAGTTCGAGAGCTGTTATTCCGGCAATCCGTTAGTCAATGCCTTCGCCCTCGGCTTGGTCAAGCGTGACCAGATCTTTTACGCCAAGGCATCGGGTGAAGGGAACCCGGTCATCTATGTCGGCTCCAAGACCGGGCGCGACGGCATTCACGGCGCGACCATGGCGAGCGAGGAGTTCAGCGAACAATCCGAGGCCAAGCGGCCCAATGTGCAGGTGGGCGATCCGTTCCTCGAAAAGCTGCTTCTCGAAGCCTGCCTCGAAGCCATGCAGACCGGTGCGATCATCGGTATTCAGGACATGGGCGCAGCGGGCTTGACTTGCTCAACCTGCGAGATGGGAGGCCGTGGCGGTGTAGGTCTCGAAATCGAACTCGATTTGGTGCCGCAGCGCGACACTGGCATGACTCCCTACGAGATCATGCTCAGCGAGTCCCAGGAGCGCATGCTGCTGGTCGCCGAGAAAGGCCGCGAGAACGAAGTCTTCCGAGTCTTCGAGAAGTGGGGACTCGACGCTGTCACGATTGGACGCGTGATTCCTGAATCCACCATGCGTGTGCTGGAACACGGTAAGGTCGTCGCCGAGATTCCCAACCAGGCCCTGACCGATGAAGCCCCGCTGTACAACCGGCCAATGGAACGCTGGGAGCCACCCGTCCCGCGCGAGATGCCCGACACCGTTCAGTTAGGGCAAAAACCTGACCTGACGGGCGACCTCAAGAAGCTGTTGGCCAGCCCCAACATCTGTTCCAAGCGCTGGGTCTTCGAGCAGTACGACTCGATGGTGCAGACCAACACCGTCGAAGGCCCCGGCGGCGAAGCGGGTGTAATTCGCATCAAGGGTACCAACCGCGCTCTTGCGATGGCCCTCGACGGCAACGGACGCTGGTGCTATCTCGACCCCAAACTGGGCGCAATGCACGCCGTCGCCGAGTCAGCCCGCAACGTCGCCTGTTCAGGCGCGACTCCCATCGCCGCAACGAACTGCCTGAACTTCGGCAATCCCGAAAAGCCCCACATCATGTGGCAGTTCGCCCAGACCATCGACGGCCTGACCAAGGCTTGCGAGGAGCTGGAAACGCCCATCACTGGGGGCAACGTGAGCTTTTACAACGAGACGCTGGGCGAGGGCATCTATCCCACCCCGGTCATGGGAATCGTCGGCATCCTCGAAGACGTGCACAAAGCCATTGGCCCCGACTTCAAGCAGCCGGGGCAAGCGTTGCTACTCCTCCGCGGCTCGGAACCGGGCGACGCGTCAGATGTCGAGGCCGAATTCGGTTCTTCCGAGTACGCCAAGGAAATCCTGGGGCAGTTGTGGGGATTTCCGCCCTCTCTGGAGATCGAAAAGGAAGCTGCGCTCCAAAAGGCCATCGTTGAGATGATCAACGAAGGCCTGGTTGAGTCAGCCAAGGACTGTACCGAGGGTGGACTGGCAGTCACCTTGGCCGAATCCGGCTTCTCTAAGGGCATAGGGGCACAGATTACCGTCCCTTCGGGCGGGCTGGTCCCCGAATTTGTCCTGTTTGGCGAGGATGCCAGCCGAATCCTCATATCCTGCGACCAGAATTATGTGGAACGAATCAAATCGGTAGCGGTAAAATACGCCCTCTCAGCCGAACATATCGGAAGCACGGTTCCCGACATCCTGGAGATCAGCGTGGACGGCAAACTGGCCGCAGCCGCACCGGTGTCGGAACTGAAGAAGGTGTGGGCAAACGCGCTCGAAGAAGCGCTGCACACTGAGACGGAAGAGCAGTTAGTGACCGCGACCATGCCATAACAGCATGGTCAGACAATGGCTTCGAACCGAAGGCGACAGGTGAGCGATGCTGATCACATCCGACAAACTGCATGAAGAGTGCGGGGTAGCCGCAATTTACGGCCACCCTGAAGCCTCCAAGCTCGCTTACCTTAGCCTGTACGCCCTGCAACATCGCGGGCAGGAATCGGCGGGTATCGCATCGGCCAATGGCGAGAGCATCGAGTTGCATAAGGACATGGGCTTGGTGGCTGATATTTTCACCGCCGAAGCACTTGCCCTCATTCCTGGATCCCTGGCCATCGGCCATACCCGGTATTCCACCACCGGCGACTCCGCGCTCTTGAATGCCCAGCCGATTCGCGTCGAGTGCAGCAAGGGCAAGATCGCTCTGGCGCACAACGGAAATATCGTGAACGCTCACGAGATCCGCTCGCACCTCGAGCGTCAGGGCTCAATCTTCCAGACCACCAGCGATACCGAAGTCATCGTTCACCTCATCGCCCGCTCCAAAGAAGAAACTCTGGAATCGGCCGTGAGCGATTCTCTGCGTCGTATTGAAGGCGCCTTCTCGCTGGTCATGCTGACGCCCGACCGCATTTTTGCGGTTCGCGACCCCCGCGGTTTTCGCCCCCTGGTCATGGGTCGCATTCCCGGACAGTCGGAGCACCACAAAGATTCCATCGTGTTCGCCTCCGAAACCTGCGCCTTCGATTTGATTGGTGCCGTTTACGAGCGCGAAGTGAAGCCTGGCGAGCTGGTCATTGTCGGTCCCGAGGGTGTGCATTCGCGCTTCTACGCGTCCGCACAGCCTATGTCGAGCTGCGTCTTCGAGCACGTTTACTTTTCGCGTCCCGACAGCACGGTGTTTGGCCGTCCAGTGCAGCAGTCGCGCGATGCCATGGGACGCCAATTGGCACTAGAATCGCCGGTCGATGCCGACATCGTCATTCCGATTCCCGACTCAGGTGTCACGGCGGCAATGGGTTTTTCCTACCAGAGCGGGATACCAATCCAGTTCGGACTCATCCGCAATCACTACGTAGGCCGCACTTTCATCGAGCCCGAGCAGCGTGTTCGCGACTTTGGCGTCCGCCTCAAGCTGAATCCGGTGCGGCATGTGATTCAGGGCAAACGCGTGGTGCTGATCGACGATTCCATCGTACGCGGCACCACCAGCCGCAAAATTGTACGCATGGTACGCGACGCCGGGGCCAAGGAAGTCCACATGCGGATTTCCTGTCCGCCCACCGTCTCCCCCTGCTATTACGGTGTGGACACGCCCTCCAAGAGCCAGCTCATCGCCGCCAACAAGTCGGTCGAGGAAATTCGCGAGTACATCGGTGCCGACTCGCTGGCCTATCTTTCGCTCGAAGGTCTGAAAACGGCGGCCGGAGAGAGCGACACGATGAAGTACTGTACCGCCTGCTACACCGGTAAGTACCCGACGAACCTCGTGGACGTCGAAGACATCCAGTCCGCTCCGGCGCTGGTGCCGGCCGATTAGCCCAGCCCAGCCTCATTCGACTTAGAACAGCTCGATCGTCGCCCCATGTCCCCGAACAGAAGCCAGCCGGCCATCGCGGGTCAGCAAGGTTGCGCCCAGAGTCTCGGCCAGCACGACGTAGGCTGCGTCATACGCCGAAAGGGTATGGCGATATTGCCAGATACGGGGTAGGAAAGTGACGTGTGGATATCGGGTGATACGAAAATCCTGCAACACCAGCATCGCCTCGTCCGCGCGTCGCTCCGGAACGGTTCTTTGTCGCACCAGCCGTCGTAGCACGTGAGTGACTTCCAGGTCTAAAAGGTGCGGGCAGTGCAGCGATTCGTCCCTTGCGTTGATACGCATTTGGATGCGTAACCCCGCCGTCGTCTGCAGAAGCCAGTCGATCGCGGCAGACGCGTCCAGTACGATCAACGCGACTCTCGCGCCTCGCGTACCATCCGCGCACTGTCAATCTCAACCGACACGGGTTTGAGCTTGCTCAACCGTTCTTGCAACTCGGCCATCGTGGGCTGTTCGGCAATCTCTCGTATCTCCGAGAGCAGATAGTCCGATAGCGACATCCCTGCCATGGCCGCGCGGGCCTTCAGTCGGCGATGCAGGGCGTCAGGCACATTTCGTATCTGAATCATCTTCGACATGTGGAAAGCATAGTTTCATGTGCGACACATGTCAATGGTCCTCCACGCAACTATACTGAACGCTATACGGGAGAATCCATGAAACCCAATACCTTCCTGCCCGCACTCGTGGTCCTCGCTGCCGCGATCACTCTTTCTTCCGCTCACGCCGCAGACAACACCTCCTACATTCCGCCCCACGGCGACGCCGTAGTTCTCTTCGACGCCAGCCATCGCGATCAGTTCGACAGCTTCCTCAAGACCAAGGGGCTGAACAGTGATCCCGATCATGTCTTCACTTTCGAGAACGGCGTGATCCACGTCTCCGGTACGGAGATGGGATACCTCATCACCAAACGTGACTTCGCGGACTATTACTTGCGCGCCGAGTTCAAATGGGGCGAAGCCACGCACGCTCCGCGTGAAGGTCAGGCCCGCGACAGCGGCATCCTCTACAACATCCAGGGCGAAAACAAAGTCTGGCCGACGTCGCTCGAATACCAAATTTGCGAAGGCCAGACCGGCGACTTCTACATGACCGACGGAGCCGCGCTCACCGCGACGGACGGAACGCGCGCCGTCGGCCCTCCCGGCTCCGCCGCCCGCATCAAACGCATCGGCGAAGGCCCGTGGCAGAACGTGACCGGATATCGCGATCCCAACGGCGAGATCGAAAAGCCGCATGGCGAGTGGAACGTCGTCGAGATCGTCGTGCAAGGCGACACTGCAAAGCACTATCTCAACGGCAAACTCGTGAATGAGGGCACCAAGGCCTATCCCGCGAGCGGAAAGGTCCTGATTCAGTCGGAAGGGGCCGAACTCTACTTTCGTGACATCAAACTCTATCCGCTTAAGCCGTGATTACCTGAAGAAAGCCCCACACCAGCGGCCAAGTCTGGCGTGGGGTTCAGGCCTTTAGGCTAGCCGCGATATTTCGATAGAAACTTATAGCCCATGGTTGCGCCCAGAACCAGCAGCCCCAGGCTCGAAGGTTCCGGCGTCGGCAGCGTCACCCTTCCCATGTACGACGCGTTGCTGATAGCTTCCGTGGTCGGACTGGTTTGGGTAATGTCGCCCGTGATTGTCCCCTCGCCGTGAGCACCAAGAAAGACTCCGGTTCCCCCGGTGATGACGAAGTTAATCGTAAACGTCGCCATCCCCAGGCCATTGGCGGTCCCGCTCCCCGAACCTGTGGCCAGGAGCGTCCCATTCAGGAATGTCTCTGTGATCATTCCATTGGTGAGCGAGATGTGCGGTGGACTGCTGAAGTCGATGGTGGACATCGAAGTGACATCGAATGCGCCGTAGGTATTGTCCGTTCCGTCTCCAGTGAAGTTCTGGATGAACACCCCCGGCGTTCCAGTCGGCGTTAGCGTCGCGGTTCCATCGAACGTCCCCGAAAGACTTCCGGCATACGCCGGCGCAAGAAGTAATAGCGTGACCGCAAGCAGAAGCAAAGGCGCCATTAAGGGTCTTGCATTCACTTGGGAATTGGTGAGGCGCAACCGGCGACAGCCGAATCGTGTCGCCAAACAATGGGCGCTGGGTTCCATCGGGACTACCTCCTCTAATGGATTCCGACGAATGGCGGGCACCCATTGTGTCCCACTTCCCGTTGCATTTCCAGCGTTATTTGGGACGTTCCTTGAATGGACCGTAAATTCCCAGGTATGTGAAAACCGATGACAACGCAGCTCGTGCCCGGCCAATCTAAGGGCCGATCTTCTTCCGCACATCCACAATATAGTGGTCGGTCATCCCCGCAATGTAGTCGCAGACCACTCGTACCAGCTTCTCGTCCTGAGCCTTTTCGCGATAGCTCGCTGGCAACGCGTCAGGATACGCGACCAGTAGATCGAACGTCTCGGTCACGACCTTCTCCGCTTTAACTTTCTCCGGTTGCAGCGGCCTGCTCTCGTACAGTGTCTTATGGAGGAACGCTTTCGCCTCGCGCCGTTCCTGCTCGACTTCCGCACTGAACCCGGCCAAACGCTCCGAGTGTCCCCGCACATCTTCCAGACTGACGACGCTTGCCTCCGCCACCCGCGCCTTCGTGTTCTCGATCAGGTCTCCCACGAAGCGGTTCAACATCCGTTTCAATGCCTCATTGAACTTCAGTTTGTCGGGCGCGTCAGGATACTTTGCTTCGGCTTCCACGTAGAAACGCTCGAAGGCGGGAACGTTCTTCCGGATGTCGTCCATTTTCAAAAGCCTTGCCTCGAAGCCATCGTCGAGGTCAGCGCTCGTATAGGCGATTTCGTCAGTCAAATCGATGAGCTGCGCTTCTAGTGGTGGCCGCAAATCGAGTAGGTATTCCGACAATTCCGGATGCTCGGCGACTGTATAGTCGTGCGAGTGCTTGATGATACCCTCGCGCACCTCGAAGGTCAGGTTCAGCCCGCGAAACGCCGCATAGCGCAGCTCGAAATCTTCCACGATGCGCAGTGCTTGTAGATTGTGGTCGAAAAATTCTCCGTGGCGGCGCATCGCGGCATCGAGGGCGCGCTCCCCGGCATGACCGAACGGAGGATGTCCAATGTCGTGTACCAACGCCAGGGTTTCCACGAGATCGACGTTCAGGTTGAGCGCAGCCGCAATGGTGCGCGAAATCTGTGCGACCTCGATCGTATGCGTCAGGCGAGTGCGAAAGTGGTCGGAATAGCGGCGGGTAAAGACCTGCGTCTTGTTCTCCAGCCGCCGAAATGCGCGCGAATGAATAACGCGGTCACGATCACGCTGGAAAGCGTTGCGGTAGGGATGCGGCGGCTCAGGATAGCGGCGCCCGCGCGAATCCTCGACGCGAACCGCGTAGCTGGCGAGCATGTCCAAAGTTTACCAGTGGGTCGCACAGGAAACTGAGTTTTGAGGGGGCAGGCTTGCAGGCTGCGCAAAAAAATGCGATTGAGGGAGAGCTGGCCTTCAGGCCAGCGTCTAAGGCATCGTTTTTCTATTTCGAGCGGCCTTCAGTCGGCGAGGCACGTCGATCGCGGAATCTGGAGCACAACAGGAGTGAGTCTGTCGGCGTGAAACGGGTTACTCTTTGTTCGCCGTCTTCGCCAGCTTCACCTTGGCCGACTCAAGATCCCGCTGCACTTTGGCCATTTGCTCATTGTCCACTTCCGCAGGAATGGTCTTGTTCCACTCCTCGATCGCGCGCTGCCAGTGGGTCGTCGCCAGTTTAAGCCGCCCGGTCTTCTGATACAGATCGCCTAAGTGCGCCTGTACCGTCGGGTCGGTCCCGATTTTCTCCGACGCACGTCGCAGGTTCTCCTCCGACATGTCGTAGTTGCCCATCCGGTAATACACCCATCCCAGCGAGTCAAGATAGGCGCCGTTCTGCGGATCAAGCGCCACCGCGCGACGAATGTACCCCAGCGCTTCTTCCAACCGCGTGTTGCGATCGGCCAGCATGTACCCGAGATAGTTCAGCGCCTGCGCATTCTTGGGATCGCTGGCGATGACCTTGCGAAAGTCTTCCTCCGCTAGGTCGTACTTTTTCTGGCGTTCGTAAATCGAGCCCGCTACGAAGTTCGCGTAGTCCTTATCTTCCTGTTTGGTCGAAAGTTCAATCGCCTTATTGATGTTGGCTTCCGCCTGCGGCCAATCCTTGACCCGGCTGTACATCTGGGCCAGCGCAATGTAAACATCCCGATCGTCGGAGCTGCCCTTGAGCATCGTCTTGACCTGCTCGATGGCGGCCCCAGACTCTCCCATGTCAGCGCGTTGCGATGCCGCTACCATTTGCAGCGACCGGTCTGCCGGAAACTTCTTCGCCGCTTCCTCGGCCACAGCCGTGGCCTGTTGCCACTGCTTCTGGTCGCGATAGGTCTCGATGATCTCCTGGTATCCCCGCACCGCGTTGTCGTCGCCTAGATCCACCATCTTGCGGAAGCTCTCGACCGCCAGCTGTGGCTTGTTCGACTCGCGATATACCGTTCCCAGCCGCTCCAGGAAAAGCGCCCGGTTGTTCTTCTCCGACGTGTCGTACTGCCCGTTGGCGTGCTCGGTCTTTTGCAGAAGCTGGTTCAGGATCGCGATCGAGTCGTCGTACTTGCCCTGCGCCTCCGCGATCACCGCCATGTTGTACTTCACTTCCAGCGACTCGGGAACGATCGCGCCCGCCTTCTTCAAGTCCTCCGAAGCTTCGTCGTACTTGCCACTGCGCCGGTAAATCTCGGCCATGCGCATGTAGGTCTGCGCATCCGAGGGATCGGCCTCCACAATGACCTTGAACTGCGCCAGCGCGGCATCCGTCTGACCATCGTTCAACAGGTTCTGGGCCAGCCCGCGGACAGAATCCAGGTTGTCCTTATCCAGGTCGACGGCCTTTTGGTAGGCGTCAATCGCCTTCTTGTACTGCTTGTTCTGCTCGTAGGTGTAGCCCAAAGCGGCATAGACACGTGCGCTACGCGAAGCCTCGGGAAATGCACTCAACACGTCCAGCGCCCGCGAGGTATCACCTTCCTCGTTATAAAGGATGGAGAGCGTTGTGACCGCTTCTTCCGAGTCCGGCTGGATCTGCACCGCTGTCTTGAACTCGTTCTCCGCCTTCACCAGATCGTTGTTCAGCCGGTACAGCCGGCCCAGCAGCAGGTGGTCTTCCACACTCTTGGGATCGAGCTTGATGATCTGCTCATACTGTTCGATCGCCAGCTTCAACACATCCTGCGACTGCGTGCCCGACGGCATATCGCCCAGCGAGCGCAGATATATACGTCCGAGCAGCCGATGCGCTTCCAGATTGTTACCATCGCGCTTGAGGATGTCCTGGGCTTCCTGCACCGCGTCCTTGATGCGGCCCGTGCGTGCGTACAGCTCAGCCAGCCCCGCATTCAAGTAGTCCGAGGTCGGGTCGTTCTCAATGGCTAGCCGGTATTCCTCGATCGCCTTGTTGGCGTAATCCGACCGGCCATACATCGAGACCATCTCTTCGTAGATGTGTGCCATTGCGAAGTGATAGTAGGCGGCGGCCTTGTCGGGCGCCGTCTTGGCGGTAGCGCTTGCCGGCGCGGCGTCAGGGGTCGCTTGAGCGTCAGGGGCAGCAGAAGTATCTTGCGCGAAGCTGCCCATCGAGCAGGCAAACAGAAGCGCCGGAAGTAAAACACGGGTCCGAGTTATGTTCATTCTGTAGGTCCAGCCGTCAAGTCGATTGGATGACGCAACGAAGCGAGGGTCTCCCTTATTTTAGCCGGGATTGAGGCATTATGCGCTCTTGCCGGGCCGTTGCAGTGTAAACCCCTGCGCCTCTTGAAGGTCGCGGTAGGTCTTTCTCCCAAAAAGCACTACTATGCTGTTGCCATGCCCGCGAAAGAATTGGAACTGATCGGTCGCATAAGAAGAATGGCGGGCCGCCGACAGCCTGCCTATGGCATCGGAGACGACTGTGCAGTTCTGTCGGTTCCACGCGGTCACGAGATGCTGGTCACCACCGATTTCTCGCTGGAAGGCGTCCACTTTCGCCGCGACTGGCACCCCGCCGACTCGATCGGGCACCGCTGTCTGGCCCGCGGACTAAGTGACATCGCCGCCATGGGGGGCATCCCGCGATGGGCCTTTCTGTCGCTCGCCCTTCCCCACGACTTGCCGCAGCGCTGGGTCAACGAATTTCTTCGCGGCTTCCTGAAGCTGGCCAAGCGATACTCAGTCACGCTTGCCGGCGGCGATACCGCCCAGTCTCCCAGCGGTGTTCTCGCCGACATCATCGTCGTCGGAAGCGTTCCCGCGCGCAAAGCCGTGCTGCGCAGCAATGCCCGCCCGGGTGACCTTATTTATGTCACCGGAACCCTCGGCGCGTCTGTCGCCACCCTCCAGGACCTCCGGCGCGGCAAAAAATTCTGGCCTTCCACGCAGCCAAGGCATTTCTATCCCGACCCGCGCCTCGCCATCGGCCAGTTCCTGCGCGAGAAGAAGCTTGCGTCCTCCATGATCGACACCAGCGACGGCCTCTCCACCGACCTGCGCCACATCTGCGACGAGAGCCGCGTCGGAGCCATCGTCGAAGCGGCCGCGCTCCCCGCTGTCCCCGGTGACAACGGACTGCAGTTCGCCCTGCATGGCGGCGAAGACTATGAGTTGTTGTTTACTGCCCTGGCGAAGAAGAAAATTCCCCCTAAAATCGCCGGTGTCCCGATCACTCGTATCGGCGTTATCACCCGCGGCCGCCAAATTAGGCTGCAATCCTCCGATGGCGTCTCACAACCACTTGAACCCGGAGGCTGGCAACACTTCGCCTGACGGCCAGCGCCCCTTTTCGTTTGTCATCCCGGAGCCGCCGCTTCGGCGGCGTAGCGGAGGGACCTGCATTGAGAAGCCGCAGACCTCAGCTAAGCTCATTTCTGATCGGCGTTCATCCGCGTAAATCCGTGGTTGCTTTTCCGCTTTCCTCTCTCTGTCTCTCTGTGTCTCTGTGCCTCTGTGGTGAAAACTCTCCTTGTTCACCCATCACATCCCACCGGACTCCCCGGTGTTTATAATCCCCCGCATGAACCTTGAGGAAAAGCTCACCGAACTGAAGCGCCGCGACTCCCTCGCCGAAGCCGGCGGAGGCGAAGCTCGCGTGGCAGCGCAACGCAAGCAGGGCAAGATGTCCGCTCGCGAGCGCATCGAGTTCCTGCTCGACGAAGGAACCTTCGAAGAGACCGACAAGCTCGTCACCCACCGCTGCACCGATTTCGGTATGGACCAGCAAAAGGTCTTCGGCGACGGCTTCGTCACCGGCTACGGACGCATCGAAGGCCGTCTCGTCTTCGTCTTCGCGCAAGACTTCACCGTCTTCGGCGGCTCGCTCTCTGAAACCAACGCCGCCAAAATCGTCAAGCTCATGGACACCGCCATGCGCGTCGGCGCTCCCGTCATCGGCCTCAACGACTCCGGCGGCGCGCGCATTCAGGAAGGCGTCATGTCCCTCGCGGGATATGCCGACATCTTCCTGCGCAACACGCTTGCCAGTGGCGTCGTTCCGCAGATCTCCGCCATCATGGGCCCCTGCGCCGGAGGAGCCGTCTACTCTCCCGCCATCACCGACTTCATCCTGATGGTCGAGAACACGTCCTACATGTTCATCACCGGCCCCGACGTCATCAAGGCCGTCACTCACGAAGAGGTCACCAAAGACGAGCTCGGCGGAGCCATGACCCACAACGCCAAGTCCGGCGTCGCCCACTTCCTCGCCCACGACGACGCCGAATGTCTCAGCATGGTACGCGAGCTGCTCAGCTTCATGCCGTCGAACAATCTCGAGGACCCGCCGCGCAAGCCGTGCACCGATCCCATCGATCGTGCCGACGCAGCCCTCGACACCCTCGTCCCCATCGAGTCGAACCTTCCCTACGACATCAAAGACGTCATCACCCACGTCGTTGACGACGGCTACTTCTTCGAAGTGCACGAGCACTACGCCAAAAACATCGTCATCGGATTCGCGCGCCTCAACGGCCGTCCCGTCGGCATCGTCGCCAACCAGCCCAACTTCCTCGCCGGAGTCCTCGACATCAGCGCCAGCCTCAAGGCCGCGCGCTTCGTCCGCTTCTGCGACTGCTTCAACATCCCGCTCATTACGTTTGAAGACGTGCCCGGCTTCCTCCCCGGCACCCAGCAGGAGTACGGCGGCATCATCACCCACGGCGCCAAGCTGCTCTACGCCTTCTCTGAGGCCACCGTGCCCAAAATCACCGTCATCACCCGCAAGGCCTACGGCGGAGCCTATTGCGTCATGGCCTCCAAGCACATTCGCACCGACGTGAATTACGCCTGGCCCACCGCCGAGATCGCAGTCATGGGCCCCGAAGGCGCCGTCAACATCGTCTATAAGCGTGAGTTGGAGAAGTCAGAGAATCCCGAGACAGAACGTGCCGAGAAGATCGAAGAATTCCGCGACCGCTTCGCCAACCCCTACGTCGCCGCCGAACGCGGCTATGTGGACGCCGTCATCCGCCCCCGCGACACCCGCCGCAAACTCATCCAGGCCCTGGATATGCTCGAAAACAAGCGCGACAAAAACCCGCCCAAGAAGCACGGGAATATACCACTGTAGAATCTGCAATCCTCTTTTCCACCCGCTGTTGGCCTACATATACCGTGGCCCATATCTGCCTTCCTTCGGCAGATGTGGGTCTCTTTGACCTCCCGAAAGCCAAATCGGGTACTGCTGCACATTTGATTGGATGCATCCTATCTAAAAGGCTAGCCTCTCGTCGCGACCTTCTCTTCAGCAAGTCATGGATCCTGTTCTGCCTCATACGTTTAACAAGTGAAACGGTCCTATCCTCGCCTAGCCAGTCGCTTGGCATCGTAGTTGCTACTGTTCAAGCCAAGCGGGAAGAAGTACTGGAGGCCTACAAGACACTCGAGAAAGATGATCCATCTTCTTCCGAGCTCGTAGTTCTTCAGCTTCTTCGCTGGCGCGCAAGAAAGTTACAGAATGACACCTGATTTCTCCATCAATGTGGGATATGTTCTTCGGCTCTGGCGACTCGAGCTGATCTCTGCTTCAGCAATCGCCTTGTTAATCACAGTCGCAATTGAGTGGGGCTTGCGACGATATTCGACACTGAAGATTTACGCAGTCGGACATGGGACAGCAAACGTTCACCCGGCTCCTCACCCCTCTATCTCCAAATACAACGGAGGAGTACCAAACATATGAGCATCACACCTGTTCAAGCCGGTAGTCTCTCGATAAATGCGCCACATTTGCATGAAGTAACACCGAAGTGTCCGCCAGAAATCAAGGTCGACAGCAATGGAGTGTCGGTCGTCGTAAAACCCGCTCAAGACTTTAGAGAGCAGCAGGCCGCATTCCACTTTCTCTACGAGATTTATGTCGAGCGAGAGAAGCTTGTTTCTGTCTACAAGCTTCCTCCTGAGTGCGTCGCGAGTAGAAGCAAATCTGACAAATGGGACCGCAGGCCTTCTACCCGCCACATCGTTGCCATGCTTGAGGGCGGCGAAGTGATAGGCCATGTCCGGCTGCTCTACCGTAAAGACGGACCGCTTCCGCTCGAAGAGAACGGATTCAGCATGTCACCAGAGTCGGGAGACGAGTGTGAAGTCAGCAAGATGGTGGTCCATCCAGACTATCGCCAAAGCGGAATCCTGGCTGCATTGTATCGCCACGTTTTTGGCATTTGCCGAACCGAGCAACGCCTCCAGAGCGTTATTTTTTCGTCTCAACCGCAACACGAAATCCTCTACGAGCGCATAGGCGCCGTGCGCATCGGTAGCTTTATGAACACTGAGTTGAATATGCCTTGCTCAGTCATGCGGATCACCTTCGTTGACGACATCGAGGAACAGTTCGCAGGTGGACTTCCGGGAAGGCGTCATGGAAACCAGAAAAACGGCGGCTCCTGTAAGCCTTCGTAAGTGAGGAGTTATGGCAGCCATTTCCAATCTCCAAGTTCTCCGTTCCGTGTCTGACACCGCGCTGCTGGTTGCCTACCACAGGGCAATGGAGACCAAACGCCGGGATGCCCTCTTCAAAGACGATCTCGCAGTGCGGCTGAGCCGGGGCCGGGGCGAGCAGATCGCACGGAGACTTCCCCGCGGACGAGCGCTAGCCTGGACGACAATCGTACGCACGGTACTGCTTGACGAGATTGTGCTTCGTCTCGTAAAGCAAGGTGCCGATACCGTGGTCAACCTGGCTGCGGGACTCGATACGCGACCCTATCGTTTGCCGCTGCCACCACGGTTGCGCTGGATCGAGGTCGATCTGCCCGACCTGATGCGCGAGAAAGTCGACGCGTTAGCCGGCAGCAGCTCGGTTTGTGACTTGGAGCAGGTCTCGCTCGATTTGGCAGATCCTACAAGCCGCCGAGACTTTCTTGCGCGAGTGGGCGCCGAGTCGCGAAACGCATTGATACTGAGTGAAGGCTTGCTGGCGTACTTGCCATCGTCGGTTGTCGGCGAACTAGCCAAAGACTTGCACGCCCAGACTTCATTTCGTCATTGGGCAGTTGACCTGGTAACACCGACCATCAAGCAGCGAATCAATCGACTGTGGGGACCGAAGCTGCGGCAAGTGCAAGTGCAATACCAGTTTGCGCCGAAAGAAGGGACACAATTCTTCCTGCCGCACCGTTGGTGCGAAACCGAGTTTCATGCCTTGTTGGAGAACTCAATCCGTCTCCGTCGCACAATCGGAGGAATGTGGATTTTTCGCCTTATGGAATTCCTCGCGCCCAAACGCGCTGCCGACATCTCCAAAAAGTGGCGTGCGGGTGTAGTGCTGCTGGAGAGATGCTGAAGGTTCTAAAACTCCTGGGCTGATTAGATAACCGCGGGTGGCTGAGACTCTGACCCGGTAGTGAATGTTGCCCTTGTCCGTGTCGATCCGCGCCAATCCGCGGCCGCCCCTCGCCGGGTGCCCCAGGTTCGCCCTTCCGTTGGGCTAACCTGGGCGTCGATGTCCTCAGTCCCGCCTCGCGGGACGTCATAAGAAAGCCCAGCCTGCCGCGGCGGGCTGGGTCGACGAGAGAAAGGACCCATTCCGTCCTGCCAGCCGGCTTGCGCGCAGGTCGCCGTGGCGACCGAAGCGCACATAAGAACCCGCCGACAAGGTCCGAGCTCTTATCACACGACCTTGTGCTCGACGCCCTTTCGCAATCAGAGGCCGTTCTGTAAACCATGAATCGTGGGCAAAGGAATAAGTGTCCCTTGCCGCGCCGTGATCATTTCGCGGGCCTCCCGGCTCTTTGAAAAATTGATCCGCCGGCACTTGGCGACAGGACAAGACAGGATCGCAGCGCCAATACTTGCATTGATTGTATTGGCAATCTTATCAATACTTTCAATACAGCCTTCCGGGCTACGCTAAGTCTAGGCTCCTCAGCCAGATAGACGCCCTCCGTCAGCCAAAAACCCCATGTCTTTTGTGAAATGAGGGGGGAGGGTGGATGCCCCACAATTGCCTGCAGTTTCTTTCGGCCTGACGTGGGCACATCAGAGAACCGATCCCACTTATCAACCCTCCTCACGGAAAACGCTCCCGCACGAATTTACGCAAATCCCATTTTCGACTTATCCTTACCCGCATGCCCGGTTTCAAAATCCTGATTGTGGGGGCTGGTTTGGGCGGACTTGCCCTGGCTGGCTTTCTCGATGATTGCGGCATCGAGTATTCCATCATCGAAAAATGCCCGGAGTGGTGTCACGAAGGATACGCCTTGGGCTTATGGAATAACGGCCGCCACATGTTACGAAAACTTGGGCTTTCACACTGGGTCGACGAAAACGAGATTGCGTTTCAATCCGTTGTCATCTGCAACGGCGAGGGCAAAAAGCTTCGCACCTATAACCTGGCGCACTTTTATTCCGAGTTCGGCATGGCGTACTCCCACGTCCGCCGTGCCGACCTTCATCAATGGCTGTTGGGACGCATTGCCCGCCCGGTTCAAATGGGAACATCGCTTACGGGACAGGAGGAGAAAGAAGACGCTGTGGCTGTCTGGTTATCCGATGGTACAGAGCAACGGTTTGATCTGGTGGTAGGAGCCGACGGCGTCCACTCCACGGTCCGTGATTGCTGCTTCCAACACCATTTGGAATCGTATACCGATTGGCGCGCATGGTATGCGTGGGTTGACCGGTCGTATGCCCGCCCGCGCGTCGTTTCACAATATGTCGCCCCTCATGAGTGCATCGCCGTGTTCGACGAGGGTGATAAAGCGTTGGTTGTCCTCATCGCCAAGACAGATCATTCGATCTGGGATGATGCTGAACAAAGAATGCAGCGCTTGAAAGACATCTTCAAAGAAGAACCCGCACTGATTCCGCAATGCCTGAGCAAAGCAGCGGCGGAAGAAATCTGTCCGACCGATCTCATCCAAATCTCGCTCAAGCACTGGCACACCCCGAGAGTCGTGCTGCTCGGCGATGCGGCGCATGGTTTCGAACCGTTCGGCGGGCTTGGCGGCTCAATGGCCCTGGAAGATGCTTACGTTTTGGCGTCGCAACTGGGCAAAATGCCGAAGCCCGATGGCCAAGAACTTTCGCTCGCACTGGATCGCTATGAATCGATCCGTAAGTGTCGAGTCCGCGAAGCACGCAAGTTGACCCAGCGCATGCAATGCTGGGCAACCATCGAGTCACCCTGGTTGAGGCAGATCGTCAACCAACTGGCCCCGATCGTGCCCGAATCGTGGATCACGAGAGGCTACTTCAATTTCATGCGACACGAAATGTGAGCCTGACGATCACGGTAGGTCGATCGCGCGGGTGAGGCAGATCCGTTCAGCGGAGACGCCGATAGCTGTAGTCCTTCGGCTTGAATACTTGATTCAGATAGGTGCCCTTTGACTCGGAAGCGAAAAATGCCGCGTGTTCTTCGGGAGGAACGTCGAAGTATTCGTAAACTTCGCGGGTGCCCCGGAACTCGATCTCGAGGATTCGTTGGGCCGCATCGTATCCGATGCTCCAGATGACGCGCGAATCGACATACTGCCGTTGCATGGCCGCATGGATAGGACGTTATCCGCATGCTCAGAGTTGCAGGGCTCGCGGTCTCGGGCGCCATCTTCAAGACGGCGTCCGAGGAGTATCGCGGAATCTGGTTGGTGGAGAGTGAGTGGGGAGAGCGACAAATAAGAATCCCGAGGTGATGTTGGCCTGTTTCTCTCAACCAGAAGTTCGCGTTAGACCCTCACCGACCTGTGGTCGCCGGATACTTGCGTACGCGGCGTACGATCCTTGCTTGGGCTCCGGGCTCGCTTCTAACCGGAAAAACCGTTCAACGCCTCGGGACTCTATCTTGCCTTTGACGGGTTTCTTGTCTTCTCAACCGGCGGTTCGCTATAGATCGTTGCCATCCCTCTGTTGCCGTATGCCCTGCAGGGGCGGCGCAGTGAACTAGCTTCGACCCCGGACTCGCCACCAACCGGAAAACCTTGGAAACTGTCAAAGAACGAGGTTGGTTTTACTCCTTCCGCAATTGAAGTCAATGAAAATTATGAGACTTTATCATATTTGTTTTCAGCGAGATGCAGCTCGTCCACAGGAGCATGCCGGAAAATTGTGCAATCCCGAGGGCGAGGCTCACTGCGTTGTTGCGCGACCCAGTATTTCCGCGCCAACTCGCGCTGAGGTCGCAGCTGTGTAGATGTAAAGAAGCCCCGGCCCATTGTGGGAATTCGGGTCAAGTCTTGCTGGACGCGGCTTTCACGAGATGCCGAAAAATGTTGGGTTGCCATTTGATAGCATCGGCGGCATGTCGTTAGTGCAGGCCGAACATCTGGTGAAGTCGTTTGCCCGGGGACAAAACCTCTTTGGGACGGTGTCCTCGGAGCGCGTCCTTGCGGTCGATGATGTTTCCCTGGCGATTGAGGCGGGAGAAACGGTGGGGCTGGTCGGCGAGTCGGGCTCCGGCAAAAGTACCTTGGGGCGCATGTTGTTACGGCTGATTGAGCCCGATTCGGGCGAGCTGCGCTACGACGGTCGCGATCTGCTGGCAGCCAGTGGCGGCGAGTTGCGGAAACTGCGGCGGGAGATGCAGATCATCTTCCAGGACCCGTACAGCTCGCTCGATCCACGTATGACGGTCGAGCAGATTGTATGCGAGCCAGTCGCTATTCATGGCGGCGACTCCGGCAACGGACGCAAACAACGGGCCGCCGAGATGATGTGTGCGGTCGGCTTGGATGAGTCGGCGCTGCGGCGCTATCCGCACGAATTCAGCGGAGGACAACGCCAGCGCATCGGGATTGCGCGTGCGCTTATGCTGCGGCCGAAGTTCATCGTTGCCGACGAACCGGTTTCAGCCTTAGACGTCAGTGTGGGAGCCCAGATCGTAAATCTGTTGCGCGAGTTGCAGAAGGAGTTCCAACTCACCTATTTGTTCATCTCGCATTCGCTGCCGGTGGTGCGCTACCTGGCCACAAGCATTGCTGTGATGAAGCAAGGGAAGATCGTTGAAGTGGGAACAACGGAGCAGATCGTCAGCGCTCCGCGACATGAGTACACGCGCACGTTGCTGGCAGCGATTCCCGAGCTGGAAACAGCGACTAGTTGAGTGCCAGGACGGTTTGCTCGACGAATGCAGGATCGTGAAATTCGGCTCCTTCGAGTCGAAGGAGGAATGCTTTGGTCGGTAATCCGCCTCCATATCCGCCGAGCGCCTTTCCGCCCGCGAGCACGCGATGACAGGGGACGATGATGGCGACAGGATTGTGGTGGTTGGATTGGCCTACAGCACGATAGGCAGTAGGTCGCCCGACCGCTCGTGCGATTTCGGCATAGGTGCGGGTTTCGCCATAGGGAATCCGCAGAAGCTCTTCCCAGCATTCCTTTTGAAACTCGGTGCCGCGTAGATCGAGTGGCAGCGTAAAGTCGCGACGGGTTCCGGCGAAATACTCGTCCAACTGACTGCGAACTTCAGCGGTAGATGCGAATGATTCGTGCCACTGAATGGTGTGACCCCCGAGCTTCGCAGGGAGATCATGGCCGAGGGCCAGCACGGCAAGTCCGGCTGATGACACGCCCAGCAGTAGTGGGCCTACGGGAGAACTCGTGCGCGAGTAGAGAAGTGTCTGCATTGTCGGTGCTCCGTCAAGAACGCAGTCAGTGACTGGAATGATATCGAAGGCTGCATAAATTGAGTTCGTAATCGCGTCTGTTTTGGCGCCGGACGGGACGAATCCCACTTTGGTGGGGTAAATGTGATGGATACCGTTGACTTCGGCTTTGGCGGTCTGTTACGGTTTGGTGTCTTCATAAATAGTAGTCGAACCAAGCGCCCGGACGATTACGTTCAACATCGCCTGGGCGGAGAGTCCAACGCCTCTTGGCTCTCCTGGGTCCCAGCAGTAAGCAGTAGACGTTGGGCCTACAGGTTACAAACGCTCCGGTGTTTCACAGGCCGCGGCCGAACGGACTGCCGGAACGACTTTGGACTGAGGGTTAACGTATTGCGCAAACGTTTTTATATTCTTTTCGTAGCCAGAGATGCTGAAGGACAGCTACGAAAGATCCCGATCCCCATTCATTATCTCTATGTGTTTTTGGCCGGAGCCGTGATTGGCATGTCGACCATCACTGGTATGGCCGGTTCCTACGCTCGCATGTTGTTCAAAGTAGCGAGCTTTAATCAGCTCCGGACGGAGAAGACGGCGCTTCAGACCAAATACTCGCAACTGGAACAAGTCACCCACGAAAAGGACATTCAGGTCGCATCGCTGGGCTCGATTGCCAACGAGGTGTCTGTCATCTACGGCCTGAAGCCGAACCCGAAGTTTCTGACCGAAGCCGATCGGCCGATGAAGCCGGAAGAGGTCAACGGCATTATTGACGATCTCTACGCGCTGAAGAGTTCAGTCTTGACGGGCGCCACCGCGGCCGGCCTCGGGATGGGTCTCAACCGTCAGGCGTCGCTGTCGGATTGGGTGGCAGTGACAACGGCCCCAACTTTGTGGCCGGTTACCGGCCCGATCACGGGGCCCTTTGGGGGACGTATCGACCCGTTCAACGGTGAAGGTGCATTCCACGCTGGGGTCGACATTTCGTCGCCTTACGGTACGCCAGTTCTTGCTCCGGCTGACGGGATAGTTACCTATGCTTCTTTCTATAGTGGCTACGGACGCTTAATTGCGATCGATCATGGGAATGGAATCACAACTCGCTACGGACACCTCTCGGGATTCGCGATTACCGATGGCCAGACCGTCCGCAAGGGACAGGTTATCGGTTACGTCGGAATGAGCGGGCGCAGCACCGGCGCGCATCTGCACTACGAAGTGCGAATTCACGATGCGCCTGTGAACCCGCACAAGTATCTGCGTACTGCGAACGGGGCATTCGGAGCAGGCAGCTAGTTCATTTAGATTTGGGTTTTAAAGTAGCCGCTGGGGCAGAATGCTCGGGCGGCTCTACTGTTTCTGGGCCGAATTCAACCGGCGTGGCGCTCACGATTTTCTTGAAGAAGGCGAAGGGAACACTGGCCGTAAGTGTGGCCTCATTGTTCTCGCGACGTACCTCGAAGCTGTCGAATGCCTTCTTTACGTCCGGGTCCGGGCCTCCTCCGTCGAGAGAGATATCGAGGGACCTGAACAGTGCGAGAAAGGTCGTCATGCGATCACTGAAGACGCGGGCTTCATCGTCGCTGTTGGTAATGACCTGCGCGCGCAGACGAATGTCGTTGAGCGGCCGGGCGGAGGCGACGACCGTGCTGCCGCGCGGAAGCAGGCTGCTCCAGGAGCCGGGCAGCAGGAGTTCGTTGCGATCTTGAGGAGCGCTGTTGGGCGGGATGCGGGCGATCGTCCAGACCACGCTGCCCAGCGGAACGCGCTTGTAGTAGTCGCGCGCGAGGTCGGGTCCGGAGAAGGGCAGGGCGGCCCGCTTATAGCGATCGATCATGCCGTGGATGGCATCGGCACCATCGGTGTTGGATGCAGCAGCGGTACCGATGCCAAGTAAGACGACACGTACGGTGCGACCCTCGAGGGGAATGACGTAGATGTCGAAATCGTTGTAACGCTCGACGCTGCTCGATTGCTTGCGGAGGTAGTGAGTGACTCGCTGGCTATCGAACTGTCCCTGCATAATCTCGCTGTAGCGGGTGTCGTTCGATGTGTTGCCCGGCGTATGGCCGTAATGAATCGCCAGAGCGGCGTGATTGAGGTCGCGCTCGAACTCGAAACCGGTCTGCTTGACGAAATCCTGGTATTCGGGCTCGGCGTGCTTCGGAGGATTCTTGCCCAGATCGGTGAGTAACCGGACGGGCTCAAGGTTAACGTAGAGGACGGCGTCAGAGTTAGGCAGAAGCCGAACGGCATCGGGGGCGGCGCGTTTCCGTAGAAAGACAGCCAAACCAATGGCGCCGAGAACGATAAGGACGGCGCAGGCGATCCAGAGGATACGGCGACGATGTCGCATGGATGAGAACTGATAATACGGGAAAGCGTGCGGAATTGCTCAAACACCCTAGATTGGATAGAATGCGAAAGACCGCTTTACAGTGCCCGCTTGTGGCGGGCGCACTTTGCAGAATCCCCAACCCAACGGTCCGCGGGAGTGGCGAGCAGCCGGTCGGCGCTACTTGTAAATTCGATTCTTTTGAGCCTGTTACAGGGAATGGAACGCAGGTTGCAAGGGACTGAGTCCCTATGCTATCTTTATGAATTGTCCCGGTAATCAGGGAGAACTCCGCTCGTGGGGCTGAAGTCCCGACGAGCAACGCGCTGGCGTAGCTCAGCTGGTAGAGCATCTGATTTGTAATCAGAGGGTCGGGGGTTCAAGTCCCTTCGCCAGCTCCAGTTTTTAGTTGAGCTCGCTGCGTGACGCAGCAGAAGCAAGCCAGGCAGGTTGCAGAACTCTCCGAGAGAACTGACCCCAGCAGCAGCTTCCCAGAACCGATTTTGCGCGGAGGCCGTATCGCGCGGCGATTGCGGAGTTTTGGGTTGAGGGGTGCCTGACAGTGGGTTCTTTGATAAGTGGGACCGGTAGCGGGCCGGCGGTTTTGCTCGACACGATGTGCACAGGTGGCCGAGTGGTTAATGGCAGCAGACTGTAAATCTGCCGCTCCTAGCGGGCTACGGAGGTTCGAATCCTCCCCTGTGCACCAGGATTTGGAATGAAGCGGTTTTCGGTGGCGATGGGCGTGTTCGCCGTGCTGATGGTTCTGACGTGGATCACGATCGACGATCAGAAATTCCGTCTGGCAGCGCTGGCGATACTGGCGATGTTCGCGGTGCGGACGTGGAGCCACCATCGAAAGCAGCAGGAGCAAGAAGGCGAGAGGGATTCGCGGGAGTAACTCAGTGGTAGAGTCACAGCCTTCCAAGCTGTTGGTCGCGGGTTCGATTCCCGTCTCCCGCTCCAGAGTTTGCAGTGTGATGGTAGGCGGTAGAAGGCCGATGCAGCTCAGTTGGTAGAGCACTCCCTTGGTAAGCGTTGCGGCAGCGAAGCGTTGCCGCAACCGAAGAGAAGATGTCATCGATGACCGGGGCTGAAGTGTTGATGCAGTAAGCAGAAGGCTGATGTAGCTCAGTTGGTAGAGCACTCCCTTGGTAAGGGAGAGGTCATCGGTTCAATCCCGATCATCAGCTCCAGAGATTGAGTCAGGAGATAAGGCCAGTTTGGTGAACGCAAGTATGGCAGAGCCTGGATCGCGGGTTCCGTTTCAACAGGCTGGAATTAGCGTCGAGAAGCGCGCGGAGTTTGAGCAGCTTCATTCGGCGCTGGAGCGGGTTTTTAGCGCAACTGGAGTTGGAGGTTTTCTGCGGCTGCTACAGCGCAAAGGCGCTCCGATTCGCGACTTTGATCGCGTGTTGCGGGAGAAGTTGCTGGAGCAGGCCGACCGCGACCTGAGCAAGAGCGGTCGAAGCGCGCAGCAATGGTATGACGCGCTTTCGGTGGGCGATCAGGCGCAGGTACGAGAGTTTTATTTAACGGCGCTGGAGGCAGTGGACCTGCCTCTGCGCGAAAAGTACAAACAACTTTACCGGTATTACTAGGCGAGGTTATGGCGAAAGAAAAATTTGATCGCAGCAAGCCGCACGTGAACGTAGGGACGATCGGGCACATCGATCACGGCAAGACGACGTTGACGGCGGCGATCACGAAGGTATTGGGCAAGCACAATCCGAACATCAAGTTCCGTTCGTTCGACTCGATCGACAACGCTCCGGAAGAGCGGGAGCGCGGCATTACGATCGCGACCGCGCACGTGGAGTATGAGACGGCGAACCGGCACTACGCGCACGTGGATTGTCCGGGCCACGCTGATTACATCAAGAACATGATTACCGGCGCAGCGCAGATGGACGGCGCGATTCTGGTAGTCGCAGCGACCGACGGTCCGATGCCGCAGACCAAAGAACACGTGCTGCTGGCGCGCCAGGTCGGTGTGCCCTACATCGTCGTGTTTCTGAACAAGTGCGATGCGGTGGAAGATCCTGAGCTGATCGATCTGGTGGAGATGGAAGTGCGCGAACTGCTGACCAAGTACCAGTTTCCGGGCGACGATCTGCCAGTGATTCGCGGCTCGGCGCTGGGTGCGTTGAACGGCGAAGCGCAGTGGGAAGCCAAGATCGACGAGCTGATGGAGGCGGTGGACAAGAACGTTCCGCTGCCGGCGCGTGAGATCGACAAGCCGTTCCTGATGCCGATTGAAGACATCTTCTCGATCCAGGGACGCGGCACGGTGGTGACGGGCCGAATCGAGCGCGGCAAGGTGAAGGTAGGCGAGGAGTCCGAGATTGTGGGCTTCCGCGAGACGCGCAAGACGGTAGTGACGGGCGTGGAAATGTTCAAGAAGCAGCTGGACGAAGGTCTGGCTGGCGACAACGCCGGGTTGCTGTTGCGCGGCATTGCCAAGGAAGACGTGGAGCGCGGCATGGTTCTGGCGAAGCCGGGATCGATTACGCCGCACACCAAGTTCAAGGGTGAAGTTTACGTGTTGTCGAAGGAAGAAGGCGGGCGGCACACTCCGTTCTTCAAGGGCTACCGGCCGCAGTTCTACTTCCGCACGACGGACGTGACGGGGGTGGCGACGTTGCCGGCAGGCACGGAGATGGTGATGCCGGGCGACAACGTGCAACTGGAGATTGAGTTGATTACTCCGGTGGCGATGGAGAAGGGCCTGCGGTTTGCAATCCGCGAAGGCGGACGCACGGTAGGCGCCGGCACCATCAGCGAGATTATTGCGTAGGGATTTCGGGATTCCCACTCGAGTTTAGTTTTCTCGGCGAGCCGGAGGGTTTGCTGATTTCCGCCGAAGGCGCGGACAAGGCTTCGCAGTCAAACCTGCGAAGTAAACGAAAGGGAAGGTTACATGCCCCGCGAGATTGTTACATTGCAATGTGGTGAGTGCAAAGACCGCAACTACTCCACTACCAAGAACAAGAAGACCACGACAGGCCGGCTGGAGTTCAGCAAGTTTTGCCGGAAGTGCCGGAAGCATACTCCGCACAAAGAAGCGAAGTAGCAGAGATACAGGGGCGTAAGCTCAACGGCTAAACTGCCGGTCTCCAAAACCGGACTTGGGGGTTCGAATCCCTCCGCCCCTGCCAGTATTAGTAGTCGGTGGCTAGTGGCCAGTGGCCAGTTGGGACGAAAGAAGTAAAAAGGCGCGGTAGGCGCCGGAGACAGGAAGCAGATGGCGAAGTCAGCAGCGATCGAACCCGTTCACCATGACCGGCTGGCGGCAATGAAGGCGTGGCCGCAGCGCACGAAGAGTTTTTACAACGACGTGCGCACGGAAATGAAGAAGGTTACCACCCCGTCGCGCAAGGAAGTGCAGGGCACAACGACGGTAGTGATTATCACCGTGTTCCTGTTCGGGTTTTATTTCTGGGTCATCGACTCGATTATCGGCAAGAGCCTTGACCAGTTGCTGAAGCGACTGGCGCACCACTAAAGCGGACGGAATGACAGAAGAGCAGACCAAAACCGAAGAAACCAGCGTCGAGCAGACTGCGGACGAGCAGACTCCAGCGGCCGTTCAGGCCGGCAAGGAATCCCCAGCGGAAACCCAACGCGCAGGAGAACAGCCGCCGCCAGCGAGCGGGGAACCGCCTGTGACGACAGCTGCCGAGGACGGGTCGGGACCGCCATCGAACCCGAATATGAAGTGGTACATCATCCACAGCTATTCAGGATTTGAGCGCAAGGTAAAAGAGTCGATCGAGGCGCGGGTGCGTGCCGATGATCGGCTGGCGGGGAAGATCGGCCGCGTGCTGATTCCGACCGAGTCGGTCACCGAAGTGCGTGGCGGCAAGAAGTACACCAGCGAGCGCATGTTTTATCCCGGCTACGTACTGGTCGAGATGGATATGGACGACAACGTGTGGCATGTGGTGAAGTCCACGCCGCGCGTTACGGGCTTTGTAGGCACGGGCCAGCAGCCCACGCCGCTGTCGGAAGACGAAGTGAAGCAGATCGTGTACCGCGTTGCCGACAGCAAAGAGAAGCCGAAGCTCAAGGTCAAGTTTGAGAAGAACGAATCGGTACGTATCACCGAAGGCCCGTTTGCCAGCTTTACCGGCCAGGTGGACGAGGTCAACGAAGATCGCGAGACGCTGAAAGTCATGGTCACGATCTTCGGGCGTTCCACTCCGGTGGAACTGGAATTCGGGCAGGTGGAGAAAGTCATTACGTAGTAAAGCCGCGACCTGCCGCCTTACGGCGCGGTGCGGACATTGAGTACATAGGATTAGGAAATGGCAAAAAAGATCACAGGTACGGTGAAGTTGCAGATTGCAGCGGGCAAGGCCACTCCGGCGCCGCCGGTTGGTCCGGCGCTCGGCCAGGCGCAGATCAACATCATGGAGTTCTGCAAGCAGTTCAACGCGAAAACCGGTGCCAAGGAACTTGACGGACTGATCATTCCAGTCGTCGTCAGTGTGTACACCGATCGCAGCTTTACGTTCATAACGAAGACGCCGCCGGCTGCGATTCTGTTAAAGCGCGCTGCGGGTGTGGCCAAGGGATCGGGTACGCCGAACAAGGACAAGGTCGGCAAGGTCACCGAGAAACAGGTGTTGGAGATCGCGAAGCAGAAGATGCCCGATCTGAATGCCGCGTCGGTAGAAGCGGCGGTACAGAGCGTGAAGGGAACCGCGCGGTCGATGGGGATTGACGTCGTTGCCTAAGAGTTTGTAAGTCGTACACCACGGCTGCTATGTAACACCGGCAGCGGCGGGAGACAAGGAGCAACATGAAGAAATCGGGAAAGAACGTTGAGAAGGCGCGCGGTGAGGTCGAGAATCGGCCGTACACGCTGCAAGAAGCGGTGCCTCTTCTCCAGAAGGTGAAGTTCGCCAAGTTCGATGAGACCGTGGACCTCACAATGCGTTTGGGAGTCGATCCCAAGCATGCCGACCAGATGGTGCGTGGAACCGTGGTTCTGCCGCACGGACTGGGCAAGACGAAGAAGGTCCTGGTCATCGCCAGCGGCGAGAAGGTGCGCGAGGCCGAAGCCGCGGGAGCCGACTTCGTCGGCGGCGACGACATGGTGGAGAAGATCCAGAAGGAAAACTGGACCGACTACGATGCCGTGATCGCCACGCCCGACATGATGAAGTCCGTTGGCCGCCTCGGTAAAGTGCTGGGTCCGCGCGGATTGATGCCGAACCCGAAGACCGGAACCGTAACCATGGATGTGGCCGGAGCGGTGAAGGAAGTTAAGGCCGGTAAGGTGGAGTTCCGCACCGATAAGACCGCGCTGGTACACGTGCCGGTGGGCAAGATTTCGTTCTCGCCGGAGAAGCTGGTGGAGAACGCAGCCACCGTTATTACCAGCGTAATCAAGGCGAAGCCGTCGGTCGCGAAAGGCAAGTACATCAAGGGCTGCTATCTGAGTTCCACCATGGGGCCGGGAGTGCCGATTGACACGGCTGCGGTGGAGTTGGCGGCGAAGGGCTAAGACCGGGTAGTCGCGCGAGGCGCGCACCGAAAGGAATCGAAGATGGCAGTTACCAAAGCGAAGAAAATCGAGCAGGTTGAGCAGCTGACCAAGGAACTGGAAGGCGCGAGCCACGCCGTTGTGGGCACGTTCAGCAAGCTGACGGTGGAGAAGGACTTTGAGCTCCGCAAGGCGGTGCGTGGCGCAGGCGCCAAGTATCGGGTGGTGAAGAACACGCTGGCGGAGCGCGCGGCCAAGGGTAGCAAAGTCGAGGGCGCGATGAAGGACCTCGCTGGAGTGACCTCCATCGCCTACACCAGCGGCGATCCGGTAGCGCTGGCGAAAGTGCTGAGCAAGTACGCCAAGGACAACCCGGAGTACACCTTCAAGGCGGGCATCGTCGATGGCCGCGTCATTGCTATTAAGGACATTGATGCACTGGCCAGCATGCCGTCCAAGGAAGAGATTTACTCGAAGCTGTTGTTCCTGATGAATGCTCCGGCGCAGCGTTTGGTCACGGTGATGAATGCAATTGGCCGCGATCTGGCCGTTGTCATCAACCAGGGTGTCGAGAAGAACAAGTTTTCCGGCGGAGAAGCTCCGAGCGCCTAGCGCCGGCTTCTTCCGTAAACAAGTTTGGGGACGTGAGAGCGGCCCCAGAAAGATTTAGTTATCCGTTGTGAGGGGTGCGGTACGCGTGATGTCTGGCATGCGGGCGCACACTGGAAACCTCAGAAACGATAACGAAATCAACACAACGAATAACGAATAGGTGGAGATACACATGGCGGATCTGCAGCAGTTGGAAGAAACAATCGTAGGCCTGTCGCTTCTGGATGCGGCGGCCCTGGTAAAGAAGCTCGAAGAGCGCCTCGGCGTCTCGGCAGCGGCGGCAGCCCCTGTCATGGTCGCCGGCGGAGGCGCGGGTGCGGCAGCAGCGGCACCGGCGGAAGAGAAGACGGAATTCGCCGTCATCCTGACCGCGGCGGGCGCCAACAAGATCAACGTGATCAAGGCCGTTCGCGAAGTCACGAGCCTCGGTCTGAAGGAAGCCAAAGACTTAGTCGATGGCGCTCCCAAGACCGTGAAGGAAGGCATCTCGAAGGACGAAGCCGCGGCCATTCAGAAGAAGTTCACCGAAGCGGGCGCAACCGTAGAAGTGAAGTAGTTCTCCGCCCCGTTCCGCGAGGAGCGGGGCACTCCACTCCGGGCACGCTGACCGGAGTTGCAGGCTGCTGCCGGCAGTCACAGTTTGACGGCAGCGACGACACCTCGAAACGTTGGAGCGGGCGTTTTGGGGCGCGATGAATCCGGGGAAGCGAAATGGCATCCAACAGCAGGAGCCATAGAATTCCACGGCATCGTGAGACGGGTTCGGCAACAGTGAATCCGGGCAACACAGCAGGTAATGACAGGCGGCAGGTTCAGCCGGAAACGCGCGAGCTCAGGCGCGGCGGCGAGCTAGCCGAAGACAAGGCCTGAAGATACTGCAGCGGGAAGCAACACTCATCACGGCAGGGAATCAAAAGCCGTGTTCCCAAACCGAATGGTTATGGGATTGCTTGACGCCTCAAACGGCGCTTGCGGAGATTTCCGTCTCTGCGAGCGCAATCGATTTTGTGCGTGAAACGCAGGCAAATCGAGGCTTTCTTCGTCCAACCTGTCAAAATGCGGCGACCCATGTCGCCGTCGCAGTTCCCCGCCGCGGCGGGGCTTGCTCGGGGCAGGTGAGCGAACCTGACCGGCACAGATTAGGAGCTTTATAAATGGCGCAACAGAAGACAGCCAATCGTACCCGGTTCGACTTTTCCAAAATTCCGGCGACCATCCAGATTCCGAACCTCATCGAGGTCCAGAAGCGTTCCTACGACCGCTTCCTTCAGATGGATTCGCTGCCCAGCGAGCGCGATGATTCGGGATTGCAGGCTGTATTCCAGTCTGTGTTTCCCATCACCGACTTCCGCAACGTGTCACAGCTCGACTTCGTCGAATTCGCCATCGGCAACTGGGAGTGCAAGTGCGGCCACCTCAAGGGGCTGAACCACCTGCGCACCACCTGCCGTAATTGCGGTTCGACGGTCAAGACCGATCCGTTCCACCTCGGCGATGTGCTTTGCAACAAGTGCGGCACATACAACGCCAACACGCCCGATTTCTGCAACAAGTGCGGCGATCCCGTGGGCTTGCAACTGAAGTATGACGTGGCGGAGTGCGAAGAGCGCGGCATGACGTATTCCGCGCCGCTCAAAGTCACTATGCGGCTCACGATTTACGACAAGGACCCTGAGACCGGCAACCGCTCCATTCGCGACATGAAGGAGCAGGAAGTCTTCTTCGGCGACGTTCCGCTGATGACCGCCAACGGCACATTCATCATCAACGGCACGGAACGCGTGATCGTCAGTCAGTTGCATCGCTCGCCTGGAGTGTTCTTCGAGACCGCGAACAACCGCACCTACTTCCTGGGCAAGATCATTCCGTATCGCGGTTCGTGGGTTGAATTCGAGTACGACCAGAAGAACGTGCTGTATGTGCGCATCGACCGCAAGCGCAAATTCCTGGGGAGCATTTTCCTGCGGGCGCTGGGTCTTCGCTCCGACGAGGACATTCTTCGCACGTTCTACACCGTCGATCGCATCGCTCTGCGCGACAACAAGATTTACTGGACGCTGGAACCCGGCGTCGACAAGCCCACCAACCTGCTGGGCATGAAGCTGGTGCACAAGATCGCCACCAAGAATGGCGACGAAATCGTGCACTCGGGCAAGAAGGTCACGGCCGCAGTGATGAAGGAAATCCTGAAGCACAAGATTTCCGAGATCGAGGCGGATGTCACCGATCTGGAAGGCGGGTTTGTTGCCGCCGATGTAATCGACACGGCTACCGGCGAGGTGCTGTTGGAAGCCAACACTGAGCTGACCGCCGACAAGCTGTCGAAGATGATGGAAGCCAACGTCGCCGAGTTGCACGTGTTCTTCCCGGAGCGCGATGACGTCGGTACGGTCATCAGCGCGACGCTGCGCCGCGATTCGGTGAAGACGCCGCAGGAAGCCCTGATCGAGATCTACCGCAAGCTGCGTCCGGGCGATCCGCCGACACTCGATACCGCGACGGCGCTCTTCCACGGCATGTTCTTCGATTCGAGGAAGTATGACTTCTCGCGGGTGGGTCGCCTGAAGTTCAACATCAAGCTGTTCGACCGCGAAGACGGCACCAATCTGGAAAACCGCACGCTGGAGCCGGATGATTTCTATGCGACCATCCGCTACCTGCTGAAGCTGCGCAAGAACATCGGCTCGGTGGACGACATCGATCACCTCGGCAACCGGCGTGTACGCGCGGTAGGCGAGCTGCTGGAGAACCAGTTCCGCATCGGCCTCGTCCGCATGGAACGCGCCATCAAGGAAAAGATGAGCGTGTACCAGGAGATGTCGACGGCGATGCCGCACGACCTGGTGAACGCCAAGCCTGTGATGGCTGCGATCCGCGAGTTCTTCGGTTCGTCGCAGTTGTCGCAGTTCATGGACCAGACCAACCCGCTGTCGGAGATCACGCACAAGCGCCGTCTGTCGGCCCTGGGGCCGGGTGGTTTGTCGCGCGAGCGCGCGGGATTCGAAGTTCGCGACGTTCACCCGACGCACTACGGACGTATCTGCCCGATCGAGACGCCGGAAGGTCCGAACATCGGCCTGATCTCGTCGCTGAGCTGCTATGCGCGCATCAACGACTACGGCTTCATTGAGTCGCCGTACCGCAAGGTACGGGACGGCCGCGTGCTTGATTTCGTGACCGTGGTGAACGCGGGCGACAGCGACTATCGCGTGGGCGATCACCTCGAAAAGGCCGAGGTGGTAAAAGGCAACAACGATCTGCGTGACCGCAAGAAAAAGCTGATCGATTTCGAGCCGTTCTCGTTCTACCTGTCGGCGTGGGAGGAAGATCGCCACGTCATCGCGCAGGCGAACGCAGAGATCGACGACAAGGGCCGCATCGTGGCGGAACTGGTGAATGCCCGCAAGGCCGGCAACTTCGTTCTGGTCAACCGCAGTGAAGTGGACTACATCGATGTCAGCCCGAAGCAACTGGTTTCGGTGGCCGCGTCGCTGGTTCCGTTCCTCGAGCACGACGATGCCAACCGCGCACTGATGGGCGCAAACATGCAGCGTCAGTCGGTTCCCTTGCTGCGCGCGCAGGCGCCGATCGTCGGCACCGGTATGGAAGGCGTTACGGCACGTGATTCCGGAGCTGTGGTGCTCGCACGACGCAGCGGCATCATTGATTCAGTCGATTCGGAGCGCATCATCGTTCGCGTGGAAGGCGAGCATCATCCGATGCAGCTTTCGCGTGAGGTGGGCAGCGACATTTATCAGCTCACCAAGTTCAAGCGCTCCAACCAGAACACCTGCATCAACCAGCGGCCCATTGTGAAGCGGGGGCAGCGGGTCGCCAAGGGACAGGTCATCGCCGATGGCCCCTGCACTGATATGGGCGAGTTGGCGCTAGGCCGCAACGTGCTGGTCGCCTTCATGGCGTGGCGCGGCTACAACTTTGAGGACGCGATCCTGGTTTCCGAAAAGATGGTGAAAGAGGACTATTACACCTCTGTCCACATCGAGGAATTCGAGATCGAGTCGCGCGACACCAAACTGGGACCGGAAGAAGTCACGCGCGATATTCCCAACGTCAGCGAGTCGGCGTTGCGCGATCTCGACGAGAGCGGCATCATCCGCATCGGCGCGACCGTGAAAGCGGGCGACATCCTGGTGGGCAAGGTCACGCCCAAAGGCGAGACGCAGCTCACTCCGGAAGAGAAGCTGCTGCGCGCCATCTTCGGTGAAAAGGCCGGCGATGTGCGTGACGCATCGCTCACCTGTCCCCCGGGCATCGAGGGCACCGTGGTCGATGTGAAGATCTTCTCGCGCAAGGGGCAGGAAAAAGACGAGCGCGCCAAGTTCATCGAAGCGCAGCAGGTCGAACGGCTGCACAAGAACCTGGCAGACGAAATCCGAATCTTGACCGACGAGCGTTTGAAGCGCCTCGAATCGCTGCTGGGAGGCAAAGAAGTTCTAGCCGACCTGCACGACGAGCGCACCAACAAGCGCCTGCTGACCAAGGGCGTGATGCTCGACCGCGACACCATCGAGCGGATCTCGACGCGCAATCTGAAGCGCATCAAGTTCCCCGACAAGGACCCGCGCGTCAACGAGCAGATCGACGAAATCGAAGAGATGACCTCGCGCCAGATCGACGTGCTCCGCAAGATCGTCAAGGAGAAGGAAGAAAAGCTGCAGAAGGGCGATGAGCTGCCACCGGGCGTGATCAAGCTGGTGAAGGTATACATCGCCATGAAGCGCAAGCTGAGCGTCGGCGATAAGATGGCCGGCCGCCACGGGAACAAGGGCGTCATCGCGCGCATCCTGCCGGAAGAGGACATGCCGTACCTCGAAGACGGGACCCCGGTGGAGATCGTCCTGAACCCCCTGGGCGTGCCCAGTCGTATGAACGTCGGCCAGATTTTGGAGACCCACCTGGGATGGGCGGGACATCAGCTGGGCCAGAAGATCGGCGAGCTGTTGGCGCAGAACTCCAAGGCCGAAACCATGCGCAAAGAGCTGAAGGTGCTCTTCAAAGACACGCCGTTCGTGGACAGGCTCGTGGACCTCGACGACGAAACGCTGGAGCACGTGGCGGACGGCATGAAGGATGCCGTCTACTTCGGATCGCCAGTGTTCGACGGCGCCAAGGAGCACGAGATCAAGTCGCTGCTCACCGAGGGCGAACTGCCGAGTTCCGGCAAGACGTACCTCTATGACGGCCTGACCGGCGAGAGGTTCGAGCAGCCCATTACGGTGGGTTACATCTACATGCTCAAACTTTCCCACCTGGTGGACGACAAGATCCACGCGCGCTCGATTGGCCCGTACTCGCTGATTACGCAGCAGCCGCTGGGTGGCAAGGCGCAGTTCGGTGGGCAGCGCTTCGGAGAAATGGAAGTCTGGGCGCTCGAAGCTTACGGCGCAGCGTACATCCTGCAAGAGCTGCTGACCGCGAAGTCCGATGACGTCTATGGCCGCACCAAGATTTACGAGGCCATCGTCAAAGGCGAAGCGGCAATTGAGCCGGGTGTGCCGGAGTCGTTCAACGTGTTGATTCGCGAATTGCAGTCGCTGTGTCTCGATGTGGAGCTGATCAAGACGAACGGGAACAAGCCCTTGGTCGAAACGCCCATCGCCGCCGACTGATCTCAAGGATTGAGGTAGCTGCCTCCACTGCTCCCGCAGGAGGCGGCACCCGCAAGACCGATGTAATCCGGGAGCCGCCAGCGGTCGCGTAAAGGCCGCGGGAGGACAACTTGTTCCGATCGAATCCATTTGAACTCGGAAACCCGATTGCCGACTTTGACGCGATCCGCATCAGCCTGGCTTCGCCGGAGAAAATCCGCAGCTGGTCTCACGGCGAGGTAACCAAGCCCGAGACCATTAACTACCGCACGTTCAAGCCTGAGCGTGACGGCCTGTTCTGCGCCCGCATCTTCGGCCCGGTCACCGACTGGGAGTGCTTGTGCGGCAAGTACAAGCGCATGAAGCACCGCGGCGTGATCTGCGACAAGTGCGGCGTGGAAGTGACGCTGTCGAAAGTACGTCGTGAGCGCCTGGGACACATTGAGCTGGCATCGCCATGCTCGCACGTGTGGTTCTTCAAGGGATTGCCGAGCCGCATCGGTCACATCCTCGATATTTCGCTGCGCGACCTCGAGTCGGTCCTCTACTTCGAGGCCTACGTGGTGGTCGAGCCGGGTGAAGCTCCGGTGAAAGAGCGCGAGGTCATCAAAGACGAGGTCAAGTTCCGCGAGCTGGACCAGCAATATCGCGCTGCCGGCTTCAAGGCCATGATGGGCGCCGAAGCCATCAAGGAACTGCTGAAGCGCGTCGAAATCGAGACGCTGTCCACCGAACTGCGCGAGAAGATGCGCAGCGAGTCCTCGGTACAGAAGCGGCTGAAGTATGCCAAGCGGCTGAAGGTGGTTGAGGCGTTCCGCAAGAGCGGCAACAAACCGAACTGGATGATCCTCGACGTGATTCCGGTCATCCCCCCGGAGCTGCGTCCACTGGTTCCACTCGATGGCGGCCGGTTCGCTACCTCTGACCTGAATGACCTCTATCGCCGCGTCATCAACCGTAATAACCGGTTGAAGAAGCTGATGGACCTGCACGCGCCGGAAGTCATCGTGCGCAACGAAAAGCGCATGCTCCAGGAAGCCGTGGACGCGCTGTTCGACAACGGCCGCCGTGGCCGCGTGCTGCGTGGCGCCAACAACCGCCCGCTGAAGTCGCTGTCTGACACGCTGAAGGGCAAGCAGGGACGCTTCCGCCAGAACCTGCTGGGCAAGCGCGTGGACTACTCGGGACGTTCGGTGATCGTGGTCGGTCCCGATCTCAAGCTGCACCAGTGCGGCTTGCCCAAGAAGATGGCTCTGGAGCTGTTCAAGCCGTTCATCTACCACCGCCTGGAGCAGACAGGGCACTGCACCACCATCAAGCAGGCTAAGGAAATGGTGGAACAGCAGGAGCCCATCGTTTGGGACATCCTGGAAGAGGTCATCAAGGACCATCCGGTGCTGCTGAACCGTGCTCCTACGCTTCACCGCCTCGGCATCCAGGCCTTCGAGCCGGTGCTGGTGGAGGGTAAGGCGATCAAAATCCATCCGCTGGTCTGCACGGCGTTCAACGCCGACTTTGACGGCGACCAGATGGCGGTACACATTCCGCTGTCTCCGGAAGCGCAGGTCGAAGCCAGCGTGCTGATGTTGTCGTCGCACAACATCCTGTCGCCGGCGTCGGGACAGCCAATCACTGTGCCTACCCAGGACATGGTGCTGGGCATCTACTACCTGACTAAGGGTAAGGCTGGTTCCAAGGGTGAGGGACGCGCTTTCGCCAATATCGAGGAAGTGCTGCTGGCGAAAGAAGCCGGGGCAGTGGAGACGCTGACGCCGATCCGCCTCCGTTATACCGGTGAAGTGCTCGATCTCACCACGGCGTACGACGATCAGGATGTGATCCACGCCGAGCCGACTCAGTTCGAGCGTCAGTTCATCTCGACGACGGTGGGCCGCGCCATCATGAACGATCACCTGAAGCGCGCTGCCAAAGACATGCCGTACATCAACGGCCTGCTCAAGAAGAAGGGCGTCGGGCAGTTGGTGAATTACTGTTACCTGCGCTTCGGGCTGGAGACCACTGTACGCATGCTCGACGGCATCAAGCAGCTTGGCTTTACTTACGCCACGCGCGCTGGATTGTCGATTGGCATCGACGACATGGTCATCCCTCCGGGCAAGCAGGACTTGGTGCGCAACGCCGAGAAGCAGGCCATCGTGGTGCAGCAACAGTACCTCGACGGCGCTATCACCAACGGCGAGCGTTACAACAAGGTCGTGGAAATCTGGTCCAAGATCACGGAAGAAGTTGCCGACGAAATGTTCGGCAACATGCAGCGTGAGGACAAAGAAGGCCAGATGAACCCAATTTACGTCATGGCCGACTCCGGCGCTCGTGGTTCGAAGCAGCAGATTCGTCAGCTCTCCGGTATGCGCGGACTGATGGCCAAGCCTTCGGGCGAGATCATCGAGACGCCCATTACGGCGAACTTCCGCGAAGGCCTCACGGTGTTGGAGTACTTCATCTCCACCCACGGCGCGCGTAAGGGACTGGCCGATACCGCACTTAAGACCGCGGACTCGGGCTACCTGACCCGCCGCCTGGTGGACGTAGCCCAGGATGTGATCATCAGCGAATACGATTGCGGTACGGTCGATGGCATCTACGTGACTTCTATCGTGGAGTCGGGCGAGATCATCGAACCGCTGCGCGACCGTATCGTGGGCCGCGTTTCTCTGGAGAAGATCAAGGACTACGAAGGCAACATCATCGTGGACATCAACCAGGAAGTCACGGAAGAGCTGGCGGGCGCGGTACAGGCCGCCGGTATCGAGCGGGTGAAGATCCGCTCCGTGCTCACCTGCGAATCGAAGCGTGGTGTTTGCGTGATGTGCTACGGCCGTAACCTGGCATCGGGACGCCTCGTCGAACTCGGCGAAGCCACCGGCGTCATCGCGGCGCAATCCATCGGTGAGCCCGGAACCCAGCTCACCATGCGTACCTTCCACATCGGCGGCACGGCTTCGCGAGTCAGCGAGCAGTCGCGCCTCGATGCCAAGAACCACGGTACCGTGCGCTTCGTGAACCTGATCACGGTCCGCTCCAAAGAAGGCTATCTGGTCGCAATGAACCGCAACGGTTCGATCACCATAGTCGACGAGAAGGGCCGTGAAAAGGAACGCTATGCAGTCGTATATGGCGGCAAGGTGAAGGTTGAAGACGGGGCGCAGGTTTCGCTGGGCGATGTACTGGTCGAGTGGGATCCGTATACCTTCGCGATCCTTACCGAAATCGGCGGCACGGTGCAGTTCAAGGACCTCCAGGAAGGTCTCACGCTGCACGAGGAAGTGGACGAAGTCACCGGCCTGTCACGTCATGTCGTGATGGATTCACCCGACGAGAAGCGCCAGCCTGCGATCGCGATCAAGGGCGCCAAGGGCAGCAAGCGTTACCTGATGCCTTCGCGTGCTCACCTCATGGTGCAGGACGGCGACGAGGTCACGCCGGGCGAGGTGCTGGCGAAGATCCCGCGCGAAACCACCAAGACCAAGGACATCACCGGTGGTCTGCCGCGTGTGGTCGAGCTGTTCGAAGCCCGTAAGCCGCGCGAAACCGCTGTCATCAGCGAAATCGATGGCGTGGTGAAATTCGGCGATGTCGCCAAGGGCCAGCGCAAGATCTACGTCGTGGCCGACAACGGTACCGAGAAGGAATACCAGGTACCGCGTGGCGTTCACATCAACGTTCAGGAAGGCGAGCGCATTCGCGCCGGCGAGCCGCTGATGGATGGTCCGCTCAACCCGCACGACATTCTTGCCGTGCTGGGTGAAAAGGAGTTGCAGGCTTACCTGGTGAACGAAATCCAGGAAGTCTACCGGCTCCAGGGCGTGAACATCAGCGACAAGCACATCGAAGTAATCGTTCGCCAGATGATGCGCTGGGTGAAGGTGGAAGATGTGGGCGACACGTCCTTCCTGCTGGAACAGCAGGTCGACAAGTTCCGCTTCCGCGAAGAGAACGAGAAGGCGATTGCCAACGGCGGCAAGCCGGCCACCGGCCGTCCTCTGCTGCTGGGCATCACCAAGGCCTCGCTTTCGACCGACTCCTTCATCTCCGCGGCCTCCTTCCAGGAAACCACGCGCGTGCTCACCGAAGCCTCCATCCAGGGCATGGTCGATCACCTGCGCGGCCTCAAGGAGAACGTCATCGTGGGCCGTCTCATCCCCGCGGGAACCGGCATGGAATACTACCGTAATGTCCGGCTCTCGGAGGAGATGGAACAGGCTGCCGCCAAAGTGCAGGAGGAGGTCACGGCCGCGTACGAGGAAGCTGAACGCGCGCTGGAGTTGCTCCGCCACGAAGGTGAGAACGAAGCCGAAGAACTCGCAGCTGAGTAATCTGTCGTACGACTACGCCGCTCGTGTCTCACGGGCGGCGTTTTTTTATACGGCAACGGCACGCAACAGCGGCTCTGAAGCGCGCATCAAGCTCGTTTTACAGGACGGGCGTGTAAACTCAAGGCGCATCGCGTTCTCGATCCCTTAGACTATGTCGCGCTTCTTTCGACATCTGCGATTGGCCTTCTGGCGGGCCTTTGAGCACGACGCCTTCGCGGTCGCGAAGGGGGCGGCGTTCTCCGCCATCCTGACCTTCTTTCCCGTCATCCTGGTGCTCGCCTCGGTACTCTCCATATCGCGCACCAGTGAACTGTTTGTCCGGGAAATCTTTCGCGCTGTCGGCCGAATTCTCCCGGAAGGCACGAGCTCAACCATCGCTTTCTACCTGACTGGTGCCAAGCCGGCCCAAACCAGGTTTCTGATCTGGATCAGCGTTTTGACCCTTTGGACGGCCTCCGGCGTCACCATCTCGTGGATGGAAGGCTTTCGCAAGGCGTACCAGATGCCCAAGGTCTGGGGTATCGTCAAGGAACGCCTCATCGCCTTTGAGCTGGTGATTATGGCCGGTGTCCCCATGGGCTTCGCCTCGTTCCTTGTGGTCTCCGGCAATCTGATCGAGCGCTGGACGATGTATCACGTCGGCCACGAGCTGACCCCCTACATCCTCGGCCTGTGGACGGCGGTGCGCTGGATTATTGCCGTTCTCACCAGCATCGCCGTCATCGCGCTGGTTTATCATCATGGAGTCCCCAGAACTCAGCCGTGGCATCGTGTTCTACCCGGAGCGGTGGTAGCCACGGTGCTGTGGGTTTTTGTGACGGTGCTGTTTGGCTGGTATTTGCGGAGCTTCGCTAACTATGAGGTCATCTACGGTTCAGTGGGGACGGCAATCGCCCTGCTGATCTGGTTGTACCTGGTATCGATGGTGGTGCTCATCGGCGCCGAATTCAATGCCGTGCGGTACCCGCGGTTCCTGTTTGGCGCGCACTCCCGGCTCGATGCCGAACAAAAGCGCGTCGCCGCCATGTGACCCGATGCTGAAATGCTGATCACTAAGCCGGAAATCTTCGACGCGCAGGACCCGGCAAACCGCCGTCAAGGCACCCAGCGGCGCCGTGCCAAGATCGTCTGCACCATCGGCCCGGCAAGCAACTCGCCGGAGATGATTCGCGAGTTGATGCTATGCGGCATGAACGTTGCCCGACTGAACTTCTCTCACGGCACCCATGAACAGCACGCTGGGGTCATCGAGCGGCTGCGCAGCGTGGCAAAGGAGCTGGACCGCAGCATCTGCATTCTGCAGGACTTGCAGGGCCCAAAGATCCGTACCGGCCGGCTGCAAGCCGGCGCACCCGTTGCCCTGAGGACAGGCCAGGCCGTCACCATTACGCCCAATGACGTAATCGGTACCACTGAAGTCATCTCCACCACCTACCAGGACCTGGCTCGTGACGTGAAGCCCGGCGAGCGCATTCTTTTGTCTGACGGACGAATTGAACTCATCGTTCGCGAAGTTCGCAATGGTGAAGTTGTCTGCGAAGTGCTGAATGGCGGATTGCTCGGCGAGAACCAGGGCATCAATCTTCCCGGTACCAACGTCAGCATTCCGTCACTCACCGAGAAAGATCAGCGCGACCTCGAATTTGGTCTCAAGCAGGGTGTCGACCTCGTAGCTATTTCCTTCGTTCGCACCGTTCATGACGTCGTGCGCGCGAAGAACGCCATTGCCGCTTTGCGTAGCGACGTCGGTCTGGTCGCCAAGCTCGAGAAGCCGCAGGCCATCGAGAATCTGGACGGAATTCTCGAAACTTCTGTGGCTGTGATGGTGGCACGCGGCGACCTGGGAGTAGAAGTCGCGCCGGAAAAGGTCCCGCTGATCCAGAAGTACGTCATTCGTCGCGCTCTCGATTTTCGCCGGCCTGTCATCACTGCCACGCAGATGCTGGAGTCGATGACGGAGAATCCCCGCCCCACGCGTGCCGAGGCCAGCGATGTTGCCAACGCCATATTCGACGGCACCGACGCCGTCATGCTCTCCGGCGAGACGGCCAGCGGCAAATATCCCCGTGAAGCGGTCGAGATGATGGCGCGCATCGTTGCTGAGGCTGAGGGGCACACGTTGCAACCGCTCACCCCGGGCCACCGCGAGGCCGTGCATCTCTCGGTTGCGGAGACGATTTGTGAATCCATGGCGCATGCCGCCCAGGACCTCAAAGTCCGGGCCATCGCTGTGTTCACCGAGACAGCAACGACCGCCCGAATGTTGTCGAAGTATCGTCCGGCGGCGGATATCTATGCCTTCTCATCGTCTGAGACGGTCCGCAATCGCATGAACGCGCTGTGGGGCACGATGCCGCTAATGTGCCCGTCCGGTCTATCGGTGGAGCGCATGGCGCAATTTGCCGAAGAAGAGCTAACGCGCCTCGATGTTCTGTCGGCAGGAGACGTCTTCGGTCTCGTCGCAGGTACCCAGAACTCTCCCGGCGCGACTAACTTTATGCGGTTGATACAGGTAAAGGACAGTAACAACAAATCGAACGAGGGTGTGTGATGTCAGTAGAAGCTAGCCAAACCGCGCAGGACGCTGAGGTAAACAACATGGCTCGTGAAGTCGTGTCGGTAGCGATTCTGGAAGCTCTTCCCGGCAAGGAGCAGGAGTTGTTAAGCATGCTCCGCGAGTTCTATTCCATGATGAAGACCAAGGGCTACTGCCGCGACTGGCTCTACCGCGATGGAGGACGCCCCGACCGCTTCTTTCATCTGCGGCGCTGGAAGTCGTCAGAACTGCTTGCCGAGGCCCAGATCGATCCCGACGTCCATCGCTACTGGCAACGGCTTCCGGACCTGTGCACGATTCCTACGGTCTATGAGGACATGGAAACGTTGTTTGAGAGCTGAGAAGCTTCAGGCGTCATAACCAGGCTTAACGGCAACTACGACTTTGCCTTGGGCATGTCCCTCTTCAAGATAGCGGAGAGCCTCAGGCAGCGTCGCTAAACCGGATATCGCCGATCGATGACAGGCACGATCCTTTCGGCTTCCAGAAGTTCTTTCAGCAAAGCCAAATCCGTCTTGTTAATCTTTGCGCCCACGAAACCCATCTTCTGGCGCCCAATCAGCGAGAGCGAACGGTCCGAATAATATAGCCTGGAGCACTTGAGCCAGGCCGCCTCCGGCCATGACGAAAGTTCCTCCCTCGCTCAATGCGCGCCTGTAATCGAAGATCGAATGGTAGGCGTTCGCGGCAAAGATCAGATCGTAGCGTTGCCCGCTTTGCGTGAAGTCTTCTCGCGTGTAATCGATGACATGCTCCGCGCCCAGCGACCGCGCCGTGTCCAGATTTCTCGTGCTGCACACCGCAGTGACTTCAGCCCCAAATGATTTGGCGATCTGGATGGCAAACGTACCCACTCCACCCGACGCACCGTCAATCAAGAACCATCTGGCCCGGCTGGATATGCCCCTTGTCCCGAAGACCCTGAAGGGCGGTGATTGCCGCCACCGGCACCGATGCTGCCTGCTCAAACGACAAATTGGCGGGCTTCAACGCCAATCTGTCTTCTGTAACACAGGCATACTCGGCAAAGCCTCCCACACCTTTTCCCGCGAACACCTCGTCGCCCGGCTCGAAACTGTTTGACGTTTCTGCCCACGCTTTCAACTCGCCCTGCGATGTCAGAGCCGAGGACTTGATGTTTGGGTTTGAGCAGGCCTCCAGCCATCAGGCGGAGGAAAAACGGCTTGCCTCGCATCAGGTGCCAATCCAGTGGATTTACTGAGACCGAGTAAACCTCGACCAATACCTCATCGTCCGTAGGCGTGGGTTTTTCTACCTCCGTGAGCTGGAGGATGTCCGGCGGACCGTACTGGGTGTAGACATATGCTTTCATCGGGTCTGGTTGCGCCGGACACGATTCCTTGGTTAGTTCACCCACGGAGGCCGTGCATCGCCGTTTTTCTTGTTCCGGTCTCGCGCCGCCGGATCGCGCATCTTGCCTTCTTCGTCGAAGTAATCCTCGTGCCGGTAGTCGCCGCGGTCATGCTTGCGCATGTAGACTTCGAACTTGCGGGCCGCCCGTTTCCGCTTCCAGCGGTAGTAGGAATTGCGCAGACCGTAGAGCCGTTCCGAGCTGACGAACCCGAAACCTCGACGCGGGACGAACTTCAGGAACAGATACCCGAACAGACCTCCGCCAAGATGCGCCATATACGCCGTGGATTGTCCGAGTGTGTGCGCCGAGGAAAGCGCTCCGTACATCGCGAGCAGGATAAGACCGATCACGAAGTAGCGGGCCTTGATCATGAACGGAATCGGAAACAGCATGATCTCCGAATCGCCGTGCAGGATGCCGAACGCGATGAGGATGCCGTAGATGCCGCCGGAAGCTCCGACCGTGGGAACCAGCGGGGAGGCCCCTAAAAGCCCGGTAAAGGCCACGATGCTGGTGGTGATGGCCGCCCCGATGATGCAGAAGAAATAAAACTGCATGAACAGGCTGTAGCCCCAATCTGTTTCGAGTTGCGCCCCGAACATCCACAGCGCCAGCAGATTGAACAGAATGTGAAACAGCCCGGCATGGACGAACGCATACGTGACGAATTGCCAGATCCAACCGTGCAATATCGCGAGTTGCGGTACCAGGCCGAAATGAAAATCGACCCAGGCTTCGGCGCCGGCGGTGGTGAATGCATTGATGACGGCCATCACCAGAAACACCGCGCCATTTGCGATGAGAAGCTGCTTCACCGCCGGCGTGAACGGCGGAAAGCTCAGCGTCATGCTCGGACCACGTCGCATTAAAACTCCGTTCTGACTCTTTTCGGTCGCCTAACGCTCCGGCGCCGGAACCACTGGTACGCTCCGGTGCCCCTTAGCGTCGGTCGCTTGCACGGCGAAGATCACATTATCCTTCGACATCGGGAGTGTTGCCTGGGTGACGTTGCCAAACACCTGGGCATGTTCCCAATCCGGAGCGCCGGTATCGCGCCACAGTACACGGTATCGTGTGGCCAGTCCGCCCGGTGAAGGCTCCCATATAAGAGTGGAATCGTTCACCAGGGCTTTCGTCAATATGCGAACCTTGGCCGGAGGCGCAGGCGCCGACGCCAGCGACGCCAGCGTTGCCGCGTTGAGCCGGGCCACGTTGGCCACATAGTCGTAGTTCACAAACTTTGGCAGGTCGCCATACTCGACACCATTTTCCGTGCGCACGTTCTGGTGCTGGTGATTGTAGTTTTCCCGGTATTCCGTGAATCGCACCGCCGCGAAACCCTGCTCGTTGAATGAAGTGTGGTCTCCACCCCGCAAATAGCGATCACGTCGGAAGACCACCAGGGGACGAAAACTCTGCGCCGGAATGTACTGTTTTGAGACCGAGGCGATGTAACGTGCCAACTGGCGCGAGGCCCCGTCGTTTTCGCCACCCAAGGCGCGAATCAATTTCAACTCGCTCTCGTTGGCATTCGCCGGGATTCCCTCGGAGAAAACCCTTACCGTGTGCGGGTCCTGCCTGGTGTCGCCCGGAGTGCGGTCGCCTCCGACGATATCGTTGTTCAGCGCGGCTTCGATGTTCCAGCCCTGCGCCTTCGCCATTTTGGCGAAATGTGCGCTGCCGTAGAGTCCCTGCTCCTCCCCGGCGACGGTCAGGAAGATGATGGTCGCCGGAAATTTGTGCTTGCTTAGTACGCGCGCACACTCCAGGCTGACCGCGGTGCCGCTCCCGTCGTCATTGGCGCCCGGCGCAACCCCGGTAGCATCGTTGGTCTCCGAGTTGCGCGAATCGTAGTGCCCTGTCACCAGGACGATCCGTGATGCATTCGCCGCATCGCTCCCATGCAGCACGGCGTACACATTCGTCAGCTTGGTAGGCTGGGGAACACGATTCCCCGGTTCTTGCGTGAACTCATCGGTTTTTACTTCCAGGCATCCGCCGCACGCTTTTGAGTAGCTTTCGAACTCACTTTTGATCCACTGCGCCGCAGCGTTAATTCCTTTGCCGGTTGACGCCGGGACATCGGATGACAGCGTGTGTCGCGATTGAAAGCTCACCAGCTTGTCAATCGTCTGCTGGATCCGCTGCGGCGAGACCTCGCGCAACGCGGCCGCTATCTCGGGATCAGGCGCCGGGGAGCCGAGGCTGGCCGCATCACCTGCCGAGGAGCGTGCAGGTGGTACAAATGTCAACAGCAAAATCGTTGCTGCCGCGAAAAACAATTTCGTTTTGGACATTGCAACCCTCAAAACTTAGGAGCATCTCAGGTGTCTATTACTTGACGGTGATAGCAAGAGATTCTAAATATAAAAGGGGCGGCGAAGTTGTGATTTGTACGACGGCCCCGCCGCTGACCGATCGGAGGAACCGGCTATGGTGATCTGTCCCGAGTGCGAAAGCGATCTGGACATCGAAGAGGATGAGGTCGACGAGGGCGAAGTCGTCTCGTGCCCAGAGTGCGGCACGGATTTCGAAGTCGTCGCGGTTGAGCCGCTCGAGCTGAGCCGCGTCGAAGAAGAGGGCATCGACGAAGAGGAAGAGGTGAGCAGCGAAGAGGAAGAAGAGTAGAGTGAGTGCAGTGACTCAACGTTTGCCCCAACGAACAGTGCGTGTGTGCATTGTCGCCTTCCTGCTCGTCGAGCTCTGCGCCGGCACCGCGGTCGCTCTCCCTCCTGCTCGACCGTATCAGCAAAAGGACACGGTAAAAGACTATGCTCTCATCTTCGGCACGGTATGGGGACCGGATAACCGTCCCGTGGCCGGCGTGCCGGTTACGATTCGACGTGCCACCGACAAAAAGCCCAAGTGGGAGCTTGTTTCCGATAACCGCGGAGAGTTTGCGCAGCGCGTCCCCCCAGGGCGCCAGGATTACATCGTTCAGGCCAACATCAAGGGCCCGAAAGGCCAGCCCAAACCTGAAATCACGGTCGAAATCGACGACAACGAGCGCAGGGATGTCGGACTGCACCTTGCGACAGCGCCGCCTGCGAAAAAATAGGATGTTATGAAAAAACTCTTGGTGACGCTCGCGATCGGGGTTGCGATGTCGAGCTATGCCTGGGCCCAACTCACCTTGCCCCTGGGTGGGATACCACCCAATTCCACGTCCAAAAAGACGCGTCCCACCTCTAAGACGTTGATAGGCACCGTCCTCGATAAGGCCGATCATCCCATCCCCGACGCCGTCATTTATCTCAAGAACACCAAGACGCTCGCTGTGAAAAGTGTTTTCGCTCAACCCGACGGAACGTACCGGTTTCCGCAACTCGCGCTCAATACGGACTACGAAGTGTATGCCGAGAAGGACGGCAAGAAGAGCGATACTAAGACCGTCAGTCAATTCGACGACCGCTTCAATCCCACTATCAATCTGAAGATCAACCTCGACAAGTAATCACAGCGCGTATTTGTCTAATCGCTGAATAGCTCTGCAGGGCACAAAAAGGCCGCCATTGCTGGCGGCCTGAGATTGTCCTCACTTCTGAAAAGCTAGTTGTTCTCGTTGCTGGCGCGCTTCCACGACATGAACTCGCCGATGGTAGCGCCCGTGGCGGACGACGTTGAGGTCGATGCTGCCGGAGCCTTGTAGGCTTCCACATCTGCGCGCGTGGCTTCTTCGCCCACCGCACGAATGCTCAACCCCACCTTCTTCTCGGCCGGATTCATCTTGATGACCTTGAAGTCAAATTCCTGGCCGGGTTCCAGCTTGATCTGCGTGCCGTGCTTGTCCACCGCCTCGGAGTTATGGCAGAGGCCCTCGACCCCGTCAGCGATCTCGACGAACGCACCGAAGCTTGCCAGCCGCAGCACCTTGCCGTGAATGACGTCGCCCACACGATGCTGATCAAAGAACGTGTCCCAAACGTCCGGCTGAAGCTGCTTCACACCCAACGAAAGCCGCCGCTGATCGGGTTCAATCGCCAGCACGATCGCCTTGACCTTATCGCCCTTCTTCAGCACTTCCGAGGGATGCTTGACTCGCTTGGTCCAGCTCAGATTGCTTACGTGGACCAGGCCGTCGATACCGTCCTCGATTTCGATAAACGCCCCGAAGTCGGTCAGGTTACGTACCTTGCCTTCCACGATCGTCCCGATGGGGAACTTCTCGTGCAGGGTTTCCCACGGGTTCGATTCGAGCTGCTTTAGTCCGAGGCTGATGCGGCGCTCCGTCGGGTTCACGTTCAGCACCACGGCTTCCACCTGGTCGCCAACGTTGACCATCTTCGACGGATGCTTCATCCGTTTCGACCAAGTCATTTCGCTGACGTGCACCAGGCCTTCAATGCCCTGTTCCAACTCGATGAACGCTCCGTAGTCAGTCACGCTGATAACGCGGCCGCGCACATGAGCTCCAATCGGGTAGCGCTCCGTAGCATCCAGCCACGGATCGGGCGTGAGCTGTTTGAAGCCCAGCGAGACGCGCTGTTTCTCCCGATCGAACTTCAGTACCTTCACCTGGATCTGGTCGCCGACTTGAACGAGGTCACGCGGATGAGTCAGGCGTCCCCACGACATATCGGTAATGTGCAGCAGACCGTCGATACCTCCGAGGTCCACGAACGCACCGTAGTTGGTGAGGTTCTTCACCGTACCGGTCAGGATTGCCTCTTCGCTCAACTGGTCGAGCGTCTTGGCGCGCTTCTCACCCTGTTCTTCTTCCAGAAGCTGCTTCCGCGAAACTACGATGTTGCCGCGCTTCTTGTTGAGCTTGATGATGCGGACATCAAGATCAGTGCCCTTCAGTCCATCCAGGTTGCGCACTGGCCGCAACTCGACCTGCGAGCCAGGAAGAAACGCACGCGCTCCCAGGATATCGACCGTCAAGCCACCCTTAATGCGATCGATGATCTTGGCTTTGATCGAAGCTTTGTCGTTGTACGCTTTCTCGATGTCGTCCCAGGCGCGCAAGCGCTGCGCCTTGTGGTACGACAGATTGACGTAACCTTCCTCGGTGTGTCCCTGGTCGCGCACCACCGGAACTTCTTCGCCCGGTTGCACGCTCACGTTGCCTTCGCTGTCGGTGAACTCGGCCACCGGAATCACGCCTTCGGACTTGTATCCGATATCAACCACAACGTATTGCGGCGTGATCTTCAGAACGGTGCCCGTCAGGATCTGCTCGTCATTGAGCGCGGCTTCGGTTTGCGCTTGTTCCTGTTCGAAACTTTCCAGCGCAGAGGCAAAGTCTTCCATCGAGGGTTCTTTTTCGGTTCGAGGCGCCGCCGCAGCCGGTTCGGCCGCATTGGAATGAGTGCTGTTATCAGTCGTATTCTCAGCCGTCTGCTGCTCGGCTGCGCTCGAATCTTGTGGGGTAGAGGAGGTCGGTGCGTTAAGGGTTTCTTCGAGAGACATTGTTTGAGTTCGCGCCCATCAATTTTGGAAATTGAAGGGTAGCCTGTTCGACGGACTGCTGGCTTCAGTCTTCAGGTAGATTTTCCCCGTTGGCGGGGATTGGACAACCCAGCGGCCGGATCCCAGAGAGCGGCCCCACTTCCAGGGACTCTTTGACTATAGCAATCGCTTCTTGGGAGTGTCAAACGCGTAAGTCCAATTGGCGCCCTATTTTCCGTATATTTACCCGTTTGCGTCTGTCGTTCTGCACCTGCCTTTGTGCTATCCCGTGCCAACACCGTTTGGGGGTTGCCCGGCGCTTTGGTACTCTGCCCTGTCATGGATTATCTCTGGACTCCCTGGCGCTACACCTACGTTGCGTCGGTCGACAAAGCCGAGAGTTGCGTTTTCTGCCAGTTGCTCAACCTCGGCGACGACGAGAAAGCCTTCATCGTTTATCGCGGCCAGTGGAATTTCGTCATCCTCAACGCTTTTCCGTATACCTCCGGTCATTCGATGGTGGTTCCTTACCAGCACGTCGATCGCCTCAACTCGCTTGCCGAGAACGCAGCCGCCGAGATGATGGAGCTGACGCGACGCCTCGAATCCGCATTCCTTGAGTTGTATCGTCCCGAAGGCGTCAACCTCGGCATGAATATCGGCAAAGCCGCCGGCGCAGGAATTGCCGGACACATCCATATGCACGTTCTGCCGCGCTGGGTTGCCGACGCAAACTTCATGACCGTAGTCGGCGAAACCCGCGTCCTGCCCGAGTCGCTCGAGGAAACTTACCGCCGGCTGCAATCGGTCTTCGCGAGATAGAATCGGCAGGCGAATTGAAGACTCCGTTGCCGTTCGAGCTTCCCGCGAACGCTTCTGGGACACAGCGGAGCTGGGCCGGCAGGGAAGCCGCAGGCTCCGGACTATGGGAAGCAGTGACCATTCAGAAGACGGAAGGCCGGGGCGTACGCTCCGGTCTTTTGATTTATTTATGTGGTCATGACGGCGGGAGCGGCCGTGGGTTGGAACGGGGCTTTGCGGCGCAGAATGGCAGCCGAGATAAGGGTAATGATAAGGCCGACGGGCAAGGGCTCCATGAAGGTATAGGCCATGTTGACGAAGGGATTCTGGTAGAGCTGCTGAGAGTGCTGTATGGCAGCGACCTGCGCGGCAGTGGTGGCTGGGTCAAGTCCCGACGACTCCACCTTGTGAATCTGCGCGGCGAAGTAGCTGTCCATGAAGTGCGGCATGAAGTTGAAGTAGAGCACCTCCCACATGGCCACGTAGCACGCGCAGGTGATGAGGGTGATCAGGATGCCGCAGGCGAAGGCGCGGCCGAACGAGATTTGCCCGCCGAGTTGGTTGTCCCGGTAGCTGCGGATGCCGAAGTAAATGAGCAGGAACGACGCCACCATTATGGTGTAGCCGATAACCATGCTGTGCCCGGAACCGATCTTGTCGGCCAGCAGAAGCGACCCGCCCATAAGGACGGAGATAATGACGCCGGCGATAAGACCGAAGGTGAGGACGGTTTTCTTCATGTCAGGCTCCTGTTGCGAGTGAGAATGAACTCATCCTGCGGTGTAACCGCCTCCGATGTCGTCATCCTTTTTGATGATTTTGCAGAAATAGACCGGAAATCGTGCTTTCGGGTGACACGGTCACGGCAGCAGGCCCAGTTCTTTGCCGCGCTGGACGGCCTGGGTGCGGCGCGCGGCTCCCAGCTTGTCGAAGGCCCGTGCGCAGTGCGTCTTCACGGTGTTTTCGGAAACGAAAAGCTGCGTGGCGATTTCGCGATTGCTCAAGCCCCGGGCGACTAGCGTAAGGATTTCGAGCTCGCGTGCCGTGATGCCAAGACTCTGCTGGCGCGCCATGTCGGGAGCGAAGGGCCCGAGGGCGGGGGCCTTCGTGGGGACAAGCACCTCCTTCACCACCACCGTTTCGCGTCTGCGCGTAATGCGGAGGCCGAGCCAGATACCAAAGGCCGCGAACAGGACGGCGACGAGTGCGCCATAAAGCTCGACGGAGTGCTCGATAATGACGAAACGGTATTCGGTGTATTGAAGGATGGCGATGAGGACGCCCCCGACGACACCGAAGATGAGGACGTGGCGCTTCATGATCGGATTGCGAGAAGTATATCCCCGCCTCCCCTTGGCTTCGCTCACGCCTCTACAGACAAATGCTCCATGAAAAGTTCTTCCGCCGGTGCAACTTCATCACCGCTTGTGTTTCTTTTTCAGGATGACCAGGATCTCCTGTAATCCCTGTCGCACCTTCTTCAGCGGATCGGCACGTCCATGTTTGGGGAAGGGCAATCCCGATTGACGCTCCGCCGGCTTGCTCTCCGACCTTAGCTGTTGCCGCGCTCCCGCGATGGTGAACCCTTCGTCATAAAGCAGCTTCTTGATTCGCAGCACATTTTCCACGTCGCGCTGGCGATACATGCGCTGCCCGGTGCTGCTCTTTACTGGCTTGAGTTGCGGGAATTCGCTCTCCCAGAAGCGCAGCACATAGGCGGGAAGCTTGCATAACCCGGCAACTTCCCCGATCCGAAAATACAATTTGTCGGGGATCACGGGCTCAGGTCCGCCGGCTGTCTTCTTCGCCCTTTTCTTTGCTACCGTCATTATTGAATTATTGCGCGCTCAACCGTTGTTCTCGCGGTGTGCGCCATCGCCATTCGCGCACGGCTTTCTTCTAACACGAACCAGTTCGCCCCACAACCGCAATGCGTCCCTACGCATGAAAAAGCCCCCGGGACGAAGGTCGCGGAGGCAAAGCCTGATAGGTTAAAAAAATTAGCGAGGCCTTGGCCTCGCCCCATTTCGTTAGTGCTTCTTTTTCTTGGCGGCTTTCTTCTTTGCAGCTTTCTTCTTCGTTGCCATTGAGTATTTCCTCCTTGAACCTTCTCCCTCGAAGGTGCGTTTAGCGCTGACTCACTTACATCGGATACTCCATATATTGCATGAGCCCTGCGCCTAGCCCTACATATTGCGTTTACATTTACCAGAAGTCAACATAATTCTTTAAAAAATATCTTGTGCCCCTTCCGGCCTTCTGCGCGTCATCCCCAGGCGGTGTTGGTCTTCCGCACGAATTTATGCCCACAGTTGCATTGATCTGCAACTGTGGTGCCCCCGGAGTATCCTTGGTTGCACTCTCCACAAGGAGCAAGCATGGCTGATACAGGCGCAATGTTTCTCGAAGAGGTGTTTCGCAGCCTGCGTGGACAAAAGCGGCTGGCGGATTCTGCTATGGAGCAGCTCAGTGACGATCAGTTTTTCGCCGTCCCCGACCCCGAATCCAACAGTGTAGCCATCATCGTTAAACACATGGCCGGGAACATGCGTTCGCGCTTCACAGACTTCCTCACCACCGATGGCGAGAAGCCCGACCGTAACCGCGATCAGGAATTTGTGGCTGCTCCGTCAGCGACAAAGGCCGAGGTCCTGCAAGCTTGGGAGAAATACTGGCAGCTGGTGTTCGACACCCTGAAGTCTCTGCGCCCGGAAGACCTGCTGCGCGAAGTCACGATCCGCAACGAACCACATACTGTTTTGCAGGCGCTGACCCGGCAGCTCACGCATTATTCGCAGCATGTCGGACAGATTATTTTTCTGTCGAAACACCTAAACGGTCCTCAGTGGAAGACCCTGAGTATTCCCAAGGGCCAGAGTGATGCCGTGAACGCGGCGTTAGCGGCAAAGTTCAAGCCCCGGTGATGCCGCACCGTGGATTGGGGGAAGGAAATCGTCAGCCTATGACGTCTCAAAAGATCGGTGAGTGCGGCAGGGTTGGAGCAAAGCCCCCGAAATCCGGAAAGCCGCACTGACCTGGGGTTATTTGTGCTCTCTTTTGGCAATTATGTGGGCCCATGGTAACCACTTCCGCACCAAAAGTGCTAGCCCAATCCATGACGTTTAGGTGATTGTCCTTGTAGTAGTGCTGCAATACACTGAAATTGCGCCGCTTCCGAGAGAGCACCCTTCCCCCGATAGGGATTGTCGTCGTTACCGTCAAGCAAACGATGCGCACATCGGAGCGAGCTGTACAAGCTGACCGTTCCACATTGCCCGCGCTCCGTGGTACAGAGCAGTAGAATTTGTGAGGCTCAGTGTCAAAGTCCGAAGGCGCCAATAAAGTTTCCTTGCCGAATCCCGGGATCCTTTTGTTAGCCCGCTTTTCGCTCTGCCCGGTTGCTTACAATCAGGAGGCAGTGCGCGTACTCTCGTATCCCAACAAGCCCGACGGATCGGCGCACACAGCGTCCGATCTGGAAAAGCACATCGGCGCAAAGCTGGTGTGTCATTCGTTGCGTGGGCGACACCAGTTTGTTGACGAGTTTCGCTCCGGCGATCGTGTCTATTATTGCCGTACCATGAATGTCTGCCTCGACGGCAACGACGCCGCCGACAATCAAACAACCCTGATCCTGTTGGAGCGGCAGGCCTCGCCTTCGCGCCTCCTTGAGCGTAAAGCCTCCGAACGTTTCGGTCTCAGCCCACGCGAGCGACAGATGGTCGAACTCCTGATCGAGGGTATGACAACCAAGGAAATGGCGGAGGCGCTGAACCTGAGCCCCAACACCATCAAATCGTTTCTACGACTCATCATGGCCAAGATGGGAGTCTCCACCCGCTCTGGCATCGTCGGAAAGATCCTCGACAAAACCCGGGCCTAATTCAGGCCCACGAATGATCCCGCTCCGTCTGACAGGCAAATGATTCCGCCGCGGCACTCACCCCAAAGGGTGAACACGTTCGAATGCGGTCGCACGGGCGATTGTCTCGCCCTGTCGAACCGCCGAAACTAAAGATGCCTTTCCATAGCGAGTGACTTGGATCGCACGTATCGGGTGTTACCCGTGTCTCTCTCTTCCCCCGTTAAGGCGCCAATGCAATGCGAAACGGAGGAATCAATGAAACGACTTCTACTCGCCTGTCTGGCCGGCATGGCAATACTGCTTGTCTGCTTGCCCGCTATGGCAGACGCCAACATGCTGTTCTCTAGCGCAGGCTCCAACAACTATATGGGAACACCGAGCTTTCCCTATTACCTGTCGGTGAACGGCGGCCCTTTGCAGGAGATGATGTGCGCGGGCTTCAATGAGCACATCAGTGGGGGTGAAACCTGGAAGGCAACTGTGGCTTCCGTCGGTAGCCTCGATCCTGTTAGCAACCTGGTCGACTACCAGGCGGCTTACCTGTTCAGATTGTCGGTGGTAGATAACGGCGCCGACAGTGACATCAATGCCGCCGTCTGGTGGCTCTATGAGGGTGTGCCAACTCTCGACACTGGCGCTCAAAACTATGTGACCCTGGCCCAGTCGCAGACGTACCACTCCGGCGAATTTGCGGATATTTATCTCTACACCGCTATTCCCGGAACCGAAAGCGGTGGTCTCGGAACAGCCCAGAACTTCTTCGCCACTCCCGAGCCGGGAAGCCTTTTCCTGCTAGGTTCTGGAGTTCTGGCTCTCTCCGGAATCATCCGCCGCAAATTCAACCGCTAAGCATCTAACGCAGCAGACAACCAAGGCCGGAGTCCTGGGACTCCGGCCTTTTTTCGGTCTGCTCAACCGCGGTATATTCGCGGCTCCCGTCGACTACAGAATGTAGCGCGACAGGTCCTGGTCCTTCACAATGTCGGTTAACGCATTGCGCACGTAATCGCCGTCCACCACCACGTCTTTGTCCTTTAGATCGGGGGCCTCAAAGCTAATCTTGTCGAGCACCCGCTCCATGATGGTGTGTAATCTGCGCGCTCCAATGTTCTCCGTACCTTCATTGACCCGGAACGCGAAGTTGGCGATTTCCGCCAGCGCTTCCGTCGTGAACTCCAGCTTCACGCCTTCGGTCTCCAGCAGCGCAATGTACTGCTTCGTGAGCGACGACTTCGGTTCCGTCAGTATCTTGATGAAGTCCTCGACCGTTAGCGACTGCAACTCCACGCGAATCGGGAAACGCCCCTGCAACTCAGGAATCAAATCGCTGGGCTTGGAAACATGGAACGCACCCGCGGCGATGAACAACACGTGGTCCGTCCGCACCATGCCGTAACGCGTGTTTACGGTCGTACCTTCGACGATAGGCAGGATGTCGCGCTGGACGCCTTCGCGTGAGACATCCGGGCCGTGGCCGCCCTCGCGCCCGGCAATCTTGTCGATCTCGTCCAGAAAGATGATGCCTGAGTTTTCCACGCGCTCGACTGCGACTCGTTGCACCTGGTCCATATCGACCAGCCGCTGCTCTTCTTCCTGAATCAGGTATTCGAAGGCTTCGCTGACCTTCATCTTCCGCTTCTTCGTACGCTGGCCGAAGATGTTGGGCAACATGTCTTTCATGTTGACGTCCATCTCTTCGACGCCCTGGTTGGTAATGATCTCGAACGCGGGCATCGACTTCTCGCGCACGTCCAACTCCACCATGCGCTCGTCGAGCTTGCCTTCGCGCAGTTGCTGCCGGAACTTCTCGCGCGTACGCGAGCCCGGTTCGCCAGCCAGAAGCGGCTCGCTGCCGAGGTTGAAGCCAATCGTCGATTCGGATGCCTTCGCCGCCGGCACTTGCGTTGGCATTGACGGCAACAGCAAATCCAGCAGGCGCTCTTCCGCGTTCAACTCGGCCTTGTCGGCAACGTCTTCCAGCTTCTCTTCGCGCACCATGTCAATGGCGATCTCTACCAGGTCGCGAATCATCGACTCGACGTCGCGACCCACATAGCCGACCTCGGTGAACTTCGAAGCCTCAACCTTCATGAAAGGCGAGTTGGCGAGCTTGGCGAGACGCCGCGCAATCTCGGTCTTGCCTACGCCCGTCGGGCCCATCATGATGATGTTCTTGGGAATGATCTCTTCTGCCAGCTCCGGTGTGAGCTTCTGGCGACGCATGCGATTGCGAAGCGCGATGGAGACTGCGCGTTTCGCTTCGTGCTGGCCGACCACATATTTGTCCAGCTCGCGCACAATCTCGCGCGGCGTCAATTCATCAAGCGCTACGTGTTCATCATCAGTTGTTGCGGGAAGATAAATGGCCAATTCGGTTACCTCAGGGAACTTGATACTGCCTCACAACTCCTCGATCGTGACCTTGTCGTTGGTATAGATGCAGATTTTGCCCGCGATCTTCATGGCTTCCTCCGCAATTTGACGTGCCGGCAGTTGCGTGTGCTCCATCAACGCCGTGGCTGCCGAAGTCGCAAACGATCCGCCGCTTCCGATGGCAGCGATTCCAGTGTCGGGCTCGATGACGTCACCTTGCCCGCTGATAAGAAATGTCTGGGTCTGGTCCGCCACTAGCAGAAGTGCTTCCAACTGCCGCAGCATCTTGTCCGTACGCCAGTCCTTGGCCAGCTCAACAGCCGCCCGCCCTAGATTGCCATGATACTGCTCGAGCTTCGACTCAAAGCGCGCAAACAACGAGAACGCGTCCGCCGTTGAACCAGCAAACCCAGCCAGAATCTTGTCCTGGTACAGTCGGCGGATCTTGCGCGCCGAGTGTTTAATCACGTTTTCACCGAGCGTCACCTGGCCGTCCCCAGCCATAACTACTTTGCCGTCCCGGCGTACGCAAAGCACCGTTGTCGAACGAATCAGTCGTTTTTGTGGCATGAAGACCTAATTATAACCGGGAAATATAGGATGTGCCGGAATGTGAGTCAAAGTGACTAAGATTTTGGTAGAGAGCAGTTAGCCCGCGAGAATATTAACAAATCAAAGGACTTATCAGGAAGCTCGTCCTTTATGGGATTCCAGTTCTTCCAGCAGATCGTCGATCCGCGCCTCCAAAATGTTACGGATCGACAGAATCCCCATCACTTTGCCGTTGTCGTCCACCACAGGAAGGTGACGGTAGTGCCGTTCCAGCATCACCTGGAAGGCTTCCGCCGGCGTAGTCTCATCCGTCGCCATTTCGACGATGGAACTCATCAGCTCGCGGACAGGCGTGCTGCCCGCATTGCGCCCGCTGAGCGCAAACTTCGCCAAAACATCGCGCTCGGTAAACATTCCTGCGACTACGCCTTGCTCATCGATGACGGCCACCGCGCCGACATCTTTGTCCAGCATGGCCTGGATCGCGTCTTCTACGGTAGCAAGTACCGAAACTGTTGCCGGCCCTTCGTCACACCACTCCAGCAGACCCATGAAGCTCCCTTTTGCTGAAAGTGCGAGGTTATGTGTCGCAGCCGACAGAGTCAAGGACTTTGGGAGGCCAACATGCGACGCTCGCTCCGTCAGGTACCGGAACAGCTCCCGCCCTTTGCCGGGTTGTCCATCCATCGCACTCCCAGCGCATGCAGGATCAGCCGATCGCCGATACTGAGTTTGCTTGCATCGTGCAGCACTTCGTACGCATACCGGACGAGCTGGCTATTGGTGATGCACCACGACTGGTGACGAAGGATGCCTTGGCAGTGGTCGCATTCCTTGTCGGCACTGTACTTGTTGCTATGAATCCACGGACTTGCTGGCACACTCGACATTTGGCCCTCCCTGAGCGTCGCATTCGCAACTCAGGCTGTATGAATGAGCCAACAGTAGATGGGAAACGTGTCCGCGAAAATCCCACAGACGAGGAATAGTGCTACGTCTTTTCGGGTGTGTGCCGAACTAGTTTCCTGGGGTCGCGCCCTTGCCAGGGACGACAGGAATATCGAAATACATTAGCTCCGCGCCGCCGGCGTCCCGGACTCCGGTGAGATACACATGCGCTCCCTGCACCGGATTGCGAACATCCTCGACATCGAAGAACAGGAAGCCCGCCTGCGTGGAGTGCGGTTCAACAGCGAACGCGCTGAACTTCGCGCGATTCACCTCTTCGATCTGCTGCTGTCCCTTCTTGTTCTTGCCCAGGCCCGGTATCGGGATCGTTCCTGCGTGCCCCGGATTTGTGCTGCTGGTATTGACGTGAGAAATCCGCCGGATTACGTCATCGGCAGTCAGACCTTCCAGCTTGGCGCGACCGGCCGTAACCAGTTGCGCTTGCATCTTCGTCACCGAGATAGGCTTGTCTCCGTCATTCGTGATGACAAGAAAGACAGGCAGAATGCCCTGCTCCGTATAGTGGGTCGTAAAGATATCGTCTTTCGGCGAGGTGTTGTACGCGTCGACCGCGGCCGTGATCTTTTCGTCGGGATGGGAGTCCTTGCTCGCATAGGTGCTCGCGTTTTCTGCCTTGGGCATTACAAAATCTTTGAAAGCCCAAACCGTAGACGCGACGACGACGAGGGTGGCACCAACAAAAGCTCGACGACAGAAACGAACCATATGCAACGATTATCTCCTCTTTAACCGCAACAATTCTGTCACAGTTCCGCTACTTTTCCAGTTTCGAAGCCGGATCGGTTTGCTGCAAACGTTTCTCATACTGTTAACACGGGAATGCTTTTTCCGACGCTATACTCCTCTCACTCTCTTCTGACGGAACTGCTTGTTGACGCCACTGACTTCACCTGACGGTGAGGTGAATTCAAAAGACGAATACCAGCCCGTTCTTCCCACAGCCGCGCTTGCGGTTGGAACCGATCACCTATCCAGGCGAACCAGCAAACTGCGCCGCCCAGTCGATTCAACCTTCAGGAGACAGAAATGCGATTGCTACTTAGAGTGAACCGCCCCCTCGTGTTTCAGCTAGCAGTTTTGATCATTGCCGGTCTGGCCTCGCAGGCCAACGCGGGAACAATCAAAACTGTCTTCGTGATCTCGATGGAAAACCACAACTGGACCCAGCCTGTATCGCAAACCAGTCCCGGACAGATTTTCGGCAACTCTGCCGCACCCTACATCAACAGCCTGGTAACGCCCGGCAATCCCAATGCCGCTCAGGTGTCGTATGCCAGCAACTACCAGAACGCGGGCATCGGAATCCATCCTTCCGAGCCGAATTATCTCTGGGCTGAGGCTGGCTCGAACTTCGGGGTCTTCAACGACAATGATCCCTATGCCCCGGGCGGTAGTGTACACACGACCAGTCTCACCCTGAGCAACTTCCTGCAAGCCAACGGCAAGAGCTGGCGCTCGTATCAGGAAGATACCGACGTCAACCTGACCAACAACACCGTGCTGCCCAGCAGTCAGTACACCGTTCCCCTGAAGAGCTTCTCGGGCACATTTGCCAGCGGCACGAATGCCTACAACGGCAGCAATCAATACAACTACGCCGCCAAGCACAATCCGCAAGTCTTCTTTACGACGACCAATGGCGGAAACAATCCGACAACCTCTAATCCCTTTGCCAAGAACTACGCCCCCTTGCAGCAGTTCCAGGCCGACCTCAACAACAACACCGTCGCCCAGTACAACTGGATCACGCCCGACCAGTACAACGATATGCACACCGCTTTGACCGGCGGATTCACCTATCATGGTAACCACTACACCGGAGACCAGGCCGAGATCGCTCAGGGCGATAACTTCTTGTCCATCGTGGTCCCCGAAATCGAAGCTTCGAGCGCTTACCAGAATGACGGCGCCATTGTCATCTGGTGGGATGAAACCGAAGGCGGCGACGATCCCAGCCGCACCATCGGCGAAATCGTCATCTCGCCCGATGCCAAGGGCAACGCTTATACCAACAACCTCTTCTACACTCACTCATCCGACTTGCTCACCATGCAGGAGATCTTTCACGTGGGCCCGTGCCTCCGTGACGCCTGCAACGCCACTGATCTGTCTGACCTGTTCGTGTCTGGCTCGATTCCCAATGGGATTCCCACGCCGGAACCGTCCACCATCAGTGCCGTTATGTTCGGATTGGGTACGCTGGTCTCCAGCCAGTTTGTCTCTCGCAGGAAGCGCAGCTAGCCCGCCTTCCAATCTCGCCTTGAGGAACCCATCCTGCCGCCCACCGGCGATGGGATGGGTTTCCTCATGGTTCGATCGCCTTCTGCCTTTCCGCTGGCAGCCTGCTAGGAGGCGGGCGCCGCGGCCGGCGCATCCGAACTCCACGTATCCACGATGACCTTCCAGTTCCCATCCGCTTGCTTCTTCCAGATCTCCACATACTTGCCGCGATCGGTGATTGGCTTCCCCGCAGCATCGTTAAAGCTCAGCTCATACGTTCCATAGTCGTACGCGATATCGCCGGCGCGCGCTACCTCGATCTTTGTCGGGGTCCAGCTGATCGCCAGGCCAGGAAGCCCCAATAAGTCGCCAGAGGCTTTGCGCACTCCGTTTTTCGTGCTCGCGGTTTTGTCGTTCGGCGGCAGCACCACCGCGTCGTCGGCATAGAACGCCACCCAGTCGTCCACTTTCTTGCTCTTGGCGGCGTTCACCCAATCCATGTCGGCTTTTCGAATCAGGGCCTCATCCGCGGCCGCCCTGGTGTCAGGCGCCGCCGGTTGCTGCGCGGAATTGCAACCCGCCATCGCCAGCACGAAGTAAGCTCCTAAAATGCAACATTGCTGCCCGAACGAACAATGCTTTGCCGCAGAACTTCGCCATAAAGCCTCCTCGAAACTTAGGTTGATACGGATGCCGCGACTATAGCAGAACCACTGTGTCCAGCCGCGCCTGCCATCGCTCACTGCTAGAATTAAGCTTCACATGTCCTCCGTTACCTCAACTGCGAAGGCTCCCGTAGCGCTCGCTACGAAGCCCGAACCGGTCCCCATGCTCGACCTCAAGCGGCAGTACGATTCCATCAAAGACGACGTCGCCGTTGCCGTAGATCGCGTCATGGCTTCGCAACACTTTATCGGCGGACCGGAGCTCGAAGGTTTTGAGCTCGAGTCCGCAGCCTATCTTGGCGCTCGCGACTGCATCGGCTGTGCCTCCGGAACCGACGCCCTTTGGCTGGCCCTCGCCGTCGCCGGAGTGAAGCCCGGCGATCGCGTCATCACGTCCCCGTTTTCGTTCTTCGCGTCCGCCAGCTCGATCACTCGTTGCGGAGCTATATCGGTTTTCGCCGACATCGATCCCGCCACATTCAATCTCGATTCCGCAGCCGTCGAAACTCTTCTGCAGTCTTCCGCGCCCGCCGCTGCCCTCATGCCGGTCCACCTCTACGGACAATGCGCCGACATGGACGCCTTGGGCCTAACCGCTAAGCGCCACCACGCTGCCCTCATCGAAGACGCCGCCCAGGCCTTCGGCGCTACCTGGAACGGCCGGAAGGCCGGCACGTTAGCTACAGCAGCGGCCTTCAGTTTCTATCCCACCAAAAACCTGAGTGCCTACGGTGACGGCGGCGCCGTCACCACTAACGACGCAGAGCTCGCCGCGCACGTGCGCCGGCTGCGCAATCACGGCAGCAGTCAGCGTTATTACCATGAGGAGATCGGCTGGAACAGCCGGCTCGATGCCATGCAGGCAGCAATATTGCGCGTCAAGCTGAAGCACATCGATCGCTGGAACCTGCAACGCCGCGCTGCTGGCAAAAGATATGACACACTATTCCAGCAAAGCGGCCTGTTGAACTCGGGCGCAACCACCGTCAGCTCGCAGGCGCCGGTCGCGATGTTGCAAACCCTTCCTGCTGCTCATCACATCTATCATCAGTACGTCGTTCGGACGCTCACTCGTGACGCGCTGCGCGCCTTTCTCACCGAGCGCGGCATTGGTTCGGAAATCTACTACCCTGTCCCGCTTCACCTGCAAGAGAGCTTCGCGTACCTCGGATACAAACCCGGCGACCTTCCGGAATCCGAACGTGCTGCAACGGAATCGCTGGCTCTTCCCATCTTCCCCGAGTTGCGCGAGGACGAGCAGCAACGTGTCGTGGCAGCCATCGCCGAGTTCTACAGCAGATAGATACTGTCCGATAGTGCCGGGTTACGCATTCCATTCACATTTCTTTAATCTCGCAACGACGCACGTCACACGTGGTCGATACAAAATTCTGAGCGATTTTCCCTATCACCGTCATAGCGATTTTGAATTGGCGCAAAATCGATAATGCGGCTACGCTCTTTTCAGTGAGTGCTCCTCGTTGCGCATTCGCTTCCAATCCAGGCTGATCCGAAAACCGCGGGCCGGGACGAGTTCAACTGCGAGCGCCTCGGCTTCTACGGTACCGCTGATCTTTGCCAACCAACCGCCGTCTCCCCGATGAGTTGTAACGCGGTGGCAAAGTTCCGGGCCCAAACGATGTCGAGTGCCGATGGCTGTCTGCGCAGTGTTCTCTCCAGCCATCCTCTCGATCTCCTAACGTTCGATTGGAGACGAAAATGAGTTACGCGAAGAAGATGCTCTTCCTGCTGATGTTGTCGCTTGCCGCCAGCTTCACCGCCTCGGCGCAGGACGCACACACCAAATTTACACTTTCCCACAACGCCGTCTGGGGCCAGACGGTTCTTCCCGCCGGGACCTATTCCGTATTCCTCGAATTCGGCGGTATCACCAAAGCCTATGTGACCTCAGCCGACACGAAACTCGCGTTCGTCGCGATTCCTGAAACCACCGAAGTCAGCGATGCTTGCGCGAAGTCGTCGGTAACTCTGCGCCGCAACGGCGCCGACTGGAGCGTTCGCTCCGTGTGCTTCGGCGCGTTGCAAATGGCCGTGTATTTTCCCGAGCAGCCCAGCATGACCGCTGTCGCTGCCCTGCCCTCGGCGGAAGCCGTCTCCACCGGACGTTAACCTCCGCCGAAAACGGGACGGCGACCCACCCGCCGTCCCGCTTTTGTTACCACCACGTTGCAGCGAATAAACAATCGCGATGAGCGTCATAGGAACTATCAATCCGAGGCCGTCTCATCCGCCAATAGAATGAGACCTATGGATCCTCTGGCGTCCAGTTCTGCCCTCGATTTTCTGCACGATGTCGGCACTCGCATCGCGGCGGCCGATCCCGTGCATGAAGTTCTCGATCGCATCGTGGAGTTCGTCTCCGACCTCGTGAGTTGCGACTCCTGCTTCATCTACGTGCTCGAGGGTAGCGATCTCGTCCTTCGCGCCTCGAAAAATCCTCATCCCGACGAGATCGATCGCCTCACCATGCACATTGGTCAGGGCATCGCAGGATGGGTAGCCGAGCATCGCCAGCCCGTCGTTCTCGAGCGCGACGCCTCGCACGACAGCCGCTTCCGCTCTTTCGCCGAACTGCCTGAAGATCGCTACGAAGCGCTGTTGTCCATCCCTGTCGTCTCTCGCGGACGCGTCGTCAGCGTGATCAACGTACAGCACCAGGAACCGCACGCCTTTGCTCCCCGCGACGTAAAGATGATCTCGATGATCGGACACCTGGTCGGGGCCGCCATCGAAATGGCGCGCTTGGAGAACGAAGTCATCGAACTCTCCGACAAGCTCGCCGTACGCAAGATCATCGAGCGCGCCAAGGGAATCGTGCAGACGGAATACGGTCTCAGCGAAGAAGAAGCCTACAGCCTCATCAAGAAGCAGGCGCGCAGCCGGCGAAAGTCGATGAAGGAAATCGCCGAAGCCATCTTGGTCACCAACGACATCAAACGCAACCAGCGCCCCTCACCCACTCCCGACGAACTCGCGTCCTAGACAGGTAGAGCTGGCCTTCACAGCCCGCCCCGATCGGAGTCGAAGGGTCGGCGTGCGGCATTTGGTAGAGCTGGCCTTCAGGCCAGCGTCCAAGGCCTTATTTCTGTCATCCGAAGCGACTTTAGTTGCTGAGGGATCCGCATTTTGCCAACAACGAACACGCGGCTTTCCTAAGCTTTCACAGGCTTTCCCCTATTCACTTCATAACCAGTTTTTATTCGGAGAGAGAAGAAGGTGGGAGAAAATAGAAAGGCTGTGACTTTGGTTATGCTCTAGCCGCCAACTCCTGCGAGGGAGTCTACGGCGTGGACGCATGTACCGTCACAGCCTTCGAGCTGATCACCGCTTTCGCGGTTCCTGACCCCGGCTAACGCCTCGCAGCGCAGTCGGTTTTTTCGGGTCTGGCCGCTCGTCGAGTCGCCTCGTCGAGCTGGATCACTCAGCCTACTTCGCCTGGCTACTTATTTGTTGCCAGCCTTTTCGGCCGTCGACGTATCGAATCCTAATATAGAAACCCCAACTGTCAACGCCCAAGGTTGGTGCAATCGTCACAATTTTTCGCCACCTTGAAATTCGCCTGCAACCTTCTGACTCTTCGACAGTTCAAAACCCTTGCACTTTCGTTACGCTAAATGTTCACATCTTTTTCACAGCGTAGCCTGTCAGAATTTTGCACATCCGCGAACCTCGTTAGCTCTTGACTCTCGCCGCCCACTGCGGCATCGTCAAATCAGCAACTGCATGCCCGAACTCATCGCTTACGTTGACGGCGGTTCCCACGGAAGTCCCGGTCCATCCGGCATTGGAGTCGTCATCGAAGGCCCCAGCGGCGAGAAGGTCCTCATCGCCAAATCCATCGGCCAGCAGGACAACAACGTCGCCGAATACGTTGCCCTCCTCGAAGCCCTCCAGCACGCCATCTCGGTTAAAGCCAGCACGCTGCACGTCTTTTCCGACTCCGAAATCGTCGTGAAGCAGATGACCGGCCAGTACGCCTGCCGTAGCCCGCAGCTCTACTCCCTGAACTGGACCTGCCGCAAACTCGCCCGCTCGCTCGACTTTTCCATCGCCCATATCCGCCGCGAACAGAACCTCGAAGCCAACGCCCTCGCCAACCGCGCCGTCCGCCGCCAAAACTAGAAATTTCCCCCAAACTCCTATAGTCGTTTTCAACGTAGTCCTGCTACACTGGCAAACCGCGACACTTCCGGGCCCCCTCAATCACCGCAATCAAAACTGATATTTCGAGGAGGAATTCCATGGCCCAGTCTTTCGATGAGCTCAAGAGCGCTTTCCGCGGCGAGTTGATCCAGTCGGGCGATGCCGCGTACGAATCCGCCCGCAAGGTCTACAACGGCATGATCGACAAGCGGCCGCGCCTCATCGCGCGCTGCGTCGATGTCGCCGACGTCATGGCTGCGGTGAAGTATGGCAAAGCCAACAACCTTTTGACAGCGATCCGCGGCGGCGGCCACAACGGCGCCGGCCTGGGGACCTGCGATGACGGCCTGGTCATCGACCTCTCGCGAATGAAAGGCATCCGCGTCAATCCTGCCGACAAAACCGTGCGCGTCGAAGCCGGTTGCGTCTGGGGCGAGGTGGACCACGCCACCCATGCCTTCGGTATGGCCGTGCCCTCCGGATTTATCTCCACCACCGGCGTCGCCGGCCTCACCCTCGGCGGAGGCATTGGCTACCTCTCCCGCCAGTACGGTCTGACCATCGACAACCTGCTCTCGGTTGACATGGTCCTGGCCGACGGAACTTTTCTGACCGCCAACAGCAAAGAGAATTCCGATTTGTTCTGGGCAGTACGCGGCGGCGGCGGAAACTTCGGAGTCATCACCTCGTTCGAATTCCGCATGCATCCCGTCAGCATGGTGAACTTCGGCCCCACGTTTTGGCCGGTTGAGCAGGCTGCCACGGTGCTGAAGGCTTATCGCGACTTCATCCAGAAAGCGCCTGAGGACATCGGCGGCTTCTTCGGATTCCTCGTCGTGCCTCCGGCGCCGATGTTTCCCGAGCATCTCCACCTGAAGACGGTTTGTGCCATCATCTGGTGCTGCACGGCCTCCGCGGAAAAGACCGAGGCCGAGACCAGGGCGATGCGGTCGGTCGGTACGCCGCTGCTCGATGCTGTCGGTCCCACGCCATTTCCCGTTGTGCAGAGCATCTTCGACGGACTGTTTGTTCCCGGCCTGCAGTGGTACTGGCGCGCCGACAACTTCACCGAGCTGACCGACGAAGCCATCGCCCGGCACGTCGAGCATGGGCCGAAGATACCCACGATGCTCTCGACCATGCATTTGTACCCGGTCAACGGCGCGGCCCAACGCGTGGCCAAAGACGCGACTGCCTATAACTTCCGCGAGGCCCTGTTCGCCGAGGTCATCGTTGGTGTCGATCCCGACCCCGCCAACAGCGAGAAGATTACCGAGTGGTGCAAGAGCTATTGGGAAGCGCTGCATCCCTACTCGGCCGGCGGCGCGTACATGAACTTCATGATGGACGAAGGCCAGGAGCGGGTGCAGGCCAGTTATCGCGACAACTACCAACGCCTCGCCGCAATCAAGAAGAAGTACGATCCCAACAACTTCTTCCGCGTAAACCAGAACATCCGCCCCGCCGCCTGACGGGCAACGGGCACGAGGTGCTGAAAACTTGCTTGTGCCGCTCTTTGTTTTCATGGGGTTAGGGGGAATTTGTTTGTAAGTGATTGAGGGAGTGTGAGTTATATCGTATCCATGTGTGCGCGTGGGGGTTAGGGCGGTTTCTGGAAGTCGGTTGCGCGCGGTGAACGCAAATGGGGAGGCAGGTGGCGCGGGTGGGTCGCCGGTTGCGCGATTTCGGCAGCGGTGGTGGTCTTCGCATAGACACAAGTAACGTCGCGGGCTGAAGCCCGCGTGAATTAGGTAAAACGATCCCTCCGGCACGGTGAAGCCGTGCCCCTTCCAGACTGCGTTCGTCCCGCGCCGTTGCCGACAGCGAACTAAAGTCCGCGAAGGGGAAATAATGGCCTTGACGCTGGCCTAAAGGCCAGCACTACCCGAAACTCCGGACATCAGTGACGTGGCCTTGACGCTGGCCTGAAGGCCAGCTCTACCCCTCAGGCGATCTTCACCTCCTGGCCGGCGAGGCAGGCGTCGATTTCGCGGGTGAAGGCGGCGGACTTCTTCATTTCCTGAGCCACCTCAGCGTCGAAGCCGAGCGGCGCAGCGACGACGGGAGCGATGCCGGCTTCGGCCAGTTTCGCGGCGAGCTGGCTTTCGGCCAGCCGTTCGGCGGCGCGCTTGATGTTCAGGCGCACGGCAATGTCGGCATAGCGCTTGCGACTATTGCGCAACTCGCGACGGGCGCGGTTGCGCTGGAGCTGGTTGAGTCGCACCTGGGCCGCGTCGTCGCCCTGGGTGTTGGAGATGTCGCGAAGCTCCAGCCATTCGGGAGAGATGGGAGAGTCGGGACGGAAGGCGAGGCCCGAGTTGTCGGTTTCAAGACCCACCCCGCCAAAAGAAGGCGGAGTGGGGCACCCGTCGTGAGCTTCTTGGGTTGAGGGGAAGGCGGCTTCGGGCCGGGTGTCGAGGTCGAGGTCGCGAGGCAGCCCGTACTGTTTGGCGACGTCGATTTCGGCGGCGACGTCGGAGTGATAGAGGCTGGTCTGCCATTTCTCGGGATGACGGAAGTTGAGCGACATGAGACGCAGCACGGAGAGCAGCGCATTCGCTCGCTTGATGTCGATCATGTCGGCGGCGAGCGCCTCGGCGATTTGCGCCAGAGCGGATTGCACGGCGTACATGGATTCGAGCGGCGGCAACGTCAGGTAGAAGCGCTCGGCGCGCGCGCGGTAATGGGCCATGCGGAGTTGGCGGGCGCGATAGTCGAGGTGATAGCCGCAATATTTCTGGTCTTTGGCAGCGACCGAGTTGCAGGTCGCTCCCGTGTCGTGAATGTGATTGCAAGTACGAAGTGGTTCGGTCATGAAGCGCCCCTCTGGTTGTCAGTTGCCGGTTCTCAGTTGTCAGACATGAGAGCCGCGCAAGAAATCTCGAGAACGATCGCGGTTCGGCGAAAGGTCTCCAGTTTTTAGCGTGGGGAGGGGAGAAACGGGAGGCAAGGAAAATCGTGGCGTGGGGAAAACTAAAGTAACCGGATTTTTCCCGAAATGGGAAGGGAGGAGGGAGTTCACCACGGAGGCGCGGTCTACGGGGATGAACACGGATCGGACAAACGTAACTGCGGAGTAAACCCACATTCGCCAACTTCAGGCAAATATGGGTCACGCAGGGTCGCGAGCTAGGCGTGAGAAAAGACCCACACAAGCAAAGGCGGCTTGTGTGGGGCACCCGGCTGGGGGCACCCGGGGTTCGCCGCTGGTAGACAAGCGAAGCAATCGCGGCTGCTCTCGTCGAGATTCTGCGGTGAGACAGGCAGCGGCGGAGAATGCGATCTCGCAGTTGGAGACGCTGAATCAATAGGCTGATAACGGGCGTGCAGGCCACGCGTCGAAGGATTGGAGGTTACACATGAAGCGATGGGTTGCTGTGAGTTTACTGGGGCTTCTGACGTTGGGAACCGGGGCAGCGGTGGCGCAGGAAGGCGTTCCGCGCTCCACCGCGAAAGAGATCCGCGACGATTTTATGGATGTGGACCGGCGGATTCTCGATATGGCGAAAGACTGGCCGGCGGACAAGTACGATTACAAACTCAAGCCGGAGATGCGCTCGTTCGGCGAGGTGCTGGTGCATGTCGCATCGGGCAACGTTTACGCCGCGAAGGCGGGCAAGGGCGAGAAGGTGAAATGGGACGAGCTCGATCCCAAGAAATATCCCGACAAAGCGGCGGTACTGGCGCTGGTGGAGAAGTCATTCGCGGATTCAGAGGCGGTGCTGAAGAGTTGGCCCGATGCGCAATTCAGCAAGACCGTCGAGCCGTGGCTCGATGTGCTGGAGCACGGCGGCGAGCATTACGGCTTGCTGGTGGCGTATTACCGGGCGAACGGAATGGTGCCTCCGGAGTCGAGGCCGAAGAAGTAAGAGAAGTGGGCGACTTTCGGAGCCGCCCACTCGTTTTACCCGAGGTCTAGTGCGGCACTACGATGACCGCCGACCCGGACCCCGGGTTGCCGGCGTAGTCGTTGCCGCTGACCGTGATGGTATAGTGCCGGCCATCCAGGTCGTTGTTGTTGCGCGATGCCTGCAACATCACGGTGAAGGAGAAGGATCCGCCCGCGTGAATGGTCACAGGCCCGGTCGGCTGGATCTGGCCGTATTCGTCCACTACCGCAAATGTTGCGGTGTTGGGGTTCACTCCCGACAACGCGTCGGTCATGCTGCCACCTACCGCAACTGGGACCATACTGCCATTGGCCGGCGACAGGCTGAGAGCGGCTGAGCAGCAGCCTGACCGTCGGCGGCGTGGTGTCGATGCCGATCGTCGCCGTCGCCAGCGAGCTGATGTTGCCGGCATTGTCGATAGCGCGGAGTCCTACATTGTAGGAGCCCTGCACGGTCAACAGTGTCGAAGCCGAGCTGCCGGAGACAGCGGTCACGCTGCCATTGTTGATCCAGTAGCGGAGCTGCTCAACTCCGCTGCCGGAGTCGGTGCCGTTGAGGTTGAGGGTGACGGGAAGCGTGTTGATCCAGCCGAAGCTGTTCACGCCGGGCGTGGTGGTGATGGAGGCGATCGGCGGAGTCAGGTCGAGACTGACCGGTGAGGGCAGCAGGACGACTCCGGTGAGCGCCGCCAGTGTCACCTGGACGTTGCCACCGGCGACGGAGTACGAGGCGCCGGTGAGGGCGTCCTGTAGCTGCGTGCCGTCGCTGAAGATGCCGCCAACGGGAATGCTGGCGGTGTTGGTCGTCGAACCGTTGTTCAATGCGACCAATGCGGCTTCGCTGCCGAGCACGCGAGCGTAAGCATAAGTGTTGGGAGCGGTGTTCACCTGCTGGGTATCGCCGGTCAGCAGCGTAACGAAGGAGCCGTTGCGCAAGACGGGATACTGCTTACGCAGGTGCCCGAGCTTGGTGTAGTAGGACTGCACAGAGGTATCGGGCGGCCCGTAGATAGTGGGATCGCCAGCCTGATCGGTCCAGGGATACGGCGGCCGGGTGTAGGGATCGCCGATGGGACCGTTGGCGCTGCTGGTCTGTGAGGGCGAGTTCACCGCGACTTCGTCGCCGTAGTACACCATCGGGGCGCCGATGTAGGTGAACTGGAAGAGCGCCGCGAGTTCGAGGCGCTGCTTGGCCTGCACGAGTCCGGTGTCGCCGAGTTCGGTCATCACGTAGAGCGCGCGGTTGACGTCGTGCGAGTCGAGCAGGTTCAGCATGGCCGCAGTCGATTGCGGCGGATAGTCATCGCGTACGGCGCGTGCGGCGTGGTCGAACTGGCTGGGCGTGAGTCCAGGAATGTCGTTCACGCCGTTGTTATTGTCGTCGTGCCATTCGGCGTTGCGCACGAATCCGGTGATGTTCTTGCGGAAGCGGTAGTTCATCACCGAGTCCATCTGGTCGCCGGCGAGCCACTGGGAGGCGTTGGGCCAGATTTCGCCGATGAGCGGACCGTTGAGGTTGTAGCTCTTGGCGTAAGTGCGGTAGTCGTTCCACCAGGGATGCCCGAAGTTGCCGTCATCGGCGACGTCGAAGCGCCATCCGTTGGCGCCCTGGTTGTACCAGTACTGGGTAACGTTGCCGGCGCCCTTGTAGAAGAAGCTCTGGACGGCGGGATTGGTGTGGTCGAAGGTCGGCAGGCTGTCGAATCCGAACCAGCCGGGATAGTCGGCCGAGGTACACGGTACGTTGTTGTCGTTGAAGTGGAACCAGCTCCGCCAGATGGACGACAGCGACTCGCAGGCGCCGTCGGTCGTGTAGCGATGGTAGCGGTCGAAGTAGAGACCATCGGACGAGGCGTGGTTGAAGACGCCATCGAGGATGACCTGCATGCCGCGCCGGTTCAGCTCGGTTTCGAGTGCGGTGAAGGCGGCGTCGCCACCGAGTGCCGGATCGATATGCAGGTACTGGTCGGTGTCATAGCGGTGGTAGGAGCGCGCCATGAAGATCGGGTTCATGTAGATGGTGTCGAACCCGAGCGACTGGATGTAGTCGAGCTCGCTCTGCACTCCGGCGAGATCGCCGTTGTAGAACTGGGTGAAGTTGTTGTAGCAGGACGATGCGGGGTTACGCGGATCGCACATCTGCGTGTTCCACACGTCGTAGTGGATGACGGTGTTCGTACCGCCGCCACCATAGAACGTCGGGCATCCGGTGGTTGAGTTGGTGCGGCAGTAGTCGTTGGTCTGGTCGCCGTTGCGGAAACGGTCGGGCAGGATGTGGTACACGTTGGCGTTCTGCAACCAGGCCGGCGTCTGGAAGTTGGGATCGTACACCGTGAATTGGAACGACGGGAAAGGTTCTCCGTCGCTGGCGGCGCCGGTTCCATCTTTGTTCAGGTTGTCGTTGTCGTCGAGGTAGTCGTCGCTGTAGAAGCCGTTGGTCTGGTCACGATTGATCTTGAACTTGTAGTAGTAAACGCTGGTCGCCGACGGCATAGTCAGCGTCGCTTTCCAGACGTCGTATTCCGTGTTGTTGATGGTGATGTTCTGGTCGAACGGCATGCTGGTATCGACGGGGCCAGTGGTGGTGCCGCTGGCGGTGTCGAAGATATAGGCGCGGACGCTCACTCCCCAGATGCCGCTGGAGTGCAGCGTACGGAAGCGCAGCGTGACCTGCGAGTTCTCGGTGACTGCGCCTTCCTGATCGCGATAAAAGGGATCGAAGGTGTTGTGGTAGAAGCCGGCCTTGTCCTGCGCGCTGAAACCTGCCGGCTGTTCGAGGGAGAAGGGCGGCGTGCTGGTTCCGTTGCCGGTATTAATCACGGCATAGTATTGCGTGGCTGTCGCACTGGTTCCGGCGAAGCCTCCAATGTTGTTATCGGTGGGCGCCTGTCCGTAAATGTATCCGCCGCTGGAAGTCAGGTATCCGAAGAACACAAACGAAGAGGGCATCCCTCCGCCGGTAATCGCACTCCACGGAATCGCCAGCTCGCGCGTATTCGAGTTGCTTTGATTGTCGGCGTAGGCGCCGTAGTTGGCGGTCGATCCACCCCAGCCGCCGCTGCCGTCGGAATTGCGATATTCGCGATAGCCGTTCTTGAAGTACGTCACGAATGCGGCCCGGAAGGGCAGCGACGAGAAATCCGTGTTGTCGTAATTAAAACCGCTCAAACTGCCGTCGGAATTGCTGCAGCAGGTCGGTGGACTCTGCGGGTTGCCCTTGATGTAAAGGACGCCGGATTCGAAGATGTTGGCGTTCACGATTCCGACGTAGAGGTTGTTGGCGTCCCACGTCATGTACCAGGTTTGTCCGGTATTGCCGGCATTACTGAGCTGGTTGTTTGTGCCATATTCGCCGGGAGCGATGGAGCCATCGATGGTGGGAGTGGCCCACTGGGCGAGTACAGGAGAAGCGGCTACAAATAGCACGATCAAAAGACAAGTGACTTTGATCAGGGGGAAACGACGCATGACAATCCTCAAATTCTCTGGCGCAGGCGCGCCAGTACGGGCTCGAACGGGTTCAGTCTCAAGCGATCAATGACTAGCACTAAAGTGGAGAGCGAATTCAGCGATTAGGGCCGGGTCGAGCGACATCGAATTTACACCAAATTCCAGCCGTGGGAAGCAGAAATTCTGAAACAAGACGTCGCAGATTCGCCGGTTCGTGCTTTCAAGCTGGGATTTGGTCACCGTTTTCCACCCGCGGCGGCTCCCATGTCAATTCGGGAAAGTGTCTTGAAACCTCAGTTATTCATCCCAGATTCCGGAACAACCCCGCTCCCTTTAGCGTATGAAAATCATAGAGTTCACAGGCGCTGCGGGCTCAAGGTCGGGAACTGCTATGAATCTGCGGGACATCCTGCGACAGACGTTGGCAACGATGAGAGCGCACAAGATGCGCAGCTTCCTGACCATGTTCGGGATCATCTGGGGCATTGCGTCGGTCATCCTGCTGGTCGGGCTGGGCATGGGTTTCAGCAAGGACCAGAAGAAGCGGATGGAGACGCTGGGCAAGGACCTGGTCATCATCTGGGGAGGCCGCACCAGCTCGCAGGTGGGAGGCCTCGCCGCGGGCAGGCAAATCACGCTGAATATTGAAGATGCTCGCCTTATCCGCAAGGAATGCTACCTGGTGAAGGCGGTCAGCCCGGAGCTGGAGCGCACCGTAACGGAAGTGAGCCAGTTCAACTCAGCGGCGCGTCAGGTTTCGGGCATCTGGCCGTCTTATCAGGACTTTCGTTCGCTCATCGTTTCCGAGGGCAGGCTCATCGCAGAAGACGACGAGCAGGAAGCCCGGCGGGTGGTGCTTCTCGGCTTCAATGCGGCGCGGCAGCTCTTTCCGGGGCAGCCCGCAGTGGGGGCGACGGTCGAGATCGCACACTTGCCCTACACCGTGATTGCAGTTCTGGCCGAGAAGAAACAGAACTCCAATTACAGCGGGCCGGACAACGACAAAATTTACGTGCCTTATTCCGCGATGGCGCGCGATTTTCCTCCCCCGCCGAAAAAGGGCGAGGTCATTAACAAAGGTTATCTATCGAACATCGTTCTCGAGGTGGCGGACCCCGAATCTCACGACGCAGCGGTGCTACAGGTTCGCCGCACCCTGGGACGCATGCATCACTTTGAAGAAACCGACAAGGATGCGCTCTTCATCTGGGACACCATGCAGTTTGCCAAAGTTCTTTCGCGCATTTTCACCGTCATTACACTTTTCTTTGGCTGCGTCGCTATCACGACGCTCGCCCTCGGTGGCATTGGAGTTATGAATATCATGCTGGTGGCGGTCACCGAACGTACCCGCGAGATTGGCATCCTGAAAGCGATTGGCGCCACCAAGGCAGACATTCTCAAGCAATTTTTCAGCGAGTCGGTCGCGCTGACCGTGCTGAGTGGGACTATTGGCTACATCCTGGGCGTTGGAATCTGCGTGTTGCTGAATGCTGCTCCGCTGCCCGACTTCGTGCCCAAGCCCATCATCTCCGCCATTGCGATTGTGGGATCTCTGTTGACGCTCTCGCTGATAACGGTGAGCGCCGGCATGTATCCCGCGCAGCGCGCAGCCGAGATGGACCCCATAGAATGCCTGCGCTACGAATGAACCGAGGTGGACTGTGTATCTGAAGGAACTGATTCAGCAAAGTTGGACGGCGCTGCGGCGTAATCGCATGCGCTCGGTACTGACTATGCTCGGCATCAGTTGGGGAGTCGTCTCCCTGGTATTGCTGCTCGCCTTCGGCGAAGGCCTGGGTGGAGGCATCATCAAGGCGACGGGCTCGATGGGCAACAACGTCATTGTCATCTGGCCCGGCCAGACCAGCATGCAGGCCGGCGGCCAGCGTGCCGGTCGCAAAATTCATTATGAGTATGAAGATGTGCAGGCGCTTCGTACGGAAGTTCCTATTATCCGCGCGGTTAGCGCCGAGTCGGACACTGATTTTGGATTCAAGGCCGGTACTCGTGTGGTCTCCATCCAGACCCGCGGAGTTGAGTTTCCTTACGCTTCCATGCGCAAACTGGTCGCTGCGGAAGGCCGTAACATCGAAGAAGGCGAGTTCGCCAGCCGCAAAGCGGTCGTCTTACTGGGACATGCTGCCGCCAAGCGGATCTTCCAGGGTGCCCCAGCCGTAGGGCAGACCGTCCTGATCCATGGACGCAGCTTCGAAGTCGTCGGCGTAATGGACACGAAAATTCAGGATTCAATGTACGAAGGGCCCGACAACGAGCAGGCGTTCATCCCATACGAAGTCTTCAACGAACTGACGAACGCCAAGGACCCGCAGATCATCGTCTTTCAGCCGATTTCGGCCGACCTGCACAGCGAGGCTCTCCTGGCCGCTCGCAACGTGATAGGGCGGCGCCACCACTTCGAGCCGAAAGACAACAAGGCCACTCCCGAATGGGACACCGTTGAAAGCGGCCAGATGCTGCGTGCCTTCACCATCGGCCTTGACGCACTACTCGGAATGATTGGCGCGTTAACGCTCGGCGTCGGTGGGGTCGGCGTGATGAACATCATGCTGGTCAGTGTGACCGAGCGCACGCGAGAGATTGGGCTCCTCAAGGCCATCGGTGCGCGCCCTCGCCATATCCTGATGCAATTCCTCATTGAAGCGCTCGTGCTCACCTTTGTTGGTGGGGCGCTGGGCGTTTTTGCGTCGTGGCTGCTGACGGTCGTCATTCCACCGATGCCTCTCTATAGCGAGTTCTACAAGACCGCCAACCATCAGGGTGACATCTTCCTCACTGCATCGCTCAATGTGATGCTGATGTCGTTCATCGTCTTGTCGATGGTAGGTATCACCAGCGGCTTCTGGCCGGCGCTGAAGGCCTCGCGCCTGCAGCCGATTGAAGCCTTGCGGTACGAGTAAGTTCTTTCCGTATCGGCCTCGCTGCGTTGGTGGCGTTGCGCTTCCCAATTACAATCGCAAGGTGTATTTCGCCTATACCGTGCTGTTGTCGCTTGCCCTGTTGGCGAGCGCCCCTTGGTGGCTGTTGGGAATGCTGCGCCATGGGAAATACCGCGCTGGATTCCGTGAGCGACTGGGGTTCGTACCGGCACGTTTGCGAGAGGCCGAGCATCGCGAGACCATCTGGATCCATGCTGTCTCAGTGGGCGAGGTGCTGGCGGTTTCTCGCATAGTTGAGGAATTGCAGGCGCGCCTTCCCGGTTGGAGGGTGGTCATCTCCACCACAACCGACACTGGCCAGAAGCTGGCCCGGCAACGATACGGCGAAGACAATGTCTTCTATTTTCCGCTCGATCTGCCTTCTACGGTACGAGCGTACCTGAAAGCGTTGCGGCCTCAATTGTTAGTGCTGGCGGAGAGCGAATTTTGGCCCAACCTGCTTCATGAGGCACATCGCAGCGGCGTAGCTATTGCCGTGATTAATGCGCGAGTCTCCGACCGGTCGCTGCCCCGCTATCTGACTGGTTCATAACATGCTCAGCCGGGTGATGGGCAATGTGGATCTCTTCCTGGCCCAGAGCGACGAGGACGCCCGCCGCCTTGCGCAGATTGGCGCACCGGCAAACCGGGTGCACGTGGGTGGAAACCTGAAGTTCGAAGTGAAGACTGCGGGGGAGACGCCCGTGGGACGTGTGCTGGAGGAAGGGGCAACAGCGGGCGGCGTCGGCCCAACGTTGATCGCGGGCAGCACCCTGGAAGGCGAGGAGGAGTTGCTGATCGAGTGCTTCCGACAGGTTGTTCGCGAGCACTCGAATGCACTGATGATTCTTGCGCCGCGTCATCCTGAGCGCTTCGATACCGTGGCCCGCATGGTCGCAGCTTCGGGCTTGCCTTGGCGGCGGCGTTCGGAGTGGGATGGAAGCGGCTTTTCCGCCGGAGGCATATTCCTGCTCGATAGCATCGGAGAACTCGCCGGCCTCTATAGGTTAGCGGATGTTGCCTTCATCGGCGGCAGCCTGGTGCCGCGTGGTGGACATAACGTGCTGGAGGCGGCACAGTTCGGAGTACCAATTCTGGTGGGCCCGCACACCGAGAACTTCCGCGATATCGTCAGCATCTTCGAGCGCGGGGACGCACTGCGCGCGGTCACGCCTGCGTCTCTTACGATGACTGTGGTGGATTTGCTGTCGGATCGCTCGGCGCGTCAGGAGCTGGGCGCACGCGCACTGCAGATCATGTGTCGCCAGGAGGGCGCGACCGAGCGGACCGTCGAAGTGTTACTTACGCTGTTACATACCGATTTCGTAATGCGAAATGGCGAGGTGTTTTCGGGGCGGCAAGCTTGAACCCGCTGAGTGGGGTTTTCGGTGTGGGGGTCGGTGTCCGCAATCGCCTGTACGATCGTGGAATTCTCGCTGCACGGAAATTGCGCGGTCCGGTGGTGAGCATCGGTAGCATTTCCGCGGGCGGAGCCGGGAAGACGCCGTTCCTTATCATGCTCGGCGAACTCCTTCAGCAACGCGGCGTCGCCTTCGGCGTGCTCTCGCGCGGGTATGGCCGGGCGACGAAGGGTGTAGCGCTGGTGGATCCCGACGGCGCGCCGGAGCAATTCGGGGATGAGCCACTCCTTATCGCTCGCAAGCTCGGCGTTCCCGTGGTGGTCGGTGAAGATCGCTACGCAGCCGGACTTGTCGCGGAAACAAAGTTTGGGCCCCAGCTTCATTTGCTTGACGACGGCTTCCAACATCGTGGTTTGTCGCGCGACTTCGACATCGCTCTCGTAACCCGGCGCGATCTCGACGACACGCTGCTGCCCGGGGGACGTCTGCGCGAACCTTTGTCGTCGTTGTCACGCGCCTCGGCCATCGTCGTGATGGGGGACGCCTCCCAGGATCGAATTCCAAAGCCTCCGGGCCAGTACATCTGGCGGGTTGCGCGCGGAATCTGCGTGCCGGAGACTGCAGACGCTTGCTTTGCCTTCTGCGGCATCGCGCGGCCACAGGGTTTCTTCAGCGATCTCGGCGGGACGCAAGTTCGTGTCGTCGGCACGCGCGTATTTCGCGACCATCATCCTTACACGGCTATGGACGTCGAATCGTTGTTCAAGTCGGCCCAGGACGCAGGGGCGACAGCATTCATTACGACTGAAAAAGACGCGATTAATCTCGGTCAGTCACGTAGGACGGCTGCGTCCGCTCCACGTTGCCGCGGTGCGCATGCAGTTCGAATCGGCAGGGCAAGGCGAGTCCCCAGTGGACCAGACTCTGCGCCTCTCTGGAACGGCAAGAGAATCGACCGTGAGAAAATAAGTCGTCTCCTCAACGGCAGCCGATAAGACGTGGTTTTGTTAGCTGAATCATGAAAAAACAGCACAACGACATAGCGCGTTGGAACAATCTTGTTCGCTCGTTTTGCGGAGTGACGGTCACGGTGCTGGCCGATCTGGTGGCCGACGAATTCGTCTTCGGTGAGATCTCGCGTGTCTCGCGCGAGGCGCCCGTGCTTATCCTGAAGCATCGGGAGCGTACAGTGGTGCCCGGTGGCGGCGGGAATGCGGTAATGAACCTCGCTGCACTCGGCGTAAAGGTGCTTCCAGTCGGCGTGGTGGGCGACGACGAACCGGGCGATCTGCTGCTCGCCAAATTTCGCGAGAGCCACATTGCGGTGGATGGCATCGTGCGGCTGAAGGGCCATGTGACTACGACCAAGACGCGCATTCTCGCCGGCACATCGCACAGCAGCCGGCAGCAGGTGGTGCGTGTGGATCGCGAGCCGGCGCAGATTGCCGACGGTCATCCCGTCGCTGACAAGCTTTCCAATCTGGCTCGGGAATACGCCGACAAGTCGCAGGCACTGTTAGTTTCCGATTACGGTTACGGGGCGGCTACGCCGGCAATCCTCCGGAAGGTCACGTCGAAGGGCACGTGGGGCGACAAGCCGATCACGTTGGACTCACGCTATCGCATGCTGGAATTTTCCGGCGCCACAGCGGCTACTCCGAATGAGCCAGAAGTCGAGGAAGCTCTTCAGACCACAATCGGCGCCGATGATCAGCGACTCTTCTCCGCCGGTCGCGAACTGATGCAGCGCATGAAGCTTGCTTCGCTGATCATCACGCGTGGTCGCGATGGCATGGTGGCTTTCGAGCGGGATGAAAAGCCTATAGCGATTCCCATCTTCGGTTCCGACCAGGTTGTGGACGTCACCGGCGCTGGTGATACCGTCATTGCGGCCTTCACCGCCGCGCTGGCTGCGAAGGCCGGCACTGCCGATGCCGCGCGCCTGGCTAACTTCGCCGGAGGAATTGTAGTGATGAAACGCGGAACCGCCACGGCCTCCACAGGGGAATTGCTGGCAGCCATCGAACGCAACGCGGTGAACAAGACATCGTGAGCGAGACAACAGCAAAAATCCTTACCCCCGCGGCCCTCAGGGCAGCCGTCGAGACGTGGCGACAAAGCGGGGAGCAGATTGTCCTGGCCAACGGCTGTTTTGATTTGCTGCACGTCGGCCATGTCCGTTACCTCCATGGGGCGAAGGCCCTTGGCGGGAAGCTGATTGTCGCCATGAACTCCGATGCGAGCGTTCTTGAGCTCAAGGGGCCGGGACGCCCTCTGATGCCGGCGGAGGAACGGGCTGAGATCATCGCGGCGCTGGCCGATGTCGATGCGGTTGTCATCTTCGATGAGCCGGATGTCCGCGGCTTGATTCGCGAGCTGCAACCCGACGTGCAGGCCAAAGGCACCGACTACACGCGCGAGACCGTTCCCGAGCGCAGCGAGGTAATCGCTTATGGCGGACGCGTCGAGATCGTTGGCGATCCCAAAGACCATTCGACCACAAGGTATCTAAGCGACATGCGGGGCCCTTCTGGAGGACGACGCGAGCCGTGAAGAAGGCCGCCTCCCAGTCCGAGTTGCAGCCGCTGGCTCTCGAGGAGCTCCAGGCGACGGACGCCGAACCGTTGCGGGTGCTGGTTATCCGGCTGAGTGCCATGGGAGACGTGATTCATGGAATCCCCGCAATCGCGGCGCTGCGAAGAGCGCGGCCTAATCTGCAAATCGGCTGGCTGGTAGAACGACGCTGGATGGAGCTGCTGTGCGCTCATTCACCCGATCGCTTGCAGCCGCGATCAGAAGTGAAGCCGACGCTCGATTGGGTACACGTCTCTGATTTCAAGGAGTGGCGCAAAGGCCTGTCGGCAGTGACGACGTGGCGCGACATGCAGTCGTGCATGCGCGAAGTGCGCGCCATCAAATATCACGTTGCCGTCGATCTCCAGGGAGCGATTCGGTCAGCGATGGCAGCGCAACTGTCAGGAGCAAAGATGCGACTGGGTTCCGCGGCGCCCCGCGAAGCTCCTGCACGCAAGTTTTATACGACGACAGTCGAGCCGCAAGGTGCGCACGTCATCGAACATGCTCTCTCGCTGGCGTCGGCGGTGGCGGGCGATGACCTTGCCTATGAGCCGCCCGTCTTTCCCCAAGACCCGGCAACGGAGGCGTGGGCTGACCGCTTCTGTGCGTCGCTGGGGTTCAGGCCGCTTGCCATCCTCAATCCCGGCGCGGGATGGGGAGCCAAATGCTGGCCGGCGACTTCGTATGGGGTAGTAGCGAAAGCGCTCTACGAGCGAGGTATGGCGGTAGCGGTGAATCATGGTCCCGACGAAGTGGAGCTGGCGAAGGCAGTTTGCGAAGCCAGTGGCTCTAACGTACACGCCATTGATTGCACCGTGAGCCAACTGGTAGCGCTGACACGGCGCGCCGGACTTTTTGTCGGAGGCGACACTGGCCCGATGCACCTGGCTGCTGCGATTGGCGTTCCCGTGGTGGCGCTATTCGGGCCAACGCGTCCGGACCGGAATGGCCCCTACGCAACCCGTTCGGCGGTGTTGCGCAACCCCGACAGCCTGGATAACAGCTCTCACGTCGATCAACCTGATACGGGCCTGCATGCGATTACCCCCGAGCAGGTAATCACAGCGGCGGATGGCCTCCTGAAGGAGCACAATGGCTGAGACCGTTACCCTGTCGGCCGCACATTCCTGGGGCCGCATCGCGCGCCGTATCCGAGTGCCGCTCGGCTTCGCGTTTGGGGTGTTTTATCTTTGGCGAGCGCATCCCAATTGGCTCGCTCTGGGAACCGGCAGCGCAGTGGTCGCAGTTGGTTTGTTTCTTCGCGCCGTTGCCTCCGGGCAAGTCAAGAAGAACGAGGAAGTGACCGCCGTCGGGCCATACGCGTACACGCGAAACCCGCTGTACCTCGGCTCAATCATTCTGGCGATCGGTTTTGTCATCGCATCACGCGACGTGTGGGTGGCAATTGCTATGGTGGTCTTGTTTATCGCGATTTACGTACCGGTCATACGCTCCGAAGAAATTTTCCTTCGCCAACACTTCTCCGAGTATGCGGATTACGCCCGGCGTGTGCCTCGCTTTCTTCCGTCAACGTTGCACCTCTCGGGTCTGACTTCGGGATTCTCGCTCGCCCTATACCGGCAGCATCGCGAGTACAATGCATGTATCGGGGCCGCCGTAATGTTGGCGGCCCTTGTTGTGAAGATGCTCTGGTTTCCGCATTCATGGTGACGGCAAAGTTTCGCAACCTAATTGCTTTTCTTACACTTACCACCGTTACGGTCGCGGCCGGAATCAACGGCCAGTCCGCGCCGGCGCTACAGTCGTCCCATCCCGGAGCCAATCAGGAACTACCCTCGGTTAGCAGCGACGTCCGCATTCAGCCGCTGCGTCAGGGATTCGATTTCCCCCGCGAGACCTTACGCTACGAGGCGGAGTACCGGTACTGGACGGCCGGCGTAGCCACGCTTCGTGTCGAGCGCATGGGCAGCGAAGAACACCTCACCGCTGCAGCCGATTCAAGCGGCGTGGTCGCTTTGCTTTTCCGAGTGCAAGATCGCTTCAGCGCCAGCTTCGATGCGCAGACTCTCTGCTCCAAGCGACTGACCAAGCACACCGAAGAAGGTTCGCACTTGCGCGACACGGCGATTACCTTCGATTACAAGGCCCACAAGTCGATCCTGGAAGAGAAGAACCTGAAGACTGGGCAATCCAAGCGCACCGAAAACGAAATCCCCGGCTGCGTCACAGACGTAGTCTCAGGGATTCTGTACGTCGCCAGTCTTCCCTTGCAACCGGGTGCGACTTACAGCTTTCCCCTCAACGATGGAGGAAAGACCGCCACTATCCGTGCCCATGTCGAAGGCAAGGAACAGATCAAGACTCCTGCCGGCACATTTCAGACGATTCGGGTCGGCCCGGAAGGTGATTACAAGGCGCTGAAAGATCGCGGACGGATCAGCATTTGGTACAGCGATGACGCGCGCCATCTTCCGGTCCAAATGCAGGCGCGGATGTTCTGGGGAACGCTGACGGTCTATTTGACGTCGATCGACAAATAAGTCTCACTGCAGGTGATAGCGCTCGGCCATCAGCCGCTGCAATCGCGGCTTGTAGAGAATGTCGTAGGCGAACTCTTTGTCGGGGAACATGGCTAGGGCGGCACGTTTCGCATTTGCCGCCAGCTCCGAGGCTTCCTCCACCGAAAGCTCTGTGTCCTGACTGATGACGGACATCACCATGCTCATCATGATTTGCAGCCGGCGCAGCTTGCGGCCCTCGTCTTCCAGCTCTTGCGGACTTGGTCCCTGGGATTCGTGTTCGCTCGGCTTTCTCTCAGCTTCATCCATTGCGTCCCTCATAAAACCGGAATGCCCCGGTGCTCTCACGGCTTGCTCCGGTCAATCTCCGCTACAATTTGGATGCAGGGCGCCATCCCCTTGATGCCCTGCAATCGAGTGGCGGCATCATACAACGAATCCGGGGGAATCCCCCGCAATTTGTAACACGGCGCGCATAACAGAACCACTGGAGGAACTATGGCGGAGACGCCTGAGCCGAACGAAAAGCTCGTGAAGGTTTTTGATACTGACGTCGAATCGGAAGCCATGGTCGTGCGCGGTCTGCTGGAGTCCGCCGGCATTCAAGCAATGATGAGCAATCGCGAGGCGCCACAGGATGTGCTGCCGGGCGTCGGCGGGGTAGTGGTCCTGGTGCGCGAGGAACAGGCCAAAGAGGCTGAGGCGATGATTCGCGAATTCAGCAAGCATCCTGCTACCGCAGAAGATGAGCGGCTCAGCGAGGAAGAGGCTGGGCCGAAACCGTAGTCCCATCGAGATAAAACGACACCGCTCCCGCCAGGTCGGTGCGATAGGTGCGGACGCCGCGCTCCGCGAAGCGTCGCATCACTTGCTCACGCGGATGACGGAACGCGTTGTAGTATCCCGCAGATACAACTGCGTATTGCGGTGCGACCGCGTCCAGGAACTCGTCTGAGCTGGAAGTGAGGCTGCCGTGGTGACCGATCTTGAGCAGTGTCGCCTTGGGGTCCTCCCCTTCCATCAGTTCCTCGATACGTTTATGCGAGTCGCCGACCAGCAGGGCTGAAGTCCCTCCAAACTGAAGATGCAGCACCATGGACTCGTCATCCTGGGTACGGTTGGTCGCGACCTCGCCGGGCTGCGGATTGAGAACGCGAAACTCCACTCCTCCAAAGGAGAACTGGTCGCCTGCTGAATGTGGCTTGAACCTGACATCGAAGTTTTTCGCCGCGGTCACCAGCTCGGCAAATTCCGGTGTCGGCGAATCGAGGCCGTACCACAATTCGCTGGGACGAAAGTTGGCGATGGCGCTGCGCATTCCTCCAATGTGGTCGGAATGTGGATGTGAGATCGCCACTGCGTCAAGACGACTGATACCGCGGCTCCAAAGATAAGGAGAAACTACCTCTTCCCCGACGTCGAAGTCCGAGCGGCTTCCTCCGCCGACGCCCCCCGCATCCAGCAGCAGGGTCTTCCCCTGTGGCGTCACGATCAGCAGCGAGTCGCCCTGTCCGACATCGATGGCGGTGATCTCCAGCGTCCCGGGATGCCAGTGCATCTTCGGCGCTACAACCACGATGCCGATGGCTACGGCCAACAATCCAGCGACGCCAACCGTCGCAATCCACAAGCGCCGACGCGCCAAAATCAGCGCCAGTCCAATCGTCGTCGCCGCCGCAACGCACATGGACAGCGCCGGCGTCGCCACGCGCACATCGGCGACGCGGAAATGACCGATCGCGCGAATCGTTCCCGTTAGCAGCGCCAATGCGTAACCTGCAACAAGTGCCGGCAAATGTGCCAGTGCCGATGACAGGTAAGACAGCCCGACCGCGAGTACTGCTGCGGGCATGAGAATACCCGCCAGCGGAATCACCAGAACGTTGGCGGGCAATGACATCGTGGTGGATCGGTGGAAGTACCAAGCCATCGGGAGCGCGAGCGAAATCTCGATGACGAACGAGATGAAGATCAGCTCCAACGCTGCGAGCACAAAACCGAGGCCGTTGCGGACGATCACCGTCGCGACTCGGACATCCACGATCCGCGCCAGGCTCTCGCGTACCAGGCGCAGGTCGGTACGGAATTGTGCCGCTCGTGTCGGCAGGCTGAAGTCGAACCCGGGCGAGTCCAGGTTCCGAAGCGCCCGCTGAAACGGGTACAAGCTCTGCTTCAGGATGGGAACGGCGATTCCGGCCACTGCTATCACCGACAGGAAGGTCAGTTGGAAGCTGGCTTCGAACAGCGTTCGGGGCGCAGCGATGAGAATCCCGAGCGCGGCAATTCCCAGGGCATTCAGCCCGGTGCGGTCGCGGAACAGCAGGCGCGTCAGCAGATACACACTGAGCGTTATGGTGGCGCGCACGATGGGCGGACCCAGGTCGGCGAGAAACGCGTAGCCCCACGAGAACAGTATGGTTAAGACGGTGGCCGCGGTCTCGCCCATCGGCAGCCAACGAAGCGCGGCGAAGAACGCGAAGGCGAGTATCCCAACGTTGATGCCCGAGACCACAAGAATGTGGTACGTGCCGGTGCGCTGGAAGTTGGTCTTGAGGTCGCGACCGAAGAAGGCGCGCCCACCGATCAGCATGGCCTGCATCAGCGCTCCCGGCTCACCCGGCCAAAGCCGCTGAATGTGATTGAGCACGCTGCGCCGCGCCTGGCTGCGCCACAGTCCGAGGCGGCTACCCACAAAACCAGGGAGAACCTCTACATCACCGGCGCGCGCCGATCCTGTGAGACGCACGCCCTGGGACGCGAGATAACCGACAAGGTCAACCGCTCCGGGATCGCCGTAGTTGCGAGGCGCACGCAGCTTAGCCTCGATGTGCAGCCGTTCGCCATAGCTATACACACGCAGTGGCGACTCGACTCCCGATTCGTAGGCCTCTTCTTCGTCGGAACGTTTGCTGAAGATGGTCAGCCGGATTCCGACCGGCGCGGCCAGGCGATGATCGCCGGTCGCCAGCTCTTCCGCCTCCACATCCAGCGACTCCTGCTTGCCGCCGAACGGGCTATCACGAACAATCCCTTCGCGAACGACATGCGCAAGGACCGTGACCCTGCCCTCGCCAGTGGCGAACGCCTCGAGGTTCGGTGGCGTTACTTGGGCGGCATCGGAGACCTGGAGATACAAGGCCCCGAGCGGGACAACGGCGAGGACCGCGAGCGGAAACGCAAGCGACGGTGCGCGCCGATAGAGTGCCGTCAGGCCGACGCTGGCAACGAGGAATGCGAACAGCCAAATCTGTGGTGCGCGCCACGCGTAAGCGCCAGCGAGAATCCCGCCGGCAAAGGCAACCGCAACGAGGAATGCAGGTTCGCGTCCGCCGCAATAGACCGACGAGGGCGCGCTCGCGGAGAGATGCGCTCCATCCGAAGTGGGGGAGAATGGCAAGTCCGCTTACAAGCGGTCCAGTTCCTCGGCGCCAATCGTCGGGGCCCAGGGCCACATTTCATATTGTGCGAGTCCGAACCGGGTGAACGGATCGTTTTCGCGGATACTGTCGAGCGTCGCCTGCACTTCGTCGTCGGGCACTTTCAGCAGCAACACCCCGCCGTTACGCGGAACGACGGGTCCGGAAGCAATCAGTAGTCCCTCCTGCTTCAGTCCCGCGAGATAGGCACGGTGGGAATCGATGTGCTTGAGGACGTCTTCCAGCGGCTTGCGATAACGAAGTATGGCGATCGCGTACATAACTCACCCATGCAGAAAATTCAGCGCGCCAGGTACAGGACCGTCTCCATGTGTCCAGTCTGCGGAAACAGATCAACCAGGTGCGCCTGCTGCACCTTGAAGCCCGATTCTACCAGCACTCGCAGGTCGCGCGAGAGGGTTGCTGGATCACAGGAGACGTACGTCACACGCGAAGTGGTCGTACGGCACAACGCCGTGGTCGCCTTCTCGCCGAGCCCCGCCCGTGGAGGGTCCAGCAGCACAAAATCGGGCTTCAGCGCGCCAGCTTGTTTCTCGAGGAATGCTTGCGTCGTCGCCAGTACTGCCTGCACGTTCGCCGGAGCATTTTGTTGGAGATCAGCAATCGATGCCGGTGACGCTTCGACCGCTACGACGTTCTCGAAGCTGGCGGCGAGCACGACCGTGAACAAACCCGTACCGGCATAGAGATCGAGCGCCGTCTGGCCTTTTACGTCAGCGGTCGCCACTTGCGCCAGTTCATCGACCAGGAAGCGGTTGGTCTGGAAGAACGAGCCGGCACCGACTCTGTAATCGCGTCCTACCGCTTGGTAGGTCAAATGATCGCGACCCTGTGCAACCTGTTTAATTGGCGCGAGATTCGATACGGCTGTATCGCCACTTTCATCGATGTCTGGGTTGACGATTACAATGACTCCGGATATCGCCGGAACCGCGCTCGTCAGCGTCGCTGCGAATTTCGCGTACCCAGCCTCATCCGCTTTCGACCGCACGTAAATCTCGACCAACATCGCGGTCTCATCGTGATTGGCGAAGAACTGCACGCCGTGTGCGTCCAGTGGCACCGTGCCTTCACGGCCCAACTTACATACGGCAGCAATCGCCTGATTGATGAGCGCCGAGCTAATCGGGCACTCCTCGACCGGCAGGATTTGATGAGAATTAGCGCGGAAATAGCCTAGCGCAAAACTCGGTTCGTGTTGAAGCTGCATCCGCGTCCGATTGCGATAATTCCACGGCGGCGAGGGATGGAGATGGATTTCCTGGTCCAGCTCCAATTTGGCGGTGCGCCGCAGCGTCTCGCGCAGGATCTCCGCCTTGAACTTCAATTGAGCGGAGTAGTCGATGTGTTGATACTGACAGCCGCCGCATCGGCCGAAGTATGGGCATCCTGGGCTGATGCGATGCGCGGAGGGCGTCAGGATCTGGTTGAGTCGCGCACGGGCAAATCCCGAGCGGCTCTCCGTGATGGTTGCATCCACTAGCTCATCGGGAATCACATACGGAAGGAACACGGTTTTGCCGCGTCCGTGCTCGTCCGCCGGAAGCCGCGCCAATCCATCTCCGCCGTACACCAATTTTTCGATAGTCAGTTCCACAGAGGACCCGTTGTGTTCGAGAGTGAAAGTCACTGCATATAAAACAGGCTGAGCCGCGGCAATCGGTGTTGCTCCAGCAACCGTTTATGTACGTATTGCCTGTGTAACTGGTCGATCTGCGTGGCCGTCATCCTGCCGCGATACGGTGCCAGGTCTCGATCGGCGTCGGCGCGAACTTGCAACAGCGCCGACTCCGGAGCCGCGGCCACCAGGGAGGCGAACAGCTTCTCTTCCATCACGGTCAGCCGCCGTTCAACATCTTCGGTGTTCGCCACACCGGCTGATTCGAACGTCCCTGCGATGTCACGCAACCCGGCCGCTGTTTCATTCGCCGCCGCTCTCACCGATCCTGGCAACTCTGCGCCATCGAGCGCGTCCGCGTTTCTGCGCAGAAACGCAGTCACCGCCTCCGTCTCCAGCGCCGAGCCACTTGCTCGTGGAGTCGAACTCCCTACCGACGCTTCCTGCATCTCTTCCATCGCCGCCAGCACTTCCTGCGAGCAATACGCCAGGCCGTTGACCTTGCGCGCGTGGCGGGGACGTTTCTCCCACTTATCGAACGCCGCATCGATTCCGCGAACCACTGCCTCCAGCGGAATGCCGGCGTCCTTCCAGATTTCCATGAGCGCCCAATCCAGCGGAGACAGCAGTATCAGCGTGCCTCGTCGCCGCTGAAAATGCTCTTCGATTTCGGTGAAGTAGTTGAAGTAATTTTCCACGACGACAGGAGAGGCCTTCAGTCGACGAAAACTCGCCTGGTACGAGTGTAGCCTTAACCCTGCTTGGTGGGAGTCGTCACCGGATCCGGAGCTGAGTGGTTCTGTTCGCGACGCCGGGTTTGCGGAAGGTTGCGCTCGTAGATAATGCGCAAACCTTCGAGCGTCAGCAGATCGTCCACTTCGCGGATGTATTTCGAGCCGCTACTCATCAGCGACGCGAGGCCGCCAGTCGCCACCACTTTAACTTCGCCCCCGAGTTCGGCCATCAAGCGCTCGAGGATGCCGTCGATCAGGCCGATGTAACCGTAATACAGGCCTGCCTGCAAACTATTTACCGTGTTGGTGGCCAGCACCCGCGGCGGCTTGCGTATGTCCACCCGTGGCAGTCGCGCCGTACGTTCGAACAGCGCATCGGCAGAAATTCCGATTCCGGGCGTGATCACGCCGCCCAGGTACTCCCCTTTGGGCGAGACCGCATCAAATGTCGTCGCCGTGCCAAAGTCCACTACAATGCATGGCCCACCGAATTTCTCAAACGCCGCGACGCTGTTAACGATGCGGTCGGCGCCCACTTCAGCGGGATTGTCGTAATGTACCGGCATGCCGGTCTTCACGCCCGGCTCGATAAACAGCGGCTTGATCTGGAAATAGCGCTCGCACATCTCGCGCAAGGTGGAATCGAGCGGTGGAACCACCGACGAGATCACCGTGCCGTGCACCGAGCTGACCTCGATTCCGTTCATGGCGAAGAGGTTCCGGAACAGTACGCCGTACTCGTCCACCGTCTGCGATTTGTTGGTGGAGACGCGCCAGTGCGCAATGAGGCGGCGCGATGGTCCGCCGTCGGGCCCTTCGGTTCGGGGCGAGAAAACTCCCAGCACCGTATTCGTATTGCCTACGTCGAGTACAAGCAGCATGAATTAATTTTCCTGCGCCGGAAGGGCGCGCACCAGCCCGGAAAGTACAGTACGAATCCCAGTTTTCGTTCGCACCAGAAGGAAGCCCCGGCTGTCCAAACCTTCGGTAACGCCTTCGTAACCACCTTCCTGGTCAGCGTGAACGTGTCGCCCACGCGCGTAGGACGAGCGCTCTTCGAAGGCCTGCAAAATGGCGGGTCGCGCATCCGCAGCGTTGCTCGCAAGCTTTTCATACCACGCGTCGAGCGATTTTAGCAGAGCCGCAACCACCTGCACCCGCGACCATTCGTGTCCTGCAGCCATGCGTAGCGACGTCGCGATAGGCTCCAGCTCTCCCGAGAAAGATGCCTGGTTCACATTCACTCCAATGCCAACGACAACGTAGCGCACGCGCGTAGCTTCGGCATGCATCTCCGTGAGGATTCCGCAGAACTTGCGCTCGCCCACCAGCACATCGTTCGGCCAACGCAGGTCGCCACGAAGCCCGGTGGTCGCCTCAACCGCCTCCGACACCGCAATTCCTGCAATCAACGAGAGCAACAGTGCATCGGCAGGGGCAAGTTGCGGCCGCAAAATCACCGAACAATAGATGCCTGCCGACGGTGCCGACTCCCACGTATTACTACCGCGCCCGCGCCCCGCCGTCTGTTGCTCGGCGAAGAAGACCGTCCCTTCGGGCTCGCCCGCGGCGGCGGCTTCCATCGCCGCGTTGCTGGTCGATCCAATGCGAAAGTAGTGGCGGATCCGCGACGCAAAGATAGTGCCCTTGACCAGCGGCCCAACGATCTCCGGTAGCAACAGATCGGCCACCGATTCAAGCTGGTACCCCGAGGACGGATGGCCGACGATGCGCACACCCAACTCGCGCAGATGTTGCACGGCACGCCACACTTCCGAGCGAGTGGTCTGCAATTCCTCCGCGATCCGTGTCCCGCTAATGACCAGCGTGGCATTGTCGCTTAACAGCCGAACGATGCGCGCAAGACGGGCGTCGGTGAGACCTTCCGGTGGAAGCGAGTCCATGCGTGTTGTGGCCGTGGGTGCGATAGAAGAATTATGCGCGTGGAACGCGAGGTTGAACAGGGAACGCGAGTATTGCTCCTTCAGGGCGCGGCTTCGGGTCTAGCACTATCCACTAGCCACTGCCTTTCTACGCCGGCTGAATCCGCATGCTCAGGTCCACCGCCTTCACCGAATGAGTCAGCGCGCCGACGGAAATGAAATTCACCCCGGCCTCGGCGTAGGCGCGAACATTCTCCAGAGAGATGCCGCCGGAGGCCTCGAGCGGTACCCGTTTGCCGAAACTCACAACCAGCTGCACCGCCTGTCGCACCTGCTCGGGAGTCATGTTGTCGAGCAGCACTGCCTCGGCGCCGTGGTCCAGTACCTGCTTGAGTTCGTCCAGCGAGCGCACCTCGATCTCGACGACCTGAGACCCTCGACGATTACGCAATGCGTGTTCCAGTGCCGGAACCACTCCGCCCGCCAACGCAATGTGATTGTTCTTGATGAGCACGCCATCGCTCAGGTCAAGGCGATGATTGGTGCCTCCTCCGCAACGCACCGCCCACTTATCGAGCACGCGCAGTCCGGGAGCTGTCTTGCGTGTGTCGAGGATGGTCGCGCCAGTTCCCGCGACTGCGTCAACATAGCGGCGTGTCAGTGTCGCAATGCCGCTCATGCGCTGCATTATGTTCAGAATGACCCGCTCGCACGAGAGCACCACGCGGGCATTGTGTACGATGACTGCGATCGACTGACCGTTGCGCACCCGTATGCCGTCGAAGACCTCCGAGTGGCTCGTGACCTCCGGATGCGACCTTACCGTTCCGTCGAGATTGGCATAGACGTCGAGCACCCGCGCAATGCAGCCCAGCCCGGCGAGAACGCACTCCTGCTTCGCCAGGATGGTCGCCGCAGCACGCTGGTTCGGGTCGATGCAGGCATAGGTAGTAGCGTCGCTGGTGGCGCGATCTTCTTGTAGCGCGGCGTCCAGAATGGCGGTAACTCGGCGGCTTGTCCAGTCCACAATTCCCTCAGTTCGATGCTTGCGTGTTCCCTAAATCGGCCAGCGCCGATTTCGACTTCGCGATGAGCACTTCCAGTTCGGAGCGGCGCTGTTTCAGCCCGCTCACGACCTTCTCCGGAGCCTTGGACAGGAACGCTTCATTCGACAACTGCGACGTGGCGCGCTCCATTTCGCCCGACATCTTTGCCAGCTCTTTATTCAGCCGCTCGCGCTCCGCCGCAACATCGACCTTGCGCTCATAGATAATGCGCACATCGAAGCGCGCCGTACTGCGCGCTCCGGCCGCGTTCGCCACCGAGCCTTCGACAAATGCAATCGACTCCACATTGGCCATGCGCTCCACCGACGCGCGTTCCCGCTCGATCATGCCGCGAATCTCCGGCGCCGCGTGGATTTCGATGGCCAGCTTCTGTTTGGGCTCGATCTTCAACTCGGCGCGGATGTTGCGCACCGCGACGATCAGGTCCTGCAGGATCGCCATCTCCGTTTCGGCATTCGCATCAATCTGCGCCGGATCGCTTTGCGGGTACGATGCCAACGCGATCGACTTCAGCGGCGGCTTGCCGTTATACACCGCGTGCCAGATCTCTTCCGTGATAAAGGGCATGAACGGCGACAGCAGCCGCAACGCAGCTTCAAAGATGCCAACCAGGTTGCCGTACGCCTTACGTGCCTGTTCCCGGTCGCTCGAAGCCAGCCGCTGTTTGATCAGTTCCAGGTACCAGTCGCAGTACTCGCCCCAGAAAAAGTGATAGATAACGTGCGTAGCCTCGTGAAACCGGTACGCCTCCAGCGCATTCTTTACTTCGGCAGCTACACGATTGAAGCGCGACAAGATCCACCGGTCTTCCAGCGTATCGGTGGAAAAACCGGCGACGCCTTTCGCGCTGAAATCTGCAGCGGCCGCTTTGAATTCGCCCAGCGACCAGGTACCCGCCTCCTCGGCGCGGTCAACGTTCATGAACAGCAACCGCGAGGCGTTCCATATCTTGTTGGCAAACGCGCGATACCCGTCGGTCTGGTCCTCCGAGAACGCAATGTCCGTCCCTGGCGCGGCCATCGACGCCAGCGTGAACCGCACCGCATCAGTGCCATAGTGCTCGATGATCCCGATCGGGTCGATGACGTTGCCCTTGGTCTTCGACATCTTCTGGCGGTCGGCGTCGCGCACCAGCGCGTGAATGTACACCGTGCGAAACGGAACGTCGCCCTGCTGGTGCCCACGCATGAAGTGACAGTTCATCATGATCATCCGCGCCACCCAGAAGAACAGGATGTCGAAGCCCGTAATCAACAGCGATGTCGGATAGAACGCATCGAGGTCCGGAGTATGCTCCGGCCACCCCAGCCCCGAACACGGCAGCAGGCCCGACGAGAACCACGTGTCCAGCACATCGTTATCTTGCTCGATCTTGCCGCCGCTGCACTTCGTACACTTCGCCGGCGTCTCCCGCGCGACGATAATTTCGCCACACTCTTTGCAATACCACGCCGGAATGCGATGGCCCCACCACAACTGGCGCGAGATGCACCAGTCGTGAATGTTGCGCATCCACTCGAAATACGTCTTGGTATAGTTCTCGGGGACGAACTTTACCTCGCCCTTCTCCACGGCTTCGATGGCGCGGTCGGCGAGCGGCTGAATCTTCACGAACCACTGTGTGGAAAGACGCGGCTCCACGATGGTCTTGCAACGGTCGCACTTGCCCAGCGGAACGACGTAGTCCTTGGCTCCAACCAGGAACCCGCCCTTTTCCAGGTCTTCCAGCACTTTCTGCCGGGCTTCAAAGCGGTCCAGGCCCTTATAAATCCCGGCATTTTCGTTCATTTGCGCGACTTCGTTCATCACGTCGATCTGCGGTAGCCCATTCCGCAATCCCGCTTCAAAGTCATTCGGATCATGCGACGGCGTCACTTTCACCGCGCCGGTGCCGAACTCAGGATTGGCCAGGATGTCGTCCGTGATGATCGGGATCTCGCGATTCATCAGCGGCAACAGGACGTTCTTGCCATGCAGATGCTGATAGCGCTCGTCGGCGGAATTCACTGCCACCGCGGTATCGCCCAGCATCGTCTCGGGCCGCGTCGTCGCCACCACGATGAATTCGTTCGGGCTACCCACAACCGGATAGCGGATCTCGTAGATCTTGCCTTGCGTCTCCTCGTGCACCACTTCGAGGTCCGACACCGCCGTGATGCATCGCGGACACCAGTTCACGATGTACTTCCCGCGATAAATCAGCCCTTCTTCGTACAGCCGGACAAATGCCTCGCGCACGGCGCGCGACATCCGCTCGTCCATGGTGAAGTACTCGCGCGACCAGTCCACCGACGTGCCCAGCCGCTTCATTTGCTGGAGGATCACGCCGCCGTAGTGCTTCTTCCACTCCCACACCCGCTCGATGAAGGCGTCGCGCGTCATGTCGCGCCGTCTCTTGCCTTCCGAGGCAAGCTGCCGCTCCACCATCAACTGGGTAGCTATCCCAGCATGGTCGGTTCCCGGCAGCCAGAGGGTCGGAATGCCCTGCATCCGCTTCCACCGGATGATGATGTCGATTTCGGTGTGCTCCAGCATGTGGCCCATGTGCAGGCTTCCCGTCACATTGGGCGGTGGCAGCGTCAGAGTGAACGTCGGCGTTGTGGAGCCTGCCGCCGGGGTTTCCACGTGAAACAGCTTTTCCTGGATCCAGTAGTCAGCCCAGCGCGATTCTATGCCGCTGGGATCGTAAGCCTTGGGAAGATCGTGGGCCATTCGATTTCGTAACCCGGTTCAAGTAAAGCGACGCTTTCTCTTTGATATTACAGGATTACCGACGGATCCAGCCTTGCCCCGTAGAAACGCAAAAGCCGCCGTTTTCAGCGGCGGCCTGCGGTTCGGAAAGCAATTCCGCTAGAACGGGAAGTGGTGCTTTTTCTTCTTCTTGGAAGAGCTCTCGGTACTCGGATCGGCAGAAGTAGGCTGCGCCTGCGACGTATCCGTGCTCGCCGCTGCTGGAGTTGTACCGTCCGTAGGAGCGGGCGGTTTCTGCGCGTCATTCACCTGAGTTGGCGGCAATGGGGGCGCAGCCTGCGTGCTGCTGCTTGGCGGCGTCAGATCATTGCCGAGTTCCTGAATTCCGCTATCGGCTGCGGGCTTGACGATGTCGGCTGAGGAATTCAACGTCGTCGACGATCCCGTACTACTGCCTGCCCCTGTCGCCGGAGCAGCACCCGTCGCCGTGCCGCTGACTCCCGAGCCTTCCGTGGCGCCGGCATTCGTCGCCGGAGGAGCGGCTGTGCCGTCTGCCGGCTTCACCGCTCCGGTCGTGGCCGCGGTCAATGCCGTAAGCACACTCGCCGTCGCCGACCGCACGATCTCGGGAGCACTCGTCTGCTTGGGATCGACCAGCGTCGGCTCTCCTACCGTTGCCGCCTCCGAAACGTCCGGTCCCTTCTTGAAGTTCAGCATCATGCGGTTCATGGTGCTCAGAGACCCGCGGCTGTCCTGCTCTTTTTTGTTCTGTGCAATGGCTTCCGGTGTGGCCTTCGGAATCGGCCTGCCCATTGCCTGGAGTTGCTTCTTCGCGTCCACCGCACGATCTTCCAGCGGATACCGTGTCAGGATCTCGTCATACACCTTCGCGGCTTCATCATTGTATTGCTTGATCAAAGGCGCCTTCCCGGCTTCCGATAACTTTGAATGCCGGAGCAGGTCTGCTTCTTTTTCGTAGGCGCCGCCCAGTTCAAACAGCGCCTCATCGGCGCCGCTGTAGAGCGGATAGGTGTCCGTCAGCGACTTGAAACGTGCAATCGCCGCCGGCCAAACCTCACGCAGATAGTAAAAATGCGCAATTCCAAACTCCCGATCGGCCAGTACCTCTTGCACCGCCAGCAGTTTCTTCTTCGCTTCCGGTACCATCGGGCTGTCCGGGAACTGCATGATCAGCTGGCGATACTCTTCTTCCGCGCGCTTGGCATGCGTAAAGTCGCGGTCCGCCTTTTCCATTTCGTTGTAATGGATATTGGCGATCTTCATCTGCGCTTCACTGGCCTCCGTCATGTTGGGGAAGAAGGTAATGAAGTCGCGATATTCACTCTCGGCCTGTGCCATTGCCGCCGAGCCGCCCTCGGCGTACCACGAGTCGCCGATAGCCAGCTTGGCGCGCGCCACATATTCCGAATCGGGATAGGTATTGATCAGCGTCTGCAAGCTCAGCCGCGCCACGTCAAATTTGTTGTGTTTCATCGCGTCCATGGCACGGTCATACAGCACCTTATCGGGCTGCTTGGAATTGACGTTCGCTATGGGATTGTTGACTTTCTTGTTGGTGCAACCCACGAAGACAATTGTGCTCACCATCAAGACCACTAAAAGAACGCGACGAAACATCCCTACCACCTTTGCAATGCTGAAAGCTCTTCCACTGCTAGACCCGCACCACGGTTGCATGGTGCGCCGCTTTCAACAGCTCTTCCACGTTGGTTGCCGGGTCCCCGTGCGAGAACACCGCACTCCCGGCCACGAAAATCTCAGCCCCGGCCTTGACCCCGGCTCCGATGGTGGCAAGGTCGATGCCGCCATCCATTTCGATACGGAAATTCAAACCCTTCGCCGCCCTCATAGTCGCCAGCTTACGGACTTTTTCCAGCGTGCTCGGCAGGAACTTCTGTCCCCCAAATCCCGGGTTCACCGACATAATGAGCACGTAATCGACAATGTCGAGCACTTCGCCCAGCGTTTGTACCGGCGTAGCGGGATTCAGCACCACCCCCACCTGGCACCCATGGCTCCGAATCAGCTCCAGCGTGCGGTTCAGGTGGCGGCAGACTTCCTGGTGTACCGATATCCAATTCGCCCCCGCTGCGGCAAACGCCGGAATGAACTCATCCGGATTCTCGATCATCAGGTGGCAATCCAGCGGAACATCGACGGCTTTGCGTAGCGAGGCAACCACCGGCGGCCCAATCGTCAGGTTGGGGACAAAATGTCCGTCCATCACGTCGCAATGAATGACAGTAGCCCCACCCTGTATGGCGGCATTCACGGCGTCGCCCAGATGGGCAAAATCGGCCGCTAAGATGGACGGCGCTAGCTCAATCAAAACACACCACTCCCGCGCTCTTTCCGTCCGATTTTAACACGCGCAGTCGACGCTTAAGTTATGGTCGGCCACACCCCGCGCCTGTCTCGAAAGGCGCAACGGTGACTCGGGATATAATCCAGCCCACCTATGCAACTGGCCGCGGGCACTCGGCTGGATTCGTTCGAAATCGCTCGCTCCACTCGGCGCGGGCGGCATGGGCGAAGTCTATCGCGCCCGCGACGCCACCCTGAAGCGCGACGTGGCGATCAAGGTTCTTCCCGAGTACTGGTCGCGCGATCCCGAGCGTCTTCGCCGTTTTGAGCAGGAAGCCCAGGCTACCGCTGCCCTGAATCATCCCAACATTGTTTCGATTTTTCACGTCGGCCAGTACGACGGCTCGCCCTACATCGTGACCGAGTTGCTGCAGGGCGAAACCCTGCGCGAGCGCCTTCGTAAAGGCCCGATGCGGCTGCGCGAGGTGCTGGACTACGGCGTCGAGCTGGCCCGCGGACTCGCCGCCGCTCACGATGCCGGAATCATCCACCGCGATCTCAAGCCGGAAAACATCTGGGTCACGAAAGACGGCCGGCTCAAGATCCTCGACTTCGGGCTGGCGAAGCTTGACCCAGCCAAGGCAGTTAGCACCGACGCCGAAACCGTTAGTCTCGAGCCTCAGTCCCATCCAGGGCAGGTGCTCGGCACCGTCGGCTACATGTCGCCCGAGCAGGTGCGCGGACAAGCCGCCGACGCGCGCAGCGACATCTTTGCCGTCGGCGTGATCCTGTACGAGATGCTGACCGGCAAACCCGCCTTTCGCAAGGCGACTTCGGCGGATACTATGAGCGGCGATTCTGAACGAAGATCCGCCGGCGGTTTCGCAGCTCGCGCCCAGCGTTCCGCCGGGTTTGCAGACGAATCGTGAATCGCTGTCTGGCCAAGAATCCGGACGCAACGCTTTCAGCATGCTTCGGATCTGGAGTTCGCGCTGGAAGCCCTCTCGGATTCGAGCGGTTCCACCGTCTCAGGTGTTCACGAAGCCGCGCCCAGCAAGAGATGGATTTGGCTGGCAGCGGGCGATCGTCGCTATCGCAATCGCCGCAGCTCTAGTTTTGTGGTGGAGGCAGCCACCGGCAGTTCCTGTGGTGGAAGCCGTAACCCAACTCACGGATGACGGCGAACCGAAGTGGATCTATGACAATCTGCTGACCGACGGGTCGCGAGTTTACTTCAACGAGGGCACCAACTTCAGTCTTAAGATTGCGCAAGTCGCGGTCATCGGCGGACCCACGGCCATTATTCCCGTTAGACTTGCGGCGCCAATCATCGTCGGTCTGAGACAGGAAGGGGCATCTCTGCTGACATTAGCCGGAGCCATACACCGAGCCTGGTCCGTTTCCTTTGCGGACGATACTGTTACCCACAGGAGAAGTGCGGCGCCTCGGAGATATTCAGGCTCTCGATGCAAGTTTTGCGCCAGACGGGCGCATTCTCTTCTCTCGTTGGGAAGGATCTCTTCCTCGCCGAAAAAGATGGCGCGAATCCTCGCAAGCTGCTCAGTGCAGATGGACAGATTTGGGGACCCAATATTTCTCCAGACAACAAGCTCATGGTTTTCACGGTTCTGGATGCGGCTCGGTCAGTTCCATTGTGGTCTCCAACCCAGACGGTTCAGGCCAGCGCGCCATCGTGGACTTTAGCGAACGACGGGGCGTGTGCTGCGCCCGATGGACCCCGGACAGCAGATACATTGTCTTTGAGGATCGCACCCAGAGGCCGGGTGGATCTTTGGGCGGCACAAGTGCAGGCCGGGTTTCTGCAACGCGTGCACCCGCCGGTTCAACTCACCAACGGGCCTCTGTCCTACGCGGGCCCGACGCCGAGCCGGGACGGAAAACAGATCTTCGCGATTGGCATCAAGCGACGCGGTGAACTCGTCCGCTATGACCTGAATTCGAAGCAGTTCGTTCCATTTCTCTCCGGCATCTCGGCCTTCAATCCCACGTTCTCCAGCGACGGAAAGTGGGTCGCCTACACCTCCTACCCGGATCACACCTTGTGGCGCAGTCGTAGCGACGGAACGGATCGTTTGCAACTCACAGATCCCCCCGCGAAGGTGTACTTCCCGTTCATTTCCCCGGATGGAAAGCAGGTCACGTATAGCAACAGCATGGGTGAGATCAATGTGATCAGCATGGATGGAGGGCCGCCGCGGAGAATTGCAGAGAAGGAGTCATGGGCTGCGAGTTGGTCTCCGGACGGGAACCGGCTGGTTTTCGCCGATTATACCGACCGAGCCTCACATGTCAAGATTCCAGATTTATGATCTGCGTACGGGAAACCGTTCCATCGTGCCCGAAACGGATGGGCTCACCGGTGTGCAGTGGGTTGCGGAGGACCTGCTGGTCGCCGCGTCCACTGACCGTACCAAGGCTCGTGGTCTTCGATTTGAATACGCAGAAATGGTCCGACCTGGTGCCGGGTCCGATTCCCGGAGGTGTCGTAAACTGGGCCCATTCGCCGGATTACAAGTATGTGTACTACATCGACCGGAGGCTCTGAGCCCCAGGCTCTGCGCGTGCGGCTCGCCGATCACAAAGTGGAGACCATTACCAGCTTGAAAGACCTGCCCCGCGCGATCGGCGCGGACGGCAATACCCAAATCAACGTTGCCCCCGACGGCTCCCCCGTCTTCACCCGCGACATCGGCACCCAGGAAATCTACGCCCTCACCGTGAAGTGGCCGTAGCGTGACAGCACCGAAGTTCTGGGTGGAAGTACCACGCTTTCCTCCGCACCAGCCGCTCGGGAAGCTTTCTTACTAGATAGATGTTGTAAGCCCCGGGTGCCCCACTGCTGATTCGCTGGGTGCCCCATCCTTTCGCGTTGTTTGCGAAAAGGGTGGGAATTCGACTGTTCGAAGACGCCGTCGTGGTGTTTCAGCGTTAGTAACAGCGGCAAATGAAAGGCACAACCGGAGTGCGATTACAGGACGTAGACCCGTAACATCCACCACACGAGGAACAATGCCACCAATGCACCCAAGACGTGAACGACCCAGTCACCGGCTGTTTTAGGCTTGCCAAAGTTAAACACGCTGGCATGGTAGCACGGTGCTCGGACCATGCCTGGGCCAGTTATTTCCTCACTGGCTACTGGGAATCGCGCTCTAGTACTTGGGGACCTTCGGGTCGACCCGCTCCGCCCACGCATTAATGCCGCCGGCGAGGTTGTGTACCTTGCCGAATCCCGACTGGCGAAGGAAGTCCGCCGCTTTGGCGCTGCGTCCACCCATCTTGCAGTGCACCACGATCTCGCGGCTCGAATCCAGCTCGCTCACCCGTTTGGGCAGGTCGTTCAGCGGAATAAGGTATCCGCCCAGATTGCAGATTTGATACTCATGCGGCTCGCGCACGTCGAGCACAAACAAATCGTCGCCCCGATCGAGGCGCTGCTTCAGTTCTTCAACCGTCATATCGGCCATGGTGGTGGGTGCGGCCGCTTCTTCTCCGCGGATTCCGCAGAACTGATTGTAGTCGATGAGTTCCCGCACCGTCGGGTTCACTCCGCATACCGGGCACTCCGGGTTCTTCCGCAGCTTCAATTCGCGGAAGCGCATTCCCAGCGCATCCACCAGCAGCAGCCGCCCAATCAGCGGTTCGCCCGAACCAAGAATCAGCTTGATCGTTTCCGTCGCCTGGATGATACCTACCAGTCCCGGCAATATACCGAGCACTCCACCTTCCGCGCACGACGGCACCAGCCCCGGAGGTGGCGGCTCCGGATACAGGCAGCGATAGCACGGCCCTTCCTTCGTCGCGAACACGCTCGCCTGTCCCTCGAAGCGGAAGATCGATCCGTACACGTTCGGCTTACCCGTCAGCACGCACGCGTCGTTGACCAGGTAGCGGGTCGGGAAGTTGTCCGTCCCGTCCGCGATGATGTCGAACTCGCGAAACAGTTCCAGCGCATTAGCGCTGCTCAGCCGCGTCTCGAACTTGCGGATCTCGACATTCGGATTAATCTCGTGCAGCGTATCCGCCGCCGAGTCGAGCTTCTTGCGCCCCACGTCCTTCGTGCCATGGATGACCTGCCGCTGCAGGTTGGTGAAATCGACGACGTCGAAGTCAACGATCCCCAGCGTTCCCACACCCGCCGCCGCCAGGTAGAGCGACAGTGGCGAGCCCAGCCCGCCTGCGCCGATGCAAAGCACCTTCGCCTGCTTCAGCTTGAGCTGCCCTTCCATGCCGACTTCCGGCATGATCAGGTGGCGTGAATAACGAAGGATTTCTTCGTTCGAGAGTGCAGCGACTTTTTCTGCAATGCCCGCCATATTGACCTCAGCTACATCCGCCCGCAATTGACGGCACAATCGACAACGTATCTCCGTCCTTCACCACCGTCTGGTCCTGCTGGAGATAGCGAATATCCTCGTCATTCAGGTAGACGTTCACGAAAGCGCGCAACTTTCCCTCATCGTTATAGAGGTGCTTGCGAAGGTCGGGATAAGAAGAAGTCAGAGAACTCAACGCTTCGCCCACCGTAGCGGCGTGGACATCGATGGCGCTCTGCTTCCCGGCATATTGACGCAAAGGGGTAGGGACCAGGATCTTCATTGTCTAAGTAGTGATGCCTCGCTCCTTATCAGGGATTCTTTCCGTGACCAGCCGCCAGATCTAGCTCACAGCCAACTCCGCCAGCTTCCCGACCGTCGCCACTTCGAGGTCCGGACGCGCCTCCACCACCTTCGTCGCCGCCGCTGGCCGCCCTTGCCGCCGATTCACCCACACCGTGGCAATACCGAGTTCACGTGCCGGTGCGACATCGTGATACAGGCTCTCTGCTACATGCAGCAGTTTGCTCTTCTCGATGCCCAACCTGGCAAGCAGTATCTCGAAATTCCGTAGCGCCGGCTTATAGCTCTGAGCCTGCTGCGCTGTAACTACACAATCGAGTTCGACTCCCAACTTCGGCGCCGTCCACGCAAACAACTCGTCATCGATGTTCGACAGGACCGCCAACTTGTAACGCGACTGCAATCGCTGAAGCGCTGCCGCCGTGTCCGGAAACGGCTCCCAATCGCGAATCGAATCGGCGAGTCCGTTCGCCTCGGCATCGCTGACTTGAAACTTGAAACGCCCGGCCATCTCCCGCATCACCCCTGCCAGCACCTCACGGTAGCGCCGGTACGGCGGCTGTTGCTGCCGCGGCTCGCACTCCGAATAGAAGTTCAGAATCTCCCCATCGGAAACCTTGCAGCCCTTCGCACCCACCAGCGGACGAAGGTACCCCAGTATTCCCGACTCCCAGTCGATCAGCGTCCCATAGCAGTCAAACGACACATATTCGAATTGCGACAGATTGGGCATAGTTTTTGCAATGGTCCAAATCAGGAAAGAACTGCTACTCGTCTTTCGCGCCCACCGGCGTCACTTTGTGCGACGCAAACTTGCGTTGCAGCGCATCCAGCGTTCCAGTCGATTCCTGCGGCTCGGCAACCGTAACTTCCACCGTAACCGAAGCCGTCTCAACCGCAGCCTCCACCGCTTCCGGCGCCGCAACAGGCGCTTCTTCGGTCTGCTCTTCAACCACATTCGCCGGAGCCACTTCCCGCTTCTCCAGAAACTTGCTGGAGTTCAGCAGCGGTCGTCCCAGCGATGGGTTATAGCTCGTCCAGGCTGTCTCCTGCTCGCTTTCCCGTTCGAACTGCGCCCGCATGCTCTCCATCTTCGAGTCGAGATCGTCGAGGTAGTGCAGCATCAGCGCCTCGGGAAACATCGGTAGCTTCGGCGATCCGAATTCATACTGCCCATGATGGCTGATGATGAGGTGCTCGATCAGGATCTTCAGCTCGTCGGGAAAGCCCGGAATCTCCGCCAGTTTCTTGTGCAGCATCTCCAGCTCGATGATCATGTGCCCCAGCAGTTGGCCCTTCGTCGTGTACGAAATGGACCGCTGGTAGCCCAGCTCATGGATCTTCCCGATGTCGTGCACGAAAGCGCCCGTTAGCAGCAGATCGCGGTTCACCTGCGGATAATTACGCGCCGTGAGATCGCATACCGTGAACAGCGACACTACGTGGTCGAGCAACCCTCCGATATACGCATGATGCAGCGTCTTCGCCGCTGGCGCCGTTCTATAGGCGCTCGCAATCGCCTCGTCCGCCATGAAGTCCTGCACCAGCCGCTTGAGCCACGGGTTTTCAAAGCTCTCCACGAACTCGCCCAGCGTCTTCCACAACTGATCGATGTCCTTCGTTGTTTTCGGAAGGTAATCCGTGTAGTCGATCTCGCTGTCGCCTAGCTTCCGCGCTTTGTGGACGGTCACCTGCCAGCGTCCGTTGTACTTCTGCACCATCCCTTTGACCTTGATGAAGTCATCCTGTTCGAATGCGTGCAGTACGTCCGAGACGTTGTCCCACATGTTGGCCTGCACCTGTCCGCTGCGGTCGGCCAGAATCAGAGCAAGGTACGGCTCCCCGCTCTTCTTGGTTTTGATCTGTTTCGATGCCACCACGAAGTTCGAGGTAATCGTCTGGCTCTCGTGCTGCTGGCAGTCCCGGACGTAGAAGTCTTTCATCAGGCCCTCAAAACGAAGCACTACTCTGGTTGAATTCCCATGCTACCGCAACCCACTGCCCACCGACGAACTTCTCCCGCGCCGCCTTCATTTATTCTGTTGCCCATGGTGCATCCCCTGTCCCGCCTTCGCCTGCGCTTCCTCGCCGCCATCGCCGCACTCCTCCTGATTTCGTTGCACTTGACCGCGCAGCCCGGCTACCAGCCCTCGCCCGAAAATCTCAAGTCTCGCGAATGGTTCCAGCAGGCACGCTTTGGCATGTTCATTCACTGGGGAATCTACAGCGAACTGGGCGACGGCGAATGGGTCATGCAGAACAAGCACATCCCGGGCTGGCAATATGAGCAGCTCGCGGCGCAGTTCTATCCCTCCAGGTACGATGCCGCGCAGTGGGTGTCGCTCGCGAAGCAAGCCGGTATGCGCTACATCGTGGTCACCTCGCGCCACCACGACGGCTTCTCCATGTTCGCGACGAAGCAGAACAAGTACAACGTGGTCGACGCCACGCCCTACGCCAAAGACACTCTTCGCCAGCTCGCCGACGAGTGTCACCGTCAGGGCATCAAGCTCTTCGTGTACTACTCCCAGCTCGACTGGCACCATCCCGACTATTTCCCGCTCGGCGACACCGGTCAGTGGTACGGCCGTCCTCACAACGGTCAATGGCCGCGCTATCTCGATTTCATGAACGCGCAGCTCACCGAGCTGCTCACCAACTATGGCGAAATCGGTGGCGTCTGGTTCGACGGCATGTGGGACAAGCCCGACGCTGACTGGCAACTCCCCAAGACCTACGCCCTCATTCACCAGCTTCAGCCCGGGGCGCTCATCGTCTCCAACCATCACAAGACGCCCTTCCCCGGCGAGGATTACCAGACCTTCGAGAAAGACCTTCCCGGCGCCAACACCACCGGCTGGGGAGGCGCGCCCGTCAGCCAGCTTCCCCTCGAAACCAACGACACCATGTACCCCAGCGGCTCCTGGGGCTTCGACATGCGCGATCTCGAACCCAAGAGTCTGCGCGATCTCATTCAGTACCTCGTTCGCGCCGCCGGCAACAATGCCAACTTCCTGCTCAATGTCGGCCCCATGCCCAACGGCGAGATACAGCCTGCCTACGCGAATCGCCTGCGCGAAATCGGTGCATGGCTCCAAACCTACGGCGACTCCATCTACGGAACCACCGGCGGCCCCGTCAGCCCCGCAGCCTGGGGCGTCACCACGCAGCGTGGAGACACCATCTATGTCCACGTTCTCGACCCGGCGTTGAAAGTGCTGGCGCTCCCAACCCTGCCGAAGACGGTGAAAGACGCCCATCTCATGAACGGTGGTTCGAATGTGCCCGTGCAAACTTCACCGGCCGGCGTCGTTCTCCAGCTACCCCAACGGACGGCGAACGAATTCGATCAGGTCATCGTGCTCAAAATGGGTTCGTGACTCAGTTGCTAGCCACCAGCCACTAGTCGCTGGCCACTCTATAATCGGACGTTATGCCCCAGTTCCCACCCGTTGACGAGCAACTGGCCTACCTGCGCAAGGGCGCTGCCGAAATCATTCGCGAGAGCGATTTGCGCGAGCGCATCGAGCGCTCCCTCGCCACCGGAAAGCCCATGCGCGTCAAGGCCGGATTCGATCCCACCGCCCCCGACCTCCATGTCGGCCATACCGTCCTCATCCGCAAGCTCAAGCACTTTCAGGACATGGGCCACACCGTCATCTTTCTCATCGGAGACTTCACTGGCCTCATCGGCGATCCTTCCGGCCGCATCGCCACGCGCCCGCCGCTCACCCGCGCGCAAATCGACGCCAACGCCGAAACCTACAAGGCGCAGGTCTTCAAGATCCTCGATCGCGACAAGACCGAAGTCCGCTTCAACTCCGAGTGGCTCGACAAGCTCGGCTACGAAGGCTTCGTGCGCCTCGCCGCCAAGTTCACCGTCTCGCAGATGCTCGAGCGCGAAGACTTCCACAAGCGCTTCACCGAAGAGAAGCCCATCGCCATGCACGAGCTGCTCTATCCCATCGCGCAGGGCTACGACTCCGTCGCGCTCGAGGCCGACGTCGAACTCGGCGGCACCGACCAGAAATTCAACCTGCTCATGGGACGCCAGCTCCAGCGCGACTACAACCAGCTTCCGCAGATCGTGCTCACCATGCCGCTGCTCGAAGGCACCGACGGCGTGCAGAAGATGTCGAAGTCTTACGGCAACTACATCGGCATCACCGAAGCGCCGCACGGAAATGTTCGGCAAGGTGATGTCCATCTCCGACGATCTGATGTGGCGCTATTACGAGCTGCTCACCGACGTCACCACCCGCGAGATCGACGAGCTGAAGCAGCGACGTCGCGAAGGGCGAAGCGCATCCCATGAAGCTCAAGCAGGAGCTCGGCATCCGCATCGTCGAACGACTTCCACGGCCACGACGCCGCCGACCACGCCGCGCACGACTGGTCGCGCATGTTCCAGAAGGACGAGACTCCCGACGACCTGCCGCTGGTGACGGTGAAGTTCGCCGAAGTCGCCGCACCGAACGCTGCGCAGCCACGCCGGACGGCGTGGTCCAGGTGCGCCTCGACAAGCTGCTCGCCGCCGCCGGCCTCGCGACCTCCGTCTCCGACGGCTCCCGCAAGGTCAAACAGAACGCCGTGAAAGTCGACGGCGAACTCAAGCGAACGACCTCGTCGCCTCCGTCAAACTCGGCTCCGAGTTCACCCTGCGCGCAGGAAAGAAGATGGTGCGGGTGAGCGTCGAGAAGTGAACGGCGTCACAGAATTAGGTCGCTACGGTCAATTCGGACATGACAGGGCGCGCGCCGGACTATAATGCGCGCACCGATGCCCCTAACCTCTGGCACGAAGCTCGGGCGCTACGAAATCCTGTCACCCCTCGGTGCGGGCGGTATGGGAGAGGTCTATCGCGCTCGCGACACGCGGTTAGAGCGTACGGTTGCCATCAAGGTTTTGGTGTCCCGTCTTTGTGCGGATACCGGTGCGAAGGAACGCTTCGAGCGCGAAGCGAAAGCCATTTCGTCGCTTAATCATCCCAACATTTGTCACCTCTACGACGTAGGCGAGCAGAACGGTATCAATTTTCTTGTAATGGAGTATCTCGAAGGCGAGACTCTGGCACAGCGCCTGCAAAGAGGGCCCCTTGGGATGAATGACGTCCTAAACGCCGCCGTTGCGCTTGCGGATGCGCTAACAGTGGCACACGCGGCGGGTGTAATTCATCGGGACTTTAAGACTACCAACTTATTTCTTACGCACCGCAACGAGGTGAAGATTCTCGACTTCGGACTCGCGAAGAGCAACGCGATAATGGGCGGGCAGGGCGCGTCTGCTGGCGAGGACGACGCCACTTTGAGCATTCCCGCGCAGCTCACCATGGCAGGGACAGCACTCGGAACCATCGCTTATATGTCCCCTGAGCAGGCGCGTGGCGAAAGCGTAGATGTTCGCACTGACCTGTTCTCATTCGGAGTGGTTCTTTATGAAATGACGACCGGCCGGAGACCATTCAACGGGCCCACGGCGGCCCTCATCTTCGATGCTATTTTGAATCGGCAGCCACTTGCTCCGAGCATCTTGAATACTGCCGTATTTCCATCGTTAGAAAGGGTAATCACGCGCCTGTTGGCGAAGGACCGATCGCAGCGAATTCAGCACGCGCAAAACCTGTTGGACGATCTTCGCGGAATCGTAGAGCGAGAGACGAGCAGACAGCCACATACAGCTACGGACAGCGGGTCAATTGCTGTACTGCCGTTCGAGGATCTGAGCCCTGATCGCAGTCAGCAACCCTTCTGCGAAGGGATGGCGGCAGAGATTATCAATGTATTGGGTGCTATACGGGGCCTGCGAGTGATTTCCAGAACGTCTGCGGTCCGCTGCCATGAGAAGGGCATGGACATCGCTGAGATCGCTCAGCACCTTAATGTTCAGACTGTATTGGAGGGTACCGTAAGGAAGTCGGGGGCGCGACTCCGAGTGACCGCTCAGCTTATCAGTAGCTACGAAGGATCACAGATATGGTCTGAACGATACGACCGAAATGAGGGCGACGTTTTTGAAATTCAGGAGGAGATAGCCAACGCCAGCTAGCAAAGAAGCGCCCGGCCTCCATTTCGGAGTTGGCGAGCGGCCAAAGCGCGATGCTCGCGCCGTGAGCCGCGACGTCGATCTGCTGGAATCCTTGGGATTACTGCTAACCCGATACGAGGCGAACCCCGGGCACGGCAAGCGGCGAATCGTCGAACCACGCGCATCGCAATCCAAACTGGTCGCGAACATCTAGATCTCACAACTGCCGACTGGTTACTAAAGTACAGGTGCCCCTGTACCTTCGTAACTTGCACACCCCTTCTACCTTTGCCACCCTACTAGCGTGGGGGCGTAGCCCTCACGAACGTTGCTGTATTTCGCTGACGGCTGAGAGCTGACGGCTGGCAGCTTCTGGAGAACCACATGTCCTGCCCCACCTGCAGCCATCGCAAAGCCGACGGCAGTCCTCTGCGGCTCTCCCGCCCTGCACGGCCAGAGATTCTGTTACTTCCACACTCGCCAGCGTCGCGACGCCACATACGGGGCCCGCGCCCGCCGCCGTCACTCCGAGGTCCGCTTCACCATGCCCGCGCTTGACGACTTCCAGTCCATCCACGAAATGCTGCAAGTAGTCTTTGACGCCCTTTGCACCGACACTATCGATTACCGCCGCGCCAGCGCCATGCTTTCCACCCTGAAGTTCGCTTCCCGGGAGCTTCGCAATCCATCAGGGTGGTGAAACGACGTCCATGCAACCCTTTGCGAATGAAGATTTTGCGCGTAAGTCATTGACGACACAGATTTTGTGCGAAATTTGTCCCTATCTCCCTGAATCTAAGGATTTTGTGCAACGAAAACCAGTGCCGCGCCGCCGCAGTATTGACGAAAGTGCCACGATGCAATCCCTTGCGAATGAGGATTTTACTCGCAACTCATTGACAACCCTGATTTTGCGCGAAGATTCTCCGTATCTCTTTGAATCTACGGATTTTGTGCAGGATAAAACAGTTTGCGCCTATGCCCCGTCCCGCCGCCGGCGCAGGCAGATGGACTCGCCATCAACTCTTCCCGCGCGCTCTCGCCACGTGCATCGGATAGAACTCGAACCGGTTCAATCCGCCGCGGACCGAAGGATCATTCTCGCCAAACTGCCGCGCCTCCGCTTCGTCCGCGACCTCCAGGATCGCGACACCGAACGCCCCGCCGGGCGCCATCACCGGGCCATACGCCAGCAGCTTGCCGGCGGCAAATTGCTGTTCGCAATAAGCTCCGTGCTCGGCCATCAAGGTCTTCTCCTGCTCGGTGATGTCCGCAGGAAATGTCGCTCGGGGTGGAATCAGCTTGAGGTAGTAATGCCGCTTGTCCATGATCAGGGATGATAACCGACTCCGAACGCTCACTCTCCGGCCGTCTTCTCTGCGGTCAGCTTCTTCAACTCTGCCGGAGACGTATTCAGCAAGTTGCGCAGGACCGCAACTTCCGCCGTGATGCCTGTCTCCAGCGCCGGCTTAGCGTCCGGAGCATACAGCGACGAGTGGTTCGACGGCAGCATCGTACCTGACGCCTTCGCTTCCGCCCACTTATCTGGGTTCGCCGCGCCCAGCGAAAAGTAGAATCCCGGGATACCTTGCGCTACAAAGACCGAAAAATCTTCCGAGCCGGTGATCGGCTTCATCACCTCGACATTGCTCTTTCCCAGGGCCTGCTCCAGCACTCCCATGAGCCGCTGATTCAGCGCGGGATCGTTATACACCGCATCGGTTGCTTCCGGGTGCTCGACCAGCGGCAGTTTCGTGACACCCGACGCCTCGGCTTCGCCTTTCACCATGCGGTCAATGGCCGCCAGCACATGCTTGCGCACCGCCGGATCGAACGTTCGCACGGTCAGCCCCAGCTCTGCCTCGTCGGGAATAATGTTGTTCTTCAGGCCTGCCTGGAAATACCCGACCGTGACCACCGCCACCTCACCCGGCTTCACTTCGCGCGACACAATGGTTTGCAGCGCCAGTACGATCTTCGCCCCCAGCACGATGGGATCGATCGTCGTATGCGGCGCCGATCCGTGTCCGCCCTTTCCGTAAACCGTGATCTTGATCGAGTCCGCGCTGGCATAGCTGTATCCCGGTGTCACGCCCACCTTCCCCGCCGGCAGCGCATTGAAAGAGTGCAGCGCGACCGCGACATCGGGCTTGGGGAAGCGCGTCATCAGCCCGTCCTCCACCATGCGCTTCGCGCCGGTGATCGTTTCTTCCGCCGGCTGCCCCAGGATGACTAACGTACCGTGCCACGTGTTCTTCGTTTCCGCCATAATCTGCGCTGTGCCGATCAGCGACGCCATGTGCAGATCATGTCCGCACGCCTGCATCACCGGAACATCCTTACCGCTGTCGTCTTTCGCGTGGACCTTGCTCGCGTACGGCAGGCCGGTCTTCTCTTCCACCGGCAGCGCATCCAGTTCAGTGCGCAGCAGGATGGTCGGCCCAGCGCCGTTTTTCATCACTGCCACGATGCCCGTGCCGCCAACGTTCTCCGTCACCTCGTAGCCGAAGCCGCGCAACTTTGCCGCTAGCTTCGCCGCCGTCTGCGTCTCGTGAGACGACAACTCCGGATGTTCGTGAAGGTCTAGATACAACGCATACGAATCCGCGTACACCGATTGAACTTCCTTCGAGGTTGGAGCGCCCTGTCCCCATAGGGACACACTCACCACTAAACCAAAAAAGAGAGCAGGGAGTTTGAACATGGTGACGGTAATTATAGACGGCGCTGTTTTCATCGGTTTAGCGGGAATGCAGCTGCATCATGTCGCAATCATCGATAAGTCCGCGGGCAGTGACAAGAACAAGGGGCTTGCACGGCACGGCTAAAGCTGTGTTCTTTCAAGACAAATCTGAGGCGCTTTTTCAGCCAGCTGCTAAGGCCTACTGGAGTTGTACTTTTACGTTGAGGCGGCCTTCGCCGGTAACTTCAATCGGCGTGCCGCTCTTCAGATAGGGGTTGAGGGCGGTCGAACTCGCCCAATCAAGATCCCAGGCGTTCTGCAGCGCGATCACCGTATAGAGGCCGGGCAGGACTTCGTGGAGCGTAAACGTGCCATCGCTGTCGCTCTGGTCGCGGCGGAAGAGCGTCCAGTCGGCGACGGGATCGCGCGGGACGAGAACCACCATTGCCCCGGCGAAAGGCTGGGTGTCCTTCAAAACGGTGCCGTCAATGCGCGCGATGGAATGGGTAGCGGTGATGGCGAGTTCGACGCTGCCTCCGCTGACATTGACAGTCCTGCCGGCTACGCGGGCCCCTTTTGCCTGCACGCTGCTCACCTGGAAGTGGGGCGCATTGTTCAGTATGACGTCGTAGGTTCCGGGGCGAAGCTGCGTGTCGGTGAAGTCAAACGTCCCGTTGGCGGTGACTTCGGCGGAAAAATCTTCGCCGGAAGTGCGATTGGCAAGGACAACGTAGATTTTGTCCCCAGGCGGCTTGCTCCCCTCCAGCGTTAGCAGGCCGGTCACGGAGGCGAGAGAAGGTGTGTCGCGAGTGTCGAGTTCCACGGTGCCGGAGAGATCCATCTCCTTGAACCAGCCTCCGCCGTTGCGTTTCAGGCCGGGATCGGGCATTTCGACGAGGTAATGGCCAGGCGCGATACCGGTGTATTCGAATGTCGTGTTGTCGAGGGTCTGGGCCTGCGCCGACATGACAGGGACCACTGCGCCTTCAAAGATGCGCTGCGATACACGAGGGAAACCGCGCCCGGCAGCGGTGGCGCTCTTGCCGTCCGATGTGCCAGTAGTGATTCGTAAATGCACGGCAGGAACGGCGCGCAGGGTTATGTCGGCGGTCACGCGTTCGCCGGGATGCAGGGTAATTGCACCGGCCGCGGACGAATCTTCCACGGACGGGAAGAAAGTGAGGGGATAGGCGACGTCGAGTTGTGCAGCTTCTTCGGCGAGCCGCGCTGCGTCTTCGGGATTAGGTGCCGGCGGCTGCGGGGTGGTGCTGGTGACATATTGTGCGTACCAAGGCCGCGCGGATACAGCCACGAAATACGTGCCCGGCGGCCGACGGCCAAACTGGTAATGACCGCGGTCATCGGTAACGGCGTTGAACGCTTGCTGGGTGCGCTGCTGGCCACTGTCGTTGGTACGCTGGAACAGGGCGACGTTCGCATTGCGAACGGGGTCGCCGTCTTCATCGGTGACGGTCCCTTCGATAACGCCGTCGGGTACCAGGCGAAAGACCAGTGACTCGGCATTGAGGCCGGGGCCAACGACGATTCCGGTGAAGTAATCGCCGTGCTGGTTAAAGCCCTGCGGACGATATCCGTGAGCACTGGCGGTGAGGGAGTACTTTGCCGGCGGTAAGCCAGTGAAGGAGAAGCTGCCATCGGAGGAAGTGGTGGTTTCGCGATGAAAGTCGGGATGCTCATTCGAGCTGAGAAATACCTTCACACCGGCAAGGAACTGCCCGGTGACAGAACTTACGACTGTACCGGCGATGCGATACTCGGTCGCGGGCTTGGAAGGAGCCGTGGTCTGGGCCGCGACCGCGATGGCGAGAAGCAATATCGCAAACCAGTGCGCTATCACTTGGTTTCGTCCTCGGTGCGAATCAGCTCAAGCGAGACCTTGGCGCGCTGGCCAGGCACGAGAGTAACGTGAGCCAGCTTCGAGGGATATTTTTCCAGGATGTCGGGGTTGGAGTATTCGATGCCATCATTGCGATCGATGGCGAGAACGGTGTAGTTGCCGGGCGCGAGAGCATCGAGGACGGTCCCTTGATCGGGCGCGTTCTTGTCGCGTGGGGGATAGTAACCGCCGATGCGCGGCAGAGCTTTGGAAGCGTTTTCGGAAACGGCAACGATGAAGACGGGAGTGGTGCGGTCTTCTGGTACGTGCACCGTACAGGAGATGGAGGCGGCATCGTTACGCAACGTGACGTTGATCGGTACGGGCGGAGAGCCAGAGCTGATGACGAGGTCGTCGGTGAGCAGGTTTGTCTGGCCGTACTCGGCGGAAGCCACGTACCAGGGCTGCCGGGCGTCGAGGGCGACGGAATAGCGACCAGGATCGACATTGCGGAGAACCAGGTTCTGCTTGCCCGGTTGGCCCTCGAGTCCGGCGTAAATACCGGTGGTAGCCGGAGTGGCGCCAATGAGGCGGACAGAAAGCGGAGGCCCGCCGGCATAAACACCAGAGCGCGGCCGCTGCGGCTGCTGTTGCGGGGATGCGGAGTCCATGGTGACGATTATGGGAATCGTCGCCGAAGGCGCGAGTGCGAGGTGCAGGCTGTAGAGATTGGAACTTAAATTCAGGCGGTTCTCGGCACTCAGCACTTGATCGGGGCTGGCCTGCGACGATGCCCTGAGGACGTACTCACCCACGGGAAGCGCACGCACGTCGAAGCGACCGTTGTCGGGACTGAACTGTACGTTGGCTGGAACGGGCACACCGGATGCATCGAGCACCTGTAGCGCTACGCCCTGACTGGGTACGTAGCCGGTGATGATTCCTGCAATCCGAAAGACGGGGACTTCCGACAAAGAAAAGTCAGCCTCAGCCTGCTGTCCGGGACGCAACTCGATGGGAGTCGCTGATGACAACGAAGAGCCTCCGCCATAGTAAGTACCGGGATAACCGGAAGTGGGAGGATCTTCGGCCTCAAGCATGGTCTGCGGCATAGGCGCGAAGGGCGCGGTGCCGACGTAATACAAACCCGGACGCAAGCCAGCGAAGCGGAAGTGTCCGTCGGAGTCGGTGTTCGTGGGTCCGAGACTCGCTGGATGCCGCTTTCCGTCGCGGATGTTGAGATAAGTAATAGTGACCGGCACATTGTCGAGAGGGACGGACGTGGCGTTGGTGACCTTTCCGGTGATGGCAGCTTCCGGATAGAGCCTTACCGCGATGGGTTCGGTGGAGGGGCCGACTTCGATGGGCGGAGTACCCGCGCGAGAGCTATCGAGATCGGCGAAGTATCCCGGCTTTTCGGCAAAGACTGCCACCGCTCCTGCGGGAACGGACTCGAACTGGAAACGCCCATCGCCGTCGGTGAATGTGGTGCGAGGCTGCTGAGCGTTTAGCCGTACTAACGCCTTGCGGATTGGTGTGCCGGTGACGGCGTCGGTAACAGTGCCGGAGACAGCGAAACGTTGTGACTCCGCTATGGTTGGCGAAGCAACGGTAGAGAAGCCACGTTCGTTATTAGCATTGGCGACAGCTTGAGCAATGAGGTGTGGCACGAGCGCCATGTACGGGACGGCCAAAACCATCATTGCAACAGTCGACACAACTGGCGGTCGTGTAGAGTAACCCACCACCGGTCATTCTACCGCTGAG